>NZ_CP107757.1:0-4800000 GCF_041431095.1 Streptomyces sp. NBC_00597
CTGATAGAGTCGGAAACGCAAGAACGAAGAACGAAAGCCCGGAGGAAAGCCCGAGAGGGTGAG
Source organism: Streptomyces sp. NBC_00597 (assembly GCF_041431095.1). Lineage (GTDB taxonomy): Bacteria > Actinomycetota > Actinomycetes > Streptomycetales > Streptomycetaceae > Streptomyces. The sequence goes on from NZ_CP107757.1 coordinate 64, forward strand.
TACAAAGGAAGCGTCCGTTCCTTGAGAACTCAACAGCGTGCCAAAAATCAACGCCAGAAGTTGATACCCCGTCCACTTCGGTGGATGAGGTTCCTTTGAAAAAGTCCTGTCTTTCGGGGCAGGCAACAACACAGCGAGGACGCAGTGGACGGTCGGTCATATTCCGACATGATCGTCCCGCTCTAAGTGCGTGTGCACCCGATTACGGGTAAACATTCATGGAGAGTTTGATCCTGGCTCAGGACGAACGCTGGCGGCGTGCTTAACACATGCAAGTCGAACGATGAAGCCCTTCGGGGTGGATTAGTGGCGAACGGGTGAGTAACACGTGGGCAATCTGCCCTTCACTCTGGGACAAGCCCTGGAAACGGGGTCTAATACCGGATAATACTCCTGCCTGCATGGGTGGGGGTTAAAAGCTCCGGCGGTGAAGGATGAGCCCGCGGCCTATCAGCTTGTTGGTGGGGTAATGGCCCACCAAGGCGACGACGGGTAGCCGGCCTGAGAGGGCGACCGGCCACACTGGGACTGAGACACGGCCCAGACTCCTACGGGAGGCAGCAGTGGGGAATATTGCACAATGGGCGAAAGCCTGATGCAGCGACGCCGCGTGAGGGATGACGGCCTTCGGGTTGTAAACCTCTTTCAGCAGGGAAGAAGCGAAAGTGACGGTACCTGCAGAAGAAGCGCCGGCTAACTACGTGCCAGCAGCCGCGGTAATACGTAGGGCGCAAGCGTTGTCCGGAATTATTGGGCGTAAAGAGCTCGTAGGCGGCTTGTCACGTCGGATGTGAAAGCCCGAGGCTTAACCTCGGGTCTGCATTCGATACGGGCTAGCTAGAGTGTGGTAGGGGAGATCGGAATTCCTGGTGTAGCGGTGAAATGCGCAGATATCAGGAGGAACACCGGTGGCGAAGGCGGATCTCTGGGCCATTACTGACGCTGAGGAGCGAAAGCGTGGGGAGCGAACAGGATTAGATACCCTGGTAGTCCACGCCGTAAACGTTGGGAACTAGGTGTTGGCGACATTCCACGTCGTCGGTGCCGCAGCTAACGCATTAAGTTCCCCGCCTGGGGAGTACGGCCGCAAGGCTAAAACTCAAAGGAATTGACGGGGGCCCGCACAAGCAGCGGAGCATGTGGCTTAATTCGACGCAACGCGAAGAACCTTACCAAGGCTTGACATATACCGGAAAGCATTAGAGATAGTGCCCCCCTTGTGGTCGGTATACAGGTGGTGCATGGCTGTCGTCAGCTCGTGTCGTGAGATGTTGGGTTAAGTCCCGCAACGAGCGCAACCCTTGTCCTGTGTTGCCAGCATGCCCTTCGGGGTGATGGGGACTCACAGGAGACCGCCGGGGTCAACTCGGAGGAAGGTGGGGACGACGTCAAGTCATCATGCCCCTTATGTCTTGGGCTGCACACGTGCTACAATGGCCGGTACAATGAGCTGCGATACCGTGAGGTGGAGCGAATCTCAAAAAGCCGGTCTCAGTTCGGATTGGGGTCTGCAACTCGACCCCATGAAGTCGGAGTTGCTAGTAATCGCAGATCAGCATTGCTGCGGTGAATACGTTCCCGGGCCTTGTACACACCGCCCGTCACGTCACGAAAGTCGGTAACACCCGAAGCCGGTGGCCCAACCCGTAAGGGAGGGAGCTGTCGAAGGTGGGACTGGCGATTGGGACGAAGTCGTAACAAGGTAGCCGTACCGGAAGGTGCGGCTGGATCACCTCCTTTCTAAGGAGCACAGTACCGATTGCAGACAAACGTTCTGCACGGTCAGCTCATGGGTGGAACGTTGATTAGTTGGCACGGTTTCCAAAACTCTCTGTAAGTACTGCTTCGGCGTGGAACACAGTGAAGTGGAGGGGATCGTGCTTGGCACGTTGTTGGGTCCTGAAGGTACGGCCGTAAGGTCATGTCTTCAGTGCCGGCCCCAGTGAACTCGCCAGCTTGTCTGGTGGGGTGATGGGTGGCTGGTCGTTGTTTGAGAACTACACAGTGGACGCGAGCATCTGTGGCCAAGTTTTTAAGGGCGCACGGTGGATGCCTTGGCACCAGGAACCGATGAAGGACGTGAGAGGCCGCGATAGGCCCCGGGGAGCTGCCAACTGAGCTTTGATCCGGGGGTGTCCGAATGGGGAAACCCGGCAGTCGTCATGGGCTGTCACCCACTGCTGAACACATAGGCAGTGTGGAGGGAACGAGGGGAAGTGAAACATCTCAGTACCCTCAGGAAGAGAAAACAACCGTGATTCCGGGAGTAGTGGCGAGCGAAACCGGATGAGGCCAAACCGTATGCGTGTGATACCCGGCAGGGGTTGCGCATGCGGGGTTGTGGGAATTCTTTTGATCGGTCTGCCGGCCGGTCGGCGAGTCAGAAACCGTTGATGTAGTCGAAGGACATGCGAAAGGTCCGGCGTAGAGGGTAAGACCCCCGTAGACGAAACATCAGCGGCTTGCTTAAGAATCTCCCAAGTAGCACGGGGCCCGAGAAATCCCGTGTGAATCTGGCGGGACCACCCGCTAAGCCTAAATATTCCCTGGTGACCGATAGCGGATAGTACCGTGAGGGAATGGTGAAAAGTACCGCGGGAGCGGAGTGAAATAGTACCTGAAACCGTGTGCCTACAAGCCGTGGGAGCGTCGCTGTATGTGCTTGCACATACAGTCGTGACTGCGTGCCTTTTGAAGAATGAGCCTGCGAGTTAGCGGTGTGTAGCGAGGTTAACCCGTGTGGGGAAGCCGTAGCGAAAGCGAGTCCGAATAGGGCGATTGAGTTGCACGCTCTAGACCCGAAGCGGAGTGATCTAGCCATGGGCAGGTTGAAGCGGAGGTAAGACTTCGTGGAGGACCGAACCCACCAGGGTTGAAAACCTGGGGGATGACCTGTGGTTAGGGGTGAAAGGCCAATCAAACTCCGTGATAGCTGGTTCTCCCCGAAATGCATTTAGGTGCAGCGTCGTGTGTTTCTTGCCGGAGGTAGAGCACTGGATAGGCGATGGGCCCTACCGGGTTACTGACCTTAGCCAAACTCCGAATGCCGGTAAGTGAGAGCACGGCAGTGAGACTGTGGGGGATAAGCTCCATGGTCGAGAGGGAAACAGCCCAGAGCATCGACTAAGGCCCCTAAGCGTACGCTAAGTGGGAAAGGATGTGGAGTCGCAGAGACAACCAGGAGGTTGGCTTAGAAGCAGCCACCCTTGAAAGAGTGCGTAATAGCTCACTGGTCAAGTGATTCCGCGCCGACAATGTAGCGGGGCTCAAGCGTACCGCCGAAGTCGTGTCATTGCAGCAATAGGGCCAACGCCCGCTGTGATGGGTAGGGGAGCGTCGTGTGCCGGGTGAAGCAGCAGCGGAAGCTAGTTGTGGACGGTTCACGAGTGAGAATGCAGGCATGAGTAGCGATACACACGTGAGAAACGTGTGCGCCGATTGACTAAGGGTTCCTGGGTCAAGCTGATCTGCCCAGGGTAAGTCGGGACCTAAGGCGAGGCCGACAGGCGTAGTCGATGGACAACCGGTTGATATTCCGGTACCCGCTTTGAAACGCCCAATATCGAATCAGGCGATGCTAAGTCCGTGAAGCCGTTCCGGACCCTTCGGGGAAAGGAAAGTGGTGGAGCCGACGAACCAGACTTGTAGTAGGTAAGCGATGGGGTGACGCAGGAAGGTAGTCCAGCCCGGGCGGTGGTTGTCCCGGGGTAAGGGTGTAGGCCGAGGGGTAGGCAAATCCGTCCCTCATTAAGGCTGAGACCTGATGCCGAGCCGATTGTGGTGAAGTGGATGATCCTATGCTGTCGAGAAAAGCCTCTAGCGAGTTTCATGGCGGCCCGTACCCTAAACCGACTCAGGTGGTCAGGTAGAGAATACCGAGGCGTTCGGGTGAACTATGGTTAAGGAACTCGGCAAAATGCCCCCGTAACTTCGGGAGAAGGGGGGCCATCACTGGTGATCGGACTTGCTCCGTGAGCTGGGGGTGGCCGCAGAGACCAGCGAGAAGCGACTGTTTACTAAAAACACAGGTCCGTGCGAAGCCGTAAGGCGATGTATACGGACTGACGCCTGCCCGGTGCTGGAACGTTAAGGGGACCGGTTAGTGCACTTTCGGGTGTGCGAAGCTGAGAACTTAAGCGCCAGTAAACGGCGGTGGTAACTATAACCATCCTAAGGTAGCGAAATTCCTTGTCGGGTAAGTTCCGACCTGCACGAATGGCGTAACGACTTCTCGACTGTCTCAACCATAGGCCCGGTGAAATTGCACTACGAGTAAAGATGCTCGTTTCGCGCAGCAGGACGGAAAGACCCCGGGACCTTTACTACAGTTTGATATTGGTGTTCGGTTCGGCTTGTGTAGGATAGGTGGGAGACTTTGAAGCAGCCACGCCAGTGGTTGTGGAGTCGCCGTTGAAATACCACTCTGGTCGTGCTGGATGTCTAACCTCGGTCCGTGATCCGGATCAGGGACAGTGTCTGATGGGTAGTTTAACTGGGGCGGTTGCCTCCCAAAGGGTAACGGAGGCGCCCAAAGGTTCCCTCAGCCTGGTTGGCAATCAGGTGTTGAGTGTAAGTGCACAAGGGAGCTTGACTGTGAGACCGACGGGTCGAGCAGGGACGAAAGTCGGGACTAGTGATCCGGCGGTGGCTTGTGGAAGCGCCGTCGCTCAACGGATAAAAGGTACCCCGGGGATAACAGGCTGATCTTCCCCAAGAGTCCATATCGACGGGATGGTTTGGCACCTCGATGTCGGCTCGTCGCATCCTGGGGCTGGAGTCGGTCCCAAGGGTTGGGCTGTTCGCCCATTAAAGCGGTACGCGAGCTGGGTTTAGAACGTCGTGAGACAGTTCGGTCCCTATCCGCTGTGCGCGTAGGAATATTGAGAAGGGCTGTCCCTAGTACGAGAGGACCGGGACGGACGAACCTCTGGTGTGCCAGTTGTCCTGCCAAGGGCATGGCTGGTTGGCTACGTTCGGGAGGGATAACCGCTGAAAGCATCTAAGCGGGAAGCCTGCTTCAAGATGAGTATTCCCACCTCCTTGAGAGGGTAAGGCTCCCAGTAGACGACTGGGTTGATAGGCCAGATGTGGAAGCCCGGTAACGGGTGGAGCTGACTGGTACTAATAGGCCGAGGGCTTGTCCTCAGTTGCTCGCGTCCACTGTGTTAGTTCTGAAATAACGAACAGCTGTGATTTTAGCCAGCGTTCAAATTTCATAGTGTTTCGGTGGTCATAGCGTTAGGGAAACGCCCGGTTACATTCCGAACCCGGAAGCTAAGCCTTTCAGCGCCGATGGTACTGCAGGGGGGACCCTGTGGGAGAGTAGGACGCCGCCGAACAACCCGCCCTTTTAGCTCAGTCGGTAGAGCGTCTCCATGGTAAGGAGAAGGTCAACGGTTCGATTCCGTTAAAGGGCTCCATGAAAAAGGCCCCCGCCATTTGGCGGGGGCCTTTTTGCGTTTCGGGCGCGGTTGCCGGGAGGCGGATCCGTCGGAGGGCGGACTCCGGCTCGCCAACCTAAAATGGCCGGGAAGGGTAAACAAGGTACGACCGGCGGCTTCGACGTGCCCCTAGGGCCGTCCGGCCGGCCTGGGAGGCGTGATGTCCCTACCCCCTGACGCGGCGACACCGCAGCACGTGCAGAGCGACCCCGAGGACGTCCTCAAGCAGGTCGGAGCCTCATGGCGCTGGGCGCTCGGCTTCGCCCTCGCGACCCTGATCCCGGGCATCCTGGTACTCGTATGGCCCGATGAGACGCTGCACATCCTGGCCGTCATCATCGGCCTGCAGCTCCTCGTGGCAGGGGTCTTCCGGTTCGTCACCGCCTTCTCGCACAGCACCGACGGCGGCGGCAGACTGGCGAGCGTCCTGGTCGCCATACTGGCGTTCCTAGCGGGCGTCCTCGTACTGCGGCATCCGATGCAGACGATCGGGGCGCTGTCCCTGATCCTCGGAGTCTTCTGGCTGCTGACCGGAGTGCTCACGGCGTACGTCGCCATCGCCGACCGCGGGCTCGTACACCGGGGCCTGCTCTTCGGGCTGGGCGTCCTCGGCGCCGTCGCCGGCATCGTCGTGCTCTGCTTCCCGGTGGACTCCGCGGTCGCCCTGACCCGACTGCTGGGACTGTGGCTCGTCCTGCTCGGCGTATTCGAAGTGGTGATGGCCTTCGCACTGCGCTCCGCCACGCGCCGCATCAAGCCCGCGCCCCCGGGGTGAGCGTCCGGCCGCGCTCCGGCTAGTCGCCCTCGCGCGGCTGGGGGACGCGGAAGGCCAGGATGGCCATGTCGTCCGAGGCGGGTTCGGCCGCGAAGCGTTCCACCGCGCGCAGGACACGGGCGGCGACCGCGCCGGCCGTGAGGCCCGTGCAGGTGGTGAGGACCTCCGTGAGGCCATCGTCGCCGAGCATGCGGGTGCCCTCGCGGCGTTCCGTCACCCCGTCCGTGACGCACAGGAGCACGTCGCCCGGTTCCAGCGAGAGGGTCTGCTCGTAGAGGTCGAGGTCGTCGATGACGCCGAGCAGCGGCTGCGGGTCGGCGGCCGGGGTGACCCGGCCGTCCGGGCGCAGGCGCAGCGGCAGCGGATGGCCGGCGCAGACGACCTTCATCAGGGCGCCGCCGTCCGGCTGGGGGTGGAGTTCGCCGTACAGGAGGGTGAGGAAGCGGCTGCGGGCGCCCTCGTCGAGGATGGCCGCGTTGAGCCGCTCCAGCACCGCCGGGCCGCCGAGTCCCTCGCGGGCCAGGAGGCGCAGGGCGTGCCGGGCGAGACCGGTGACGGCGGCCGCCTCGGGACCCGTACCGCAGACGTCGCCGATGGCGAAGCCGTACGCGCCGTCACGGATGGGGAAGACGTCGTAGAAGTCGCCGCCCACCTCGTTGCCCTCGCCCGCCGCGCGGTAGATGACCTCGACCTCCATGCCGGGGATCGCGGGCGAGCCGGGCGGGAGCAGGCTGCGCTGCAGGGAGCGGCTGATCGCGGTGCGCTCGGAGTAGAGGCGGGCGTTGTCGAGGGCGAGGGCGGCCCGGCGGGAGAGGTCCTCGGCGAGTTCGAGGATCTCCTGGCGGAAGTGCTCCTCGGACGGCTTGCCGAGGGTGAGCATGCCGATCACGCGGTTGCGGGCCAGGAGGGGCAGGACGACGGTCTCCCCGCCGACCGCGAGCGCCGTCTCGGGCCAGGGGCGGGCGCCGGCCTCGCGGACCGGTTCCGGCGGGCTGACGCGGGACAGCAGGGCCTTGAGGCCGTCGATGCGTTCCTCGTCCTCGTGCAGGACGTACGAGAGGTAGGGATCGGAGGACTGGTCGGCGATCGTGTAGACGGCGCACCAAGTGGCCAGCGTCGGGACGGTCATCTGCGCCATGAGGGCCAGGGTCTGGTCCCGGTCGAGGGTGCCCGCGAGCAGGTCGGAGGCCTCGACGAGGAAGGACAGGGAGCCGCGGCGCAGCCGTTCCAGCTCGCCAAGGCGGGCGGACTCGACGGCGAGGGCGATGCGGTCGGCGGCGAACTGGAGACGCAGGGCCTCGGCGTTGGAGTAGCGGCCCGGGCCCTCGGCGGCGACGCCGAGTGAGCCGGTGAGCCGGCCCTCGACCTTGAGCGGAACGGTGATCACCGAGCGCATGCCGGTGGCCTCCAGGAGCGGGACGGCTCCGGGGACGGCGGCGAGGTCGTCGTGGACGGCGGGCATGCGCGCGGAGCCGTATCGGTTGGTGCCGGCCTCGACGGGGACGCGGGCGAAGCGCTGGCGGGTGGAGGGTAGCCCGGTCGTGGCACGGACTTCCAGCTCGGTCTCGTCGTCGGTGGCCAGCAGCAGGAAGGCGGAGTCGGCGTCGAGCATGTCGCGGGCGCGTTCGACGGTGCGCTGGAGCAGTCCGTCGAGGTCATCGGGGGCGGGGGAGCCGATGAAGACCTCGAAGGGGTCCACGGGGCGGGGTTCGGTGAGTTGAAGGCTGTCGGCGGCGGCCACCCGTACGGGGGTCTGGAGCAGGGCCCGCTCGTCGTCGTGGACCAGCAGGCAGACGATGGAGGGCTCGCCCTGGGCATCGCGGACCCGCAGGTGGGAGGCGTACACGGGGATCACGCGGCCGTCGGCGCCGCGAATGCCGTAGCTGCCCTCCCAGCGGGACAGCCGCAGGGCCTCGGCGATGCCGGTGCCGGTGCCGGGGGTCTGGGGCCAGGCGGCGAGTTCGGCGAGCGGGCGGCCGACGACCTTCTCCGCGGAGTGGCCGAAGACGTGCTCCGCGTCCTCGTTCCAGGCGGAGACCGCGTCGGAGGCGTCGATCTGGAGGACGGCGACGCGGACCCGGCTGTCGGCGAGCGGCAGGAGCCGGTCCGGGACGACGGGCCCGGCGGAGCGGGTACCGACCGGCCGGTCCGGGAGGTCGAGCCGGAACCACACGTGCTTGTGGGTGGCGGTGTACTCGACTCCCCAGCGGGTGGCGAGGGCGGCGCAGAGCATCAGCCCGCGGCCGTTCTCCCGGTCGGGGTCCGCGTACGGGCGCTCGCCGGGGTACTGGAGCGGGAGCTCGCGCTCGGGATACCGGTCGGCGATCTCCACGCGTACCCCGTCCCCGGAGCGCAGGCAGAGGACCTCGGCCTTGGTGCCGGCGTGGACCACGGCGTTCGTGACGAGCTCGCTGGTGAGGACCACGGCGTCGTCGACGATGTCCGCGAAGCCCCATCCTTGGAGGGTGTCGCGGACGAACGCTCGGGCCGCGGCGACCGAGCGCCCGAGGGGGTCGAAGCTGGCAGCCGCCCGAGCCGTGATCACGAGTCTCCTTCGACGCGGTTGGACATCGGGTGCCAGGTTACTTACCTTCGCGGTCGGCTTGGTGCCGTCGTCAGGGATTCCACCCGCAGGGTGCGGCCGGTGTGCGATGGTGCCGAAGTGTTATGGCCGGGTTCGGCCAGGGTGAAACACTGGGCAGGATCGGATAGCCGGGCGTGCGACTCGCCGGGTGTCGGTGGAACAGCGGTCGACCCTTTCGGGAGGGACACGGTGGAGTCTGGCGCAGCGGTGCGGCGTACGGGAACGCGCCCGAAAGGCGGGAGGTCCCGCCGGAACGGCACGACGGAAGTCGATACCGCGGCCCTGAACCGGCTGCTCACAGCCCTGGTGTCGATGCGGGACGGGAATTTCCGCAAGCGGCTGACGGTGTCCGGCGAGGGCGTGATGGCGGAGATCGCCGCCGTCTACAACGAGGTCGCCGACCGGAACCTCCATCTCACGGGAGAGCTCTCCCGCGTGCGGCGGATGGTGGGCCGCGAGGGGAAGCTGAGCGAACGGCTGGAAACAGGCGCTTGCGAGGGCTCCTGGGCGGCTGCGATCGACGCCTCGAACCAGCTGGTGGACGATCTTGCGCGGCCGGTGTCCGAGGTGGGCCGGGTGCTGTCGGCGGTCGCCGAGGGCGATCTGGACCAGCGGATGGACCTGCGGACGCAGACGGCGGACGGGGCCGGGCATCCGCTGCGCGGTGAGTTCCTGAAGGTCGGGCGCACGGTCAACAACCTCGTCGACCAGCTGTCCGCGTTCACCGACGAGGTGACGCGCGTGGCGCTGGAGGTGGGTACCGAGGGCAAGCTCGGCGGTCAGGCCCAAGTGCGTGGAATGTCGGGTTCTTGGAAGGACCTGACCGACTCCGTCAACACGATGGCGTACCGGCTCACCGCTCAGGTGCGTGACATCGCTCTCGTCACGACGGCGGTGGCGAAGGGCGATCTGTCGCGCAAGGTCACGGTGCACGTGGCCGGCGAGATGCTCCAGCTGAAGAACACCGTGAACACGATGGTGGACCAGCTGTCGTCGTTCTCCTCCGAGGTGACCCGGGTGGCCCGCGAGGTGGGCACGGAGGGTGAGCTGGGCGGTCAGGCGAAGGTGCCCGGGGTCGCAGGGGTGTGGAAGGACCTGACCGACTCCGTCAACACGATGGCGGGCAACCTGACGGCCCAGGTGCGCGGGATCGCGCAGGTCACGACGGCCGTCGCCAATGGCGACCTGTCGCAGAAGGTGCGGGTCAGCGCGCGCGGCGAGGTGGCGCAGCTGGCCGAAACGATCAATCAGATGACGGAGACCCTGCGCACCTTCGCGGACGAGGTCACCAGGGTGGCCAGCGAGGTCGGGGCGAAGGGTCTGCTGGGCGGCCAGGCCCAGGTGCCGGGTGCGGCGGGTACGTGGAAGGACCTCACCGATTCGGTGAACACGGTCTTCCGCAACCTGACCACGCAGGTGCGGGACATCGCGCAGGTGACGACCGCCGTGGCCAACGGCGACCTCTCTCAGAAGGTCACGGTCGACGTGGCCGGCGAGATGCTGGAGCTGAAGAACACCGTCAACACGATGGTGGACCAGCTCCAGTCCTTCGGCGCGGAAGTGACGCGTGTGGCCCGTGAGGTCGGCGTCGAGGGTGAGCTGGGCGGCCAGGCACAGGTGCCGGGTGCGGCGGGTACGTGGAAGGACCTCACCGATTCGGTGAACACCGCCTTCCGCAACCTGACCGGCCAGGTCCGCAACATCGCGCAGGTGACGACGGCGGTGGCCAACGGCGACCTGTCGCAGAAGGTCACCGTGGACGTCTCGGGCGAGATGCTCCAGCTGAAGAACACCGTGAACACGATGGTGGACCAGCTGTCGAGCTTCGCCGACCAGGTCACGCGGATGGCGCGGGACGTGGGTACGGAGGGCCGGCTCGGCGGCCAGGCCCGCGTGGAGGGGGTGTCCGGGACGTGGAAGGAGCTCACCGACTCCGTCAACTTCATGGCCGGCAACCTGACCTCCCAGGTGCGCCAGATCGCCCAGGTGACCACGGCGGTGGCCCGTGGTGACCTGTCCCAGAAGATCGACGTGGATGCGCGCGGCGAGATCCTGGAGCTGAAGAACACCATCAACACCATGGTCGACCAGCTATCGGCCTTCGCGGAGCAGGTGACCCGGGTGGCCCGGGACGTGGGTACGGAGGGCCGCCTCGGCGGCCAGGCGCAGGTGCCGGGAGTGGCCGGCGTGTGGCGCGACCTCACGGACTCGGTGAACGGCATGGCCGGGAACCTGACCTCGCAGGTGCGCAACATCGCTCAGGTGGCGACGGCGGTGGCGCGCGGTGACCTGTCCCAGAAGATCGACGTGGATGCGCGCGGCGAGATCCTGGAGCTGAAGAACACCCTCAACACGATGGTGGACCAGCTCTCGAACTTCGCGGAGCAGGTGACCCGCGTCGCCCGTGAGGTGGGCACCGAGGGCATCCTGGGCGGCCAGGCCGAGGTGAAGGGCGTCTCGGGCACCTGGAAGGACCTCACGCAGTCCGTCAACTTCATGGCGAACAACCTGACCTCGCAGGTGCGCAACATCGCCGAGGTGACGACGGCGGTCGCGATGGGCGATCTCTCCAAGAAGATCACCGTGGACGCCAAGGGCGAGATCCTCGAACTCGTCACGACCGTCAACACGATGGTCGACCAGCTGTCCTCGTTCGCGGAGCAGGTGACGCGGGTCGCCCGCGAGGTGGGTTCCGAGGGCATCCTCGGCGGCCAGGCGCGGGTGCGCGGGGTGACGGGCATCTGGAAGGACCTGACCGACAACGTCAACCTGATGGCCAACAACCTGACGTCGCAGGTGCGCAACATTTCGCAGGTCTCGGCGGCGGTCGCCAACGGTGATCTGACGAAGAAGGTCACGGTGGAGGCGCGCGGCGAGGTCGCGCAGCTCGCCGACACGGTCAACACGATGGTCAAGACCCTGTCCTCGTTCGCGGACGAGGTCACGCGCGTGGCCCGCGAGGTGGGTACGGAGGGCCGGCTCGGCGGCCAGGCGCACGTGCCGGGTGTGTCGGGGACGTGGAAGGACCTCACCGATTCGGTGAACTTCATGGCCTCCAACCTCACCGGTCAGGTGCGGCAGATCGCCATGGTCACGACCGCCATCGCCAAGGGCGACATGACCAAGAAGATCGACATCGATGCGCGCGGTGAGATCCTGGAGCTCAAGACCACCATCAACACGATGGTCGACCAGCTGTCTTCGTTCGCCGACCAGGTGACCCGGGTGGCCCGTGAGGTGGGCACCGAGGGCATCCTGGGCGGGCAGGCGCGGGTGCGGGACGTGGACGGCACCTGGCGCGACCTCACGGAGTCCGTGAACGAGATGGCCGGCAACCTCACCCGGCAGGTGCGCGCGATCGCGGCAGTGGCCACCGCGGTGACCCGCGGAGACCTCAACCTGAAGATCGACGTGGACGCGGCGGGCGAGATCCAGGTCCTCCAGGACAACATCAACACGATGATCGCGAACCTGCGCGACACCACGTTGGCCAACAAGGAACAGGACTGGCTGAAGGGCAACCTCGCCCGGATCTCCGCCCTGATGCAGGGCCGCCGCGAACTGGACGACGTGGCGTCGCTGATCATGAGCGAGCTGACCCCGGTGGTCTCGGCGCAGCACGGAGCGTTCTTCCTGGTCCTGCCGACCGGCGGGAGCACCGAGATCGGGACGGAGGGCGGCCCGGACGGCTCGTACGAGCTTCGGATGCGCGGGAGTTACGCGTACGCGGGCGGCCAGATGCCCATGTCGTTCCGGCCGGGGGAGGGGCTGATCGGGACCGTCGCCGAGGAGAAGCGGACGATCCTGGTCGAGAACACCCCGCCCGGCTATCTGAAGATCTCCTCGGGGCTCGGGGAGGCGCCGCCGGCGCACGTGATCGTGCTGCCGGTGCTGTTCGAGGGGAAGGTGCTCGGCGTCATCGAGCTGGCGTCCTTCCAGCCCTTCACGCAGATCCAGAAGGACTTCCTGAGCCAGATCGCCGAGATGATCGGTACGAGCGTCAACACGATCAGCGTGAACTCCAAGACGGAGATGCTGCTCAAGCAGTCGCAGGAAATGACCGAGCAGCTGCGCGAGCGCTCCGACGAGCTGGAGAACCGGCAGAAGGCGCTCCAGGCCGCCAATGCCGAGCTGGAGGAGAAGGCGGAGCTGCTCGCCCAGCAGAACCGGGACATCGAGGTGAAGAACACCGAGATCGAAGAGGCCCGGCAGGTGCTGGAGGAGCGCGCCGAGCAGCTCGCGGTCTCGATGCGCTACAAGTCCGAGTTCCTGGCGAACATGTCGCACGAGCTGCGCACGCCGCTCAACTCGCTGCTGATCCTGGCCAAGCTGCTCGCCGACAACGCGGACGAGAACCTGTCGCCGAAGCAGGTGGAGTTCGCCGAGACCATCCACGGGGCGGGCTCGGACCTGCTCCAGCTGATCAACGACATCCTGGACCTGTCGAAGGTCGAGGCCGGGAAGATGGACGTCTCGCCGACCCGGATCGCGCTCGTTCAGCTCGTGGACTACGTGGAGGCGACCTTCCGGCCGCTGACCGCGGAGAAGGGGCTGGACTTCTCCGTACGGGTCTCCCCGGAGCTTCCGGCGACCCTGCACACCGACGAGCAGAGGCTGCTCCAGGTGCTGCGCAACCTGCTGTCGAACGCGGTGAAGTTCACCGACACCGGGGCGGTGGAGCTGGTGATCCGGCCCGCCGGTTCGGACGTGCCGACGGCGATCCGGGAGCAGTTGCTGGAGGCCGGTTCGCTGCGGGAGGCGGACGCGGACCTGATCGCCTTCTCGGTGACGGACACCGGGATCGGGATCGCGGCGAGCAAGATGTTGGTCATCTTCGAGGCGTTCAAGCAGGCCGACGGCACCACCAGCAGGAAGTACGGCGGTACGGGGCTCGGGCTGTCGATCAGCCGGGAGATCGCGCGGCTGCTGGGCGGTGAGATCCACGCGGCGAGCGAGCCCGGCCGCGGATCCACGTTCACGCTGTACCTGCCGCTGCACCCGAGCGAGTTGCCGCCGCAGGGTTACGCGCCGCCCACGCCCGGTGGGGCGCGCGGCGAGGTGTACCGCAGGCAGGCGGACGGGGCGCGGCCCGCGCTGCCGGCGGCCCCGGCGGCGCCCGTACCCGTACCGCAGGCGCAGGCGCAGCACGCGCGGCCCGGGCTGCCGGCCGCCGAGCCGGTCGGTCAGGGGCAGGGCGGCGCCGCGCTGTTCCGGCGGCGGCGCAAGGCGCTGAGCGACCTGGAGCCGCGCACGGCGGTGCCGGGGCAGCCGAACGTGCAGGGACCCGAGGACGGTTGGGCCAACCCGGCGGAGGAACTTCCGGTGTTGCCCCGGACGTACGACTTCCACGGCGAGAAGGTGCTCATCGTGGACGACGACGTCCGCAACGTCTTCGCGCTGACGAGCGTGCTGGAGCAGCACGGGCTGGCGGTGCTGTACGCCGAGAACGGCCGCGAGGGGATCGAGGTCCTGGAGCAGCACGACGACGTGACCGTCGTGCTGATGGACATCATGATGCCGGAGATGGACGGGTACGCGACGACGTCGGCGATCCGGCGGATGCCACAGTTCGCCGGGCTGCCGATCATCGCGCTGACGGCGAAGGCGATGAAGGGGGACCGGGAGAAGGCGATCGATTCCGGAGCTTCCGACTATGTCACCAAGCCGGTCGACCCCGACTTCCTCCTGTCGGTCATGGAACAGTGGATGCGGGGCAAGTGATCGACGGGCGAGCGCTCTGATACCAATTGCTGACTGACTGTGGCGAAAACGGTGTGGAAGGGCGGGAGGCGGGGAACCTTCTGCTCTCCCACACCGTTTCTGCTTCGTGCACAGTGACATCTTGGTGACAGGGTGTGGCGATCTCGGGACTGGGGCTACGATGACCGGCACAAGGACGGACGGCGCAAGGATGCCGTCCTCTTCTGGGGCGGGGCCCGGCGTACAGGCCGGTGCCAGGAGCCGGGGAGGCCCCATGCCGGGGCGAGGAGGACAGGGCATGGTGCAGAAGGCCAAGATCCTCCTGGTCGATGACCGGCCGGAGAATCTGCTGGCGCTGGAGGCCATCCTCTCCGCGCTCGATCAGACACTGGTCAGGGCGTCGTCGGGGGAGGAAGCGCTCAAGGCGCTGCTGACGGACGATTTCGCGGTCATCCTGCTGGACGTGCAGATGCCCGGGATGGATGGGTTCGAGACCGCCGCGCACATCAAGCGGCGCGAGCGGACCCGGGACATCCCGATCATCTTCCTCACCGCGATCAATCACGGTCCGCACCACACGTTCCGCGGCTACGCCGCCGGCGCGGTGGACTACATCTCCAAGCCCTTCGACCCGTGGGTGCTGCGGGCCAAGGTCTCGGTGTTCGTGGAGCTGTACACGAAGAACTGCCAGCTGCGGGAGCAGGCGGCGCTGCTGCGGCTCCAGCTGGAGGGCGGCGGCTCCAACGGCGACGGCAGCAAGGAGACGGCGGGCCTGCTGGCCGAGCTGTCCGCGCGGCTCGCGGCGGTCGAGGAGCAGGCCGAGGCGCTGACCAAGCAACTCGGCGAGGAATCCGCCGATGCGGCGGTCGTGGCGACCGCCGCCCACCTGGAGCGCAAGCTCACCGGACTGCGGCGGGCGCTCGACGCGCTGGAGCCGGGGACCGGTGGGGGAGCGCCGGTGCTGCCCGCGCAGGGCTGAGCGCTCCGCACGGCCGCGTACCGGGGCTTACCCGCGGGCCGTTCGGTCGGGCCCGGGTCTGGCGGTCCGTCAAAGCACTGACGCGGCGCGCGACACGAACGGGTGAAGGGGTGGGCACGCGTGTCCACCAGCGCGCGCACCGGTAACCTCGGGCCCATGGCCTCACGTACGTCCGGCAAGGGTTCCCAGAGCACAGCGGGCACCGCGAAGGGCCGCACCGGCCGGACGACGGCGCCGGCGAAGAAGGCGGCTCCCGCCCGCAAGCCCGCCGCGAAGAAAGCCGCGGCGCCCCGGCGCGCCCCCGTCAAGAAGGCGGCGCCCAAGCCCGCGCCGTCTCCGACCGGGGGCGTGGTGCGGCTGGTGCGTGCCGTGTGGCTGGGCTGTGCGCACGCGGTCGGCGCGGTATTCCGGGGGATCGGGCAGGGGGCCAAGAACCTCGACCCCGCCCACCGCAAGGACGGCGTCGCACTGCTGTTGCTCGCCCTCGCACTGATCGTCGCCGCCGGTACCTGGTCGAACCTGAGCGGTCCCGTCGGGGATCTGGTCACCATGCTGGTCACCGGTGCCTTCGGGCGACTGGATCTGCTCGTGCCGATCCTGCTCGGCGTCATGGCGGTGCGTTTCATCCGCCATCCCGAGCAGCCCGACGCCAACGGCCGGATCGGCGTCGGCCTCTCCGCGCTCGTCATCGGGGTGCTCGGCCTCGTGCACATCGCCTGCGGGGCGCCCGGCCGCGACGAGGGAACCACCGCCATGCAGAACGCGGGCGGCCTCATCGGCTGGGGGGCCTCGAAGCCGCTGATCTTCACCATGGGCGCGCCGCTGGCCGTACCGATGCTGGTGCTGCTCACGGTCTTCGGGCTGCTCGTGGTCACCGCGACCCCGGTCAACGCGATCCCGCAGCGGCTGCGCAGGCTCGGCATCCGGCTCGGGATCATCGCCCCGAACGAATACGACGAGGGGTTCGGGGAGGACGGAGCCGCCGGCCGGCACGACCCCGAGCAGTGGCGGGCCCGCTCGGGGGCCGCCGACCAGGGCGGGCCGGCGGACACGGACAGCGCCGACGCCGCCGAGGAGCAGGCGCTCGCCCGGCGGCGGCGCCCGCGCAGGAGCACGGCCCGGCCGGCCCTCGACCGGGAGATGGACGCCGTCGACGTGGCCGCGGCGGCCGCCGCCGCCCTGGACGGTGTGGTGCTCGGCGGGATGCCGCCCTCCCCGGTGGTCGCCGACCTCACGCACGGCATCTCCCCGAAGCCCGAGGGCGTGGAGATCACCGCCGCGGTGCCGTCCGCGCGGCTGGAGCGACCCAAGGCCACCGGGCCGTCGCCGGCCGAGCCGCCGCACGACACCACCGCCGCGGCTTCCGGGACCTTGTCGGTGCCGGACCTCACCAAGGCCGCGCCGCCGCCCCAGTCACTGCCGCCGCGCGCCGAGCAGCTCCAGCTGCGGGGGGACATCACCTACGCCCTGCCCTCGCTCGACCTGCTGGAGAAGGGCGGACCCGGTAAGACCCGCAGCGCCGCCAACGATGCGGTCGTCGCCTCGCTGACCAACGTCTTCACCGAGTTCAAGGTCGATGCCCGGGTCACCGGCTTCACCCGCGGCCCGACGGTGACCCGCTACGAGGTGGAGCTCGGCCCCGCCGTCAAGGTCGAGCGGATCACCGCGCTCGCCAAGAACATCGCCTACGCGGTGGCCTCGCCGGACGTGCGGATCATCAGTCCGATCCCGGGCAAGTCGGCGGTCGGCATCGAGATCCCGAACACCGACCGCGAGATGGTCAACCTGGGCGACGTGCTCAGGCTGGCGGACGCGGCCGAGGACGACCACCCGATGCTGGTGGCGCTCGGCAAGGACGTCGAGGGCGGCTACGTCATGGCCAACCTCGCGAAGATGCCGCACGTGCTCGTCGCCGGCGCCACTGGCTCCGGAAAGTCCTCCTGCATCAACTGCCTGATCACCTCGGTCATGGTGCGGGCCACCCCGGAGGACGTCCGGATGGTGCTCGTCGACCCCAAGCGGGTGGAGCTGACGGCGTACGAGGGCATCCCGCACCTGATCACGCCGATCATCACCAACCCCAAGCGGGCCGCCGAGGCGCTCCAATGGGTCGTGCGCGAGATGGACCTGCGCTACGACGACCTGGCCGCCTTCGGCTACCGGCACATCGACGACTTCAACCAGGCAATCCGGGACGGCAAGATCAAACTGCCGCCGGGCAGCGAGCGGGAGCTGAGCCCGTACCCGTACCTGCTGGTGATCGTCGACGAGCTCGCCGACCTGATGATGGTGGCTCCGCGCGACGTCGAGGACTCGATCGTCCGGATCACCCAGCTGGCCCGCGCGGCCGGCATCCACCTGGTGCTCGCCACCCAGCGGCCCTCGGTGGACGTGGTCACCGGCCTGATCAAGGCGAACGTGCCCTCGCGGCTCGCGTTCGCCACCTCCTCCCTCGCCGACAGCCGGGTCATCCTCGACCAGCCGGGCGCCGAGAAGCTGATCGGCAAGGGCGACGGGCTGTTCCTGCCCATGGGCGCCAACAAGCCGGTCCGCCTCCAGGGCGCCTTCGTCACCGAGGACGAGATCGCCGGGATCGTGCAGCACTGCAAGGACCAGATGGCGCCCGTCTTCCGGGACGACGTCACCGTCGGGCAGAAGCAGAAGAAGGAGATCGACGAGGAGATCGGCGACGACCTGGACCTGCTGTGCCAGGCGGCCGAGCTGGTGGTCTCCACCCAGTTCGGGTCGACCTCGATGCTCCAGCGCAAGCTCCGGGTCGGCTTCGCCAAGGCGGGCCGGCTCATGGACCTCATGGAGTCGCGGGGGGTCGTCGGCCCGAGCGAGGGTTCGAAGGCCCGTGACGTCCTGGTGAAGGCGGACGAGCTGGACGGGGTCCTCGCCGTCATCCGTGGGGAGGACCAGCCGTAGCGGATCCGGTGGGCCGGCCGACACCGCCTCGGGGACGCCGCGGGCGGCCCGTCGGAGGCCTGGCGGGCGGGCGCGGAGGTGGCCATTTTGCAGTCCGTTCGGCGGGCAACCGTTTCCCCTGGGCCCGCGTCTAGTTGAGGGAGATGGCGGCCCCGCGTGCTGCGCCGGGCTGCTGCACCGCCCCGGACTCCCCCTTGCCATTCGGATGGCGTAGGAAGTCCACCCTCCGGTTGCTCCACCCTTTCGTCACCCCCCTAGACTGGGAATCCAGCAGGTGGCTACACGCTCGAAAGGCGCCCTCGTGTCCATCGGCAACTCCAACTCCCCCGAAGACGAGCGGCCTTCGACCGACGACCGCTCCGAGGACCGCATCATCGAACCCACGATCGAAGGACCGTCCATCGGGACGGCCCTGAAGCAGGCCCGGATCGCCGCCGGGCTCACCGTCGACGAGGTCAGCTCCACCACCCGCGTGCGCATCCCGATCGTGCACGCGATCGAAGCCGACGACTTCACGCGGTGCGGCGGCGACGTCTACGCCCGCGGTCACATCCGTACGCTCGCCCGCGCCGTGCGCATCGATCCGGAACCCTTGGTCGACGCGTACGACGCGGCCCACGGCGGCCGGCCGGCACCCACCCCCGCCGCGCCGATGTTCGAAGCGGAGCGGATCCGCCCCGAGCGGCAGCGGCCCAACTGGACCGCGGCCATGGTGGCCGCCATCGTCGCCGTGATCGGCTTCGTCGGCTTCACCGCGTTCGGCGGCGGTGACGCGAAGGACAAGCGGCCGGTGGCGGAAGGTTCCGCCCCGCAGGCCGCGCCCAAGCAGTCGGCCGGGAAGCCGGCCGCCCAGCCCCCGCAGGCCCCGCAGACCCCGAAGGCGCCCGCTCCGGAGCCCTCGGACAGTGCGATCGCCGCCGCGCCCAAGGACCTCGTCACGGTCGTCCTGACGGCGAACGACGGCGAGAGCTGGATCTCCGCGAAGGACCACAGCGGCCGGCTGCTGTTCGACGGGACGCTGGCCCCCGGCCAGTCCAAGACCTTCACGGACAAGGAATCCATCGACCTCGTCCTCGGCGACGCCGGTGTCGTGAAGCTCTTCGTGAACGGCAAGGAGATCAAGGACGATTTCCAGCCGGGCCAGGTGGAACGCCTCACATACACCAAGGACGACCCCCGCCAGGGACCGGCCCAGGCGGGCTGATAAGGCGCTGAATCCTTGATTCCGGGTCCCCGGGGTGCTGCGCCGCACCCCGGGGATCTTGGTTTACCGGGACTTGGGGCAGGGGTCGGCGTTTGGACAAAGTAGTCTTGAGTCCATGCCCGAACGCCGTACCGTCGCCCTTGTCACTCTTGGCTGCGCCCGTAACGAGGTGGACTCGGAGGAGCTCGCAGGCCGCTTGGCGGCGGATGGCTGGGAGCTCGTCGAGGACGCCGCCGATGCGGACGTGGCCGTCGTCAACACCTGCGGCTTCGTCGAAGCCGCCAAAAAGGACTCCGTAGACGCCCTGCTGGAAGCCAACGATCTCAAGGATCACGGCAAGACCCAGGCCGTCGTCGCCGTCGGCTGTATGGCCGAGCGCTACGGCAAGGAACTGGCCGAAGCGCTCCCCGAGGCCGACGGCGTGCTCGGCTTCGACGACTACGCCGACATCTCCGACCGCCTCCAGACCATCCTCAACGGCGGCATCCACGCCTCCCACACCCCGCGTGACCGGCGCAAGC
The DNA here is from genome assembly GCF_041431095.1 of Streptomyces sp. NBC_00597. Taxonomy (GTDB): domain Bacteria; phylum Actinomycetota; class Actinomycetes; order Streptomycetales; family Streptomycetaceae; genus Streptomyces. The sequence continues at coordinate 20,196 of NZ_CP107757.1, forward strand.
TGCTGCCGATCAGCCCCGCGGCCCGCCAGGACGCCGAGGTGGCCCTGCCCGGCCACGCCCAGGAGCCCGAGGCCGCCCCCGCGGACCTCCCCGAGGGCCTGGCGCCCGCCTCCGGGCCGCGCGCCCCGCTGCGCCGCCGCCTGGACAAGAGCCCCGTCGCCTCGGTCAAGCTCGCCTCCGGCTGCGACCGCCGCTGCTCCTTCTGCGCCATCCCGTCCTTCCGCGGCTCCTTCATCTCCCGCCGCCCCAGCGACGTGCTGGGCGAGACGCGCTGGCTCGCCGAGCAGGGCGTCAAGGAGATCATGCTGGTCTCCGAGAACAACACCTCGTACGGCAAGGACCTCGGCGACATCCGCCTGCTGGAGACCCTGCTGCCCGAGCTGGCCGAGGTGGACGGCATCGAGCGCGTCCGCGTCAGCTACCTCCAGCCCGCCGAGATGCGGCCCGGCCTGATCGACGTACTGACCTCGACCCCCAAGGTCGTGCCGTACTTCGACCTGTCGTTCCAGCACTCGGCACCCGACGTGCTGCGCGCGATGCGCCGCTTCGGTGACACCGACCGGTTCCTGGAGCTGCTGGACACCATCCGCACCAAGGCCCCGCAGGCCGGCGTCCGGTCCAACTTCATCGTCGGGTTCCCCGGGGAGAAGGAGTCGGACTTCAAGGAGCTGGAGCGTTTCCTCACCCACGCCCGCCTCGACGCGATCGGCGTCTTCGGCTACTCCGACGAGGACGGCACCGAGGCCGTCACGTACGAGAACAAGCTGGACGAGGACACGATCGCCGAGCGGCTCGCCCACATGCAGCGGCTCGCCGAGGAGCTCACCTCGCAGCGCGCGGAGGAGCGGATCGGGGAGACCCTGGAGGTGCTCGTCGAGTCCGTGGAAACGGTCGACGAGGAGGGTGACGGTGCCTACGGGCGTGCCGCGCACCAGGCGCCCGAGACCGACGGCCAGGTCGTCTTCACGGACAGCACGGGGCTGGTGCCCGGCCGCATCGTGACGGCGAAGGTGGTCGGCACGCTGGGCGTGGACCTGGTGGCCGAGCCCCTGCACCTCGACGAGGAGGCGGCCGGATGACCGGAGTCCCGGCATCTGCGGCGGGCGGGACCGGCCGCCGGCCCGCGCCCGGCGCGAAGCTGGGGGCTGCGGCGGTCAATCAGGCCAGCCTGTGGAACATCGCCAACATCCTGACGATGATCCGGCTCGTCCTGGTGCCGGGATTCGTGTTGCTCCTCCTCGCCGACGGCGGGTACGACCCGGTGTGGCGGGCGCTGGCCTGGGCCGCGTTCGCCGTCGCCATGATCACGGACATCTTCGACGGGCACCTGGCCCGTACGTACAACCTGGTCACGGACTTCGGGAAGATCGCCGACCCCATCGCCGACAAGGCGATCATGGGGTCGGCGTTGATCTGTCTCTCCTGGCTGGGCGACCTGCCCTGGTGGGTGACCGGCGTGATCCTCGGACGGGAACTCGGGATCACGCTCATGCGTTTCTGGGTCATCAGGTACGGAGTGATTCCCGCCAGCCGCGGCGGCAAGATGAAGACCCTGGCCCAGGGCACGGCGGTGGGCATGTACGTGCTCGCACTGACCGGTCCGCTGGCGACCTTGCGCTTTTGGATGATGGCGGTCGCCGTCGTGCTGACCGTGGTCACCGGTTTGGATTACATTCGCGAGGCCGTGGTGCTACGGCGCAAGGGGCTGGCCGCGGAGCAGGCCGCAAGGTGACAAACGCGGTGGGGGAATCTGCGGTGGCCGGTGGGGCGTCTTCGGGCGCCGCGGAAGCTCCCGCGGAGACCGGGGACACCGCCACGGTGGTCGCGGAGGTGCTGCGCCTCCTCGCGGAGAGTGACCAGACGCTCGCGGTCGCCGAGTCTCTGACGGGCGGGATGGTGGCCGCCGAAATCACGGGCGTCGCCGGAGCCTCCCGGTCCTTCCGCGGCTCGGTCACCGCGTACGCCACCGAGCTCAAGCACCGCATCCTGGGGGTGGACGCCGGGCTGCTGGCTGCCGAAGGAGCGGTGAACTCCCAGGTCGCGGCCGACATGGCGGCCGGCGTGCGGCGCGTGCTGGGGGCATCGTGGGGGATCGCGACCACCGGGGTGGCCGGTCCGGACCCACAGGACGGGCAGCCGGTGGGCACCGTTTTCATCGCCGTTGTGGGTCCGGCGGGCAGGAAAACCGTCCCGCTGAGGTTGAACGGCTCCCGGGCGGAAATCCGTAGGGAGAGTGCACGGACAGTGCTCGAACTGCTCTTGAGCGAACTGCGCGAGAATGCGCGGGGGCAGGATACGGAACAGAACGGGGGGATTTGATGTTTGCAGCCCTGAGTGAACACGACATAGCTCCCCGCACGGCCGCGGCGCGAGGCGGTACGGTGGGGCGTGAAGGATGCGGCTACACGGTCAGAGGAGGGAGCCACCGATGATTCTGCTCCGTCGCCTGCTGGGTGACGTGCTGCGTCGGCAGCGCCAGCGCCAGGGCCGTACTCTGCGCGAAGTCTCCTCGTCCGCCCGAGTTTCTCTCGGCTATCTTTCCGAGGTGGAGCGGGGGCAGAAGGAGGCATCCTCCGAGCTGCTCTCCGCGATCTGCGACGCGTTGGACGTACGGATGTCCGAGCTGATGCGCGAAGTCAGCGACGAGCTGTCGCTGGCTGAGCTGGCGCAGTCGGCCGCGGCAAGCGAACCGGTGACGGTGCCGGTCCGCCCGATGCTCAATTCGGTCTCCGTGACTTCGGTCGCGGGCGGCCCGGAGCGGGTGACCATCAAGGCGCCTGCGGAAGCGGTGAATGTCGTAGCCGCGTGAGTTCGATGCGCGCGCTGTGAAGAAATGAGCGTGGCCGGAGCCCCGGTCGGTGTGTGATGCACCGGCCGGGGCTCCGTGCCGTTCCGGCTGTCGTACCGGGCACCGTTCTGGGTGCGCGGCACGAGGGCTTGCGGGAGGATGGGACGCGTCCGGATCGCGGCCCTGATCCCAGGAGGAAGCCGTGCGGCGGTTACTACACATACCCCCGGTCGTGACCCTCGTGCTGGCGCTCGGAGTGCTGTGGTGGTGGGCGGTGCTGAGGCTGGCGCTCGCGCCCGGCGATGCGGGGCCGGTCGAGGGCGCGGTGGCCGTGGGCGGCTGGGGTTTGGGGCTGCTGCCGGTGCACTGCACGCCCGGGCCCGTACGCAGGGCTCGGCGGGCGGCGGCGGCCGAGGGGACGGCGGCCGGTGGGGTGGCGGCCGACGGGGTGACTGCCAACGGGGTGGTCGACGGGGTGGCCGCCGGCGGGGTGGCTACCAGGGCATCGACACTCCGCCGTTCGGGCGGAGGATCTGGCCCGTCATGAAGGACGAGGCGTCCGAGGCGAGGTAGAGCACGGCCTGCGCGATGTCCTCGGGCTCGCCGACCCGGCGCAGGGGAGACATCCGGACCATCGCGGCCTCGGTCTGTTCCTGGACCTCGGGGCTGTGCCGGTCGGTCATGGGGGTGCGGATCCAGCCCGGGGCGACGGCGTTGACGCGGATGCCGTGGGGGCCGGCCTCGGTGGCGAGGGTCTTGGTGAGCTGGACGACGGCGGCCTTGGCGGCGCTGTAGCAGAGCAGACCCGGCTGGGCGGCGTCCACGGCTCCCGAGGCCATGGTGATGATCGAGCCGGGGCGGCCGGCCGCGATCATGGCGCGGGCGGCCTCCTGGCAGGTGCGCAGGACACCCTTGAAGTTGATCTCCAGAACGCGGTCGAGGTCCTCGTCGGCTGTCTCCAGGACGCTGCTGGTGTGCATGATCCCGGCGATGGCGGCGGTGATGTCGAGCGGTCCGGCGGCTGCGACGGCGGCGCGCAGGGCGGCGCGGTCGGTGACGTCGAGGGGGTGGATGGTGGCGGATCCGCCGGCCTTGGCGACGAGCTCCGCGGTCTCGGCGAGCCCCGGCTCGTCGCGGTCCGCGCAGTGCACGGCGGCGCCGGCCCCGGCGAGGAGGACGGCGGTGGCGCGGCCTATGCCACTCGCTGCGCCGGTGATCAGGGCGGCCTTGCCGGTGAGGTCGTACGGGGTTCTGGGTGTGGGCATGCCGGGACGGTACGACCAGATCTGACGGACCGTCAACAGTGGGGGATTAGCCGGGCGTCGGGCCGGATTGGCAGCGGGGGCACCAGTAGGTCGGGCGGTCGTCCTGCGGGGCCTGGCGGACCGGGGTGCCGCAGCGCAGGCAGGGGCGGCGGGCGCGCCCGTACACGAACAGCTCCTGGCCGCGGTGGCGGCTGCCGGTGGTGTTGCGGATCCCGCTGTCGCCGGTGTTGGCGCGCAGGAGGCGGTGGGCGGCTCCGGCCAGGCGGACGGCGGTGGTGGCGGGGTCGGGGAGGTCGCCGACCGGGGTCCAGGGGGTGACCTGGGCCAGGTAGCAGAGCTCGCTCTTGTAGATGTTGCCGATGCCGGCCAGGTTGCGCTGGTCGAGCAGGGCCTCGCCGAGGGGGCGCCCGGGGGTGGCGAGGAGGTTGGCGGCGGCCCGGTCCGCGTCCCAGTCCGGGCCGAGGAGATCGGGGCCCAGGTGACCGACGGCGCGGCTCTCCTCGGCGGTGCGCAGCAGTTCGACGACGGGGAGGCGGTAGCCGACGGCCGTGTGCCCGGCGGTGCCGAGGACGGCGCGGATCTCATGGTCGGGGCCGCCGTTCCATTTCCCGTGCACGGAGAAGATGCGCCAGGTGCCGTCCATGCCGAGGTGGGTGTGGAGGGTGAGGCCGCCTTCGAAACGGGCGAGGAGGTGTTTGCCGCGCGGGGTGACGTCCAGGGTGGTGCGGCCGGTGAGGTCGGCGGTGGCAAAGCGCGGGACGCGCAGGTCGCTGCGCGTCAGCTCGTGGCCGGCCAGGGCGGCGTGCAGCCGGGCCGCGGCGCGCCAGACGCTGTCTCCTTCGGGCATGGAGCCATTGTCGCCCCGCGACGGGCGAAGCCCCCGCCGCGCGGTGGCGCGGCGGGGGCTTCGGCCGGGACGGGGAAGGTGCGGAGGTGACCGCTACTGCTTCCGCCGGGCGACTACTTCCAGAAGAGGCCCTTGCCGTTGTTCAGCGAGTTGTAGGGGTCACCCCAGTACTCGGCGCCGACGACCTTGGTCTGGGCCGAGGGCGCCAGGGCGATCGCGCAGCCGGTCTGCGTCTGGCCGTTGGTGAAGCCCTTCGGCAGCGCGTCGTCCTTGCACTTCTCGAACTTGCCGAGGACGGAGACGCCCTGGGCCTCGGAGCCGTCCGGGAGCAGGCCCTTCATGTGGCCCACGGCGGCGAACGACAGGTCGACGGTGCCGACGTTCTTGACCGAGTAGCGGACGTAGTAGGGGATCATCCCCTTCACCTTGTCGCCCAGGTTGAGCGAGGCGAGGTCGGCCGGCTGCCCCTGCTCGACGGCGGTGACGGTGAGGGCGATGGTGCCGCCCTTGGTGTTGCCGTAGCTGAACGGTACGGTCGCCGTCTCGCCGATCTTGAAGGTCTGGCCGGGCTTCGCCTGGGCGCCCGCCGCGCCGCCCGCCGCGCCGCCGGAGGCGTCGCTGCCGCCGGTGGAGGGGCTGGCCGGGGCGGAGGGCTGTGCGGAGCCGTAGCCCTCCGGGGTGCTGGGCTGGCCGGCCGGGGCGCTCGACTGCGCGGGGCCGGCCTCCTCGTTGCCGTTCTTACAGCCGGTCAGCGTCAGGGTTCCGGCAACCGCCAGTCCGATGACGCCCGTTGCTGCTCGTCGCATACCGTTGGTGCTCACTTTTCTTCTCCCCCATGGCTGTTCACCTTGACGTGGCACCTTCACTTTCGATGCCTCCGTGGATCTTGATAGTCGAGAAAGGGCCGGCTCGGCCAGCTGAGACGGGCTTCGTGACATGCTCAATACATAAGCGGGACGTAAGTGCAATGGTCGATACCGGAATGCCGGATTCAGTTTCGTAGGCGCAGCCCTCGCGGAGTGGCATGGAATCCGGCGGTCTCCAGGTCCCGGCCCAGCGCAGAGGTCAGCGCCGGGGCCGCATTGACGCGCTCCACCGTGAGCGCCGGGAGGGTGCCGGCCCGGGACGCCGCCACGAGCGCCGCCGTGGCCGCCGCGAGCCGCGGGTCCTGCGCCGGGGGCCAGACCAGCAGCGTCTTGCCGCCCCGCTCCAGGTACAGGGTGAGCTCACCGTCGACCAGGACCACCAGCGAGCCCGCCTTGCGGCCGGGCTTGTGGGTGGCCCCGGCCGGGGGCTCGGGCCAGGGAAGGGCCGCCCCGTACGCGTTCGCCGGGTCGGCGGCCGCCAGGACCACCGCCGCCAGCGGGGGCGGGGTCCGCTCGGCCGACCGCAGCCGGTCCACCGCCCCGTCCATCGCGAACTGGGCCGCGCCCAGGCCCTCCACCACATAGCCGCGGCGGGCCTGCCCGCTGTCCTCGAAGGCCGACAGGACGCGGTAGACCGCACTGAAGCCGCCCTCCACGCCCTCGGCGGCGACCGCGCCCCGCGTGACCACGCCGTGCCGGTCCAGCAGGGTCCGGGCCAATGCGTGGGCCCGGTGGGTGGGGTCGGCCGCCTGTGCGGGCAACAACGACCAGCGGCCCGAAACCGTGGGCGGGCCCGGGCGGGACACCTGCGCGCCGAGCGTCCCGTACCGGCCGCGCGGGACGGTGCGCCGGGCCCGGTGGGCGGTGGCGCCCGCGGTCCGGCCCGAGCCGAGCAGCGAGCGCAGCGGGGACAGCGTGTCGTTGGTCAGCCGGCCCGACCAGGCCAGGTCCCAGACGACATCGGACAGTTCGAGGTCGGTGGCCTCGGACCACTTGGCGCGCACCGACTCCGCGAGCTGACGGAAGAACAGCCCGTACCCGCCCGACAGGGTGTCGAGGACCGCCTGGTGAAGGGGCGTCAGCTCCAGCGGGTGCGGCGGCGGCAGCAGTAGCGGAGCCGCGTCCGCCAGGTACAGCGAGACCCAGCCGTCCTTGCCCGGGAGGGCCCCGGCGCCCGCCCAGACCACCTCCCCCGTGGTGGTCAGCTCGTCCAGCAGGGTCGGCGAGTAGCCCGCCACCCGCGAGGGGAGGATCAGCCGCTCCAGCGCCGAGGCGGGCACCGGGGCACCCTGGAGCTGCTCGACGGCCCGGGCCAGACCGTCGATGCCGCGCAGGGCGCCGCCCAGGTGCTGCCACTGCGGCAGGAACGTGGCCAGGGAGGTCGGCGGGACCGGCTCCAGCTCCTGGCGCAACGCGGCCAGGGAGCGGCGGCGCAGCCTGCGCAGCACGGCCGCGTCGCACCACTCCTGGCCGATGCCGGCCGGATGGAACTCGCCCTGCACCACCCGCCCCGCCGCCGCGAGCCGGTGCAGGGCGCCCTCGGTCACCGCCGTGCCCAGGCCGAAGCGGGCGGCGACGGCGGCCGTGGTGAACGGCCCGTGGGTACGGGCGTACCGGGCCATGAGGTCGCCGAGGGGGTCCTTGACCGGCTCGGTGAACGCCTCCGGGACGCCGACCGGGAGCGCCGTACCCAGCGCGTCGCGCAGCCGGCCCGCATCCTCGATCGCCGCCCAGTGGTCCGCTCCGCCGATCCGGACCGCGATGGCCCGGCGGGCCTCGGCCAGGGCCTTCGGCCAGGCCGGGTCGGCGCCCCGCTCGGCCAGTTCGGCGCCGGTCAGCGGGCCGAGCAGACGCAACAGGTCGGCGACGGACTCGGCGTCCTTGGCCCGCCGGTCCTCCGTCAGCCACTGGAGCTCCAGCTCCAGTTCCTCCAGCACTTGCGCATCGAGCAGTTCGCGCAGCTCCGCCTGGCCGAGCAGCTCCGCCAACAGGCGGGAGTCCAACGAGAGCGCGGCCGCCCTGCGCTCGGCGAGCGGCGAGTCCCCCTCGTACAGGAACTGGGCGACGTACCCGAAGAGCAGCGACCGGGCGAAGGGCGACGGTTCCGCGGTGGTGACCTCGACCAGGCGGACCCGGCGCGCCTCGATGTCCCCCATCAGCTCCGTCAGACCCGGCACGTCGAACACGTCCTGGAGGCATTCCCGTACGGCTTCCAGCACGATCGGGAACGAACCGAACTCCGAAGCCACCTGGAGCAGCTGGGAGGCCCGCTGGCGCTGCTGCCACAACGGAGTGCGCTTGCCGGGACTGCGGCGCGGCAGCAGCAGGGCGCGCGCCGCGCACTCGCGGAACCGGGAGGCGAACAGTGCGGAGCCGCCCACCTGGTCGGTGACGATCTGGTTGATCTCCCCGTGCTCGAAGGCTACGTCGGCGGCGCCCAGCGGGGCCTGCTCGTCGTCGAACTCGAAGGCGTGCGGGTTCGCCGGATCGTGGTCGAGCAGGTCCATGGACAGCAGGTCCGCATCCGGGAGGCGGAGCACGATCCCGTCGTCCGCATGCATGACCTGCGCGTCCATCCCGTACCGCTCGGCGAGGCGGGCGCCGAGGGCCAGCGCCCAGGGGGCGTGCACCTGGGCGCCGAACGGGGAGTGGACCACGACCCGCCAGTCGCCGAGCTCGTCACGGAACCGCTCGACCACGATGGTCCGGTCGTCCGGGACGTGGCCGCAGGCTTCGCGCTGCTCCGCGAGGTACGCCAGCACGTTCTCCGCGGCCCAGGCGTCGAGGCCGGCCGCCACCAGGCGCAGCCGGGCGTCCTCCTCGGTCAGGCCGCCGAGCTCGCGCAGGAACGCGCCGACCGCACGGCCCAGTTCGAGGGGGCGGCCCAGCTGGTCGCCCTTCCAGAACGGCAGCCGGCCGGGAACCCCGGGCGCGGGGGAGACCAGCACCCGGTCGCGGGTGATGTCCTCGATCCGCCAGGAGGTGGTGCCCAGCGTGAACACGTCCCCCACACGGGACTCGTAGACCATCTCCTCGTCGAGCTCGCCGACCCGGCCCCCGCCCTTCTTCGGGTCCGCGCCCGCGAGGAACACCCCGAACAGCCCGCGGTCGGGGATGGTGCCGCCGGAGGTGACCGCGAGCCGCTGCGCCCCCGGCCGGCCGGTGACCGTCCCCGCCACCCGGTCCCACACCACCCGCGGTCTGAGCTCCGCGAACGCGTCGGACGGGTAGCGGCCCGCCAGCATGTCCAGGACCGCGGTGAACGCCGACTCCGGCAACGCCGCGAACGGCGCCGCCCGCCGCACCAGCGCCAGCAGCTCGTCCAGCTGCCAGGTGTCCATCGCGGTCATCGCCACCAGCTGCTGCGCGAGCACGTCCAGCGGATTCGACGGGATGCGCAGCGACTCGATCGACCCGGTGCGCATCCGCTCGGTGACCACGGCCGCCTGGACCAGGTCCCCGCGGTACTTGGGGAACACGACGCCCGTCGAGACCGCGCCCACTTGGTGCCCGGCCCGGCCCACGCGCTGGAGCCCCGAGGCCACCGACGGCGGCGACTCCACCTGCACCACCAGGTCCACGGCGCCCATGTCGATGCCCAGTTCCAGACTGGAGGTCGCGACCACGGCGGGCAGCCGGCCCGCCTTCAGGTCCTCCTCCACCAGCGCCCGCTGCTCCTTGGAGACCGAGCCGTGGTGCGCCCGCGCCAGCAGCGCCGGGGCGCCCCGGGCCGCCCCCGACTGGGCCATGACCTCCGCCGGGGGCGAGCCCTCGGGCAGCTCCTCGCCCACGGCGCGCTCGTACGCGATCTCGTTCAGCCGGTTGCACAGCCGCTCGGCGAGGCGGCGGGAGTTGGCGAACACGATCGTCGAACGGTGCGCCTGGACCAGATCCGCGATCCGCTCCTCCACGTGCGGCCAGATCGACGGCTTGTCCCCGCCGTCCTTGCCCTCCGTCGCCGGCGAGCCGCCCAACTCGCCCATGTCCTGCACCGGGACGACCACCGACAGGTCGAACTCCTTCGACGAAGGCGGCTGGACGATCTCCACCTTGCCGCGCGGCGCGAGGTAGCGGGCCACCTCGTCCACCGGCCGGACCGTCGCCGACAGGCCGATCCGGCGCGCCGGGCGGGGCAGAAGCTCGTCCAGCCGCTCCAGCGACAGGGCCAGGTGCGCGCCGCGCTTGGTCCCCGCCACCGCGTGCACCTCGTCCAGGATCACCGTCTCGATCCCGGCGAGTGCCTCGCGCGTCGCCGACGTCAGCATCAGGAACAGCGACTCGGGCGTGGTGATCAGGATGTCCGGCGGCCGGGTGGCCAGCGCCCGCCGCTCCGCGGGCGGGGTGTCCCCGGAGCGGATCCCCACCCGCACCTCCGGCTCGGGCAGGCCCAGCCGGACCGACTCCTGGCGGATGCCGGTCAACGGACTGCGCAGGTTGCGCTCCACGTCGACCGCGAGGGCCTTCAGCGGGGACACGTACAGCACCCGGCAGCGCTTCTTCGGTTCGGCGGGCGGCGGGACCGACGCCAGCTGGTCGAGGGCGGCGAGGAACGCGGCCAGGGTCTTGCCGGAACCCGTCGGCGCCACGACGAGCACGTCGGAGCCCTCCCGGATGGCCCGCCAGGCCCCCTCTTGCGCGGACGTCGGCCGCGCGAAGGCCCCCGTGAACCAGGAGCGGGTCGCGGGGGAGAACGATTCGAGCGCAGAGCCGGCCATGCCCCCATCCTGCACCCGGGCACCGACAACGGCCCGGACCTGGGCAAACACCAGGACGGGGCGGGGCGCAGAATGGGGGCATGGCGGACGAGACGGAGTGGGCGAGGCACTGGCGGTACCCGGAACTGCCCGGCCTGGACCTGCTGCGCGCCCACTACGTGCGCCACACCTTCCCGCGGCACGCCCACGACGGGTACGTCATCGCCGCCGTCACCGGCGGCATCGAGGAAGTCGGCCTGCCCGGCGGCACCGTCCGCGCCGGACCCGGCAGCGTGGTCCTGATCAACCCCGAGGTGCCGCATACCGCGCGCGCCGGTGCTCCCGAGGGCTGGGTGTACGCCACCCTCTACCCCTCGCGGGAACTGATCGCCGAGGTGGCCGCGGACATCGGCAACCTGCGAGGCACCCCCGGCTTCACGGCCGACTCGGTCACCGACCCGCAGACCTCGCACACCATCACCGAGGTGCACCGGGCCGCCGAGGAGGGCAACGCACTGGCCGCCGACACGCTGCTGCGCGCCGCCGTGGCCCGGATGCTGACCCGGTACGCCGGGCCGCTGCCCGCCCGTACGGTCCGCAGCGCCGGTGCCGTCGACGCCGCGGCGGCCCGGGCCGTGCTCCAGGAGCGGATGGCCGAGCCGCCCTCGCTGGAACAGCTGGCCGCGGAACTGGGGACCAGCCCGTTCGCCCTGCTGCGGGCCTTCCGGGACCGGTACGGGATGCCGCCGCACACCTGGCTGACCGACGCCCGGGTCCGGCGGGCCCGCCGGCTGCTCGACGCGGGTACCGCGCCGGCCGAGGCGGCCCTCGCCGTCGGCTTCACCGACCAGCCGCACCTGAACCGGCACTTCACCCGCATCGTGGGGGTCCCCCCGGGTGCGTACCGCCGCGAGCGGGCGGGGCGTTAGGCTCCCCGCCGTGGACCGGTCGGAGCAGGCCAGGTTGTGGGCCGCGTACGCGGCGCAGGTACGGGGGCGGGTGCCCGAGTGGCCGCCGACGGGCGCCGTGATCGAGCGGGACGGGCCCCTCGTACGGACCCACTACGGCACCCACGGCACGGTCGGGCACCAGCCGCTCACGGACGTCCCGCGCGCCGAGCTGGCCGGGCTGGTGCGGCGGCAGCAGGAGGCCTTCGCGGCACGCGGCGAACCCGTCCGGTGGAACGCGTACGGGCAGGACCCGCCGGATCTGGCGCAGGAGCTGGCCGCCGCCGGGTTCACCGCGGACGCCCCCCGTTCACTGCTCGTGGCGGATCTCGCGCGGCTCGCGCCGAACCGGGCCGCCGGGGCCGGTGCCGCCGACGTCCGTTCGATCGGGACGGCCGGCGGCCCGCAGGCGGACTCCTCCTGGCGGGCCTTGGCCGCCGCGAGCGGGCCGCACGCCAAGCCGCTCGCCGAGTTCGAGGCCGACCGCGGTTGGCGCTGCGACCCCGGAGACCTCTCCCTGCTGTTCGAGCAGGGGCGCGTGGTGGCCGCCGGCTGGACGGAGGTCGCCCGCGGCACCGAATTCATGCTGGTCGGCGGGGTGACCGAGCCCGCCGCGGCCGCCGCCTTCGTCCGCCACTGGACACCGCCCGGCCCGGCGGGGTACTGCGCCGCCGAGGCGGTCGGGGAGCTGCGCACGGCTCTCCTCGCGGCGGGATTCGTCGAGCTCACCACCGTCCGCACCCTCCGGCTCGACCTGGCCGTGGCCCCCGCCCGGACCCGGCCCGTCCGGGAACTCGCGGGGGCGGAGGAGGACGCGGTGTGGGACCGGCTGCGCACCGGCTTCGGCTTCCGGACCAGGGTCGTGGACATGCCCGGCTTCGCCGCGCCCGTCCCGTCCGCCACCTGGCCGCTCGGCGACCCCGAGGAGGAGCTGGTCGCCGCGCTGGACCGGATCGTCCGGCGCGGGCTGGCCGCCGTCACCCCGGCCGGTGAGCAGGTGTGGTGGCTGGACTGGCAGCACCCCTGCTACTCCGCCGACCCGCAGCGGGTCGGCGGCCCCGGGCAGCCGCAGTGGCCGGGCCGGGCGTACCCGGACGGCGACTTCCACCTCTACGTGGACCCCGACCTGCGCTTCGGCACCTTCGGCCACCCCTGGGAGCACACCCTGACCGTGTTCGGCGCCGGGCTGCTGGGCGCGGTGGGGGCGGAGCTGACCGACCTGCTCGGCGTGGCGGTGCGACGCCGGGACTGAGCCCCTCACCTCGCACCTCCTCCCGCGTGCAAGAACGTACAAGACCCGGCCGCCCCGCCCTGCGTACGGTCACGGCGTGCGAGAACGTCAGATGGTGAGGCAGGAGACCCCCGGCGGGGCGGCGGAGCGGCCGCGCGGCGCCGTCATACGCGATGCGCTCGGGGTCGGGGTGGCCGTCGGGCTGTCCGGGTTCGCGTTCGGGGTGACCGCCGCCGGGGCCGGGATCAGCGTGCTCCAGGCCTGCGTCCTGAGCCTGCTGGTGTTCACCGGCGCCTCGCAGTTCGCGCTGGTCGGGGCCCTGGCCGCCGGCGGGAACCCGTTCACCGCCGCCGCCGGCGCCTTCTTCCTCGGCACGCGCAACGCCTTCTACGGGCTGCGGCTGTCCCAGCTGCTGGCCCTGCCCCGGCCCGTACGGCCGCTCGCCGCCCACTGGGTGATCGACGAGACCACCGCCGTGGCACTGGCCCAGCCCGACCGCAAGTCGGCACGGCTCGGCTTCACCGTGACCGGGCTGAGCCTGTACGTCCTGTGGAACCTGACCACCCTGCTCGGCGCCCTCGGCGCCGAAGCCCTGGGCGACACCGACGCATGGGGGCTGGACGCCGCCGGACCGGCCGTGTTCCTGGCCCTGCTCGCGCCGATGCTGAAGACCGCCACCGAGCGGGCCGTCGCCGCGCTCGCCGTCGTCCTCGGGCTGGGCCTGCTCCCCGTACTGCCCGCCGGGCTGCCCGTGCTCGTCGCCGCCCTCGCCGCCCCGGCGGTCCTCTGGCTGAAGGGACGCCGCTCGTGAACGTCTGGATCGCCATCGCGCTCACCGTCGCCGGCTGCTACGCCGTCAAGCTCGCCGGGCTGCTCGTGCCCGCCGGGGCACTGGAGCGGCCGACGGTGCGCAGGCTCGCCGCGCTGCTGCCGGTCGCGCTGCTGGCCGCGCTCACCGCCCAGCAGACCTTCGGCACCGGGCAGGCCCTCGTGCTCGACGCCCGCGCCGCGGGGCTGGCCGCCGCCGGACTCGCGCTGCTGCTGCGGGCCCCGTTCCTGCTGGTCGTCGGGGCCGCCGTGGTCGTCACCGCAGGCGTCAGGGCCCTGGGCGGGTAGCCTCCGCCGGGGGATCGCCGGCCAGCGGGCGCCCGTACGCGCGCAGCGTCAGCAGCGCCTCCAGGGTGGCGATCGGACGCCGCTCCAGCGAGCTGCCCGGCGCCCATGCGAGGCGCCGCACCGGCCAGCCGCCGTCCGGCTGCTGCCCGGCGGCCAGGAAGTCCAGCGAACGCCTCAGCTCCTCGTCGGTGAACCAGCCGCGCGCCAGAGATTCCGGCCGCCGGGCCACATCGTGTGGGAAGAGCAGCTCGCCCGGGGCGCACCCCGGATACGGCGGGTACTCCCGGAGGCGGCGCGGGTCGAGCACGACGAGCCGCTGCTCGCGCACGAGCCGCCCCAGCCGGTCCGCGGCCGCCACCGCCCGCGCCCGGTCGGGGGCGCCGTCGAGGAACGCCACCGCGCTCTGGACCTCGTACGGGTTCGCGTGGCGCAGGGTCTCGACCCGCTCCCAGCAGAAGTCCGTGGCCCGGAACAGCCACGCGTGCCAGATCCGGTTGCGGTGCAGCACGCCGACCACCGGGCCCGTGGTGAGCAGCTCGCCCGGCGGGTCGTCGAGCACCGGGTGGTACGGGGCCGCCGGGTAGGCGCGCGGCGCCGGGAGGACCACCGGGAGCGCGCCGTCCGCGGTGGAAACGCGGGTCAGGTGACGGCAGAGCCGCTCGATCCGCTGCCCGGCGCAGCGGCCCAGGCTGTCCAGGACCCGCAGGGCGTGCGCCGTGTGCAGCGGCTGGCTGAGCGGGCCGCGCAGATCCGGATCGAGGGCGTGGCCGTAGCCGCCGTCGGCGTTGAGGTAGGAGCCGAGGGCGGTGTCCACTGCGTCGGGGTCCCCGCCGAGGAAGTGGAACGCGAAGCGCCGCTGCTCCAGCACCCGGGCCGTGAGCCACATGAACCGCTCGGCGCGGGCCAGCGGGGACGGCGGGGTCAGTGGAGTCGGTGCAGTCGGTGGGGCCGGCGCGCAATCTTCGTCTCCAGACATGCGTGACACCGTAGGACGCGGCGGCGCGGGGACGGAGGGCGAACAGCGCCGGTGCACTCTCCCGGGGCGGGATACTGGGGGCATGCGGTTGACGATTTTCTGGGAGCGGATGGCCGAGCACTTCGGCGCGGCGTACGCGGAATCCTTCGCGCGGGACCACGTCATGACGGAGCTCGGCGGACGCACCGTCCACCAGGCGCTGGACGCGGGCTGGGAGGCCAAGGACGTGTGGCGCGCGGTGTGTTCGGCGATGGACGTGCCGGCCTCGCTGCGCTGAGGCCGGCGGCCGTTTCCCCGTCCGCGCGGCGGGTGGGACAGACTGGCCGTGTGGCAGCCACCGATGAGACGACCGTGACGACGACGACCGACACCGCCGACACGCGGGGTCCGGGCGGCCCGGCCGATGCGACGGACCCGGCCGGTCCGGCCGATCGGACCGGTCCCGCTGAGCCTCCCGGCGGCGCCGGGGCAAGGGCGGCGGCCGGGGCTCGGATGCCGCGCTGGCTGCCGCGCGCGATCGTCCTCGCCCTGGCCCTCATCGCCTGCTTCCAGCTCGGCAGCTGGGCCTTCCACCAGCTGACCGGACTGCTCGTCAACATCCTGATCGCGTTCTTCCTCGCCCTCGCGATCGAACCCGCCGTGGCCCGGATGTCGGCCCGCGGCATGCGCCGCGGGCTCGCCACCTTCCTGGTGTTCCTCGGGGTGTTCGTCGGGGCCGCCGGCTTCGTCGTCCTGCTCGGCTCGATGCTCGCCGGGCAGATCGTCGGCATGGTGGAGGGCTTCCCGAGCTATCTCGACCGCGTGATCGACTCGATCAACACCACCTTCCACACCGAGCTGTCCCGGCTCGCGATCCAGGACAGCCTGCTGCACTCCGACTGGCTCCAGAAGTACGTGCAGAACAGTGCGACCGGCGTGCTCGACGTGTCCGCCACCGTGCTCGGCGGACTCTTCAGACTGCTGACGGTCGGGCTCTTCTCCTTCTACTTCGCCGCCGACGGGCCGAGGTTGCGGCGCGCGCTGTGCTCCGTACTGCCGCCGGCGAAGCAGTCGGAGGTGCTGCGCGCCTGGGAGATCGCGGTCGCCAAGACCGGCGGCTACCTCTACTCGCGCAGCCTGATGGCCCTGGTGTCCGGCATCGCGCACTACGTCGTCTTCGCGGTCCTCGACGTGCGGTACGCGCCCGCCCTCGCGGTGTGGGTGGGACTGGTCTCCCAGTTCATCCCCACCATCGGCACCTACCTGGCGGGCGCGCTGCCGATGCTGATCGCCTTCACCGTCGACCCCTGGTACGCGCTGTACGTCCTCGGGTTCGTGGTGGTCTACCAGCAGTTCGAGAACTACCTCCTCCAGCCGAAGTTGACCGCGCGGACCGTGGACATCCACCCCGCAGTGGCCTTCGGCTCGGTCATCGCCGGCACCGCCCTGCTGGGCGCGGTCGGGGCGCTCATCGCGATCCCGGCCGTCGCCACGCTGCAGGCCTTCCTCGGCGCGTACGTGAAGCGGTACGCGCTGATGGAGGGGGCGGACGGCGCGCAGTCCGCTACGACTTCCCGTCCATCCCGGCGAGTACGGCTGCCAGGGCTTCGGTGACGGTCGCCTCGACGGCGGCCTTGTCCACGCCGAGACCGCTGAGCACGCCTTCGCCGTTCTCCAGTTCGAGGAGCGCGAGCAGGATGTGCTCGGTGCCGACGTAGTTGTGGCCCAGGCGCAGCGCCTCGCGGAAGGTGAGCTCCAGGGCCTTCTTGGCACCCGCGTCGAAGGGGATGAGGTCCGGGATGTCGGTCCCGCCCTCGGGCAGGGCGGCGGTCGCGGCGGCCCGCACGGCGTCGACGGAGACGTTCTGGGCGCGCAGGGCCATCGCGGCGAGCCCTTCGGTCTGGGCCAGCAGGCCGAGGACCAGGTGTTCGGTGCGGATCTCGGTGCCGCCGGCGGCGCGGGCCGCGCTCTGGCTGGTCACGACGACGTTGCGGGCCCGGGGGGTGAACCGGGCGAAGCCCTGGCTGGGGTCGAGGTCACCGGCGTCGCCCTTGTCGCCCTTGGGGACGAAGCGCTTCTGGGCGGCCTGACGGGTGACGCCCATGCTGCGGCCGATGTCGGTCCAGGAGGCGCCGGAGCGGCGGGCCTGGTCGACGAAGTGGCCGATGAGGTGGTCTGCGACGTCCCCGAGGTGCTCCGCGGCGACGACGGCGTCGCTGAGCTGCTCCAGGGTGTCGGTGTGGACCTTCTTGATGGCCTCGATGAGGTCGTCGAGGCGTACCGGATTGGTCATGCGAACGGGTTCCACCGAAGGGTTCGTCATGAGTGCAACCCTAGGTTGACAGTCCAAGAGGTGTCAACCATGGGTTGTCACTCCGGGGGGAAGTGTCGCCGCCCGGCGGGTCCGGCCGCCCTCCGGGTGGGCGGCGCGCGGCGCGCTTGACAGGGAAATCGAACATCCATTCTGATGAGTTATCCACAGCCGAACCGGGCGTGGGAGCGCATTGTCAGTGGCAGGCGTTAGCGTCAATGGCGTGAAGCGATCGACTCAAGCAAACCGGGTGGAACCCATGGCAGGCACCGACCGCGAGAAGGCTCTCGACGCCGCTCTCGCACAGATTGAACGGCAATTCGGCAAGGGTGCGGTCATGCGCCTCGGCGACAAGCCGAACGACCCCATCGAGGTCATCCCCACCGGGTCGACCGCGCTGGACATCGCCCTCGGCGTCGGCGGGCTGCCCCGCGGCCGTGTGATCGAGGTGTACGGCCCGGAGTCCTCCGGTAAGACGACCCTGACCCTGCACGCCGTGGCCAACGCGCAGAAGGCCGGCGGCACCGTCGCCTTCGTGGACGCCGAGCACGCGCTCGACCCCGAGTACGCGAAGGCCCTCGGCGTCGACACCGACAACCTCATCCTGTCGCAGCCGGACACCGGCGAGCAGGCGCTGGAGATCGTGGACATGTTGGTCCGCTCCGGCGCCCTCGACCTCATCGTCATCGACTCCGTGGCCGCGCTCGTGCCGCGCGCGGAGATCGAGGGCGAGATGGGCGACTCGCACGTGGGTCTCCAGGCCCGACTGATGAGCCAGGCGCTCCGGAAGATCACCGGTGCGCTCAACCAGTCCAAGACCACCGCGATCTTCATCAACCAGCTCCGCGAGAAGATCGGTGTGATGTTCGGCTCGCCCGAGACCACCACCGGTGGCCGCGCGCTGAAGTTCTACGCCTCCGTACGTCTCGATATCCGCCGCATCGAGACCCTGAAGGACGGCACGGACGCGGTCGGCAACCGCACCCGCGTCAAGGTCGTCAAGAACAAGGTTGCGCCGCCGTTCAAGCAGGCCGAGTTCGACATCCTCTACGGCCAGGGCATCAGCCGCGAGGGCGGCCTGATCGACATGGGCGTGGAGCACGGCTTCATCCGCAAGGCCGGCGCCTGGTACACGTACGAGGGCGACCAGCTCGGCCAGGGCAAGGAGAACGCCCGCAACTTCCTGAAGGACAACCCCGACCTCGCCAACGAGATCGAGCGGAAGATCAAGGAGAAGCTGGGCGTGGGCGTGCGCAAGGACGCCGCCGCCGACGAGGCAGCCACCGCTGCTGCGCCGGCCGACGCCGCGGCCGTGCCCGCCCCCGCGTCGAAGGCCAAGACGACGGCCAAGGCCGCCGTCGCCAAGAGCTGACCGTGCGGGAGCAGGAAAGGGGCGGCGGGAACGGCGACCGGGAGGGCCGCCGCGAAGGCGGCCGCGAAAGCCGCCAGGAACTGCCGCCCCAGAGTCCCGAGGAGCAAGCGCGGGCGATCTGCCTGCGCCTGCTCACCGGGATGCCGCGCACCCGGCGGCAACTCGCGGACGCCCTGGACAAGCGGGGCATCCCCGAGGAGGTGTCGCAGGAGGTCCTCTCCCGGTTCGAGGAGGTCGGCCTGATCGATGACGCCGCCTTCGCCGGGGCCTGGGTCGAGTCCCGGCACCGCGGCCGGGGCCTCGCCCGCCGGGCCCTCGCGCAGGAGCTGCGCACCAAAGGGGTGCACGCCACCCTCGTCCAGGAGGCCCTGGAACAGCTGGACTCCGACCAGGAGGAGCAGACCGCCCGCGAGCTCGTGGAGCGCAAGCTCCGCACCACGCGGGGCCTGGAGCGGGACAAGCGGATCCGGCGCCTCGCCGGGATGCTCGCCCGCAAGGGATACCCGGAAGGCATGGCCCTGCGGGTGGTCCGGCGCGCGCTGGAACAAGAGGGCGACGACGGCACGGACGCGGACGAAGACCCGGGGTACCCCCGGTTCTGAACCGCACCGCAGGGCCCGGGGGTGGGGGTAGCCCCCGGGTCGAGACGCCAGGGTGCTTCACTGCCAACGGGCAGCCCCGGCGACAGAGTTGACCGCATGATGCTGCGTTACGCCCTCCAGACCGTCCGGGACCGCAAAGCCGGTTTCCTCGGCGCCTTCGTCGCGCTCCTGTGCGCTGCCGCCCTCATCACCGCCTGCGGCACGCTCCTGGAAACCGGACTCCGCGGAAAGATCGCCACCGAGCGCTACGCGGCCGCACCGGTCGTCGTCTCAGCCGACCAGAACGTGCACCAGACGACGGTCAAGGTGAAGAAGGGCGACCCGCAGAAGGTCAAGACGAAGCACAAGGCCAAGCCCGTCGCCGAGAGGGCCTGGCTGCCCGCCGCCACCGTGGAAGCGGTCCGGTCCGTGCCGGGCGTCGAGCGGGCCGTGCCCGAGCTCAGCTTCCAGGCCGTCCCCCTCGTCAAGGCCGCCGGCGCCACGAAGCCCTCGTACGGGCACGCCTGGACCTCCGCCGTGCTCACGCCCTTCACGCTCGCCGAGGGGCGTGCCCCGCAGGGCGGCGGCGAAGTCGTCGTCGACCGCGAACTGGCCGCCCGAGCAGGGCTGAAGACCGGTGCGACGCTCACCGTGCAGGCCACCGGCGAGCCCAAGACGTACACCGTGAGCGGGATCGCGCAGACCGCCCGCGGCGACCTCGAACGGCAGAACAGCCTGTTCTTCGGCGACGCCGAGGCACAGCGGCTGGCCGCCCGCGACGGACGGGTCACCGCCATCGGGATCCTCCCCGCGCCCGGGACCGACCCCGGCGAGCTGGCCGAACGGATCGGGAAGGCACTCCAGGGCACCGGCGCACAGGTCGCCACGGGCGACGACCGCGGGCCCGTGGAATTCCTCGACGCGGCCGGCGCACGCATCAAGCTGGTCTCCATGGGCGGAGCCATGGGCGGCACCTCCCTGCTCGTCGCGATCCTCGTCGTCGTCGGCACCTTCGCCCTCTCCGTCCAACAGCGCTACCGCGAGCTCGCCCTGCTGCGCGCCATCGCCGCCACCCCGAAGCAACTGCGCAGCATGATCGGCCGCGAGGCCCTGCTCGTGGGCCTGGCCGGCGGTGTCGCCGGGTCGCTCGCCGGACTCCCGCTCGCCGCTTGGCTGCACGGCCGGTTCGTCCTGAGCGGGGTCGTCCCCGCCAACCTGGAGCGCACCGCTGGGATCTTCCCGATGTTCGCCGCCGTCGGCGCGAGCCTGCTCGGAGCCTGGGCCGCCGCCCGCATCACCGGGCGGCGGATCGCCCGGATCCGCCCGGCCGAGGCGCTCGCCGAAGCCGCCGTCGAGCGGGGCCGGCCCGCATGGATCCGGATCGCGATCGGGGTGCTGCTGCTGGCCGGCGGTGCCGTACTGGTCGCCGTACTGAGCGCGCTGCGCACCGAGCCCGCCTCGACGCCGGTGACCTTCCTCGCGGTCGTGGTCCTCGCCGGCGCGGTGTCGCTGCTCGGCCCGCCGCTGGTCCGGGGCGCGACCGCGCTGCTCGCCGGCCCGCTGCGGCTGACCGGCCCGGGAGGGCACCTGGCCACCGCGAACCTACGCGGCAACGCCACCCGGATGGCCTCCGCGGTCACCCCGCTCGCCCTGCTGATCGGCATGACCTGCACCGTCCTGTTCATCACGCCGACGCTGGGCAACGCCGGCCGGGCACAGGCCCGAGACGGGATCCGGGCCGGCTGGGTACTGGCCGCGCAGGGACCGGGCGTCACCGGCGGGGCCGCCGAAAGCATCCGGCGCACCCCCGGGGTCACGGCGGCCACCGAGATCGTGCACACGTCCGTACGGGTGGGGCTGACGAAGTACGGCGCGCAGGGGGTCACCCCGGCCGGACTGACCCGCACCTGGGACCCCGGTGTGACGAGCGGCACCCTGGACGGCTTCGGCGAGAAGAGCGTGGCGGTGAGCGAAGTGGCCGCCGATCAACTGGGGCTGAAGCCGGGGAGCCCGCTGGAGCTGGCGCTGGGCGACGGGACCCCGGTCACCCTGACCGTCTCGGCCGTCTACGCGCGGGGGCTGGGCTTCGGGGACGTGACGCTCCCGCACGACCTGGTCGCGGCGCACGTGGACGCCCCGCTGGCGAGCAGCGTGCTGGTGGCGGCCGAGCCGGGGACCGGGCGCGAGCAGCTGACCGCGGCGCTGCGGGGGTTCCCGGGCGTCGGGGTGCTGTCGGCGCGGGACGCGGACGCGGCACGGGCGGAGCAGCAACAGGCGGGCGCCGAGATCAACCTGCTGGCGATGGGGCTGGTGCTGGCCTTCACCGCGATCGCGGTCGTCAACACGCTGGCGATGTCCACGTCGGAGCGGCTGCGGGAGTTCGCGATGCTGCGGCTGGCCGGGGCGAAGCGGCGCCAGGTGCTGCGGATGCTGCGGACGGAGGCGCTGGCGGTGCTGCTGATCGGCGCGGTGCTGGGGTCGGGGATCTCGCTGGCCGTACTGACCGCGTTCAGCGTGGGCATGACGGGAGCGGCCGCGCCGGCGGTGCTGCCGGTGGTGTACGTGTCAGTGCTCGGCGTGGCGGGGCTGCTGGCCCTCGCGGCCACTGCCCTGCCGGGGCGGGTCGCGCTGCGGGTGCCGCCGGTGGAGGTGGCCACCTCGCGGTAGCCGCCCGGCCCGCCGGTGACCCGGGGCCTCGCCGCCGAAGCGGCGGGGCCCCGGACCCGGTGGCGTGCGTGGCCTGCGGGCTGGTCCCCTACCCGCCCTTCGCCCGTTCCCCCGGGCTCCGCCCGGACCCGGTCCTCAAACGCCGGACGGGCTGGAAGACCCCGGGCCCGGTCCTCAAACGCCGGACGGGCTGGAAGACCCCGCCACGGGCTCGTGTGCGGGGCGGGTGACCGGGAGGCCGGCGGCTTTCCAGGCCTGGAAGCCACCCGTCAGGTCCGTGGCGCGGTGCAGGCCCAGCGCGTGGAGGGAGGCCGCCGCGAGGGAAGAGGCGTACCCCTCGTTGCAGATCACCACGACCCGCAGGTCGTGCGAGGTGGCCTCGGGGGCGCGGTGCGAGCCCTGGGGGTCCAGGCGCCACTCCAGTTCGTTGCGCTCCACCACCAGCGCGCCCGGGATCAGGCCGTCGCGGTCGCGCAGCGCCTGGTACCGGATGTCCACCAGGAGCGCGTCGCCCGCCCGGAACGCGGCGTGTGCCTGCGCCGGGTCGATGCGGGCGTACCCCGACCGGACCCGTTCCAGCAGGGCGTCGATGCCGACGGGCGCGCTCACTGCCAGTCCGCCGGACGCTCGACCTGCTCCAGCGTGAGCACCCGGCCGGTGCGGCTGTAGCGGCGGATCAGGGGCAGCGGCGGGTAGTACGCGTGCACCGACACGGCGTGCTCCGCCGGCGACTCGTTGAGCACCTCGTGGACGTGGTGCTCGCCGAAAGCCCGGCCCGTGCCCGGGCCCAGGCTGCGGCTGCGGTCCAGGTCGGGGGCGAGTTCCAGGCTCCGCCAGCCCTCCGAGGGCAGCCGGACGGCCAGGGAGTGCTCCCTGAGCCGGCCGCGGGCGGTGACGAACGCGCCCTGCGACTCGGCGTGGTCGTGCCAGCCGGTGCCGGTGCCCGGCGGCCAGCCGATCACCCAGGCCTCGCTGCCGCCCGGCCCGTCGAGGCGGATCCAGGTCCGGCCCTCGGGGTCGAGGGGGAGGGCGTCGATGACCGCCGGGTCGGCGGCGGTGCGCAGGGCGAAGTCGAGGAGTTCCGCGGCCGTCACCGAGGGGGCGCGGGCGGCGCGGACGGGGGCGTGCGGAGGTGCGAGGGGCGCAGTGGATGCACTGGGTGCAAGGGGCGCAGACATGGGGGCGTGACCGTCCTGGGGGTTCGCGAAAGTGCGCGCGGAGCGCGCGGGAGGAGAGGGCGAATCAGCAGGAAGGGCGACACACGCAGCCCGCGTAGCGGAGCAGGTCCATATGGACCCTCCGCCACAGGCGTACGTCGTTGCCGGTCATGTCCGCGAGTCAAGCACGAGGAACTCGGACCGGTCAATCGATCACGGCTGGATGTGTGGTGGAAGACTCCCGTAGCAGCCCGGGCGCCCCCGAGCGGACGGTGTCCGCCGCCTCGTACAGCTCCGCGGGCCGCACGCCCGCGAAGGTCGCCGCCAGGTGCCCGTCCGGCCGGACCAGGAGCACCGTGTGCGCCGGGGCGCCCGGGTAGCCGTCCGCTACCAGCAGTTCGGTGCGGACCGGGAGGGCGCTCACCGCCGCCGCGAGCCGCGGCATCAGCCCGGCGCCCAGCCAGTGCCGCCGGTCCCAGACCCCGGTGCCGGGGGCGACCAGCACCACCAGCAGGCGCCCGCGCCCCATCAGATCGCGCAGCGGCACCGTCGACCCGTCGGGCGCGGTGACGGGAACGTCGGCCACCTGGCCGCCCGGCTCCGTGTCGGTGGGCACCTCGCGCACGGCCACCGGTGGGGCGTACGTCGGCGCCGCGCCCAGCGGCCCCCGCCCCAAGTGGCCGTCGGTCAGGAGCAGTTCACCGGAGCGGGTGGAGCCCGGCAGCAAGGTCCGCAGTCCGCCCCCGCCGCGGAGCACCGGCATCGACTGGTCGGCGGCGCGCAGCCGCGCCGCGACCGCCGTACGTCGTTCGGCCTCGTAGCTGTCGAGCAGTTCCTCGGAGGCGCCCTGGTGCCAGGCCACGCTCAGCTTCCAGGCGAGGTTCTCGGCGTCGCGGAGCCCCTCCTCGACCCCCTGCGTGCCGAGGGCGCCCAGCAGGTGGGCGGCGTCCCCGGCGAGGAAGGCCCGGCGGTCGCGCCAGCGCCGGGCGAGCCGGTGGTGCAGCGTGTGGACCCCGGTGTCGAGCAGGTCGTACGGGGGAGTGGTGCCCCCGCACCAGCTCGCGAGGCTGTCCCGGACGAGGGTCACCAGAGCGTCGGGGGTGACCAGATCGCCGCGGGCCGGAAGCAGCCAGTCCAGCCGCCACACCCCGTCGGGCAGCGGTCGGGCGGTGGTCTCCTGCGGCGGGTCGCGGTGCAGCAGGGCCTCGCCGGGCCAGGGGAGTTCGGTGCGCAGCGCGGCCACGGCATGCCGTTCGACGGCGGTGCGGCCCGGGAAGCGGATGCCGAGCAGTTTGCGCACGGTGGAGCGGGCTCCGTCGCAGCCGACCAGGTAACTCCCGCGCCACCAGGTCGTCTCGGCGCCCCGGGTGTGTGCGGTGACCCCGCGGTCGTCCTGTTCGAGGGAGTCCAGTTTGCTGTCGGCGACCAGCTGGACCAGGGGGTGCGCTCCCGCGGCGTCGCGCAGCCCGCGGGCGAGGGCGTGCTGCGGCAGGTGCAGGGGGGCGGATCCGTCGTCGAAGGTGGTCCGCCCGGTGTCACGGCCGCGCCGCATGGTGCGCCAGGCCGCGTAGTACGCACCCTCGTCGCGCAGGGTCGTACAGCCCAGCCGCTGCGCCATCGCGGCGGTGTCGGTGTGCAGGACGACGGTCCGGGCCGGCCGGGGCAGGTCCTTCCCCGGTCCCTCGTCGAGCACGACGCAGCGCACGCCCGAGCCGGCCAGGGCCAGGGCCAGCGACAGTCCGACGGGCCCCGCGCCGACGACGATCACCGGGTCCATGATGCGGCTCCCGATGTCCGGTATGTGATCACAGAACGTATGCAACCCACTGGAGGTGCCTGCGTCAAGTGACACCCGCCCCGCCAACGCCGTGTGGTGCGGCGGATGAGTTCCGCCGCACCACAGGTGTCACGCCAGTGTACTGACCGGACGTCAGGCTTCCGTTGTCGGGGAGCCGTGTCCGCCGGGGGGCCGAGCGGGGGTCAGGGGGCCTGACCCACGCCTGCCGCTCCGCCCGCGTCGACCTCGGCCACGTCCCCGGCGACGACCGCGCCGGTGCCCTTCTGCGACTTCCGCAGCCGCCCTTCGAGCCAGGAGGCGAAGGTGGTGAGCGCGAAGTTCACGGCGATGTAGATCAGGGCGATCACGACCATGGTCGCGATGGTGTTGCTGTAGTTGGCGGAGATCTGCCGGTTCATCGACATCAGGTCGGCGAAGCCGAGGACGGCGCCGCCGAGCGCCGTGTCCTTGAGGATCACCACGAGCTGGCTGACCAGGGCGGGCAGCATCGCCGTGACGGCCTGCGGGACCAGGACGTACGTCATGATCTGGCCCTTGCGCATGCCGATCGCCTTGGCCGCGTCGGTCTGGCCGCGCGGCAGCGTCAGGATGCCGGCCCGGACGATCTCGGCGATGACCGAGGCGTTGTACAGGACCAGGCCGGTGACCACCGCGTACAGCGGCCGCAGGTCGGAGCTGACGGTGCCGAGCATGACGTACAGGGCGGAGCTGAAGATCATCAGCATCAGGACCGGGATGGCACGCAAGAACTCCACAACCGTGCCGACCGGGACGCGTATCCAGGCGTGGTCCGAGAGCCGGGCGATTCCGAGGAGCGCACCCAGCGGCAGCGCGATCACCATGGCGATCAGGCCGGCCTTGAGGGTCTCCCCGAGGCCCGGCAGCAGGAACGTCGTCCAGATCTGGCTGTCGGTGACGAACGGGGCCCACTTGTCGGCGTCGAGCTGGTTCTTCTCCGCCATGAGGGACAGCGCCCACCACATGACCAGTGCGAGGAGTACCAGGAAGACGCCGGTGTAGATCCAGTTGCGGGCCTTGGCCTTGGGGCCGGGGGTGTCGTACAGAACGGAGCTCATCGCTTCACCGCCACTCGCTTGGCCACCCAGCCCAGCAGCAGGCCGGTGGGCAGGGTCAGCAGGACGAAGCCGAGAGCGAAGACGGCGAAGACGGCGAAGATCGCGTCCGACTCGTTCTCCAGCATTTCCTTCATCAGCAGGGCCGCCTCGGCCACACCGATGGTCGCGGCCACCGTGGTGTTCTTGGTGAGGGCGATCAGTACGTTCGTGAGCGGGGCGATGACCGCCCGGAAGGCTTGGGGGAGCACGATCAGGGTGAGTACCTGGAAGAAGCTCAGGCCCAGTGCGCGGGCGGCCTCGGCCTGGCCCACAGGGACCGTGTTGATGCCCGAGCGGATCGCCTCGCAGACGAACGTGCCGGTGTAAGCGATCAGGCCCAGAATCGCGAGGCGGAAGCCGACCTCTTTGGAGGTCCCACCTCCGAGCGTGATGCTCAAGGTCTGGTAGAGGCCCAGCGAGCATCCGAGGACCAGGAGGGTCAGCGGGATGTTGCGCACGATGTTGACGTACGCGGTGCCGAAGGCCCGCATCAGCGGGACCGGGCTGACCCGCATTCCGGCCAGGGCGGTTCCCCAGATGAGGGAGCCGACCGCCGAGTAGAGGGTGAGCTGAACCGTCACCCAGAAGGCTCCGAGCACGTCATATTGCCCGGAATTAAGAAAGTCGAACACGTTGCCCTGCGCTCTCCCCAGGATGGCCGGTGAGAGGGGCCGCTGCCCGAGGCAGGCGGGCGGCGGCCCCTCTCACCGATGAATCAGCTGCCTTCGGTGATCTGCGGCGCCGGCTCGGCCTTGTAGTTGGCCGGGCCGAAGTTCGCGTCCACGGCCTTCTGCCAGGAGCCGTCCGAGACCATCTTCTTGAGCGCGGCGTTCACCTTGGTCTGGAGCTCGGTGTCGCCCTTCTTCAGGCCGATGCCGTAGGGCTCGTTGCTGAGCTTCAGGCCGGCCAGCTTGAACTTGCCCTTGTTCTTCTCCTGCGCGGCGTAACCGGCCAGGATTGAGTCGTCCGTGGTCAGGGCGTCGACGGCCTTGTTCTCCAGGCCGGTGAGGCACTCGGAGTATCCCGGGAACTCCTGGAGGTCGGCCTCGGGGGCCAGCTTGGTCTTGACGTTCTGCGCCGAGGTGGAGCCGGTGACCGAGCAGAGCTTCTTCTTGTTGAGGTCCTCGGCCTTGGTGATCGAGGTGTCGTCGGCGCGGACCAGCAGGTCCTGGTGGGCCAGGAAGTACGGGCCGGCGAAGTCGACCTTCGCTTTGCGCTTGTCGTTGATCGTGTAGGTCGCGACGACCAGCTTCACGTCACCGTTGGCGAGCAGGTTCTCGCGCTCGGCGCTGACGGCCTGCTTGAACTCGATCTGGTCGGGCTGGTAGCCCAGCTCCTTGGCGACGTACGTCGCCACGTCGACGTCGAAGCCGGTGAACTTGCCGTCGGGCGTCTTGAGGCCCAGACCCGGCTGGTCGAACTTGATGCCGATGACGATCTTGTTCTTGGCGCCACCGGACGCGCCGCCGTCACTGCTCGCCTTGTCGCTGCTGCCGCCGCAGGCGGTCGCGGTCAGAGCGAGGACTGCGGCCACGGCCGCGGCCGCACCGGCCTTGAAAACCTTCATGGTGAACTTCCCTCGGATGAGACGTTGTTGGACGACGAGCGACACGTGTGCTCTGAGCCGCCAGGGGATCACTACCAGACGGGACCGTCAGTGGTGCAGGATCTTCGAAAGGAAATCCTTGGCGCGGTCACTGCGCGGGTTGCTGAAGAACTGCTCGGGCGCGGCCTCTTCGACGATCTTTCCGTCGGCCATGAAGACGACCCGATTGGCCGCAGAGCGGGCGAAGCCCATCTCGTGCGTGACGACCACCATCGTCATGCCCTCCCGGGCGAGCTGCTGCATGACTTCCAGCACCTCGTTGATCATTTCCGGGTCGAGCGCCGAGGTCGGCTCGTCGAACAGCATCACCTTCGGGTCCATCGCCAGCGCGCGGGCGATCGCCACGCGTTGCTGCTGGCCGCCGGACAGCTGCGCCGGGTACTTGTCAGCCTGCGAGCCGACCCCCACCCGGTCCAGGAGGGACTTCGCCTTTTCGAGTGCTGCTGCCGAGTCCGTCTTGCGGACCTTGAGCTGACCCAGCATCACGTTCTGCAGCACGGTCTTGTGCGCGAAAAGGTTGAAGGACTGGAAGACCATGCCCACGTCGGCACGCAGCCGGGCCAGTTCCCGTCCCTCCGAGGGCAGTTCCTTGCCGTCGACCGTGATGGTGCCCGAGTCGATCGTCTCCAGGCGGTTGATGGTCCGGCACAGCGTGGACTTGCCCGATCCCGAAGGACCGATCACCACGACGACCTCACCGCGGGCAATGCTCAGATCGATGTCCTGAAGCACGTGCAGCGCGCCGAAGTGCTTGTTGACGTTGCTCAGTACGACCAGGTCGTCCGCGGTGCCGGCCGCATCCTGCACGTCCTTGGTCACTGATACTCCGCTCATCGGCTTCTAGCTCCGTCCTCCTCGGTTGGGAGGACAGTAGTGACGCGGCGCGCACACCGTCATCACATCTGAGGGAGAATTGAGCATAACGATACGGCCTCGCCCCGATACGCTCCGTGCGCACTGCGGTGGGCTGGGCGAGGATGCCCGTACCGGGTGCATAACGGAAGGCGCGCCGGACCGGAACCCCCTTGACGTGGGCCTCTCCATCGGCGTGGATGCATGGTGGCCCATTGACCACGGGCCCAGATCAGGAAAAGGGGGACGCCATGAGACTGCTGCTCGTCGAGGACGACGACCACGTTGCCGCCGCCCTGTCCGCGATCCTCGCCCGGCACGGCTTCCAGGTGACCCACGCCCGTAGCGGCGAGGAGGCCCTGCAGGCCCTGCTACCCGCAGGAGCGCCGGCCAGCGTCACTCCCTACGGGGTCATCCTGCTCGACCTCGGCCTGCCCGATCAGGACGGCTACGAGGTGTGCGGGAAGATCCGCAAGCGCACCTCGACTCCCGTGATCATGGTGACCGCGCGCGGCGACGTCCGCTCCCGTATCCACGGCCTCAACATGGGCGCCGACGACTACGTCGTCAAGCCGTACGACACGGGTGAACTCCTCGCACGCATCCACGCCGTCGCCCGGCGCACCGGTGCCCCCGAAGACACCGCCACCGGTACGGGCGGCGGCTCCGACGTGGTCCGGCTCGGCCCGGTCAGCATCGAACTGGCCACCCGCCGCGTCAGCGTGGACGGCGCCGACGTACCGCTCACCCGCAAGGAGTTCGACCTGCTGGCACTGCTCGCGCAACGGCCCGGGGTCGTCTTCCGCCGCGAGCAGATCATCAGCGAGGTCTGGCGCACCAGCTGGGAGGGGACCGGCCGGACCCTGGAGGTCCACGTCGCCTCGCTGCGCTCCAAGCTGCGCATGCCCGCCCTCATCGAGACCGTCCGCGGGGTGGGCTACCGGCTCGTCGCCCCGGCCGCCGCCTAGCGGGGCCCTTGACGTGCGCGCCCGGCTGCTCCCCCTGCTCGTCATCCTGATGGCGGGCGTGCTGCTCGCCCTCGGCTTCCCGCTCGCAGTGAGCCTGGCCGCCGGGCAGCAGCAGCGCGTGGTCGTCGACCGGATCGACGACAGCGCCCGCTTCGCCGCCCTCGCCCAGTTCGTCATCGACGCCGAGGGCTCCGGCTCCACCGGCGCCACCGAGCGCCTGGAGACCCTCCAGCTCGAACTGGCCCGCTACCAGCAGCTGTACGGCATCCGCGTGGGCATCTTCCTGCGCGACGACAACGCCATGGCCCGCGCCCCCGGCTGGTGGGAGCTCCCGGAGCAGGGCGAGGGCCGCCGTGCCTTCCAGGAGGCCC
Source organism: Streptomyces sp. NBC_00597 (assembly GCF_041431095.1). Lineage (GTDB taxonomy): Bacteria > Actinomycetota > Actinomycetes > Streptomycetales > Streptomycetaceae > Streptomyces. The sequence continues at coordinate 49,703 of NZ_CP107757.1, forward strand.
TCGCTGGACGGCGCAGCCACGACCCCGCGCAGGTGTGGCCCTGGCAGACCCACGGCAAGCTCCTCGTCGCCTCCCCGGTCGTCCTCGACGGAGACGTCGTCGCGGTCGTCGTCACCGAGTCGCCCACCGACCAGATGCGGGCCCGCATCCTGAGCGGCTGGATGATCATCATCGCCGGGCTCGCCGCCGCGATGCTCGTGGCCTTCGGCGCCGCCCTCGTGCTCACCAGGTGGGTGCTCAAGCCGGTCCGGACCCTCGACGCGGCCGCCCACGGCATCGCCACGGGACGGATGAACTCCCGGGTCGCAGCCGCCGGCGGGCCCCCGGAACTCCAGCGGCTGGCCCACTCGTTCAACGAGATGGCCGACAACGTGGAAGAGGTCCTGGAGCAGCAGCGGGCGTTCGTCGCGGACGCCTCCCACCAGCTGCGCAACCCGCTCGCTGCGCTGCTCCTGCGGATCGAGCTGCTCGCCCTCGAACTGCCGGAAGGAAACGAAGAGATCGCCTCCGTGCGGACCGAGGGCAAGCGCCTGACCCAGGTCCTGGACGACCTGCTGGACCTGGCGCTGGCCGAGCACACCTCCGCCGAGCTCAGCCTGACCGACATCGCGGCACTGACCGCCGAACGGGTGGCGTCCTGGCGCCCGTACGCGGAGGAGAAGGGCGTACGGATCACCGAGACGGGCCGGACCGCCGTCACGGGCTGGGCCGACCCCATCGCCCTCTCCAGCGCGCTGGACGCCGTCATCGACAACGCCCTCAAGTTCACGCCGGAGGGAGAAGAGGTCGAGGTGTCGGTCGCCGCGGAGGGGCCCTTCGTGCACGTGGTCGTCGCCGACCGCGGACCCGGCCTGACCGACGAGGAGCTGCTCCGCGTCGGCGACCGGTTCTGGCGCAGCGGCCGCCACCAGAACGTCAAGGGCTCCGGGCTCGGCCTGTCGATCTCCCGGGCGCTGCTCGCCGCGGGCGGCGGGTCCCTCGCGTACGCGACGAACCCGCCGCACGGGCTGCGGGTGACGGTGGCCGTCCCGCGCAGCGATCCGCACACGCCCTGACCGCAGCCGCGGGAACCGCCCCGGGCCGGCCGCCGGGTCAGGCCGGTCCGGTCCAGGTGAGGGTGGTGCAGGCTGGGGCGGAGGCCGCGTACAGCTCGTCCACCGCCCGGACCTCGAAGACGGCCGCCGGCTCCCGGCCGGCCCGGGTGACGGCCGGGAGGTACAGGGCGGTGCCGCAGGTGCCGCCGAGGAAGCGTCGGGCGCCGTCCGGGAGCAGGCGGTACACCTCGTAGTGGCGGACCGGCCCGGCAGCCCGGCGCCAAGACAGTCGGAGGGCGGCCTTGCCGTCCTGCTGGGTCGCGGCGTCCACGGTCAGCGCACCAGGAGCCGCCGGGCGCCGCCGCGCGGTGTCGTCGCGTACCGACAGGGCGCCGAGCCGCCAGGCCACCGCCCTTTTCCCGCGCACCGTGATCCGTACGGCCAGCCCGTACGCGGTCCGGCCCGCCAGGGACGGGAGCCCGACCCGGGAGGTGTGCCACCCGCCGCGGCCGGAGCCCGGGGTCTGCGCCTTCAGCCAGGTGTACGGGACCGGCTCCCCCGGAGCGCCCGGCTCGCGCGTGGCCACGCCGACCTCGATGCCGAGCGTGCCCGCCTCGGTGGCGTGCACCAGCTCCACGGCCGTGGAGCCGGTCAGCGGCAGCCGCGTGCAGTGCAGGCCGACGACGGCCGGAGCGGTGAGCGCGCCGGCCACGAGGAGGCTGGAGCCGCCGCGCCAGGCCTTCGCGAAGTCCAGCGTGACGGAGGGCCGCGGCCCGGCGCAGTCCACGGCCCAGCGGCGGCCCGGGAGCACGTCCTGGAGCCCGAGGTGGTTCCAGGGGATGTCGGAGGTGACCTCGCCCTCCTCGTACCAGCGCTCCCCGTGCCCGGTGTTGAATGCACAGGCGAAGGGGAGGGCGGTGACGGTGGACCGGTCCGCGACGGCCGTGGCGGGCGCCCGCCAGCTGCCCTCGGGCGCGGGACGGGCCGGGTCCAGGGACTCGCCCGTCCAGAACCGGTCGTCGGCGCGGTGGAAGGCGCCGGGGGAGCGGTCGGTGAGGTGGTTGCGTGTCCACTCGGGCCGGTAGAACCCGAAGCTGACGACGTGGTCGCGGTCGCGCGGGATGACCGCGTCCCAACGGACGGCGGAATCCCAGCCGCCCGACTCCACGTCGAGGGCCGCCCACAGCTCGTGGCGGGAGCGGCCCAGCCGGTCGGCGAGCGCGCCGGAAGCGGCCAGGGTCTGCGCGGTCCAGCGGAAGTCGACGAACACCGTGTCCGCGACCCGGCCCGCCCGGTCCTCGAAGAACTCCTGGTTGAGCTGGTTCAGTGCGCCCTGCCAGCCGACCCTGCCGGTGCTGTTCATGGCGTCGTACCAGGTGATCCGCAGGCCGTGCGGGGAGCCGGCCGCCCGCAGTGCGCGCAGGAACTCCCGCATCCGGGCGGCGAGCGAACCGTCCCCGCCGTCGGTCTCGGCGTTCACGAACCAGCCGTCGAACCCGTACGTGCGCGCCACCTGTACGAGCTTCTCGGCGATCGGGAACCGGCCGGCGGAGTCACGCTGGACGAGGTCCCGCGTCCACTGGAGGTCGCCGCCGTACGCGACGGGCGGCAGGAAGACGTTGCCCAGCACCGGGACGCCGTTGCGGTGGGCCGCGTCGATCACGGGCGCGTTCGGGGCGAGCACGATTCCCTCGCCGGAGGAGCCGCCCCAGAACACCAGCTCGTCGAGGTACGCCCAGTGCGTGAGCGCGTAGTGGTCGGCGGTCGCGGAGCCCTGGGAGGGGTTCTGTGCGGTGGGCCCGAAGGAGACGAGCGAGGAGATCCGGGCCTGCCCGGCGCGCGCACCCGGGTTCACCGGCACGGGGGTGAAGCGGGGCGCGAGCGGCACGGTCGCGGTGTTGTGCGCGAGGTCCGGATCGGACTCGGGGGACCACTGCTTCAGCGACCGCCAGGTGATGCCCGGGCCGGGGGCGCCCTGGGGGAGCGAGTCGGGGAACCAGTAGGAGGCGTACGGGGCCAGGTCGGCCGGGGTACCCGGTACCGGGGCCGGGACGGCCTGCGCGGCCGGGGCGCCGGGGACGGCCGGCGCGGCCTGCGCCCGGGTGGCCGTGCCGGCCGCGCCGAGCAGTGCGGCGGCGCCCGCGCCCGCCCCGGCGGCGAGCACCCCGCGCCGGGTCGGCGGCGTCACGCGGGCGGGAGGGGTGAAGGGTGCCTGAGGGACGGGCAGCGCGGGCAGCGCGGCACGTGCGGGATATCCGGGACGTGCCTGAGGTGTCTGACGTGCCTGAGGTGTCTGACGTGACGAACGGGCGGTGCGAGGGTCGGCGCCGTTGCCGGTCTCGGACATGCAGGGCTCCTCGGTGACGGGTGGTCGGGCGGCGGATGATCAGGTGACGTCATGCACGCGCAGCACCTCGGTGATGCCGCGCCCGGCCAGGTGGGCGGCGTCCCCGGCGAGCTCCGCCAGGACCACTGCGGGCCGGACCCCTTGGGCCGTCAGCGCGGCCCAGGCCTCGAAGAACGCCCCGCCGGGCGCGCACACCGAACGCCTCGGCGCGGCCTCCGCCCCGCCGACGTCCAGCACCAGCGCCGTGGACCGGACGGCCGGGCGGTGCTCCCGCCCCCGCCACCGGTCGGCGATCCGGGCGACGGCCGCCCCGGCCGGCTTGACCCCGCGGTCGTTGGTGAGCAGGCCGAGCCCGTACTCCAGTTCCGGGAAGTCCGCGAGCTCCCGGGACACGTCGTGCGAACACCACCAGGTCACGCCCCACAGGTCCGGGCAGTCCAACACGTTCGCCACGGTCGCCTCGGTGAACGCGGCCGCGTGCTCCGCCGGGACCAGCGGCGCGGGCGCCCCGACCTCCTGGAGCCACACCGGCCGGTGCGGATCGAGCGCCCAGGCCTTCGACAGCTCGACCAGGTACGCGGCGTGGTGCTCGGTCGCCGTCCCGGTCCGGCCGTGGCGCTGCGCGGTCCCGTTGAACACCCACGAGTGCACGGCCGTGGCCGCGCCCAGCCGGGCCGCCTGCGCCACGGTGAAGGGGTGTCCGTCCTGGTACCAGGCGGCGTCGTACTCGGCGTGCACGTGGGACCGGCCCGGCGCGCCCTTCTCGCAGGCGGCGAGCATCCGTTCCAGCCAGCGGCCCGCCTGTTCGCGGGTGATCCGGTCGGGGTCGGGGTGCGGGGCGCCGGAGAACTGGTTGATCTCGTTGCCGACGGTCATGCCGAGGAAGTTGGGCCGGTCGGCGAGGGCGGCGGCCAGCGTGCGCAGGTACTCCTCCTGCGCGGCGACGACGTCCGGGTCGGTGAAGATGTTCCGCCGGTGCCAGGTCCCGGTCCAGGCGGGCAGGAAGTCGAAGCTCGACAAGTGCCCCTGCAGACCGTCCACGTTGACGTCGAGCCCGCGCTCGGCGGCCGCGTCGGCGAGCGCGACGAGCTGTTCGACGGCGCGCGGCCGGATGAGCGTCCGGTTCGGCTGGAACACCGGCCACAGCGGGAAGACCCGTACGTGGTCCAGCCCGAGCGCGGCGACGGAGTCGAGGTCCGCCCTGACGTCTTCGAGGTCGAAGTCGAGCCAGTGGTGGAACCAGCCGCGGGCCGGGGTGTAGTTGGCGCCGAAACGGAGCGGACGGGGCGGGTGAGGCGGACGGAGCGGACGGGGCGGACGAGGAGGGATTTCGTCGTGCATAAGGCGTCCTGGAGTTCTCGCGAGTTCTCGGAAATGCGCCGGGTGGCGTACAACCTGCCGGGAGTCGCGGGCATGAGTCAACAGGGCGTCTGGCGACGGAACTTATGCGCTTCAGTCCCGTTGACAGAAGGGCCCCGGGCTCCCAAGCTGATCGAACTAATGCGGTTTAGTTCAGACCTTCGTTCCGATCCCGGAAAGGGTACGGAAATGGACAGCGGTATTTCGGTCACGGAGATCGCGACCCGGCCGGCCCTCTTTACCGGTTCCACGGAAAGCCCGGAGCGGGCACGACCGCGCTGCCGCCCGCCGGCCGCGCGCGGCTCCCGCTGACGGTCACCCCCGGATGCTGCTCAAGGCGGCCTGCCCGGGCAGGATCGCGTACGGTCCCGCCATCGCCGTCCGCGCGTGCTGCACGCCGGACGTACCCCAGGGACGAGGAAGAGGCAGGCAGGCCATGGCCCGCAGACCCACCATCAAGGACATCGCCCGCCGCGCCGGGGTGTCCGAGAGCGCCGTGTCCTTCGCGCTCAACGACCGGCCCGGGGTGTCCCGGGAGACCCGCGCCCGGATCCGCGGGGTCGCCGAGGAACTCGGCTGGCAGCCCAACAGCGCCGCCCGCGCCCTGTCCGGGGAACGCTCCGGCGCGGTCGGGCTGGTGCTCGCCCGGCCCGCGCAGACCCTCGGCGTCGAGTCCTTCTTCCTCCAACTGGTCTCCGGCATACAGGAGGTGCTGTCCGCCGGCCGGGTCGCCCTGCTCTTCCAGGTCGTGGACGACATCGACGCGGAATGCGCCGTCCACCGCCGCTGGTGGGCCGAACGGCGCGTGGACGGGGTCCTCGTCGTCGACCCGCGCACCGACGACCCGCGCCCGGAACTCCTCGCGCAACTGGGCCTCCCGGCCGTCATGATCGGCGGGACGGGCGAGACCGGGCCCCTGTCCTCGGTATGGGCCGACGACGCCCGGGCCATGGCCCAGGTCCTGGACCACCTGTACGAGCTGGGCCACCGCCGGATCACCCACGTCGCCGGGCTGCCCGGCCTCGCCCACACCGCCCGCAGGATGGCCTCGCTGCGCGCCGAAGCCGAGGCGCGCGGGCTCGGCCCGGACGACGTGCGCTCGGTGGTCACCGACTACTCCGACACCGAGGGGGCGGCCGCCACCCGCCGGATCCTCGCGGAACCCGCACCGCCGACCGCCCTCGTCTACGACAACGACGTGATGGCGGTCGCCGGCATCGCCGTCGCCGCCGAGCTGGGCATCGCGGTCCCCGGCCGGATCTCCATGGTCGCCTGGGACGACTCCGCGCTCTGCCGGGTCACCCACCCCCGGCTCACCGCGCTCGTCCGCGACACCGCGGGCTTCGGCCGGCTCGCCGCCGAGGAGCTCCTCGGCGTGCTCGCCGGCGGCCCGCCCCGGGCGCGCGAGAGCGAGCAGCCCCGGCTGGAGCCCCGGGAGAGTACGGCCCCGCCCCGGCCGCATACTGATTCCGACCCCATCCTGGAGCCGCTTCCGTGACCAGTCCCACCTCCGCCTTCACCGCACCGCTGGCCACTGGCCCGGCTGCCGACCCGGCCGCCGGTCTGACGGTGGCCATCGACATCGGCGGTACGAAGATCGCCGGTGCGCTGGTGCACCCCGACGGCAGGATGACGGCCACCACCCGCCGTCCCACCCCGCGGGGAACGGACGGCGAGCGGGTCTTCGCCGCCGTCGCCGAGGTCGTCGCCGAACTGGCCGGCTCGACACTGTGGCCGTCGGCGGTCCGGTGCGGCATCGGCAGCGCGGGTCCCGTCGACACCTCCCGCGGCACGGTGAGCCCGGTGAACATCGGGGCGTGGCGGGAGTTCCCGGTCCAGGCCCGGATCGAGGCCGAACTGGCCCGGCACGGCGTGGCCCTGCCGACCGTACTCGCCGGTGACGGCGTGGCGATGACCGCCGCCGAGCACTGGCTGGGCGCGGCCCGGGGGCACGCGAACGCCCTGTGCATGGTGGTCTCCACCGGGGTCGGCGGAGGCCTGATCCTGAACAACCAGCTCCACCCCGGACCCACGGGCAACGCGGGCCACATCGGCCACATCAGCGTGGCCTTCGACGGTGAGCAGTGCGTCTGCGGGGGCCACGGCTGCGTGGAGTCCATCGCCTCGGGCACCGCCATCGCCCGCTGGGCCCGGGCCCAGGGCTGGACCCCGCCCGGCCCGGACGGGGATGCCACCGCGGCGGGCGTGGCCCTGGCCGCCGAGGCCGGGGACCGGGTCGCCGTGGCCGCCTTCGACCGTGCGGGCCGCGCCCTGGCCGCAGCCATCGCGGCCACCGCGACCCTCGTCGAAACGGACATCGCGGTCATCGGCGGGGGCGTCGCCGCCTCAGGCGACACGCTCCTCGCGCCGATCCGCGCCCACCTGGCCGACTACGCCACGCTCTCGTTCGTGAGCGGCCTCAAGGTGGTCCCGGCCGCCCTGGGAACCCACGCGGGGCTGATCGGCGCGGCCGCGGCGGCGCTGATGCTGCTGCCCGCGGCCTGACCGTCCCGACGGCCGTCCCGGTCCCGGTCCCCGGTCCCGTGCCCGTTGCTACGGTGCCCGTCGCTACGGCTTGACCGAGCGGTAGTACCGCTGTGCGCCCTCGTGCAGGTCCAGCGGTTCCGTGTAGATCGCCGTGCGCAGGTCCACCAGCTGCGCCGCGTGTACCTCGTGCCCGATCCGGTCACGGCTGAGGATCACCGTCCGCGTGAACTGCTCGGTCAGCTCCGGGTCCGTGTTCTCCGTGGTGACCAGCAGGTTCGGCACGGCCAGGGTCGCCACCGAAGAGGTGTTCCGGGCCCGCGTGTACGCGTCCTGGGGCATCACCGCCGCCCGGTAGTAGCGCGCCGGGCTCCCGCTCGCCTGGAGCTCCGCCACCAGGTCGCCGAGCTGCACGAGCCGGATGTCGAACCGCTCCGACAGCTCGCGCACCGCGTTCGTCGGCAGGCCGCCGGACCAGAAGAACGCGTCGATCCGCCCCGCCTGAAGCTCCGCCGGCATGGTGTCGATGCCGATCGACACCGGGGTGATGTCCCGCGCCGGGTCCAGCTTGGCCGCCGTCAGCAGCCGCTCCGAGACCAGCCGCACGCCGGAGCCCGGCTGGCCGACCGCGACCCGCTTGCCCCTCAGGTCCCGCGCCGACTGCACCGGCGACCCGGCCGGGACCACCAGCTGCACGTAGTCGTCGTAGAGCCGCGCGACGCCGCGCAGCCCCTCCGCGCCCGGCTTCCCGTCGACCCGGTACTTGGAGACCGCGTCGGCCGTCGCGATGGTGAAGTCCGCCCCGCCAGTCGCCACCCGCCGGAGGTTCTCCTGCGAGCCCTCGCTGGTCTCCAGCCGCACCTTCACCCCGGGCATGTCCCGGGCGAGCGCCTGGTCCAGCAGCTGCCCGTAGCGGTGGTAGACGCCCGTACGCACACCCGTGCTGAAGGTCAGCCCGCCCTTGAGCTCCGGCTCCCCGAACGGCCTCAGCCACCACGCGAGCAGCCCGAACACCGCGAGGACGGCCACCAGCCCCCACAGGGCGGTGCGCCTGCGAATGCGGGGCGGAACGTGAACCATGGCCGCGATCCTGCCACCGACCCGCCGCCCTGTCACGGCCCCGCCCGTTCCGGCGCCCCGGATCAGGACCCGGCGCGAACGTCCGCGATCGGAAAACCGTCCACGCCGTACGGGGTCCGGAGGGCTTCCGGGTACCGCCTACCCTTGTTGCATGACCAGCAGCAGCGACCGGAGCACGGCAGTGGACGTCAAGGGAACATACGAGGTGCGCACCTACGGGTGCCAGATGAACGTGCACGACTCCGAGCGGCTGTCCGGTCTGCTGGAGGGCGCGGGCTACACGCGGGCGCCCGAGGGCTCCGACGGTGACGCCGACGTCGTGGTGTTCAACACCTGCGCCGTCCGCGAGAACGCCGACAACAAGCTGTACGGCAACCTCGGTCGGCTCGCCCCGATGAAGACCAAGCGCCCCGGCATGCAGATCGCCGTCGGCGGCTGCCTCGCGCAGAAGGACCGCGACACGATCGTCAAGCGGGCCCCCTGGGTCGACGTGGTCTTCGGTACGCACAACATCGGCAAGCTGCCCGTCCTGCTGGAGCGCGCCCGCATCCAGGAGGAGGCGCAGGTCGAGATCGCCGAGTCGCTGGAGGCGTTCCCCTCCACGCTCCCGACCCGCCGCGAGTCCGCGTACGCCGCATGGGTGTCGATCTCCGTCGGCTGCAACAACACCTGCACCTTCTGCATCGTCCCCGCGCTGCGCGGCAAGGAGGAGGACCGCCGGCCCGGCGACATCCTCGCCGAGGTGGAGGCCCTGGTCGCCGAAGGCGTCTCCGAGATCACCCTGCTCGGCCAGAACGTGAACGCGTACGGCTCCGACCTGGGCGACCGCGAGGCCTTCTCGAAGCTGCTGCGCGCCTGCGGCCAGATCGAGGGCCTGGAGCGGGTCCGCTTCACCTCCCCGCACCCGCGGGACTTCACGGACGACGTGATCGCGGCGATGGCCGAGACCCCGAACGTGATGCCGCAGCTGCACATGCCGATGCAGTCCGGATCGGACACCATCCTGCGCGCCATGCGCCGCTCGTACCGCCAGGAGCGCTTCCTCGGCATCATCGAGAAGGTCCGCGCCGCCATCCCGCACGCCGCGATCTCCACCGACATCATCGTGGGCTTCCCCGGCGAGACGGAGGAGGACTTCGAGCAGACGATGCACGCGGTGCGCGAGGCCCGCTTCGCGAACGCGTTCACCTTCCAGTACTCCAAGCGCCCCGGGACCCCGGCGGCCGACATGGAGGGGCAGATCCCGAAGGAGGTCGTCCAGGAGCGCTACATGCGGCTGGTCGCCCTCCAGGAGGAGATCTCCTGGGAGGAGAACAAGAAGCAGGTCGGCCGCACCCTGGAGGTCATGGTCGCGGAGGGCGAGGGCCGCAAGGACGGCGCCACGCACCGCCTCTCCGGCCGCGCCCCCGACAACCGACTGGTCCACTTCACGAAGCCGGAGGAGGAGGTCCGCCCGGGCGACGTGGTGACGGTGGACATCACCTACGCGGCCCCGCACCACCTGCTCGCGGAAGGCCCGACCCTGACGGTCCGCCGGACCCGCGCGGGCGACGCCTGGGAGAAGCGGAACGCGGCCCCCGCGCAGCCGCAGGGCGTCATGCTGGGCATCCCGACGCTGGGCGTCCCCGCCCCCCTCCCCGCAACCACGTCGGGCTGCGCCGCCCCCACCACCTGATCGCCGCGCCGCGCCCCGCCCGCCGGGCCGCGCAGGGCGGTTCCCCATCGGGCACTGCGCTGCCCTGCCGGGCTCGGGCGGCGGCCTGCTGCGCGGCACCATCTCGCCGGGTGGGCTTGCGGGAGGCCCCGGCCGTCGGTTTGGCTCCGCAGCACCCCGTCGGGCGCTGCGCGCCCGCACCCCACGCCCCGCTCCCTCGTTCAGCGGCCTTCGCGCCACTACGAGGCCAGGCCGGCGCGCGGGCAGGGTGGTGCTCCGGCGGGCACCGCGGGCCCCCGTCCGGCGGGTGCTTGGTGCCCGGCTCGCGCGGCGCCAGCCGGGCCGGCTGTGCGTTGAGGCGTGGGGTCCCCTGACGGACTCTGGCGGAGCCCCCGGCGGTAGCCGGCGGAGGAACAGGCGAAGGGGGGCCCGCAGGGCCACCCACCCCCGGCCCGGCAGGTCCGGCTCCCGACGCGCTGAACCCGCGCCGGGTCCCGGCTGCACACACCGAGTCAGGGGGCTGAACGGGGATCCGGCCGGGAGTCGCGGGCCGGACCCCGGCCGTGCGCCCCCGCGTCGGGGACGTCGTGCGGGCCGGGAGCGGAGCCCAGGGGCCGGGCCGGGGGGCGGGGTTGCGGGGCCCGGGGCGGGGTGTGGCGGCTAGGCTGCGGGGCATGCTCGTTGCCGCCGCCGTCTGCCCCGCCCCGCCGCTCCTCGTGCCCGAGGTCGCCGCAGGTGCCGCCGCCGAACTCGGCGAAGCCCGCACCGCCTGCTCCGACGCGCTCGCCGTGCTCACCGCCTCCCGGCCCGACCTGCTGGTCGTCATCGGGGCCGCCGACCAGGACCACCGCGGTCCGTACCCCCAGGGCGCCCGCGGCAACTTCCGCGGCTTCGGCGTCGATGCCGACGTACAGCTCGGGGCCGGAGAGGAGGGCCCCCGCCTCCTGCCGCCGTCCCTCGCCGTCGGCGCCTGGCTGCTAGGCCGCGCCGGCTGGGGCGCCGCGCCGGTGGAGGGGCTCGGGGTCGGGGAGCCGCTCGAAACCGCGCGCTGCCTGGAGGCCGGTCGCGGACTCGCCGCGCGCGAGGAGCGCGTCGCGCTCCTCGTCATGGGCGACGGCAGCGCCTGCCGCACCCTGAAGGCCCCCGGCTACCTCGACGACCGCGCCGCCGGCTTCGACGCCGCCGCCGCCCGAGCCCTGGCCGCCGCCGACGTACCCGCGCTCGCCGCCCTCGACGCCGAGCTCGCGCACGAACTCAAGGCCGCCGGCCGGGCGCCCTGGCAGGTGCTGGCGGGTGCGGCCGAGGGTGCCGGGCTCGACGGGCGGCTGCTGTACGAGGACGCCCCGTACGGGGTCGGCTACTTCGTCGCCGCCTGGTCGTAGGCGAGCCGGGCACTGCGGACACGAGGGCGGGGCGCGAGTTCACCAAACCCGCGCCCCGCCCTCGTACGTACGGGACCGCGTCAGGACGCCGTCGGCGGCGTCGGACCGCCGGGGGCGTCCTTGTGAGCGATCTTGCCCAGGGCGTCCTTCGCCTTGCTCGTGCCGGTCTCGATCTTGCCGTGGTACTTGCCCTTGGTCTTGGAGTCCACGGCCTGGGCCATCTTGTCGAGGTTCTGGCCGATCTTGCCCTCGTGCTGCTGTGCGAGGTCGCCGACCTTGTCCTTCGCCGGAGCGAGCTTGGCCTTCAGAGTGTCCAGCAGGCCCATGGGGCACCTTCCAGTGGCGGTGGCTACGTACGGGCGCTCTCGCCGGCCCCGCTGTCCGCGGCGGCCTCCGCCGACTGCTGCTTCGGGATCTCCACGGCTTCCGCCACGGGAGCCTCCGCCTCGGCAGGCTCGGCCGCGGTCTCGGAGCCCGTGGCCTCGGCCTCGGCCTCCGCCGTCACGTCCTCCGACGCGACTTCAACGGTCGCATCTTCGCCCTTACGACGAAAAAACCGATCAAAAACGCCCATGTCTACTCCCATAACGTTACTCGTGCGGGTGAAGTTCCGCCTTGTGCGGCCCGGCCTCCGCCGGGCGTACGCCTGGTGGAACCTCGCCAGGGCAACGACCCCACCACCACCCCGTCACGTAACTCGATCGGGTACATGCCGCAACGTTTGCGAGACTGGGGCGGTGAGGAATGCAGCCCCCGCCCCGCGGGTCATCGCCGTCGTCGGTCCCACCGCGGCAGGAAAGTCCGATCTGGGCGTAGCCCTGGCCCGCCATTTCGACGGCGAAGTCGTCAACGCCGACTCCATGCAGCTGTACCGGGGGATGGACATCGGCACCGCCAAGCTGACGACGGAGGAGCGCGGAGGCGTCCCGCACCACCTCCTGGACATCTGGGACGTGACCGAGACCGCGAGCGTCGCCGAGTACCAGCGGCTGGCCCGCGCCGAGATCGACGCACTGCTCGCCCAGGGGCGTACGCCGGTCCTCGTCGGCGGATCGGGCCTGTACGTCCGCGGCGCCCTCGACGCGATGGAATTCCCCGGCACCGACCCGGAGGTCCGGGCCCGGCTGGAGGCCGAGGTCACGCTGCGCGGCCCCGGTGCCCTGCACGCCCGCCTCGCCGCCGCCGACCCGGCCGCCGCCCAGGCGATCCTGCCCAGCAACGGCCGCCGCATCGTCCGCGCCCTGGAGGTCATCGAGATCACGGGGAAGCCGTTCACCGCCAACCTGCCCGGTCACGAGTCGGTCTACGACACGGTGCAGATCGGTGTCGACGTGGCCAGGCCGGAGCTCGACGAGCGGATCGCGCTGCGCGTGGACCGGATGTGGGAGGCCGGGCTGGTGGACGAGGTCCGCAGGCTGGAGGCCCGGGGCCTGCGCGACGGAATCACCGCTTCCAGGGCGCTCGGCTACCAGCAGGTGCTGGCCGCCCTGGCCGGCGACTGCACGGAGGACGAGGCCCGCGCCGAGACCGTCCGGGCGACCAAGCGGTTCGCCCGCCGCCAGGACTCCTGGTTCCGCAGGGACCCCCGTGTGCACTGGCTCAGCGGCGCCGTCGCCGACCGGGGGGAACTCCTCGGACTTGCGCAGTCGTTGGTCGAACGAGCGGTTACAGCCTGATCACGTGATGGCATCGGGACGCCCCGTGCGCCCGTTCGGGGCCCTGACCCGTGCCATCATCAAATTCCGCGGGTGCGGTCACCGGCGGTGAACTACGGCGTACGAAGTCCGAGTGGGGAGGGCGCGTGGCGATGGAGGCCGGCCCTCGCGACACCGGGCAGGACAGCACGAGGCAGGAAGCGGACCCGAAGCTCTGGGGGAACCAACCCCCGGTCGCCGGGGGAGAGGCTCCCGAGCCCGAGGCCCTCGGCCTGCCCGCCGATCCCGCACGGCTGTCCCCCGACGGCCCGGACGTACCGGACACCGCCGAGGCGGAGGCCGCCGCCGGTCCCGAGTTCGAAGTCGAGCTGCGCCCGCAGCGCCGACTGCGCATCTGGCAGATCGCCCCGATCGTGATGCTGGCCGCGGCAGGCTCCCTGATGTTCGCCTTCCCGCTCGCCTTCGAGTTCGGCGACGGCGGAGCCGTGGTCGCCATGCTCGGCTTCCTCATCTGCTGCTGCGCCGGCGGCTGGGGGATGATGGCCGCGCGCCGCGTGGGCCACACCTGGCCCGGGCTCCCGCCGCGGGGCAGCGGCCGCCGCCCCGACTGGCGCATGGCCGGGCTGTACGGCCTCGTCGCGCTGGCCGTCGTAGCCCTGGCCGTGTACCGGGTCGCGCGGCTCCGGTAGGCGCCGCCGACCTGCACGGACACCCCGCTCGGTACCATGGGCGGGTGACGCAGACGAGCCTCTCCTTCCTCAAGGGCCACGGCACCGAGAACGACTTCGTGATCGTCCCGGACCCGGACAACGCCGTCGACCTGCCCGCGACCGCCGTCGCGAAGCTCTGCGACCGGCGCGCCGGCATCGGCGCGGACGGCGTGCTGCACGTCGTCCGGTCCGCCGCACACCCCGAGGCCGCGCATATGGCCGACGAGGCCGAGTGGTTCATGGACTACCGCAACAGCGACGGCTCCATCGCCGAGATGTGCGGCAACGGCGTCCGCGTCTTCGCCCGCTACCTCCAGTACGCAGGCCACGTCGAGCCCGGCGACCTGGCCGTCGCCACCCGTGGCGGCGTCAAGCGGGTCCACCTCGACAAGAGCGGCGACGTGACGGTCTCCATGGGTCGCGCCGTCCTCCCCGAGGAGCAGGTCACCGTCACCGTCGGCGACCGCACCTGGCCCGCCCGCAACGTCAACATGGGGAACCCGCACGCCGTCGCGTTCGTTGACAGCCTGGACCACGCCGGAAAGCTGCTCGACCCGCCCCCGTTCAGCCCGGCCGAGGTCTACCCCACGGGGGTCAACGTGGAGTTCGTCGTCGACCGCGGCCCCCGCCACGTCGCCATGCGCGTCCACGAGCGCGGATCCGGCGAGACCCGCTCCTGCGGCACCGGCGCCTGCGCCGTCGCCGTGGCCGCCATCCGCCGCGACGGCGTCGACCCGGCCGCCACCGGGGCGCCGGTCACATACACCGTCGACCTCCCCGGCGGCACCCTGCTCATCACCGAACACCCCGACGGCCAGATCGACATGACCGGACCGGCCGTCATCGTGGCCGCGGGCGAGTTCGACGCGGCCTGGCTCACCGAAACGGCTTTCGGCTGAAGCTTCCCTCTAATGGGTGATCCGTTTCACGCTGAGCGAGAGGCGGACTGCGCCACGTGGTGGGGTCGGTAGCATCAGGCACCGGCCCTGAGGGCTCACCCCATGCCCGCCACCGCCGGTCGAAGCCGCCGGAGGTGCCCATGAGTGCAGAGGCCACGAACCCCGAAGCACGTCCCGACGCGCGCCCTGAACTCCGCAGACGAGGCCGGACCCGCCTTGACCTGCGACGACTCGGGCGCGCGGCCCTTCTCGGGCCCACATCCCGAGACCGGCTCCCCGATGCCATCGGCCACGTCGCAGAGGCGCACCGCGCCCATCACCCGGACGCGGACCTGTCCATCCTGCGCCGCGCGTACGTGCTCGCGGAGTCCTCGCACCGCGGCCAGATGCGCAAAAGCGGTGAGCCGTACATCACACATCCGCTCGCCGTCACCCTGATCCTCGCCGAACTCGGCGCCGAAACCACGACTTTGACGGCCTCTCTGCTCCACGACACCGTCGAGGACACCGAGGTGACCCTCGATCAGGTCCGCGCGGAATTCGGCGACGAGGTCTGCTTCATCGTCGACGGCGTCACCAAGGTCGAGAAGATCGACTACGGGGCCGCCGCCGAGCCCGAGACCTTCCGCAAGATGCTCGTCGCCACCGGCAACGACGTCCGCGTCATGTCCATCAAACTCGCCGACCGGCTGCACAACATGCGCACCCTCGGCGTGATGCGCCCCGAGAAGCAGGCGCGCATCGCCAAGGTCACCCGCGACGTCCTGATCCCGCTCGCCGAACGGCTCGGCGTCCAGGCCCTCAAGACCGAACTGGAAGACCTCGTCTTCGCGATCCTGCACCCCGAGGAGTACGAGCACACCCGCGCGCTCATCGCGGCCCACGCCGGGGAGCGCGACCCGCTGCCCGCCATCGCGGCCTCCGTCAGGGCCGTCCTGCGCGAAGCGGGCATCGCCGCCGAGGTGCAGGTCCGGCCCCGGCACTTCGTCTCCGTGCACCGGATCGGCCTCAAACGCGGCGAACTGCGCGGCTCCGACTTCGGCCGCATCCTCGTGCTCGTCGGCGAGAACGCCGACTGCTACGCCGTGCTGGGCGAGCTCCACACCTGCTTCACCCCGGTCGTCTCGGAGTTCAAGGACTTCGTCGCCGCCCCGAAGTTCAACCTGTACCAGTCGCTGCACACCGCCTTCGCCACCCCCGAGGGGTACGTGGCCGAAGTCATCGTCCGCACCCGCCAGATGCACCGGGTCGCCGAAGCCGGCGTGGTCGCCCTCGGCAACCCGTACGCCACCGCCCCGCCGGAGCCCGGCTCTGCGGCCGACACCGCCGACTGCGACGAGGAACGGGTCGACCCGACCCGGCCCGGCTGGCTCTCGCGCCTCCTCGACTGGCAGCAGTCCGCACCCGACCCCGACACCTTCTGGAGCGTGCTCCGCGCCGAGCTCGCACAAGACCGGGAGATCACCGTGTTCCGCGCCGACGGCGGCGCCCCCGGCACGATCAGCCTGCCCGCCGGGGCCAGCTGCATCGACGCCGCCTACGCCCAGTACGGCGAGGCGGCCCACGGCTGTATCGGCGCCCGGGTCAACGGGCGCCTCACCTCCCTGGCCTCCCGGCTGTCCGACGGGGACACCGTCCAGCTGCTGCTCGCCCACGACGCCTCCTCGGGGCCCGCCGCCGACTGGCTGGAGCACGCCAGGACCCCCGCCGCCCGGATCGCCATCGGCAGCTGGCTCCAGGCCCATCCCGACTCGGTGAAACCCACCGCCACCCCGGCCCGGGCACCGCTGTCCGTGGTCGGCGCCCGAGGCGGCGGCGGCAATGCCGTCGCCGACCTGCCGGACGCCACCGTGCGGCTGGCCGGCTGCTGCACCCCCGTACCTCCCGACGCCGTCGCCGGGTTCGTCGTACGGGGCGGGGCCGTCACCGTCCACCGCATCCACTGCGCGGCGGTGGCCCAGATGCGCGCGCTCGGACGGACCTCCGTCACCGTGCACTGGCGAGCCACGGCGGACTGCCGGGTCACCCTGCTCGCCGAATCGTTCGGCCGCCCGCACCTGCTGGCGGACCTGACCGAGGCCATCGCCCGCGAAGGGGTGGAAGTGGTCTCCGCGACCGTGGAACCGCCCGTCGAGCAGCGGGTGCGGCACACGTACACCCTGCAACTGCCCGACGCGGCCGGGCTGCCGGCCCTCATGCGGGCGATGCGGGACGTGCCGGGCGTCTACGACGTCCGCCGGGCCTAGCCCGCGTCCGCCCAGCCGCCGACCCCGGGCGGCGGGCCGGGCGGCGGGTCCGAGCGCCGGGCCTGGGCGCCGGGCTCCGGCGGGAACGGGGCGTGCGGCCGCCGGGACTGGGCCGGGGCGCCCCCGGGACTGGGCCGGGGCGCGGCCGGAAGGTCCCGTTCGGGTGGAACCGTCGCGCGCCGTACCCGGGCACGCGTCGGGCGCTGGTAGCGGTGGGGGATGCAGCTCTCCTCCCCGCGCCTGCGCGCCGCCCTGCTCGCCGCGGCCTCCCTCACCCTGGTCGCCGCCGTGCTGCCCCCGCCGAAGCCGCTGGGCATCGGCGACACGCTGTTCCCGCAGCTCGGGAACCCCGGGTACGACGTCCTCTCGTACGACCTGTCCTTCACGTACAAGGACAACA
This sequence comes from Streptomyces sp. NBC_00597, assembly GCF_041431095.1. Lineage (GTDB taxonomy): Bacteria > Actinomycetota > Actinomycetes > Streptomycetales > Streptomycetaceae > Streptomyces. The sequence continues at coordinate 66,953 of NZ_CP107757.1, forward strand.
AGAGCCCGCTCGACGCGGTCACCGTGATCGATGCCCGCGCCCTGGAGCCGCTGGAGCGGATCAACCTGGACTTCACCCACGGAACGGTGGCGTCCGCCGAGGTCAACGGCGAGCCGGCGCGCTTCGAGAGCGCCGGGGAGGACCTCGTGCTCACCCCGGCGAGCCCGGTTGCGGCGAACGTGCCGCTCCGCATCGAGATCCGGCACACCAGCGACCCGCGCGGCATCGCCGACGGGGGATGGGTGCCCACCGACGACGGCCTGGCCATGGCCAACCAGGCCGACGCCGCCCACCGCGTCTTCCCGTGCAACGACCACCCGGCGGACAAGGCGTACTTCACCTTCCGGATCACCGCCCCGGCCGGTCTCACCGCCGTGGCCAACGGGGTGGCGGGCGCCCTCCCGGCTCCCCGGGTCGCCGGTTCGACGACGTGGACGTACCGGACCCTGCACCCCATGGCCACCGAGCTCGCACAGGTCTCCATCGGTGACTCGGCCGTGGTGGCGGGCACCGGTCCGCACGGCCTGCCGTTGCGCAGCGTGGTCCCGGCCGCCGACCGCAAGCGCCTGGACCCCTGGCTGAAGAAGACCTCCGGGCACGTCCAGTGGATGGAGCAGCGCGTCGGCCGCTACCCCTTCGAGAACTACGGGGTGCTGATCGCACGGGCGAAGACCGGGTTCGAGCTGGAGACGCAGACCCTCTCGCTCTTCGAGAACGGCCTGTTCTCCGGCGACGGCTACCCCGAGTGGTACGTCGACGCCGTCATGGTCCACGAGCTCGCCCACCAGTGGTTCGGCGACAGCGTCACCCCGCGGACCTGGTCCGACCTGTGGCTCAACGAGGGCCACGCCACCTGGTACGAGGCCCTGTACGCGGACGGCCTCGGCAAGTACTCCCTGGAGCGGCGCATGCGCGAGGCGTACCAGCGCTCCGACCAGTGGCGGGCGGCCGGCGGACCCCCGGCCGCCCCGAAGCCCGCCGCCCCCGGAGAGAAGATCGGGCTGTTCCGGCCGGTGGTCTACGACGGGGCCGCGCTGGTGCTGTACGCGCTGCGCCAGGAGATCGGCGAGAAGGCCTTCGACCGCGTCGAGCGGCGCTGGGTGGCCGAGCACCGGGACGCGACCGCCGGCACCGCGGACTTCGTACGCCTGGCCTCGGTCGTGGCCGGACGGGATCTGGAGGCCTTCCTGAAGCCGTGGCTGTACGGGAAGACGACCCCGGCGATGCCCGGGCACCCGGAGTGGGGCGGCCCGAAAAGCGTGTGACCGGCGGGGAACGGGCATGTCACCATCGACGGGGCCGCACGCCGGGGGAATCTCCCGGCGATGTGACACGTTGGACGTGACAGTGTTAGGTCACTGTTGCGCATGGCCCCGGCCGCGCAAGACACGGCCGCATTCGATATCGACGTAAGGATCCAATGACCTCCTCTTCTTCCCCTTCCCAGGACGCGCGGGACGCACGGGACGTGCAGGACTCGCAGAGCTTCACCGAGAGCCTTCGGGCCGACGCCCTGATGGAAGAGGACGTCGCCTGGAGCCACGAGGTCGACGGAGACCGCGACGGCGAGCAGTTCGAGCGCTCCGAGCGCGCGGCGCTGCGCCGTGTGGCCGGCCTCTCCACCGAGCTCGAAGACGTCACCGAGGTCGAGTACCGACAGCTGCGCCTTGAGCGCGTCGTGCTGGTGGGCGTGTGGACCTCCGGAACGGTGCAGGACGCCGAGAACTCCCTTGCGGAGCTCGCCGCCCTCGCCGAGACGGCGGGCGCCCTCGTACTGGACGGTGTCATCCAGCGCCGTGACAAGCCGGACCCGGCCACCTTCATCGGCTCGGGCAAGGCCCGCGAACTGCGCGACATCGTGCTGGAGAGCGGAGCCGACACCGTCGTCTGCGACGGTGAGCTCAGCCCCGGCCAGCTCATCGCCCTTGAGGACGTCGTCAAGGTCAAGGTGGTCGACCGGACCGCCCTGATCCTCGACATCTTCGCCCAGCACGCCAAGTCCCGAGAGGGCAAGGCACAGGTCGCCCTCGCGCAGATGCAGTACATGCTGCCGCGCCTGCGCGGCTGGGGTCAGTCGCTGTCCCGGCAGATGGGTGGCGGCGGCGGTGGCGGCATGGCCACCCGAGGCCCCGGTGAGACCAAGATCGAGACCGACCGGCGCCGGATCCGCGAGAAGATGGCGAAGATGCGCCGGGAGATCGCGGAGATGAAGACCGGCCGCGACATCAAGCGGCAGGAACGGCGCCGCAACAAGGTGCCCTCGGTCGCCATCGCCGGCTACACCAACGCCGGAAAGTCCTCGCTGCTCAACCGCCTCACGGGCGCGGGCGTGCTGGTGGAGAACGCGCTGTTCGCCACCCTCGACCCGACCGTGCGCCGGGCCGAGACGCCCAGCGGCCGGATCTATACCCTGGCCGACACGGTCGGCTTCGTCCGGCACCTGCCCCACCACCTGGTCGAGGCGTTCCGCTCCACGATGGAGGAGGTCGGCGACTCCGACCTCATCCTGCACATCGTGGACGGCTCGCACCCGGCTCCGGAGGAGCAGCTGGCGGCCGTGCGCGAGGTCATCCGCGAGGTCGGCGCGGTCAACGTGCCCGAGATCGTGGTGATCAACAAGGCCGACGCCGCGGACCCGCTCGTACTCCAGCGACTGCTGCGGATCGAGCGGCACTCCATCGCCGTCTCGGCGCGCACGGGGCAGGGCATCGAGGAACTCCTCGGGCTCATCGACTCCGAACTGCCGCGACCCGAGGTCGAGGTCGAGGCCCTCGTGCCGTACACGCGCGGCTCGCTCGTCGCCCGGGCGCACGCCGAGGGCGAGGTGATCTCCGAGGAGCACACCCCGGAGGGCACCCTGCTGAAGGCGCGGGTCCACCAGGAACTCGCGGCTGACCTGGCGCCGTACGTGCCGGCGAAGCGCTAACGCCGAGGCCGCTCGACGCGCTCGACGCTCAAGACGACGGAGGGCCCCCTGCCGTGCAGGGGGCCCTCCGTCGTCTGCCTACTTGAACCTTCTGCCTACTTGAACTTGGCGCTCACCGCGTCGAAGACCCCCTTGGCCTCCGGGCCCAGCCTGGGTCCGGCCAGCCAGCCCGCCTTGGCGGGGCCGATCGAGGTGTTCGAAACCAGCGCCGGCTTGCCGTCACTGCCCGCGGCCACCCAGCCGCCGCCGGAGGAGCCGCCGGTCATCGTGCAGCCGATGCGGTACATCACCGGGGCGTTCGTGGCCAGCGACAGCCGGCCCGGCTTGTCGGTGCACTGGAAGGCCTTCTGACCGTCGAACGGGGCCGCCGCCGGGTAGCCCGTCGCCGTGATGCCCGCGACCTTCGGCACCGCCGGTGCGTTGAACTCCACCGGGAGCGCCGAACCGACCGTCTCCTCCAGGGACTTGCCGGTGCTCTTCTCCGGGGTCACGTGCAGCACCGCGAAGTCGTACGGGGCGCCCGCGCCGCCGGTCGGACCGCCGTTCGCGATCCACTGGTCCGAGGTCTGTGCCCAGTCGCTCCACCACACGCCGTACGGGGCCACCTGTTCGCGCGGGGCACCCTTGAGCTGCGCCGCCGGCCTGCCCGCGTTGTTGTACGACGGGACGAAGGCGATGTTGCGGTACCAGCCGCCCGACTTGCCCGCGTGGACGCAGTGACCGGCCGTCCAGACCATGTTGGACTTGCCGGGATGGGCCGGGTCCTTGACCACGGTCGCCGAGCAGACCATCGAGCCCTCGGGGCCGTCGAAGAAGACCTTGCCGGACACCGGAACGCTCGTGTGGTACGGCGCGTTGGCAGCCTTGGCCTGCACCGGAGTCGGGGTCGGGTCCGTCACGCCCTGGTCCTTGCCGGCGTCCGGGTCGATCGCCGGGGTCTGCGGGGTCTTGTCGGCCTCACGCATCCGGTCCGGGTCCCACAGGTCCTCGATGATCGGGTTGACGTAGTCGCCCGCCTCGCGGAGCCAGTCCTCCTTCTTCCAGTTCTTCCACGCGCCCCCCTTCCACTTGTCCAGGTCGAAGCCGTGCTCCTTGAGCTTGTCCTTGAGCTGGTCCGGGATCTTGATGGTCCCGTCGGGCTCGGTCGGGAGGCTCGCCGCCACGGTCGGCTTGGCGTCGCCGCCGGCCTCCCCGTCGCCGGGTCCGCAGGCCGCGGCGGTCATGGCGAGTGCCGCCGCGCACAGGATCGCGGTGACCGGTCGGTTCGGGCGCATGTCGTGAATCCCCCTGGTGATTCTGGGCGTCAGACGCGGTGCAGGTGAGGTACGTGGGGCACGCGAGGTGCGTGCCGCCGAGTGCAGCACCCCACTATGCCGCTGCTGTTGGGGACGGCACAGGCCGGGGCCGCGGTTCCGGGACCGGAGGAACCGTGCACTCAGGGACGGGACAAGGATCTTGGGCACACCCGTGATCCGCTGCCGCCACCGTCGTTGGTACGTACGGGGTACGGGGGAGCAGCGTTCATGTTCGAGGCGCAATCCGGTGGAGCAGTCCGTGCGGGAGGTCCGACAGTCGTGGCTTTGACCGAGCAGGGCGCGGCCGCCGCGCCGGTTTCGCCTCAGGGGCCTCACGAGCCCCAGGAACCCCAGGTGCCGGCGCAGGGGGGCCGGGGAACGGGGCCGGGCGTAGCCGTACCGCCGGGCGCTGACGGGGTGGAGGGCATCCTGCGCCGGCAGGCGATGCGGGAGTCCGCCGCCCGTACGTACGCGCGTTCCCTGCCCATCGTCCCCGTGCGCGCCCGGGGGCTCACCATCGAGGGCGCGGACGGGCGACGCTACCTGGACTGCCTCTCCGGAGCCGGCACCCTCGCCCTGGGACACAACCACCCAGTGGTGCTCGAAGCCGTCCGGGGCGTCCTCGATTCCGGGGCCCCGCTGCACGTCCTGGACCTCGCGACCCCGGTCAAGGACGCCTTCACCACGGAGCTGTTCGCCTGCCTCCCGCCGGAACTGGCCGCCGACGGCCGCATCCAGTTCTGCGGTCCCGCCGGTACGGACGCCGTGGAGGCCGCACTCAAGCTGGTCCGCACCGCCACCGGGCGCTCGGGGCTGCTGGCCTTCACCGGTGCCTACCACGGGATGACCGCCGGAGCCCTGGGCGCCTCGGGCGGAGCGCCGGACGTACGGGTGACGCGGCTGCCGTTCCCGCAAGACCACCGCTGCCCGTTCGGGGTCGGCGGCACCGAGGGCGCCCGGCTCGGGGCCCGTTGGACCGAGAGCCTGCTGGACGACCCCAAGGGCGGGGTGCCGACGCCCGCGGCGATGATCGTCGAACCGGTGCAGGGCGAGGGCGGGGTCCTCCCGGCCCCGGACGCGTGGCTGCGCCGGATGCGAGAGATCACCGAGGCACGGGGGATCCCGCTGATCGCCGACGAGGTACAGACCGGCGTCGGCCGCACCGGCGCCTTCTGGGGCGTCGACCACGCCGGGGTGGTTCCGGACGTGATGGTCCTGTCCAAGGCGATCGGCGGCAGCCTCCCGCTGGCGGTGATCGTGTACCGGTCGAGCCTGGACCTCTGGGCACCCGGAGCGCATGCCGGCACCTTCCGCGGCAACCAGCTGGCGATGGCGGCCGGGACCGCCACCCTTGCCTACGTAAGGAAGAACCGACTCGCCGAGCGCGCCGGAGCCCTCGGCGAGCGGATGCTGACGGCGCTCCGCGGGCTGGCCGCCGCCCACCCGTGCATGGGGGACGTCCGGGGCCGCGGCCTGATGATCGGCGTCGAACTCGTCGACCCCGACACCGGGGCGGCGGCGCAGGCCCTCGCCGCGGCCGTGCGACAGGAGTGCCTCAACCGCGGCCTGATCGTCGAACTGGGCGGCCGCCACTCCAGCGTCGTCCGCCTCCTGCCCCCGCTGACCATCACCGACGAGCAGGCCACCGCCGTCCTCGACCGCCTGGCCGACGCCATCCCCGCCGCCGCAGCAGCAGCCGTCCGGCTCCACTGACCCGCAAGGACCCGCGATGCCCGACTCGCAGCACCCCGCCACCAATACCCCGACCACTCCCTGGCGGGCGGGCGCCGACCCCGCTCAGGAACCGCAGACCACGGACGGAACCCCGCCCCCCGCCCCTGGTGGGACCGCCGAGCCCGACGGCCAGGCCACCGCCACCCCCCAACCAGCCCAGCCGACCACCGCCTCCCTCACCCCCTGGACACCCGGAAGGCCGGGCGCCACCCCCCAGCCGGAGCTCGCCGGCCTGCCCACCTCACCCACCCCCCGGCCACCCCACGGGACAGACGGCGCCGTCAGCGGGGGTGCCGTCGGCGGCCCCGGAGGGATCCCCTCCCGGCCCGAGCCAGCGGCCTCCGGCTTGCCCGCCTCACCGACCCCCCGGGCGACGCTCCCGACCGGGGCCGCCTCCGAGGGCCTCGGCGGATGCACCCCGCAGCCGGAGGCAGCGGCCTCGCGCGTGCCAGGCTCACCCGCCTCCTGGACGCCCACCAGGACCGACGGCTCCGTCGCGCCGGGTGCCGCTGGCAGCTCCGACGAGACCGACCCGCCGTCGCAGACGGTGGACTCCGGCGCGGCTGGCTCGGGCGACCCGTGGACGGCCCCGGGGGATGGCGGCGCGGGCGGAACCGGGCGGCTTGGTGCCGCGAGCGACGCAGGCACGGACAATGGTGGGCCTGACAGCCCGGCGGTGCAGCAGCCGCAGGTGCCGGGCTCCACGCAGCTCCCGCCGCCCCCACAGGGCTCTGACCCCGATGCCTCCCGGGGCCTCGACGACCGCGATGACATCGGGAGCTTCGGAGCCACCACCACCGGCGGTGACGACCGGCGCGGACCCGTGGCGACCGAGCCCGAGCCGCAGCTGCCGCCCGGCTCCTCCGGCGGCCTCCGCGGCCCCGTGGGCCATGGCAGCGGCGACGACCACCAGGCGGAGACCACCCCGTGGCAGGCCCTCGGCGCCGGCGACCCCGCCGGAATCGGCGTGGCCGGGGCAGCCGCGGCCGAGGCTGCCTTCGTCCCGCAGCCCGCTGCAGCGGTGGGTCCGGCAGCAGGCGGGGCCACCGTGCCACGGCAGAAGGACGGCACGCTCCGGTCCCGCGTCGGCTCCGCCGGTCCGGCAGGGCCCGAACCCGCGATGCTGCCGGACCTGTTGGACCACCCCGACCCGGCCCTCGCCGCCGAGGCCGCGGCGGTGGAGAACCTGCTGAGGTGCTGGGTCCGCGAAAACGGCATCGGCCGCCCCGACGGGCCCGTCGGAACCCTCCTCCGCATCCCCCTCCCCGCATCCGGCACCACACTGCTCATCGCCGTCCGCTACTGGTCCCCCACGGGCTGGCACCGCTTCGCCCCGGCCCGGTTCGAAGGCGCGCCCGGCCACGCCCCGGCCCTGGACGCCGTCACCCTCGCCTCGCTGCTCGCCCGCGAGGGTGACAACGCCGGCCGTGGCGGAGCCGATCTCGTCGGCCGGGTCGCCGATTCGGTACGCCGCACCACCGAGTTCATCGCCGACCGGCGCGAACGGCCCACCCCGCCCGAACCCGTCGCCGGTGACCTCTTCCTCACCGCCGAACAGTCGCTCCTCCTCGGCCATCCCCTCCAACCGGACCCCAAGAGCCGCGAAGGACTCTCCGAGGCCGAAGTACGCCCTTACTCACCCGAACTCCACGGCTCCTTCCCCCTGCACTGGTTCGCGGTCGCCCCCTCGGCCCTAGCCACCGACTCCGCCTGGACCGAGCGCGGCCGCCCCGTTTCCGCCGCCCGCCTCCTCGGCAGGCTCGTCCCCGGGCTCCCGCTGCCCGACGGCACGACCCCCCTTCCCCTTCACCCCTGGCAGGCCCGCGACCTGCTCCGGCGCCCCGCCGTCGCCGCCCTTCGCGACGCCGGACTCCTGCACGACCTGGGCCCGTACGGGGACCCGTGGTACCCCACCTCCTCCGTCCGCACCGTCCACCGCCCCGGCGCCCCCGCGATGCTCAAGCTCTCCCTGGGCCTGCGCATCACCAACTCCCGCCGCGAGAACCTCCGCAAGGAACTCCACCGCGGCGTCGAGGTGCACCGGCTGCTCCGCACCGGCCTCGCGGAACAGTGGCAGGCCGCCCATCCCGGCTTCGACATCGTGCGCGACCCCGCCTGGATCGCCGTCGACGCCCCGGACGGCACCCCCGTCCCCGGCCTCGACACCGTGCTGCGACACAACCCCTTCCGCTCCCACGACGACGCCGTATGCATCGCCGCACTCACCGCGCCCCGCCCCTGGCCGGGCCGGACCACCATGCGCTCCCGCCTGGCCGAGACCGTCTCCCGGCTCGCCGCCACCACCGGGCGCCCGACCTCCGCCGTCGCCGCCGAGTGGTTCCTGCGCTACCTCGAACACGTCGTCCTGCCGGTCCTCGCCTTCGACGCGCTCGCCGGCATCGCCCTCGAAGCGCACCAGCAGAACACGCTGGTCCTCCTCGACCCGGCGGGCTGGCCGGTCGGCGGCCGCTACCGCGACAACCAGGGCTACTACTTCCGCGCCTCCCGCCGCGCGGAACTGGAGCGCCGGCTCCCCGGCATCGGCAGCGCCAGCGACACCTTCGTCTCCGACGCCGTCACCGACGAACGCTTCGCTTACTACCTCGGCATCAACAACGTGCTCGGCCTCATCGGCGCCTTCGGATCCCAGCGGCTCGCCGACGAGCGCATCCTGCTCGCCGCCTTCCGCCGGTTCCTCGGCAAGGCCTCCGGACTCGGACCGCTCCCCGCACGGCTGCTCGACTCACCCGTTCTGCGCTGCAAGGCAAATCTGCTCACCCGCCTGGGCGGCCTCGACGAGCTCGTCGGACCCGTGGACTCCCAGTCCGTCTACGTCACCCTCACCAACCCCCTCCACGATTGAGTGCCGATGCCCTCCACCGACACCTCCACCGCCGCTGTCGACTCCGTAGCCATCGCCGCCACGGCCACCGTCACCGCCACCGCCACCGTCAGCACCCGGATCCCCGGACGACGGCTCACCGCCCGGCTGCTGCCCCTGCTCGCCGAGGCCGAACTACTCGACTCTCCGGCCGGATGGGGTCCCGCCCTCACCTCGGCAGGAGCCTTCCGCCTCGAACCCGTGCGACTCGGCCGCCACCTGGAGCTGCTGACCGGATGGATGAACGACCCCGAAGTGGCCGCCTACTGGGAGCTCGCCGGATCCGCCGCCGTCACCGCCGCCCACCTGAGGGCCCAGCTCGACGGAAACGGCCACAGCATCCCCTGCCTAGGCCTCCTCGACGGCACGCCGATGAGCTACTGGGAGATCTACCGGGCCGACCTCGACCCGCTCTCCCGCCACTACCCGGCGCGCCCCCACGACACGGGTATCCACCTGCTCATCGGAGACGGCACGAACCGCGGCCGCGGTCTGGGCACCACCCTGCTGCGCGCCGTCGCCGACCTGGTGCTCGACAACCGCCCCCGCTGCGCGCGCGTCATCGCCGAACCGGACATCCGCAACACCCCCTCCGTGTCAGCCTTCCTCAACTCTGGATTCCGCTGTTCCGCCGAGATCGACCTCCCCGGGAAGCGAGCCGCCCTGATGATCCGGGAGCGGGCGCTGCGCAATCTCCTCTGAATTGCCGCCCCGCATTCCCGAATCCCTCCGGCGCACGCTTGCGCATCCAGCCTCTCCCCGCTCCACGACCGCCTGTTCACTTCCCCTTCCACCCCACCCCGATAGTCGCCCGTTCACGCCTCACCCTTCGAAAACTCTGCGTCGCGCAGCAAAGTTCCCGATCTTTGAGGAGTCCCGTGCCGAATTTCCCCGCCACCCCCGACTCCACCGGCTCCCGTTACTCGGAAGGTGTCGTTCCGACGTCCCCGCAGCACCCCTGCACGCCGCCCGAGCTCAACACCGCCACCTGGGAATCGGCCTGCCACCGCCTGCTCGCCAAGATGCTGGGCGAGTTCGCCTACGAGGAGATCGTCAGGCCCGCTCCCGCCACCACGTCCGCCGCCACCCCCACCGCCCCCACCGCCACCACGTCCGCCACCACCACCGGCGACGCCTGGCAGCTGACCCTCGACGACGGCAGCAGCCTCGGCTTCCGGGCCCGCCGAGGCGCCTACGGCAGCTGGCACGTCGCCCCCGACAGCATCACGCTCACCCCGCCCGCCCCGTCCACGGAGCCGCCGACCGCGTTCACGGACCCGTACGCCTTCCTGGTCCGCACCCGCACGCTCCTCGGCCTCGACGGCGCCACCCTCGGCCACCTGGTCCGTGAACTCAGCGCCACCCTCGCCGCCGACGCCCGCATCGACCACAACGCGCTCACCGCCGACGTCCTGGCCGACCTCGACCACGCCGAGCTCGAAGGCCACCAGACCGGACACCCCTGGCTCGTCCTCAACAAGGGCCGGATAGGACTGTCCGCCGCCGACACCGCCGTCTGGGCGCCCGAGGCCCGCACCCGCCAGCGGCTGCCCTGGCTCGCCGCCCACACCTCTCTCGCGTCCTACCGCGGGACGGCCGGCCTGGAAGACCCGGCCCGCCTCTACGCGCAGGAGCTCGACCCCGTCACCCGGGACGCCTTCGACCGGACCCTGCGCGCCCGCGGCCTCGATCCGCTCGGCTACCTCTACCTCCCGGTCCACCCCTGGCAGTGGGACGAGGTCGTGCTCCCCCTGTTCGCACCCGCCCTGGCCTCCGGTGCGCTGGTCCCGCTCCCGACCGACCCCGACTTACGCATCCCGCAGCAGTCGGTCCGCACGTTCCTCAATCTCACCCGCCCCGACCGGCACAGCGTCAAGCTGCCACTCTCCGTCTTCAACACCCTCGTCTGGCGCGGCCTGCCCTCCGACCAGTCCGCCGCCGCGCCCGCCGTCACCGCCTGGATCCGATCCCTCCGCGACGGCGACCCCTTCCTCCGCGACGAATGCGCAGTTGTCCTCCTCGGAGAGGTCGCCTCGGTCACCGTCCGCCACCCCGTGTACGACGAGCTCCCCGAGGTCCCGTACCAGTACAAGGAGCTCCTGGGTGCGATCTGGCGCGAGCCCCTGACCGGCCGGCTCGCCCCTGGCGAGCGGGCCCGTACCCTCGCCTCCCTCCTCCACGTCGACCCGCGCGGCCGTTCCTTCACCGCCGAACTCGTCGCTCGGTCCGGGCTGGCGCCGACCCACTGGCTGGAACGGCTCTTCGCCGCCCTCCTGCCCCCGCTGCTCCACTTCCTCTACCGCTACGGCACCGTCTTCTCCCCGCACGGCGAGAACACCACCGTGATCTTCGACGAGCAGGACGTCCCGGTGCGGCTGGCCCTCAAGGACTTCGTGGGCGAGGTCAACATCTGCCGCGAGCCGCTGCCCGAGCTGGCTTCCGTGCCCGCCGAGGTGCGCGGCGCGCTGCGCGACAAGCCCGCCGACTTCCTGCCCCAGTACATCCACTCCGGTCTGTTCGTCGGGGTCTTCCGCTACCTCTCCGCCGTGTGCGAGGACCGCCTCGGCGTAGCGGAGGAGGAGTTCTGGTCGCTCGTACGGGCGGAGATCCTGCGCCACCAGGCCCGCTTCCCCGAGCTCAAGGAGCGCTACGAGCTCTTCGACCTGCTCGGCGAGCGCATCGGGCGGCTCTGCCTGAACCGGAACCGGCTGTACGAGGACGGCTACCGCGACCGCCCGGACCGCCCACACGCGGTGGAGTACGGCACCGTGCCCAACCCCTTGTACCGGCCATGAATCTTCGACGTGGCGATCGCTGTCGGTGGCGCCCCGTAGGGTTGGCAGTGCTATGACGAAGCCCTCCCTCCCCGACCTGCTGCATGCCGCCGTCTCCGCCGTCGGCGGCACGGAGCGTCCCGGCCAGGTATCCATGGCCGAAGCCGTCGCCGAAGCGATCGACGACAACACACACCGGCTGATCCAGGCAGGCACCGGCACCGGCAAGTCCCTCGGCTACCTGGTGCCGGCCCTGGCGCACGGCGAGCGGGTGGTCGTGGCCACCGCCACACTCGCCCTCCAGCGACAGCTCGTCGAGCGCGACCTGCCCCGGACGGTGGACGCGCTGCATCCGCAGCTCCGCCGCCGCCCGCAGTTCGCCATGCTCAAGGGCCGGTCCAACTATCTGTGTCTGCACCGGCTGCACGAGGGCGCACCGCAAGACGAGGAGGAGGGCCTCTTCGACCAGTTCGAGGCGGCCGCCCCGACGAGCAAGCTCGGACAGGACCTGCTGCGCCTGCGCGACTGGGCCGACGAGACGGAGACCGGCGACCGCGACGACCTGACCCCCGGCGTCTCGGACAAGGCCTGGTCGCAGATCTCCGTCTCCTCCCGGGAATGCCTGGGCGCGACGAAGTGCGCGTACGGCGCCGAATGCTTCGCCGAAGCCGCCCGCGAGCGGGCCAAGCTCGCCGACGTGGTCGTCACCAATCACGCGCTGCTGGCCATCGACGCCATCGAGGGCGCCCCCGTGCTGCCGCAGCACGAGGTGCTGATCGTGGACGAGGCGCACGAGCTGGTCTCCCGGGTGACCGGTGTCGCCACCGGCGAGCTCACCCCGGGCCAGGTCAACCGTGCCGTGAAGCGTGCGGCCAAGCTGGTCGACGAGAAGACCGCGGACTCCCTCCAGACCGCGTCCGAATCGTTCGAGCGGGTCATGGAGCTGGCCCTTCCGGGTCGACTGGAAGAGGTCCCCGAGGACCTGGGATATGCGTTGGCGGCCCTGCGGGATTCCGCCCGCAACGTCATCTCGGCGATCGGCGCGACCCGCGACAAGTCGGTCCACGACGAGGACGCCGTCCGCAAGCAGGCGCTCGCCGCAGTGGAGAGCGTCCACGGGGTGGCCGAGCGGATCCTGTTCCGCTCCGAGTACGACGTCGTCTGGTTCGAGCGGCACGACCGGTTCGGCGCCACCCTCCGGGTCGCCCCGCTGTCGGTGTCCGGGCTGCTGCGCGAGAAGCTGTTCGAGGACCGCTCGGTGGTCCTGACCTCGGCGACCCTCAAGCTGGGCGGCGATTTCAACGGGGTGGCGGCCTCGCTGGGCCTCTCTCCCGAAGGGGTCGAAGGGGACGATGCGCCGGTCTGGAAGGGACTGGACGTCGGCTCGCCGTTCGACTACCCCAAGCAGGGCATCCTCTACGTCGCGAAGCACCTGGCCACGCCCGGCCGCGAGGGCACCCGCGGCGACATGATGGACGAGCTCGCCGAGCTGATCGAGGCGGCCGGCGGCCGCACCCTCGGTCTGTTCTCCTCCATGCGGGGCGCCAAGGCGGCCGCCGAGGAGCTGCGCGGCCGGCTCGACAACCCGATCCTGCTCCAGGGCGAGGAGACGCTGGGCGAGCTGATCAAGGCGTTCGCGGCGGACCCGAAGACCTGCCTGTTCGGAACGCTGTCGCTCTGGCAGGGAGTGGACGTGCCCGGACCCAGCTGCCAGCTGGTGGTCATGGACCGGATCCCGTTCCCGCGCCCGGACGACCCGCTGATGAGCGCCCGACAGAAGTCGGTCGAGGAGCACGGCGGCAACGGGTTCATGGCCGTCGCGGCCACGCATGCGGCGCTGCTGATGGCGCAGGGTGCGGGCCGGCTCGTACGGGCCGGCGGCGACCGGGGTGTCGTCGCCGTCCTGGACCCCAGGCTCGCCACGGCCCGGTACGGGAGCTTCCTGCGTGCCACGCTGCCGGACTTCTGGTACACCACGGACCGCAACCAGGCGCGGCGTTCGCTGGCTGCCATCGACGCTGCCGCGCAGGCGGACGGCAAGTAGAACGCGACGAGCCCCTGCCGACGTGCAGGCAGGGGCTGTGTGGTGCCCACGGACGGAGCGACGCACCAGCAGAACAACGAAGACGGAAACAGCAGCTCCGGGACCGGCGCAGTAGGTCCCGGAGCCGGATGTGGGCGCTGGGTCAGACCCGGCGCAGTACGGCGACGACCTTGCCGAGGATGGTCGCCTCGTCGCCGGGGATCGGCTGGTAGGCGGCGTTGTGCGGGAGCAGCCAGACGTGGCCGTCCTCGCGCTTGAAGCGCTTGACCGTGGCCTCGCCGTCCAGCATCGCGGCCACGATGTCGCCGTTCTCCGCGACCGGCTGGCGACGGACCGTGACCCAGTCGCCGTCGCAGATCGCGGCCTCGATCATCGAGTCGCCTACGACCTTGAGGACGAAGAGCTCGCCGTCCCCGACCAGCTGGCGGGGGAGCGGGAACACGTCCTCCACCGATTCCTCGGCGAGGATCGGGCCGCCGGCCGCGATCCGCCCGACCAGGGGGACGTACGAGGCGGCGGGCTTGCCGGTGGTGTCCGTCGGCTGCGAGCTGGGCTGGTCGGAGCCGCGTACCTCGTACGCCCGGGGGCGGTGCGGGTCGCGGCGCAGGAAGCCCTTGCGCTCCAGGGCCATGAGCTGGTGCGCGACCGACGACGTGCTGGACAGGCCGACCGCCTGGCCGATCTCCCGCATCGACGGCGGGTAGCCCCGCCGCTGCACCGAGTCGCGAATGACCTCGATGACCCTCCGCTGCCGGTCCGTGAGCCCGGAGCTGTCGGCGCGGATGCCTGGAGGTCGCCCTGGAAGCGAGCGTGCGGGGCGTGCGGGCTCCGCCTCCTGGTTCAGACTTGCGTCGTTCATGGGATGCACCGGCTCGTGTCGGCTCTGGGAGCGGTTCTGGGCAGTGATGGTGGCACTGTCTGCGGTGGTGGTCACGTCGGCGGCCCCTCTCGAAATGTTCTCCCTAGCTGGACAACGGTAGTAGCTTTCGAAAGGTTGCGCCAAACACACGTTCGAGTGAAAAATCGCAGATCGTCCAACGTGGTCACATCAAGGGGTGTATGGACGATCGGTCCGCCGAACGCGGGTTCGGTGCCGGGTCCGCTGTTTACGGTAGCCTTCCCGGTCGGATCGCCACCTTCCGGTCCTGAGCCCAGTGTGGCACCGGGAACGTCTCCGTCCGGTCATCGGACGCGGCGACACGCGGAATGAAGTGAATGCACCACAACCCAAGATCTAGTGGTTGGATGTGCGCTGCCGCCCAGAAGTTGTGGTCCTCGGTCCTTCGAGGCCCTCGGCATCGCATATGCTGGTGGCTGCTTCGCGAGCCCCCGACGTAGACCCGTCTCCGTCGTTCAGGGGCCTTGCGAGGTGATTCAGTCGTGCCAAGAGGGAGGGTGAGGGAACCATGCACTGCCCCTTCTGCAGGCACCCCGACAGCCGCGTCGTCGACAGCCGCACCACGGACGACGGCACGTCGATCCGTCGGCGCCGTCAGTGCCCCGACTGTTCCCGTCGCTTCACGACGGTGGAGACGGCCTCGCTGATGGTGATCAAGCGCAGCGGGGTGACCGAGCCCTTCAGTCGGACCAAGGTCATCTCCGGTGTGCGCAAGGCGTGCCAGGGGCGGCCGGTCACCGAGGACGCCCTCGCCAAGCTCGGCCAGCGGGTCGAGGAGGCGGTGCGCGCCACCGGGAGTGCCGAGCTGACCACCCACGACGTGGGTCTGGCCATACTCGGCCCGTTGCAGGAGCTCGATCTGGTCGCGTACCTCCGGTTCGCGTCCGTTTACAAGGCGTTCGACACGCTTGAAGACTTCGAGACCGCCATCGCGGAGCTCCGCGTGCCACGGCCTCACCCTGAAGAGTGCGAGCCCCGCGGGACCGGTTCGGTCCCCGTGCCCGCCTCCGCCGCCGACTGACCGATCGGCCGCAGCGCAGCGCGGCCGCCCGGGAGCTCAGGCGAAGAAACGTAGATACAAGACAGACCGTGCCGCGGAATAACGCTGGCACTTTAGGGCGTTTTTGCCCGCATATGGGAGGAAGCGGCATGACAGAGACGGCGAGCGGCTCGGCACGAGGTTCCCGCGCCAAGGGGACCAAGACTGCCAAGAGCGGCCTTCGGATCGAGCGCATCCACACCACCCCCGGCGTGCACCCGTACGACGAGGTGAGCTGGGAGCGCCGTGACGTCGTCATGACCAACTGGCGCGACGGCTCGGTGAACTTCGAGCAGCGTGGCGTCGAGTTCCCCGACTTCTGGTCGGTGAACGCGGTCAACATCGTCACCAGCAAGTACTTTCGCGGCGCGGTTGGCACCCCGCAGCGCGAGACCGGCCTGAAGCAGCTCATCGACCGCATCGTGAAGACGTACACGAAGGCCGGTGAGGACTTCGACTACTTCGCGTCCCCCGCCGACGTGGAGATCTTCGAGCACGAGCTGACCTACGCCCTCCTGCACCAGATCTTCAGCTTCAACTCGCCGGTGTGGTTCAACGTCGGTACGCCCCAGCCGCAGCAGGTCTCCGCCTGCTTCATCCTGGCCGTCGACGACTCCATGGAGTCGATCCTCGACTGGTACAAGGAAGAGGGCATGATCTTCAAGGGCGGCTCCGGTGCCGGCCTGAACCTCTCCCGCATCCGCTCCTCCAAGGAGCTCCTCTCCTCCGGCGGCAACGCCTCCGGTCCGGTCTCCTTCATGCGCGGTGCCGACGCGTCCGCCGGAACGATCAAGTCGGGCGGCGCCACCCGCCGCGCGGCCAAGATGGTCGTCCTGGACGTGGACCACCCCGACGTCGAAGCCTTCATCGAGACCAAGGTGAAGGAAGAGGAGAAGATCCGCGCCCTGCGCGACGCGGGCTTCGACATGGACCTGGGCGGCGACGACATCACGTCCGTCCAGTACCAGAACGCCAACAACTCCGTCCGTGTGAACGACGAGTTCATGACGGCCGTCGAGAACGGCGCCGAGTTCGGCCTGCGTGCCCGTATGACCGGCGAGGTCATCGAGAAGGTCGACGCCAAGGCGCTCTTCCGCAAGCTGGCAGAGGCCGCGTGGGCCTGCGCCGACCCGGGCATCCAGTACGACGGTGTGATCAACAATTGGCACACCTGCCCCGAGTCCGGCCGCATCACCGCGTCGAACCCGTGCAGCGAGTACATGCACCTGGACAACACGTCCTGCAACCTCGCCTCGCTGAACCTGATGAAGTTCCTGAACGACGACGGCAACGGCAACCAGTCCTTCGACGCCGAGCGCTTCGCCAAGGTCGTCGAGCTCGTCATCACCGCGATGGACATCTCCATCTGCTTCGCGGACTTCCCGACGCAGAAGATCGGCGAGAACACCCGCGCCTTCCGCCAGCTGGGCATCGGCTACGCCAACCTCGGCGCCCTCCTGATGGCGACCGGCCACGCGTACGACTCGGACGGCGGCCGCACCCTCGCCGCGTCGATCACCTCGCTGATGACCGGCACCGCGTACAAGCGCTCCGCCGAGCTGGCCGCCATCGTCGGCCCGTACGACGGCTACGCCCGCAACGCCGAGGCGCACAAGCGCGTCATGAAGCAGCACGCCGACGCCAACGCCGTCGCGCCGCGCACCGAGGACCTGGACAACTCGATCTGGGCCGCGGCCACCGAGGCTTGGCAGGACGTCCTGCGCCTCGGCGAGAAGAACGGCTTCCGCAACTCCCAGGCCTCCGTCCTCGCGCCGACCGGCACTATCGGTCTCGCGATGTCCTGCGACACCACCGGTGTCGAGCCGGACCTGGCCCTGGTCAAGTTCAAGAAGCTCGTCGGCGGCGGCTCGATGCAGATCGTCAACGGCACCGTCCCGCAGGCCCTGCGCCGCCTGGGCTACCAGGAGGAGCAGATCGAGGCGATCGTCGCGCACATCGCCGAGCACGGCGTGGTCGTCGACGCCCCGGGCCTGAAGACCGAGCACTACTCGATCTTCGACTGCGCCATGGGCGAGCGCTCCATCTCCCCGATGGGCCACGTCCGGATGATGGCCGCGATCCAGCCCTGGATCTCCGGCGCGATCTCGAAGACGGTCAACATGCCGGAGTCGGCCACCGTCGAGGAGATCGAGGAGATCTACTTCGAGGCGTGGAAGATGGGCGTCAAGGCGCTCGCGATCTACCGCGACAACTGCAAGGTCGGCCAGCCCCTCTCCGCGAAGAAGAAGGAAGAGGAGAAGGAGGAGGTCACCGCCAAGGCGGAGGACACCATCCGCGCGGCGGTCGAGAAGGTCATCGAGTACCGTCCCGTCCGCAAGCGCCTCCCCAAGGGCCGCCCGGGCATCACCACCTCCTTCACGGTCGGCGGCGCCGAGGGCTACATGACCGCGAACTCGTACCCGGACGACGGTCTGGGCGAGGTCTTCCTGAAGATGTCCAAGCAGGGTTCGACCCTCGCGGGCATGATGGACGCCTTCTCGATCGCCGTCTCGGTCGGTCTGCAGTACGGCGTCCCGCTGGAGACGTACGTCTCGAAGTTCACGAACATGCGCTTCGAGCCGGCCGGTATGACGGACGACCCGGACGTGCGGATGGCGCAGTCGATCGTCGACTACATCTTCCGCCGCCTGGCGCTGGACTTCCTGCCCTTCGAGACCCGCTCGGCGCTCGGCATCCACACCGCCGAGGAGCGTCAGCGCCACCTGGACACCGGTTCGTACGAGCCGCTGGAGGAGGACCTCGACACGGAGTCCCTCGCCCAGTCGGCCCCGTTGGCCGCCGTCCCGGCAGCCCCGAAGCCGGCCGCGGTCGTCGAGGTCCAGGCCCCGAAGACGGCGCACTCGAACGCCGAACTCGTCGAGATGCAGCTCGGCGTCTCCGCCGACGCCCCGCTCTGCTTCTCGTGCGGTACGAAGATGCAGCGTGCAGGCTCCTGCTACATCTGCGAGGGCTGCGGCTCGACCAGCGGCTGCAGCTGACACCGGGCGTAGCCCGCAGGGGTAGCTGACCAGCAGTTCACGAAGGGGACCGGCCCATGTCGGTCCCCTTCGTCGTGGGGTTGGAGTGGGGGGCCGTCACGGTGATCATTGTGCGGAGCGGGGGCGTTGGGCGCCCGCGGTGTTGCGCGCGTGATCGGGGGAGACATGTGGAGCGGTGACGAGCTGGATCTGGATGCCTATCTGGAACGGATCGGCTACGACGGACCCGTCGGGAACGACGGGGAACTCCGGCCGGACCTCGGGACGTTGTACGCAGTGCACCGGGCCCACACCGATGCGATCACCTTCGAGAACCTGGACGTGCTGCTCGGCCGCCCCGTCGAGCTCGGCGTCAAGGTCCTGGAGGACAAGCTCGTGCACGGCCGTCGTGGCGGCTACTGCTACGAACAGAACTCGCTGCTGGCCGCTGCCCTGGAGCGGATCGGCTTCGAGGTCTCCGGGCGCGGTGCCCGCAACCGGACCCGGGGTGACTCTCTGCTCCCGGTGACGCACGCCGTCCTCGTCGTCACCGTCGAGGGCGAACCCTGGCTGTGCGACGCCGGGTTCGGCCACCAGGGGCCGCGCGAGCCCGTCCCACTGGCGCGCCCCGGGACCGAAGTGGTGCAGGGGGAGTGGACGTACGCCGTTCGCGAGGAAGGCGAAGGCGTCCTCGTGCTGTGCATGCTGCGCGAGGGCACCTGGCGGGACCTGTACGCGTTCTCCCCGCAGCGCTACCACCCCGTCGACTACGTCCTGCTCAACCACTACAGCTCCACCCACCCCCGCTCCGCCTTCGTCGGGCAGATCGTCGTCCAGCACCCGGGCGCTCCCGCCCGCCGGGCGCTCGTGGGGCGGGAGTTCACCCGGCTGCACTCCGACGGGCGGGTCGAGCGGCGGTCCGTGGCCCCCGGCGAGCTGCTCGCGCTGCTCGACCGGGAGTTCGGGCTTCGGCTGTCCGGGCGGGATGCGGAGGAACTGGCGCGGATCAACCGCGCTGAGGACTGACCGGGGCCGCGCCGGGCCCGTACGATGGCGCGGTGCTGGTCAAGTGGATTCGCTGCACGGTGACGGACCGACGCGGGTTCGAGCGCGGGCAGCGCAAATGGGCGGGGCTGCCCGGCGAACCGGGATTCCGGGGACAGGGCGGCGGCTGGAGCCGCGGGCGTCAGGGGGTCGCGCATGTCTTCGCGTTCTGGGAGAGCCGTTCCTTCTACGACTCCTTCATGGCCCGGTCGTACGACAGGCTGGCCGCGTCCCAGGCCGGTACCTACACCAATGCGCGGGTCACGCTCTTCGAGCACCGCTTCGACGTGAAGACCGGCTTCGAACCGCGCTTCACCGACGCGGACGTCGTGCGCGTGGCCCACACCCGGGTACGGGAGGGGCGCGTGGACCACTTCGCCCTCATGCAGGAGAAGGTGTGGAACCCCGCCATGGCGGGGTCACCCGGAATGATCCGGGGCCTCTTCGGAGAGGCCCCGGGACGGGAGTTCCTGGTGCTGTCGATGTGGCACGCCGCCGCGGAGCACGGCAAGTACCGCCAGGAGAGGGTCGAGCGGCTTTCGCTGCGCGCCCAGACCGAGGCCGACGTGGAAGCCCTCACCGGTGACGTCGTCGACCTCGAATCGTCCTGGACGGTATGACCGTACGACGACCGGCGGTTCGACCGGCGAGCCCGGGTGTCCGGCCCGCCGGTGGCCGAATAGGGTCGTGGAATGGCACGACCACGGCGCATCGTCCTTGTCCGGCACGGGGAATCGGAGGGCAATGCCGATGACACGGTGTACGAACGGGAGCCCGACCATGCCCTGAGGCTGACCGGTCAGGGGCGCGAACAGGCCGCGGAGGCCGGCGTGCGACTGCGCGAGCTCTTCGGGGACGAGGCGATCAGCGCGTACGTCTCCCCGTACCGCCGGACCCTCCAAACCTTCCGCGAGCTCCGGCTGGAGCCGGGGCGGGTGCGGATGCGCGAGGAGCCGAGGCTGCGCGAGCAGGACTGGGGGAACTGGCAGGACCGGGACGACGTACGACTGCAGAAGGCGTACCGCGACGCGTACGGGCACTTCTTCTACCGCTTCGCACAGGGCGAATCGGGCGCGGACGTGTACGACCGCGTCGGCTCCTTCCTGGAGAGCCTCTACCGCAGTTTCGAGGCCCCCGACCACCCGCCGAACGTGCTGCTCGTGACGCACGGGCTGACCATGCGGCTGTTCTGCATGCGCTGGTTCCACTGGTCGGTGGCCGAGTTCGAGGCCCTGTCCAATCCCGGGAACGGCGAATTCCGGGTCCTCCTGCTCGGCCCGGACGGTCGGTACCGGATGGACCGCCCGTTTGAGCGGTGGACCACACCCGAGCCTTATGACCTGGACGGCTAGAGTGGCCCGGGATGACCGCTGACTCCTCTTCCGAAGGGCGCTACGCACGCGCCATGGCCAGCCTGCGCGGGCTGGCTCTGGGTGACGCCCTGGGCTCCCAGTACTTCGTCCCCGTGAACTACCCCCTCCTCAAGCGCCGTGAACTGCCCGTGGGTACCGGGACCTGGCAGTGGACCGACGACACCGAGATGGCCTGCTCGGTCGTCGCCGTCCTCGCCGAGCACGGACGCATCGACCAGGACGCCCTGGCGAGCTCCTTCGCCCACCACCACGATTTCGACCGCGGCTACGGGCCGGCCGTGAACCGGATGCTCCGCCTCGTCCGGGAGGGCGAGGACTGGCGCACGCTGGCCGCCGAGCTGTTCAACGGGCAGGGCTCGTGGGGCAACGGCGCGGCCATGCGCATCGCACCCCTGGGTGCCTGGTACGCCGACGACCCCGAGCAGGCCACCCACCAGGCAGAGATCTCCGCCTACACCACCCACCAGCACCGCGAGGCGGTGTGCGGGGCGATGGCCGTCGCCGCGGCGGCCGCACTGGCAGCCGCCCCGGCCGGGCCGCCGAAGGCCGCTGACCTGCTGGACGGCGTGATCGCCCTGGTACCGCGCAGCGCCGTGGGTGCGGGGCTGCGGCGGGCGCGGGACATGCTGGACTACGGCGACGCGACCACCGTCGCGGCCGTGCTGGGCTGCGGGCGGCGCACCAGCGCCCACGACACCGTGCCGTTCGCCCTGTGGTCGGCGGCCCGGTCGCTGGACGACTACGAGCGGGCGTTCTGGACCACCGCGCAGGTGGGCGGCGACGTCGACACGACCTGCGCGATCGTCGGCGGGGTGCTGGGGGCACGCGGCGACGCGGTGCTGCCGGCCGCCTGGCTGGGCCGCACGGAGGCCCTGCCGGCCTGGCTGCCGGAGACGGCGGCGCACTAGGCAAAGGCGTGCCGCCGGGCCGCCGGGCCGCTGGGCAGCGGAGCCGCCGGCCGCGGGAGGGGGCTTCCGGGGGAGCCGGGCGGTACGACCCGTTTCGATTGTCACGGTCCTGCCACAGCGGCACTTCCGGTATGGCTGACGCCGCACGGCACGGGCCTACCCTGTCCGCTCCGCCGCCTCCGTCGTGATGATGGGGGCGGCCGATAGGGGAGGGGAACCCGATGTCAGAGCACTCCGGCGCAGTGGCCGACGGTGCGAGCGGGGACGCGAGCGGCAGCTCGACCGCCGATCCGGTGAGGGGCGGGCCCGGCGCAACCGCCGATCCGCCGTCAGCCCCGGCGTCGGGGGCCACCCCCACACAGCCGGCAGCGCCGCCCGGGCCGCCCACCGGCCCTGCCGCGGGCCACGCTGGCGAGCCTGCTCCCGAGCCCGCCGCTGGGCACGTCGTGGCGCCGAGCGGCTGGGATCCCAAGGCGTGGCAGACCTACCAAGTCCGGCAGCAGCGGGCGAAGTCCGGAGCCTGGTCCATCGCGCCGCTCGCGTGGGCCGAAGCAGCGCGCCCCGCCCGGGCCGCACCCGTACCCACTGCCGTCCTGCTCTCCGCCATGGCCGCCGGCCTCGTCTCGGCCCTGTTCCTCGGCGACGGCCTCGGCCCCGGCCTGCTGCTCGCCGTCGCGCCCGCCGTCGCCGCCGCGTACGCCGCCGCCCGCGCGGCCCGGCGTACCGCCCGCCCCTGGACCGTGGCCTGGGCGATCGGCTGCGTCGCGCTGCTCGCCGTGCCCGCGCTGCGCGACGCCGGCTGGCCGTCCGCCCTCGCGCTGTTCGCAGCCGTCCTGCTCGGCGCGCTGGCCCTGCACGGCAGCCGCACCTGGCCCGGCGTACTGCTCAGCCCCCTCGGCCTCGTCGACGCCACCGTGCTCGGGGTCCGCTGGGCCTGGAGCGGGCTGCGCTCGCGTGGCAGCGGGGTCGACCGGGACCGCTGGCTGCCGGTGGCGAAGGCCGCCCTGGTGGCCGTCGTCCTGCTGGTGTTGTTCGGCGCCCTCTTCGCCTCCGCCGACGCCGCCTTCGCGGACCTGCTGAGCGGGATCACTCCCGAGGTGTCCGTCGGCGACGGGCCGCTGCGCTTCCTGCTCTTCCTGTTCGGAGCGTGCCTCGCGCTCGCCGCCGCCCGCACCGCCGCCGCGCCCTCGCGTTGGGACCGCATCCGGCTGGCGCCCGGGAAGCCGCGCACCCGCCTCGAATGGGCGCTTCCGCTCGTCGTGCTCAACCTCCTCTTCGCCGCCTTCAACGCCGCCCAGTTGGCCGTGCTGTTCGGTGGCTACGACGCGATGCTGGAGAGCACCGGGCTCACCCACTCCGAGTACGCACGCCAGGGCTTCTGGCAGCTGCTCTGGGCCACCGTGCTCACCCTCGCCGTGATCGCGCTCGCCCTGCGCCGGGCCCCGCGCGCCGGGGCCGGCGACCGGCGGTTCGTCCGCGTCGTCCTGGGTGCGCTGTGCGCGCTGACCCTGGTCGTCGTCGCCTCCGCGCTGCGTCGGATGGATCTGTACGTGGACGAGTACGGGCTGACCCGGCTGCGCGTGTCGGTGGCAGCGATGGAGCTCTGGCTCGGACTGGTCATCGTACTGATCATGGCTGCCGGGGTGTTCGGCACGCGCCGGCTGCCACGCGCCGTCGCCGGGAGCGCGGCCGCCGCCGTCCTGGCCTTCGGGTTGCTGTCTCCGGACGGGATGGTCGCCGAGAAGAACGTCGCGCGCTTCCAGCAGACCGGCAAGATCGACCCGGCCTACTTCCAGTCCCTGTCGGCGGACGCCGTGCCCGCACTGGACCGGCTGCCCGAACCCCGCCGCTCGTGCGCCCTGCGCGGGATCAACAACGAGCTGTCCAGGGGCGGGCGGCTCCCGTGGTACGCGATGAGCCTCGGCGAGTACCGGGCCCGACAGATCCTCCGTGAGCGCCCGGTCACGGTCTCGTACGAGGTCTGCCGCGACCTCGGGACCTTCGCCGCCCGCACCGGGTAGCGCGCGCTGCGGATTCCGTACGCGGGCCCGGGCGCGGGGCGTGATCCCGCGCCCGAGCGTGCGCACGCCCCACCTGGCTCAGGTCGCCGGACCCGCCTGCGCGGCGGCGCCGTTGAGGGCCTCCAGGTCGCTCTTGCGCACCCGGATCACCAGCAGCGCGGTGGCCAGCGAGAGCCCCGCCATGGCGACGGCCGCGGTGAACGCGGTGGACATGCCCTGGGTGAGGACGAGGTCGCCCCACGGATCGGGCAGTCGCCCCGTCTGCTTGAACGCCGCCACCTGACCGGGGTCCGCGCGGGCCATGAAGTCAGGGATCTGCTGGGCGCCCTCGTTCCGGCTGGCCGTGCCGAAGACGGTGACCAGGATCGACAGGCCGAGGGAGCCGCCGACCTGCTGGCTGGCGTTGAGCAGTCCGGACGCCGCGCCCGCCTCCCGCCGCGCGACCCCGGAGACGGCGGTGAGCGTGAGGGTCACGAAGTTCAGCCCCATGCCGAAGCCGAAGAGCAGCATCGGTCCGAGGACCCCGGAGACGTACGAGCTGTCGGTGCGGATGAACGTCAGCCAGGCGAGTCCGGTGCCGGTGAGCGCGGCCCCCGTGACCATGAACGGTTTGGGGCCGAAGCGCGGCAGGAAACGTTGCGAGATGCCGGCGGCGGTGATGATCGCGACGGTCACGGGCAGGAAGCCGAGCCCGGACCGGATCGGGGAGAAGTCGAGTACGTTCTGCACGAACTGGACGATGAAGAAGAACATGCCGAACATCGCGGCGGCGAGGCCCAGCATGATCATGTAGGTGCCGGCGCGGTTCCGGTCGGCGAACATCCGCAGCGGGATGATCGGCTCGTGGGCCCGAGACTCGACGGCCACGAAGAGCGCGAGGAGGACGACGGCCGCGACGAAGGAGGCGAGGGTGAGCCCGTCGCGCCAGCCGTCCTCGGAGGCTCGGATGAACCCGTAGACGAGCGAGGCCATGCCGCCCGTGGAGGCGAGGGCTCCAGCGACGTCGAAGCGGCCCGGGTGGCGCTCGGACTCGGTGATGTAGAGCGGGGTGAGCACGGCGATCAGGAGCCCGATCGGCACGTTGACGAAGAGGACCCAGCGCCAGTCCAGCCATTCGGTCAGCATGCCGCCGGCCAGCAGGCCGATCGCGCCGCCGCCGGCGGACACGGCTGCGAACACTCCGAACGCGCGGTTGCGCTCGGGGCCTTCGTCGAAGGTCGTGGTGATCAGGGCCAGGGAGGTCGGCGAGGCGATCGCGCCGCCGACCCCCTGGAGGGCACGGGCGGCCAGCAGCTGCCAGGGCTCCTGGGCGAAACCGCCGAGCAGGGAGGCCAGGGTGAACAGCAGGATGCCCGTCAGGAACACGCGGCGCCGGCCGAGGATGTCGCCGGCCCGGCCGCCGAGCAGCAGGAGCCCGCCGAAGGCCAGGGTGTACGCGCTGATCACCCAGGACAGGTCTGTCGTGGAGAAGGAGAGGGCGGTCTGGATGTGCGGGAGTGCGATGTTCACGATCGTGGCGTCGAGGACGACCATCAGCTGACAGGCGGCGATGACCGTGAGTGCCACGCCGGGGCGCCCTTCCCGGCGGGCCGCGCCCGGTATCCGGGGCGTGGCGAGTTGCGAACCTTTCACCGTGGAACCCCCCATAGTGAAATAGTGAACGCATTCGTTCACTGCGGATCCACGGTAGGAGGCCCTTGATAGTGAACACAACCGTTCACTAAGGGGGAAAATGCGCGCGAGCGGCGCGTGAGTCGGTCGGAGGTCAGAGGCGATGGTGGGTTCGCGCTGGTCGGCGACGTCACCGGGGCGCAGGCGGGGGCCGGAACTCGAACGGGCGATTCTCGACGCGGCCTTGGAGCAGTTGAGCACGGTCGGATGGAACGCGCTCACCATGGAGGGGGTCGCGGCCTGCGCGCACACCGGCAAGGCGGCGGTCTACCGGCGTTGGCCCTCGAAGGCGGACCTGGTGGCCGAGGTGCTGCGTACCGGGCTGCCGCCGCTCGGTGAGATCGCAGACTCCGGATCGGTCCGGGAGGACTTCCTCCGGTTGTGTGTGCGGATGCGGGACGTGATGGAGTCGCGCGCCGGCCAAGCGCTGCGAGCAGTCCTTCACGAATGCGACCATGCCCATGCAGGACGGTTCCATGACGTCATCCGGGCCGGGCTGCACGAGCCCGCCCATCGGCTGATCAAGGAGCTTGTGCAGCGCGGGATCGAGCGGGGCGACGTGCGCGTGGACGCGACGAGTCCGTTCGTCGCCGACGTCATTCCGGCCATGATGATGTACCGCGCGAAGGTGTGCGGGAGCGAATGGGCGGATTCGGACATCGCAGAAATGATCGACCGGGTGATGGTGCCGCTGCTCAGAGCGTGAGACGCCGTACCCACTGCGCCCGGGCCGGGGTGTGCAGGCGGCGCGGGGCGGCGTACCCTTGCTGGCGCCATGCCGTACGAAGCACCCACCCACACCGTCGAACGCTCCCTCCGTGCAACCACCGGCGCCAAGGTCATCGCCGGGGTCGACGAAGTCGGACGAGGGGCCTGGGCCGGTCCGGTCACCGTGTGCGCGGCGATCACCGGACTGCGCCGCCCGCCTGCTGGGCTCACCGACTCCAAACTGCTCACCCACAAACGACGTGACGCCCTCCTCGGCGTGCTGGAGGACTGGGTCACCGCGTACGCCCTGGGACACTCCTCCCCGGAGGAGATCGACGAACTCGGGATGACGGCCGCCCTGCGGCTCGCCGCGGAGCGCGCCCTGGAAGCGCTGCCCGTGCGGCCCGAAGCGGTGATCCTCGACGGCAAGCACGACTATCTCGGCCCGCCCTGGCGGGTTCGGACGGTGATCAAGGGCGACCAGTCCTGCGTCGCCGTCGCCGCGGCCTCGGTGATCGCCAAGGTCAGGCGCGATCGGATGATGGCCGAACTCGGCCGGCAGGGCGGCGGATTCGCGGACTTCGCCTTCGGCGACAACGCCGGATACCCCTCGCCCGTGCACCGGGCCGCGCTTGAGGAGCTGGGGCCCACCCCGTACCACCGGCTCTCGTGGTCGTACCTTGACGCGCTGCCCCGGTGGCGCCACCTCAAGAAGGTGCGGCGCAGCGAGGAAGCGATGGAACTGGAAAACGGAGGCCAACTCGGCTTCGATTTCTGATCGCGCCCACGTGCCACCCGCCGGTACGTTTCGTACCGGTGTTTGATAGACATCAACTCATGCCTCTCACCCCCGAGGAGCCTCAGATTCACGAGAGTGCCCAGGGTCCCCGCGTCACGCCGGCCGCGAGCCGCACCGCGCAGACCCCCCGCCCTGTACCTGGTCCGCGTCCCGCCGCCGTTCCGCGGCCGGGGCGCCCCGGTCCCTCCGCCGCGGCGGCGAGCCGCGCGGGAAGTACCCCCAGGCCCGCACCGCCCGCACCGCGTGCGCCGCAGGCCACCCCCGGACCCGTTCCCGCAGCCCCCACCGCACCGTCCGTCTCGGCGGCGGTGCCGCAGGTCCAGCTGATCCCGGCTTCCGCCGAGGGCGCGCTGGACGCGGCCGAAGAGGCCGTCGACCTACTGCTCGACACCGGACGCGCACCCAGCGACGTCCTGGTGCTCACCACCGGCGACCCGCACCCGTGGGCCGCGCACGAGTTGTCCTTCGGCGAGGCCGCCTACTGGGCCCTGCACGATGCCGGGGACGACGTCTTCTATGCGGACGCGGCGCAGGTCGAGCGCGCCGCAGGCCGACCCGTCGTGGTCTTCGCGGCCAACGGCGGACCGGCCGGGGCGACCGCCGCCGCCCTGCCGACCGCGCTCGCGCGGGCCGGCGCGCTGCTCATCGTGTGCGGCGACCCGGAGCAGATCAACTCCGTGCTGGGCGCGGGCGTCTGACGCCCCGTACCCGCCGCGGGCAAGGGGCGGGGCCGGCCGGTGCCGGCCCCGCTGAAGCCCGAGGCCTGACCTGCCGTACGCCCGCTCCAGGGTGTACGGCCGTGAGGGCTGCTGCATACGGAACGCCGTGCGCCTCGGACGGGTGCGCGCGGGTTCCTGCGCGCGGCCCGTACGGGTGCGGGGCGGGCCGGCCGGGTTCAGCGTGCGGCGGTACGGCGGCGCATGACCTCGGTCGCGCCGCCGCCGGTGCGCAGGGTCACTGCCGGGAACTCGGCGACGCTGTCGCCGAGGTGCTCGGGCCGTGAGTCGGAGCTGGGGTGTCGGCCGCCGCGGCCTTCACCGAGCACCTGCCAGCCACCGCGGGTCAGCGTGATGTACGCGCCGCACCGCAGCCCGTGCAGGGTGCAGGCGTCCCGCAGCCCCCACATCCAGGCGCCGTCCTCCTCGGTCCACCGCTCGTCGCCCTCGCGGCAGTACAGCAGGACCGCGGTCCGCACCGGGGTCCTGCGGCGCAGGTCGTGCGGGATGACCCGGCGCAGCCCGGCAAGCAGGGCGTTGCGGTAGTCCCAGCCGTCGGCCGAAGCCGACCGCTGGACGAACGAGGCGCTGGCGACCAGTCGTTCCTCGGGGCCGAGGACTGCGATCACCGCGGTCGAGGGCACCGGACTGTGTCGTGAGTGCAGCCCGCTGACCACCTCGCGCGGGTTGGACAGCAGCGGCACACCCGCCGCAGTCCATTCGGCGGGTTCCAGCATTCTGCCGTGCCGGCTGGCGACGCCGGCTGCCGTTGTCAGTGACGTGGTCGAGGGCGGGGCGAATCCGAAGGTCACGGTCCTCCCTTCGGGTACACGCCCGCGGACGGGCACAGCTGGAGTGCGGGCACGCCGCGGCACGGCCCTGGGAAGCGCCGTCGAGCCGAGCGGGAGCACTCCGATTCTCGCGTGGCCCGTGAGCATGCGGCAACGAGCAATTGGCGCCGCCGACCAGAATTCGCCGGTATGCCGTTCATATCCTTGCCCCGACACGCCGATGATGACTCATCCGACTACGGCTGGACCGCGAGTACCAGCGGGAACACCCCCTTCGCGCCTGCCCGCCGCACCAGCCGGGTGGCCACCGCGAGCGTCCAGCCGCTCTCCGCGCGGTCGTCCACGAGGAGTACGGGCCCTGCAGCCTCCGTCAGACTCGACGCCAGCGCCGGGGGCACGGTCAAGGCCTGGTGGAGCCCGCGTACCCGCTGTGCGCTGTTGGAGGAGGGCAGGCCGAACTGCGGGGCCTGGTCCGTGTACGCGAGCGCCCCGAGCAGCGGGAGCCGCCCGACTTCCGCGATCCGTGCGGCCAGGGAGCCCACCAGTTGGGGGCGGCTGCGCGAGGGGAGGGCGACCACGCCCACCGGCCGTGCGGGTGCGTCTGGTTCCCCAGAGGCCCAACCGCCTGGGCCCCGGGCCCAGTCCGCGAGCACCGCCACCACGGCCTGCGCCACATCGTCCGGAATCGGCTGGTCGGGAGCTTGCGCCGCGAGCATCGGACGCAGCCGGTTGCCCCAGCCGATGTCGGATAGCCGGCCCAGCGCCCGCCCGGTGGAGGCCTGTTCCCCGGCCGGAATGCGGCCCTTGAGGTCGACACCGACGGCGGCCAGCCCGGTCGGCCACATCTTGCGCGGCTCCAGCTCGACGCCGGGGCGCCCGAGCTCGCCGCGGGCGGTGTCGAGGGAGGTGGTGGAGACGTCCGCCGTGAAGCGGGCTCCGGCGCAGTTGTCGCAGCGGCCGCAGGGTGCGGCCTCCTCGTCGTCCAACTGGCGGCGCAGGAATTCCATCCGGCAGCCCGTCGCCGCCGCGTAGTCGCGCATCGCCTGCTGTTCGGCGGCCCGCTGACGGGCCACCCACGCGTAGCGCTCGGCGTCGTACACCCACGGCTCGCCCGTCGAGGTCCAGCCGCCCTTGACCCGGTGCACCGCGCCGTCCACGTCGAGGACCTTGAGCATCGTCTCCAGCCGGGTGCGCCGCAGGTCGACCAGCGGCTCCATGGCGGGCAGCGACAGCGGCCGGCCCGCCTGGGCCAGGACCTCCAGGGTGCGGCGCACCTGCTGCTCGGGCGGGAAGGCCACCGAGGCGAAGTACTGCCAAATGGCCTCGTCCTCACGGCCGGGCAGCAGGAGCACCTCGGCGTGCTCCACGCCGCGGCCGGCGCGACCGACCTGCTGGTAGTAGGCGATGGGGGAGGACGGCGAGCCCAGGTGCACCACGAAGCCCAGGTCGGGCTTGTCGAAGCCCATGCCCAGAGCGGAAGTGGCCACCAGGGCCTTGACCCGGTTCGCCTGGAGGTCGTCCTCGGCCTGCTGTCGGTCGGCGTTCTCCGTCTTGCCGGTGTACGAGGAGACCGTGTGCCCGCGGTGGCGCAGGTACGCGGTGACCTCCTCGGCGGCGGCCACGGTCAGCGTGTAGATGATTCCGGAGCCCGGGAGCTCGCCGAGGTGGTCGGCGAGCCAGGCCAGCCGGTGCGCCGCGTCGGGCAGGGTCAGCACCGCGAGGCTCAGGCTCTCGCGGTCCAGCGGGCCGCGCAGCACCAGCGCGTCCGTGCCGGCGCCGGTTCCCAGCTGCTCGGCGACGTCGGCGGTCACGCGGGCGTTGGCCGTGGCGGTCGTGGCCAGCACCGGGACGCCGGGAGGAAGGTCGGCCAGCATCGTGCGCAGCCGGCGGTAGTCGGGGCGGAAGTCGTGCCCCCAGTCCGAGATGCAATGGGCCTCGTCGACGACGAGCAGTCCGGTCGCGGCGGACAGCTTGGGCAGCACCTGGTCGCGGAAATCGGGGTTGTTGAGCCGCTCCGGACTCACGAGCAGGACGTCGACCTCGCCCGCCGCGACCTCCGCCTGGATCCCCTCCCACTCCTCGGGGTTGGCGGAGTTGATGGTGCGGGCGCGGATGCCGGCGCGGGCGGCGGCCTCCACCTGATTGCGCATCAGCGCGAGGAGCGGGGAGACGATGACGGTGGGCCCGGCGCCGTTCGCCCGCAGTAGCGAGGTGGCGACGAAGTACACCGCGGACTTGCCCCAGCCCGTGCGCTGCACCACCAGCGCCCGCCGCTTGTGCGCCACGAGGGCCTCGATCGCGAGCCACTGGTCCTCGCGCAGGCGGGCGGTGCCCGTGGGGTCGCCCACGAGGCGGGCCAGTACGGAGTCGGCCGAGGTCCTCAGGTCTGCGTTCATGCCCCCATGCAACCCGATGGTTCTGACATTGCGCCAATGGTGCCCCGAACCTGTGGATGTTGAATGCTCAATAGTTATCCACAGGGGTTTCCGGATCCGATCGTCCACGGGACCGTCGGGGCATGACGAACGACCGCGAATCACGCACCCCGTCCGACCGGCCCTCCACCAGCCCGTCCGGACCCGCCCCCGACCCTCGGATCACCCTGCGCAGCCCGGCGGAACTGGCCGACGCGCTGCCCTACATGCTCGGTTTCCACCCGACCGACTCCCTCGTCATGGTCGCCGTGCACGGCGAGGGCGGGCGTTTCGGCGGCCGGCTCCGCGTCGGCATTCCCACGGTCCCCGCTGAATGGGAGGACACCGCCCGCCAGGTCGCCGACTGCCTCGTGCGGGGCAGTGAGCGGCACGGAGCCAAGCCCGACGGGATCGTCGTCTTCCTCTGCCAGGATCCGGTCGGCGACGAGAGCGCCCAGCGGGTGATGACCCGGCTGCGGCCGCTGGCCCAGCGCATCCGGCTGGCCTGCGGCGCGCTCGACGTGCCCGTGATGGAGGCGCTCTGCATCTCCGGCGGCCGGTACTGGTCCTACTGCTGCCCCGACGAGCGGTGCTGCCCGGCCGAGGGCAGCCCGCTGGCCGCGACCGGAACCTCGGTGATGGCGGCGACGGCCACCTTCGCCGGACTGCGGGTCAGGGGCTCCCTCCGGGAGATCGAGGGCCGGCTGGCACCGCTGCGCGGGGGAACGGCCGTGGAAATGGAGCGGGCTCTGGACCGGGCCGCCGCCGCCCTCGTCCCGAAGATCCTCGACGGAGCCACCCGGAAGGAGGTCGGTGTCGAGACCGTCACGCTGGCCCGCACCCTGATGCAGCGGATGACGCTCGCCCCACCCGTCGAGGGCGGTCCGGGGGTCGACGACTGGGACGACGCCCTGCTCGGTCACGACGAGGCCGCCACCTTGATCCTCGGCCTGCAGGACCGCGAGATCCGCGACGTCGCGGCCGAGTGGATGGAGGGCGAGGAGGCCGCCCCCGCCCTGCGGCTGTGGCGGGCGCTGGCCCGCCGCTGCGTCGGGGCCTACGGGGAGCACGCGGCGGCACCGCTCACCCTCGCGGGCTGGGTCTCGTGGTCCACCGGGGACGAGCCGACCGCCCGGATCGCCCTCGGACTGGCCCTGCGGGCCGACTCCGAGTACCGCTTCGCCCAACTCCTGCACCACGCCTGCAACGAGGGCATCGATCCGGAGGGGCTGCGGGCCTGCCTACGGGAGGAGCGCCGGCGCCGGGAGCCCCGCCGCAAGCGCCGCGCGGCCACCACCCGCCCGCCGGGCCGCCGGGACACCCCACTGCGTCGTGAGCCCCGCCGCACCACGGGGAGCGACCAGTGATCCGGGGCCCGCGCGAGCGGCGCGGCCGGGACGCGGGACCCGTGCGGCGGATCCGGGACGTCGCCGTCACCGTCGTGCGGCGGCGGACGCGTCACCGGCACGGCCCAGTACGGGCGCAGCCGCCACCGGGGCCCGTGACCCGGGCGGGGGCGAGGGCGTTCAGCTGGAGGGTGGCGGGGGCCCGGCCGCGCCGCCGCCCAGCGAAACCGGCCGGGGCGCAGACAGCCCAGACAAGGCGACCCATGGCTCACTCCGTACCGCCCGCCCGCAGGACCGAGTTGCCACCCGTGCACGGCGCCGTCATCTGCGTCGCCGCGCCCTGCCTGGTCATCTCCCCCGAGCACGGCCAGCTGACCGGGCGGGGGATCGACGGGATCTACCGCTCCGGGCGGAGGCTGCTGTCCCGCTGCGTACTCCGGATCGGCGGCCGGGACCCGGTCGCCGTCCAGGGGCGCAGCCTCGGCTCCGACCGAGCCGCCTTCACCGCGACCGTGCGTACCGGGGCGGAGGCGGGCCCCGACCCCGACATCGGTGTGGAGCGGGTCCGGCACGCGGACGGCACCGAGCGGATCACCGTGCGCAGCTTCACGACCCGGCCGATGCGCCTGCCCGTGGAGGTGTCGCTCGGCACCGACCTGGCCGAGCTGGCCGCGGTGGCCGCCGGCCGGGCCGGGCCGGAACTGCCGGCCGCGGTGCACGCCGCCGGCCTGCGCTGGAGCAACGGGGAGACGCAGGCCGTCACTGCTGTCGAGCCGGCTCCGGACGATGCGCTCGCCTCCGCGGGGCTGCTGCGCTGGCAGCTCGAACTGGGGCCCGGCGAGTCCCGCACCATCGAGCTGCGGACCACGCAGGACCGCACGGCGCGGGCCCCGGCCGGGCAGGTGGCCAACCCGCTGGCCGACGCGCGGGCGGAGGGGGACGACCCGCGGGTCGAAGCCTGGTTCCGCCGCAGCGTCGAGGACCTCGGCGCACTGCTCATGCGGGACCACGAGGAACCGTCCGATGCCTTCGCCGCGGCCGGAGTCCCGTGGCGGCTCGGGCTGGCCCCGGCGGAATCCCTCTGGGCCGCCAGGATGGCCCTGCCGCTCGGTAGCGGGCTCGCCGCGGCCACGCTGCGGACCCTGGCCCGGACCCAGACCGGCGGCGGGGGGCCCGATGCCGGGAAGATCCCGGGGCCGTTGCGCGGGGCGGGCCCGCAGCTGCCACCCGGGTGCACCGGCACGGAGGCGACACTCGCCTTCCCGGTGGTGCTCGCCGAGGCCCGGCGCTGGGGAATGCCCGAGGAGGGGGTGGCACGGCTCCTCCCGGCGGCCGAGCGGTGCCTGGACTGGCTGCGCGGCGCCCTGGGGAAGGACGGGTTCCTGGCCGATCCCGAACCCGGGCCGCGGCGCTGCGAGACTCAGGCCCACGCCCACCGGGCCGCGCTGCTCGGGGCCGACCTGCTCGCGGGATGCGGGCGGCCCGGCGCCGCGGAGTGGCGGGAGTGGGCCGCCGCACTGCGGGAGAGGTTCCGGGACGGCTTCTGGATCGACGGCCCGGACGGCGGGCGGCCCGCGGCGGCCCTGCATCCCGACGGGCGGCCGCTGCCCCGGATGACGGGGGCCGCCGCCCACCTCTTGGACACCGGCCTGCTGGGCGGCGGGGAGCTCGCCCCGGGACTGCTGGACCGGGTCCGCACCGAACAGCTCGCCCGCCTGCTCGGCGCCCCCGCCATGGATTCCGGATGGGGGCTGCGGAGCATGGCGTTCCGGGAGCCGGGCCACAATCCCTTCGGGCACCGCTCGGGCGCGGTGCGGGCGTACGAGAGCGCCGTGGCGGTCGCCGGGCTGGCCCAGGCCGGCTTCGGCAAGGAGGCCGCCGGACTTCTGAGGGGGCTGCTGGACGCCGCGGAGAGCTTCGGGTACCGGTTGCCGGAGATGTACGCCGCCGAGCAGCGCACCGCGGGCAGCGCTCCGCTCCCGCACCCGGCGGCATGCCGTCCCGCGGCGGCGGCTGCGGCTGCCGGGATCCACGCGCTGACCGCCCTCGCCGGGCTCCGCCCCGACGCCCCCGCGGGCACGGTCGCCCTCGTCCCGTTGCCCGGTGCTCCCCTCGGCGCCCTGCGCTTCTCCGGCCTGCGGGTGTCGGGGGAACCGTTCGCCGTCCGGATCAGCAGGCTCGGACTCGGCATGGTGGAGGAGGCGGCCGATGCGCTCCAACTCGGCGGGTAGCCCGCCCGTCGCCGCCTCCGGGATCACCAAAGCTCTGTTTATCGTCAGGCAGACGACTATGATCGCGGCATGTCGCCCTACGACCCGTCGGCCTATCCGCCCTTCGCTGTCACCGTCGACCTGGTCGCGCTCACCGTCCGGCGTCACGCGCTCTGCGCGCTGGTCGTCCGGCGGGGTGAGCAGCCGTTCCAGGGACGCTGGGCCCTGCCCGGAGGCTTCGTCCGCGGAGACGAGGACCTGGCCGCGGCCGCGGCCCGCGAGCTCTCCGAGGAAACCGGCCTGTGCGCCCACGACCCGGCCGAACCGGGTGCGGACAACGGGGCGCACCTCGAACAACTGGCCACGTACGGCGATCCGAAACGGGATCCGCGCATGCGTGTCGTCAGCGTGGCGCATCTGGTCCTGGCTCCGGACCTGCCGGCCCCCCGGGCGGGCGGAGACGCCAACAGCGCGCGCTGGGCCCCCATCGACGAGCTCCTGGCCGTCGAGGACCAGGCGGCCTCCGGACTCGCCTTCGACCACGCCCGGATCCTCGCCGACGGCGTGGAGCGGGCCCGCTCCAAGATCGAGTACTCCTCGCTGGCCACCGCCTTCTGCCCGCCCGCCTTCACCGTGGGCGAGCTGCGCCGGGTCTACGAGGCCGTGTGGGGCGTGGCCCTCGATCCCCGCAACTTCCATCGCAAGGTCACCGGGACCCCCGGATTCCTGGTGCCGGCCGGTGGCACGACGACCCGTCAGGGCGGCCGACCCGCCCAGCTGTTCCGGGCCGGCGGGGCGAACCTTCTCAACCCGCCGATGCTGCGGCCCGACATCTGACGCGTCGACACGGGCGCTAACACACCCTAGGTACCCCGAAAATCGGACATATCGCGTTATCTTGTTTGCGGTACTCACATTGCCGCAGAGCGGTCTCACCCCCCGCGAGAGAAGCGATGCTCCAGGCCATCGGACTCACCAGCACCCCCCGTCGAGACCTCCCGCCCCTCGTGGACGACCTCACGTTCGAGGCCCGCCCGGGAGCCGTGACCGCCCTCCTGGGCGAGCCGGGATCGGGCAAGACCACCGCACTGCGGCTCATGCTCGAACTCGAACCGGGCCGCGGCGTCACCTACTTCCGCGGCCGCCCGCTGCACAGGATCCCGCATCCCGGCCGTGAAGTGGGAGTGCTGCTCGGCGACGTCCCGGGCAACCCGTCGCGGACCGTCCGGAGCCAGCTGCGGATGCTGTGCGCCGCCGCCGGGGTGCCGGCCTCCCGGGCCGACACCATGCTGGAGGTCGTCGGCATCGGGGGTCTGCGCGACCAGCGGCTCGGCTCGCTCTCGCTCGGCATGGAGCGCCGGGTGGGGCTGGCCGCGGCCCTCCTCCCCGACCCGTGCACACTGCTCCTCGACGAGCCCGCCGCCGGACTCTCGCCCCGCGAACGCGGCTGGCTCCACGGGCTGCTGCGCGGTCACGCTTCTCTCGGCGGCGCGGTGCTCTTCACCACCGATGACGCGAAAGAGGCGGCCCGCAACGCGGACCGGGTCGTCAGCATCGCGGCCGGCAGGCTCATCGCCGACCAGGATGCGGCCGAGTTCGCCCGCACCCGGCTGCGGCCGCGGGTCGCCGTGCGCAGCCCGCACGCCGCCCGGCTGGCCGATGTACTCGGCCGCGAGGCCCGGGCCGCCCAGCGTGCGGTGGAGATCGTCGAGGAGAGCGGTAGCCGCCTGTCGGTGTACGGCAGCAGCTGCGCGGAGGTGGGTGAGGCGGCGTTCCGGCACGGCGTGCTGGTCCACCAGCTCGCCGACGAGACCGGGGATGCCGGCGCGCCCCGCCCGTCCGTACCACCGGTGCCACAGGCTCGCACCGGGCCGGGCGCGGAGCCGGCGGACCCGGCGGACCCGGCGAGCCCGGCCCTCGCGCCCGAAGCCGGAGAGCGATCCGCCCCCGGGGCCGGCCGGTCCGCCGCCCGCAGCGGGCGCCCGGCCTCGACGGTGCGCCGCGTGGGCGGCCCGCTGCGGCCGCTGCGCTACGAGCTGTGCCGGGTCTTCGGCACCGCCACGCCCCTCCTGACCGCGGCCGTCGTCGTCGCCGTCTCCGCCGTCACCGCACTGGTGCTGGCCCGGGCCGGCGGTACCCCGCAGAACCGGCTGCTCGCCGCCTGGCCGGAGTTGCTGCCGCTGCCGCCCGCCGCCCTCGGAGCCGGCCTGCTCGGCGCCCTGGCCTTCGGTGAGGAGTACCGCTACCCCGCGCTCGCCGCCGACCGCGGCACCGTGCCGCGCCGGGTGGGCCTGCTCGCCGCCAAACTCGCCGTCTGCGCCGCTCTCGCCGTGGCCTTCGGCGCGCTCGCGGTCACGGCCGACGCCGCCGTTCTGGAACTCGTCTTCGACCGGGGCCCGCTGCGCACCCCCGGGGAATGGGCCTCCCCGGCGGCGAGTTGGGCGGGGCTGCTCGTCGGTTGCGCCTGGGCGGGCGTTCTGGCCTCGGGAGTCTTCCGTTCGGCGGCCGCGGGCCTGACCGCTGTGCTCGCCGTACCGGTCGTGGTCGTTCCGCTCGTACGCAAGGCGCTGGACGGACCGTCCGCGTATCCGGCGAGCGGGCTCGCGGCCCGGCTGCGCGGGCTGGCCTGGGCACAGTGGCCCCCGGAGGCGGACCGCCTGGTCCTCGGCGCCCTGCGGGTGATGGCCCAACCGGTCGCTGCGGCACTGGTGTTGTCGCTGATGGTCCTGTTGTGCGCCTATGGGTTCACAGGACTGCGCAGCCGCGTCCGTTGGTAAAGGACCGTTGGTGATCGTTCCGGTGCCGGACGGTGCCGGACCGGGCCGGAACGGGACCGATCCGGCCCACATCACGTGAACCGGACCACAACCCCCCACAAAGGGCCCGGTTCTTTACGATAAGTCGTCAATTGCGCAGGTGGCACCGATCACCCTTTCGTGTGCTTTTCACCAAAGACCTCAAGGGTCGTCGAGGCACGGCCGACAAAGGATTCGTGAGTACCCTTGCGCACACCATGATGACCGCCGCCCGCCATGCCGACTCCGGCCTCGCCGGCCCGGGCGAACTCGACCGCTACCCCTACGCGGAAGCCTCCGGCACCGACCGCGTCGGAGCGCCCCACTGGGACGGCGCCGACGTCGAGTTGAGCCGGGTCGGGCGCCGCGCGGCAGGCAGCCGCGGCCGCGGACTGCACGGCCAACTCGTCCAACAGCTGGGCCAGATGATCGTCTCCGGCGACCTCGGTGCAGACCGTCCGTTGGTCCCCGAGGAGATCGGCCAGCGCTTCGAGGTCTCCCGCACGGTGGTCCGCGAATCGCTGCGCGTGCTGGAGGCCAAGGGCCTCGTCAGCGCCCGCCCCAACGTCGGCACCCGCGTCCGGCCCGTCGCCGACTGGAACCTGCTCGACCCCGACATCATCGAGTGGCGCGCCTTCGGGCCCCAGCGCGACGACCAGCGCCGCGAGCTCAACGAGCTCCGCTGGACCATCGAGCCGCTGGCCGCCCGCCTCGCCGCCGGCCACGGACGCCCGGACATCCAGCAGCGCCTCGCCGACATGGTCGAGATCATGGGCCACGCCCTCGGTCAGGGCGACGCGATCACCTTCGCGCGCGCCGACAACGAATTCCACGCACTCCTCATCCAGGTTGCGGGCAACCGCATGCTGGAGCACCTCTCCGGCATCGTCTCCGCGGCGCTCCAGGTGTCCGGCAGCCCCGTCACAGCCTGTGACCGCCCCAGCGAGGCGTGCGTCGCCCACCACGCGCGGATCGTCGAGGCCCTCGCGGCCGGCGACGCGACGGGCGCCGAGAACGCCATGCGCCAGCTCCTGATGGTGCACCCGGAGGTCGAGCGCGTGGTCCCCGCCCCGCGGGAACACTGACGGGCGGGCGGTCGGCGGCGCAGAGTGCTCGCACGTGCCGCCGGGCCACGGAGGTACCCGGGACGGGGTCCGGAGCGGTACCTCCCGGCGGCGGCCGGGAGAGGTCCCGGCGATGTCGGCGTGCACAAGCGGTCGGGGTGTGACTCGGGCCACGAAGAATTGGGCGTAACACTCCGCGAGGTCAAGCGATGACCTAGAGAGGTGATGGCCGACGGAGGGAAGACAGCAGCCCTTGCGGGTGCTGTGCAGCTCCCCGGCCCCTGCCCGCGCCCCCGGCCCATCCCCAGTCGGTGGTCGTCGGCTCCGGTCCAGCACCATCCGGCCGGGGTCGGAAGCCGTTTCCATCGTTCCGAGAGGTTGTTCGTGTCGGCCAGCACATCCCGTACGCTCCCGCCGGAGATCGCTGATTCCGAGTCTGTGATGGCGCTCATCGAGCGGGGCAAGGCCGAGGGGCAGATCGCCGGCGATGACGTGCGTCGGGCCTTCGAGGCTGACCAGATTCCTGCGACCCAGTGGAAGAATGTTCTGCGCAGCCTCAACCAGATCCTCGAGGAAGAGGGTGTGACGCTGATGGTCAGTGCCGCGGAGTCGCCCAAGCGCACCACCCGCAAGAGCGTCGCAGCGAAGACCCCGGCCAAGCGGACGGCCACGAAGACCGTCGCGGCGAAGACGACGGCTACGCGGACCGTCGCCGCTGCTGCGCCCGCGGCCGAGACGGTGGACCCGGAGCCCGTGGACGCTCCGGCGGAGGAGCTCGGAACCGAGCCCGCCGCGAAGAAGACCGCGGCGAAGAAGACGACGGCCAAGAAGGCGGCTCCCGCCAAGAAGACCGCCGCGAAGAAGGCGGCAGCGAAGAAGACCGCCTCCAAGAAGGACGCCGACGAGGGCGGCGAGGAGGAGCCCCTTGAGGAGGGCCCCGGCGCGGCCAAGGCGGAGGCCGAGGAGGAAGAGGACGGCGGCGAGAGCAAGGGCTTCGTCATCTCCGACGACGAGGACGACGCCCCAGCCCAGCAGGTCGCCGTGGCCGGAGCCACCGCCGACCCCGTCAAGGACTACCTGAAGCAGATCGGCAAGGTCCCCCTCCTCAACGCCGAGCAGGAGGTCGAGCTCGCCAAGCGGATCGAGGCGGGCCTGTTCGCCGAGGACAAGCTGGCCAATTCCGACAAGCTGGCCCCCAAGCTCAAGCGCGAGCTGGAGATCATCGCCGAGGACGGCCGCCGCGCCAAGAACCACCTGCTGGAGGCCAACCTCCGTCTCGTGGTCTCGCTGGCCAAGCGCTACACCGGCCGCGGCATGCTCTTCCTGGACCTGATCCAGGAGGGCAACCTGGGCCTGATCCGCGCGGTGGAGAAGTTCGACTACACCAAGGGCTACAAGTTCTCCACGTACGCGACCTGGTGGATCCGACAGGCGATCACCCGCGCCATGGCCGACCAGGCCCGCACCATCCGCATTCCGGTGCACATGGTCGAGGTCATCAACAAGCTCGCCCGCGTGCAGCGCCAGATGCTCCAGGACCTGGGCCGCGAGCCCACCCCGGAGGAGCTGGCCAAGGAACTCGACATGACCCCCGAGAAGGTCATCGAGGTCCAGAAGTACGGCCGCGAGCCGATCTCCCTGCACACGCCGCTCGGCGAGGACGGCGACAGCGAGTTCGGCGACCTCATCGAGGACTCCGAGGCGGTCGTCCCGGCCGACGCCGTGAGCTTCACGCTCCTCCAGGAGCAGCTGCACTCGGTGCTCGACACGCTGAGCGAGCGCGAGGCCGGCGTGGTCTCGATGCGCTTCGGCCTCACCGACGGCCAGCCGAAGACCCTCGACGAGATCGGCAAGGTCTACGGCGTCACGCGCGAGCGGATCCGTCAGATCGAGTCCAAGACGATGTCGAAGTTGCGACACCCGTCCCG
The DNA here is from genome assembly GCF_041431095.1 of Streptomyces sp. NBC_00597. Taxonomy (GTDB): domain Bacteria; phylum Actinomycetota; class Actinomycetes; order Streptomycetales; family Streptomycetaceae; genus Streptomyces. The sequence goes on from NZ_CP107757.1 coordinate 107,310, forward strand.
CTCGCAGGTGCTGCGCGACTACCTGGACTGACCGGGCCGGGGACCGTACCGGAAGTGGCCGTGCGCGGGTGCGCACGGCCACTTGGCGTCCCACTCTGGGTGGAGTCATGCACACTCAGAGTCAGGAGGCCTCATGCGTCGTCCCTTTTCCCGTGCTCTGGCGGGCGCGCTGACCCTGGTGGCGGGAGCGGCAGCGGCGCCGCTGGCCCAAGCGCCGCACGCAGCCGCGGACAGCGTGGTGATCGGCGGGAGGCCGGTGAAGGCGGCCGACAGCCCGTGGGTGGTGGCACTCGCCAGCCGTGACCGGTTCGGGGGAACGCGAGGCGGCCAGTTCTGCGGGGGCGTCATCGTGGGCCCGACCAAGGTGCTGACCGCGGCCCACTGCCTGGGCCGCCAGGTGCTGGGCGGCCCGGTGGAGTCCGTCCCCGACTTCCGGGTGATCACCGGGCGCACGGAGCTGCGGGCGGCCGATGGCAGGGAGATCGCGGTCCGGTCGGCCCGGGTGAATCCGGCGTACGACTCCCGGAGCAATGCCGGGGACCTGGCCGTGCTGGAGCTCGACGAGGCCGTGCCCGCGCAGTACGTGCTCCCGATGGCCGAGGCGGGGCACCCCGGCTACGAGGCGGGCGGCGAAGCGGCCGTGTACGGCTGGGGCGACACGAGCGGATTCGGGGACTATGCGTACGCGCTGCGTGCCGCCCGGGTGACGGTGCTGGCGGACGAGGTCTGCCGGAGTGCCTACCCGGGGGACGCGGACGGACAGTACCGGCCTGACTCCATGGTGTGCGCGGGACACGGTGACGGCGGCCGGGACGCCTGTCAGGGGGACAGTGGCGGGCCACTGGTCGCCCAGGGCAAGCTCATCGGGATCGTCTCCTGGGGCCGCGGCTGCGGGCGCCCCGACAGTCCGGGGGTATATACGAAGATCGCGCCGCTCACCGGCTTCGTGATGGCCCCGGAGGCGGCCCCGCGGGCGAGCGGCGGCCAGAACATCGCATGGGGTGCCGAAAGGGGCTCCGGGCCGGTTGCACGGCCCGTACGGGGGCATGTGACGGGAGAGGTGCAGGGGACCCCGGGAGCGCCGGGGGTACGACACGGGCGCGGGAGCCGCTAGCCGGGGAGCCTGTGCGGGGGCGGGCAACCGGGCCGACCCACGGCTTTGCGGGGCTCCGGACATGAGGGCTCCGGACATGAGGACGGGCGGCTCCCCTGGGTCTCAGGGGAGCCGCCCGTCGACCGGCCTGGCCGGTCCTGGCTCGTCGGATGCGAGGTTAGGCCTGTGTCAGCGGTCCTCGTTGTCGGCATTCGCCGTCGGAGCGGACGTGAGCCGCTCGGTCTCATCCTGTATATCCGCGGCGATCTTCTTGAGTTCCGGCTCGAACTTACGCCCGTGGTGGGCGCAGAAGAGCAGTTCACCACCGCTCAGCAGGACGACGCGCAGATATGCCTGGGCGCCGCAACGGTCGCATCGGTCAGCGGCCGTCAGCGGGGTCGCGGGTGTCAGAACAGTAGTCACGTCGCCTCTTCTCTAGCTCGACGAGCTGTCGTACCAGGGTCAACATCCAACCAGGCCGAAAACGTTCCCGCTCGCGGCTTTTCCTCGAAACTACCTTCCGAAGCTGGCCGGCTGCTGCCGGTTGGCGGCGAAGGAGCCGTATTGCGTTGCTTTACGGTTTCGCGTTGTCAGTCGTTCGCTTGTAGCAGTTCCGTCCTCCCCGGCGGACTGCCGGTTGTTCATGAGGACGTGCCCGAACACTAAATGGTTCATGCCTGGAAGGGAACGTGATGTTTGCTTCACCCGCGCGAGGGATCGAACACCCGTGCGGTCCTGCACTACGCTGATGAAGCGCGAGGGTGGCGTTGCATCGGCTCTACCAGGCCTCGGTACCCTTCGACGGGCAACCGAGCCACCCTGCGCCCGACGGGCCAGAAAAAGAAATTCAGCGAGGAGCGAACTGCGTGACCGCCGACACGTCCGTGCCTTCCAGCGCACTGCTGTCCGGAGCAGACCGGGACGGCTCCAACTACACCGCGCGGCACCTGCTCGTCCTCGAAGGTCTTGAGGCCGTTCGCAAGCGCCCCGGCATGTATATCGGGTCCACCGACTCCCGAGGCCTCATGCACTGCCTCTGGGAGATCATCGACAACGCCGTGGACGAGGCCCTCGGCGGCTACTGCGACCACATCGAGGTGATCCTCCACGAGGACGCCTCGGTCGAGGTCCGCGACAACGGCCGGGGCATCCCCGTCGACGTGGAACCCAAGACCGGGCTGTCCGGCGTCGAGGTCGTCATGACCAAGCTGCACGCCGGCGGCAAGTTCGGCGGCGGCTCGTACGCGGCCTCCGGCGGCCTGCACGGCGTGGGCGCCTCCGTGGTCAACGCCCTCTCCGCCCGGCTGGACGTCGAGGTCGACCGCAACAGCTCCACCCACGCGATCAGCTTCCGGCGCGGCGTCCCGGGGATGTTCACCGAGCAGGGCCCCGAAAGTCCGTTCGATCCCGACAATGGCCTGCGCAAGGTCAAGCGGGTCGCCAAGGGCAAGACCGGCACCCGCGTCCGCTACTGGGCCGACCGGCAGATCTTCCTCAAGGACGCCCGGCTCTCGCTGGAGACGCTCTACCAGCGTGCCCGCCAGACCGCCTTCCTCGTCCCCGGCCTGACCATCGTCGTCCGCGACGAGCGGGCCATCGACGGCGCCGGCAAGACCGAGGAGACCTTCCGCTTCGACGGGGGCATCAGCGAGTTCTGCGACTACCTCGCGCAGGACAAGGCCGTCTGCGACGTGCTGCGCCTGAGCGGCCAGGGGACCTTCAAGGAGACCGTCCCCGTCCTCGACGAGCGCGGCCACATGACCCCCACCGAGGTCACCCGCGAGCTCGGCGTGGACATCGCCCTGCGCTGGGGAACCGGGTACGAGACCTCGGTCAAGTCCTTCGTCAACATCATCGCCACGCCCAAGGGCGGCACCCACATCACCGGCTTCGAGCGCTCGGTCACCAAGACCGTGAACGAGGTGCTGCGCTCGGCGAAGCTGCTGCGCGTCGCCGAGGACGACGTGGTCAAGGACGATGCGATGGAGGGCATGACGGCGGTCGTCACCGTCCGGCTGGCCGAGCCGCAGTTCGAGGGCCAGACCAAGGAGGTGCTCGGCACGTCGGCGGCCGCCCGGATCGTCGCAGCAGTGGTCGCCAAGGAGCTCAAGGCCTTCCTGACCAGCACGAAGCGTGACGACAAGCAGCAGGCCCGTGCCGTAATGGAGAAGATCGTCGCGGCCGCCCGGACCCGGATCGCCGCCCGCCAGCACAAGGAGGCGCAGCGCCGCAAGACCGCGCTGGAGACCTCCTCGCTGCCCGCGAAGCTGGCCGACTGCCGCAGTGACGACGTGGAGCGCAGCGAGCTCTTCATCGTCGAGGGAGACTCCGCCCTCGGCACCGCCAAGCTCGCGCGGAACTCGGAGTTCCAGGCACTGCTGCCGATCCGCGGCAAGATCCTCAACGTTCAGAAGGCGTCCGTCTCGGACATGCTGAAGAACGCCGAGTGCGGCGCGATCATCCAGGTCATAGGGGCCGGCTCGGGTCGGACCTTCGACATCGACGCCGCGCGCTACGGCAAGATCGTGCTGCTCGTCGACGCCGACGTCGACGGCGCGCACATCCGCATCCTGCTGCTCACGCTCTTCCAGCGGTACATGCGGCCGATGGTCGAGGCGGGCCGGGTCTTCGCCGCGGTGCCCCCGCTGCACCGCATCGAACTCGTCCAGCCCAAGAAGGGCCAGGACAAGTACGTCTACACGTACTCGGACAACGAGCTGCGCCAGACCCTGCTCGAATTCCAGCGCAAGAACATCCGGTACAAGGATTCGATCCAGCGCTACAAGGGTCTCGGCGAGATGGACGCGGACCAGCTGGCGGAGACCACCATGGATCCCCGTTTCCGTACCCTGCGCCGGATCAACATCGGCGACCTGGATTCGGCCGAGCAGGTCTTCGACCTGCTGATGGGCAATGAGGTGGCGCCGCGCAAGGAGTTCATCACGAGCTCCGCGGCGACCTTGGACCGCTCGCGCATCGACGCCTGACGGGCGCACCGGCACACCGGTGCTCTTCGCTCCATCACCTGTTGGAGTGAAGAGCACCGGGACACCAGTCCGGAAACCGTCCATACCGCACATCCTTGTGGGCACGCGGCCAATGAGGCAGCGGACAAGGAGAGTTCGGTGGACAAGCACGAAGGTCCCGACGCCGGAACGATCCGGCTCGACGATCCCTGGTACGACGCGCTGGCCGTCGGCTGGGGGGAGGGCGGGGGCGAGGAACCGCCGCCCCCGCGTCCGGCCGCCGGCGGCCGAGGCGCGCCCGGGGCGTCCGACATCTACCTCGAAGTGCAGCGCAGCGCCGCCTTCCAGGAGGTCCGCAGCCGCTACCGGGGGTTCGTCGTTCCGGCGACCGCCGGATTCCTGCTCTGGTACGTCGTCTACGTCGTCGCCGCCACGATGGCACCCGGCCTCATGGCCCGGCCCGTGGTCGGCGCGGTCAACGTGGCACTGCTGGCGGGTCTCGGCCAGTTCCTCAGCACCTTCCTGCTGACCTGGGCGTACGCCCGGCACGCGCGGCTGCGCCGGGACCGGGCCGCGCTGGACCTGCGCTGGACGGTCTTCGAGCAGGAGCGCGGCCAGGAGCGGCAGCGCAGCCGGGGGGCCGGCCGGTGACCAGCGAGCACCAGACCCTCGCGCTGATCCTGTTCAGCCTCTTCATCGCCGTCACGCTGGGCATCACCACCTGGGTCAGCCGCAACCGACACGGCTCGGCCGAGGAGTTCTACGCGGGCGGCCGACTGTTCTCCCCGCTGGAGAACGGTTTCGCCATCGCAGGCGACTACATGTCCGCAGCCTCCTTCCTCGGCATCTCCGGCCTGATCGCCCTCTTCGGCTACGACGGCCTGCTCTACTCGGTGGGCTTCCTCGTCGCCTGGCTCGTCGTCCTCTTCCTCGTCGCCGAACTGGTCCGCAACTGCGGCCGGTTCACCCTCGCGGACGTGGTCGCGGCCCGGATGAGCGAGCGGCCCGTCCGGATCGCCGCCGGCACCGCCTCCGTCACCGTCTCGGTGCTGTACCTCGTCGCGCAAATGGTCGGCGCGGGCAGCCTGGTGGGCCTGCTGCTCGGCGATTCCGGTACCGCGGCCCGGACCCTGACCGTGATCGGTGTCGGGGCACTGATGGTGGTCTACGTGTCCTTCGGCGGCATGCGCGCGACCACCTGGATCCAGATCGTGAAGGCCGTGCTGCTCATGGGCGGGGCCGTCACCCTCACCGTGCTCGTACTGCTGCGTTTCCACGGGGACTTCGACCAGCTGCTCCTCAGCGCCGCCGAGCGCAGCGGCCACGGGCGGCGGTTCCTCAGCCCGGGGCTCAAGTACGGCGGCGACTGGACCTCCCGCTTCGACTTCATGAGCCTCGGACTCGCACTGGTCCTCGGGACGGCCGGGCTGCCCCACATCCTGTCCCGCTTCTACACGGTGCCCACGGCGCGGGCGGCCCGCCGGTCGGTGGTGTGGGCGATCGCGCTGATCGGGGGCTTCTACCTGATGACCATCGTGCTCGGCTTCGGGGCGGCCGCGCTGGTCGGGCCGGAAGAGGTACGGGCGTCCAACGCCTCGGGGAACACGGCGGTTCCGCTGCTCGCGGCCTTCCTGGGCGGCGGGGCCGGTTCGACCGGGGGAGCGGTGCTGTTCGCCTTCGTGGCGGCGATCGCCTTCGCCACGATCCTGGCCGTGGTCGCCGGGATCACCCTGGCGTCCTCGGCCTCCGTGGCGCACGACCTGTACGCCTCGCTCAAGCGCCGCCACGCGCGCCAGCGCAGCGAGGTCGCGGTGGCCAGGGTCGCCGCCGTCGGGATCGGAGCGGTGGCGATCGCGCTGGGGCTGCTCGCCCAGGACCTGAACGTGGCGTTCCTGGTCGGGCTGGCCTTCGCGGTCGCGGCCTCGGCCAATCTGCCGGTGCTCCTGTACTCGCTGTTCTGGGGCTCCTTCACGACGCGGGGCGCCGTCTGGTCCGTGTACGGGGGCCTGATTCCGGCGGTGGTGCTGGTCGTCCTGTCGCCGGTGGTCTCGGGCAGCCCGGACTCCCTCTTCCCGGGGGTGAGCTTCCAGTTCTTCCCGCTGCAGAACCCGGGCCTGGTCTCGATCCCGCTGGGCTTCCTGGCGGGCTGGATGGGAACGGTCACCTCGGCGGAGGAGCCGGACGCGGCGAAGCACGCGGAGACGGAGGTCCGTTCCCTGACCGGCGCCGGAGCCGTCTGAGCGGGGCTCCCGTCGGGCGCCGGTCGGTCAGGGGCCCTCGGACGGGAGCCAGGAGTAGCGGTGTTCGGGGCGCCCCGTCTCGCCGTAGCGCAGGGCCAGGGTGACACGGGCGGTGCGCTCCAGGAGCTTCAAGTAGCGCTGGGCGGTCTGGCGGCTGATGCCGGCCCGGTCGGCGATTTGCTGGGTGGAGAGCGGGCCTTCGGCGGATCGCAGGACTTGGCGGACCAGTTCGGCGGTGGTGGCGGAGTGGCCCTTGGGCAGCTCGTTCGGTGAACCGGCCGTGGCGAGGGCGCCGAAGATCCGGTCCACTTCGGCCTGTTCGGCTTCGCCGCCCGTCTCCAGGGTGCGGCGCAGGGAGCCGTACGCCTCCAGGCGGGTGCGCAGGCCCGCGAAGGTGAAGGGCTTGACCAGGTACTGGAGGGCGCCGAGGCGCATGGCGGACTGGACGGTGGTCAGGTCGCGGGCGGCCGTCACCATGATCACGTCGGTGCGGTGGCCGAGCTGGCGCAGCCGGCGGACCAGGTCCAGGCCGTTCTCGTCCGGGAGGTAGTGGTCGAGGAGGATCAGGTCCACGGGCCGGGTGTCGAGGACGTCCAGGGCTTCGGCCGCCGAATGGGCCTGGGCGCAGACGCGGAAGCCGGGAACCTTCGCCACGTACGCCGCGTTGATCCGGGCAACACGCATGTCGTCGTCGACGACCAATACGTGAATCGGGGTCTCGTTCATCGCAGGGCCTCCGGGAGTACGACGGAGAACTCCGCCCCTCCGTCCGCTGTCCCGCCGGCCCGGGCCGTGCCGCCCTGCCGCTCCGCGAGGCGGCGTACGAGTGCCAGACCCAGCCCGCGCTCGCGGTGGGCCTTGGGCTGCTTGGTCGACCAGCCCTCGTTGAAGATCTCCTCGTGGCGGCCCGCCGGGACACCGGGCCCGCTGTCCCGCACGCGGAGGACCGCCGTACGGCCTTCGGCGCGCAGCTCGACTTCGACCAGGGGCTCGGCGGAGCCGGCCGCCGCGTCCAGGGCGTTGTCCACCAGGTTGCCCGTGATGGTGACGAGGCCGCCGGGATCGATGAGGCGGTCGGGCAGGAAGGTGGCGTCGGCGAGGCGCAGCGGGACGCCGCGCTCGGCAGCGACGGTCGCCTTGCCCACGAGAAGGGCGGCCAGCAGCGGGTCGTGGACCTTCTCGGTGACCTGTTCGGCAGTGCTGCGGTGCACTCCGACGACCTCGGTGACGAACTCCACCGCCTCCTCGTGCAGGCCCAGCTCCAGCAGGCCGAGGAGGGTGTGGAGGCGGTTGGCGTGCTCGTGGTCCTGTGCGCGCAGGGCGTCGATCAGGCCCTTGGTGGAGTCGAGCTCACGGCCGAGGTGCTCCAGCTCGGTGCGGTCTCGCAGCGTGGCGACGGCGCCGCCGTCCTCGGTGGGCATCCGGTTGGCGACCAGGACCCGGGGTCCCTGGACGGTGAGCAGGTCCCGGCCGGTGACACGGCCGGAGAGGACGTCGGTGGTGCGGCCGGCGGCCAGTACGTCGTCCAGCGGGCGTCCGGCGACGGTGGCGGCGGCATCCGGGGGGAGGCCCAGAAGGCGGGCGGCCTCGTCGTTGACCAGCCGGATCCGGCCGTCGCGGTCGAGGGCGACCACGCCCTCGCGGATCGAGTGCAGCATCGCCTCGCGTTCGGCGAGTAGACCGGCGATATCGGAGAAGGCCAGGTCGCGGGTCTGCCGCTGGATCCGGCGGGACAGCAGGTAAGCGGCGAGCGCGCCCGCCGCGAGCGCGCCGCCCGCGTAGGCGAGCAGGCCCGGGATGGAGCCGAGCAGCCGCTCGTGGACGCTGTCGTAGGCGATGCCGACGGAGACGGCGCCGACGATCTCCCCGTCGGCCGCGAGGAGCGGGACCTTGCCGCGGGCGGAGCGGCCGAGCGTGCCCTCGTCGATCTCCATGACCTCGCGGCCCGCGAGGACGTCGCTCGGGTCGGTGGAGACGGGCAGGCCGATCCGGTCGGTTCCGGGGTGCGAGCGGCGGATTCCGTCCAGGTCCATGACGACCACGTACTCGGCCCCGGTGGCGCGGCGGATCCGCTCGGCCGAGGCCTGCACCGGGCTGTCGGGCGTCGGCCCGGAGTCGAGGAGATCGGCGGCCAGTGACGGGTCCGCGGCCGCGCTCTGGGCGATGGCCAGGGCGCGCCGCATGGCCTGGTCGTCGAGCTGAGCGCTGAGCGGGGCCAGGAAGAGCCCAGTGGCCAGCACGGCGACCCCGGCGGCGATGGCCAGCTGGGTCAGCAGGATCTGCGAGACGGCCCGTCTGGGCAGCCCGAGGCGCCGAGCACTCATGTGGAGGAACCGCATGACCAGCAACCGTAGGTCGCCTTCGGCCCGAGGGGAACCACGACGTGACCCGCACCGCCACCCGCTACGGGCGCGCCGACATCGGCTTCGACTTCGCCGCCACGGCCTTCGGTACCCCCACCGGCCCGGGCTTCGGTACCCGGCGGGCGCGGGCCGCGGCCCTGCTGACGCTCGCCCTGCCCGGCGCCGTGTACGCGTACCAGGGGGTGGAACTGGGCCTGCCGGAAGCCGGCATACCGATCAGCCGGATCCAGGACCCCATGCGCGTCCGGTCCGGCGGCAGCCGACCCGGGGCGGGACGGCTGCCGGGTCCCACTGCCGTGGACTGCCGAGCCGTGGCGCGACCCCCGGCTGCGCGCGCCGCCCGGGGAGCTGGCCTTCGCCCGCTCGCCCGGGGTGCTGGCCTTCGCTCGCCCCGACGGGCTCGTCTGCATGGTCACCTACCCGTCGCGCCGGTCCCGCTGCCGGAGCCTACGAGCCCCCTGCTGAGCAGTTCCGCCCCGGACCACGAGGGGCTGCTCGTGCGGGACGCGGCGGTCCGGCTGCGGCCCTGGCACCGCGGCCGGAGCGCCGCCGCCGTCACGGCAGCGGTCGGGGTGGGCGCGGACCCTGGTACTGGCCGCTCGGGCGCATCCGCAGCGGCCGCTCCTGGTACTCCTCCAGCGCGTGCGCGATCCAGCCCGCCGTCCGCGACACCGCGAACACCGTCTCCCCGGCCTCCGCGGGCATCCCGCAGGACACCGTCAGCACGGCCAGGGCCAGGTCGACATTGGCGTGCAGCCCGTCCCGGCGTGCCGCCGCCGTCGCGACGACCTCCCGGGCGGCCGCCAGAGCGGGGCCGGCCTGCGGCACGTCCTCCAGCCGGGCGAACAGCGCCGTGGCCCGCGGGTCCTCGCCCTCGTACAGCCGGTGCCCGAGCCCCGGAACCCGCCGTCCCGCACGCAGGTGGTCGGCGACCACCGGCGCGGCCCCGCCCCGCTCCAGCGCCTCCACCAGCATCCGGTGCGCGAGCCGTCCGGCCGCGCCGTGCAGGGGGCCCTCCAGTGCACCGAGGCCGGCCGAGACCGCCGCGTACGGATGGGCCCGCGCCGACGCGGCCACCCGTACGGCCAGGGTCGAGGCGGCCAGATCGTGGTCGATGAGCAGCGTGAGGGCCAGGTCGAGGGTGGAAAGGGCCGCCGGGTCCGGCTGCCGTTCGGTCAGCCGGCACCACAGTTGCTCCGCGAGCGTTCCGGCCCCGGATTCCGTCCGGCCCAGTACGGGCAGGGCGGCCGCCAGCGTCGGGATCAGACAGCGCGCGGAGCCCAGTACGGCCTCCGCCGACAGGTCGAAGCGCAGCGGATCCGTCACCGCGGCCGCCGCCGTCGCCACCCGCAGCCGGTCGATGGGCCCGCTGTGCTCGGGCAGCGCGGCCACGGCGCGCCGGGCGGCGGCGAGGGCCTGCGGGGGAGCGGCGAACCGGACCCCGCGCGGCAGCGCCCCGGTCCAGAGCCACTCGGCGACCTCCTCGTAGCGGTACCGCGCGGCCAGCTCGACCGCGTCCACGCCGCGGAAGTAGTACCGGTCGGGCTCGATGAGCGTGAGCGAGGTGCGTACGGCGAGCGCCGCGCCCGGGGGCGAGGCCGCCTCGCGCCGGTTGCGCCGGGCCAGCTCCGCCACCTCGCGGGCGTCGAAGCTGCTGCCCCGGCCGACGGGGTCGCGGCGGCTGGTGAGCTGGCCGCGGCTGACGTACGCGTACACGGTCGCGGGCTTCACCCCGAGCAGCTCGGCCGCCTGCCGGGTACTGATCCGGCGCTCGCCGTCCGCGCCGTCCGCCTGATCATTCATGATGCTCACCCTACATATATTGATTGAATCAACATTGACAAGGATTCAATCCATCATGGATGGTCGGCACATGAACACCTCCGTCGATGTGCCCCGCGGTCTCGCGGGAGTCGTGGTCACCGAGACCGAACTCGGTGACGTCCGAGGCCGAGAGGGCTTCTACCACTACCGCCAGTACTCGGCCGTCGAGCTCGCCGCGAGCCGCAGCTTCGAGGACGTGTGGCACCTGATGTTCCGCGGCGCGCTTCCGGCCGACGCCGCCGAACGGGCCGCGTTCGCCGCCGAGATCGCCCCGCTGCGCCGGCTGCCCGACGCGGTGCGCGACGCACTTCCCGCCCTCGCCCGGGCCACCGCGCTCTCCGGTCCCCTCGCCGGACTGAGGACCGCGCTCTCGCTGCTCGGCGCCTCCGCAGGGTTCCGTCCCGTCTACGACATCGACCCCGGGCGGCGGACCGCCGACGCGCTGGCCGCCTGCGCCGCCGTACCGACCCTGCTCGCCGCGCTGCACCGGCTGGGGCAGGGCCTGGAACCGGTCGAACCGCGCGCGGACCTCCCGTACGCCGCCAACTACCTGTACATGCTCACCGGGCAGGAGCCCGACCCGGTCAGGGCGCGTGCGGTCGAGCAGTACCTGATCTCCACCGTCGACCACGGCTTCAACGCCTCGACCTTCACCGCCCGCGTGATCGCCTCCACCGGCGCGGACGTCGCGGCCTGCCTCACCGGCGCTATCGGCGCGCTCTCCGGCCCGCTGCACGGCGGCGCGCCCAGCCGAGCCCTGGACACCTTGGACGCCATCGGCACCTCGGACCGCATCGAGCCGTGGATCCGCGAACGGGTCCTCGCCGGCGACCGGATCATGGGCTTCGGGCACCCCGTGTACCGGACCGAGGACCCGCGCTCGCGGATGCTGCGGGACATCGCGCTGCAGTTCGGCGGCCCGCTCGTGGACTTCGCCGTGGAGGTGGAGCGGCACGTCGAGGAGATCCTCGCCGAGCTGAAGCCGGGGCGGGAGCTGCACACCAACGTGGAGTTCTACGCGGGCGTGGTCATGGAGCTGTGCGGGCTGCCGCGCGAGATGTTCACCCCGACCTTCTGCGCGGCCCGCGTGATCGGCTGGAGTGCGAACATCCTCGAACAAGCGGCCGATTCGAAGATCATCCGTCCGGCGGCCCGGTACGTCGGCCCGAACCCGCCCGAGCCGGTTCCGGCGCTCGGCTGACTACGATCGGTCGTGTGAACAGCCGTCAGCCCGCCCAGCCGATTCCCGTCGTCGTGCTTTCCGGATTCCTCGGATCCGGCAAGACGACGCTGCTCAACCACCTCCTCGGCAACCGGGGAGGCACCCGGATCGGCGTCGTCGTCAACGACTTCGGCTCGATCGAGATCGATGCGATGTCCGTCGCGGGCCAGGTCGGCGACTCGATGGTCTCGCTCGGCGGCGGCTGCCTGTGCTGCGCCGTCGACAGCAGCGAGCTGGACGCGTACCTGGAGAAGCTGTCCGCGCCCGTCCATCGGATCGACGTGATCGTCATCGAGGCGAGCGGGCTGGCCGAGCCCCAGGAGATGATCCGGATGCTGGTGGCCGGCGAGAACCCTGCCGTCCGGTACGGCGGGCTGGTGCAGGTCGTGGACGCCGCGGAGTTCGACGCGACCCGGGCCAGGCACCCGGAGACCGACCGCCACCTGGCCGTCGCGGACCTGGTGGTGCTGAACAAGACCGACCGGGTGGAGGCGGCCGCCCTCGCCCGGATCGAGGCCGAGCTGGGCACGCTCTGCCCCGGCACGCCGGTGGTGGCCGCCGACCACGGCCGGATCGACCCGGAGCTGCTCTTCGACCGGCGGCCGTGGACCGAGACCCAGGGACAGCTGTCCTTCGAGGACCTGATCTCGCAGGCCAGGGAAGCCGATGCCGCGGACACCTCCGCCGACACGGATCACGAGCACCACCATCAGCACGAGGACCACAGCGGGCACGCGCACGCGCTGTACGAGAGCACGGAGTTCGTGTCCGAGCAGGCCCTGAACCCGCGCCGGTTGATCGACTTCCTGGACCGCCGCCCGGCCGGGCTGTACCGGATCAAGGGCTTCGTCCACTTCGGCGTCCCCGGCCACGAGGAGCGCTACGAGGTCCACGCGGTCGGCCGGTTCCTCCGCTTCGCGCCGGGCCCCTGGGGACGGGGCGAGCCGCGCCGGAGCCAGCTTGTCCTGATCGGCTCCGGTACGGACGGCCCCGCCCTGCTCCGGGACCTGGAGGCCTGCCGCGAACCGGCGCCGCAGGACGCGGCCCCGGAGAGCATGTGGGGCGTCCTGCGCTACGTCGACCGCCCCGCGCAGGAGGGGGCGGAGCCGCAACCGGAGCCGTACGGGGCGCAGCCTTACGAGCCCGAGCCTTACGAGCCCGAGCCTTACACGTCCGGGTCTTACGCGCCCGAGCCGTACGGCGAACCCGGCCCGGACCTCCGTCCGGAAGAGGCGTAGGCCGTACCGAGGCCGGTCAGGCGACCTCTACGCCGTACGCGCCCAGCAGGTCTTCCAGGCCGCCGCGGTAGCCCTGGCCGCCGATCACGAAGTCCCAATCGCCGTTGGACCGGCGCCGGAAGGAGCCGAGGACCAGAGCGGTCTCCCCGGCGCGCCCGTCGGAGACGTCCAGCCGTCCGAGTTCCTCGCCGCCCGCGGACAGCAGGCGGATGTGGGCGTCGGTGAACCCGGCGAGGTCGGCGCGGGGATCGACCTCCGGATCGATCGCGGCAACGAGGACCAGGCGGTCGGCGCGTTCGGGCAGGGCGTCGAAGGACACCTCCAGGGCGGCCTTGTCGGGTGCCGAGTGCGCGCGGGATCGGACCGAACCGTCCGGGGTCCGCGGGTTGTTGAAGAACACGAAGTGCTCCTCGCTCAGCACCCGCCCGCCCTCGCAGACGAGCGCGCAGACGTCCAGCGCGACCGACCCCGACCAGGACATGCCGAGCACGTTGTAGTCCGCCGGGGGAGTCGGCTCGGGCGCCCGCGGCGCCGCGACCGCCGGGGCCGCGGCGCCGCCGCCGAGCCGGCCGCGCAGTCCGTACTGGTGCAGCAGCCCGACCAGGTCCGCCCCGGGAACCAACTCCAGCGGCTTGCCGTTGGCAAAGGTGTACGACCCGGGCCCGAAGGAAGCGGTGGTGACGAGCACCCCCTTGTTCGCCCCCTTGTCCTGGACCGTGCCGTACAGATCACGCACGGCCGTCGGCGGCACCGTGTTCCGGTAGCGCTTGACCTGCACCACGATCCGCCCGCCCCGGATCGGCGCCGGGTCCAGCGCTTCCACGTCGACCCCGCCGTCGCCCGACCGCTGCGTGGTCACCGCCTCCATGCCCATCGCCCGGAACAACTCGGCGACCAGGTTCTCGAAGGCGATCGGGTCCATCGCGAAGAGGTCCGGCTCGTCGTCGTCCGCATCGCCCGCGTGCCCGCCGTGGCTGACGACACCTCCTCCGACCTCGTCGGGCCGGCGCCCCGGGCGCACCGCCGTCAGCTGGTCGGGGCGCACCGACAGCTGCCCGCCCAACCCCGAGACCAAACAGTCCACGGCGCTGACCTGCTCCAGCCGCACTCCGTCGAAGGCGCTGCGCTCCGCCGGCAGCGTGGAGAGCACGAACCGTGCCTCCTGACCCGTCGCCGGATCGTGGCAGTCCACGAAGCCGTTGACCACGACCGAGTCCAGTACGCCGAACTCGTCCGCCGCGTACAACTCGCGCACCACCAGCAGCATGCACTGCGCCAGCAGGTCCCGGTACAGCGCCCGGCGTTCCGTCACCGGGCGGGGCTTCACCTTGTCCTGGTCCGTGCTCGGCAGGTACTGCACCGCCCTGGCCTCCGGCACCACCGCGTACCCGGGGAGCTCCCAGTCCAGCACCAGCTGGCGCGCCGCCGGATCGTAGGCGGCCGCCACCTGCCTCGGCAGCGCCTCGGGCCAGGCCGTCGAGGCGTACAGGGCGGCCGAGAAGTACTCCACCGCCGCTTCCGCGTCGCCCGTGCGAAGGGCGGTGGCCAGCTCGGTGAGCCCGCTGTTGTGCGCCCGTACCCCGACGAGCTGCTCGGCGGCCCACCGGTCGTACTGCTGCCGATACGCGGCGAGTTGCTGTTGGCGCTGCGCCTCCGCGGCGCTCGCGGCCTGCCAGGCCTCGGTGTACCGGGCGTGGGCCTCCCGCTCCGCCTGCGCCCGGTGGCTGGAGCCGAGGGTCCAGCCGCTGCTCTGCTGCTGGAACTGATCGATGCGCGGCATCGGCACCGGATGTGCCAGGGCCCCGGGGTTGAAGGGTTCCAGCTGCTCGGGTCGGGCCAGGGCGGATATCCGGAAGGCGGGCGCCCGGCAGCCGGAGACCAACAGGCCCTTGAGGGCGTCGACCTCCGCGTCGATCTGCGCGGTCCGCCGCAGGGCCTCGGCCTCGCGGTACTGCCGATGGCTGCGGTTGGCGTCCCGTTCCTGGGTCCGCTGCCGGTCCCGTTCGTACGCCCCCAGCCGGCGCTCGGCCTCCCGCTGCTGGATCAGCTGTGTCTGCTGCTGCCGGCGCTGGGCCTCGGCCCAGTCACCGATCAATCCGCCCGACCGACGACTCATCAGCTGTGTACTCCCCCCACCAACACCCAGAGGGAAAACACTAGTCGGCATTCGGGTGGTACGTCCCCCCGGTCGCACTACCCGAATGCCGCCGTACGTCCTACAGCGCGCCCCCCGCCAGAGCGGCGACGACCGCGGGCAGCGCGGCCCCCGAGCCGTCGCGGCGCGGGTCCACGGCCGGTAGTTCGGCCGGGGTGCCGTTCGCCGCGGCCGCGCGGACCGGTGCGTTGCCGGCCCAGGCCAGCAGCAGCAGGTCCTCGCCCTTCAGGAACCGCTGGCAGCGGACGCCGCCGGTGGCCCGGCCCTTGCGCGGGTACTGGTCGAACGGGGTGAGCTTGCCGGACTGCATCGAGTCGTCCAGCGTCCCGTGAGAGCCCGCCACCGTGAACACCAGGGCGTCCCGCGCCGGGTCCACGGCCGAGAAGTGGATCACCTTGGCGTTGTCGGAGAGCTTGATGCCCGCCATGCCGCCCGCCGGGCGGCCCTGCGGGCGCACCTGGGCCGCCGGGTAGCGCAGCAGCTGGGCGTCGTCGGTGAGGAAGACCAGGTCCTCCTCGCCCGTGCGCAGTTCGACCGCGCCGACGATCCGGTCGCCCTCCTTGAGGGTGATGACCTCCAGCTCGTCCTTGTTCGCCGGGTAGTCCGGCACGACCCGCTTGACCACGCCCTGTTCGGTGCCCAGGGCCAGGCCCTGCGAGGACTCGTCCAGCGAGGTCAGGCAGATCACCGTCTCGTCCGCCTCCAGCCCGGAGAGGAACTCCGACACCGGGGCGCCGCCCGCCAGGTTCGGCGCGGCGTGGGTGTCCGGCAGCTGCGGCAGGTCGATCACCGAGAGCCGCAGCAGCCGCCCGTACGAGGTGACCACGCCGACGTCCGCCCGGGCGGACGCGGCGACCTGCGAGACGACCAGGTCGTGCTTCGCGCGGGCGCCGCCCTCCTCCTCCGGCAGCGGGTCGCCGTTGGCGGTGCGCGCCAGTAGACCCGTCGAGGACAGCAGGACCCGGCACGGGTCGTCCGCGACCTCCAGCGGCACCGCGGCGACCGTCGTGCCCGCCGACTCCAGCAGGACCGTACGGCGCTCGGTGCCGAACTTCTTCGCGACCGCGGCCAGTTCCGTGGAGACCAGCTTGCGCAGCTCCGTGTCGGACTCCAGGATGCCGGTCAGCTCGTCGATCTCGCCGGTGAGGCGGTCGCGCTCGGACTCCAGCTCGATCCGGTCGAAGCGGGTGAGCCGGCGCAGCGGGGTGTCCAGGATGTACTGGGTCTGGATCTCGCTCAGCGAGAAGCGCTCGATGAGCCGCTCCTTCGCCTGCGCCGAGTTGTCGCTGTCCCGGATGATGCGGATGACCTCGTCGATGTCGACCAGGGCCACCAGCAGACCCTCGACCAGGTGCAGCCGGTCGCGACGCTTGGTGCGGCGGAACTCGCTGCGCCGCCGCACGACCTCGAAGCGGTGGTCGAGGTAGACCTCCAGCAGCTCCTTGAGGCCCAGCGTCAGCGGCTGGCCGTCGACGAGGGCGACGTTGTTGATGCCGAAGGACTCTTCCATCGGCGTCAGCTTGTACAGCTGCTCCAGCACGGCCTCGGGGTGGAAGCCGTTCTTGATCTCGATGACCAGGCGCAGCCCGTGCGAGCGGTCCGTGAGGTCCTTGACGTCCGCGATGCCCTGGAGCTTCTTGGAGCCGACCAGGTCCTTGATCTTCGCGATGACCTTCTCGGGGCCGACCGTGAAGGGCAGTTCGGTGACGATCAGGCCCTTGCGGCGCGCCGTGACGTTCTCCACGGCCACCGTGGCCCGGATCTTGAACGTGCCGCGGCCCTTCTCGTAGGCGTCCTTGATGCCCGAGAGGCCCACGATCCGGCCGCCCGTGGGCAGGTCCGGACCCGGCACGAAGCGCATCAGCGCCTCCAGGTCCGCCTGCGGGTAGCGGATCAGGTGGCGGGCCGCCGCGATGACCTCGCCCAGGTTGTGCGGGGGCATGTTGGTGGCCATGCCGACCGCGATCCCGGAGGAGCCGTTGACCAGCAGGTTCGGGTACGCCGCGGGCAGCGCGACCGGTTCCCGCTCCTGGCCGTCGTAGTTGGCGGTGAAGTCGACGGTGTCCTCGTCGATCGACTCCGTCATCAGCGACGTGGCGTCCGCCATCTTGCACTCGGTGTAACGCATCGCGGCCGGAGGGTCGTCGTTGCCGAGCGAACCGAAGTTGCCGTGGCCGTCGACCAGCGGCAGCCGCATCGAGAAGGGCTGGGCCATGCGCACCAGGGCGTCGTAGATCGACGCGTCACCGTGCGGGTGCAGCTTGCCCATGACCTCGCCGACGACGCGCGCGCACTTCACGTAGCCGCGGTCGGGGCGCAGGCCCATCTCGTTCATCTGGTAGACGATGCGCCGGTGTACCGGCTTCATGCCGTCCCGGGCGTCGGGCAGGGCGCGGGAGTAGATCACCGAGTACGCGTACTCGAGGAAGGAGCCCTGCATTTCGTCGACGACGTCGATGTCGAGGATCTTCTCCTCGAAATCCTCCGGCGGCGGGGTCTTCGTGCTGCGGCGGGCCATCGCTGCGCGGCTCCTTAACCAAGAAAGAAGGTGTGCTGGGGGTCTGGCGGGTGTGCTGAGCGGGATTGACGGGGTTGTCGCGGACCATTGTGGCCCGAGGCACCGACAAGGCCGACTCCGACCCTGGCGGTCACCCCCGGACGGAGTCGCGGGGGAGTGCGAGTCGGGAACTTCTCCGGTCACCGACGCGCTTGCATACAGTGGCAGGTCTGACGGAAATCTCTACATCGCGATCGAAGGGACCACATGCCCATGGGTCACACGGCCACAGCCCAGGCCGGCTCCGGCGGCCTGACAGCGACCGAGCACCGGCTGGCCAACGGCCTGCGCGTGGTGCTCTCCGAGGATCACCTGACCCCGGTCGCCGCGGTCTGCCTCTGGTACGACGTCGGCTCGCGCCACGAAGTCAAGGGGCGGACCGGTCTGGCTCACCTCTTCGAGCACCTGATGTTCCAGGGCTCGGCGAGCGTACCCGGCAACGGGCACTTCGAGCTGGTCCAGGGTGCCGGCGGTTCGCTCAACGGCACCACGAGCTTCGAGCGCACCAACTACTTCGAGACCATGCCGGCCCACCAGCTGGAGCTCGCGCTGTGGCTGGAAGCGGACCGGATGGGCTCGCTGCTCACCGCCCTGGACGACGAGTCCATGGAGAACCAGCGCGACGTCGTCAAGAACGAGCGCCGCCAGCGGTACGACAACGTCCCGTACGGCACGGCGTTCGAGAAGCTGACCGCCCTGGCGTACCCCGAGGGCCACCCGTACCACCACACCCCGATCGGCTCCATGGCCGACCTGGACGCGGCCTCCCTGGAGGACGCCCGCGCCTTCTTCCGTACGTACTACGCGCCCAACAACGCGGTGCTGTCGGTCGTCGGCGACATCGACCCCGAGCAGACGCTCGCCTGGGTCGAGAAGTACTTCGGCTCCATCCCCGGGCACGACGGCAAGCAGCCGCCGCGCGACGGCGCGCTGCCCGAGATCATGGGCGAGCAGCTGCGCGAGGAGATCGTCGAGGAGGTCCCGGCCCGCGCGCTGATGGCCGCCTACCGGCTCCCGCACGACGGCACCCGTGAGTGCGACGCCGCCGACGTGGCGCTGACCGTCCTGGGCGGCGGCGAGTCCTCCCGGCTGCACAACCGCCTGGTACGCCGTGACCAGAGCGCCGTCGCGGCCGGCTTCGGCATGCTGCGGCTCGCCGGTGCGCCCTCGCTGGGCTGGCTGGACGTGAAGACCTCCAGCGGGGTCGAGGTGCCCGCCATCGAGGCCGCCGTCGACGAGGAGCTCGCGCGGTTCGCCGCCGAGGGCCCGACGGCCGAGGAGATGGAGCGCGCGCAGGCGCAGCTGGAGCGCGAGTGGCTGGACCGGCTGAGCACGGTGGCCGGCCGCGCCGACGAACTGTGCCGCTTCGCGGTGCTGTTCGGCGATCCGCAGCTGGCCCTGACCGCGGTCGGGCGCGTCCTCGACATCACCGCCGAGGAGGTGCAGGCCGTGGCCGCGGCGCGACTGCGCCCCGACAACCGGGCGGTGCTGGTGTACGAGCCGCTCCCGGCAGGGGCCGACGCCGACGCGGCCGACGAGAACGACGAGAACGAAGGGGCGGAGCAGTGAGCGACACCGCAGCCGTCACGATGACCTTCCACCCGCAGCCGCAGGCGGGCCAGGCCAGGCCGTGGGCCTTCCCGGCCCCCGAGCGGGGCGCGCTGCCCAACGGCCTGACCGTGCTGCGCTGCCACCGGCCCGGCCAGCAGGTCGTCGCCGTCGAGGTCAACCTCGCCGCCCCGCTGGACGCCGAGCCCCAGGGCCTGGACGGCGTGGCGACCATCATGGCCCGCGCGCTGTCCGAGGGCACCGACAAGCACTCGGCCGAGGAGTTCGCGGCCGAGCTGGAGCGCTGCGGCGCCACCCTCGACGCGCACGCCGACCACCCGGGCCTGCGGGTCTCGCTGGAGGTCCCGGCCTCCCGCCTGCACAAGGCACTGGGCCTGCTCGCGGAGGCGCTGCGCGCCCCGGCCTTCGCCGACGCCGAGGTCGACCGGCTGGTGCGCAACCGGCTCGACGAGATCCCGCACGAGCTGGCGAACCCGCAGCGCCGCGCCGCCAAGGAGCTCTCCCGGCAGCTCTTCCCGTCGACCCTGCGGATGTCCCGGCCGCGCCAGGGCACCGAGGAGACGGTCGCCCGGATCGACTCCGCGGCCGTACGCGCCTTCTACGAGGCCCACGTACGCCCCGCCACGGCCACCGCGGTCGTCGTCGGCGACCTGACCGGCATCGACCTGGACGCCGTCCTGGGGGACACCCTGGGAACCTGGACCGGCAACTCCGCCGAGGCGCTCCCGGTGCCGCCGGTGACCGCGGACGACACGGGCCGCGTGGTCATCGTGGACCGGCCCGGCGCGGTCCAGACGCAGCTGCTCATCGGCCGGATCGGGCCGGACCGGCACGAGCGGGTCTGGGCGGCGCAGGTGCTCGGCACGTACTGCCTGGGCGGCACGCTCACCTCGCGCCTGGACAAGGTGCTGCGCGAGGAGAAGGGCTACACGTACGGAGTGCGCGCCTTCGGCCAGGTGCTGCGGTCCACCGCGGACGGCAAGGGCGCCTCGATGCTCGCCATCAGCGGCTCGGTGGACACCCCCAACACCGGCCCGGCGCTCGAAGACCTCTGGAAGGTGCTCCGCACCCTCGCGGAGGGCGGCTTGACCGACGCCGAACGGGACGTGGCGGTGCAGAACTTGGTGGGCGTGGCCCCGCTGAAGTTCGAGACGGCCGCGGCCGTCGCCGGCACGCTCGCCGACCAGGTCGAGCAGGAGCTTCCGGACGACTACCAGGCGCGGTTGTACGCACAGCTGGCCCAAACGGGCACGGTGGAGGCGACTTCGGCCGTTCTGGCCGCCTTCCCGATGGACCGCCTGGTCACCGTCCTGGTGGGTGACGCTTCGCAGATCGAGGCGCCGGTGCGGGCGCTGGGGATCGGTGAGGTCACCGTCGTCACCAACTGACGGACATCTCAAGGGGCTCCGGTGGCTTGTCCACCGGGGCCCCTTTTGTCTGTTTAGTGGAGAGGTTGCTTGTATGGGGTGTGGCGTACGCAACAAAAAGGCGCGTCTGTTTGGCGATTGACTGATGATCCGCCTAGCGTCGGCCGTGCTGTCCGTCAGTTGTACGCGCCGCATCCGCGGCACCGGGCAGCGATCGCCGAGTCCCCGTCAGGCGCGAGCCTGGGGAGCCGGGGACCCACATGTGTCCCTGGGGTGAATCGGACCGCCTCGTCAGAGGGGGCCCGTAGGAGACCTTCCTGCTCCGAACCCGTCAGCTAACCCGGTAGGCGAGAAGGAAGGAAAGGATCAACCCCTTCATGGCGTTTGGCAGTCGTGCCGCCGGTAAGCACCGTGGTTCCAGCCGTCTGAGCCGCAAGACCGCCGGCTACGCCGGCATCGCCGCCCTCGCCACCACCGGTGTCGTCGGCTCCCTCGCCGGACCGGCGTTCGCCGCGTCCGACAAGGCCCCCTCCATGGAGGACACCGGTCTGAACGCCGTGGTCACCGCCGAGGACCTCGCGGGCGAGATCGAGGCCCAGGCCGAGGCGCAGCAGAACGCCGCCGATGCCGCCGCCGCCAAGGCGAAGGCCGAGGCCGACGCGAAGGCCCGTGCCGCCGAGGCCAAGCAGAAGGCCGAGGACAAGGCGAAGGCCGAGCGCGAGGCCGCCGAGCGCGCCGCCCGCGAGGAGGAGCGCAAGCGCCTCAACACCTTCGTCGCCCCCGTCGACGGGTCCTACATCAGCACCCAGTGGCACGCGGGTGGCGGCATGTGGTCCTCCGGCAGCCACACCGGCATCGACTTCCACGCGGCCTCCGGCACCTCGGTGCACGCGGTGGGCGCCGGAACCGTCGTCGAAGCCGGCTGGGGCGGCGCGTACGGCAACAACGTCGTCATCAAGCACAACGACGGCACCTACACGCAGTACGGCCACATGACCTCGCTGAACGTTTCCGTCGGCGAGCAGGTCACCCCGGGCCAGCAGATCGGCTTGTCGGGCTCGACCGGCAACTCCAGCGGCCCGCACCTGCACTTCGAGGCCCGCACCGGCGCCCAGTACGGCTCGGACATCGACCCGGTCGCGTACCTGCGCAGCCACGGCGTCGACGTCTGACCCGCAGCACTCGACCGAAGGCCCCGGCTCCCCGAGCCGGGGCCTTCGCGTTGTGGCTGTAAATATCCCCGATTTCCGCCCGCACTCGGAAAATATCGCGTGTTGCAATAGAGTCCCGATACGATCGCAACACGATCGCAACACGGTCGCGGCAAAATGACGTCGGCAGTCGGAAATAGGCGGAGGTCCGGTCTTGCGTATTCCTGCGCACGCGGTATGCACGGCGATCCGTGACGACATCGTCTCCGGGGTCTTCGCGCCGGGCGGCAGGCTGACCGAGGAACTGCTGGCCCGCCGGTACGGGGTCTCCCGCGTCCCGGTCCGCGAGGCGCTGCGGACCTTGGAGTCCGAGGGGTTCGTCACCTCCCGCCGGCATGCGGGCGCCTGCGTCGCCGAGCCCACCGAACAGGAGGCGGTCGATCTCCTGGAACTGCGGATGCTGCTGGAGCCCCTGGCCGCGGCCCGGGCCGCCCGGCGGCGCACCGAAGCACACCTCAAGGTGCTGCGCGGGCTGGTCAGGCTGGGCCAGGAGCGGGCCAGGCAGGGGCAGGGGGAGGATCTGCGGTCGCTGGGCGGCTGGTTCCACGAGACCCTCGCCCAGGCCTCGGGCAGTCCGGGGCTGATCACGCTGCTCACGCAGATGCGGCACAAGGTCGCCTGGATGTACGTGGTGGAGGCGCCGGCGCGGCCCGTGGAGTCCTGGGCCGAGCACGGGGCGATCGTGGACGCGGTCGCGCGCGGGGACGCCGAGCGGGCGCGGGCGCTGACGGCCGTCCACGCGGACCGCGCGGCGCGGGTGCACCGGCTGCGGGTGAGGACTTCGCAACATGCCGTAAACACGGCGAGCGGTCCGTATTAACAAAAGAGGCGTATTAGTTTCGGAGGCGTCGGCTGAATTCATGGCGCTTTGACTGTCGTCCTACGCGGACGATGTGAATTGCCGAATACGACGAAGCCGCGGCCGCCGGAATACCGGCGGCCGCGGCTCGTCTCGTGTCGTGCCCGGGCGAACCCGAAGGGTCAGACGGTCTCGGGGAGCTCTTCGAGGCCCTCGGCGACCAGCTTCGCGAGGCGGTCCAGCGCCACTTCGGCGCCCTCGGCGTCGGACGCGAGGACGATCTCCTCTCCGCCCTGCGCGCCCAGGCCCAGCACCGCGAGCATGGACGCGGCGTTGACGGGGTTCCCGTCGGCCTTGGCGATGGTCACCGGGACGCCGGAAGCGGTCGTCGCACGGACGAAGATCGAGGCGGGACGAGCGTGCAGGCCCTCGGCCCACCCGACGTTGACGCGGCGCTCTGCCATGGTGATGCCCTTCAGGTTCTTACGGGTTGTCTAGACCAGTCTCTCACGACGCCCCGAATGCTCCGACCGGCCTCCGGCGCGGATCCTCTGCCGTTCGGCCTACCCCAGCTTGCACTGGTTTGACCCTGCTTGCCGCGTGCGCCGCGCAGGAGCCGTTCGGCCGGTCCTGGCCTTAAGATCGCCGCATGACCACCCCGTCGGACCCCTCGTACCCGGCCCACTGGGAAGCGGACGTCGTCCTGCGCGACGGCGGCACCGCCCGGATCCGGCCCATCACCACCGAGGACGCGGGCCGGCTGGTCAGCTTCTACGAGCAGGTCTCCGACGAGTCGAAGTACTACCGCTTCTTCGCCCCCTACCCCCGGCTCTCCGACCGCGACGTGCACCGCTTCACGCACCACGACTACGTGGACCGGGTCGGCCTCGCGGCGACCGTCGGCGAGGAGTTCATCGGCACCGTCCGCTACGACCGGATCGGCCCCGACGGCCGGCCCGCCACCGCCCCCGCCGACGAGGCCGAGGTCGCCTTCCTCGTACAGGACGCCCACCAGGGCCGCGGGGTCGCCTCCGCGCTCCTCGAACACATCGGCGCGGTCGCCCGGGAGCGGGGCATCCGGCGGTTCGCGGCCGAGGTGCTCCCCGCCAACAACAAGATGATCAAGGTGTTCACGGACGCCGGCTACCAGCAGAAGCGCAGCTTCGAGGACGGCTCCGTCCACCTCACCCTCGACCTCGAACCCACCGCCGAGTCCCTGGCCGTGCAGCGGGCCCGCGAGCAGCGCGCCGAGGCCCGCTCCGTGCAGCGGCTGTTGGCCCCCGGCTCGGTGGCCGTGATCGGAGTCAGCCGCTCCGGCGGGGGCGTCGGCGCCGCCGCGCTGCGCAACCTGCGCGACAGCGGTTTCCGCGGCCACCTCTACGCCGTGAACGAGGCCGCCACCGCCGACCTGCTGGACGGGGTACGGGCCTACCGCGCGCTCGGCGACATCGACGCCCCGGTCGACCTCGCGGTGATCGCGGTCCCGGCCGAGCGGGTCCCCGAGGCAGTGGCCGCCTGCGGGGAGCACGGGGTGCAGGGCCTCGTGGTGCTGTCCGCCGGATACGGGGAGAGCGGCGCGGCCGGGCTCGACCGGCAGCGCGAACTCGTGCGCCAGGTGCGCTCGTACGGGATGCGGCTTATCGGGCCGAACGCGTACGGCGTGATCAACACCGCCCCGGAGGTCGGGCTCAACGCCTCACTGACCCCGGCGCCCGCGCCGATCCGGGGCCGCATCGGACTGTTCACCCAGTCCGGGGCGATCGGCATCTCGCTGCTGTCCGCACTGCTGCGGCGGGGCGCGGGGCTGTCGTCCTTCGTCTCGGCGGGCAACCGGGCGGACGTCTCCGGGAACGACATCCTCCAGTACTGGTACGAGGACGAAGCCACCGACGTCGCGCTGATGTACCTCGAAACCCTCGGCAACCCGCGCAAGTTCACCCGGCTCGCGCGGCGCACGGCGGCCGTGAAGCCCGTGGTCGTCGCGAGGGGCGCCGGCCGCCACACCCCCGCCGGACACGTGGTCCCCGGGACCAGGCTGGCGGACACCACGGTCTCCGCACTGCTGCGGCAAGCGGGGGTGATCCGGGTCGACACGGTGACCGAGCTGGTGGACGTGGGGCTGCTCCTGGCCTCGCAGCCGCTGCCGGCCGGGCCGCGCGTGGCGATCCTGGGGAACTCGGAGTCGCTGGGCGTCCTCACGTACGACGCGTGCCTCGCGCAGGGGCTGCGGCCCGCGGTCCCGCTGGACCTGACGACGGCGGCGACGCCCGAAAGCTTCCGGCTGGCGCTGGGCGCGGCGCTGGCCTCCGCCGAGAACGACGCGGTGATCGTCACGGTGATCCCGTGGGTGAACGAACAGGAGCCGCAGGACGACCTGGCCGAGGCCCTGCGGGACGCGGTGGCCGGCCATCCCGGCAAGCCGGTGGCCCTGGTCCACGTGGAGCTGGCGGAGCTCGTCGACGCCCTGTCCCCGACGGGGGTCCTGCCCGGAGCCGGAGCCGGAGCCCGGCCCGGACCGGCGAGCCCCGGCTCCGCGGGTGCGGCGCCGCTTGCGGGAGCGCTGCCCCCGCGTCCGGGGGCGCGGGAGACGGGCGCGACCGCGTACGCCGGGCCGGGCGCCGACGGCCCCGGTTCCGGCGAGGCCCCGGACGGGCGGATCCCGGCGTACCCGGCCGCCGAGCGGGCCGTCAGGGCCGTCGCCGAGGCCGTCCGGTACGGGCAGTGGCGGCGGGCCAACGCCGACGCCGGTCACGTCCCCCAGTACGAGGACATCGACGAGGCCGCAGCAGCCGCCCGGCTCGCCGGCCTGCTGGTGGACGCCGGCGACGGCGTGCTCACCCTCACCGAAGCCGACGCCGGCGCCCTGCTCGCCCACTACGGGATCCGGGTGCTCCCCACCCTGCCGGCGCCCACTGCGGACCATGCGGTCCGGGCCGCCCGGGCCCTGGGCTACCCCGTCGCCCTCAAGACCACGGCCCCGCACCTGCGCCACCGCGCGGACCTCGGCGGCGTACGCCTCGACCTCGCGACCGAGGCCGACCTGCGCCGCTCGTACGAGGAGCTCACCGACCTCCTCGGGAGGCCCGACGAGCTGCTGCCCGTCGTCCAGGCCATGGTGCCCCGCGGGGTCGACACCGTCGTGCGGTCCGTCATCGACCCCGCCGCGGGCGCCGTCCTCTCCTTCGGGCTGGCCGGCGTCGCCTCGGAGCTGCTCGGCGACACCGCCCACCGCCTCGTCCCGGCCACCGACCGGGACGCCGCGGGGCTGATCCGGTCCATCCGGGCCGCACCCCTCCTCTTCGGCTGGCGCGGCAGCGACCCCGTCGACACCGCCGCCCTCGAAGAGCTCCTGCTGCGACTGTCCCGGCTCGTCGACGACCACCCCGAGGTGGTGGGCGTCACCCTCGAACCCGTCGTCGTCGCCACCGAGGGCCTCTCCGTGCTGAGCGCCACCGTCCGGGTGGCGCACCCGCCGGCCCGCACCGATCTCGGTCCCCGGACACTCCCCAGCTACTGAGCCGGTCCCGGGGCGCCCGGCGCGCCCCGGACGGGCCTTAGGATGGACCCCATGGCGAAATCCGGTACGACGACCCAGGGGCTGCGCACGGCGATCGAGCGCAGCGGCTACTACCCGGCCCTCGTGGCCGAGGCCGTGGAGGCCGCGGTGGGCGGCGAGCCGATCTCGTCGTACCTGGTCCACCAGGAGACGACCTTCGACTCCAACGAGGTGCGCCGGCACGTCACCGTCCTGGTCCTGACCGGGAACCGCTTCATCGTGAGCCACACCGACGAGCAGGCCGCCGACGCCGGGTCGCCGTCCCCGTACGCGACCACCTCCACCGAGTCGGTCAAGATCGGCGCGATCTCCTCCGTGGTGCTCAGCCGCGTCGTCGCCAACCCCGAGTCGTACACCCCCGGCACCCTGCCCCGCGAGGTCGTCCTGACCATCGGCTGGGGCGCGGTCTCCCGCATCGACCTGGAGCCCGCCGCCTGCGGCGATCCGAACTGCGACTCCGACCACGGCTACACCGGCAACTCCACCGCCGACGACCTCAGCCTGCGCGTCAGCGAGGCCGGCGACGGCCCCGAGGCGGTCCGCCAGACCCTCGTCTTCGCGCAGGCCCTGTCCGAGGCCACGGCGGCGGCTTCCGCCCCTGCCCGCTGATGTCCTACTCCGCACCGTCGAACTGGGACGAGCCGGAGCTGCTGGACCTGTCCGGCGCCCCCGTCCCGGAGTACGGCACCGGCTCGCTCGCCGATCTGCTGCCGACCCTGGTGGCCGGCCAGGGCGTGCCCGGGTACACCGCCGCCATCGCCGAGCTCACCCCGGCCGACCGGAACTGCGTGTTCCTGGTCGACGGCATGGGCTGGGAGCAGATCAAGGCCCACCCGGACGAGGCCCCGTACCTCACCTCCCTCCTCGGCAGCTCGCGCGGCGGCACCGGCCGCCCGATCACCGCGGGCTTCCCGGCGACCACCGCCACCTCGCTGGCCTCCGTCGGCACCGGCCTGCCCCCCGCTCGACATGGCCTGCCCGGCTACACCGTGCGCAATCCGGCCACCGGCGAACTGATGAACCAGCTCCGCTGGCACCCCTGGACGCCGCCGAAGCCCTGGCAGCCGTACCCGACCGTCTTCCAGCAGGCCGACAAGGCGGGGGTGGCGACGGCGCAGGTGTCCTCGCCCGCGTTCCAGACCACCCCGCTCACCAAGATCGCGCTGAGCGGCGGCACCTTCCTCGGCCGGATGACCGGTGAGGAGCGGATGGACCTCGCGGCGCAGCGCCTCGCCGCCGGCGACCGCTCGCTGGTGTACACGTACTACAGCGAGCTCGACGGAGCCGGCCACCGGCACGGCGTGAACTCCGACGCCTGGCGAGGCCAGCTGATGTGCGTCGACCGGCTCGTGCAGCGGCTCGCCGAGCAACTCCCGCCCCGCACCACGCTGTACGTGACCGCCGACCACGGCATGGTGGACGTCCCCTTCGACGAGGACTCGCGGATCGACTTCGACGAGGACTGGGAGCTGGGCGCGGGCGTGGCCCTGCTCGGCGGCGAGGGCCGGGCCCGGCACGTCTACGCCGTACCGGGCGCCGAAGCCGACGTGCTGACCGTGTGGCGGGAGGTGCTGGGCGACCGGTTCTGGATCGCGAGCCGCGAAGAGGCCCTGGAACGCGGCTGGTTCGGGCCGCCGGGGGAGTGCGACGAGCGCGTGCTCGGCCGGATCGGCGACGTGGTCGCCGCCGCCCACACCGATGCCGCGATCACCGCGTCCGTCAACGAGCCGAACGAATCTGCGCTCGCAGGGATGCACGGCTCCATGACCGCGGCCGAGCAGCTCGTCCCGCTGCTCGAAATCCGCACCTGACCCACCGACCCGTCCCGACCGGTGCCGTTCCGTACGGCGTCTTCCCGAGCGTCTCCCGCCGACCACAACCCGAAAGGTCCCGTTCCTTCCATGCCCGAATTGGTGTTTTTCTCCGGCACGATGGACTGCGGGAAGAGCACTGACTTGCTTGGGCATTCGCCATCTGTTGATCGTGGCGTGGGTCGGGTTGCGTCGTCCGGGGCTGTCAGCCGTCTCCGCTTGATCCGAAAGGTCCCGCTCTCCTGATGTCCGAACTTGCCTTCTTCTCCGGAACGATGGACTGTGGGAAGTCAACTTTGGCGCTTCAAATCGAACATAATCGATCGGCGCGCGGGCTGCAGGGGCTGATCTTCACACGCGACGACCGTGCGGGCGAGGGAAAGCTCTCGTCACGTCTGGGGCTGGTGACCGATGCGGTGGAGGCGGAGCCGGGCCTCGACCTCTATGGGTACGTGGTGGAGCAGCTGTCGCGGGGCGGCAAGGTCGACTACGTGATCGTGGACGAGGCCCAGTTCCTTGCTCCCGATCAGATCGACCAGTTGGCCCGGATCGTCGACGACCTGGACCTGGATGTCTTCGCGTTCGGCATCACGACCGACTTCCGTACGAAGCTGTTCCCCGGCTCCCAGCGGCTGATTGAGCTCGCCGACCGCGTGGAGACCCTGCAGGTCGAGGCGATGTGCTGGTGCGGGGCGCGGGCCACTCACAACGCTCGCACGGTGGGCGGGGAGATGGTCGTCGAGGGCGAGCAGGTCGTGGTGGGGGACGTGGCCCGGTCGGCGGCCGAGGTGGGGTACGAGGTGCTGTGCCGACGCCATCACCGTCGGCGGATGACGAGTGCCGCGTCGCGGACGGGTTCGCTGTCGCCGGACGTACTGCCGGTCGCTTCCGGCTGATTCATGGTTTGAGGGCCTGCTCCTGGCTCCAGTGATCGTGCGCGGACGCCTTTGGCCGTAGGTTCGAGTCCTCGGCAGGAGCCGCAATCAAGGGCTGGTCGCGTTGCAACCCCAGAGACGTGCGGAGACGCCCTGCTTATCGAAATGGCGACCCATCTGCCGAAGACGCGTGTCCGAGGTGCTCGAGTGTGACGTTGCCTTTGGGCGTGAGCCGGTACGACCAGGAGCGGGCCTCCTCGATGAGGTGGAGGCCCTGTGGTCCGAGTTGCCGCGCCGCTGCGCGGCTGATCTGGTGCCTCGGTGGAGGGCTGCAGGCGGGGACGGCCGGCCAGGTGCGCGGGACCGATGGCCTTGATGTCGGCGAGACGGCCACCTGCGGCGACGCCCGAGCGCCACTCGTCGAGGTGCAGGTACAGCCGCTGGGTCATCAGTCCGTCGGCCAGGGTCTGCCAGGCCAGGGATAGCGGGGGTGTTCCCCCTAGGGCCTGTGTGATGTCGTGATCATTCGGCGGTCTTGATCAGGTCGTCGATCCAGATCATTGCGGCGCGGAGGTGGAGGCCGGCGAGGTAGCTTTCGGGTGGCTTGTCGTAGCGGGTGGCGATGCCTCGCCAGGCCTTCAGCTTGTTGATCAGGCGTTCGACCGTGTTCCGTTCCTTGTAGAGGTCGGCGTCGTGGCTGACGGGTCGGCCGCCTCGTGCGCCCTTCTTCTTCCGGTGGGCGGCCTGGTCCCGCTTTTCCGGGATGACGTCCTTGATACCGCGTTTGCACAGGTAGGCGCGGTTGCCGCGGGACGAGTAGGCCTTGTCGGCGGCGACCGCGCCGGGCCTGGTACAGGGGCGGCCGACAGGCAGGCGAACTCTCACCCTCGCGAGCACGGGAATCAACTGCGGGCTGTCTCCGGCCTGTCCGGCGGTCAAAACCAGCGCGAGCGGACGGCACCTGCGGTCCTCGGCGAGGTGCATCTTGCTGGTCAGGCCGCCCCGGCACCTGCCGAGGCAGGGCTTCCCTCAGGCAGAGCTTGCGTCTGCGCCGGACCCGCCGGCGCTCGGCCTGTCCGTTCTGTTCCTCCGGTCCGCCCCTTTTTGCCGGGCCGTTTCCTGCTCCTGCGCGGCTTCTTCCAGGGCCTCCATGAGGTGCTTGCTGACGCGCATGCCCGCCGCGTCGCGGTGAGCGCGGACCGTTGTGGAATCCACGCTGACCAGCGACAAGTCACTTCTTCCCGTCCGGGCCCCTCCGCGATCAGGCCTTCCAGCAAAGCGGTGAAGACACCAGCGTCCCGCCAGACGCGGAAACGTCCATAGACGGTGGCCCAGGGACCGAACTCGGCAGGCATCTCCCGCCACTGACCACTGGACCGGAACCGCCAGATCACACCCTCGAACTGCTCCCGCAACCGCTCCGGGTACGGGCCGTACCTACCGATCGGCAGAAACGGCTCGATGAACTTCCACTAAGCATGGGTGAGTTGCCTACGCGTCACGACCGCAGTCCTACCGGATTCCACCCCGCGGAGAGGACAGAACTCAGGAACTGATCACGACATCACACAGGCTCTAGCACCAGCTCTCGGACCGGCCCCAGCGCGGGCCACCACGCGGTGGTGGCCCGCGCTGTCGTGTGTTCGGACACCCCGCAGGGGTGAATCTTCCCCTCGCCTACGCGACGGCGGATGCGGCCCCTTCTCTGGCTGTCCGAATTTGCGGGTGCAGATTACCCATCAGATCAATTGCCTGGTAGGACTGTTCGACCATTTGATCGGTTTTGGTTCACGGGGGATGGGGTCGCGTGGCTGTCACGGTGCCTGACTGGGCTGACACACTGCTGGACTTGATCGGTGTGGCCTGGCCGAATGTGGACGAGGACGCATACCGGGCCATGGCCGACTCGCTCCGCGACTTCGCCGAGGACCTCCTTGACGACGGCCAGCTCGCCAACAACCACGTCGAGCGCCTCCTCTCCGCCAGCAAAGGCGAATCGATAGAGGCCCTCAACCAGCACTGGAACACGGTCAAGACCAAGCACTTCAGGGACATCGCGGATGCGGCCCGCACTATCGCCGGGGCGATGGACATGGCAGCCGACGCCGTCGAGGCCATGAAGTACGCGGCTCTGGTCCAGCTCGGCTACCTCGCCGCCGAGGCTGGCATCGCGCTCTCCCTGATCCCCGTCACCGCAGGCCTCTCCGCACTCTTCGGCGCGGCCGCGATGCGCGCGACGCAGGAGGTCGTCAAGCGCCTGATCAAGGAGTGTGTCGAGGAAGCCGTCGGCTACATCGTCTCCGCGATGACCGAGCCAGCCGTCGCCGCCCTGGAAGGCATGGCCGCCGACCTCGTCGTCCAGCTCGGCTCGATGGCCCTCGGATTCCAGGACGGCGTCGACCTCGACCAGACCAAGCAGGCGGGCAAGGCCGGCTTCGACGACGGCGTGAAGTCCGGCAAGGAAGCCCTCCACCTCGCTTCCGCAGGCGTTGCCGGGGGCGGTGGCGCCGGCACCGGCCTGACTGACCTCCACATCGAGCACTCCGAGCACGCCCGCGCCGGCACCAGCCTCAACTCCGTTAGCACCAACATCCACGGCAAGACGACAATGCACCTGACCAAGGCCAAGTCCCACCACGGCCGCACCCGCGGCCGCGACTCCATAGCCCGGGCCATCGACCCCGTCGCCGACAAGGCCATGGCAGCCCTCGTCAAAGCCACCAAGGCCATGGGCGACCACGTCGGCACCACCCTCCCCAAAGCCGTCAAGAAGATATCCACCGACCACAAGAAGAACGACGACGCCATCCACGACAGCTTTAACCGCCTGAAGAAGAATGGTTCCGGCGGGGGCGATAACCGCAAGAGCGGACCGGGCGGGGTGGATCATCGCAAGGGCGACGCGGGCGTGCGCACCAAGCCTGATGCCCTGCATGGTGCGAAGGACGAAGCAAGGCGCAACGCCATCCCGACATCCAAGACGCACTGCGCGACCGACCCCGTCGATGTCGCCACCGGCGAGATGCTGTTGCCGCACGCGGACCTCTCGCTGCCCGGCGTGCTGCCGCTGGTCCTCACCCGGACCCACGCCTCCGGCTATCGCTACGGCCACTGGTTCGGCCGCAGCTGGGCCTCCACGCTGGACGAGCGCATCGAGCTCGACCCGTCGGGCGTCGGTGCCGTGTGGGCCCGCGAGGACGGTTCACTCCTCGTCTACCCCGCCCTCCCACGGCCGGGAGGCGAAGCCGTCCTGCCGCTGGAGGGGCCTCAGCTGCCGCTGGCGCACGACGGCGAGTACGGGGACGAGACCACGTATGCGATCACCGACTCGCGCACCGGGCTGACCCGCTGCTTCAGCGGCAGCCCCTACCGTGCCTCCTCCGCGTTCTGGCTGAGCGCAATCGAGGACCGCAACCAGAACCGCATCACGTTCACCCGCCTGCCGGACGGGACACCCACCACGGTCAGTCACGACGGCGGTTACACAGTTCAGCTGACCTCGGGCACCGGCCGAATACAGGCCCTGAAACTGCGCACACCGGAGGGTTGGGCCGAGGTCCGCACGTACGGCTACGACGCGCGCGGGAACCTGGACGCCATCACTAACTCCTCCGGTTTTCCGCTACGGATGACCTACGACGCCTGCGATCGCGTCACGTCGTGGACCGACCGCAATAACTCCACCTACCGGTACCTTTACGACAGCGCCGGCCGGGTTACCGAGACCGTGGGGCCCGAAGGCTTCCTCTCCTCGTCGTTCTCCTACGACGACATACATCCCGAGACCGGTCACCACGTCACTCGCTACACCGACTCCACCGGAGCTACCACGGTCTTCCACATCAATGACTCCTTCCAGGTCGTCGCGGAGACCGATCCTCTCGGAGCCACTACTCATTTCGAATTCGACGTAGCCGATCGGCTGCTCTCGCGGACCGACGCCCTGGGCGGCGTCACCCGATGCGAGCGTGACAGCCAGGGAAGTCTCGTCGCCCTGATCTCGCCAGACGGCGTACGCACCACCGCCTCATACAACGACCTGTACCTGCCCACGGAGGTCACCGAACGCGGCGGGGTCCGGCAGCACTTCGCCTACGACGCCCAAGGCAACCTCACGGCCACGGTCGACGCGGCAGGTGCGCGCACGGAGTACGAGTTCACCAGCCGCGGCCACCTGACCTCCATGCGCAACGCCGTCGGCGATGTCACCCGCATAACGACGAACGAGGCGGGCCTGCCACTCCTGCTCGTCGCTCCTAATGGCGCAACCACCACCCTGAGCCGGGATTCCTTCGGCCGGATCACGTCCGCCACGGATGCGGAAGGCTCGCTCCTGCGCCAGGCGTGGACCATCGAGGGTAAGCCCGCATGGCGTGAGCTGCCCGACGGCTCCCGGGAGGAGTGGGAGTGGGACGGGGAAGGGAACCTCCTCTCCTACACCGACCGCATGGGCCGTACCAGCTCGCACGCCGTCACCCACTTCGACTGTGCCGCCATGACCACCGCAGGGGACGGAGGCCGCTACGAGTACACCCACGACACAGAGCTGCGGCTGACGAAGGTCACCAACGCACAGGGCCTGGAGTGGGAGTACGGCTACGACGCGGCCGGCCGACTCGTGGCCGAGACGGACTTCGACGGCCGCACTCTCACCTACGAGCACGACGCCCTGGGCCGCCTGACCCGCCGTACCAACCCCGCAGGCCAAAGCCTGACCTTTGAACGTGACGCCCTCGGCCGGGTCATCCGGATCCTGCACGACGACGGATCCGTCTCTACGTTCACTCATACCGAAGCGGGCCACGTCTCCGAGATCAACAACCCCCACGCCCGCATCACCCTGGAACGGGACGCCGCAGGCCGGGTCATCACGGAAACCGTCAACGGTCGCACCCTCACCCTGGCGTACGACGCCCTCGGGCGCCGCACTCACCGGCGTACCCCCTCAGGTTCCGAGAGCCACCTCGAGTACGCCTCACAGGGTCTCGCCGCCTACACGACCGGCGAGCACACGTTCCGGTTCCGCCGCGACGCGCTCGGGCGCGAAACAACCCGCACCCTGGACGGCTCCCTCACCCTTCACCACGCCTGGGACTCGGTGGGCCGCCTGACCCACCAGTCACTGCACATGGCGGACTCCGAAGTCATGGGCCGGTCCTTCACCTACCAGTTCGACGGAGCGCCCACAGCGGTCGATGACAGCCTGGCCGGCCACCGTGCGTACACGCTCGACTCGGGCAGTCGGATCACAGCCGTCGAGGCACGAGGGTGGCGCGAGCAATACGCGTACAACACGGCCGGTGACCAGACCCACAACACTCTTCCCGCTGCCGCGCCCGGACAGGACAGCATGGGCGCACGTGACTACGAAGGCACCCGCATCACCCGCGCCGGCCGTACCCACTACAGGTACGACGCCCAGGGCCGGATGATCCGCCGCGAGACGCGCACGCTCAGCGGCAAGACGCTCACCTGGCACTTCCAGTGGAACGCCGAAGACCGTCTCACCCACGCCACCGCGCCGGGCGGCACCACATGGCGCTATCTCTATGACGCCCTTGGCCGACGTATCGCCAAGCAGCACCGGAACAGCGACGGCCACCTCACCGAGGAAACCTCGTACTGCTGGGACGGCTCGCAGCTC
Organism: Streptomyces sp. NBC_00597; assembly: GCF_041431095.1. GTDB lineage: Bacteria > Actinomycetota > Actinomycetes > Streptomycetales > Streptomycetaceae > Streptomyces. The sequence goes on from NZ_CP107757.1 coordinate 141,800, forward strand.
GCAGAGGAACGCACGGGCGCCACGGCCCTCGTCTGGGACTACGTAGGACTGCGCCCACTGGCGCAGCGCGAGTCCAAGTTCGACCCCGAACAGCTGCAGATCGACCGCCGGTTCTTCGCGATCGTCACTGACCTCGCGGGCAGTCCCAGTGAGCTGGTCTCCGCTGACGGCCAGATCAGCTGGCGTACACGCAGTACGGCGTGGGGCGCCACCCAGTGGGATCGAGGGAGCACCGCCTACACTCCGCTGCGCTACCCCGGGCAGTACTTCGACGCGGAGACAGGCCTCCACTACAACTTCAACCGCTACTACGACCCGGACCTCGGCCGGTACATCACGCCCGACCCTCTCGGTCTGGCTCCGGCAGCCAACCACTACGGCTACGTCCCGAACCCCTTCAGCCTGGCCGACCCCCTGGGGCTGGCCGGATGCGAGCCCGATCACACCTGGGGCGGGAAGGTCGTGTTCGTACGGGACGAGCATGGCCGTCCCTACGAGATGCACGCGACCATCACCCGGGACATGCTCGACGAGGGCACCGATGCGGCGAAGTGGCTCAAGCCACCGGGCTTCCTCCACGGAACGGATTACAACCAGGCGCGGGGCCACATGCTGGCCAATATGCTCGGCGGAACCGGAAAGCACTTGGACAACCTGTTCTGCATCACCCAAGACCCCACCAACTCACCCGACATGCGGGACCTGGAGCAGTCGATCTACAACGCCGTGAAGGGCAACCCCGCTGCCGGCGTCCAAGGGGAGATCGTCCAGTACAGCGTTTACCTTGAATACACGGACGACCGCAAGGATTCCGTACCCAAGTGGATCACGATGGAAGCCGATGGGAGCGACAGCTTCCGTCTCCGCGCCGACCTCGAGAATCCCGACCATGCCGACCAGCAGCGACGCCGCCGCCGAGGAATCCAGTGACCGACATCAACCTGCTCGTTCAGCTTTGTCCGCCCCCGTCCGGCCCCATCCCCGCGATCGACTGGGACACAGTGGAAGCCACACTGGGCATGCGGCTTCCGCAGGACTACAAGCAGCTCGCCGCCACCTACGGTCCGGGGGCCTTCTACGACTACCTGCACCTCTATCACCCCGCCGGCGTCACCGAGTACGTCGACATCACCGGTCCCATGCCTGCCCGGATCCGGTCCCACCTCCAGCGGGACTACGACCAGGGAACGCACCCGGTCCCGTACGACCCGCAGCACCTGTTCGCCATCGGCGGCACCGACAACGGCGAGTACCTGTTCTGGATCACCGACCCCCAGGACGCCCCCGACACCTGGCGGATCGCCGTCAACGAAGCCCGCGGGCCACGCTGGTTCACCTTCGACGGAAGCCTGACCGAGTTCCTCACCAGAGTCCTCAGCGGGCAGACGAGCGTTCCCCAATTCCCCGACGACCTTCTGGAAGGGCACACCGCCTTCGTCCCCTCCGTACCCACCGGCTACCAGCCCATGCCGCCAACGGCCGCCAGGCCGCCCGTCGACCTCGACACCATCCGCAAATGGGCACGCGCTAACGGCTACCAGGTCCCCTTCCGAGGCCGGATTCCCGCAGACATCCGCGAAGCATGGGAGCGTGCGAACCCCAGCTGAGGTCGGTGCGGGTGCGGCGCTGCGGAGGCGCCAGCACCGTAGGTCTGGAGGGTGTTGCCCGGTATTCTCGGCGGTTCAAGTGGGACGCGGTCGAGCTCGTGCGGTCCAGCGGACGGACCGGCAGCTCTGTCGCGAAGGAACTGGGGATCACTGCCAAGTCGGTGCGGCGAGCCGAGGTCACGGTCGGTGGGGGCGGTGACGTAGGGGCGCTCCTTACACATGGTGGATACCCCAGTAAAAGGACGTTGGCGCTCCAGATCGGCCACAACCGGTCGGCGCGGGGCCTGCAGTACGGGTACCTGGTGGGTCAGATGTCGAAGGGCGAAAAGGTCGACTACGTCATCGTGGACGAGGCGCAGTTCCTCGCCCCCGAGCAGATCGACCAACTGGCCCGCATCGTGGACGACCTGGACCTGGACGTCTTCGCGTTCGGCATCACCACGGACTTCCGCACCAAGCTGTTCCCCGGCTCGCAGCGGCTCATCGAACTGGCGGACCGGATCGAGACCCTCCAGGTGGAGGCGATGTGCTGGTGCGGCGCCCGCGCCACCCACAACGCCCGCTCGGTGGGCGGCGAGATGGTCGTGGAGGGCGAGCAGGTCGTCGTCGGCGACGTCAACCGCTCCCCGGAGGAGGTCGGTTACGAGGTGCTGTGCCGCCGCCACCACCGCCGCCGCATGACGAGCGCCGCGGCGCACGCCGCAGCCCTCTCCCCGGACGTCCTCCCGGTCAACCCCGCCTGAGGGGCCGGCCGGGCCGCGGTCAACGGGTGCCGTTCCCGGGACGCGGTTCCACGAGGGCGAACACCGAGCCCTCCGGGTCGGTGACCGTGGCCACCCTGCCGGTCAGCCCCTCGCGGGGCGGCTGGACGACGCGCCCGCCGAGCCGGTGGACCCGGGCCGCGGCCGTGTCGGCGTCCTCGACCTGGAAGTACGTCATCCAGTGAGGGCCGCGGTCATGGGGGAGCGAGCGCCCGACCCCGTGCACCGCGGCGACCGGCCGCCCGTCCAGCAGCAGCGTCACGTAGTCGAAGTCGGCGGGGGCCGTGGCGTGCGTCTCGGCCTCGTGGCCGAAGACGTGCGCGTAGAACTTGCCGACGGTCGACGTGTCCTGCGTGAGGAGCTCGTTCCAGACCGGGGTGCCGGGGACGCCGGACAGCCGGGTCCCGATGTGCTCCTCGGCCTGCCAGATCCCGAAGATCGCGCCCAGCGGGTCGGAACAGATCGCCACGCGTCCTTCGCCGCCCGCGTCCAGCGGGCCCACCGCGACCGTTCCGCCGCACGAACGGATCGTCTCGGCCGTCGAGTCGGCGTCGTCGGTGGCGAAGTACGTGGTCCAGGCCACCGGAAGAAGCCGGTCCGGCGGCATCTCGCCGATTCCGGCCACCTCTTGGCCGTCGAGGAGGGCGCGGACGTACGGGCCGAAGGGCTGGGGGCCCGGCTCGTACTCCCAGCCGAACAGGTCGGTGTAGAAGGCCTCGGTGCTCCCGAGACCGTGCACCATCAGACTGGACCAGCACGGTGTGCCGGGTGGGCGCCGCGTTGCTTCCGGTGCCTCGGTCATGTCAGCCGTCTCCTCCGTCGTCGCTCGTCCCGGACCAGATGCTTCCACTCCAGCGGGTCCGGCGCGCCCCGACCGGCCGGGTTTCGCCGATGCGTGCAGAGATGACCGAATCGGGGCGGCCTGTCGATGTCGGGCTCGTTACGGCGGCCGTCGAGCGGGGAGGAAGATGGGCCGTATGACTGCGAACCCTGCGCATCGCGCGAACTCCGCGATCCTCTCCGCGTCCGAACTGAGGGACGAGCTGGCCGGGCCCCGGCCGCCCGTGCTGCTCGACGTCCGCTGGCAACTGGGCGGGCCGAACCTGCGGTCCGCGTACGAGGCCGGCCACCTGCCGGGGGCGGTGTACGTGGACCTGGACGGCGAACTGGCAGGTCCGCCGGGAGCGGGCGGGCGGCACCCGCTGCCGCACCCGGAGGAGTTCGGGGCGGTGATGCGCAGGGCCGGGGTCTCGATGGACGCTCCCGTGGTCGTGTACGACGGCGGTCTGGGCTGGGGCGCCGCCCGGGCGTGGTGGCTGTTGCGCTGGACGGGTCACACGGACGTGCGAGTACTGGACGGGGGCCTCGCCGCATGGACGGTTTCGGGCGGGTCGCTGTCCGCCGACGCGGTGACGGTGGAAGAGGGCGATTTCAAGCCAAACGCGGGGGCGGTGGGCCTGCTCGACGCGGACGCCGCGGCGGGACTCGCGCGCAGCGGGATCCTGCTGGACGCGCGGGCGGGGGAGCGGTACCGCGGTGAGGTCGAGCCGATCGACCGGGTCGGCGGACACATCCCGGGAGCGGTGTCGGCGCCGACGAGCGAGAACGTGGGCGCGGACGGGCGGTTCCTCGCTGCTGACGCACTGCGGGCGAGGTTCGCGGGGCTGGGCGTTTCGGGCGAAGAGCCGGTGGGGGTGTACTGCGGATCGGGGGTTTCCGGGGCGCACGAGGTGCTCGCGCTGGAGGTGGCGGGTGTTCCGGCGGCCCTGTACGCGGGCAGCTGGTCGGAGTGGTCCTCGGACCCGGCCCGCCCGGTCGCCACGGGCCCGGCTCCCCAGTAGCCCACGGTCCCGGGCGCTCCGCCCCGGACCCGCGCCCCGGTCCCCCCGCCGAGTGCACCGGACGCATGCTGGGGCCGGGCCCCGGGGCCCCGGGGCCCCGGGTTCGCCCGGTGGGGCAGGGCGGGGCGGGACTACTCCTGCTTCTTGCGGCGGGTGCCGAAGACGATTTCGTCCCAGCTGGGGACCGCTGCGCGGCGGCCCGGGCGGACGCCGTCGGCCTCCGCCTGGCGGTCCGTGGTGCCCGTCAGGCGGTCGCGGTGGCCCGCCACCGTGCGCGGCATCAGGACGTCCGCGTACGCGGAGCCCGCGCCCGCGCTCGCCGAGGCGGCCGGGGGCTCCTCCGCCTCCGGTTCCTCCACCGGGGGTTCGGGGCGTTCCGGGACCACCAGGTCGCCGCGGAAGCTCGGTACCGCTTCCAGCAGGCTCGTCAGGGTGTCCCGCTCCTCCTCCGGTTCCGGTGCCGCGTGGTTGGCGGTTCGCTCCAGCTGGCGGTCCAGGGCGCGGTCCAGCGGCCGGTCCCGCGGCAGCCGCGCGATCCTCGGCACGAACGGGAAGCTCGGCTCCGGCGTCGCGGGCAGGTCGTCCGTCTCGCCGATCAGGGAGCGGGCCTCGTCGTCCACGGCCACGACCAGCCGGCGCGGCGGGTCGTACGTCCAGCTCGCCGAGTGCGGTTCGCCCGCGACCCGGTAGACGAGGAGGACCTCCCAGGTGCCGTCGTCGCGGCGCCAGGAGTCCCACTGGACGGATTCCTTGTCGGCCCCGCGCAGCAGCAGCCGCTCCTGCACGGCCTCGCCGAGCTGGGGTCCGGTGTTCTCGCCGGGGCGGCGCACGGGCGTCTTGCGGGCCCGCTCCGCCATGAACGCGCGCTCGGCCAGCACCGGGCCCTCGAAGCGGCGTACGCGGTCGACGGGGATGCCGGCGAGTTGAGCGACCTCCTCAGCGGAGGCGCCGGCCCGTATGCGGGCCTGGATGTCGCGGGGGCGGAGGTGGCTCTCCACCTCGATCTCGATCTGGTTCAGGCGCGCGCGGTCGTTGCGCACGGCAGCCCGCAGCCGCTCGTCGATCGCAAGCGTGTACTCCGTGCTGTCCGCAGCCTTGAGCACCAGTCGTGTGCCGTCATTTGAGACGGCCACGACACGCAGTTCGGGCATGGGGACCTCCCGGGTGGTGCCTGCCGACGTCACGTGCGTCGCTGCTTCCGCTAGTCGAGTGTGGCCTGCCCGGGTGCAGCCTGCCACAACCTTGCCGAGTTCAACCGGCGTGTCGGGCATGCGCCCTTGATCGCCGTTATGGCACGGTTACCTGTTGGGCACACACAGTGACCGAACGATTACTGTGCGCATCAGGAATCCGTGCAATACCGCGGCATCACCGGTCTTGAGTGCCGTTTCTCCATCAGCCGGCCCCCTCTCCCGAGTCCGGACATCCAGAAGGAAGGACGGCCCCAGGGCTCGCCACAGTACTCCATTCGGGCCACCTGGGTGGACCGCCGCGCCGCCGAACTTGTCGTGGGCGGCGGGAGTTGGGCTGCCCCAAATCGGGCCGGACCTGCGACCGCACCTGTTTTCGGGTGTCTTGCTTCACAGAATCCCCAGAAACGGAACCATCTGTTTCGCTCAATGGTCAGTAACTCCTGAGAGCGGTGAAGCGCGAGAGGTCGCGAGAGGTCGCGACGGGCAGCACACACATGGGGATGAGGATGGGTCAGAAGGCCACGCAGGAGGTCGAACCGGCGTTCGGAACGGAGACGAACAAGCTCGATCTGAGCGTGGCCCAGATCGCGGGCTCTTCCCTCGCCACCGTCGCGGCGGCCCTGCTCGCCTCGAAGCTGGGCGTCTACGGGACCATCCTCGGCGCCGGCGTGGTGAGCGTGGTCGCCACCGCGGGCGGCCCCGTCATCCAGCACTTCTTCAAGCGCACCGGCGACCAGCTGCGCGAGAGCGCCCGCCCCGGGGCCCGCCGGGTCCCGCTGTCCGCCGAGGAGGAGGCGCCCGACGGCACCCCGCTGCTCCGCGCGGTTCCGCCGTCCGGGGAGTTCGGCGAGGCCACCGTGCACGGCACCCGCGTACGGGGCTGGAAGCGGACCGCGGTGGCCTCGGTCGCGGCCTTCGCCATCGCGCTCGGCGGCCTCGGTGCGTACGAGGCCTTCTCCGGCACGGCGATCAGCCGGGGCGGCGCAACGATCTGGTCCGGCGGCACGCGCAAGGCGGGCGACGAGCGGCCCGCCGACCCCGGCGATCAGCCCGGCGTCGACGGGAGGCGCGGCGGGAGGACGCCCGGGTCCGGGAGTTCCCCGAGCCCCTCGGGCGAGCACGGCGGCCGGGGCCCGAGCCCCGACGCGTCGGCCGCGGCCTCTCCCGACCCGGGCACCGGGGACTCCGCGAACTCCTCGGACTCCGGAGCGTCGGCGTCGAGTCCGAGTCCACGTCCGCCGACGTCGAGCCCGAAGCCCACCCCCACCTCCACCCCGACGCCCACTCCCACGCCGACCCCGAGCGGAGGAGGGCGGCAGGGCGCGCCGTGAGCGGGGGCTATTCGCCCAGGACCCGCCGCAGGTAGTCGTTGCCGAACAGTCGGTCCGGGTCCAGCCGGTCCCGTAGCGCGGTGAACTCGCCGAAGCGCGGGTAGACCCGGGCGAAGTACTCCGCGTCCCGCGTGTGCACCTTGCCCCAGTGCGGCCGTCCGCCGTGCGTGGTGAAGATCCGCTCGGCGGCCGTGAAGTAGGCCTGGTACGGGGTGCCCTTGTACATGTGCACCGCGATGTACGCGGTGTCCCGCCCCGAGGCCGTGGACAGCGCGATGTCGTCCGCCGGAGCCGTCCGCACCTCCACCGGGAAGCTGATCCGCAGCCCGGAGCGGTCGACCATCGCCTTGAGCTCCCGCAGTGCCTCGACCACCTGCTCGCGCGGGAGCGCGTACTCCATCTCCACGAACCGCACCCGGCGCGGGCTGGTGAACACCTTGTACGGGATGTCCGTGTAGGTGCGCGCGGACAGCGCGCGGCTGGCGACCCGGGCGATGGAGGGGATGGTCGCCGGGACCGCGCGGCCGAGGGAGTTGACGGCCTGGAAGACGCCGTTGGACAGCAGTTCGTCCTCGATCCAGGCGCTCACGGCTCCGGGCGGGGCGGCGGGGCCCTGGCTGCGGTTGTTGCGCTTGGTGTTGCAGTTGCCGGTGTGAGGGAACCAGTAGAACTCGAAGTGCTCGTTCTCCGCGAAGTGCTGGTCGAACTCGGCGGTCACCCGGTCGAAGCCCATGGGCTCCTCACGGGCGGTCAGGAAGAAGATCGGCTCTACGGCGAAGGTGATCGCGGTGACGATGCCGAGGGCGCCGATGCCGATCCGGGCGGCCGCGAAGACCTCCGGATTCTCCTTCTCGGAGCAGGTGAGCAGCCGGCCGTCCGCCGTGACCAGTTCCAGGCCGCGGATCTGGGCGGCTATGGAGGCGGAGTCGCGGCCGGTGCCGTGGGTTCCGGTGCTGGTGGCGCCCGAGACCGTCTGCTCCATGATGTCGCCCATGTTGGTGAGAGACAGGCCCTCGCGGGCCAGGGCCGCGTTGAGGTCCTTGAGCACCGTGCCGGCCGCCACCGTGACGGTGCCGGCGGCCCGGTCGATCTCCTTGATGCCGGCCAGCGCCTGCGGGCGTACGAGCACCCCGTCCGTCGCGGCGGCCGCGGTGAAGGAGTGACCGGTGCCGACGGCCTTCACCCTCAGCCCGTCCCCGGCGGCCCGCCGCACCGCCTCCTGGAGCTCCCCGACCGAGGACGGAGTCACCACCCGGGCGGGTGCTGCCGTGACGTTGCCCGCCCAGTTATGCCACGCGGCCCGTGTCCCCGGCCCGCTCTTGCCTGCTGCTGTCGCCGTCCCCATCGCTAGAGGGCTCCTCCCCTTGCGCCGGCCTCGTCAGCCGGCGGTAACCCGCGAACGCGACCGCCGCCGCGGCGACCCCCGAGGAGATCGAGACGACGTACCCGCGCTGGGCGCCGGCCGCGTCGATGACCAGACCGGTCACGGAGGAGCCGACCGCTACACCGACGGCGAGGCCGGTGGTGATCCAGGTCATGCCCTCGGTGAGCTTCGCGCGCGGTACGTGCGCTTCGATCAGGGCCATCGTGGTGATCATCGTGGGAGCGATGGCGAGGCCCGAGACGAAGAGCGCCACGGCCAGAAACGGAAGGTTCCCGGCCAGTAGGAGGGGGATCATACTCACGGCCATGGCGCAGATGCCCAGTACCCACCTGCGTTCTGTTCTGCCCTTGAGGTGGAGCAGGCCGAAGACGATGCCGGCCAGGCAGGATCCGGCCGCCCAGATGGCCAGGATGTAGCTGGCGGCGGCCTTGTGGCCCTGCTCCTCGGCGAAGGCCAGGGTGGAGACGTCGATGGATCCGAAGATGGCGCCGGTCGCCACGAAGGTGGCCGTCAGCACCTGGAGGCCGGGGGAGCGCAGGGCGGAGGTCCGGTCGCCGTCCTCGCTGCGCGGGTGCGGCGCCGGCTCGGTGGAGCGCTGGGCGGTGAGCAGCCAGACGCCGACGAGCAGACAGACGGCCGCGATCACCGGACCGGCCTCGGGGAACCAGGTGGTGGACAGGCCGATGGCCAGGATCGGGCCGAAGATGAAGCAGACCTCGTCCACCACGGACTCGAAGGAGTACGCGGTGTGCAGTTCGCGCGGGGCGTCGCGGTAGAGCACGGTCCAGCGGGCGCGGACCATCGAGCCGACGCTCGGCACGCAGCCGGCGACGGCCGCGAAGACGAAGAGGGTCCAGTCGGGGAGTCCGTTCGCCGCTGCCAGCACCAGGGCGGTGACGGAGGTGACGGAGATCAGGGTCGCGGGGCGCAGCACCCGCCGCTGCCCGTACTGGTCCACCAGGCGGGACACCTGGGGGCCGACGAAGGCGGCGGCCAGGGCCAGGGTGCCGGTGAGGGCGCTGGCCATCGCGTAGCGCCCGGTGATCTCGGAGATCATCGTGAGGATGCCGACGCCCACCATGGATATCGGCAGCCGGCCTATCAGGCCTGCGGCGCTGAAGGCCTTGGTGCCGGGGGCCGCGAAGATCGCGCGGTAGGGACTGGGCAAGGTCTCTCCGTAAGGGACTTCATTGGCCCGTACAGGTTACGACCGCCGACGAGGCGTCCGCACGGGGAAGGTTCGACACCGATCATCTTTCGAGCAGTGAAAGTTAGGGTCACCTTACCTGTGGTGCGTCCCGGTATGCGGACCGGCCTGTTCTCCCGCGTGCACGCAGGGTGGCAGGATTCGAAACATGTCAGACCAGCTCCGCGCCGCCGCCTCGCCCCCGGCCGAAGGCCTCGCCGCCCCCTACGACGCCCTCCTGCTGCTCTCTTTCGGCGGACCCGAAGGACCCGATGACGTCGTGCCGTTCCTGGAGAACGTCACGCGCGGCCGCGGCATTCCGCGCGAGCGCCTCAAGGAGGTCGGGCAGCACTACTTCGGCTTCGGCGGGGTCAGCCCGATCAACGGGCAGAACCGCGAGCTGCTGGACGCCCTGCGCAAGGACTTCGCGGAGCACGGGCTGGACCTGCCCGTGTACTGGGGCAACCGGAACTGGGCCCCGTACCTCACCGACGTGATGCGGGAGATGGCCGCCGACGGGCGCCGCCGGATCGCGGTGCTCGCGACCAGCGCCTACGCCTCGTACTCGGGCTGCCGCCAGTACCGCGAGAACCTCGCGGACGCGCTCGCGGCGCTGGAGGGGGAGGGCGTCGCCGAGCTGCCGCAGGTGGACAAGCTGCGGCACTACTTCAACCACCCCGGCTTCGTGCAGCCCATGATCGACGGGGTGCTCGCCGCGCTGGAGTCGCTGCCTGCGCAGGTGCGCGCCGGCGCTCACCTGGCCTTCACCACGCATTCGATCCCCACCGCGGCCGCGGACACGTCCGGCCCGGTCGGGGAGCACACCGCCGACGGCGAGGGCGGCGCGTACGTCAAGCAGCACCTGGACGTCGCGCAGGTGATCGCGGACGCGGTACGGGCCGAGACGGGCACGGAACTGCCCTGGGAGCTCGTCTACCAGTCGCGCAGCGGCGCCCCGCACATCCCCTGGCTGGAGCCGGACATCTGCGACCACCTGGAGGCGCTGCACGGCGCCGGGGCGCCCGCGGTGGTGATGGTGCCGATCGGGTTCGTCTCGGACCACATGGAGGTCCTGTACGACCTCGACACCGAAGCGACCGCGAAGGCCGCGGAATTGGGTCTGCCGGTCGCCCGGTCGGCGACGGTCGGCGCCGACCCGCGGTTCGCGGCCGCGGTCCGGGAACTGGTGCTGGAGCGCGCCGCCGCGGAGCGGGGCGAGCCGGCGCAGCGCTGCGCGCTGGGCCTGCTCGGGCCCAGCCACGACCTGTGCGCGGTGGGCTGCTGCCCGGCGCGCGCGCCCCGGCCCGCGGCCGCGGGCGCCGACAGCCCGTACGCCTAGGAAGGGCGGACCGTGATCTCCGAAGAGCTGAAGGCCGAACTGCTGGACGTGGGTCTGGACGCCGCCCGGCAGGCCGGTGAGCTGCTGCGGGACGGACGCCCGGCCGATCTCGCGGTCGCGGCGACGAAGAGCAGCCCGATCGACGTGGTGACCGAGATGGACATCGCGGCGGAGAAGCTGATCACCGCCGTCCTCGCGCGGCGGCGACCCGAGGACGGGCTGCTGGGCGAGGAGGGCGCGGACAGCCCCGGGACCAGCGGGGTGCGCTGGGTCGTGGACCCGCTCGACGGCACCGTCAACTACCTGTACGGGCTGCCGAGCTGGAGCGTGTCGATCGCCGCCGAGTACGAGGGCGAGACCGTGGTCGGGATCGTGGCGGCCCCGATGCGGCGCGAGACGTACCACGCGGTGCTCGGGGGCGGGGCCTGGCTGGCCGGGGTCCGCCTGGCGTGCCGGGCGGCCGCGCCGCTCGACCAGGCGCTGGTCGGGACGGGGTTCGCGTACCTCCAGGCGCGCAAGGAGCAGCAGGCGGTCGTCGCGCAGCGGGTGATCCCCAAGGTGCGCGACATCCGGCGCGGCGGATCGGCGGCGCTGGACCTCAGCGACGTGGCCGCCGGCCGGCTGGACGCGTACTACGAGCGCGGGCTCAACCCCTGGGACCTGGCCGCGGGCGAGCTGATCGCGCGGGAGGCCGGGGCGCACACGGGCGGGCGGCCGGGGCGGCCGGCCTCGGGAGAGCTGGCGCTCGCCGCCACCCCTGCGGTGTTCGCCTCGCTCCAGCCGCTGCTGGACGAGGCCGGGGCCTGGCACGACTGACGGGCCGTGACACGCCCCCGGCGGGGCCCGGCATGAGGGAACCCCGGCTGCCGCGTGCGGCCGCCGGGGTTCGGGCTGGAGTAGAGGTCAGCAGGCGGAGACGGCGACGCCGTGTTCGGCGGCGAGGCGCTGGAGATCTTCCAGTTCCGCCTGCTCCACTTCCACGAGGAAGTCGTCGCCCGTCTCACGGGCCTGCTTGAGGTCCGTCTGCGTGGCCCGGATGCGCTGCAGAAGACCCGCGGTGAATGCGTCCATGGTGGGTTCGCCCCCTCTTCGTGGGTCGACGGCGGCACGTGGCAGTCCGCCGTCAGGGAGTGGTTGGGGTGTGGTGTCGTCCTCCCCGGCACCCTGGGCCCAGAAACCTCGCGAGGCGAGGGAATCCTCACTTCCGGCCCCCCGCAGGCCCCTGAGCGGCGCCTTACAGCCGGTTTACGGCTGAAACGGGCAGGATGGACGACGCAATACACACGTGTGCCCTCAGGGCTCTATGGAAGGAAACGACGTGCGCGTACTCGTCGTCGAGGACGAGCAGCTGCTCGCCGATGCGGTGGCCACCGGGCTGCGCCGGGAGGCCATGGCCGTGGACGTCGTGTACGACGGCGCCGCGGCGCTGGAGCGCGTCGGGGTGAACGACTACGACGTGGTCGTGCTCGACCGGGACCTCCCCCTCGTGCACGGCGACGACGTCTGCCGGAAGATCGTCGAGCTCGGCATGCCCACCCGCGTGCTGATGCTGACGGCGTCGGGCGATGTGAGCGACCGGGTGGAGGGCCTGGAGCTGGGTGCGGACGACTACCTGCCCAAGCCCTTCGCGTTCACCGAGCTGACCGCCCGCGTGCGCGCCCTGGGGCGGCGCACCACGGTCGCGCTGCCCCCCGTACTGGAGCGGGCCGGCATCAAGCTGGACCCGAACCGGCGCGAGGTGTTCCGCGAGGGCAGAGAGGTCCAGCTGGCACCGAAGGAGTTCGCGGTGCTGGAAGTTCTCATGCGGAGCGAGGGCACCGTCGTCTCCGCCGAGCAGCTGCTGGAGAAGGCATGGGACGAGAACACCGACCCCTTCACGAACGTGGTGCGGGTGACGGTCATGACCCTGCGGCGCAAGCTCGGGGAGCCGCCGGTCATCGTGACCGTGCCCGGCTCCGGCTACCGGATCTGACGCGGGTGGCGGCGACCCCGGCACCACCCACGGTGCCGCCGAGACCGACCTGGGACCCCGGCCAGCCCGAGGGTCCCTTCCCTTGGCTGCGGCCGACCATCCGCATACGCCTCACGCTGCTGTACGGCGGTATGTTCTTGATCGCCGGCATCCTGCTGCTGTCGATCATCTACCTGCTGGCGGCGCAGGCGCTGCGGGAGGGCAACGGGCTACCGTTCAAGATTGCGGGCGGCACGGACATCCAGGTCACCAGCACCTGCCCCGGCGTGATCGGACGGGGCCAGACGCCCGACCAGTTCAACGCCGCGATCAACACCTGCATCCTGGAGCAGCGCAGGCACGCGCTGGACGATCTGCTCAGCCGCTCCCTGATGGCCCTGCTCGGCCTCAGCATCATCGCCTTCGCCTTCGGCTACGCGATGGCCGGCCGGGTGCTCTCGCCGCTCGGCAAGATCACCCGGACCGCCCGCCGGGTGGTCGGCTCCGACCTGACCCGGCGGATCGAGCTGGACGGGCCGGACGACGAGCTGAAGGAGCTCGCCGACACCTTCGACGAGATGCTCGACCGGCTGGAGCGGGCCTTCACGGCCCAGCAACGGTTCGTCGCGAACGCCTCGCACGAGCTGCGCACCCCGTTGGCGATCAACCGGACGCTGCTGGAGGTGCACCTGTCGGATCCGGGTGCGCCGGTCGAGCTCCAGCAGCTCGGCAAGACGCTGCTGGCCACCAACGAGCGCAGCGAGCAGTTGGTCGAGGGCCTGCTGCTGCTGGCCCGAAGCGACAACCAGATAGTCGAGCGCAAGCCCGTGGACCTCGCGGAGGTGGCCTCGCGGGCCATCGACCAGGCGCGCGGGGAGGCCGCGGCGAAGGGCGTGGAGATCCGCGGCGAGCGGGCCGTGGCCGTGGTCCAGGGCAACGGCGTCCTGTTGGAGCGGATCGCCCTCAACCTGGTGCAGAACGCCGTCCGGTACAACGTGCCGGAGGACGGCTGGGTGGAGGTCACCACCGAGTCCCAGCACGGGCAGGCGATCCTCGTCGTATCGAACACGGGTCCCGTGGTTCCCGCGTACGAGGTGGACAACCTCTTCGAGCCCTTCAGGCGGCTGCGTACGGAGCGAACGGGCAGCGACAAGGGTGTCGGGCTCGGCCTGTCGATCGCGCGCTCCGTGGCCCGCGCACACGGCGGCCGGATCTCCGCTACGCCGCGCGAGGGTGGTGGCCTCGTGATGCGTGTCACTTTGCCCCTGTGAGTCCCTTCACCCGCTGTTCGCTGTTGGCTGAAAATGCGAGGGGCGGAGGATGAGGGGGTTGTGTGATCGATCACATTGGCGAGTGTTGGGCCATGTGCGTTCAGTGACCCCAAAAGAGGCCGGAAAGCCCGGGAAGTCCGGGTTTCCCGCCCCTCGAACGGCGGGAAATACACGGGGTGGCGTTTGTGCAAGACGGCCCCCGGACCGTGTACGGTCCCGGTCGTCATCCCAGCCAATCGCTCCTTCAGGTGGGCGGCTGGGTGTCGATTGAGTAACAGACCTTGATGTGAGGCAAAATCTCCGCCTCAGGTCGGGCACAAGTCCGGCCTCTCGCGCGTTACGTGCGCTGAGACACCGCTAAATCCCAGAGGGGGAGAGCGAAAAATGGCAACGGACTACGACACCCCACGCAAGACCGACGACGACGTCGACAACGACAGCATTGAAGAGCTGAAGGCCCGGCGCAACGAGAAGTCTTCTTCGAGCGTCGATGTCGACGACTTCGACGCGGCGGAGGGCATGGAGCTCCCCGGCGCGGACCTCTCCAACGAGGAACTGGCCGTCCGAGTGCTGCCCAAGCAGGCCGATGAGTTCACCTGCATGAGCTGCTTCCTGGTGCACCACCGCAGCCAGCTGGCGCGCGAGAAGAACGGTCAGCCGATCTGCCGCGACTGCGACTGAGAGGCGTCGGCCGTGACCGGCTCGACACCGTTTCGGAAGCGGCGCTTTCGAAAAGCTGGTGATCCGGCGGAGGCGCAGGCGGGAATCACGGGCCCGGAAACGGGCCCAGAAGCCCCCGGCGTACCCGCCGTGTCCTCCGGCACCGCCGAGGCGGTGCCGACGGCCGCAGAGTCCGACGAGGCGGCCCGGCGCAGGTCCGGGGCTCGTCGGCTGCAAGCCGTCAAGAGTGGTGTGCGCAAGGGCGGCGAATATGTCAGGGCCGCCGTCCTGCACATCGCGGACCGCATTATCGAGAACGCACCGCGCGTTCCGGTTCGGGACCTCGCGACCCTGCGCGCGCAGTTCCCGGGCCTCGGTCCCGATCAGCTCGCCGACAAGCTGATCGCGGGCGCCGCGTACAGCAGCTCGACGGTGGGCGCGGGCGTCGGAGCCGCGGCCATGATGCCGGTGCCGCCCGCGATGCCCGCCGAACTGGCCGCGGAGATCACCGGGGTCGCGCTGATCGAGCTGAAGCTCGTCGCGGAGCTCCACGAGGTGTACGGCCAGCGGCCCGCCGGGAACGTCAAGGAGCGCAGCCTCGCCTACCTGGCCGCGTGGACGCAGCAGCGCGGGGTGGACCTGACGAAGCCGACGACGCTGAACATCGCGCTCGGCGGTCAGATGAAGCGCGAACTGCGCCAACAGATCACGAAGCGGACGTTCCGCAACCTGCCGAACCTGCTGCCGTTCATGGTCGGCGCGACCGTCGGGGCGGTCATGAACCACCGCGACACCCGCAAACTCGCCGAGAAGGTCCGTGCCGACCTGCGGAGCCGGGCCGTGGCGTGGGACTCGCTGCCGGAGCTTCCGCCCCTTGAGCAGCCCTCCCAGCCCCTTCCCGGGCCCATCAGGGCCGCACTCGAAGGCCCGGCCGGCGACTGGCCCCCCGCCTGAGCCCCGACCCGACCGGGCCGGCGCCCCCGGTCCGCGGCCCGCGGCTGATCAGCCCCGTGCCCCTGATGTTCCCGGTGCCCCCGGTGCCTTGGCCGACCGGATCGCCTTGACCAGCGCCTGCGGCTCCCGGGTGGAGACGTACGCGTACGGCGTCGGGTCCTGCGGATCGGTGATCGGGATCCGCACCGCCGTCGGGACGTAGCTGCGCAACAGCATGAAGGCGCGGGTGTCCGCCTTGTACGTGCGCCAGGCGCGCGCCTCCTCCGCGTCCAGCACCTCGGGCTCGCCCAGCACCGCCACCGGGATCCGCGCATCACCGGCCGCCAGCGCACCGCCCACCACGCGCACGCGAGCGGACCCGTACGAACTCACCAGCATCCCGGCCAGCGCGGTGCCCCCGAACAGCCCGGTCAGCAGCGGCAGCGTCCCCAGTGGCAGCAGCATCAGCGCGCACGCGAGGCCGATCAGTACGGCGATGGCCCACCAGGAGCGGGGGGCGGTCAAACGTTCGTCGTGGTGCGCGGGGGAGAGCTGCATGGCGTCAAGCCTGCCACGGGGCGACCGCCGGGTGGCGGCGCGGGTAAGGTCTGCGCCTGTGAGTGGACGAAACACAGCGTTGACGCCTCCGGCCGATGCCGCCGCGCCGGTCAGGCACCCCGACGCCCCGGCACCCGGCGAGCTGCTCGGTGCGCACTACGAGCACTGCTTCGGCTGCGGCGGGGGCCAGCCCCACGGACTCCACCTGGAGGCCCGCGCGGGCGAGGGCGTGCGCGTCACCGCCGAGTTCACCGTCAAGCCCGCTCATCAGGGTGCTCCCGGTCTCGCCCACGGCGGGGTGCTCGCCACCGCGCTCGACGAGACGCTGGGCTCCCTGAACTGGCTGCTGCGCGTCATCGCGGTCACGGGACGGCTGGAGACCGACTTCGCGCGGCCGGTGCCCGTCGGCACCGTGCTGCACCTGGAGGCCGAGGTCACCGCCGTCGCCGGGCGCAAGATCTACTCCACCGCGGTCGGCCGGATAGGCGGGCCCGAGGGCCCCGTCGCCGTGCGCGCGGACGCGCTCTTCATCGAGGTGAAGGTCGACCACTTCATCGACAACGGTCGGCCCGAGGAGATCCGGGCGGCGATGTCCGACCCGGACCAGGTCAGGCGCGCACGCGCCTTCGAGGTGAACCCCTGATGTCTGAGAACAACCACGCCCCGGTCGACGTGCTGATCAAGCGGGTCGACCCCGAGGTGCCCCTGCCCGCCTACGGCCACCCCGGCGACGCCGGCTGCGATCTGGTGACCACCGAGGCGGCCGTGCTGGAGCCCGGCGAACGCGCCGTACTGCCCACGGGCGTGTCCATCGCCCTGCCCGACGGGTACGCGGCGTTCGTGCACCCGCGCTCGGGGCTGGCCGCCCGCTGCGGGCTCGCGCTCGTGAATGCCCCGGGGACGGTGGATGCCGGGTACCGTGGGGAGATCAAGGTGATCGTGGTCAATCTCGACCCGCGCGAGAGCGTCCGGTTCGAGCGCTTCGACCGCATTGCCCAGCTGGTTGTCCAGAGGGTCGAGAAGGTGCGCTTCCACGAGGTGGCGGAACTTCCCGGCTCGGCGCGGGCCGAGGGGGGTTTCGGCTCCACCGGCGGTCATGCGGCCGTGGCCGGATCCGGCGCTGGTCAGCAGGGTGGGAATGGCTACGCTTCGGTCGTATCCGACCGGGAAGGACAGTGACGTGTTCGGACGTCGCAAGAAGAACGACTCCGCCAAGGACGGCGGCGCGGCCGAGCAGGTCGTGGACGGCGTGGCTGCCGATGAGCAGGACGGCGGCGAGGAGCAGGACTCCGCGCCCCGCAGGGTGAACCTGCCGCCGGCCCCGCGGCCCGACGGCCCCTGGGACGTCTCCGAGGTGCCCGGTGCACCCGAGGAGGGTCGCGTCGACCTGGGCGGCATTCTCGTACCGGGTGTCGAGGGCATGGAGCTGCGCGTCGAGGTCGCCGGCGACGCGATCGTCGCCGCGACGGTCGTCCTCGGCGACAGCGCCGTACAGCTGCAGGCCTTCGCGGCGCCCAAGAAGGAAGGCATCTGGGGCGAGGTCCGCGAGGAGATCGCCACGGGCATCACCCAGCAGGGCGGCATCATCGACGAGGTCGAGGGTCCGCTGGGCTGGGAGCTGCGCGCCCAGGTGCCCGTTCCGATGCCCGACGGCCAGACCGGCGCCCAGCTGGTCCGCTTCGTCGGCGTCGACGGCCCGCGCTGGTTCCTGCGCGGCGTCATCTCCGGCCAGGGCGCGGTGCGCCCCGAGTCGGCGGGCGTGCTGGAGCAGATCTTCCGGGAGACCGTCATCGTGCGCGGCGACGGTCCGATGGCTCCGCGCGACCCGATCGTGCTGAAGCTGCCGAACGACGCCCAGATGGTGCCGGACGGCGTGCAGACCGAGGACCAGGAGGGCTCCCGCTTCTCCGGCGGCATGGGCCAGCTGGAGCAGGGTCCGACGATCACCGAGGTCCGCTGACCCGGCGGCTCCCCGGCGACGACCGTTTCCGGCCGCGGGCCGTACTCCTTCGGGGGTACGGCCCGCTGTCGTACCCGAGGGGTGTCAGAAATCCGTCAGGGATGGGCGCACGCCCCGCAAAAGGTGCGTGATCGGCGGAAACGTCCCGGAGAATGGGCCCATGGGACGCGGCAAGCTACGGATCTACCTCGGCGCGGCACCCGGTGTGGGAAAGACGTACGCGATGCTCTCCGAGGGCCACCGCCGGGTGGAGCGGGGCGGCGACTGCGTCGTCGGCTTCGTCGAGCACCACGGGCGGCCGCGCACCGAGGTGATGCTGCACGGGCTCGAACGGGTGCCGCGCCGGGAGCTCTCGTACCGGGGCGCCGCCTTCACCGAGATGGACGTGGACGCGGTACTGGCGCGCCGGCCCGCCGTCGCGCTCGTGGACGAGCTCGCGCACACCAACGTGCCCGGCTCGCGCAACGCCAAGCGCTGGCAGGACGTCGAGGAGCTGCTGCGGGCGGGCATCGACGTCGTGTCCACCGTGAACATCCAGCACCTGGAGTCGCTCGGCGACGTGGTGGAGTCCATCACCGGGGTGCGGCAGCGCGAGACCGTGCCGGACGAGGTGGTGCGGCGGGCCGACCAGATCGAGCTCGTCGACATGTCCCCCCAGGCGCTGCGCCGGCGGATGGCCCACGGGAACATCTACCGGTCCGACAAGGTCGACGCGGCCCTGTCCAACTACTTCCGGCCCGGCAACCTCACCGCCCTGCGCGAGCTGGCGCTGTTGTGGGTGGCCGACCGGGCCGACGAGTACCTCCAGCAGTACCGGGGCGAGCACAACATCCGCTCCACCTGGCAGGCGCGTGAGCGGATCGTCGTGGGGCTCACGGGCGGCCCCGAGGGCCGGACGCTCATCCGCCGCGCCTCCCGGGTGGCGGCCAAGGGGTCCGGGAGCGAGATCCTGGCCGTCTACATCGCCCGCAGCGACGGGCTGACCGCGGCCTCGCCGAAGGAACTCGCGGTCCAGCGGACGCTGGTCGAGGATCTTGGCGGAACGTTTCACCATGTGATCGGCGACAACATCCCCGACGCGCTCCTCGAATTCGCCCGCGGGGTCAACGCCACCCAGATCGTGCTCGGCTCCAGCCGCCGCAAGGCCTGGCAGTACGTCTTCGGCCCCGGCGTCGGCGCCACCGTGGCCCGCGACTCGGGGCCCGACCTCGACGTGCACATCGTCACGCACGAGGAGGTCGCCCGGGGTCGAGGCCTGCCCGTGGTCCCCTCGGCGGCCCGGCTCGGGCGGCCCCGGATCATCGCCGGGTGGGTCGTCGGGATGGTCCTGCCCGCCCTGCTGGCCGTGCTGCTCACGCACGTGAACGCCGACCCGGGCCTCGCCAACGAGATGCTGCTGTTCCTGTCGCTGACCGTGGCCGCCGCCCTGCTGGGCGGACTCTGGCCGGCGCTGGCCTCGGCCGCCTTCGGCTCGCTGCTGCTGAACTACTACTTCGCCCCGCCAGTGCACCGGTTCACCGTCTCCGACCCGAAGAACATCGTGGCCATCGCCGTCTTCTTCGGGGTCGCGGTCTCCGTGGCCTCGGTGGTGGACCTGGCCGCCCGGCGCACCCACCAGGCGGCCCGGCTGCGCGCCGAGTCCGAGATCCTCTCCTTCCTGGCCGGCAGCGTGCTGCGCGGCGAGACCACGCTGGACGCGCTGCTGGAGCGGGTGCGCGAGACCTTCGCCATGGAGTCCGTGGCCCTCCTGGAGCGCACGAGCGACGTCGAGCCCTGGAGACCCGCCGGGAGCGTCGGACCGAGCCCGGCTGGCCGCCCCGAGGACGCCGATGTGGACATGCCCATCGGGGACCACATGGCGCTGGCCCTGTCCGGCCGGGTGCTGCCCGCCGAGGACCGTCGCGTGCTCGGTGCCTTCGCCGCCCAGGCCGCCGTCGTCCTGGACCGGCAGCGGCTGGTCGGGGAGGCCGAGGAGGCTCGGCGGCTGGCCGAGGGCAACCGGATCCGGACCGCGCTGCTGGCCGCCGTCAGCCATGACCTCCGTACGCCGCTCGCCTCCATCAAGGCGTCGGTGTCCTCCCTGCGCTCCGACGACGTGGACTGGTCCGAGGAGGACCGGGCCGAGCTCCTCGAAGGCATCGAGGACGGCGCCGACCGCCTCGACCACCTGGTCGGCAACCTGCTCGACATGTCCCGCCTCCAGACCGGCACCGTGACCCCGCTCATCCGCGAGATCGACCTCGACGAGGTGGTCCCGATGGCGCTGGGCGGCGTACCGGAGGACAGCGTGGTCCTCGACGTCCCGGAGACGCTGCCGATGGTGGCGGTGGACCCGGGGCTGTTGGAGCGGACCGTGGCCAACGTGGTGGAGAACGCCGTCAAGTACGCACCGGCCGGGGAGCGGGTGCTGGTCGCGGCCAGTTTCCTCGGCGACCGGGTCGAGGTGCGCGTCGTCGACCGCGGCCCCGGGGTGCCCGACGAGGCGAAGGACCGGATCTTCGCCCCCTTCCAGAGGCACGGGGACGCCCCGCGCGGCACCGGGGTCGGCCTCGGCCTCGCCGTGGCCCGCGGCTTCGCCGAGGCCATGGACGGCACCCTGGCGGCCGAGGACACGCCCGGCGGCGGTCTGACCATGGTGCTGACACTGCGCGCCGCGACGCGCGACAGTGAACACGCCGGCGCCCCTGCCGGCACCGGCCCCATCGCTCCCGACCCGATACGACAGAAAGCAGGACTTCAATGACCCGGGTGCTCGTGGTGGACGACGAACCGCAGATCGTCCGAGCCCTCGTGATCAATCTGAAGGCGCGCAAGTACGAGGTCGACGCCGCGGCGGACGGGGCCGGCGCCCTGGAACTCGCGGCCGCCCGCCACCCCGACGTGGTCGTCCTCGACCTGGGCCTGCCCGACATGGACGGCGTCGAGGTGATCAGGGGCCTGCGCGGCTGGACCCGGGTGCCGATCCTGGTCCTCTCGGCCCGGCACAGCTCCGACGAGAAGGTCGAGGCCCTGGACGCAGGGGCCGACGACTACGTCACCAAGCCCTTCGGCATGGACGAGCTGCTGGCGCGGCTGCGCGCCGCCGTCCGCCGGGCCGAGCCGGCGGCGGGCGCCGGCGAGGACGAGGTGCTCGTGGAGACCGACGGGTTCACGGTGGACCTGGCCGCCAAGAAGGCCGTGCGCGAGGGGCGCGACGTACGGCTCACACCCACCGAGTGGCACCTGTTGGAGGTGCTGGTCCGCAACGGCGGCAAGCTGGTCAGCCAGAAGCAGCTGTTGCAGGAGGTCTGGGGGCCCTCGTACGGCACCGAGACCAATTACCTGCGCGTCTACATGGCGCAGCTGCGGCGGAAACTGGAGGCGGACCCTTCGCACCCGCGGCACTTCATCACCGAACCGGGCATGGGATACCGCTTCGAGAGGTAGCGGGGGCGCCGGTACGCTTCCTGTTATGAGTGCTGAACCGCGTCCCGAGAAGTCCGTCAAGCCGGTCAGGCCGGCGGGCCGGTTCCGGCGGATGATAGAGCGGCTGTCCACCTCACAGGAGGAGCTGCATTCGGCGGAGCTGCAAGAGGACGCAGAAGCCGCGGGGTGTACGCGGATCTGCGACTCCCACGACCGCCAGATAGTCAAGGTGACGGGAACCCTGCGTACCGTCACCCTTCGGCCGCGCGCCGGAGTGCCCGCCCTGGAGGCGGAGCTCTTCGACGGCTCGGCGGCGCTGGACGTCGTGTGGCTCGGACGTCGCTCGATCGTGGGAATCGAACCGGGCCGGCGCATGATCGCCTCCGGGCGGATCTCCATGAGCCACGGCCGCCGGGTCCTCTTCAATCCGAAGTACGAACTCCGACCGCTCGGACAGGAGCACTAACCGGTGACGTCACTCGACAAACCGATCACCCCGGATCCCGCCGGCGAACCGTCCGCGGACCAGAAGGCCGTGACGCAGGCGGCGCTGTTCGACGCCTTCGGGGGCGTCCGGGGCACCGTGGAGACGATGCTCCCCGGCCTGCTCTTCGTGATGATCTACACGGTCAACAAGGACGTGAAGATGTCGGCGATCGCGGCGGGCGCGGTCGCCGTCCTGCTCGTGATCGTGCGGCTGCTGCGCAAGGACACCGTGAAGCACGCCTTCAGCGGGGTCTTCGGCGTGGGCGTCGGTGTGGCCTTCGCGCTGTTCACCGGTACCGCCAAGGGCTTCTACCTGCCCGGCATGATCTACGGCGCCGGGCTGGGCGTGGCCTTCACGCTGTCCGCGCTGGTCGGGTTCCCGCTGCTGGGCGTGATCCTGGGGCCGGTGTTCAAGGAGAACCTGTCCTGGCGGACCCGCAACCCCGGGCGGAAGAAGGCGTACACCAAGGCCAGCCTGGCCTGGGGGCTCATCTTCCTCGCGAAGTACGCGATCCTCTTCCCGCTGTACTGGTGGGGGGACGCGACGCAGTTGGGCTGGGTGCTGATCGCGCTCAAGCTGCCGCCGATGGTGCTGGCGGTGTACTTCACGTGGGTGTTCCTGGCGAAGGCGCCGCCGCCGATCGACGTGATCGCGGAGTGGGAAGCCAAGGAGGCCGCCGAGGAGGCCGCCAAAGAGGCCGCCAACGAGACCACCAAGGGCGCCGCGCGGCACCGCCGGACCTGACGCAAGAGAAGCCGGGCCCGGCGAAGGAGAAGCCGGGCCCGGCGTACGGGCGTCTGGCCTGACGTACGAGCGCCTGGCCTGACGTACGCAGGCCGGGCCTGACGTACGAAGGGGGCGGGCCGACCATCACATGGTCGGCCCGCCCCCTTCTGCGTGTCGCGTGCCGTCAGTGACGGGCCTGGAGGAGGTCCTCCAGCTGTTCCTCGCGGGCCTGGGCGGCCACGAAGAGCAGTTCGTCGCCCGGCTCCAGGGTTTCCTCCGCGTGCGGGGTCAGGACCCGGTTGCCGCGGATGATCGTGACCAGGGAGGTGTCCTCGGGCCAGGTGATCTCGCTGATCTGGGTCCCGGCGACCGAGGAGTCGGCGGGCAGGGTCAGCTCGACGAGGTTGGCGTCGCCGTGGCTGAAGCGCAGCAGGCGCACCAGGTCGCCGACGCTGACGGCTTCCTCGACCAGGGCCGACATCAGACGCGGGGTGGAAACCGCGACGTCGACGCCCCAGGACTCGTTGAAGAGCCACTCGTTCTTCGGGTTGTTGACCCGCGCCACGACCCGGGGGACCCCGTACTCGGTCTTGGCCAGGAGGGACACGACGAGGTTGACCTTGTCGTCGCCCGTGGCGGCGATGACGACGTTGCAGCGCTGCAGCGCGGCCTCGTCGAGCGAGGTGATCTCGCAGGCGTCGGCCAGCAGCCACTCGGCCTGCGGCACCCGCTCCACCGAGATGGCGGTCGGCGCCTTGTCGACGAGGAGCACCTCGTGCCCGTTCTCCAGCAGCTCGCCCGCGATGGAACGGCCCACCGCGCCGGCTCCGGCGATCGCGACCCTCATGCGTGTGCCTCCTCGGGGCCCTCGGCGAAGGACGCCTCGACCTTGTCGATCTCGTCCGTGCGCATCATCACGTGGACGAGGTCGCCCTCCTGCAGCACCGTCTGGGACGTCGGCAGCATGGCCTCGCCCAGTCGGGTGAGGAACGCCACGCGGACGCCGGTCTCCTCCTGCAGCTTGCTGACCTTGTGCCCGATCCACGCGGCGGAGGTGTGCACCTCGGCGAGCTGGACACCGCCGCTCGGGTCGCGCCACAGCGGCTCGGCCCCGGACGGCAGCAGCCGGCGCAGCATCTGGTCGGCGGTCCACCGCACGGTCGCGACGGTGGGGATGCCGAGGCGCTGGTAGACCTCGGCGCGCTTGGGGTCGTAGATGCGGGCGGCGACGTTCTCGACACCGAACATCTCGCGCGCCACACGGGCAGCGATGATGTTGGAATTGTCACCACTGCTGACCGCGGCGAATGCGCCCGCTTCCTCGATCCCGGCCTCGCGCAGCGTGTCCTGGTCGAAGCCGACCCCGGTGACGCGGCGGCCGCCGAATCCGGCTCCCAGCCGGCGGAATGCGGTGGGGTCCTGGTCGATGACGGCGACCGTATGCCCCTGCTGTTCCAAGGTCTGCGCGAGGGCGGAGCCCACTCTTCCGCAGCCCATAATGACGATGTGCACGGCCGTCCTTCCGGCTGTCAGCGCTCGCTGGTTCCCAGCCTCATTACATGCTCTGGCTTCACAGGGTCTCAGACCATGGCCCAAGCTACACACGGGCGGGTCCCCGTGTGACCTTTGCAGTGCAGACGGGGTCTCAATTGCCCTTGAATACCGCCGGGGGGTTCGTCAGCCGGATTTCGAACGCTTACGATCCTCTGCGTGTCCAAACTGACCGACGTGCCCAAACGGATCCTGATCGGCCGGGCGCTACGCAGCGACCGCCTCGGGGAAACCCTCCTCCCCAAGCGGATCGCCCTCCCTGTCTTCGCATCCGACCCGCTCTCCTCGGTGGCATATGCCCCCGGCGAAGTCCTGCTGGTCCTGTCGATCGCGGGTGTGTCGGCGTACCACTTCAGCCCCTGGATCGCGCTCGCGGTCGTCGTGCTGATGTTCACCGTGGTCGCGTCGTACCGCCAGAACGTCCACGCGTACCCCAGCGGCGGCGGCGACTACGAGGTCGCCAACACCAATCTGGGGC
Source organism: Streptomyces sp. NBC_00597 (assembly GCF_041431095.1). Lineage (GTDB taxonomy): Bacteria > Actinomycetota > Actinomycetes > Streptomycetales > Streptomycetaceae > Streptomyces. Next base: position 166,422 of record NZ_CP107757.1, read on the forward strand.
CGAGGGCCGGACTCACCGTGGCGAGCGCCCTGCTCGTCGACTACGTGCTGACCGTCGCCGTATCGATCTCCTCCGGAGTCGAGAACCTCGGTTCCGCCGTCGATTTCGTCATCGAGCACAAGGTGCTCTCGGCGATGATCATGATTCTGCTGCTCACGCTGATGAATCTGCGCGGAGTGAAGGAATCCGGGAAGCTCTTCGCCATTCCGACGTACGTGTTCGTCGGCGCCGTCTTCGTGATGATCGCCTGGGGAGCCTGGCGCGGGCTCGTCGCCGGCGACACCATGCAGGCCCCCACGGCACACTTGGAGATCAAGGCGGAACACCAGGGGCTCGCCGGCTTCGCGCTGGTCTTCCTGCTGCTGCGCGCCTTCTCCTCCGGATGTGCCGCCCTGACCGGCGTCGAGGCCATCAGCAACGGCGTCCCCGCCTTCCGCAAGCCCAAGAGCAAGAACGCCGCCACCACCCTCGCCCTGATGGGCGCCCTGGCGGTCACCATGTTCTGCGGGATCATCGGCCTGGCCATGGCCACCGACGTGAGGATGGCCGAGTCGCCCGCCACCAACCTGCTGGACAACGGCGTCCCCGTCGGCCCCGAGTTCGTCCAGCACCCGGTGATCTCCCAGGTGGCCGAGGCCGTCTTCGGCAACGGCAGCTTCCCGTTCATCGTGCTCGCGACCGCCACCGCGCTCGTCCTGTTCCTGGCCGCCAACACCGCGTACAACGGCTTCCCGCTGCTCGGCTCGATCCTCGCGCAGGACCGCTACCTGCCGCGCCAGCTGCACACCCGCGGTGACCGGCTCGCCTTCTCGAACGGCATCGTGCTGCTCGCCGGCGCGGCCATGCTGCTCGTGTGGATCTACGACGCCGACTCCACCAAGCTGATCCAGCTCTACATCGTCGGCGTGTTCGTCTCCTTCACGCTGAGCCAGATCGGCATGGTCCGGCACTGGAACCGCCACCTGCGGAGCGAGACGGACCAAACCGCGCGGCGCCGCATGCACCGCTCCCGGGCGATCAACACCTTCGGCGCGTTCTTCACCGGCATGGTGCTGGTCGTCGTCCTGGCCACCAAGTTCACGCACGGCGCATGGGTCGCCCTGCTGGGCATGGTGATCTTCTACGGCGTGATGACCGCGATCCGCAAGCACTACGACCGGGTCTCCGCCGAGATCGCCGCCGCCGAGGGCCCCAGCGACGACAGCGTGCGGCCCTCCCGGGTCCACTCGATCGTCCTGGTCTCCAAGGTGCACAAGCCCACACTGCGCGCCCTGGCCTTCGCCAAGCTGACCCGCTCGGACACCCTGGAGGCGCTCAGCATCAGCGTCGACACTGCCGAGACCAAGGCGCTGAGGGAGGAGTGGGAGCGGCGCGGGATCAACGTACCGCTCAAGATCCTCGACTCCCCGTACCGCGAGATCACCCGCCCGGTGATCGAGTACGTGAAGGGCCTGCGCAGCGAGAACCCGCGCGACGCCGTCAGCGTGTACATCCCCGAGTACGTCGTCGGCCGCTGGTACGAGCACCTGCTGCACAACCAGAGCGCGCTGCGGCTCAAGGGCCGCCTGCTGTTCACCCCCGGCGTGATGGTCACCTCGGTGCCCTACCAGCTGGAGTCCTCGGAGCTCGCGAAGAGGCGGGCGAAGAAGCGCCAGGAGTGGAACGCCCCGGGCGCGGTGCGCCGCGGACCGGTGGACACCCCGCGCCCGAAGGACCGCGCGGGGAAGTAGCGCGGGGAAGTAGCACGACGCAGGGCTGGTGAACGGCCGGACGAGATCCACGTAAACTGGTGGGTCGGTCGTCCGGCCGTTCCCATTTAAGTTTTGGAGTCTCCCCACCATGACCGAGCAGAACGAGAAGCAGTCACTGGTCGGGGAGGAGTACGAGGTCGAGGTCGGCCCCGTCGCACACGGCGGCCACTGCATCGCCCGGACGTCCGACGGCCGCGTCCTCTTCGTCCGCCACACCCTGCCCGGCGAGAAGATCGTCGCGCGCGTCACGGAGGGCGAGGCGGACTCCCGCTTCCTGCGCGCCGACGCGGTCACCGTCCTGGAGGCCTCCAAGGACCGCGTCGAGGCCCCCTGCCCGTACGCCGGCCCCGGCAAGTGCGGCGGCTGCGACTGGCAGCACGCCAAGCCGGGCGCCCAGCGCCGACTCAAGGGCGAGGTCGTCGCCGAGCAGCTGAAGCGGCTCGCCGGACTGACCCCCGAGGAGGCCGGCTGGGACGGCACGGTCATGCCGGCCGAGGGCGACAAGCTCCCGGCGGGCCAGGTCCCGCAGTGGCGCACCCGCGTCCAGTACGCCATCGACGAGACCGGCCGCGCGGGCCTGCGCAAGCACCGCTCGCACGACATCGAGCCGGTCGACCACTGCATGATCGCGGCGCCGGGCGTCAGCGAGCTCGGCATCGAGAAGCAGGACTGGCCCCAGATGGCCACGGTCGAGGCGATCGCCGCGACCGGCTCCCAGGACCGCCAGGTCGTCCTGACCCCGCGCCCGGGCGGCCGCCTTCCGCTGGTCGAGCTCGACAAGCCGGTCTCGGTCCTGCGCGTCGAGGAGAAGGACGGCGGCGTCCACCGCGTCCACGGCCGCCCCTTCGTCCGCGAGCGCGCGGACGGCCGCACCTACCGCGTCGGCATGGGCGGCTTCTGGCAGGTCCACCCGCAGGCCGCCGACACCCTGATCAAGGCCGTCATGCAGGGCCTGATGCCGCGCAAGGGCGAGATGGCCCTCGACCTCTACTGCGGCGTCGGCATCTTCGCCGGAGCCCTCGCCGAACGCCTCGGCGAGACCGGCGCCGTCCTCGGCATCGAGTCCACGAAGCGCGCGGTCGAGGACGCCCGGCACAACCTGGAGGACTTCCCCCGGGTCCGCATCGAGCAGGGCAAGGTCGAGTCGGTCCTCCCGAAGACCGGGATCACCGAGTGCGACCTGGTCGTCCTGGACCCGCCGCGCGCGGGTGCGGGCAAGCAGACGGTCCGCCACATCGCGGGCCTCTCGGCCCGCCGCATCGCGTACGTGGCCTGCGACCCGGCGGCCCTGGCCCGCGACCTGGGCTACTTCAAGGACAACGGCTACCGAGTCCGCACCCTCCGCGTCTTCGACCTCTTCCCGATGACCCACCACGTGGAGTGCGTGGCCATCCTGGAGCCGGTGGCGAAGGGCGTCTGACTGCGGATCCGCGGTCTGGGCGTCGCTCGACAGGCTTCCGGTCGGCCACTGGGCAGAGACGAATTCCGTGCGTCGAGCGATCTGAACGGCGAATGACGGCGTTGGCCCTGTTCTGGAGTGGTCGGCTGTAATGGGCGTGCAGGGCCCGGCGCTCTGCACCGCCGGCCGAATGCTGAGCCGGTGCGGAGGGGGCGCGGTCACCGCTCCTGTGACCCGGACACAGACGGAACGCGATGAGCGGTGGGCGTGGGACGGATCAACGCGGCCCCTTGCCGTCGCGGTTGGTCAGCCGGACTGGAGGCGGGACACAGCGACCGTGCGCTGCCGGCGCAGGGCGACCCGCGCAGCGGGCCGGGGCGACGCCGAGTCCCTCGTCGGCGCCGCCCCGGTTCATCTCCAAGTACCACGTGTGTCTTCATGGCCGTCGGCTGACCGGGGCGGCGACCCTGCCTCGGTCAGCCGGCTCCACCCCGGCCCGTGGCTCCCGGAGCGGCGACCGGCGTGCCGTCAGGGAAGGAGCGGGAAGAGGACGGGTGTCAGTGGCGCCGACACGGAGGACGAGGCGTAGCAGCTCGTCCCCGCGAAGGACGCGGTGTAGCTCGTCGCCGTGATCACCGTGCTGGGAACCGTCAGCATCGGCGGGGCCAGTGTCGCCACCCCACTGGCGTTGGTGAGCGCGGTCCCGAGGACGATGGGCATGGGCAGCGTGTTCGCCTTGAAGGTGACCAGCTGTCCCGCGAGCGGAGCGGCGCTGGAGGTGACCTTGAGCGTGGCGCTCATCGACGGGATGACGAACGTGCCGTTCGTCCGCAGGCGGATCTGCGCCGGGGCAGCCGTCAGCGTCGTGGGAGCCGGGGTCACGGTCAGGTTCGCCGCGGCGGCGGAGGGACTGTGGCAGGGGCCTCCGTTGTAGACGGCGGTCACCTTGCCGCTGGTGCCTGCGGTGGTGGTGACGCAGGCCTTGCCGCTCGCGTTGAGCGCCACGGTCTGGCTGAAGCCGCCGGGACCGCTGAAGGTCACCGTCCCGGTGGGGGTGCCGCTGCCCGGCGCGTTGGTCGTGACTGTGGCGCAGAACGTCACCGGCTGGCCGCAGACCGCGGGGTTGGGGGTGATGGTGAGCGCGGTCGTGGTCTGGGCGTTGTTCACGGTCACGCCCGCCGTGCCCGTCGACGGCGTGAAGCATCCGTTGCCGTTGTAGACGGCCGTGACCGTGCCGCTGGTGAGGCTGCTCGTGGTGACGCATGCCGTGCCGCCGGGGTTCAGTGGCACCGTGGTGTTCAGTCCGGCCCCGGTGAAGGTGATGGTTCCGGTGGGGGTGCCGCTGCCGGGTGCCATTGCGGTGACGGTGGCGCATACGGTTACGGTCTGGCCGCATACCGAGGGGTTGGGGTTCACCGACACGGTGGTGGTGCTGGCTGCCTGGTTGACCGTCACCGGTGCGGTGCCGGTCGATGAGGAGAGGCATCCGTTGCCGTTGTAGACGGCCGTGACCGTGCCGCTGGTGAGGCTGCTGGTGGTGACGCATGCCGTGCCGCCGGCGTTCAGTGGCACTGTCGTGTTCAGTCCGGCCCCGGTGAAGGTGATGGTTCCGGTGGGGGTGCCGCTGCCGGGTGCCATTGCGGTGACGGTGGCGCATACGGTTACGGTCTGGCCGCATACCGAGGGGTTGGGGTTCACCGACACGGTGGTGGTGCTGGCTGCCTGGTTGACCGTCACCGGTGCGGTGCCGGTCGATGAGGAGAGGCATCCGTTGCCGTTGTAGACGGCCGTGACCGTGCCGCTGGTGAGGCTGCTGGTGGTGACGCATGCCGTGCCGCCGGCGTTCAGTGGCACTGTCGTGTTCAGTCCGGCCCCGGTGAAGGTGACGGTTCCGGTGGGGGTGCCGCTGCCGGGTGCCACCGCGGTGACCGTGGCGCACACGGTCACGGACTCGCCGCATACCGAGGGGTTGGGGTCCACCGTCACCGACACCGTGCTGGCCGCCGGGTTGACCGTCACGTCGAAGGTCCCGGTCGAGTCCGCGAAGCAGGAGTCACCGTTGTAGGTGGCCGAGTAGGTGCCGCTGGTGAGGCTGCTGGTGGTCAGGCATGCCGTGCCGCCCGTGTCCAGCGCCAGTGTCACGTTGAGTCCGCCGGGGCCGGTGAAGGTGATGGTTCCGGTGGGGGTGCCGCTGCCGGGTGCCATTGCGGTGACGGTGGCGCACACGGTTACGGTCTGGCCGCATACCGAGGGGTTGGGGTCCACCGTCACCGACACCGTGCTGGCTGCCTGGTTGACGGTCACCGGTGCGGTGCCGGTCGACGAGGAGAGGCATCCGTCGCCGTTGTAGACGGCTGTGACCGTGCCGGTTTCCAGCGTGGTCGTGGTGACGCATGCTGTGCCGTCGGGGTTCAGTGGCACTGTCGTGTTCAGTCCGGCCCCGGTGAAGGTGATGGTTCCGGTGGGGGTGCCGCTGCCGGGTGCCATTGCGGTGACGGTGGCGCATACGGTTACGGTCTGGCCGCATACCGAAGGGTTGGGGTTCACCGACACGGTGGTGGTGCTGGCTGCCTGGTTGACCGTCACCGGTGCGGTGCCGGTCGATGAGGAGAGGCATCCGTTGCCGTTGTAGACGGCTGTGACCGTGCCGGTTTCCAGCGTGGTCGTGGTGACGCATGCTGTGCCGTCGGGGTTCAGTGGCACCGTGGTGTTCAGTCCGGCCCCGGTGAAGGTGATGGTTCCGGTGGGGGTGCCGCTGCCGGGTGCCATTGCGGTGACGGTGGCGCACACGGTTACGGTCTGGCCGCATACCGAGGGGTTGGGGTCCACCGACACGGTGGTGGTGCTGGCTGCCGGGTTGACCGTCACGTCGAAGGTCCCGGTCGAGCCGGTGAAACACGTGTCCCCGCCGTAGGTGACGGTGACGGTGCCGGTTTCCAGCGTGGTCGTGGTGACGCATGCTGTGCCGTCGGGGTTCAGTGGCACCGTCTCGTTGAGTCCGCCGGGGCCGGTGAAGGTGATGGTTCCGGTGGGGGTGCCGCTGCCGGGTGCCACTGCGGTGACGGTGGCGCATACGGTTACGGTCTGGCCGCATACCGAGGGGTTGGGGTCCACCGTCACCGACACCGTGCTGGCTGCCGGGTTGACCGTCACGTCGAAGGTCCCGGTCGAGTCCGCGAAGCAGGAGTCACCGTTGTAGGTGGCCGAGTAGGTGCCGCTGGTGAGGCTGCTGGTGGTCAGGCATGCCGTGCCGCCCGTGTCCAGCGCCAGTGTCACGTTGAGTCCGCCGGGGCCGGTGAAGGTGACGGTTCCGGTGGGGGTGCCGCTGCCGGGTGCCACGGCGGCGACCGTGGCGCACACCGTTACGGTCTGGCCGCATACCGACGGGTTGGGGTCCACAGACACCGACACCGTGCTGGCTGCCGGGTTGACCGTCGCGTCGAAGGTCCCGGTCGAGCCGGTGAAACACGTGTCCCCGCCGTAGGTGACGGTGACGGTGCCGGTTTCCAGCACGGTGGTGGTGACGCATGCTGTGCCGTCGGGGTTCAGTGGCACGGTTTCGTTGAGTCCGCCGGGGCCGGTGAAGGTGACGGTTCCGGTGGGGGTGCCGCTGCCGGGTGCCACGGCGGCGACCGTGGCGCACACGGTTACGGTCTGGCCGCATACCGACGGGTTGGGGTCCACCGACACCGACACCGTGCTCGACGCCTGGTTGACCGTCACGTCCAGTGAGCCTGTCGACGGCAGGAAGCAGGTATCGCCCGTATAGGTGACGGTGACCGTGCCGGTTTCCAGGGTGGTGGTGACGCATGCTGTGCCGTCGGGGTTCAGTGGCACCGTCTCGTTGAGTCCGCCGGCCCCGGTGAAGGTGACGGTTCCGGTGGGGGTGCCGCTGCCGGGTGCCACCGCGGTGACCGTGGCGCACACGGTTACGGTCTGGCCGCATACCGAGGGGTTGGGGTCCACAGACACCGACACCGCACTGGTCGCCGAATTGACCGCCACATCCGCGGTGCCGGTCGACGGCGTGAAGCATCCGTCGCCGTTGTAGACGGCTGTGACGGTGCCGGTTTCCAGCACGGTGGTGGTGACGCATGCTGTGCCGTCGGGGTTCAGTGGCACGGTTTCGTTGAGTCCGCCGGGGCCGGTGAAGGTGATGGTTCCGGTGGGGGTGCCGCTGCCGGGTGCCACTGCGGTGACGGTGGCGCATACGGTTACGGTCTGGCCGCATACCGAGGGGTTGGGGTTCACCGACACGGTGGTGGTGCTGGCTGCCTGGTTGACCGTCACCGGTGCGGTGCCGGTCGATGAGGAGAGGCATCCGTTGCCGTTGTAGACGGCCGTGACGGTGCCGGTTTCCAGCGTGGTCGTGGTGACGCATGCTGTGCCGTCGGGGTTCAGTGGCACGGTTTCGTTGAGTCCGCCGGGGCCGGTGAAGGTGATGGTTCCGGTGGGGGTGCCGCTGCCGGGTGCCACCGCGGTGACGGTGGCGCACACGGTTACGGTCTGGCCGCATACCGAGGGGTTGGGGTCCACAGACACCGACACCGTGCTGGCTGCCGGGTTGACCGTCGCGTCGAAGGTCCCGGTCGAGCCGGTGAAACACGTGTCCCCGCCGTAGGTGACGGTGACGGTGCCGGTTTCCAGCACGGTGGTGGTGACGCATGCTGTGCCGTCGGGGTTCAGGGGCACGGTTTCGTTGAGTCCGCCGGGGCCGGTGAAGGTGATGGTTCCGGTGGGGGTGCCGCTGCCGGGTGCCATTGCGGTGACGGTGGCGCATACGGTTACGGTCTGGCCGCATACCGAGGGGTTGGGGTCCACCGTCACCGACACCGTGCTGGCTGCCGGGTTGACCGTCGCGTCGAAGGTCCCGGTCGAGCCGGTGAAACACGTGTCCCCGCCGTAGGTGACGGTGACGGTGCCGGTTTCCAGCGTGGTCGTGGTGACGCATGCTGTGCCGTCGGGGTTCAGTGGCACCGTCTCGTTGAGTCCGCCGGGGCCGGTGAAGGTGATGGTTCCGGTGGGGGTGCCGCTGCCGGGTGCCACCGCGGTGACCGTGGCGCACACGGTCACGGACTCGCCGCATACCGACGGGTTGGGGTCCACAGACACCGACACCGTGCTGGCTGCCGGGTTGACCGTCACGTCGAAGGTCCCGGTCGCGCTTGCATAGCACTCGTCGCCGCCGTAGGTGACGGTGACCGTGCCGGTTTCCAGCACGGTGGTGGTGACGCACGCCATGCCGCTCGCGTCCAGCGACACCGTCTCGTTGAGCCCGCCGGGACCGGCGAAGGTCACCGAGCCCGACGGGTTGCCGACGCCCGACGAGACCGACGCCACGGTGACACAGAGCGTCACCGTCTCACCGCACACCGACGGGTTGGGGTCCGCCGAGACGTCGACCGAGACGGGCGCGTGGTTGACGACGTGGAGCGTCAGGGGGGAGTTCGACCCGTCGAAGTCCGCGTCGCCGGTGTAGAAGGCGGCTGCCTGGTGGAAGCCGACGTCCAGGTTGCTGATGCTGACCTGTGCCTGCCCGTTCACGTCCACGGGGGCGGACAGCACCGGACCGTCGTCGCTGACGATGAAGGACACCAGCCCGGTGGGGGTTCCCGCGCCCGGCGGAATGGGGGTCACCTGGGCGGTGAAGGTCACCGTCTCGCCGCAGACCGAGGGTTCGGGGTCGAAGGACAGCGTGGTGGTGGTGTTCGCGAGGGTGACTTCCTGGGTGTCCGCTCCCGTGGACGGGTCGTACTCTGCGTCGCCCGAGTAGTCGGCCTCCACCCCGTGGAGACCGACCTCCAGATCGCTGGTCGTGTACTGTGCCTGGCCGCTCGTGTCGAGCGGCACCGTCGTGACGGACACGCCGTCGACGACGAATTCGACGCTGCCGGTCGGGGTGGGGCCGCCGGCGAGTTCCGGCTGGACGGTGGCGGTGAAGGTGACCGCCTGGCCGAAGACGGATGGATCCGGTGCAGAGGTCACGGTGGTGATCGAACTGGCCATGGTATGGCTCCCTTTCGGATGACCCACGAAAGCAGACGATTTCCTTCACCCGTATGGCGGAGCGTGGAACGCACGCGGAAAACCTGGTGCGGCGTTCTGGAAGGAGCCCTTAGTCCACGCGGAGTCGGGGCGCATCACCTGCTGATATCAGCAGTAGGCATTCCGGGTGGGGTCTTGGGCTAGACGGGTGAAGGGAATACCACTCGTTCGGCTCAGCGCGCCCAGGCGTGCGAGAGGAGCTAAACCCGAATCGCGCGGCGCCTTGGCGCACTCTTCCAAGAGGAAAAGACTCCCTTTTCCGCCGTCTTCCAGGGTGTTCTCAACCGGGCGTGCCGGGCGTACTCGCGCTCCTGAGACAGTCTGGTGGAATCACGGCCGAAAGGAAAGGATTCAGCACCGAGATGAACTGCGATATTCCTTCGCGGTATCCGGAATTTTCGGGGGTGTCACGGCCCGCCGCAGCCCCTCGGCGCACCGGCTGTCGGGTACGTCGAGGGGCTGTCGGTGGGCGCGTCACCTTCCGGCGTCCGCCGGAGTGGGGGCAGGATGCCAACCGGAGCCTGCGCCGTGTCACCTGCGCGGTGGTGCGGTGCGGCGGATGGCCGGTAGATGCCCGCGATGCCGTGCGGGTGCGCGTCCACGGGAGCCGGCCGCTTCCTCGTGCCGACAGGGACCCTACGGGCGGACCGCCGTGATGGAACCGCCCCCACCCGCCCTCCTGTTGGCCGCGTCGGCCTCCTGTCGCGTGGGGTAGTCGCGCGTGACCCCGTTGGGGAGGACCAGCCGGTAGACGAGCGTGGACCGCCCGGCGCGTCCGCAGTTGCATGCCATGGTCTTCCTCCTTCTGTTCGGCCGCTCCGGCGGCCGGTCAAGGGGGAGGGTCCGGGGAACTCCGAGGCAGGACGAGTCCCCGGCCCGTTCCCTGTGCCTTTTATCCCCGGGCATCGCACGGTGACACTCACCGCCATATAGTCATATTATCTCTGGCGCTGATAAAGAAGATTCTCCTGACATGACTGTCAGTCAAGCCAGTTGGCTGCCAGGCCGGTGAGATAGGAAAGGGTGAGCGTCATGGCGCCCATCTGGAACCACGTTTCCCCTCCGACCCAGTGGGCGAGCGTGGTGACGGCGGCCGCAACCCAGATACTGGCGCACCATCCACAGGTGATCAGATATGCCGGGTGGGAGTCTTCGCCGAAACGGTTGGCGACCCGGGAGCGAAACCCCGCAGCGAGGGCGTCCTTGGTGATGAATCGCGTGACGCGACAGACTGTGCCGAGCGACAGGAGGAAGATCAGCGCACTCATGGAATTCATCGTAGGGTTTCCACTTCCCGTTCCTCTCGCGTTTCCTCGAATACGCCGGGAGGGTCGGAGCGGCGGGGAATGCCGGGAACGCCGGGGAATGCCGCGGAATGCCGGGGTGCCCCGCGGGGCCGGCGGTGCCCGCGGGGTCGGCGGTGCCTGTGGAACGGGGCCCTGGGCCCGACGCCGTTCCGTCGGCGCGGGCTCGTCGGCGTTCACCCGGCACCTACGGAGCCCGGCGCGGGCGCGCCGCACTTGTGTTCTGCACGGTGAGGTGGGCGAAGGGGCTGTACCGTCCGGTCGAGGCTCCGGGGCGCTGGCGCTGGCGCTGGCGGTGACGGTCAACGCCGCCCGTTGTCCCCCAGCGGACAGGCACGCAGACGGGGGCGAGAGCTCTTGGCTGACTTACACCTGTCCTCGCAACCGCCCCATGCTTACTGGCCACTTCCTCTGCGACCAGGAGGACGCGTCTCAGCCTGCTTTCGCGGCCCGTGTCCTCGGCAGCGCCCACGTCCTCGACGACGGCACCCCGCAGGCCAACGGCACCCTGGCCGGCATCCGAGCGCTGACCGGTTTCCCCGACGGCACGGGCGCCGAATGGCGCCAGACGGCCCCGGTCGCCTTCGAGCAAGAGCCACTGCGTGCGCATCCAGCGCTTGACGCGGAGCGTGGAGGCTTCTACTACCCGGACAGCGACGAGGCAGTCCTGGATGTGCTGCTGACGGACCTCGCGGGGTGAGGACTCGCTTCCGCGAGCCTCGCGGTGGCGCCCCCTGAGGGGCGGTCAGCAGCGCAACGCGCCGGCACCGTAGAGGGAGGTCGCGTGGCGCCACTCCGAGTTGCCGACCGTGACCGCCACTGGTGAGCCGAGGGACAGGCCGTGGCGGACGCCGCCCAGGAGCGTGACCTCGTCCTGTTCGAACCTCATCCGGGCGCCGCGGCCGTGACCGAGCCGGCGCACGGCGAGTTCGGCGGCCACCAGGGAGGTGGTCACGGGGACGCAGGCGGGGAGGCCTTCCAGCGTGGCCACCAGGGCCGGGCCGTGCGACTCACCGGCGGTCAGCCAGCGCAGCCACTGCTCCACCAGGGCCCGGACGTCGCCCAGGCCGGTGTCCCGGCCGAACGGGGCCGCGCCCGCCCGACACAGCTTGATGCCGTTGTACCGGGCCGGGTCGTGGGAGGCGGTGAACATGGCCCCCGGCAGGCCGAGTTGCCCCGACGCGAAGTACAGCTGGTCCGTCGAGCACAGGCCGATCAGGACGGTGTCCGCGCCGCGGGCCGCCGCGCCGTGCGCGAACGCCCTCGACAGGCCGGGCGACGACGGGCGCACGTCGTGGCCGACCACGATCTGTCGGCGCCCGTGACCTCGACGAACGCGGCTCCGAACAGTTCGGCGAGGCGCTCGTCCCACTCGTCCGGGACGACGCCGCGCACGTCGTAGGCCTTGACGATCCGGTCTAGATGCCCGAGCGGCATGGGGTCCTCCCTGCGAGGTGGATCGCCAGCGCGCCGATCAGGCCGGCCGCGGCGAAGGTGACGAAGGCCCACTGCTGTGCGCCGTGGGCGACCACGGCCCCGCCCAGTGCGGGGCCCACGACCGCGCCGAGGCGGCCGATTCCGGTGGCCCAGCCCAGGCCGGCGGAGACCTGCGCGGACGGGTAGAGGGCGGGGACGGTGGCGTAGACCATGACCTGGGCGCTGAACAGCCAGATGCCGGTGAACGCGACGATCACGTACGTGACGGGGAGCGGCAGCCGTTGGGTGAGCAGCAGGGCGCCGGCCGCTGTCAGCAGGAACCAGACGGCCGAGACGCGGGCGGCTCCGAACCGGGTGGCGACGGCGCCCGCGATCAGCATGCCGACGATTCCGCCCGCGTTGATGACGAGGAGGAAGGCGACCGAGGACGTGGGGCCGTATCCGGCGGCCCGCATGAGCTGGGGCAGCCAGGTGTTCACGCCGTAGACGAGCAGCAGTCCGCAGAAGGATGCGGCCCACAGCAGCGGGGTGGCCTTGCGGCCGGTGCCGCGGAGCAGGGCCAGGGCAGTGTTCCAGCGGGCCCGGGCTCCGGCTGCCGGCGCCGTCGTGGCGTGCGGGGGCCGCAGCCCGTAGCGGCGGGCCAGCTTCCGGGCCTCGGCCGTGCGCCCCTTGGCCAGCAGGACGGCCGGGGACTCGGGCAACAGCCACAGCAGCAGCGGTACGGCCACCAGCGCGGGCACGACCCCCGCCCAGAACACCGAGCGCCAGCCGCTGTCGGCCGCCAGGGTGAGGCTCAGAACGGTCGCGAGCATGCCGCCGACGTGGTAGGAGGTCATCAGCGCGCCGGCGGTCAGGGCGGCGCGGGCGCCCGGCGCGAACTCCATCACCACGTTCAGGCAGATGGGCATGACCCCGCCGAGGCCCAGGCCGGTGATGAACCGCCCCAGTCCGAAGGCCTCGACTCCGTGGGCGGCGGCGCACAGCGCCGAGCCGGCCGAGAACAGCAGGGTGCCACCGACGATCATCGGCCGGCGGCCGGTCCAGTCGGTGAGGTTGCCCGCGGCCAGGGCACCGATGAGCATGCCGAAGGTGGTCCAGCTGCCGACGGTCCCGGCGGTGGCGGAGGTCAGGCCCAGTCCGGGGTCGGCGAGCATCCGGGGCATCACCGCCCCGTACACGTTGACGTCCATGCCGTCGAAGAGGACGACCAGCCAGCACAGGGCCAGCACGACGAGGGGACGACGGCGGGCAGGGCGGTGGCCCGCGGCGACGGCGGCCCGTGGCGGCCGGCTCAGGGTCCGAGCGGTGGTCATGCGGCGCCCGCCAGTTCCAGGACGTACCGGCCGTAGCTGGTGGAGGGGGACAGGCCGGTGCCGAGGACGGCGAGCTGCTCGGCGTTGATGTAGCCCATGTGGTAGGCGACTTCCTCCACGCAGGAGATGCGGATGCCCTGGCGCTTCTCCAGCAGCTGCACGAAGAGGGAGGCTTCGAGGAGGCTGTCGTGGGTGCCGGTGTCGAACCAGGCGGACCCGCGTCCGAGGTTGACCAGGCGGGCCCGGCCCTGCTCCACGTAGCGGAGGTTGAGGTCGGTGATCTCCAGCTCCTGGCGGGCCGAGGGCGCGAGGCGGGCAGCGTGGTCCAGGGCGTCGTTGTCGTAGAGGTAGAGGCCGGTGACGGCGAGGTTGGAGCGGGGGGCGGTGGGTTTCTCCTCCAGGGTGAGGATGTTGCCCGCCTCGTCGACGGTGGCCACGCCGTAGCGCTCGGGGTCGCTGACGGGGTAGCCGAAGAGGGTGCAGCCGTCGAGGCGGGCGGCTTCGTCGCGGAGCATGTCGGGCAGGCGGTGCCCGTAGAAGATGTTGTCCCCGAGGATCAGGCAGACCTGTTCGTCCCCGACGAACTCGCGGCCGATCAGCAGGGCTTCGGCCAGGCCCTTGGGCTGGTCCTGGACGGCGTACTCCAGGCGGATGCCGAGCCGGCCGCCGTCGCCGAGAAGGGAGCGGTAGACGTCGAGGTGTTCGGGAGTGGAGATGATCAGGATCTCCCGGATTCCGGTCTGCATCAGCACCGAGAGCGGGTAGTAGATCATCGGCTTGTCGTAGACCGGCAGCAGCTGCTTGGAGTGGACGCTGGTCAGCGGGCGGAGCCGGGTGCCGGAGCCTCCGGCGAGGATGATTCCGCGCATGGGCGCGCGCCTTTCTGAGTCGGGGCGGGCCGCCTCGGGCGGCCGTCGCGGTGGCGGTGAGCGACTGCCACTACCGGCTGTTCCCGTGGTACCGGGCGACGGTCCACGGATCCCGTGATGGGGCCGGGCGGGGGGGGGGCGGGACGCCGTGCGCGGCGGAGTCCCGCCCCCCCCCCGCCGCACCGGGCCGAATGCTCTCCGTGGAGCAGAGCGCTTCGGCGTCGTACCCGGCGGCCGCTCAGGCGGTCAGGCTGAGGGCGGGGGTGGTGGTGACGAGGAGGGTGGCGATCAGGTCGGCCAGATGGAGGGACTGGGACGGGTTCAGACGGGGGTCGCAGGAGGTGTGGTAACGGCGTCCGAGCCAGGTGTCATCGATGTCCACGTCCACGCACTCGGTGACGTCGTCTCCGGAGAGCTCCAAGTGGACGCCACCGGGGAGAGTGCCGGTCTCCCCACAGGCGGCGAAGAAGCCGCGCAGTTCCTCCTCGATCGCCCGCATGGTGCGGGTCTTGATCCCACCCGGGCTGGTGACCCCGTTGCCGTGCATGGGGTCACTGACGAAGCGGTCGGCCAGGCCTGCCGCGGCGGCTGCGGTGAGCAGTTCCCGGGCACGCTCGTGGGCCAGTGCCCGGCCCATCCGGAGGATGAAGGTGAGCCGGCCGGGGAGGTTGTCCGGGTTGAGGACCGCGTGCAGGGAGAGGAGTTCGTCGGGGGTGCAGCCGGGGCCGATCTTGACTGCGATCGGGTTGGCGACGCCGGAGGCGAACTCGATGTGCGGGCCGGTGAGGGACCGGGTGCGTTCACCGATCCACAGCAGGTGACCGGAGTGGGCCCAGCGGGCGCCGTCGTCGGGTGAGATGCGGGTCTGCGGGAGTTCGTAGTCGAGGAGCAGGGCCTCGTGGGAGGTGTAGATCCCCGATCCGGACAGGAAGGAGAGGGTCTTGGCCGACTCGCGGTAGGCGCGCAGCAGGTTGCTCGGGTCGGGGGTGCGGGCCGCCTCGGTGTAGGCGGCGGCGTTGACGGCGTCCCCGAGGTAGGAGGGGAGGGAGGCGTCGCCGCGCAGCTCGACGGGTGACGAGCGCGGCTTGGCGTACTGGCCGGCGATCCGGCCGAGGGTGACGACCCGTGCACCGGAGCCCTGGCTGATCCGCTCGGACATGGCGCGCAGCAGGTCGACACGGTTGCGCACGGAGCGGGGGGTGTTGTCGGCGAAGGTCTCGGCGCAGTCACCGCCCTGAAGGAGGAAGGCCGGGCCGGCGAGTTCCGTCCGCAGGGCGCGGGCCTCCGCCATCGGGACGAGCGGGTCGGCGTGGGCGAGGACCTGTCGGACGCGGGCCGTTTCCCGGGGGTCGGGCCACCGCGGCTGGTGGTCGGCGAGCGCGACGCGGGACCCGGTCGCGGTCTCGGCCCGGGCCTCGGCCTCGGTCGTGGTGGTCACGAAGCGGGGATTGAAGACCTCGTGCACGAGGACCGTGGCGTGGTTGGAGAAGGCGATCTCGTAGGCGCGGCCGGGCGAGCCGGCCGGAAGCAGGCCGAAGCGTTCGGTGGTGAGGCCGGTGGCGAGGATCCTGCGGCGCTCGTACAGGCCCCGGCTCCGCGTGTGCAGGCCGAACGGGGTGTTGCCGCTGGGTATGACGCGGGGGGCGTCGACACTGCGGAAGGTGATCAGGTTCTCGCTGATCACGGCGCCCGTGCGGTCGCGCAGGCGGGAACGGCGGATCCGCAGGTCCGTGTGGGGGCTGGAGCCGAAGACGTCGGAGAGGTGACCGGGGGTCCGCAGCGTGGCCGGGTCGGGGCCCGGCAGCACCTCGGCGGTGAGCGGGGAGTCCACGAGCGATTGCAGCAGCACGGTCGTGGAGCCTTCGTTGCGCAGCATCATGCGGGTCGCCGACGGCAGCGCGGGGGGCTCGGCGAATTCGGGGTACGCGGACAATCGAAACACCTTTGCATCGGTGATGGTCATCGTGGCGTGGACGTGGTGGTACGTGCGGACCGGTCGGTGGGTCAGGCTGCTTCGGCGGGTCCCTGGTGGGCGCCGGCCTCGGCCACTACCTGGCCGATCAGTTTTGCGGCGGCCTCGGCTCCGTTGCCGGTCGGCGCGATGGCCCGGGACGCTTCGGCGGTACGGGCGCGGAAGGTCTCCGGTTCGTCGAAGGCCGCGCGCAGGATGGTGAGCAGGGTTTCGGCGTCGGGTTCGGTGGCCGTGGTGTAGCCGAGGTAGTCCAGCCGGGCCATGGCTTCCCGCTCGTGGTACTCGTCCCGTCCGCTGAGCACGTAGGCGACCGGGGCGCCCATGACCGCGAGCTCGGTGACCGAGAGCCAACCGGGGGGCGAGAGGATGACCTTGGAGTGCTTGACCAGGGAGTGCCAGTCGGCGACGTAGTCGACGAGGACCACGCCGTCGAGCTCTTCGGTGAACGTCTGTCGGCCGATCACGACGAGTCGGGCCGTCGGGTGGTCGACGCGCAGCTTCTCGAAGGCGGTGAGGTACCCGTCGAGCAGCCGTTCCTTGTTCTCGGTGAACATGGTGGTGCCGCCGAAACCGACGATGGCGTACTCGGCGCCTTCGAGGCCGAAGCGGGCGTCGATCTCGGCGCGGGGCGCGGGGTCGGCGGCGCAGTCATCACGGACGATCGGGCCGACGACGTGGCCGTTGCCGGCTGCCAGGGCGGCGAACACCGGGGTGTCTCGGTCGAGTTCGGGCACGCAGGGCTTGTCGGTGAGGACGGCGCGGGCCCGACGGGTCACCCATGCGAAGAGGGTGGTCAGCGATGTTCGAATGGCGTCGACCTCGTCGGGGTCGTCCAGAACGAAGCCGGCTTCCAGGAGGGTGGCGTTGTCGATCTGGCCGAGGGTGAAGTCGTATCGCTCCGTGACCAGGACGTAGGGGACGCCGGAGATCTCGGCGGCCAGGCACGCGGCGACGTTGTAGTCACTGACGACGACATCGGGTCGGACGGCGCCGATCAGCGCGATCGCGGCGAGCATCCGGTCGCCGCTGATGAACGTGCGGTTGAGGTAGCCGGTGACGTACGACGTCCAGTCGAAGCTTCGGGCGAGCTGCGAGGTGTTGGCGTGGTCCTGCTGATCGGAGGCGGTGTGCACGTGCACGCCGAGAGCCTCGAACATCGGGGTGAACAGGGCGCTCTTGGAACCGAGGTACACGTGCTGCTCCGCGCCGGGGAACAGCGCGTGCACCTTCGCGGCCACCGCGAGGGCCCGCATGTTGTGGCCGGTGCCGGTCTCGGCCGGCAGGTGGAGGACCTTCATCTGTGGCACCTTTCGAGGTGGGTACGGGCGGGTTCGGCCTGCTGGGCGGGACCCGGCAGGCGGAACCGGACCCGGCGGCAGGCCCGCGCCCTGACTGCGGGACGGCGACGCGGGGGAGTGGAGGGGCGGAGCGAGATCCGGTCGGCTGGCTCAGGCGTTCGCCAGCTCCATCACGTACTGCCCGTAGCCGGACGAGGGGGAGAGCTCTTTGCCGAGCAGGGCCAGCTGCTCGCGGTCGATGTAGCCCATCCGGTAGGCGACCTCCTCCAGACAGGAGATCCGGATGCCCTGGCGCTTCTCCAGCACCTGTACGAACATCGCGGCCTCCAGGAGGCTGTCGTGGGTGCCGGTGTCGAACCAGGCGGACCCGCGTCCGAGGTTGACCAGGCGGGCCCGGTCCTCGCGGACGTAGGTGAGGTTGAGGTCGGTGATCTCCAGCTCGCCGCGGTCGGAGGGGGTGAGCCCGGCGGCCCGGCGCACCGCGTCGCCGTCGTACATGTACAGACCGGTGACGGCGAGGTTGGAGCGGGGGGCGGTGGGCTTCTCCTCCAGGGTGAGGATGTTGCCCGCCTCGTCGACGGTGGCCACGCCGTAGCGCTCGGGGTCGCTGACGGGGTAGCCGAAGAGGGTGCAGCCGTCGAGGCGGGCGGCTTCGTCGCGGAGCATGTCGGGCAGGCGGTGCCCGTAGAAGATGTTGTCCCCGAGGATGAGGCAGACGTCCTGTCCGTCGGCGAACGGGCCGCCGAGGACGAGGGCTTCGGCGATGCCGCCCGGCCGCGGCTGCACGGTGTAGGAGAGCGAGACGCCGAGGCGTTCGCCGTCACCGAGGAGCGCCCGGTAGCTGTCGATGTGCTCGGGAGACGAGATGAGAAGGATCTCGGTGATTCCGGCCTGCATGAGCACGGACAGCGGGTAGTAGATCATCGGCTTGTCGTAGACCGGCAGCAACTGCTTGGAGTGCACGCTGGTGAGCGGGCGCAGGCGGGTGCCGGAGCCTCCGGCGAGGATGATGCCGCGCATGGTTCCCCCTTGGGGCGCTTGGCGCAGGGCGCCGGTGCGCTGGGCGCCGGGCCTTGGACGGATGGTGGGACGGGCGTCAGCCGGCGTCGGTGCTCGTGCTCGTGACGCCAGCGCGGACACCGGGTGTGGCCAAGAGGAGGGGGCGCCACCAGTCGGTGTGCTCCCGGTACCAGGCGATGGTCTCGGCGAGGCCGTCTTCGAAGGCGACCTCGGGTCGGTAGCCGAGGGCGCGCAGCTTGGAGTCGTCCAGGGCGTAGCGGCGGTCGTGGCCCTTGCGGTCGGCGACCGGGCGGACTGCGGACCAGTCGGCACCACAGGCGTCGAGGATCAGTTCGGTGAGGCGACGGTTGTTCAGTTCCCGGCCGCCGCCGATGTTGTAGACCTCTCCCGATTCGCCCTTGGCGAGGACGAGGTCGATGCCCCGGCAGTGGTCGTCGACGTGGAGCCAGTCGCGGACGTTGAGGCCGTCGCCGTACAGCGGCACCGATCCGCCTTGCAGGAGGGTGGTGACGAAGAGCGGGATGACCTTCTCGGGAAACTGGTACGGGCCGTAGTTGTTGCTGCAGCGCGTGATGGAGAGGTTCAGCCCGTGGGTCCGCGTGTAGGCCAGGGCGAGCAGGTCGGCACCCGCCTTGGCGGCCGCGTAGGGCGAGTTGGGGGCCAGGGGCCACTCCTCGGTCCAGGCGCCCTCGTCGATGGATCCGTAGACCTCGTCCGTGGAGATGTGGACGAACCGCGGCAGGTTGGCGGTCCGCGCGGCGTCCAACAGGTTCTGGGTGCCGAGGACGTTGGTACGGACGAACTCGGCCGGGTCCTGGATGGAACGGTCGACGTGGGTCTCGGCGGCGAAGTTGACCACCGCGTCCACGTCGGCGAGCAGCTTCGGGACGAGGTCCGGGTCGGCGATGTCGCCCTCGACGAACCGCAGCCCGGGATGGTCCGCCACCGGGGCCAGGTTGGCGAGGTTGCCCGCGTACGTCAGCTTGTCGAGCACGGTCACGCGGTCCACCGCGAGGTCCGACCGGCCGTCGAGAAGCCTTCTCACATAATTTCCGCCGATGAAACCAGCGCCACCGGTCACCAATACGTGCATGAAAATGTATCCGCCCTTCGACGGTGTCACTCGATATTCCGCGGCGCATGGCGCCGTCCGGAGAAATGAGGAAGGAAGAGGGAACGGAACGATATCGCCTATTCGGCGAACCCCCGTTGCCTCCGTGCACTCCTGGCCTGGACGCAGTTGCGGCCTGGAGGCGGTGTCCAAAGATCGTAGAACATCGAACATCCCTGCGCAACACTATACTAGCCAATGCCGAGGTCAGCGGGGCGTGGCAGTGATCACGTGCAAGGCAATGGCTTCGTCAAGTTCGCACCTGGGAGGCAGAAGCGGAATTCAGCATTCCCCCAAGGGGGGTCGATGCGAAAGGGTTTCGAACTTGAGGAACCATGCGGGAAAGGGTGGACAGAAACTCCGAAGGCGGGTTGCGGAGCTGACCGCGGAACACTAGTTTCCGACTACATGGAACATTCCCTGGCGCCGTCGGCGCTCATAGAGGGCCATACCGATGTGGCGCCCGGAACGACCGTCGGGCCCGGCACTTGGATCCGGTTCGGCACCTCGCTGAGCGGGTCCGCGCTCGCGGGCGGGGTCTTCGTCGGCTTCCGCTGCCGGCTGGACGGGGTCCGCGTGGCGGGAGGTTGTCAGATCGCCTCGCTGGCTCGGATCGGACGCCCGGGCGCCGCCCCCGTCGCGATCGGGGCCGGTGCTTGGATCGGTGCGCGGGCCGTGGTGGAACCCGGGGTCCGCATCGGCCCCGGGGCCGTCGTTGCCGCAGGGGCGCACGCTGTCGAGGACGTCCCCGCCGATGCGATCGTCGTGGGCCGCCCGGCGCGCGTGCTGCGCCGACGCGAGGTGGTGCAGGACGAGGCGCCCGATTTCACTGCCATCATCGACCGGGTCCGGGCCCGCGGCGACGCCGGGCGGGTGCCCCTGCCCGCCCATTGGACCTCGGACGGAGGCGGTTTCCTCGATGCGGCCCTCTCCGGCGGCCCCGGCGTGCGCCTGGGCGCAGGGGTGATCGCCATGGGCCGCCCCGACGGGCCGTCACCGCGCGGGGGCGTACGCGTCGGTGCGCACGTCCGGATCGGGGCCGGGGCGATCCTTGAGGGGTCCGGCGGCATCGACATCGGGTCGGAGGCGGACCTGGGCGACGGCGTCCTGGTCGTCTCCAGCGGCCACGACCTGAGCCGTCGCTCCCTGCCCTGGCAGGACGGGCCGGTCCGGGTCGGTGCGGGCGTCGTGATCGGCGCGGGAGCGACGATCGTCGGCCCCTGCCGGCTCGGCGACGGGGCGATCGTCGCCCCTGACTCCGTCGTCGTCGGCGACGTGCCCGCCGGCGGCTTCACCGCCGGAGTGATCTCCACCGCGAGCCCGGCCCGCCAGGCCCTGTCGCGCTCCTGACACCCCTGCTCGCCCCAACTCCCTTTCCCTCCTATGCCGTCGCATCGCGACTTCTGCTACGCTCCCCATACTTCGAACTTCTTCGAATAACGAAATTTGGGAGCGGGCGCCCGACCCACGCGCTCCGGATCCAAAGGAACCCGATGACCAGTCCTCCTTCTCTCCGCACGTTCGTCCGGGATCACGTCCTGGACGAAGGGGCCCGCGTCCCGGCCGTCCTCGGCCGCGACTCCGCCGACGTGATCACCCCCGACCGCACCCTGCGGGACGCCGCCCTGGCCCTCCTGACCCTCCCCGCCCCGGACGAAACCGACCTCACGCGCCGACTCCTCGGCGCCCTGCGGGAGTTCACGGACCCGGACCTGCCGGGCTTCCGCGAGTTGCTCGACGTCACCGGCGCACCCCACCCGATCGGCGACGTCCGCACCCCCTCCGTGCAGGCACTCGCCGCCTGGGCCCTGCACCGGGCCGGGACGCTGACCGGTGACGAAACTCTGCTCACCGAGGCCGAGAGTCAGCTGGACCACGTCGTCGGGGCGGTCCTCGCCCACGACTGGCCGGCCCGGCTGGACCGCTCCGCGACCGCCGTCCTGGACGAGGCCGGCCCGCTGGCGGAGACCGCCGTGCTGGTTCTGGCCGCCGACGCCCTGACCCCGGCCACCGGTTCGGCCTTCCTCGACGCAGCGGCCGACCGGCTGGACCGCTACGTCCACGGCGACGCCGTCTGGGACCTGCTGACCCCTCGCGGGGTGCCGGACACGCTCCGAGGCCACCGCACCGGACCGGCCGCCCTGGCGGCCCTGGCCTGGGCGGCGCTCCACCGGCGCGGTCGTGCCGGCGCCGCGGACCGGGCCCGCCGGACCCTGGCCCACGTCCACGGCCACCACCAGCACGTCGGCACCGGTGGCTACTGGGACCGCAGCTCCGCCGACTCGGTGGTGCGCGTCGACGCGGTCGCCGCCCTGCACGGCCGCCCCGACTCGCCGTTCCCCGCGAAGTTCGTCGCCGACCACGCCCTCCTCGCCCTGGCTGCGCGGACCGTCGCCGCGTTCGACGACGTGGACGCGGAGGGCGGACCGGTCCTGAAGGCCCTCGCCGAGGAGGCCGAAGCCGAGCTGGAACGCAACACCGACCCCGTGGCGGGCGGTGTCTTCCACGGCCAGGGCAGCTGGTTCTCCACCCCTGTCGACCCGACGGTCCCGCTCGCCCGGCACGTCATGGTGCCCCCGCGCACCACCGGCTCGTTCGCCGTCGGCAACACCACGTACGTCCCCTTCCACGGCAAGCACGCCCGCACCCAGCTGCTGGCCCTGGCCGCACTGGGCGACCGGGTGGTCACCCCCCGCCCCGCGCCGGAGCTCGTCGAGCGTCCGGAGCCGGACCCGTTCGACAACGACCTGGGACACGTCACCACCGGGCGGCTGTCCGAGGGGCTCATCGACATCGAGCACTACCTGCGCTGGCTGCGCTCCACCGCCTCCGGCCTGGGCTACGGCCTCACCCCGTACCGGTCCCCGCTGGGCCTGCGCTCCGACCGCACCGCGCAGACCTTCTCGGTGCTCCACGTGGTGTCCGACCTGCTCGCCCTCGGCGAGCCGGTGCCCAACACTCCCGGTGTGCTCACCGGTGTCTTCGCCACGCAGAACCCGGACGGCGGCTTCGGCGAACAACCCGCCCTGCCCTCCGAGACGTTCACCACCTACTGCGCGGTGCTGACGGCCGTCGTGCTGGGGGGCGCTGACCACCCCGACTTCGACCGGGACGCCTGCGTGGCCTTCCTGCGGTCCTGCCAGCGCCCGGAAGGCGGGTTCGGCAACGCGCCCGGCTTCCCCTGCGACGCCTGGCACTCCCACCTCGCCACCCTGACCCTCGTCGCCCTGGGCGCCCGCCCCGAGCGGGAGGACGACCTGGTGGCCTACCTGCTCGCATGCCGCAACCCGGACGGCGGCTACGGCAACCGTCCCGGCTCCCCGTCCGACACCTTCGCGACCTTCCGTGCGGTCGGCGCCCTGATCGCGCTCGGCCTGCGCCCGCCGCACTCCGACGAAACCGTCGTCTGGCTGCGCAGCCTGCAGACCGAGACCGGCGGTTTCCGCTACCGGACGGACGGCGCGGAGAGCTTCGTCGGCTCTTACCACGCCATCGGCGGGCTCTACATGCTGGGCGCCCTGCCGACCGACACCGAGGCCTGCGTCCGGTGGATCACCGTCCGCCAGAGCGCCGACGGAGGTTTCTCCCGCGCCCCCGGCGCCCCCTCGGAGACCACCGACGAGGGATTCATCGCGGTACAGGCACTGCACATGCTCGAAGGGAAACTCAACCGCTCCTGGGCGGTGATGATGACATGACCACCACCTCGCCAGTCTCCTCCTCCACCGCCGGCGCGACGTCGGCGCAGCCTCCGGCCGCCCGCTCGTCACGGACCGTCGCCTTCCTCGCGTTCGCCACGATGTTCGTCATCGGGACGGACACCTTCCTCGTCGCACCCCTACTGCCGACCCTGACCGACGCCTTCGACGTCTCCCCCGACATCTCGGGCTGGATGGTCAGCGCCTACGCCCTGGGGTACGCCGTCTTCGCCCTGATCGCCGGGCCGATCTCGGACGGGCGGGACCGGCGCCGGGTGTTGCTGACCGGACTGACCGGGTTCATCGTCATGACGGCGCTGTGCGGGTTCGCACAGGGGTTCTGGACGATGATCCTCTTCCGGTTCCTCGCCGGCGTGAGCGCCGCGTTCGTCTCCCCCCAGATCTGGGCGTCCATCCCGGTGCTGGTGAAGCCCCAGGAAATCGTCCGGACCATGGGCTTCGCCACTGCGGGGCTGTCCATCGCCCAGTTCGCGGGCATCCCGCTCGGCAGCTGGCTCGCCGCAGGCTCCTGGCACCTGCCCTTCTGGGCCATCGGCGGCCTCTCGGTGGCGCTGTGGCTGCTGCTCGCCCGCCTCTTCCCGTCGGTGCCGGGCCGGCCCGGGGCCGGCAGCGGGGCCAAGGCCATCCTCGGCACGTACAAAACGGTGCTGGGCGCCGGCCGATTGCGCTGGTACCTGCTGGGCTACCTCGTCTTCCAGACCGGCAACTTCGAGGCGATCTCCTTCCTCGGTTCCTGGTTCACCAAGGACTTCGGGCTGAACGTCTCCTCCGTCGGCACCGCGATGATGGCGGTCGGCGCGGGCAACGTGATCGGCTCCCTGTTCGGCAGCCGGCTCATCGCGCGCCTGGGCCTATACCGGTCCTTGCTGACCGGCGTGCTGACCATGGGCGTCCTGTACTGCCTGGTCCCGCTCGCCCCGAACCTGGGGGTCGCGCTGACGCTGCTCGCCCTGGTGATGATGGTCGGCGGGTGCGTCTTCCCGGTCTTCATGAGCATCCTGCAGTCGCAGACCGAGACCGCCCGGGGCACCGTCTCCTCCCTCTCCAACTCGGCGATGTACGTGGGCACCACCGTCGGCGGCGCCGTCGGAGGGGTGCTCCTCGGCAACGTCACGGGGTTCTGGGGCGTGGCCGGGTTCACCGTCGCCGCCTACCTGCTCTCGCTCGCCGTGTACGCGGCGGCCGGCGCCTTCCGGAAGCGGGAGGCGGGCGCGTGAGCACCGCGGTCCTCTTCGACCGGTACGGGGACCCCGGGGTCCTGTACCCGGCCGAGGTACCCGACCCCGTGGCCGGGCCCGGTCAGGTCGTGGTCCGGCACACCGCGATCGGGGTCAACCCGATCGACTGGAAGATCCTCTCCGGTGAGGTCCGCGAGCACGTCCCGATGGACCTGCCCGGCGGCTGCCTCGGCGTCGAGGCTGCGGGCGTGGTCGTGGAGGTCGGCGCCGGGGTGCGCCGCTTCCGCGTCGGCGACCCCGTCATCCGGCACGGCCGGCCCGGCGCGTTCCGGGAGTACGAAGCCGTGGCGGCCTCGCAAGAGGCCGACGAACTCACCCTCCGCCCCGACCGGTTCCCCGACGAACAGGCCGCCGTCCTGCCGGTGGCCGCCGGCACCGCGTACTCGGCCCTGCGACGGGTGGGGCTGCGGCCCGGGGAACGGCTGCTGGTGCACGGCGCCTCCGGCGGCGTGGGCCTGGCCGTGGTGCAGCTCGCCCTGCTGCTGGGCGCGGGCGAGGTCGTCGGGACGGCCTCGCCCGCCCGGCACGACCTGGTCCGCGCCGTGGGGGCGACCCCGGTCGCGTACGGGGAGGGGCTGTCGCAACGACTCACGGAGCTGGGGCCGTTCCACGCCTCGGTCGACTGCGCGGGCGGGCCGGAGCCCACCGAGACGGCCGTCCGACTCGTCCCGGGCTCCTCCCGCCGGGTCACGATCGTCCCGGACACGGCGGCCCATGGGCGCGGGGTCCCGTTCCTGGAACACTTCCCGCTGGAGCTGGCCAGCACCCTGGACCTGATCGGCGCGGCCCCGTTCGAGCTGCCCGTGGCCGCCCGGTACCCGCTGGAGCAGGCCGGCGAGGCGCTCGCGCACTCCCTGCGGGGCGGCGTCGGAGGGAAGATCGTGCTCGTGCCCGGCGGGTGAACCCGTGATCGGGCCCCGGGGCCGAGTGTCCGGCTCCGGGCCCGTGATCGGGCCCGAGGGCCGAGTGCCCGGCTCCGCGGCGCGGGCCGACGGGCCCCGAGACCCCAAGGCCCCTCCCCCGGCGGGCCATGTTCTTCTATCATCGTAGAACGTTGAATCTGTCGGGCCTGGAGGTACCCGCCCGGAAGGCTCGGCCCTGGTGCCCACCACACGAAGAAGGTCGCCCATGCGCAGCCCGCTCTACCACCCCGAACGGTCCGAGGTCTCCCTGGACCGGGTGCTGCACGCGCTCAGCGATCCCATCCGCCGGGACATCGCACGCGTGATGTTCCTGGAGGGCTCCCGCTCCTGCGGCCAGCTCGTCTACCCGATCGCCAAGTCGACGCTCTCGCACCACCTGAAGGTGCTGCGCGAGTCCGGTGTCATGCACACCGAGGTCCGGGGCACGACCCGCATCATCACCCTGCGCCGCGACGACCTCGACGCCCGGTTCCCCGGGCTCCTCGACGCCACGCAGATCACCAGCCCCGCGCCGGACGCCGAACCGGTCGGCGCGGGCACGGACTCCGCCTGAGGGGACCTCCCCGGCCCCCGCTCACGATCCCCTCGGGCCTCGACATCCGGCGCGACCCCCTGCGCCGGCCTCTTGCAGTGAAGGGATCACCGATGACCTCGACCGTGCCCCGGCGCGTGGCCCGCAAGGCCGGCGTCGACCTCCCGGTGCTCGGACTCGGCACGTGGCGGACGATCGACCGGGTCGGCCCGGACCGACTGGCCGGCCTGCTGGCGGCCGCCCGCACGGTCGGCGCCCGACTGGTGGACACCGCCCCGGTCTACTCCGACGCGGAACCCCGACTCGCGGAACTGCTCCGTGACGACCCGTCGTTCTTCGTCGCCACGAAGATTTGGGACACCGAACCGGAGGCGGTCGAGGCCGTCTTCGCCCGCCAGCTCGCCGGCTACGCACGCTCCTCCATCGACCTCCTCCAAGTGCACAACCTCAACGGATGGCATGCCAACCTGGCCTGGCTGGACCGGCAGAAGGCGGCCGGGCGGGTCCGTTTCACCGGCGTCACCTACCAGTTCGACCATGCCTTCGGTACGGGTGGCAGCCGAGCCGACCTCGCCCACGTCCTCGCCACCGACCTGGTGGACTTCGTCCAGGTCAACCTGAACGCGGCGGAGCCCACCCTGGCCGAGGACGTCCTCCCGGCCGCCGCCGAGGCCGGCATCGGCGTGGTCGTGATGCGACCGTTCGGCGAAGGCGCTCTGCTGGCAGCGCCGCCGCCCGCCGCCTTCCTGCGCGAACTGGGCTGCACGAGCTGGCCCGAGGCCCTGCTGCGCTGGGTGCTCGCGCACCCCCAGGTCACCACCGTGCTGACGGCGACCTCCCGGCCGGAGCACTTCCTCGCCAACGCAGCAGCCGTCCGCTCGGGTCCGTTGGGCCCGGCGGAAGCGTCCGCCGTGGCCGACCACGCCCGGTCGGCCCTGGGGGCGAGGTCCGGGCGATGAGCACGAAGCGAACAGACGGCGAACGGAGCGGCACCTTGGCCGGGCACGGCGCCGGTGAGAGCCTCACCGGCCGGATCAACCACCTCTTTTCGGTAGCCGGATCCCGGGACCATCGAGGCCGGTGGCAAACCTTCGGCACCGGCGAGGTCGCCGACCTGATCAGCCGTTCCGAGGGCCGCTACGGGGTCCGGCTCTCCCGCAGCTACCTGGCGATGCTCCGGTCCGGGCGCTACACCAATCCCTCGATCGCCGTGGTGATGGCGCTGGTCCGGTTCGTCAACGACCATCTCGCCGAGGGTCATCCGGAGATCACCGTCGACTGGCTCACGTCCGGCGCCACCGCGGCCGCCCCCGGCCCCGGCGTCGACCCGGGCGCACCGGCCGCCGACTCCACGGCCCTCGGGGCCGACATGGCCGGCGCGCTCGGCGCGCTCGCGGACCGGCAGGTGCAGCACATCGCCCTGCGTGCCGGGCGCATGACGCCCGAGCTCCGGGACCGGCTCATCGCGATCCTCGACACGATGGAGGGGACCTCGTGACCACCGGCCGGCTCAGCAGCATGCGCGACTGCCGCAGGTACGTCCGCTCCTTGCGGCTCGATCCGTATTCCTCCGCCCACGAGCTGTGCGACCAGATCGGCTCGGCGCGCGGCCGGCCCATCCGGGTGATCGAGGCGCGCCTGCCGGTCCCGGGCCCCATGGGGGTCTGGGTCTGCCGGACCGACGACGACGTGGTGATCGTTCAGGACCTGGCCGTCGGGGCCCACCGCGACCACATCGTGCTGCACGAACTCGCCCACATCCTCTGCGAGCACGAGGGGGATCGGTACCGACACGACGAGCCGGCGCTGTCCGCGCTCGACGGCGTCCCCGAAGGGGGCGCCGTGGTCCGGTTCCGCTCGGTCCACGACTCGGCGGTCGAGCGCGAGGCGGAACTGCTGGCCGCCGCGTTCGCCGAGTTCGCGATCGACGACCGGGCCGAGGCACGCGTGGCCTGGGACGTACAGCGGTACTTCGGCGGGGCCTGAGCCATCGTGATCACCCGGCTCCAGTCCCTGCTGTCCGCGTTCCTGTGCCTGTCCCTGCTCGCCAAGATGGTGGCGCTGCGCGTGGGCTCCCGGCCGACCCCGCAGGCTCCGCTCCTGCTGACCGCGTTGGGCAGCTTCACCCTCGCCGCACTCGTGGGCATCCCCGCCGTCCGCGCGCGGATCCCGTTCGCGACCGAGCCCGGGGTCGCCTCGATCATCATGGACACCGGCGTATCGGTGAGCCTGGCCCTGCTGGCGACCTACTTGTGGACGCCCCTGGGGCGCGCGGGCTCGGTTCCCTGGTGGCGAGGACGGCTCTTCCTGACCGCGTGGGCGGTGAGCGGGCTGCTCGCCGTCTTGATGGCATCGACTCCGGCGGCCCTGCGCACCGACCCGCTGCAGAACCAGTACACCGGGGACTGGCGGATCGTCGGCGTCTACGTGATCGGGAACCTGTTCTTCCTGGTGTGCTCCGGAGCCGCGGCGATCGCCTGCGCCCGGATCGTCCGGATGGTGCGCGGCCACATCGCCGTCGGGGTCGCGGTGGGGGCCGTCGGCATGGTTGCCTACGCGGTCACCTGCGTGAACCGGCTGCTCCTGGTGGCCGGTCAACCGCTGCTGGAGGGCGACTGGTTCACCTGGTACAGCGTGCTGAACTTCGTCTTCACCGAGGCCGCGGTCCTGGCCAGTGTGCTCGGCCTGCACTTCACCGCCGTCTGGCGGGTCATCGTGGGCTGCCGGCGGATGTTCGACGACCTCCGGGTCTTCCTCCGCCTCGGGCCGGCGTGGCGGCGGCTGACCGCGCTCCACCCGGACGTGGTGCTGCCCTGGGAACCCGGACCCCGCGGCCTACGGGACCGGCTGGACCTCTCGTACCGCAGGTACCGGCGGGAGATCGAGTGCCAGGACGCCCTGCTGCTGACCGGCCCCGAACCGGCAGGGCGGCCTTGACCGATGCCGGCCTGACGCGTCGTGCCCGGGTGCGCAGGCGGTGGGCGGCGGTGGGCGGCGGCGCCCGGGCCGGGGCCGGGGGGTGGGTGCGGGGCGGTTCGTTTGGGCCGGGCAGGCCGGGGGTTCCCCGGCCTGCCCGGCCGTTGTGATTAAGGGCCGATAAATTCTGGACGGGGGTGGGTGGCATAACGGTTGGTGATGGGGGAGAGTGTGGCTCGCTATTGGACGCGTTGGCCGGATCGTGTTGATATTGGCCAACAAATGCGGTGGGTGGCCAGGGTGGTGGCCCTTTGAATTTTCGGGAGACTTGCAATGGGAACCGTTGAGAACACCGAAGAGATGTACAACCTCTTCAACAAGACGGCCAGGGCTTATGACCAGAGCGGTGTGGAGTTCTTCCGGCCCATCGGGCGTCGGCTCGTCGAGTTCTCGGGGATTTCCGCCGGGGCGTCCGTGCTGGACGTCGGCGCCGGTCGCGGTGCCGCGCTGTTCCCGGCCGCCGCGGTGGTCGGCAAGAGCGGCGAGGTCGTCGGTATCGACATCTCCGAGGAGATGGTCAAGTACGCGCAGGAGGACGCGGAGGAGCTCGGCCTGAAGCAGGTCAGCATGCAGGTCATGAACGGCCAGAAGCCCGAGTTCGAGGCCGGCCGGTTCGATGCGGTGATCGGCAGCTGCAGCCTCTTCATCTGGGTCAAGGGTGCCGATGACGTGCGTCCGTACCTGGAGCTGCTGCGCGAGGGCGGGCGGTTCGCGACGGCCGCGCCGTCGTTCTTCTCCACCGCGCGCGGCAAGTGGGCGCTCTTCCCGGAGGTCGTCAACGAGCTGCTGATGCCGTACATGCTGCAGTCGCTGAAGCAGAGCGGCGCGTACGACTCCCAGTTCGCCAACGCCGGTGCGAACTGGCTGATCACCGCGGAGTCGATCGAGAACACCCTCACGGAGGCCGGGTTCACCGACGTCGAGGTGATCGAGGAGGAGCTGCCGGTCGTCGTGAATTCGGGCGAGCAGTGGGTCGAATTCACGTACACCACCGGAATGCGCGGAATGTGGGAGCGCATCGAGGAGAACGAGCGCCGCGAAGTCATCGCCGAGGTTTCCCGGCGACTGGACACCCTGCGTGACGAGAACGGGGTCATCTCCGTTCCCGTTCCGATCGTCTACATGCGCGCCTCCGCTCCGAAGGCCGCCTGAGACCGGCCCATCGGGGAATTCGTTCGGCATTGCAGCGGGGGAGAAGTGGCAGCAGTGGTCGAAGGTGACTGGCCCCTCTCCGCGAGGGAGGCGGAACTCGCGGAGATCAAGGAGTGGGCGGCCGCGGGCGTCGGCGCACTCATGGTGGGCGAGCAGGGGGTGGGCAAGACCACCCTCCTGAACGCCGCGCTGCGGCAGGCCGAGCGCGGCGGGGCCCGCGTGGTGCGCGGGGACGCCGTGCGCGACCACCTGTACGGAGGGGCGCAGCCACACGCTGCGCGCCGCCGGGTCGCCGTGGCGCTCGACGACGTGCACCTGGCCGACCCGGTGACGCTGGGGCTGGTGTGCCGGCTCGCGGACAGCGGTCAGGCGCTGCTGCTGGCCACCGCCCAGCCCGGCGCCGCCCTGCCCAACGGGCTGCGACGCCTGCTGATCGGCAAACGCGTACGGCGGCTCGCCGTGGACGCCCTCGACCGTTCGGGCGCCGTACGGATGCTCACCGCCCGCCTCGGCGGGCCGGTGGCCGTCGCCACCGCGGAGCGCTTCTGGGACCTCAGCCTCGGGAACGCCCTGATCCTGCGCGAACTGGCGGACCAGGCCCTCGCCGAGGGCACGCTGCGCCAGGTGCGCGGCCGGTGGCAGTGGCCCGGCCTGCCGGCCGCGCCCGACAGCAGGCTGGTCGACCTGGTGGACCTGCTCCTCGGCGACCTCGACCCGGACGAGCGCGAGCTGGTGAACATGCTGGCGCTCGCCGGGCCGCTGGAGGCCGGTCTGCCGGTCGTCGACGCACGGGGAGAGGCGGCGGAGTCGCTGAACCGCCGTGGCGTCCTCGTCGCGGAGCGCTCCCGGTTCCGGCTCTCGCTGCGGCTCGCGCACCCCCTCTGCGCGGCCGTGGTCGAGGCGACCCTGCCGGAGCTGACGGCGCGTCGTCTGCGGCAGGAGATCGCCGACGCGATCAAGGCCACCGGGGCCCGCCGGCCCGACGACGCCGCCCGGATCGTCAGCCTCGGGCTGGGGGCGGGGCCGCTGCCCGATCCCGTGCAGGTGGGGCGGGCGGCCGTCGGTGCGCTGCGCGGCGAGGACCACCGGCTCGCGGAGCGGCTCTGCCGCGCCGCGATCGCCGCCGGTGCCACCACGGCCGACGGCGGCATCGCCGTGACCCTCGGGCAGGCCCTGGCCGGCCAGTCACGTCACGTCGAGGCCGAGGCCTGCTTCGCACGGGCGCCGCACTCCGCCGCCGTACTGCGCCCGAGGGCCCTCAACATGGGACTGGGCCTGGGCCGGCTGGCCGAGGCGGAAGCCGTCGCCGCGACCGACCGCGCAACGCGGGCCGTCGTACGGCTGCTCAAGGACCGGATCGGGGAGGCGCGGCAGCTGGCCGAAACGGCGCCGGGCACGGAACCCCTGCTCGCCCTGCTCCACCACCAGGCGGGCGATGACGGGGCCGCCCTGGCGGTGCTGTCCGCGGCCCGACCGACCCTGGCCGGCCGGGACGAGGCGGCACGCTGTGAGTACCTCTACGTCACCGGGTGCATCACCGCGCACGCCAGGGGCCTGACCGAGGCCGGGGCGGTGCTGGCGGAGCTGCGCGAGCAGGCCGGCGACGGCGGCCCGCGCACGCGTGCGTACGCCCGTCTGCTGGAGGCGCGCATCCTGCGCGCCGCGGGTCGTACGGTCGAGGCGGTCGAGCTGCTGCGGCAGGCGGCCGCGTACGGCGGGACCACCGACTGGCTCAGCACGCGCTCCGTGCGCCTGGCCCGACTCGCCGGTGCGGTGGCCGAGTCGGGCGACGCGCTGGAGGCCGCCTCGCTGCTGGCGGAGGCCCGGGAAGCCCAGCGGGACGAGTGCGCGTACCCGCTGATGGCGGATGCGGTGGAGCTGGAGGGCGCGCTGGTGACGGCGGGACTCGGCGACCGCGCGGCCGCGGCCGGCCAGGCCTTCGAGGTCGCCGAACGGGCGCTGGCCGCCGGCCGGCCCGCCCAGGCGCTCTCCGCGCTGCACCTGGCGGCCCGGGCGGGTGCGGCGCCCCGGGCCGCGGCGGTCGCGGAGGCCGCGGCGCTCCCCGTGCGGATGGCGGACGACGTCGTACTGCGGCACGTCCTGGCGCTCGCGGAAGGCGACGGCGAGGCCCTGGACGGGGTCTCCCGGCGGTTCGACGACCTGGGGTTGCTGCCGCTCGCGGCGGAGGCCGCCGCGCAGGCCGTGCGGGCTCACCAGGCGTCCGGCGACCGCCGCGGGGCCCGGGTCGCGCAGGCGATGAGCGCGGAGCTGGTCTCCAGGTGCGGCGCGGAGCCGCCGGTGTGGGCCGTACCCGTCGATCCCCGGGATCCGGGCGCCCGTACGGAACTGACGGCCCGGGAGCGGGAGGTCGTGACCCTCGCGGTCTCCCAGCTGTCCAACCAGGAGATCGCCGACCGGCTCGTGCTGTCCGTACGCACCGTGGAGAACCATCTCTACCGCGCGTACGGGAAGTTGGGCGTCACCGCGAGGACGGAGCTGGCTCCCGTCCTGGGCATGGGAACCGTCCAGGTCAGACGCATCGCCTGAGCAGAGAGCGACGAGAGGTGCGGGAGGGCTGGAGGCAAGGGCCGGGCACGGCGGGCCCGTTGCGCAGCCGATGGCGAGTCGGGCGGGCCGGTGTACGACATCCGGCCCGCCCGCCGTCGTACCGGAGCCGGTCAGGCGCCGGCCTCGGCCAGTTCCTGCGTGATCCGCTCGTTCCAGGCGGCGAACGTCGGGGTGCCGGTCAACTCTCCGAAGGCCACGGCCAGGCCCGCGCGGCGCCACTTGGTGACCAGCCGCATCATCTCCAGGGACCCGAGGCCCAGGTGGATGAGGTTGGCGTGGTCCTCTACCTCGGACGGGCTGATGCCGATCAGTTCGGCCAGCGCCGCGCGCAGGTCCTCGCCCGTGAGGGGGGCGGCAGCCGCGACGCTCTGCTGGCGGGTGGTGTCGGGCATGGTGCTGTCGGTCATGGTGGTGTGTCGTCCTTTCCGGCCTGATGGAGTGGGGCACGGGGCGTGGATCGCCCGCAGGTACGGGGCCACCGGCCGACGGCCGGCGGCCCCGTACCCGGTGGGTCACTCGGCGGGTTCGGCGACGATCTCCAGGATCGCCACGCCGGCCTCGAAGCCGGGGCTGCCGGTGAAGAGCAGCACCTTGTCGCCCGGACCGACCTGGCGGGTGCTCCACAGGTGCTCCAGGCCGATGAAGACGTCGGCGGCGCTGATGTGGCCGACCTTGCTGGTGTGCTCCCAGATGCCGCTGTCGAGGGTGAAGCCGATCGGGTCGAGGAACTGGTCGCGCAGCGCGTCGAGCGTGGCGCTCGGGTGGCAGACCCGCTTGATGTCGGCGGCGGTGATGCCGGCGTCGGTCAGGGCCTCGTCGAGGGCCTTCTGCAGGACCTCGCCCGGGTGCTCCATGGGGGGAGTGTTGCCCTTGGCCCACTCCTCCATCCAGAACTTGACGCGGGCCTCGTAGTCCAGCTCCCTGCCGACGGTCACGGCCGGCGGGAAGATCGGCTCGCTGCCGCGGTGCAGCGCCTCCATCCCGGGGGCGGAGTACGTGCCGATGGACAGCAGTTTGGCGATGCCGCCGGTGCGCGAGACGACCGCGGCGGCGGCGCCGTCACCGAAGATGGAAAGACGGGACGTGGTCCAGCGGTTGATCAGCGGAGTGGAGTAATTGTCTGCCGCGGTGAGAAGTACCGCCGACTTGCGCGGGTCGCAGGCGAGCCGGTGCGCAGAAATCGCGAGGGAGGAAAGCATTCCCTGGCAGCCCTGCTTGACTTCCAGTGCCGTGATCGGCGTGTTCAGGGTGTTGGTGAGAACGTAATGGGCCGGGGACCAGCCGTCGGGGCCCTGGTGATAGGCGGAGCTGTGGAACAGTGCGCCGAATTCCTCGGCCGCAACACCCGAACGTGAAATTGCCTCCTTGGCGGCCAGTACGGCCATTTCAGGAGCGGACAGTGAATCGGAGATCGCGACCGACTCCAGTCCCGAAGCCTCTCGGACGTCCGCTCCGTACCAGCCGGACTCCACGGCCTGCTCCGTCGTCACGAGGCCCGGCACGAAGGTGCCGAGGCTCGACAGGTAGACGTCGTCAAACTTCATCGCGGTTCCCTTCCGACGCCCATCGATCGGATGTGGCGTGGCCTGATGTGTGCTCTGTTGTGCCCAAGACCATCACGGCGGGCGGCCCGGCGCGTGAGTACCGGCTACTCAGATCGCGTTCGGGGGGCGGGGATCTACGCAGCCGAGGGGCGCGGGTCCGGTCCCGGGGGTGTCGGAGCGCACCGCTCCGCAGCCCCGGCGCGGTTGGCTGGAAATCGCCGATCGTGGCGACGCGGGGCCAGGTGGGGGCAGGGGGGCGCAGCTGCCTCGGGGTCGATTCGCGCCATGTCCGCAGGCGTCGGCGGCCGTGCCGGACGGCGAATCCGTCGTCGGTTGGCATTGGTTTTATGGGGGCTTAAGCATCTGGCCATCATTTTGACGAGGCATCAGCTAACGGTGTGTAGGATGACTCGGTCTCGACGTTGCGACCCGCTGTGCGGGGTGCATCGCCCGGACGGGCCCGATCGAGATGGGCCGGTGGAGAAGGCAATGCCCGGAATTCCAGGCCTTCCCGCCCTTTGGGGTGGGGTCATCAAGTCCTGTCGTATTCCGGTTTGTTTACGGGGGAGAGTGTGTACGTGGCATGTGATCGTCTAGGCGTGCACGGTATTCGTGCACTCGGACAGGGCCTGGAAGGATTTTCGTGTACGCACGCCCCCATGGGTGCTCGGTCCGCCGTGCGGACCGAAAAAGGGGGAGAGTGTGGTCGTCCGTTCTGACCTGATGGTTCGTCATCTGCCGGCGGTTGCCGGTACGGGGAGGGCAGGCTGGACTGAAATGGAAGTATCAATTCCGCGGCAGTCGGCGACGCGTGGCGCGCCGACCGTTTGGCGCATCCTCGTGGTGGAGAACAACGACGAGGATGCCGAGCCCCTGATGAGGGGGCTACAGCGGTACGGGCATCACGTGGAACGGGTATCCGGCGGAATTCCGGCGCTCGACGCGTACGACGGTGTGGACCTGGTCCTGCTGGACCTCGAACTGCCCGATCTGGACGGTCTGGAGGTCTGCCGGCAGATCCGCGCCGCGGGGGACACGGCGGTCATCGCCGTGACCGCGCGGGGCGCGGAACTCGACCGGGTCCTCGGCCTGCAGGCCGGTGCCGACGACTACCTCGTCAAGCCGTACGGTTTTCAGGAGTTGTTGGCGCGCATGGAGGCCGTCATGCGGCGCGTTCAGATGTCGACCGCGGACCCGTCGTTGATCGTCCGCGGCCCGCTGTGCATCGACGCGGCGGCCCGCCAGGTGAGCCTGGACGGTCGCCGGGTGGAGGTCACCCGCAAGGAGTTCGACCTCCTGTACCTATTGGCGGTCCAGCCCGACAACGTCGTCTCCCGCAAAGCGATCATGCAGGCCGTCTGGGGCGACGTCTGGTCCCGGCGCACCATCGACACGCACATCAGCAGCCTGAGGGGCAAGCTCGGCAGCAGCGACTGGATCCGCAACGTGCGCGGCGTCGGCTTCCAGCTCGGCTGCGCCTGAGTCGACTCCCCTCGAACGCCGCGGCGGTCGCCATCGCCGGAAGGTAGTGTGGAAGGGGCCCTGAAGGGGCCCAGGAGAGACCTCGAAGCGGCCCCCGGGACACCGTCCCGGGGGCCGCTTCGCGTATCCGCTCGCACACGTCAACACCATTGCAGCACCTACGAGTTGACACTTCTCTGACGAAACTCGATAGCCGCTTGAGGAACCTGCACGGAGCCTGACGTCGAGTTGAGTGTTTGTTCCTTGAACGGACCCGGGCCGCCCGGCAAGATCGGTGATGCCCGCCCAGCGTGCCCGACCGCACCCTCCCCCGGCCCGGTCGACCGGCCCAGGCGCCTTCTTCTCCTCCCCCCCACCAGGGACATCAACAGCCAGCGCACGATTTGGAGTTCATCCATGTCTGAATCCGCTCAGGGCACCGCCTCCACCGTCTCCACCGACGAAGCCGAGCTCCGCAGAATCAACCGCGCGACGGTGGAGACGTACATGGCGGCCCTCGGCGAGGCCCGCCTGGAGCGCCACCTGCTCTTCACGGAGGACGGCGTCGGCGGTCTGTGGACCACCGACACCGGTGCCCCGATCGCCATCCGCGGCCGGGACCGGCTCGGCGAGCACGCGGTGTGGTCGCTGAAGACCTTCCCGGACTGGGAGTGGTACAACGTCCAGATCTTCGAGACCCAGGACCCCAACCGCTTCTGGGTGGAGTGCGACGGCCGAGGCAAGATCCTCTTCGCGGACTACCCCGAGGGCCACTACGAGAACCACTTCCTGCACTCGTTCGAGCTGGAAAACGGCCGGATCAAGCTGCAGCGGGAGTTCATGAACCCCTTCGAGCAGCTGCGCTCCCTGGGCATTCCCGTCCCCGAGATCAAGCGCGCCGGCATACCCACGTGACCGGCAGCAGCCCCGCCGCATAGGAGGATCCTGTGGACGAAGTCCTGCGCGACATCCGCATCCGCAAGGCACTGCAGCAGCCCGACTGGCCGGACCGGGGGCAGGTCGAGCGGGTGGGGGACACGCTGGCGACCGGACCGGCGCTCGTCCGGGCCCACGACGTCCGGGCGCTGCGCGCCGCGCTCGCCCGGGTCGTGGCCGGCGAGGCCGTGGTCGTCCAGGCCGGCGACTGCGCCGAGGACCCCGGCGAGTGCACCGCAACGGACGTGTCCCGCAAGGCGGCGCTCCTGGACCTGCTCGCCGGGACGCTGCGCATGACCGCGCACAAGCCCGTCATCCGGGTCGGCCGCATCGCGGGCCAGTTCGCCAAGCCCCGCTCCAGCGCCACCGAGTCGGTGGCCGGCACCTCGCTCCCCACCTTCCGGGGCCACATGGTCAACGGGCCCGAACCGGACCCCGAAGCCAGGCGCCCCGACCCGCTGCGCATGCTCACCTGTCACATGGCGGCGGACGAGATCATGAAGCACCTGGGCTGGCAGGCGGACGCGCCGCTGCGCGACCCGCTCGGCCCGCCGGTGTGGACCAGCCACGAGGCGCTGCTACTCGACTACGAGATCCCCATGCTGCGCACGGACGAGGACGGCAGGCTGTTCCTCGGCTCCACGCACTGGCCCTGGATCGGCGAGCGCACCCGGCAGCTGGACGGCGCGCACGTGGCGCTGCTCGCCGAGGTGAGCAACCCGGTGGGCTGCAAGGTGGGACCCACGATGGACCCCGCGGAGCTGGTGGCCCTGTGCCAGCGCCTCGACCCCGAGCGCACGCCCGGACGGCTGACACTCATCTCCCGGATGGGCGCCGAGGTGATCTCGGAGCGGCTGCCAGCGCTGGTCAAGGCCGTACGCGAGGCCGGTCACCCGGTCATCTGGCTCACCGACCCCATGCACGGCAACACCGTCACCGCGCCGGACGGCAACAAGACCCGCCACGTCGAGACGGTCTCGCGCGAGGTGCGGCGCTTCCAGGAGGCCGTCACCGGCGCCGGGGGCGTGTGCGGCGGGCTGCACCTGGAGACCACGCCCCAAGACGTCACCGAGTGCGTCTCGTGCCAGGCGGACCTCGACCGCGTCAGCGACAAGTACACGTCGTTCTGCGATCCGCGGCTCAATCCGCAGCAGGCCGTCGCCGTCGTGTCCACCTGGAACGTCTGACACCAGACGCGTCCCACCCCGCTCCCTCCGAGTCAGGCATTGGAAGGCTGGAAGGCAGAAATGGCCGGAATTCCCCCCATCGAGCCCTATGTGTTGCCGACGGCGGGCGACCTGCCCGCCAACACCGCCCAGTGGACCCCTGATCCCGACCGTGCCGTGCTGCTGGTCCACGACATGCAGCGCTTCTTCCTGGCACCCTTCCCGGACAGCATCCGCGACCCGCTGGTGAGCAACGCGGCGGCGCTGCGCGACCGCGCCGCCGCGCTCGGCGTCCCCGTCGCGTACACCGCCCAGCCCGGCAGCATGACCGAGCAGGAGCGCGGTCTGCTGGTCGATTTCTGGGGTCCCGGCATGCGCAAGGACCTCGCGGACCGCGCCGTCACCGACGCCCTGGCCCCCCGGGCCGGCGACTGGGAGCTGACCAAGTGGCGCTACAGCGCCTTCCACGACTCGCCCCTCCTGGAGCGGATGCGGGAGGCCGGCCGCGATCAGCTGATCCTCTGCGGCGTGTACGCCCACATCGGCGTCCTGATGACGGCGGTCGAGGCCTTCACGCACGACATCCAGCCCTTCCTCGTCGCCGACGCCGTCGCCGACTTCAACGAGAGCCACCACCGCATGGCGCTCGACTACGCGGCCGGGCGCTGCGCGATGGTGGTCCCGGCCAAGGAGGTCTTCGCATGACCGGCGCGACCGGGGACCTGCTCGACCACGTACTGACCGGCCGTGCCGGGGCTTTCGCCCTGCTGTACCGGCCGGAGGCCGGCGGGCCGGGCGTCCTCGACGTCCTCGTCGGCGATGTCACGACGCCCGCGACGCTCGCGGACGTCCCGCTGCCGCAGGCCCCGGCCGGGCCGACCGGCGCGCACCACGAGGTCCTCGCGGTCGTGCCGTACCGGCAGATCACCGAGCGGGGCTTCACGGCGACCGACGACGGCGCGCCCCTGGTCGCGCTGAGCGTGACCGGGCAGGAGCGGATCCCCCTCGCGGACGCGCTGCGCCGCATCCCACAGGTGCCGACCGAGTTGGCCGGCGCCCGCTTCGACGTGGACGACGAGACCTACCAGGAGATCGTCCGCAAGGTCGTCGACGACGTGATCGGTGCGGGCGAGGGGGCCAACTTCGTCATCAAGCGGTCCTTCCTCGCCACCATCACCGACTACCGGCCGGACAGCGCTCTGGCGTTCTTCTCCCGGCTCGTGCAGCGCGAGGTCGGCGCGTACTGGACGTTCCTGATCCACACGGGGGAGCGCACGCTCGTCGGCGCCTCCCCCGAGCGGCACGTAAGCCTCGACGCCGGCACGGCCGTGATGAACCCGATCAGCGGCACCTACCGCTATCCGGCGACCGGCCCCACCCTGCCCGAGGTCATGGACTTCCTCGCCGACCGCAAGGAGGCCGACGAGCTGTACATGGTCGTCGACGAGGAACTCAAGATGATGGCCCGGA
Organism: Streptomyces sp. NBC_00597; assembly: GCF_041431095.1. GTDB lineage: Bacteria > Actinomycetota > Actinomycetes > Streptomycetales > Streptomycetaceae > Streptomyces. The sequence continues at coordinate 205,626 of NZ_CP107757.1, forward strand.
TCTGCGAAGGGGGCGGCCGGGTCAAGGGCCCCTACCTCAAGGAGATGACCCGCCTCGCGCACACCGAGTACTTCATCGAGGGCCGCACCGCGCACGACGTGCGCGACATCCTGCGCGAGACCATGTTCGCCCCGACGGTGACCGGCTCGCCGCTGGAGAGCGCCTGCCGGATCATCGAGGCGTACGAGCCCACGGGCCGCGGCTACTACAGCGGCGTCGCGGCCCTCGTGGGGCGCGACGAGCACGGCGACCGCGCGATGGACTCGGCGATCCTCATCCGCACCGCGGACATCGACCCGACCGGCCGGGTCGAGATCGGCGTCGGCGCCACACTGGTGCGTCACTCCGACCCCGCACGCGAGGCCGCCGAGACCCGGGCCAAGGCGTCCGGGCTGGTCGGCGCGCTGGAGGCCGGTGGGACCAGGGGGTTCGCCGGCCACCCCGAGGTGCGGGCCGCCCTGGAGCGGCGCAACGAGTCCATCGCCGGGTTCTGGCTGTGCGAGACCGGGGACCGGCCGCGGGCGCACACCGGGCTCGCCGGCCGTCGCGTCCTGGTCGTCGACGCGGAGGACACCTTCACGGCCATGATCGCCGGCCAGCTGCGCGCCCTGGGCCTGGAGGTCACCGTGCGCCGGTTCGACGAGGAGTACGCCTTCGAGGACCACGACCTCGTCGTGATGGGGCCGGGGCCGGGCGACCCCGGCGACACGGCCCACCCCCGCATCGCCCACCTCCACACCGCCGTACGCGCCCTGCTCGCCGAACGCAGGCCCTTCGTCGCGGTCTGCCTGAGCCACCAGGTGCTCAGCCTCGCGCTCGGCCTTGAGGTGTCCCGGCTGCCCGCCCCCAACCAGGGGCTGCAGAAGGAGATCGACTACTTCGGCGCCGTCGAACGGGTGGGCTTCTACAACGCGTTCGCCGCCGTAAGCGACGGCGACAAGCACGAGGTGGAGGGCGTCGGCGTGGTCGAGGTCAGCCGGAACCCGGCGACGGGGGAGGTGTACGGACTGCGGGGCCCGCACTTCATGACCATGCAGTTCCACGCCGAGTCCGTGCTCACCCAGAACGGCCCGCGCATCCTCGCCGGTGCCCTCCAGAGCGTGTTCAACCCATGATGAAAGAGCAGCAGGAGATCTCGATGCACCCCTACGTGGTTGTCGACGCCTTCGCGACCGAAGTGCTCAAGGGCAACCCGGTCGCCGTCTACTTCGACGCGGACGACCTGACCGGCCCTGAGATGCAGGCCATCGCCAAGGAGATGAACCTCTCCGAGACGACCTTCGTCCTCACGCCCCAGCAGGGCGGCGACGCACACATCCGGATCTTCACCCCGGTCAACGAACTGCCCTTCGCGGGCCACCCGTTGCTCGGCGCGGCCATCGCGATCGGCAACCGGGGCCCGCTGGACCAGCTCAAGCTGGAGACGGCCGAGGGGATCATCCCCTTCGAGCTGGTCCGCACGGACGGCGTGGTCACCGCCGCCTGGATGCAGCAGCCCGTACCGGAGTGGGAGCCCTTCGACCGGCGCGAGGAACTGCTGGCCGCCCTCGGTGTCCAGGACCCCGCCCTGCCGGTGGACATCTACCGCAACGGTCCCCGCCACGTCCTGATCGGCCTGAACAGCGTGGCGGAGCTGTCGGCGCTGCGACCCGACCACCGGGCCCTGTGCGCCTTCGAGGACATGGCGGCCAACTGCTTCGCCGGCTCCGGCACGCAGTGGCGCAGCCGCATGTTCTCGCCCGCGTACGGGGTCGTCGAGGACGCGGCCACCGGCTCCGCGGCCGGGCCCATCGCGATCCACCTGGCCCGGCACGGCCTGATCGAGTACGGGCAGCGCATCGTCATCACGCAGGGCGTCGAGATGGGCCGGCCCTCCCCGATGCACGCCCTCGCCGAGGGCAGTGGCGAGCAGGCCACCCGGGTCGAGGTCGGCGGCGACGGCGTCATCGCGCTCGAAGGGGCGCTGCGCCTGTGACGCGGCCCGCAGGCAGTCCATCCCCCGTAGCGCCACTCCGGAGAGACGCATGAGCAGCACCAGGTCGGAAAGCATGACGGGGAGCGTCAAGGTCTCCTTCCCCGAGTACGGGCAGCCGCCCGCCGAACCGGTGGGCCTGCTGCGTGCGTGGCTCGCCGACGCCGCCCGCACCGCGGTCCGCGAGCCGCGGGCCCTGGCGCTGGCCACCGCCGACGAGACCGGTCGGCCCTCGACCCGGATCGTGGTGATCAACCAGGTGACGGACACCGGGTTCGTGTTCATCACCCACGAGGGCAGCCGCAAGGGGCGCGAACTGGCGGCCAACCCGTGGGCGTCGGGCCTGCTGTACTGGCGGGAGACCAGCCAGCAGATCGTCGTCGACGGACCCGTCGTGAAGCTGTCCGACGCGGAGGCCGAGGCCATGTGGCACGCCCGGCCCGTGTTCACCCACGCCATGACGACCGCCTCCCGCCAGAGCGAGCCGGCGGGTGGCCTCGACGAGGTCGAGGCGCTGCGCGAGCGGGCCCTGGAGCTGGGCGGGACGGGTCGGCCGCTGCCCTGCCCGGAGGGCTTCGCCGCCTACGAACTCCGGTACGCAAGCGTGGAGTTCTGGGCCAACGGCACGGACCGGCTGCACGAGCGGCTGCGGTACGACCGCGACGGCGAGGGCTGGCGCGTCGGGCGCCTCCAGCCGTGAACCGGTCCGGGCGTTGACCCCGAAGGTCCCGTCGACCCCGCCGGTCCCGTCGAACCCTGTCGAACCCATCGAAGCGGAACGCGAGTACACCATGCAGTCAGCCGCCCCCCTCCTCCACTCCGGATTCCAGGCCTCGGCCCGGCGCGTCCCGGAGAACCCCGCGCTGTCCCTGCGCGGGCAGACCTGGACCTACCGGGAACTGGACGGCACCGCCCGCCGCTGGGCCGCGGCGCTCGCGCAGCACGCGACGCGGCCGAAGCGCGTGGCCATCCTCGGCCACCGCAGCATCGTCACCTACGCGGGATTCCTGGCCGCCCTGTACGCGGGGGCGACCGTGGTGCCGCTGAACAAGAAGTACCCCGTCGCCCGTAACCGCGACGTCCTGGAGCGCGCCGAGGTCGACGTCGTACTGGCCGACGCGGGCTCCCTCGCCCAGCTCGGCCCGCTCCTCGACGGTCTGGCCGACGCCCCGTCGGGCGCCCCGTTGGTGGTGCTGCCGGAGACCGAAGAGGCGCCCGGGAACCTCCCCGCGTCGGTGCGGGTGCTCACCCGCGCCGACGTCGAGGCCTGCGCCCCGCAGGCCGAGCCGGTGGCGGTCGCTCCCGGTGACGGCGCGTACCTGCTCTTCACCTCCGGCACCACGGGTCTGCCCAAGGGCGTGCCGATCTCGCACGCCAACGCGGCCGCGTTCCTGTCCGCCAACACCGAGCGGTACGGCTTCTCGGAGTACGACCGGTTCACCAACACCTTCGACCAGACCTTCGACTTGTCGGTCTTCGACCTGTTCATGGCCTGGGGGAGCGGTGGCTGCCTGGTCCCGATGGACACCTACGACCTGATGACGCCGCTGGAGTTCGTCCGCGCCAACGACATCACCGTCTGGTTCTCGGTGCCGTCGGTGGCGGTGCTCCAGCACCGCCGCGGCGCGCTGGATCCGGACAGCCTGCCGTCGCTGCGCTGGAGCCTGTTCTGCGGAGAGGCGCTGCCCGCGGCCACCGCCCAGGCCTGGCAGGAGGCGGCGTCCGCGTCCGTGGTGGAGAACCTGTACGGGCCGACCGAGGCGACCATCGCCTGCCTGGTGCACCGTTGGGACCCGAAGACCTCGCCGGCCGGCGTCGTCAACGGCGTCGTCTCGATCGGCTCCCCCTACCCGGGGATGGCCGCCGCCGTGCTCGCGGAGGACGGCAGCCCGGTGCCGGGCGGCGAGACCGGCGAGCTCTGCCTCTCCGGGCACCAGGTCTTCGAGGGATACCTGAACGCGCCCGAGCAGACCGACGGCGCCTTCCACACCACCCCGTCGGCGTACGGCCCCGACCACCGCTGGTACCGCACCGGTGACCTCGTACGCCGCCTGGACAGCGGCGAGTACGGCTACGTGGGCCGACTGGACACCCAGGTCAAGATCCTCGGTCACCGGATCGAGACGGGCGAGGTGGAGGCGCACCTGCTGCGGCAGGAGCGCATCGACCAGGCCGTCGTCGTCGCGGTCCCGGGAGACGAGGAGGGCGTGACGGTACTCGCAGGCATCCTGGCGGGCGTCGGGCTCGACGTCTACGACGTGGACGAGGAGCTGCGCCGGACGCTGCCCCCGTACATGATCCCGCTGACCTACCACCTGCTGGACGCCTTCCCGCTGAACGACAACGGCAAGGTCGACCGCAAGACGCTGCGCATGCAGGTCGTCTCCGGGGAGCTGGAGCCCGTCCTCCTGTGAGCGCGTCGCAACAGAAAGGAACACCGCAGATGAACGAGGCCGGTCCGATCGCCGCCCTGCGCGACCGCGTGCGAGGTGAGGTGCTGCTGCCGGGCGACGACGCCTTCGCCGCCCGGTGCGCGGGCTTCCAGACCGCTTACCGGCACCGGCCCTCCGTGCTGGTCCGCGCGACCGACCCCGAGGACGTGGTGGCCGCCGTACGGTACGCCGCCGCCGAAGGCCTGCCGGTGGCGGTCCAGGCGACCGGGCACGGCCTCGCGGTCGCCACCGACGGGGGCGTGCTCATCAACACCGCCGGCCTGTCGGAGGTCACGATCGACGCCCCGGCCCGCACGGCGCGGATCGGCGCCGGCGCGCGCTTCGCCGCCGTGGTCGACGCGGCGGCCCGCTACGGCCTGGCCCCGCTCAACGGCTCCGCGCCCGGCGTGGGCGCGGTCGGGTACGTCCTGGGCGGCGGACTCGGGCTGTTGGCGAGGGAGTTCGGCTACGCCGCCGACCGGGTGCGGTCGATCGACGTCGTCACCGCCGACGGCCGGCTGCGCCGGGTCACCGCGGACAGCGATCCCGAGCTGTTCTGGGCGCTGCGCGGGGCCGGCGCGAACTTCGGCGTGGTCACCGGGATGGAGATCGACCTGGTCCCGGTCAGCCGGCTGTACGGCGGTGAGCTGGTCTTCGACCTCGCCCGCACCCCGGACCTGCTCGCCGAATACCTGCGCTGGACCGAGGACCTCCCGGACGAGCTGACCTCTTCGGTGTCGCTGCTCGCCTACCCGGACCTGCCGTTCTTCCCGGCCCTCGTGCGCGGCCGGTACGCGGCCCACGTGCGCATCGCGTACACCGGGGACTCCCGCACGGGCGAGCGGCTGGTCGCCCCGCTGCGGGCGCTCGGGCCCCGGCTGTCCGACACCGTCGCGGAGATGCCGTACACCGAGTGCGGTGCGATCTACAACGATCCGCCGCAGCCGCACGCCTACCAGGGCGACAACGTCCTGCTGCGCGCCTTCGGTCCGCAACAGGCCGCCGAAGTGACCGAATTGGTCGGGCCCGGCTCGCCCGTCCCGTGCGTGCTCGACGTACGCCACCTGGGCGGGGCGCTCGGCCGGCCGGCCGGGGTGCCCAACGCGGTGGGACACCGCTCGGCCCGCTACCTCCTACGGGTGCTCATGCCGCTGATGGGCGCGACGCCGGACGAGGCGCGCACGGCCGGAGAGAAGGTGCTCGGGGCGCTCGCCGCCGAGTCCGTCGGCGGCCGGTTCCAGAGCCTGGTGTACGGAGGGTGCGCGCAGGGCGCTCCGGACGCGCCGGCCACGGATTTCTGGGAGCCGGCCGACCACCGCCGGCTGGCCGTGCTGAAGGCCGAGATCGACCCGGCCAATACGTTCCGCTGCAATCGCAATATCGAGCCGGCGGCCTGAGCGGAGCGGCTGCCGAAGAATTCCCTTTCATGCGAAGCGGCGCCCGGATTCCCGGAGCGCCGCTTCGCCGTGCTCTCATTTCCCGGCGAATTCCTCGAAGTCCACGGGTACGAGGCCGTCCAGGGCCGGGCCGAGACCGCCCAGGGAACGCAGGGAATGCACTCCCTCGGCCGTCGCCTCCACGTCGAACCAGGCCCGGAAGTCCACCGGATGCCCGATGAGTTCGGCCGGGCTGCGGGGCAACACCGCAGCTCGGGCGGCATCTTCCGACTCCCACAGCAGGAGGGCGCCCCAGCGGCCCGTGGGCGGGTCCGACAGCCAGATCTTCAGGAGCAGACCGGGAATGCCCGTCCAGTGCTCCGACTCCTTCCGGATGAAATCCCGGAGCGTTCCCGCGGTCTGCTGCGAATCCGTGAGGTCCCACCACGCGATCATTGCCTTCATGACGCCAGTCTATGGGGCCGGGTCGCAGCGGCTGCGTGTACTCAGCCAAAACACGTGTTGATAAAGCGAATTGAGTAGTCAGTACTCAGGCGTGGGTGGCGAGTTGGTGATCGAATGAGGATATCGGTCACGGCCGGCGGGGGACCCGACGCGGGAGACCGACCGGCCCCCACCACGCCGGCTGTTGACATTGGAGGACGAGTGGCGCCAACCGATCTGTCGATCCTGGACCTGCCGTACGACGCGGATCCGGACCCCGACGAGCTGGTGCGGGCGGCGATGGAGTGGCACTTCAGCCCGGAGACCGGATCGCCGTTCTGGCTGAAGCGTGCCGAGACGCTCGACTTCAACCCGCTGTCGGACGTCAAGGGCCATGCCGACCTGGCCCTCTTCCCGAACGTCGCCAACGAGCTGCGGGACGTGCCCGCGGCCGACCTGGTGCCGCGCGGCTACGGCGAACGCCCCGACGTCGTCGGCATCTTCGAGAGCGGCGGCACCACCGGCGCACCCAAGCGGGTGGCCTGCCCCGCCGACTGGCTGGAGAAGCTGGTCGGCTGGAGCAACGCCAACCTCGACGTGCACGGTTTCCCGCGCGGCGTCGACTGGCTGGGCATCACCCCCTCCGGCCCCCACGTCGTCGGCGAGATCTTCCGGCGCTCGGCCCGCACCCACGGCCGGTACGCCTTCCAGGTCGACCTCGACCCGCGGTGGGTCAAGCGCCTGATCGCGGAGGGCAAGGGCAGCCAGGCCGACGCCTACGCCGAGCACGTCATCGACCAGGCCGCCTACGTCCTGCACACCCAGGACATCGGTGTGATGACGGTGACCCCGCCGCTGCTGGAGCGCATCGCCCAGCGCGAGGACCTCGTCGAGGTCATCAACCGGAAGGTGAAGGCGATCCGTTGGGGCGGCACCCAGATGGACCCCGACACCGAGGCCCTCTACCGCACCGAGATCTTCCCCGAAGCCACCCTCTACGGGCACTACGGCAGCACGATGATCCTCGGCATCGCCGGTCAGCGCCACGGCACCCCGCTGGGCGCGCCCTGCGTGTTCGACACCTTCTCGCCGTACATCACCTTCCAGGTCGTGGACCCCGCCACCCGGGAGCCGGTGGCGTACGGGAAGCGCGGCCAGGTCGTGATGAACCACGTCAGCAAGGCCCTGTTGCTGCCCAACAACCTGGAGCGCGACACCGCGATCAGGGTCCCCGCGCCCGAGGGGCGCGTCGGGGACTCGGCCGCCGGCATCGCCCCGGTCGCCCGCTTCGACGACGAGGTCGTCATCGAGGGGGTCTACTGATGGCCGCCGAGCAGCCGCAGTCGACGGGGCAGGACGGCCGGGGGAGCCAGGACGGGCAGGGCGCGCAGGACTCCGGTACGCCCGTACTGGACGCGCTGGGCCCGGCCGGCCCGTACCGCGCCCACAACCGCCAGGAGGTCACCGACGTGACCGGCGCGGTCATGGCCGAGATGAGCCTGGTGCCCGCGCTCTACGTCAACCGGACGATGAAGGCCCTGCACGCCGCGACCCCGCTGCCCGCCGCCGAGCGGGCCGGCGCCCTGGCCCGCGCAGCCGAGTCGTTCCGCACGGCGACGCTGGGCGGGCTGACGGTGCAGGAGTACGAGGCGGCCGTCAGCCGCGTCTCCGGCCTGCCCGTCGAGGTCGTCCGGGTCGCCACCGCAACCTGCGCCGACCGCGTCGCGAACTCCTACCGCAGCGTCCAGCTGGCCCGGCCCGCCGGCGCGGTGCCCGACTGGCGCGACCCGCTGGTGCGCACCTCCCAGGCCGTGTGGACTCGGCGCGGCGAGGTGCTCGCCGTCCACGTTCCCGGCAACCACCCCGGCACGCACGGGTTCTGGCCGGAGGCGCTGGCCCTGGGCTACCGGGTCGCCGTCCGCCCCGCCGCCCGCGAGCCGTTCACCGCGCACCGCCTGGTCCTCGCCCTGCGCGAGGCCGGCTTCGGCGGCGACCACGTCGTCCTGCTGCCCTGCGGCCACGAGGCGGCCGACGCCCTCGTGCGGGGTGCGGACCTCGCCTACGGCGGGGACGAGATCATCCGGCAGTACGCCGACGATCCCGGGGTGCTCTCCCTGCAGCCGGGCCGCTCGAAGATCCTGCTGACGGCCGACACCGACTGGCGCGACCACCTCGACATGATCGTCGACTCGGTGACCCGGCACGCCGGCAGCGGCTGCGTCAACGCCACCGCCGTGCTGGTCGAGGGAGACCCGGCCCCGCTCGCGGGCGCGATCGCCGAGCGGCTGGCCGCCCTGCCCAGCCTGCCGCCGCACGACGAGAAGGCCGTCCTGCCGGTGCAGAACACCAAGGCGGCTCGGGCACTGGAGAAGTTCGTGCTCGACCGGGCCCAGGGCACCCGAGCCTGGCTCGGCGGCACCGGGTTCGTCGACGAACTCGGCGACGGCAGCGCCGTGCTGCGCCCGGCCGTCCACCAGGTCGCCTCCGCCGAGGCCCCCCAGCTCTCCGCCGAAGTCCCGTTCCCCTGCGTGTGGGTCGGGCCGTGGAGCCGCGAGGACGACGTCGAGCCGTTGCGCGACACCCTGGTCCTGACCGTCGTCACCGAGGACGAGGACCTCGTACAGGCCCTGATCGACGAGCCTTCGATCAGCAACCTGCACGTCGGAAGCCACGCCACCCACCGGCACCGCCCCGGTCTGCCGCACGACGGCTACCTGGGCGAGTTCCTGATGCGGAGCAAGACCGTCGTCCGCGTCTGAAGCAGACCGCAGACGAACCAACCGTCCGCCCTCCGGGCGGCCGGAAGCAATGTCCAGCCAGCAGCCGCTGCAAACCCAGGGAGCGATGTGTCCCGCCGCCTGTTCACCTCGGAGTCCGTGACCGAAGGTCACCCCGACAAGATCGCTGACCAGATCAGCGACGCCATCCTCGACGAGCTCCTTAGCCAGGACCCCACCTCGCGCGTCGCCGTGGAGACCCTGATCACCACCGGTCTCGTCCACGTCGCCGGCGAGGTGACGACCAAGGCGTACGCCGACATCCCGACGCTGATACGCACCAAGGTCCTGGAGATCGGCTACGACTCCTCGCAGAAGGGCTTCGACGGGGCGTCCTGCGGGGTCGAGGTGTCCATCGGCGCGCAGTCCCCGGACATCGCGCAGGGCGTGGACACGGCGTACGAGCAGCGGGTCGAGGGCGACGAGGACGAGCTCGACAAGCAGGGCGCGGGCGACCAGGGCCTGATGTTCGGCTACGCGTGCGACGAGACGCCCGAGCTCATGCCGCTGCCGATCCACATCGCGCACCGCCTGTCGCGGCGCCTGACCGAGGTCCGCAAGGACGGCACCGTCCCGTACCTGCGCCCCGACGGCAAGACCCAGGTCACCATCGAGTACGACGGCGACAAGGCCGTCCGCCTCGACACCGTCGTCGTCTCCTCGCAGCACGCCCCGGACATCGACCTGGAGTCCCTGCTCGCCCCGGACATCCGCGAGCACGTCGTCGAGCACGTCCTGCGCCTGCTCCACGAGGACGGCATCAAGCTGGAGACCGAGGGCTACCGGCTGCTGGTGAACCCGACCGGCCGCTTCGAGATCGGCGGCCCGATGGGCGACGCCGGCCTGACCGGCCGCAAGATCATCATCGACACGTACGGCGGCATGGCCCGCCACGGCGGCGGCGCCTTCTCGGGCAAGGACCCGTCGAAGGTCGACCGCTCCGCCGCGTACGCGATGCGCTGGGTCGCCAAGAACGTGGTCGCCGCCGGCCTCGCCTCGCGCTGCGAGGTCCAGGTCGCGTACGCCATCGGCAAGGCCGAGCCCGTCGGCCTGTTCGTCGAGACCTTCGGCACCGCCAAGGTGGAGGTCCAGAAGATCGAGGACGCGATCGGCCAGGTCTTCGACCTCCGCCCGGCCGCGATCATCCGCGACCTCGACCTGCTGCGCCCGATCTACGCCCAGACCGCAGCGTACGGCCACTTCGGCCGCGAGCTGCCGGACTTCACCTGGGAGCGCACCGACCGCGTCGACGCCCTGCGCGCGGCCGCGGGCATCTGACAGGCCACGTACGAGACTCGACGGGAGCACGCAGCGATGCGCATAGCGGTGTCAGGGTCGATCGCGACCGACCACCTCATGGCCTTCCCCGGCCGTTTCACCGACCAGCTGATCCCCGACCAGCTCGCCCACATCTCGTTGTCCTTCCTGGTCGACGACCTGGAGGTGCGACGCGGCGGGGTGGCGGCCAACATCGCTTACGGTCTGGGCCAGTTGGGGTTGACCCCCCTGCTGGTGGGGTCCGTCGGCCTCGACTTCGGCCCGTACGAGATCTGGCTGAAGGAGCAAGGCGTCGACACGGGCGCGGTCCGGGTGTCGGACACGGCGCAGACGGCCCGGTTCGTCTGCATCACGGACCAGGACAGCAATCAGATCGCCGCCTTCTACGCGGGCGCGATGAGCGAGGCCCGGGAGATCGACCTGGCGGCGGCGGCCGCGCAGGACCGCCCCGACCTCGTCCTGGTCTGCGCGAACGACCCGGCGGCGATGCTCCGCCACACCCGGCAGGCCACGGGCCTGGGCATCCCCTTCGCCGCCGACCCCTCGCAGCAGCTCGCGCGGCTGACCGGCGAGGAGGCCTCCGAACTCGTGGACGGCGCCACCTGGCTGTTCACCAACGAGTACGAGGCCGCGCTGCTGGCCGAGCGCACCGGCCGCACCCGCGAGGACATCCTCGCGAGCGTCGGCACCTGGGTGACCACGCTCGGCGAGCGCGGCGTACGGATCGAGCGCTCGGGGGAGTCCGAGCTCCTCGTCCCGGCCGTCCCGTGCGGCCACGTCACCGATCCGACCGGGGCCGGCGACGGCTTCCGCGCCGGCTTCCTCGCGGCCTCCGCGGCCGGGCTGCCGCTGTTGGCGGCCGGCCGGCTCGGCTGCGCGGTGGCGGCGTCCGTGCTGGACACCGTCGGCCCCCAGGGCTACGCGGCCGACCCGGGCCTGCTGGCGGAGCGCGTGCGCGACGTGTACGGGGCGGAGGCGGCCGCAGAGCTGCGACCGGTACTCGGGCGGGACGCATGACGCTGCGCGAGACGCTCGCCAGCGGGACCCGGTCCTTCTCGTTCGAGTTCTTCCCGCCCAAGACGGAGGCCGGCGAGCGCAACGTGTGGGACGCCATCCGGCGGATCGAGCCGCTGGCGCCCACCTTCGTCTCCGTCACGTACGGAGCCGGCGGGTCCTCCCGCGACCGGACCGTCGAACTGACGAAGCGGATCGCGTCCGACACGACCCTGCGGCCGGTGGCCCATCTCACCGCGGTGGGGCACTCCGTGGCCGAACTGCGCCGCATCATCGGCCAGTACGCCGATGCAGGGGTACGGGACGTCCTGGTCCTGCGCGGGGACCCGCCGGGGGACCCGCGGGGGCCCTGGATTCCACACCCGGACGGGCTCACGTACGCCCACGAGCTGGTCACCCTCGTACGGGAGGCCGGGGCGTTCAGCGTCGGCGTCGCGGCGTTCCCCGAGCGCCACCCGCGCTCCGCCGACTGGGACGGCGAGATCCGGCACTTCGTGGCCAAGTGCCGCGCGGGCGCCGACTACGCCGTCACCCAGATGTTCTTCGACGTCGAGGACTACCTGCGGCTGCGCGACCGGGTGTCCGCAGCCGGCTGCGACATCCCGATCATCCCGGAGATCATGCCGGCGACCGACGTGCGCCAGATCCGGCGCTTCGCCGAACTCAGCGACGCGGCCTTCCCGCAGGAGTTGGCCCGCCGGCTCGACGCCGCGCGCGACCGACCCGCCGAGGGCCACGCCGTCGGCGTGGAGTACGCCGTCGCGATGTCCGAACGACTGCTCGCCGAAGGGTCCCCGGGACTGCACTACATCACCTTGAACCGGTCCACGGCGACGCTCGACATCCACCGCGCCGTCATGGCCGTCCAGGCCGTCACCGCCTGACCCCCCCCCAGCAGCACGACCCGGCACGGGGTTTTCGATTTCGAAAACCCCGGCCGGGTCGTGCTGCTGCGCCATAACCATTGCCATAAACAACAGTTCTGCCCGGTAGGGAAGGTAGTTATTGGACACCTTCCCCGGAGCAGCAGATGATCCTATGGAGACGCCGAACCGGCGATCCGAAGGGGGAGGAGTGGAGTGCACGCATCCCATGCGAATCCACCGGAAGTAGATTTCGCAGCCGTCATCGCCGAAATCTGGTGTGAGGTCCTGGAAGTCCCCGCAGTGGGCAACGAGGACAACTTCTTCGATCTGGGCGGACACTCCCTGCTGCTCCAGCTGGTCCGGGAGCGGGTCGTGCAGCGCACCGGGAAGAACGTCGAGCTCATCGAGTTCTTCACGCACCCGACCGTACGGTCCCTCGCGACCCGGCTGGAGAACGAAGGGGCGGCTCCGGCCGCCGACGGCCGGCGCCGTCCCGCCGGCCGACTGAACCGCCTGGGAAACCGGCGGACCCAGCTCGGCAGGAATTCCTCGGACAGCCACGGAGAATTCGGTGAATGACATCGAAACCCAAGAGGAAGCCGACGGCTTCATCGCCGTCGTCGGAATGGCCGGCCGCTTTCCCGGCGCCGCCGACGTCGACGAATTCTGGGCCAATCTCGCGGCCGGTATCGACTCGGTCACCCGCGACGCCCCCCAGGTCATTCCGGGCGGCGCGCCCGATGGAGGCGACCTCACCTACCTGCCGTCCCGTGGCCGGCTGGACGGTGCCGAGTGGTTCGACGCCGACTATTTCGGCTACTCCGCCAAAGAGGCGTTCCTGATCGACCCGCAGCACCGGGTCTTCCTGGAATGCGCGGCCGCGGCCCTGGAGGACGCCGGCGCCGACCCCGACCGCTTCCCCGGCGCCATCGGCGTCTACGGCGGCTGTACCGAGACCCGGTACGCCGAAGCGCTCTCGGCCCGGCTCGCCCAGCTCCCCGCAGTGACCGAGGACGACATCGTCCTCGGCACCGCACCCGACTTCCTGGTCTCCCGCACGGCCGAGCGCCTCGGCCTGCGGGGCCCGGCCGTCGCCGTGCAGTCGGCCTGTGCCACCGCCCTCGTTGCCGTCCACACGGCCGGGCGGGGCCTGCTCGCCGGCGACTGCGACATGGCCCTGGCGGGCGGCGTCGCCGTGCACGTACCGCCGAAGAAGATCACATGGACCGGCCCGGACGGCACCCTGGCGCCCGACGGCGTCTGCCGCGCCTTCGACGCGCAGGGGGAGGGGACCGTCGCCGGCAACGGAGTCGGCGTCGTCGTCCTCAAGCGCCTGGCCGACGCGCTGGCCGACGGGGACCACATCCGCGCCGTCGTCCGCGGCTCGGCCGTGACCAACGACGGCTCGGGCCGGATCGGCTTCACCGCGCCCAGCGTGGCCGGCCAGGCCGCCGCGGTCCGGGAGGCACAGCTGACCGCGGGCACCGACGCCCGCACCATCACGTACGTGGAGGCCCACGGCACCGCCACCCCGCTGGGAGACCCGATCGAGGTCACGGCCCTCACCCAGGCCTTCCGGGGCGACACCGACGAGCAGGGCTTCTGCGCCATAGGCTCGGTGAAGACCAACATCGGGCACGCCGATGCGGCCGCCGGCGCCGCGGGCTTGGTCAAGACCGTCCTGGCGCTCGGCCACCGGCAGATCCCGCCGAGCCTGCACTTCACCGAGCCCAACCCCCAGATCGACTTCGAGAGCAGCCCGTTCAGGGTCGCCACCGAACTCACCGACTGGGAACCGGACGGCTTCCCCCGCCGCGCCGGCGTCAGCTCCTTCGCGGTCGGCGGCGTCAACGCCCACCTGGTTCTGGAGGAGGCCCCGCAGCGGCCGGTGCGCGAGTCCGAGCGACGCGTCCACCTGATGGTGCACTCCGCGCGCACCCCCTCCGCGCTGCGCACCCGGCTGGCCCGGTTCGACGACCACCTGGCCGGCGCGGCCCCCGCGTACGAGGACGCCGCCTGGACCCTCCAGACCGGTCGGCGCGAGCACGAGTACCGCGCCTTCACCGTCGCCGGCGACGGCCCGGCCCGCGAACCGGTCCACTGCGCCGAACCCCCGCGGGAGCGGCCCGTGGTGTTCCTCTTCCCGGGCCGGATCGGTCCGGCGGAGGCCTGGCGGCTGCACACCACCGAGCCCGCCTTCCGGGAGGCCTTCGACGCGGCCCTGGCCGGCGCCGACGACCGGCTCGTCCGCGACGTACGGGACGTGGCCCGCGGCCTGGCCTGGCCCGACGACCCGGTGGTGCGCGACACCTACGTCTTCGCCTTCGAGTACGCCCTGGCCGCGCTCTGGCAGCGCTGGGGCATCCGGCCGGACGCGGTCTTCGGCACCGGCGCCGGATCGCTGGTCGCGGCCGTCGTCGCGGGGGTCTTCCCGCTCACCGACGCGCTGCGCCTGATCGCCGCACCCGCCCGTACCCGCGGCGGCGACGACGAACTGCGCACGCTGCTGCGGTCCCTGGTCCCGCAGCCGCACCGGATCCCCGTCGTCCTCGGCGACGGCACCCGGTACGGCACCGGGACGCCGATCGCGGCCGAGCGCTGGGCGGACGAGCTGCGCGAGCCGGCCGACCCGGACGCCGCGCTCGACGTGCTCCTGGCCGACCCCGAGCGCATCCTGCTCCAGGTGGGCGCGGGATCCGGCCTGGTCACGCTCGCCCGGCAGCAGCCCCGCCACACCGCCCAGCACCTCCTGCTCGCCGCGCTGGCCGAACCCGACGGCGACGGCGGCGGCGCGCTGGCGGCCCTGTACGACGCACTCGGACGGCTGTGGCTGTCAGGGGCCCGGGTCTCCTGGGCCGGCGTGCACGAGGGCGAGCGCCGGGCCAAGGTCGCGCTGCCCACCTACCCCTTCGAGCGGCTCCCGTACCTGGTGCGCCACCCGGCGGAGGAGGCACAGACGGCCACCGGCGCCGCCGCGACCGTTGCCGAGGGCGACCGGCCCGCGGAAGACGAGGCCGCCGCCCCGAGCGGCGTCCCCGCCGCCGGGGGCCGACCGGAGTCCGAGGACCGTCCCGCCGACGACACCCCGCTCGGCGTGGTGCTGCGGTTGTTCGGCGAGGCCCTCGGACTGCCCGACATCGAAGCCGACGAGAGCTTCTTCGAACTCGGCGGCGACTCCCTCATCGCCGTGAAGCTCTTCGCCCAACTCAGGGAGATCTACCCGGTCGAGATCAAGATGCGCGCGCTGTTCGAGTCCGCGACGGCGGCCGACCTCGCCGCACTGATCGAGCAGCAGCTGGCCGACCCGCACCAGGACACGGAAGAGGAGTCCGCATGAACGGCACCGGAGCCGCAACCGGCGTCGGCCCCGCACCCGAGGCCACGACGGCCGACCTGCAGGCACGCTGGCTCTCCGGCCGCAGGCCCAAGACGCAGACCACGCTCGACCTGTACTGCTTCGCCCACGCGGGCGGTTCGGCGGGGGAGTTCGTCCGCTGGGCCGGCGCCCTGCCCGGCGTCCGCCTCTGGGCCGTCAAGCTGCCCGGCCGCGCGCCGCGGCAGGACGAGGCCCCGTACCAGCGGATCGCCGACCTGGTGACGGACCTCGTCGAGCAGGTCGACTTCGGGCATCGCGACTTCGCCTTCTTCGGCCACAGCCTGGGTGCGCTGATCGCCTTCGAAACCACCCGCGCCCTGCGCCGGGCCGGTCTGCGCCAGCCCCGCGCCCTGCTGCTGTCCTCCATGCAGCCGCCGCCCCTCACGGCGCGGCAGGGCGTCCACCTGCTGTCGGACGACGAGCTGCTGGCCCAGATCGAGAGCCGCTGGGGCGCGCTGCCGATGGTCGTCCACGAGGAGCCGGACCTCAAGCGACTCGCGCTGCGCTACCTGCGCGCGGACGCCGCACTCGCCGACTCCCACGAGTACGTCGTCGAGGAGCCGCTGGACATCCCGATCACGGCCTTCGCCGGCGACGAGGAGGACCCGGGCCAACTCGACTGGGCCGCCCACACCCGCACCGACTTCGCCGCGCACCTCGTGCCCGGCGGCCACTTCTACTTCCGCGACCCGCAGTCTCAGGCCGAGCTCCTGCGCCTCATCGGCGACGCACTGAGCACGGAGAACTAGAGGACAGCCATGCGTTACACCACCTTCGGCCGCACCACCGGCCTGCGTGTCTCCGAATACGCCCTCGGCACCGCCAACTTCGGCACCCTGTGGGGCGGTGGCGCCAACCGCGAGGAGTCCCGCAAGATCTTCGACCGGTTCGCGGAAGCCGGCGGCACCTTCATCGACTGCGCTGACAACTACCAGATCGGCGAGTCGGAGAAGCTGCTCGGAGAGTTCCTCGGCGTCGACCGCGACCACTACACGGTCAGCACCAAGTTCACCCTGGGCGCCGGCCGCGCCCGGATCTCCAACACGGGCAACAGCGCCAAGAACATCCGCACGTCGGTCGAGGCCAGCCTCAGGCGCCTCGGCACCGACTACATCGACGTCTACTGGGCCCACCTGCCGGACTCGGTCACCCCGGTCGAGGAGATCCTCAGCGCCCTCGACGGCCTGGTCCGGTCCGGCAAGATCCTCTACGCAGGGCTCTCCAACTTCCCCGCCTGGCGGATCTCCCGCGCCGTCACCCTCGCCGAACTCCGCTCTCTGAACCGCCTGGTGGGCATCCAGTTCGAGTACAGCCTCGCCGAGCGCGGGGCCGACCGCGAACTGATCCCCATGGCCGAGGCCCTGGGCCTGGGCACCACCCTGTGGTCGCCGCTCGGCGGGGGCCTGCTCACCGGCAAGTACCGGCAGAGCCGCCGCGGCCGCCTCAGTGACTGGGAGGGCCAGGCCATCCGCGTCGAGGACTCCGAGCAGCGCACCGCAGTCATCGACGCCGTGCTCACCGTCGCCGAGGAGACCGGCGCCCCCGCGGGACAGGTCGCCATGGCGTGGCTGCGCGCCCGGGCGGCCCGCTCGGCCACCGCGATGGTGCCCGTCATCGGACCGCGCACCGTCGACCAGCTCGACGACTACCTCGCCGCACTGGACGTGACCCTCGACGACGGCCAGTTCGAGCGGCTGGAGCAGGCCAGCGCGATCCGGCTGGGACAGCCCTACGAGCTGATCGCAGGCCACCAGGACGCGGCGCTGGGCCGCACCGGCGGCCGGTTCATCCGCCCGACCACTCCCGTGGCCTGACCGGCCCGCATGAATACGGGACTTCGACGAGAAAGGGAAGGGCGGACCGCATGACGGACCTCGCACCGGGAAACCTCGACCCCGGCTTCGACCTCGACGCCCACGTCGCCATCGTGGGCATGGCGGCGCGCTTCGGGCGGGCCGCGGACCTCGACGCGTTCCGCGGGGGCCCCGCCGGCCCGGCGGACGCGACCGCCGGGCCGCTGGCCGACGCCCACGCGTTCGACCACCGGTTCTTCGGCATCTCGCCGCGCGAGTCGGCGGTCCTCGACCCGCAGCAGCGCATCCTGTTGGAGTGCGCCCAGCACGCCCTGGAGGACGCCGCCCACGACCCGGCCCGCGACGAGGCGGTCGTCGGCATCTACGCGGGCGGTGCCACCACGAACCACGCGGCGCGGCTGCGCCGCCAGGCCGCCGGATCGCCCCAGACGGACGACCGGCAGATCCGGGCCGGCACCGGGGCCGACTTCCTCGCCTCACGGGTCGCCTACAAGCTGGGGTTGACCGGCCCCGCCGTCTCGGTGCAGGCCGCCGGGGCGACCGCCCTCGTCGCGGTGCACACCGCCGTCCAGGCGCTGCTCGGCGGCGAGTGCGACCTGGCGTTGGCCGGGTCGGTCACCGTGCACGCCCCCGCGGCCGGCGCCCCCGGCGGCGGCTGCGCGGTGTCCGTGCTGAAGCCGCTCCGGGCGGCCCTGGACGACGGCGACCGGATCTACGCCGTCCTCCGCGGCACCGCCGTCGGCACGACGGGCCGCGGCGAGTCGGCCGACGCGGGCCGCGACCGCATCGTCCGCGACGCCCTCGCGGTGAGCGGCGTCGCGGACGGCACGGTCCTCGGGGTGGACACCCCCGCCGGGGCGAGCGTCACCGACACCTCGCCCACGGCCGCCGCCTTCGTACGGGCCGTCCTCGCGGTGTACGACGGGGCGGACCGGCCGGACGGTGCAGCCGGGCCGCGCCGCGCCGCCGTGAGCGGCTCGGGCCCCTTCGGCACGCACGCCCACGCGATCGTCGAGCAGGCGCCCGCGACGGATCCCGCCCGGACGCCCACCCCCGCCACGGACGGCTGGCAGCTGCTGCCGTACTCGGCGAAGTCCGCGGCCGCGCTGGCCGCGGTGGCGGGGCGGATCGGCCGCCACCTGGACCGGGCGGGGGGCGCCGAGGCGCTCCAGGACGCCGCCTGGACCCTGCAGACGGGCCGGACGCGGTACGGCCACCGGGGCTTCGTCGTCGCCCGCGACCACGCCGGGGCGGTCGCCGCACTCGCCGAGGTCAAGGTCAAGGCCAAGGAGCGGTCCACGGGGAGTTCCGCGGGCGGCCCGCCGCCGGTGGTGTTCACCTTCCCCGGGCACGGCGGCCAGCACGTCGGCATGGCGCGCGGGCTGTACCGCCTCGACCCGCACTTCCGGGCCGATCTCGACGCGTGCGTCGCGCACGTCCGGGCCGTGGCCGACGTGGACCTCGGCGTCGTCTTCGACCCCGAGGGCGAGGAGGCGCAGGAGGCGGCCCGGCGCTCCGTCGCGGACGGTCGGATCGCGCAACTCGCCGTCTTCGTCCTGGAGTACGCCCTCGCGAAGGCCTTCATCCGCTGGGGCGTGCGCCCCGCGGCGGTCGTCGGCCACAGCCTCGGCGGGTACGCCGCCGCCTGCATCGCCGGGGTGTTCTCCTTCCCCGACGCGGTCAGGATGGTCCTCAAGCGCACCGAGCTGCTGCTCACCCTGGCCCCCGGCGCCATGGCGGCCGTACGGCTGCCCGAGGCCGAGCTGCTGCCGCTGCTCCCCGAGGGCGTCGGGATCGCCGTGATCAGCGGCCCCGACCAGGTGACCGTCTCCGGGCCGCGCGAGTCGGTGGAGAAGTTCGTCGAGGAGCACGTGGCCAAGGGGCTGGAAGCCCGCCTGCTGAAGATCCCGGGAGCCGGCCACTCCTCGCTGGTCGACGCGGTGCTCGACGAGTACGAGGCGTTCCTCGCCGACATCACGTTCCACCGGCCGGCGATCCGGGTGGTCTCGGACACCACCGGGACCTGGGCCGACCCGGACGAGATCCGCACGCCCGGCTACTGGTGCCGACACATGCGCCACGCCGTGCGCTACCACGACGTCCTGGAGACGCTGAACGCCTTCCAGGGCTGCGCCCTCGTCGAGGTCGGCCCCGGCACCACGCTGACGTCGCTGGCCCGCCGCCACGCGGAACTGCGCTGGAACCACCCGATCCTGCAGGCCCTGCCGCATCCGACCGACGAGACGCCCGACCCGAAGGTCCTGCTGTCGGCGCTCGGCGCGCTGTGGGCCGCCGGCGCCGAGATCGAGTGGGCTGCGCTGCACCCGCTGCGCGCCCCCCGCAGGACCTCCCTGCCGGGCTACCCGTACGAACGCACCGACTTCCCGGTGCCCGCGGCCTGACGGGCCGGGCACCTCCCGCACCTGCGCATTTCCGTTCCACCCGCACCCGTCCACGACGATCAGGAGAGCAGTGACCATGGGGAAGAGCCTTTACGAGCTGGGTGAGATGCCGCCGCTCGGTTCCGTTCCGGAGAAGATGTACGCGTCCGTGATCCGCCCGGACCGCTTCGGCGAGCCGAAGAAGTCCTTCGCCACCGAGGTCATCGACACCCCCAAGCCGGGGCGCGGCCAGGTGCTCGTCTGGGTGATGGCCGCGGGCATCAACTACAACAACGTCTGGGCCGGCCTCGGTTACCCGCTGGACGTCATCGCCGCCCGGCAAAAGCGCGGCGAGCCCGAGGACTTCCACATCGGCGGCTCCGAGGGCTCGGGCGTGGTCTTCGCCGTCGGCGAGGGTGTCGCCGGGGTTTCCGTGGGCGACCAGGTCGTGCTCTCCGGCGGCCAGTGGGACGAGACCGCGGAAGACATCCGCCTCGGCGGCGACCCGACGTTCTCGCCCACCCTGCAGGCCTGGGGGTACGAGTCCAACTACGGCACCTTCGCCCAGTTCGCGCTCGTCAACGACTACCAGTGCCACCCGAAGCCGAAGAACCTCACGTGGGAGTCCGCGGCCTCCTTCATCCTCACCGGCTCCACCGCCTACCGTCAGCTGTTCGGCTGGGCGCCCAACACGGTCAAGCCGGGCGACCCGGTGCTGATCTGGGGCGGCGCCGGCGGGCTCGGCTCCATGGCCATCCAACTGGTGCGCAACGCGGGCGGCCTGCCCGTCGCGGTGGTCTCCAGCGAGGAGCGCGCCGAGTACTGCCGCAGCCTCGGCGCGGTCGGCACGATCAACCGCCGCGAGTTCTCCCACTGGGGCCGGATGCCCGACCTCAACGACTCCGTCGCGTTCGGCACCTGGATGCGCGAGCTGCGCAGCTTCGGCCGCGCGTACTGGGAGGCCCTCGGCGAGCGCCGCGCGCCGCGGATCGTCCTGGAGCACAGCGGCCAGGACACCATCCCCACCTCCATGTACCTGTGTGAGAACGGCGGCATGGTCACCATCTGCGGCGGCACCTCCGGCTACGCCGCCGACGTCGACCTGCGCTTCCTGTGGATGCGGCAGAAGCGCCTGCAGGGCTCGCACGGCTTCAACCCGGCCCAGTGCCGCGCGGTGATCCACCTCGTCGCCTCCGGGCAGCTCGACCCCTGCCTGTCCGGGCTGTTCAGCCTGGCGGAGATCGGCGACGCCCACCAGCTGATGCACGAGAACCGTCAGCCCCCCGGCAACATGGCCGCGCTGATCAACGCGCCGCGGGCGGGGCTCACCGACCTCGCCTGAGCGGCCCTTCGAGGACGCCCGCCTGCCACCCTTGATGAACGGACGGCAATGACAACTCATCCCACGACAGAGCGCACCCCGCTGCCGCTGCCCGCCCTGCTGGCCCGGCGGGCCGACGAGATGCCCGACACCGTCGCCTACGTCTACCTGCAGAACGGTGAGGAGATCGGCGAGCAGGTCACCTACGCACAGTTGCACGGCGACGTGCGGGCGAGGGCCGGCGCCCTCGCCGAGCTGGCCGGCGAGCGGCGCAGCGCGGTACTGATGTACCCCAACGGTCTGGAGTTCATCAGGGCCTGGCTGGCCTGCACCGCGGCCGGTCTCAAGGGGGCCCCGGTCCAGGTCCCGACGCGCCGGCACGCGGCGCAGCGCGTGCGGACCATCGCCGACGACGCGCGGACCACTCTGGTGCTCACCACCCGCGAGGTCCGCGACCAGGTCCTCGCCGACTTCGCCGGACTGCCCGAACTGGCCGGCCTGGAGATCGTCGCCACCGATGAGCTGCCCGCGCCGGCCGCCGCGACCGAACTACCCGTGCCCGAGCTGTCGGACGTGGCCCTGCTGCAGTACACGTCCGGTTCCACCGGAACGCCCAAGGGCGTGATGGTCACGCACGCCAACTTCTGGTTCAACGCGTGGGAGACGGACCAGCTGTGGCCGATGGAGGACGACGGGTCCGTCGTCTCCTGGCTGCCGTTCTTCCACGACATGGGCCTCCTGCTGGGCATCGTGCTGCCCCTGTGGGCCGGCCGGCCCTCGTACTTGATGGGCCCCGAGGCCTTCATCCGTCGTCCCGGACGCTGGCTGGAGGCGGTGTCCCGGTTCGGCGGCACGCACTCCTCGGCCCCCAACTTCGCGTACGACCTGTGCGTGCGCAGCGACAGCGTGCGCGGGCCGATCGACCTCTCGCGCTGGCGGATGGCCGCCAACGGCGCCGAGCCGGTCCGCGAGCACACGATGGCGCAGTTCATCGGCAAGTACGCCACCAGCGGCCTGGACAGCCGTGCCCTGTCGCCGAGTTACGGCCTGGCGGAGCACACCCTGAAGGTCGCCGGCAGCCCGCCGGACGCCGAACCGGCGCCGCTCGTGCTGGACGCGCAGGCACTGGGCCTGGGCAAGGTGGCCCCGGTCGCCACGGACGCGTCCGTGGTGACCAGCACCGTCATGAGCGTCGGCCGCACGGTCGGCGACACCCGGGTGCGCATCGTCGACCCGCACACCCTCAGGGCGGCGGCGCCCGACGAGGTCGGCGAGATATGGGTGTCCGGTCCGTGCGTGACGGCCGGCTACTTCGGGCGCGAGGAGGAGAGCGAGCGGACCTTCCGGGCGCGCATCGCCGGCGCCGAGGCGGACGGGTTCTTCCTGCGAACCGGCGACATGGGCTTCGTGCACGGCGGGGAGCTCTTCATCACCGGCCGCCTGAAGGACCTCATCATCGTCAAGGGCCGCAACCACTACCCGCAGGACCTGGAGCACACCGTCGAGGGCAGCCACCCGCTGCTGCGCCCGGCGTCCGCCGCCGCGTTCCCGGTGGACGACGGCACGGAGGAGTCCGTGGTCGTGGTGGTCGAGGGCGACAGCCGGGTGGGTCGGTACGCGAGCCCGCAGGAGGTGACGGACGCGGTGCGGGAGGCGCTGCGCCGCAACCACCGCATCGACGTGGCGGACGTGGTGCTGATCCGCCGCGGGACCCTGCCCAAGACCACCAGCGGCAAGGTGCGCCGCCGTCCGTGCCGCGAGCAGTACGTGGCCGGGACGCTGAACCGGCTCGCCGCGGCGACCGCCCGGGCTTGAACCGGATCTGACACCGGCTTCACAGGGAGCTGACGTTCCCCGCACATGGACTTGAGGGTTCGTGTACATGTCGTTCCCCGGATGTCCCGAATGTGAAGTCTTCGCGGGCCGGCCCCCCGGTACGATCACCATATGGAACTGCGTCAGCTGGAGTACCTCGTGGCGGTGGCCGAAGAGGCCAGCTTTACGAAGGCGGCCGCGCGCGTCTACGTGACCCAGCCCTGCGTGAGTGCGCAGATCAGACGGCTGGAGCGGGAGCTGGGGCAGGACCTGCTCGACCGGGGCGGACGGACGGTCCAACTGACGGGCGTGGGCGCGGCGGTACTGCCGCACGCGCGCGCCGTGCTGGCCGCCCTCGACGGCGTGCGCGACGCGGTGGAGAACGTCTCCGACGTCGTGCACGGACAGGTGGCGCTCGGTTCCGTCGCGTCCTCCCTCTCCCTGCGGCTGCCCGAACTGGTCGCGGACTTCAGCGAGAAGTACCCCGAGGTGGAGATCTCCCTCAGCGAGGGGAGTACGGAACAACTGGTCGAGGCCGTGCGGGCGGGCCGGGTGGACGTCGCAATCATCGGCATCGGCACCGATCCGCCCGCCGGCCTCGAAACCCTGCTCATCGCCGACGAGTTGTTGGTCGGAGCGGTGGGCCACGACCACCCGCTCGCCGGGCGCACCAGCATCGCCGTCGACGAGGTCGAGGCCCAGGCGCTGATGTGCCTGCCCGGCGGTAGCGCCGTGCGCGCCGCGTCCGACGCGGCCTGGGCGGCGGCCGGCATCAAACCCCGGGTGGCCTTCGAGGCCAGCGACCCCAGGGTGCTGGCCCAACTCGCCGCCCGTGGCATAGGGATGGCCATCCTGCCGGAGCGGTTCGTGCTCTCCCAGCCGGACCAGCTGCACCCCGTCGAGATCACCAGCATGCACCTGCGCGGCGGCCTCGCCCTGGCCTGGCGGTCGAGCGGCCGCATGAGTCCGGCGGCCCGGGCCCTCGTGGCACGGGCGCGCACGCAGCTCGGCTAGCCCGCCGCGCACCGCCCGCCCGCAGGCGGTTGCCGCACCTACCTCCCACCCTCACCGGAAAGGGCCACGTGAACGTAGTTGACCTCGCGCGACTCCAGTTCGCCGTCACCGCGACGCTGCACTTCCTGTTCGTCGCCCTGACCCTCGGACTGGTCACGGTCGTCGCACTGACGCAGACCCGGGCGATCCGCACCGAGGAACTCGCCCTGCGCGCCACCCGCATGCGCCGCGTGCGCTTCTGGGGCGGCCTCTACGTCATCAACTACGCCCTCGGCATCGTCAGCGGACTCACCCAGGAGTTCCAGTTCGGCCTGAACTGGTCCGGCCTCTCCCACGTCATGGGCAACGTCGTCGGCGCCCCGCTGGCCGTCGAGAGCGTCGCCGCGTTCTTCCTCGAATCGACCTTCCTCGGGCTCTGGGCGTTCGGGTTCAACCGGGTGTCGCCCCGCGCCCACCTCGCGCTGATCTGGGGCGTCGCCCTCACCGCGTACGCCTCCACCTTCTGGGTCATGGTGGTCAACGGCTTCATGCAGAAGCCCGTCGGATTCGAGATGCGCGACGGCACCGCACACGTCACCGACTGGGGCGCCCTGCTCACCAACGGGGCGACCTGGTACGCCGTCGTGCACATCGCGGGCGCCGTGGCCCTGCTCGCCGGCCTGCTCATGGCCGCCGTCAGCGCCCACCACGTGCGCCGCGGCCAGGACAGCGAATTCTTCCGCCCGACGCTGGTCCAGGGCTCCGTCCTCGCGGGTTGCGGCGCCGTCGTCACCGCGATCGCGGGCTCCGTGCACCTGGGGGCGCTCAAGGACTACCAGCCCGAGAAGTACGCCGTGCTGATGGGCCAGAGCGGCGCCGAACTCGACGCGGTGCGCGCCGCCGCGACGGCCCGGTACGGCAACGGTGACTGGCTGCCGCCCGCGTGGGTGGGCGGGGCGTCCGTGCTCATGCTCGTCCTCGGCGTCCTCCTGGCCCTGCTGGCCTGGATCCCGGCCACGGCCGCCCGCGGCGGAGCGACGGGCGAGACGCTCGCCCGCCGGCGTTTGCGGCTGCGGCTGCCGTCGGTCCTGCTGCCCCTCGGCTTCCTGGCCCTGATCTGCGGCTGGCTCAGCCGCGAGGTCGGCCGGCAGCCGTGGATGGTCACCGGCGAACTCACCGTCCGCGACGCCGTCGCCGACGTCTCCCGCGGGGGGATGCTCGCCTCGTTCGTCGTCTTCACGCTCGTGCTCACCACCCTGGCCGTCGTCGACTGGGTGCTCATGGCCCGCTTCGCGCGGCTCGGACCGGACGCGGGACTGCTCGGCGACACGGGCCTCTTCCCGGACGCCGAAGAGCGCAGGGTGTTGCGGGAGGGCGACCGGGGGACGCCCGAGGCGGACGTCCGCCCCTCCTACTGACCCCCCCCATGACCGTACGTACGCCGAGCTGACGGGTAATCAACCGTGGATGTCTTTTGGTACGCCCTGGTCGGGCTCCTCCTCGCCGGCTACCTGGCTCTGGAAAGCATCGACTTCGGCGTCGGGATGCTGATGCCGTTCGCCGACACGGAGAGCGGCCGCGCACGCATGCGGCGCACCATCGTCCCCCTCTTCCTCGCGAACGAGGTGTGGTTGGTCGCCTTCGGCGGTCTCCTCTTCGGAGCCCTGCCCGTGGCGGAGGGGGAACTGCTGCACGCGCTGCGGCTGCCCTTCCTCGGCGTGCTGTGCGCGTGGTTCCTGCGCGACGCCGCACTGTGGTTCCAAACGGCGCACGACGGCGCCGGCTGGCGGCGGACCTGGGGCATCGTGCTGGCGGCCGCCAGCCTGGTCCTCGCGGCCGGCTGGGGCGCCGTCCTCGGCATGCTGGTCCGGGGCCTGTCCACCGGGTCCCACGGGCACGCCGAGGCCGCAGCGGCCGACCTGACCCACCCCTTCACGCTGCTCTGCGCGGCCCTGGCCGTCACCGGCAGCCTGCGCCAGGGCTCGCTCTTCGCCGCCCGCAGCCTGCCGGAAGGCGGCTCGCTGCGGGTGACGTTCGGCCGACTGACCCGGGTGCTGACCCCGATCCTGCTCGTGCTGCCCCTGCTCGTCGCCGCCTTCGGTGCACTGGTCACCGACGCACCCGTGGCGGTGGCCACCACCGCGGTCCTCGCCGCCGCCGGCGTGTACGCCTCCGACCGCGTCCAGGCGACCGGCCGCACCGGCGTGGCGCTGCTGCTGGGCGCCGCGCCGCTGGTGGCCCTGCCCGCCCTCGTCGGCGCGGTGAACGGCACCACGGTGCTGGCCACCCGCGCGGGCGGGGGCGGCCTGGAGCTGTCCGGGGCGATCGCCGACTCCGCCTCCCTCACGCTGATGACCGCGACCGTGCTCCCGGCCCTGGTCCTGGTGGCCTTGGGCCAGCTGTGGTTCTGGCGGGTTTTCGCGGGCGCCGGAAATCGGCGACGGTGAACGGTGGTCATGGCGACTCGTATGGGCACCTATAACGTATCTTTCTTGGACCCTCCGTAAACCGACCGGTAAGGTGAGTTCATGGGTAACGTGTCACACGCGCATCCGGAATCCGTAGTCCGCGCGGCGATAGCGGCCGAACGCCGAGAACTCGCGGACGTATTCGACGACCTGCCCGCAGCGAAATGGGACGAACCTTCCCTGTGCGCCGACTGGCGGGTCCGAGAAGTCGTCGCCCACATGTCGCTGGGGTTCCGGTACTCCATTCCCCGCGTGGCCAAAGAGATCGTCAAGGCGCGCGGCAGCCTGAACCGCATGACCGACCGCTGCGCGCGCAAGGACGCGGCCGAGTTCTCCACCAGTGAGCTCACGGCCTTCCTCCGGGACAACGCCACCCATCCCTGGAAGCCGCCGGTCGGCGGCATCGTCGCGGCGCTCGGCCACGACGTCGTCCACGGCCTCGACATCACGGTCCCCATCGGCGTCGACCGCGCGGTCCCCGAGGACCGGCTCCGCATCCTGCTGGACGCCGTAGACCCCAAGTCCTTCAAGTTCTTCGGCGCCCAGCTCGACGGCGTCCAGCTGCGCGCCGACGACCTCGACTGGACCTTCGGCAGCGGATCGCCGGTCACCGGCGCCGCGCAGGACCTCCTGCTCCTCACCTTCGGGCGCAAGCTGCCCAAGGGTCGGATCCACGGGCCGGAAGCGGACCGCTTCACCCTGACCTGATCGACGCGCGACCTCCCCGAGGGCCGCCCGGCCACCAGCCGGGCGGCCCTCTTGCATGCCTGCCCCCGGCCTGCCCGGAATAGGGGGACGGCCATTAAGCCCCGCTAAATCGCCTGGGTCGTGAACAGGGGTTTTTCCGCCCGTACGCGGCGTGTAGCGTGAGGAATGCAATGAGCGCGCCGGGTGCGTGCGACTAGGGGGGTCTCGATGAGTACGGGAATAGCGGTTGGAATTCCGGATATCGCGGAGTTCCCCGGATCCGGAACCCGCGGGCGTGTGGCCGAATTGCATTCCCTGCGTGAGCGGGCGGTCGAAGGGCCGAGCGAGAAGGCAACGGAGCGGCAGCATGCCAAGGGCAAGCTGACGGCTCGTGAGCGGATTGCGCTGTTGCTCGACGAGGGGTCGTTCCGTGAGGTGGAGCAGTTGCGCCGTCACCGGGCGACGGGCTTTGGCCTGGAGGGCAAGAGGCCGTACACCGATGGTGTGATCACCGGGTGGGGGACGGTCGAGGGTCGGACGGTCTTCGTCTATGCGCATGATTTCCGGATCTTCGGCGGTGCGCTGGGTGAGGCTCATGCCACGAAGATCCACAAGATCATGGACATGGCGATTGCGGCCGGTGCTCCGTTGGTCTCCCTCAACGACGGTGCGGGCGCTCGTATCCAGGAGGGTGTGTCCGCGCTCGCCGGGTATGGCGGCATCTTCCAGCGCAACACCAAGGCGTCGGGTGTGATCCCGCAGATCTCGGTGATGTTGGGCCCGTGTGCGGGTGGTGCGGCGTACTCGCCGGCGTTGACGGACTTCGTGTTCATGGTCCGTGAGACCTCGCAGATGTTCATCACCGGGCCGGACGTCGTGCGTGCGGTGACCGGTGAGGAGATCTCTCAGAACGGGCTCGGTGGTGCGGACGTGCACGCCGAGACCTCTGGTGTCGCGCACTTCGCGTATGACGACGAGGAGACCTGCATCTCCGAGGTGCGTTACCTGATCTCGATGCTGCCTTCCAACAACCGGGAGAACCCTCCGGTCCATGAGACCTCCGACCCTGCCGATCGGCGCTCGGACGTCTTGTTGGATCTGGTTCCGGCGGACGGTAACCGCCCGTACGACATGCTCAAGGTGATCGAGGAGCTCGTCGACGAGGGTGACGTCCTGGAGATCCACGAGCGGTGGGCCCGCAACATCATCTGTGCGCTGGCCCGGCTCGATGGTCAGGTCGTCGGCATCGTTGCGAACCAGCCCGGTCATCTGGCCGGTGTCCTGGACATCGAGGCCTCGGAGAAGGCCGCGCGTTTCGTGCAGATGTGCGACGCCTTCAACATTCCGATCATCACGCTGCTGGACGTCCCCGGGTTCTTGCCGGGTGTCGACCAGGAGCACGGCGGCATCATCCGCCACGGCGCGAAGCTGCTGTACGCGTACTGCAACGCGACCGTTCCGCGGATCAGTCTGATCCTGCGGAAGGCGTATGGCGGCGCGTACATCGTCATGGACTCGCAGTCCATCGGCGCGGACATCACGTACGCGTGGCCGACCAACGAGATCGCGGTGATGGGTGCCGAGGGTGCCGCCAACGTGATCTTCCGCAAGCAGATCGCCGAGGCCGAGGACCCCGAGGCGATGCGTGCGCGGATGGTCAAGGAGTACAAGGCCGAGCTGATGCACCCGTACTACGCGGCCGAGCGCGGCCTCGTCGACGACGTCATCGACCCGGCGGAAACCCGCGAAACCCTGATCAGCGCCCTGGCGATGCTGCGCAGCAAGCACGCCGACCTGCCGTCCCGCAAGCACGGCAACCCGCCGCTGTAGAGCGCCGGTTCAACGCAACGAGAGACGAGAGGAGCGATCCGTCCGTGAGTACGACCGTTGTCGAGGGCGTCCTGCGCGTCGAGAAGGGCCACGCCGCCCCCGAGGAGCTGGCCGCGATCACCGCGGTGCTGCTCGCCTGTGCGGCGGCCCGGGCCGGCGACGCCGACCCGGGCGAGCAGCCCCACAAAGCCGGCTGGCGCAGCAGGGGTTTCCGGGCTCCGCACAGCTGGCGGGGCTGAACCGGGCCGTGGTGCGGGCTGGTTCAGCCCGCACCACGGCCCGGCGAGCCTCACACGCCGACGAGCCGCCGGTCGGCCGCCGTACGCTGGCGCGGGGTGCGGTACCCGGCCCCGGGGCCGCCGTACGGGCCGGCCGGGCGGGCGGTTTCCGCGGTGTGCGGCCGGGCGGGACGCGAGCCGAAGCCGGGGAGGGCGAGCAGCACAGGCGGCCGGGTCCAGTCCTCCTGTTGCAGGACCACGTCGACGCGGGTGCGCTCGTCGGCGCCGATGTCCACGGGGCCCACCGTTCCCACGAGCAGCGGGGAGTCCCCCCACTGATCGCCCGAGGTTCGGGCGCCGAGCGTCACCGCGTGCAGGTACCAGGTGCCCGGCGGCACGTCCGCCACCTGGAAGGGCCCGCTCCCGTCGAGCTTCGTCCAGGCCGCGGGCTGCCCCTGGAGGATCGGGCTGTCGAACAGGCCGATGTACAGGGGCGATCGCGAGCTTCCCAGCACGCGGGCCGTCCCCGCCACGGATCCGAGCGGCCCGCGCTCCACGGCGAAGGGCGTGATGTGGGGATCCTCGCCCGTGCCGCCCCGGCCGATCCGCCGGTACTGGGTGGGGGAGAGGCCGACCGAGGCCGTGAAACGCCGCGAGAAGGTGCTGGCGCTGCCGTACCCCACCCGCGCCGAGACATCGGCAACATTCGAGGAACTGTGCACCAGGAGGGATTTGGCCTCGTGCAGGCGGACGGCGCTCAGGAAGCGGCCGGGTGTCACCCCGGTGGTGCGCTGGAATACCCTGATGAAATAGAATTTGCTCATCATTACCGACCGGGCCAAATCATCGAGTACGAGCGGCTCGTGGTAATTCTCGCGAATGGTCGTGATGGCGCGGCGAGCATAATGCTCCATGAATTCCGCACTCCTTGGATCTGAATCGACGACGGTAAGGAATGGGTGGGCAGCCGCCAGTGAGCCGATAGCGTCCCGCAGAGACGTGAAACGGCATCACGAAAGCGCACCCGTATGAGGGCGGAGCGATGCTCGCCGCGGGTGCTACTCAGGGCAGAGAGGTACCGCACGAGTGTGCTGCGCACCTGCTCACAGGGCTGACGGCCCGTACGATCAGCCGGCTCGGAGGCGCTGTCGGCGCTCTTCCGAAGCAGTCGGCTGTTGAGGAAACTGGTTGATCAACCAGGAAATGTGGGGCGAATCATCTCGCCCTGTCGTACGGCTCACCGCGCCGAAGTCGGTCTTGCATGCGACTGTGTTCATCCTTGGACACGTGGCAACCCCCGTTGCAATCTGTCACGACGGGTTTGAGCCTCGCACACGAGCCGCCAGGAGGCAACTGATTAGCCCCCCCGGGCAGATGTGTAGGTTCTGTCATGTTGTTGAAATTTCATTTGCGCGCGAGAGCGTGAGAGCGCGCGGACGGGAACCCTGTGATCGAGGAACTGCTGCCGTCCGTGGCGGCCGCCGCCGCCACGGCGGGGGACCTGCCGGCCGCCGACCTCCATCCGGAGGAGCTGGCTCTCGTGCGCCGCATGGTGCCCTCGCGGCGGCAGGAGTTCGCCACCGGCAGGCACTGCGCCCGGCAGGCGCTCGGCCTGCTCGGTGTCCCGCCGGGCCCCATCGCCAGGACGGAGGGGGGCGCCCCGCGCTGGCCCGATGGCACGGTGGGGAGCGTGACGCACTGCGCCGGGTACCGCGCGGCGGCCGTCGCCCGGCGCCGGGACCTCCTGGCGCTCGGCATCGACGCCGAACCGCACGCGGCGCTCCCCGGCGACGTACGGCAGGCCATCACCCTCGGTAGTGAACGGGTCGCCCTCGCCGACCTGGCCGCGGCCCATCCGCGGATCCACTGGGACCGCCTGCTGTTCAGTGCCAAGGAGTCGGTCTACAAGGCGTGGCACCCCTTGACCGGGCGGTGGCTGGACTTCACCGATGCGGTGCTCGCCTTCGACCCGGTGCACAACACCTTCACGGCGCGGTTGCTGGTCACGCCGTGCACGCCCGCGGAACGACGCTTCCCCCTTGAGTTCAGCGGCCGTTGGGCGGTCCGCGCGGGCCTCGCCCTCACCGCCGTGGCCATCCCCGCCCCCACCGCCGGCGGAGGAACCCGCCCGGTCACGGGCGATGCGAACCGGCCAGATGAGCAATCTGGGCGATGACACGGGTGCGACCCGTACGGCAGGCTGGGGAGGCCGATCAGGGGACCCGCGACCTCCCCGGGACACGCCGCGCCGCTGCCGAAAGGGGCTGCGGCGCGAACGGCCCGCCGCCGACTGCGCCTTCCCCCGAACCGGGGACGCCGATGCAGGGCCGCGCGGCCTCGTGTGCGCCCTTGCGACGTGGTCGCGCTGCATGTCGAACACCACCCCACCGCCGCCGCGCCCCACTGCGCGGGGCGGCGCTCGGCCTTCGCCTTCCCACCGACGCCGGCCAACCCGAGGACCGTATCGATCATGACCAGTCACCAAGTGCAGTTGCTGTTCCTGGATTTCGGGCTGATTTTGCTGCTCGCCCGAGGACTGGGCGCCCTGGCCGCCCGCATCGGCCAACCGCCCGTGGTCGGCGAGATCCTGGCCGGCGTCCTCCTGGGACCCACGCTCCTCGGCGGCCTGCTCGCCGACCGCCTCTTCCCCGCCGACGTACGGCCGCTGCTGGGCGCGCTGGCGAACATCGGCGTCGCCGTGTTCATGTTCGTCGTCGGACTGGAACTCGAACACCGCTTCCTGCGGGGCCGGGTCAGGATCACCGTCGGCGCGGCCGTGGGCTCGACCCTGGTGCCGTTCGCCCTCGGCATCCCGCTCGCCTTCTTCTTGCTGCGCCACCACCCGACCGAGCAGCGTGCGGCCTTCGTGGTGTTCACCGGCCTGTCCGTGTCCGTGACCGCGTTCCCCGTCCTCGCCCGCATCCTGGTCAGCCGCGGCATGTCCCGGCTGGCGATCGGCGGCCTCGCGCTCGCCGTCGCCGCCGTCGTCGACGTCGTCGCCTGGTCGGCGCTGGCCGGCGTGCAGGCGGTCGTCGGCGGCGCCGGGGACTACTGGCAGGTCGGCCTGCTCATCCCGTTCGCGCTGGTCCTGGTGGCCGTACGCCCCCTGCTGATGCGGGTCCTCACGTACGGCGGTCCCGGCAGCACCCTCACGCCGACCGGGTTGGCCATCGTGATGGTCGGCATCTTCCTGTCCGGCGTGGCGACCGAGATGATGGGGATGCACTACATCTTCGGCGCCTTCCTCTTCGGTGCGCTGATGCCCCGCGAGGGCACGGACGCACTGCGCGAGGAGATCCGCGAGCGCACCGGCGAGATCACCTCGTTGCTGCTGCCCGTCTACTTCGTGGTCGCGGGCCTCAAGGTCGACCTGCGCGGCGTGGGGCTCGAAGGGCTCACCGAGCTCGCAGCCATCCTGCTCGTCGCCATCGGCGGCAAGTTCGGCGGCACGTACCTGGGCGCCCGGTCGCAGGGCCTCACGTCCGAGGACTCGGGCACCCTGGCGGCGCTGATGAACACCCGCGGCCTGACCGAGCTGGTCATCCTCGGCGTCGGGCTGCAACTCGGCTTGCTCGACGGCACGTTGTACTCCCTGATGGTCGTCATGGCCCTGGTGACCACCGCCATGACCGGGCCGCTGCTGAACCTGATCCGCGCCAGGAGCGCCCGGCGGGGGCTGGCCGCCGTACCCGACCTCAGCGCAGTCGGCGACGGGGCCGAGAACGGCGTGGCCGGCGCCGGACGAGGCAGCCGTGCCGCTGGCTGAACGGGCCCGCCAACTCGCCGAACTGACCGCCGTGCTCGACGACGCCGCCCGGGGCCGGGGCGGCGTCGCCGTCGTCAGCGGCGGCGTCGGCTGCGGGCGCACCGAACTCCTCGACGCAGTGCGTTCGGTGGCCGTCCGGGCCGGGGGCGCCGTCCTGTGGGCCGGCGGCTCCCGGCCGGAGCGGGAGGCGCAGGGCGGCGTGATCGGTCAGCTGCTGCGGTACGCCGACCTCCCCGAAGGCCGCTGCGACGCCCTGGTCCTGGAGCCTGCGCGGGTACTCGACCCGGGCGCCGGCGGCTCCCTCCGGTGGCCGCCCGACCGGGCGACCGGCGCGGCCCTGCACGACCTGACCGCGGGGTTGCTGCGGATCGCCGTGCAGACGCCGGTCCTGCTCTGCGTCGACGACATCGACCTCGCCGACCCCCTCTCCCTGCACTGGATCAGCCGGCTCGTGCCGCACCTGCGGGCGGCGCGCATCGCCCTGGTGGCCACCGAGTGCGCCACCACGCGGCCGGCCCACCCGCAGCTGCAGGCCGAACTGCGCCGCCACCCCCGCTATCGGCGGGTCGTACTCGAAGGCCTCTCCCCGGGCGGCGTGGCCACCGTGCTGGCCGGCTCCCTCGGCGGTGCGGCGGCCCGGGGGCTGGCCGCGGACCACCACCGCATCACCGCCGGCAATCCCCTGCTCCTACAGGCGCTCGTGACGGACCGGGACCGTGTCGCCGCCACGCGGGAAGGCGCCCCCGCGGTCGGGCCCGTCGTCGCCGACGCCTACGCGGACGCGGTGCTGAGCCTCCTCCACCGCGGCGGACCCGCCGCCCTGGCCCTCGCTCAGGTCCTCGCCGTGCTCGACGAGGCGGACACGGTCCCCGGCCTCGCGGCCCGGCTCCTCGAAGAGCAGCCCGCCGCCGTCGCCGAGCGGTGCCGGGACCTGGCGGCGGCCGGACTCCTCGACGGCGCGCGGCTACGGCATCCCGTGGGCCGCACGGCGGTCCTGCGGAGCCTGTCGGCACCCGCCCGCCGGGCGCTGCACCGCCGTGCGGCCGAGCTGCTCCACGGGGAGGGGGCCGACGCCCCGAGGATCGCCCCGCACCTGCTCGCGGCCGCACCCGTCGAGGAGCCCTGGGCCCCGGCCGTACTGAAGGAGGCCGCGCGGCGCCATCTGGAGGCCGACCGGCTCCAGGAGGCGCGGGACTGCCTCGGCGCCGCCGTGGCGGTGAGCCGCGAGGACGGCGAACGCGCGCTCCTACAGGCCCAGTTGGCCGCGACCGCCCGGCTGCTCGACCCCGCGCTCGGCACCCGGCACGTCGCGGAGCTCGCGGCGGCGCTGCGCGACGGCCTGCTGCCCGGCCGCCACGCCCTGTCCCTGGCACGGCACTTGTTGTGGCACGGCCGGTTCGACGAGGCGGCCCTGGCCGTCGAGCGGGCGGGGGAGCAGGCGGCGGGCACGTACGCGGATCCGGCGGCCGGCGCCGAGGTCCGGGCCACCCGCACCCTCATGGCGGCGATCCACCCACCGGTGCTGGTGCCGGCCGCCGGCACCGGTGGCGATCCCAGGATCCGGGCGGCGGCGGCCCTGTCCGAGGTGCTCGCCCGCGGCCCCGGCGCACCGGCCGTCGCCGCTGCGCAGGACGCGCTCCGGGGCATGCGGCTGGGGCGGAACACCTCGGAGTGGATCGTGTGCGCCGTGACGGCCCTGCTGTACGCCGAGCAGACCGGGGCCGCCGACCGTTGGTGCCGGCACTGGCTGACCGAGGCCCGTACCCGCAAGGTCCCCCTGTGGGAGGCGGAGTTCTCCTCCCTGCTGGCCGGCGTCCGGCGCCGCCA
Source organism: Streptomyces sp. NBC_00597 (assembly GCF_041431095.1). Taxonomy (GTDB): domain Bacteria; phylum Actinomycetota; class Actinomycetes; order Streptomycetales; family Streptomycetaceae; genus Streptomyces. Next base: position 240,281 of record NZ_CP107757.1, read on the forward strand.
GGGCGATCCCGTCGCGGCGCGCGGCCTCGCCGAGGCGGCTCTGGCGCAGGTGCCGGTGGAGAGCTGGGGGGTGACCCTGGGCCGGCCGCTGGCCCATCTCGTCGAGGCCGCCACGGACCTCGGCGACCATCTGGCCGCCGCGGAGCACCTCGCCGTACCCGTGCCGGACGCGATGTTCGAGACCCGCTTCGGGTTGCACGTCCTGCACGCCCGCGGCCGCCACCTCCTGGAGACCGGACGGGCCGACGAGGCCCTCGACGACTTCACGGCCTGCGCGGACCTCATGCGCCGCTGGGGATGCGATCAACCGGCCCTCGCGCCCTGGCGGACCGGGGCGGCCCTCGCCCACCTGGCCTGGGGCGACACGACCACCGCCCGTGCCCTCGCCCGGGAGCAGCTCGCCCTGGCGGGACCACTGCCCACCCGGACCCGCGGGCTCACCCTGCGGGTCCTCGCGGACACCGAGTACGGCGCCGAACGGATCGCCCTGCTCACCGGGGCCGTCGCCGTCCTGCGCACCGCCGGCGACCCCCTCCAGACCGCCGGCGCCCTGGCCGACCTCGCCCGCGACCACCTCCGGGCGGGCCGTACCGGCCGCGCCCGGACGGGCCTCGCCACGGCTGCCCGGCTCGCCGGTCGGTGCGGGGCGCGCCCGCTGGCGGCCGCCCTCGCGGCGGAGGCCGAAACGCTGGCGCCGCCCGGGCGGCGGCCCTGCGGCGAACGGGCGGACGGGGCCGCCGTCGTCGGCACGCTCAGCGCCGCGGAGGGGCGGGTGGCTTCCCTCGCGGCGGACGGGCACACGAACAAGGAGATCGCGCAGCGCCTGCGCATCACGGTCAGCACGGTGGAGCAGCACCTCACCCGTGTCTTCCGCAAACTCGGGGTCCGGGCCCGCCGGGACCTCCCGTCGGCGATCGCCCCGGACGCCGCACAGCAGGTGGCCGCCCCACCCGGCGCCGCCGCCCCCGGCGGGCGCGGGCGTGCCGAAACAGCCGTGTCCGGCTCCGGTCCTGATGTGTAGTGTGGGTAAGCGTGAAGGCGGAGAATCTGAGGGGCAACCTGGAAGGCATGCTGCTGTCGGTGCTGGAACCCGGCGCGCAGCACGGCTACGCCGTGATCGAGGAACTCAAGCGGCGCAGCGGCGATACCATCAACCTCCCCACCGGGACGGTCTATCCGGCACTGCACCGGCTGGAGGCCGCGGGCCTGGTCGGCAGCGAGTGGGGCATCCACAACGGCCGCCGCCGCCGCAACTACTTCCTCACCACGGCCGGACGCCGGGCGTTGGCCGACAAGCGGACGGCATGGCAGGAGATCTCCTCCGTCATCTCCGTCGTGCTGGGCGGGTAGGCGTGACGCAGGCGGCCGTACTGCAGCGCTACACCGACCACGTCGCGGAGCACCTGGTCGGACCGGACTCGCGCCGCTCGGCCATCCTCGACGAGGTACTGGACGGCCTCCAGTGCGTGGTGGAGTGCAACCTGGACGACGGGGCCGACGACGAGGAGGCGGCGCACCGCGCCGTCCGGGAGTGGGGACCGGCGCCCGAGGTCGCCCGCGCCTACAACGACGCGACCCTGCGCATCAGTGCGAACCGGCTGTCCGTACAGGCGATGTGCGCCCTGCCGCTGCTCGCCGCGACCTGGGCGTCCGCCCTGCTCGGGGGCCCGGCCGGACCGTGGCCGTACCATCCGCCGCTGCTGCTGACGGGGCTGTCGATCGTAGCCTTCGGCTGCGTGCTGTCCCTGGCGGGTGCGTTCTCCGGGCTCCGCAAGGGCACCGGCTTCGCCGCGGCGGCCGACCGGCGCGACCAGATGGTCACCACCGGGACGCTCGCGGCCCTCATCGGGCTGCTCTCCGTACTCGGAGCGCTGGCCCTGCTCCTGCTCAACCGGGGCCTGAGCCATCCGGAATCCTTGGACTGGCCCATGGTCACCATTCCGGCGACGCTGACCCTGTTGGCCGGCGCGTACTTCGGGACGGCGCTGAAGCGCTTCCTGTCCGTCCTGCGCGGGGCGGATTCCCCGTAGTACCAGCGCGCTACCGGTAGTTGTGACGAGAGCCCCTGGTGGCCGGTCCCTGATCAGGGACCGGCCACCAGGGGCTCTCCGGCTTTGCGGAACCTATCGCTCCATGTCAACTGCCCTCGTGTGGCGCGGGTTTGGAGTTGCGTCACTTCGCTCGCCGGGCTAGCTTGTCCTCCGACATACGTAGCGTGGCTACACAGTAGCGTCCCTACAGGAGGGGTTACCTTGGAGCGCATGACTCGATGGGTGCTCTCCCATCGGCTGCCCGTCGTATTGGTCTGGGTGGTGCTCACCCTGGCCGGAGGGGCCCTTTCGGGCAGCACGATCGACAAGCTCTCGTACGAGTCCCGGCTCCCTGACAAGCCGTCACAGGCCGCGAACGACGCGCTGGCACAGCGCTTTTCGCAGACCGGCGGCAAGAACGCTCCGCTGCTGCTCGTGGTGACCGTGCCCCAGGGCGCGAGCGTCGACGACGACGGCGTGCGCAAGCAGTGGGGCGACCTGATCGCCAAGGTCACCCCGAAGGGCGGCCGCAGCGTCTCCTACGCGGGCCCCGGAGGCGAGTCCTTGGTCTCGAAGGACAAGCGCACCACGGTCGCGCTGGTCTACCCGCCGGCCAACCGCTCCAACGTGCCGTACGCCCAGTCCCTCCCGGGCGTCCAGGCGGCGGTCGAGCACGCGAAGATCGCCGGCGCCCCCGTCGAGCTGACCGGCCAGCCGGTGCTCTCCGGCCGCGACAGCGGAGCCACGCGCAGCCCGATCTACGAGACCCTGATCGGCGCCCTCGGCGCCCTGGTCGTCCTGAGCCTGGTCTTCGCCAGCGGTCTGGCCATCGTGCCCCTGCTGATGGCCGCGGTCGCCATCCCCACCACGTTCCTGCTGGTGCGCGGCATCACCGGCATCACCGACGTCTCCTTCATCGTGCAGTTCCTGGTGGCGCTCATCGGCCTGGGCATCGCGATCGACTACGCGCTCCTCATCGTCACCCGCTGGCGCGAGGAACGGCAGAAGCCCGGATCCGACGGCGCCGACCTCGCATCGCGCCGCGAGGCAGTCGTACGGGCCGTCGCCAGCGCCGGGCACGCGGTCGCGCTCAGCGGCGCCACGGTGGCGATCTCCCTCGCCGCGCTCGTGGTCCTGCCGGTGCCCTTCCTGCGCAGCGTCGGATATGCGGGCCTGCTGATCCCGCTGGTCAGCGTCGCGATCGCGGTCACCCTGCTGCCCATCATGCTGTACGCCTGGGGCGACAAGCTCGACCGGCCGCGCCGGGCCCACCGCCCGGACAGCAAGCTGTGGGGCCGGATCGCCGGACTCACCACCCGCCGTCCCGCGCTGTGCGCCGTGCTCAGCGGAGCGGTGCTGCTGGCCCTGGCCGCGCCCGTACTCGCCCTGCGCCTGGGGCAGCCGGCCACCGTGACACTGGCCCAGGGCGGCAAGCCCGCCGCCGCGTTCCAGCGGATCGTCGACGCGGGCTTCGGCGAGGGCATCGCCCGCCCCCTTGAGGTCATCGTCGACGAGGGCGGCACCGACGCCCTGCACGGCAAGCTCGCCGGCCTCGAAGGCGTCGCCGGCTCCGCCGCTCCGGCGGACTGGGCGCGCGGCGGACAGCGCATCGTCGACGTGTGGACCCAGGCCGATCCGTCCAGCAGCGCCGGCCGGGACACGGTCACCAAGGTCATGGACCTCGCCCAGGACACCCCCGGCGCCCTCGCCGGCGGAGGCCCCGCCACGGACGTGGACTTCATCGACGCGGTCTACGGGTCCCTCGGGCTCATCCTGATCCTCGTCGCCCTGCTCACCTTCGTGGTGCTCGCCCGTACCCTGCGCTCGGTCGTCCTGCCCATCAAGGCGCTGATCCTCAACGCGCTGTCCACCTGTGCGGCCTACGGTGTGGTCGTCCTCGTCTGGCAGAAGGGCTACGGCAGCGAGGCGTTGTTCAACACCCCGGCGATCGGGGCGGTGACCATCTGGATCCCCATGGCGGTCTTCGCCTTCCTCTTCGGACTGTCCATGGACTACGAGGTGTTCATCCTCCACCGCATCCGTGAGACGCACCTGGAGCTCACCGCCAAGGGCGAGCACGACACCGTGGTCCCGTCCGTCGTGACCGGCATCAGCCGCACCGGCCGGCTCGTCACCTCCGCGGCGCTCATCCTCTTCCTGGCTTTCACCGCACTGGCCAGCATTCCGATCACCGACGTGAAGGTGTTCGCCACCGCCCTGGCGGCGGGCATCGTCATCGACGCCACCGTGGTCCGGGGCCTCCTCACCCCGGCGCTGGTCACCCTCCTCGGGCGGTCCAACTGGTGGTTCCCGCGCTCCTTGGGCCGGCTGCTCGTCACCACCCCCGGACGAGTCCCCGGACCGAGGACCCGCCCCGCCGACGACGACGCGGCAGGGCACGAGGGGCAGGCGGCGGAGCTGTCCGCCGCAACCCCCGCCTCGCAGGCCGGCCCGCAGAGCCGCGCCTGACGGTGTGTAGGCCACCGCGCTCCGGCGCGGTGGCTTACACGCGCTTTCTCACGCCTTCATCGGCGTACGCAAGGGTGGTCGGGCGGGCGCCGACGGCAATACGGCGCCCCCGACGAACGAGTGCGAAGGGAACCGACAGTGTCCACACAGAGGCCCAGCCACGACGTGGTGATCCTGGGATCGGGAATCGCCGGATCCACCCTCGGCGCAGTACTGGCCCGCAGCGGGGCCAAGGTGCTCATCGCGGACGCGGGCACCCACCCCCGCTTCGCAGTGGGGGAGTCCATGATTCCCCAGCTCGTCGCCTGGCTCCAGGTGCTCGCCGAACGCTACGACGTGCCCGAGTTCGAGGCCCTCACCGACGCGACCACCATCAACGAGAAGGTGAGCAACACCTTCGGCCGCAAGCAGCACTTCGGATTCATGCTGCACCGACCGGGCCAGGAGCCCGACCCGGACGAGGCGCACCAGTTCGTCATCCCCGACGCGCTGACCTCCGCGAGCCACCTCTTCCGTCAGGACAGCGACGCCTACCTGCTGCGCGTCGCCGTCCAGCACGGCTGCGACACGCGCCAGCAGTGGCGGGCCGAGAAGATCGACGTCGATGACGACGGCGTCACCGTGACCGGCGCCGACGGGCACGTGGTCCGAGCCCGCTACCTGGTGGACGCGAGCGGCTTCCGCTCCCCGCTGGCCGACCACCTCGGCCTGCGCGAGCAGCCGGCCCGGTTCAAGCACCACTCCCGGTCCCTGTTCACGCACATGATCGGGGTCAAGCCGTTCGACGACGTGCTGGACGTGCCCGAGCAGAGCCGGCCGCCGGTGCCCTGGCACAACGGCACCATGCACCACCTCTTCGACCGGGGCTGGTTCTGGATCATCCCGTTCGACAACCACGAACTCTCCCGCAACCCGCTGTGCAGCGTCGGCGTCACGCTCGACCCGCGCCTGTACCCCAAGCCGGAGGACATCAGCGCCGAGGAGGAGTTCGCGCAGCTGCTGAGCCGGTTCCCGGCGGTGGAGCGGCAGTTCGACGGGGCGAAGAAGGTCCGCGAGTGGGTGTCCACGGGCCGCCTGCAGTACTCCTCGAACAAGACCGTGGGCGAGCGGTGGTGCCTGATGTCGCACGCCGCCGGCTTCCTGGACCCGCTCTACTCGCGCGGCATGTCCAACACGTTCGAGATCATCCACGCCCTCGCCCCACGGCTCCTCGCCGCGCTCGCGGACGACGACTTCTCCGAGGAGCGCTTCCGCCACGTCGAGGAGCTCGAACAGGGCCTGCTCGACTACAACGACACCCTCGTCAACTGCTCCTTCATCGCCTTCTCGCACTTCCGCCTCTGGAACGCGGTGTTCCGCATCTGGGGCAGCGGCAACACCCCCGGCACCCTGCGGATCAACAACGCGCTGCGCAGGTTCCGCGCCGACCGCGACGCGAGCGTCTTCGACGCCCTGGAGAAGGTGCCCCACACCGGCCTCTGGTGGCCCGACAACGATGACTTCAAGGCCCTGCTCGATGGTACGGCGAAGGCCTGCGCGCAGTACGAGGCCAAGGAGATCGACGGAGACCGGGCGGCGGACATCGTCCTGGACCTCATCGAGAAGTCCGAGGCGGTGCACCCGGGGTTCGGCTGGAAGGACGTAGACCAGCGGTTCATCCACCCGGACCGCGACCAGATCGCGGACTTCCTGCAGTGGGCCGCGCAGTCGCCGGTTCCGGCGCTGAGCACCGTCGGCCGCGAGAGCCTCGATGCCCTGCGCGCAGCGGGCGCCGCACCGGCTCCCCTCTCCGTGGAGGAAGGCCGGTGACGGGCGTGGCACAGGGCGGACGGCCGAGCGTGCAGGAAGCCAACAAGGCCCTCGCGCGCCGCTGGTTCGACGAGGGTTGGAGCCGCGGGGAGCTGGAGGTCGCCGACCAGATCTTCGCCCCGGAGTTCCTGCTCGGCAACCGACCGGTCGGCCCCGAGGGCCCCAAGGAGAGCGTGCGGCAGCGGCGTGCCGCCTTCGCCGGGCTCACCGTCGAGGTGGGGCTGCAGGTGGCCGAGGGCCCGTGGGTGGCGAGCTGGTACACGACGCGGGGTACCCACGTGGGGGAGTTCGCCGGCGTGGCGCCCACCGGACGTGCGATCGCCTCGGAAGGGATCCAGCTGTGGCGCGTGGAGAACGGGCGCGTCGTCGAGGACCGGAACGTGTTCGACGTGGCGCGGGTCCTGGCCCAGCTGCGGGCACCGGAGGGGAAGACCCCGGGGCCGGCCCCCTTCGCTACAGGCCCGCGTGGATGATGTTGTTCTCGTAGGCGAAGATCACGGCGTGCACGCGGTTGCGCAGGCAGAGCTTCTCCATCACCCGCTGGATGTGGGACTTCACGGTGCTCTGACTCAGTGTCAGCTCCGCGGAGATCTCCGCGTTGCTGTAGCCGCGGGTCACGAGGTGGAAGACCTCGACCTCCCGCTCCGTCAGCATCTGTAGGGGGGAGTCCCCCGGCTCCTCCCGGGCCCGGGGAATGAGCAGGGAGCGACCCGTGGCCATGATGCGGACCGCGGCGGCGAGCTCCTCGGAACTGGTCCCGCTGGACAGCACGCCCTTCACTCCGGCCTGTAGGACCTGGTCCACCGCGGCGTCCACGTCGTCGACCAGTACGAGCGCGTTGGCCGAGGCCAGCGGCGACCGGGCCCTGGACAGTGCGTGCACGATGTCCAGGGCCCGGCCGGCGTCCTGGTGCGTGTTGACCACGACCACGTCGGGACGCAGTTCCTGGTACAGCGCGGCAGCGGTCTCGCAGTCCTGGGCGGCGCCGACCACCCTCAGATCGGGGCAGCCGTCGAGAATGGTGTGCTGCCCCGTCAGTGAGATGGGGTGTGAGTCGATCACTAGGACGCTGATGTGTGCCGTCACTGTCTTGCATCTCCCCCGAGATCAAGTGTTGCGCAATGGCCGGCCAGAATAACCTGGTCGAGTGGGTCGGATACCGCGCCGAGCCGGGCGTTTCGCCGCGACATGAGACGCCGAGCACCCTGGCGTTACTGGCGGTAGACCGCGGTGTGCGGAACACCCGCCCCCGGACCGGCCACCGGTCCCGGAGCGGGTGTTCGCCGTTGTTCAGTTCTTGCGGCCGATCACGGCCGTCGTCAGGGCGGGCAGCCGCACGACGCGCTCGACCGCGAAGCCCGCGTCCGTCATCCACGCGCCGCACTCGGTCGGCGAGAAGCCGCTCGCCTGCGCGGACTGCAGCATCATGATGAGGCTGAGCATGAGACCGTCCGGATCCCGCCGCTCGTCGTCGAGCATCGTGTCGTACACGATCAACCAGCCGCCGTCGTGGACCGCATCGTACGCCTTGCGCAGCAGGGTGGCACGCTGCTCCGCGGGCCAGTCGTGCAGGACGCTGCCGAGGATCACGACGTCCGCGCGCGGCAGCTCGACCTGGAAGAAGTCGGCGCCGACGTAGCGCAGCCGCTCCGCCACTCCGCGCTCGGCCACGAGGCGGTCGAAGTGCTCCGCCATGGACGGCCGGTCCAATACGGTGCCGGTCAGCCCGGGATGGGCGGCGGCGAGGTGCGCCGCCAGGTTGCCGCGGGCTCCGCCGACGTCGCTGAACGTCGCCACCCGCGACCAGTCGAAGACCCGGGCGAGCTCCTGCCCGACGGCCCCGCTGAAGCTGTCCATGGCGGACAGGAACTGCCGCAGCCGGACCGGGTCGTGGAAGATCTTCGTGAACGGGACCTCGCCGCCGGCTCCCTGGTTGCGGGCCGTGCCGCCCCGCAACAGCCCGGTGAAGGACTCCGGGTCGCTCCCCATGAGTTCGGTGGTCATCCGCAGGAAGCCGCCCACGAACCCCTCGCGGTCCGGCAGCAGGTGGCGCAGCGTGCCGGGGCTGTTGCGGTAGTGGCCGTCCTCCCGTACGAGCAGCCCGATGGCGGCCAGTGCGTCGAGGAAGTCCCGGGCGCCGCGCGGGTGCAGGCCCGCGCGGTCGGCCAGCTCCGCGGCCCCGAGCGAGTCGTCGCCCAGCGCCGCGAAGACCCCGAGGTCCATCGCCGCGGTCAGGAGCTTGCTCCGGAAGAAGGACCACCCGGTGAACATGACGTCGAAGGGGTCTTCCAGGGGGCGCTCCCCGGTCCGGCGGGGCTGCGGGGAGAGGAGCCCGTCCGTGACGGTTTCCGGTGTCGTCATGCCTGTCGAACCTCATTCGTCGATGCGGTGCCGCTTTCCGCGCGGGACTCCCCGCGGGCACCCGTACCCAGGGCCTGAGTCGAAACGTGTCCATCGCGCCGGCCGATTCGGGACCGCAGCCACCGCTCGACGGGACGCTCGAAGAGCTGGTACATGAGCGCGCAGGCCACAATGCTGATGACAAGAGCGAGGGCCGCCCAGCCCGCATTTGACCAGCTCGCCTCGGCGGGGCGCATGTAATATTCCATGATGCTCTTCCGGTCGAATACCGCAGAGGAAATCTCGAAGAGCACGGTGAAGTGCAAGAGGTAGAACGCGTACGACCATTCGCCGAGTGCCACCATCGGCTTCGCCTGCAGCCACGAGGTCCGTCCCGAGAGGTCCCGCTGGGCCACGGCGACCACCACGAGTGCGTACAGCGGGGCGGTGACCTGGGGCAGCGCGTCGTAGATGCCGACCAGGCGCCAGGTCTCGAACCGCAGCACCCACAGGACGAAGAAGCCGGCGGCGAGCAGGGCGGTGGCCGAGGCGGCGCTGAGCGGAAGGCGCCAGCCCTTGCGCACGGCGGTCGCCGCGACCACGCCGAGCAGGAACTCCCAGACCCGTGCGATCGGGGAGTACGTGCCGAAGATCATGCCGTCCACACCGGTGAACGCCGGGGGCAGCTTGGGCGGGTAGGCATCCCACAGGTACGCCTTGATGCCCCAGCCCACCAGCACCAGAACCACGGCTGAGCCGCCGAGCCAGCGCAGCGAGCGGCGCGCCGTGAACCTCGCGACGAACGGGAAGACCGCGTAGAAGAACGCCTCGCAGGCCAGTGACCAGGTCACCGGGTTCGTGCTGCCCAGGATGTAGTCGGGCACCCACGCCTGGTACATCAGGATCGCGGAGAGTGCCATCAGCTTCAGGGAGTCGCCCTGGCCCGGCTGCGCGTCGGGCAGCTGAAGGAACAGCGGGACCAGCACGGCCACCAGCAGCATCGGCCAGACGCGGGCGAACCGGCGGCCGTAGAACGGGCCCACCCGGTCACCGGCCAGGTGCGTCCAGGTGAGGACGAAGCCGGACAGGACGAAGAAGAACGTCACGCCGGAGGAGCCCAGGGTCAGCACCGGCTTCGCGTCGGGCAGCGGCAGCAGGGTGCCGACGTGCGAGAGGAAGACGGCGAGGGCCGCGATCCAGCGCAGGCCGGTGAGGGAGTGCAGTCGGTCGGCCGGACCGGCGCCGGGTGCGAGGGGTGTCAGGGACGGTGATTCCCGCTTTAGCGCGGACGGACTCATGGAAACGACACCAGCCATTTCGACGGAGGACGGGGACGGAGTGCGGGCGGCGGACATGAGAAGTCCAGCCAATCGTGCTGCAGCATTTCAACACCGGCCGATGAACCCTCGCTTAAGCCGGAATAAATCGGCCTCGCAGGGGTTGGTGGAGCATTCCGTTCGCTGGCCCATTACCAGAGGCTGGGGCTAATGTGTCGGCACGTATCAAGTCGAATTGTCGAAGAGATTTGAGGAATGTCATGCGGCGATTTCCGTACGCCTCGGCCATGGTGACCGGGGCGTCGAGTGGGATCGGCGAGGGGTTCGCCAGGCTCCTGGCCCAGGAGGGCGTCGATCTCGTCCTCGTCGCGAGGCGGGCCGAGCTGCTGAAGCAGCTCGCGGGCGAGTTGGAGTCCGCCCACGGCGTGACCGTGGAGGTGCTCGCGCTCGACCTCACCGACGAGAGCCAGCTCGCGGTCGCCGAGCAGCGGCTCACCGATCCCGAGCGGGCCGTGGAGCTCCTGGTCAACAACGCCGGGTCGAGCGGCTCCGGTTACTTCGCCGAGCTGCCCGCGGAGCGCGAGCTGCACACGGCGGTGCTCAACGCGATCGTCCCGCTGCGGCTGTCCCGCGCCTGCCTGCCGGGCATGATCGCCCGCCGCGCCGGCGGCATCGTGAACGTCTCCTCGCTCGTCGCCGTCCTGCCCAAGCCGCGCTCCGCGACGTACGCCGCCTCCAAGGCCTTCCTGTCGTCGCTCGGCGAGAGCCTGGCCATGGAGGTCGCCCGGCACGGCGTCCACGTGACCACCGTGCACACGGGCCTGACCCGCTCCGGGTTCCACACCGCGGCCGGGGTGTCGGCCGACGCGCTGCCCAACATAAAGTGGCTGACGGCCGAGCAGGTGGCCCGGGCCGGCCTCGACGCGGTGGCGGCCGGCGAGGCGTCCACGGTGCCGGGTCTCGCCTACCGCATCAGGCTTCCCCTCATGCGGGCCATGCCGCGGTCCGTGGTCCGGGCCATCACACGACGCGTCCACGAAAGGTGACCGGCATGAGCACACACCGCCCCCTCCCTCCCCAGCACAGGATCCGCAACAACGTCGTCATCCTCTTCCACCGGCTCGGGCTGCCCTTCGGGCCCATGCACCTGCTGACGGTCCCCGGGCGCACCAGCGGCCTGCCCCGCACCAATCCGGTCGCCCCGGTGGTCGTCGACGGCACCCGCTACATCCTCCAGGCGTACCCGCAGTCCGACTGGGTCAAGAACGCCCGCGCCGCAGGGCGCGGGGTGCTGACCCGCGGCCGGCGGGCCCAGCGGGTGGACCTCGTCGAGCTGCCCGTCGCGGAGCGGGGCCGCATCCTGCGGGAGTTCCCCGGCCAGGTCCCGCGCGGCGTCGACGCGTTCGTACGCAACGGGCTGGTCGAGTCGGCCTCCCCGGAGCACTTCGAGGCGGCCGCGGACCGCTGCCCCGTCTTCCGCGCCGTCCCCAGCACGTCCTAAAGGCGCGGCCCGCGGCGCACCCGCGGGCCGCACCCCGGTACCCGGTTCGGGACGGCGCGGCAGCAACACGACAGGAGCGGGCGGCCCCACACTCTCGTGGGAGCCGCCCGCTCCTGTCGTGTTGCACGCGCCCCGCGTCAGTGGGGCAGCGCCTTCTCGACATCCGGCTCGGCCGGCACCGGCACGCCGTGCACGTCGACGCCGGTGGTCAGGTAGCGCAGCTCGTCGGGGCCGTCCTGGCGCAGCCACGTGGCCATGCGCCGCAGGTCGTCGCGCATCGGGAAGACGAAGCGGCAGTCGGCATCGCGGATGCCGAGGTGCTCCAGCACGACCGGGGAACCGGCCACCGTCTTCATCAGCTCGGCGCCCGCGTCGGCAGCGGTGCGCTCCCCCCGGTCGACCGCCTCGCAGATCCGCACCATGTCGTCGAACAGGGCCTTGTAGCCCGCGGACCCGGGGACGGGCAGGCCCGGGTAGGCCGCTTCCTCCATCGCGCGGAGCACGCCGTCGTCACCCGAGTCCATGAAGCGCTCGGTGAACCGGTCGAAGCGCAGGTTGATCGGCACCTCGGCCGCGCACCAGATGCGGTAGACGGCGTTCCACAGGGAGTGGTCCTGGAACGAGACGAACGAGCAGTTGACGAGCTCGTCGTTGTAGCGGATCAGCCCCTGCTGGAGCTCGTCGACGTACCGGAAGCGCTCCTCGTCGAAGTCGTCCTCGGCGAGCGCGTCGAGCAGCCGCCACGCCAGCGAGTTGACCACTTCACCGGTGTTGGTGAGGCCGCGCGAGTACAGCGGGTCGATGAAGCCGGCCGCGTGCGACATCAGGCACCAGCGGTGCCCCACCGTCTTCGTCGAGGTGTACTGGATCCGGTCGGCCGACACCCACGGCCGTACCGTACGGGCGTCCGCGAACAGCCGCTCCACCGCCGGGAAGCGTGCCGCGAAGCTGCGGAACTCCTCCTCCGGGGTGATGTCGTGGTTCTTCGGGTACATCCGCTCGTCGAGCGTGAGCCCGACGCTGACCAAGGGGTTCTTCGAGCCCGGGTAGTTGTTGAAGGGGATCGACCAGAACCAACCGCGGTCGAAGAGGTGGTGCATCGTGCCCTCGACCCAGGGGATCGGCGGCGCGTCCTCGGGCCCCACGCGCAGGCATTCGTCGGTCGGACGGACGCCCAGCATGTGGGTGAACATGGAGCGGGAGTGGTGCTTGAGGGCCTCCGGCCCCTTGCGCAGCCCCAGTTCCTTGGCGATCGGGGACCGGAACCCGCTGGCGTCCACCAGGTAGCGGCCCTCGTACCGCTCGCCGCCCTTGCCGACCACGGCGACGTGGTCCTCGGCCAGCTCCACGTCCTCGACGTGGAAGGCCTGCCGGACGTCGCAGCCGTAGCGGATGGCCGCGTGGAAGAGGTACGCGTCGGTGTCCTGGCGGAACAGGTGACCGGTCTGCAACGCCTTGGACGGCGGGCTGAACTGCAGGAACTCGGCCGGGTCGGGCTCCTTGCCCTCCTCGTGCCGGATGAAGCCGAAGTGCCGCTTGGTGCCGGACGTCGGCGCGATGTCGTCGCGGATGCCGTCGGAGGAGGTCAGGGACTCCAGCTCGGGGATGCCGTAGCGGCGGGCGAGCAGCCGGAAGACCTTCAGGGTGTAGAGCGTCGTCGACTCGCCGACGGCGAACCGGGGGTGGGTGCCGCCGTCGAGGAGGAGGACGGAGACGCCCTGCTTGGCGAGGATGGCGCCCAGGGTCGACCCGGCGATGCCGGAACCCAGAATGATCACGTCATGGCGACGGGGCGGTGCGGCGAGCCGCAGGCCGGCGCGGTTGCCGGCGGGCTGTGCGGGCATGGTGTCCTCCTCAGCCCTGCGCGCCGGCGGGAGCACCCGGGCGGCCGTGCAGCCCGGCGGGCGGGCCGGCCACGTCGCCGCGGGCGCCCGGCTGCGGCATGAAGCCCCGCATCTCGTTGTCGTTGGCGAGCTGCTGCATCTTCTCCCAGTCGGGCATGCCACCGCCGGAGACCAGCTCGGACAGGCCGATGAAGAAGTTCTCCACGCCGCCGGGCGTCGCGATGACCAGCAACTGTCCCGGCTCGTCACCGACGTTGAGGAAACGGTGCGGCACGCCGCGCGGCCCGTAGATCACGGTGCCCTCGGTGATGGTCTCGGTGACCCCGCCGATCTCGAATTCGTAGGTGCCCTTGTTGACGAAGAACGCCTCGTCGGCCGACTCGTGGACGTGCAGCGGCGGACCGCTGCCGGGCCGCGTGGTGATCTGGTAGAAGCTGTACAGGCCGCCGGTGTCCTCCTTGCGGAGCAGGAAGCGGCCCTCCTCGCCGAACCAGCAGACGGGCTCGACATCGTCCCGGCTGACGACTTTCCGTTCGGTCTTCGACACGGTGTGTTCCTTTCGTTCGGGTCGTCCGGAGGCGGACGGCGGCCGTGGGACAGGCAACCAGCAGCCGCAAAGGGGGAGATAAAGACGGAGCAAACCGGGGCTGGAGCGGTCGGACGCCCCGCCCGCGGTCAGGGGGTCGGGACGGTCAGGCGAGCGCCGTGCCGCCGTCGGCGACCAAGCAGCTGCCCGTGAGGTACGAGGCACGGTCCGAGGCGAGGAACGCGATGACCTCGGCGATGTCCTCGGGGGTCCCGTTGCGCCGCAGCGCGGCCCGCTCGGCGGCGGCCCGGCGCGCCTCCTCGGGGATGAAGCGGGCGAGTTCGGTGAGGATGAGGTTCGGTTCCACCGCGTTGACCCGCACCCCGTGCGGGCCCGCCTCCAGCGCGAGCGTGCGCACGGCGGCCTCCACGCCGGCCTTGGCCACGGTCAGCGGGAGGAACCGCGGGGCGGGCCGGCGGGCCAGCGCCGCCCCGACCGCCACCACCGAACCGCCGCCCCGGGCGATCATGTCGGGAAGCACGGCCTGCGTGGTCAGGAACAGCGCCTTGAGCTGCTGGCTGACCACGTGCTCCAGGTCCTCCCAGGCCAGGTCCGCCACGGGGGCGATGCGCGCCTCGTGGGCGCCCAGGCCCGCGGCGTTGAGCACCAGGACGTCGATCGGGCCCAGCTCGGCCTTGGCGGCCGCGGCCAGGGCGGCCGCCCCGTCGGGATCGGTGACGTCGCCCTGGACGGCCACCGCCTCGCCGCCGCGCTGCCGGATCGCGGCCACGACCTCCTCGGCCCGCTCCGCGCTCTTGTGGTAGTTCACCGCGACGCGGGCGCCCCGCGCTGCCAGGATGCGGGCCGTGGCCGCGCCGATGCCGCGCGCGGCACCGGTGACCAGGGCCACCCGGCCCGCGAACTCCGCGGGCTCGGGGGCGGATCCGAGCGCTTCGCGCTCCTCGTGTACCGGATTCACCGGATCTGCTCCTCAGTTCAAGAAGGGGTACGTGTACGGGCCCGTTCAGGCCCACACCAGCCAGCAGCCGCCGAGCGCGGCACAGAACGCCAGGCCCGCGAAGACGGTCCGCAGCAGGTTGGCGCGCGCCCACCGGGCGCGCAGCGGGTCCCAGCCGTCGGGGATCTCCCCGGCCGCGGCCCAGCCGTCGATCACCCGGTTCATCCGCACGTTGCGCAGCTCCGACACCAGGGCCACGCCCACCACTGCGGCCAGCGCCACCGCGAAGGAGGCCTTCGCGCCGGCCCCGGGGGCCAGGACGGCCAGCCCGAGACCGGCGGCCAGCGCCACCTTGTTGACGGTCGGCATCAGCGGGTCGAACCCGGGGTCCAGCAACCGGTGCACGTCGGACCAGGTCTGCCGCGGCAGCCGCAGCAGCATGGGGACGATGGCGCGCTCCACCGCGATCAGGGCGCCCGCGAGGACCCCCGTACACAGCACGAAGACGACGGCCAGCAGGGCGACCAGCACGGCCGGGCTCACCCCGCCCCGTGGCCGAGCGGCTCGGCCGTCCGCAGCGGAGTCCGCTCCAGCCGGTCGTCCAGCATCAGCGAGTAGCTCTGGTCGCGAGCGACCGAGTCGAAGAAGGCGTACATCATGACGTCGCGCAGCCGGCACAGCGGACCGTTGTGCGCGAGGCCCAGCGTGCCGATCCGCCACGAGGTCGTCACCATGTCCGCGGCCCGCGCCCGGCGGGCGGACTCGAACGCCCGCAGCGTGGCGGGCACGGCGTCCGGCGCGCAGCGCCCCAGCACGTCGGCGAGCACCACACCGCTCTCGATGGCCTGGCCGGCGCCCTGGCTGAGGTTGAGGGTCATCGGATGGGCGGCGTCGCCGACGAGCACGGCCCGGCCCTTGCTCCATCCGCCGGCCGGCGGCCGGTCGTGGATGGGCACCGGCAGGATCGCCTCCTCGTCCGTCGAGGAGATGATCGCGCCGATCGGGTCCGGCCAGTCGCGGTACGCCGCCGCCAGCGCCGCCCCCCGCGACGAGCGCAGGGTGTCGATCCCGGCGGACGCGCGGTCACTGGTGATGGCGTCCCAGTAGACCTCGTCCTCGTTCAGCCGGCAGTACAGGAAGCGCAGTCCGCCCTTGCCCCACAGGTTGAAGAACGTGCCGGTGGGCACCAGTGACTCGCCCGGCAGCCGGGTGATGGCCTGCCAGGCCGTGTAGCCGGCGTACCGCGGCGGCAGGTCGAACCCGTTGCGCATCGTCGCGCGCACGGTGGAGCGCAGCCCGTCCGCCCCGATCAGCACGTCGCCGCGGGCCGTGGAGCCGTCCTCGAAGTGCGCGGTGACACCGTCCGCGTCCTCGGTGTAGCCGGTGAACCGGCGGCCGAGGTGGATCCGGTGCTCACCGACCGCCTCGGTGAGCACCGTGTGCAGGGCGGAGCGGCGCAGCGCGCAGGCCGGCGCGCCGGCCCGCTCCGTCGGGCCGTCCAGCTGCCACCGCGCCAGGCGCCGTCCGGAGTCGGAGCGGAACTCGTGGAACCGCATGCGCACCGCGTCGGCGGCGACGGCCTCGTCGAGCCCGATCCTGCGCAGGGCCAGGAAGGCGTTGTGCCAGAGCATGAACCCGCCGCCGGTCAGCAGCCGTCCCGGACTGGGACGCGCCTCGAAGACCTCGCAGTCGATGCCCTGGCGCAGCAGGCCCGCCGCCGCGGTCATCCCGCCGATGCCGGCCCCGATCACCAGGGCCTTGCGGATGGTCGCCATGGGTCGCGGTCCGCTCAAGCCTGCGACGGCACGCTGTCGAGGCGGGCGCGCAGGTCGAAGATGCGCCGCTCGATGTCACCGCCGATCCAGTACGGGAACATCGGGGCCGCCATCTCGCGGTGGGACGGGGCGTCCTCCCAGGTGCGGAAGGCCTCCTCGCTCTCCCACTCGGCGAGCAGGATGTAGCGGCCGGGCTGCTCCGCGTCGCGCAGCAGCTCGTCGCGCAGGTGACCGGGGGTGCCCTTGACCACGGCGGTGACCTGCCGGTAGGCCTCTTCGAAGGCCTCCTGGTCCTTCTCCTGGACACAAGCGGAAACCATGATGCGTACGGTCACGACGGACCACCTTTCATCGATGCGGAGCCCGGCAGGTGCTCGACGACGTCGAGCACCTGCTTGCGGGCGGATTCACGGAACGGCTCCAGCCGGGCGCTGAGCCGTTCCCTCGCGGGGCCGTTCTGGAAGGCCTCCAGGGCGGCCCGGTCGGCCCAGTCGGCCATGACCAGATGGGTACGGGGATTGCGCGGGTCCCGCAGCAACGACTGGGCTACGCAACCCGGCAGTCGCGAGGCGGCCTGCGCGGTCTCCAGCCAGGCGGCGCGGAACGCGTCCTCGCAGCCCTCCCGGACGACCATCTCCAACACGGTGCGCAGCACGGCGTGCCTCTCCTTCGGGGTCAGATGCCGCCGTCGACGTCGAGCGTGGCGCCGGTGACGTAGCGGGCGGCGTTCGAGGCGAGGAAGAGGACGGCGTCGGCGATCTCCGCGGGGCTGCCGAGCCGGCGCAGCGAGATCCGCTGCTCGTACGAGGCCTTCCCCTCGGCGGTGACGGCCTTCATCTGGTCCGTCTCGACCAGCCCGGAGGCAATGCAGTTGACGCGGATGCCGCGCGGGCCCAGCTCCTTGGCCAGCGCCCGGGTCAGACCCATCACACCGGCCTTGGACGCCACGTAGTGGGCGGCGCCCGGCATGCCGTGGTGCGCCACGGCGGAGCTGATGTTGACGATCGAGGCGGTGTCCGCGAGGTACGGCAGCGCCCCGCGGATCACGTGGTACATGCCCGACAGGTTGGTGTCGAGGACGCGGTGCCATTCGTCGGGAGCCAGGTCCATCAGCGGGAGGTGGCTGATGACCCCCGCGTTGTTCACGACGGTGTCGATCGCCCCGTACCGTTCGTGCGCCTCGGCCGACAGCCGGGCGGCCTGCTCGTGGTCGGCGATGTCGCAGCGTACGAGGGCGCCCCGGACCCCCAGGTCCGCCAGCTCCCGGCGCAGCGACTCGACCTGCTCGCTCTCGTTGACGTAGCAGGCCGTCACCGCGGCACCCTGCGCGGCCAGGGCGAGCACGGTGGCCCGTCCGATGCCCCGGGCGCCGCCCGTGACCAGGGCGTGCCGGCCCTCCAGGCCGAAGTCGAGGGCGCTCATCGGGCCACCGCCGCTCCGGTGCGGGCCGCAGCCTCCACGCGCTCCTTGATGAGCGCCATCTGGACCTTGGAGTTCGTGTTGATGCGCTCGGTCATGCCCGCGTCGTCCAGCGGGGCGCCCGGCTTCATGCGGAACTCCTGCACCCAGCGCATCTCCACACCCGCGTCGGTCTGGACGTACGCCCAGTGGATGTTCATGAAGGCGAAGGGGCCGGTCTCGACCCGGTGGGCCTTGACGGTCCGGTTCTCGCGGTCCATGACGCGCTCGGAGACCCAGCTCCAGACCTTGCCGTCGGCGTCCGGGTGCAGGGCGAGGCGGAAGCGCACCGTGTCGCCGTGCCGGTCCAGGATCTCCGCGACGGCGTACTCGCTGAACAGGTCGGGCCAGTTCGCCACGTCGTTGGTCATGTCCCAGAGCACGTCGAACGGCGCGTCGATGACGATGCTGTTCTCGGTGCGCGCAGGAGCCGGCTGCAGCTGCTCGTTGATCAGGGCGCAGATCTCCGGGAAGCGGGTGAGGCCTTCGGCGTCCAGGCGGATGTCGTAGCGGTTCTCCACCTCGGTCAAGACGTTGATCAGACCCAGCGAGTCGACGCCCAGGTCGTCGATGGTCAGGGTCGGGTCGTCCATCTGGAGCGTCTCCAGAGAGACGCCGGTGCACTGCTCGACGATGGTCAAGAAGTCGTCGTACTCAAGGGGCGCCGCGGTCATGGGGCGGGGTCCTTTCGGTGTCGCGGTGTCGGGGTTCGTCGGTAGCGCCGTCACGGGGTGAGGGTCCGGACGACGAGGGCGGAGTTGAAGCCGCCGTGGCCGCGGGCGATGACCAGGGCCGTGCGCAGCCGCGCCGCCCGGGGCTCTGCTACGAGGTCGATGCCGTACGCGGCGTCCGCGACGGCGCCCGGCCCGGTCGGCGGGATCACCTGCTCGCGCAGGGCGAGCAGCGCGGTGATGACGTCGAGCGGTGCTCCGCCCGCGTACAGCCGCCCGTACCGCGCCTTGGGCGCTGTCACCGGCACCCCGCGCGGACCGAACACCTCGGTCAGGCAGTCCGCCTCGGCGCGGTCCAGCTCGGGAGTGCCGGCCGCGTCGGCGAACACGACGTCGACCTCCTCCGGCCGGACCCCGGCGTCGGCCAGGGCCAGCAGGACGGCCCGGCGCAGCGCACCGGACGTCCCGGCCCCCGGAGTGCCGGGAGCGGGGTCGAAGGTGGCCGCGTGACCGGCGATCTCGCCGTACGGCGTCTCGATACCGCGCGCCCGCGCGCTGGCCTCGTCCTCCAGCACGAGGATCGCGCCGCCCTCGCCGGGCACGTGGCCGCAGGCGGCCGCGTCGAACGGCCGGTAGGCGCGCTCCGGGTCCGCGCTCGCGCTCAGCCGCCCGGAGGTGGTCTGGCACGTCAGCGCGTACGGGCTCAGCGGCGCTTCCGTGCCGCCGGTCAGGACGAGCCTGGCGTCCCCCTGCACGAGGGCGCGCTTGGCCTGCGCGATCGCGTCGAGACCGCCGGCCTGCTCGGCCACGGTCACCCCGCAGGGTCCCTTCACGCCGTGCCGGATGGACAGCTGGCCGGTCGTGGCCGCGTAGAACCAGGCGATCGACTGGTAGGGACCCACGTGCCGGGGCCCCTTCGACCACAGCGCCGCGATCTCGCGCTGGCCGAAGGCGTTGCCGCCGGAGGAGGACGCCGTGATGACCCCGAGGTCGTACGGGGAGAACTCCTGGGGCCGCACGCCGGCATCGGCCAGCGCCTCGTCGGCCGCCAGCAGCGCGAACTGGCTCCAGCGGTCGGTCTGCACCGCCAGCCGGGGGTCGACACCGGGCAGGGTGCCGTCCCCGAAGACCTCGCCGACCGTACGCACCGGGAAGGCGTCCGCCTCGAAGTGCGTGACCGGGCCGAGGCCGCTGCGGCCCTCCAGCACGGCCTCCCAGAACTCCTTGGCCCCCAGACCGTTCGGCGCCACGGCCGAGATGCCGGTGACCACCGCGCGGCGCGTGGCCGTCGCCGCGTCAGACATGGCGTGCCCCCTTCCCCGGCGCGGTGAGCACCATCGCCGTCTGGAACCCGCCGAAGCCGCTGCCCACGCTGAGGACGGTGTCGGTCCGCTGCTCGCGTGCCGTCAACGGGACGTAGTCCAAACCGAGTTCGGGATCCACGTGGTGCAGGTTGGCGGTGGGCGGGATCGTGTCCTGTTCGATGGCGAGGGCGCAGGCGGCGACCTCCAGGGCGCCGATCGCACCCAGCGAGTGCCCCACCATCGACTTGATCGAGCTCATCGGCACGCGGTACGCGTGCTCGCCGAGCGAGACCTTCACCGCGGCCGTTTCGTGCTTGTCGTTCTGCCGGGTACCGGAGCCGTGGGCGTTGACGTAGTCCACGGCGTCGGCGGGCAGCCGGGCGTGGTCCAGCGCCACCCGCACCGCCTCGGCCAGCTCCTTGCCGTCCGGGCGCAGCCCGGTCATGTGGAACGCGTTGCTGCGCTGTGCGTACCCCGCGACCTCGCAGTACACCCGGGCGCCGCGGCGGCGCGCGGACTCCTCGTCCTCCAGGACCAGTACGGCCGCGCCCTCGCCGAGCACGAAGCCGTCACGGTCGCGGTCGAAGGGCCGCGAGGCGTGCTCGGGATCGTCGTTGTTGGGCGAGGTCGCCCTGATCGCGTCGAAACAGGCCACGGTGATCGGCGAGATGGGCGCGTCGGTGGCGCCGGCCAGGACGATGTCGGCCTGCCCGTCCTCGATGAACTGGGCGCCCTGCGCCACGGAGTCGAGGCCCGAGGTGCAGCCCGTCGACACCACCCGGACCGGGCCCTGGGCGCCGGCCGTCCACGCCACCTCGGTGGCGAGCGAGCCGGGCACCAGCGCCCCGTACAGGTGCGGATACGGGTTGGACGGGTCGACGACCCAGTTGCTGCCGCGAGCGCTGACCCGGACGTACTGCTGTTCCAGCGTGATGGTGTTGCCCACCGCGCTGCCGATCGAGACGCCGATGCGGTGCGGTTCCACCCCGTCGGTCGGCGCACCGCTGTCCGCCAGGGCCTCCCGTGCCGCGACCACGGCGAACTGCGCGGCGCGGTCCATGCGCAGGACCTCCTCGGAGGTCAGGCCCGCGGCGGTCGCGTCGAAGTCGCACTCCGCCGCGATCCTGGAGCGGTAGGCCGAGGCGTCGAAGTGGGAGATGGCCCGGGTGGCCGTACGGCCGTCGGTCAGCAGCTGCCAGAACGCCTTGGTACCCACGCCGCCCGGCGCCACCACACCGATCCCGGTGACGACGGCCTTGCGGCGGGTCACGCGGACTCCTCACCCGGCAGCGGCTCGGTGTCGACGTGCCCCAGCTCCGGGCGGGGCGCCAGCGGACCCAGCTGGAAGACCATGAAGGCCGGCTCCGTGCCGTGGTTCTCCAGCCGATGCCGCACGTTGATCTTCAGGTGCAGCGCCTCACCCGCGGCGAGCGGGACCGGCTCCCCGTCGATCTTCGCCAGCAGCTCACCGCTGACGAGGTACAGGAACTCCTCGGAGTACGGGTGGTAGTGCTCGGTGACGACCTCACCGGGCTGGAGGGTGAGCACCCCCATGAAGCCCGCGGTGGCCTGGGCGTTGGCCGGGCTGAGCAGCGTGCGCAGATCGCCCCCCCGACGCCGGTTCGACTCGACGTCCTTCGCCGCGATCTTGGTCATTCCTTCGCTGGCCACGCCAGCCTCCTCTCGTTGTCCCGCACCGACGGTGCGGACCCCCCACCCGGTGACGCCTCGTCGCCGGGGTGTGCGAGCGCGAGCCGCCTCAGCCCTCTGCGCGCCAGGTGTAGAACTCGTGTGCCATGGCGTCCTGAGGGCCGCGCCAGGTCTCGGGGTCGTATGCCGCGATGTGGGGGCTCAGCCGCTCGCTGACATCGACGAAGAGCTCGTGGCCCTTCATTTCGGAGATCGGTCCGCGCACGTCGTCGTCGGACGCCATGTAATGCAGGTAAAGATCGTGGAAGCGGAACAGTCTGCGTTCCTTCACGCCGATCAGATGGGGAAGTTCGCCGGCATCGGATTCGGCGAAGATGCGCTTCACGTCGGCCGCGGCGGACGGCTTCATGCGAGCCACGATGAGAGTGCTGCGCATTGCGGTTTCCTTCCGTTCCGGGTCCGGTCTTCGGTGACCGGCCCAAACAGGATCACCCGGTGCGATAAAGCGCGGATGAGGGCAGGGAAAAGCGGCAGCGGGAAAGACGGAGGACGGTGGGGGGCGCCCTGCCCGCCCGGGGCGCCGGCGGGTGGCCAGGGCCCGCCGGCCACCCGCCCCAGGCTCTCCCAGATTGCCCAGTCGACGACGTCGTCCCAGCTCGGAGCACCTTCTCGACCAGCCCTTGAGCAGGGCTTATGCCGTCCGACATGGTGCTCTGGTAGGGGTGCTCCGGCCGAAAGTACGCCCCCTCTCGTCCTTTGGGGCGTAGGCGGTCATGGCGCGGCCTCGTTAGGGTCAGGTACCCGCACTGCCCGTTCCCGGCGCCCGTCATTGCGCCGGTGAGAGGCGATTGCGGTATTTCCTAGGGGGAGGAGATCGCGTGGACAGCTTGACTGTTTTCGGGACTGAAGAAAGGGGCGCGGTGCCGGTGGATGCGCGGGCGCTGCGCGAGGTGTGCGGCCGTTATCCGACCGGCGTCGCGGTGATTACGTGCCGGGGGGCGGCCGGAGAAGAGCCGGTGGGGGTCACGGTGAATTCCTTCACCTCGCTCTCCCTCGACCCCGCCCTGGTGCTCTTCTGCGTGCACAAGGATTCGCGGGCGCTCGCCGCCGTCGAGGCCGCCGACGCCTTCGCCGTCAACATCCTGGCGTCGGACCAGGCCGGTCTGTGCCGGGCCTTCGCCCGCCGCGGCACCGCGGACTTCGCCGACCTGCCGCACGGACCCGGTGCCACCGGCTCCCCCGTGCTCGGCGATGCGCTCGCCTTCCTCGACTGCCGACTGCACACCATGTTCCCGGGCGGGGACCACGTCATCGTCGTCGGCGAGGTCGTCGACCTGGGCTTGCTGCGCGAGGAGCAGCCGCTGACGTTCTTCCGCAGCGCCCACCCGCGGCTGGAGGTCCTGGGATGACGATCACCATGGAGAAGACGATCGACTCGCAGGAGCAGCCGGTGTACGGCCTGCAGGAGACCGCCCCCCGCGGGGTCGCGCTCCGCCTGCTGGGCCCGCTGGAGATCGTCGTGGGATCCTGCGAAGTCCAGCTGCCGCAGCGCAAGTTGCGCCAGCTCCTGGCCACCCTTCTGATCCGGCCCAACGCGACCGTGTCCAACGAGTCCCTCATCCGCGAACTGTGGGGCGACCGGCCGCCGGCCACCGCGCTCGCCGCGCTCCGCGTGTACGTCTCGCAGCTGCGCAAGTTCCTGATCCGCTACGACCTCGACGGCCGCTGGTGCACCCTGCGCACCCGGGCGCCGGGCTACCAGCTCCAGGTCAACGAGGGCATCCTCGACACCGTGTGCTTCGACAGGCTGTGCGCCCTGGCCGCGGAGTCGGCGTTGACGGGCCACCACGAACTCGCCTCCAAGCAGTACCGGGAAGCCCTCGACCTGCGCCGGGGCCCGACACTGGAGGGGCTCCGGGAGAGCTCCGCGCTCTCCGGCACCGCCCTGCAGTACGACGAGGCCTGGATGAGCGCGCTCAAGCGGCGCATCGACCTGGACCTGCAGCTCGGCCGCCACCTCGAACTCATCGGTGAGCTCAGCCGGCTGGTGGCGGAGAACCCGCTCAGCGAGGGCTTCTGCGCCCGGCTCATGACGGTACTGCACCGCAGTGGTCGCAGCGGCGACGCCCTCGCCACCTACCGCCGCACCCGCGCGCAACTCATCGAGGAGCTCGGCATCGAGCCCGGGCTGGAGCTGCGCCTGGCCCACCAGGCCGTGCTCGCCGACGACAAGGTGTTCCACAGGCCGATGCGGGCGTCGGCCTGAGCGCGGGACGCCGGCCGGTCATGACGTCGGCCGGGCGCGCATCCGGACCTGCCTCCGGACTTTATCCCTGCTTTTTCATGACCGGCCACGATGCTCCCATGCGTTTGTTTTTGAAGTCCCTGCTGCGTTTCTGCGCGGATGCACTCGTCACGTACGGCAAGAGCCAGTTCTTCATTCCCACCCCGGACGTCGGGGAACCGGCACCCGGACATCCCGAACGAGTGCCGTGGAACGTGCCGCTGACGGAAGCCGAGGAGGCCCTCGACCGTCAGTTGGAAGGCGTGGCGGAACGGGTCGGCCGCGGGCTGGAGCCGCTCTGAGCGATGACGAGCAGGACGAAGGCGGCGAGCGCGGTGGTGGTGCGCGTCCAGTTGAACATGTCCCATCGGTGCAGGATCTCGGCGTAGTCGGCCGGTGGCGAGGTCACCGCCCACTCCTTGATCCGCGCGTTGATCGGTACGTTGCCGAAGCGCGTGACCAGGAACGACGTTCCGGTCAGCGCCGTCGCCCCGGCCGCGAGCAGCCGCTCGCGGCCGGTGGTCTGCAGGGTCAGTGCGAGGGAGCTCAGGGCGGCGGTCCCCATCGCCGTCAGCATCACGGGGGAGTTCATCTTCATCAATTCGGCATGGAAGGACAGCCGCATGTCCACGGGCACCTTCCAGAACGTCGGTCCCAGATTGACCGCGCCGTAGCCAAATGCACCGGCGAGCAGTCCGGTGGCGGTGACTGCAATGCCCTTCGTTATGCGAACGCGCATCAGTCTTTCCTTAGTTGAGTAATCCGGCTCTTGCTGTACAAGTCGCCATGAGGACGAGGAAGTCCAACGGTAGCGGGGGCCACGACCTGGAGGTCCCATGTCATCCGCAGTACCGACCGACACGCGCCCGGGGACGGCGGCCCCGAGCGGGTTCAGCCGCCGTCCGGGCCTCGCCCTGCTGGTCATCGCCGCGGCGGAGCTGATGGTGGTCCTCGACGCCACCATCGTGAACATCGCCCTGCCGAGCATCCAGGACGCGCTGGACATGTCCGACAGCAACTTGGCCTGGGTGGTCAACGCGTATGCGGTCACCTTCGGCGGGCTGATGCTCCTCGGCGGCCGGGCCGGCGACCTCTTCGGCCGCCGGCGCGTGTTCCGGATCGGCATCGTGACCTTCGTGCTGGCCTCGGTGCTCGGCGGCCTGGCCCCCAACGAGGCACTGCTCATCTGCGCTCGGGTGTTCCAGGGCGTGGGTGCGGCCGTCGCGGCCCCCACCGCGCTCGCGCTGATCGCGACGAACTTCCCCGAGGGCAAGCAGCGCAACCGGGCCATGGGCACGTACGCCGCCATGGCCGGCGTCGGTTCGGTGCTCGGCCTGATCCTCGGCGGACTCCTCACCGAGTACCTCGACTGGCGTTGGGTGCTGCTGGTGAACATCCCCATCGGCATCGCCGTACTGGCCGGAACATCGGTCCTCGAAGAGGCCGACCGCGACCAGGGCAAGCTCGACCTCGTGGGCGCGGCTGCGGGCACCGCCGGTCTGCTCTGCCTGATCTACGGGGTCACCCGTGGCGGCCAGACCCACTTCACCGGCGGCCTCACGGCGACCTACTTCGCGGTCGCCGCAGTGCTGCTCGTGCTGTTCATGGAGCGGCAGGCCCGCATCGAACACCCCATGCTGCCGCTGCACGTCCTGAAGGACCGCAGCCGTGCCGGCACGTACGCGACCCTGTTCCTCACCGGCCTCGGCATGTTCTCTACCTTCTACTTCCTGACCCTCTACATGCAGCACGTGCTGGACTACGGAGCGGTCAAGACCGGCCTGGCGTACCTGCCGTTCAGCGCCGGCATCGGCATGACGGCCCCCATCGCCTCGAAGCTCGTGGCCAAGCTGCCGCCCCGGCTGGTGGCCGGGCCCGGCCTGCTCGTCGCCGGGACCGGGCTGTTCTGGCTGAGCCGACTGACCCCGCACTCTTCCTACGCGGGCACCCTGATGCCGGCCATGTTCATCACCGCCGCCGGACTCGGCCTGTCCTTCGTGCCCCTGACGCTGGGCGCGGTGCGCGGTGTCGACGAGGTGGACTCGGGCAGCGCGTCGGGCCTGCTCAACACCGCGCAGCAGATCGGCGGTGCCTTCGGCGTCGCCAGCCTCGCCATGCTGGCGCACACCTTCGCAGACACCCGCCTGCCGAAGGCCGGCAAGGTGTACTCCGATGCCGTGGACCAGGGCGACACCGCCCTCGTCGTGAAGGCCCAGGCGGCCATGAC
Organism: Streptomyces sp. NBC_00597; assembly: GCF_041431095.1. Classification (GTDB taxonomy): domain Bacteria; phylum Actinomycetota; class Actinomycetes; order Streptomycetales; family Streptomycetaceae; genus Streptomyces. The sequence goes on from NZ_CP107757.1 coordinate 266,404, forward strand.
GTACGGCTTCACGCACGCCCTGGCCGCCGGTGCCTTGGTCTTCGTCACCGGCGCGCTGATCACGGCCTTCGTCGTCACGGCCGGCAAGCCGGAAGCGGACCCGCGCGCCCGTGCCTGAACGGGCCTGACGCGCCGCCTCCCGTGCCGGGCCGCGTGCCCGGCCGTGGAGGCGGCTGCGCTCAGCGGGGTCGCCGGGTGGGGGCCCTGCCCGTTCGGATCACCGGAGTACGACGGGCAGGGACTTGAGACCGCGCATCAGCCGCGTGTGGCGCCATGCGAGGTCTTCCGGCGCGATGGCCAGATGCATTCCCGGGAAGCGGGTGACGATCGCGCGGAGGGCGATCTCCGCCTCGGCCCGTGCCAGGGGTGCGCCGAGGCACCGGTGGATCCCGTGGCCGAACGCCAGGTGGCCGCCGGCGTTGCGGTCGAGGTCGAGTCGTTGCGGCTCGGGGAACGCCGCCGGGTCGCGGTTCGCGGCTCCGGGAGCGATGAGTACGGGGAAGCCCGCGGGAATGTCGACCCCGCCGAGTCGGAGCCCCTCGGTGCTGAACCGGAAGGTGGCGATTCCCACGGGGGAGTCGAAGCGCAGCAGTTCGTCGAGGCATCCGGCGATCAGCTCGGGGTCCTGCTGCAGCCGGGCGAACGAGGACGGGTGCTGGAGCAGGGCCAGGACGGAGTTCCCGATGAAGTGGGTGGTGGTCTCGTGCCCGGCCACGAGGAGGAGGACGGCGAGGGAGGTGACTTCGTCCTGTGCGAGGAGGCCCGCCTCGCTGCGTTGGAGCAGTGCGTGGAGCAGGCCGTCACCGGGTGTCTCGCGGGCCGCCTCGACGAGGTGGGTCATGTAGTCGCCGATGGCGTGTGATGCGGCGTCGATGACGTCCGGGTCGCCGGCGTCGAAGAGGTCGTTGGACCAGCGGGAGACCATGGCGCGATCGGACTCCGGTACGCCCAGCAATTCGCAGATGACGGTGACCGGCAGGGGTACCGCCAACTCCTCCACCAAGTCGACCTCTGCGCCCGGCGTCCACCCGTCCAGCAGGCGGTCGACGACCCCGGAGATGTACGGACGCATCTCCACGATGCGTCCGGTGGTGAACATCGGCGCCGCCACCGCCCTCTGCCGGGTGTGGTGGGGAGGGTCGCTCGCCAGCATGTTTCTGGAGACCGCCGGATGGATGTTGCGGCGCGAGGGCCGGTCGGCGAAGAACCGGGCGGTGTCCTTGGACAGACGGGGATCGGCGAATGCCAGTCGGGCTTCCGCGTGACCGGTGACCAGGTACGCGTGGTGGCCCCGCGATCCGGTAGGGATCTTCTGGACCGGTGATGCGCTGCGCAAGCGGTCGTAGGTGGAGTAGGGGTCGCTGAAGAAGCGGGGGTCGTGGAACGGGTCGGTCACGACGCCGCACCCGCCTTCGTGCGCGAAGGCTGCTCGGCGGTCGTGGCCCGCGAGTGCTGCCGGTCGTAGGCGTGTGCCACGAGCAGCAGCCATGCCGTCTCCGCTTGCAGGTCCCCCTTGCGGGAGCGGGTGCCGGCAGCGGGCGGGGCCTCGGGTCCCTCAGGCGTGTTCCCGGCCCGCTTCGCGGAGACCGCTGCAGCGATAACCGCTGCTTCCACTTCCGCGTCCGCCTCCGGGGCGCCGGTAGCCCCCCGCAGCGCGACCTTCTCGGCAGCGGCGTCCTGCACCTCTGCGGAACGGTACCGGCGCAGGGCCAGCACGCAGTCGTTGATCTCGATGACCCGGCGGTGCAGATGGAAGTCGAGGTCATGGGTGTCGGCCTCGGTGTTCCCGGGGTCGAGCACGACCTCCGGAACCGCCGAGGTGACGTCCTTCCACAAGGGCTCCAGCGCGGTGAACGAGTTGCGCTCCCAGCGCTGACGGCGCAGTTGGCTGATGGGCCACAGCAGGGCGGGGAGGGTGAGCCCGATGGTGATGAGGAGTACGGCGACGGCCGGAGCGGTCACGCTGAAGGTGCACCGGACGGGAGTCAGTGGCGTCGAGCAGCGGGCGTGCTCGGGTACGAGGCCCAGTCCGAGCCCGATGGAGACCAGGGCGAAGACCTTGTAGGCGGCGTAGACGAGGGCGAAGGCGCATCCCGCGGACGTCATGCGCAGGCCCAGGCGCTGGCTCCTGCGGGCCGAGCGCTTCGACTGGGCCCACGTCTGGAGCAGGAAGTCCTTGGCCGTGTACCCGAGGTAGGAAATGTAGATGAGTACGTAGAATGCGTACAACACCGGTGATCGGTGGGTGAGTTGCTCGGCGGCGAAGAAGGTGCTCATCCCTACGACGGCGATGATGAGTGCAATGATGCGCAGCCGGATCTGCCGGCGGGCCTGCTCCTCTTCCAGGTTGAGCTGGAACAGGAAGGCGAGGACCGAGGTGGCCGCGGTGAGCGTGAACGCGTTGCTGAGGAGACGGGCGACGTGGGGGACCACCGATTCCACCGCGTGCTCGACGACCGGGGCGTAGGACGCGAAGGCCAGGGCGAAGGACGTCAGCAGTGCCGTGATCGCCCAGGTACCCGTCGGGCGGTGCCCGCCCCGCCCTCGAACCCAGTAGGCGGCGAAGCACAGTAGGACGACGGCTGTGCCCGAGAAGACAATGTTGATCATTTCTGGCGGCGTTTCTTCCTGTGTGGCTTGGCGAACAGTGCGTCCCAGCTCTCGGCGCCTCTGGTGGGCCGGCTCGACGGCCCTTCGCGTCCGAGGTACATGAGTTGCCGGATCACGCTGGCCATCACCTCGGCCTCGCGCTCGTCCTCACTGGTGTAGCTCGTCCGCCCGGACATGCGCTGGACCAGGGTGGGGTTGAAGCCGATGGCGCGGATGGCGTCCTGGTCGAGTTCCAGGCTGCCGGGATGATCGCAGATGATGTGGCTGATTTCGTGCGCGAGGATGTGGTTCTGATGGAGGGGCGAGGTGGCCTCTTCGTAGAACAGCAGGTCGGCGTCCGGCGTTTCCAGACGTATGCCACACGGTGCGTCCATGGCTCCGAGGGTGCTCAAGGGGCGCAGGATGATGGGGCGTCCGCGCTGCTCGGCCACGGCGTCACGAAGGTCACGGGTGCTGAAGCGGTGGGGGAGCTGAAGTGCCTCGATGCGCGCTTCACACGCGGCGCGCAACTGCTCAAGATCCATGTCTTCACTCTTGTGAGGCCGGGACGGGGGCGGGTGGGCGAACCTCTCCTCGAAGCCCGGTACGCGCGACCCATATGCTCACATGCGCTCGACTCCGGCCTGCGGGCAGGGTGGCGCCGCTGACGCGCCGCAGTGGGATCCGGCGCTGCGGCCGTGTCCGAAAATGACTGATGTCCCCGCCTTCGTGCGCAGTCGCGCGGGCTGTGGCGCGGGCGTCGTGGTGGCAGCAGAGCTGCTGCGATCTCGGCGGCCCCGCCGGCCCCGGTGACGCTGCCTCAGTCGCACAGGGCTGCCGTCTGGACCCCGCTCAGTCCGGCTCCCAGGGGGAAGGGCGTTTCGTCCCTCAGCTCCGCGCCGAGGTCGTAGACATTGACGGCGAAGACCAGTTGCCGCGCGTTGTCGGTGGTGGTCAGGGACATGCTCATGAAGCCCGGTCCGGTGCCGTCGGTCGCCCAGACGTCGACCCGTTCGGCGTCCGGCCCCGACCCGCAGGTCACGTTCCCGCGCTGGACCCCGAGGCCGTACGCCGGTTGGCCGGGGAACCGCACCGTGGTCAGGAGTTCGCGCTGCTGGGCGGGGCGCAGCAGCCGACCGGTGAACAGGGCCCGGTGGAAGCGGGCCAGGTCGTCGACCGTGGAGATCATGGCGCCGGCGGTCCAGTCGTACGACGGGCTGAACCGGGTCATGTCCCGTCCCGCGAGGTCGTATCCGTGCAGGTGCGGGCCGTGGACGGCCGGGTCGGTCAGCGGGAAGGAGGTGTCCGTCAGACCGAGCGGGGCGAGGATCCGCCGCTGGATCTCGAAGGGCGCGCTGTGACGTGTCACCGCCTCGATCACCAGACCGGCGAGCAGGTAGTTGGTGTTGGAGTACCTCCAGCCGGCACCGGGCGCGGAGTACGGCGCGTGCCGGACCGCCCGCGCGATCACCTCCCGCGGGGTGTAGACGTAGCCCCAGTCGTGACGCTCCAGGTAGGGGGCGAAGAACTCCGGCTCGGTGGTGGGGTCGTAGATCCCCGAGGTGTGGTTGAGCAGCTGCCGGATGGTGATGGCCCCGCCGTCGTTGCCGCTCCCCCGGACCGCGCCGGGCAGCCAGCGCTCCACGCCGTCGTCGAGCGAGAGCCGTCCCTCGCCCTCCAGTTGTAGGAGCACGGTCGATACGAAGGCCTTGGTGTTGCTGGCGATCCGGAACCGCATGTCCGGCCGGGCCCGCTCGCCGCTCGCCCTGTCCGCGATCCCGGCCGCCAGCCGCGACTTCCGCTCTCCGTGCCTGGCGTACGCGACGACCCCGGGGAACCCGTCCGCAACGGTCTGTTCGAGGGCCTCCGCGAGGCCGGCGGGCGGCGCGGCCGCCGCGCGCTTCTGCGCGGCCGCCGGGTGGATCCCTGATACCGCCACCGCGCACATCCCCACCCACAGTGCCGTGGCCCGCGCCCGTGCCTTCATCGGTCGCCCCTTTCCCTGTCGTCCACACCCTTCCCGTCCCAGCCTGCCGGGCGGTCGCCTCCGTCCCCCATCCCGCTGACCCCCATGTCGGCACGGGGGCCGTCCCCACCCCGCCGGAGATGATTTCGGCAAGTCGGGCTCGTAGTGCAGACGTTGGGCCATCCCATGGCACGGGTAGGGAGCACTGCTGCCGGCCGGCCGCGGGCTATGGGGCTCGGCCAGGTGGTACCGCCTGCGCGAACGCGGCGCCCGCGTGCCGTGGCGGATCGAGCCGAGCAAACACCGGAAGGCAGCCGGGACGACGAAAGCCCCGCCCGCGCTGGTCCAGGTGATCGACTACCGGATCGACGGGCGGGCAGAGGCGGTTCGGCTCAGCACGAGCCTGCTGGTCCACGGGAAGTACGTGCACGGCGGTGGGGGATCGCGACCCGTCCGGACCTCAGTCGTCGAGGTTCAGGTCGTGGGGGGACTCGTCGTGGGTGAGGCCTTCGAGTTTCCGGGCCTGTTCGATCACGGTGGAGAGCATCTTCAGGCTGTCCACGCTCAGACCGTTGGCGCGCAGGGCGACCTTGCGGACGTCCTGGTCGCGCATGGCGGTGAGGAGTCCGATCTCCGCTTTGGTGCGCTCGGCGGCCGCTCCGTCGACGAAGTAGCCCGCCGGCACGCCGAAGAAGTCGGCAAGGGCCTTGATGGTGTGCCGTGTCGGGTTCTGTTTGACGCCGGTTCGTAGTTGCTGGATCGCGCTCGCCGTCACCCCGCGCCCCTCTCCGGACGACACCTTCCGGATGCCTTCGGCGACTTCCGCATAGGTGTACGGCCCCCGGGACGGCGGGTGTACCTCCCGGAAGAGGTGGTCCAAGAGCTGGGCGAAGGTGGGTGACTGGTCATGCTCCACGTACACGACCTCCTTTGAGTGATGCCGAGTCTTTGCCCACCACGGTGTGTCTCGAAGCCCATAGGGCCGGCTCCGGCAACACTGTAGTTGACGCTGGCTCACCACTTTGGTGTACGTTATCAATGCGTCATCGTCACTGTAGTGTTGCAGTCGGCGGCGGCGGTTGTCCGGGGCCGGTCGAGCTTCACGGGGGTGAGCTCGGCCAACGGCCCGGAGTCCTGCATGTCCGCAGGGCGGCGGCCCGGGAGCGTTCCGGGTCGCCGGCCGCGCCGTCATGCCGGACCGGACGCCTTGAGCGGACCGTCGCCCGCCGGAACGGGGCCGTGGCACGGGGCTTGCGCGCAGAACGCACCCGCGACGTGGAGTGGGGTCAGGGGGAGCGGAGTTCTCCCTGGGCGACCTCGATGCTCGTGTGCAGGTCGCTCGCGGCCTCCAGGGCCGACGCGGCCGACAGGGTCGGGCAGGCCAGCAGCATCGCCACGATGGCGATGCCGGTCTTCGGCAGGGCCCGGGCCGTTCGGGTCCGCGGTTCGAGCAGGGCCGCCACGCGCCGCGGGACCGGTCCCGCCGTCGCCGCCAGGGCCAGGCTCGGTCGCCGCTCGGCGCCCCGGGCCGCCAGTGCCGCCTTGCCGATCGCCCGGGCCGTCAGCCGCCGGTCCCCGACGGCGCGCGCGGCGTCCTCGTCGGCGCAGCGCTCCAGTGCGTACGCGAGCGGCTCGCGCAGCGCGCCGAGCGCGGGGTGGCACAGCGAGGAGAGCTCTATCACCGCGGCGAACAGGTGGTGGCGGCCCCGCAGATGGGCGCGCTCGTGCGCGAGCAGCGCCTCGCGTTCGGCGGCCGTCAGGGCGCGGAGCATGCCGGCGGTCACCACGATCCGGCCCGGACGGCCGGGCAGCGCGTACGCGTCGGGGAGCTCGTCCGCCAGGACGAGGAGTTCACCGTCGGCGCGGGCCGCGAGCCGCCTCGCCCACCCCAGTTGGGTCCACCGGCGGTGCAGGTTCCGTACGAACAGGCAGGCGCAGAGCACCAGTAGGGCCAGGGCCAGGGCCGTGATCGCGACCGCCACGACCGTGTCGGGCGCGCCCGCCGAGAGCGGGGTGAGGAGCCGGCCGAGGGCGGCGACGGCGGGCAGGTGGGTGGCGCCGGGTACGACGAGCAGCGCGAGTGCCGCGGTGCTGCCCGCGGCGAGGCCCGCGGCCGTGACGGCCAGCAGCCAGGCGGCCTGCCGCGGGGGCAGGCAGGAGACGAGGCGCCGGCCCGCCGGTCCGGCCAGGAACGGCACGAGCAGCGGCAGCCACACCATGGCGATCACTGGCCGTCGCCTTCGAGGAGGGAGCGCAGGATCCGCTCGTCCTCGTCGCTGAGCTGCGAGACGAAGCGCGACAGGACGGCGCCGCGGTCCTCGTTGCGTTCCAGTTCCGAGTGCATGCGCCGTGCGGTCAGACCGGACGCGTCCTCGGTCGGGAGGTAGGCGTAGCCGCGGCCGGACCTGGTGCGGGAGACGGTGCCCTTCTCGTGCAGGCGGGACAGGATCGTCGTCACGGTCGTCCGGGCGAGCGAGGTGCCCAGCGCCTCCTGCACCTGTCCGGGGGTCAGCGGACCGTCGGCCGCCCACAGGGCTGCCAGCACGCTCGCCTCCAGCTCGCCGGAAGGGCGCCGCTCGGCGTTCGTGTCACCCATGGGAACGATCCTCCGCAAGTCGTCGTCTACAGTATGTAGACCGTCTACAGAACTGTAGTCGATCGGGTCGCCCCGCCCACTCACATTATGGGAGCAGCACATGATGGCCCCCTCCGGCCTCCCGGCCGTGATCGCCCTGGACGGACCGTCCGTCGACGGCCCCCTCTACACCCGGATCACCGCTCTCGCCGGGCGGGCCCCGGACTGGCTGGACGCGCTGGTGTCGGGCTGGTCCACGTACGGTCTCGGGCTCTTCGGGCTGCTCATGGCGGTGGCCTGGTGGCGGGCCCGCCCGGGCCGGCCGGGGCGGACGGCCATGGCGCTGGCCGCGCCCGCCGTCGTGGTGGCGGCCTTCCTCGTGGACACCCTGCTCAAGTCGCTGATCCGGGAGCAGAGGCCCTGTCGGACCCTGCACGCCCTCACCCTGGAGGCCTGCCCGCCGCCGGGCGACTGGTCCTTCCCCAGCAACCACGCCGCCATCGCGGCCGCGGCGGCCGCGGCCCTGTGGCTCACCGACCGGCGCATCGGCGCGCTCGCGGTTCCGGCGGCGCTGCTGATGGCGTTCTCCCGGGTGTGGGTGGGCGCCCACTACCCCCACGACGTCGTGCTCGGCGTCCTGGTCGGCGCCGGGATCGCCTGGCCGCTGACCCTGCTGGCCGGGCGCGGGGGACCCGTCGTGGAGAGGCTGCGCGGTACGCCGCTGCGCCCGCTGGTCGCGCCCCGCTGACGCGTCGCCCCCCGGCCTCCGGCCTCCGCCCTCGCCCCCGGCCCCCGGCCCCGGCCCCCGGCTCAGACGGGCAGGCCCGTGGGTTCCTTGATCCGCTTCATGATGATCTGCGAGTTGACCTCGGTGACCCCGGACAGCGCGGTCAGCTTCTCGATCCACAGGCGTTCGTACGCGCGCAGGTCCGCGACGGCGATCCGCAGCAGGCAGCCGGGGCTGCCGAACAGCCGGTACGCCTCGATGACGTCGGGGATGTCCTGGAGGGCCGCCTCGAAGGCCTCGACGGCGGCGCGGTCGCGGCGCACCTCGACGGATACCAGCACCTCGAAGCCGCGGCCGACCGCCTCCGGGGCGATGACCGCGCGGTAGCCCTGGATCACCCCGTCCTGTTCGAGTTGGCGCACCCGTCGCATGCAGGGGGAGGGTGTCAAGCCGACACGCTGGGCCAGCTCCTGGTTGCTGAGGCGGCCGTCGGCCTGTAGCTCGCGCAAGATTTCACGGTCAATGGCATCCATGGCGCAATTATCATTGAGTGGATGTGAACGGCTGGGCCGAAACTGGCAATCCCATTGCGCGTAGATCTCACTATCATTGCTCTTTACTGCGCATATGAACGTCTGTACGAGGTATCGCCCGTACGTGAGAAGGGGTGACCATGGGACGGATCGTCGTCATCAGCACCGGCGGCACGATAGCCAGCCGCTGGCAGGGCTCCGGCTTCGCGGCCGACGCCGACGGCAGCGAGGTCATGGCCACCGCGCCGCTGCCCGAGGACATCACCGTCGAGGTGGTGGACCTGTTCAGCGTGAACAGCCCCCGGCTCACCACCGCCCACCAGCTCACCCTGCTGCGCACCGTGCACGAGGTGCTCGCCGACCCGGACGTGGACGGCGTCGTCGTCACGCACGGCACCGACACCCTGGAGGAATCGGCCTTCCTCGTCGACCTCCACCACCACGACCCGCGCACCGTCGTCTTCACCGGCTCGCAGCGCCCGATGGGCACCGCGGACGGGGACGGCCCGGGCAACCTCTACGACGCCCTGCTCACCGCGGCGAACACGCGCGGGCTCGGCGTGCTCATCGCCTTCGCGGGACGGGTGCACGCCGCCCGCGGCACGGTGAAGACCCAGGCGGTGGCGCTGGACGCGTTCGCCGACCCCTCCGAGGAACTGCTCGGGAAGATCGGCTTCGGCAAGGTCGCCATGCTGCGCACCCCGCAGCGCCCCGAGCCGCTGCCGCTGCCCGCGATGCCGGAACTGCCGCCGCGCGTGGACATGGTGATGCACCACGCCGACGGCGACCCGGTGCTCCTGAACGCGGCGGTCGCCGCCGGGGCCCGGGGCATCGTCCTGATCGGCACCGGGGCCGGCAACGCGACGCCGGAGATCGTGGACGCGGTGAAGGCCGCCGTCGCGCGGGGCGTGCTGGTGGCGCTGACCACGCGCGTGCCGGCCGGCCCGGTCACCGAGATCTACACGCAGGGCGGCGCCGTGGACCTGGTCGCCGCGGGCGCCGTCCCGACGGGCACCCTGCGCGCCGGCCAGGCCCGCATCGCGGTCCTCTCGGCCCTGCTGGCCGCCACGGACCCGGCGGAGCAGACCCGCGTCCTGGCCCGCGCCCTGGGCACCCGGGACGCGGCCCTGATCGAAGCCTGACCCGCTGCCCCGCACGCCGGGGCGGGTACGCGTACGGCCGCACCCCCACCGGGGGTGCGGCCGTACGCGCGAGGTCAGTTGGCGAACGCCGACAGGATGCGGTCCGCCGCGGACGTGGGGGTGACGGCGCCCGCGCGGACCGCCGCCTCCAAGGACGGGGCCAGGTCGCGGACCGACGGGTCGGCACGGAGGCGCTCCAGGAGCTCCTCGCGGACCATCGACCAGGTCCACTCCACCTGCTGCTCGGCACGCTTCGAGGCCAGCCGGCCGCCCGCGTCCAGCAGCGTGCGGTGCTGTTCGAGGCGGTTCCACACCTCGTCCAGGCCCGCCGACTCCCGCGCACTGCACGTGAGTACGGGCGGGGTCCACGCCGCGTCGGCGGGGTGCATCAGCCGCAGCGCCCCCGACAGCTCCCGCGCCGCCGCCTTCGCGTCGCGCTCGTGCGGGCCGTCCGCCTTGTTCACCGCGAGGACGTCCGCCAGCTCCAGGACGCCCTTCTTGATTCCCTGCAGCTGATCCCCCGTACGGGCCAGCGAGAGCAGCAGGAACGAGTCGACCATGCCGGCCACCGTCGTCTCCGACTGGCCCACGCCGACCGTCTCGACGAGGACCACGTCGTAGCCCGCCGCCTCCATGACGATCATCGACTCCCGGGTGGCCTTGGCGACCCCGCCCAGCGTCCCCGCCGAGGGGGACGGGCGGACGAACGCAGAAGGGTCGACCGCCAGGCGTTCCATCCGCGTCTTGTCACCGAGGATCGAGCCGCCCGTACGCGTCGAGGACGGGTCCACGGCCAGGACCGCGACCCGGTGGCCCAGCCCCGTCAACATCGTGCCGAACGCGTCGATGAACGTGGACTTCCCCACGCCCGGCACCCCGCTGATCCCGATCCGCCGGGCCCGCCCCGCGTGTGGCAGCAGCTCCGTCAACAACCCCTGCGCGAGCGCCCGGTGAGCGGGCAGGGTGGACTCGACGAGGGTGATCGCACGCGCGATGAACGCGCGCTTCCCGTCGAGGACCCCCTTCGCGTAGGCCTCGATGTCGATCTTCGGAGGCATCGGCCGCGCCTACAGCTCGTGGCCCAGGTCCGCGGCCAGCCGCGTCACCAGGTCGTGGGCCGCGTCCGGGATCACCGTGCCGGGCGGGAACACCGCCGCAGCGCCCATCTCCAGCAGCGTCGGCACGTCGGCCGGCGGGATCACCCCGCCCACCACGATCATGATGTCCTCGCGCCCCTCCTCCGCCAACTGCTCGCGCAGCGCCGGTACGAGGGTCAGGTGGCCGGCCGCCAGCGACGACACGCCCACCACGTGGACGTCCGCCTCGACGGCCTGGCGGGCCACCTCCGCCGGGGTCTGGAACAGCGGGCCGACGTCCACGTCGAAGCCCAGGTCGGCGAACGCGGTCGCGATCACCTTCTGGCCGCGGTCATGGCCGTCCTGGCCCATCTTGGCGACCAGGACACGCGGACGGCGGCCCTCCGCCTCCTCGAACCGGTCGACCAGCGCACGGGTGCGCTCCACGTTCGGGGACTCCCCTGCTTCGGTGCGGTACACACCCGAGATCGTACGGATCTGGCTCGCGTGCCGCCCGTACACCTTCTCCAGTGCGTCCGAGATCTCACCCACGGTCGCCTTGGCCCGCGCCGCGTCCACCGCCAGCGCGAGGAGGTTGCCCTCCAGGCCCTGGCCCGCGCCGCGCTCCGCCGCGTGCGTCAGCGCCCGCAGCGCGTCCTGCGTGAGCGCCTCGTCGCGCTCCTCGCGCAACCGCCGCAGCTTCTCGATCTGCTGGGTGCGCACCGAGGAGTTGTCGACCTTGAGCACGTCGATCTGCTCGTCGTTCTCCACCCGGTACTTGTTCACGCCGATCACCGGCTGGCGCCCCGAGTCGATGCGCGCCTGCGTACGGGCGGCGGCCTCCTCCACGCGCAGCTTCGGGATGCCGGCGTCGATGGCCTGCGCCATGCCGCCGGCCGCCTCGACCTCCTGGATGTGCTGCCAGGCCCGGCGCGCCAGGTCGTACGTCAGCTTCTCGACGTACGCGCTGCCGCCCCACGGGTCGATCGACCGGCAGGTCCCCGACTCCTGCTGGAGCAGCAGCTGGGTGTTGCGGGCGATGCGCGCCGAGAAGTCCGTCGGCAGCGCGAGCGCCTCGTCGAGGGCGTTGGTGTGCAGGGACTGGGTGTGCCCCTGCGTCGCCGCCATCGCCTCGATGCACGTGCGCGTCACGTTGTTGAAGACGTCCTGCGCGGTCAGCGACCAGCCGGAGGTCTGCGAATGGGTGCGCAGCGACAGCGACTTGGCGTTCTGCGGATCGAACTGCTTGACGAGCCGCGCCCACAGCAGCCGGGCGGCGCGCAGCTTCGCCACCTCCATGAAGAAGTTCATGCCGATGGCCCAGAAGAACGACAGGCGCGGCGCGAACGCGTCCACGTTCAGGCCGACGTCCTGGCCGGCACGCAGGTACTCCACGCCGTCGGCGAGGGTGTACGCGAGCTCCAGGTCGGCCGTGGCCCCGGCCTCCTGGATGTGGTAGCCGGAGATCGAGATGGAGTTGTACCGCGGCATCTTCTGCGAGGTGAACGAGAAGATGTCCGAGATGATCCGCATCGAGGGCTTCGGCGGGTAGATGTAGGTGTTGCGGACCATGAACTCTTTGAGGATGTCGTTCTGGATGGTCCCGGCGAGCTTGTCGGGGGAGACGCCCTGCTCCTCCGCCGCCACGATGTAGAGGGCGAGGACCGGCAGCACCGCGCCGTTCATCGTCATCGACACCGTCATCTTGTCCAGCGGGATGCCGTCGAAGAGCTGGCGCATGTCGTAGATCGAGTCGATCGCCACGCCCGCCATGCCGACGTCGCCCGTGACGCGCGGGTGGTCGCTGTCGTACCCGCGGTGCGTGGGCAGGTCGAAGGCGATCGACAGGCCCTTCTGGCCGGCCGCGAGGTTGCGCCGGTAGAAGGCGTTCGACTCCTCGGCCGTGGAGAATCCCGCGTACTGGCGGATCGTCCAGGGCTGGTTGACGTACATCGTCGGGTACGGGCCGCGCAGGTACGGGGCCACGCCCGGGTAGGTCCGCAGGAAGTCGAGGCCCTCCAGGTCGCGGCCCGTGTACAGCGGCTTCACGCCGATGCCCTCGGGGGTCTCCCACAGCAGGTCGCCGGCGGCGGTCCCGGTGGACTCCTTCACCGCCGCCCGCCACTGGTCCTCGGACCCGGCCGCGGTGGCACCGCCGCCGAGGGCGAGGGCGGAGAAATCGGGGATTGCGGTGCCGCTCACGAGGACACTCCCATCCGGTCGAGAACGGAGGACAGCACGGCGACCGCATCGCAGCCGGCGAAGACGTACTCGTCCACGGCGCCCGCCGCCGTGCCGGGCTTGCCCGCGAGGAACACCGTCGTCGCACCGGCCGCGCGCAGGGCCGCGGCCACCGCCTCGGCCTGCTCTTCGTACAGCGCGTCGCTGGAGCACAGCACGGCCATGCCGTCCGCGCCGCTCGCGGCGTAGGCCTCGGCGGCCGTCGCCGGATCCACCGACACCGGGTCGTGGACCGGCTCGACGCCGCCCGCCTGGAACAGGTTCGCGGTGAACGTGGCGCGCGCGGTGTGCGCCGCCGCCGGGCCGAGCGCGGCGAGGAAGATCCGCGGACGGCTCCCGGTCGAGGCCAGGTGCGCGTCGCTGCGGGCGCGCAGCGCCTCGTACGCCTCGTCGCGCCGTACGCGGGGCAGCCCGCCGGAGGGGCCCGCCGGGGCGGGCTCGCGGTCGAGGGGCTTCTCGGACAGCAGCGGGAACTCGCTGACGCCCGTGATGGGTTCGCGGCGCTTGGCGAGCTGCTTGGAGCGCTCGGCCCAGGTCGCCGCGAGGCGCTCGGCGACCAGCCCCGAGCGCAGGGCGGCGGCGAGACCGCCGGCCTTCTCGATCGTCTGGAAGAACTCCCAGGCTGCGTGCGCGAGTTCGTCGGTGAGCCGCTCGACGTAGTACGAGCCGCCGGCCGGGTCGATCACGCGGGCCAGGTGCGATTCCTCCAGCAGGATGGTGGAGGTGTTGCGGGCGATCCGGCGCGCGAAGGCGTCCGGCAGACCCAACTCGTGGTCGAACGGGAGCACGGTGACCGAGTCGGCCCCGCCGACGCCCGCCGCCATGGAGGCGATGGTGGTGCGCAGCATGTTCACCCACGGGTCGCGGCGGGTCATCATCACCGGCGAGGTGACGGCGTGCTGGCGCTGGGAGCCCGCGTCCGGGGCCCCGCAGGCCTCCGCGATCCGGGCCCACAGGCGGCGCGCGGCACGGAACTTCGCGATGGTGAGGAACTGGTCGGCGGTCGCGGCGTAGCGGAACTCCAGCTGGCCGAGGGCGGCTTCGACGCCGAGGCCGCCGTCACCGTCGCCGTTGCCGTCCGCTTCGGTGAGTGCGCGGAGGTAGGCGACACCCGTGGCCAGCGACAGTCCGAGCTCTTCGGCGGCCGAACCGCCCGCCTCGTGGTAGGGCAGCGCGTCGACGACGAGGGCGCGGACACCGGGCCAGTGCGCGGCCGCCTCCCGGGCGAGCTCGACGGCGTCGGCCAGGTCCAGGACTTCACCCGTACGGGCCTCGTGCCCCAGCGGGTCGGCGCCGAGGCTCGCACGCGCGGCATCCGGGGCCACCTGGCGCTCGGCGTACAGGCGCAGCAGGGCGTGGGCGGCGTCGGCGTACGCGGCGCCGGCGTCCAGGGACACCGGCGCCAAGTCGAGGTAGACGCCGTCGAGTGCGCGGGGGAGCGCGTCGAGCGGGAGCCCGCCGGGGCCGCCCAGGGACAGCCAGAGGGAGGTGACCCCGTTCTCAAGGTCCGTCAGTACGGCTTCGTTCACCCGCTCGGGGTCACTGCCGAGGTGTCGCTGACGCACGTCCCAGCCGGCGGTGGCACCGCCGGCGGGGCTGCCCCCTCGTACGAACGGAGCGAACCCGGGAAACCCGGTTTCGTCGGGCGTTTCGGGCGCGGTGTACAGCGGGCGGGTGGTGAGCCCGTCCTGGAGCTTCGTGGACAACGCGTCTTCTGCGGCTTCGCCGGATACGTCCTTGCCGGACTTGCGTAGAACGCCCTCTACCAGGCGCTGCCACTGCTCATGCGTCGCGTCAGGGAACTCGGCGGCCAAGGAGAGCCCGTCATCAGGCAGGACCGTCATGGCTCGAATGCTAGGGGGGTCACCTTGTGAACGACTATAACCACCGGATGTGATCTCCCCCTCTCATGTGAGACGGGAGCCCTCACGAAAGAGCGCAAAGAGCGCATGGCGCGCCTGAGCGCGGGCCCCGGTTCCGGAGGGTGCCCCGCCAGCCCTTCCGCGTCGGGCACGTGTACCGGTCGGGCTGCCACCCCTGTCCACCCCCTGACCCGGTGGCGGGAGGCGATGGACGGCCGTGTCTGCGGGTGCGCGTCGGCGGACGCGTGGCGGTCGCGTTGCAGGGGTATGAAATCCAGCCACGGCTTTCGGCCGTTCGGGGGCATCGGGCAGCACCTGTCGGGGCGGGCGAAGTAGCAGGTCAGGCTAGTTGCGGCGGGCTGGACCGGGGCTCCGGGCGGGGCCTCTTCCGGCGTGCCGGGCGGGGCTTGACCCGTGCCGGGGCCGCTGACAGGCTCCGAGCCATGTCCGCGTTCGAGCTCCTCGCCCCGCGGCTCCACACCCCCGGCTCCTGTACCGCGCCGGGTTCGTGTCCGGGCCGCTGTCCGGCCCCGCGCCGCGCCTGAGCGCCGCCGCCCCGGGCAGGACCCGATGACCCTTCGGCTTGCCGCCGAACGGGTCTCGGGTCACCCGGCCCGCGACTGACCGGCTCCCAGCCGCCCCTCCGCCCTCTCGCCGACCGGCCACCGGCCCGGCCGGCCATGCCCCATCGGCCTCCGGCGTGGACCGGCCCGGCCCACCGGGCCTTCGGCCCGTCCCCTCCGCACGGCCGTCTCCGGCCCGTCCGGTCCCCGGCGCGTTCGCTGCGGCCCGCTCGGTCCGGGCTCACGGTCCACGGCCGAGCGGCCCGGGCCGCCCCACCGCTTCCGACCCGCCCCCCTGCCGGCCGTTCATCCGCTGTTCCAGCCAATCCGAGGGAGTTTCCATGACCACCGCAACTCGTACCCAGCAGACCACCGTCATCCGGATCGGTGGGCGGATCGGCGCCGAGATCGGGGGTGTGCAGCTCGGGGGTGAGGTTTCCGAGGAGGTCGTCGGGGAGGTCCGGGCCGCACTCCTCGCCCACAAGGTCGTCTTCTTCCGTGGCCAGGACCACCTCGACGAGGCCGGACACGAAGCCTTCGCCCGCCTGCTCGGAACCCCCGTCGCCCACCCCACCGTGCCTTCCGCCGACGGCCGCTACGCCCTCGGCATCGACTCCCACCACGGCGCCCGCGCCAACCAGTGGCACACCGACGTCACCTTCGTCCCCGCCTACCCCGCCTTCTCCATCCTCCGCGCCGTCACCGTCCCCCCGTACGGCGGCAACACCCTCTGGGCCAACACCGTCACCGCCTACGCCCACCTCCCCGCCCCGCTGCGCGCCCTCGCCGACAGCCTGCGCGCCCTGCACTCCAACGCGTACGACTACGCCGGCCTGAGGCCCGACGCCCTCCCCGAGGCCCTGGCCCAGTACCGCGAGGTGTTCACCTCCACCGAGTTCCTCACCGAGCACCCCGTCGTCCGCGTCCACCCCGAGACCGGCGAACGCGCCCTGCTCCTCGGCAACTTCGTCCAGCGGATCAAGGGCCTCACCGGCCGGGACTCCCGCACCCTCCTCGACCTCTTCCAGGCGCACATCGAGAGCCCCGAGAACACCGTGCGCTGGCAGTGGCGGGCCGGTGACGTCGCGATCTGGGACAACCGGGCCACCCAGCACTACGGCGTCGACGACTCCGACGAGCACGAGCGGACCCTGCGCCGCGTGACGGTGGACGGCGACGTGCCCGTCGGCCCGGACGGGGCCCCGTCCCGCCTGATCAGCCCGGAGACGGTCCCCGACCCGTCCTTCGGCATCCCGTCCGGCGCCTCGGCCACCGCCTGACCCGGACCTTCCCGACCGACCCGTACGACGTCCAAGGAGTCCCCGTGCCCACCCTGCTCGCCCTCTCCGGCAGCCCCTCCCCGCACTCCCGTACCGCCGTCGTCGCCGACCATGTGCTGCGCCGCCTCGCCCACGCCGGCTTCGACACCGCCCACCTCGCCGTGCGGGAGCTCCCCGCCGCCGATCTCCTCTCCGCGCGCCGCGGCGAGCCGGAGCTCCGTCGGGCCCTCGAAGCCGTCGCCGAGGCCGACGGGATCATCGTCGCGACCCCGGTCTACAAGGCCTCGTACACCGGGCTGCTCAAGGCCTTCCTCGATCTGCTCCCGCAGGACGGCCTGGCCGGGAAAACGGTTCTGCCGATCGCCACCGGCGGCAGCCTCGCCCACGTCCTGACCCTCGACTACGCCCTGCGCCCGGTGCTCGCCGCCCTCGGAGCGCGGCACGTCACGGCCGGGCGGTTCGTCCTGGACTCCTCCGTGGAGCGCGGGGCCGGCCCCGACCGGCTGAGGCCCGAGGCGGAGCTGGACCTCTTCCAGGCCGTCGACGAGTTCGCCGCCGCCCTGAACGCGACGGCCCCGGCCATCTCAGCCACCTCGGCGTCCGCTCCCTCCTCCGCGCTCGCCGCCACGGCCCCCTAACCACGTCCCCACCCCACCACCGCATCCCGGACAAGGAACCCCATGCCCGCAGCATTCGCCCCCACCCCCACCTCCCGACGCCAGTTCCTCACCCTGCTCGGCATCTCGGCGGCCGCGGTGAGCTGCGGCACGGCCACCGCCAGCGGTGGCTCCGGCGGTCCCGGCAAGCAGGTCACGACCCTCAAGTACCAGGGTGCGGTCGGCACGGTCACGCTTCCCGAACTGGCCGCCGACCTCGGATACCTCGGGAACCTCACCCTCGACTGGGTCGGCAACACCATCAGCGGCCCGCAGGACATCCAGTCCGCGGCCACCGGCCAGACCCACTTCGGCGGAGCCTTCAACGGCGCGATCGTCAAACTGGCCGCGAGCAAGGCTCAGATCCAGGCCGTCGTCTCCTACTACGGCTCCGACAAGGACACCTACCTCGGTTACTACGTCCTGGACGACAGCCCGATCCGCTCCGCCCGCGACCTGATCGGCAAGAAGGTAGGCATGAACACCCTGGGAGCCCACGCCCAGGCCCTGCTCGACATCTACCTGGAGCGGGGCGGCCTCTCCAAGGCGGACGCGGGCAAGGTCGAATCCCTCGTGGTCCCGCCGGTCAACACGGAGCAGGCCCTGCGGCAGAAGCAGATCGAGGTCGGCGTGCTCAGCGGCGTACTGCGCGACAAGGCCCTGGCGACCGGCGGGATACGCCCGCTGTTCAAGGACTTCGAGCTGCTGGGTTCGTTCAGCGCCGGCTCGTACGTGATGACCCGGCGCTTCATCAAGGAGAACCCCGACACCGTACGGACCTTCACCACCGGCGTGGCCAAGGCCATCGAGTGGTCCCGCACCACCCCGCGCGAGGAGGTCGTCGCCCGGATGACGGAGGTCATCAAGAAGCGCGGCCGCAACGAGGACACCTCGACCCTCCAGTACTGGCGCTCGTACGGGGTCGCCGAGCCCGGCGGCCGGATCGCCGACAAGGAGTTCCAGCTCTGGCTCGACTGGCTCGGCGGACGCGGCGAGATCAAGAAGGGGCAGCTGAAACCCGGCGACCTCTACACCAACGAGTTCAACGGATACGGAAAGGGCTGAGCGGCTGCCATGGCGAAGATCGTGTTCGACTCCGTGACGAAGACCTTCCCGACGAAGGACAGGAACGAGGAGTTCACCGCACTCGACGGCATCGACCTGGAGATCGAAGCGGGCGAGTTCCTGGTCGTCGTCGGCCCCAGCGGCTGCGGCAAGTCCACTCTCCTGGACCTGCTCGGCGGCCTCACCCGACCCACGTCCGGCCGGATCCTGCTCGACGGCGAACCGGTCACCGGCCCCGGCCTGGACCGCGGCATCGTCTTCCAGCAGTACGCGCTGCTGCCGTGGCGGTCCGCGCTCGGCAACGTCGAGTTCGGGCTGGAGGCGACGGGCGTACCCCGGCGCGAACGAGCCGACCGGGCACGGGAGTTCCTGGACCTCGTGGGCCTCTCCGGCTTCGAGGACCGCCACCCGCACGAACTGTCCGGCGGCATGCGGCAGCGGGTCGCGATCGCCCGCTCGCTGGCGTACGACCCGGACGTCCTGCTGATGGACGAGCCGTTCGCCGCCCTCGACGCCCAGACCCGGGAGTCGCTCCAGGACGAGCTGCGCCGGATCTGGCAGCGGACCGGCAAGACCGTCGTGTTCATCACGCACGGCATCGAGGAGGCCGTGTACCTCGGGCAGCGGGTGGCCGTGATCACCTCCCGCCCGGGCCGGGTCAAGGAGGTCGTCCCGGTCTCCCTGGGCGCCCGGAGCGCGGGCGTCGGAGCCGGCGCCGGCGTCCAGGGCGAGGACCTGCGCTCCAGCCCTGAGTTCGCCCGCCACCGCCATGAGATCTGGACGCTCCTCCACGACGAGGTGGCGCGTGCCCAGCAGTTGGAGAAGGAGGAGACCCCGGTATGACCACCGACACCACCACGGTCCGGGCGGACGCCGCCGACGCCCAGGCCGACGCCGCGCCTGCGCAGGCCGACGCCGCGACCGCCCGGGCCGACGCCGCTGACGCCCGGGCCGACGCCGCGCCTGCGCAGGCCGACGCCGCGACCGCCCGGGCCGCCACCGCCCGGGCCGACGCCGCCACCGCCCGGGCCGACGGGGCCCGCGCGTCGGCCACGGCCACCGCCCCCGCCACCGCGGAGCCCGCACCCGGTGCCGTCGGCGACGGTCCCGCCCGGGCGGCGGGCTCCGCCGGGTCCGTACGGGGACCTGCCGCGGCCCCGGGGGCGGAGCCGGGGTCCGCCGGCGTCCGCCCGGCCAGGGGCGCGGCCTTCGGGCGGTGGCTGCGGGCCGGGGTGCTGCGGTCCGCCGCGCTCCTCGCCCTCCTCGCCCTCTGGGAGACCGCGCCCCGGCTCGGCCTCGTCGACGCCACGTTCCTCCCGCCGGTCAGCGAGGTCGCCCAGGCCTGGTGGGGGCTGCTGCTGGACGGCCAACTCGGCGAGCACGCCCGCGCCAGCCTCGTCCGCTCCTTCGGCGGCTTCGGCATCGCCGTCGTCGTCGCCGTCCCGCTCGGCCTGCTCATCGGCTGGTACCGCCCCGTCGCGGCGCTGCTCGGCCCGCTGCTGGAGGTGTTCCGCAATACGGCGGCCCTCGCGCTGCTACCGGTGTTCGTGCTGCTGCTCGGCATCGGGGAGACCTCGAAGGTCTCCATCGTCGTCTACGCCTGCGTCTGGCCGATCCTGCTGAACACGATCAGCGCCGTCGGCAACGCCGATCCGACCCTGGTCAAACTCGCCCGGTCCATGAACCTGTCCACGCCGAGGCTCTTCCAGAAGGTGATCCTGCCCTCGTCCGTGCCGGCCATCTTCACCGGCATCCGGCTGGCCGGCGCCGTCTCGATCCTGGTCCTGGTCGCCGCCGAGATGATCGGCGCCAAGGCGGGCCTCGGCTATCTGATCAATGCCTCGCAGTTCAACTTCGCGATCCCGCAGATGTACGCGGGCATCGTCACCATCTCCGCCATCGGCGTGGCCTTCAACCAGCTGTTGGTCACGATCGAACGCCGCCTCAGCGTGTGGCGCGTCCCCGCCTGACGTCCCGCCGCCCTTCTTCTCCGCGATTCCCTCCGAGCCGAGGAACACCACCATGACCGCATCCCGGACCCTCCACCTCAACGCCTTCCTCATGAACGCGGGCCACCACGACGCCGCCTGGCGCCATCCAGGAAGCAGCCCCGAGCGGGTCACCGATCTGCGGTACTTCCAGGAGCTGGCCCGCACCGCCGAGCGGGGGCGGCTCGACTCCGTCTTCTTCGCCGACGGGCTCGCCCTCTGGGGCAAGGCCCGCTACAACGCCCTCGGCGGGTTCGAGCCGCTCACCCTGCTCTCCGCCATCGCCGCCGTGACCGAGCACATCGGGCTCATCGCCACCGTCTCCACCACCTTCAACGAGCCGTTCCACCTCGCCCGAAAGTTCGCCTCCCTCGACCACATCAGCAACGGGCGCGCCGGCTGGAACATCGTCACCTCCGGCACCGTCGACGAGGCCCGCAACTTCGGCCAGGACGAGCACCTGGAGCACGGCCTGCGGTACGACCGCGCCCGCGAGTTCCTCGACGTCGCCACCAAGCTCTGGGACAGCTGGGAGGACGACGCGATCGTCCTCGACAAGGAGCGCGGCATCTACGCCGACACCGACAAGCTCCACCCCGCCGCCCACCGCGGCGAGTACTTCGGCGTGGCCGGCCCGCTCAACGTGCCCCGCTCCCCGCAGGGCCACCCGCTCCTCGTGCAGGCCGGCTCCTCCGAGGACGGCAAGGAGTTCGCCGCCCAGTACGCTGAGGCCGTCTTCACCGCCCAGCAGACCCTCGCCGACGGGCAGACCTTCTACAAGGACCTCAAGTCGCGCCTCGCGAAGTACGGCCGGTCCGAGTCCGACCTGCTGGTCCTGCCCGGCATCGCCCCCGTCATCGGCTCCACCGAGGCCGAGGCGAAGGCCCTGGAGCAGGAGCTCACCGACCTCCAGGTGCCGGAGTACGGGCTCGCCCAGCTCTCCGGCATGCTCGGGGTCGACCTCACCGGCTTCCCGCTCGACGGCCCGCTGCCGGAGCTCCCCGAGGAGCGGGACATCAACGGCAACAAGAGCCGCTTCACGCTCGTGGCCGAACTGGCCCGCCGCGACGGCCTCACCCTGCGCGAGCTGATCGCCCGCCTCGGCGCCGGCCGCGGACACCGCGTCTTCGCCGGTACGCCCGAGCAGATAGCGGACCAGCTGGAGGAGTGGTTCACGCAGGGCGCCGCCGACGGATTCAACATCATGGCGCCCGTGCTGCCCACCGGTCTGACCGCCTTCGTCGATCACGTCGTGCCGATCCTCCAGCGGCGCGGCCTGTTCCGCACCGAGTACACCGGTACGACGCTGCGCGAGAACTACGGCCTCCCGCGCCCGGCGAACCGGTACGCGGAGGCTGCCTCGTAACTGCACGGCCGGGCCGCCGGAGTCCCGCACTCCGGCGGCTCCCGCGCGTTCTCAGACCGTCAGGACGATCTTGCCGCGCGTGCGGCCCGCCGCGCTGAGCTCCCAGGCCTTCGCGGCCTCGGCGAGCGGCAGCGCGTGCTCCACGTTGACCGTGAGCCGGCCCGCGTCGGCGAGTTCGGCGAGGAACGTCAGGTCGGCGGTGTCCGGGCGCACCCACAGCTGGTGCGCACCCTTGGCGGCGGCCTGGTGGTCGGCGATGGAGACCACCCGGCCGCGCTCCTTGACGAGCGACTGGAGGACGTCGACGGCGCCGTCCCCGAAGAAGTCCAGGCCCGCGTCGACGCCCTCGGGGGCCAGCTCGCGGATCCGGTCCGCCATCCCCTCCCCGTACAGGACGGGCTCGGCGCCGAGCGAGCGCAGGTAGTCGTGGTTGTGCGCGCCGGCCGTGCCGATGACGCGCAGGCCGAGCGCGACGGCGATCTGCACGCCGAAGGAGCCGGTGCCGCCCGCCGCGGAGTGGATGACGACGCTCTCGCCGGCCTTGACGCCCACGCGGGTCAGGGACTGGTACGCGGTGAGGCCGGCCAGCGGGAGGCCGGCGGCCTGCTCGAAGCTCAGCTCGCGCGGCTTGCGGGCCAGCGTCCGGACGGGGGCGCTGACCAGTTCGGCGTAGGTGCCGAGCTCGACCCACTCCTTGCGGACGTACCCGTAGACCTCGTCGCCGACGGCGTGGTCGAAGGTGTCGGGGCCGACGGCCTCGACGACTCCGGCGACGTCCCAGCCGGGTATGACGGGGTAGCGGACTTCGAAGAGCGGGTCGGCGTATCCGGCGGCGATCTTCCAGTCGACCGGGTTGACGCCGGCGGCCTTGACCCGGACCAGCACCTCGCCGGGCCCGACCTTGGGCTGCGGTACGTCAACGAGCGTGAGGTTCGCGGGAGTTCCGTATGCGTTGTACGTGATTGCCTTCATGATCGTCCCCAACGGGGCCGCACCCGCGCCTATTCCGTACGGGGCGCCCTTCTCACGCGGGCAGGCTGTTGCGGTGCGAGCGCCGCCGGGCCGCACTGAACAGGGCCTGGATCTGCACCCCGGACTGTTCGACGTCGTCGAGCGGGGAGGGGAAGGGCAGCCGTGCGTCGCGGTGGCCGCGCAGCTGTTCCAGGCGCAGGGTGATCCCGTACCGGTCCATGGCGAGCGGCAGGACGCGGACGACGGGCGCGGCGGGCAGCGGCCGGACCAGGCGCAGGAGCAGGGTGACGAGTTCGGCGTGGTCATCGACGAGGTGCGTGAGCATGCCGGACTCGTACGGGGCGAGCGGGTCGGGGCGGGCCGCGTCGAGTTCTTCGAGGCCGACGTACGAGCGGCCCTCCGCGGTCTCCAGGACGGCCCGGCCGAATTCCATTCACGTGGAGTCGGCGCCTTCGTCCGTGTAGGGCGTGAGCAGGCGGCCCGTGATCGTGACGCGGGCGCGCACCCGGTCCCGTACGGGGGTGGGGGCGACGTCGGTGAACTCCAGCCGGATCGAGGGCCGGTGCCCGCGGTCGCCGCCCGGCTCGGCGGGGTGCAGGTGCAGGCGGCCCATCGGGTCGCTCCCGTCGAGGTGGCGGACCTCGCTGCTCAGTCCGTCGGTGACCACGGTCATGGAGTGGGCGGCGGCCAGGACGGACCGGACCCGCTCGGCGTCGGTGGGCCGGCCGGTGGCCGGGGTGGCGGGGGCAGCACCGGACATGCACATGCGGATCTCCATCGTCCTGGGCGAGTGACTTAGGTATGCCTAACCTAACTCATTCGCTTCTGTAGGTGTACCCCGTGTCGCTCGTGTCGTTGTTGGGCTGAACGGGTGAAACGCGAGAGGATGGGGGGATGCACATGAAGCGCACGGCCGAGGCGGCCCGGTGAGCAGGTACGACGTCACGGACGAACAGTGGGAGGGGCTCGCGCAGGTGGTCCCCCTGCGCAGTCGCAACGAGTGGCCCTCCCGGGTGGACCACCGCACGATCCCCACCGCGCCGGGAGCAGCCGCGGCGGAACAGCGGCGCTTCGTCGTGATCCGGGTCCAGGTCTTCGCCGACGCCCGGGAGGTGGCCGAGTACCTGATCGCACAGATCCCGGTGCTGCTCGACCTCACCGGCGCGGACACCGAAGTGGCCAAGCGGATCCTCGACTTCAGCAGCGGCGTGGTCTTCGGGCTGGGCAGCGGGATGCACCGGGTCGACCGCAACGTCTTCCTGCTGGCGCCCGTCGGGACCGAGGTCGAGGGGATCGCGGCCGCTGCCGTCCCCCGATCGTAGGAAGGTCGCCTCGACGGAACGGTTCGCCGGGCCCACCGGGGGTCCGGCGGCCCGTACCGTCCGGCGCATGGACGCCACCCTGAACCCGCCGGGGGCCACGCCCCCCGCCCCCCTCGACTTAGCCGCCCCCGCCGACCCGGCCGCCCCCGCCCCACCGCCCGCAGCGCCGTCCGCCGGGAACGGGGTGCAGTACCGGCCCGTCGTGAGCGAGTTGCGGCTTTCCGCCTTCGGGGTGCATCGCGGCGCCGTCTTCGGCATCGGACCCGTGACCCTCTTCGCCGGGCCCAGCGGCAGCGGCAAGTCCCAGGTCCTGGCCGCCTACGAGGCGCTGGCCGCGCTCGGGGCCGGAACCACCCTGGAGGAGGCCTTCCCCGATCCGCGGGGCCGGATCCCCGACCGGGCGCTGCCCGACGGGCAGGGGCGGCGCGGATTCCGCATCGGCTGCACCGTCGACGGCCCCGCGGGGCCCGTCCGCCTCGACCTCGCGGTACAGGCCGAGCCCACGCTCCGCATCGTCGGCGAACGGCTCTCGGCGGACGGTCAGATCCTGCTCGCCACCGCCCTGCGCGACCCCGGCCGGCAGTCCGTACAGGCCTCCTGGCTGACCGGCGGCGCCGTCGGCGTCACCCGGGCCCCCCTCCCCGATGACCGGCTCGGCACCGCGCTGCTCCCGCTGCGCGTGGCCGGCGCCACGGCCGGGCAGCGGCAGGTCCTGGCGGCCGCCGAGCAGGTGGTGGTGGCGCTGCGCTCGGTGTTTCCCTGCGACCCGCGCCCCGACCGGATGCGCGCACCCGTCCCGCCGGGCGAGGGCCGGCTGCTGGGCGACTGCGCCAACCTGGCCGACGTCCTGCGCCGGACCCGTCACGAGTGCGGCACCCGCCACGCGCTGCTGGCCGCGGCGGCGCGGACCGGCTGCGCGGGCCCGGTGCAGGGGCTGGACGTACGGGCTCCCGCACAGGGCCCGGTGACGGCGCTGCTGGACCGCGGCTCCGCCGCACCCGCCACCGAACTGGGCCGGCTCGGCTCGGGGGAGCTCCGCTTCCTCGCGCTGGCGCTGGTCCTGCTGACCGGCCCCGGGGTGCTGGCCATGGACCCGGCCGCCGAACTGCTCTCCGCCCGGCAGGCGCTGACCGTCCTCGCCGACGGCTTCGACCGCGGCCTGGACGGCCGGCAGAGCGCCGAACTGCTGCGGCTGGCCCTGCTGTCCTGCGGTCGGGGCCATGTCCGCCTGGCGGCGGCGGTGGGCCGGGAGACGGCTGCAGCCGCCCGTGTGACCCCGGGGGTCACGGTGGTAGACCTGACGCATGAGCGATGCGCATGACACCGAGACCTCCCCGGCGAGCCGTGAGCGGCTGTACCGGCTTCAGCGGCGGCTGGCCGAGTTCGCCGCCGCGCGCGGGTGGGAGCCCTACCACACGCCCAAGAACCTGGCCGTGGCGCTGAGCGTGGAAGCGGCCGAACTGGTCGAAATCTTCCAGTGGCTGACGCCGGAACAGTCGGCGAAGGTCATGGAGAAGCCGGAAACCGCACACCGCGTGGCCGATGAGGTCGCCGACGTACTGGCGTATCTGCTGCAATTCTGTGAGGTTCTCGGGGTGGATGTGCTGGATGCGCTCGCCGCGAAGATCGAGAGGAACGAGCTCCGCTTCCCGGTGACCGGGGCTCCGACGTCCCAATGTCACTCTTCGGAGTGATGGCGTCGTCCGCAACCATGTTTGTGTCCATAGATTTCCGAATACCCCTGGCTTTACTGGCCCATTGCCCTCACTCTGGGTAGTGGTGAGGATGGTGGATGTCGTGCGGACGGGGGACGGCATATGGATGCGGTACGGCTCATCGCGGCCGGCCGGCACGCGCTGGCACAGAGCGGGGCGGCGATGGACATCGTGGGCGAGGCCTGGCAGGCACAGGCGCTCGCGCAGGGGATGGGGAGCTGGTTGGCGGTCACCGGGCCGCCGGAGCTGAGATCGGAGGCACGGGGACTGGGTGAAGCGGGGGGCAGGGGCTGTGGGGTGCTCGACAGAGCGGCCCTGCGAGGAGAGGGTAGAGCGCCCGACTATCCGCCGAGAGCCGCGCAGCTGACCGGGGTGGCGGATGTCCGCCAGGCTCTGCTCGGACTGCAGGCGCTGCTCGGTGAAGTGGGCATAGCCCTGGTCGGGGTGGCCTGTGCGACCGATGACGAAGGCCTGTACTGGCAGTGCATGGAGTCCATCGACGCGGTCGACGAATCGAGCGACCGGGTCCGGGCGGTCCTGCGCAGGCTGACCGTCCGCGAACGGGGGTCAGCCTCCGGCGTGGCCTGACGGCAGGCCGGAGGGACGGGACCGGGGTCCCGCCGCGCGCGACGGGACCCGCACGGTCATTGCGGTCAGTACGACCGGTACGACGGGCGCTCACTCTCAGGAGTAAGGCTGCCCGCGGTCGGCGGTGTGCCGGGGGCGCGGTCCGTGGAGGGCTGGAGGTCGGCATCGAGCTGCGACAAGTCGGCGTTCAGCGCCGCCATCAGCTCTTCCATCTGCTGGAGCAGGCCCTTCGGTGCACCGTCCTGGGCGGCCGCCGCGGGCTCCTGGCGTGCACGGTCGTCTGCTGCCTGTCCGGTCTGTCCGGTGTGCTCGGGCACGGACTCGTGAGACATGGCGGCCTCCTCGGCCCTGGCCCTTCCAAGGCGGAAGGGGGCGGTGGACGCACCGGCGAGGGGCCGGCCGGCGCGCGGGCCGGGCGGTCCGGCTCCGTCCGAGCCAACGATCTCCATCCTGGCTGGTCACTGGCCGGGCCGGGGCGGCCCGGCCGGTTGACGTAGCTTCACCCTGCCGGGGTGGGAGGGGCAGGATGGAGTCATGGACCTCCGAATTTTCACCGAGCCCCAGCAGGGCGCGAGCTACGACACCCTCCTGACCGTCGCCAAGGCCACCGAGGACCTGGGCTTCGACGCGTTCTTCCGGTCCGACCACTATCTGAAGATGGGGTCGGCGGACGGACTGCCCGGACCCACCGACGCCTGGATCACGCTCGCGGGCCTGGCCCGGGAGACGCGGCGGATCCGCCTCGGCACGCTGATGACGGCCGGCACCTTCCGGCTGCCCGGGGTGCTCGCCATCCAGGTGGCCCAGGTCGACCAGATGTCCGGCGGCCGGGTCGAACTCGGCCTGGGAGCAGGCTGGTTCGAAGACGAGCACAAGGCGTACGGCATCCCCTTCCCGGCGGAGCGGATGGCCCGGCTGGAAGAGCAGCTGGCCATCGTCACCGGTCTGTGGGCGACCGAGCCCGGCGCCACGTTCGACTATGCGGGCGCCCACTACCAGGTGGAGAAGTCCCCGGCCCTGCCCAAGCCGGCCCAGGCCAAGGTGCCCGTGCTCATCGGCGGCCACGGTGCGAAGCGGACCCCGCGCCTGGCCGCCCGGTACGCGGACGAGTTCAACATGCCGTTCGCGTCGATCACGGACAGCGAGCGACAGTTCGGCCGGGTGCGCCGGGCGGCCGAGGAGGCCGGGCGGGAGGCCGACGACCTCGTCTACTCCAACGCCCTCGTCGTGTGCGTCGGCAAGGACGACGCCGAGGTGGCCCGCCGCGCCGAGGCCATCGGCCGGGACGTGGAGGAGCTCAAGGCCAACGGCCTGGCCGGCTCCCCGGCCGAGGTCGTGGAGAAGATCGGCGCCTACGCGGCCGTCGGCAGCTCCCGCGTCTACCTCCAGCTGCTCGACCTCGACGACCTGGACCACCTGGAGCTGATCTCGGCCCAGGTGCTGTCCCAGCTCGGCTGAGGGAGGCGGACGAACGATGCCCCGCGCGTCCGGCCCGCTCGCCGAAGCCCTGGCCCGCAGGACCGTGCTCCTGGACGGCGGGCTGAGCAACCAGCTCGCCGACCAGGGCTGCGACCTGTCCGGAGACCTCTGGTCGGGGCGGGTGCTCGCCGAGCGGCCGGACGAGGTGGAGGCCGCCCACACGGCGTACGCGCGGGCCGGCGCCGAGGTGCTGATCACCGCGAGCTACCAGGTCGGGTACGAGGCCTTCGCCGCCCACGGCCACGACCGCGCCGCGACCACCGCCCTGCTGCACCGCAGCGTCGCCCTGGCCGCCCGGGCGGCCGGAGCCGCCGACCACGAGGTCTGGGTCGCGGCCTCGGTCGGCCCGTACGGGGCGGTGCTCGCCGACGGCTCCGAATACCGCGGGCGGTACGGGCTGACCGTGCGCGAGCTCGCCGCCTTCCACCGCCCGCGCATCGAGGCCCTGCTCGCGGCGGACCCCGACGTCCTGGCCCTGGAGACCGTCCCGGACGCCGCCGAGGCCGAAGCCCTCATCGGCGTCCTCGCCGGGACCGGCGCCCGCGCCTGGCTGAGCTACACCGTCGCCGGCGCCCGCACCCGCGCCGGCCAGGACCTCCCCGAGGCCTTCGCCCTCGCCGCCGCAGCACCGGAGATCATCGCCCTCGGCGTCAACTGCTGCGACCCGGCGGAGGTCCTGCCCGCACTGGAGGCCGCCGCATCCGTCACCGGCAAGCCGCTCCTGGCCTACCCCAACGACGGCTCCGCCTGGGAAGCGGCCACCGCCACCTGGCACGCCCCGGCCGATCCCGCCCCGTGGCCCGTCGACGCCTGGCGCACCGCGGGCGCCCGCCTGGTGGGCGGCTGCTGCCGCATCGGCCCGTCCCGCATCGCCGAACTGGCCGCCGGGCGGTAACCGCGGGCCGATCCCGACGGCCGCTACGAGCCCCCGAGGTCCCAGCGTTCGCCGAGCACCCCGCCGCCCGAGGTGACGAGGGCGGCCATCTCGGCCTCCACCGCGGCGAGTTCGGCAGGCCGCTCCATCACGGCCAGCTGCTCGCGGTAGTGGACCAGCGAGCTGAGGAGCAGCTGGGTCCGGTCGGGCTCCAGTGCGACCATCCGGCGTGCGGCGGCCACGGACTCGGCGCGCAGGGCGAGCGCTATCCCCGGCCGGTGGGCGAACTCCTGGCGGCCGTACTGGAACAACGCGACCGCGAGCAGGGGCAGATAGGCCAACGGGCTCACCCGGACCAGAACGCGATAGGCGGCGACCCGCCGGGCGACCGGCAGCGTCCCCGATTCCAGGAGCGCCACTCGGGCGCGCAGCACAGCGTCGTGGTTGATGTTCTCCGTGGGATTCATGAGAGAGATTCTGAAAGCCGCACAGGGGGCCAAACAAGGGCAATCGGCTGTGCCCTTCGTCCTACGAAAACGGCCTCTGAGCTGTCATGATGGATACGTCATCACCCCTGCGCCCCCGCGGCGGCGCCCCGCCCGCCGCCGCAGCGCCCGCGAGTGGGCCCGGATGGACAAAATCCGTTGGTCCGACCGGTGATGCCAGCACATACTCGGGCGCATGTTCCTGACGATCTCCACCACCGGCACCGCCGCGGACCCGGCAACTGACCTGGGCTTTCTGCTGCACAAGCACCCGGGGAAGGCGCAGGCGTTCACCACCTCCCACGGCAGCGCCCACGTGTTCTACCCCGAGGCCACGGCCGAGCGCTGCACGGCGGCGCTGCTGTTGGAGGTGGACCCCGTCGCACTCGTGCGGCGCGGTCAGGGCAAGGGGCGCGGCGGAGCGCCGGACGCCGCACTCGCCCAGTACGTCAACGACCGCCCGTACGCGGCCTCCTCGCTGCTCGCCGTCGCGCTCGGCAAGGTCTTCCGCAGTGCGCTGGCGGGCCAGTGCGCGGCCCGCCCGGAGCTGGCGGAGCGGGCCCGCCCGCTGAGGATCGAGATACCGGTGCTGCCCGCACGCGGCGGCGCGGAGCTCGTGCACCGGCTGTTCGATCCGCTCGGCTGGGACCTCGTACGGGCGGAACCGCTGCCGCTCGACGAGGAGTTCCCCGAGTGGGGCGATTCCCGTTACGTACGGCTCGTCCTGGAGGGCGGGCTGCGGCTCGCTGACGCCCTGCGCCAGCTCTACGTCATGCTGCCGGTGCTCGACGACTCCAAGCACTACTGGGTCGCCCCGGACGAGGTGGACAAGCTGCTGCGTGCCGGAGACGGCTGGCTGGCGGCCCACCCCGACAACGCGCTGATCACCTCCCGCTACCTCGCGCGGCACAAGCGGCTCACCCAGGACGCCCTCGACCGCCTGGAGCTGGTCCGCCTGGCCGAGGCCGAGGGCAGCGAGGTGGAGGAGATCGACAACGCGGTCGACGAGAACAGCGACACCGAGGAGCGGCCCGTACCCCTCGCGGTACAGCGCCGCGAGGCGATCCTCACCGCGCTGCGCGCCGCCGGCGCGGCCCGGGTCCTCGACCTCGGCTGCGGACAGGGCCAGCTGGTGCAGGCCCTCCTCAAGGACGTCGCCTTCACCGAGATCGTCGGTGTCGACGTGTCCGTGCGGGCCCTCGCCACGGCCGCCAAGCGGCTGCGGCTGGAGCGGATGGGGGAGCGGCAGAGCAGCCGCGTACAGCTGCTCCAGGGCTCGCTCGCGTACACCGACAAGCGGCTGGCGGGCTACGACGCGGCCGTGCTCAGCGAGGTCATCGAGCACGTGGACCTGCCGCGGCTGCCCGCCCTGGAGTACGCCGTGTTCGGCGCGGCCCGCCCCCGCACGGTCCTCGTCACCACCCCCAACGTCGAATACAACGTCCGCTGGGAATCCCTGCCCGCCGGGCACGTCCGGCACGGCGACCACCGCTTCGAGTGGACCCGCGCGGAGTTCCGCGCCTGGGCCGCGACGGTCGCCGAACGGCACGGGTACGCGGTGGAGTTCACACCCGTCGGCGATGACGACCCGCAGGTCGGCCCGCCGACCCAGATGGCCGTCTTCACGCAGGCCGCCACCCGTGCCACCGACACCACCCGCAGCGACACCACCGAGTCCCCGAAGGAGGGCGAGGCAGCATGACCACCACCGACAGCAAGCGCGTACTTCCCGTCACCGACCTGTCCCTCGTCGTCCTGATCGGGGCCACCGGATCCGGGAAGTCCACCTTCGCCCGCAGGCACTTCAAGCCCACCGAGGTCCTTTCCTCCGACTACTGCCGGGGCCTGGTCGCCGACGACGAGAACGACCAGAGCGCCAGCAAGGCCGCCTTCGAGGTCCTCCACCACATCGCCGGCAAGCGGCTGGAAGCCGGCCGCCTCACCGTCGTCGACGCGACCAGCGTGCAGGCCGAGGCCCGCCGGCAGCTCGTCCAGCTCGCCCGCCAGTACGACGTCCTGCCCATCGCCATCGTCCTCGACATGCCCGAGGAGGTCTGCGCCGAACGCAACGCAGCCCGCCCCGACCGGGCCGGACTGCCCCGCGCCGTCATCCAGCGGCACCGCCGTGACCTGCGCCGCTCGCTGCGCGGACTGGAGCGCGAGGGCTTCCGCAAGGTGCACGTGCTGCGGTCGGTCGAGGAGGCCGACAACGCGGAGGTCGTGCTGGAGAAGCGGTTCAACGACCTCACCCACCTCAGTGGCCCCTTCGACATCATCGGCGACGTCCACGGCTGCTCCTCCGAGCTGGAGACCCTGCTCGGCAAGCTCGGGTACGAGGACGGCGTGCACCCCGAGGGCCGCACCGCGGTCTTCGTCGGCGACCTCGTCGACCGCGGCCCGGACAGCCCCGGCGTACTGCGTCGGGTGATGGGCATGGTCGGCTCCGGCAACGCCCTGTGCGTGCCCGGGAACCACGAGAACAAGCTCGGCCGCTACCTCAAGGGCTCCAAGGTCCAGCGGACCCACGGGCTCGCCGAGACGATCGAGCAGCTGGAGCGGGAGCCGGAGGAGTTCGTCCGGGAGGTGCAGGAGTTCATCCGCGGCCTCGTCAGCCACTACGTGCTAGACGGCGGCAAGCTGGTGGTCTGCCACGCCGGCCTGCCGGAGAAGTACCACGGGCGCACCTCCGGCCGGGTCCGCTCGCACGCCCTGTACGGGGAGACCACCGGCGAGACCGACGAGTTCGGCCTGCCCGTGCGCTACCCGTGGGCCGAGGAGTACCGGGGCAAGGCGGCGGTGGTCTACGGCCACACCCCGGTCCCGAACACGGCCTGGATCAACAACACCATCTGCCTGGACACCGGCGCGGTCTTCGGCGGGAAGATGACCGCCCTGCGTTGGCCCGAGCGCGAACTGGTCGACGTACCCGCCGAGAAGGTCTGGTACGAGCCGATCAAGCCACTCGCCGGCGAGACGCCGGGCGGTCACGACGGGCGGCCGCTCGACCTGGGCGACGTCCAGGGGCGCCGGATCGTCGAGACCCGGCACCTGGGCAACGTCACCGTGCGCGAGGAGAACGCGGCGGCGGCCCTGGAGGTCATGAGCCGCTTCGCGGTGGACCCGCGGCTCGTCCCCTACCTCCCGCCGACCATGGCGCCCACGGCCACCGCGGCCGTGGACGCCCGCGGCGGAGCCGCTGACGAAGGCTTCCTGGAGCACCCGGCCGAGGCCTTCGCCCAGTACCGCAAGGACGGCGTCGCCCAGGTCGTCTGCGAGGAGAAGCACATGGGCTCCCGCGCCACCGTCCTGGTCTGCAAGGACGCCGACGCGGCCCGGGTGCGCTTCGGCGTCGACGGCCCGACCGGCTCCGTCTACACCCGCACCGGCCGGCCCTTCTTCCACGACCCCGAGGTCACCGAGGAGGTCCTCGCCCGGCTCCGCGGCGCCATCACCGACGCGGGCCTGTGGGACGAGCTGGCCACCGACTGGCTGCTGCTGGACGGGGAGCTGCTCCCCTGGTCGCTGAAGTCCACCGGCCTGCTGCGCAACCAGTACGCCGCCGTCGGCGCGGCCTCCCGCGCCGTCTTCCCCGACGCCCTCGCCGCCCTGGCCACGGCCGCCGAACGCGGCATCGACACCGGCGCCCTGCTCGCCCACCAGCGGGACCGGGCCGCCGATGCCAAACGCTTCACCGACGCCTACCGGCGCTACTGCTGGACCACCGACGGGCTGGACGGCGTACGGTTCGCGCCCTTCCAGCTCCTGGCTGCGGCCGGGCGCTCGCTGGCCGCCGTACCGCACGACGAGCAGCTGTTCTGGCTGGACCGGCTCGTCGCCGCGGACGAGGCGGCCGGCACCGGCCTGCTGCGCCGCACCGGCCGGATCCTGGTGGACACCGCCGACGAGGACTCCGTGCGGGCCGGTACCGACTGGTGGCTGGAGTTGACGGCCGCCGGGGGCGAGGGCATGGTCGTCAAACCGCTCCAGGCGTATGCCCGGGACGGCAAGGGCCGCCTGGTCCAGCCCGGTGTCAAGGTGCGCGGCCGCGAGTACCTGCGGATCATCTACGGCCCGGAGTACACGCGTCCGGAGCAGCTGGAGAAGCTGCGCCAGCGGTTCCTGGGGCACAAGCGCTCGCTGGCCCTGCGCGAGTACGCGCTCGGACTGGAGGCCCTGGACCGGCTGGCGGCCGAGGAGCCGCTGTGGCGGGTGCACGAGGCGGTCTTCGCGGTGCTCGCCCTCGAATCGGAGCCGGTCGACCCCAGGTTGTGAGGCGGAGCCCGGCGCGCGGCGCCGCAAAGTCGTAAAGGGGAAGCCCCTGTACGGCCCCGAATTAGGTCGTATGGGGGAACTTTCCCGACGAACGCCGGGAAAACCGCCGGCGGGATCGTTCATCCAGGGGCAGCGGAATGTCCGCGACCCTGGAAGGACGGAACGTCACTTATGAAGATGACCGCGCGCGGAAGCATTGCGGCACTCATGACCTGTATGGCCGCGGCCGGCGCCGCCACCCCGGCCGTGGCCGACTCGGTGCCGGTGGGTGTCCCCCTGGACGCCGTGAAGACCACACTGGGCGTGGACACCCCGCGCGTGGCCACCGCGGTACCGATGCCGATCGTCGGCGCCCCGGACGCTCCCCGGTACCACAAGGGTGATCTGCTCCCCAGCCCGCTCCTCCCGGTGCTGCCGATCAGCACTGAGCTCGGCAACACCCTGGTCGGTGCGCCCGTGCCGAACCTGCTCGGCGACCCGAAGACCGACGGCGAGGGCACCTTGGAGACCCCGGCCACCGATCTGCTCACCCGCACCCCCGGTGCGGTCGTCGGCGCACCGTTGACGCTGCCGAACGGAGCGAACTACGGCATCCCGGACCTGACCACCCCCAAGCTGGGCCTGACCGCCCCGGAGCTGATCGGGGCCCCGTCGGCGCTCCTCGGTCTGCACTGATCCCGCTGGGGCTGCCGGGTCCGCCGGGGCTGCCGGTCGTGCCGGTTCTCCTGAGCGAACGCCACGTCAAAAAGCCGTCCGGTCTGCGAACGTGTATGCCATGGGATTCCATGTCGACTCCGAGACCGGGCGGCTCCGCCGCGTCATCCTCCACCGGCCGGACCTGGAGCTGAAGCGGCTCACACCGAGCAACAAGGACGCGCTGCTCTTCGACGACGTGCTGTGGGTGCGCCGGGCCCGCCAGGAGCACGACGGCTTCGCCGACGTCCTGCGCGACCGCGGTGTGGAGGTGCACCTCTTCGGCGACCTGCTCACCGAGGCCCTGGACATCCCGGAGGCCAGACACCTCGTCCTGAACCGGGTGTTCGACGAGAAGGAGTACGGGCCGCTCGCCACCGACCACCTGCGCGCGGTCTTCGACGGCCTGCCGGCGACCGGGCTGGCCGAGACGCTGGTCGGCGGGATGACCAAGCGGGAGTACTTGGAGCGGCACGCCGAGCCGGTGTCGGTGCGTTTCCACGCCATGGAGTTGGACGACTTCCTGCTGGGGCCGCTGCCCAACCACTTGTTCACCCGGGACACCTCCGCGTGGATCTATGACGGGGTGTCCATCAACGCGATGCGCTGGCCGGCCCGGCAGCGCGAGACGGTGCACTTCGAGGCGATCTACAAGCACCACCCGCTGTTCGCCTCCTCGGGGGCCTTCCACTACTGGTCGCAGGGGCAGGCGGACTACCCGTCGACCATCGAGGGCGGGGACGTCCTCGTCATCGGCAACGGAGCGGTGCTGATCGGGATGAGCGAGCGGACCACGCCCCAGGCGGTGGAGATGCTCGCGCGGGGCCTGTTCGCCGCCGGGTCGGCGAAGACGATCGTGGCGCTGGACATGCCGAAGCGGCGGGCCTTCATGCACCTGGACACGGTGATGACGATGGTGGACGGAGATACGTTCACTCAGTACGCGGGCCTCGGCATGCTGCGCTCCTACACGATCGAGCCGGGGGAGGGCCTGCACGAGCTGAAGGTGACCGACCACCCGCCGGAGCACATGCACCGGGCGATCGCGGCGGCCCTGGGGCTGGATTCGATCCGGGTGCTGACCGCCACGCAGGACGTGCACGCGGCGGAGCGCGAGCAGTGGGACGACGGCTGCAACGTGCTGGCCGTCGAGCCGGGAGTGGTGGTGGCGTACGAGCGGAACGTGACGACCAACACGCACCTGCGCAAGGAGGGGATCGAGGTCATCGAGATCCCGGGCAGCGAGCTGGGGCGGGGCCGGGGCGGGCCGCGGTGCATGAGCTGTCCGGTGGAGCGGGACCCGGCCTGACCTGGAGGGAGACCGCCGAGGGGGCTGTATATCAATACGGGGCATCGTATAGAGTTCCAGTATCCCCTGTCAGCGCGACCCTGGAGTACCCCCATGGCCACCGACCTCGTCGGCCGTAGTTTCCTCAAGGAGCTCGACTTTTCAGCCGCCGAGTTCCGCGGCCTGATCGAGCTCGCCGCCGAACTCAAGGCGGCCAAGAAGGCCGGGGTGGAGCAGCGCCGTCTCCAGGGCAGGAACATCGCGCTGATCTTCGAGAAGACCTCGACGCGCACCCGCTGCGCGTTCGAGGTCGCCGCCGCCGACCAGGGTGCCCACACCACCTACCTCGACCCCGTCGGCTCCCAGATGGGGCACAAGGAGTCGGTCAAGGACACGGCGCGGGTGCTGGGCCGGATGTTCGACGGCATCGAGTACCGCGGGGACAGCCAGGAGGCCGTCGAGGCGCTCGCCGCCCACTCCGGCGTGCCGGTGTTCAACGGCCTCACCGACGACTGGCACCCGACCCAGATGCTGGCCGACGTGCTCACCATGACCGAGCACTGCGCCAAGCCGCTGGACCGGATCGCCTTCGCCTACCTCGGCGACGCCCGCTTCAACATGGGCAACTCCTACCTGGTGACTGGTGCGCTGCTCGGCATGGACGTGCGCATCGTCGCGCCGAAGGCCTACTGGCCCGCCGAGCCCGTGGTGGCGAAGGCGCGCGAGCTCGCCGACGCCAGCGGGGCCCGGATCACGTTGACCGAGGACGTCGCCGCGGGCATGGCCCAGGCGGACTTCGTCGCCACCGACGTGTGGGTCTCGATGGGCGAGCCCAAGGAGGTCTGGGACGAGCGGATCGGCGCCCTGGCCCCGTACGCCGTCACGATGGACGTGCTGCGCGCGAGCGGCAACCCGGACGTGAAGTTCCTGCACTGCCTGCCCGCCTTCCACGACCTGGGCACCAAGGTCGGCCGGGAGATCCACGAGCGGCACGGGCTGGACTCGCTGGAAGTGACGGACGAGGTGTTCGAATCCGCGCACTCGGTCGTCTTCGACGAGGCCGAGAACCGGCTGCACACCATCAAGGCCGTGCTCGTCGCGACGATGGCCCGGCCGGCCCCGGGACTGCCCGCATAGTCATGCGGGCCGCGCCGCCCGGGGCGCCCCGGGCGGCCTTTCCGCGCCGTACGCTCACCCAGATGTCGCGTTTCTG
The DNA here is from genome assembly GCF_041431095.1 of Streptomyces sp. NBC_00597. Classification (GTDB taxonomy): domain Bacteria; phylum Actinomycetota; class Actinomycetes; order Streptomycetales; family Streptomycetaceae; genus Streptomyces. The sequence continues at coordinate 302,934 of NZ_CP107757.1, forward strand.
TGACGGCAGTCAGGATGCGGTGATATCGTCGATCGTGTGAGCCCCTTCATCGGTTCCACAGCAGCGACCGAACGGTGGCGCCACCTGCGGGTGACCCGGCAGGACGGCGTGGCCACCGTCACCCTCGACCGCCCCGAGAAACTCAACGCCCTCACCTTCGGTGCCTACGCCGACCTGCGCGACCTGCTCGCCGAACTCTCCCGGGAGCGGTCCGTACGGGCCCTCGTGCTCGGCGGCGAGGGGCGCGGGTTCTGCTCCGGCGGGGACGTGGACGAGATCATCGGCGCCACCCTCGCCATGGACACCGCCCAGCTCCTCGACTTCAACCGGATGACCGGCCAGGTGGTGCGGGCCCTGCGCGAGGCCCCCTTCCCGGTGATCGCCGCCGTGCACGGGGTCGCCGCGGGCGCGGGCGCCGTCCTCGCCCTCGCCGCCGACTTCCGGATCGCCGACCCCACCGCCCGCTTCGCCTTCCTCTTCACCCGCGTCGGCCTCTCCGGCGGGGACATGGGCGCCGCGTACCTGCTGCCCCGCGTCGTCGGCCTCGGCCACGCCACCCGGCTACTGATGCTCGGAGAGCCCGTACGCGCCCCGGAGGCCGAGCGCATCGGCCTGCTCAGCGAGGTCACCGAGGAGGGCAAGGCCGGCGTACGGGCCGCCGAACTCGCCGCGCACCTCGCGACCGGCCCGGCCCTGGCGTACGCCCAGACCAAGGCGCTGCTGACTGCCGAGCTCGACATGCCGCTGGCCGCGTCGGTCGAGCTCGACGCCAACACCCAGGCCCTGCTGATGAACGGCCGGGACTACGCCGAATTCCACGCCGCCTTCACCGCGAAGCGGCCCCCGGAGTGGGAGGGCAGGTAGCGCCATGTCCGCGGGCACCGAGCCGGCCGGCAGCTCCCGGCCCGCCCTGCGGGTCGCCGTCGTCGGCGGCGGCCCGGGCGGCCTGTACGCCGCCGCACTGCTGGCCCGCCAGGGCCACACCGTCGAGGTCTGGGAACGGGGCGCCCCCGAGGACACCTTCGGCTTCGGCGTGGTGCTCTCCGACGAGACCCTCGGCGGCATCGAACGGGCCGACACCGTCGTCTACGCCGCCCTCAGCGCGGAGTTCGTCCGCTGGGACGACATCGACGTCGTTCACCGGGGCCGGCTGTTGACCTCCGGCGGCCACGGCTTCGCGGCCCTCGGCCGGCGCAGGCTGCTGGAGATCCTCCACGAACGCTGCGCCGGACTCGGGGTCAAGCTCCGCTTCCGCACCGCGGCGCCGGCCGCCGAGGTACTGGCGGCCTCGTACGACCTGGTCATCGCGGCCGACGGGGTCCACAGCGCCACCCGGCAGAGCGGCGCCGCGCACTTCCGCCCGACGCTGACGAGCGGACGATGCCGGTACATCTGGCTCGCCGCCGACTTCGCCTTCGACGCCTTCCGATTCGAGATCGCGGAGACCGAGCACGGCGTCATGCAGCTGCACGCCTACCCGTACTCCGCCGACGGCTCCACCGTGATCGTCGAGATGCACGAACAGGTGTGGCGGGCCGCCGGCCTCGACCTGTGCGACGAGGCCGAGTCGGCCGCCCGCTGCGCCAAGATCTTCGGCGAGGCCCTGAGCGGCCGGCCGCTGCACGGCAACCGCTCCGCCTGGACGGAGTTCCGCACGGTCGTCAACGAGCGGTGGTCGCACGGCAACGTGGTCCTGCTCGGCGACGCGGCCCACACCGCGCACTTCTCCATCGGCTCCGGTACCAAACTGGCCGTGGAGGACGCCCTCGCGCTCGCCGAAGCGGTGGCCGCGGAGCCGGACGTACCCGCCGCCCTGGCCGCGTACGAGAGCGCCCGGAGGCCGGCGGTCGCCTCGACCCAGCGGGCCGCCGCGGCCAGCATGCGCTGGTTCGAGGAACTCGCCGGGTACGTGGACCAGCCCGCCCGGCAGTTCGCCTTCAACCTGCTCACCCGCAGCCGCCGGGTGACCCACGACAACCTGCGGCTGCGCGACGAGCGGTTCACCCGGGCCGTGGAACGGGACTTCGGCTGCCCGGACGAGCACACCCCGCCGATGTTCACCCCGCTGAAGCTGCGCGGGCTGACCCTGCGCAACCGCGTCGTGGTCTCACCGATGGACATGTACTCGGCCGCCGACGGCGACGGGACGCCGGGGGACTTCCACCTCGTGCACCTGGGCGCGCGGGCCCTCGGCGGAGCCGCCCTGGTGATGACCGAGATGGTCTGCGTGTCCCCCGGGGGCCGGATCACCCCCGGCTGCACCGGCCTCTACACCGCCGAGCAGGCCGCGGCCTGGACCCGGATCGCGGACTTCGTCCACACCGCCGCGCCCGGCACCGCGCTCGGCGTCCAGCTCGGCCACTCGGGCCGCAAGGGCTCGACGCGGCTCATGTGGGAGGGCATGGACGACCCCCTTCCGGAGGGCAACTGGCCGGTGGCGGCCGCCTCCGAACTGCCCTACCGGCCGGGCGTCTCGGCCGTCCCGCGCGCCCTGACCGTGGAGGACCTCGCGTCGATCCGCTCCGATTTCGCGGCAGCCGCCGTACGGGCCGCCGGCTGCGGGTTCGACCTGCTGGAACTGCACTGCGCCCACGGCTACCTGCTGTCCGGGTTCCTGTCCCCGCTCACCAACCACCGCACCGACGCCTACGGAGGCCCGCTGGAGAACCGGCTCCGGTTCCCGCTGGAGGTCTTCGACGCCGTCCGCGCCGTCTGGCCCGACGACCGCCCCATGACCGTCCGCATCTCGGCCACCGACTGGGCCCCGGGCGGCACCTCCGCCCAGGACGCGGTGGACATCGCGGCCGCGTTCGCCGCGCACGGCGCCGACGCCATCGACGTGTCGACCGGCCAGGTGGTGGCGGACGAGACGCCCGAGTACGGGCGCTCGTACCAGACCCCGTACGCCGACCGGATCCGCAACGCCCTGGGCGTCCCGGTCATCGCCGTCGGCGCCATCTCCTCCTGGGACGACGTGAACTCCCTGCTGCTGGCGGGCCGCGCCGACCTCTGCGCCGTCGGCCGCCCCCACCTGTACGACCCGCACTGGACCCTGCACGCGGCCGCCGACCAGTCCTACGAAGGCCCGGCCGCGCCCTGGCCCGCCCCCTACCGGGCCGGCAGCCGCAAACCACCGGCCGGCCGCGGCTGAGGCGCGGTCACCCGCCGCCGGGCGCCAGGCACTCGTGGCACAGGCAGGGCCGCGGGTGCGGTCGGTCCGGCCACCGCCCGCCGCGCAGCTGCGCCGCTCGCAGCTCCAGCCCGGGCGCCGTCCGCACCGCGTCCGCCTCGGCCGCCGCGCCCCAGAACCGCGACCAGCCGGCGGCGCGCAGCACGGCCGGGCTGCGCACCAGCTTCGGCCGGAAGGCGTGCAGATGGCGGGTGTGGACGTACCCCTGCACGTGGCGCCGGGTGTGCCGGGGGCGGCCGACGACCATGCACTGGTCCAGGCCGTCCACCACGTCGAAGACGTACACCTTGGCGCCGCCCGGGAAGGTCTTCGTCCCCGGGCGCAGGGCCTGGCCGTCCTCGCCCCAGCGGCGCCACTGCACGACGTTCGCGGCGAGTACCCACAGCGGTTCGGGCGGTCCACCGGGTTCCGGAGGGGCGCTCATACGGCGGCCACCTCGACGCGGTCCTCGACCGGGGTGTAGCCCAGGCGCCGGTAGATGCCGTTGCTGGTCGGGTTGGCCAGGTCCGTGAAGAGCAGCACCTCCGAGGCGCCGGCCGCGTACGCCGCTTCGCTCACCGCGTGCGTGACCCCGGCGGCGTACCCCCGACCGCGCAGCTGCGGCGGGGTGTACACCGGGCCGACCCGGGACACCGAGCCGATGGCGCGGAAGAACCCGGCCATCGACACCGGTGTCCCGGCGTCTTCCCAGAGCAGCATGCCCCCGTACGCGAGCCGGTCGCGCAGGAAGGCCTCGGAGGGGCCGCCCGGCTCCCGGGTCTCCCGCTTGAAGGCGCCGGCCCAGTCCAGCAGCAGCGGGAGGTCGTCCTCGACCGCGGTCCGGGCCCGCCCGGCCGGCGCGGGATCAGGGGTGAGGAGTCCGGCGAGCCGGTACAGCCGGTTCTCTTCGGTGACCTCGCTGCGCCTGCCCCAGGCCGCGGCCAGCGCCTGCGCGTCGTGGCGGCGGGCGTTCAGCGCGTCCACCCCGGCGAGCAGCGGCTCGGCGGCGAGCGCCGCCCCCAGCGCGCGGACGGCCTCCTGCGGCATCGCTCCGATCAGCAGCGGATACGGCGGGGTGCACAGCAGCGCGCCGGAGACGTTCCCGTCGGCGGCGGTCCACCAGCCGAAGAACGGCTCGGCGGATCCGTACGCGTCCGTACCGCGCCGCTCCAGCGCGTCGGTCACGGTCAACAGGGTGGTGTTGGCGACGGGCTCGGCGGCCAGGGCCGGGCCCGCCGCGGCCAGATAGGCCGCCAGGTCATGGGTGAAGGTCCACGTCATGGCTCATGATGGCGCCGAATCGTTTCCTCGGCACACCGGTTTCTACGAGGGCAGCCAGGCCGGCCACCACGGCGGCACGTTGTCGGCCCCGCAGAGTCCCGAGTCCCCGTGGTAGCCGTCCAGCGTGCCCTTCGTGGCGAAGAACCAGACGACGACCACGGCCAGGACGAGCAGGACCGGCACGGCGCGCAGCAGCAGGGGCAGTCTCCGCAGGAGGAAGGCGACCAGCAGCGAGAGGAGCGCGCACCCCGGCACCATCAGCACCAGCAGGAAGGTCATCTCGAAGCGCCCGCCCCCCTCCCATCCCGCGTCGCAGTACGCGCGGGCGTTGGAGGCGAGCGAGACGGCGGACCACCCCGCCACTGCACCGAGCAGCGCCGCCCCCGCCAGTTGGAGTCGTGCGGCCAGCTGCCCCGGCGGCTTCGCAGGCGCCTGGTACCACGTCTGCGGCTGGGGCTGCGACTGCGGAGCGAACGGAGGCTGGGGCCGCGGCGGAAGCGGCGGCTGTTGCGGGGACAGGGGAAGATCACGATGTGTCACATCCCCTCCTGACGCCGCCCCGTCGGCTACGGTTCCGCGAACCCCGCGCCGATGTCCCGTAGCCGGGAGTGCAGTTCGGCGAAGACGGCCGCCGCCCGGTCTCCCGGCCAGTCCGCGGGCAGCAGCTCCCGCGGCAGGCCCGGGTCGGCGTACGGCAGGCGCCGCCAGGTGTCCAGGGCGAGCAGGTAGCCGCGGTAGGCCTCCTCCGGGGCGGGGGCCGGGCCCGACTGCAGGGCCCGCAGCACCGGCTCGTGCCGGTCGAGGAACTCCTCGTGCTGTTTGGCCAGCGAGGTCAGGTCCCACCACCGGGCCACCGCTTCGGCGGTCGGGGCGAAGCCGAGGTGGCCGCCGCGGAACAGTTCCACGTACGGCGTCAGGTGCAGCCGGTCCAGGGTGTGCCCGGTCTCGTCGTACAGGTGGGCCGGGGCGATCCACACCCCCGGCGCCACCGCGCCGAAGCCCAGGCGGGCGAGCCGCGAGCGCAGCAGGTGCCGCTTGTGCCGCTCCTGCTCCGGCACGGAGAACACCGCCAGCAGCCATTCGCCCGCCGGATGTGCGTCGCGGTCCCCGTAGATCCGCCGGTCGCCGTCGTCCAGCAGCTGCCGTGCCTCCGCGGAGAGCTCGTACCCCGCGGAGCCGTCCGCGGCGCGCGCGGGCAGCAGGAAGCCGCGCCGCTTCAGCCGGGACACCGACGAGCGGACCGACGGGGCGTCCACGCAGGCCGCGCCCAGCAGGCGGACCAGCGCCGACACCGGGACCGGGCCGGCGAAGGCCCGCCCGTAGGCGCCGTAGAACGTGACGATCAGGGATCGCGGAGTGTGCTGCTCGACCACGGGTTCACTGTAGGGGGCCTCTGGTCACTCAGCCCGGGCTCGCGGCGTCCGGAGGCGGGCCGACCGGCAGGACGCCCTGTGCGTCGCCCCTTGCGTCGCGCAGCCGGAACCGCTGCAGTTTCCCGGTCGCGGTCCGCGGGAGCGCGGGGAGGAAGACGAAGGCGCGGGGGCACTTGTGCGGAGCCAGTTCCGCCCGCATGAACGCCCGCAGGGCCTCCTCGGTCAGCGCGGCGCCGGCCCGCAGGACGGTGTACGCGACCACGATCTGCCCGCGTCGCTCGTCCGGGCGGCCCACCACCGCGGCCTCCACCACGTCCGGGTGGCGCATCAGGGCTTCCTCCACTTCCGGGCCCGCAATGTTGTAGCCCGCCGAGACGATCATGTCGTCGGCGCGGGCGACGTACCGGAAGTAGCCTTCCGGATCGCGGACGTAGGTGTCCCCGGTCAGGTTCCAGCCGTCCCGCACGTACTCCTCCTGCCGCGGATCCGCCAGGTAACGGCAGCCGACCGGGCCGCGCACGGCCAGCAGCCCCGGCTCGTTGTCCGCGACCGGGCGCCCCGAGCCGTCCACCACCCGCGCCTGCCAGCCCGGCACCACGCGGCCGGTCGTGCCCGGGCGGATGTCCTCGTCGGCCGCGGAGATGAAGATGTGCAGCAGTTCGGTGGCGCCGATGCCGTTGATGATCTGCAGCCCGGTGCGCTCGTACCAGGCCTGCCAGGTGGCCGCCGGGAGGTTCTCGCCCGCCGAGACGCAGCGGCGCAGTGCCGAGAGGTCGTGGGCGCCCACGTCGTACGGGCCCAGGGCGTCCAGCATCGCCCGGTACGCGGTGGGCGCGGTGAACAGCACCGTGACCCGGTGTTCGGCGAGCGCGGGCAGCAGGCGGCGCGGGACCGCCTGGTCGATCAGCAGGGCGCAGGCGCCGGCGCGCAGCGGGAAGACGACCAGGCCGCCGAGGCCGAAGGTGAAGCCGAGCGGCGGACTGCCCGCGAAGACGTCGTCGGGGCGGGGGCGCAGGACGTTGCGGGAGAAGGTGTCGGCGACGGACAGCAGATCGCGGTGGAAGTGCATGCAGCCCTTGGGGCGGCCGGTGGTGCCCGAGGTGAAGGCGATCAGCGCCACGTCGTCGGCGGAGGTCTCGACGGCGCGGAACGGTGCCTCGTGCCGGTCGGCCAGCCGCAGCAGGTCGTCCGGCGCCTCGCCGCCGTACGGGGTGATCCGCAGGCCGGGCACCTCGGCCTTGACCAGGTCGTCCAGCACGCCCACGTGGCACAGCGCGTGCTGCACCCGGGCCATCGCGCAGACCGTGGCCAGCTCCTGCGCCCGCTGCTGGGCGAGGACGGTCACGGCCACCGCGCCCGCCTTCATCACCGCCAGCCAGCACGCGGCGAGCCAGGGACCGGTGGGTCCGCGCAGCAGCACCCGGTTGCCGGGGACCACACCGAGGTCGGCCGCGAGTACGTGGGCGAGGCGGTCCACGCGCTCGCGCAGCCCGCCGTACGACCACACCTCGCCTGAGCCGCTGCGGAAGGCGGGGCGGTCGGGCCCGAACCGGTCGATGGTGGCGTCGAGCAGCTCGGCGCCGCAGTTGAGCCGGTCGGGGTAGGCCAGTTCGGGGAGCTCGAACAGGAGCCGCGGCCAGGCGTGCGGCGGCGGCAGATGGTCGCGCGCGAAGGTGTCGGCGTGGGCGGAAGGCTTGAGCTCCAAGGCGGGTTCGCCCCCTTGCAACGGCAGCGGCCCCCTGGCCGGGGACCGAAGTGGCGGAGCAGGCCGTGCACGTGCGCTACGAGCGTATCGTGATGGTGACGGCAGTCAACAGGACGCGATAGAAGCGGGGATGTTCGGATGACCGGATTCGCGCTCGGGGCGGAACAAGAGGAGTGGTGCGGGCAACTGCGCGCGCTGGCGGCGGACCGGCTGCGGCCGCTCGCGGAGAAGGGGGAGCCGGGCCGGGTCAACCGCCCGCTGCTCGCGGCACTGGGGGAGTTGGGTCTGCTGGAGCGGGTCTTCACCTCGGGAGCGCTGGAGCTGTGCATGCTGCGCGAATCCCTCGCGTACGGGTGCACGGAAGCGGAGACGGCCCTCGCCCTCCAGGGTCTGGGGGCGCATCCGGTGCTCCGCTCGGGCACGCCGGAGCAGCGGGCGCACTGGCTGCCCCCGGTACGGGCCGGGCGGGCGGTGGCGGCCTTCGCGCTGAGCGAGCCGGGGGCGGGCTCGGACGCGGCGGCGCTGGCGCTGGAGGCCGTCCCGGACGGGGACGGCTGGCGGCTCGGCGGCGAGAAGTGCTGGATCTCCAACGCGCCCGAGGCGGACTTCTACACGGTGTTCGCCCGCACGGGCGAGGGGCCGGCCGCCAAGGGGGTCACCGCCTTCCTGGTCCCGGCCGACCGTCCGGGCCTGTCGGGCGAATCCTTGGACATGCTCTCCCCGCACCCCATCGGCCGACTGGTCTTCGACGGGGTCCCGGTCGGCCCGCAGGACCTGCTCGGAGAGCCCGGCCGGGGGTTCCGGGTCGCGATGGACACCCTGAACCGGTTCCGGCCGAGCGTGGGCGCCTTCGCCGTCGGCATGGCCCGGGCCGCACTGGACGCGACCCTGGCGCACACGGCGGCGCGGCGCGCGTTCGGAGGAGTACTGGCCGACCTCCAGGCGGTGGGCCACCGGGTGGCCGACATGGCCACCCGTACCGAGGCGGCCCGGCTGCTGGTCTACGCGGCGGCGGGCGCCTACGACGCCGGCTCCCCGGACGTCCCGCGCCGCTCCGCCATGGCGAAACTGCTCGCGACGGAGACGGCCCAGTACGTGGTGGACCACGCGGTCCAGCTGCACGGAGCCGTCGCCCTCCAGCGCGGCCACCTGCTGGAGCACCTGTACCGGGAGGTCCGGGCGCCGCGGATCTACGAGGGTGCCAGCGAGGTGCAGCGCACGATCATCGCGAAGGAGCTCTACCGGTGAGCCGTGAGCGCAGCGACATCGAGCGGATCAACCCGGCCGAGCTCTCGCCGCCGACGGGCTTCTCGCACGCGGTGGCCGCGAGCGGTTCCCGGCTGGTGTTCCTGGCGGGCCAGACCGCGCTGGACTCCTCGGGCAAGGTGGTGGGGGACGCCCTGCCCGAGCAATTCGAACGTGCGCTGTCCAACCTCCTGGCGGCCCTTGCCGCGTCGGGCGGCGCCCCGGCGGACCTGGCCCGGGTGACGGTCTACACGGTCGACGTGGGCGCGTACCGCCTCCATGCGTCCGAACTCGGCAGCATCTGGCGCCGGCTGGCCGGTCGCGACTATCCGGCCATGGCGGTGATCGGGGTCGTCCGACTCTGGGACGAGCCCGCCCTGGTCGAACTGGACGGTATTGCCGTACTCCCCTCGCCAGCCCCTTGACCAGGTGGCTTTGACAGCGAGCCAGAGAGGGGTGAGGGTTGGAAATGACCTTTTTGTAAGAAAACTCACCAATGCTCGGAGGTGCGTGGTCATGCGCCGTGGGATCAAAGCGACGGTTCTGGCAGGGGCCGCGGGCGTCGCGCTCGGCCTGATGCCCGTCAGCGGGGCGTTCGCCGCGGGTCTGCCCCAGACCCAGCAGCACAACGACTCGGGATGGTGCTCCGAGAACTGGCGCGGGGACAACTGGCGTGACTGCTGCGACTCCTCCCGCTGGCACAACTGGAACGACCGTCCCAGCTGGTGCCGGGATGTCGACGCCCGGAACGGCCGCCACGACAACGCCAACTGGAACAACAACTGGAACAACAACCGGGACGACGGACGCTTCAGCCACGACAACCGCAACAGTGACAACTGGAACAGCGGCCACGACAACGGCCGGAACGACAACGGATCCGGTGGCCACGACAACGGCGGTGGCAGCGGCCACGACAACGGTGGCGGCGGCGGATACGGCGGCGGCGGTGGGGGCGGCGACGGCGGAGGCCGCAGTGGAGGCGGCGGCGACGGTGGAGGCGGCGGCAACGGTGGCGGCGGGGGCGGCGACGGTGGAGGCGGCGGCAATGGTGGAGGCGGCGGGGGCGGCGACGGTGGAGGCGGCGGCAATGGTGGAGGCGGCGGGGGCGGTGGCCACTAGCCCCGCGGCCTGACCGGTCACCGGCCCCGCGCCGTGGCCGCCCGCCGGCCCCCCGGCGTCAGCGGCCCTCCAGCAGGGTCCCCATCCACTCCTCGATCCCCGCGACCGTGCGGGGCAGGGCGCCCGACATCAGTCGGGCGCCCGTTGCCGTGACGACCAGGTCGTCCTCGATGCGGACGCCGATGCCCCGCAGCTCCGGCGGCAGGGTCTCGTCGTCCGGCTGGAGGTAGAGGCCCGGCTCGACCGTCAGGACCTGTCCCTCCTCCAGGACCCCGTCCAGGTAGGTTTCCGCGCGCGCCTTCGCGCAGTCGTGGACGTCCAGGCCCAGCATGTGCCCGCTGCTGCACAGCGTGTACCGGCGGTGCAGGTCGCCCCGCGCGTCCTTCAGGACGCCCCACTCGGCCAGGCCCTCCGCGATCACCCGCATCCCGGCCCGGTGGAAGTCCCGGAAGCTCGCGCCCGGCCGCAGCGCGGCCATGCCCGCGTCCTGCGCCGCCAGCACCAGTTCGTAGACCTGCCGTTGGACGGGGGAGAAGCGCCCCGACAGCGGGAGGGTGCGCGTGATGTCCGCCGTGTAGAGGCTGTCGGTCTCCACGCCCGCGTCCAGGAGCAGCAGATTGTTGCGGTCGAGCGGGCCGTCGTTGCGGATCCAGTGCAGGACGCACGCGTGCGCGCCCGACGCCGCGATCGTCTCGTACCCGGTGCCGTTGCCCTCCGCCCGGGCACGCAGGCCGAACACCCCCTCGATCCACCGCTCGCCCCGGGGGTGCGCCAGTGCGCGCGGCAGTGCCCGTACCACGTCTTCGAAGCCGGCGGCCGTGTGGTCGACGGCGAGTTGGAGCTGGCCGACCTCCCAGGCGTCCTTCACCAGGCGCAACTCGGAGAGGACGGCGGCCAGTTCCGTGTCGGTCGCGGCATTGCGGCCGCTCGGTGAGCCGAGGGCGTCCAGGTGGGCGCAGCGCAGGCCGGTGAGGCGCTCGGCCTCGGCCAGGTCGGGGCGGCGGCCGACCCAGAACTCCCCGTACCGGCGGTCCCGGTAGAACTCCTCGTTGCCGTCCGCGCGCGGCGAGCGGGGGCGCAGGTGGAGTACGGCCTCGTGGCCCTGCGGGCCCGAGGGCTCCAGTACGAGGACGTGGCCCACCTGGTCCTCGCCCGTCAATCCGGTCAGCCAGGCGTATGCGCTGTGCGGGCGGAAGCGGTGGTCGCAGTCGTTGGAGCGCACCTTGAGCTCGCCTGCCGGGATGATCAGCCGCTCGCCCGGGAAGCGCGCCGAGAGCCGGGCGCGCCGGGCCGGGGTGAGCTCGTACGCGGAGACCCGCGCGGCATCGGGGAGGGGGGACGGCGCCCAGTCGGCCGCCATGAACCGTGACAACTCCGGCGATACCGGCAGGTCGTGGCTGCCGATGTTGAGGCGGGAGACGGGGCTCGTTGCCGCGGGGGAGGGGGTGTCGGTCATGAGGGCTCCCTCAAGAAGATGCGAACTGGTGGGCGCACAGGTCTTGTCAGTGCAATTTCACATTACTATGTTACAGCTCACATCGCGGCACGTTAATCCCCGTCAAACGCCGTGTGACGCAGGGCAGTTCACGCACCACTTCCCCCACCTCCCTTCCCATCCAGGAGTCTTTGGTGTCTCAGCACAGAGCTGTGCGTACGTCTCTCCTCTCCGCCGCCGTCGCGGTGACGCTGCTCGCCTCCGCGGGCCAGGCCGTGTCCCAGACCGCCGACCGGGCACCCGCGGCCGCACCCGCCACCGCCGCCGTGCCCGGCACCTTCGCCTCCGGCGCGCCCGGCGCGAACCCGTTCGACCAGGTCGACCACCTCGCCGCGCCCAAGGAGGCCAAGCCGGCGCCGGCCCAGGCTCCCGGCGGTCTGGCCGCGGACGGCCGCATCCCCGGGGCCGCCCCCGCCGCCGCCCTCACCGGGCGCACGGAGCGCGCCGAGAAGAGCCGCGAACTCGCCGCCGCCCAGGCCGCCCCCACCGCGCGGAGCGTCGCCGCGGGCGTCCCCTGCACCCTCGACGGGATCACGGGCCTCAGCCCCGAGCAGTTCGCCGACTTCCTGGCCGACCCGGCCGTCACCGCCGACGGCTGCCTGCGCGGGCTGATCTGGACCTGGGACGCCCGGCTGGCGCCCGTCATGTCCGACGCGCACGTCCAGGCCGTCTCCCGCCGGATATCCGGCCTGGCCGCAGCCCACGACGGCCGGGGCTCCTCGCACCTGGAGGAGATGTTCACCTTCCTGCACGCGGCCGTGTACCACGACTTCTCGCGCTCCGAGATCGACCTCACCGACGCCGCGACCGTCGACGCCATGAGCCGGGCCGTCGCCGACTTCGGCGACGCCGCGCACACCTTCGACGCCACCGCGTCCAACGCCCGGACCCTGCGCGAGGCGCTCTACTCCACCGGGCCCGGCATGCGCCAGCGCCAGCTCGGCCTCATCAAGAAGGTCCTGCCCACCCTGGACGCCTCACACCCCGCGACCAGCGGCGATGCGGCCTGGGGCGGCGCGGTCCTCGCCGCCCTCACCGTCAACTACCTCGGCGTGTACCCGGGCAACCAGGACTCCGCCTTCCACGCCGCGGCCAAGGCCGATCCCGCCTACCGCGCCGCCTTCAAGGCCTTTGCCGGATACACCCACCTGAAGGGCACCGCGAACGCCTGGGCGGCCCGCGACGCGCTCGGAGAGTACGGCCGCTTCGGCCAGATCGACGGCCTGCGCGACCAGGTCACCGCCGACCTCGGCGGTCTCCTGGAGCCGGTCAAGACCGGGTGGGGCAGCGGCAGCGAGCAGTGGGCCAAGATCGTCTCCTGGCTGAACACCTACGAGGCGTGCAAGCCGTACGGGGTGTGCAAGGAGGACATCGAGAAGATGCTCTTCCCGAACACCTACAGCTACGACAACGGCGCCATCAAGGTCCGCACGGCCCTCGACCGGGCCACCGTCGACCAGCTCTACTACGCGAGCAAGCAGGTCAAGACGCAGTTCCACCGGGTCATCGGGACCGACCAGCCGCTGGCCGGCGACCCCAACACCACGCTGAACATCACCCTGTACGCCTCCCGCGCCGACTACGTGACCTACCAGACGATGCTGTACGGCTACGGCACCGAGAACGGCGGCATGTACATCGAGAACGGCGCCACTTTCTACACGTACCAGCGGCGCGTCCCGCAGGACTCCTCCCTCACCCTCGAAGAGCTCTTCCGCCACGAGTACACGCACTACCTCAACGGCCGGTTCGCCGTCCCCGGGTTCTTCGGCGAGGGCCCCTGGTACGAGGGCGACCGCACGACCGCCATGGACGAGGGCACCGCCGAGTTCTTCGACGGCGCCACCCGCGACAACGGCATCGCCGTCCGCAAGTCCCTGGTCAAGGGCATCATCAGCGACACCGCCGGCGGCGGCCCGCGCATGTCGGTCGAGCAGCTGCTGAACGCCACGTACGAAGGCGACGGCTTCCGCTTCTACAACTACGCGGGCACCTTCTTCGAGTTCCTGTGGACCGAGAAGCCCACGCTGCTGCGCGAGATGTACACCCACCTGCGCAACAACGACGTCGCGGCGTACGACTCCTGGCGCCACCGGATGGGTGCGGACACCTACCTCCAGCGCGACTACGACCGCTTCCTGGACGCGCAGATCGCCAAGGTCGACCAGCTCTACGTGCCGAACACCACCTTCACGGCCAACGACAAGCTGCGCGACTCCGCGCTGGCGAACGTGAAGTCGACCTTCGCGGCGGCCACGTACAACACCCCGGACTGCGTGGAGAACGGGGACCCGGGCAAGCGCCGGTTCACCTGTACCGGCCGGATCACCGCGAACCTGAAGAACTGGCGCAGTGACGACCAGAACTTCAAGGACATGTCGGAGACCGTGGACTACTTCATCCTCGACCGGGCGGGCGCTGCCTCCAACAACCTGGCCGACATGAACTGTTCTTTCGGTCCCGTGGAGATCTGGACCAACCACGTGGCGGGGACGTCGAGTTACAGCTGTGAGGGACCGCTGCGCAGCTGATCCGCAGACCGGGCCGGTCCCTTCCGAACGGGGGGAGGGGCCGGCCCGCGGTCCGGTCCGCGGACCGGACCGCAGGCCGGGCCGGACGAGCCTAGGCACCGACTAAAGAATGTGACATATTACTGCCGTGCCCAAGAGACATCCCCTGGACGTCGTGATCATCGGCGCCGGCGTCGTCGGAGCCGCGATCGCGTACTACGCGGCCCGCTCCGGACTCTCCGTGGCCGTCGTCGACCGCGGTCCCGTCGCGGGCGGGACGACGGGAGCCGGGGAGGGCAACCTGCTCGTCTCCGACAAGGAGGCGGGCCCGGAGCTCGACCTGGCCCTGCTGTCGGCCGGCCTGTGGCGCGAACTCGCCGCCGTCCTCCCGCGGGAGATCGAGTACGAGGCCAAGGGCGGCCTCGTCGTCGCCCCGGACGGGGCTTCGCTCAAGGCGCTGCGGGCCTTCGCCGAGGGCCAGCGCGCCGCCGGGGTCGAAGCCGTCGAGGCGGGAGCCGACGACCTCCGCACCCTGGAGCCCCACTTGGCCCCGGGACCCGCGGGCGGATTCCTCTACCCGCAGGACTCCCAGGTCCAGCCGGCCCAGGCGGCGGCCAGACTGCTGGCCGCGTCGGGCGCGCAGGTGCACCTCGGCGAGGAGGTGACCGCGGTCCTCCGCGCACCCGACGGGTCCGGCGCGGTGCGCGGGGTGCGGACCGCGCGGCGCGAACTACTCGCACCCGCGGTGGTGAACGCGGCCGGCACCTGGGGCGGCCGCATCGCAGAACTGGCCGGGGTGTCCCTCCCGGTGCTCCCGCGCCGAGGGTTCGTCCTGGTGACGGAACCGCTGCCGCGGGTGGTCCGGCACAAGGTCTACGCCGCCGACTACATCGCCGACGTCGCCAGCGGCTCGGCAGCCCTCCAGTCTTCGGCGGTGGTCGAGGGCACCCCGTCGGGGCCGGTCCTGATCGGGGCGACCCGGGAGCGCGTCGGCTTCGACCGCTCCCTGTCGGTGGAGGCCCTGCGCAGGCTCGCCGCGCAGGCGGCGGCGCTGTTCCCCGTCCTGCGGGACGTGCGCGTGCTGCGGACCTACCACGGTTTCCGGCCGTACCTCCCCGACCACCTTCCGGCGATCGGCCCGGACCCCCGGGCCCCGGGGCTGCTGCACGCCTGCGGCCACGAGGGGGCGGGCATCGGCCTGGCCCCGGCCACGGGCCTGCTGATCGCTGCCGCGCTGACGGGGGCCGAACCCCCGCTGCCGCCGGAGCCGTTCCGCCCGGACCGCTTCCCCCCGGAGCCGGCCCGATGACCGCCCCGCGCCCGGACGCCCGCCGCCGCGGGGAACGGTTCCCCCACCCGTCCTCCTCCCGTTCACCGGGCTCTGCCCGGACCCGCGCTCCACACGCGCCGGGTTGCGGGCGGAGCCCGATGCGGCGCAGCCGCACACGTACCACGTCGAAGGAGAACGGTCGATGAGTCGGACCCCGCGTACCCTCGTCGGCGGAGCCCCCACCGCCACGTACGTGCTGCGTTTCGACGGGCGCGAACTCACCGCCCAGGCGGGGCAGAGCATCGCCGCCGTGCTGTGGGGCGCCGGGATCCTCGCCTGGCGGACCACCCGCGAAGGCGGCGCCCCGCGCGGGGCGTTCTGCGGGATCGGCAGCTGCTACGACTGCCTCGTCACCGTCAACGGCCGCCCGAACCAGCGGGCCTGCCTCGTCCCCGCCCGCCCCGGGGACCGGGTCACCACCCAGGAGGGAACCGGCCATGCCGAGCTCGGCGTCTGACGCTGCTGCGCCCGACCTCGCGGTCGTCGGCGCGGGCCCCGCCGGGCTCGCCGCCGCCGTCACGGCCGCCGGGCTCGGGCTGCGGGTCGTCCTCCTGGATGCGGGGGAGCGTCCCGGAGGCCAGTACTACCGCCATCCCGCGCCGGGGCTCGGGGCGGACCGTCCCGAGGCCCTGCACCACGGGTGGGCCGCCTTCGCCTCGCGCGAGGCCGGCCTGCGGGCCCACGTGGAGGCGGGCCGGATCACGTACCTTCCGGGCCACCACGTCTGGACCGTGGTCCCGGGCGGCGGCGGTGTCTGGACGCTGCACGCCGTCGCCGGCCCCGAGGAGGAGGCGGCGACCCTGCACGCCCGGGCCGTCCTGCTCGCCACCGGCTCGTACGAGCGGCAACTGCCCTTCCCCGGCTGGACCCTGCCCGGAGTGGTCGGGGCCGGCGGGGCCCAGGCCATGCTCAAGGGCGGGCTCGTACTGCCGGGCGAGCGGGTCGTCGTGGCGGGGAGCGGTCCGCTGCTGCTCGCCGTCGCCGGGTCGCTCGCGGCCGCCGGGGCCCGGGTGCCGGCCGTCGTCGAAGCCGCCGGGTACTCCGGTTACGCCGGCCACGTCCCCGCCCTGCTGCGCAATCCCGGCAAGCTCGCCGAGGCCGCCACGTACGGCAGCGCCCTGCTGCACCGGCACGTCCGGCTGCTCACCCGGCACGCCGTGACCGAGGCCCACGGCACCGGCCGGGTCGAGGCCGTCACCGTCGCCCGCCTTGACCGGGACTGGCGGCCCGTGCCCGGCACCGCCCGCCGGATCCCCTGCGACGCCGTCGCCGTGGGACACGGCCTCGTGCCCCAGCTGGAGCTGGCGACCGGCCTGGGCTGCGCCACCCGCAGCAGTGCCGACGGCACCGCCGCCCTGGTGCTGGACGCCGAACAGCGGACGTCCGTCCCCGGGATCTGGTCCGCGGGTGAGACCGGCGGCATCGGCGGTGCCCAGCTCGCCCTGCTGGAAGGGGAGATCGCCGCCCACGCGATCGCCGCCCACGCGGCCGCGGGTCGGGCCGGTGGCCCCGCCCCGGCCGCCCTGGTCCGCCGCCGCGCCCGGCTGCGCGCCTTCGCCGAGGCGATGGGTGCGGCCCACCGTCCGGGCGACGGCTGGACCGGCTGGCTCCGCGACGACACCGACGTGTGCCGCTGCGAGGAGGTTCCGGCCGGCCGGATCCGGGAGGCCGTTGCCGACCTCGGCGCGCGGGACGCCCGTACGGTCAAACTCCTCACCCGCTGCGGCATGGGTTGGTGCCAGGGCCGCATGTGCGGCCCCGCCGTCGCCGCCCTGGCCGGGGAATCCGCGGCGGCGTCCCCGGGCGGCGCGCCCGACCGGAGGCCGCTGTCCTGCCCGGTTCCGCTGCGCCACCTCGCCGAACTGCCCCCGGCGGACGGCTGATCCGCCCGGCCCGGCCCCTTGTGGCCCCTCACACCCACTAGTAAAATGTCACACACCACTCTAGGGAGCTCTCTCATGACGCACGCGCACACCCCCGCGCCCACCCCGCCCCGCACCCGCCCCTGGCACGGCATCATGGTCGCCACCGCCCTGCCCCTGCGCGAGGACCTCAGCGTCGACCACGACGCCTACGCCGAGCACGTCGCCTGGCTCATCGCCAACGGCTGTGACGGCGTGGTCCCCAACGGCTCCCTCGGCGAGTACCAGACCCTCACCGAGGCGGAGCGGGCCCGCGTCGTGCGCACCGCCGTCGAGGCGGCCGGCGACGGCTCGCGCGTCATGCCCGGCGTCGCCGCCTACGGCAGCGCCGAAGCCCGCCGCTGGGCCGACCAGGCCGCCGAGGCCGGGGCCGGCTCCGTACTCCTGCTGCCGCCCAACGCGTTCCGGGCCGACGAGGAGACCGTACGGGCCCACTACGCCGAGGTCGCCCGTGCCGGGCTGCCCGTCGTCGCGTACAACAACCCCATCGACACCAAAGTGGACCTGACGCCCGCCCTGCTCGCCCGCCTGCACGGCGACGGCAGCATCGTCGCCGTCAAGGAGTTCAGCGGGGACGTCCGCCGCGCCTACGAGATCGCCGAACTCGCCCCGGGCCTCGACCTGCTCATCGGTGCCGACGACGTCCTCCTCGAACTCGCCCTCGCCGGCGCGGTCGGCTGGATCGCCGGCTACCCCAACGCCCTGCCGCGCTCCTGCGCCGAGCTCTACCGGGCCGCCGTCGCCGGCGACGTCGCCACCGCGCTGCCGCTGTACAAGTCGCTGCACCCGCTGCTGCGCTGGGACTCCAAGACCGAGTTCGTCCAGGCCATCAAGCTCTCCATGGACCTCGCGGGACGCCCCGGCGGCGCCACCCGCCCGCCCCGCTTCCCGCTCACCGGGGAGACCGAGGCGGCCGTCCGCGCCGCCACCGAGAAGGCGCTCGCCGAGGGCCTCAACTAACCAGCCGGGGGACCCCATGCGTACGCGCCACATCTACCACGCGGTGGACTCGCACACCGAGGGCATGCCGACCCGGGTGATCACCGGGGGCGTCGGGGTGGTCCCCGGCGCCACCATGGCCGAGAAGCGGCTCCACTTCATCGAGCACATGGACCACGTCCGCACCCTGCTCATGTACGAGCCGCGCGGCCACTCCGCGATGAGCGGCGCCGTCCTCCAACCCCCCACCCGGCCCGACGCCGACTTCGGCGTGCTGTACATCGAGGTGTCGGGCCTGCTCCCGATGTGCGGGCACGGGACCATCGGGGTCGCCACCGTCCTCGTCGAAACGGGCATGGTGGAGGTCGTCGAGCCGGTCACCACCGTCCGGCTCGACACCCCGGCCGGGCTGGTGAGCGTCGACGTCCGGGTCGAGGACGGGGCGGCGACCGCCGTCACCTTCACCAACGTCCCCTCCTTCTGCGTCGGGCTCGACCTGAAGGCCGAGGTCCCCGGCCACGGCACGGTCACCTACGACCTCGCCTACGGCGGGAACTTCTACGCCTTCGTCGAACTCGACTCCCTCGGACTCCCCTTCGACCGGGCCCGCAAGGACGACCTGGTCGCCGCCGGACTCGCCGTCATGGACGCGATCAACGCCTCCGGCGACCGGCCCGTCCACCCCGAGAACCCGTCCATCGCCGGGGTCAAGCACGTCTACCTCGCCGCCCCCGGCTCCGACGCCCGCCGCTCCCGGCACGCCATGGCCATCCACCCGGGCTGGTTCGACCGCTCGCCCTGCGGTACGGGAACCAGCGCGCGCATGGCCCAGCTGCACGCCCGCGGCCTCCTGGAGCTCGGCGCGGACTTCGTCAACGAGTCCTTCATCGGCACCGAGTTCACCGGGCGGTTGATCGGGCGGACGACGGTCGGCGGACGCCCGGCCGTCATCCCCACCGTCACCGGGCGGGCGTGGATCACCGGCACCGCCCAGTACTTCCTCGACCCGTCCGACCCCTTCCCCGGAGGTTTCCTCCTGTGACCGCCGCAGCCGTTCGCACCGTGGACTACCACACGGCCGGGGAGCCCTTCCGGATCGTCGACGTCGTCGCCGCCGGCCTGCCGCCCGTGCCCGGGGACACCGTCGCCGAGCGCTGCGCCACCGCCATCGGCCCCGGGGGCTCCGGGACGGCGCCGCGCCGGAGTCCGCTGGACGACGTACGGCGCCTCCTCGTACAGGAGCCGCGCGGGCACGCCGGGATGTACGGCGGGTTCGTCGTGCCCCCGGACGACGACGGCGCCCACTTCGGCGTGCTGTTCTGGCACAAGGACGGCTACTCCACCGCCTGCGGCCACGGCACGATGGCGCTCGGCGCCTGGGCCGTGGCGAGCGGCCGTGTCGCCGCGCCCGACGACGGCGACGTCCAGGTGCGGATCGACGTCCCGTCGGGCCGGGTCACCGCGACCGTGCACCGCAACGCAGGCCGCACCACCGGCGTCACCTTCCGCAACGTCCCGGCCCGGGTCGGCGCCCGCAAGGTGCCGGTGGCGACCACCCTCGGCATGGCGGAAGTCGACCTCGCGCACGCCGGCGCCTGCTACGCGTCCGTCGCCGCCCGCGATCTCGGCCTGGAGGTCACCCGGGCCGCGCTGCCCGAACTCGTCCGCGCCGGGCAGGAGATCCGGGCGGCACTGGCCTCGCACCCCGGGACCTGGCACCCCGGCGGCCCGCTGCTCTCCGGCGTCTACGGGGTGGTCCTCCACGAGGAGCTGCCCGACACGCCGTTCGGGCCGCACCAGCGCAACGTCACCGTGTTCGCCGACGGGCAGATCGACCGCTCGCCCTGCGGGTCCGGAACCTCGGCCCGGCTGGCGCTGCTCGTCGAGGACGGGCGGCTCGGGGCGGGCGAGGACCTGCTCCACGAGTCGGTGGTGGGCACGGTCTTCACGGGCCGCGCCCTGCCGGGGGCCTCCCGCGACGGCCTCGTCACCGAGGTCACCGGCACGGCGTACCGCACCGGCGAGCACACTTTCGTCCGCGATCCGCAGGATGCCCTCGGCGCCGGATTCCTCCTGTGATCCCGCAGTTCGGGCCCGAGGAGACGGCCGCACTGCTCACCCCGGCCCGGGCCGCCGACGCACTGGCCGACGCCCTGCGGGCCGGGCTGGACCCGGAGACCTGCCCGCAGCGCACGGCCCTGCCGGTGCCCGGCGGCGAGCTGCTGCTGATGCCGGCCGCGACGGGGGCGTACGCCGGGGTGAAGATAGCCGGTGTGGCACCCGGCAACGTGGCCCTGGGCCTGCCCCGGATCACCGGCTCCTACCTGCTGCTGGACGGCCCGACGCTGTGCCCGCTGGCCCTGTTCGACGGCGCGGCGCTGACCGCCCTGCGCACCCCGGCGGTCTCGGCGCTCGCCCTGCGCCACCTGGCCCCGGCGGGGCGACCACTGCGGCTGGTGCTCTTTGGCACCGGACCGCAGGCGTACGGGCATCTCGAAGCGGTACGGGAGGTACGGGAGTTGGCGCAGGCGGTGGTCGTGGCCCGCAACCCCGTGGCCGGCGAGGAGCTGGCGGCGCACGCCCGCGCCCTGGGGGTCCCGGCGCGTACGGGAACCCCGGCGGACGTGGCGGACGCGGACCTGGTGCTCTGCTGCACCACGGCCCGCGAACCCCTCTTCGACGGGCGGCTGGTGGCGCCGGACGCGACGGTCGTGGCCGTCGGCTCCCACGAGCCGAACGCCCGGGAGACCGACACCGCCCTGGTGCGGCGGGCGGCGGTGTACGTGGAGTCGCGGGCGGCGGCACTGCGCGAGGCGGGGGACCTGCTGGTGCCGGAGGCGGAGGGGACGATCGGGCCCGGTCATATCAGCGGCACCCTGGCCGACCTGGTGGCGGGCCGGATGCCGGCGGCCGGACCGGCGGGTTGTCCACAGCTCTTCAAGAGCGTGGGCATGGCCTGGGAAGATCTCGCTGTGGCGGTGGCGATGTTTCGCGCCGCGGGAGCCACCACCGCTCGGGGGATAAGCGCAACGTGACATTGTACGCTGTTCCTCTGCACTTGGTGGTGCACGGCCGGTTCGGAGGAAGAGCAATGGGTGACCTGAAGCAGCACAGTCTCATCAAGGCCCAGGAACGGCTCCGCGACCAGGTCGGCCACGCCCTTCGAGCAGCCCTGATAGCGGGCGAACTGCGCCCCGGCAGCGTCTACTCGGCACCCGGCCTCGCCGCCGAACTCGGGGTCTCCGCCACACCCGTCCGCGAGGCGATGCTCGACCTGGCCCGCGAGGGCCTGGTGGAACCCGTCCGCAACAAGGGATTCCGGATCACCGAGGTCAGCGAGCGCGACCTGGACCAGTACACCGAACTGCGCACGATGATCGAGGTGCCGACCATCGGCCGGATCACGAAGATCGCCACGACGGAGCAGCTGGAGGCCCTGCGGCCCATCGCGGAGGAGATCGTCACCAGCGCCCGCGAGCACAACCTCATCGGCTACCTGGAGGCGGACCGCCGCTTCCACCTCTCCCTGCTCGCCCTGGCCGGCAACGACCGGCTGGTCGAAACGGTCGGCGACCTGCGCAAGCGCTCGCGCCTGTACGGACTGACGGGCCTGGACGAGGCCGGGAAGCTGGTCTCCTCCGCCGAGGAGCACATCGAGCTGCTGGACCTGATGATCGCCGGCGACGCGGAGGCGGCGGAAGCCTGCATGGTCCGTCACCTGGGTCACGTCCGCTCGCTCTGGGCCCAGGGTCGGGACGAGCCGGTCGGCCGCACCCCGGGAGGCCTGGGGTCGGGCGTCTAGGGCTGTCCGGACCGGTAGGGGGGAGGGTGCGCCGGGCGGGTGGGTCTCCTGGTGCCTGCGGGTGACGGCCGTGAACGGAGGTTGATTCCGCCCGGAATCCGTCTATCAACACAGCGTCCTGCGCACCGAGCGATGGGTTGTGCCGACTGTGTTGAAGACTGCGTTTCGGATCGCTTCCACCACTGTCCTGGTCACCGTCTCGTTGGCGTTCGGCTCGCCCGCCGGCGCCGCGGCGGATCCGTACCCGGGCACCCCGCAGCAGATCCGTGATACCGGCCCCTGCGGCCCGACCGGCGCCTACCATGCGTCGGAGTGGCTGCAGACCACGACGGACCCCGGTCTCCGGCCGGAGGTGGACCTCGCCGCGGTGAGCGAGGGCTGGTACTGGCGGCACGACGGGAACACGCTGTGGCGGGGAGATACGCGGCCCCCCCAAACGATCTTCGCCAACGGCTTCGCCCCGCGGGGCACGGACCTCACCCCGCTGGCGCAGTGGATCGTCGGGGGAAGCAGGCAGCAGAACGCCGCGCACGTGAGCACCAGTTGCGAGCGGTGGGTGGCGCAGGAATTCGCCACGGGCGGCGGGAACGACGGCTGGGTCTACGCGATCCAGGCTCCCGGCGGGATCGACATCAACGCCACCGCACGGCAGACGGGCCTCCAGTCGCAGTACCTGTGGAACAAGGAGATCGACTTCCCCGGCGGCATCGAAGCCAGGTTCATCGAGGGGGCCTGCCAGTACCACCTCGTCGGCATCGACCCGAAGACGAACGACAGGATCTACCAGAACCTCGGCTGTGTGACGAACAGCAACTTCCATCCGGCGCTGAGCAAGCGCAAGGAAAAGCAGTCGGCCGGTGCGCCGCGCTGAGCTGATCCCCGGCGGGAGCGGGTGCCGCTCCGGCCGTTCGTCGTGACGCGCAGCGCCACGTGGTGACGGGTCGACGGCCCTCGACCGCCTGGCGCTGCGCGCCGTTCGGCAGTCGCCGCACTCGGGCTGCCCGGCGGCGCCAACTCACTTTTGAGGGGCCGGATTTGGATACGGCTGGATAACGGCGACGCCAGCCTCTTGTCAGTACAATTTCACATTACTATGTTACCGGTCACATCATAGAGCGCGGCCCTTCACTGGAGTGACCCATGACCAAGCGCACCCAACTCGCCCTCGCCACCGCCCTGGTGGCGTCACTCGCACTCGGTGCCTCGGGCTGCTCCGACCCCAAGAAGGGCTCATCCGGCGCCGGCGCGAGCAACCCCGCCGCCGGCAACGACGGCAAGGTCCTCGGCGGAACCCCGGTCAAGGGCGGGACCCTGACCGTGCTGTCCAACCAGGACTTCTCCCACCTCGACCCCGCCCGCAACTGGACGATGCCGACGATGGACTTCGGCACCCGCCTCCTCTACCGCACGCTCGTCACCTTCAAGGCCGAGCCCGGCAAGGCCGGCAGCGAGCTCGTCCCCGACCTCGCCACCGACCTCGGCACCCCCTCCAACGGCGGCAAGACCTGGACCTTCACCCTCAAGGAGGGCGTGAAGTACGAGGACGGCTCCCCGATCAAGGCGCAGGACATCAAGTACAACGTCGAGCGCTCCTTCGCCCCCGACCTCACCGGCGGCCCCGACTACGCCGCCCAGTACCTGGTCGGCGGCGAGGGCTACAAGGGCCCGCTCCAGGGGCAGCACCTCGACTCCGTCAAGACCCCCGACGACCACACCATCGTCTTCGAACTCAAGCGTCCGGTCGCCGAGTTCTCCGCCACGGCCACCCTCCCCACCTTCGCCCCGGTCCCGCAGTCCCAGGAGAAGGGCACCCAGTACGACGCCCGTCCGTTCTCCTCCGGCCCGTACAAGATCGAGTCGTACGACCGCGACAAGAAGCTCGTCCTCGTCCGCAACGAGCACTGGGACCCGAAGACCGACACCGTAAGGAAGGCCTACCCCGACAAGTTCGTCGTGGTCATGGGCCTCAAGGGCGGCCAGATCGACGACCGCATCATCGCCGGTGAGGGCGCCGACGCCTCCGCCGTCCAGTACGCCGACATGCGCCCCGAGAGCGCCCCCAAGGTACTGCCGAAGCCGGAGGTCAAGGCGCGCCTGCTCGCCGAGTCCCAGGGCTGTACGGAGATGCTCCACCTGAACAACTCCCGCGCCCCCTTCAACGACCCGAAGGTCCGCGAGGCCCTCCAGTACGCCGTCGACAAGGAGGCCGTGATCACCGCGGGTGGCGGCCCGGCCCTCAACGAGGTGGCCACCGCCTACTTGCCCCCGGCGCTCTCCGGCGGCAAGCAGGCCGACACCCTGAAGATCCCCCCGGCGGGCGACCCGGCCAAGGCCAAGGAACTCCTCAAGGCCGCCGGAAAGGAGAGCCTGAAGGTCTCCCTCGCCGTCTCCACCGGCGACAAGGGCAAGGCCGAGGCCGTCCAGCAGGGCCTGTCCCGCGTGGGCATCGAGGTCGTCATCGACACCGTCGACCCCGGCGCGTACTACGACGTCATCGGCGACCTTTCCACCACCCCCGACATGACCCTCACCGGCTGGTGCCCCGACTACCCCTCCGGCTCCACCTGGATCCCCTTCGTCTTCGACGGACGGACCATCAAGGACAAGGGCAACCAGGGCAACTACAGCCAGTTCCGCGACGAGGCGACCATGAAGCGGATCGACGAGATCAACGCCATGGCCGACGCCAAGCAGGCCAACCAGGCCTGGATCGACCTGGACGCGGAGCTCATGAAGAAGTCGCCGTCCGTCCCGGTCCTGCTGGAGCGCAAGCCGCTGCTGGTCGGCCCCAACATCGCGGGTGCCTACGGCCACCCCGTGTGGACCGGCACCATCGACTACGGCACCGTCGGCCTCAAGGACCCCTCGAAGAGCCAGGGCTGAGGAAGAGGGAGCCCACGACACCATGACCACCACCGCACCCGGCGCCGACGGCCGCACGGCCCCGGCTCCGGATCCGGGCGGGGCGCCTGGCCCCGGCGCCGCCGAGGACGGGCCCGCAGCGGCAGCCACCGGCAGCAGCCCCTGGCAGCTCGCCCGGCGGGAGCTGCGCCGCCGCCCCGCCGTCCGCGTCAGCCTCTGCGTCGTCCTCCTCTTCGTCCTGATGGCCGTCACCGCCCCCTGGCTGGGCGCGCTCGGCGGCTGGTCCCCCGAGGAGTTCGACAAGACCGCCATCGACCCCTACCTCGGCGGCCAGCCCCTCGGCGCGCTCGGCGGGATCAGCCCCGAGCACTGGCTCGGGGTCGAACCCGTCACCGGCCGCGACCTGTTCGCCCGCGTCGTCCACGGCGCCCAGGTCTCCCTCCTCATCGCCTTCGCCGCCACCGCCATCGTCGTCGTCGCGGGAACCGCCGCCGGGATCGCCGCCGGCTACTTCGGCGGCCGTACCGACACGGTCCTGTCCCGCCTCATGGACCTGACCATGTCCTTCCCCTCCCTCATCTTCATGATCGCGATGCTGTCGGTGGCGAAGGACGTCAACCGGATCGTGCTCATGACCGCCGTCATCGGCGTCTTCGGCTGGCCCGGCGTCGCCCGCGTCGTCCGCGGCCAGACCCTCTCCCTCAAACACCGCGAGTACGTCGACGCCGCCCGCGTCGGCGGCGCGAGCTCCTGGCGGATCCTGACCCGGGACGTCCTCCCGGGTGTCTCCGGCCCGGTCATCGCCTACACCACCCTGCTCATCCCCGGCATGATCAGCACCGAGGCCGCGCTCAGCTACCTCGGCGTGGGCGTGCGCCCGCCCACCCCCTCCTGGGGCCAGATGATCGCCGAGTCCGTGGCCTTCTACGAGACCGACCCCATGTACTTCGTCATCCCGAGCACCTTCCTCTTCCTCGCGGTCCTCGCCTTCACCCTGCTCGGCGACGCCCTGCGCGACATCCTCGACCCGAGGGGCGGTCGCACGTGATCATCTACCTCGCGCGCCGGCTGCTCGCCCTCGCGGGCGTCCTGCTCGCCATCGCCGCCGTCACCTTCCTCATCTTCTACGTGCTGCCCTCCGACCCGGCCGCGGCCGCCTGCGGCAAGACCTGCAGCGCCGAACGGCTGGCCGACGTACGCGAGTACCTCGGCCTCGACCAGCCGGTGTGGCGGCAGTTCACCGACTTCCTCACCGGGATCTTCACCGGCCGCACCCTCGGCAGCGGCCAGTACGCCGTCCAGTGCGACTTCCCGTGCCTGGGCTACTCGTACGAGAACTCCCTGCCCGTGTGGGACCTGCTCATGGACCGCCTCCCGGTCTCCGCCTCCCTCGCCCTCGGCGCCGCTGCGCTGTGGCTCGTCCTCGGCCTCGGCGCCGGGGTCGCCGCGGCCCTGCGCAAGGACACCGTCACCGACAAGGCACTGATGGTCGGCGCGGTCGCCGCCGCCTCGCTGCCCGTCTACTTCACCTCCGTGATGCTCATCTACGGGGTCATTCGGGTCGCCGGGCTGCTGCCCTACCCCACCTACCAGGCCTTCACCGACGATCCGCTCGCCTGGGCCGCCAACCTGCTGCTGCCCTGGACCGCGCTCGCCCTGCTCTACGCGGCCATGTACGCCCGGCAGAGCCGCGGCTCCATGATCGAAGCCATGGCCGAGCCGTACATCCGTACCGCCCGCGCCAAGGGCATGCCCGAACGCACCGTCGTCGTCAAACACGGCCTGCGCTCCGGGATGACCCCCATCCTCACCATCTTCGGCATGGACCTCGGCGCGCTGCTCGCCGGCGCCGTCATCACCGAGTCCATCTTCGGACTGCCGGGCATCGGGCGGCTGTTCTACGGGGCGCTGGTCAGCTCGGACCAGCCGGTCGTCCTCGGGGTCACCCTGCTCGCCGCCTTCTTCATCGTCGTCGCCAACCTCGTCGTCGACCTCCTGTACGCCGTCATCGACCCGAGGGTGAGGTACTGATGGCCGCCCTGCTGGAAGTACGCGATCTGCGCGTCACGTTCGCCACCCCGCGCGGCCCCGTACGGGCCGTCGACTCGCTCGGCTTCACGGTGGAAGCCGGGCGGACCCTCGGCATCGTCGGGGAGTCCGGCTCCGGCAAGTCCGTCACCTCGCTCGCCGTCATGGGCCTGCACCGGGACGCCGAGATCGGCGGCTCCATCGCACTGTCCGGGCAGGAGCTCACCGGGATGTCCGAGAAGGAGCTGTCCCGGCTGCGCGGCCGGAAGATGGCCATGATCTTCCAGGACCCCCTGTCCAGCCTGCACCCCTACTACACGGTCGGCGAGCAGATCGCCGAGCACTTCCGCGTGCACTTCAAGGCCGGCCGGGCCGCCGCGCGCAAGCGGGCCGTGGACATGCTCGGCGAGGTCGGCATCCCGGAACCGGCCCGCAGGGCCGGGGAGTACCCGCACCAGTTCTCCGGTGGCATGCGCCAGCGCGCGATGATCGCCATGGCCCTGGCCTGCGAGCCCGACCTGCTGATCGCGGACGAGCCCACCACGGCCCTCGACGTGACCGTGCAGGCGCAGATCCTGGAGCTCATCGCACGGCTCCAGCAGGAACGCGGCCTCGGCGTCGTGATGATCACCCACGACCTGGGGGTGGTCGCCCGCGTCGCCCACGAGGTACTGGTCATGTACGGCGGCCGGGCCGCCGAACAGGCCGGGGTCGACGAGCTGTTCGCCGACCCCGCGCACCCGTACACGCGGGGCCTGCTCGACTCGCTGCCCCGGCTCGACGACGCCGACGACGCACCCCTGCGGGCCATCCCCGGCTCCCCGCCCTCCCTGCTCGCGCCCGCCCCGGGCTGCGCGTTCGCCCCGCGCTGCGGCCTCGCCGCCGCGGGCACCCCGGACCAGCGCAGCCGCTGCGCCACCGAGCGCCCCGAGCTGCGGGCCCACGGCACCGCCCCGCGCACCGCCGCCTGCCATTTCGCGGGGGCCGGAGCCCCGACGTCCGGCGTGGTGTCCGCCCCACCCGCCCCCACTGCACCGACCGCCCCGGAGGCGATCCGATGACCGTAGAGGCCCGCCCCCCGGACACCACCGCACGGGCGGACAGGATCGGGACGGACCCGGCCCCGCCGCCCGAGCCGCTGCTGTCCGTACGGGACCTCACCATGGCCTTCCCCGGCAGGCGCTCCGCATCCGGGCGCCGGGGGGCGCCCGTGCGCGCCGTCGACGGGATCTCCTTCGACCTCGCCGCGGG
Source organism: Streptomyces sp. NBC_00597 (assembly GCF_041431095.1). Taxonomy (GTDB): domain Bacteria; phylum Actinomycetota; class Actinomycetes; order Streptomycetales; family Streptomycetaceae; genus Streptomyces. Next base: position 330,968 of record NZ_CP107757.1, read on the forward strand.
CGAAACCCTCGGCCTGGTCGGCGAGTCCGGCTGCGGGAAGTCCACCACCGGCCGGATGCTGGTGAGGCTGCTGGAGCCCACCGCGGGCAGCATCACCTTCGACGGCAGGGACATCACCCGGCTTCCGCAGGGAAGGCTCCGGCCGCTGCGCCGCCACCTCCAGATGGTCTTCCAGGACCCGCACTCCTCCCTCAACCCCCGCCAGACGGTGGCCCGGATCATCTCCGACCCGCTGCTCGTGCAGGGCCGGTCGGCAGCCGACGCGCGCCGCCGGGCGGCCGAGTTGATGGACCTGGTCGGGCTGATCCCGGAGCACATCGACCGCTACCCGCACGAGTTCTCCGGCGGTCAGGCCCAGCGCATCGGGATCGCCCGCTCACTGGCCACCAGCCCCCGGTTGATCGTCGCGGACGAGCCGGTCTCCGCGCTCGACGTCTCCGTCCAGGCGCAGATCGTCAACCTGATGGAACGCCTGCGCCGCGAACTGGGCCTGGCCTACGTGTTCATCGCGCACGACCTGTCGGTGGTCAAACGGGTCAGCGACCGGGTCGCCGTCATGTACCTCGGCCGGATCGTCGAGATCGGAGAGAAGCGAGCCCTGTACGAGAGCCCCCAGCACCCGTACACCCGGGCGCTGTTGTCCGCGGTACCGCTGCCGGACCCGGCGGCGGAGCGGCGGCGCGAGCGGATCGTGCTGCTCGGCGACCCGCCGAGCCCGGCCGCTCCGCCCCCGGGCTGCACGTTCCATCCGCGCTGCCCGAAGGCGCAGGAGATCTGCCGAACGGAGCGCCCGCTGCTCCGGATCGCCGCCTCGCGCGAGGTGGCCTGCCACTTCCCCGGTGACTGACGGGGATCCAGGGGGAGAAGGAGGGCCCCGGAGCCGACACGATCGGCCCGGGGTCCTCCCGCCTCCCGCCTTCCGTCTCCCGCCTTCCGCGGTACGACGGCCCGGTGGCATGATCACGACGTGACCAGTGTGGCGAGTGTGACCAGTGAGACCGGCGGGCCGACCCGGCCGGGCTCCGTGCGACACGTCCTCTTCGACGTCGACGGGACGCTGATCGACGCGGTGGCCAACCAGCGCCGCGTCTGGGAGACGTGGGCGGCACGTCACGGACTCGATCCCGTCGCCGTCCACCGGGTGGCGCTGCGGACGCGACCCCTGGAGACCTTCGCGGAGGTGGCTCCGGAGCAGGATCCACAGGCATGCCTGGCCGCGTTGCACGAGCTGGAGGACGAGGACGTCCGGTCCGGCGTCTACGCCGCCTTCGACGGCGCTGCGGAGCTGCTGTCCGGCCTGCCCTCCGGGCGCTGGGCGCTGGTGACCTCGAACTACGCGCACCGGGTGCGCGGGCGGTTCGCCCGCACCGGCCTGCCGGTCCCGGGCGTCGTCGTGGACGCCGCCTGCGTCGAGGAGGGCAAGCCGTCGCCCGTCCCCTACCTGCTGGCCGCCGAGCGCCTCGGCGCCAGGCCGCAGGACTGCCTGGTCATCGAGGACGCGCCGTCCGGCGTCGAGTCGGGGTTGCGGGCCGGCATGACGGTGTGGGGGGTCAACACCCCGGCTCCGGTGGACGGGGTGCACCGGCATTTCACGAGCCTGCGGGAGGCGGTGCCCGCGGTCCTCGCCTTCGCGGGGGGAGGGCACCGGGATCCCCTCGGCTGAGCTGCGTCGGAGGGCGGGCGGACGGTGGCTGCTGCGCCGGTGACGGGCCGCCGGCGCCCGCACCCGACGGTGCGCCGGCCCGCCCCGCCACGTGTCAGGCCAGTTCGCGGCGGAAGAATTCCAGTTCCAGCGCCATGAGCTTCTCCTTGGTGCCGTTCGGAGTCATGTGGGTGACGCCGGGCAGGGCCAGGAGCTGGTGCGGGCGGCCCGCGTCCGTCAGGGCCTGCGAGAGCCGCAGGGTGTGCGAGGGGTGGACGTTGTCGTCGGCCAGGCCCGTGATCAGCAGCAGCGGCCGGATCAGGTTCGGGGCGTCCGGGATCAGCGAATCGCGCTCGTACACCTCGGGGTGTTCCTGCGGGAGGCCCAGGTAGCGCTCGGTGTACGCCGTGTCGTAGTTCCGGAAGTCGGTCGGCGCGGCCCCGGCGGACGCCGCGTGGAAGACGTCCGGGCGGCGCAGCACCGCCATCGCGGACAGGTAGCCGCCGTACGACCAGCCGCGCACCCCCACCCGGCCGAGGTCCAGGTCCGGGTGGCGTTCGGCGAGCGCGTGCAGGGCCGCGACCTGGTCCTCCAGGGTGACCTCGGAGAACCCGCGGTACATGGCGTGGGTGAAGTCGGGCGAGACGTACGGGGTTCCGCGGTTGTCGACGGTTACCACGGCGAAGCCCCGGTCGGCCCACCACTGGCGGTGCTGCCAGCGGCGCGGCTCGGCGGACACGTCCTGGAAGCCGGGGCCGCCGTAGCCGTCCACGAGGACGGGTAGCCGCCGGCCGGGGACATGGCCGCGGGGGAGCACGAGCGCGGTGGGGACGCCGTGTTCGGTGACCCGCTCCAACAGCGGGGCCGCGCGGTACGGCAGCGGCGCGGACAGGTCGGCGGGGGCGCACGTCCGTCCGTCGGCGGTGCGTACGGTCCGCCGGATCCCGTCGGCGTCGGCGGTGGTGAGCAGCAGCGTCCCGGCGCAGGCCTGGACGCTGTGCACGCCGGGTCCGTCGGCGAGCGGGGCCAGCTCCCCGGTGGCGGGGTCGAGGAGCAGCACCTGCTGTTCGGCGGGGTCGCGCTGCCCGGCCTCGATGAGCAGCCGGTCGTGGTGGGTGCCGGCCACCCGGCGGACCTGGATCCCGTCCCCGGTCAGCAGTTTGCCGTCGATGGCGAGGGCGCGGGCGGCGCCGCCGGTGGGGGCACCCCCAGCGGCGGCCGGGGGAGTGTCGGCGGCGGTGAGCATCCGCCCGTCGGCGAGCCGGGCCGGGGTGCCGGGCAGCATCGGGTCGACCCAGTGGGGGTGGGTGGTGCGGGACAGCTCCCGGGTCCGGCCGGTCGCCGGGTCGGCGCTGAGCAGCAGGACGCACTTCTGGAGCCGGTCCTGGACGGTCAGCAGGATCTCCTCGGCCGAGTCCCAGTCGGCGTCGGAGACGTAGGGGTACGTCGAGGCGTCCCAGTCGAGCCGCACCCGGGTGCCCGCCGGGCCGAGCACCCACAGCTGGACCTCCGCGTTGGGCCCGCCCGCCTCGGGATACGCGAAGTCCTCGGCCGGGAGCTCGGGGTGCGCGGGGTCGGCGAAGTACCGCCGCTGGAGGGCGGACTCGTCGACGCGGGCGGCCAGCAGGCTCTGTCCGTCGGGGGACCACCAGTGGCCGCGGTCCCGGCCCAGCTCCTCGGCGGCGGCGAACTCGGCGACGCCCCAGCGGGCCCCGTCGGCGGGGCTGACCCGCCCGCCGGGGCAGGTGTGGAGGGCGTCGCCGGTGACGTACGCGGTGCGGGAGCCGTCGGCGTTGGGGCGGGGGTCGAAGACGGGTCCGGCGGCAGGGATCTCCTCGGGCCGCCCGTCCGGGCCGCAGCCGACCCGGTACAGCCGCCCGTACAGCGGGAACACCGCGCTGCGGCCGTCGCCGGAGAGCGCGTACGAGCCGATCCCGGCGGCGACGAGCCGGATGCGCTCCCGGAGCCGGCGCTCGGCGGCCGGCAGGACGCCCGGCTCGGGGGACAGCTCGCGGGGGTCGGCGAGCCGGGTCTCGCTGCCAGTGGCGGTGTCCAGGACCCAGAGGCTGTCGAAGGCGTCGGTCGGGCCGGTGGAGCGGAGGAACCAGAGCAGCCGGCCGTCCTCCCCGAAGGAGAACGCGCGCGGGGCGCCGTACGTGAAGCGACCGGTGCTTGCGGAGAGCCTGAGGAAGTCATCCATGATCGTAGTGTGTCATGTGAAATGGCACACTGTATATGTCATGCAGCCTAGGCTATTCGAGTGGTGTACCCCCCTGAGCAGGTTTAGCGTCGGAGAGGTGGACCGCAACGCAACGCCGACCAGTAAGGGGACCGACGGCAAGGTCCGGAAGAGCGGCAACGGGCTCGCGCTGATCGTCATCGCCTCGTGCCAGCTCATGGTCGTCCTCGACATCACCATCGTGAACATCGCCCTGCCGCACATCCAGACCGCCCTCGGGTTCTCCACCGAAAGCCTGTCCTGGGTCGTCAACGCCTACACCCTCACCTTCGGCGGACTGCTCCTCCTCGGCGGGCGCACCGGCGACATCCTCGGCCGCAAACGCGTGTTCATCTCCGGCGTGCTGCTCTTCGGCCTGGCCTCGATGCTGGGCGGACTCGCGCAGAACGAGGGCCAGCTGATGGGCGCCCGGGCCCTGCAGGGCGTCGGCGCCGCCATCGCCTCCCCGACCGCGCTGGCGCTGATCTCCACCACCTTCCGTGAAGGACCGGCCCGCAACCGGGCGTTCGGGGTGTTCGCCGCGGTCTCGGCGGGCGGCGGCGCGATCGGGCTGCTGGCCGGCGGCGTCCTCGTCGAATGGCTCAGCTGGCGCTGGGTGTTCTTCGTCAACGTGCCGATCGCCCTGGTCATCGCCGTGATGGCCCGCCGGGTCATCCGCGAGTCCGAACGCCACCCCGGACACTTCGACCTCGCGGGCGCACTGCTGTCCACCCTGGGCATGGTCGCGCTGGTCTACGGCTTCATCCGCGCCGCCCAGGAGGGCTGGACCGACCCGATCACCCTCGGCTCCTTCGGGGCGGCCGTGTGCCTGCTCCTGCTGTTCTTCCTCAACGAGCGGCGCTCGCCGCAGCCGATCACCCCGCTGCACATGTTCGCCGACCGCAACCGGGCCGGGTCCTACGGGATCATGCTCTTCCTCGCCTGCGCGATGTTCGGCATGTTCTTCTTCCTGACCCTGTTCGTGCAGAACGTACTGGACTTCAGCCCGATCCAGGCCGGCCTCGCGTTCCTGCCGGTGAGCGTCGTCATCGCCGTCGCCGCGGGCATCACCTCCCAGCTGCTGCCCAAGATCGGGCCCAAACCCTTCATGGTGACCGGCGCGCTCTGCTCGGCGGCCGGCCTGGCCTGGCTGACGCAGACCGACATCAACTCGACGTACCTCGGCAGCATCCTGGGCCCGATACTCGTGTTCAGCCTCGGCATGGGCATGCAGTTCGTCTCGCTGACCCTGATGGCCCTGTCCAACGTCGCCGACCGTGAGTCGGGCGCGGCCTCCGGACTGCTCAACACGACGCAGCAGGTGGGCGGGTCGCTGGGCCTGTCCATCCTGGTCACCGTCTTCGGCACGGCCAGCCGCAGCGAGGCCCATGACCAGGTGCCGGCCTTCCTCAGCCAGGCCGGCCCCGTCCAGAAGGCCCTGTTCCTGCGCACCGGCCGGCTCCCGGACCCGTGGGGCGACCAGGTGCTCACCTCGGGCGTGAGCGCCGCCTTCATCGTCGCGGCCTGCTTCGCCCTGGTCGCCGCCGTCATCGCGCTGTTCGCGATCCAGGTCCGCCCCTCGGACCTGGAACGCCTCAAGGGCAACCACGCCCCGGCGGCGGTCTAGCCGGCCCGGCCCGTCCCGGCCTTCCGGATGCGGCAGCGGATCGGGCCGTCCGCCCGGAGGGTGATTCCGGCACTGACCGGGACCTCGGTGTCCACGGCCTCGAACTCGTACGCCCGCAGGACCATCGCCAGCGCGATCACCGACTCCAGCATCGAGAAGTGCTGCCCGATACAGGCGCGCGGGCCGCCGCCGAACGGGAACCAGGCGTAGCGGGGGCGGCCGGCCTCCGCCTCCGGGGTGAAGCGGTCCGGGTCGAAGCGGTCCGGGTCCGGCCAGTAGCGGGGGTGGCGGTGCGTCACCCACGGGGCCAGGATCACGTCCGAACCCGCCGGGATCGTGCGGCCGCCGACCTCGGTGGCCGCGACCGAGCCGCGCCCGATGACCGGCGCCGCCGGGTAGAGCCGCATCGCCTCCTTGAGGACCTGCGTGAGGTACGGGAGCCGGTCCAGGTCGGCGGCCTGCGGCATACGGTCGCCCAGGACGCGGGAGATCTCCTCGCGGGCCCGCGCCTGCTGCTCGGGGTGGCGGGCCAGCAGGTGCAGGGAGAAGGCGAGCGAAGTGGCGGTCGTCTCGTGCCCGGCGAGCAAGAAGATCAGCACCTGGTCGCGCAGTTCGGCGGCGTCGAACTGCACGTCGTCCGTACTCGTGGCGGCGGCGAGCAGGCTCAGCAGGTCCTCGCCCCCGGCCGTGTCGCCGCTGCGCCGCTCGGCGATGATCTCGTCGCAGACCGCGTACAGCTCGTCCATCGCGGCGGCCGCCCGCTTGTTGCCCGGAGTGGGCCAGGTGCGCGGGACGTTGGCGGGGGAGTAGCCGCGGCGCAGCACGTACTCCGTGATGACCGGAAAACACCGGTCGACGACGTCGACGGTGGCCTCCACGTCGGTGCCGAAGAGGATGCGGGCGACCGCGCGCAGGGCGAGCCGCATCATCTCCTCGCCGACGTCGACCACACCGCCCGGCGCCCGCTCCCAGCCCTCGACGACGGCCCGGGTCTCGGCGGCGACGGCACCGGCGTAGCCGTCCACCCGGCGCTTGGTGAACAGCGGCTGGACCAGCCGCCGCTGGCGCATGTAGTCCTCGTCCTGGCTGGTCAGCAGGCCGTTCCCGAAGGAGTCCCGCAGCTCCTGGTAGAAGGCGTTGTCCTTGCGGAAGTTGACCGACTCCGCGGCCAGGACCTGCTGCGCGCCCTCCGCGGAGAAGACGCAGTAGAGCTCGGCACGCAGCCCCGGCGGCCCGGCGGTGATCCGGACGACGTCGCCGTGCTGCTGCTGGGCGCGCAGGTAGGTCCCGAGCGAGTCCGATTTCAGGTCGAAGAGGGACCCGAGCAACGGGACCCCCGCGAGCGCGGGAACCTCCGTACCACCGGTTCCGCCGTCCGTCCGTGTTCCCACTGCCATGGCCGCCCCCTCGACACCGTACGTACGCCCCGATTCTGCCCGCCCCGTGCCGGGGACCGTCGAGGATCGCCCCACCATGCGGCCGAAACCCACCGGTCGCCCCGCCCGCCCGCCCCGTGTCGCAGGCGCCGCCGACCGTGTCCCGAACGAGGGCGTCCCGGCTGCCGGCCCGGCGGAGCCGCACGGATCAGGCGCGACGCTGTTTCACGTCGTGCTCCACCGGCCACACCAGCACCTCGTGGCCGTCCGGGTCGATCACCCGAAGGGAGCCGGAGATGTCGCGGGGCCCCGGCGGGATGACCGGCACGTTGTGCTTCTCCACCATGGCGGTGACGCGCGCGGTGTCCGAGGAGGACACGGTGAACTGCAACGGCCCCGCCGTCGGGGTGTCCGAGGGCCCTGGTGTCTCCAGCAGGGCGAGCCAGGGCGTCACGTACAACACGGGCCCGTTTCCCTGCAACGCAAGCCCGAGCACCTCGCCGTAGAAGCGTCGGGTCTCCGCGAGATCACGCACAGGTACGCCACATCCGACTGCCGTCCCACCGGCTCCGGAAGCCCCATCCCCCACCCCTTCCGATATGAGGCACCGTCAGTGCCACTGTGAAGGATGCCTGTTCTGCCCCGGTGGTCGAGATGGTTTTAGGTCAAGATCTCCGCTGACGCTTGGGACGAGCCCTGCACCGAAACGTCGTTCGGTTCCGGTGAGTTCGGCGCACTCCGAGAACCGCCGAGCCTCTCCCCGAACGGCTCGATGGACGCGCAAACGGAGGATCCCCCGCTCTCGATGGAGAGCGGGGGATCCCGGACTTGCCCCTTGCTAGAGCATGCGTGCAGTGGCTGGAGGCCGTCCCCAAGTCCCGCTCGTCCCCGCTGGGTTCGACGGACTAGATGTCGCGGAAGATTTCGATCTGGGCGCCCACCGAGTTGAGGCGTTCGGCCAGTTCCTCGTAGCCGCGGTTGATGACGTAGACGTTGCGCAGGACCGAGGTGCCCTCGGCCGCCATCATCGCCAGGAGGACGACCACCGCCGGGCGCAGGGCCGGGGGGCACATCATTTCTGCCGCGCGCCAGCGGGTGGGGCCCTCGACCAGGACGCGGTGGGGGTCCAGGAGCTGGAGGCGGCCGCCGAGGCGGTTGAGGTCCGTCAGGTAGATGGCCCGGTTGTCGTAGACCCAGTCGTGGATCAGGGTCTGGCCCTGGGCGACGGCCGCGATGGCCGCGAAGAACGGGACGTTGTCGATGTTCAGCCCGGGGAACGGCATCGGGTGGATCTTGTCGATCGGCGCTTCGAGCTTCGAGGGGCGGACCGTCAGGTCGACCAGGCGGGTGCGGCCGTTGTCGGCCGTGTACTCCGCCGAGCGGTCGTGGTCGAGGCCCATCTCCTCCAGCACCGCGAGCTCGATCTCCATGAACTCGATCGGGACCCGGCGGATCGTGAGTTCCGATTCCGTGACCACCGCGGCGGCGAGCAGGCTCATCGCCTCGACCGGGTCCTCGGAGGGGGAGTAGTCCACGTCCACGTCGATGTTCGGGACACCGTGCACGGTGAGGGTGGTCGTGCCGACGCCCTCGACCTTGACGCCGAGCGCCTCCAGGAAGAAGCACAGGTCCTGGACCATGTAGTTGGAGGAGGCGTTGCGGATGACCGTGACGCCGTCGTGCCGGGCGGCGGCCAGCAGCGCGTTCTCGGTGACGGTGTCCCCGCGCTCGGTCAGCACGATCGGGCGGCCCGGCGAGACCCCCGCCTCGACCTTCGCGTGGTAGATGCCCTCGGTCGCCGTGATGTCCAGGCCGAAGCGGCGCAGGGCGATCATGTGCGGCTCGATGGTGCGGGTGCCGAGGTCGCAGCCACCGGCGTACGGCAGGCGGAACTGGTCCATCCGGTGCAGCAGCGGGCCCAGGAACATGATGATGCTCCGGGTGCGGCGGGCCGCGTCCGCGTCCATGGCGTCCATGTCGAGGCGGGCCGGCGGGACGATCTCCAGGTCCACGCCGTCGTTGATCCAGCGGGTGCGGACGCCGATGGAGTTCAGGACTTCGAGGAGGCGGTAGACCTCCTCGATGCGGGCGACCCGGCGCAACACCGTACGGCCCTTGTTCAGCAGCGTGGCGCACAGCAGCGCCACGCACGCGTTCTTGCTCGTCTTGACGTCGATGGCGCCGGACAGCCGGCGGCCGCCGACGACCCGCAGGTGCATCGGGCCGGCGTAGCCCAGAGAGACGATCTCGCTGTCGAGCGCTTCACCGATTCGGGCGATCATCTCAAGGCTGATGTTCTGGTTTCCGCGCTCGATTCGGTTCACGGCGCTCTGGCTGGTGCCGAGCGCATCCGCGAGTTGACTCTGCGTCCAGCCCCGGTGCTGCCGGGCGTCACGGATGAGCTTGCCGATGCGTACGAGGTAGTCGTCTGCCATGGGTGCACCGTATCTCAGATATGAGATGACTCCTGCTTCAGGTGTGGCAGACGGGTGTTACGGACCGTCAGTTCCGCGGGACCTTCCCCGCCATCCCTCTGATTACGGACATCTACCCCCTTATCCGTATCGGCAACCTCATGTCACCCGTCAGTGGCCGCAGGCGTGGTGGCGGTTCGCGTGGACCGCCGTGTACGACGCCGGGCGCGCGGCCCCGGCGGCGCGGGTGAGGGCGGTCGCCGCAGCCCGACCCGCCGCCGAGTCCGCGTCGTGCACCACCCGGCCGCCGACCAGGGTCATCCGTACGCCGGTCCCGCTGATGTCGGCCACCGGACAGCGGGTCACATCCCGGTCCAGCAGCACCAGGTCCGCCGCCTTGCCCGGTTCCACGGTCCCCGTCAGCCCCTCCTGCCTCAGCTGCCACGCCGTCCCGGCCGTGTGCATCCGCAGTGCCGAGGTCCGGCTCAACCCCTCCAGCTCCCGGTGCAGCTCACCCGTGCCGTACGCGCCCTGCCGGTCGATCGCGGTCCGCAGCTGGTTCCACACCTGGAGCGCGTCCACCGGCCAGTCCGAACCGCCGGTCAGCCGGGCCCCCGCCCGCTCCAGGCTGCGCGCCGGGTACATCCACCGGTGGCGCTCGGGACCGATGTACGGGAGCAGCGCGTCCATCGTCCAGGTGTCCTGCGCCGCCCACTGGAGCTGCATGCAGGCGGCGACTCCCAGCTGCGCGAAGCGCCGCAGGTCCGCCGGGTCCACGAGCTGCAAGTGGGCGATCGTGTTGCGCGGGTCCCGCAGGCCGGTAGCCCGGCGGGCGTACGCGTACCCGTCCAGGGCCGTGCGCACCGCCCGGTCGCCCAACCCGTGGGCGTGCAGCTGCCAGCCGGCCTCGTTGAACACCGCCGTCAGCCGGCCGTAGTCCGCCGCCGAGGTGTACAGCTCGCCGCGGTTCGCGGTCGGCTTGCCGTTCCCGTCCAGGTAGGGCTCCAGCAGCGCGGCCGTCTGCGCCGGGTACTCGATGACCCCGTCGAGGAACACCTTGACCGTCCCGAACCGCAGGCCCCGTACGCCCTCGAACTCCTTTCGCAGCCCGCGCGCGTACGCCAGTGCCCCCGCGGGGTCCTTGGTCTGCTCCGCGTCGAGCCGGATCGCCGGCACGATCCGCTGCGGCAGCTTCCCCGCCGCCGAAAGGACCTGGTAGAGCTCCAGCTCGTGCCGCCCGACCAGGGCGTCCATCATCGTCGTGACCCCGGACGCGGCCGCCAGCCCCAGCACCTTGGCGCAGGCCGCGACCAGTTCGGCCCGGGAGGGCTCCGGGACGTGCCGCTGCACCAGTTCCTGCGCGTCGTCCTTCAGGACGCCCGTCGGCTGCCCGTCCGGCCCCTTCACGATCCGGCCGCCGACCGGGTCCGTGGTGGCCGCGGTGATCCCGGCGATCTCCAGGGCCCGCCGGTTCACCCAGAGGTTGTGCCCGTCGCCGCCGACCAGCGCTACCGGTCTGCGGGTCGCCAGCGCGTCCAGCATCGAGTGGTGCGGCACGCTTCCGGCCGGCAGCAGCCCGACCGGGTTCCAGTCCTCCACCACCAGCCACCGGTCCGGCTCCGCGCCGGCGCCGCCGGTGTCGGCGAGGAAGCCGGCCAGCAGCTCCAGGAGCTCGGGCAGGGTGGTCTCCGCCCCCTCCAGGGAGGGCCGCAGGGACCGGTCGCCGGCGCCCAGCGGGTGGACGTGCCCGTCGTGGATCCCGCTCATCACCGTGTTGCCGCCGGCGTCGACGACCTCGGTGTCCCGCCCGACGTGCCGGCGCACCGCCGAGCCGCTCCCAGTGGCCAGGACCTTCCCGTCCCGCCCGACCGCGACGGCCTCCACCGGCGCGCCGCCCCCGGTGGTCCCGGTGAACACCCGGGCGTTGTGGATCACCAGGGCGGCCGAGCCGCGCCCGCCGGAAGCGGCCGCGGCCGCCGGGCCCGCGCCCATCAGGCCGGCCGCGCCCGCCGCCCCGGCGGCCGCCAGCAGTCCCCGGCGGGAGAGGAAGGAGCGGACGGGGGAAGAAGAGGCGGGAGAAGAGGCAGGAAAGGGGGCGGGAGAAGAGGGGGAAGACGAGGTCATGGCCACTCCAAAACGTCGGTGTGGCCAGGACACTGTTTGATTAACCCCTTAACCAGAACCCGTCGCCGCCGACGAAATCCGCACCGCCGTCCGTACGATGACCCCGTGCCCGGGCCCGGACCGACCATCGCCGACATCGCGCGCGCCGCGGAGGTCTCCACCGCGACCGTCTCGCACGCGCTGGGCGGCACCGGCCGTGTCGGCGAGTCCACCCGCCGGCGGGTCCGCGAGGTGGCGGCCGCCCTCGGCTACAGCGCCCGCCGCGGCCCCCGTACCCGTACGCTCGGCCTCGCCGTCACCACGTACGCGGGTTCCGCCTGGAACTACGTCGAGATCGCCTACTTCTCCCGGCTGCTGACCGCCGCGACCGCGGCCGCCCACGCCCGCGGCTACGCCCTCACGGTGCTGCCCGCCGACCGGGGCGCCGAACCGCTGTGGCACACCCTCGCCGTCGACGGGATGCTGCTGCTCGACAGCCCGGCCGGTGATCCGGTGCTCCGCGCCCTACGGGCACGAGGCCTGCCGGTGGTCTTCGACGGTCGCCCCCCGGACCCGCGGCCGGGGGACGTGTGGGTGGACAACGACCACGAGGCCACCACCCGGGAGGTCCTCGACCACCTCGCGGCCTCCGGGGCCCGCCGGATCGCGCTGCATTCCGCCTACGGTCGGGAGCACTACACCCAGGCCGTCACCTCGGCTCACGCCCGCTGGTGCGCCGAGCGCGGGACGGCCCCGATGGTGGTGCCCTTCGACCCCGAGGACGGCGCCGGGCACGCTTTCGACGACGTGTTCGCCACGCCCGGCGGTGAGCGCCCCGACGCCGTGTACTGCGTGTACGACCCCGGCGGCCGCCAGGTGCTGGCCGCCGCCGCGCGACACGGGCTGCGGATACCGCGGGATCTGCGGCTCGTCTGCGCGAGCGAGGACCCCTCGTACGCGGCGGGCGAGCCGGCGGTGAGCACGGTGACCCTGCGGCCGGAGGTGATCGGGGAGAGCGCCGTCGACTCGCTGGTGGCCCTGCTGGAGTCCCCGCAGGGCGCGCCGCCGGGGCAGCGGACCGTCCCGGCGGCGCTGGCCGTGCGTACGTCTTCGCTGGCCGTGCGCACGTCCGCGCGGCGGGGCTCCGTGTGATGTGGCCCGTTGCCCCGTCTCCGTGAAGTTGGTCGCCGAGCTCGCATGGACCTGCGTGGACCGGGTGGGGTGAGACGGCTTCGTGAGGCACCGATCCGGCCCTGGACCGCTGGTGTCCTTCGACGTCGGTCGTGCAGTACTGGCTGGCCTGGGCGGACTGGGTTGGACGTCAATGTGCGCGAGCGTCCTCGATGTGGTGCTCCGGTCGGGTCCAGAGGGTGAGGTCGCTGCTGGTGGCGACTGCCAAGGTGAGACCGGACGGGGAAAAACCGGCGGCGCGCAGTTCCGAGTCCTCGGAGTGGAAGACGTGCCACCAGGTGCCTCCCGCCGGTCCTTTGATACGAACTCGCTGGCGAGGCCCGAATGGCTCCGTTCGACTCCTCGGGGTGGCGGCTGCATCGTGTCCGGGGCGAGGCGGACGAGACGGCGGGGGACTTCGTGCCGCAGAGCCAGCTCGTGATTGGTGTGGCCTCTGCGGGCGTCGAAGTAGACGAGCAAGGGCAGATGGGGCCGGTCGGGGCACAGCTCTGATCGAGTGGTGCCGGGGTTGGGCCTCATGCGGCCGCGCGGGGAGCCGGCATCAGCGAGTGCCCGGTCCAGAGCCTCCGTGGAGCGTCCGGAACCAGCGGTACCACCTCCGGCCCCCCGGCCCGCTCGAAGCCCCCTCCGGCCTGGCCGCAGGCCAGGCGCGTCCCCTCGAACGCCTCCGCGTCCTTCGGTTCGATCCGCTCATCGGCGCGGACTTCGACGACCGCAGCCGAGCCGTCCGCGCGGCGTACGAAGTGCTCCGGAGCGTGCCGACGCTCCCGTAGCCCATCGTGCCAGTGCAGCTAGAAAGGCTGCGAGGCGATCCCCGTCACCCTCGGGTCGAAGTCCATGAGCAGCAGCCGGTCCCGTTCCAGCCAGGACTCGAAGCCGACATGCTGCCCGGTCGTGGCCGCCCCGTACCAGCCGGAGAGGTGACGCTCACCAGCGACCGGCGAAGCGGCCGGACCGCGGCTGCGTCCTCGAACCGGGCTGTCGCACGGTCCAGCAGCGGACGGCGTTGTCGCTCGCGTACGGCATCCACGTACGGCATCCACGTACGACAGCTCGGCGTACGGCTCCGGAAGATCCACCCCGACCGGTACGGCCACCCAGCCACCCCAGGGCGTCACCTCGTACGACTCCGTTCGCTGTCAAACGCCTCGATTGGATGACAGGACACCCATGCCGTGCATGACCACGGCGCGGCAATGCATTAGAGTTATCTCGACATCGAGATATCTGCCGAAGGCGTACCGCAGCCGCCCCTGCTGGTAAGGGTTACCTAACTTAGCCTTACCTTAGCGGATTGGCCACAGGGCGTGGCGGCAGGATTGCGGTAAAACGCGCGAATTTCATGCATGAAGGAGACTGTCGTGTCGGCGAACAGCTTCGACGCCCGCAGCACGCTGCAGGTGGGCGACGAGTCGTACGAGATCTTCCGGCTGGACAAGGTTGAGGGCTCGGCCCGTCTTCCCTACAGCCTGAAGGTGCTGCTGGAGAACCTGCTCCGCACCGAGGACGGCGCGAACATCACCGCCGACCACATCCGGTCGCTCGGCAACTGGGACTCGCAGGCCCAGCCCAGCGAGGAGATCCAGTTCACGCCGGCCCGCGTGATCATGCAGGACTTCACCGGCGTCCCCTGCGTCGTGGACCTCGCCACCATGCGTGAGGCCGTCAAGGCCCTCGGTGGCGACCCGGCGAAGATCAACCCGCTCTCGCCCGCCGAGATGGTCATCGACCACTCGGTCATCGCCGACAAGTTCGGCACGAAGGACGCCTTCGCGCAGAACGTCGAGCTGGAGTACGGCCGCAACAAGGAGCGCTACCAGTTCCTGCGCTGGGGCCAGACCGCCTTCGACGACTTCAAGGTCGTCCCGCCGGGCACCGGCATCGTGCACCAGGTCAACATCGAGCACCTGGCCCGCACGATCATGGTCCGCGGTGGCCAGGCGTACCCCGACACCCTCGTCGGCACCGACTCGCACACCACCATGGTCAACGGCCTGGGCGTGCTGGGCTGGGGCGTCGGCGGCATCGAGGCCGAGGCCGCGATGCTCGGCCAGCCGGTCTCCATGCTGATCCCGCGCGTCGTGGGCTTCAAGCTGACCGGCGAGCTGCCGACCGGCACCACCGCCACCGACCTGGTGCTGACCATCACCGAGATGCTGCGCAAGCACGGTGTCGTCGGCAAGTTCGTCGAGTTCTACGGTGAGGGCGTCGCCGCCACCTCGCTGGCGAACCGCGCCACCATCGGCAACATGTCGCCGGAGTTCGGCTCCACCGCCGCGATCTTCCCGATCGACGACGAGACCCTGAAGTACCTGCGCCTGACCGGCCGCGACGCCCAGCAGGTCGCGCTCGTCGAGGCGTACGCCAAGGAGCAGGGCCTGTGGCTGGACCCGGCCGCTGAGCCCGACTTCTCCGAGAAGCTGGAGCTCGACCTCTCCACGGTCGTCCCCTCCATCGCCGGCCCGAAGCGCCCGCAGGACCGCATCGTCCTGGCCAACGCCGCCGAGCAGTTCGCGGTTGACGTGCGCAACTACGTCTCCGACGACGAGGAGGCCGGCAAGGAGTCCTTCCCGGCGTCCGACGCCCCGGCCTCCGCCAACGGCGTGCCGACCCGTCCGACCCAGGTCACCCTGGCCGACGGCACCTCCTTCGAGATCGACCACGGCGCCGTCACCGTCGCCGCGATCACCTCCTGCACCAACACCTCGAACCCCTACGTCATGGTCGCCGCGGCGCTCGTGGCCAAGAAGGCGGTCGAGAAGGGTCTCGCCCGCAAGCCGTGGGTCAAGACCACCCTGGCCCCGGGCTCGAAGGTCGTCACCGACTACTTCGACAAGGCCGGCCTGACCCCGTACCTGGACAAGATGGGCTTCAACCTCGTCGGGTACGGCTGCACCACCTGCATCGGCAACTCCGGTCCGCTGGACGAGGAGATCTCGAAGGCGATCAACGAGCACGACCTCGCGGTCACCTCGGTGCTCTCCGGCAACCGCAACTTCGAGGGCCGGATCAACCCCGACGTCAAGATGAACTACCTGGCCTCCCCGCCGCTGGTCGTCGCGTACGCCATCGCGGGCTCCATGAAGGTGGACATCACCAAGGACGCCATCGGCATCGACACCGAGGGCAAGCCGGTCTTCCTCCAGGACATCTGGCCGTCCGAGGCCGAGGTCAACGACGTCGTGGCGAACGCCATCGGCGAGGACATGTTCAGCAAGTCCTACCAGGACGTCTTCGCGGGCGACGCCCAGTGGCAGGCGCTGTCGATCCCGACCGGCAACACCTTCGAGTGGGACCCGCAGTCCACCTACGTCCGCAAGCCCCCTTACTTCGAGGGCATGACGATGGAGACCACCCCGGTCTCCGACATCGCCGGTGCGCGCGTGCTGGCGAAGCTGGGCGACTCGGTCACCACCGACCACATCTCCCCGGCCGGTGCGATCAAGGCCGACACCCCGGCCGGCAAGTACCTCACCGAGCACGGCGTCGAGCGCCGCGACTTCAACTCGTACGGTTCCCGTCGCGGCAACCACGAGGTCATGATCCGCGGTACGTTCGCCAACATCCGCCTGCGCAACCAGATCGCGCCGGGCACCGAGGGCGGCTTCACCCGCGACTTCACCGTCGAGGGCGCGCCGGTCGCGTTCATCTACGACGCCTCCCAGAACTACCAGGCCGCCGGCATCCCGCTGGTCATCCTGGCGGGCAAGGAGTACGGCTCGGGCTCGTCCCGCGACTGGGCCGCCAAGGGCACCGCGCTGCTCGGCGTCAAGGCCGTCATCGCCGAGTCGTACGAGCGCATCCACCGCTCGAACCTGATCGGCATGGGCGTGCTCCCGCTCCAGTTCCCGGAGGGCGCCTCGGCGGTCTCGCTGGGCCTCACCGGCGAGGAGACCTTCTCCTTCACCGGTGTGGAGGAGCTGAACAACGGCACCACCCCGCGCACCGTCAAGGTCACCACCGACACCGGCGTGGAGTTCGACGCGGTCGTCCGCATCGACACCCCGGGTGAGGCGGACTACTACCGCAACGGCGGCATCATGCAGTACGTGCTCCGCAACCTCATCCGCGGCTGAGGTCAGTAGCGGCACCAAAGGGCCGTATCCCCGTTAAGGGGGTACGGCCCTTCCGCTTTTTCCGGCCCGGGCCAGGTTTCGGGGAGGTCTCAACTCGGAAAAGCTGACGGACAACTGTGTGCATGATCTTGCTCACACGAGCGGAAGTGGACTATACCTGTGCCCGTCCGGATCACCGCGTTACGAGCGGTACCGGACCGGGGGGCGGCGGGGACCTGCGGTGATGTCCGTATGCGCGGTGACCACGGGCATTCGTCGAGTCCCGGCCTCCTTCACACTTCTGACGAAGGCGAGGACATGAGCATGCGATCCACTGGTGAGGGCATCGGCCGCCGTGACCTGATCAAGCGCTCCGCAGCGCTGGGACTGATCTCGGTGCCCACGATGAGCTTCCTGTCCGCCTGCGCCTCCGGCGGTGGGGACACCTCGACGAAGGGGCCGGACAAGGGCGCGGTGACGAAGGAGAACCCCTTCGGCGTCGCCAAGGGCGGCAAGCTCGACGTCGTCGTCTTCAAGGGCGGGTTCGGCGACGACTACGCGAAGGCCTGGGAGGCCGCCTTCGACAAGAAGTGGGGCACCACCAGCTCCCACCTGGGCACCCAGGAGATCGCCGCCAAGCTCCAGCCCCGCTTCAACGGCGGCAACCCGCCGGACGTCATCGACGACTCGGGCGCCCAGCAGATCAAGGTCGACGTCCTCGCCAAGGGCGGTCAGCTCGCCGAGCTCACCGCGGTGCTGGACGCCCCCTCGCTCGACGACCCGGCCAAGAAGGTGCGGGACATGCTCATCCCCGGCACCGTCGAGCAGGGCACCCAGGGCGGCAAGTTCGTCGCCCTCTACTACGTCTACACCGTGTTCGGATTCTGGTACTCGGGCAAGCTCTTCAAGGAGAAGGGCTGGGCCGAGCCCAAGACCTGGGACGAGTTCCTCGACATCTGCACCAAGGCCAAGGCCGCCGGCATCGGCGGACTCGCCCACCAGGGCAAGTACCCGTACTACATCAACGTCGTCATCATGGACCTGATCGCCAAGAAGGGCGGTCTGGAGGCCATGAAGGCGATCGACAACCTGGAGCCGAACGCCTTCGAGGGCAACCCCGCCGCCCTCGCCGCCGTCGAGGCGGTCTACGAGGTCGTCGAGAAGGACCTGCTGATGGCCGGCACCAACGGCCTCACCCACACGGAGTCCCAGACGGCCTGGAACCAGTACAAGGCCGCCTTCATCCCCTCCGGCTCCTGGCTGGAGAACGAGCAGCTCAAGCAGACCCCCGACGACTTCGACATGAAGTTCCTGCCGGTGCCGACGCTCGCCGACAGCAAGCTGCCCTTCGAGGCCATCCGCGCCGGCGCGGGAGAGCCCTTCATCGTCCCGGAGAAGGCCGCCAACAAGGCCGGCGGCCTGGAGTTCCTGCGTTCGATGCTGTCCCGCGAATGGTCGACCCTCTTCGCCCAGCAGGCCAACTCCCTCACCGTCGTCAAGGACGGCGTCGACCCGAACGTGAAGCTGCGCCCGGGCACGGCCTCGGCGGTCGCGGCCGTCAAGACCGCCGGTTCGAACACCTTCAGCTACCTGTACCCCGACTGGTACAGCGAAATGGACACCGAGATCCAGAACGCGTCCAATGAGCTGATGGCCAAGCGGATCCAGCCAAAGGAATGGATCAAGCGGGCCCAGGCTGCGGTAGACAAGGCTGCCAAGGACCCGAACGCCAAGAACAACCACCGCAGCTGACATACGTCCAAGGGGCGGACACCATGAGCCAAGTAGCCCAGGGCAAGGGACGGATCGGCTTCATCGCCGGCTTCCTCGTCCTGCCGCTCGCGCTGTACCTGACTTTCGTCATCTGGCCGTACATCCAGACGTTCGGTTACTCCTTCACCAACTGGTCGGGACAGTCGCCCACGTTCGATTTCGTCGGCCTGGACAACTATGCGGCGCTGATGAAGGACGAGGTCTTTCGCGGCGCCCTGTGGCACAACCTGCTCCTCCTGGTGTTCGTCCCGACCGTCACCATCCTGCTGGCCCTCTTCTTCGCCTTCATGGTGAACGCGGGAGGGCGCAGCGGGGCCGGCGGCGTCCGGGGCGTCTGGGGCTCCTCCGTCTACAAGATCGTCTACTTCTTCCCGCAGGTACTCTCCCTCGCCATCCTCGCGGTGCTGTTCGGCGCCGTCTACCGCAGCGACGAGGGCGGCCTGCTCAACGGGTTCCTGACCAAGCTGGGGCTGGTCGACCCGGTCCACCCCGTCGAATGGCTCAACCAGCCCGACCTCGCGCTGTGGTGCCTGCTCCTGGTGGTGGTCTGGCACGGGGTCGGCTTCTACTTGGTCCTCTTCTCGGCCGCCATGCAGTCCGTACCCAAGGACATCTACGAGGCCGCCCTGCTCGACGGCGCCGGGCGCGCCCAGACCTTCCTGAAGGTCACGCTGCCCCTGCTGTGGGACTCCGTGCAGACCTCAGCGGTCTACCTGGGCATCGCCGCGATGGACATGTTCGTGCTGGTGTCGACCATGACTTCCGGCCAGTTCGGCGGCGGGCCCGACCACCACAGCGAGGTCATGGCCACGGTGCTGATGCGCAACTTCCTCTACTTCGGCAAGAGCGGCTACGCCTGCGCCATGGGCGTCGTCATGCTCGTCCTGACCATGATCCTCTCCATCGTCACGCTGCGCGCCACCCGCCGCGAGCGCATCGAGTTCTGAGAGGAGATCCCCGATGACTACAGAGTCCACAGTGATCAAGGCGCCGGGCGAGGCCTCGGCCGAGCGGTCCGGCGGCAGCGGGCGCGCCAAGGACGGTGCGAAGCCCGCCTCCGACGGCACGGTGCTGAACGTCTTCTCGCACGGGTTCCTCGCCGTCTGGGCGATGCTGATCGTCCTGCCCCTGATCTGGCTGGCGCTCGGCTCGTTCAAGACCGACTCGCAGATCGGCGGCTCGGCCCTCAGCTGGCCCTCCAACTGGCACTTCGACGCCTTCTCCCGGGCCTGGGACAAGGGCATCGGCGACTACTTCGCCCACACGCTGATCGTGATGGTGTTCTCGGTCCCGCTGACCATGCTGCTCGGCTCGATGGCGGCGTACGTCCTGGCCCGCTACCCCTTCCCGGGGAACCGGCTCTTCTACTACTTCTTCGTCAGCGGGGCGATGTTCCCCGTCTTCCTCGCGCTCGTCCCGCTGTTCTTCATGGTCAAGCGCCTGGACATGCTCAACACGTACCAGGGTCTGATCCTCGTGTACGTGGCCTACTCGATGCCCTTCACCGTCTTCTTCATGCACTCGTTCTTCCGCACGCTGCCGACGGCCGTGCACGAGGCGGCGGTGATCGACGGGGCCTCCGACACCCGGATCTTCTTCCAGGTGATGCTGCCGATGGCCAAGCCCGGCCTGATCAGCGTCGGGATATTCAATGTCCTGGGCCAGTGGAACCAGTACATCCTGCCCTCCGTGCTGATGCAGCCGCAGACCGGATCGGACCCCGAGCGCTACATGCTCACCCAGGGCCTGATCCAGCTGCAGTACCAGATGGGGTACGAGACGGACCTGCCGGTGCTGTTCGCCGGCGTGACCATCGCGATGATCCCGATGCTGGTGGTCTACCTGTCCTTCCAGCGGCAGATCCAGGCCGGCCTGACCTCCGCCACCCTCAAGTAGCGGGCTGGCGACGGCCGGGGGCGACGCCGATCGCCCCCGGCCGTCCGTGCGGGCCCCGCACCTACAGCCAGGTGCCGAACGTGCGGATGTACAGGGTCTTCAGGAGCTGCGTGAGCGTGCAGTACGCCAGCAGCACGCCGACCAGCCACGGGAAGTAGCCCGCAGGCAGGGCCGTGAAGCCCAGCGGGGCGGCCAGCGGCGAGAAGGGCAGGTACAGACCGGTCAGCACCGCGAGGACGGTCATCACCATCACCGGCCAGGAGGCGCGGGACTGGATGAAGGGGATCTTCCGGGTACGGATCATATGGACGATCAGGGTCTGCGAGAGCAGTCCCTCGATGAACCAGCCGGACTGGAACAGCGACTGCTCGGCCTCGCTGTTGGCACCGAACACGTTCCACATGATCACGAACATCGCGATGTCGAAGATCGAGCTGATCGGGCCGATGCAGACCATGAACCGGCCGATGCCCTTGGCGTCCCAGTTGCGGGGCCCCCGCAGGTACTCCTCGTCCATCCGGTCCCACGGCGTCGCCAGCTGCGCGATGTCGTAGACCAGGTTCTGCACCAGCAGCATGATCGCGAGCATCGGCTGGAAGGGGATGAACGCGCTCGCCACCAGGACCGAGAAGACGTTGCCGAAGTTCGACGACGCCGTCATCTTGATGTACTTGATCGTGTTGCCGAAGGTCGTCCGGCCCTGGATCACACCCTGTTCCAGGACGGTCAGGTCCTTCTCCAGCAGGATGATGTCCGCGGACTCCTTGGCGATGTCGACAGCGGTGTCGACGGAGATGCCGACATCGGCGTCGCGCAGCGCGGCGGCGTCGTTGATGCCGTCCCCGAGGAAGCCGACGGTGTGCCCGTCGGCCTGCAGGGCGCGGACGATCCGGGCCTTCTGGACGGGATTGACCTTGGCGAAGACCGTCGTACGGGCGGCCAGCGCGCGCAGCGCCGTGTCGTCGAGGGCGTCGATCCCGGTGCCGAGCACCACGTGCCCGACGTCGAGACCCACGTCCGCGCAGACCCGGGCGGCCACCAGGTCGTTGTCGCCGGTGACGACCTTGACCGCCACGCCCTTGTCGGCCAGGGCCTGCAGGGCCCGGGCGGCGTCGGCCTTCGGCGGGTCGAGGAAGGCGAGGAAGCCGACCAGGGTGAGGCGGTCCTCGTCCGCGACGGAGTACGTGGCGCGGGGGGCGCTCACCGTGCGGGTGGCGACGGCGAGGACGCGCAGGCCCCGGCGGGTGTTGTCCTCGGCGATGCGGGTGACGTGCCGGCGCAGCCCGTCGGTGAGTTCGACCTTCCGGCCGCGGTCCGTCATGTGGGTGCAGAGGCCCAGGACCTCCTCCACCGCACCCTTGGTGATCATGATGTGCTCGGGGCGGCCGGGGCCGCCCACGACGGCGTTGCGGTCCAGGACCACGGACATCCGGCGGCGGGCGAAGTCGAAGGGGATCTCGTCGACCATCGAGAACCGTGCGTCGACGACAACCTCCTCGGCCTCGTCCACGCGGTCGATGACGGCCTGGTCCATCAGGTTCTTCAGGCCCGTCTGGAAGTGGGAGTTGAGGTAGGCGTACTCCAGGACCTCGCCGTCCTCGTCGCCGTGCACGTCCAGGTAGCGGTCCAAGGCGATCCGGTCCTCGGTGAGGGTGCCGGTCTTGTCCGTGCAGAGCACGTCCATGGCGCCCAGGTTCTGGATCGCGTTGAGCCGCTTGACGACGACCTTCCGCTTGGACATGGCGACCGCGCCGCGCGCCAGGTTGGCGGAGACGACCATCGGCAGCATCTCGGGGGTCAGGCCGACGGCGACGGCGACGGCGAAGAGGAAGGCCTCGTCCCAGTCGCCCTTGGTGAGGCCGTTGACGGCGAACACGACCGGGACCATGACCAGCATGAAGCGGATCAGCAGGAAGCTGACCTTGCGCACGCCGTTGTCGAAGTTGGTCTGCGGGCGCTCGCCGACCAGCGAGCCGGCCATCGAGCCGAAGTAGGTGTCCGAGCCGGTGGCGACCACGACCCCGGTGGCGGTCCCGGAGGTCACCGAGGTGCCCATCAGGACCAGGTTGTCGGCCTCGACGGGGTCGGTGCCCTCGAACCGGCCGAGGTCGTCGGCGCCGGGGGTCCCCCCGGCGGTGCGGGCGGGAGCATCGGCCTTGGCGACCGGCAACGACTCGCCGGACAGCGCGGCTTGGCCGACCATCAGGTCCTTGGAGGTGATCAGCCGCAGGTCGGCCGGGATCAGGTCGCCGGCTGCCAGCTTCACCACGTCGCCGGGGACCACCTGGTCCATGGGCACTTCGAAGGTGGCCGGCCCCGAGCCGCCACCGGCTCGGCGCTGCACCGCGCAGGTGGTCGTGACGAGCCTCTTCAGCGCGGCGGCGGCGCGGCCCGAGCGGTACTCCTGCCAGAAGCGCAGCAGTCCACTGACCGCCACCATCACGGAGAGGATGACGACACCCGGGTCGGCCGGGTCCTGCCACCACATGACGGCGGCCAGGAAGACCAGGACGGCGATGAACGGGTTCCAGAAGGCCTTCGCGAGCTGCGCCCACCAGCGTGGGGCGCGCTCGTGGGCGACGACGTTGGCGCCGTGCCGCTCCAGGCGCAGTGCCGCCTCGGCGTGCGTGAGGCCGCTGCGGGTGGCGGACAGCTCCTGGAGGACCAGGGCGCAGGGGCGGGCGCCGAACCCGGCGAGCCGCTCGCCGGCGAGCCGGGTACGGGACTCCAGCTCGGCGGCCTTGCGCTCGCGGCGGCCGTTGCCCGGCGGCGCGAGCTTGGTCGGCGTACGGGGGGTGAGCATGGTCATGATGAGTACCTCCCTCCACCGCGTCCGGGCAGCACGGAGCCGCGCGGTCACGTGGAGTGGTCATGGGTCGGCGCGCCGCAGCGCGGCGCCAAGCGCCGTCGGGCACGCCGGGGGACATGGATGACGACGCACGCCCGCGGACGGACCGGGGCATGCGGAAGGAAGGGGAGGTGGAGAAGAATGAAGGGATGCAGAACCGCACGGGGGGGCAGCGTTGGACCGCGGCCGCGCGGCAGGTGCCGCGACCGTGCGCACTCAGGGAAAGATCGGCTGATCCAGGTCAGCCGACGAGAGCGCTGCAAAGACTTCGATCGGGACTCATCCCGAACACCTCCTTGCATAGCGCCGTCATTACGGGGCGCCCGCCCGGCCGGAAAGGCCGCAGAGGACCGGCGCCTCAGCGACCGTAACACGTTCCAGAGGGATGTCTCTCATACTTATGACCGGTAGTGACCGTTTCGTTCCGTGTCAGCCTCTTGACGTCTGGAGGGCCAAAGGCTCGACTTAAGGTTCACAAGTTGGAGAGACGCCGGGGTCTCGGAGCACCAAGCCGCGACGCCGGCTCGGGGGGCGACGGTCGGCCGTCGCTAATGGGCAGGAGTGGATGAGTCGTGCAGACTCCCGGATCGCAGTCTTCACTGCACCGCGCGAATCTCGAACGGGTCGTGCGGGCCGTGCGGCTCGCCGGTTCGTTGACCCAGGCGGAGATCGCCCGGTCCACCGGACTGTCGGCGGCCACGGTCTCCAACATCGTCCGCGAGCTCAAGGAGGGTGGGACCGTCGAGGTCACGGACACCTCGGCCGGCGGCCGGCGGGCGCGCAGCGTCTCCCTCAGCGGCGACGCCGGCATCGTCATCGGCGTGGACTTCGGCCACACCCACCTGCGGGTGGCCGTCGGGAACCTCGCCCACCAGGTATTGGCGGAGGAATCCGCCCCGCTGGACGTGGACGCCTCCTGGGCGGAGGGCTTCGACCGCGCCGAAGCCCTGGTCGGCGAGCTGATCGCGGGCATCGGGGTGGGCCGCGAGAAGGTCATCGGCGTCGGGCTCGGCGTCCCCGGCCCCATCGACGTGGAGTCCGGCACCCTGGGCTCCACGGCGATCCTCCCGGGCTGGGCGGGCATCAACCCGCGCCAGGAGCTCTCGCAACGCCTCGGCGTGCCCGTGTACGTGGACAACGACGCCAACCTCGGAGCGCTCGGGGAGCTGGTGTGGGGGAGCGGCCGGGGGGTCAAGGACCTGGCCTACATCAAGGTCGCGAGCGGTGTCGGCGCCGGCCTGGTGATAAACGGGCAGATCTACCGGGGGCCCGGCGGCACCGCCGGGGAGATCGGGCACATCACCCTGGACGAGTCCGGCCCGGTGTGCCGCTGCGGCAACCGCGGCTGCCTGGAGACCTTCGCCGCGGCCCGGTACGTACTGCCGTTGTTGCAGAGCACGCACGGGCCCGAACTCACCATGGAGCGGGTGGTCGAACTGGCCCGGGAGGGCGACCCGGGGTGTCGCCGCGTGATCGCCGACGTAGGCCGCCATGTGGGTAGTGGTGTCGCGAACCTGTGCAATGTCCTCAACCCGAGCCGGGTGGTGCTCGGGGGGTCCCTGGCGGAGGCCGGTGAGCTGGTCCTGGCCCCCATACGCGAGTCCGTGGGCCGGTACGCGATCCCCAGTGCGGCACGTCAACTCTCGGTGCTCACCGGGTCGTTGGGTGGTCGGGCCGAGGTACTGGGCGCGCTGGCCCTCGTACTGAGCGAGATGGGCGATTCGACGCTTCTGACCGATTCGTCGAACCTCAAGCTCTTGCCTTCAGTTAGATAACGGATGGCACCGTTGTCATCTCGTTAAGGATTCACTCCTTGACGCCAAACTGCGGCCGAGGTTGACTCACGTCCACCTCGGCCGCGCTGTTGCGGCCACGTCAGGGAGGTTCAAGAAATGAACACGCGCATGCGTAGAGCCGCCGTAGCCGTCGCCGCCACCGCCATGGCCGCTTCCCTTGCCGCCTGTGGCAGCGCCAAGGAGGCCGGCGAGAAGCCGAAGGAGTCCGGCTCCGCCGCTGCCGGTGGCGCGATCAAGATCGGTCTGCTCCTGCCGGAGAACCAGACCGCGCGCTACGAGAAGTTCGACAAGCCGCTCTTCGAGAAGAAGGTCGCCGAACTCACCGGCGGCAAGGCCGAGGTGGTCTACGCCAACGCCAAGCAGGACGCGACCACGCAGAACTCGCAGGTCGACACGATGATCACCAACAAGGTGAACGTCCTGGTCGTCGACGCCGTTGACTCCAAGGCCATCGCCGGCTCGGTCAAGAAGGCCAAGGACAAGGGCATCCCGGTCGTGGCCTACGACCGCCTCGCCGAGGGCCCGATCGACGCCTACACCTCGTTCGACAACGAAGAGGTCGGCAAGGTCCAGGGCAAGGCACTGCTGGAGGCCCTGGGCGACAAGGCCAAGGACGGCCAGATCGTCATGATGAACGGGTCGGTCACCGACCCCAACGCCGCCCTCTTCAAGAAGGGTGCGCACTCCGTCCTCGATGGCAAGGTGACCATCGGCAAGGAGTACGACACCAAGGAGTGGAAGCCGGAGAACGCCAACACCAACATGGCGGGTGCGATCTCCGCGCTGGGCAAGGACAAGATCGTCGGCGTCTACTCGGCCAACGACGGCATGGCCGGCGGCATCATCACCGCCCTCAAGGCCGCCGGCATGGAACCGCTTCCCCCGGTCACCGGTCAGGACGCGGAACTCGCCGGTGTGCAGCGCATCGTCGCCGGTGAGCAGTTCATGAGCGTCTACAAGCCGTACGCCCCCGAGGCCGAGGCCGCCGCGAAGATGGCCGTCGCGCTCGCCAAGGGCGAGAAGCTCGACGGTGTCACCACCTCCAAGGTCGACAGCCCCACGGACAAGGGCATCGCCTCGCTCCTGGTCCCCGTCGTCTCGCTGACCAAGAACAACATCAAGGACACTGTCATCAAGGACGGTGTCTACACGGCCGACGAGATCTGCACCGACAAGTACGCGGCCGCCTGCACCACCCTCGGCCTGAAGTAGGCCGACCGGGCCCCATACGGGCCCCTCAGTAGGCCATCCCGGCCCCCACGGGCCGGACCCGGCCGCACGCGGGGTCCCCCCGGACCCGCCGAGGCCCCAGCGTCCTGCCGGCCGGAGGCCCGCCTCCGAGCCTCCGGTCCCCCAGGACCCCCGCGCCTGCCCGGCGCCCCGCCCACTTTTCCCCGCCACTCGCGGGGCGCCGGGCAGAAACGATTCCTTACCCACCCCGCTCCTGCACTTTTTGCACGACATCCCCGCCGGTCAGGCGGCGAAGGAGATGGTTCATGTGTCCGCTGCGCCCGTGCTGGCGTTGCGAGGGGTCTCGAAGCGATTCGGTGCCGTTCAGGCGCTCACCGATGTAGAGCTTGAGATCCACTCCGGCGAGGTGGTCGCCCTGGTCGGCGACAACGGCGCCGGCAAGTCCACGCTCGTCAAGACGATCGCCGGCGTCCACCCCATCGATGACGGAGTCATCGAGTGGGAGGGCAAGCCGGTCTCGATCACCAAGCCCCACGACGCCCAGAACCTGGGCATCGCGACGGTCTACCAGGACCTCGCACTGTGCGACAACATCGATGTCGTCGGCAACCTGTTCCTGGGCCGCGAGCTCAAGCGCCGCGGTGTCCTCGACGAGGTGGAGATGGAGCGCCGCGCCCGCGAGCTCCTGACCACCCTGTCGATCCGGATCCCCAGTGTCCGCATCCCGATCGCCTCGCTCTCCGGCGGTCAGCGCCAGACCGTGGCGATCGCCCGTTCGATGCTCGGCGAGCCCCAGCTCGTCATCCTCGACGAGCCCACCGCCGCCCTCGGCGTCGAGCAGACCGCACAGGTCCTCGACCTGGTGGAGCGGCTGCGCGAGCGCGGCCACGCCGTCATCCTCATCAGCCACAACATGGCCGATGTGAAGGCCGTCGCCGACAAGGTGGCGGTCCTGCGGCTGGGCCGCAACAACGGCGTCTTCAGTGTCAAGGACACGTCGCAGGAAGAGATCATCTCCGCCATCACGGGAGCCACGGACAACGCCGTGACCCGTCGTGCGGCCCGTACCGGGGAGGCTCGCAAGTGAGCACCGAACACCACACCTCGGCGGAAGAAGTGGCCAAGCTGGCCAACCCCTCCGCCCCGGCGGACTCCATTCCCGCGGTGGACCCGCGTCTGCTCGTGCGCGAGCAGGGCCTCTCCGGCTACGTGAGCGAGTTCGGCCGCAAGATGAAGGCCGGCGACCTGGGCTCCCTCCCGGTCGTCATCGGCCTGATCATCATCTGCGGCATCTTCCAGGGACTGAACGCGAACTTCCTGTCCCCGGAGAACCTCACCAACATCGCGATCACGATGGTCGCCACCGGCATGATGGCCGTGGGCATCATCTTCGTGCTCCTGCTCGGCGAGATCGACCTCTCGGTCGGCTCCGTCAGCGGTGTCGCGGGTGCCCTCTTCGCCGTCCTGGCCGTCACCCACGGGGTCAACGAGTGGGTGGCGATCCTGGCCGCGGTCGCCGGCGGTGCCCTGATCGGCGCAATCCACGGCTTCTTCTTCGCCAAGATCGGCGCACCTGCGTTCGCGGTCACCCTGTCGGGCCTGCTCTTCTGGTCCGGCGCCATGCTGCAGATCCTCGGCAGCAACGGCACGATCAACATCGACTCGGACGGTGTGGTGGGCCAGCTCACCACGTACTTCTTCTCGGACGTGGCGGCCGGCTACGGCCTCGCCGCGATCGCGGTGGTCGGGTACTTCCTGGCGAGCTTCTTCGACAACCGCCGCCGCGAGGCCGCGGGCGTCCCGTCCCGTCCGATGAGCGAGATCGCCCTGCGCACGGGTCTGCTGGCCGTCTTCACCTTCGGTCCCGCCGCGGTGTTCAACCAGTACAAGGGCCTGCCGCTGGCGGTCGTGCTGTTCGTGGTGGTGCTGGCCGGCACGGACTTCCTGCTGCGCCGCACCACGTTCGGCCGGAACGTCTTCGCTCTCGGCGGCAGCGTCGAGGCGTCCCGCCGCGCCGGCATCAGCGTCGTCGGGATCCGCATCGCGGTCTTCACGATCTCGGGCACCTTCGCGGCCATCGGCGGCCTCTTCTGGGCCTCCAAGATCGCGGCGGCCAACCAGAGCGCCGGCGGCGGCGACCTGCTGATGAACGTGATCGCGGCGGCCGTGATCGGCGGCACCAGCCTCTTCGGCGGCCGGGGCCGGACCTGGAACGCCCTCCTCGGCGTCATGGTCATCACCTCGATCCAGTACGGTCTGGCTCTCCAGGGAATCGCCACCCCGATCCAGTACATGATCACCGGTGCGGTGCTGCTGGCCACCGTGGTGATCGACTCGGTCACCCGCAAGACCCAGAAGACGGCCGGACGCGCCTGACACCGCGCCCGTCGCGGTAAGACCGGTCACAGTGCCCGGTGCCACCTCGCGTGGCACCGGGCACGCGTGCGTACAAATGTGCGTACACCTGTGTGGGTATACGCCCGAATGTGAGGTGTGGCCTCGGGCTGATCTGTACAGGGATGCGTACACGCATGACCGAGCCGTGACCCGCCTGCGGCAGCCCGATGACCACCGTCGCCGACGGAACATTAGACTCGACAGACCAGCAAGCAACTGCAAGGAGGCACGGGTGCTGCTGACCCGCATCAAGGGACCGCGCGATCTGGACCGGCTCAGCCAGGAGGAGCTGAACCAGCTCGCCGCCGAGATCAGGTCCTTCCTCGTCGACGCCGTCTCCAAGACCGGCGGGCACCTCGGCCCCAACCTCGGGGTGGTCGAACTGACGATCGCCCTGCACCGGGTCTTCGACTCGCCCAAGGACAAGGTCCTCTTCGACACCGGCCACCAGGCCTACGTCCACAAGCTGCTCACGGGCCGCCAGGACTTCGCCGGCCTGCGCACCAAGAACGGCCTGTCCGGCTACCCCTCTCGCGCCGAGTCCGACCACGACGTGATCGAGAACTCCCACGCCTCCACCGTGCTGGGCTGGGCCGACGGCCTCGCCAAGGCGAACGAGGTGCTCGGCCGGGAGGACCACCACGTCGCCGCCGTCATCGGCGACGGCGCGCTGACCGGAGGCATGGCCTGGGAGGCGCTGAACAACATCGCCGCCGCCAAGGACCGCCCGCTGGTCATCGTCGTCAACGACAACGAGCGCTCGTACGGCCCCACCATCGGCGGCCTCGCGAACCACCTCGCCACCCTGCGCACCACGGACGGCTACGAGCGCTTCCTGGCCCGCGGCAAGGAGCTCCTGGAGCGCACCCCGGTCGTCGGGAAGCCGCTCTTCGAGACCCTGCACGGCGCCAAGAAGGGCCTCAAGGACTTCATCGCCCCGCAGGGCATGTTCGAGGACCTCGGCCTGAAGTACATCGGGCCCATCAACGGCCACGACATCGAGGCCCTGGAGTCCGCCCTGCAGCGCGCCAAGCGCTTCAGCGGCCCGGTCATCGTGCACTGCCTCACCCAGAAGGGCCGCGGCTACACCCCGGCCCTGGAGCACGAGGCGGACCGTTTCCACGCGGTCGGCGTGATCCACCCGGACACCGGACTGCCGGTCAAGACCGCCGCCGCCAGCTGGACCTCCGTCTTCGCCGACGAGATGGTCAAGCTCGGCCACGAGCGCGAGGACATCGTCGGCATCACCGCCGCCATGCTCCACCCGGTCGGCCTCAACAAGTTCGCCGAGGCCTTCCCGAACCGGATCTACGACGTGGGCATCGCCGAGCAGCACGGCGCCACATCGGCGGCCGGCTTGGCCACCGGCGGGGTCCACCCGGTCTTCGCGGTGTACGCGACGTTCCTCAACCGCGCCTTCGACCAGGTCCTGATGGACGTGGCCCTGCACAAGTGCGGGGTCACCTTCGTCCTGGACCGCGCCGGTGTCACCGGCGACGACGGCGCCTCCCACAACGGCATGTGGGACATGTCGATCCTCCAGGTCGTGCCCGGCCTGCGGCTCGCCGCCCCGCGCGACGCCGAGCAGTTGCGCGCCCAGCTGCGCGAGGCCGTCGAGGTCAAGGACGCCCCGACCGTCGTGCGCTACTCCAAGGGCGTCGTCGGCCCGGCCGTTCCGGCCGTCGGCCGGATCGGCGGCATGGACGTCCTGCGCTCCCCGGCCCCCGAAGTCACCCGTCCGGACGTACTGCTCGTCTCGGTCGGCGCACTCGCCCCGATGTGCCTGGAGATCGCCGACCTGCTCGACAAGCAGGGCATCTCCACGACCGTCGTCGACCCCCGCTGGGTCAAGCCCGTGGACGAGGCCCTGGCCCCGCTCGCGGACCGGCACCGCGTGGTCGTCACCGTCGAGGACAACGGCCGCACCGGTGGTGTGGGCGCCGCCGTCTCGCAGGCACTGCGCGACGCGGGCGTCGACGTACCGCTGCGCGACTTCGGCATTCCGCAGCGCTTCCTCGACCACGCCCTGCGCAAGGAGATCATGGCCGAGATCGGTCTGACCGCTCCGGACATCGCCCGGCAGGTCACCGGCCTCGTCGCCAAGCTCGACGGGCGTTTCGACAGCGAGCCGGCCGCCGCGATCGACTAGCCGCCGCCGTCCGCCGGGACGTCCGTCCGTAGATCGCCGCGCGGTTGCACGTCACGGGCCGGGAGATCACCCTGGAATGGGTGGGCCTCCCG
The DNA here is from genome assembly GCF_041431095.1 of Streptomyces sp. NBC_00597. Classification (GTDB taxonomy): domain Bacteria; phylum Actinomycetota; class Actinomycetes; order Streptomycetales; family Streptomycetaceae; genus Streptomyces. The sequence goes on from NZ_CP107757.1 coordinate 361,736, forward strand.
GCCCGTTCGCGTACGTCGTCACCTGTCGGAGGTGCGTCGGTGAGCAAGGACCTGAACAGCCCGTTCCGCACCAAGACGGTGGAGCAGTCCATCCGCGACACGGAGGAGCCGGAACACGCGCTCCGCAAGTCGCTCTCCGCCTGGGACCTGACGGTCTTCGGTGTGGGCGTCATCATCGGCACCGGCATCTTCGTCCTGACGGGCATCGCCGCCCGCAACAATGCCGGCCCCGCCACCGCCCTCGCTTTCGTCGCAGCGGGCATCGTCTGCGCCCTCGCGGCGCTCTGTTACGCCGAGTTCGCGTCCACCGTGCCGGTGGCCGGCTCGGCGTACACGTTCTCGTACGCCTCGATCGGCGAGCTGCCCGCCTGGATCATCGGCTGGGACCTGGTACTCGAATTCGCGCTGGGCACCGCCGTCGTCGCGGTCGGCTGGTCCGGGTACGTGCGCCACCTCATGAGTACGAACCTCGGCTGGGACCTGCCCGTCGGACTGGCCGGACCGGACGAGGGGGGCACCTTCGACCTGCTGGCGTTCGTGTTGGTCCTGGTGCTGACCGCGATCCTGGTCGTGGGGACGAAGCTCTCGGCCCGGATCACCGCGGTCGTCGTCGCCATCAAGGTGGCCGTGGTGCTGCTGGTCATCATCGCCGGACTGTTCTTCATCAAGGCGGACAACTACAAGCCGTTCATCCCTCCGGCCCAGCCACAAGAATCGGGGGGCGGCTGGAAGGCACCCCTGGTGCAGCTGCTCTTCGGCTACGAGCCCACCAACTTCGGTGTCATGGGCATCTTCACCGCGGCCTCCCTCGTCTTCTTCGCCTTCATCGGCTTCGACGTCGTGGCCACCGCGGCCGAGGAGACCAAGAACCCGCAGCGGGACATGCCGCGCGGCATCCTCGGCTCGCTGATCATCTGCACCGTGCTCTACGTCGCCGTGACGCTGGTGGTCACCGGCATGCAGAAGTACACCGAGATGTCGGCCACCGCCCCGCTCGCCGAAGCCTTCAAATCGGTGAACCAGCCCTTCTTCTCCGGCGCCATCAGCCTCGGGGCGGCCGTCGGACTGATCACCGTGTGCATGATCCTGCTGCTCGGGCAGACCCGCGTGTTCTTCGCGATGAGCCGTGACGGACTGCTGCCGCGCGTCTTCTCCGTCACCCACCCGAAGTACCGCACGCCGTACCGGGCGACCATGCTGCTGGGCGGGATCATCGCCGTCGTCGCGGGCTTCACCAGCCTGGAGAAGCTCGCGGAACTGGTGAACATCGGCACTCTGTTCGCCTTCGTGGTGGTCGCCCTCGGCGTGATCGTCCTGCGCAAGACGCGCCCCGACCTGCACCGGTCCTTCCGCACCCCGTGGGTGCCGGTGGTCCCGATCCTGTCGATCGCGGCCTCGCTATGGCTGATGCTCAACCTGCCGGCCGAGACCTGGGCCCGGTTCGCCATCTGGATGGTCATCGGCTTCTTCGTCTACTTCCTGTACGGCCGCAAGCACAGCCGGCTCGGGAAGTCCGGTCAGGACGCGCGGTACTAGTCGACCGGCCGACGGCCACGGCACGACGAGAGCGGGCCGTACGGGAAGTGCTCCCGTACGGCCCGCTCCCGTGTGCGCGGCGCGTGCCGCGTGCGACGTGCCGTCAGCCCTTGGCGGGGGACTTCTTGGCCTCCGCCGGAATCTTCTGGTCGGTGCGCAGGGCCTCCCACAGCTGGCCCGCCTGCGGTTCCGCGACGACGACGCGGTTCGGGTCGACCTTGTCGTAGGCGACGGGAAGCATGATCGTCTCCATGGTGTCCGGGTCCACGCCCTTCATGCTCTGGGCGAAGTCGGCCAGGGAGGTGAGGGAGGCGAGGTCGGAATCGGTGGTGAGCGACTTCGTGCCGGCGTCGGCGAGCTTGTAGAGACGGGCCGGGTTGCCGAGCGCGTCCTGCTTCTTGATCTCCGACAGCATCGCCATCATGAACTGCTGCTGGAGGCCTATGCGCCCGAGGTCGCTGCCGTCGCCGTAGCCGTAGCGGGTACGGACGAACTTGAGCGAGTCGGTACCGTTGAGGCGGTGCGTGCCCACGTCGAGCTTGAGGCCTCCCTTGGCCCCGCTCATCGGCTTGTCCAGGGTGACGGTGACCCCGCCGAGCGCGTCCACCAGGCCCTTGAACCCGGCGAAGTCGACCTCGACGAAGTGGTCCACGCGGATCCCGGACATCTGCTCCACGGTCTTGACCACGCAGGCCGGGCCGGCCAGCGAGTACACCGAGTTGAACATGACCCGGTTCGCGGGCTTGACGGTGTTGCCGTCGGCGTCCTTGCACTCGGGCCGGCTGATCAGGGTGTCGCGCGGGATGCTCACCGCGGTGGCCTTGGACCGGCCCTCGGGTATGTGCACCAGCATGGCGGTGTCCGAGCGGGCGCCGCTCACATCGCCGTGGTCGAGGTCCGCGTTGGCCCCGGCGCGCGAGTCGGAGCCGAGGACGAGGACGTTCTGTGCTCCCGCGACGACCTTCTTCGGGCGGTTGTCGCCGAGCGCCTGATCGAGGTCGACGCTGTCGATGTTGCCGTTGAGATGGCTGTACGCCCACCAGCCCGCGCCACCGGCCGCGAGGATGAGGACGGCCACCGTCAGGAGCACGATCCGCAGGACGCGTCGCCTGCCGCCGCGCCGCGGTCCGCGCCGAGACGGGGGAGGGGTGGCCGAGGGCCGGTCGGTCATGGAGGCAGAGCCCTTCTATTATCGATGGGGTGCATCATAAGACACACTTTCGAGTGGCTGATTCTTTCCGGTGAAGAGCTCTGCCGCTTGAGCAGGACATTCTCGGCAGAAGGGTGGACAGCGGAGTGATCCGAGGCAAAGGCGGTGCCCGTACCGCCTCTTCCGCCCGCGGGGCGCAGCAGACGTCCCCCGGCGGACCGGGTTCCCGCCGCTCCTCGCCGCCGGCCGGAAACTGGCTGTTCAAGGGGAGCGACGGCCGGCTGACGGCCTACGCCTGCACCCCGCACGGCCTGCTGCGCTGGACCGAGGCCGCGGCGCCCCACACCGGCTGGACCGGCCCCGACCTCTTCGAGATACCGGGCTGGATGGGTACCGTCTCGATGGCGCAGAGCCGTGAGGGGTACGTGCACTTCGTCGCCCTGCGGGCCGCCCAGGACGGTTCCGGGCGGCCGGAAATCATCGTCTCCACCCAGTTCCAGCCGGGCCGCGGAATGATCGACTGGCACGGTCTGGGCACCCCCGGACTGCGCGGGGGTCCCGCCGACGACCGGCTCGCCGGCCCGCCGCGCATCGCCGTCAACCAGCGCTCCGGTTCCACGCACGTCCTCGTCTCGATGCGCCGCGGCGGCCTCCTGCGCCGCAGCCGCAACGCCGAGGGCGCGTGGGGCGGCTGGAAGCAGGTGGGCCCGGAGCCGTACGAGAGCGGGGTCACCCCGCTGATGCCCGCCGGCGGCCAGCTGGAGATGCTCGTCCTCGGGCCGGCCGGCGCGGACCGCTGGGCGGGCATCGGCCAGGGCCGCTTCGCGCTCGCGCACCGCATCCCCACCGCCGTCGTCCCCGGCACCCCGGCCGTCTGCGAGACGGGCCCGCGCCGGGTCACGTACTTCTGGCGCTACCCGGGCGACGGCTCGCTCGTCGCCTGGCGGGCCGGAGAGCAGGGCGTCCAGGGCGGCCTGATGGGCCTCGGCGGTGCGGGCGGCCGCGGGGCGCCCGGCGTCGTACGGGCCGACCTCGGCGGGTACGACTGCACGGTCCTCGCGCAGACCGGCGCGGAGGGCGACATCGAAGTCACCGCCTACGTCACCGAGAACGAGGGCTACGGAACCTGGTGGGCCTCCCTCGGCGGCCAGGGCGCGTACGCCCCCCAGGTGGCGGTCGACGGCTCGGGCCGGATCGCCGTCGCCGCCTTCGACGCCGACGGCTCCCTGATCTGCACCCGCCAGGACACCACGCAGCAGGGGCTGGTGTTCGGCCCCTGGGAAGCGGCCTGAGCCGGGCTCAGGCCGCGCGTCAGGGCGTCAGCCATCAGGGCGTCAGCCGTCAGGCGCCTGGCGTTTGGCTTCTGGCGTCGGGTGTCAGGCGTTCCGCGGCAGAGGGGTCCGCTGGAACACCTCGATGCTGAACCCGCCCGTCTCCGTGTAGTACGGCACGGCGGCCAGCTCCATGCCCCGCGCACCGGGCGCCGCCCCGATCGGAACCGGCACCCGGGCGGTCGTGTCCAGGTCCCCGGAGCGCTTCGGCCCGAGCCGCACCTCCTGCGTCACACCCTCGAACCCGACCGCGAGGTACGCGTCCCACGTGCCCGGCGGCAGCGGCCAACCGCTGGAAGTCTGCGCCAGGTTGACCCGTGCCGAGAACCGGCCCATCGCCCGCGGCTTGCCCTTCGCGTTGACCAGCGCGTCGTCCCGGCGGGCCGTCACCGCGTAGCCCTCCTGCGCACCGCTCGTCCGCTCCCGCAGCACCACCCGCGTGGTGCGGTCCTTCGTCGACAGCTGTTCGTAGAACGCGAAGCCGTCCAGCGTCAGCATCGGCCCCTCCCACCTGGCCTTCTGGAGCTGGTGGGTGACCGTCATGTCACCCGTGATGTCGAACAGTTCGTCCGGCAGCCCCACCTGCGGGTCGCGGAAGAACGGCAGCGTCGTGAACACCCGGCCGTTCTCGACCGTCTTGCGCACGGCCGGCCGATCCTTGTCCGCCTCGAACGCGGCCATCTGCTGCGCCTCCGGGAACCGGCCCTGCGCCAGTAGGGCGAGCCGTACGGCCACCATGCGCGGCAGCAGCGCCAGCGCGCCCGGGGAAGCCTGGGCGCGCAGCACCTCGGCCGCGGCCCACAGTGCCTGGTCCCGCTCCGCCGGGTCCGGGGCGGACAGCAGCGCGGCCGCGGTCGCCTTGCCGAGCTCCACCTCCAGGTGGCGCGACTGGAGCTTGTCCCGGCGCGGCCCCTCGGGCAGTTGCGCGGCGACCAGCGCCAGCATCCGGGAGGCCAGGGCGACCCGGTCGGGCAGCGTCGCGCGGACCGCCGGGGAGGGGCCCTTGACCACGCAGGTCGCGTCCCCGACCACCGAGACGTTGTCCGCCCCGATGAACGCGCCGGCGGTGAACGCCTGGTCGTCGCCGATCACCATGTCGGTGGGGAAGGCCAGCCCGCGGCGCTGGAGCAGGCTGGTGCGGAACAGCTTGTCCGGGGTCAGCGACCAGTAGACGCGGGTGGCGTACGGGTCGGTGTGGGCCTGGTTCTTGCGGAACATCGAGGTCGCCACCGTGTGCCGGCCCGAGCTCTCCAGCTTGCCCAGCACGACGTCTGCCTCGTTCGCGTCGGCCGCCGCCACCATCCGCTCCAGCGCGTCGGGCGCCAGCCGGTCCGTGGCCTCCAGGAAGATGACGTACCGTCCGAGGACCTGGCTCAGCGCCCAGTTGCGGGCCCCGGCCGGGCTCAGCCCCTGCGAGACCTGCCCGACGCGCACGAACGCCGGGTACTGGTGGGCCGCGCGGGCCAGTACGGACCCGCTCTCGTCCGTCGACCCGTCGTCGACGCCGATGACCTCCAGCCGGTCCGTGCCGATGCTCTGCACGAAGACGGAGGCCAGGCAGGCGTCGAGCGCGGCGGCCTGGTTGTGGACGCGGACCGCGACGGTCACGTCCTTGACGTCGGTGGGGCGCACGGAGGCGGTGTTCATGGTCCTGTGTTCCTCATCGGTTCCGCGCGGTCTGGTCGGGCCGGGGCCACGGCATCTCCCCGCTGAGCTCGGGCCACTGCCAGGGCCGCATGGCGGCGTCCGCGGGCCGCTGCGGGAAGGCGCCCGGGATGTGGTCCAGGGAGCCCACGAAGACGTTCACGTGGGAGGTCTGCTGCTCCCCGGCCGGGGTGGCCACCGTGTACGTGAAGCGGTCGTAGCCGGTGAAGGAGGGGGCGGGGGTGTACGTCACCCAGCCGTCGTACGACAACTGCACGTCGCCGCCGCGCGGCTGCGTCACGGAGACGGCGGTGCTCCCCGCCGGGGCGGCGGACAGCACGTTGGCCGTGCCCGGCCTGCCGGGTTCGGTCGTGATCCGCAGGCTCCGGGCCGTCGCCGGTCGCAACGGCAGGGCGTCGGCGTCGAGCTTGGCCGTCCGGACGAGCTTGCGGCCGGTCGCGTCCGGTACGGCGACCACGATCTGGGGCCGGATCCTCGGTGCGGTGGCCCTGTCGTGGACGCGCAGGTGCAGGACGCCCGTGCCGGTCTCGCCGGCCTCGGCGCGGATCCGGAACCAGCGCTGCCGCGGGAAGTACTCCAGCCCCTGGACGGCGACGACGTCGGCGGAGTCGGCCAGCGGGGCCTCCAACAGGTAGGCGCAGCCGCGCGAGGCACCCTGGTCGGGCGCCACGGACACGCCGAGCTGGACCGTCTCGCCGGGGGCCACCCCGCGGCGCGGGTCGGCCGAGCTGTACAGGGCCGCGTAGACGGCGCCCAGGGACGGTTCGTCCCCCAGGGCCCGGCCCCGGCACAGGAGGTGATTCACGTGCCGGACTCCTTGGCGCCGGGGAACTGGGACACACGGGACCTGGTGCGCTGATCGAACGTCTCTTCGTCCAGCCAGCCCATCTCGTCGTACGAGAACTGCGTGCGGTCGAGGTCCCGCCCCCAGTGGGACGGGATGACGCCCTGTTCGAGCATGCTGCGGACGGCGAACCGGGCGCACTCGATCGCGCCCTCGGCCCGCAGGTGCACGTTGTCCGCATCCAGGACGTGCTCAAGGAGGGGCTCTCCGCGCCGCAGGTAGGTGAACACGGACTTGGTCGCCTCCGGCCCGAGCTCCTCCCACCACTGAAGGCTCTGGCCGTACATGTCTACGACCGGAACGTGCTCGTCCTCGGCCAGCTGCCGGGCGGCGAGCGGGTAGTCGCCGAGGAACCGGGCCACGTTGCCGTGCCGGTCGATCCGCCGCCGTTCGTACGGCAGGTAGATCACCGGGTGGCCCTGCCGCTCCCGCACGCCGTCCACGTATGCCCGCATGTGCTCCAGGAACGTGGTGAAGGGGTCGGTGTGCAGGCCCGGGTCCGGCTTCCAGTCCGTCTGGCCGAAGCCGAACAGCAGGTAGTCGCCCGCCTCCATGGTGTCCAGGATCCACTGGAGCCGGCCGCGCTCACGGAAGCTCTTGGAGCTTGCCCGCGCCCGGGCGCAGGCGACCACTTCCACCTCGTCCGTGAGGAAGAGGGGCAGGGTCTGTGCCCACCCGGCCATGGGGAGATAGCTGTACGGGCGGCTGACTGCGTTGGAACCGCCGGCCACGAAGATCTTCGGGCGTCGGCCGTGCTGGTGCTGTCCGGGTGCGTACGTCACGCCTAGACCCCCTGGTCCTCCGTGGATGCGATCAGCACGGACGCCAGCGCCGCCTCGAAGCCGGAGCGCTGCGCCGGCGTCGTGGTCGGGTCCTGCTTGCGCACGTCGATGACGTGGCCGGTCATCTCCGACAGCAGGACGTCCAGGGAGGTCAGGGCCACCGACTCGGAGGTGAGCAGCGAGGCCGAGGGCTCCTGGCCGAACGCCTTGGTGCGCATCGGGGTGGCGGTGCGCTCCGGGTTCACGCAGTTGACGCGGATGCCGTCGTCGGCCCACTCGTCGGCGAGGGCCTGGGTCAGGTTGACCATGGCCGCCTTGGTGGAGGAGTACAGGCTGTACTCGGCGCGGCCGCGGGTGTAGCTGCTGGAGGTGAAGAGCAGCAGCTGGCCCTGGGTCTCGCTGAGGTACTTGTACGCGGTCCGGGCGATGTTGACCGGGGCGAGGTAGTTGACCTCCAGCGCCTCCCGGATCGTGTCGTTGTCGGTCTCGTCGAGGCGGCCGACGCGCAGCACGCCCGCGGTGTTGACGACGTAGTCGATGCGGCCGGTCTCGGCGTAGGCGCCCGCCAGGGCCTCCGCGACGTGGGCGGGGTTCTCGACGTGCGTGCCGGTGGTGGAGCGGCCCAGGGCGAAGACGCGGGCGCCGAACCCCTCGGCGATGCGGGAGATGTCGGCGCCGATGCCGTAGGAGCCGCCGAAGACCACCATCGTCTTGCCGGCCAGCTGCTCGCGGTACGCGGCCTCGCCGGCCTGGGCGGGCGCGGCGTGGGAGGCGAGCTGGAACAGCTTGTCGGCGATGAAGACGTCGACGGGCTGGGTGACCTTCATGTTGTAGTCGTCGCCGGTGACGATGTGGACCGGGACGTGCGGCAGGTACTTGACGACGACGGAGCAGTCGTCGGTGGCCTGGAAGAACGGGTCCCCGGCGGCCCGGTCGTACGCGGCGCGGATCGTGGAGAGCCGGAAGCCCTGCGGGGTCTGGCCGCGGCGCAGCCGGGAGCGGTCGGGCACCTCGGTGATGAACTCGCCGTCGTTGCCGTGGGTGCGGGTCACGATGACGGTGTCGGAGGACGGGATGGCGACGTCGACGGCCTGGTAGCGCTCCAGGGACTCGACGCATTCGCGCACCACGCGCTGCGACAGCAGCGGGCGGACCGCGTCGTGGAAGAGGAGGTTGCAGTCCTCGCCCTCGCCGAGCCCGGCGGCCGCGGCCTCGATGGCGATCCGGGTGGTCTCGCTGCGGGTCGAGCCGCCGGCCAGGACCTGCGTGACCTTGCCCAGCTTGGCCCGCTCGACGATGCGGCGGGCGTCCTCCACGTACGCGGGCGTCATGAGGAGGATCACCTCGTCGACGTCCGGCGCGTTCTCGAAGACGTGGAGCGTGTGCTCCAGAATCGGTTTGCCGGCGATCTTGAGCAGCTGCTTCGGTATTTCGAGTCCGATGCGCTGGCCCGTGCCCCCAGCGAGTACGACGGCGATGGTGCGGTGGGGAGGCCTGGAGGACAAGGCTCCTTCTTCCTGAGTGAGGGTGCGGCACGGCGGTTGGGGAGGGCGGGGAGCGGGCGGCGCGACTCGGATACCGGGGGGAAGGAGCGCCTACACGGGGTAGGGGAGCTGCTCCGGGTATTCGATGGGGAAGTCGCGCAGCCCCCGCCGGTAGAGGTTGTTGGCGGCCGCGTTGAAGCGGACGATGCTGGGCGGGTACTCCTCGCCCAGCAGGTATTCCTTGAGCTGCTCGCGGTAGGGCGCCATGACGTCCTCGCGCGGGTTCAGCGTCGCCCCGATGGCTTCCGCCAGACCGTTGCAGTCGCCGTCGAGCAGGTACGAGGCGTACGCCGTCCGCTGCTCGTTGCGGAACTGGTCGTCGGGCAGGCCGTCGAGGTTGAAGATCGCGTACGGCTTCAGGGTCGCGACGAAGTCGGAGACGACGCTGGACATGTCGCCGATGAGCAGGTCGGACTGGTTGAAGCAGTCGTACAGGGCCGGGATCCGCTCGGTCACCACGTGGTGCGCGGCATCGGGGACGGCGCTCCAGTACAGGGCGCCCGCCTGGTTGCGGCTGCGCCGGATGCGCGCGGTCCGCTCCTCCTCGGTGAGGTCCGGGTACTTGGAGCGGACGCCGCGCTCGGAGAGGTCGGCGATGCGCTGGTCGATCCGGGCCAGCTTCTTGGCGGCTGCCTTGGAGTCGGTGAGGTTGCGGCCGAAGCGTCGGGCGTTGTCCTCTTCGAGGAGGGCGATGACGCGGCGGTGCGCCGCGCCGGCCTCGGCGGAGCGCGAGCCGGTGAGCGGGTGCGGCTTGTAGATGATGCGGATGTCGCGGTCGTAGTCGAGCAGCGCCTTGATCAGCTTCTCGCCGGCCGGGATGACCGAGGTGTAGCAGGCGTCGTCGGTCCAGCCCTCCCAGGTGGGGGCGTAGATGACGGTGGGGACGGGGTTGGCGACCCTACCCGTCCAGCGGTGCAGGGGCATCAGCTGGGGGCGGCCGACCTCGACGATCTGGTTGTGCGACACGGCGTGCTTGATGCGCTCGTAGCGGTCGCGGCCGGCCCGGCCGGCCACCCAGATCTCGTCGAAGACCTTGCTGACCCGGTTGCTGCTCGCGAGCTTGTCGCTGTCGCCGTGGCCGATGAAGACGTGCTTGACCTCGGCGCGCTGGAGCATGTGCACGTTCTTGCCCGCGTTGCCGGGGTAGAGGGCGACACGGAGCTCGTTCATCTCGATGCGGGCGAGATTGTCTGCTTTGGGGATGCAGATGACAGGGACCGAGGTCGCGTCCAGGAAACGCAGGGTGGCCCGCTCGCGGAGCACGATGATGGGCCGCAGTTCCAGTGCCTCCAGCGACTCCAGCCACATGTTCACCTGGTACATGAAGTCTTTGGAGACGGCGGCGAACGTGAAGTAGAGGGCGACCTGGGGTCGATATTCGGCCAGCTGGTAGTTGAGCTCCTCGATGGCCTCGTCGGTGGTGGGCAGCTTGAGCGCGTTGCGCGCGTCGGGCACCAGCACCAGCAGGGAGAAGTAGGCGAGGAAGACCGTGATGATCATGCCGTACGTGACGAAGCGCCAGTCGTCCGTCGCGATGGTGGCGAGCGCGCCGGCCACCAGCGGGATGTCCAGGTGCAGCGTCTTGCGGACGTGCTTGTCCATCAGGAACGGGTGCGGCATGCGGCGGATGCCGAGCGCCTCCAGGTCCAGCCCGCGCGTGGTGAACGGCAGCTCGTTGCGCATCTTGCGGACGTGCTTGAGGAGCGCGCCGTACGCGAGCTGGAGGATGAAGAGCAGGAGCAGGCCGATGGTGGTCATCTGCGCCACGAACGACTCGATGTCGGCGATGGCCCCGCACAGACCCAGCAGCAGGAACTGCCGGATGAGGAAGCGCATCGTCAGACCGAAGCGCGAGTCGCGCAGTTTTTCCAGCGTCGGCGACTCGGTGTTGTGGAGCATCAGGTCGGCGAGGTAGCTCAGCGCGGCACAGCCGGCGAACAGGGGGAGGGAGACGAACGCGACGGCGACCAGCATGCCGATGAAGCTGAGGATGAGCCCAGAGGTGATCAGAACGCCGAGCACGGCGCGCAGCCGCTTGGAGCCCATGGTGCGGTGCCTCCCCCGTGGAGGTATAAGGATGCTGTGAAGTGTCGCAGTAGTATAAGCAGCCTGATGGATGGCTGAAAAACGCCGGGTTAACCGAAGGTCAACGTTCTCAGGCCGTGAAGCGATACAGCGCCAGCTCGCGCCGGTCCTTCGTCTTCACGGAAAATCCGATGGTCAATGCCGGCCGTCCGCCGGCCATGGAGACCGCGATTCCCTCGGGCTCCCGGTACACCAGATCCCGCGCAACGGTCACGTGGTGACGCCCCTGCGCCTTGCCGGTGCGCACGTCAATTGCGGAGACATATGTATTTCCGCCGGACTTCCGCGGGTTGTCCCCCTTGTCGCCGGTGTACGGGCCGCCGGTCAACACGTAGACGTAGTCGCCGTACAGGGCGCAGCCCTGGAACCACTCCTCCTGCTTGACCCGCACCCCGGCCTTGATGACCTGTGCGGCGTCGAAGCGCCCCGCCAGGAAATCCGCCATCCCGTACACCGAGAACCGGTGCACGCCCTCTTCCTCGTGGCTCACCAGCACCCGCTCGCCGGGCAGGTCGAGCGCGGGGCAGACATCGGTGGAACCGGGAACCGGGTCGAAATGGTGGACGGAGTCGTCGGCGCTGTCGAGGACCGAACCGTCCTTGAACGGCACCCGGACCACGGTGCGACCGTAGCCGCGCATGGCCTCCGCGCGGCCCTCCACCCATATGTAGGTGTGCTGACCCGTCGGCTCGACGCCGCACGAAATTCCGTGGCCGAAGCCGCGCAGGTACATATGCCCGAGCGTTTTTCCGGAACTGCTCAGCCGGGTCAGGCACATATCGCCGGAGGACTTGCGGTCGGCCGAGTCGACCGGTTCTTCCTCGTCGTCGAGGCGGATATCGTCCTGAACCGTCTGCAGTACGTAGATCTGTCCGTTCGTGTCGTCGAACGCGAACGACTGCGGTCCGGTCGTATTGAACAGCGGAGCCGGGGCCAGCAGTTGCGAACCGGTCCGCATGTCGAACTCGCCGGCCGGCAGCGGTGCGTCATCGTCCTGCTCGCCGTCCCCGGTGCGCAGCGCCCAGGACAGGCCGCCCGTGGTGAGGCCGGCGGCCGCCGCGCCGCCCGCGAACAGCAGGCTCCGGCGGCTGAAAGGTGTCTTGCCATCCGCCATGATCCGTATTCTGCCAGCCCTCACGGGCGGCTGCGGCGCCGGGTCCGGCGCCGCAGCCGCCCGCGGAGGCAGGCCCCCGGAACGGCGGACGCCCGCCCCCGCGCTGGGGACGGGCGTACCTACGGGGCGTTCGGACCTCAGGCCGGGACGCTCGCCAGACCCGGGGCGAGGAACTTCTTGCCGTTCACGCGCTCCGAGACGCCCTCGCGGTCCAGGTACGGCGTGATGCCGCCCAGGTGGAAGGGCCAGCCGGCGCCCGTGATGAGGCAGAGGTCGATGTCCTGGGCCTCGGCCACGACACCCTCCTCCAGCATCAGGCCGATCTCCTGCGCGACCGCGTCCAGGACGCGGTCGCGCACCTGCTCCTCGGTCAGGACCGAGTCGCCCTGGACCAGGAGCGCGGCGACCTCGGGGTCCAGCTCCGGCTTGAAGCCGTTCTCGGCGGAGTAGGTGTAGAAGCCGCGCTTGCCGGCCTTGACGACCGCCGCGAGGTTCGGGGAGACGGTGAAGCGCTCCGGGAAGGCGCGGTTCAGGGTCTCGGAGACGTGCAGACCGATCGCCGGGCCGACGAGCTCCAGCAGCACCAGCGGGGACATCGGCAGGCCGAGCGGCTCGATGGCCTTCTCCGCGGTGACGACCGGGGTGCCCTCGTCGATGACGTTCTGGATCTCGCCCATGAAGCGGGTCAGGATGCGGTTCACGACGAACGCCGGGGCGTCCTTGGTGAGGACCGCGGTCTTCTTCAGCTTCTTGGCGACGCCGAAGGCCGTGGCCAGCGAAGCGTCGTCCGTCTGCTCACCGCGGACGATCTCCAGCAGCGGGAGGATCGCGACCGGGTTGAAGAAGTGGAAGCCGACCACGCGCTCCGGGTGCTGGAGCTTCGAGGCCATCTCCGACACCGACAGCGAGGAGGTGTTGGTGGCGAGGATCGCGTGCGCCGGGGCGACCGCCTCGACCTCCGCGAACACCTTCTGCTTGACGGACATCTCCTCGAACACGGCCTCGATGATGAAGTCCGCGTCCGCGAAGCCCTCGGCCTTGTCCAGGACACCCGTCACCAGGGCGGTCAGGCGGTTCGCCTTGTCCTGGTTGATGCGGCCCTTGCCGAGCAGCTTCTGGATCTCGGCGTGGACGTAGCCCACGCCCTTGTCCACGCGCTCCTGGTCGATGTCGGTGAGGACCACCGGCACCTCAAGGCGGCGCAGGAAGAGCAGCGCCAGCTGCGAGGCCATCAGGCCCGCGCCGACGACGCCGACCTTGGTGACCGGACGGGCCAGCGACTTGTCCGGGGCACCGGCCGGGCGCTTGGCGCGCTTCTGCACCAGGTTGAAGGCGTAGATGCCCGAGCGCAGCTCGCCGCCCATGATGAGGTCGGCCAGGGCCTCGTCCTCGGCGTCGAAGCCGGCCTGGAGGTCGCCGTCCTTGGCCGCGGCGATGATGTCCAGCGCGCGGTAGGCGGCCGGAGCGGCCCCGTGCACCTTGGAGTCCGCGATGGAGCGGCCCTTGGCGACGGCCGCGTCCCAGGCCTCGCCGCGGTCGACCTCGGCGCGTACGACCTCGGTCTCGCCCTTGAGGACGCGAGCGGTCCACAGGAGCGACTGCTCCAGGAAGTCCGCGCCCTCGAACAGGGCGTCGGCGATGCCCAGCTCGAAGACCTGCTTGCCCTTCAGCTGGCGGTTCTGGTTCAGCGAGTTCTCGATGATGACCGAGACCGCGCGCTCCGCGCCGATCAGGTTCGGGAGGATGGCGCAGCCGCCCCAGCCCGGAACCAGACCGAGGAACACCTCGGGCAGCGAGAAGGCCGGGATGGCCTTCGAGACGGTGCGGTAGGAGCAGTGCAGACCGACCTCGACACCGCCGCCCATCGCCGCGCCGTTGTAGTACGCGAAGGTGGGGACGGCCAGCGCGGAGAGGCGCTTGAAGACGTCGTGGCCGCCCTTGCCGATGGCGAGGGCCTCGTCGTGCTGCTTCAGCAGCTCGACGCCCTTGAGGTCGGCGCCGACCGCGAAGATGAACGGCTTGCCGGTGATGCCCGCGCCGACGATGGAGCCCGCGAGGGCCTCCTGCTCGACCTGGTCGATCGCCGCGTTCAGGTTGGCCAGCGACTGCGGGCCGAAGGTGGTCGGCTTGGTGTGGTCGAAGCCGTTGTCCAGCGTGATGAGCGCGAAGCGCCCGGCGCCGAACGGCAGGTCCAGGTGGCGGACGTGCGCGGACGTGACGACCTCGTCCGGGAACAGCTCGGCCGCACCCTTCAGGAGCTCAGCGGTGGTGCTCACTTGGAGTCTCCCTCGGCGTTGAAGTGCGGGTTCTCCCAGATGACCGTGGCGCCCATGCCGAAGCCGACGCACATGGTGGTCAGGCCGTAGCGGACGTGCGGCTGCTCCTCGAACTGGCGGGCCAGCTGCGTCATCAGGCGGACGCCGGAGGAGGCCAGCGGGTGGCCGAACGCGATCGCGCCGCCGTACTGGTTCACGCGCGCGTCGTCGTCGGCGATGCCGTAGTGCTCCAGGAAGGCGAGGACCTGGACGGCGAACGCCTCGTTGACCTCGAACAGGCCTATGTCCTCGATGGACAGGCCGGCCTGGGCGAGGGCCTTCTCGGTGGCCGGGATCGGGCCGTAACCCATGACCTCCGGCTCGACACCCGCGAAGGAGTACGAGACGAGGCGCATCTTGACCGGGAGGTTGTTCTCGCGGGCGAAGTCCTCGGACGCGATGATCGCGGCGGTGGCACCGTCGTTGAGACCGGCGGCGTTGCCCGCGGTGACCCGGCCGTGCGTACGGAACGGGGTCTTGAGGCCGGCCAGGTTCTCCAGCGTGGTGCCCGGGCGCATCGGCTCGTCGGTGGTGACCAGGCCCCAGCCCGTCTCACCGGCCGCCTCGTTGGTGTTGCGCACCGAGATCGGGACCAGGTCCTGCTGGATCTTGCCGTCGGCGTACGCCTTGGCGGCCTTCTCCTGCGAGCGCACGGCGTACTCGTCGGCGCGGAGCTTGGTGATCGTCGGGTACCGGTCGTGCAGGTTCTCGGCGGTCATGCCCATGAACAGGGCGGACTCGTCGACCAGCTTCTCGGAGACGAAGCGCGGGTTCGGGTCGACGCCCTCGCCCATGGGGTGGCGGCCCATGTGCTCGACACCGCCGGCGAGGGCGACGTCGTACGCACCGAAGGCCACACCGCCCGCGACGGCGGTCACGGCGGTCAGCGCGCCGGCGCACATGCGGTCGATGGAATAGCCCGGGACGGACTGCGGGAGGCCCGCGAGGATGCCGGCGGTACGGCCCAGCGTCAGGCCCTGGTCACCGATCTGCGTGGTCGCGGCGATGGCGACCTCGTCGATCTTCTTGGGGTCCAGGTCCGGGTTGCGGCGCAGCAGCTCCCGGATCGCCTTCACGACGAGGTCGTCGGCGCGGGTCCCGTTGTAGATGCCCTTCGGGCCCGCCTTGCCGAACGGGGTGCGGACGCCGTCGACGAAGACGACGTCCCTGACGGTACGAGGCACGTTGGCTCTCCTCCAGGTGCGGGTGTGCACTGCTGCGCGGGGGCGACCCATCACTGAGCGCCCGCTCACCCGGTCATGCTACTTGCCGGTAACCGGAGTGGACACCCCCTCCCGAAGGAGCGGCGAACGTCACACCGGCACGCACGGCGTGAGCCCCCTTGCGCCCTGACGCGCGCCCGGCCGTTCGGAGCGCCCCGGGCTACCCGAACGGGTCGGGCCACCCGCCCCCCGGTCGCGTCGATGGCGCCGGACGACGCTCTTCCGGATTCTGGCCGGGCCCGGGCGCCCGCCCGGCATCCGACCGGCGAAGCGGAGCAAAGCGATGGCGGCACCTGTTCTCACGAACCACTACGTCGACCACAAATCGACCATCCCGGCGAACGCCGGCGATCTCGTCAAGCTCCACGTGCGGGAGCGCAACGGCACGCACACGGGCCAGCCGCGCAGGCCGGTCCTGATGCTGCACGGCAGGAGCGTGCCCGCCATGGCGGGCTTCGACCTGCAGTACAAGAAGTACAGCTGGGCCGAGGAACTGGCGAAGGCGGGCTTCGACGTCTTCGTGATGGAACTCCAGGGCTCCGGGCTGTCGACCCGCCCGAAGATGGACGACTGGAAGAACGTCAGCCCCACGGTCGCGCAGCGGCAGCTCCTCGTGCCCCACCCGAACGCGACCACGGACGTGACACCGCCGGTGTACGCCGCCCAGCTGAACAACTCCCAGAGCGACTGGGACGAGGTCGACAGGGTGGTCGACTTCGTCCTGCACGAGACCGGCGCCTCCAAGGTCGACCTCATCGGCTGGTCGGCGGCCTCCCAGCAGTTCGGGCCCTACGCCATCCAGCACCCCGGCAAGGTGCGCAGTCTCTTCCTCCTGGCTCCGATCTTCCCGCCGTTCGGCAGGGCGAGCGCGCCCGGGACCGCCTTCGGGGCGCCGGTGACGCTGCCCGTGTCCAAGCCGGAGGCGGCCTTCGGCTACCCGATGACCGTCGGCACGAAGGCCGGCGTCGACGCAGCGTGGCAAAAGGACCTGAAGTGTCCCGGGCAGCGTGAGTCCACCATGGTCGACGAGGTGTGGAAGGCGATCATGGACGTCGACCCGATCGGTGCGACCTGGGGGTCCGCGGTGGGTGGTCCCGGCGGGCCCGCGCAAGGGCTCAACCGCATCCGGAATTCGTACTGGTGGGGATGGAACTCCACCACCGTGCCGCTCAACGGGACGCTCGGCGGGACGGTGCCCGTGTGCATCGTGTACGGGGAGAACGACTCGATCGTGAACACTTCGCCGGACCTGGGCCTGCTGTACTTCTCGGTACCGGAGCTGTACAAGGCCATCAAGGGCCCGAACAAGCTGATGTTGCGCATCGCCTGCGCGGGGCACCAGGCGCCCTGGGAGCGCGTGGCGAACGACCTGCACACCATGTCCGAGCACTGGCTCAAGCTCGGCAAGGTCGAAGGCGCGGAGACCGGGAGCTACTACAGGGACGAGGACGGGGCCCTCACTCCCCTGGAGTGAGGGCCCCGCGCCGGATTCCGGCGGGCCGGACGGTCAGACGGTCGCGGCCAGCGCCCTCACGAGAGCCGGCGTCACCTGCTCGATCTGCCACGGGCGGGCGCCATAAGCCGCGAGCGCCTGCGCCACCGCGTCCGGTTCGAGCCGCTGCGGCGGCTCCCAGCACAGCCGGCGGACCGTGTCCGGGGTGATCAGGTTCTCCTGGGGCAGGTTCAGCTCTTCCGCGAGCGCCGAGACGGCGGTCCGCGCCGCAGCCAGCCGCGCCGCGGCCGCCGGGTCCTTGTCCGCCCAGGAACGCGGCGGCGGCGGACCGGCCGCGGTCGCACCCGGCTGCGGCAGCGCGTTCTCGGGCAGGGCCTTCGCCCGGTCCACGGCGGCCATCCACTGCTCCAGCTGGCGCCGGCCCATCCGCTGCCCGTAGCCGGGCAGCGCCTGCAGCGCGTGCACGTTCGCCGGGAGCGCGAGCGCGGCTTCGACGATCGCGGCGTCGCCGAGCACCTTGCCGGGCGACACGTCACGCCGCTGGGCGATCCGGTCCCGGGACTCCCACAGCTCCCGTACGACGGCCATCTGTCGGCGCCGGCGCACCTTGTGCATGCCGGACGTACGGCGCCACGGATCCTTGCGCGGCGGCGCGGGCGGGGCGGCGGCGATGGCGTCGAACTCCTGCCGGGCCCATTCCAGCTTGCCCTGCCGGTCCAGTTCCTCCTCCAGCGCGTCCCGCAGGTCCACCAGCAGCTCCACGTCGAGCGCGGCGTAGCGCAGCCACGGCTCGGGGAGGGGACGGGTGGACCAGTCGACGGCGGAGTGGCCCTTCTCCAGCGCGTAGCCGAGCACGCTCTCGACCATCGCGCCCAGTCCGACCCGCGGGAAGCCGGCGAGGCGGCCGGCCAGCTCGGTGTCGAACAGGGAGGTGGGAACCATGCCTATTTCGCGCAGGCACGGCAGGTCCTGGGTCGCGGCGTGCAGGATCCACTCGGCGGAGGACAGTGCCTCGCCCAGTGCGGACAGGTCGGGGCAGCCGACCGGGTCGATCAGCGCGGATCCTGCGCCCTCGCGGCGCAGCTGCACCAGATAGGCGCGCTGGCCGTAGCGGTATCCGGAGGCGCGCTCGGCGTCGACGGCCACCGGTCCGGTGCCCGCGGCGAATGCCGCGACCACTCGGGCGAGTGCGTACTCGTCGGCGACCACCGGAGGGATCCCCTCGCGGGGTTCGAGCAACGGAATCGGCGCCTTTTCGACGTCGTCCGGGGGGCCGCCCCCGGTGGTGGTGCGCAGGTCTGCTGCGGTCTCTTGGGCGTCGGTCACCGCTCAAGGGTATCCGTGGATGTGGCGCGCCCGTCGCCGGAACGTTCCGTCGACGGGCGCGGGGTGGAGGCGGAGCCGATTCCCCGGCTTTTCCCGGGTGCCCCTCCCAGCGGTAGCTGGGGGAGGGTTTGCCCGCCGGTCGCCGGGCGGGTGTCAGTGGATGATCCCGGTCCGCAGTGCGACGGCGACCATCCCGGCCCGGTCGCCGGTCCCCAGCTTGCGGGCGATCCGGGCGAGGTGGGACTTGACGGTCAGGGCGGACAGGCCCATCGAGACGCCGATGGCCTTGTTGGACTGGCCCTCCGCGACGAGGCGCAGGACCTCGACCTCGCGGCCGGAGAGCTCGCGGTAGCCGCCCGGGTGGCTCGGGGCACCCGGGGGGCGGCGGTGCATACGGGCGGCGGCGGCACCGATGGGGGCGGCGCCGGGCCGGGTGGGGAGCCCGATGTTGGTGCGCGTACCGGTGACGACGTAGCCCTTCACGCCGCCCGCGAGGGCGTTGCGCACGGCGCCGATGTCGTCGGCGGCGGACAGGGCCAGGCCGTTCGGCCAGCCGGCGGCCCGCGTCTCGGAGAGCAGGGTGAGACCGGAACCGTCGGGCAGGTGTACGTCGGCCACGCAGATGTCGCGCGGGCTGCCGACGCGGGGGCGGGCCTCCGCGATGGACGAAGCCTCGATCACGTCACGTACTCCGAGGGCCCACAGATGACGGGTCACGGTGGAACGCACGCGCGGGTCGGCCACGACGACCATGGCCGTCGGCTTGTTCGGGCGGTAGGCGACCAGGCTTGCGGGCTGCTCGAGAAGAACGGACACCTAGGCCTCCTGGGGGAGTGGCGGGGCGGGCCGGCTCGGGGAAGGAAGCCGGTGCGAACCGTGCGGATGGTCACCCACTCCTTCGGCACGTCACCCGCCCGGCTTTAGGGAATGATCACGATTTGGTGAGTAACAATTCGGGCAATTCGGACGCACGATCGATCATCGGGTGATCAGAAGCCCACAACGGGCGCCCGGTTCCGACATCCCGCCGCCGGCCCTCGATCGGCCGTTCTACGGGGCGCGGTGCATTCGGGGTCGGCCGCGGGCGGCGCGGGGCGGCTACGGGTGGTGCGGACCGCGCCGCTGTGGCAGGGAGACCACGCCCGTACCCGAATCCGTCGGCCCCACCGGCGGCAGCCCCGCGATCTGGCACAGCAGCTCGCACCACGCCGACAGGTGCGCCGAGGTGTCCGGCACCCCACCCACGCCCTCCCGCGGCGTCCACGAGGCCCTGATCTCGATCTGCGTGGCCGCGCGACGCTCCGACAGCCCGCCGAAGTAGTGCGAGCTCGCCATGGTCACGGTCCCGCTCGCCTCCCCGTACGCCAGGCCGCGCGCCTCCAGGGCGCCCGTCAGCCACGACCAGCACACCTCGGGGAGGAGGGGGTCGGCGGCCATCTCGGGCTCCAGCTCGGCCCGTACGAGCGTCACCAGCCGGAAGGTCCCGTGCCAGGCGTCGTGCCCGGACGGATCGTGGAGCAGGATGAGCCGGCCGTCGGCCAGGTCGTCCTCGCCGTCCACGACCGCGGCTTCGAGGGCGTACGCGTGCGGGGCCAGGCGCTGCGGCGGTCTGGCGGGATCGATCTCGATCCCCGGACGCAGCCGCGCCTTCTTCAAACCGTCGACCGCCCGCCGGAACGGGAGCGGGACGGAGCTCTCCTTCGCGCTGTCCGTACCCTCGGCGCCATCTGAAAATCGTCCCTGAGCCGCAGCCATGCGGGGAAGACTAGGCGGAACGAGCGTCCGTGCGGCGCAGGGACACCCGCGCCGGGCCGGGCACTTCTTCATACGTGCGAAGATTTGGCGCGTGAGCGCCAATGACCTTCCCCTCGCGCACGGCTCCGCCGGCGCTGGGGAGACCCCTCTCAAGGGCCAGCCGAGTCAGACGTACGATTCCGCCTTCCTGAAGGCGTGCCGGCGGGAGCCGGTGCCGCACACCCCGGTGTGGTTCATGCGGCAGGCCGGGCGCTCCCTCCCCGAGTACCGCAAGGTGCGCGAGGGGACCCAGATGCTGGAGTCGTGCATGCGGCCCGACCTGGTCACGGAGATCACGCTCCAGCCCGTTCGCCGCCACGACGTGGACGCGGCGATCTTCTTCTCCGACATCGTGGTGCCGCTGAAGGCCATCGGCGTCGACCTGGAAATCAAGCCCGGCATCGGCCCGGTCGTCGCCCAGCCGATCCGCCGCCGCGAGGACCTCGCACAGCTGCGCGACCTCACCCCGGAGGACGTCTCCTACGTCACCGAGGCGATCGGCATGCTCACGGGTGAACTGGGTTCCACGCCGTTGATCGGCTTCGCCGGTGCGCCTTTCACCCTCGCGAGCTACCTGGTCGAGGGCGGCCCCTCCAAGAACCACGAGCACACCAAGGCCCTCATGTACGGGGACCCGCAGCTCTGGGCCGACCTGCTGGACCGCCTCGCGGAGATCACCTCCGCCTTCCTGAAGGTCCAGATCGAGGCGGGCGCCTCCGCGATCCAGCTCTTCGACTCCTGGGTCGGCGCCCTCGCCCCGGCGGACTACCGGCGCTCGGTGATGCCGGCGTCGGCGAAGGTCCTGGAGTCCGTCGCCCCGTACGGGGTCCCGCGCATCCACTTCGGCGTGGGCACGGGCGAGCTCCTCGGCCTGATGGGCGAGGCCGGCGCGGACGTCATGGGCGTCGACTACCGGGTCCCGCTGGACGAGGCGGTGCGCCGGGTCGGCCCCGGCAAGGCGCTCCAGGGCAACCTAGACCCGGCGGTGCTCTTCTCCACCGAGGAGGCCGTGCGGGCGAAGACGGACGAGGTCCTGGCGGCGGCGTCCGGCCTGGAGGGCCACGTCTTCAACCTGGGCCACGGCGTCCTCCCGACGACGAACCCGGACGCCCTGACCCGCCTGGTGGACTACGTCCACACCCGGACGGCCCGCTGACCCGGACGCCCTCCGACACGATCGAAACGTCGGTACCTTGCCCTGCATGACATGGCACGGACCGACGTTTCGCACATCCGACGGAGAACGCGTCGACGGGGCCTGGTGCCTCGTGTGGCGCAAGCACGAGCTGGGCGGCGAGCACTACCCCGAGCACCTCTTCGTCTACGCGGACGGCCGGATATCCGTCGGCCGCTACGAGGCGACCGACCTGGCCGGGCTGGAGCGGTGGCTGGCCTCGGGGAAGATCGCCGTCACCCGGCCGGACCCGCGCGAGCGGTCCGCCTCCGCCTCGAAGTGGCAGTCGCGCAACCCCGAGCCGCTGACCGCCGCAAGTTTCCTCACGGAGGTGGCCGACGAGATCGCCCGCCTGGCCGGCCGGCCCACGGCCGTCGACCGGCTCCGGGAAGCCGAACGCGGCTACCGGCGGGAGGCGACCGAGACCAACCGCGTCCTGCTCCGGGAGGCCTACCTCGCCGTCCCCGCGCACCTGCGCGTCTACGTCCTGGGTGACATGGACCGCCAGGACCGGCCGCTGCGCATCCTGACGACCGACATCGGTCAGGCCGTGGACGGGGACGGGCCGGTGGTGACGGAGGAGATGCACCAGAGCGTGCGCGACCACTTCGCCGAGCGGGACGAGGCTGACGAGCAGGCCGAGGAGCTGCGGGCCGTGCGGTACGCGGACGAACCGACCGGCGCTCCGCAGCCCCCGGTCGTCCTGCACGAGGTCGTGCATCCCAACGGCCGGCCCGCCGAACTCGGCGACTTCGTCCTGCGCAACGACTACGAAGCCCCCGTCACCTACCGGGGCGAGACCTACCCCACCGTGCTCCACGGGTACTGGGCCCTCTCCGCGGCCGACCCCGCCGACCGCGACCGGATCCGAGCCTGCGCGACGGCACGCGAGGCGCACGACACGGGCGGACGGGCGGCGCGGCGTGCGGACTGGCCGGCCCTGCGGCTCGCGGTCATGGCCGGGCTCGTGCGGGCCAAGTTCGAGCAGCACCCCCGGCTCGCGGAGATCCTGCTCGCCACGGGGGAGACGGGCATCCGCTACACCGGCATCTCCGAGGCCCCCTTCTGGCGCGCGGACGGCCCCCGCGGCGGCCGTGACTGGATGGGTCGCCTGCTGGAGCTGGTCCGGGCGGAGTTGCGCGCCGGGGCCGAAGGCCTGTGACCGGCCTGCGGGGCGGTCCGTGCCGCAG
This sequence comes from Streptomyces sp. NBC_00597, assembly GCF_041431095.1. GTDB lineage: Bacteria > Actinomycetota > Actinomycetes > Streptomycetales > Streptomycetaceae > Streptomyces. The sequence goes on from NZ_CP107757.1 coordinate 384,262, forward strand.
CCGCGCGGCACGGACCGGGGGCGGGCCCGGCCGCGCGCCCGCCCCGGACGGGGATCAGGCGGGGGACGAGCGGACCGCGGAGACCGCCTTGCGGGCGGCCACCAGGACCGGGTCCCAGACCGGGGAGAACGGCGGGGCGTAGCCCAGGTCCAGAGATACGACCTGCTCCACCGTCATGCCCGCCGTCAGGGCGACCGCCGCGATGTCCACCCGCTTCGCGGAACCCGCACCGCCGACGATCTGGACGCCCAGGAGCCGGCCCGTACGGCGCTCCGCGAGCATCTTGACCGTCATGTCCGCGGCCGTGGGGTAGTAGCCCGCCGTCGTCGTCGAGCTGATCGTCGCCGTGACGAAGCGCAGGCCCGCAGCCAGCGCGTCCTTCTCCCGCAGCCCCGTACGGGCGATCTCCAGGTCGCAGACCTTGCTGACCGCCGTCCCCACCACCCCCGGGAAGGTGGCGTAGCCGCCGCCCACGCCCGAACCGATCACCTGGCCGTGCTTGTTGGCGTGCGTGCCCAGCGGGATGTGCCGCATGCGGCCCGCCACCAGGTCCAGGACCTCGACGCAGTCACCGCCCGACCAGACGTTCTCGTGGCCCCGGACCCGCATGGAGAGGTCCGTGAGGATGCCGCCGGACTCGCCGAGCGGCAACCCCGCATCGCGGGCCAGCGCCGTGCGGGGTTCCACGCCGATGCCGAGGACGACCACGTCCGCCGGGTACTCGTCCCCCGCGGCCGTGGCCACCGCGCACGCCCGGCCCTCCTCGTCCGTGAGGATCTTCGTGACCTCCGCGCGGGACACCGTACGGATCCCCATCCGGTTCATCGCGGAGTGCACCAGCCCGCCCATGTCCGGGTCCAGGGTGGCCATGGGCTGCTCCCCGCGGTGCAGGACCGTGACCTCGTACCCGCGCGCGACCAGCGCCTCCGCCATCTCCACGCCGATGTAGCCCGCGCCGACGACGACCGCCCTGCGGCCCTGCGCCCGCTGCGATCCCTCGATGGATTCCAGCGAAGCCATCAGGCGCTGCCCGTCGTCCAGGCTCTGCACGCCGTGCACCCCGTGGGCCCCGATGCCGGGCAGCCGGGGGCGGACCGGCCGGGCGCCCGTGGCCACGACGAGCTTGTCGTAGCCCGTCCAGGATTCGGAGCCGGAATCCAGATCGCGGGCACGGACCCGGCCCCCGGCGAGGTCGAGCTCCACCACTTCCGTGCGCATGCGCAGGTCGATGTCGCGCGCGCGGTGCTCCTCGGGCGTACGGGCGATCAACTCGTCCCGGCCGCCGACCCGGCCGCCGATCCAGTACGGGATCCCGCACGCGGAGTACGAGGTGAAGTGCCCGCGCTCGAACGCGACGATCTCCAGCTCCGCAGGGTCCTTGAGCCGCCGGGCCTGTGACGCGGCGGACATCCCCGCCGCGTCACCGCCGACCACCACCAGTCGTTCCACCGCCATCGTCCGCCCCGTCCTGTGCGCCGCCGTCTGGTGGGTGACACGCTACGGGCGAATGCGTGTTCAGTCCGGAACCCGAGCCGTTTCCGTCGGATCCGCGGGCCGGGCAGAGGGGACGGCCGGTACCCGCTTCGCCGACAGACCCGTCTTCGGCTCCGCCGGGCGCAGCCGGCGGTACAGCCGGAAGCACAGCAGCGCCAGCGCGGCCGTGACGGCGAACGGCAGCACCACGGCGATCACCAGGGCCAGGTAGCGGACGATCGTCGTGAAGGCGTCCCAGCCCCCGCTCAGGGCGCCGGTGAAGGAGGGCTCCCCGTCCTTCTTCTGCGCCGCGGGCTTCGCGGCCGGCTCGGAGACCTCCATCGTGATCGTGCCCATCGAGGTCTGGTCCTTCAGCGCCGTCTGCTGCGCCAGGAGCGACTCCAGGTCCGACTGGCGCTTGCTCAGTTCGCTCTCCAGCATCACCACGTCGCTGAGCGCCGTCGCCCTGTCCATCATGTCCCGCACCCGGGCCACGCTCGCCTGCTGCGACTTCACCCGGCTGTCGACGTCCGCAACCTTCTCGGTCACGTCCTGCGCCTCGACCTTGCGGTTGAGCAGCTTCCCGCTGCCCTCCATGGCGCCGAGCACCGCGTCGAAGCGGTCGCCCGGCACGCGCAGGGTCAACGTCGAGGTCATGCGGCCGTCCTCGCCGCGCCGGGTGGACTCGTTGCCCACGTACCCGCCCGCGCCCTCCGCCGCCGTGCGGGCCGCGGCCAGGGCCTTCTGCGCGTCCGTCGTCTCCAGGGCGAGCGTGGCCGTACGGATGACGTGCGGGCGTACGGCGGCCGGCTGCTGCCCGTTCTTGGCCGCGTCGGTTCCGGGGGCCGCCGGGGGAGCCGCCGCGGCCGCCCCCGGCTTGCCCCGGGCCGCGCCCTCCGGGGCGCCGGCCGCGGCCTTGTCGGCGGAGGACGAGCCGGCGCTGACCCCGCCGGCGCCGCACCCGGTGAGCGCGAGCGCTCCGGCCAGGGACAGGGCGGCCACGGCGGCCGCTCCGCGGTTCCGCACGGCGGTGCCTCTACTGGTGGTGCGCATCGGTGGTACCCCCCGAGGATCGGCTGATGTCGCCGGTGTGACAAACAGGGTCGCGCCGCCGGTTTCGCCCCGGCGGTCCCGGGCCGATCCCGATGCGGTCACGGTCCGGCCTCGGTGATCGGCCGGTGAACGGTCTGAGACGATGTGTCCATGCACGAAGCGGACATGCGTACGGACGGCGCGACCGGTACGGGCGCCACCGGCGGAACGGGCGGCCGGCCCGGCCCGGCCGGCCACGCCGTCGTCATCGGCGGCGGCATCGCGGGCCTCGCCGCGGCCCACCGGCTGCTCGCCGACGGCCTGCGCGTCACGCTCCTGGAGGCCGGGACGCGCCTCGGCGGCAAGCTGCACGCCGGAGAGCTCGCCGGTGCCCCCGTCGACCTCGGCGCCGAATCCGTGCTGGCCCGCCGGCCCGAAGCCCTGGAGCTGGCCCGGGCGGTGGGCCTCGGCGAGGCCCTCCAGCCGCCCGCCACCGCCACCGCCCACCTGTGGACCCGCGGCGCGCTGCGGCCCATGCCGCGCGGCCACGTCATGGGCGTCCCCGGCGACCTGGCCCCGCTCGCCGCCTCCGGGGTGCTCTCCGCCGAGGGCCTGGCCCGCATCGAGGCCGAACGCACGCTGGCGCCCACCGAGATCGGTGAGGACGTCGCGGTCGGCGAGTACGTCGCCGCCCGCCTCGGCCACGAGGTCGTCGACCGCCTGGTGGAACCCCTCCTCGGCGGGGTGTACGCCGGCGATGCCTACCGCATCTCCATGCGCGCAGCCGTCCCCGCCCTCTTCGACGCCGTCCGCACCCACCCCACGCTGACCGAGAGCGTCCGCGCGCTCCAAGCCGGGGCCGCGGCCCGCGCCGCCGCCGAACGCACCACCGTCACCGGCGCGGCCGCCACCGGGGCCTTCTTCGCGGGGATCTCCGGCGGCATCGGGCGCCTGCCGCTCGCCGTCGCCGACGCCTGCCGGGCCGCCGGGGCGCGGATCGCCACGGGCACCGCCGTGCGCGAGGTCCTGCGGACCGCCGGAGGCTGGAGGGTCGTCACCGACGTCGAGGTGATCGACGCCGACGCCGTGGTCCTGGCCGTCCCGGCCGGGCCCGCCGCCCGGCTGCTGGACGGGCTCGCCCCGGCCGCGGCCACCGAGCTGCGGACCGTCGAGTACGCCTCGATGGCCCTGGTGACGATGGCCTTCCGGCGCTCCGAGCTGCCCGCCGCGATCACCGACGGCGACGCCAGCGGCTTCCTCGTACCGCCCGTCGACGGGCGGACCATCAAGGCCTCCACCTTCTCCAGCAACAAGTGGGCCTGGGCCGGCGCCGACCCGGAGCTGTTCCTGCTGCGGACCTCGGTCGGCCGGTACGGCGACGAGGGCGACCTGGGGCGCGAGGACTCCGAGCTGGTCGACGTCTCGCTGCGCGACCTCGGCGGGGCCGTGGGCCTCGCGGCCCGGCCGATCGCCTCCACCGTCACCCGTTGGGACGGCGGCCTGCCCCAGTACCCGGTCGGCCACCTCGCCCGCGTGGCCCGGATCCGCGACGCCGTCGCCGCCCTGCCCGGCCTCGCCGTGTGCGGCGCGCTGTACGACGGCGTGGGCATCCCGGCGTGCATCGCGAGCGCCGGGAAGGCCGCCGACGTGGTGATGGCCACGTTGGGCACCCCTGGCACCGACCACTGATCAGCACACGGGACAATGGACACATGACTGCACCAGAGAAGATTCCCAACGCGGGGAAGAAGGCGAAGGACCTCAACGAGGTCATCCGCTACACCCTGTGGTCCGTCTTCAAGCTGAAGGACGTTCTGCCCGACGACCGGAGCGGCTACGCCGACGAGGTCCAGGAGCTGTTCGACCAGCTGGCCGCCAAGGACATCACCGTCCGCGGCACCTATGACGTCTCCGGCCTGCGAGCCGACGCGGACGTCATGATCTGGTGGCACGCCGAGACCTCGGACGAGCTGCAGACCGCGTACAACCTGTTCCGCCGCACCAAGCTCGGCCGCGCGCTGGAGCCGGTGTGGTCGAACATGGCCCTGCACCGTCCGGCCGAGTTCAACAAGTCGCACATCCCGGCCTTCCTGGCCGACGAGGTCGCCCGCGACTACGTCAGCGTCTACCCGTTCGTGCGCTCGTACGACTGGTACCTGCTGCCCGACGAGGACCGTCGCCGCATGCTCGCGGACCACGGCAAGATGGCCCGCGGCTACCCGGACGTCCGGGCCAACACCGTCGCGTCCTTCTCGCTGGGCGACTACGAGTGGATGCTGGCCTTCGAGGCCGACGAGCTGTACCGCATCGTCGACCTCATGCGTCACCTGCGCGCCTCCGAGGCCCGTATGCACGTCCGTGAAGAGGTGCCCTTCTACACCGGACGCCGCAAGTCCGTCGCCGATCTGGTGGCCGGGCTCGCCTGATACCTCCCCTGGGGGGAAGGAGCCGGAGGACCACTCTCGTGACTGGGAGCGGCTTCCGGTGGATCGGGAGGCCCAGCCCCCGAATCGACGCAGCCGGAGACCCCGCCCGGAAGTTCAGACGACAGGCGGCAGCAGAGCCCTGGGTACCTTCCCGGGGGCCTTCGCTGCCCGGTCGTCCAGCGACACCGGTGCGGGCTCCGGATGCGGCGCACACGTGACACGCCACCCCGAGGTGTCACCCGTCAGCAAATACCGCTCCACGTGGCGGTCCACGCAGTCATTGCGCCCGCCGACCACTCCGTGGGTGCCGGCCCCCTCCTCGGTGACCAGCGCCGCCTCGGCGCCGAGCCGCCGCTGGAGCTCCAGCGCACCCGGGTACGGGGTCGCCCCGTCCCGCTCCGCCGCGACGATCAGCGTGCGCGGGATCCGCGCCGGCTGCGCGCCGACCGCCACCGGCTGCTGCCGCTCGCGGACCGGCCAGTACGCGCACGGCAGGTTCAGGAAGGCGTTGGCCCAGGTCTCGAAGGGCGCCCGGCGGGCCAGTTCGGTGTTGTCGCGGTCCCAGACCTCCCAATCCGCGGGCCAGGCGGCGTCGTTGCACAGCACCGCCGTGTACACCGCCCGTGCGTTCTCGCGCGCGGCCGCCGACTCCGTTTCGGGGCGCGCCTGTTGGACCAGCGGGCCCGGATCGCCGGCCAGGAAGGCGCTGAGTGCGGCCGCCCGCTCCGGCCAGACGTCGTCGTAGTACGCCGCCTGGAGGAACGCGGCCTGGAGCTCGCCGGTCCCGACCGCCCCGCCCGCCGGCGCACGGGCCACCGAGTCCCGCACCCGCTCGTAACTCGCCTGCACCGCCGCCGGGGTGGCGCCGAGCCGGTACGCGGCGTGGTGGCGGGCGGCCCAGGCGCGGAAGTCGTACCAGCGGCGCTCGAACCCCGGCGCCTGGTCGAGGTTGTCGAGGTACCAGATGCGGCGCGGGTCGGGGTCGACCGCGGAGTCGAGGACCATCCGGCGGACGTGGCCGGGGTGCAGCGTGGCGTAGACGGCCCCCAGGTAGGTGCCGTACGAGGCACCCATGAAGGTCAGCTTCTCCTCGCCGAGCGCGGCCCGCAGCACGTGCAGGTCGCGGACGTTGTCGAGGGTCGAGTAGTACGCCAGGGCGGCACCGGCCCGCTGCGCGCAGCCGCGGGCGTACGCCCGGGCGGCGGCGACGCGCTGCTGCTTGTACCCGGCGGAGGGCTCCGCCGGGACCTGGGTGGGGCCGTGGGCGCGGGCGGGGTCCTCGCAGGACAGCGGCGCGGAGCGGCCGACACCGCGCGGGGCGTAGCCGACGAGGTCGTAGGCGGCGCCGATGCGCTCCCACTCGGGGAGACCGGCGACGAGCGGGAAGAACGTCCCGGAGGCGCCGGGACCGCCGGGGTTGTAGAGGAGCGCCCCCTGCCGCGCGGCGCCGCCGCGTCCGGTGGCGGCGACCCGGCTGACGGTGAGGGAGATCTGCGGCCCGTCGGGCCGCGCGTAGTCGAGCGGAACCCTGAGCGTCGCGCACCGCACGGAAGAGGGGAGCTCCTCGGCTTCGGGGCAGGCCCCGAAGCCGAGCCGATCGCCGCTGGCGGTTGCGCGGGAGCCGGTGTTCGGGCCGGCGCCGGCGCCGCCGGTGGCTGTGGCGCGTGGGGCCGAGGCGGCCTCGGCCGCACGGCGGGCGACCAGTTCGGCTCCCGCGTCGGCGGCGGCCCTCCTGGAGGCGGAGCCGGCGATCCCGCCGGACCCCGTGGTTGCACCGGTCGTGGTGGATCCGGGGACCGTGGAAACGGGGGGTGCGGCGCGGGCCGAGGGGGACAGGGCGAGGGAGAGGACCGCCGCGGCGACTCCGCAGCGGGCGAGCGGAGTCCGCATGATGGGCCGCCTTCATCTCTTCGGATGAGCCGATGAGATGCGCTCGACGGGACCCTTGTACAGGACCACCGCCGGGTGTCGGCCGCGATCCCCCCGTTGCCTAGGCAAGAGCCGCCCGTAAGGCGGGATCCGTCAGGACGCGGACCCCGCGCAGCGCGACCGCCGTGAGGCAGTCCCCGTGGGCGAGCTCCCGGTCCAGCGCGACGAGCAGCCGCTGCCCCGCCGGGGACGCCCACGCGGAGTACGGGTACGTCTCGAACCGGGCGATGGCCAGGCAGCCCAGGGTGAGCAGCAGCGGCAGCGCGAACCAGCTCAGGATCACCGTGACGGCGGTCCCGCCCGCCGGAACGCACAGTGCGGCGCCGGCCGTCGCCGCCACCAGCAGCGCGGCCCGCCGCACGGCCCGGACTCCGCCGGCCACCCCGCTTCGGGCGGCGGCCGGCAGCGCGAGGCCCGCCGAGCCGAGTCGCTGCGCGAGGGCCCGTACGGCCTCGTCCCGGGCGGCAGCGCTCCGTACGACGGACACCGGCGACTGCCCGTCCGGCCCGAACGCGCCGAGCACGGACCGCTCGTGCGGATCGCGGCCCACCGGGTCGACGACGGTCGCCCAGCCGGTGTGGGCCAGCAGCAGCCGCCGCTCGCGCTGCATGGACAGCAGCGTCAGCTCGGCCACCCGTCGGGGGCCGCCGGCGAGGTAGGCGGTCTCGTACGGGTTCAGTTCGTCAGGGCGCAGTCCGGCGCCCGCACCGCCGTCGGGTGCGGGCGCGGGTACCGAGGCCACGGCGGCGGCCCTCAGCAGGAGGGTGCACGACGCCAGCACCCCTGCCCAGGCCGTCAGGAGGAGCAGGACCCAGAACATGGCGGATTCCCACGAGGTGTAGAAGTGCCCGGTCAGGAACTGCTGCCGCAGCTCGAACCGGACGAACTGCCGCAACTGGAACTGCTGGAACAACTCGAACCGCTGGAGCAACTGGAACTGCTGGAGCAACTGGAGCCGGACGAGCAACTGGAAGCGCCGGAGCAGCTGGAACCGCCCGAACAGCCACTGGAGGAGGATCCGCAGCCCGCCCCGGAGCCCGTGCCGCCGTCACTGCTCGCGCACCATACGACGGGCAGGATCGCGGCGGAAGACCCGCAGGAGTCGACGGGCGACGAGGACGACGTCGACGACGAGGTCGAGGACGGACCGCGGCGCGCGGAGCGGGCCTGGGCGGCCGCCAGCCGGGTACCGCGGGCGGCCGCCGCCAACTGCTCCCGCAGGTGCGGGTCCTGTAGCCCCCGCAGCCCGTACAGGGCGGTCTGCACGTGCGGCGTCCGGTCGTTCAGGTACCGCGCCCGCATCTCGCGCAGCGCCGCCCGCCCCGCCGGCGTGAGCCGCTGCCTGGCCCGTGCGGCGAGGACGCAGCCCATCACGATCCCGCCGGCCAGAGCGGGCAGCACCTTGAGGATGAACGGCACCTGAGGGTCCGGGTCGAGCGCCAGCGCCACGAACGTGAGCGGCAGCGAGAACACCACCCACGCCGCGCACACCACGGTCTGGGCCAGCGCCCGGCGCCGCCACTTGCGCCCGGAGCCGGGGGCGGCCAGCAGCCCGCGGGCGGCGAGCGCGTCGCCGGTCTCCTGGACGGCCGGGTCGACCATGGCGGCGTACCGCACCTGGTAGAGCCAACCGGACGGCGCCTGCCGGTGGGCTTCGAGGACGGCCCGCTCGGCGATGCCGTCGGCCCGCGCCCCGGTGCACACCTGGACGATCCCGGGACCGCCGGCCACCAGCCGGCCGTCGCCGAGCATCGAGACGAGCGCGGTGTCCACGACCGCGCCGGGGCCGCCCGCCATGAACGCGGCCTCGGACAGGTCGTGCAGGCGCGGCGCCGGGCCGGCCGAGCGCGGCCGGGACCGCCGCAGACCGAGGCCCAACAACAGGGTGGAGGCGATGACGGCGACCCAGATCGCCACGGCGAGGGCGTTCATGCGGCACGCCCCACGAGGGTGCGGGCCCAGCGCACGATCCGGCGCGGCGGCCGGGCCCCGGCCCGGTCCTGCCACCAAGTGGTGAGCCGGCGCCGGGCGGCCGGGTCGGCGGGCAGGTCCCGGATCAGCAGGTGCTCGGCGAAGTCGAGGGCGTCCCGCCGGTATCCGGCGGTCATGGGCCGGTTGCGGGCGTAGTCGAGGAAGGCCTCGCGGTACGGGTCCGCACCGCCCAGGATCCCGGGCAGCTCGGGCGCGAGCTTCGCGACGACGCCGGCCCGCTTGGCGGCCAGCGCCCGCGTCTGCACGCCTACGCGCTGCCGGTCGAACCCCTCGGGCACGGGCGTACCGGCCACCAGGGCGGACAGCAGCGCCGCCTGCTCCAGGGCGACCCGCACGCGTGCCCGCTCCAGCCCGGCCCCCGCTCCACGCGCTTCAGGCGCTCCAGGGGTTCGAGGCGTTCGCGGGGGGTGCGGCGCTTCGGGCGCAGGGCGGGCGGGGGACGCTCCGACCGTACCGACCACCCCGCGGATCGCGGCGAGTTCCGCCGCCAGCTCCGCCTCCGCCGGGAAGTCGTCGTCACGCTCCAACAGCACCCCGGCCGGCTCCACGCGCCGCCGCAGCTCCGCCAGGATGTCCAGCACCACCGGCGGTACCGGATGCGCGTGCGTGTCGTGCCACACCCCGCCCCGCTCCACGCCCCCGGCGACGTGCACGTACGCGAGCGCCTCCAGCGGGATCGAGTCCAGCAGGGCGAACGGGTCCTCGCCCCGGTTCACCCGGTTCGTGTGCAGATTGGCCACGTCGATCAGCAGCCGGACCCCCGTCCGCTCCACCAGCTCCGTCAGGAACTGCGCCTCCGTCAGCTCCTCCCCGGGCCAGGAGATCAGCGCGGCGATGTTCTCCAGCGCCAGAGGCACCGGCAGCGCGTCCTGCGCGATCCGGACGTTCTCGCACAGCACGTCCAGCGCCTCCCGGGTCCGCTGCACCGGCAGCAGGTGCCCGGCTTCCAGCGCCGGCGAAGCCGTCCGTACGAAGGCGATGTGCTCGGTGACGACCGGCGCCCCCAGCGCCACCGCCCGCTCCCCGAGGGAGGCCAGCTTCGCGGCATCGGGCCGTTCGGCGCCGCCGAGGCCCAGCGAGACCCCGTGCGGCACGACCCGTACCCCGCGCTCGCGCAGCCGCAGCAGGGACGCGGGCAGGTGGCCGGGGCAGATGTTCTCGGCCACCACCTCGACCCAGTCCAGGCCCGGCAACCGTTCGACCGCGTCCGCGATCTCCGGCCGCCATCCGATGCCCACCCCCAGGTGCGCCATGCTCTTCATGTCCCCTCGCCCCCTCTCATCGGTCGTGTGCCGATGTCATCGCCCCGACGGAGTCGGGCCAACCGCGAAGAGGGACGTTCAGAGCAACATTTGAGGTTCCCGGTCAGCCCGTCACACCCGACCGGACGCGGCGTGCCGGAGTGCCAAGACGCCCCGACCGGAAGGATCCGGCCGGGGCAGCAGAGAACTCCTACCTCGCAGCGACGACGAACCCCCGAGCCGCCGGCCGCTGGCGCACAGCATCCACCCGGGCCCGAATCTGAGGGGTGATGTCCCTCCGGAACCGGGGGTCGGCACAGTCGAACACCCGCCACGGCCCCTCCGGATCCATGGGATCCACGGGAGCTGGAACCCCCGGAATGCCGTACCGACGCATCGCGGAGTGCAGCTCCGACAACTCGGCCGCGGTCATCTCGTCACCTTCCGTCGAGCGTGTGGTGGAGGAGCTTACTCGCCTTCGCCGCCACCGTGGGTGGCGCAGTTGCCCGGGTTGATCGGCCCGCAGCCGCCCGGCACCGGGGTGTGCGAGCAGTTCGCCGCGACCGTGACGAGCGGCCGCTCCGGGCCGGTCCACAGCTCGGCATCCGGGGTGTACCCCGCCTGCTCGATCAGGGCGACAGTCCGGGTCAGTACGTCGGGGTCGTGGCGGGAGGGGTCGGGCCGCTCCGGGTAGTGGTGGACCGTCCGGCCCAGACGGCTGCACAGCGACGCGTACAGATGGGTGTGGAGGATGAGCGCGTGCCACCCCTCGTCGACCTCGCGGGTCGGGGCGATCCGGACCGTCGGGAACAGGCTGGCGGCCCCTACGAACTTGAGGGCCTCAACGAGGAGTCGGCTTGCCATCTCCGACTCCATTCCGGGGTTGTTGTCGAGGATCGTGGCCCGGACGTCGTTGAACTGGGCGTCGGACAGGAGCCCTCGCGGGGACGCGCCGCCCGCTTTGGCGTCGGGTTGCTGGAGCAGGGCGGGCGGGGGGACGGGGTTCTCCGGCGGGATGTTCTTGCAGGCCATGGGTGTCTCCTCCGTGAGATTCCGATGGTGCGAAGGGCCCGCCCCAGCCACTCGAAGGGGAAAGAATCGAGTAGCGGGGCGGAGTCAGTGGGTGCCGACGACGATCATGGCGAGGGCGCCGAAGAGGATCGCGGCGTACCAGAGCCGTCTCACACGCTCGCTCACCGGACTCCATCCGCTTTGCGCGGCCGGCACGCCGGGTCCCGGATGTCATGCGACCAGACCGTCGGACGAGCCCCGGACACCGAGTGTGGGATGAACTCCTGGCCACCCGCCCGGATCACGCCCTCGCAGCGCACGCAGATCTGGCCCACAGCACTCATGCCGGCTCCAGGTCAGCCGGGTCAGCGGTGAATTCGAGGCCGCCAGGGGCCCGCACGTATGCCACCTCGGCGTACCGGTGCTCGCCGTCGATGAAGCCTATGGCTTGGCTGAGAACGTCCATCAGCGTGCCCGTGCGGCCCGTCGAGGCCTCACGAACCTGCTGATGCACCAGCGGGTGGGGAATGGTGGCGGTCGCACCATCCTGGTTGTACATGGCGGCTCCCTACCGTCGTCAGCGGGTGGTAGGACGACGTTAGGGGCGACGAGAACTGACAGAGGGTAAGGTCCCTACCCCTCTGGCGAGGGGTAGGGTTTCTACCCGTCAGATGTTCAAGTCGAGATGCCTAGCTTGAGCGCCAGCTCGCGGGCGTCCTCGCGCACCATACGCGGGCCTGCTTTGGCCAACTCCGGGAGCACCATGCGCGCGTGGGTGTTGTAGCGAATCGTCTCCGGCGAAGCCTTGTGCGCCTTCTGGAGCAGCGCCACCGCGGCCACGCCCTCGCCCTGCATGCCGTGCGCGCGCGCTGACTCAATGAGGTGGAACGACCTTCGGGTCGCGGACGGCACCGAGTCCAGGTCCATGGCTTCCACCACCTCCAGCGCCTTGCCCGGCTTCACCAGGTTCAGGTGCATGGTGAGCGCGTACGCGTCCACCACTCCCCGACCGAAGATCATCCACGGATGGGCATAGCCCTCGCCGAGTCGGCGAGCCGCATCATCCGCGCGGTCCCAGTACCTCCACGCCAAGCCCTCCCGTCCGACCTTCGCGAAGGACAGAGCCACGGCGAGCTGGAGCAGCCCCCACCTGGCCAGGTCCTCCTCATTGTCCTGCCGCAGCAGTGCCGCTGCCTCCTCGGCAAGCTCCACGCGGGCGTCCGCCGCCTCGTTGGCGTCCCGGTACACGTGGTTCATGTACCAGGCCGCGCCAGCCATCGCGCGGGGGCTGTCGGCGTCCTGCGCGGCCGTCATCGATCGGTCGCCAGTGAGCATGATGAGCTCCGGCTCCGGCTGGAACGCGAGGAACAGCTGCGTAAGGTGGTACGTCTGAGCCTGCACAACGAGCGCGTGCCGGCGCTCAGCCCCGTCCAGGGCCCGGGCGGCATGCTGAGTGTCGGCCAGCAGATCAGGCAGCAGGGGAGCGACGCTGGAGCGGTGGTCCCCACGGCCGTGCCACAACTTCCAGGCCTGCCGCACCCGGGCCGCCAACACCTCGGCGGACTCCGGCTCGGAACCAGCAGGGGCCAGCCGGTACGTCGTCAAGGCCCGCTTGATCGCAGGTAGGGCGCTGTGGGAGGCCTTCGTGTACGTGGCGGCCGCAATACGCTCGTCGCCCGTCAGGTCGGCGATGTCGCACTCGTAGACCGTCGCGAGCCGGATGAGCATCGGTAGGCGGGGCATGCCGATGGCGCCTGTCTCGATCCCCTTGACCCACTCGGCGGACCGACCGACGAGGCCCCCGGCGACGGGCCGGGTAAGGCCTGCATGGTCTCTCGCTGCTCTGGCGCGGTGGGCGAACGTCTGGGTTGCGGGTGCGGTGTCGTGCTGCTCGGGCATGCTGGACACTCCTTCTGACCTCGACACTCAGAAGGTACCGCCGAACGGCAGTGCGGGAACGACGAAATCGCTCCCTCCCAGCCCTGAGGCCGAGAGGGGGCGTTGCGTGTCAGGAGCCCCCGTATCACCGGGAATCCCAGCCGGTGTTGACGATGCTCGTGGGCTGGCTCGGCAGGGTGAGCGTCAGCGCCGTCAGACCGGGCGGGTCAGTGCGAAACGCCCCCAGCGAGGCGGGCCCGCAGGGCAGGATGGTCCGCGACCACCGTCGCCGAACCGGGTGCGATCTCCGTGAACCCGGCGTCCCGGACCACCGGCAGCCCGCTCCCGCTCAGCTGCGCCCACTGCTCGCGCGGGGCCGTCCGCACGGCCAGCCGGAAACCCGAATCCCGCCACGCGGTGCGCTCCGGGGCGGTCAGCTCCCACCAGGCCAGCTGCGCCGCGTGCCCGGCCTGGGCCATCGCCTTGCCGGCGGACATCTCCAGGTCCGGGTTGAGCCACAGCACCGCGATCCCCGGCTCGACCGGAGCGAGCGGCTCAGGGTCGTCCAGGTCGGTACCCGAGACCTGGAGCTTGGCGAGCTCCTTGGGCCAGCCGTCCAACGGCACCGGCGGGAAGACCCGTACCTCCGCCGCGCCGCCGTGCACCGTGACACCGGGCAGGGTCGAGGCCTTGCGCCACTCCGCCCCGCGGGCCCGCCGCACCACCTTCCGGATCCGCGCGTCCTGCCAGTCCCGCACCGCCCCGGCCCATTCGCCCTCGCCGTGCGACCGTACGTCGGTCAGCAGCACCAGGACGGCCCGGGCAGCCGTCTCCAGCGCGTCCGTCCGGGCGGGCGGTTCGGCCTTCTCGATCCGCACCACCAGGGGCAGGACGAACTGCGGTGCCTCGTCGCGGGCGGCGTGCTCCTGCCGGAAGGGGCTGTCCGCCCCAACCGCCGGTACGTCTGAAGTGTGGTTCTGGTGCTGGCTGCTCATCCCGCCAAGAATGCCAGGCTCCATCTTCAGGATGATGTCGCAGGGTCCCGGCCCGGGTGAGGATCGAGGCCATGAAGAGTGATCTTTTCGCGTCGGAGAACCTCGCCCAACCGTCTGCCGCTCCCGGCATGACCCTCCAGAACGCCAAGTCCGTGAAGTACACCGTCAACGGTGAAATGCTGGCCCGGCAGGGCTCGATGGTCGCCTTCCGCGGGAACCTCCAGTTCGAGCGCAAGGGCCAGGGCATAGGCGGCATGCTCAAGCGCGCCGTCACCGGCGAGGGCCTCCCGCTGATGTCCGTACGCGGGCAGGGCGAGGCCTGGTTCGCGCACCAGGCCGGCTACTGCTTCGTCATCGACTTCGAGCCCGGCGACGCGCTGACCCTCAACGGCCGCAACGTGCTCTGCTTCGACCCCACGCTCTCCTACGAGATCAAGATGGTGAAGGGCGCCGGCATGACCGGCGGCGGCCTCTTCAACAGCCTCTTCACCGGTACCGGCAAGCTCGCCGTGGTCTGCGACGGCCACCCGATCATCATCCCGGTCACCGCGCAGAACCCGGTGTACGTGGACACCGACGCCGTGGTCGGCTGGAGCGCCCAGCTGGAGACCGGGCTGCACCGCTCCCAGTCGGTCAGCTCGATGATCCGCGGCGGCTCCGGCGAGGCCGTGCAGCTCATGCTGCGCGGAGAGGGCTTCGTCATCGTCCGCCCCAGCGAGGTGACCGAGACGGCGGCGGCCCACTGAGGCTCACCGGCGTGGGCCGCCGCTACGGACTGCGCAGGCCCTGGGTGCTGCGCGGGATCGAACTCGACCTGCCGGCCGGCGCCCTCGTCCGCATCGAAGGCCGCAACGGCGGCGGCAAGTCCACCCTGCTGCGGATCGTCGCCGGGATCGACACCCCGTCCGAGGGGCGCATCACCGGCAGGCCGCGCCGCACGGCGTACGTTCCCGAGCGTTTCCCGGCGGCGCTGCCGCTCACCGCGAGCGCCTACCTGACCCACATGGGCCGGGTGCACGGGCTCCGGCGCACGCAGGCGGCGGACCGGGCGGCCCGGTGGCTGGAGCGCTTCGGCGCCGCCGCGTACGCGCAGACCCCGCTGGCCGAACTCTCCAAGGGCAGCAGCCAGAAGGTGGCCGTCGCGCAGGCGCTGCTCGCCGAGCCCGGGTTGCTCGTCCTCGACGAAGCGTGGACCGGGCTCGACGCGCCCGCCCGCGCCGAGCTGGACCGGGCCGTCGCCGAGCGGACCGCAGCCGGAGGCACCGTGGTCTTCGTCGACCACGACCCGGAGCGGCTCGCCGGCGCGGCCGAGGCGCACCACCGGGTCGAGGGGGCCGCGCTGGTCCCCGTACGGGCACCTGCCGAGGCCGCCGGCGCGGGACCCCGTGTACGGATCGAGGCCGCCGGACCGCCGGGCGCCGAGCCGCCCCCGGGGCTGGCCGCCGCGCCCGCACCCGGCGGGGGCCTGCTGCTGACGGTGCCCGCCGCCCGCTCCGACGCCGTCCTGCGCGACCTGCTCACCGCGCCGGAGCCCTGGCACATCCGAGCCGTGGAGGAACTGCCGTGACCGGCCTGATGCGGTACCAGAGCGCACTGCTGCTGCGCTCCCAGCGGTGGATCGCCCCGCTGCTCCTGTACGCGGCCTTCCTGGCCGCCGGGGTCCGGCCGGGCGACCCGCTGCTGGACTCGCTCGGCTTCACGGCCGCCGGACTGGTGCCGATCACGGCCTGGCTGGTCCGGGTCTGCGTCACCAACGAACCCGACGCCGCCCGCGACTGCGCGGCCGCCGCGGCCGGCCCCGTACGGGTGCACGCGGCGGCCCTGCTCACCGCGCTGGGCGGGGCGCTGCTGGCCGCTGCCGTGGGTACGGCGGCGGTGCTGCTGATCGCCGACTCCGGCAGGGCGGAACACGTGGAACGGCAGGACGCGGCCCTGGCCGGGGTGTTGGCGGTCCTCGCCTGCGCGCTGACCGGCGCGGCCGTGGGGGCCCTGTGCAGCCGGCCGCTGCTGCGCCCGACCGGGGTCGCGGTCCTGGCGGGCGGCCTCGGCTCGCTGCTGGCCTGGGGCCTCGCCGGCTCCCCGGCGCGCAGCGCGGTGACCGCGCTGGTGGAGGGTTCCCGGGCACACACCGTGACGCTGCCGCTGGCGTCCTTCGCGGGGGCGTTGGTGCTGGCCTGCGGGGCGGGCGCGGTGGCCTGCCTCGTCAGCGCGCGCCGGGGCTGAGTACGCTCGGGGGCATGGACGAAGTGGACCGCGAACCCGAGGGCACGGCCGGGACCGGGGCGTACTGCCCGACGCCGACGTCCCCGGCGGGGCGGGTGCCCGGGCCGCCGTACGCCGACTGCCTCGCGTGCGGCGAGCCCACCGAATACGGGGTCGCCACCCCGGGCGTGGTGCTGTGCCCGGTCTGCGAGTGGCAAGAGGCGCAGCGCACCGCCTGCTCCGGCTGAGGCCCCGAGCTCCTCCCGCCCCGGCACGGCCGCGGCACTACTTTCCGATGAGCTCGGAGACCTTCACGAAGCGGTAGCCGCGCTTGCGCAGCTCCGGGACGATCTTCTGGACGGCTTCCTCGGTGACCGGCGCGGCGCTGCGCGTGCAGTGCATGACCACCACCGAGCCGGGCTTCACGCCGGTGAGGACCTGCTCGGCCACCGCGTCCGGGTCCTTGGCGAAGGCGTCCCCGCTGACCACGTCCCACTGGACGGCCGTGACCTTGGCGGTGGACACCGCCCTTAGGGCCTGGTCGTCGTAGCAGCCGCCGGGGAAGCGGAAGTACGGGACCGTGTTGACCGCGCCGGCCGTGCGGAAGGCGGCGAAGGCCCGGTCCACATCGGCCCGGGCGGCGGCGGCGTCGAGCGTGGGGAGCCCGTAGCAGGGGGACTTGAAGGCGTGGTGGCTGTACGAGTGGTTCGCGATCTCGAAGTTCGGGTCGGTGCCGATGGACTTGGCCTGGTCCGGGTACTCCTCGGCCCAGCGGCCGGTCATGAAGACCGTCGAGGGCACCTTGAGCCGCCGCAGGGTCGCGATCAGCTGGGGGTTGTCGAAGTGCTCCCCGCCCGCGGCGCGCGGCCCCTGGTCGGAGGTCATGTCAGCGTCGAAGGTCAGCGCGACGGTCTTGTCGGTCTGCTGCTTCGCCCGCTCGAAGACCGGGGTCAGGCCGTTCGGCCCGGGCGCCAGGGTCGGGGCGGCCTTGCCGGGCGGCGGGGCGGCGGCAGGGGCGGAGCCGGCTGCGCCCGGCGGGGCGGGGGCGGCGGAGGACGAGGGCGCTGCGGAGGCCCCGGGGGTGCCCATTCGGGCTTGGCTGCCGGAACCGGATGCGGAGGTGTCGCCGCCTCCGCATCCTGCGAGGGCGGTGCAGAGAGCGGCACTGAGGGCGGTCGCGACCGCCACATTGCGCACAGAAAGGGTCACGGATGCAAAATATATGACCATCTGTCAATCGGATCGCAGCGGCGCGGGGGCCGGTCGGGGAATCGCCCGCCCGCAGGACCCCGTCAGCTTTCGAGCAGCCGGGCGCGGCACGCCTCCACGTCGTAACCCGCCTCGGGACAGCTCGGACCGATCTCCTCCAGATGCTCCAGCAGCAGCTTGCTGACCGCCCAGTTCCGGTACCACTTGCGGTCCGCGGGGACCACGTACCAGGGCGCGGCGTCGCTGGAGCAGCGCTCCAGCGCCAGCTCGTACGCGTGCCGGTACTCCGGCCACACGGCGCGGTCGTCGATGTCGCCCGGGCTGAACTTCCAGTGCTTGTTGGGGTTGTCGAGCCGCTCCAGCAGCCGCTTGAGCTGCTCCTCCGGGCTGATGTGGAGGAAGACCTTCACGAGGGTCACGCCGTCCTCCGCGAGCGACTGCTCGAACCGGTTGATCTGCGCGTAGCGGCGGTTCAGCTGACTGCGCGACACCAGCTCGCGGACCCGCGCGATGAGGACGTCCTCGTAGTGCGAACGGTCGAAGATGCCGATCTCGCCCGGCGCGGGCAGGGCCTTCCTGATGCGCCAGAGGAAGGGGTGCTCGTGCTCCTCGGGCGTGGGCGCCTTGAAGGCCCTGACCCGGCAGCCCGAGGGGTTGAAGTGGCCGATCACGTGCTTGACCGTGCCGCCCTTGCCGCTGGTGTCCATGCCCTGGAGGACGAGCAGCACGCGGCGCCGGTCCCCGGCCGTGCTCGCCGCGTACAGCCGCTCCTGGAGGGAGGCGAGGGGGTCGGCCAGCAGGGCGCCGGCGGCCAGGCCGGCCGCCTTCCCCGCCGGTCCGCCGGGGGTCGCGGCGGGATCGAAGGCGTCGAGGTCGAGACGCTCACCGGCGGGGGCGCGGAGCAGCGGGCGCAGCGCGACGCCCCGGGTGCCCTGGTCGCCCCGGCCCTCCCGCCCGGTCTTCTCCCGGTCCTTCTTCCCGCCGTCCTTCTTCTTGCCGTTCTTCGCGCCGTCCTTCTTCTTGGTCTTCTCGGCCACTGCCACCTACCCCGATCCGGTCGACTCCCTCCGATCCTCCACCACATCGGACGGGGTCGCGAGGGCACGGCCGCAGGGTCAGTGCCAGGGTCCCGTCACCGCGAAGGTGGTCCCCGGCGCGTAGGCGTTGACGTACATCGTCCGCCCGTCCGGAGCGAAGGTGACCCCGGCGAACTCCCCCCA
The DNA here is from genome assembly GCF_041431095.1 of Streptomyces sp. NBC_00597. GTDB lineage: Bacteria > Actinomycetota > Actinomycetes > Streptomycetales > Streptomycetaceae > Streptomyces. The sequence goes on from NZ_CP107757.1 coordinate 402,870, forward strand.
CTCCGGCGCCCCGGGCCGGCCGATGTCGTCGGCGTTGCGGGCCACCGGGTAGACCTCGCCGTCCCGGGTGACGCCGAAGACGTACTGTGCTCCGCCGCCGTCCTCGCACACCATCAGGCCGCCGTCCGGGGCCAGGCAGATGTTGTCCGGGGAGTCTCCGGGCAACTGGACGTCGGTCGCCGGGCCGAAGAGCACGTCGAGACGGATCGTGGAGCGTCGCGGATCGTGGAACCACACCTGGCCGTGGTGGTCGGCGGCCGCACCTTCGACGGTGCGGGCGTAACTGGAGACGAAGTGGACGCCGCCGTCGCCCCAGTAGCAGCCCTCCAGCTTCTGCGCATGGGTGATCCCGCCCGGCCCGAAGTCCTGGAACCGGATCGGGGTGCCGGCCGCAGAGGGGTCCGGTACGGGGACCCACTCGACCGGGAACTCGGCGCCCGGCTCGTCCATCACCGACAGGTCCGCCACGCCGGGGACGCGCAGGGCCTGGAGGGTGCCGCCGGCGCGCAGGGAGCCGGTGCCGCCGAGGGGCTGCGCGGGCAGGAACCGGTAGAAGAGACCGAAGGGCTCGACGAACGCGTCCTCCGTCTCGTAGACGGTTCCGCGGTACGGGTCCACGGCGACGGCCTCGTGCGCGAAGCGGCCCATCGCGGTCAGCGGGACGGCGCCGGAGCGGTGCGGGTCGGCGGGGTCGACCTCGAAGACGAAGCCGTGGTCCTTGGTGTAGCCGGAGGTCCCCGCCCGGTCCTCGGTCTCCTCGCAGCTGAGCCAGGTGTTCCACGGGGTGCGGCCGCCCGCGCAGTTGACGGCGGTACCGGAGAGGGCCACGCGCTCGCCGGTGACGTTGCCGCTCGGGTCGAGGTCGAGGAGGGTGCAGCCGCCGAGGGCGTTCGGGTCGTACGTGAGTCCGCGGACGGCCGGGACACGGAGGGCGGCGGTGGTGCGGTTCTCGTGGTTGCGGACGAGACGGACGCGGCCGGAGCCCGCGTCGAAGGCGGCCATGCCGTCGCAGTTGGCCGGCACGGCGCCCTCGCCCGAGCGGAGGGGGTCGCCGGCGCGGGACAGCACCCGGTAGCGGAACCCGGCGGGGAGGTCGAGCAGCCCACGGGGGTCGGGGAGCAGGGGACCGTACCCGTGGCGGGCCGGGACCGCGGCGCGGGAGCTCCCGGCGAAGAGCGCGCCGAGGGCTCCGCTGAAGACGATGCCGGTGCCGGCGGTGAGCAGGTTGCGACGGGTGACGGACATCGGCGGCTCCCGGGGCGAGGGGTGAGGGGGCCGTGTTACCACGCGCCCCCACTCCCCTCGCGCTCCGACGCGTACGAAGCCGGTCGGCCCTCACCCCACCGGCCGGGTCCCCGGGGCGTCCGGCTGCGGCGGCTGGGCGGGACCCCGCCCGCGCGCGGCCGGCCCGGGCGGGTCCCGGTCGGGCAGGGGTGCGCCGGGTGTCAGACGAGTTCGGCGCTCAGGGTGATCGTCGTGCCGGTCAGGGCCTGGCTGACCGGGCAGTTCTTCTTGGCGTCCTCCGCGGCCGCGGCGAAGCCCTCCGCGTCCAGGCCCGGGACCTCGGCGCGGACGGTCAGGTGGATCCCGGTGATGCCCTCGCCCGGCTGGAAGGTCACGTCCGCCTTGGTCTCCACCCGGGTGGGCGGGGTGCCGGCGCCGTCCAGGCCGTGCGAGAGGGCCATGGAGTAGCAGCTGGAGTGCGCGGCGGCGATCAGCTCTTCCGGGCTGGTCTTGCCGTTCGCGGCCTCGGCGCGCGAGGGCCAGGAGACGTCGAACGAGCCCTGACCCGAGGAGTCGAGGGTGACGACGCCGGCGCCCTTGAGCAGGTTGCCTTCCCAGTTGGTGTGCGCGGTACGCGTGGTGGCCATGGTGGATCCCTTCGCAGAAGTGGGAACGGCCGGCCCGTACGGGACGGGCCGGCGTCCCCAAACCTACTGGGACACCAGGGGTTTCGCGTCGCGCGCCAGTGCGGTGAGCCTTGAGATGGCCCGGAAGTACTTCTTGCGGTAGCCGCCGTTCAGCATTTCTTCACTGAACAGCCGGTCGAACGGCACTCCGGACGCCAGGACCGGCATCTCGCGGTCGTACAGCCGGTCCGCCAGGACCACGAGCCGCAGCGCCGTCGACTGGTCCGGGACCGGGCCGACGTCGGTCAGGCAGACCGCCGAGATGCCGTCGGTGAGGGCGCCGTACCGGCTGGGGTGGACCCGGGCCAGGTGTTCGAGCAGGCCCGGGAAGTCGTCCAGGCTCGCGCCCTCGGTCGCGTACGCGGCCTTGGTGACCTGCTCGTCCGTGAACGGCGCAGGCGCCTCCGGCAGGCCGCGGTGGCGGTAGTCCTGGCCGTCGATGCGCAGCGGGCGGAAGTGCGCCGAGAGCCCCTGGATCTCGCGCAGGAAGTCCGCGGCGGCGAACCGGCCCTCGCCGAGTTTGCCGGGCAGGGTGTTGGAGGTGGCGGCCAGCGCCACGCCCTGTTCGACCAGGCGGCTGAGCAGCGAGGACACGAGCACGGTGTCGCCCGGGTCGTCCAGCTCGAACTCGTCGATGCACAGGAGGCGGTGGCCGCCGAGGGTCTGGACCGTCTGCTGGAAGCCGAGCGCGCCGACCAGGTTGGTCAGCTCGACGAAGGTGCCGAAGGCCTTGAGCTGGGGCTCGGCCGGGGTGGCGTGCCACAGGGAGGCCAGCAGGTGCGTCTTGCCGACGCCGTAGCCGCCGTCGAGGTAGACCCCGCGCGGGGCGGCGGGGGCCGTGTTCTTCGAGGCCCTCGCGAACCAGCGGCGCTTTCCTCCGCCGCTGGCGTGGGATCCGCCCAGGCCTGCGGCGAAGTCGCCGAGCACGGTGACGGCCTCGGCCTGGCTGGGCTGACCGGGGTCCGGGTCGTACGTGTCGAAGCGCACCGAGTCGAACCGCGGCGGCGGCACCATCTCGGCCACCAGCCGCTCGGCGGGGACCCGCGGCTCGCGGGCGCACAGGGCCTGCGGGCCGGCGTCGCCCGGGCCGGCTATCGGGGGTCGCCCGTAGGTGGATCCGGAGGTGGAGAGTGATGTTGACACAGCTCTTAACTCTACGGGGCGTGGCACACTGCACCGATGCGACGCCTGTTCCCTGTGACCGATCAGACATCAGCCCCGGCGGACCGCGGTGACCGTGAGTGGTCGCTGGACGAGCTGGCGGACGCGTACGCGTACCCCGGGCTCGGCGCGGACGGACACTGGCTGCGGGCCAACATGGTTTCCACCCTGGACGGCGCGGCCCAGCACGACGGGCGCTCGCAGCCGATCTCCGGCGAGACGGACATGCGGATCTTCGGCACCCTGAGGGCGCTGGCCGATGTGGTGCTGGTCGGCGCGGAAACGGTTCGCCAGGAGGGGTACCGCCCGGCCCGGGCCCGCGAGGCCTTCGCGGCCCGGCGGGCGGCCGCCGGGCAGGGTCCCGCGCCCGCCATCGCGGTGGTCACCGCCAGTCTGGACCTGGACTTCTCCCTTCCCCTGTTCACCTCCCCCCTGGTGCCGACCCTCGTGGTGACGGGGGCGGCCGCACCCGCCGACCGGGTGGCGGCGGCGGCCGCCGCCGGGGCCGAGGTCGTGCTGGCCGGCGAGGGGGCGGGCGCGGATCCGGTCCGGGTGGTTCGCGAGCTCGCGGACCGGGGGCTGCGCCGTCAGCTCACCGAGGGCGGGCCCCGGCTGCTGGGGCAGTTCGTGGCCGCCGACGCGCTGGACGAGCTGTGCCTGACCATCTCGCCGATGCTGGTGGCGGGAGGGGCCCAGCGGATCTCCGGAGGGCCCTCGGTGGCCGTGCCGCACAGGCTGGCGCCCGCCTCGGTACTGGAAGAGGCCGGGTTCCTTTTCACGAGCTACCGTCGGATCTGACAAGGGGCGGAATTTCTTGTTCCGCTTTGCTTCCGCTGGGCACATACCTGGGCAGAGATATCCCCGCAAGGCCCCGTGCGAGAGCGGGGAAGGATGGTTTCCGCAGGGGCCGGCCGACCGGCCTCGGCCCATGAAGGAGAGGGCGTCCGTGTTCACGAGCGTTTTGATGATCGAGCAGCCGCTGACCAGCGTCGACGTGGACTTCGTCACCAGCCTGCACGGGGACGACCCGGTCTCCTTCCTTGTCCTCATGCAGCCCCGGGGCGACCAGGACCGGCTGCTGCGCGCCATCGACGACGTGGCCCTCGGCGAGCTGCCCGAGGCGCTCCGCGAGGCCGACGTACCCGAAGGGCACGCCGCCCGCGGCCCGGCCGAGCAGGCGCTCGTGCACTCCCTGGAGGCCTTGCGCAAGAAGGGCGCCAAGGCCAGCGGGCAGATCATCGAGGACCATCCGCTCGACAAGCTGAAGGCCGTCGTGGAGGAGGCCAACGCCGACGAGGTGATCGTTTTGACCGCCCCGCACTTCGTCGAGGAGTTCTTCCACCGGGACTGGGCCTCCCGGGCGCGCCACAAGGTCGGGGTTCCGGTGCTGAAGCTCTTCGCCCACAACGAATAGGCTGGCGTCCGACACACGCGCCGGGACGGTCCGCACCGCCGAGACCCCCGACGTACCGACCCGCACCTTGGGGAGATCCCGTATGACGCCGCCCGGCCTGCCGAACGCCATGGAACGCCCGCACTTCATCGGCATCGGCGGCGCCGGCATGTCCGGCATCGCGAAGATCCTCGCCCAGCGCGGCGCGCAGGTCGCCGGCAGTGACGCCAAGGACTCCGAGACCGCCGGGGCGCTGCGCGCCCACGGCGCCACGGTCCACATCGGGCACGCGGCCGGCCACCTCGCCGACGACGCCACCTGCGTGGTCGTCTCCAGCGCCATCCGCGCCGACAACCCGGAGCTGGCCCGCGCCGCAGAGCTCGGCATCCCCGTCGTGCACCGCTCCGACGCCCTGGCCGGCCTGATGGACGGCCTGCGCCCGATCGCGGTCGCCGGTACGCACGGCAAGACCACCACCACCTCGATGCTGGCGGTGTCCCTTTCGGCCCTGGGCCTGGACCCCTCGTACGCCATCGGCGGCGACCTGGACGCCCCCGGCTCCAACGCCCACCACGGCGAGGGCGACATCTTCGTGGCGGAGGCGGACGAGAGCGACCGCAGCTTCCACAAGTACACCCCGCAGGTCGCGATCATCCTCAACGCGGAGCTCGACCACCACGCGAACTACGCGTCGATGGAGGAGATCTACGAGTCCTTCGAGACCTTCGTCGGCAAGATCGTGCCCGGCGGCACCCTGGTCGTCGCCCACGGCCAGGCGGGCGCCGCCGAGATCGCCGGGCGGGTCCGCGCCAACGAGGGCCTGAACGTCGTCACGTACGGCGAGGAGGAAGGCGCCGACGTCCGCATCACGAAGATCACGCCGCGTGGCCTGACCAGCGAGGTCACCGTGGTCATCAACGGCCGGATGCTCACCTTCACCGTCTCCGTGCCCGGCCGCCACTACGCGCACAACGCCGTCGCGGCCCTCGCCGCCGGTGTCGCCCTCGGCATCCCGGCGCACAACCTGGCCTCCGCCCTCGGCAAGTACACCGGCGTCAAGCGCCGCCTCCAGCTCAAGGGCGAGGCCGCGGGCGTGCAGGTCATCGACTCGTACGCGCACCACCCGACCGAGATGACCGCCGACCTGGAGGCCATCCGCGGAGCCGCCGGGGACGCCCGGATCCTGGTCGTGTTCCAGCCGCACCTGTTCTCCCGTACCCAGGAGCTCGGCAAGGAGATGGGCCAGGCCCTCTCCCTGGCCGACTCGGCGGTGGTCCTGGACATCTACCCGGCCCGCGAGGACCCGATCCCCGGAATCACCAGCGAGATCATCATCGCGGCCGCCCGCGGCGCGGGGGCCGATGTCACCGCCGAGCACGACAAGGCCGCCGTCGCCGATGTGATCGCGGGAATGGCCAAGCCCGGTGATCTCGTTCTCACCATGGGCGCGGGTGACGTCACGGACCTCGGTCCGGCGATCCTCGCCCGGTTGACGGACTGAGCGACGAGGGAGCGGGAGAGTCATGTCGTACGAGGTCGAGAAGACGGACGAGCAGTGGCAGGCCGAGCTGACGCCGTCCGAGTACCAGGTGCTGCGCCTGGCCGGCACCGAGCCGGCGTTCCGCGGTGAGTACACCGACAGCAAGACGGCCGGCGTCTACTCCTGCCGCGGCTGCGGCGCCCAGCTCTTCCGCTCCACGGAGAAGTTCGAGTCGCACTGCGGCTGGCCGTCCTTCTACGACCCGAAGGACTCCGACGCCGTCGAACTGAAGGCGGACGTGTCGCACGGGATGGTCCGCACCGAGGTGCTGTGCGCGAAGTGCGGCTCCCACCTGGGCCACGTCTTCGAGGGCGAGGGCTACCCCACGCCCACCGACCAGCGCTACTGCATCAACTCCATCTCGCTGCGGCTGGCCCCCGACGAGGGCTGAGGCGGCCCGCTGCTCCTCCCGTCACCTTCGTCCCGCCGGGCCCCGCCCGGCGGGGCTCCGGTCAGACGCCCACGCGGTCCAGGGCCGGGAGGAACTGGTCGTAGAAGGCCGTCTTGAGCTGCACCGACCGCTCCTCCAGTTCTTTGAAGCAGTCGCCCGCCCCCTCGCGGGCCAGCAGTTCGGTCACCCGCGCGGCCAGGCGGTCGGAGTGGGAGCCGGAGAGCAGGGACACCCTCGCGAGGGGCCGGGTCTTCGCGTCGTGGACGTGGTGCGGGTGGTAGAAGCGCGAACGGTTCTCGCCCCCGCCCGCGAACAGGGGGCCCATCCGCTCCCAGAGCCGTCCGTACTCGGCGGAGACCAGGACCTCGCCCCAGAACCGCAGGACGGTCAGCAGCCGCAGGTCGGCGTCGTCGTGGGCGCCGCATGCGGCGATCAGCTCGAAGGCGTCGTCGACGGCGCGGCGCGTGGCGGCAGTCGGTCTCGACGCCACCACGGCGTCCCTGGAGATCCCGAGCAGGCCCAGGTCGTGCGTCATGTCCTCGCGGTGCGAGGGCGTGTGCCCGTCCCCGCCCGGGTACTCCTCGCGCAGGATGACACGGGCGATCCGCTTCCCGGCCTCGTCGCGCAGCAGGTCGATCGCCAGATCGTAGGACGGGGTGAAGGCGAGGGAGACGAATCGCCGCTGGAGCAGGAGGGCGGCGAAGTCCTCGTCCGGCAGCAGCGCGATGCCTGCCAGGACCGGGTGCTCCTCGAACCGTTCGACCAGTGCGTCCTCGAACGCGTCCAGCTCGTCCAGGGGCGTGGGCATGGGCATGGGCCGTACCTTTCCGTGGTTCACAGGCTGATGTCCCCGATGGAGTTGCGCCAGTCGCCCAGGTCCACGTCGCGGCCGATGCGCCACAGGGTGTCGAGCTCCTTGCGGACCTCCGTGCCCATGACGGTGTCGTCGCCGTCGATCTCGGTCTGGGTGGAATCGATGGCGAGCTGGCCGTGCAGGAACGAACTCACCAGGAAGTGGCCGTCGACCTTGAACACGGCGATGGACGGCAGGGAGTTGTACACGCGGACCCGGAGCAGTGGACGGCCCTCCGGCCGGATTCCCAGGCAGAGCTCGGCGAGGCCGGCCAGGCACCGCTCCACGCTCGCCCTCACGTCCACCGCGAGCGCGCGATCGCGTACGGCCGTCAACGCCTCGTCACGCAGCCCCGCCACGGGTGATGCCGGATGCAGCAGCATGATGCGCACCGGGACCTGCCGGTCGACGATCGCCTTGCGCAACGCGGGCTCGATGTGCTCCAGATTGGGGATCCACGTCTGCAGGATGACGACTTCCTGTGCGGCGCGGTTCGCGAACTCCGTGAACTGGTCCTCGGGGAAGCGCCGGTGCACCCTGACCACGCCGCTGTAGTGCTCCTGCTTGAGCCGCTGCGCGACCGCGTCGATGTCCAGCTTGGACAGGTGTGCCTCGATGTTGGAGTCCAGCGCGCTGACCTGGGCCTGGACGTCGTCGAGCTTCCTCAGCCGGTCGATCTCCAGCAGGAGGAACACCGTGACCGTGCTCAGGATGAGCAGCGTGACCTTCGGGAGCGCACCTCCGGGCGCCAACGCGTCGAGCCAGCCGAACAGGTCCGCCAGCAGCACCACGACACCCGATGCGGCCATCAGGCCCAACGCGATCCGTTCCGCCCGATAGCGAAATTCACCGCTCATGCCACACCAGCCCCCCGGCGCGCCGTCTGGGCGTCGACCGTACACCGCGCCACTGCGCCGTAGACGTGCTTCTGGACATGAACGGTTTCAGATGAGGCTGTGCCGGACCGCGCAGGCCACGGCGTGGGCGCGGTTGCGGGCCTGCAGGCGGGACATCAGCTCGTAGATCACGTTCTTGATCGTGTGCTCCGAGCAGGACAGGGTGCGGGCGATCACCGCGTTGCCGTGACCCTCCGCCATCAGCGTCAGCACCGCGGTCTGGCGGGCCGTGAGCCGCGGGGCGTCCGGTGGGGCCCCCGCGGACCGGAGGGCCCCAGCGGCCGTGGTGGCGGCCGGGGCGGCGGTGGCGTTGCCCGCACCGGCGGTGGTGGCCGCGCCGAGCAGCCGGACCAGGGCCGGGTACGGCATCCTGCCGTCCCCGGCCTGGCGCAGCAGGCTCAGCCGGTCCGGCGCCGCGGGGAGCCGTACGGGCACGCTCTCGCGCGTGAGTTCGGCGACGGCGCTCACAGCAGGCCGACCCGGAGGGCGTAGGCCACCGCGTGCGCACGGTTGCGCAGCCGGAACCGTTGGGTGATGTCGTGGACGACGCTGGTCACGGTCCGCGGCGAGTAGCACAGCTGCTTGGCTATCTCGTTCGTCTCGTGGCCGTCGGCGACCAGCCGCAGCACGCTGCGCTCGCGGTCGCTCAGGCCGGCCGCCGCCCACGGGTCCGCGCCCCCGGCGGGGCCGCCGCCCGCCCGGCCGCCGGCGCCGGAGCGCTCCAGCAGCCGGTCCAGGAGGTCCGGCGGCAGCGTGCAGTCGCCGCGGGAGGCGGCCAGGACGGCGCGCGAGAGGCGGGTGACGTCCGCCTCGCGGCGGCGCAGCAGCCCGCGGGCGCCGGCCGCTATGGCGTGCAGGGCGCCGTCGGGCGCCAACTCGCCCGCCACCAGCACCACATCGGGGCGGGCCGGAGTGTCGCGGACGGTGCGCAGGACGTCGAGCTCGGGCCGGCCGACCTGGTCCACGGTCATGACCACGACCCGCGGAGCGCCGCCCGGGGCCGTCAGGGACACTTCGGGGCAGGCGAACAGGGTGCTCTTGGTTCCGGCTTCCAGCACGGGGTCGAACGCGACGACGTCGACAGGGACGGGTACTCCCACCAGGTCCTCCGATGATCATCCGCCGGCCGGGGTGCCGGACGGGCGGAAGGGGCACTGGACACAGGCTGCGGGTAGGGGACCGGGTGCGGCATCGGGCGGCGGCCCCCACATTTGTGAAGGACCGCCCCCGCTGGCGCGGTTCCTGCGCAGCCAGCCCTCCGAGGAGCCCGCGACCTGCCGGAACCCGTACGCCGCGGGCCCGCCCCGCGGCCCCCGCACCACCCCGTACGGCAGGCCCGCGGAGCCCATGGGGGCGGCTCCGCGGAATATGGGGGATCGGCCCCCATGTGCGCGGCCCCCGCCCTCTGCGAGTTTTCTCCTGTGACTGACACCGCCACCACCGCCGAAGAAACCCAGGTCGGCGGCCTGGCCCCCGCTTGGTGGGCCCGGGCCCTGAACCTGCGGGAGCGGCTCGCCGCCCCGGGTGCCCCGGTACCCGCGCCGGCCGACGCCCCCCACAGCCGACCGGCTGCGTGGAACCTGGGGGACACGGACGGCTTCGCGGCCCGGCTGGCGAACCTGGGAGCCACGGAGGAAACGGCGTACGCCCTCGCGGCGGAAGCCCCCGGCCGGCTGGCCGCCCGTACGGCCGCGCCGCAGTGGGCCCGCTCCATCGAGCAGATCGTGGCATCGGCCCCCGCACTCGCCGGCCGACCGGCCGCCCCGGCGGCGGACGCGGACGGCGCCGCGGTGTTCCTGCCCGCGCTGCGCCCCCTGATCGACTCCGCCTGGGCGCAGGCCGCCGCGCAGATCGACCTGCCCGAGGACGAACTCGCCGTGGTGCGGAACGCGTTCGAGGAGCGGCTCGGCGACCGGCTGGTCCGCCAGTCCGCCCGCACCCTGGTCCGCGAGCTCCACCGGGCCCGTGCGGAGGGCCTGTTGGCGGGGGAGACCCCGCAGGGGCGGTTCGCCTCCTTCACGGCCCGGCTCAGCACCGGGAAGGGCCTCGCCGAGCTGTTCACCCGCTACCCGGTGCTGGCCCGGATGCTGGGCCAGGCCTGCGGCCACGCGGCCTCGGCCACCGTGGAGCTGCTGGACCGGTTCACCGCCGACCGGGCGGAGATCGTCGCCGGGCTGCTGCACGGCACCGACCCGGGCGCCCTCGTACGGGTCGACCTGGGGCGCGGCGACGTCCACCAGGGCAACCGGTCCGTGGCCCTGCTGCGCTTCGCCGGTGGCGCGACCGTCGTGTACAAGCCCCGGCCGCTGGACCAGCACCTCCTGCTGGACCGGGCCGTCGAGTGGACCAACGGCAAGGTACCGGGCCTGGGCCTGCGGACCCCGCGCTCGGTGCGCGGCGACGGGTACGGCTGGCTGGAGTTCATCGAGCACGCCTGGTGCGGCTCGCCCACCGAACTGGACCGGTTCTACCGGCGCCAGGGCGCGCTGCTGGCGCTGCTCTACGCCGTCGACGGCGTGGACATGCACTACGAGAACGTCATCGCCTGTGGTGACCAGCCGGTGCTGGTGGACGCCGAGACCCTGCTCCACTTCGGGCTACCGGCGGCCGTGACCTGCGGAGCCGACCCGGCGGCGGACGCCCTGGCCTCCTCGGTGTACCGCACCTGCCTGCTGCCGAGCCTGCTGATCGGGGAGAACGGCGCCATGGACATCTCGGCGCTGGGCGGCGGGGACGGCGGCTCGTACCCCAGCGACGGACTGCGCTGGGAGGCCGCCGGGACGGACGGGATGCGGCTGCTGCGCGGCCCGGTGGCCAGCGCGGCCGGACAGAACCGGCCTGCGCCGCAGAGCAGGGCGGCCGGCCACGCGGACCACCGGGCCGCGCTGCTGGAGGGGTTCCGGGTCGGGTACGACGCGATCACCGAGCACCGGGCCGAACTCCTCGGCACGGACGGAACCGACGGAACCGACGGAACCGACGGCAGCGGCGACGGCGGCGGCCTGCTGGCCCGCTGGGCGACCAGCCCCGGACGCCTGATCGCCCGCTCGACCCGCCTCTACACGACCCTGCTGGACGAGTCCACCCACCCCGACCTGCTGCACGACGCCCTGACCCGCGACTCGGTACTGGCCGTGCTCTGGGCCGAGTCCGAGCACGATGCGGCCCGCCAGCGGCTCATCGAGGACGAGATCGCCGACCTGTGGTCCGGGGACGTGCCGCTCTTCTTCCACCACCCCGCGGACACCGCGCTGAAGACCTCCCGGGGCACCCGCCTCGACGGCGTACTGTCGGCCCCGAGCTTGCGCGCCGCCCGCGCCAAGATCGCCGCCATGGGGGAGGTGGACCGCCACGACCAGGAGTGGATCATCTCGGCGACGCTCGCCGTCACCGGGGCCAACCTCAGCGTCGGCGGACCCCGTTCGACCCTGGCCGGGCCGGCCGCGCCGGCCGTCGTGCCCGAGCCGTCCCGGCTGCTGGCCGCGGCCTGCGGGATCGCCGACGAGATCGCCGCCCGGGCGGTGCACGGCGGCGGGCGCGTCAACTGGCTAGGCCTGGAGCAGGTGGCCGGCGAGCACTGGGCGGTCCTGCCCATGGGGGGCGGCCTCGCCCAGGGCTACTGCGGAGTGGCCCTCTTCCTGGCCCAGCTCGGCGCCCTGACCGGCGCCGAGCGGTACACCGCGCTCGCCCGGCAGGCCGTACGGCCGCTCCCCGCGCTGCTGGCCACGCTCGCCCGCGATCCCGGGCTGGGCGCAGCGGTCGGACCCGGCGCCTTGCACGGACTCGGCGGCATCGTCTACACGGCGGCCCGGCTGGCCCCGCTGCTCGGCGAGGGCCTGCGCGACTGCCTGCCCGACGCGCTCGCCGCCCTGGAACGCGCCGCCGACGCCGATGCCGAGGAAGGCGCCGAGGGACCGGCCGCGCTGGCCGACGGCCTCGCCGGAGCGCTGGCGGCCGCGGTCGCGGCGCAGCGCACGTACGGGGAGGCGGCGCAGGGAACGGCCCGGCGACTGGCCGACCGGCTGCTGGTCCGGGCCGAGAAGCACCTGGCCGAACAGCACCCGGCGGTCCCCGGCTTCGCCCACGGCGACGCCGGCATCGGCTGGGCCCTGCTGCGCTACGCCGCCGCCCGGCAGGAGGCCGGGCAGCCGGGGGCCGCGTACGCCCGTACCGGCGCCGCCCTGCTGCGTCCGGCACTGGACGAAGCCCTGCTCCGCCCCGCCGACCTCGGCTGGCACACGGGCCTCGCGGGCACCGCCCTGGCGGCCGCTGACGCACTCGGCGCGGCCGGGCAGCCGGTTCCCACGGTAGAACTCGACCGGTGCGCCGCGCTGTTGGGCGCGCCCTCCGAATCACCCGACCTCGGTCTCCACCGCGGCGCCCTCGGATCCCTGGAACTGTTGGGCGTCCTCGCCGGGCAGGGCCACGAAGGGGCCCGGACCGACCTCGGCCGCCGCGCCGGGGAGATTCTCGGCCGACTTGAGGATCACGGCCACCGCTGCGGCACCCCGGACCACGTACCGTCCCCCGGATTCCTCACCGGACTCTCCGGCATCGGGTACGCCCTGCTCAGGCTGGGCTTCCCGGAGGCCGTCCCCTCCGTCCTGCTCCTCGAACCCGCCGTGCACGCAGGCGCCCCCGCACTTCAGCACTGAGCACCACTCCCCATCAGGTAACGAGAAAGGTACTCATCACCATGCAGAAGCCCCAGGTCAACGCCCAGTCCGTCACCGCCGCCGACGAGGCCGCCGCCATGGCCGCCGCCGAGGCGCGGACCGAGGACCCGGCCGGCGGGATCACCCTGTCGGGTCGGAACAAGGCGTGCGCCCGGGCCCGTGCTCTGGCCGGTGTGGTGCTCACCAGCGGCATCGTCATCACCCTGAGCTCGATCGACACCAGCGTGTCGGCCCCGAACGTCACCTGGTAGGGGGTCGGCGGCCCGTGTCCGATCTTCTCCGGATCTCTCCCTGATCTTCACTCCGCCCTTGTTCGAAACGGCCAACTTTCGTCGCACAATCAGCCGTTCACATGAACTAGATTGCGGACATGCGTTCCCGTTCGCGGTACATCGTCGGTCGTGACTCGCAACTGCGGGAGATCAAACAGGCACTGACCGACGCGGGCGAAGGGCGCGGCGGCGTCGTCTTCCTGGTCGGTGAGGCCGGAATCGGAAAGTCCAGGCTCGCCGCCGAAGCGGTGGGCATGGCCTTCGGCATGGGCATGCGCGCTCTGAGGGGCCGCAGCAGCACCACCGGCCCCACCGTCCCTTTCCGGCCACTCACCGAAGCGCTCATGTCGCTGTTCCGCAGCGGCCCGCTCGACGGCACCTCCCTGGACGACCTGCCCCTGGGTCCCTACCGGCCCGCGCTCGGCAGGATCATCCCGGACTGGAGCAGCGACGCCCAGAACAACAGCTCCATGGTCATCCTCGGCGAGGCCGTCCTGCGGCTGCTCATCGCCACCGGCAAGGAGCACGGCCAGCTCCTCCTCCTGGAGGACCTGCACGACGCCGACCCCGAAACGCTCGCGGTCGTCGAATACCTGGTGGACAACCTGGAGTACACCAACGTGGTGCTCCTGGCCACCATCCGTACGGAGCCCTGCGACGCGCTCGACATGGCCGACTCGGCCCGCCGGCGCGGCGTGGGGACCGTACTGGAACTCGCCCCGCTCACCCGCCCCGAAGTCGGCGCCGTCATCGCCGCCCAGCTGGACACCGAGCCCGAACGGGTCCCGCAGGCGGCCCTGGACCGGCTCTGGGACGACAGCGCCGGCAGCCCCTTCCTCGTCGAGGAACTCCTCCAGGGCATGATCGGCAGCGGCGCCCTGGTCCGGTTCGAGGACGGCTGGCGGGTCGTCGGCGACCTGCGCAGCGACGTGTCGACCGCCCTCGCCCGGGGCATCCTGCGCCGTATCGACCGGCTCGGCCCGCAGGGGCTGACCCTGCTCTCCGCCGCCGCCGTGATCGGCCGCCGCTTCCCGCTGACCGTGCTCCAGCGGATGACCGGCATCGACGACCGCGGACTGCTCAGCCACCTGCACGCCGGTGTCGCGGCCCAGCTCGTCGTCCCCGACGAACCCGCCCCCGACTGGTACGCGTTCCGCCACTCGCTCACCGCCGAGGCCCTGCTCACCCAGCTCACGCCCGGCAACCGGGCGACGATGGCCGGCCGCGCCGCGGACGCGGTCCAGGAGCTGTACCCCGACCTCGAAGGCGACTGGTGCCCCCTCGTCGCGGAGCTGCGCTCGCAGGCGGGCGACGAGGCCGAGGCCGGCCGGCTGTTCACCGACGCCGGCCTGCGCGCCCTGGCGGCCGGTGCGATCGGCTCCGCGATCACCTTCCTCAGCCGCGCCGAACGGCTGCTCGCCGCCAGCCAGGACCCCGCCGGGCGCAGCGACGCGCTGGAAGCCCTGCTTCCCGCGCTCGCCGAAGCCGGCGACTTCGCCCGCGCCTTCGGCTTCGCGGAGAACCTGCACACCCTCGGCGGCAGCGGCCTGAGCGCCGGCCGGCTCGCCGCCCTGCACACCCGGCTCGCCAAGGTCGCCCACACCGCGGGCCGCTGGGAGGACGGCAATAGACAGATAGCCCAGGCCAGAGCCCTCCTGGCCGCCCACCCCGACGAGAGACGCACGGCCTCGACGGATGTCACCGCCGCCTACCTCGCACTCGACACCCCCGGCCCCGACCGCACCCAACTGGCCGAGAAACTCGCCCACTCCGCCCTCCAGGCGGCGCAGCGGCACGGCCTGGCCACCGTCGCCTGCCAGGCCCTGGAACTCCTCGCCACCCTCGCCCGCGAGCGGGACTTCGACGAGGCCACCGCCCTGCTGGAATCGGCCCTGCAGACCGCCGAACAGCACCAGCTGCCGCTCCAGCGCATGTACGCGCTGACCCGGATCGGCGGCAACTACTGGCTCACCGAAGGCGCCACCGCCCCGCTGCTGGCCGCCCGGAGCGAGGCCCAGCGGCTCGGCTCGGCCACCATCGTCTACACCATCGACGGCATCATGATCCTGGACGCCGTCCTGCGGGCCGAGTTCGCCACCGCGCAGCAGTCCGCCGAGGAGTGCCTGGCCGTCGTACAGCGCCTGCGGCTGGCCCCGGCCACCCGGTACGTCCTGATGGCCCGGGCGACGCTGGCCGCCCACCGCGGCGACCGGCCCGCGATGGAGAGCGCCCTCGCCGCCTTCGTCGACTGGGACGGGGCCGGCTCCCAGGAGGAACCGCTGACCCGCGGTCTCGCCCGGGCCTTCTGCGCGCTGACCGAGGAGGACCGGCCCGGCGCCGTCCGCGAACTGCGCGCCGTCGCCGACCTCGAAGACACCAACCCCAGTACGTACTACCTCAGCGGGCGGTACGGCATCGGCCTGCTCCTCGACGTGCTGTCGGGGGAGGCCGACCGCGCCGCGTACGAGGAGATCGCCGCCACCGCGCCCGGTCGGATGCGCTGGAACAGACAGTTCGTCCTGTTCGCCGGGGCCGTCCTGCTGGGCCGCGAACGGCGCCCCGAGGAGGCCGCGGCCGCCGTGGCCGAGGCCCTGCGCGCCGCCGCCCCGTACGCGACCGCGCTCCACCTGGGCCTGCGGCTGATCGCCGACGCGGCGTACGAGGACGGCTGGGGCGAGCCGGTGGCCTGGCTGCGCCGCGCCGAGGAGCACTTCCACCAGGGCGGCGTCGCCGCGGTCGCGGGCGCGTGCCGTGCGGCCCTGCGCCGCATGGGCGCCCCGGTGCAGCAGCGCCGCTCGGGTTCGAGCACCATCCCGGACGTCCTGCGCTCCCAGGGCGTCACGGTCCGCGAGTACGAGGTCTTCCTGCTGCTCGCGGAACGCCTGGGCAACAAGGACATCGCCGACCGCCTCTACATTTCGCCGCGCACCGTCGAGAAGCACATCGCGGCCCTCGGTACGAAGACCGGCCGCACCAACCGCGCCGCCCTGTGCGAGCTCTCCGCTTCCCTGGCCCCGTCGGCGCCCTGAGGCGCCGGCCCCCGCGCCGGGACGCCCCCGCCCTGCGGCGCGGGCGTCCCGGCGCGGCCGGCCCCCGGTCAACGCATCTCGCGGACGGTGCGCGAGCTGAGGATGCCGATCCCCGTCACCGCCAGGACGACCGCCGAGACGGCGAACATCGGGCCCGTGCCCGACCCGGCCAGGGCCCCGCAGACGATCAGGGAGAGCGGGGCCACCGCGTAGCCGATCACCAGGTCCACCGAGATCACCCGGCTCAGTACCGAGCCGTCGATGGTGCGCTGGATCCAGCTGAGGCCGAAGACCCCCTGGAAGCCCATCCCGAAGCCCATCGCCAGGACGGTGGCCAGGGCCCCGGCGGTGTTGCCGACGAGGCCGAGCAGGCCCGTGCCGATCGCCAGCCAGCCCGCCAGCGCGGCGATCAGCAAGCCGATCCGAGGGCGGCTGTTCAGGGCGCCGCCGACGAGGGTGCCCAGCATCGCCCCGCCGGCCAGTGCGCCGTTGAGCAGTCCCAGGGTGGCCGAGCCGCCCTGCAGGTCGACCTTGGCGAGGGTGGCGAAGCCGACCGTGAACGGCCCCGCCTGGCAGAAGGTGACGGCCGCGTCGACGGCCAGGATCGTACGGATCCGCGGGTCCTCGAAGGCGTACCGCAGCCCGGCGCGGATCCGGGCGCCCAGCGAGAGCGCGGCCGCCGCCCCCGCGTTCCCGTCCGCCCCGTCCGCCCCGTCCGCCCCGTCCGCCCCGGGGCGGGACGGCGGGCGGATCCCCGAGACGCACAGGCCGCAGAGGGCGAAGCACACCCCGTCGACGAGGAAGGCGACCGGTGCGTTGGAGAAGGCCACCACCATGCCGCCGACGGCCGGCCCGAGCACCGAGGACACCTTCGCGGCGACCCCGAGCAGGGCGTTGGCCGGGGCGAGCAGCTCCTTGTCCACCACCGACGGCAGGATGGAGGCCCGGGCGGGCTGGAAGAACGCGTCGACCGCGCCGAAGGCCGCGGCGGCGCAGCACAGCATCCACACCGTCAGGGATCCGGCCAGGCCGGCCAGGCCCACGCCGGCCATCAGGCCGGCCCGGACCCAGCTGGAGAGCGTCATCAGGGTCCGGGAGGACCACTTGTCGCTGAGGGAGCCGCCCACCAGGGTCAGCAGGGCCCGCGGCACCGCCTGGCACGCGAGGACGTAGCCGAGGGACAGGGCTGAGCCGGTCAGGCCGAGCGTGATCCAGGAGAAGGCGATGTAGCTGAACCCGTCGCCGAGCAGGGACAGGGACTGCCCGAGCCACAACAGGCGGAACGACGGCAGCCGGGCGGGGGCGCTCAGCCGGGACCGCACGTCCACCAGGGTGGAAGCCATGAACGAATCCCCTTCGTAGGTCTGTCGGGCCGCCGTCCGGCGGCCGTGGTCAGTAGCGGACGGGCAGGGCCGTCAGCGCGCGGTTGAGGAGGGACGGCTGCCAGGCGTGCTGCTCGGGTAGCAGCTCCAGGCCGGGGTACTCGCGTACGAGTACGTCGACCACCGCGCCGGTCACCAGCCGGGCCAGCGCCGCCCCGATGCAGAAGTGCGCGCCGAACCCGAACCCGAGGTGCGAGGCGCTGCCCCGCCGGACGCTGAACAGGTCCGGGTCGGGGAAGCGCGCCGGATCGCGGTTGGCCGCCGCCGTGACCAGGAACAGCCGGTCTTCGGCGCGTACGGAACGACCGTCGAGGTCGAAGTCCCGGGCGGCGGTGCGGATCGACATCTTCGACGGGCCGTCGAAGCGCATCGCCTCCTCCACCGCCATCGACACCAGCTGCGGGTCGTCGCGGACGGCGGCCAGCTCGTCGGGGTGCTCCAGCAGGGCGAGCACGGTGTTGACGATCAGGTTGCTGGTGGTCTCGCCGCCGGCGAAGGCCATCTGCGTCAGCATCCCGACGAACTCCTCCTCGCTGACCGAACTCCCTATCTGGCCGCCCGCCAGCACGGCGCTGATCAGGTCGTCCTTGGGGTCGGCGCGGCGCTGGCGCACCAGGTCGGCGAGGTAGTCGTCCAGGTTGACCAGGGACTGGAGCGAGGTGCGGTACTCGCGCTCCTCCTGGGCGGCCCCCAGGACGAGGTCGCCGACCCGGGCGTTCCAGTACCAGAAGGACGGGCCGTGAGCCTGGGGGACGCCCAGCCAGCGGGCGAAGACCAGGGCGGGCAGCGGCCGGGCGATGTCGGCGACCAGGTCCCCGATCCTGCCGGGGACGGCGCGGCGGGCGAGCATGGCGCGGGTGGCGCGCTCGACGAAGGCCCGGTAGCGGCCGATCGCGCGGGCCGCGAACTGCTCCTGGAACACCTGGCGCAGCCGCCGGTGCTGCGGGGCGTCGTTGAACACCATCCAGCGGGACAGGATCGCGAAGGCCCGCTCGGCGTCCTCGCGGGCGCCCTCCGGCACGGCGTCCATCAGCGGGCGCACCCGCTCGGCGGAGACCGCCGGGTCGCGCAGGCAGTGCATCAGCTGGGCGTGCCCGGTGACGAGCCAGGCCCGGTGCATGGCCGACCAGTACACGGGGTCGTGGTCGCGCAGGGAGTTCAGGTACCCGTACGGGTCCGCGTTGACGGAGGGGTCGAGGAGGTAGCGCTCGGTGAAGCCGGCAGCCGGGGCGGGGGCCGGCGGCCGGACCTGCGGGGCGGACGGGGAGGCGGCCTGCGGCGCCGTCCTCCCCCTGACCGGGCACACCAGCCCGGTCTCGGTCTCGGTCGCGGTCGTGGTCGCGGGGGTGTGGGTGGTCAGGACGGTCATCGGCGTTCCTCCGACTGGATCCGGCCGAGCACGGCAGCGGTCTTGTGCATCAGCCGTTCGGACATCATGGACATGTGGTCGCCTTCGGTGACATGGACGGTCAGCCCGCCGAGCGCGGTCTCGCGCCAGCGCTCGACATAGGTCCGGAAGTCCACGTCGAGCCCGGGCATTGCCTCGCCGTCGGGCAGTTCCGCGGCCGCGCTGCCCACCACGAGGTGGACATGGCCGGAGTAGGGGCGCAGCTCGTAGCCGGCCAGCGCGGTGAGCAGCGAGTGCCACACCTCGATGGGGGCGTGCTCCACCAGGGCCACCTCGCCGGGGCTCATGCCGGCGCCCAGCAGCAGCGTGGTGAGCTCGGCCACGGCCGTCACCCGCTCCGCGGACGGGGGCAGCGCGCGGACGCGATCGCGCATCCGCAGCCCCCGCTCCATGTCCCGGCCGACCGCGGCGAGGCGTTCGCGGGCCGCCGGGTGGGGCAGGTACGGCTCGATCAGCGTCAGCGGGGCGACGGTGTGACCGGCCTCGTGCAGCTGGGTGGCCATCTCCAGGGCGATGTTGGCGCCCATGGACCAGCCCAGCAGGTCGTGCGTGCCGTGCCCGCCGTGCACGGCCAGCTCGGCGGCGTAGTTGGCCGCGATGCCGGCGATCGTGGTCGGGTCCACACCGCCGAGCAGCCCGCGGGCCTGGAAGGCCCGGACCGGCTGCCCCGGCGGGAGGGCCCGGGCGAGCGGCACGTACCAGGCGCCGCTGCCGCCGCTGGGGTGCACGCACCACAGCGGGGAGCCCTCGCCCTCGCGCAGCCGGACCTCCGAGGTGACGGCCCGGGGCGGCGCGAGCGGGTCCGCCGGGCCGGCGGGCCGCGCGGCTTCCGCCGCCGCCTCGGTGGCGCGGGCGGCGAGCCGGGAGATCGTCGGGAGTTCGAGCAGGTCCCGTACGGAGACGCTCAGCCCGCGGGCGGCGGCCTGCGCGGCGACCCGGACGGTGGAGAGCGAACTGCCCCCGAGGGCGAAGAAGTCGTCGTGGACGCCGACCTGGGAGATGCCGAGCACCGTGCGCCACACCTCGGCGAGGACCACCTCGGCCGGGGTGCCGGGCGCGACGTACGCGGTGGCGCTGTGCAGGCGGTCGGCCGAGGGCAGCGGCAGGGCCTTCTTGTCGACCTTCCCACTGCTGTTGACCGGCATCGAGTCGAGGAAGACGAACCGGGCGGGAACCATGTAGGCGGGCACCTTGGCCCGCAGGGCCCGGCGGAAGGGCTCGACGACGGGTTCCACCCCCGCCTCGGGGACCACGTACGCGACCAGGGCCGGCTCGGGCAGGTCGCGCCGCAGCAGGACCACCGCCTGCTGCACGTCCGGCAGTTCCCGCAGCCCGTGCTCGATCTCGCCGAGCTCGATGCGGAACCCGCGCAGCTTGACCTGGCTGTCGCGTCGGCCCAGGACCTCCACGGCGCCGTCGGGCAGCTGGACACCGATGTCGCCGGTGCGGCACAGCCGGCCGCCGGGGGCGCCGTACGGGTCGGGGACGAACGCCGCGGCGGTCAGGTCGGGGCGGTTCACATAGCCCCGGCCGATGGCGCGCCCGCCGAGGTAGACCTCGCCCTGCACCCCGACGGGGACCGGCTGGAGGTCCTCGTCGAGGACGTAGACCTGGGTGTTGCGCATCGGCCAGCCGATCGGCGGACGCTTGCAGTCCGGCTTGAGGAGGGTGGAGACGGACCACACCGCCGTCTCGGTGAGCCCGTAGACGTTGTAGAACCGTCGTCCGCGCGCCCACTTCTGGGCCAGTTCGGCGGGGCACGCCTCGCCGGCCACCTGGAGGGTCCGCAGCGCGGGGAAGCGGTCCTCGCCCAGGGCGGCCAGGGCGCTCGGCGCCAGCATGGCGACCGTGATCCCGTAGTCGAGCAGGGTGTTCGACAGGTCGGCGCCTGCGCGCAGCGCCTCCCGGGGCGGGGTGCACAGCTGGGCGCCGTTCGCCAGGGCCCACGTCAGGTCCAGGATCGAGACGTCGAAGCTGAGGGAGGCGAACTGGAGGACCCGGTCGGCGGGGGTCACGGGGAACAGGTCGCGCTGCCCCTCCAGCATGTTGGTCAGGCTGCGGTGCTGGATGGTGACGCCCTTGGGCGTTCCCGTGGAGCCGGAGGTGTAGAGGACGTAGGCCGCGTTGTCCGCGGTGACCGGCAGCGCCGGGGCGGCGTCCCCGACGGGGCCGGCCCAGGTCTCCGGGTCGTCGACGACCAGGGTCGGGCCGTCGAACGGGATCGTCCCCAGCAGCGAGGACTGGGTGATCAGCACCGGCATCCCGCTGTCCTCGACGATGAACTTCAGTCGGTCGGCCGGGTGCTGCGACTCCAGCGGCAGGAAGGCGCCGCCCGATCGGAGCACACCGAGTACGGCCCGGACCATCTCCGGACCCCGGTCGAGGCAGATGCCGACCGGTACCTCGGGGCCGACGCCGAGCGCGCGCAGGCGGTCCGCCAACTGGTGCACCGAGGCGTCCAGTTCGGCGTAAGTGACCTCGTGCTCGCCCTGCCGGACGGCCACCGCGTCGGGCGTGCGCGCGGCGTGCTCGGCCACGCACTCGTGGAACATCAGCGGGGTGTTGGGCAGTTCGGGCCCGCGGCCCCACTCCTCCAGCGCGCGGATGCGTGCCTCGCCGGCCAGCGCCGGCGCGGTGACGGGCGCCTGCGGCCGCGCGGTCATCGCCTTCAGCACCCCGCACATCAGGTCGGCGAGCTGCTCGGCGGTGGCCGGGGCCAGGTAGTCCGGGTCGACGTCGAGGGTGAAGGACTCGATGCTCGCGTTGAGCATCAGCGGGAACGCCGTGCGGGCGATCTCCAGCGAGTCGTCCCAGCTGTCCCCGGACAGTCGGTGGAAGTTGACGTAGTTGAAGAGGGTGTCCGCCAGGCTGGGCGTGCCGGGCCGCAGCTGCGCCATCCGGGCCAGCGGCACCCTGCGGTAGGGGAGCATCTCCTGTTCGGCGGCGAACGCCGCCCGCAGGTACTCCAGCCAGCTGCCCCGGGGCCGCCGCACGCCGAACGGCACGGTGTTGAGGAACAGCCCGCGCATCCGGTCCGCGCCCGGCACCTCGGGCCGGCCGTTGGTGACCAGGCCGATCGAGTGTCCCTCGGCGGAGCCGTCGCGCTCGGCGAACAGGCTCATGGTGTGGTGGAACGCCGAGAGCAGGACGGTGCGGCGGGGCACCCCGGCCAGCTTGGCCAGCCGGCCGATCGGCTCGGCGAGGGCGGCGTAGGAGCGGCGCACCTCGTGGACGACCTGCCCGCCGTCGGAGGCCTCCGTGCCGCGCCGTGTGAACCGGATCGGGCTCAGGTCGCTCAGCGCGGACCGCCAGTAGTCCAGGCCCTCCTCGTCGACGAGCGCGGCCCGCTCCAGCGCGACGTACTCGGCGTACGGGGGCGCCGCCGGCAGCTGCGGGGTCCGGCCCTGCGCCACGGCCTGCCGGTGCAGGTCGAGCAGGTCCGCGATGAGCGAGGTCAGGCTCCAGCCGTCGAGGACCACGTGGCAGTCGGTGAGGGTGAGCCGCAGCTCCCGGTCGGTGAGCCGGTGCAGGTGGATGCGGACCAGCGGAGGGGCCGCCAGGTCGAAGCGCCGGGCGAACTCCGCGTCGACGTAGCCCCGGACGGACGCCCACTGCTCCTCGTGCGGCAGGCCCCGCAGATCGCTGTAGCCGACGGGGAGTTCCGCGGTGCGGTGCACCAGCTGGAGCGGCTCGGAGAAGGACACCAGGTCGATGGAGGACCGCAGGATGCTGTGGCCGCGTACGACGGTGTCCACCGCGGTCTGGAACGCACCGAGGTCGAAGCCCTCCGGCACGGTGATCTTGAGGTCGGTGACGTTGTGGTAGGCGCCGCGGCCCGGGTCGGCCAGCATCTCGTGCAGCATGCCGGCCTGGAGCATGGTCAGCGGGTACGCGTCGTCGAGCCCCTCCGGGAGCCGGGCAGCGTCCGCCGGGTCGAGCTGGGAGAACGGCTCCACGGGCGCGGGGCCGCCGCAGTCGGCCGCGTCCGTCGCCAGCGCCGCCAGGTCGCCCAGGGTGCGGGCCCGGAACAGGTCCGGCACGCTCAGGCCCAGTCCGGCGGAGCGGGCCTGCCCGATCACCCGCAGGGCCAGCATCGAGTCGCCGCCCAGGTCGAAGAAGTTGGCCGTGCGGCTGATCCGCTCGGCGCCCAGCACGTCCGACCAGATGCGGGCCAGCGCCTCCTCGGTCGCACCGACCGGCGGGACGTGCCCGGCGGGCGCGGCCGCCCCCTCGACGGCCACCGCCACCAGGGACGTGCGGTCCACCTTGCCGTTGGCGGTGATCGGCAGCTCCGGGTGCCGCACGAACAGCGCGGGCACCATGTACTCGGGCAGCGTCAGCCGCAGCCGGTCGCGCAGGTCCGGCGCGTCCAGCGGCCGGCCCTCGGTCAGCACCACGTGGGCGACCAGGCGGGCGCCGCCGTGCGCGTCGGGCCGCGCCACCACCGCCGCGTCCCGTACGCCGGGCAGCGCGCGCAGCGCCGTCTCGATCTCACCGGGCTCGATGCGGAAACCGCGGATCTTCACCTGGTGGTCGGCCCGCCCGGCGTACGCCAACTGGCCGTCGGGCAGCACCCGTACCAGGTCACCGGTCCGGTACATACGGGTCCCGGCCGGACCGAACGGGTCGAGGGGGAACCGCTCGGCGGACAGCTCCGGCCGGTTGCGGTAACCGCGGGCGACGCCCCCGCCGGCCACGTACAGCTCACCCACCGTGCCGTGCGGCACCAGCCGGCCCGCGCGGTCCAGGACGTAGCCGTGCTGGCCCGCCAGGGGGCGGCCGATCGGCGAGGACACGGCGCTGACCGTGTCCTCCTCGGTGATCAGCCGGTAGGTGACGTGCACGGTGGTCTCGGTGATCCCGTACATGTTCACCAGAGCGGGCCGCCCGTCCTCGGGCACGGCGAACCAGTCGCGGTAGTCGCGGGCGTCGAAGGCGTCACCGCCGAAGACCACGGTGCGCAGCGCGAGTGCGCCGAACTCCTCGCCCTGCTGGGCCAGATGGGCCCGCAGCCCCTTGAAGGCGGCCGGGGTCTGGTTGAGCACGGTCACGCGCTCGTCGCGCAGGACGGCGTGCACCGCGGCGGGGTCGCGGACCTCGTCCTCGGTCAGCACCACCACCCGCCCGCCGGAGGTCAACGGGGCCCACAGCTCCCAGACGGAGAAGTCGAACGCGGGGGAGTGCAGGAGCGTCCACACGTCGTCGGCGCCGAAGTCGAAGTGGCGGTCGGCGGCGCCGAGCAACCAGGCGAGGTTGCCGTGGGTGATCTCGACGCCCTTGGGCTGTCCGGTCGACCCGGAGGTGTAGATGACGTAGGCGAGGGTGTCCGGGCCGGGGAGCGCGTCCGCGAGGGGGTCGTTGGCCCCGCTGCGTTCGCCGGTGCGGTCGCCGTCGCCGGCGCAGTCGGCGGCCAGCGGGATCACGCCCACCGGCAGCCCCTCCACCGCGGCCCGGCCCACACCGTCGGCGACCACCCACTCCACCCCGGCGTCACCGACGGTGAACTCCCGCCGGGCCCGCGGGTGGGCGGGATCCAGCGGCAGGTACGCCGCGCCGGCCCGCCAGACGCCGAGCAGCGCCACGGCCAGGTCGACCGAGCGGCCCAGGCACACGCCGACCAGGGACTCCGGGCCGATGCCCGCGGCCCGCAGTCGCCGGGCCAGGGCCAGGGAGGCCGCGTCGAGTTCGGCGTAGGTCAGGCTGCGGCCCCCGCCGCAGACGGCCACCGCGGCGGGGGTCAGCCGCATCCGCTCGGCCAGGCGCTCCAGGGCGAGCCGCGGAGCAGGCTCGGGCACGGAGTCCGCCGGGGGGCGGTTCGCGGGGCCGTCTTGGCCGAGCAGTGCGGCCCGCTCGTCCCCGGTGAGCAGGTCGGCCATGCCGAGCGGCACGTCCGGGGCCTCGGCGAACGCCCGCAGCACCGCGACCGTGTGCTCGGCCAGCGTGGCCACCGAAGCCGCCTCGAACAGGTCGGGGCGGTAGACGAACCGGAGTCGGATGCCGTCCGCGTCCTCGCCGACGTCGAGCGTCAGGTCGAACTTCGCGGTGGTCAGCTCGATGGGGAAGGCCGTGCCCGTCGCCCCGCCGAGGGCGTACGTCTCCTGCCGCGCGGTGGCGGAGTGCGAGAACAGCACCTGGAACAGCGGGTTGCGCGACAGGTCCCGCTCGGGGCTCAGTTCGTCGACGACCCGCTCGAAGGGCAGGCTCTGGTGGGAGAGGGCGCCCAGGACGCTCTCCCGGGTCCGGGCCAGGAGCTGCGCCGAGGTCGGGTCGCCCCCCAGATCGGTGCGGATGACCAGGGTGTTCACGAAGAAGCCGACCAGCTGCTCGATCTCGGGGCGCTCGCGGTTGGCGACGACGGTGCCGATCGCGATGTCGTCCTGGCCGCTGTGGAAGGCGAGCGCCGCCTGGAAGGCGGCCATCAGGGTCATGTACGAGGTGGTGTCGGCCCGTCGGTTGAGCTCGGCCAGGGCCGCCGTCAGCGGCGCGGGGAGCTCGACGGCGTGCACGGCGCCGGCGAAGGTGCGCACGGCGGGGCGCGGGTGGTCAGTGGGCAGTTCGAGCGGTGTCAGGCCGGAAAGGGTCGTGCGCCAGTAGTCCAGTTCCGTGCTGTCGTCGGCCCCGCGCTGCCAGTGCGCGTAGTCGGTGTACTCGACGGGTGGCGCCGCGAGCTGCGGGGGCCGGCCCCCGCTCCTGGCGTGGTAGCAGGCGCTCAGGTCGCCCGTCAGGACGTCCAGGGACCAGCCGTCCGAGACGATGTGGTGCATGGCCAGCACCAGCACGTGGTCGTCGGCGGCGATCCGCAGCAGGGTGGCCCGGAACGGGGGCGCCGCGGCCAGGTCGAAGGGGCGCAGCGCCACCTCCCGTACGGCCTCGGCGAGCGCCGCGCGGTCGCCGTCGCGCACGGCCGGGGGCAGCTCGACCACGTCCAGGCCCGCCGTGTCGGCGGCGGCGAGCACGTGCTGGGCCGGCACGCCGTCCTCGTGGGAGAACACCACCCGCAGCTGCTCGTGGCGGGCGACGAGGTCTCCGATCGCGGCGCTCAGCGCGGCCACGTCCAGCGGGCCGGCGAACCGCCAGGCCGCGGGCATCAGGTACTCGACGCCGCCGGGGTCGAGCTGGTCGAGGAAGTACAGGCGCTGCTGGGCGGCCGACAGGGGGGCACGGGCGGGGCGCGGTTCGAGGCGGGGGATGCCCGCGGGCGCGGCGGCGGTCTTGCCGCGCAGCCGCATTTCGAGGAGCCGGCGAGCGGCCGGCGAGAGACCGGCCGGGGCACCGGGGGCCGCGGTGGCGGCCGTGGCGGGCGTGGCGGCGGTGCCGGTGGGGGCGGAGGTTTCGACCTGCGCAGTGGTCATTGCGAGTGCCGTCCAATCAAGGGCTGGGATCGCCTGGGCGATCAGAAGTCGGAGGTCAGGGACAGGTCGATCTCGTCGTCGCTCATCGCGGATATCTGGTCGATGAGTTGCCGTTCCACTTCGATGGCGAGCAGTTCGACCGTCGGGTGGTCGAACAGGTCGCGCACCTGGATCGGGCAGTCGAACGCGGTGCGCAGTCGGGACGCGGCCGCCACGGCGCGCAGGGAGTGCCCGCCGAGGGCGAAGAAGTCCTCGTGGATGCCGACCTCGGCCAGGCCCAGGACCTCGGCCCAGATCTGGGCCGTCACGACCTCGGTGGGGGTGCGCGGCGCCACGGACGCGGCCGGTTCGGGCAGTGCGGGCTCGGGCAGGGAAGCCGTGTCGACCTTGCCCTGCACGGTCCGGGGCAGGGCGTCGAGCAGGACGAACGCGGCGGGCACCATGTAGCCGGGCAGTTGGGTCCGGCACCAGGCGGCCAGTGTCCCGGCGTCGAGCCCCCGGCCGGCCGCGTAGCCGACGAGGGCGCGCTCGCCGCGCAGTTCGCGGACCAGGACGGCCGCGCCGTGCACGCCCGGGTGCTGTTCCAGGACGGCTTCGATCTCGGCCGGTTCGATGCGGAAGCCGCGGATCTTGACCTGGTCGTCGGTGCGGCCGAGGAACTCCAGTTCGCCAGTGGGCAGTCGGCGGACCAGGTCGCCGGTGCGGTAGAGCCGGCCGCCGTCGCCGGCGTACGGGTCGGGGACGAACTTCAGGGCGGTGAGGGCGGGCTGTCCGAGGTAGCCGCGGGCCAGTTCCGGGCCGCCGATCAGCAGCTCGCCGGGCACCCCGACGGGTGCGAGCTGGTCGAGCGCGTCGACCACGTACGCCCGGCGCGAGCCCAACGCCCGGCCGATCGCGACCCGGCCCTCGACCGGTGCGGTGACCGGCTGGGCGGTGGCCGAGATGACGGCCTCGGTCGGCCCGTACGTGTTGACGATCGGCACGTCGGGGAGATGCGCGAACCAGCGCTCCAGGGGCGCCGAGGGCAGCGCCTCGCCGCCTGTGACCAGCAGCCGCAGGCTCTTGAGGTCCCCGGCGACGGTGTCGAGCCGGGCGACGATCTCCTCCCAGTAGGCGGGGGTGGCCTCCATGACCGTGACGCCCCGGGTGCGGACGGCCTCGGCGAGCTCCTCCACCGACCACACCTCGTCCGGGCGGACCACCACCGAGGCTCCCGCGCCGAGGGCGGGCAGCACCTGCTCCAGGGACGCGTCGAAGGAGAAGGAGGCGAAGGCGAGGACACGGTCGTCCGCCGTGATGCCGAACAGCTCGCGGGCCGCGGCGGTGTGTGCGCCGAGCGCGTGGTGCGCGACGCCGACGGCCTTGGGGCGGCCGGTGGAGCCCGAGGTGAAGATGACGTAGGCGAGGTCACCGGGATGGGGGGTGTGGCGGGGCGCGTCCGGGTCGGGCACGACGGTCTCGACGGGCACGGTCCGCGGGCCGAGCGCGGCGGCCAGTGCGTGCGTCGAGGCGTCGCTGAAGACGCTGTGCACGCCCGCCTCGGCACACATGAACCGCAGCCGGTCCGCCGGCAGCCGCGGGTCGAGCGGTACGTAGACCCCGCCGGCCCGCCAGATCGCGGCCATGGCGGCGACCGAGCGGATGCCGCGCCCCAGGCACACGCCGACCGGTGTCCCCGGCCGTACCCCGGCGGCGGCGAGGGCGCGGGCCAGCCCGCCGGTCACGCCGTCCAGTTCCCCGTACGTCAGGGTCTCGTCCCCGCAGAGCAGCGCCGGCGCGTCCGGGGCGCCCGACACGGTGAACGGGACCGCCGCCGGGGCGGCCACCGCGGAGCCCGCAGCTCCGGCCAGCTCCGCGTACTCCGCGGGCGACAGTAGCTCCAGCCGTCCGACGGCCTGCTCCGGATCGGCCACCACCGCCGCCAGCACCCGGCCCACGTGCCCGGCGAACCGGGTGACCGTGGCGGCGTCGAAGAGGTCGCTCGCGTACTCCACGTTCAGCGCGAACCGGTCGGGATAGAGCAGGAAGGTCGCGGTCAGGTCGAACTTGGCCGAACCCCACGGCAGGACGAAGTGCTCCACGTCCAGTCCCTCGACCCGCGGCCCACCGGCGGCGCTCTCCTGGACGTCGAACATCACCTGGAACAACGGGTTGCGGGAGGGGTCCCGTTCCGGCCGCAGCTGCTCCACCAGCCGCTCGAACGGCACCTCCTGGTGGTCGAAGGCCCCGAGCACCGACTCCCTGACCCGGCCCAGGAACTCCGTGAACGACGGCTCGCCGGACAGGTTCCCGCGCAGCACCACCGTGTTCACCAAAAGCCCCACCAGCCGCTCCAGCTCCAGCTGGCCGCGGCCCGCGACCGGTGTGCCCACCGCCACGTCCTGCTGCCCCGACCAGCGGCCCAGCACGATCTGCACCACGGCCAGCAGCACCGTGAACCGCGTCACCCCGCAGCGCCGGGCCAGCTCGCCGAGCGCCGCCTCCAGCTCCCGGGGCAGATCGATCTCGACCGCGCCGCCCCGGCCCGACCAGCCCGCCGGGCGCGGCCGGTCCGTCGGCAGCTCCAGTACGGGCACCCCCGCCAGCGCCCGCTCCCAGTACGCCAGCTGCCGTTCCAGTACCTCACCGGCCATCCGGTCGCGCTGCCAGACCGCGAAGTCCCCGTACTGGATCGGCACCGGCGGCAGCTCGGCCGGACGCCCCGCCACCCGGGCGGCGTACGCCTGCGCCAGCTCACCGATGATCACGTCCTTGGACCAGCCGTCGGTCGCCGCGTGGTGGAAGGCGATGACCGCGACGTGGTCCTCGGGGTCCAGCTCCCACACCCCGGCCCGCAGCAGCGGCGGCCCGGCCAGGTCGAAGCGGCGGGTGGCGTACGGGACGGCCACCTCCCGCAGCCGCTCCAGCCGCACGGCCTCGTCGTCCCCCGGCGGGGCCGACTGCCACACCAGCGGTACGCGGACCCCGTCGACCACCCGCTGCGCCGGCCGGCCGTCCACCTCGACCAGCGCGGTCCGCAGCGCCTCGTGCCGGGCCACCACCTCGTTGAGGGCGCCCTGCCAGGCGTCCCGGTCGAGCCCGCCGCGCATCCGCCACGAGAACCAGAGCACGTACTCGTCGCCGACGTCGGACATGCGGTCCAGGAACCACATCCGCTCCTGCCCGAAGGACAGCGGCAGCGGCCCCGAGCGGTCCACGGGGACGACCGTCGCCGCGCCCGCCTGCCGGGCCGCGGCCACCAGCGGCCCGAACCCGCGGATGCGGGGGTTCTCGAACAGGGTGCGCAGCTCCACCTCGCGGCCGAGCCGCTCCGCGATCCGGGACACGGCCATGGTGGCGAGCAGGGAGTGGCCGCCCAGGTCGAAGAACCCGTCGTCGATGCCGACCCGGTCGACGCCCAAGACCTCCGCCCAGATCTCGGCGACCACCCGCTCGGTGGCGTCGCGCGGCGCGACGAACTCGGCGCCGCCCGCCGCCCGGTCCCGCTGCGCCGGCCCCCCGTCCGGCCGCGCCGCGGGCAGGGCGGCCCGGTCGAGTTTGCCCGAGGCGTTCACGGGCAGCGCGTCCAGCGCCACGAAGTCAGCGGGCACGGCGTAGTGCGGCAGCCGGCCGGCGCAGTGGGACCGCAGCGCGGCGGGCTCCACGGGGCCGTCGGGCCCGGCCACCACGTAGCCGGTCAGGCTCTTGCCGCCCTGGGCGTCCTCGCCGACGGCCACCGCGGCGGCCACCACCCCCGGGCACGCGGCCAGGGCCGCCTCCACCTCGCCGAGTTCGATGCGGAAGCCGCGGATCTTGACCTGGTCGTCGGTGCGGCCGAGGAACTCCAGTTCGCCGGTGGGCAGTCGGCGGACCAGGTCGCCGGTGCGGTAGAGCCGGCCGCCGTCGCCGGCGTACGGGTCGGGGACGAACTTCAGGGCGGTGAGGGCGGGCTGTCCGAGGTAGCCGCGGGCCAGTTCCGGGCCGCCGATCAGCAGCTCGCCCGGTTCGCCGACCGGTACCAGCTCGTCCTGCGCGTCGACCACGTACGCCCGGCGGGAGCCCAGCGGCCGCCCGATCGGCACCCGGCCGTCGTCCCCGGCCGCGCCGATCTCGTGCGTGGTGGCGGTGACGGTGGTCTCCGTCGGTCCGTACGCGTTGAGCACCCGCACCTGCGGGGCCCGCGCCAGCCAGGCGGCCAGCGCCGCCGACGGGACGGACTCCCCGCCGAGGATCAGCAGGCGCAGCCCGGCCAGCGCGGCCGCCGTGCGGTCGGTCAGCGAGAAGGCCAGCTCGGCCCAGTACGTGGGCGGCAGGTTCAGGACGGTGATCCCGTGCCGCTCCACCACCGCGGGGACCTGCGCGGGCAGCCACTGCTCGTCGGGCCGGACCACCAGGGTGGCCCCGCAGCCGAGGGCGGTCAGCAGCTGGTCCAGTGAGGCGTCGAAGGAGAAGGACGAGAAGGCGAGCACCCGGTCCCGGGAGGTGATCCCGAACTCTTCGCGGGCGGCCGCGACGTGCGCGGCGATCGCACCGTGCTCGATGCCGACGGCCTTCGGCCGCCCGGTGGAGCCCGAGGTGAAGATGACGTACGCGAGGTCCCGCGGACCGGGGGTGTGGTGCGGGGCGTCCGCATCGGGCGCGGCGTCCTCCACCCGCAGTACCCGCGGGCCGAGCGCGGCGGCCCGTTCGCCGGTCGCGGCATCGGTGAGCACGCAGTGCAGACCGGCCTCCGCGGCCATGAACCGCAGCCGCTCCTCGGGGAGCGCGGGATCCAGTGGCACGTAGACCCCGCCGGCCCGCCAGATCGCGGTCATCGCGGCCACGGACCGCACCCCGCGCTCCAGGCACACGCCCACCGGGGTCCCCGGGCCGACGCCCGCCGCCCGCAGGGCCGTGGCCAGGCCGCCGCCGAGCGCGTCCAGCTCCCCGTAGCGCAGGGACTCCTCCCCGCACACCAGGGCCACCGCACCGGGCTCACCGGCCACGGCGAACGGCTTCGCGGCCGGCGCCGGGCGCCCCGAGCCCGCCATCGCGACCAGCCGCCGGCGCTCCTGGCCGGGTAGCGGCTCCAGCCGGCCCGCGAGTTCGGCCACGGACGTCTGCGGCGAGGCCGTCACCGCGCGCAGGAGCGCGACGTAACCCTCGGTGAAGCGGACCATCGTGCTCCGGTCGAACAGGGCCGTGGAGTACTGGAGCCGCGCCGCGATGCCGCCGCCCGCGCGCAGGCTCAGGTCGAGGAACACGTCCAGCGGGGTGCCCGTCAGCGGGGTCCGCACCAGCGCCACGTCCAGCTCGTCCAGGCGGGCCGCCGACGGGACGGTGTTGAGCAGGGTGAACGAGGCCTGCGCGAGCGGGTGGCGGGACAGGTCGCGCTCGGTGACCACCTCGCCGACGACCCGGTCGAACGGCGCTTCGGCGTGCGAGAAGTCCCGCAGGGCCGCCGACCGGACCCGGCCCAGCAGCCCGGCGAAGCTCGGATCGCCGGACAGATCGGTGCGCAGCACGATCGTGTTCACGAACGGCCCGATCAGAGCGCCCACTTCGGGGCGCCCGCGGTCGGCCAGGGTGGTGCACACGGCGATGTCGGTGCGGCCGGAGTAACGTCCCAGCAGGGCCTGGTACACGGAGAGCAGCAGCATGTAGCGGGTCGCCCGCTGTTCCCGGGCCACCCGGTCGACCTCGGCGACCAGCTCGGCCGGCAGCTCGAAGCGGACCACGTCCCCGGAGCCGTCCCAGAACGCGGGTCGGGCCCGGTCCGCGGGCAGCGCGAGCGGGGCGACCCCGGCCAGCCGCTCCCGCCAGTACCCGAGCAGCCGCTCCATGCGCGGACCGTTCAGTCGCTCGGCCTCGGTGCGGGCGACGTCGGTGTACTGGAGCGCGGGCGCGTCCACCGCCTCTCCCCGGTAACCGGCGTCCAGTTCGCGCAGCAGTACGTCCCAGGACCAGCCGTCCACGGCGATGTGGTGGACCACCAGGAGCAGCACGTGCTCCTCGGGCCCGATGCGGGCGAGCGTGGCGCGCAGCGGGTGCTCCTTCGCCAGGTCCAGGGGGCGCGCCAGCCCCCGGTCGAACAGCTCGTCCGTGCCGGCCGCCTCCACCCGAGCCAGCCGGGTGCGGCCCGGCGGGTCCACCTGCGGTACGGGCTCGCCGTCGACGGCCGTGAACCGGGTGCGCAGCACCTGGTGGCGGTCCACGATGCCCGACAGCGACCGCTCCAGCGCCGGGACGTCGAGCGCGCCGCGGATGCGCAGGGCCAGCGGGAGCAGGGACTCGGCGGAGCCTCCGGTGAGCTGGTCGAGGAACCACAGCCTCCGCTGCGCGAACGACACTCCGTCACCGTCACGGACGACGTCGCCGGCTTCGCTGCCGTGCCTCGCCGGTCCGCCGTGCGCTGCGACAACCTTCACTGTGGGCCTCCAAGCGGTGTTTTCCTCAACACTGCTGGCTGTGGAGATCCGTCAGTAGGGAAGAAGACGCAGCCGCGCACGCAGCCGCCGGGGGGTAGAACGCGCAACGGCGCCGCCGCACGGCCCTGTTCCGCCGTGCGCGTCGCCGTGTGCGCGTCGCTCCCCCCTGTGCGGCACGCGCCGCGCCGGTCGGCCCCGGCCCGTCAGACCCCGTCGGGTCAGCCCTCGTCCACCGCCACGAAGCGCAGCTCGGAGGTGTACACCTCGCCCTGGTCATCGGTCAGCCAGGCCTGTTCGGGGCTCGGCAGCATCTCGGTGAACACGGCCCGGCCCGCCGGCTCCTTGCGGGCCATTCTGCGGACCGCCTTGGCGAGGATGTTCACGTACACCGGGCTGTCGAAGTCCACGTAGAACGGGCGGGTTTCGGTCGCCAGCACCACGAACACGAACCGCGGCAGCCCGTGCCGCTCCCGCCACTGCCGCGCCCGTACGAAGCGGCGGGCCTCGTCCTTCTCCTCGGCGAAGTCCATGTCCGACGGGGGCAGCCGCCAGGTCTCGCGGGCCACCACCAGCCGGTCCACCGTGACCCGGGGGGAGTGCTCGGTCCCGTCCGGCAGGATCTGGAACAGGTCCATCGCCAGGGTGGTCAGCACGTGCGAGAACACATCCACCACCGGGAACCCGGACCCGTCGGGTAGGACCACCGCCAGCTCGCCGTCCGCGCCCTCGGTCACCACCACGTCGGCGCTGAGCACCGTACGGGGCCGGCCCGGATCGGCGGTGAAGTCGACGAGGGCGACGTAATAGTCCTCGGGGCGGACCAGGGAGTGCCGGATCCGCGCCGACAGCCGGGAGCGGTGCTCCTTGGGCAGCAGCGGCAGCAGCCGGGGACCGGGATGGTCCCGATCGGTGAGCCGGGTCAGCTCCGTGGCGTCCGGATGCTGGTTGACGAACAGCGAGGCGCCCAAGGTGTTGGCGGCGACGTGCAGTTCGCCGAGGACCAGCTCGAAGTCGCCGCGGGCCACCGCCCGTTCCCCGGACGCCGCGATCATGATGTCGGGGCTGAGGTAGCGGGCCGCGGTCCAGCCGCCGCCCGGGCCGCCGAACTGCTCGGCGACGGGCCCCGCGACGGCCTCCAGCGGCAGCGTGACCCGGCGCGTGCCCGGCGGCGGCGAAAGGATCGCGTCCCAGCGCCTGCGGAACTCCTGCTGGAGCTCGGCGGACTCCGTGCGGGCGGCGCCGTGCAGGATCGGCATGCAGGCGAACCAGAACGCCGCCAGGTCGACCGGCCCCTGCGCGGCCAGCCGGCGGTACACCTCCCGCGCCCGGCCCATCACCGCGTCGGCGAGCCGTGCGGTCAGCCAGCCGGCGCTGGTCAGCAGCGGGTGCAGCGGGGCGAGCGCCTCGTGCACGGTCCGCCCGAGGGTGGCGGTCGCCGCCCGGCGGCAGTCGGAGTACACCAGGGCCCGGCAGGGCGCCGTACCGGCCGACTTCTCCCGTACGGCGGCGGTCTCGGTCAGCGCGACGAACTCGCCCTCCAGGTCCGTCAGCGCGGCCACCAGCGCCTCAGGCCCGTCCGCAGCCCGTACCCGGTCCCGGCCCCGCTCCAGGGCGTCCAGGGCGGCCAGACCCGGGTCGCGCAGCTCAGCGTCCCCGACCCGTTCCAGCCAGGCCCGCAGATGCCGCTCCGGGCGGGCGTCGGCGGGCACCTCCAGCTTCCACAGCACCCACCGGCGGGCGACCAGGTCGGCCAGCACCGCGGACACGTCCACGTCCGGCAGAGCGGCGCGGATCTCCCGGGCGGGCCGTACGCCGTCGCACAGCGCGAGCACGGCACGCGCCTGCTCGGCGAGGGCCTGGCGCGGGCGGCCCGGCACCGTCACGTCCAGGCCGGACTGGCGGACGAACGGCACGCGCCGCGGCGCCAACCACTCCCGTACCCGCGGGTCGGTGTCGATCCGTGCGGCCAGCGCGTCGACGGCCCAGCTGGCGAAGTACACCTCCGATCCGGCGATCAGGCCGCTGCCGGGGTCGACGCGGACGCCGTCGGTGGTCAGGTCCCAGCGGCCCCAGCCGACGGGTCCGAAGAACCCGATGGTGTCGTTCTTGACGCAGAACCGCTGCCAGTAGTGCGCCACCAGCTCTTCGCGCTGGCGGGGCATGCTGGTCCGGCCCGCCGCGGTCGGCGTCCAGTTCAGGAACGGGGCGATCCCGGAGCTGAGGACCGGGCGGTTCTGCCAGGCCACCGCCTCCCGGAAGGCGGGCATCCGGGCGATCTCCTGGAGCGTGTGCGCCGTCTCCACCTGGGCGTCGGCGAACAGGCCGGTGAACTCCCCCCACCGCTCACCGGCCAGGCCCGCCGGGCCCTCGTCGGGGTCGAACTTGTCGGCGGCCGCGGCCAGCCCGTCCGGGGCCAGCCGCAGCACGCCCCGGGCCGGGAAACCCGGCCCGCGCAGGGCGAACTGGTCCCACAGCCGCCAGCGGCCGCCAGGTACGTAGGTGTCGGTCATGGCCTGCCCCTCATGCCCGGACGAAGTCGGCGTGGACGACGTCGGCGAGGTCCGCGGGCGACGGGTAGGCGAAGACCAGCGCCACCGGGACCTCGGCCCCCAGTGCCTCTTCGATCCGTGCGGTGATCCGGAACGCGGCCAGAGAATCGCCGCCCCACTCGTAGAAGTCGCTCTGCTCGTCGAGGTCGGCCACCCCCAGCGTCTCCCGGTAGATGGACACGACCAGCTCGGTCAGGGCGGTGGCGGTCAGCTGCGCGGTCAGGTGCGCGGTCTCGTTCACGGTCTCGTTCACGGTCATGGTCATGAGATCTCCTCGAAGAGCGAACGGGCGGTGTGGGTGGTGCGGGTGGCGCGGTGGGAAGGGGAGGCGGCGGCGGCCGCGGCGGCCGCCGTCAGGGCCGCGGTGGTGTTGCCGCCCGACACGACGGCGACGGAGCGGCCGGTGCCGCGGCCCGCTCGGATCGCCCCGGCCAGCGCGACCGCACCGGAGGGCTCGGCCTCGAACCCGCGCCGTCGCAGCAGCGCGGCAGCGGCGAGGACCTCCGCGTCGGACACGGTCATCAGGTCGTCGACCCGGTCCCGGATGATCGGATAGGGCACGGCTCCCGGCTGCTGGCCGCGCAGCCCGTCGGCGACGGTGTCACCGGGCGGCAGCCGTACGGGGTGCCCCGCGGCCAGGGACCGGGCGTAGCGGGGGGTACCGGCGGGCTCGACGCCCACCACCCGCACCGGGTGCCCGTACGCGGCGAGGCACACCCCCGCGAGCAGCCCGCCCCCGCCGGTCGGCACGTACACGGTCTCGACGTCGGGTGCCTCGGCGAGGATCTCCAGGCCGACCGTGCCCTGCCCGGCGACCACCAGTTCGTGGTCGGAGGAAGGCACGAGGACCGCGCCCGTCTCCTCGGCCAGCGCCTGCGCCCGGGCGTCGCGTTCGGCGACGCCGCCCGGCACGCCGACCGTCCGCCCGCCGAGGGCCCGGATCAGGGCGATCTTGGCGGGGTGCGCCCCGCCCGCCAGCACCACGGTCAGCTCCGCGCCCAGCGAGGCGGCCAGCCGGGCCAAGGCGATTCCGTGGTTGCCGGAGGAGCCGGTGACGATCCGCCGGGCTCCGAGCGCCAGGACGGCGTTCGCGGCCCCGCGCAACTTGAACGACCCGCCGTACTGGAGGTGTTCGGCCTTCAGCAGCAGTCGCCATCCGACCCGGCGCCGCTCGGGCGCGGGCAGCCCCGGCAGCAGCGGTGTGCGGCGCACGTGGCCGGCGATCCGCGCGGCGGCGGCCGCCACGTCGGCCGGACCGAGCGGGACGCGCACGGCGCCGGCCGCTCCGCCGGCCGCGGCGGGGCCCACAGGAGCCGAGGGGGGCGAGGCGGCGCCCGGGCGGGGCGCGGGCGGCGCCGGCCGGCGCCCGGGCGCGTGCGACACGTGGGACGCGGGGGAGCGGGGCGCGTGTGCCGGGGATGCGGCGGGTGCGCTGGTCATGGCCGGCCTCCGGTCTGTGACAGGGCGCGGCGGTCGGCCTTCCCGCCGCGGGTGGTGGGCAGTTCCGCCAGCCGCGCGAAGCGGCGCGGCATCAGGTGCGGGGGCAGCGTGGCGCCCAGGTGGGTGCGCAGCGCGGCGTCCTTCACGTCCTCCAGGTCCCCGGTGAGGTGCGCGACCAGGAACACCCGCCCCTGGGCGTCGGTGTCGGAGGTGACCACCGCCCCCGTGACCCCGGGATGGGCGAGCAGTGCGCCCTCGACCTCGGCCGGGTCCACCCGGTATCCACGGATCTTGACCTGCCGGTCGCGGCGACCCAGGTACTCCAGCCCCTCCGGGCCCCGGCTCGCCAGGTCGCCCGTCCGGTACATCCTCGCCCCCGGCGGCCCGAGCGGGTCGGGGACGAAGCACTCGGCCGTACGGGCGGGCAGCCCGCGGTAGCCCCGGGCCACGCCCACGCCGCCGATGCAGACCTCCCCGACGGCCCCCTCGGGCACCGGCGACAGCCCCGAGTCCAGCAGGTGGACCACCACGCCGTCGATCGGCGTGCCGACGAGGTCGCTCACGACGTCCGGCTCGGCCGGTACGGGGTACCGGGTCGAGGTCATCGTGCACTCGGTCGGCCCGTACTGGTTGACCAGTGACCCCGGCACCAGGGCCCGCCCTCCGGCGGTCAGGAAGGGCCGCAGCGACTCACCGCTGGACACCACCACCCGTACCCCCGCGAGCAGCCCGGACGCGTCCGGCTGCCCGGCAAGGAAGGCCAGGAAGGACGGCGTCACGCTCAGCAGCGCGGTCACCCGGTGCTCGCGCACGGCGGCCCCGAACTCCTCGGGCCGCAGCAGCGCCGAACGCGGCACCACCACCAGCCGCCCGCCCGCCAGCAGCGGGGCGAACGTGTCCCGCAGGGAGGCGTCGTAGCCCAGCGGGGCCACTTGCAGCGCCACCGTGTCCGGCCCGAGGCCGTAGTCGCGGGCGACGAACCGTAGATAGGAGTCCAGACCGGCGTGCTCGACGAGCACGGCGCTGGGTTCCCCGGTGCTCCCGGAGGTGTGGCTGACGTACGCGAGCGCCCGCCCGCCGAGCGGCCCGCCGGCCCCCGGCTCCTCCCCGGCCACGCTCCCCGGGCGGTCCAGCAGTACGGGAGTCCCCGGAACCGGCAGGTCGAGCCGGCCCGCCAGGGCCGAGGAGGTCAGCAGCATGTCGGCGCCGCCACTGCGGACCAGCGCCGCCAGCCGGGCCGGCGGCTGCTCCGGGTCGAGGCCGAGGAACGCCGCCCCCGAGCGCACCACCGCGGCCGGCCCGACCACGGCGTCGACGCCGCGCTCCACGGCCACCGCGCACACCCTTTCCGGGCGGGCGCCGCGCGCCCGCAGCACCGCCGCAAGCGCGTCGATACGGGCGATGAGCTCCCCGTACGTCACCTCGCCGGTCGGGGTGGTCACCGCGATCCGGCCGGGCGTGCGGGCGGCGTGCGCGGCGATGTCGTCGACGAAGGTCCGCATCACGCTCCTCCGCCCGCGGTCCGGTCGACCGCGGTCCGGTCGACCGCCGTCTGGTCGACGGCGACGAAGCGCAGCTCCGAGGTGAACGTGTCGCCCCGGTCATCGGTCAGCCAGGCCTGCTCCGGCGTGGGCAGCATCTCGCTGACCTTCAGCTTGGCCCCGGGATCCTTGCGGGCCAGCCTGCGCGCGGCCTTCGCGAGGATGCTCAGGTACACCGGGCTGTCGAAGTCCACGTAGAACGGACGGGGTTCGGTCGGGGAGACCACGAACACGAAGCGCGGCAGGTCGTGTTCCTCCCGCCAGTGCCGGGCCCTCACATACCGCTTGGCCTCGGACTTCTCGTCCGCGAAGGCCAGTTCGGACGCCGGGAAGGCCCACGTCTCGCGCGCCACCACCATCTTGTCGATGCTGATCCGCGGGGTGTGGTCGCCCTCGGGGCGCAGCGTGAACCGGTCCATGACCTGCTGGGTCAGGGTGTTCGCGTACACGTCGAGCAGGTCGAACGCGGCACCGTCGGGCAGCACCGCCGTCAGCCGGCCGCCGCGGTCCTCCACCGTGACGTCGGCGCACAGGACGGTGCGCGGGCGGTGCGGGTCACCGGTGTCGTCGACCAGGGAGACGTAGTAGTCCTGCGGCCGGTCCAGCGAAGGCCTGCTGCGCGTCGACCACTTGAGCGGCAGCTCCTTGGGCAGCATCGGCAGCAGCCGCGGACCGGGGAAGTCACGGGTGGTCTCGGCGATCAGCTCGTCGCGGTCGGGATGCTGGTGGACGAAGAGGGAGGCGCCCATCGTGTTGAGCGCGCTGTGCATCTCGCCCAGCACCATCTCGAAGTCCCCGCGCGCCACCGCGTCCGCGTCCTCGGCGAGCAGCAGTACGTCCGGGCTGAAGTAGCGGGCCAGTGACCAGCCCGCGCCGGGCTCCTCGAACTCCGCGCGCACCCGCTCCGCGATGTCCGCCGAGGACACCCGTACCCGGCGCGCCCCCTCGGGCACCGCCAGGATCCGCGCCCATTTCTCCCGCAGCTCCGCCTGGACGGCGTCGAGGTCGCGGCCCGCCTCCGGGTACGGCGACGGCAGACAGCCCAGCCACATCGCGCCCAGGTCCACCGGACCGGCCGCGCTCAGCCGCTCGTACACCTCGCGCAGCCGGGTCACCACCCGCTCGGCGAACCGGTTCGTCATCCAGCGCGCCGCGGTCAGACACTGCGCGAGCGGGGTCAGCTCGTCCAGCAGGGCGGTGCCCAGGGTCGCCGTCGCCGCACGCCGGGCGTCGGAGTACACGAGCCCCCGGCACGGCGCGGTCCGCGCGCCCTTGGAGCGCTGCGCGTCGGTGGCGGTCAGTGCCGCGAAGTCCGCCTCCAGGGCGCCGATCGCCGAGGTCAGCGCCTCGGCGTTCTGTCCGGCCGCCTGCACGGCGTCCCGGCCGCGCTCCAGGACGGCCAGCTTCTCCAGGGCCGGTTCCCGCAGCGCCGGATCGCCGATCCGCTCCAGGACGGCCCGCAGTTCCCGCTCCGGGTAGGTGCCCGTCGGCACGTCGAGCCGCCAGTGCACCCACCGCTTGGCCAGCAGCCACTGCACCGTCTCGGTCGCCTCCGCCACCGGGATGCCCAGCTGCCCGGCGATCCCGGCCACCGGACGGGTCCCGTCGCACAGGTCCAGTACGGCGCGGGCGCTCTCGCCGATGGGCTGCGGCGGCCGACCCGGCAGGTGCACGGACAGGCCCTCGGCCCGTACGAAGGACACCCGGCGCGGCGGTATCCACGCACGCAGCGCAGGATCGGCGTTCAACGACTTGGCCAGCGCGTCGATGGCCCAACTGGCGAAATAGACCCGCGAGTCGGCGAGGAACCCGCCGCTGCCGGGGTCGACGCGGACGCCGTCGGTGGTCAGGTCCCAGCGGCCCCAGCCGACGGGTCCGAAGAACCCGATGGTGTCGTTCTTGACGCAGAACCGCTGCCAGTAGTGCGCCACCAGCTCTTCGCGCTGGCGGGGCATGCTGGTCCGGCCCGCCGCGGTCGGCGTCCAGTTCAGGAACGGGGCGATCCCGGTGCGCAGCACCGCCGGGTTCTGCCAGGCCACGGCGGCCCGGAAGCGCGGCGAGGCCGCGATGTCCTGGAGCAGGCCGGCGGTGCGCACCGCGCCGGTGTCGAAGGCCCCGGTGAACGCCTCCCAGTCCGGTCCGGCGAGCTGGTCGCCCGGCCCGAACTTGGCGGCGGCCAGGGCGAGTCCGGGCGGGGCCATGCGCAGGACCCCCTCGGCCGGGAAACCCGGACCGCGGAGTGCGAAGTGCTCCCACAACCGCCACCCGCCGGTGGGCAGGTGCACGGTCTCTGGGGTGTCCGACATGGCGGAGCTCCTTCCAGCCTGATGGGGTGGCGTGGCCGGCGGCGGTGTGCCTCTCGGACGCCACCCTGGCTGCCCCGAACACTGCCGCCGCGCACACCGGCACCACCAGGGAAGGAGCGGCAGCACCGACCGCCGGTCCTTCTGCGCGTTTGTCCCTATGGCGGGTCGGGGCCGGGGCGGCACGCTGTGACCCGCTGACCGAATGAGCGGGAGGACCGAAGCGATGAGTGACACCGACGAGAACGGCTACCGGGTCGTGCGCAACGACGAGGAGCAGTACTCCATCTGGCGTGCGGACCGGGAACTGCCGGCGGGCTGGCACGCCGAGGGCACGACGGGCACCCGGCAGGAGTGCCTCGACCACATCGCGGAGGTGTGGACGGACATGCGTCCGCTGAGCCTGCGCCGCCGCATGGCGAGCGCCTGAACGGGGGCCCGAACGCCGGTCGGCGCGGCTGAGCCGCGGGGGAACGGAGCCCCGCCGACCGGTGCAACACCACCCCGCGCGGCCCCGCCGCTAGCGGGCGGACACCTCCCCGGGGCCGTGGGCGGGGCCGGGGGCGAGCGTGGTCAGGTAGTCGTCCAGGGTGCGGTGCGGGGTCCAGCCCTGGGCGCCGGCCCGGGTCAGGTCCAGGACCACCGGGTGCGCCAGCTGGTCCACCGCGTAGCGGCTCAGGGCCGGTTCGCCGCCCCGCGCGAGCAGCTCCGCGGCGCGGGCCGCCGTACGGGCCACCCCGACGGGTAGGTGCCGGATGCGGGCCACGACGCCGTGCGCGCGCAGCACCCGGCGCACGGCCGCGTCGCGCGCGTAGGGCGCCGCGTCGGCCACGTTGTACGCGCCGGGCGCCCAGCCGGCCGCCGCCAGCGCGGCGTCGGCCAGGTTCTCCACCGCCGTCAGGCTGAGCGGTACGTCCGGCCCCGGCAGCAGCAGGGTCCCGGCCCTCACCCGGGAGAGCAGCCGCGGCAGCAGCGTCCCGTCGCCGGGGCCGTAGACGGCCCGCGGCCGCAGCGCGACCGCCCCCGCGGCCAGCGCGAGGGCCTCGCCCGCCGCCTTGGTGCGGCCGTAGGCGTTCAACTGCCCGGCGCGCGGATGGTCCTCGTCGACCAGGCTGCGGTCGCGGCGCGGATCGTAGACGCTGGCACTGCTGACCCAGACCACGGGCCGGCCCCCGGCGGCCCGCAGCAGCCGTTCGGTGCCGCCGACGTTGACGGCGTACATCTGCGCCTCGGCCGGGGAGCCGGGCGCCGGGTCGCCGACCGCCGCCGCGCAGTGCACGACGACGTCGACCCCGGCCAGGTCCGGCAGGGCGCGGGCCGCGTCCCAGGACCGGTGCTCCCCGACGGGCCCGGGCCGCCGCCCCGGGCACACCACCTCGGCCCCGCGGGCCGCGGCCGCCCGCGCCACGTGGCCCCCGCAGAACCCGCTCGCCCCGGTCACGGCCACCCGCAGCCCGTCGCTGCGGCCGGCGGTCACGAGGCTGCCTTCACGGTCAGTACGCGCCAGCCCGGCAGGGCGGCCCGGCGGTCGACCCGGGCGCGGCTCACCACCGGCCGGAACGGCGCCAGGGCCGCCAGGGCGTCGGCCAGCTGGGCACGGGCCAGGCGGGCGCCGGGGCAGGCGTGCGGCCCGGCGCCGAACACCAGGTGGGCCCGTGCCGGATCGGCCGGGGCGAGGGCGTCCGGGTCGCGGCGGTGCGCCTGCGCCGCATGCCGGGTGACCAGCAGCAGCCGGTCGCCGCCGCGGACCGGGCAGCCGCCGACCGTGCCGTCGGCCGCCGCCGCGCGGGGCAGCAGCGGCGAGGCCGCCGTGACCCGCAGCAGCTCGTCGACCAGCCGCGGGCGCAGCACCGGGTCCGCGGCCTGGTCCCACAGACCGGCGTCGGCGCACCACGCCACCGCCCGCGGCAGCGCGGCCACGGTGGTGTTGACGGCGGCCACCGCCACCATCGCGGCGAGCGCCGGGTCCGTCCCGCTCCGGCCCGGCCGCCCGGCGGCCGCCCTCCTGCCGCCGGACTCCGCGGCGTCGCCCGACGGCGGCAGCGCCGCGGCGCTCTCCCCCGGCGGGGCCTGGGACTCCTCGATCGCCGGGCCGCCCGGCGGACGCCCCGACGCGGTCCGGGCCGGCCGGCCGGCGAACGGGGCGTCGGTCGCCGGTGCCGGCGCCGGGGCGAGGAGCTGTTGGAGGGCGTGGGCCGTGCGGGCGG
Organism: Streptomyces sp. NBC_00597; assembly: GCF_041431095.1. Taxonomy (GTDB): domain Bacteria; phylum Actinomycetota; class Actinomycetes; order Streptomycetales; family Streptomycetaceae; genus Streptomyces. The sequence continues at coordinate 445,559 of NZ_CP107757.1, forward strand.
CCGACGCCCTGGCTCCCGGGCGGGGCGGGCCCGGCAGGTGGGTGCGCACCGATGCCGCGGCTGCGGCCGCCGCAGCCGTCGCCACCGCCGCCGGATCCGCGTCCGAGCCCAGTAGCCGGCACACCACCGCCCCCGACAGCTCCCGCGCGAGCGCGACCACGTCGACCTCGGCGCCCCGCACGAGCGGAGCCAGCCCGCGCGCCAGCAACGGCTGCCACGCCGTGCGCAGTTGCGCCACCCCGGCCGCGCCGAGCTCCTCCGCGAGGTCCCGCCGGTCCGCCCGGTGCCCGCTGCCGTCCTGGTCGAACAGCACACCGCCCCCTCCCGCGTCCGGGTCCGTCGAACCGGAGAGCGCGGCGCGGGCCGCGCCGCCGGTGGTGCCGGCCGCCGTACGGTCGAGCGGCAGCCGGGTCAGTGCCTCCCGGTACGCTGCCTCCCCGTGCACCAGCAGCGTCCCCCCGAGCCGCCGTACGGGCCGCCCGCGCGTGGCGGCGAGCAGCGCGAACAGCAGCGGGTGGCTGCGTACGTACACTCGGCGGTCGCGCCGCCGCGCCCTCGTCTGCGAAGCCGTCACCGGGTCCCCCTCGGCGCCATCCGGGCCGCCGCGAGCGATGCGGCCGCCGCCCGGTCGGGTTTGCGGGAGCGCCCGGCGAGCGGGATCCGCGCGAACAGCACGGCGTCGGGTCGGGCGGAGCCCATCCGCTCCAGCGGCCCCGCCAGGGCGGCGCGCAGCCCCGGCTCGGACGCCCCGGGCTGCGGCTGTACGAGGGCCACCAGCCGCTCGTCGCCCACCGACTCGGCACCGCGGCCCGCCGGGATGCCGACCAGCACGGCCAGTTCCACCCCCGGCACGTGCAGCGCGGGCTCGTACAGACCCGGGTAGATGTTCTCGGCCCTGCGCAGCACCATGTCCTTGCTCCTGCCTTCGAGGACGATGCGGCCCGCGCCGTCCAGCCGCCCCCGGTCTCCCGTACGCACCCACGGCTCGGGCTCCTCGCCCAGGTAGCGGTGCCGGGCCGCGGCCCCCGCCAGCAGCAGCTGGCCGTCGTCGTCCGGCTTGGCCGCCACACCGGGCAGTGGGGCTCCGACCAGGTCGCCGGGACCCTCGTACGCCGCCTTCTCCCGGGCCTCGACCGCGGCGGCCGGGAACAGCTCGGTGAGCGCGTACACCCCCCACGCCTCCTCGGCGCCGGCGCCCCGCACCCGGGACAGCAGTTCGGCGCTCGCCGGTGCCGAGCCCGTCCACACCCGTCCCCTGAAGCGGGCCCCGGAGGCCAGGGCGTCCCGCAGTTGCGGCGGGGTCAGGTAGGTGTCCCGCGGCCGCAGCCGGTGCAGCTGCCGGGCGAGGACTGCGGGGGACCGGGCAGGCAGGGCGACCGGGGCGCCGTGCGTGAGGGAGGGGACGAGGACGAAGAAGGTGCCGCCGAGCACCGGATCGCCCGCCCGGGCCGGGTCGGCGCCGAACAGCGCGCAGACGCACTCCATCCCGGCGGCCAGGCTCGCCCGGGTGTGCACCACGGCCCGGGGCCGCGAGGTGGTACCGGAGGTGAAGACGATCACCGCATCGGCGTCGGGGTCCCCGTGCGCCGGACGCCCCTGCCCGGGAACCCCGGAGCGCGCGGCGCCCAGGTCCAGCGCGGGCGCGCAGCCGGGCAGCCGCCGCCCGACGGTGGCCACGGGCGCACCCAGCGAGGTCAGGTCCGGTAGGGCCAGCCGGGCCCGCCGGGCCAGCGGGCGCGCCCAGCCCGCGACGGCCTGGGCGGCCGCGTCGGCGAGGACCAGCGAGGGCGCGGCCAGCGCCAGCCGGGCGCGCAGCACATCGGGTCCCGCGCCCGGGTCGAGCACGGCCCCGCGCAGCCCGAGCCGCCACAGCGCGAGCAGTACGGCCAGCGCCCGGGGGCCGGGCCGGACGGCGACGCCGACGGTGTCCCCTGCGCGCAGTCCGCGCGCGTGCAGTGCGGCGGCGAACGCGTCGGCCAGTTCGACGAGTTCGCCGCGGGTGGCACGGACCCGGGTGGCCCCGGTGCGGGTGGCGGTGAGCACGGCGGCCCGCTCGGGGCGGGTGCGCAGCGCGTGGTCGAGTCGGTCGAGCATCAGCGGGGGTCCGTTCCGTGGGTGCCGCTGCCCTGGTCGAGGTACCAGCGGGCCGTGCCGGCGAGCCCGTACGCCTTCAGCCGGCGGGTGGAGTTCTCCACGACCATCCGCCGGCAGTGCGAGATCCGGTCGGTGTGCCGGCGCACGGCGTTGAGGAAGAGCCGGTCGGTGGGCGAGGGCCGCCGCGGCATCCCGCCGACGGCGAGGTACAGCTCGGCGGTGATGGCCATGTTGTTGCCCGCGTGCATCCGGTACGGGGCGCGGAACCCGTTGCGCCGCGCGTGCTCCGGCCGCAGCCGCCCGAACAGTGCGGCGAGCCGCACCAGCCCCGCGAAACCGGCCCGGCCGAGCGGCCCGTGTTCGTCGCGCCGGGCGGTGACGCGCCCGCACACCAGACCCGGGCGGGCCGTGAGCGCGGCGCGCGCCGCGCCCGTCCAACCGGGCCGCGGCAGGCAGTCGGCGTCGGTGCGGGCGAGCAGGCCCGCGCCCCGGCCGATCGCGTACCGGAACCCGGTGTCGACGGCGGAGCCGACGCCCTTCTCCGATTCCTCGATCACCTCGACCGGGAACGGCGCGCGGGCGGCGAACTCCCGGGCGATGTCCGCCGTGCCGTCCGCGGAGGCGTTGTCGACGACCAGCAGCGTGAAATCCCGGTCGCGCTGGGCGGCCAGCGCCCGCAGGGTGTCGCCCAGCCGGGCCTCCTCCTGATGGGCGGGGACGACCACCCACAGCGGCCCGGTCACGACTTCTCCCAGACCATCGTCATGATGCTGATCCCGCCGCCCAGACCCACGCACAACACCCTCTCGCCCGGCTCCAGTTCCCCGAACACCCGGTCCAGCTGCACGCCGATGCTCGCGCTCGCGACGTTCCCGAGCTCCGGCACGGTCACCACCAGCTTCCCGGCCGGCACCCCGGTCAGCTCGGCGAACCGCTCCAGGTACGGCACCGTCACCTGGTGCACCAGCACCCTGGAGAAGTCGTCCCAGCCCATCCGCGTACGGTGCAGCGTCCGGTCGATGACCGCGGTGCCCACCTTCTCGAAGACGCCCCGCAGTTCGTGCCCGTCGCCGCGGAAGTAGGTGTACTCGTCCCCGCGCGGGTGCCGCGAACCGCCGCCCGGGATGCCCCCCACCTCCCAGTGCTCCGAATGCGTCTCGGTGTCCACGTCGAGGATCCCGCCGCGCTCCACCGCCTCCACGACGACGGCCGCCCCCGCGTCACCGAACGTGTACCCCGCGAAGCCCTCGCGGAGCTCCGCGAGGTCGGCCGGCGCGTACTGCACCGCCCGGCTGGGGGTCTCCCCGGTCACCACCAGCGCCCGCCGGGCCCGCCCGGCCAGGATCACGGACCGGGCCAGGTCGATGCCGTTCACGAAGCTGTTGCAGGCGTTGGTGACGTCCAGGGCGTGGGCGCGGGAGCCGAGTTCCGCCTGCACGATGTGCGCGGTGGCGGGTTCGACCACGTCCCGGGACGCCGAGGCGAACAACAACAGGTCGACGTCCATCGGGGTGAGTCCGGCCGCGGCCAGCGCCCGGCGCGCCGCGCCCGCGGCGAGCGTGGAGGCGTACACACCCTCGCCCGCGACCCGGCGGGAGACGATCCCGGTGGCCTGCGTCAGCAGCCTCGGCGGCAGGGTGAGGCCGCTGCGGCGGACCACCTCCCGCTGGACGTCGTCCGAGGAGCGGACCTCCTCGGGCAACAGGCTGCCGACGGCGGTTATCCCGGCGCGCAGCGGCGCGTCACACCGCGCCGGGTCATACGACTGAAGGAACATGCCCCCACGATGCGGCGCCCGCGCCCGCCCCGGCCTGAGTACGGATGCTCAGATCCGCCCCGCGCGCCGCACGGTAGTGCCTGAGTACGAGGGGCCCCGCCGCCGACGACCGGGCTGATCACGCCCAACGGCGGGACAGGCAGGACCCGTTTCCGTAGGGTGAGCCGAAGACCACGGGGGAGGGACACATGACGGCACCGGGACGCCGGTTACCGGAGCTGGCGCAGTACCGCACCGACGCGGTGACGCGCCATCTGTGCGCGGGCGCACACCTCGACGAGGACTTCGCCCGCGACGTCGACACGGAGCTCACCGAGGACCGGCTGCGCGCCACCGGCCTCTCCCTCGGCATCGACCTGCGGGCGCTGGCCCGCCACGCGCGCGCCGCCGTCCGGCGGATCGACGCACGGGACCGGCGCCTCGCCGTGATCTGCGCCGTCGGCGTGTGGGCGGCGGTACCGGTCCTGCTGTACGCGGTGGCCACCGCCCGATGGGACCTCGCGTACACGGCAGCCGCACTCGTCGTCCTCGCCTACGCGAGCGCCTGGTGGCTGGTGCACCAGGCCGAGAGCCGGGCGCGCACGGCGGCGCTCACCGTGGAGCACGGCGCGCAACGGCCCGCGGACCTGGCCCCGGCCGTCGAACCCGACGTGGAACGGCGACTGCTGGAACAAAAGCGCGCCAACGTGGTCCCGTACACGGCGAGCGCAGAGCGCACCAACCCCTTCGTCGGCAGCGGCTCCAAACTCAAGGAGACGGTCTGGCAGCCCATCGACGTCAGCCGGCCCGCCGAGGACCCGGCGGGCGGCGGCAAACTGGCCGTCAAACCCTTCGACGCGGTCGACCTGCACACCTACGTGGCCCGCGAGATGGAGAACATCGCCGGACTCAAGGGCCTCCAGGTCCGCAACCGGCTCTACGTGATCGGCAACCACGTCCCGTACGTGGGCGCGGAGTTGCTGCCGGACCGGCTGGAGAGGCCGCGCGCCCAGATCCCCAAGCAGCTGGTCCAGGCGGGCCTGATGCAGTCCGGCGCGGGCATGCGGACCTACCTCAGCCTGGTACGGGCCGGCGAGGGCGGTCGGGCCATCGTCTCCATGCACCTGCGGGCCCGCCTCCACCACCCCAGCCTTACCTGGGAGGTCTCGGCGTACGGCATCCCCCCGCTCCAAGCACGCTTCGACCGGGTGAACCGGCTTCCGGTGGACGGCTTCGAGCGCTGGTGGAGCCTGGTCCGCCACGCCACCGGAGCCACCGGGCCCGCCCTGATCGGCGCCGCCTCACGGCTCTCCCGCCGCTCCTCGGACCGGCGCCGGCGCGCCCGCGCCCTGGAGAAGACGCGCCGCGAGATCGACAAGCGGCACGTGCTGTACGACTACGGCGCCGTGGACAGCATCCGCGAACGGGTCGCGGACTGGGACCAGTTGGGCTATACCGAGCGCACCGACTCCCAGGACTTCCTACAGCGCCTCCAGCAGGGCGTGCTGATAGCGACCGAACGGTTCCTCAAGGACCACAACGTCGACACCAGCTCCTACGACCAGGCGCAGCAGGTCATCAACACCCACACCTACACCTTCCAGGGCAGTGTGCAGGCCGGTGTCATCGGAGACAACGGCACCGTCAACCACCACAACAACGCGCCGGGCGCGCAGGGAGGGCCCGCGGGCCAGGGTCGCGGCACGCCCTGACCCCGCCCCCGACCAGCGCAAGCGCAGACAGGAGACCGAGATGGGCACCTTCAATTTCAACGAGAAGGTCACCGCCGGCATCATCGGCGACAACGGCACGATCAACGTCGGGCAGCAGGACGGCGGCGCACAGTCCCTTCGGCTGGCCGCCGAACTCGCCCAGTGGCTCCGCGCGCAGGACGCGGACCCGGGCCGCATCCGGGCGGCCGACGATCTGCACGGCGAACTGGACCGGGCCGCGCAGCAGGGCCGCGCCGCCGAGCCGGGGCTGATCCGCCGCTCCCTGGAGACCATCACCGTCGGCCTCGGAGCCGGGAGCAGCGGACTCGCCCTCGCCCAGGAGATCAGCCGCCTCCTGACGAACTGACCCCCGCCACTGCGCCTACTTCGCCCGTACGACGGCCCGCGCCCCACCGAAGTCCAGCTCCAGGCCCGAGCGCAGAGGCACGGTCTGCCCCGGGTCGATCCGCTGGGTGGAGCCGTCCGCCCGGGTGCCCGTCCACGCCGATCCCGACCGGTTCGCCAGCCCGAACCGGCCCGGCTTCTGCGGGTGTTCGGTCAGCTGCGCCACCAGGGTCCCGTCGCCGTAGTCGTGCCGGGCGGGCTCCGGGGCCAGGTGGTGCGCCTGCACCCGCGAGGACCGGTGCAGCAGGATGTGGTGCTCGGTGCGCGGCGGTGGCGTGGTCAGCACCAGCCGCGGCGGCAGCACCAGCGTGCTCCCGCAGCCCCAGCAGGTGCCCGGATCGGCGGACCGCGGCTCGGTCATGTTCTGCCGCCCGCACTGCGCGCACTCCACGACCGCGTCGAGCACGGCCCGCAGGGCGTCCCGCCACTGCGATTCGCGGACCCGTGTCGTGGGGTCGTGCAGTCCCGCCGTGAAGTTCTTCGTGAACAGGTCCCGCAGGGAGATCGGCGCCGCCGCCCAGGTGGCCAGTACGGTCGACTGCTCGACGGGGTCCGGTGCGTTGGACCGGTCCTGCGGGTCGAAGACGAACAGCGGCTGCTTCCCGTACAGCTTGCGCTCCGCCGCCTCGTCGAGGCAGTGGATCTCCAGCTCGCGCCGTCCCTTGAGCGGATGGTGGTTCATCAGCAGCATGAACAGCAGCACCGACAGCGAGTGCAGATCGCTCTGGGTGCCGGGGGAGACCCCCGGGTCGCCGCGCACCAGCTCGGGCGCCATGAACTCCATGGTCCCCGAGATGCCGGTGCTGTCGCCCTCCACCACGGCGTTGTCGTTGTCACAGACGAGCACGTCGCCGGTGGCCGGGTCGAAGAAGATGTTGCCCCAGGAGATGTCGCGGTACGCGATCCCGCGCGAGTGCAGGGCCTGGTACGCCTCGACCGTGTAGAGGCAGGCCGTCAGCAGGGCGCGGGGCGTGGTGCGCAGCTGCCGCCGGAACAGCAGGGGCAGGCCCTTGAACCGGTCCGGGCGGATGTCCATCAGGTACCCGAACCCGCCGCGCCCGTCGGCCACGAAGTCCAGCGGCCACAGGAAGCGGTCGTCCTGGAAGCCGCGGCCCACCAGCTGGCGGACGATGCCCTCCTGGGCGGGGGTCGCGCAGGCCGGGTAGTACCACTTGAGCGCCTGGTACCCGGCGGGCGTCCGCACCCGGTAGACCTCCCCCTGTCCGCCGGCCCCGAGCAGGTCGAAGACCTCCACGCCCGTCCCGTTGTCGGTCGTCAGCAGGGTCCCGCTGTCGAGCATGCCGCTCATTCGTCTCTCCCGTACGGGTCGGTCGGTGGTGCCGGGTCGGTGGCCGCCGCCCCGGCGGTCCACGTCGTCCCGGCCGGGGGCGCCGGCCCGTCGGCGGACTCCTCGGCCGGAGCCGGAGCCGGAGCCGGGGCCGTGGTCGGCCGGGCGCCCGGGTGCCAGGCGGCCACGAGGGTGGTGTCGTCCCCCGAGTGTTGCGAGGCCTTGGCCAGCCACCCCGGGATGACGGCGCGGACGGTGTCCGCGCCGTCCGCCGACAGCCGGTCGTCCAGCCCGGCCATGAACTGGAGGAACCCCCGGTCCGAGGCGAAGCTCTTGGACAGCCCGTCGGTGGAGAGCGCGACGAGGCGGGGCGCCCGCCAGGGCGCCGTCACCGGGGCCCAGTGCGTCCGTACGCGCAGCCACGCCTCCGGGGTGCACAGCGACTCGGTCTCGTCCCCCAGGTCCGCCTCGGCCGGAGCCAGCGGTACGGTCACCCGCCCGGTGTCGTCCACCACGGTCAATTCGCCGTCGCCGAGCTGCCAGGCCGCGAACACCCGTGGCGTGAGCACCGCGCCGACGAGCGTGCTCCCGTACAGCAGCACCTTGCGCTCCTCGGACAGCCCCGGCTCGTGGTGCGAGCTGGTCCGATCCCAGTTGCCGAGCACCTTCTCCCGCCATGCGCTGACCAGTTGGCGGGGGAAGGCGTGCTCGGCGTAGTGCATCAGCCAGGCCAGGCTCGGCGGCCGTTCTTCACCGCGCGGCTGGGCGAGCGCCCCGAACCGCCGGGCCTCCTCGATGAAGAGGTCCACGGCGAAGCGTGAGCCCAGGTGGCTGCGGGCGTGCACCGCGGAGCCGTGACCGTCGGCCACCGCCATGATCAGCGGCTCTTCGGCCGTGCCGAGGCCAGCGACCTCGCAGTAGTCCTGGTTGCGGGTCTTGTTCACGCCCTGGACGCTCTCCCGGAGCGTGTCCCACAGCTGCCCGGTCGGGAGCCCGGTCGGCGGCCCGGTCGGTGCCACGGGCTGCGGTCCGGACACCGGTGCGGGCGGGGGTACGGACGGGGGTACCGGCGGTGGTTCCGGTGACACGGGCCCGCTCACCACACGTCGTCATCGTCGTCGTCGAGTACCGGCGGTGCGTACGGCGGCTGCTTGGCCATCGGGTCCGAGGACCCGGCCACCGGCTGCGAAGCCGCCTTGACCGCGGCCGTCGAGGCCCAGCGGATGGCCGCCGCCAGCTGCTTGGGGCTGTTCGCGTCCAGGGGCTGGAGCTCCGGATTGCCCAGGAACTCCTGGAGCACGGTGCGGTCGGCGTCCGCCCCGATCGCGATGGCCACCCGTACGGCCTTGCGTCCCCACGGCGTCGCGTCGACGGCCCGCAGCCCCGCCTTCCAGTCGTCCGTCGGCACGCCGTCGGAGACCAACGCCAGCACCGGCTTCAGCGCCCGCTGCGGCATCGGCGGGGTGTCCAGCTCCCGGGCCACCATCTGGAGGGCCTCACCCAGATTGGTCATCCCGTCCACCTGGACGTCCTGCCAGGTGAAGTTCTCCACCGGCACCGGGTCCTGGTGGTGCCAGCGGGCCGTGGTGGAGAACGTCATCGTGCGCAGCAGCAGCTGGGCCGCCGGATTGTCCTGCGCCACCGAACGCATCTCCGGAACGGCTTCTCTGATCGCGTAGTTGAGCTGGCCGATCTTCTCGCCCTGCATCGAATACGAGCAGTCGAGCAGCCAGATGAAGTGGACGGGCCGGTTCGCCATCGGCCCGCCGGGGATGTCACTCACTGCTGATCTCCTTCAACTCCCGAGCCATTGCGGTACGTACCTCACCAACGCCGCCACCCCGGCGGCCGCCGTCATCACGACCGCCGCCACGAACAGGACCAGCATCAGCAGCCGCCCCCGTGCGATCTGCGGTGTCACCATGGGATGTTGCTCCTCTCAGCGACTCTTCGACCCTAGCCTCCGCTCCGGCCCACGTCACAGGCTTGATCGATCCGGTGCCGGTCGGCCGGTCCGGCCGCGCGGCCGGGGCAGGCGCGGAAGGCGTGGTTCCTGTGCCGAGGCCGCCGGGCCGCCGATCCGCAGGCCCGTCCGGGACAGCAGCCACAGCACCGGCTCCGCCGCCCGCCGCTGCTCGGACACCAGCGCCCCCGCCCCGGTGGCCGCATGGGCGCTGACCGCCCAGTAGCGGGCCGCCGCGAAGTCGTGCCCCAGCGCGCGGACCAGCTCGCCCAGCCCGATCTCGGCCAGCCAGGCATCGACCGGACCCTGCGGTCGCGGCAGCGAGCCCAGCCGGTCCAGCACGTCCCGCTTGGTCACCACCGCGGCCACCCCCAGGCGCCGCCGGCGGCCGCCGAGCCCCTGGAGCTCCCCGGTGAACCCCTCGTACGTCTCCACCGGGCCGAGGGCGGCGGGCCGGGCCTCGACCGCCAGCCTCCCGTCACCCTCGCGCAGGGCGCGCCGTACGACGGGCGCGGCCAGCACGTCCGCGACCAGCAGGACCCCGTCGGCGTGCGCGAGGTACTCCTGGCGACGCGTGGTGTCCGCGTCGCGCAACGACTCGCCCATCGGGTCGTACAGGTACAGCAGCCTTCGGCGGCGCAGCGGTGCGGGCCCGCCGCGCCCGACGAGCAGCATCAGGGCCCGCGGCTGCCCGCCCTGCGTCTTCAGCGCCCATCCCGTCGACTCGACCTGCCGGCCCAAGGTGTTGGCCTCGCGCTGGTCGGCGGGGGACGCGAACTCCACCGTGAGCGCGGACTCGTGCGACCAGGACCGCAGCCCGTCGAGCATCGCCGCCATCAGCATCGTCTTCCCGGCGGAGGTGCCCCCGATCAACGGCAGGTGCACCACCCGCGTGGTGCCCACCGCCGGTGGCAGCTCCTGGCCGCAGTGCGGGCAGCGGGCCGCGAGCCCCCGCCTCCCCGCCAGGGCGGTGGTGGGCAGGGCCCGACCGCACCGGCAGACGTGCCGCAGCGCCCCGTACCGGCCGGGCCGCAGTTCCCGGTGGGCGGCCCCGCAGTCCGGGCACAGGTGCACGGCCAGCGGGAACGGCCGGTAGCAGCCGGGGTAGGGGCACTTCATGCGGATGCCGCGGGCCAGCTTCCACAGCCGCTCCGCGCCCCGTCCGCCCAGCACCCCGGCCAGGGCCGTGCCCCGGACCAGCAGCAGCTGGGCGGCGAACGCCACCGCGACGCCGAGGAGCAGGGCGCAGGAGAGCAGCGCCGACAGCAGTGCGGCCAGTGCCGTCGCCGGTGCGATCAGGCGCAGCAGGAGCCGCCCGAGGACGTGGTCGGCCTCGTCCCCGGTCGTCCCGTGGCGGCCGCGCAGCAGCCGATGGCGGACGATCTCGTCCAGCCAGTGGTGGGCCAGCAGGTACCACACGGCGTACGCCGCGGCCCGTCCCGCGGCCGCCGCGTCGATCCACATCTGCCGCGTCCAGTAGGCGGGCTGCGCCGGCTCCTTGCCCGGGTACGGGGTGATCCGCGGGTCGGGGGAACCGGGGGTGCGCCCAGCGAAGGCGGTCGTGGCGGCCCCCAGGGACAGCGCCACGAACCGCCACAGCCCGTACCCGAGGCAGATGGCCACCGCGATCACACCGGTGGCCCACCCGAGGACCTGCGCGATGAACACGAGGTCCACGTCCGGCATCTTCCCCGTGCTCACGGCCACCGTCCGTCCTCGGCGGAGCCGGCCGGCCCGCCGCCGGGGGCGATCGGCCCGCCGGAGCCGCCCCGTGGCGGCGGGCTCCCGAGCGCGCCCCGCGCACCGCGGCGGCCCGAGCCGCCGAAGCGGCCGCGCAGCCGCCCGAAGGCGCCCGGCCGCTGCCAGCCGCGGAAGTCCTCCGCCCAGCGGCCGCCGAGCCGGGCCAGCGCCTCCTCCAGCACTGCCAGCTCCGCGGGCGGCAGGCCCCGTACGACCGGTCGCAGCACCCCGTCGAGCAGGTCCGTGCGGGTCTCCTGCCACAGTGCGCCCGCCTGGGGCTGCGAGGACCAGGTGGCGAAGCACTCCGCCGCGTATCCGGGGTCGAGCCGGAGCCGGTCCGCGACCCGCGGTTCCCCGGCGGCCCGGCGGTACGCCGCCAGCAGCTCGGCGTCATTGCTCTCGATCAGGGCCCGCACCTCGCTCCCGGGCCGGTCCTCGGCGAGCAGCCGTGCGGCCACGGCAGCGTACGCGTGCTCCCGCGCCGTCGGTGTGGGACCGGCCGCGCCCAGCTCCAGGGCCTGACGGACCCAGCCCGGGCCCGTCTCCCGGACCCGCAGGTTCCGGGACAGCTCCAGCAGCAGCAGCGAAGGCCGCAGTGCGGCGGGGAGTTCCGCGGCGAACCGGCGCAGCAGCTCCTGCGCCAGCTCCTCCGCGGAACGGTCGCCGGCCGGGGCGGACACGGCCGCCCGCGCGAGGAGCTCCCAGGTGCCGGCCTCCCGGTGGGCCCGGTCGCCCAGCGCGGACAGGGCCAGCCAGGCCTCGTCCGCACCCGGCGGCTCCGCGTCCCACACCAGCCGCATCGCCGTCCGCAGCACCAAGGGATCCTCCTCCAGCGATACGCCGGAGTGCTCCACGAGCCGGGTCAGCGCCGTCACCCGGTCCCCACCCGCCGCGGGTGCCCGTTGCGCGCACATCCGCAGGTGCGGCAGCACCTCGTCCCCGGCGAGCCGGAGCGGGGTGAGGGCGAACAGTCGGGCCCCGGCGGCCGGATCGCCCGCCGCGAGCCCGTCGAGCCGGTCGAGGACGAGCTGCCGCAGCCGCGGCAGCTCCGTCAGTGCGGCCCCCACCGCCGCCCCGTACGCCCGCTCCGGATCGGCGATCAGGGTCCGGGCCAGCCGCCGGGCCACATCGGGCAGGAGATCGGCGGTGTCCACCCCGAGTTCGGCGGCGATCCGCAACAGCCCGATCCGGTCATCCGGTTCGCGTGCCGGGTCGGTGAGCGATTCCCGCAGCTCCGGTTCCAGTTCGGCCGCGAGCCGCAGCCGCGCGGCCTCGCCCAGGAGCCCGGCGGGCGGAGCGGCGCCGCCCGAGCGGACGGCCCCGGCCAGGGCCAGTTCCACCAGCGGCTCGCTCACCGCCGGGGGTGCCCAGCCGGCCAGGGCCGTCAGCAGCCGCCCGCTCGCGGCGGCCTCCTCGGGCCCCCGGTCCGCGGCCGGCCGGGCCAGCGCCCGGGCCAGCGCGTTCAGTCGTACGTCTCCCAGCGCGCCGCGGTGCCCGGCGGCCCAGTCGGCGGCCGCGGCCCGGCCCGCCGAGTCCAGGCCGACGCCGGCGGCGAGCGCGAGCGCGGCCAGCGGGCCCGCCTCGTACGGCCCCAACGGCTCGCCGGGCAGCCGCCGGACGTCCGCGAACAGTTCCTGCCGCTGCGCCCGCCAGATCAGCGCGGCGGTCTGCGCCCACGGGTCGGGGGCCGGGGCGGGCGCGGCCGCGCGGGCGGCGTCGTACACCCGGTAGCGGTGCTCCTGCCCGGCGAGGCCCAGACCGTCCTCCGGCACCACGCCGATGATCTGCTGCCGGGCGAGCTGCGGCCGCCGGGTGTACGTGGTGAAGGTCAGCCACTGCCCGCGCCGGTGCGGCAGCACACTGCACGCCAGCATGATCCACCAGGCCACGGCTTCGCTGTCCTGCTCCACCAGGACGAGCTGCGGGGCGGCCGGATCCTCGACGAGCCGCCGTACGTCGGCGAAGAACCCGGCGAGCCACTGGCCCCGGGCGGCGACGAAGGCCGCCAGCGCGCCGAGGTCGAGCGGCCCGGGGGCGGGCACCGAGGCCAGCTCCGGTACGGGCGCCCCGGCCGGTGGGGAGTCGGCCGCCCACTGCGGGGAGCCCCAGGAGGTGATCGGTAGCTGTCCTTCGGCGGGCCGGCCCGCGCCGGAGGGCTGCGGCAGGTGTACGGCATGGGCGTGGAAGTTGCCCCAGCGGCCGCTGTAGTCGGCGCCCGTGTAGACGGAGCGGGCCAGCAGCCTGCTGCCGTCGGAGAGCACGTTCAGGCTCAAGGCCTGAGGGAAGGAGACCAGTTGCTCCCGGCTCGGGCGCGGCGGGGCGTCCCTCGGGGGCTCGTACCCGATCAGCTGCTCGGCCTCGCGCAGCAGCGAGGCGGGCACCCCGGGGCTGACGGCGGTGAACCGGAAGCCGGAGCCGTCGGGGCCCGGCGGGGCCGAGGTGTAGTGCAGTTGGGCGAGGTTCACGCCTCTCCTCCCGGAACGTGCGGTCCGCCGGCCGCGGCACCCGTGCTCGCGGTCGGCGTCGCCACCGCCGTACGCCGGCCGGCGCTGCCGGTCCCGGTGCGCGGCAGCAGTCCGCCCAGCCCGAGCAGCCACAGGAGCGGGTCCTCGACCCGCAGCGGCTGCGGCCCCGACTTGGGGGCGTCGGCCGGGGCGTGTGCGGGCGGCGGGGAGCCGAGCGCCGAAAGCCCGAACAGCGACAGCTGCGCGAAGTCCCGGTCCAGTTGCCGGAACAGCGCCCCCGAGTCCCAGCCGTCGAACAGCGCCCGCATCTCCTCGTGGACCGCCAGCCGGTCCTCGTCGTCCACCGCGCCGCCCGCGTGGTCGGCATTGCGGCGCAGCGGGGAGTGGTCCCCCACCAGCGAGAACAGGGAGTCCGTCTTGGTCACCGCCACCGCCACGGGCGTGGTGACCCGGCCGCGCGAGGTGCCCCGGCCGTGGGCCCGCAGCTGCGCGGCCAGGTCCGCCGCGATCTGTTGCGGCGGGGTCTCCACCGTGGGCAGCGGAAGGCCGGCGTCCACCGGCAGCTGGTCCCGTACGGCCCGCATCTGCAGCGGGTCGACCAGCAGGATGATCCCGTCCGCGGCCGCCAGGTAGTGCGTGTAGCGGTCCATGGCCTCGGCGCTGGCGAGGTCCTCGCCCGCCGCGTCGAAGAACACCAGCGCGGTGTGCCGGCTGCCGTCCCCGCGTAACCGGCGGCGCAGCGGCAGGCTCAGCCGGTACAGCAGCGGGTCGTTGAAGCCCAGCGCCGCGGGTCTCGTCGCCTCCGGAAGCCGCAGCCGGTCGTACAGGTCCTCGGCCATCTCCCGGTCCCGGCGCTGGGTCTCGCCGCCCATCGCCGTGATGGAGGCGCCGTACGCGCGCCCCACCCGGTTGCGCAGCTCGTTGATCAGCACCGACACGTACGTGCTCTTGCCCGACGCCTTGGGACCCAGCAGGGCGATGATCCGGGTGTCCTGGTCGGTGTAGTCGCTCGGGAAGTCGCTGTGGCAGCGCAGGCAGAGGCGGACCGGCGTGGACACCCCGCAGTTCGGGCAGTCCGCGCGGGTACCGCCGCCGAGACGCCCGGCGAGCCCGCGCGGGGCGGTGAAGACGGGACCGCGCATCTTCAGTGCGGGCGGCACGCTCGGGCCCATGAATTCGGCCCATGTCCCGTCGAGTTCCGCGGTGCAGGGTTTGCCGCCGCGCACGCCGGTGGCGGACATCTGGCACCGGAACGGCAGCCGGGCGGCGGCCGAACGGTCGAAGCAGTAGGGGCAGACGACGGAGGTCATGTCAGCGGACCACCAGGGAGGTGAGGGAGGGCTCGTCGAGCCGGACGGAGGCGGCACGGCCGCCGAGGAGGAAGCCGCGCACGGCGTACGGGCCGCCGGGCGCGGTGGGGACGAGCTCGCGCTCCACGGTCCCCGAGACCGCGAGCTCGGCGCCGGTCACCCGGCACAACTCGATGCCGTCGGCGGCCCGGTGGGGCCGGGCCCCACCGCCCGTTCCGGCGACGAGGACGAAGTCGGGCAGCCCGGGGCCGGGTTCCCCGCCGGGCGCGTGCACGGTCACCCGGAGCACAGTGGGACCGCGCCTGAGCATCCGCCGGGGCCCGGGCAGGACCCGGTAGGCGATGGAGACGTCGGCCGCCAGGACGGCCTGCCCGGCCTCCCGCGGGGCGGCCGCGGTCGCGAGCGCGCTGCGCGGGGCGGCGTACGCGGTGACGCGGACGGCGCCGGGGCCGACGGGCAGCTCCAGTCCCTCGCGCAGGAACACGGCCCGTACGACGGGGTGTTCGGTACGCTCGCCGCCCGGCTCGGGGGTGAGCGCGACCGTGACACGGCCCGCGCCGTCGGGCCAGTCGAAACTGATCTTGGCCCGGCCGGCGGCGGTCCGCCGGACCGTGAGCCCCGAGACGGCCTCCGGGACCTCGACCGCCACGCCCGGCCCGGCCAGCGCCCGCTCGCCGAGGACCGCCACGGCACTGACGGTGGCCAGCGTGCCCGGCGGGGGTTCGGCGATCCCGGCCGTGTCCACCCAGGGCAGCGGCGGCGGCAGTGCGCAGGCCGCCAGCTCGGCGCCCTCCGCAGGGGCCGGCTCCGGCCACTCGACGAGCCGTACGTCGGCCCCCGCGGCCCCCGTCCAGCGGAACTCCAGCCCGCCCGCGCCCCGGGCGGCCGCGGCGAGTGCGAGCACCGGATCCGGCCAGGGGTGCACGGTGACCGGCGCCTCGACCCCGGGGGACAGCGCCTCGTCACCGCCGCGGATCCCGTCCGGCCGGTAGCGGCACCGCACCCGCAGCACGTACGCGCCGGGCTCCAGCCGCTCGGCCCGCACCACCTCCCTGCCGTCTGCGGCGCCCGCCCGGGTTCCCGCACCGCCCCCGGGCACGCCGGACGAACCCGCCGCGCCGCCCTGCGGGGTCGTCGCGCCCGGCGTATCAGCGCTGTCCGGCGCGCGCGTCCCGGCGGTTTCCGAGGCGGCGAGTTCCGTGGTGTCCCCGCCGGGCCCGGTCAGGCTGACGCGGACTCCGGAGGCGCCGGGCGGCCGCAGCCAGGAGGCTTCGATCCGGGCCCGGCCGTCGGCGAGGCGCAGTTCCGTCACCTCGGGCGCCACCAGCAGCGGCGCGCTGATCAGAGGGGCGCCGGGGGTGTCGGGGGAGCCGGCGGAGCCAGCGCCCGGGAGGGCCACGTACCGGACCTCCCGCCCGAGTGGTGCCTGCAGGTCGGTCAGCGGGCCCGGACCGAGTGGACCCGGTACCTCCGCCAGGGGCGTGGTGAGCGGCTCGCGCCGGGTCAGCCGGACCACCCGCCAGGTCCCGTCCGGGTCGGCGCCGGGCGGCCGGCGCAGGGCGACCCCGCCGGGTACGAGCCGCGCTTCCAGCGGCCCGGGACGTCCTTCGGCCGGCCGGTGGGTGCGGACCAGGCCCCGTACCGCGCGCGGGCAGTCCCAGGCCAGCCGGGCCGCCCGTCCGTACGACACCGCGGCCCGCTCCTGATCCTCCCGGTCCTCGTACTCCCGGGCCTCGTCCAGCAGGGCGTCGGCCGCCCCCACCCGTTCTGCCAGTTCGGCCAGCCGCCCCGCCAGCAGCGGGTCCCCGCCGGCCACGGCCCGCGGCAGCGCGGCGACGCTGCGGGCGGCGGCGCGCACCCGCCCGGCCAGCCACGCGTCCTCCAACCCCTCGGCGGCGGCCCGCTGGGCCCGATCCAGCCGGGGGCTCCCGGCGGCTGCGTGCACGAGGGCGGCGGCCTCGTCGGGGTCGACCCCGAGCCCGGTGGCCGTCTCCGGAACCTGTCCCCGGGGGTGGTCGTGGAGCAGCTGCACCAGCTGGTACAGCAGGATCCGGCGCAGTGCGGTCGGGTCCTGCTCCTGGATCGCGGTCAGCCGGTCCAGCAGCGCGTCGGCAGCGGCCGCCGCGGCGTCACCGCCCGCACCGGCATCCCCCCGGGCGGCCCGCAGTGCGCGGAGCGTGCGCGGTCCCACGTGGCGGCGGCGTCCCGGTCCCTCGACGGCGAATATCCCGTCGAGCACCCGCAGCCGCCCGCCGGCCGGAATCAGAAGCTCGCCGAAGTGGCTTAAGCCCAGGGCCTGTTGTGCCGAGACGAGTTCCCCGTACCGTGCCACCAGCGGAGCAGCCGGCAGGCCGGAGAGCGCGCGGGACCACCCGAGGGCATGCCCGAACTCCGTCCCCGCCATCTGCTCTGCGCCCCCCGTGCAGTGTGTTTGGGAGGTCATTTCAGCAGATGCGCGGACCGTCCGGGAGGTCTTTCCGTTCTCCAGCTGTACCGCGTGGTGTCACGAACTGATCTCCGGCCGGTACCCCGGGACCGCTGTCCTTGGGTCGCCCCTCGACACCCCCCTCACCCGCAGAGGTCGTCCCCCATGGCTGAACTCAATCGCCGCAGGTTCCTACAGATCGCAGGCGCGAGCGCCGCGGCCTCGATGCTGAACGAGAGCATCGCGCGCGCAGCCGCCATTCCTGCGCAGGGCACCACCGGCACCATCCAGGACATCGAGCACATCGTGGTCCTCATGCAGGAGAACCGGTCCTTCGACCAGTACTTCGGCTCGATGAAGGGTGTCCGGGGCTTCGGCGACCCGCGTCCCGTGCTCCAGGACAACGGGAAGTCCGTTTTCTACCAGTCCAACGGGACGAAGGACATCCTCCCCTTCAACCCGCAGGTCAACGACCTGGGCATGCAGTTCGTCGAGGGCCTGAACCACGACTGGGCCGGCGGCCACCAGGCGTACAACAACGGCAAGTACGACAAGTGGGTCCCGGCCAAGACGGCGACGACCATGGCGTACATGACGCGGAACGACATCCCGTTCCACTACGCGCTCGCCGACGCCTTCACGGTCTGCGACGCCTACCACTGCTCCTTCATCGGCGCGACCGACCCGAACCGCTACTACCTGTGGACGGGCCACACGGGCAACGACGGCACCGGCGGCGGCCCGGTCCTCGGCAACCAGGAGGCCGGCTACGGCTGGAAGACCTACCCGGAGCGCCTGGAAGCGGCCGGGGTCTCCTGGAAGGTCTACCAGGACATCGGCGACGGCCTGAACGCCGCCGGCGGCTGGGGCTGGATCAGCGACTCCTTCCGCGGCAACTACGGCGACAACTCGCTGCTGTACTTCAACAGCTACCGGGGCGCCCAGCCGGGCAGCGCCCTGTACGAGAAGGCCCGTACGGGCACCAACGCCAAGGCGGGCGAGGGCTACTTCGACAAGCTGCGCGCCGACGTCGTGAACGGCACGCTGCCCCAGGTCTCCTGGATAGCCGCCCCCGAGGCCTTCAGCGAGCACCCGAACTGGCCGGTCAACTTCGGCGCCTGGTACATCTCCCAGGTCCTGGACGCGCTGACCGCGAACCCGGCGGTGTGGGCGAAGACGGCGTTCTTCATCACCTACGACGAGAACGACGGCTTCTTCGACCACGTCGTCCCGCCGTACCCGCCGGCCTCCTCGGCGTGGGGCCTGTCCACGGCCGACGTCACGAAGGACCTCTACGCCGGGGGCGGCGGCTACGCGGCCGGCCCGTACGGCCTCGGCCCGCGCGTCCCGATGATCGTGGTCTCCCCGTGGAGCAAGGGCGGCTACGTCTGTTCCGAGACCTTCGACCACACCTCGGTGATCCGCTTCATGGAGAAGCGGTTCGGCGTGCAGGAGCCCAACATCTCGCCGTGGCGCCGCGCGATCTGCGGAGACCTGACCTCGGCGTTCGACTTCACCAAGGCGGACGCGTCGCCCGCGGCCCTGCCCTCCACGGCGGGCTACGTCCCGCCGGACCACAACGCGCACCCGTCCTACCACCCGGTCCCGCCGGCGACGGGCTCGCTGCCCAAGCAGGAGGCGGGCGCCAAGCCGACGCGCGCGCTGGGCTACGTCCCGTACGTGGACGGCAAGGCCACCGTCTCCACCGGCAAGTTCACCCTGACGTTCTCCTGCGGCCCCACCCTCGGCGCGCACTTCCACAGCACCTCGGGCAACCGGACGGACGGCCCCTGGCCCTACACCGTCGAGGCGGGCAAGACCCTCTCGGACACCTGGAGCACCAGCAGCTCCACCGGCAACCAGATCAACCTCACGGTCTGGGGCCCGAACGGGTTCCTGCGCACCTGGAAGGGCCCGGCGAAGAAGTCCGGTCCGGAGGCCACGGCCCGCCACGACGCGGCCACCGGCAACCTGAAGCTGACGCTGACCAACTCCGGTTCGGCGGCGGTGAACCTCACGGTGACCAACTCCTACGACGGCGCGACCCAGACCCTGCGGGTCGCGGCGGGCGGCACGGCCGCGTACACGGCGGACCTGAGCACCACGGGCCGCTGGTACGACGTCACGGTCGTCTCCGACGCGGACACCACCTTCCTGCGCCGCTTCGCGGGCCACGTCGAAACGGGCGCCCCGGGCCTCTCGGACCCGGCGATCAAGACCGTCTGACGCGGTCGTCCGGTGCGCGCAGCAGCCGTCGTTCCAGGACCGGGAGGTCCCCGGGCCGGTGGCTGCGGGCGTGCCGGAGCAGCAGGTCGCGGGCGGTGTCCGGGACGCGCCGGCGCTTGGGGTGGCGGGTGGTGAACGCCTCGCTCGCGAAGAACCGCACGGCCCCGTCCAGCCCGCCGCGGTCGGTTTCGCGCACCGCCCAGGCGAGCTCGTCCGTGGGCTCGCCGGCGAGCAGCCGCATCGGCGCTTCGACGGCCAGGACCGACGCCGCGTCCGCCTCCTGAGCCCTGCGCGCACCGAGCCAGGAGAAGACCAGGGCGGGGGGCACCCCAGGGCGGCTCGGCTCCTCTCCCCGCGCCATGGCACCGGCGTACCCGCGCAGCCGCGGGGGCGCCGCCTGCGCCCAACGGTCGCGGTGCCGGGCGGGGATCCCCTCCGCGGCGGCGGGAGCGAGGAGGTGCGCCAAGGGCTCCGTGCGGGACAGGGTCACGGTCCGCACGGACTGCCCGCTCGCCTCGTACAGCGTCACGCGGCCGTCATGGCCCTGGCACATGCACTCGACGTGACCGTCGGGCCCGGCGTCGTGCGGCCATGCGGCGAGCAGCTCCCGGATGTCGCCGGGATCGCGGATCTCGTACTCCGCCGGGTGGTGGGGGAGCGGCGGTCCGGCCGCCGGGCCGGTGCTGACGACGGCGAGCACCGCGCGGGATGTCGGCTTCACGGTGTGATCGTAGATCCGATGGGAAAGACGTACGGCGTCCGACTCCGTCACCCCCGTCACCGAGGGAGAATGCATGGCCATCGCCCACCGCAGGATCGGCACCGGCCCCGTCCGCGTCATCGTGCTGCACGACTGGTTCGGCACCTGCGCCAACTGGGGCTCCGTACTGGACTACTTCGATACCGAGGGGTTCTCGTACGTCTTCCTCGACTACCGCGGCTACGGCGACCGCAGGGACGTCGCCGGCCGCTACACCCTTCCCGAGATCGCCGACGACGTCCTCGCGCTCGCCGACGAGATCGGCTGGGACACCTTCTCCCTCATGGGCCACTCCATGGGCGGCAAGGCGATCCAGCAGGTCCTGGTCCGGGCCCCCGAGCGGATCGAGAAGCTGATCGGGATCAATCCGGTCCCCGCCGGGCCGTACGAGATGGACGACACGACCCACGCCCTCTTCGACGGCGCCGCCGCCAGCGCCGAGCACCGGCGGACCATCCTCGACCTCGTCACCGGCCACCGCGCGGGCCGGCACTGGCTGGACCGGATGGTCGCGCACTCGCTCGACGTCTCCCGCGCGGAAGCCTTCGCCGCCTACCTCGCGAGCTGGGCGCCGCTGGACCTGTCGGCCGCCGTGAAGGGCAGTACGGTCCCGGTGCTGGTCCTCGTCGGGGAGTACGACCTCGCCCTCACCCCGGAGGTGATGCGGGCCACGTGGCAGGTCTCGTACCCCGACTGCCGGGTCCACCCCGTCCCCGGCGCGGGCCACTACCCGCCGCACGAGACCCCGGTCGCCTTCGCCGCCGCGGTGGAGGACTTCCTCCGGGGCTAGCGGGTGTCCGGACACGAAAACACCCCTGGGGTACGAGAAGACCTCGTACCCCAGGGGGATAAGGGTGAGTGACGGGACTTGAACCCGCGGCCACCTGGACCACAACCAGGTGCTCTACCAACTGAGCTACACCCACCACGAAGGGCGGAGGACCGCCCGTCGATGTGCACGCACAGCATATCTGATCAGGAGGGTGGTCCCGCCACGCGTTATCCGGCGGTGGCGCGCGCCGCGCGTGCCACCGCCGCCGCCGCGAGCGCCTTCACGACGGGATGCGGGCGGGTGCCGTCCCCGGACAGCTCCGGCTGGAACAGCGTGGCCAGGAAGAAGGGGTGCCCCGGCAGCTCCGCGATCCGCGCCTGCCCGTCCTCGTCGTGCCCCGACAGCCGCAGTCCGTGCGCGGTGAGCACCGGCAGGTACCGCGGCTCCGGCCCGTAGCTGCAGTGGTAGTGCTCCACGGACCGCTCCGCGCCGAGTACGGACTCGGCGAGCGATCCCGGCTCGGCCCGTACGAGGCCCTCGTGGCCGACGAGCGAGCAGGCGAGCGGGGAGATCAACAGCTCCTCGGCCCCCGGATCGTTCTCGGCGTGCGCGACGGCGGACAGCCCGCAGACCGAGCGGGCGTACTCCAGCAGCGCGTGCTGGAAGCCGCCGCAGGTCCCGAGGAACGGGATGCCCTCCTCCCGCGCCACCCGGATCGCGGCGAGCGCCCCCGCCTCGCTGGCGTACGGGCTGCCGGGCAGCACCCAGAGCGCGTCGAACCGGGCCAGGGCCCCGGAGGCGGCCTCGGCCCCGGCGTCGCCGGTGGGGATCCAGTACGCGTCGAGGACGAGCCCGTCGCGAGAGGCGAGGGCGTCGAGGAGGAGCGGGATCCGGGTGTGGGACTTCACGTGCGGGGAGCGGTCGCCGACGAGGGCGATCCGTGCGGTCTGTGCCGTGGTCATGCGGATCATCCTGCGACCCGGACCCGGTTCAGCGCCAACGATCGTTCCTGCACGACCGATCAGCAGATCTGATCACGCGCTACTTCAGTGCGACTTTGGTGGCCACGATGATCAGTCCCAGGACGAGGTTGACCACGCCCTCGCCGACCAGCTGGCGGCGGGTGGCGCCGGCCCGAACCGCACCCACGCAGGCCCAGATGACCTGCTGGGCCACCGCCACGCTCATGGCCAGCCACGCCGTACCCACGTAGTCCAGGTCGAGGGGGACGCTGACGGCGACGGCGGCCGCGGGCAGGACCGCGGCCTCGACGATGGGCCACTCGTGCACGGCGACCCGGCGGACCTCGTGCCGGCTCCACGGGTCGCCGACCAGCCGTTCCCCCGCCAGCTGGGCGTACACGTGGGTTGCCCAGAACACCACCCCCGTGACGAGGAGGAGCAGGACGAGGTGGAGCCGCGGATGCTCGCCGACCACGCTCGCGGTGGCCACCACGGACGTGGCGAGGAGGGAGCCGTACACGGCGCCGGCGGTGTCCGTCCGGGATGAGCCCCGAGGCCCGCCGGGGCCCGCGGGCGGGCCACTGGGGATGCTCACGCCCCCACGATAGGGAGCCCGCGTCCCCCCGCCGCCCGGCCACGCCGAAGCCCCGTCAGCCCGGCCACGCCGAAGCCCCGCCCGGCCCTCGGGCCCGCCCCCGTGCAGGGTCGGGGGCGGGGGCGGTGGCAGGCTGGCCGGGTGGATCCGCATCTGCTTCGCACCTTCGTCGCCGTCGCGCGGCTGGCCTCCTTCTCCGGCGCCGCCCGGGAGCTCGGCTACACCCAGTCCGCCGTGTCCCAGCACATCGCCGCCCTCGAAGGCGACCTGCGCGCCGAGCTCCTGACCCGGCGGCCCGTCGCGCCGACCCCGGCCGGGGTGCGGCTGCTGGAACACGCCGGGCCGTTGCTGCTGCGGTTGGACGCGGCCCGGGCCGATGTGCTGCGGCTCGCCGCCGCGCCGCCCGGGCGGGTCACCGTCGCCGTGTCGCCGCTCGCCGCCGGGCCCCGGCTGCTGGCCGCGCTGCCCGCCACCGGGGTCACGCTGCGGGTGCTGGCGCCCGCCGAGGTGCCGGCCGCCGTCGCCACCGGCGGCTGCGACCTCGGACTGGTCGACGGCCTCGCCGCGCCCAGCGACCCGCTGCGGCTGCCCGACGTGGCCCCGCTCACCGTCACCGGCGCCGGCGAGGACGGGCTCGCCGTACTGCTCCCGGCCGATCACCCCTTCGCCCGCCGCGCCTCGCTCCGGCTGGACGACCTGGCCGACGCCCGCTGGATCGACGCACCCGGCGTGGCACCGGCGCCCGCCGCCGTCCGCACCGCCCCCGCCCTGCGCTACGCCGGCACCGACCTGCACGCCCTGTGCGCCCTGGCCGCCGCCGGGCACGGGCTGGTCCTGCTGCCCCGCCGGGTGGCCGGGGCCGTCGGGGCCGGGGCCGCCGTACCGCTGTCCGAGCCGCGCCTGGTGCACCGTACGGAACTCCTCGCCCCCGGCGCCCCGACGCCCGCCGCGAGCGCCCTCGCCGCCCGGCTCACCGCGTCCCGGTAACCGCTCGCGCGCGGCCCGGCACGGCGGCAGGATCGCACCCATGGACCTCGCACCCGATCCGTTCACACACACCGACTACGCCGCCCGGATGGCCGCCGCCGCACGGAGCGCCGCCGATGCCGGGCTGGCCGGCCTGCTCATCGCCCCCGGGCCCGACCTCGCCCACCTCACCGGCTACCGGCCGGTGGACACCGAGCGGCTGACCCTGCTCGTGCTCGCCGCCGGGCAGGAGCCCGTCCTCGTCGTGCCCGCCCTGGAAGCCCCCGACGCGGCCCAGGCCCCCGGGGCGCCCGCGCTGACCCTGCGCGACTGGGCCGACGGGAAGGACCCGTACGGCGTCACCGCGCCGCTCCTCGACACCGGCGGCCGGTTCGGGGTCAGCGACAACACCTGGGCGCTGCACCTGCTCGGCCTGCAGCGGGAGTTGCCGGGCACCTCGTACGCCCCGCTCACCGACGTCCTGCCGATGCTGCGCGCGGTGAAGGACCGGCGGGAGCTGGAGCGGCTCGCGGCGGCCGGCGCGGCCGCCGACGCGGCGTACGAGGAGATCCTGAAGGTCCCCTTCGCCGGGCGCCGGGAGACCGACATCGCCGCCGACCTGGCCGCGCTGCTGCGCGAACACGGGCACTCCCAGGTGGACTTCACGGTGGTCGGCTCCGGCCCCAACGGGGCCAACCCGCACCACGAGGCCGGCGAGCGGACCATCGGCCACGGCGACATGGTGGTCCTCGACTTCGGCGGCCTCAAGTACGGCTACGGCTCCGACATCTCCCGCACCGTGCACGTCGGCGAGCCGAGCGCCGAGGAGCAGCGCGTCCACGACGTCGTCCGCGAGGCCCAGCGGGCCGCCTCCGCCGTCGTCCGCCCGGGCATCGCCTGCCAGGACGTGGACCGCGCGGCCCGCGCGGTGATCACCGAGTTCGGCTACGGCGACCGGTTCATCCACCGCACGGGCCACGGCATCGGCGTGACCACCCACGAGCCGCCGTACATGGTCGAGGGCGAGGAGCAGCCCCTGGTTCCCGGGATGTGCTTCTCCGTGGAGCCCGGCATCTACCTGCCCGGTCGCTTCGGGGTGCGCATCGAAGACATCGTCACGGTCACCGAGGACGGCGGACGCAGCCTCAACAACGCCCCGCGCGAGCTGGCCGTCGTGGAGTGAGCCACGGCCGCCCGCGCGCTCACGCCTCCCCGGCGACGATCAGGCGGTAGCCGTAGTCCACGCTCTCCTGCTCCAGCAGGTGGGCGTGGCGCCGGCGCCACGCCCCGGAGGCCAGGTCGGCGCGCAGCCGTGCCATCGCCGGCTCCACGACGGAGGCCGGGAGCGTCGCGAAGGTCGAACTGGCCGCCCGTACGACGGGGTCGAGGTAGAACTCGGGCCGGCGCCAGTAGGCCGTCTGCAAACCGTCCGTGAAGTCGTGCGGGATCGGGAACGGCAGCACGGTGTGCGCGTCCATCGCCTCGACGACCTCGGCCAGGGGCGTGAACCGGGACTTGTCCAATGCGCGGATCTCCGGCAGGTATTCCTCCACCAGCCACAGCTCGGGCCGGTGCTCCGGGTCCCAGGTGAAGACGACCTGCCGTCGCGAGACCCGGCGCAGCTCGCCGAGCCCGCGGCGCAGATCGGGCCAGTGGTGCACGGTCAGCACCGCCATGGCGGCGTCGAACGCCCCGTCTGCGAAGGGCAGTTCCTCCGCGCCCGCCTTCACCTTCCGCGGACCGGGATGCTGGTCGAGCATCACCCGGGACGGGTCGACGGCGGTGACCTCGGCGTCCTGCGGCTCGTACGACCCGGTCCCGGCCCCGACGTTGACGACGGAGCGCGCGCCGCCCAGCGCCTGCCGGATCAGCGCCCCCAGCCGGGGATCGGGCCGCCGCACGTTCTTGTAGCCGATCCCTATGTGGTCGTACACGGCCGCCTGCGTGCCCTCTTCTTCCCGTGACTGTTCCATGCGGCCGATCCCATCAGAGCGGGCCGTTCGTGATCAAGTGGCGCCGTAGTGAGGAGGGTTACGGCCCCAGCAGCACCACCGACTCGGCCGGGACGTGCACGCGGCCGTCCGGGCCCGGATGCTCGACCGGCTCCCACGCCGCCAGGACCCGGACCCCGTTGCGGCCGAGCGCGATCGTCACCGGCTCGGGGGACAGGTTCACGGCCACCCGTACGTCGCCCCGCCGGAAGGTCAGCCAGCGGCGCTCCTCGTCGTGGGCGACGCGGACCGCCGCCAGGTCCGGATCGCGTAGGTCCGGGTGGCTGCGCCGGAGCGCGACCAACGTCCGGTACCAGGCCAGCAGCCGGTCGTGCGGTGCGCGCTCCGGCTCCGCCCAGTCCAGGCAGGAGCGGTCCCGGGTGGCCGGGTCCTGCGGGTCGGGGATCTCTTCGGCCTTCCAGCCGTGCGCCGCGAACTCCCGGCGCCTCCCGCTGCGCACCGCCTCGGCGAGCTCCGGATCCGGATGGTCGGTGAAGTACTGCCACGGCGTGCCCGCGGCCCACTCCTCGCCCATGAACAGCATCGGCACGAACGGACCGGTCAGCGTCAGCGCCGCACCGCACGCCAGCAGCCCCGGGGAGAGCGAGGCCGAGAGGCGGTCGCCGAGGGCCCGGTTGCCGATCTGGTCGTGGGTCTGGCCGTAGCCGAGGAAGCGGTGCGCCGGGGTGCGGCGCCGGTCCACCGGGCGGCCGTGGCTGCGGCCCCGGAACGAGGACCAGGTCCCGTCGTGGAAGAACGCCCGGGTCATCGTCTTGGCCAGGGCGGCGAGCGGAGCCTCGGCGAAATCGGCGTAGTACGCCTGGGACTCACCCGTCAGCGCGCAGTGCAGGGCGTGGTGGAAGTCGTCGTTCCACTGGGCGTGCAGGCCCAGGCCACCGGCGCCCCGCGGGGTCGTGGTGCGCGGATCGCAGCGGTCGGACTCGGCGATCAGGAACAACGGCCGGCCGCTCTCCGCGGCGAGCGCGTCCACGGCCTCGGACAGCTCTTCCAGGAAGGTCAGCGCCCGCTCGTCGGCGAGCGCGTGCACGGCATCCAGGCGGAGCCCGTCGATGCGGTAGTCCCGCAGCCAGGCGAGGGCGCTGCCCAGGAGGTACGCGCGCACCTCGTCGGAGCCGGCGGCGTCCAGGTTGACCGCCGCGCCCCAAGGAGTGTGGTGGGTTTCCGTGAAGTACGGGCCGAAGGCCGGCAGGTGGTTGCCGGACGGGCCCAAGTGGTTGTGGACCACGTCCAGCACCACGCCCAGGCCGGCCGCGTGCGCGGCGTCCACGAACCGGGCCAGCCCGGCCGGGCCCCCGTACGGTTCGTGCACCGCC
This sequence comes from Streptomyces sp. NBC_00597, assembly GCF_041431095.1. GTDB lineage: Bacteria > Actinomycetota > Actinomycetes > Streptomycetales > Streptomycetaceae > Streptomyces. Next base: position 472,323 of record NZ_CP107757.1, read on the forward strand.
CAGGGCGCGATCCCGTCGTACCCCCACCCGTGCTGACCGGGGAAGGGGCAGACCGGCATCAGCTCCACGTGCGTGATGCCGAGCGCGGTGAGGTGCCCCAGGCGCGCCGCAGCCGCGTCGAAGGTGCCCTCGGGAGTGAAGGTGCCGATGTGCAGCTCGTAGAGGACCGCGTCCTGGAGCCGGATGCCGGGCGCCGGCGTCTGCGGGGCGATCGGCTCGAAATCCACCACCGCCGAGAGGCCTTCCGCCCCGTCCGGCAACCGCCGCCCGCGCGGGTCGGGCCGTACGACCTCCGGACCGGTCGCCACGCCCAGCAGGAATCCGTACCGGTCCCCGTCGGCGGCCGGGGCCTGCCCTACCCACCAGCCGGGCCGGTCCGGATCGCGTCCCATCTCGGACGTCTCGTCCCGCAGCCGCAGCGCGACCCGGTCTGTCAGCGGTGCCCACACCTCGAACTGCACGGACGGTTCCCCTCGTCTGCGGCGGTACCCGGAACGTGTGCCGGACCCATCATCGCGTGGACGGCCGGAGGAGTTCTGGACACTCCGGGCCTGACGGGCCGACAATCACCCTGTGACGTCGAGTTTCGAGTTTCCCGCCTTCCCGGTTCCGCGCCTTTCCGATGTGGAGCGCGACCGGGCGCTGGACCAGCTCCGCGAGGGCGCGGCCCTCGGGAAGCTGTCCCACGACACGTTCATGCGCCGCATGGAACTCGCCCTCGTCGCCAGGCGCTCCGAGGACCTCGCGGTCCTCACCGCCGACCTGGTCGGCCGCGGCGGCGAAGGCCCGTGGACCCGTCGCGTCTTCGGCTGGGTGGGCCGGGCCTCCGCCGTGACCGCCGGGGTCCGACGGGCCTGGACCGCCGAGCGGCTGCCCAAACTGCTGCTGCCGCACCCGAGCGCCCGGGCCCTGCGGATCGGTCGCGATCCCGGCAACGGGCTGCGGCTCACCGACGAGACGGTCTCCCGGGTGCATGCCGAGCTCGGCATGCGCGGCGGCGTATGGGTGCTCACCGACCTCGGCTCCTCCAACGGCACCACGGTCAACGGACGCCGGGTGACCGGCTCGGTGGCGGTCCGGGACGGTGACCAGATCGGCTTCGGCCGGATGAACTTCCGGCTCTCTTCCAGCTAGCCCGCCCGTCCCCCGGATCGCCCCGGGCCCGATGATGGGCCCATGGAAGCCGAAGACCCGAAGGAACACCCGCCCGTGCCGGAACGCCCCGCGAGCCCCGCGGGCTCCGTGCGTCCCGCGCGCCCCGAGGACCTGCCCCGCCTCGTCGAACTCGTCCACGAGCACGTCGCGTACGAGAAGGCCGCTCCCCGGCCCGCCGGCCTGGCCGGCCGGCTGGGCCCGCAGCTGTTCGCCGAGGACGCCCGGCTGTGGGTGCTGTTGGCCGAGGCCCCGGACGGGACGGTCGCCGGGTACGCCGCCTGCTCGGCCGAGTTCGCCTTCTGGGACGCCCGGCACTACCTCCACATGGACTGCCTCTACCTCGCTGAGGAGGCCCGGGGCCACGGCCTCGGCGCCGCCCTGATGGCGGGCGTGGCCGGCCTCGCGCGCGAGCTCGGCCTCGACCAGGTCCAGTGGCAGACCCCGGACTGGAACGAGGGCGCCATCCGGTTCTACGACCGGCTCGGCGCCACCGGCGCGCCCAAGCGCCGCTACGCCCTCTCCGTACCGGCCGGACAGCCCGGGGCCGCTACGCACTGACCGCCCCGTCCGCCCCGTCCGCCCCGTCCGCCCCGTCCGTTCCTTTCGCCCCCGCCGCCGCCACGAGCCGCTCGTAGGCCGCCAGGACCGTACGGGACTGGTGCTCGACCTGCGCGGTCACCGGGATCCGGCGGGCCTGGAACCGGGCGGCGAACTCCTCGCACCAGCCGGTGACGAGCCGGTCCAGCCCGGGGGCGGCCGGGTGGCCCTGGGCGCGGAGCACCCGGAGCAGCATCGCGGCGGCGCGCAGCGACAGGCGCCGCCCGAAGGCGTCGATGCTGGTTATGGCGGCCGCCGTGGCCTCGGCGGGGGCCCCGGCGCCGGTCCACTCCACGGTGATCCGGGGGATCAGGGCGAGCGTCCAGTCGACGGCGCGCAGCAGGGCGGCCGCACCGGGGTCGGTGCCCGCCTGCGAGCCCGGGTCCGGTCCGGGGGCCGTCCCCGGGGCCGCACCCGGTTCCGGCGCCCCGCCGACCCGGTCCCGTACGCGGGCCACGAGCGCGGCGTCCGCGGCGAGCCGGCCGGCCAGGAGCCGTAGCGCGCCGCGCGGATCCGGGTGCGGAGCGGGGTCGTCCACCAGGTCCGAGGCCCACATGGGGACTTCGACGATGGCCGTGGTGCCGGCGTACCGGTGGGCGCGGTACCAGGTGCTGAGCCGGGTGTCCTCTGGGTGGAACGCCCCGGCGGCGTCCGCTCCGGGCTGCGGCATCACGAAGATCCCGGGCCCGGGGGAGGGCCAGCCGGCCGCGTCCGAAGCCCCGGTCTCGACCGGGATCCGCAGCTCGGCGGCCGATTTGGCGAACGGCTCGGCGAGGCCGGGTATGTCCCGGGTGAGCTGCACCCAGGTCCCGCCGAGGTCGGTGCCGTGCAGGGAGACCTGGAGGAAGGGCCGCAGTTCGTCGATGAGGGCGGTCAGGGCGAGGGTTTCGGGCGGCAGCCGGTCCGGAGGCAGTAAAGACGGCGCCCACTCGGGCTGTTCCGGGCCGGGGGGCCGGAAGAAGTTGCGGTGGTATTCGAGCAGGGAGTGCGGGCGGGGCGTGCGGTGCAGGGCTGCTCCGTCGGGGTCGGCGCACAGCACGAAGTGCCAGCCGCGTCCGGCCCGGGTCGTCGGGTCGTGCAGGACGCGACGGGCGAGGGCGAGCGCGGTGGCGCCGCCCACGGGCTCGTTGGCGTGGGCCCCGGCGACGACCAGCACGCCCGCGCCGAGCGGCCGGCCGCTCGGCTCGACGGAGAGCAGCCACAGGGGCCGGCCGCCCCGGGAGGTGCCGGTCCGGCGGAGCCGGGCGTGGCCGGGGTGCTCGTCCGCCAGGGTGCGGGCGGCCAGTGCCAGTTCGGACGGTGTGGGGTAGCACATGTCACGGAGGAGGGTCACGTCTGATGCAATGCCCGCCGTGCACGCCCCCTACTGCTCCGCGCGCCCCACACTTCCCGAAAACCCCTGGCCAACGCCTTGGCCCGAGGCCGCCGCCACCGGGACGGCTACTGCTGGTGGAGGCCGCGGCCGGCCAAGGACAGGAAGGCCTCGCCCACCGCTTCCGACAGCGTCGGATGGGCATGGACGTGGCGGGCCACGTCCCCCGGCTCCGCGTCCCAGCCCACGATCAGCCGGCTCTCCGCGATCATCTCCGAGACGTGCGGCTCCACCGGGTGGACGCCCAGCACCCGGGCTACTCGCCGCCCCCGCCGCCGTCGCGCAGTAGCAGCGCGACCGGGTGGTCCGAGAGCAGCTGCGCCAGCCGGACCTCTCCCTCGTACGCGGCGCCCCCGTCCAGGAGGGCGGTCCACCGGCCCGGCGGGAGGGTCAGGGTGGTGTCCCGCCAGCCGCCGGCCCCGGCCAGCCGGTGCGAGAGCCGGGTGGCCGCCGCCACCAGTCCGGCCGGGCGGGCGAAGGCCAGGCAGTGCTCCGCCGCCGGGCCCCTGGCCGACAGGGGCGTGTAGCCGGTGAACAGCGCGGGCCGGTCGCGGCGCAGTCGCAGCAGGGCGGCCGTCAGCGCGAGCTTCTCCTCCGCCTGCCCCCGCGCCCCGGCGCCCGCGTCCAGCCGGGCCAGGGTCTCGCGGGGGAACCGGGCCGGGCGGCGGTTGTCCGGGTCGACCAGGGCCCGGTATTCCGTCTCGGCGCCCTGGTAGACCTCCGGGACGCCGGGCATAGCCAGGTGCAGCAGCGTCATGCCGAGCAGGTTCGCCCGGGCCGCCGCCGCCAGTTCCGCCGGCTCGGCGAGCTCCTCCGGGTCCGGGACGTACTCCGCGACGGAGGCCTCGTACGCCGGGTCCTGGTCGGTCCAGCTGGTGTGCAGGGCCGCCTCGCGGACGGCCTTGAGGAGCGCCTGCTCCAGGCGCCGGGCGCGCTCGGGCACCTCGCCCAGGCCCAGCGCCGTCTGCCGGGCCACCCAGGCCAGTTGGGGGTCGGCACCGGCGGGCGCGCCCATGGCCTCGGGGGTCTGGGAGAGCGCGGAGATCCGCGCCCGGACGTCCGCGCTGCGTTTGGTGTCGTGGGTGGACAGCACCGTCCCGGAGCCGGGCCAGTCCCGGTCGAGTGCGGCGCAGTACGCGTGGAACTCCGCGGGGGACAGCGCCGGTTGCCCGGGATCGCCGCCGACCTCGGTGGCCGACAGCAGCGGGGCGTGCCGGTAGAAGGCGCGGTCCTCCAAGGACTTGGCCCGCAGCGCCGCCGAGGTCTGGGCGAAGCGCGCGCCGAAGCCCGGATCGCGCAGGACGAGCTCCCGTACGCCGGCCACCGCGTCCGGACCGGCCGGCGCGGCGGCTTCCGCCAGCGCCCGAGCGGAGAGCTCCGGCTCCCCGGGGTACGGCCGGTAGACCGGATAGGCGATCAGCAACTCGCGTACGCCGGGGGCCAGCTCCGGTCCGGCGGCCCGCTCCAGTGCGGCGAGCTCGGCGGCCAGATCGCCGGTCAGCACCTCCCGCGCGCACGCCCGGGCCGTCTCCTCCCAGTCGGCGGTCCCGGTGAACCGCGTGTACCGGCGGGCCAGATCGGCGGCGCCCGCCGGATCGGTGAAGACCCCGTCCACCCGGAGCAGTGCGTCGTACCCGGTGGTCCCCGCCACCGGCCAGAGCGGCAGCCGTTCCTGACGGGCCAGGATCTTCTCGACCACCACCCAGCACCCCTCGCCGACGGCCGCGCGCAGCCGCCGCAGGTAGCCCTCCGGGTCGGCCAGCCCGTCCACGTGGTCGATCCGCAGCCCCTCGACGACCCCGTCCCGCACCAGCTCCAGGATCTTCGCGTGCGTCGCCGCGAAGACCTCCGGATCCTCCACCCGGACGCCGATCAGCTCCGAAATGGTGAAGAACCGGCGGTAGTTGAGCTCGGTCCGGGCATCGCGCCACCAAGCCGGCCGGTACCACTGCGCGGCCAGCAGCTCCGGCAGCGCCAGCCCGGCGGTCCCCGCGCGCAGCGGGAACTCCAGCTGCCCGTGGCGCAGCACCCCGTAGTCCGGGTCGGCGGTGAACGCGCCGGGTTCGGGCGGCCCGGGGAGCACCGGCAGCAGCACCTGGCCGCCGCCCGCCGTCCAGTCGATGTCGAACCAGCGGGCGTACGGGGAGGCCGGCCCGTCCCGCAGGACCTCCCACAGGGGCCGGTTCAACCGCAGTGGGGACGGTACGGCCATGTGGTTCGGCACGATGTCCAGCACCAGGCCGAGCCCGTGCGTCCGGGCGACCGCGGCCAGCGCCCGCAGCCCGGGCTCGCCGCCGAGCTCGGCGCGGATCCGGGAGTGGTCGGTGACGTCGTACCCGTGCGCCGAACCGGGCACTGCCTCCAGCACCGGCGAAAGGTGCAAGTGTGACACGCCGAGGGAGGCGAGGTACGGTACCGCTGCCTCGGCCGCGGCGAAGGGGAACTCCGGTCGTAGCTGGAGCCGGTACGTCGATGTGGGGGCCGGCGGCCGGGCCGCGGATGACGCCGGAGCGACGGCTGCCGGAACAGCAGATTCCATTCGGATGCGTGCGTACGGCTGGCTCATGAGAACGTACGTACCCACCTTCCCGGATTCCGTGCCATTACCCAATGCATCCGGGTGACTGCATCGCGTTAGTGTTGATCAAGTGGCCGGAACCGTCAACACCTATCGAAGAGTCATCGCCCTGACCGGGCCCCTACTCCCCCTCCTTTCCTTCCTCGCGCGACTCCCCGTCGCGATGTCCCAGTTCGGCAGCGTCCTGCTGGTCGCCGAGACCAGCGGCTCCCTCGCCACCGCCGGCATCGTCGGCGGCACCCTGTCCGCCGGACAGGTGGTCCTCGGGCCCGTCCTGGGCCGGCTCGCCGACCGCCACGGGCAGCGGCCCGTGGTCCTGACCGCCGCCGCGGTCAACGCCGTCGCCACGGGCGCCCTGGTCGCCGGGGCCCTCGGGGGCCTCGCCACCGCCCCGCTCGCAGCGATCGGCGCCGTCACCGGGGCCTCCGTCCCGCTGATCGGTCCGCTCGCCCGCACCCGCTCCGTGGCCCTCGCCCACCGGGCCAAGGCCGACGAGGGCGTGGTCGGCGCCGTCCACTCGCTGGAAGGCACCCTGGACGAGGTCTCCTTCGTCTTCGGGCCGGCCCTCGTCGGACTCGCCGCGCTCGCCCTGCACCCCGCGGTCGCCCTCGGCGGCGCCGCCGCGCTCGTCGCCGTCTTCGGCACCGCCTACGCCCTGCACCCGACCGCCGCCGTCACGGACGGTGGGGGAGCGCAGGTGGGTGCCCCGCGGGAGCGGGGCGCCCGCGGCCGGCACCCGCGCGTCGTGCACGCGGTACGGGGCTCCTTGTTCCTCCAGGGCGCCATGTTCGGCGCCTGCCAGGCCGGAATCGCTTCCCTCACCGCTCGTTTGGGCGTCCCCGGCCAGGCGGGCATCGTGTACGCGGCCATGGGTGTCGTCAGCGCCGCCGTGGGCCTCGCCCTCGGCGCACTGCCCGCCCGGTTCGGACTGCGGCTGCGCTGGCGGGCGGCCACCGGCGCCGCGCTGGTGCTCTCCGTCCCGCTGCTCTTCACCGACACCCTGTGGCCGCTGTACGCGGTCGTCACCGTGCTCGGCGCCGCCTACGCGCCCCACCTGATCACCGCGTTCGCCCTCACCGAGCGGGCCGTGGAGCCGGCCCGGCTCGCCGAGGCGACGGCCTTCGCCGCCAGCGCACTCGTGGCCGGACAGGCCGCCGCGCTCGCCGCGTCCGGACGGCTCGCCGAGTGGTACGGGCCCGCCGGGGCCTTCGCCGTCGCCGTCGCGGCGGCCGCGACGGCGCTGCTCCTCGCCCTCGTCACCCGCGTGCCGGCCGCCCGGGCGCACCCCGCCGCGCCGCAGGTCTTCATCCCGGCCCAGCAGACCGCCTCCCCGAACCCGGCCGGGAGCCCGTCGAGGCCCGGAAGCCCCTCGGCTCCCTCGGCTCCCTCGGGCCCCTCGGCTCCGTCGGGTCGTTCGGGTTCGTCAGGCCCGTCGGGTTCGTCCTACGCCGGGCGCTGAAGCACCACCAGAGCCCGTCCCGTCAGCGCCACCCGGTCCCCCGCCGCGAACTGCGGCCCGGTGCCGGGTGGCAGTACGTCCGCCCGCGCCGTGTCCACGACCAGCCGCCACTGCGCCCCGTGCCCCGCCGGGATCGTGAACTCCTGTGGTTCGGCACCCGCGTTGAACATCAGCAGGAACGAATCGTCGGTGATCCGTTCCCCGCGCGAGCCCGGCTCGGAGATGGCTTCCCCGTTGAGGAACACCGTCAGCGAGCGCGCGTGCTGTGCCTGCCAGTCGCGGGCCCGCATCGGCTCCCCGTGCGGGGTGAACCACGCGATGTCGGAGAGCTCGTCGTCGGTACCCTCCACCGGCCGTCCGTGGAAGAAGCGGCGCCGCCGGAAGACCGGGTGGTCGCGGCGCAGCCACACCATCCGCCGGGTGAACTCCAGCAGCGACGGCGGCGGTTTGCCCGGCTCCGGCCAGTGCACCCACGACAGTGCGTTGTCCTGGCAGTACGCGTTGTTGTTGCCGTCCTGGGAGCGGGCGAACTCGTCGCCGTGGCTGAGCATCGGCACGCCCTGCGAAAGCATCAGCGTGGCCGTGAAGTTGCGCATCTGGCGCTCGCGCAGCTCCTGGATCTCCGGGTCCTCGGTCGGCCCCTCGACCCCGCAGTTCCAGGACCGGTTGTGGGTCTCCCCGTCCCGGTTGCCCTCGCGGTTCGCCTCGTTGTGCTTCTCGTCGTACGAGACGAGGTCGTTCAGGGTGAATCCGTCGTGGCAGGTGGTGAAGTTGATCGAGGCCAGCGGGCGGCGGCCGTCGTCCTGGTAGAGGTCCGAGGAGCCGGTCAGGCGTCCCGCGAACTCCGCGAGCGTCCGCGGCTGGCCGCGCCACAAGTCCCGTACGGTGTCGCGGTACTTGCCGTTCCACTCGGTCCACAGCGGCGGGAAGTTCCCCACCTGGTAGCCGCCCTCGCCCAGGTCCCAGGGCTCCGCGATCAGTTTCACCTGGCTCACCACCGGATCCTGCTGGACCAGGTCGAAGAAGGATGACAGCCGGTCCACCTCGTGGAACTGCCGGGCGAGCGTGGCGGCGAGGTCGAAGCGGAACCCGTCCACATGCATCTCGGTCACCCAGTAGCGCAGCGAATCCATGATCAGCTGGAGTACGTGCGGGGACCGCATGAGCAGCGAGTTCCCGGTCCCGGTGGTGTCCATGTAGTGCCGGGGATCGTCGGCGAGGCGGTAGTACGAAGCATTGTCGAGCCCGCGGAAGGACAGCGTCGGGCCCAGGTGGTTGCCCTCGGCGGTGTGGTTGTAGACCACGTCGAGGATGACCTCGATCCCGGCCTCGTGCAGGGCCCGCACCGCCGACTTGAATTCCAGCACCTGCTGGCCGCGGTCACCGGAGGCGTAGCCGTTGTGCGGGGCGAAGAAGCCGATCGTGTTGTAGCCCCAGTAGTTGCTCAGCCCGTCGTCGACGAGCCGGTGGTCGTTCACGTACTGGTGCACGGGCATCAGCTCCAGCGCCGTGACCCCGAGCTTGGTCAGGTGCCCGATGACCGCCGGGTGGGCCAGCGCCCCGTACGTGCCGCGCAGCTCCTCCGGCAGATCGGGGTGACGCATGGTCAAACCCTTGACGTGCGCCTCGTACAGCACCGTGTGGTGGTACTCGTGGCGCGGCGGGCGGTCGTTGGCCCAGTCGAAGTACGGATTGACCACGACCGAACTCATCGTGTGCGGCGCCGAGTCGAGGTCGTTGCGCGAATCCGGCCGGCCGAAGTGGTAGCCGTACACCTCCTCGCCCCAGTCCACGCTCCCGGCGATGGCCCGCGCGTACGGGTCCAGCAGCAGCTTCGCCGCGTTGCAGCGCTGCCCGCGCTCCGGCTCGTACGGCCCGTGCACGCGGAAGCCGTAGCGCTGCCCGGGCATCACCCCGGGCAGGTAGGCGTGCCGCACGAAGGCGTCCGTCTCGCGCAGTTCGACGGCCGTCTCGGAGCCGTCGTCGTGGAGCAGACACAGTTCGATGCGTCGGGCGGCCTCGGAGTAGACCGCGAAATTGGTCCCGGCGCCGTCGTACGTGGCGCCGAGCGGATACGCCTGTCCCGGCCAGACCTGCATGGATACGACTCTTCCCCTCGGTGTCGCGTTGACGTTCGGTGCTGATCCGGCGTGGACCGCGTCTCTGCCAGATCTTCCCCGAAAGTGGGCCCGCACGCGGGGACTTGGGATGCTCCTACCGGGTGACCCGGAGAGCTGATATGCGGGTCAGCGGACTATGCGGGCATCCGATAATGGGTCAACGGACCACCGGTGTAAGGGCCATCGGGCTGCACCGGGCGCCGAGCTCGGAGTACCCTTCCGTGATCACTGGAGACGGGCGTCCAGACGCAGAAGGCGGTGCACGGGTGAGCTCGGGAGGTCTGGAGCTGCCCCCTGGTGACAGCGGTCACGAGGGCGGCCCGGCGGACGCCCCAGGAGGTGCACCCGGTGGTGCGCCCGGCGGGGTGTCGGGCGGGGTTTCGGGCGGGGCGCCCACGGGGGTGCCGGCCGGGGCGGTGTCACTGGCCCCGACGGCGGCGAGCCCGCGCGCCGGGGCCGAGCTGGACTGGGGCGCGGACGCGTGGAGCGAGGTCCGCACCCGCGCGCAGCGGGCCGGCCGTGCGTACATTTGGTTGAACCTGATCGAACAGCGGCTGCGCGCCGTCGTCGGCGCGGTGCTGCGGCCGATCTACGAACCGGTGCACGGTGGCGACGACTGGGTGGTCGCGGCCGCCGGTCCCGCCGGACAGGAGTGGGTGCAGCGCGCCGTGGCCGTCCGCGAGGTCAGCCGGCGCAAGGGCTACCTGCTGGACCCGGCCGACGACAACGTGCTGAGCTTCCTGACGCTCCCGCAGCTGCGGGAGCTCATGGTCCAGCACTGGCCGTGCTTCGAGCCGTACTTCGACGACCGCCGGGAGATCGAGCTCGCGCTCGACGAGCTGGAGGTCACCCGGAACGTGGTCTCCCGCAACCGAGCCCTGTCGCGGGCGGTGTTGGAGCAGGCGGAGCGCGCCTCGGCCCGGCTGCTGGAGGTGCTGGGCGGCGGCGCTGGCTCCCCGGCGGCGGACCGGCTTCCGATCGACGCCGTCGAGGACCTGGTGGGAGACCGGTACGCGGACGTCATCTCGGTCCACCCGGACCGGGTGCGACTGCAGCGGCAGCTCCCGGCGGAGGACCTGTTCGGCGGGGCGCGGCGGCTCGACGCCATCGGCATAGGGCTCAACCTGCTGGTGCAGAACTTCTCGGGCCGAAGACTCGTGCGCCTCACGGAGGCCGGCTGCCGGGTCCGGCTGCTGTTCCTGAACCCGGCCAGCAGCGCCGTCAAGCGGCGCGAGCGGGAGCTCGGCCTGCGCAAGGGCGAGCTGAGCCGCTCGGTGGAGATGAACATCCTGCACGTGCGACGGGTGCGCGCGGGGCTGCGGGACCCCTCGCGCTTCGAGATCCACGTCTTCGACGAGACGCCCCGCTTCACCGCGTACCTGGTGGAGGGGGAGTCCTCGGGCATCGCGGTCGTGCAGTCCTACCTGCGCCGGGCGCGCGGCATGGAGGCACCCGTGCTGGTCCTGCGCGGCGGCGGCACCCGCGACTCTTCGCGGGACGCGGAGCACGGGCTGTTCCCGACGTACCGGGAGGAATTCGAGTCGATCTGGGAGGACTCCCGCCCGGTGTCATGACTGTCAGTGCCCCGTGGCAGGCTGAAAGTCGTTGACCGAAGGTGTACGGGGGAGGGGCACGGGGTGGAGGACTGGCGCGACATGGGGGACTGGCACGGCGGCGTGCTGATCGGGTTCGACCTGGAGACGACCGGCACGGAACCGGGCGAGTCGCGGATCGTGACGGCGGCAGTGGTCGAGGTGCGTGCGGGCGAGGTGCGCGAGCGGCGCGGCTGGCTCGCCGATCCGGGGATACCGATCCCGGAGGGCGCCTCGGCGATCCACGGGATCAGCACGGAGCGGGCCGTGGCGGAGGGCCGCCCGGTGCGCGAGGTCGCGGACGAGGTCGCGGGGGCACTGGTAGAGCACTGGCGCCGCGGAGCGGTGGTCGTCGCATACAACGCGGCCTTCGACCTGACCCTGTTGACGGCCGAGCTGGCCCGGCACGGCCTGCCGTCGCTGGCCGACCGGCTGGGCGGGGCGCAGACCGGGCCGGTGGTGGACCCGCTGACGATCGACCGGGCCGTGGACCGCTACCGGCGCGGCAAGCGGACCCTGGAGGCGGTGTGCGGGGTGTACGGGGTCACCCTGGACACCGCGCACGACGCGGGAGCGGACGCACTGGCCGCGGTGCACGTGGCCCGCGCGATAGCCGCCCGCCACCCGGAGGTGGCGGCGCTCACCCCGGCCGATCTGCACGCCCGCCAGGGCGGCTGGCACGAGCGCTGGGCCCGCGACTTCCAGTCGTACCTGCGCCGCCAGGGCACCCCCGACGCGGTGATCGATCCGGCGTGGCCGCTGCGGAGCCTGCTGCCGGCCACGGCCTGAGCGGCAGGGCCGGCTCCCCTACGCGGGCCACTCCTCGCTGTATCCACAGGGGTCCGGGCGGGGCGGATGACCTTGGGCGGAGGGCGCCGCGGTCGCCCTGGTGGGCGAGGCGCAGCCGCCCCGGATTCGTCCGACGCCGCTTCACCACCCGCTGGTGACCGGCCGTTCGGCGCGGGAAGCCGGGCGGGCCGCGGCTCAGACGACCAGGACCCGGCGCCCCCGGGTGTGGCCGGCGCGACTGTCGGTGTGCGCAGCCGCTGCCTCGGTGAGCGAGTACGACTTCTCGACCGGGATGTGGAGCCTGCCCCGGGAGATGAGGTCGACGGCCTCGGCGAGCGCGTCCGGCACGCTCCCGGCCACGCCGGAGAACCGGACGCCCAGCTGCGGCGCACCGAGGTCGGCGATGGAGATGACCTTGCGCGGGTCCCCGGTCAGCTCGACGAGTTCGCGGATCACGCCCGAGCCGGCCAGGTCGAGGGCCGCGTCGACCCGGCCCAGGTGCCGCACCCGTTCGACCCAGCCCTCGTTGTAGGTCGTGGCGAGGGCGCCCAGGCCGCGCAGGTAGTCCTGGTTCGCAGCCCCGGCCGTGCCGATCACCGTGATGCCGCGCGCACGGGCGATCTGCAGCACCGCCGACCCGACGCCGCCGGACGCGCCGCTGACCAGCAGCGTCTGGCCGGACTGCACGCCGACCTCGCGGATGATGCGCAGCGCGGTCTCCACCACCGACGGGTAACCGGCCGCCTCCTCGAAAGCCAGTCCCTCGGGCATCCGGGCCCAGGCCGACAGCACGGCGAATTCGGCGTACGTGTCGGCGCCTTCGCCGAACACGCGGTCGCCGACGTCGACCCCCTCGACGTCCTCGCCGACCTCATCCACCACCCCGGCGGCGTCCAGTCCGACCCCGGCGGGCAGCTCGACCGGATGGGCTCCCAGGACCTGGCCCTCCCGGATCCTCCAGTCGACGGGATTGACACCCGCCGCCCGTACGGCGATGCGTATCCGACCGGGGCCCGCGTGGGGCTCCTCGGCTTCCACCAGTTGCAGGACCTCGGGACCGCCGAACTCGGCGAAACTGATTTTCCTCATGGGCCGAAGATAGCCCTAACGGTTAGGGTTTCACAACGGATATGGATTCATACCTGATAGTGTCAGGGCATGATCGAGCCGTCCGGACGCCGCGAACGCAAGAAGGCCGCGACCCGTCAGAAGATCGCTGACACCGCGCTGCGCCTCTTCCTGGAGCGCGGGTACGACTCCGTGGGCATCCGTGACGTGGCGGCCGAGGCCGACGTGGCCGTCACCACCGTCTTCGCCCACTTCGCCTCAAAAGAGGCCCTGGTGTTCGAGCGCGATCAGGACTTCGAGCAGCGCCTCACGCGGGCGGTGTCCGACCGACCTCCGCACGAGCCGCTCATCCCGTCGCTGCACCGCGAGGTCCAGTCCCTGGTGCGGCACTGCACGGCGGAGGGCAGTGCCCCCGTCCGACGCATGATCGAGGGATCGCCCGCCCTGCGGGAATACGAGGAGTCGATGAGCCTGCGTCACGCGCAGGCGCTGGCAGTGGCGCTGGCCGCCGATCCCCACCTGTCCCGGAGTGCGACGGCCTGCCGGGCGACCGCGCGGTTCGCCATCGACGCTTACGCGCTGGCCTGCCGGGCGGACGATCCCGGGGCCACGGTGGACGAGGTCTTCCGGATGATCGAGGCGGCCTGGGAAGCCACCGCGCCCTGAGCCGGGGATGCCGGCGCGCTGCGGCCGGCGCCGGCGCCGCACGACACGTGCGGGTTGCCCCGGGCGGCCCGCACCGGACCTGTTCGCCCGATCATGTGACTACCGCCGGCCCGGGCGTCGGGTGGACTCACCCAGTTCGAGCTCGTGCTGGAGAAGGCCCGCGTTCCACGTCCCGAGCCCGCGGACCCCGAAAGACGCCCGGCAGCCCGGCAGCCGACAAGGCCACAGCAACGGACCGTGCCACGACCACCCGCGCAGCCACCGCACCTGGTACACGATCCCGGAGGACACGGCAGTCAGGGCGCCCGCCTGCGGGAGGGCTCCCCCGCGGCGAGCGGCTCGCGGCAGCCCTCGCCATCTGGCTCCACACGTGATCGCCCGGACAGCTCCTCACTAGACCCGTACTTCGCGGGTGACTGTTTCAGGTCTGTGGCCAGCGGGTTTGTGTGATGTCGGGCCGCCTGCTGGCCGGCCGCGACGGCGGTGGAATGGACCAGGATCCGGCGCACGGTCAGCAGTGGATCGCTCTTGCGGCGGCCGGTCAGCGTATGAACGTCTTCCAGGACCCGGTAGGTCTCCCGTTCCGCCCCCGGTTTCCTCTCGTCCCGCGCGGGCACCCAGTCGACGGGCTGTGCCTCCTCAGGATCCAGGACTGCGTAGAACTCGTCCTTGATCTGCGCGGCCGGGACGGGCGCGATGAACTCCACCCCGGCCTGAAGCAGGGCGGTGATGTTGGAGTAGGACACCAGCTTGGAGTCGGCGACCATCAAGAACTCGTGGGTGCCGGCCATCGCTTTGAGGTCTTTCATCGCTCCGACGACCTGGCTGACCTCGGCCGCGGCGCCGTCGAAGACCCGGGAGTGCACGGGGATACCGCCGTCGGCGGACACCGCGAGCCCGGCCTGGACCTGTTTCAGGTCCAGGCGCCGGTCTTTGGGATGCCCGTTGCAGGCGATGAGCGGGTACCGCTCGTCCTGGTCATCGGCGGGGAAGGCGCCATGGACGGACATGCTGGTCATGTCCCAGTGCAGCCGGGAGACGTCGATCCCGAACTCAGTGATGGCCCGGGCACCGACGGTGCCCGCGATGACCTCCAGCTTCGGGGCGATCGCGTCCAGCGCGCCGGCTAGACGGTCGTCGTTGAGCAGGTCCGGTGTGATGCCGAAGACCTCCTCCACCGCCCAGGTGCGGGCCCAGTCCCCGATCCGCACCAGCGGTGCGGGCGAGGTCAGCCGGTTGGCCACCAGTGCCTCGATGACCTGTCCGTGGGTCAGATGGGCGCTCGCGCCGCCCGGACACACCTCATCGACGACCCCGGCAACATCCAGCCGGCGCAGAAACTCGGCAGCGACAGGCAGAGCGCCCAGACGCTTCTCCACCACGGATGTCACCACGCACTCAAAGCGCTGGCGCTGAGACCGTGGCCGCGGGGACCGGGAAGTCATCGACACACCCGGACCAACGCCACACCACCGGTCCGGGACACTCCCGGACCGGTCACACCATACGAATCAACGACCCGCGAAGTACGGGACTAGAAGGCGTGCCACCGCATTTCCGGGTCGCCGTCGCGCAGGGAGGCGACCCGGCGGCGGAATTCCGCCAGGGCCTTCGGGTTGGTCGGGGCGTGCTGGGCGACCCAGGCACAGCTGGCCGTCTCGCGCGCACCGCGCAGCACCGTGCAGCCCTCCCAGTCACGCACGTCCCAGCCGTACTCCGCCACGAAGGCCTCGTACGACGGTGCCGGCAGCCCGTACCGGTCTCGGGCCAGGGCCATCACCACCAGGTCGTGCTCGCGCAGATCGGCCGAGACGGTCTCCAGGTCCACCAGGACCGGCCCGTCCGGACCCACGTGGACGTTGCGGGGGAGCGCGTCGCCGTGGATCGGGCCCGGCGGCAGGTGCGGGGTGAGCGAGGCCACCTCGCCGGCGTACGCGTCGCGCCGGGCCCGCAGGTACGCCGCGTCGGCCGGGTCGACCGCCTCGCCCGCCAGCCGGAGCCAACGCTCGACCCCGCCCAGCAGGTCCCGCGCCGGCAGCGCGAACGGCGCCGCCGGGAGGGCGTGGATCTGCCGCAGCAGCCCCGCCAGGTCCTCGGGACCGGCCTGGCGGACCGCATCCGCCAGACGGTGCCACACCGTCACCGGGTGCCCCGCCACCAGCCGCGGCTTCGGCTCGGCCGCACGGGCCGCCGGGATCCCGGCCCGTTCGAGCCAGCCCGCGACCGCGAGTTCCCGCTCGGCCCGCTCCAGCAGCGCCGCCTCCCGGCCTACCTTCACCACCAGGTCGCCGGCCGCGAACACCGCGTTCTCGCCCAGCGCCAGCAGGGCGGCCGGCCGTGTGAAGCCCGCCTCCGTCAGTACGTTCCGGGCCTGCGCCTCGTCCATGCCGTCTCTCCGGATGCGGATCGTCGTGAATCCGCCAAGTCTCGCATCCCGGTGCGCAGCGCCTTGACGTGCCATCAGGCCCTGCGCACGATGACCGAGCCGGATGCGGATGATCCACCCGTAAGGGGGCCATGTGGCCACGACGTCGGCCGCCACCCGGCACCGCCGGGCCGATCACGGGGCGTGGTTCCTGGTCCTGCCCGCGCTGATCCCGATCCTGCTGCTCAGCGTCGGCCCGCTCCTCTACGGCATCGGCCTCGCCTTCACCGACTCCCAGTCGGGCCGGACCGCGGCGACTCGATGGGCCGGCGTGCTGAACTTCCAGGACCTGCTCCACGACCGGCTGTTCCGCGAGTCCTTCCGGATCGGTCTGCTGTGGGCCGTCGGCGTCACCGTGCCGCAGTTCCTGCTCGCCCTGGGCCTCGCCCTCCTGCTCAACCAGCAGCTGCGGCTGCGCGGCCTGGCCCGGGCGCTCGCGATCATCCCCTGGGCCATGCCCGAGGTCGTCGTCGCCATCATGTGGCGGCTCGTCTACCACCCCGACGCCGGGATCCTCAACGAGACCCTGTCCGGGCTGGGCCTCGCCGGGGACACCGACTGGCTGGCCGGCCTGGCCACCGCCCTGCCCGCCGTCGTCCTCGTCGGCATCTGGGCGGGCATGCCGCAGACCACCGTCGTCCTGCTCGCCGGCCTCCAGAACACCCCGCACGAACTGCACGAGGCCGCCTCCCTCGACGGGGCCGGATCCTGGCGCCGCTTCCTGACCGTGACCTGGCCGGCGCTGCGGCCCGTCGCCCTGTCGGTCTCCGCCCTCGCCTTCATCTGGAACTTCAACGCGTTCGCCCTGGTGTACGTGCTGACCGGCGGCGGGCCCGGCGGACGTACCCGGCTGCCCATGCTCTTCGCGTACGAGGAGGCCTTCCGCTACGGCCAGTTCGGGTACGCCGCCGCGATGGGCTGCGTGATGGTCGCGGTGGTCTCCGTCCTCCTCGCCGTGTACCTCGCGGGCCGGCTCACGGGAGGGGAAGCGCAGTGAACTCCGCGAACGCCGCGCAGGGGAACACCCGTACGCGCAGCCCCGCACGAGCGGGCCGGGCAGCCCGGGCCGGCCAGTACCTGGCGCTCGCCGGCTACCTGGCCTTCCTCGCCCTGCCCTTCCTCTGGCTGGTCTCCACCGCCTTCAAGCCCCCGCGTGAGCTCGGCAGCCTGCACCCCACCTGGCTCCCGAAGGACCCGACCCTCGGCAACTTCCGCCAGGCCTTCGCCGAACAGCCTCTGCTGCACGCCGGGTTCAACAGTCTCCTCGCCGCCGTGTGCGCCGCCGTGGCCGCGGTGCTCCTGGCCACCCCGGCGGCCTTCGTCCTGGCCCGGCGCCGGGGGAGGCTGTCGGCCGCGGTCACCGCATGGGTCGTGGTCGGCCAGGCCTTCCCTTTCGTGCTGGTGATCATCCCGCTGTTCCTGGTCCTCAAACAGCTGCACCTGATCAACTCGCTGCCCGGCCTGGTGCTCGTCTACGTCGTGTGGTCGCTGCCGTTCGCGCTGTGGATGCTCGTCGGGTACGTCCGGGCCGTGCCGCCCGAACTGGAGGAGGCGGCGGCCGTGGACGGCGCCGGCCGGCTGCGCACCCTCGTCTCCGTCGTCGCGCCCCTGCTCGCTCCGGGGATCGTGGCCACCGCGCTCTTCGCCTTCATCACCGCGTGGAACGAGTTCTTCTTCGCGCTCGTCCTCCTCAAGACCCCGGAGCAACAGACCCTGCCGGTCGTCCTGACCCATTTCCTCGGCGCGGAAGGGGCCGCCGACCTCGGCCCGCTCGCCGCCGCGGCCCTCCTCGCGACCCTGCCGTCGCTGGTGGTCTTCGCGGTCATCCAGAAGCGCATCACGGGCGGCATGCTCGCAGGGGCGGTGAAGAGCTGATGCTGCGTTCCGCCCTGCGCCCGGCCCTCGCGGCGCTGATCCTGTTGGCCGGGTTGGCCAGCGGCTGCTCCGAGCCCGGCGACGGGCCGGACCGCCTCGGGAGGATCACCCTGCGCTTCCAGTCCCTCGCCTGGCAGCAGGAGTCCGTCGACGCCAACAAGTCCCTGGTCGCCGAGTGGAACGCCACGCACCCCCGCATCCGGGTCGAGTACGTCCAGGGCAGCTGGAGCAGCGTCCACGACCAGCTGCTGACCTCCTTCGCCGGCGGCGAGGCTCCCGACGTCATCCACGACGCCTCCGACGACCTCGCCGACTTCGCGTACTCCGGCTACCTCGCCGACCTGCGGCCGCTGCTCTCCGACCGGCTCAAGGGCGACATCCCCGCCCGCAGCTGGGAGAGCACCACCATCGGATCCGGGATCTACGGGGTGCCCTTCCTCCAAGAACCCCGCGTCCTGATGGCCGACAGCGGGCTGCTGCGCGCCTCCGGGGTGCGCATACCGACCCCCGAAGCCCCGTGGAGCTGGGCGGAGTTCCGTACGGCTGCCGAGCGGCTCACCAGCGACGGGCGGTACGGGGTGGCCTGGCCGCTCAAGGACCCCGTCTCCGCCACCCTCAACCTCGGCCTGTCCGCGGGCGGCCGGCTCTTCCACCGCGACGGCGACGGGAAGGTCGCGATCCGTTGGACCGAGGGCGACGCTGTCGTCCCCTCCACCATCCGGGCCCAGCTCGCCGACGACCACAGCGCCGCCCCGACCACCCTCGGGATGGGCGGCGCGGACACCCTGCCCGGTTTCTTCGGCGGCCGGTACGCGATGGTGCCGCTGGGGTTCTCGTACCGTCAGCAGATCGTCCGGCAGGCCCCGCCGGGCTTCGCCTGGGAGGTGCTGCCGCTCCCGGCCGGGCCGCAGGGCCCCGCTCAGGGCGTCAGCCCGCAGACCCTGTCGATCGCCCGGGACAGCCCGTACAAGGAGGAGGCGGCAGCATTCGTCGACTTCCTGCTCAGTCCGGCCAACATGGTCCGCCTCGCCCGCGGCGACTGGATGCTGCCCACGGGCTCGCAGGCCCTGGCCGACCCGGCCCTGCGCACTCCCGAACTGGGCTGGGCCACGGGCGCGGCGCTGGCCGAGCAGCTGCGTCCGGCGCCGGCGCAGTCGGTGCGCGGTTACCCGGAGTGGAAGGACAAGGTCGCGACGCCGGCCCTGCAGGAGTTCTACAGCGGGGCGATCGGCCTGCCGGAGCTTGAGGAGCGCCTGGTGGTGGACGGAAACCGGGTGCTGGCCCGCTACCAGCGCTGAGTACGGCCGGCGGACGGGTGGCGGGAGGTCGATCGAAACTTCATTGCACGAGACGTATCGTCTCGTTAGGCTCGGTGCATGACCTCAGCCAAGCCCGCCCACATCGCCATGTTCTCCATCGCCGCCCACGGGCACGTGAACCCGAGCATCGAAGTGATCCGGGAACTCGTGGCCCGCGGCCACCGCGTCAGCTACGCGGTCCCCGCCTCCTTCGCCCGGAAGATCGCGGAGACCGGTGCCACACCGGTGATCTGGCACTCCATCCTGCCCACCGACGACGAGCCCGAGGCCTGGGGCACCGAGCTCATCGACACCATCGAACCGTTCCTCAACGACGCCGTCCAGGCACTGCCGCAGCTCGCGGCCGCCTTCGAGGGCGACGAGCCCGACCTCGTCATCCACGACATCACCTCCTACCCCGCGCCCGTCCTCGCCCGCCGCTGGGGCGTCCCCGCCGTGTCGCTCTCCCCGAACCTGGTCGCCTGGACCGGGTACGAGGAGGAGGTCGCGGCACCGATGACGGCCGCGCTGCGCGCCTCCGAGCGCGGGCGGGCGTACTACGCCCGTTTCCGGGACTGGCTCGCAGAGCACGGCATCGACGAGGACTCCGACCGGTTCGTCGGCCGCCCGCGCCGCAGCATCGTGCTCATCCCGCGCGCCCTCCAGCCGAACGCCGACCGCGTGGACGCGTCCGTCCACACCTTCGTCGGGGCCTGCCAGGGCGACCGCAGCGCCGACCAGGGCAGCTGGCAGCGCCCGCAGGCGGCCGACGGCAAGAAGGTGCTGCTGGTCTCCCTCGGCTCCACCTTCACCAAGCAGCCCGCCTTCTACCGGGCCTGCATCGAGGCCTTCGGGGACCTGCCCGACTGGCATGTCGTCCTCCAGATCGGCAAGTTCACCGACGAGGCCGAACTGGGCGCCGTCCCCGCCAACGTGGAGGTCCACCGCTGGGTCCCCCAACTGGACGTCCTGCGCCAGGCCGACGCCTTCATCACCCACGCGGGCGCCGGCGGCAGCGCGGAGGGCCTTGCCACCGGCACCCCGATGGTCGCCGTCCCACAGGCCGTCGACCAGTTCACCAACGCCGACGTGCTCCAGGGACTCGGCGTCGCCCGACACGTCCCGATGGAGGAGACCGACGCCCGGACCCTGCGGGCGGCCGTCCTCGCGCTGGTCACGGACCCCGAGGTCGCCGCGCGCGCCGAGGCCGTCCGCCTCCGGATGGCCGCGGAGGGCGGCACGCGACGGGCCGCCGACCTCATCGAGGCCGAACTGCCCGCAGTGTCGGTGCGCCGTCCTATCGTTCGGGCATGACTACGAAGAAGTACGCGGCCCTGCTGCGCGGAATCAACGTCGGCGGGGCCAAGAAGGTCCTGATGGCCGAACTGCGCGAGGTCCTGACGGGCCTCGGCCACACCGAGGTGCAGACCTACCTGCAGAGCGGCAACGCCGTCTTCGCCTCCCCGAAGCAGGACCCGGCGGCCCTGGCCCGCGAGTTGGAGCGGGCGATCGAGGCCCGCTTCGGCTTCGCGGTGGCCTGCCTGGTGGTCGACGGGACCTACCTGCGGGCCGTCGCCGAGGCCTGCCCCTTCCCGGCCGACGAACTGGAAGGCCGGCAGCTGCACGCGACCTTCCTCTCCGAACAGCCGACCGAGGAGCGGTTCGCCTCGATCGACGGGCCCGCGTACCTTCCGGAGGAGTACCGGATCGGCGACCGGGTCGTCTACCTCTACGCCCCGGACGGCCTGGGCCGCTCCAAACTGGCCGAGGCCCTCTACAAGCCCGCCGTGTTCAAGGGCATCGACGCGACGACCCGCAACTGGAACACGGTCGTCAAACTCGTCGCGCTGACGCAGGAGTAGGAGGCCGGCCGCCCGGCCGCCCGGGGTCCGGGCGAGGTCAGCGGCGGCACAGGGCCGTGTCCGGTGGTGCCGGGGTTCGCCGGCTGAAGTCGACCCGCCGGGCGCCCCGACACCCGCCAGTCCCCTCAGGCCGCCTGCGCGAGCGCCACCGGAACTAGCTCCAGTCGATGTCGGACAGGCTCTCCAGCGGGGCCCGCTCTTCCACGGACTCCGGTACGACCAGGGAGTCCGCCTTCGTCACCACGGCGGGGAAACGGAGGTGCGCACGCTTTTGTATCTCGCTCAGCTTGACCTGGAACACCCGGAACTCGTCCAGTTCGAGCGATTCGGCCAGGACCAGGTTCTGCGTCAGCAGGAACGCCTTGGCCTTGAGCGTCTCCTGTTCCGTGTAGACGAGCACCTTCCAGAACTCCCGTGGTATCCGCACGCCCCGGAACACCCGGTCGTCGTCCTGGAAGACCGGGCCGCCGAACGCGCTCACCTTGAGGTCGTCGACCTCCACGTCCTCGAACACCGCGTCTTCGAGCCGCCCCCAGAGGCCGCCCCGCTTGCTCTGGTTGAAGTCGTCCATCTGCGGAGTGATGTTGCTGTAGAAGAACGAGTCCCGGTTCGCCTTCTCCGCCTCGGGCAGCGTGCCCCAGGTCAGGTCGGCGCGGCGCGCGATGTGTCCACGGTCCAGCCGGTTGCTCGCACCGCCCTTGTACAGCTCGTTGCTGACCTGGGTGTCGGCGGGCAGGCGCGGGTCCTTCGTGAAGTCGATCCCCTTCCGGTCGAGCTTCTTGAGCGCGCCGCCGTCGATGTTCCAGGCGACCCAGATCGCGAACCGGCGCGGCCCGCTCAACGCCAGCGAGAAGTGCGTGTACGGGATGACCGGTGAGCCGTCCAGCAGCACTGCGTCGCCCTTGATCGACGGGTTGAGCAGCGGGGGCCCCACGGGTACCGCGAGGAAGCCCGGGTCGTAACCGGTCAGCGCCTCCAGCGAATCGGACGGAGGCTGCTCCAGGGTGATCTTCAGCTCTTCGAAGACGGCGTGGGGGAAGCAGGCCAAGGCCCGGTCCTCGGGGTTCCCGTCCTCCTCGCCGCCGAAGTGCAGACCGGCCAGTACGTCCGTCGCCTTGCCGGTGCGCCCTTTGAACATCCAGGCGGATCCGGAGTCGCCGGGCAGGCTGATCTCGTCGCCGGCCGCCGGATGCGCGGGGTCGGGCCCTATCTCGAAGCACTCGATCTCGCGTACTCCGACGGGCAGCCCGTAGTTGATGCTCACCTTGGCGAAGGGGCGCGTCACCACCCCGTGCGTGATGCCGGTGGTCCGCCCGCTCTTGACGACCTTGTCGTCGATCTGTGGCTCGCCCAGCTTCGCCGGGGTGACCCCGAGGTCGAGGATGGAGGTGTCGAAGTCGCGTTCGGTGATGCTCGAAACGGCGCAGTCGCCGACCCGGCCGAGGTGGGAGCGCCGCAGCGTGCCGAGCCGGTTCAGCGCGATCCGGCTGTCGTCGGTGGTCCCGGGCTGTACGACCTCGTCACCGATGACGCCCTTGCGACCGTTCAGGACGTGCCAGTTGCTCAGTACGCAGGTCGTGCCGTCGTTCTTGTCGAAGACGATGCAGCCGAGGGTGCCGGCGCCCACCTTGACGTTGCCGACGCTCACCCCGGGACGGACCGGGTCGACGCGCTTCTGCCGCGCGGGCGTCTCCGCCTCGGCCACCACCAGGAAGTGCGGCTTGTAGCTGCGCTGCACGACGTCCGTCGGCACCTTCACCCCGCCGCCTATGTCGATGACGGGAGGTATCTCGACGCTCCCCACGTCGCGTACGCCCTCGGGCCCGACCTTGCTGTCCACCGTGAACTGCAACGCCAGTTCCTTGCTGCGTTTGCCGTTCTTCTCCTTGTAGCCGATGCCGATCGAGGACACGTTCGGGTCGCTGAGGTAGCTCGACCCGCGGGTACGGATGAAATGCTTGAGCGAGGTGATCAGCTCGTCCTGGCCGTTCGCCGCGGGGGCCGCGGGCGTGCCGGGCGCGGTGGCGGACTTGGCGGACGTGCGCTTCTTGGCAGCCATCGAAGGCTCCCTTCGGGCAAGGAGTGCGGACGTGACTCGGGCTCCCCGCTCCGTGCATGCACTTCCAGCCTACGGCCGCCCTGCCGACCGGGCGCGTCGAGGACGGTCGGATCGGCGCCCGCAGAGTGGGGACACGGTTTCCACCGTGCCCCGACCGACACGTAGGACGCCGGGTGTGCCAGGCTCCTGGCCATGCGTTACATCATCATCGGCGCCGGGGCGATCGGCGCGACCATCGGCGGACGGCTGGCGGAGGCGGGCGCCGAGGTCGTCCTCGTCGCGCGCGGCGCCCACGCGGAGGCCCTCACGGCGGACGGGCTGCGGCTCACGACCGCGGACGGCGCCCGGGTACACCGGATCCCCGTGGTCACCGGCCCGGCCGAACTCGGTGAACTGCGACCGGACGACGTCCTGCTGCTGGCCGTGAAGACCCAGGACGCGATCGTCGCGCTCGACGCGTGGGGCGACGCGGAAGTGGCGGGCGGCGGAACGGCGGCGCAGCGGCTGCCGGTCCTGTGCGCGCAGAACGGCGTGGAGAGCGAGCGGCTCGCCCTGCGCCGCTTCGCCCGCGTGTACGGGGTGTGCGTATGGCTGCCCGCCACCTTCCTGGAGCCGGGGGCGGTGTCCGCGCTGTGCGCGCCGCTGACCGGCATCCTGCACATCGGGCTGGCGTCCGGGGGAGCGGACGCACGGGCCCGGCGGATCGCGGCCGACCTGGAGAAGTCCGGCTTCGCGGCGCCGGTCGTCGAGGACGTCATGCGGTGGAAGTACGCGAAGCTGCTGGGGAACCTGGGCAACGCCATCCAGGCGACGACCGGCCCCGAACCGCACCCGGCGAAGGCGGCGCTGCTGGTGCGCGCGCAGCAGGAGGGGCGAGCCGCACTCGGGGCGGCGGGCATCGCCTACGCCTCCGACGCGGAACAGGCGGCGGCCCGCGACGGCAAGGTCGACCATCCTCCGGTCCTGCGGGGCGGTTCCTCCTGGCAGTCCCTGCAGCGGGGCACGGGCTCCATCGAGGCGGACTACCTCAACGGGGAGATCTCGCTGCTGGGGCGCCTCCACGGAGTGCCGACCCCGGTGAACGACACGCTGCGCCACGCGGCGAACATCTTCGCCCGGGAGGGCCTGCCACCGGGGGCGATGTCGATCGACGACCTGACGGCCCTGGCCGACGAAGCGGCGGCCCGGACCTGAGCGACCCGGAGAGCCGGTGCTCCGGGCCGCGGACCCCGTGCACCGGCCGACGGGCCCGTGGCTGCGGGCGGCGGTGGAGCAGGGATCAGGCTGCGGCGAGCAGGGGCACGCCGAGGGGGGCCGTGTCGTAGCGGTGGAGGAGGAGGCGGGCCAGTTCCGGCGCCGCGCCGAGGACGGCGGACACGAGGTCCGCCCCGGCGGTTTCCGCGCCCGCCACGATGCGGTCGGGGAGGCGCCCGGGGGCGATGACGTACGGGGCCACCGCCACCCGGCGCACCCCCTGCGCGCGCAGGGCCCGTACGGCGTCCTCCGTACGGGGCAGCGAAGCGGAGGCGAACGCAGGTCGCACGGCGCACCAACCGGTGTGCCGCCACTCCCGCGCGATTTCAGCGATCACTGCGATCGCCTCCGGGTCAGAGGAACCGGCGGACGCGAGCACCACGCCGGTGGTGGCGCGGTCCGCCGGGGTGAGGCCCGCTTCCGCGAGGCGGCGCTCCAGGGCGCCGACCAGCAGCGGGGACGGGCCCAGGACGTCCGCGATCCGGACCGAGAGGTCCGGCAGCCGGGACGTGGCTTCGGCCAGCACCGCGGGTACGTCGGACTTCGCGTGGAACGCCCGCGTCAGGAGCAGCGGGAGGGCCACGACCTCCCGAACGCCGGACCGGTACAGGTCGGACGTCACCTGCGCCACCGTCGGGGTGTCGAAGTCCAGGAAGGCCGTCTCCACCCGCAGCCCCGGCCGCAGCGCCCGCACCCGCCGGGTGAGGGCGTGCACGGTCGCCGCGTGCCGCGGGTCGCGGCTGCCGTGGGCGATGACGAGGAGGGCGGGGGCGGGGGCGGGGGCGCGGAACACGGGACTCAGCTCTTGACCAGCAGGCCGCGGCTGCGCAGCACCCACCGCTCGACCGGGCTGAAGATCAGCAGGTCGATGGCGATGCCGACCACGAGGATCAGGATGATCGCGAGGAACACGCCCGGCAGGTCGATGTTGTTGCGGCCGTTCTCCAGCAACTGGCCCAGGCCCAGGCCCAGGTCGGGGGAGCTGGCGATGATCTCGGCGGCCATGAGCGAGCGCCAGGAGAAGGCCCAGCCCTGCTTCAGCCCGGCGAGGTAGCCCGGCAGGGCGGCCGGCATGACCACGTGCCGGGCCCCGCGCAGGCCGGTGGCACCCAGCGTGCGGCCCGCCCGCAGGAACAGCGGCGGCACCTGGTCGATGCCGGAGACGAGGCCGTTGGCGATGGACGGGACCGCGCCGAGCAGGATCACCGTGTACATCATGGCGTCGTTGAGGCCGAACCAGAGCACGGCCGGAGGCACCCAGGCGACCGAGGGCAGGGACTGCAGGCCCTGGAGGATGGGCCCGATCGCGGCGCGGACGAACTTGACGCGGGCGACGACCAGTCCGAGCGGCGTGCCGATGGCCAGGGCGAGCAGGAAGCCGAGCAGACCGCGGGAGACGCTGGTCCAGATGACCTCCAGCAGGGTGCCCTTGAGCCACATCTCGGACAGGCTGTCCCAGACCGCGGACAGCGGCGGGAGCTTCGTCGGGTCGGTGACCTTCGCCGCGACGAGGACCTGCCACACCAGGAGCACCAGGCCCACGGCGATGAACGGCGGGAGGACCTTCTTGACGAAGACCTCGCGGGCCGGGGTGCGGTGGGTCTGGACCGCGTCGAGGGCGTCCAGGCCGGCCTCCAGGCCCGCCAGGTCGTCGCTCTTGTCCTTGGCCTTCAGGGTGGTGTCAGTGCTGGCCATGGCGGCGGATCTCCCCACGCAGGTGTTCAGTGATCTCGACGGACAGCTCCGCGACGTCCGCGTCCTCGATGCGGCGCGGCTGCGGGATGTCCACGGTCCATTCCTTCGCGACCCGGCCGGGCCGGGAGGAGAGGAGGACCACGCGCTGGGCGAGGCGCACGGCCTCGCGCACGTTGTGCGTGACGAAGAGCACGGAGACGTCCGTCTCGGCCCAGATGCGGGTGAGCTCGCCGTGGAGGACGTCACGCGTGATGGCGTCCAGCGCCGCGAACGGCTCGTCCATCAGCAGGAGCCGGCTGTCCTGGGCCAGCGCCCGGGCCAGGGCGACGCGCTGGCGCATGCCGCCGGACAGCTCGTGGACGCGCTTGCCGTAGGCGCCGCCGAGGCGGACCAGCTCCAGCAGGCGTTCGGCCTCGGGCTTGCGGTCGGCCTTGGCCACCCCGCGCAGGCGCAGGGCGAGTTCGATGTTCTTGCCCGCGGTGAGCCACGGGAAGAGGGCGTGCTCCTGGAACATCAGGGCGGGCCGGCCGGCGGTCTCGATCGAGCCGGCGGTGGGCTCGTCGAGTCCGGCGACCAGGTTCAGCAGGGTGGACTTGCCGCACCCCGAGGCCCCCAGGATGGTGACGAACTCGCCGGGCGCGACATCGAGGCTGATGTCGTCCAGGACGAGCTGCGATCCGGCCGGACCGGAGAAGGACTTCGAGACGTGCTCGATGCGGGCGGCGTGCGTCTGCTCCGCTACCGTGCCCTCGGCAGCCTTGGCGAGTGTGGTGGCCATGGTCGTCACCTCCTGGGGTTCGTGCGTGCGGGGGGTTACTTGGCGCCGAGACCGGCGTCGGAGACCTCGGGCTTGCCGGCCGCCTTGAGGACCTTGTTCAGGAGCGACAGGTCGTAGATGCCGGCGAGGTCGGGCTGCTCGATGAGCTTGGCCTTGACCGCCCAGTCGGACTCGGTCTTCAACGTGGTGGCCAGCGGGTCGTCGGTGACGAGGATGCTCTTCCAGGCCGGGTCGATGACCGCGGGCTCCAGCTCCTTGCCGCCGAGCGTCTTGAGCGCCGCGTTGGCGGAGGCCTTCGCCTTGTCCGGGTTGGCGTTGATCCACTCGTTCGTCTTCACCGTGCCGCGCAGCACGGCCTCGACGACGTCCGGGTGCTCCTTGAGGAACTTCTGCGACACGATGACGTTCGTGATCACGAACTTCTTGTCGGGCCACAGGTCGGTCTCGTCGAGGAGGATCGAGGCGCCGTCGGAGACGAGCTTGGACGCGGTCGGCTCGGGAACCCAGGCTCCGTCGATCGAGCCCTGCTTGAAGGCGTCCGGGGTCACCTTGTTGTCCGTGCGGACGACGGAGACGTCACCCTTGCCGGACTCCGGGTCGACCTTCCAGCCCTTCTCGGAGATCCAGTTGAGGAACGCGACGTCCTGCGTGTTCCCCTTCTGCGGGGTGGCGATCTTCTTGCCCTTGAGGTCGTCCAGGGTCTTGATCTTGTCCGGGTTCACGACGAGCTTCACGCCGCCGGAGGCGGAGCCCGAGATGATCCGCAGGTTGCTGCTCTTGGACTTCACGTAGCCGTTGATCGACGGCGAGGGGCCGACGAACCCGATGTCGAGAGAGCCGCCGTTGAGGGCTTCGATCTCGGACGGGCCGGCGTTGAAGGTCTGCGGCTTGATCGCGGTGCCGCCGAGCTCCTTGGCGATCAGGCCCTCCTGGATGCCGACCAGCGCGGTGGCGTGCGTCAGGTTCGGGAAGTACCCGATGCGGACCTCGGGGGCGGAGAGCTTCTTCGCGCCGGCGGCGGGGGCGGCCGACGTGTTCGCGTCGTCCTTCTCGGCCTGCGAGCCGTAGCCGCACGAGGCGAGCGCGCCGATCAGGAGCGGCAGGGCGGCAGCGGCGGCGATACCGCGGTGCAGGGACTTGCTGGTGATACCGGTGGCAGGCACGGAGGGTTTCCTCTCACAGCGTCATCTCATGACGCAGGTCTTCGTCTGTGGAGCAGGGTCGGGTACGGCTCGTGGGGGGTGAGGGCGCGCATGCGGTGCGCGTACGTCATCGCGCACATCGCGCCACCCCTCCCTGGCCGCTGCCGAGGCGGCCGCTGCCTACGCGGCCGCCTTCCTTGGCGAAGGTGGAGTAGATGTCGCAGGACATGGTTAGAAGTCCCACCCTTCGTCATCGCCCTGGACCGCCCGTTCGGCGGCCTTCGAGGCGAAGGACTCGCCGGCCATGCCCGCCGCCAGGGTCGTTCCGTCGGCCGGGTCGATCAGCAGGAAGGACCCGGTGCGGCGCGAGTCGGCGTACGCGTCGAGCGCGAGCGGCTCCGCGGTCCGTACGACGACGCGGCCGATGTCGTTGGCCACCAGCTGCCCGGGGTTCGGGTGCTGGGACAGGTCGTCCAGGGTCAGCCGCGAGGGGATCTCCTTGACGATCGCCTTGACCGTGCGCGTGGTGTGCTTGAGCAGCACCCGCGCGCCGACGGCCAGCGGCTGGTCGGCCACGTGGCAGACGGTGGCGACGACGTCCTGCGTGGTGGCCGGGGCGCTCGCGGACGGCGCGATCAGATCGCCGCGGGAGATGTCGATGTCGTCCGCCAGACGGACCGTCACCGACTGCGGGGCCCAGGCGATGTCCACCGACTGGCCGAGCGCGTCGATCCCGGCGATGACCGAGGTACGGCCCGAGGGCAGGACGGTGACGGCCTCGCCGACGCGCAGCACGCCGGAGGCGATCTGTCCGGCGTAGCCGCGGTAGTCGGGGTGCTCGGCGGTCTGCGGGCGGATCACGTACTGCACCGGGAAACGTGCCGGGCAGGCGGTGAGGTCGTGGCTGACCGGGACGGTCTCCAGGTGCTCCAGCACCGTCGGGCCGCCGTACCAGTCCATGTGGGCGGACGGCTCGACCACGTTGTCGCCGGCGAGCGCCGAGATCGGGATCGCGGTGATCTCCGGGACGCCCAGGTCCGAGGCGTACGCGGTGAACTCCTCGGCGATCGACGCGAAGACCGACTCCTCGTAGCCCACCAGGTCCATCTTGTTGACGGCCAGGACCACGTGCGGGACCCGCAGCAGGGCCGCGACGGCGGCGTGCCGGCGGGTCTGCTCGATCACGCCGTTGCGGGCGTCGACCAGGACCACGGCCAGGTCGGCGGTGGAGGCGCCGGTGACCATGTTCCGGGTGTACTGCACGTGCCCCGGGGTGTCGGCGAGGATGAACCGGCGCCGGGTGGTGGCGAAGTAGCGGTACGCGACGTCGATGGTGATGCCCTGCTCCCGCTCGGCCCGCAGGCCGTCGGTGAGCAGCGCCAGGTCGGGGGCGTCCTGGCCGCGGTCGGCCGACACCCGCTCGACCGCTTCCAGCTGGTCCGTCAGGACCGACTTGGAGTCGTGCAGGAGTCGTCCGACCAGCGTGGACTTGCCGTCGTCGACGGAACCGGCGGTCGCGAAGCGCAGCAGCGTGGTCGCTGCGAGGTCCGCCAGGTGGGCGCCCTGCTCGGTGGTGGAGGTCATTTCTAGAAGTACCCTTCGCGCTTGCGGTCTTCCATCGCGGCCTCGGACATCTTGTCGTCGGCGCGGGTCGCACCCCGCTCGGTGAGCCGGGAGGCGGCGATCTCGGTGATCACGGCGTCCAGCGTGGTGGCGTCGGAGTCGACGGCACCGGTGCAGGACATGTCACCGACGGTGCGGTAGCGGATGAGGCGGGTCTCGGTGGTCTCGCCCTCCTTGGGACCGCCCCACTCGCCGGCCGTCAGCCACATGCCGTTGCGTTGGAACACCTCGCGCTCGTGGGCGAAGTAGATCTCCGGCAGCTCGATGCCCTCGCGGGCGATGTACTGCCACACGTCCAGCTCGGTCCAGTTGGACAGCGGGAACACGCGCACGTGCTCGCCCGGCGCGTGGCGGCCGTTGTAGAGCTGCCACAGCTCGGGGCGCTGGCGGCGCGGGTCCCACTGGGAGAACTCGTCGCGCAGGGAGAAGACGCGCTCCTTGGCCCGGGCCTTCTCCTCGTCGCGGCGGCCACCGCCGAACACGGCGTCGAACTTGAGGCTCTGGATCGCCTCCGTGAGCGGGACGGTCTGCAGCGGGTTGCGGACGCCGTCGGGGCGCTCGCGCAGCTTCCCGGCGTCGATGTACTCCTGGACGGAGGCCACGTGCAGGCGGAGGTTGTGCTTCGCCACGGCCCGGTCGCGGTAGTCGAGGACCTCGGGGAAGTTGTGCCCGGTGTCGACGTGCAGCAGCGTGAACGGCACCGGCGCCGGCGCGAACGCCTTCAGCGCCAGGTGCAGCATCACGATGGAGTCCTTGCCGCCGGAGAACAGGACCACCGGCTTCTCGAACTCGCCCGCCACCTCGCGGAAGATGTGCACGGCCTCCGATTCGAGGGCGTCGAGGTGCGACAGCGCGTAGGGCGCGTCGGTCTCTTCGTGCAGGTGAGCGACGGTGGCCGTCATGCCAGACCCCTCTCGGTGAGCAGCGCGTGCAGGGCCGAGGCCGACTCCTGCACGGTCTGCGTGTGCGACTCGATGCGCAGGTCCGGGGACTCCGGAGCCTCGTACGGGTCGTCGACGCCGGTCAGACCGGAGATCTCGCCCGCCGCCTGCTTGGCGTACAGGCCCTTCACGTCACGCTCGGAGCAGACCTCGACCGGGGTGGCCACGTGGACCTCCAGGTACGAGGTGCCCTCGGCGGCGTGCCGCTTGCGGACGGCCTCGCGGCTGTCCGCGAACGGCGCGATCACCGGCACGAGCGCCTTGACGCCGTTGCTCGCGAGGAGTTCGGCGACGAACCCGATCCGCTGCACGTTGGTGTGGCGGTCCTCCCGGGTGAAGCCCAGGCCGGCGGAGAGGAACTCGCGGATCTCGTCGCCGTCGAGGACCTCCACGCGGTGGCCCTCGGCGCGCAGCCGCTCGGCCAGCGCGTGGGCGATGGTGGTCTTGCCCGCGCTCGGCAGCCCGGTCAGCCACACGGTGGCGCCCTGGTCGCTCACGCTCATCGTTCTCGTCTCCGTCGGTTCTTTGAGAAGCGGTTCTTCGATATCGGTCATCAGCCGTGCAGTCCGCACTCGGTCTTGGCCCGTCCGGCCCAGCGGCCGGCCCGCGCGTCCTCGCCCTGCGCGACACGGCGGGTGCAGGGCGCGCAGCCGACCGAGGCGTAGCCGTCCATCAGCAGCGGGTTGGTCAGGACACCGTGTTCCGCGACGTACGCGTCCACGTCGTCCTGCGTCCAGCGGGCGATCGGGGAGACCTTGACCTTCTGCCGCTTCTCGTCCCAGCCGACCACGGGGGTGTTCGCCCGGGTGGGGGACTCGTCGCGGCGCAGGCCCGTCGCCCACGCCTCGTACGCGGTCAGACCGTCTTCCAGAGGCTTGACCTTGCGCAGCGCGCAGCACAGGTCGGGGTCGCGGTCGTGCAGCTTCGGGCCGTACTGCGCGTCCTGCTCGGCCACCGACTGGCGCGGCGTGAGCGTGATGACGTTGACGTCCATCACGGCCTCGACCGCGTCGCGGGTGCCGATGGTCTCCTCGAAGTGGTAGCCCGTGTCGAGGAAGACCACGTCCACGCCGGGGAAGGCGCGGGAGGCCAGGTGGGCGACCACCGCGTCCTCCATGGACGAGGTCACGGCGAACTTCTTGCCGAAGGTCTCGGCCGCCCACGTGAGGATCTCCAGCGGGGACGCGTCCTCCAGGTCCCGGCCCGCCTGCTCGGCCAGCGCCTTGAGGTCGCGCGTCTCCACTGCCTGACTCGTCGTCATATCTGGTCCCCTCCAGCGGTATCGGACTGAACGCCCCGGGCCAGCAGCCCGAGGTACTTCAGCTGGAAGGCTCGGTTGCAGGCCCTGCATTCCCAGGCGCCGTGACCCGTCTCGTTCGGAAACAGGTCCTCGTCACCGCAGTACGGGCAGTGGAACGGGGCCGCGCGCTCGCTCACGAGAGGTCCTCGTCCTTCGCACGGGTCACCCACGCGGCGAAGCGCTCGCCGTCCCCGCGCTGCTCCTGGAAGCGCGTGACGACCCGCTCGACGTAGTCGGGCAGACCGGCCGCGGTGACCTTGAGGCCGCGGACCTTGCGGCCGAAGCCGGCCTCCAGGCCGAGTGCGCCGCCCAGGTGGACCTGGTAGCCCTCCACCTGGTTGCCGTCGTCGTCCAGGACCAGCTGGCCCTTGAGACCGATGTCCGCCACCTGGATACGGGCGCAGGCGTTCGGGCAGCCGTTGATGTTGATGGTCAGCGGCTCGGCGAACTCCGGCAGGCGGCGCTCCAGCTCGTCGATCAGCGAGGCGCCGCGCGCCTTCGTCTCGACGATGGCCAGCTTGCAGAACTCGATGCCGGTGCAGGCCATCGTCCCGCGGCGGAACGGCGACGGCTCGACCCGCAGGTCCAGTGCCTCCAGCGCGGCGACGACGGAGTCGACGCGGTCCGCCTCGACGTCGAGGACGATCATCTTCTGTTCGGCGGTGGTGCGCAGGCGGCCGGAGCCGTGCTGCTCGGCGACGTCCGCGATCTTGGTCAGGGTGGCACCGTCGACGCGGCCGACGCGGGGCGCGAAGCCCACGTAGAACCTGCCGTCCTGCTGGGGGTGCACGCCGACGTGGTCGCGCCACTGGCCGCTGGGCTGCTCGGGCGCGGGGCCGTCGGTCAGCTTGCGCTTCAGGTACTCGTCCTCCAGGACCTGGCGGAACTTGGCCGGGCCCCAGTCGGCGACGAGGAACTTCAGCCGGGCGCGGGTGCGCAGGCGCCGGTAGCCGTAGTCGCGGAAGATCGAGATGACGCCCTCGTAGACGTCCGGGACCTCGTCGAGCGAGACCCAGGTGCCCAGGCGGACGCCCAGCTTGGGGTTGGTGGAGAGGCCGCCGCCGACCCAGACGTCGAAGCCGGGGCCGTGCTCGGGGTGCTGCACGCCGACGAACGCCACGTCGTTGATCTCGTGCGCCACGTCGAGCAGTGGCGAGCCGGAGACCGCGGACTTGAACTTGCGGGGCAGGTTGGAGAAGTCCGGGTTGCCCACGATGCGGCGGTAGATCTCGTCGATGGCGGGCGTGCCGTCGATGATCTCGTCCTGGGCGATGCCGGCGACGGGCGAGCCGAGGATGACGCGGGGCGTGTCACCGCAGGCCTCGGTGGTCGACAGGCCGACGGCCTCCAGGCGGCGCCAGATCTCCGGGACGTCCTCGATCCGGATCCAGTGGTACTGCACGTTCTGGCGGTCGGTGAGGTCGGCGGTCCCGCGCGCGAACTCCTGCGAGATCTCGCCGATGACGCGGAGCTGCTCGGTGGTCAGCCGGCCGCCGTCGATGCGCACGCGCAGCATGAAGTACTTGTCGTCCAGCTCCTCCGGCTCCAGGATCGCGGTCTTGCCGCCGTCGATCCCGGGCTTGCGCTGGGTGTACAGACCCCACCAGCGCATGCGTCCGCGCAGGTCGTTGGGGTCGATCGAGTCGAAGCCCGTCTTGGAGTAGATCGTCTCAATGCGTGTCCGCACATTGAGACCGTCGTCGTCCTTCTTGAACTGCTCGTTGCCGTTGAGGGGGGTGTGGTGTCCAACGGCCCACTGACCCTCACCGCGGTGGCGGCCGGTCTTTCGGCGCGCGGCGGCGGGCGTTTCGGGGGTGGCGGCCATGGCGGTACGTCCTTCTTCGGCGGCTCGGTGCAAGGGCAGGGGGAGGGGCGGCGAGTGCCCCTGGCATCGGCCCTGCTGCTGAAGCAGGTGCGGCCGACCGCCGCCCGATTCCGGTTGTGCCGGTGGTCAGGGCGGTGTTCTGCCTTCGGGGGACTGCGGGCTGGTCGCCTCCGCGACGACGCTGTGCGGGGCGCTGTCCGGCGGTGGCTGGTTCCGTCAGCGCGCCGAACAGATGGCGCTGGACATGCGGCCGAGGTCGACGTGCCGCCGACTCACCAAGGCAATTCCAGCTCCATTCATGGCGGAAGCGTGTCATGTGCCGATTGGAGGAGTCCACTACTGTCCATAATGCGGACGATGTAGTCCCGAAATGCGAGATGACGTGACGCCGGTCACGCAGCGGGGGAGCGCGGGATCCGGCCGCCGCTCCGCGCCCACGCTACCCGCCACCCCGCGGGGCGGCGCCGGGGCCGAGGGCGGAGGGGTCCCGGGGACCGCGGGGTCGCAGCGGTGTCGGCGTGGCGGTGATCCCGGCCGCCCCGGGGCCCTCCCGTCGGGGCCTCGCCGGCGCACGGCCCGCCGACGTGGTGGCCCGGGAACCGGCCGCCAGGGCGGTGCGCTGCGCATCGGCCCCGTGATGTCCGACGTGACGATCCCCCGGCGCTGCATTCGGGGGCCGCCGTGGTGCGGCCCCGTGCGCGACCGCCCGCCCCGTCCCCTGCGCCGGTCGACATCGGCGTCACAAACGCGGCCGGCCGGCCCGTCCGCCTTCCCGCGGCCCCGCCGCACTCTCGCGAACACCGCCGGCGCCGCATCCGGTCCCCGGTCCTTCGGACAGCCACCCGCCGGGGGTCGGGCGGGACGCCGAGCGGCGCGCGGGGCCCGCAGGCACGCCGCGGGGAGCGTGACGGGCCCGGCCCCCGCGTCCCCGCGCCCCGGATGCCGTACCGGCTACGCCCCCGGCCAGGGGCCCGGCGTCAGGGTGGCGGCCTTCTCCTCCGTCTCCGTCTTGAACACCTTGAAGCCGCGGCGCAGGTAGTTGTCCATCGCCGTCGGGCCGTCCTGGCTGCACGTGTGCAGCCACACCCGCGCCGTCTCCTCGCGTCCCGGCCAGCGGTCGGCCAGGGACCACGCCGCTTCGACGCCCAGCGTCAGCAGGTGGCCCCCGATGCGGCGCCCCCGGAAGTCCGGGAGCAGTCCGAAGTACATGATCTCCACCACGCCGTCGTCCTGCGGGTCCAGCTCCACGTACCCCGCCGGCGTGCCGCGGTCGTACGCCACCCACGTCTCCACGCCGGGACGGTTCAGCTGCTCCACCCACTGCGCACGGGTCAGCGACAGCCGGTCCGTCCAGTGGATGTCACCGCCCACCGAGGCGTAGAGGAAGCGGCTGAACTCCGGCGAGGGGAGCTCCGCCCGCTGGACATGGATCTCAGGCCCTGGGACGGCGGCCCGGACCAGGTCCTGCGGCGAGGTCATTTCCAGGGACCAGGTGGTGAGGGTGATGGTGCTCATGCAGGTCAGGGAATCACGGCCGACCCCGAGCGGCCCAGGCGGGCCTTGATCACAGCCGGCGCCGTGGAGTGGGGCAGCAGCGCCGCCGGGTCCTGCGGGCGGATCAGTTCCACCTCGACGTCGTCCGCGAAGCGGTACGGGCGGTGCGTGAGGACCCCGCCCAGGTGCCGCCGGACCCGGGACAGCTCCGCCCGGACCGTCACCGTCCGCGTCGGGTCCCCGAACAGCTCCGCCGCGAGCTCCGCGGCCGACCGCCCGCGCGGGCCCTCCGCCAGCAGGAAGAGGAGCTCCGCGTGGCGCGGGCTCAGTTCCCGGGACCAGCTCCCTGCGGCCCCGTACACCGTCGCCGACCACGTGCGCGGACGGCTCAGGTCCAGGACGACCCGGCTCGCCGCCGTCGCCGTCCCCGGTGCCTGCGCGACGCGCAGCAGCCAGCCGCCCGGCAGCGGCTCCACCACGCAGTCCCCGAGCTGCGGCACCCACACCCGGCCGGGCCCGAACCCCTTCGGCAGCGGGACCCGGTCCGTCGGCGCCAGGCCCGTCACCGCCGCCGTCCAGCCGTGCGGGTCCACCGCCAGGGCCTGCCCCGGCAGCCTGGCCAGCAGCGGCGCAGCGACCGCCCGCAGCCGCTCCAGCGACTCCAGGTGCCGCACCCGCAGCTCCCGCTCCGCGAGCCGGGCCACGGCGCTCACCCACGCCAGGGTGGCCGGGTGCATGGTGGCCAGTGGCCCGCTGACGTCCACCACGCCCAGCAGCTGCCCGTCCCGGGGGTCGCGCACCGGCGCCCCCGCGCAGGTCCACTCGTGGTGGCTGGAGACGAAGTGCTCCGCCGAGAACACCTGCACGGGCTGGCGGGCCACCAGAGCGGTGCCCACCCCGTTCGTGCCGACCACCGCCTCGGCCCAGTCGGCGCCCACCGAGAACCCCAGCCGGTCCGCCTTGCGCAGGATCGACGACGCCCCCTCCCGCCACAGCAGCCGCCCCTCCGCGTCGGCGACGACCATGATGTGCAGTGTCGCGTCCAACGCCGGCAGCAGCCCCTCGCGCAGTACCGGCAGGACCTCCCGCAGCGGCGACACCTGCCGCCGCTCCTCCGTCTCGGCCGCCGACAGCATCCGCGAGCGCGCGTCCCGGTCCGGGTGCACCCCGCGGGCCAGCATCCGGCGCCAGGACTCGGCGATCTCCGGCCGGGGCTCCGCCGGCGGCCGGTCCCCGGCCAGCGCGGCCGCCCGCACCCCCTTGAGCAGACGCGCGGCCTCCCGCGCGTCCATGGCCGAGATGCGTGCCACATCGACCGTGCTGCCTGCGGTGTGGGCCACCGGAACCTCCCCGTGTGGAACAGGACGTACGAGGGAACCGCCCGCGCCGACCGCACGTGCCTTCCCCGGGCACGCACGGCGGACGGTTCCGACTCAGAGGGTTGCAACGGTATGCAACTCTCGCCAAGTCCCGGTCACCCGAAGGAAACTGTCCGGACGTCGCCTCGCGACGTGACAGCTCCTCCTCGGGGCTTTCGGTTCAGGGGTGGCGCCGAGTCGGCGCGGCGCCACTCCTGCTCCCGGTCGACGGGTGCCCGGATCCCGGCTCGGACCTGTTTGGGGACAGGGCCCGGAACCTAGCCCGCGATCCGCGCCCGTTCGACCAGCGCAGCCAGTCCCAGGGTGTGCGGCAGCGTGCCGAAGGCCGACCCCCGGTCGCCGCCCAGCCGCGAGGCGCAGAACGCGTCCGCCACCTCCGGCGGCGCCCAGCGCACCAGCAGCGACCCCTGGAGCACCAGCGCCATGCGCTCCACGACCCGGCGCGCCCGCGCCTCGATGCCCTCCAGGTCCGCGAGCTCCGTCAGCAGCCCCTTGATGGCCGAATCCAGCCGGTGGTCGGCGCCCCGCGCCCGCCCCACTTCCTGGAGGAACGCGTTCAGCGCCTGCGGCTCCCGCTGGAGCGCCCGCAGGACGTCCAGGGCCTGTACGTTGCCCGAGCCCTCCCAGATCGAGTTCAGCGGGGATTCGCGCAGCAGCCGCGGCAGCCCCGACTCCTCGACGTAGCCGTTGCCGCCCAGACACTCCAACGCCTCCGCCACCATCGGCGTACAGCGCTTGGTCACCCAGTACTTCGCGGCGGGCACCGCGATGCGCAGGAAGGCCCGCTCCTGCTCCGTCCCGGCGTCGTAGGCGGCCGCCAGGCGCAGCGCCAGCGTCGTGGCCGCCTCCGACTCCAGGGCGAGGTCGGCCAGCACGTTGCGCATCAGCGGCTGCTCGATGAGCCGTGCTCCGAAAGCAGAGCGGTGCTCCGCATGGTGCACGGCCTGCGTCAGCGCCTGCCGCATCAGCGCCGCCGAGCCCAGCACGCAGTCCAGCCGGGTCGCCGCGACCATGTCGATGATGGTCCGCACCCCCCGCCCCTCCTCGCCGACCCGCCGCGCCCACGTCCCGTCGAACTCCACCTCGGCCGACGCGTTCGACCGGTTGCCGAGCTTGTCCTTCAGCCGCTGGATCGCGAACGCGTTGCGCGTGCCGTCCGGCAGCACCCGCGGCACCAGGAAGCAGGTCAGCCGGTCCTTCCCGGCCGACGCCGCCTGCGCCAGCACCAGGAACCCGTCCGACATCGGCGCCGAACAGAACCACTTGTGCCCCGTCAGCAGGTACTCGCCCGCCGCGTCCAGCGGCTTCGCCACCGTCGTGTTCGCCCGTACGTCGCTGCCGCCCTGCTTCTCCGTCATCCCCATGCCGAACAGCACGCCGGCCTTCTGCGCGGGCGGCCGCAGCTCCTCCTCGTACACGTGCGAGGTCAGCCGCGGCTCCCACTCGGCGGCCAGCTCCGGGTCCGCCCGCAGTGCCGGCACGGCCGCGTGCGTCATCGACAGCGGGCAGCCGTTGCCCGCCTCGGCCTGCGACCAGACGAAGAACCCGGCCGCGCGGCGCAGGTGCCCGGCCGGCCGGCCCCACGCATCGGTGAGCCCGGCGCCCACCGCGTGCCCGAGCAGCCGGTGCCACGCCGGGTGGAACTCCACCTCGTCGATCCGGTGTCCGTACCGATCGTGCGTACGCAGTTTCGGAGGGTTCTCGTTGGCCTGCGCGCCCCATCCCTGGGCCTGCGCCGAGCCCGCGGACCGCCCGAGTTCCGAGAGCTCCTGCCGCACCTCGTCGAGGAGTTCGGGCGCCGAGGCCGACAGGTGCCGCTCCACGCCCTCGCGCAGGGCCCGGTCGGTGCCGTAGACGTCGTAGCCCACCAGGGGCGGGGCCTGATTGATGACGGTGTGGGTGGTGGCTGCCATGCGGATACCGTAAGGACGTGCAGCCAGCAAACGAAACACCCGAGCGGGTCCCCGGGCGGCTCCATCGGGCCCGCGCCCTCTACCGCAACGTCTCCAAGCGCAAGATGGCGTGGCTGCTGCTGAAGGACACCGTCAATTCGTGCATCGAGTACCGGATCCTCGGCCTGGCGGCCGAGGCGGCGTTCTTCACGCTCCTGTCGCTGCCGCCGCTGTTCCTGGGCCTGCTGGGCCTGCTCGGGTACGTCGACGGCTGGACGGGCGGCACCTTCGTGGCCTCCATCGAGGAGAACATCCTGCGCGCGGTCGGCACGGTGCTCTCCGACCGGGGCGTCAACGAAGTCGCCAAGCCGATGCTCGACGACGTGACCCGCGGCGGCCGCCCCGACCTGATCTCCCTCGGCTTCGCCTTCGCCCTCTGGTCGGGTTCGCGGGCCGTCAACGTCTTCATCGACACCATCACCGTGATGTACGGGCTCGACGGCCAGCGCGGCATCGTCAAGACGAGGCTGCTCGCCTTCCTGCTGTACGTGGTCGCACTGGTGATCGGCGCGATCGTGCTGCCGCTGATGGTGGCCGGTCCGGACGCCGTCGTCCGCTGGGTGCCCTGGAGCACCGAAGTGATCGCGGTCCTCTACTGGCCGACGGTCACCCTGCTGTCCATCGCCTTCCTGACCACGCTCTACCACGTGTCCGTACCCGTGCGCTCCCCGTGGATCGAGGACGTGCCGGGCGCGCTCGTGGCGCTCGCCATGTGGGTGCTGGGCTCGTTCCTGCTGCGGATCTACCTCACGAACACCGTCGAGGGCCCGACCATCTACGGATCGCTGGCCGCGCCCGTCGCCGTGCTGCTGTGGATCGGCGTCTCGGCCTTCGCGGTCCTGGTCGGCGCTGCCGTGAACGCCGCCATCGACCGCGTCTGGCCGTCCGTGGCCACCGCCGCGGCCCGCGAGGCCAATGAGCGGGCCCGCGAGGCCGAGGCCGCGCAGCTGATCGCGCGCGCCGCAGCCTGGCGGGCGCTGGCCGAGGGCGAATCGGAGGACGACGAGGAGGGCGACGCCGGGATGCCCTCCGAGTTCCCGGAGCGGTGGTCGAACTTCCTGCCGCCGGAGGACTACTCCTCCCGGCTGCGCAAGCACTGACGGCCGGCACCGGCCGCCGGGCCCGCCGTAGCCTGGTGCCGTGTACGAGGAACGGCCGTCCCCGCTGGTGCCCGGCGCGATCGTGTGGCGGCGCTCCGGGGCGCCCGGCGGGCCCGTGCTGCCCGACGGCTGCATGGACCTGCTGTGGGTCGGCGGACGCCTCCTCGTGGCCGGACCCGACACCGGACCCCACCCCGCCGCAGAGGTCCCGGGCGGGGTCTTCACCGGCCTGAGGTTCGCCCCCGGTACCGCGCCCGCACTGCTCGGCGTACCGGCGTACGAGCTGCGCGACCGGCGGGTCGAGCTGGCCGACCTCTGGCCGGGGCCGGAGGTGCGCGGCCTCGCCGAGCGGATGGGCGCGTACGAGGACCCCGGCGCGGGGCTGGAGCGGCTGGCCCGCAGCCGCGCGGCCCGGAGCGCGCCCCCCGACCCCCTCGCCGCACGGGTGGCGGCCGGGCTCCGCGCGGGGGAGTCGGTGGCCGCCGTGGCCGCGGCGGTCGGCCTCGGGGCGCGCCAGCTGCACCGCCGCTCCCTCGACGCCTTCGGCTACGGACCCCGCACCCTCGGACGGGTGCTGCGGCTCCAGCGGGCGCTGGAGCTGGCCCGGCAGGGGATGCCGCAGGCCGAGGTGGCCTACCGGGCCGGATACGCCGACCAGGCCCACCTGGGCCGCGAGGTGCGGGCACTGGCCGGGACCACCCCGGGGGCCTACGCGGCGGCGAACAGCGAGACGCCGCAGCCGTCCGGGTCGCGCACGACGGCGTAGCGCTGCCCCCAGAAGGCGTCCCAGGGCTCCAGATGGCCCTCGTACCCGGCGTCCGTCAGTTCCGCGTACACCGCGTCCACCTCGGCGGGGGAGTCGCACAGGAACGCGAGCTCCCGCCGCCCGTCCCCGGTGGGGCGGGTCCAGGACGGGTCGAAGGAGCGGACGACGTCCTCCGTGTCCCAGGCGATGCGGAGCCCGCCGGGGAGGACGGCCTCCACGTGCGGCTGCTCCTCCGCCCCGGCCGGAACGTCCAGGCCCAGACGGCGGTAGAAGGCGAGCGAGGCGGCCATGTCGGAGACGACCAGGCCGATCAGATCGATTCGGGGAGTCATGCGCCCAGGCTAGGAGCCGCCGGATGCGCCGGTCTTGAACGAATCGGACACGTGCCGGCGGCCGACGGCGGCGCGCTGCGGAAGCGTCCGGAAAAAGAACTGGCATGCGCCGGATCGCACTTGCTACGGTGATCGAGTTCCCGCCGGTGGGCGAGGAACTGCCAGTACGTGCATGACCCGGAGGTGAGTTCATTGATGACTGTCGTCACGCAGGGCGCGAACCGCACCCAGAAGACCATCAATGTCATTTCCGTGGTCTCCGGCTGACCTCACACCCTTCGCGCGCCATCGAGCGCGCGCTGCCGGGGCCACCCTGTGAAGGGTTCCCCTTGTCTTTCTCCACCTCTGCGTCTTCTCCTTCGTACTCGCACGCCCTCACCCCCTTCGGCTGGGACGAGGCGTGGGAGGCCGAGTTCGCCCCGTACGCCGAGCAGGGCCTGGTGCCCGGCCGCGTGGTGCGGGTCGACCGCGGCCAGTGCGACGTCATGACCGCGGACGGCACCGTGCGCGCCGACACCGCCTTCGTCACCCCGCACGACCCGCTCCGCGTCATCTGCACCGGTGACTGGGCCGTGGTCGAGGCGGCCGGCAGCCCCCGGTACGTCAGGACGTACCTGCCGCGCCGGACCGCCTTCGTCCGCTCCACCTCCTCCCAGCGGTCCGAGGGGCAGATCCTCGCCGCCAACGTCGACCACGCGATCATCGCGGTCTCCCTGGCCGTCGAGCTCGACCTGGGCCGCATCGAGCGCTTCTTGGCCCTCGCCTGGGAGTCCGGCGCACAGCCGCTGGTCGTCCTGACCAAGGCCGACCTCGTACCTGACCCGGTGACGCTCGCGCACCTGGTCCAGGACGTGGAGACCACGGCGCCCGGCGTCGACGTCCTCACCGTCTCCTCCCTCACCGGGGAGGGCACGGACGTCCTGGCGGCGGTCGTCGCCGGCGGTACGAGCGTGCTGCTCGGCATCTCCGGCGCGGGCAAGTCCACGCTCGCCAACGCGCTCCTGGGCTCCGAGGTCATGGACGTCCAGGCGACCCGCGACGTGGACGGCAAGGGCCGCCACACGACCACCACCCGCAACCTGCTGGCCCTGCCCGGCGGGGGCGTCCTCATCGACACGCCGGGACTGCGCGGGGTCGGCCTGTGGGACGCGGAGGTCGGGGTCGGCCAGGTCTTCTCGGAGATCGAGGAGTACGCGGCCGACTGCCGCTTCCACGACTGCGCGCACGAGGCCGAGCCGGGGTGCGCGGTGCTCGAAGCCGTCGAGACCGGCGCACTGCCGCAGCGGCGCCTGGAGAGCTACCGCAAGCTGCTGCGCGAGAACCAGCGGATCGTCGCCAAGACGGACGCGAGGCTGCGCTCCGAGATCCGCCGGGACTGGCGC
The DNA here is from genome assembly GCF_041431095.1 of Streptomyces sp. NBC_00597. Lineage (GTDB taxonomy): Bacteria > Actinomycetota > Actinomycetes > Streptomycetales > Streptomycetaceae > Streptomyces. The sequence continues at coordinate 514,201 of NZ_CP107757.1, forward strand.
ATGAAGTCGGCGGAGGGCCGCGCCAATTACGAGGCGAAGCGCACCGGCCGCCACTGACCGCACCGGCTGACGGGTGACGCCCGGTCCCTGCCCCGCCAGGGACCGGGCGTCACCCGTCCAGGCCCCACGCGAACACCCGCTCCGGGTGGATCCGGATCACCTCCTGGCTGAAGTGCGGACCCAGCGCGTGCGGGCCCACCTCCAGCGTGGCGCGGCCGCGGATCTCGATGCCCCGGACCTTCCACGGCCGCATGCTCACCAGGTCGTCCACGACCAGCGAGAGGCGCGGATTGTGCTGCAAGTTGCGCCACTTCTTCGTCGATCCCATCGCCAGACCGCCGACCAGTACCGTGCCGTCCTCCTGAGGGAAGAACCCCACCGGGTTCGCCTGCGGCTGCCCGGCCGCGTCCACCGTCGCCAGCCGCCCCAGACGCTGCGACCCGAGGTACGCCGACTCCGCCTCGCTGAAACCCTTGAACTCCGTCATGCCCCCAGCCTCGCGGCGCCGCGGGCCCCCCCGCATCGGGCCTGCGCCCGACCCGTCCCTAGGCCCATGGCACTAGGCCGTGCCATGTAGTGCCGTGCCATGTCGTGCCGCGCGTGCCGTGCCCGTCGCGGATCGTTGTCCGCGCGGCCCGGTCAGCCGGCCAGTACCGCCCCGAGCCAGGCGCCCACCACCATCAGGCACGCCAACAGCTCCACCAGGACGCTCGTCCCCACCGCACGCATCACCGCGCGCACCGAGGCCCGGGCCTCGCCGTGGGTGCCCAGCCGCAGCCGCTCGCACAGGTAGATGCCGCCCACGAACCCCGGAACCGCCCCCAGTACCGGAACCACCACGAAACCGAGCAGCGCACCCGCACCCGCGTACACCGCCATCCGGCGGGTGACGCCCACTCCGCGCAGCCGCCGTGGCGGCAACTCCCACTTGATCACCTGGACCACCAGCAGCAGCGCCGTCGCCGCGACCAGGAGGGACCACGCGAGCGCCGACCGCTCGTGCAGCGTCCACCACAGCACCCCCGCCCAGACCAGCCAGGTCCCCGGAACCCCCGGGACCAGCACCCCGAGCACTCCCAGCAGGAGCACCAGCCCCACCAGGAGCAGCTGAGGCAGATCCATGCGCTCAGCCTGACCGACCAGGACCTATCGGGCCACCCAGCCCCGTTCGTACGCGTGCCAGCCCAGCTGGAGCCGGGTCGTCACCCCGGACAGTTCCATCAGGCCCTTGACCCGCCGCTGCACCGTCCGCAACCCCAGATCCAGGTGCTTCGCCACGCTCGCGTCGGTCATCCCGGCCAGCAGCAGCGTCAGGATCTCCAGGTCCGTGGTGTCGGGAACGCCTTCGGACTCCTCCGCCCCCGCCGCCCCCAGCCGCAGCGGCAGCGCCTCCCGCCACACCGCCTCGAACAGCCCCGTCAGCGACTCCAGCAGCCCCGACGCGTGCACCACCAGCGCCGCGGGCTCCGCCCCGGGCCCCGTCAGCGGCACCAGCGCGAGGGACCGGTCCGCGATCACCAGCCTGGTCGGAACCTGCTGGGTCACCCGGACGCCCTCGCCCCGCGCGAGCGCCGTCGACGCCTCCCGGATCCCGGTCGGCAGGGTCAGTACGTCCCGCTCGATCACCACCCGGTACTCGACGCCCCGCGCGGCGGCCTGCTCCTCCGCCTCGTTGTCCATCGCCGTCACCACCTGGGGCCGGCTGCTGACCAGGGCGCACACCTCCTGCGCCGCGCCGACCTGTAGCTGGTGGAAGCGGTGCGCCACCGCGCTCGCGCCCGTCACCACCTCCACCAGGTCGTGCACGGACGGCTCGGCCGCCTCCGCCCGGTACTCCTGCGCCAGCCGCGCCGCCGCCAGCTCCGCCTGCTCCAGCTCGTGCCGCTGCTGGGTGAGCAGCGCCCCCAACGCCACCCCTGGCGGCGCCGCCACCCACCGCCCCGGCCGGGCGGAGGACTGCGCCGCCAGCCCGTGTCGCTCCAGGTGCCGCAACGCCCGCTCGGTCTGCGGGACCGGCAGCGCCAGCCGGTGCGCCAGGTCCGGTACCTCCGCCGCCCCCAGCGCCACCAGCGCGCGGTACGCCGACTCCTGCCCCTCGTCCAGGCCTATCGCACTCAGCAACCCGTCCACCCACCCTCTTGACGCCGTTCCTGGTGGGAAGCGGCCACGGCGCAAACCCGCCTCGGACATCATCGCCGCACCCCCCGGCCCTCTGCCAAGGTGACGCCACCGCAGCACCAACATCCGCCGGTCAGGAGCCGTTTGCGGGCAGCTTTGCCCTGCAATGCAGCAGCTGGCCGGAATTCACCTGGGGAGAGCGATGCGCCCGACATCGCGCACGGCACGGGGAGCGGCGACCGCGGCCGTCCTGGCCGTCACCTTCGCCGGCCCGTCGGCGGCACAGCCGGTCGACGGAGCGCCGGGAGGAGCGGGGAACGGACCGGTCACCGGGAGCGAGGCGGCCGGAAAGCAGCCGACTGCCCCCGTCACCGTGACCCTGGTCACCGGCGACCGGATCCTGGTGTCCACCGCCCCGGCCGGCGGCACCGCCGCCACCGCGATGCCGCGCGAGGACGGCTCGCAGCCGCTCGTGCAGACCCGCCAGAACGGCAAGGACCTCTACGTCTACCCCGAGAGCGCCGTCAAGGCCCTCGCCACCGGCAAGGCCGACCAGGAACTCTTCAACGTCACCGGCCTGATCCGGCAGGGCCACGACGACGCGCACACCAAGAAGCTCCCGCTCATCGCGGTCTACGACGGCTCCGTCAACCCGGCGCGCAGTGCCCCGCCCGCCCCGCGCGGCGCCGAACGCTCCCTCGTCCTCGGCTCCCTCGGCTCCATCGGCGCCGTCGCGCCCGCCGCCGACGACGGCAAGGGCACCGAGGTCGCCGTCCTCGACACCGGCACCGACCTGGTCGGCCGGCAGGTGACGCTGAAGGTGGAGCTCACCCACACGAACGGCGCGGCCGTCACCCAGACGGTCGTGCGGGCGTACGGCATCCGGTAAGTCGTACGAGAGATGCGAAAAGGGGTCCACAGGGCGGCGGCCCGGTGGGCTCCTTTTCGCGCATTCGGCGGTCTCCGCCGCTCCGGGGGGCCGAGAATGGCCCCATGAGTCAGCGGGGCGCGGACGACTGGTGGCAGAAGCTGTACGAGGACCCGGACGCGGAACCGGTCTCGGACCCGGTCCCGGACCCGGGGGACACGCTGGAGAGCCGTTTCCACTCGGCGTCCTCGGTGACGGCCCTCCCGGACACCGTCCCACCTCCGCGGCCCCCGGCCCCACCACCGCCGACTGCGCCGCCCGAGCCGCCCCCGCACGCCGTGGTGCCCGGGCCGCGCCGGGAGGCCGACCCGCAACCGCCGCCACCGTGGGACCCCCCGGCCCCCCGGGATCCCCGGGAGCCCGGCACGACCGGATACGGCCTCGGCAGTGTGACCGTGCCCCCGGCACTCCCGGAGGAACCGCCCGAACTCCCCTCCTGGCGCTGGGGCGTCCCCGACAACGTCCCACCCGAACGGGGCGCCGATGCCTGGCCCGGGACCGGAGCCGGGGTCGCGCCCGGGGCGGGCACGTGGCCGGACCCCGGCTCCGGAGGCGGGGCGGGGCTCCGGGACGGTGTCCCGGACGGGGCCTGTGCCGACGGCACTTGCGCACCCGGGGAGGCCACGGGCCCCGGAACCGCACCGGGAGCCCCTCCCGGTACCCCGACGGTTGCCGGGGGCGGGGCGGGGGAGTGGCCCGACACCGGCTTCGGCGCCGGGACGGCTGCGCCTGCCGGTACCTGGCCGGTGCCCGGCGGCGGGATCCCGGACGGGGCCGGCACGGAAGGCGGTGCCGCGCCCACGAGTGCCCGGCCGGCCGCCGGTGCGGGAGGCCCGTCCGAGGCATCGGCCGAAGACGCGGCTGATGTCGCAGGACGATCCGGCGTTGCCCGACCGGGCTCCCGACCGGAATCCGGGCAGGGGAGCGGGCCGGGGTTCGGGCCCGGGGCCGATGCCGGCGTCGAGCCGCCGCCCGGGCCGGACTCCTGGCCGGGGTTCGGGGTCCGTGCGCTCGATGTCGATGCGCAGCTCGGGACCGGGCGGGCGGCAGGCGCCGGGGAGCAGGCTCGGCCGGGGGCCGGGGCCGGTGGTGGCGCGCAGTTCGGGACCGGTGTGCCCGAGGAGGCCGCGCAGGGCGGGCCCGGGGAGCGGCCCCTCGTGGGATACCTCGGGAATCGGGCGCCGACCTATGCCGCCGAGCCCGGGGCCCTGCCCGTGGCCGATCCGGGGGCGCTCGACGGGCTCGTGCCCGACACCGTCCTGGAGGGGGCCCGGCACGGGGGGTACACCCTGCGGGCGACCTCCGTGCGCGGGGATTCCGCCCGGTTCCGCGGCGAGGCCCGCCGGGACTTCCTGCTGACCGCCCGCTTCGGCACCGGCGACGACGCCCTCGTCCTGGTGGCCCTCGCCGGCGGCGACCGGGCCGCCCCCGGCGCGGCCGAGGCCGCCGCCGAGCTGTGCCGCTGGATCGCGTCGGCCGTCGGCCGGAGCCGGGAGCGGCTGGCCGACGACCTCCGCGCCGGCCGCCGCGACGCCCTGCGCTCGGGGTTGCAGCGGCTCACCGACCGGGGCTACGGCCGTCTGCGCGCGCACGCCGCCGAGCTCGGGCTGCCGGAGGACGCGTACACCGCCGGGCTGCGCGTGCTGCTGCTCCCCATCGATCCCGAGTGCAAGACCCGGGTCTGCTTCGGCGCGGGCGCCGGCGGGCTGTTCCGGTTGCGGGCCGGCGCCTGGCAGGACCTGGAGCCGGAACCGGCACCGGATCCCGCGGAAACCGGGGGCGACGGATTCCGGTTCCGGGCCGCCGTGGCCCGGCCCCGGGACACCCTGCTGCTCTGTTCGGGCGGGCTCGCGGACCCCATGCGGGAGGAGGCGCTCCTTCCGGCCGAACTCGCGGTCCGCTGGGCCGACGCGGAGCCCCCGGGCCTGGCGGCCTTCCTCGCGGACACCCAGCTCCGCCTCAAGGGCTACGCCGACGACCGGACGGCCGCCGCGGTCTGGGAGGCGTAACCGCGCGGAGTGTGGATGGATGGGGGCGTCGGGACCGGCGAACGAAGGGCCTCCCTCACGGCCAAGCAGAACGTGGCGGAGCAGTTCGTCGACATCCTCGTACGCGCCGGCGTGCGCCGGATGTACGGAGTCGTCGGCGACAGCCTGAACCCGGTCGTCGACGCCATCCGCAGGACCGGCGGCATCGAGTGGATCCAGGTGCGGCACGAGGAGACGGCCGCCTTCGCCGCAGGCGCGGAGGCCCAGATCACCGGCCGGCTCGCCGCCTGCGCGGGTTCCTGCGGCCCCGGCAACCTACACCTGATCAACGGCCTCTACGACGCCCACCGCTCGATGGCCCCCGTCCTCGCGCTCGCCTCCCACATCCCCTCCGGGGAGATCGGCCTGGGCTATTTCCAGGAGACCCACCCGGACCGGCTGTTCTCCGAGTGCAGCCACTACAGCGAGCTGATCTCCAACCCGCAGCAGATGCCCCGGGTGCTCCAGACCGCCATCCAGCACGCCGTCGGCCGCAGCGGCGTCGGTGTGATCTCGCTGCCCGGCGACATCGCCTCCCTCCCGGCCCCCGAGCAGAGCGTCCAGCACGCGCTCGTCACCGTGCGGCCGACCGTACGCCCCGGCGACGGGGAGATCGAGAAGCTGGTCCGGCTGATCGACGAGGCCGACAAGGTCACGCTGTTCTGCGGCAGCGGCACCGCGGGGGCGCACGCCGAGGTCATGGAGTTCGCGGGCCGGGTCAAGGCGCCCGTCGGGCACGCCCTGCGCGGCAAGGAGTGGATCCAGTACGACAATCCTTAGTGGCGTACGTATCTCGGTGTCACCGTGATGTTGCAGCATGCTCGCGCGGGAGCGCCCCGCAACGCGTGGCTGCGGGGCGACGATCCACTTTCGCAACGGGCCTAGTGGGGTTTAGTCGACCGTCTGCCCGTCGTACATACCGCCCCTGCAGGTCGGGAGCACGGGCGTCGACCGATCGATCGTTCCGCCGTTGTCCGTGCACTCACCCGGGGTGACGCTGGCCGGGGTGACGCTGCCGGCGGTGGCGGTGGCGGTGGCGGCGCCAGAGAGGCCGAGTCCGGCGAAGGCCGCCGTGGCGATGACGGCGGCGAAGATTCGTCGAAGGCGCATGTGGTTCCCCTTTCACGGATTGCCTCGGTTGGGGCACTACTCAGCTTGATCTTCACCCATGTGGGTGGCGCGTTTGGTTACTCCATTCGAGTGACACCTGTCGGGAGCGGGCCACCGGCGACGCAGGGACGGATGGCCGGTGCCGCAACCCGCCGGAGAGGCCTTGCGGGCCGTGCTCGCATTCACGTACGCAGGTATCACCAGTACGACAATCCGTACGACGTCGGCATGAGTGGACTGCTCGGCTACGGCGCCGCCTACGAGCCACCCACGAGTGCGACCTGCTGATCCTGCTCGGCACGGACTTCCCGTACAACGCCTTCCTGCCCGACGACGTGAAGATCGTCCAAGTGGACATCCGACCCGAACACCTGGGCCGTCGCTCACAGTTGGACCTCGCCGTTTGGGGCGACGCACGGGAGACGCTGCGCGCCCTGAACACCCGGGTGAAGGCCAAGACGGACCGCCGCTTCCTCGACCGCATGCTGAAGAAGCACGCGGACGCCCTCGAAGGCGTGGTGAAGGCGTACACCCGGAAGGTGGAGAAGCACACCCCGATCCACCCCGAGTACGTGGCCTCCGTCCTCGATGAACTCGCCGACGAAGACGCCGTGTTCACCGTGGACACGGGCATGTGCAACGTATGGGCGGCGCGCTATCTTTCCCCGAACGGCAAGCGTCGCATCATCGGCTCCTTCAGCCACGGCTCGATGGCCAATGCCCTCCCGCAGGCCATCGGCGCACAGTTCACCGACCGCGGCCGTCAAGTGGTGTCGATGTCGGGCGACGGCGGTTTCTCGATGCTGATGGGAGATTTCCTCACGCTGGTGCAGTACGACCTGCCCGTCAAAGTGGTCCTCTTCAACAACTCATCCCTCGGAATGGTTGAGTTGGAGATGTTGGTTTCCGGCCTTCCCTCGTACGGAACGACCAATCACAACCCGGATTTCGCGGCGATCGCGCGCGCGGCAGGCGCGTTCGGGGTGCGGGTGGAGAAGCCCAAGCAGCTCACGGGGGCTTTGAGGGACGCGTTCCGGCACAAGGGGACGGCCTTGGTGGACGTGGTGACCGATCCCAACGCCTTGTCGATTCCGCCCAGGATCAGCGCCGAGATGGTGACCGGTTTCGCACTTTCGGCCAGCAAGATCGTGCTGGACGGCGGGGTGGGCCGGATGATCCAGATGGCTCGATCCAACCTGCGCAACGTGCCGCGTCCGTAAGCCGGCAGGAGTGCGGATTGTCCCGGCGGGCATGCATCCCGTAGACCAGTTCGAGATCCGTTGGGACACGGGGGAGGTACATCGCCGTGCGGGTGGGGGCGAAGACCGGAAAGCAGTGGAGGAGAGGGCGGCCCGTGCCGCGTGAACCGTCCGTCGAGGACGGGGGAGCGGTGGACGCGTTGGAGATCACCCGAAGCGTACGCCGGGCCGATCTCAAGGCGGTGGGCGAAGTGCGCCGATCATTACGGGAGTTGATGCGTCACCGATGTCCGGCCGACACCGCCGAGGTGGCCGAGCTGCTGATCACCGAGCTCGTCACCAATGCCCTCGTCCACACGGACCAGGGCGCGGAGGTCTCCGCCAGGCTCGCCGCGGACCGGCTGCGGGTGGAGGTCAGGGACTACGCCGCACGCAGGCCCCGGCCGTACGTACCGACCGCCGACGACGGTACGCACGGCCGGGGGTTGGTGCTGGTGCAGGCCCTCGCCGATGCCTGGGGCGTGGACGCAGCGGTGCAGGCCGGCGGCAAGGTGGTGTGGTTCGAGCTGGACGGCGGCCTCGGCGGCCCTGCGTACGGGGCCGGGTACGACGGTTCGTACGGCGCTGCGTACGACGGGACGTACGACGGAGCGTGACGCGACGTGCTACGGGGGCCCGCCTGACCAGCGGGCCCCCCGCGTGCGGCGGTCGGTCAGCCGAACTGCTGCTCCAGGTCCTTGAGTTTGCGCTCCAGTGAGTCGAGGCGGGGGATGGTCTGGGTGTCGTCCTCGGCGGTGAGGTCCACCGTCCGGGGACCGGTCACCTCAGCGATCTCGGCTCCGTGCACGGCCTGCAGGGAGGGCCGGCGGCGCGGGGCGGGCAGCTGTCCCGTTTCCGCTATGGCCGGCTCCGCGCCGACCGGCGCGGAGCCCGATCCGGGGGTCAGCCCCGGCACGTCGACCTGGCGGGCGCGGGACCGGCCGAACGCCCGGTTCTGCCGGCCCAGGGCCTTGATGCGGGCCCGGTCCAGCCGGTTCTGGTCGCGCCGACGGTGGCGGTCCTGCTCCCGCTCGCGCTTGTCCTCGCGCACTTCGTCCACCGCCTCGTCGAGGGTGCGGACCCCCTCCAACAGCATGAGCGACCAGGCGCCGAAGGTCTCGCGGGGGGCCCGCAGCCAGCGGACCATCCGGATCTGCGGCAACGGCCGCGGGATCAGGCCCTGTTCGCGCAGCGCGGCCCGGCGGGTCTGCTTCAGGGCGCGGTCGAAGAGGACGGCTGCCGAGAGCGACATGCCGGAGAAGAACTGCGGGGCCCCGTCGTGTCCTGCGCCGCGCGGGGCGTGCACCCAGTTGAACCAGGCGGCGGCGCCCGCGAACAGCCAGACCAGCATGCGGGAGCCGAGGGCCGCGTCGCCGTGGCTGGCCTCGCGGACGGCGAGCACCGAGCAGAACATGGCGGCGCCGTCGAGGCCGAACGGAACCAGGTACTCCCAGCCCCCGGAGAGGTTGAGGTTCTGCCGGCCGAAGCCGACGAGCCCGTGGAAGGAGAGTGCGGCGGCCACCGCCGCACAGCAGAACAGCAGGACGTAGGAGGCGGTTCCGTAGACGGCTTCCTTGCGCCGCCGCCGCTCTTCGCTGCGCTCCCAGGTGTCCTCGGTCGCGGCCTTCTCGCCTTCCCGCTTGCCCCGCGCCAGTACCGCAACCGCCGCAAGCACGCCCAGGATCAGCAGGCTGCCGGGCAGCAGCCAGTCCAGCGATATGTCGGTCAGTCTCATGCGGATGTCCCTTGCCTCTGCCTCGCGTGTGCGGCCTTCCGGGAGCCATGGTGGCGCAGAAGATCGGCTCGGCACGCGGGTTTCGGGGCAAGTGGACGCCATCGGGGGGCGTGGCCCGCCGGATAGGGTGTTGTAGCTCGAACTGTCGCTCGTACTACCAGAGTTGTGTTCGATTATGGTCAGTCGTACGAGTGGGTTCAGATGTCAGGCGGCTGTCGTGAGGCGGGCGATGCGGTCCGCGTCGCAGGTGCGGGGGCAGGTGGTGCAGGTGTCCTCGGGCCGGATCGTGTAGAAGAGGCAGCAGCTGGCCCGGTCTCGGGTGGGCAGCCGCTCCCCGCCCGGGCCGGAGAGCGTGCGGAACGCCGCGCCCCCGGTGTAGGGGGCCGTTCTGCCGGGCAGCAGGGCGTCCAGTTCGGCCATGGCTCGGTGCTCCTCGTCCACGAGCTTCCCGAGGTGCCAGACGCCCGAGACGATCTCGTCGGTCACCATGCCCCACAGGGCGCGGCGCCCGCGCCGCATGCGCGGGCCGAAGCCTTCCAGCACGGGTTCGAGGTTCCGGGCCACCGCAGCCCGCACCTCTGCGCGCAGCGCTTCCCCATCGGGCACGACACGGGCCCCGGGGAGGGCGGCCGCCGGATCGTCCGGCAGGCAGGCGAAGGACTCGACGCGCACGCTCATGCGGCCCCCGGTCCGGTGGAACGCCACCTGCCGCGCCGGCAGGTCGGGTACCCGCCCGTGGAGGAACCAGGGGGCCGTGATCAGCAGGCAGGCGGGCCAGGCGTACCGGTGCAGGCCGAAGGTGGCCACGACGTCGGGGCGGGCCTGGCGGCCGTAGTCCCGCAGGACCTGTGCCTCGTCCCAGGCGAGGTAGCCGTCGAGCTCGGCGCCGCCGGCCGCGAGCGCGTCCGCGCCGATCCACCCCACACCGCGAGGGGCGGTCTCGTGCGCGGCGCGCTCGACGACCTGGAGACTGCCGTACACCTCGGACAGCCGTGCGTACGCGTCCGCCACCGGAGAGTCGGCCGGGGGCGGGGCGAGGACGGGGTTGTCGGGCATGGCGGAACCACCGATCCACACGGTCAGAAAGAGAGAAGGTAAGCCTTACCTTAGCTGATCTCGGGTGGCCTGTACCAGCACCCGGCGAATCGGTTCACCTATTCTCGGAGGGCCCAGCTCGAAACCCGGAGGAGGACCGAGTGCACGAAGCGGCCCACGTCAGGGTGACGGCGCTGATCCCCACGCAGAAGGTGCTGCGCCATTCGGTGCGCGGCCAAGTGCTCGACGCGCTGCGCGCGGCGCTCGTCGACGGAGACCTGGTGCCGGGGGAGATCTACTCCGGGCCGGCCCTGGGGGAGCGCTTCGGGGTCTCCGCGACCCCGGTGCGCGAAGCGATGCAGCAGCTGGCCCTGGAGGGGGCGGTGGAATGCCTCCCGAACCGGGGTTTCCGGGTGCTGTCGCGCACGCCGCGGGCGCTGGCGGAGCTCGCGGAGGTACGGGCGCTGCTGGAGGTCCCGGTGATGCTGCGGCTGGCCCGTACGGTCCCGGCGCAGGCCTGGGCGGAGCTGCGGCCGGCGGCGGCCGCCACGGCCGAGGCCGCTGCGGCCGGTGACCTGCCGGCGTACGCGGACGCGGACCGGGTGTTCCACCGGCAGGTGCTTTCCCTGGGCGGCAACGAGCAGCTGGTGTCCGTGGCGGAAGACCTCCACCGCCGGTCGCAGTGGCCGCTGCCGGGCGCCCGGCGGACCCGCCGGGAGGACCTCGTCGCCGACGCGGCGGAACACTCGGCCCTGCTGGAGGCCCTGATCGCAGGCGATCTCCCGGCCCTGGAACCCCTGATCCGCGGCCACTTCACGACCCCCTGACGCACGCCGGGCGGCGCCTCAGGTGGCCGGGGCCGGGTGGAGTTGCTCCGCCAGCCAGGTGGGGATGCCGCCCAGCAGGTGGAACAGGCGACGGGCCTCCGCGCGCAGCCGGGCCGCCTCCGGTTCCGGTTCGGCTTCGGCCAGCGCTGCCAGTGCGGGGGCCGTGCCGATCAGGAAGCCCAGGTCCTCCCGGATGCGCAGGGATTCCGCGAAGCCCTGCCGGGCCTCCGCCACCTCCCCGTCCCTCAGCGCCAGCGCCGCCAGGTGCCGCCAGGTGAACGAGAGCAGCAGGGTGTCCCCGTGCGCCAGTGCCCCCGCGTGGGCCCGGTGGTACGCGGGCCGCGCCGACTGGGGCGCGTCCGCGAGGTGCTCCGCGACCAGGCCCCGGCGGAAGTCCAGCAGGGGCCGCGTACGGGACCCCGGGGACAGCAGCGCCGCCGCCCGGCCCAGCGCGGAACGGGCCTCGTCCGAGCGGTCCCGGACCCCGAGCACGGTGGCCGCGTAGGCCAGCTGCCCGCGCTCGCAGGCCGCCGCGCCCCGCTCGTCGTCGTCCTGGGCGGCCGCCTCCGCGACCCGCAGCGCGTCCTCCGCCTCCGCCCAGCCCTGCCCGGTGAACAGGCACCGCTCGACCAGCAGCGCGGTCCGTTGTACGGCCGCTCCGGCGTCGGGTAGGTGCGGCGTCAGCAGGGCCGCCGCGTCGGTCCAACAGCCGCGCGAGCGCAGCCGCCATATCGCCCGCTGGAGGGGGTCGTCTCCCCCGGCAGTTCCGGCACCGGACATGGCGGTATCCGCCACATTGCCCTCCCCAAAGCAACCAAGCAGCACGTCGTTGAGCCCTGGGCCGAAATGAGAGCACGGATCGACGGCCGCGGCCAAGGGGTTGGGTGAACTCTTTCACAAAGTCCGGACGCCGCGTCAGGCCTCCCTCGCCGCCCCTGGCCGGATCTGCTCAGCTCATCCGCAGTGCCAGGAAGAAGTCGAGCTTGTCCTCCAGCCGCGAGAGGTCACGCCCCGTCAACTGCTCGATTCGCCCGACCCGGTAGCGCAGCGTGTTGACGTGCAGGTGCAGCCGCGTCGCGCAGCGCGTCCACGAGCCGTCGCAGTCGAGGAACGCCTCAAGCGTCGGGATGAGCTCCGCGCGGTGGCGGCGGTCGTAGTCCCGCAGCGGGTCCAGCAGGCGCGCCGTGAAGGCGCGGCGCACGTCGTCCGGGACGAACGGCAGCAGCAGCACGTGCGAGGCCAGCTCGTGGTGGCCCGCCGCGCAGACCCGGCCCGGGCGCGCCGCGGCGACCCGGCGGGCGTGCCGGGCCTCCTCCAGCGCCCCGCGCAGCCCCTCTGCGGAGTGGACGGCCGCACTGACGCCCAGGGTGAGCCGGCCGTCGCCGTCGAGGCCGGCCTGCAGGGGTTCCCGTACGGCGGAGAGCAGCTCGTCGGCGTGCAGGGCGCTGTCCGGGCCGCCCTTCTCCTCGCCGGGCTCCCCGGGCAGGGCGGGCAGCGGGACGAGCGCGATGGCCTCGTCACCCGCATGGGCCACCGCGATCCGGTCCGAGGGCTCGGGCCCCGAAACGGACGGGTCGACCAGGATCTCCTCCAGCAGCGACTGGGCCACCGGGCCGCCGGGGATGTCCCCGCCGTCCCAGTCGACCCGCGCCACGACGACCTGCCAGTGCGGGGCGGTGCCCAGCCCCGGCAGCAGCACCGGGGCCGCGACCCGCAGGCGGGCGGCGATCTCGGCGGGCGGGGCGCCCGTCTGGACCAGCTCCAGCACCTCCTGGGCGAGGCGGCGGCGCACGGTGCGGGCCGCGTCGCGCCGGTCCCGCTCGACAGCGATCAGCTGGGTCACGCCCTGGAGCAGGTCGAGCCGCTCGGCGGGCCAGTCACCGGCGTCCGCCTCGACGGCCAGCAGCCAGTCCGAGAGCACGGTTTCCCGCACGTCACGGGCCCCGGGGCCGCCCGGGCCGCGGCCGGCTCCCCTGATCGGGAACAGGGAGTACGTAATACCCTGGATGGAGATCCGGTGCGGGCCCCTGCGCCCGGTGCGGACCGCCGCCAGGTGCTCGCCGGCCAGCGCCGCACAGACGCCTGGTGCCAGGGGTTCTCCCGCTCCGGCGATCTGCCGGCCCGTGGGGGACAGCACCCAGGCGCGCAGATCGAGGTCGGTGGTGAGCAGATCGAGCACCACATCGGGTCCACCGCCCGCGGGGCCCGAGGTCATCAGACGGCGGTGCCGGTCCACGACGGCCGCGAGGTCTCCCGCGCGCTCGCCCGAGACCTGCCGCACCACGTACTCCGTGATCGTGGCGAATGCAACGTCTTCGTTCACAGCGAACAGTGGCAGCCGGTTGCGCCGACAGGCTGAAACGAGATCGTCGGGGACGTCCCCCAGCTCCGCCTCTCCGGCCGCGAGGCCCGCGACGCCGGCGCTCGCCAGGATTCGTACGAACGGCTCGGAGTCGGCTGAATTTCTTCGCCACGCCAGGCCAGTGAGGACCAGTTCACCTCCGGTGAGGTATCGGCTGGGATCCCTCAGGTCGGTCGTCATGACGCCGCGGACCGTCCGGTCGAGTTCGTCCTCGCCGCCCAGCAGCCGCAGCCCCAGCGCCTCGGTTTCCAGCAGTGCGCGCAGCCGCATGGTGTCGCCGCCGATCTGTCTCGAATGTTGCCGTTGGAAATCGGGCAGGTCGTTGCATCCTGCCTTTCATACGAATCTACAAGACTGGGGAGGCCGCCAGCCAACTCCTTCATGGTTTCGGTGACTGCACCCGGGGGACGCGCGGCTTGTGTACTGGCTCCACACCGCGTTAACAGCACGTGAACGACCAGTCGAGGGCCTCAGGGCCTCCTGGCTTGAAGTGAACGACACGATGAAGAAGAAGAGAGCCGCACATGGACTTCCTTCGCCCCGCCAGCTGGGAGGAGGCACTCGCCGCTAAGGCCGAGTACCCCACAGCTGTGCCGATTGCGGGTGGCACCGACATCATGGTCGAGATCAACTTCGACCACCGCCGTCCGGAGTACCTCCTTGACCTCAACCGCATCGGGCTGCTGCGGGAGTGGGAGGTAGGCGAGGAGGTCACCAAGCTCGGCGCCTCCGTCCCGTACACACAGATCATGGAGAACCTGCGCGGCACGCTGCCGGGTCTCGCGCTCGCCTCGCACACGGTCGCGTCCCCGCAGATCCGCAACCGCGGCGGTGTCGGCGGCAACCTCGGTTGCGCCTCGCCCGCCGGTGACTCCCACCCCGCCCTCCTCGCCGCCGGCGCCGAGGTCGAGGTCGAGTCCGTACGCGGCTCGCGCCTGATCCCGATCGACGAGTTCTACACCGGCGTCAAGCGCAACGCGCTCGCCGCCGACGAGCTCATCAAGACGGTCCACATCAAGAACGCCACCGGTCCGCAGCAGTACTCCAAGGTCGGCTCCCGCAACGCGATGGTCATCGCCGTGTGCGCCTTCGGCCTGGCCCTGCACCCCGACACCCGGACGGTCCGCACCGGCATCGGTTCGGCCGCGCCGACCCCGATCCGCGCGAAGGCCGCCGAGGAGTTCCTGAACGCCGCGCTCGAAGAAGGCGGCTTCTGGGAGTCCGGCAAGGTCATCACTCCGTCGATCGCCAAGCAGTTCGGTGAGCTCGCCACCGGCGCGGCCAACCCGATCGACGACGTCCGCGGCACGGCGAAGTACCGCCGCCACGCGGTCGGCATCATGGCTCGCCGTCAGCTCGTCTGGACGTGGGAGCAGTACCGCGGCACGAACGGCCGCTCGCTCGAAGGGGCTGCGTAATCATGCGCGTCAATTTCACTGTCAACGGCCGTCCGCAGGAAGCCGACGACGTGTGGGAGGGCGAGTCCCTCCTGTACGTGCTGCGTGAGCGCCTGGGCCTGCCCGGCTCCAAGAACGCCTGTGAGCAGGGCGAGTGCGGTTCCTGCACCGTCCGCCTCGACGGCGTGCCGGTCTGTTCCTGCCTGGTCGCGGCCGGTCAGGTCGAGGGTCGCGACGTCGTGACCGTCGAGGGCCTGGCCGACTTCGCCAAGCAGCGCGAGGAGCACGGCCACGGCGGTGCCTGCGGCACCGGCGGCGGCTGCGGCAGCAACGGCGTCTCCACCGACGAGGCCAAGCGCTGGGCCGCCAAGCCCGGTGACTCCCAGACCGGTGAGGGCGTCGAGCTCTCCAACATCCAGCAGGCGTTCATCGACGCCGGCGCCGTCCAGTGCGGCTTCTGCACCCCGGGTCTGCTCGTCCAGGCGGACGCGCTCCTGGAGCAGAACTCCGACCCGTCCGACCAGGACATCCGTGAGGCCCTGTCCGGCAACCTCTGCCGCTGCACGGGCTACGAGAAGATCCTCGACGCGGTCCGCCTGGCGGCCGCCCGTCAGGGAGAGGCGGTCTGACCATGGCTCAGAACACCCGCACCGTGCCCGCCGGTTCGCCGACGAACGTCACCCAGAAGCACAACAAGGGCGGCATCGGCGAGTCCGTCCTGCGTCCCGACGGCACCCTCAAGGTCACCGGCGAGTTCGCGTACTCCTCGGACATGTGGCACGAGGACATGCTGTGGGGCCAGACCCTGCGCAGCACGGTCGCCCACGCCGAGATCGTCTCCATCGACATCTCCGAGGCGCTGGCCATGCCGGGCGTCTACTCGGTCCTGACGTACGACGACCTGCCGGCCGAGATGAAGAACTACGGCCTGGAGATCCAGGACACCCCGGTCCTCGCCAACGGCCGGGTGCGTCACCACGGTGAGCCGGTCGCCCTCGTGGCCGCCGACCACCCGGAGACCGCCCGCCGCGCGGCCGCCAAGATCAAGATCGACTACCGTGAGCTGCCGCTCGTCACGGACGAGGCCTCCGCCCTCGCCCCCGGCGCGCCGCTGATCCACGAGGGCCGCGACGACCACCACATCGGTCACGTCCCGCACCCGAACATCGTGCACCGCCAGCCGATCATCCGCGGCAACGTGGAAGAGGCCCGCAAGCGCGCCGACGTCATCGTCGAGGGCGAGTACACCTTCGGCATGCAGGACCAGGCCTTCCTCGGTCCGGAGTCCGGCCTGGCCGTGCCGTCGGAGGACGGCGGCGTCGAGCTCTACGTCGCCACCCAGTGGCTGCACTCGGACCTCGGGCAGATCGCCCCGGTCCTGGGCCTCCCGCCGGAGAAGGTCCGCATGACGCTCTCGGGCGTCGGCGGTGCCTTCGGTGGCCGCGAGGACATCTCGATGCAGATCCACGCCTGCCTCCTGGCCCTCGCCACCAACAAGCCGGTCAAGATCGTCTACAACCGGTTCGAGTCCTTCTTCGGCCATGTGCACCGGCACCCGGCGAAGCTCTACTACGAGCACGGCGCCACCAAGGACGGCAAGCTCACGCACATGAAGTGCAAGATCGTCCTGGACGGCGGCGCGTACGCGTCCGCTTCCCCGGCGGTCGTGGGCAACGCGTCCTCCCTCTCGGTGGGTCCCTACGTCCTGGAGGACGTGGACATCGAGGCGATCGCGCTCTACACGAACAACCCGCCCTGTGGCGCGATGCGCGGCTTCGGAGCCGTCCAGGCCTGCTTCGCCTACGAGGCCCAGATGGACAAGCTCGCGGCGAAGCTGGGCATGGACCCGGTGGAGTTCCGTCAGCTGAACGCCATGGAGATGGGCACGATCATGCCCACCGGCCAGGTCGTGGACGCCCCGGCGCCCGTCGCCGAGCTGCTGCGCCGGGTCAAGGCCCGCCCGCTGCCGCCGGAGCGCCAGTGGGAGACCGCCGGCGAGGGTGCGGACGTCCGCGCGCTGCCCGGTGGCCTCTCGAACACCACGCACGGTGAGGGCGTCGTCCGCGGCGTCGGCTACGCGGTCGGCATCAAGAACGTCGGCTTCTCCGAAGGCTTCGACGACTACTCCACCGCCCGCGTGCGCCTTGAGGTCATCAACGGCGAGCCCGTCGCGATGGTCCACACGGCCATGGCGGAGGTCGGCCAGGGCGGCATCACCGTCCACGCGCAGATCGCCCGTACCGAGCTGGGCGTCACGCAGGTGACCATCCACCCGGCCGACACCCAGGTCGGCTCCGCCGGTTCCACGTCCGCCTCGCGGCAGACGTACATGACCGGTGGCGCGGTGAAGAACACCTGTGAGGCCGTCCGCGAGGCGCTCCTGGAGATCGGTCGCCGCAAGAAGGGCTCGTACCACCCGGCGTGGGCCACCGCCGAGCTGCTGCTCGAAGGCGGCAAGGTCGTCACCGACGGCGGAGAGGTCCTCGGCGACATCGCCGAGATCCTGGAGGACGAGGCGATCGACCTCGAACTTGAGTACCGGCACCACCCGACCGTCCCGTTCGACCTGGTCACCGGCCAGGGCGACGGCCACGTCCAGTACACCTTCGCCGCGCACCGCGCGGTCGTCGAGGTGGACACCGAGCTGGGCCTGGTCAAGGTCGTCGAGCTGGCGACCGCCCAGGACGTCGGCAAGGCGCTGAACATGCTCTCCGTGGTCGGCCAGATCCAGGGTGGTACCACCCAGGGCCTGGGCGTCGCGATCATGGAAGAGATCATCGTGGACCCGAAGACCGCGAAGGTGCGCAACCCCTCCTTCACGGACTACCTGATCCCGACCATCCTCGACACCCCGACCATCCCGGTCGACGTCCTGGAGCTCGCCGACCCGAAGGCGCCGTACGGCCTGCGCGGAATGGGCGAGGCCCCGACCCTCTCGTCCACCCCGGCCGTCATCGCGGCGATCCGGCAGGCGACCGGTCTGGAGATCAACAAGACGCCGATCCGTCCGGAAGCCCTCACCGGCACCCTCTAGGACGGCCTGGTCCGGGGGCCGCGAGGCCCCCGGACCCCCACAGACTCTCCGGGCGGTGTGACAGCGGGAACGTCACACTTCCAGTCGCACCGCCCGGAGCCAGAAGTCCGGAACACGAGAACCGCACCGCTCGCGGTCCGTCCCACCGGCAACACCCCCACCGCAACACCCGGTGGCCCCGGCACCCCGGAGCCGCCACCCGTACCGCAGAACCCCCGCAGTACCCGCAGTACACGCAGTGCACCTTCGCGTCGCCTCGGGCCGTCACCCCGGGTCGTGCAGCCAAACGGAGTTTCCCAAATCCCGCGTCTCCAATCTCCATGCGGGTGCCCCTTTGAACCTTGGGAGTTAGGCACCATGACCCAGTCGTTTGTAGAGCCCAAGACCACCGCGGAAGAGGCCGGCGACGGCTCTCGCACCCCCGCCGGGCGTTCTTGGCTCGACCGGTACTTTCACATCACCCATAGAGGGTCCAACGTCGGCAATGAGATTCGTGGCGGAGTCACGACCTTCATGGCCATGGCGTACATCCTCCTGCTCAACCCGCTGATCCTCTCCGGCAAGGACGTCGCCGGAGACACCATGAGCCAGAAGGCCCTCATCACCGCCACCGCGTTCGCCGCGGCGCTGACCACGCTCCTCATGGGATTCGTCGGCAAGGTCCCGCTCGCCCTGGCCGCGGGCCTCTCGGTCTCCGGCGTGCTCTCCTCCCAGGTCGCCCCGCAGATGACCTGGCCGCAGGCCATGGGCATGTGCGTGATGTACGGCGTCGTGATCTGTCTCCTGGTCGTCACCGGCCTCCGCGAGATGATCATGAACGCGATCCCGCTCGCGCTCAAGCACGCGATCACCATGGGCATCGGCATGTTCGTCGCCCTGATCGGGCTCGTGAAGGCCGGCTTCGTCGGCAAGGGCTCCGAGTTCGGTCCGCCGGTGCAGCTCGGTTCCGTCGGCGAGCTCGCCGGCTGGCCCGTCCTGATCTTCTGCGTCACCCTGCTCACGATCTTCATGCTGCAGGCCCGCAAGGTTCCCGGCGCGATCCTGATCGGCATCGTCGGCGGCACCGTGCTCGCCGCGATCCTCAACGCCGTCGCCCACATCGACGCGAAGGCCTGGCGCAACGGTCCGCCGACCCTGGAGGGCTCCGCGGTCTCGATGCCCGACTTCTCGCTCTTCGGCAAGGTCGAGTTCGGCGGCTGGGGCGACGTCGGCGTCATGACGGTCGGCATGATCGTCTTCACCCTGGTCCTCGCCGGCTTCTTCGACGCGATGGCCACCATCATCGGCGTCGGTACCGAGGCCAAGCTCGCCGACGACAAGGGCCGCATGCCGGGCCTGTCCAAGGCGCTGTTCATCGACGGCGCCGGCGGTGCCATCGGCGGCCTGGCCGGCGGCTCCGGCCAGACCGTGTTCGTCGAGTCCGCCACTGGCGTCGGTGAGGGAGCCCGCACGGGCCTCGCCTCCGTGGTCACCGGCCTCTTCTTCGCCGCCTGCCTCTTCTTCACCCCGATCACGCAGATCGTCCCGGGTGAGGTCGCCTCCGCGGCCCTCGTGGTCATCGGCGCGATGATGATGCAGAACGCCCGCCACGTGGACTGGGCCGACACCGCCACTGCCATCCCGGTCTTCCTGACCGTGGTGGTCATGCCCTTCACGTACTCGATCACCCCGGGTGTCGCCGCCGGTGTCATCTCCTACGTGGCCATCAAGATCGCGCAGGGCAAGGCCCGCGAGATCGGCGCCTTCATGTGGGTCCTGACCGGCGTCTTCCTGGTCTTCTTCGCCCTCCACCCGATCGAGGCGTGGCTCGGGGTGAAGTAAGGCCGGGCCGGTGATCCGGCCCCCGTTCTCCACGCATCCGATACTGGAAACCGAACCTCTCCGAGGAGGCCGCAATGCTGGACATCGCCGAAGAACTGAACCGGTGGGTCGAGCAGGGACGTGACTTCGCCGTCGCCACCGTGGTGGCGGTCGGCGGGAGTGCGCCCCGGCAGCCCGGAGCCGCACTCGCCGTCGACAGCGAGGGCACGGCCATCGGATCGGTTTCCGGCGGATGCGTGGAGGGCGCGGTGTACGAGCTGTGCCAGCAGGCGCTGGAGGACGGCGAGACCATCCAGGAGCGCTTCGGCTACAGCGACGACGATGCCTTCGCCGTGGGCCTGACCTGCGGCGGGATCATCGACATCCTCGTCACGCCGGTCCCCGTGGGATCCCCGGTGCGGAAGGTGTTCGCGGCCGCGCTGGCCGCGGCCGCCCGCGGGGAGGCCGCGGCGGTCGCCAGGATCGCGGAGGGTCCGGCCGAGCTCAGGGGCCGCGCCGTACTCGTCCGGGGCGAGGACGGCCACGAGGGCGGTTTCGGGGGGCACCCCGAGCTGGACCGCACCATCGCGGAAGAAGCCCGCGCCATGCTCGACGCCGGCCGGACGGGCGTGCTGGAGATCGGCGCCGACGGCAGGCTCTGCGGAGAGCCGCTCAAGGTGCTCGTCGAGTCCAGCGTCCCGCCGCCGCGGATGATCGTCTTCGGCGCCATCGACTTCGCCTCCGCCCTGGTGCGGATCGGCAAATTCCTCGGCTACCACGTGACCCTGTGCGACGCACGACCCGTGTTCGCGACGAAGAACCGTTTCCCCGAGGCGGACGGGATCGTCGTCGAATGGCCGCACCGTTACCTGGAGGCACAGTCCTCGGCAGGTCTGATCGACGGCCGGACCGTGCTGTGCGTGCTCACCCACGACGCCAAGTTCGACGTCCCGCTCCTGGAGCTCGCCCTGAAGCTGCCCGTCGCCTACGTCGGCGCCATGGGCTCCCGCCGCACCCACGAGGACCGCAACGAGCGGCTCCGCGAGGTCGGTGTGAGCGAGCTGGAGCTGGCCCGGCTGCGCTCCCCGATCGGCCTGGACCTCGGCGCCCGCTCCCCGGAGGAGACCGCGCTGTCCATCGCCGCCGAGATCGTCGCGAACCGCCGCGGCGGCTCCGGGGCGGCCCTCACCGGAGCGCACATACCGATCCACCCGGACACCTCGAACACGGTGATCGGCAGGATCGGCTCCGTCGCCTGAAGGACGGCGGGCTCCCCACCGTTGCCGGAGGGGCACCGGAACGGTACTTGAGGAGCCGTCGGGCAGAGCAGGGCGCAATCCCCGTGAGGGTTGCGCCCTTTCGCTGTTCCGCCTATTTTACCGGCCGGTAACAGCGCCTTCCTGCAACGGAGTTGAGCGGATGTCTCGGACCGCACGCACCGCCCGCACCCCCGTACGTACGCTCCTCGCCGGCTGTGTGCTGGCCGCGGCCTCGCTCGTGGCGGGCCCCGCATCGGCGGCCGGGTCGGCCGCCGATGCGGCCGGCCCCGGCGCGCGCGAGGTGCTGTTCGTAGGCAACAACTGGGAGGGCACCGCCGACGTGCTCGCCTCCACCGGCGACCTCGCCAAGGTCGGACGGATCAACATGATCCCCGACAAGGAGGAGCGGCTCCGGGAGATCTACCTCAACCCGATCAAGCTCGCCTTCTTCCTCGGCATCCGGGGCAGCGCGGGCGAGGGCCACGACCAGTTCGTCGACGACATGTACACCACCCCCGACGGCACTGCTGTGGTGGCCTCCCGCCCCAGCTTCGCGGACGTCGTCTCGATCGACGTGCGGACGGGCCGGGTGAACTGGCGCTTCCCCGTCTCCGGATACCGCTCCGACCACATGGCGGTCTCGCCGGACGGCACCCGGGTCGCCGTCTCCGCCTCCACCGCCAACACGGTGCACGTCCTCGACATCGCCACCGGACGGCAGGTCGGTTCCTTCTCCACCGGCGACAAACCGCACGAGAACACCTTCAGCCGGGACGGCCGCTTCCTATGGAACAGCGCCATCGGGGACGTGACCTCCGCCCTGGACGCGCCGTGGCTGGACTGGACGAAGGGCGACCGGAAGATCACCGTCGTCGACGCGCAGACCTTCCGCACGGTCCGCGTCATCGACATGCGCGAGCGGCTGAACGCCTTCGGTCGCCCGGACCTGTCCGACGCCGTCCGGCCCATGTCGTTCAGTCCGGACGAGTCCAAGCTCTACTTCCAGGTGTCCTTCTTCAACGGGGTCGTCGAGTACGACGTGGCCACCGACCGGATCACCCGGATCAAGGAGCTCCCCCGCAACCCCGCCACCAACGCGGACCGCACCACCTGGGTCAACGACTCCCGTCACCACGGCATGTCCATGAGCCCCGACGGGACCAAGCTCTGTGTCGCCGGGACGATGGACGACTACGCCACCGTCGTGGACCGCGCCTCCCTCACCGAGGGGCCGCTGGTGCCCGCCGACAAGCCGTACTGGGCCACCGTCGACGGGGACGGCACCGCCTGCGTGATCTCCGAGAGCGGCGCCGACCGGGTCACGGCCATCGACTTCGCGACGGGGACCAAGCGGGTGTCCGTCCCCGTCGGCGACCACCCGCAGCGCGTCCGGATCGGCCACGTTCCGGCGGGGTGGACCGGCCCGCAGTAGCAGCCGGCCTCCCCGATCCATCCCCCCCCGCAGGGCCGCGCCCGCCCGGGCGGCAGTACCCGCCACCGCCCGGGCGGCCGTGCGCGACGCGCCCGGCGGGATCAGGTGGGCAGGGAGATCCGGGCCGCCGACATGCCGAAGGAGGGGCTCCCGGGTCCCGGCGTCCGTCCCGGCGTCGGCCCGGCCGGCCTCGGGTACAGGTCTTCGTCGCGGTAACGGCGCGCCTTCTGGTGCCAGTTGAGGACTGCGGCCAGCCAGTCCTCCAGCTCCCGCACGTACGCGTCGAGCGAGGCCCGTGCTTCGGGGCCGAGGCCGTGGTCCTCGTAGAGCACCGGCAGCTGGTCGTCCCGGATGTGCTCGAACTCCTTGGTGCGCTGCACCATCAGGTCGGCGACGATCGCGAACGCCTGTGGGTAGTCGATGTCGAAGAAGTTCTGGGTGACCAGGACGTGGTTGTGGACCTCGCCCTCGACCTCGATCTCCTTCTGGTACGAGAACAGGTCGTTGATGATGCACCCGACGTCCGCCGCCGCGCTCTCCAGCGAGCGCATCACCCCGCTCCGGTAGACCTCGGCCGGGACGCCGTCGCTCTCGTGGCCGAGTCGGGCCAGGAACATCGTCAGGTACGAACCGAAGGTGAGCCGGCGCATCTCGGCGTAGTCGACCGGGTCGGGAATCCGGTTCACGGCGGTGTTGCCGATCTCCCAGACCCAGCTGTCCAGCATTCCGGCGAGGTGCTGGCGGAACTCGGCGCGCATCGCTGCGCCCATCCCGGCGGCGGTCCGCACCCACAGCTCCTGCAGGCTCCGCTCCAGCACGGTGACCGGCGCAGGGGCCTGCGCGGGATCGTCCGTGAGCAGGGAGACCAGCCGGTCGGTCGCCGCCCGGGCCGCACCGGGGGATTTCGCACCGCCGAAGACCTTGGGGTAGTAGTCGTCCGCGTACGTGCCCCACGTCAGCCACTGCGCACTGAGGTTCAGCGCCTCCGGCGAGGCGTCGGGGTCGATGCCCGCCGCGCACAGGGCGAAGTCCATGCCGACCAACTTGGGCTCGTCCCAGATGTCGGAGCCGGGATCGCCGGGTTGCGGTTCCAGCATGCCCATGTCCCGGCACCAGAGCACCAGTTCGCGGCGCGCCTGGTCCAGGTGGGGATTGAGGGTGAGCGGGAACGGCATGGGGAAGTCGGGCAGCAGCGACGGGCCCACCCGCTGGAACGGCACGTGCGTGAAGCTGCGCCGGCGCAGTTCCGCGGAGCGGGGGGCGAACAGCGAGCGCAGGTCGAGGGCGGCGGTGCCCGGTCCGGTGGGCATGAACGGCAGGGTGAGCGGGGCCGGCGTCCCCTTGGCCCCCTTGGCCTCCTCGTTCATGTAGCGGCTGGAAACCATGTGCCATTCGTGGCCGCCGGACTGCCAGTCCTGGAGTCCCTTCGCGTACGCGAGGAGGGACGCCAGCTCGAAGAGGTCGAGGCCGTGCAGGGCGGCGAGCGCGGGGACCTCGGCGAGGGCGGTGTACTCGAACTGCTGGAGGCGTGAGGTCAGCAGGTCGTTCGACAGGTCGGCGGCCTCCTGGGTGGTGCACCCCAGGAAGGTCTCCAGGACCAGGACGGCGTTGGAGAGTTCACCCTCCTGCTCCACCTCGCGCTGGTAGGAGAAGATGTCGTTGCGGATGTGCACCGCGTCGGCGAAGGCGTCGCGCAGCACTTCGAGCGGACGCGCGTGCGCGACCCGGGCCGGCACCTCGGCGGACACGTACTCGATCAGTCCGGCGGACCAGGGGGCGCCGCCGACCTTGCGGCGCATCTCGATGTATTCGAGCGGGTTGGCCACGCGGCCGATGTCGATGTTGTGGAGCTCCCACATCGACTCGTCGAGGAGGTTCCTCGTCGACTCGGAGAACCGTTCCCTCCAGTCCATCGACATCTTGGGCACGGTCCGCGACCACAGGTCCTTGAGGCCCGCCTCGACCGGGTTCGAGGGCTCGGGGAACCCGTCCGCGAGGTCCATCGGCATGAACGCGGCAAGCCCTTGGAGGTACTTCCTGGCGCCCTCGCGGTCCCGGGTGCGCTTGAAGACCTCCAGGAAGTGGTCGTCGAAGAAGAACACCCACACGTACCAGTCGGTGACCAGGTCGAGCGCGGCCCCGTCGCAGTCGGGGTGGGTGTACGAGCACAGCAGTGCGTAGTCGTGCGCGTCGAGGTCCTCCTCGTCCCACACGCCGGACCCCTCCAACATCCCGAAGCCGCGGGCCCACTGCTTGGTGTGCGTTCTCGCGGCCTCCAGGTGGGGGTTCAGTCGTGCCGGATACGGCACGTAGAAATCCGGCAGTCGAAACGGCTGTGTCACGGCGCGACGGGCCTTTCGTCGGGGGCGCGGGGGCTGCGGACGCGGCCCCCGCACGAGATCAGCAGGGCCCCTACCCCTGTTGCCGGGGAGACAAGGGGGAGTTCACCGCTTCAGGTGACGGCGGTGTCGTTCCGCGACGGCGGGGTCCGGTGGGAGCTAGAGAAGCCCTTGAGCCAAGCGGGACGCGCGTGCGGGCCCGGCGTGCGGGCCCGGCGCGCGGGACGTGGTTGACCCGGCGATCGAACGCCACATGACCGTGCCGTGATCGCGGGACTCCCCGCTAAGTAGCCAGGCTGACCGGCTTTGTGCGGGTGACGGGTCAATTCCAAAGGGCGCCCGGTATACGTCCCGTCACACGGCGTTCGAATTCATTCGAATGGTGTGGAGGGGTCCTTTCGAAGGTATTGCGCCGCAAACTGGGCTGCGCATGTATCCGGCCACTGGTGGCTGAAAATGGTCAGACCGAAAGCCGGACCATTGACTATCTCCACCCCGTGCGTGTCTACTCGGTGCGCCGGCCACGTAATGAGGCGGATGCACCTCCCGTGCATATCGACCGCCTTGGCCGGTCAATCCATCGATGTGCGTGAGCACGCGTAAAGAGAGGGAATTACATGAACAAGGTTCTTGCAGTCCTGCGCAGCACCCCGATCTGCCGGGATCTCTCGTTCGTCAAGAAGAGCGAGCCGAGCCTGAAGCAGAGCGCCTGGTACTTCTGGTACTAAGCCGAAAATTTTAGAACCGGGCCCGTACCCGGCAGGGCCGGACCCCCGACTCTCCGGCCCCGCCGTGTACGGGCCTTCCGCATTCCCCGGAGCTTTCATATGCCAGCCACGTCCCACACGGATTCGCGCACGCGCCGTGTCACCGTATTCGCCCCGCGACTCCAGGCGCTCATCGACGACCACCTCGGCAAGGACCTCGTCCGACTGGAGCCCGATACCATCGGAATTGCGGGAGCAGAACTCTCCGACCGGATTCTCGCTGCTCGAAAGGCGACCGAGACCGAGCGGCCCACCTTCAAGCCCCTGCACGGCCGGTCCATTTCCAAGGCCGAGGCCTCGTCGGTGATGCGCACCATCGGGAAAGACGTGCGCAAAGCCCTGGAAGAACCGATACCGCAAGACGCGGACCTATCGGGACCGTGGCCCCTGACCGGACACAATTTCCTGCGCGACCTGATCCTGCGCGACGATCCCCACCGGCTGCGGATCTTGATGTCCCGGACGCTGGAGATCGACCCGAAGCTGACCTGGTCCACGATCGTCGCCGGAGCCGCGCTCCCGCGCCGGCCCCGGCCCGGCCCGCACCTGACGCACATCGCCGGCCTGTTCGCCGAGGCCGAGGGCTACCACGACCGCCGGTACGCCATGGGCATGTACCGGCGCGCGGCCGCCCCCGTCTGTTTCACCGTCTCGACCCTCGTCGCCAACGCCCTGTGGCTCGGCGCCCCCTTCGACGACGGCGACTCGAACCGCAACATCCTCCACGAGGCGATGCGGCTGCTGCCGCCCTCCTGGAACCTGCTGCGCAACCGCTGCCCCGAGTACCCCGCCCTCGACTCCCGCATCGGCCCCGGCGACGACGTACTGGTGCTGCCGCTGCTCACCCACCGCGACCCCGCCCTGTGGGACGCCCCGCAGGAGTTCCGGCCCGCCCGCTGGGACACCCTCGACCCGGACACCACCCCCGGCTACATGCCGTTCGGCCACGCGAGCGAGCGCTGCTGGGGACGGCACATGGTGATGCCGCTCGCGGAGCTCCTGCTCGACCACATCCGCCGGACCGGGCTCGTCGTCGCCCCGGGCCAGCGCACCGCCGACGTGCCGCTCGTCGGGCTCCTCGGAGTGAAGACCGTCCACATCGGCCACAGGAACCGGGTGAAGCATGCGTGACCGCAAGGCCCAGCACCCCGAGATCGTGGAAGTCCTGGACAACGACTGGCACGGCCACGCCCACGAGATCTACCGGAACTGGCGCCGCGACGGCGGCATCCGGTACGTCCGCTACCCCGGCCCCGGCGCGATCGAAGGCTGGGTCGTCACCGGGCACGCGCAGGCCAAGGCTCTGCTCGCCGACCCGCGGCTGTCGAAGAACCAGGCCGTCCAGCGGTTCGGCCGGCACACCGGGCTCACCGAGGGCCCCGGAGCGGCGATGTTCTCGCACATGCTCAACGCCGACCCGCCCGACCACACCCGCCTGCGCAGGCTCGTACAGAAGGCGTTCACCGCCCGCCGCACCGCGAGCCTGCGCCCCATGGTCGAGCAGCTCGTCACCCAACTGCTCGACGCCCTCGACGGCAAGGCCGAAGCGGAGCTGATCTCCGAGTTCGCCCTCCCGCTGCCGGTCGCCGTCGTCTTCGAGCTGTTCGGCGCCTCCGACGCCGACCACGAGATCCTCCGGATACGCGGCAACAGCCTCGGCGGCGGCCAAGACGACGGCGAGGTCTCCGTCTTCACCGCGGAGAGCATGCTGGCCTACCTCCGCGCCCTCATCGCCCTCAAACGCGAGGACCCGGTGGACGACGGGCTGCTGTCCGCCCTGCTCACCGCCCGCGACGAGGACGGCGACGCCCTCACCGAGGACGAGATCACCTCCATGTCCTTCCTCCTCGTCGTCGCCGGACACCAGACCACGGTCAACCTCGTCGCGAACGGCATCCACGCCCTGCTCACCCACCCCGACCAGCTGGCCGCGCTGCGCGCCAACCCGGCACGGGCGCAAGGAGCGGTCGAAGAGGTCCTGCGATACGAGTCCCCGTCCGGCCTTGCCTCGCTGCGCTACGCCACCGAGCGCATCACGGTGGGCGGAGTGACCATCCGCAAGGGCGACTTCGTGCAGATCTCGCTGCTCGGCGCCGACCGGGACCCCGCCGTCTTCGCCGACCCCGACCGGTTCGACATCGGCCGGGCCGACGCGGGCCGACACCTGGCCTTCGGTCACGGCATCCACCACTGCATCGGGGCGCCGCTCGCCCGTCTCCAGGGCGAGATCGCCCTCACCCGGATCGTCGAACGCTTCCCCCGCCTGCGGCTGCACGAGGCGCACGAGGCGCGGTGGCAGTCCAACCCCCGCCACCGGGGCCTGCTCAGCCTGCCCGTACGGCTGGACTGAGGGGGTACCGACGAAGGAGCCGCCCTCCGCGCCCCGGCAGGGGAGGGCGGGGAGGGCGGCTCCTTCGCTGTGGACGTCGACGCGCGGACTACTCCGCCTCGCCCTCCAGATTGCCCTCGGTGTCCAGGTACACCTGGCGCAGGGCTTCGAGGACCTGCGGGTCCGGCTTCTCCCACATGCCGCGCGACTCGGCCTCCAGCAGCCGCTCCGCGATGCCGTGCAGGGCCCAGGGGTTGGCTTCCTCCAGGAAGGCGCGGTTCTCGGGGTCCAAGACGTACGTCTGCGTCAGCTTGTCGTACATCCAGTCCGCCACCACGCCCGTCGTGGCGTCGTAGCCGAAGAGGTAGTCGACCGTCGCCGCCAGCTCGAAGGCGCCCTTGTAGCCGTGGCGGCGCATCGCCTCGATCCACTTGGGGTTGACCACGCGGGCGCGGAAGACGCGGGAGGTCTCCTCCACCAGGGTGCGGGTCTTGACCGTCTCCGGGCGGGTGGAGTCGCCGATGTACGCCTCCGGGGCCGTGCCCCGCAGTGCGCGGACCGTGGCCACCATGCCGCCGTGGTACTGGAAGTAGTCGTCCGAGTCGGCGATGTCGTGCTCGCGGGTGTCCGTGTTCTTCGCGGCCACCGTGATCCGCTTGTACGCGGTCTCCATCTCCTCGCGCGCCGCCCGGCCCTCCAGACCGCGGCCGTACGCGTACCCGCCCCACACCGTGTAGACCTCCGCGAGGTCGGCGTCCGTACGCCAGTCTCGGGAGTCGATCAGCTGGAGGATGCCGGCGCCGTACGTGCCCGGGCGCGAGCCGAAGATACGGGTCGTCGCGCGGCGCTCGTCGCCGTGCTCGGCCAGGTCCGCCTGGGCGTGGGCCCGGACGAAGTTCTGCGCGGCCGGCTCGTCGAGCGAGGCGGCGAGCCGTACGGCGTCGTCCAGCAGGCCGATGACGTGCGGGAACGCGTCCCGGAAGAAGCCCGAGATGCGCAGCGTGACGTCGATGCGCGGGCGGCCCAGCTCGTCGAGCGGGATCGGCTCCAGACCGGTGACGCGACGCGAGGCCTCGTCCCAGACGGGGCGGATGCCGAGCAGCGACAGCGCCTCGGCGACGTCGTCGCCGGAGGTGCGCATCGCGCTGGTGCCCCACAGGGACAGGCCGACCGAGGCCGGCCACTCGCCGTTGTCCGTGCGGTAGCGGTTCAGCAGGGACTCGGCGAGCGCCTGACCGGTCTCCCACGCGAGGCGGGAGGGGACGGCCTTCGGGTCCACCGAGTAGAAGTTCCGGCCGGTCGGGAGCACGTTCACCAGGCCGCGCAGCGGCGACCCGGACGGGCCCGCCGGGACGAAGGCGCCGTCGAGGGCGCTCACCACGTGGGCGATCTCGTCGGTTGTGCCGGCCAGCCGCGGGACGACCTCGCGGACCGCGAAGTCCAGTACGGCCGCCACGTCCGCCGAGTACCTGCCGGCGACCGAAGCCACCGCCTCCGGGGCCCAGTTCGCGTCCTCCATCGCCTGTACCAGCGCGCGGGCCGTCTCCTCCGCCTGGTCGGCGGTCGTACGGGTGGCCGCGGACTCGTCCAGGCCGAGCGCCTCGCGCAGGCCGGGCAGGGCCGTCGTACCGCCCCAGATCTGGCGGGCGCGCAGGATCGCGAGGACCAGGTTGACCCGGGCCCCGCCGGTCGGGGCGCCGCCCAGGACGTGCAGGCCGTCGCGGATCTGGGCGTCCTTGACCTCGCACAGCCAGCCGTCGACGTGCAGCAGGAAGTCGTCGAAGCCGTCGTCGTCCGGACGCTCCTCCAACCCCAGGTCGTGGTCCAGCTTCGCGGCCTGGATCAGCGTCCAGATCTGGGCGCGGATGGCCGGCAGCTTCGCCGGGTCCATCGCGGAGATCTGCGCGTACTCGTCCAGGTGCTGCTCCAGGCGAGCGATGTCGCCGTACGACTCCGCGCGCGCCATCGGCGGCACCAGGTGGTCGACCAGGGTGGCGTGCACGCGGCGCTTGGCCTGCGTGCCCTCGCCCGGGTCGTTGACCAGGAACGGGTAGATCAGCGGCAGGTCGCCGAGCGCGGCGTCCGGCGCGCAGGCCGCCGACAGGCCGGCGTTCTTGCCCGGCAGCCACTCCAGGTTGCCGTGCTTGCCCAGGTGGATCATCGCGTCGGCGCCGAAACCGCCGTCCTCGGCGCGGGCTTGGATCCAGCGGTACGCCGCCAGGTAGTGGTGCGAGGGCGGCAGGTCCGGGTCGTGGTAGATCGCGATCGGGTTCTCGCCGAATCCGCGCGGCGGCTGGATCAGGATGAGCAGGTTCCCGCGGCGCAGCGCCGCCAGGACGATGTCGCCGTCCGGGTTGGCCGAACGGTCCACGAACATGTTGCCCGGGGCCTCGCCCCAGTGCTCCTCGACGCTTTCGCGCAGCTCGGCCGGGAGCTCCGCGAACCAGCGCTTGTAGTCGGCGGCCGGGATCCGGACCGGGTTGCGGGCCAGCTGCTCCTCGGTCAGCCAGTCCTGGTCGTGGCCGCCGGCCTCGATCAGGGCGCGGATCAGCTCGTCGCCGTCGCCGGACACCAGGCCCGGGACGTCCTCTACCGGGCCGAAGTCGTAGCCGCCCGCGATGAGCGTGCGCAGCAGCTCCACGGCGCTGGCCGGGGTGTCGAGGCCGACCGCGTTGCCGATGCGGGAGTGCTTGGTGGGGTACGCGGACAGGACGAGGGCGATCTTCTTGTCGCGGCGCTCGATGTGCCGCAGCCGGGCGTGCCGCACGGCGATGCCGGCGACGCGGGCGGCGCGCTCGGGGTCGGCCACGTACGCGGGCAGGCCGTCCTCGTCGAGCTCCTTGAAGGAGAACGGGACGGTGATCAGACGGCCGTCGAACTCCGGTACGGCGACCTGCGTCGCGGCGTCGAGCGGGGACAGGCCCTCGTCGCTCTCCTCCCAGGCGCTGCGCGAGCCGGTCAGGCACAGGGCCTGGAGGATCGGCACCCCGAGCGCGGCCAGCGCGCCCGCGTCCCAGGACTCGTCGTCACCGCCGGCCGAGGCGGTGGCGGGCTTGGTGCCGCCGGCCGCGAGCACCGTCGTGACGATGGCGTCCGCCGACTCCAGCTCGGCGATCAGCTCCGGCTCCGGCGTGCGCAAGGAGGAAACGTACAGCGGGACGGGCGTGCCGCCGGTCTCCACGATCGCGTCGCACAGGGCGTGCACGAAGGCGGTGTTGCCGCTCATCTGGTGGGCGCGGTAGTACAGCACGGCGATCCGCGGGCCGTACGGGCGCACGGGGGTGCGCTCCAGCGGGCCCCAGGTCGGCGCGGCGGCGGGCGGCTCGAAGCCGTGGCCGGTCAGCAGCACGGTGTCGGAGAGGAACCGGGCCAGCTGGTCCAGGTTGGCGGGACCACCGTGGGCGAGGTAGCCGTGTGCCTCGGCGGCGATGCCGATCGGGACCGTGGAGGCCTCCATCAGCTGTGCGTCCGGGGCCTGTTCGCCGGTGAGGACGACCACCGGACGGGTCTGTTCGGGAGCCAGGAGCAGGTCGAGCCCGTCCTGCCAGGCGCGCAGGCCGCCGAGGAGGCGTACGACGACCAGGTCGACGCCGTCGAGCAGCCCGGGGAGGTCGTCGAGGGGAAGGCGGGAGGGGTTCGCGAACCGGTACGGCACGGGGCCGTCCGCGGCGGCGCGGGCGCTGAGCAGATCGGTGTCGGACGTCGACAGCAGCAGGATCATGCGGCGGCAGGCCTTCCTCGGGGTTTCCGCGCCCCGGGCAGTGAGAACAGCGGGAGTTCCTGACTCACCCGGCGGGTTGCTCCGCAGGATTCACAGTGGCGGGACCGCGCCGGATTCGCACCGGGCTTCCTCCCGGCGGGGCCACGTGGCTCCGCCGGTGGTCATCTTAGGTGCCGTTCTCCCTGGCCGGGAGTGGGGGTGCCCCGCCCCGCCCGCGCCCCCGGCGCACGCCCGGCCTTGCGCAACCGTGCCGTTGTGCGCCGCAGCCCGCGCGCCGGGGAGCGCCCGGCCGGCAGGCGCCCGCTCGGTGGGGGCGGCCAACTCGTCGAGCGGGGCCGGTGCAGGGAGTGCGGGAGGTGTCCCGGCAGGTCGAACGGGGAAGGGTGGGGTGGTGACGGCCACAGGCCGGGGCGGGGCAATCGTGGGTATGCTCGCCGCCATGCCGCCCCAGCCCCCCTCCGCCGCATCGCGGGACGAACCCGTCATACGCGACCGCGGTGACGCCTGCCCCGGTGCGCTGCGGCTGCACGCCGCGGACGACGGGTTCCTGGCCCGCGTCCGGATCCCCGGTGGGATGCTCGACGCGGACGCGGCCCTGCTGCTGGCGGACGCCGCGGACCGGCTCGGAGACGGCCACATCGACCTCACCTCACGCGGCAACGCGCAACTGCGCGGGCTCGGTGCCGGCTGCGGCGGCGAGCTGGAGGCCGTGCTCGTGCGCGCCGCGCTGCTGCCCGCGCCCACGCACGAGCGGGTCCGCAACATCGTCGCCTCGCCGCTGACCGGCCTGGACCGGCGTGGACTGCCCGACGTGGCCCCCTGGGTCGCGGAGCTGGACCGGCTGCTCTGCGCCAGCGCGCCCGCGGCCCGGCTGTCCGGGCGGTTCCTGTTCGCCCTCGACGACGGCCGCGGTGACGTGACCTCGCTCGCCGCGGACGTGAACCTGGCCGCCCGGGACGCCGACCGGGCCCTGCTGTGGACGGCCGATCCGGCCGACGCCGTGCTCGTGGCCGCCGCCGACGCCCCCCGGGCCGCCCTCGAAGCCGCCGCGTACTTCCTCGACGCCGCCCTCGAAGCCGGCACCCGGGCCTGGCGGGTTGCCGAGCTGCCCGCCGAACACGCCCTGCACGCGGCCGGGTTGGCCGCCCGACTGGCCGCCGCCGGGATCGATGCCGTCCTCGTGGGGGACACCGCCGCCGCGCACGGGCCGGCTCCCGAGCCCGGCCTCGTCGAAGGCCCCGACGGCGTCACCGCGCTCAGCGTGCTCGCCCCGCTCGGCCGCCTGACCACCGCGCAGTGGCGCCGGCTGGCCGGCCTCACCGGCCGCATCCGCCTCACCCCCTGGCGCGGGATCATCGTCCCCGACCTGCCCGCGGAAACCGCCGCCGACGCCCTCTTGGGCCTCGCGGAGGCCGGGCTGATCACCGCCGGCGACAGTCCCTGGCGGTCGGTCACCGCCTGCACCGGCCGCCCCGGTTGCGCCAAATCCCTTGCGGACGTCCGCGCCGACGCGCAGGCCGTCGTCGTACGGGCGACCGGTCTGCTGCCCGTGCACTGGTCCGGCTGCGAACGCCGGTGCGGGCACCCCCGCGGCACCGCATGGGTGGACGTGGTCGCCACCCGCGCGGGGTACGACCTCACCGCGGCCGGCGGCACCCCGCGCCGGGGCCTGCGCACCCCCGAACTTCCCGCGGCCCTCGCGGACGCACGCCGCACCACCTCCCACGACGCAGCGAAGAAATGAGCGAGTACACAGTGTTCGAGTACGAGAAGGACGGCGCGGCGATCTACCGCCAGTCCTTTGCCACGATCCGCGCCGAGGCGGACCTCTCCGGGCTGCCCGCCTCCGTCGCCCAGGTCGCGGTGCGCATGATCCACGCCTGCGGAATGACCGACCTGCCCCAGGACCTCGGCTACACCCCGGACGTCGTGCTCCGCGCGCGCGCCGCCCTGACCGCGGGCGCGCCGATCCTCTGCGACGTGCAGATGGTCGCCAGCGGCGTCACCCGCAAGCGGCTGCCCGCCGACAACGAGGTGATCTGTACCCTCTCCGACCCGGCCGTGCCGGCCCTCGCCGCGAAGATGGGCACCACGCGCAGCGCCGCCGCACTCGAAGTCTGGCGCGACCGCGGCCTGCTGGAGGGCTCCGTGATCGCCGTCGGCAACGCGCCGACCGCCCTGTTCCGGCTGCTGGAGATGATCGAGGAGGGCGCGCCGCGCCCCGCCGCCGTCATCGGGGTCCCGGTCGGCTTCATCGGCGCCGCCGAGTCCAAGGACGCGCTCGCCGCCCACGCTTCCGGGCTCGACCACCTGATCGTGCGCGGCCGGCGCGGTGGCAGCGCCATCGCCGCAGCCGCCGTCAACGCGATCGCGAGCGAGGAAGAATGAGCACCGGAAAGCTGTACGGCGTCGGGCTCGGCCCCGGCGACCCCTCCCTGATGACGCTGCGGGCCGTCGAGGTGATCGCCGAGGCGCAGGTCGTCGCGTACCACAGCGCCCGCCACGGCCGCTCGATCGCCCGCTCGATCGCCGCCGGGCACCTGCGCGCGGACCACATCGAGGAGCCGCTGGTCTACCCGGTCACCACCGAGACCACCGACCACCCCGGCGGCTACCAGGGGGCGATGGAGGAGTTCTACGAGGAGTCCGCCGCCCGGCTGGCCGCCCACCTGGACGCCGGCCGGACCGTCGCCGTGCTGGCCGAGGGCGACCCGCTCTTCTACGGCTCGTACATGCACATGCACAAGCGGCTCGCCGACCGCTACCAGGCCGAGGTGATCCCCGGAGTGACCTCGGTGAGCGCCGCCGCCGCCCGGCTCGGCACCCCGCTCGTCGAGGGCGAGGAGGTGCTGACGATCCTTCCCGGCACCCTCCCGGAGGACGAGCTCACCGCCCGCCTCGCCGCCACCGACTCCGCGGTCGTGATGAAGCTCGGCCGGACCTTCCCGGCCGTGCGCCGCGCCATGGAGGGCAGCGGGCGCCTCGCGGAGGCCCGCTACGTCGAACGCGCCACCATGGCGGGGGAGCGGACCGGCGTCCTCGCCGACACCGATCCCGAGAGCGTGCCGTACTTCGCCGTCGCCGTCGTGCCCAGCCGCATCGGCAACCCGGGCAGCGTCCCGTCGGGCCCCGGCGAGGTCGTGGTCGTCGGCACCGGACCGGCCGGGCCGCTCTGGCTGACCCCCGAGACGCGGCGGGCCCTGGCCGACGCCGAGGTGCTCGTCGGGTACACCACCTATCTGGACCGGGTCCCCGGGAAGCCGGGCCAGGTCCGGCACGGCTCCGACAACAAGGTCGAGTCGGAGCGCGCCGAGTTCGCGCTCGACCTCGCCCGCCGCGGCAAGCGGGTGGCCGTGGTCTCCGGCGGCGACCCGGGCGTCTTCGCCATGGCCACCGCCGTCCTGGAGGTCGCCGGGCAGCCGCAGTACAAGGACGTGCCCGTACGGGTCCTGCCGGGGGTGACCGCAGCCAACGCGGCGGCCGCCGCGGCCGGGGCCCCGCTCGGCCACGACTACGCCACCGTCTCCCTTTCCGACCGGCTCAAGCCGTGGGAGGTCATCGCGGAGCGGCTGCGCGCCGCCGCCGCGGCGGACCTGGTGCTCGCCCTGTACAACCCGGGCTCGCGCAGCCGGACCTGGCAGGTCGCCCAGGCCAAGGAGCTGCTGCTGGAGCTGCGTTCGGCGCAGACCCCGGTGGTCGTCGCCCGGGACGTGGGCGGTCCCGAGCAGTCGGTCCGCGTCCTTTCGCTCGGCGAACTGGAGCCGTCCGAGGTGGACATGCGCACCATCCTGCTGATCGGCTCCTCGCAGACCCAGGTCACCGAGCGCCCGGACGGCACCCGCGTCACCTGGACCCCGCGCCGCTACCCGGAGGCCTGACCGGCAGCACGTGCGACCCCCGGGCGCCCCGGAGCGCCCGGGCGGGAGGCGTCCGGGGCCGGGCGTCGCGGGGCGCTCAGCACTGCCAGAGGAACGCCGCCCGGCCGCAGGGCTCGCAGGCGTGCGCATAGGCGCTGCCGGAGCCGAAGTTGGGGGCGGTGACGGGGTCCGGACCTTCTTCCAGCCGGGCGATGAACTCCATCGGGCCGCCGCAGCCCGCGCAGTCGGGCGTCTCGTCGTTCTGAAGCCACTCGGGGGTGCCGCCGAGCTGCCCGAGCACGTGGCGCGGCGGGCGCCCGCTCCGCTCGGACCAGGCCTTGGCGGCAGACCGGTACCCCGGCTGGGCCACCTCCACCCGTTCGACGGCACGGACCGCCCCGAGCTGCCGGACGTCGTCGTCCTCGTCGTCCTCGTCCTCGTCGTCCTCGTCCTCGTCGTCCTCGTCGTCGTCCTCGTCCTCGTCGTCCTCGTCGTCGGGGAGCGCGGGCAGCGGTATCGGCACCAGCCCGGCCGGCGGGAAGAGGTACGCCCTGTTGCCGCCGGCCGTCGCGCTCCATTCGGCGCAGCTGCCCGGGTCGTTCGCGCACATGAAGACCGAGAGGACCCCGCGCCCGCCGTCGAGGACCATCTGCGCGATGAACTGCAGCGGCCCGGAGCAGGTCGTACAGGTGGGCCACTGCGTGCCGGCGGGCGCCAGCGGAAGGCCCCCGACACGGGTGACCGGGGCATCGGGCGCGGCGGAGCCGTCGTGGACCAGGAGGGTGGTGGAGTTCATGCCGACGAGAGTAAGAGACCCCACTGACGACGGCGCCCCCGGGCCGCCCTTCCCGCCCTCCTACGCGGGAGTTCCCGCGAGCCACTCCAGGGCCGCCTGCGGGCTCTGCGCCTGCGCGACGCCCTCCGGGACCGGGGGCCGGCGGACGACCAGCACCGGAATGCCGGCCTCGCGGGCCGCGGTGAGCTTGGGGGCGGTGGCCGAGCCGCCGCTGTCCTTGGTCACCAGGACGTCGATCCGGTGCCGCGCGAGCAGCTCCCGTTCGTCGGTGAGGGTGAACGGGCCCCGGGCGAGCAGGACTTCGAGTTTCGGCGGCGCCGGTGCGGCCGGCGGGTCCACCGAACGGACCAGGAACCAGGTGTCTTCGAGGTGGGCGAAGCTGTGCAGGCCCATCCGGCCGGTGGTCAGGAAGGCCCGTGCGCCGAGGCCCGGCAGCAGCAGGGCCGCCTCGGCGAGGGAGCCGGCGAAGGTCCAGTCGTCGCCGGGACCCGGGGTCCAGCCCGGGCGGCGCACCGCGAGCAGCGGGATCCCCGTGAGGGCCGCCGCGCGCGCCGCGTTGAAGCTCATCCGCTCCGCGAACGGATGGGTGGCGTCCACCAGGTGCGTGACCCCGTGGGCGGCGATCCAGTCCGCCAGGCCCGCGGGCCCGCCGAAGCCACCGATCCGGGTCCCGCCCGGCGGGAGCACCGGCCGGGCGACCCGGCCGGCGAGCGAGGTGGTCACCTGGTACGACGGGTCCCCGGCCAGCATCTCCGCGAGGCGCCGGGCCTCCGTCGTGCCGCCCAGGACCAGGACGTGGCCCCGGACCGGGGCGTCGGTCCGGACCGGCTCAGCAGACATGCCGGTCGCGCTCGGGGGAGTACAGGTGGCTGTCGCGGAACTGCTCGGCGCCCAGCGTGCGGCCCACCAGGATCACCGCGGTCCGTACCAGTCCGGCCGCCTTCACCTGGTCCGCGATGTCGGCCAGCGTGCCGCGCAGGATCAGCTCGTCGGGGCGGCTGGCCATCGCCACCACGGCGACCGGGCACTCGGCACCGTAGTGCGGCAGCAGTTCGCCGACGACCCGGTCCACGTACCGCGTCGCCAGGTGCAGCACCAGCAGCGCGCCGCTGCGGCTGAGCGTGGCCAGGTCCTCGCCGGGCGGCATCGGCGTGGCCTGCTGGGCGATCCGGGTCAGGATCACGGTCTGGCCGACGGTGGGGACCGTCAGCTCCCGCTTCAGCGCGGCCGCCGCCGCGGCGAACGCGGGGACGCCGGGCACCACCTCGTACGGGATGCCGGCCGCGTCGAGCCGCCGCATCTGCTCCGCGACCGCGCTGAAGATCGACGGGTCGCCCGAGTGGAGCCGCGCCACGTCCTCGCCCGCCGCGTGGGCCCGTACGCACTCGGCGATGATCTCGTCGAGGTTCAGCTGCGAGGTGTCCACCAGGCGGGCGTCCGGCGGGCACTCGGCCAGCAGTTCGCGCGGCACCAGGCTCCCCGCGTACAGGCAGACCGGGGCGGCGGCCAGCGTCCGGGCACCGCGCACCGTGATCAGGTCGGCGGCGCCGGGGCCCGCACCGATGAAGTACACGGTCATGTCGTCTGATCCTTTTCGTTCTCTGATGCGGTCTCTGCGGTCTCTGCGGTCTGTGCGGCTTCTGCGGTCTGTGTGGTCGTTCCGGTGGTGTCCTCGGGTCGTGGCCAGGGCTTCGTCACGGACCACTGGGTGACCGCCATCGCCTGCCGCCAGCCGGTGAAACCGCCGACCGCCACCGCGTGCGCGACGGCGAGTTTGACCAGGTCGCCGCCGTGGCGCCGGTAGCGCTCGGTGAGGACCGCCTCCGACTCCAGGGTCACGGTGTTGACCACCAGACGTCCGCCCGGGGCCAGTGCCGCCCAGGCCGCGTCCAGCAGGCCCGGTGCGGTCAGCCCGCCGCCGATGAACACCGCGTCGGGGGTGGGGAGTCCGTCGAGCGCCCCGGGCGCGGCACCGGTGACCACGCGCAGCCCCGGCACGCCGAGCGCCACCGCGTTGCGGGTGATCCGGGCCGCCCGCTCCGGGACGCGCTCCACGGCCACCGCCCGGCAGGAGGGGTGCGTGCGCATCCACTCGATGCCGATGGAGCCGGAGCCGCCGCCGATGTCCCACAGCAGTTCGCCGGGGGCCGGGGCGAGGGCGCACAGGGTCGCGGCCCGCACGTGCCGCTTGGTGAGCTGCCCGTCGTGCTCGTACGCGGCGTCGGGCAGGCCGGGGGTCGCGCCGAGCCGCGGGACCTCGCCGCGCGGGTCCCGGCGGCAGTCCACGGCCACCACGTTGAGCGGATCGCCGGGCGCGTGGTCCCAGCCGTCGGCCCGGCCCTCGTACGCGTCCTCGTGCTCGGAGCCCAGCTGTTCCAGCACCCGCATCCGGCTCGGGCCGAAGCCCCGCTCGCGCAGCAGAGCGGCGATCTCGCCCGGGGTCGCCGCTCCGGCGCTGAGCACCAGCACCCGCCGTCCCTCGTACAGCGCGGCCGCGAGCCGGGCCACCGGACGGCCGACCACCGTGACCACCTCGGTGTCCTCCACCGGCCAGCCCAGGCGGGCGCAGGCGTACGACACCGACGAGGGGTGCGGGTGGACCCGCAGGGCGTCGGGCCCGAGCTCCTGCGCCAGGGCCCGCCCGATCCCGTAGAACATGGGGTCGCCACTGGCCAGCACGGCGATCCGGCGGCCCGCGTGCTCCGCCATCAGCTTGGGCACGGACGGGCGCAGCGGGCTCGGCCAGGCCACCCGCTCGCCGGCGCACTCGCCGGCCGGCAGCAGGTCCAGCTGCCTCGGGCCGCCGATCAGCACCTCGGCTCCGGTCAGCGCGGAACGCGCGGCGGAAGTGAGTCCGGCCCAGCCGTCGGCGCCGAGGCCGACGACCGACACGGGGATGGAGGACGGTGCGGAGCTCACTGCGCGGTACCTCGGGACGGGTGGGGGAGCGGGCGGACGGACCCGCAGCCTACTGGCCGGTGCACCGGCCCCCGGCTCCACCCCCGCGAAGGGGGAGGTCTACCCTCGGTAACCCCTTGATCGCAGCGTCACCCCACCGTCACGAGGGAGCTCACATGCCTGGCTGGAACGCCAAGAACATCCCTGACCAGAGCGGCCGGACCGCCGTCGTCACGGGCGCCAACAGCGGTATCGGCTACGTGGCCGCCCGGGAGCTCGCCCGGCGCGGCGCGCAGGTGGTGTTGGCCTGCCGCAGTGCGGCGCGCGGCCGGGCCGCGGTGGCGCGGCTGCGTTCCGAAGTCCCGGACGCCGAGGTCGAGTTCGAGCCGTTGGACCTGGCGGACCTGGGCTCCGTACGGGAGTTCGCGCAGGCGTACGGGCAGCGCCACGGCTCCCTCGACCTGCTGGTGAACAACGCGGGCGTGATGGCGCTGCCGTACGGGCGGACCGCCGACGGGTTCGAAACCCAGTTCGGCGTGAACCACCTCGGCCACTTCGCCCTGACCGGACTGCTCCTGCCGCAGCTGCTGGCCGCCGACCCCGGGGCCCGCGTCGTCACCGTCTCCAGCGGTTTCCACGCCCTCGGCGACATCGACCTCGGCGACCTGAACGGCGAGCACGGTTACCGGCGCTGGATCGCGTACGGTCGCTCCAAGACCGCCAACCTCCTCTTCACCCACGAGCTGGCCCGGCGGCTCCAGAGCGCCGGTTCCGCAATCGTCGCCGCCGCCGCACACCCCGGTTACTCCTCGACCAACCTGCACGCCGGGGCCTCCCGCCAAGAGGGCCACCGGCCCATGTCACGGCTGATGGGCCTCGGCGCCGCAGTCCTCGCCCAGTCCGCGGCCGGCGGGGCCCTGCCCACGCTGTACGCGGCCACCGCGCCCGGTGTGCGGCCCGACGCCTTCTTCGGACCGCGGCTCGGCTGGCGCGGGGCGCCCGCCCCCTCCTGGCGGGCGAAATGGACCCTGGACGACACGTCCGGCGAACGGCTCTGGGCGGCCTCGGAGAAGCTCACCTCCGTCGCGTACGCCTTCCCCACGCGCTGAGCGGGACCGGTCCGGGCGCCCCGCCGTGAGCCCGTCCGCCCCCGGGGTGCCTCGGGGCGCCCCGGGCGGCACCTGATCCGGGGCGCGGGCGCCACGGGAGACTCGGCGCCATGGACGACGACACGGACAACCACCCAGACGCCCTCGAAGCCCACGATCACGCGGTGGTCCTCGGCGCAGGCCTGGCTGGGCTGCTGGCGGCGCGGGCGCTCGCCCAGCGGTTCGCGCGCGTGACCGTGGTGGAGCGGGACGAACTGGCGGACTCCGGGCCGGCCTTCCGACCCGGAGTGCCGCAGTCCCGGCACGTGCACGTGCTGTGGTCGCGGGGCCTGGAGCTGATGGAAGGGCTGCTGCCCGGTGTCACCCGGGAGCTCCTGGCGGCCGGCGCGGCGCTCATGGAGTCCCCGCGGGACTTCCTGTGGCTGAGCTCCGCCGACTGGTTCCACCCGGTTCCGGGCTCCCGGATCCTGGTGGGCAGCCGGGAGCTCATCGACTGGACGGTACGGCGGGAAGTGCTGCGGGACGAGCGCGTCCGCATCCGCTCCGGATCGACGGCGACGGGACTCGTCGCCGGAGCAGACGGCCGCTCCGTAGTCGGAGTGCGGCTGCGCGAAGGGGGCCCCCTGTCCGCCCGCTTCGTGGTCGACGCGACCGGACGGACCTCCCGGGCCCCGGCCTGGCTCGCCGCACTGGGCCACCCCGCCCCGGAGACCACCCGCTACGACTCCCACCTCGGCTACGCCAGCCGCTACTACGAGATCCCGCCCGACCCGGCCCGCCGCTGGCAGGGCATGTACGTCCAGGGCCGCCCCGACAGCCCGCGCGGGGGCGTGCTGGTGCCCCTCGACGACGGCCGCTGGCTCGCGACCCTGATCGGCAACGGCGAACACGCCCCGCCGACCGGTGACGAGGAGTTCCTCGACTACACCCGCACCCTGCGCACCCCGGCCCTCCACGACGTGCTGCGCGACGCCAAACCGCTCTCCTCGCCGACGGGCTTCCGCAGCACCGCGAACGAATGGCGCCACTACGAGCGCCTCGACCGCTGGCCGGCCGGCTTCGTCGTCCTCGGCGACGCCGCCTGCCGGTTCAACCCCGTGTACGGGCACGGCATGACGGTGGCGGCCCTCGCGGCGGACGCACTGGCCGGCGCCATCCGGGGCCTGGCGCCCCGGGAGATCGCCGCGGCCGCCCGGCGCATCCAGCGGCGCACGGCCACCGCCGCCGACGTGGCCTGGCAGATCGCCACCAGCGAGGACATGCGGTACCTGGAGACCGAGGGACCGCCGCCCGACCAGGCGACCAAGGTCCTCCAGGCCTACATGGCCCGGGTGATCGTGGGCGCCAACGCCGACCCGGAGATTTCCCGGCCCTTCTTCGGCGTGCTGTCGCTGTCGGCCCCGCCGAACACCCTGCTGAGCCCGAGCACCGTGATCCGGGTCCTGTCCAAGTGGCGCCTGCCGACGGTCCCGGAGACCGCCGACTACCCGCCGCACCACCACGCCCCGCCGGACTCCGGTTCCTGACCGGCGACATCCGCTAGCGGGCCGCCACGGCCCGCTCGTACAGGGCGCGTACCGCGTCGTCGAAGAAGCTGCTGTACGAGGTCTTCTCGTCGCCGCCCCCGTCGCGGCCGCCGACCACTCCGATCAGGGTGTGCGCGTCGGTCAGCACCGGACCACCGCTCGTGCCGTCGGGTACGTCCGCGCAATCCAGCCGCAGTTGCGCGGGCCCCGCGGCACGGGCGGTGTTGAAGCACTCCACCGGATGCTCGGTGTCGTTCGGATAGCCCACGACCCGCGCCGGAGCGGGCAGTTCGGGTCCGAACCGGATCTTCTGGGCGCCGGTGGTGTCCTCCAGCCGCTCGCCGGGACGGCCCGGCCTGCGCATCCGCAGGAACGCCACGTCGTGGTCGGGATCCTGGTCCTCGGCCCAACGGGGGTCCACGTCGATCCGCGTGGGCACCCAGACCCCGTACGGGGCCTCGCCGTCCTGGTAACCGGGGACGAAGGCGAGGTTCGTGCGGAAGCCCAGGACGCCGCGGTACACGCAGTGGGCGGCGGTGACGACGAGATCGCCGCCGGGGGAGTGGACCACCCCGGCCGAACAGTGGTGGTCCCCGTCCCCGTCCTCCCCGGGCGAGAACAGCGCCCCGATCGCCGGCTCTGCGGCGGCGGGCCGCGCGACCAGCGGGTCGGAGGGCTGCCAGCCGCCCGACCGCCAGTGCACGCCGGCCGGGGGGCCGCCCGTGCCCGGCGCGGTCGGGCCCGGTGCGGCGGGATCCGCAGCCGGATCCCGCCGTACCGGAACCTCCGCCGAAGCCTCCTGCGGAGCAGTCTTCCGCGCCGGACCGTCCAGCACGGCCGCCGCGGTGCGGTCGGCCGCCTCGGCGTCCTGTACGTAGCTCCCCTGCGCGGGGTCCCCGTCCGCCGAATGCGTGACGATGCCGCGCAGCTCCCACAGGAGCCCGGCACCCCCGGCGAGCACCACGCAGCACACGCCGACGAGCAGGCAGACCCGTACGGCCCGCCCGCGAACCCTGGTGAACATGTGGCACTCCCGCTGTGGAACCCCGATCGGCTCCCTGTTCTACGGACGGCGCCGCGACGGGAGTTCCGGCTTCGGGACGTGTCCGTCCTCACAGCCGGGACGCCCGCCCTCCCCGGTCACCCGCCGTCCTTCCGCATGTCACGCAACTCGCCTACCCTCCAGCCGAGTTGGGGCGAGGCGCACCGACGGGGCAGACAGGAGCCGAAAGCATGGGACTGCGCAACAGGATGGCGGGGGCGGTGACGGCGGGGCTGGCCGCCCTGGCACTCGCACTGGGCACGGCCCCGGCGGGGGCCGCCGCCGACCTCCCGTACGCGGGATCGACCGGCGTGGGCGTGCACAACGCCTACGAGAAGGCCAAGTACCCGTACTTCGCCGACGCCCTCGACTCCGGCGCGGCGATGCTGGAACTCGACGTGTGGACCAACTTCTTCGGCAGCTCCTGGCGGGTCTCGCACGACAACCCCTTCGGCAACGACAACAACTGCGAGAACGCCGCCACCCCCGCCCAGCTGCGCACCAAGTCCCGCAACCAGAACCTCGCGGGCTGCCTCTCCGACATCCGCAGCTGGCACGACGCCCACCCCGGCCATCGCCCGGTCGTCCTCAAGCTGGAGCTCAAGGACGGCTTCGCCGCCAACCTCGGGCGCGGCCCGGCCGAGCTCGACGCGCTGCTGAACTCGAAGCTCGGCGACGCCCTATACGGCCCCGGCCGGCTCGCCGCCGGCCACCTCGACCTGGACACCGCCGCCCGGGCCGGCGCCTGGCCGGGGCGCGCCGCGATGGCGGGGAAGTTCCTGGTGGAGCTGATCCCCGGCACGCTGGAGGAGGGCAACGCGGGCGACACGCTGTGGACCGACCGGGAGTACGCCCAGCACCTGCGCACCCTCGCCACGGGGGGCCGGCTCGGCGAGGCCGCCGCCTTCCCCGCCGTGCACGGGGCCGCGGCCGGTGACCCGCGCACCCGGTACGCCGACGCGTCGCTGCGCCCCTGGTTCGTGGTCTTCGACGGGGACGCGAGCGCCTACGCGGGCGGCTCGATCGACACCGCCTGGTACGACCGCAACCACTACCTGCTGATCGCCACCGATGCCCACGACGTGGCTCCCGCCATCGACGGGGTCCACCCGACCGAGGCCCAGGCCCGCGACCGGGTCGCCCTGATGGCCGCGCACCACGCGTCGATCGCCTCGGCGGACTGGTACCCGCTGCCGTCGGTGCTGGCGACGGTCGTCCCGCGCGGCTAGTACCCTTATTGCGAACTATTCGCAATAAGGTCGGGGTGTCGGTGACGTGGTGGGATCTCCGGTGGTGCTGGGCATCGAATCGTCCTGCGACGAGACGGGCGCCGGCATCGTGCGGGGCGGCCGCCTCCTCGCACACGTCGTCGCGTCGAGCATGGACGAACACGCCCGCTTCGGCGGCGTCGTCCCCGAGATCGCGGCCCGCGCCCACCTGCACGCCTTCAACCCGGTGGTCCGCCGGGCCCTCGACCAGGCCGGACTGCGCGCCGACCAGCTCGACGCGGTGGCCGTCACCACCGGCCCCGGCCTCTCCGGCGCACTCCAGGTCGGCCTGGCCGGGGCGAAGACCCTCGCGTACGCGCTGGACGTCCCGCTGTACGGGGTCCACCACCTGGCCGGGCACGTCGCCGCCGGCACCCTGGAGCACGGGCCGCTGCCCGAGCCGTGCGTGGTGCTCGTCGTCTCCGGCGGGCACACCTCGCTGCTGCTCGTACGGGACCTCGTGCGGGAGCCGATCC
The DNA here is from genome assembly GCF_041431095.1 of Streptomyces sp. NBC_00597. GTDB lineage: Bacteria > Actinomycetota > Actinomycetes > Streptomycetales > Streptomycetaceae > Streptomyces. The sequence continues at coordinate 558,631 of NZ_CP107757.1, forward strand.
TGCACCTCGGGGACACCCTCGACGACGCGGCCGGGGAGTGCTTCGACAAGGTGGCCCGGGTGTTCGGCCTGCCGTACCCCGGCGGGCCGGCCATCGACCGGGCCGCGCGGGGCGGCAACCCGAAGGCCGTCGCCTTCCCCCGCCCGCTGACCGGAGGGCCGCGCGGCCGGGACCCGTACGCGTACTCCTTCTCCTTCTCGGGGCTGAAGACGGCCGCCGCCCGCTGGGCCGAGGGCTACCGCCAGCGCGGGGAGCAACCGCCGGTCGCCGACGGCGCGGCCTCGCTCCAGGAGGCGGTGGCCGACGTCCTGACCCGCAAGGCGGTCGCGGCCTGCGCGGAATACGGGGTGAAGACGCTGGTGGTGGTCGGCGGCGTGGCGGCCAACTCGCGGGTGCGGGCCCTGGCGGAGCGGCGCTGCGCCTCGGCGGGGATCGAACTGAGGGTGCCGCCGATGACGTTGTGCACGGACAACGGGGCGATGATCGCGGCGGTCGGCGACCTACTGGTCCGTGCGGGTGCGGAGCCCGCGCCGCACGGCCTCACGATCGACCCGTCGGCCCCGCTGGAGTACGCGGCGCTGCACCCGGCGGCGGGCTGAGCGCCGCTTCGACCGCGGCCGGTCGGCGCAGCGGTCGGGGCCGGTCGAAGGCCGAGCCGCCGTTGCGGGCGTGACGGGCGTGACGGGCGTGACGGGCGTTGCGGGCGTTGGCCGTTGCCGTTGCGGGGGCCGGGTCGTTGGGCAGCCGGACGGCCCCGGCGCGCGGGGTCGCGCACCGGACTCGCGAGGGGCGTACGGCATGAGCAGGACCGGGGACGGCGTGAAGACGGTGCACCTCACCGCCGAGGTGTACGGGTATCTGGTGGCGCAGGCCGAACCGCCGAGCCCCGTCCAGGAGCGGCTGATCGCGCGCACGAGCGAGCTCGGCGGACCGGCGCAGATGCAGATCCCGCACGAGCAGGGCGTCTTCCTCACGCTGCTGGCGAAGACGGCCGGCGCCCGCCGGATCGTCGAGGTCGGCACCTTCACCGGCTACTCCACGCTGGCCCTCGCCGCCGGACTGGCCGCCGGCGGGCGGGTCCTGACCTGCGACGTCTCCGAGGAGTGGACGGCGATCGCGAAGGAGGCGTGGAAGGCGGCCGGGGTCGACGACCGGATCGACCTCGCGATCGCCCCGGCGCTGGAGACGCTCCGCGCGCTCCCACAGGACCCGGTGATCGACCTGGCCTTCCTGGACGCCGACAAGTCCGGCTACCGCGCCTACTGGGACGAGCTCGTGCCGCGCCTGCGGCCGGGCGGGCTGCTCCTCGCCGACAACGTCCTGTACGGCGGAGAGGCGGTGCGCGCCGATGCCCGCGGGAACGGCCTGGCCATCCGGGAGTTCAACGCGCACGTGCGGGCCGACGGCCGGATGGAGTCGGTGATGCTCCCGATCGCGGACGGCCTCACGCTCGCGCGCAAGCACTGAGGCATCCTGGGGCGACAACCGCACTCCGAGGAGCCCCAGTTGCCCGATACGCACGCGCACAGCCACCCGCACCTGCGCCACATGGCCTTCGAGCGCCTGCACAACTTCCGTGACCTGGGCGGCTACCGCAGCGCCGACGGCCGTACCGTCGCCTGGGGCACGCTCTACCGGGCCGATTCCCTCGGCAAGCTCGCGGACGCCGACTGGGACCGCTTCCTCGGGCTGGGCATACGTACCGTCATCGACCTGCGCTACCCCTGGGAGATCGAGGCCAAGGGCCGGATCCCCGAGCCCGAGCGGTTCACGTACGCCAACCTCAGCATCGAGCACCGCCCGTACGACCAGGCCGCGATCGACCCCGACGTCGACCCCTGGCGGTACCTGGCCGACCGGTTCGCCGAGGTGACCGAGGACGGCGTCGTGGAGATCCGCCGGGCCATCGAGCTCATCGCCGCCGGTCCCGGCCCGGCGGTCTTCCACTGCACCTCCGGCAAGGACCGCACCGGCCTGATCGCCGCATTCGTCCTGACCCTCCTCGATGTGTCCGAGGAGGAGATCCTGGCCGATTTCGCGCTCACCGAGCTGGCCACCGCCCGCCTGACGGCCGACTGGCACGCGGCCAACCCGGGCCGCACCATGCGCTGGCCCGCGTACGGCCGAGCCCCGGCGACGATCATGGCCCTCGTCCTCGCGGACCTGACCACGCGCTACGGCTCTGCCGCCGGCTACCTCGCCGACCGGGTGGGGATCAGGCCGGAGACGGTTGCCCTGCTGCGGGAACGCCTGCTGCGCTGATCATGGCCGGAATGTGACGACAGTCAACCAGGCGTGCACTCTTGCCAGTTGAGGTGGGTATCCCAACAATGCGCATGACAACCGGAGGATCTTCGGTTGCATCGTCATTGAAGAGGGGAACCCCCACATGCCCCACATGAACAAGCCTGTCGCCGGCGCCGTGCTCTCGCTGCTCCTGATAGGAGCGGCGGCGGCCCCGGCCGTGGCGTCCGCACCCCAGGACAAGGCCTCGGCGGCCGTCGCCGTGAACTACGCGGGGACGGTCGCGCTCAGCAACTGCTCCGGTTCCGTCGTCCGCGCCCCCGGCTCCCAGTCGACCGACCCCGCGCTCGTCCTCTCCAACGGGCACTGCCTGGAGACGGGATTCCCGGGGCCCGGCGAGGTCGTCAAGGACCAGCCGTCGAGCCGCTCGTTCTCCCTGCTCAACGCGTCGGGCTCGCGCGTCGCGACGCTGCGCGCGAGCAAGGTCGCGTACGCGACGATGACCGACACGGACATCTCGATCTACCAGCTGACCAAGACGTACGCCCAGATCCAGAGCCAGTACGGCATCAGCGCGCTCACCCTCAACGACGCCCACCCGGTGCAGGGCACGGCGATCAAGGTCGTGTCGGGGTACTGGAAGCGCACGTACAGCTGCAACGTGGACGGGTTCGCGTACCGCCTGAAGGAGGGCGAGTGGACCTGGAAGGACTCGGTCCGCTACACCTCGTCCTGCAACACCATCGGCGGCACCTCGGGCTCCCCGGTGATCGACACGACGACGGGCAAGGTCGTCGCCGTCAACAACACCGGTAACGAGGACGGTCAGCGCTGCACGGACAACAACCCGTGCGAGGTGGACGAGACCGGCAAGGTCACCGTCCGCCAGGGCATCAACTACGCCCAGGAGACGTACATCATCGTCCCCTGCATCGGCGCGGGCAACAAGATCGACCTGAACCGCGCGGGCTGCACCCTGCCGAAGCCGTGACGCGACGGGCCGCCCGCCCGCTCGATGGGGCGGGCGGCCCCCGGCGGGTCGTCGCCGCGCCCACTCCCGCCGTGTGCCAGCGTTGACCGGTGCGATCCGCTCACGATGCCCTGACACCGTTCCTGCACAACGAGATCCCCTACCTGGAGAAGGCGCTGCGCACCATCGCGGTGTACGCGCTGATCCTTGTGCTGCTCCGGATCGTCGGCAAGCGCCAGCTCGCGCAGCTCAGCACGTTCGACCTGGTGGTCATGCTGCTGCTGGCCAACGTCGTGCAGAACGCGGTGATCGGCCCGGACAATTCGGTCGTGGGGGCGGCCTTCGGGGCTGCCGTACTGCTCGCGGTGAACGCCGTGGTCGTCAGGGCGGCCGCCCGCTACGAATGGCTGGGCCGCCTCCTGGAGGGCACCCCCACCACCCTGGCCCGTGACGGCCACTGGCTCACCCCCGTGATCCGCCGCAGCGGCCTGCGCGTCGCCGACCTGGATGCGGCGGTGCGCCACCAGGGTGGCGACGACGTCACGGAAACCTCGGAGGTCACCCTCGAACCGGGGGGCACCCTGGTGGTCCAACTGGCGGAACCGGAACAATCAGCGGACAAGGCCGACATCGCCGCCTTGAAAGCGACCCTGGCCACCCTTGAACGCAAGATCGACGCCCTGGAGTCCGGCACTCCCTGACCGGTCGACGCAAGGGCCACCTCTCGCAGAAAAACCGGTTATCCAACCGGTTTGCGCGTTCCCTTCGGGGCGGGGTCGGTCGGGAAGCGGCTGTGTTTGGCCATATCGCCTGCCGAACGGACGGTCGGGTGCGCGGGGAATCGACTGCCTCATTTCCTGGCTGCCTGCAAGGCGTCGCAGGATGTGCCATTTTGCACCATCTTGTGGATGTCATGCAAACAGGCCAGTGGTACACGCTTCATTGAGTCAAACCCCTTGGCTCGATCGAACCCACGTGCCTAGGCTCTGTGCATCCACCAAGGAAGGAGGGGATTACGAATGATGGAAGCGACCGCGATTCAGGAGGTCGAGCTCACCGACGAGATCGAGGAGCTCGAATTCGACCAGGAGATGCTCAGCGACTACCTGGCGATGACGCACCGCTGTTGATGTAGCCCGGCATATCCGGGCGGAGTCGTCCGGATATGCCGGATGCAGCTCTTCTGATACGCAGGGGGAGGCCCGTGGATTCCGGAATCGTCTTCGCGCTCGATTCGATGCCGTTGAACAGCGACAGTCACTGGCCTGCCGACTACGACGCCAGGTTCGTCGGGGAGGCCCTCCTGGGCGCCCTGTCCGTCGAGGCGGGTGACGGCTCGCTCCGGACCGGTTCCGCGCTGGCGGTCGAGCGGTTCGACGGCGGACGGCGATGGCGCGTGACCCTGGACGGCGAGGCCGCCTGGTCCGATGGTCTTCCTCTCTCCGCCGAGCACGCCCTGGCGTCGGTGCGCACCGTTCTCGCGCGGCCGCGGTCGCCTCTGGCCAGGCTGCTGTACCCGGAACTTCCGACGGAGCCGGCCGTCCAGGTCGCAGCCGACGTGGTGGACTACCGATTCGCCCGCCCCGTCTCCTACGTGCCCTCGCTGTTGACCCTCCCGCAGTTCGCCCCCTCGCGGGAATCCGGGACCGGTGCGGATGCGCCGGTGCTGGGGCCGTACGAGATCACCGGTCGCGGGGAGGACGGCATCAGGATGTCCCTGCGCGACCGTGCCGCGGACGAGCGGGCGGGAAATCGGCCGCGCGAATTGGAATTCCGTGTGTTCGCGCGGACGCGTGAGGCGTTGGATGCCTTGCGGCGGGGCGAGATCGACGTGTCCCCGACGACCAGCTTCTCCGTGCAGGACGTATTCGACTGTGCCGGCGTAGATGGTTTCCAGAGTCGACCGATCTCCATTTTCGGCAGTCTGGAATTCGGTGGATCAAGTGGGAACCTGAACCGTCGTCCGGAACTCCGGCGGGCATTGGGATTCGCCGTGGACCGCGAAAGAATCGCGGAGCGGTGTCCCGGATTGGTCATACCGTTTTTGTATCAGACCGCACCCTGGTCAGCCGTCCCCCCCTCGTCGAAGACGCGGAGGCCGACATCCCGTGAGATCGATGAGTTACGCCGTGAACTGGGCGGATCTCTTGAGATCGGCTACGCCGACTTCACGCCCAACGATGTGATCGTGCGAGCGGTGTGCGACCAGTTGCAGGAGATCTTCGGCATCACCGCAGTTCCCCGGCCACTGAGTTACCGCGCCTATGTGCGATCTGCCCTGAGCCGTGACTACAGCCTGCTCTACACCCTGACCACGGCTGATTTTCCTCATCCCGCGTCCCTTCTGACGCCCTGGTACTCGACCGGCGCGGTCGCGAAGAGACTCGGCTTCGCCGACGCCGGACTGGACGCCCTCTTGGACGCCGCGTCGGAGGAGACCGATCCGGGCGCACAGGCCGGCCGCTGGGCGGCCGCGGACCGGCGCTGGTCCGAACTGATGCCCCGGATCCCCCTGATCCAGGTGCGTGCGCACTGCCTGAGCAGCGGACGCCTGACCGGAGCCCGACTCAATTCCAGCGGGCTCATCGACTTCGGACGGCTGGCGGCCGGCCCCCGGGCCCGTACCGCGGCAGGACCATACGAGGAGGCCCGGGCGTGAGCCGGACACAGAACACATCGCGGGAACACGACCGGGGAACGGAGCCGAGCGACGCCGACCCGACCGCAGCCCTGCGCGGGGCGGCCGGGTTCATCGCCCCCGGTCACCTGACGCCCGAGACCCTCCAGGGGCTCGGGGAGTGGCTGCACGCCACCCCCAGCCGGCCCTTCGTGCTGCGCGACTTCGTCGAACCGGGCCAGGCGGCCGCCATGGGCGCCGCCATGCGCGCCCTGCCCGTCTGGACGCGGTGCGTCACCGCCTTCCGCAACGAGTCCGAGACCGAGGACATCCCGGCCCGGGACTGGGCCGAACACCCCCGGCGCGCCGCCCACCACAACGTGGCGCGGGACCTCAGGAGCGCGCTGGAGGAAGGCGCCATGAGTGCGGAGCACCAGATCGCGCTGCGTCGCTTCCTGTCCAGGGCGGCACTCGGCGACGTGCTGCGCAACTGGATCACGGCAGGCACCGGGATCCGGCTGACCTCGAAAGAGGCCAGTCTGGAACTGGCTTCGTACGACGCCGGAGACCAGATCCGCCCACACCAGGACCTCGTTCCCCGCCGGGTGTTCGCCGTCAACTTCTACCTCGACGAGGAGTACCGGCCGGGCACCGGCGGCAGGCTCGTCTACCGCAACGAAGAGGACGACGAGTTCGCCGTGGAACCGCTGTTCAACACCTTCTCCGTCATCCAGATCCGGCCCGACGCCTGGCATCACGTCGAGGCGTACGAAGGTACGGGCACGGGACGGTTCACCGTCAGCGTCGGCCTGCACGGGTCGGAATGAGATGACGGACGCAAGCACGCCCACCGATGGCGCAACCGCACCCGTCCACCTGGTGTTCCCGCCGATGGTCGAATCCAACTTCGGCAGCCTCTACCCGGCGCCGGCCGTCCTGGCCGGGTTCCTCGCAGCGCACGGCGTGGAGAGCAGCCAGGAGGACTTGAACGAGTCGTTCGCCGAGTACCTGCTGGCGCCGGAGACCGCGCGGGCGCTCGGCGCCGGCCTGGTGCCCGGGGTCTCCGCCGATTCCCTGTGCGCGGCCGTGGCCCGCTGGTCGAACGAGCACCGGGACCAGCTCATCGACCCGGTGGGACGCCACCACTTCGGGCCGGACGCGCCGTACGGCTGGGCCATGGAGATCCTGGCCCAACCCTTTTCCGTGGACCCCGACACCGGCGTGCTCGCAGGAGAGGGCGACGCCGACACCGCAGCCTTTTACCAGGCCTTCTACTCCTGGACCGGCACTGCCGAGCGGATCGGCGACACCACGGCCCTGGTCGGCATCTCGGCCGCCATGGGCCCGCAGCTGCTGCCCGCGCTGCTCCTCGCCGCCCATGTGAAGGCGGCCCGCCCCTCGGTACGCGTGGTGCTCGGGGGTCCGGCGGTGAGCCTGATGTCCTCCGTGGACCTGGACGTCATGCTGCGGTCGAACGCTTCCGTGGACTGCATCGTGCGCTACGACGGCGAGTTCCCGCTCCTCGAACTGGCCCGCCAGGCCGTGGCCGGTCACTGGGACCCGGAGAGCGTGCCCGGAGCGTCCTGCCTGACCGACGACGGGGTCCGGCACGTTGCGCCGGGCGTGGGCCCCAACCTCAACCAGCTTCCCCGGCCGCGCTATTCGAAGGCGGCGCTGGCAAGGCTGGCCAGCCCGACCCTCAGCATCACCCAGGCCAGGGGCTGTTACTGGGGCAAGTGCGACTACTGCGACTTCGTGGAACTCTACGAGGGCAGCGCGCCCTTCCGCGGTCGCCACCCGGACTCGTTCACCGACGAGGTCGAGTGGCTGGCGGGTGAGTTCGGCATCCGGAGGTTCAACTTCGTCACCGAGTCCATCCCTCCGGCCTTCGCCCGCCGGATGAGCCGGGCCTTCCTCGACCGTGGCCTGGACGTGGTGTGGAACTCGTTCGCCATGGTGGACCGGCGCTTCGACCGCGAACTCCTGGAGTCGATGGTGGCGTCGGGCTGCGAGTTCCTCGTCATCGGCCTGGAGACCATGGTCACCCGGGTCCTCAAGCTCGTGCACAAGTCAGCCGACCGGGAAGAGAACATCCGCTTCCTGCAAGACGCACGCGACGTGGGCATGCCGCTGCGCGTCAACCTGATTCCCGACCTCCCGTCCACCACCTACGAAGAGGCGCTCGCGGCGCTCGGCGACATGGAGCGGCTGGCCGACTGCGTCGACTCGGTCTCGGTGTTCCCCTTCGAAGCCACCCGCTCCTCCAACGTCGGCCGCGCGCCGGACCAGTTCGGATTGCTGCCGCTCAGCACCTCCGACGCGATCGGCCAGTCACAGTACGCGCTGAACCACCTCCACAATGCGGACCCCGCCATGACCCCCGAGCAGCGGAGCGAAGTGCACCGCCGCTACCGGGACTTCGCCCGCCAGATCGCCACGCGTTCCACGCTGCCGCCGTCGAGCTTCAAGGACGACCTCCATCCCGGAGCGCTGCTGAGGGTGCCGATCGAGGAGCTGGACGTCCTCGACACCGGCGAGAAGCTGGTCTGTACGCACATGGGAAGCCGGGAGAGGCTCTCACTGCCCGGCGCGGCGGCCCGGATCCTCCAGCCGCACCTCAACGGCAAGCCCTTCGTCGCCGGCCGGATCCCGGGGGCACGGCGCCCGGACGGGGTCCCCAAGCTCGCCGAGCGTCTGATCGCGGCCCGGGTCCTCGTCCCTGCCGCGGAGCGGGAAGGCCTCGTCGATGACACCGGTGTCTGACGGTCTCCGGGAACGGATCCTGCGGCTCGTCGAAACGGTGGCCGTACTCCCTTCCGAAGGCGGGCTGCGGCTGCTCCACGGCGTGGACGTACTGCGGGTGCGCGGGCCCGAGACCGCCCTGCACGCAGCCGTCGAACACCTCACGCACGGTGTGCCGGCCGGGGAGATCGAGGCCCTGCCCCCGCGCTCCGTCCTGCGCCTGCTCGTGGGGCGGCTCACCGAAGCGGGCTGGATCACCGACTCGGACCCCGACCACGGCAAGGGGACGGAGCTGGAGCGCCAGATCGGCTACCTGACGCTGTTCGGCGCCGATGCGCCGCACCTCCAGTCGAGGATCGCCGCGTCCCGCGTGGCCGTCCTCGGCGTGGGCGGCGTGGGCGGTGTGGTGGCGCAGCACCTGGTGGGCGCCGGGACGGGTGCCCTGTGGCTGGTGGACCACGACCGGGTCGCCCTGCACAATCTCAACCGCCAGTTCCTTTCCGGCCGCTCCGACGTGGGCAAGTTCAAGACCGAGGTCGCCGGGCGCTCGCTGCACGCGCTGGCGCCCGGCGCGGAACTCAACCTGGCGGACTGCCGGATCAGTGCCCCCCGCGACCTGGACCGGCTGCCCGACGATCTGGACCTCCTGGTGCTCGCGGCCGACACCCCGGCCGACATCGCCACCATCGTGTGGGACTGGGCCCGCCCCCGGGGCATCCCGATGTGCTCGGCCGCGGTGGGCCTCGGGACCGGCTACTGGGGGCCGGTGTTCGTGCCCCGGCTCGGCCACTGCATGCCGTGCTTCGAGGCCGGCCGGCTCGCCGGGCTGTCCGCCGAGGACGTCAGGGCCGTACGCGACGACGCCCCGCCCACGCCGTATTCGTTCGGTCCGACGAACACGGTCGTGTCCGCGCTGCTGGCGCACGAAGTGCTGCGGTTCTTGGCGACGGGCCGCTGCTCCGTGCTCAACCGCCGCGGCCACATCCGCTTCTCCGACGGATCCACCTCCTTCCTGGACGGCGCGGCATGTACCTGCGCCGAGGGTCGGCAGCCTTCGGGGAGCCCTGGAAACATGCAGGCGGAGGCCGCCTGTGCACCATCGGAAAGGTGACCTTCGTGTCCGGAAAATCAGCGCTGGCCCGCACGGGCTTCTTCCGCCTGTGGGCAGCGGAGTCCATCTCCATGGCGGGCTCCCAGGTCAGCATGTTCGCCATCCCCCTGGTGGCCGTGCTGGTCCTCGACGCCGGCGCCTGGGAGATGGGCCTGCTCGGCGCGGCGGGCTCCCTCGCGATTTTGCTCTTCGGCCTCTCGGCCGGCGTCTACGCCGACCGCTACGAGCGACGCAAGCTCCTCGTCCTCGCAAATCTGGGCCGTGCCGCCGTGATCCTCGTCGTGCCCGTCCTCTACTGGGCCGACATGCTCTCGATCACCGCTCTCCTCGTGGTCGCGTTCCTCACCGGCGGGCTCGGACTGCTCTTCGACAGCGCGATGTCGGCCTACCTGCCCCGGCTGGTCGGCAAGAACGAACTGGAGCGCTCGAACTCCTGGATGCAGGGCACCGAATCGGTCGGCGAGGTGGCGGGCCCGGGCTTCGCCGGTCTCGTCGTGCAACTGGTCAGCGCCCCGGTCGCGCTCCTCGTGGACAGCATCAGCTACCTCGTGAGCTGCATCAACCTGGCCGGTCTGCCCAAGGCCGAGCCGCAGCGCAGTCCGGACGCCGCCCCCGAATCCCACGGCGCCGCGGTGCTGGCCGGGCTGAAGATGCTCTGGTCGAACAAGGTGCTGCGGCCCCTTGCGCTCGCCGCCGCGCACTTCAACCTGTTCACCGCCATGTTCTTCGCACTGTTCACCCTGTACGCGGTGAAGGTCCTCGACTTCAGCCCCTTCCTCCTCGGCGCGGTCACCATGACCGGCGGAGTGGCCGGTCTGGCCGGATCCTCGTCCGCCGTGCGGCTGTCCGCCCGGTTCGGCCTCGGACCGACCCTCCTCGCTTGCTACTCGGTCCCCGGCATCGCAGCCCTGCTCATCCCCTGGGCGCAGTCCTTCAGCAAGCCGGTGGCGGCCCTCTTCGTCGGACTGTCGACCTTCGTCTGGTCGTTCTGCGTGGTGATCCTGCTGATCCTCGGGATGTCCCTGCGGCAGCAGCTCGTGGAAGACGCCTACCTCGGCCGCGTCAGCGCCACCTTCCGCTTCGTGAGCTGGGGAGTGGACCCGATCGGCGCCCTGATCGGCGGCGCGCTCGGCGCGAGCTCCTTCGGCCTGCGCAACACGATGGTGCTCGCCGCACTCGGAATCGTCTTCTCGGCCCTTTGGCCGTGGTTCAGCCCCGTCCGGACCGCCCGCTCCGCAACCCCGGCCGAGGACCAAGACATGCGCGAGGCGGACACCGCCGATCCCGCGCCGCAGCCGTGACGACGAACGACGGAGACGTGATGACCCTGCTGCAGATCGGGCCGGCCCCCGTCGGAGCCGAATCCCGTGTGCCGCCCGGCGCGCCCCTGCGCGTGCTGTTCGTCTGCATGCCCTGGGCCTCCCTCGACATGCCCTCCCTCGCCCTGAGCACGCTCACCCCGCTCGTCCGCGAGCACCGGGGCGTGGAGTCGGTGGACGTGCTCTACGGCAACCTGCGCTGGGCCGACCACGTTCTGCGGGAGAGCGGCGGGTCCGTCGGGGAGGAGGACTTCGGCCGGATCGTCCGAGGGGACTTCATCGGGGTGGGCGAGTGGGTCTTCTCGTCCGCGCTCCGGTCGGCGCAGTCGCCGCTCCCCGCTCCCGAGACCACCCCCTTCCACCGGCTGGCCTCCGCGCGGGGCGCCGAACTGGAGGGGCCCTCGCGGATGTACCGGATGGCACCGGGGTTCGTCCGCGCCCTTGCCGAGGAGATAGCCGGCCAGGAGTACGACGTCGTCGGTCTGACCACGACCTTCGACCAGAACATCCCCTCGCTGGCCCTCGCCGGGGCGCTCAAGGACCTGAGGCCGGAGCTGGTCACGGTGCTCGGCGGTGCCAACTGTGACGGACCCCAGGGCGGTGCGCTCCACGAGGCGTACGACTTCCTCGACCACGTGGTGCGCGGTGAGGCCGAACTGGTGCTGCCCCAGCTGCTCGACGTGCTCTCGCAGGAAGCGGCCGGTCTCGGAGAGGGGGAGCGCGCCGAGCGGCTGGGCACCATCAGCGGCCTGTGCTGGCGCACCGCCGACGGCGCCCCCCGGGCCAATGCGCTGGCCGCCGGGATGGTGCCGATGGAACGGGTGCCCACGCCCGACTTCAGCGCCTACTTCGACGCGTTCGGCCGGACCGAGTCGGTACGCGACACCGTGCCGAAGGTACAGATCGAGGGCGGCCGGGGCTGCTGGTGGGGCGAGAAGCACCACTGCACGTTCTGCGGGCTCAACGGCACCCTGATGGCGTTCCGCTCGAAGCCCGCCGAACGGGTGCTCACCGAGATCCGGCAGGTGGTCACCGACCACCGGGTACTCGATGTGATCTTCTCCGACAACATCATCGACATGCAGTACCTCACCTCCCTGCTGCCGCAGGTCGGCGAACTCGGCTGGGACCTGCGCATGTTCTTCGAGGTCAAGTCCAACCTGACCTACCGGCAATTGCTGAAGATGGCCGACGGCGGCGTCACCCAGATCCAGCCGGGCATCGAGAACCTGAGCACCCGGGTCCTGGGCCTCATGCGCAAGGGAGTGACCGGCTGGCAGAACGTCCGGCTGCTCCGCGACTGCCGGACCCTGGCCATCTACCCGAGCTGGAACGTGCTGTACGGCTTCCCCGGCGAGACCTGGGAGGACTACGCATCGATCGTCGAGCAGACCCGCCACCTTGCCCACCTCTTCCCTCCGGACCTGTCCACCCGTATCCGGCTGACACGCTTCAGCCCGTACTTCACCACCCCCGAACTCGGCCTGGAGAACAGCGGTCCTTCCGAACTGCTCGCGAGCGTCTACCAGTTGCCCAGGGAGCGCCTGGCCGACATGGTCTACATGTTCGACAGCGAGCCCGCAGGCCTCGGCGCCGAGCACGGCGCCCGTCTCGAACGGGCCGTGGAGCAGTGGCAGGAGGCGCACCGCGGTGCCCGCCTCGTGGCTTTTGAAGAGGGCTCCGACCTGCGGATCGTCGACGAGCGGGTCCGCCGGGCCCCGCGCGAGCACCTGCTCGCCGCGGGTCTCGCCGTCGAGGCCTACCGCGACCTGCTGAAAGGTCGGACCGCGGAGGTGCTGGCCCGGCGCATGCAGGAGTCCGGACTGCAGGACGCGGCTCGGCGGCTGCCCGCCCTGCTCGACCGGTGGGAAGGCGACGGCCTGGTCTACCGGGACGGTGAGCACCTCGTCGCTCTCGCGACCGGATTGGAATGGTCATGACCCAGCAGGCAGCTGTTGCTCCCGCCGCTCCCACGCGCAGGGGGCTCTTCGCCCCCTGGGAGCCGGGCATGCCGCACACCCGGGACCTCCTGGTGCAGGTCGCCCGGACCGGAGCCCGCGGGTTCAGGGTCTCCGGTGTCCTGCGGCTGGGCCCGGACACCGCGGCCACCACCGCGGACTACCTGGCGTTCCTGAGGGACGCGGCCGGTGTCGGCCTGCGCGTCAGCTGGCGCGGGAGCCTGGAAGGGATCTCCCACGCCCCGTTCCGGCACCTCGACCCCCCGCGCGACGACTCGGGGAAGGCGGCGTGGCCGGTGCCCCCGCGACCCCTGCTCACCCTGCGCCGCGGCCCGGGCTTCGTCCTGATCGAAGACTCCAGGGACGGCCGGATGCGTCGGACCGTGGTGGACCGCCCCGACCGGATCGCCGTGCTCGTCGAGCCGGGGCTGGGGTGCATCGCCGACGACGGGCTCGACGCGGACACGGGCCGGGCGGTACGGGCCCTCGCCGATCTCGGTCTCGTCGCCGCCGTCGGCGACCACTGGCTGACCCTGCCCGTGCGATTCCGCTACGCACGCTCCTGAGCTCCCTGAAATGAGACTGACCCGATGAACGTGACATCCGCCCTGGAGTCGGACCTGGCGCGCTTCTACCGAGGACGCCGAGTGGTGCTCCTCGGACATCCCCTGTCCGCCTACGGACGCCAGAGCGCGGCGCTGCTGCGTACGGGAGCACACGCGCCGTTCGTCGTGGCCGGCGGGACGGGACCGGGGCAACCCCCCGATGGCATCGCCGGCCACCACCTGGTCCCGCTCGAACCGGCCGACGCCGAACTGCGGGCCGAGGAGCTGAGTCGGCTGGCCGCCGCTCCGCCGCCCGCACTGCGCGCAGTACTGGACGGCTACGACCCGGACCGGACCGCCGTGGCCGTCGCGGAAACGGCCCTGGCGCCCGACCGGATCGTAGGCAGGCCGATTCTGGACAGCGGAGCCCGGTGGGGCGAGGTGTTCGCCGACCACGGTGCGGTGGATTCGCTCTGGGCCCGGCTGGGTGCCACCCGCCTGCCCTCGGTCGTGGTCCCGGCCGACGGCGAGGCGCTGGAGCGGGCCCACGCGAAGCTGGACCTCGGCCAGGGGACCGTCGTGTTCGCCGCACCGCAGCGGCCGGTACTGCGGGCCGGCGGCCCCGTCCACCGGCTGCACGAGAGCCGTGACGCTGGGCCGGCCGCACGGCGTCTGGCCCCCCTCGGCAGCCGGGTACGCGTCGTCCCGTACGTCCGGGGCGTCCCCTGCGGCATCGGCGGCTTCGTGCTGCCCGAAGGCCCGGTGGTGCTGCGCCCCCACGAGGAGATCGTCCTCGAACACCGGGGTGAGCTCAGCTCGGGCGGCTGCTCCGGATTCTACGAACCCGCGCAGGCCGAGCGCGCCGAGCTGACGGGCCTGGCTCAGGCCGTAGGGCATGAGCTGCACAGATCCTTCGGCTATCGCGGGGCGTTCCAGCTCAGCGGCTTGCTCGTAGGCGGCAGTTTCCTGCCCTGGAGCCTCGGGCTGCGGCTGGGGGCCGGCCACGCCCTTCTCGAAGGGGCCTGGCCGGACCTGTCAACGGCGCTGCTGCACGCGGCCCTCAGGGCCGAGCCCGCCCTGCGGATCGCCCCGGACACCGTGCGCGCCCTGTCCGAGGGTGGTAGCGCGGGCAACGCCATCATCATGTTCGACACCCCGCAGCCCCCGTGGCCGCAGGGCTCCCCCCGGACCGCGTCCCGCACCCTCTGGCTCACCCGGGAAGAAGCAGTGGTGCGCCCTGCGGGACAGCAAGACCGGAGCAACGGCTGCCTGGTGCACACCCGAGTCGCAGACGCCGGGAAGCTGCTGCTGGTCGCAGGCCCCACCTTCGCCGCGGCGGGCCGCAGCACCGACCGCCTGCTCGGCCCCGCAGTGGCGCAGTCCTGTCAACTGGCCGGAAGTCAATGGGGCATGGCGCTCGAACTCGCATCGGCCTGGTGAACGCGATGAGCATGGCCGTACAGGACCGCGAGCTGGAGGAACGGCGTGACGCACATAGAGGTCGGTAATCTGCACTACGTACTTCCGGACGGTCGCGACCTCTTCTCCGACGTGTCCTTCCGGGTCGGCAGCGGAACCACGGCAGCCCTGGTCGGGGCGAACGGCACCGGGAAGACCACGCTCCTGGAGATCCTCTCGGGAGCCCTGTCCGCCCGCGGGGGCTCTTACCACGTGGGCAAGTCGGTCGGTGTCATGCGCCAGTTCATCGGCTCCATCGACGACGGGACGACCGTCCGGCAATTCCTCGCGAACCTGGCTCCGCACGCGTTGCGCGAGGCGTTCCGGGCGGTGGAGGTCGCCGAGGCCGTCATGTGGGAACGCGAGGACGAACCCTCCCAGATGGCCTACGCGACAGCGCTCTCCCACTGGTCCGAGATCGGTGGATACGAGGCCGAAGTCGAATGGGACGTGGTGTGCACCGCGGCGCTGCGCGCCCCGTACGACGAGGTCGGCCACCGTGAGGTGCGCACCCTGTCGGGCGGCGAGCAGAAGCGGCTGGCGCTGGAGTCGCTGCTGCGCGGCCCCTTCGAGGTCCTGCTGCTCGACGAACCGGACAACTACCTGGACGTGCCCGGCAAGCGGTGGCTGGAGCGCAAGCTGAAGACCACGTCCAAGACCGTCCTGATGGTCAGCCACGACCGCGAGCTGCTGTCCTACGCCGCGGACGTCGTGGTCACGCTGGAAGGCCGCGGAGCCTGGGTGCACGGAGGCGGGTTCGGTGACTACCAGACGGCGCGCGACCACCGGGTCGAGTGGCTCGAACAGCGTCACCGCGACTGGGCCGATGAGCACCGCCGTCTCAAGGAGCTCGTCCGCACCCTGCAGGAACAGGCCAAACTGTCCTCCGCCATGGCGGCCAAGTACCGGGCCACCCAGACGCGACTGGCGCGCTACGAAGCGGCCGGACCGCCCCCCGAGCGGGCCAAGGAGCAAAAGGTGCGCATGGCGCTCACCGGTGGACGGACCGGGAAGCGGGCCGTGATCTGCGAGCGCCTCGCCCTCACCGGGCTGACCGACCCGTTCGACCTCGACGTCTACTTCGGCGAGCGGATCGCCGTGCTCGGCGCGAACGGCACCGGCAAGTCACACCTGTTGAGGCTCCTGGCTGCCGGCGGCAGCGGGGGAGAGTGGTACGACGCCCGGTTGCACGGAGCGGCGGTGGAGGCCGAGGGGGCGGCACGGCTCGGCGCCCGGGTCGTGCCCGGATGGTTCGCGCAGACGCACGGCCGGCGCGACCTCGCGCGCCGCACCCTGGTGGAGATCCTGGGTCGGGGCGACGGCGAGCGGACCGGCCGGGACCGCGGTCAGGCGATCTCCGCCCTTCGACGCTACGAACTCCACGCCCAGGCCGACCTGCTGTTCGAACTGCTCTCCGGCGGCCAGCAGGCCCGGTTCCAGATCCTCCTCCTTGAGCTGCAGGGCTCGACGCTCCTGCTGCTCGACGAACCGACCGACAACCTCGACCTGCACAGCGCCCAGGCGCTGGAGGACGGGTTGAAGCAATACGAGGGAACGGTCCTCGCCGTCACCCACGACCGCTGGTTCGCACGCGGCTTCGACCGCTATCTCATTGTGGAACACGACGGATCGGTCACCCTGCGGGACGAGCCGGTCTGGGGAGAGGAGCACAGTGCACGCATATAGCTGGTCGCGGCCGGCCCGAACCGCAGGTACCGAAAGGGCCCGGACCGTCGAGGAGATCTTCGGCCTGACCCCCGAACGCTACGCCGAGGTACCCGTGTTGGACCGGGTACCGCTCCCGGGCACCGGCATCACCTACGTCACGGGCTACTCGGGTACGGGCAAGAGCGTGCTGCTGAGGCTCTTCCTGGCCGACCACCCGGAAGCGCACGTCCCGGGTGAGGTGACGGATGACCGGCCCTTGATCGACCTGTTCGACCTGCCGCTGCCCGACACGCTCCAGCTGCTCGGCCAGGTCGGGCTGGGCGAAGCCTTCACGTACCTGACCCCCTACCACCGGCTCTCGGACGGCCAGCGGGCCAGGGCCCGGCTGGCGCTCGCCTATGCGAGCGGCCACCGGTTGCTGGTGATAGACGAGTTCCTGTCCACCGTGGACCGGGTCAGCGCGGCCGTCGTCGCGTACGGCTTCCAGAAGTTCTGCCGCCGCAACGGGGTGAGCGCCGTGGTCGCCACCGCGCACGGCGACCTGGGCGACCAACTCGGCCCGGACCACACCGTCGTACTCGACTACAACGGCGCCAAGACGGTCACGACCGGTCCGGGGATCGCCACCGCCCCCTTCCGTGACACCACGGTGATCCGTCCTGGCGAGCCGGCGGACTACGAGTCCATGGAGCGCTTCCACTACATGGGTGGCCTGGACGTCCCCGTCGAGGCCTTCGACATGGAGGTGCACGTGGCGGAGGTGAACGGTGTCGTGGCCGCGGCGAAGGTGCTCTCACCGCCCTACCCCCGCAGCTGGGAACGGCATTCCGTGTTCCGCGACGTGAACGAGGCGCTGACCGTGTCCCGCCGCACGGTGGTCCATCCCGTGTTCCGCAGTGTGGGGCTGGCGGGGAGGCTGTGCGACCCGGCCCTGGCCGCACGGCCCGCGGTCTTCATCCGCTCCGCCCTCGGCCGCTTCCAGCCCTTCCCCCTGAGTGCGGGCTACACGGAGGTGGAGGTCGACACGGCTCAGAACACCGAACTGGCCCGCAGAGCGGACGAGCTCGCGGCCGGCGGGCTGAAGGGGCTCGGCGCGGCCGAGAGGGCGTTGTTGCGCGAGCGTGCGGTGCAGATGCTCACCGCCGAGTACCACCAGTACCGCGACATCGCCGGACTGCCCGCCCTGGAGCCGCCCGCCGACCGGTCGGTGCGCACCTGGTTCGCCCGATGCGTCGAGGTGATGGACGAGGAACGGCTGGCAACGGTCGTGAAGCCCTTCCCGATGGCCGGTTTCGTCAGCCGGAGCTCCGCGGGGGTGGACGAGACGGTGGCGCGCGCCGCATCCGCATCCGCATCCGAGTCCGTACACGTCGCCGCCCAGCCCGGGGTGACCCTGTGATCATCGTCGGAATCTCCGCGCTGTACCACGACTCGGCGTGCGCCCTCATGGTCGACGGCGAGCTGGTGGCCGCCCATCACGAGGAGCGCTACACCCGGCAGCGCAACGACCCCTCCATGCCGATCAACGCCTTCCGCCGCTGTCTGGAGCAGGCGGGCGTGGGGATCGATCGGATCGACCGGCTCGCCTACTACGAGAACCCGACGGCGAAACTCTCCCGACAGCTGTGGACGACCTTCCCGGACACGGGACGGACACCGGACGGCGCCCTCTTCCGGCTCGATGCCGACCGCCCCCTTCGTGAGATGCGCGAACTCCTGGGCCACCAGGGGCCGGTGGACTTCGTCAGCCATCACGAGGCACACGCCGCGAGCGCGTTCTACTGCTCGGGCTTCGAGGAGTCCGCGCTGCTCGTCGCCGACGCGGTCGGGGAGTGGGCCACGACCAGCTACGGGCGGGCCGGCATCGACGAGGGCCTGGAACTGCTCGAAGAGGTGCGGTTCCCGGATTCCCTGGGGCTGATGTACAGCGCCGTCACCAACTACCTCGGATTCGAGGTCAACAGCGACGAGTACAAGGTGATGGGCCTGGCCCCGTACGGCAAGACCCGTTTCCTGGAGCAGATGGAGAGTCTGCTGCTCGACGGGGAGGGCGGCCAGTTCCGCCTGGATCCGCGCTACTTCGATTTCAGCGACGAACGCCGGATGTTCACGGACGCCCTGGCCGAGCTGCTCGGAGTACCCGCGCGCGCACCTCGGGACGAGCTCGCTTCCGTACACGAGGACATCGCCGCCAGCCTGCAGGCCGCGCTGGAGAACGTCCTGCTCCGCAAAGTGCGCCATCTGCACGAGCTCACCGGCAGCCGACGGCTCTGCTACGCCGGCGGGGTGGCCCTCAACTGCGTGGCGAACGGCGTACTGCGCACCAAGGGCCCTTTCGAGGAGGTCTTCGTGCAGCCCGCCGCGGGGGACGCGGGCGGCGCCGTCGGCGCGGCCGCACTGGTCCACCACCGCCACACCGGCACCTTCACCCGCCGCAGGCTGCGCGACGCCCGGCTGGGGCATGCCGAGGATCCCGATCGGATCCTGGAGCTGGTGCGGCGGGCCGGCATCCCCGCCGCCGACCACACCGGAGACCTCGACGGTCTGCTGCGGGCCACCGCGGACGAGCTCGCCGCCGGTGCCGTGGTCGGATGGTTCCAGGGTCGCACCGAGTTCGGGCCCAGGGCACTGGGCGGAAGGTCGATCCTGGCCGATCCGCGCGACGGCGGCATGCGTGACCGCATCAACGCCCTGGTCAAGAAGAGGGAGGCGTTCCGGCCGTTCGCCCCCGCAGTGGTCGCCGAGCGCTGCCACGAGTTCTTCGAGCTCGACGTGGACTCGCCGTTCATGCTGGAGACCGCACAGGTGCGGGGCGACGGACTCCCCGCCGTCACCCATGTCGACGGCTCGGCACGGATCCAGACCGTGGCCGCCGACGTGGACCCGCGCTTCCACGGACTGCTCACCGCGTTCGGCGAACTCAGCGGCTTTCCGATCCTGCTGAACACGTCCTTCAACATGCGGGGGGAGCCGATCGTCAACACCGCCGCCGACGCAATCGCCTGCTTCGTCCGGTCCCGGCTCGACGTCCTCGTCCTCGGGGACCTGCTGATCCGGCGGGAACAGGTGCCGGTGTCGGCGGTGAAGCGCCTGGAACAGACGTCTCCCTACAAGGCACCCACGGTGAGCGAGTCCGTCTACACCTTCTTCTGACGAACGCCCGGCCCGCCGTGGCCGCCCCCTGCCGATCGTGGCCTTCCCACACAGACCGACGAAGGGATGAGCAATCTCGTGACCAGGCACACCGACGACATCGCCCGGGCGGACAGGCTGGCCGCCCTCCTGTCGGACGCGCGGGGCGCGGAAACCCTCGCCGAACTGCAAAAGGCCGCCCGCCGCCGGCCACGCGAGCCGCAGGCCCCGGTGCCCGGCGCGGCGCCGGCACCCGCGTCGGCTTCCGTGGGCGTCTGGGACCTGCGCCCGGGGCCCGACGGCGTGGAACTGCACCGGCGTGACGTCGACGGGGAGACCGCCCGGTACTGGGCGGACGTGCCACACGTCCCGGGGAAGGCCGCGGCCCGCAGGGTCGTTCTCGCCGGGGAGTCCGCAGCCAGGGGCTTCCTCCTCGATCCCGGCCTGACGCCGGCCGATGCACTGCGGGACGAACTGGCGGGCGCTACACGGCCGGTGCAGGTCGTGGACCTCGCCCGGACCGGCGCCTCGATCACCGACCTCGCGGCCGTCGTCGCGAGCCTGCCGCACCTCGATGCGGACGCGCTGGTCCTGTTCGCGGGCAACAACTGGTCCCTGCAGAACCTGACAGTCGCCGACCACGACCGGCTCGCCGAGAGCCTGCGGCTGCGCGGTCTCGCCGGGATGCGGGACACCTTCACCCGGCGCATCGTCCTGCCGCGCGTGAGAGCGCTGCTGCGCCGGGTGGAGCGGATGGCGCACGAAGGTCCGGGCTTGGACGTCGTCGTGGTGATACCGGAGTTCAACCTGTGCGAGTGGCAGGCGGACCCCTCGTGGGAAACGGCGCTGCTGCCCCCCGAGCGGGCCGACGAGTGGGCCCGGCTGCGCCTGCGCATGGAAGCGGCCCAGGGGGCGGGACGATGGACCGACGTGGTGCGCGCGGCGGAGCGGATGGCCGCACTGGACGGCGGCACCAGCTCCGTGCCGGGAAGGGCGCTGGCCGCCGCCCACCTGCAGCTGGGCGACCCGGAGCGGGCCAGAACCGCCCTGGAGGAGGCGCGCGATTCGGTCACCGGAATGCTCGTCGCGCACACCCCCCGCATCACGGCGCTGATCCAGGCCGAACTGAGCGCCTTCGCGGACAGGGGCGGGCACGCGCTGGTCGATCTGCGGACCGAGCTGGCCGATCCGGCGACCGGCCTGCCCGACCCCGCCTGCTTCCTCGACTACTGCCATCTCAGCCCTCAGGGCACGGAGCGTGCCATGCGGGCGGTCGCCCGTCGGCTCGATCCCGAAGGGAACGCGCGCTCCGGCGGGCCGCACGGGACCGGTGACGCACGGGTGCGCTCCGTAGGCCACCTCCTGGCAGCGATCCACGGTGCCTGGCTGGGCCAGCCCGCCGAAGTGGTGGCGCGGCAGCTCGACACGGCCCTCACGGAGGACCCGGCGGTCGTCGCCGATCTGTCCGACCTGCTCGGCCTGCTGGCCAAGGGCGTGCCCGCCTGGCTCACGCCCGAGTACGACCGGCTCTGCGCTCTGCCCCATGCCGAGCGGTACCTGAATCCGGTGGCCCTGCGAGACTTCGGCACGCTCGCCCGGACCGTGCTGCCCTCGGAACTCGCCCGCGTTCTCGGCCGCCCCGCACCCCTGCCCGCCCATGCGGGAGATCTCCTCGCGGGGCGCCTCGACAGCGCACCGCGGATCGTGAACGGTCGGGAGGCGGCGTACCACCGCTCGGCGGTCCCCGTGTTCCGTGCACGGCTCGACGGTGCCCGAAAGGCGGGCTCGCGGCTGCTGCTCACGTACCGTACGCCGTCCGCGGCCGTCGACGCCGTACCGGGCACGCTGGAGTACGAGGGGCACGTGCTGGCCGTGGTCGACGCCAGCCCCCGGACCTGGCGACCGCTGGAGGTCCGGCTCCCGGCCGCGGGCGACGGCGGAACGGGAGAGCTGAGACTGCACTGGCCCGCGGTGGAGCACGACGAGGCGTCCTGGCGGGAACAGGGGGCCCGGACCCTGGCCACCGGCGGGATCCCGCTTCCCGTACCCGTCTACGGTGAGCTCTTCGAGGCCCGCGTGCTGAGCCGGGACGACCGGTGACCGCGGGCACGAGCACGAGTGCCGGCTTCCCCCAGGACCGCAGCTGTCCCTACCACCCGCCCGCCGGCTACCGGACGCAGGACGGGCGAGGTCCGATGGCCCGCGTCACCCTCTATGACGGCAGCTCGGCCTGGCTCGTGAGCGGGCTCGACCTGGGACGGCGCCTGCTCGGCGACGCACGGCTCTCGGTGAATCGCCGGTTCGGTTCGTTCCCCTTCCCCAGTGCAGAGTTCGCGGGCAGCGGCAGGCGCGACGCTCCGCTCATCGGGGTCGACGGCTCCGAGCACGCCGCTCAGCGCCGGATGCTGGTCGCCGGCTTCACGCACCGGCGCGTGGCATCGCTGCGGCCGAGGATCAGGCAGATCGTGGACCGGCACGTGGACGCGATGGTGGAGAAGGGGCCCGGCGCGGACCTCGTCACCGAGTTTGCGCTGCCCGTGACCTCGATCGTGATCTGTGGGCTGCTGGGGGTCCCGGATGCCGACCACGGCTTTCTGGAGCGGCAGTCCCGGCGCCTGCTGCGCGGCCCGGCCGACACGGACAGGGCCGACGGCCGCACTCGGTTGGAGAACCACTTCGGCGAACTGATCGACCGGAAACGGAGCGCCCCCGGCGACGGGCTGCTCGACGACCTCATCCAGCAGCACCTGCTCGGGGGGGCCCTGGAGCGGGACGAGCTGATCGCCATCGCGACGATCCTGCTGGTCGCCGGCCACGAGACCACCGCGGACATGATCTCTTTGGGAATCTTCACACTGCTCCGGCATCCCGAGCGGATGGCGGAGTTGCGTGAAAGGCCCGAACTCCTGCCCGCGGCCGTGGACGAGCTGCTCCGCTTCCTGTCCGTGGCGGACGGGATGCTGCGTGTTGCCACGCAGGACATCGAAACCCCGTCGCACGTGATCCGGGCGGGGGAAGGGGTCATCTTCTCCAACTCGGCCATGAACCGCGACGATGCCGTTTTCGACGATCCGGACGTCCTTCGCTGGAACCGCCCGACACGTCATCACGGCGCCTTCGGCTACGGAATGCACCAGTGTCTGGGACAGAATTTGGCGAGGGCGGAGATGGAGATCGCACTGACGGCTCTGCTGAACCGATTCTCGGAACTCCGGCTCGCGGTGCCTGTCGAGAGTATTTCTTTCAAGACGGGATATTCGGTCCAGGGTCCGCTCGAACTTCTCGTGGCGTGGTCGCCGGGCTCTTGACGCCCTTGCTCGGGCTGGGGGACGATGGCGGCCGAAATTGATTCGCACCACCGAACCGGAAGGAAGGGCCGAGTAATGGGAAATGGTGCCGCGGGTCTGATTGACCCGGTCATAAGGGAAATCGTAGAAGGGGAAGCTCCCGATCCGGAAGACTTTGCGTTCCGTCGGGAGTCGCTGGACGAGAGCCTGGCACTCGTGCACAAGTACAAAGCCTGATGGCCATGTGATGTGAAGCCGGGGGCGACGGCAGGCGTGCTCCACGTGTGGTGCACGCCTGCTCGGTCTCCGTCAAGAATTCTGACGAGCCGACCGGAGTGGAGGCGTGGTGTCGCTTCATGCAATGACACATGAGCCCGAGGTATTACTTGTCTTTCCCCCGCTGGTCGAATCAAGTTTCGGCAGCTTCTATCCCTCCACCGCCGTCCTCGCCGCCTGGTTGAAGAAACACGGCATCTCCGCGGTCCAACGTGACCTGAACACGGAGTTCGCCGAATACCTGCTCACCGACGACTGCCTCTCCCGCCTGGCGACGGGCCAGGTGCCCGGCGTCCCCGTGGAGTCCCTCGTCGCCGGCTGCGCGCGATGGGCGCACCGCGAGCGCGATCGACTGACCGATGCCCACGGCGCGTACCTCTTCGGCAGGGAGACGCAGGTGGGGTACGTGGTCGAGGAGTTGGCGCACCCGTTCCTGATCGACCCCGACGCGGACGCGTTGGCCGGCTTCACGGCCCGGCGCCGGGCCGTGCACCCGCTCGACGCCCACGCGGCCTTCATCCAGTGGGCGGACTGCGAGAACGCGGTACCGGACTCCGTGAAGCTGGTCGGCATCTCCGTCCCCATGGGGCCGCAACTCGTGCCGGCGCTCCTCCTGGCGCAAACGTTCAAGACCGCCAGGCCCGATGTGAGGATCGTCCTCGGCGGTCCGGCCTTCAGCCTGATGGACCCGCCCGAGCTGGACGAGCTCCTGCGCAACCACAGGGCCGTCGACGCCGTGGTGCGGTTCGACGGAGAGTTCCCCCTGCTGGGACTGGCCAGGCAAGTACGCGCCGACGAATGGGATCCCGGTCGGGTTCCGGGCGTGTCCGCCCTCGTCGACGGAGTTACCCGCCATGTTCCGCCGACTGCGGGACCGGCTCTGAATTCACTCCCCACCCCGGACTATCCGTCGGGGGACATCGCAAAGCTCGCGACGCCGAAACTCAGTGTCACCCAGGCGCGCGGATGCTACTGGGGGAAGTGCGATTATTGCGACTTCGTGGAACTGTACGACGGAAGCCCGCCCTATCGTGGCCGCCGTCCCGAGGCGGTCGTCGCCGATATCGAAGAGCTCATGTCCCGCTACGGGAACCGTCAGTTCACCTTCATCACCGAGTCCATTCCTCCGGCCTTCGCCCGCCGCGTGAGCCAGCTGATCATCGATCGGGGCATCGACATCACCTGGGATTCCTTCGCCATGGTCGACCGCAGATTCGACCGGGAGCTGCTGGAACTGATGGTGCGGGCCGGTTGCCGCTACCTGGTGATCGGAATGGAGGCGATGACCACCCGGGTGCTGAACCTGGTGCACAAATCCGCCGACCGCGAGGAGAACCAGCGATTCCTGCGCGAAGCGCGCGAGGCCGGCATGAAGCTGAGCGTCAACCTCATTCCCGATCTGCCCAGCACCACCTACCAGGAGGCCCTCGACTCCCTCGCTGACGTGGAAGCACTGGCGGACACCCTCGACTTCGTCGCCGTCTTTCCCTTCGAGCCGACGAGATCCTCCAACATCGGACGCACCCCCGGACGATTCGGCCTGATACCCGTGGCCGACGTCCCGGCGGACAGCCAGGCGCAGTACTCGTTGAACCACATGTCGAGCATCGACCCGGCGATGACGACGCAGGAGCGAGCCGACGTGTACGCGCGCTTCCGCGCCTTCGCACGCCGGATCAACGTGGCCTCGCAGGCGGGCGAGGGGGATGCGGACGCCCCCTTGGCGGTGGATGTCCGAGGCGCCGCCTTCATGCGGCTGGCCGTCGAAGACCTCGACGTGATCGACATGGGTGGCGAGATCGTGTGCACCCACATCATCGCGAAGGAACGCATCGTCGTTCCGGAAGCCGCAGCCCTCGTGCTGCGGCCGTACCTCGGGGGCGAGAGCTTCTCGGAGGCCGATCTGGCCACCCGCATCGGACCCACCGCGGCCCAGGCCCTGCTGACCAACCTCCTGGAAGCCCGCATGGTCAAAACCCTGTAGCCGCAACACCTAGCTGCCCCGGACGGTCGGCGAGACGGGGCGGGGGGCTGAGCGGGACCGGCAGCGCCCGGTACGGCAGCGGAGCCCCGATACGGCGGCAGGGCCCGGACCGTGCGTCGCGGTCCGGGCCCTGCCCCGTGCGGTGCCGCCCTGCGGCGGGGGTGCGTCAGCTTTCTGCGGTGTCGTCGCTCGCCTGTCCGGCGTTCTCAGCTGCGCGTGCTTTCTCGCGCATCTTGCGCACCAGCTCTGCCTTCTGGTCGGCGGCACTCTGGCGGTCGCGGTTGCGGTGCGGACCGTTGTTCTGTCGTTCGGCTCGGGACAGCTTCTTGCGCTGGCCGCCGCCCTGGCCCACGGGGTTGTTGATGTTCTTGCTGTCGGTCACGGGTTCTCCCGGTGGTGATGTGAAGTGATCTACGGATTCATCGGTGGGGGACGGGGCGCGGCGACGTCGAAGGACGTCAGCGGGGGCCCGTCACGCTCTCACTCGTAAATCGGCGTTTGGAAGAACATGACAAAGACGTTACCCGGTTCCGCCGGCCCCGCGCGCCATGCTCTTCGCCGCCCCGGCGTAGGCCACAGTGGCAGCCCGTGCCCGGCGGCGTTTCCGCTGGTGAGGGCGGCCCTTTGTTGGTCTCGGGGTGGGTGTGGGGCGGGCCATGGCAGATGCTGCTCGGTCCAGATCGTCTTGCCCCGGGGTAGGTGGCAGGTGCCCCGGCTGTCGGCGAACCGGTCGACGAGATGGAGGCCGCGGCCGCCTCGCCGGTGTCGGTGGGGTGCCGGCGTCGCGACCTTGCACGTTCGCGCCGGTGACACTGCGCGGCTCTCGTCCTTGACCGGTTGTGCGCTGTCGTGCCAACTCCTGGGCGCTGGAGGTCAATGCGGTCGGTCGGATCGCTCCTAGCTTGAAGAAGTGCCGAGCCCCGGAGGTGGCGGGCACGTTACCGATTGCTTCGAAAGGACCCCTCATGTTCGACATCAACAAGGTGCAGGCCGCTCCGAGCAAGGACCTGCTCACGCCCGACAACGCGGTCATGCTCTTCGTGGACCACCAGCCTCAGATGTTCTTCGGTACCGGCAGCGGCGACCGTGCCGCGATCATCAACAGCACCGTGGGCCTCGCCAAGGCGGCTCAGGCCTTCGACGTGCCGACCGTTCTGACCACGGTGGCCGCCGAGTCGTTCTCCGGGCCCCTGCTGCCGCAGCTCGCCGAGGTGTTCCCCAAGAACGAGGTCATCGACCGCACCACCATGAACGCCTGGGAGGACGAGGCGCTCGTCGCGGCGGTCAAGGCGACCGGGCGGAAGAAGATCATTCTGTCGGGTCTGTGGACCGAGGTCTGCCTGGTGCTGCCCGCGCTCTCGGCGCTGGAGCAGGGTTACGAGGTGTACATCGTGACCGACGCCTCCGGTGGCGTCAGCCCGGCCGCCCACGAGCACGCGCTGCAGCGGATGATCGCCGCCGGCGCCGTCCCGGTGACCTGGGTCCAGGTCCTCTTGGAGCTGCAGCGCGACTGGGCGCGTCAGGAGACGTACGGCGCGGTCATGGAGATCGTCAAGGCCCACGCGGGCGCGTACGGCCTGGGTGTCGTGTACGCACAGAGCGTCATCGGCGCGCACGCGGCCGGCTGACCCCTGTGGACACCGGCATTCTGATCCTGCGTCTGCTGGTGGGACTGCTCGTCGCCGGCCACGGTGTGCAGAAGGTCAGTTCACACCTGGGCGGCAAGGGACTCGACGGCGGTACCGAAGAGTTCCGCGCCGACGGTTTCCGCGGCGGTGCCTTCACCGCCCTCGCGGCGGGCGGCGGCCAGATCGGATCGGGCCTGCTGCTCGCCGCCGGCCTCCTGACCCCGCTCGCCGTGACCGGGACCATCGGGGTCATGACGGTCGCGCTCACCGTGAAATGGCGCCACGGGCTCTGGGTGCAGAACGACGGATACGAGTACCCGCTCGTCCTCATCAGCACCGCCGCCGCCCTCGCCGCCACCGGCCCCGGCGCCTGGTCCCTCGACGCGTCCCTCGGCCTCACGCCGTACCCGCTGTGGTGGGCCGCCCTCGCGCTCGTGGCCGGCCTCGGCAGTGGACTCCTCACCCGGCTCGTCCTGTACCGGCCCCCCGCCCCGGCGATCGCCGAGCGCTGAGCGCGAGCCGCACGGACCGGGTCCGGCCGCCCGCGTACCCCCCGACCGGGCGGCCGGGCCCTTCCCACCCTCTTTCCCTCACAGGAGCACTCGATGGACACCCCCACGCCCCCGCCCGGCGGCGGCCAGCCGCTGCTGCACCAGAAGGGCGCCGAGACCCAGGCGTTCGGCACGCTCAAGCAGTTGCCGATCGGCCTCGGCCACGACACCCGCATGTACGCCTGCCAGCGGCTGAACCGCGTGCTCGCCGACACGCAGATCCTCTACTCCCTCTACAAGAAGCACCACTGGCTCATGCGCGGGGCCACCTTCTACTCGCTCCATCTCATGCTGGACAAGCACGCGGAGGCCCAATTGGCCATCGTGGACGCGCTGGCCGAGCGCGTCCAGAGCCTCGGCGGCGTCGCCGTCGGGGACCCGCGCCACGTCGCGGAGCTGACGTCGATCCCCCGTCCGCCGGACGGCGTCGAGCCGGTGCCCGTGATGCTGTCGCGGCTCCTGGACGCGCACGAGCGGATCCTGATCGACGCGCGGGACGCCGCCGCCCGGCTCTCCGGGGAGGGCGACGAGGGCAGCGCCGACCTGCTCGTCTCCGATGCCGTCCGTACCGGCGAGGCGCAGGTGTGGTTCCTGGCCGAGCACCTCGTGAACACCCCTCTGGTGCGCGGCTGATGGACACGTACGACGTCGTCGTGGTCGGCGGCGGTCCGGCCGGCGAGGTCGTCGCCGACCGCACCGTCCGGTCGGGGCTGACCGCCGTCGTCGTCGAGGCCGAGGCGGTCGGCGGCGAGTGCTCCTACCATGCCTGCGTGCCGAGCAAGGCCCTGCTGCGACCCGGCGCCGCCCGGGCGGCGGCCCGCTCGGTCGACGGGGCCCGGCAGGCGGTCACGGCGGCACTCGACCCGGCGCGCGTCCTGGCCCGCCGTGACCGCTTCACCGGGCGCGGCGACGACACCGGCCAGGTCGACTGGCTCGACGGTGCGGGCATCGCGCTCGTACGGGGGCACGGACGGCTCGCCGGTGAGCGCCGGGTGGAGGTGACCGGGGCCGACGGCACGGTCCGTACCCTGCGGGCCCGGCGCGCGGTCGTGGTCTGCACCGGCACGGGGGCCGTGCTGCCGCCGATCGAGGGGCTCGACCGGATCGGCGTGTGGACCAACAGGCAGGCCACCACGGCCGACGCGGTACCCGCTCGGCTCGTCGTCATCGGCGGGGGAGTGGTGGCCTGCGAGATGGCCACCGCGTGGCGCTCGCTCGGCTCCTCCGTCACCCTGCTCGTCCGAGACCAGGCCCTGCTGACCGGCTGGGAGCCGTGTGCCGGCGAAGAGGTCACCCGGGGTCTGAGCGATCTGGGCGTCACCATCCGCTTCGGGGTGTCGGCCGTCCGGGTCGCCCGTGACGACACCCGCACGGTGACCGTGGACACCGACGACGGCACCACCCTCGTCTGCGACGAAGTCCTCGCCGCCGTCGGCAGGCGCCCGCGCACCGAGGACCTCGGCCTGGACTCCGTCGGACTGCCGGCAGGCGACTGGCTCCCGGTCGACGACACGTGCCGGGTCACCGCGGTCGAGGGTGAATGGCTCTATGCCGTCGGCGACGTGAACCACCGCGCGCCGCTGACCCACATGGCCAAGTACCAGGCCCGTGCCTGCGCGGCGGCCATCGCCGAGCGAGCCGCTGGGCGCCCGGCCGATACCGGCGGCGCACAGCCGTGGAGCGCGGAAGCCGACCATTTCGCCGTCCCACAGGCCGTCTTCACCCGTCCCGAGGTCGCGAGCGTCGGTCTCACGGAACGCGCGGCACGCGAATCGGGTCTCGCGGTGCGCACGGTGGAGTACCGCATCGACGACCTCGCCGGGGCCGCGCTCCACGCGGACGACTACCGCGGCCTCGCCAAGCTCGTCGTCGACGAGACCCGAGGAGTCGTCGTCGGCTGCACGCTCACCGGCGCGATGGCGACCGAGCTCATCCACACGGCCACCGTCGCCATCGTGGGCGAGGTCCCCCTGGAACGCCTCTGGCACGCCGTGCCCGCCTTCCCGACGGTGAGCGAGGTCTGGCTACGGCTCCTGGAGGCGTACGGCCTCTGAGGCGAGGCCCCGCCCGACCGGCGCACCCGCCGGCTCCATCGGCGCACCCTCCCGCCCGACCGCACACACCCGACGCTTCACCACCCGACAAGGAAACCCCATGCATCCCACGAGGCGCGCCCTCGCCCTCGCGCTCGCCCTGCCGGCCACGGTGGCCTCCCTGCTGGGCGCCGCACCCGCCGCACCCGTACGACCCGCGAGCGGCCCGGCCGCCGCCGGCACCGACCGGCACGGTCCCAAGCCCACGATCGTCCTGGTCCACGGGGCGTTCGCCGACGCGCCTCCGGCTGGGGCGGCACGATCAGACGGCTGCAGGGCGCCGGCTACCCCGTCATGGCCCCCGCCAACCCACTGCGCGGTCTCGCCGCGGACACCGCCTACCTGCGCAGCGTGCTGGCCGCCGTCGATGGACCCGTCGTCCTGGTCGGCCACTCCTACGGAGGCGCCGTCATCAGTGGCGCCGCCGTGGGCGACAGCCGTGTGAAGGCCCTCGTCTACATCGCCGCGTTCACCCCGGACGAGGGCGAAAGCGCGGCCGAGATCGCCGCCAAGTTCCCCGGCTCCACCCTCGGCGACACCGTGAACCCGCGGTCGTATCCGCTGCCCGGCGGTGGCACCGGCACCGAACTCGTCATCGAACGGGCCCGGTACCACCGGCAGTTCGCCGCCGATGTTCCCGCCGCCGACGCGGCCGTCATGGCCGCGACCCAGCGCCCGGTCGCCACCGCCGCGCTGGAGGAGAAGGCCGGGGAAGCGGCCTGGAAGACGATCCCGTCCTGGGCGCTGATCGCCACCGCCGACAAGAACATCCCGCCGGCCGCCGAACGGTGGATGGCCCGGCGCGCCCGCTCGCACGTCACCGAAGTGGACGCGTCGCACGCCGTGGCCGTCTCCCGTCCGGCCGTGGTAGCCGACGTGATCCTCGACGCCGCACGGGCGACCCGCTGAGCCTTCGACCCGCCCCTCCCGTACGTCCCCGAAGGAGAACCCCTCATGAAGAACCGTCCGATCCTCGAACCCGCCGCCCGGGCGTTCGCCGACGCCACCGCCCAGCCGCCGTTCCTCTACCAGATCCCCGTCGCGGACGGTCGCAAGGCCGTGGACGACGTGCAGAGCGGCGAGGGTGTTCCCCTGCCCGACGTCGACGAGGAGTGGGTCACCGTCCACGGCGGTCCGACCGCCGACGTCCGCGCCCGGATCGTCCGCCCCCGCGGCGCCATCGGTCCGCTGCCCGTCATCCTCTACATCCACGGCGCGGGCTGGGTCTTCGGCAATGCCCACACCCACGACCGGCTCGTCCGCGAACTCGCCGTCGGCACCGGGGCGGCCGTCGTCTTCCCCGAGTACGACCTCTCTCCCGAGGCCCGCTACCCCGTCGCGATCGAGCAGAACTACAGCGTCGCCCAGTGGGTCGCCCGCGAGGGCCACCACAAGGACCTCGACGGCACTCGGATCGCCGTCGCGGGCGACTCGGTCGGTGGCAACATGAGCGCCGCCCTCACCCTCATGGCCAAGCAGCGCGGCGACGTGACGCTCGTCCAGCAGGTGCTCTTCTACCCGGTCACGGACGCGAGCTTCGACACCGACTCGTACCACCTGTTCGCCGAGGGCTACTTCCTGCGGCGCGACGCCATGACGTGGTTCTGGGACCAGTACACGACCGACGACGCCGAGCGCGCCCAGATCACCGCCTCCCCGCTGCGCGCCTCCACCGAGCAGCTCACCGGCCTGCCGCCGGCCCTGGTGATCACGGCCGAGGCGGACGTCCTGCGCGACGAGGGCGAGGCGTACGCGGCGAAGCTCCGGGCCGCCGGCGTCCCGGTGACCGCGCTCCGCGTCCAGGGGGCCATCCACGACTTCGTGATGCTGAACGCGCTGCGCGAGACGCAGGCCGCGGAACTCGCCATCGGTCTCGCCACCGACACCCTGCGCAAGGCCCTGGCATGACCGGGCCGTCGACGAGCATGCCGGTGGCGGGTCTCGTCCCCGCCCCGCGCCGGGAACACGAGCATGCCGACCTCCTCGTCCGCAACGCGAAGGTGTTCACCGGTGACGCCGACCGCCCCGAGGCCCGCGCCGTCGCGATCCGCGACGGCCGCGTCGCGGCCCTCGGCGACGACCACGAGCTCGCCCACCTCGTCGGGCCGGGCACCAAGGTCGTCGACGCCCTCGGTCGCAGGGTGATCCCCGGTCTCAACGACTCGCACCTGCACGTCATCAGGGGCGGCCTGAACTACGTACTGGAGCTGCGCTGGGACGGGGTGCGCAGTCTGCGCCACGCCCTGGCCATGCTGCGCGAGCAGGCCGGCCGGACCCCCAAGGGGCAGTGGATCCGCGTCGTGGGCGGCTGGACCGCCGAACAGTTCGTCGAGCGCAGGATGCCGACCGTCGCCGAGCTGAACGCCGCCGCACCCGACACCCCCGTCTTCGTCCTGCACCTGTACCAGTCGGCCCTGATGAACCGGGCAGCGGTACGGGCAGCCGGATTCACGCGCGACACCCCGGATCCCCGCGGCGGGCAGATCGTCCGGGGCCGGGACGGCGAACCCAACGGCGTCCTCCTCGCCGCGCCGAGCGCCCTCATCCTGTACTCGACCCTGGCCAAGGCGCCGGCTCTCGACGAGGCCGACAAGCGGACGTCGACGCGCCACTTCCTGCGCGAGCTGAACCGCTTCGGGCTGACGTCCGCGGTCGACGCCGCCGGCGGGTTCCAGAACTTCCCCGACAACTACGCCACGGTCGTCGACCTCGCCCGGTCGGGGGAGCTGACCCTCCGGATCGCCTACCACCTCTTCCCGCAGACGGCCGGACAGGAGCTCGCCGACCTGAAGCGGTGGACCGAGATGGTCAAGCCCGGGGACGGGGACGAGTGGCTCCGGCTGAACGGGGCGGGCGAGAACCTGACCTGGGCCGCCGCGGACTTCGAGAACTTCTCCGAGCCCCGTCCCGCGCTTGCCGACGGGTACGAGGCCGAGTTCGAGAAGGCGGTCCGGCTGCTGCTGGAGAACGGCTGGGGCTTCCGGCTCCACGCCACGTACGACGAGACGATCCGCCGCGACCTGGCCGTCTTCGAGAAGCTCGCGGCCGAAGGGCTCTTCCCCGGCGGCAACCGCTGGCTGTTCGACCACGCCGAGACCGTCTCCACCGACAGCCTCGACCGGATCGCCGCCCTCGGCGGCGCCGTCTCCGTACAGAACCGGATGTCCTTCCAGGGCACCGCGTTCCTCGACCGGTACGGTGCCGAGGCCGCAGCCCACGCCCCGCCGGTGCGGGCCATGCTCGACCGGGACCTGACCGTCGCCGCCGGAACCGACGCCACCCGCGTCTCCTCGTACAACCCGTGGGTCGCGCTCCACTGGCTCGTGACCGGGCGCACCGTCGGCGGCACCGCGCTCCACCCGGCCGGGAACCTGATCGACCGGGAGACCGCCCTCGGTCTGTACACCCGTGGCGGAGCGCAGCTCACCGGCGAGCAGGACGTCAAGGGAACCCTGCGAGAGGGCTGCTACGGCGACCTCGCGATCCTGTCTGACGACTACCTCACCGTGCCCGAGGACGTCATCCCCGGCATCGAGTCCGTGCTCACCGTCGTCGGCGGCCGGATCGTCTGGGCGACCGCGGAGTACGAGGGTCTCGACGAGGCCGTCCCGCCGGTCAGCCCGGGGTGGAGCCCGGTGGCCCACTTCGGCGGCTACCAGAGCGGTGCCCTCCAGGCGTCGGCCGTGGCCGAGGCCGTCGCCGAGTCCGAGCAGCACCGCCGGTGGCGCGTCGCGCGCGGCTCCGTTCCCGAGACGACGCCGTCCTTCGTCGACCCCTGCTTCGAGCACTGAGAGAGAGATCCACCCGATGTCCGCAGCCTCCCCCGCCGCCGACGGCGGCGACACCCCGGCGACCTCGCCGGACGTTCCCCCGGGACGCCGTTTCGAGCCGGACCTCCGGTCGATGACACGGATCAACCTACGTCCCATCGCCTCACCGATGCCGCTCGGCTTCTTCACGATAGCCATCGCCTCCGTGATGACGGGCTGCCTCCAGCTCGGGCTGTTCGACGAGGCGGCCCGCGCCGCCGTCGCCTTCACCGTGCTGCCGGCCTTCGTCCTGCAACTCCTGGTGAGCTTCCTGGCCTTCGGCGCACGTGACGTGATCGCGGCGACGCTGATGGCGGTGTTCGCCGGCAGTTGGCTGCCCTACTCGCTCATCATGCTCAGCGGTGCGGCCGACGGCCTTCAGGTCCTCGGCGTGTTCAACCTGGCGCTCCTCTGCTTCGGGGCCCTGATGACGGCCGTGACCCGGCCCAAGCGCGCGCTGTGGCTCGTCCTCGCGGTCTCCCTGCCCCGCTGGGCGGCCACCGGTCTCTCGGGCATCACCGGCGCCGAATGGCTGACGCGCACGTCCGGTGCGCTCGGCCTCGTCGTGGCGCTCGTCGCGATGTACACGGCGTTCGCCCTGATGCTTGAGGACATGCGCAGCGAGCAGGTCCTGCCCATCGGCCGCAGCGGCCCCGCCCACCTCGCCGTGGAAGGCGACCTGGCCGTCCAGCTCCGCAACCTGGAACGCCAGGCGGGCGTGCGCCGCACGCTCTGACCGCACCCACCCACCCCGTCACACCACGAGCACACAGGAGCACCCATGGAACCGCAGGTGACGGACCGGCCCGAGAAGTCCCGGTACGAGATCCTCGCCGGCGAAGACGGCATCGAGACCGGCGGCTTCGCCGAGTACCACCTTTCGGAGGGCGAGATCGCCTTCATCCACACCGAGATCGACAGCCGGTTCGCCGGCCGGGGCCTGGGCGGACTGCTCGCCCGCGGGGCCCTCGACGACGCCCGGGCCCGAGGGCTGCGCGTCCTGCCGTACTGCCCCTTCATCCGGGGCTGGATCGGCAAGCACCCCGAGTACACCGACCTGGTGCCCGAGGCGAGGCGCGCCCGCTTCGGCCTGTGAAGCACCACACGAACACCACACGGCCGCCTGCCGCATCCCCAACCCCGTCCCCCGTCACGCACCGAGGAGTTCCCCCATGTCCCGACACGCCCGCCCCACCGTCGTCCTGGTCCACGGCGCCTTCGCCGACGCCTCCAGCTTCGCCCGCGTCATCCCCGAACTGACCGCCGCCGGCATGGAAGTGGTGGCCCCGGCGGTGCCCAACCGCAGCCTCGTCGACGACGCCGCGTACATCGCCTCGGTGATCCGCGCCGTCGAAGGCCCCGTGATCCTGGTCGGGCACTCCTACGGTGGCGCCGTCATCACCCTCGCCGGCACGGAGGACAACGTCCGCGCACTGGTGTACCTGGCGGGATACGCGCTGGAGGAGGGCGAGAGCCTGGGCGAGCTGCAGGGCCGCTTCCCCGACTCCGGTCTCGCCGACGCGCTCGTCTACACCCCGTTCCCGGTGGCCGGCTCCACCGAGACCGGCACCGACGTCTCGGTGGAGATCGAGAAGTTCCCCGCCCTCTTCGCGGCGGACGTCGACCCCGACCTCGCCGCGGTGCTCGCCGTCTCCCAGCGCCCCCTGGCCGCACGTGCCTTCTCGGAGACGGCGCCTGTCGCGGCGTGGAAGACCAAGCCCTCGTGGGGTCTGGTCGCTTCCTCCGACCGCACGATCAACCCCGACGTGGAGCGCTTCGGCTACGAGCGCGCCGGGATGACCACCGTCGAGGTCGACTCCTCCCACCTGGTCATGCTCGCCCGGCCCAAGGCCGTGGTGGAGCTGATCCAGGACGCGGTCCGGTCCACCGCTCACTGACCCGATCGTTCAGGATCGAACGATTAGTCGATTTTGTTCGAGCGCTGGTAGCTTCTGATCGCTCCCGAGAACCCTTCGGGGGGCGATCGGAGGAGATGCACCCATGAGGTTCGGCGCGAGGCTCACGCTCGCCGCCATCGCCCTCGCCGCCCTTGCCGCCGCCTGCCGTGTTCCACAGGACAGCACTTCGCAGTCGCGGACAGCCGTGGACTGCGGGCCGTACGCCCGGTACGGCAAGCACCCCGGCTCCAAGGTCACCGTCTACGCGGAGAACCGGGACCGGGAGGCCGACCTGTTCGAAGAGACCTGGGCGGACTTCGCGGGCTGCACGGGAATCGACGTCCAGTACGAGGGGGACGGGGAGTTCGAGGCCCAGATTCAGCTCCGGGTCGACGGCGGGAGTGCCCCTGACATGGCGTTCTTCCCCCAGCCCGGGCTCCTGGAACGCTTCGCGCGGGCGGGGAAGCTCAAGCCCGCGAGCGCCGGGGTCGCGGCCCTCGCGAAGCAGGGCTGGTCGGCGGACTGGAACAGCTACGCGACCGTGGACGGCACCCTCTACGGCACGCCGCTGGTCGCGAACGTGAAGTCGTTCGTCTGGTACTCGCCGAAGTTCTTCCGGGACAAGGGACTGAGCGTTCCCCACACGTGGTCCGAGCTGATGGAAGTGACGGAGAAGGTCGCGGCGTCGGGCGTCAAGCCGTGGTGCGCGGGCATCGAGTCCGCCGAGGCGACCGGCTGGCCCGTGACGGACTGGATCGAGGACGTCCTGCTGCGCCAGCAGGGCACGGACGTGTACGACCAGTGGGTCGCCCACGAGATCCCGTTCAACGACCCGCGTGTGATCACGGCCATGGACACCGTGGGGTCCATCCTCAAGAACGACCGGTTCGCCAACGGCGGTTTCGGTCCGGCCCGGTCGATGGCGTCGATCTCCTTCCAGGAGGCCGGCACACCGATTCTCTCCGGCGACTGCGCGATGCACCGCCAGGCCTCGTTCTACGCCGACATGTGGCCGAAGGGCACCGAGATCGGACCGGACAAGGACGTCTACGCCTTCCTCCTGCCGGGGGCCGACCCGGCCGACCGGCCCGTACTCGGCGGTGGGGTCTTCACCGCGGCGTTCGCCGACCGTGCCGAAGTGCGGGCGTTCCAGGAGTATCTGGCCTCCGCGGACTTCGCGAACGCGCGTATGAAGAAGGGCCCGTTCGTCTCGGCGAACAAGGGAGTGGATCCGGCGAATGCCGCGACCCCGGTCGACAGGCTCTCGATCCAGCTGCTCCAGGATCCCAGGACGCAGTTCAGGTTCGACGGTTCGGACCTGATGCCGGCGTCGGTCGGTGCCGGGACGTTCTGGAAGGGAGCCGTCGACTGGATCGGCGGCGCGAGCACCCGGCAGGTCGCCGACTCCATCGAACGGTCCTGGCCGAGCCGCTGATGTCGTTCGACGCCGCCGCCCAGCAGCCCAAGCTGCTGTACCTGCTCCAGGGCGTCGCCGCCTTCGCGGCGGTGGTCTCCCTGATCCTGCTGGCGCTGCACCGGGGGCCGGTACGGAGGAGGGCCGCGGCCCTGATCCTGCTGGCCCCGGCCCTGCTGCTGCTCACGGTCGGTCTTCTCCTGCCCGGTCTGCGCACCCTGGTCCTGTCGTTCACCGACGGCGGGGGAGACGCGTGGGCCGGGTTCGACAACTACGTGTGGATGGTCACCGACCCCCGGGCGCTGGTGGCGCTGCGCAACACCCTGGCGTGGGTGGTGCTCGTGCCGCTGACGGCGACCGCGGTCGGTCTGCTCTACGCGGCGGCCGTCGTACGGTCGCGGTTCAGAGCGTTCGCGCTCTCCCTCGTCCTGATGCCGATGGCGATCTCCTCCGTCGGCGCGGGCGTCGTCTGGAAGTTCGTCTACGCCTACCGTCCCGCGGCGGTCGGGCAGATCGGGCTGCTGAACCAGCTCGTCGTCGTGTTCGGCGGTGAACCGCGGCAATGGCTCGTGGATTCCCCCTGGAACGTCCTGTTCCTCATCGTGGCGATGGTGTGGACACAGGCGGGCTTCGCGGCCGTCCTGCTGGCCGGTGCGATCAGGGCCGTTCCCGGTGAGCTGACCGAGGCGGCCCAACTCGACGGTGCGTCCTCCCGGCAGATCTTCTGGCGGATCACGATGCCGTCGATCAGGCCCACACTGCTCGTCGTGGTCCTCGCCCAGACGATCGGCACCTTCAAGTCCTTCGACATCGTCAAGACCATGACCGGTGGACAGTTCGATACGGGCGTCATCGCCCACGAGATGTACGGCCAGGCCTTCCGCTACGGCGAGACGGGCCGAGGCGCGGCGCTCGCCGTGCTCCTCTTCGTCCTCGTCACCCCCTTCGTCGCCCACCGGATCCGGGCGCAGCGGAGGACGGGGTGATCGGCGTCCGGGAGCGTCTGGCCTCCCGCGCCTTCACGGCGATCGCTGTGGTGATCGCGGTCCTCTGGACGACACCGACCCTCGGTCTCCTGCTCTCCTCGTTCCGCCCCGAGGAGGAGATCAAGACGACGGGCTGGTGGACCGTGTTCGGTGCGCCCCACCTCACGCTCGACAACTACGTCGAGGTGCTGTCCGGCGGCGGGAACGGGTCGGGGCGGCTCGCGGAGTACTTCGTCAACTCCGTCGTCATCACTGTTCCCTCGGTACTGTTCCCGCTCGTCCTGGCCTTCTTCGCGGCGTACGCCCTGGCCTGGATCGACTTCAGGGGGCGCGACGCGCTCGTCGTCGGCATCTTCGCGCTCCAGGTCGTGCCGCTCCAGATGGCGCTCGTCCCTCTCCTGAAGCTCTTCTCCCAGGGCTGGCTGTTCCTGCCCGCGTGGCATCTCACCGGGCCCGCGCGGTTCGGCCAGGTCTGGTTCGCCCACACGGTCTTCGCGCTGCCGTTCGCGGTGTTCTTCCTGCACAACTTCCTGGCAGGGCTGCCTCGGGCCCTGATCGAGGCCGCCCGCGTCGACGGCGCGTCGCACGGGACGCTGCTGCTCCGGATCGTGCTGCCCCTGGCCCGCCCGGCCCTGATCACCTTTGCCGTCATCCAGTTCATCTGGGTGTGGAACGACCTCCTCGTGGCACTCACACTGTCGGGCGGAACGGCCGGGACCGCGCCGATGACGGTCAGACTGGCGAGCCTGGCCGGGACGTACGGCAACGAGTGGCAGCGGCTCACCGCGGGAGCCTTCGTGGCCGCGTTCGTCCCGCTGCTCGTCTTCCTCTCCCTCCAGCGGCACTTCGCACGGGGACTGCTCGCCGGATCGGTCAAGGGATGATCCCCGACCGGCCCGAGGAACAAGGCGGGGTGACGGGGCTGAGCCGGCCCGGGCTGCGGGGCCGCGAAGCCGAGCTGGAGCGGCTGCGCGCCCTGGTCGAGGCGGTGCATGACGGCGAGGGCGGAGCGATCGCGCTGCTCCTGGGCGAGCCCGGGATCGGGAAGACCGTCCTGCTGCAGGCGACCGTCTCGATCGCACGGGCCCACGGATTCGTCGTCAGCCATGGACGCGCCGAGGAACTGCACGAGCTGGCACCACTCGCCTCACTGGCCTCGGGCCTTCTGCACGGTGACCCGCCGCTGCTGTCCAGCACGGACTTCGCAGACCTCGCGGGCCACCACGACCAGCGCATCTGGCTCGTCGAACGGCTGGCCCAGCTGATCGAGGAACGCTCGGCGGGCACGCCGGTACTGATCGCGGTCGACGACGTCCAATGGGCCGACCCGCTGAGCCGGTTCGCCCTGAGCGTCATGCCGGCACGGCTGCTCAGCTCCCCGGTGCTCTGGCTGCTCACGAGCAGGAACGACCCGGAACTGTACGGGCAGGGGCCGCGGACGACGACCCTCCCCCTCCGGCCGCTGTCCGACACGGCCCTGGCCGAGCTGGCACGGGACGTCCTCGGCGGGGACGTCCCGGAGCAGGTCGCGGAACTCCTCGACGGGGCGGGAGGCAACCCCTTCCTCGCGGCCGAGATGCTTGCGGGCGTCGCGGCGTCGGGCGCGGACGCGCCGGAGCCGCCGGAGCGGCTGGTCCTCGGCGTACGCGGCCGGCTGGCCGACCTGCGGCCGGACACCCTCCACTTCCTGCGGATCGGCTCGGTCCTCGGCCGCGCGTTCACGCTCGCCGACGCCGCGGCCCTGTGCGGCCGGCCCGCCTCCGGACTCAGCGCCGAACTCGACGAGGCGATCTCCGCCCAGCTCCTCCACGACGAGGGCGAGCACCTCCTGTTCCGCCACGACCTGCTCCGCCAGGCGGTGTACGCCGACCTCACGCCCTCCGTACGCCGGGCGCTCCACCGGGAGGCCGCGAGCCGACTCGTCGCGGCGGGCCGGAGCTCCGTCGACGCGGTCCCGCATCTGCTGAAGAGCGCCGAACCCGGCGACCAGGAGGCGATCGGACTTCTTGGCACGGCCGCCACGGACGTGATCGCCGTGATGCCCGACCTCGCCGCCGACCTGGCCGTACGCGCCCTGGAACTCGTACCGCCCCATGCGCCCATGGTGTTCGACGTGGGAGAACGGGCCATCGTCGCGCTGACCCGCGCGGGCCGGTACACCCAGGCACGGGCCACCGGCGATGCGCTGCTCGCCCGGCAACCGCCCCTGGACGTCTTCGCCCGTCTGCAGTCCGTACTCGGCGACACGCTCTGGCACCTCGACGACGTCCACGAGCTGACCCGCCGCTCGACGACGGCGCTGGCAGCCGTCACCGACCCGGCGATCCGCGCCCGGCTGACCGCTCGGCAGGCCCTGGCCCGGTCCCGCGGACGCGACCTCGGGGCCGCTCGCGAGACGGGCGAAGGAGCGCTCGCCGAGGCGGAGCGGGTCGGTGACCGGGAGGCCCGCGTCCTCGCGCTCTGGGGCCTCGGCGAGATCGCCGTCAACGCGGGCGACTGCGCCGCCGCCGTAGAACACCACACGGCACTGAGCGTGTTCGACACGGCCTTCCTGCCGGAGGAGGCCGTCGCCCGGATCCACATGGACGACTTCGACACCGTACGGCGACTGCTGCGGACGGCGGGCGACGCTCCCCTGCGCCCCGCCATGCTGATCTGGGCCCAGGCAACCCTGAACATCGGGCTCGGCCGGCTCGACGATGCGGACGCCGACCTCGTCACCGCCGAGCGGCTCGAAGCGGACCTCCACGTGCCCGGCAACCTGGTCAACATCCGCGTCAACCGCGGTCTGCTTGCG
Source organism: Streptomyces sp. NBC_00597 (assembly GCF_041431095.1). Lineage (GTDB taxonomy): Bacteria > Actinomycetota > Actinomycetes > Streptomycetales > Streptomycetaceae > Streptomyces. The sequence continues at coordinate 599,118 of NZ_CP107757.1, forward strand.
ATGCTGCGCGGCGACCGCGAAGCCGTGCGGGAACACCTGGACGTCGTGCGGGCGACCGTTGCCGACCGGCCGAACACCGGCAACCACGCCACGCACCAGTACTTCGAGGCCGTCGTCGCCGACGCCGACGGCGACCACGCGGCAGCGGCCGAACTGGTCCGATCCGTGCAGCGGGACCACCCCTTCCTCCGGTGGCGGCTCCTGCGCCCGCATGTCGTCCAGGCCGTGCGGATCGCCCTGCGCGCCGGGGACCGGAACCTGGCCGAGGACCTCGCGGCCCAGGCGGCAGAACACGCCACCCGCAACCCCACCGTGCCGACCGCCCAGGGGACGGCCGCTCACGCGTCCGCCCTGGTGAACGCCGACCACGGACTCCTGGAGCGGTCGGTCCGCATCCTCCTCACCGGCCCCCGGCCGTTGCCCCTCGCCGCCGCATCCGCAGACCTCGGGCGCGTGCTCCTCGCAGCAGGCGATCCCGCCGCGACACCCGCCCTGACCAGGGCGCACGACATCTACGCCCAGGCGGGGGCCGACGTCGAGGCCGACCGGGTCCGGGCCGATCTGGAACGGACCACGAGCCGCTCCGGCCGGCGCACCGGAGGCCTCGGGCCGCGCCCCGACCAGGGCTGGGACGCGCTCACGGCCTCGGAGCGCAAGGTGGCCCGGCTGATCGCCGCGGGTCACACCAACCGGTCGGCCGCGGAGGCCCTCGTCGTCTCCCCGCACACGGTCAACACCCATCTGGCGTCGATCTTCCGCAAGCTGTCGGTGCGCTCAAGGGTCCACCTGGCCCGGATCGTCCTTGCGGAGGACGACGCCGGAACGGCCACCGGCGGCTGAGCGACCTCTGCGCCCCCGTGCAAGGTGTGGTGCGCGGTACGGCAACGGGAGGTGCAGGACCGGTCCTAGCGTGACGGGCATGCCGCGCCGCTTCGGCGCGCGGACCAGCCGACCCGAATCGAGGAAGCATCCGCATGCCGTACATCACCGTGGGCCAGGAGAACACCAACCCCGTCGAGCTGTACTTCGAGGACCAGGGATCCGGGCAGCCCGTCGTCCTCATCCACGGATTCCCGCTCGACGGCCACTCCTGGGAGCGCCAGAGCGCCGCTCTGCTCGACGCCGGCTACCGCGTGATCACGTACGACCGCCGCGGTTTCGGGCGGTCCTCGCAGCCGACCACCGGCTACGACTACGACACCTTCGCGGCCGACCTGCACACCGTGATGGAGACCATGGACCTGAACGACGCCGTCCTCGTCGGCTTTTCCATGGGCACCGGCGAGGTCGCCCGCTACGTCTCCAGGTACGGCTCCGGCCGGGTCGCCAAGGTCGCCTTCCTGGCCTCGCTTGAGCCCTGCCTGCTCAAGAGCGACGACAACCCGGACGGCGTCGCCCCGAAGGAGTTCTTCGACGGCGTCGTCGCCGCCGTCAAGGCCGACCGCTACGCCTACTACACGGCCTTCTTCAACGACTTCTACAACCTCGACGAGAACCTGGGCACCCGCATCAGCGAGGAGGCCGTCCGCAACAGCTGGAACACCGCGGCCCGCGGCGGCTCCTTCGCCGCGTCCGCCGCACCGGCGACCTGGTACACCGACTTCCGCGCCGACATCCCCGCCGTCGACGTGCCGGCCCTGATCCTGCACGGCACCGCCGACCGCATCCTGCCGGCCGAGGGCACCGCGCACCCCTTCCACAAGGCGCTTCCGTCGGCCGACTACGTCGAGATCGAGGGCGCCCCGCACGGTCTGCTGTGGACCCATGCCGAGGAGGTCAACACCGCCCTCCTCGCCTTCCTGGCGAAGTGACCCCCCACCGTTGACCCGCCGGGTGACGCCGGAGGCCCCGGCGTCACCCGGCCCCGGATCCCCGGCGCGGAACCCTACGAGCTCAGGAGAGCGGACACCCCATGCAGTTCGGCATCTTCACCGTCGGGGACGTCACCCCCGACCCCACCAACGGTCGCACTCCGACCGAACGCGAGCGCATCAAGGCGATGGTCGCCATCGCGCTCAAGGCCGAGGAGGTCGGTCTTGACGTCTTCGCGACCGGCGAGCACCACAACCCGCCGTTCGTACCGTCGTCGCCGACCACCATGCTCGGCTACATCGCCGCCCGCACCGAGAAACTGATCCTGTCCACGTCCACGACGCTGATCACCACCAACGACCCGGTGAAGATCGCCGAGGACTACGCGATGCTCCAGCACCTGGCCGACGGCCGGGTCGACCTCATGCTGGGCCGCGGCAACACCGGTCCGGTCTACCCGTGGTTCGGACAGGACATCCGCCAGGGCATCAACCTCGCCAAGGAGAACTACACGCTGCTGCGCCGGCTGTGGCGCGAGGACGTCGTGGACTGGGAGGGCACGTTCCGTACGCCGCTCCAGGCCTTCACCTCGACACCGCGACCCCTGGACGGCGTCCCGCCCTTCGTCTGGCACGGATCCATCAGGTCCCCCGAGATCGCGGAGCAGGCCGCCTTCTACGGCGACGGCTTCTTCCACAACAACATCTTCTGGCCGGCCGATCACACCCGGCGCATGGTGCAGCTCTACCGGCGCCGGTTCGCGCACCACGGTCACGGCCGGCCGCAGGACGCCGTCGTCGGCCTCGGCGGACAGGTCTTCATGCGCAAGAACTCCCAGGACGCCGTACGGGAGTTCCGGCCCTACTTCGACAACGCGCCGGTGTACGGCCACGGCCCGTCGCTTGAGGACTTCACCGAGCAGACCCCGCTGACGGTGGGCTCTCCCCAGCAGGTCATCGAGCGGACCCTGTCGTTCCGGGAGACGGTCGGCGACTACCAGCGCCAGCTGTTCCTGATGGACCACGCGGGCCTGCCCCTGAAGACCGTCCTCGAACAGCTCGACATCCTCGGCGAAGAGGTCGTGCCCGTGCTGCGGAAGGAGTTCGCCAAGGGGCGTCCGGCCGACGTGCCGCAGGCCCCCACGCACGCGTCCCTCCGAGCCGTCCGGGAGGTGTCCGCCGCATGAAGCTGATCGTCGTCTCCGCGGGGCTGAGCACCCCCTCCTCCACCCGCCTGCTCGCGGACCGGCTGGCCGAATCGGCCCGCGACGAACTCGACGTCCGGGGGCACGCGGCGCCGACCGAGGTCGTGGAGCTGCGCCAACTGGCCGGCGACATCGCCAACCACCTCGTGACCGGATTCCCACCGCCGCGACTGAGCGCCGCCATCGACGCGGTGACGGCCGCCGACGGCCTGATCGTCGTGACTCCCGTGTTCGCGGCCTCCTACAGCGGTCTCTTCAAGTCCTTCTTCGACGTGATCGATCCGGACGCCCTCTCCGGGAAGCCGGTCCTGATCGCGGCGACGGGCGGTACGGCCCGCCACTCCCTGGTCCTTGAGCACGCCGTGCGCCCGCTCTTCGCCCATCTCCGCGCCGTCGTCGTCCCCACCGCCGTGTTCGCGGCCTCCGAGGACTGGGGCTCGGGTGGATCCGAGTACACCGACGGCCTGCCCGGCCGCGTCCGCCGGGCGGGCGTCGAGCTCGCCGCGCTCATGGCGGCGCGCCCGGTCGGTGAAGAGCCGGAGGACGACGTCACCGTCCTCGAACGGCAACTCGCCGACCTGCGCTTCGACTGAGACGGGCCGCCGGCCCGGGCGGCGGCGGGGTGGTTCACATGGTTCATACTGTTCCGCCGTATGAGCGTGAACCGAGTGACGACAAGGACCGTGCCCGAGGAACTCGACGGTGTACGGACGCCGCTGCGCGGCAGGGACGCCGAACTGGCGTTCATCGAGGCGCGGCTCGACGCGCTCGTCCGGGGCGAGGGCGGGATCATCCGCGTCGAGGGCCCCGTCGGCATCGGCAGGTCCAGGATCCTCGCGGAGGCCGCGGCAGCCGCGAGGCGGCGCGGGACGAGGGTGTTCGAGGGGGCCGCGGACCCCGACGAACAGTTCGTGCCGCTCGGCCCCCTCCTCGACGGTCTGCTCTCCGGCGAGGAACCGCTGTCGGGCGCCATCCGCCTCAGGGACCTCGCCACGACACCCGGCCAGCGGTTCTGGCTGCTCCAGGAGTTGGGGGACCGCCTGCGGGAGACGGCTCGAAACGGCCCTCTGCTCGTCGTCCTCGACGACCTCCAGTGGTGCGACGACCTGACCCTCCTCACCTTCAACACCCTCGCGGCCGGACTCTCGTCGCACGCCATCCTGTGGCTGGTCGCCGTGCGCGGCGGCAGCGTGCCGTCGGGCGTGCGCACGACCTTGGACAGGATCCGGCGGGCAGGCGCACACGAGCTGGCGCTGGGAACGCTGGACGACCGGGCCACCACACGGATCACCGAGGACGTCCTCGGCGCCGCTCCCGACCCGGACGTCCTCCGCGTCGTCCGTCGCGCCGAAGGGGTCCCGCAGCTGTTGGTCGAGCTGCTCGGCTCGCTACGGGAGGCAGTGACGATCGAGAACGGCACGGCCAGGCTGTCGGCCGGACCCCCCGCGCCACGGGATCTCCCGTCTGTCGTGCGCCGCCTCGCCCAGCTGTCCGACGAGGCACGGGAGCTGGTGCAGACGGCGGCCGCCATGGGCGGCCCGGTCACCGTCGCGCTGCTGGCCGAACTGCTCGGCAGGTCCTCGGCGGCGCTCATCACAGCAGTACGGGAATCCCTCGACGCCGATCTGCTCACCGAAAGCGGCGATCGCCTCGCCTTCCGCCACGACCTGATCCGCGAGGCGGTGGAAGCCGGCCTCCCCCTGCCCCTGCGTCAGGCCCTGCGTGGTCAAGCCGCCGAGCTGCCGCCGGGGAGCGCGGCCTCCCCCGCCGAGCGTCCCGGGCCGTCGGCCGGGAGAGCCCCGGCAGATGCGGCGGAGGCCGGGAGAGCGGGGCCGGGAGACGCGGCGGAGGCCGACCGGCTGCGCACCGCCGCGGCGGAACTCGCGGCCACCGCTCCCGGACCCGCCGCGGAACGCAGCCTCAAGGCCCTGGAACTCACCACGGCGGACGCTCCGGAGCGGCCGCGGGTCATCGCCGAGACGATCCCGCTGCTCTGGCAGACGGGCCGGGCCGCCCAGGCGCGTGAGCTGGGAGCCTCCGCCCTGGCGACCGGCGGTCTCGGACCTGAGGACGAGGCACGCATACGCCTCGCCCTGGCACGCCTCGCCGTACCGTTCGACTTCTGCGAGGCGGTCCGGCAGGCCCGCGCCGGGGCGGCACTGCCCGGGATCCCCGTGGACGTGAGGGGGCGACTGCTCGCCATGCTCGCTGTCGGCCTGTCGATGGCGGGCGAGCACTCGGCGGCCGAGCAGGTCGCCGCGGAGGCGTGGGAGACCGCAGCGGCAGCGGGGGACCGCTCCGCCGAGGCCACGTTGACGACGGTCCGCTCGGCCGTGAGTTTCCACCGCATGGACTTGACCGAGGCGTTCCGGCAGGCCGAGCGGGCCGCCGCGCTGGCCGACGCCCTGGGCGTCAGCACCTCGCTGTGGGTTCCGGAGGCCTTGTGGCACGCTCTCCTGTCGAACACCACCGGACGCACCGCGCAGGCGCTCGCCGCCGCGGAGGACGGCATCCGGATCACCAGGGAGCAGGGCCGAACGGCGGCCACCCGTATGTGGCTCATGACCCGCTCCCGCATCCTTCTGGAGGTCGGACGGCTGGCGGACGCCCGGGCCGACGCCGAAGCCGCGGCCGAGACGACCGGCGATCTCGGCCCGGGCAACCTCGCCGACGTCACGCTCCGGTACGTGATGATGCGCGTCGCCCTCCACACCAACGACCAGCAGACCGCACGAGCGTACGCGGCGGAGGCGAGGCGCATGCGGAGCGACGGCGCACCCGTCGTCCGGCACTTCGGCGCCTGGATGCTGGCACTGATGGCCGACTTCGAAGGCCGGCCCGCCCGTGCCATGGCCGAACTCGACGAGGTGATGACGTCGCCCGCCGCGGACCGGCCGGCCTACGCCGGCTTGGTCGACCCCGCCGACGCCCCGGTCCTCGTCCGTCTGGCGCTGCGTGCCGGCGCGCACGAACGGGCCGCGCAGGCGGTCGCCCTGGCCGAGCGGCGAGCCGCGCTCAACCCCGACCTCACGTTCCTGGCCGCCACCGCCGCGCACGCCCGGGGGCTCCTCGACAACGACCTCGCCCCTCTCGTACGCGCCGTCCGGCTGTACGAGGACTGCCCTCGGGTGATGGCCCGGGCGTCGGCACTGGAGGACGCCGGACGCAAGCTGGCGGCCACCCGCAAGTCCGAAGCGGTGCCGTACTTCGACACGGCCCTCGCGCTCTACGCGCGAGCGGGCGCCGAGCGGGACGTCGCACGCGTCCGCCGGCGCCTGCGGGCCGCCGGGGTCCGACGCCGACCCTCGCCCGCCGGGCTCTCCGGTGAATGGCCGGAGCTGACGGCCGCGGAGCTACGGGTGGTACGGCTCGTGGCTCGACGGCTGACCAACCAACAGGTGGCCGAGCACCTCTCCCTCTCACCGCACACGGTGAGTTCGCACCTGCGCCGGGCCTTCACCAAGCTGGACATCACCTCACGCGTGGAGCTGACCCGGCTGGTGAAGCATCGTGACAGCGGAGAGTAGCCGCTTCGTATCCCACGTGGGCGTCATGGCAATGGACGATTCGTGTGATGTGCCGAGGTCGTCGCTTCCTCAGAATGATCAAGAGCCGCGGAATGGAGAAGTCCGCGGGGAACAGCTGATCGAGAGAGGAGCAGCGCATGACCGTAAGGCTCCAGCGAGCCCGCCCCGGCAGCCCCGAGCTCCAGGCGCTCGTCGACGAGCTCGCGGAGCGGCTCGGCCGGTCCGTCGCCGTCGACGACCCGCTGGTCCGCATGGTCTGCACGAGCCGCCACTTCGGCGACGAGGACCCGGTCCGCATCGGCACCCTGCTGCAGGGCCGCGCCGACAACGCGACCATCCGCTACGTCCTCGCCCAGGGCGTGACCCAGTGGTCCAGAGCCGGGTTCATCGACGGCCGTGACGATCTCGGACTGCTGCCCCGTTACGTCGTGCCCCTGCGCGAGCGCGGACATCTCCTCGGACTGCTCCTGGTGGTCGTGCCCGAGAAGACGCTCGCAGAGCACGAGACACGTGCCATCGCCCGGGCCGCGGACGCCATGGCCGCCCAGATGTACGGAGAGCACATCGCCACCGACACCCGGAAGGCCGACGAGCGGGACCTCGTCCTCGAACTCGTCGGCACCGACGTCGTCGCCCGTACCACCGCACGGCGGCGAGGCAGGGAACTCGGACTGCTCGGAGCGGCACAGCACGTCCTGGTCACCGTCGTCCAGCTGAGCTGCGCGACCGAGTTCGTGCGACAGTACGAGGCGGGCCTGTGGGGGGCGCTGGAGGGGTTCCGGCAGACGCGTTCGGCCCAGGGGCTCATCGCGATCGGGAAGGAGCGGGCGACGCTGCTCCAGCTCCGCGACCGCCCACCCGGCCCGGGCGAGGTCGATGCCCAGTCCGCTCGCATCCTCGACGAACTCCGCACCTTCCTGGACCCGTCGGCGGACCCGGTGATCGGCGTCGGTGGACGGCACCCAGGCCTGGACGACGCGTGGACGTCGTACGAGCAGGCGCTCGTGGCGGCGCGCGCGGCACGCCGACTGCCCACCCTGAAGAGCGCCGGTGACTGGGATCTCCTCGGGGAACTCGCCGTGCTGCTCCAGCTCCCGGAGCACGCCCTGAACACGTCCCTGGTCCCGAAGCCGCTCCGCACCCTGACCGGGGCGAAGGGGGGCGACCGCCTGCGGGACACCCTGCGCTGCTTCCTCGAACACGCGGGATCGATCCCCAGGACCGCGGACACGCTGGGAATCCACCGCACCTCGCTCTACTACCGCCTGCGCCAGATCCAGGAGATCACCGGACTCGACCTCGGCGACGGCGTCCACCGGCTCACGCTCCACCTCGGCCTCAGGATCGAGGAACTCCTCGCCCCGGGCGGCGACGGAGCCGTCTGACCTCCTCCTCGCTTCGACAAAGCGAGGAGGATCCACGGCTCGATTCCTACAGCTCGCGGTGGTGCGGGCGGCGGGCCCCATTCGATGATGTTCGGGACGGGCGGGAGCGAAATACCGCCTCTGACCAGGGGAGAGGTCATGAAGGAACTGATCACGACGGACGGAGCACGGCTCGCGTACCAGGACACCGGCGGCGAGGGCGTCCCGCTGGTGATGCTGCACGGCTGGGGGCAGACGCAGGCGATGTTCCGCCACCAGATCGAAGGACTGGCGCCCGGCCGCCGAGTCGTCACTGTCGACCTCCGCGGCCATGGGAAGTCCGGCAAGCCGCATCACGGCTACCGCATCGCCCGACTCTCCCGCGACGTGCTCGAACTCGTCGACCATCTCGGTCTTGACCGTTTCGACGCACTGGGCTGGTCCATGGGCGTCTCGGTGTGGTGGAGCTTCATCGACCAGTACGGGACCGGACGGATCCGGCGTTTCGTCGCCGTCGACCAGCCCGCGACGGTCGCCGCCGTGCCCTGGATGACCGAGCGCGAACAGCGGGACTCCGGCGCCATCTTCGACGTGTCGGGGCTGCTGTACCTGGGCGCGGCCCTCGCGGGGCCGGAGGGCGACACGGTCCTCGCCGACTTCGTGCGAGGCATGTTCTCCGGTGAGCCCGACCCCGAGGTGCTGGCCTTCGTCGGCGAGGAGATCCGGTCGACACCCGCCTACGCGGGCGTGCCGCTGCTGTTCGACCACTGCGCGCAGGACTGGCGCGACGTGCTTCCCCGGATCGACGTGCCGACCCTGGTGATCGGCTGTGAGGGGAGCCATGTGCACCCCGATTCGCAACGTTTCGTTGCCGAGCGGATTCCCGGCGCGCGCCTGCACGTCTTCGCCTCCGACGTGGCGAGTTCGCACTTCCCCTTCCTGGAGAACCCGCCGGCCTTCAACGCCGTGGTGGAGAAGTTCCTGGCCGAGGAGCCGGTGAACGGGGCGTGATTCCGCCCTCCGCCCGCACGAACCCACGGCTAGGAATCCCCATGACCCTCACACTGATGTCACGTGCGCCCGAACGGGTGCCTCGGCAAGCGCCCGGTCCGGCCTCGTCCTCCTCCCGCTCGGGGTGGCTGGTCCAGATGCTTTCCGAGATGCCGGAGGCGAACGACCGGACCCACGTCTACCTCGGCGTCCATGTCCGTGGGCCCGTCACCGTCGTACGCGAGCGCGCCAAGACCCTGTTGGAGCCGAACGACCTGGTCTTCTGCGACCCGGCCCGACGGCACCTGCTGCAGTTCGGCGAAGACTGCCAGATGATCTTCTTCCGGGTGTCCCGCTGCTACCTGGGCGTCACGGAGTCGGAACTGAACCAGGTGCTCGGCGTACCCGTACGCGGCGGGGAGGGGCTCGGGGCGCTGACGTCCGACTTCCTGACCGCGCTCGCCGCCAAGGCGGAGTTCCGCCGGTCCACGATCGGGGACCGGCGGGCCAGGACGGCCGTACACCTCCTTTCCGTCCTGGTCATGGAGCTCCTCGATGCGGACACGACGGACGAGGCCGACGACGCGTCAGGGGCCGTCAACGAGATGCTGTCCCGCATCCACGGCTACATCGAAGAGCATCTGATGGAACCGGGCCTCTCACCGGAGTCGATCGCACGCGCCCACCACATCTCCGTCCGGTACCTGCAGAAGCTCTTCCAGAACGACGGCAGCACGGTGAGCCAATGGGTGCGGCAGCGCAGGCTAGAGTTCTGCCGGTTGGAGCTGGGCCGCTCCAACCGGAGGATCACCATGGCCGCGGTGGCACACCGCTGGGGCTTCAGCAGCCCCTCGCACTTCAGCCGCACGTTCCGCGGGGCCTACGGCATGAGCCCCAGCGAATGGCAGGCGCTGGCGACCTCGGCCTTCGCACCGCCGGCTCCCGGCGCCCAGGACGAGCGAAGGCGCTGAGGCGCGTGTGCGCCGTCATGACGGCGTGAATGCGCGCACTACAAGAGGTGCCGCTTCCACGGCTCCACCGTGAGCAACAGCTGCAGGGACCTCTTGCCGAATTCCGGGCCAGGCCCTGACCGTCGTGACGACGACCCACGCGTGGTCCGACACCGAGAAGAGAACTCGCATGACCAACCCCACCGTCGTCCTCGTGCACGGTGCCTTCGCCGACGCGACAGGCTGGATAGGCGTCATCTCGGAACTGCGGAGCAGCGGCATCCCGGTGATCGCTCCGTCGAACCCGCTGCGGGGCCTGACGTCGGACGCCGCCTACCTCGCCTCCGTCCTCGCGCAGGTCGACGGCCCGGTCGTACTCGTCGGCCACGCGTACGGCGGTGCGCTGATCACCGTGGCCGGCGCCGCGGAGAACGTCGTCGGGCTCGTCTACGTGGCGGCCTACGTGCCTCACGAGGGCGAGAGCCTCGGCCAGCTCCAAGGGAGCTTCCCCGAGTCCCCGTTGACGGGCAACCTGAAGGAGTGGACGTACCCGCTCCTCGACGGCGACTCCGCGGTCGAGGTCACCATCGAGGAGACGGCCTTTCCCTCCGTCTTCGCGGCGGACGTGCCCGAGGATGTTGCCGGTGCCCTGGCAGCCGCCCAACGCCCGCTCGCCACCGCCGCCTTCACCGAGACCGCGTCCGCGGCGGCGTGGCGGACCAAACCGTGCTGGGCCCTGGTGGCCGGAGCCGACCGCACGATCGGCCCCGAGGTCCAGCGCTTCGGCGCCGCACGGGCCGGCGCCGTCGTCGTCGAACTCCCGGACGCCTCCCACGCCGTCGTCCTGTCCGAGCCCACCCGGGTCGCCGACCTGATCAGGGACGCCGTACGGGCGACGAGCTGACCGACCGACCTCCGCGACGACACGAGTGGGACCGCGCCGGTCGGGGCGCCACCCCTCGGTCGGGCCGAGCTCGGACCGGAAGACCTCCCCATCTGGCCGTGCGAGCGCAGGTCTCGGTATGCCGCCGCCGGGTGCTCGCGGCTGGGTACCCCGAGTCTGCAGAAGAGACCGTGAACGGCGTGAGCCACTGAGCCTTTTCAGGCTGGCCACCGATCGGGGGACGCCGGTGAGGTGGGGACAGGGGGTGCAACGCACGAGGCCCCGGTGTCGTTGAGGGAGTGTTCAAAGTCTCAACCCGCTGGTAAAGAAGCCTCGTTGGTTCCCATCCAGCCGCACTCGACCTGCCGCACGCCCTGGTCGAGTGGGTCACCATGCGCATCGTCACCCGTGAGGGCGACTGGCGGTGCCAGCTTCCGCCGCACCAGCGTGCGCTCGTCGCTCTCGTGTACCTGCGCCGCCACGACACCCTTGCCCGCATCGCGGCCGGCTTCGGGACATCCGTCAGCACCGCCCACGCCAATGTCATCGCCGTCACCGGCCTGCTCGCCAACCGGGCCCCTGGCCTGCTGAAGACCCTGTGCGAGCACGACCCCGACTTCGCGCTCCTGGACGGGACTCTCGCCGAGTGTGACCGCGTCGGCGACAGCCGGGCGGGACTACTCGGCCAAGCGCCGTGGTCATGGAGTGAACATCGCGGTCGTCACCGATCCGGCCGGAGGCGCTGTGGATCTCACCCGCGCTGCAGGGCCGCACCCACAACCTGACCGCCGCCCGCACCGACAAGATCATCCGGATCTGTCCCGACGACCTACCGGGTCAGCGTCTTCGTCCCGGACGCCACCGCATGACCGGCCGGCGGGATTCCCTCCCGGCGGCATCCGCGCCCAGGCCGACGGCTACGTCTTCCAGGAATTCATTCCGGGCAGAGAGTGATTGCTTCCCAGTCCTTCCCCGAGTCTCCCGTGAGAAGAAATTCACTCAGGTACATATCCGTCTCGTCATGCCTGTCCCCTTCGCTCAGCCAGACGGACTCGCATTCCGGACACATGAAGAAGATCTGGCCCGAGTCCTTTCGCTTGTAGCGGCGTACCCAGTCCTGTCCGCAATGGACACAGGCCACTTTTTCCATCAATTCCAACTCCTCGGAAAGGCGGTGATCACTTCATTGCCGTGTTCGACAGTGATGGAAATATATTCATCACCAGGGTTGAAGCCGACTTGGCGCCCCATCGGGATGATATAGGTTGTGCGTGCCCCCTGCGGATTTACCGAGACAGCTGTGGCCCGCTTGCCCCAAGCCTCGTCGATCGTCTCAAGCACACCCTTGCTTCCCGTGTCGAAAACCCCGTGAGCAGGTTTCGCCGGGTTCTCTTGGGTGTGCTGCATTACGTGAGTGATGCGGTGCCCCTCAGGGGATCCAGGCCCATAGTCGAGGCCTTCTGGTGAGCGGTACCAGCCACCGCCCAGGTCGTGTAGATCACAGCCCGCCAGGCCCAGAGGGTCTGACCATGTACCGGGGTGACGGATGTAAGCGTTCGGATTCGGAGCAGGCTCCAGACCCAGCGGGTCCACGCTGATGTACCGGGCATTTTCCGGGTCGTAATAGCGGAAGTGGTTGTAGTTCAGGCTCGTTTCAGGGTCTGCATATTGACCTGGGAAGCGAAGTGGGCAGTCCACGGATGTGGCGTCCGTGAAGGTGGGGAAGTCCACGCCCCACAGGGTGGTGCGGCGCTGCCAGGCCAGTTCACCGCCAAGAGTGACCAGTTCGGTCGGCGTGCCGACGGCGTCCGTGATCACCGCGTGGAAGCGCGTGCCGTGGTCGGCCCCGGTGTCCGGGCTCAGCTTGGCCAGCAGTGATGCGCCCGGCTCGCGGACCAGCGGCTGATGGTCGGTCTGGGTGAGCGGGCGGTGGGTGCCGGGAGCGTGGTCCCAGGTGGTGAACTTGCCATTGGCTGCCCGTTGTTCGGCCAGGCGGGTGTCGTCCCAGGTGAATTCCGTGCGCTCGCCGGTCGAGCCGTCTTTCGCCAAACGGTGCTTGGATATCCGGCGGCCCAGTGGGTCGTACGTGTACTGCCAGCGGTCACCATCCGGGGTCACCGCCTCGGTCAAGCGGTCTTCCGAGTTCCAGGCGTACGTCCATGTACGTTGCTGCCCGTTGAGGAGCTTGCGGTTCTTGCGGATCAGGCGACCTTGGGCGTCGTGATCGTACGAGGTGCGGCCGGCACGACGGATGAGGGTTCCGGTGAACTCACGGTCACCGGACGATTCGTGCGCGGGTGCGGTGGCGTGGGTGAGGTTGCCTGTCGCATCGTAGGCGTACGTCTCAGTCCAGCCGTGGGCTCGGACGCCCGTGACGCGGCCGATGCGGTCAAGGTCGAACCGTCGGGTGCCCGAAATCAGTTCACGGATCTCGGTGAGATAGCCGTCCTGGCGATAGGCGTATGCACGGTGCTGGAGGAGTCGATCGGCATCTGTCGTGCGTGCTGTCAGAGACTGGGCGGTGAGGCGGTCTGCCGCGTCCCAGGTCTGGGTCAATGTCAGGCCATCCCCGAGGCTACGCTCGACCTCGCGGCCGGTAGCGTCGTACGAGAAGGCCAACGAACCTGCGTCCGCGTGTAGTTCTACCAACCGACCCGCCGCGTCGTACACCCACTCCGAGGCTAGGCCGGACGGCGTGACTCGTTGGATTCGCCGCCCCAGCGCGTCATACGCATAACTGATCGTCCGGCCGTTGACGGTTTCCGTGAGCGTACGGCCGAGGGCGTCCCGCGCGATGGAGACCGCCGCATCCGCGTTGGCCGTGTGGATCAGATGGCCCGATGTGCCGTAGGCGTACGTGGTGACGGCGCCCGCGTCGGTGCGCTGCTCGATGACGCGGCCCAGCACGTCTCTGGTGAAGCTCAGCGTTTCGCCCGCGCCGTTAGTGCGGGATGTCAGAGCGCCCGACGCGTCGTGCGTGTACGTCAGCGTCCGGCCGTTGAAGTCGGTCTCCGTGACCAGTCGGCCCGCATCGTCGTACGCGTACCTCCAGGTCAGCCCCTGCGGGTTGGTGACTCCGGTCAGCCGGAGCTCGGTGTCGTACGCGAAGGCGTATGCCGTGCCGTCCGGGTCTGTGCGGGTGGCGGGGACGTCGAAGTGCGTGGCGGTGTGGCGGGTGACGTTGCCCGCGGGGTCGGTGTGGGTGAGCGGGTTGCCCTCGCCGTCCCAGGTCCAGGACTCCCGGCTGCCGTCGGCGTATTCGTGCCACTCCGGCTTACCTTCGGTCGTCCAGCCCATGCGGGTGGTCCCGCCCAGTGGGTCGACCACTTGGACGACACGGCCGAAGGAGTCGCGGCGCGCCACCGTGGTGTGCCCGAGTTCATCTGTGACGGCGACGGGCAGCCCGGCCGCATCCGGTGTGACCCTGCGGGTATGGCCCAGGGCGTTAGTGACAGTGATCAGGTGGCCCGACTCATCGTAGGCGCAGTGCGTTTCGGCGCCGAGCGGGTCGGTGGTGGTGACCAGGTTGCCGAGCTCGTCGTAGGTGTGGTGCCAGGTCGCACCACCGGGCTCGACCACCTCGACCGGCCGGCCGAGCGCGTTGTACGTGGCCCGGGCGACGGTCTGGTCCGGCAGGGTGACCGCGGTGAGGTTGCCGGCTTCGTCATAGGCGTAGCGCGTCGTACGGCCGAGCGGGTCGGTGACCGAGACGGGTTTGTCGCCCCGCTCTGTCCACTGCGTGCGGGTGGTGTGGCCGAGCGGATCGGTCTCCTCGACGACCATGCCCGCGGAGTTGTACCGGTGGGTGGAGCGGCGGCCGAGGGAGTCGGTGTAGGTGGTGGTGTGCGCCGTGTCGTCGTAGGCGAGGGTGCCGGAGAGGAAGCCGTCGCTGCCCTCGGTGCGCTCGACTCGGCCGCGGGCGTCGTAGAAGTAGGCGAAGGAGGTGCCGTTGCGGTCGGTCCAGGAGGTGACCCGCCCTTCGGCGTCGTAAGTGAAACGCAGCGGTTCGTCGCTGGAGTTGACGACCTCGGTGAGGTTGCCCGCCTCGTCGTAGCCGTACCGCATGACGACCGTACCGGCGTCCTCGCCCGGCGAGGGCTCGTACCGCGACGGGGCCTGGTCGAGCAGGCGCAGGGCCGTGATGCGCGGCCCCTGGGTGTCGACGGCGAGGTAGTAGCCGCCGGAGTGGCGGAGCGCGGTGGGGATGCCGTCGGGCGTGCGCTCGATGTCGATGCGAGCGCCGTTGCGGTCGTGCCAGCTGTCCAGCGGGAGGTGGAAGACACCAAAGGTGCCGGAAGGGAGGGGGGTACCGAAGGTGCGGACGACTCCGGAGTCTGGGTCGGTGATGGTCATGACGCCGTCGGGCTTGCCGTCCCATTCCAGCGGCCAGCGGGCGCCCTTGACGGGCAGGGCTGGCTCGCCGGGCTGAGGAACGGGGTAGACCAGGCGCATGCCGTCCGAGGCGGCGAACACCACCCCTTCCCCGTCGATCTGAAGGCACTCGTCCAGGGTGGAGACCCAGGTGGGGCCGAAACACACCCCACCACGGTACGAGGACAGGTGGGTGCGCTCGAAGACCAGGGGGAGGTCGGCCGGGAGCGTGAGGTCGGTCTGCGTCATCAGCATGGCGCCGGTCGCCACGTCGATCGGCTCTCCGACGCACGGAGTGCTCTTGCACTGCCGGGCCGCCGGACCGAGTTCGACCAGGTCGGGTCGGAGCGTCGGCGGCCGCAGCATCAGCGGCACCTCGGTCTTGGTGAACAGGCCCCCCTCGATGCCGGCTTTCGTGACACCACCGGCGGCACCAAACACGCCGCCGTAGATCATGCCGTCCTTTGCCGCGGCATTGATCTCGTCGAGGCTGAATCCCCGTGAGGATGGAAAGGCTCACTGTCTGTGATGCGCCGCAGGGTCGGCGGGCTCTGTAAGGGGCGCTGAACAGGAAGCCCGGCGGGCTCGTTGCGGCGGGCGCAAGGCGCTGATTCCCATTCGGTTCTCCCCGGATTCTCCCCAGAGCTTGCCGACGCCCAAAAATGGCTGGTCACGGGCTTTTCGGGGACAAGGTGAGGAGATCACCCGCATCTATTCTCCCGATCTGTGAGTGATTCGAGAGCAAAGTGCGAAGGAGAGCTAAGCGGGATGTGAGGAGTCTAGAGCCAGTCCCGCCGCTTGAAAATCACGTACAAACTCACGCAAACCACCCCCATGAGGCAGATCGCAAGGGGGTATCCGAAGCTCCAACCCAACTCCGGCATGGTCTCGAAGTTCATGCCGTAGATGGTGCCGACCAGGGTGGGGGCGAAGAGGATGGCCGCCCAGGCGGAGATCTTCTTGAAGATGTCGTCCTCAACGCGTTGACCTGCGCAGATTGCTGTGTGAGGCGTGCTGACCTGCGGCGTTGCATGTTTCCGACGCTTTCATGGTGAGGCCGAATTGTGCGGTCGATTCTCCCCAGCCGCTCCCCAGCGCTGCTTCATTCTCCCCAGATTCTCCCCAGCCGCAGCGGGTTCTCGACGGTGCTTCCGCTGGTGAGACGGCCCTCCTGGGGCTTGCTGAGCCGCTTCGCACAGTCGAGGCGGCGGCGTGTGGGCCGAGGAGGCGATTCACGGGCTGTCGTACGTGTCACCTCTCGGCCTCCTGCCAGACGGAGGTGAGCGCCGTGACGGGGTCGCTGTCGGCCGGTCCTGCCGGCCACCAGTCGCCGTCGTCATCCTGGAGGTAGGGGTACCAGCGGGTGTCAGGGCCCAGGCGCAGCTGGATGCCGTGGTCGGTGAGAGTGAGGCGGTTGCGCCAGGCCCTGAGGGCGGCCGGGGCGGTGGTCATTTCGGTGAGGGCCCCGGTCAGGGCGCTGCGGGCGGCTGTCATCGCCGTCGGGTCGGGGGTGTAGGGCTGTTCGGCGACGGTGATGCCGGTTGGGCCGCCATACCGCCAGGCGCGGGTGAGGCGGGCGAACGCGGTCGGTCTGGCACCGGTGTTCTGGATGAGGTGGTGGAACCACTCGGGTCCGCAGTTGCTCGCGGCGATCCGTGCCGCGTCCTCGCGCTGGGTCAGGTGCAGGCTGGTGGTGTCGCCCGTGAGCAGCCGGGCAGCGCGTGCGGCGGTGTCCGTCATGAGGCGTTCGAGGTCCGTGGTGGACAGACCGGTGCCGGGTGGCGGGGCGGCGGGCAGTGCGGCGGTGTGGGGGGCCGGTTCGGGGAGATCTGGAAGGGGTGGAGTGTGTTCGGCCAGGGCGGCCCAGGCCGCGTAGGCGCCGACGGCCGGGAGGCCGGCCGGCGCCGGTGGGGTGGAGGTCGCTTGGGCGGCCGTACGGCGGGCGCGCAGCTGGGCGAGGACCTCCTCCCGTCCGCGGCCGCGCAGGGCGAACACCACGAAGGGGTCGGCGTCGATGGTGGAGGCGGTGGCGTAGCAGAGTGCGGCGGCGTGTTTGCAGGGGTAGCCCCAGTCGGGGCAGGAGCATTCGGGGTCGAGTTCGGTGGGCTGCGGGAGCAGGGGGACACCGGCGTGGCGGGCGTCGTCGACGAGTTCGGCGGGCATCTCGCCGTCGAGGAGTGCGGCGAGATGCCCGGCCCGGGCTGCGATGGTGTCGAGGAGGGTGTCCCACTGGGCGTCGGTGAGGACGGGCAGGTGGACGGTGGAGCGGTAGGGGCGGGGCCTGCTGCCCTGGACGGCGGCTTTGACCTGGCCGGGGGCGATGGTGGTCGGGCCCACCATGCCCTGGCGGGCGTAGGTGCGTCCGCGGGACAGGCGCCCCGAGTCCATGGTGGAGTCCTCCAGGGCCGTCACCCATGCCTGGCCCCACCAGGTCTCGGCGAAGGCACGCCTGCCGCGGGCGGGCGTGCGGCGCGGGCCGGGGATCGAAGGGCTCATTCCTGCCTCCCCAGGGCGACGAGTTCGGCGAGATCGGCGTCGGACAGTTCGGTCAGAGCGGCCTCACCGGAGCCGACCACGGCGTCGGCGAGCGCGCGCTTGGATTCGAGAAGCTTCGACACCTTGTCCTCCACGGTCCCCTCCGCGAGGAGTTTGTGGACCTGTACGGGCTTGTCCTGGCCGATGCGGTAGGCGCGGTCGGTGGCCTGGTCCTCGACCGCCGGGTTCCACCAGCGGTCGTAGTGCACGACATGGGTGGCACGGGTGAGGTTCAGGCCGGTGCCCGCGGCCTTCAGGGAGAGCAGGAATACCGGCACCTCGCCGCGCTGGAAGCGGTCCACCATCTCCTCGCGCGCGTTGACGGGGGTGCCGCCGTGCAGGAGGAGGGTGGGGACGCCTCGTTCCGCGAGGTGCTTCTCCAGCAGGTTCGCCATCTGCCTGTACTGGGTGAAGACCAACACCGACTCGCGTTCGGCGGTGATGGTATCGACCAGTTCGTCGAGCAACGCCAGTTTGCCGGAGCGGCCGTGCAGCGGTGTGGACTGGCGCAGGTACTGCGCGGGGTGGTTGCAGATCTGCTTCAGCGCGGTGAGGAGCTTCAGGATCAGGCCGCGGCGGGCGATGCCCTCGGCTTCGGCGATCTTCGCCATGGTTTCGCGGACCACAGCCTCGTACAGGCTTGCCTGTTCGGCCGTCAGCGGCACGACGCGGTCGGTCTCGGTCTTGGCGGGCAGTTCGGGCGCGATGCCCGGGTCGGACTTCCTGCGGCGAAGCAGGAAGGGCCGCACGAGACGAGACAAACGCTCAGCGGCCCGCGGGTCCTCGCCCGACTCGATCGCGCGGGCGTGGCGGTCGCGGAACACGGCGAGTGGTCCGAGGAGTCCGGGGGTGGTCCAGTCGAGGAGCGCCCACAGTTCGGAGAGGTTGTTCTCCACGGGGGTGCCGGTGAGGGCGACGCGGGCGCGGGTGGGCACGGCGCGCAGCTCGCGGGCGGTGACGGCGTACGGGTTCTTGACGTGCTGGGCCTCGTCCGCGGCGATCAGCGACCAGGCGTTCTCGGCGAGGGTCTCCCGGTCGCGGCGCAGGACTCCGTAGGTGACCAGGACGATCTCGTCGTCGGCGAGGTCCTTCAGGTGGCGGTCGCCGCCGTGGTAGCGGCGCACGGGGGTGGAAGGCGCGAACCTGGCTGCCTCGCGCTGCCAGTTGCCGAGCAGCGAGGCGGGGCAGACGACGAGTGTGGGGCCCGCAGTGGCGGGGTCGGTCTGGCGGTGCAGGTGCAGAGCGAGCAGGGTGATGGTCTTGCCCAGGCCCATGTCGTCGGCGAGACAGCCGCCGAGACCGAGCTCGCACATCTCGGCCAGCCAGGCGAGGCCCCGTTTCTGGTAGTCGCGCAGCGTGGCATTCAGTGCGGTGGGCTGTGGGGCGGGGGTGCGGGATTCGGGGTCGCGGATACGGGCGACGAGGTCGCCGAGCGCACCGACCGCCGTGCAGCGAAAGGTCTCCCCGTCCCGCTCCGCTTCGCCGGTCAGCGCAGCGCCCAGCGCCTCCATGGGAGTGAGCGGTTCCATCCGGCGGCGCTTGGCGCGGGCCACCAGCTTCGGGTCGGCGACCACCCACTGGTCGCGCAGCCGGACGAGGGGGCGGCGCGTCTCCGCGAGGGCGTCCATCTCGGCCTCGGTGAGCGGGTCTCCGCCGAGCGAGAGCTGCCAGCGGAAGTCGAGCAGGGTGCCGGCGTCGAGCATGCCGCCCGCGCTGGAGCCGGGCGCGGTGCGTTGCCCGATCTCCGCGGTCGCGGTGAATGCCTTGACGAGCTCGCGCGGCCAGTGCACGTCGACACCGGCGGCGCGCAGGGTGTCGGTGGCGTCGCCCAGCAGGTCGAAGGCTTCGTCGTCGGTCAGCCGCAGCCGGTCCGGAGCAGCGTCCTTCAGCAGCCGGTCGAGCGGTGGCCAGACGCGGGCGCCGCGGCGCAGTGCGAGCAGCGTCTCGGTTTCGGCGCGCGGGCCGAGCAGGCGCTCGGTCTCGGCCGGCTCGCTCCACAGCTGTGCGGCCTCCACGACGAGCGCCGGATCCGCAGCGGTGTGCAGCTGGAGGACGGCCCGGAAGTGCCGGCGGCGTCCCTCGGGTACGTCGACCCGCAGCGAGACTCGGACGTCGGCGGTGAACGCGGCAGCGGTCTCCTCGGCCCACTCGTGCAGGGTGGGCACGGCACGCGTCTCGCGCCAGGCGTACGGCAGGGCTCCCATGGCGAGCGGAGCGGCGGGGGTGCGGACCAGGGCGTCGGCGACCGCGTCGCAGAACCGGCGCACCAGCGCGGCCGGTTCGGCGATCCGCAGCGGGGCAGGACCTGGCTCCGGCAGGCAGTGGCCGTGGGGCGGGAAGGCGGCGGCGAGGGCGTCCAGCGTCCGACGCTGGGCCGCGTTGAGGGGGCCCGCCTGCCAGGTGTCGTAGCCGGCGGGGGTGAGGGCCGGGTGAAGACGGCCGTCGGCGAGCAGCCGGAGCGCGAATCGGGCGGCGGTCTGCCAGGCGGCGGCGGACGGGTGCGGTGGCTGTGCCCCAGACAGCGCGGCGACAGCGAGGGCGACGGGCAGCGCGTAACCCTCCGCCTTGCGCCGTCTGACCGAGCGGCCGTGCGGCAAGACGAGCTCCGCCGCCTCGGTCTCGATGCCCGCGGGTGCCGTGCCCTTGGCGGCGGCTGCCCCGGCGGGCTGCCAGAGCAGCAACCGGCCGAGGCGGGACGGCTCGCCGGGCAGGAAGACCGCCGCCCAGCCGTCGTCGAGCAGGCTCCGGGCCCAGGCAGCCGACTCCGGTGTGGCCAATGGCGGCAGGCTACGCGTGCCTGTGCCCTGCTCCCGTACTAGGACTCGTGCCACTCGCTTTTCGCCTCACCGTCGTCCAGGCGGTCTTCACCGCGTCTTCGTCCACCAGCAGGGTCCGACCCCGCCGTCACCGGCGGGAGTGGGCCTTGTTCGCCGCGGTACGCATGCGCTTGGCCAGCCGCTTGTCGACGCCGCGCAAGCCCTCGCCCAGTTCGGCGAGCACCTGGGCGGTGGCTGGGTGCTCCACTCGCCACAGCTCGTCCACCCGCTGTTCGAGCGACTCCGGCGCCGTGTTCCAGTTCTCCAGGAAGTCCCGGGTCAGCTCCTGCCTCTCCTGAGCACCGGCGAGGATCGACAGTCCGTCGATGAGCAGCCACAGTTCCGACTGCTCCGCCCGCGCCGGGTCCACGTCTGCTTCTGCCCCGAGGCGTGCGCCCAGGGTCGCGGTGGCCACCTGGCGGCACCCCTCGGCGTCGGAGTCCGCTGCCTTGCGCAGCACGCGCAGTGCCCGGGGGTCGTCGAGGTCGGCCAGCACCAGTTGGGCCACGGCGCGCTTCGCCGCTGCCTCGCAGCCGTCTCCCACGCATGCGTCGAGCAGCCCTACCGCGGCATCCGTCGCCGAACGGTGTGCCAGCCACCCTTCGACCTCCCGGCGCATCTCCTCGGGGGAGTAGCCCAGGAGCCCCTGGAGCAGAGCGTCGGCGTCCGCTTCGGCGTACTCACCGAGCAGCGGCGCGGGCACACCGCACTCCATCAGGTACGCGCGGAGCCCGTAGCGGCCGAGTGGGGTGAGCCGCATGCGGTGCCCGCGCTGGTCGTCCCACGACCGGTCCGACGCCGCCGTCGAGGTTCCCGAACCGCCGCCCAGCTCCTGTCCGACCAGGGCGTTCTGGAGTGTGCGCAGATTCTCCTCGGCCGAATCGACGCCGTCACCGGGCTCGTACTCCACCGCGCCCAGCAGGGCGAGCCCTTCGCCGAGTCCTTGGAAGGACGCCGCGAACAGCGCCTGGAAGAGATCGAACTCCGGCCCGTTCTCGCCCACCTCGCGGGCCTTCGCACGCAGGCCGTCGACATCCACCCAGGCGTCGTCCGGGGCGTCGTACAGCAGGCCGACCAGTCCGTCGGCGATCTCGGCCGTCAGCTCGCCCAGCTCACCGTGCCACCCGTCCAGCACCCCCGTCTCACCGATCTCCTCCAGCAGATCGCCCATCGTGGCGGCCCAGAACTCCAGGAGGCCCTCACCGGTGAAGTCGGTTGCCGCGCCACCCCACGCGCGGCCCCCGCTGACCGTGATCAACCCGCCGTCCACGGCGAGCCACCACGGATCATCGAGAACGGCCACGTCCTTGGCGCTGCGCAGCGACTTCAACGCACGAGCCCGCGCGACGGCATCGGCATACGGCGAGTCGTCGCCGGCCAGCTTCCACAGCTGGAGCTCCTCGACGGCCGCACGGGCGAGCGCGGGCCGAAGCACCCGGCCGGCGGTGACCTGCCGTCCCTCGCGGCACCAGGCGGCGAGCCGCAGCGCAGCGTCGAAGAGCGGAACACCCCGCACGGCAGCGAAAAGGTCCTCCCGCGGAGCCAGAGTCACCGGGCGCAGCACAGGCACATCCTCAGCCGGTCCGTCGAATCCGGCATCGACTGGACCGCCCACCCCGCACTGCCCGCAGGTACACAACGCCACGTCCTCGGCGGTCAGCGGACGGACACCGCCGCGCCCGGCCCCATCACCGGTCGGCGGCTTCGCTTTGCCGGACACCGTGTCCGGCGTCAGCCGGTCCAGCCGCGCGGTGATCCCGTCCCGGTCGAAGGCCGCCGGATCGTATCCGGTCGCCCGCAGCTCGGCGACAAGCTCACCGTGCGGGCCATCCCCGGCCCCGCCCGGGGCGTCGAGGAACTCCAGCACCTCGGCCAGCCCCCACACGCCGCCGATGTCCTCGGCCGGTACGTCGGCGCGACGCCCGCCGACGCAGCGCACCGCCCGCTCCGCGCCGACCGGGCGCGGCAGTGTCTTCTCCAGCGTGATCCCGTGCTCCCAGTCGTCGCCGAAGTCGTAGACGTAGCGCAGCCGTGCCTTCTCCTCGGCCAGCACGTCGCCGAGCGCGGTGGCGTCCTCGTCGCCGACCTCGTGGCCGAAGCCGAGATCGATGCCGGTGAGTCGGGCCGCCTCGCCGTACCCCCGGCCGAACTCGTCGGTGAAGAGATGCAGATGGCCACCCTGCCATCCGAAGGCGACCTGGATGGCGTCGTGCAGCGTCCCGAGCGAAGCATCGGACGGCAGCACGAGGCGCCGCCACAGGGGCGGTCTTGTGCCGTGCAGCACGATCTTCAGCTGGAGATCGGACGGGGCCGTCTTCCCGTCTCGCCGCATCTGCTGCTCCTACCGCACCGGTGCCACTCGAACGGCCCCATCATGGCGCTGCCGGTGTGCCGAGCTCAAACCCGGTTGCAGCGGCCACCGTCCTTCTGGGAACACACGGTCCCGACGCCGCCCGATGCGGACATCCTCTGCCCTCGCGACCTTTCGCAGGGCGGCACAAGCGCTCGGGAGCGCATGGCCCTACCGGCCACGGCTGTCGCAGCCCTCGACATGCGCGGACGCGGCGCGATGCCGGGTTTCGTAGCCCGTCCGGTGTCTGAAGTTCTTGGGGCTGGTCGGTCTTGTCGGCAGGCAGATGCGGTCTCGTCCGGATTCGATCAGTCGATGTCCGGATCACCGGACTCTTCGAGGAGTCGGGCCGCGAGGTCATCGGCCCACTCCACGGCCCAGGTACGAAGAGCGGCGATGGTGGTCTCATCCAGGCCGTAGGCCCCGAAGGCTTCGTCGTCAGTCCACTCGGCGCCCGTGAGGTTCGCCTGCAAGTCCTCGCCCTCGAAGCGGCCACGGGCGTGGCGGCGGCCGAACTCCTCGAGTTCAGAGTTCGTCCAGCGGCGGGAGGCAGCGAACACGTCGATCAGGTCGCGGGGCGCTCCGCGGTCGGCGAGGGCGCGAACCTTGGTCCCGATCACGTCCTCCTCCGCGAGGACGGGCCCGTACGGGCTCTGGGAGACGGGCCGCCAGAAGATTTCCTTCAGGATGTCGACTTCACAGTCCTGCCCGGTGACCGGGTCGGTCACGGTGAAGCGAGCGGACAGCGGGGCAGTTTCCAGCGCCTGCACTTTCCAGCCCCGGGCCTCGAGGCCGCGACAGACTGCGGCCGCGATGTCAGCCATGGGCGCCGGGTTCTCGGTGGCGACATCGAGGTCCTGGCTGGGACGGTTCACGAGGCGGTGCGCCCTCACGGCATACCCGCCGGTGAGGACCAAGGGATACGGCGAGCCGAGGGCGATCACATCCGCCAGGAGCCGCGTGTGCAGCTCCGGCATGTCCGTCACGCGGCTGCCCGGGTGCGGGAGGCGAGCTGGGGAAAGGCGTCCTCCCACACAGTGCGCACGGTGCGACCGACGAGCGTGCGCAGCACGGGCCACAGCTGGAGGAGTAGATCCTGATTGAGGTAGAGGGGCAGGTCGTCGTGCAGGCCCTCGTGCAGGACGGTGCGGTACAGGCCCACGCGCTGGCGCGGTTTGCCCAGGTCGTACGAGGTCATCCCGGACCAGGCCAGGTGCAGCGGCAGCTCTACGACACCGTGCGCCGGCCCGTGCAGCTCGTCCAGCGATTCCGGCAGACGGCGCCGGAACTTCTCCTGGTACAACGCGAGGTCCTCGGCTTCCGCGCCGGAGAGCTCCCTCGGCGCGGGTGCAGGATGCTGTGGGCTGGAGGACATGCCTCCATTATGGCGGCCGCAGAAGCGATGCGGGCCGTGATGCGCGGGCCTGGGCCCAAAGTGAGCCAGGTGTGGCTCCGTGCCGATGTCACTTTCTGTGATCAGTTGCGCGTGCAGCAAGGGCGCCGCGAGATGTTGAGCACGAAGAGGCGAAGCCGCGGATACAGGACGTGGATCGCCAGTCGATTCTCCCCGGATTCTCCCCAACGCCTACAGGAGGGCAAAAATCCTGGTCAGGGCCTTGCTGGAGGCAGGTAGACGAGATCACCCGCATCTATTCCCCCAGAGACCCCCACGGCCGCTTCTGGGCCGATCTACGAGTGATGCGAAAGCGAAGTGCGAAGGATGACTGAGCGTCACGCGAGGGGCTTAGAGCCAGTCCCGTCGCTTGAAAATCACGTACAAACTGATGCAAACCATCCCCATGAGGCAGATCGCAAGGGGGTATCCGAAGGTCCAGCCCAACTCAGGCATGGACTCAAAGTTCATGCCATAGATGGTTCCCACGAGTGTGGGTGCAAACAAAATGGCAGCCCATGAGGAAATCTTCTTGAAGTCGTCACCCTCACGCCGCTGACCTGCGGAAAGCGCCCGGAGAGGCCCTCTGATCTGCGGCGATCAGCCTTTCCGTCCCTTTCACGGTGCTGCCCGTTTGTACGGCCGATCCTCCCCAGCCGCTCCCCAACGCGGCTTCATTCTCCCCAGATTCTCCCCAGCCCCGGCTGACTCTGCAGACGGATCGCCGCTGGTCGGGACCGCGATCCGCCTGGCGTGACCGGCTACGCGACGTAGTGGCAGCGAGGCAGGAGCAGGTGGCCGCCGTTCGCCTGGCGGTACTTCGTGGCTGGGTACGGCTGCTCGTTCACAGAGAAACAACCGCTGGCCCCGACCGCTGCGCTCCCCGACGCTCAGGCCGTGGCGCCGCTCCTGCCCACCGGCCCGCCTCTGGCCGGAAAGGGAACCGGCCCTCGGCGTCCGGACGAGACTGGCGGAAGACGATCACCAGGATGATCAGGAGCAAGGGGCCCGATGAATCCGTACGCGTACGTGCCCGCCGACGATCCGCTCTTCGGCGCGGTCCGGATCGAACTCGACCACGAGGCCGGGACGCTGGGCGTGAGCGGGGACGGTCTGCCGCCGGTCGAGATCCGGCGGGCCCCGCACACCGTGCCGGAGAGCCATGTGCCGATCGGGACGCGCGACCCCGAGCACCTCACTCTGTTCGTCGACGGTGCAGAGGAGACCCTGCGGCCATCCAAGGGATTCCTGACCTGGCGCTCGTACCGGGTCGAGGTCGTCTCAGGGGCGCGGGAGTGCAGCTATCTGCTGGTTCCGGACTCCCTCGGCACCAGCCGGCTGCTGCGGGACGAGCGGCTGCTCGGCGTCTTCACATCGAGCGGCGACGGGCGCGTGTCGGCCGGCTGGGAGGCGGCGGGCGAGTCCGAGCGTGCCAGGGACCCGTACGACGCGTCCGTGGGGTACGGGCTCGCCGCGGCATTCGGCACCGGTGCCGAACCGATGTGGCAGCTCACTCTGAACGCCGCGCTCGACCTGTGGCCGTGAGAGAACCTGAGTCCTCCGCCGGGGGCAGCAGGTGGGAGCAGGTCGAGCGTGCTACGAACGCGATGCCGTCATAGTCCTCGGCCGGGACGAGCGGGGCGGTGTTCAAGCGGTAGAGGAACCGTTGGACGTTGGCGCCGAAGCTGCGCTGCGCGTGCGGGGCGTGCAGCCAGGGCGCGGCGTCGGCGGGGGAACCCGCGGCGCGGAAGTCCGCGTAGTAGTCGCCGGGTACGGCGTGCGTGAGTCTGGCCTCCAGGGAGCGGAGGCCGGTGCCGATGCGGTGGCGGGCCGGCGGGCGCTG
Source organism: Streptomyces sp. NBC_00597 (assembly GCF_041431095.1). Lineage (GTDB taxonomy): Bacteria > Actinomycetota > Actinomycetes > Streptomycetales > Streptomycetaceae > Streptomyces. The sequence goes on from NZ_CP107757.1 coordinate 625,156, forward strand.
AAGGTCGTTGCCGCGGCGGGCCAGGAAGGAGCCCTTACCGAAGAGGAGGGCCAGCGCGTAGTAGGCGTCGCCGTACCGTTCGCGGAGTTTGCTGCCGAGGGCCGGTACTTGGTCCCCGTACGTGCCCTTCGCGATGTGCCCGTTGTGTGCCCAGACCATGACGCGAGCCTCGGGGGCGTCGTCCACGAGCCGTGCGACGGCCTCGGCCATGTAGCGGTCACGCGCGGCGAGCACGCCGTCCTCGCCGGCCGAGGCTGCGAAGGGGCGGGTCACCAGGTCGGCGGCGCGGACGAGGATCCGCGCGTGTTCCAGAGCCTCGCCGGCGTTGTCGCCGGGACCCGGCCGCTCGGCGTGGTCCGCGATGAGACGGGCGATCTCCTCTGCGCGTCGCATCAGGGCCTTGTCCGGGTCCGGAAGCGTGCTCGGGCGGGCCCGGGCCAGTACGTCCAGGGCGCTGACGCGCCCGGCCTGATCGGGCGCAGCCCGGAGCAGAAAGGCGGCGACGGCCTCGACCGAGTCGGCGCAGAGCTGGGGGTCGGTTCCCACGAAGCGGACCCGGCGCTCTGCGGGCAGGTCGCGGTTGTGGGCGCGCAGCCACTCGACGAGGTCGACCATCTCGCGGGTGCGCCAGGTCCAGAAGCCCAGCCTGGCGACGAGCCGTTCGGGGGAGCCCGTGCCGTACCGGACGTACGCGTCGAGTGCGCGGGCCGCGGACTGGCTGGCCTCCATGGCGAGGGTGGTGAACCCCTCCTCACGGACCAGGAACTCCACGATGCGGTGCTTCAGCCGGAAGAACTCGCCCGTGCCGTGGGTGGATTCCCCCAGACCGACGATCCGTGTCCCCCACAGTGCCTCGCCCAGGGGTTTCAGGTCCTCCGTCGGCGCGCCGGGAGTCAGAGTGCTCAAGGGATTGGCGTGCTCGTGCAGCCATCGGGCCAGGTCGTCGGGCACCGGGTTGCCTCTCCTCCTCGCGTGCGGGTCGGCACGCGGGTGCGCCCCGCCTCTCGAGCGTTGCCGTCTCTGAGCCTGAGGCAGAGGGCTCCTGGCCGGCGCCCTGCCGCGCCTTCGCGCCGGACCTCGACCTCGCCGTCGGACCTGCGCCACGGCGGTGACCATGCGCGCCGCCACCCGATACGTCGTGCCGTTGGACGTAGGCCGGCGTGCCCCATGCTGTCGGGAGGAGCCGGGCTGGGACGCCGTTGTCCACCGTGGAGCGTGTCCTCACCGGGCCGCGCGGCCATCGGCTCCACCGACTTGCGCCGCCCGTCCAGCAACAGCCCACACACATACGCCTGCCCCAGCGGTGTTGGTCCGTGCACGTGAACGCCTCGACCATCTCCGCCGACGCGCTCGTCACCCCACGCGCTGGCGGAGCCAGCTGTGGTTCAGCCATTCATGTCGACGATGGGAGAGTCGGACTGGCTCTTGTCGATGGCGCTGAAAGTGATCGGAGGCCGCCCCGCCCCGACGGCGGAGGCCGGCGGCACCAGGGAGAAGACCATGGCGATCCTCTCGGGGCCCACCTCCCCGTTCCGCACGATCGCCGACGGGTCCTCCTCGATGACGGGGTAGAGGAGTATCGCTCCGCGACGGTCCCGGGAGTGCCGCTCCGTCACCGGATCCGAGGTCGGTCCTATGGCGCGGGCGATGCGTTTGGCTGTGGGCCGGTGCTTGAAGTCGCTGATGAAGCCAAAGATATGGACACGGCGACGCTCGCGCTTCGAGAGAGCCAGCGGAACGGAGCCGAGCACACTCGCTGAATCCCCACGACCCGTGTAGTGGGGCGTGAGCACCAGCCAGTCGTCGATCAGGTGAGGTTTCTTGGAGAGCTCGCGCAGGAAGCGCAGGTGCGGGAGGAAGGGGGCGTCGTTCCACCACTTGAGCTTCTCGAGCACCCCCATGAGCTCTGGGTGCGAGACCGACGTGATGCGGGCGGTGAGGTGGTATTCCTTCCCGCTTTTCTCGTCGTGGCTCGTGAACGTCTCCGGGGCCGAGAGGCCCTTGAGGAGCGGGAGCCACAGCTTGGTGTTGTGCTCCAGATGATCCCGGTCGGTCGGATGTGCGGTCGGCTCGATGTGATGGCCCGGCCTGGCAATCTCCTCAATCCGAGCGTTGTACATCTTCGCGCGACTGCTGGGCTTGAGCCAGGGCAGGTGCTGGGAAACTAGCGGAGGGATCTCCTTCGGAGTGACCAGCGGTTTGCCGTCGACGAGTTCGGCGTACTGGGCGAGCTGATCGCGGAAGCTCTCCTCGTCGAGGCAAATGGCCTCGAAAGCCTCGTAGAGGTCGACCGTGGACTTGCTTGCCTTGGTGAGGCTCTCCGCACGGCTGATGTAGAGACGGACCAGGTCACGATATCCGGGGCGGAAGCCGAACCAGCGGCCCATCTGCATGAGCGTGTCCGCCTGTTGTGTGGTGCGGCGGTAATAGGTGATCGTGAGGCCTTCGACGGTGAACCCGCGGGAGAGTTTGGTGCCGCCGACGAGGATCTTCCAGACATGGGGCTGGCGGTCGAAATCAAGGTCGAGCTGGTTGAAGTACTTGTCGCTGTCGCCGTTGACGATGACGACCGGATTGCCACCCTTGCGGATCCGGCCGCAGGCCTGGCTGATGTACGGGCGGAGCTCGTCGTAAGAGGCGGGGACTGGTAGGTCGGCGGCGCGGGCCTCGGAGACCTGACGGATGTCGCGCTCAAACAGGCCCGCCAAGCGGGCGTGGCCGGTGGAGCTGGTGGTGTAGCCCGCCTGGTGCCACATGGTGTTGAGACGCAAGGCCAGTTCGGCGTGGTCGTCTTTACGGACGGACTCGTGGACCAGCATGGTGTGGTGCCGGTACGGGCCGTCCGGCACGCCGTGGGCCGCGCGGTAGAGCTTCATCGCGCCCGTGAGGACGAAGCTGTCCATGGCCTCCTGCATGGACTTGTCGTCGATCTCATCCGGGGAGTAGATGCCACGGACGTGAGCCATGGCACGGGAGTTGGCGTACGTACGCTCGTCGTGGGGGACGGGGGAGTTCAGGTCGTGGAAGTCCTGCACGCCCATGTATCCGTCGGGCCGGGGCAACGAGATTAGGAAATCCCTCGGGAAGATGTCCTCGCTGTCACTCGGATCAATGAAGACGTTCGCGAAGGGGGTCGCGGTGTAGCCGACGTACTGGGCACGTGGCAGCAGCTTCAGCAGCTCGCCGATGCGGGAGTTGATCGCCGTCCGGTTGGGGCGGTCTGATTCCCACTTCTTCGGGTTGGTTGTGTTGACGGATGCCTGGTCGGACTCGTCGTCGATGATTAGGGCCGGGAGTTCCCCCAGCAGGCCCTGGACCTGCTTGAGGTCCCTGATCAGCTTGTCCAGGACCGATTTGTTCTTCTTGACGACCATGACTCGGGCGTCAGCGTGGTGCAGGTTGCGTGGGTCGTACAGCGGCAGCCCGCGCTCACGCTTCTCGAACTCGATGCCGCGGATGCCTTGGAAGAGGCTTTGGTAGTCCCGGTCGCGAGTGGTGAGGCGCTCGATGTTGAAGCGGCCCTGGGTGGAGGGGCGCGCGCCGTGCGAGACGAACTGCGGCCACTCCTCGTCGTCCCCGATGTAGTCGATGCCGACCAGCGAGTCGAGGTCATCGACGTCGGCGCCGCGCAGGATGTTCTCTTGGCCGATGAGCTCCATGTCGAGGCGGCGCTGCGTCTGCTTGCGCAGCAGGTTCAGGGTGCCGCCGAGGATGATGACGAGGCGATACCCGGAGTCGATGGCCTTGGCGGTGACACCCGTGAAGTTCGCGGTCTTGCCGGACTGGACATAGCCGACGACCAGTCCGCGCGCCTGGCGGCGAGCCTCCTGCTCAGGGTCGGTGAGGCGCTCGACGACCGCACGGCTGGCCTCGTCGAGGCCGGCGATCGCCTCGCTGCTCCAGCCCTTGTCGCGCAGCCGCTTCTCGTAGGCGGTCCAGTAGAAGGCCCGCTCAGCGGCGCGCTCCCTTGTGTACCAGGGCGTGAAGTCCGCGGTGATGGTGGTGTGGCCGGGTTTCTTGGAGACGGCGGCGGCAGCGGTCAGGGCTTTGCGTACGCCTTCCTCGAAACCGAGATGGCCGTATATCTCGGCTCGACGTTCGTCGGTACGGGGAGGTGCGGTGGCCCAGGCGGCCTGTTCTTCGAAGTCCCAGGAGGTGAGCCTGTGCTCCCACAGGGTCGTCAGGGCGTCCGACTCGTCCGTCAGCCGCTTGCTGAAGGTGTCGTCGTGGAGATCGACACCAGGAAAGTCCTCCGCCTCGGTCTCGGCCCGCCTCGCGAAGGGCTTGGGGCCACGAGTCATGCTGCCGAGGACGGACCTGTGGATTTCCAGCAGTGCGTCGGTCACAGGGTGTAGTCCTTATGTCAGTGCGTGGCGCGGTCGCGCTGGGCGTCCACGGCAGCGAGCAGGATGGCGTTCCAGTAGTCGATCTGGTCGCTACGCTTCTTCTCCCAGCGTGTGAAGCCGAACAGCTCCTCCAACATGAGAAAGAGCAGGGTCTTGGCTACCGGGGCGTCATTGGAGCCGCTGCGCTGGCCCATGTTGAAGATGTCGCGGTGGCGCTTGTTGAGCTGGATGACGCGGTTCTCGCGGTCGAGATCGAAGAACCGGTCGTCGGGGAGCGCGACCCAGGTAATGGCGATCGGGTCCTCACCGGGCTTCTCCGGCAGCTCTTCCTGGATGACACGCCTGACTGTAGGGGACAGGCCCTTGCCAGGGGGGATGACGGCCTTGCGCTTGACTTCGGCGCGGGAGGATCCCTCGCGGTATACGGATTCCGCGTCCGCGAGATACGTGCGGAAGGTACGGCCCTGTGCGTCCACGGCGGTCTCGACGCCCCTGGCGAAAGCCTGAGTCGCCTCGACGCCTTCCTTCTTCACCGTGAGGCTGAACACTTGATCGCTCTGTGAGGGGAGATCAACGGCGATGCGCGCGAGGTTGAGATGCGTCTCGGCCGCGCCACGCTGACCGTTCCAGCCGCCGGCCTGGACGAGACGGTCATTGCGGTAGAAGTAGAATCCCTGGCGCTCGGCGAGCGGGCCGATGAGCTTGTACTCGGCGCGCGGCGACTTGGGCGGCCAGATGTGGGCGGTCAGCTTCATTTCGCCGACGCCCTCGACGACCGCGGTGAAGCTGCTGGGATAGCCCGCCTTCCCCAGCTGCTTGTAGTTGAATGGGTCGAGCGGTTCGACCTCGATACTGTCGAGGAGCTCGCGCGTGTGTACATTCTCCACTGCGATGTCGATTCGCAGATCCCCACGGTCGAGGAACCGGTGGAGGTAGAGGCCGAGGTGGGTTTCCAGCTTCTGGATCGCCTCGGAGAGGAACCGGTCGGTCTGGCTGACCTCGACGGTTTCGAAGGGTCTGACCTGGTCCCAGCGGATGACCGTCCCCTGCCACTCGATGATGCCGTCATAGCGGTCGAGGAGGGTCTGGGCATAGTCCGGGGTGACGGTGTCGCAGCGGTAGCCGTCCGCGAGGGAGGAGGAGGTCAGCTGGCGACCGGCGGCACGGCTTGTCTTGGTCTTACTGACGACGGTGAGGGCGTCGGCGTTCGAGAGCGACGCTGCCTTGAGACCGGTTCCGTACATGCCGAGAGACTGGCTGTCGTACGCCCGGCGCTGGCCGACGGTCATGGCGGCGTCGAGACCCAGATCGTTCATGCCCTTGCCGTTGTCGACGATGAGCAGGCTGAGTATCCGGTCATCGTCGCGAAGGAAATGCACGACGACTTGACTGGCCTTCGCGTCAATGGAGTTGTCGATCAGGTCGGCGATGGCGACCTCGAAACTGTATCCCTGGTTCCGCAGCGCCTCGGCATATCCGGAATCAGGCGGGAGCCGCTTGCAGCCGCTGGTGGGGACGTCGTACTGCCAGTCGGCACCCAGCTCGTAAGGCATGAATCTCGCAGGGGTAATCAGGGGCCGCGCGGGGCTGGGCAGGCCGTGTCAGCCCAGGAGCTGGCCAGGAGAGTTGAAGGCAAGTATGACGATACTTCAGCCCTTCCGGCCTTGGCGGATGATCCTGAACAGAGATTGTTCCCATGGCGGATGATCCGGTATGGAACGTCACGATTACAGCCAGTCGCGCGTCTTGAAGATGAGGTACAGGCTCACGCAGACGACTGCCGTCAGGAGGATCGCTAGGGGGTAGCCGCCGGCCCACTTCAGCTCGGGCATGTCCTCGAAGTTCATGCCGTAGATGGTTCCGACCTGGGTGGGGGCGAACAGGATCGTGGCCCAGAGGAGACCTTCTTGAAGTCGTCACCCTCACACCACTGACCTGCGGGAATCGGTACCGCGGGCGGCCTGACCTGCAGCAATCGATCTTTCAGGGTCTTTCACCCTGCTGCGCGTTTGTGTATCCGATTCCCCCCAGCCGCCCCCCAACGAGCCTCATTCCCCCCAGATTCCCCCCAGCGGAGAGCGTCTCGCCAAGAGGGCGCCGCAGGTCTGGGGCCGTCCTCCGTTGCTCACGACAGGTCACCCAGGGGAGTGGCGGCGGGGCGAGAGCATGAAACGCAGCGGGGCTGGAGGAGCTCGGCGAGGCTGCTGTTGCCCTGGGCCGCCGTCGTACGCTGCCAGAGCTCCACCACTTTAGCCGTCGATGGGGAGCGCATCGTGACTGAGCCGCAGTGTAAGTCCTGTTGATCGGTGTGGAGATCCTCCACATCCGGCTCATGGCCGAGTCCCATGCCGCGCGGCCGGACCCGCTGGCGCCCCTTCCGAAAGAGAGCAGCAGGACCGTGACCGGTGACTGCACGGAGGCGTAGGACGTCGTCTTGTTCGTGGTGTCCAATCCCGGGGTGCAGGAGGTGAGGGCGAGGGGCGAAGCGCCGGATACGGAGCTCGGCATGGAGCTGTGCGCCTAGCTCCAGCCGTTCCAGAACCGCCACGGCCAGGCCGTGTGCGACGGCGACGCGACCCGGCTCGCCGGGATCTGCCTCGGCAAGCACGGCCGCTGGGGGCGATCTGCGTCCTGCCCGACGATCACGAGACCTCGATGGAGGAACCGCACTGGGGCCGCTCCAGCGAGGGCCGGCTGATCGCGTGGGTGGGCAACGCCGATGGCTGGTGATGCTGCGACGTTGGCAGGCGGAACCCCGGGCGCGCTGGGCGGCCCGGGGTCTCTCGCTGACCCTGGTCGACGGCACTGCGCCCCAGGGCCTACACGCACTCAAGTGCGATGCTGAGGGTCTGGAGGCGACGGCATCGCACTTGAGTGCGTGTAGGCCCTGGGATGTCGAGCCGCTCCCCCCTGTTTACGCCGTGGTGGCAAGCCGCGCCCTGGTCGCCTCTGACTTGGGTGGCCATGCGGATTCATAGGTGTGCCGCTGTCGGTGCCCGCTCGTAGGCTGTTGGCCGGCGCAGGCGCGCCGGAGCCTGGAGGCGTTCATGGCACGACAGCTGACGTATGAACAGCGGATCGCTTTGATCAACAAATGGAAGAACCTCCCGGGTGCTTCCGAACAGCTCCGGCTGGAGCGCGCCGAGCGCATGGTGAAACAGGCGGTGCTCCGACACGAGCCGTTCCAGGGGCTCGACATCACGGTGGCGTCGAAGGGCTCGTACCCCAACAACACCAACGTTCGCGGTGACAGCGATGTCGACATCATGGTGAAACTGAACGACCCCTTCCATACGGAGGGACTGGCGGCTTGGTGGTTTGGGCAGCAGGCCAGTTACGCGGGGCCGTGGACCCGGCAGAAGCTCCGCCGGGAGGTCGAGGACGCGCTCACTAACCAGTTCGGCTCGGTGGACACGGACCATAACCTCGCCTTGTACGTTCCGGAGGTTGTGGGCAGCCGTCCCAGCATCGACGTGGTGCCGTGCTTCAAGTGGGTGGCCTACGACAGCACGGTGCCCGGCGGCGAGTACGTGGGCAGCGTCGTCTACGGGCGCAACGGGAAGCGTGTCATCAACTGGCCCGAGCTCCAGCTGGCCAACGGCAAGGCGAAGAACAACGCCACCAAGTACCGGTACAAGTTCGTGGTGCGGGTGCTGAAGAACGTGGAGAACGTCCTCGCCGCCGACGGCGTGATCACGGCCCTGCCGTCGTACTTCTCCGAGTGCCTGATCTACAACGTCCCGGACGACGTCTTGGGTCTCGACGGCAGCCTGGACGCTGTGGTCCGCGAGAGTCTGCGGGAGGTCTACCGGCAGCTCACGGGAGCCTGGTTCAGCTCCCAGCGCATGGTGGAGCCGAACGGGATCAAGAAGGTGTTCGGCGAGGGTCAGAAGTGGACGGAGAAGGACGCCCGCGAGCTGGTCTAGGGCGCGTGGCACTACCTCAACTACGAAGGCTGACGATGAACACCGCGACCACCATCCGCGCCGGCGCCACCATCGCCGCCACCCTCTACACCGTCGTCCTGCTCGTCCTGGGCCTGTACCCGTCCGAGTTCCGGTACCTCTTCGCCTACATCCCGGCCCTCGTGAGCTACGGCACCGTCGTCTTCGACAAGTGGGCCTGGCGCTGGCCCGTGATCCACCGCTTCACCGGCCGTGCCTGGGTCACGGGCACCTGGCGGGTCGTGCTTGTCCCGAGCCCGGAGAGCCACATACCGGAGGGAGGGAACCAGGGCCCGATCACCACGTACATGACCATCGAGCAGACCTTTTGGAGCCTGCACGCCACGCTCCGCACGAAGGAGAGCACCTCGCGGTCGAGCAACGCCACCATCGGCGCCCCCGAGAACTCGGGAACCGCCGAGATCGGGTTCCTGTACGACAACACGCCCCGCGTGGAACACCAGCCTCGAAGCCCGCGGCACGAAGGGGCCTGCCGGATCGCGGTCACCGGCCTCCAACCCAAGGCCGCGACCGGGCACTACTTCACTAGCCGGTTTACTGCCGGCGATATGGACTTCACCCTGCTCGGCCGATCGACCGACTACGGCACGTTCGCCGAAGCTCAGGCCGCCGACCCGGCGCACACCAGCCGCTGAAGATTAAGCGGCCCCGGGGGCTGGTACCCCGGGGCCCGTAGTGTTGCTGGACGAGCTACTGCATGAGCCCGCCGAGGGCCTGCTCAGCCATCTGGATGCCCTGCGTTGCCGCCATGGTCGAGGCGCCCTCCAGCAGCTTGTCTCTGAGCTGGGTGGCGAACTGGCGCAGGCGGCCCGGCTCAGGGTTCCCCGAGGTCGCCTCGGCGTGGAGGTCTTCGGCGACGCGCTCCAGTTCTACGCGGTCGTCATCGGGCATGCCCAGGATCGGACTGACCTGGCCGATGTACCCGGCAAGCTGGACGAACAGCGTCGGGTCGATGCCTTCGGTGACGTTCTGGGCGAAGTGCTGCTGCTCGCCGATGATGACGCCCTTGGCGTTCGGCATGTAGTTGTTGTACGTGGTGCCGGGGCGGGGTTGGCTGACGTGGTCCTGCACACTTCCTCCAGTCAGGGCGCAGCTGACGCCCTGGGGTGTGATGGCGACGGTGGGGGGCTCGGTGTCGATGCGCTCGATCAGCTGGTGCTGTGCCAGGTGGGCGAGTGCCTCGAACAGCTCGGTGCCGGTGATCTCGGATCCGGCGAAGTAGGCGGCGGGCGTAGCGAGGAACAGCACCGGGTTAATGGGCTTCTGGTCGCCGGCGGTGTCGAATAGCCACCGGTGGAAGGCGTCCATGGTGTAGCGGAGGCGGGCGGCGCGGTCCAGGCGTAGCTTCTTCAGCCGGTGGATCGCGGCGCGGCCAGCGTCCGTGAGGTGGACTTGGGGAAGTTCGCCCATGCCGCGCACGACGCTGACCAGATCCCGCTGCTCCATCTCGAAGGCGAGCACGGCCGGGTCCTCGTCCGGCAGCTGCTGTTCTTCGACGAACCGGGTCAGGTCGATGTAGTGAGAGGGGTTCTGCTGGGCTTGCTCGTCGAGCCACACCAGGAGCCGTGCCAAGGTCGGGTCGCCTTCGGCGGTGTCGCGGCCAGGCATGGTGCCTCCTGCTCCAGTCGCCTCGGTCTGAATCGGTACCCGGATGGGGTTCCGCTTGGCTGCGCGCTCGTAGCCCTTGACGATGTCCTTGAGGTGCTTGTCGATCGCGCGCTGGTTGATGCGGGCCACGTTGGCCTCCTGTCTCAGGTACCTCAGCCAAGGGTACGAAGCGGGTCCGACAATGGGCCTTCCGTTTACCGGTCCGCGATGGTGGCGACGAAGCGGCCACACAGTTCGTGGTGCTGCCGAGTGGTTGGGATCTGCGGCGAGAAGGCAAGACCCTGTGTCAGAGGCGGCAGCGGCGAACTGGAGTGTGTGTAGGCCCTGGGGTCCTGGGCTGCTGCCCTGAAGGGCTAGGCGCGGCTGAGAGGGCTTTGGTGAGATCGTCCAGTCGCGTGTCGAGGGGTCGTACGAGCCGGGCGACGAGTGCCGGTTCCCCCGGCTCCGAACAGGGGCCGGGGGAGGACATCGGATCGCGCTATGACCTGCGCCAGCGGCTGTTTCGCCTGGCAGTCCAAGCCCGGCCATGGACCGTGCGCTCAAGGTCTGTGGCGGGGCGTGATCTATTCGCCGAGCCCGAGGGCCATGCTGCCCATGAGCTGACGCGCGAAGTCCTCCAGGATCGAGGGGTTGGCAGCGAGGAGCTCCATGGCCCGCTCGGTTCGCTGCTCAGGCGAAAGCTCCTTCAGTTCCTGCTGCCATGCCAGGGCGGCAGCACCGCCGTCCTCGACCTCGGCATTCACGATGAGGCTCCAGAGCACCTGCTGGGCGTCCTCACGAGCGAGCCACGTCATGAACATCTGCTGGAACTGCTCGCTCGTCACAGTGACCTTCGGGTCGCTGGACGCGGTGGCGGTGGCCACATCTTGGGAGGCCGCGTCAGCCTCGACCCCCGGCACAGCAACAGGAGTTGTCGTCGTGACCCGGGCCCGCAAGGCCTTTTTCTGGGCTCTGCGGGCCTGCTGCTTCAGCACGAAGGCCTCGCGTTTGGCAGCGAGGGCCGGCACGGCCCGGGTGTGCCACAACTGGGCAACGACAGGCTTTGCGCTTTCTACGAGGCCTTCGATGATCTGGCCCGCGATGTCAGCCGCGAACTGTTGGGCGGGGGTGAGCTGAGGACGCTGCTCCTTCACGTACTTGGTGACGTAGACGACCTCTAGCTTGTCTGCGAAACCTGACTCGTCTTCGGCCTTCAGGCGGATCTCGACGTGCTCGGGTCCCTTGTCACTCGTCTTGGGAGTGAACCCACGCTTCCAGCCTGGGCTCTTCCGCGAGTCGGCGAGACGCTCGCCCTTGGGGATGCGAATAACTGCGTTGACCTCGTCGTACTCCGGGTCCTCGGCCATGCGTCCTCGTCAGTGCTCGGGGCTTCCTCGGCGCTCGGTCGACGAGGAAGTCGCGGTGGTGGAACCTCACCCGCCACCGTAGCTTTGGCGTCCGACAATTCGGCAGGTTCGACAGGTTCGGCGAGCATCGCATCAGGCGTCACAGAGCCTCAGGGACAAGGTTGTCACCAGTCCCCTCGCCGGATCCGCTCGTCGGACACGATCCCGTAGACGTAGCGCCCAGAACGTTCGGGGCATCGTGGAATCTCCGACGGCCCCCCGATCGGCCATGCCTCCAGTGCGGACCTGATCTCGTGCCACTGCACGTTGCGCCGGCTCTCGACGATGACCAGGGTGTAGCGGTCGGTCCGGTAGGTGAAGGGCTTGCCGGTCTTCGTGTAGAAGACCTCTCCCTGGTGCTCCTCGATCCGAGGCCTCGCCGTCTCCATGTTGGGACCGACCGGCACAGGCTTGGGCGGAAGTGGCGATGGCACTGGATGCCCTGCCCACCGGAGGCGTTCCTCCGGCGTTGGCTCCCTGCTGATCCGATGCCAGGATGCGCTCCCTCGCACGGTGGTCGACGTGACCGCCAGCTCTGTGCCGTCCGGCAGCACCCCCCGGCCGGGCTCTCGGTAAGGCTCCGCGATCCTGATGTCACGCCGCTCGTAGCCGAGTCTGCTGACAACTGACTCCAGGGTCCCCATCTGAGTGTTCCCGACGTACGACCACTGGTCCTCGCTCGCATCGTCGGAGAACTCCACGACGCCGACGAGGTAGACCCCGTCCTCGTTCGGGTCGCCGAAGAGCTGCCGCAAGCGGTCCGGTCCGAAGTCGCCCGTCATCTATCCGTCCACCCCTGCATCGCCGCTGCCATGAGATTCTCCGTCGATCAGCGCGATCACAGCCTCCTTGGCTTGCGGCTGCGTCGCGTGCTGTGCCATCCGGGACCCGATCACGGCCACCCTACTGAGCACCTCGGCGGCCTCCTTGAGTTCGGTTGAAGGCGGCAGCACGAAGCGCGCGCCGAACTCGACCTCACCGCTGAGCTTGGCCTGCCCCTCGCCGTAGCCATAGCCGAGGAACGCCGGAGCGCCGAGTTCCTTGAGCCGAGCCACGCCATCCTTCTCCCACTGCAACCTCTTGCGCGGCGGATGGAGTCGCCACGGAATCCAGCCCTCGTAGGCGAGGTACTCCTGCCAGAGCAGCGCCAGGTGATCCCAGTCGTAGGCCTTGGAGGAGGTGACGTGCTGCTGCACGAGGAAGAAGCGGACTTCGACCCCACCAAGCCCGCTGCCATCGACGAGCTTGCCGACGTCCTGGGTCGGCAAGCTCTCGGTGGCTTCCCAGCGGACGGTGTAACCGCTGCCCGGAATCGGGGCGTCCACGATCGCGACGTACAGGCCACCGGAGCCGATTTCCTGGATGGACTTCGATGAGCCGCCGGGCAAGGCGCTGGTTCGGCCACTGCGCCCTGCTCTTGAGCGCAGGGCGGTGGCCGAACCAACCGCGCCCTGGTGTCAGGGCCGGCGTGCTGGTCGCGCTGGCGATGGCCGGGGCACGGGTCGGACAGGCGCGGCGGTTGGCTTTGGCGTGGCCGTCTTCGGCTGGGAGGCGGCGAGGTCGTTCAGGACTGCGTTGACCACGGGCCAGCACATGTCCAGCGTGTCGCGATCCGGGGTGTGGGCCTCGCGGATCTCTGCTCGCGGATGGACGAAGTTGCGGTACTTGCGCAGCTCGTGACAGAAGCGCTCTACGTCGGCACCGATCCATCCTGCGTCGTGGCAGGTCTTGATCAAAGTGTCCAGGGTGACCCTATCCGCTGACGTACTGCCGAGTCGTGAGGCGTCGCGTTCGCGCACCACATGGACCATGACGCCTTCCAGCAGGCTGCCGAGCATGATGATGGCGGCCACGTGAGCGCCATTGGCGTAGCAGGTGCGTGCCTCGTCCAAGCGGTGTTGGAGCAGGGCGGCCATCTTCCGGTCACTGATGAGATCGGTCATGGCTGCGCTGAGTTGGGCAGGACCCTGGCTACCCGGGTGGGCAAGGGAGGGGTCGCAGGCGACGAGACGGGGGCGGCCGCCAGGATTCTCCAGGCGTGCTCCCTCGTAGACCAGGAAGGCGTTGACCGCGGAGACGACAGCGGGAAGCTGGTCCGGCTCGTCAAGGTATTCGCGAGGGTCGGCCAGGCGAAGCAGGACCCGTTCCAGCTCGGTGGGCTCTTCTCGGCGTTCGCTGAGCCGGGTGAGCGTCCATTCCATCCTGTACTCGCCGTTGTACTCCGGCACCCGCTGCCAGCCGGCGTGTTCCAGGAAGCGCGCGATCTCGAAACCCTTGCGGTAGTAGAGGTGGTCGTCGCCGCAGATGACGCGCGCGAGCTCCTCCAGGGTGTTGGCGTCGAGGATGCCGAGTGGGGACTGCGCAGTCATGCCGAGCCTTCCGTGCTGTCGTCGGTTTCGTCGTCTACTTCGTTGTCTTCTGCCTTGTGGAGCGTGTTGGCCAGATCGTCCGTACCCGGGTCCTCGGGTGCCTCCGCCATGTCGTCGGCCAGGCCCTCGTCGGAGGAGAGGTCGAAGGGGGTCCACTGCACGCTGGTGGGTGTGGCGGACGAACGGGTCCGGTCACTGGTCCCCTCGAATGTGGCCGGATGGATGCCAAGTCGTTCGAGCTCATCCCATAGGCCGGACAATGCCTCCTCAGGGCCGAATCGGAACTCGCTCTCGCGAATCCGCCAGAACGTCCAGCCGACGCGTTGGAGTTCACGGTCGCGCCGTTGGTCATGCCGGATCTGCTCGGGTGTCGAGTGATACCGGTCGCCGTCGCACTCCACGGCCAGGCGCCCACGTGCCCCTACGACGACGAGGTCGAGGCGCTTGTTCCCTGCCGGATACTGCGGGACGACGTGATATCCGCGGGCCTTCAGGTGCAGGTAGACCTGCTGCTCGAAGAGCGATTCGAAGGGCTTCTGCGGCACATCGCCCACCACCTCTCCGATGTCTTCGGAGCCGGCAAGTACCGATGGCGGGTTCTCCATATAGGACAGGAGGTTGAGTCGCATGTCCTCCCTCTTCAATCGGTCCGGCGGTACCGAGTAGAAGAGCCACATCTGGTCCTGTGCCCGGGACGCGGCGACGTTGTATGCCTGTCGTTCGCTGCGGGAACCTCCCGTGATGCGCGGCGGATCGGTGACGACCATCGACAGCAGGATGACGTGCCGTTCGTCTCCCTGGAACGACGCCGGGCTGCCCACACGAATCTGGTGGCGTTCAAGCATCGGCGCCGGGATACGTTCCTGGATGAGCTTTTCCAGGAGCTTGACCTGACCGATCGACCCCTGAAGGGTGATGACGCCCATGGTCCGGTCGCGGTAGTCAGGGTCCGCTACGAGCCTGGCCAGGCAGTCGACGATGGCCTCGGCCTCCTTCGGGTTGCGGATCCTGCTGTCGCGCCCCTGGGTAACGGCCCCTTCGACGAAGTGGGTCACGAGGGGGTCGAGGCGCTCACCGCCGTACTGGCGCAGAGGCTGCAGCTTGTTGTTGTAGAAGGTCTGCGAAGACCAGCCGATGATCTCCGGCATGCAACGGAAGTGCTCCTCCAACCGGATCACCTTCGGGAAGAAGGTGGACAGGAGCTGGTAGAGGTTGGTGGAAGGTCCGTACAGCGTGCGCAGCCTCGGCGGCATGTCCGGCAGGTGCGAGACGAGCCGGTCATGGATCGCCTGGTGCCGGCCCATGCCACTGAGTGGGGGCGCGCACTGTTTGTCGTCCCCCACGACGATGACGCGGGGCGCCAGCCACAGCAGGAACAAGGCGTCCATGCCGGCCTGACTAGCCTCGTCGACGATGACGACGTCGAACGCGTCCCGCCTCGGTTGCACCATCTCGGCGACCTGGGAGATGGGCATGACCCACGCGGGAACCGCTTCCTGCGCCGTCTTCATGGCGTCGTATGCCGCGGCACGGTAGCGGCCCGCACCGCGCCCTTTGCCCTTGCCGTACGAGGACATGTGGTTGCGGTACGCCTGGAGCGCTGACCGCTGCTCTTGCGTCATGCGGTGCAGACAGTGCCACCTTCCCCACGTGGCAGCGAGTTCACCGGTGATGTCCTCCAGATGACGTTCACACTGAGCCAGTTCGCCTTCGATCTGACGTTCGCGTCCCGGTGTGCGCTGACGGTGGACGAAGGCCGAGGCCACGGCCCAGGCCCACGCCTCCGCCAGAGACTCCAGGCGAGCTTCCCATGCCCGGTCGCCAGGGTCGTGCGTCAGCTGGTCCGCGAGCAGCGGGTGGGCCCGGCGGACGCTTTCGAGTAGCACGGCGCACCGACGCCGGCGGTGTTCACGCCGATGAGCCTCGCGCAGCGCCTCAAGTTCCTTGGCGTATCGGTCGACGTCCTGCTCCCGAACGGCTTGGGCGGCGGCCACAGCTTCGGTGGTGGGGTGGGAGCCATCTACCGGTGTGCGCAGTTGCTCCTCCCAAGCAAGCAACTGGGCCGTAGCCTCGTCCGCCGCTCGTCGGTCGGAGACCGCAGAGAGGGCGCCGGCGAAGTCCTGCCATGCCGACTTGGAAGTGAGAGCGATGTGCATCCCGTGATGTACGAGCAGCTCGTCGATGCGCTCGCGGCCGGCGCCGAACGTGTCGACATGTTCCAGGCGTGCGTACGCCTCCGTCAGCGACGCCAGCCGAACTTCCAGCGGCCCTTCGGATACGGGCACCTGCACTTGGCCCCACCGCTCCGCAAGCGTGGCAACGGCGGAGCGGGCGCGGAGGTGAGCAAGGGCGGCGTCGAGATCCTCCAGCGTTTCGGGTGAGTGACCGTTCACAGTGCACGAGTCGAGGAGGTCCTGCGCGGCCTTCTGCGCCCGCGAGGCACGGAAGCTGCCGCGGACTCGCAGCTTGCCACCCGAGACGAGGTGCTCGCGCAGCGCAGAACCCGCCGTGAGCATCGCATCCCCTTGTTCCGTGGAGAGCTGCCCGGGCACGGTGACGCGCGTCATCCCCTGTTCGTTCAGCCGTTCTGAGATGTCGACGAGTTGATCGGCAAGTCCGGACACGCGACGCCACAGCGCGAGGTTCTCACGGGAGAGTCGGTCGGTGAGGGCCTTGGTGGCCCACTTGCCCTCATCCCATTGTGTGGCCTGCGGAGACAGACCCAGGTGGTGCAGAGCCGTACGGCAGGAATCCACGAGAGAGGTCAGCTCATCGGTGACAGAGCTGTCGAGCCTGGCAAGATCGCCGCGGATGCGGACCGCCCCAGAGGACAGGCCCTCGTTGGTGACGCGGCTGGCTGAGAGTGCCTGGGCCAAGGCTTCGGGGGAGGGGAGGTCGTCGGGGTCTGGCAGAGTGCCACCGGCGCGTGGCTCAGCCGCACCGTCGCGCAGCAGGCTCAGCAGTTCCACCGCTTGCGTGGGGGACAGCGGAGGGACAGACGGGGTCGGGCCGTCAGCCGGCACAAGACCGATCCAGGAGTGATGTCCGGCGCTTTCTTGCACACGCTGCACAATTGCGGCGAGAGTGCCGGCGTATCCCGGTGCGATCTCCGGGTGCCGGTAGACCTCGGCCTCCCGTAGTGCGATCACCTGCTCGGTGAGCGTGCTGATCCTTCCCCGCACCTCCTCCCGGCGGGCGGAGAGTCGATGGATCTCGTCCTGCAGTTGCTCAGGGTCACTCGCGGCGACCTGATCGGTGAGAGCGTTGACCGTGCGTTCCAGCTCGTCCGCCCCGTCCTGCCGTGCCGAGCTCAGCAGGAGGACGCACAGGTCCCGTACGGCGGGAGGAAGCTTGTCCCGCAGGACCGTCAGGGCCTGGTCGCGGGCGCTGGTCACCAAGACCCTCTGCCCCTGCGCCAGCAGCGCGGAGACCAGATTGGCGATCGTGTGGGTCTTGCCGGTGCCCGGTGGGCCTTGAACCACCACGCCCGTGTCGTGCTCCAGCCGCCGCAGGACACTGCGTTGACGTTCGTTGGTCTTTCCTGGGAAGAGCGGGTCGTCCCCGAATAGGGGCGGAATCTCGCGGCCGTCCCAGTTCACGCGCTCTTCGGAGTTCAGCGGCAGTACCAGCTGGGCGAGGCCCAGAGGCGCGTGTCCCTCGGAGGACACGCTGTCCGCGATCCGGTCGTAGAAGCCCAGCAGAGCATTGCGGTCCCGTGGACGCAGCACAAGTGCGGGAGCGTACGTGAGACGCGCGCCTGCTTCGGGCTCGCGGGGCGGCTGCCACTCGGCACTGAAGGACACGGGCCGTTGCAGTACCCGCTCCTGCCACTGGGCCAACTGCTCCAAGGCCTCAGATCCAAGCAGGTGCAGTGACTGGGCCGCGATCTCCTCGGTGAGCGCGGCCGAGCGTTCGGGCGCCCAGCCGTCATCGGTGTCGAGGAATGATTGGTCCTCTAGCCGCACGGCTCCCTCGGCCATGAGCCGCACTGTGAGCCTGGCGGTCTTCCGGTCTACCAAGGTCTCCACGCGGTGGGTAAGCAGGTGACGGTGAATGGCGTCACCACGTGGATCGCTCCAAGTCAAGAGCCCTGTGGCGAGCACGAGTTCTAGCTGATCATCCTGCTGGGTCAGCTTCTGGTGCCACCCGTAGACCTGGTCGTACAGCTCCCGAAGGGCTCGCTCCGCGCGCTCCCTCTCCGCCCACTTCCGCCAGCGCGTTAGCCAGGGACCGTAGGCTCGGAGTACCTCGTCCGCATCCTCTCGGCGGACGGTCTGCTCCGCCGCCTGTTCCCAGGATTGGCTGCCGTCCGCTGCGGGCACGAGTTCCTGCCCCGGTCCTTCATCTTCAAGCGGCGGGTCACCGCCGTCCGCGTCCTGGCAGCGTTCCGTGGACACCCATCCATCCAGCAGATCCGGGAGTGGGGGCGGCGATGTCTGCGGAACGTGGTCAAGCGTGAACAGCAGCCCGTCGAGTCGGTCGGACGGGCGTCGTACCGAGGGGGGCATGGCGACCAGCCATAACCGCTCCCTTGAGCGGCGGTCATCACGAAGTCGTTGGTTGCTGCTCTGCACGACCTCCTTGAGGAAGCCGATCAGACTGGCAGTCTGGCCGATGACGTCGGGGTTCTTCGCGTGACGTCGCGGTACGTTCACTTTTCTCCTCCCGGCTGGTGGCGAACGTTCCAGGATCGGGATGAGCAGTAGCAGGGGCAACCTGTCTCTGGAAAATGGCGAAATATGAGCTTCATCTGGGCTGAATCACCTTGATCCCAGCGAGTTCCTCGTGGAGATCCGCCGACCTTCGGTAGCGGTGCCCCGACGCTCTACGTATCTGGGGGCAATCAAGCCGGGAGCTCGGGAGAGTTGGTTGCGCGAGCGAGTTCCAGGCAGCCCCGATGGCGTAGTCCATCTAAAGGCGCATGGGTGGGGAGGACAGGGCGTAAGGCGGCTCGGTTGACGGAATAGGGCCTTCTGGGTGCTTACCAAGGCGGCGGGCGGCACTCTGAACAGTCGAGGGCTGGTAGCAGGACGCGAAGCGTCGTCGGCGTCATCCCCTCCCTTGGTGTCGCCCCCTTGCTTCTAGGGAGCGACACCGGCCATGCGGGCCCTCAGGCCTGTGGCAACACCCGCATGGCGAGCACAGAGCCGTCCTGGTGGACGGATACGGGGCCGTCCCACTCCGAATCCCAGGCTAGGAGGGGCCAGCTCTTCCGCTGGGCGTGGATTTCCGTGCGGTACTGCTCGACGCGGCCTTTCGCGAGGTGGCGGAAGAGGTCGTTCGCGACCCCGGAGAAGGCCTCGACCCGGGTCCTGTTGAGGCGGAACACGTGGTCGGTGCCAACGAAGTCGATGTCGAGGAGTCGTTGGTTCGCGTCCTGGACGCTGTCGGTGGCGGCGTGGGTGGGGTCGGTGAAGTGGCGCTGGCCTTGCCGTTTGGTCAGGTACTGGGCCGTAGCGGCGCCATCGCCAGCGAAGGCGGTCAGTCCGGCCGCCGCGGTTCGGGCGAGGACCTGCCGGAACCAGGCATAGTGCTCGGGCTGTACGTGGAAGCCGAGCTGCGACTCCGGTTTCCGCTCGCCCTCGGCCAGCGGTTGGATGCCCGGGAAGTTGTTCGCGTCCTCAAGACGGTGGTCCAGACAGGTATCGGCGGCATCCATCGAGCCGGTCAGTCGGCCACCAGTTCCCCGGGCCTGCAAGGCGTGCACCGTGAGCACGCCTTCGGTGGGGAGTTCCGTACTGAACACGAGGGCCGGTGTCTCGTTCCACGGGCCGATGTGCACCGCCTCGACGTGCGCAGAAGCGGACGCGAGCTGGATGTGAGAGGCGGCGGCGTTGCTGTGGTTGCCCTTGCAGGCGATCGGAAGGACCCTCGGCGCCTCTCCGGGCTTCCATATCTCGGCGAAGAACTGTGGCCGGTAGCGGTAGCCAGATCGATGGCCCGCGTCGCGACTGGTCAAAGCCCAGCCGGCCCGCAGCGCAGTGTCCGCGGGGACGATCGAGACCGAGTGGTCCGGGTAGCGGCGGCTCAGGAGCTGCCGGGCAAGGGTCAGGGCGAAGCCGGTCCCGAGTTCCCCGGACTGGATCGCCTTGTAGTAGTCGGCCGTTTCCCGGCCCTCCGCGGAGAGCGTCATGAACGAGTTGATGCTGCCGGCCAGAGCCTGGCTGTATTTCAGGGAACCCCAGTGCTCGGCGAGTCCACGGCTGGCGCCCCGCCGTGAGAGGGCGATGCCTTGGCCGAGGATGTGTAGCACATCCCAGGGCGTCAGCTGAACGGTCCGGTCCAGCTCCTTCGCGGGGATGGGCCTGAGTTCGGGCTTTCGCCGGAGCTGGTCGAGTTCCTTCTGCTCGCGCGCCTTGTCATCCTCGGCTGCGGCGTCGTCGACGCTGCCGACCAGGGCCGAACTGGAGTGGATCGAGATGTTCGACGGCTGGACGAGATCCTTGAGTACGTCAGCGGCTGGCTTCAACCTGTTCCCCCTACGGCTTCCACGGGTCAGACCGACGTCGCAAGCTACGTGCTGCAAGAGGGGCGCACACAGGGCGTATGCGGGCACATGACGATGCAGGTCCCCATCGCCGGGCGTGGCGCGCTGGCAACCGTCTCCCCCAGGGCTGCCTCGCTGGCCGCAGGGCTGCATCGCGGGAGATCGCGGGGAACGAGCCATGGCCGACGGGCGCCCTTACTGACACGCGTCGTCTTGCCGAGACTGCTACTCGGAGGCGGGGAGGAATTGGGTGGCAGCACGCAAGAAGCGTCGGTCGGCATCGCGGAAGCGCCGGGAAGCCTGGCTCAAGGCGGGTGCCTGGAGTGGCGTCATCGCATTGGCGCTGCTCGTGACGTTTTGGTCGACGATCTGGCCCTATGCAGTGGGATTGTTGGTCCTCGGCGCGGTCGGCGGTGGAGGCCGGTGGTTGTGGAAGACGGACCGCATGGTCCGGGGCGACGATCGGCGGTGGCGCCACGAGGACGCCGTCAGGGCGGGCCATCGGACGCTCGCCGAGGTCGACGTGATGGACGGCACGCAGTTCGAGGACTTCGTGGCCGACCTCTGCAGGCGGGACGGCTGTACGGATGTCCGCCGCGTCGGCGGCACAGGGGATAACGGTGCCGACGTGCGCGGACGGCTGCCCGATGGCCGCACGATGGTGATCCAGTGCAAGCGGTACAACCCAAAACGGAAGATCTCCAATGGAGAGGTCCGTAACCTCCTTGGCTCGCAGGTGCACTTCAAGGCCGAAGTTGCCGTCTTCGTCACCACCGCGTACTTCAGCGGACCTGCCGAACGCTGTGCCCTGCAGAACGATGTCGTGGCCGTCCACCGTGATCATCTTGGACTGTGGAACAACGGTGCGGCGCTCCCGTCTCTTAACGCGGTGAACGGCGCTGGTCAGGGCGACCGGCGTCATCGCGCCCTGCGCAAAGAGACGTACGAGTAACTCCCCCTGGTAGCCGGGCGCTGAAGTCAGTCCCCACGAAGAGTGGTCATGGTTTCACGATGTCAGCTCGGTCAGCGCTGTGCACAACAAGGTCGTGTCCTCGATCGCGCGGCGGCATGTCGGGTCGTCGAGGGTGAGGCGCTGTCCGACACGGAGGGGTGTGCGGGGGACGCGGGTCAGGTACTTCGGGTCGACCACGCCATCGTTGTGCGTGAAGACGTGACGTGCTGCCCAGGTCGAGAGGAGGCGGTCCCAGGTGTCCGATGCGAGCGAGGCCCGTACATCCGGAAAGCCGGCGTCGGTGAAGAGCACGGCCATGTCCTCCAACCGCTGGAAGACGTTGCCTTTTCCGCGGAGCCGGGCATCTGCGTCATGCACGGAAGCTTTGAACAGGGAGGACGCCAGGATTTCGACGACTCCCACCACGTTCTCGATGGTGTCCACCCAGTTGCGTGAGAACACTCCCTGCTCACGAAGGGCAGCCTTGACATCCGAGGGAATCGCTTCGAGTGCGTCTAGGCGAGCGGTATCGGCCTGTAGAGCATCGAACGCGAGCGACGCCGCTGGCAATTCGCCGCAGACAGGACAGTAGCGGTGCTCGCTGAAGACGGCGTACTTGACCCGGCAGCCGGGACAGGTTCGGATCCGTACCAGGCGCTCCTCGTCGATACCCGGAAGAGGCCTGGGGTAGAAGGGCTTCCCGGGCTTGTAGGAGAAGGTCACCGGGCTTCCTCGCGAGCTCTTGCGGGCGAGGCCGCCGAAAATGTCGTGAAGTGACCGGCTGACGATCTGGGTGCCCAGGTCCTCGGCGACACGCAGCAGACGTTCCCGCTGCTGCGTGGTCATGAAGTCTGAATGGCCGCTGTGGTGGCCGCAGTAGACGCACCACAGCGTCAGATTGTCTGGAAGCCGTTCGTAGTCGTCTGCGTCGATACGGAAGGTCATCGTGCAGTGCGGGCACTCGCGGCCGAGAAACCCGTCGTCGTCGGTGGGGACGGTGACCTGGATCTCGAAGGAATCGCCTTGGTGTCCGACTACGTGGGCACCCTCTGCCATACGGAACTCTTCGTTGTTCCACATGGCTGAATTGTGCCACTGGCCGCCGACAGTTGGGGTTTTCGTACACCTCGTCTATGAGAAGGCGGAGGCACAGTAGGTGTTGCGGATCCCAGCCAAGGGCTCGCGGTCGCGGTTGAAGCGGAGCTTATTGGTTAGGAGGACAGCCCAGCGGCCCCGGGTGTGGCTGATCCACATGCCGGTGCCGGTGAAGCCGTAGTGGACCCAGATGTCCTCGGTGGGGTCGGTGCCGGGGGCGGGGTGCCAGAAGAGGCCGCGGGCGGGGGTGAGAGCGCCTGTTTGGACGCGGAGGGATTCCTTGATCCAGCTGGGGCCGAAGGCGGCCGGGCTGGGCTTGAGCATGTGGCGGAGAAAGAGGGCGAGGTCGTCGAGGACGGAGAAGGCGCCGGCGATGCCGCAGACGCCGCCGAGGAGGCGGGCGGAGAAGTCGTGGGCGGTGCCCTTGAGGTGGGTGCCGGTGGCCTCGTCGTACTCGGTGGGGGCGCAGCGGGCCGTCTCGGCATCGGTGAGCGGGCTGAAGCGGGTCTGTGTCATGCCCAGGGGGTGCCAGATGCGGTCGGTCGCGAGCTGGTCCAGGGGCTGACCCGAGAGGTGTTCGGCGAGGTAGCCGAGGACGAGGGCGGCGCGGTCTGTGTACTCGACGGCTTCGCCCGGCGTGCGGTGGAGGGCCTCGTGGAGGACGCCGTCGCGGATGTCCTGGGGGTCGGTGCCGTAGAGGTTCTTCAGGTTGGCGCGCAGCGGCAGGCCGGCGGTGTGCGTGAGCAGGTGGTGGGCCGTGGCCCGGGCTAGGGGGTGGCCTGCGACTTCGTCCCAGAAGGTTCCCAGCGGAGTGTGGAGCTGGAGCTTGCCCTCTTCGACCAGGGTGCCGATCGTCGACCAGACGGCGAGGATCTTCGTGAGGCTGGCCACGTCGAAGACGGTGTCCAGCTGCAGGGGCTCGTCCGGGTGGCCGGGGTCGAGAAGGCCGACGGCTCCACTGGCCTCGATGCCATCGGCGTTCCCGACCGCCCACACCGCGCCGGGGTAGACCTCGTCGCGTACGCCGGTCTGGAGGAGGTCTTCGATCCGGTCGGTGGTGTGGGTCATGGTCTCCCGATCGTCGTGGGCCGCGGGTGGTCCGCTGGCCAGGTTAGTGATGCGGTCGGGGTGGTGTTGGCTGCGCCACGGGTGGTGTCAGGCGAGTCGCCGGCCGAGGTCGGTGATGGCCGTGGCGGTGGCGCTGAGGGGGAAGCGGGCGGCGTTGGTGCGGCCGGATGCGCGGAGCATCTCCAGGAGGCCGGGGGTGGTGCGCAGGCGGTGGAGGTCGTGGGCTGCGGTGGTGGGGTTGGTGAAGTCGGTGGCCAGGCCGGTGCCGGAGAGGGCTTCGCTGAGGCCGGGGACGGGTTGGTAGAGGACGGGGAGTCCGCAGGCCTGGGCTTCGAGGGCGACGAGGCCCATGGCCTCCAGGGTGGTGGAGGGCACGGCGAGCACGTCGTGGTCGGCGAAGGCCTTCCAGAGTTGGGGGCGGCGGAACCAGCCGAGGTAGCGGACGCGGACGCCGAGCTTGCGGACGACCGGGGCGAGGTCGAGGAACTGGGCGCGCGGGGCGGCGATGCTCAGCTCGACCGAGCGGGTGGCCGCGACGGCTTGGAGGAGGGGTTCGAGGCCCTTCTCGGAGCTGAGGCGGCCTGCGAAGAGGATCCGCAGGTGGCTGGTGGAACGTCGGGCGGGCCGGGGCGGTGGGTCGGTGAGGAGGCGGTCGGGGATGCCCCAGGGGATCTTCTCGATCTTGCGCCTGTCCGTCTTGGGGGCGAGCTTGAGCAGGCGGTCGGCCATGGCGCCGGTGGGGACGACGATCGCGTCGGCAGCGGAGGCGGTCTCGCGGAGAACGCGTAGCTGCGTGGTGTGGTTCTCGGCGTGCAGGAGGTCGGTGCCGTGGACGAAGGCGATCCGGGGGTGGGCGGGTAGGGCACGCAGGAGGGCGGGGGTGGCGCCGAAGGCCAGGTGGTGCAGGTGCAGCACGCTGATCTGGCGCGGGTCGAGGGCGGCCGTCATGGCGTGGCGCAGGTTGGTGACGTACCGGCTGAAGGCGTGGCCGGCGATGCATTTGCCGGACGCGTGCAGCAGGTCGATGCCGGCCGGGGTGCGAGGTTGGGGGCCGTCGGGAGCGAGCATGAAGGCGCGGGCTGGGATGGCGGGCTGGGCGCCGGCGTAGAGGTCGAGGAAGAGTTCGACGCTTCCGCCGGGGCTGGGGAACGGCAGGTCGAGGGCGGTGGCGACGACGCGGTTCACCGGCGACCTCCGGGGTTCTCTTCGTAGAGGCGGGACGTCTCGATGCCCTCACTGGTGCGGTACTTGAGGCCGTGCTGCTGGTAGCTGGCCGGGGAGCCGTGCGTGCGGAGGAAGACGAGCTTGCCGAAGGTCATGCCGGGCCGGACGCGTACGGGGCGGGTGGCTCGGATCTCCAGGGTCCAGCGGATCGCGTGGCCCTGGTGCCCGAGCGGCGCGGAGACGTGGACCCAGATGCCGAGGGAGCCGATGGTCCGGTCCCCGTTGAGGAGCTGGGCGTACGTCTCGGAGCCGGTCCGCTCCAGGGTGTGGCCGAGGTAGAGGTGGCCCGGCGCCAGGACGTAGCCGTGGTCGGGGAGGGTGAGTTCGGAGAAGGCGGTGGGACTGGCGGCGTCGAGGTCGCCCTCGCAGACGCGGAGCGTGCTGCCCAGGCGCCAGTCGTACGCGTTGGGGGACAGGCGATCCGGGTCGTACGGGTCGATGGTGATGCGGCCCGCCTGGCGGGCGGCGGCGATGGCCGGTCCGGTGAGGATCACGAGGTCACCGCCGTACCGTCGAGGTCGCGCCAGTACGAGGAGGGCTGGGGCCCGGAGGCAGCCTGGTACTTGCCCTCGTACAGATCGATGGCGCCCTCGGAGACGAAGAACATGATCTGCCCGATCTTCATCCCGGCGTAGACGCGCACGGGACGGGTCGGGGTGAGCATCAGCGTCCACTGGCCGTGGAAGCCGATGTCACCGATGGGCGCGGTGATCTCGACGAACAGCCCCAGTCGGCCGACGGAGGAGCGACCGAAGAGCAGGGGGACGAAGAGGTCGGATCCCACCTCCTCCAGGGTGTGGCCGAGGTACAGCTCGCCGGGCTGCAGGACGTGGCCCTCGTCGCCGATCTCTGTGCGACGGGTGGGGTTTGGTCGGTGGGTGTCGAGTACCTGGTCGGTGTAGGTGAGCAGGGTCCCGCCCAGGCGGACGTTGTAGCTGTTCGGGTTGACCTGGGGCGGCGTGAAGGGGGAGATGCGCAGCCGTCCGTCCTTCGAGGCGGAGGTGATCTCGGGTCCGGTGAGGATCACTGGTCGTCTCCGTTGGTCAGGATGCTCTTGATCGCCGATCCGAGGCTGAGGCCGGCGGGGTGGGCTCGGCTGCCGAGACAGGTGTCGGCCAGGTAGTCGGTGGTCAGCACGCTCGCCAGCCCGGCGGGGAGCGGATCGGGGGAACTGATCAGGGGGCCTGCCCGCTCGGCGAGGTGAGTCAGCAGTGCAGCGGGGTCGTTACGGAAGGCCGGCGCGACCTGGGCCTCGACCAGGCTGTTGTCGAACGGCTCGATGGCCAGCAGATCTCCCGCGGTGAGGACTTCGCCCAGCAGCGTCGTGCGCACGGCGGTCTCGTTGAGGACGACCGCCTCGCTACCCAGCCCGCTGCGCAACCGGTCGGCCAGTTCACGGAGCAGGGCGTGGCGGTCGAGAGGCTTGTTCCGATAGGGCGCTACGAGACGTCCCAACGGCTCGGCCAGCTGGGCGTCGATGGAGGCGATCTGTTCACGGACGGAGGCCAGCTCGGTCGGCAGGACGGATCCCGAGGTGTCTGGGAAACGGGCGGTCCGTCCGACCCAGCCTTCGGGGGAGTGCTCGGCGACCGCGTAGCCGACGGCGAGTTCCCGGCCCTTGAGCACGAGGGAGCTGCCGACCCGTTCGGGTCCGGTGTGTTCGCTGTGGCAGTGGCCGGCGAAGACCACGTCGAGGAAGGGGCACGCCTCGGCGAGCTGGAGGTCCTGCTCGAAGCCGGAGTGGCTGAGGAGGACCCAGGAGTCGACCTCGTGGTGGTGCGCGAGCATCAGCTCGCGCAGAGCGTGGACGGGATCGGTGAAGCGGTGGCCGGACCGCTGCCCGGCCGGGATTGACTTGAATGCCTGCTGGCCGATCACGGCCGTGACGGCCGTCCTTCGGCCCGTGATGTCCACGATGCGCAGACGGCGGAAGAGCGCGTTGCCGGTGGAGTCCTCGACGACGTTGGCGCATACGGTCCGCTGGTGGAGGCCCGGCTCGAAGTAGTGCGGCCAGCCGTGGTTCCCGGGAGCGATGACGTCGTACAGGGCGAGCAGGATGTCTCGTTCGAGTGCGCCCCGGCCGAGGCGGTAGTACCCGGTGCCCTCGAAGAAGTCGCCGCAGTCCACCAGCAGGCTGTCCGTGCGTGCCTGGTGGAGGTGCCCGAGCAGGGGGCTATCGGCGCCGAGGGCGGAGTGGACGTCGGTGGTGGCCATGATCTGCCGTAGGGAACGGGCGGTGGTCATGGCGCGACCTCGCAGATGTCGGCGCCGAGGTGGAGGAGCTTGCCGGGCAGGTCGGCGTGGCCGCGGCGGAGCTGGTCGACTCCGCCGAGGGTGGTGATGCCGCGGGCGGTCAGCGCGGCGACCATGAGCGCGGAGCCGGTGCGGATGTCGGTGGCCTCGACCCCGGCTCCGGTGAGGCGTTGTGGGCCGGTCAGCCGGCATTCGGTGGGGGAGATCTCCTCGATCTTCGCGCCGAGTCGGGCCAGCTGGGGCAGCAGGTTTCCGTGGCGGCCGGGATTGATGGAGTCGGCGAACAGGTGTGTCCCGGGCTGACCGAGGGCCAGTGCCATCAAGGGAGGTTCGAAGTCGGCGTCCAGGCCGCCGGTGGCGAGTGTGGCGATGGCGCGAAGGGGACGGCCCGTGGGCTGGGCGGCGCTCCCGTCGACCAGGAGGACGTCCTCCCGTACCGCGGTGGGGATGCCCAGCCGTTGCAGGGCTGCCTGCAACGGCACCACATCCCGACCTTGGACGCCCTCGATGCGCGCGGTCCCACCGGTGGCGGCAACGGCGCAGGCCAGGGTGCCTGCCTCGATCTTGTCGCCCGGAACGCGCCAAGCCGGCATCTCGGCCGGTGATGTCACTGCCGGGCTCAGGTCCAGGACCTGTTCGCCGGCTCGGGCCTCCCATCCCGCCGAGCGCAGGGCGTCCAGCACGGTGAGGACTTCCGGCGACAGGTTCGGCCGACCGAGGCGCAGCGCACGGCCCGCGACGACCGCACGCAGGACGGCGACGACCGTCGCACCTCGCGACCGGAACGGCAACGTGTGGGAGACCGTTCCGGTGGCGGGTCGACCGGCCTCGACGTCGTAGCCCTCATCCTGGACGGCGACACGGTCGCCGAACGCCTCGTACACCTTGAAGTGCAGGTCTATGCCGCGCTCCCCGATCCGGCATCCCCCGGGCCAGGGCAGACGGGCGTTCCCCTGTAGGGCAAGGAGCGCGGGCACCAGGTAGTACGACGCGCGGATCCGTGCGGCCGGAGCCAGGTCGAGGTCCGTAGGTACGGCGTCAGGGGGCATGATCACCACGCTGTCGGGTCGTCCCACGGCTCGGGCGACGTGCCAGCCCGCCCCTTGGATCAAGGTGAGCATCCAGTGGACGTCGGCGCTGGCGGGGACGTTCTCCAGCTGGATGGTCCGGCGCACGGCTGCTGCGGCGGCCAGCAACGGCAGGGCGGCGTTCTTGGAGCCGTCGACGGTGACCGACCCGGAGAGGGGCCTCCCCGGACGTACGGCGATGACCTCCGCGCTCGGCGCAAGGGCCTGAGTGGGTGCCATGTTCAACTCCTTTGCAGGGGAGGTTGCGTGATGGATGGCGTGACCGGAGTAGGTACGGACAGATCGAGCTCGGCCCAGCAGGATTTGCCGCCGGTGCTGTGGTCGACGCCGTGCCGGTCGGCGAGAGCGTTGATAATCAGCAGCCCGCGGCCGTCCTCGGCGTCCGTAGGGGATGGGCGTGCGTGGGGGAGGACGGAACTGCGGTCGCGGACCTCGAAGCGCAGTCGGCTCCCGAGCAGGCGAGCGGTTACGGAAGCAGCTTCGTTTCCCGTGTGCTGAACGGCGTTCGCCAGCAGTTCGCCGGCCACGACCTCTGCCACGCACATGCCGTCGGTGCCGATGACCGAGCGCCAGCCCCTGATCTCGTTCATCACCTGGTGCCGGGCACCAGCGGCGCCCTCGGGCGTACTCGTGACGGTCAGCGTGACCTCGTGCACTTCCATGAGCAGCCTCCTGGAGGGGTGCGGTTCCACCAGGCAAGCGGGTCAGGAGGCGGCTGCGCGATGTGCCGCGCAGCCCCTGCATCGTTCATGCACGTTGTGCATGGCGGGCAAGTTCGTTGCAGCTAGGCTCGGTTGAGCAGGCAGGATCGGTCTCGGCAGAAAGGGCCGTGGCGGAGATGGTCGATACGCAGGGCGAGGCGCACCGGATCGGTGAACTGATCCGCCGGGCTCGGGTCTTACAGGGCCGCTCACAAGCGGACGTGGCCGGCGAGCTGGGATACCACCAGTCGAAGATCAGCCGGCTGGAGGGCGGACGCGGAACGGACGACATCCGGGTTCTGCGCGACGTCGCCCGCATCCTGCGCATTCCCCCGGACCGACTCGGTCTGGCGGAGGCTGCCCCGGAAGCCGATCCCCACGATCCGGAGACAGAGGAAATGCTGCGTCGCCGTACCTTCCTTGCCGCCAGCGTCACCGCGCTCACAGCCTCGGTCGCGCCGACGGCTGCGCACCCCGCGCTAGTCCAGGCACTCCTGCCCGGGATGCCGACGGCGCCGACGACGGAAGCGCCGAACTCCCGGGAACTACGAAACCGGACAACGGCCATCCGGCGCCTCTGGAGCACCTGCGACTACGCGGAGCTGGAGCGGGCCCTTCCCGGCCTGATCACCGATCTTCGCCACTGCATCGCCGACTCCCCGCAGGCCGAGGAGCTTCCTCGCTTCCTAGCCACGGCCTACCAGACCTCGGCCAGCCTCCTGCTGAAGCAGGGAGACCCCGGCACGGCGTGGCTCGCCGTCGGGCGCGCGATGGCCGAGGCCGAACGCTCGGGTGATCCGCTCGTCCTCGCTGCCAGCGTCCGCCTCCACGCGCACGTCCTGGTCCGCGAACAGCACGCTGGCCAGGCCGTCACACTGATCAAGCACACGGCTTCACAACTCGCCGGCGCGTACGACCGGCAGCCCCACCACCACCTCTCCGTGCTGGGGTTGTTGCTACTGCGCGGAGTCACGGCAGCCAGCTGGGCCGGGGACCGCGCTGCCACCGCTGAGTTCCTGGCCGAGGCCAAGGCGGTGGCGAAGTGCGTCGCCCTGGACCACCCCGACGCCTGGGCCAACTTCAGCCCCACCAACGTGGCCCTCCACGAGGTCAGCGCGGCCGTGTCCTTCGGCGACGCGGGCGTCGCCATCGACATCGCCCGTCCGCTCATGCGCCGCCACATCCCGGTTCCCGAGCGCCGGGCCGCCCTATGGGTGGAAGCCGCCCGTGCCTACGCACAGCAGGGCCGCCTCGCCGACGGCTACCAGGCCCTGCGGATCGCGGAGACCTGCGCAGCCCAGGAGGTACGGCGACCAGCCGTCCGGGACCTGGTCGCCGACATGGCGGCGCGCGACCGTCGGCGTACGCTGCCAGAGCTCCACCACTTCAGCCGCCGACTGGGAGTACCCGCGTGACCGAGCCGCAGCGAAAGCCCTTCCTGTATGTCGTCGTCTGCGCGGCCGGGAACGCGGGCGACGTCGGCAAGCTGATCGACGCCGCGCACGAGCAGAGCTGGGACGTCGGCGTCGTCGCCACCCCGCAGGGTCTTCCCTTCCTCGACGTGTCCGCGATCGAGGACCGGACCGGTTACCCCGTCCGCTCCGCCTGGCGCGCGCCCGGCGACGCACGGTCCTTCCCACCCGCCGATGCGATCGCCGTAGCCCCGGCCACCTTCAATACGGTCAACAAGTGGGCGGCCGGCTTCGCGGACAACCTCGCCCTCGGCATCCTCTGCGAGGCTCCGGGCATGGGCATCCCCACCGCCGTCCTGCCGTACGTGAACACCGCCCTCGCGGCCCACCGCGCGTACCGGCGCAGCCTCGCCGAGCTGCGCGAGATGGGTGTTCTGGTCGGCAGCTACGAGCCTCACCGCCCGAAGTCCGGCGGCGGCGCCGACCGCTTCCGTTGGAAGGAAGCCGTCGACCTCTTGGCCCCGTTCCTCGCGGCAGGCGACGCCCGCCACTGATCTTGCGACTGCCAGTGGGTAGGGCGTAGCGGATTTCCGCATGAGGAATGCCGCCGTCCGGTGGCTGGGAGGTACCCGCCACCGGGCGCAGGGTGCTGCGCTGGGGCCTGTCAGTCCTCGTAGGGGAGGTATATGCCGCCGTCCGGAGCGGCTATGGCGCACAGTCGCTCGTACTCGGCGCGGTCTTCCTCGGTCATGTGCGGGAGTACGTCCATGACCATGCGGGCTTCGGGGTGCCTGGCGAAGTACGAGAACAAGAGCTCTGTGAGGGCCTTCACGGCGTTGTCCTGCTCGAGGGCAGCCGCGGCGTTGCGGGCGCTCAGTGCTGCCACGGCTTCGAGTTCGGCGCGCGTGGCCTGGAAGGCGGTCGCCTGTTCGGCCTGGGTGAAGGGGCGCCCGTCACTGTGGGACCAGGTGTTGGTGTCGGGCCGGAGCTTGAAGTCCGCGTCCAACAGCAGGGCAATGACTTCGATGCGCAGTTCGGTTTCGGGCATGCGGGGGGTTCCTTACGGGATGGAGTCGGTGGTGATGTTTTCAATGCTCCGGAGAAACCCCGGTTTGGCTGACCGGGGATCGTCGGCTATGTACGGACGGATGCGTTATGCCGTCAGCGCCGGCGGGAGGCGTTGTTCGCGGCCTTCAGAGCCGGTTGTGTGGTCGGCGCGTGCCGGGGGAGTGATGCTGCGGGATCGGCAGGCAGGTGTGCGAGACGGCGGAGGCGCCAGACGAGGACGTCGCTGACGGAGGTGGCGCTGTCCAGCTCCCGATGCCGCGTGGCTTCTGCGAGGAGGTGGGTTGGGTTGTGGCCTGCGGCCTGGGCATCGGCGAGTGTGGCCGCCAGGGCGGGCCAGCCCGGCTCGGCCAGAACCTGTTCGGCAATCTCGGGCAGCGCCTGGCGTAGGACGACTGCTTGTCGTCGCTGCAGTGGCAGGGAGCGGCCTCGCTGGTGGAGCACGGACATCGGCTGGACTGCCGCGATCTCGTAGGCGGCGCGCAGGTGTTCGGCGGCTTGGTGGGCGGCTTCGGCTTGCTGGGCGTGGTGCTTCTTGGTGTGCCAACTCGCTGCCGCGGTGACGAGGAAGAACGCGGTGTCGATGAGCATGGCGGTGGTGGCGCCGTCCTCTCCGCGGCCGAGGGACCGTCCGCTGTGGACGAGGTCGTGCGCAGCCTGGCGCAGGGCGTGGTCGTGCCCGCGTACGGCGCGGACGTGGGAGCGGGAGGCCCGTTCGAACGCGAAGGCTGCATCGCGGAGTTCTCTGTGGGTGTAGGCGGCGGAGGTCTTGGCGAGGGCGTCGAGGACCTCCCCGGCAGCGGCGATCTGGGCTGCTGCCGTGCCTTCGTCGGCATGCTCGATGAGCAGCAGTGCCTGCCAGGTCGCAGTGGTGGCGCGGCGGCGGGCGTACGCAGGGCCGGTGACCGGCGGGAGAGCGGGGAGCTCCGGTGAGACGTCCTCGTCCGAGGAGGATTCTGCCGGTTGGGTCCAGCGTTCGCGGATACGGGGCAGGGAGAGATCGGGGGCGAGCTTGGATCCCGAGTAGAAGACGGGTTCGCCGTTCTTGTTGCGGTCGTCGGGCAGGGCCACGATGTAGCCGAGGAGGTCCCCGGACGGCGCCACGCGCCGCTTTACGAGGAGACCGGCACGGCTGAGACGGTCGAAGAACTCCTCCTCGCTCTGGGCGCCGGCCGCCGCGCGTCGGACGCTCTCGCGCAGTTCCTCCCTCGGGGTGCGTTCCCGCTGGTGGCGGTCGGCTTTGTGGTGTTCGGCACTGGTGGGGCGCTGGGCTGCGGTTCCGTCACCGGCGTTGAGGCGGCGCAGGCCGTAGTCGGCTTCGATGAGACGGGCTTCGGCCTGGGAGCGCTTGGCTTCGTTGTGGCGGCGGGGCCGGCGGCCGTCCTCGCGGACAGTGGTGGCGATGATGTGGATGTGGTCGTCGGCGTGGCGGACGGCTGCCCAGCGACAGGCGGCGGTGTCGCCGTCGGGGGCGATGCCAGTGGCGGCGACCATGCGGCGGGCGATGTCGCCCCACTGCTCGTCGCTGAGGATCGGGTCCTCGGGCGCGGCACGTACGGACAGGTGCCATACGTGCTCGGTGGGGCGTCGCGACTTGGGCAGGGCTTCGACGGGCTGATCGAGGAGCCTTTGCAGGTCCCCGTAAGTGGCTTTCGAGTTGCGTCCGGGGTCGGGGACGAGACTGTCCCAGGCCGCCACGAGGTGTGGGTCGGTGTGTTCCTCGTGGGTGCCGGGGCCGTAGAGGTAGCGGATCAGGCCGATGGTGCGGGTGCCCATCTTGTGGACGCGGGGGATCATCCGGTGGGAGCCTCCGTCTCTACGTATCGCTGGGTGAAGCCGTCCACGCGCTCGGCGGTCCGCTGGACGGCGTCGAGGACCGCCTTGGCGTGCGGGGCATCGGCGCCGGAGTTCAAGACGGTGGCGACCTGGTTCAGGTTGTTGCCGATCTGGCCGAGGGCCCGGCGCAGCGCGAACAGCTCTCTGACCATCTCCCGGTGGGTGGCGATCTCGGCTTCGGTGTGTTCGAGGTCGCGTGCGGCCTTCAGGGCAGAGTGGGCGAGGAACCCGGCGGTGCTCATGCGGCAGGCAGCCGCGGCGTGGGTGAGGAGCTGGAATTCATCGTCGTTCATGCGGCAACTGGGCTGGTGGATGCGCTTCTTCTCGGCGAGCAGGCGCTCACGCTGGCGCACGTGCGATGTCGTTGGGGCGGTGTGCGTGCAGCGGGGGGTGTGGCAGGCGTGCTGTCCCTCCGATTCGTGGTGCGGTCCGGCCTCGGCAGCATCCCGAAGGGCCGGCACCCCCTGGTGCCGGTCCGCGCCCGCCACCCCTGGGGCGGGGGAGCCCAGAGCATTGCTCCCGACGGGAGCAATGCTCTGGGTACAACTTGCTCCTCCTGAGGCTGGAACCGAGGGCATGTGATCGTCGTGGGTGGGACGGTCGTGCGGTGGGTTGTGCATGCGTGTCCTTGAAGAGGTAGAGGCTGGTCGTGTGAAGGGGCTGTTGGGCGGGGTCGACCGGTTGGGGGACCGCTCGCTGGTGACGCGAGATGCTGTCGGCGCTGTCCGGGGACCGGGCGGGACGGTCCCGGATTCGGGAGGCTCTCGGTCCCCAGTGGCATGGGTGTGGGGGACCGGTCCCGTCTCGGTCCCCGTAGTCGTGGGTGGGGACGGTCCCCGACGTCGTGACTTGACGGTCCCCGAACCGTCGAAGGTCGGTCCCGGATGGCGGGGACCGTGGGGACGGTCGCCACTGAGTCGGGGGATATCAGGGGGTTGACCTGCGGAAACAGAGTTGGGGACCGGTCCCCGTGGTGCCCGACGCGCGCAGCGCAATCAAGGGGACGGTCCCCGCTCGACTGCTGTCGGTCCCCTCTTGGGGGAGGCCGCTGCCAGCCGGGGACGGGACCGGGACGGGGACCGTGACTGGGACGGGGACCGGGACCGCGACCGGGACGGGACCGGGTTGGGGGACCGTGATTGGGGCGGGGACGGGACCTGGATGGGGACGGTCCCCGAACGGCTCGGGCCAGTGGTTCGGTCCCCCACGATGACGGGGACCGACCTGGGTGGGACCGTGGTGGTCAGGAGCCTGACGGCTGGGCGCGTCGGCGGTCTGGGCCGGTGAGGATGACGCGGGTGGTCATCTCTGCCAGACGGGAGGCGACGCGGTCCCCGACTGCGTTGCGGAGTTCCGCGATGGGCAGGTTGGTGGTGATCAGGGTCGGGAGCATCTCGGTGTAGCGGCGGTTGATCAGCCGGTACGTCAGCTCCTCGGTCCACTCGGACTGCTTGGCCGCGCCGAGGTCGTCCAGGATCAGCAGCGGGCACCGGCCGAGCTCTTGGATCTCCCGCTCGGGGTCGTGGTTGGGCCGGGGCCGGAGCTGGGCGTAGAGGTCGGCGGAGGTGACCGCCTGCCAGCGCAGGCGTACTCCGGCGGCCAGCAGCGAGCGGACGGCTCCGTAGGCCTGATGTGTCTTGCCGATGCCGGTGGTTCCGGCGATCAGCAGCGAGGGGCCGTAGGCGATGCCCCGGGTACCGGCCGGCCCGTTCCGCCCGGCGCCGGTGACCGCCTCCACCCAGCCCAGGACTTCGGGTTGGGTGGCGAGTGCCTCGCGGTAGCGGGGCGGGATGCGGCGGTCGGCGAGTTCCAGGGCGGTCACCGGCTCCACCGTGTGCCCGGCGGGTGCGGTGTCGGGGTCGATGCCCTTGGCAGCGAGGATGGCCTGGAGACGGGCTGCCAGGGCGCCAGCACGCTGGGGTTCGCGGGTCGCGGTGGTCACAGCTGGCCTCCGTAAGCGGCTTCGGCGTCAACGGGGTTGGTGTACGGCTGAGGGGCCCTGCGGGCGCCAGCAGTGGCCTGGGGCGGGTTCATGGCCTCGTTGACCAGGCTGGGCAGCAGACTCGGGTAGAGGCTCTTCAGGCGCATGCGGTCGACTCCGGCTCGGATGTGGTCCGGGTCGATGCCTTCGTGCAGCAGCTTGCTGATTTCCCGGCCGACGTGGCCCAGGACTTTCCCCGGAGGGCGCTTCCCGCACGCGGCGGCGTACTCGGCGACCAGTTGCTGGGCCGTTGCGGTCTGGGGTGTGGCGGGGGCGCTCGCACCTCCCAACGGAGATCCTAGATCCATGATCCTAGGTCCTAGATCCGGACCGTGAGGGCTCGGCGCAGGCTCCCGCACCTCCCCCTGATGCTGCACGGAGGGCTCACTGAATCCGCCCTGACCTGCGGATACGGGGATCGGTGACGTGGCATGAGGTGCGGGCTCCGGGGCGGGTGCCTGATGGTGCACGGACGGCTCACGGAGCCCTCCCTGCGCCAGCGGTGAAGTCAGGGGTACCCGGCCGCCGTCGTGGTAGGGGCAGTTCGGGTGCCGGACACCGCTGGGGCGGTTGACCTTCTGGTGCTTGGAGAAGGTCACGATGTGCAGGTACCGCTTGCCGTCTTCCTCGCCCTCGTACCGGCAGATGAGTTCATTGCCGGCGAGCTGGGTGAGGTCGTCTTCCACCTCGATCGGGCCGTGTTCGGGGCGCAGGGACCACAAGAGGCCCGCGATGACGGCGGACTGGTCACGGAACCGGCCGTGGTCGTCGGCCTGGGTGAGCAGGCCGAAGAACGTCCGCTCGGCGGTGATGCTGACGGCGGCCAGCGATTCGGAGCTGAAGGCTTCCGGCTTGATGGTGCGGATGCGTGCCATGCCTATCGCCCCGCCTTCGTCTGCTGCTGGGACGGCGACGCCGGGGTGGGCGCGGGTGTGCGGACGGCTGCTTCGGCCGTACTGTTGGGCATAGACGTTCCTCAGATCCGTTCAGGAGTGGGCGGTTTGGACAAGGGACTCCCATCGGCTCTCGGCGCTGCAACGCCGGGAGCCGATTCCTTTGTCGGGGGTGCTTAGCCAAGACAGCCACACCCGGCCCGCGCAAGTCCAGCGAATCCGCACTCGAAAAGTGTCAGATCGCATCGCTGATCGCGAACGTCTTCACAGTAAGTGCGAATCCCCGGTTGACCAAAAAGTCGACGGCATGGGGAGAGCGGCGAAGGTCGCACCCCGAAAGCCATTGACCGGAGTAGGCGAGGCGATCTATGTTTCCGCCGCCCGGAGCCGCTGATGCTGTGCACACCTCTGTGGTCCGAGATGGGTCGTAGCTCCGCAATGGCCGCCTATGCGGGAATCGGCAGTTCGTTCTCCGCGAAACGGGCCCCAAAAGTCCCATGTCTGGGCTTCCGCGATTACGTGAACCCGGGAACCCGAGCTACAACAGACGCATGCCCCGAAGAGCTACGGAAATCGGTCCCGCCGGAGAACGGACCGCCGGCGCCATCGAGCGCGTGCGCACCTCGCGCGGGTTTGCCCAGCGCGAGCTCGCTGCCCGGGTGACCGAGCTCGGCCACCCCATGACCAACACCATGCTGTCCCGCATCGAACGGACCCGCCGACGCTGCGACGTGGATGACCTCGTCGCCATTGCGGCCGCCCTCGGTGTCTCCCCACTCGCCCTGCTCCAGCCCGCGACGTAGGGGGCTGGGATGGGGTGTGCGGTGACGCCGCCCCGGCTTATACCCGACGATCCCCGGTCAGCCAAACCGGGGATTCTCCAGACCATTGAAGTAGTCCGCTCCACCTGCCTGACAGCAAGCGGGGGCGGGCTTGTCATGCCCGATGTCCGTCGCCGCAGGTTGCCGACGGAAGACCCCGAAGGTTCGATACGTGCGAAGTGTTGCTTGTGACAGTGAATTGCTGGCGAATGTCCGCACGTCTCCCCGCATGTCGCCGCTGGAGAGGGGTTTTCTGAACGTGGGTGAAGCCGCCGAATACCTGGGGCTGTCGCCCGCCACCCTTTACGTGTGGCGGCACCGTCGCCAAGGTCCGCCGAGTTTTCGGATGGGGCGGAGCGGACGTGTGATGTACCGGATCCAAACACTTGACGAGTGGATCCGGGAACAGGAGCAGGCGGACTCCCGCAGCAATGCCTCCCTAAGCCCGGTGAATGCTGCCCCGCAGCGCCGTGCCGGGTATCCGGCCACGACCTGACTGATCTGCCCGGCCTTACCGCCCGACCTACGCCCAACCCTTACTCCGAGGAATTCTTTGGCTGGCTATATCGAAGACCGTTGGATCAAAAAGAAGAAGGATCCCGTCACCGGGAAGCGTGAGCGTACGACCCGCTACGGCAAGGGGTCCCGATATCGTGTCGCTGGAATCCCGGGCGTCCGGGACATGTCGTTCGACGTGCTGGAGGACGCCAAGGGGTGGCTCCGGCGGTCCGGCACCGACAGCGAACGAGGCGAGTTCGTCGACCCGCGCGACGGCTCCATCACCTTGACGGACTTCGTCACGCGCCACTGGCGCGCCGGCGTTCGCGGCGCGCCCGGCACGGTCAAGCGAGTTGACGAGCGTGTACGACTCCACATCCTTCCGCACCTCGGTGCGGTGGCGCTGCGCGACGTGTCGGCGACCGTCCTGCGCGGCTACATAGCCACGCTCGAAGGCGAGTGCTCTCCGCGGTACGCCCGGCAGATCCTCACCTCGCTGTCGAACATCTTCGAGACCGCGATCGATGACAAGCGCCTCGTCCGCAACCCGATGCGGGCCAAGACGGTGCGTTGGCCGAAGGCCCCCGACGAGGATCGTGACGCGTGGCCGCTGGCAACGGCGCAGCGGGTACGGGACGTGATCAATCCTCGCTACCGGATCGCGGTCGTCGTCGCGGTGGGGTGTGGGCTGCGCCAGGGCGAGGTGTTTGGGCTGTCGCCGAGGGACATCGACTTCGAACGCGGCGTCATCCGAGTGCGCAGGCAGGTCCAACTTCTTTCCGGGTGCCTCTACTTCGCCCTGCCCAAGGGTGGCAAGACGCGCATCGTCGACATGCCCCGGTCGGTGGCCACGGAACTGGCCGCGTACTTCCTCGACCATCCGGCCGTCGACGTCGAACTCCCCTGGGGCGGACCGGAGCCCGACCGGGAGAAGCAGAGCTTCCCGCTCGTCCTCACGACGACGTACGGCAATGCCATCCGCGCCAACATCTTCAACGACGAGGCCTGGAAGCCGGCCCTCGCCGCGGCCGGAGTCATTCCCGCGCGGGAGAAGGGTGCGCGGTGGAAGGCTTCGCGCAAGGACGGCTTCCACGTGCTCCGGCACACTTACGCCTCGGTCCTCCTCGAAGCGGGCGAGTCCATCGTCACGCTCGCTCGGTGGCTCGGTCACTCAAGTCCGACCATCACCCTCGACCACTACGCCCACTTCATGCCGGAGGCTGGCGGCAAGGGCCGCGCGGCCATCGACGTACTGCTCGGCACGGTGCCCGAGTACGTACCTGAGGGCCTCGTCTCCTCTCACGGCAGCATCTGAGAGCCCGTACCGACAGCGGTCGCCTGCGTCCGGCAATGTTCCAGCCCCGCCGTTACCTCCGCCTGGTCCAGGCTGTCCTCGGTCGCCAGGAGTTCCCCGGCCGTAACCATGGCCTCCCAGAACTCGGGAGGTGAGCCCCGCCCGTCCCGGAACCGGGTCTGCGTGAAGAGCAGGAAGATCTTCGTGAGCTCCCCGGTTCGAAACCAGGGGATCATGCCGCCAGGAAAGCCTCCGCGGGCGCAGGCGGCAGTCCACAACAGGTTGCGG
The DNA here is from genome assembly GCF_041431095.1 of Streptomyces sp. NBC_00597. Taxonomy (GTDB): domain Bacteria; phylum Actinomycetota; class Actinomycetes; order Streptomycetales; family Streptomycetaceae; genus Streptomyces. The sequence continues at coordinate 663,785 of NZ_CP107757.1, forward strand.
ATCCGCTCGCCGCGACCGTCCAGCACTTGGTCCACGACGAACACGTGCCCACAGGCGAGGAGCATGGCGACGATGTCTTCCTCTCCCGCCTCGAACTCGTCGAAGAGGGGCCGTGCCTCGTGGATTCGAGCTTCGGCGTCCGGCCGGGACACTTCCAGGGCCAGACATAGGGCCAACGCGCAGGCGTCCCAGTCACCGGTGCGCGCGGCCAGTTCGGCGAAGACCTCCTCCTCGCCCTGTCCGGCGGCCAGCATCTCGCGGGCCTCCAGAACGAGCGCGTCCCCGCCTTCCCCGTGCTTCATGGCCAGAGGCTACAGCGATGCTCGAACGCGACAGAGGGCGCGGTGACTTGAGCGTTCCGTCATTCCCGTGATTCCGGCTGGTCGTGCAGGTGACGACGCTGGGTTCAGCGGCAGAGGTCCATGATGGTGTCGTCGAAGTCGGGGAACTCCCGGGTCGCCAGCTCGATCACGGCTGCCGCCGACCGGCGCTGGTGCGGTGCGAATCCTTCGGCGATGGCAGCCAGCTCCGGATTGGGCTGCGCCTTCCAGTCCGGCTCGTAGGACGTGGCGGCTTCCCAGGGGCCGAAGCCGTCGGCCAGTAGCCACAGGAAGTCGCCCAGGTCGCGTGCTACGACACCGGTCTCGCCCTCCGAGCCGAGGAAGACGATGGGCTGCTCGGCCAGAGGGCGGCTCGGGCGGATGAGCCAGATCGCCGCATACCCGCCCGTGCCGTCTTGTCCGAACACTCGGAAGTCGTTGCCGTCCAGCTCGCTGTTCCCGGTCCATGCCTGAAACCAGTCGGTGGTCTCGGCAGCGGACAGGAAGGCCGGGAAGGGTTCGAAGTCCACCCCGGTCTTCCCGTCGGCGTAGTCGAATCGAACGGCCATCGCGGTGGCGAGCGCGGCGGGGAACTGGCGGTCATCGGTGGGCTTCACGGAGACAGGCTAGACAGGGGGTCGGACATCGACGCCCCACGGGCAAGGTCGTTGGACGACTGCCGGCTTGTAGTCGTCGGGGGACACAGGACAGGCCTGGTCGTGACAACGGGTGGCACAGCATCTGCTGTGCCACCCGTTGTCGTTACCCTCCGCGATCGCGTGCCGTCGAAGGTGGTCGGCGGTGCGGGAGGGCTGGCGCCAAGGTTCGGGGGAGCGCCCGGCATGGGTGGGCTGCGGATTCTCCCCAGATTCTCCCCAGGGAGTCCTGCGGGCCGCTTCTCAGTGTTCGCAGGAGCTAAGTTGATCAATGGTGCTGCTGTGCGGTCTACAGCCAGTCGCGCTTCTTGAAGATGACGTAGAGGCTGGTGCAGACGACCGCCATCAGGAGGATCGCGAAGGGGTAGCCCGCTGCCCAGTGGAGTTCGGGCATGGTCTCGAAGTTCATGCCGTAGATCGTGCCTACCAGGGTGGGTGCAAAGAGGATGGCGGCCCAGGAGGAGATCTTCTTGATCTCCTCGTTCTGTTCGAAGCCGGCTTCGGCCAGGGCGCGCATTTCGGCGTTCTGTTGTTGGGAGACCAGGGTGGCGTTGACCGTCAGGATTTCCGTCAGGGCCTGGCGGAAGCCGTCCACGCGTTCGCTGGTGTGGGTGACGTGGTCGGCCACGTCACGGAGGTAGCGCTGGAGTTCCTCGTCCGTGCCGTATTTCGCGAAGCCGGCCATCAAGGCGTGGAGCATGCCGACCAGGGGGCGGGTGGCGCGTTGGAACTCGACCATTTCGCGGGAGAGTTCGTAGATGCGGCGGGAGACCTCCGGGTCGCCGCGGAAGACCTCCGTCTCGATCTCGTCCACGTCGTTCTGGACTCCCGCGACGACCGGGGCGTACCCGTCGACCACCGCGTCGAGGATCGCGTACAGGGCGGCCTCGGGGCCCAGGGAGAGGAGCTCCGGGGATTCCTCCATGCGGCGGCGGACCGCGGAGAGGTCCGGGGCGGCGCCGTGGCGGACCGTGATCAGGAAGTCCGGGCCCACGAAGACGTGCAGCTCGCCGAACTCGACCTCCTCCGGGGCGTCGAGGTAGCGCGCCGCGCGCAGGACGACGAAGAGGGTGTCGCCGTAGCGTTCCAGCTTGGGGCGCTGGTGGGCTTCGAGGGCGTCCTCGACGGCGAGCTCGTGGAGGTTGAACTCGGCCGCGAGGGAATGGAGTTCGGGCTCGGTGGGGCGGTGCAGCCCGATCCAGGCCATGCCGTCGGGCTCTTCGCGCAGCCGGCGGAAGGTCTCGGCGAGGGTGGTGGGGGAGGCGATGCGTCGGCCGTCGCGGTAGACGGCGGAGTCGATCACGCTGCGGTGGTCCGGGGGCCCGGTCGGAGCCGGCGTCGGCCGGGCGCCCGCCGCGCCCCCGGAAGCGGGGGGCGTGGCGGGAGGGGGCGTGGGGCGGCGCCATCCCGGGCGCTTCCCGGACGGTGGGGGGCGGCGGTCTGGGCGCTCCGACATCGCAGGTCAGCTCCCGGTCGATAATGCGTTCCGTAAGGGCGGGGAGTTGCGGACAACGGGTGTCCGCAACCGGGGATAGCTTGCTGTCATGGCCTCCAGGACGACGCATCGCGATCCCGTACTCGATACCCGTTCACTCAACCGTGCCACGCTCGCCCGCCAGCTGCTCCTGAGCCGCGCCGCGATGTCCGCGCAGGACGCCGTCACGCACCTGCTCGGGCTCCAGGCGCAGAACGTGAAGCCGCCCTACTTCCAGTTGCACGCCCGGCTCGCCGGATTCCGGCCCGCCGAGCTCGCGGAGCTGATGGAGTCCCGGCGGGTGGTGCGGATGGTCACCATGCGGTCCACCATCCACACCCACACCGCGCACGACGCGCTGACCCTGCGGCCGCTGGTCCAGGGCGCCCGGGACCGGGAGGTCAACCTCTTCCGCAAGGGCCTCGTCGGGGTCGACCTGGAGCGGCTCGGCGAGCTCGCGCGCACCTTCGTCGAGGCCGAGCCCCGCACCATGGGCGAGATCCGCGAGGAGCTGCTCGGGTACTGGCCGGACGCCGATCCGCAGGCCCTGTCCGTCGCCGCCCGGTGCCGGCTCCCGCTCGTCCAGGTCACCCCGCGCGGGGTCTGGGGGCGCAGCGGGCAGGTACGGCTCACGACCGTGCGGCAGTGGCTCGGTGCGCCCGCGAAGGACGAAGCCGCGCCGCAGCAGGCAGCGCAGGCGGAGCAGGTGGAGCAGGCAGAGCAGGCAGAGCAGGCGGAGCAGGCCCTCGACGATGTCGTGCTGCGCTACCTCGGCGCCTTCGGGCCCGCCTCCGTCAAGGACATGCAGGTCTGGGCCGGGCTGACCCGGTTGGGGGAGGCCTTCGAGCGGTTGCGCCCGCGGCTGGCCGTGTTCCGCGACGAGAACGGCGTGGAGCTCTTCGACCTGCCCGACGCGCCCCGGCCCGACGCCGGCACCCCCGCACCGCCCCGCTTCCTCCCGGAGTTCGACAACTTGCTGCTCTCCCATTCCGACCGCACCCGGGTGATCGCCCCCGAGGCCAAGGGGCGTTCCTGGGCGGGGAACCAGGCCTACTGCACCCTCCTCGTGGACGGATTCCTCGGCGGCCTATGGCGGCTGGCCCGGGGGACGCTCACCGTCGAGCTCTTCGACGCCCCGTCGAAGGCGCAGAAGGACGAAATCGTCGCCGAGGGGGAGCGGTTGCTCGCGGAGATGACGGAGACGGAGGGCCCCGGCTCCGTGCGCTTCGGGTCAATCCGCGGCTGACGCCGCTCTGGTGGGCCGTACGGCAGGCACGGCACGATGCCTTCCATGACGCACAACTTCGCCGAGAGCGCTCAGAACGCCACTGCCGAGTTCCTGGCCGCACGCGACTTCCTGCTCGAACGCCGCGGTGACTACGCAGCCGCCCACGGCGGTTTCACCTGGCCGCGGCCCGAGCGCTTCAACTGGGCCCTCGACTGGTTCGACCACATCGCCGCCGGCAATGGCGCCGACGCCCTGCGGATCGTCGAGGAGGACGGCACCAGCCGGTCCGTCTCCTTCGGCGAGCTGGCCGTACGCTCGGACTCCGCCGCCAACTGGCTGCGCGAGCAGGGCGTCGCGGCCGGCGACCGGGTCCTGGTCATGCTCGGCAACCAGCGCGAGCTGTGGGAGGTCATGCTCGGCGCGATGAAGTTGCGCGCCGTCGTCATCCCCGCGACCCCGCTGCTCGGCCCGGCGGACCTGCGCGACCGCATCGAGCGCGGCCGCGTACGGCACGTCATCGTGCGCGTCGAGGACACCGGCAAGTTCGACGAGGTCCCCGGCACCTACACCCGGATCGCCGCCGGCCCGGACGTGCCCACCGGATGGCGGCGGCTGGAGGACATGTACGCGGCCGGCGGCTCCTTCACGCCGGACGGCGAGACCCTGGCCACCGATCCGCTGATGTTGTACTTCACCTCCGGGACCACCGCCCGCCCCAAGCTCGTCGAGCACACGCACGCCTCGTACCCGATCGGGCACCTCTCCACCATGTACTGGCTCGGGCTGCGACCCGGCGACGTGCACCTGAACATCGCCTCGCCCGGCTGGGCCAAGCACGCCTGGTCGAACCTCTTCGCCCCGTGGAACGCGGGCGCCACCGTCTTCGTCCACAACTACGCCCGCTTCGACGCCGAGCGGCTGATGGCGGAGATGGACCGGCACGGCGTGACCACGTTCTGCGCCCCGCCCACCGTGTGGCGGATGCTGATCCAGTCCGACCTCACCAAGCTCCGCACCCCTCCGCGCGAGGCCGTCGCCGCGGGCGAGCCGCTCAACCCGGAGGTCATCGAGAAGGTCCGCGAGGCCTGGGGCGTCACCATCCGCGACGGCTTCGGCCAGACCGAGACCACCCTCCAGATCGGCAACTTCCCGGGGGTCCCCGTCAAGCCCGGCTCGATGGGGCGTCCGGCGCCCGGGTACGAGATCGTGCTCCTCGACCCCGTCACCGGCAAGGAGTCCGCGGACGAGGGGGAGCTCTGCGTGGACCTGCGCCCCCGGCCCGCCGGGGTGATGACCGGTTACCGGGACGACCCGGAGCGCACCGCCGAGGCCATGGCGGACGGGATCTACCGCACCGGCGACATCGCCTCGCGCGACGAGGCCGGGTACCTCACCTACGTCGGGCGTTCGGACGACGTCTTCAAGGCCTCCGACTACAAGATCAGCCCGTTCGAGCTGGAGAGCGCCCTGCTGGAGCACGAGGCCGTCGCCGAGGCCGCCGTGGTCCCGGCGCCCGATCCGCTGCGGCTGGCCGTGCCGAAGGCGTACGTCGCGCTCGCCGCCGGGTGGGAGCCCGGGCCGGAGACCGCCCGTGTACTGTTCGCGCACTCCCGGGCGGTGCTCTCCCCGTACAAGCGGATCCGCCGCATCGAGTTCGCGGAGCTCCCGAAGACCGTGTCCGGCAAGATCCGCCGGGTGGAGCTGCGGGAGCTCACGGCAGCCGGCTCGGGGGCGGAGTACGACGAGTCCGAGCTCCTCGGCTGAGGAGGCCGCGGCCCGGCCGTCGGCCCGCCCCGGTACGGCCGGGGCGGGCCGACGGTACGGCCCGCCGTGCGGGACCCACGTACCGTCGACCCCGTGGGGCGTTACGCCGGCAGCTGCGCCTCGATCGCGGCGATGACCTCGGGCGACTCGGGCTCGACGCTCGGCCGGAAGCGGGACACGACCTCGCCGGCGGGCGAGATCAGGAACTTCTCGAAGTTCCACTGGATGTCGTCGCCCGCCTCGCCGTCGGCGTACGCGGTCTTCACCAGCTCCTGGTACAGCGGGTGCCGGTTCTCGCCGTTGACCTCGGTCTTCTCCAGGATCGGGAAGGTCACCCCGAAGCCGGCCGCGCAGAAGGTCGCGATGTCGTCGGCGTTGCCGGGCTCCTGCCCGCCGAACTGGTTGCAGGGCACGCCGATGACGGTGAAGCCCTTCTCCTCGTACTTGAACTGGAGCCGGGCCAGTCCCGAGTACTGCGGGGTGAGACCGCACTGCGAGGCGGTGTTCACCAGCAGGATCGCCTTGCCCTTGTGGGCCGCCAGGCTGGTCGGCTCGTCGGACAGGGTGGTCAGCGGGATGTCGTACAGGCTCATCGGGCGCTCCTCGGCAGGGAAAGGGCAGACAGCATGCGGCAACCAATGGACACGGATGTTTGTTCCGAGCCTACGTGCTGCCCCGCGGCCCGATCGATCGCCCCGACCAGGGGCACCCGCAGCCTCCGCGGCTCCTACGCGCCCCCTCCCACCAGTGCGTCCGCGGGGTCGTTGACCGGCTGCGGCATGCCCGTGAGGTCCATGACGAACAGCGGTATCCCGAGGTCGTCCGCGCGGGAGCGGGCGTCCTGGGTGTATCCGGCGAGCGCGAAGTAGACGCTGGTCGCGGAGGCCGTCAGCCCGTTGAGCCAGACGCATTCCACGGCCCGCAGCCCCGCGGGGGCGGTGGTCGGGTCCACCTGTGCCACCAGCCCGGGGGCCCGCAGGTCCACGGCCGCCGAGGGAATGGGCGGCACGTCGGGCTGCCGGACGTCCTGGAAGCCGAGCCACCGCAGGTACAGGGCGGCCGTGGACACCGCGTCCCGGGCGGTACGGATGGTCACCGGGCGGAAGGCGGGCCGCGGCACGGGCGCCGCCCCCGGCCGCACCGGGCCGGAGTCCGCGGGACCACCCGCCCCAGGAGACCCCGCAGTCCCCGGAGGCCCCGCCGTCCCCTGAGCGCCAGCCGAACCCGAAAAACCCGCCCGGCCCGCCGACCCGGCCCGCCCGCCGTTCGCCGACCCCGCCGCCCCCGTCGGGCCCCGTACGCCAGGGCGCGGAAGCAGCCCGTCCAGTGCCCCGGCTCCGGGCTCGGCCCCCACCGGGTGCACCGGAATCCGCACCACCGTCCCGCACGAGGTGCACCCCACCTCGGGATGCGGCCACTCGCTCACCCGCGTGCAGGCCGCGCAGCGCACGGCCACCCACGTGTCCGACCAGGTGCGGTGCGTCAGCGGCTGGGGCGCCGTCGCCATGTCCAGCGGCGGGGTGACCGGGCTGCCGCAGGCACAGGGGAAGACCGGGGCGGCGTAGTCGTTCTCGCGCAGGCACGCCGGGCAGCGCACCGGTACCGCATCCGCCATGAGTGTCGGCCCCCTCCTCGCTGTGCGTGGGTCCATGCTCCACCACCTGCCACCGGCGGGGCGCGCATGCCCTCGATTTTCCGCTGGCAATCCGCGGAGTCCCGGTCTTTCGTACAAGTCGCTTGCGCGAGACGCGGCTTTTGGTGCGTTCCGGGGTGCTCATGCTCCTTGACGTGCGGGGACTGGCCGCTTAGCTTGTTCCGTATAGCAGAACAAAACTTCCGGATTGCGGAAACGCCCTGGAAACCGGAACAGTCTGACCGCCAGACCCGCAGGAGAACTCGATGCCTCGTATGACAGCCGCCGCCGCTGCAGTGGAGATCCTCAAGCGCGAGGGCGTTTCGCAAGCGTTCGGCGTGCCCGGCGCTGCGATCAACCCGTTCTACCGAGAGCTCAAGAACGTGGGTGGCGTCAGCCACACGCTGGCCCGCCACGTCGAGGGTGCTTCGCACATGGCCGAGGGGTACACCCGCGCCAAGGCGGGCAACATCGGCGTCTGCATCGGCACCTCGGGCCCGGCCGGCACCGACATGATCACCGGTCTGTACTCCGCGATCGCGGACTCCATCCCGATCCTGTGCATCACCGGTCAGGCTCCGGTCTCGAAGCTCCACAAGGAGGACTTCCAGGCCGTCGACATCGCGACGATCGCCAAGCCCGTCACGAAGGCCGCCACGACGGTGCTGGAGGCGGCCCAGGTTCCCGGCGTCTTCCAGCAGGCCTTCCACCTGATGCGCTCCGGCCGTCCGGGCCCGGTCCTGATCGACCTCCCGATCGACGTCCAGCTGACCGAGATCGAGTTCGACCCCGAGACGTACGAGCCGCTGCCCGTCTACAAGCCGTTCGCGACCCGCGCCCAGGCCGAGAAGGCCCTGAGCTTCCTGCTGGAGTCCGAGCGCCCGCTGATCGTCGCCGGTGGCGGCATCATCAACGCCGACGCCCCCGACCTGCTGGTCGAGTTCGCCGAGCTGACCAACATCCCGGTCATCTCCACCCTGATGGGCTGGGGCATCATCCCGGACGACCACGAGCTGGCCGCCGGTATGGTCGGCGTCCAGACCGCCCACCGCTACGGCAACGCGACGTTCCTGGAGTCGGACTTCGTCCTCGGCATCGGCAACCGCTGGGCCAACCGCCACACCGGCTACAACCTGGACGCGTACCGGGGCGACCGCAAGTTCGTCCACGTCGACATCGAGCCCACCCAGATCGGCAAGATCTTCGCCCCGGACTACGGCATCGCCTCCGACGCCAAGGCAGCGCTGGAGCTCTTCGTCGCGATCGCCAAGGAGTGGAAGGCCGAGGGCAAGCTGCCGGACTTCTCCGCCTGGGCCGCCTCCGCGCAGGAGCGCAAGGCGACCCTCCAGCGCCGTACGCACTTCGAGAACATCCCCATGAAGCCGCAGCGCGTCTACGAGGAGATGAACAAGGTGTTCGGTCCGGAGACCCGCTACGTCACCACCATCGGTCTCTCGCAGATCGCGGCCGCGCAGTTCCTGCACGTCTACAAGCCGCGCAACTGGGTCAACTGCGGCCAGGCCGGCCCGCTCGGCTGGACCATCCCGGCCGCCATCGGTGCCGCCACCGCGCAGCCGGAGACCCCGGTCGTCGCCCTCTCCGGCGACTACGACTTCCAGTTCATGATCGAGGAGCTGGCGGTCGCCGCCCAGCACAAGATCCCCTACGTCCACGTCCTGGTGAACAACGCCTACCTCGGCCTGATCCGTCAGGCGCAGGGCGGCCTGGGCATCAACTTCGAGGTCAACCTCGAATTCGAGAACATCAACACCCCGGAGATCGGCGTCTACGGCGTCGACCACGTCAAGGTCGCCGAGGGCCTGGGCGTCAAGGCGATCCGCGTCACCGACCCGGAGAAGCTGGGTGAGGCCTTCGAGCAGGCCAAGAAGCTGGCCCAGGAGTTCCAGGTCCCGGTCGTCGTCGAGGCCATCCTGGAGCGCATCACGAACATCGCGATGAGCAAGACGGTCGACATGAGCGACGTCACCGAGTTCGAGGAGCTCGCGACCGAGCCGGGCCACGCCCCGACCGCGATCCGCCCGCTGTCGGTCTGACGACCGGGCCGGCACCGGCTGCCGCACGTCACGGCCCCCGTCCCTCCGCGAGGAGGGCGGTTTCTAGGGATCGTCGCAACACCTGGTTGGTTTGATCAGGCGGCAAGTAGTTTATGCAGGCGCTCGGCTGGGGTCTCCCAGCCGAGCGTTTTGCGTGGGCGCCCGTTGAGCTGGGCCGCGACGGCGTCGAGGTGGTCGCGTCCGTGGACGGACAGGTCGGTGCCCTTGGGGAAGTACTGCCGCAGCAGGCCGTTGGTGTTCTCGTTCGAGCCGCGCTGCCAAGGGCTGGCGGGGTCGCAGAAGTAGACCGGGATGTCGGTGGCATCGGTGAACGAGCCGTGCGCCGCCATTTCGCTGCCTTGATCCCAGGTCAGCGAGCGCACCAGGTGTGCGGGCAGCGTCTGAACCGTCTCGACGAGGGCGTCGCGGACGTGTTCCGCGCTGCGGCCGTCGGGCAGGTGCAGGAGCATCACGTAGCGGGTGGCGCGTTCGACGAGGGTGCCGATCGCGGAGCCGTTGTCTTTGCCGATGATCAGGTCGCCTTCCCAGTGGCCGGGCACGGCCCGGTCCTCGACCTCGGCCGGGCGTTCACTGATCATGACCATCGGGGTGGTGAAGCGGGGCTGGCGCTGCTGGGCCTGGCGGCGCGGTGTGCGGCGGGCGCGTCCCAAACGCAGGGCGCGGGCCAGCTCTCGGCGCAGTTCGCCGCGGCCCTGGACGTAGAGGGCCTGGTAGATCGTTTCGTGGACCACGTGCATCTCCGGCCGGTCGGGGAAAGTCCGGCGCAGACTCTCGCAGATCTGCTCCGGGCTCCACTTCAGGTCCAGGCCGTCCTGGACGAAGTCCTGCAGCACGGGGTTCTGGCCGATCTTCCCCGGCTTGGGGCGGGGCCGGCGGGCGTCGGCGCGGGCCTGGGCCGCGTGCGGCCGGTACTGGCCGTTACCCGGGTGCCGATTGCGGCGGATCTCCCGGCTGACCGTGGACGGGCTGCGGCCCAGCTCGGCCGCGATCGTACGGATGGCTGCCTTCTCGCGTAGCCGGTCGGCGATGTGGATCCGGTCCGCCTCGCGCAGAAAGCGCGAAGGACCGGACGAGGGCGCTACCGCTGTGAGCGGTAGCGCCCTTCCGGTCCTGCCGGACGGGGCGCGGCCGTTACGCCACCGCTTCCCCGTCCTGAGGTTGATACCGACGATCCGGCACGCTTCCCGACTGCTCACGCCTTGCTGCATGAGCTGAAGGTAGGCACGCCGTTCCTCGGTCAACGAACGGCGTCCCCGGTTGACTGAACGGTCCCGGATCTCGAAGTCCATCGCACTCCCCGAATCGGGGTGTTGCGACGATCACTAGAACTCAAGGGAGGAACGGGGGCCGTTCCCGTGTTACGGGGCCAGGCCGCCGATCAGCACCTCGACGCCGAGCGCGAGCCGGGCGGCGGCGGGACCGGCCGCCAACTCGGCTGCGCTCGCGGCCAGATGCGGATACCGCTCCGGGTCCAGCGAGGCGAGCCGGTCCTCGATGGAGACCTGGGCGTGACGGCTGTCCAGGGCGTCCTGGAGGGCGTCCGGGCCGTCGCCGGCGGGCGGGTGCGCGACGGAGACCTCGTACGTGACTGCGCCGATGTGCAGGGCGATCAGATCGCAGCCCCATGCGGCGCGTTGCCGGTCGACCCCGCCGGCCAGCAGGAGGCCGAGGACGCGGTCGAAGAGGTCGAGCCAGGCAGGGGTGGTCGGGATGGCGCCGAGCGCGACCCGGCCGATGCCGGGGTGGGCGTTGAGGGCGTGCACCACGTCGGTGATCAGGGCGGCCAGCCGGTCGCGCCAGTCCCCGGGCGGCGCGGCCGGCAGCGCGGGCAGCGGTACCGTCGCGACCACCGCGTCGAGCATCAGGCGCAGCAGCTCCTCGCGTTGGGCGACGTAGACGTAGAGCGACGCGGGCCCGGTGTCCAGCTCGGCGGCGACCTTCCGCATGGTCACCGCGTCGAAGCCCTCGCGGCGCAGGACCCGCAGGCCGGCGTCGATGACGGCCCGCTCGCTGAGCGGGGGTTTGGCGGGGCGGGCGCGGGTGCTCTTGCGGCGGGCCGGTGAATCCATGGCGCCAGGCTAGCACTTGACAGCGAACAGTGTTCGCCACGAACGTTGTTCGTAACGAACGCTGTTCGTCATGCATCCGTTCTCGTCTCCAAGGGGGAGCCCCGCCATGTCACACCCGTATCCGGATCCGTATCCACGGCGTTGGGCGGTGCTGGCCGTCGTCCTCATCGCCGAGGTCATGGACCTCCTCGACGCCACGATCACCGCAGTAGCCGCCCCCGCCATCACCGCCGGCCTCGGCGGGGGCCGGGAGACCGCCCAGTGGCTCGGCGCCGCCTACACCCTGCCGTTCGCGGTCCTGCTGATCACCGCCGGGCGGCTGGGGGACCGGTTCGGGCGGCGCCCGCTCTTCCTGGCCGGCGCCGCAGGGTTCACCCTGGCCTCCGTGCTCTGCGCCTCGGCCCCGGGGCCGGGCGTGCTGATCGCGGCCCGGGCACTACAAGGCGCATGCGGTGCGCTGCTGCTGCCGCAGGGCTTCGGGATCATCAAGGAGACCTTCCCGGAGGCGGAACTGGGCAAGGCCTTCGGACTGTTCGGCCCGGTGATGGGCCTGTGCGCGGTCGGCGGCCCGGTGGCGGGCGGACTCCTCACCGGCGCAGACCTGTTCGGCACCGGCTGGCGGATGGTGTTCCTGGTCAACCTGCCGCTCGGACTCGCGGCGCTGGCCGGCGCGGTGCGGTGGATCCCGCGGGGCACGTCCGACGCCGGCCTGCGGCTCGACGTACCGAGCATGCTGCTGGCCGGGGCGGCCTCCGGAGCCCTGGTGTACCCGCTGGTCCAGGGGCGGGAACTGGGCTGGCCCGTCTGGGGGTTCGTGCTGCTGGCCGCCGGGCCGGCCGGCTTCCTGCTGTTCGCGCGCCTCCAGCACCGGCGGCCCTCACCGCTCATGACGCCGAGCCTGCAGGCCAACCGGGGCTACACCAGCGGCATCCTCGTCGCGGTCGCCTTCTTCGCCTCGTTCACCGGCCTGATGATGGTGCTGTCGCTCTTCCTTCAGGGCCCGCTCGGCCTCTCACCGCAGGGCGCGGGGTATGCGATCGCCCCCATGGCCCTGGGCATCGCCGTCTCCGCGGGCCCGGCCGGGGCCCTCGCCCGCCGGCGCGGCCGGGTGGTGATCCAGTGCGGAATCGTCCTCACGGCCCTGGGGCTGGGGCTGCTCGCCGCCTCGGCCGACGGCGCGACGGACGGCTGGCGGCTGGTCCCGGGGACGTTCGCCACCGGGCTCGGCATGGGCCTGGTGATCCCCCCGCTGTTCGACGTGATCCTGGCGGGCGTGTCCGAACCGGAGGTGGGCTCCGCGTCCGGAGTCCTCAATGCCGTGCAGCAACTGGCCAACGCGGTCGGGGTGGCCCTGCTGGTCACGCTCTGGTCGGCCTTCACGGACCACGGCCGCACCCCCGCCGCCGCCCTGTCCACGACGGCCCTGGTGACGGTGGCCCTCCTGGCGGGCGCCCTGGCCCTCTCCGCACGCCTTCCCCGTCATGCCCCGGCATGACGCAACGGCCGGTCCGGGTCGGCATACTGCTCCGATGGACAGATCAACGGTGTCGTGGCGCAACACGACGCACGACTGGGCCCGTTCCGTGGACGCCGACCACCTGGCCCTCGTCCGCGAGAACGGGGCCTTCTTCGCCCCCGGAGGCCTTCCCCACCTGCTGCTCGAAGTGCTCGCCTATGCGGCCGACGAGGCGGAGTGCCTGGGCGGGGGACGGTGCACCGTCACGCTGTACGCAGACGGCTCGGTGTCCGTCGCGGACGAAGGCCGGGGCACGGACACCCGCTTCGACGATCACGGCCGACCGGTGAAGAAGCCGGTCATGGCGACGAAGGACCTCCGGTTCTTCGACCACCCCGACGCGCAGGTCCTTCCCGACGGCCACCCGCGTCGCGGCATGTCCGTCGTCGCGGCGCTCAGCGAGTGGCTCGTCCACACCAACCGCCGCGCGGGCGGAGCGTGGGCCCAGCGCTACGTACACGGGGTTCCCGCGACGGGCCTGACACCGGTCGCCGACGACGGCACGACCGGTACGACCGTCCACTTCAGCCCCGCCGAGGCGCTGCCCGCGCTGCCCGCGCTGACCGCGTCCTGGCCCCACCTGTCCGTCGAGATCGACGACCGGCGCGCCCGCTCACCACGCACGAGCCAAAGCGCCGAGTCACGGGACCGTCCGTGACTCGGCGCTTTGAGTGTGACCGCCCGACGGAGCGAGGCTGGCGCGACAGGACGTTCGCACCGCCGGGCGGAGTCTTGGGGGAGGTCGTTCCCCTATAGAGGAGACTGCTCCTCCATCTACGGGGACCCTGTGCGCGGCCCCCGTACATAGAGGAGAAGATTTGGCTGGGACCGCGACGGGCGGTGACGAGAGCTCCGGCTTCGTCTCCCTCAGGTCAAGAGACGGGCCTCGGCACCCATTACCACCGCACTGGCTCACACGCCCGTCGCGGTCCTCGTCCTGCCCTCGCCGCGTACCACCCCTCATCCGGGTCCGCGGTTCGGGCTCGGCACCCGGGACCTGACCTCCCGCCAGGTCCCCGGTGCAGCTTTCAGGCTCAGGCGTCGCGCAGGGCGCGGACGGCCTCCTCGACGCGCTTGCCGTAGTCGGCGTCCGCGGCGTGGAAGTGAGCCAAGTTCTTCTCGATGACGTCCTCAAGGGTGACCTGGGACAGACCGCCGGCGATGTTCGCCACCAGACGCTGCTTCTCGGCCTCCGACATCAGGCGGTAGAGCTCACCGGCCTGGAAGAAGTCGTCGTCCTTCGTGTGGGCCGGGGCCTCGTGGGTGCCCGTGTAGCCGGAGACGGCCTTCGGGGCGCCGAGCGCGAGACCGGTCTCGGCCGGGCCCTGGTACGAGTTGGGCTCGTAGTTCTTGTCGTGGCGCGAGCCGTTGCGCAGCGCCATGACACCGTCGCGGCCGTAGTTGTCGGCCTGCGTCGCCTTCGGGGCGTTGACCGGCAGCACGGTGTGGTTCACACCGAGGCGGTAGCGCTGGGCGTCGGCGTACGCGAAGAGGCGGCCCTGGAGCATCTTGTCCGGCGAGGCGGTGATGCCCGGGACGAAGTTGTTCGGGGAGAAGGCGGACTGCTCGACCTCGGCGAAGACGTTGTCCGGGTTGCGGTCGAGGACCAGACGGCCCACGCGCTGCAGCGGGTAGTCGCTGTGCGGCCACACCTTGGTGAGGTCGAACGGGTTGAAGCGGTAGTCCGCGGCCTCGGCGGCCGGCATGATCTGGACGTGGAGGGTCCAGCTCGGGTTCACGCCGCGCTCGATCGCCTGGAGCAGGTCGGTCTGGTGCGAGTTGGCGTCCTTGCCGACGAGCTCGGCGGCCTGGTCGCCCGACAGGCAGCGGATGCCCTGGTTCGTCTTGAAGTGGTACTTGACGAAGAAGGCCTCGCCCTGCTCGTTCGTCCACTGGTAGGTGTGCGAGCCGTAGCCGTTCATGTGGCGGTAGGACGCCGGGATGCCGCGGTCACCCATCAGCCAGGTTATCTGGTGCGTCGCCTCGGGGGCGTGCGCCCAGAAGTCCCAGACGTTGTCCGGCTCCTGCTTGCCCGTGAAGGGGTCGCGCTTCTGGGAGTGGATGAAGTCGGGGAACTTGATCGGGTCCTTGATGAAGAACACCGGGGTGTTGTTGCCGACGAGGTCGTAGTTGCCCTCTTCGGTGTAGAACTTCAGGGCGAAGCCGCGCGGGTCGCGGACCGCGTCCGCGCCACCGAGCGAGTCGGCGACGGTGGAGAACCGCAGGAAGGTCTCGGTCTTCTTGCCCACCGTGTTCAAGAACGCGGCGCTGGTGTAGGCGGTGACGTCGTCGGTTACTTCGAAGTAGCCGTACGCGGCCGAGCCGCGGGCGTGCACCACGCGCTCCGGGATGCGCTCACGGTTGAAGCGGGCGAGCTTCTCAAGCAGCTGCTGGTCCTGGACCAGCAGCGGGCCACCGACGCCGGCGGTGGCGGAGTTCTGGTTGTCGGCGACCGGGGCGCCGGACTCGGTCGTCAGCGTGCGCTTCGACATGGTGACCTTCCGTACGGGAACCTGCTGACGGAAAGCGTCTTCCGTCATGCGGAACAGCCTAATTTCAGGCCGAACGCAGCGTCAACAGTTTGTTGAACAAAGATGGAGAGAGGTGATCCGGACGGTGCCGGCGCTTGGGCGCGACAGGACAGGTGTCAGCACCGGCACCATCCGGAAACTCAGGCCCCCGTGAGGGGGAGGGGCGGCCCGCAGAGCGGGCCGCGGTGGTGGAACCGGTCTCAGACCTGGGCGCCGGAAAGGCGCTCGACCGCGCGGAGCAGGGCCGAGTGGTCCAGGCCGCCGTCACCCTGGGCGCGCAGCGAGGCGACCAGCTGGGCGACGACCGCGCCGACGGGGAGGGCCGCACCGACGTTGCGGGCGGCGTCGGTGACGATGCCCATGTCCTTGTGGTGCAGGTCGATCCGGAAGCCCGGCTTGAAGTCGCGGTTCAGGAAGTTGTCCTTCTTGCGGGTCAGGACCGTGGAGCCGGCCAGACCGCCGTTGAGGACGTCCAGGGCGGCGACCAGGTCCACGCCGGACTTCTCCAGGAAGACCACGGCCTCGGCGCACGCCTGGATGTTCACCGCGACGATGAGCTGGTTGGCGGCCTTCACCGTCTGGCCGGAGCCGTGCGGGCCGCAGAGCACGATGACCTTGCCGAGCGTCTCAAGGATCGGCAGGGCCGCGTCGAAGTCGGCCTTCTCACCACCCACCATGATCGACAGGACGGCCTCGATGGCACCGGCCTCGCCACCGGACACCGGGGCGTCGATGACGCGGATGCCCTTCTCGGCGGCGTTCTTCGCGAGGTCGACCGAGGTCTGCGGGGTGATCGACGACATGTCGATGATCAGCGCGCCGGACTTCGCGTTCTCAAGGATGCCGGCGGGGCCGTAGTTGATGGCCTCGACCTGCGGGGAGGCGGGCACCATCGTGATGATGACGTCGGCGTCCTTGACGGCCTCGGCGATCGAGCCGGCGGCGGTGCCGCCCGCGGCCGCCAGGCGGTCGAGCTTGTCCTGCTCCAGCGTGAAGCCGGTGACCGAGTAGCCGGCCTTCAGGAGGTTCTCGGCCATGGGGGAGCCCATGATGCCGAGTCCGACCCAGGCGATCGACGGGAGCGCAGCGGGGTTGCTCATGATGAGGGTCCTTCTCTTAATGCTTTGTACGAAAAGTTCGTGGGGTGCCTGGCTGATCGCCCGGACTTTGTCCGCCTACTTCGCGGCGCGGGCCTCGGCCGGCAGCCACGCGAAGGAGGCGGCGGCGTCGGCGGCCTTGTACTCCAGGCCTACGTAGCCCTCGTATCCGGCCTTCTTCAGCTGGTCGAGCAGCTCTTCGAGGGGCAGCTCGCCGGTGCCGGGGGCACCGCGTCCGGGCTTGTCCGCGATCTGGACGTGCCCGGTCTTGGCGGCGTACTTTTCGATGACCTCGGAGAGGTCCTCATCGTTCATCGCCAGGTGGTACAGGTCGAGGAGGAACTTGGCGTTCCCGAGGCCGGTGGCCTCGTTCACCTTGTCCACCACCTCGATGCCGGCCGGGGCGCTCACCAGCGGGTAGAGCGGCGACTCGGGCTTGTTGAGGGTCTCGATGAGCAGGATCGCGCCGACGCGGTCGGCGGCCCGGGCCGCCACGACCAGGTTCTCCAGGGCGAGCTCGTCCTGCACGGCCGGGTCCACGCCCTCGACGCGGTTGCCGTAGAGGGCGTTCAGTGCCTTGCAGCCCACCGAAGCGGCGAAGTCCGCAGCCACGTTGATGTTGGCGTTGAAGCGGTCCGACTCCTCACCGGGTACCGAGACCGCACCGCGGTCCGGGCCCGGAAGTTGTCCGGCGTAGAAGTTCAGGCCCACCAGCTGGGTGCCGGCGTCCTCAAGAGCCTTCTTGAGGGCGTCGAGCTCCTCCTGGGCGGGAGTGGGGGTCTCGATCCAGGGCCACCACAGCTCGACCGCGGTGAAGCCCGCCGCGGCGGCGGCCGCGGGACGCTCCAGGAGCGGGAGTTCCGTGAAGAGGATCGAAAGGTTCACATCGAAGCGCTGGTCCGTGTATCCCATGAGGGGTGTGCGCTCCTTCCGTATTGCGGAAGTTAGTTTCTGCTTGATGGAAGACTGCAAGCAGGGCGCCGCACTTGTCAAGCCCGGACTGCCGAAAAATCACGACTGGCAGGTAGCTTGACCAGCGTGCGATTGAGAGTGGAGTTCACGACCGAGCCCTTCGATCTCGAAGAGGCCCCTGCCCATGCCGTGGCCGCTCGCGAGGTCATCCAGAAGGCCCAGCTGGACGCGGTGGACGTCGGCCCGTTCGGCAACACCGCCGAGGGTGAAGCCGACGCGGTGCTGACCGCGGTGACCGCGCTGCTGCGCGACTCGCTGGAGTCCGGCGCCACGCGCGTCTCGCTCCAGGTCAACGTGATCGGGGAGGAAACCCCATGACCGAGCCCCGTGACCACCCGTTCGTCACCGCGGTCAAGCCGCTGGTCGACGCGATGGGCGGCGAGCTGATGGATCCGGCCCTGGCGCAGCCCGACGACGTCGTGCTCAGCTGGGAGGGCGAGGACCTGCTGGCCGTGCGGCTGCCCCAGCTGTCCGACTCGCTGGATCACATCCTGGCGGCGCTGGAGCGCCGGCACGGCGTACCGTTGTCGCAGCTCGACCGGAAGTCCAAGCAGGACGTCGTGCGGATACTGGAGGCGCGGGGCGCCTTCTCCGTGCGACATGGCGTGGAGACGGTCGCGGGCGCCCTGGGCGTAAGCCGTTTCACGGTCTACAACTACTTGAACAGGGAAAACCCCAACAAGAACAACCAAGCGTGATCCCTGCTGGCCCACAGTGACGAGCCGCCGCCCTATTCATCCGGGCGGCGGCTTTTGTGTACGGGAAGTTTCAACAAAGTGTTGACGCCGTGTTGCCGAGGGCGTTAGCTATGCGCAGCCCGTCAAAGCAACAACAGGCCACGGAGGCCTACCGTGACTTCGAGTCCGACCCCGGGTCTCACCCGGTTCAACGCCTTGGACGACAGCGCGGCCACGGCCGAACTGCACGAGGTGTGCGCCAGTTCGGCATGGGGCAGCAAGCTGCTCGCCCAGCGCCCCTTCGCCGGCGCCGACGCCCTGTTCTCCGCGAACGAGGCCGCCATGGCCGAGCTCACCGCCGAGGACCTGGCCGAAGCGATGGCAGGCCACGCGCCGATCGGCCGGCCGAAGCCGGGAGACCCGACCTCCGCCCGCGAGCAGCGCGGCATGGCCGGAGCCTCGGAGGAGCTCAAGAACGAGCTCCTCGAACTGAACCTGGCGTACCAGGAGAAGTTCGGCCACGTCTTCCTCATCTGCGCCACCGGTGCGACCGGTGAGTTCATGCGGGACGCGGTCAAGGTCCGGATCGACAATTCGCCGGAACAGGAGCGGGAGATCGCCCGCGGCGAACTGGTGAAGATCAACCGGATCCGCCTGACCCGCCTCGTCGAACTCGCAGAAGAAGGAGCGTGAGCATGAGCACCGAGACCACCGCGTCGGTGTCCACGCACATCCTGGACACCAGCATCGGACGCCCCGCCGAGGGCGTCGCCATCTCCCTGTCGGCCCGCGAGGGACTCGACGGCGAGTGGGCGGCCCTGGGTGGTTCCGCCACCGACGCGGACGGGCGATGCAAGGACCTGCCGGCGCTGCCGGAGGGAACCACCCACGTACGTCTGGACTTCGAGACCGAGACGTACTTCTCCAAGAAGCAAGCCGAGGCGCAGCAGGACGCCCCCCGCGTAAGGGACAGCGGTGCGTTCTTCCCCGAGGTCACCATCACGTTTGCGGTGAACCCGGGCGAGCACTACCACGTACCGCTGCTGCTCAACCCGTTCGGCTACTCCGTTTACCGAGGGAGCTAGCATGGCCACGATTCTGGGCCAGAACCAGTACGGCAAGGCAGAGAACCGCGTCGTCAAGATCACGCGGGACGGCGACACCCACCACATCAAGGACCTCAACGTCTCGGTCGCCCTCTCCGGCGACATGGACGACGTCCACTACTCCGGCTCGAACGCCAACGTCCTGCCGACGGACACCACCAAGAACACGGTGTACGCGTTCGCCAAGGAGTACGGCATCGAGTCCGCCGAGCAGTTCGGCATCCACCTGGCGCGCTGGTTCGTGAACAGCCAGGAGCCGATCCAGCGTGCGCGCATCCGGATCGAGGAGTACGGCTGGGACCGGATCGCCACCTCGGACGCCAACTCCAAGTTCATCGGCTCCGACGAGGTGAACCACTCCTTCGTCCGCAAGGGCATGGAGACCCGCGTCACCCAGATCACGTACGACGGGCAGAACTGGGAGGTCATCTCCGGCCTCAAGGACCTGATCGTCATGAACTCCACGAACTCCGAGTTCTGGGGTTACGTGAAGGACAAGTACACGACCCTCCAGGAGGCGTACGACCGCATCCTGGCCACTCAGGTGTCGGGTCGCTGGCGCTTCAACTGGACCGACGACGAGCAGCGGATGCCCAACTGGGAGAAGTCCTACGCCGAGACCAAGAAGCACATGCTCCAGGCCTTCGCGGAGACCTACTCCCTCTCGCTGCAGCAGACCCTGTACCAGATGGGTTCGCGGATCATCAACCACCGTTCGGAGATCGACGAGGTCCGCTTCTCGCTCCCGAACAAGCACCACTTCCTCGTCGACCTTGAGCCGTTCGGCCTCAAGAACGACAACGAAGTCTACTTCGCTGCGGACCGCCCGTACGGTCTGATCGAGGCCACGGTCCTGCGGGACGGCGCTGACGCCCGTATCCCCGTGGACATGACCAACCTCTGACGCGGCATGCGCGTCCCGGGGCACCGCAGTGGCCCCGGGACCACCGCACGACACGTTCCAGCTTCCTGAATCGGCACCCGGACGCATCACGCGGGGCGGCAGTACTGTCAGCTGTCAGGTCCCCGGCTCCGGCACTCAAATCCCCTGGGTTCTGCCGTGCCCGCACCGCCACTGAAAGCACGAGGAAGTCCCATGGCAGCATCGGCAGCCCAGGACGGCGCAGTAGAGCGCATCGTCATCGAGAACTGTGCGATTGCAACGGTCGATGCGAACGACACCGAGTACGCCTCGGGTCACATCGTCATCGCCGACAACAAGATCGAGTCCATCGGTGCGGGCAGGGCCCCCGAGAACCTCGACAACGTCGTCCGCCGCATCGACGGCACCGGGCACCTCGTGACTCCCGGTCTGGTCAACACGCACCACCACTTCTACCAGTGGATCACGCGCGGCCTGGCCACCGATCACAACCTCTTCAACTGGCTCGTCGCGCTGTACCCGACGTGGGCGCGCATCGACGAGCAGATGGCCTACACGGCCGCCCAGGGCTCCCTCGCCGCGATGGCCCGCGGTGGTGTCACCACCGCCATGGACCACCACTACGTGTACCCCAAGGGCGCCGGCGACCTCTCCGGCTCGATCATCCGCGCCGCGTCCGAGATGGGCGTCCGCTTCACCCTCGCCCGCGGTTCGATGGACCGCAGCGAGAAGGACGGCGGCCTGCCGCCGGACCACGCCGTCGAGACCCTCGAAGGTGCGCTCGCCGACACCGAGGCGACGGTGAAGAAGTACCACGACGCCTCCTTCGACGCGATGACCCAGATCGCCGTCGCCCCCTGCTCCCCCTTCTCGGTCTCCACCGAGCTGCTGAAGCAGGGCGCCGAGCTCGCCCGCCGCCTCGGTGTGCGCATGCACACGCACGGCAGCGAGACCGTCGAGGAAGAGAAGTTCTGCCACGAGCTCTTCGGCATGGGCCCGACCGACTACTTCGAGTCGACCGGCTGGCTCGGCGAGGACGTGTGGATGGCGCACAGCGTCCACATGAACGACTCCGACATCGCCGCGTTCGCCCGTACCAAGACCGGTGTCGCGCACTGCCCGTCCTCCAACGCCCGTCTGGCCGCCGGCATCGCCCGCGTCCCGGACATGCTGGCCGCCGGCGTCCCGGTCGGCCTCGGGGTGGACGGCACCGCCTCCAACGAGTCCGGTGAGCTGCACACCGAGCTGCGCAACGCGCTGCTGATCAACCGGCTGAACCCGGTCCACCGCGAGGCCGCGCTCAACGCCCGCCAGGCCCTGCGCCTCGGTACGTACGGTGGCGCGCAGGTCCTCGGCCGCAGCGACAACATCGGTTCGCTGGAGGTCGGCAAGTGCGCCGACCTGGTGCTCTGGAACATCAGCACCTTCCTGCACTCCTCGATCGCCGACCCGGTCACCGCGCTGGTCTTCGGTGCGGCCGCCCCGGTGACCGCGTCGTTCGTCAACGGCAAGCAGATCGTCGAGAACAACCGGCTCCTCTTCGCCGACGAGGACGCCATCGCGGTGTCCACCCGCGAAGAGGCTCAGCGCCTCGCGCGCATCACCGCGCAGGGCTGATCCCCTCGGAGTCCGGCCGGGGGGGACGGCCCCCGGCCGGTCGTCGCGGGCCCGAGCGGGGTCCGCGGCAGCCGTTCCCGGGAAGCGCCCGAGGTTTTTCCGAGGGCGTTCCCGGGGCGGTGACTCGTGCCACTGCTTGGCCGGAACGGTTTGGGCGAATCGTTTCTGCGCCTCTTGGGACAAGAACGAGCACCACCCGCACCACCCACAACTCCATACAGGCTCGACTCGCACAGCTTTCGCACCACCTCCAAGACACCCACGTCCCTGCCGACGTGTTACCCGACCGGAGGAAGCCGTGGCACTCACGCCCAGGTTTCGCAAAGATGCAGTCGCAGTACCGGAGGAGAAGCACCCGGTCGACGAGACCCTGCCTCCTCTGAAGATGTTCACGAGCGGCCTCCAGCACGTGGCCGCCATGTACGCGGGTGTCGTCGCCCCGCCCATGATCGTCGGCCCTACCGTCGGACTCTCCGCCACCGAGACCGCGTTCCTGATGGGCGCCTCGCTCTTCACCGCCGGCCTCGCCACCCTCCTCCAGACCCTCGGTTTCTGGAAGATCGGCGCCAAACTCCCCTTCGTCAACGGCGTTTCGTTCGCCGGTGTGACCCCGATGATCGCCATAGGCAAGGGGGAGGGCGCGGACGCCATCCCCGTCATCTTCGGCGCGATCATCGTCGCCGGGGTCGTCGGCTTCCTCGCCGCCCCCTACTTCGGCAAACTCGTCCGGTTCTTCCCGCCCGTGGTCACGGGTACGGTCATCACCCTGATCGGCGTGTCCCTGCTGCCGGTGGCCTTCAACTGGTCGCAGGGCGGCAACCGCACCGCCACCGACTACGGCTCGATGAAGAACATCGGCATGGCCGCCGTCACCCTCGTCATCGTGCTGCTGATGCGCAAGTTCCTGCGCGGCTTCCTCCAGCAGATCTCCATCCTGCTCGGCCTGGTGGCCGGCACGTTGATCGCCCTCCCGCTCGGCATGACCAGCTTCGACGCGGTCAAGAACGCCTCCCTGGTGGGCTTCCCGACCCCCTTCCACTTCGGCGCCCCGCAGTTCCAAGTCGCCGCCGTCGTCTCCATGTGCATCGTGATGCTGGTGTGCATGACCGAGTCCACTGCCGACATCCTGGCCCTCGGCAAGATCGTCGGCCGGCCTGCGGACGCGAGGACCATCGAGGGCGGACTGCGCGCGGACACGCTCGGCAGCGCGCTCAGCCCGCTGTTCAACGGCTTCATGTGCAGTGCCTTCGCGCAGAACATCGGGCTCGTGGCGATGACCAAGGTGCGCAGCCGGTTCGTCGTCGCCGCGGGCGGCGGCATCCTGATCCTGCTGGGCCTGTGCCCGATGGCGGCCTCCGTCATCGGCGTGGTCCCGCTGCCGGTGCTCGGCGGGGCCGGCATCGTCCTGTTCGGCTCGGTCGCGGCCAGCGGTATCCAGACCCTGGCGGGCGCGGCCATGGAGAAGGGCGAGAACGCCCTGATCGTCGCCGCCTCGGTCGGCATCGGCCTGATCCCGATCGCGGCGCCGCAGTTCTACCACGCGTTCCCGAAGGACCTGCTGGTCGTCCTGGACTCCGGCATCAGCACCGGCTGCGTGGTGGCGATCGTGCTCAACCTGGCCTTCAACCACTTCGTCACCCAGCGGGCGCCGGCGGCCGCGCCGGAACCGGTCCCGGTGCACTGACCCGGTCGCCCGGTCGCCCGGTCGCCCGGCCGCTCACGGCGGTGCGTACGCCACCCACTGCGGGCGTGGCGTACGCACCGCCGTCCGCTTCCCGGCCCACGGGGGACCAGCTGTCGATCATCGACAGTGTGCTGCGTTCGATTGCGGGGTGGTGGGTTCGAGTGAGCCCGCGTACGCCGTGCAGCCGAATCGCAGGAAGTGGCGCCCCATCACGTCGCCGTGCGTCGGCGGATTGTCTGCGCAGGACGTCGCCGTGTCGTCTCCCGTAGTGACCGTTTCCCGTAGTGACCGTTCCGTACGCGCGGTTCACCACTCGGCTCAACCACGCCCTGGAGCGGCTGGGGTTCGCGCTGGCAGGCCGGGGCCCGGAGCGGTGCTCCAACCGCTTCGCCCGTAGCCGATCGGTTCCATCTCCGGCATGGCCCGGGTAGCCCGTGGAGACCTGCGTCGCTGCCCACCGCGACTGTCTACGAGACCCTCACCCAGCGGCACCCCACTGGCGTCGACCTGTCCGGATCCCGGCCCGCCGCAGGACGGCTCGGAACCTGCCGGTCGACGGGCCGCGAGAACCGACCCCGGTCCGACACAGTCGTTCCCCACGGGCCTTACCTGGAGAGCCGGTTCGCCACAGGATGCACCAGCGTCACCCACCTCCACCCAGGCCGCTGCCGCGAACTGGGCACGGCGGCCGGCCCCGTCCGAGGTCCATCGTGCAGACGGTCAAGACGGTCAAGACGTTCGACGACGAACCTCGCCCGCCAGCGGTCCACGGTCGAGGCGTCGACCTAGTGTCCTGCGCCGGAGATCCGTCGTTAGTTTATGTATGACTGCTTCTGCGGATGTGCCGGTGCCTCGTCGTGGTCCGAAGTTGGAACCGTTGTTGTTGTCTTCCGATGAGCGTGTGGTGTTGGAGCGTTGGGTCCGCAGGGCGTCATCTGCGCAGGCGGTGGCCTTGCGGGCCCGCATCGTGTTGGCGTGTGCCGGTGCTGATGTGCCGCCGATTGTCGTGGTGGCACGGGAGTTGCATATCGCGGCCGACACGGTCCGCAAGTGGCGTCGCCGGTTCCTGGCGGCCCGGCTGGACGGGCTGGTCGACGAGCCCCGGCCTGGCCGGCCACCCACCATCAGCGTTGATCAGGTGGAGGCGGTAGTGGTCGGCACGCTGGAGGAGATCCCGAAGAACGCCACTCACTGGTCGCGTTCATCGATGGCCGCCCGCAGTGGCCTGTCGAAGTCGACAGTGGGCCGGATCTGGCGGAAGTTCCAGCTCAAGCCCCATTTGAGCGACACGTTCAAGCTGTCGACGGACCCGCTGTTCGTGGAGAAGCTCTACGACGTGGTGGGGCTGTATTTCAACCCGCCCGAAGGAGCGGTGGTGCTGTCGGTGGACGAGAAGTCCCAGATCCAGGCTCTTGACCGCTCTCAGCCAGTGCTGCCGATGATGCCCGGCATGCCCGAGCGCCGCACTCACGACTATGTTCGCAACGGGCTGACCACCTTGTTCGCGGCCTTCGACGTCGCGACCGGTGAAGTCATCACCTCACTGCACCGTCGCCACCGGGCCGCGGAGTTCAAGAAGTTCCTCATCAAGATCGACAAAGAGGTCCCCGAACACCTTCAGGTCCACCTGATCTGCGACAACTACGGCACCCACAAAACCCCGGCCATCAAGACGTGGCTGGCCAAACACCCACGGTTCCACCTGCACTTCACACCCACCGGCTCCTCCTGGATCAACCAGGTTGAGCGATGGTTCGGCTTCCTCGCGGACCAGAAGATCCGCCGTGGCGCCCACAAGAGTGTGCGCTCCCTGGAAGCCGACATCCGAGCCTGGGTCAAGCAGTGGAACGAAAACCCGACCCCGTTCACCTGGACCAAGACAGCCGAAGAGATCCTCGACTCACTCGCCCGCTTCTGCCAACGGATCTCCGGCGCAGGACACTAGTGCAGCGCCGCGGAAGTTCATGGAGGGGCGTTAGAACGCGAGTCCGAATGCTTTCGATGTTCAGTCAGCAGAAGGTGAAGCGTTCGGCGGCTTCGGCGGGGGTGACCCCTTGTCTGCGCCCGGGGACATCGTGGACGGCTGCTGTACCCTCGGAGCGCAGTTGGCCGGCACTGGCGTCCCTCGTCATGATCGCGGCGTAAGCGCGAACATCCGCGGCAGTGACATCTGGGCGCCCCCGCTCGACATGCTGCTGCAGGAGGTCGGTGACTTCATCGGTGAATCGCAGCATGGTCACCGGGGCATTGAAGCGCCTGGCGATGGTGAGGAGTCGTGCGCGGGCCTGCGGGGTGACATTCGTCGATTCGGCGACTGCACTTCGTCCTGCGGCGAGCCTGGCAATGATCCTGCGGTCACGTTCCTCGAAGATGCGGGCGTCCACCGCATCGGAGTCCGCTTCAGCGGGCGGGTCGCCGAAGAGCTCCGCGCGGATCTCGTCGCTGGACACCACGGTTTCGGCATCGATCCGCCGCCGCGCGATCAGTGCCCGGACAAAGCTGGTCTTGCCCGAGGCCGGTGCTCCGACGAGGATGACGAGTCCCACCGGTACCCGGATCAGCCCGATGCCGGCATGCGCGGGAGCGTCGGTCACGGTGCGGGAGCTGTCGAGGTAGAGGCCGCCGGCGCAGTCCAGGGCCTCTTCAGGGGAGCCAAAGGGGAGCCCGGTGGGCAGGACATTCTCCTCGTACTTGCCGCTGCTGGCCAGGTAGAGCGCGAAGCCCCAGGTATGCAGGACACCGGTGAACCGCAGGCGGCACAGCGGCAGCGGTTCCTCATCGCCGGTCAACTCGCCCGCGACGTAGGCGAATCCGGCGCGGAAGCGAACCTGGATGCCGCTGAGCTGGGGCCAGCGTTCCTTGGCGTGTGCGTCCAGACGCTGGCGCAGGTGGTGCTGCATGGACTCGGGCGGGTTCTTCGGCACGGGGTCCATCCTGCCGGGCGCCACCCCGACACGCCATGATCATCGCCTTGGCCATGGGGCGCGGAGGGTGCGGTGGGGATGGCCGGGGCGGTCGTGGTGGGGCTGGACGAGACGGTGCGCGAACGCCTGACTCGTACGGCGATCTCGCTAAAGTCGCCGCTGTGCCGAAGGGCGTGTCGGTACCGGCCGCAGGGCGGATACGGAGCGCACGCTGGCTACCCATGGCGGAGGTTTGCGGTTCGTCTGCAACATGGCGGTCGACCGCCCGGCGGACCGCCCTCTCGGCCGGCCTGTACAGCGAGCCTGCAGGACATGATGCTGTCGGACCCGGGCCACGACCCGCCCGGGTCCGATCGTTTCCCTATGCGGGGAGGTGTTGCGAACGTTCGGCCGGCGGATCCATCAGGCGGCGCAGCAGGCGGGTGAGGGGGCGCTCCAGTAGGCGCTGGAGCAGCCAGGCGATCAGTACGACGCCCGCGATGACGCCGAGCAGGGTGGGCCAGGGGCCCCACTGCTCGTTCCAGCGCCAGATGACCCGTACGCCCAACGATTGGTGGACGAGGTAGAGCGGGTAGGAGATCGCGCCCGCGACCGGTAGCCAGCGCCACTGGATCCAGTCCAGCTTCCCGAGCGAGATCAGGCCCATCAGCGCGTACATGACGGTGATCGCGGCCAGGCACACCTTCCAGTTGATGCCGTGCCCCTCGCCCTCCATGATGGCGGGAAGGCGGTGCTGCATCAGAAGCCAGGACAGGGCCAGGATGCCCAGGGTCTCGCCCTCGATCCGGCCGGCCCGGCGGACCAGGTAGAAGGCGATTCCCGCGATGAAGAAGGGCGCCCACCGGGGCACCAGGAGCTGGTCGAGCAGCGGGATGCCCGACGCCGGTGCCAGCACCGAGCCCAGCGCCCAGATCCAGCAGAAGGTCGCGACCCGGCGATAGCCCGTACCTAGCAGGACGACCAGCGAGAAGATCAGGTAGAAGCGCAGCTCGATCCAGAGGGTCCAGTACACGTTGTCCACGCTGTTCACCCCGAGGGGCTCGTGGAGCATCGTGAGGTTGGTGAGCATCTGGCCGACCGTGACCTTCGGCTCGCCGGGAACCTGGGGGCCCAGGCGCGCGGCTGCCGAGGAGAGCACGACCGCCACCCAGTACAGCGGGAATAGCCGCAGGATCCGGCCCTGCCAGAATTTCTGGAGCGATTTGCCCCAGGCGGACATGCAGATCACGAAGCCGCTATCATGAAGAAGAAGACCACACCCAGCCAGCCGAACTCGGCGACCTTGTGCAGGGTGGGGAACAGCGCGACCGCCGTCCGCTGCCAGGGAATCTTCCCCGACCCGGCGAGGTAGTGGAACAGGACCACCGACAGCGCGGCGAGCAGCCGCAGACCGTCCAGCACGGCTATTCGCGGCGCCCGCGCAGCCCTGGTGGCTCCGGACGGCCGCAGGGAACCGGTACCTCTCGACCACACCCGGCGGCGGGCGGGGCCGGGGGCCGCCTGCGGAGCCTCGACGGGCACCGGGACACGGTCCCCGTCAAGGACGAACCTGTCGGACATGACACCTCTGAAGATTCCTGCGGTGTCGCGACACCGGTGTGTTTCGGGCGAAAGGGCCCGCCGATCTTAGCGATGATGTGGGAGCTCACCGGCGCCTGGGCCGCGCGACGCCGCTGAGAGCCCTCAGGGACTGCGCCGGCAGCCGCACGGCGGGGCGGCTCAGCAGGTGGAGTGGAAGAGGCCGCCACCGGTTCGGTCGCGGCGAGGCGGTTGTAGCGGGCCACCGCGGCCTTCGTGTCCTCGACGTACGCGGTGGCCCCGGCCTCCCGGACGGCCGCCAGGGTCTCCTCCATGACGAGCAGCCGGTCGTCCATGCCCCGGCTCAGGACGACCGTGGTGGCGCCGCGATCGAGCAGTTCCCGTACCTCCGCCGCCCGGATGCCGGGATCGTGACGGGTGCCGTGCTCGGACCAGTCCCAGGCCCGGCCGCCGCCGGGGTAGAGCTTGAAGTCTTTGCCGGGAGTGAGCCCTTCGACCTCCATGCGCCCCCAGGAGAGGTGGGCGATGCGCGGGGACACCGCGACGGCGCCGGGATCGGGCGCGGCCGGAGGCGTCCAGAGCATGAGGTTGCTCATCAGCTCCGCCTGCTCGACGGCGTCGTCCAGCGCGTGGTGGGTGTGCGGGCGGGCGGAGAGGAGCTCGCGCGGCATCAGGCCCTTGACCGCCGCGCGCAGCGGGACCCCCGCCTTCGCCGCGTACAGGGTCTTCATGTCGAGGCAGCCGGAATGCCCGAAGGGGCTGTCGCCGCCGAAGCGCATCAAGTACCAGTACAGGAACGTCCAGTCGAAGGAGGCCGGGTAGCCGCACATGACGGGCTGCGCCCCGGCCCCGGCGGAGACCTCCCGTACCCACGCGCGGAACTCGGCCATGGCCGCCGCCGGTTCGGCGCCCTCCCGGAGCAGCCGGTCCCGGTCGAGCCCGCTGACGGAGAGCGCCTCGGGTACGTACTGGTCGCTGATCGGGCGGAGTTCGCGGTAGAAGGTGTGCCGCTCGGGGTCCGCGGCCGTATACGAAGCGCCGTCCTGCCGCCCCGCGACGGCCGCCCCGAAGCTGATCATCGAGTACGGGCCGGGGATCGGGCCGTCGGCCTCGATGTCGACGGAGATGTAGAGGCTGGGACGTGCGGTGCGGGCCGGCATGGGCGCGATCATGTCAGTCCGCGCCGCTCGGACCATCCGAATTCCCGCGGCCGGTCGACCGCCGCCCGGCCCCGAGGCCACCGCCGCCCGGCCCCGACGGTCCTAGGCGGGGGTCCGGGGGGAGGACATCCGGTCCACCATCCGGACGACCGTGCGGCGGCTCGCGAGTCGTCCGCCGAAGGCCATGACGCGGTTCAGGGATCCGGAGATGACGCTCGGCGGCGGGTTCCTCCGGTCGAGGGCCTTCAGGGCGGTGCGCACGACCTGCTCGGAGGTCTGCATCTTGGTGCCGCTGGCGGCGTCCTCCGTGCCGACCACCTCGAAGAACTCCGTCTTCGTCGCGCCCGGCGACAGCGCGAGGACGCGCAGCCCGGTACCCCGGGACTCCTGCCACAGGGCCTCGGTGAAGCTCAGCACGAAGGCCTTGGAGGCGGCGTAGACGGCCATGTTCGGGACCGGCTGGTAGCCGGCCACGCTGGCGACGTTGACCAGAACGCCGTCACCGCGGGTGCGCAGCGGGCCGATGAAGGCGCGGCTGATGTCGACGACGGCCATCACGTCGAGGCCCACTTCCTGGCGGAGCCGCTGCGGGTCCTCCTCGTGGAAGCGGCCGTAGGTGCCGAAGCCGGCGTTGTTGACGACGCCGGAGACCGAGATCCCGCGCCGCTCGACCTCGGCGGCCAACAGCTCACCGCATCCGTCGACGGACAGGTCCATGGCGATCGTCTCCACCGCGACGCCGTGCGTCTCGGACAGCTGCGCGGCGAGCGCCTTCAGCCGGTCCTCGCGGCGGGCGACGAGCACGAGGTCGGAACCCCGTGCCGCGAGCTGACGGGCGAACTCGGCGCCCAGGCCCGAGCTGGCGCCGGTGATCAGGGTGGTCCGGCTCCGGTAGTCGACCGCGTTCACAGTGGCTCCTGCATGTGGGATGACGTCGTGGGCCATCACTGTATGCCCGGTTGGCAGTGACTGCCAACCGGGCAGTTGAACGCAGATTGGCGGCCCGCCTATATGCTGACCCGATGGGGACCACCGCAACGCAGCAGACCCTGTGGGACCGCTCCCGCCAGGCCGTGGTCGCGAGCATCTTCGACACGGCCATGCGGCTCTTCGCCGAGCAGGGCTACGAGGCCACGACGATCGCGCAGATCGCCAAGGAAGCGGGCATCTCCCAGCGTTCGTTGTTCCGGTACTTCGGTACCAAGGAGGACATCGTCTGCGGCGAGCAGGAGGAGCTCGGGGAGCTGCTGCGCGCGACGGTGGAGGACCAGCCCGCCGCCGCCACTCCGTGGGAGGCCCTGCGTTCCGGTTTCGAAGTGCTCATGGAAGCGCACGGCGACCGCGAGCAGCTGCTGGAGATCACGGCTTTGATCTTCGACACCCCTCCGCTGCGCGCCCGCTATACACAGAAGAGGCTGCGCTGGCAGGAGCTGGTCCAGCCCGCCGTAACGGCCCGCATGGCCGCCGGGGAAGGCCCGGTCCCGGAGGTGCGCGCCGCGGCGGTCACCGCCACCGTCTTCGCATGCGTGGACGCCGCCACCGAGGTCTGGGTGCGCAGCGGCGGCAGCGCCGACCTGGCGACCCTGTACGACGAGGCCCTGGCCGCCGTACGGGGCTGATCCCCGCCCCCGCACCGCACAGGCGGTGCCCGGATGCGCCGGTACGCCGGTACGCCCGCGGAAGGATTCCGCGGGCGTACCGGAGCGGGAAGGCGGGGACGGGTGCTACGGCGCGGACGTCAGGAACATGCCCGTGTGGTCCGCTCCCGCGGTGTTCTTGCAGCTGGAGGCGGAGGTCGCCGGCTGGGCTAGCGCCAGGTTCAGGCAGCGGCCGACCGCGAGCTGGCCGAAGTAGTTCGGGTGCATGGACTCCTGGACCGGCCCCTGCGTCTCGCTGCTGTCGATCCAGCGCGCCCACTCGCTCGTCTTCGCCGACGCGGGCGCCGAGGTGGTCACCTGCTTGCTGGCCTT
Organism: Streptomyces sp. NBC_00597; assembly: GCF_041431095.1. GTDB lineage: Bacteria > Actinomycetota > Actinomycetes > Streptomycetales > Streptomycetaceae > Streptomyces. The sequence continues at coordinate 694,680 of NZ_CP107757.1, forward strand.
CGCGCACACCTCGCGGCCCTGCAGCATGTCCCGCAGGTCCAGGAACTGCACGCCCTTGGCGGCGGCGACGCCCTTCAGTCGGTTGGCGAGCTGCGGCACGAGCGAGTCGCGCGCCCAGTCCGAGTCCCGGTTCCAGAAGGGGCAGCCGCCCGTGTTGAGGCGGCTCCAGTCGCTCTGCGTGTACCGGTTCTCCGCGCCGCGGGGGATCGGCGAGGGGTAGGACTGGAGCACGATCCGGTACGAGGAGTCGGTGTACCCGGCGTCCCGCATCACGGCGCGGATCTCGTCCACGGACTTGCCGACGTTGGCCATGACGCCGTCGATCTTCTCGTCGACCCCGTACTGCTGGTCGTCGTAGCAGTACGAGTTCCACAGGACGAAGTCGAGCGCGCAGTCCTTGATGATGTCGGCGAAACCGAGGTCGTTCCCGCCGATGGACAGGGCGATGACCTTGACGTTGTTCGCCGCGGCCACGGCGGCGAGCTGATCGGCCTGCGGTGCCTCGCCCTTGAAGGGCACGCCGCCGTTGGAGGCGCGGAAGACGTTCTCGGAGGTCGCCCCGGAGCAGGCCAGGTTCACGGCCACGTCGGCGATCGCCCCGGCGCTCTTGACCTCGGCGGAGTCGGAGCGGTGACAGCCGTCGGCGGTGCTGCCGTACACCTTGGCGGGGTCGTAGGTGCTCCCGGAGACCCATGCGCGGTCGGTCCCGGTGCGATTGCCGGTGTTGGTCAGGCTGTTGCCCTTCCAGCGGCCGGCCTCACCGGAGATGTAGCTGTCGCCCATGGACACCACGGCGGTGGGCCCGGTCCCGGGACTGGCCACGGAGGTCCCCGCGGAACCGCCGACCAGAGCGCCGACGGCGAGCGGCAGAACCATCCCGACCCCGGCGAATCGTCGCACTCGACTGCGGGCCCGGTCCTTGCTGGCGTTGCGGAATCCGATCACTGCGGAACTCCTGCGGTCGGCCATGGCGAAAGCCGGAGTGAACTCCGGTGCATGGCTGGGGAAGTGGGGGTACCGCCGGCCGGTGGCATCGGAAAGGTGACACGGAGCACGTTGTTACCGCTAGGTAGCCGCAGATTACGATGACGTAACGACCGACCGGTCGTTCGGGACCGGTCAGCCCCAACGGTGGCCGAATTCCGCCGTTCCCGAACCGCCCGTTCGCATCCACCCTGTGAACAGAAGCGCAACCAAGGCGGTCAACGGGGGAGCCACCATGGTCGAGCCGCTCTACGTACCCGTCCTGCCGGTGCGCCGCGGCCCGCTCGCGGCGTACTCCGGGCTGACACCGTCCCTCCGCGCCGCCGTCTCACCGCTGTGGACGATCGCGCCGGGTACCGATCCGGCCGCACCGCCCGGAGCCGTGGCCGCCGCCCAACGGGCCATGCCCGCCTGGCTGGACGCCCGGCATCTGGAGGGTGAGCCGCGCGCCGTCACGCAGGGCCTGTGGCCGTACCTCCTGCACACGCCGGTCAGACCGGTCACCGGCCCGGGGCGGCCCGACTGGCAGCGGTCCGCCTGTGCGGACTTCGCCAGGGCCTGTGGGAACGGCCTGGGAGTGCGCGTGCGTGCGGACGAAGCCGCGTCGGAACGGGGCGCCGAATCGGTGTGCCGGTTCGTCGAGGGTCTCGGCGGCCCGGACCTCGCCCGGGAGCCGCTGTTGGACCTGCTGCTGGACCTCGAAGCGGTCACCGAGGAGTGGCACCAGGCGGACAAGTGCGCCTTGCGCGCACTGGAGTTACTGGGTCCGCTCGCCGTGTGGCGGTCGATCGTGCTGCTGGCCGGATCTTTTCCGGGCTCCGCGCCCGTGCTGGAGGGCTGGCCCCCGGTCGAGGCGCACCGGCACGACTGGGACGTCTGGCACATGGTCCGGAACGCCCAGCCGGGGCTCCCCGTGGACGTCACCTACGGCGACTACGGCGCCCATCACGCGCACGCGGCCGACGCGGGATCGGGCGGCGGCCCACCGTGGGGTGTCCTGCGCTACACCACGGAGCGCACGTTCCTCCTGGCCAAGGCGCCGACGGAGGGTGAGGGGCACGCGGCGCGGGCCCGGGAGATCGCCCGCCGGATGATCGGTGAGCCCGACTTCCGGGGGCCCGGTTTCAGTGAGGGCGACCGCTGGCTGCACGCGTGCGCCACGGGCGGGGGAACCTCGGGGGCCGGCAATGCCGAGGCGTGGATCCGGGCGGGGCACAGCCAGCACCTGGCCTACGTGGCACGGCGGTTGACCCGGTGAAGGGCCCGGCAACGGCTCCGCCCCCGTGCCTGGTGGCAGCGGGGGCGGAGCCGGGTTCGACTGCGGTGCGCATCAGTCGAAGCGGGGTGGTCAGCCGACGAGCTGGTCGTACGCCGGGAGGGTGAGGAAGTCCGCGTAGTCCGCGTCCAGTGAGACCTGGAGGAGGAGGTCGTGGGCCTGCTGCCACTTCCCGGCCGCGAAGGCCTCCTCGCCGATCTCGGCACGGATGGCGGCCAGTTCCTCCGTGGCGATCTTGCGGGTCAGTTCGGCGGTGGCGGTCTCGCCGTTCTCGAACACGACGCCGGCGTTGATCCACTGCCAGATCTGCGAGCGGGAGATCTCGGCGGTGGCCGCGTCCTCCATCAGGCCGAAGATGCCGACGGCGCCCAGGCCGCGCAGCCAGGCCTCGATGTAGCGGGTACCGACCTGGACCGCGTTGCGCAGGCCCTCGTACGTCGGCTTCGCGTCCAGCGAGTCGATCGCGATGAGCTCGCCGGGGGCCACCGCGACGTCCTCGCGGAGCCGGTCCTTCTGGTTCGGCTTCTCGCCGAGGACCGCGTCGAACGAGGCCATTGCGATCGGGACCAGGTCGGGGTGGGCGACCCACGAGCCGTCGAAGCCGTCGCCCGCTTCGCGGTCCTTGTCGGCCTTGACCTTCTCGAACGCGACCCGGTTGGCCTCGGCGTCCTTGCGGGACGGGATGAAGGCCGCCATGCCGCCGATGGCGTGCGCGCCGCGCTTGTGGCAGGTGCGGACCAGGAGCTCGGTGTACGCCCGCATGAACGGAGCCGTCATCGTCACCGCGTTGCGGTCCGGCAGGACGAACTTCTCACCGCCGTCGCGGAAGTTCTTCACGATCGAGAACAGGTAGTCCCAGCGGCCCGCGTTCAGGCCCGCCGCGTGGTCGCGCAGCTCGTAGAGGATCTCCTCCATCTCGTACGCGGCGGTGATGGTCTCGATCAAGACCGTGGCGCGGACCGTGCCCTGCGGGATGCCGACGTAGTCCTGGGAGAAGACGAAGATCTCGTTCCAGAGGCGCGCCTCCAGGTGCGACTCCGTCTTCGGGAGGTAGAAGTACGGGCCCTTGCCGAGCGAGATCAGGCGCTTGGCGTTGTGGAAGAAGTACAGGCCGAAGTCGACGAGGGCGCCGGGGACCGCACGGCCGTCGACCTGCAGGTGGCGCTCCTGCAGGTGCCAGCCGCGCGGGCGCATCACGACGGTCGCCAGCTGCTCGGCGGGCTTCAGGGCGTACGACTTGCCCGTGCGCGGGTCCGTGAAGTCGATGCGGCGCTCGTAGGCGTCGATCAGGTTGAGCTGGCCGAGTACGACGTTCTCCCAGGTGGGGGCGGAGGCGTCCTCGAAGTCTGCGAGCCAGACCTTGGCGCCCGAGTTCAGGGCGTTGATGGTCATCTTGCGGTCGGTCGGACCGGTGATCTCCACACGGCGGTCGTTCAGCGCGGCCGGCGCCGGCGCGACCTTCCAGTCGCCCTCGCGGACCTGTGCGGTGTCCGGGAGGAAGTCGAGGTGGGAGGTGCGGGCGATTTCGGCGCGGCGCTCGCCGCGGCGGGCGAGGAGCTCGTCGCGGCGGGGCGTGAACCGCCGGTGGAGCTCGGCCACGAAGGCGAGGGCCGCCTCCGTCAGGACTTCGTCCTGCCGGGGCAGGGGCTCGGCGTCGACGATGGCCAGCGATGACGGCGCTGGTGCGGACATATCTGTCACTCCTTCAGCGGCGGTGCCTGGCGGCCGCGGGGGAATGCTCGCGCAGGACGGCACGCAGTGCCGTCGGGTGTGGAGAGTTCCGGGATACGGTCGCGGGCGCCGTCTGGGGGTTCAGGGCGCTTCTGACCAGTGGATAGTAATTTCCTTATGGTGGAAGTTCAATGGTTTGTTGATGTCGAGATTCTCTGAGTCGACAGACCGTGGCGCCCGGTGGCCCTCAGTGCCACCTTCGTCACTGCCCGCTCAACTGCCGCTCGACCGCCGCTCAGGCCAGTCGTGCCAGGTCGGGCGGGGTGTCGATGTCGAAGGGCTCGGCGATGTCCGCGCACTCCACCAGCGTGAGCTCGTCCGCGTGTTCTGTCAGGTGCACCCGGGCGCCCTTGTCCCCCGTCGCCGTCGCCGCGATGTCCGCCCAGCGGTCGGCGCCGAAGAGCACGGGATGGCCCCGCTCCCCGTCGTAGGCCGCCGCCACCAGACTCGCGGGGGAGCGGTACGCCTCCCGGACCCGGGCCACGGCCGCCGGTCCGATGCCCGGCTGGTCCACCAGCGACACGAGGGCCGCGCAGGCGTTCGTACCGGCGAGCGAGGCGAGGCCGACGCGCAGGGACGAGCCCATGCCCTGCGCCCAGTCGGGGTTGTCCACGACCACGCAGCCGGTCAGGTCCGCCCGCTCGCGGACCTCGGCCGCGGAGGCGCCGAGCACCACGTGGAGCGGACCGCAGCCCGCCTCGCGCAGCACCCGTACGGCGTTCTCGACGAGCGGGCGGCCGCGGTAGGCGAGCAGGGCCTTGGGGTGCCCGCCCAGCCGGCGCCCGCCGCCGGCGGCGAGGAGCAGGCCCGCGATCACGGGGCCAGGGGCCGGGGGCTGGGGGGCTGGGGTCGCGTTGGCTGACATGACAGCGATTCTCGCCCCTGCGGCGCGGCGCGAGCCCGCCGCGCCAGCAGGCGCCGTACGGCCGCCAGCCCGGCGCCGAGGCGCAGCGGCTCGCAGATCCGGTGCTCGGCGGCAGCGGCCAGGGCGCGCTCTTCACGGTCGGTCAGCGGGTTCGGCATGGCTGTCTCCTTGCCAATCAGGGGCCAATACCGCGAGTCTGGACCTCGATTGGTCTGGTTGGCAGAGCCAATCAGGGGAGGTTGGCATGGCGAACGGGCGAGTGGTCCAGACGGCGGACAGGACTTTGGGCAGTCGCCAGCTCACGGCACTGCTGCCCTCCGAGGTGCTGGCCCGCCCCGGCTACCGGTCCCTCGCCGACGCAGTGCGGACCTTGATCCTCGACGGTCGGATCGCCCTGCGCGTACGGCTGCCCGCCGAACGCGAACTCGCCGAGGCGCTCGGCGCCAGCCGGGCCACCGTCACGGGCGCCTACGACCTGCTGCGCGAGAGCGGCTACGTCCGCAGCCGGCGCGGCTCCGGCACCTGGACCGAACTCCCCGAGGGCCACGGCCCGGTCGGCGCGCACCTGCTGGTCGGCTCCGGCGGCTACCAGGCCGACGGCGATCCCGGCATCGACCTGGCCATCGCCGCCATGGGTGCCCCCGAGGACAGCCTCGCCGAGGCCCTGGCCTGGGCCGCGCCACGGCTGCCGGCGCTCGCCCGGAGCCCCGGCTACCACCCCTTCGGGCTGCCCGACCTGCGCGGCGCCATCGCCGAGCGGTTCACCCGGCGCGGGCTGGCCACCCGCCCCGAGCAGATCCTCGTCACGGCTGGCGCCCAGCAGGCGTTCTCGCTGGTCGTGAGCCTGCTGTGCGGGCCCGGTGACCGGGTGGTGACCGAGAACCCGACCTACGCGAACGCCCTCGACGCCCTGCGGCACGCACGGCTGCGCACCGGGTCGATCGCCGTCTCGGCCACGGGCTGGGACATGGAGATCGCCGAGTCCACGCTGCGGCAGACCGTGCCGAGGCTGGCGTACGCGGTCCCGGACTTCCACAACCCGACGGGGCTGCTCATGCCTCCGGAGCAGCGGCTGCGGCTGCTGTCGGCGACGCGGCGGACCGGGACCTGGCTCGTGGTCGACGAGACCATCGCCGACATCGCCCTGGACGTGCCGGCGCCGGCGCCGCTGGCCTCGCTGGCGTCCCGGGGCGGCGCGGACCACGTGGTGACGATCGGCTCGCTCAGCAAGACGCACTGGGGCGGGCTGCGGGTGGGATGGGTACGGGCCACCGCGAAGATGGTCACGGAGCTGGCGGCGGTGAAGGTGGCCGCGGACATGACCGGCTCGGTACTGGACCAGCTGGTGGCGATGCCCCTGCTGGCAGGCCTCGAACGGACCCTGCCGGCCCGCCTCGCGCAGTTGCGGGAGCAGCGGCGGGCGTTGGTGCGGGCGTTGGAACGGCACGCCCCGGAGTGGTCGTGGCAGCTGCCGCCGGGCGGCCTGTCGCTCTGGGTGGACCTGGGGGAGCCGGTCAGCTCGGCGCTGGCGGAGCGGGCGGCGGCCGGCGGGGTGCACATCGGGCGCGGCGCCCGCTTCGGAGTGGACCCGGGCACCTTCGAACACCGGCTCCGCATCCCGTACACCCTGCCCGCGCACCGCCTGGACGAGGCCGTCCGCCACCTGGCCTCCGCCTTCCACGACGGCGTCCCCCTGACCCCCGCGGTGGAACGGCCGCACTGGGTTGCCTAGGGCACCGGGAACACGGTTGTGAGGACGACCGCCACGTGGACGGCCCGGCCAGGGTGAGCCGGGCCCAGCGGTCGCCGGTGCGCATGCGGCGACGAGGACCGCGGCGCTGAACACAAGGCGCCGGCCGCGACCGCGGTGAGCCGGAGGGCGTGGGCGTGGGCGTGCGGACGGTCGACGGCGTGGTGGTCGGGCCCGTGGCCTACGGGGTGCGGATCAGGCGGCGGGTGGCGGCGGCGGCCACCGCCGAGGTGCGGGAGTCGACGCCGAGCTTCGCGTAGATGTGCACCAGGTGGGACTTGACCGTGGCCTGGCTCAGGAACAGCTTCTTCGAGATCTGCTGGTTCGACAGCCCGTCCGCGACCAGCTGGAGCACTTCCAGCTCCCGCTTCGTCAGCGCCTCCGCGGGCGTGCGCATGCGGTCCATCAGCCGCAGCGCCACCGCCGGAGCCAGCGCCGACTGGCCCGCCGCCGCGGTGCGGACCGCCGCCGCGAGCTCCTCCGGCGGGGCGTCCTTCAGCAGATAGCCCGACGCGCCCGCCTCGACCGCCGCCAGGATGTCGGCGTCCGTGTCGTACGTGGTCAGCACCAGGACCCGCGGCGCCCCGGGGCGGGCGGTGATCGCCGCCGTCGCCGCCGAGCCGTGCATGCCCGCGCCGAACTGGAGGTCCATCAGGACCACGTCCACGGGCTCGGAAGCGGCCAGCTCCACCGCCCGCTCGGCGGTGGCGGCCTCCGCGACCACCGCGAAGTCCGGCTCGGTGTCCAGCACCGCGCGCAGTCCGGCCCGGACCACCGGGTGGTCGTCGGCCAGCAGCAGGCGGATCGTCATCAGGGTGCCTCCAGGGGCAGCGGCAGGGTGACGGCCACGGCGGTGCCCTGGCCCGGTGCGGACTCCACGGTGAACAGCCCGCCCAGCGTTTCGGCCCGGGACCGCATCGCCGGCAGCCCGAACCCGCCTTCGCCGGAGGGGGCCGAGGACGGATCGAAGCCGTTCCCGTCGTCCACGATGTCGAGCGTCACCGAGGCGTCCATGAAGGTCAGGGTGATCTCGGCGCGCCCGGCCCCCGCGTGCCGCACCACGTTGGCCAGCGCCGACTGCGCGATCCGCAGCAGCGCGACCTCGTACGGGGTGGGCAGGACGCGGGGCGCGCCGCTCAGGCAGAAGCGGACGCGAGGCCCCGGAGCCGCCGTGCACAGCCGCTCCAGCGCAGCGGCGAGGGACCCGTGCTCCAGGTCCGGCGGGGTGAGCGCCCGTACGAAGCGACGTGCCTCGGCGAGGTTCTCCTGGGCGGCCTCCCGGGCCGCGCCGATATGCGCCAGCGCTGCCGCGCGGGGGTCGGCGGGACCCGCTCCGGCCGAGCCGGCCCCGGCGTCGGCCGCGGCGTCGGCCGCGCACCCGGGCTGCGCCGCGCCGCTCAGCGGCCGCGCCGTCGCGGTGCCCGGGCCGGTGGGCGCGTCCGGGTGCGGCGCCGGGGCCGGCTCGGCCAGCGACCGCTCCGCCGCCCGGAGCAGCAGCTGGATCGAGGACAGCCCCTGCGCCAGCGTGTCGTGGATCTCCCGCGCCAGCCGTTCCCGCTCGGCCAGGATGCCGGCGTTCCGCTCGGCCGCGGCCAGCTCGGCCCGGGTGGCGATGAGCTCCTCGATCAGCTCGCGGCGGCGTTCGCTCTCGCGGTACAGCGCCTGGTAGCCCAGTACGGTCGCCACCGCGACGGCCCCGCCGAGCAGCGGCCCGAGGAAGGCTCCGGGCGTCACCGTGCTGCTGTGCGCCAGGAAGCCGCCGATCGCCGCGCACGCGGTCACCGCGACGGCCGTCACGCCCCAGCGAAGCCGCAACAGGTGCAGCTCCAGGAAGTACAGCGGGAACGCGATCCACAGCCCGTCGGGGGAGACCACCAGCAGCCCCGCCCAGGCCGCGCCCAGAGCGGCCAGCCACACCGCCCCGGCGCGCGGTGAGCGGCGCACCACGGGAGCCAGTACGCCGGCCGCGTAGACGGCGGCCAGCACCGCGCAGGCGGCGACGACCCAGCCGGCCCGCGGCGCGGAGTCGGTGACGGCCCGCCCGGCGGCGAGCGCGAGCAGCCCGAACAGCAGCGCGTGCAGGCACAGGCGCAGGACGCGCGAGACGGGGGTGAGGGGGCGGGGAGCGGGGGATTGCGGAGCAGCAGCCATGGCCCGACCAGCGTAAAGGCGGGCCCGCGGCCACCGGTCAATCGAAAGTTTGATGTCGGGATGCGTCCTTCGATACCAGGATCGCTACCGTGGCGCGATGCCCTGTGGCCACGCGGGAGACCAGGGTGGGGACCATGTTCGTCGCATGGAGAGATCTACGGTTCGCGAAGGGCCGCTTCGCCCTCATGGGCTCGGTCGTACTGCTGATCACGCTGCTGGTCGGCCTGCTGTCCGGGCTCACCGCCGGCCTGGCCCGGGAGAACGTCTCGGCCGTCACCGGTCTGCCCGCCGGCCATCTGGCCTTCGCCGCGCCCGCCGGGGACCAGGGGGTGTCCTTCACCAACTCCCAGGTGCCCGAGAAGGCATGGCGGGCTTGGCGGGCGCAGCCCGGCGTGAAGTCCGCCGAGCCGCTCGGCATCCGCACCACCAACGCGGCGGCCGGCGGGCGCACCGCCGCGGTCTCCGTCTTCGGCGTCGACCCGGCGGGCCCCCTCGCACCGCGCGGCAGCGGACTCGTGCAGGGGCAGGTGGTGCTCACCGAGAAGGCCGCGAAGGAGCTCGGCGGCCTGACGGCCGGCGGCAAGCTGAAGATCGGCCCGCTGGAGCTGACCGTGGCGGCCGTCTCCGGTACCGCCGCCTACAGCCATACCCCGGTCGTCTGGATGGACCTGAACGACTGGCAGCGCATCGGCAATCCCGGCACCTCCATCGACACCCTCGCCACCGTCATCGCGCTCGACACCACCACCTCCGCCGACCTCGCCGCCGGGGACGCGGCGGCCGCGACCAAGGCCCGGACCGTCGACGAGGCACTCGGCGCCATAGGGTCCTACCAAGCCGAGAACGGCTCGCTCCAGCTGATGCGCGGCTTCCTCTTCGTCATCTCCGCCCTGGTCATAGGGGCCTTCTTCACCGTGTGGACGATCCAGCGCAGCGGCGACATCGCCGTGCTGAAGGCACTGGGCGCCTCCACGCCGTACCTGCTGAAGGACGCCCTCGGCCAGGCCGTGGTCATGCTCGCGATCGGCACCGGGCTCGGTACGGCGCTCGCCTCCGGGTTCGGCGCGCTGATCAGCGGGGGCGACGTGCCCTTCGTCCTCGACGCCGCGACCGTCCTGGTGCCCGCCGCGATCATGATCGTGCTCGGCGCGCTGGGCGCCGCCCTGTCCATCCGGCGGATCACCGCCGTCGACCCCCTGACCGCCCTCGGGAGCGCCCGATGACCCTGCTCGTGCACGACGTGACGCTCACCTACCCGGACGGCGAGGGCCGGCTCACCGCCCTCGACCGGGTCCGGCTGGAGGTGCCGGCCGGCACCCTGACCGCGGTGATCGGACCCTCCGGTTCCGGCAAGTCCAGTCTGCTGGCCGTCGCCGCCACCCTGGTCACCCCCGATTCCGGGCAGGTGGTGGTGGCCGGCCGGGACACCGCACGGCTGAGCGCGGCCGAGAAGGCGGCCCTGCGCCGGGAGGAGATCGGCATCGTCTTCCAGCAGCCGAACCTGCTGGCCTCGCTCACCGCCGCCGAGCAGCTCCAGGTGATGGCGCACCTGTCGGGCCGCCCCGCGCGGACGCTGCGCCGCCGTGCGCTGGAACTGCTGGACGCGGTGGGTCTCGCCGACAAGGCCGACAAGCGGCCCCACCAGCTCTCCGGCGGCCAGCGCCAGCGCGTCAACATCGCCCGCGCCCTGATGAACGAGCCGGCCGTGCTCCTGGTCGACGAACCCACGAGCGCCCTGGACCACGAGCGCGGCGCGGCCGTCCTCGACCTGCTGATCACCCTGACCCGGGAGCGGTCCACCGCGACCGTGCTGGTCACCCACGACCATGCGCACCTGGAGCGGATGGACCGGACAGCCACGATGACGGACGGCATCCTGAGGGCGTCGGAGGCGGAGCCGCAGTCCGTCCCGGCGGCCTGAGCGGCCGCGCCCGCCCCGCGAGCGAAGGCCCGTACGAACCCCGTACGAAGGCCCCGGCCCCCTCACGCGAGAGGGGGCCGGGGCCTTCGTACGTACGGAACCTACGCGGGGTTCTGGCTCTGCAGGGCCACCGACAGCTCGGCGGCGACGTTCTGCAGGATCGGCACGATCGAGTCCGTCAGGGCCTCGGTGACCCGGCCGGCCGGACCCGAGATGGAGATCGCGGCGGCGGTCGGCGAGTTCGGCACCGACACGGCGAGGCAGCGGACCCCTATCTCCTGCTCGTTGTCGTCGACCGCGTAGCCCACCTTGCGGACCTGCTCCAGGGCCTCCAGGAAGCCCTCCGGCGTGGTGATGGTCTTCTCGGTCGCGGCCGGCATTCCGGTGCGCGCCAGCAGGGCCCGTACCTCGTCGGCGGGGGTGTAGGCCAGCAGGGCCTTGCCCACGCCGGTGGAGTGCGGCAGCACCCGGCGGCCGACCTCGGTGAACATGCGCATGGAGTGCTTGGACGGCACCTGGGCGACGTAGACGATCTCGTCCCCGTCGAGCAGGGCCATGTTGGCCGTCTCGCCGGTCTCCTCGACCAGACGGGCGAGGTACGGCCGCGCCCAGGTCCCCAGGAGGCGCGACGCGGACTCGCCGAGGCGGATGAGGCGGGGCCCGAGGGAGTACCGTCGGTTGGGCTGCTGCCGCACGTAGCCGCATGCCACGAGGGTGCGCATGAGGCGGTGGATGGTGGGCAGCGGCAGACCGCTGGCGGTGGAGAGCTCGCTCAGGCCGACCTCGCCCCCGGCATCGGCCATGCGTTCGAGCAGATCGAAGGCGCGCTCAAGGGACTGGACGCCACCGCTGGCGGCGGTGGGCTTGGCGGAAGCGTCGGTGGTGCTGGCGCTGGACGTCGGCACGGCGCGGTCCTTTCGGTGCTGGCAGGCAAGGGAGCAGCCTACCGGTCGGTCGGCGTCGGCCCTAGAGCTGGGTCGAAGCCGTCCCCGCCGGTCAGAGGGGGTTTGTCCGGGTGGCGGATGTCCTCGGGAAGTTACCTGCCCACCCCCCGGTGGTGATAGCTACATTCTGGATAGTGAAATCTTAATTCCATCCTGTGGAAACATCCAATTGCGGCTTCGGTGTGTCAGTGCTCTGTCCGGGCGCTCTTGACTGGCTCCGGATCGGCGGCGAGACTCCGTCAACAGAACGTTGAATTTCGCTCTGTGGAAGTAGATGGGGAGGTTCCGGCGTGTCCGACGACGTGGAACTGGTACTGCGCTCGACTCGCGTCATCACCCCCGAGGGGACGCGCGCCGCTTCGGTCGCCGTCGCCGCCGGGAAGATCACCGCCGTACTGCCGCACGACGCCGAGGTGCCGGCCGGCGCCCGGCTCGAAGACTTCGGCGACGACGTCCTGCTCCCCGGCCTGGTCGACACCCACGTGCACGTGAACGACCCGGGCCGCACCGAGTGGGAGGGCTTTTGGACGGCCACCCGCGCCGCCGCGGCCGGAGGCGTCACCACGATCCTCGACATGCCCCTCAACTCCCTGCCGCCGACCACCACGGTCGACAACCTCCGCGTCAAGCAGGAGGTCGCCCGGGCCAAGGCGCACGTGGACGTCGGCTTCTGGGGCGGCGCCCTGCCGGACAACGTCAAGGACCTGCGCCCGCTGCACGACGCCGGCGTCTACGGCTTCAAGTGCTTCCTGTCGCCCTCCGGCGTCGACGAGTTCCCCGAACTCGACCAGGAGCAGTTGGCCACCTCCCTCGCCGAGATCACCGGCTTCGGCGGCCTGATGATCGTGCACGCCGAGGACCCGCACCACCTGGACTCCGCGCCCGTCGTGCCGGGGCCCAAGTACGCCGACTTCCTCGCCTCCCGTCCGCGCGACGCCGAGAACACCGCGATCGGCAACCTGATCGCCCAGGCCAAGCGGCTGAACGCGCGCGTCCACGTGCTGCACCTGTCCTCCTCCGACGCGCTGCCGCTGATCGCCGCCGCCAAGGCCGAGGGCGTCCGGATCACCGTCGAGTCCTGCCCGCACTACCTCACCCTCACGGCCGAGGAAGTGCCCGACGGCGCCAGCGAGTTCAAGTGCTGCCCGCCCATCCGTGAGGCCGCCAACCAGGACCTGCTCTGGGACGCGCTCGCCGACGGCACGATCGACTGCATCGTCTCCGACCACTCGCCCTCCACCGCTGACCTGAAGACGGCCGACTTCTCCACCGCGTGGGGCGGCATCTCCTCCCTCCAGCTCGGCCTGCCGGCGATCTGGACCGAGGCCCGCCGCCGCGGACGCACCCTTGAGGACGTCGTGCGCTGGATGTCCGCCGCCCCGGCCGCGCTCGCGGGCCTCGCCGACAAGGGCGCGATCGAGGCCGGCCGCGACGCCGACTTCGCCGTACTGGCCCCCGAAGAGACCTTCACCGTGGATCCCGCGGAACTGCACCACCGCAACCGGGTCACGGCGTACGCGGGCAAGACCCTGCACGGCGTCGTGAAGTCCACCTGGCTGCGCGGTACGCAGATCGCCGACCACGGCACCCCGACCGAGCCCACGGGCCGACTCCTTGAAAGGCAGAACTGACCAGTGGCGATTGAATCCTTCACCGGTAACGCGAACCCGTACGGAGGCGGCGACCCGTACGCGGACTACCGCACCGCGGACTTCCCCTTCACCCAGTACGCGAACCTCGCCGCCCGTGAGCTGGGCGCCGGTGTCATCGCCGCCAACGACGAGTTCTTCGCCCAGCGCGAGAACCTGTTGATCGCCGAGGCCGGGCACTTCGACCCCGAGCACTTCGGTCACAAGGGCAAGATCATGGACGGCTGGGAGACGCGCCGCCGCCGCGGCGTCTCCGCCACCCAGCCCTGGCCGACGGCCGAGGACCACGACTGGGCGCTGGTGCGCCTGGGCGCCCCCGGCGTCATCCGCGGCATCGTCGTCGACACCGCCCACTTCCGCGGCAACATGCCGCAGGCCGTCTCCGTCGAGGGCACCAACTGGGCGGGCGCCCTCGCGCCGACCCCGGAGGAGCTCCACGGCGACGACGTCAAGTGGACGACCCTGGTCGCGCGCACCCCGGTCGGCGGCCACGCGGCCAACGGCTTCGAGGTGGACGTGGAGCAGCGCTTCACGCACCTGCGCGTCAACCAGCACCCCGACGGCGGCATCGCGCGCCTGCGCGTCTACGGCGAGGTCCTGCCGGACCCGAAGTGGCTCGCCGCGCTTGGCTCCTTCGACGTCGTGGCCCTGGAGAACGGCGGCTCCGTCCAGGACGCCTCCAACCGCTTCTACTCCCCGCCGACCAACACCATCAACCCGGGCCGCTCCCGCAAGATGGACGACGGCTGGGAGACCGCCCGCCGCCGCGACAACGGCAATGACTGGATCCGCTACCAGCTGGTGGCCGACTCCGAGATCCGCGCCGTCGAGATCGACACCGCCTACCTGAAGGGCAACTCGGCCGGCTGGGCCTCGCTGTCCGTCAAGTCCGGCGAGGAGGGCGAGTGGACGGAGTTCCTGCCGCGCACCCGCCTGCAGCCCGACACCAACCACCGGTTCGTCCTGGACACCCCGGCGGTCGGCACCCACGTCCGGATCGACATCTTCCCGGACGGCGGCTTCTCCCGCCTGCGCCTCTTCGGCTCGCTGACGGAGGCCGGCGAGGCCGCGCTGACCGCCCGCCACCAGGAGCTGGGCGGCTGACGCCACCTCCAAGACCGCCCCGGGGGCCGACACCTCCGGGGCATGCGCAACAAGCCCGCAGGGGCGCACCGTTGGACGGTGCGCCCCTGCGGCGCTCCCGGCCCGCTACCCTTCGGCTGTCGCAGTCACCCGGGGGAGGGCGAGGGCATGGCAGCCGAAGGGCCGCGCACGAGGGAGCAGCGCCGCGAGGACGCGTTGAGCCGGTTCGAGAACGACATCGACGTCTGGGTGGCCACGGCGGACGCCGACGGGGCGCCCTGCCTCGTACCCCTGTCCTTCCGGTGGGACGGCGAGACGTTCCTGATGTCGACGGGGCGCAACCTGCCCACTGGCCGCAACCTCGCCTCGGGCGGCCGGGTACGGCTGGCCTTCGGCTCGACCCGCGACGTGGTCCTCGTGGAGGGCGCCGTGACCCGGCTGGAGGCGGCGGAGCTCGCGCCGGGCGAGGTCGAGGCCTTCGCGGCCCAATCCGGCTTCGACCCGAGCGGCCTCAAGACGCCCTACCCGTACTTCCGGGTCGCGCCGGTGTGGATCCAAGCCTGGCGCGAGGTCAACGAGATCGAGGGCCGCGACCTGATGAAGGACGGCCGCTGGCTGGTCTGAGGGCCGCCAGCGCGAGGTCCGGGCCCGGCGCTACGCCCCGAAGCCGCCGTCCACCGCGAACTCGGCGCCCGTCACGTAGGCGGCGTCCGGGCCGGCGAGGAAGGACACCAGGGCCGCCACCTCCTGCGCGGTGCCGAAGCGCCCGAGGGCCGTCAGCGCGCTCTGCGGGGCGGCGCCGGGGCCGTCCGCCGGGTTCATGTCGGTGTCCACCGGGCCGGGGTGCACGAGGTTCGCGGTGATCCCGCGCTCGCCGAGCTCCCGGGCCAGCGCCTTGGACATGCCGGTCAGGGCGGCCTTGCTCATCGCGTACAGCACGCCGCCCGGGCCCGGGACCCGCTGGACCATGCAGCTGCCGATGGTGACGATCCGTCCGCCGGAGCCCATCCGCGCCGCCGCGGCCTGCGCGGTCAGGAACGCGCCGCGCACGTTGACCGCCAGCACCCGGTCCACGTCGGGCAGGGCCAGGGCGTCCAGCGGCCCCAGTACGCCGACGCCCGCGTTGTTGACGAGCGCGTCGATCCGCCCCAGACCCCGTACGGTCTCCTCCACCGCGGCGACCGCCTGTGCGGGGTCGCCCACGTCGGCCCGGACCGCCAGGGCGCGGCGGCCGAGCGCCTCGATCCGGGCCGCGACCCCGGCGGCGGCGTCCGCGGCGTCGACGTAGGTGAGGGCGACGTCGAGGCCGTCCTGCGCCAGCCGCAGGGCGGTGGCCGCCCCGATCCCCCGGCTGCCGCCGGTCACCAGTGCCACCGTGCTGTTCGCATTGTCGGCCTTCTCCGCTCGCTCATCCGTGTTGTGCGGGTCGAGCAGGAAGCAGGCGGGCGGCGGCCTCGCAGGAATCGGCCCTCGTTGTGCACCACCCGTCGGGTCCAGGCGCCCAGGGCTCTGTTGGCCTGGGCGGGCTGGGGACAGGGCGGTGGTGAGGCCAGCCCTCCACCGCGCCCAAGCTGACCCCTCGGCAACCTCCTGCAGCCCAACACGTCGTCCGTCCCAGCAGCGCAGGGTCAGAAATGGCAGCAGCAAGCAGGCGGCCATTCTGGCCGTGAGAAGCGCTGGAGGCGTTGACCTGCAGGGAGTGATGTGGCAGCCTTCTGCTCACTCAGGCACCTTTGCCCAGAATCTTCTTAGCTCTGTGAAGAGCAACCCGGCTGGGCTGGGGCCCAATCTGGCCCGCTCAACAGAGGCTGCCAAGACCACTCACCCTCATTCCCTCAGAAGGAGCTCAGCTGGGACAGACCTTGTCCTCAGTGACAGGCCCTCCAAGGGCCGTCTTCTGCAGGTCAGGCACTGAAGGCAAGAACTCCAGCCGCACAGCAGATGAGCACTAGCTGTGTTCCCTCGTGGGACTGTCTCAGGCACCTTCAGGCATTCTCTTCCGTATTCCCAGACTCTTGTCCTGGGCACCAGGCACCCAGGCTGTTCCCACGGGCAGGGGTTCTGCAGCAGGCCTACTGAGCACAGCAGCTCATGGCCTCGGCTGCTTTGGCCATCTCCCTCTGCCCCGTGGGCCAGACCCCTTCCGCTTTTAACTGGAGGCACGCTCGTCTGTCCAGGAGCCCCAGGAGGCAGACCCCAGCAGGCCTGGACGCTGCGCAGTGGCCTCCAGTGGCCTTGGATGCAGACCACCCGACCCCACCGGCCTGGGCACTGCAGCACCAGGCAGGGGCTCAGCCACTCAGCCTGATCAGCCTCCGGCTGGGCCGGGCCTGGGGCCTGGCTCTCTGCAGCTGCTGATGGAGGGCTCTGATGGGACTCAATCCGCCCTCCTCCATTTTTCCTGTTTGCTTCCTGTTGGCTCTGTCTGGATCTCTGCCATCCTGTGTCTTGGATAATCAGGCAGCAGGCCTCCCCTCTTCTTCTCTGGTATCTTGACACCCACCGCTGATCTGTTTGCCATGCTGTGTCTGCCTTCCTCATGTCCCACCATCTCTGATGTCCTGGACTTTGTGATTTTGAGCTCTTGCCCATTTCCTTTGCATGGTGTGCAGGTATTTAACTCAGCCCTCATTTTCAGAGGATGTGCTCACTGAAACCCAGGTCAGCTCTTGTGCCTCCTGTGGTCAGGCTTTGATCTCATGGCCATGATCTTCTTCCCACTCTGAGAGCTATGTGGCCTCAGTGACCCTCAGGCATGTTCATGTTTGGCCACAGCTCATCATGATATGTCCTTGTCTCACCCAGGCACTTGGGATCACCATCCCAGCACCAGGACCTATCTCATCTCAGTAGCCTTCACCCAGTTACTACACATCTGTGGTATTGCCCAGGAGCAGAAGCCGTCCAGAGTGATCCTTGTCTTTGCGGCCATTTAGCTCAGCAGCAATCCTCATCTTCCTTGCACTGAACCTTCTCCCCGCACACGTGGCGCTTCTGGGCAGCATGCTGCATTCAGACACACTGGTAGGCCGGGACTCCGCGTGCTCCTCCATCACCCGCTCGCTGGCGCTGCCGTGGAATCGCCCGGCTGTACACCCGCTCACGCCTCCGCCTGCGCATCATTCTGCCGAGCACAAACGCACCTTGGGCAGCAGCCGCTCGGCATATCATCAGCAGCAGAGCCACCTGTGGCACGGCCAGCCTGTAAGGGGCTGCACTCAATCCTCATGCAGCTGCTTGAGCCCACCCGCAGCAGATGGCGCCGGGTGGTGTCAGCTGAGTGTCCGGGGCCTGACGACGGCCATCCTTGGTCCCATGCTGCGGCAGTCTGTCCAGCAAGTGCGCGCGTGCTGCTCCTGGCTCGGGCCTCCTCCTTCAGACCTTTGAACTCAGCCCCAGACCCCTGCGCGCGGGCTCGCTTCCGTGACAGCCCGGTTTCAGTCAGGTCAGCGACAGAGCCCTGCACCCACTGCTTCCTGGTGTGTCAGCTGCGTGAGGGCAACAAACCCTCAAGCCACGGTCTGGCGAGGGCTGGGCAGCAGGCACGGTGCTCTGGCCTCCGTCCTGGCCAGCAGCTGCAGCAGCTGCTGGAGGCAGGACCTGCTGCCCGCCCCGCTCCTGCCTGTCCTTGCTGGTTCTGCTGCAGCAGTGACCCATCCCCACGTCCCGACAGTCACCGTGAGCTGCTCGGCCACGTGTACCACCCTGCTTCTGCCAGGCTCAGTCAGACACTCACGTTCCACTCCCGTGACAATAATCAGCAGAGCTGTGGAAGAACCTTGACCTAGACCTGGTGCCTGGCTGCTGTTGGGGTCTTCTCTTACCTCATGGCGCCCCAGCTTGGCACAAATGCTGGCCCTCTGGGGCATTCATGCAGCAGAACTGAGGACAGAGGAGACCTGCTCCTTTCTCATCAGCCCAGGACAGGGGCAGACAGCACGTGTCCCCTGACTCCTCAGCATGGCACTTCCTTTTACTGATGTATGGGACCACCATCAACCTCACTCTCCAACACTTGCTGCCCTGTAGCCCACAGATGACTTCCAACACCTGCTAACTGGGCTCTGACTATCTGAGCTGGCGGACTCACGAGGGCTCTGCTCACCTTCTGAAGCAGGCAGTGCAGACCTTCTGCCACGGCCTTCTGCAGGACACCATGAAGTGGGCAGCACCTTGGCACCATCCAGCCAGCACCAGCTGTCTCTGTGTCATGGCCAGCACTGTTCTGCTGTTCCAGGCACCCCGAGGACCCCAGCTTGCTCAGCATCTGGCGCGCCACCGTCTCCTGCTGCCACATGGTGGCTGGTACCATCAGCACCCACTCATGTCGATGGAGGGAGCCACTCACAGATGTCAGGCCTTCTGCTGGGCGCTGGATTCAGCAGGGCCAGCCTGGACACCAGACCCACTCAGGCCGATGAATCCAGGACCTTGGTGCCCTGCCCGTGCCTTGTGGCCACTTGCAGGCCACCAGCTCCTTGCCCCAGCATCACCCTGCCGTGCATGGGCATTCTGGGAGGCCTCCGTCCATGCTCCTGTGCAGCAGGCACTCATTTCACCCCGGCCCCTGCCTCCATGATGGGCAGGGCACAGCCAGTACCTCAGCAGGCCTCCGCGTTGAACCTCTGCCAGCCAGACAGGACGCGCCCAGCTCCCGCTCAGCATGCAGGACAGACACTCAGAACCACCCAGCTTGCTCCAGCAGAGGCAGGCCATCTGGGTTCAGTCCGTGCAATCAGCATCCAGTGATGGAACCGGAGAACCTGGTCAGCTGTTTGGCCAACCTCCATCACCCAGCATGTTTGGCTGGTATTGTGTGCCCATGTCTAAGTGTGGTGCTCAGTATTCAGTAGACAGCAGGCAGCAGTATCCATCTCATAGTATTCTAGAATACCTGGAACCCATCAGAGCTGAATCCATTTTGCATCCTCATTCTTCTTAATCCTTGTTCTGAATATCAAATCATGCATGGGTAATGTGAAATTTGGCTTAGAAGTCTGTTAATTTTTTGTGTCAGCATTTCAGATCAAGCAGTCTATCAATCCCTTGGTATTACCTTGGCCCAGGCTCAACACCTGATTCCCATGAGCAATTACATAACCAGTACTCATGAAACAGCATATGAAAACAACTAAGTACCTCATCTCTTTGTGTGATCACCTCGCGCGGCCAGCAGCATCACCGGCGAAGTCGTCGCTGCGCTGTTCTCCTCGAGGACATTCAGCAGCCCGCGCCCGCGCCCGCCACCAGGTCGCCCACGTGGCGCGCATCAGTAGCGCAGCCCCAGGCGGGCAGCATCTGCCCGGTGAAGACCTGCTCCACGGACGGTGCGGCGGTCGCCCCCAGTCGGTCGGCGACCCGCGCCGCCCGCGCGGGATCGGCGTCGGCGAGCAGCAGCGAGCCGGCGTCCGGTTGGCGGGCCAGTGCCGCCGCGTGGAAGGAGCCGATCCGGCCCGTTCCGATCACCCCGATGCGCATGCAATCAACCTGAACCTGCACGGGGGCGCTGTCAATCTGCCCGGAGGGACCGTCGATGGCACAGTTGGGCCGGATGGCCTCGAAGCCCCCGATGACCGCACATGGTCCACTGTGGCGGATACTGAGCGGCTGGAACCGTAATGACCGCTTTGGTAGGGGCGGGCCGCGGCACGGACCGGAGTGCAGACCGCGGCAGGGACCGCAGAAGACACTGCAGAAGACACCGCACGAGGGAAGGGCACGCAGACGTGGCTAGGGTTCGGACAGGGGTGCGCGTCGTGGGCGCCGTGCTCGCGGCGGTACTGGGAGCCTCCCTCGTGGGCTGCAGCAGTACGGGCGGCAAGCGCGCCGAGGAGCGGGCCAAGGCCGCCCAGGCGGGCCGGCCCGCCGTGTCCACCCCGCGCTGGACCTTCGCGATGGTCACCCACGCGGGAGACGGCGACACCTTCTGGGACATCGTCCAGAAGGGCGCCAAGGAGGCCGCGGCGAAGGACAACATCAACTTCGTCTACGCCCACGACGACCAGGCGCAGCAGCAGGCCCAGTTCGTGCAGAACGCCATCGACCAGAAGGTCGACGGGATCGTGGTGAGCCTGGCCAAGCCCGAGGCGCTCAAGGACGTCATCGGCAAGGCGGTCAAGGCCGGCATCCCGGTGATCACGGTCAACTCCGGATCCGCGCAGTCCGCGGAGTACGGCGCCCTCACCCACATCGGCCAGGACGAGCAGATCGCCGGCGAGGCGGTCGGCAGCGAGCTGACCAAGCGGGGGAAGAAGAAGGCCGTCTGCGTCCTGCACGAGCAGGGCAACGTCGGCCACGAGCAGCGCTGCGCCGGGGCGAAGAAGACGTTCGGCGGGACCATGGAGAACCTGTACGTCGAGGGCACCAACATGCCCTCCGTCCAGGCGGCCATCCAGGCGAAGCTCCAGGCCGACCCCTCCGTCGACGCGATCGTCACGCTCGGCGCCCCCTTCGCCCCGACGGCGGTCAAGGCGAAGGACGCCGCGGGCAGCAAGGCGGAGGTCGACACCTTCGACCTCAACGAGTCCGTCGCCCGCGACCTGAAGTCCGGCGCCCTCGGCTTCGCCGTCGACCAGCAGCCCTACCTCCAGGGCTACGAAGCCATCGACCTGCTCTGGCTGTACCGCTACAACGCGGACGTGCTCGGCGGCGGCCGCCCGGTGCTCACCGGCCCGCAGATCGTGACCGCCGACGAGGCGGCCAAGCTGGAGGAGTTCATCAAGCGGGGCAGCCGATGAGCACGGCAGGCGCCGTCGACGAGCGGCTCGCCCCCACCTCCTTGGTCCGCAGGCTGCTCGGCCGCCCCGAGCTGGGCGCGGTCGTCGGCGCGGCCGCCGTCTTCGTCTTCTTCTCCTTCGCCGCGCCGAGCTTCCTGCAGGCGTCCAGCCTGAGCACGATCCTGTACTCGGCCTCCACCATCGGGATCATGGCCTGCCCGGTGGCCCTGCTGATGATCGGCGGCGAGTTCGACCTCTCCGCCGGCGTCATGGTCACCACGTCTGCGCTGGTCAGCTCGATGTTCAGCTATCAGATGACCGCCAACGTGTGGGTGGGCGTCGGGGTGTCCCTGCTGGTCACCCTGGCCATCGGGTTCTTCAACGGGCTCATGCTGACCCGTACCCGGCTGCCCAGCTTCATCATCACGCTCGGCACGTTCCTGATGCTGACGGGTCTGAACCTCGGCTTCACCAAGCTGATCAGCGGCTCCGTGTCGACCAAGACGATCGCCGACATGGAGGGCTTCTCCTCCGCCCGTGCGCTCTTCGCCTCGCAGTGGAACGTCGGCTCGGTCACCCTCAAGGTCACCATCCTGTGGTGGCTGGCGCTGGTCGCCGTCGCCACCTGGATCCTGCTGCGCACCCGCGCGGGGAACTGGATCTTCGCGGTCGGCGGCGGGGCGGACGCGGCCCGCGCGACGGGCGTCCCGGTCGTCAAGACCCGGATCGGCCTCTACATGGGCGTGGCCCTGTGCGCCTGGATCTCCGGGCAGCACATCCTCTTCTCGTTCGACGTCGTCCAGTCGGGCGAGGGCGTCGGCAACGAGTTCCTCTACATCATCGCGGCCGTCATCGGCGGCTGCCTGATGACCGGCGGCTACGGCTCCGCCATCGGCTCGGCCGTGGGCGCCTTCATCTTCGGCATGACCAGCAACGGCATCGTCTACGCCCAGTGGAACCCGGACTGGTTCAAGTTCTTCCTCGGCGCGATGCTCCTGCTCGCGACGCTGCTCAACGCATGGGTCCGCAAGCGGGCGGAGGCGAAGTGACCGTGAGCGCAGTGACCAAGGGCGAGGGCCCGGCCCTCGTGAAGCTGACCGACGTCAGCAAGTTCTACGGCAACATCCGCGCCCTCCAGGGGGTCTCCCTGGAGGTCCACTCCGGCGAGATCACCTGTGTCCTCGGTGACAACGGCGCGGGCAAGTCCACCCTCATCAAGATCATTGCGGGGCTGCACCGGCACGACGCCGGCAGCTTCGAGATCGAGGGGGAGGAGACCGCGCTCGCCAACCCGCGCGCCGCCCTCGACCACGGCATCGCCACCGTCTACCAGGACCTGGCGGTCGTCCCGCTCATGCCCGTCTGGCGGAACTTCTTCCTCGGCTCCGAGCCGACCAAGGGCCGCGGCCCGTTGCGCCGCCTCGACGTCGACTTCATGCGGGAGACCACCCGCGCCGAGCTGCTGCGCATGGGCATCGACCTGCGCGACGTCGACCAGCCGATCGGGACCCTGTCCGGCGGCGAGCGGCAGTGCGTGGCCATCGCCCGCGCCGTCTACTTCGGCGCGAAGGTCCTCGTCCTGGACGAGCCGACCGCCGCCCTCGGCGTGAAGCAGTCCGGCGTGGTCCTGAAGTACGTCGCCGCGGCCCGTGACGCAGGTCTCGGCGTGGTCCTGATCACCCACAACCCGCACCACGCCTACCTGGTCGGGGACCGGTTCGTGCTGCTCAAGCGCGGCACCATGGCCGGTAGCCACACCCGCGACTCGATCACCCTGGACGAGCTCACCCGGCAGATGGCGGGAGGCTCCGAGCTGGACGAGCTGAGCCACGAACTGGAGCGGGTGGCAGAATCAGGACCGGACCACCCGGCCGGAGCAGCCGATTCGGCATCCGGCACCACCACACCCTGAGGGACGACACGACTCGATGAGCACGTACCGGGACTTCACGCTCTCCCACCGGGGGTCGGCGCGAGGCACCGTCCTGCGGACCATCGGGACCCGTGAGCGCCGGTCGCACCTGACCGCCCCGCGCGTCCCGACCGTCGGCATCGACATCGGCGGCACCAAGGTGATGGCCGGTGTCGTCGACGCCGACGGGGTGATCCTGGAGAAGATCCGCACCGAGACCCCCGACAAGTCCAAGAGCCCCAAGGTCGTCGAGGACACCATCGTCGAGCTGGTGCTCGACCTGTCCGACCGGCACGACGTCCACGCCGTGGGCATCGGCGCGGCCGGCTGGGTCGACGCCGACCGCTCGCGCGTCCTGTTCGCACCCCACCTGGCCTGGCGCGACGAGCCGCTGCGCGACGCGCTCCAGTCCCGGCTCGCGGTCCCGGTCATGGTGGACAACGACGCCAACACCGCGGCCTGGGCCGAATGGCGTTTCGGCGCCGGGCGCGGCGAGGACCACCTCGTCATGATCACGCTCGGCACCGGCATCGGCGGCGCCATCCTCGAAGGCGGGCAGGTCAAGCGCGGCCGCTTCGGGGTCGCCGGCGAGTTCGGCCACATGCAGGTCGTGCCCGGCGGGCACCGCTGCCCGTGCGGCAACCGCGGCTGCTGGGAGCAGTACAGCTCCGGCAACGCCCTGGTCCGCGAGGCCCGCGAGCTGGCCGCCGCGGACTCCCCGGTCGCGTACAACATCATCGCCAAGGTCGGCGGCAACGTCTCCGAGATCACCGGGCCGCTCATCACCGAGCTGGCCCGCGACGGCGACGCGATGTGCATCGAGCTCCTCCAGGACATCGGCCAGTGGCTCGGCGTCGGCATCGCCAACCTCGCCGCCGCCCTCGACCCGTCCTGCTTCGTCATCGGCGGCGGCGTCAGCGCCGCCGACGACCTGCTGATCGGCCCCGCCCGGGACGCCTTCCGGCGCCACCTCACCGGCCGCGGCTACCGGCCCGAGGCCCGGATCGCCAAGGCCCAGCTCGGCCCCGAGGCGGGCATGGTCGGCGCCGCCGACCTGGCCCGGCTCGTCGCCCGCCGCTTCCGCCGTGCCACGCGCCGGCGGGTGGAGCGCTACGAGCGCTACGCGCAGTGGGGCCTGATCGATTCCCCGGCCACGGCGGAGCGCAAGGCGGCCGAGGCTGCGGAGCTCAAGGCTGCGGAGCTCAAAGCCGCCGAGCTCAAAGCCGCCGAGGCCGCCGATCCCGGGCCCGCGGACCTCCCCGACGGAGGCGCGCAGTGACACCGCCCTCCCTGCCCCACCAGGCACCGGCCCCCGACGAGGGGGGCACTCCCGGCAGCCCCCTCCCGGTGGAGGACCGCAAGCACGTCGTCCGGCGCCGCTGGATCACCGCGATCATCATCCTGCTGCTGGTCGGCGTGCCCGCGGGCTACCTCGCCGTGTCCGCCCAGCAGAGCCGCGAGAGCGGGCGCGACAAGGCGGCCAAGGTCGGCGCGACCAAGGTGCGCCCGGGCTGGCCCTCCAAGGTGCAGCGCAGCATCTACGAGGTGCCGATCCCGCCGAAGGCCTGGCGGGTCGGATTCCTGGAGACCAACAACTGGCGCACCAGCCGGCTGTACGTGCAGTTCGCGGTCACCCCCGCCGACCTGGACGCCTTCCTCGCCGAGGTCGGTACCAGCCGGGCCGGGCTGACCCGCGAGGTCTCGATCGGGGCGCACGACGCCGCGGTCGCGGGCTGGAGCTGGGGCCCGAACAACGCCTGGTACGGCACCACCCTGGAGCAGCCCGGCCCGCGCCCCACCCGGGACGTCACGGTCGACCTCACGGACCCGGCGAAGCCCCGGGTCTACGTGGTGTCCACGGCGACCCCGTAGCGGAACCCTCCGCCGCGCCTCCGCCCGCCGCTAGCCTGGGATCATGAAGCTCACCAAGCGGCTGCACTCCTGTGTCCAACTGGAGAAGGACGGGCGCGTGCTCGTCATCGACCCGGGCGCCTTCAGCGAGCCCGACGCGGGGCTCGGGGCGGACGCCCTGCTCGTCACGCACGAGCACCCCGACCACTTCGACGAGGGCCGGCTGCGCGCCGCCCTCGACGCGAATCCGGCGGCCGCGCTGTGGACGCTGCGCAGCGTCGCGGAGCGGCTGGCCCCGGCCTACCCGGGCCGGGTGCACACCGTCGGCCACGGGGACGCCTTCAGCGCCGCCGGGTTCGAGGTCCAGGTGCACGGCGAGCTGCACGCCGAGATCCACCCGGACATCCCGCGGGTCACCAATGTCGGCTACCTCGTGGAGGGTTCGCTCTTCCACCCCGGTGACGCGCTGACCGTGCCCGAGGTGCCCGTGGACACCCTGATGCTCCCGGTGCACGCGCCCTGGAACAAGGTCGCCGAGGTGATCGACTACCTGCGCGAGGTCAAGCCGCGCAGGGCCATCGACATCCACGACGCCTACCTCTCGGACATCGCCCGGCCCGTCTACGACCACGCCCTGGCCGCCCTGGGCGGCACCGACCACGGCCGGCTCGCCGCCGGGGACACGGCCGAACTGTGACTGTCGGTGCCGGGCGGTAGGTTGGTCGACATGCGTATCGCCACGTTCAACGTCAACTCGATCACCGCCCGGCTGCCCCGCCTGCTGGCCTGGCTGGAGAGCTCCGCCGCCGATGTCGTGTGCATCCAGGAGACCAAGTGCTCCGCGGAGCAGTTCCCGCACGCCGAGCTGCGCGAGCTGGGATACGAGTCGGCCGTCAACGCCACCGGCAGGTGGAACGGGGTGGCCCTGATCTCGAAGGTCGGCCTGGAGGACGTGGTGCTGGGCCTGCCCGGCGGCCCCGACTACGAGGGCGTCCAGGAGCCCCGGGCGATCTCCGCCACCTGCGGCGGGGTGCGCCTGTGGTCGGTGTACGTGCCGAACGGCCGCGAGGTCGAGCACGACCACTACGGCTACAAGCTGGAGTGGTTCCGCTCGCTGACCACCGCCGTCGCAGAAGAGGCTGCCGGCCCGCGCCCGTTCGCCGTGCTCGGCGACTTCAACGTGGCCCCCACCGACGAGGACGTGTACGACCCGGCGGTCTTCGAGGGTCTGACCCACGTGACCCCCGCCGAGCGCGCCGCGCTGGAGGCACTGCGTGCCGCGGGGCTCGCCGACGTGCTGCCGCGCCCGCTCAAGTACGACCGCCCGTACACGTACTGGGACTACCGTCAGCTCGCCTTCCCCAAGAACCGCGGCATGCGCATCGACCTGGTGTACGGGAACGAGCCCTTCACCAAGGCCGTCACCGACGCCTACGTCGACCGCGAGGAGCGCAAGGGCAAGGGCGCTTCGGACCACGCCCCGGTGGTCGTCGACCTGGCGCTGGACGCCTAGGGGGTCCGCGGACGGATCCCGCGCGCCCTGTGGCCAGCGCGGGATCCTGGTGCCAGGCTGGTCGGTATGAACATCCCCTTCCTGGACAACTGGCTGAACCGGCACGAAACGGAACGGGGTGCGGGGCTCGCCGCGGCCCTCGCGGACGACCCCGAGAACGTCAACGAGTTGTTCTCGGAATGCGAGATGCTGCGCGTCCACGCGCGGGCGGCCGGGCTGGAACTCGACGGGAGTCCGGCCTCGTTGGAGGCGCTCGACCAGCTGATGCCCCGCTGGCGCCGGGACCCCGAGGTGGTGCCCTGGCTCGGCAACGACGCGGGTTTCTACCTCGGCACGGTGATCATCCGGACCAGGCTGGGCGCCGCCTGGCAGGTGTGGCCCAACGGCCAGCCGGTGATCCGCCTGGCCTCGGGCCGTGAGCTGAACGTGGTGGAGTCGGGGGTGTCCTGGGCCATGACGGGTTCCCCCGAGCTCTCCCAGGCCTACGCCGAAGCCTCCGAGGGCTGACCTCCCACTGCCCCGATTGATCTTTATGTCGCCTTTAGGCGTGTCGAGCGGAAGTGCCCTTCCGTCGCTGGATAGTTTGCGCTGACCTCGACACTCCGACAGGTGGGCAGGGCAGGCATGGCCGTCGATCCCTTGATCGAGCTGCGGAACGTCAACAAGCACTACGGGGCGTTGCACGTCCTCCAGGACATTGACCTCACCGTCGGCCGCGGGGAGGTGGTCGTGATCATCGGTCCGTCCGGTTCGGGGAAATCGACGCTGTGCCGGGCCATCAACCGCCTGGAGACCATCGAGTCGGGCACGATCCGGCTCGACGGCAAGCCGCTGCCCGACGAGGGCAAGGAGCTGGCCGCGCTCCGCGCCGACGTGGGGATGGTCTTCCAGTCCTTCAACCTCTTCGCGCACAAGACCGTCCTCGCCAACGTCTCGCTCGCCCAGATCAAGGTCAGGAAGCGCAAGAAGGACGAGGCCGACAAGCGCTCCCGGGAGCTGCTCGCCCGCGTCGGACTCGCCGACCAGGCCCCGAAGTACCCCGCCCAGCTCTCCGGCGGCCAGCAGCAGCGCGTGGCGATCGCCCGCGCCCTCGCCATGAACCCCAAGGCGCTGCTGTTCGACGAGCCCACCTCCGCCCTCGACCCGGAGATGATCAACGAGGTGCTGGAGGTCATGCGGCAGCTCGCCGCCGAGGGCATGACCATGGTCGTCGTCACCCACGAGATGGGCTTCGCCCGGTCCGCCGCCAACCGCGTCGTGTTCATGGCCGACGGCAGGATCGTCGAGGACCGGGCCCCGGAGGCCTTCTTCACGGCCCCGGAGAGCGAGCGGGCCAGGGACTTCCTCTCCAAGATCCTCAAGCACTGAGGGGCGGGGCCGATGAAGCGAACACGCGGCGCGCTGCTGCGCACCCGCCTCCTGCTCGTCGCCGCACTGCTGGCGGCCCTCGCCGGTTGCGGCAAGGAAGGCAGCCCTCCGGTCAAGGGCCCGCAGCCCGAGGACCTGCCCGTGTACAAGGTCGCGACGGGCTTCCAGCTGCCGCAGTCGCCCACCTGGGAGAAGGCCAAGAAGCGCGGCCACCTGGTGATCGGAGCCAAGGAGGACCAGCCGTACATGGGGGAGAAGGACCCCGCGAGCGGCCGATACTCAGGTTTCGACGTCGAGATCGCCAAGATGATGTCGGCCTCGCTCGGCTTCGACCCCAAGACGATCGAGTTCAAGACGATCGCCTCGGCCAACCGGGAGACCGCCCTGCAGAACGGTCAGATCGACTACTACGTGGGCACCTACACGATCAACGACAACCGCAAGAAGCAGGTCGGCTTCGCCGGCCCGTACTTCATGGCCGGCCAGTCCCTGCTCGTCCGCAAGGACGAGCAGGACATCAAGGGCCCCGAGGACCTCGCCGGCAAGAGGGTCTGCTCCGCCGCCGGCTCCACCCCGTACCAGCGGCTGCAGAAGGACTACCCCCGGGCGGTCCTGGTCGCGTACGACACGTACTCGGTCTGCGTGGACAACCTGTTGACCTACCAGGTGGACGCCGTCTCCACCGACGACTCGATCCTCCTCGGCTACGCGGCCAAGGTCCCCGACGAGCTCAAGGTGGTCGGCAAGCCCTTCTCGCAGGAGCCCTACGGCATCGGTGTCCCGCGCGGTGACAACGCCCTGCGCTTCGCCCTCGACGACGCCCTGGCGGAGCACGAGGAGAACGGCGACTGGAAGAAGGCGTACGAGGCCACGCTCGGCCTTTCCGGCGTGCCCGCCCCGAAACCGCCCGCCATCGACCGCTACCCGGCGAGCTGAGGGAGAGCCCACCACCATGGACGTACTCACGGAGAACTTCGCTCTCTACGGGAAGGGCTTCCTCGGGACGGTCGAGCTCACGGTCTACGCCTCGCTCCTCGCCCTGGTCCTCGGCTTCGTGATGGCCTCCTTCCGCGTCGCGCCCGTCGGCTCCTTCCGGGTCTTCGGCACGGTCTGGGTGACCGTGCTGCGCAACACCCCGCTCACGCTGCTGTTCTTCGCGGTGCTGCTGGGCCTGCCGCGCTTCGGGCTGGTCCTGCCCTTCCAGGTGTTCGCGATCCTCGCGCTGGGCTGCTACACCTCCGCCTTCATCTGCGAGGTCCTGCGCTCGGGCATCAACACCATCCCCAAGGGCCAGGGCGAGGCCGCCCGCAGCTTGGGCATGACCTTCACCCAAACCCTCGGCGGGGTGGTCCTGCCGCAGGCCTTCCGCAGCGTCATCCCGCCCATCGGTTCCACGTTGATCGCCCTCGCCAAGAACTCGGCGATCGCCGGCGCGTTCAGCGTCAACGAGCTGCTGGGCACCTACAAGACCCTCAGCGAGCTGGGCTACAGCATCGTGTGGACCTTCGTCTGGATCGCCGTCGGCTACCTGATCATCACCTTGTCCATCAGTGCGCTCTTCAACGTGCTGGAGAAGCGCTGGGGGATCACCCGATGACCGCGCACGCGCTCCACGGGGAGCTGGAGTCCACCGCCCTCTACGACGTGCCCGGCCCGCGGGCCCGGCGCCGGCACTTCCTCTACGGGATCATCTCCACGGTGGTGATCCTCGGCCTGCTCGCCTGGATCCTCTACCTCCTGTTCGACACCGCGCAGTTCACCGCCGCCAAGTGGGGCCCCTTCACCTACAAGGGCATCCAGGAACTGCTGCTCAGGGGGCTGGGCAACACCCTCAAGGCCTTCCTGTACGCCTCGGTGTTCTCCGTCGTCCTCGGCGCGGTGCTCGCGGCCGGGCGGCTCTCCGTACACCGGCCGCTGCGCTGGGCGGCCACGCTGTGCGTGGAGTTCTTCCGGGCCATGCCCGTGCTGGTGATGATCTTCTTCATCTTCGTCGCGCTGAAGGTCCAGCCGCTGCCGGCGCTGGTGGCGGGGCTGACCCTGTACAACGGCTCGGTGCTCGCCGAGGTCTTCCGTACGGGCATCAACTCGGTCGACAGGGGCCAGCGCGAGGCGGCGTACGCGCTGGGCATGCGCAAGACCCAGGTGATGACGTTCGTGCTCGCCCCGCAGGCGGTCCGCGCGATGCTGCCGACGATCATCAGCCAGCTGGTGGTGGCGCTGAAGGACACCTCGCTCGGCTACCTGATCACGTACGAGGAGTTCCTGCACGCGGGCAAGCTGATCGCCTCGAACCTCGACTACGACCTGCCGTTCATCCCCGTCGTGATGATCATCTCTCCGATCTACATCGGCATGTGCATGCTGCTCTCCTGGTTCGCCGGCTGGGTGGCGCGGTTCGAGCGGCGCAGCGTGAAGACCGAGGCGGTCGACCTGCCCGCGCCGCAACCCGGAACGGTGCTGCCGGGCGGTTCACGGTAGCTCCGAAGAGCCGCCCCGTCCGGCAGCAGCCGCAGATCACTGCTCGCGCAGAGGTACCGAGACGTACGAGGGATCGGTGCGCGGCGAGCAGAAGGTCAGCTGTGCGCCGGTGGGGTCGTGCTCGATGTCGAGGGGGTCGACGGTGTCGATGACGAGGTGGGCCCTGCCCCGCGGCTCCTCGTGGAAGGTGTACGGGGCGTTGCTGGCGAGCTTGTCGATGCCGAGCGGGCCGACGTCGTACGGGTACGCGCGTACGGGTGGGGCGGGAAGCCGGCGTCGCCCCAGACGTTGCCCAGCTCGATCGTCTGCGGTTCCCGGTCCGGCCGGGAGCCGAGGAAGTAGCCGAGGACCTGCCTCAGTTCGGGGCCGGGACGGCCGGCCGGGTAGCCGGCGCCGCCGAGCGCGGCGGCGGCCCGGAGGTGCTCGGTGCGGCCCGAGCAGATCGACTCGATGGGGTCGGCCCAGCCGCTGAGCGCGCCCACGGCCCTGGTGCGCGGGTCGTGCGCGGAGGCCAGCGGGCTGATGCCGGCGCCGTACGAGAGCCCGCCCGGGTCGATGTGGTCCGCCTCGACGGGGGCGTGGGCCGGGCCCCGGTCGATGACGGCGGACGCATCGGTTGAGGGTGATCCCGCCGGAGCCGGGGGTGCCGTGGAAACCAGCTCCGACGGGGCGCCGGTCGGGGGGCGGGGTGGTGGGTTACGGGCGTCGCCCGGTCGGGGGCCGGGTCCAGGGCGGTTGCCGCCGGTACGGCCGCGGATCAGCCGTTCTGCGGCGTGGCGTTGCCCGCGGCGGCCAGGGCGCTCTTGGCCTTCCACTCGTCCCAGGACAGGTTCCACTCGCCGTAGCCGTTGCCGATCTCGGCCTTGCCCTTGGAGCCGTCCCCGGTGACCTCGACCAGGTCGCCGACCTGGGCCATGGCGAAGAGCGCCTTCGCGTCGGAGTCGCTCATCCCCACGCAGCCGGAACTGGCATTGGCGCGGCCGAAGTTGCCGTTGTTCCACGGCGCGGCATGGATGTACATGCCCGACCAGGTCACCCGCATCGAGTAGTCGACCATCTTGTCGTAGGAGTCGCCCAGGCCCACCGTCTGGGAGTCCATCCGGATGGTGCCTTCCTTGGTCATCAGCACCATCTTCCCGGACCAAGAGGCCTTCTGGCCGCCGGGCGTGCCCGCCGAGATCGGGATGGTCTTCACCGCCTGGCCGTCCTCGGTCACGGTCATCTTGTGGGTGTCCAGGTCGACCTGGAGCCGGCGGTCCTTGCCGATCTTGAACGCGGTGTCGTAGTCCTTGACGAACATCCCGCCGCCCTGGCCCGAGTCCACCCCGTTGAGGTTCATCTCGACCTTGACCTCGGTGCCGGACTTCCAGTACTCCTTCGGCCGCCAGTCCACCCGGTCGTTGCCGGTGTAGTCCTTGAACCAGCCCCAGGATCCCTCGGTGTTGTTCGAGGTGGTGACCTTCAGGTGCTTCTCGACCTCGGCCTTGTTCTTCACCGGGTTGTCGAAGACGATCGAGACCGGCTGGGCGATGCCCACCACCGGGTTGGCCTTGCCCGGGTTGATCGTGACCTTGTTCACCTTGTCCGCGGCGACCGTCTTGAACTGGGCGTTCGCGCTCTGGCTGTCGGTGTTCTGCGCCTCGACCTTGTAGTCGGTGCCCGGCGAGGCGTTGCGCTCGGAGGTCCACGACTTGCCGTCGTCGGCTATCTTCCCGGGCAGTTCGTTGCCCTTGCCGTCGGACACCTTCACCAGGGCCAGCTTGCCCTCGGCGAGGGTCACCTTCACCGGCTCGCCGGGCTTGGCCTGATCGCCCGTGAGGTTCACGGACATGGCCATGTCCGGCTTCTTCTTCATCTCCGCCTTGCCGGAGTCGTTCCCGCCGCCGCTTCCGCCCCCGCAGGCGGTCAGCGCGGCGGCCATGAGTGCGGTCCCGGCCAGCATGGCGTGGCGACTGCGTGCGATACGGCGTGTGCGGCTCAACGAAACCCCTCCAAGTAATGATCGTTCGCAAAAGGAGATGCGAACGGCACGACTGTAGGTTGCGCAATCCGCCGAAAATATCTGACTTTCGGTTGTGACGTGGACCGCAGCAAAACGGTCATCGTCCGGTCATAATCGCCGCGCACGGCGGTCACGGACGCCTGTGAGAGTCCTGTGCGTCCTGCTTCCCGGACGTACAGGAAGGCCGATCCGCCATGTGCGCACTGCTCGTGACCCCCGCCCAGCGAAACCAGTCCCCCGAGCGGGAGCTGAGTGTGCGTTCGCTGTCCGTTCCGGAATACCACGCCTTCCTTTCACGAAACCGGAATGCAAGCTTTCTCCAGTACCCGTCCTGGGCCGAGGTAAAGGACCTCTGGCGCTCGGAGCGGGTCGGATGGCACTACCCCGACGGGGAGATAACCGGTGCAGGGCTGGTGCTCTACCGCCAATTCCCCGGCACCCGGAAATACTTCGCCTACCTCCCCGAGGGTCCCGTCGCCGACTGGTCCGACCCCCACATCGACCGCTGGCTGGATCCCCTCAAGCGCCACCTGCGCGCGGCCGGCGCGTTCGCCGTCCGGATCGGGCCCACGCCCGCCTACCGGCGCTGGGACGCCGCCGCCGTCAAGTCCGGCACCGGCCCCGGCCGACAGGTGTCCGACGTGCTCGCCACCGAGGTCGACCCGGTCGGCGCGGCCCTCGCCGACCGGCTGCGCACCCGCGGCTGGACCCGCTGCGGCGGCGAGGACGACGGCGACGCCCAGCCGCGCCACGTCTTCCGCGTGCCGCTCGCGGGCCGCTCCGTCGACGAGCTGTGGTCCGGCCTCAACCAGGAGTGGCGGCGCAACGTGCGCAAGGCCGAGAAGTCCGGCGTGGAGACGATCCTCGGCACCGCCGCCGACCTTCCCGAGTTCTACCGGCTGCTGCGCATCACCGAGGAGCGCGACGGCTTCCGTCTGGGCCGCGCGCTCTCCTATTACCAGCAGCAGTACGAGGCCCTCAACGCCGAGTCGCCCGGCCGGATGCGCCTGTACCTGGGCATCCACCAGGGCGAGATCCTCGCCGCGCACACCATGATCGTGGCGGGGAGCCGCGTCTGGTACCAGACCGGCGCCTCCGCCGACCACCGCCGCGAGGTCCGCCCCAGCAACGCCCTGCAGTGGCGCATGATGCGGGACGCACACATCCTCGGGGCGGACGAGTACGACATGCGCGGGGTACCCTCCACTCTCGACCCCGACGAACGATCTTTCGGGCTGCTGCGCTGGAAGCTCGGCACCGGCGGGCAGGTCGTCGAAACGCTCGGCGAGTGGGAGACCCCGATGGACGGCTACACCAACACGGCGCTGTACAAGGCCTTCCAGGCCTACATGGCCCGCCGGTGACCACCACCGACACCAAAGAGGCCCCCGGCCCGTCCGTCGGGGGCGCGACCCGCCCGGCACCGGCGAAGACCTCGGTGCTGCGCAGCGGTGCGCTCATGGCGGCCGGCTCGATCGTCTCCCGCGCCACCGGCTTCGTCCGCTCCGCCGTCGTCGTCGCCGCACTGGGCACCGGGCTGCTCGGCGACGGCTACGCCGTCGCCAACACCGTCCCGAACATCCTGTACATGCTGCTCATCGGGGGCGCGCTCAACGCCGTCTTCGTCCCCGAACTGGTCCGGGCCGCCAAGGAACACCAGGACGGCGGGGCCGCCTACACCGACCGGCTGCTGACCGCCTGCACCGCGGCGCTCGTCGTACTGACCGCCGTCGCCGTGCTGGCCGCACCGCTGATCGTGTCCGCGTACACGCCCTACACCGGCAGCCAGGCGAGCACCACCGTAGCCCTGGCCCGGTACTGCCTCCCACAGATCCTCTTCTACGGGCTGTTCACCCTGCTCGGCCAGGTCCTGAACGCCCGTGGCCGGTTCGGCGCGATGATGTGGACCCCCGTCCTCAACAACTTCGTGATCATCGGCGTCTTCGGGCTCTTCCTCTACCTCTCCCAGGGCGGTCAAGGAGGTGCGCAGGGCCTGACGGCCGACGAGACCCGGCTGCTGGGCCTCGGCACCACCGCCGGCATCGTCATCCAGGCCCTCGCACTGCTCCCCTCGCTGCGCTCCGCCCGCTTCCGCTGGCGCCCCCGCTTCGACTGGCGCGGCCAGGGCCTCGCCCGCCCGCTGCGCAATGCGGGCTGGCTGGTCATGCTCGTCCTCACCAACCAGATCGCCTACTGGGTCGTCACCCGGCTCTCCACCGCCACCGGACGGCACGCCGTGGAGGCCGGCCTCGCGGGAGGCGCCGGCTACACCGCCTACAGCAACGCCTACCAGCTGTGGATCGTCCCGCAGGGCATCATCACCGTCTCCCTCGTGACCGCCCTGATGCCCCGGATGAGCTCCGCGGCGGCCGAGGGCGACCTCGCCGCCGTCCGCCGCGACGTCTCGTACGCGCTGCGCTCCAGCGCCGCCCTCGTCGTCCCCGCCGCCGTGCTGTTCGCCACGCTCGCCCCCTGGGTCATGGGCAGCGTCTTCGGGTACGGGCGCACCGGCGCCGCCGACATCGAGGTCATGGCGGGCATGCTCACGGCCTTCGCACCCGGCCTGATCGCCTTCTCCGGCCAGTACGTCCTCTCGCGCGCCTTCTACGCCCTCTCCGACACCCGCACCCCGTTCTTCCTGAACCTGGTCATCGCAGGCTTGTGGGCCGCGCTGTCGGCCGCCGCCTACTTCCTGCTGCCGGCGCGCTGGGCGGTCACCGGCATGGCGGGCGCCTACTCCGTCGCCCTGTTCGCCGGCCTCGCCGTGACTGCGCACACCCTCGCCCGCCGGCTCGGCCCGCGCACGGGAACCCGTACCGAGCGGCGCACCACCGCGGTCCGCACCCACCTGCGGCTGCTGATCGCCTGCCTGCCCGGCGCCGCCGCCGGGTACGCGGCCGCCCTGGCCGCTGACGGCCTCGGCGACTTCGCCGCGATCGGCGCGGGAACCGCGGCGCTCGCGCTCGTCGTCGTCGTCCTCGCCAGGCCGCTGGGCCTGACGGAGATCACCGACCTGCTGGACCCACTGCGCCGGAAACTCGGCCGTCGGCAGGAGCAGAAGAGTTCGAGTCACCTTGGATAATGAACGGATGCCACGCGTACTGCTGATCGAGGACGACCCTTCCATCCGGGAAGGGGTGGGCCTCGGCCTGCGCCGCCGCGGCCACGAGGTGGCCGCCGCCGAGACCGGCGAGGCGGGCCTCGCGCTGATGGCGAGCTTCGTCCCCGAGTTGGTCCTGCTCGACCTCATGCTGCCCGGGATGAACGGCGTCCAGGTCTGCCGCCGCATACGAGAGACCAGCCAGCTCCCGATCATCATGCTGACCGCCCGCGGCGACGACTTCGACATAGTCGTCGGCCTGGAGGCCGGCGCCGACGACTACATCGTCAAACCCGCCCGCACCGAGGTCATAGAGGCCCGCATCAAGGCCGTGCTGCGCCGCCTCGGCACCCCGGCGGGCAGCCGACCCGAGATCGAGTTCCACGGCGAGCTCGCCATCGACCGTGCCGGGCTGGCCGTCGCCAAGAACGGCGAACGCGTCCCCCTCGCCCCCAGCGAAATCAAGCTCCTGCTGCACCTGTCCGCCTCGCCCGAGCAGGTCTTCTCCCGCCAGCAGCTCCTCGAATGCGTGTGGGACCACAGCTACCACGCCGACGCCCGGCTCGTGGACGCCTGCGTACGCCGCCTGCGCACCAAGATCGAGGACGTCGACGGCAGCCCCCGCTACATCCAGACCGTGCGCGGATTCGGCTACCGGTTCGGGCCGCTGTGAGGCGCATCGCGCCCCTCGGGCTGCGCACCCGGCTGATCGCGGCCTTCCTGCTCGTCGCCGCGATCACCGCGGTGACCACGGCCGCGCTGACCTACCAGCAGGCCCGCACCGCCGTCCTCAAACAGAGCCAGGACACCGCCGTCAGCACCCTGCGCGACCAGGTGGAGACCCAGCCCCTCCAACTGCCGCTGGACCAGGCGCAGCTCCAGCGCGTCGTCAACGACCTGGGCAAACGCGGCAAGCCGCACCCGTGGAGCATCTTCGGCGAGTACGGGACCCTGCGCGCCTCCAACACCACCGCGCCCACCTCCACCGTGGTCACCGAGCAGCTCCGCCGCCAAGTGACGGCCCATCCGCACGGCGCCTTCCAGCGGGTGACCGACGCCTCCGGAAACCCCTACCTCGCCGTCGGCATGCCCGCCGTCTGGCTCCACAACGACGTCCGGGAACCCACCGGCCTGGTCCTCTTCGCGACGATGCCCCTCACCACCGAGGGCAAGACCGTCGAGGCCATGGTCCAAGCCGCAAAGCGCGGCGCCGTCCCGGGCCTCGCCATCGCCGTCATCCCTGCCCTGCTCGCCGCGCGCAGCGTGCTGCGCCCCGTACGGGACATGCGCCGCGCCGCCCAGCGCCTCGGCCGCGGCCGCCTCGACACCCGGATCGAGGTCCGCGGCGCCGACGAGCTCGCCGGACTGGCCCGCACCTTCAACGAGACCGCCCGCGCCCTCGAACGGTCCGTGAGCGAACTGCGGGACGCCGAGGCCCGGGCCCGCCGCTTCGCCTCCGACGTCTCCCACGAACTGCGCACCCCGCTCTCCGGGATGCTCGCCGTCACCGAGGTCCTGGACGAGGACGCCGAGCGCCTCGATCCCGACACGGCCGCCGCCCTTCGGCTGGTCAGTGCCGAGACCGGCAAACTCGCCGTGCTCGTCGAGGACCTCATGGAGATCTCCCGCTTCGACGCCCGCGCCGCCGAGCTCAACCTCGACGACGTGGACGTGGCCGAAGCCGTGCGCAAGACCCTTGAGCTGCGGCACTGGGACGACGAGCGGGTGATCACCGCACTGCCTTCGCAGGTCCGCGCCCGACTCGACCCGCGCCGCTTCGACGTGGTCCTCGCCAACCTCGTCGGCAACGCCCTCAGGCACGGCGGCGCCCCGATCCGCGTCACCGTGCGCACCGAACCACGGCCCGGCGGGCCCCGCCTGCTGATCGAAGTCGCCGACAGCGGGCCAGGCATCGCTCCCGAGGTGCTGCCGCACATCTTCGACCGGTTCTACAAGGCCGACGCCGCCCGTACCCGCTCCGCGGGCAGCGGCCTCGGCCTCGCCATCACCCTGGAGAACGTCCGGCTGCACGGCGGTACCCTGTGCGCCGCGAACGGGCCGGCCAAGGGAGCCGTGTTCACGCTCGACATGCCGCTGGAGGCCGACGCATGAGTCGCATGCGGACGGCCGCGGCCGCCACCGCCACCCTGCTGCTGGGCGGGCCGCTGCTCGCCGGCTGCGGGATCAAGCCGACCGGGGTCATCGAGAGCGGAGCCGCCGCGAAGGTGCTCGTGCCCGGCCCCGGCACCAAGGGGACCGTGTACTACGTGACGTCCGACGGGCG
Source organism: Streptomyces sp. NBC_00597 (assembly GCF_041431095.1). Taxonomy (GTDB): domain Bacteria; phylum Actinomycetota; class Actinomycetes; order Streptomycetales; family Streptomycetaceae; genus Streptomyces. Next base: position 732,258 of record NZ_CP107757.1, read on the forward strand.
GCTCGCCCCCGTACCGGAGACGGATCAGCCCGAGGAGTCGGCGTTGTTCCTCCTCGCGCGGCTGCTCATGGGCCCCCTCGACCCGGAGAAGGCCGCGGGTCTGGAGACCCGGGTGCCCGCGCCGGCCGACAAGAAGCCCCCCTTCGGCCTCTCGGTGAACATCGTGTCCGGGGAGACCATGGAGGTCCGGGTGCCGTTCGCGGTCACAGGCCTGTCCGAGACGGCCCGCCGCCAACTCGTGTGCACGGCGGCCTCCCCCAATCCGAACTACGCGGTGGTCCTGCGCGGCCCCGACACCTCGGCCGGACCCGCCCGCTGCGACCTCGACCGCTGATCGTCCCCTTGCGGCGGGGCCGGTGCTCCGGCCACGGTGACCCCATGGACCCCGCCGCCGTGCCCGCCGCCCACGCGTCCGACCCCCGCGTGCCCGACGTCTTCGACCCCCGGATCTACGCCGAAGGGATCCCCTACCAGAGCTACCGGCTGCTGCGGGAGCGGCACCCGGTCGCCTGGCAGGCGGAGCCGGAAGTCCTGGGCTGGCCCGCCGGCCCCGGCTTCTGGGCGGTCACCCGGCACGCCGACGTGGTCCGGGTGCTGCGCGACCACACCACGTACTCCTCCTGGCTCGGCGCCACCCAGATCCGCGACCCCGACCCCGCCGACCTGCCGTTCCTGCGGCGCACCATGCTCAACCAGGACCCGGCGAAGACCGCGGGCGGCCACGGGCGGCTGCGCCGGCTGGTCTCCCGCGCCTTCACCCCCGCCCGCGTCGACGCCTTCGCCGGCCGGGTCCGCGACCGGGCCCGCACCTTGCTCGCCGCCGCCCGGACGCAGGCCGAGGACGGCGCCGCGGACCTGGTCCGCACGGTCACCGACGAGTACGCGCTGCTCAACCTGACCGACCTGCTGGGCGTTCCGGCGGCCGACCGGGGGCTGCTGCTGGAGTGGACCGTACGGATCATCGGCTACCAGGATCCCGAGGACGCGCCGGAGCCCCTGCTCGGCGCCGACGGCAAGCCCCTCGATCCGCGCTCCCCGGCGCTGCTCGGCGAGATGTTCTCGTACGCCCGGGAACTGGCCGCCCACAAACGAGCCCACCCCGGCGAAGACGTCATGACCGCGCTCGCCGAAGCCGGACTGGACCCCGCCGAACTGGAGATGTTCTTCTTCCTGCTCACCGTCGCGGGCAACGACACCGTACGCAGCGCCGCCCCCGGCGGCCTGCTGGCGCTGGCCGGCGCCCCGGACGCGTACCGGCGCCTCGCCGACGGCCGGGTCCCGCTGCACACCGCCGTGGACGAACTGCTGCGCGTCCACCCGCCGGTGCTCAGCTTCCGCCGCACGGCCGCCGCCGACACCGAACTCGCCGGACAGCGGATCCGCGCCGGGGACAAGGTGGTGGTCTTCCACGCCTCCGCCAACCACGACGAGCGCGTCTTCACCGACCCCGAGCGCCTGGACCTCGGCCGGACGCCCAACGCGCACGTCTCCTTCGGGGACGGCCCGCACGTCTGCCTCGGCGCCCACTTCGCCCGGCTCCAGCTGCGCGTGCTCTACGAGGAGTGGCGCACGGCCATGCCCGCTCCGGAACTCGCGGGCCCGCCGCGCCGGCTGGTGTCGAACTTCATCAACGGGATCACGCGGCTGCCGCTGCGGGTGTCCGGGCCTGCCGGGTGACGTCCGCCAGCAGTTCGACCACGTCCGGGCCGTACGCATCCGAGTTGTTGACCTTCAGCACGACGCAGAAGGAGTCCCCGCGGTAGCGGCGCGCCAGGTCCGTGTGGTGGCGCGCCAGGAATCGGGCGCCCGCCTGGTTGCTGATCGCGGTCTGTCCGGACACCAGGAACACCGGCCGGCTGCCCGGCCCGGTCGTCAGCCGGGCCAGCAGCACGTGGTCGATCTGGCCCTTCTGCCAGCGGTACGTCTCCTCGCCGACCCGGATCGCACCGCGGTCCGGACCCGGTTCGGTCGACAGGTCGACCCGGACGCCCGGCAGCATGGACGCCAGATGGGCCGCCGTCCGCGCGTTGGACACGGGGCCGCCCACGCAGAACTCGGCGCGCTCCCCGAAGCCCTGGCGGACCGAGTCGTGCGAGACGATCTGGAGGTTCGCCCCGCAGTCCTTGATCAGGGCGGATATCTCCAGGAGGGCGAACGCGTCGTTGCGGTGCACCGACCCTTCGGTGCCGCCCATCTGCCGGTTGACCACGAACAGGCAGTCGGATCCGGTCGGCAGGCCGAAGAAGGCCTGCTTGCGGCGCAGCGTACGGCGCCACAGGTAGGTCCGGCTGAACCAGCCGAAGCCACCGCTGATGGCGGTGGCCACCACCCCGAGCACGATGTTGCGCACGTCGTCGTTCATGCGCCGGATGCTAGCCCGCACGCGGTGTTCCTGACGCGGGGGGTGCGGTGAAGTTACAGTGCCGAGTTCAGGCCTGTCCGGTGGGGTCCGACAGGCCGTCGACTGGAGGTTTGGATGCGTCGTTCCGCCACACGTCAGTTAGCGCTCGCCGCCCTCGCCGGGGCGCTGGTGTCCACCGGCGCCGCGGCCCCGCCGTCGCAGACGCCGGGCGGAGCTCCCGCCAAGGTCCCGGTAGCCGTCGGGTACGGCGGGGCGGTCGCCAGTGTCGACACCGACGCGTCGGCCGCCGGCATCGCCGTCCTGCGTTCCGGAGGCAACGCGGTGGACGCCGCCGTCGCGACGGCCGCAGCGCTCGGGGTGACCGAGCCGTACTCGGCCGGTATCGGTGGAGGCGGCTACTTCGTCTACTACGACGCCAAGTCCCGCCGGGTGCAGACCATCGACGGCCGCGAGACCGCCCCCGCCACGGCCACCGCCGGCCTGTTCCAGGAGAACGGGGTCCCCATCCCGTTCGAGCAGGGCCAGACCAGCGGCCGCTCCGTCGGCGTGCCCGGCACGCCGGCCACCTGGAAGAGCGCCCTCGACGCCTGGGGCACCCGCCCGCTCGGCCAACTCCTACGGCCCGCCGAGAAACTGGCCCGCGACGGGTTCACCGTCGATCAGACCTTCCGGGCCCAGACGGAGCTCAACCAGGACCGCTTCAAGGACTTCCCCGACACCAGGAAGCTGTTCCTGCCCGGGGGAGCCCTGCCGGTGGTCGGCTCCACCTTCAAGAACCCCGACCTGGCGGCGACGTACGCGGAACTGGCCCGCAAGGGCACCGGCGCCGTGTACCGGGGCCCGATCGCCGAGGACATCGTCCGTGCCGTCCGCAAGCCCCCCGTGGACCCGGCCGCCACCCGCATCGTCCGCTCCGGCGACCTGACCGGCGGCGACCTGCGTGCGTACGAGACCAAGCGCCAGGCCCCGACACGGGTGGGCTACCGGGGCCTCGACGTGTACAGCATTGCGCCGTCCTCCTCGGGCGGCACCACCGTCGGCGAGGCGCTCAACATCCTGGAGCGCACCGACCTCTCGAAGCTGTCCGAGACCCAGTACCTGCACCGGTTCATCGAGGCATCGCGGATCTCGTTCGCCGACCGCGGCCGCTGGGTCGGTGACCCGGCCGCCGAGAACGTGCCCACGCGGGAACTGCTCTCGCAGGAGTTCGCGGACTCGCGCGGCTGCCTCATCGCCCCGGACCGGACGCTGACCAGCCCGCTCGCCCCAGGCGACCCGCGCCACCCGGCGGCCTGCGGCGGCTCCGGCCAGGCCGCCCCGACCACGTACGAAGGTGAGAACACCACGCACCTGACGGTCGCCGACCGCTGGGGCAACGTCGTCTCCTACACCCTGACCATCGAGTCCACCGGCGGCAGCGCGATCACCGTCCCCGGCCGCGGCTTCCTCCTCAACAACGAGCTGACCGACTTCTCCTTCGCCCCGGCGGTCCCCGGGGTCCCCGACCCGAACCTGCCCGGCCCCGGCAAGCGGCCGCGCTCGTCCATGTCCCCGACGATCGTGCTCGACGGCGGGCGCCCGGTGCTCGCCGTGGGCTCGCCGGGCGGCGCCACCATCATCACCACCGTCCTCCAGACCTTGATCGGACACCTGGACCGGGGGCTGCCGCTGGTCGACGCCATCGCGGCGCCGCGGGCCAGCCAGCGCAACCAGACCACCACCGAGCTGGAGCCGGCCCTGTGGAACAGCCCGCTGCGCGCCCAACTGGAGGCGCTGGGGCAGGCGTTCCGGCAGAACCCGGAGATCGGCGCCGCGACCGGGGTCGAGCGGCTCCCGGACGGGCGCTGGCTGGCCGCGGCCGAGACGAGCCGGCGGGGCGGGGGCTCGGCGATGGTGGTCCACCCGCAGGGCAAACCGTAGGACCGGGGCCGGCCGGGGCTGACGGGGGCCATCAGAGGGTGGTGAGGATCCTCGGACCGTCGGCGGTGATCGCGACCGTGTGCTCCGCGTGCGCGGCGCGGCTGCCGTCGACCGTCCGCAGGGTCCAGCCGTCGCCGTCGCACCGGTAGTCGTCCGTACCGCCGGCAACCAGCATCGGCTCGATCGCGAGGACCATGCCGGGGCGCAGCTTCATGCCGCGTCCCGGCCGGCCCTCGTTGGGCACGCCCGGGTCCTCGTGCATGCTGCGGCCGATTCCGTGGCCGCCGAACCCGTCCGGGACGCCGTAGCCGGCGGAGCGGCAGACCGTGCCGATGGCGTGGGCGATGTCGCCGATCCGGTTGCCGGGCAGCGCGGCGGCGATGCCGGCGGCGAGGGCCGCCTCGGCGGTCTCGATCAGCCGAAGGTCGGCGGGGCGCGGCCGGCCGACCGTGAAGCTGACCGCCGCGTCCCCGACCCAGCCGCCGAGCTTCGCTCCGCAGTCGATGCTGACCAGGTCGCCGTCGCGCAGCCGGTAGCCGTCGGGGACGCCGTGCACGATCGCGTCGTTGACCGAGGTGCAGATCACCGCGGGGAAGGGCACCGGCGCGAACTCCGGCCGGTAGCCGAGGAACGGCGAGCTCGCGCCGGCCTCCGCCAGCACCCCGCGGGCCGCCCGGTCCAGGTCCAGCAGGGACACCCCGACCCGGGCGCTCTCCCGTACGGCGGCCAGGGTGCGGGCGACCACCCGGCCCGGGGCACGCATTGCTTCGATCGATTCTGTCGTCTTCAGTTCCACCATGCCAATAACTATACCGGTATAACTTTAACGGGATAGTTATTGGGGGAGGGGGTAGGATGGTGGACATGGTCCGCACCCCACTCACCCCCGAAGAGCGCGAGCGCGGCGAGCGCCTGGGCGCACTACTGCGCGAGGCCCGCGGCGGCCGCAGCATGGTCGAGGTCGCGGCGAGCGCCGGGCTGTCCGCCGAAACCCTCCGCAAGATCGAGACCGGCCGCGCGCCGACTCCGGCGTTCTTCACCGTGGCCGCCCTCGCCGAGGCGCTCGGTCTGTCCCTCGACGATGTGCTGCGCCGCTGCTCCTTCATACCCGCCTGACGCCCGTCCGGCCCGCGGACCTGCGGGTTCTTTCGGGCGGGCCGGCGGGCCGAACGGCCCAATCGGCGATGGGGTCGGGCGGGAGCGGGGCAAGCGTGAAGGCGTGTCAGCCTCGAACGCATCCCAACAGCTCGGATTCGCACTCCTCGGTGCCCTGCTCGCGGCCGGTCTGCTGCTCGCCACCTGCACGGTGCCGGAGGGGCCCGACCGGGCCAGGAATCCGGGTGCCGTCGTAGGCTCCCGGGATGACTCTCGATGAGCTGAACCAGGGCAAGTACGTCAGCCTCACCACGTTCCGCAAGGACGGCACGCCCGTCGCGACACCCGTGTGGGCGGTGGCCGACGGCGGCGAGCTGTACGTGTGGACGCGCAGCGATTCCTGGAAGGTGAAGCGGATCCGCAACAACGGGCGGGTCACCGTCAGTGCATGTGACGTCCGCGGTCGGGTCGCCGCCGGGGCGGTCGTACTGGAGGGCGAGGCGCGACTGCTGGACGAGGCGGGGCTGAAGCGGGTGCGCAGGCTGATGCTGCGGAAGTACACGTGGCAGTTCTGGGCGCTGGACGTGCCGGCCATGTTGGCCCGGGGCGGGAAGCGTCCGCACACCGCGATCGCCGTCAAGCTTTGAGATTCCCGTAGCCCGCCCGTAACACCGGTGGGATCCAATGCGGCCATGGAGACCGCGACTTCGCTGGCGATCGGTCAACTCTCCGACTACTTGCGGGGGTTGACGCAGAGACTCGATCCGGGGACGGGCTGGTACGGGGAGTTCCTGCGGCGGGACCCGGAGGGCCTGCGGGCCTGCCTGGACGGCGCCGCGATGCCGCCGTGGGACGTGGTGGAATCGCTGCTCGGCGATCTCGCGGAAGCCAGGGGGGACGACTTCGCGGCGCGGGAGGCGCGGTACGCGGCCGGGCTGCGGGCCGCGGCGGTCACGGCGTGGGACCGGCTGCCGGGCGGCGCGGAGGAACTGCGGACCCTGTACGCGGCGGCCGCCGAGCAACGGGCCGTCTCGGAGGCCGCGGCCCACGCGCTGACGGCGCGGCTGGCCGCGACGGCGGACCGGACCGAGGCGGACGCGCTGACCACGGAACTCGCCTGGACCCGGGACGACGCGGCCAGGGCCGCCGCCCGCCACCACGACCTGACCTCCCGCCTCAACGCCTTACGGTCACGCGCACCGGAGCACACCCCCGCTCGACAGGACGGGCCGACGGCGCAGCCGGCCGGACGCCCCGCCTCCCCGTGGCCGGAGCACTCGCCCCTCGTCCCGCCCGGCGACGGGGCCGCCGAGGCGGCGGGCCCGGTGGGGAGCGGGTCGCTGCCCGGGGGCGGGAACGGCGGGTCGCTGCCCGGAGTGCCGCGCCAGCGGGAGGCGGGCGAGGACCGGGCCGAGCCGCCCGTCGGGCCGGCCGAGGGACGGCGGCTGCGCACAGCGCGGCGGGCCGGCGGGGCTCGGTACGCGGGCGCCGGCACCCCCGCGGCCTTCACCCCGCCGCCCGGGCACTCGGACGGGCCCGCCACCCCGCCCCGTGGTGCGCGCTTCGCCCAGCCGGAGGTCCCGCTCGGCCGGGCCCGCTTCACCCCGCCGAGGCCCGACGGGCAGTCCGCCCCGGAGGGCCGCCCCGCCCCGCCGGAGCCGGAAGTGCAGGACGTCGGCGGGGCCCGGATCGCTCCGCCGGAGCCGGACGGGCAGGCCCGCGGCGGGATCGCCGATTTCGTGCGGGAGCTGGCGGGGCTGCGGGCCGAGGGGCGCAGCGGGGAGGCGCACGTGCTGCTGTGCGAGGCCGCTGCCTGGCCCCCCGAGCGGCTGCCCGGGCTGGCCGACGAGCTGCTGCGGGCCGGGCTCGGCGCGGACTGGGCCACCCTGCTGTGGGAGGCGGCCTCGCTCCTGCCCGAGCGGCTCGCCGCGGCGGCCGCCGCCCTCGGCGAGGCGGGGCGCCGCGCCGACTGCGAGGCGCTGCTGCGCCAGGGGGCCGCCCGCCCCGCCGCCGAGATCGCCGATGCCGCCCTGGCCCTGGCCGGGGCGGGCCGGACCCGCGAGGCCGACGCCCTGCTCGGCGCGTTCGTCAAGGTCCGCACCGCCGAGGAGGCGGTCCGGCTCGCCCGCCGCGACCCGCAGTGGTTCACTCCCCGGCTGCTCCGGGCCGCCGAGGCCCTGTCCACCACGCACCACCGTGACCTCGTACACGCCCTGCGGATTGCGAAACCATCCGCCTCCTGATCGCAATCGACCGGGAGACGGCGTAATTCGATCGACTACGCCAACCGTGCAAGGCGCTCTTGCCCCACGGTGTGACGAGGCCTACGTTCTACTCCCTACGCATATCGTCTACGTGCGTAGAACTCGGCGTTCCCGTCGCGAGGAGCAGCTCATGGCCCAAGTCGTCCGCGCCGCACTCGTCCAGGCCACCTGGACCGGAGACACCGAGTCGATGATCGCAAAGCACGAGGTGTACGCCCGGCGGGCCGCCGCCGAGGGTGCGAAGGTCATCGGCTTCCAGGAGGTGTTCAACGCCCCCTATTTCTGCCAGGTCCAGGAGCCCGAGCACTACCGCTGGGCCGAGCCCGTCCCCGACGGCCCCACCGTCCAGCGGATGCAGGCACTCGCCCGTGAGACCGGCATGGTCATCGTCGTGCCGGTCTTCGAGCGGGAGTCCGAGGGCTTCTACTACAACACCGCCGCCGTCATCGACGCCGACGGAAGTTACCTCGGCAAGTACCGCAAGCACCACATCCCCCAGGTCAAGGGCTTCTGGGAGAAGTACTACTTCCGCCCGGGCAACCTCGGCTGGCCCGTCTTCGACACCGCCGTCGGCCGCGTCGGCGTCTACATCTGCTACGACCGCCACTTCCCCGAGGGCTGGCGCGCCCTGGGCCTGGCCGGCGCCCAGCTGGTCTTCAACCCCTCCGCCACCCATCGGGGCCTGTCCTCCCACCTGTGGCAGCTCGAACAGCCCGCAGCGGCCGTCGCCAACGAGTACTTCGTCGCCGCGATCAACCGCGTCGGCCAGGAGGAGTACGGCGACAACGACTTCTACGGCACCAGCTACTTCGTCGACCCGCGCGGCCAGTTCGTGGGGGAGGCCGCCAGCGACAAGGAGGAGGAACTCCTCGTCCGTGACCTCGACTTCGACCTGATCAAGGAGGTCCGCGACCAGTGGGCCTTCTACCGCGACCGCCGCCCCGACGCCTACGGAGGGCTCGTACAGCCGTGACCAACCCGATCCCCCTGCACAGCCGGCACCAGGCCGTCCTGCCCGACTGGCTCGCGCTCTACTACAGCCGCCCCGTCGAGCTCACGCACGGCGAAGGCCGCCACGTCTGGGACGCCGACGGCAACCGCTACCTCGACTTCTTCGGCGGCATCCTCACGACGATGACCGCCCACGCCCTGCCCGAGGTCACCAAGGCCGTCTCCGAGCAGGCCGGCCGGCTCATCCACTCTTCCACCCTGTACCTCAACCGCCCGATGGTCGAGCTGGCCGAGCGGGTCGCCGCCCTGTCGGGCATCCCCGACGCGCGGGTCTTCTTCACCACCTCCGGCACCGAGGCCAACGACACCGCCCTGCTGCTGGCGACCGCGTACCGCCGCTCCAACCAGATCCTGGCGATGCGCAACAGCTACCACGGCCGGTCCTTCTCGACCGTCTCCATCACCGGGAACCGCGGCTGGTCCCCGACCAGCCTCTCGCCGCTCCAGACGTACTACGTGCACGGCGCCGTCCGCAGTCGTGGCCCCTTCGCGCACCTGAGCGACGCCGAGTTCACGGCAGCCGCCGTCGCCGACCTCGAAGACGTGCTCGGCCAGGCCCGCGGCGGCGTCGCCGCCCTCATCGCGGAGCCCATCCAGGGCGTCGGCGGGTTCACCGCCCCGCCCGACGGCCTGTACGGGGCGTTCCGCGAGGTGCTCGACCGGCACGGCATCCTGTGGATCAGCGACGAGGTGCAGACCGGCTGGGGCCGTACCGGCGACCACTTCTGGGGCTGGCAGGCCCACGCACAGAACGGGCCGCCGGACATCCTCACCTTCGCCAAGGGCATCGGCAACGGCATGTCCGTCGGCGGGGTCGTGGCCCGTGCCGAGGTGATGAACTGCATCGACACCAACTCCATCTCCACCTTCGGCGGCTCCCCGGTCACCATGGCGGCCGGCGTCGCCAACCTCGCGTACCTGCTGGAGCACGACCTCCAGGGCAACGCCCGCCGCGTCGGCGGCATGCTGCTGGAGCGGCTGCGCGCCATCGCCGCCACCGTGCCCGCCGTACGGGAGGTCCGCGGCCGGGGCCTGATGGCCGGCCTGGAGCTGACCAAGCCGGGCACCGACGAGGCCGACCCGGACGCGGCCGCCGCCGTACTGGAGGCCGCCCGCGAAGGGGGCCTGCTGCTCGGCAAGGGCGGCGGGCACAACACCAGCGTGCTGCGCATCGCGCCGCCGCTCTCCCTCACCGTCGCCGAGGCGGAAGAGGGCGCCGAGATCCTCGAACGGGCCCTGCGTAGCATCGTGTAACCGGGAGGCGCCGCACATGTCCATCCGCACCCTGATCCGCGGCGGCCTCGTCATCACGGCCGCCGACGAGCTCCACGCCGACGTCCTCGTCGAGGACGGCCGCGTGGCCGCCCTCGCGGCCCACGGCTCGGCGGCCGCCGAGGCCTGGACGGCCGACCGCACGATCGACGCGAGCGGAAAGTACGTCATCCCCGGAGGGGTCGACGCCCACACCCACATGGAGCTGCCCTTCGGCGGGACCGCCGCCTCGGACACCTTCGAGACCGGCACCCGGGCCGCCGCCTGGGGCGGCACCACCACCATCGTCGACTTCGCCGTGCAGAGCATGGGCCAGGCCCTGCGGGCGGGGCTCGACACCTGGTACGACAAGGCCGACGGCAAGTGCGCCATCGACTACGCCTTCCACATGATCCTCTCGGACGTCAACGAGGGGACCCTGAAGGAGATGGACCACCTGGTGGGGGAGGGCGTCACCTCCTTCAAACTGTTCATGGCCTACCCCGGCGTCTTCTACAGCGACGACGGACAGATCCTGCGCGCTATGCAGCGGGCCTCCGGCAACGGCGGGCTGATCATGATGCACGCCGAGAACGGCATCGCGATCGACGTCCTCGTCGAACAGGCCCTGGCCCGCGGCGAGACCGACCCCCGCCACCACGGCGAGGTCCGCAAGGTCCTGCTGGAGGCCGAGGCCACGCACCGCGCCATCCAGCTCGCGCGCGTCGCCGGCTCGCCGCTGTACGTGGTCCACGTCTCGGCGGAGGAGGCCGTCGCCGAGCTGGCCGCCGCCCGCGACAAGGGCCTGCCGGTGTTCGGCGAGACCTGCCCGCAGTACCTGTTCCTGTCCACCGACAACCTCGCGGAGCCCGACTTCCAGGGCGCCAAGTACGTCTGCTCCACCCCGCTGCGGCCGAAGGAACACCAGGCCGCCCTCTGGCGGGGCCTGCGGACCAACGACCTCCAGGTGGTCTCCACCGACCACTGCCCGTTCTGCTTCCGCGGCCAGAAGGAGCTCGGCCGCGGCGACTTCTCGAAGATCCCGAACGGGCTGCCGGGCGTGGAGAACCGCATGGACCTCCTCCACCAGGCCGTGGTGGACGGACACATCAGCCGCCGCCGCTGGATCGAGATCGCCTGCGCGAGCCCGGCCCGGATGTTCGGCCTCTACCCCCAGAAGGGCACCGTCGCGCCCGGCTCCGACGCCGACATCGTCCTCTACGATCCGCACGCCGAGCAGGTCATCTCCGCCGAGACGCACCACATGAACGTGGACTACTCGGCGTACGAGGGCAAGCGGATCACCGGCCGCGTCGACACCGTGCTGTCCCGCGGCGAACTCGTCATCGACCGGCGCGAGTACACCGGCCGGGCCGGCCACGGGGTGTTCATCCCCCGCTCCACCTGCCAGTACCTCTAAGGAACCGTGATGGACTTCGGCCTCGTCCTGCAGACAGACCCGCCCGCCTCACAGGTGATCAGCCTCATGAAGCGGGCCGAGCGCAACGGCTTCCGCTACGGCTGGACCTTCGACTCCGCCGTGCTCTGGCAGGAGCCGTTCGTCATCTACAGCCAGATCCTCGCGAACACGCAGAAGCTGCACATCGGCCCCATGGTCACCAACCCCGGCACCCGCACCTGGGAGGTCACCGCCTCCACCTTCGCCACCCTCAACGACATGTACGGCAACCGCACGGTGTGCGGGATCGGCCGCGGCGACTCCGCCATGCGGGTCGCCGGACGCAAACCCAACACCCTGGCCCGCCTCGGCGAGGCCATCGACGTCATCCGGGACCTCGCGGAGGGCCGGGAGGCCGAGGTCGACGGCAACCCCCTGCGGCTCCCTTGGGTCCGGGACGGCAAGCTCCCCGTCTGGATGGCCGCGTACGGGCCCAAGGCGCTGGCCCTGGCCGGCGAGAAGGCCGACGGGTTCATCCTCCAGCTCGCCGACCCCTACCTCACCGAGTGGATGGTCCGCTCGGTCCGGGAGGCCGCCGAACGGGCCGGCCGCGACCCGGGCGCGGTCACGATCTGCGTCGCGGCGCCGGCGTACGTGGGCGGGGACCTGGCCCACGCCCGCGACCAGTGCCGCTGGTTCGGCGGGATGGTCGGCAACCACGTCGCCGATCTGGTCGGCCGCTACGGCGAGCACTCCTCGATGGTCCCGGACGAGCTCACCGAGTACATCAAGGCCCGCCAGGGCTACGACTACAGCCACCACGGCCGCGCCGGGAACCCTTCCGCCGACTTCGTGCCGGACGAGATCGTGGACCGCTTCTGCCTGCTCGGCCCGCCCGAGGCCCACATCGAGAAGCTGCGCGCCCTGCGCGAGCTGGGCGTCGACCAGTTCGCCCTGTACGACATGCACGACGCGAAGGAGGCCACCATCGACGCCTACGGGCAGCACGTCATCCCGGCGCTCAGATCCTGACCGAGATCCCCGCCGACCGACCCGAAGGGGCGTGCGCACATGCTGGACCACCCGATCGGCGACACCGGGGACCGCGTCGAGCTCGCCCCCGGCGCGGTCCCCTCCGACGGCCGCTTCACCAACCCCGACCTGCTCCCCGTACCGGTCGCGGACCGGCGCTGGACCACGTACAACTTCGCGGCCCTGTGGGTCGGCATGGCGCACAACATCCCCTCCTGGCTGCTCGCCTCCGGGCTGGTGGCCCTGGGGATGGACTGGAAACAGGCCGTCTTCACCATCGCGCTGGCCAACATCATCGTGCTGGGGCCGATGCTGCTCACCGGCCACGCCGGCCCCAAGTACGGGATCCCGTTCCCGGTGCTGGCCCGGGCCCCGTTCGGGGTGCGCGGGGCCAATCTGGCCGCGCTGATCCGGGCGGCCGTGGCCTGTGCCTGGTTCGGGATCCAGACCTGGATCGGCGGGTCCGGGATCTTCGTGCTGCTCGGTGAGATCTTCGGCGGCTGGGCGGGAGCCGCGGAGATCGGCGGCGAGCCGTGGCCGCTGTGGCTGTGCTTCGCCCTCTTCTGGGTCCTCGAACTCGCCATCATCTACCGGGGGATGGAGACCCTGCGGCGGTTCGAGAACTGGGCCGCGCCCTTCGTCATCGTCGGCGCGCTGGCCCTGCTGGTGTGGATCGGGATGAAGGCGGGCGGCTTCGGCGAACTGCTCGACCAGCCCTCCCGGCTCGGCTGGGGCGCGGAGTTCTGGACGGTCTTCTTCCCCGCCCTCATGGGGATGATCGCCTTCTGGTCCACCCTCTCGCTCAACATCCCGGACTTCACGCGCTTCGGCGCCGGGCAGCGCTCCCAGATCCTCGGGCAGACGCTCGGGCTGCCGACGACGATGACCCTCTTCGCGCTGCTGTCGGTGTTCGTCACCTCCGGCTCTGAGGCGGTGTACGGGGCCCCGATCTGGGACCCGGTGGAGCTGGTGGCCAAGGCGGACAGCACCTTCGGGCTGCTGTACGCCCTGGTGACGGTGCTCGTCGCGACGATCTCGGTGAACATTGCGGCCAACGTCGTGTCACCGGCGTACGACCTGGCCAACCTGGCTCCCCGGCGGATCAACTTCCGCCGCGGCGCGCTGATCACGGGCGTCGTCGGCGTACTGATCATGCCGTGGAAGCTGACCTCCACCCCCGAGCTGTACATCTTCACCTGGCTCGGCCTGGTCGGCGGACTGCTCGGCACGGTCGCCGGCATCCTCATCTCGGACTACTGGATCGTGCGGCGCACCCGGCTGTCCCTGCCCGACCTGTACCGGCAGGGCGGCCCGTACTGGTACACGGGCGGGTGGAACATCCGTGCGGTTCTCGCCTTCGTGGTCGGCGGAGTCCTGGCCATCGGCGGCTCCCACTCGGCCCCCGGCCAAGGCCCCTTCCCCGAAGAAGGCCTGATCCCCGTCCTGAAACCCCTCGCCGACTACGGCTGGGCGGTGGGCCTGGCCTCGTCCCTCCTCCTGTACACGGCCCTCATGAGCCGCCGGCGCCCCGCCCACCCCTGACAGCCCGGCGCGCGGCCCGCCGGCCCGGCAGCCGCCCTCCGGCGCGGGCCGGCGGCACCCGGAGTCCATCTGGAGGCCGGCCGGTGGACGTGATGGGCGGTGGGGTTTGTCAGCCGGGCGTGGTGTGATGGGGGCATGATCGAAGAGTTCCTGGCCCAAGACCTGTCAGCGGTGGAAGAAGCGGTCCGCAAGGCGGCGGCGGTTGAGATCATGCCGAGGTTCCGGCAGCTCGCCGAGCACGAGGTGGACCAGAAGAGCGGTCCGCACGATCTGGTGACCGTCGCCGACCGCAAGGCCGAAGAGCACCTCACCGCCTCCCTGATGCACCTGCTGCCCGGCTCCGCCGTCGTCGGCGAGGAGGCCGTCCACGCCGACCCGGCCGTGTACGGGGCGCTGCGCGCCGACGCACCGGTGTGGATCGTCGACCCGGTGGACGGCACCCGGCAGTTCGTCTCCGGCGACCCCGCCTTCTGCACCCTGGTGGCCCTGGCCCACCGCGGGGAGATCCTCGCGTCCTGGACCTTCGCCCCGGCCCTGGACGAGCTGGCGACCGCCGTGCGCGGGCAGGGCGCGTACGTCAACGGCGAGCGGATCCGCAGCGGTTCGCCGCAGCCCGGCGCCGAGCTGCGGGTCGCCATGGCCCACCCGCTGTACACCTCCGAAGCGGACAAGCGGACCCTGGCCCGGCTCGACGTGCCCGGGGTCGCGGCCCGGCCGTGCGGCTCCGCCGGCCTGGAGTACCTGAAGGTGGCCCGCGGTGAGATGGACGGCCTCGCCTTCACCTGGCCCTCGGCGTGGGACCACGCGGCCGGACTGCTGCTGGTCTCCGAAGCGGGCGGGGCGCAGAGCACCGTCGCCGGGGTCCCCTTCCGGGTGGACCGCGACAACGAGCTGCCGTTCGCCGTGGGCCGCGACGAGGCCACGGTCGTGCGGATCCGTGACCTGCTGCGCGGCGCGTAGCCCGGCACGGGCAGCGGTCCGCGCGGACGGGCCGAATATCCTTGGAGGGCAGCCGCCGCCGGACGAAGGAGTCTCAAGGTGTCGTCGATTCTCGATGCGGTCGTGGTGGGGGCGGGGCCCAACGGGCTGACGGCCGCCGTCGAGCTGGCCCGGCGCGGCTTCTCGGTGGCCGTGTTCGAGGCTGCGGAGACGGTCGGCGGTGGGGCCCGCACCGAGGAGCTCACCCTCCCGGGCTTCCGGCACGACCCCTGCTCGGCCGTGCACCCGCTCGGCATCGGCTCGCCGGTCTTCGCCACCATGCCGCTGAAGCGGTACGGCCTGGAGTGGCTGCACGCCCCGCTGCCGATGGCCCACCCCTTCGACGACGGCACGGCCGCCGTGCTCTCCCGCTCCGTCTCCGAGACGGCGGCCTCCCTCGGCCCGCGCGACGCGGGTACGTACCGGCGGCTGGTGGAGCCCTTCCTCGGCAAATGGGACACCCTGGCCCGGGACTTCATGTCCCTGCCGTCGACCGCCCTGCCCCGGGACCCCGTCACCCTGGCCCGCTTCGGGCTCGCCGGACTGCCTCCGTCGACCTGGCTGCTGGGCCGCTTCCACGAGGAGCGGGCGCGGGCCCTGTTCGCCGGGCTCGTCGCACACGTCATCGCCCCGCTCGACGGGATCGGCACGAGCGCCGTCGGCCTCGTCTTCGCCCTCGCCGCGCACGCGGGAGGCTGGCCGATGGCCCGCGGCGGCTCGCAGTCCGTCTCGGACGCCCTCGCCGGCTACCTGCGCGACCTCGGCGGGACCATCCACACCGGCTTCGAGGTCAAGCGCCTCGACGACCTGCCGCCGGCCCGGGCCTACGTCTTCGACACCTCGCCGACCGCGCTGGCCCGGATCGCCCGGCTGGGACGCGCCTACGACGGCTACCGCTACGGCGCAGCCGTGTTCAAGCTCGACTACGCCCTGTCCGGACCCGTGCCCTGGACCGCCGAGGCGCCGCGCCGGGCCGGCACCGTCCAGATCGGCCCGCGCGCCCGCGACATCGACGCCGCCCTCCAGCTGGCCACCGGCGGCAGGGCCCCCCGCAACCCCTTCCTGATCACCGCCCAGCCCAGCCTGGCGGACCCCGGGCGGGCACCCGAGGGCAAGCACGTGTTCTGGGCCTACGGGCACGTCCCCGCGGGCTGGCAAGGCAACCTGACCGATGCCGTCGAACGCCAGATCGAACGCTTCGCCCCCGGCTTCCGCGACCTGGTGCTGGCCCGCGCCACCGCGGGGCCGCCGGAACTGGCCGCCCGCAACCCCAACTACGTCGGCGGCGACATCGCCTGCGGCGCCGCCTCCGGGCTCCAGCTGCTGCTGCGCCCGAAGCTGTCTCTGTCCCCGTACACGACGGCCCACCCAGCCGTCTTCCTCTGCTCCTCCGCCACCCCGCCCGGCCCCGGAGTGCACGGCATGTCCGGCCACAACGCGGCCAAGGCGGTCTGGCGCCACCTGCGAAGGGCCTCCTGATGGTGCGCATCACCCTCGTCCGCGGCGACATCACCACCGAGCACGCGGACGCCATCGTCAATGCGGCGAACTCCTCGCTGCTCGGCGGCGGGGGAGTGGACGGGGCCATCCACCGGCGGGGCGGGCCCGAGATCCTGGAGGCCTGCCGGGCGCTGCGCGCCTCCCACTACGGCAAGGGCCTCCCGACGGGCCGGGCCGTGGCCACGACGGCGGGCCGCCTCCCGGCCCGCTGGGTGATCCACACGGTGGGCCCCGTTTGGTCCCGGGACGAGGACCGCTCGGCGCTGCTCGCCTCCTGCTACCGCGAGTCCCTACGGGTCGCGGCCGAGCTGGGCGCCCGTACGGTCGCCTTCCCGGCGGTATCCACCGGCATCTTCGGCTGGCCGATGGACGACGGCGCCCGCATCGCGGTGGAGACGGCCCGGGCGGCTGCGATCGCACCGGTGGAAGAGGTCCGCTTCGTCCTCTTCGACGAGCCCGCCCACGCCGCGTTCCGGGCCGCGCTGGACGCCTGACCCCCGCGGGCCGGCCGACCGGCGGGGACCTTTGATCGGTGGATCGGGCCAGGGGTGTCCGTGGGGGTCGATAGGCTTCTGGGATGAGCCTTGTCGACGCCCCCACCGAGACCCCCGATGCCCTGGAGGTGCTGCACCGCGTCTTCGGATACGACTCCTTCCGCGGCGAGCAGCAGCAGATCATCGAGCACGTGGCCGGCGGCGGCGACGCGCTGGTGCTGATGCCGACCGGTGGCGGCAAATCGCTCTGCTACCAGATCCCGGCGCTGGTCAGGGACGGTACGGGTGTGGTGATCTCGCCGCTGATCGCGCTCATGCAGGACCAGGTGGACGCGCTGACCGCGCTCGGGGTGCGGGCCGGGTTCCTGAACTCGACGCAGGACCCGTACGAGCGGCAGGCCGTCGAGCAGGCCTTCCTCGCCGGTGAGCTGGACCTTTTGTACCTGGCCCCGGAGCGGCTGCGGACCGAGGGCACCCAGCGGCTGCTCGACCGGGGCAAGGTGTCGCTGTTCGCGATCGACGAGGCGCACTGCGTCGCCCAGTGGGGCCACGACTTCCGGCCCGACTACCTCGCGCTGTCGATGCTGCACGAGCGCTGGCCCACGGTGCCGCGGATCGCGCTGACCGCGACGGCCACCGAGGCGACGCACGCCGAGATCGCGGCGCGGCTGGGCCTGGCGGAGGGGGACGCCCGGCACTTCGTGGCGAGCTTCGACCGGCCCAACATCCAGTACCGGATCGCTTCGAAGAACAACCCGACGCGGCAGCTGCTGGAGCTGATCCGGACCGAGCACGACGGGGACGCCGGCGTCGTCTACTGCCTGTCGCGGGCGTCCGTGGAGAAGACGGCGGCGTTCCTGGTGGAGCACGGCATCGACGCCGTCGCGTACCACGCGGGCATGGACGCCCGCACGCGCGCCGCGAACCAGGCGCGCTTCCTGCGGGAGGACGGGATCGTCGTGGTGGCCACGATCGCGTTCGGCATGGGCATCGACAAGCCGGACGTGCGTTTCGTGGCGCACCTGGACCTGCCGAAGTCCGTCGAGGGCTACTACCAGGAGACCGGCCGCGCCGGGCGCGACGGCGAGCCGGCCACGGCCTGGCTCGCGTACGGCCTCCAGGACGTGGTGCAGCAGCGCAAGATGATCGAGGGCTCTGAGGGCGACGAGGCACACCGCCGCTCCCTGGCCGGGCACCTCGACGCGATGCTCGCGCTGTGCGAGACGGTCGACTGCCGCCGGGTGCGGCTGCTGGCGTACTTCGGCCAGGCGGCCGGGCCGTGCGGCAACTGCGACGCCTGCCTGACGCCGGCCGAGTCCTGGGACGGCACGGTCGCGGCGCAGAAGCTGATGTCCACGGTGTGGCGGCTGGCCAAGGAGCGCCGGCAGAAGTTCGGCGCCGGCCAGATCATCGACATCCTCCAGGGCAAGAAGACGGCCAAGGTCATCCAGTTCGATCACGACGCGCTGTCGGTCTTCGGGGTCGGGGCGGACCTGAGCACCGCGGAATGGCGCGGGGTCGTACGGCAGTTGCTGGCCTCGGGGCTGCTGGCGGTCGAGGGCGAGTACGGGACGCTGGTGCTCACGGACGCAAGCGGCGAGGTGCTGGGCGGGCGCCGCAGCGTCCCCATGCGCAAGGAGACGGCTCCGGCCGCGGCGGCCCGCAAGACCTCCGGATCCGGCTCCGGGAAGGCCGGGCGCGTCCCGGTCGACCTGCCGGCGGCAGCCGTACCCGTCTTCGAGGCCCTGCGTGCCTGGCGGGCCGCGACGGCGCGGGAGCAGGGCGTGCCCGCGTACGTGGTCTTCCACGACGCGACGCTGCGGGAGATCGCGACCCGGCTGCCCGGCACGGTGGAGGAACTGGGCACGATCAGCGGCGTCGGCGAGGCCAAGCTCGCCAAGTACGCCGAGGGGATCCTGGAGGCCCTGGCCGGGACCGGCGCCCCCGAGCCCTCGCCGACGCCGACGCCATCGGCGCCGTCACAGGCGGCACCGCCCGAGCCCCCGGCCCCGTACACCGACGAGGAACCGCCCTTCGACTTCGAGGACGCGGACCCGCCCTGGGACGACTGGCAGTAGCCCGGCCCGGCGGTCCGGGAGGAGGGATCCGCGGTCAGGCCGCGTCGGCGCTGTCGTCTTCGTCCGGGTCCTCCTCCCCGGCCCCGTCGGTGTGCGCCCCGCACGGGGGGGCACAGCCGCGTGTACTCCGCCATCACCTGGGACAACAGGTCGACCTGAGGTACTGCTCGTGCGCGCTCTCCGACATCGCCCGGGCCGTGGCGGAGGCGCGGCACCGCGACCGCATCCGGCTCGACGAGCCGGTCGGCGTGGACGTCCTGCTGCCCGTCGACGACCGGGAGGCGCCGGTCGACGACTGGGTCGCGTTCGTCAGGAGGGAGCGGCGGCACTGCTACGACCCGGGAGGCGGCAGTGACCGGCAGGGCGAGTCGCCCAAATGAAAAAATAGCACTCGGTGACTGATTCGTGACGGTGCGCGCATAGCATGTGCGGTCGGACTTCTATGCAGGAGGACCGCCTATGAACCAGCAGTTCCTCACGTCACCGGTCCGTGTTCCCGGGCGGGCGGAGGCGCCGGCGCTCCACCTCCTGGGCGGCCCGCGCGTCGTCCATCAGGGGAGATGGCTGGACGTGCCGGAGGGGGGCAAGCGGCTGCTCGCGTTCGTCGCACTGCACGGCGGCCGGGTCGAACGCCGCCATGCCGCGGGGGCGCTGTGGCCGTCCGGTGACGACCTGAGGGCGGCGGGGAACCTGCGCTCCGCGCTGTGGCGGCTCAAGGCCGCCGGCATCGACCTGCTCGACTCCGACAAGTGCTCGCTCGCCGTGCGCGAGCACACGGTGGTCGACCTGTACGTCCTGTACGGCTGGGCCGGGCGGCTCATCGGCGGCACCGCCACCGCCCATGACCTGTCGGCGCTCAAATGGCGTACCGACGCGCTCGATCTACTGCCCGGCTGGTACGACGACTGGGTGCTGCTGGAACGCGAACGGGTCCGCCAACGGCTGCTGCACGCACTGGAGGCGCTGAGCCGCGAGCTGGTCCGTGCCGGGCGGCACGCCGAGGCGGTGGAGTCGGCGCTGCTCGCGGTCAGCACCGAACCGCTGCGCGAAAGCGCCCAGCGGGCCCTGATCGAGGCCCACTTGGCGGAGGGCAACCTCATCGAGGCGATGCGCGCCTACGACGCGTACCGCGGCCTCGTGAAACGCGAACTCGGCGTCGAACCGGGATGTGAACTCTCCGGCCTGATACGCAACTTCTGCCGCTCCGCCACCCGCTCCCGCGAGGTGCCGGCCGCCCGGGTGCGGCACGCCTGATCCGGGGTCAAGCTGGAGGCATGAGCGACGACCGGCCGGGTCAGCGCAGTACGGAGCTGCGCCTGGCCCTCGCGATGCGCGGCGGGGTCAGTCTCGCCGTATGGATGGGCGGGGCCTGTTGCGAGACGGCGGCCCTCCGTGCGGCGGCCCGGCAGGACCCGGCCCCGGAATCGGGCCTCTACGCGGGGCTGCTGGAAACCTGCGGGTACGAGGACGTCGACGTCGACGTCCTCGTCGGGACCAGCGCCGGGGGGCTCAACGGCGTACTGCTGGCCTGTCACCTCGTCTACGGGATGCCCTTCGGGCGGGGCGTGCGCGACGTGTGGCTGCGCCTGGGCGACCTCGAAGGGTTGCTGCGCCGCTCGACGCCCTTCCACGTGCCGGCCTCGCTGATGCGCGGCGACGAGGTCTTCTACAAGGAGCTTCGCGGCTCGATCGGCCGGCTCCTCGACGAGGCCCCGCCCGACTGGGAGCCCCCGGCCTCGCTGCGGCTCATCCTGACCGCCACGCGGCTGCGTCCCCGCCGGGACCGGGTGCGGCCCACCCTCGGTCGGCCGCTCCTCGTCGGCCGCTCGAACGCCTACTTCCGCTTCCGTCACCGCGGAGCCCTCACGGACTTCCCCGACGACGTCACCGGCGCGGCCCGGGAGGCGGCGCTGAACCGGCTCGCGTACGCGGCCCGCACCTCTTCCTCGTTCCCGGGAGCCTTCGAGCCCGCCCGGGTGTACGTAGGCAACGGCGCGCAGCCCGTCGAGGACCCGCCCCGCGTGGACATGCGCGGTGTCAGCAGCGAGACCGGCCACCCCGACGACAACCTGAACGGCTGCGTCGAGCTCGTCGACGGCGGGTTGCTGGACAACATCCCCGTCGCCTGGGCGGTACGGGCCGTCGCCGGGTCCCCGGTGGCCCGCAAGACCGACCGTTGGCTGCTGTTCCTCCAGCCCGTCCCGCCGTTCCCGCCGCCCCCCGAGCCCGGCACCAGCCGCCGGGTGACCCGGCTGGTGCGGATGGCCGCGAAGTCCCTGGCGGTGAAGGCCGGCTCCGAGTCCCTGCGCGACGACGCACTCGAACTGCGCGCAGCCGAAGCCGCGGCCCAGCAGAAGCGGGCCGCCTCCGGGGTGATGCCGCTGACCCTCGTCGAGCTGTACGACACGGCGATGGCCCGGCAGGGGGCGTACGCCCGTTCGGTGGGCCGGGCGGAGGCGCTGCGGCTCGTCCGGCTGCTGGAGGACCCGGCGGACGTGACCGGCCCGGACGCGCTGCCGCTGCCCGCGGGCCCGGGGCCGCTGGAGGCGTTGGACGAGAGCGCGGGGGAGGGTTCGACCGCCCTGTTCGCGCGGTTGCGCCGGGCGTCGGAGGGCCTCGCGGTGGTGCCCGGCGCGCTGCCCGGACCGGGGTACTCCCCGCTGGTCCCGGCGCGTACCGTACAGCTGCTCATGGACTGGCTGCGGGCGTACGAGTCCCGGACCGGGCCGGTGGACACGGAACTGGTGGAGGCGTACCGCACGCGGCTGTTCGCGTGCCGCGCCGCCGTGGCCGCCTTGAGCGCCGCCCGGGACCGGCTGCTGCTCGGCCGCTACCGGGCCGCCCTGTCCCTGGGACTGGTCCCCACCGACGCCACGGCGCCCTTCCACGAGGCGACCCGGCTGCTGGGCGCCCTCATGCCGCCGGTGCCCCCGCCCGGGGCCGGCCCCGCACGGTGGGAGACCTGGGCGGCGAACCTCGCGACGGCCGTCACCGGCGGTTCCCTGCCGGACGTCCCCCCGCCCGGCCCCGGTGGTCCCGGCCCGGGCCCCGGCCCCGAGCCCGTACCCGAGGGCTTCGGGCTCCTGTGGGAGCGGCTGGCGGAACTGGGCGCGGAGATCGGCCTGAACCTGATCCCCGACGTGGACGGCTACGAGGCGCTCCACCAGGCCGCGGGCGGCACCGGCCCACCGATGGCCGAGGCGCTGGCGTACGCCGAGGTGCTGCTCGGCCCGCTGCGCCCGGACCCGCTGGCCGAGGTCGCGGACATCGACTTCCACACCGTTTCGGCGGCCGACACCAGCTGGGCCACGCGCAGGGTGCTGCCGCAGGTGGCCCAGAACTCCCCGAAGGACATGGTCAGGGCCAAGCTGAGCGGCAACCAGCTGAACAACTTCGCCGCGTTCCTCAGCGCCCGCTGGCGAATGAGTGACTGGACCTGGGGCCGGCTCGACGGGGCCTCCTCCCTCGTGTCGGTCGTCGCCACCGACGAGCGCCTGCACGACGCGTTCAGCGACACCGCCGACCTCACGGAGCTCGGCGAGGAGATCGCCGGGGAGATGGCGCTCGGCCCGGTGTTCACCGAGCTCTGGGCGCAGGACGTCACCCAGCGGCCCGGCGTCGCGCGCTGGGACCGGGTGCGGGACGTACTGACCGCCGTGCGCCAGCACGAGATCCTCCGGGAGGAGCTGCCCTTCCTCGCCGAGCTGCACCGCAAGGGCTTCCGGGGCGGCAACCGGCCCCCCGACGCCCCGCTGAACCCACCGGGCCTGGCCACACCGGCCGAGTTCGACGCCGCGCTGGACTCCTTCGCCCAGGTCGGCGCCGAGGAGGTCGGCGTGCTGCTGCGGGCCCGGGACCCGCGCCGGGCGGCCCTGCGGACCGGGCTGCTCGCCTGGCCGGCGCTCCAGCCCAGCGGCAAGGCGGGGGCCCGCCTGGTACAGGGCGTCCTCGGCGTGCTCAAACCCCTGGTCTACCTGCCGGTCCTGGCCGGCGCGGTGGCACCGCTGCCCGCGCTGTGCGCGGCCGTACTGATGTGGACGGGCATCGCCTTCGTCACCGGGTACTGGTCCTCGCTCCTCGGCCACGTCCCGGTCTGCGTATACGCGATGGTCGCGCTGGTGGCGCTCGTCCGGCAGCGGATCCGCCCGGCCGGGCTGCGCGGCCCCGCGCTCCTGATCGCGGCGGCCGGGCCGCCCGTCGCCCTCTGGCAGCTGCGCGGCCTGCACGCGCCGGACGTCGGCGACGGCGCCCGCACGCTGATCGTCGGGGCCGCCTTCGCCCTCGCGGCCGCTGCCCTGCTGTACGTCGGCACGGACCGGTGGCGGCTGCTGCCGGGCGCCGCCGCGATCGGGGGAGCGATCGCCGCCCTCATCCAGTTCGGCCGCCCCGCGCTCGGCGGCTGGTGGGGCGCCCTCGCCCTCTACGCCGTCCTCTTCTGGGTCACCTTCGTCCTGCCCTGGCTGTACCCGAGGCCGCGGCCCGCACCGGACTGAGCAGCGCTCCGCGCCGATGGCTCGGATAGGGTGAATCGGTAGGAATCGGACCCCCCGGGGTGAGGTCGGTGCGGTGGACACATACCAGTCGACGAGCGAGGTCCCGGATCAGCCGGCCGCGGCTGTCGGATACGCCGGTGTGCTCAGCGAACTGCTACCCATCGCCCTGTGGCGGGAGGACGCGGACGGCATCATCGTCGAATGGTCCCTCGCCGCCCAGGACCTGCTCGGCCACCGTCCCGAGGACATCATCGGCCTCCCCGGCAGCTCCGTACTCGTCCCCGACGCCAACCGGACGCTCGCGGACGACCTGACCCGGCGCGTCCAGGCCGGTGAGACGGTCGTCGGCACGCTCCCCGTGCGCCACCGCGACGGGCAACGCGTACCCATGGAGATGTGGATCGTCCCCGCCGCCGACCCGCAGGGCCGCACGGGCGCCATGCTGATCGCCGTGGAGACCTCCGAGGTCCTGCGCATGCGGGACTCGCTCGCGGCCCTCCAGAGCCTGTTCACCCAGTCGCCGATCGGACTCGCCACCCTGGGCCCCGACCTGCGCTTCCTGCGCGTCAACGACGCACTCGCCCGGATGAACGGAGTCTCCGCCGCGGCCCACCTCGGCAAACGCCTCACCGAGGTCGTGCCCGGCGTCAACGCCGTCGCGCTCGAAGCGACGATGCAGCAGGTCATGGAGCGGGGAACCGCGGTCGTCGACGTCCGCCGCACCGGCCGGACCGCCTCCGACCCCCATCACGACCACACCTGGTCCTGCTCGTACGCACCGCTCCTCGACGGCTCCGGCCGCGCGCTCGGCGTGATCGCCTCCCTCATCGACATCACCGAGAGCCAGCGCGCCCAGGCCGAGGCCGAGCGGGCCCGCCGGCGCTTCGCCCTCCTCGCCGAGGCCGGCACCCGCATCGGCACCACCCTCGACCTCAGCCAGACCGCCCGGGAGATCGTGCAGGTCCTCGTCCCCCGATTGGCCGACTCGGCCGACGTGCAGCTGCTGGAGACCGTCCTCGCGCCCGACGACGCCGCGGCCACCCACCGGGGCGTGCTCCGCCGCATCGCCGTCGAGTTCCCCGACCCGGGCGCCCCCACCGCCCGGCTGGCACCCGGCCAGACCTTCCAGATCCCGGCCGACTCGGTCTACGAACGGGTCATCGGCGAGGGAAGGCCCATGAACCTGTACAGCTCCGACGTCAACGCGCTGCTCCCCGACCCGCGCGCCGCGGAGCTGCGCGCCTACCTCGCCACCCTCGGCTCCGCCCGGCTGATCCCGCTCGTCGCCCGCGGCACCGTCCTCGGCGCGGTCACCGTGACCCGGGTCCGCGAACGCGAGCCGTTCGACGCGCAGGACTGCGTGCTCCTCGACGAGGTCGTCGCCCGCGCGGCCCTCAACATCGACAACGCCCGCATGTACACCAACCAGCGGCGCGCCGCCCTCACCCTCCAGCGCAGCCTCACCAACAGCGCCCTGCCCCGGGTCACCGGCCTCGAACTCACCGGCCGCTACCTGCCCGCCAGCGACCACGACGTCGGCGGCGACTGGTTCGACGTCATCCAGCTGCCCGGCGGCCGCACCGGCCTGGTCATCGGCGACGTCATGGGCCACGGCATCCACGCCGCCGCCGTCATGGGACAGCTGCGCACCGCCGTGCGCACCCTCGCCCGCCACGGCGTCCCCCCGACCCAGCTGCTGCGCTCGCTCGACTCGGCGGTCGCCGACCTGGGCGAGGACGAGATGGCGACCTGCGTCTACGCCGTCCACGACCCGGCGACGGGTGGCTGCGTCATCGCCCGCGCCGGCCACCCGCCGCCGGCCGTGGTCACCGCCCGCGGCGAGGTCACCTTCCTCGACGGCCCGCCCGGCACCCCCCTGGGTACCGGCGGCCGCGAGTTCCGCACCGAGGAGGTCGCCCTGCCGCCCGGGAGCCTGCTCGTGCTCTACACCGACGGCCTCATCGAGGCCCGCGACCGCGACCTCGACCAGGGCATGGCCCAGCTCGGGTGGGCGCTGCGCGACGCCGGGCGGCCCCTGGACGGACTGTGCGACGACATCCTGGCCCACCTGCTGCCCGGAGCCCCGCAGGACGACGTGGCGGTCCTGCTGGCCCGCACGGCGGGCCCCCGGACCCGCTGACCCCCCGTAACGGCCGAAGGCTGCTGTACGGGCCGCAGCGGCTTTCGGCCGCACGGCCGCCGCCGGGCGAATCGTTACGCCGGAGTCCGGGTCACCAGGCCAGGTCCTCCAGGGCCTCCAGGTCCGGGACGGGCACGTCCGGCTCCGGGCCGCCGCTCAGCGGCAGCTCGGCCCAGATGACCTTGCCCCGCTCGATGTACCGGGTGCCCCAGCGTTCGGCGTACTGCGCGACCAGGAACAGACCGCGGCCGCCCTCGTCGGTGGTGGCCGCGTACCGCAGGTGCGGCGAGGTGCTGCTGCCGTCGGAGACCTCGCAGATGAGGCTGCGGTCGCGCAGCAACCGCACCCGGATGGGCGCGTTCCCGTACCGGATGGCGTTGGTGATCAGCTCGCTGAGGATGAGCTCGGCCGTGAACGCGATGTCCCCCAGGCCCCAGCCGGCGAGCTGCGCGGAGCCCGCGTTGCGCACCCGGGAGACGGCCGCCGGGTCGGGGGGCACGTCCCACTCCGCGATCCGGTCCGCCTCCAGTCGCCGGGTGTCCGCGATCAGCAGGGCGATGTCGTCGCTCGGCGCCGGGAACAGCAGCGTGGCCAGCACGTCGGCACAGGCCTGCTCGGGGCTGCGACCCGGGTGGGAGAGCGTCTCGGCCAGCAGGCCGAGGCCGGTGTCGAAGTCCCGGTCGCGGTCCTCCAGCAGGCCGTCCGTGAACAGCACGAGCCGGCTCGACTCCGGTAGCCGCAGCCGGGTGGCCTCGAAGGGCATGCCGCCCACGCCGAGCGGAAGCCCGACGGGCAGCTCGGGGAACTCCACGCCTCCGTCCGGCCGGACCAGGGCCGGCCCGGGGTGTCCGGCGCTCGCCATCGTGCAGAGCCCGGAGACGGGGTCGTAGACCGCGTACAGGCAGGTCGCGCCGGTGACGCCGGCCGGCTCGCCCGCCCCCTCCCCGGCGTCCCCGGCGGCCCCGGACTCGTTCTGATCGATCCGGTGGATCAGCTCGTCCAGGTGCCCCAGCAGCTCGTCCGGCGGCATGTCCAGGGAGGAGAAGTTGTGCACGGCGGTCCGTAGCCGGCCCATCGTGGCCGCCGCGTGCACCCCGTGCCCGACGACGTCGCCGACGACCAGCGCCACCCGGGCGCCGGCGAGGGGGATCACGTCGAACCAGTCCCCGCCCACCCCGGCCTTCGCGGGCAGGTACCGGAAGGCCACGTCCACGGCGTTCTGGTCCGGCAGCACCCGGGGCAGCAGGCTCTGCTGGAGGGCCACGGCCGTCGCGTGCTCCCGGGTGAAGCGGCGGGCGTTGTCGATGGACACGGCCGCACGGGCCCCCAGCTCCTCGGCGAACGACAGGTCCTCCTCGTCGAAGGCCTCCGGGGTGTCGGCGGCCCGCCAGAAGTTGGCCATGCCGAGGACCACGCCGCGGGCCTGGAGCGGCACCGAGATCAGCGAGTGCAGCCCGTATCCCAGGGCCTGGCGGGTCCCGGGCTCGTCCTGCGCCCGCCAGCCCATCGCCGCCGTCAGATCGGGCGCGAGCACCGCGTGCCCGGCGTCCAGGGCCGCCGCCATCGGAGCCGTCGGCACCTCGAACCGGATGACCTCACCGACCTGCTGCAACGGCTGGTCGGTGCGCACCCCGCTCATCGCCGCCCGGCGCATCTGCGTGTACGTGCCGACGGGCGACGAGGGCTCCTCGCCCTTGAGCACCGGCTCCAGCAGCTCCACCGTGACGAAGTCCGCGAACCGCGGGACGGCCACCTCCGACAGCTCCTCGGCGGTCCGCACCACGTCCAGCGTGGTCCCGATCCGCACCCCCGCGTCGTACAGCAGCTGGAGCCGCTCCCGGGCCACCTCGGCACGCCCGGACAGCGCGGCGAGCTCCGTGGTGTCGCGCAGGGTCATGACACTGCCGGACGGGTGCCCTCCGTACGTTTTGGTCGGCCGGACGTTGACGGCCAGGAGCCGGTCGCCCGCCAGGTGCACCTCGTCCGTCGCCACCCGCCCGGACACCAGTAGCGAAGTGGTGCGCGGATCGAGGCCGAGCTCGCGCACGTGACGCCGCTCGGCGTCCGGCGGCAGGTCCAGCAGCCGCCGCGCCTCGTCATTGGCGAGCAGCAGCCGCTGGTCAGCGCTGATGATCATGACGCCCTCGCGGACCGCGTGCAGGACCGCCTCGTGGTGCTCGTTCATCCGGGCCATCTCGCTCTCGCCCAGGCCCCGGGTCTGGCGCCGCAGCCGCCGGCTGACCAGGGCGGCGCCGCCCGTGCCGAGCAGCAGCGCGCCCGCCGCGGCGCCGAGCAGCAGCGGCAGCTGCCCCTGGACCACTTCGGAGACGTTGGCGACCTCGATCCCGGTGCCGACCAGGCCGACGACCGCCCCGCTCGCGTCCCGTACGGGCACCACGGCACGGACCGCGTCGCTCGGAGAACCCCTGAACACCTCCGTGAAGGGCTGCCCGGCCACGGCGCGCGAGAGGTCACCGGTGGCCCGTTTGCCGATCAGGTCCGGCCGGGAGTCCGTGTAGCGGACCCCGTCGCGCGTCATCACGGCGATGAAGTCGACGCCCGCGGCCCGCCGGGCGGCATCCGCCAGGAACTGCAGCTTGCCCGTCGGATCCGTGGACGTCAGGGCCTCGGGGAGGCCGGGGGCGTGCGCGAACGCCTCGGCGGCCGCGAGCGAGCGGTGGCGCGCATCGCGCTCGGTGTCGTACCGCTCCTGGAACACGAGGGCCAAGGCGGCAGCGGCGATCAGCAGCACCACGATGGCCGCCATGAGCGTGAAGACCTGACCGGCGACGCTGTGGGCCCCCAGGGAGAGGCGCGGCGGCACGCCCGGGTCCCGCCCGGACGGCTGCCGGGGCGGGGATCCCCTGGGTCGACCCAAACGTCCGGTCATGAGCCATTTCTAACACTGTCACCGCGATTTGGGCGGGGCTGCAGGTGGGGAGGCCGCCGCGGTGCGGTACGCGCGGGGGCTGAGGCCGACGTGCGAGGTGAAGTGCTGGCGGAAGGTGACCTCGCTGGCGAAGCCTGCGCGCCGGGCCACCTCCGGCACCGGGTGGTCCGTGCGCTCCAGCAGCTTGCGGGCCTCGTCCAGGCGGTGCCCGAGGAGCCAGCGGTGCGGGGTGGTGCCGGTCGCGGCGACGAAATGGCGGGCGAAGGAGCGCGGCGACATCCCCGCCCAGCGGGCCAGCGTGGCCACCGACAGCGGCTCGTGCAGCCGGCGCAGGGCCTGCTCCCGCACGGCGGCCAGGGCCTCGGCGGTCCGGTCTGCCGCCGGAGTGGGCCGGTCCAGGTACTGGGCGTGTTCGCCGGTGCGGAACGGGCCCGTCACCATGGACCGCGCGATGGCGGCGGCGGCCTCCGCGCCGTGGGCCTGTCGTACGAGGTGCAGGCAGAGGTCGATCCCGGACGCCACCCCGGCGGAAGTCCACAACCCCTCGTCCGCCACGTACAGCGGGGCGTCCTCGACGAGCACGGACGGGTGGCGCGCGGCGAGCTCCGGAGCCAGCGACCAGTGCGTCACGGCCCGGCGGCCGGCCAGCAGGCCCGCCTCCGCGAGGACGAACGCCCCGGCGCACAGCGCGGCGACCGGCACGCCCCGGGCGTGTGCGTCCCGCAGCGCGGCCAGGACCGGCTCGGGCGTCGGGTCGGACGGCACGGCCAGCGCCGGCACGACGACGAGATCGGCCTCCCCGAGCCAGTCGAGCGGCCGGTCGGGGGCCAGGGTGAGCCCGCCGGGAAGGGTGATCGGAGCCGTGTCGACGGCGCACCGGCGCAGCTCGAACCGTGGAACGCCGAGGGCGCTGCGGTCGGGCCCCCAGACCTCGGTGATGACGGCGAGGTCGAAGCTGCGGATGCCGGGCTGGACGACGATGGCGACACGATGCATGCTGCCATCTTGGCAGGATCCCATCGGTTCGGGTCCCCGTTGCCGCTGTCGGCCGGCCCTGCCGCGGAAGATCCTTGAGCCATGACGAAGAACGAAATCGCACTCGCCCCGAACGCCGCACTGCTGGTCATCGACGTCCAGAAGGGCTTCGACGACGCCTCGTACTGGGGTCCGCGCAACAACCCGGCCGCCGAGGCCAACATCGCCGCGCTGATGGACGCCTGGCAGGAGTCCGGCCGCCCGGTGGTCCTCGTCCAGCACGCCTCGCGGACCCCCGGCTCGGTCCTGGCGGCCGACCACCCCGGCCACGCCGTCAAGGACTTCGTGGCGGACCGGGCCGGACAGGAGGCCCTGCTGGTCACCAAGACGGTGAACTCCTCCTTCTACGGCACCCCCGACCTCGCCGCGTGGCTCACCGCCGAGGGCATCGGCCAGCTCGTGGTGTCCGGGATCCAGACCAACATGTGCGTCGAGACCACCGCGCGGATGGCCGGGAACCTCGGCTACGACGTGCTCGTCCCGCTCGACGCCACCCACACCTTCGACCTCGCGGGCCCCGACGGGCTGAGCCTCACGGCCGACGAGCTGGCCACCGCCACCGCCGTCAACCTCCACGGCGGCGGCTTCGCCCGCGTGGTGAGCACCGCTCAGCTGCTCGCCGCTTCCGGGTCCCCGGCCCAGCTCACCGCGTAGTACCGCGGCCGACCGTCCTCCCCGACGAGCCGCATCCCGGCCGCGGCCATGACCCGGTGCGAGGCGGTGTTCTCCCGGTCGGCGTCGCCCGCCGCCCCGCTCGCCCCGTGCGCCCGGGCAGGGCGCGCAGCGCCTCGGCGGGGTGGCCCCGGCCGCGGGCGGCCGGGACCAGCCCGTACCCGACGGTCACCACGCCGGCAGGGTCGGCCGGGCCGTGGAAGCCCGCGCCGCCGATCGTCAGCCCATCGGCCCGCCTGCGGATCTCGTACGCCCCGAACGGTGCGGGGTCCCCGGACCCGGCCAGCACGCCCACCACCCGGGGCACAGGGCCTGGCCAAATCCAGCCCCGCTGGCGCTTCAGGTGCGGTGCCTACGAGGCAGTGGCGCTGGGCGAGCTCCCGGAAGTCCGGCTCAGATTCAGCCCCGCCGGTGTTTGAGGCGCGGGGTTGGGGGCGGAGCCCCGACAACGGCGCCGCGCGGCGCCCCGAAATCCCCCGCCCCGTCCGGTCCCGGGGGCCAGCCCCCACCACCGCCACCGGCACCGGCCACAAACGCCGAGGCCCGGCACCCCGCGCAGGGGGTGCCGGGCCTCGCGCGGCCGACCGGAACGGTCAGAGAACGTCGGCGGCGATGTTCGCCGCCACCCGCTCCAGCAGCGGTCCCGCCTCGGCAATGCACTTCGCCGTGTCCGGCTCGATCTCCGTCAGCGGGTACGCCCGGCGGATGCCCGCCGCCTGCAGCGCCTCGGGCTGGAGCAGCAGCCGCCCGCACACCGCCACGACCTCCTTGCCGGCCGCGCGGGCCGCCGCCGCGACACCGGCCGGGGCCTTGCCGTGCAGGGTCTGCTCGTCGAGCGAGCCCTCACCGGTGATGACCAGCGTCGCCCGCTCCAGCGCCGGGGCGAAGCCCAGCACCTCCAGCATCAGCTCGATGCCGGGCCGGAACGACGCGCCGAGCAGCAGTGCCCCGTACCCGATGCCGCCCGCGCCGCCCGCGCCCGGGGCGGCGGCCAGCCGGCCGGCCTTCTCGCCGATCGACTTCTCCAGCACCACCGCGAAGTGCGCCAGTGCCGCGTCCAGCGTCGCCACGTCCTGCGGGGTCGCCCCCTTCTGCGGGCCGTAGACCGCGGGTGCGCCCTTCGGGCCCGTCAGCGGGTTGTCCACGTCGCTCGCCAGGACGAACTCCACCTCGGCGAAGCGCGGGTCGATCCCGGACAGGTCAGCGGACGCCAGCTCGGCGAGCGCGCCGCCGCCCGGACCGACCGGTTCGCCGTTCGCGTCCAGGAACACCGCACCCAGCGCGGCCAGCATGCCCGCGCCGCCGTCGGTGGTGGCGCTGCCGCCCACGCCGAAGACGATGGTGCGCGCGCCCGCGTCCAGCGCGGCCTTCAGCAGCTCGCCCGAGCCGTACGTGGTCGCCGTCAGCGGGGCGAACACACCCGCCGGCAGCAGCTGCAGCCCGGAAGCCTCCGCCATCTCGACCACGGCGGTGCCGTCCTGGAGCGCGAAAGCGGCCGTGACCTGCTCGCCGAGCGGTCCGGTGACCCGCACTTCCCGGCGTTCGAACCCGGCCGCCACGGCGGCCGCGACCGTGCCGTCGCCGCCGTCCGCGACGGGGAGGGTCTCGACCTCCACGCCGGGCACGGCCTTGCGAAGGCCCGCCGTCACCCGCTCCGCGACCTGAACGGCCGTGAGCGAGCCCTTGAATTTGTCCGCGGCGATGAGCACGCGCGCGGTCTCAGTTACTGCTCCGTTCGTCACCTTGCTAATCCCTTGCTATCGAACAGTGCAGTCGCGCCCCCATGAGCCTATCCGGAGGATCCTCCTATGCCCATGGGTGGCCTGGGTCACGCCCGGCGCGCCATGCCCCTAAATGCGGATATACGCCTGCATAGTGTGGCCGCATGAGCGCGGATTCGCTGGAAGAGACGCGTCCGGATTCCCCCGGTGGGGCCCTGGGGGCCCGGACGGCACCCCGGACCGTGCCGTCGTCACCATCGGTGTGATCGCCGTGCTGGCCGTCGTCGCCTGGGCAGCCCTGGGCAAGGACTCCTTCGACACGGCGTCGAGCACCGCCCTGCACGGGATGCGGGACGCCGTCCGGGCGATGGTCGGCGACGCCCTCACCGAACAGGGCCCGGCCGGCCACCCCCGCAGCGTCGCCGCAACCAGCCGCCGCGCCCGCGAGGCCCCCCCGCCCCGCGGCACCCCGGAGCCCTGATCCCGCCCGCCGGGGCCGCTGGGTAGGGTTGCGGGGTGACCACCACGGATGACTACGCCACGTACATCGCGAGCCTGCCCCGGGTGCTGGCCGGGGCCGCCGCCCTCTACCGGGACGCGGCGGGCCGGGTGCTGCTCGTCGAACCCAACTACCGTGCGGGCTGGGCCCTGCCGGGCGGCACCATCGAGTCGGACCGGGGCGAGTCCCCGCGGGCGGCCGCGCGCCGCGAGAGCGCCGAGGAGATCGGCCTGGACCTGCCGCTCGGCCGGCTGCTCGCCGTCGACTGGACGCTCGGCGAGGGCCGTCCGCCGCTGGTCGCGTACCTCTACGACGGCGGCGTGCTCGACGGGGCGCAGCTCGACTCCATCAAGCTCCAGGAGGAGGAACTGCTCTCCTGGCGGCTGGTCGAGCCCGCCGAACTCACCGCGTACCTCCCCGGATCGCTCGGCCGGCGCACCCAAGAGGCCTACCGGGTCCTGGAGTCCGGCGAGGGCGCCGCGGAACTGGAGAACGGCAGCCGCCCGGTCTCCTCGTGACACCGGACTTACTCGAAGCAGGACAGAATCATCTGATGATCACGATGTACGCCTGGCCCAGCACCGCCGACGGGCCCGACGCGCTGCCCATGGTCCACTTCACCACCGAACAGCAGGAGGGCGGCGAGTTCACCCCCGAGGGGACGCCGGTGTGGCTGTTCGACACCGCGATACGCGACGGCGGCTGGGCCCAGTTCACCGATTTCGAAGGCTGGTCCGTCCCCGCCGCCGGCTGGCAGGCGTTCTACCGCCGCGAGGACGACCTCCTCGCCGTCACCGGCCCCGGCACCTGCGAGGGCTGGTACCAGGGCAACCTCGGCGCCGACGCCGACTGGGTGGCGGCGGCCACCGCCCAGCAGAGCGTGGTGCTGCTCGCCGCCCCCGTCCAGCACCCCTCCCTGTACGGCTACGCGGTGGAGGCGGGCGCCGCGTTCGCGCTGCTCGTCCCCCTCGCACTGGTCTGACGCGGCCCCGCGATCAGAGGGTGGCCGCCCCGGCCTCGAAGGCCAGCAGCTGCACCTTGCGCTCGACTCCGCCCCCGTAACCGGTCATGCTGCCCGAGGCACCGATCACCCGGTGGCACGGCACGATGATGCTGACCGGGTTCTTCCCGTTGGCCAGGCCCACCGCCCGCGAGGCGTTCGGCTTGCCCAGCCTGGCCGCGAGCTCCCCGTACGACCAGGTTGCGCCGTACGGGATCCGTACGAGCTGGTCCCAGACGCTGCGCTGGAACTCGGTGCCCTCCAGCCGGACGGGCACGTCGAACGCGGTGAGCTCCCCGGCGAAGTAGGCGGCCAGCTGCCGCGCCACCTCGGGGAACGGCCCCTCGGTCGCGGCGACGCGCTCCCCGAAGGCCTCCTCGACCGGCCGGTGCCGCTGCCCGGTCATGTACAGGCCGCTGAGGACGCCGTCCGTGGCGACCAGCGTCAGCGGGCCGTAGGGGCTGTCGACGACGGTGTGCTGCTTGGTGCTCATGACGGAAACGCTCCTCAGACGGGCAGGTGGTTGATGGGGTGGGCGTCGGTGGCCCACAGGTACTGCACGGCGTACGCGCGCCAGGGCCGCCAGCCGGCTGCCCGGGCCGTCAGCGCCGCCGGTGTCGACGGCAGCCCGAGCTCCCTCGCGGCCCGCCGGACCCCCAGGTCGGACGGCAGGAAGGCGTCCGGATCGCCCAGCGCCCGCATCGCGATCACCTCGGTCGTCCACGGGCCGAACCCGGGCAGCGCGTTCAGCTGCGCGCGGGCCGCCTCCCAGTCGCTGTCGATGCCGAGCGGGAGGGAGCCGTCGGCCAGGGCGCCGACCAGGGTGGTGAGGGTGGCGCGCCGGCTCGCCGGCAGCGCCAGGGACTCCGGGTCCAGGCCGGCCAGCGCCTGCGGCGAAGGGAACAGGTGGGTCAGCCCGCCCTCGG
This sequence comes from Streptomyces sp. NBC_00597, assembly GCF_041431095.1. Classification (GTDB taxonomy): domain Bacteria; phylum Actinomycetota; class Actinomycetes; order Streptomycetales; family Streptomycetaceae; genus Streptomyces. The sequence goes on from NZ_CP107757.1 coordinate 766,560, forward strand.
GGTCGGGGTCGGCCACCCGTTCCCCGTACGAGGCGACCAGTCGGGCGGCGTGCGTGCGGGCCGCGGCCGTGGACACCTGCTGGCCGAGCACCGCCCGTACGGCGAACTCCGCCGCGTCGACCGTACGCGGCACCCGCCGCCCCGGGGCCTTGTCCACCAGCGGCGCCAGCAGCGGGTCGGAGCGCAGTTGCTCGTCGACGGCCTCGGGGTCGGCGTCGAGGTCGAGCATCCAGCGGCAGCGGCTGATGGCGATGGTGAGGTCGCGCAGGTCGGTGAGGGCCAGCTGGCAGGCGATGTGGTCCGGCCGCGGGCTCAGCGCGACGACCCCGGTGCCGTACGGGAGCCGCAGCGTGCGGCGGTAGGCGCCGGAGCGCCACTCCTCGACGCCGGGGACGGCGGTCGCGGCGAGGTGGCCGAAGAGGTTGTCGGGGTTGAGCGGGGCCCGGTAGGGCAGCCGCAGGCTGATCGTGCCGGGCACCTTGGGGACGTGCCGATGGGCCTTTTCGGCCCGCTGGCGCAGCTCGCCGGGGGCGAGGGCGAAGACCTCGCGGACGGTCTCGTTGAAGGTCCGGATCGAGGAGAACCCGGCGGCGAAGGCCACGTCGCCCATCGGCAGCTCGGAGGTCTCGATGAGCAGCCGGGCCGTCTGGGCGCGCTGGGCCCGGGCCAGGGCCAGGGGCCCCGCGCCGAGCTCGGCGTTGAGCTGCCGTTCGACCTGTCGGGTGGAGTACCCGAGCCGTGTCGCCAGCCCGGGCACGCCCTCGCGGTCGACGACGCCGTCCTGGATGAGCCGCATGGCCCGGGCGACGGCGTCGGCGCGGGCGTTCCACTCGGGGGACCCGGGGGAGGTGTCGGGCCGGCACCGCTTGCAGGCCCGGAACCCGGCCTGCTGGCAGGCGGCGGCGCTGGGCAGGAAGGTCATGTTCTCGACCTTGGGCGGGACGGCGGGGCAGCTGGGCCGGCAGTAGATCCGGGTGGTCAGGACAGCGGTGAAGAACCAGCCGTCGAAGCGGGCGTCCTTCGACTGCACGGCCCTGACGCAGCGGTCGGTGTCGGTGTACATGGCTCCAGCATCCTGGCCCGGTGTCGCCGGGGCTGGCGGTTTTCCGACATCAAGCGTAGCCCTCCGGGGGCTGGACGGGGGCCACGGCGGCGGGGGCGGCCGGCGGGGCCGGGGGTCTGCCCCGCCGGCCGCCCCGCCCCCTCCGAGGCTCCCGCACATGCGAAAGGGCCCCCGTGCCTGATCGGCACCGGGGGCCCTTCGGAAGCGGTCCTACGGGAGCTGCGCCGCCCGCGCCTCGCGGCGGTTGTGGCGGAACGTGTTCGCGCGACGGGTCGTCGCGAACAGCGGGATGGTGGCCGCCAGGGCGATCTGCAGCGCGCAGCCCGCCTGGAGCAGCAGCTGACCGCCCGGGGCGTCGAATGCCCAGGCCGCCAGCAGGCCCATGGCCCCGATGATCCAGCTCAGCATCGCCACCGCGAGGACACCCCGCGGCTTCGGGTACTCGACCCGGCTCACCATCAGCCAGGCCACCCCGATGATCGCCAGCAGCGTCGGGACGAACGGCAGCTCCAGCAGCACGATCGAGACGACCGTCAGCGCGCCGAAGGGGCTCGGCATGCCCTGGAACATGCCGTCCTTCATGGTCACGCAGCTGAATCTCGCGAGTCTGAGCACCACGGCCAGCAGCACCACGATCGCGGCCAGCGCGGACATCTTCTGCACCGCGTCGTCGGCGACCATGCCGTACACGAGCACGAAGTACGCGGGAGCCAGGCCGAAGCTGATCAGGTCGGACAGGTTGTCCAGCTCGGCGCCCATCGGAGAGCTGCGCAGCTTGCGGGCCACGATGCCGTCGAAGAGGTCGAAGACCGCGGCGAGCAGCATCAGTATCACCGCCGTCGCAGCGCTGTTGCGGGCCATGCCCGACTCGCCGCTGCCGGTGAGGTGCGGGATGAGGATCCCGGTGGTGGTGAAGTACACCGCCATGAATCCGCAGGTCGCGTTGCCGAGGGTGAGGGTGTCCGCTATCGACAGCCGCAGCGAGAGCGGCATGTCGTCTTCGACGGACTCCTCCTCCGCGGCCTCGGGTACCCACCCACCCGACGGTGTGGTGGGAGTCTCAGGGTCAGTCACGGTCAATTCGGGTCACCCCCGCGGTGGTGGCCTGGCCGACCTCGACCGCGACCTCGACACCCTCGGGGAGGTAGATGTCGACGCGGGAGCCGAAGCGGATCAGACCGATGCGTTCGCCCTGCTCCACCTTGGTACCGGCCGGCAGGTACGGGACGATGCGGCGTGCGACGGCGCCGGCGATCTGCACCATCTCGATGTCGCCGAGCTCGGTGTCGAAGTGCCAGACGACGCGCTCGTTGTTCTCGCTCTCCTTGTTGAACGCCGGGACGAACCCGCCGGGGATGTGCTCCACGGACGTCACCGTGCCCGCGAGGGGCGCGCGGTTGACGTGGACGTTCAGGGGGCTCATGAAGATCGCGACCCGGGTCCGCCCGTCCTTCCACGGCATGATGCTCTGCACCACACCGTCGGCGGGCGAGATGACCCGGCCCTGCGTGATCTCACGCTCGGGGTCGCGGAAGAACCACAGCATGCCCGCCGCGAGAGCGGTGGTGGGCACGGCCACTGCCGCCCAGCGTCCGGACTTGCGGGCCCGGGTGAGGCTGAGCGCAGCGGTGGCGACGGTCGGCAGAAGCCACGGCGATGCTCCGCGTGCGAGACGTCCACCGAGGATGCCGACGCGAGGTGCAGAGGTTTGGCTGTGGGGCATGAATGACCTTCGTAGCGGGTGATTGCCGCGCCGCAAACAGGGGGACGGGACGGCGGCTTTACTGGAATGCTATCGGTTGCACGCAACAACTGGGCAAGCCAGAAGCCGAGTCGATGGCCGCCAGCCAGTGACTGCCAGTGATTCTTTTGCGACGAACCCATGGAGGATCCGCCGCAAAAGGGACTTTCAGCCCTGCAGTCGGTACTCCTCAAGGAGTCGTCGACCGATGATCATTTTCTGGATCTCGGCCGTCCCTTCACCGATCAGCAGCATCGGCGCCTCCCGGTAGAGGCGCTCGATCTCGTACTCCTTGGAGAACCCGTACCCGCCGTGGATGCGGAAGGCGTCCTCCACCACCTCCTTGCAGTATTCGGAGGCGAGGTACTTCGCCATCCCTGCCTCAAGGTCGTTTCGTTCCCCAGAGTCCTTTTTGCGTGCTGCATTGACCATCATGGCATGGGCGGCCTCGACCTTGGTAGCCATCTCGGCCAGCTTGAACTGGATGGCCTGGTGCTCCGCGATCGCCTTGCCGAAAGTGTGACGTTGCTGGGCATAAGAGACACCCAGCTCGAACGCACGCTGAGCGACGCCGCAGCCACGCGCCGCCACGTTCACGCGGCCGACCTCGACGCCGTCCATCATTTGGTAAAACCCTCGGCCGGTCTGGCCGCCGAGGACCCGATTGGCCGGAATGCGCAGTCCATCCATGATGAGCTCGGTCGTGTCGACGCCCTTGTAGCCCATCTTGTCGATCTTGCCGGGGATGGTCAGGCCCGGACGGACCTCACCGAAGCCCGGCTCCTTCTCGACGAGGAAGGTCGTCATCGACTTGTGCGGGGCCGTGCCCTCGGGGTGTCCTTCGTCACTTCGCACGAGGACCGCCACCAGCGTGGAGCTGCCGCCGTTCGTCAGCCACATCTTCTGGCCGTTCAGGACGTACTCGTCGCCGTCCTTGACCGCCTTGGACGTGATGGCCGACACATCGGAGCCCAGGGCCGGCTCGGACATCGAGAACGCGCCGCGCACCTCGCCCAGCGCCATGCGCGGGAGGAAGTGGTCCTTCTGCTCCTGCGTGCCGTGCTGCTTGAGCATGTACGCCACGATGAAGTGGGTGTTGATGATGCCCGAGACGGACATCCAGCCCCGCGCTATCTCCTCCACGCACAGCGCGTAGGTGAGCAGCGACTCACCCAGGCCGCCGTACTCCTCGGGGATCATCAGCCCGAAGAGGCCGAGCTCCTTGAGTCCGTCGACGATCTGCTGCGGGTACTCGTCACGGTGTTCGAGTTCGGTCGCGACCGGGATGATCTCCTTGTCGACGAACTCCCGGACGGTCTTGAGGATCTCCCGCTGGACGTCGGTCAGCCCGGCGGTCTGGGCGAGTCGGGCCATGGCTACTTCCCCTGTTCCTTCAGCTGCGGGCGGCCGGGCTGCTCGCCGCCGCGCTCCTTGATGTACGTCTCGGTCGGGACCATCACCTTGCGCCGGAAGACGCAGACGAGGGTGCCGTCCTGCTTGTAGCCCTTGGTCTCCACGTAGACGATTCCGCGGTCGTTCTTCGACTTGGACGGGGTCTTGTCGAGGACCGTGGTCTCACCGTAGATGGTGTCGCCGTGGAAGGTTGGCGCCACGTGCCGCAGCGATTCGATCTCCAGGTTGGCGATGGCCTTCCCGGAGACGTCCGGCACGGACATGCCGAGCAGCAGCGAGTAGATGTAGTTGCCCACGACCACGTTCTTGCCGAAGTCGGTCGTGTTCTCCGCGTAATTGCTGTCCATGTGGAGCGGGTGGTGATTCATGGTCAGCAGGCAGAAGAGGTGGTCGTCGTACTCGGTGACCGTCTTCCCGGGCCAGTGCTTGTAGACCGCCCCGACCTCGAACTCTTCGTAAGTGCGTCCGAACTGCATGGCCCTACGCCTCCGGGATCTCGAACTTGGTGGTGCGCTGCATGCCCGCGGCACGGCCCTTGCCCGCGATGACCAGGGCCATCTTGCGGCTGGCCTCGTCGATCATCTCGTCGCCGAGCATGGCCGAGCCCTTCTTGCCGCCGGCCTCGGAGGTGCACCAGTCGTACGCGTCGAGGATCAGCTCGGAGTGGTCGTAGTCCTCCTGGGAGGGCGAGAAGACCTCGTTGGCCGCGTCGACCTGGCCCGGGTGCAGCACCCACTTGCCGTCGAAGCCCAGCGCCGCCGCCCGGCCCGCCACCTCGCGGTAGGCGTCCACGTCGCGGATCTGGAGGAAGGGGCCGTCGATCGCCTGGAGGTTGTGCATGCGGGCTGCCATCAGGATCCGCATCAGGATGTAGTGGTAGGCGTCCGCCGGGTAGCCGGGCGGCTGCATGCCCACGACCAGGGACTTCATGTTGATCGAGGCCATGAAGTCTGCCGGGCCGAAGATGATGGTCTCCAGCCGCGGCGAGGCGGCGGCGATCTCGTCGACGTTGACCAGGCCCTTGGCGTTCTCGATCTGCGCCTCGATGCCGATCTTGCCGACCTCGAAGCCCATCGTCTTCTCGATCTGGGTCAGCAGGAGGTCGAGCGCCACGACCTGCTGGGCGTCCTGGACCTTCGGCAGCATGATGCAGTCGAGGTTCTGGCCCGCGCCCTCCACGACGGTGATGACGTCGCGGTACGTCCAGTGCGTGGTCCAGTCGTTGACGCGCACGACCCGGGTCTTGCCGGTCCAGTCGCCGTTGTTCAGCGCGTCCACGATCGTGTGGCGGGCGCCTTCCTTGGCGAGCGGGGCGCAGGCGTCCTCCAGGTCGAGGAAGACCTGGTCGGCCGGCAGGCCCTGGGCCTTCTCCAGGAAGCGCGGGTTCGAGCCCGGCACCGCGAGGCAGGAGCGGCGCGGCCGCAGCCGGTTCACGGGAGACGTGGGCGTGGTCATGCGGGGACCTCCAGAGGGTCGAGCTTGTTCGCTTTCCGGATCTCGTCGACGATACGGCCGATGATCTCCGTGATACCGAAGTCCTTGGGTGTGAAGACGGCGGCGACTCCGGCCGCCTTGAGCGCGATGGCGTCGGCGTTCGGAATGATGCCGCCGAGGACGACGGGTATGTCACCCGCCCCCGCCGTACGGAGGCGTTCCAGCACGTCCGGCACGAGCGCGCTGTGCGAGCCGGACAGGATGGACAGTCCCACGCAGTGCACGTCCTCGGCCAGCGCCGCCGAGGAGATCTCCTCGGGCGTCAGCCGGATGCCCTGGTAGACCACCTCGAACCCGGCGTCGCGGGCCCGTACGGCGATCTGCTCGGCGCCGTTGGAGTGCCCGTCCAGGCCGGGCTTGCCGACCAGCAGGCGCAGCCGGCCGGAGCCCAGGTCCTCGGCGGTCCGGGCGACCTTCTCGCGGACGAGGGCCATCGGCGTGCCCTCTTCCGCGGTGACGGCCACCGGGGCCGAGGAGACCCCGGTCGGGGCGCGGAACTCGCCGAACACCTCGCGCAGGGCGTTCGCCCACTCGCCGGTGGTGACACCGGCCCGGGCGCATTCGAGCGTGGCCTCCATCAGGTTCTCGGTCCCGGCGGCGGCCTCCTTCAGCCGGTCCAGGGCCTGCATCACCGTCGGGAAGACGAACGGGTCGCCGTTCCCCTGCCGCTCCGAGGACTCCTGCCGCTCGGCGCGCCAGCGGCCGATCCGCTCGACCGTCAGTGCCTCCACGGCCCCGTCCACCGTCATGATCGCGCCGTCGAGATCGGCGGTGAGCGGGTTCGGCTCGGTCTGCTCGAAGCAGTTGACGCCGACGATCTTGTCCTCGCCGGCTTCGATGCGGGCGCGGCGCTCGGCGTGCGAGGAGACGAGCTGGGACTTCAGGTACCCGGACTCGACGGCGGCCATCGCGCCGCCCATCTCCTGGATCCGGTCGATCTCGGCCAGGCAGTCGGCGACCAGGGAGTCGACTTTGGCCTCGATGACGTGGGATCCGGCGAAGATGTCCTCGTACTCCAGCAGGTCGCTCTCGTGCGCCAGGACCTGCTGGATGCGCAGCGACCACTGCTGGTCCCAGGGCCGGGGCAGGCCCAGCGCCTCGTTCCAAGCCGGCAGCTGCACGGCGCGGGCCCGGGCGTCCTTGGAGAGGGTCACCGCGAGCATCTCCAGCACGATGCGCTGGACGTTGTTCTCCGGCTGCGCCTCGGTCAGGCCCAGGGAGTTGACCTGGACGCCGTACCGGAAGCGGCGCTGCTTGGGGTTCTCGATGCCGTAGCGCTCGCGGGTGACCTGGTCCCAGATGCGGCCGAAGGCGCGCATCTTGCACATCTCCTCGATGAAGCGGACGCCCGCGTTCACGAAGAACGAGATACGGGCGACCACTTCACCGAAGCGGTCCTCCGGGACCTGGCCCGAGTCGCGCACCGAGTCCAGTACGGCGATCGCGGTCGACATCGCGTACGAGATCTCCTGGACCGGGGTGGCCCCGGCCTCCTGGAGGTGGTACGAGCAGATGTTGATCGGGTTCCACTTCGGGATGTGGTTGACCGTGTACGCGATCATGTCCGTCGTCAGGCGGAGCGAGGGCCCGGGCGGGAAGACGTGCGTCCCGCGCGAGAGGTACTCCTTGACGATGTCGTTCTGCGTGGTGCCCTGGAGCTGGGAGATGTCCGCGCCCTGCTCCTCGGCGGCCACCTGGTAGAGCGCCAGCAGCCACATGGCGGTGGCGTTGATCGTCATCGAGGTGTTCATCTGTTCCAGGGGGATGTCCTGGAACAGCCGCCGCATGTCGCCCAGATGGGAGACCGGGACCCCGACCCGGCCCACCTCGCCGCGGGCGAGGATGTGGTCGGGGTCGTAGCCGGTCTGCGTCGGGAGGTCGAACGCGACCGACAGGCCGGTCTGGCCCTTGGCGAGGTTGCGGCGGTACAGCTCGTTGGACGCCTCGGCCGTGGAGTGGCCGGCGTACGTCCGCATGAGCCACGGACGGTCTTTCTGGCGCTCTGTCATCTCAGGCTGTCCCTCTGGGCCCTCGGACGTCTCAGACGTTGCGGAAGCGGTTGATGGCGTCGATGTGCTGGGCGCGGAGCTCCTGGTTGCGAATGCCCAGGCCCTCCTCGGGGGCGAGCGCGAGGACGCCGACCTTGCCCTGGTGGAGGTTGCGGTGGACGTCGTACGCGGCCTGGCCGGTCTCCTCCAGGGAGTAGACCTTGGACAGCGTCGGGTGGATCTTGCCCTTGGCCACCAGGCGGTTGGCCTCCCAGGCCTCGCGGTAGTTGGCGAAGTGCGAGCCGACGATCCGCTTGAGCGACATCCACAGGTAGCGGTTGTCGTACTCGTGCATGTAGCCCGAGGTCGAGGCGCAGGTGGTGATCGTGCCGCCCTTGCGGGTGACGTAGACGGAGGCGCCGAAGGTCTCGCGGCCGGGGTGCTCGAAGACGATGTCGATGTCCTCGCCGCCGGTCAGCTCGCGGATGCGCTTGCCGAAGCGCTTCCACTCCTTGGGGTCCTGGGTGTGCTCGTCCTTCCAGAACTTGTAGCCCTCGGCGTTGCGGTCGATGACCGCCTCGGCGCCCATCGCGCGGCAGATGTCCGCCTTCTCGGGGGAGGAGACCACGCAGATCGGGTTGGCGCCGCCGGCCAGTGCGAACTGGGTGGCGTACGAGCCGAGGCCGCCGCTGGCGCCCCAGATCAGGACGTTGTCGCCCTGCTTCATGCCGGCGCCGTTGCGGGAGACCAGCTGGCGGTAGGCGGTGGAGTTGACCAGGCCGGGGGAGGCGGCCTCCTCCCAGCTGAGGTGGTCCGGCTTCGGCATCAGCTGGTTGGACTTGACGAGTGCGATCTCCGCCAGGCCGCCGAAGTTGGTCTCGAAGCCCCAGATGCGCTGCTCGGGGTCGAGCATCGTGTCGTTGTGGCCGTCGGAGGACTCCAGCTCGACCGAGAGGCAGTGGGCGACGACCTCGTCGCCGGGCTTCCAGGCGTTGACGCCGGGGCCGGTGCGCAGCACGACGCCCGCGAGGTCCGAGCCGATGACGTGGTACGGGAGGTCGTGGCGCTTGGTGAGCTCCGACAGGCGCCCGTAGCGCTCCAGGAAGCTGAAGGTGGACACCGGCTCGAAGATCGACGTCCACACGGAGTTGTAGTTGACCGACGAGGCCATGACGGCCACGAGGGCCTCGCCCGGGCCGAGCTCCGGCACCGGGACCTGGTCGAGGTGCAGGGACTTGCGCGGGTCCTTCTCACGGGTGGTGAGCCCCGCGAACATCTCCGCCTCGTCCTTGTGCACGGTGATCGCGCGGTACGAGTCGGGGAGCGGCAGGGCCGCGAAGTCGGCGGGCGTAGCGGCCTGCGACTGGATCGCGTCCAGGATGTCCTTCACGGTGTTGCCTCCGGCGAAGCGCTGATGAGGGTGCGCTGAGGGATACGCGGGTGCGCGGTACGGGTGTGGTGTGGTGCTGCGGGTGGTGCGAGATGCCGTCGGTCCGGCGGAGCTGTGGTGCTGGCGACGCCCGTGGTGGGGCGTGCGGTGCCTGGTGACGCAGGCATCCGGGGCGCGGTTCGTGCCGAGTGGGCGTGGACCGCGGGGACATCCGGACGAGATTCAACGTATGGCACCCCGTGTCACTCAGCAAGGCACCGCGTGCCAAAACTTTCTCTCATTTGCCTATTGACCTGCACAGATGAGCGATGATCGATCATTGTTACCGGTGAGTAGGGGCAAGTCGGACAAACAAAAGCGGCCGCCCCCGGAATGGGAGCGGCCACTGTGATGTGCGTGACTCGTGCGTCTACTGCTTGTTTCTCAGCGCTTCCTCGATGGTCCGCATGACCTCGTCCAGCGGGGCGTCCGTCCGGGCCACCGCCACCAGCACCTCGCCCTGCGTACGGACCTCCGCCGGCGCGGCCGGGGCCGGCCCGGTGGTCAGGGTCCGGCCGGCTCCGATCCCCGTGCCGAAGGTCTTGCGCACGATCGAGAAGGCGTGGTCCAGCTGTGCCTCCACGTCCCCCTGGCCCCCCGCCCGCAGCCAGCGCCGCAGCACGTGGTTGTGGGCCGTCACCACCGCCGAAGCGGCCACTTCGGCCAGCAGCGGGTCGTCGTTGCCGTCGTGGTGGTCGGTCTCGTCGAAGTGGGCCAGCAGGTAGCGGGTGAACAGCCGCTCGTACCGGGCCACCGAGGCGATCTCCCGCTCCCGCAGCGCCGGCACCTCGCGGGTCAGCCGGTAGCGCTCCACCGACACCGCCGGCGAGGCGGCGTACATCTTCATGACTTCCTTGATCCCGCGGCACACCGTGTCGAGCGGGTGCTCGTGCGCCGGGGCCACGTCCAGCACCGCCTCGGCCCTGGTCAAGGTGTCGTCGTGGTCCGGGAAGATCGCCTCTTCCTTGGACCGGAAGTGACGGAAGAAGGTCCGGCGCGCCACCCCCGCCGTCGCGGCGATCTCGTCGACCGTCGTCGCCTCGTACCCCTTGGTGGCGAACAGCTCCATCGCGGCGGCGGCGAGCTCCCGCCGCATCTTGAGCCGCTGCGCGGCCGCCTTGGTGCCGGCCGTGCTCTCCGGGTTGTCGGAGGCCGTGGTGGCGCGGGGCGAGGACTTGGCGGGCTGGGACATAGAGCGAAAGTACTTCATTCGCGCGGGTGAGCGCGCCTGAGGGGGGTGGGACGGGGGTGGATGCGGGGGAGGGCCCGCACTGGGCTCGGAGGGTACGGTCTGCCGTGAGGGTCCGGCAGACCCGAGCAGCCCTCCCCACGCATCCGGCTCTTGGGGCCCCTGGTCAGGGCGCTGATTACCGGCGGGCGTACTCACGGAATCCGCGGCCGGTCTTCCGGCCCAGGCAGCCCGCCGCCACCAGGTGCTCCAGCAGCGGGGACGGGGCCAGACCAGGGTCCCGGAACTCCTTGTGGAGGACCTTCTCGATCGCCAGCGAGACGTCCAGGCCGACGACGTCGAGCAGCTCGAACGGCCCCATCGGGTAGCCGCCGCCCAGCTTCATGGCGGCGTCGATGTCGTCGAGGGTGGCGTAGTGCTGCTCGACCATCTTCACGGCGTTGTTCAAGTACGGGAACAGCAGCGCGTTCACGATGAACCCGGCCCGGTCCCCGCAGTCCACCGGGTGCTTGCGCACCTTCGTGCAGATCTCGCGGACCGTGGCGTGCACGTCGTCCGAGGTCAGGACGGTCCGGACCACCTCGACCAGCTTCATCGCCGGCGCCGGGTTGAAGAAGTGCATGCCGATCACGTCCTGCGGACGCGAGGTCACGCGGGCGACCGCGATCACCGGGAGCGAGGAGGTCGTGGTGGCCAGCACCGCGCCCGGCTTGCAGACCTTGTCGAGGGCCGCGAACAGCTCCTGCTTGACCGCCAGGTTCTCGGCGACGGCCTCCACGGCCAGGTCCACGTCGGCGAAGGCGTCCAGCGAGCCGGCCGGAGTGATCCGCTCCAGCGTCTGCGCCGCGTTCTCCTCGGTCAGCTTGCCCTTGGACACCGCACGGCCCAAGGACTTGCCGATCGCGGCCTTCGCGGCGTCCGCCTTCTCCTGGCTGCGGGCGGCGAGCACCACCGCGAACCCGGCCTGCGCGAAGACCTGCGCGATCCCGCTCGCCATGGTCCCGGAGCCGGCCACGCCGACCGAGGTGACCGGACGGCCCTCGCCGAGCCGCGCCCCGTCCAGCGGGGTCTGCGCGTCACGGACGACCGTGGAGCTGCCCGGCTCCACGTACGTGTAGAAGCCGCGGCCGGACTTCTGCCCGGTCAGGCCGGCCTCCGCGAGGTGGCCCAGGATCGGGGCCGGGGCGTGCAGGCGGTCGCCGGAGGAGGCGTACATGGCCTCAAGGACGGTCCGGGCGGTGTCCACGCCGATCAGGTCGAGCAGGGCGAGCGGGCCCATGGGCAGGCCGCAGCCCAGCCGCATCGCCGCGTCGATGTCCTCGCGGGAGGCGTACTTCGACTCGTACATCGCGGCGGCCTGGTTGAGGTAGCCGAACAGCAGGCCGTCCGCGACGAAGCCGGGGCGGTCGCCGACGGAGACGGGCTCCTTGCCGAGCTCGCGGGCCAGCACGGTGACCGCCTCGACGGCCGGCGGGGCCGTCAGGACGCTGGAGACGACCTCGACCAGCTTCATCGCCGGGGCCGGGTTGAAGAAGTGCAGGCCGAGCACGCGCTCGGGGTGCTGGGACTCGGCGGCCAGCCGGGTCACCGACAGGGCGTTGGTGCCGGTGGCCAGGATCGTGTCGGGCCGGACGATCGCGTCGAGCTCGCGGAACAGGCGCTGCTTGAGCTCGTAGTCCTCCGGGACGACCTCGATGACGAGATCGGCGTCGGCGGCGGCGGACAGCTCGGTGAAGGTGCGGAAGCGGGCGAGCACGCCCTCCCGCTCCTGCTCGGTGAGCCGCTCGCGGGTCACCGACCGGGCCGTGGCGGCGGCGAGGGCGGCGGTGGCCCGGCGGGTGGCGGCGTCGCTGATGTCGATGCCGATGACCTCGCGGCCGGCCTGGGCGAGGACCTCGGCGATGCCGGTGCCCATGGTGCCGAGGCCGATGACGGCGATGGTCTGGAGGGTGGACTGACTGGACGTGGACGGAAGGTCCATCGCGGGACTCCAGTGGGAGAGGGTGACGACTGAGGGCTGCGCGCGGCGCACGACGCGGCAGGAGGGCCCGGCCCGGGAAGGGCGGGGCGGAGAACGGCGGACCCTGTCCCGGGGCCACACCGAACGAGAGAGGCGGCCGAGGCGCACGAGGTGCCTGAGCCACACGAGGTACCTGACATGCCTGAGGTACCGAACCGACTGGTACGGGGCGGCTGCGTCACCAGGCCGGCCTCGTACGTTGAAGGGAGCGTAACCCGCCGGTAACTGGCGCGCCAGAGCACGGAGATGTGACCTGTACCGCCCAAATGTACCGATCATCGATCATCGATCAGCCATCTGTGGAAACCCCGCATGGCGTCGTCCGCGCCGCCCTAGGGTGGCCGGGTGAACGACGTGCTGGAGCGCCTGCGAACGGAAGCCGGACCGTCCCCCCGGTACGAGGAACTGCTCGCCGCGGACCCCGACGCCCTGGCCGACTCCCTGACCTCCGCCGGCCTGCCCCTGTGGGCCCGCGAACTGGCCGCGTACCGCCTCGGCCTGGCCGGGGACCGGCGGGCCTTCGAAGCCCTGGTCCTGCTCCTCAACCACCGCGACCCGCCCCGCTGCGCGGCCGCCGCCGAAGCCCTGGCCGTACTGGGCGACCCGCGCACCGCCCGGGCGGCGGCGGCACTCGCCACCAACACCCTGCGCACGGCCTACGCCCTCCAGCCGGTCCGGCTCCTCACGGCCCTGCGCGCCCCCGAATCGGTGCCGGCCCTGATGGCCACGCTGGCCCGGCTGCTGTCCCCGCACGACCCGTACTGGCGGGTGGCCCTGGCCTGCGTCGAGGGCCTGGGCGCCCTCGCCGACCCCCGCTCCCGCGAACTCCTCACCAGCGCCCAGTCCCACCCCCGCCTCGCACGGGCGGCAACCGCCGCGCTGCGCAGGCTGAGCTGAACGCACCCGTACCCCGCCGCCCCCGGCACGGGCCTGGCAGTGCGCTCAGTCGCCCGTCGGGAGGATCGCGAAGGCCTCCACCTCCAGCAGGAGCTCGGGGCGGACGAGGGCGGCGACCTGGACCGCCGAGGACGCCGGCAGCCGGTCGGCGGGGATGACGGCGTCGCGCGCCTGCCGCAGCGCCGGGAGGTGGGCCACGTCCGTGACGAAGTAGGTCAGCTTCACCACGTCGTCGAACGTGGCCCCGGCCGCCGCCAGGCACCGGCCCAGGTTGTCGAACACCTGCCGGGCCTGGGCGGCGGCGTCGCCCTCGCCGACCACCTCGCCCTTCTCGTCGAAGGCGCACTGCCCGGAGACGGCCACGAACCGCCCGGTGCCCCAGACGACGTGGCTGTACTGGGGGCTGGCGGCGACGCCCTCGGGGGCGGAGACGCGCGTGAGGTGGTGGGGGGCGGGCGTGGCCGCAGGCATGGTGGTCATGGCCATGATCCTGCCCGGCGGAGGTCAGCCGCGGAATCCCAGGAGGCCGTGGAGGGCCGTGCCGCCCGCCGACGGGGGGACCGCCCGGGTCGACGTGGTCGGCTTCGGGGCCGGCTGGGCGGCGCAGGTCGCGTCCGAGGCCTCGCCCGTTCGCAGGTACGTCCCCACCTTCTCGTCCAGGCACTTGTTGCCGCTGAGCGAGACCCCGTGGTTGCCGCCGCCCTCCTCGACCACCAGCGCCGCGCCCTTCAGCTTCCCCTTCATGCTCAGCGCTCCCTCGAACGGGGTCGCCGCGTCGTCCGTCGCCTGGAGCAGCAGGGCCGGCGGGAGGTCGGCGTTGGTCACGTCCGGCGCCGCCAGCGGCTCCGTCCGCCAGAACGCGCACGGCGCGTTGTACCAGGCGTTGTTCCAGGTCATGAACGGCGCCTTCGCGTGGGTGCGCCACATGTCCGCGCGCCACTGGTTCCAGTCCTTCGGCCAGGCCGAGTCACGGCATTGCACCGCCGTGTACACGCTGTAGCTGTTGCCCGCGGAGGGCTCCACCGCCCCGAACCGCTCGTACGCCGCCACCAGCGGCTTGGGGTCCGCCTTCGCCGCGTACGCGGAGAAGGCCTCGGCGAGCACCGGCCAGTAGCCGTTGTAGTAGCCGCCCGGCATGTAGGTGTCCTCCAGCTCCGCCGGGCCCACCTTGCCGCCCGCCGGGGTCGCGCGCAGGGAGTCCCGCATCGCGTACCAGCGTTCCTCGACCTCCGCCGGGTCGGTGCCCAGCCCGTACTTCTCGTCGTACTGGGCCACCCATGCCAGGAAGGCCTTGTGCCGGGCGTCGAACGCCTGGTCCTGCGCGAGGTTGTCCTCGTACCAGACCCCGCCCGGGTCGACCACGGAGTCCAGGACGAGGCGGTGCACCCGGTCCGGGTGGAGCTTGGCGTACACCGCGCCCAGGTAGGTCCCGTACGAGTAGCCGAAGTAGCTGAGCTTCGCCGCGCCCAGCGCGCCGCGCAGCACCTCGATGTCGCGGGCGGCCGAGACGGTGCCGATGTACGGGAGCACGTCCGCGTGCTTGGTCTGGCAGGACTCGGCGAAGGACTTCACCCGGTCCAGGTTGGCCTGCTCGGTCTGCGCGTCGAGGGGCACGGAGTCCGGGCGTACCGGGGTGAAGTGGCCGGGCCCGCAGTCCAGGGTGGGCTCGCTCTTGCCGACGCCCCGGGGGTCGAAGCCGATCACGTCGTACTGGGCGGCCACGTCCTTGGGGAGCGCGGACGCGATGTACCCGGCCAGGGTCCGGCCGCTGCCGCCCGGGCCGCCGGGGTTGACCAGCAGCGGGCCCTGGGACGTGGCGGCGGTGTGCGGGACCCTGGTCAGGGCCAGGGAGATCTGCCGGCCGGCCGGGTGGTCGTGGTCGAGCGGGACCTTGAGGGAGGCGCACTGCAGCGTCGGATAGCGCGGCGTCGTGCAGGCGGTCCAGCGCAGCGCGGCGGGCGCGGCGGCCGGGGTCGTACCGGCCGGGGTCGCGGCCGACGGGGCGGCGCCCGCCGGGCTCGTGACGGCGGCGGCCACGGTCGCCGTGGCGATCGACAGCAGGACGACGGCGCGCTTCTTGAAGTGGCCGCGCTTCTTCGCGGGGTGCAGCATGGGGCCTCCCAGCCGAGGGTTCTGGGCGGAATCGTCCCGGAAACCGAGCCCGGAAGACGGGATTGGGCTGCTGATTGGCCCGATGTGATGAGCGTTCAGGGGCCGTACGAGGTCACAGGAGGCTGAGCTGTGTGGGCCCGGCCGCAGCCGGCTCGGCGGGGCGTTCGGGGAGGGGTGTCCTGCGGGCCTCGGCCGGCCGGGCGGGGCCGATGCCGAATTCCGCCGCGAGTTCGTGGACTTGGCGGGTGATCCGGCGCTGGTACCAGGTCGGCGCGTACGAGCCTCCCGCGTACATGCGCTCGTACCGTTCGACCAGGTGGGGGTGGTGGTTGCGCAGCCAGGCCGTGAACCACTCGCGGGCGCCCGGCCGCAGATGGAGTACCAGGGGTGTCACGGAGGTCGCCCCCGACTCGGCGACGGCCCGGACGGTGGCCCGCAGTTGCTCCGGCGAGTCCCCGAGGCAAGTTGCACACCTCCCTAAGTGTCTCTGACGTGCAAATATGACCGCCATGAGCACCCAGACGGACGACACGGGCCACCTCATCGACTTGGTGTGCCGAAAGAGTCAGGCGGTCAAGAGCAAGACCGGCCGCCGCGAAATCTCGGTCAGCGCACAGGAGGCCCGAGGCCGCAAGACGGCCGAACTGCTTGGTCTGACGGTTCGCCACGTATGGCGTGAGGTTGGATCGGCCTCCCGCTTTCGCCGGTCCAAGAAAGTGCCGAAACAGGATCTCGCTCTACAGGCTCTGGAGCGTGGTGAAATCGGGGCCCTGTGGGTCTTTCGTCTGGACCGATGGACCGACGACGGAGCCGGACCCGAAGAGCGCCCCGGTCATGTCCGGGGCTGCGGGCCCGTCCGTCAGATTGTCCCAGCGCATGAGCGCCTCCCTCGGTAGCTCGCCCCGAGAATAGAACAAACGTTCCCATGATCGTGTGGGGCGGAAAGGTGTCGATCGCCGCGGCGGTGCTGTGACAGGTTCCGGCCATGGCGAAGATGCGGATCGTGGTGTGCCTGCCGGGCGGGGCCCGCAACCGGCTGGAGGAGGCGATCGCCGAGGCCATGGCCCCGTTCGAGCTCGACCACAGCCGGGGCGAGGAGCTCGACATCTGGGACGGCTGGTCCGTCCACGGCGGATCCGACGGGGGTGGCTTCCACCTGGCGGCCGGGTACGAGGACGACCCGCGGATCGTGCACGACGTGAGCGGGGACGGCACCCGGGCCCCGAGCCTGCCCGGCACGTGCCCCGGCGGCCCCCGCGAGGCGCTGGCCTTCGCCGGGATCAGGGCCGAGGCCGCCGCCTTCGCCGCCCCGGCCTGGGACCTGTGGCGGGAACCGTCCCGCAGTCACCCGCCGGCACAGCCGCGCGGCGCAGCGTCGACCGGGCCCCGGACCACCCCGGCCGAGCGCGAGGCGGGGCGCCGGGCCGGGGCGGAGGGCCGCGCGGCGTTCGACGCGCAACCCCTGGTCGCCGCCTACCGGGAGGGGGTCGACGCACTGCGCGCCGCGCACCGAGGGCGCCTGCACGGCCGGAGCTTCCTCCACGAGGGCGCCGCCGAGAGCGTCATGCGTCTGGGTCGGGCGGATTTCGCCGCACGGCACGCCTCGCAGCTGCTGGTCGCGAGCAGTGTCCTCACCCTCGACGGGTGGTGGTGCGAGAGCGGCGAGGAGCCCGTACACGGTGCCTGCGGCAGCCGCGCTGCATGCCCGCACGCGCCTCCGCTCACGGAGCCCTCCTGGAGCGCCGCGCACCGGTACTTGGAGGCTCTCCGCGGGGACGCGCTCCTCGTCTTTCTCCGCCGTCACGTCTGACCCGGATTTGGGCGCGTGCCCCGGAGGTGGTTGGCTTGCCGCGACGAGCGGACACAACTGCTGGAGGAACAGCTATGGCGCAGGTCGAGGCCACCACGGAGCGGATCATCGCGGCCGACGCGGAGACGGTGTTCGACGCGCTGGCGGACTACACGGGAACCCGGGGCAAGCTGCTGCCCGAGCACTTCAGCGAGTACGAGGTGCGCGAGGGCGGCGACGGCGAGGGCACCCTCGTCCACTGGAAGCTCCAGGCCACCAGCAAGCGCGTGCGCGACTGCCTGCTGGAGGTCACCGAGCCCACCGACGGCCAGCTCGTGGAGAAGGACCGCAACTCCAGCATGGTGACCACCTGGGTCGTCACCCCGGCCGGCGAGGGCAAGTCCAAGGCCGTGGTCACCACCGTCTGGAACGGCGCCGGCGGCATCGGCGGTTTCTTCGAGCGCACCTTCGCCCCCAAGGGCCTCGGCCGCATCTACGACACCCTGCTGGCCAACCTGGCCGCCGAAGTCGAGGGCTGAGCAAGGTCATTGCCCGGCCGCGGCGTGGGGCGGCTCACCGGATCGGGTGGAGTTTCCGGCCGGACCGAGCCCCCGGCAGCGCCCCCGGCCCGCCCCTCGTCCGCAGCGGCGCGCGGCGGCTGCGCCCGGCGCCGCCTCCGGGGCCGTTTCCCCGGCGCGCCCCTGGCGTGGTCCCCGGCCGGGACGGGCCCGGGCGGCTAGGCTGGGGGCCTGCGTGGACGGTCCGTCCGTGTCGGCCGCGCCGTGCGCAGCCGACCGCCCCGGGGGGCCCGATGAAGATCCTCGTCTCCGCCGACATGGAAGGCGCCACGGGCGTCACCTGGCCCGCCGACGTCCTGCCCGGCACCCCCGAGTGGGAGCGTTGCCGCCACCTGTTCACCTCCGACGTGAACGCGGCCGTGCTCGGCTTCCTCGACGGCGGCGCCGACCGGGTCCTCATCAACGAGGCCCACTGGACCATGCGGAACCTGCTGCTCGAACAGCTCGACGAGCGGGCCGAGATGCTCACCGGCCGCCACAAGTCCCTCAGCATGGTCGAGGGCGTCCAGCACGGCGACGTCGACGGCGTCGCGTTCGTCGGCTACCACACCGGCGCCGGCACGCCCGGCGTCCTCGCCCACACCTACCTCGCCAACTCCATCACCGGGGTCTGGCTGAACGGCGTCCGTGCGAGCGAGGGCCTGCTCAACGCGCATGTCGTCGCCGAGTACGGAGTGCCGGTCGTCCTCGTCACCGGCGACGACCTGACCTGCGTCGACGCCGACGGCTACGCGCCGGACGCGGTCAAGGTCGCCGTCAAGGACCACGTCTCCCGCTACGCCGCGGTCTGCCGCACCCCGGCCCGCACCGCCGCCGACATCCGGGCCGCCGCCAAGGAGGCCACGGCCCTCGCCGTCCGCCGGGAGCCGGTGCGCGGCGGCCCGTACGCCGTGGAGCTGGAGTTCGACGCGGAGCACCTGGCGACGACGGCGACCGTCGTCCCGGGCGTCGAACGCTCCGGGGAACGCAGGGTCGCGTACACAAGCGAGACGATGTACGAGGGGATCCGGGCCTTCAAGGCGGTCACGACGGTCGTCTCGGCGGCCGTGGAGGAGCAGTATGGCTGACATGCCCGCAGTCACCCAGGAGAGCCCCGCCGGGGAGCCCGGATCCGTAGCGGACCCGGTGGACCGGACGGCGCTCGACGAAGCCGTCGAGTTCACCTCCGGCCTGATCCGCATCGACACCACCAACCGCGGCGGCGGCGACTGCCGCGAGCGCCCCGCCGCCGAGTACGTCGCCGAGCGGCTCGCCGCGGCCGGCCTGGAACCGGTCCTCCTCGAACGCACCCCCGGCCGCACCAACGTGGTGGCCCGGATCGAGGGCACCGACCCGGGCGCCGAGGCCCTCCTCGTCCACGGCCACCTCGACGTGGTCCCCGCCGAACCCGCCGACTGGAGCGTGGACCCCTTCTCCGGGGAGGTCCGCGACGGTGTGGTCTGGGGCCGCGGCGCCGTCGACATGAAGAACATGGACGCGATGGTGCTGGCCGTCGTACGGGCCTGGGCGCGCGCGGGGGTCAAGCCCCGCCGGGACGTCGTCATCGCCTACACCGCCGACGAGGAGGACAGCGCGGTCGACGGCTCGGGATTCCTGGCCGACCAGCACCCGCACCTGTTCGACGGCTGCACCGAGGGCCTGAGCGAATCCGGTGCCTTCACGGTGCACAACGGCCCCGGCCAGGCCCTCTACCCGATCGCCGCCGGTGAACGCGGCACCGCCTGGCTCAAGTTGACCGCCCACGGCACGGCCGGGCACGGTTCCAAGCCGAACCGGGCCAATGCCGTCAGCCGACTCGCCGCCGCCGTGGCCCGGATCGGCGAGTACCGGTGGCCCGTCCGGCTCACCGACACGGTCGTCGCCTGCATCACCGAACTCGCCGCCCTCCAGGGCCTGTCGGTCGCCCCCCGCGCCCGCGGATTCGACCTCGACGCGGTCCTCGGCAAGCTCGGCCCGGCCGGCCTCCTCGTGGAGGCGACCGTACGCAACAGCGCCAACCCGACGATGTTCAGCGCCGGTTACAAGCTCAACGTGATTCCGGGGACGGCCACCGCGTACGTGGACGGGCGGGTGCTGCCCGGCGGCGAGGCCGAGTTCATCGCCACGCTCGACGCCCTCACCGGCCCCGACGTCACCTGGGAGTTCCACCACCGCGAGGTGGCCCTCGAAGCCCCCGTGGACGGGCGGACGTACGGGATCCTGCGCGAATCCGTGGAGCGCTTCGACCCCGACGGCCACGTGGTGCCGTTCTGCATGGCGGGCGGCACCGACGCCAAGCAGTTCTCCCGGCTCGGGATCACCGGATACGGCTTCTCCCCGCTGAAGCTGCCCCCGGGCTTCGACTACTGGTCCCTGTTCCACGGCGTGGACGAGCGGGTCCCCGTCGACGCCCTGCACTTCGGGGTGCGCGTCCTCGACCACGCCCTGCGGACCTTGTGAGGGGGAGCCGGTGATGGCGGTGCCGACCGGGCCCTACGGCAGCTGGCCCTCGCCCATCGACGCGGCTGTCGCCGCCTCGCTCGACGGGCGGCCCGAGTACGTCGCCACCGTCGGCCCCGAGGTGTGGTGGACCGAGCCCCGGCCGACCGAGGGTGGCCGCCGCACCTTGGTGCGCAGGCCCGCCGACGGCGGCCCCGAGACCTCGGTGCTGCCCGCCCCGTGGAACGTCCGCAGCCGCGTCACCGAGTACGGGGGCCGGCCCTGGGCCGGCACCGAACGGACCGCGGGCGGACCCCTGGTGGTGTTCGTCCACTTCGCCGACCAGCGGATGTACGCCTTCGAACCAGACGCCCCGGACGGTGCGCCCCCGCGGCCCCTCACCCCCGTCTCCGCGGTCGGAGGTGGACTGCGCTGGGCCGATCCGGTCCTGCGCGGGGACGAAGTCTGGTGCGTCCTGGAGGAGTTCACCGGGCCGGCCCCGACCGACGTGCGCCGGGTGCTGGCCGCCGTACCGTTGGACGGCGCCGCTGCCGGGGACCGCTCCCGCGTACGCGAACTCACCGACGACCGGCACCGGTTCACCACCGGGCCGCGGCTCTCCCCCGACGGGCTGCACGCGGCCTGGCTGGTGTGGGACCACCCCCGGATGCCGTGGGACGGTACCGAGGTGCGGCTCGCCGAGGTCGGGCCCGACGGGAAGCTGAGCGGGGCCCGTACCGTACTGGGCGGCCCCGAGGAGGCCGTGGCCCAGGTGGAGTGGACCCCCCGCGGCGACCTCCTCGCCGTCAGCGACCGCAGCGGCTGGTGGAACCCGTACCGGGTGGACCCGGCGACCGGCGAGGCCGTCAACCTGTGCCCGCGCGAGGAGGAGTTCGGCGGCCCCCTGTGGAAACCCGGGCTGAGCTGGCTGGCCCCGCTGCCCGGCGGGCTCCTGGCCGTCCTGCACGGCCAGGGCTCCTCGGTGCTCGGCGTCCTCGACCCGGAGAGCGGCGACCTGGTGGACGCCGCCGGGCCGTGGACGGCCTGGCAGCCCACCCTCGCCGCGCACGGCACCCGCGTCTACGGGGTCGCGGCCAGCCCGCGCAGCGCCTACGAGGTGGTGGAGCTCGACACCGAGGACGGACACGCCCGCGTGGTCGGCGCGGCCGGGGTGGACCCGGTGGACCCCTCGTACTATCCGGAACCACAGACCCGGACCTTCCTCGGCCAGGGCGGTCGGGAGATCCACGCCCACGTCTACCCGCCGCACCACCCCGCGCGCCGGGCGCCCGCCGACGAACTGCCCCCGTACGTGATCTGGGTGCACGGTGGCCCCACCGACCACGTGCCGCCCGTACTCGACCTGCACATCGCCTACTTCACCTCGCGCGGCATCGGCGTGGCGGAGGTGAACTACGGCGGCTCCAGCGGCTACGGGCGCGCCTACCGGGAGCGGCTGCGCGAGCAGTGGGGCGTCGTCGACGTGGAGGACTGCGCGGCGGTGGCCAGGTCGCTGGCCGCCGAGGGCACCGCGGACCCGGATCGCCTCGCCATCCGGGGCGGCAGCGCGGGCGGCTGGACGGCGGCGGCCTCGCTGGCCGCCGGCGACCTGTACGCCTGCGCCGCGATCATCTACCCCGTCCTGGACCTGCTGGGCTTCGCCGAGGAGACCCACGACCTGGAGTCCCGTTACATCGACGGCCTGGCCGGGCCCCCGCAGACCTTGGCCGTGCGCTGCCGCGAGCGCTCACCGGTCGCCCGCGCCGACCGGATCACCGCCCCCTTCGTACTGCTCCAGGGCCTGGACGACCCGGTCTGCCCGCCGGCCCAGGCGGAGCGCTTCCTGGCGGCCCTGCGGGGGCGCCCGGTGCCGCACGCGTACGTCGCCTTCGAGGGCGAGGGCCACGGGTTCCGGCGTGCGGACACCATGGTCCGGGCGCTGGAGGCGGAACTCTCCCTGTACGCCCAGGTGTTCGGGTTCGACCGGCCGGACGTCCCCCGTCTCGCCCTGGACCCGACCGGGCCCTAGCCGAGGGGCGCTCCCGCAGGTGGCCGAACCGCCGTACACGTAGCCGTGGGAGTACGGCTCGGGTAGGGAACGGTCGTCGGCGGCGGGCAGCGAGGTCCCCTTCAGCCCGATCGGGC
The DNA here is from genome assembly GCF_041431095.1 of Streptomyces sp. NBC_00597. GTDB lineage: Bacteria > Actinomycetota > Actinomycetes > Streptomycetales > Streptomycetaceae > Streptomyces. The sequence goes on from NZ_CP107757.1 coordinate 788,836, forward strand.
CGAGCAGGCGGTCCTGGAACGCGGCGCGTGGCGGAACGCGAGGGCCAGCGCCTCCTGCGGTGTCCACGCCTTCCCCGGGTCGGCGTCCAGCATCATCGCGAGGGCGGGTGCGCTGGTGTAGTCGTACAGCCCGCTGCGCATTTTCAGCAGGTCGGCGAGGGTGATGTGCGTACCGTCCGGAACCCCGGCCACGTAATCGGACACGGATCGCCCAGCTTGATCCTGCCGTCCTGGGCGAGGAGCGTGATGAGCGCCGCCGTCATGGTCTTGGTGTTCGAGGCGATCCGGAATGGTCGCCGGTGCCGGGCGGTTTCGCGGTGCCCAGTTCCGACGTGCCGGTGACCTCCCGGAAGGTGCCCTGCGGGGCAGCAGCAGTACCACCGCGCCGGGGACCATCAGCTTCCTTCGCCGCCCGGTCGACCACGGCCTGGAAGGCGGCCGGCTTGATCGGCTTCAGGGGCGACGGGATGCGGGTGGGGGCGGGCGGGGGCATCGTCGCCGCGGGAGCGGGCGTCGGCGACGGGGCCGCGAGCGCCGCCACGGCCGAGGCGGGCGGCAGAGCGCCGCCCGCGATCAACAGGGCCACGCATGGCGCGAGCAGTGCCGTGCGCCGGTGCGTGGGGTGAGTCGCGCGGGACGCCGTTCGGGAGGTCCGCATGCACTCACCCCAACCCTGTTTCGGGCAGAATCACCCAATTTTAGCAGCGTGACTACGGCTGGGCCGTGTGCAGCCAGACGCGGAGCGGGCCCAGCGGGGTGAAGCCGTGGCGGACGGCGGTGTCCAGGTCGTCCCCGGCTTCGTAGCCGACGACCGGGAGGCCCGGCCACAGGGCCGTGACCAGGGTGAGGGCGCCCGTCCAGGCTTCGTCGTCCGGGGTGCCGTCCGCGGCGAACACGTTGGAGAGGCCGACGACCCCGCCCGTCCGGTTGGCGGCGGCCCCGGCGACGATGCGCCCGTCGGCGTCCCGTCCCGCGAGGAAGGCGATCTCCGGCGTGAGCAGGCCCCCGTGGAACAGGCCGGTGCTCTCCTCACCGTCCCAGGCCGCCTCCCAGGCGTCCAGCTCCCCGGCGCCGTCGACGCGGGTCCAGGCCAGGGCGGAGGCGGCCGGAGCCGGGGCGTCCGCCGGGCGGTGGACCCACTCGGCGCCGAACAGCACCTCGAAGCCCGCCGGGGCCAGGTCGAGCGAGGCGAAGCTGTCCTTCACCGAGCAGCCGGGGGAGTCGGTGTCCATCCCCGCCAACAGTGCGTCCGCCGAGGCGTTGCGGGTCAGGGTCACGCCGTCGGGGTAGTACGGCGGAGTGCGGCGAGCGCTGGTCCACACCGCCGGCGCGAACACGCCGCCGCCACTGACCGCCGCGCACCACGCGGCGTTGTTGCGTACCGCCGCGTGCAGGAGTTCTTCGATGTCCGGGGTGATGATCACGCCGGGAATATTGCCACAACCCCTAGCCTGGGCAGATGCCATATTCCACGTACCTGCGCGAGGGGGAGCACGTCGGACTGCGGCCCTTCCGGCTCGCCGACGGCCCCGAGTTCACCACGCACGTGCACGAGAGCCGGCACCTCCACCACCCCTGGCTGTCCCCGCCGGAGACGATCGAGGAGTACGAGCCGTACGCGACGTCCCTGATCGAGGGCGGGACCCGGGTGGGCTTCCTGGTGTGCGAGCGCGAGACCGGGGCCATCGCCGGCTTCGTCAACATCAACAACATCGTCCACGGCGCCTTCGACTGCGGAGCGCTCGGCTACGGCGCCTTCGCGCACGCCGCCGGGCGGGGGCTGTTCCGGGAGGCGCTTCGGCTCGTCGTGGCGCACGCCTTCGCCCCCGAGAGCGAGGGCGGTCTGGGGCTGCACCGGCTGGAGGCCAACATCCAGCCGGACAACGAGGCCTCCCTGGCCCTGGTCCGCGGGGCCGGCTTCCGACTGGAGGGGCTCTCGCCGGACTTCCTCTTCGTCGACGGGGCGTGGCGCGACCACGAGCGATGGGCGATCACCGTCGAAATGGCGGGTCCCACGGCCGCCGATCGCGCAGGATGAGGAGATGCGAAGCCTGGTCCTCCTCGACGCCCCGTCCAACCTGGGCCTGCGCCCGCCCGCACCCGCCACCGTCCCCGGCGTCTACAAACTGGCGGGCGCCCTGCGCGACCAGGGTCTGCTGAGCCGGCTCGGCGCCCGCGAGGGCGGGGTCGTGGTGCCGCCGCGCTACGACCGCGGCAACTGGCGTGAGGGCGACGGGGTCTTCCACTCCGGCCCGCTCGCCACCTACACCGTCGCCCTCGCCGACCGGATCGAAAAGCACCTGCGCGCCGGGGAGTTCCCGGTCGTCCTCGGCGGGGACTGCTCGATCCAGCTCGGCGCCAGCCTCGCCATGCGCCGCGTGGGACGGTACGGGCTGGCCGCGATCGACGGCTCCGCCGACTTCCGCCACCCCGGCAACGAGGCCGTCAACGGCCCCGTCGGAGCCGCCGCCGGTGAGGAGCTCGCCCTCGCCACCGGCCGCGGCCAGGCCGTCCTCGCCGACCTGGAAGGGCTGGGCCCCTACCTCCGCGACGAGGACGTACGGCTCTTCGGGCTGCGCGACGGCGACGGGGACCTGCCGGAGCTGCGCGCCGCGGGGATCTCCACGGCCACCGTCGGGGACATCCGCGCACGCGGAGCCGCAGCAGTGGCGCGCGCCGCGCTGGACGGACTGCACCCGCCGGACACCGATGGGTTCTGGGTCCACCTGGACGCCGACGTACTGGACCCGGACGTGATGCCCGCGGTCGACAGCCCCGACCCCGGCGGCCTGCTCCCCGGCGAACTCGCCGAGCTGCTCTCCGTATTGGTCGGCTCCCCGCGCTGCGTCGGCCTCAACGTCACGATCTACGACCCGGACCTCGACCCGGACCTGCGGGCCGGGGCGCTGCTCGCCGACCTGGTCGTGGGGGCGTTCGCGTAGCGCTCCGGCCAGGGCTTTGCGCAATCCTGACCGGTGGTGATCCGCGGAACCCCTGTGCACCGGCCGCAGTGGCGTGTTCCATTTCCTGCATGGCCACCACCGTCCGCCGCGCCGTACTGACCCTGCCCGCAGCCCCCTTGGGCCCCGAGAACCCGCTACCCGTCCTGCGCGCCCCCGCCGACGTGCACACCCTGGACGAGCGCACGCGGGAGGAACTCCCGCGCGACATGGCCCGGCAGATCGGGTACGAGCCGCTGCGCTCGCTGCTGCCCGTCCGGCTGCTGGACGGATACCAGCGGCGCAGGCGTGAAGGCGAGTTCGAGGCCGTCGTCATCGAGAACGCACACCTGCGCGTCACCGTGCTGCCCGGGCTCGGCGGCCGGGTCCACTCCCTCGTGCACCTGCCCACCGGCCGTGAACTGCTCTACCGCAACCCGGTGTTCCAGCCCGCCAACTTCGCCCTCAACGGCGCCTGGTTCTCCGGCGGCATCGAGTGGAACATCGGTGCCACCGGCCACACCACCCTCTCCTGCGCGCCGCTGCACGCGGCGCTCGTACCGGCGCCGGACGGGGGCGTGATGGTCCGCCTCTGGGAATGGGAGCGGCTGCGCGACCTCCCGTTCCAGGTGGACCTGTGGCTGCCCGACGACTCGGAGTTCCTCTACGTCGGCGTCCGCGTCCGCAACCCGCACGAACGCCCCGCCCCCGTGTACTGGTGGTCCAACACCGCCGTACCGGAGAACCCGGGCACGCGGGTGCTCGCCCCCGCCGACGAGGCCTGGCACTTCGGGTACGAGCGCGCGCTGCGCCGCATCCCCGTACCGCAGTGGGAGGGCGAGGACCGCACCTACCCGCTGCGCAGCACCTACCCGGCCGACTTCTTCTACGAGGTCGCGGACGGGGCCCGGCCTTGGATCGCCTCGCTGGACGCCGAGGGGCACGGGCTCGTCCAGACGTCCACGGCCCAGCTGCGCGGGCGCAAGCTGTTCGTCTGGGGTGCGGGGGAGGGCGGCCGGCGCTGGCAGGAATGGCTGACCGAGCCGGGGACGGGCGGCTACGCCGAGATCCAGGCGGGCCTCGCCCGTACCCAGCTGGAGCACGTACGGCTGGAGGCCGGGGCGGAGTTCAGCTGGTTGGAGGCGTACGGGCCCCTGTCCGTGGACCCGGCGCCGGTGCACGGCCCCGACTGGCGGGCGGCCCGGTCCGCCGCACAGACGGCCCTGGCCGCCGCCCTGCCCCCGGAGCGGGTCGAAGAGGCGTACGAGGCATGGCGCGGCTGCGCCGACACCGAGCCGGGGGAACGGCTGGCCGCCGGCTCGGGATGGGGTGCACTGGAGGTGCTGTGCGCCGGGCACGAGCTGCCCGGCACCCCCTTCCCGGAATCGGGGCTCGGCGACGCCCAGGCGCCCTGGCTGGAACTGTGGCGCACCGGGGTCTTCCCAGCCCCGCGGCGGGTGACGCCGCCCGGGCCCAGCCTGGTCGCCCCGCACTGGCGGGACATGCTGGAGACGGCCCAGGCCGATCCGCTGACCGAGTTCCACCTGGGCGTGGCCCAGTGGCATGCGGGCGATGTGGCGCAGGCGGTGCGCAGCTGGGAGCGAGGCCTGGCGCTCGCCCCCTCGCGGTGGCCGCTGCTGCGCTGCCTGGCGGTGGCGGACGTGGTGGCCGGTGACCCGGCGAGGGCGGCGCAGCGGTTCGCCGAGGCCTTCGAAGACCTGGCCGAGGAGAGCCGGGGCGGCGAGCCGTGGACGGCCGCCGAGTCGGCGCTGGGGCGGGAGGCGATGACGACCCTGCTGGCCGCCGGACGGTTGCCGGCGGCGCGGGCGGTGTGGGACCGGCTGCGGCCGTCGCTCCGCGAGGAGGGCCGGTTCCGCCTGCTGGCCGCGCGGCTGCTGGCGGCGGAGGGCCATGTGGGCGCCGCCCGCAGGGTGTTCGAGGAGGGCTTCGAACTGCCCGACCTCCGTGAGGGTGACGAGATCCTCTCGGAGGTCTGGGCCCGCGTGACGGACCGCCCGCTGCCCCCCTCGTACGACTTCCGCATGCGCCCGCCGACATAGGGCGCGGTTTCCCCGCCGGATCGGCCGACCCGGATCGGGCGGCGGATCCGGACTGACGGTTCGGGCTGACGGGTGGGGCTGACGGGTGGGGCTGCCCGGGTCAGGCCCTGGCCAGGATTTCGCCGTTCAGGACCGAGAACCAGGCGTCCGGGGCCGCGCCCCAGCGGTGCCAGGCGTCCGCGATGGCGGCCAGCCCGGCCGGGGTCGCATGACCGGCGTCCGTCGCGATGGTCGCGTACGCCGAGGCCGTCGTGCGGTCGGCCCACAGGGCGGACCACCATGCGGTCTCCTCCGGGGTGGCGTAGCACCAGGCCGTCGCCGACGGGGTCACCCGAGTGAAGCCCGCCGCCTTCGCCCAGGACAGCAGGCGGCGCCCGGCGTCGGGTTCGCCGCCGTTCGCGCGGGCCACCCGGCGGTACAGGCTCAGCCACTCGTCCAGGACCGGCTCCTGCGGGTACCAGGTCATCGCCGCGTAGTCCGCGTCCCGGGCGGCCACGATCCCGCCCGGCCGGCACACGCGCCGCATCTCGCGCAGCGCCCGCACCGGGTCGCCCACGTGCTGGAGCACCTGGTGGGCGTGGACCACGTCGAAGGAGTCGTCCGGGAAGTCCAGTGCGTGGACGTCCGCGGTGGCGAAGGTGACCGCCCCGTCCAGGCCCCGCCCCCGCACGTGCTCCGCGGCCTGCTCCAGCACGTCCTGCGCCGCGTCGACCGCCGTCACCCGGCCGCCCGGCGCCACCAGTTCCGCCAGGTCCGCCGTGATCGTGCCCGGCCCGCAGCCCACGTCCAGGACCGACATCCCCGGCCGCAGCTCGCCGATCAGGTAGGCCGCGGAGTTCGCGGCGGTGCGCCAGCGGTGCGAGCGCAGCACGGATTCGTGGTGCCCGTGCGTGTAGACAGCCTTTTCCTCGGCGCTCATGGCCCGACTCCTCCTCGTCGTTGAAGCGTTGTGATCACCGTAGGGGATGAGTTCGGGATATGAGATATGTGTTTTGATATGTGGACAGCATCCTTGCAACGCAAGGGAACTGCCCGGGTCAGTGGCAGGTCGAGGTGGGGGCGAGGACAGTGGGCTGCAGAGGCCGGCACCCTGGCGGAGGACGGTGAGAGCCATGCCGGACACGCTGCTCGAACGGCACGCCGAGGCCCTGCGGTTCTTCGGCGAGCGGGTACGCGCCGTCCAGGAGGACCAGTGGGGCGCCCCGACCCCCTGTACGCAATGGTCCGTGCGCGACCTGGTCAACCACGTCACCGGCGAACTGCTCTGGATCCCGCCGATGGTCACCGAGGGTCGCACCGTCGAGGAGATCGGCGACGCGTTCTCCGGCGACGTGCTCGGCCGGGACCCGGCAGGCGCCTGGGAGCGGGCAGCGGCCGGCGCCCGGGCCGCCTTCACTGTTCCTGGGGCGCTGGACCGCACGGTGCGGCTCTCGTACGGGCCCGCACTGGGCCGGGCGTACTGCGCCGAGCAGACCGCCGACTGCGTCGTGCACGCCTGGGACCTCGCGCGCGGCATCGGCGCCGACGACCGGATCCCCGACGGTCTCGTCGAGTTCGCCCTCAAGGAGGTCATGCCGTACGCCGACGGGCTCGCGGCCAGCGGAATGTTCGCCGCGCCGCTGGACGTGCCGGCGGGCGCGGACGCCCAGACCCGACTGCTGGCCCTGGTGGGCCGGCAGGGCTGAGGCCCCGGGCCCCCGCGGTCGAGAGCCCGGCGGTCGAGGCGAGAACAGGCGCACCACGGCAAATAACCGTATAAAGGGCATGTTCGTAAGGGTGCAGCCGGAAGGGTGCATCCGGAAGGGCGCAGTTCAGAAGGGTGCAGTCGGAGGTGCAGTCGGCAGGGTGCGGCCGCAAGGGCGTGGCCGGACGGCGGCAGGTGCGGACCGCGGAAGGCGGGGCGAGGTGTCGGGGATGCAGCGCACGGCGGAGGGCCGAGGTCCGGTCCGGTACGGACCGCCCGCGCCCGAACCCGGCCTGCCCGTGCTCCCCGAACTCACCGCCGTCGTCGCTGCCGCCGCCGAACGGTCCGCGCCCGAACCCCCCGGCGGCGGTCAGCCCGTGCGCGAGGCCGCCTGCCGGCACTGGGGGAGGCGCGGGATGCCCACCGAGCCGGAGAACGTGGCCGCCGGGCCCGGCGCGCCCGCGCTGCTGCTGGCACTGCTCGGCGCGTTCGGGGGCGACGTGCTGCTACCCAGGCCCTGTCCCGCTTGGTGGACACCACAGGTCCGACTGTTGGGACGACGGGCCTACCACGTGCCGACGCCCGCCGAATGCGGCGGCATCCCGGACCCGTACGCCCTGCTGGAGACCGTACGGCGGGTGCGCGCAGAGGGCGGCGACCCTCGCGTGCTCATCCTCTCGGTCGCCGACGACCCGACGGCGACCGTGCCCCCGCCCGAACTGCTGCGCGAGGCCTGCGAGGCGGCCGGGGACGCCGGGCTGTTCGTCGTCAGCGACGAGAGCTGGCGCGACACCGTCCACCGGCCGCACGACACGCTCGTCCTGAGCCCGGCCGAGATGCTGCCCGACCAGGCCGCCGTACTGCTCGACCTGTCCGGCGCGCTGTTGCCCGCCGGATGGCCCGCCGCCGTGGTCCGCTTCCCCGGCACGCCGCGCGGCACCTGGCTGCGGGCCCGCACCCTCGACGTCCTCACCGCGACCGGCGCCACGGTCGCGGGCCCGGTCGCCGCGGCCGCCTCGCACGCGCTCGACGAACCCGACGCCGTCACCGCCCGCGCCCACGCGGCGGCCACACTGCACGGGGTGATCGCCGCCGCCGCCCACCGCGAGCTGCTGGCCGTCGGGGCCCTCGCCCGGCCGCCCCAGGCCGGCCGCCACCTGTACGCCGACCTGGGCCCGCTGCGCGCCGGGCTGGCCCGGCAGGGGGTCCGCGACGCGATGGAACTGGAGGACTACCTCGGCAGCCGGCTCGGTGCGCCCACCCCCGGCGGACAGCGCTTCGCGGACGAACTGGGCGCGCTGCGGGTCCGCCTGTCGACCGGCCCGCTGCTGGGCGCCACCCCGCAGGAGCGGCTCGCCGCGCTGACCGTACGCGACCCCCTCGTGCTCCCGCACGTACGGCGCTCCCTGGACCGCCTCGGATCGGTCCTGGCCGGACTGACCTCCTGACGGCAACCCGCCGAGCGGTGAACGGAGAGTTCTAGATGAGGGACCAGACGGACACCCCGCCGGCCGGGACCCGGCCGGACGCCCCCGCCTCCCCCCTCGCTCCCCGGCCCCCGGCACCGGTTTCCGTTCCGGCGGCCCCCGGCCCGGGCTTCGGCCGTGCGGGGGCCGCCCCGGTGACTCCCGCCCCCGGGGGCACCCCACCGGCTCCGGCCGCGCCGCGACCCGTGGGGGAGGTGCGGAGCTGGCCGCGGTCCTTCGCCGACCGGCTGACCACCCCGCTGCCCGGCATCCGCGCCTACGCCCGGCTCGCCCGCGAGGGCGCCTTCCGACCCGGCCCCGACGGGCTGCGCGGCATCCCCGACCTGCCCTACGCCCCGGCCCCGCTGCCCGCGGCCGGCCCCGGCACCCTCTGCGCCACCTGGGCGGGCCACGCCAGTTGGGTCCTGCGGATCGGCGGGCTGACCGTACTGACCGACCCCGTCTGGTCCCGGCGCATCATCGGCACCCCCGCCCGGATGACCCCCGTCGGCGTGCGCTGGGAGGAGCTGCCGCCCGTCGACGCGGTGGTGATCAGCCACAACCACTACGACCACCTCGACGCCCCCACCCTCAAGCGGCTCCCCCGGCACACCCCGCTCTTCGTCCCGGCCGGCCTGGCCCGCTGGTGCCGGCGCCGCGGCTTCACCCGGGTCACCGAGCTCGACTGGTGGGAGTCCGCGGAACTGGGCGGCGTACGCTTCGACTTCGTCCCGGCACACCACTGGTCCAAGCGGTCGCTGATCGACACCTGCCGGACCCTGTGGGGCGGCTGGGTGCTCACCGACACGCGGGCCGTGACGCCGAGGAAGGTGTACTTCGCGGGCGACACCGGGTACGGGCACTGGTTCGGCGAGATCGGCCGCCGCCATCCGGGCATCGAGCTGGCCATGCTGCCGATCGGGGCGTACGCGCCGAGGTGGTGGCTCAGCGACGTCCACGCCGATCCGGAGGAGGCGGTCCGGGCCTGCCTCGACGTGGGGGCGCGGCGGATGGCGCCCATGCACTGGGGCACGTTCGTGCTGTCCGCGGAGCCGGTGATGGAGCCGCTGCACCGGGTGCGGGCGGCATGGGCCCGGGCCGGTCTGCCCCGGGACGACCTGTGGGACCTCACGATCGGCGGCTCCCGAGCGTGGTAGCCCACTCCCTCCGGGGGCGGCGTGTGGCCTGGCACCGTCCCGGGGGCTCCACCCCCGCCCCCGCGCCTCAATCGCCGGCGGGGCTGTATGGGTGGGCTCGGCTCAGGGGCCTCGTGCCTCGATCGGCGGCGGGGCTGCATGGGGGGGCTCCGCCCCGGGCTCCCCGCCTCGATCGGCGGCGGGGCCGTACGGGGGGCTTCGCCCCCGGGGCCCGTGCCTCGGTTGCCGGTGGGGCTGTAGGTGGGCTCCGTCCTGGGCCTCGTGCCTTGGTCGGCGGTGGGGCTGGGGGCTTCGCCCCGGGCTCCGGGCCTTGGGTGCCGGTGGGCTGTAGGCGGGGGCTCGGCTCCGGGCCTTGGTTGACGGTGGGGCCGGTGTCAGTGGGGTTTGAGGCGGCGCCACAGGGTGGGGGCCCCGCTGATCAGGAGGGTCAGGGCCACCGCCAGGGCCACGCCCTTCCACGGCTCCGAGAACAGGGAGCCGCCCAGGATGCCGATCAGGCCGTAAGTCGCCGCCCAGGCGAGACAGGCCGGGGCGTCGCCGCGGGCGAACCGGCGCAGCGGGAGCCGGGCCAGGAGGCAAGCCAGCATCACCGGGATCCTGCCCGCCGGCACCAGCCGGGAGAGCACCAGGACCAGGACCCCGTGCTCGTCCAGCTTGACCTGTGCCCGGGCGAGCCGTTCGGGTGTGGCCCGGCCGCGCAGGGCCTCCAGCCACCGCGAGCCGTTGCGCGACCGCACGCCGCGCTGCCCCAGCCAGTACAGCGCCAGGTCCCCGACGAACGCCGCCACCGCCGCCACCACGAACACCAGCAAGAGGCCGAAGGGCAGTGACTGGTGGAACGCCACCACCGCCGCCGTGCTCACGAGTGCCCCCGTCGGGATCACGGGCACCAGCGCCCCCAGCGCCACCAGCAGGAACAGCGCCGGGTAGCCCACCGCCTGCCGAGTCGTCTCCGGCGGCACCTGGCCGACCACCACCGCCGCAGCCGCCACCGCCGGCCCGCGCCACGTCACGGCAGCCGCACCCGTTCGCCGTGGTCCGGCAGCCGTACCGTCACCTTCGGAGCCAGCTGCCGGGCCTGCCGTACGAACTCCTCGCCCGGCGCATGGAATTCGTGCGGCCGCACCGCGTCCATCCCGATGGGCCAGTACGTTCCGTAGTGCACCGGCACCGCCGCCGCCGGCGCCAGCGCGGCCAACGCTCGCGCCGCCCGCCCCGCGTCCAGGTGCCCCGGCCCCAGGTACGGGCCCCAGCCGCCGACCGGGAGCAGCGCCACGTCCACCGGCCCGACCTCCTCGGCCATCGTGTCGAACAGCCCGGTGTCCCCGGCGAAGTACGTCCGTGCCGAGCCGTGGACCACGTACCCGAGCGCCGGCGCCAGGTGCGGCCCGAACGGCAGCCGCCGCCCGTCGTGGCACGCCCGGACCGCCCGGACCCGTACGCCGGACCGGACGCCCACCTCGTCGCCCGGCGCCACCTCGGTGACCGCCAGCCGGCGCACCTGCGCGACCCGTGCGAGCCCCGGCACGGCCAGGCGCGCCCCGGCCGGCACCAGCAGCCGGGTCCCGCGTGCCAGCCGGGCCAGCGACGGCAGGTGCAGGTGGTCGGCGTGCAGGTGCGACACCAGCACCACGTCCGCCTCGGCCGCCTCCGGCGGGGGCAGCGCTCCGCGCCGCCGACGCAGGTGCGCGAGCCGCCGGGCGAACAGCGGATCGGTCAGCAGCCGCACCCCGGATTCCTCGACCGTGCAGGTGGCATGGCCCCACCAGGTGATCTCCACCGGCATCCGGCCTTCCCGTCGCCGTCGCGTCCCCGGACCCTCGAAGCCTAATCCTGCCCCGTCGGTGCGCCCCGAACCGAAGCCCGCAGCCCCCTCCTCCCGGGCGGCGGATCGGAGTAGGGTCGGGCGGCATGGATGACCTGCGCGTGGCCGCGATCGCCAGCCTGGCCCCGCTCGAAGACCTCGATACCGACCCCTTCGCCGTCGACACCCGGAGCCAGCACGCCATGTGCGCCCGCTGGGCCGCCGACCACGGCTACGTGGTGACGAAGGAACTGCTGTTCTACGGACTGCGCGCCGACCACTGCGGGCTCTGGTGCGACGTCGACGCCGGACAGGTCGACCTGTTCGTCGCCCCCAACCGTCGGGTACTGGCCCGCGCGCTGCGCTCCGTCGAGGAGTTCACCGCCGAGTGCCGGCGGCGCGGTGTCCGACTGGAGACCGCCGGGCTCGCCGAGCCGCAGTACACCTCCGCCATGAAGGCCGAGGTGCACCGCCGCCTGTCCATGCCGACCGCCGGCTACGACGGCACGTAACACCGCAGCCGCTCCGGCGCCCCGCTAGGGCGGCCCCGGCCCCACGGCGCCCCGGCCCCACGGCGCCCCGGCCCCACGGCGCCCCGGCTCGCGACCGGCCCGCTCCGTACGCCCGTGCGCCACCCGTTCCACCCGGCCGGGCCCGCCGCCCTGTGCGACGCTGGAGGGTGCGGCGGCGGGGACCGCGGGCGGGGCGCGGTTCCGGGGGAGACACGAGGCGGTACGCAGTGCGGCGAGGACGGTGGCGGACCACGGGCAGCGCCCTGGTGCGGGTGATCCTCGTCTGGGCGGTGTCCACCCTCACCATGCTCGTGCTGGCCGGCATCCTGCCCGACTTCCGGCTCCAGTCCGGCGACGGCGACAGCATCACCGAGATCGGGCTGACCGCTGCCTGGGGCGCCGGGGCCTTCGGCCTGCTGAGCGCACTCGTGTGGCCGGTGTTGGTCCGGGCGCTGCTGCTGGTGCCCGCCCTCGTGCTCGGCGTGCTCGTCTTCTTCCTCAACGGCTCGCTGCTGCTCCTCGCCCTCAGCCTGATCCCCTCCGGCCGCGGCGAAGTGGCCCCGGAGACCGCCGTGGTGGTGGCGGCGGTCATGTCCGCCGTCGCCTCGGCGACCTCGACCGCGCTCGCCGTACGCGACGACGAGGCCTATCGGCGCAGGCTCTACCGGCTGGCAGACCGCCGCCGCCGACGCCTGCGCGGCCGGCCCGGCAAGGGCGCGCCCGGCGCCGGGGAGAGCGCGCCGGGCCTGGTGTTCCTCCAGCTCGACGGTGTCGGTTACGAGGCCCTGCACCGGGCGGCGGGCAACGCCCTGATGCCGACGGTGGCCGGCTGGTTGGACGGCAGCCACCGCATCACGTCCTGGCGCACCGACTGGTCCAGCCAGACCGGCGCCAGCCAGCTCGGGATCCTGCACGGTTCCAACTTCGACGTGCCCGCCTTCCGCTGGTACGAGAAGGACACCGGCGAGGTGATGGTCTGCAACCGGCCCACCAGCGCCGCCGAACTCCAGCGCCGGGCCATCGCGCGCACCAATGACGGCGGGCTGCTGACCCTCGACGGGGCGAGCCGGGGCAACCTGTTCAGCGGCGGCGCCGACCAGCTGGCCCTCGTCCTGTCGGTCTCGGCGCGGCGGGGCCGGGCGAACCGCTCCCGCGCGGGCTACTTCGCGTACTTCTGCGACCCGGCCAACGCCGTGCGCACCGCCTTGTCCTTCACCGCCGAGGCCGTCCGGGAGATCGGCCAGTCGCTGCGGGCCCGAATGCGGGGGGAGCGGCCGCGGGTGGCCCGGGGCGGGCTGTACCCGCTGATCCGGGCGTTCGCGACGGTGGTCGAACGGGACGTCGTCGTGGCGGCGGTGATCGGCGACATGCTCGCGGGGCGCGCCGCGATCTACGCGGACCTGGTCGCCTACGACGAGGTCGCGCACCATTCGGGGCCGCAGGGCCGGGACACCGACCGGGTGCTGGCCCGCCTCGACCGGAGCCTCGCGCTGATCGCCCGGGTCGCCGAGCACGCGCCCCGCACGTACCGGATCGTGCTGCTCTCGGACCACGGCCAGAGCCCGGGGGAGACCTTCCTGGGCCGGTACGGGCTGACCCTGAAGGACCTGGTCCGCGCGGGCTGCGGGCTGCCGGTCTCCCGCCGGGCCGGCCGTACCCGCAGCGGCGCCGAGGCCCGCACGGCGGTGCTCGCGGCCCTGCACCGGCCGGTGGAGGAGGGCGCGGAGGCCCACCCCGAGCGGGGCCCGGACCCGGTGGTGCTGGCTTCGGGCAACCTCGGGTTGATCTCCTTCCCGGACGTGCCGGGCCGGGCCTCGCGGGAGCACATCGACCGGGCGCACCCGGCCTTGCTCGCGACCCTGGCCAACCATCCGGGCATCGGGTTCCTGCTGGTGGACGGGCAGGTGCTGGGCCCGGGCGGGGCGATCGCGCGCCTGGACGAGCCCGGTGCGGCGGAAGGGCTGCTGGCCCGGTTCGGCCCGGGCGCGGCGCAGGCGGTCCGCCGGACCGACAGGTTCCCGCACGTGGCCGACGTCATGGTGAACTCGGCGTACGACCCGCGGACCGGGTCGGTGCACGCCTTCGAGGAGCAGGTCGGCTCGCACGGGGGCCTGGGCGGGGAACAGGGGCACCCGTTCCTGATGTGGCCGACGGAACTGTCCGAGCCGGAGCCCGATCTGGTGGGCGCGGAGGCGGTGCACGAGGTGCTGCGCCGGTGGCTGCGCGAGGCGGACGGCCCTCAGGTGCCGGTGGCTCCGCCGGTGGGCGGGTCGGTCGCGGACCCCACGGCAGTCCCCGCAGGTCAGCTGGCGGAGGAACCCCCGCTCAGGGGCGGAAATGGCGGAAGCTTTCCTTCCACAGAGGTGCCCGCGCAGGACGAAAACCGCTGATTTGGTGCGGCTTTGGGCGTGCCCGACGATATGTCGACCTGTCCAGCATATGAAACACCCGAGGCGTACCACCCGTGAGCTCCACCCTGCACGCCCCCACCCCCACCCCCACCCCGACACCGTCCCCGACACCCGTCGAGGAGGCGGCCGGCCCCCACGCCCGGCGCTTCGGCCTGCCGATCGCGACCTGCCTGGTCATGGGCAACATCATCGGCGGCGGGATCTTCCTGCTGCCCGCCTCGGTGGCCCCGTTCGGCACGATCAGCCTGGTCGCCTTCGGCGTGCTGACCGCCGGTGCGATCGCCCTCGCCCTCGTCTTCGGCCGGCTCGCGCAGCGCCTCCCGCAGACCGGCGGCCCGTACGTCTACGCCCGCGCCGCGTTCGGTGACTTCGCCGGCTTCCTCGCGGCCTGGAGCTACTGGATCACCGCCTGGGTCTCGAACGCGGCCCTCGCGGTGGCGGCCGTCGGCTACCTCACCGTGCTGTTCCCCGCCATCGGCGGGCACAAGGCGGCGATGTGCCTGGCCGCCCTCGCCGTGCAGTGGCTCCCCGCGCTCGCCAACCTGGCCGGCACCCGGTACGTGGGCGCCGTCCAACTGGTCGCCACCGTACTGAAGTTCGCACCGCTGATGCTGGTGGCCGTGGGCGGGCTGTTCTTCTTCGACCCCGCGAACCTGGGCCCCTTCTCGGCCACCGGCCAGAGCCCCGTCGGAGCGGTCTCCGCCGCCGCCGCGATCCTGCTCTTCAGCTACCTCGGAGTGGAGTCGGCCGCCGTCAGCGCGGGCGAGGTCCGCGACCCGGCCCGCAACGTCGGACGGGCCACGGTCCTGGGCACCATCGGTGCCGCCGCCGTCTACCTGCTGGGCACCGTCTCCGTCTTCGGTCTCGTCCCCCACGAGAAACTGGTGTCCTCCCAGGCCCCCTTCACCGACGCCGTCAACGCCATGTTTTCCGCAGACGCAGGGTCCGGCGGCACCTGGGGCGGCACCCTCGTCGCCTGCGCGGCCGTGATCTCGATGCTCGGCGCCCTCAACGGATGGACCCTGCTCAGCGCGCAGACCCCGTACGCCGCCGCCCGCGACGGTCTCTTCCCGAAGGTCTTCGAGACGAAGAAGCGGGGCGTCCCGGTCGCCGGCGTGCTCGTCACCGTCGCCCTGGCCTCCTGCCTGACGGTCTACAACTACACGTGGGGCTCGGCCGGCGTCTTCGAGGTCCTCGTCCTGGTCACCACCTTCACGGCGACCGTCCCGTACTTGCTCTCCACCGCCGCGCAGATCCACTTCCTGCTCTCCGGGCAGTCCGAGCGCGTCCACCGCGGCCGCCTCATCCGCGACGGCGTCCTCGCCTGCCTGGCCTTCGCCTTCTCGATGTGGCTGGTCGCGGGCTCCGGCTACGCAGCCGTCTACCAGGGCGTCCTGTTCCTCTTCGCCGGCGTCCTCTGCTACGCCGTGATGTCCGCGCGAAAGCACCGCGCCACCGCCTGACCTGCGCGGTAGCGTGGAATGAGGGGACAAGCAGGGGGCAGTAAGGGGTCGCGATGTCCGCGATCAGAAAGAGCATCGACATTTCCCGCAGTCCCGAGGAAGTCTTCGACTACATGACGGACCCCAGGCACCTGCCGGAGTGGCAGGACAGCGCCGTCTCCGCCCACCCGCTCGACGGCGCACCCCTCCACCTCGGTTCGAAGGTCGCCGTCACCCGGCGCGTGGGCAAGCGGAGGTTCCCGATGACCATGGAGGTCAAGGAATTCGACCGGCCGCGCAGCTGGCGCCTGCGCGGGGTCGACGGACTCGTGCGCGGCGACGTGCGCGGCACGGTCGTATCCCTCGACGGCGGCAGGCGCTCACGCGTGACCCTGGACCTCGACTTCGAGGGCCACGGCGTCGGCAGGGTCATCGCGCCGCTCGTGGTCAAGCCGTACGCCCGCAAGGAGATGCCGCGCAACGAGGAGAAGCTCAAGCACCTCCTGGAGCACTGAAGGAAGGCCGCCGCGGAAAACCGGGTGCTCCGGGGTACGCGGTGCGCCCACACTGGGCGCGCCACGTACCCCACCCCTGAGGACCGCTTCTCGTGCAGGCTGCCGCCACCGTCACCCCCGCCCAGATCCCCGAGCTGCTGCTGGGACTCGCCACCGTGCGGCCCGTGTTCCTCTGGGGGGCACCCGGAATCGGCAAGTCGTCGCTGGTACGGAAGTTCGCCGAATCCCTCGGCCTGGAATGCGTCAGCCTGCTCGGCACGCAGCTCGCGCCCGAGGACCTGATCGGCGTACCGCAGATCCGCGACGGCCGCTCCGTGTTCTGCCCGCCCGAGGCCATCGCCCGCGACGAGCCGTACTGCCTGTTCCTCGACGAGCTCAACGCCGCTACCCCGGACGTCCAGAAGGCCTTCTACTCACTCATCCTCGACCGCCGGATCGGCAGTTACGAGCTCCCCGCCGGCTCCATCGTCATCGGCGCGGGCAACCGGGCCACCGACAACGCGCTGGCCCGGCCCATCGCCTCCGCACTGGTCAACCGCCTCACCCACGTGCACCTCCAGGCCTCCGCAGGGGACTGGCTGGTCTGGGCCGGGGAGAACGGCATCCACCCCTGGATCACCGACTACCTCACCGACCGCCCCGACCACCTGTGGTCCGCGCCGCCCAAGACGGAGGAGCCCTTCTCCACGCCGCGCTCCTGGCACATGCTTTCCGACGCCCTGCACTCCTTCGGGACCGGCCTGGACGAGCAGACCTTGAAGATCGTCGCGCACGGCACCCTCACCCCGGCGCACGCCGTCTCCTTCTGCGGCTACGCCAAGATCGTCCGCCACACCTTCGGCATCGAAGCGATCATCAAGGGCGACGCGTCCTGGCCCACCCGCCCCGCCGACCGCGATCTTCTCTACTACCTCGCCGAGGCCTTCCGGGGCCGCCTGATCAAGGAGCTCCCGGAGCGCAAGGAGCACGTCTCGCCCGCCGTCCGGCAGACCGCGTACCGGGCGAAGTCCCTGCTCGTGCAGCTCGCCGAGATCTCCGTCGAGGTCGCGCAGACGGTCATCGCCGACGACGCCGACGGCCTGCCGGTACTGCCCGCCTGGTTCCTCGTGGAGGCCGCCCGCGACATGCCGCGGCTCGTCGCGGCGCGCAGGTGAGGCACGCCCCCGGCCCGGCGGGGCCCCGCCGGTCAGGCCCCCGCATCCCCGCCCGGCACGTCCCCGCATCCCGCCCTCCCCGGCACGCCCGCCCTGCCGGCGAGCCCCGCCCGTGAGCCGGAAGTGATCCCGTGACCCGCAAGACCAAGAAGCCCGCCGCCCCGGACCCGGCCACCCTCGCCTACGAGGCGGGCCGGGCCGCGATCCGGCAGAACCCGGCGCTCGGCGCGCTCTGCGCCACCCTCTGCCGCGATGCCCGGTGCGCATCCTGCGCCGCCACCGCCGGCGGGTTGGCCCTCGTCACCTCCAACGGGGTGATCCACGCCCACCCGACCCGCCGCGCCGAGGCGGGCGAGTGGGCCTGGGCCTTCGCCCACTGCCTGCTCCACCTCGGCTTCGGCCACGTACCCGCCGCCAAGGACGAGGACCGCCCGCAGCCCGATTCCGCCGACCTCGCCGCCCGCTGCGCCGTCGTCAACCGCTTCCTGCTGACCTTCCCCGTCGGCCGGACCCCCGACCACCTCCCCGCCGAGTACCCCGGTGGGGACGAGGAGCAGCTCGCGGCCCGCTGGCGCCGCGACGGCGTCCCGGCCGCCCACGCACACTGCGGCGCCGCCGGGGAGCACCCGGACCAGTTCCTGGTCACTTGGGGCGGCGGGCAGCACGACACGGCCCCCGACTGGGAGACCTCCTTCGCGCACGCCCTGACCCGCAGCGTGTCCGCCGCCATGGACACGGCCGGCGGCCGCCGCGACCACGTCACCGGGGAGCGGGTCCGCCAGCACGCCTGGGACCGGGCCCTGAACTGGTTCGTCTCCTCGTACCCGCTCCTCGGCGGCCTCGCCGCAGGCCTGCGGATCGTCGCCGACGCCGAGCTCGCCCGCGCCCAGGACATCGCCGTCGCCGCCGTCAGCGCGAGCGCCGGGGAGATCTACGTCAACCCGCTGCGCAGGTTCACCGACGGGGAGTGGCGCTTCGTCCTCGCGCACGAGATGCTGCACGCCGCCCTGCGTCACGGCGAGCGCTGCGGAGCCCGCGACCCGTACCTGCACAACGTGGCCGCCGACTACGTGGTCAACGGCTGGCTCGTCGAGATGGACGTCGGCGAGATGCCCGAGGGGCTGTTGTACGACCCGGAGCTGAAGGACCTCTCCGTCGAGGAGGTCTACGACCGGATCGCCACCGACCTGCGCCGACTGCGCCGGCTGTCGACCCTGCGCGGCAAGGGCCTCGGGGACGTCCTGGGCGAGCCGCTGACCCATGCGGGCAGCCTCCCGTACACCGATCTGGACGACTTCTACCGGCGCGGCCTGGTCCAGGGCTTCGACCTGCACGCGTACGGCGAGCGCGGGCTGCTGCCCGCCGGGCTGGTCCAGGAGATCCGGGCGCTGGCCCACCCGCCCGTGCCCTGGGACGCGCGGCTCGCCCGCTGGTTCGACGAGTACGTCCCCCGCCCCGAGCCCGTACGGTCCTACGCGCGCCCGGCACGCCGTCAGGCCGCCACCCCGGACATCCCCCGGGCGGGCCGGTACTTCCCGCCCGAGGAGATCGCCCGCTGCACCTTCGGCGTGGTCCTCGACACCTCGGGATCGATGCCCACGGCCCTGCTCGGCAAGGCGCTCGGCGCCATCGCCTCGTACGCGGAAGCCCGCGACGTACCGGCGGCACGCGTCGTGTTCTGTGACGCGGCGCCGTACGACGCGGGCTATCTGCCTCCGGTCGACATCGCCGGCAGGGTGAAGGTGCGCGGGCGCGGCGGGACCGCGCTCCAGCCGGGCATCGACCTACTCCAGCGCGCGGAGGACTTCCCTCCGGGCGCCCCGGTGCTGGTGATCACGGACGGGGGGTGCGACACCCTGCGGATCCGGCGCGAGCACGCCTATCTGGTTCCGCAGGGTGCCTCCCTGCCGTTCACGCCCCGGGGGCCGGTGTTCCGGCTGACCTGACGGTTTAGTCGAGGTAGTCGCGCAGCACCTGCGAGCGGGACGGGTGGCGCAGCTTCGACATGGTCTTGGACTCGATCTGGCGGATGCGCTCACGGGTGACCCCGTACACGCGGCCGATCTCGTCCAGCGTCTTCGGCTGGCCGTCGTTCAGGCCGTACCGCATCGAGACGACGCCCGCCTCACGCTCGGAGAGCGTGCCCAGGATGGACTGGAGCTGCTCCTGGAGGAACGTGAAGGAGACCGCGTCGGCCGGAACGACCGCCTCGGAGTCCTCGATGAGGTCACCGAACTCGCTGTCGCCCTCCTCACCCAGGGGGGTGTGCAGGGAGATCGGCTCGCGGCCGTACTTCTGGACCTCGATGACCTTCTCGGGGGTCATGTCGAGTTCCTTGCCCAGCTCCTCCGGAGTGGGCTCCCGGCCGAGGTCCTGGAGCATCTGGCGCTGCACGCGGGCGAGCTTGTTGATGATCTCGACCATGTGGACGGGGATGCGGATGGTGCGCGACTGGTCGGCCATGGCACGCGTGATCGCCTGCCGGATCCACCAGGTCGCGTAGGTGGAGAACTTGAAGCCCTTGGTGTAGTCGAACTTCTCCACCGCACGGATCAGGCCGACGTTGCCCTCCTGGATCAGGTCCAGGAAGAGCATGCCGCGGCCGGTGTAGCGCTTGGCCAGCGAGACCACGAGACGGAGGTTGGCCTCCAGCAGGTGGTTCTTGGCGCGGCGGCCGTCCTCGACGAGGATCTCCAGCTCGCGCTTGAACGCGGGCTTGTGGTCCTCCTCCTCTTCGAGCTTGTACTCGGAGAAGAGACCCGCCTCGATGCGCTTGGCGAGCTCGACCTCCTGCTCGGCGTTGAGGAGCGGCACCTTGCCGATCAGCTTCAGGTAGTCCTTGACGGGGTCGGCGGTGGCACCGGCCACCATGACCGTCTGCGCCGGGGCGTCGTCCTCGTCGTCGTCGGACAGGACGAAGCCCTGGGTGCCGCTGGCCTTGGGGGCCCCCTCCTCGACGTCGTCGACGAGGTCCTCGGCGGCCCAGTCCTCCCCCTCGGCGGCCGGGTTCTCACCCTCGTCGGAGTCCTTGGCGCTGGTCTTCTTGGCCGCGGCGGTCTTCTTCACCGCGGTCTTCTTCGCGGCGGTCTTCTTGACCGTCCGCTTCTTCGGCTCGGCGACGGCATCGGCCGTCACCTCGTCCTCGGTGGCCGCGGCCGGCGACGTGGATATCGCCGCCGCGGTGGCGGGGACCGCGCTGGTGGCCGAGGCCTTGCGCGCACCGATGGGGCGCGGCGCGGCGGCCGCCTTCTTGGTCACGGTGCGGGTAGGCGCGGCGGCCGCCTTGCGGGGCTTCTTCGCGGCGGCCTTCGTGGCGGGGGCGGCGCTGACGTGCAGCGCGACACCCTCCTCGTCCAGGACCTGGTTCAGGCTGCGCAGGACCCGCTTCCACTGGTCCACCGGGATGCGGCCGGCCTCGAAGGCCTGGCGCACGTCGTCACCGTTGATGTGACCCTGCTCGCGGCCGCGCTCGACGAGCGTGACGAGGGCCTCCGATTCGGCGATCTCCGGAGGGAACGTACGGGACGGGCTGAGCGACACAAGGAGCCTCTCGTTGCGAACAGATAAGGAGTGGGCGGGACATCATCGCGCGGACTCGGGAAACAGACCCGAGGGGGGTCTGTATTCCGGGGCCGCGCGAGGACACCTGTCGGTTCATCGCATGCCCGAGTCGATTCGTTACGCGCTGAATTGAGTGACCTGCGCCACGCTGTGGGCGCGCAACCGATCGGCCGTGGATCCGTCCGCGCCCCGCCGCCCTTCCCATCAGCCCGTTTTGCGGGCCTCGATGAGGAAACGGGCGGTCTGTGCCACGAACGGACCCTCACGTTCGATCTGTTCGTGGAGCTCGCGCAACCGGTCCCGGTACTGCCCGACCGTGAAGCCGGGCACCATCCAGATCACCTTCCGGAGAAAGTAGATCACGGCTCCGATGTCGTGGAACTCCGTTCGCAGTCTTTCGGAGCGCAGATCGACGACTTCGAGGCCGGCCCCGGTGGCGTCGGCGACCGCGTCGTCGGGGTGCCGGCCCCGGCGGACCTGCTCCGGCTGCGGCCCGAGGAAGTACTCGACGAGCTCGAAGACGCTCGCCGGCCCGACCTGCTGCGAGAGGTACGTACCGCCCGGACGCAGGACCCGGGCGATCTCCTCCCACCAGATGGTCACCGGGTGCCGGCTGGTGACCAGCTCGAAGGCCTCGTCGCCGAACGGCAGAGGCGGCTCGTCCGCGTCCGCGACGACGACCGCGCCCAGCGGGTGCAGCAACCGGGTCGCCTTGTCGATGTTCGGCGGCCAGGACTCGGTGGCCACCGTCAGCCGGGGCAGGGTCCCCACCCCGGCGAGCACCTCTCCGCCGCCGGTCTGGATGTCGAGCGCCGACCGGACCCGGGCCAGGCGCTCGCCCATGAGTTTCTGGTAGCCCCACGAGGGGCGCTGCTCGGTGGCCCGGCCGTCGAGCCAGGAGAAGTCCCAGCCGTCGACGGAGACCGACTCGGCCTCGGCGACGAGATGATCGAAAGTGCGCGTCATGTCTTGATCCTCCCAGTCGCGGCGTCGGTGATCCACCGATTTGGCCTGATCTCCGGCTCCCGGGGCCTTCGCGGGCTCCGGATCCGTCGGCGAGGTCCATTACAGTGGGGGCGGGCCGTGACTGGCGTTCGGGTGGATCACCACCGGGGAGCGGCCCGGCGCACGTCCCGTGCGCCCGGCGTACCCCGGGTACGCCGACTGCCGCGCGCCTGGGCGAACCGCGATCCCGCAGCGACGCCCAGGAGACCCCGTGACGACCGCCCAGACCGTTCAGCCGGCCCAGACCGCCCGTCTCATGGACGGCACCGCCCTCGCCCGCCGCATCTCGGAGCAGACCGCCGCC
The DNA here is from genome assembly GCF_041431095.1 of Streptomyces sp. NBC_00597. Lineage (GTDB taxonomy): Bacteria > Actinomycetota > Actinomycetes > Streptomycetales > Streptomycetaceae > Streptomyces. Next base: position 810,850 of record NZ_CP107757.1, read on the forward strand.
CTCGCGGCGAAGATCACCGAACGCACCGGTACCGCCCCCTGCCTCGCGACCGTGCTGGTCGGCGAGGACCCGGCGTCCGTCACGTACGTACGGATGAAGCAGAACCGTTGCGCCAAGGCCGGCATCACCTCCCGCCACGTGGAGCTGCCCGCCGAGACCACCACCGAAGAGCTCGTCGCCGCCCTCACCGCCCTCTCCGAGGACCCGGAGATCAGCGGCATCCTGCTCCAGCACCCGGTCCCGCACCACATCGACGAGCGCGCCGCCTTCGAGGCCATCGCCCCCGGCAAGGACGTCGACGGCGTCACCATGCACTCCTTCGCCGCCATGGGCTTCGGGCTGCCGGGCTTCGTCTCCTGCACCCCCGGCGGCATCATGCGGCTCCTCGCCGAGTACGACGTGGACCTGACCGGCAAGCACGCCGTCGTCGTCGGCCGCAGCGCGATCCTGGGCAAGCCGGCCGGCATGCTGCTGCTGGAGCAGAACGCCACCGTCACCTATTGCCACTCCCGCACCGTGGACCTGCCCTCGATCGTGCGCCAGGCCGACGTGCTGGTCGCCGCGGTCGGCAAGGCCGAGTTCATCCGCGGCGAGGACATCAAGCCGGGCGCCGTGGTCCTGGACGCCGGTTACAACGAGGGCAACGTCGGCGACGTCCACTTCGAGTCCGCCGCCGCCCGCGCCTCCCTGATCACCCCGGTCCCCGGCGGCGTCGGCCCGATGACCATCGCCGTCCTGCTGGAGCAGACCGTCCAGGCGGCCGCCGCCCAGGCCGGGCTGGCGGTCGCGGACCTCTGACCCGCTCCGCACCACCTCCGCACGCGAACGCCCCGGGCCGGTCGGCCCGGGGCGTTTCGCGTGTGCGGGGCGCTCGCGCACGCGGCTGTGCCGGCACCGCCGGGTGGCCGGATTCTTGCGCCGCCGGAGCCTGCCGGGGGCCGGGGAGGGAGCGGTATCTTTGCGCCCGGGCGCGGGATGACACGTGCAACACGTTTCCTGGGGGAATGCTGATGGACCTGTTCACGCCACTGGAGCTGCCGGGTGGGACGGTCCTGCCGAACCGGCTGGCGAAGGCCGCGATGGAGGAGAGCCTCGCCGGGCCCGGCCAGCTGCCCGACGAGCGCATCGAGCGGCTCTACCACCGCTGGGCGCAGGGCGGCGCCGGACTGCTGATCACCGGGAACGTGATGGTCGACCGCCGCGCACTGACCGCGCCGGGCACGATCGTCCTCGACGCCAGTTCCCCGCTCGACCCCTTCCGCCGCTGGGCCCGGGCCGCGTCCGCGGGCGGCGGGCGGGTCTGGATGCAGATCAACCACCCGGGTCGTCAGGTGGGCTCCGAGATGCCCGGCACGGCCTGGGCGCCCTCCGACATAGGGGTGAACCTCGGCAAGCACACCAAGCGCTTCGCCCGCCCCACCGCGATGACCGAGGCCGACATCGAGGCCACCGTCGCCCGGTTCGCGGTCACGGCCCGGCGGGCCGAGGAGGCCGGCTTCGACGGGGTGCAGATCCACGCCGCCCACGGCTACCTCCTCAGCCAGTTCCTCTCCCCGCTGGTCAACCGGCGCACCGACCGCTGGGGCGGCAGCCTGGACAACCGGGTGCGGCTGCTCACCGAGGTCGTCGCGGCCGTCCGCGCGCAGGTGGGCTCCGGCTTCGCGGTCGGGGTCAAGCTCAACACCGCCGACTTCCAGCGCGGCGGCTTCGACACCGAGGACGCGGCGCGGGTCCTGGCCGTACTCGGTGGCCTCGGCGTCGACCTGGTCGAACTGTCCGGCGGCAGTGTGGAGAGCCCGGCGACCCTGGGCCGCACCGCTGATCTGCGGACCCTTGAGCGGGAGGCGTACTTCCTCGCCTTCGCCGAGCAATTCCTGGACGCGGCCACGATGCCGCTGATGCTGACCGGCGGGATAGGCCGCCACGAGACCGCGCGGAAGGTCCTGGCGCGCGGCGTGTCCGTCGTGGGGCTCGCCTCCGCCCTGGCGTTCCGGCCCGATCTGCCGGTCCGCTGGCGCGCGGGGGAGGACGTACGGGTGCGGGTGGAGCGGCTCCGGTGGAAGGACCGGGACCTGGCCGGCGCCGGACAGCTCGCCTTCGTACGGTTCCAGCTGCACCGGCTGGCCCGCGGCCTGGAACCGCGCCCGGAGGCCTCGCCGCGGGCCGCGTTCGCCCTCGACCAGCTCCAGCACTGGCGCCGGGTACGGTCGTACGGGGCCTGGCTCGCCCGCAATCCCGAGCCGGGGGACGTCCTCGTCGGTTGACGCCGACTGCGGGCTGTCGAGCGTGCGGCTTACGGCAGGGCCGGGTCTCGTCGTGCGGTTGCCACGATGGGGGACGTGCGGAACTCCCGGGCCAGCGCGGCCAGCGGCCGGGAGTCGAGCCGGTACGGCTCCGGCAGCCCCTGGTCGGCCCCGGCCGGATGCTGCCCGTCGCCGTCCGCCCCGGCCCGGTCCGCGGCCTCGGCCGTCTCCGCCGCTTCCCGGCGCCGGCAGGCCGCGGCGAGCATGGCCGCGTCGGCCACGACCGAGGCCTGCGGCTCGGGCAGGCCCTGGCGCAGCGCGGCCTCGTACGCGGCGCCGCGTACGGAGGGGTCGAACCAGCGGCCCAGGGCCAGGATCCCGTCGTCGATCACCGATTCTCGGTGGATCAGCCGGATCCCGATCGGTGACCACCAGGTCAGCGGCACCGTCGTCACGCTCGACGCGGCGAATCCGCGCAGCGCCTTCCACAGCGGGTGCAGCCGCCGGTACTGGCTGAAGTCCCGCCAGGCCGCCGAGCCGCCGACCAGCGGCACGATGAACCCCGACCCCACCATCAGGGCCGCGGCCGAGGCGAACGGCGGGGCCACGTACGTGGACAGGCCGTCCCAGTCGCGGCCCGTCCAGCGGGCGCCCACCGCCGTCCACTTGCTGATCAGGTAGCCCAGGTCCAGCGCCCCGCCGAGCACGATCAGGGCCAGTCCGGTGCGCAGCGGGCGCAGCGAGGGGCGTACGCGCAGCAGCCACTTCCAGCACAGCAGCGTCAGCGTCGAGCTGCCCACGGTGTGCGCGAGCAGGTAGCAGACGATCATCTCGCGCAGCCAGGGCGTGTTGGCGTAGTAGGTGTCCAGGTCGCGCAACCGTTCCACCGGCGCGTCGCCGATCGCGAACAGGACGACGATGAGCAGCGTGACGGCGCTGAAGGCGGCCACCGTCAGCCGGGTCGCGCGCCGCACCACCGCGGGAGGGCCGCCGCCCCACTGCAGGACCAGGACGATGCACGAACCCGAGAACGCGGTCAGCACGCCGTACACCAGCGGGGCCGAGAAGTTGACGATCCCGGTGAGCCGGTTGACCGCGGCGATCGTGGGCGGCGCCGCCAGGAACATGACGAGGCAGCCGACGACGAGCAGGGTGCACACGGCCCGCATGAGCGGCTGGTCCCAGCCCCGGCGCAGGGTCGGCGCCTTGATCAGCAGCGCCAGGATCATCACCGACCCCGGAACGTAGAGGATGAGACCGTCGGTCATCGCGCCTGGCCGACGGGACCGACCGGGCCCACGGGACCGCCGGGGCCCACGGGGTCCAGTCCCGCGACGGCCCGCTCGGCCGCGGTCAGCGGCGGCGCCTTCAGCGCCCCCTGGTCCGAGGCGCGCAGCACGTGCCAGACCACCGAGGGGCGCAGCCAGTACGTGGGCGTGCGGCTCATGGTGATGACCTGGAGGAACGCGGCGGTCAGCGCCTCCCGCGTGGTGGCGCCGGTCATCAGCCGGTTGACGTACGCGTTGAGCAGCCCGACCCCGGCCCGCGGCTTCATGCCGGTGGCCCCCGGATACAGGATGTCCTGGGAGGTGGCGAGCTCCCAGGCGGTGGCCACCTGCGGGACGAGCGCGCACTGCGCCTCGCGGCCGAAGCCGGGATGGGCGAGGCCCTTGGCGCGCAGCAGGGCGCGCACGGCCAGCAGGCCCTGCGCGGCGACGGTCATGCCCTGCCCGTACAGCGGGTTGAAGGTGGCGACGGAGTCGCCGACGGCGAAGAAACCGTCGGGCAGGTCGGCCTTCTCGAAGTAGACCCTGCGGTTGGCGGTGCCCTGGGTGACGGCGACGTCGGTCAGCGGCTTGCGGCCTTCGAGGAGCTCGCCGACGATCGGGTCGCGGATGCCCTTGGCGAACGGGATGAAGAGGTCGGGGTCGCCAGTGGGCTGGCCCCCGCGGGTCCCGGACAGGGTGGCCTGCCACTGGCCGTCCTCGATGGGAACGATCGTCGCGGTCTGGCCGGGCACGTACACCCGCGGATCGGACTGCACGTTGACGATCGGGAAGCCCATCTCGTGGGCCCCGGCGGGGGCTTCGAAGATCCGGGTCGCGTACACGAGACCGGAGTCGACCTGAGCCTGTCTGATCCCGCCGACCCCCAGCTCCTGCAGCCAGGCCCGGGCCCGGGAGCCGCGCCCGCTCGCGTCGACCACGAGATCGGCGGTCAACAGCCGGCCCTCCTCGCCGGCGGTGTCGACGCGGACGCCGGTGACCCGGGCGGCCGTACCCTCCAGGGCCCGTACGCGGCTCTGCTGGAGCGTGGTGACGCCGCGCAGGCCGGTCACCCGGGCGCGGACCACCGAGTCGAGGAGGTCGCGACTGCACGAGATGTTGAACTGCTTCTCCCCGCAGCGCGGGATCCACCCCTGGGCGGTCTTGGTGACCAGGTCGGTGGGCAGGCTGCGGCGGATGGCGCCCGCCGCCGTCCAGTCGTCGGTGATGCCCGGGAGTATCTTCTCGATGGCACGGGCCCCGCCCGACCACATGACGTGGACGTGCCGGGCCTGCGGGAGTCCCCGCCGCGGCGCCGGGCTGTCGGGCAGCGTGTCGGCGTCGATGATCGTGACCGTCGCGTGCTCGGCGAGCACGGCCGCGGCGAGCAGGCCGGCCATGCTCCCGCCGATGACGACGGCGTGGCGGGGCGGGGAGGACTGGGTCATCGTGGTGCTCTCTGTCAGGGCCGTGCGGAGGCAGCGGCGCAGTGAGGTGCGTCGGGAGGGGAGGCGCCGGTCACCGGGGCGTCGTCGGTACCTCGCGGGGACGTGCGCTCAACGGCCCCAGCCGAGCGAGGTCTTGATGCGCTCGATCGCCTCGGGGAACCGCTCTTCGCGGGGCCCCGGCAGGAACGCCTTCAGGAGCTGGCCGAGGTACAGGCCGAAGGTCTCCGCCCGGATCTCCGCCGGGTCCTCCCGGTCGGCGCGGGCGGCCGCCTGCCGGACCACGCTGCCCAGTCCGGTCTCCGAGCGCAGCAGCTCCGCGAGGTCGCCCCGGTCTCCCGTGAGCCGGGCCGCCACGGCCATGCCCGGGCCGTGGCTGTCACAGGTGCCTTCCTCCATGTGCCATAACTCGTGGCAGGCGATGACCAGTTGGTGCTCGGGCCGGGTGCGCTCCTCGATGACGAGCAGGTCGCGCTCCGCCATCTCCAGCCACAACCCGCTGGCCGTGTCGGGCGGGAACCCGGCGAACCGGAAATCCACCTGCCGTCCGCCGCGCCGCCTGCCGTACGCGGCGCACAGGCTCCCGATGATCTCGGCTGCATCGGCCGGTTGCACCAGGCGCGCCTCCGCCAGCAGATATCCGCCGAGTTTCCGCATGGTCCGTGTGGTCCTCATGGCGCTCCCCCCTCGGCAGCCTTCAGGTCGTCGGGCACCGCCATCGGGTGCGCGCGTTCGAGGCCCGCGCCCGGACGGACCAGCACTCCTTCGCGTGCCAGCAGGTCGTCGAGGTGGTCGGCCAGCGACTTCCAGCCCGCCGGAGAGAGCCGCCCGGCCCGTGTGACGATGCTCCGTACATCGTGCGCCCGCAGGACGGCGAGCATCGGGTTTTCCGCGTTCCGCCCGGCGGTTTCCAGCTCGTGCCCGATCCCGGCGAGGGCGGTGGCGAGCGCCTCGGTGTCGTCGGCCAGCAGGAAGCCGCCGTCCACCCCGTAGAACCGTTGGATCCCGGCGGCCGCGGCGAGGTTGGGCAGGCCCTCGCCGCGCGCGAGGCGGGTCAGGGACTGCCCCGACGCGTGGAAGGAGTGGGCGATGGCGGCGAGGGAGTGGGGCTGGCCGTCCGCCCGCGGCCGGGTGCGGCGCAGGTGCTCGAACCGCTGGTGCACCTGCTCCTTCAGCGGGAGCCGGGGCGGTGCGCCGTCGAGGGTGAGCCGGATGTCGTACGGGGGCATGCCCGTCAGGTACGAGAGGTGCCCGAGGTCCGGCGCGGCGCCGGAGCCGGAGCCGGTGGCGGCGAGCGCGCGCTCCACGGCGCACTGGCTGTCGGCGAGGAGGAAGCCCGCGTAGACCCCGAAGAACCGCTGCACGCCGGCCGCGTGGCCCAGCCGGGGCAGTCCGGTGCCCGCGTTGAGGGGGCCGAGGGAGGCGCCGGGCGCCCGGAAGTCCTCCGCGATGGCGGCGAGGGACCATTCGCGGCCGTGCTTGTCGCGTCGGGTGGCCCGCAGCCGCAGGAAGCGGCGGTGCACCCGCAGGCACAAGGGGACCCCGGGCGCGGTCCCGGCCACGACCCGGGGGACGAGCGTGGGCTCGACCCCGCACAGGCGGCTCAGCCGCTCCGGGGACAGCACCTCGGCCGGGTCCCGGCCGGTCCGCTCGGCCAACGCCTCGACGCGGGCCCAGGTGGAGGCCAGATCGGGTCGGGCAGCGGCTGGCACCGTGAGGTTCTCCGTATGTCGACAGGACGTTCGAGAGCTTCGGCTGTGTTGCAGCGTAGCCGTCGACCCCCCGGCGAAACAGGAGAACCCCAACCTTTCTTGCGATGTGACTCAAAGAAGGTTGGCGCCGCCGCCGCGCCCCCAACGGGCATGACTCCAGGGGTAATCGACCGCGGCGCGGCCCGGCGGCACAGTGGAGCCATCGGGTTCCGAGTCCGCGCACTCGGCCTCGGAACCCGTCCCACCAGCACGTTCGACCGTGAGAGCGCGACCGCACCGCCACGGCGACCGCGACCGCGGCCACCCGAACACCCCGACCGCCCCCGGAGGCTGATCCGTCATGTCCGCGACCCTGCTCGGCAGCATCGCCCGCACCACCGTCCCGCAGACCGCGCTGCGCCGCTTCCTGGCCCTCGACTCCGTGGTCACCGCCGGGAACGGCCTCGCGTACACCGTCTTCTGCGCCCCCCTCGGGCGACTGCTCGGCGTCGGCCCGACCACGCTGCTCGAACTCGGCCTGTTCCTGACCCTCTACGGGGCCGGCGTCGGCCTGCTCGCCGCGCGCCGCCGGCCGCCGGTCGGCCCGGTGAAGTTCGTCATCGAGGCCAACTACGCCTGGGCGGCCCTCAGCCTGGTCTCCCTGTTCCTGTGGGACGCCCCCACCACCGCCGGGCTGGTGTGGATCCCGCTCCAGGCGCTCACCGTGGCCGCGTTGGCCCTCTTCCAGCGGCTGGCGCTGCGGTCCGCCTCAGGGCTCCAGTGAGCGCAGGTACTTCACCGTCGCCGGGTCGGCCGGGAGCAGCGTCTCGATGGCCAGCTCGGCGACGGTCACGTCCATCGGCGTGTTGAAGGTCGCGATTGAGGACACGAAGGAGAGCACCTGCCCGTCGTGCTCGATCACCAGCGGGAGCGCGACGTACGGGACGGCCTCCTCGGGCTCGGCTCCGGCGTCGCCGGGCGGCCTCCCGGGGACCGGATAGCCGGCCACCTCCTCGTACAGCGCGCGCAGCGGCGCGGACCGGGACAGTGCGATCTGCCGCTCCATCTGGGCCAGCAGGTGCCCGCGCCACTCCCCGAGGTTGCGGATCCTCGGCGCCAGCCCCTCGGGGTGCAGGGTGATCCGCATGGCGTTCAGCGGCGGGGCCAGCAGGTGCCCGGGCAAGCCGTCGAGCAGCATCGCGATACCGCGGTTGGCGGCGACGACGTCGTACGCGGCGTCCACGATCAGTGCCGGATACGGCTCGTAGCCGGTCAGTAGCCGCTCCAGGCCCTCGCGCAGCGTCCCCATCGACGGGTCGTCGAGCGGGGTCTGTGCGTAGTGCGGGGCGTAACCCGCAGCGAGGAGCAGCGCGTTGCGGTCACGGACGGGCACGTCGAGGTGGTCCGCGAGCCGCAGGACCATGTCCCTGCTCGGCCGGGACCGACCGTTCTCGATGAAACTGATGTGTCGCGACGAGGAGTCGGCGCGGCCCGCCAGTTCCAGTTGGCTGATGCCGCGCCGCTCCCGCCAGGTGCGCAGCAGGGGTCCGACGGACGGGGTGGAGGTCATGCCCCGACGATAGGGCCCGTCGTCCGGACCGGGCCCTGGCCGGGGCGCTCAGCCCAGGTCGAAGACGTTGCGCAGGCCGAGTCGGTGGCGCCACAGGTCGTGCCGCTTGAAGGACTCCATCTCCGGGGCGTGGTACATCGGCAGGACCGCGCACCGCTGCGCCGTCGAACCGTCGCTGTCCAGCAGGGCGTTGACGGCCGCCCGGGCCGAGGCGTTGGCGCCCTCCATCGTCGCCAGATCGATGTCGACGGCCACGTAGTCCCCGCTGAGGAAGAAGTTGGGGATGCGGGTGTCCGCGCTCGGCCGGTTGTGGAAGGTGCCGGTGGGGTGGATCAGCAGCTGGTCCTGGTTGGTGGGGTTCGGGGTGCCGAGCCCGTCCACCCCCGGGTCCAAGAACCACGAGTGCAGGGTGCGGTCGGTCAGGGGCGTCTTCCCGGTGTCGTTCAGGGAAGCCTTCAGCTGCGCCCACACCTCGCGGGCGACCTCCTCGCGGGTGCACTGCTTGGCCGTCTTCCCGTACAGGATCCCCGGCTTGTCCCAGTCGGAGATGTCCACCGACAGGCAGTCCACCGCCACCCCGTCGCCGTAGGCGGCCGGGAAATCGCGGGCCGGCCAGTGCTCAGCCTGCTGGATCGCCGTCAACGACCAGGGCGAATCGATGCAGTTGAGGTGCCCGTGGACGAGGGGTGCGCGTTCGGTGAGGTAGAACTGGATTCCGGTCATCCAGTCGGTCTCCAGGAGGTCGCAGCGGCCCAGCATCGGGTCCGCGGCCCGCAGCCCCGCGCTCCAGGTGCGCCGGGCGTGCTCGACGGGCAGGGCGCTGACGTAGTGGTCCGCGGTGACGTCCTGCCGGGCCCCGGCCGGGTCCAGGGCCGTGACCCCGCTGACCCGGCCGTCCCCGTACCGCACCTCCTGGACCGACCAGCCGATCCGGAACTCCACGCCGAGCGAGCGCAGATGGGCTTCCCAGGGGTCGATCCACGCTTCGTTGGTTGGCAGGTTGAGGATCCGGTCCGGCGGCCCGTCCGCGCCGCGTCCCAGCGCGTTGAAGACGAAGGCCTCGCCGAGGGCGCCGACGGTACGGGTGGAGGCCTCCTCGGCCTTGGTGGCGACGATGTTGCGGGTGATGCCGACGGCGAGGATGCGCTGGTACTCGTTCGACATCTGCGCGGCCCGCACGAACTCCCACCAGGGGGTGTGTTCCCAGACCTCCTTGCGGCGCTCGTCGCAGCTGGTGAGGAAGACCAGGACGCGGTCGACGAAGTACGCGCTCTCGTGCGCCGGCAGTCGGACGAGCGACTGCAGGAGGCCGGTCAGGGCGCGGCGGATCTCGTCGGGCGTCAGCGCGGCGGGGGAGTGGTCGGGCCAGGGGATGGGGGCGCGCAGGTCCTCGCGGCCGGCCGCCCGGGCGAACATCATCTCGGGCGGGGCCACGAGGTTGTCCCACACGCCGTGGGCGTTGCCGGGGAAGGGGATGCGCCGCATGGTGTCGGGCAGGTTGTGGTAAATGCCTGGGATGAAGCGGAACCCGTGCTCGGCAGGCAGGGGCCGGCGGCCGCCGCGGGCGCTGCCGGGGACGTCCATGCTGCGGGCCTTGCCGCCGAGTGCGCGGCGCTCGTAGACGGTGACGGCGTAGCCGCGCTCGGCGAGTTCGTGGGCCGCGGTGAGCCCGGCGACCCCGCCGCCGAGGACGGCGACCCGGCGGCCGTTCGGGGCTGCGGCGGTCCGGGGGGTCCGGTCTGCGACCGGCTGCGGGGACCGGGCGCGGGCGGGGGCGGCGACGGCCCCGGTGGTTCCCAGCGTCCCGGCGGTGGCGGCGGCGCCGGCGATGAACGTGCGCCTCGAACTGCCGGTGCTGCCCGTGCTGCCCGTGCTGCCTGTGCTGCGCCTGCGCGTCATGAGGAAGCCCCTTTGGTGTCCGGTCCGAAGCGGAGGCCGATGTGCATTACCGGCGGTAACAGTGGCGTTCGGCGCAGGAGCATAAGGGCGCCACCGCGGACCCGGAAGGCTCGGAAGCACCCGCACGCACTATGGCGCGAAACCTTCCCTCCGGCGTGCGCTGTGGGAACCTTGACCACACGTCGGAAAACGGGCCCCCACGGTGAAGGAGCATGCCGATGGCAGACGAGCCGCTTTCGCAGAAGGAGATCGAGGACCGGTTGCGGGAACTCCCCGGCTGGGCCTTCGAGGACGACCGGATCATCCGCACCTACCGGCTGGGCACCCACTTCGCGGCGAGCGCGCTCGTCGTCCACATCGCCACGGTCCAAGAGGAGTTGAACCACCACTCCGACCTGACCCTCGGCTACAACACGGTCCGGGTGTCCGTGAACACGCACAGCGCCGGCGACGCCGTCACCGGCGCCGACTTCGCGCTGGCCGAACGGGTCGAGGCCCTCGCTCCCGCCCACGGCGCGAGCTGACGCCGACGGCGAAGCCGCTGCTCGACCACCACCACGCCGAGGCCGCCGCGCACGACGCCACCGCGGTGGCACCCCGTGCGCCCGGCTGCCGTCGCCGCGGCGCTCGGCCCGCACCCGCCCGAAGCCCGGTACGAACGCCCGCCGTCAGGGGCGGCGACTGCGGTGCGCCCGTGAACGGGAGTCCGCACGGGGTGAAGGCAATGTGAGGACGTCCCTGAGGTCCCGACCGAACGACGTGCGCAACTTCGCCCGCCTGTGCCCGCGCAACCACCGTGAGGCGACGGACGGCGGGGAAGCCGAGGCCCTCTGGTCCTGGGGCGACCCCGCCCGCGACTCCTCAGGAGGGTTCGAGGTGCCACCACTGGGCGGGGGAGTCGGTGTCCTCGCACACGCGGGCCCGGCCCTCCTCGTCCGCCTCCAGCGGCAGGCCGCTGATGCAGGCGATCAAGGACACCACCCCGGGATCGTCGAGATGCTCCTCGATGATCCACTCCTGCGCGCCGAACGCGTTCGCCCGCCACACCTGGACCCGGGTGCCGCTCTCCGTGGACGCGTTGGCGACGTCCAGCAGCTTGTCGTTGTGCACGCTGACGACGTGGACGATCCCGCCTCCGCTGTGGACCGGCACGATCCGCCACAGCCCGGCCGCCGGTGGCGAGGGCGGGCCGTCCGGGCCCACTCCCACCCGGGTGCCGCCCTCCAGCCGGAGCAGCAGGCCGCTGGCGGCGTTGCGGATCCGGTGGACCCCGGCGCTCACGGGCACCTGCGGCTCAGACGTCGAAGACGGCCGGATCCGGCCCGATCCGCCCCGCCGAGGGACCCGTAGCCAGCGCGTCCAGCGCGGCGCGGTCCGCAGCGTCCAGCTCGAAGCCGAAGACGTCCAGGTTCTCCCGGATCCGCGACGGGGTCACCGACTTCGGGATCACGATGTTCCCGAGGTCCAGGTGCCAGCGCAGCACCACCTGGGCGGCGGAACGCCCGTGTTTGGCGGCGGTCTCGGCGACCGCCGGGAGCGTCAGCAGCTCCTTGCCCTGGCCGAGCGGGGACCAGGCTTCGGTGGCGATGCCGAGCCGGGAGTGCAGGGCGCGCAACTCGGGCTGCGGGAACAGCGGGTGCAACTCGATCTGGTTCACGGCCGGGACCAGCGTGCTCTCTGCGCCGAGCCGCTCCAGGTCGGCCGGGCGGAAGTTCGACACGCCGACGGAATGGGCGCGGCCGCTCTGCGCGATCTCCTCGAACGTCTTCCAGATGGCGAGGAAGTCGTCGCGCATCGGGCGCGGCCAGTGGATCAGGTACAGGTCGATGTGTTCGAGGCCCAGCTTGTCCAGGGAGTGGTCGAACGCGCGCAGCACGTCGTCGCGGCGCCAGGTCCGGGAGCGGCCGTTCCACAGTTTGGTGGTGACGAACAGCTCTTCGCGCGGCACCCCGGAAGCGGCGAGGGCCTGGCCGATGCCCTTCTCGTTGCCGTACGCGGCCGCCGTGTCGATGCTCCGGTACCCCGCCTCCAGCGCCGCCCCGACGGCCTGCGCGGCTTCGGAGTCCGGGACCTGGAAGACGCCGAAACCGAGCTGGGGCATGGGCGTGCCGTTGTTGAGCCAGATGGCGGGGACCTGGTTCACGTCTGGCTGTTCCCTCTGGTCGGCGGGCTGGGGCGCGCTCCGGCTGGGCGGTCAGGTACCGGGTGCGAGCGGCGACGGCCGGCCGCCGCGGCGATCGTAGTCCCGCCAGAGTCCGGCAGGGCCGGACTGCTGCCGGACACACCGTCAGGACACCCCCAGATAGGCCTGCCGGACGAGCGGATCGGCCCGGACCTCGGCGGGCGGGCCCTGCGCGAGGACCGTTCCGAGGTCCAGGACGACCACCCGTGTGCAGAGGTCCATCACGAAGGCCACGTCGTGTTCCACCAGCAGCACCGCGCAGCCCTCCTCCTCGGCCAGCCGCCGGACGACCGCCGCGAGCTGCTCGCGTTCGGTGGCCGACAGGCCGGACGCGGGCTCGTCCAGCAGCAACACCTGCGGCGGATCGGCGACGGCCCGGGCCAGCTCGACCATCCGGGCCCGGCCCACCGGAAGCCCGGCCGCGGGCAGCGCCCCCAGCGCCCCGATCCCGCAGGCGGCGAGGACGCGCTCCCCCCGCTCCCGCCGCTCCCGCTCCCGACGGCGCCGGGCCGGGGACCCGAGCAGGTCGGCGGCGAGCCCGCCCCCGCCGCCGCGCCACTCCTGCGCGACGAGCAGGTTGTCGGCCACGCTGAGCTGCCCGAACAGCTGCTGGCGCTGGAACGTCCGGCGCATCCCGTGCCGGGCCCGCCAGACCGGCGAACGGCGGGTGACGTCCTCTCCCCGAAGGCGCACCCGGCCCCGGTCGGGCCGCCGGATCCCGGACAGCACGTCGAACAGCGTGGTCTTCCCGGCCCCGTTCGGCCCGATCAGCCCGCACACCTCCCCGGCGCGGACGCCGAGGTCCACCCCCGTCAGAGCCTTCACCCCACCGAACCGGACGCCGATCCCGGAGCCCTCAAGCACGTACGGCGCCGTCATGGCGTCCTCCCCAGATAGGCCGCGGCGAGCCGGTCGGCCTCCACCTCGCCGCGTGGACCGCACCACGAGACCCGCCCCCGGGAGAGGTACGCGACGGTGTCGGCGACCCCGAGGATCCCGGCGGCCTTCTCCTCCACCAGCAACAGCGCGGTCCCGGCGTCCCGGAGCTCGGTGAGCAGTCCGTACACCTCCTCCACCACCCTCGGCGCCAGCCCGAGCGAAGGCTCGTCGGCGATCAGCACCTCGGGCGGGCGCTGCAGCAGCGGGGCGAGGGCCAGCATCTGCTGCTCGCCGCCGGACAGCGCCCCGGCGGCGACGCCCCGCCGCTCCCGCAGCCGCGGGAACCGTGCGTAGACGGCGTCCCGTTCGGCTGGGTCCCTCAGGTACAGCGCCAGGTTCTCCTCGACGTCGAGGGAGGGGAAGATCCCCCGCCCTTCGGGAGCGAGCAGCACCCCGCGGCCGGCCCGCCGCACGGGCCCGTCGCGGGTCACGTCCCGCCCCCGTACGAGGACCCGCCCGCTCCCGGCGGCCAGGGCCCCGGCGGCCACCCGGCACGCGGTGCTCTTGCCGGCCCCGTTGGGTCCGAGCACGACGAGGATCTCCCCTTTCCGGACGGCGAGATCGACCCCGTGCAGTACGAGGCCGCCGTCGTACCCGGCGGTGACGCCCCGCAGCTCCAGCACGGGAACTGCGGGGCCTTCCGCCACCCCGCCCCTTCCCGGAACCGGGGCTCTGCCCCGGACCCCGTTCATGCGCTGTGCGCCCGTGCCCGTGCCCGCGCCCGCGCTCTCGGACGGCGGGCGGCCCGACTCGGCCCCGCCGGCGTTCGAGGCGTGGGTCCGGGCAGTGCCCGGGAAACGGCGAAGGGGCGGAGCGGGGGAGAGCCCCCCGGGGACCGCGGTCCCGCCGACGGCCCGGGGCCCGGGGACGGCCCGGCTTGCGCGGGCGGTCCCCTGATCCGCTGGGGCTCCGGCGCCGGCCCGGGCCACGGCCCGCCGTCGGGCGAGCCGTACCGGGATCGCGGCGCAGTACCCGTCCGGGTCGTTGGCGAGTGCCAGTCCCGCCAGCCCGAACAGGATCACCGGCACGTACCCCGACGCCGTCACGAAATCGGCCAGCACGCGCGGGGCCACGGCGTACACGACCCCCGCCACCACCGCGTACTGCGGCCGCCGCAGCCCCGCGGCGACCACGACCGCCAGCCACACCAGTCCCGTCATCGCCGTGAAGTCCGTCGCCGTGATCCGGGTGTTGTACGAGGCGAGCAGCACGCCGCCGAACCCGGCCAGGCCCGCGGAGAGCGTGAACAGCAGCAGCTTCGTGCGCAGTACCGACACCCCCGAGGCCATCGCCGCCGCCGGAGCCGACCGTACAGCCAGCATCGCCCGCCCCGACGGCGAGTTCCGCAGCGCGCTCAGCCCGGCCGCGCACACGGCGACGACCACCACCAGCGCCACCCCCAGCGCGCGGTCGTCGCCGAGGTCCACCGGTCCGAGCACGGGCCGCGGGACCGTCCATCCGGAGTCCCCGTTGCGCAGCCACCGCAGCTGGAACAACACCTGGTCCGCGAGGAACGCCAGGGCCAGTGTCGCCAGGGCCAGCGTCCGCCCGCCCAGCCGCAGTGCGGGAAGTGCGACCAGCGCCCCGAGCAGCGCCGCCGCGCAGGTCCCCACCGCCAGCGCCGCCGCGAACGGCCAGCCGCGGCTCATCAGCAGCCCCGCGACCAGCGCGGCTCCCGTCACGAAGGTGCCCTGCGCCAGCGACACCATCGCCCCGAGCCCGGTCACCACCGTGAAGGACATGAACACCAGGCCGAAGGCCAGCCCCTGGGCGAGCAGCCCGCTCCAGAAGGGCGTGGTCACCGTGTAGAACGCGACGCACAGCGCCCCGCAGAGCACCGCCCACACCCCCCACCGCCGGCCCCACGGGGCGCCGGCCGGATGGTCCGCGGGCGCCGGGTCCGCGGCCGCGGTACCCGCCGTCCGGGCCCGCCGGGTCAGCACCAGCAGTCCGCCGAACAGGATGAGGAAGGGCACCGCCGTCCGGAACCCGGTGATTCGATCGGCGAAGGACGCGTACCCGGCGACCAGGTTCTGCAGCACTCCCAGCCCCAGTCCGCCCGCGAACGCGAGCGGCACGGACACGAACCGCCCGAGCACGGCCGCCGTCGCCGAGACGAACAGGAACAGCGTGAAGTCGTGCGCCGACAGCCCCAGCAGCGGCGTCGCCAGCACGCCCGCGAGCCCCGCCAGTGCGGACGCGATCATCCAGGCCACGGACGACAGGCGGTCGGCGCTGATCCCGCGCAGCTCGGTAAGCGAGCGGTCGTCGACGGCGGCCCGCAGGTGCAGCCCCAGCCGCGTGTGCCGCATCAGCGCCCACAGGGCCACCGCCACCACCGCCGTCACCACCCAGGTGATCAGCTGGTCGGAGTCGATGCCGACGCCCTCGGCGAGCTGCCAGGACCGTGCCGGGCTCGGCCCCACCCCCGGCAGCCCGAACCGGTTCTCCGCGGGTTCGACGGGTGCGCCCGCGTCGGCCAGCAGCTCCACGGCCCACAGTCCGGCCGCCGGCAGGGCCACCAGCAGCCCGATCGTGGCCACGATCTGCGCCGTCTCACCGACGCGGGCGAGCCGCCGGAACATCAGCCGGTCCAGTCCCCAGCCGAGCCCGGGGGCCAGTACGCACACCACCAACAGGGCCGCCGGGACGGCCGGCCAGCCCAGCCCGGAGTGCACCTCGTAGAAGGTCAGGGCGCACAGGTAGGCGGTGGCCCCGTGCGCGAAGTTGAAGAGCCCGGACGCCGAGTACGACAGCACCAGCCCGGTGGCGAGCAGTGCGTACAGGGCGCCGGAGACCAGACCGCTCAGGACGAAGACGAGCAGATCTCCCATGGGACCGGTCCTACTTGAAGGGGATCGGAGGGCGGCAGGTGAACGGTACGGAGACCTCGTACGCGCCGTTCTTCAGCTGGACCAGCGCCCCGCAGCCGAAGCTGTCCTTCTGCCCCTTGGGCTCCGACCGGTCGCCGACGAGGGTCCCGGTGTCGGAGTAGCCCTGCGCGGCGCTCTGGAAGTGCGAGACGGTGAGGTCCCTGCCCGCCTTCTGCGCGATGGACACGAACAGGTCGGCAGACATGTAGCCGGTCAACATGTGCATGTTCAGGGGGACTTCCCGGCCGCCCGAAGCCGCCTTGATGTCCGCCTTGAACTGCGCCATCGCCGGGCCGGTCGACTCGAAGGGCTCGAACTGCAGCAGGACGTGCACCCCGTCGAGGGCCTGCCGGGTGGTGTCCTGGGCGAGCAGCCCCGGGTCGTAGTCGGTGGGGTCGGAGAGCAGGCCCTTGTACCCGGCGCGCTTGAGGGCGGTGAACAGGCCGATGTTGTTCGGGGTCTGCATGACCGACACGACCGCGTCGGGAGCCTTGCCCCCGCTGCCGGCGAGGAGGTCCTTCACGTACGCAGACCAGTCGCTCGGCACGGCGGTGGCCGGTACCGAGGCCTTGGCGTAGGAGACCGTGAACCCGGCGCTCGTGAAACCCTGCTGGAAGGTGCGGATGCCGAACTTGCCGGCGTCGCTGTCGTTGGCGATGATCGCGACCGACTTGCCCCCGGCCCCGCCGAGGATCTGGGCGATGCCCTCGGGCCAGGTCTGGTTCAGGGTGCCGCCCGGGGAGGGGACCAGGCAGCCGTTGAAGCCGTAGGCGTACTTGGGGCCGCAGAAGGAGGGGAGGGTGCCCCAGCCGAAGGTGGGGACCTTCTGCTGTTCCAGGAAGTCGGCGCCGGAGAAGGTGACCGAGCTCATGGGGGCGATCGCGAAGACCTTGTCCTGCTGGACGAGTTTGCGGGCGGCGGCCATGTTCTTGGCGGGGTCCTGGCCGTCGTCCTCCGCGCCCAGGTAGTCGATCTTGCGGCCGTTGATCCCGCCCTCCGCGTTGGCCCGCAGGTACCGGGCCTTCGCCCCGAGGTCGGTGTCCTTCTTGCTGTAGCCGCCGGCGCTGGTCATCGAGACGATGCCGCCGACCTTGACCGAGTCGCCGGTCACCCCGCGGGAGTCGGCGGCCGCGGCGGCGTCGTCGGGCTTGCCGGAGGAGCCTGCGGTGGAGGCGGAGTTGCAGGCGGAGACGAGCGCTAGTGCGGCTGCCGCGGCGGCCAGGGTGCGGATCGGTCGCAACATGTGTGGGATCCCCTCCGGTCGGAATCCCCGCATTCTGTGTGCGACCTGACGGATCGTCAATATTGCGGGCGAGCGTAAATGACGGATCGTCAGTCAACTGTTACGCGTAGTCCCTGCGGGCCGTCATGGCTGGTAGAGGGCCGCCACCTCCATCGCGTACGCCTTCTCGATCGCCCGCCGCTTCAGCTTCAACGAGGGCGTCAGCAGGCCCCGTTCCTCCGTGAACTGCTCCGCCAGCACCCGGAAGGTGCGGATCGCCTCGGCCTGCGAGACCAGCGTGTTCGCGGCCACCACGGCCCGCCGCACCTCCGCCGTCAGATCCGGATCGTGGACGAGCTGCGCCGCCGGCAGCTGAGGGCGCCCGCGCATCGACAGCCAGTGCGCGACCCCCTCCATGTCCAAGGTGAGCAGGGCGGCCACGTACGGCCGGTCGTTGCCCACCAGCACGCACTGCGCGACCAGCGGATGCGAACGCACCCGCTCCTCAAGAGCCGTCGGCGCCACGCTCTTGCCGTTGGACGTCACCAGGATCTCCTTCTTGCGCCCGGTGATCGTCAGGTACCCGTCCTCGTCCAGCCGCCCCAGGTCCCCGGTCGCCAGCCAGCCGCTGCGGAGCACCTCCTCCGTGGCACGCGGGTCGTTCAGGTACCCGGAGAAGACGTGGCCCCCGTGCAACCACACCTCCCCGTCGTCCGCGATGTGCACCGTACTGCCCGGGATCGGCCGGCCCACCGTGCCGTACTTCGTCGCGCCCGGCGGGTTCGCCGTGGCCGCCGCGCACGACTCGGTCAGGCCGTATCCCTCGAACACCGTGATCCCGGCCCCGTCGAAGAACAGTCCGAGGCGGCGCGACATCGCCGATCCCCCCGACATCGCGTGCCGGACCCGCCCGCCCATCGCCTCGCGGACCTTCCCGTACACCAGCCTCTCGAACAGCTGGTGTTCCATGCGCAGCCCTGCCGAAGGCCCCGGCCCGACCCCGAACGCCTTCTGCTCGCGGGCCTCCGCGTACCGCACGGCCGTCTCCACCGCCCGGTCGAAGGGCCCCGTACGCCCCTCCGCCTCCGCCTTGCGGCGGGCCGCCGCGAAGACCTTCTCGAAGACGTACGGGACCCCCAGCACGAACGTCGGCCGGAACGCGGCGAGGTCCGGCAGTAGCTCGGCCGCCGCCAGCACGGGCTGGTGCCCCAGCTTCACCCGAGCCCGGACCGCCGCCACCTCCACCATCCGCCCGAAGACGTGCGCGAGCGGCAGGAACAACAGGGTGGACGGCTGCTCCCCCGGCCCGGCCTGGAACACCGACTCCCAGCGGGCCACCATCGTGTCGGCCTCGTACATGAAATTGCCGTGCGTGAGCACACAGCCCTTGGGGCGCCCGGTGGTCCCCGAGGTGTAGATGATCGTGGCGACGGCATCGGGCGTGACCGCGGCACGGTGGCGGTGCACCAGGTCCTCGGCCACCCCGCTGCCGTCCGCGACGAGCGCGTCGACCGCCCCGGCGTCCAGCTGCCACAACCGCCGCAGGTGCGGCAGCCGCTCGATGACCGACCCGACGGTCATGGCCTGGTCCTCGTCCTCCACGACGCAGGCGGTGCAGTCGGAATCCTGCAGGATCCAGTGCACCTGGTCGACGGACGACGTCGGGTACACGGGCACCGGCTGCGCGCCGATCGCCCACAGGGCGAAGTCGAACAGCGTCCACTCGTACCGGGTCCGGGACATGACGGCGACCCGCTCCCCGAACCGGACCCCCTGGGCCAGCAGCCCCCGCGCCAGCGCGAGCACCTCGGCGGCGAGCTCCCCGGAGGTCACGTCCCGCCAGACCCCGCCCTCCTTGCGCCCGAGCACCACCCGGCCGGGATCCTCCTGGGCGTGCCGGAAGACGGCGTCGGCAAGCCCGCCGACGGGCGCCGCCGTAACGACCGGTGGGACGGTGATCTCGCGCATGCCCCGCTCCTCTCCGCGCAGCGCGGCGACGCTACCCCACACCTCCACACGGTTGATCACCGGGCGAAGACCTCCACAAGACCTCCCCAGGCAGGTGGGGGAAGGGTCGGCCGCCAGGAAACTCCCCGCAACGCCGGTCCGGAAACGCGGATCGCCCCGCCGATCGTGTGCGCGGTTTCGGGGGCGGCGCCGCAGCGGGCCCGCGGCAGCTCCGGGGCGGGTCGGGGGGCGGGGTCGGCGGTGGCGGGGCGCGTGCCCGGCGGCGGGCGGCCTCGCTCAGTTGCCCGCGGCTGCCGGCCCGCCCGGAACGAAGGAGTCCAGTGCCGTGTCGAAGTGGCTCCGCGCCTCGGCGAGCCGGCCGACGGGCGCCGACACCCACACGTCGTACAGGCGCCCGCCGTCCTCCCAGCAGACGTCGAAGGTGTGCCGGGCGCCCTCGGAAGCGGAGAAACCGTTCCAGGTGAACTCCCAGAGGGCGGCCGGCAGTCCGTTGTGCGTGGTCGGGACGACCGTGCCGTCGCGGTAGCCCGGGTTGGTGGCCGGGCCGTTCGCGTGCGAGAGCCGCATCACGCCGACCGGCCCGGCGGGCGCCGCCGCCTGCATCTTGATGCCGATCCGGAAGGCCCCGTCCGGCGAGACGTAGACGACCCGCTGGTCATCGGTGGTGCGCTGGAAGCCTGCGGGCAAGGCGAGGCTGAAGCCCTCGGTGTCGGACACCGACCGGTACCCGGCGGGGGCGGGCTTCGCGGTCGCGGGCGCCGCCGACACGGTGGGCATGGGCGTGGGCGTGGGCTTGAACGTGAGCGTCGCCGACGGCGCGGGGGAGTGCGCGGGGGGCGTGGCACCGGCGGAGTCCGTCGTCCCGCGCGCACCGTCACCGGGGCGGGAGGTGAGCAGCACCGCGCCGCCGACCGCGATGACCAGGAGCACCGCGATCAGGCCCGCCCGCACGGCCGGCCGGGTCCGCCGGGCCGTCCCCGGGGGAACGGCGGACGGGCGGGTGACGTGCTCGGTCGGCGCATGGCCGACCGGGGCAGTGGTGCCGGCCGCGGCTCCGGCCGGCGGGGCCGGGGCGAGGTCCCGCTCCGTGTCGGGCACCGTTCCGGTGCTCACGTAGGACGACAGCAACCGCTCGGCCTCCGCCGCGCCCATCCGTCGCTCCGGGAGCCGCTCCAGCAGGCCGCGGATCACCGGAGCCAGCGGCCCCGCCTGTGCCGGCGGGCGGATCTCGTCGTACACGACGGCGTGCAGGACCCCGCCGAGTGAATCGCGGTGGAACGGCGACTTCCCGGTCAGCGCCGCGCACATCAGGACCCCGAGCGACCACAGGTCGGACTCGGGCCCCGCAGCCGCTCCCTGCATCCGCTCGGGCGAGGTGTACTCGGGCGAGCCGACGAACGCGCCGGTCTCACTGATCGTGGTGGACCCGGCGAGCCGCGCGATGCCGAAGTCGGTGAGCACCACCCGCCCGGTGCCCGCCTCCACGAGGACGTTGGCGGGCTTGACGTCCCGGTGGAGCACCCCGCGTGCGTGTGCCGCGGTCAGGGCGCCGAGCAGGGCGAGCCCCATCCGTGCGGTCTCGGCGGGGCCCAGCGGCCCTTCGCTGCCGAGCCGGTCGGCCAGCGAACCGCCGTCGACGAGCTCCATGACGATGTGGGGGCGCCCGTCGTGCTCCGCCACGTCGTGCACCACGACGACGTGCGGATGCCTGACCTGCGCGATCGTCCGGGCCTCCCGCAGGGCGCCCCTGGTGTCCGTGCCCCCCTCGACGTGGAGCTCCTTGACGGCCACGGGCCGCCCGAGGAGTTCGTCGGATGCCCGCCAGACGGTCCCCATGCCGCCTCTGCCCAGGCGCTTCTCCAGGCGGTAGCGCCCGGCGATCACCATGCTGCCGTCCGGCCCGTCGTGCGACACGTTGCTTCCCCTCCGACCCCGTGCGCCCATGATGCCGCACCACGGGATCCACCCCCGCGGCCTCTGCCGGACAACGCAAAAAACCCCACCGAAGTGGGGTTTTCGCTCTGTGTGTCCGAGGGGGGACTTGAACCCCCACGCCCGATAAAGGGCACTAGCACCTCAAGCTAGCGCGTCTGCCATTCCGCCACCCGGACCGGTGGTCGGCCCCGGTTTCCCGCGGCGACAAGGACAACAATAGCAAAGGATCGGCGTGCCTCCGACCAGGTATTCGGGCCGGGCCGCTCGCTGACCTGCACGCATGTCCCAAAGGGGGCGGCGAGACGCATCGTCTCGTGGGCTAGCGGGCGGGCTCGGCGCGCTCGGCCCGCAGCCAGTCGTCGTTGTGCTGCCAGGCGTAGAGGGTGGTGCCGTCCATGTAGGCGTAGTACAGGCCGCAGCGCGCGGTGGCCTTCCCCCGGGCGTCCGCCGGGAACCAGTCCTGAGCGAGCGGGACCTCCTGCGCCTTCGGCCGGGGCTCGGTCGTGCAGGCGGTCGGGAGCCGGTCGTCCGGCAGGGTCGCCTTCAGTAGACGGTCGCCGCCGGTCGTCCGCAGTGCGTACCGCACCGACGTCGCCTCATCCTCCAGCCAGCGCGGGACCGAAGCCCGGGCCGACTTCGCTTCGGCGCCCGTCGCGTACGTGTCCGTCTCCTGGTGGCGGTCCTCGTACCAGTCGGCCGCCGCCGGCAGGGCGACGACGGTTGCGAGCCCCACCGCCGAGACGACTGCGGCGGTGGTCAGGATGACGGACCTGCGGATCATGCGGCTTTCGCTTCCCTCGGCGGCTGGCGTGCCTTCATCCTCCGGCCGGACCCGGGTGCGGCGCGTCCCTCCGCCGGGCGGGATCCACGTACGTCTCAGGTCGTACGGCACCGGAGGGCACCCGGATTCTGATACGCGCTGGACAGCGCGGGTGTCGAGGCGGTCGGATGAGCGCCGCACGTCTGCATCCGGGGGAGTCACGCATGGAAACACCGCACCGCGTCAGCACGTTGGAGCTCTTCTTCGACCTCGTCTTCGTCTTCACCATCACCCAGCTGACGGTGTTGCTCGCGGACGACAT
This sequence comes from Streptomyces sp. NBC_00597, assembly GCF_041431095.1. Taxonomy (GTDB): domain Bacteria; phylum Actinomycetota; class Actinomycetes; order Streptomycetales; family Streptomycetaceae; genus Streptomyces. Next base: position 833,164 of record NZ_CP107757.1, read on the forward strand.
CAGCCTCCGGGGAGCCGGCCAGGTGCTGGTGATCTTCACCGTGCTGTTCTGGATGTACGGGGGCTACGCGCACCTGACCAACCAGGTGCCGCCCGACCGCACGGCGCGGAGGCTGCTGCTGATCCTGGCCATGGGCGCGTTCCTGGTGTGCGCGCTGGCGGTACCGACCGCCTTCGGCGCCGGCGGGGTCGCCTTCGGCCTGGGGTACGTGTTCGTCGTCCTCGTGCACAGCGCGCTCTACACGCAGGCGCACGGGTCCGGGGTGCTCTGGTTCGCGCTGCCCAACATGCTGTGTGCGCTGTCGGTGCTGGCCGCCGGGTTCTTCGACGGGCCGCCCGCCTGGGGGCTGTGGATGCTCGCCCTGCTGATCCAGTTCGCCGTACCGCAGCTCGTGCAGCGGGTGGCGGCGAGCGGGGCGGAGTCCGCCGGGGCCGTGGCCGAGGCAACGACCGTGACGACCGTCAGCGATCAGCTCGGCGGCATGAGCGCCGAGCACCTCGTGGAGCGGCACGGGCTGCTGCTGATCATCGTCTTCGGCGAGTCCGTCATCGCGATCGGCATCGGGACCGGCTCGCTGCCGCTGTCCGTGGGGATCGCCGGGGGCGCCTTCCTCGCGCTCGCCGTCGCGTCGGCGCTGTGGTGGATGTACTTCGTGCGCGACGAGGGTCGCGCCGAGGAGGTCTTCGCCGAGACGGCGCCCGAGAACCGCTTCAAGTTGGCGATGCTCGCGTACTACTACGCCTTCCTGCCCATGCTGCTCGGGATCGCCGCCTTCGCGGCGGGCGTCAAGAAGACCATCGGGCACCTCGGCGAGCACCTGCACACCGGCCCGGCGCTCGCCCTCGCGGGCGGGGTCGCCGTCTACCTGGCCGGGGACCTGGCCTTCCGGGCCGTGCTCGGCATCGGCCCCGCCCGCTTCCGGGCGGCGGCGCTGGTGCTCGCCCTGGCGACGGTACCGGTCGGTACCGGCACCGCGGGGCTCTGGCAGCTCGTGGCGCTGGTCGTCGTGCTCCTGGGGGCGCTGGGAGCCGAGGTCCGCTGGACCCCGGGCTGCTCGGCGGCTACGGGCAGCGGATGACCTGGCCGGCGTACGAGAGGTTGCCGCCGAACCCGAAGAGCAGGACCGGGGCGCCGGTGGGGATCTCGCCGCGCTGGACCAGCTTCGAGAGGGCCATCGGGATACTGGCGGCCGAGGTGTTGCCGGAGTCCACGACATCGCGGGCCACGACCGCGTTGACGGCGCCGATCTTCGCGGCGAGCGGCTCGATGATCCGCAGGTTCGCCTGGTGCAGGACGACGGCGGCCAGCTCCTCGGGAGCGACCCCGGCCTTCTCGCACACCTTGCGCGCCAGCGGTGGGAGCTGGCTGGTGGTCCAGCGGTAGACGGACTGGCCCTCCTGCGCGAAGACCGGCGGAGAGCCCTCGATGCGGACCGCGTGGCCCATCTCGGGGACCGAACCCCACAGGACCGGACCGATGCCGGGCTCCTCGCAGGCCTCGACCACGGCGGCGCCCGCACCGTCGCCGGTCAGCACACAGGTGGTCCGGTCGGTCCAGTCGGTGATCTCGGTCATCTTGTCGGCGCCGATGACCAGGGCGCGGGTGGCCGAACCGGCCCGGATCGCATGGTCGGCGGTGGCCAGGGCGTGCGTGAACCCCGAACAGACGACGTTGAGGTCCATGACGGCCGGGCTGCCGCCCATGCCCAGCTTGGCGGCGACGCGGGCGGCCATGTTGGGCGAACGGTCGATCGCGGTGGAGGTGGCCACCAGGACGAGGTCGATGTCGTCGGGGGACAGGCCGGCACCGGCGAGGGCCTTGCCCGCGGCCTGGTAGGCCAGCTCGTCCACCGGCTCGTCGGCGCCCGCCATGTGCCGGGTCTTGATGCCGACCCGGGAGCGGATCCACTCGTCGTTCGTGTCGACCATGGCCGCGAGGTCCTCGTTGGTGATCACTTTCGCGGGCTGGTAGTGCCCTAGCGCCACCACTCGTGAACCGGTCATGGGCGGGGTCCCCCCTCGTACGGAAGTCAGGATCACCCAGCTTGACCTGCTACCGGTCGGTACACGGGCACGTGACCCAACAGGATTACCGCCCCTTAATTTGGAGATTCCGCAGGATCTTCCTGCCGGGAGCGCCGCGCGACGGCAATCCGGGAGAATGGGCCCGTCAGCTGCACGACGAGGTGCGCGACGAGGAAAGAACGGGCGGGCTGATCACCATGGGACGGGTCACCGAGCGCCGTCGTGTCATACGGGTGCGGAACGGCGCGGCCGGGGTCCGCCCGGACACGCTGGTCGCCGAGGAGCCGCTGGAGATACGGCTGAACGGCAAGCCGCTCGCCATCACGATGCGCACCCCCGGCGACGATTTCGCCCTGGCGGTCGGCTTCCTGGTCAGCGAGGGCGTCCTCGGTTCGGCCTCGGACGTGCGGGCCGTGACCTACTGCGAGGGGGCCGCGGAGGACGGCACGAACACGTACAACGTCGTCAACGTGCAGCTCGCCCCCGGGGTCCCGGTGCCGGACATCACCCTCGAACGGAACGTCTACACCACCTCCTCCTGCGGCCTGTGCGGAAAGGCCAGCCTGGACGCGGTGCGCACGGCCACCCGCTTCCCGCTCCGCCCCGGCACCGCCGAGGACGCCCTACGGATTCCCGCGCAGCTCCTCGGGGAGCTGCCGGACCGGCTCCGGGCGGCCCAGAAGGTCTTCGACCGCACCGGCGGCCTGCACGCGGCCGGGCTGTTCTCGCCGGAGGGCGAGCTGCTGGACGTACGGGAGGACGTCGGCCGCCACAACGCCGTGGACAAGATCATCGGCCGGGCGTTCCAGGCCGGCCTCCTACCGCTGGAGGGAGCCGTGCTGCTGGTGTCGAGCCGGGCCTCCTTCGAACTCGCGCAGAAGGCGGTGATGGCGGGCATCCCGATCCTGGCCGCCGTCTCCGCGCCGTCCTCGCTGGCCGTGGACCTCGCCCTGGACTCGGGCCTGACCCTGGTCGGTTTCCTGCGGGGGCCGAACATGAACATCTACGCCGGCGAGGAGCGGATCGCGCTCTAGCGGCTCGACGGCCCCCGTCAGCGGCCCCGGCGGGTGCGCCGCTTGGCCGCCGGCGTCGGCTCGGGCTTCGGCGGGTCGATGCGGTGCAGGTCCAATGTCGCCGGGACCGGGGTGACGCCCGGGCCCCCGGATTCCGCCCAGGCGATGACCTCGTCCGTGGCGGTGTCGTCCAGGGCCCAGCCGAACCAGGCCGCACGGGCACCCCGGCGCCGCGCCTCGGTGGTGGGCTGGACGACGATCACGTTGGCCTGCGCGCACGGCCCGAGGCATTCGCTCGTACGGACGGCCAGTCGGCCCCCCGACGCCGCGGCGGCCTCACGCAGCCGGGCCAGCTGCCCCGCGTGGTCGGAGCCGGGATTCTTGCGGGGGTCCCCGCAGCAGCAGCCGCGGCAGACCACGAGGGTGCAGGGGCGTTCGGCGTGGGCGGCGAGCGGGCGTATCCAGGTCACCGCCGCACGTTACCGGGCCTGCGGTGCGGGGTGTTGGACCCCGGGGGAGACCTCCACCACATGCCCGGCGGGCAGTTCGGCATCCGCTCCGGGCGCGCAATCCCCGGCGCGGCGGCGCGCCAGTACCGCGCACACCATCAGTTGCATCTGGTGGAACAGCATCAGCGGCAGCACGGCGAGGCTCGCCTGGGCCCCGAACAGCGCGCTGGCCATGGGCAGTCCGGCCGCCAGGCTCTTCTTCGAGCCCGCGAACTGGATGGCGATCCGGTCCGCGCGGCCGAACCCGAGCCGCTTCGCCCCGTACCAGCTGACCAGCAGCATGACGGCGAGCAGTACGGCCTCCACCGCCACCAGGGCGCCCAGGCGCGGGACGCTGACCCGGTGCCAGATCCCGGCGGCCATGCCCGCGCTGAAAGCGGTGTAGACGACGAGCAGGATCGAGCCGCGGTCGACGTACCCCAGCACCTTCTTGTTCCGGACCAGGAAACCGCCGACCCAGCGGCGCAGGGCCTGGCCCAGCAAGAAGGGCAGCAGCAGCTGGACGACGATCTTGAGGAGGGAGCCGAGGGAGAAGCCGCCCGCGCTGCCGCCGAGCAGAGCGGCGGCCAGGAGGGGGGTGAGGACGATGCCGGCGAGGCTGGAGAAGGAGCCCGCGCAGATCGCGGCGGGGACGTTGCCGCGGGCGATCGAAGTGAAGGCGATCGAGGACTGGATCGTCGAGGGCACCAGGCAAAGGAACAGCAGCCCGTTGTGGAGCGGGTGCGTCAGGAGCGTCGGGACCAGGCCGCGGGCAGCCAGGCCGAGCACGGGGAACAGCACGAACGTGCAGGTCAAGACGGTGAGGTGGAGCCTCCAGTGGCGCAGGCCGTCGAGGGCTTCAAGGGTGGAGAGCCGGGCGCCGTACAAGAAGAACAGCAGGGCCACCGCCCCGGTGGCGGCGCCCTCGGCGACGGAGGCGGCCGCACCGCGGGCGGGCAGCAGGGCGGCGAGGCCGACGGTCCCGAGGAGGGCAAGGACGTACGGGTCCAAGGGCAGCCGGGAGGGTGTGAACGGGCGGCGCATGTACGGGGAGCTCTCCGGTCGGCGGCACGGGCGTGGGGCCCTCCATCGTCATGCCTGCCCCGGTCATCGGGAAACCCGCACACCGTGCTCACTGCCATTGCGGATCGTGATGACCGTGGCGCAGCATGGGGCCATGTACGACCCCGTCCAGCTGCGCACGTTCCTCACGGTGGCCCAGACCCTCAGCTTCACCCAGGCCGCGGGCCGGCTCGGGGTCCGCCAGTCCACCGTCAGCCAGCACGTACGGCGGCTGGAGGAAGCGACCGGGCGGCCGCTCTTCCTGCGGGACACCCACCGCGTGGAACTGACCGAGGACGGCGAGGCACTGCTCGGCTTCGCCCGGACCATCCTGGAGGCGCACGAGCGGGCCGCGGCCTGGTTCACCGGGACCCGGCTGCGGGGCCGGCTGCGGTTCGGGGCGTCGGAGGACTTCGTGCTGACCCGGCTCCCGGAGATCCTGGAGGGCTTCCGGCACGAGCACCCCGAAGTGGACCTGGAGCTGTCGGTCGAGCTGTCCGGAACCCTGCACGAACGGCTCGACGCGGGGCGGCTCGACCTCGTCCTGGCGAAGCGGCGCGGGCCGGGGGACGAGCGGGGCCGGCTGGTGTGGCGGGACCGGATGGTGTGGATCGGGGCGGAGGGGCTGCGGGTGGATCCGGACCGGGCCGTGCCGCTGATCGTCTTCCCGCCGCCGGGGATCACCCGGGCCCGGGCGCTGGAGGTGCTGGAGCGCGAGGGGCGGGCGTGGCGGATCGCCTGCACCAGCGGCAGCCTGAGCGGGCTGGTCGCGGCCGCGCGGGCCGGGCTCGGCGTGATGGCCCACACCCGGGGGCTGATCCCGCCGGGGCTGGTCCGGGTCCAGGGGTTGCCGGAGCTCGGGCCGGTGGAGTTCGCGCTGCTGCGGGGCGAGCGGAGCTCGCAGGCGGCGGAGGCCCTGGCGGCCGCGATCCTCTCGGGCGCGGACCGCCTGACCCGCCCGGCGTAGCCCTCCGGGGGGCGCGGGGCTCCGGGTCCGGCCCGCCGGCGCGGGCCTGACGGTCCCGGCCCCGTCGGCGTGCGGGCTCTGGCGGCCCCGAGCCACGCCCGGCCATCGACCTGCGGTCCGGCACCGGCCGTGCGGTACCGCTCGCCGCGGGCTCGGCTGCCGACGTCGGCTTGCGCACGGGGCGTTCGGGCCGGCGTCGGGTCCGCATGTCGGTCGGTGGCTTTCTCCCCGACCCTCCCCTTCTCCGTTTCCCAGGGCTCCGCCCGGACCCCCCGCGTGCGCGGCGCCGCACGCCTCACACGCGGGCGGGGGCGGCTCGGGCGCCGGTAGGGCTACGTGCTCAGGACCAGGAGGCGGTCGGCCGTGGGGAGGCTGCCCGGGGTGAGCGGGGCGAACGTGCGGGGGAGGGACAGGCGCGGTGTGTCGGATCGGGGGAGGGGATCGAAGAAGTACGCGGCCTCCGCGGCGGTGTCGCTGACCAGGTGGGGGTCGGCCGGTGAGGCCGTGGAGCGGGTCAGCGGGGTGCGGAAGAGCATGCGCAGGTGGCGGAGGGTTTCCGGCGTGACCCCCGGAGGGTCCGCCGCGGGGACCGCCGCCGGGACCGCCGGCGCGGCGTCCGGCGGGATCGCCCCCGACAGCAGCAGCGCCAGCAGCACCGGGACGGCCTTGCGGCGCAGGGCCTCCGTCGCTTCGTGCAGCCGGTGGGCGTGCGTCGCGGGCAGCGACAGCGCGAGGCTGCCGGCGCAGTCGCCGGTCGCGATCGGGACCGCCGAGCAGACCACGCCGGGGGAGTACTCGCGCAGGTCGTACACCGGCGCCCCCGGGGCGATCGCATCGAGGGCGTTGAACAGGACCCGGCTGTCGGTGATCGTCCGAGGGGTCAGCCGGGCCGGCCGGTACCGGGCGACGTGGTCGCGGCGCCGGTCGGGGTCCAGCTGGGTCAGCAGGCACTTGCCGACGGCGCTGGCGTGCGCGGCGGCCTTGAAGTCCACCCACTCCCGCACCGGTGGCGCGGCAGGCCCGTCAGCCATCTGGGTGATCCGGACCTCGCCCTCGGCGTACCGGCTCAGGTAGACCGCGGCGCCCGCGCTGTCCCGGGCCAGGGCCAGGGTGCGCTGGAGCTGGCCCGCGAGCCCCCCGCCGCCGTGTGCGGCGAGCCGGTCGAGGGCGGGCCCGCGCGCGTACACGCCGGCGCCGGGCCGGTACGCGTACTCCTCCTCGCACAGCATGGCCAGCAGCGGCCGAAGCTCCGCCTCGGCCAGGCCGGACTCCCGCCGCAGCTGGGCGGCCCGCACCCCCAGCGGATGCCTTTCGAGGACCCGTACGACGGCCAGCGCGCGACCCGCCTGTGCCAGGGCCTCGCTCGTACCGGGCGGCCGGACCGGCCCACGGTGCGGGGCCGGGGCCGGCGCGGGGCGCCGCAGCGGACCGGCCCGCTCCGCCGGCTGCGCCACCACCGGGGGCGGCGGCCGGAACACCTCCAGGACCGAGGGCAGTCCCGGCCTCGGCAGCGGCACCGGGCCCAGATCGGGATCGTCGCGCTGGTCGACGTGGCGCAGGACGGTCGCCTGCGCGCACAGCCGCACCTCGCGCAGGTCCCGCCGGCCGCTCGGCCGGTAGCCGCGCCGGCCCAGCTCGCGCGCCCAGAACCGGGCGTCGTGGTGTTCCCCGCGTCGGGAGTGGTCCAGGAACAGGCAGTACGCGGCCGATGCGGTCCGCGCCCGTCCGGAACCGGCGGCGAACTGCCACCAGAAGCGGGCGCCTTCGCGCAGCCCGGCCAGGTGCAGCAAGCAGCCGAAGACCACGGCTCCGGCCAGCTCGGCGTGCCCGTTCTCGACGAAGGCGGTGAGCTGGGCCTCGGCCTTCGGCGTGCACACGGCGGCCAGGCAGACGGCCTTGAGGTCGCGCCGGGCCCGTTCGGAGTCGAGCGGGCAGTCCCGCGCGGGGTCGCTCCACCCGTACGCGGCGCGGCGCCGCGAGGGCGTCGTGGCGGTCCGTCCCCGGGAGGCGCGCAGCAGCCGGGCCTCGGCCGCACCGAGGTCGTAGTGCGGGTACCGGTCGCGGACGCCGGCACGGGTCAGGAAATCGGCCAGGGAGCGGCGGGTGGCGTCGCCGCCGCGCTCCTCCATGTCCTCGCGGCGCCTCATGATTCGGCGGAGGCGTCGAGGATGCGGGCGAGCCGCCGGTGGGCCTGGCCGAGCTGCGAGCGGACGGTGGCCTCGTCGACGCCCATCACCGACGCGGCTTCGCCGGGGGTGCACTGGAGCCCGTAGCGCAGCAGCACGGCGTCGCGCTGGCGTTCGGCGAGCCGGGAGACGGCGGAGTAGAAGCGGATGGTGTCGGTCAGCACCTCGTACTGGTCGGCGTGGGCCTCCTTGAGGGCGGCTTCGAAGGCGCTGATGTCCATGGCTTCGGGCCAGGTGCCGGGCCACTGCTGCCGGTCGACGAGCCGCTGCTTGAGGATGGTCCAGGCGTAGGCGTCGAGCCGGTCCATGTGGAGCATTCGTAACCACTCGTTCATGATCGAGTCGAAGGCGGCGTCCACCGCGTCCTCGGCAGCGGTGTCGGAGCCGAGCTGCAGGTACGCGAAACGCATGTACGAGGGCCGCCGGTTGGCGTGGAAGGCCCAGTACGACAGGCGTGCCGTCGGGTCCCACTGGCTCATGGGCGTCTGCCGCCGTCGTCGGCTGGGCAGTCCCACGGCCCCGCCGGACTCCTCTGGTCCGCCATCGCTCACCGTTCCACCTCACCTCGTCCCCTGTGCGCGGACAGCCTGGCAGTGCGGGCGCACCCGGGGGGCGCGGAAGAGAGACCTCGAAGGATTACGTTCGGTGGTGATCGGTCCGTGATCGACTTCGATCGGGCGGGAGCCTGGTCCGCGCGTACGCATATGCCGGGGCCGTGCCGGCGGGTCGTGCACCGGCGCACGCCGTGCGACCGGCCAGGATGACGGCCTCCGCGAACCCGCCCGACCGAACCGCGGACACCGGTCCGCGATGATCCGCTCCGGCTGTAGCATGGGCCCCTTGCGAGGGCCGTGACGGAGAGGTCACGTCCCTCGCTTTTGCGTTACGTCCACCCCAGAGAAATGCGGCGCGTGGCCTTTCGGCGGTTCGATACGATGAACCGCATCACAATCCGTCACGTCACGTTGTCACCGCATAGATGAAATGGAGCATCCGAGGATGGCTCGACACCTGATCACCAGCGCGCTTCCCTACATCAACGGGATCAAGCACCTGGGCAACATGGTCGGGTCGATGCTTCCGGCGGATGTGTACTCCCGGTACCTCCGCCAGCGCGGCCACGACGTCCTGTACATCTGCGCCACCGACGAGCACGGCACCCCCGCCGAGCTCGCCGCGAAGGAGGCCGGCCTCTCGGTCGCCGAGTTCTGCGCGCAGGCCAACGACGCCCAGAAGGCGGTCTACGACGGCTTCGAGCTGTCCTTCGACTACTTCGGCCGCAGCTCCTCGCAGCAGAACGCCGAGATCACCCAGCACTTCGCGCGCCAGCTCCAGGCGAACGGGTTCATCGAGGAGCGCGCGATCCGGCAGGTGTACTCGCCGGTCGACGGCCGCTTCCTGCCGGACCGCTACGTCGAGGGCACCTGCCCGCACTGCGGCTACGACAAGGCCCGCGGCGACCAGTGCGAGAACTGCACCCGCGTCCTGGACCCCACGGACCTGATCGAGCCCCGCTCGGCGATCTCCGGCTCCACCGAGCTGGAGGTCCGCGAGACCAAGCACCTCTTCCTCCTCCAGTCCAAGCTCCAGCACGAGGTCGAGGCCTGGGTCGCGGAGCACGAGGAGGAGTGGCCGCAGCTGGCGTCCTCCATCGCCCGCAAGTGGCTGACCGAGGGCCTGCACGACCGCGCCATCACCCGCGACCTGGACTGGGGCGTACCGGTACCGGCCGACACCTGGCCCGAACTGGCCGCCGAGGGCAAGGTCTTCTACGTCTGGTTCGACGCGCCGATCGAGTACATCGCCTCCACCAAGGAGTGGGCGGACGCCGACCCGGCGAACCGCGACTACAAGGCCTGGTGGTACGAGGCCGAGGACGTGCGCTACACGCAGTTCATGGCCAAGGACAACGTCCCGTTCCACACGGTGATGTTCCCGGCCACCGAGATCGGCACCCGCGAGCCCTGGAAGAAGGTCGATTACGTCAAGGCCTTCAACTGGCTGACGTACTACGGCGGCAAGTTCTCCACCTCGCAGAAGCGCGGCGTCTTCACCGACCAGGCGCTGGAGACCCTCCCGGCCGACTTCTGGCGCTACTTCCTGATCGCCAACGCGCCCGAGTCCGACGACTCGTCGTTCACCTGGGAGCACTTCACCACCACGGTGAACAAGGACCTCGGCGGCACCCTGGGCAACTTCGTCAACCGGGTACTGACCTTCTCCCGGAAGAAGTTCGGCGACGAGGTCCCGGCCGGCAGCCCCGCCGGCGAGGCCGAGGCCAAGCTGGGCGAGCAGATCGCCGAGCTGCTGGCCGAGTACGAGGGCCACATGGAGTCCCTCCAGTACCGCAAGGCCGCCGCCGCGCTGCGCGCCCTGTGGTCAGCCGGCAACGCCTACCTCGACGAGAAGGCCCCCTGGCTGGAGGTCAAGACCGACCTGGACGGCGCCGCGCTCACCCTGCGCACCGCCATGAACCTCATCCACCTCTACTCGGTGGTCTCCGAGCCGCTCATCCCGGCGTCGGCCCGCACCATGCGCTCCGCGTTCGCGCTCGCCGACGACACGGCGACGTGGATCACCCCGGAGCAGGCCAAGTCGCTCGACGCGGTCCCGGCGGGAACGCCGTTCACCGTGCCGCCGGTGCTCTTCGCGAGGATCACCGAGGAGGACCTGGAGTCCTACCGCGAGCGCTTCGGCGGTTCCCCGGAGGCCTGACGGCCCCTGTCACCACCGGCTCCCCGAAGGGCGCGACCTCCCGAGGTCGCGCCCTTCGGCGTCGGCGGCGCCGCCGACGCGACCACGGCCACGGGACCGCCACGGGACCGCTACGGGACCGGCCGGGGTAGGGGAAACCCCACCACTAAGGCTCCGCCTGGGCGTGCAGACCCGAGGGGGCCGCACGGCTGGAATGGGTCCATGACCCCTTCCGCCCGCCCGCTGCCGCTCACGGCCCCCCGTCTCCCGTCCGCCTCGCCCACCGCCCGGTGGACCGCCGGCTGGCTGCTCGCGGCCGCCTGGGCGCTGTCGTTCCCCTTACTCTCCTCGCTCGGCCCGCACCGGCTGTGGGGCTGCTGCGCGGCCGCCGGATACCTGGTCGCCGCCGGGACCACCGTCCTGGGCCGCCCCCGCTCGGCGCTCGCCGCAGCCCTGACCGGAGCCGTCGTACTACCCCTGCTGTACCTGGTCCTGACCGGGCAGGGCCAGTCCGAGGTCGCCGTCATCGAACGGTCCGGGCGGCTCCTGCTGGAGTCCGGACACCTCTACGTGGACCGGCCCGCCGGGGTCGAGGAGTACACCCCGTACCTGCCCGGCACGGCCCTCCTCGGCCTACCGCACGCCCTGCTGGGCGGCGGCGACGGCTGGGCCGTGCGCCTCCTCGGCGATGCCCGGATCTGGTGTGCGGCGGTCCTGTTCGCCGCCCTGTGGGCCGGGCGCCGCATGCTCGGCGCCCCCGCCTCGCCGCTGCTCCCCGTCCTGGTGGCCTCTCCGGTGGTGGCCCTCCCGCTGGCGGTGAGCGGGGTGGACCTGCCGCTGGCCGGGCTGTGCTGCCTGGCGCTCGCGGCCGCCGCCTCGGGCCGGCCCGCGGCGGCCGGGGCGGCGCTCGCGGCGGCGTGCGCCGTGAAGTGGACCGCGCTGCCCGCGGTGGCGGTGGTCCTCGCGGTCCTCGGGGCCTGCCGGGGAGCCCGCGCGGCGGTCCGCTGCGCGACGGTGGCGGCGACGGTCACGGCCCTGCTGGTGCTGCCGGGGGTGCTGCTCCAGCCGGCGGAGGTGTGGCGGCAGGTGTTCGCCTTCCCGACGGGCCGGGCGCAAGTGCCGACCCCGGCGAACAGCCCCCTGCCGGGGCACCTGCTGGCGGCACTCGGGCCGTGGGGCTGGTACCTGACGGTGGCCCTGCTGGCCCTGGGCGCTCTGGTGGTGGCGCTCTCGCTGTGGGCGCGCCCGCCGCGCACGGTCGTCGCCGCCGCCGACCGGCTCGCCCTGGGGCTGACCCTGGCCTTCCTGCTGGCTCCGGCGGGCCGCTTCGGTTACCTAGCGCTGCCGGTCCTGATGGTGGTGTGGGCCCGCTCCGTGACCCCGCCGCCGTCCACCGCCCCCTCGCGGGTCGTGACCGGCACGCGGGCCCCCGGGGTGCGGCGGCTCCGAGTGCGGTGAGGCGGCCGGGCATGACCGCCGTAGAACGGCACCCGGTGCCCGGCGCGCAGGGCTTCCCGATGACCGGCCTCCGCTGCCCGTGGTGACGGAGCACGTCATGCGTCCCTGCGGCGGTGCATTCCACCGCCCGCCCGGGAACGGCGGCGGGCCGCGTGGCGTCCCTCCCGGGACAAGGGGATTTCGGAGCCGACGGAGGCATCGTGTTCACAGGACGACCGGTCCGCACCGGCAGGGCGGTGCTCGTCGCGGGCGTGCTGCTGGTGCTCTCGGCGGTCGGCTTCGGCGTGACGGCGCTGGTCCGGGCGAGTGATCCCGGGCGCAGCCCGCTGCACCGGGCCGTGGACGCCTACCTGGAAACGGTCGGTACGGGTGGCAGCGCGCCCGCCGCCACCTGCGCGGGCACCTCCGACCCGGCGGCGGAACTGCGCCGTCAGGGCGCCCGGTTCGGCCATCGGATCGTCTCCTCCACCGAGGGCGGCGGGCAGGCCACGGTCAACGTCGACCTCACGCCCGGCCACGGCCCCGCCGTCGCCTACTCCCTCGACCTGAGCCGCACGGGCACGGTGTGGGAGGTCTGCTCGGCGTCCCCCGGCCACATAGAGATCGACCCCTTCGGATGAGGTGACCGGGCGCCGGCCGGCATGATCTGGAAGGCGGCCCCTACGCGCCGCCCCGGCCCCGCAGGTGGGCCAGGACGGCCAGGACGCGGCGGTTGCCCTCCGCCGGGTCCAGGTCCAGCTTCGTGAAGATGCTGCCGGAGTGCTTCACGACGGAGGCCTCGGTGATGAACAGGCGGGCCGCCACCGCCTGGTTGTTGAAGCCCTCCGCCATCAGGGCGAGCACCTCCCGCTCCCGGGGCGTGAGACGGGCCAGCGGCCGGTCCGCCGACGTCGGTGGTGCGAGCAGCACGCGCACCACCTCCGGGTCGATGACCGTCTGGCCCCCGTGGACCCGTTCCAGAGCGTCGAGGAACTCGGCCACCTCGCCGACCCGGTCCTTGAGCAGGTAGCCGAGCCCGGCCGCCGAACCTCCGGTGAACAACCGGGCCGCGTACGCCGTGGCCACGTACTGCGAGAGCACCAGGACCGGCAACGAGGCGTCGCGGGAACGCAGTTCGAGCGCGGCCCGCAGTCCCTCGTCGCGCAGCCCGGGCGGCATCCGTACGTCCGTGACGACCACGTCGGGCCGCTCGGCCGCCACCGCCTCCAGCAGGGCGGGGGCGTCGCCGACGGCGGCGAGCACCCGGTGGCCGCCGAGGGTCAGGAGTTCCGTCAGCCCGGCGCGCAGCAGGACGGAGTCCTCGGCGAGGATCACCCGGAGCACGGGACCTCCACGCGCAGTTGCGTCGGCCCGCCCACCGGACTGGACACCGTCAGCCTGCCCTGCAACATCGCCACCCTGTCCGCGAGACCCGCCAGGCCCGCTCCCGCGCCGGGATCGGCGCCGCCGCGGCCGTCGTCGGTGACGGTGAGAGTGAGCCGGTCCCCCTCGACCCTACCGGCGACGTCGACGTGCGAGGCACCGCTGTGCTTGGCGGCGTTGGCGAGGGCCTCGGTGACGGTGAAGTAGGCGGTGGTCTCCACTGGTTCGGGCAGTCGGGGCAGGTGCGCGAGGTCCAGCGTGACCGGTACGGGATGGCGCAGCGCCACCTCGGCGACGGCCGCCGCCAGCCCGTGGTCGGTCAGCACCTGGGGGTGGATGCCGCGGACGAGGTCCCGCAGCTGCTCCAGGGCCAGCTTCGCCTCGGCGCGTCCGCGCCCGACCAGCGCCGCGGCCTCGGCCGCCTCCGGGATCCGGCGCAGCCGCAGCTCTGCGAGGCCCAACGTCATGCTGAGGGCCACCAGTTGCTGCTGAGCCCCGTCGTGCAGGTCGCGTTCGATGCGCCGGCGCTCCGCCTCGAAGGCCTCCACGAGCCTTATCCGCGACCGGGTCAGCTCCAGCACCCGGCCGTCCTCCTCGCGCGGGCCGAGCAGCAGCCGGGCCGTCCGCACCTGCGCCCCGGCGATCAGCGCACCCGCGTACGCGGCCAGCACCAGCCCCGCCAGCCCGGTGGCCGTTGCGCCCAGCGCCTCCAGCGGGCCCGTGACCGCCCGGCCGGGTATCAGCATCACCGTCTCGGGGGCGAGCGCCCACACGATGACCGGGGCCGCCACCAGGAGCAACGAGAACGCCAGGAGCGCCAGCACCCCGAACCCGGCCGCTCCGAACACCGTCCCGAGCAGCGCCGCGTACCCGAGCTCCCGCCAAGTGGCGCGCTCCCGCAGCCGGGTGCGCAGCCAGGCGGCGGCGCCGGCCCCGGCGAGCGAGGTGTGCGGATCGGCGACCGGCGCCGGGTCAGCCCACCGCAGCCGGCGCCGCTCCAACTCGCCGAGCGGCACGGCGCCGGCCACGGCGGCGAGCAGGAGCAGGAGTCCGACCCCGGCGACCGCCAGCAGCACCCCGAGACCCACGAGCAGGACCAGCACCACCAGCACCGCGTACCCGAGGGGGAACCCGCTGCCCAGGTAGGCCCAGCACCGCCACGGCCACCACGACCCGAGGAAGCGCCACGGCCTCCGCATCACCGCCCACACGGCCACCGGGGGGACGAGGGGGGAGGCGGATCCGGACATGCGCTCCAGCGTAGGGGGTGCCGGACGGCTGCTGGCGGGCCGTCACGTCGTCGCGCCGCCGATGGCGAGGACGAACAGGAAGGCGCGCGCGCTGCCTTACAGGAACGGGCCGGGCGGGTGAACCGCGCGCTCATGGCCACCGGCCCCGTGCTGTCCCGCGGTCCGGCGCCGTCCCCCGGCGGGGTGCTCGTACGGCCGATGGCTTGAACTCGCCCCTCGGTCGAAGATCTTGACGCGTCTGCGGCGTATCGAAGCGCCGCCGTGATCGTTTCTTCAGCCGAACCCCTCACGACCGGGAGGACGCGCGGTGACCGCTTGGCAGTACTTCGCCGGAGCAGGCCTGGTGGCGGCGCTCTGCCCGCTGCAGTGCCAGGTGGCGGTCGCGGACGACGGCGCCACCACCACCGCCGATGTCAGCGCCGTGGCCAGCGCCGATGTCGGCGCCGGCCCCGAGCACGGCCCCGAGCACGGCCCCGAGCACGGCCCCGAGCACGGCCCCGAGCGCGGCCCCGAGCGCGGCCCCGGAGCGTTCGCGGGCGTCGGCCACGGCCCCGGAGCCTTCGCGGGCGTCGGCCACGGCCACGGAGCCCGGCTCGACGCATGTGTCCCGGCCGGGCAGCCGCCGCGGCCGCCCGCCGCCGTACCGCCCGCCGTCGTGCCCCCTGCGGTCCGGCCTCCGGTACGGGGCCCCGTGCCCGGCGCGGACCGGCCGACCGTGCACCACCCCGGGCAGGGCCCCGCGCCGGCCGTCGCAGCCCCCGCACCGGTGGCGCCGCCCCGGCCGGCGGCGAATGCGGGGGCCGCGCAGCCGGAGCCCGCGCCGCCCGCGCCGGATCCCGGGCCGGTCGCCGCGCCGGCGCCGGCCGAAGCACCTGCCCCGCCCCGGGCCGCAGCCGCGGCCGCGCCCGCGGCCGCCTTCCACGTGCGCCCGTACCGCCCCGTCGCCCTGGAGCGGCGCGGCCCGGGCGGCATGTCCACCGTGATGCTCATGGTCGTCGTCACCACCCCGGCCGTGCTCGCCGCCGCCGCGCTGCGGCCGCGTTCCAAGAGCCGCAGCTGAGCCCCCGCATCCACCCACCGATCCACCAACGGGAGAACCCTCGTGTCCGAATGGCTGGTCCTGGCCGTCGCCATGGCGCTCGTCTGCGCCCTCGTCCTCGCCTTCACCGCGCTCCGGCACCGCCGGGTCGCGGAGGACGAGGACACCAGCGAAACCCCCGATGTCATCGAGTACATGACGATGATGGTGGGCGTGGTCTACGCGATCGTGCTCGGCCTGGCCATCGCGGGCGTCTGGGAGGCGCGCGGCGCCGCCGAGGACAGCGTGCGCCGCGAGGCCCAGTCGCTGTACGAGGTCACCCAGCGCGCCGACGTCTACCCGACTCCCGTCCGCGACCGGATCCGCGGCGAGGTCGACGCGTACGTCTCCCACACCGTCGCCGTGGACTGGCCGCTGCTGACCGCGGGCCAGGGTGCCTCGCCGCAGGGCGCCGAGCTGCTCGGCAAGCTGCGCACCGACGTCACCCACCAGAGCCCGGCGAACGAACTCCAGGCGCAGGCCTACCAGCCGCTGCTGGACCACATCGCGGCCGCCGACGACGCCCGCCACTCGCGCGTGCAGGCCGACGAGTCGACCCTGCCGGGCGTGGTGTGGTTCGGGCTGCTGGTCGGCGGGCTGGTCACGGTGGGGCTGATCTTCACCCTGCAGATCCGCCGGTCCGGCCGGGAGCTGCTGCTGGCGGGACTGTTCAGTGCGCTGATCGTGTTCCTGCTGTTCATGGTGTGGAGCTTCGACGCACCCTACGGCCGGGAGGGAATCGATTCCGCGGGCCCGTTCCAGGACCTGTTCCCGAAGGTGGCGCTGGCCGCGGCCCAGCGTTGAGCCCACCCGGGTCCCGGTGAGGATCCGGTGGGCGGGGGCCCCGGTGCGGGCTCCGGAGGGCCGGCGCTCAGGCCGGGCCGCCGCCCGTCAGCGCGACCTGCCGGCGGACGGCCGCCACCACCGGCGAATGCCGCAGGGCGTGGGAGATGCGGACGAGGTCGCGCGGCCCGCCGAGGGTGTCGAGGACGCTCTCCTCGCTGGCCCCGATGACCGCACCCTCCGGGTCCGCCGAGCGGGCCCGGACGGCGGCCGCGACCATCGCCGCGTCGGCGACCGCGAGGGCCGTCTCCTCCTCCGCCCCGCCCGCGAGGGCGCGCGCGTACGCGTCCTCGCGGCGGCTCAGGTCGAAGTACGGGCCCAGGTGCAGGAATCCGTCGTGGATGTCCGACTCGCGCTGGATCACCCGCAGTTCCGCCGGGGCCCACCAGGACATCCGCACACAGGGCGTACCGCTGGGGGCGCCGATCTGCACCTCGTCCCAGAGCGCGCCGAGCCGCCGGTAGGTGGTCCAGGTCTGCCAGCTGTCGGACAACCGCTGGCACAGCAGGGGCAGTACGAAGCCGATCGCGCTGATCAGTGCGCCGACGGAGGCGAGCGGCGGGGCGATGTACGTGCTCAGGTCGTCGAGGTCGTGGCCCGCCCAGCGGGCGATGACGGCGGAGATCTTGGTGGCGTCGTAGCTGAGGTTGAAGACGTAGCCCGACACGATGATCATCAGGCCGATGCGCAGCCAGCCGTGCACCTGGAGGGACCAGCGCCAGCACATGGCCACCATGACGACGGCCGCCACCAGGTGCGCCGTCAGATAGAGGGCGATCATCTGCTGGATGTAAGGGGTGTTGGCGTAGTACGTGTCGAAGTCGCGCAGCCGCTCGACCGGGGTCTCGCCGAGGAGGAAGAGCACCACCAGCACCACGACGACCCCGGCGTAGCCGAGCATCCAGCGGCGCGAGATGCGCCGGGTCTCTTCGGGCGGGCCGCCGCGCCAGTTCACGATGAGCACCAGGCAGGCGGCGCTGAACAGGGTGATCAGGCAGTAGACGAGCGGGGCGGAGACGTTGGTGACGCCGGTCCAGCGGTTGACCGCCACGATGGTGGGGGGCGCGGCGAAGGTGAACACCGATCCGGCCAGGATCAGCAGGGCGCAGACCGACCGCAGGAGCGGGTCGCGCCAGTTGTTCCGTAGCGCCGGCAGCTTGAAGGCGAGCGAGACCGCCAGGGCGGCTGCCGGTATGTAGTAGTCCTGGCCGTTCAACGGTCGTTCCTGTGCCCCCGGTATCCGAGCGAGGCCTCGATGCGGCCCGCCAACTGGTCACGCTGTGCGGGCGCCCGGTGGCCCGTGGAACCGGCGAGCCAGTTGCGGCAGCGGCTGCCCAGCAGTAAACCGAACGTCTCCGCCTCGGTCTCCTCCGAGACGTCGGCGCGCGTGCGCGCGGCGACGCTCCGGACGGTCTCGCCGAGGTCGGCCTCGTCGGACAGCATCCGGGCGGCGACGGCGGCTCCGTCGACGTGGTGGCTGCAGTGGCCGGCCTTCATGTGCCACAGCTCGTGACCCAGGATGACCAGCTGGTGGTCGGGCGCCGTGCGTTCCTCGATGACCACCAGGTCGCGGTCCGCCATGTCGAGCCACAGGCCGCTGGCCGTCCCCGGCGGGAACGAGGCCATCCGGAAGTCCACCCGGCGGCCGCGGTGCCTGCTCATGCCCTCGCAGAGGGCGGCGTAGAGGTCCACGGGTTCCGCGGGCGCGGTCAGCCGGAGCCCGGCCACCAGTTCGCCGCACAACCGGCGCTGCTCTCTGCCTATGCTCACCGTTCTCCCCGTCGGCGCGGATCCGGATCAGGACTCAAGGATCAGACCCAGACTCTCGACTGGGTCAGGATTCATTCGGTTTGACGCTTTCGAGGAGCATGTCCAGCCATTCGGTCACCTTGTCCCGGTGTTTGTCGCTCGGCAGTTGGGCGGCGCGCCAGGCGATGCCCCGGACGCCGTGGTTCTGGAGAAGTCTTGCCAGCGGATCGCCGGTCGATGCGGCCGGGGCGGGTACGGTTTCGCGCGCGCGGCCGGCGTAGTCCTGGAGCAGCTGCTGTTCGGTCCGCTGCAGCGCGTCGGTGAGGGCGTCGGCGTCGTGCGCGGTGAGGAAGCCGGCGTGGACACCGAAGAAGCGCTGGATCGCGTCGCAGTGCTCCATGGTGGGCCTGCGGTCGCCGTTGATCAGGGCGCCCGCCTGCTGCCGCGACATGGCGGCGCCGTCCGCGATCTCCTGCTGCGTGTAGCGGCGTCCGTTCGGTTTCAACCGGGTGCGCCGGAGCAGGTCGAGGCGCTGGAGGAATCGGGTCTGCAGGCAGGGCTCGCCGGCGGGCCGGCCGTCCAGCAGGGTCCTGACCACGTCGGCGGGGACGCCGGAGGCCTCGGAGAGGCGGCGCAGGTCGAAGACCTTGTTCAGGTCGTGGCCCATCTTGCCCGCGAGTTCGGCGACGCGCGTGACGGTGGCTGCCAGGGGCGCGTTGGCCACCGCGACGGGAGCCGGGAAGCCGTCTGTCACCAGTGGTTCTCCTAGATCGCGGCGGGGTCTGTACGGGCACATGGTCGGCTTTTGGAATCTAGCCGAGGAGCCGCCGCAGGGCCAGAACTTGCCACAGCTGTGGCGGGAATGAGCTGTCAAGAGGCTGGAATTGCCACGATAGTTGACACTCGAATGAAGTCGGTAGCAGGATCGCCAGAGGAAATTGAAGATCCAGACCGTGAAGAGGGGGAGCTCTCGGTGCCACATCTCGCAGCGGTGGGCCCGTCCGATGGCCTCGCCCGAGCCGGTGAGGAGCGCCTGGCGGGCGAAGATTCCGCACGCGGCGCAGTGCGGTCGGAGCGACGCAAGGAGATTTTGCGCCAGCGTCGCGAAGAGCTGGGCCTGAGCCAGGAGGACGTCGCCGCGCGGCTGCACATCAGCGTCCGCGCCTACGGCAATTGGGAACGCGGCCTGGTCAAGGAGTGGACGGACCGCAAACTGCTCGCCCTGGCCGAGGCCTTGGAGATGAGCGAGCGGCAGCGCTTCTGGCTCTTCCGCGTCATGGTCGACCGGGACCCGCCGCCGACCTGGCGGGCGGCCGAGGAGAACAGGCTGCCCCAGGACCCCGCCCAGCGCGACTACCTGTGCGACTACGCGGCCCTGATGGAGTCCGTGCCCTACCCGAGCTTCCTGGTGGACCACCGCTGGGACGTGGCGCTCACCAACTCGGCCTTCGACAAGCTCTTCCAGTCGGTGCGCCCGCACCCGACCGCCCTGCCGGACGACAACTTCCTGCGCTTCGTGCTGTTCCACCCGGACGCCGCCGCCGTGCTGGAGGACCACGAACCGGCCTGGTGCGTACCGCTGTTGGCCCAGTTCGCGAACGCGCTGGCCGCGACCCCGGACGACGAGGGCCTGAGCAGCATCCGCCAGGAGGTGGCCCGCGACCCGTTCATGGAGGCGGCCTACCGCTACGGCGTGCCGCACTGGCTGAGCACCCACGGGGCCGATGCCGCCGAGCGCGACGGAGCCGTGCGGACCGTCCGCCACTGGGACCCGCGCTGGGGCCACGTGCGCTGCCGGATGGTGGCCGAATCCAGCCGCATGCTGGACGCGATGGGCCTCACCAGGATCACCATGATCCTGTCGACGCCGCAGGGCGCCGCGACGGGCCCGGTCCGGGGCTCCGGCGCCACCCCGCTCCACCAGGGACCCCGGCTGCGCGCCGTGCCGTCGCTGGACGACTGAGCCCCCGCCCGCCGCGCGGCGGGGGACACTGGAGCCCTCCATCATGTGTCGATCACGGGTCGCGGATCGAATGCCACGGATCGTGGCACCGATCGTGGCACGGTGAAGGGCGGTAGGGCGTGCGGCTGACCATCCTCGGCGGAGGCGGATTCCGGGTTCCGCTCGTCTACGGAGCACTCCTCGGCGACCACGCAGAGGGCCGGGTGTCCCATGTGACGCTGTACGACGAGGACCCTGCCCGGCTCGGCGCCATGGCCCGGGTGCTCGCCGACCAGGCGGCCGCCTCCACAGCGTCCGACGCCCCGGCCGTCACCGCCACCGGCGACCTCGACGAGGCCCTGCGCGGGGCGGACTTCGTCTTCTCCGCCATCCGCGTCGGCGGACTCGCCGGACGCGCCGCCGACGAGCGGGTCGCCCTGGCCGAGGGTGTTCTGGGCCAGGAGACGGTCGGCGCGGGCGGGATCGCGTACGGCCTGCGGACGGTGCCCGTCGCCCGGGAGATCGCGCGCAGGATCGCCCGTACCGCCCCCGAGGCCTGGGTCATCAACTTCACCAACCCGGCCGGGCTGGTCACCGAGGCCATGGCCGAGGAGCTCGGCGACCGCGTGATCGGGATCTGCGACTCGCCGGTGGGGCTCGGCCGGCGCCTCGCCCGGCTGCTGGGGGCCCGGCCCGAAGAGGCCTGGATCGACTACGTCGGCCTCAACCACCTGGGCTGGGTCCGCGGGCTGCGCATCGGCGGCCGCGACGAACTGCCCCGCCTGCTGGCCGACACCGGGGCGTTGGAGTCCTTCGAGGAGGGCCGGCTGTTCGGGGCCGAGTGGCTGCGCTCGCTCGGCGCGGTCCCGAACGAGTACCTGCACTACTACTACTTCAACCGTGACACCGTACGGGCGTACACGGAGGCGAAGCAGACCCGCGGCGCGTTCCTGCGCGACCAGCAGCGCGGGTTCTACGCCGAGGCGGGCCGGGCGGACCGGCCGGCCGGGGCGGCACTGGCCGCCTGGGACCGGACCAGGGCCGAGCGGGAGGCCACGTACATGGCCGAAAACCGCGAGGCGGCGGGCCTGGGCGAGCGCGACGAGAGCGATCTGGAGTCCGGCGGGTACGAAAAGGTCGCGCTCGCGCTGATGCGGGCCATCGCCCGGGACGAGCGGGCCACGCTGATCCTCAACGTCCCGAACCGCGGGGTGCTGTCCGTGCTCGACGCACGAGCGGTCATCGAAGTGCCCTGCCTGGTCGACGCGAACGGCGCCCACCCGGTGGCCGTGGACCCGCTGCCGCTGCACGCGGTGGGCCTGGTGACCTCCGTCAAGGCGGTCGAGCGGGAGGTCCTCGCGGCCGCCGCGAGCGGCTCTCGGGCCGATGCCGTCAAGGCCTTCGCGCTGCACCCGCTGGTGGACTCCGTCGGGGTGGCCCGGCGGCTCCTCGACGGGTACGCCGCCGAGCACCCGGGCCTCGCCTACCTGCGCTGATCGTGCGGCGGGTGCCCCGTGGCGGGAGCCTGCGGCGCCCGTGGCGGGTCCCCCGGACGGCGCAGTGGGCATGCGATGGCGCGGGGGCGCTGTGAGAGTGCGGGATGTGACCACTGCCCCCGCCGAAGCCGTCGCAGCCGCGGCGCCCCCCGTGCTCGACCGGCGGCGGCGCAACGTCGTCTTCGGCACGATCATGCTGGGCGTGCTGCTGGCAGCCCTCGACCAGACGATCGTCGGCACGGCCCTGCCCACGATCGTGGCGGATCTGGGCGGCGGGGACCACATGTCGTGGGTGGTGACCTCCTACCTGCTCGCGGAGACCGTCGCGACGGTGCTGGTGGGCAAGTTCGGCGACCTCTTCGGCCGGAAACTCATCTTCCAGGTCTCGGCGATCGTCTTCATCACCGGCTCGTTCCTGTGCGGCCTGGCGAGCAACATGTCCCTGCTCATCCTGTGGCGGGGCGTCCAGGGCATCGGCGCCGGCGGCCTCATGGTCACCTCCATGGCCCTGATCGCCGACGTGGTCCCGCTGCGCGAACGCGGCAAGTACCAGGGCGCGATCGGCGCCGTCTTCGGGGTCGCGACCGTCATCGGACCCCTGCTCGGCGGCCTGTTCACCGACCACCTCAGCTGGCGCTGGGCGTTCTACGTCAACGTCCCGATCGCGATCCTGGTCGTGGTCGCGGCGGCCCGCACGATCCCCTCGGTCCGGGCCGCCGGGGGCGCCCGCATCGACTACCTGGGCATCGCCCTGGTCGCCGCGGGGTCCGGCGCCCTGATCCTGGCCACCAGCTGGGGCGGAAACGAGTACGCCTGGAGCTCGGGGACGATCATCGGGCTCTTCGTGGCCGGCGTCATGGCCCTCGCCCTGTTCTGCCTGGTCGAGACGCGGGCCGCCGAGCCGATGCTGCCGATGAGGCTCTTCCGGAACCAGGTCTTCACGGTCTGCTCGGTGCTCAGCTTCGTCGTCGGCTTCGCCATGCTCGGTGCGATGACGTTCCTGCCGACCTACCTCCAGTACGTGGACGGGGATTCGGCCACGGTCTCGGGCGTACGGACCCTGCCGCTGGTGATCGGCCTGCTGATCGCATCCGTCTTCAGCGGCAACGTCACCAGCAAGACCGGGCGGTACCGGATCTTCCCCATCGTCGGCTGCCTGGTGATGGGCATCGGCCTGTACCTGCTGTCCCGGATGGGCCCCGGCACCGGCGCCTGGCTGGAATCGCTGTACATGTTCGTGCTCGGCGCCGGGATCGGCCTGTGCATGCAGGTCCTGACGATCGCCGTGCAGAACACCGTGGACTACGCCGACCTCGGCACCGCCACGTCCGGCGTCACGTTCTTCCGTACGCTCGGCAGCTCGTTCGGCACCGCCGTCTTCGGCTCCATCTACGCCAACAGCCTGGGCCCCGCGCTGGAGAAGGCCGTCGAGGAGGCCGCCCGGGCCACCGGGGCCGACCCGGCACAGCTGGCCGAGGCGGCCCAGAGCCCCCAAGGGGTCCACGGGCTCGACCCGGCGGCGGCGGGCCCGATCGTCGAGGCGTACGCGCACGCGCTGCACACGGTGTTCTTGTGGACGGTGCCCGTGGCCGGGATCGGCTTCGTCGTCGCGCTCTTCCTCAAGCAGGTCCGGCTGCGCGACACCGCCCGGGCGGCCTCGACGGACATGGGCGACGGCTTCTCCTCGCCCGTCGCCTCCGGAGACTCGGCCAACCTGCTGGAGCTGGCGGTCGGAAAGCTCGTGCGGAACATGCAACCGGAGACGGCCCGCGCCATCGTGAACGACTCGGACACCCGGCTGGACATCGCCGGCGCCTGGGCGGTGATGCAGGTCGAACTCCTGACCCGCACGGTGGGCCACGCGAGCCTCGGACTCATCGCCTCGCGCCGCGCCGTGCCCCCGGAGGTCCTGCTGCCCGTCTTCGACCGGATGACGGAGGAGGGGTACCTGAGCCGCGAGGGCACCTTCCTCACCCTCACCCCGGCGGGGCAGCGGGAGGCGGCGACCATCTCCAGGGCATGGGGTGACTGGCTCGGCGACCAGCTGGAGAAGGACCGCGGCCGCCCGCGGAGCGAGGAGCTGCGGGCGGCGGCCGACGCGATCGCGAAGCGGCTGCTCGCGGAGGACCTGGGCGAGGGCTACTTCGGGCACAAGGCGCCCGCGGGGGTGTGATGCCCCGGCAGCCGGCAGCCGGCAGCCGGCAGCCGGCAGCCGGCAGCGCCGTGCCCGCTACTGGTACTGCGCGCCGCCCGGGGTGGCGCCGGCGTCAGAGTCCGGTGCGACCGCTGGTGATGCGGCTCCACAGGGAACGCGTGGCGCCGAAACCGCTCTCGTGCACCCAGACGTGGGTGCAGGACGGGCACTGCAGGTGCAACAGGCTGCCGGTGTTGGACAGCAGGTAGCGCCAGTGCTCCGAGCACGTGCGCTGCTCCTCGCACGGCGCGCATCCGCGGTGGTCGTGGCACCGCGGGCAGGCCACCCAGGCACGGCGACCGACGTCCGCGTGCGGGTCAAGCGGCAGCACGGCCGTCTCCGCGCGGGGCGAGGACTCCGGCCGCGACGAGACCGTCGTACACGCGCTGCTGCTCCGCGTCGAGACCGGAGTACAGCAGGTCGTACGCCGCCTCCTCGCCGCGCAGTACCTCGATCGGGTCCCAGTCGGGGCCGAGGGCGTCCATGACCTGGGCTCGCCGGAGGACCTCCTGTGCGGTGAGGTCGACGGTGAAGTCGATCAGCGCGGGGGTGTCCGGGCCGGTGGGCGATGTGGGCTGGTGTGGGGCCATACGGGAGAACTTAGGTATGCCTTCTTTCCCGTGGCAAGAGGGGGTGGGAGATGTCACAGATCACCGGCGTCCCCCGGCGGTACTACGGCGTCGGGTAGTCGTACGAGGGCTCGGGCGGCAGGGTCGCCCCCAGCTCGGGACGCCAGGCGCGCAGGACCGCCGTCGACGGGGCGTACAGGGCGTCCGGGATCTCGTCCGGGGCGAACCACTGCCAGCGCAGGATCTTGTGCGGTTCGGTGACCCGGGGGGTGCCTTCGGCGGCGGTGGTGACCGCCGCCGCGGTCAGGCGCGTCACCCCGGCCCTCGGCGACAGCTGGACCGCCACGACCCGGACGTCCCCGGGGGCCACCCGCAGGTCCGTTTCCTCGGCCAGTTCGCGGGCGGCGGCCTGCTCGAAGCCCTCCCCGGGGTCGACCTTGCCGCCGGGCAGCTCCCAGCGGCCGTCGTGCGCCTGACCCAGGAGCACCCGCCCGTCGGCGTCGGCCACGACCAGCCCCACGCCGACGACGGCGTTGGGCTGCGGGACGGCCCGTACCGGGCGCGCGGGCTGGTCGTTCGGCGTCGTCATCGCTGTGTTCCGCTTCCTGCTCCGATGGGGTGCCGGGCGGGGCCCGGACACCGCTGCGGCCGCTCCCCGGCGGCCACGGCTCCATTCGCCGGTTCGGCAACGGGGTTTGTCAAGCGGGCGGGTCGGGCCGCACCCTCGCCGGTATGGACAACTCGTTCGACGTCGTGGTCGTGGGCGGCGGGACCGCCGGACTCGCCGGGGCGCTGACCCTGGTCCGGGCCCGTCGCTCGGTGCTGGTGCTCGACTCCGGCAGCCCCCGCAACGCCCCCGCCGCCCACCTGCACGGCTACCTCGGCCGGGACGGCGCGAGCCCGGGGCAGCTGCTGGCGGTGGGGCGGGCGGAGGTCGCCGGGTACGGGGGCGCGTTCCGCTCCGGGGCGGCCGGCACCGCCCTCGCCGTGGACCGGCTCCCCGACGGCGGATTCCTGGTCCGGTGCGCCGACGGGTCGGCGGTGCGGGCCGACCGGCTGCTGATCGCCACCGGCCTGGTGGACGAGCTGCCGGAGCTCGCGGGGCTGGGGGAGCGCTGGGGCCGGGACGTGCTGCACTGCCCGTACTGCCACGGCTGGGAGGTCCGCGACGAGCCGATCGCGGTGCTGGCCACCGGCCCGCTCGCCGTGCACCAGGCGCAGCTGTGGCGGAACTGGAGCGAGCGGGTCACCCTGCTCGCCCACACCTGGCCGCTCACCGGCGAGGACCGGGAGCTGATGTCCGCCCTGGGCGTCGCGGTGGTGGAGGGCGAGGTGGCCGGCCTCGACGTCGTCGGTGACCGGCTGACCGGAGTGACCCTGGCCGGCGGCGCGGCCGTGGCCTGTACGGCCCTCGTGGTGGCCCCGCGGTTCACCGCCCGCGCCGGGGTGCCGAGGAGCCTCGGGCTGCCCGTCGTCACGGTGGAGCGGGCCGGGGTGGCGATCGGCACCTGCCTGGAAGCGGATCCGGAGACCGGTGCCACCGCGCTGCGCGGCGTCTGGGCGGCCGGGAACGTGGCCGGCCCCCTGGAGCAGCTGGCCGGTGCGGCGGCGGCCGGCGTGCGGGCGGCGGTGTCGGTCAACACCGACCTGTGCGAGGCGCAGGCCCGCACGGCCCTCGAAGCCCACCGTGCGCGGCGGGGCGGCGCGGGCCCGGCGTAACGCGTCGGGCGGAGGCGTCGGGCGGACGCGTCGGACAGGTGTGCGGGTTTCGGCCAGGGTGCGTCCGTGCAGGCTCTCAGCGGTCTGATCTTCGTACCGTTCATCGGCTCAGAGGCTCGGGGGGCACGCAATGGCACATGTGCTGGTCATCGGCGGGGGCGTGGGAGGCCTGGCGACCACGCTGCTCGCAGCGCGGCACGGACACACCGCCGAACTGTTCGAACGCGACACGCGCGCTCCCGGCGCCGCGCTCGACCGGGACTTCTTCGGCTGGCACCGGCCGGGCGTCCCGCAGGCCACGCAGCCGCACGCCCTGCTCGGTGCGGCCCGCACCCTCCTGCGCGACGAGCTGCCCGACGTGCACGCGGAGATGCTGCGGCTCGGCGCCCGCGAACGGCACGAGCTGGACTGGTTCGACGTACGGCCGCCGGAGCGGCCCGGCGACGAGGACCTCGTCATGCTCCAGGCCCGGCGCATCGTGCTGGAGAGCGCGCTGGCCACCGCCCTGCGAGGCGAACCGGGGGCCGTCATGCACCACGGGGAGCCGGTGACCGGGCTGCTGACCGAGCCGGGAGCCGCCGCGGTCCGGGTGACGGGCGTGACCACCCCGGCCGGCGCCCGTGCGGCGGACCTCGTCGTGGACGCGGGCGGACGGCGCGGAGGTGTCGAACGCCTGCTGGCCGCGGCGGGTTGTCGACCGGCGGCCGTGGAACGGCACCGCACGGGGCTCGCGTACTTCTGCCGCTGGTACCGGCTGCCCGAGGGGACGGACGAGGGCCCGCGCCGGCCCTGGACGGTGACCGGCGGCGCCTTCGCCGGGTGCGCCGTCTTCCCGGCCGACAACCGGGTGTTCGCCGTGACCCTGTTCGTCCACACCACCGACACCACCCGCTCCGCGCTGCGCGACCCGGCCGTCTTCGAGGCCGCCGCCCGGGCCTTCCCGCCCGGTGCGGCCTGGCTGGACCTGGGCGCCGAACCGCTGTCCGGAGTACTTGCCACGGCGAGCCTGGACAACCGGTGGAGCGCTCTGGTCGACGAGCAGGGGCCGGTGGCGACCGGGCTGGTCCCGGTCGGGGACGCGATCACGCACACGAACCCGACGCTCGGACAGGGCACCTCGCTCGCGCTGTGGGCCGCCCGCAGGGTGGCCCGTACGGCGCACCGGGACCCGGGATCGGTACGGTTCGCGGCCGAGTACCACGCGTGGGCCGTGCGCACGCTGAAGCCGTGGTTCGACTTCCAGGTGGTGGCCGACGCGGCCATCGGCGAACGGTTCGCGACCCGGGCGGGGCGGACGGGGACGGCGCGCGAGGTGGCCGCGCTGTTCGAGTGCGCCCTGGAGGACCCCGAGGTGATGCGGGCGCGGGCGCGGGTGAGGCACCTGGCCGAGCCGCCGGAGCGGGCGTACGCGGACCCGGAGGTCCGGGCCCGGGTGGCGCGCTGGCTGGCGGCCCGGCCCGGGTACGCGCCGAACGCGGTGGGCCCGGACCGGGAGGCGTGGGAGAAGCTGACGGCGGGATGACGGGCGGGCCTACGCGCCGGCGGGCGGGCCGAGGACGTCGGCGAGGTCGTAGCCGACGACCTCCTCAAGCTGGGCGTACGTACAGCTCTCCGGCGTCCGGTCGGGCCGCCAGCGGCGGAACTGGGCGGTGTGCCGGAAGCGGTCGCCCTCCATGTGGTCGTACGCCACCTCGCAGACGCGCTCGGGGCGCAGCGGCACCCAGGAGAGGTCCTTCTTGCCGGTCCAGCGGCTCTGCGCGCCGGGCAGCCGGGCGCTCTCGTGGGCGGACTCCTCGGCCCAGGCGGCCCACGGGTGGCCGGTGGCGTCGGCCATCCGCAGCGGTGCGAGCTCGTCCACCAGCTCGGCGCGGCGCTTCATGGGGAAGGCGGCGCAGACGCCCACGTGCTGGAGGGCCCCGTGGACGTCGTGGAGGCCCAGGAGCAGCGATCCGATGATCGGACCGCTCTTGTGGAAACGGAAGCCCGCGATGACGACGTCGGCCGTACGCTCGTGCTTGATCTTGAACATGAGGCGGGCATCGGGCCGGTAGGGGAGATCGAGCGGTTTGGCGATCACCCCGTCGAGCCCGGCGCCCTCGAACCGCTCGAACCACTCCTGCGCGAGGGCGGGATCGGTGGTCGCGGGCGCGAGGTGGACGGGGGGTCGAGCGGTGGACAGTGCGTCGACGAGGGCGGTGCGGCGGTCGGCGAGCGGGGTGTCGAGGAGCGCCTCGTCGCCGAGTGCGAGCAGATCGAAGGCGACGAAGCTGGCGGGGGTGGTCCGCGCCAGCATGTCGACGCGGGACTGCGCGGGATGGATCCGCTCGGTCAGCCGGTCGAAGTCGAGCCGCCCGGCGTGCACGATGACGATCTCGCCGTCCATCACGCAGCGGTCCGGCAGGTTGTCCTTCAGCGCGGTCACCAGCTCGGGAAAGTACCGGGTCAGGGTCTTGCCGGTGCGGCTGCCGATCTCCACCTCGTCGCCGTCGCGGTGCACGACGGCCCGGAAACCGTCCCACTTGGCCTCGTACTGCATACCCGGCGGGATCTTGGTCACCGACTTGGCGAGCATCGGCTTCACGGGCGGCATCACGGGCAGATCCATGTCTTAGATTCTGCGGTGGTACGTCCGCCCCCGCCCGGTATGCGCACCTGGCGGGGGCCGCCTACCGTGGCGCACATGGGTGCATCCGGTAATGCGATCGAGCTGGACGCGGGCGGGCGGACCGTACGGCTGTCCAGCCCGGACAAGGTCTACTTCCCCGAGCGGGGCCTGACGAAGCTGGACGTGGCGCAGTACTACCTGGCCGTGGCCGACGGGATCACGCGCGCCCTGCGCAACCGGCCCACCACCCTGGAGCGCTACCCCGAGGGGGTCGAGGGCGAGTCCTTCTTCCAGAAGCGGGCCCCGAAGAACCTGCCGGACTGGATCCCGACCGCGCACATCGAGTTCCCCAGCGGGCGCACGGCCGACGAGATCTGCCCCACCGAGCCGGCCGCCGTCCTGTGGGCCGCGAACCTGGGCTGCCTGACCTTCCACCCCTGGCCGGTGCGCCGCGAGGACACCGACCGGCCCGACGAACTGCGCATCGACCTGGATCCGCAGCCGGGCACCGACTACCACCACGCGGTGATCTGCGCCCACGAACTGCGCGACGTACTGGAGGACCTCGGAATGCGCGGCTGGCCCAAGACCTCGGGCGGACGCGGGCTGCACGTCTTCGTCCCGATCGAGCCGCGCTGGACGTTCACCGAGGTCCGGCGCTGCGCGATCGCGATCGGCCGCGAGCTGGAACAGCGGATGCCCGGCAAGGTGACCACGGCCTGGTGGAAGGAGGAGCGCGGCGAGCGGATCTTCGTCGACTACAACCAGACCGCCCGGGACCGCACGATCGCCTCCGCCTACTCCGTACGCCCGCGCCCGCACGCCCCGGTGTCGGCCCCGCTGCGCTGGGACGAGATCGACTCGGCCGAGCCCCGCGACTTCGACATCACCACGATGCCCGCACGCTACTCCGAACTCGGCGACCTGCACGCGGACATGGACGACCACGCCTTCACCCTCGACACGGCCCTGGAACTGGCCGAGCGCCACGAACACGACCACGGCCTCGGCGACATGCCGTACCCGCCGGACTACCCGAAGATGCCGGGCGAGCCGAAGCGCGTCCAGCCGAGCCGCGCCAAGCACGAGGACACCGAGCACGAGGACTGAACGCGGGGACCGAGCGCGGGGACCGAGCGCGATGCGGAGCGGCCGTCGGCGGCGGCGGGTGCCGTGCTGAACGGATGTTGATCAGTCGTTGATCGGACGTCCATCCGCGGCGGTGAGGATCTCCGGCATGTCGATGAACACCGTCTCCACCACCGTCTCCGCCTCCGCCACCGCCGCGCCCGCCTGGTACGACCTCGCGCTGTGCGCCCAGACGGGGCCGGGCTTCTTCTTCCCGGAGCCCGGTTCGTCCCTGCGGGACGCGAAGCGGTTGTGCGGGGCGTGCGAGAGCCGCGCGGCATGCCTGGAGTACGCCCTGGCCAACGACGAGCGCTTCGGCGTCTGGGGCGGCCTCTCCGAGTCGGAGCGCCTGGCCCTGCGCCCTCGCAGCTGACCGCACCGGGGCGACGGCGCGAGCCCCGGCAGAGCACGAAACCCCGGCAGAGTACGGCTCTGCCGGGGTTTCGGAGTCGGCCGCCCGAGCGGGCAACGACGGGTGCGGCCGACGGCCAGGGGTCAGGCCTTGCGCGCCGCGATGCGGGCCGCGCGGGCGGCCAGCCTCTCGTCGAACTTGCGGGCCTCGGAGTCCAGGCCGTTCATGAACAGGCCCAGCTCCTCCTGCGCCTGCTGACCGTCGGGGCCGAGACCGTCGATGTCCATGATCTTCAGGAAGCGGATCACGGGGCTCAGTACGTCGTCGTGGTGGATCCGCAGGTTGTAGACCCCGCCGATCGCCATCTGGGCGGCCATCCGCTCGAAGCCGGGCATGCCGTGTCCGGGCATCCGGAAGTTGACCACGACGTCCCGCACGGCCTGCATCGTCAGGTCCGGGGCGATCTCGAAGGCGGCGCCCAGCAGGTTGCGGTAGAAGATCATGTGCAGGTTCTCGTCCTGCGCGATGCGGGCCAGCATCCGGTCGCAGACCGGGTCACCGGACTGGTGGCCGGTGTTGCGGTGCGAGATGCGGGTCGCGAGCTCCTGGAAGGCCACGTACGCCACCGAGTGCAGCATCGAGTGGCGGTTGTCGGACTCGAAGCCCTCCGACATGTGCTGCATGCGGAACTCTTCGAGCTTGTCCGGGTCCACGGCGCGCGAGGCCAGCAGGTAGTCGCGCATCACGATGCCGTGGCGGCCCTCCTCGGCCGTCCAACGGTGCACCCAGGTGCCCCAGGCGCCGTTGCGCCCGAAGAGCGTGGCGATCTCGTGGTGGTAGCTCGGGAGGTTGTCCTCGGTCAGCAGGTTCACGACCAGCGCGATCTTGCCGATATCGGTGACCTTGGACTGCTGCGGGTCCCAGGCCTCGCCGTCCTCGAAGAGGGCCGGGAAGTTCCGCCCGTCGCTCCACGGGACGTACTCGTGGGGCATCCAGTCCTTGGTGACCTTCAGATGGCGGTTGAGCTCCTTCTCGACCACCTCTTCCAGCGCGTACAGCAGCTTGGCGTCGGTCCACGCCTCCGAGCTGCCGAGGTGGGGAGAGGTGATCGTCACGGGTGCTCCTGGGGACAAAGCGAATTACCTACGGTTCCGTAGCCTACGACTCCGTAGGTTAAGCGGAGCGTGAGAGCCAGCCAAGCCCCAGGCGTTCATATGACCGGTTACATCCGGTTATCTATGCAGTTTGAGGGGGCGCCGGAAGGATGCCGCCGAGCGAAAGTCACGCCGGCAGGTGGTCGGCGACACCCGCCTTGACGCACGGACCGGCGCGGAGCGTCCGGCGCGCCGAGTTCCGCGTTGAGCTACGGTCGGTAGTGCACGTCTCACAGCGGGCGACCCGGTGCCCGCCCCGACGCATTCGTCAATCCTGGAGCAGCACGATGACGGGCACCCTCCGCGACCTGCGACCGGCCCGCGAGATCCGGCGGATCCCGCGCGAGGCGGCGGCGCTGAACCATTCGATACGCCTGCCCGGCAGCGCGTACTGCGCAGGCAGTGCCCGCTCCGGCGTGCGGTCCCTGCTGACCCGACACGGATTGCCCTGCCTCTGCGACACCGCGGCACTCGCCGCCTCCGAGCTCGTCGCGTGCGCCCACCGGTTCACGCCCGGCAAGGAGATGCTGCTGAACGTCCGCTGGCAGTTCGACGCCCTGCGCGTCGTGCTCTACGACCAGCACCCGGCGCACTCCTCGCCCGAGGCGAGCGAGGAGTGCCGCGGCCGGCGCAGCCGGGGGATGTGGCTGCTCGCCGCCGCCGTCGAGGCCTGCGGCGGCGACTGGGGGCTCACCCCCGTCCTCACCCCCGTGGGAGGCGCCAAGGCCTGGGCCCTACTGCCGATGCCGCCGTCGCCCTAGCCGTCGGATCGGCGGCCGCGGTCGCGCCGTCACTCGTTCCACAGGGCCTCCCGCACCTCCTCGGCCGTGGTCGGTTTCAGCTCACCGTCGAGCAACAGCCACCGGGTGATCCCGATCGACTCCAGGAACGGCACGTCGTGGCTCGCGACCAGCAGCGCGCCCTCGTACGACTCCAGCGCGCCCGTCAACTGCCGCACGCTCGCCAGGTCCAGGTTGTTCGTCGGCTCGTCCAGCATCAGCAGCTGCGGAGCCGGCTCCGCCAGCAGCAGCGCCGCCAGCGCCGCCCGGAACCGTTCGCCGCCCGACAGGGTGCCGGCCGGCCGGTCCGCCCGGCCGCCCCGGAACAGGAAGTGCGCGAGCCGTGCCCGGATCAGGTTGTTCGAGGCGTGCGGGGCGAACCGCGCCACGTTCTCCACCACCGAACGGCTCTCGTCCAGCACGTCCAACCGCTGCGGCAGGAACCGCACGGGCACGTGCGTCACCGCCTCCCCGGACGCCGGCGCGAGCAGCCCCGCGATCGTGCGCAGCAGGGTCGTCTTGCCCGAGCCGTTGCCGCCCACCAGCGCGATCCGCTCCGGACCGCGCAGCTCCCACTCGCCCTCCACCGTGGCCCCGTGCGCCAGGTGCACATTGCTCAGGGTGAGCACCCGGCGCCCCGGAGGGACCTGGGTGGCGGGCAGTTCGATCCGGATCTCGTCGTCGTCCCGGACCGCATCCACGGCCTGGTCGAGGCGCTCCTTGGCCTGCGCCAGCTTCTCGGTGTGCATGATGCGGTGCTTGCCGGCCGACTCCTGCGCCGCACGCTTGCGGGCACCCATGACGATCTTCGGCTCGCGCTTCTGGTCGTTCATCTTCTGGCCGTACCGCTTGCGCCGCGCCAACTTGGCGTGCGCGTCGGAAAGTTCCCGCTTCTGCCGCTGCACGTCGGCCTCCGCGACCCGGACCATCCGCTCGGCCGCGTCCTGCTCGGCGGCGAGCTGCTCCTCGTACGCGGTGAAGTTCCCGCCGTACCAGCGGACTTCGCCGTCGTGCAGGTCGGCGATCTGGTCGACCCGCTCCAGCAGCTCCCGGTCGTGACTGACCAGGAACATCACCCCGGACCAGGACTCGACCGCCGCGTACAGGCGGCGCCGGGCCCGTAGGTCCAGGTTGTTCGTCGGCTCGTCCAGCAGCAGGACGTCGGGCCGGGAGAGCAGTAGCGCCGCGAGGCGCAGCAACACGCATTCACCGCCGGACAGTTCGCCGACGGCGCGGTCCAGGCCGATCCGGGCGAGTCCGAGCTGGTCGAGCGTGGCCAGGGCCCGCTCCTCGACGTCCCAGTCGTCGCCGACCGTGGCGAAGTTCGCCTCGGTGGTCTCTCCCGCCTCGATGGCGTGCAGGGCGGCGCGGGTGGCGCGGATGCCGAGCGCCTCGTCGACGCGCAGGTCGGTGTCGAGGGTGACGCTCTGCGGGAGGTAGCCGATGGAGCCGGCCACGGCCACCTGGCCGTCGGACGGGGTCAGTTCGCCCGCGAGGAGCTTCAGCAGGGTGGACTTCCCGCAGCCGTTGAGCCCGATCAGGCCGGTACGGCCGGGGCCGGCGGTCAGCTGGAAGTCTTCGAAGACTGGGGTGCCGTCGGGCCAGTCGAAGGACAGGGCGGAGCAAGTGATGAAAACAGGGGCATGGCTCATGGAGGCCTCCAGGTTGCGTGAGTGGTGCGTGCAACACGGGGAGACAGCCGACGGACGGTCACATGTGACGGTGAAAGGGGGTCGGTCGGTGTCTCAACCTCGGACGAGCAATGTCCTACTCCGTTTCGGCGGCAATGGGGCGCCTACGAAGCTACGGGCGGCCCGGGCCGCCCGCAAACGAATAAACCGGGCCGCCTCAGTGGGGGTCGCGCATCAGCTCGGCGAGGCTGTGGTCCATGTCGAGGTACAGGTGCTCCAGCCCCGGCGGCACGACCGTCGCGGCCCGTTCCAGGAACCGGTGGAGTTCGGCCGTCTGCATCAGCACGATCGCCACCCCCTCGGGCGCGTGGAACTCGATCGTGGTCCGGTCCGTGTCGTGGGGCCGTACCCGCACGTCGCCCCAGCCCGTCGGGCGGTCCAGCCCCGATTCGAGGAGCTCGCGCGCGAAGGTCCACGAAACCTCGATGCCCTCAAGGGTGGCCGGAGCGGGGAAGGCCATGCGCACGGCGAAGGGATCCGCACGGTCGTAGCAGAGCGTGACGGGCACGGTCTCGACCTTCGGCGCGGTGGCGACCAGACGGGCCTGCACGGCCTGCTCGATAACAGTGATCAAGGCTCGCTCCCTTGCGGCGGATCTGCTGCCGGGCATGGGTGGAACCCGGCAACCGGATAGACGCCGGAATCGGCAAATCCGTGCATGCGAACTGACGTGAGCTGTGTCACCGATTGGCTGGAACGCGTCCGTTTGATCGCACAGAGTGACGGCATGAGGGTTGCGCGGTCAGGGGTCTCAGTCGGCGCCACACGCCCCGGAGTGATCACAGAACGGCTGGTTCCCGCTCACTCCACAAGCGCAAAGCATCGCCCTGGTCTCCCGCCGGACGGTTCCGTCGGAGGCCGTCACCCGCAGATCGCCGCGCATCACCAGCTGGCCGGCGGGCGACCGCACGACCGTGGTCGGCCGATCCGGTTCCTCGGCCGGCCCGTCGTCGGCGAGCCGGTACTGCAGCGCGCCCGAGGGGCACCGGCGGATCACCTCGGCGACCCGCTCCGGCTCGGCGCCGTCCGGCTGGACCCACGGCCGCTGACCCGAGTCGAACACCTCGGGCAGGCCGTGCACGCATTCGGCGGCGTGCAGGCACCGCCCGGTGTCGTAGGTGACGGTGATCCGCTTGCCGTCGTAGGCCTTGGGTTCCTTGGAGGGCATGGCCTCAGCCTAGGAACGCGGCGGCACGGACGCACCCTGGACGCCGAATCCGGGGTGCATTAGCTTCCGGCGCCATGAGACTTCTGGGAGTTGGCATGTTCGCGGCGGCTCTGGCCTTGGGTCTGCTGGCCGCCCCGGCCCACGCGGACAGCGGGACGGACGGGACGGACAGGGCGGACGGGGTGGACGCGGCGGACGTACAGGGATTGCGCGGCGTGGGCTGGGCGGTGAAGGACACCGGCAAGGACGCCCGCTTCCGCGGACTGGCGGCTGTCAGCCGCTCCACGGCCTGGGTGGCCGGCTCCAAGGGCACGGTGCTGCGCACCGTCGACGGCGGCCGCACCTGGCGTGACGTCTCACCGCCGGGCGCGGTCCGGGAGGGCCTGGAGCTGCGCGACATCGAGGCCTTCGACGCCCGGCGCGCGGTGGCCCTCTCGATCGGGGAGGGCGAGGCGTCGCGGGTACTGCGCACCGAGGACGGTGGCGCCACTTGGACCGAAGCCTTCCGCAATGCCGACCCGCGCGCCTTCTACGACTGCCTCACCTTCTTCGACTCCCGGCACGGGCTGGCCATGAGCGACCCGGTGGACGGCAGGTTCCGGATCCTGTCGACGGACGACGGGGGCCGCAGCTGGGCGGTGCTGCCGAGCCAGGGCATGCCGGACGCCCTGCCCGGCGAAGCGGGCTTCGCGGCCAGCGGCCAGTGCCTGGTGAGCGCCGGATCACGGGACGTCTGGCTGGCCACGGGCGGCGGCGCGTCCGCCCGGATCCTGCACTCGGCGGACCGCGGCCGCACCTGGCGCGTCGCCGAATCGGGCATCCCGGCGGGCGACCCGGCCAAGGGAGTCTTCGCCCTGGCCTTCCGCGACCGTACGACGGGCCTCGCAGTCGGCGGCGACTACCGCACCGGCGAGGCGTCCCTGCACGCCGCCGCCGTATCGGCGGACGCGGGCCGCACCTGGCGCCCGGCCCCCACCCCGCCGCCCGCGTACCGCTCGGGCGCGGCCTGGCTCCCGCACCTGCGCGGCGCGGCCCTGGCCGTGGGCCCGACCGGCACGGACGTGACGACCGACGGAGGCCGGAACTGGCGGCCGCTGGAGGCGGGATCGTTCGACACGATCGACTGCACGGCCGACGGCGCGTGTTGGGCGGCGGGGGAGAAGGGGCGGGTGGCGCGCCTGGAACGGCTCCGACGGCCGTAACGCTCCTGGCGGACCGTCAGGCGTGCGGGGTTCCTTGCCGGGCGTCCCGTGGGGTGGTGAACAGGTCCATTCCCGGGTAGCGGCCCATTTCGAAACCCGCCGCCTTGTAGACGGGTTCACCGTCGGAGCTGGCGTGCAGCTGGATGTAGTGGATCCCGTTGCCGTTCAGCCAGGCGGTGAGCCCGTCGACTATCCGCCGGCCGTGGCCCCGTCCGCGGGCACCGTCGTCGGTGACGATCCCGTCGAGGTAGCCGCGGCGCCCGTCGGTCCACCGGGGACTGGGCAGGTGGTACGTGATCCAGGCCATCCCGGTGGCCAGCAGGGGCTCGCCGGGCGCCCCGCCGACGACCAGGCAGTGCACGTCGGGGCGTTCGTCGATCCGTTCGAGGAGCCATCCGCGGGCGACACCCCGCCAGGCGGCGTCGAGGGGCCCGGGATCCATCCCGAGGGCAGCGAGAGCCACCCCCCGGAGCCGGACCAACTCGGGAACATCGGCGGGGACGGCGGGGCGGGGCGGGACGGGCGCGGGGATGGGTGCGGCGGTGGCGGTGGCGTCGTGCACGGGGGCTCCGGGGGTTGGGGTTGGTGGGTGTCGGTCGGGGTCAGGGGCGGGGTCTGTCGACTCGGTGTCGGGAGAGTGTCCGGGGGCGTCCCGCCAGTCCACTGTCCTTCCGTGCCGTGCCGGCCCGTCAAGGGCGCTCCTTCGTCGCGTCGCTTCGCGATGTCGCTGCGCTCCACCCTTGACTGGCCGTCACGTCCCGGAATGCCAAAGACTGTCGGGAAGCCCCCGAAGGATGGCCGGGGGGTTCGGATTCCAATATGCCCTGATCACAGATGCTGGCCGGGGCCCCCTGTCCATCCCCCCCCGTTCGGGCCGACAGAAGGCCCGTCCGGAACCCAGGCCGGTTCAAGCCGCACTCGGCAGCGGCGAGAAGCCCGTGCCGGTAGGTGTGGGCCGGCAGACGCATCAGATCGCTACGCGCTTCTCTCCGCTTGGCGTCCGGCGGCCGTCCGGGGTGGGACACGACGACTTCCTCCGTGATCGAGACGGGCCTGATCGCCGTCCTGGTTAGATGACGGGATGGAACGTGTGCTTGGAATCGGCGGGTACTTCATGCGAGCCACCGACCCGGGGGCCCTGAATGCTTGGTACCGCGATTGCCTGGGGCTGGATGCCGATGAGCACAGTCTGTGGCGCCAGGAGGCGGGAGCGACGGTGTTCGCGACGTTCGAGTCCGAGACCGAATACTTCGGATCCCGCACCCAACAGACCATGCTCAACTTCCGTGTCCGCGACCTGGACGCGATGTTGGCGCAATTGCGCGCCAAGGGGGCGGACGTGGCCCAGGAGACTCAGGACATGGAAGGCGTCGGCCGATTCGGCTGGGTCACCGATCCCGAGGGCAATCGGATCGAACTGTGGCAGCCGGCCTGACCATGCCCGCCATCGGGGCGCCCGGTCATAGGCCGCCCACGACCGCCACAGACCCCCCAAGCGGGCGACAGCGCCCCGTTTGCCCCTTTGGTGGCCGGTTGAGAGACAAAAGACGCCCTGACGGAGTGAGGGGCCGAGAAATCCAGCAGCAGACTCCGGCTCGCCGTCTATTCGCCTCCAAGCAGCCCGCAGACGCCCCCAAGGGGCTTCACAATCGACGCATGGGCGGCTTATGAGCGGCCACGGACGGTCGCCGGACGCTAAGCCGGGAGGAGCGCGTAGCGATCTGACGCGTCTGCCGGCCCACACCTACCCACATGGGCTTCTCGCTGCTGCCGAGTGTGGCTTGAACCGGCCTGGGTTCTGGACGGGCTTCTATGGGACCCGAATGGGAGACATGGTCCTCCCCGCGCCCCCGTCATCGGCCCTGCTCAGTCATTCTGGTGGGTTGGACACGGATGACAGGGGGCCCCGGCCAGCATCTCTGATCGGCAATGGCTTGGAACTGAACCCCCCGGACACTCTCCCGACCCCGCCCCACTCAGACCCCGCCCCCAGGATCCCGCCCGATGTCACCGACGCCGACCAACCCGACCCCCGCCCTCCGGCACCCACCACCGAGCGACCGCAACCCGCAACCCGCAACCCGCCACCAAGACCTACACCGCCGGGTTCTCCCGTACCGCCGCCAGGTCCGCGGAC
This sequence comes from Streptomyces sp. NBC_00597, assembly GCF_041431095.1. Taxonomy (GTDB): domain Bacteria; phylum Actinomycetota; class Actinomycetes; order Streptomycetales; family Streptomycetaceae; genus Streptomyces. Next base: position 871,474 of record NZ_CP107757.1, read on the forward strand.
GTCTTCGTCGCGATGAATTCCGTGATGCGGTACGAGCAGACGCCGGCCACGGTGAACGGGTCTTCCGACGCGATCTTCTCGATCTCCGCGCGGGAGACGCCCGCAGCCAGGACGATGCCACCCTCGCGCGGGACCTTGCGGCCCGAGGCGATGAAGACGCCCGAGGCGTAGTAGCCGTCCAGCCAGGCGATGTGGGCGTCCAGCTCCTCTTCGACGGCTTCGATGGGTGCGGTGTAGGTGAGCTCCATGACGAACATGATCGTCAGGCTACTCTCGCACCATCATGACGAGCGCAAAGACCCCCGCCGACGAGGCCGAGGCCCGGGCGATACAAGACGAACTTCGCAGTCAGGTCGTACTCGACGAGTCCGGCCCGCCGCCCGGGCGGGGGCTGGTCGCGGGCGTGGACGTCGCCTACGACGACGAGCGCGACCTGGTCGCCGCCGCGGCCGTCGTCCTCGACGCCGCCACCCTGGAGGTCGTCGAGGAGGCGACCGCCGTCGGGCACGTCAGCTTCCCGTACGTGCCCGGGCTCCTCGCCTTCCGGGAGCTGCCCACCGTGCTGGCCGCGCTGGACGCGCTCGGCGCGGCCCCCGACCTGGTCGTCTGCGACGGCTACGGGCTCGCCCACCCCCGCGGCTTCGGTCTCGCCTGCCACCTCGGGGTGGTCACCGGGCTGCCGAGCATCGGGGTCGCCAAGAACCCGTTCACGTTCACCTACGAGGAGCCCGGCGCCCGGCGCGGCGACGCCGCGCCGCTGGTCGCGGCCGACGGCGCCGTCGTCGGGCGGGCGCTGCGCACGCAGGACGGGATCAAGCCGGTGTACGTCTCCGTGGGGCACCGGGTCTCGCTCGACAACGCCTGCGCCCACGCCCTCGCGCTGAGCCCCCGCTTCCGGATCCCCGAGTCCACGCGGCACGCCGACTCGTTGTGCAGGCGGGCGCTGCGCGAAGCCGCCTCCTGACCGGCCTCCGGCCTTACCGCACCGCCACCACCCGGAAGCGGATGCCGGCCTTCTGGAGCCGGTCCAGCAGGGCGTCGCCCATCGCCACGGCCGTGGTGAGCTGGCCCGCCCGCTCCGGTAGGGCGTCGTAGGCGAGGCACAGCGCCGACTCCGCCAGCATTTTGGCGGTCTCCCCGTAGCCCGGGTCGCCGCCCGAGACCTCGGTGAACACGCGCCGGCCGCCGCCCTCGCCCACGAAGCGGACCGTGAACCAACTGCGGGCCCGGCGCTCCGCGTCCGGGCCGCTGCCCGGCTCCCAGCGACTCATCAGTCGGCGCCGCGCGGCCGGGAGCTGCGCCAGCGCCACAGTCGCGCCGATCGCGGCCACACCGCCGACGGCGACCGGGAGGTGCTTGACCGAGGCGTACTGCCGGTAGCGGAAGTCCGGCCCGTACCGCTCCAGTGCGGCCGCCGAGCGGGTCACGATCCGGGGGTCCAGGGTCGGCAGCGGCAGTGCCCAGGTGCCGGTCTCCCGGCTGTACCGCGGTGCGCCCAGGGGTCCTCGTACACGCCGCTGCGGGAGCCGGGGCTCGTGCAGTCGGCGCTCGTGCGCCGCGGCCAGGGTCTGCGGCCCGCGGCCCATGGCGGTCAGGGCGGAGGCGAGGGTTCCGCCGGAGAAGGCCGCGTTGGACCGCATGAACCCGTCCACCCGGAGCGGGACGCCCTCCGGCAGTTGCGCCACCGTGAAGTAGGCGCCGAGGTCGGCCGGGATCGAGTCGAAGCCGCAGGCGTGCACGAGCCGTGCGCCGGTCTCCCGGGCCCGGGCGTCGTGCCGGACGTACGTCCGGTCCACGAACTCCGGCTCGCCGGTGAGGTCCACGTAGTCCGTGCCCGCCGCGGCGCAGGCGGCGACCAGCTCGGCCCCGTACAGGACGTACGGTCCGACGGTCGTGGCCAGGACCCGGGTCGAGGCGGCCAGGTCCCGTACGGCTGCCGCGTCCCCGGCGTCCACGAGGAGCAGCGGCAGCGACGCGCACCCGGGGTCGAGTTCGGTCAGCCGCTCGCGCAGCCGCTCCAGCTTGCCGAGGTCGCGGCCGGCGAGGGCCCACCGGCAGTCGGTGGGGGCGTGCGCGGCGAGGTACTCGGCGGTCAGGGCCCCGACGAATCCGGTCGCCCCGAAGAGCACCAGGTCATGGGCCCGTTCGGGGGTCCGGTCACGTCCCGCGGACTCGTCGGCCTGCCGGTTCTCTGCGTTCATCACGGCTCCTCCGCGCTCGTGTCGGTGGCTGAGGCTAACCCGCGGCCGGTGCTGGAAGAACAGCGCCCCGGGCCGGGCCTGGACGGCCGTTCCCGGGGCGCTGTTCTTCGGCGTGCGAATGATCACCTGTCGGTGGATCAGTTCTCCTGGTACATGCCGAAGACGTCGACGATGAGGTCGGCGTTGCCGTCGCTCTGGTTCCAGAAGTCGATGAGGCCGCTGGAGCCGGTGCTCGCCTGGACCAGGTTCGGAACGGTCTTGCCCGTCGTCCAGTTCAGGGTCGAGGAGCCGGGCGGGGTCGGCTGGCTCGCCGCGTCGTTGTCGTACTCGTCCAGCGTGTTCGGGTCCGGGGCGACGGCGAGGAAGCCGCTGTCCTTGGTGTTGGTCACCGTGGTGTTCAGCACGAAGCCCGTGACGCCGGAGCCGGGCTCGGACATCGCCGTGTAGATGTAGTCGCGGCCGGCCAGGGGGCCGTAGACCGGGTCCTTGGGGTCGCGGGTGTCGATCATGCGCTCCGGCGTGAACGGCAGGTACGAGCCCTTGCTCTGGGGGCTGTAGTAGCCGACGACGTCGACGATGACGTCGGCCGGGTTCCAGCCGCCGTTGCGGACGCTGATCTTGCCGTCGGGGCCGACGGGGACGATCACCGAGTTGGCGATGGTCTGGCCCGTGGTGAAGTTCACGTTGGACGCGGTCGGCGCCTGCTGGCCGCTCGGGTAGACGGTCAGGTGGCCGTCGCTCTTCGGGTTGGTGACGGTCACGTTGAGCGCCACGGCGGTGACGCCGGAGGCCGGGACCTTGCCGAGGCCGCTGATCTGGGTGCTGAAGGACCCGTAGCCGGCGAGCTGGCCCTTGGCGGTGCCCGTGCCGCTGCGGGTGTCGACGAAGCGCTGCGGCGCGAGGGGGGTGTAGCCGCTGGACGCGGTCTGCGTGAAGTAGCCGGTGACGTCGGCGATGAGGTCGACCGACTCCCAGCCGCCGTTGTACAGGTTGACGTAGCCGTTCTCGCCGACCGGCACGATGACCAGGTTCGGGACGGTCTGGCCGGGCACGAAGTTGACGTTCGACGTGCTGGGCTTCTCGTCGCCGTCGGCGAAGGCGGTGACGTGGCCGCCGCTGGTGGTGTTGGTGGCGGTGACGTTGAGGACGACCGCGGTCACGCCCGCGGGGATGCCGCCGTTGCCGCCGATCTTCAGGTGCGCGGAGCTGTACGGGGCGACCTTGGTCTTCGGGGCGCCGGTGCCGTTGCGGGTGTCCAGCAAGCGGGTCGGGCCGTACGGGGTGTAGTCCGAGCCCCCGGTCTTGACGGCCACCTCGTTGGTGACCACGGTGTTGGCGGCCTGGTCCGTCACGGTGACCTTGACGGTGTAGGTGCCGAGTTCCGCGTAGGTGTGCTCCGACACCACGACCTGGGTACCTGCGGCCGAGGCGGCGGTGACGGCCCCGTCGCCCCAGTCGACGCTGACGTCGAGCGGGGTGGCCGCGCTGGTGATGGAGCTCTCCAGCGTGATCGCGTGCGCCGTGGTGGGGGAGGCCTCCAGGCCGACGGCGAGGGTCGGGTTCGCGCCGGCGGTCTCCGTCATGGGCGCGGCCGTCATGGGGGCGGCCGCCGTTCCGCTCTTGGTGGCCGGCGCGGACTGCGCGGTCTGCCGGGTCGACCGGTCTGCGGGGCTGGTGAACTTGGCGCCGTTCGTCGGGCCGGCCTGGGTGAGGTCGGGCTTGCTGACGCCGTGGGCATCGCCGGTGGCCTGGCCAGCCGCGTGCGCCATGCCCGGTATAAGAGAAATGCCGGCTGCGAAGACGGCGGCAGAAGCTGCGAGTCGGCGGTAGGACACCGAGCCCCCTATGGATCCGTGAGCCCTTGGCCAGGGCTGAAAGTCCGCTCAGATTACATAGCCACTGAGCTTCCGCTTACGGGCCCCCGCCTTAAGCGCGCAGATCTGCCGCCGGCGGACCGGGGGTGGCCCGAAGACCGCCCCCGAACCGCTGTGACCAGCCATTTTGCTGGTGCGTATCAGTTGTCCGTGTAGACACCGAAAAGGTCGACGACGAGGTCGATGTCGCCATCGCTCTGATTCCAGTAATCGATGACGCCGGTGGAGCCGGTGCTCGTCTGGACCAGGTTCGGAACCGTGTCGCCGTAGGTCCAGTTCAGGGTGGAGGAGGTCGGAGTGGGCGGCCAGGTGTTCGTGTGGTTCTCGTAGTCCTCCTTCGTGTTCGGGTCCGGGGCGACCGAGAGGAAGCCGGTGTCGCGGGTGTTGGTCACCGTGGTGTTCAAGGCGAACCCCTTGGTGTGCGGGTACCCCGAGGCGAGGGGCATGTGGACGTAGCCGCGGCCGCCCAGCGGTCCGTAGACCCACTCGCGCGTGTCGAGCAGCCGGAACGGCTGGACCGGCAGGTAGGCGTTCGCGCTGTACGGGCTGTAGTAGCCGACGACGTCGACGATGACGTCGGCCGGGTCCCAGCCGCCATTGCGGACGCTGATCTTGCCGTCGGGGCCGACGGGGACGATCACCGAGTTGGCGATGGTCTTGGCCGGGGTGAAGTTCACGTTGGACGCGGTCGGCGGCTGCTGCCCGCTCGGGTAGACGGTCAGGTGGCCGCTGCCCTTGGGGTTGGTGACCGTCACGTTGAGCGCCACGGCGGTGGCCCCGGCCGAGACGCCGCTGACGCCGTTGACCTGGGTGCTGAAGGTCCCCTGGCCGGGGACCTGGCCCTTGGTGGTGCCGAGACCGGAGCGGGTGTCGACGAGGCGGACCGGCGACATCGGGGTGTAGCCGCTGGCCGCGGTGTGCGTGAAGTACCCGGCGACGTCCGCGACCAGGTCGACCGACTCCCAGCTGCCGTTGTACAGGTTGACGTAGCCGTTCTCGCCGACCGGCACGATGACCAGGTTCGGGACGGTCTGACCGCGGCCGAAGTTGAGGTTCGAGGTCTTCGGCTGCTCGTCGCCGTCGGCGAAGGCCGTGACGTGGCCCTCGCTGGTGGTGTTGGTGGCGGTGACGTTGAGGACCACCGCGGTCACGCCGGCCGGGATGCCGCCGTTCCCGCCGATCTTCAGGTGAGCCGAGGAGTACGGGGCCACCTTGGCCGCCGGCGCGCCCGTCCCGTCGCGGGTGTCCAGCAGGCGGGTCGGGCCGTACGGGGTGTAGTTCGACCCCTCCGTGGTGACCACGATGTCGTTGGAGACCACGGTCTGGGTGGCCTGGTCGGTGACGCTCACCTTGACCGTGTACGTGCCGAGCTGGTCGTAGGTGTGCGACTCGGTGACGGTCTGGGTGCCGGCGGCGTAGTCGTTCGTCGTCTTGTTGTCGCCCCAGTCGACGTGGACCGAGAGCGTCGTGGGCGCGCTCGTGATGTCGGCCTTCAGCTCCAGGCCGCGCCCGGTGGTGGTCGTGGCGTGCAGCCCCACCGCGAGGGCGGGGTTGGTCTCGGCAGCCTGCGGGGCGGCCGGGGCCTTGCTCCCGCCGGCCGCCGGGGCCTGCCGCGCCGATCGGCCGGCCGGGCTGGTGAACGTGGTGAACTTCGGCGCGGCGGCCTTGCTCATGTCCGGCGCGGCGACCCCGTGGGTCTTGCCGGCGGCCGGGCCGGCCGCGTGGGCCACGACGGGTACGAGTGAGATGCCGGCCGCGAGAACGGCCGCGGATGCTGCGATTCGGCGATGAGACACCGAGCCCCCCAAAAAGTCGGTGAGTCCTTGATCAGGACTGAAATCCCGCTCAGAGTACAGACGGCCCCACCCTTTGCCATGCGAGTTTCCGCAGGTGGGAAGGGGTTTAGCCGGAGGAACGCGGTCCGGTTTTCCGGCCGACGCCCGGGGGTCGGCGCTAGCGTGAGGACCGACTGCGAGTGCGAGCAGGTGTGACCTGTGCTGAGTGGAGGCGTCCATGAAGGCTGCGGTGCGCAAGTGGGAGGCGGTGCGGGAGTTTGCCCGGGGGCTGCCGGAGGCGGCGGAGGAGTTTCCCTGGGGTCCCGAGGACTGCGTCGTGAAGGTCAACAAGAAGATCTTCGTGTTCCTGGGCAACACCGACGGCCCGCAACCGCCCGGGCTCTCCGTGAAGCTCAAGGACGAGGCGCTGCACGGCCACGCCATGACCGCGCCCGGGGCGGAGCCGACCGGGTACGGGCTGGGGAAGGCCGGCTGGGTCTCCGTACCGCTGGGGGAGAAGGGGGCGCCGCGCCTCGACGTGCTGTGCGAGTGGGTGGAGGAGAGCTACCGCACGGTCGCCCTCAAGCGGCACCTGAAGGAACTCGACGCACGGCTCGGCGGACGGCTCGATGCGCGAAACGCGCCAACCGGCTAAGCGGTTGCTCTTGTGCTGAGTGGAACGCGTTCCTAGCATCACTGGTGTTACATCGGTTGTGTCACACAGTGGCGGTGGTGGCGCCAGGGATGCTGGGGGCTCGATGGCAGTGACAGGGAACGTGCCCGGCAGCGGCCCGCTCGCGGGCGTGCGCGTCGTCGAACTGGCGGGCATCGGCCCGGGCCCGTTCGCCGCCATGCTCCTCGCCGACCTGGGGGCGGACGTCGTACGGGTGGACCGGCCCGGCGGTGGCGCCCTCGCGGTCGATCCCGCCTACGACGTCACCAACCGCGGCAAGAGGTCCGTCCTGATCGACCTGAAGGCCGCCGAGGGCCCCGCCCGCGTACTGGAGCTGGTCGAGCGGGCCGACGTCCTGATCGAGGGGCTGCGCCCCGGGGTCGCGGAGCGGCTCGGCGTCGGCCCCGAGGACTGCCACGCGCGCAATCCGAAGCTGGTGTACGGCCGGATGACCGGCTGGGGCCAGGACGGGCCGCTCGCGCACACCGCCGGGCACGACATCGCGTACATCGCCGTCACCGGCGCCCTCGGCATGATCGGGGATCCGGGCGGGCCCCCGGCCGTCCCCGCCAACCTGGTCGGGGACTACGCGGGCGGCTCGCTCTACCTGGTCATCGGCATCCTCGCGGCCCTCCAGCACGCCCGTACCCCCGGCGGCGCCGGCCAGGTCGTGGACGCGGCCATCGTCGACGGCACCGCACACCTCACCGCGATGATCCACGGGATGATGGCGGCCGGCGGCTGGCAGGACCGGCGGGGGGCCAACCTCCTCGACGGTGGCTGCCCCTTCTACGGCACGTACGAGACCTCAGACGGCGGGTACATGGCGGTCGGCGCGCTGGAACAGCAGTTCTACGACACGTTCGTCGAGCTGCTCGGCATCAAGGACGGGGCCCCGGCCCGCAAGGACCCGGCCCGCTGGGGCGAGCTCCGCGAGACGGTCGCCGCCCGCTTCAAATCCCGTACCCGGGAGGAGTGGACCGCGGTCTTCGAGGGCTCCGACGCCTGCGTGGCGCCCGTACTGTCGCTGCGCGAGGCGCCGCGTCACCCGCACCTCGCCGCCCGCGGGACCTTCACCGAGTTCGGCGGGATCGTCCAGCCCGCCCCTGCCCCGCGGTTCTCCGCGACCCCGACCCGCGTCACCTCCGAACCCGCCCGGCCGGGCGCGCACACCGAGTCCGTGGCCGCCGACTGGGACGTACCGGCCCTGCTCACGAAGGACGCCTGATGGAACTGTCCATGATGCTGGACTACTCGGGGGACCCGCGCCGGGCCGCCGACGAGGCGGCGGCACTGGAGGCGGCCGGGCTCGACGCCGTGTGGGTCGCCGAGGCCTGGGGCTTCGACTCCCCGACGATCATGGGCTACCTGGCGGCCCGCACCGAGCGGATGAAGATCGGCTCGGCCATCCTCAACGTCTACTCCCGCACCCCCGCCCTCATCGCCCAGACGGCGGCCGGGCTCGACGCGGTATCCGGCGGCAGGGCGCTGCTGGGCCTGGGGGCCTCCGGCCCGCAGGTCGTCGAGGGCTGGCACGGCAAGCCGTACGACAGGCCGCTCGGCCGGACCCGCGAGACCGTCGAGCTGTGCCGCCGGATCTGGCGCCGCGAGACGATCGACCACCACGGCATCACCGACATGCCGCTGCCGGCTTCGCTGGGCGGCAGGCACGGCAAGCCGCTGAAGATCCTCACCCGGCCGGTGCGCGACGCGGTCCCCGTCTACATCGCCTCGCTCGGGCCCGCGAACGTGCGGATGACCGCCGAGATCGCCGACGGCTGGCTGCCCACCCTGTTCATCCCGGAGAAGGCGCACGCCGTGTGGGGCGCGCCGCTCGCCGAGGGCGCCGCCCGCCGCGACCCCGCGCTCGGCCCGCTGCAGACCGTGGCCGGGGGCCTGCTCGCGATCGGAGAGGACGCGGCCGCCGTACGCGACCTGGCGCGCCCCCAGATCGCCCTGTACGTCGGCGGGATGGGCGCCGTCGGCAAGAACTTCTACAACGACCTCGCCGTCGCCTACGGGTACGAGGAGGAAGCCCGGAAGATCCAGGAGCTCTACCTCTCCGGCCGCAAGCGCGACGCGGCAGCGGCCGTCCCGGACGAGTTCTGCGAGCTCATGACGCTGTGCGGGCCGCAGAGTTACGTACGCGAGCGGGTCGAGGCCTTCCGGGAGGCGGGCGTCACCATGCTCAACGTCACACCCGTCGGCGCCGAGCCGGCCCGGCTGATCGAAACCGTCAAGAGCTGGCTCTAGGGGGCCCCGATGCAACGCCGCATCTTCGACGCCGACCACGAGGCGTTCCGCGAAACGGTCCGCACCTTCCTCACCAAGGAGGTGCTGCCGCACTACGAGCAGTGGGAGAAGGACGGCATCGTCAGCCGCGAGGCCTGGCGGGCCGCCGGCCGGCAGGGCCTGCTGGGCCTGGCCGTACCGCAGGAGTACGGGGGCGGCGGGAACAGCGACTTCCGGTACGCCGCCGTGATCGCTGAGGAGTTCACGCGGGCCGGTGCGGCCGGGCTCGCGATCGGCCTGCACAACGACATCATCGGCCCGTACCTGACCTCGCTCGCCACCGAGGAGCAGAAGCGGCGCTGGCTGCCCGGTTTCTGCTCCGGCGAGACGATCACCGCGATCGCGATGACCGAGCCGGGCGCGGGCTCCGACCTCCAGGGGATACGGACCAGCGCCGAGGACCGGGGCGACCACTGGGTGCTCAACGGTTCCAAGACCTTCATCTCCAACGGCATCCTCGCCGACCTGGTGATCGTGGTCGCCAAGACCACTCCGGAGGGCGGGGCGCACGGCCTGTCGCTGCTGGTGGTCGAGCGCGGCACGGAGGGCTTCGAACGCGGCCGCAACCTCGACAAGATCGGCCAGAAGGCGCAGGACACCGCCGAGCTGTTCTTCCACGACGTACGCGTCCCCAAGGAGAACCTGCTCGGCGAGCTGAACGGCGCCTTCGTCCACCTGATGACCAACCTCGCCCAGGAGCGGATGGGCATAGCGATGGCCGGCATCGCCGCCGCCGAGCACCTGCTGGAGATCACCACCCGTTACGTGAAGGAGCGCGAGGCCTTCGGGCGGCCGCTCTCCAAGCTCCAGCACATCCGGTTCGAGATCGCGGAGATGGCCACCGAGTGCGCCGTCACCCGTACGTTCCTGGACCGCTGCATCGTCGACCACTCCAACGGCGAGCTGGACCACGTCCACGCGTCGATGGCCAAGTGGTGGGCGACCGAGCTCCAGAAGCGGGTCGCCGACCGCTGCCTGCAACTGCACGGCGGGTACGGCTACATGAGCGAATACCCGGTCGCGCGGGCCTTCACCGACGGCCGCATCCAGACCATCTACGGCGGCACGACCGAGATCATGAAGGAGATCATCGGCCGTTCGCTGCTCGCCTGACCCCTCCCTCGGCCCACCTTCCCCGGCCGGCCTCCCCTTGGAACCCTCCGAAAGGCTTGACCAGTGAGCACCGAAGCTTACGTATACGACGCGATCCGCACGCCGCGCGGCCGCGGCAAGGCCAACGGCGCCCTGCACGGCACCAAGCCGATCGACCTGGTCGTCGGCCTGATCAACGCGCTGCGCGAGCGCAACCCCGGCCTGGACCCCGCCACCATCGACGACATCGTCCTCGGCGTCGTCGGCCCGGTCGGCGACCAGGGCTCCGACATCGCCCGCATCGCGGCCATCGCCGCGGGACTCCCGGACACAGTGGCCGGCGTACAGGAGAACCGCTTCTGTGCCTCCGGTCTGGAGGCCGTCAACCTGGCCGCCGCCAAGGTCCGCTCCGGCTGGGAGGACCTCGTCCTGGCGGGCGGCGTGGAGTCGATGTCCCGCGTCCCGATGGCCTCCGACGGCGGCGCCTGGTTCAACGACCCGATGACCAACTGGGACACCGGCTTCGTCCCGCAGGGCATCGGCGCCGACCTGATCGCCACCATCGAGGGCTTCTCCCGCCGCGACGTGGACGAGTACGCCGCCCTCTCCCAGGAGCGGGCCGCCGCGGCCATCAGGGACGGTCGCTTCGCGAAGTCCGTCGTCCCCGTCACCGACCGCAACGGCCTGGTCGTCCTGGACCACGAGGAGTTCGTCCGCCCGGGCACCACCGCCGACACCCTCGCGGGGCTCAAGCCGTCCTTCGCGGACATCGGCGACCTCGGTGGCTTCGACGCCGTCGCCCTGCAGAAGTACCACTGGATCGAGAAGATCGACCACGTCCACCACGCGGGCAACTCCTCCGGCATCGTCGACGGCGCCTCGCTCGTCGCGATCGGCACCCGCGAGGCGGGCGAGCGCAACGGTCTGGCGCCCCGCGCCCGGATCGTCTCGGCCGCCGTGTCCGGCTCCGAGCCCACCATCATGCTCACCGGCCCCGCCCCGGCCACCCGCAAGGCCCTCGCCAAGGCCGGCCTGACCATCGACGACATCGACCTGATCGAGATGAACGAGGCCTTCGCCGGCGTCGTCCTGCGCTTCGTCAAGGACATGGGCGTCTCCCTCGACAAGGTCAACGTCAACGGCGGCTCCATCGCGCTGGGCCACCCGCTCGGAGCCACCGGCGCGATGCTGCTCGGCACCGTCATCGACGAACTGGAGCGCCAGGACAAGCGCTACGGGCTCGTCACCCTCTGCGTCGGCGGCGGCATGGGCGTCGCGACCGTCGTCGAGCGGCTCTGAACCGCGTCCTGATCCCCAGACCTCCTCTCTGACACGGAAGTAGCGAGAACATGAGCGAGTCCACCACGATCCGCTGGGAACAGGACGAGACCGGCGTCGTCACCCTGGTCCTCGACGACCCCAACCAGTCCGCCAACACGATGAACCAGGCCTTCAAGGACTCCATCGCGGCGATCGCCGACCGCGCCGAGGCCGAGAAGGACTCCATCCGCGGCATCATCTACACCTCCGCCAAGAAGACCTTCTTCGCGGGCGGCGACCTCAAGGACATGATCGGGCTGCGCCCCGAGCACGCACGGATCGCCTTCGACACCGGTACCGCGATCAAGAGCTCGCTGCGCCGCATCGAGACCCTCGGCAAGCCCGTCGTCGCCGCCATCAACGGCGCTGCCCTCGGTGGCGGTTACGAGATCTGCCTCGCTTCCCACCACCGCGTCGCCCTCGACGCCCCCGGCTCCAAGATCGGCCTGCCCGAGGTCACCCTCGGCCTGCTCCCGGCCGGCGGCGGCGTCACCCGTACGGTGCGCCTGATGGGCATCGCCGACGCGCTGCTCAAGGTGCTGCTCCAGGGGACCCAGTACAACCCGCAGCGCGCCCTGGACAACGGCCTCGTCCACGAACTGGCCGCCACTCCCGAGGAGATGCTGGCCAAGGCCCGCGCCTTCATCGACGCGAACCCCGAGTCGAAGCAGCCCTGGGACGTGCCCGGCTACAAGATCCCGGGCGGTACGCCGTCCAATCCGCGCTTCGCCGCCAACCTCCCGGCGTTCCCCGCGAACCTGAAGAAGCAGCTGAACGGGGCCCCGTACCCGGCCCCGCGCAACATCCTGGCCTGCGCCGTCGAGGGTGCGCAGGTGGACTTCGAGACCGCCCTGACGATCGAGGCCCGCTACTTCACCGAGCTGGTCACCGGGCAGACCGCCAAGAACATGATCCAGGCGTTCTTCTTCGACCTCCAGGCCGTCAACGCCGGCCGCAGCCGCCCGCAGGGCATCGCGCCCCGCACGGTCACCAAGGTCGCCGTCCTCGGCGCGGGCATGATGGGCGCGGGCATCGCGTACTCCTGCGCCCGCGCGGGCATCGAGGTGGTCCTGAAGGACGTCACGCCCGAGGCCGCCGCCAAGGGCAAGGCGTACTCCGAGCTGCTGCTCGACAAGGCGTTCGCCCGCGGCCGCACGACCGAGGCCCAGCGCGCCGAACTCCTCGCCCGGATCACGCCGACCGCCGAGGCCGCCGACTTGGCCGGCTGTGACGCCGTCATCGAGGCCGTCTTCGAGGACACCTCCCTCAAGCACAAGGTGTTCCAGGAGATCCAGGACGTCATCGCCCCCGACGCGCTGCTGTGCTCCAACACCTCCACGCTGCCCATCACGGGCCTCGCGGAAGGCGTTTCGCGCCCCGAGGACTTCATCGGGCTGCACTTCTTCTCGCCCGTCGACAAGATGCCGCTCGTGGAGATCATCAAGGGCGAGCGCACCGGCGACGAGGCCATCGCCCGCGCCTTCGACCTCGTACGGCAGATCAACAAGACCCCGATCGTGGTCAACGACTCGCGCGGCTTCTTCACCTCGCGCGTCATCGGCCAGTTCATCAACGAGGGCGTGGCGATGGTCGGCGAGGGCGTCGAACCCGCGTCCGTCGAGCAGGCCGCCGCCCAGGCCGGATACCCGGCCAAGGTGCTCTCCCTGATGGACGAGCTCACCCTCACCCTCCCGCGCAAGATCCGCAACGAGACCCGCAAGGCCTTCGAGGCCGAGGGCCGCACGTGGACCGCGCACCCCGCCGACACGGTCATCGACCGGATGGTCGACGAGTTCGGCCGCCCCGGCCGCAGCGGCGGAGCCGGGTTCTACGCGTACGACGAGGCGGGCAAGCGCGCCGGCATCTGGCCGGGCCTGCGCGAGCACTTCGCCAAGCCGGACGTGGAGGTCCCCTTCGAGGACATGAAGGAGCGGATGCTGTTCTCCGAGGCCCTGGACACCGTCCGCTGCCTCGACGAGGGCGTGCTGACCTCGATCGCCGACGCCAACATCGGCTCCATCATGGGGATCGGCTTCCCGGCCTGGACCGGCGGCGTGATCCAGTACATCAACGGCTACGAGGGCGGCCTGCCCGGCTTCGTCGCCCGCTCCCGCGAGCTGGCCGAGAAGTACGGCGAGCGCTTCACCCCGCCGGCCTCGCTGGTCGAGAAGGCCGAGCGCGGCGAGACGTACGCGGACTGAGCCCCCGCCGGCGCGTCCGGTCCGGTGGGGAGAGTCCCGCCCCCGCCGGACCGGACCCGTCGACCACCTGCTCACGGCCGCTGGCTCAGGGCCGTGCGCTCATGTCCGCGCGGTCGCGTTCCCGTGCTCGCGCACCGCGATCCGGGCCAGTTTCGTCAGCATCATGCCGTTGCGGACGCCGACGACGTAGGCCACCGGGAGCCCGTGCATCCGGGCTCCGGGGCCCCTGAGCGGGTGCCAGTCCAGGGTGAAGAGGGTGTGGGCGCCCCAGGGCGTCAGGTTCATGGCGATGCGGGCCGCGCCGAAGGGGTCGGCCTTCGCCTCCAGCTCCAGCCGCCGTTCCGGTTCGCAGATCCGCACCACGCAGATGTCGTCGAGGGTGAGCGGGCCGACCCCGACACGGACCCGCAGGCGCGCGCCCACCTGCGGCCAGTGCGGATCGACGGCGAGCACCTCCCGGGTCCCCGTGACCCACTCCCCGTAGCGGCGGCCGTCGGACAGCAGGTGCCAGACCTCCGACGGCGAGCTCCGGATCAGACAGCGGTTGCGGGCCAACGCCGATCACGCTCCTTGGGGACGGTGGGGGCCGGACGGGGCGCGCACGCTCCGGTGCCCGCCCGCCCGCCTGCGCTGCCCCCAGCCTCCGGCCGGCCGGCCGCCCGCGCAGGCCGACGGGGCCGAACGGAGTCCGCGCCGGGCCCGGGGCGGGTCAGCCGGCCTCGGAGGAGAACGCCGCGCGCAGTTCCTCCTTCAGCGACCGCTGGAACGCGGTCACCAGCGCCTGCACCACCATCGGCTGCATGTGCGCGGACAGCGCCTTCATCGACTCCACCCGCTCCGGGTCGCTCTCGCCCTCGGTGAACGGCCCCCACACCTCGTCCCGGAACAGCGCCGTCAGCTCGTGCGCCGCCGTCCGCGCGTGCTCCAGCAGCACCTTGCGGGCCACCAGGATCGTCTCGTGCGCGATCGGCACGTCCAGCAGCGCGACCCCCAGCCGCAGCAGCCCCACGTCCACCCGGAACCCCTGCGGGGCCGGCGCCAGCACGTTCATCGCCGTCAGTCGCTGGATGTCCGTGTCCGTCAGCGGGCGCCCGGCCCGCTTCTCCAGCTCCTCCCGCGAGGACTCCAGCGCGGAGTCCGGGGCCCAGGTCGCCACCAGTGCCCGGTGGATCGCCAGGTCGTGCGGGCTCAGGTCGGCCGGCAGCGCGTCCAGGTACCGCTCGATCGCCGACAGCGTCATGCCCTGGTGCTGCAACTCCTCGATCAGCGCCAGCCGCGAAAGGTGCTCCGGGCCGTAGTGGCCCACCCGACGGGGTCCGATCACGGGAGGGGGCAAAAGCCCGCGGGTGCTGTAGAACCGTACGGTGCGGACGGTCACACCCGCCCGGGCGGCCAGCTCGTCGACGGTGAGCGTGGGCTCGGGTGCCTGGGTGGTCATGGTCGCCGCCTCGCTCTCTGTTCCACGCTGCCCGTGAGTCGGTACCGCTTCAACAGTATTGCTGTCGCACCAACGATGTGAAACGGCCAGGAGCTGCCCATGACCATGAAACTGCGACTGCCCGGACGACCCGAAGAGCTCACGCTGCCCACCCTGCTGGCACGCAACGCCGCCGAGTACGGCGATCTCCCCGCCCTGTCGTGGCGCGAGGGCGACGGATGGACGACCCTCGGCTGGAGCGAGGTCCGCCGCAAGGTCGCCGTCCTCGCCTCCGGATACGCCGCCCTCGGCATCGAACGGGGCGAACACGTCCTGATCATGATGGGCAACCGCCCCGAACACTGGCTGAGCGACCTCGCCCTCGTCCACCTCGGCGCCGTCCCCGTCACCGTGTACGGGACCTCCGCGCCCGAGCAGATCGCCCACATCGCCCGCCACAGCCGGGCCCGGGTCGCCGTCCTCGAAGGCGCCCGCGAGCTGGCCCGGTGGGAACCGCTGCTCGCCGACGGGCAGGTGCCCCTGGAGCGGCTGGTCGTGGCCGAGGCCGCCGAGGCGGGCCCGCACCGCACGTACGGCTCCCTGTACGCGAGCGGCGCCCGCACGCACCGGCCGGACGCCTTCGAGAAGGCCTGGCAGGAGACCCGCCCCGAGGACCCGCTGACCGTCGTCTACACCTCGGGCACCACCGGGGACCCCAAGGGCGTGCGGCTGACCCACCGCAACATCATGCTCCAGGCCGTCCGCCTCGACCGGCGCACGGAGTTGCCCGAGCACGCCGAGCACATCTGCTACCTGCCGTTCGCGCACATCGCCGAGCGGATCCTCGGCATC
The DNA here is from genome assembly GCF_041431095.1 of Streptomyces sp. NBC_00597. Lineage (GTDB taxonomy): Bacteria > Actinomycetota > Actinomycetes > Streptomycetales > Streptomycetaceae > Streptomyces. The sequence goes on from NZ_CP107757.1 coordinate 887,171, forward strand.
TACCTGCCGCTGCTGCGGGCCGCGCACGTCCGGCTGGTCGCCGACCCGGCAGCCGTGGCGCCTGCCGTCCGCGAGCTGCACCCGGTGCAGTTCTTCGGCGTGCCCCGCGTGTGGGAAAAGCTCGCCGCGTCCGTACGGGCCGTGCTCGCACAACTTCCGGCCGCACAGCGGGAGTCCATCGAGGCCGCGAACGACCTCGCCCGGGCCCGCGCGGGCCACCGGGAGCGCGGCGAGCGCATCCCGCCCGCGCTGGAGGCCTCGTACGCCCGCGCCAAGGAGCAGGTCCTGGACCCGCTGCTGGGCCTGGCCGGGCTGGACCGGCTGGTGTGGACGGCCAGCGCCACCGCGCCGATGCCGATCGACGTGGTCCGGTTCTGGGCGGGCTGGGGGATCACCATCATGGACGCATGGGGGCTCACCGAGACCTCGGGCGTGTGCACGGTCAACAGCCCGGACGACTTCCGGCTGGGTTCGGTCGGCCGCCCCATCGAGGGCCTGGAGCTGAGGCTCGCCGAGGACGGGGAGATCTTCACGCGCGGCGCGACCGTCTTCGGCGGCTACCTGCGGGCCGACGGCTCGGTGGAGAGCGCGCACGACGCCGAGGGCTGGTTCCCGACCGGGGACATCGGCCGGCTCGACGACGACGGGTTCCTCTGGCTGACCGACCGCAAGAAGGAACTGATCATCACCTCGAACGGCAAGAACGTCTCGCCGGCCCTGGTGGAGAACACCGTCAAGGAGCATCCGCTGATAGGCCAGGCCTTGGTGCACGGCGACGGCCGCTCCTACCTCGTCGCCCTGCTGGTGCTCGACGGGGAGCTGGCTCCGGCATGGGCGGCGGCCCGCGGCATCGAGGCCGGCTCCCTCGCCGAGCTCGCCGCGCACCCGGCCGTGCGCGAGGAGGTCGCCCGCGCCGTCGAGGCGGCCAACGCCCGCCTCAACCGGACCGAACAGATCAAGCGGTACCGGCTGCTGACCGAGGAATGGGGCCCCGACTCCGGGGAACTCACACCGTCACTGAAACTGCGCCGCCGCGTGGTCCGGGACAAGTACGGCGCTCTGCTCGACGGGCTCTACGAGGACCCGCAATCCCCCGTGGCCCCGTAGCCCGAAAGACCCCGTCCGGTGGGCGCGAGCGCGCCCACCGGAGGGGGCCGGGAAAATGCCGGAGCCCGGTTTCAGCCGCGAGGAGATCCAGGGCCGACCGGCCGCGCCCACGCTTGGCTGGACACCGCCGCCCGCCGTGGGCAGGATCGCCCGGATGCGGCTGCTCGCGGCGGGCTGGGTGATGCCCATCCGCTTGGCCGCGCCGCTGAGGCTGCCGACCCGCGCGACTGCGAGCAGCAGCTCCAGCGCCCCCAGGTCCGGTACCCGGTGTGCCAGCGGAACCCACGGCAGGAGGGGTCACGGATATCGTGGGCCCAGACATTCGGCTTCGCGCCGGACGCGGAGTGTTGGACGAGTTCGTGCCCGCCCGCACGGATGACGTGGTCGCAGCGGCAGCAGATCTGCCCCACGGCGCTCACGCCAGTTCCCTTGTCGGCTGCGGGCAACTCGGGTCGCACCGCACGATGGGCCAGACCCTCTCGAAGCCGCGGACCCTGGCCTCGCCGCTCGGGACGAGGTCGGAGTCCGCGGCGCCGCAGTCCCAACAGGCTTCGCCGTGAAGACGGGCGTTGGGTCATGCGGCGGGCTCGGCGACGCGTGGTGATGCACTGCCCGATGCGGTCGGCCAGGGGCGCACCGTACCGGGTCCGGAACCAACCTGCCGCGACTACTCCTTGACGATGTCGACGAGACCGTACAAGGAGTCGACCGACCAGTCCGCGGCCGCTCGGACAGCCGGGTCGTCGGCCCACCAGAATCCCCACGGCCCGCGGCGCAGGTGCGCGGTCCGCAGTCCGGCGGCGCGCGCCGGCAGGATGTCGTTCGCCGGGTGGTCACCGACGTACAGGGTCTCTTCCGCAGGCGCGCCAGAGACCTGTAGTACCCGGGCGAAGAACTCGGGCGAAGGCTTCGCCGCACCCCACTCGCCCGAGGTCACGACCAGATCCGCAGGCAGGTCCAGGGCGCGCAGCAGAGCCCCCGCGCGGACCGTCTGATTCCCCGCGACGACCACCCGGACGCCGGCCGCGCGGAGCGCCGCGAGCGCGGGTCGGACGTCGTCGTACAGGTCTGTATCGTCGAGCTGCTCACCACGGCCGGCGGCCTCGCGAGCTGCGTACTCCGCGCCCACGTCCAGGCCCGGCCGCAGGAGGCGCAGCGCGTCCGCGTTGTCCCTGCCGTCTACGACGACCGCTCCGACGAGTGCGGACAAGGTGTGTCGCGGCACGCCGAGCCAGTCGGCCCAGGACGCCCAGTAGCGGTCATCGCGGGTCAAGGTCTCGCCCACGTCCAGCACCACGGTACGCATCACTCGGCCAGCCTGCGGGCCGCCGGGCCCCGGGTGCCTCGTACGGCGGGCACCCGGGAGCGCGCACTAGCGGCCGATCAGCGGGTAGTGGTCGGAGAGGTTGGTGTAGGTGTACGAGGTGCCCCAGCTGGAGACCGTCCAGGGCGCCGACTGCTCCTTGACCACGTTGTTCTCCCAGCCCGACGGGCGGGCGTTGCCCTTGCGGTAGAGGACGTAGTCCAGGTCCTCGCGCGGGTCGGTCGGGTAGCGGTAGTTCGCAATGGAGTTCAGCGCGGTGTCGAACGAGTACGGGTGGCCCGTGCGCGAGTCGGCGTCCGCCAGGTCGGCGTTGGCGAGCATGGACGCGAACTCGGGGGAGCGCGAGTCGACGTTCATGTCGCCGGCGACGATGACCTGCTCGTTCGCCGGGATGTTCTTGCCGTCCAGGAAGGCGTCTATCGCATTGAACTGGCGGGCGCGCATCTGCGCCGCCTCACCCGCGCCGCAGCCCGGGTCGGTGGACTGGGCGTGGGTGCCGACCACGTGGACCTTGGTGCCGCCCACGTTCAGCACGACGTAGGCGAAACCCTTGTTGGACCACCAGTCGGCGCCGCAGGCGTCCTTGTAGACGACCTGCTCCTTGCGGACGATCGGCCACTTGCTGAGGACCGTGACACCGCCGTCCTCCGGGGTGGTGGAGGAGTACGAGCCGCCCGTGGCGTCCCAGCCGCTCTTGCTGCGGCCGACGACCGGGGTCTGGTACGGGTACTGCGCCGAGGCGTTGGACTTCAGCGCGTCCGAGGCGCCGTTGTCGAAGGCCTCCTGGAGCACGACCACGTCGTGGCCCTGGAAGAAGGACGCCTTGGGGATCTCCGAAGCCCGGTGGTCCTGACCCCAGTTGGGGTAGAGGTTCTTGCTCATCAGGAAGGTGTTGTACGTGAGGACGCTGAGCCGCGGGGCCGCGGTGCTCTCCGCGGCCGAGGCGGCCGGCGCGCTGGTGGCGGCCAGCGCGCCGGCGGCGATCGCCGCAACCGCCGTGGCGGCGGCGCGGCGGCCGGAGGTGAGCTTGGTGGGCAGCATGAGGTCTCCATCATTCCGCGGGGGGAGATCGACTCCGTCATCCAAGCAGCCGCGGTTACCTCTGGGTAACACCCGTGACAAGACTTTCTGTCCGGGAGCGGACGTCTGGCACTCGCATACTGGAACCATGCGAGAAACAGAGCTCCCCGCACCCGGACCGACGGCCGCGCGCCGCCCCGATCCCGAGCCGCCGGCCCCCGGCGGGGTGCTCTGGACCATCTCCGGCGACATCCGGGCCCTGCTGATGCTGCCCGCCGCCTTCACCCTGCAGGTCGCCCACCCCGCGATCGGCGCAGGCGTCGACGAGCACTCGGTCTTCCGCACCGACCCCTGGGGGCGCGGCGAGCGCTCGCTGCGCTCCGTCCAGCTGTGGGTGTACGGCGGGGAGGAGGCCGCCGAGGAGGGCCGCCGCGTGCGCCGCCTGCACAAGGAGATCCAGGGCATCGACACCCGGGGACGGCGCTACCACTCCCTCGACCCCGCCTGCTACTCCTGGGTCCACGCCACCGGTTTCCCGATCTACCTGTACGCCGGGCGGTACCTGCTGCGCCGGTTCACCCCCGCCCAGGAGCGGCAGCTGTACCGGGAGTGGCTCCAGGTCGGCCGGATCCTCGGCATCCACGACCGGGACATGCCGCAGAGCATCGAGGAGTACTGGGTCTACTACCGCCGGATGCTGGCCGAGGAGATCGAACCCACCAAGGTCGCCCGCGAACTGGTCGCCACCGACGTACCGCTGCCCCGGCCCGAGGGCGGCTCCCTGCCGGTACGGCTGCTGCTGCGGCTCACCTGGCCGCTGCTCCGCACGGCCTTCCTGCGCTTGCGGGCCTTCGTGACCGTCGGGTACATGCCGCCCGACGCCCGCGCCGCCATCGGGCTGGAGTGGAGCCCCGCCCAGGAGCGCAGGCTCCGCCGGCTCAGCACGGCGGTGCGGCTGCTCGTACCGCTGCTGCCGGAGCGTCTGCGGTACCTGCCCGTCGCGCGGGCGGCACGAGCCCGGTGGCGCGCCGGCACCCCCTGAGGGGCGCCGGCGCGCGGGCCGTCGTACTCAGTGCCCGTGGATCGAGTCCGTCGCCGCGATCTTCTTCCAGGACTTCGGCTCCACCGGCTTCACCGGCTTCACGGCGGGGGCCTTGAGCGACCGGCCGGCCGGGGACGCCGCGGCGGCAGGCGGGGCGAACGCCGGCTTGCCCGGGGTGTACAGCCAGGTCTCGAAGAGCTGCGCCAGCGGCTTGTTCGACACCTTCTCCGCGTACCGGACGAAGTCGCCGACCTTGGCGTTGCCGTAGGCCCGCTCCGTCGGCCAGCCCTTGAGGACCTCGAAGAACTTCTCGTCGCCGATCTCGTTGCGCAGCGCCTGGAGGGCGATCGCGCCGCGGTCGTAGACGGCCCCGTGGAACTGGTTGTCCGGGCCCGGGTCGCCCGGCTTCACCTGCCAGAACGGGTCGTCCGCCGACCGCAGCCCGTACGCCCAGTCGGCGAGTTCCTGCGCGGTGCCCTCGCCCTCCTTTTCCGACCACAGCCACTGGCTGTAGCGGGCGAAGCCCTCGTTGATCCAGATGTCCTTCCAGCCGTCGACGGACACGCTGTCGCCGTACCACTGGTGGGCCAGCTCGTGCACGACCACCGACACGTTGGCGCCGTTCGCGAACTGCTTCGGGCTGTAGAACGGCCGGGTCTGCGTCTCCAGGGCGAAGCTCGACGGCACGTTCGGCACGTAGCCGCCCAGGGCGTTGAACGGGTAGGGCCCGAAGACCCCCTCCAGCCACTCGGCGACCTCGCCGGTCCGCTCCACGCTCGCACGCGCCGCACCCGCGTTGTCGCCGAGGTCCTTGCTGTACGCATTGAGGACGGGCAGGCCGCTGGCCGTCTTGTCGGTGGTGACGTCGAACTTGCCGATGGCGAGGGTGGCGAGGTACGTGGCCTGCGGCTTGTTCGAGCGCCAGTTGTACCGGGTCCAGCCGAGCCGGGAACTCTGCGACTGGAGCACGCCGTTGCTGATCGCCTGCGTGCCGTCGGGGACGTTGACCGAGACGTCGAAGGTGGCCTTGTCGAGCGGGTGGTCGTTGCTCGGGAACCACCAGACGGCCGAGTCGGGCTCCTGCGCGGCGACGCCGCCGTCCGGGGTCCGCTGCCAGGCCGACCAGCCGTCGATCTTGAACTCCGAGGGCTTTCCTGCGTACTTGACGACGACGGTCGCCGGCTTGTCCTTCTGCAGCGGCTGGGCGGGGGTCACCTCCAGCTCGTGGGCCCCGGAGGTGGCGAACTTCGCCTTGGCGCCGTTGACCCGGATCTCGCTGACCTTCAGGCCGAAGTCCAGGTTGAAGCGGGAGAGTTCCTGCTTGGCGGTGGTCAGGAGGGTGGCGGTGCCCTCCAGCAGGTCGGTCTTGGGCTGGTACTGCAGGCGCAGGTCGTAGTGGGACACGTCGTATCCCGTATTGCCGCTGGTCGGGTAGTAGGGATCACCGATACCCGGGGCACCTTGGACCGAACTCGCCGCCGACGCCGGGATCACCAGCAGGAGGGAAGCGGCGAGCACGCTCGGGGCGATGACTTTGCGGTGCACGAAGAGCTCCAAGGGGTAGGGGAGACAGTTCCGTTCGACGGCTTGCGTCGACCGTATTCACGCCCGGTCTCCCACGTCATGTCCATGGCCCCTGCTGTCACACGATCGCCATTCGGCCGTTACGGCCCGCCGCCCGCGCGGGTCGGTCGGCCGCCCCGAAGTGCCGCATCCACCCCCGCGTCCCGCCGTCCCGCGCCCCGCAACCCCCGAAAAGAACGGCCAGAACCGGGCCACGCACCCGGCCGACCTGCCCTGCGGACGGGGCCGGCGGACGGGGGCTTCCGGGGCGGGGCCTAAAGGTGGTTGAGTCCGGATTGGGTCGTGAACTGGCTGCCGATGCCCGTGTCGTTGCTCGTGAAGAGGCCGGACGCGCCGCGCAGGGCGGTCTTCTCCGCCGACAGGCGGCCCATCAGGGTCTTGACCTGCTGGTCCCAGGTGTCCGACACCTTCTTGAGGCCGGCGGCCGTCTCCCAGCCCTCGAAGCCCTTCTGGGCGGCGTTGGTGTCGGTGTCCGCGTGCTCCGCGGCCTTCTTGGTCTTCGGTTCCAGCTCGGTCTCGATGGTCCCCGCCGCGGCCTTCTTCTCGGCCGGCGTCGAGGCGAAGTCCCCGGGCCCCTTGCCCGGAGCGAACGGACCCATCGGTCCGGTGGGACCGGTCGGTCCACTCGGCTCCGTCGGTACGTGGTTCAACCGCATGCCGATGTCACTAGACACGTTCAAGCCTCCCCGTTGGCATCGGCTTGATCATATGCATGGCAACTGCACACCGCCCATGCCGTCGTCGCCGATCTCACGTTACCTTCACGACCCGCGGACCGAGCCCGGTCCCCCCCGGGCTACCCAACATACTGAGCGGTCGGTAATCTGGCAGGCATGACGATTCCTCCGCGCGCCGCCCGTAACTGTTGGCATGCAGCGATCAACCCGCTGCACGCGACCATCTACTTCTCGCCCGACCTGGGCAAGGAGTTCGCCGCCCTCGGCGTCACCGAGCGGCCCGCAGTGAACCTCGCCTCGCGGTCCGCCGCCATGGGCGCCGTCGGGGCCGGTACGGTCACCGCCACCTTCTACAACTACCGCCACGACTTCGTCGCCCGTCACCTGCCCGCCGTCTGGGACACCATCACCCCCGAGCAGGCCCTCGACGCCCGACTGCGCGCCGCCGACAGCACCCTGCGCCGGCTGCTCGGCGCGGAGACCATCGAGTCCCCCGAGCTCGCCGAGGCCGCCGACCTCGCCCTGCGCGCCACCGAGGGCTGCACCCGGCACGCCCGGACCCTGTACGCCGCCCATGCCGACCTCCCCGTACCCGAGGAGCCGCACCTGCGCCTGTGGCACGCCACCACCCTGCTGCGCGAACACCGCGGCGACGGCCACCTCGCGGCCCTGCTGCTCGCCGGGCTGGACCCGCTGGAGGCCCTGGTCAGCCACACCGCCACCGGCCGCGGCATGACCCCGAAGTGGATCAAGGCCATCCGCGGCTGGGAGCAGTCCGACCTCGACGCCGCGTCCGACCGGCTGCGCGAGCGCGGGATCCTCGCCGCCGACGGCGAGCTCACCGAGGAGGGGGCGGCCGTACGCGAGCGCCTCGAAGCCGACACCGACCGCCTCGACGCGGACCCGTACGAGCACCTCGGCGCCGAGGGCCTGGCCCGCCTCGCCGAGCTCGGCGGCGGATTCGTCATGAAGGCCCTCGCCGCCGGAGCCTTCCCCGCGGACGCCTTCGGCAAGGCCTGAGCGAGCCGGACTCGGGCCCGGACTCGGGCCCGAGCGCGGGGTTCCCCGCCGCCGTCACCGCCACCTGCCACAATTGGCAGCCTTCCAGTGCAAACGAAGGCAGGCGGGACCCGATCGTGACGATGTCCATCGAAGGCAGGATCGCCGAGGAGCTCGGCGTACGGGAGCGGCAGGTCAAGGCCGCCGTCGAGCTGCTCGACGGCGGCTCCACCGTGCCGTTCATCGCGCGCTACCGCAAGGAAGCGACCGAGATGCTCGACGACGCCCAGCTGCGCACCCTTGAGGAGCGGCTGCGGTATCTGCGCGAGCTGGAGGACCGGCGCGCGGCGATCCTGGACTCCGTACGGGAGCAGGGCAAGCTCGACGCCGAGCTGGAGGCCAGGATCAACGCGGCCGACACCAAGGCCCGGCTGGAGGACATCTACCTCCCGTTCAAGCCCAAGCGGCGCACCAAGGCGCAGATCGCCCGCGAGGCGGGTCTGGAGCCCCTCGCCGACGGCCTGCTGACCGATCCGTCGGTGGAACCGGCCGCCGCCGCGGCCGCGTTCGTCGACGCCGACAAGGGCGTCGCCGACCCGGCCGCCGCCCTGGAGGGCGCCCGCGCCATCCTCACCGAGAAGTTCGCCGAGGACGCCGACCTGATCGGCGAACTGCGCGAGCGCCTGTGGGGCCGCGGCCGGCTCGCCGCGAAGGTCCGCGAGGGCAAGGAGGAGGCGGGCGCCAAGTTCGCCGACTACTTCGACTTCGCCGAACCGTTCACCGCGCTGCCCTCGCACCGCGTCCTCGCCATGCTCCGCGGCGAGAAGGAGGACGTCCTCGACCTCACCCTGGAGCCCGAGGAGCCGGGCCAGACCCCCGGACCGTCCACGTACGAGGGAATGGTCGCCCGTCGCTTCGACATCGCCGATCGCGGCCGTCCCGGCGACAAGTGGCTGGCCGACACGGTCCGCTGGGCCTGGCGCACGAAGATCCAGGTGCACCTCGGCATCGACTTGCGGATGCGCTTGCGCGCCGCCGCCGAGGACGAGGCGGTACGGGTCTTCGCCGCGAACCTGCGCGACCTGCTGCTCGCGGCCCCGGCCGGTACCCGGGCCACCCTCGGCCTCGACCCGGGCTTCCGCACGGGCGTGAAGGTCGCGGTCGTGGACGCCACCGGCAAGGTCGTCGCCACCGACGTGATCCACCCGCACGTCCCCGCCAACAGGTGGGACGAGTCGCTCGCCAAGCTGGCCCGCCTGGCCAAGGAGCACGCGGTCGAGCTGATCGCCATCGGCAACGGCACGGCCTCGCGCGAGACCGACAAGCTCGCCGGGGACCTCGTCTCCCGCCACCCCGAGCTGAAGCTCACCAAGGTGATGGTGTCCGAGGCGGGCGCCTCCGTGTACTCGGCTTCCGCGTTCGCCTCGCAGGAACTCCCGGACATGGACGTGTCGCTGCGCGGCGCGGTCTCCATCGCCCGGCGCCTCCAGGACCCGCTCGCCGAACTCGTCAAGATCGACCCCAAGTCGATCGGCGTCGGCCAGTACCAGCACGACCTCTCCGAGGTGAAGCTCTCGCGCTCCCTGGACGCGGTCGTCGAGGACTGCGTGAACGGCGTCGGGGTGGACGTCAACACCGCCTCCGCACCCCTGCTCTCGCGGGTCTCGGGCATCAGCGGCGGGCTCGCGGAGAACATCGTGGCCCACCGCGACGCCAACGGCCCCTTCCGCAGCCGCAAGGCGCTCAAGGACGTGGCCCGGCTCGGCCCGAAGGCGTACGAGCAGTGCGCGGGCTTCCTGCGGATCCGCGGCGGGGACGACCCGCTGGACTTCTCCAGCGTGCACCCCGAGTCGTACCCGCTGGTCCGGGGCATGGCCAAGACGGCCGGCAGCGAGGTGGCGGCCCTGATCGGCAACACCGGCGTGCTGCGCTCGCTGCGGCCGGAGCAGTTCGTCACCGAGGCGTTCGGGCTGCCGACCGTCACGGACATCCTGCGCGAGCTGGAGAAGCCGGGCCGTGACCCGCGCCCCGCCTTCAAGACGGCCACCTTCAAGGAGGGCGTCGAGAAGATCGGCGACCTGGCGCCCGGGATGATCCTGGAGGGCGTGGTCACGAACGTGGCCGCGTTCGGCGCCTTCATCGACATCGGCGTCCACCAGGACGGCCTGGCCCACGTTTCGGCGCTGTCGACGAACTTCGTCAAGGACCCGCGGGACGTGGTCAAGCCGGGCGACATCGTCCGGGTGAAGGTCATGGACGTGGACATCCCGCGCAAGCGGATCTCGCTGACGCTGCGGCTGGAGGACGAGGCCGACCGCTCGGCGGGCGCTCCCCGCCAGCGCGAGGACCGCCAGGACCGCCAGGACCGCCAGGACCGGCGCGGCGGCAGGCCCCCGCAGCAGCGAGGCGGCGGCCAGGGCCAGGGCGGCCAGGGTCAAGCAGGTCAGGGCCAAGCAGGCCAGGGCCGCGGCCAGGGCGGCGGCCAGCGTCAGGGCGGCGGCCGGGGCCAGGGCGGCGGCCAGCGCCAAGGTGGCGGCGGCTCCCCGGCCCCGGCCAACAGCGCGATGGCGGACGCCCTGCGCAGGGCCGGCCTCACGGGCGGCCCCGAGGAGCGCCGCAAGCGCTGAGCGCGTGCGGCGCGGCGCGTCGGAACCGGTGGGTTCCGGGATGGCCGAATAGGCACCCCACATGGGGACATGCCTTGCGAACTCCCGTACAAGATCTGTAGGCATGGTGGAACGCCCGTTCGCCGACTGGCGAACGGGCTTCCGTTTCTCCCCTCAGGACCCCACTCCACGAGGCCGCCTTGAAGGCACAGGACGCCATGCCCACGCCCACGCACGCCTACCGACGCTGCCCGCGAAAGGGTCCGAAGAGGGATCACATGCCCCACTCGCAACCCAGCCTCCGTAAACGGTGCGAGAAGATTCTCGGCCATCTGGATCTGACGCACCCGTTCTCCCTCGAAGGGCTGTGCGACCGGATGGCCGAGCAACGCGGGCGCCCCATCCACCTGCACCCGCTGCCCAAGGAGGCGGCGGAATCCGGGGTCTGCGGGCTGTGGGTGGGCACCGCCAGCGTCGACTACGTGTTCTACGAGGCGCAGACCACCCCCCTGCACCGCGAGCACATCGTGCTCCACGAGCTCGGGCACATCCTGTTCGGCCACAACTCCCTGGAAGCCGAGGATACCGACGGGCGGGCCCCCGTCGTCCTCGGCCGCACCAACTACACCACCAGCCAGGAGCAGGAGGCGGAGATGCTGGCCAGCATGATCCGCATCCGCACGACGGGCCCCTGCCCGCAGTCGGCCACCGCGGCCCGTGGCACCCTCGCCTGGCTGGAATCCGCCATGGGCTACAGGCGGGGCGGTCATGGACGCCGCTGAACTCGCCGCCCTGGGCGACTCGCTGGCCGTGCCCAGCGTCGTCTGCCTGTGGATCGCGGTCCTGCTCCGCGCCCCGGCCGCCCTGCGCTCCCCGCAGCAGCGCGGCCTGTGGCTCGCCGTCGCCACCGCCGCCGCGGCGATGACCCTCAACCTTCCGGCCGTCGTCACGTACGCGATGCGCGACCCGGACTACGCGCACACCGTCGGCCTCGTCCGCAACCTGATAGGGGTCCTGTCCGCGGGCACCGTGCTCTACTTCGTCGCCGCAGCCACCCGCGGCCGGGCCCTCCAACTCGCCTCCTGGATCGGCACGGTGGCCTGGCTCACCACCCTCGTGGTGCTGGACACGGCCGCCCCCGCGCACACCGCGCACACCATCCCGCCGCACGGCGGTCCCGTGCCCTCCCTCGCGTACTGGCTGTTCCTGATCTCCGCGCACCTCCTCGCCAACACCACCTGCGTCTCCCTCTGCTGGCGCTACAGCCGCCGCACCGAGAGCGGGGGACTCGCCGCCGGGTTGCGGCTGTTCGGCCTCGGCACCGCGCTCGCCGGCCTGTTCTGGTTCGCGTACCTCCTCAAGGCCCTGTTCGGCAGCACCTGGGCGATGCCCGCACTGCCCCTGATGATGAACCTGCACGGACTGCTGCGGGCCGCCGCGATCCTCGTGCCGACCCTGTTCACCCTGCGCCGCACGAGCGCCGACATCGCCACCGCCTGGCGGCTGTGGCCGCTCTGGCACGACCTCGTCGAGGCCGTCCCGCACGTCGCCCTCACCAAGCCGCGGGCCGGCCGGGTCGTGGAGCTGCTGTGGCCGCCCGTGCCGCGCAACCTGCTCGTCTACCGCAAGGTCATAGAGACCCGCGACGCGATCCTGATCCTCGGTGAGTACGTCGCCCCCGGCGTCCCGGAGCTCGCCCGCAGCCATGTCACCGGGCACGGGATCCCCGAGCAACGCCGCTCCGCGGCAGCGCTGGCCTGCGTACTGAAGGACGCGCGGCGGGCGAAGCTCGCCGGACGGCCCGGACAGCCGGGGGAGGACGCCGCATGGGAGCTGCCCGCCGCGATGCAGACCTCCACCGAGGGCGGCGACCTCGACGACGAGGCCCGGTTCCTGGTCGACGTGGCCCAGGCCTACGGCTCGGCGTCGACCACGGACTTCACCCCGCAACTCCGGAACACCCCGTAGGACCCGAACCGGTACGACGTGTAGGAAGTGACCCCCTCTTGACCACCGTTCTGATCACCGGGGCCAGCGCCGGCCTCGGCGCCGCCTTCGCCCGGGGCTTCGCGGCCAAGGGCTGCGAGCTCGTCCTGGTCGCCCGCGACAAGGACCGCCTGGACGCCGTGGCCCGCGAGCTCGGCCGGGAGTTCGGCACGACCAGCGAGGTCCTGCCCGCCGACCTGCTGGACGCCGCGGACCGCACGGCCGTCGCCGAGCGGCTCGCCGACCCGGAGCGGCCGGTGGACATCCTGGTCAACAACGCGGGCTTCGGCCTTCCCGCACCGTTCCCGCACAGCCCGGTCGAGGACGAGGAACGGCTGCTCGACCTGCTGGTCAAGGTCCCGCTGCGGCTCACCCACGCCGTGCTGCCGGGGTTGCGCGAGCGCCGCCGGGGCGCGGTGGTGAACGTCTCCTCGGTGGCGGGACTCCTGCCGACCGGGACGTACGGGGCCGCCAAGGCCTGGGTCACCGCGTTCAGCGAGTCCCTGCGGGTGGACATGGCGCCGTACGGGGTCCGGGTGCTGGCGGTGGTCCCGGGTTTCACCCGCACCGAGTTCCAGGCGCGCGCCGGGATGGACGTCAGCGCGCTGCGCGAGGGGGTCTGGCTGGAACCGGAGGCCGTGGTGGCCAAGGCTCTGCGGGACCTGGCCCTGCGCCGGCCGGTGAGCATCACGGGCCGGCGCTACCAGGCGTACGCGCTCGCCGTACGGCACCTGCCGCGCGGCTTCGTGGCCGAGCGGCTGGCCCGCAAACGGCGCGCACCGCAGCGGTAGCCGCCCGGCGGCCCGTCCTCAGAGCTCGGTGACCTTGCCGTCCGCGACCTCCAGGCGGCGGGTCACGTGCACCGCGTCCAGCATCCGGCGGTCGTGGGTGACGAGCAGCAGGGTGCCCTCGTACGCGTCGAGGGCCGACTCCAGCTGTTCGATCGCCGGCAGGTCCAGGTGGTTCGTGGGCTCGTCCAGCACCAGCAGGTTCACCCCGCGGCCCTGGAGCAGCGCCAGGGCCGCCCGGGTGCGCTCGCCGGGGGAGAGCGTGGCCGCCGGGCGCAGCACGTGGGCCGCCTTCAGGCCGAACTTGGCCAGCAGGGTCCGCACTTCGGCCGGCTCGGTGTCCGGGACCGCCGCGCAGAACGCCTCCAGCAGCGGCTCGTCCCCGAGGAAGAGGCCGCGCGCCTGGTCCACCTCGCCGACCAGCACCCCCGAACCCAGCGTGACCGCACCGGAGTCGGGCGCCAGCCGGCCGAGGAGCACGGCGAGCAGAGTGGACTTGCCCGCGCCGTTGGCGCCGGTGATCGCCACCCGGTCCGCCCAGTCGATCTGCAGGCTGGCCGGGCCGAAGGTGAAGTCCCCGCGCCGCACCGACGCCTCGTTCAGGGTGGCGACGACCGAGCCGGAGCGAGGGGCCGCCGCGATCTCCATGCGCAGCTCCCATTCCTTGCGGGGCTCGTCGACGACTTCGAGCCGCTCGATGGCGCGCTGCGTCTGACGGGCCTTGGCGGCCTGCTTCTCGCTCGACTCGCCGCGCAGCTTCTTGCCGATCTTGTCGTTGTCCGTGGCCTTGCGGCGGGCGTTGCGCACGCCCTTGTCCATCCAGTTGCGCTGCATCTGCGCCCGGCCTTCGAGCGCCGTGCGCTTGTCGGAGTACTCGTCGTACTCCTCGCGGGCGTGCGTACGGGCCCGCTCGCGCTCCTCCAGATAGGCGTCGTAGCCGCCGCCGTAGAGGTTGATCTGCTGCTGGGCCAGGTCGAGTTCGAGGACCTTGGTGACGGTGCGGGTCAGGAACTCGCGGTCATGGCTGATCACGACCGTGCCCGCGCGCAGGCCCTTCACGAACTGCTCCAGCCGCTCCAGACCCTCCAGGTCCAGGTCGTTGGTCGGCTCGTCGAGCAGGAAGACGTCGTAGCGCGAGAGCAGCAGCGAGGCGAGGCCGGCGCGGGCCGCCTGGCCGCCGGACAGGGCGGTCATGGGCAGGTCCAGGCTGACGGCCAGCCCGAGCTCGTCGGCGACCTCCTGGGCCCGCTCGTCGAGGTCGGCGCCGCCGAGGTTCAGCCACTGGTCCAGCGTCGTCGCGTACGCGTCGTCCGCGCCGGGGGTGCCGTCGACCAGGCCCTGCGTCGCCGCGTCCAGCGCCGCCTGGGCGGCGGCCACGCCCGTGCGCCGGGCCAGGAACTCCCGCACCGACTCCTGGGGGCGGCGCTCCGGCTCCTGGGGCAGGTGGCCGACGGCGGCGGTGGGCGGGGAGAGCCGCAGCTCACCGGTCTCGGGGGTGTCCAGGCCGGCGAGCAGGCGCAGCAGGGTGGACTTCCCGGCGCCGTTGACGCCGACGAGGCCGATGACGTCGCCGGGCGCGACGACGAGGTCGAGACCGGCGAAGAGCGTGCGCTCACCGTGCGCGGCGGTGAGGTTCTTGGCGACGAGGGTTGCAGTCATGGTCCGTCGATCCTATCCGCGCCGGTCCGCGCCCCGAGCCGTGGCCGTAAAGGTGGGAGGAACGTCATTGCGGCCATCCGCGCCGGGTCACACCATGGGGTCATGTCGTTGCGAAACGTGCTCGTCCTCCTCTACGGCGGCGTGCAGAGCCTGGACGTGACCGGGCCCGTGGAGGTGTTCGCCGCGGTCGACCGCTTCCCGGGGCGGGCGGGGAGCGGATACACGATCCGTACGGTGTCCCCGGACGGGGCTCCCGTACGGACGAGCAGCGGGCTCACGCTGATCCCGGACGGGGACCTGGAGGGCGCGAGACCGGGGCCGGGGACCACCGTGCTGGTGCCGGGGGGCCAGTACCGGGGGGACTTCGAACCGCGGCTCACCGAGTGGCTCCGGGCGCACGGGGGAGGCGCGGAGCGGCTGGTGTCCGTCTGCACGGGCGGGCTGCTGCTGGCCGAGGCCGGGCTGCTGGACGGGCTGCGCGCCACGACGCACTGGTACGCGTGCGAGCGGATGGCCCGGGACTACCCGAAGGTGACCGTCGAACCGGATCCGATCTACGTACGGGACGGCCGGGTGGCCACCTCGGCCGGGGTCACGGCGGGGATCGACCTCGCGCTGGCCCTGGTGGAGGAGGACCACGGCAGGGAGCTCGCGCTGGCCGTCGCACGGCACCTGGTGGTGTTCCTGCGCAGGCCCGGGAACCAGGCGCAGTTCAGCGCGCAGCTGGCGGCGCAGACCGCGCAGCGGGATCCTTTGCGTGAGGTACAGCAGTGGATCACGGAGCATCCCGGTTCGGACCTGAGCGTCGAGTCCTTGGCGGCCCGCGCCCGGCTCTCACCCCGCCACTTCGCCCGTGCCTTCCAGGCGGAGACGGGGGTGACGCCGGGGCGGTACGTGGAGCGCGTACGGGTGGAACACGCGCGGCGGCTGCTGGAGGACACGGAGGACGGCGTGGCCCAGATCTCCCGGGCCTGCGGCTACGGCACCCCGGAGGCGCTCCGGCGGGCCTTCGTGAAGACCCTGGGCCAGCCCCCGGCCGAATACCGCCGCCGCTTCGGCCACCCCCGCCCCCTCCCCTGACGACGCCTGCTTCCCGACTACGCCCGACCGGCCTGACCCACCCACCACTCCGGAGGAAACATGCAGATCGCAGTCCTGCTCTACGACCGTTTCACCGCGCTCGACGCCATCGGTCCCTTCGACACGCTCGGCCGCCTTCCCGACGCCGAGGTCGTGTTCGTCTCGGAGCGGCCCGGTCCGGTGCGGACCGACAACGGGACGCTGGCCCTCGTCGCCGACAAGGGACTCGACGAGGTGACCCGGCCCGACATCGTCATCGTGCCCGGCGGCCCCCACCCCGAGCTGGAGATGGAGAACCCCGCCGTCGTCGACTGGCTGCGCGCCGTCGACGCGACCACCACCTGGACGACCTCCGTCTGCACCGGCTCGCTCCTGCTGGCCGCCGCCGGGCTGCTCAAGGGGCGGAAGGCCACGGGCCACTGGCTCTACCTGGACCGGCTGCCCGCCTTCGGCGTCGAACCCACCAGCGAGCGCGTCGTGTACGACGGCAAGTACGTCACCGCCGCCGGGGTGTCCTCCGGCATCGACATGGGCCTCGGCCTGCTCGGCCGCATCGCCGGTGACGCGTATGCCCAGACGGTCCAGTTGATGACCGAGTACGACCCCCAGCCGCCCTATGACGCGGGATCGCCGGACAAGGCCCCGGCCGAGATCGTGGCGCGGCTGCGCGGGCTCAACCCCGCGCCGGCCCCCCGGCGGTCCAGCTGAACGAGGGCGTACGGCGTTCCAGGAAAGCGGCGACGCCCTCGGCGGTGTCGTCGCTCCCGGCCGCCTGCTCCGCCCAGTGCGCGTCCCGGTCCGTCCGCCCGTTCGCGAACTCCTTGGCCGCCGCCTGCGTCAGCTGCGAACGGGTGGTGAGGACGCGGGCGAAGTCGGCGATCCGCTTGTCCAGTTGTCCGGCCGGCAGCAGCTCGTTCAGGAAGCCGGCCCGCAGCGCGTGCTCCGCGTCGATCAGCTCCGCCGAGAAGAGGAGGTACTTGGCGACCGCAGGGCCGACCAGTGCGGCCAGTCGGCGGGTCGAGGACGCGGGGTAGACGATGCCCAGCCTCGCCGGGGTCACCCCGAACGACGCCCCCTCCTCCGCGAAGCGCAGGTCGCAGGCCGCCGCGAGCTGGCTGCCGCCGCCCACGCAGAATCCGCGGATCGCCGCGAGCGTCGGCTTCGGGAACGCGGCGAGGGCTTCCTCGGCCGCCACGGCCAGCGCCTGCGGGACCTCGTCCCCGGCCAGCGAGGAGATGTCGGCCCCCGCGCAGAACGTCGCTCCGGCGCCGGTCAGGACGAGCACCCGTACGGCCGGGTCGGCCGCGAGCCCGTCGAGGACCTCCGGGAGCGCACGCCACATCGCCGCGGTCATGGCGTTGCGTTTGGCGGGATGCGAGATGACGACCGTGGCGACCCCGTCGGCGACGGTGTGCAAGAGCGCTGCGTCCATGCGCGGGATGCTATCCCGGCCGGCCGATCCGATGATCAGCGGGGAGCCCGTTCCGGGGGTGCGGGAAGTGGTCCTCGGCACGGGTGCCCGGCGCATTCCGGGCTTGGTCAGGGAAGACGGGGTGCCGGCGGACGCGGCGGCGGCCGGCGGGGCGCGCGTCGCGGCCGGGAAGGGGCCCGCAGAAGACCAGGAACGGTCGTACAACTGACGCTGTCATACGCCAACGGTCAGAAAGCGTCCTATTGACGCTGACTTCTGGTCAGCTGTCCGGTCCGGACCGGACCGCTCCCCACTCTTGACGCGTGGAGACGATCGAGCGTGAAGACGGGGGCCGGGAGATGGATGTCAGCGGGAGCGTCCCGCCAGCGAAGGAGGGGGAGCCGGAGGCGCCGGCCGACCCCCTCGCGTACGAAGGCGTGTGGCGGTTCACCGTTCCCGCTGTTGAAGAATCCGTTCCGCAGGCCCGCCGGGCCGTGCGCGACCTGCTCGGCCGCCAGGGCGTCCCGGCCGACCGGGACCTCGTGTACTCGCTGCTGCTGATCGTCTCCGAACTGGTGACGAACTCGGTGCGGCACGCGGCCCTGCTCTCGCCGGAGGTCGCGGTCGAGGTCGCCATCGGCCGCGCATGGGTACGGGTGGCCGTCGAGGACAACCACCCGTACCGCCCCAAGGCGCTGGAAGCGGATTTCGGCCAGACCGGCGGCCGGGGCCTGCTCCTGGTGCGCGAGATCACCCTTGAGTCCGGTGGGGTCTGCGACGTCGAACACACCTCGACGGGCGGCAAGGTCATCTGGGCGGCCCTGCCGCTCACCGGACCGGCCGCGGCGCCGGCCCCCGCGCTCTGAACGACGTACGGGCTACCAGCCCGCGACCTCACCGGTCAGTTCCCGGATCGCGGGCCGGGCCGCGTCCAGCACGGTCATGAACCAGGCGGAGAAGGGCGCCTCGGCGTGCCGCTTCGCCAGCTCCTCGGCGGTCACGAACACGGTGTCGCCGACCTCCTCCGGATCGGGGTCCAGCCGCGCCTGTGCGAGCCCCACGAACAGGTGGTTGTACTCCTGCTCCACCAGCCCGGAGGCGGGGTCCGGGTGGTTGTAGCGCACGGTCCCCGCTTCCGCGAGCAGCGACGGCGACAGGCCCAGCTCCTCGTGGGTGCGCCGGGCCGCCGCTGCGAACGGCGACTCTCCGGGGTAGGGGTGACCACAACAGGTGTTCGACCAGACGCCGGGGGAGTGGTACTTCCCGAGGGCCCGCTGCTGGAGCAGCAGGCGCCCCTGCTCGTCGAAGAGGAACACGGAGAAGGCCCGGTGCAGCAGACCGGGCGCCTGATGGGCGGAGAGCTTCTCCGCCGTGCCGATGGTGTTGCCGGACTCATCGACCAGTTCGAGCATGATCGGTTCCTGAGTGCCGGTGCCGGGGGACGCGGTGTTCGCGGCGGTGGCTGGTGTGGTCGGCATACCCATCCTTCGCTTCGGACTTCGACCTTCAGTCTGCCGTACAAAAGAGGCTTGTCCCCACTTCGGTGATCCGCGCATGTCTGCCCCCGGCGCGTGGTAAGTGACGAGGGGCGGATCACACGGGCGGTCAGATCCCGAAGGGTTCCGGATAGCTGATCGTGCCCTGCGGGACGGGCGCGGAGTCGTCCAGTACCAGCGCCATCATGGCCTCGTCGGGAACCTCGAACGGTGCCCGGATGCCGAACCGTGAAGCCGGTACGAAGCCGAAGCGCGGGTAGTGCGCCGGATGCCCGAGGACCAGGACCAGCACCTCCCCCGCTCCCGGGCCGCCGCGAGCAGCGCCCGTACGACCGCGCTGCCGGCGCCCGAGCGCTGGATCGCGGGATCGGCCGCCACCGGAGCGAGCGCGAGCGCCGGGGCCCCGCCGACCTCGCAGCGGGTCAGCAGGGCGTGCGCCGCCACCGAGCCGTCCGGGCCCTCGGCCACGTACGAGAGCCCCGGCAGCCAGGACGGGTCCGCGCGCAGCGCGTCCACGAGGTCCGCCTCTTGCGGGGTCTCGAACGCCGCCAGGTAGACGGCCCGCACGGCGGCGGTGTCGGCAGGGGTCTCGGTCCGGGTGTGCCAGACGCCGGCGCGGTGGTCGGTGTCGTGAGCGTCACCGGTGATGTCGGTCAACGGGATCCCTTCGAAGGAGGCGGGAAAGGAAGCGGGGATCACCGCGCGGTTTGTGGTACGTCGGCGTGATCGTCAATGATGGCCGAGCCGGAGCCCGAGGCCCCGGAACATTCGGCTTATCGGGGAGCAAACGGGTGGTGAACCCCCTCTTCCGTTCATCCGATAGCCTCTGCCGACGTGCCGCCGCCCCCACGAGGCGCCCGTCCAGTGTTCGCTTCAAGGAGTGAGTTCGTCTGTCGACCGTCATCCTCACCGGCCTGCCGGTCCCCGGATCACCGCTCACCGACGAGCTGCGCTCCCTCGGCTTCGACGTCCGCCCCGCCACCGGTCCGCATGACGCCGCCGCGGTGCTGGCCGGCGTACCCGCCGACCAGCGGGTCGCCGTCGTCGACGGGGCCTTCGTCGGCCACGTCCACGCGCTGCGGCTCGCGCTGACGGACCCGCGCTTCGACGCCTGCGCCGTGACCGGCGCCTTCGCCGTCCAGCCGGGCGCCCGCGCGGCCCTGGACGAGGCCGCCGCCCTCGCCCCCGACGGCGAGGGCCCGTACGCGGACCGGCTCGCCGCCGCCGTCGAGGCCGCCGGGACCACCGTCCAGCGCCCCGAGCTCGGCACCCTGGTCGCCGCCGTCCCCGCCACCGACGCGGAGCGCACCGCCGCGGACGCCGCCGTCGCCGCCGTCGACGACGAGGCCGTGCGCCTGCGCACCGCCGTGAAGTCCCGCGACGGGTTCTTCACCACCTTCTTCATCAGCCCCTACTCGCGCTACATCGCCCGCTGGTGCGCGCGCCGCGGCCTGACCCCGAACCAGGTCACCACCGCCTCGCTGATCACCGCGCTGATCGCGGCGGGCTGCGCCGCCACCGGCGAGCGCTGGGGCTACGTCGCCGCCGGCGTGCTGCTGCTCGTCTCCTTCGTCCTGGACTGCACGGACGGACAGCTCGCCCGCTACTCGCTCCAGTACTCGACGATGGGCGCCTGGCTCGACGCCACCTTCGACCGCGCGAAGGAGTACTCCTTCTACGCGGGCCTCGCGCTCGGCGCGGCCAAGAACGGCGACGACGTATGGGCCCTCGCGCTCGGCGCGATGATCCTCATGACCTGCCGCCACGTCGTGGACTTCTCCTTCAACGAGGCCAACCACGACGCGACCGCCAACACCAGCCCGACGGCCGCACTGTCCGACAAGCTCGACAGCGTCGGCTGGACGGTCTGGGTCCGGCGGATGATCATCCTGCCGATCGGCGAGCGCTGGGCCATGATCGCGGTGCTGACCGCGGCCACCACCCCCCGGATCGTCTTCTACGCCCTGCTCGTCGGCTGCGCCTTCGGCGCCCTCTACACCACCGCCGGCCGGGTGCTGCGCTCGCTGACCCGCAAGGCGAAGCGCACCGATCGCGCCGCCCAGGCGCTGGCCGACCTCGCCGACTCGGGCCCGCTGGCCGAGCTCGCGGGCCGCGTCGTGGGGCGGATGGCTCCTGGCGCCGGGATCGCCGCCGCCGTGATCGGCTCGGTGGCCCTGCTGTGGACGGCCTGGGCGTACGAGTTCGGCGCCCGCCAGGTGATCATCGCCGCCGTGTTCTACGCCGTGCTCGCCGGAGCGGCGGTCGCCCGCCCCCTCAAGGGCGCCCTCGATTGGCTGGTCCCGCCCGTCTTCCGGGCCGCCGAGTACACCACCGTGCTGATCCTCGCTGTCAAGGCGGACGTCCCCGGGGCCCTTCCCGCGGCATTCGGACTGGTCGCGGCGGTCGCCTACCATCACTACGACACGGTGTACCGCATCCGCGGCGGCACCGGCGCGCCCCCGCACTGGCTGGTGCGGACGATCGGCGGTCACGAGGGCCGGGTGCTGCTGACCTCGGTCCTGGCCTCCGTCCTGGCGGCGCGCGCTACGGACTTCCCCGTCGCGCTCACGGCCGTGGCCGTGTTCGTGGCAATCGTGGTGCTCGTGGAGAGCATCCGCTTCTGGGTCTCCTCCGGGGCACCCGCCGTACATGACGAAGGAGAACCAGCATGATCGGCCTTGTACTCGCTGCCGGTGCCGGACGCCGCCTGCGTCCCTACACCGACACCCTGCCCAAGGCCCTCGTGCCCGTCGGCCCCGAAGGCGACGAGGAAAGCCTGACGGTCCTGGACCTCACCCTGGGCAACTTCGCCGAGGTCGGCCTGACCGAGGTCGCGATCGTCGTCGGCTACCGCAAGGAAGCCGTCTACGCGCGCCGGGAGGCCCTGGAGGCCAAGTACGGCGTCAAGATCACGCTGATCGACAACGACAAGGCCGAGGAGTGGAACAACGCCTACTCCCTGTGGTGCGCCCGTGACGTCCTGAAGCAGGGCGTGATCCTCGCCAACGGCGACACCGTCCACCCGGTCTCCGTCGAGCGGACCCTCCTCGACGCCCGCGGCAACGGCCAGAAGATCATCCTCGCCCTCGACACGGTCAAGAGCCTGGCCGACGAAGAGATGAAGGTCGTCGTCGACGGCGCCCAGGGCGTGCAG
Source organism: Streptomyces sp. NBC_00597 (assembly GCF_041431095.1). Taxonomy (GTDB): domain Bacteria; phylum Actinomycetota; class Actinomycetes; order Streptomycetales; family Streptomycetaceae; genus Streptomyces. Next base: position 909,104 of record NZ_CP107757.1, read on the forward strand.
AAGATCACCAAGCTCATGGAGCCGTCCGACGCCACCGGTGAGTACATCGGCGTCACCCTCATCGAGCCGGAGGCCGCCGAGGCCCTCGCCGAGGCCCTGAAGACCACCTTCGAGCGCGACCCCGACCTCTACTACGAGGACGGCTACCAGCAGCTCGTCAACGACGGCTTCGTCATCGACGTGGCCCCCATCGGCGACGTCAAGTGGGTCGAGATCGACAACCACGACGACCTCGCCAAGGGCCGGACGATCGCATGCCAGTACTGACGAGGCTCATCCCCTCCCCGGTCGTCGTCGACATCAGCCGCGGCGCCATGGACGACCTGGCCGGCCTCCTGGCCGACCAGCGGATCTCGGCGTCCGGCAAGCTGGCGATCGCGATCAGCGGCGGGTCCGGCCAGGTGCTGCGCGCCAAGCTGGAGCCCGTGCTGCCGCACGCCGACTGGTACCCGGTCGTCGACGGCACCCTCGACTCCGCGGTCAAGCTGGCCGACGACATAAAGGGCCGTCGCTACGACGCCGTCGTCGGCCTCGGCGGCGGCAAGATCATCGACGTGGCGAAGTACGCCGCGGCGCGGGTCGGGCTGCCCATGGTGTCCGTTGCCACGAACCTCTCGCACGACGGCATCTGCTCGCCGGTGTCCATCTTGGACAACGACAACGGGCGGGGCTCCTACGGCGTGCCCATGCCGATCGCGATGGTCATCGACCTCGACGTGATCAAGGAAGCCCCCACCCGGTTCGTCCGCGCCGGCATCGGCGACGTGATCTCCAACATCTCGGCGATCGCCGACTGGGAGCTCTCGCACCGCCTCAACGGCGAGCCGGTGGACGGCCTGGCCGCCGCGATGGCCCGCACGGCCGGCGAGGCCGTCCTGCGCCATCCCGGCGACTGCGGCGACGACGAGTTCCTCACCGTCTTCTCGGAGTCCCTCGTGCTCTCGGGCATCGCCATGGCGATCAGCGGGGACACCCGCCCGTCCTCCGGCGCCTGCCACGAGATCAGCCACGCCTTCGACCTGCTCTACCCGGGACGCTCCGCGCTCCACGGCGAGCAGGTGGGCATCGGGGCCGCCTTCGCGATGTACCTGCGCGGTGCCAAGGAGCAGTCCGAGCTGTTCGTCCAGGTGCTGCGCCGCCACGGGCTGCCGGTGCTGCCCGCCGAGATCGGCTTCAGCGTCGACGAGTTCGTCGCGGCCGTCGAGTACGCCCCCCAGACCCGCCCGGGACGCTTCACGATCCTGGAGCACCTCAATCTGTCCGCAGCCGAGATCAGGGACGCTTACGCCGACTATGCCAAGACCATCCGTAGCTGAACTCCGGCCCGTCGTTCACCCGCCGGGCGTCAAGGACCGGCGCAGTGGCGAGCACTGGGGCGGTCGCCTGTACATGCGCGAGATCTCCCTGCGCATCACCCGAGTCCTGGTGAACACCAAGGTCACGCCCAACCAGCTGACCTACGTGATGACCCTCGCCGGTGTCCTGGCCTGCCCGGCACTGCTCGTACCGGGCATCTGGGGCGCCGTCCTCGGCGTGGTGGCGGTCCAGATGTACCTGCTGCTCGACTGCGTCGACGGCGAGGTCGCCCGCTGGAAGAAGCAGTACTCGCTGAGCGGCGTGTACCTCGACCGCGTCGGTGCCTACCTGTGCGACGCGGCGGTCCTCGTCGGCTTCGGCCTGCGCGCCAGCGACCTGTGGGGCACCGGGCGCATCGACTGGCTGTGGGCCTTCCTGGGCACCCTCGCCGCCCTCGGCGCCATCCTGATCAAGGCCGAGACCGACCTGGTCGGCGTCGCCCGGCACCAGACCGGCAAGGAGCCCGTCGCAGAAGCCGCCGCCGAGCCGCGCTCCTCCGGCATGGCGCTCGCCCGCCGGGCCGCGTCCGCACTGAAGTTCCACCGGCTCGTCCTCGGCATCGAGGCCTCGCTGCTCATCCTGCTGCTGGCCGTCCTGGACCAGATGCGGGGCGACCTGTACTTCTCCCGGCTCGGCGTGGCCGTGCTCGCCGGCATCGCGATGCTGCAGACGGTGCTGCACCTGGTGTCGATCCTGGCCTCCAGCAGGCTCAAGTGACGACGCCGATGCGGCTGGGCGCCGTGATCATCACCATGGGCAACCGCCCCGACGAGCTGAAGGCGCTCCTCGACTCGGTGGCCCGCCAGGAGGGGGACCCGGTCGAGGTCGTCGTCGTGGGCCAGGGCGTCAAGGTCACCGACGTGGCCGACCTGCCGCCGGGCGTGCGCACCGTCGACCTGCCCGAGAACCTGGGCATCCCCGGCGGCCGCAACGTCGGCATCGAGGCCTTCGGACCCGGCGGCAGCGAGGTCGACGCCCTGCTCTTCCTCGACGACGACGGGCTGCTGGAGCGCACCGACACCGCCGAGTTGTGCCGGCAGGCCTTCACCGAGGACCCGAAGCTCGGGATCGTCAGCTTCCGGATCGCGGATCCGGAGACCGGCGAGACCCAGCGCCGGCACGTACCCCGGCTGCGCGCCTCGGACCCGATGCGCTCCTCTCGCGTCACCACCTTCCTGGGCGGCGCCAACGCCGTCCGCACCAGGGTGTTCGAGCAGGTCGGAGCGCTGCCCGGAGAGTTCTTCTACGCGCACGAGGAGACCGATCTGGCCTGGCGCGCGCTCGACGCAGGGTGGCTGATCGACTACCGGGCGGACATGGTGCTCCTGCATCCGACCACCGCCCCCTCCCGGCACGCGGTCTACCACCGTATGGTTGCCCGTAACCGGGTGTGGCTCGCCCGCCGGAACCTGCCCGCCCCGCTGGTCCCGGTCTACCTGGGCGTCTGGCTCCTGCTGACGCTCCTGCGCAGACCGTCGGCACCGGCGCTCAAGGCCTGGTTCGGTGGGTTCAAAGAGGGATGGACCACCCCCTGCGGTCCCCGGCGCCCCATGAAGTGGCGCACGGTCTGGCGGCTGACCCGGCTGGGCCGACCGCCTGTCATCTGACACGCCCGTGTCTGAGAACATGACGCGATCACGGGCCGAGCGCCCCAGGCCCGATGCCACCTTCTGCCGCATCTTGAAGACGGAAAGTTTCATCTTGTGAGTGACACAACCCAGGATGGCGCCCTCGCCACGAGCATGCCGCCGTCCGAAGACGCGGGGCTGACCCCGGCGGACCTCGCCGGGAAGTACGGCCTGTCCGTCAGTGGCGCCCGGCCGACCCTGGCCGAATACGTGCGCCAGCTCTGGGACCGGCGCCACTTCATCATGGCGTTCTCCCGGGCCAAGCTGGTCGCCCAGTACAGCGAGGCGAAGCTCGGCCAGATCTGGCAGGTGGCGACCCCGCTGCTCAACGCGCTGGTCTACTACCTGATCTTCGGCCTGATCATGAACGCGGGCCGGGGCATGGAGAAGGGGGTCTACATCCCCTTCCTGGTGACGGGCATCTTCGTCTTCACCTTCACCCAGAGCTCGCTGATGGCGGGCGTCCGGGCCATTCCGGGCAACCTCGGCCTGGTCCGCGCCCTGCACTTCCCGCGCGCCTCCCTGCCGATCTCCTTCTCGATGCAGCAGCTCCAGCAACTGCTGTACTCGATGATCGTCGTGGTGATCGTCACGGTGGCGTTCGGCAACTACCCGAAGCTGTCCTGGCTGCTGGTCATCCCGACGCTGGCGCTGCAGTTCGTCTTCAACACCGGCCTCGCGCTGGTCTTCGGGCGGATGGGTTCGAAGACCCCCGACCTCGCGCAGCTGATGCCGTTCATCACGCGTACGTGGATGTACGCCTCGGGCGTCATGTTCTCGATCAGCGGGGCGCTCAAGGACAGGCACGTGCCCGAGTGGGTCACGGACGTGCTCCAGTGGAACCCTGCGGCGATCTACATGGACCTGATCCGGTACGCGCTGATCGACGACTACGGCCGGCACAACCTGCCGCCGCACGTCTGGGCCTTCGCCGTCGGCTGGGCCGTCGTGATCGGTCTCGGCGGTTTCGTGTACTTCTGGAAGGCTGAGGAGCGTTACGGCCGTGGCTGAGAACAACCGGGGCAACGTCCCCACCGTCATCGCCGACGACGTGCACATCGTCTACCGCGTCAACACCGGCAGCTCCGGCAGGGGCAGTGCCACCGCAGCGCTGAGCAAGATAATGCGCCGGGGCAAGGGCGACGCGCCCGGCGTCCGCCGGGTCCACGCCGTGCGCGGAGTCTCCTTCACGGCGTACCGCGGCGAGGCCATCGGCGTCATCGGCTCCAACGGCTCCGGCAAGTCCACCCTGTTGCGCGCCATCGCGGGTCTGCTGCCGTGCGAGTCCGGCAAGGTCTACACCGACGGCCAGCCCTCGCTGCTGGGCGTCAACGCCGCACTGATGAACGACCTCACCGGCGAGCGCAACGTGGTTCTCGGCGGTCTCGCCATGGGAATGAGCCGCGAGCAGATCAGGGAGCGCTACGACGACATCGTCGACTTCTCGGGCATCAACGAGAAGGGCGATTTCATCTCGCTGCCGATGCGTACGTACTCCTCGGGTATGGCCGCGCGCCTGCGCTTTTCCATTGCCGCGGCCAAGGACCATGACGTTCTGATGATCGACGAGGCCCTGGCCACCGGTGACCGGAAGTTCCAGGTGCGTTCCGAGGAGCGCATCCGCGAACTGCGCAAGCATGCCGGAACCGTTTTCCTGGTGAGCCACAACAACAAGTCCATCCGCGACACCTGCAGCCGCGTGCTGTGGCTGGAGAAGGGTGAGCTGCTGATGGACGGGCCCACCGAAGAAGTCGTCTCGGCCTACGAGAAGGCGACCAGCGCCTGATCGTGCTCTTCGCCCGCCCCCGTCGCCCGAGAGCGGCGGGGGCTTCGGCATGTCCGGGGCGCCCGGCGTCCGACATTCAGTAGCGGAGCGAATACCCGAGAGGCTGCCGCGGCGTTGTACAGCGTAAGCTGGAGCAGTCCTGAATCACGCCAGAGGGGACGATTCCCCGCAGGTGAACGGCCTGGGGTACCCCGGGAAAGTCCGGCGGCGTGTCCGAAATGGGATGTATTGGGTCGGCAGTGTAGAACGGGAGACGTGACGGCAATGGCTACGGGAATTCTCCGGCCCCCAGGCATTACGGCCGTCCCCCGCGCGGGCGGCGGGCGGTGACCCGCGGGCACGGTATCCGGCCCCGGCGGGACGAGGCCCCCACAGCCCCCGACGCCCACGCGCACGCCACCCTCGGCAAGGCGCGGACGGAGAACTTCCCCGTCGCCCCGTTCTTCCTCCCCCGCGCCTGGCGCGACGGCCTGATGGCGGTGTACGGGTACGCCCGCCTGGTCGACGACATCGGCGACGGCGACCTCGCCCCCGGTGGGCACGACGCCGTCCTCCTCGGCCTCGACCCCGCCGCGGTGGACGACCGGCTCGCGATGCTCGACGCCTTCGAGGCCGACCTCCACCGCGTCTTCGGGGGCCCCGGCGGCCCGCCGCGCCACCCCCTCCTGCTGGCCCTCCAGCCCGTGGTCCGCGCCCACGGCCTCACCCCCGAGCCCTTCCTCGGGCTCATCGAGGCCAACCGCCAGGACCAGCGGGTCACGCGCTACGAGACGTACGGGGACCTCCTCGCGTACTGCGAGCTGTCCGCGAACCCCGTCGGCCGCCTCGTGCTGTCCCTCACCGGCACCAGCACCCCCGAGCGGATCCGCCGCTCCGACGCCGTCTGCACCGCCCTGCAGATCGTCGAACACGTACAGGACGTCGCGGAGGACCTCGGCCGGGGCCGCATCTACCTCCCGGCCGAGGACATGCGCCGCTTCCACGTGGGCGAGGCCGACCTCAAGGCCCACCGCGCCGGCGCGTCCGTGCGCTCCCTGGTCGCGTTCGAAGCCGAACGCGCCCGCGACCTCCTGAATGAAGGCACCCCGCTCGTGGGTAGCGTGCACGGCAGGCTCCGGCTGCTGCTCGCGGGCTTCGTGGGAGGAGGGCGTGCCGCCCTGCGAGCCGTCACCGCCGCCGGCTTCGACGTACTCCCCGGCCCGCCCAAGCCCACCAAGAGCGGCCTGCTCCGCGAGGTGGCCGCCGTCCTGCGCACAGCGCCGAGAAAGGGGTGAGCCCGACCGTGGAGGGTTCCGCACACACGTCCGCAGCATCCGCGCCGTCCGCAGCGGTCCTGGCGGCCTACAGCTACTGCGAGGCCGTCACCGGTTCACAGGCGCGCAACTTCGCGTACGGGATCCGGCTGCTGCCCTCCGACAAGCGGCAGGCGATGTCCGCGCTGTACGCCTTCTCCCGGCGGGTCGACGACATCGGCGACGGCACCCTCGCCCCCGACGCCAAGCTGGCCCGGCTCGAAGACACCCGCACCCTCCTCGGTCGGATCCGGTCCGAGGAGATCGACGAGGACGACACCGACCCGGTCGCCGTCGCCCTCGCCCACGCCGCCCGCCGCTTCCCCATCCCGCTCGGCGGCCTCGACGAGCTCATCGACGGCGTCCTGATGGACGTCCGCGGCGAGACCTACGAGACCTGGGACGACCTCAAGGTCTACTGCCGCTGCGTCGCCGGAGCCATCGGCCGGCTCTCCCTCGGAGTGTTCGGCACGGTGAACACCGGCGGCCTCGGCGCGTCCGACGCCGCGCGCGCCGGCGAGTACGCCGACACCCTCGGCCTCGCCCTCCAGCTCACCAACATCCTGCGCGACGTCCGCGAGGACGCCGCCAACGGGCGCACCTACCTGCCCGCCGAGGACCTCGCCAAATTCGGCTGCACCGACGGCTTCGCGAGCGACCGGATGCCCGCCGGCTCCGACTTCGCCGGGCTCGTCCACCACGAAGTCCGGCGCGCCCGCGCCCTGTTCGTCGAGGGCTACCGGTTGCTGCCCATGCTCGACCGGCGCAGCGGCGCCTGCGTCGCCGCCATGGCCGGCATCTACCGGCGCCTCCTCGACCGCATCGAGAGAGAGCCCGAGGCCGTCCTGCGCGGCCGCGTCTCGCTGCCCACGCACGAGAAGGCGTACGTCGCCGTCCGCGGCCTGTCCGGCCTCGACGCGCGGACCATCTCGCGCCAGAGCACACGGAGGCGGCCGTGACCGCGCCGACCGGCCCGACGCCCCCGACCGCCGCCGCCGCGACCCCGTCGGGCGGGGCCCCCCACGCAACCCCCGCCGGGGCGGGCGCGTCCGTCCCGTCGGGCGCTGCAGGCAACGGCAACGGGGAGACCGCATGAGCGGCAGCGACGACCGCGCCGTCGTCATCGGCGGCGGCCTCGCCGGAGTGACGGCCGCCCTCGAACTCGCCGACGCCGGACTGCGGGTCACCCTGCTCGAAGGCCGCCCGAGGCTCGGCGGACTCGCCTTCTCCTTCAAGCGCGGCGACCTCACCGTGGACAACGGTCAGCACGTCTACCTGCGCTGCTGCACCGCCTACCGGTGGTTCCTCGACCGCGTCGAGGGCGCCGAGCTCGCCCCGATCCAGGACCGGCTCGACGTACCCGTACTCGACGTCGCCCACCCCCGCGGCCCGCGCCTGGGCCGGCTGCGCCGCAGCGCCCTGCCCGTCCCCCTGCACCTGGCGGGATCCCTGGCCCGCTACCCGCACCTCTCGCTCGCCGAGCGGGTGAGCGTCGGCCGCGCCGCCCTCGCACTGCGCCGGCTCGACCCCGCCGACCCGGCGCTGGACGGCCTGGACTTCGCGACCTGGCTCGGACGGTACGGCCAGAGCCCGCGCACCATCGAGGCCCTGTGGGACCTCGTCGGCATCGCCACGCTCAACGCCACCGCCGACCAGTGCTCGCTGGGCCTGGCCGTCATGGTCTTCAAGACCGGCCTGCTCTCCGAGAACGGCGCCGCCGACATCGGCTGGGCCTCGGTCCCCCTCGGCGACCTGCACGACACCCTCGCCCGCAAGCAGCTGGACGCCGCCGGGGTGCGCACCGAACTGCGCACCCGCGTCACCGCCGTCTCCCGTACGCAGGACGGGAACTGGCAGGTCGACACCGAGGGCGAGTCCTTCGGCGCGGGCACGGTCGTCCTCGCCGTGCCGCAGCGCGAGGCCCACGCCCTGATGCCGCACGGGGCCCTCGCCGACCCGGACAAGCTCCTCGACATCGGCACCGCGCCCATCCTCAACGTGCACGTGGTCTACGACCGCAAGGTGGTCAAGCAGCCCTTCTTCACCGCCCTCGGCTCGCCGGTCCAGTGGGTGTTCGACCGTACGGACGCCTCCGGGCTGCCCGACGGCGGCCAGTACCTCGCCCTGTCCCAGTCGGCCGCCCAGGACGACATCGACGAGCCCGTCTCGGTGCTGCGCGCGAAGTACCTGCCCGAGCTGGAACGGCTGCTTCCGGCCGCGCGGGGCGCCAAGGTACGGGACTTCTTCGTCACCCGGGAGCGCACGGCGACGTTCGCCCCCACCCCCGGCGTCGGCCGGCTGCGCCCCGGGGCGCGGACCGACACGCCGGGCCTCTACCTCGCCGGTGCGTGGACCGCCACCGGTTGGCCCGCGACCATGGAGAGCGCCGTGCGCAGCGGACTGAGCGCGGCGCACGCCGCACTCGCCGCCCTCGGCCGCCACCGGGAGCACCCCCTGCAGGAGGCGGCATGACGACCACCAGCACGACCGGAACAGCACGTACAGGACACAGAGGAGAGCCAGTGAACCCGGGGAATCCGGCTGTCGAGAACACGGACGCCGGCAACGGCGCAGCCGGAGGAAGCGCGGAGAAGGCGGACACGGTCGCCCTCCTGGAGCGCGGCCGCACGCTGTCGACCCCCGTGCTCCGCGCCGCCGTCGACCGCCTCGCGGCGCCCATGGACACCGTCGCCGCCTACCACTTCGGCTGGATCGACGCCGAGGGCAACGCGGCGGACGGGGACGGGGGCAAGGCCGTGCGCCCCGCCCTCGCGCTGCTCTCCGCCGAGGCCGCGGGAGCCGCGGCCGAGGTCGGCATCCCCGGCGCGGTGGCCGTCGAGCTCGTCCACAACTTCTCGCTGCTGCACGACGACCTGATGGACGGCGACGAGCAGCGCCGCCACCGCGACACCGTGTGGAAGGTGCACGGCCCGGCCCTCGCGATCCTGGTCGGGGACGCGCTCTTCGCCCTCGCCAACGAGGTCCTGCTGGAACTCGGCACCGTCGAGGCGGGCCGCGCCGCACGCCGGCTCACCACCGCCAGCCGCAAGCTCATCGACGGCCAGGCCCAGGACATCTCCTACGAGCACCGCGAGCGCGTCAGCGTCGAGGAGTGCCTGGAGATGGAGGGCAACAAGACCGGCGCCCTGCTCGCCTGCGCGGTCTCCATCGGCGCCGTCCTCGGCGGCGCGGACGACCGTACGGCCGACAAGCTGGAGGAGTACGGCTACCACCTGGGCCTCGCCTTCCAGGCCGTCGACGACCTCCTCGGCATCTGGGGCGACCCGGAGTCCACCGGCAAGCAGACCTGGAGCGACCTGCGCCAGCGCAAGAAGTCCCTGCCGGTCGTCGCCGCCCTCGCGGCGGGCGGCCCCGCCTGCGAGGAGCTCGCGCAGCTGCTCGCCGCCGACGCCAAGAGCAACGATTTCGAGAACTTCTCGGAAGAGGAGTTCGCGGCGCGCGCCGCGCTCATCGAGGCCGCGGGCGGCCGCGAGTGGACCGCCGAGGAGGCACGCCGCCAGCACGCGATCGCCATCCGCGCGCTGGACGACGTGGACATGCCGCAGACGGTGCGCGAACAGCTCGTCGCCCTCGCCGACTTCGTCGTCGTGCGCAAGAGGTGATCGCCACCCGAGCACGGATATGACTCGCGAGTCGCCGGCCGGCGCGGCCTGACAGGAGCGCCCGGCCGACGGCATACCCCAGCACAGCAGAGGACGACTGCCACGTAAGGGGAAGCCATGACAGCGACGACCGACGGCGCCGGTACCCCCGGCACCGGTCCGGATGACCACATGCCCGACCCGGGCGTATGGGGTGCCGTCCGGTTCCACCCGGACGAGCCCGCCGGTACGGCGCAGCCGCGCGGGTCGGCCGGGACGGCCGGGAGCCCGCCGGACACCGCACGGGGGGCGCAGGAGGCCGCCGCGCGGGCGACCCGGCACCTGCTGGCGCGCCAGGACGCGGCCGGGTGGTGGAAGGGCGACCTGGAGACCAACGTCACCATGGACGCCGAGGACCTGCTGCTGCGCCAGTTCCTCGGGATCGGTGACGAGGCCACCACGCAGGCCGCCGCCCTGTTCATCCGCGGCGAGCAGGCCGCGGACGGCACCTGGGCCACCTTCCACGGCGGGCCGCCCGAACTCTCCGCCACCATCGAGGCGTACGTCGCCCTGCGGCTCGCCGGGGACGCACCCGACGCCCCGCACATGGCCCGCGCCTCGGCCTGGATCCGGGCCCACGGCGGGATCGCCGCCGCCCGCGTCTTCACCCGGATCTGGCTGGCCCTCTTCGGCTGGTGGAGCTGGGACCACCTGCCCGAACTCCCGCCCGAGCTGGTGTTCTTGCCGCCGTGGGTGCCGCTGAACATCTACGACTTCGGCTGCTGGGCCCGCCAGACCATCGTCCCGCTGACCGTGGTCTCCGCAAAGCGCCCCGTCCGCCCGGCCCCGTTCGCCCTCGACGAGCTGCACACCGACGCACGGCGCCCGTACCCCGCCGTCCGCCCGGCCCCGCTGGCCAGTTGGGAAGGCGTCTTCCGGCGGATGGACAAGGCCCTGCACGTCTACCGCCGGTTCGCACCGCGCCGGCTGCGCAAGGCCGCGATGGACACCGCCGCCCGCTGGATCATCGAGCGCCAGGAGAACGACGGTTGCTGGGGCGGGATCCAGCCCCCCGCCGTGTACTCCGTCATCGCCCTGCACCTGCTCGGGTACGACCTGCAGCACCCGGTGATGCGGGCCGGCCTGGAGTCCCTGGACCGCTTCGCGGTGTGGCGCGAGGACGGCGCCCGGATGATCGAGGCCTGCCAGTCCCCGGTCTGGGACACCTGCCTCGCCGCCATCGCCCTGGCCGACGCGGGCCTGCCGCCCGACCACCCGGCCCTGGTGAAGGCCGCCGACTGGATGCTCGGCGAGGAGATCGTCCGCACCGGCGACTGGGCGGTGCGCCGGCCCGGACTCGCCCCCGGCGGCTGGGCGTTCGAGTTCCACAACGACACCTACCCCGACATCGACGACACCGCCGAAGTGGTCCTCGCCCTGCGCCGGATCCGGCACCCGGAGCCGGCCAAGGTCGAGGCGGCCATCGCCCGCGGGGTCTCCTGGAACCTCGGCATGCAGTCCGGGAACGGCGCCTGGGGCGCCTTCGACGCCGACAACACCAGCCCGTTCCCGAACAGGCTGCCGTTCTGCGACTTCGGCGAGGTCATCGACCCGCCGTCGGCCGACGTCACCGCCCACGTGGTGGAGATGCTCGCGGTCGAGGGAAAGGCGGCCGACCCGCGGACCCGCCGCGGCATCGCCTGGCTGCTCGCCGAACAGGAGCCCACCGGCGCCTGGTTCGGCCGTTGGGGCACCAACTACGTGTACGGCACCGGGTCGGTGGTCCCGGCCCTGACCGCCGCGGGCTTCGCCCCGGCGCATCCCGCGATCCGGCGGGCCGTGCGCTGGCTGGAATCCGTACAGAACGAGGACGGGGGGTGGGGCGAGGACCAGCGCTCCTACAAGGACCCGGCGTGGGCGGGAAAGGGGGCCTCGACCCCCTCCCAGACCGCCTGGGCGCTGATGGCGCTGCTCTCGGCGGGGGAGCGCTACGGCGAGGCCGTCGAGCGCGGCATCGCGTACCTGGTGGAGACCCAGCGCGAGGACGGCACCTGGGACGAGCCGTACTTCACCGGCACCGGCTTTCCCTGGGACTTCTCCATCAACTACCACCTGTACCGGCAGGTGTTCCCGCTCACCGCGCTCGGCCGCTACCTGTACGGGGAACCCTTCGCGGCGGGGGAGCCCCGATGACCGACGACCGGGCCGCCGGGCCCGAACCGCCCGCCCCGCTGCTGGTCGCCTGCGCCCTGCGCATCGAGCAGGCGGCCCTGCGCAGCGGCGGCGGCCGGGGCGCGGGGCGCCCGGAGCCGGGCTACAGCGTCCTGCGCACCGGCATGGGCCCGCGCGCCGCCGAACGCGCTGTCGGCCGGACGCTCGCCGAGCCGGGGCTGCGCCGCGCCCCCGTCCTCGCCACCGGGTTCTGCGCCGGGCTGGTCCCCGGCATGAGCCCCGGCGACCTCGTCGTCGCCGAGGAGACCCGAGATCCGCGGGGCACCGTCGTGTGCGACGGCACCGCCCTGCTCGCCGAGGCACTGGCCCGGGCCGCTCCGGGCCGGACCGTGCACACCGGCGCACTGACCGGATCCGACCACGTCGTCCGCGGCCAGGAGCGCTCCCAGCTGCGCGCCACCGGCGCCATCGCGGTCGACATGGAGTCCGCGGCCACCTTGTGGACCGCCGCCCGGGCCGCCGAAAGTGGCTGGAACCGTCCGGTTGCGGCCGTCCGGGTGATCGTGGACGCTCCGGAGCATGAGCTCGTCCGCATCGGCACGTTCCGCGGTGGAATATCGGCCTTCCGCGTACTGCGTGCCGTACTGCCCGCGTTTCATGACTGGCACCGTTCTTTGTTGCTCCCCAGGAGGTGAGCCAGATGGCCATGCCACTGCGACAGTCCATCAGGGTCGGGACGTATCTTCTCGAACAGAAGCTCCGCAAGCGTGAGAAGTTCCCGCTGATCGTCGAGCTGGAACCGCTCTACGCCTGCAATCTGGCCTGTGAGGGGTGCGGGAAGATCCAGCACCCGGCAGGCGTGCTCAAGCAGCGCATGCCGGTCGCCCAGGCCGTCGGCGCCGTCCTGGAATCCGGCGCGCCGATGGTGTCCATCGCGGGCGGCGAGCCGCTGATGCACCCGCAGATCGACGAGATCGTCCGGCAGTTGGTGGCCCGGCGGAAGTACGTGTTCCTCTGCACGAACGCGATGCTGCTGCGCAAGAAGATCGAGAAGTTCACCCCGTCGCCGTACTTCGCCTTCGCCGTGCACATCGACGGGCTGCGCGAACGCCACGACGAGTCGGTCGCCAAGGAAGGCGTCTTCGACGAGGCGGTGGCCGCCATCAAGGAGGCGAAGAGGCGCGGTTTCCGGGTCACCACCAACTCCACCTTCTTCAACACCGACACCCCGCAGACGATCATCGAGGTGCTCAACTACCTCAACGACGACCTCAAGGTCGACGAAATGATGATCTCGCCCGCCTACGCCTACGAAAAGGCACCCGACCAGGAGCACTTCCTCGGAGTCGAGCAGACCAGGGAACTCTTCAAGAAGGCCTTCGCGGGCGGAAACCGGCGTCGCTGGCGGCTCAACCACTCGCCGCTCTTCCTCGATTTCCTGGAAGGCAAGGTGGATTTCCCCTGCACCGCCTGGGCCATTCCGAATTACTCCCTCTTCGGCTGGCAGCGCCCCTGCTATCTGATGAGCGACGGCTACGTACCGACGTACCGGGAGCTGATCGAGGACACCGACTGGAGCAAGTACGGCCGCGGAAAGGACCCGCGCTGCGCGAACTGCATGGCGCACTGCGGCTACGAGCCGACCGCCGTCCTCGCCACCATGGGCTCCCTCAAGGAATCCCTGCGCGCGGCCCGGGAGACCATCGGCGGCAACCGGGACGCGTCGGCATGACGTCCGCGTCGGGAGGGGGCGGGGGAGCCGACCGGGGCAGCGGGTTCGACCTAGGCGCCCTGCTGGCCGAGCGCGGCGCGGAGCGGTACGAGCTGCACGCGCGGCACCTCAACCACCAGCTGCCCCGGATGCTGCACACGATCGGCTTCGACAAGGTCTACGTACGGGCCGAAGGCGCGCACTTCTGGGACGCCGAGGGCAACGACTACCTGGACATGCTGGCCGGTTTCGGCGTGATGGGCCTGGGGCGGCACCACCCGGTGGTCCGGCGTGCCCTGCACGACGTCCTGGACGCGCAGCTCGCCGATCTGACCCGCTTCGACTGCCAGCCGCTGCCCGGGCTGCTCGCGGAGAAACTGCTCTCGTACAGCCCGCACCTGGACCGGGTCTTCTTCGGCAACAGCGGCACCGAGGCCGTGGAGACCGCCCTGAAGTTCGCCCGGTACGCCACCGGGCGGCCCAGGATCCTCTACTGCGACCACGCCTTCCACGGCCTGACCACGGGCTCCCTGTCCGTGAACGGGGAGGGCGGCTTCCGGGACGGCTTCGCGCCGCTGCTGCCCGATACGAAGGTCGCCCTCGGGGACCTGGCCGGCCTGGAGCGGGAACTGCGGCGGGGCGACGTCGCGGCGTTCGTCGTCGAGCCGATCCAGGGCAAGGGCGTGCTGGCGGCCCCGCCCGGCTTCCTGCGCGCGGCGCAGGAGCTGCTGCACCGGCACAAGGCGCTACTGATCGCGGACGAGGTGCAGACGGGCCTCGGCCGGACCGGCGATTTCTATGCGTACCAGCATGAGCCGGGCGTGGAACCGGACCTGGTCTGCGTGGCCAAGGCGCTGTCGGGCGGCTACGTGCCGGTCGGTGCGACCCTCGGCAAGGACTGGATCTTCAAGAAGGTCTACTCGTCCATGGACCGGGTGCTGGTGCACTCCGCGAGCTTCGGATCCAATGCGCAGGCGATGGCGGCCGGGCTGGCGGTGCTCTCCGTCATGGAGGACGAGTCGGTGGTCGCGAACGCGCGCGCGACGGGCGACTTGCTGCGCGGCCGGCTCGCCGCCCTCGTGGACGAGTACGAACTGCTCCACGAGGTGCGGGGGCGGGGCCTGATGATCGGTATCGAGTTCGGGCGGCCGTCCTCGCTGGGGCTGCGCAGCCGGTGGACCGTGCTCCAGGCGGCCCGCAAGGGGCTTTTCGCGCAGATGGTCGTGGTGCCGCTGCTACAGAAGCACCGGATCTTGACCCAGGTGTCGGGGGACCATCTGGAGGTCATCAAGCTGATCCCGCCGCTGATCGTGGACGAGGCGGACGTCGACCGGTTCGTCACGGCCTTCCGCGAGGTCATGGACGAGGCGCACGGCGGGGGCTCGCTGATGTGGGACTTCGGCAGGACGCTGGTGAAGCAGGCCGTCGGCGGCGGCTGACGGCCTGCTCCGCAGGACGCGACCTAGCTGTATTGCCCCGGGAGGTTGTGGACGGGTGATGGAGGTCTCGGCTGAGGTCTCTTGAACGGGTGAGGGCCTTCCGGGTTCGGTGTGGATTGCGACATCTCCACCGAACGACAGAAGGCCCTCATGCCCCACCGTAATGCACCTCTGACCGAGACCGGACGGCTGCGTCTGGCCCGCTGCGTGGTCGAGGACGGCTGGCCGTATCGGCGTGCCGCCGAGCGTTTCCAAGTCTCACCGACGACCGCCCAGCGGTGGGCCGACCGCTACCGCGCGCACGGTGAAGCCGGCATGGGTGACCGGTCCTCGCGCCCGCGCCACAGCCCGCGCCGGACACCGTCCCGCACCGAACGCCGGATCATCAAGATCCGCCTCCTTCGCAGGTGGGGACCGGCCCGCATCGCACATCTCCTGGGACTGGTGCCCTCGACCGTCCACCGCGTCCTGACCCGCTACCACCTGGCCCGCCTGTCCCACCTGGACCGGGCCACCGGCCGCGTCATACGCCGCTACGAACGCGACAAGCCCGGTGAACTGGTCCACGTCGACATCAAGAAGCTCGGCAACATCCCCGACGGCGGCGGCCACAAGGCCCTCGGCCGCCCGGCGGGCCGCAAAAAGAAGTCCGGCGCCGGCTACAGCTACATCCACACTGCCGTCGACGACCACTCCCGCCTCGCCTACAGCGAGATCCTGGCCGACGAGAAGAAGGAAACCGCCACCGCCTTCTGGACCCGGGCCCAGGCCTACTTCACCGCCTGCGGGATCACCGTCGAACGCGTCCTGACCGACAACGGCTCCTGCTACAAGTCCCACGCCTGGCGCGACCTGCTGGCGGCGGCCGGGATCACCCACAAGCGAACCCGGCCCTACCGCCCGCAGACCAACGGCAAGGTCGAACGCCTCAACCGCACCCTCCTGGACGAGTGGGCCTACGCACGCCCCTACCAGTCAGAAGCCGAACGCCGGGCAGCGTTCCCGCAGTGGCTGCACACCTACAATCACCACCGCGGACACACCGCGCTCGCAGGCAAACCACCCGCCAGCCGCGTCCCCAACCTCACAGGGCAATACACCTAGCGGTCGAGCAGCCGGTCCCGGAGTCGGTCGAGGGTCTCGGGCGCGAGCCCGAGGCCTTCGGCGAGGTACCGGTCGACCCCGCCCCAGTGGCCGTCGATGGTCTCGAACGCCGCCGTCAGGTACTCGGCGCGGGCGTCGAAGAGCGGCGCGAGCAGCTCCATCACCTCGGGCGCGCGGGCTTCGGGCGCGTCGCTGCCGCGGCGCACCCGGTAGCGGCGGTGCGGGGCGTTGGACTCCAGGTAGTCCGCCACGATCGCCTCGCGCTCGACGCCCAGCGCGAGCAGGGTGACGGCGATCGACAGGCCGGCCCGGTCCTTTCCGGCCGCACAGTGCATGAGCGCCGGAACGCTGTCCTCGGCGAGGGCGTGGACGACCCGGCCGTGCTCGGCGGTGCGGTGCTCGACCATCGAACGGTACGAGTTGGCCATCCGGGCGGCGGCCTTTCCGTCGCCGAGCAGTCCGCGGAGCTGCCCGACGCCACCGTCGCGGACCATCTTCCAGAATTCCTTGCCGTCGGCCGGATCCGACAGCGGAATGTTGACGTTCCGGACGCCGGGGAGCTCGACGTCGAGCCCTTCCAGGGCGTGGTCGGCGCCGTTGCGGAAGTCGAAGATGGTGTGCAGGCCGAGCGAAGCGAGGAATTCTGCATCGGTTTCGGTGGCATGCGCCAGATGTCCGCTACGGAATAGTTTTCCCGGCTTGACCCGTCGTCCGTCGGTGGTCGGCAGGCCGCCCACATCGCGGAAGTTGCGCACTCCGGCCAGCTCCGGCTCCGGTACGGGCTCGGTCCGCGGGGGCTGGGGTATCTGCTGGGTCACGGGAACTCCTCCGCGTCGTCGTGGGGTGTCCGAATTGCACTAGTTGGGGCCAACTTGCCATAACCGGAGGCGAGATCGGGCGCAGCCCCGTGAGCCAGATCATACGGTGACCGTGAGTGCCTGATCACCAAAGCCGAAAGGCCCGGCCGGGGCGGTTGTTGACGGCGAGGAATGGACGGAGGGTGACCGGAATTCCGTCGGGCCCCTCACCCTGTTAATGCGTCAGGAAATTCGCGGCTTGTTCCGTGTGGCCGAACTCGATTACCTTCGCGATCGATCCGGATGGACCGCCGAATCCTGCCGCCGTCCGGATACCGCACCCGACTATTCACGCGCGCGGCAGGAGCGGGGGAACCAGGTAAGCCGCTGTTTCCGATCTTCGTATCGGCGCAGCTAGGGGTGAAGCCGTACATGTTCCGCTCATGTGCGGCCGGACATCTCCAGTCCCAACCCGACAGCTCACCTCGCAGGCGACGGAGAGGAATTCGCCATGCCTGCAAAGGGTAAGCACCGCCGTCCCAAGTCCCGTTCCGTGGCACGCGGTTTCGCCGTCGCGGGCACTGGCGGTGCGGCCCTCGCGCTGCCGCTGCTGGGTGCCGCCGGCGCCCACGCGGCCGGTGCCCCTGCCGCCGCACCCGCCACGGCCCCGGTGCAGGCCCCGCAGGCTCCCGCGGCGCTCCGGGCCGCGCCGGCCGCCGCCGTGCAGGCCGCGCCGGCCGTCTACACCGTCGTGCCGGGCGACTACCTTTCCAAGATCGCCCAGGACCGCCACCTCACGGGCGGCTGGCAGCAGCTGTACGCCGACAACCGCGAGGCCGTCGGCGCCGACCCGTCGCTGATCCGCCCCGGGCTGAAGCTGACCCTCGGTGCGAAGGGCGAGGCGGCTCCGGTCGAGAAGCCCGCCCGGACCCCGGCGGAGCGGTCCTCGGCCAAGCAGTCCTCGGACGCGGCCCCCGCCCCCGCCGCGGCGGCCGCGGCCGCCCCCGCCGCTGCTCCCGCGCCCGCCGAGAAGAACACCGCCGCCAAGTCCGCCGCCGGCACGGTCAGTGCCGCCGGGTTCGTCGCACCCGTCGGCAGCACCGGGATCTCCACCCAGTACAAGACCCCCGGCGCCATGTGGTCCAGCGGCTACCACACCGGTGTCGACTTCATCGCGAGCTCCGGCACCACCGTCCGCGCCGTCGGCGCCGGCACCGTGGTCTCCGCCGGCTGGGGCGGCGCGTACGGCAACGAGGTCGTCATCCGGCACGCGGACGGCAAGTACTCGCAGTACGGCCACCTGTCCCAGCTGTCCGTCTCGGTCGGCCAGAGCGTCACGGCCGGCCAGACGATCGGCCTGTCCGGCTCCACCGGCAACTCCACCGGCCCGCACCTGCACTTCGAGATCCGCACCGGGCCGTCCTACGGCTCGGACATCGACCCGCTGGCCTACCTCCGCTCCAAGGGCGTGAGCATCTGACGGCTCGCGCCGTCGGAAGGCAGCTGGACGCGTGAGGCCGGGACCCGAGGGGGGTCCCGGCCTCACGCGCTGTTATTCCGTACCGAACGGGTGGTAAAGATCACGGTCCGTCAACCCCTTCCTACGGTGGCGTAGGTCACGTGTCGGGGTGAAGGATGTGGTCTCGTGGCAGCGACGAAGACGACACTCAAGACCATCGGCTCGTACGCGGCGATCGGGGACAGCTTCACCGAGGGTGTGGGGGACCCGGGGCCCGGGGAGACCTTTCTCGGCTGGGCGGACCGGCTGGCCGTACTCCTGGCCGATCAGCGCGAAGAACACGATTTCCGGTACGCGAACCTGGCCGTGCGGGGGCGCCTCCTCGACCAGATCGTGGCCGAACAGGTCCCCCGGGCCAAGGAGCTCGCACCGGACCTGGTGAGCTTCTGTGCGGGCGGCAACGACATCATCCGACCCGGCAGCGACCCGGACGACGTGGCGGAGCGGTTCGAGGCGGCCGTCGCCGACCTCACCGGGGCCGTCGGCCAGGTCATGATCACTACGGGCTTCGACACCCGCGGCGTACCGGTCCTCAAACACCTCCGGGGCAAGGTGGCGACGTACAGCGCGCACGTGCGCGCCATCGCCGACCGCTACGACTGCCCGGTGCTCGACCTCTGGTCGCTGAAGTCCGTACAGGACCGGCGCGCCTGGGACTTCGACCGGCTGCACCTCTCGCCGGAGGGGCACACCCGGGTCGCGCTGCGCGCCGCCCAGGTGCTGGGGCTGGAGGTGCCGGCCGACCCCGACCAGCCGTGGCCCCCGCAACAGCCGCGCGGCTCGGTGGACGTGACCCGGGACAACATCCAGTGGGCGCGGGAGCACCTGGTGCCGTGGATCGGACGGCGGCTGCGCGGGGAGTCCTCCGGGGACCACGTGGAGGCGAAGCGTCCGGACCTGCTGCCGCTGTAGCCCGGCGGGTGACGGTCGCGGCAGAGCCCGGGGGAAGAGGCCGGGGGGAGACCGGGGCGGGCTGCAAGAGGGGGAGGGGACGGGAGCCGGAAGGCGGGGTGCGAGGCCGGGGGCGCGCGGCGGAATCCTTCGGCGCCGGTGCGCGTTGGGATGGTGATAGACCGGTGTCACGTACGCACGGCATCACGACCATCCGCCCCACCCTCCCAGGAGGCGCTTTGACCGGCTCCCGTCCCCTGCGTCCACGGTTGCGCGCCCTGCGGCCCGAAGCCTTTGGCGCGGACCCCTCCGGCGCGCGCCTGGAGCGGATCCTCCGCTCGCCGAACTTCGCCGACGGCGTGTTCCAGAACCCCGTCGGGGCCCGGACCAGGCCCTCCGGCTCCATGCTGGAGTTCGCCAAGATCTACTTCCACAAGGAGCAGCGGATCAGGCGCAACCCGGGCGCTCCGATCCCGGTCTACCCGACGACGCTCGCCGAGCTGACGAAGCCACCGGTCAGCGGGCTGCGCCTGACCTGGATGGGGCACTCCGGCGTACTCGCGGAGATCGACGGGCGGCGGGTGCTGTTCGACCCCGTGTGGGGTGAGCGCTGCTCGCCCTTCCCGTTCGCCGGACCCAAGCGGCTGCATCCCGTCCCCGTACCGCTGGCCTCGCTGGGGCCGGTCGACGCCGTGGTGATCTCGCACGACCACTACGACCACCTCGACCTGCCGACCATCAAGCAGCTGGCCGGCACGGACACGGTCTTCGCGGTACCGCTCGGCGTCGGCGCCCACCTGGAGCGCTGGGGCGTCCCGCCGGACCGATTGCGCGAGCTCGATTGGAACGAGGGCACCAAGATCGCGGGGCTCTCGCTGACGGCGACCCCGGCGCGGCACTTCTGCGGGCGCGGCCTGCGCAACACGCAGAACACCCTGTGGGCCTCGTGGGTCGTCGCGGGCGACGAGCACCGGATCTTCCACAGCGGTGACACCGGCTACTTCCCCGGCTTCGGGGAGATCGGCGCCGAGCACGGCCCCTTCGACGCCACGATGATCCAGGTCGGCGCGTACTCGGAGTACTGGCCCGACATCCACATGACCCCGGAGGAGGGCATGCGCGCCCACCTCGACCTCCAGGGCGGCATCCCGCACGGCACGATGCTGCCGATCCACTGGGGCACCTTCAACCTGGCCCCGCACCCGTGGGACGAGCCCGGCGAAGGCACCGTGGCCGCCGCCGAGGCCACCGGGGCGGCGATCGCGCTGCCGATCCCGGGCCAGCCGTTCGAGCCGGGCGCCGCCGACGCTCCCAGCGAGCCGTGGTGGCGCCCGTTCGTGGCGTCGGCCCCGCCCGCACCCGCGACCGGCACCCTCCCCGTCGCGGCCTCGCGGCCTCCGGCCGTGGCGCACGAGGAACCGGAGGCCGTCGGCTCGTAGGCGCCGCTCCGGGGCATCCACAGGCCGGGGGTCGTGCGTCGCACAGGCCACTGCGAACGCACGCCCCCGGCGGATTCGGGCTGTCGTACGAGCGCTCCGCCGGGAGCGGGAAGCACCCCCGTGAAGTTCCCCAACTGGCTGTTAGGGGAGGGATCGTGCGGTCTAGCGTGGGTATTTGGTGATCAACACCGGGCCCCGGAACCCCTGGGGGCCCGGGCCCCACGTAGAGGACGCCGATGTCCGGACTCCGCGCCGCCCGCCACGCCCCGTCGAGACACGCCGTCACCGGTCCCGGCCGGCAGATACACCCCCAGCTGGTCCGCGCCGCCATGCTGCCCACCCTCGCGGCGGCACTCAGCGGAGCCGCCGCGGTGATCTTCACGCTCCAGCTCGGCGGGGGCGCGGGGCAGCGGGACGCCCGGCTGTGGCCGGTCCTGGCCGGCTGCGCGCTGCTCGTCGTCGGCGCACTGGCCGCGGCCCTGCTCGGCGCCCAGCGCTCCGCCAAGGCCGTCCGGGACCGCTGCGAAGCCCTGCGCCGCTCCAGCGTGCGCGGACGCCAGGAGCTGCGGACCGCCGCCGAGCGGCTGGAACGCGGCGAGCCGCCGGTCCGCCCGGTCCGCGGGGGTCCGACGGCGCCGCCGCCCGGCAGCGACCAGGCCCGCGTGGACGAGTTCTGGCTGCTCTCCCAGGAGCTGCGCGGCGCCCGCGAACACGCGCACACCACCCTCGTACGGCTGGCCGGACCGGCCGCGCCGTCCGACAGCGACCGCAAGGTCGAGGTCTTCGTCAACCTCGCGCGCCGGCTCCAGTCCCTCGTGCACCGCGAGATTTCGCTGCTCGACGAGCTGGAGGACACGGTCGAGGACCCCGACCTCCTCAAGGAGCTCTTCCACGTCGACCACCTCGCCACCCGGATCCGCCGCCACGCCGAGAACCTGGCCGTACTCGGCGGCGCCGCCTCCCGGCGCCAGTGGACCCGGCCCATCGATCTGAGCGAGGTACTGCGCTCCGCCGTCGCGGAGGTCGAGCAGTACACCCGGGTCAAGGTGGTGCCCCCGGCCGGCGGCACCGTTCGCGGCCACGCCGTCGCCGACGTGGTGCACCTGCTGGCCGAACTGGTCGAGAACGCCACGGTGTTCTCCGCGCCCGACACCGACGTGGTGCTGCGCGCCGAGCGGGTCACCGCGGGCATCGCCGTCGAAGTGGAGGACCGCGGGCTGGGCATGCCGGCAGCCGAGCAGCACCGGATGAACGCCCTGCTCGTCGACCCCGACCAGATCAGCGTCCGGCACCTGCTGGCGGACGGCCGGATCGGCCTGTTCGTGGTCTCGGCGCTGGCCCGCCGCCACGGGATCGCCGTCGAGCTCAAGTCCAACATCTACGGCGGCGTGCTCGCGGTCCTCGTCCTGCCCCAGGAACTGCTGGGGGCGGAGGCGCCCGGCGCCGCCGACGCGCTCGGCGGCTCCCGGGCCACCTCGTGGGGGACGGGGGAGGCCGGCGCGGGCATGCCCCCGCTGGAGCCCGTACGGGTGGCAGTACCGCACCCGCGACCGGAGCCGCACGCGCGACCGGAGCCGCAGCCGCGACCGGAACCGCTGCGACGACCGGAACCGGAGCCTCGGCCGGGGCCGCGACCCGAACCGGAGCCGGCGGCCGCACGGCCGCCGGCCGCCCCGACCTGGGCGGCGCAGCCCGTACCCCGAGCGGAGACGCGGCCGGGGCCGCGGGCCGTGCGGCAGGCGCCCGACCCCCGGGAGCCGGGACGGGCGCCGGCCGTCGAGACGACCCTGGACCTGGGCCTGGGCCTGGACCTCGGGCTGGACGTCACCCCGGGCGCGGGCCCGGTCGCGGGCCGGGGCACGGCGTCGGCGATGCCCCCGGCCCTGCGGCCGGCCCCCGATTCGGCCGTGCGGGAACCCGCCCTCCCGGTCCCCGTGCACCCGGTGGTTTCCGTACCGGCCGCCCGGACCGATCCGGACCGGCCGCCCCTGCCCCGCCGCCGGGCCCAGCAGCACGTCGCGCCGCAACTGCGGGACGTCCCCGCCCCGCGGCGGGACGACGCACCCGAGCGACCCGTGCACGATCCGGGCCTGATGGCCGCCTTCCAACGGGGCTTCGGCCTCGCCCAGTCGGAGAACCAGCCATGACCCCGACCACTCACCTCGGCAAGGAGCGCACCACCATGGGCGGCGAAGCGGCGACGAAGACCAGTCGGCTCTCGGATCTCGACTGGCTGCTCAGCGGCCTGGTCCAGCGGGTCCCCTACACGCGCAGCGCGGTCCTCCTCACCGCCGACGGCCTCGTCACGTGCGTCCACGGCCTCGACGGCGACAGCGCCGACCACCTCGCGGCGCTGGCGTCCGGACTGTACTCGCTCGGACGCAGCGCCGGATCCCGGTTCGGGGACGGCGCGCAGGTCCGGCAGGTCGTGGTCGAGCTCGACACCGCCCTCGTGTTCGTGTCGGCCGCCGGGGCGGGCACCTGCCTGGCGGTCCTCGCCGACCGGGAGGCCGACGCGGGCGTACTCGGCTACGAGATGGCGATGCTGGTCAAGAGCGTCCGACCGTACCTGGCGGCCCCGCCGCGGCGGCCCGCCAGCGACCCGGAGTGATGCGCGCCCGCGCCGCGTACGCCATGGGAACACCGCGCGACACGCCCTGGCTCGACGACTCAGCGGGCCGGGTGATGCGCCCGTACACGGCCAGCGGCGGGCGGACCCGGTCGGCCGTCGCACTCGACCTCCTGTCCCTGGTGACCGCGACGGGCGTGCGCCCGCGCGGGCCCCTCGGCGCCGAGCACACCCTGGCGCTGCGCCTGTGCGCGGGCTCCGCGGCCGTCACCGTCGCGGAGGTGGCCGGGCAGCTGCGGCTGCCGGCGGTGGTCGTCAAGGTGTTGCTGTCCGACCTGATGGAACACGGGGCCGTCACGGCGCAGGCGCCGCGGTTCCCGAGCGGCGAATACGTCGCCTCCGACGACCACAACCTGCTCCGGGCGGTGCTCGATGGCCTACGCCGACGACTGTGACACCCGCCCCGCCGCCGTTCTGCCCGCGACATTGAAGATCCTGGTCGCGGGCGGGTTCGGGGCGGGCAAGACGACCTTCGTGGGCGCGGTGAGCGAGATCGAGCCGCTGTGCACGGAGGAACTGCTCAGCGGACTCAGCGAGGGCCCCGACCCGCTCGACGGCGTCGAGGCGAAGACGGCCACGACCGTCGCACTCGACTTCGGCCGGATCACCCTGGACGAGCGGCACGTCCTGTACCTCTTCGGCACGCCGGGGCAGCAGCGCTTCTGGTTCCTGTGGGAGGAGCTGTGCACGGGCGCGCTCGGCGCGGTGGTGCTCGCCGACACCCGCCGGCTCGCCGACTGCTTCCCGGCCGTCGACTTCTTCGAGCGGCGCGGCATCGGCTTCATCGTCGCCGTCAACGAGTTCGACGAAGGCCACCGCTACACGGCCGGCGAGGTACGGGAGGCGGTGGGACTCGGGCCCGACGTGCCCGTCGTACGGTGCGACGCACGGCTGACCAGCTCCGGGACCGGGACCCTCGCCGCGCTCGTCCACCACCTGCTCTTCACGGCGGCAACGGACAAGTCGGCGAAGTCGGCGCACTCAGCGCATTCAGTGAAGTCTTGGGACGGGGATGGGGGGACACCGCGATGACGTACTACGAGTCGACCGGACACCTGCTGCTCACACCGGTGGACCGGGAGGCGCCCGCGCGCGCCGTCCGGCTGCGCGAACTGGGCCTGGGAGAACGGACGGACACGGAGCTCGACGCCTTCGCCCGGCGGATCGCCGACGTACTGGCCGCCCCGTACGCGGGGGTCAACTTCATCGGTGAGGAACGGCAGTTCTTCGCCGGACTGCACCACGCGCCGGACGCCCCGGCGAGCGGCTACCCGGCGCGGGTGCTGCCCCGGGACCACGGCTACTGCCCGCACGTGGTGGTGCGGCGGCGGGGGCTGGTACTGGAGGACGTACGGGACTTCGCGCGCTTCGCCGGCAATGCGGTGGTGGACGAGAGCGGGGTCCGGTCGTACGTGGGTGCGCCGCTGACCGACCGGACGGGGATCGTCCTGGGCACCGTGTGCGCGGTGGACCAGGAGCCGCGGCGGTGGGGGATGCAGGGGCTGGCCAGGGCCAAGTCCCTGGCGGCGGAGCTGCTGGAGATCATCCATGCCCGGGAGGACGGCCTGCGCGCGGGCTGACGGGGCTGCCCGGGGGCGGCTGTCAGTGCCGGGCGCTACGGTCGACGACGAGCCCGAAGCCCGGAGCCCGACCGGTGGCCGGAGAGGAGTCGCGGGATGGCCGTGACCGCCGAGGACGTCCGTACGACCGCGCTGTCGCTCCCCGACAGCACCGAGAAGCTCGCCTGGGGCATGCCCACGTTCCGGGTGGGCGGGAAGATGTTCGCCGCGCTCGGCGAGGACGACGCCTCGATCGGGGTGAAGTGCCCGAAGGAGGACCGCGCGGAACTCATCGCGGCCGAGCCGGAGAAGTTCTTCATCCGGGACGGCCACGACGACAACTACGCGTGGCTCCGGGTCCGCCTGGCAGCTCTGGAGGGCGCGGCCGAGCTGCGCGCGATCCTGATCGACTCCTGGCTGCAGGCGGCCCCTCGACGCCTGGCCGCGGCCCACCCGGAACTGGCCGGGCCGTGAAGGGGCGCCCCGTCCTCAGCGGAGGAAGTCGCTGATCCGCCCGCGGAGGGAATGCGGGTCCAGGCCGTGCGCGGCGGTGTGCTCCTCCATCGTGCCGTAGCGGCGTAGCTCGGCGCGGCCGACGCCGAGGCCGAGGACCCGGTGGGGGACGTCCGCGAGGGCCTCGGCCGCCGCCGTGGTGGAGGTCCCGGCCAGGTACGGCTCGACGAGGACGACGTCGGTCGTGCCGCGACCGACGGCCTCGCGCAGGGCCGCGTCGTCGAAGGGCCGCACGGTCGTGGCGTACAGCACGGTCACGTCCAGTCCCTCCGTCGCGGCGAGGACGTTGTCCAGCAGCGGTCCGACGGCGACGACGACCCCGGCGCCGGGGCCGCCCTCCCGGACGGTCCGCGTGCGCAGCCCGTCCACCGGGCGCGGGGCGGCGTTCGACTGCTGCGACAGCCGGACGTACACCTTGTCGTCCCCGGCGGCGTAGGCGTGGCGCAGCAGCGCCTCGGCCTCGTCCGGATGCCCGGGCACGTGGACCGTCCAGCCGTCGAGGGTGTCGATCAGGGCCACGTCGCCGGGTGCCATGTGCGTGAACCCGCCGGCCGGCCAGTCGTAGCTGGCGGCGGCACTGACCAGGACCCCACCCGTGCCCTGGTGCCCGAAGTCCAGCTTGACCTGCTCGAACGGCCGCTCCACCAGGAAGCTGGCGAAGGTGTGCACGATCGGCCGCAGCCCGGTGAGGGCCAGCCCGCCGCCGACCCCGACGAGCAGCTGCTCCCTGATGCCGACGTTGACCACCCGGTCCGGGTGGCGCTGCCGTGCGGGCCGGAACCCGTCCATGGTGATCTCGGCGAGCACCAGGGCCAGCCGCGGGTCATCGTCGAGCTCGCGCGACGTGACCGAGATGAAGCGTTCCCGCATGGTGTCCACGGACTCCCCCTGCCTCTCCTACTGCTTCTTCTACTGCTTCTTCTCGACACGGGCGACGACGGCGTGCGGCCGGCCCGGATGCGGCGCGGTGAAGGCGGCGTGCAGCGCCGCGTGGTCCCGGCCGTCCACGGTCACCGCCGACCAGCCGGCCGCCTCGAAGCGGGAGGCGATCCCGCCCTGCCAGCCGTGGGTCGCGGAGTCGTTGTCGATCACCACCGTGTGCAGCCGCTCCAGCCCGGCCGACCCGGCGTACGCCAGGGCCTCGTGGTTGCTGCCCTCGTCGAGTTCGGCGTCCCCGATCAGCACCCACACCGCCGGATCGTCCAGCCCCTGCGCCCGCAGCCCGAGCGCACTGCCGACGGCGAGCGGCAGCCCGTGCCCGAGGGAGCCGCTGCCGATCTCCACTCCGGGGATCAGGGTGCGGTCCGGGTGGTGCCCGAGGGGGGACTCGTACGAGCCGAAGCCGCTCAGCCAGTCCACCGGGAAGAAGCCCTTGGCGGCGAGTACGGCGTAGTACGCCATCGGCCCGTGCCCCTTGGAGAGCAGGAACCGGTCCCGCCCGGCTTCCTCGGCCGTGGCCGGTCCCACCCGCAGCACCCGGTCGTAGAGCACCCACAGCACGTCGAGGGTGGAGGTCGATGCGGGTCCGTGCTTCTCGGCGCCGGTCATGAGCGCCATGAGCCGGCTCAGATCCTCGTAGCGGAACCGTGGGTCCGCGGTTGCCTGTGTCATGCACCGATCGTGCAACCTCAAGTCAACTTGAGGTCAAGCGCCCCCGGAGGGACCGACACCGGCCCGGAAGGTGCGCGCGACCACCCCGCGAAGTGCGGTATCGTTCTCGTGCGCGTTCAACCAGGGGAAACCCCAGGTCAGCGGGCATCGGGACGTGGCGCAGCTTGGTAGCGCACTTGACTGGGGGTCAAGGGGTCGCAGGTTCAAATCCTGTCGTCCCGACTTTGCTTCATGCAGGTCGGAGGCCGTTCTCTCACACATGGGAGGACGGCCTTTTCCGTGCCCGGAGTGCTGGTGGTCGCAGCGTGGTCGCACGCCCGGTTCGGGACCGGTCCGCCATGGTGCTGAACACAGGCGGGGCGGGGGAGCTGAACCGGTGGAGGGCTTCGCGGAGGCGCTGGACGTGGTCGCGTGGTGGTCGCAGCCGTTCCAGCCAGGCCCGTCGGTCGTTTCGTTTCTGGGCCCGGGTGAGGGTGTGGTCGATGGTGTCGACGGCTTCGCGGGCGGCTTGTTGGGTGAGGTGGCTGTAGATGTTGGCGGTGGTCGAGAGGGTGGAGTGCCGCAGCGTCTTGGAGACCACGGTGAGCGGGACGCCTGCGGTGACGGTGATCGTGGCGGCCAGGTGCCGCAGGTCGTGAACGGTCACCCGCGGTACACCAGCCTCTTTGGAGAGTTGCCGGAGCCGGTCGAGGACGGTGTGGGGTCGCAGGGGTCGGCCGTCGGGTCTGCAGAAGACGAGTCCGGTGAATGGATCGCTGGGATCGCTGTGGCGGCGGGCCCTTGACCGGACCCGGTGCTGGAGTGCGGTGGCGACGCGGGGTGAGACGGCGACCCAGTTCCGACTGGTACGGGTCTTGGGCGTGGTGATGACGAGGTGGTTGTTGTCGATCGCGGAGAGGGTGCAGCGTACATAGAGGACACGCTCGGCCAGGTGGACGTCGTCCCAGTGCAGACCGAGGGCCTCTCCTTTGCGCATGCCGGTGCCGATGAGGAACTCGAACAGGTCGGCCATGTCCGGGTCTGTCTGATGGCAGTGCTGGAGGAGCGCGGCCGGCGGCGAGCTCGCCGGTGACGAACGCGGCGATGTGCCGGTGCCCGAGCTCGTCCAGCTTCATAGTCCCGAAGGCCGGGACGAGATCGTTGTGGACGTAGTCCCGGTAACGCGCCATGGTGGTCGGCTTGAGCACGAGCGCCTTGGCGGCGAGCCAGGTACTCAGGTAGTCGGCGACGCTCTGGTTCGGGTCGGCGTTGAACCCGCCGGCCTCGCCCTCCAGGAACCTCCGCAGCGCCCCCTCGGCCGCGTCGTGGCTGCCGAATCCGCCACGGCGGACGGTCGTCCGGCGGTGGCGCGGTGCCGGGACGTCGACGGCGAAGGTCCACGTCCCGTGGTCACCGTCGGCGGACAGGTGCGGGCAGTGCGCTCCGAGCTGGTGACGCAATGTGTCGCGGCAGCCACACCTGCGGTAGATGCGGCCGCGGTCGCCGGTGGTACGCATGGGGATCGCCTCCAGGAGGCGGAAGAAAGGTCGACACCTCCAGTCTCGTGCGACCACCTGCGACCACCTGCGACCACCACGATCCATGCGCCCCCTGTGACCTGCGCTTTCCCCCTGTCTTTGCGCCAAGGCAGCGCTCTGACCTAGCCACGCATACGCCCAGCAGATTCTTCCTCTCCTGCGGGTGTAGGGGTCGCACTGACGCTGACCAGCCGAAATGGTGAAGTGGAACGGCCGGCCAGTGGATGGTCCGTGAATGGTCCGGACCTTGGTTGCCTTGTACCCAGCTGACGGCTTCACCGAGGTTGAGATCACTCCGACTCACGTGATGGCCGACGGCATGCACTCCGCGATCGTCCGCGCGGCCAAGCCGATGGGAGCAGGAGTCGAACTGCCGGTGGTCACACGTGAGGAGGCGGTGTCGCCGGGCGGGATCTCCTGCTGCCGCTGATACCCATGGGGTGTCCCGGGTCTCTGCCCTAGCTAGGTTCTGTCCGGCGGATCCTGGCATGTGTTGCAATGGTTGAGTGAAGTTTGAACATGACAACATGGTCGGGGTCCACTTGGCCGTGTCGCTGGTGAATCTCGAGTCGAGTGGTTCCTGGGGGTCTGAGGCACTGGAACGGGCACTGCAGGAGCATGCGATCCGGCGTTCGCGTGTCACTGGCTCGGCCGGTGAGAAGATCAGGGTGTGGTCGCGGCGTTTGAGGCCCGTTTTCGAGGCTGCCTCGCAGGACGAACGGTGCGAGATGATCAACGCTCTGCTCGCGGACGGCGCTGGAAGCGTGTACCTGACCACGCACGACGACTTGCGGCCACATCTGCACTTCGCACCGGACGGCCAGGACGTCCAAAGCCGTGTGAAAGCCGTGACCGCGGGAGCTCTGGCCATCTTCACCATGGAGGCCGAGGGGGAACGGCTGGGCGTCTGCTCGCTGGACTCCTGTCGGACCGCCTTCGTCGACACCAGCCGCAGCGGTCGCCGCGCCTACTGCTGCGCGCGCTGTGCCAACACCGATGCGGTCCGTCGCCACCGCATGAAACGGCGCTAGCCTTCCGCCCGGTTGTAAGCACTATGCCGAGACCAGCGCCAGGACGAGCGGGACGGCGGCGATCCCAAGAAGTGTCTGCGTCGCGGTGATGCCGGCCATCAGCGGTGCGTCGCCGCCGAGTTGTCTCGCCATGATGTACGAGGACGATGCCGTGGGCAGAGCCTGGAAGAGCACGGCGATGATCAGCGCCTGGGAGCCCAGGCCGACCATCTGAGCCGCCAGGAAGGTCGCGGCGGGCATGAGGACGAACTTGACGGACGACGACGTGAGGATCGGCGCCGCCCACGACCGTGCCGCACCGAAGCGCAGCGCGGCGCCGATGCACAGGAGCCCCAGCGGCATCGAGGCTGCTCCTAGTGCCTGGAGCGCGGGCTCGATGCCCGGCGGCAGGGGCAGATCGAGTGCCTGAAGGAGGATGCCTCCCGCGCAGGCGAGGATGAGCGGGTTGGTCACGAGCTGTTTGACGATGCCCGCAAGACGCAGGCGTGCGCTCCCGAACCGCGCGAAGACCAGCACGCACAAGATGTTGACCGTGGGCACGATCGCCGCGTTGCAGACCGCGGCGGTGGCGATGCCCTGGGTGCCGTACAGGCCGGCGGCGATGGTTACGCCGATGTAGTTGTTGAACCTGACGCTGCCCTGGAAGACAGAGGTGAAGCCGTCGTCTTTCAGTCGCATCATGGGCCTGAAGGCGATGATCAGCACGGCGACTGTCACCGTGGAGGCGACCAGAGTGCCTGCCAGGGCCGCTACCGGCAGATCGTCGGTGTCGGCCGTCGCCAGGCTGTGCAGGAACAGAGCCGGGAGCAGCACGTGATAGCTGAGGCGCTCGGCTGCGGACCAGAAGCCCTCGGCCGTGATCATCGATCGCTTGAGCGCGTAGCCCAGCGCGATCAGCAGGACGACCGGGATCAGCGCCTTGACGGTCAGTGCGATCACGCCGGAATCCCGTTCAGCGTGGCGAAGATGATACGGCAGCCCTCTTCCAGGGCGGCGATGTCGGTGGCGAAGGAGAGCCGCAGGTGGCCTGGCGCACCGAAGGCGCTGCCCGGGACGGTCGCGCATCCCGCTTCGAGGAGGGAGTTCGCTGCCGTGAGGTCGTCGCCCTTCGCAAGGCGCGGAAGGAGGTAGAACGCGCCGTCGGGTTCCAGTGTGTCCAGGTGCCGGCTCTGCCGCAGAATCGCCAGAGCCGCATCGCGCCGTTGGCGGTACGTTTCACACCGTTCCGCCAGCAGTTCCTGCGGCCCCTCCAGGGCGGCGACAGCGGCGATCTGGCTGACGGTCGCCGTCTGCGTGCAGTTCTGTGTCTGTACGGCGGTGATACGACGGACAAGTTCGGCCGGGCCGAACCCCCAGCCGACCCTCCAGCCGGTCATCGCGTACGCCTTGGAGACGCCGTCGACGAGCAGGATCCGCTCGTGCAGATCAGGTGCGACCTGCGCGATGCTGAAGTACTCGCCCTCGCCGTAGCGGATGTGGGCGTAGATCTCGTCCGAAAGAATCATCGCCGAGGGGCGCCGTCGCAGGACTTCGGCGAGACCGGTCAGGGCGTCATGGCTGTAGGTGGCGCCCGAGGGGTTTCCGGGAGCGTTGAGCACGACCCAGCGTGTGCGTTCGGTCATGGCCGCTTCCAGGGTGTCGGGAGCGAGTCTGAACCCTGATTCGGCCGAGCAGGCAACGATCACGGGCACGGCGCCGCACAGGCGAACCATGTCCGGGTAACTTGCCCAGTAGGGCGCCGGGATGATCACCTCGTCGCCCGGGCCCAGGGTGGCGAGGAGCGCGTTGAAGATGACCTGTTTGGCACCGCATCCCACGGCCACCTCGGCATCCGTGTAACTCAGGGCGCGGTCTCGTTCCAGCGCGTGCCGTGCGGCCTGGCGCAGTTCCGGTATCCCGTTGGCAGGGGTGTAGCCCAACGGGCGGGCGGCGGCCTCCTGGGCGGCAAGAACCGCGTGCGCAGGCGGGGCGAAGTCGGGCTCGCCGAGCGTGAGGTCGATGACGCGACGGCCTTCCGCGCGATACTCGGCCGCGCGGCGGGCCATCTCCAGGATGGGTGAGCCGGAAGGTGTCACCGGGCAGCCAGTCACCAGCCAGCCCTCCCCGAGCCGAACGGAACATCCGTAGAACCGGTGGCCGCTCTGTCTCGCTGGTGGGGGTGGGAAGAGTCAGTGCCCTGGGCGCTGGGTGTCAAGGAGTGCATGCCGACAGGTTGATGTAATGCTGCGAGGCATGACAACCATTACAGGATGCTTGCGGGCGTCGGCGCGTGCTGATGGGCGCGGCACACGGTCGAGTCCACGCTCACCATCGACCAGTCGATACGCCCTTGCTGATCGGCATCGGCCTGGACGGCCCGCAAGCCCCTCTCCCACGTGCCATCCGCAGACCATCGCCTGTGGCGGTCGTAGCAGGTCTGCCAGCTGCCGAATCGCGTCGGCAGGTCCCGCCAGGGAACGCAGGTCCGCTGCCGGAACAAGATCCCGTTGATGAATAGCCGGTGATCCTTCCAATGCCCGCCCCGTCGAACGTTCCTGGGCAAGTGCGGCTCCAGCCGCCCCCATTCCATGTCGGTTAGGCCTCCCCGCCCCACCCCGCTCTCAATGATCCGCGGCCCGTCTTGTCATCGACCCATCGGACAGGCCCTAGCCACGCATACGCCCAGAAGATTCTTGGAGTGCTGGTGGTACACGCGCGCCACACCGCTCCTGGCCAGGCAAAACGAAGGCATCGGCCTTCGGAGGTGCGATACTGGCCCGTAACTGGCCCGGATCTTGCTCCGCCCAGGCGCGCAACCGTGACTGTTTCGCTGCGGCCCCGAGTGGAGGCCGGAAGGGTAACCGCGCGTCATGTCACCCCATGTTGGACCCCACGACCGTCACTGGATTGCACCGGGCGCCAGCTTCGACGGAGCTCCCATGCGCCGGATGCCTCGACTTGTTTCCGATGACCCATCATGTCGAGTGCGTGGCGATCCTTGAGCCTGCCGAGAAGGGCCGCTGACCTGGCGTTTCTCCGAGTGTGCGTTATGGGCGTTACGTGCGTTAGGTGCGATATCTTGACGCATGTTCGACGCATGTGACGCACGTTTGACGCACGGACGGCGCGGATTCTGATGGGTCGTCATGCCTGATTGGCGGTTGCTGGACGGGGCCCTCAGCTGTGGCGAGTAGGGACCTTGAAGTGGCTGGGGCACTGGCAGCCGAGCTGTTGGTGACCCCTGCCCCATCCGGTTCCGGGTAGTGACGTTCCGTGACGCGGGGCGGGATGCCGTTGGGCTGGCGGAGTATGCGAGCGCCGTACGCACCCGGGTCGCGCCGTGCCTCCAGGTCGGACCAGGGTCCAAGCCGAAGCGCGGGTCGACCGAACAGTGGCTCGCGTGGAGGGCTTCGGCCCTCTGAGCGCACCGTCCCCGGCCGCCACGGCATCCCCGAACCGCGAGCCGGCGGTCTCAGGCCCTTTCTCGGACACTGGAGCCCGCGCGCTGCGCTATGACTTGCGGGTCAAGGGGTCCAGGCGAACGGACGGACGACGGCGCCGACTGCTTCCGTTCGGGACCCCTCAGGCCTCTACGCAAGCCGATCTCAGGATTCGGATTCATCGACCTGCCCAGAAGGAGCGGGCTCGCATCCGTGCCGGGTTGAGCCGCGTACTGCTTCGGAGTGCTGGTCGGCCTGGGGCGGCGGTGCATCCGTTCCCGCTCGTGCGGCGTGGTGTAAGGCCATCCGCTCACGCATCGCGTGCGCACCAGAGGAGAACGAGGTGGCCGCCGGGCCCTCTCATGCGGTGGGGTGGGTGGCGGTCGGGGGCGTTCAGTTCCTGAGATTCTTCAGGGCCGACGTCCCGCCGAAGACTCGGTCCAGGGCCCGGTCCGGCAGCAGCCTCGACAGGACCCGGCTGCCGGTGGCGTCGCGGCCGACGGTGTACCGGGTCCTCGGCCGCTCGGCGACCAGCGCGCGGAACACCACCCGGGCGACGTCGTCGACGGTCGTGCTGCTACTGCGGGCCGAGGTCTCGTTCGCCTCCATGAAGCCGAGGAACGAGTCGCGGTAGAGCTCACGGACCGGCTCGGGTGCGCCCTCCAGAGCCCGGTTGCCCGTGTCGGACATCTTGGACCAGAGGGGGGTCAGGACAGCGCCCGGCTGGATCACCACGACGGGGATGCGCTGTGGAGCGAGTTCGCGGCGCAGTGCGTCGCTGAGGGCCTCCTTGGCGAACTGAGAGGCGGCGTAGGCGCCGAGGTAGGGAAGGGCGACGTTCCCGAGGCCGGAGGACACGTTGACGATCCGCCCGGTACCGGCACGCAGCAGCGGCAGGAAGCCCTGGACCATCTGCACCTGGCCGATCACGTTGATGTCGAGCTGCCTGCGCATCTGCTCCATGGGCACGCACTCCAGCGGAGCCGTGACCGCGATGCCCGCGTTGTTGACCAGCCCCCACAGTCCGGCGCCGCCGAGCAGCCCGGTCACCTCGTCCACGGCCGCCCGGACCGACTTCTCGTCCGTCACGTCGACGATCACCGGCGTCAGCCGGCCGGCTGCAGCCGCGCGCAGCCGTTCCCCGTCCTCGGGGCGGCGGACCCCGGCGAGGGTGTGGAAGCCGACCCGGGACATGTGGAGCGCGCAGGCTTCCCCCAGGCCGGAGGAGGCCCCGGTGATCAGTACGGCCCGGCCTGCGGGCGACGTCGGACCCGACGATTTCGACACGTGTTCACTCCGGTTGATGGCATGGAGGCGGGCGGGGTCGTGCTCCGCGGGCCGGACGGCAGGGCGTTCCGCCCCCTTGCCGTCGTGGCATCGGTGGCACGGTCGGCGGCTTCGGCTTCTCGGAGCCGACGGCGTCCGGCGACAGTGCGCGGCGCACCGCTTCCGTGGGCGGGACTTCAGTATGTGCGTCGGTCCGTGCCGAACGCACTCCTACGGGTGGCCCGGCTGGGCCGAAGGAGTGGAAGGGGGGATGGGCACTTTTGTGCGGGATGTCCCTCGCGCAAGGGTGCTTGTGTACATCCCCCCTTTCTCCCCAAGGAGGACACGTGACCGCCGCAGTACAGGACATCATCACCACCAAGCTCGAGCGCACCTTCGACACCATGGACGCCAACAACGACGGCTACCTGGACTGGTCGGACTACCAGAAGCTCGCCGACCGCTACATCCAGGCGTACAAGCTCGACAAGAACGACCGCCGATCCAGGGCTCTGCAGACCTTCTGCCAGATCTACTGGCTGGAGCTGCTGCGCCACGCGGGCGTGGACGGCGACCGGCTGACGAAGGACCAGTTCGTCATCGCCAACCGCCTCGCCGTCGTCGACACCAGCCGCCTCAACGTCACCGAGGGCGGCGGCCACGCCATCTTCGACGTCATCGACGTCGACGGCGACAACGAGATCAGCAAGGACGAGTTCAAGCGCTTCCTGCGGGACGTGTGGAAGAGCGAAGCCCCTGACGCGATGGACATGTTCACGAAGCTGGACACCGACGGTGACGGCGCGATCTCGCGCCACGAGTTCATCCGCGCCGTCCGTGAGCACTTCCTGTCGAACGACCCGGAGGCGCCGGGCAGCCTGTTCTTCGGGCGCGTCTGAGTGGATCCGGTCGGCCCGTGCGGGCTGACGGCGTGAACACGCTCACCGCACCCACTCCGCCGGGCACGGCCTCGCGCCCCCTCCGGGGGGTGACGGACGTGCCCGGCGGCCGCGTGTGCCGGGAGCGCGCCCCCTCCGACCGACGGCGTTCCCCCACAGATCCGTCCGCCGCTCCGCCGTCGTCCGTTCCGCCGGACAGGTGAGATCCGTGTCCCCCAAACGGTGAAACCGCAGCTCGTTCGCCCCGTTCGGGCCGGCGCGCTTGGCACCATCGACACGCTCCCGGAGGCCCGGTCGCACAGGCCGACCGGGCCCCTTCTTCGCCACAGCGCGTGGCTCGACCAACCGTGAAAGGCTCCCTCATGCTGACGCAGAACCGCCATACGTCCGGCGACGTGGGGACCTTCTACGACCGTCACACGGACGTGTACGACCACGCCCTCGGCGGCAACATCCACGTCGGCTACTGGGAGGACGACGCGGACGACAGCTCCATGCGGGAGGCGACCGACCGGTTGACGGACCTCGTCACCGAACGCCTCGCTCCGACCGAGCGGCACCACCTGCTCGACGTGGGCTGCGGCCACGGCAGCACCGCGGCGCGCATCGTCGCCCGTCACGCCGTGGAGATCACCGGCATCAGCGTCAGCGACTACCAGGTGGACCTGGCCAACAGCCGTCCCCTGTCCCCGGACCTCCCCGGGCGAGCCACGTTCCGGCTGGCCGACGCCATGGAGAACCCCTTCGAGGACAAGACCTTCGACGGCGCGTACGCCATCGAGTCCCTGATGCACATGAAGGACAAGAAGGCGGCCCTCGGGCACATCGCGCGGGTCCTGCGCCCCGGCGGCCGGCTGGTCATCGCCGAGCACAGCCTCGCGGGCGAGCTCACCGGGCCGGACGCGGCCCGCATGGCCGACGCGTACGCGTACTTCAAGTTCTCGCTGACCACTGACATGTACGGCGAGCTGCTGCGCGAGGCCGGTCTTGAGGTGGTGGACCACACCGATATCACCGAGAACGTCCGGCGTTGCTACGGCAGCATGATCAGCGGCTGGCGGAACGCAGCGGACAACTCCAGCGGCGAGACGTCGCGCGAATGGGCGGCGGCGGCCGACCTGGGCCACTGGTTCTTCTTCGAGGTCGCGGAGCTCCGCTACGGGCTGTTGACCGCGGTCCGCCCCTGAGAACCGGTCTACCGCCGTCCATCGCCGGACACCGAGCACCGCCGTTCGTCGCCGAGACTCCTACCGCCGCCGAGGTCGTCCGCCATGCCCTCCCCGCCCTCCCGCGACCGCTGCCCCTATCGCCTGGACGGCAGCGCCGCGGACATCCACGGCGAAGCCGGGGCGCTGCGCGCGCTGGGTCCGGCCGCCCGGGTCGAACTGCCCGGCGGCGTAACGGCCTGGTCGGTGACCGACCCGGGACTCGTCCGGCGATTACTGGTCCACCCCCGGGTCTCCAAGGACGCCCACCAGCACTGGCCCGCTTTCGTCGACGGCGCCCTCCCCGCCGACTGGCCCCTGCGGATCTGGGTCGACATCCGCACCGTCCAGACCGCGTACGGGCCCGACCACACCCGGTTGCGCCACCCTCTGGTGCCGGCGTTCGGCGCCCGCCGCGTGCGGGCGCTCGCCCCGTGGATCGAGGAGACCACCGCCGTACTCCTCGACGACCTCGCACGGGAGGCGGCCCTCGCTCCCGACGGGGTCGTGGACCTGCGGAAGTGGTTCGCCACGCAGTTGCCGTGGCGGACGGTCACCACGCTGGTCGGACTGCCGGAATCCATGCACGACGGTTTCCAGGCCGTCAACGACATGGTTTTCACCACCGACCTGAGCGCGGAGCAGGCGAGTGACACCGAGGCGGAGGCCGCGCGGCTCCTCGCGAAGCTGATCGTGCTCAAGTCCGAACGGCCCGGCGACGACATCGCCACCGCACTGGTCGACGCGCACCGCGAGGGCTTGCTCGACGAGCGGGAGGTGGGCGACAACATCTGGATGGTGCTCGGCGCCGGTTACGGGACCACGGCGAACCTGCTCGACCACGCCGTGGTCAACCTGCTCACCCACCCGGAACAGCTGGCCCTGGCCGTGTCGGGCCGGGTCGGCTGGGACCGGGTCGTGGAGGAGACGCTGCGCCACCAAGCCCCGGTGGCAAGCTTCATGATGCGCTTCCCCACCGAGGACCTCCACGACGAACCGACGGGGCTGACGTTCGAGCGGGGCGACGCCCTCGTCATCAACTACGCTGCCGTCGGCCGCGATCCCGGAGTCCACGGCCAGGGGGCCGACCTCTTCGACGTCACCCGCCCCAATGTCCGCGATCACCTGGCCTTCAGCCACGGCCCCACCTACTGCCTGGGCGCCGAACTCGCCCGCCTGGAAGGCCGCATCGCACTGTCCGCGCTCTTCTCCCGGTTCCCCGGCCTCGGACTGGCCGTCGGTTCCGACCGCCTTGCCCCGTTGCCCTCCCTCATCTTCAACGGCCACCGGGAGATCCCGGTACGGCTCGAAGGAAACCTCCACAGTTGAGCACTCACCACGGATCACCGCACCCGTTGACGTCGTACCAGCGAGACATCTGGTCCGCAGGATCCCGAACGCCGGAATCACCGCAGTTCAACTGCGTGCTCCACGAACGCCTGCACGGCGGCGTCGACCACCGCAGGCTCGCCGCCTGCGCGGAACGCGTGCTGCACCGGCACGAGACGTTCCGGTTGCGGTTCGCCGACAGCGTCGGCGTCCCCTTCCAGCGTGTGGCACCGGAGGCGGTCCGGGTCGCCGTGGTCGACCTCTCGGACGTGCCCGAACCGGACACCGCCCGCGCCGACTGGATGCGGGCGTCGATGGGGCGCGCCCTGCCCATGGACGGCGGCCCCCTGACCGAGGCCACGGTCCTCCTGGAGGGCGCGGACGTCACGCACCTGCACGTCAAGGCGCACCACATCGTCGCCGACGGCTGGACCCTCGACCGGCTGGGCCACGAGATCCTCCGGGAGTACGCCGATGCTCCGCAGGACGGCGGCGCCCCGGAGGGCGACCGGCGGGAGAGCGACGGGGAAGCCCCTTCCTACC
The DNA here is from genome assembly GCF_041431095.1 of Streptomyces sp. NBC_00597. GTDB lineage: Bacteria > Actinomycetota > Actinomycetes > Streptomycetales > Streptomycetaceae > Streptomyces. The sequence continues at coordinate 947,361 of NZ_CP107757.1, forward strand.
TGGCGTTCGTCGAGGAGGACGCCGCCTACCTCGCGGGGCCCGACGGCGACCGCGACCGCGCCTTCCACCGGGGGTACCTCGCGGGCGTGACACCCGCGCTGTTCACCCGTACGACGGGCGACGGCCCGCGCGAGCGGGGGCGCCACTCGTTCGTCGTCGACGGCGCCCTCGTCGATCGCATCCGCGCCGTGGGCCACTGGCCTTCCACCTACGTCGCGGCCATGCTCGGCGTGTGGCTGACACGCCTGCACCGCAGCGGGGAAGTGGTGCTGGGCGTCCCCTTCCTCAACCGCCCGACGAAGCGGCACAGGGACGTCCTCGGCCAGTTCGCCAACACCCTTCCGCTGCGGATCACGGCCTCCGGTGGGCTGACCGTCCGGGAACTCCTCGCCGAAGTCCAGGACACGACCCGTCGGCTCCGGCGCCACGAACGGCTTCCGCTCGGCGAGGTCCTGCGCGAGACGTCTTCGACGGCCGGGGACCCGCGGCAGCTCTTCGACGTGACGCTCTCCTCGGTGAACTGGTCCCGGCCTGACGTCCCGGGGATCGTCCGACGCAGCGCCCTGATGGCTCCCTCGCACGACCAGGCCGCGCTGGGCGTCCTGGTCTCCGCCTTCGACGACACCGCCGACATCCGCGTCGACCTGGACTACGCCCGAGACGTCTTCGACGAGGACCTCCCCGTCACCGCCGTGGCCGGCCAGCTCAGGACACTCCTGGAGCACGGTGTGGAGCTACTGGACCGGCCGCTCCGCGATGTCTCCATGCTGACGCCGGAAGAGCACCGGGACCTCACCGCCGGACGCGCGCACGGTCCCCGGGTCCCTTACGCGGACCGGGCGACCGTGCACGGGCTGTTCGAGGCCCGGGCAGCCGCCCAGCCGGAACGGACCGCCGTGGTCACGGCGTCCGGCGGGACGCTGAGCTACGCCGAGCTCGACGAGCGGGCCAACCGCATCGCCCGCGCCCTGCGGGCGGACGGCGTCGGCCCGGACGACCGCGTCGCGGTGATGATGAAGCGGGGACCGCGGCTGCCGGTCGCGCTGCTCGGCATCCTGAAGGCCGGCGGCGCCTACGTACCCGTGGACCCCGACCATCCGGCTGAGCGGGTGGACTTCCTGCTGCGCGACAGCCGCGCCAAGCTGGTGATCGTCGACGGCGCGCCCACCGTCCTCCCCTCAGAAGTGCCGGCCCGGCGGATCGACGACCTGATGACCGGCAACGGGGCTCCGGTCGAGCAGGTCGCCACCTCCCGGAACCTCGCCTACGTCATCTACACCTCCGGCTCCACCGGGCACCCCAAGGGCGTCATGGTCGAACATCACAGCGTGGTCAACCGCCTCGCGTGGATGCAGCGCCGCTACCCGCTCGGAGAAGGGGACGTGCTCCTGCAGAAGACGCCGGCCTCCTTCGACGTCTCCGTGTGGGAGCTGTTCTGGTGGGCCGTCGAGGGCGCGACCGTGGCCCTGCTTCCGCCCGACGGGCAGCGAGACCCGCGCGAGGTACTCCGGGCGGTCCGCGAGCACCGGGTCACCGCCGTGCACTTCGTCCCCTCGATGCTCGGCCCGTTCCTCGACCTGCTGGAGGAGTCAGGGGAGGCACGGCGGGGCATCGCGTCCCTGCGGTACGTCCACTGCAGCGGCGAGGCCCTGCCCCGGGAGCAGGTCGAACGGTTCAACCGCCTCGCCGACCGGTGCCGCCGCGAGAGCGGCACCGAGCGGCCGGCGCAGCTCGTGAACCTGTACGGCCCGACCGAGGCGACGGTCGACGTCTCGTCGTACGACTGCCCGACCGACCCCACCCTCGCCGTCGCACGGGTCCCGATCGGCCGGCCGATCGACAACACCAGGCTGTACGTGCTGGGCGCCGACGACCTGCCGCAACCCGTCGGCGTCGCCGGCGAGCTGTGCATCGGCGGAGTCGGCGTCGCCCGGGGGTACCTCGACCGCCCGGAGCTGACCGCCGAGAAGTTCGGCGACGACCCGTTCGTGCCGGGCGGCCGCCTCTACCGCAGCGGGGACCTGGCCCGGTGGCTAGCGGACGGCACCCTGGAGTACCTCGGGCGGATCGACGACCAGGTCAAGGTCCGAGGGCAGCGCGTCGAGCCCGGCGAGGTGGCGGCCGCCCTGCGCGCGGTCCCCGGGGTGCGCGACGCCGTCGTGGTGGGCCGTGCCACCGCCGACCGGGGAACCGTCCTGGCCGGCTACTACGTCGCCGAGACCGCGACCGACATCGATGCGGCGCTGCTGCGCGAGCGGCTCGGACGCACGCTGCCGGCGTTCATGGTCCCGGCGTCCTTCACCCGGATCGACGTGATCCCGCTGTCCCCCAACGGCAAGGCCGACCGCCGCGCGCTGCCCCCGCCGGACGACACCGCCGGGACCGCCGGAGCCTCCGGGGGCGGGCAGCCGCGCGACCGCACCGAAGCGGTTCTCGCCGAGGTCTGGGCCCGCGTCCTGGGCCACGACATGGTGGGGGTGCACGACGACTACTTCGCCCTCGGCGGCGACTCGATCACCATGCTCAGGGTCCGCGCCGAAGCGGAGGCCCGAGGACTGCGCCTCTCGCTCACCGACATCTTGCGGAACCCGACGGTGGCGGGCCTCGCCCCGTACGCCGAGGAATGCGACGCGTCCGGCGCCGAGACCGGCCCGGCCCCGTTCGCCCTCGTGGCCGACGTGGACCGGGCCCGGCTCCGGGACGCCGAGGACGCCCACCCGCTGACCCGGCTCCAGCTCGGCCTGCTGTACCACAGCCGACGGCACGAGTCCTCGGCCAGGTACCTGGACGTCTTTCGGTACACCCTGGAGATGCCGTGGGACGAGGAGGAGTTCCGCCGAGCCTTCGACCAGCTGACGGCCCGGCACGCGGCGCTTCGGTCGGCGTTCGACCTGAACGGCGCCGAACCGCTGCAGGTCGTCCTGCCCCGGGTGCACGGTGGCTTGGAGATCGCCGACCTGCGTCCGCTGGACGACGCGGCGGCCGAGGCCGAGGTGGCCGCGCACGTCGAGGAACGCCGCCGCCATCCGTACACCTTCGACCGGCCGCCGCTGTACCTGTTCCGCGCCCACGTACGGGCCACCGCCGTCGACCTCGTCCTCAGCTTCCACCACGCGCTCCTCGACGGCGGCAGCGTCGCCACCCTGCTCCAGGAGCTGCTCCAGGACTACGCGCACGGCCTCGGCCTGGACACCGGCCCCGTGGAAGGAGCGGCACCCCCCTCACCGGCGGCCCACGTGCGGCTGGAGCGGGCAGCCCTGCGTTCGGCGGAGTCCCGGCGGTACTGGCGCGAGAAGCTGGCCGGCTGCGAGCCCCTGCCGGTCGAGTCGTTCTCTCCCCACCTGCCCGGCACCGGACACCGACCGGCCTCCCGGCGGGTCGACCTGCCCGCCGCCCTCGTCGAGCAGGCGCGGAGCCTCGCGGCCGAACACGCCCTGCCCGTCAAGTCCGTGCTCTTCGCGGCACACGCCCTGACGCTGGCGGCGCTCGCCGGCACCCGTGACGTCACCACGGGTCTCATCACCCACGGCCGTCCGGAGACGGCCGGTGCGGAGCGCACCGCCGGGCTCTTCCTGAACACCGTGCCCGTACGCCTGGACACCGCGCGGGACAGCTGGCTGGAGGTGGCGCGCGCGAGCTTCCGCCAGGAACAGGAAGACCACCCCCACCGCCACTACCCGCTGAGCGCCGTCCAGGAGGACCACGGCGGCCCCGCGCTGGACACCGCCTTCAACTACGTGCACTTCCGCCAGCTCTCCCGTGTGCTCGACCTGCCCGGTCTGCGCCTCACCGCTTTCCGCACCTGGGAGGAGAACGACTTCCGCCTCCTGGTGAACGCGATCACCGAACCGGACGGCACCGGCACGTGGCTGCGGATCGACTGCGACGGGGAGACCTTCCCGGCCGAGCAGGGCGACCTCTACGCGGACTGCTACCTGCGCGTCCTACGGCGTCTGGTGGAGCACCCGGACGAAGCGCCGGACTTCGCCTTCCTCTCCCCCCGGCCCGTCCTGGCCCCTCCGGCGGAACATCCCACGGTCGTCTCCCGCTTCGCCGAACAGGCGGCCCGCACCCCGGACGCGACCGCCGTGGTGGCGGGCGGGGAACGGTGGAGCTACGCCCGGCTGGCCGAGGCCGCGCAGAACGTGGCCGGACGGCTGTACGCGCTCGGCGCGCCGGCGAACGCCCGGATCGGGGTCGCCATGAACCGGTCCCCGCTGACCATGGCGGTGCTCCTGGGAGCCATGCGCGCCGGATGCGCGGTCGTCCCGATGGACATTGGCTATCCGCCCGCCCGGCTGGCCACCATGCTGGAGCAGGCCCGACCCTTCCGCGTCGTGGCCGAGGTCGCCCACGCCCACCTCGCCGGCGACCCGGCGCTGCTACTGCCCGCCGAGTCGGTGGCCGCACCGACGCCGGACGTGCCGTCACGAGGCGTACCGGATGCACCGGCGGGGAGCGGACCGGGCGCCGAGGACACCGCGTACGTCCTGTTCACCTCCGGCTCCACCGGGACCCCCAAGGGCGTCGTCATGCCGCACCGCACCCTGGCCTCCCTGGTGGCCTGGCAGGCTGCGGCGCCCAGCGCGGTCCCCGGCGGCGTCACACTCCAGTTCGCGCCGCTGAGCTTCGACATCTCCTTCCAGGAGATCTTCTCCACCCTGTGCACAGGTGGCACCCTGTGCCTGGCCGACGACGCGCAACGGCGCGACATGCCCGCTCTGTTGCACCTGCTGGACCGCGAGCGCGTCGAGCAGGTCTTCCTCCCCCCGGTGGCCCTCCAGCAGCTCGCGGAGGCCGCGGGGGCGTTGGGCGTCACGCCGCCTGCCCTGCGGGCGGTGATCACCTGCGGCGAGCAGCTGCGCGTCACCCCGGAGATCCGCTCCTTCTGCGCCGAGCTCCCGGGCGTGGTCCTGGAGAACCACTACGGGCCTACCGAGACGCATGTGGTCACCGCGTTCACCATGACCGGAGACCCCGCCGCCTTCCCCGCGCTGCCGCCGATCGGCCGCGCCCTCGACGGAGCCGAGGTGCACGTCCTGGACAAGCGGATGCGCCCGGTGCCGATCGGGGCGCGGGGCGACGTGTACCTGGGCGGCAACTTCCTGGCCGACGGCTACGAGGGCAGGCCGGACCTGACCAAGGAGCGATTCCTCCCGCACCCGTTCGCGGACGGGGACCACCGGCTCTACTACACGGGCGACGTCGGCATGGTCCTTCCGGGCGGCGACGTCGTCTTCCTCGGACGCGACGACGCGCAGGTGAAGGTACGCGGCTTCCGTGTGGAACCGGCCGAGGTGGAACTGGCCGTCACCGGCCTGGCGCACGGCTTTCCCGGCCTGCGCGACGCCGCGGTCGTGGCCCGCGAGCGGGCGGACGGCGAGACCTTCCTCGCCGCCTTCCTCCTCGGCGAGGGTACCGACGAGGACCTGACCGGCGTCCGCGAGGGGTTGCGCGCCGTCCTGCCCGCCCATATGGTCCCCTCGCACCTGCAGTGGGTTTCCCGGTGGCCGCTGACCCCCAGCGGCAAGCGCGACGACGCCGCGCTGCGCCGCACCCAGCTGGCCGCCGCCGGCCGCGCTCCCCGCACCGGTCCGCGTGACGCGTACGAACAGACGCTCGCCGAGCTGATGGCGGACGTGCTGGGCCTGGATGAGGTGGGGACGCACGACAGCCTTTTCGACCTCGGCGGCACCTCGCTGACCGCGATGCGGCTGGTGGTCCGGATCGAACAGCTCTACCGGGTGCACCTCCGCCTGGCCGACTTCGTCGCGACGCCCACCCCCGCCGCGCTCGCGGCACGGCTGCGCGACGGCGGCGCCAAGGCCGCGTTCGACGCCTTGGTGCCGCTCCGCCCGCAGGGCGACCGCCCGCCGCTGTTCATGGTCCACCCGATGGGCGGCACCGTGCTGTGCTACGTCGCGTTCGCCCGGTACTTCCCTGCCGACCGGCCGTTGTACGCGTTCCAGGCCGCAGGGGCCGACCCCGGCACCGCCCCGCTGGGCACCGTGGAGGAGCTCGCGGAGAGCTACCTCGCCGCCCTGCGGAGGGTGCGCCCGCACGGCCCGTACACCGTCGGCGGATGGTCGTTCGGCGGCTTCGTCGCCTTCGAGATCGCCCGCCGGCTGCGGGCGGAGGGCGAGCGGGTGACCCTGCTGGTGGTCGACACCACCGCCCTGGAACAGGGGCCGCGTTCCCCGCACGACGACGAGGCCATGCTGGCGTGGTTCTTCCACGAGCTGCTCTGGCCGCGCGACGGCGGCACGGCGCCCGCCCCGACCGTTCCGGGCGGGCCGGGCTCGCCGGAGGGGAGGTTCGCGTCCATGGCCCGCGTCGCGAGTGAGCGGGGCATCCTGCCGGCCGGCAGCTCCGGTTCCGTCGTCCGCCGCCTGTTCGACGTCTACCGGGCGAACTGGCACGCGACGCTGGCCTACCGCCCCCCGCGCGAGGAGCAGGACCTCACGCTGGTCCGGGCCGCCGAGCCGCTGCCCGCCGTCCTGTCCGCCATGCACGGGGCCGCCCGCACCCGCCACCAGGACCCCTGCAACGGCTGGAGCGCCGTGACCGAGGGACGGATCCGGACGGTCCGTGTCCCCGGGGACCACCTGAGCATGATGGAAGAGCCGCACGTGGCCCGGCTGGCGGACACCCTCGCCGAGCTGATCGACGACTCCGACCGCGATCACGGGGTGGGCTGACGCCATGCCATCGGGACGTCCTGCGAAAGTCCTCGTCATCGGTGCCGGCATCGGCGGTCTCACGTGCGCGGTCGCGCTCAGGCGAGTCGGCGTCGAGGTCGAGGTGTACGAACGCGCCACCGAGCTGCGGGAAGCCGGCTCCGGCCTGTCGGTCATGAGCAATGCCGTCACCGCCCTCGCCGGTCTCGGCATCGACCTGGGCCTGGACAAGCGCGGCCGGGCCGTGGAGTCGTTCAGGATCATGGACCGGCGCGGCCGGCTCATCCGGGACCTGCCGTTCGGGGAAGCCTGCGAGCAGGCGGGCGCGCGGAGCTTCTGCCTCAGCCGCGCTGACCTCCAGGAGGCCCTGCTGACGGAGGCCGGCGACTGCCCGGTCCACCTGGGGGCGACCGCCACCGGCTTCGACACCACGGGCCCGGGGGTCACCGTCCGCTTCGCGGACGGCCGCTCGGCGAGCGGGGACGTCCTCGTCGGCGCCGACGGCTTCCACTCGGCCGTACGGCGCCACCTCGTCGGACCCGAGGGGCCACGGGACTGCGACCACCTCTTCCGGCTCGGCATCGTCCCCTTCCGGCACCCGCGCCTCACCGAGGGGGCCGTACGCCACTACTGGGGGCGCGGACAGCGCTTCGGCCTCATCGACATCGGCCACGGCCGGTGCTACTGGTGGGCCGCCATGAGCACCACCCCCGGGACGCCCGCACCCGACCGCGTCAAGGACGCCGTCCGACAGGCTTACGCGGGGTGGGCCGACGAGGTGCGGGCGGTGATCGATGCCACCCCCGCAGCGGACATCCTCACCGTCCCCTCGCGCGACCGGGCCTTCCTGGAACGGTGGGGCGACGGCCCTCTCACCCTCCTCGGCGACGCCGCCCACCCCATGCTGACCACGCTCGCCCAGGGGGCGGGCACGGCCATGGAGGACGCCGTCGTCCTGGCCCGGGCGCTGGCCGATCCGGCGACGGGAGACGACCCGGTGCGGGCCCTGCGCGCGTACGAGGAACTGCGCCGCGACCGCGCACGGGCGATGGTGGCCGGCTCCCGCAGCATGAACAGACTGACCCAGGGGGCCCGCCCGCACCGGCGGCTGATCCGTGACGCCTACTTCCGGCTGGTGCCCCGTCGCGTCCTCGTCCGGCAGACCGTGGAGGCCCTCACCTACCCGGGCGAGCGGTTCACCGGCCGCGGTGACGTCCGCCGGGACCTGAGCCCCCTGGAACGGCTGTACTGGATCGCCGACCTGACCTCGCCGCTCAACGTCATCGCCCGCGCCCGGGTCCACGGGCGCCTGTCCCCGTCGCTGCACCGCCGCGCCCTGGACGTCCTCCAGCTCCGGCACCCCCTGCTGCGCGTCGCGATCATGGACGACGGCACCGGAACACACCCGGCCTTCGTCCCCGTGGACGGACGCCAGATCCCGTTCCGGCACGTCCGCGTACGACCGGACGACCCCGCCGCCGACATCCGGTGGCAACAGGAAATCGACGATCACGAACTCGCGGAGGGCTTGGACCGGCGCACCGGACCGCTTCTGCGCGCGGTGGTGATCACATCGGGAGGGACGGAGAACGAAGCCGAGAACGAAGGGGAGTTCCACGACCTGCTGCTGACGGTCTCGCACGCCATCGCCGACGGCAAGACCTGCCTGTCCCTGGTCCGCGAGTGGATCGAGATCGCCGCACAACTGGACCGCGGAGCAACGCCGCCGACCACTTCGCGGCGGGTCCTTCCCGCGACGGACGACCTGCTCCCGCGCCGGCACCGGGGCGCGGCGGGCGCCGGCGGGTTCCGGGCCCTGATGCGCCGCGAGGAACGGGCGTCCCTGACCCGGCCTGCCCAGCGGATCGTCCCCGACGAGCACGTCCCGTTCGAGCGGCGGCGCACCCGGATGACGCACCGGTCCCTCACCGCCGACCAGTTGGAACGCCTGGTACGGGCCGCCAAGCGGCACGGCACCACGGTCCACGGGGCCCTGGCCGCCGCGATGGTGTCGGCGGTCGCCCGGGACGCGGATACCCCCGCCGCCGCGTACTTCTCGATCGGTTCACCGGTCGACTTCCGCGCCGACCTGGAACCGCCCGTACTCCCCGACGAGGTCGGCACCTACGTGGCCACGGTCCCCACCCGCGTCCGGTACGAGCCGGGCGGGTCGCTGTGGCCCATGGCCCGGACCGTCAGCCAGGATCTCGTCCGACGCCGGAAACGACAGGACCACCTGGCCACGATCAGCCTGCCGCGCGTGGCGGGCCCCGGGTCACTGGCGGACGGCGCGTCGTTCATGCGGTTCATGGACGAGGAGGGGCCGATCAACCTGTGCCTGTCCAACGTCGGCCGCTACGACTGCCCCGAACAGGTCGGTCCCTGGCGGATCGACGGCGCCCAGTTCCTCACGGGCGTCTCGGTGATGGGCGCCGTCGTGGCGACGGCGACCACCGTTCACGGACGGCTCGCGTGGAACTTCGGCTACGTCGAGGGCCTGGTTACGGAGTCACGCGCGCGGCGCATCGCCGACGACTCCGTACGCCTCGTGCTGTCCGCCCTCGCCGAGTGACCGGCCGGACCGGAAACGCGCCGGCCACGGCGAACTCCGTACCTTCTTCCCCCTGAAAGGTTCCGTTCCCATGACCAGTGCTCCCGACCGCACGCCGACACGGCGCCGTGTCCTGCCCGCCGGCGAGAACGGTTCGCTGTGGGAGGCCCGGCCCTCGTGCGGGATCGTCGAGTTCCGCGGCACGCGTCTGCGGATCACGGTGGACGACCCTTGGGAGGTCCTCTTCCCGACCGACTGCGGACTGAGCCTGCTCGGCGCACTCGACGATGCCGGCGCTCCCGTACTGGAGGGCGTCAACGCCCTGGACATCGGGGCCGGTTCCGGCCTCTACAGCGTCGCCCTGCTCGCGGCCGGCGCCGAGCGGGTGACCGCCCTGGACGTCAACCCCGCCTCCGCCGCACAGACCGTGGCCAACGTGACGACCAACGGGCTCGACGGCTCACGGCTCACGTGCGTCACGTCGCCGCTGGAGGAGTACACGACGGACGAGCGGTTCGACCTGGTGATCACCAACCCACCCCACCTCCCCTACGATCCGAGCTACGCCAGGACGGACGGACTGGAGACGGCCCTCGTCGCCCGGAGGGGCGGCCGCGCGGTGTACGACGCGGTCGTCGACCGCGTGGACGGGCTCCTGGCGCCGGGCGGCTCCCTGCTCATGGCGCATTCCTCCCTCGCCGACGTCCCCCGGACCGTCGCGGAACTCACCTTGCGCGGCTACGAGTGCGAGACGTTGGAGGTCTTCGAGATGGACATCCCGCTGCTGGCGTACGCCGAGCACCGGGAGACCCTGCAGCTGCGGCTGAAGGAACTGCGGGCGGAGGGCCGGGCGGAGTTCGACGGATCGCGTTTCACGGTGCACGCGCTGCTGTTCCGGCGTCCCCGGGGCGCCGCCCGCCGCTGACGCCCCTCACGAGTACGGCCGACGGGTCTCAGACCGACGCGTCCTGCCTGCCCTGCCTGTTCCGTTCGTCCTGCATCAGCCGTGTGATCTCGGCCAGGGTGTCCGCTTCCGCGAGTTCGTCGAAGCCGATCTTCAGACCGGCCTCCTCCTCCAGCACGAAGGACAGCTCCACCACGAACAGCGAGTCCAGGCCGAGGGCCGGCGGGGCGGCCTCGGGGGTCACCAGCTCGGGCCGCACCTGGAACCTGCCGGTGAGGATGTTCACCAAGGTGTCGTACATGCCGTTCCTCCGGAATGAGTGGGACGAGTCAGTGCGGGCGGGAGAGCTGCGGCCACACGAGGGTGGTGGCACCCCAGGCGAGGCCGCCGCCGAAGGCGGTGAGCAGGACCCGGTGCCCGGGTTCGAGGGCTCCCGTGCGGTCGGCGCGGTCGAGCAGGATCGGGATCGAGGCGGCCGAGGTGTTGCCGACCCGCTCGATGTCGGACAGCACGCGGTCCGGCGCGACGCCCAACCGCTGCGCGAGCACGGCCAGGATTCGCGCGTTCGCCTGGTGCGCGACGATCCGGTCCGCCTCCTCCGGCTTCCACCGCGCGGCGTCCAGCGCCGCGCGCGAGGCGGAGGTCATGTGCTCCACGGCTCGCCAGAACACCTCCCGCCCCTCCAGGCGCATGTACGGGTCCGCCGGGACGCCATCGGCCGTCGAGCGTTCCTCGGACCCTCCGCCCCGTACGGTGATCAGGTCGCGGCCACCGCCGTCGCTGCCGAGGACGCAGGTCCCGAGGGCGCCGGGTTCCTCGTGGTGGCCCGAGTGCAGGACGACGGCACCGGCGCCGTCGCCGAAGAGCATGCTCGTGGGGTCGGCCTGGTCGACGCTCAGCGAGAGCGTGTCCGTGCCGACGACCAGAACGCTGTCGGCCGTGCCCGCGGCGATCAGGCCCTGGGCGACACCCAGTCCGTAGACGAAGCCCGCGCACACGGCCTGGACGTCCAGCGCGGCCACCCCGGCCATCCCCAGGCGCGAGGCGACGCTCGGGGCGGTGCCGGGGCACGGCCTGTCCGGTGTCGTGGTGGCGACGACCACGGCCGCGACGTCACCGACCGCCGCCCGCGAGAGCGCCTCGCGACCGGCCGCGACGGCCAGGTCCCCGCTGGTGGTACCCGGCTCCACGACGTGCCGGAACCGGATGCCGGAGCGCTGGAAGATCCATTCGGGCGCCCGCCCAAGGCGCTCCGCGAGCTCCTCGTTGGCCACCTTGCGCGGCGGCACGTACGACCCGACCCCCGCCAGGACGGACGCCGGGACCGCTCGATTCGTCACTGCCCCTGCCCTCGCTCCGGAAGACGGACCGGAAGCCGCTCGGGGATCACCGCTCCACACCTTCGACAGCTCTCCCGAACAAGGCCCCATGCGGCCGCATGCATGCGTAAATCCCCCACGGGACACAGTCGTACCACGTCCAGAAGCACGACGATCCGAGCGACGCGCGATCCTGAACCACGACGCGCCGCCGACGACCGCTCGGAAGTAGTCGTCCGGCCCCGCTTGGCAGCTACAGCCTCCGGCTTGACGAGGCCGTTGGTCTCGAGAAGTCGGCGATCAGCCCGTTCGAGTTATAGGTATGCATCGAAATCCGCGCGTAGTGCCCGTAAGGCACACCGCTCATGCATCCGATGCACGCCGCACGTGGTGCTGACCTGCGGTTTCCTTCCACCTGTTTTGCGTAGATCTGTTTCTTGTGACCCACCACATGGAGTGCGTCGCGATCCTTGAACCGGCCGCGAAGGGCTCCTGACCTGCAAATTTGTCGGTGTGCATGATGTGCGCCATGGGTGTTACGGGCGATATCCTGATGTTCATTTGGCGCTCGACGGAGGCATTTTTCCTGAGTGGGTGTCAGTATCCAGAAGTCGCCTCCTGTACCGGGCCGTGTGCCCCGGGTGGGGAGGTGGCTTCTGTGTAGCTGGACAGTCCTCTACTCGCCCTGCAGGCGCCTATTTTGGCCGACGCCTGTATGGAGATCGCGCTCCGTGGTCGAGCTGTGAATCGGACCGTCCGTGGTGACGTCGTGCTTGACGAGTGCGGCATCGACCACCGACCGCTACTCCGGCTTCCTGCCGCAGCTGCCTGACGGGCTCGGACGTGGTGATCGCTTCTGTCCCGGGCAGTGGCCTGCGGCGCTCTCGCTCCGGTGGAGACGCGGCGGGTCGAACCGATATCCGGGCGGATCCCAGCTCCCGCTCCATCGGAGCCGTCCGAGCCCCAGCGAGTGCGGTTGTCATGGCAACGACCGTAAAACAGAGGGACATCGCGGGGCGTACCGCACGCGATGGAGATCTCCGGTAAACCTCAGCGGTACGAGAGGTGCGGCGCGCGAGTCCGGGCGCCGCACCCCGGCTCCGTCACTCCCGCGGCACCAGCGGGCCGTTGCCGTACGGCATCCACGTGAGGCCGAAGTCGTCGTCCGCGGATCCCTCCGCGGAGACGACCACCGTGCAGCCTTCGGACACCGGTAGATGGAACGGGGTCTCCGAGGGCAGCCGGTCCCGGTCCCGGTTGTCCGACACGAACCGCTGCCCGTACACGGGCGTGTCGTCCGCGAGGACCGTGACCCGGAGGGAGGCAGGTTCTCCGCCGTTGCGCGCCCGGACGTGGCCGAGCAGTACCCCGTCGGTGGGCGCCGTGTAGCGTGCAGGGGCACCGGGGGAGGGAGCGGCGAGGGGCCGGCTCGCCCCGAACCTGCGGATCCGGCCGCCCGCCCGCAGGTCGGTGACCCGGAGGTGCGGGCGGGCCACCGTCACCATCGTGGTCAGGACCCGTTCCGCGGTGGTGCCCGGCAGGGTCGCCGCCAGCCGGAAGACGGTGGTGTTGTGCAGCGACGGTGAGGTCCAGGTGCCGTCCTCCGTGACCTCGACGGGCCTGCGGCCCCAGTCCATCGTGTAGGTGGCGGGGGAGCCCTCCCAGGTGAGGGTGACGCGGTCCCCGTTGTTCACATGGGGCCGTTTCGCGCGCAGGTCCCGGAAGACGAACCCCTCGGGGAATTTGGGCACGGGAAGGTCCGCCTCGGAGCTGGCCCACGCCGTGCCGTCGGCGGAGGTCTCCTCGGTGATCCGCAGTCGTGCCGTGCCGGTCGCCGTGTTGACCCGGACCTGACCGAGTGTGAACGTCAGCGGGGTCACGCCGGCGAGCCAGCCCCGGCCGTCCCGGGGGGTGAGGGTGAACACCGCCTCTCCCGGTGGTGTCGTCACGGCCACGTCCCAGCCGCCGCCCTGGTCCGCCGCGTCGCCGCCCGTCACCGCCGGGACGAGCGAGCCCGGCGCCGTGGTGAGCTCGCCGGCGCCCGCTCCCGTGGGCACGGCCACCACGATCCGCTTGCAGTATGCCGGCCGTGCGCCGCCGCGTGCGGTCAGCCGCAGCGTGGCGGTGCCGCCCACGGGGAACGGGTCGGGGTCCGTTTCCAGGGCGTAGGACAGCAGGGGGGCGCTCATCGGTCGATCACCTGGAACGTGCCCGTGCCCTGCGGCAGCCACACCAGGTCCAGGGTGTCGCCGGTCTGCCCGCCGAAGTACAGCAGTACTTCCGCGCCTTCGGGCACCGGGACGCTGACGGGCGTTTCCTTTGGCGGCACGCCGCTTTCGTTCACGGACGTGAACCGCATCGTGTACTCGTTCGTCTCGGCCCGGTAGACGGTCGCGGCCAGGGCGGAGCCGGCCGCGCCGCTGGCCGCCTGGAGATAGCCGATCAGTGTCCCGTCGGTGCCGGCCCGGTAGTACTGCGAGGACCCCACGGCGGGCAGGGTCACCCGCTCGCGGGCGCCCTGGATCCGGGTGACGCCGTTCACCTCCAGGTCGCCGACCACGAGGTGCGGGCGCTCGACCGTGACGGCGGTCGTCAACGCGTGGATCAGCGGCGCCGAGCCGTCGGCGGCGTCGGTGGCGACCAGCATGAAGCCGGTGGTGTTCGTCAGGGACGGGGAATCCCAGCTGCCCCCGTGGTTGGTGACGTCCTCGTAGCCCTCCTCGCCCCAGTAGATCTCGTAGGTCGGGCCCCGGCTGCCGTCCCACTTCAGGGTGACGGACTTGCCGTTGTCGACGGACGCGTGCGACGCGCGGAAGTTCTCCACGAAGAACCCGGGGGTGTGCTTCTTGACGACGAAGGGCGGAGCCGGGCGTTCCTCGTAGGGGCCCGCCCCGTTGGGCCGGGTCCGCTCAGTGACGCCGATCTCGGCGATGCCGCGGGCCTCGTTCACCACGATGTACGAGACGACCAGCGTCACCTCGAAGGTGCCGTTGAACAGCACGGGCTTGCGACGGGGCGTGAAGGGAATGACGATCTGTCCGTTCTCCACGGCCTGCGGGTCGCCTTCCCAGCCGCCGCCGTGCGCGGGGGTGTCCCCGCCCTCGGCACTGGTCCACAGGTCCTTCGGATCGGTCAGCGTGAGATCCTCGGCCTTCGCGCCGTACGGCAGTGTGATCCGGACCCACTCGCACTGCGCGTGCGCGTCGGCCCGCCCGCTGACGGTCACCTCCAGCCGGAGCGGCTGTACGTCGTCCCCGTCACTCACGTTGACGGTGGCCGGCACGGTCTTGTAGCGGTAGTCGAGGAGGATGCCCTGCTGGGAGCGGGCGTACTGGGTCACGCGGGGTCCTCCTCGAGGGCGGGGCGCAGCATCAGATAGCCGGCGCGGGCCTGCGGTGCCGGGTCGTCGGGGTGGGGCGCGGAGTCGGCGGCGAGCAGCGGGCGCTCCGTCCAGCGGACGGCGCCGCCTTCCGCCTCCGGTTCGGCCCAGGTCCACTCGCCGTGCCAGGAGGCCGGCCGGATCATCACGAGTCCCTCGTGCTCCCCGTCGCCGGAGCGGCGCTCCTCCTCGGGAGCGGCCGGGGTACGGACCGGGGCGAGCAGCGGGCCGAGCCGGAAGGCGGCCCGGATGCGGCGCAGCGCGGTCTCGACGTGTTCGGCGGGGAGGGTGAGGTCGACCACGGGCAGGATGCCGGTGGTGGCGTGCACGGGGTTGTGCGGGTCGGCGAGGACGGTGATGTGGTGGGAGACCTCCTTGCCGGGCTCTCGCGCCGGCAGCGCCAGCGACGCCCCGTTGCCGATCGAGGTCAGATAGGGGTCGTCCGGCCTCTCCGCGGTGACGTACAGGGTGCTGTAGTCGGCGCGCTCCGGCGACCCGTCGGCGGGAGCGTAGTAGCCGATGAGTCCGTCGGTCAGCAGGTACGGGTCGCCGAGCCGGACCGGCCAGGTGTAGGCGGGGTACTCCTCCCGCTCCGGGTCCAGTGCGTGGTGCCAGCCGGGGTTGGTGAGCGGTTCTCCCTTGAGTTCCAGGTCGATCCGGGCCCGGTAGACGGCGACCGGGCGGCCGACGAGCCGGGCGGGGACGGCCGTGTCTCCGGTGCCGGCGTCCGTCGTCTCGCCGAGCCGCTCGTTGATGGTGGCCATCAGCGCCTGGAAGGGACCGATGGGCCCGAGCAGCCCGGCGACCATCCCGGCCAGGTGCGGGTGGTGGGCTTCCAGGTCCGACGCGTGCTCGTACGGGGAGGACGGCAGGCGCGTCCACTCGGTGCGCTGCTCGGTCCGCGAGGTGCGGATCACCCGCAGTTCGCCCAGGGGCTCGCCCCCGGGCCCGTACACCAGCAGGGTCTTGTCGAGGTGGTTGACGAGCAGCCAGCCGGACAGCGCCGACGGTCCGGCCGGCGCGGAAGCCGTACGACCGTCCATCCCGGATGTGAGGCGCAGCCGGGTCCGGGCCTCCTGCAGCAGGCGCGGCGGCAGCTGGACGAACCGCGCGGGCGCGTTGATGTTCTCCCTGAGCGGCTCGCTCGGCGTGGCCTCCGCGCTGCGCACCGGCTTGAACTTCAGATGCTCCTCGCCGTCGACCGCGGTGAGGACGGCGCACCGGCCGAAGCGGTCGATGATGCGCAGGTCGCGGAAGTAGAACTGGCCGGCCCGCAGGGGCTGGAACCGGAAGCGGGCGTCGTCGTTCAGGGTTCCCGGCGCGGCGACGTGCCCGGCCTCGCCGATCAGCGCGAGGACGTCGTCCGGGGTGAACTGGCGGGCCCCGGTGTCCCGCATCAGCAGATGGTCGTTGAAACCGTCGAGCGTCTGGGACAGCAGGTCCAGATTCCCGAGCCCGGCCCGCAGCCGGGACAGCACCGCCGCGCCGGCCTGCCCGTACGTGCGGGCCAGCCGCTTCGTCTGGGCGGCCAGCACGTGGGGCACGCTGGGCGTGAGGAACGCCCGGTTGGCGAAGGAGATCCACTCGGGACCGTCCTGGCCGTTGCCGGGGTCCGCGCCCTCGCCCGTCCAGGTGTACCGCTCGCCGTCGAAGGTCCAGTTGACCCGCTCGCCTGTCATATAGGGCGCGGGGCAGTAGCGCAGGTCCCACTGGAGGTACATGGGCAGCCAGGGTTGGATCCACACCGCCGTGTACTCGGCGGGTGTGCCGGTCAGTCGCTGCTCCGGATCGGCGAGCGCGGTGTCCAGGACGGTGCGCCCCGGCTCGTCCGGGTCGGCGGTGCGGGCGGCGCGGTCCAGCAGGGCGAACTCGGCGAGCAGTGCCCGGCCGGGGGCGGGCAGCACCGGCAGTTCGAGCGGGGAGGTCTCCTCGACCAGGTCCAGCGGGGGCAGTGCGGCGGGCGGGGCCCACTGCTCGTCGCCCGCCCGGATCGTCTCGAGGAGCCCCTCCACCGTGCGGCAGGGCAGCGGGTCGTCCGGGTCGCGCGTCAGGGGTGCGCCGACGCCGGCGCCCTCGACGACGACCACCGGGTCGCTGGTGCGGTGGTACGACTCCTCGAAGGTGCGGCGCAGTTCCAGCTCCGGCGGCAGGCGCTTGGTCCGGCTGAAGCCCTCGATGGCGGCCTCGACCTCCTCGGAGGTGGTGCCGTGCGGAATGACCAGGGCGAGCTCCGCGAGGCGCCGGGCGACGGCCGCGGCCCGCCGGGCCGGGCTGCCGTCGGCCTCCGGGTCGAGCTGGGCGGCCGCCTCGCTGTCGAAGCCCTCGGGGTGGTCGCCCGGCAGCTCCTTCAGCCACCACAGGGTGCGCAGCCGCTCGCGCAGCCCGGCCAGCTCGATGGTGAGGGCGTCGAACTCCCGCTGGTCTGTGTTGAGCTGGTGCAGCCACTCCGGCGGGTCGACCAGATGCGGGGGAACGGGCCCGTTGAGGCCCTCGTCGCCACCACCCGGACGGGGGACGAGGACCCAGGTCGTACCGCCCGCCGCGGCGCCGAACGTCGCGGTGTGCGCGGCGCGTTCCAGCTCGGCGGCGCCGTCGGGGAGGTCGTGGCTGTCGATGGAGCCGTGGTAGAGCGCCTTGACCAGACCGGCGGTCCGGGCCGACCGGGTGCGGCGGTGGGTGAGCGCGGCGAACGCGTCGCCGGTGCTGTGCCCGACGGCCACCCTCGGTTTGTAGTCCTTGGGCCGCGCCGACGCGTACGTCTCGTAATAGTCCCAGGGAATGCCGAGCGCGGTGCCGCTGTACACGGTCCGTACCGGGCCGGGAGCCGGTCCTTCGGCGGCATCAGCGCCGTCGTCGTCGCGGTCCGTGAGGCCGGGCAGCGCCCAGCCCAGGGCGCGCAGCACGTCGGCGGGACCGTTGACGACCGGGGGCAGCAGTCCGGGAATGTCGGCGGCCCGGCGCAGGATGTCCCCGTCGTCGTCGGAGTACCAGCCGATCGCGCAGTAGCTCAGGGTGGTGGGAGCGGGCTCGTTGTGCCCGTACCCCTCCAGGTCCTTGAGGGTGTCGTGGAAGGAGAAGACGTTCGGGTGGTACGGCTGGAAGCCGGCGAAGGCCAGCAGGCCGGGGCCGGCGGCGGTCAGGAACAGGTCCGGGGCGTTGTCGGGCTCCCGCCACTCCTCGACGCGCAGGTCGACGGCCCGGCCCAGCCAGTCCTCACGCTGTGCGCCGGTTTCCGGGTCGTCCGACAGGAAGGCGGCTTCGCCGGGTCCGTGCGCGCTGTCGTAGTGGGCGTACTCGAGGTAGTCGCTGTGGATCAGCCACGCGGCGGCCCGCACCTCCCCGGCGCCGGGCCGGCCGGAAGGCACCCGGTGATGGCGGACCACCAGCCACCGGTTGGGCACCAGGGGCAGGGTCGTCTCCTCGGTGTCCGGGTCGTAGTGGGCCGTGGCCAGCGCCTCGGGCAGCTGCCACTGCAGATAGACGCCGGTACCGGGGGCCTGGGTGCCCCTGCCGGGCTCGGGTTCGGCCGCCTTCTTCTCCTCAAGCATCTTGGTGAAGTTGGGCCCGAAGCGCTGGAAGTACCCGGGGTCGGACTCCGGTTCGCTGACGGTCAGGGCGTGCAGCTGCACGGGGACGATCAGGTCCGGTGCCACGGGAGGAGTGAGGGGGGACTCGGTCATGCGGGGCTCCGGTCGGTGGCGGGGACGGGGGCTGCCGGCGTGGTGCCGCTACCGGACGGGACGTACGGAGCGCCGCCTGGCGTCAGCCGCTGCAACTGCGGGGCGTTGACCAGGTTCACGGCGAACTCGGCGGGGGTGAGGTCCCGCTCGTCGCCCTCCCTGCCGAACGCGCCGGCGAGCTCCGGCACGAGACCGTCGTCGCCGCGCAGCCGCAGCACGTCCGGGGTCTCCCCGATGGGCCGGGACCGCAGGTAGCGGGTGAAGACGGTGCCCGCGTCCGGGTCCTCGGGGTCGGGGAAGTACGCCTCCAGGGGTGCGCCCAGGGGCGGGGCGTCCGCGCCGCCGATGCTGCGCAGGGAGACGACGTCCCCTTCGTCGATGCCGAAGTGGATGCCCTGGCCCGGTTCCAGGATGTCCACGCGGTCGGGCACCGTGTCGAACAGCGCGATGAGGGTGTCCTCGGCGAGCCGGTCCTGCCGCAGGATCGTCACCTTCTCCCCGTTCAGGTACGCGGCGAGCAGGAATTCGGGCCAGGCCCGCACCAGGGCGGAGCGGATCAGGAGTCCGGCCTCGGGCTCCCGCCCGGGAGTGCGGCGGCTCGCGACCGCCGCGCGCAGATGCCGGTCGACGTCGAGGTCGGTGGTGGTGTGCAGCCCGAGGTCGGAGGCTCCGGCGACCACGGCCTTGAGCCACGCCCGGTCGATGCGGAACATGCGCAGCGACTCGGCCGGCAGCATCCGCTCGTCGGGGACGAGGTGGTGGAACGGGATGCCGTGCAGCAGCGCGAGCCGGTCCAGCCACTCGGCGAGCGAGCGGGCCGAGCCCGCGGCCGTCGCCGACAGCAGTTCCACCGCGCGGGCGGAGACGAGCGCGGCCTCCCCGGCGGCCCGGTCACGCCGGGGACGCGGAGTTTCGGCCGGGAAGGGCTCTTCGGTCGCCTCGTCGTCGGGCGGCGCGGCGAACGCCTCCGCGAGGGAGCGTCCGTCCGCCGGTTCGGCGAGCTCCAGCAGCCCGCCGAGGCCCCGAACCCCGCTCGCCCCGGGCCCGGTGCCGCTGCGCGAGCGCGCCGGATCACCGGCGGTCGCCCGGATCACCACGGCCTGGTTGGCCAGCTCCCGGCGCGCCCGCGTCATCTCGGAGGCGAAGGACGGATCGGCGAGCGCCGCGGTACGGCCGAGGGTCCACGCGGCCGCGTAACTCACGTCGAACAGGCCGTGCTCGCGCTCGTACACCAGGGCGTGGTCGGAAGTGGTGTGCCCCTGTTCGAACGCCTGGCCGGGGACCTCGGGGGCGGTGACCGGAGCGGCCGGCCCCCGGTACCAGGCGTAGGTGAGCTCCCCGGACAGGGTGCGGTACGCCACCGGGACATGCCCCAGCGCGAGCCTGCGGCGTGCGTACGCCGTGGCCGCGTCCTCGCCCTGGCCGGGCGGGGGCACGGGGAGCCGGAGGGCGAGCTGCTCGTCACCCTCCGGGTCCTGGTGGCCCGGGTCGACGAGCTTCTTCAGCAGCGCGCCGGTGTCGAGCACGCCGAACGGGTCGTGCTGGAAGGACCACGCGTGCAGGGACACCAGCCGTACGGTGTCGTGCCCGGCGGGCGGGTCGGGCGTCAGATGCGGCTCGTAACCCTCCAGGGATACCAGGTGGGCCACGTACCGGCCCGGGACGCGGGGGAACCGGTTGGCGGTGACGACCGCGTACCGGCCCTCGGCGATCTTCTCCTCCCCGGCGCGGCTCTCGGGTGGCTTCACGTCCCTCACGTGCGCGAGGTAGTACATCTCGTCCTGCCAGGGCGCCACCGCGCGGAACACCTCGGCTGGCACGTCGATGGTCCGGCACTTGCTCGCCTCGACGTCCGCCGGAAGCGGCCAGCGCAGGGCGGGGCCGATGACGCCGGAATCAGCGGTGACCCGCAGTTCCCCGACGGTGCGCGTCACGGTCTCGCCGAGCGCGCCGGGGTCGTCGGGCAGTTCACCCTGGCGGAAGACCAGCAGCGCGATCCACGGCGCGTGGGCGCGCGACCGGGAATTGGGTGTCAGCTCCCGGTCCCAGGGCAGGACGGCCCGGGTCAGGGTGATGTGCGGCAGCACGTTGTCGTACGAGCCGGAGCTGCCCTCCGGCGGGTAGTAGGCGTGCACGGAGCCGTCGTCCAGGACGAACCGGGCCGGACGGACCTCGAACGCCTGCTCACTGACCGGCAGCGGGGGCGCGGTGTCCAGGCGGTCGCCGTTCTCGTCGTACAGCTCATGGGTGGCGACCACCGTGTAGACGCCGGCGCCCGCGTGCGGGATGAGGTGGTCATGGAAGAAGACATGGAGCTCTGGACCGTCGGTCTCCCGCACGGTGGTCACCTCCGAGGTGGGTGAGGGGGTGGGGGATCAGGCGGCGTGGACGGCCATCGGCACGCTGGTCATGGTGCGCGTGGCCAGGCCCGCGTAGGCCGTGAGCGGCGAGTCCGCGTCCGCGCCGGGCGAGACGCCCAGCCGGCCCAGGGCCGTGAGGACGGCGCCGCGCCCGGCGACGGTCTCCGCGGCGTCGAGGGTTTCGGCGATCACGGTGATGGTGTCGTCCTCGTCACGCGGGGCCGGCCCGGCGGGATCGGCGTTCCGCAGCGGGATCACGCCGTTCCGCAAGGGGTCGAAGCCGAGGGATCGGGAACTGACCGGGCCGAGTCCCTCGACGAGCTCGGGCGAGGGCACCTCGAAGCGCAGACCGGTGATCAGGTCGGGCACCAGGCCGGGCTCGTCCCTCCCCGCCTCCGGATCCTCCAAGGGGCTGCCCCACAGGGAGCGGGGAAGCCCACGGCGGATCACGGTGACGTCCCACTCGTTGTACTTCGGGTCGAAGTCCTCGGGATTCCCGACGCCCCGCTGGATCCGCACCAGGTGCTTGGAGGTGACCCCGCTCCGGCGCATCGGCCGGATGTCCACGGGGTCCCCGGTGGCGTACTCCACACCGTTGACCAGAACCTGGGAGGCGGGCAGCGCGGATTCCGTGGAGAACACGAAGCCGTCCGGGGAGACCAGCAGCGGAGCCCGCGCCGCGCTGCGTGCCGCAGTCTCCTCCGGGTCGACGTCCAGCAGGGCGCCTTTCTCCGTCTTGGTCCGCACCGGCGCGGGCAGCTGCGTCTGGAAATCGCCCCACGGCACGGGAGGGGCGCCCTTGCGGGAGGAGCCGAAGTCGAAGGAGAGGGAGATGAACCACACCTTGAGGGTGACCCGGCCGCCCATGGGCGGGGTCCACAGTTGCAGGTCGATGCCGAGTTCCAAGGACACCCGTACCTTGATCTTCACGATCGGGATCTTGATCGTGGCGGCCACCCCGATCGAGATGCCCAGGGCGAGGTCGAGGTAGAACGGCTTCCACTGGATGAGCGCGTCCAGATGGGCCGTGAACCAGGCGCTCACCGCGCCCTTCTCGTAGCGGGCGACGAGCGCTCCGCCGAACATCACGGCGCCCGGGGTGAGCGCCGTGTAGCCGGTGGCGCGGACGGTGACCCGGCCGCACGGGTTCCACTCCAGCCCGAGGCGGGCGGGCACCGGATAGTGGGGCGGCTTCGCGAACTGCGGGTGGTAGCCGCCCAGGCTGATGACGAAGTCACCGGCGCTGTCGCCGCCCGTCCAGACGTACAGGGCGATTCCGCCGGTGAGCCGGCAGCCCGGGTCGAAGATGTACGAGCCCTCGCCGACCGCCACGTCCAGGGCGAGCAGGTCGCGGTCGGAGAGATAGGCCAGCCGCAGGTCGATGTTGAGCCGCGCGTGCTCCTTCGCCCCGGGGACGGTGTTCTTCGGCAGGCTGATGGACGTACGGCCCAGCAGCATCAGGTTGAGCCGGTTCCCGAACTCGATGAGCGCGAGAGCCTGCGTCTCGATGAACCGGAAGGAGGTGAACCGCACGCCGACGGCCACCCAGTACGAGCCCTCCTCGGGCCGCACCCAGCCGTTCGGCCCGGCGAGCCGGTCGAGCATGTCCATCGGATCGGGAGGCTCCGGCGCGGGCGCGCCGGGCAGGGCCGGGGCGGCGTTGAGCCGCCCGATCAGCGGAAAGTCGGGCAGCCGGTGGATTTCGGGCGGGACCACCCGGCTGTTGAAGCCGAAGCCGCCGGACAGGCCGGTGACGGTGAACGGTGGTGGCCCGAACAGTGACCGTCCGCCCGCCAGCAACGCCTCCAGATAGAGGAACACGGTGTTGTACCCAGCCGTGGCCCGCGCGAAGGCGCCCGCACCCATGATCTCCACCATCGGTGTGGTTACCCTGACCAGGCCCATCAGCCCGCCGGCGATCTCGTCGTCCTTGCCGCCCGCCCAGCGCAGCGCCGCGTCGATGGCCATCGGCGGCGCGCTGCGGCGCAGCGCGAGCGAGGCACCGGCCAGCTGTGGCTGGGGCCTCATTCCCATCTTGAGCGGGATGACCAGCCCGAGGCCGTCGAGCGCGAACACCGAGCCGGCGATGCGGATTTCCCCGGTGAAGTAGAGGCGAAGGCCCTTCTTGTCCTTGCCCCGCTTCAGGGCCGCGATCTCCAGCGGCCCGTACGACAGGGGAAGCCCGGGCAGGGCGACTTCCTTGTCGGGCTCCGGCGGCTCCTCCTCCTTCTTCTCCTTGTCTGAGCGGATGGCGATCCCCGGCATCTCGCCGCCGTCGACCTTCCAGGTGACGACGGCAGTGACGCCTTTCTCCCATACGTTGTCGGACGTCGCGTTGGGCCGGGGGAAGACGGGCTCGGCGAGACCGTACTCGGCGAGCAGAGTGTTCAGATGGTCGGTCTGGGCCGTGTCGAACTGCTGGGAGATGTACAGCACGCGCAGCAGCGGGAAGGTGAGGGCACCTTCCGGAATGCCCTCGCCAACTAGCGGAAGAGTGGAGCCGTCAAACCCGACCCGCACGCTGAGAATGAAGGCACTGATCTTTTCGGTACCGAGGCTGTACGTCTTGAGGAACACGGCGTCGACCGGATTGGGGCCGCCCGGCTGGTCGAGATATCCCGGGAACTGGGCCGTGATCAGCTTGTCCCGGCCGGGCAGTCCGTCGTAGAAGTGGACGTTCTCCAGGTACGGGACGAGCTCGTCGGGGAGCTCCAGGTCGACTGATTCGATCTCCTCCAGCATCTCGCGGAGGGTGACGCGTTCGGGTGCGGCCATGGTCACGTTGATCGTTCCCCCTTGGCCCCGTGGGGGCCGGTCCGGGTCTACGGGGTCGAGGTAGTGGTGGCGGGTCCGGTCGCGGGTCAGTACGGGCCGACGGCGATGCTCATCGGGCGCTGGCCGTCGCGCGTCGGGATGGCCCGCACCATGTCGTACGTCTCGGTGTCGACGATCACCACGGCGTTGGCGTGTTCTTCGCTGAGGAAGGCGAACGTGCCCGCGTAGTCGAAGGCGATGGCATGCGGGTGGCCGGGGCCGCCCGAGCCGCCGACCGGGATGCGGCGGCGGACGGCATGGCTGAGCGGGTCGGCGATGAGCAGGCCCTCCTTGGTGTCCCAGTCCCAGGGCAGGCAGTACAGACCGTCGCCGCCGCGCGAGACAGCCAGCGCCGTGCAGCCGGGAAGCACACCCTGGCGGACGACCGCCCCGTTCCGGACGTCGAAGGTGCAGACGCCTTCCCGGCCTGCGGCGTGCAGATGGACGCCGTCCGGGGAAAGGGCGATGGTAAACGCGTTGCCCGCAGGCATGCGGAACGCCTGGCGCAGCCGGCCGGCCCGCACGTCCACCTCGACGACCGCTCCCCGGCCGTCGAGATCCACGCCGAGGTACACGAACCGGTCGTCGGGAGAGGCCACGGCCGAGCCCATGTCGGCCCCGATGCCACTGGCCTTCAGATCGGCGCCGTCGTCCTGCGCGGACAGCGCGGCACGCAGGTCCTGGGCGCGAAGTTCGACGCGCTGGGTGCGTTCCGTGGTACCGGCCCGGAAGGTGTCCAGATAGAGCTTGCCCTGCTCCCAGTTCTTCGTGGCGCCGTGCACCAGCGACGCCCCGGCGCTGAACGTGACTCCGCATGCCGGGGATTCGCCGCTTGCGAAGGGCAGGTCGGCAACGATCCGGCGAGTGGTGGTGTCCAGGCACAGACGCTGCGTGTGGGTCCATACGTACAGCAGCCGCCCGTCCGGACTCACCTGCAGGGCGGTGGTCGAGTCGCTGTGCGGGTTGATGTCCAGGGTTTCGACATCCCGGTCGCTTTCCAGGTCGATCACATCGATGTTTCGGCCGACCTGCACATAGGCGAAGCCGGGGGCGAACGTCGGTACCAGACCGGGCCAGGTCGTGTCGTCCACGGGCCGGGCGGTCTCGGTGACCGTGCGGGTAGCGAGCGTCCCCCGGGTGGAATCGGCAGCGTGGAAGAAGTGGAAGGCGCCCTGGGAGGGACGGCTGACGGCGGCGTCGATCCCGGCGGTGAACGCCGGCGCGTGCTGGGCGAGTCCGGGCCACATCCGCTCCAGCGGCGCCACCTCCACCACGTTCATGGCGCGCAGGTCGTAGCGGGCGCACTGATCGCCCGCGAAGAGGTACACCTCCTGCCCCGCACCACTCGCCAGGGCCGCGTCGATACCTTGCGGAAACGGCTGCGGCAGCCCCGGCAGACGGGCGGCGATGGTGCTGACCTCGGCGACGGAGCCGTCCAGCGGGTTCAGTAGCAGGCACTGCGCGCCGCGGAAAACCATCGACCACGGGTCGGCGGTGACCAGCACCGCGTCGAACCCGGAGCGGAACGCGGCCGGCAGCGCGGGCCACATCCGCTCCAGCGGACGGGCGCCGTCCGCCATCCGGCCCGTGTCCCAGTCGAACCGGGCGGCGCGTCCGCCCCGGGTGACGAAACCGGTTTCCCGGCCGTTCTCCGTGACGGTGAAGAAGGCATCGATGACGGGCGGGGCCTCGGGCACGACGGAACTCCCTCTGCAGTACGGGTCAAGGGGGTGGGGTGGCTGGGGCGCTTGTTCAGTAGGTGGTGTAGGCGAACCGGGGGCCGAGGTACGGGAAGGAGACGTAGTGGTTGACGGTCGTCCGGCGGGCGGCGACGTCGACCACCGCCACTCCTCCGGGTCCCAGCAGGACGAAGGCGTATGTCCCGAAGTGGTTGAATTCAAGATCCAAGCCGGTGCCGAGGCCGTTACCTGCGCCGAGCGAAATGCGCCGCAGGACGGTATGGCCGTCCGAGGCGGCGACCAGCACGCCGCCCCGGTCTGCGGCGGGCAGACACCACAGTTCACCGCCGTCGGGCGTGAGCTTCATCGCCCGGCACGGTGGGAGCACGTCCTGCCAGGCGATGGCGCCGGTGTACAGATCGATCGCGCACGTGCCGCGCTCCTGGGCGACATGGGCGATCCGCCCGCCCGCGTCGATCGCCACGTCGAGAGGCGCACCGGCGTCGGGGAGGTGAAAGGTCTGCAGTACCTTCCGCTGCTCCAGGTCGACTTCGAGGATGCGGTAGATGTCGTCGCCCAACCTGCGGAAGTGGAATCCGACGTATGCCATGGCACCGTCCGGGGAGAGCGCCACAGGTGGCGCGTCCTGCCAGCCCGGGAGGAACTCCGAGAGGGGCTGCCCGTTCTCCTGAGCCTCATCGGGCGGCGTGGACCGGGTCGCGGGACCGTCGCCGTCCAAGTCGTTCGCCTCCCCTTCCCTCGTGCCGTCGTAGTCGTGCAGGCCGATCTCGGCTACCAGATCCGGTCCGGCCGGATCGACGACATTGAGCTTCCAGGTGCTCTTGGACACGAAGTACATACGGCCGCCGTCCCGGCTGAAGACAGCGCGCCTCCCGTCCGTCACGCGAGTGCTGTGCCAGCGGACCTGCGCGGTGGCCATGTCGTAGCAGGAAAACCGATCGTTGTAGGTCAGGTACAGGTAGCGGCCGTCCGGGCTGGTGACCGGCGCCCCGGCGAGGACACCGGTCGGCACCTGTTCGCTCTGCCCGGTCTCCAGGTCGAGGGCGACCGGCCTACCGTCTGCCCAGATGATCACATGGCCGCGGGTGAATGCCGGCAGCAGTCCGGGCCACGCCGCGTTGCCCACCGCGGCCGCGTTCTCGCGGATGGTCGTGTCGGCCAGCGTGCCCTCGGTGTAGTCGCCGCCCCGGAAGAGGTAGCACTTCCCGGTGCCAGGATCCACCGTCGCCGCGCCGAGCCCGTGGGCGAACTCCGGCGCCTTAGCGGTCAGTCCGGTCCACACCTGGGCGATGGTCTTCACCTCGACCGGCGCCGGTACGCGCAGGTCGTAGCGGACGCACTGGGAGCCGCTGAAGAAGTACACCTCGTTGACGCCCGCCCCGACGCCGGGGGCGGGCAGGGCCGCGTCGATGCCCTGAGCGAAGGCGGCCGGTAACCCGGGAAAGCGGGCGGCGATGGTGCTGACCTGGGCGACGGAGCCGTCCAGCGGATTGAGCATCAGGCACTGCGGGCCCCGGAACACCCACGTCCAGGGGTTGTCCGCCTGCGTGGTGAGGGCGGCGTCGATTCCCTGCCGGAATGCCTCCGGCAGCTGCGGCCAGCGCTGTGCGAGCGGCACCGCGTCGACGTCGTACATCCGCTTCCCGGTCCAGTCCCAGCGGGCGATCCGGCCGCCCTGCACGGCGTAGCCGATCCTGAGCCCCTCCTTCTCATCGGTGACAGTGAAGAACGCGTCGATGACATGCCCCGACATGGATGGCTCCTCGAATCGGTCCGGCCAGAAGCTTTATCGACGCACACACATACCGTCAACAGTCGCTTATAGGCCACTTTTGAGGGTAATCGGCGCCGAAGGAGCCCCCGGGCGGGCAGCCAGTTTCCGGCCGTTGTCCGGATGGGGCACCTTGACGTTGGATCACGCGCCGGGAATCGTGTGTCCGCGCTCGCGGCAGGGCAGCGGCGCAGGTCAGACGCCCTTTCGCTACCGCAGCACTGCCTGCACGAGGAGACGCTTTGCCGGCGAACAGCATCTGCTCAAGGTCTACATCGACCGCTCCTACGTCCACACCACCACGGTCCGCCACCAGGGCATCACGGTCGCTCTCGCCATGGACGACCAGTGGCGTCTGGTCTACACCGTCCTCGACCTGGCACTGCACGACGAGAAGTCGCGCTGAGCCGTTGCTCCGGATGAGCTACGAGGCTGCCTGAGACGCGGACGAGCATGTTCGGTCGACGATGACGGCCTGAGGGTGTACCAGTGCTTGAAGCCGTAGGTGTCCTCCTTGCGTCGTGATGGTCAGGAAGGGGGGCGGTGTCCTTCAATGAGCCTTTTCAGCGTGGCCACCGATCGGGTGAGGTAGGCGAGGTCGAGGTGTGGCCGCAACGCACGAGGCTCCCGTGCCGTTGAGGGAGGTGTTCGAAGTCTCAACCCATCGGCACTGGAGCCTCGTTAGTTCCCCATCCAGCCGAACTTGACCTGCCCCACGCCCTCGTCGAGTGGGTCACGATGCTCATCTTCACCCGCGAGGGTGACCGACGATGCAAACTCCCGCCGCACCAGCGCGCGCTCGTCGCGGCGTGGGTGGTGCCGACGGTGACGTGGGGGCCGGCGCCCAGTATCAGGGTTCTCTGCCGTTGATGAAGTCGGCTTCGTCGCCGCCCTCCATGCGGAGGTATCGCTTCACCATCTGGGTCGACTGCGGCGACGGTTACCGGTACACCGCCAGCCTCTGGGAGGGGACGTACCGCGTGCCCATCGTCTGCGCCGGTGGCAACCGCGCCCTGTGGGGCGCGGTTGCGCTGTGTGAACCCACCGCAATCCCGCAACACCGTTCGCCGTGCGCCCTGTCGGTCCGGTCTCGCCTCCGGCAGGCGCGTGGCGTGCCCTGTGCGTCTCGCCTGTGACCGGATAGAGCCTACGACCTCACCCGGTAGTTAGCCTCGCGCTCTCACCAGAGTCCAGGGACGAGCGGGGGGAGCTCGGAGTTTCAGAATTTGGGACGCCCGTCAGGGTCGTTCACCCGACGCGGTCCCGGAAAAGGAAATGAGACGGTGAATCAAGAGCGTCGTCCCGGCCGTACGCAGCCTCGCCGAGGCCCAGGATCTCCTGCAGGGACTCACCCCATGTGGACCAACGCACCAGCACCCGGTTGCCGAGCAGGACCATCCCCTGTTCCCGCGCGAAATGCAGGCGAAGGTGAACCGGACCCATGTCACCTGCCGCTCATTGTCTGCGGATATCGAGCCGCCATCGGTATCGGATCATCACATGTGGCGACTCTTTGGAATGAACGGACTATGCAGAAACCGTTGATCAATCCGTGGGTGGTGCTACCAATTACCCAGCGTTCGGAACCGAGTTGGGGATGTCTCTCGCGTCAATTCGCGAATCCCACGCCTACAGCAAGAACGGATCCCATCCCATGGCAATCGCAGTCCGCAAGACGCTCGCCGTCGCGATGCTGGCCCTGACCGCTTCCCTCCTGCCAGCGGCCGGGGCGGAAGCCACCAGCGCTATGGCTCCGGCCCTGCGTGCTCCTGGTCTCTACTGCCTCGCCAACACCTGGGACACCCCGAAGGTGTCCACGAAGCCGTGTGATGCCGCCGACCGCGGGCAGCGCTGGACCATCTCGGGTCAGCAGATCTCCCTCCGTAACGCCCCCGCCTACTGTCTCGCCAACACCTGGAATGCCCAGGACGTCTCGGTGAAGCCGTGCGACCCCAAGGACCAGGGCCAGTACTGGACCGTCTCGGGCCAGCAGCTCACCCTCACTTACGCGCCGGCCTACTGCTTCGCCAACGCCTGGAACACTCCGAACCTCTCGACCAAGCCCTGTGACAGCGCCGACCGCGGCCAGCGCTGGGTGATCTTCAACGACCAGATCAGTCTCGCCGCCGCCTGACCCCGGACCCTCTGGTAAGCCTCTTGCCTGGGTTCGGTGGGCGGCAAGTCGTGCGGACGGATTCCGAACGTACCGGTCCTGCGCCGGTGTGTGGCACTCGGCCCCGTCATCGCGGCCGGCCACTGCCCGGTCTGCGCCCAGCCGCTGCCCGACACCTTCCGCCGCCCCGCAGGTACTGCTCTGCTGGTGCACCGTGCGTGCCCTGGCGCCAGCGCCCGGCGGCTGCTGTCCCCCACCCGCAGAGGGATGTGCGGTGACAGTTGGACCGTTCGCCAGCGAAGTTGGACAACGGGACGAGCTGTGAGCGTGAAGTTGGACCGCTATGGCGTTTCTGACTTCTGCCCGTTGGGGTGAATCGTTGCGAAGTTCCTGATGGGTGTGGGCGGGTGTCCGTATCTATGGTGTGTGAGATATGCGGATGGGGGGCGGGCTGACTCCGACTGGACGTCAGCGGCGCGAGACGGTACGGATGCAGTCGGCTGAACTGTTTGAGCAGCAGATCGCCGTGGCGGAAGTCGCACGTCGGCTGCGGGTGAGGGTGAAGTCGGCTTATCAATGGCACCAGTTGTGGCGGGAGGGTGGCGTTGAAGCTCTGGCCTCCCGGGGGCCGAGCGGGTCACGGTGCCGCCTGTCGACGCGGTGCCTCGAAGAGCTGGCGGGGTTCCTGGAGGAAGGTCCGGCCGCGCACGGCTGGGTGGAGGACCAGGTGTGGACCGCATCAAGGGTGGTGACCTTGATCGGCAGGCAGTTCCATGTCTCCTACAGAGTCTCGGGTGCCACCCGGTTGATGCACCGGCTCGGCTTCAGCCAGCAGGTCCCCGCGCGGCGGGTCGCCGAACGCGACGAGCAGGCCGTGACCGCGTGGAAGGTGGCGACCTGGGCGGAGGTAAAAGAGTACGGGCGGCCTGCGGGGGCTACGTCTGCTTCGAGGACGAAGCCGGGTTCACCCGCAGGCCGCCCCGGGGACGGACCTTGGGCCGGCGGGGCATCACCCCGGTCGTGTCCGTCAGCGGCCGGCGTTCGTGACGGCTGCCGGTGGCCGGGCTGATCGCGATGCGGCCCGGTTCCCGGACCCGGCTGTGCCACCGGCTTCGATCTCATCCCGCGGGCAAGGGAACACGCCGCAGCATGGGTGAAGGGGACTTCATCGCGCTCCTCGACGGCGTCCACCAGCTGGTCAGAGCACCGATCGTGCTGGTCTGGGACCGCCGCCGCCACCGATGGGCCGTCGAACGTACCGTGTCCTGGCTCGCCGGCTGCCGTCGGTTCCACCGCCGATACGAGCGCAAGGCAGAACACTTCCTGGCCTTCGTCGGCATAGCCACAGCCCTCATCTGTCACCGCCGCCTCACCAAATGAAACGACGTCTAAGTGGGCATAGTGGAGGGCTGCGCGGGAGAGATGGAGGAGCTCGGCATCGTCAAGCCGGTGCAGGATCTCCTCGTGGAGCCGGCCACGGATTCCAGCCCGCGATCAGATCAGGAACCGGCGGTGGGCAGTGGACTTCGAGGTCCCGAAGCAGGGTGGCAGCGCCCACCAGGCACAACCGCTGACCAGCACGTAGATGATCACGGCGAATTGCGTCTCATCCGGTGTCTGGGGATCATCGTGGCCGGCAACGGTGACGTCGGGCTCCGTCGAGCGGATTCCTGATGGTTCGCCGTCCATGGCGGTCACATGGGCCGGGCGCTGTGAACAGCAGCCTCCTTTGCAGCGCACGGAAGCCGAAACGCCCGCATCCTGGTTCCCTACCCCAGATGACGAGTCGCGTGAAGGTGGCTATCATAGATACAAGACGGCCGCAACTGCGAGATCCGCACTCTGGCCTGCAGTGATGCAGGAGGCTTGAGAATTTGCGTTCCAGTCCAGAATGTCCGTGGCCCGACGAGGTCACGTTGACGGCGGATACGCGCACATCACAATCATCTGGCGACCGGAAAGCTCTGTCCACGGTTTGCGAGAGGACGCAGAGCGAATTCGTGCCGCAGTGAGTGGCACAACTGCGAGAAGGGTTCTAATCATGCAGGCAATCAGAGTGAAGCGGCTCTTCGCGGTGTCCGCCATCGGTGTCCTGATGGCCGGTGGCGCCGCGCTCGGCGCCGCGGGTACTGCCTCCGCGGCCATGCCCACACACCCCGTCACCTCCGTCACCTACGTCCACGGCGGCGGTTGGGACGACGACGACGACAACGGCTACGGACACAACGGCGGTGGGTACGACAACGACGACGACTGGGGCGGAGGATACGACGACGGCTGCTGACGCGCCGAATCATGCTGTGTGGTCCGCCGATCCGGCGGTCCGCACAGCGTTACGTTCGCCGGGGGATACGAGGGATCGGGGAGGTCCCTGGTGTACCAGCCGGTACGGGGTCGAGAGTGCAGGACCGGACGCAGCCATGGATGCCTTCGTTCTGACGCCTGGTCAGCAATATGCAACACAGGGAATTCAGATGGGGGCCGGTGCCACCCGAAAGGGGCGACCCGAGTGGGTCCGGGGACCGGGATGAGGGTGAGATCCCCAACGCCTTGCCGCCCACCCCGCCCACCCCGTGTACGCCGGCCAGAGTGAGGCCGATCAGGTGGCATTGGGACACCGTGGTCTTCCCGTACGTCCGAAACGGGCGCACTCGCTTCGGACGGATCGACGCCCGCACGCTCGGCCCGGGAATCCATTTCTTCGCGGGCCTGGCATAAGACCGTGTCCAATGTGGTGAGGCGGACGAGTCGCTTGTAGCAGCACAGGGCGGCGGCGAGGCCGAGAAAGGCCAGGTAGTTGCGGGGATGGCGCTCGTAGCGGTGGTTGAGACGGCGATACCCGGTCAGCCAGGACATCGTCCGCTCGATCACCCACCTTCGCCGGCCGAGACGTTCGGAGGACTCGACGCCTTTGCGTGCGATGCGGACGCCGATGCGTTTGCCGCGTAACCATTTCCGCAGGTGGGGGACGTCGTAGGCCTTGTCTGCGTGCAGTCGGGCGGGTCTGAAGTGACGGCCTTTGTGGGGGTCGTGTCTCGTTTGGTGACCGGTCACCATCGGCTTCAGAGCGAGACTGTCGTGGGTGTTGGCCGCAGAAAGCCCGACGAGGAGGGGCAGTCCGGCCGCGTCCGACAGGACGTGCATTTTGGAGCCCGGCTTGCCCCGGTCCACGGGGCTCGGACCTGTGAGTTCGCCCCCTTTTTGGCCCTGATGTGGGCGGAGTCCAGGACGGCGCGCGATAGGTCGAGGAGGCCGGCGTCGTCGAGCCGGTGCAGGATCTCCTCGTGCAGCCGGCCCCAGACTCCGGCCCTCGACCAGATCAGGAACCGGCGGTGGGCCGTCGACTTCGATATCCCGAAGCAGGGCGGCAAGGCCCGCCAGGAACACCCGCTGACCAGGACATAGATGATCGCCGCGAACAGCGTCTCATCAGGCGTATCCGCTGTTCCGCCGCCCTGCGGCCGCACCCTCGACGGCGGGATCAGCGGCTCCGCGATCTCCCACAGCCCGTCCGGAACAATCCAACTCCAAGTACCCCGCCCCATACCGACGTCAACGACGCCTCACCACATAGGACACGGTCTACAGTAGAGGTCGTTTTCACCTATGCTGCCCGTTATCGTCTGATTCTTTAGGTGCTGGATGGCGGTACAGATGAGGTCATGGAGACCGTCGATGCCAGTGGGGCATGGGAGGTTGCGGACGGGACGGAAAGCGACGTAATCCTGTCTCATCCCAGGATGCCCGATCCTTGAGGTCGTGTGCTTCCGCCGTCACGGGTGTGCGCCTGGGCGTACTCGGTCCGGCGCGGTACGCCGGAAACATGACGAAGCGACGTCCGTATCCGAGTGATCTGTCCGATGCCCGCTGGGAGTTGATCGAGCCGGTCCTTGCCGCCTGGCGTCTCGAGCGCCGTGGCAGGGCCCTGGACTTCGGCCGGCCGCCCGAGCACGACCTGCGCGACGTCATGGACGCGATCTTGTATGTCGACCGGACCGGGGTCCAGTGGCGCTACCTCCCGCACGACTTCCCGCACTGGAACACGGTCTACGGATACTTTGCGAAGTGGGCGGACGAGGGCGTGTTCGCCCAGCTCAATGGCCTGCTCAGGCAATTGCTGCGGGAGAGGGAGGGCGGGACGCAGAACCATCGGCGTGTGTGATCGACGCGCAGAGCGTGAAGACCTCCACCAGCGTTCACGCCTCCGGCCAGGGCGTCGACGCCGGGAAGAAGATCGTAGGCAGGAAGCGGAGCATCGTCACCGACACACTCGGGCTCCTCATCGCGGTCCTGGTCACCGCGGCGAGCGTGCAGGACTCCGTCGCCGGCACCACACTGCTCGACCAGGTCGCCGCCGACCACCCGCGCGTCCGCAAAGTGTGGGTCGACGGCGGCTACCGCCAGCACCTCGTCGAGCATGCCGCCATCCTCGGCATCGGCATGGAGATCACCGCCCGCACCCCCGGGACCAGGGGATTCACCCCGATACCGAAACGGTGGGCGGTCGAGCGAACCTATGGATGGCTCATGCTCCACCGGCGTCTCGCCCGGGACTACGAAACCCTGCCCACCCGCTCCGAAGCCGTCATCCACATCGCCATGACCGACCTCATGGCCCGACGCCTCACCGGCGAGAACACCATCTCCTGGCGTGACCCGAAGAAGGCCAATACACAACCCATTCTGGGATGAAACACCGGACGAAAACGACCTCTTAGGCTCGTGTGATGGCGTCCTCCATCGGCCCGCACGCATGGCAGTTCGTACAGACGAAGCTGCGTGCCCGTGCCGTGCGTCCTCGCCCCCAGGGAGCGGCTTCGTCGCCCGTCCCCGGGGGTACCGGTTGAGGGCGTCAGTAGCCGGTTCCGCGGTGGACCTGGGCCCGCTCGACGTCGTGGGTCGCACCCTTGTGATCCAAGGTGCTGCACGCGTCGGCGATGTCCTGGGTCAGGCGCTCGATCTGCTCGCGGCTCAGGGTTTCCTTGACCAGGGCACGCAGGATCTTCACCCGGTCGGCGTTGGGCGGGAGCGTGTACGCCGGCACCATCCAGCCGCGCTCGGCCGAGAGCTGCCAGGCGATGTCGGACTCGTCGTAGGCGTGCTTGTCGGCGAGGCGGAAAGCGACCAGCGGTAGCTGCTCTAGGTCGCTGCCGATCACTTCGAAGCGGCCGCTGTCGCGCAGGTTGTCCGCCAGTGCGCGGGCGTTCTGCTGCATCGTCTCCATGACGTAGGTGTAGCCCTGGCGGCCCAGCCGCACGAAGTTGTAGTACTGGGCGAGCACCATCGACGCACCGGTGGAGAAGTTCAGCGTGAACGTCGCGTCGGTCTTGCCCAGGTAGTTCTCGTAGAACACGAGGTCCTCGGCCAGGTCGGATTCCTCGCGGAAGACCAGCCAGCCGATGCCGGGGTAGACCAGGCCGTATTTGTGTCCCGAGACGTTGATCGAGCGGACCTGTTCGAGCCGGAAGTCCCATTTCGAGTCCGGGTAGAGGAAGGGCCACACGAAGCCGCCGCTGGCGCCGTCGACGTGGATCGGGATGTCGAGGTCCCGCTCCTTGCGGATATCCCGCAGGAGCTTGTCGATCCCCACGACATCGTCCTTGTGGCCGGTGAACGTGGTGCCGAGGACGGCGACGACGCCGATCGTGTTCTCGTCGAGGTGGGGCTCCACGTCCTCCGGGCCGATCGTGTACTTTCCCTCGGCGAGCGGCACGATCCGCGGCTCGACGTCGAAGTAGCGGCAGAACTTCTCCCACACGACGTGGACGTCGCCGCCGAAGACCAGGTTGGGCCGGTCGACCGACAGCTTGGCCGCCTGGCGGCGCTCCCGCCACTTCCATTTCAGCGACAGCGCGCCCAGCATGATCGCCTCGGATGAACCCTGGGTCCGGCATCCGGTGGTCCTACCCGGCGCGTGAAACAGGTCGGCGAGCATACGAACGCAGCGCTTCTCGATCTCGGCGGAAATGGGGTACTCCGCGTGGTCGATGAAGTTGCGGTGGAGGTTCTCGGCGATGATCCGTTGCGCCTCCGGCTCCATCCACGTGGTGACGAACGTGGCGAGATTGCGCTGCGGGTCGCCCTCCATGACGAGGTCCCCCTCCAGCAATCTCATGGCGTCCGTCGCGGCCATTCCATCCACGGGGAAGGTCTCCGAGGGAGCGGGCACGGTCAGGAAACGGTTGCCGAACAGAGCCGCGACGTCACTCTTGGTCATGCCGGCGACTCAATCACGTCCGGAACGGGAGCCATGCGCAGACCTGCGGATCGGGCTCGGCATACACGCGAACGGCGTACCTTCCCGAGTGATCGACTCAAGTCACCATATGTACGCCGTCGTCGAGGAGGGGCGAACTCCGTGCGGGCGATCGACGACTGTGCACCTGTTCGGCTCTCGTTGGATGGCTTCTGCCGGGATCAACCGATAGCTTCAAAAATGATACCGAACATCCGGATAGCGCGAATTCCGGCCCGCACGGTGCAGCGCCGCCCCTCTGGTGCGGCCACGGCAGCGACCGACTTCTAGAACGGGACCCTTCGCATGGCTGATGATCACCACTACGACGTCATCGTCATCGGTACGGGAGCGGGCGGCGGCACGCTCGCCCACCGGCTGGCCTCCTCCGGCAAGCGGATCCTGATCCTGGAGCGTGGCGACTATCTGCCACGGGAGCGTGACAACTGGGACTCCACCGCCGTCTTCGTCAAAGCCAAGTACCGTGCCCCCGAGTTCTGGTACGACAAGCACGGCAACGAGTTCCCCCCGGAGGCGAACTACTACGTAGGGGGCAACACTAAGTTCTACGGCGCCGCGCTCTTCCGCCTCCGGCCCGAGGACTTCGGCGAGCTGCGCCACCACGACGGCATCTCACCGGCCTGGCCGATCCGCTACGAGGATCTGGAGCCGTACTACACGCAGGCCGAGCAGCTCTACCTGGTGCACGGGCGGCACGGCGAGGATCCCACCGAGGGTCCGGCCAGCGGCCAGTACCCGCACCCCCCGGTGGAGCACGAGCCGCGCATCCAGCAGCTCAGCGACGACTTGGAGAAGAAGGGCCTGCACCCCTTCCACCTGCCCATCGGCGTGAACCTCACCCAGGACGAGAACGGCCTGGCTACCCATTCCAGCGTGTGTATCCGCTGCGACCGGGTCGACGGCTTCCCCTGCCTGCTCGGTGCCAAGTCCGACGCGCAGGTGATCTGCGTCGACCCCGCACTGAAGCATGACAACGTCACCATGGTGACGCGGGCCAACGTCCGACGCTTGGAGACCGACTCGACCGGACGCACCGTCACCGGGGTCGTCGCCGAACTCGGGGACGGAACGACCGAGGGATTCAGCGCCGACATCGTGGTGGTCGCCTGCGGTGCGGTCAACTCGGCGGTGCTGCTGCTCCGTTCGGCCAACGACAAGCACCCTGGTGGCCTGGCCAACAGCTCGGACGTCGTCGGACGCCACTACATGCGCCACAACAACCTGGCGCTGATGGCAGTGTCCAAAGAACCGAATCCCACGAGGTTCCAGAAGACCCTGGCACTGAACGACTGGTACCTGGGGGCGGACGACTGGGACTATCCGCTCGGTGGCATCCAGATGCTCGGCAAGTCGGACGCCGCCCAGATCCACGGCGAGGCGCCGCGCTGGGCCGGCGCGGTCTCGCCCGACATGCCGTTCGAGATGCTGGCGCACCACGCCGTCGACTTCTGGCTGTGCGGGGAAGATCTCCCGCTGCCCGAGAGCCGCGTCACCCTCGACAAGGACGACCGCATCCACCTGGCTCTCGACGAGAAGAACAACATCGCCGGCCTGAAGCGCCTCCAGCACAAGCTCCAGGGAATGCTCGGCCACCTGGGCATGCACGAGCACCATCTGCTGTCGCACAGCATCTACCTGCACAAGGGCCTGCCGATCGGGGCCACCGCGCACCAGGCCGGCACCGTCCGTTTCGGTGACGACCCGAACAGCTCGGCCCTCGACGTCAACTGCAAGGCCCACGACCTCGACAACCTCTACGTGGTGGACACCAGCTTCTTCCCGAGCATCGGCGCGGTGAACCCGTCGCTAACAGCGATTGCAAATGCCTTGCGGGTGGGCGACCACATCGCCGCCCGGCTGCGCTGAAGGGGTACTGAGGCTGCGGCCGAGCGCGGCTGTTACAGGTTGTCCCCGGGGGCAGGGGCGGCCCGGGTGTCGGCGTCGGTGAGCGGCTCCAGCTCACCCATGGTGTCGAGCCGGTAGAGCACCACCAGCGCCGGGCCGACCAGCACGATCGCGATGACCGTGACGATGGCCAGCCAGCGCATGGTGTGAGCTGCGCCGGCCGCCTGGGCCACCGTCAGTGATGTGGGCAGTAGGTAGGGCTTCTGCGCGAAGCCCCAGGCGCCGACGGTCAGGGCGACGCTCGCCACTGAGGTGTAGCGGGACCAGCCGTGGATCCGGCGCAGCAGGATCAGCGCCGTCGCAAGACCGCAGATCGCGGCCAGGACGACCAGCAGCAGTCCCCAGCCCCCGGTGAGGCCCTCCCAAACGTACTGGGCGTCACTGTGGGTCACGGGCAGGCCGATGAGTGCGAGGACGACAACGGCGCAGAAGGCCAGCAGCGCGCGCCGACGGAAGTAGTCCACCAGGTCGTCCGCCCCGAACCGCCGGGCGTCTGCGCAGAGGAACACCGCCCCGAGGAAGGCGGTGGCCGCGATGGCCAGCAGACCCGCAAGGACGGAGGTCGGGTTGGCCCAGGCGTCCGCGGAGGCGGTCGTCCCGACCATCACCCGGCCGGATGCGATGCCGCCGAGCACCGCCCCCAGGAAGAACGGCGTGAGCAGCGACGCGACGGCGAACATCGCACCGTAGACCCGCCGTCGGGCCAGGCGGCGGGACGGTTTGCGCAGGGCGAATCCGGCACCGCGGAGCACCAGGCCGACGGCGGCCAGCGCGAGCGGCAGCCACATTGCCTCGAACACAGTCTGGAACATCGTCGGGAAGCCGGTCCACATGACGATGAAGACGAAGATCAACCAGACGTTGTTGACCTCCCAGACCGGCGCCATCGCGTGATCGATGAGCCAGCGCGGCCGCTTGCCGCGATCCGCACCCCCAGCCATGAGGTCCCAGAAGCCCGCACCGTAGTCCGTGCCCCCGGCACAGGCGTAGGCGGCGACCGCGAGAACCATGACCCAGGCGATCAGATCCGCCATCATGACGCGCCGCCAGAGGTCGGGTCGGACCCGCCGGCACGCGTGCGCCCTGCCGATGCGGGCTCGGGCTCGCTTCGGGGCCCGTACGGGGTATCGGTCTCGGGAGCCGGAGCGGCGCCCGATGCGGCCAAGCCCTCGTCGGCGATCCGCCAACGAGTACGCATCTTCAGAATGATCGCGAGGAACGAGCCGAAAACGGCCACGTACACGACGATCACGATGCCGAGCATCGCCCACAGCGATCCGGCGCGGGTGTCGGTCACTGCCTCAGCGACCTTCATGTGGTTGTAGACGATCCAGGGCTGGCGGCCGACCTCGGTGGTGATCCAGCCGCACTCCACGGTGACCAGGCACGCGACTCCCGCGACGGCCGCGCAGCGGAAGAACCAGCGGCTGCGAGGAAGATCCCGGTGCCGCAGCCACGACCAGGCGTACCAGAGCGCGAGCAGGATCAGCAGGCTGCCGATGGTGGCCATGATGTCGAAAGCCCAGTGGACGATGGTGGCCTGGACGGTCGTGGGGCGGTCGGCGGCCGGCACCGTCGTCAGCCCGGTCACCTGGGTGCTGGGCTTGAAGCCGGCGAGGATGGAGTCCAGCTGAGGGATCTTGATTCCGCCGGAGATCGTCCCGTCACCGTTCAACCGCCCGAACAAATACTCGGGCACGTGGGTGTCCGTCTCCCAGACGATCTCCATGGCGGCGAACTTGATCGGCTGCTTGTGGAAGACGGCACGAGCGGCCGAGTCGCCCAGCATGAACTGGACCGGGGTGAGAATCGCGGCAACAGTGAACGGCAGCGTGAAGCCGAGCCGGTGGTACCGGTCACGGCGCCCCCGCAACCAGCCCACGGCATACACGCCTGCGACCATGTATCCGGCGGTCAGGAACATCGCGACCACGAAGTGCCAGTACTCCGCCCCGAAGATCGGCGTGAAGACTGCCTGCCGCACATCGACGTCGACGGGATTGCCCTGCGTGTCGAGGCGGAACCCCTGAGGGGTGTTCATCCAGGAGTTGGCCGCGATGATGCCGAACGCACCCATCAGAGCGGCCAGCGGCAGCGGCACGGCCAGCCAGAAGTGTGTCCAGGGCTTGAGCCGGCGCCAGCCGTAGAGGTAGATGGCGATCAGGACCGCCTCCAGGAAGAACGCCCAGGCCTCGATGCCGAACCCCAGGCCGAAGACGTCGCCCCAGCGGCCCAGCATGCCGGGCCACAGCAGACCGAGTTCGAAGGACAGCACGGTGCCCGTGACGACGCCGATGGCGAATTGCACGGCCATCACCGCCGACCAGCGCCGCGCGAGCTGAAGGGCGACGGCGTCGTTGCGGCGCAGCGCCCGGTGGTGCATGAGCAACGTGATGAACGGCAATGCCACGCCGAACGGGACCAGCAGGATGTGAGAGGCCAGGGTGAAGGCCATCAGCTGCCGAGCCGGCAGGAGTTGGGGCGGAGTGTCAGCCAGAAGGGCCGCTGTGCTGAGCATGTGCGCCTCGATGGTCTGCCCCGCAGGGCGCGGGGGCTGAGGAACGACAGGGGTGCGAAAGGGTGGCAACGGCAGATGCCGGCCACGTGTGCGGTCAGGGAGACGGCGGGGGCGCCCTATGCCTGGGGGTCAGCCCTTGGCGGCGCGGCGGCGTCGGACGAGGTGAAGGCGAGCTCGCGTCGCGAGCTGATGGCGAAAGCGACGGACTGGCTGAGCACCGCTCCCAGCCTGCAGCGGAATCCCGTGAGGAAGGCCACGGGGATGAAAAGGGCCACACGCCAGCCGATCACACCCAACGGGTGCAGCGGGCCGGCCTTGACCGGCGATCTCCCTGATCTGTCCTGCCAGTTCGACACCGGTCGGGCCGCCGCCGACCAGCGCGAACGTGAGCCATCGCTGCCGTTCCCTGGCATCTGCCGCCGTTTCGGCCATCTCGAACACCCGGTAGATCCGCCGACGGATGTCCAGTGCGTCGTTCAGCGTCTTCATGCCGGACGCGCGCGGCAAACCCGTCATGCCCGAAGGAAGAC
Organism: Streptomyces sp. NBC_00597; assembly: GCF_041431095.1. Taxonomy (GTDB): domain Bacteria; phylum Actinomycetota; class Actinomycetes; order Streptomycetales; family Streptomycetaceae; genus Streptomyces. The sequence continues at coordinate 987,838 of NZ_CP107757.1, forward strand.
TGGCGCATGCCGACCGCGCGGGCTTCGACAACCACGTCGGTGGCTTCGGTCGCGCGATCTGGCCCTCGGACAGGAGTCCTGAAGCGCACTGGTAGAGCAGCGGTTGGACGACGTGGTGGGCGCGGGCGGTCGACCACGGTGACCGCGACCTGCGACCGGCGCAGCGCGCGGGCGGCGAACAGCCCGGCGAACCCCCCGCCGAGGATCACGACCCGGCGGGGCGTGACGTGATCCGCCATCTGGGATCAGCCTCCGGTGGCGAAGCCGGGGAAAAGGGTCATCCCGCCGTCCACGTACAGCGTGGCCCCCACGACGTAGTCGAGCAGGTCGGACGCCACGGCGACGACGGCGTTGGCGATGTCGTCCGGGTCGCCCACGCGGCGGTACGGGATGAGGCGCAGCAGATCGGCCTCGGCCTCGGGGGTGGCCCAGGCGTCACGGTTGATGGGCGTGCGGATTGCGCCGGGTGCGACCGCGTTGACCCTGATCCGCTGAGGAGCCAGCTCCTGGGCGAGGGTCTCCATTAGCATGCCCACGCCACCTTTGGAGGAGGCGTAGTTCACGTGCCCCGACCAAGGGATGATCTGGTGGACCGAGCTCATGCAGATGATCTTCCCGGCCGACCGGGAGACCTCCGCCACCACGCCGCGCCGCACGAACTCCTTGGCGGCCTCGCGCGCGCACAGGAACTGGCCGGTCAGGTTGACGTCGATGACCTTCTGCCACTGGGCGAGCGTCATGTCCACCACGGCCGCGTCCCGTTGAAGACCCGCATTGGCCACCATGATGTCGATGGTGCCGAACTCCTCGACCATCCGCGCCACCATGGCGACCACCTGGTCCTCGTCGGATACGTCGGCCTCGTGGGCGTAGGCGCGGACGCCGAAGTCCTTGATCTGCGCAACGACCTTCTCGGCCTCGTCCTTCCCGACGACGTAGTTCACCACGACGTCCGCTCCGGCCCGGCCCAGGGCGATGGCGGTCGCCATGCCGATACCCGAGTTGGCACCGGTGACCAGAGCCTTCTGACCCCTGAGAAGCTGCGCGGTCACCGTCCCGCTGTTCTCGTCGACATTTCCTACCATCACGATCTCTCCTTCGGCGTTTCGGACGGCACGCATGCCCGGAACGGGCGACGTACGCGGGGTAGGCTGGGAGTCGGTCGGCCGGCCGGGCCAGACACAGGAGCCGTTCCATGCCTGGCGCCCCGACAAAAGCATCTTGCGCAGCGGGCGGCACCGACCGGCGCGCCACGCAGCCGCATTCGGCCGGACATGTCACACGGTCGGGTTACGGGCAGACTTCCGACGCAAATGGGGGTGTCCGACAGCGGGTAGTTGGACTCCGGATCGTGGCCAGGCCTGGTGTAGACACGGCGGCCTGCGAAATCGGCCACGAGGCTCCGCCCCGGGACCGGAGGGGCTTTTGCGCGTTTCACCGAGTTGGCTGCTGCTGAACTGGCCGGAGCTTCGGGCAACAGCGATGCGGCGGATCGTGCAGGCCGGGTCTCGGGCCGTCCGGTGCGGTTCGGACACACCGTCAGGGAGTCGTCGTCGACGTCGACCTGCTGGTCCTGGCAGTGGCGCCGCGCACCCCGGGTCGGTGTGGTCCGGTGTGGACCGAAGGCTCTGTGCATGGCAGGTACACAGCCGAGCGGGGCGGAGCGGGGGCCGGGGCGGACCGTGACGGGTCGTTCGAGCCGAAGATCGTCGGCAAGCGGCAGAAGCGCCGGTCCGGCGTGGAAGCTGGCGTCACATTCTCCCCAGGAGTCGGCTGTTGCCAGGAAGACCAATGCCTGGCGGCCGATGAAGTCCCGCATCTCGGGTGTGAGGCGGCGGCGCACCTGCTGGTCGTAGAACCGGACTGCGCGCTCGGCGGTCCCCAGTCGCTGCTGCAGCTGGTGTCACCCGCTGATCCGAAGGGCGGCGGGGGCAAGGTCACGGGGGTCCTCCTGGCGGGACGAGCAAGTGCTTGGCTCGGGGAAGGGACAGGGCGGGTGTTTCCAGTGCGAGGGCCGGGTGCCAGCGGTCGCCCGGCGCGCGCAGCCGCTCGACGGCGGCGGACATGTGCGCGGGCGCCGCGTCCTAGCGACCCTGCTCGCGCTTGATCCGGGCGGTGAGCGCGAACGTCCTGGCCGCGCCGTGCGGCCCGTCGGCCGACGCGCAATAGCGGCGTTCGATGCCCCCGTCTCCTTCGATTCAGGGGCCGGAAGGCCGCCGACGGGCCCCGCACCGGCCGGGAAACCCGCCCCGACCTGCCCGGAGGGCGGCGCGTCGGGTGCCGGGGCGGTCGGCCCGGCTGCGATGGCCGCTCGTAGATAGGGGTCGTTGCCAGGCGGCGGAGGGCCTGGCTAACTGGTTGTCGTCGCTGGGCGGCCCGGGTGGTTCACCCGCCGCCGGCGATCCCCTCTCCCCCGTGTGAGTGGCTCACGCATGCCTCCGGCGTGCCGCGACCGTCCTCGTCGCCTACGGAAGGGTTTCCGTGTCCGTCTCCGTCATCCGCCGCATCGCCGCTTCGAAGAAGACCCTCGCGGGTTCCGTGGTCGGCCTTGTGGCCGCCGGTTCCATGCCGGCCGGCGTTCCCGCGCAGGCCGCCCCCCCCACGAGCGCCCAGGCGGTCGCCCAGCAGATGATCAAGGACCCGGCCCAGTTCGCCGCCTTCGACAAGATCGTCTCCCACGAGAGCGGCTGGAACCACACCGCCGCCAACGCCTCCTCCGCCGCCTACGGCCTGGTCCAGGCCCTGCCGGGGTCGAAGATGGCCTCGGCCGGCGCAGACTGGAAGACCAACCCCGACCCAGATCAAGTGGGGCCTGGACTACATGAACTCCCGCTACGGCTCCCCGCTCGGGGCCTGGAACTTCTGGCAGGCCCACCACTGGTACTAAGCCACCAGTGAGCTCAGCCGGCGGGCTGAACAGCGATACCGAAGGACCCGGTGGCCGGCCCCTCCAGGCCGGTCCCCGGGGCCTTCGGCCTTGGCATCGAAGGCCAAGGGGCGCTCGGCGCGGGGAGTGCCGCGTTCCGCAGCGCTGTGCGAGCGAGCTGCTGCGCCATCACGCTCACGGGGGCCGGAGCGATGTGCGGCTTGTGGTGAACGAGATCCACGGTGATGAGCACGTTGCCCGATCGCACGGTGACCTTGGCCCAGTTCGGTAGGTCGGCGCGGGTGACGAGACGGGCCTCGTCACCCGGTCCGTCCAGCCACTGTGCCTCTCCGCCGGCCCACCTGCGCTGCCGCCTGCGCCACTGCGCTCTTGCCGGGTGCGGGCTGCACGATCTGCGTGTCCAGAGTGATGGTCGCGGAATCCGCAGGGCCGGGGTTGATGCCGCATTGGTCGTGTCCCGCCTGCCTGATCGAGGGTTCTTGCATCAGCGAAGCCAGCTGCTGCGCCGACAGCAGCTCGCAGGCGGGCGGCAGACCGTCGTGGGGGCCGCCGGGGCCGTACGCGCCTGCCGTGGCGGTGAGGGCTCCCAGCAGCGCGAGCGACGTGGCCCAGACGACGGTCCGCCGGGCCATGGCGGCGACCCTACGTCGGACCGGACCGTCAGGGGCGTCCGCGCCGGGGGCAGTCGTGCCATGGGTGTCCGCGAGGCGGTTTCGCAACTCGATGTGGCGGAAGCGGTAGACCCCGCTGCTCTGCCTCAGCATGCCGCGACGGTGGGCGTCCCGGAGGAAGGCCATGAGCCGCCACGGAAGCCAGTCGGGGATGCTGCTGTGCGAGGCGGGACGCGGCCCATCCCCACAGTCCTTGCCGTCCGGGATCCCAGGACGCAAGGGGCAACACCACCGGAACCGGATCGGATGACGCCGGGCGCCGCATCGCCAGCAGCTCCCGCGCCAGGTGCAGTGCGAGGACCGACTTGCCCGCTCCGGGAGCCCCCAGCAGGACCAGACGGCCGGACGGCAGTCGCCGGAAGAGGTCCGCCATTGCGCCGAACTCGCCGTTCAGGGAGGGGCCATCGGCTCCTGACTGATCCGCATCCGGCCAGTCCTGCGTGAGCAGCAGCGGATCCGCCCGTGCCCAACGGACCGGCAGTGGAATGGGGTCATGCGTCCTGGCCAGTCGTTCCTCGCGCCCGTAACGCTCCTCCACATCGCGCCCCAGCAGCTCGACCGCCTCGTCCAAGCGCGCGGCCGGCAGCCCCCGACGGCGCAGGCGCCACCACCGGCGCACCGACAGCGCGCCGAGGTACACCCCGGCGAGCAGCACGCAGGCGGCGGACAGCAGGAGGGCCGTCGCCGCTGCCAGCCCAACCGACGAGCGAAGAAGTTGAACGCCACCGACAGCCAGGAGCGTGACGGCGACGACGGCATAGCCGTGGAGAGGGCCCGGCCCGTCCACCGGTGCGGGTGCGGCATGGTAGACGACATGGTCGCCGGTAATGGCGACCTTGATGCCCCCGCCCGCGGCAACGGACCGCTCGCCCACGGCGGCGACGTCCCGGTGCGAGGAATCCTCGCCCGACCGCCTCTTCGGCTTCCGTAACCGGTCGGGCTGCGACCCTGGCGTCACGATCGGTTGTCCTCGCCGGTGACCGCGTCACCGATGTGCCCACCCGCTGCCACGGACCCGTCGCCGCCGGCCCGCACCGCTCCGGCGGCACCTGCCCCGGCGGCACCTGCCCCGGCTTCGCCGGGCGGCGGGGGAGCGGAGCCCAGGCGGTTCCTGTCGCCGGTGACCGCCCGGCCGATGCTGCCGCCGGCCGCGACCGAGCCCGTGCCCCCGGCGTCGACGTCCCCGCCCCTACGCGAAGTGCCTGCCGTATCGCGGACCAGGGCGTACACGGCCACCGCCGCGCCCACCACGCCGGCCACCGAGCTGACGAGGCCGGCGAGTCAAGGGGTCGCAGGTTCAAATCCTGTCGTCCCGACTTTGCTTTGAGCAGGTCGGAAGCCGTTCTCTCACACGTGGGAGGACGGCTTTTCGCATGTCCGGTCGGCCCTTCGGGCGTGGCGTGCAGCCCGGCGGTGGTGATCTCGTACCCCGCTGACGTTCCGGCAGTACCTCCCGATCCTGGTGGAGCGCCGCGCACAGGGCCTCCTCGCCGCGGCGGGCGACGGCGGGTTCACCGGCAGAGGAGCCGACGCGTAGCCGTTCGCCACCGGTCGAGCGAGCGGAAGGGAAGGACGGGCGCCGCGAGGGCGGTCAGCGTGCGCGTCATGCTCGCTCGTCGAAGCGGTGACGGGCGCTCTCGATGGCCCCGAGGTGGCGGTGGGTCCAGTCGCACATGGCGTCGACCGTCGCGCGCAGGGCCCGGCCGGGCTCGGTGAGCGTGTACTCGACGCGCGGCGGCACGGTGGGGTGCACCGTGCGCTCGACCAGGCCGTTGCGCTCCAGCAGTCGCAGGTTCTGGGTGAGCATCTTGTGGCTGATGCCTTCGATCCCGTTGCGGAGCTCGGTGAAGCGCAGGGTCCGGTCGCCCACCGTTTCGATGATCAGGAGGGCTCACTTGTTGGCGATGTCGGAGAAGATCTCCCGGGCCAGGGAGTCCGCCCGGGTCACATCGGCTTCGTCCTTGGCCGAGCCCTTGAGCTGCTTGGTCACCATGAGGTTCCTCAGTCACCGAAAAGTGCGTTCTTCCACGTCAGCGGCCATCTCCGCCAGGGCGGCCGCGAAGCTGGACGTCACTCCGGTGCCGCCGGCCACGCTGATCGGCGTGGCGGCGCTGGACGTTCCCGAGCACCTGGTCGAGATCGAGGCCACTGCCGTCCTCGACTGAGGCCGGTGTTCGCCGTCTCTCCCGGCCCGCCGCGCCGGAATCCAGGGGCGATCTACCATGAGAGACGAGGTTTCTTGATCTCCGCACCTGCCAACGGCGAAACGGTAGGGAGGCCGACATGGAATTCGGGAGCGGACCCGGGGGAGTGGACGGCTCACGCTATCTGCCGATTTCCGAGCACGGCCTGATCGGTGACCTCCGCACCGCCGCGCTCGTGGGGACCGACGGCACGATCGACTGGTACTGCTGCCCGCGCTTCGACGCACCGAGCGTGTTCGCGTCCATCCTCGACGCCGACCGGGGCGGATCGTGGGAGCTGGCCGCCGACGTACCGGCGCGCACCCGACAGTTCTACTTCCCCGATACCAACGTCCTGATCACGCGGTTCTACGCCGCCGACGGGGTGGCGGAGATCGAGGACTTCATGCCGGTCGTCGACGAATCGCGCGAGGCGGCCCGGCACCGGCTGATCCGGCGGGTGGTGTGTGTGCGGGGAACCCTTCCGTTCGCGGCGCGGATAGCTCCCCGCTTCGGCTACGGCGCCGAAGCGCACACCGTACGCGCGCAGGCCCACGAGGCCGTCTTCGAGTCCCCGTCGATCTCGCTGGCGCTGTCCTCCACCGCGCCGCTCGAATCCGACGGCACGGACGTGCGGTCGCACTTCAAGCTCCTCGAAGGCGAGTCCGTGGTGTTCGCCCTCGACCAGATCAGCGACCACGTCCGGCCGCGGGCCTGTCCGCACGCCGAAGCGGAGGCGGAGTTCGAGGCGACGGTCCGGTTCTGGCGCCACTGGGTGGGGCGCTCGCGCTACCGCGGCCGGTGGCGGGAGATGGTGCACCGCTCCGCGCTGGTGCTGAAGCTGCTCACCTACGTGCCCACCGGTGCGATCGTGGCCGCGCCGACGACCAGCCTGCCCGAGCGGATCGGTGGTGAGCGCAACTGGGACTACCGGTACGTGTGGGTCCGCGACGCGGCCTTCTGCGTCTACGCCATGCTCCGCCTGGGCTTCACCTCGGAGGCCGAGGCGTTCATGGGATTCCTGTCCGACCGGGGCATCATGCGGGGCGCCGGCCCCACCGGTCCGTTGCAGATCATGTACGGCATCGACGGGCGCAGTGACCTGCCCGAATCCGAGCTGTCCCACCTGGAGGGGCACCTGGGCTCCGCTCCGGTGCGGGTGGGGAACGCGGCCACCAAGCAGCTCCAACTGGACATCTACGGAGCGCTGATCGATTCCATCTACCTGTACGACAAGTGGGGGCAGCCCATCAGCAGTGATCGCTGGGACGAGGTCGGCGCCGTGGTGGAATGGCTCTGTGACCATTGGGACCAGCCCGACGAGGGCGTCTGGGAGACCCGGGGCGGCCGGAAGAACTTCGTCTACTCGCGACTGATGTGCTGGGTGGCGATCGAACGGGCCATCCGGATGGCCAACCGACGCGGCCTGCCGGCCGATCTTCCCCGCTGGCAGCAGAGCAGGGACGCGATCTACCGGCAGATCATGCGGCAGGGCTGGTCAGCCGACCGCGGGGCGTTCGTCCAAGGGCTGGGCGACGACGTACTCGATGCTTCCGTGCTGATGATGCCGATGGCCAAGTTCATCTCGCCCACCGACCCCAAGTGGCTTTCGACCCTGGACGCGCTCACCGCGGATCTGGTCTCCGACTCGTTGGTCTACCGCTACGACCCGGAGGCCAGCCCGGACGGCCTGCGGGGCGCCGAGGGCACGTTCTCGATCTGCTCCTTCTGGTACGTCGAGGCGCTCACCCGCGCCGGACGGCTGGAGGAGGCCCGGCTGGCCTTCGAGAAGATGCTGACCTACGGCAACCACCTCGGCCTCTACGCCGAGGAGATCAGCCTGACGGGAGAACAACTCGGCAACTTCCCACAGGCGTTCACCCACCTCTCGCTGATCAGCGCGGCCTTCAACCTTGACCGCGCCCTCGGCTGAAACCCGCCGACGGTCATCGCCGGTCATCGCCGGTGGCGCACGCGGCACCAGAGCGGCATGCCGATCCACAGCCAGACCACCCCGCTGAGGATCACGGACGCGAGCACCGCGGACTTCCCGGCGCCGAGCACCATGGTCACCACCAGGAGGAGCGAACTGCTCATCGCCAGCATGAGCAGGACGAGTCCGACCAGCGCCAGCCTGTTGGAGACCGTGACCAGCTCGGTGCGCACGTCGCAGCGGAAGACCACCCGGTGGGAGGGGGCGGGCGAGGTGAGGAAGGCCGCGGCACCGAAGGCGATCAGGAGCGTGAGCACGTACTGGTCGCCTCGCTCGCCTCGGGTGCGGTGGTACCGGGTGGAACCGTCCGGGGCGGGCGTGCGGAGGGCTGCTCGGGAACCGGTCGAAGCGCGTACCTCTTGGCCGTCAGGGCCATGGCGGGCCCCGCCCCGCTCCGCGCGGGGCAGGGCCCTTGATCGTTTCCCGGGGCGGGCGGATAATGGCTGCCCGTAGAAGTGGATGCGGGGGACGGGCGGGGCGGGTATGGAGCGGGCCACTGGGGCGGTGGAGCTCGTGGGGGAGCGGGTGCGGCTGGAGCCGCTGGAGCTCCGGCACCACGACGGGCTGTGCGAGGCGGTTCGCGACGGCAGCCTGTGGGAGCTCGCGGTGACCCTCGTCCCGCACCCGGACGATGTCCGCGGCTTCATCGAGACGGCGATGGCGGCCCGCGCCGAGGGGACGCAGATCCCGTTCGCGACGGTGGACGCGCAGACGGGGCGGGTCGTCGGCTCGACCCGGCTGATGGTGATCAACACCGAGCAGCGGCGGCTGGAGATCGGCTGGACGTTCCTCGCGGAGTCCTGGCAGCGGACCGGCCTGAACGCCGAGGCGAAGCAGCTGATGCTGACGTACGCCTTCGAGACGATGGGGATGAACCGCGTAGAGCTGCTGACCGACGTGCGGAACGCGAAGTCACGGGCGGCGATCGCCCGGCTGGGCGCCACGCACGAGGGCGTACTGCGGCACCACATGGTGATGCGCGACGGCTGGATCCGCGACACCGCGGTGTACAGCATCACGCGGCCGGAATGGCCCGACGTGAAGCGCGCGTTGGAGAGTCGCGCGGCCGCGCGGGCCGGGGCGGACGCGGATGCTCAGCGTCGGGCCGGGCGGGTGAAGGCGGAGCGCGCCCAGAGGTAGCCGACGAGGGCGAGGCCTGCGCACCAGGCGAGCGCGACGTATCCGCTGGTGCCGATCGCGGTGCCCATCAGCAGGCCGCGCAGGGTCTCGATGACCGGCGTGAAGGGCTGGTACTCGGCGAACCAGCGCAGCCCGGTCGGCATCGAGTCGGTCGGCACGATGGCGCTGCCGAGGAACGGCAGGAAGGTCAGTGGCAGCGGTGCGTTGCTCGCCGACTCCGGGGTCTTGGCCACCAGGCCCATGCCGGCCGACAGCCAGGTCAGCGCCAGGATGAGCAGGGTGAGCAGGCCGATCGCGGCGAGCCACTCGACCGGGGAGGCGTCGGGGCGGAAACCGATCGCGAGCGCGACGCCGATCACCAGGGCGACGGCGATGAGGGTCTGGATGACGCTGCCGACGACGTGCCCGGTCAGGAACGCGGCGCGTGAGATCGACATCGTGCGGAAGCGGTTGACGATGCCCTCGGTCATGTCGACGCAGACGCCGACGGCCGTCATGACGGCCCCGGCGGTCGCGGCCATCAAAATGATGCCGGGCGCGACGTAGTCGATGTACGCGCCGCCACCGGTGGGAGCTCCGGAGATCCCGGCTCCCAGTGCACCGCCGAAGGCGTAGTTGAACAACAGCAGCATCATCACCGGCATGATGACGACGGAGAGCGTCATCGTGGGGTAGCGCAGCGCGTGCTTGAGGTTGCGCCGCAGCATCGTCATGGAGTCGCTGACGGCGTACGCGAGCGTGCTCATCGGGCCACCTCCGTGGTGGTGTCGGTCGTGCCGTGGCCCGTGAGGGTCAGGAAGACGTCGTCGAGGTCGGGTGTGTGCACGGTCAGCGACTCGGCCCGCAGCGACGCGCCGTCGAGGACGTCGAGCACGGCCCGCAGGATGGGGATGCCTCCGTCGCTGGGGATGCGGAGCGTGAGCTCCTCGGGATCGGTGGTTCCGGTGCCGAAGTGGCGTGCGGCGGAGTCGAGTTCGGTGGGATCCGAGAAGCGCAGCCTGATGTGCCCGCCGGGAATGAGGCGCTTGAGTTCGTTCGCGGTGCCCTCGGCGACCAGCCTGCCCTTGTCGAGCACGGCGATGCGGTCGGCGAGCTGGTCGGCTTCCTCCAGGTACTGCGTGGTCAAGAAGATGGTGACGCCGTCGTCGGCGACGAGCCTGCGGATGATCTCCCACATGGTGCGGCGGCTGCGGGGATCGAGGCCGGTGGTCGGCTCGTCGAGGAAGATGATGCGCGGGGCGCCGACCAGGGTCATCGCCAGGTCGAGCTTGCGGCGCATGCCGCCGGAGAGGGTGGAGACCGGCTTGCGGGCGGCCTCGGTCAGTTCGAAGCGCTCCAGGAGTTCGGCCGCCCGGCGGCGGCCCTCCTGGCGGGGCAGGTGCCGTAGGTCCGCCATCAGGTGCAGGTTCTCCTCGGTGGTGAGGAGGTGGTCCACGGCGGCGAACTGGCCGGTGACCCCGATGGCGGCGCGGACGCCGTCGGGCCGGTCGGCGAGGTCGTGGCCGGCGACGCGCGCCTGCCCGGCGTCGGCGGTGATCAGCGTCGACAGGATCTCGACGGTGGTGGTCTTGCCGGCTCCGTTGGGGCCGAGCAAGGCGAAGACCGTGCCCTCGGGGATGTTCAGGTCGATGCCGTCGAGGACGACCTTGTCGCCGTACGACTTGTGCAGGCCGACGGCGGAGATGGCGGGCGGGGCGGTGGCTCCGGCCTCGGTCGTGGCCGTGGCGGTGGGTATCGCGGTCATGGGTTTCCGCTTTCCTTTCGTCCTGCCGGGCGGGTCGGGGTCAGGCGCGACGGATCACGATGTCGCCGACATGGGTACGGGCATGGACCTCGACGGTCTCGTCGGAGGCGTCGGGGCCTTCGGCCGCGCCGAGCGCGTTGCGGACCGTGCCGAACTTGGAGTGGACGTCCAGCCAGGCCGCGGTGGACTCGCGGATGCCGACCTCGACGTCCCCGACGGCGGTCTGGAGGTTGATCGTGCCGCGCGCCACCTGGTTCACGCTGATGGCGCCGTTGGCGGACTTGGCCTCGACCGAGGTCCGCGCGGTGCCGACCGAGATGCGGCCGTTGGCCGCGTTGACCTTGAGGGGGCCGCTGATCTCGCCGATCGCGGTCTCGCCGTTCCCGTTCTTGACGGTCGCCGCTCCCACGATCTCGCCGACGTCGACGCGGCCCGACCCGTGGATCTCGGCGTCGCCCACGGCCCGGTCGACGCGGATGTCGCCGTGGTCGGTCCGCAGGTTCACGACGGTGGCCTCGTCGAGCCGGATGTCGCCGAGCGAGGTCTTGATGCGGCACTCGCCGAGGGGTCCCTCGCAGAGGTAGTCCCCCATGGGGGAGGTGCCGCGGACCTGCGAGCCGGCGGGCAGTTCGACGATCACGTCGATCGAACCGACCTTGCCGAACAAGGAGCGCTTCTTGGGTCCCCTGACCGTCAGCGTGCCGTTGGCGTAGGTGACCTTCGCGTCCTGTGCCGCCCGTACGTCGATGTCGACGGCGCCGTTGCTCGGCAGCACCTCGACGACGGTGTCCTGGCGCTTGCCCGCGACGATGCGGACGTCGCCGATTTCGAATTCGAGGATCGCGGTGATGGGTCCGGCGGTTTCGTAAGAAGGCATGGCTGTCCCGTCCTCTTGGTTTTGAAGGGTGTTGACGCAGGTGGGGCGCTCGTACGGGTACGAGTGCGGGTACGGGTACGGGTACGAGTACGAGTGCGTGCGTGTGCGGCGGAGCGCGGTACCGGGGCTAGCGGACCCAGCCCCGGTAGCCCTGGCCGTGGCGCTGGGCGCGGGCGGGCGGGCGGGCCGCCGCGCCGCCCGGTTCCAGGGCGATGGTCACGGCCCGAACGAGCCAGGCGTTGACCGATAGGCCCTCCTGCCCGGCCGCGTCCTCCACCCGGGCCTTGAGGGGCGCCGGGAGCCGGAAGTTGATGCGGGCGGTGGCGCCGTCGTCGCCTTCCACGGTGAGTGGCGCCATGGGTGCCACGGATGGCGCCACCGGGGGGCCGGCCTCCTCGGGGACCTCCGGGCCGGGCGGCGCCGTCACCACGAACTCGGGGTCGAGACCCCGCAGTCGCACGTCCACCGAACCCGGGGCGAGCTCACGGGTGATCTCGTCCGAGGCGGCGGACAGGGCGTTGAGGAGGGTCAGTCGGGCGGCGGACTCCAGCGGGGCGGTCAGTCGCTCGGCCAGGGCGCGGGCCTCGTCCCCGCCGGCGTTCGCGGCGACCGCGAGCTCATGGCGGAGGTGATCGACGTAGGGGGTCAGGTCCATGTGCGCCATAGTGGCACCATCATGGCGCCATCGCAAGCATCGGTGGCGCCATGGTGAGTCGCGGTGGCGCCACTTGGCGTCCTATGGCCCCCTGCGGTGCCGGTCGATGCCCTGTGGCGCCGCGTGGCGCCACCGGTCAGTCGCGGACCTCGAAGCCTTCGAGTCCCTCGGGCCGTTCCTCCCGGACCTCGACGCGGGCCACGCTCGCCGCGCTCGGGCCGTGGTGGGCCCACTCGACCATCCCGGCGACCGCGGTCGCGGCTCCCTCGAACGCGGCCTCGACGGTGCCGTCGGGCAGGTTGCGCACCCAGCCGGCCACGTCGTGATCGAGGGCGGTGCGGCGGCAGGTGTCGCGGAAGAAGACTCCCTGCACCACGCCGTGGACGACCACTCGGCTGCGAACCCGCTCCATGGGTCGACCGTAGCCGGGTGGCGTCGGATCGGTGCGGAGCGTGACCGGCCCGTCACGTCGTGTCGCTGTCGCAAATCTTCACGCGGTGAAAGTGGAGGGGATGCCTCCCGTTACATTCCTCCTCGAAGACGATGGCGGTTTGGGTCGATTTGGCGCCAGGGGTCGGCGGGGCGTCGGACTTTGTTACTCGATCTCGTGGAGAACCCGTGGTGATCCGCCGAATCAATCGGGAAGCCCTCCGGGGGAACCGTCATCTCGCGTGTTCGAGGGCGTCAACACGGTTCGCCCGGCCGCCCGTTCGCGTGCTTACATCTGCCCACCGCAGCAATGCCGGTAAGTGGTCGGACCGCCTTGTCGCGGGCCGCCCACGTCATGTGAGAAGCAATCAGACGACTGAAGGGTGCGCACATCATGCGTAACGACATCGAGACCCGTGAGATCGCCGACGACGAACTGGACGCGGTTTCCGGCGGTGTCAGCATTTCCGGTGGCCTGCTCGGCGGTGTGACCGGCGACGTCTTCCACGTCGTGAACGAGGTCACCTCGCTCCAGACGGTCCACGGCGCCCTGTCCCTGCCCGGCCAGGTCGAGGGCATCGTCGGCGTCCGCGCCGGTGTCGCCGGCCTCTGAGCCGAACCGGACAACAGTGCGCGTGAACCCCGGGACGTCAGCGTTCCGGGGTTCACGGGTGCCCGTTTCATGAAATGCAGTCGAAGGACAGGTCGTGCAGTTCCGTCAAAAGGCGCTCTCCAAGCTGCAATCGCCCGAAGAACTCGATCTGCCCGTACGTTTCGCACGCCCGCAGGGTCGATTCGTTCTCGCCGTCACCGTCCTCGTCATGACCGCCGCGGGTTTCTGGGCATTCACCGGATCGGTTTCCTCCAAGCAGAGCGCACCCGGCATCCTCACGCGTGCCGAAGGCAGTTATCTGCTGCAGAGCCCCTTCTCCGGACAGGTCACCGCCGTGGTCGCCAAAGAGGGCCAGCTCCTTTCCCCCGGCGCGCCCCTGCTCCAGGTCGCCACGGACCAGGGGGAGCGGACCGTACGGGTGGTCGCGGGCGGGCGGGTGACGAGCCTGGTGGCCAAGACGGGCGCGGTCCTCACGACGGGCGCCGACGTCGCGACCGTGGAACGCGTGAAGAACGCGGACGACCCGCTGGTGGCCGTGCTCTACCTGCCCGCAGCGAGCGGCGCGGAGATCCGCCCCGGGGCCTCCGTCGACCTGAACGTCCAGTCCGTGCCCCAACAGCGGTTCGGCGTACTGCGCGGCCGGGTCAAGGAAGTCGGCCGCGCCCCCCAGACCGGGGCCCAGCTCGCCGGCTTCCTCGGCGACACCCGCCTCGCCGCCGAGTTCGCGCGCCAGGGCGATCCCGTAGCGGTGCTCGTACAGCTCGAACGCTCCTCCGCGACCGCGTCCGGCTACCGGTGGTCCTCCGCGGACGGGCCCCCGTACGCCCTCGACTCCACGACCCGGGTCACCGGAGCCGTCCACCTTCCCGCACAGCGCCCCGTCGATTGGCTGCTCCCGTGACCGCCGTGCCACAGGCCTCCCGCGTCCCGTCCGGCGGCCGCCGGCGCCGCCGACCGCCCGTTCCCCGGGGCCGAACGCCCCGCCCCGTACGCACGCCCACCGTGCTCCAGATGGAGGCGGTGGAGTGCGGCGCCGCAGCGCTGGCCATGGTGCTCGGCCGGCACGGCCGCTTCGTACCGCTGGAAGAGCTGCGCATCGCCTGCGGGGTGTCCCGCGACGGCTCGCGCGCCGGCAACCTCCTCAAGGCCGCCCGCGGATACGGGCTGACGGCCAAGGGCATGCAGATGGACCTGGCCGCGCTCGCCGGAGTGAGCCCTCCGGCCATCCTCTTCTGGGAGTTCAACCACTACGTCGTCTACGACGGCACGGGCCGCCGCTTCGGCCGCCGGGGCGTGTACGTCAACGACCCCGCCAAGGGTCGGCGGTTCGTCCCCATGGAGGAGTTCGACACCGCCTACACCGGTATCGCGCTGGTCTTCGAGCCCGGCCCGGGCTTCCGCCGCAGCGGCCGCAGGCAGGGCGTCCTGAGCGCCGTGCCGGCCCGGCTGCGCGGCACTTCGGGCACCATGCTCGCCGCCGTGCTCTCCAGCCTCCTGCTGGTGGCCGTCGGCGCGACCGTGCCCGCGCTGAGCCGTACGTACATCGACATGTTCCTCATCGGCGAGCAGACGTCCCTGTTGGGCGTGCTCTTCCCGTCGATGGCGGCGGCCCTGCTGCTCACCGCGGTCCTCACCTCGCTCCAGCAGGCCAACCTGCTGCGCGGCCGCATCATCTCCTCGACGCTCGGCAGCGCCCGCTTCCTGCGGCACCTGCTGCGGCTGCCGGTCTCCTTCTACGCCCAGCGCAATCCGGCCGACCTGGTCCAGCGCCTGCAGTCCAACGACGCGGTCGCCGAAACCCTCGCCCGGGACGTCGCCGCCGCGGGCGTGGACGCCGTGGTGGTCGTGCTCTACGCGGTCCTGCTGTGGACGTACGACCCACAACTCACCGCCGTCGGGGTGCTCATCGCCCTGCTCAACCTCGTGGCCGTGCGGATCGTGATGCGGGTGCGGGCCACCGGCACCCAGAAGCTGCGTGCCGAGAGCGCCAGGCTCACCAACACCTCGTACAGCGGCCTCCAGCTCATCGAGACGATGAAGGCCACCGGCGGGGAGAACGCCTTCTTCCGCCGCTGGGCCGGTCAACACGCGGTCACCCTCGACGTACAGCAGCGGCTCGGCGTCCCCAGTACCTGGCTCGCCGTCGTCGCGCCGACGCTCGCCGCGCTGAACAGCGCGCTGATCCTGATGATCGGAGGCCTGCGGGCGGTGGAGGGGCACCTCTCGGTCGGCCTGCTCGTCGCCTTCCAGGCCCTCGTGACCAGCTTCACCGCGCCGATCACCCGGCTGGGCGGCGTGGCCGGACGGATCCAGGACTTCGCCGCCGACGTCGCCCGCCTCAAGGACGTCGAGAACTTCCCCGTCGACCCGCTCTACCTGCGGGACGCGCGGCACTCGCGCGGCGGGGCACCAGCCGGTACCCGCCGCCTCAAGGGCCACGTGGAGCTGGAGGGCATCACCTTCGGATACAGCCCGCTCGACGCACCCCTGCTCAAGAACGTCTCGCTCACGGTCGGCCCCGGACAGCAGGTCGCGCTCGTCGGTGGCTCCGGCAGCGGCAAGTCCACCGTCTCCCGGCTGATCTCCGGCCTCTACACCCCCTGGGAGGGCGCGATCCGCATCGACGGGATGCGGCTGGAGGACATCCCCCGCGGAGCGTTGGCCGCCTCCGTCTCCTTCGTGGACCAGGACGTCTTCCTCTTCGAGGGCACCGTCCGCGACAACGTCGCGCTGTGGGACCCCTCCATCCCGGACGAGGCCGTCGTCACCGCCCTCCAGGACGCCGCCGTGTACGAGGTGGTCGCGCGCCGCGCCGGCGGCATCCACAGCCGCGTCGAGCAGGACGGCCGCAACTTCTCGGGCGGCCAGCGCCAGCGCCTGGAGATCGCCCGTGCCCTCGTCCGCCGCCCCAGCGTCATGATCCTGGACGAGGTGACGAGCGCCCTGGACGCGGCGACCGAGCAGATCGTCATCGACAACCTGCGGCGCCGCGGCTGCGCCTGCGTGGTGATCGCCCACCGGCTGAGCACCGTACGCGACAGCGACGAGATCGTCGTGCTCGACCGGGGCACGGTCGTGGAGCGCGGACGGCACGAGCAGCTGCTCGCCGCGCGGGGCGCCTACGCCGAACTGGTCAAGGAGCACTGAGGTGGCAACCCCCCACCAGACCCCCCAGATCCACGGGACCCACCAGGACTACGGGACCCACCAGGACTACGGGACCGCCCAGGACTACGGGACCCACCCGAGCCACTTCGCACCCGATCCGGTCGTCGCGGCCCTGGGCGGCCTCGGCTCGGCGGTCGACTGCACCGGCCTGCGCAGCCTGTCCCTGGAGGGGCCGCTCGTCCTGTGGCTCGTCGTCGAGGGCGAACTGGACCTGTTCGCCGTCGACGCCGCGCAGGCGGGTCACTGGCACTTCCTCGGCCGGCTGGAGCCGGGCGCGCTGCTCCTGGGCCCGGCCGACGGCCCCGCGCACACGCTGACCGGCCGACCGCTCCAGGGCTGCGCACTGCGCCGCATCGAGCTGCACGAGCTGCACCGCGCCGCGTACGCAGCCCCGGGCGCCCCCGCGGACGGAGCCTGGGGGTGGCACGCCGAGGCATGGCACGACGGATTCACCGACGGGGCGCCCAGCCCGCTGGAGGACGCCTTCGCCCGTGGCATCGGCCGCGGTCTGCGCGTGCTGTACCAGGCACCGCTGGAGAGCCGGCCGACCGCCGGTCGGGGCGGGGCCGACGACGACATCCTGTGGATGCAGGTCCCGCCGGGCAGCGTGCAGTACGGCGCCGTGTACGAGCCGCACCACGGCGCGGCCACCGCCGCGGGCACGCTCCTCGTCGACGGGGCCGTGTGGCAGGGGATGGTGGACCAGCAGTACCGGCTGCTGTCCGCCCTGGACCGCTGGATCGAGCAGGACGAGCGCGCCCACGAGGACCGCACGGCGGCCGGCATCGAGGCCGGGGAGGTCGCTCGCAGCCAGGCGGACCGGGCCCTGCTCGCCTCCATCGGCCGCTCCCGCAGGGGCTCCGGCGGCGCCGCGGGCGACGACGCGACCTTCGCCGTGTGCCGCCTGGTCGCCGCCGACGCGGGCATCGCCCTGACCGAGCCGACGGGTGCGGACGGGGCCGGCGGGCGGACGGACCCGGTCGAACGCATCGCGCTCGCCTCCCGGGTCCGCGCCCGGCCCGTCCGGCTCGCCGGGCACTGGTGGCGGGAGTACAGCGGGCCCCTGGTGGGCCGGCGCGCGGATGACGGCACGCCGGTCGCGCTGCTGTGGCGCCGCGGCCGCTACGAGGCCGTCGACCCCGCCCCCGGCGGGCGGGAGCGGGGCCGGCGCAACCAGCGCATCCACCGGGACGACGCGGCCGAATTCGCGCCGCACGCCGTCATGTTCTACCGCCCGCTGCCCGACCGGAAGCCGGGCCTGCTGCATCTGGTCCGCTTCGGCGTGCGCGGCAGCGGCCAGGACCTGCGCAGCCTCGTCATCGGCGGGCTGGGCGCGGTCGGGCTCGGCGCCGTCGTCCCCGTGGCCACGGGACGGGTGCTCGGCACGTACGTACCGCACGCCGAGGACAGCCTCATCGTGCAGACCGCGCTGGCGCTCATCGCGACCAGCGTGGTCTCGGCCGCGTTCATGCTGCTCCAGAACGTCTCCATCCTGCGCATGGAGGGCCGGGTCGAGGCCGCGTTGCAGCCGGCCGTGTGGGACCGGCTGTTGCGGCTGCCGGTGACCTTCTTCGCCGGCCGCTCCACCGGGGAACTGGCCGGCGCAGCCATGGGCATCAGCTCCATCCGCCGTGCGCTGTCCGGCATCGTCCCGGTGACCCTCCAGGCGGGCACCGTCGGCACCATCAACCTCGTGCTGCTGCTCTTCTACAGCGTGCCGCTCGCGCTGGCGGCGCTCGCCATGCTGATCGCCATCGCCGTCGTGTTCCTGGGCCTGGGATTGTGGCAGCTGCGCTACCAGCGGCAGTTGATCCGGATCGGCAACAAGCTCGACAACCAGGCGTTCCAGACGCTGCGCGGACTGCCCAAACTGAGGGTGGCCGCGGCCGAGAGCTTCGCGTACGCCGCCTGGGCCCGGGAGTTCGCCCGTACCCGCGAGCTGCAGCAGCGCATCGGCCGGATCAAGAACGTGGTCACCGTGCTCAACGCGGTCTATCTACCGCTGTGCACGCTCGTGATGTTCATGCTGCTGGCCGGACCGGCGCGGGGCAGCATGTCGGCGAGCGAGTTCCTCACGTTCAGCACCGCCGTGACCATGATGCTGTCCTCGGCCACGCAGCTGACCGGCGCCCTGCTCTCGGCCGCAGCCGTGCAGCCGATGTTCGAACAGGTCAAGCCGCTCCTGCGGGCGACCCCCGAGGTGCTCGCCGGAGGCATCCGGCCCGGGGAGCTCAGCGGCGCCGTCGAGGTGAAGAACCTCTCGTACCGGTACGCGGACGACGGCCCGCTCGTACTGGACGACGTGTCGTTC
This sequence comes from Streptomyces sp. NBC_00597, assembly GCF_041431095.1. Classification (GTDB taxonomy): domain Bacteria; phylum Actinomycetota; class Actinomycetes; order Streptomycetales; family Streptomycetaceae; genus Streptomyces. The sequence continues at coordinate 1,006,509 of NZ_CP107757.1, forward strand.
CAGGTGCGGCCCGGTGAATTCGTCGCCGTCGTCGGGGCCAGCGGCTGCGGCAAGTCGACCCTGCTGCGCATGCTCATCGGTTTCGACCGGCCGGCCTACGGCAGCGTCCTGTACGACGGCCAGGACCTGGCCGCACTCGACCAGGCGGCCGTACGCCGCCAGTGCGGGGTCGTCCTCCAGAACGCGCAGCCGTTCTCCGGGTCGATCTTCGACTGCATCCGCGGCTCCGGAACCTACTCCCTCGAAGAGGCGGGGGAGGCCGCCGCGCTGGCGGGCCTCGCCGAGGACATCAAGGCCATGCCGATGGGCATGCACACCGTGCTGTCCGACGGCGGTGGCACGGTCTCGGGCGGGCAGCGCCAACGGCTGATGATCGCCCAGGCCCTCATCGGCAAGCCGCGCATCCTGTTCCTCGACGAGGCCACGAGCGCGCTGGACAACGAAGCCCAGCGCGTGGTCATCGAGTCCACCCGCGCCCTGCGAGCCACCCGCATCGTGATCGCCCACCGACTGTCCACCGTCCTGGACGCCGACCGGGTGATCGTCATGGCGGACGGGCGCATCGCCCAGCAGGGGACGCCCGCCGAGCTGCTCGCCGATGCGGCGGGACCGTTCCACGAGCTGGTCCGCCGCCAGGTCGGCCCCTAGGTCGGGGCCGGGGCCGGTGCCGGGGCTGCCGACGGGGTGCCAGCCCGGTCGGCGGACGGGGAGGCGTCCTCCTCGGGCGGGAGGGCGAACACCCGGAGGAAGAGCTGTGAGAGCGGCCCGATGGCCAGTGCGTACGCCAAGGTGGCGACACCGGCCGTGCCGCCCAGCAGGACGCCGGCCACGAGGACGGTCAGCTCGATCCCGGTGCGCACCAGCCTCAGCGACCAACCGGTCCGCCGGTGCAGCCCGGTCATCAGGCCGTCGCGCGGCCCCGCCCCGAAGCGGGCGGCGATGTAGAGGCCGGTCGCGGCACCGTTGAGGACGATGCCCGCGGCCATCAGGGCGGCCTGCGCGAGGGCTCCGCGCACGTCCGGCACCACCGCGAGGGTGGCGTCCATGGTCAGGCCGATGGCGAAGACGTTGGAGAAGGTGCCCAGCCCCGGCCGCTGCCGCAGGGGTACCCACAGCAGCAGGACCAGCGCCCCGACGGCCACCGACACCGTGCCGATGCTCCACCCCGTGCGCTGGGCGAGCCCTTGGTGGAACACGTCCCACGGGTCCAGCCCCAGCCCGGCGCGGACCAGGAACGCGGAGCTCGCGCCGTACAGCGCGAGGCCGGCGTAGAGCTGGAGGAGCCGACGGGGCAGACGCCGCGTGGGGCGGGCGGGGGCGAGTGGCACCGGTGGATCCTTTCGGGAGGCCAAAAGTTGACGCATCCCACGATCTGGCATCCACCGAACAGCTCAACAGGGCCAATCGAAGGTAAGTGGCCTTGTTCGGGTGGCCTGGTTTCCGGAGTTGCTACGCGCCGTCCCCTTCGTGAGAACAGGCACATTTTCGCCCTGTTTAGTCCGAATTGGTGAATGCTGGTTCCCGGTCCAGACCGACCTACCAGCGCCACCGGCACCGGGAGAGACGAGACACATGCGACGCGTACACCGCCCGACGATCAACCGGCGGACGGCCCTGCCCCTCGTCGGCGGAGCCGCCGTCCTGGGCTTCGGCTGCCTCTACCTCACTGGTCTGGCCGTCGCCGGCGACGCCATAGCCGACGGCACCCACGTGCGCGGGGTCGACATCGGCGGCATGAGCCGTACGGAGGCCAAGGCGGCCCTCGACCACGCGCTCGGCCCCGCCGCTGCCGCCCCGATCGAGGTGCGCATCGGCGAGCGCGCCGAGCGGGCCGCCCCCGCCGCCTTCGGCCTGTCCCTGGACACCGCCGCCACCGCGGACCGCGCCGCGCAGTCCGGGTCCGACCCCGTCACCGTGATCGGGCGCCTGCTCACCCCGGCCGAGGACCGGGAGGTCGAGCCGGTGATCCGCACGGACGGCCCCACGAACACCGCCGAGGTCGACCGTCTCAACGCCGCCGGGCACGAGGCCCGCGACGGCGCCATCACCTTCGAGGACGGCACGGCCCGGGCCACCGCCCCCGTCACCGGCGTCGCCGTGCGCGCCGGCCAGACCGCCGACACCGTGCGCGCCGCCTACCTGCGCCCGCAGGGCGGTACGGTCGCGCTCCCGGTGGACCAGAAGGCTCCCGTGGTCGGCCAGCAGGAGACCACCCGGGCCCTGAAGGAGTTCGCCGAGCCCGCGATGTCCGGCCCGATCACCCTCACCGTGGCCGGAAAGCCCGTCACCCTCACCCCGGCGGTACTCGGCCGGTACCTGACGGCCGAGCCCGACGCCCACGGCCGGCTGGTCCCGAAGCTCGACGCCGAGGGACTGCTGGCCGATCCCGCGGTGGCCCGGCAGGTGGCCGCAGCCACCAGCCCGTCGCGGGGGGCCACCTTCCGCGTCGACTCCGCCGGCCGGGCGGTCGTCGCCGAGGACGGACGCTCGGGGGCGCAGGTCACCGAGAAGGCCTTCGCCGACGCGGTGGTCCCGCTGCTGACGCGCTCGGGCGCCGCCCGTACCGGGGAGGTGGCCGTGCAGACGGTGCCCCCGCGCCTGACCGCCGCGAACGCTCAGCGCCTCGGCATCAAGGAGCAGGTGTCCTCCTTCACCGTGAAGTTCCCGGCCGCCCCGTACCGCACCACCAACATCGGGCGGGCCGTGGAGCTGATCAACGGCTCCGTCGTCATGCCCGGCGAGACGTGGAGCTTCAACAAGACGGTCGGCGAGCGGACCAAGGAGAACGGCTTCGTCGACGGCATCATGATCAACGACGGCCAGTTCGTGAAGTCCCCCGGCGGCGGTGTCTCGGCGGTCGCGACGACGATGTACAACGCCATGTTCTTCGCGGGCGTCCAGCCGCTGGAGCACGGCGCCCACTCCTTCTACATCGAGCGGTACCCCGAGGGCCGCGAGGCCACCGTCGCCTGGGGCACCCTCGACCTGCGCTGGAAGAACGACTCCGGCCACGCGATCTACGTCAAGGCCGATTCCTCCGACACCTCGGTGACCATCAGCCTGCTCGGCACGAAGAAGTACGACGAGATACGCGCGACCCAGGGCCCGCGGGAGAACACCACCCCGCCGGGCAAGCGCACGGGCTCCGGCCCCACCTGCGAGGTGCAGACCCCGCTGGAGGGCTTCGACGTCAACGTCGGCCGGGTCTTCGTCCAGGGCGGCAAGGAGGTCAAGCGCGAGACCTACCGTACGCACTACACCCCGCGCGACGAGGTCACCTGCGACGACCCGCAGGCCTCCGCGACCCCGGCCGCCCCGACGGCCTCGGCCGCGCCGAAGCCGGGCCGCGCCTGACGTCTGCCGCCGACGGGGCCCGGCACGATCCGGACGACGGGCCTCGGGGGCGGGACCCTAGATGAAGGGGGAGTGCGGGCGGGCGCGCCAGGACTGCGCGGGATGGTGCACCACCGACCGCAGGTTGCGGTCCCAGTGGGCGCGGTGGTGCCGGCCGGAGCGGGGCGCGCGCGGCACGTCGGCCGCGCGCGCCAGGATGAGCAGGGCGGCCGTGAGGGCCGCCAGTTCTATGTGGTCCGGGGTGCCCCGGACCACCCGGATCCGGTGCCGGCGTATCACCAGGTCACCGGGAGGGTCTTGGGCCCGCGGATCAGCGCCCCGGCCTGCCATTCGAGCTGCTCGGGCGGCACGGCCAGGGCCAGGCGCGGATAGCGTTCGAGCAGCGTGGTGACGATGATCTCGGACTCCATCCGGGCCAGCATCGAGCCGACGCAGTGGTGGGGCCCGTTCCCGAAGGCCATGTGGGCGATCGGCCCGCGGTCGAAGTCCAGCTTGTCGGGCTCCGGGAAGACCTCGGGGTCGCGGTTGGCCGCGAGGTACGAGGAGTACACCGTCTCCCCGGCCTTGATGGTGACGCCGGCGATGTCCACGTCCCGCGTGGCGATCCGCGGCAGACCCACTCCGCTGCGGTGCGGGATGAAGCGCAGCAGCTCGTCGACGGCCTGCGGGATCATCTCCGGCTCCCGGCGCAGCCGTTCGAGGTGCTCCGGATGGGTGAGCAGGGCGTAGATCATGTTGGCGCTGTTGTTGCGGACCGCGTGCGCACCGCTCACGAGGATGGCGGTGGCGATGGAGACGGCCTCCGGCTCGGTGATCTCACCTGCGTCGGCGGCCCCGGCGAGGACTCCGGCCAGGTCGTCGCTCTGCTTCTCCCGGCGCATGGCGAGCAGGGCCACCACGCATTCGCGCACCGTCTTCAGGGCATCGGTGCTCTTGTCGGGGGACGGGCCGGGGGTCATGATCACGTTCGCCCAGGAGGTCATGTTCCTGCGCATGTCCTGGGGCATCCCCAGCAGGTCGGCGACCGCCGCGAGGGGGAACGGGCCGTGCAGGTGTTCGACCAAGTCCGCGGGTGAGCCGTGCTGCTCCATGGCGTCCAGGAGGCTGTCGGCGGTCTGCTGCACGGTCGGCCGCAGCTTCTGCATGCTCTTGCCGGTGAACGCCCGGGCGACCACCCGGCGCATGTCGTTGAGGCGCGGCGGGTCGGCGTAGTTCATCGACGCCTGCTGCGAGGCGATCGCGTGCGGGGAGGAGGCGGTGATCGTCCGGCCGACCAGTTCCCGCCTGCTGAAACGCGGGTCCGTGGTGGCCGCCTTCACGTCGGCGTAGCGCGCCATCAGCCATGCGGTGCCCTGGCCGAACGGCAGCCGGATCCGGGTGGCCCGTTTGTCCCGCAGGCGGTCGTGCAGGAACGGGTCGAAGTCCAGCGCCTCGAAGTCGTCCAGGTTCCAGCAGTGCACCGGTTCGCCCGTGGCCGGGTCCGTTTCCGGCACGTCCGGCTTGAGGGTCGTTTGCGGGTCTGAGGTCATGGTTCATCTCCCTGCGTGGATGTCACCCCCCAAGGCGCGATTCCGCGGGAAATCGGCACAGCCATCCCTTCCCTCTCGTCACGCGCTCCGCTGCCTTCACGGCGCAGCGTCACCGGATTGGCGCATGTCACCAACGCCGTAATCCCGCGCGCGCATCCGCCGGAGGTCCGTGAGGCTGTGTCAGACACGAAAGGAGAGCCACCCATGGCGACTCTGTGCAGGCCAACGGTGTGCGTGCCCGAGCACGTGATCACGATGGAGCAGACCCTGGATCTGTGCCGGTCCGTGCACGCGGACCATCCGCAGCTCGACCTGGCGCTGCGCCTGATCCGCAACACCGGCGTCGCGAAGCGGCACATCGTGCAGCCCATCGAGGAAACGCTCAAGCACCCCGGGTTCGAATCGCGCAACGCCGTGTACGAGGCCGAGGCCAAGGCGCGGGTCCCGGCGGTGGTGCGCCAGGCGCTGGAGGACGCCCAGCTCCGGGCCAAGGACATCGACATGATCATCTACGTGTCGTGCACGGGCTTCATGATGCCCTCGCTGACCGCTTGGATGATCAACGCGTTGGGCTTCCGGACGGACACCCGACAGCTGCCCATCGCCCAGCTGGGCTGCGCGGCGGGCGGCGCAGCCGTCAACCGGGCCCACGACTTCTGCACCGCCTACCCCGAGGCGAACGCGCTGATCGTGTCCTGCGAACTCTGCTCGCTGTGCTACCAGCCCAGCGACCTGGAGGTCGGCAACCTGCTCTCCAACGGCCTGTTCGGCGACGGCGTCGGTGCCGCCGTCGTCCGCGGCCGCGGCGGCACCGGTATGAAACTGCACCGCAACAGCTCGTACATCATCCCCCAGACGGAGGACTGGATCATGTACGACGTGCGGTCCACCGGGTTCCACTTCAAGCTCGACCGGCGGGTGCCCGGGACCATGGAACCGCTCGCGCCGTCGCTCAAGGAGCTGGCCAAGGCCCATGGGTGGGACGCCGCGGCGCTGGATTTCTACATCATCCACGCCGGCGGGCCCCGCATCCTGGACGACCTCAGCAAGTACCTCGGTGTGGCACCCGAGGCATTCCGCTTCAGTCGGGCCACACTGACCGAGTACGGCAACATCGCCAGCGCCGTCGTCCTGGACGCACTGCGTCGACTCTTCGACGAGAACGGCACCGCCGATGACGCGCGGGGACTGCTGGCCGGTTTCGGCCCGGGCATCACCGCAGAAATCTCACTGGGCAGCTGGACCTCGGAATGAGGCACCGGGTGAGGGAGGAATCCGAAGAATGCTGAAGGACGGCCCCGCAACCGCAAGGCCACCCATCACGCACTGGCCCACCCCGGCCCTGGACGGGGTCGACTTCGACCCCGTCCTCGCCGAGTTGATGCGGGCGGGGCCGATCACCCGGATCCGCATGCCCAACGGAAGCGGGTGGGCCTGGCTCGTCTGCCGGTACGAAGACGTGCGCATGGTGGCCAACGATCCCCGGTTCAGCCGCAAGCTGGTCGCGGAACACGATGTCACCCGTCTGGCCCCCCACTTCATCCCCGCGCCCGGTGCGGTCGGCTTCGAGGACCCGCCCGACCACACCCGGCTGCGGCGCACCGTCGCCGCCGCCTTCACCACCAGCGGGGTGGAGGCACTGCGCGCACGGGCCAAGGAGATGCTCGACGCCCTCGTCGACGGCATCCTGCGCGACGGCCCGCCCGTGGACCTGACCGAGCGCCTGCTCGCACCCTTCCCGCTCGCCGTCGTGTGCGAGCTGATGGGAGTGCCGGAGGCCGACCGGCCCTTGGTGCACGAGTGGACCACCCTGATCCTGTCCTCGGCCCAGGGCGCCGAGCGCAGCGAGCAGACGAAGAACGACATGTGCGCCTACCTCGGCGGACGCATGCGCGAGGGTGAAGTGGCCGGTGGTGACAGCGTCATCGGGCTCCTCGTCAAGGCGGTCGAAGCCGGCGAGGTCACCGCCGAAGAGGCCACCGGCCTCGCCCTCCTGATCCAGATCGGGGGCGAGGCCGTCACCAACAACGTGGGCAACATGGTCTACATCCTGCTCACCCGTCCGGACCTGATGGACCGGATGCGCAGGGACCCGGGTGTGCGGCCCTCGGCCATCAACGAGCTGCTGCGCTACATCCCGCACCGCAACGCGGTCGGGCTCTCCCGGATCGCCCTCGAAGACGTCACCGTGGCCGGCCAGCTCATCCGGGCGGGCGAAGCGATCTACGTCTCGTACCTCGCGGCCAACCGCGACCCGGACGTCTTCCCCGACCCGCACGGGCTGGATCTGGAACGCAGCCCCAACCCGCACGTCTCCTTCGGCTACGGACCCCACTTCTGTCCCGGGAACATGCTGGCCCGCCTCGAATCCGAACTGCTCGTGGACGCCCTGCTCGACCGCTTCGCGGACCTGCGCTTCAGCGTCCCTCCGAGCGAACTGCGCTGGCGGCCAGGGGCCCTCATCCGCGGGCCCGAAGGTCTGCCCGTGACCTGGTCATGACCGCGCACGTCGCCCGCGACGGGCTGCTCGTGCCCCCGGGCCACGGCCGCAAGCTGCACACCGACGCCCAACAGGTCACGTTCAAGGTCACCGGGGAGCACTCCGCGGTGGCCTCCAGCTTCGAGGTCGTCGTACCGCCCGGGTTCGACGTCGGTGCGCACCTGCACACCCGCAGCGAAGAGCTGTTCTACGTCCTGGAGGGTGAACTCGACGTCATGGCCTTCGAGCCGCGCGTCCGTTCCGGCGACGATTGGCGACACTGGGAAGCGCTCGACGGCCGCCAGGTCGTCCGTGCCACACCCGGAACCGTCATCGTAGTTCCCCCCGGGTGTCCGCACGCCTTCGCGAACCCGACCGGCGAACCGGCCCGGATGTTCTTCCAGGCCTCTCCGCCACCCGATCACGAGCGGTACTTCGAGGAGCTCCTCGAACTGCTCGACACGAGCGCCACCCCGGATCCCGCCGCGATCCGCGAACTCCGGGTGCGCTACGACATCGAACAGCTCACGCCGTTGCGCCACGAGCTGTCCTGAACCACCACCGCTCCACCCCCCCTCACACACCACGCTCGGGAGAATTGATGCTGCGCACGCGCCGCAAGCTTCGCACCGCCACGTACGCCCTGGCGACCATGGTCGCCGCCAGTGCCTCGCTAGCCGTCGGCCCGGCCAGGGCCGCCGACTCCCTGCCGTCGCACTGGTGCTACGTCAACGGTGTCGAGGCTCCGCCCGGACAGGAAGTGCGCGGAACGTCGGCCGACGACACGATCCTGTGCGAGAACGACGTCGAGAACGTGATCATCTACGGCGGGGGTGGCAACGACAACATCCGCGTCAAGGGCATGCTGATCGACTCCCAGGTGCTCGGCGGCGAGGGCGACGACACGCTCCAGGTCAACAACCTCTCTCCGCGCAACGGCAACGCCTCGGTGCGCGGCGGCGCGGGCAACGACACCATCATCACCGCGCTCGTCATGGGTACGGCGGAGCACGGCGCCAGCGTCTACGGCGACCACGGCGACGACAAGATCACCACGGGCAGCGTCATGGGCCAGCCGGGCGAGTACGAGCGCGGCGGCGGCCAGGTCTTCGGCAACGACGGCAGCGACCTGATCCGCACGGGCAACGTCGACCTCGGCGGCCGGGTCCTCGGCGGTAGCGAGAACGACGTGATCGAGCCCAAGTCGGTGGGCGCGGAGTCTGCGGGCATCGTCCAGGGCGGCCCCGGCAACGACACGGTCCGCGGCCTGAACGACACCGTCCTGACGATCGGACCGGGCTACGGCCAGGTCGACGGCGGTATCGGGACCAACACCTGCCGGGTGAAGCACTTCTCGACCGGCGACCGGGTCCGCAGCTCGCTGGCGAACTGCCCGTCCACCGAGGCGGGCCCGGCGACCCCGGCCGCCCCGGCGGCGCAGGCTCCCGCGACCCCGGCCAAGCCGGCGGCCCCCTCTTCCGCGACCCCGGCCAAGCCGGCGGCCCCCTCTTCCGCGACCCCGGCCAAGCCGGCGGCCCCCTCTTCCGCGACCCCGGCCAAGCCGGCGGCGCCCGCGGCCTCCGGCAGCCACTCACCGCGCTGACGGGCGGCGGCTCCCGGGCGCGCCATGTGAGCGCTGCATGGACAGGCCGCCGGGAAGCAGGAACAGGGTCAGCACCGCGCCGACGGCGAAGATCACCGCCGATGCCGTGAAGACCGTGTGGTAACCCTCCAGGGCAGCCCGCGCCATCAGTTCCGGCGTGGGCTGTCGGCCTGCCAGGGAGCGGGCGACGGCTCCGGCGGCAAGGGTGCTCATGAGCGCCGTGCCGACGGAGCCGCCCGTCTGCCGCATGGCGTTGACCGTCGCGGAGCCGACTCCCGCGTCCCGCGGGTCGATGCCCGCCGTACCGAGGTTCATGGCGGCCGCCGTGATCAGGCCCATGCCCAGCCCCGTGGCCACCTGGCCGGGGAGCACTTCCACCAGGTACGGGCCGCTCGCCGTGAGGTTCGTCAGCCAGGCCATGCCGCAGGCCGACAGCAGCATGCCGGTGACGATGCGCGGGCGCCCGCCGATCTTGCCCAGCAGCCCCGTGTTGCTGCCGATCGCGCTGAGCATGGTGCAGCAGGACATCGGCATGAAGGCCAGGCCCGTCAGGGCCGGGCTGTAGCCGCGGGCGTGCTGCAGGTAGTACGTGAGGAACAGGAACACCCCGAACATGCCGACACCGGTGATGAACACGGAGGCCAGCGCCGTCCCCCGGACCCGGTCGAGCACGATCCGCAGCGGCAGCAGGGGGTGTGTGCTGCGGCGCTGCCACCAGACGAACGCGGCGAGCAGCAGACCGGCGGCGGCCAGGAAGCCCAGGGTGTGCACCGACTCCCAGCCGCGGGGACCGGCCGTGGCGAGCCCGTAGACCAGGCAGAACAGCCCGGACGAAGCCAGCACCGTGCCCGGCAGGTCCAGTCGGGGAGGGGCGGTGGGCACGGACCGCTTGAGCAGCAGCACCGCGCCGATGACGGCGACGGCGGCGAAGAGCAGGTTCACGTACATGGTCGAGCGCCAGCTCAGGTGCTGGGTGAGGAACCCGCCCAGCAGCAGCCCCACGGCACCCCCGGACGCGGCGAGCGCCCCGAACACGCCGAAGGCCTTGGCGCGTTCGGCGGGGGCGGAGAACGTGGTGGTCAGCAGTGAGAGCGCGGCCGGAGCCAGCAGCGCCGCGAACACGCCCTGCAGGGCGCGGGCCGTGACGAGGATGCCGAAGGTCGCAGCGGCGCCGCCGAGCGCGGAGGCCGCCGCGAAGCCGATCTGGCCGATGAGGAAGGCCCGCCGCCGCCCGAACAGGTCGGCCAGCCTCCCGCCGAGCAGGAGCAGACTGCCGAAGGTGATCGCGTACGCGGTCACCACCCACTGCCGCTGGTCGTCGGAGAACCCGAGACCGGCCTGGGCGGAGGGCAGGGCGATGTTCACGATGGTGGCGTCGAGGACGACCATGAGTTGGGCGATGCCGATGACGGCGAGGATCCACCACCGGCGCGGATCAGGCTGCGCGGCGGCGTCGGGGAGGGCCGGAGTGGTGCTGGTTCCGGGGCGGTGCGGCTCTGCGGACATGGTGGTACTCCATGGGTTCCGCTCGTTCTCGCTGGCGAGAGGGCGTGCGCGTGTGACTGTCTGGTTCGAAGATGCGTGAGACGGCCCCGTCGCCCGCGCACCACGCCACGACGCCGTCCGGATGGACCAACGCAGCGATCGTTTCTCCTACCGTTTCCCTTTGTCGTCTCCCTTGTCGTCTCCCCCTTGGCTCTTCTTCCGCTTCCGCGCGGTGCCGGCAGGGCGGCCGGCGTGGAGTTCCAACGCGCCCGTGCCCTCGGTGCGGGCGCGCAGGCAGGCCTCGATCTGGCGGCGCAGTGACGGTTTGACCAGCGCGCGCAGCTCCCCGGCGGGCACCGCCCGCCAGCGCAGCAGCTCGAAGGGGGCGAGCCGGATCCGGGCCAGGGCGGCGGGGTCCAGGACCCCGCCGTCGTAGAGGAAGCGGATGCGGGCCGGGTAGTCGGGCTTGTGGGACCAGTTGACGCCGAGCAGCCGGCCTGGTTCGAGGTCGAGCCCGAGTTCCTCGCGCACCTCCCGGCGTGCGGCGGCGCGCGGGGTCTCGCCCAGGTCACTGTCGATCCCGCCGCCCGGCAGGTTCCAGCGCCCCGGCTTGCCGTACGTGGGCTCCACCAGCAGGATCCGGCCGGCGGCGTCGGTGTACAGCACGCTCGCCGCCGTGATCGCCTTGGGGCGGGCGGCCCGGTGGCTCGCGGCGTCGAAGGAACCTGCGTGTTCGAGGGCCGTGCGCCGCTGCGGGTCCAGGCCGGCGGGGGAGCCGGGCTGGGGCACGCCGTCGACGAGGTGTGCGAGGGAGCCGGAGTACAGGGCGGCCAGACCGGCGCGCAGCCGGGGCGCGATCCGGGCGGGCAGTACCGCGTACGCCTCCTCCGGTGCGAGCCACCGGGCCGTGGCGACCTCACCGTCCGGGAAGGAGAGCGCACCGGCCTGCTCGGGCGAGAGCGGCCCTACGAGGTGGACGTGCGCGATGAGGGCGCGGCCGAGGGAGCCGGGCCGCCGGGAGTCCACGGCGAGCAGCCGGCCCACCGGAACGGACAGGTCGAGCTCCTCCGCCAGCTCGCGCGCCAGCGCCTCCTCCGGGGTCTCGGTGTCCTCGACCGTGCCGCCAGGGAGTTCCAGGTCCGCCTTGTACGAGGGCGTCAGCACGAGGACCCGCCCGTCGCGGTCCAGCACGATCCCGGTCGCCGCGACGAGCGGGGACGGCCGGGCGGCGTAGTACGCGCGGACCTCGTCGGGGGAGGGGCGGGGGCCGGGGCGGTCGGCCGCTCGGTCGGACGGGTCGGTGGCCGGGCGGTCGGCCGGACGGTCGGGCACTGCGCACTCCTGGGGTCGGGCGGCGGTACGGGGCGGATCCGCATCCGCGCGGGCCCGCCGCGGTCCGCGGTCAGGCCCGGGCCAGGAGCATCCCGCCCATCGTGACCATGGTCGCCGCGACGAGCCCGTCCAGCACCCGCCAGGCCGAGGGGCGCGCGAGCAGGCCGCTGAGCAGCCGGGCCCCGTAGCCCAAGGTGGCGAACCAGATCAGGCTGGCCAGCCCGGCCCCGATGCCGAAGGCCCAGCGCAGGTCCCCGCGGTCCGCGGCGAGGGAGCCGACCAGCAGCACGGTGTCGAGGTAGACGTGCGGGTTGAGCCAGGTCATGGCCAGGCAGGCCAGCACGGCCCGGCGGCGGGACCCGGCGGCGTCTCCCGCGGTGTCCAGGGCGGCGCCGGGAGTGGGCCGCAGCACCCGGCGGGCGGCGAGGATCCCGTAGCAGATCAAGAAGGTGCCGCCGGCGATGGCGACCGCGGTCAGCGCGGCCGGCCAGGCGGTGACGAAGGCCCCCACCCCGGCGACCCCGAGGGCGATGAGGGCCGCGTCGGAGACGGCGCAGATCGCGACCACGGCGAGGACGGCGTGCCGGCGGACCCCCTGCCGCAGGACGAACGCGTTCTGTGCGCCGATGGCGACGATGAGGGAGAGTCCGGTGCCGAAGCCGGCGAGTGCCGCCGCGATGATGCCGTGTGTCATGTCGTCGACCGTAGGTATCGGCGCGCTTTCAGTACAGCTAAAGATTTTTACGTACCCTTAGCGTTCGTGATGGACGAGCTTCCCCTGGACCAGGTACGGACCCTCCTCGCCGTGGTGGACGAGGGCACCTTCGACGCGGCGGCCGCCGCCCTGCACGTGACCCCGTCCGCCGTCAGCCAGCGGGTCAAGGCGCTGGAGCAGCGGACCGGGCGGGTACTGCTGATGCGGACGAAACCGGTGCGGGCGACCGAGTCCGGGCAGGTGGTGGTCCGCTTCGCCCGGCAGCTGGCCCGGCTGGAGCGGGACGCGCGCGCCGAACTGGGGATGGCGCAGGAGTCGGGCGGCCCGGTGCGGCTGCCGATCGCAGTCAACGCGGACTCGCTCGCGACCTGGTTCCTGCCGGCGCTCACGCGGGTGCCGCAGGACCCGCCCGTCTTCTTCGAACTGCACCGGGAGGACGAGTCCCACACGACGGCGCTGCTACGGGAGGGTCAGGTGATGGCGGCGGTCACCTCTTCGCCGGATCCGGTGGCGGGATGCACCGTACGCGGGCTCGGACTGGCGCGGTACCTGCCGGTGGCGAGCCCCGAGTTCGCGGCGCGGTACCTGGCCGGGAGCCTCGAACAGGGATTGCGGGAGGCCCCGGTGATCCTGTTCGACCGGCGGGACGTCCTCCAGGACGGGTTCGTACGGTCGCTGACCGGCGATCAGGACGCCGGGGCGGGGCCGCTGCGCCACCACGTGCCGACCTCGGAGGGGTTCTGCGGCGCGGTCGCGGCCGGACTCGGCTGGGGACTGGTGCCCGAGCCGCAGGCCGAACCCCTGCTGCGGGACGGCGGACTGGTCCTGCTGGTACCGGGGCGGCCGCTGGACGTGCCGCTGTACTGGCAGCAGTGGAAACTCGACTCCCCGGCGCTGTCGACGGTCGCCGAGGTGATCGCGGCCGCGGCGGCCGAGGCCCTGCGCCAGGACCGGGTCCGGCAGCCGTAAGCTGCGGCCATGGAGTCCTACACGATCGGCCAGGCCGCCCGGCTGCTCGGCGTGAGCGTCGACACGGCCCGCCGCTGGGCCGACGCCGAGCGGTTCCCCACCCGTCGCGAGGGAACGCGGCGCATGGTGGACGGGCCGGACCTGGCGGCGTTCTGCGTGGAGGCCGCCCAGGAGGCAGCCGAGGGCGAGGACGCCCCGTACACCTCGGCGCGCAACGCCTTCCCGGGCATCGTCACCGCCGTGAAGCTCGGCATCGTCGACGCGCAGGTCGAGATCCAGGCCGGGCCGCACCGCGTCGTGTCGCTGCTGACCCGCGAGGCGGTGGAGGAGCTCGGCCTGGAGGTGGGCGTCCGGGCCGTGGCCCGCGTCAAGTCGACGAGCGTCTTCATCGACCGGGTCTGAACCGGGTCTGACCGGAGCGCGGCCGGACCCCTCCGCGGGCCGCGCACGGCGGTGACCTCGGCGGCGGTGGCAGACTGGCCGCTGATCCGTCGAAGGGAAGTACCTCGTTGTCCATGTTCAGCAACCTGCGCCGGGCCGTACGCCGTGGATACCGGCGGGCCGTCGACCTCAGCCACCCGGCGCGCTCCCCGCTCGGCAGCGCGGTGGTCAACTGCGTGGTCTACGTGGACGGCACCCGACAGGACGGGTGCGGCGAGGCGGAGGAGGCGCTGCGGCGGGTCCGCAAGACGGGCGACGGGTTCGTCTGGATCGGCCTGCACGAACCGTCGAAGGAGGAGCTCGCCGGGCTCGCCGAGCTGTTCGGGCTGCACCCCCTCGCCGTCGAGGACGCGGTGAACGCGCACCAGCGCCCCAAGGTCGAGCGGTACGACGACATACTGTTCTCCGTCTTCAAGACCGTGCGCTACGTGGAACACGAGGAACTCACCGCGACCAGCGAGGTGGTGGAGACCGGCGAGCTGATGGCGTTCACCGGCGACGACTTCGTCATCACGATCCGGCACGGCGGCCGCGGCACGCTCGGCCCGGTCCGCGAGAGCCTGGAGGCGGCGCCCGACCAACTGGCCAAGGGGCCCGCCGCGGTCCTGCACGCGATCGCCGACCACGTCGTCGACGACTACGTCGCCGTCACGGACGCGGTGCAGAACGACATCGACGCCGTCGAGACCGCGGTGTTCAGCGAGTACGGCGGCCGGGGCGACGCGGGCCGCATCTACCAGCTCAAGCGCGAACTGCTGGAGCTGCGCCGGGCGGTGGCCCCGCTGAGCCGGCCGCTCCACCACCTGGCCACGCAACCGATACCGGTGATCCCGGCGGACGCCCGCGCGTACTTCCGGGACGTCGCCGACCACTTGACCCGGGCCACCGACCAGATCGGCGCGTACGACGCCCTGCTGGACTCCATCCTCCAGGCGCACCTCGCGCAGGTGACCGTCGCGCAGAACGAGGACATGCGCAAGATCACGGCCTGGGCCGCCATCGTCGCCGTGCCGACCATGGTCTGTGGGATCTACGGCATGAACTTCGACAACATGCCCGAGCTGCACTGGACGTACGGATACCCGATCGTGGTCGGCGTCATGGCCCTCGCCTGCTTCGTCATCCACCGGGGCTTCCGCCGCAACGGCTGGATCTGAGCGCACTCGACTCCCGTCGGCCGCACGGGTATTGAGCTGTCCCGAAGTCTGGTAGTAAAGTTTCCTAACGAAGTCGGGTAAGGCTCAACTCCCCCATGGAGGTCTTGTGTTCACCCCCCACCGCAAGAGGATGGCCCTCGGCGCCCTGCTCGGCAGCGCGCTGCTCGCCGTACCGGTCGCCGCCCACGCGACGACCGCGTCACCCGCACCCGCACCTGCATCCGCATCCGCCCCCGCCGCTGCTTCGGCCGCGGCCGTCGGGCTCGACGATCCGGCGAAGAAGGACGTCGCCATGCAGATCGTCTCCAGCGCGGAGAACTCCTCGCTGGACTGGAAGGCGCAGTACAAGTACATAGAGGACATAGACGACGGCCGCGGCTACACGGCCGGCATCATCGGCTTCTGTTCGGGCACCGGCGACATGCTCGACCTCGTCGAGTACTACACGCAGGTCAAGCCCGGCAACGTGCTCGCCAAGTACCTGCCCGCCCTGCGGAAGGTCGACGGCAGCGACTCGCACGCCGGCCTCGACCCGAACTTCACCAAGGACTGGGCGAAGGCGGCCCAGGACGGCGAGTTCAAGAAGGCCCAGGACCACGAGCGCGACCGGGTCTACTTCAACCCCGCCGTCAAGCAGGGCAAGTCCGACGGGGTCGGCGCGCTCGGCCAGTTCATGTACTACGACGCCATCGTCATGCACGGCGACGGCAGCGACTCCACCAGCTTCCGCAACATCCGCAAGCGGGCCCTGTCCAAGGCCAAGCCCCCGGCCCAGGGCGGCAACGAGACCACCTGGCTGAACGCCTTCCTCGACGCCCGCGTCTGGGCGATGAAGCAGGAGGAGGCGCACAGCGACACCAGTCGCGTCGACACCGCGCAGCGGGTCTTCCTCAAGAAGGGGAACCTGAACCTCAACACCCCGCTCGACTGGAAGGTCTACGGGGACCCCTTCCACATCGGCTGAGCCGGCCCGGGCCTGCACCGAGTCCCGTCCCGACCCTGCGGTCCGGGCGGGACGCCCGTGCGAGCGGTGGCGCATGTCGCAGAGCCGTAACGATGTGGGTGCGGATGGGCGTGCTCCGCGCGGGATTCGGCCGTCTGCGGGCGGGCGCCGAGCGGCTCGGGAGTCTCTCCGGCATCACGAAACGGCTTCTACCGCCCCTGTTTCGTCACCCCGTGTGACCCGGTACGACCGGTGGGTTTCAAGGGGCTGGCGGTGCCGGTGATTTTGCCCATTGAACCCTGCAAAAGCGGCTCTTTTGGCGTCTTGTGAAGTGGCTTGACCGCCACGTAAGCGGGGCATAAGTTCTGCCCCGGCTTGCTCCAGCAGGACGGGCCGACGAACCGTCCTCTGGGGGGACACATGCACTACTACACCGACGTCCTGAAGAAGTACGCCGACTTCTCCGGCCGCGCGCGCCGCCAGGAGTTCTGGATGTTCTTCCTGTGCAACTTCGCTGTTGCGATCGTCGTCGCGATCATCGACTCCGTCATCGGCGCGAACATGATCATCTACGGCCTCTACTTCCTGGCGATCATCGTGCCGTGCATCGCCCTCACCGTCCGTCGGCTGCACGACATCGGCAAGTCCGGCTGGTGGTACTTCATCGGCCTCGTCCCGCTGATCGGCGGCATCTGGCTCATCGTCCTCCTGGCGACCGAGGGTCAGGCGCAGCCGAACGAGTACGGCATGAACCCGAAGGCCGTCCACGCCTGAGCAGGTCAGTACGCCTGAATGCCTGAGCGCCGCCACCGGCTGGAAACAGCCGGTGGCGGCGCTCTCGCCGTTCTGCGGGCCGTGCGGGGTCGTCCGGCGCCGGAGGTGACGCGCGTCTCCCCGGGACTCGGGCAGGGGGCTGTCCAGACCGGCCCGATCACGAGATATCTTGATGTCGAGCAATGTTGCAGACGAGAGACGCAGACTGTGGAGCGGAGCATCCGGTGACTGACTCGACCATCATCTACACGCACACTGACGAGGCCCCGGCCCTCGCGACGTATTCCTTCCTGCCTGTGATCCAGGCCTACGCGTCGACGGCCGGTGTGAATGTCGAGACCCGTGACATCTCCCTGGCCGGTCGGATCATCGCCAGCTTCCCCGAGCACCTTGAGGAGGGCCAGCGGATCGCCGATGCCCTCGCCGAGCTCGGCGAGCTGGCGAAGACGCCGGAAGCGAACATCATCAAGCTGCCCAACATCTCGGCTTCGATCCCGCAGCTGAAGGCCGCGGTCGCCGAGCTCCAGGGCCAGGGCTACGCGCTCCCGGACTACCCGGACGACCCGAAGACCGACGAGGAGCGCGAGATCCGCTCCCGCTACGACAAGATCAAGGGCAGCGCCGTCAACCCGGTCCTGCGTGAGGGCAACTCCGACCGCCGCGCCCCCGCCTCGGTCAAGAACTACGCCAAGGCCCACCCGCACCGCATGGGCGCCTGGACCACCGAGTCGAAGACGAACGTCACCACCATGGGCGAGAACGACTTCCGCTCGACCGAGAAGTCCGCCGTGATCGCCGAGGCCGGCACGCTCCGCATCGAGCACGTCGCCGCCGACGGCGCCACCACCGTCCTGCGTGACTCCGTACCGGTCCTCGCCGGCGAGGTCGTGGACGCCTCCGTCCTGCACGTCGACGCGCTGCGCACCTTCCTGAACGACCAGATCGAGCGTGCCAAGGCCGAGGGCGTCCTGTTCTCCGTGCACCTCAAGGCCACGATGATGAAGGTCTCCGACCCGATCATCTTCGGCCACGTGGTCCGCGCCTTCTTCCCGAAGACCTTCGCCCGCTACGGCGAGACCCTGGCCGCCGCCGGCCTGTCCCCGAACGACGGCCTCGGCACCATCCTGAACGGCCTGGGCGCGCTGCCCGACGCCGACGCGATCAAGGCCTCCTTCGATGCCGAGATCGCCGAGGGCCCGGCCCTCGCGATGGTCGACTCGGACAAGGGCATCACCAACCTCCACGTCCCGTCCGACGTCATCGTCGACGCCTCCATGCCGGCCATGATCCGCACCTCCGGCCACATGTGGGGCCCGGACGGCAACGAGGCCGACACCCTCGCGGTCCTCCCGGACAGCAGCTACGCGGGCGTCTACCAGGTCGTCATCGACGACTGCCGCACGCACGGCGCCTTCGACCCGTCCACCATGGGCTCGGTGCCGAACGTCGGCCTCATGGCCCAGAAGGCCGAGGAGTACGGCAGCCACGACAAGACCTTCGAGCTCGCCGCCGCGGGCACCGTCCGCGTCGTCGACGCCGCGGGCAACACCGTCCTGGAGCAGCAGGTCGCCAAGGGCGACATCTTCCGCGCCTGCCAGACCAAGGACGCGCCGATCCAGGACTGGGTCAAGCTCGCCGTCACCCGCGCCCGCGCCACCGGCGTCCCGGCCGTCTTCTGGCTCGACGAGAACCGCGCCCACGACGCGCAGCTGATCGCCAAGGTCAAGACGTACCTGGCCGACCACGACACCGACGGCCTCACCATCGAGATCCTGTCCCCGGTCAAGGCCACCGCGTACTCCCTGGAGCGCATCCGCCGCGGCGAGGACACCATCTCGGTGACCGGCAACGTGCTGCGCGACTACCTGACCGACCTCTTCCCGATCCTGGAGCTGGGCACCAGCGCCAAGATGCTGTCGGTCGTCCCGCTGATGAACGGCGGCGGCCTCTTCGAGACCGGCGCCGGCGGCTCCGCCCCGAAGCACGTCCAGCAGCTGGTCAAGGAGGACTACCTGCGCTGGGACTCCCTCGGTGAGTTCCTCGCGCTGGCCGTCTCCTTCGAGCACCTCGCGACCACCACCGGCAACGCCCGCGCCCAGGTGCTGGCCGACACCCTGGACCGCGCGACCGGCACCTTCCTCAACGAGGACAAGTCGCCGAGCCGCAAGCTGGGCGGCATCGACAACCGCGGCAGCCACTTCTACCTCGCCCTGTACTGGGCCCAGGAGCTGGCCGAGCAGACCGACGACGCCGCGCTGGCCGCCGCGTTCGAGGCGCTCGCCAAGACGCTGGGCGAGCAGGAGGAGACCATCGTCGGCGAGCTCATCGCCGTCCAGGGCAACCCGGCCGACATCGGCGGGTACTACCAGCCCGACGCAGCCAAGGCCGCGGCGATCATGCGGCCGTCCGCGACCTTCAACCAGGCCATCGCGACCCTCGCGTAAGGCCCGCAGTACCTGTTGGGTTCCGCCCCGGTCGGCAGCAGCCGACCGGGGCGGAGCCGTACCCGGCCCCGTACGCCGCCCGCGTGCCACGCGTGCGCCCATGACCGCGGGGGCCCCTGGCGCGCCTGTGGCGGGTGCGTTAGCGTGCCCGCCGGGGATCTGGGGGGAGTACGGGTGGCGCGTCGCAAGAACACCTCCTGCGCGGGCATCGGCTGCGCGGGTTACCTGCTGCTCAACGCGGTCGCGCTCGTCGGCGTCCTGCTCGCGCTCCCCGTGCTGCTGCCCGACCTGATGGCGCAGCAGACCCCGCCGGTCAAGGTGGAGGGCGCCGGCCAGTGGGCCGTCGTGTACGGCGTTCCGGTCGTCGTGGCCTGCGCGCTCGTCGCGTTGGCGGGCCGGGGCGGGCGCGTCGTCTGGTGGATGTTCCTCGTCCGGGTGGCCGTGCTGCTCGCCGCCGTGGCCGCCGCGGCCGGCTACGCCGAGGGCCGGGCGGCCGCAGCGCCCTGGAACGTCCGGATGTGCGTCGAGGCGTGCGCCGCCGGGTTCGCGGCGCTCGTCGTCTTCCTGGGCGTGCGCCGGTGGGACGAGGCGATCGGCGCGAGACCGCGGCCGGGCGAGGTCTGGCTGGCCATGGTGCCGCTGCGGGAGGACCCGCAGCGGCAGCTGCGGCACTACTGCGTGGTCCTCGCGACCGGACCGGGCGGCGCGCGGGTCGCCCAGATCACCAGCAAGGACAAGGACGGCCGGCGCGACCACATCCGGATCCCGAACCACGGCTGGGACGAGGTGTCGGGCCGCCCCCACTGGGTGGAGATCGGCCGGGAGCCGCGGGTCGTGCCCTACCGCAAGTTCCTCAAGTTCCGGCCCCAGGGGCCGTGCCCGGAGGCGGTCTGGGCCCAGCTCCGGGACCGGCTGCCCGCGGGCCCCGGGTCCGTGCCCGCGCCGCGGGCACCCGTACCCCCGCTGCTGAAGCGGATCCTGCGCTCGTACCGCGGCTGACCCGGAGCGCGCCGCGGCCGGCGCCGCGTCCAGCGTCCATCCCTCGGCCGGCCGGGTGGCCTCCGGCGCCGTCCGCACGGCCACTCCGGGCCGGCCGGGGCTCAGAGGCGGTGGACCCGTTCCCCCTCGAAGGCCAGCGGGGACCGGCCCGCGGCCAGGATGCGCAGTCCCGGGGCCGCGGTGAGCAGGTTCCGCAGCCACGTGAGCGTCTCGGGCGCGAGGTGGTCGGTGCCGTCCAGGACGAGGAGCATGTCCCGCTCCGCGAGCCACGAGACGGCGTCGGCCGTCCCACACGGCAGGAAGGGCATGCCCGGTACGCAGCCCAGCGCGGCCGTCAGTTCGCGCGGGCCGAAGGGCCGGTCCACCACGATGACGGCCACGCCGTCGCAGAAGTTGGACGAGAGCCGCTCGGCGATCTCCCGCACCAGCAGGCTCCGCGGCTCCCGGAACCGCCCGGTGACCGTCAGCACGCGGCCGCGCCGCACGGCGGTCAACAGCCGGGACAGCTCGTCGGACGTCGTCGGCAAGGTGCCGGCCCGGCCTGGATCCCTCATCGGCACGATGCCCCCCATTGCATGCGTGTCCATGCGCGACCAAGGGTTCTTTCGGGCCGCGTAGCGACGATTATGCGCCAGTTCTGCCGGAAGGCCAGGGGAATGTCGCATTCCGGAGAAAGGCCCGTGCCGCCGCTGATCAACGTAGTTGTACACACGGCGCACTTTTGTCCATGCGGCCAGGTGGGGCACCCCGGGCCACCCTCGCCCAGCGCGCCCCGACCCCGCGCCGTCACGCCCAACCGGGGCGGTGCGGAGCCCGGGGCGCTCCGGCCGCCGCCGGTTCCGCCCGCCGCGCGGTGCCGTTTCAGGTCCTCCTCCCGGTAGCGCCGGGTCTGCGCGTGCCAGGGGGCGACCCCGGACATCCACTGCGTGAGCTCGTCCGCGTACCGGTCCAGCGCTGCTCGCGCCGCCGCGTCCAGCCCGAAGTCCCGGTACATGACGGGGAACTCCTCGGCCAGCACGTGCTCGAACTGCTTCATCCGCGAGGCCGTCACCGCACGGGGACCACTCCGTACGGGCCGCCTCCGCCGGCACCGCCATGGTGTGGAGAACGGCCGGCGCCCCGTCAACCGGCGCGGCGAGGCCGACATCGAACTCGCCCCGGCCGCGCGGGCAGGACCCTGCTGCAAGTGCGAACTCTCCCTCGCCCAGACCGTCCTGCAGGTCCACACCCGCGTCGCCGACCTCTATGACGACCCGATGAACCAGTTCGAGCAGCAACTGCCCTCGCGCTGCGCACCAGCGAGGACCAGGAGGGCGTCATCGGCCCCTACTCGGCGGCCGTCCTCGTCCCCGACGCCCTCGGAGTCCTGGAGAACGTGAACGTCGCGGCCGCCCGATCCTGACGGTTGTCCGGCGGCCGTCGATCGGCTGTACTGCTGTGCAGTGCCGCACTCGGGGCACCGTGCAGGGGAGGGCACCCACGATGAGTTCGCACCGCCGCCGTCCGGGGTTCCGGGGCCGGCCGCTGCTGACCCTGCTGCTCGCCGCGTTCCTGCTCGTCGGTGTGGGCGCCGCCACCGGCATCGCCTGGGCTCCCTTCGACCGCGCCGTACGCCAGGACGCCTCCGCACCCGGGATCGGCACCCCCCGGCCCGCCGGGCCCGACCCGGGGGCCACGGGCCCCGCACCCGCGGCCACGGGTGGCGTCCCGCCCGCGCCCGTCCGGAGCCCGGACGGCACGGACCAGGACGCCGGCAGCGTCCCGGGCGCGGGGGACGCCGGAGCCGGGCGGCCCGCCGGAGCCCTGCCGTTCGACCTGCCCGGACCGGCCGCTCTGCACACCGGCAGCGCGGGCAGGAAGCTCGTGTTCGCGCACTACTTCACCCCGTACCCGCTCTCCCTGGACAACGCGAGCGCCGACGCCGACTACTACACCCGCAACTACCTGAACCCGGCGGGGGAGAACGGCAAGCACGAGCGGTACGGCGGCCTGCTGCGCGACCGGCCGTTGCCCGTCGCGCCCAAGCCGGGCAACTGGGAACTCGCCAACCTCGAACAGGAGGTGCGCACCGCCCGCGCCGCGGGCCTCGACGGGTTCACCCTCGACATGCTCTCCCTGTCCGGACCGAACCGTGACCGCGCCGGGCTGCTGATGCAGGCCGCCCGTGCCGTCGACCCCGCTTTCAAGATCATGCTGATGCCGGACATGACCTCGTTGGACACCGACGACCCCGGCGTGCTCGCCGACGCCGTCGCGGCCCTCGGCAAGGCCCCCGCCGCCCACCGCCTCGCCGACGGCCGGCTCGTCGTGTCCCCCTTCAAGGCGGAGACCAAGAGCGTCGCCTGGTGGACGCAGGTCATCGACCTCCTCAAGAGCCGGCACGGCATCCGCACCGCGTTCGTCCCGACGTTCCTCGACTTCGACGCAAACGGCGCACGGTTCGCGCCGATCAGCCACGGCTTCTCCGAGTGGGGCAGCCGCAGTTACGTCGGCCAGGAGAGCGCCACCCGCGCCGTGCAGCGGGCCCACGGCTCCGGCAAGATCTGGATGCAGCCCGTGTCGGTCCAGGACGCCCGCCCCAACCAGGGCATCTACGACGAGGCCGGCAACACCGCGACCCTGCGCTCCACTTGGACCCATGCCATCGACGACGGCGCCGACTGGGTGCAGCTCACCACTTGGAACGACTATTCCGAGGGCAGCCAGTTCGCGCCGTCCCTGCACAACGGGTACGCCTACCTGGACCTGACCTCGTACTACCTGGCCAAGTTCAAGACGGGCAGCTGGCCGAAGATCGTCCGCGACACGCTGTACCTCTGCGCCCGCACCCAGTTCGCCGCCGCCGCCCCGACCGGCGCCCAGTCGCTGGTGATGTCCCCGCGCAAGGGCACCGCCGCGCCCCGCGACACGGTGGAGGTCCTCAGCTTCCTGACGGCCCCCGCGACCCTCCGTACGAGCGTGGGAACGGACCGGGACGCGCACGAGGCCCCCGCCGGAGTCCACTCCGAACTGCTCCCGCTGCGGCCGGGCACCAGTTCCGCGGTGGTGGTCCGCGACGGAGAGCCCGGCGCGGAGGTGGAACTGCCCTACGCGGCGGACCGCACCGTGCAGGTCCAGGACCTGCAGTACTACGCGGTCACCAGCGGGCGCTAGGGGCCTGCCGTCACAGGCCGTCGCAGGCCGACGGCCTGTGACGGGCGTTTTCTCACCATATGCGCGGTTTCGTGCCAGCCGCTACCTTCGAAGAGGTGCGTTCCACCAACCCGCTGCGGCGCCGCCCGGCCGGGCGGCGCCGCAGGCGTCGGCACAGGAACGGGAGCACATGGCGAAGCACAGCATCAACGCGGCGGCTGCCGCGGCCGCTCTGGTCTGTCTGGCGGCGTTCGGTGGGACTTCGAGCAGTGCCGCGTCCTCCCTGGCCCCGTCCGCCGGGACCGGCCCGACCGCGACCGCCGCCCCGCGGTTCGTGCCCGGTGCCTGTCCCGAGCCGCCCGAGCCGATCGAGGCGCTGAACGGCGCGCGCTGCGGTGTCCTGGAGGTACCCGAGAACCGCTCCCGCCCCGGCAGCCGGACCATCGAACTGCCCGTGGCGGTCATCCCGGCCGAGGCGGCGAAGCCCGCCGCGGACCCCGTGGTGTTCATGGCCGGTGGCCCGGGGGCCGACACGTTCGACGACATCCCCTTCCTCGTCGAATCCGGCCTGAACCGCGATCGCGACCTGATCATCATGGCCCAGCGCGGGAACCTCTACGCACGGCCGCACCTCGCCTGCCCGGAGATCGACCGGTACAACAGGCAGGCCGTGGGCCTGCGCTACGACTCGCAAGCATCGAAGCGGCCCCTGCTGGACGCGGTGAAGAAGTGCCACGACCGCCTGGTGGCCGACGGAGTCGACCTCGCCGCCTACAACACCACCGAGAACGCGGCCGACTTCGCCGACCTGCGCACCGCGCTCGGCATCGAGCAGTGGAACGTCTACGGGTACTCCTACGGCACCAACCTGGCCCTCACCTACCTGCGCGAGCACCCCCAGGGCATTCGCGCGGTGGCGCTCGACTCCCTCACTCCTCCGGCGCTCACCGTCCTGCCCGTGACCTGGAGCAGCGTCCGGCAGGGCATCGACGCCATCGTCGGCGCGTGCGCGGCCGAGCCCCGCTGCAAGAGCCGCTACCCCGACGTCGCCCGCACGCTGACCGAGCAGGTGCGCAAGCTGGAGGCGCACCCGCTGGTGCTGAACGCCCGGCCGCCGCAGGGGGGAGACCCGGTCAAGGTCGACCTCGACGGCGGCGCCCTGCTGAACGTGCTCGTCGCCAACGGCGTCAAGCCCGTCGACGTCCCGGCGGCGCTCGACGAGCTCAGCCGCGGCCGACCGGAGCGCTTCGCGCGGGCCCGCGCGGCCGACTCGGCAGGGGCCGTGGGCGTGTGGGGCCACGGTCTGACGGAGTCGGTGGCGTGCGGCGAGTGGGTCCCGGGATCCTCTCGGTCCGACGTGCTCAACGCCGGGCGCAAGGCTTTTCCCGCATGGCCCGACACGGTATTGGCGCAGGCCCCGCAACTCCCCTTCCAGTACGACGCCTGCCGCATCTGGAACGTACCGGACCGCACCGCCGTCCAGCGGGTCGCCACCAAGAGCGCGGTGCCGGCGCTCATCGTCTCCGGCACGTTCGACACGAAGACGGGAGAGAGCATGGCGAAGGACGCGGCCCGTACGCTGTCCCGCTCGACCTCCGTGCGGATCCCCGGCATCGGACACTGGGTGGTCCCCCAATCGCCCTGCGCACAGCAGGTGCTGGCCTCGTTCCTCGCCCGTCCGACCGAGCCCGACACCGCTTGCGCGGCCGATGCGAAGCCGAAGCCGTTCACGATCGTCCCGAAGTGACATGGGAGGGCAGATGGCTCTCAACCCCGCGCCCCGTCGTCGCCCCGCCGTAGGACGGCGCCACGCCAGGTCGGCCGCGATGGCCACCGGGATCCTCATCACCGGCCTGCTCGCCACGCCCGTCCAGGCGCAGCGGGCCACGGGGGCGAGTCCCAGTCCCGGTACGCCCATCGGAACGGTGGCCCGGACGGTGGGCGACGCCCGCTTCGAGCCCGGCCCCTGCCCGAAGACGCCGGAGCCGGTCGCCGAGCTCAAGGGGGCCCGCTGCGGAACGCTCACCGTCCCCGAGAACCGCGCCGAGCCGACCGGCCGGAAGATCACCCTCGGCGTGGCGATCGTGTCGGCCGCGTCCGCCACACCGAAACCCGACCCGATCGTGTGGCTCGCCGGCGGACCCGGCGACGACGCGGTGGGGGAGGCGAAGATGGCGATCGACGGCGGCCTGAACCGCGACCGCGACGTGATCTTCATGTCCCAGCGGGGGACGTACTCGGCCGACCCGGTGTTCACCTGCCCCAACATCGACGAGTTCAACGCCCGTTCGGTCGGCCTCGTCTACGACGCGCCGTCCACCGGGAAGCTGCACGTCGACGCGACGCGCGCCTGCCGCGAAAAGCTGGCGGCGACCGGGGCCGACCTCGGCGCCTACAACGACACCGAGAGCGCCGCCGACTACGAGGACCTGCGTGCCGCGCTGGGCCTCAAGCAGTGGAACCTGTACGGCATTTCCTACGGCACCCAACTGGCGCTCGTCTACATGCGCCAGCACCCGCAAGGCCTCCGGTCGGTCGGCATCGACGGCATCCTGCCACCGTCCACGGCAGGGTCCGCCCTGACCTGGAGCGCCGCCAAGCAGGGCTTCGACGGCCTGTTCAAGGCCTGCGCGGACCAGCCGGCCTGCAACCGTCGCTATCCGAACCTGCCGGCCACCTTCAACCGGCTCGTCCGCCAACTCGAAGCCAAGCCGGTGACCACCACCGTCACGCTCCCCGGCAACCCGAAGCCCGTGAAGGTCGTCCTGGACGGCGGAGCCCTGGTGAACTGGATGACCTCCGCCACCCACGTGGCGCCGCAGGTCCCCATCGCGCTCGACGAGCTGGCGCACGGCAAACCGCAGCGGATCGCCCGTCAGTGGGCGGGCGGCAAGCTCAGCCCCCAAGCCATCGGCAGGGTCGCGCACGGGCTCTCCTACGGCGTCTTCTGCAGCGAGTGGACCCCGTACGAAACCCAGGCCCAGGCGCTCAAGGGCGGCCAGGACGCCTTCCCGACGTTCCCGCGCTCGGTGCAGGCCCAAGCACCGCAGCTGGCCTTCCTCCGGCCGGACTGCAAGGTCTGGAACGTGCCAGCGGCGGCGCCCTCGATCCGTGACGTCACGCGCAGCGACATCCCCACCCTCGCCCTGTCGGGCGGGCTGGACTCCCAGACCGGGGCCGACAACGGCCCGTACGTCGCCCGCACGCTGCCGAACGCCACCGTCGTCACGGTCCCCTACGAGCCCCACGTGGTGTTCGCGACGTCGAAGTGCGCCCAGGAGATCGCCGTCTCGTTCTTCGACACCCCGAAGAAGCCGAACACCAGCTGCCTCAAGGGTCTACAGCCTCCCAAGTTCGAAATCGGCCCCCGGTAACGACGGGCCCTGGGCCGGGGCCGGTCCGGGAGGCGATGATGCGGGCGACAGCCGCGCCGCACACCCGGAGGTCCCATGACCAGGCCGATGCCGATGCCGCCCGCCGAATTCCCCGGCGGGCGGTCCCTGTTCCGCCTCGATCCCGCCGTCTCCCACCTGAACCACGGATCGTTCGGCGCCGTGCCGATCCCCGTCCAGGAGGCCCAGGCCGCCCTGCGCGAGGAGGCGCACGCCGACCCCGACGCCTTCTTCATCGGCGCCGCCGACCGGATCGCCGCCGCCCGTACCCGCGTCGCCCGCCACCTCGGCGCCGACCCCGACGGCACCGCCTTCATCGCCAACGCCACCGAGGGCGCCAACCTGGCCCTCGACGCCGTCCCGTTCGCCGACGGCGACGAGATCCTGGTCACCGACCACGGCTACGGCACCGTCGTCGCGGCCGCCGCCCGCCGCGCCCGGATCACCACCGTCGCCCTCGACCCGTACCTACCCGACGAGGACGCCGTGCGCGAGACCGTGCTGGCCGGGCTGACACCCCGTACCAAGGCGGCGGTGCTCGACCACATCAGCTCGCCCACCGCCCGGCTCATCGCCTCGCCCCGGCTGCTCGCCGACCTGGCCGCCCGCGGGATCACCACGCTCGTCGACGCGGCGCACTCCCCGGGCATGATCGCGGACCCGCTCGCCGGCGGCGCCGACTTCTGGTTCGGCAACCTGCACAAATGGGGGTACGCCCCTTCCGGCAGCGCGGTCCTCGCCGTTGCCCCCGCACACCGCGCCCGGGTCCGCGCCCTGGTGCCCTCCTGGGAGGACGCGCACGGCTTCCCGCGCTCCGTCGAGAACCGCGCCACCGCCGACTACACCGGCTGGCTCGCCGCCCCCGAGGGCCTGGACCTCCTCGACCGCCTGGACGCCGGCAAGGTGCGGGCCCACAACAGCGCCCTCGCCGCCCACGGCGCGGCCCTGCTCGCCGAGATCCCCGGACTCACCCCGCTCCCGTACACCGAGGGCCTCGCGATGCGCGCCCTACGGCTGCCGCCCGGCACGGCCGAGACCCAGGAGGACGCCCGCGACCTGCGCGAGCGGATCGCGGCGGAGCAGGGCATCCGGGTACTGGTCTGGCCGTGGCCGGGCGGCGGCGGTATCCGTGTCTGCGGGCAGATCTACAACCGGCCCGAGGAGTACGAACGCCTCGCCGCCGAGTTCCCGGCCTACCTGCGCTGAACCCCGGCGACGAAGGGGCTCACCCGCGTCGGAGCAGGTACGTGTCCATGATCCAGCCCTTGCGGGCGCGGGCCTCGGTCCGGATCTCCTCGATCCGGCCAGCGACCTCCGCCAGCTTCCCCGAGACCAGGATCTCGTCCGGGGTGCCGACGTAGGCCCCCCAGTAGATGTAGAGGTCCTGGTCGAGGTGGGCCGTGAAGGCGTGCCGCGCGTCCAGCATCACCACCACGTCGTCCACGTCCTGCGGCCAGCCCTCGGCGAGGCGCCGCCCGGTGGTGATCTGGACCGGCCTGCCCACCCGGTTCAGGTTGGTCCGGTGCCGGGCCAGCAGCGCCGAGATGCTGCTGATGCCGGGCACGACCTCGTGCTCGAACGCCACCCGGCCGTGCTCCAGGACCTCGTCGAGGATGGCGAGGGTGGAGTCGTACAGCGAGGGATCGCCCCACACCAGGAACGCCCCGGTCTCGCCGTCCGCCAGGTCCTCGGCGATGAACCGCTCGAAGATCTCGGCCCGCGCGCTGCGCCAGCCGTCGACGGTCGGGGTGTAGTCGGTCGGGGTCCGGTCCCGGTCCGGATCGCGGCCCTCCACGAGCCGGTGGCCGGGGCGGGCGTGCGCGTCGAGCATCGCGCGCCGCAACCCGGTCAGATCCGCCTTCTCCTCGCCCTTCTCCAGGATGAGGAATGCGTCCGCCGCGCCGATCGCCCTGACCGCCTGGAGGGTCAGGTGGTCAGGGTCGCCCGCGCCTATGCCGATCACTGAGAACTTCTTCACCGGGCTATTGTGCCCATCATGCGTGCCGCCCTGTTCGTCACCTGCGTCAACGACGTGCTGTACCCCCGCACCGGCATCGCCGTCGTACGCCTGCTGGAGCGGCTCGGCGTCGGCGTGGACTTCCCGGCGGCCCAGGGCTGCTGCGGCCAGCCGCAGTACAACACCGGCTACCGGCGCGAGAGCGAACCCCTGCTGCGGCGCACCGCCGAGGCCTTCGCCGGCCACCCGTACGTGGTCACCCCGTCGGGTTCCTGCGCCGCGATGGTCCGCAGCCACTACCCGCGCATCGCCCGCCGGGCGGAGCAGGAGGGACGGGGCTCCGGGCTGGCGGCGCTCGCCGAGGACCTCGCCCCCCGCGTCTACGAGCTCACCGAGTTCCTGGTGGACGTCCTCGGAGTGACCGACGTGGGTGCCTACTTCCCGCACACCGTCACCTATCACCCCTCTTGTCACGGTCTGCGGGAGCTCGGGTTGGGCGACCGCCCCCGGCAGCTGCTCGCCGCCGTCAAGGGCCTGGACCTGGTCGAACTGCCCGGCGCCGAGGAGTGCTGCGGCTTCGGCGGCACCTTCGCCCTGAAGAACCCGGACGTGTCCGCAGCCATGGGCACCGACAAGGCCGACAGCGCGGCGGGGACGGGCGCGGACGTGCTCTGCGGGGCCGACAACTCCTGCCTGGCCCATCTCGGCGGGATCCTGCGCCGTAGGGGAGACGCGATGCGCACCCTGCACCTCGCCGAGATCCTGGCCTCGACGCAGGAGGAACCGCTGCGATGACGGGCAGGTGTGCATGACGGGCACGTTCATGGGGATGCCGGCGTTCCCGGACGCGGCGCGCGAGGCCGTGCGGGACCGGGTGCTGCGCGCCAACCTCCGGCACGCCACCCACACGATCCGCGACAAACGGACCCGGGCCGTCGCCGAGATGGCCGACTGGGACCGGCTGCGCGCGGCGGGCAAGGCCGTCAAGGACCACACCCTGCGCCACCTCGACCGCTACCTGATCCAGTTGGAGGAGGCGGTGACGGCCGCGGGCGGCACCGTCCACTGGGCGGCCGACGGGGACGAGGCCAACCGGATCGTCATCGCGCTGGTCCGGGCCACGGGCGGCAGCGACACGGAAAGGCACGAGGTCGTCAAGGTCAAGTCCATGGCCACCCAGGAGATCGGCCTCAACGAGGCCCTGGAAGCGGCCGGGATCGCCGCGTACGAGACGGACCTGGCCGAGCTCATCGTCCAGCTCGGCCACGACCGGCCCTCCCACATCCTGGTCCCGGCGATCCACCGCAACCGGGCCGAGATCCGGGACGTCTTCGCGGCGGAGATGGGCCACTGGGGCCGCCCCGCCCCGGACGGGCTCGGCGACGACCCGCGCGAGCTCGCCGAGGCCGCCCGCCTCCACCTGCGCGAGAAGTT
Organism: Streptomyces sp. NBC_00597; assembly: GCF_041431095.1. Lineage (GTDB taxonomy): Bacteria > Actinomycetota > Actinomycetes > Streptomycetales > Streptomycetaceae > Streptomyces. The sequence continues at coordinate 1,036,648 of NZ_CP107757.1, forward strand.
CCTGCGCGCCAAGGTCGCCGTGTCCGGAGCCAACTTCATGGTCGCCGAGACGGGCACGATGGTCGTCTTCGAGTCCGAGGGCAACGGCCGCATGTGCCTGACCCTGCCCGAAACCCTGATCTCGGTGGTGGGCATCGAGAAGGTGGTCCCGACCTTCCGGGACCTGGAGATCTTCCTGCAGACCCTGCCGCGCTCCTCCACGGCCGAGCGGATGAACCCGTACACCACGATGTGGACCGGGCTGGGTCCATCGAAAGGGGCGGACGGCGACGGCCCCTCCGCCTTCCACCTCGTCCTCCTCGACAACGGCCGCACCGACACCCTCGCCGACCCGGTCGGACGCCAGGCCCTGCGCTGCATCCGATGCTCCGCCTGCCTCAACGTCTGCCCGGTCTACGAACGCGTCGGCGGCCACGCGTACGGCTCCGTCTACCCCGGGCCGATCGGCGCCATCCTCAGCCCCCAACTGCGCGGCACCGGCAGCGAGATCGACGCCTCACTGCCCTACGCGTCCACCCTGTGCGGGGCCTGCTACGAGGTCTGCCCGGTCGCCATCGACATCCCGGAGGTCCTGGTCCACCTGCGCGAACGGGTGGCCCAGGGCGGCCCGGTGACCCGCGAGGGCATCCGCGTACGCATCCGCCCGGCGCGGGGGCACACCGCCGAACGGGCCGCGATGCGGGCCGCGCGACTGCTCCTGGAGCACCCCGGAGCGCTGCGCGCGGGGGAGCGGCTGCTGGCCCGGGCCCGGCGGCTGCGCCCGCGCCGGCTGCCGGGACCCGGACGGGCCTGGACGGACAGCCGGGAGCTGCCGGAGTTCCCGGCCGAGTCGTTCCGCACGTGGTGGGACCGGGAGCGGGGAGAACGGGCATGAGCAGCAGGGACCGGATCCTGGGTCGGATCCGCCGTGCGACGGAGGACGGCGCCCCCGACCCCGCCGTCCCCCGGGATTACCTGCGGGTCCACGGCACCCGCACCCCCGCCGGGACGGCCGACCTCCTCGCCGCGAACCTCGCGGAGTACCGCGCGAAGGTGCACCGCACCGACGAGGACGGGATCGCGCCGCTGCTGGCCCGGCTGCTGGCCGCCCGAGGCGCTCGAACGGTCCTCGTCCCGTCCGGCCTGCCCCCGCACTGGCTCCCGGCCGCGGGCCCGCCCCGCGTTCACGACCGGGCTGAGTCCACCCCGTACGAACTGGACGCGGTGGACAGCGTGGTGACCGGCTGCGCCCTGGCGATCGCCGAGACCGGCACGATCGTGCTCGACGGCGGCCCCGGCCAGGGCCGGCGCCGCATCACCCTGATCCCGGACCACCACGTGTGCGTGGTCCGGGTCCCGGACCAGGTGGTGGACTCCGTCCCGCAGGCACTGCCCCTGCTGGACCCGACGCGGCCACTGACCTGGATCTCCGGCCCCTCCGCCACCAGCGACATCGAACTCGACCGGGTGGAAGGCGTGCACGGTCCGCGCACCCTGGAGGTGGTCCTGCTGACCGGACCAGCACAATGAGTGCCATGTCCGCCTACATCGCCCTGACCGCCCTCGTCGTCCACGACTACGACGAGGCCATCGACTTCTACACCCGCGCCCTCGGCTTCACCCTCGTCGAGGACACCCCGCGCCCGGACGGCTCCCGCTGGGTCGTGGTTCGCCCGCACGGCGCCACCGAGGCGGCGCTGCTGCTGGCCCGGGCCAAGGACGACGCCCAGCGCTCCCGGGTCGGAGACCAGACGGGCGGCCGGGTCGGCTTCTTCCTGTACACCGACGACTTCGCCCGCGACCACACCCGGATGACCGCGGAGGGCGTCCGCTTCCTGGAGGAGCCGCGCCATGAGGCGTACGGCTCGGTGGCGGTCTTCGAGGACCTCTACGGCAACCGCTGGGACCTGCTGGAACCCGCATAGCCGGGACAGGGCCCGCCGGCCACGACGGCCGGCGCCGCCCGACCTGCCGCCCAGCCCAGCCCAGCCCCGCCCCGAGCCGACGGCAGCGGCCGTCGACCGGGTCAGACGGGGCTCGGTCGGTCGTCCGGCCGTGAGCCGAGCAGCCGCGGGGCCTCGGTAGCCGCGTCGACCGCCGACCCGGCCTCCACGCGCCGGGCCAACTCCCGGGCCCAGCGAACCAGGCCCGCCAGGTCGATCCCGTACGGCCGGCCGGCCCCGCCGGTTTCCGCCGACCCGGCGACCGCGTCGGGCCCGGCCAGGGCAACGGCAACGGCGTCGGCCCCGCGGCGCAGCAGGCGGGCCCCGCCGACGGCGTTCCCGCGCGCGGCGTGCGTGAGTCCGACCGCCAGCTGTGCGAGGGCCCGCCACAGCGGGGCCTCGGCCGGCGGCCCGGACTTCCAGGCGTCCTCGAACACCTCGTGCGCGTGGAACGGCATCCCGGCGTCCAGCAGCCGCTGTGCCTCGGCCACCGTTTCGGCGGGAGCCCGTACGACCCCCTCGGGCTGCCGCTCCACCCCCGGCTCCCCGTAGGCCAGGGGCCGCCCCAGCCCGTCCCGCGGCCGCGCGCTCCGCGCCCGTCCCTCACCGTCCCGATCCCGTGCGTTCACCCCGTCATCCTCCCCGCCGCCGCAAACCCGTGCATGCGCACCCCTCTACGTGGGGTAATGTTCTGCATGTGCCGCCGGGACGGGGGAAACCCCAGATCAACGGCACAACGGGACGTGGCGCAGCTTGGTAGCGCACTTGACTGGGGGTCAAGGGGTCGCAGGTTCAAATCCTGTCGTCCCGACTTTTCGAAGTCGCAGGTCAGGGGCCGTTTCAGAGCAATCTGAAACGGCCCCTTGATCGTTTTTGGGGCCGGGGTCTGTTTCATCAGTGGATCAAGGTCTGTCGTGGTCCACTCGTGAGGCGAGGAGATCTGACGAGCGAGCAATGGGCCACGCTGGAGCCGTTGTTGCCGGTGGGCAAGAAGCCGGGGCGGCCTCCTGTCTGATCCAAGCGACAGCTGATCAACGGCATGCGCTGGCGGACGCGGACCTGCGCGCCCTGGCGTGACGTTCCCGCACGTTACGGCGGGCTGCAGGTGCCCGCAAAAGGGGGATCTGCGGCGGGACGAATCCGGCGGAGTCGCAGTCGAGGCCGCCGACCACGGGCTCGGACGCTCACGCGGTGGACTGACCACGAAGGTGCACTTGGCGGTCGAGCACGGACAGGAGCCGCTGTCCTTCCTGGTCACCGCGGCCAGCGGCACGTAAGTCCCCGGTTCCAGCCGGTCCTGGAGCGCATCCGGGTGCCGCGCGTGGGCGTCGGCAGGGCGCGCTGCCGGCCGGACCGAGTCCGGGCCGACAAGGGCCTACGGGTCCCCGAGTGGCTGTGATCGCTACAACGATCCGCGATTCTCCGGGCCGGCGTGCGACCCTCCGATCCAGAAGGTCAGCGCCTTCCGTCCACCTCCCAGCGACCGCCGCATCTGCGCCTGAGCCACCTCCGCGCCGGTCTGCCGGGAAGGCTCTCAGGGCCGTAGCGCGGTGAAGGCTGCGGTCAGGGCCGCGGCGAGGGTGAGGACCGCGGCGAAGGCGGTTGCGGCCCGGATCGCAGAGGCGGGGTAGGTGGCGCCGTCCAGGCGGGCGAGCTTGCCCGCCGCGGCGGCGGCCAGCAGGGCGACCACGATGACGAGCGCCGTGGTGAGGAGGACAACGGCAAGATTGGGCACGACGATCTCCCGTGTGACGTTGGGTCGTTGACGGTGTCGACAGTGGCGCAGGGCATGTGCGCCGGGGTTCGCCGGACGAAGATGAACAGCAGCGAACACGCCGAGTCCGGGGGAGCGACGTGCACGACGAGGAGACGGCGCACGGGGTGGCGCTCGCCGAGCTGCGCACGGCGCTGGCAGACGGACTGGCCCGTCGTGGGTTGACGGTGACGCAGCTCGCCGCGCAGGCGAGGCTGGGCCGTACGACCGTGCACGAGGCACTTCAGCCCGACGCGGACATTCCCTCGGCGAGGACGGTCGCGGCTCTGGCCCGCGTACTGCGCCTGCCGGAGCAGGAGCTCTTGGACCTGCGGCGGACCGCCGCCGGAGAAGCCGCACCCACCACCCAGTCGGAGCGGCGGCCGGGGCGGCCCATCAGCGAATGCAACCCGTACGACCTGGAGGTCCACTCCGCCGGCCTGATCACCCGCCGAGAAGAGCCCCGCAGAACACCGGAGCCGGTACTGCCCGGCTACGTGCCACGAGCCCACGACGACGTCCTCACCGATGTTGTGCGCGACGCCGCTGACGGCCACAGCAGGATGGTCGTCCTGGTCGGCTCCTCCTCCACGGGCAAGACCCGGGCGTGCTGGGAAGCCGTCCAGCCGCTCGCCGAACAAGGGTGGCGGCTGTGGCACCCCTTCGACCCCACCCGGGCCGAGGCAGCCCTCGGCGATCTCGAACGGGTCGGGCCCCACACGGTGGTCTGGTTCAACGAGGCCCAGCACTACGTCGGCGACCTCCGCCACGGCGAGACCATCGCCGCCGCCCTGCGGACGCTGCTCACCGCCCCGGCCCGCGGTCCGGTCCTGGTACTGGGCACCCTCTGGCCCGACTACGAGCGCGCCTACAGCGCGCTCCCGCAGCCCGGACAACCCGATGAACACGCCCAGGCGCGCGAGCTGCTGGCCGGGCGGACCGTCCCGGTGCCGGAGTCCTTCGACCAAGCCGCGCTGGAGGCCGCCCGCGTACTGGCCGAGGGCGGAGACGCGGTCCTGGCCGCGGCCCTGCCCCGTGCCGCCGATGGGCGTCTCACTCAAGATCTCGCCGGGGCGCCCGAGTTGCTGCGCCGCTACCGCACTGCCACGCCGCCCGCCCGTGCCCTCCTGCACGCCGCCATGGATGCCCGCCGCCTCGGCGCCGGCCTCCACCTGTCGCTCGCCTTCCTCACCGATGCCGCCACCGACTACCTCACCGACCACGAGTACGACGCCCTCACCCCCGACTGGGCCGAACGAGCCCTCGCCGAACTCGCCCAGCCCGTCCACGGCCGGCTCGCACCCCTGCGCCGCACCCAGCCACGCCGTACGCGCCGAGCCCCCGGCAGCCCCACCGCACCGACCGACGCACCAGCACCGGGCGTCGTCTACCGGCTCGCGGACTACCTTGAGCAGCACGGCCGCGACCAACGCCGTCCCCTGTGCCCGCCCGCCTCCTTCTGGCACGCAGCACACGATCACCTCACCGGCCCCGACGACCTTGAGCGTCTCGCGGCCGCCGCCCGCGACAGGCTACGTCTGCGGTGGGCTCACCATCTCTACCAGCGCGCCGGGACCCCCTTCGCCCGCACACAGCTCGCGCTCATCCGGGACGAGATCGGAGACCGCGAGGGTGCCGAGCAACTCGCCGCACAGGCAGCCGAAACCGGCGACGGCTACTCCCTCATCGAGCTGGCCTTCATGCGGGAAAGAGCCGGCGACCTGGAAGGTTCCGACCGTCTCCTGACCCAGGTCGCGGACACCGGGGAACCGGGCACGGCCACCACCGTGGCCCTCACCGTCCTCGGCCGCCGGCGCGAGAAGGCCGGAGACCTCGACGGTGCCGAACAACTCCTCGCCCGGGCCGCCCGGACCGGGCACCCCGGTGCGTTCACCTCCCTCGCCCGCATCCGTGAGAGAGCCGGTGACTTCCAAGGCGCCGAACAACTCCTCACACGGGCCGCCCAGTCCGGGCACCCCTCCCTCACGCTCACTGCCCTCGCCCGCATCCGTGAGAGGGCCGGAGATCTCGAAGGCGTCGAACAACTCCTCGTCCAGGCCGTTCAGACCGGCCACGCCAGTGCCCTCACGACCGTCGCCGAGATCCGTGAGAAGGCCGGAGACCTCGACGGCGCCGAACAACTCCTCGCCCAGGCCGCCGAATCCGGCGACGCGTACGCCTTCGTACAGCTCGCCCGCATCCGTGAGCAGGCCGGCGACGCCGAAGGCGCCGAGCAACTCCTCGCCCGCGCCGTCCGGAGCGGCGATCCTCACGCCCTCATGGCCGTCGCCGAAATCCGCGAGCGGGCGGGAGACCTGGAGAAGGCCGAACACCTCATCACGCAGGCGGCCGACACCGGCCACCCCGGCGCCGTCATCCAGCTCGCCGGTATCCGTGAGAAGGCCGGCGACCTCGAAAGCGCCGTACGCTTCCTGAGCCAGGCGTCCGAAGCCGGTCATCCCTTCGCGTTCGACCAGCTCATCGACATGCTGGAGCGGTCAGGAGATCTCGCAGCAGCCGAACGGCTCCTCGCGCACGCCGCAGACTCCGCCAGACTGCGGCCCGTCTCCCCCCAGCCGGCCGTGTACCGCTTGTGGCCGTACGGGCTTGAGCCCGACGGCACGCCGACCCCGCCCTGGTGAGCGGCACGGGAACGGCCACCGTGTCCGCGAGGGGCCCGGTCCGTTCGGGTGACGAGGGATCGTTCCTGCGTATCGGTCGGGGATCGGGAGCCGGGTACCGCGCCGGTTCACGGCTAGCGTCGGGTTGCGCGGCCGACCGGAGCCGGCCCCTCGGCCCGTGACCGGGCCGGACGGCATCCGTCCACGGGCTGCTCCGTGGACGCCCTCACGCACCACGGTGATTTTGCCGCATTGACCCCCGTCCTCATTTATCCAGTACTGCTGCGATTCCATGAAGGGGCTCGACCGTTCCTGGGTGCAGCAGAATGTGGGAATGGTTCGGAAACGCCGCCACGAGGCGTCCTGCGCTGCTCGGCAATTCGGCGGAAGTACTGTTGCTGAGCTGCGCCGTGTCGTTGAGCAATGCCCAGTTCGGTATTTCCGACCAGCGCGTCCTGCCCGCATCCACGCTGGTGCGACAGACCGGTGAGCGTGTGCGCAGCGAATTTCCGGAGGCTGCCGGAACCAAATTGTCCATCGTGCTGAGCGTGGCTGATCTCCAGGCTGCGGGTGTTGCTTCCGGGGTGGACCGTTACGCTCGCCAGTTGTCATCGATCACCGGCGTCGCCGCGGTGGACACGACCACCGGTTCCTACCGTGCTGGTCATCGAATCACCCCGCCGACCCGGCACATCACCGGTTCACCGGAGAGGGCGTGATGCTCCTGAACGTGCGGATTCCCTCGGGTGCGCAAGCGCCGACATCCGAGCGCGTTGTGGACCGGATTCGTGCACTACTCGCCTTCGCTCCGCGGATCGTCGGAGGAACTACTGCGCGCACAGCGGACAAGAAGAGGGTACTGTCCCGACGTGTTCCTTTGGCCGCGCTCTTGGCCGGAGGCAAACGGTCGCCCTTGCCGTTCTCAGCCTGAGCGCCGGAATGGGTTGCCTGGTCCCCATCTTCCAAGAAATACATGTGAGGGGTGGCTTCACCGTCACCGGCAGCTCGAAATCAGAATGCTTCTGCTGATGGTCTGCATCGCCCTCGGTCCACAGGGACCTTCGACAGAACCGTGACGACGCGGCCGCCGACCCACCTCGGTCGGCGGCAGGCTGCCGCGGTGTCCGGGACACCGTCCCGTCGTCGGACGAGTCCGTGTCGGGCCTCCTCGCGCCGCCGGGTCAGGCGTTCGCGGCCGCGGCCGCGAACGGGGCGGCGTGGGTCGGGAGGCTCGCGAGGACGGCGACCCATGAGCCGTCGGCGAAGACGATGTCCATGCGGCCCTTCTGGAGCACTCCCGTCGGGTTGGCGCGCACCGCGGTGACGGCAGGGCGCGGGGCTTCCCAGTACTGCTTCAGCACCGGCGTCATCCGCCACAGCGGCGAGACGTCGGTGAGGCCGAACCAGCGCCGGTCGGTGACCGCGAGGACGCCCGTGACCGAGCCGCGAGCACTCGCGCGGCCGATGAGGAAGCGCCCGGCCGCGCTCCGCCAGTCGCCCTCCATGCTCTTGCCGTGCATCAGCCGCGAGCCGAGCTGCTCCACGACGTCCGGTGCACGGTCGATCGCGTCCGCCACGGCGGCGGGCTTCGACCGCCGGGGGTCGAGGACGCCGCCCGCCGCGAGCAGCTGTCGCAGCGGGCGGGGGGCCTTCGCCGCGACCTGCCGGGCGAGTGCCGACGGCTCCGCAGGAGCGAGCAGGGCCTCCGGCGGATGCGGTACACCGGGGCCGAGTTCGTAGGAGCAGGCCGCGATGAGCCGCTCGCCCGGGTGCAGGAACTCCTCTGCCTGAGCGCGTCTCTCCTGGTTCAACGTGGTTGCTCCTGTTCTGTCATGGGGACGGTGGAGTTGGATGATCGGGTCCGACCGAGGGTGATTGTCTCCCGAGCGGGCCGCGGGCCGGTGGCGGGATTCGGCCGTTCCGTGGGGTGGCGGTCGGGGGCCTCGGGTGGGGGCGGGGGCGCTCGCGGGCTGTGGTGGTCCGGGGTGCGGGGCGGTTGCGGCCCGGAGCCGGTACCTATGGGTTTCGGCCAGCGGGGAGAAGCGTCAACCTCCTTGCAGTGTCCAGATCATGACCTGCTGTCAAGGGTGGTGCTTATAGACGCTAAGATTCCGGGCCGTTGTCATATGATCATTCGCTTTCGATCGTTTGAGGGTTCTGATGGTTCGCGTGGGATCGTCGCCCGGAAGTCCAGGGGCCACCTCACCCGTCGTTTGGGCGCTGCCCGCCGTGCTGACCGCCGCCGCCGCGGCGATAGCCGTGGCGCAAGTGTCCGCACCTGCCCGTACCCCCGTCGCCTGGATCGGCGCCGTGGCCTTCGTCGCCGTGGCCCTGTCCTGCGGTGAGGCCGCCCGGCGCGGCAAGGCGGTGGCCGCGCTGCGGCTGGCTGCCGCCGCACAGGAGGCTGTCCTGCACCGGCAGCAGGCCGAGACCGTACGGCTCGCGCAGGAGCTGCTGCCCGATGTCGTGGAACGGCTGCGCAAGGGGGAGTTCCCCGAAGAGGTGCTCACCTCGCTGGAGGAGCTCGACATCCACGGGCCCGGCCTGACGGCCGAGTTCAGGGCGGCCCACCAGGCCGTGCTGCGCTCGGTCCTCGACGCCGTCGTCGCCGAGGAGGACCTGCGCGACTCCGCGCAGCGCGCCTTCGTCAACATCGCCCGCCGCGTCCAGGCCATCGTGCACCAACAGGCCCAGGAACTGCGGGAGATGGAGGACCGCCACGGCCACAGCCCGGACGTCTTCGGCGACCTGCTGCGGCTCGACCACGGCACGGCCCTCATCGGCCGCCTCGCCGACTCCATCGCCGTGCTCGGCGGGGCGCGGCCCGGCCGCCAGTGGAGCAAGGCCGTCCCGCTGTACAGCGTGCTGCGCGGAGCCATGTCGCGGATCATCGACTACCAGCGCGTCGAGCTGCACTCGGTCTCGCAGGTCGCCGTCATCGGACCGGCCGTCGAACCGCTCATCCACGCGCTCGCCGAGCTGCTGGACAACGCCACCCGCTACTCCCCGCCCCAGACCAAGGTCCACCTGACCGCCGTCGACGTGAACTCGGGCATCGCCGTCGAGATCGAGGACGGCGGCGTGAGCATGAGCGAGGAGGCCCGCAAGCGGGCCGAGCGGATGCTCCGCCAGGCGCAGCAGGGCATCGACCTCACCGACCTCGGGGAGACCCCGCGCCTGGGCCTCGCCGTGGTCGGCCGGCTCTCGCAGGCGTACGACTTCCAGGTCTCGCTGCGCTCGTCGGCGTACGGCGGCGTACGGGCCGTCCTGGTCATCCCGCAGCAGCTGATCACCACCGCCTCCTCCGCGACGGGCGTTGCCCACGGCATCGGCACCGCCTCGGGCCCCCGCGCCGCGCTGCCGCCGGCCGGTGGCACGACGACGGTGGCCGCCACGGCCGCCACGACCGGGTTCGCCCCCGCGGCGGCCACCACCGCGGCCGGGACCCCGGCCGCCCGCCCGGTCACCGGGCCCCGCATGCCGGCAGCCGAAGACGAGGTGCCCGCCGTGACCGAGCGGACCCCGAACGGCCTGCCCCAGCGCCGCCGCAAGACCCGCGCCGTCGCACCCGAACCGGCGGGAACCGGTATCGGTACGGGCACCGGCGACCGGTTCGTGGCAGCCGCAGCGGCGGCCGCCGACCACGCCGGACACGGGTACGCCACCGAGCCCGGACCCGCGCCAGAGCCTCGGCCCGAGGTACAGCCCGGGATGTGGCTGGCCGCGTTCCAGGACGGCCTGTCCTCGGACAGCAGCAAGACCGCCGCGAGCCGGAGCGGCGCAGCAAGCCAGAACACGGATGCCTCGCCGGCCTCGGCGAGCAAGGGGGAACAGCCATGAGTCAGCAGCAGACCAACATGGACTGGATGCTCAAGGACCTGGCCGAGAGCGTTCCGCAGACCCGCCACGTCATCGTCCTGTCCGCCGACGGCCTGCGCATGGCGCAGTACGGGGCGGAGACCGACACCGCGGACCGGCTCGCGGCCGCCTGCGCCGGACTGCAGAGCCTCGCCGGCGCCGTCGCGTCCGAACTCCCGGGCAGCAGCGGACGGATGAGGCTCGTCGTGATCGAGATGGACGGCGGCTTCTTCTACCTGATGGCGGCCGGCGCCGGCGCCTTCCTCGCCGTACTGGCGAACGAGGGCGTCGACGCCGGACTGATGGGCCAGCGGATGCGCGACCTCGTGGCCCGGATCGGAGAACACCTGAGCAGCCCGCCGCGCCGCGACGGGCAGCCGGCGTGAGCAACCCGGGCCGGGACTGGGAAGACGGCACGCCCGAGCGGCTCTACGTGATCACCGGCGGCCGTAGTGGGGGGTCAACCCCCACCCACCTCGACCTCGTCACGCTGATCATCGCCAAGTCGGGGCCCAGGCTCGGGATGCAGCCGGAGCACGCGGCGATCATGCGGCTGTGCCAGTCGCCGCTCTCGGTGGCCGAGATCTCCGCGTATCTCGGCCTGCCGGTGAGCGTGGTCACCGTACTCCTCGGTGACCTGCTCGCCGCCAACCACGTGCTCTCCCGCCCACCCGTCGCCCCCGCCAAACTCCCCGACCTGGCACTGATTGAGGCAGTCATCGATGGACTTCGAAAGCTCTGAGCGGGCCACCGCGCCCCGGCGCGAGGACGCGCTGCCGGCCACGGCCGCCGCCGCAGTCAAGGTGGTGATCGTGGGCGGCTTCGGGGTCGGCAAGACGACCCTCGTCGGCGCGGTCAGCGAGATCCGGCCGCTCACCACCGAGGAGACGATGACCCAGGCCGGGGTCGGCGTCGACGACACGGCGGGGGTGGAGCGCAAGACCTCCACCACCGTGGCCATGGACTTCGGCCGCATCAGCATCAACGAGGAACTGGTGCTGTACCTCTTCGGCACCCCCGGTCAGGAGCGGTTCTGGTTCCTGTGGCGCGGCCTGTTCGAGGGCGCGCTCGGCGCGGTGGTCCTGGTCGACACGCGCAGGCTGGAAGTCAGCTTCGACGTGATCGGCCGGCTGGAGGAGCGCGGGGTGCCCTTCGTGGTCGCCGTCAACTCCTTCCCCGACGCGCCGGAGCACCCCCTGGAGGAGCTGCGCGCAGCACTCGACCTGCCCGCGTCCGTACCGCTGGTCTTCTGTGACGCCCGCCGCCGCGACTCCAGCCGCGACGTCCTGATGACGCTGATGCGCTACCTGCACTCCCTCGCCGCGACCCCGGAGGCACTGTGAGCACCACCCCCACCCCCCAGCCGGGTCCGGCGGCCCCGCCGCCCGGCTGCCCGGCCCACCGGCTCTACGGCCCGGACGCCGAGGCCGACCCGATGGGCACGTACGAGAAGCTGCGCGCCGAACACGGCGCGGTGGCCCCCGTCCTCGTGCACGGTGACCTCCCGGCCTGGCTGGTGCTGGGGCACCGCGAGAACTTGGACGTGGCGCGCACCCCGTCGCGCTTCGCCCGTGACCCGCGGCACTGGCGGGACATGCAGGAGGGGAACGTACCGGCCGACCACCCGCTGACGCCGATGACCGCGTGGCAGCCGGCCTGCCACCTGGTCGACGGCGTCGAGCACGAGCGGCTGCGCGGAGCGATCACCGAGTCGCTGGAGCGCTTCGACCGGCGAGGCATACGCCGCTACGTCAAGCGCTTCGCCGACCAGCTGATCGACGCCTTCGCCCAGTCCGGGCGGGCAGACCTGGTCAGGGACTTCGCCGAGCCGCTGCCGATGCTGGTGATGACCCAGCTCGTCGGGGCGCCGGAATCCTACGGGCCGCGTCTCGTCGAGGCGGCCCGCGACATGCTCCGCGGCACCGAGACGGCCCTCACCAGCTTCGAGTACGTCTCGGCCACCCTCCGCGAGCTCGTGGCGCGCAAGCGGGTGGAGCCCGGCCGGGACTTCACCACGTGGATGCTGGAGCACCCGACGGCACTGGGCGACGACGAGGTCGTGGAGCACCTGCGGCTGGTGCTGATCGCGGCCTTCGAGACGACCGCCAACCTGATCGCGAACACCGTGCGCATGGTGCTCACCGACCGCCGCTTCCGCGCGAACCTCTCCGGCGGACACATGACGCTGCCGGACGCGCTGGAGCAGGTCCTGTGGGACGAGCCTCCGTTCATGACGATGATCGGGCGCTGGGCCACCGGCGACACGGAGCTCGGCGGAGCGCGGATCAAAGCCGGGGACATGCTGCTGCTCGGTCTGGCTGCGGGCAACCTCGACCCGGAGATCCGGCCCGACACGACCGTGCCGGTCCACGGCAACCGTTCCCACCTGGCCTTCAGCAGCGGCCCCCACGAATGTCCCGGACAGGACATCGGCCGGGCCATCGCAGACACCGGTATCGACACACTGCTGGCCCGGCTGCCCGATCTGGAGCTGGCGGTCCCCGAGGACGAGCTCCAGTGGACGTCTTCGCTGCTGTCCCGTCATCTGGTGTCGCTCCCGGTCCGGTTCACCCCGCGGGGCAGCACCGTCACCGGCTCCACGCCGGTGCCCCGGCGGGCCGCACGAACGGCCCAGCCGGCTCCGCCGCCCGTCCCCGTCCCGGGGGAGCGGCCGGCGGCACGGGGCTCCTGGTGGTCGCGCCTGCGCGGCCGCCGCTGACTCAGCGACCCCGGCGCGGGGGATCGTCGAGCTGCTGCCACCACCAGGCGAAAGTCGGGATGGGTAGCGGCTCGACGCCCGGGTCGCAGGGCGTGTCGCTCCAGGTGATGTCGTACGACGCCCCGTCGGCGGGGAGCGTGTTGCGGTTGCGCGGACTGGCGTACCGCGGAGCCCGGTTGTGGTACTCGGTGTCCCCCGCGATCCAGTGTTCCAGCGCGAGGAGGTAGCGCCCGAGCTGTTCGTCGGCGCCGCGGGCCAGCTGCTCGCGCAGCCGGACGAACAGGGTCACGGCCCGGTCCCGCAACGCGTACGCGACGGGAAGCGCCTCGGCGGGCGTACGACCGTGTTCTCGGGCCAGCACGTTGAGCAGGTTCTGCTCCAGCGGCTCGTGGTGGTCGTCCTTGTTGTACGAGAAGAGGTCGTTGTCGCAGGCGACGATGAACCCGGCGGCGTCGGTCAGGGCCTGGACGGGTGCGGAGTACAGCACGTCGGCCGGTAGCTCGATCCCGTTGGCCGCCTCGCACCAGGTCAGCAGGAACCGTGTCCCGCCGACCCAGATCCGTGTCGCCGCGAAGTCGTTGAGGCCGGGCAGCACGCCCCGCTCGACGTTCGCGGCCTGTGCGGCGGCGCCGAACACCCACTCACCGATGCCTTCGGTGAAGCGGCGCAGCTGGAAGGGGGTCAGCATCGCCCGGGTACGGGCCGCCAGGTCCTCCAGTCCGGCGGTGTGCGGCCCCGGCTGCAGCAGGTGCGAACCGGGAGCCTCAAGCATGCGGATGAGCCGGGTGCCCTGGTCGATGACGGACGCCGTGCGCGCGGTGCCGGTGCCGGAGTCCTGCCAGTCATCGGCGGCGAAGGCCCAGTAGCACCACTGGGCGAAGAGCAGCATCGGCTCCACGTCGCCGTGGGGGGCGATCCGGCTGACGAGGTCGGCGCTGCGCGAAGCCAGTCCCCAGGCGCGCTCGGTGGCGTCGGGGTAGAGGCCGAACTCGTCGATCCAGGCGACGGCCCGCTCTTCGAGCTCGGCCGCCTTGGGATGGATCAGGTCCCGTTCGTACGGCCAGTAGAACGGCGGCAGTTGCCAGCCGATGCGGGAGGGGGGCGAGCCCTTGCGGTACGCGGGAGGCATCGGTCAGCCGCCCCCGCCGAGACGGAACAGCAGCAGGCGGGTCTCCAGGGCGTGGTCGCGCCAGATGCGGAACAGCTTGCCGTGCGTGATGGTGGACTCCTGGAGCCGTTCGCGGGACCAGGCGGACGGGACGCCGGCGCTCTCCACGCGGTCCAGCTCGGCGGTGTTCCAAGCCATGGACTGCACCCAGAACTCGGCGACCCGGTCGGTGACGTCCTCGTCCTGCTCCAGCTCGAAACCGGCCGCCTCGGCGGCGGTGAGGTACTCGGTGAGGGTGCCCAGGCGCGTCTTGTAGTAGCCGTCGATGAACCCGGTCCACTCGGGCCGGCAGATGAAGTGCTCCTGGATGCCGAACCAGCCGCCCGGCTTCAGGGACCGGGCCACGACCTGGAAGAGCCGCTCGCGGTCCATGTAGCCGGAGCTCTCGTTGGCGTACGCGGCGTCGTACTTCCGGTCGGCCGTGAAGGTGTGCACGTCGGCCAGGAGGGGGGTGACGCGGTCGCCGACGCCGGCCTGGCGGGCGAAGTCCTCGATCACGGGTATGTGATCGGCCGCCACGGTGAGACCGGTGACGGTCGCGCCGTGCTGCTGGGCCCAGTAGAGCGATCCACCGCCGACTCCGCATCCGATGTCGAGGACGCTGCCGGGAGGAGTGGAGTACGCGCCCCAACTGCGCGCCGCATGCTCGACAATGGTCTCCTGGGACTCCACGATGCGTCGCTTGAGCGCGCGTTGGGAGACGGTGGTGTTCGGGGTCGCACCCGGGGCGAAGAGGCCCATGTGGAAGTGGACCCTGGGTCCCGGGCCGTACTTGTGGAGGATGTCGGCGGTCTTGCGGGTGTAATAGAGCGGCACTTGGCTCTCGTCGAACTCCTGGCCACCAGCGGGGGTCTGGATGACAAGGTTCCTGTCCATCGGTTCTCCGGTCCTGCGGTCACGTGGGGGTGTTTATCGGCCGCCCCACTCTGCCCATTGGTGAGCGATAAAAGTCCTCGTTCACTCGGGTCATGAGCATAACCACATCTGAAACGGCAGCAATTCAGGCCATTTGATGTCACGTCAGGTCTTGTTCCGGACTTGGAGTGGAATTCTTGTTGAGCGATCATGAGGAATGCCCGCCCAGGGAGCCGAGGGCGGCGATGACCTCGGCGGTCGTGCTGACCTTGCCGATGCGCGGGAAGATCCTGCCGAACGAGTGGGCGTGGGACGCGGCGTCCGTGTCGGCGGTGGCGTCCTCGGCGAAGACCAGGGAGTAGCTGTGCTCCCAGGCCGTACGGGCGGTGGATTCGACCCCGACGCTGGTGGAGATGCCGGCGAGGACGATCCGGTGGATGCCGCGGCGGCGCAGCTGGAGGTCGAGCTCGGTCCCGGTGAAAGCCCCCCAGTGTCGCTTGGTCACGACGACGTCGCCGAGGGCGGCGAGCTCGGCCGGGATCTGCGAGAACGCGGCGGGCGGGGCGGTGGCCGGACCCGGGCGGTCGACGTCGGTGGTGGGCAGGTCGCCGCCGTCGGGCGACCAGGCGACCCTGACCAGCACCACGGGCAGCCTGTGTGCCCGGAACGCGCCGGCGAGCGCGACCGCGTTCGCGAGGATCTCCGTGGCGGGCCTGGTGGTCGGCAGGACCAGGATGCCCTGCTGGAGGTCGATGAGGACCAGGGCGGTGCCGTCGTCGAGGGTCAGGACGGTGCGGTCGGCTGCGGCGGTCATCTGGACTCCTGTGGTCGGTCCGGGTCTCACGGGTCACCCCATGAAACCCGGACCGCGCGCAGAGGGTGGCCCGGCGGTCCCGACCGGCGTGGCGGGTGACCGGTCGGCGTGGCGGGTGATCGGCCGGCCACTTCTTTAGAATGGGAACGTGAGTGCGAATATGAAGGAAAGGCGCCCCGCCCCGACTCCGGCGCTGACCGGGGCGCAATTGTCGCGCTGGTACTGGACCCTGGCGGAACTGTCCCAGCTCGCCCGGGAGATGGGCCTGTCCGCCGGGGGCGGCAAAGTGGCGCTGACGGCCCGGCTGGCCGCCGCACTCGACGGGGTCCTGGCGCCGGAGCCGGTCCGCGCGCCGCGCCGCGCCGGGCGTCAGCTCACGGCCCCCGTCGACGGCGACACCGAGATCCCGCAGGGCCAGCGGTGCAGCCAGGTGCTCCGGGAGTTCTTCGTCCGGGAGATCGGGCCCGGATTCCACTTCGACGCCTTCATGCGGGACTACGTGGCCCAGAACGCGGGACGCCCCCTCGCCGAGGCCGTCGCCCACTGGCACGCCACCCGCGCCCGGGCGGCCGAACCCCAGGAGGTCGCCGCCCAGTTCGAGTTCAACCGGTTCCTGCGCGACTGGCACGCCGGCCACCCGGAGGGCACCAGGCAGCAGGCCCTGGCCGCCTGGCGGGCCCACCGCGCCCTCCCGAAGGACTGACCCACGGGACCGCTCAGGCCGCCGGCGGTGCGGGCTCCGGGAGCCGCCGGGCCAGGGCCCGGGCCAGCAGCGGGAGAACGACCAGCGGGAGCAGGGCCGTCCGTACCGAGGTGGCGTCCGCGACGGCCCCGATGAAAGGGCTCGCCACCCCGCCGACGCTGACCGTCAGACCGAGGGTGACCCCGCTCGCCGTTCCCATGCGGGCCGGCAGGTAGTCCTGGCCGAGGGTCACCTGGAGCGAGAACGGCACGTACAGGGCGGCGGCCGCCAGCGCCGCGCAGACGTACACCAGGGGCAGGGGCAGGGTGAGCACGCCGAGGACGGCCGGGGCTGCCGCGGCGTACGCCCGGTGGACGGTGGTGACCCGGCCCCAGCGGGACGCCAGCCGGCCGCCGAGCAGGGTGCCGCCCGCGCTGCCCGCGAACAGGGCGAACAGGGCCACCGCCCCGGCGGTCCCTCCGCCGCCGCGCTCCCGTACGTACAGGGCGATGAACGTGCTCAGGCCGGTGAACGCGACGGACCGCACCACCACCACGGCGCAGAGCCGCAGGAACGCCCGCCGGTCCCCGGGACCGGGCGCCGCAGCCGGGACCACCGCTTCCGGCGCCCCCGCTCCCGCCGCCCGGTCGCGCACCGGCCGGGGCAGGCTCAGTACGACACCGAGCACCGCGGGGAGGGCCAGCAGCCACCAGCCCGCCGGCCCGGACACCGACAGGGCTCCGACGACGAGCAGCGGCGCGCACGCGAAGCCGATGTTGCCGCCGAGCGCGAACCAGCTCATCGCGGTGTGCCCGGAGCCGCCCGCGGCAGTGCGGACCGAGCGGGCGGCGGCCGGGTGGTAGGCGGCCACGCCCAGCCCGGACAGGGCCACGGCGCCGACGGTGGCCGGATAGCCGGCGTCCGCGCCGACGAGGGCGATGCCCAGTCCGGCGGCGGCCGTGCCCAGCGGGATCAGCCACGGCATCGGACGGCGGTCGGTGAGCGCCCCGAACAGCGGCTGGACCACGGAGGACAGCAGCGAGGCGGCCAGCACGATGCCGGAGGCGGCGGCGTACCCGTAGGCCCGCTCGGAGACGAGGAAGGGGACGAGCGCGGCGACGGCTCCCTGGTAGACGTCCACGCAGGAATGGCCGGCCGCGTGGGCGGCGACGCGGCGGCGCACCGGAGCGGCCTTCGGTGCGGTGAGCTGCTCGGCAGCGGTCTTCGATGGGTTCACCGGTCGAGGATCTCCGCTGTCGCGGGCGGCCCGCTTCCGATAAATTGCCGGGTGATGCAGAAAATCCGCCACACGCCCCGAGCCGCGACGAGCATTCGCGAACTCGACACGAACGTCGGCATCGACCCGCACCGCCACGACGACCACCAGATCGCCTACGCCGGTTCCGGGGTGCTGTCCGTCACCACCGACGCCGGGACGTGGGTGGCCCCCACGACCCGCGCACTGTGGATCCCGGCCGGGACGGTGCACGAGCACCGCGCGTACGGGCGTACCGACCTGCACTCCGTCGGCCTGCCGACCCGCCTCAACCCGCTGTCCCTGGACACCCCCGCCGTGATCGCCGTGGGACCACTGCTGCGGGAGCTGATCCTGGCCTACACGCGGGCCCCCGAGGACGACGGCCCGGAGCGCCGCCGGATGCTCGGGGTGCTGCTCGACCAGCTGCGGGCCTCGCCGTTGCAACCGCTGCACCTGCCCGCGCCCGCCGACCCCCGGCTGGCGGCGGTGTGCGCCCTCCTGCACGCCGACCCGGCGGATTCCCGCGGGCTCGCGGCGCTCGGCGCGGCCGCCGGCGCGGGGGCGAGCGAGCGGACGCTGAGCCGGCTGTTCCGCGCCGAGCTGGGCATGACCTTCCCGCAGTGGCGCACCCAGCTGCGGTTGCACCACGCGCTGCGGCTGCTGGCCGTGGACACCCCGGTCACCGCGGTCGCCCACCGCTGCGGCTGGTCCTCCGCGAGCGCCTTCATCGACGTCTTCCGCCGGGCCTTCGGCCACACCCCCGGGAGCCACCCGCGCCGTCTGCCGTGACCGCGCGCCCGCCGCGTGTCCTACGGCCGCCCGTACCGGAGCTGGACGACCCCGTTGCCGAACGTGCGGGTGTCCTCCAGCCGGAGCGGCACCGGGCCGTCTGAGGGCGGGAACAGCGGTCTGCCGCGGCCGATGCGCACCGGGTGCACGAAGATCCGGTACGCGTCCACCAGATCGTGGCGCAGGAAGGTGGCGGCGAGATCGGCCCCGCCCACGACCAGGTCGCCTCCCGGGGCCGCCTTCAGCGCGGCGACCTCCGCCGGTACGACGTCCCGCACGAGGGTGGAGTTCCAGCCGAGGTCGGCGTCCGGCAGCGTGCGCGAGTACACGTACTTCGGCATGTCCCGCCAGATGCCCGCGAACTCGACCTCCGGCGCGGTGGCGGCCGGGTCGGCATCGGCGGTCGGCCAGTACGCGGCCATCAGCTCGTGCGTGACCCGGCCGGTCAGGAGACCGCCCAGCGGGCGGATCTCGTCGTTCATGTACTGGTGCAGTTCCTCGTCGACCCGGTGCCAGGAGATGTCCCGGTCCAGGCCCTCGAAGTAGCCGTCCAGAGACACCTGCATCATCAGGATGATCTTCCGCATGCCGATGCACGCTACATACTGGCCGGTGTGAAGACCGACGACGGCGCAGACGACACGGCCCTGTTCACCACCGAGGGCCACACCGGGGTGATCACCCTGAACCGCCCCGGGGCACTCAACGCCCTCACGCACCCCATGGTGCTGCGGATCACCGAGGCGCTGACGGCCTGGGAGCACGACCCCGCCGTCGTCCAGGTCCTCATCCGCGGCGCCGGTGAGCGCGGGCTGTGCGCCGGCGGGGACATCCGGGCCATCCACGACGACGCCAAGGCCGGCGGCGACGCCTCCGAGGGCTTCTGGCGCGACGAGTACCGGCTGAACGCGCTGATCGCCCGCTTCCCCAAGCCGTACGTGGCCCTGATGGACGGCATCGTGATGGGCGGCGGCGTCGGCGTCTCGGCCCACGGCAGCGTGCGCGTCGTCACCGAACGCTCCCGCGTCGCCATGCCCGAGACGGGCATCGGCTTCGTCCCCGACGTCGGCGGTACGCACCTCCTCGCCCGCGCCCCGGGCGAGCTCGGCACCCACCTGGCCCTCACCGGGGCCTCCGTGGGCGCGGCCGACGCGCTGCTGTGCGGACTCGCCGACCACTTCGTACCCGCCGCCCGGTTGCCGGAGCTGACCGCCGGGCTCGCCGGCGCCCCGGCCCGGGAGGTGCTGGCGCGCCACTCCGAGGCGCCCGCGCCGGGCGAACTCGCCGAGCGGCGCTCCTGGATCGACCGCTGCTACGCCGCGGACACCGTCGAGGAGATCGTGGAACGGCTGCTGGCCGAGGGCGACCCGGCCGCCAAGGAGACCGCCGAGACGATCCTGGCGAAGTCCCCGACCTCGCTCAAGGTCACCCTGGCCGCCGTCCGTCGGGCCCGCGGACTCGGCTCCCTGGAACGGGTGCTGGAGCAGGAGTTCCGCGTCTCCTGCCACGCACTGCGCGCGCCCGACCTGGTGGAGGGCGTCCGGGCCCAGGTCATCGACAAGGACCGGAACCCCCGCTGGTCCCCGCCCGCGCTCGCCGATGTCGACACCGGGGCCGTGGAGCGGTTCTTCGCCCCGCTCGGCGAGGCCCGCGAACTCCGGCTTCCCTGAAAGCGGTCGAGGGTCCGCGGCCCGGCCGCGGTCAGCGGTAGCCGGTCGCGTCGGCCGGGCGGCCCGGGTCCTGGACCTCGACCATGTACCGCCAGGCGTCCGGGCGGCTGCCGTCGAGGTCCGTGAAACCGTAGACCCGGGCCAGCTGACCGCTGGAGAGCGACTGCCCGTTCCAGCGCGCCACCTCCGGGTCCGCGGCGAGCGCCGCGACGGCCCGCCCGACGTACGACGGGGTCTCGGAGATGGCGAAGTGCGGGACCTCCTCCAGCGCGTCCCGCCAGTTCGCCTCGGTCACCCCGAAGGCGTCCAGCATCATCTCCGAGCGCAGCCAGCCCGGCGTCAGCGCCACCGCCGTCGCCCCGCGCGGACCCAGCTCGTGCCCGAGCGCGAAGGCCATCCGCAGCACCGCTGACTTGGCGATGTCGTAGAAGAACGACACCCGGTAGCGACTCGCGTTGTACTCGGCCGTGCCGTCCGTCATCTCCACCACCAGACCGCCCGGCTCGCGCAGCAGCAGCGGCATCGCGAAATGGCTCGTGACGGCGTGGGTTTCCACCGCGAGGCGCAGCAGCCGCAGCCCCTTGTCCAGGTCGTGCTCCCACACCGGGCTGTCCCACTCGAAGAGCAGCTCGCCGCCCCAGATGTCGTTCACCAGCACGTCGAGTCGCCCCTGCTCGGCATCGATCCGACCGACCAGCGCCTCCACCTGTCCGGGCACCAGATGGTCCGCGACCACCGCGATCCCGCGCCCGCCCGCTGCCGTGACCAGCTCCGCCGTCTCCTCGACGGTCTCCGGCCGGTCGTACTCGGAACGGCTGCCGCGCGTACTGCGCCCCGTCACGTACACCGTCGCGCCCTGCGCGCCCAACTGGACCGCGATGCCGCGCCCCGCGCCCCGCGTGGCCCCGGCCACCAGGGCGACCCTGCCTTCGAGAACCCGCCGCGCCCGCGCCATGCCCCGACCCTACGCCGCCCCCGCCGCCGGACACCCGCAAGGGCGCGCCGGTCCGAGCCGCCGAACCCCCTTGTCCAACCCGCTCTCCAGGCCGCACTGTTGCCCGAGATTCATCCGAACGGTCAGGAGAGCCGGCTTGTCACCCGACGACGCACACACGCCCGCCCACGTCATCGACCCCGCGGGCGGCTGCCCGCACGCCCTCAACGCCCGGCTGCGCGCCCGGGGCGCCGTGGCGGACGTCGTCCTGCCCGGCGGGGTACCCGGGGCGGTCGTCCTCGGACACGAGGCGCTCAAGGAGTTCCTCGCCCACCCCGACGCGGCCAAGGACGCCCGGCACTTCCCGGCCCTGCACGACGGCACCATCGCGCCGGACTGGCCGCTGCGGGTGTTCGCCAACGCCCAGGGCATGCACACCGCCGACGGCGCCGACCACCGCCGGTTGCGCTCCCTCGTCGGCAACGCCTTCACCGCCCGCCAGGTGGAACGGCTGCGGCCGCGCATCGAGGAGCTGACCGCCCGCCTGCTCGACGATCTCGGCCGGGCGGCCGCCGAAGCCCCCGACGCAGTCGCGGACCTGCGCACCCACTTCGCGCTGCCGCTGCCGATGAGCGTCATCTGCGAGCTGCTCGGCGTGGACCCCGAGCACCGGGGCCGGCTGCACCACCTGTCCAACACGGTCATCATCGCGACCGACACCACCCCCGCGGAGGCGATGGCCGCCGTACGGGAGCTCGTCGAGCTGATGGGCACCATCGCCGCCGCCCGCCGGGAGAACCCGGGCGACGACCTCACCAGCGCGCTGATCGCCGCCCGCGAGGGAGACGGCGACCGGCTCAGCGAGGCCGAACTCATCGGCACCATGCGCCTGATGCTCGTCGCGGGCCACGAGACCACCCTCAACCTGATCAGCAACGCCGTCCGCGCCCTGTGCACGCACCGCGACCAGCTCGCCCTGGTCCAGGAGGGCAAGGCCACCTGGTCCGACGTGGTGGACGAGACCCTGCGCTGGGACGGACCGGTCAGCTGGTTCCCCTTCCGGTACCCCACCCGCGACCTCACCGTCGACGGAACCGTGATACCGCAGGGCACCCCGGTCCTCGCCGGCTACACCGCGGCCGGCCGCGACCAGTCCTTCCACGGCCCGGACGCCGACCGCTTCGACGTCACCCGCCCCACCGCCGCCCGCAACCTCTCGTTCGGGCACGGTGCGCACTACTGTGTCGGCGCCCCGCTCGCCCGCCTTGAGGCCACCATCGCCCTGGAGCGGCTCTTCACCCGCTTCCCGGACCTCGACCTCGCGGTGCCGGAGCCCGAACTCCCGCACCAGCGCAGCTTCATCGGCAACAGCGTCGAATCCCTCCCGGTACGCCTGCACGGGGCGTAGGTCACTTGTTCAGGCAGTGCTGGCGGTACGCCTCGTCGTAGGCGGTGTCGTAGCCGACCGCGTAGCCGTTCTGGAAGGCCAGGATCAAGGTGTTGGGCACCTTCTGCGGCACGAGGCGGGCGTTCTTGCGCGCGAGGTCGCACGCGGTGCCCTCTTGGCGGCCCCAGGTCTCCCCGGAGGCCTTCCCGGCGGCGAACATGCTGTCCTCCGTCTGCGCGGGCGGCTTCGGGGCGGTCGGGTTCTGCGATGCGCCCAGGGCGTCGCACGCGGCCTTGTTGGCGGCCGCGGACTTGGCGTACGCCTGGTTGTAGCCGTACCTGTAGCCCTCCACCTTGCCCTGCACGAACGCGGTGGGGTTGGGCGGGATCAGCGGCGGAAGGGTCTTGTGGCACAGGGGCGGCTTGCCGTCGCGGTTGCCGGAGCTGGAGCCTTCGAGGTACCCCTGCCGACACCCGACGTGGTAAGGGTCGTTGCCCTGCGTCAGACCGTGGCAGATCGACGGGACGGTCACGGTGGCCGGTACGGTGGCCGCGGGCCGGGCGGCCGCCGGAACGACCACCAACAGGGCCAGCGCGGGTGCGGACAGCACGGCGAGCGGGGCGAGCGCCCGCCGTCGGAGGTGGCGGGTCATGGTCGTCCTCTCGGACGGGTGGGCCCGGCCCGGACGATCGACCGGGCGAGCGGCCCACGGGCGGGTCCCTGGGCCCCTCCGCAGCGTCGACCGGCGGCGCACCGTCGGAGCCGCTCGTCGACCGATCCCGAAGGGGTCCGCGCGGCCGACTGCCGGGAGCCTGGGCGAGCGCAGGACGTACCGCCCCAGTCTATTCGCCGATGCCGCCACCCGCCCGGCCAACGCCGGTCGCCCGGCCAACGCCGGTCGCCCGGGCCCCGGCCCGGGCCGTGCGACGGACACGGCCTAGCTTCGGCCGTCGCCGGGCGGCGGGAGTTCCGTGCTCAGCCAGCCCAGCGCGTCCGGGTACATCCCGGTCCAGGTCTGGAAGTTGTGCCCGCCGGTCGGGCGGACGAGGGTCTTGACCCGGACCCCGCTGCCCGCCGCTGCCCGGCCGAAGGTCTCCAGCTGCTGCGGCGGGCTGTCCTTGTCCTGCGCGGAAGTGGCCAGGAACAGCCCGACGTCGGCCCGTTCTGCCTGCCGGACCAGCCACAACGGGCTGTTGCGCTCGCGCAGGACCGGATCGGCCAGCACCTCCGGGTCCCCGCC
Source organism: Streptomyces sp. NBC_00597 (assembly GCF_041431095.1). GTDB lineage: Bacteria > Actinomycetota > Actinomycetes > Streptomycetales > Streptomycetaceae > Streptomyces. Next base: position 1,060,318 of record NZ_CP107757.1, read on the forward strand.
CAGCGGGTCCGGGTCCAGCGCCGCGCCCGCCCGGAACACCTTCGGGTACTGCAACGGCAGTTTGACCGCGCAGAACGCCCCGGTCGAGACCCCCATCAGCCCCCAGCCCCCGGGCTCGCGCAGGGTGCGGAAGTTCTTCGAGACCAGGTCCGGCACGTCCTCCGCGAGCCAGCTGGCCACCTTCCGCGTCGGCGTGTTGCTGCAGTCGGTGTTGACCCCGCCCGGGTAGATCTCCGGGATCACGACGATGAACGGGTGCGCCGCGCCCGCCCGGACCAGCTGCTCCAGCGTCCCCGGCATGCCGCCCAGGTCGATCCAGGTCCGCGGCGAACCCGGGTACCCGTGCAGCAGCACCAGCACCGGGAACCGGGTCTTCTCCGCTCCCGGAGCCCGGTACTCCGGCGGGGTCCACACGATCACCTGCCCGGCGAGTTTGGAATGTGAGCCGCGGAAATAGGTGCTCTGCGTACCGTCGCCGCCCAGGGTGAACTTCGCCCGGCCCGGCGGCGGTCCGGTCATCGCCGTGGAGTTCTGCGCGCTCTCCGTGCCCAGCAGGTCGTCCCAGGAGGAGTAGAGCCCGTAGCTGCCGTTGATCCAGGTCGCGATCACCGCGATGGAGGTCAGCTGGCACAGCGCGATCATCAGCACCCGCACGGGCCAGCGCACCCACCCGGGACCCGGGATCCGGTTCCACAGCAGCAGCGCGGCGAGCACGGCGAGCACGGTGACCACGATCAGCGTGACGAGGAACGACGTACTGGTCAGCTCCACGAGGGCCGGCTCCTGACGTACGGGGAGGTTTCCCAGGATGTCGGCATCATGCCTTCCGCGGGGGAGCCGGACGGACACGCACCGGCACCGAGTGCCACCCGGTCGCCCCGTCGGGGACGGTTCCGGTGCGCACCCCCGTCTGTACGGCGCCCGTGCCGTCCGTGGCTCGGACCTCCAGGGTGTGCGGGCCGGGGGTCGCGTCCCACACCCACACCCACTGCCGCCAGGTGTCGTTGCCGTCCGCGGCCCCGAGCCGGGCCTCCTGCCACGGGCCGGCGTCCACCCGTACCTCCACGCGGGCGATCCCCCGGTGCTGCGCCCACGCCACGCCCGCCACCGCGACCCGCCCCTCCCGCTGCTCGGCGGACGGGCGCGGGGTGTCGATCCGGGACTGCGTCTTGACCGGGCCACGCGGCGCCCAGGACCGGCGCACCCAGTACGCGTCGTACGCCGCGAACGTCGTCAGGCGCAGCTCGGTCAGCCACTTGCACGCCGAGACGTACCCGTACAGGCCCGGTACGACCATCCGTACGGGGAAGCCGTGCGCGAAGGGCAGCGGCTCGCCGTTCATCCCGACGGCCAGTAGCGCCTCCCGACCGTCCATGACCGTCTCGACGGGCGTACCGAGCGTCATCCCGTCCACTGACCGCGCCACCAGCTGATCGGCCGGACCGCCGTGCGAGGGCGGCCGGACCCCCGCCTCGCGCAGCAGATCGGCCAGGCGCACGCCGAGCCACCGGGCATTGCCCGCGTACGGGCCCCCGACCTCGTTCGACACGCAGCACAGGGTGATGTCGTGCTCGACGAGCGGCCGGGCCAGCAGCTCCCGCAGCCCGAGCTCCAGCGGAGCGGCGACGCCCTCCCCGTGGATCCGCAGCCGCCACGTGTCCGCGTCCACCCGGGGCACGACCAGGGCGGTGTCCACCCGGTAGAAGTCCCGGGCGGAGGTGATGAACGGGGAGATCCCCGGCACCGGCAGCTGCGCCCCGGGCGGGACGGGCGCCGCCGGCACGGTGGGCTCCGGCAGGACCAGGTCCGCCCGCGAGGCCGTGGCCCCCGCCGAGCCGTACGCGCCGAGCCGCCGCCCCGCGTACCCGATCCCGGCCGAGGCCGCGAGGGCTGCGGCGACCAGCCGACCGAACCCGCGCCGGTCCAGCGACCACGCCCCGCCCGGCGGCGCGCCCACGGGGCGGGGCCTGGTCAGCGCGCCGACCAGCAGGTACAGCAGCCCGGCCGCCGCCAGCCCGCCCACCAGCGACGGCAGCGCATCGCGCCAGGTCGCCTCCGGCCGGCTGAGCGCGGCCACCGCTCCGACCAGCCCGAAACAGCCGGCGAGTGCGATCCCGGCGGGCAGGTGCCGTACGGCGAGCACTCCGGCCAGGACCGCCACCGCACCCAGGACGACGACGATCCCGAGGGTCAGCAGCAGCTTGTCGGCGGTGCCGAACTCCCGGATCGCCCATTCCTTGACGCCCACCGGCGTACGGTCGACGACGGCCCCGCCGACCGCGGTGACCGGGGAGGCCTCCGGCCGGACGGCCGCCGAGGCCAGCTCCGCCACGGCCAGTCCCGCACAGGCGGCGACCAGCCCGCAGACGGCGCCGCCCAGGATGCGGCGCCGCCGCCCCGGGTTCGAATTCACACGGGTCATGCGCAGTCACCGTCCGCCGGAAGACCGGACGGGGAGGGGCCCCGCCCGCCGCGTCCAGTGTGACTCCGCCCCGGGCCGTCCCGGGCGCCCCTGCGTCCGGCCGCGCCCGTTCGGCCCCGTTCGGGTCAGTGCACCGGTTCGGTGCAGCGGGTCGGTGCACCGGGTCAGCGGTCGGTGCACCGAGGTCAGCAGGCCGGCGCCGGCGGCACCCAGCGGCCGGTACGCGGGGCCTTCACCCCGTACTCGGACTTCAGCTCCGCCGGGATCGCGTGGTGCATGACCCGGCCCCGGGTCAGCGCGGACAGCTCGAAGCCGGCGAGCAGCGAGCCCGCCTTGTCGAGCGCCCACTCCGCGAACGGGCTGCTGTCCTCGACGGCCTCCAGCAGGCCCAGGAACACCGGGACGGCCCTGGCCGCCGAGTCCCAGGGGCTGCGCGGGACCTCCAGCCAGTCGCCGATGGTGTCGCCGACGAGGTAGCGGACGGTGGCCGGGACCATCGGGTCGAAGAGCGTGCCGGGGACCACGTCCTCGTACAGCCGCAGCAGCTGCGCGCCCAGGCCGACGCCCTCGGGGGAGGGCCCGAGATGGCGCAGCAGGTAGAGGTCGCAGTACGCGCGGGCCTCGGCGAGGTCCTCCGGCACGGCCGACAGGTCGCAGCCGAGCATCGCCGCCACGACCCGCCACGCGTAGTAGTAGGCCTCCGCGCCCTCCTCGCTCATGTGGATGCCGAGCCGGTGCATGGCGTCGAGCACCAGCAGGGAGAAGAACGTCTGCCCGGCGATCATGTCCTCCTGGCAGATGGGCGTGCCGTCCCGCTCGACGTCCCAGTGGCCGCCGTGGCGCAGGTGGTGGCGCACCGCCGCGTGCAGCAGCCGGACCTTCTGCGCGGCCGGGACGAACTTGCTGCCGTCGGCGAAGGCATCGGTCCGCATGAGGTACGTGACGAACTGGCCGGTGTTGGCCATTCGGCGGGAGGGGTACGCGAGCGAGTGCGTCGAGGAGAGCAGTCGGGCCATCCGGGGGACGGCGTAGCTGACGGGCATCGCGGCGAAGGACAGGCCGGTGTTGATGTGGGCGGCGTTGTCCATGAAGAACAGCCGGGCCTGCTCCATGACGTCCCAGTCGACCCAGGCCGGGGGCAGGGCGGTGGCCTCGAAGTAGGTGCGCGCGGAGGCGGGGAGCCGTGCGGGGAGCGGGTCCCCGGCGGTGGTGAAGAACCGCATGAGCGTGTTGAAGTCGCCCACTTCGCCGCGGTGGAACAGCGCGGCGACGGTCTCGTCGGCGAGCGGATCGCCCTGTGTGGACAGGGCGTCGAGGGCGGCGTCGTCGTAGCGGGGACGCGGCGGGGCGGCGGCGTTCTCGGAGGCGTTCTCGGCGGTGGTCACTTCATTCGTCCTTGTCGTGGGGGCGGCAGCAGCAGCGGGGGCCGGGGCCCGGGGGCCGGGGTGCGGGCGGGCCGCGGCTACAGCGAGCGTTCGGCAGCGGTGCCGGCGAGCTGGCCCAGCGCGGACCGCGCCTCCGCGGGCATCGGTACGGCGTCCAGCGCGGCGACGGCCCGGTCGATGCGTTCCCGGATCATGTCCTCGACCTGCTGCCGGGCCCCGCAGGCCTCCATCAACTCGCGTACCGCCGCGGCCTCTTCCCCGTCCAGACCGGACCGGCCGACCAGCTCGGCGAGCAGTTGCCGCCCGTCGTCGCCGGCCGCCGCGACGGTCAGGGCGAGCAGCGCGGTGGGTTTGCCGTCCCGTAGGTCGTCCAGGTTCGACTTGCCGGTCCTCGCCGGGTCGCCGAAGGTGCCCAGCAGGTCGTCGCGCAGCTGGAAGGCCTCGCCGAGCGGCAGCCCGTACGCGGAGAAGACCCGGTGCAGGGCGGGGGAGCCCCCGCCGAGGGTGGCGCCCAGGTGCAGCGGCCGCTCGACGGTGTACTTGGCCGTCTTGAAGCGGGCCACCTCCAAGGACTCGGCCACCTGCGGTGTCCGGGCGGTCTGCGCGGGGCCGGTCCCGGTGCGCAGCACTTCCAGGAACTCGCCCGCCATCGTCTCGCGCAGCAGCGCGGACCAGAGGGGGACGGTCCGGGCCAGATAGGCGCCGGGGAGCCCGCAGGAGCTGAAGACGTGGCCCGCGTACCCCATCAGCAGATCGCCGAGGATCATCGCGAGGGCCGTGGAGCGCTGCCCGGTGGCCGCGAACGCGGCGTGCGCGGTGAGCCGACCGTGCCGCATCGTGCTGCCGTCGATGATGTCGTCGTGCGTGCAGGCCGCCGCGTGGACGAGTTCCATCGCGGCCGCGGCGCGGATCACGCCCTCGCAGTCGGGCTGCCCCGCCGCCCGCCAGCCCCAGTACAGGAATGCGGCCCGGATCCGCTTCCCGTCGGCCAGCGAGCGGCGCAACTGCTCCGACAGCGGGGAGAGTTCGGCGTGCAGTCCGAGCAGGGTCCGCTCCTCCTCGTCGGCCAGTCGCACCAGCACCTCGTCGATGCGTTCCTTGAAGCCGGTGTGGTCATGCACGGGGGTGGCCCTCGGCGGCGACCCGCTCCGCGGCCCGCCGGGCCATGGTCTCCAGATGGTTGTCCGCTCCCGCGCCCGTCCGGCGGGTGGCCAGTTCTCCGCGCTTGCGCAGCTCCACGACCCCGTCCGTGAGCAGCTCCCGCAGGTCGGAGCGGCGCAGTACCTCCTGGGCCCGGTCGGCGGACTGCCGTAACTGGTCGAGGGCCAGATCCGCGACCCCGGCGGCGAGGAGCGTCAGCAGCTCCAGGGTCACGGGCGTGGTGCGGTCCTCGGCGGGCGGGGTGTCCTCGGACATGCTCGGTGCACTCCTGCTGGCGTCGTGCCGTCACGGCGTCGGAAGGGGCGGCCGCCGGGTGTTCCGACGGCCGCCCCTGTGGTCGGTTCCGGGCCAGTCAACCGAGTGCGCGTCCCGCGCGTCGAACCTCCGGAGGCGTTCTCCCTCGCACGGGTAGCGGGATTCCCACCTGCGGGTGATGATCAGCCCATGATCCGACCGCCACCGCGCCGGGTGGTGTAAGCGGTCATCGGGCGGCCCCCTCCGAGGATTTCAGGGCCGCCGCGACGTCCGATGCCAGGGCGTACGGATCCCCCTGCGGGCCGTCCTCCCCGCTCGGATGCCGCGTGGTGCGCCGCGCCCAGTCCTCCTCGAAGGCGTGCCAGTCGATCTCCCGGGGCGCCGCCCGCTTCACCAGCGACTCCTCCAGCGCCTCGAAGTAGGCCGCCCACCGGGGCGCGTACAACTCCCGGATCAGGCCGCTCCATTCACGGTTCGCGTAGTCGTGCAGGAAACCGCCCTCGCTGGTGCTGCGCCGGCCCCACACGCTCAGGATCGAGCGGGCGTCGTACTCGTACCCGTCCTGCTCGGCCGCGTCCGAACCCCAGGAGCGGGCCGCGGACAGCCAGTTGCCGAGCAGGAAGTTCGGGTCCGAGCCGGTGACGGCGTCCAACTGCCGCTCGCCGTCCTGCCACTGCCCGGTCAGCTCGCGGAACCCGGCCAGGTCCTTCGCCTCGTAGGCCGCCTTGATCTTCGGCAGCAGCACCCGGGAGTGGTTGGCGAGGGCCTGCCGTGCGGTGTCCACCAGGTCGAAGCGGTACGCGCTGGAGCCGCGCAGCTTCGGATCCACCTTGAGCAGGTGGTCCAGGGCCCGGCGGACCCCATCGGCCGGGTAGCGCATCGACTTCGGGCTCCAGTACGCCGCGCCCACCGCCGTCAGGCTGGGCCGGGCGCTGAACAGGCTGTCCTGGGACTCCGACCACAGGCCGGACGAGGTGCTGTACGGGCCCGTGCGCAGCTCCTCCCAGGCGGCGGCCGCCTCCTCGTCGGGCCGCCCGTACCGGCGCGCCGCGAAATCGGCGAACCACGTGTGCTGGTCGATCGGCCCGGGCTCCCAGGCCAGATCGGTGAACAGGTCGAAGGCGGCCGGATTGGTCCCGGTGGCCTCCGGCAGGTAGGCGGTGCCCTTCAGCGCACTGTTCGACTTGGCCCTCCAGGAGCCGAACCGGTCGATCCACACGGAGGTGTTCGCGCCGATCGTGGTGTGCCCGCCGAAGTTGTAGATCGTGCCCATCGCGTACGGGGCGCCGCCCCAGCGCGTTTCGCGGTCCAGCCGGTTGTACCGGTCGGAGAGCCCGTCCAGGATCAGCAGCTTCGAGGTGTCCACCCCGGCGAGCAGCTCCGGCTTGGGGCTGTCCTGCCAGCCGAGCACCGCCCACATCGCGCCCGGGTGCGCGGCGTGCAGCGCCGACTGGACGGCGCGGGCGGCGTTCTTCACGTCGACGGTGCCGGCCGTCCCGCCCTCGTGCAGCGGGCTCATCCGGTACATCGAGCTGTCCCCGAACACGGCGCGCTGCTCCGCGTAGTACGCGGCGGCCAGCTTCCCGAACACCGCGGTGGACGGGTCCAACCAGTCGGGCCGGTCGAAGCCCGCCCAGTCGCCCTGCGCCACCGTCTTGGCGCCCGGGTTGCGGGCGGCGAACCCCGGCGGGACCGTGCCGAAGTAGCCCGGCAGCACCGGGGTCATGCCGAGCCCGCGCAGCTGCTCGGCGATCCGCCCGCCGAGCTCGGCGCGCTCCTGCACCAGCCGCTCGGAGACCGGGCCGCCGAAGCCGCTCAGGTTCTGCAGCAACCACCAGCTCTGGTGCCCGGGGCCGGGGATCCACGCGCGCAGCTCGGCGGCGGAGTAGCCGAAGCCCTGGAGCGCCCGGTAGTACGGGTACTCGGCTCCGGCCTGGACGAAGACCTCGTTGATCCCGTGCAGGGCGAGCAGGTCGATCTGCCGCTGGTGCTGCTCGAAGGTGCGGTACGCGCCCGAGTAGCCGTCGTCGGTGTCGTTGAGGGCGTACCGGTGCGGGACGAGCGAGCTGCGGGTGACCGGCGCGGGCACGGCGGGCAGCCGGGCGGGCAGCATGCCGATGCTGTCGCCGGGCCAGCCGATGTCGACCCCGGCGACGTGCTGGAGGTACCAGCCGACGCCGGTGAGCAGGGTGGCGCCGCTGGATCCGCGCACGGTGATCGCACCCGCGGCCCCCGACACGGTGAACCGGTCGGACCCGGCGGCGGCCGGTTCGGGCACGAGGGTGAACTGGGCGGCGTGGCGCGGCAGCAGCCGCTCCAGCGCGGCCCGCGCGGGACCGGTGTCGAAGCCCCGCGGCTTCGGGGCGCCGGGCACACCGTCCCGTACCGCCGCCGGCGCCCGGTCCCGTACGAGGGCCGCATCGGCCACGGCGGCCGGCGCGGGGGAGCCGGCGCAGAGCAGGACCGGCAGCGCGGCGAGGGCGACCCGGCGGCGCAACTGCGTGCGCCGCCGGCGCCGGGGCGAGGAGATCGTCATCCGTCGAGTCACCGATCCGTGGTCTGGGGTGGGGTCCCGTGCGGGACCCGTGGCTGGATTCCGTGCCGGGTGCCGGGTGCCGGGTGCCGGGTGCCGGGCGCCGAGCGGTCCCGCGGCCCGCGTGCAGGGCTCCCGCGCGCGGGGCGGTCCGTGGGACGGCGCCGGTGGGGACGTCACACCGGCAGCGACCAGGCCTGGTCGCTGCGGTGGTCGCCGCACTCGGTCAGCTTCAGCCGTTCGGCCGGGGCGTCCGGGGTCGCGGCCGCGGCGGGAGCCGTCAGGCACATCCCGCTCACGTCCTCGACCAGGGCGCCGTCCCGGCGGTGCGTCCAGCGCTGGCCCGGCTCCCCGGGCGCGCAGTCGGCCAATTCCACGGCGCCGTTCTCGCCCGCCGACAGGCATTCACCGGTCAGCCGCACGCTGGAGTCCGGCCCGAGGACCCAGCGCTGGTCGGCCGCCGCGGTGCACGGCGCGAGGACCACCGCGCCGACGCCGGTGGTGTTGACCCCGTCGGCGCACTGCGCGCCGTTGCCGGTGATCTGCCCGGTGGGCACCGCGGCGCCGCAGCCCTCGCGCGGCGAGAGCCGCCACACCGCCGTGTCGTGCGCGGCCAGCTTGCCCGACAGGGAGGTCGAGACCTCGGTGCTCTTGCCGCTCCACAGGTCCTCGGCGTCGACCGTGCACGTGGACAGGCCGATGTCGGCGAGCGGTACGGAGATGTCCCGGGTGCTGCCGGACCGGTTGAGCACGGCGACGGCGCGGTCACCGTCGGCCAGCGGCCGGGCCAGCACCTCGAAGGTGGCGTTCGCGGAGAGCACCGCGCCCTGGCGGCCCATCGGGTCCTGGTCCAGTGCGATCAGGTCGGTGTTGCCCAGGGCGGCCAGCCCGGCCGGGGTGAGCCGGGAGACGTCGGACGACAGGATGAACGGCGCCGCCATCATCGCCCACAGCCCCACCTGGCTGCGGCTCTCGGCCTCGGTGAGCCCGGGCGCGCCCGCGATCAGGAAGTCGGGGTCGTTCCAGTTGCCGGGGCCCGCGTACCGGCCGAGCCAGCGGTTGTAGCCGTAGTTGCCGAGCACCGAGCTCCACCGCGAGGTCGCGGGTGCGGCCGCGTTGTAGACCTTGATGTCCTTGCCCTCGCGCCACAGCTGGCCGGTCTCGCCGACCCAGCCGAGGACCTTGTGCCAGTCGGAGCCTCCCCACTCGCCCTGCTGGAAGTAGGCGGGCGCCGAAGCCGACAGCACCATGTCACGCCCGCTCGTGCGCAGGGCCTCGGCGACGGCGCCGTACGCGTCGCGGTACGCCTGTTCCTTCGTCGTCCCGGGCGGCACCCACAGGTTGCAGCCGTCCATCTTGACGTAGTCGACCTTCCACGACGCGAACTGCCGGGCGTCCTGGGCGTAGTGGTCCGGGCCGCCGCCGTCGGGGGAGCCGCTGCCGGGGTAGCGCTCGCAGGTGAGGGAGCCGGCGTCCTCGTAGATGCCGAACTTCAGGCCCTTCGCGTGCAGGTGTTCGCCGAGCCAGGCCATCCCGTGCGGGAACTTCTGCGTGTCGACGACCAGGTTGCCGTCCGCGTCGCGGCTCTTGGTCATCCAACAGTCGTCGACGGTCACGGTGTCGTAGCCCTTGGCCGCGAGGCCGCTGGAGACCAGCGCGTCGGCGTTCGCGACCACTTTGGCCTCGTCGATGTCGCACATGTAGTGCGCCCAGTTGTTCCAGCCCATCGGCGGGGTGAGCGCGAGCGGGGTGTCCGAGGTGGCGTGGGGCTCGGCGGCCGCGGGGGCGGGGGCGAGACAGAAGGCGAGCAGGGCGGCCGCGGTCAGGCAGGGGAGCGACGCGCGCAGGCGAGGCGGCACTAAGACTCCTTGACGTGGGGGGCGGGCGTACCGGCGGGGCTGGCTGTAGTGCGCTCAGTGCAGCGGTGCGACTACCCACTGTCAACATAAGTCGATGGTTATGGCTCAATGACCAGCAATATGGCCGTAGTCGACGTCACACGATCGGGGAGGCGGCCGTGTGATACGGCGTATGTTCCGCTGACTGATACGATGTATCTCATGCCGAGGAGATCAGCAGCCCTGGACCGCGCGACGCCCGACGCGATCGCCGTCGCCGCCCTGCGCCTGATCGACGAGGAAGGGCCGGACGCACTGAGCTTCCGCACCCTCGCCGACCGGCTCGGGATCTCCCACGCCACCGTCCAGCGCCGCTGCACCGACCTCGCCGGACTGCTCGACCTCTGCACCGAGCACCTCGCCGGCCAACTGCCCGCGATCCCGGCCGGGACGGCCTGGGCCGAGGCCACCGAACAGCGGTTCACCGCGCTCTACCGGCTGCTCACCGCACACCCCGGGCTGCTGGTGCTCCGCGGCGGCCGCCCCTGGCTCGGCCGCCGGCTGCTCGCCCGGCTGGTCGAGCCCGCGCTCGCCGACAGCACGGCCGCCGGGATGACCCCCGCCGAGGCCATGACCGCGTACCGCCGCATGTACCTGCTCACCCTCGGCAGCGCCGCCTTCGTGGACCACCGGGATCCGGCCGGGGCCACCGCCGCCTCGCGGGCCGCCCTGGCAGCGCTGGATCCGGAGCGGTTCCCCGTGCTCTCGGGCGGACTGGCCGAGGTACTGCCCGCCCTGACCGACCACGAGGTGTACTACGGCGCCCTGCGCCAGCTGATCGAGGCCAACCGGCCTACCGCCGCCTGAAGGGACCCGCCATGGAACAGCAGCTCGACTACGCCGCGGTACGCGCCGCCGCCGACCGGCTGGCCGGGTCGGTCCGTCCGGTCGCCGTCGCGCCCGCCGCCGACGGCGTCTGGTACGCGCTGGAATACCTCCAGCACACCGGCTCCTTCAAGGCCCGCGGCGCCCACAACTTCCTCGCCGCCCACCACGCCGCCGGCGCCCTCCCCGAGGCGGGGGTCACCATCGCCTCCGGCGGCAACGCGGGCCTCGCCTGCGCCTGGGCGGCCCGCGCACACTCCGTCCCCGCCACCGTGTTCCTGCCCGTCACCGCGCCCCGCGTGAAGGTGGAGCGGCTGCGCGGGTACGGGGCCGACGTACGGCTCGTCGGCGACCGGTACTCCGAAGCGCTGGCCGCGTGCGGGGAGTTCACGGCGGCGAGCGGCGCGCTGAGCAGCCACGCCTACGACCACCCGCTCATCGCGGCGGGCGCCGGCACGCTGCTGGACGAGATCCGGGCCGCACTGCCCGGCCTGGACACCGTGGTCGTCGCGGTCGGCGGCGGCGGACTGTTCGCCGGTGTCGCCGCCGCGGCCCGCGAGCACGGCGTACGGGTCATCGCCGCCGAACCGGAGAACTGCCGGGCACTGAACGCGGCCCTGGAGGCGGGCCGGCCCGTCGACGTCACCGTGGACTCGGTCGCCGCCGACTCGCTGGGCGCCACCCGCGTCTCGGCGGCCGCGCTGGCTGCTGCACAGCAGGACGACGTACGGTCCGTCCTGGTCCCGGACGCGGCGATCACCGGGGCCCGGCGCGCGTTGTGGGAGGAGCACCGGATCGCGGTGGAAGCGGGCGCGGCCACGGCCCTGGCGGCCCTGCGCACCGCACCGGAGCCGCCGGGGGAGCGGGTGGCCGTCGTCCTGTGCGGCGCGAACACCGACCCCGGCGACCTGACGGCCCCCTCGAACTGACGGCTCTGCCCACGACGATCGTCGCGGGCGCCGAAGACTTTGGAGGACGGCGCGCGGCTCCCGACCCTTGCGAAGGTCTGAGTGTCAACGAGATCTGCAAGGTACGGAGGAACGGACGTGGCACAGCGCAAGGGCTGTCTGATCGGCTGTGGAGTGATGCTGGTGCTCGGCCTCGCGGCCGCCGCGGCACTGGTCTTCGGCGTCGGGAAGGTCGTCGACGCCGCCGGTAAGACCATGCTCGAACCCGGCGTCTACCAATCGGTCGCCGTCGGCGACCCGGAGGACGCGGTCCGCGCCAAGATGCCGTCCGGCGAGAGCTTCATCAAGGACGCCCTGAAGTCGGGCGGCCCGGCCGAACCGGCAGGCAGCGTCTGCTCCTGGTACATATCTGCCGCGGACGCCGAGGGCGGCGCGGAGACCGTGTTCCGCTTCTGCTTCAAGGACGGCAAGCTCGCGGAGAAGGTCGAGTACCGGATGAAGTAGCGGCCAGGCGCAGCCGGGCGAGCGCGGGCGCGAGCCGTGCGGCGGCCTGCGGGAGCCGGGCCAGCTCCGCGTCGATCCAGACGAGCACCGCCGCTTGCTCGTCCGCACCGCACAGCGAGAGGTGGAACACCAGCTGCCGCCAGGCGCAGGCGGTCCGCTTGGGGGTGGCCGACCGGCGGCGGGCCGCGGTGAACGCCCCGCGGGCCAGGCCGTCCCAGCCGGAGGACGGCTCGATGCCCACCTCGCGGACCAGCGTGGCCATGTTGAACGTGGTGAGGACGCGGGCCTGTTCCTGGACGGCCGCGTCATGGGCGAGGGGGGTGTCCCGTCGGCCGCCCTGGCCGGTGCGCCGGTGCTGCGGCAGGCCGGCGCGCCCGGCGCACAGGTCCATGAGCGCGACCGCGTCCTGCGCCGCCGCCCGTTCCCGGAGCGCCGCGTAGTCGATGCCGTAGTAGCGCTCGTACGGCGTGCCCCGGAGCAAGTCGGCGGCGTTGTGCACGGCCGGGTACAGATCCGGGTTCACGGCCCCCGAGAACGAGTTCGCGAGCGGCATCGAGAGGAAGCGGACCGGCAGTTGCGCCAGCTGGGCCAGCGAAGAGAGAGTGCCCACCAGCCGGTCGGGGATCCCCGCGCCGGGGAACGCCTCCACGGCCAGTTCGCCGACCGCCCGCAGTGTCAGCCGCGCCTGCGCCACCGGATCGGGGCCGTGGGCCGCGACCGCCCGGACCCAGGGCGCGGTACCCGTCCGGGCGTGCCGGGCGGGCGTCCACCAGTGGTTCACCGTCGAACGGGCCGCCCCGGACCGGTGCGTTGCCGCCAAGAGCGTGCGCAGCGGCTCGTCGGCGTATCCGCGGGCGGTGTGCGTGGTGGCGAGCTGTGGGACGAGCTCGGCCAGCACCTCCGCGGAGGGCACCGCCGCTTGCGCCAGCAGGGCGGTCACGTCAGTGGGGCGGATTCCGGCGAGCAGCGCGCGGACCGCCGGGGGCAGCGCAGTCCCGGCGGGCAGGCTCGTCCGTGCGGCCTCCTCGGCGGTCACGGGGCCCTCCAGTCGGCCCGCCCCGGGCGCCGCACGGTCCGCGTCCGGCGCGCAGAGCCGGTGCCGGGCCAGCGCCGCCAGCTCGTGGTGCGCGGGCCGGGCGGCTTGCGCGGCCTGGACCTCGCGCAGCCTCGTGTGCTCGGGGGACCCGGGCCGTCCCCGCTTGGCGACCATCGAGGTGACGGCGTGGCGCAGCAGACCGGCCAGCCGGGGGTCCGCAGGACGTCCCGCGACCGCTTCGGCCAGTGCGCGCCGCAGGATGGCGGGGTTGGACTTGGGGTCGAGGTGCCCGGTGCACCGGGTGTGTCGGGCGGCCAGGTCCGCGTAGCGCTCCAGCAGGGCGGCGCCGTCGGCACGCCATTGCGCGCCGTGCCCTTCGGAGTCGGCGCGCAGCCGGTGGGCCAGCAGCTCGTCCTCGATGGGCCGCCAGACGGAGAGCGCTTCGCGCTGTGCCTCGACGGCGGGGTTCGGCTTGCGCAGGCCGAGGACGATCGAGGCCTCGGCGGCGCTCCGGCGGCGCACGGCGTCGGCCGGCGGGGCGGGGAGGTCCGCAGGGCGCGGGGTGAGGGGAAGCCGGTCGGCGAACGGGCGCAGCTGCGCCACCAGTTCCTCCGCGGCGTCGTCGTCGCCGGCCCGTACCAGCCAGGCGACCGTGAGCAGGGCGGCCTCCTCGGGCAGGGTGACCTCGTACCGTCCGCTGTCCAGCAGTGACCAGAGGGTGCGCAGGCCGTCCCCGCCGAGGAAGTGCGCGAAGAGGTCCAGGCGCGTGGCGGGTACGCCGGCCCGCCGGGCGGCTTCCAGCTCGTACGGGCGCAGCGGCCCGCCGTCGGCGGGGCGGGCGCGGTCCGTGTCGGACAGCGCGCGCAACCAGTGGCGCATCCGGGCCCCGGCCCGGACGGCCGCGGGGAGCGGGGAACCGGCGGGGGGCTGCTGGTCGGTCTTCTCGTTCATGGCCGGCGTGGCAGGTCCTGCCCCTGCGCCCTCCGACTGTGCAGGTCGGTGCTCTGGCTGCTGAGCTACACGCCGTTCTCGGGAACCTAGTCGTTCGAGCGCCCGGCGCGCAACGGACTTTGACGGTGCACCCCAGGTAAACCGCATTAGTGCACGGGCTCGTTCGACCGCCCGTAAGAAGTCAAAATCCGACCCGGGAGCGGGTTCGTTATGGAATCGATATCACCTCCGACAGGTTTAGAACTAAAGCGCATTAGTCCAGGTCGTTGCGGTATTGACTCCGAGACTTTCCTCTGCCTGCCGGGCCGGTGCGGTGATTCGGTACCCATGGATACCCGCCCATCGGGACTTCGGCCGCATTGACGACGTCGCGATGTGGGGTCAGCGTGGGCTGCGCGCTCCGGCAGCGAGGCCGGAACTCCCCCTGAAGGTGGCGACGATGACCCGTTCGAACGCGACCCGTGCTGCCATCGCCACGCTCGTGGTCGGCACGTTCCTCCCGCTCGCCGCCTGTGGAGTGAGCGGTGGCGCCACGGAGGTGCCGCAGGCCCGCAAGAGCGGCAAGGTGTCCGGCGAGATCACCTTCCGCACCCTCCAGCTCAAGCCCAAGTTCACCGCGTACGTCCAGGGCGTCATCGACGCCTTCGAGAAGAAGTACCCCGAGGCCAAGGTCAGATGGGAGGACGTGCCCGGCGACGGCTACAACGAGAAGCTCGTCGCCGACGCGCAGGCCGGCGCCCTCCCCGACGTGGTCAACCTGTCCACCGACTCCTTCCAACTCCTCGGCGACCGCGGCCTGCTCGCCGACGTCGCCGAGCTCGATCCGGAGGTCGCCGAGGAGTACGTCCCCGGCTCCTGGGAGCAGTTCAAGCTCCCCGGCAAGGGCAACGGCGTGTACGCCTACCCGTGGTACGTGACCCCGGAGATCCTCACGTACAACAAGGAGCTGTTCGAGAAGTCCGGGCTGGACCCGGCGAAGCCGCCGACCAGCGTCGAGCAGTTCTTCGACTACGCCGACAAGATCGCCGCCGCGTCGGGCGGCCGGTATTCCGCCTTCATGGCCGATCCCAAGGGCCGGCTCCCCGGGGACTGGCAAAAGATGGGCGTACCGATCTTGAACGGGAAGCAGGACCGGTTCGTCTTCGACACCCCGAAGGCCGTCGAGTGGGTCGAGCGGATGAAGGCCCTGTACGCCAAGGGCGCCATGCCCAAGGAGTCCCTCCTCAAGGCCGATGACATCAACCAGCTCTACGGCGGCGGGAAACTCGTCTTCGGCCCCGGCTCCCCGGGCTTCGTCAAGGACATCAAGCAGAACGCGCCGCAGATCTACGCGGGCACCCAGGTCGCGGGGGCGGTCACCGGCACGCTCGGCCACATCGGCATCTACGCCCAGTCGCTCGGCATCAAGAAGGGCACGGAACACCTCGACGCAGCAGCCGAGTTCGCCAAGTGGGTCACCAACGGGCCCAACCAGGTGGAGTTCTCCAAGAACGCGACCATCTACCCGTCCAACGCCCGGGGCCTGGCCGATCCGCGTTTCGCGGACCGGGGCGACGGCAAGGACGCCGAGACGGTGGCCCGCGCGGTCGGCGCCGAGCAGCTGAAGAGCGCCGCACTCGACGCCAACACCCCCGTCCAGTGGACCAACCAGGTCGGCGACGCGGTCGTCCGCGAGATGCAGAAGGCGATCCAGGGCGAGCAGGACCCGAAGGCGGCCGTACGCAAGGCCCAGGAGGAGGCGAACCAGCTGCTCGCCAAGTCGGCGCGGCAATGACGCGCGCCGCGTACGCCGCAGCCGCGCAACCGGGAGACCCCGGCGGGAGCCCGGCCGACCCCGCTGCCTCAGTCGACCCCGCCGACTCCACCGCGGACCCCCTCGGGCGCACCGATCCCGCCGCCCCCGGCGACCGGGCGGCCCGCCGGCGGCGCCGCAAGGCCCTGGCGGCCATGGAGGCCGAGACCGGGCTGGTCCACCGCACGTGGTGGACTCCCTACCTCTTCCTCGCACCCGGCCTGGTGATGGTGGCGCTGTTCAGCCTCTGGCCGTTCGTCAACACCGTCATCCTGTCCCTCACCGACGCGCAGATCCTGCGCGGCGGCACCTTCGTCGGCTTCGACAACTACACCCGGGCCTTCGCCGACCCCGACTTCTGGGTCGCCACCGGCAACAGCGTCCTCTACCTCGTGGTCGTCGTGCCGTGCCTGGTCTTCCTGCCGCTCGCACTCGCCGTGCTCGTGCAGGCGAAGATCCCCGGCATCGGGTTCTTCCGCTCCGCCTTCTACACGCCCGTGATCGCCTCGGCCGTGGTCGTCGGCCTGATGTGGCAGTGGGTGCTGCGCAGCGACGGGCTCGTCAACACCGTGTTCCTGAAGCTGAGCATCGTCTCGGAGCCGGTTCCGTTCCTGACGGACAGCACCATGCTGCTGGTCTCCGCCATGATCGTGACCGTGTGGAAGGGACTCGGCTACTACATGGTGTTCTACCTGGCCGCGCTCGGGAACGTGCCCGCCTCCCTCCACGAGGCGGCCGCCCTCGACGGCGCCGGCCCGGTCCGCCGTTTCCTCAGCATCACCGTCCCGCAGGTGAAGCCGATGATGCTGCTGGTCGGCACGCTCTCCGCGATCTCCGCACTGCGCGTCTTCACGGAGATCTACATCCTCGGCGGCGAGAGCGGCGGCCCCGGCGGCGGCGCCCGCACCCTGCCCTTCCTGATCCGGCAGGTCGGCCTCGGTTTCTCCGGCGAGACCGGCTACGCCTCGGCCATCTCGATCCTGCTGTTCCTGCTGACGCTGGCCTTCAGCCTGCTGGGCCGCCGCCTGTCCCGGGGGGACGAGGGGTGAGCCGCCGGATCGGGCTCGCCGCCCGGTACGCCACTCTGGTCGTGATGCTCGTCGTGATGCTCGGGCCGATCGTCTGGCAGTTCCTGACCTCGATCCGCGGTCGCACCGAGAACGTGTACGACGGCGTGCTGCCCGCGCGGCCCACCCTCGACAACTACGTCCTGGTCGCCGACTCGTTCCCGCTCCTGCAGTACGTCGGCAACACCCTGGTCGTGGCCGTCCTCGCGATCACCTCGAACGTGCTGTTCGCCGCGATGGGCGGCTACGCACTCTCCCGCGCCGCGTGGAAGGGCCGCAAGACCGTCTTCACGGTGCTGGTGGCCACCCTCATGTTCCCCTTCGAGTCCGTGATGATCTCGATGTTCCTGACGGTCCGCGAGATGGGCCTGGTCGACACCCTCATCGGCGTGTGGCTGCCCGGCGCGGTCTCCGTCCTCAACATCATGGTCATGCGTTCGGCCTTCCTCGCCGTGCCCAAGGAGGTGGAGGAGTCCGCAGTCCTGGACGGCGCCAACGAGTGGACCCGCTTCACCCGGCTCTTCCTCCCCGCCGCCAAGGGAGCCCTGGCCGTCGTCTGCATCACCAGCTTCATGGGTGCCTGGGACGACTTCCTGTGGCCCCTGCTGGTGCTCACCGACAGCGACCACTACACCCTCCAGCTCGGTCTGAAGACCCTGGCCGGCGCCTCCACCACCAACGACCAGCGGATCATCGCAGCCGGCGCGATGGCGGCGCTCCTGCCGATGATGCTGCTCTTCTTCGCCCTCCAGCGTTTCTTCTTCAAGGGAGTGGGCGAAGGAGCCGTCAAGACCTGAGCCCCCGCCCGCGCCCCCACCCCCTTCCTGCCGTTCGCGACCTCCCTCCCCTTGGAGCAGCCGTCATGCACGACGACCGCAGCATCACCGAACACCGCCTGCGCCGGGTCCTCAAGGAGCGCATCAAGCCCGCCGTCCACTCCCGCCCGGTCGCCCTGGAGATCGGGCGCTGGGAGGCCCCGGGCGAGCCCGTGCCCGTCACCGAGGGCCTGGCGGCCCCGTACGGGCCCTGCGCGATCGGCGAGGGCTGGGGCCCGGCCTGGGGCACCACCTGGTTCAAGGTGACCGGCACCGTCCCGGCCGAGTGGGCCGGCCGTACGGTCGAAGCCGTCCTTGACCTGGGCTTCGACCGGATGATGCCCGGCTTCCAGTGCGAGGGGCTCGTCCACACCTGCGACGGGTCGGTGGTCAAGGCGCTCAACCCGTACAACGACTGGGTGCGCGTCGCCGACGCGGCGGCCGGCGGCGAGCGGGTCGAGTGGTACGTGGAAGCCGCTTCCAACCCCGTCCTGGTCGACCACCGCGCGACGTACGAGGGCGACCTGCAGACCAGCGGTGACGAGCCCCTGTACCGGCTGGCCCGGATGGACCTCGTCGTCTTCGAGACCGAGGTCTGGGAACTCGTCCAGGACCTGGAGGTCCTCCACGACCTGATGGTGCAGCTCGGCGAGGGCGACGCACGGCGCCACGAGATCCTGCGGGCGCTTGAGACCGCCCTCGACGCGGTGGACCTGGACGACGTCCCCGGGACGGCGGCCACCGCCCGCTCGCGACTCGCCCGGGTGCTCGCCGCCCCCGCCAACGCCTCCGCGCACCGGATCAGCGCGGTCGGCCACGCCCACATCGACTCCGCGTGGCTGTGGCCGCTGCGCGAGACGGTCCGCAAGGTTTCCCGGACCGCGTCCAACGTGGTCAACCTGATGGACGGGCACCCCGAGTTCGTTTTCGCGATGTCGCAGGCGCAGCAACTGGACTGGATCAAGACGCACCGGCCCGAGCTCTTCGAGCGGGTCAAGAAGAAGGTCGCGGACGGGCAGTTCGTGCCGGTCGGCGGCATGTGGGTGGAGTCCGACACCAACATGGTCGGCGGCGAGGCCATGGCCCGACAGTTCCTGTACGGGAAGAAGTTCTTCCTGGACGAGTTCGGCATCGACACCCACAACGTGTGGCTGCCCGACTCGTTCGGGTATACCGCCGCGATGCCGCAGATCGTGAAGCTCTCCGGCTCGAAGTGGTTCCTGACCCAGAAGATCTGCTGGTCGCAGGTGAACGCCTTCCCGCACCACACCTTCTGGTGGGAGGGCATCGACGGCACCCGCGTCTTCACCCACTTCCCGCCCGTCGACACCTACAACAGCGATCTCGGGGGCACGCAGCTGGCACACGCCGCCCGCAACTACCGCGAGAAGGGCCGGGGTTCGCGCTCCCTGGTGCCCTTCGGCTGGGGCGACGGCGGCGGCGGCCCCACCCGCGAGCACCTGGCCCGGGCCCGTCGGCAGCGGGACCTCGAAGGCTCCCCGCGCGTCGAGATCGAACGGCCCGACGCGTTCTTCGAGAAGGCGCTCGCCGAGTACCCGGACGCGCCCGTCTGGGCCGGCGAGCTGTACCTGGAGCTGCACCGCGGCACCTACACCTCGCAGGCCAAGACCAAGCAGGGCAACCGGCACAGCGAATCACTGCTGCGCGAGGCCGAGCTCTGGGCGGCCACCGCCGCGGTCCGGGTGCCGGGGTACGGGTACCCGTACGAGGACCTGGAGCGGATCTGGAAGACAGTGCTGCTCCACCAGTTCCACGACATCCTGCCCGGATCGTCCATCGCCTGGGTGCACCGCGAGGCGCGCGCGACGTACGCGAAGGTGCGCGAGGAGCTGCGCGGGATCGCCCTGGCCGCCCAGCTGGCCCTGGCCGGGGAGGGCACCACCGAGCTGGTCTTCAACTGCGCCCCGCACGCCCGGCGCGGCATCCCGGCGGGCGGCGCGGGCGTGCCGCAGGGGACGGGGCAGCCGGTCACCGTGGAGGAGCGGCACGGCGGCGGGTACGTCCTGGCCAACGGGCGGCTGCTGGTGGAGGTCGACGGCCGCGGACTGATCGTGTCCGCGTACGACCTGGAGGCGCGCCGCGAGGCGGTGGCGCCGGGGCAGGCCGCGAACCTGCTCCAGATCCACCCCGACTTCCCGAACATGTGGGACGCGTGGGACATCGACGCCTTCTACCGCAACAGCGTCACCGACCTCGTCGGGGCGGACGCGCCGGCGGTGGTGGAAGCCGGACCGGACGCGGTGACGGTCCGCATCGGCAGGTCCTTCGGCCACTCGTCGGCCGTCCAGTCGATCACCCTGCGCGCCGGGGCCAAGACGGTGGACATGGTGACGGAGGTGAACTGGCACGAGACGGAGAAGTTCCTCAAGGCCGCCTTCCCGCTCGACGTGAAGGCCGAACGGTCCGCCTCCGAGACCCAGTTCGGGCACGTGTACCGGGCGACCCACACCAACACCTCGTGGGAGGCGGCCAAGTTCGAGATCTGCGCGCACCGGTGGATCCACGTGGAAGAGCCGGGATGGGGCACCGCGGTCCTCAACGACTCCACGTACGGCCACGACGTGACGCGCGACGTGCGGCCGGACGGCGGACAGACCACCACCGTCCGCCTCTCCCTCCTGCGGGCCCCGCGCTATCCGGACCCGGAGACCGACCAGGGCGCCCACACCCTGCGCTTCTCGCTGGCGCCGGGCGCGCAGATCGCGGACGCGGTGCGCGAGGGCCACGCGCTGAATTTGCCGGAACGGGTGGTCCCCGGCGCGGGCCCGGTCGCCCCGCTGGTCGCGGTGGACGAGGACGCGGTGGTGGTCGAGGCGGTCAAACTGGCCGAGGACCGCAGCGGCGACGTGATCGTCCGCCTCTACGAGTCCCGCGGCGGCCGCGCCACGGCCACCCTCGCACCGGGCTTCCCGATCACGGCGGCGGTCGAGAGCGACCTCCTGGAACGCCCCCTGGACGGCTCGGCGGTGGGCGCGCCGGCCCCGGACGGCACCACCTCGCTCACGCTGCGTCCGTTCCAGATCGTCACGGTCCGCCTGTGCCGCCCCCGTGAGTAGGCTGTCCGGATGAACGGGATCGAGACCGCCCCCGACCGGGACGCGTGGCGCAACGGGTTCGAGGCCCGCGTACTGGACGGGTACCGGGCCGCCGGATGCTCGGAGCCGCTGGCCCGTGCCCTGCTGGAACGGGCGGTACGGGGGGTCGAGGACTGGACGGTGGCCACGGACGGCACCGGCTGGATCGCGGTCGAGGTGACGCAGGACAACGGGGCGACCGTCGGCCGGATCCACGACCTGACGGTGCCGCGGGGGCGCGAGTGGGCCGAGCGGTGGTGCGCCGAGCGCGGCGCGCAGCGGGTGGAGGTGCGGCTCACGGGCGGGCCGGGGGCGTTCGCCGACTACCCCGTACGAGGGCAGAACCGGATGCGCGCCGTGGTCGAGCGGCCCGAGTTGCCGGCGGGCCTGACGGTCCGCCGGCTCACCGAGGAGGAGTATCCGGGCTGGTACGCCGGGGAGGAGGCGGGGTACGTCGCGGACATCGTCCGGGCCGGGGCGTTGACCCCGGAGCAGGCCAAGGCGAAGTCCGACGAGGACTTCGCCCGCCACCTCCCGCAGGGCTACCGGACGCCGGGCCACGCGTTCTACGCGATGGAGGTGGGCGGGGAGGTGGTCGGCACGGGCTGGGTGAACCACGGCTTCCTGCCGGGCGTGACCTTCGGCTTCTCGCTGGAGGTGTACGAGGAGCACCGCGGCAGGGGCTACGGCCGGTCCGCGATGGCCGTCGGCGCGTGGGCCACCCGGCAGGGCGGCGACGAGGCGATGATGTTGAACGTCTTCGGCGGCAACGAGGTCGCGATGCGGCTGTACGACAGCACCGGCTTCACGGTGCTCGACGAGTACCGCTCGATCGACCTGTAGTGCCCCCGCCGGTGCCCCCGCCGGTGCCCGCGGCGGCCCTCCAGGCCCCCGGGCAGCGGTGGTGGTTGCGCTGTCCGGCGGCCAGTACGGTGCGCGGCGGCTCCGGCGCCCCGGGTGCCAGCCGCCCGCGGTCGTTGCGAGGACCTCGGCGAAGGCTCGCGCCGAGGTCCCGTGGCCTTCTCACCCTAGTCAGCGAACGCCGGGCCGTTCCGGCGTCCGGGGGTCCCCGAGGAACTCCGTGAGCACCGCGTTGAATTCGCGGGGGGCCGTCGCGTGGATCAGGTGGCCCGCAGGGATGGTGTGCAGGCGGGCGCCGGGGATGCGGCGGACCAGTTCGGCGATGCTCTCCCGCGGTACGTGGCTCGTCGGGCCGCCCGCCACCACCAGGGTCGGGGCCGTGATCCGCCCCAGGCCCGCGAGCCAGGCGGGGTCCGGCCGGTCGAGCCCGGCGCGGACCGCGAGCACCATCTCCCAGTCGAAGGGCAGCTCCCCCTCGGGGCGGACCGGGGCCCGCGCCTCCCGCGGCAGCGGCGCGGGGGCGTCCTCCAGGACCAGCCGGACCACCTGCCAAGGCCGCGCCTGCGCGACGAGGTGGGCCACGACCCCGCCCATGGAATGGCCGACCAGGTCCACCCGGTCCAGGCCGAGGGCGTCGAGGAGGCCGAGGACGTCGTCCCGCATGAGTTCCAGGGAGTAGTCGCCGGGCCGGTCGCTGCGGCCGTGCCCGCGCAGGTCCACGGCGTACACCCGGCGCTCCCGGTCGAGGACCTCCCGTACGGGGGCCCAGTCGCCCGCGCACTCGCCCAGCGCGGGCAGCAGGAGCAGCGGGTCGCCGTTCGGAGGGCCGGAGACCTCGTACGCCAGGCGCATCCCGTTCACGGTCACCGTGTGCTGAGTGATCATCCGGCAGACGCTACCCGTGCGGGGGCGGCAGTGAACTGCGCCACAGGGGGCGGCGGCCCGGCCCCGGGGTTACGGGCTCCGGGCGGCGGCGGTGATCGCGGGGACCCGTTCCCGGTTATGCACCTAGTTGCAAAACCTCCACCTCCTCGCTAGAACAGGTTCATCACCCCCGCGCGAGGAGGCGCCCCTCATGAGTTCCCAGAGCCGGTACCCGCACCTGCTGAGCCCCCTGGACCTCGGCTTCACCACCCTGCCGAACCGCGTGATCATGGGCTCGATGCACACCGGCCTGGAAGAGCACGCGGGCGGTTTCGAGCGCCTCGCCGCCTTCTACGCCGAGCGCGCCCGCGGCGGCGCCGGCCTGATCGTCACCGGCGGCATCGCCCCGAACGACGCCGGCCGCCCCTTCGAGGGAGGATCCCGCCTCACCACCGAGGAAGAGGCCGCCGAACACCGGGTGATCACCGAGGCCGTGCACGCCGAGGGCGGGAAGATCGCGATGCAGATCCTCCACTTCGGCCGCTACGCCTACCACAAGGACCTGGTCGCCCCGAGCGCCATCCAGGCCCCCATCAGCCCCTTCGTCCCGAACGAGCTGACCGACATCGATGTCGAGCGCACCATCGAGGACTTCGTCCGCGCCGCCCGCCTCGCCAAGCTCGCCGGGTACGACGGCGTCGAGATCATGGGCTCCGAGGGCTACCTGGTCAACGAGTTCATCGCCGCCGCCACCAACAAGCGCACCGACCGCTGGGGCGGCGCCTATGAGAACCGCGTGCGCTTCCCGCTGGAGATCGTCCGCCGCACCCGCGCCGCCGTCGGCGAGGACTTCATCCTCATCTACCGCCTCTCGATGCTCGACCTGATCCCCGGCGGCTCCACCCTCGACGAGGTCGTCCACCTCGCGAAGGAGATCGAGGCCGCCGGCGCCACGATCATCAACACCGGCATCGGCTGGCACGAGGCCCGCATCCCCACCATCGCCACCTCCGTCCCGCGCGGCGCGTACACCTGGGTCACCAAGCGGCTGATGGGCGCGGTCTCCGTCCCCCTCGTCACCACCAACCGCATCAACACCCCGGAGATCGCCGAGGAACTGCTCGCCGACGGTCGCGCCGACCTGGTCTCGCTGGCCCGCCCCTTCCTCGCCGACGCCGACTTCGTCGCCAAGGCCGCCGCGGGCCGATCCGAGACCATCAACACCTGCATCGGCTGCAACCAGGCCTGCCTCGACCACACCTTCAGCGGCAAGATCACCAGCTGCCTGGTCAACCCGCGCGCGTGCCACGAGACCGAACTCGTACTCTCGCCCACGCAGTTGAAGAAGCGCGTCGCCGTCGTCGGCGCCGGCCCGGCCGGGCTCGCCTGCGCCGTATCCGCCGCCGAACGCGGCCACACCGTCACCCTCTTCGAGGCCTCCGGCCACATCGGCGGACAGCTCGACATCGCCCGCCGCATCCCGGGCAAGGAGGAGTTCGAGGAGACCATCCGCTACTTCGGCACCCAGCTCGAAGCACGCGCCGTCGACGTCCGTCTGGGCACCCGCGCCGACGTCGAGACGCTCCAGGGCTACGACGAGGTCGTCGTCGCCACCGGCGTCACCCCCCGGATCCCCGACATCGAGGGCGTCGACCACGCCAACGTCGTCAGCTACCTCGACGTCCTGCGCGACGGCGCCCCCGTCGGCGAGCGCGTCGCCGTCGTCGGCGCCGGCGGCATCGGCTTCGACGTCGCCGAGTTCCTCACCGACAGCGGCGAGGGGGCCTCCCAGGACCCCGAGACGTACTTCCGCCACTGGGGCGTCGACACCGCGTACACCGGTCCCGGCGGCCTCACCGCGCCCGAGCGGCCCGCGCCCCCGCGCCAGGTCCACCTCCTGCAGCGCAAGACCACCAAGGTCGGCGCCGGCCTCGGCACCACCACCGGCTGGATCCACCGCGCGGAGCTCAAGCACCGCGGTGTCGTCTCGGTCGCGGGTGCCACGTACGACCGGATCGACGACGAGGGCCTGCACATCACCGTCGACGGAGAGCAGAGGCTCGTCCCCGCCGACACGGTGGTGCTCTGCACCGGCCAGGAGCCGCGCCGCGACCTGTACGAGGCCCTGCTCGCGGCCGGCGGACGGCCGCACCTGATCGGCGGCGCCGACGTGGCCGCCGAGCTGGACGCCAAGCGGGCGATCCGCCAGGGCACGGAACTGGCGGCGAGCCTCTGACCCGCGCCGGGAGCCGGTGCCCGCACCGCCACCGCGGTGCGGGCGCGGCGTCCCGGTACCGGCGTCTCGGTACCGGCGTCTCGGTACCGGCGTCCCGGCAGCGGCCGTCTGGCACTGGCCACCCGGCACTGGCCGTCTGGCAGCGGCCCCCGGCACTGGTCCTCGGCCGGGGGCCGAAGCTCGGGCCGACGTCGGTGCGCCGGACCGGCCGGAGCGCGTACTGCCCTGACGGATCAATGGTGTTGTGCGGCCCGGGGCGGGCCGCCACAATCTCCGGGTGACCCTGACACCCACAGACGCAGACAAGATCCTCGCCGACAACTTCGCCCCCTGGGTGCTCGCCCTCGGGCTGACCGTCCAGGAGACCGGCGAGCGGCACGCCGTGCTGCGGCTGCCTTGGTCGGAGGCGTTGGTCAGGGACGGCGGCGGCCTGTCCGGGCAGGCGCTGATGGCTGCCGCCGACACCGCCACCGTCATCGCGATCTCCGCCGCGCGCGGGGCGTACGGGCCGATGACCACCGTCCAGCAGTCGACCAGCTTCCAGCGGCCGGTGCTCGCCGCGGACGTGCTGATCGAGGTCCGGGTGACCAAACTGGGCAAGCGGATGGCCTTCGCCGACATCACCATGACCCCCGAGGGCGCGCAGGAACCGGCGGCCACGGCGTCGACCGTCTACGCCCTGCTGGGCTGAGCGCGGGTGCCGGCCCACCACTCCTCGCTCTGGCGCAACCGGGACTTCAACGTCTTCTGGCTCGGCCAGGCCCTGTCGGTCCTCGGCGGATCGATCTCGCTGCTCGCCCTGCCCCTGCTGGTCTACGACGCCACCGGGTCCGTCGTCCAGATGGGCCTGATCACGGTCGTCACGGGCGTCACCAGCATCGTGACCGGGGTGTTCGCCGGACACGTGGTGGACCGCACGGACCGGCGCCGTCTGATGATCACCTGCGATCTCGTACGGGCGCTGCTGCTGGGCGCCGTGCCCCTCATCTGGCTGGCCGGGCCGCGGATCTGGGTGCTGTACGTACTGACGGCACTGGTCACCGCCCTGAAGACGCTGTTCGACGTGGCGTACGTGACCGCGGTGCCCGGCCTGGTGCGCGCCGATGACCTGACCGCCGCCAACGGCCGGCTGATGGGCACCTTCGCCGTCGGAACCCTGTGCGGGCCCGCGGCGGCCGGTTTCCTCGCCGCCGGGGTGGGCGCGGACTGGGGACTGGGGGTGGACGGCGCGACCTTCCTGGTCTCCGCCGTGAGCCTGCGGTGGGTGGCCTTCGAGCGGGACGGATCCGCCGAGCCGCCCGCCGCCGAGCCGCCCGCTGCGAAGCCGCGCGCCGCCGAACCCGCAAAGCTGCGGGAGATGTTCGTGGTCGGCTTCCGCTTCCTGTGGAGCCACCCCGTGCTGCGCCCGCTGACCGTCCTGCTCACGCTCCTGACCTTCGTCACCATGGGCGCCACCGACCTGCTGGTCTACCGGATCCAACACGAACTCGGCCAGGACGCGGCCACCGTCGGCTACGTCATCGCCGCGAGCGGCCTGGGCGTCGTCGGCGCGGCCTTCGCCGCCGCGCCCCTGCGCAGGGTCTTCGGGTTCGGCGCCTGCTGGCTGGGCTCCGTCGCCCTGGTCGGCGCGGCGGTGGCGGGGACCGGCGTCAGCCACAGCCTGCCGGTGATCGCCCTACTGGCCGCCGTGTTCATGTTCGGGATGACCCTCGGCGGGGTCTGCTCGATGACCCTGCGCCAGGAGGTGACCCCGGACCCGCTGCTCGGGCGGGTCACCTCCGCCTTCTGGACCGTCCACAACGCATCGGGCCCGGTGGGCGCGGCCGCCCTCACCGTACTGGCCGCCCGGTACGGGGTCCCGGCGGTCAGCGTGGCCGCCGGGGTGTTCTGCCTACTCATCGTCGGTGCGGGGCTACTGACCCCGCTGCGGGGCAGCCGGGTCACGGCCGCCCCGGCCCGGGACGTGGTGGCCGGCTCCCCGGCCCGCGCTGCGGTCGACGCCCCGCGGCGCCCGGAGCGCCCCTGAGACCAGCCCGCACGGCCCTCCGCGCGCCGCGCGCGGAGGGGGCCGGTCTGCGATCGTGGATCGGGGGAAGCGTACGGAGGAGCAGCAGCCATGTCCGGACAGTTCGAGGCCACCGCCGAGATCGACCGGCCCGTCGGGGAGGTCTTCGCCTACCTGGCCGACGGCCGCAACGACCCGAAGTTCAGCCCGCGGGTCCAGGAGATCAGCAGGACCCCCGACGGTCAGACCGGTGTCGGCACGGTCTTCCGCAGCACGGTGAAGGACGCCGGGATGAAGACCGGCCGCGAGTTCCGCATCACCGCCTTCGAGCCGCCGCGGCTGATCCGCTGGACGGAGCAGAGCAGGAACCTGGTCACCGCGGAGGGCGGCTACGACTTCGAGGCCCTCCCTGGTGACCGCACCCGGGTCCGCATCTTCAACACGCTCGAAGGACACGGATTCGGGAAGCTGCTCGTGGGCTTCGCACTGAGCGCGGCCCGCAAGGACGCACCGGACTTCGGCCGCCGCATCAAGGCCGCCGTGGAGGCGTCCTGAGCGGCGGCCGGAGCCCGGGAAGGGTCAGAACCTCCCGTCGGTGAGGGTCGGGAAGCGCTGCGGCGAGGGCGGGGCGATCTCCGCCCGGCGCTCGCCGGCGCCCGGCGCCGCCCGGCAGGTCACGTCCTCTGCGGGCAGCTTGCCCGTCGTCAGGTAGGAGCTGACCGGGGCGTTGACGCAGGAGTTCGGGTCGACGAGGTACACGCCGTGGCCCTCACCGCCCTGTGCGAGCACCATCCGCGAGCCCTTGAGCGCCTTGTGCAGGCCCTGGCCGCTGACCAGCGGGGTCTGGGAGTCCCACTCGTTCTGCACGGTCAGTACGTTCGTCTTCGTCTTCATCGCCGTCGGGGGCTCGATCGGCCGCTGCCAGTAGGCACACGGCTTGATGTTCGAGGCGAAGTCCCCGTACAGCGGGTACTTGACCTTGTCCTTGGCGGCCTCCCGCTCGTACTGCTCGGGGTAGCGCGGCCATTCGGTGTCCCCGCACACCACGGCCAGGAACACGGCCGTCCCGTTGTCCGAAGCGGGCTCGGCGGCCGGCTTGAGCAGCTCCCGCTGGGACGGGGTGAGCGTGACGGGCTTCCCGTCGGCCGCGTCCTTGAGCGCCTTGACGAGGGGCGCCGCCTGCGAGGGGTAGAAGAACAGCGCCCGAGAGGTGCGGATGTCGTCACCGGTGAGCTTCGTGCCCTCGAACTCGATCGGTTCCCGGTCGGCCCGGGCCACGAGGTCCCAGAAGGTCTTGGAGACCGCGTCCGGGGTGGCGCCGAGCCCGTACTCGGTCGAGCGCTCGGCCGTCCACTGCGTCCACCGCTTGAACGCCGGCTCCGCCTCCGTCGCCCACACCTGGATCATGCCCCGCCAGATGCGCTGCGGGTCCACGCCGCTGTCCAGCACGATGCGGTCGCTGCGGCTCGGGAACATCTGCGTGTACACCGCGCCGAGGTACGTGCCGTACGAGTAGCCGACGTACGAGATCTTCTTCTCGCCCAGCGCGGCGCGGATCGCGTCCATGTCGCGCGCGCTGTTGCGGGTGGTGACGAACGGCAGCACCGAGCCCGCCTTCTCGCGGCACTTCTCCGCGACCGTGCGCGCCCACGCCACGTCCGCCTGGAACGTCTCCTCCTTGTACGGCCGGTCGATGTTCTGCTCGGTGTCCGTCAGCCCGCAGGTGATCGGGGTGGAGGCGCCGACCCCACGCGGGTCGAAGCCGATGAGGTCGTACTGGTCGCGCACGTCCTTGGGCATCAACTCGTCCATCATCAGCGGCAGATCGAGCCCCGAACCGCCCGGGCCGCCCGGGTTGAGCAGCATGGCGCCGTGCCGCTTGGCCGGGTTCTCGCTCTTCATCCGCGATATCGCGAGATCGATCGTGCGTCCCTGGGGGCGCCGGTAGTCGAGCGGCACCTTGATCGTCGCGCACTCGTACGCGGCGGGCCGGTCGGGGCTGCACCGCTGCCACGCGGGCTTCTGCGGCGTGTACTCGGCGGCCGGGGCGGCGGAGGCCCCGGTCGCGGAGAGCAGGGGGACGGTGGTGGCGATGAGTCCGGCGGCGGCGAGCATGGGTGCGAGGCGTTTCATGTTCACGAAGAGCCGTTTCCTTCCGTGAATTCGATGGCCTCACCACCCTGTTGTACGAGGGCCCCCGGGCGAATCATCCCGGAGGGTCGGTCCGTATGCTTCTCACGAACGAGCTCAAATCCGGACAACTGGCCGACACGCGCGCGGAGTTGGCGTCGATGGTCCGGAGTGCGGGACGCGCCGGGTCAGGAGCGGCCGCTGACGCGCTCGATGGCGACCATCGCCGCGTCGTCGCCCAGGCTGCCGCCCGGGGAATGGGCCAGCAGGTCCGCGCACAGATGCCGTAGCAGCGCGTCCGGGCCGTCGCCCGGCCAGTCGGCGGCGCGCTCCGGCAGGGGGTAGAAGGCGCCGGCGGAGTCACGGGCCTCGATGACCCCGTCCGTGTACAGCAGGATCATGTCGCCCGGCTCGAAGGAAAAGGACTGCGGGGCGAAGCCGGTGTCCACGAACTGCGTCAGGCCCAGCGGCGGCGCCGGGTGGTCCACCTCAAGGGGGACGACCCGGCCGCCGCGCAGCAGTAGGGGCGGTGGATGGCCGCAGCTGATGAGCCGTACCGTCATCTCCTGATCGGGGACGTCCACCACCGCCGCCGTCGTGAACGCCTCGCCGGGTTCGCCGGCCGGCTCGCCCGCGCCGTCCGGGTCGGCGGCCACGGCCGCCTCCAGGTCGGCGACCAGCGTCGGCAGGTCCGCCGCCCGGTGAGCGACGGCCCGGAAGGCGCCGAGCACGAGTGCGGCGTCCCCGACCGCCTCCAGGCCCTTGCCGCGGACGTCGCCGATGATCAGCCGGGTGCCGTGCGGGGTGCGGATGGCGGCGTACAGGTCCCCGCCGATCTGGGCCTCGGCCTCTGCGGCGAGGTAGACGGAAGCCAGGCGCAGCGGGCCCATCCGGTCGCGGAGCGGGCGCAGGACCACCTCCTGTGCCGCCTCGGCGACCGAGCGGAGCTGGATCAGCTGCTTCTCGTGGACCTCGCGCAGGTGTGCGAAGAACGTGACGAAGGCCGAGATCAACACCAGGGCAATGATCTGGAAGGTGTGATTCAGATCGGTGGCGGTCGTCCGTGACACCGCCACCGTTACCTGGGCCAGCACGGCCACCGCGCCGACGAACCCCGTCATCCGCGGCCCGGCGAACGAGGCGGTGATCGCCGGGGCCGCGACGAGGAACGGCCCCAGGTGGACATCGGGCGGCGCCAGGACGTCGACCACCGTCACGACCGCGATCAGACCGAAGGGAACCGCCAGCAGCGGCAGGCGGGGCTCGCCGACGTGGCGATGGCTCGGATGCGGCGGCCGATGGTCCATGACTCCTGGATACACCGCGCTCCCCGTTCCCGCGCACCCGGACGGGCGGTGTGCCCGCCCGCCGGTCCGTCGTACGGCCGTATCGACGGGCGGCTGCGCTGCCGGTCCGGGGGAGTGGAGAGAGGATGGGAGACACCCCGGGCGGACCCGGGGCGTGGAGACCGAGCGGGCCCATGCACCGCCCTTGCGGCAGCGGACGGGAAGGAGCGCCCGGCATGAGTACGGCGGAAGCCTTCCCGGCCGACGCGGAACCGGCGCGCCCCGGCCCCTCCTCCGGTTCCTCCGGTTCCTCCGGTTCCTCCGGTTCACCCGGCTCCTCCGGTGACCCCTCCTCCGAGCCCTCCGCCGGGGCGTCCGTCGATCCCGCCACCGGGCCCGGGCTGCTCGACGTGCTCGGTGTCGCGGCGGTGCTCCTCGACGCCGAGGGGCGGATCGCGCTCTGGAGCCCGCAGGCGGAGGAACTGTTCGGCTACACCGCTGATGACGCGCTCGGCCGGTACGCGGCGGAGCTCCTCGTCGACGAGGAGCACCTGGGCGTGGTCCTCTCCCTCTTCGAGAAGGTGATGGCGGGCGGCGGGCCGTGGGCGGGGGCGTTCCCCGTGCGGCACAAGGACGGCAGCACCCGGCCGACGGAATTCCGCAACATGCGGCTGGAGGACCGCGAGGGGAGCCTCTACGCCCTCGGCATCGCCTCCGACCAGGCCACCCTGCGGCGCGTGGAACGCGACCTGGCCCTGTCCATGCGGCTGGTCGCCCAGTCCCCGATCGGCCTGGCCGTCCTCGACCCCGAGCTCCGCTACGTCCTGGTCAACCCGGCTCTGGAACGGATCAACGGCCTGCCCGCCACCCGGCACATCGGCCGCCGCGTCCACGAGGCCCTCCCCCGTTTGGACGCTGCGTCCATCGAAGCGGCCATGCGCGAGGTCCTGGCCACCGGCCGGCCCCAGCTGGACCGGTTCATCACCGGCCGTACGCCCGCCGATCCGGACCGGGACCACGCCTGGTCGATCTCCCTCTACCGGCTCGACGACCCGGCCGGGCGGCCGCTGGGAGTCGCCGTTTCCGTCGTCGACGTCACCGAACAGCACAAGACCTCGATGGCCGTCGCCCTGGCCCGCCAGCGGCTCGCCCTGATCGCCGACGCCTCCGTACGCATCGGCACCACCCTCGACCTCTGGGTCACGGCGCGCGAACTCGGCGAGGTCGCCGTACCGCAACTCGCCGACCTGGCCACGATCGACGTCCTCGACGCCATCCTGACGGGCGACCACCCGCCCGGGGCGCCGACGGACGAGACCGTGCGGTTCCGTGCCCTCGCCGTCAAGGCGGCGCGCTCCACGCCCGCCACCCGCGCGGCCGACCCGGTCGGCTCGATCGCCCGCTACGACGCGACCCGGGTCGTCACCCAGTGCGTGCAGTCCGCCCGTCCCGTGCTCGTCGCGCACGTCACCGCGGACGAGATGGGCAGCGTCGCCCGGGACGCCACCGCCGCCACCCTCCTCGTCGAGGCCGGGCTCCACTCGTACCTCGCGGTGCCGCTGATCGCCCGCGGCGAGGTCATCGGCGCCATGGGCCTCCAACGCACCGACAACCCGCTGCCGTTCGACCAGGACGACGTCCTGCTCGCCAGCGAACTGGCGGCCCGCGCCGCCGTCTGCATCGACAACGCCCGCTGGTACCAGAAGCAGCGCCACGCGGCCCTCACCCTCCAACGCCACCTGCTGCCCCACCACCCCACCCCCACCCCGGGCCTGGAGATCGCCTACCGGTACCAGCCCGCCGCGGCGGCCGGCGAGGTCGGCGGCGACTGGTTCGACGTCATCCCGCTGCCGGACGACAAGACCGCCCTCGTGGTCGGGGACGTCATGGGCAGCGGGATCAACGCCGCCGCCACCATGGGCCAACTACGCACCGCCGCCCGCACCCTGGCGGAACTCGACCTCGACCCCGCGGCCGTCCTGACCCGGCTCGACCACACCACCACCGGGCTCGGGCACACCATGGCCACCTGCGTGATCGCCGTCTACGACCCGCACCGCAACCAGTGCCGCATCGCGACCGCCGGACACCTGCCCCCCGTACGGACGAGCCCCGGGCGGCCGCCCGAGCTCCTCGACCTGCCGACCGGCGCGCCGCTGGGGGTCGGGGGCGTACCCTTCGAGGCCACTGCTCTGGACCTGGGCGTGGGGGACCAGCTCGTCCTGTACACGGACGGGCTCGTCGAAACCCGGGACGAGGACATCGACGTCCGCATGCACGTGCTCACCGCACTGCTCGACGACCCGGGCCGGCCGCTGGAAGAGACCTGTGACCTGCTGCTGGACGAACTGCGCCAGCCGGACGACCGCGACGACGTGGCCCTGCTCATAGCCAGGACCCGGCCCGTGTCCGAGACACCGCGCGAGTAGCGCCTGCGCACGGTACCAGCCTTTCGAGGCGTTGCCCGGATGTTTGTCCATTCGTGATGGTCCTTCCAAACGGGCACCACAACTGGCACTAGCGTCCCGTGGCACCCGGGGAGCGCGGGTGCACTGGACACGGGCAACTGCCGGAGCAACGACCGGAGCCCGTGCCGGCGCAGCCCCTCCCGGTCCACGCAGCAAGGAGGAACAGTGCTGGGATTCCGTCGGTCGGCCGTCGGCAGCATGTCGGTGGCATCGCGACACGTGATGGCGACGGGCGTCGTCATCGGCGCCCTCGCCTTCACCCTGATCGCGTTGCTGATTCCCGTGCAGAAGTTCGGCGGGAGAAGCGCCGCGGCCGCCACCGTTCCGGCGGCCGCCGACGATGACGGCATGGGGATCCAGAGCACGGCCTTCGGGCCGCTCACCCCCCAGGACCGGGACTTCGTCCGCAAGGTGCGCCTGGCCGGCCTGTGGGAGTTGCCCGCAGGACGGCAGGCCCAGCAGCGCAGCACCCGCCCCGCGATACGCACGGCCGGGGAGCACCTCGTCGAAGGCCACACCGAGCTGGACCGCAGGGTCACGGAGGTGGCCCAGGCCCTCGGCATGGAGATCCCGAGCCAGCCCAGCGCACAGCAGCAGGAATGGCTCGGCCAGATGGACCGGGCCCAAGGCCCCCAGTACGAGCGGCTGTTCGTACAGCTGCTGCGCAGGGCTCACGGCAAGGTGTTCGCGCTGGTGGCCCAGATCCGCGCCCAGACGCGCAATTCCATGGTCCGGGACCTCGCCACGGACGCCAACACCACCGTCTTGGACCACATCACGGTCCTTGAGGCCAGCGGGCTCGTCGACTTCGACGGCCTCGCGGACACCCCGTCGGGTACCCCCTCCGCACCTGCCCCGGCCGCTTCTTCCCCCGTTTCCCGACCGACGAAGTGAAGTGATCGTATGAGTCAAAAGGGCCATAAACGCCGTCTGAAGCCGTCGCACAAGATCCTTGCCGCGATGTCCGCCCTGGTCCTGGGCGGCGGCGGCGTAGTGCTCGTCTCCCAGGGCGCCTTCGCCGGGCAGGATTCCCGTACGGCGCCCGTTACCGCCACCATCGACTGCCCCGACGTGGGCGACAAGCTCAACAACGTCCCCGACCAGTCCCGGGGCCAGGTGGACAAGAACCTCGCGCAGCTCGACACCCAGGTCGCCGACGCCTACAAGCAGCTCTCGTCCGGCCAGGCCAAGAGCGACGCCCTGCTCGGCGGGCTCAAGCAGCAGCGCAGCAAGACCATCACCGCCCTGTCCGACACGCTCGGGAAGGCAGGGGCGAAGCCGACCGGACTGGACGCGCTCAGCAAGTGCGTGATGAAGGAGGCGGCGGCCGCCGACCCGGCCCCGGCGAACGGCGCCCAGGGCGCGGCCGCCCAGGGCGCGGCCGCCCAGGGCGCGGCGGCACAGGCCGCGCCCCAGGCCAAGGGCGGTCCGGCGCGCAGCGACTTCGTCGCCATCGGCAACGTGAAGCCCAACGTGCGCAAGCCGGCGGCCGGCGGGGGCGCCTCCACCGGATCCCTGGCCGTGCAGTGCGGGCGCAACGAGAACAATCATTTCAATCCCGACAACGTCATCGTCGCGCCCGGTGTGAGCAACGGCGCCCACCACATGCACGACTACGTCGGCAACAAGATCACCGACGCCTTCTCCACCAACAACAGCCTTGCCGCAGCCGGGACCACCTGCACCAACGGCGACCAGTCGGCGTACTACTGGCCGGTCCTGCGTCTGCGCGACGGCAAGACGGAGAAGGACGCCAAGGCCCCCGGCGGCGGCCAGGACGCGAACATCGGCACGATCCTGAAGCCGAAGCAGGTGACCATCGAGTTCAAGGGCAGCCCCGTCAGCAAGGTCACGGCGATGCCCCGCTTCATGCGGATCATCACCGGT
Organism: Streptomyces sp. NBC_00597; assembly: GCF_041431095.1. GTDB lineage: Bacteria > Actinomycetota > Actinomycetes > Streptomycetales > Streptomycetaceae > Streptomyces. The sequence goes on from NZ_CP107757.1 coordinate 1,094,702, forward strand.
GACGCCAAGGCCCTCACCAACGGCAACGGCAATGCGAACGCGTCGTGGAGCTGCACCGGCTTCGAGAACCGCCAGCTGAAGGACAAGTACCCGGTGTGCCCCAAGGGCAGTGACGTCGTACGGACGTTCAACTTCCAGAGCTGCTGGGACGGCAAGAACATCGACAGCGCCAACCACCGCACGCACGTGGCCTTCGCCGACGCCAACGGCAACTGCAAGAAGGGCTTCAAGGCCATCCCGCAGCTGGTCCAGCGGATCGTCTACAGCGTTCCCGCCGGCTCCCAGTTCGCGGTGGACAGCTTCCCCGAGCAGCTGCACAAGCCGGCGACCGACCACGGAGACTTCATCAACGTCATGTCCAACGGCCTGATGGCCAACGCGGTGAACTGCATCAACGGCGGGCGCGCCTGCCGCTGAGACCCTCGGGTCGACGCTCCCCCTCCCACCTCCCCCAGCGTCGCCCCGAGAGCGGTGCCGGTCCGAAGCCGACTTCGGACCGGCACCGCGTTCGCGCATGTACCACCAGTCCCAAGGGGCCCACGGGGCCCTGAGACCCACACGAGGAGTGCCATGTCCGGCTCTCGTCACACCACACCCGGCCCGCGCCGCGGGCCGGATCCCGACGCGGATCCCGACGCGGATCCCGACGCGGATCCCGATCCCGGTCCCGACCCTTCGGACGGGAACCTCATCCGGCGGCTCAGGGCGGCCTACGCGGCCGGTGACGGCGATCCGGCCGTCTGCGAATTGCTCTACCGGCGGCATCGTGCCGCCGCTTTTGCATGTGCGCGCCGGTGTTGCCGGGGCCCGCACGACGCCGAGGACCTCGTCTCGGAGGCGTTCATCCGCACCCTCCAGGCCGTCCGCTCCGGCGCCGGGCCCCTGGACGAGTGGCGCCCGTACCTCCTGTCGGTGGTCCGCCACACGGCGGTCGAGTGGCGGGCCGGCGCCCGCCGAACCGTTCTGACGCCCGACGTCGAAGCCTGGTGCCGGCCCGGTCCCGACGGGGACGATCCGCAGCGACGGCTGCTGGCCGGCGAGGACCGCCGGCTCATCACCCGCTCCTTCCACGGCCTGCCCGAACGCTGGAAGGCCGTCCTGTGGCACACCCTGGTCGAGGACGACTGCCCCCACTCCGTCCCGCTGCTGCTCGGGATCACCCCGAGCGCCGTGACCTCGCTGGCCTTCCGGGCCCGCGAGGGACTGCGCGAGGCGTACCTGCGCGCCCATCTGGACACGGCCGCCGACGACCGGTGCCGCCACTACGGCAGCGTGCTCGGCGCGGCGGTCCGGCGCCGCGGGGCTTTCCGCGGCCGCGGTCTCGCCCGCCACCTGGCGTCGTGCCGCTCCTGTTCCCGCGCGTACGCCGAACTGCTGGACCTCAATGCCGCGCTGCGCGCCGGGGCGTCCGCGGTCCTCGCCGGCCGGTAGCACGCGGGCGGCCCCGGTCCCCCGCTCCGCCTGGGCGGGAGGGGGGACCGGGGCCGTTTCCGTTGCGTAAGGGGGAAGGGTCGGGGGTTTGGGGGGCCGGGGGCCTGAGGGCCGGGGGTTACAGCCCGTTGACGCGGGCCATGCGGCCCACGCCGAGCGGCCGGAAGTCGTTGGCGGCGGAGCGCACCTTGCGGGTCACCCGCGCGTTCTGGCGCCGCACCTGGGCCATCAGGCGGCGGCTGCGCAGGGCCATTTCGAGTTCGAAGCGGGTGCGGGGATCCCGCAGTCCGGGGCCGAAGAGCTTCTCCAGCTGCCGCATGCGGTAGCGCACGGTCTGGGGGTGCACGCTCAGCGCCTTTGCGGCCTCGGGTGCGCCCCCACCTTCGAGCCAGGCCAGAAGGGTCACTTCGAGCCTTTCGCTCTGGCGCGGTGTCAGGTTGGCCAGGGGTCGCAGCCAGCGTGCGGCCAGTGCGTGAGCCAGGGGCTCGTCCTGGAGCAGCATGAGGGTCGACAGGTGGTCGTCGACGAAGAGGGCCCGAGCTTCCAGACCGGGGCGGTTGGGGGTCAGGGACAGCAGCCGCAGGGCCCACCGCAGGGAGGAGGCGGTGTCGCGGGGGGCGACGGGGTGGCCCACGGCGGCGAACCGTCCGCGGAGCAGGGCTTCGAGGGAGGTGCGGGCATCCGGGTCGGGGTTCGGGACCAGCAGGCAGGGCTGGCCGCCGACCATGCCGGCGAGTCCGTCGTCCAGGACGGCCGCGAGCTGCTGGGTCTCGCCCGGCGTGGCCAGGGCGATGGCGCGTATCTCGGCCGGGAGGGGCCAGCCGGCCGCCGCGGCGAGTTCGGAGAGGGCGATTTCAGCCATGGGCATGTCACTCGTAAGCGCGGAGAACAGCTCGCGCCGGGCCCTTTCGGAGCGTGTCCCGAGTCCCTCCCGGGGGACCACCGTCAGGGCGGCCAACTGCCTGCGGCGGGGGTCCCGGAGCCGGGGCGGCGGGCCCCGGTGCTCTTCCTCCTCTTCTTCCGTCTCGGCCGCGTAGGCGTGGTCCTCCTCCTCGGCCGCGTAGTCGTCCTCGTCCTCGTCCCCTTCTTCCTCCGGGTGGTCCTGCTCGCCCCGGAGGGGGTCGGGGTCGGGGTCGGAATGCGGGTCTGCGGCCTTGGCCTGCTTCTGCGGCGCCGGCTCGCGGTATCCGAGGGCGGTCAGCAGGGCCACTTCGAGCCTCTGTCTGACCACCTCCTCGTCAAGGTCGTCGACCAGAGCGGAGAACCCGGGGAGCTCCTCCCTCAGCTCCTCCACCATTCCCGCGCTCAGCGCGGGGAGTTCCCTTCGCAGGACCCGGGTCCATTCGCCTCGGGGACGCGCCCAGATGCGGTTCAGAAGTTCGCACATTGTTACCTCGTTCATGCCGGGGTACGGCCTGCCCCGTGGGAGGGTTACAAGCCTGCCGAGGCATCCCTCCTCCCCCCTCTGCGCCAGTGCGGACGGGGGAGTTGAGCACCTCGTACACCCTCCAGGAGAGTGCCATCCACTTGCAGTCCCGCGACTTTGCCTCAACTTTGCCGTCGGGGAGGTGTGGTGGCGGACAAAGCGTCTCGGGGGTGCCACCGCACCGGTTGGAAGGGAATCTTCCGCGGACCTCTGGTGTGACGATGCCACGCGCACGAGAACTTGTCACGATTAGATAAATACTGTGGAGGCCTTGCGAACCTCCACGATGCTTCTGCACTCCGGCCCCCGCTCCCGGTCGGTGAGACCTGAGACCTCATCTCCCGCCCACCGCGGAGCAGTTCCGTCGACTACCCCGGGCGCCGAGTGCGCGGTGGAGTGTGCCTCGGGCCTGGGCGTATGGGAGAACTAAATGCCCCTGTCCCAAGCCCGTACGCCCCGTTCACATCGGGCCAACCGCACCAGACGCCATGCCGGCGTCGCCGCTGCCGCGGCCGCCGGCCGGCGGGCGGTCCGCAGGCCGCCCCTGCTGGCCCCCGCGGGAGGCGTACGTCCCGCCACGCTCGTCGTAGCCGCCTTCACGGCCCTGCTCTTCCTGGCCGTGGCGGCCTGGGTGGGCGCCTTCAGCCACTTCGCGGAGTTCCTCGACTTCGGGGCGGGCGTCCTCTCGCTCGTCTGCCTCACCTCTGCCGTCCTGTGGGGCCTCGCGGCCACGGACCGCAAGGTGCTGACCTCCGGGTACCGGCTCGTCGCCCAGGGCGCGCACCGCGGCCTCGCCGTCGCGGGGCTGGGCTTCCTCGCCCTGCACATCTGGATCAAGGTCACGGAGGCGCACACCAGTGCCTCCGCCGCGCTCCTGCCGTTCACCGACCGGGACAAGCCGGTCCTCATAGGCCTGGGCACCATGGCCGGATACCTCTTCGTCTCCGTGGCGGTCTCCGGTGCGGTCCGCAGCGCCTTCGCCACCAAGGGGCGCTCCCTGTGGTGGCGGGCCCTGCACGTGGGCGCCTACCCCGCGTGGGGTGCGTCCCTGGTGCACGGACTGAAGTCCGGCCGGGCCGCCAATGATTGGGTGACGGTGTCGTACGCGCTCTGCCTGATCGGGGTCGCCGGCCTGCTGGCCATCCGCCTCCGGGCCAGGCTCCTGGCGGCGCCCGTCCGACCGGTGGCCGCTCAGTCGTCCACCCCCCAGACGAAGCCCCGTCCCGAGAGCGCGCAGCAGCGGTTCCTGCGGCAGCCCGCCGAGTGGGCCGCCGAACGGCTGACGACGCGTCTGGCGCGCCAGACGAGCCGCCGCCCGGCCGGGCAGCGGCCCGACCCGGCCGCCACACCCGCGGGGACCGGCTTCGTACCATCGCCCCGGCAGGCCCTGGAGCCCACGACCGAGGTCCTCCCGCCGTACGACGGCGCGCCGTCGTACGGAGCCGACGCGTACGGCGCCGATGCGTACGGCGCCGATGCGTACGGCGCCGATGCGTACGGCGCCGATGCGTACGGCACCGGCTCGTACGAGGCGGTGGTCGTCCCCAGCGGCATCGGGGCCGGACCCCGCACGGACCGGTTCGGTGGCTCGTTCGACGGGATGCGGGGCCGTCAGTGACCTCGATCGTCGATCCCGCCCTCGGGTGCGTCGGCCAGCCCAGGCTGCTGGCCGGACTCGACGTGCTGCCGCGGCTCGACCGTGCCAACCACCTGGTGGTGCACGGGCCGCTGCCGCAGTACAACCAGGACGAACTCGTGGAGCTCGCCGAGGGCATCGACCTGAAGGGCCGCGGGGGAGCGGGCTTTCCGTTCGCCCGCAAGCTCAAAGCCGTGATCCGCTCCGCCCGGACCAAGGAGGGGCGCAGCGCCGTCGTCGTGAACGGCACCGAGGGCGAGCCGAGCTGCCTCAAGGACGCCGCCGTACTGCTGCACTCCCCGCACCTGGTGATCGACGGCGCCCTGCTGGCGGCCGACGCGATCGGCGCCGAGGAGGTCGCCATCGGCGTGACCAGGGACGACGTGGAGCAGTCCCTGCGGGCCGCCGTCGCCGAGCGCGGCGCGGCCGGCAGCCGCGTCCGCGTCGGCAGGCTCCCCGAGCGCTTCGTCTCCGGAGAGGGGACCTCACTCGTGAACGGCCTCAACGGGGGGGCCGCCGTCCCGAACGGGCAGAAGGTCCGGACCAGCGAACGAGGACTGAGCGGGCTGCCGACCCTGCTGTCCAACACCGAGACGTACGCCCAGCTCGCCGTCGCGGCCCGACTCGGCGTAGCGGGATTCCGCTCGGTCGGCCTGGAGAGCGAGCCGGGCACCGTCATGCTGACGATCAGCGGTTCGACGGTCGTGGAGGCGCCGCTCGGGACGTCCCTGGCGTACGTCTTGGAACTGTGCGGCTCGTCCCCCGGCCAGGGCGTCCTGGTCGGCGGGTACCACGGCAAATGGCTGACGCCGGCGGCGGCGCGGACGGCACTGCTCTCCCGCGAATCCCTGACCGCGTACAAGGCCACGCTCGGGGCGGGTGCGATCCTGCCGCTGCCCGAGGACACCTGCCCGGCCGGCGAAGTGGCCCGCGTGATGCGCTGGATGGCGGACGAGACCGCCGGCCAGTGCGGCCCGTGCGTCCGGGGCCTGCCCTCGCTCGCCGACGCCGTGGACGCGCTGGTGGCCGGGGGAGGCCGCGCCGCCCTGGAGGCGGTCGAGGCGCGGATGCGGGGGGTGCTGCGCCGCGGTGCGTGCAGCCATCCCGACGGCACCTCGGCCTTCATGGCCTCCGCGCTCGCCGTCTTCCCCGAGGAGATGCGCGACCACGCCCTCGGCAGCGGCTGCGGCCGCCGTGTGCTCGGTGCGCTGCCCCTGCCCGAGGACGAGAACCCCGAAAAGCTCGTCGTGGACTGGACGCTGTGCAAGGGCCACGGGCTCTGCGTGGACGTGCTGCCCGACGTCGTACGGCTGGACCGCGACGGCTACCCGGCCGAGGCCGTCATGTCGGTCCCGGGAAGGCTGCGGCCGAAGGCGCTGCGCGCGGTGCGCCGATGCCCCGCGCTCGCGCTGCGCATTCAGGAATGAGCCCGCGGTAAACGGCCGCCGGCAGTGGGAGTTCAACCGTTAGCGTGATCTGACAAATTCCCGCTCATTCGAATTCGGTGAACCCCTCAGGCCTTATGAATAAGGCAGTAGACGAACCCCCCGGGTTCAACCCGAAGGAGCGATCGTGAACAAGAAGCGTGGTATGGCAACTGTCGGATCGGTAGCCGCGGTTATCTTGCTGGCGGCCGGATGCGGAAGCAGCGAAAATGGCGCGCGCAACGCGAATTCCGTACAGCCGGCGGGTGCCGGGAAGGCTCTCGGGGGCGCGTACGACACGGGCTACGGAGCGGGCGGCTACGGGGCGGGCGGCGCCGCTCCCGCCGCCGGCTCGGGGTCGGGCTCCGACGTCGGCTCGGGCGCCGGCAAGGGCGAGCCGGCGGGGCAGCTGGCCGTGCGCGACATCGAGAGCGTCGGCAGCGTGGTCACCGACAGTGCCGGAATGGCCCTCTACCGTTTCGACAAGGACACCCCGAAGCCGCCCAAGTCCAACTGTGAGGGGGACTGCGCCATGACCTGGCCGGCGGTCCCGGCGGACGATGCGTCGGCCGCCGCCGGCATAGACGCCTCCCTCCTCGGCTCGGTCGCCCGGGCGGACGGCAGCAAGCAGCTGACCCTCGCCGGCTGGCCCGTGTACCGCTACGCGAAGGACACGAAGGCGGGCGAGGCGAAGGGCGAGGGCGTCGGCGGCACCTGGCACGCACTGGCACCGGACGGCAAGAAGGCCGTCGACAAGAAACAGAAGGCGGACGGAAACGGAGGGATGGCGGGCATGGAAATGAAGTCGGGCGCGGAACTCTCCGTGGCCGACAACGAAAAACTCGGAAAGATTCTGGTGGACGGGCAGTGGCGCACGCTCTACCGATTCGACAAGGACAGTGCGTGGCCGATGAAGTTCGGCTGCCTGGGAGCCTGCCTGGACACCTGGAAGCCCGCTCCCGCCGTGGACAAGTCGAAGGCCGAGGGAATTTCTGGCAAGCTGGTCGGATCGGTCAAGCGGCCCGACGGCAGCGAGCAGTTGACGATCGACTGCTGGCCGGTCTACACGTTCACCGGGGACACCGAGCCCGGCCAGGCGAACGGACACAACAAGCAGGGGCTCTGGTTCGCGGTCACCGCCGAGGGCAAGAAGGTCCCGCCGACGGCGTGACGCGTGCCGCAACCCGGTGATCCCGGTGACGATCCCGCCCCCGACCCCCTGTGAGGCAGCCAGCATGCCCCCTTCACCCCGTATCGCCGCCGCCGCTGCCGCCGTGCTGCTCGTGACGCTGCTGTGCGGCGGCTGCACCGCCCGGGCGTCGGCCGGTCCGCAGGGATCCGACCCGAGCCCGTCCGCACCCCCCGCGTCCGGCGCCCGCCCCGCTCCGCTCCAGCAGATCGGCGACGCCCTCGGCTGTACGCCCGAGATCACGGTCGACGCGGAGGAACTCCGGGAGGGGGCGTGCGGGACGGGGCCGCAGGCCTTCCGGATGGCCACCTTCATCAGCGAGCAGGGCCGCCAGGCCTGGCTGACGGAGGCCCAGAACTACGGCGGTACGTACCTGGTGGGCCCCACCTGGGTCGTCACCGGGGCATCCGCCGAGGCGCTGGCCCCGGCCCACACCCGCCTCGGCGGGACCATCCAGAGCGCCCCCGGCCACGGCTCCTCCTCCCACGACACCCCGCACGACCCCGGGCAGACCCCGGCGCAAGACCCCGCGCAGACCCCCGCGCAAGACCCCACGCACGACGCCTCCCACGGCTCCTCCCACGCCGGCGGGCACGACTCCCCGAGTCCCGCCGCTTCCTGAGGGGGCGTCCGGCCCGGCCCCGCGAACAATTGCGGTGCCGGGCCGCTGCCGTGTCACTACACTCGCTCCCGTGCCGCCACACGACGTGGCGTGCGCTCCGTCCTGCGAGTCGAACGACTCCAGTGATTCCGAGGATTCCAGTGAGGGGAGCCGGGCCATGTGTCACCGCATCGCCGTCTTCGTTCCCCGCTCCCGGTACGACGTGATCCCGGTGTCTTCGGCTTCCCGATGACGGCTGCGCGGCCGCCATCGGACGTCCGCGACGAAGACCCGATCCTCTTGACGGCAGGCGAGCCGGCCTCGCACACCCGGGCGTGCCCGGGGTGCGGCCGAGCCCTATGACGCCTGCCCGCCCCGAGCCCCGTCCCGTCCGGAAATCGCGCCGCCCTGCACCACCACCTTCCTGAAGGACCTCGGGCCATGCGCACCCACCTGAACACCTCGACCACCGTCCGCAACCTCGGCATCCTCGCCCACGTCGATGCCGGGAAGACCACTGTCACCGAGCGGATCCTCTACGCCACCGGGACCACCCACAAACGCGGCGAGGTCCACGACGGCACGACCGTCACCGACTACGACCCCCAGGAGCGCGACCGCGGCATCACGATCTTTGCCGCCGCAGTCAGCTGTAGCTGGGACGGCCACCGCGTCAACCTGATCGACACGCCGGGACACGTCGACTTCGCCGACGAAGTGGAGCGCTCGCTGCGCGTCCTCGACGGAGCGATTGCGGTGTTCGACGCCGTCGCGGGAGTCGAACCGCAGAGCGAATCGGTATGGCGACAAGCCGACCGCCACGGCGTGCCGCGCATCGTGTTCGTCAACAAGATGGACCGCGTCGGCGCCGATCTCGACCGGGCGGTCGCCTCCGTACGGGAGCGGCTCCACGTCGTTCCGCTCGTCGTCCAGCTGCCCATCGGGCAGGAGGACGGATTCCGCGGGACGGTGGACCTCGTCGGCATGCGGGCGCTGCTCTGGCGCGCCGAACACGACTCGTACGAGACGGGCGCCGTACCCGACGCCCTGTACGAGGAGGCGCGCAGTCGACGGCGGCTGCTGGAGGAGCGGGTGGCCGAACTCCATCCGGGCGCCCTGGAGGAGTACTGCGCCACCTCGACGCTGTCCGCCGCCACGCTGGGCGCCGCCCTGCGCGACCTGACGCGCAGCGGCGAGGGCGTCGTCGTGCTGTGCGGCTCGGCGTACCGCAACCGCGGGATCGAGCCGCTGCTGGACGCCGCCGTGTCGTACCTCCCCTCGCCGGCCGACATGCCGCCCGTACGGGGAACCCACGGCACGGCGGTGGAGGAGCGCGCCGCCGACCCGGCGGCGCCGTTCGCCGGGCTCGCGTTCAAGGTGAACGCGACGGCGACCGGACGGCTGACCTGCCTGCGCGTCTACTCGGGAACGATGAGGAAGGGGGACACCGTGCTGGACGCGGCCACGGGCCGGACCGAGCGGATCGGACGCATCCTGCGCGTCCAGGCTGACCGGCACGCCGAGGTGGACCGGGCCGTGGCCGGGGACATCGTCGCGGTGGTCGGGCTCAAGGGCACCCGTGCCGGATCCACGCTGTGCGCACCGGACGCGCCGCTCGTCCTCGAACCGCCGAAGACCGCCGCACCGGTGGTGTCCGTCGCGGTCGAGGCGGGCAGCAACGCCGAGGCGGGCCGCCTGTCCGCCGCGCTGGCCCGGCTGGTCGAGGAGGACCCGTCGCTGGTGGTCCGGACGGATCCCGAGACGGGCCAGACGGTCCTGTCGGGAATGGGCGAGCTGCACCTGGAGGTGGCGGTGGAGAAGGTCCGCCGCAGCCACGGACTGCACATCGGCGTGGGCCGCCCGCGGGTGGCCTACCGGGAGACCGTCGCGCGCGGGGTGTCGGGGCTGGTGTACCGGCACGTCAAGCAGGACGGCGGCGCGGGCCAGTTCGCCCACGTGGTCCTCGACGTCGAGCCCCTGCGCGGCGATGACGGCGACGGCGGGTTCGACTTCCGCTCGACCGTCATCGGCGGGCGGGTGCCGCAGGAGTACGTCCGCGCGGTGGAGGCGGGCTGCAGGGACGCGCTCGCCGAGGGTCCCCTCGCCGGGCACCCCGTGACCGGGCTACGGGTCACCCTGATCGACGGGGCAACCCACTCCAAGGACTCCTCGGACATGGCGTTCCGGGCGGCGGGCAGGTTCGCGCTGCGCGAGGCCCTGCGCGCCGCCGCGATGGAGCTGCTGGAACCGGTGGCCGAGGTCGTGGTGACCGTACCCGACGACGCCGTCGGCGGAGTCCTGGGCGACCTGGCCGCGCGGCGCGGCCGGGTCTCGGGCTCGGAGGCGAGGGCGGGGAGCACGGCGGTCACCGCCACCGTGCCGCTGGCCGAGCTGTTCGGCTACGCGACCCGGCTGCGCAGCCGCACCCAGGGGCGGGGCACGTTCACCACCCGGCCCACGGGCTACGCCCCCGTACCGACGGCGGCGTACGACCAGGCCCTGTCGGCCTAGGCCGGGTCCGCGGTCCCGCCTGCTCCGCGGCGTCCGGCGCCGCACCTCGCTGCGTCGTCGGGCGCGCCCGACTACGTCCGGTACGCGGGCGGCCGGCGCCACTTCGCGGACACGACCTAGTACCCGGACCCGTGCCCCCGGCCGCAGTGGCCGGGGGCACGGGCGTGCGCCCCGGGCGGCCGTCAGCCGTCAGCCGTCAGACACGGGCCGCGGCGGCGTCCGCCGCCTCCAGGAACCCCTCGGGGAAGGGCTGTTCGGCCCAGATCGTCTTGCCCCGGGCGTGGTAGCGGGTGCCCCAGAGCTGGGCGAGCTGGGCGACCATGAACAGCCCGCGCCCTCCCTCGTCGGTCTCCTCCGCGCGCCGTACGTGCGGGGAGGTGCTGCTGCCGTCCGAGACCTCGCAGATCAGCTCGCGGTCGCGGATCATCCGCAGCTGGATGGGCTCGCTTCCGTAGCGGATCGCGTTGGTGACCAGTTCGCTGACCACCAGTTCCGTGGTGAACTCCAGCTCCTCCAGTCCCCATGCGGCCAGCTGCCGCGTCGCCAGCCTCCGGGCGCGCCCCACGACCTCGGGCTCGGCCGGCAGGTCCCACGTGACGTGGTGCCCGGCCGCCAGCTCGTGCAGGCGCACCATCAGCACGGCCACGTCGTTCTGCGGCAGCACCGGGAGCAGCCGGCCGATCACCGCGTCGCAGGCCTCGTCCAGCCCGTTCCCCGGCGTGCGCCCGACTCCGGTCGGCGGGGCGAGCGCGACGCCCGACAGTGCCTCCGGGAGCCGTTCGAGGCCGAGGTCCACGTCCCGGTCGGGCGCTGCGACCAGGCCGTGGGTGTACAGCACCAGTACGTCTCCGTCGTCCAGCGTCAACTCGACGCTCTCGAAGGGCGATCCGCCGAGACCGAGGGGAGGTCCGGTGGGCAGCGCCACGATGGCGGGCACCCCGCCCACCGGCGCGAGGACGGGCGCCGGATGGCCCGCGCAGGCCACGGTGCACTGCCGCGAGATCGGGTCGAAGACGGCGTACACGCAGGTCGTCCCGGCCGCCCCGCCCGGGCGCGGCCCGCCGTCCCCGTCCTGGCCGTGCTCGTCCACGAACCGGTGGATCTGGTCGTCCATGTACGAGAGCAGCTCGTCGGGGGAGAGGTCGAGGTCCGCGAGGGTGCGCACCGCGGTCCGCAGCCGGCCCATGGTCACCGCGGCGTTCAGGCCGTGCCCCCGTGCGTCGCCCACCACCAGCGCCACCCGCGCGCCCGACAGCGGGATCACGTCGTACCAGGCCCCGCCCAGCTCCGCCTGGCCGTGCGCGGGCAGGTAGCGCGTCACCGCCTCCAACGCGCCCAGCACGGGCAGCCGTTGGGGCAGCAGGCTGCGCCGCAGGGCCAGGGCCGCCGTCCGCTCCCGCGTGTATCGGCTCGCGTTGTCGATGCAGACCGCCGCGCGCGCCGCGAGCTCCTCGGCCAGCAGGACGTCGTCCGGCTCGAAACCGTGGGCGCGCTCGTACCGTACGAAGACCGCGGCGCCGAGCGCCGCCCCGCGCGCGGACATGGGAACCAGCAGCCACGAGTGGACCCCGTACGCACGGACCAGCTCGGCCTGCCTGGGGTCGACCGGGGCGACCTCCGCGATCAGTTCCTCGCCGCTCAGCAGTTGCGGTTCGCCGCCGGCCGTGGCCCGGGTGAACAGGGAGCCCGGTCCGGAGGCGAAGGGGTCGGTGTCACCCGTCGCGACGGCGGGCTCCGCCGGTCCGCCGGGGACGGCGGACGTCGCCGCGCGCAGCAGCGCCACGGCCTCGCCCACGGGCCCGGCGACCGGCTCCTCGCCGCTGAACACCGGGGCGAGCAGGTTGACGTAGGCGTGGTCGGCGAACTCCGGCACCGCCACGGCGACGAGCTCCCGCGCGGTGTGCAGCACGTCCAGCGTGGTACCGATGCGCGTGCTCGCGTCATTGACCAGCGCCAACCGTTCGCGGGCCCGGACCCGTTCGGTCACGTCGGTCACGGCGTGCGCCAGCGCGATCAGCTCGCCGGAGCTGCTCCGCAGCGGGAGGATGCTCTCGGACCAGACGTGCTGCCGGTCGGAGTCACCGCGCAGCAGGCCGCGCACCTCGGTGTGGACGAGGGCCTCGCCGGTCTCCAGCACATGGCGCTGGCGCGCCTCCAGGGCCGCCATGTCCAGCAGGTCGGGCGGCGCCACCTCGGACATGGTGCGCCCGACGAACTCCTCGTTCGCGAAGCCCGCACCGCGCCGCAGGGCGTCGTTCTGCGCGATGAACCGCAGCTGCGTGTCGAAGACGTCGATGAGGAAAGGGGACTCGGTGAACAACCCCCTGATCAGGGCCTCGCTGAGCTCGCGCCGCCGGGTGGCGTCGGTGTCGGTGGCCTGGATCAGCCACTGTCGGTCACCGGCCGTGGACACCATGGGCCGCGCATGCAGAGCCACCTCCACCCCGCGTCCGCTGCGGTGCCGCAGGACCGTGTGCCCGGTGTCCGAGCGCGCGAGCAGGAGATCGGCCCCGCGCCGCCCGTGCACCTCCCGTGCCGTATAGCCGAGCAGCCGCTCCGCCCCGGGGCCCCAGCCGATCACCACGCCGCGCGCGTCGAGCAGGGCGTACGTCTCGTCGCCCGGTTCCGCGGGCCCGCCGGAGGCATCGTGGAACACCGGGTCCTGCATCACTGCGCCCCACTTCCGGATCTGCGGAACGGCTCTCTGCGTACTGGTGCAATTATCGCTCTGCGTCACCGCATGTGCAGCCGGGCGGTCCCCGGCCGGGGGCCGCGCCGCCCGTTCCCGACCCGCCCCGCATACGGCGGGGGCATCGTTTCGGCCAGAACGCAGGGCCCCCGATCCCCGGGGAGGCGCCAGTGGCGCGCTCTTCCGCCGAGTCCCGGGCTGGCCGGAATGATGATCGTCATCGGATGCCCGTTTCGATACGATCACCGGGCGACACACGTGCGGGACCGAGGACTGGGGCGAGTGGGATGCGGGAACTGACGGACGTGGTGCTGACCAAGGCCGGCCGGGTCAAGATCCGGTACCAGGCGGGCGTGCTGGCCGACGACGGTTCACAGATCTCCGTGACCGCGCCGTGGTCGGCGCCCAAGGTGCGGGACTTCGGGTTCGTGCGCTTCGAGCCGGGCGACGTGTTCGTCGAGCACTACTGGCGCGACCGCTGGTACGCCGTCAAGGAGGTCCGCGACGGCGCCGGGGTGCTCAAGGGCTGGTACTGCGACGTCACCCGCCCCGCAGTGGTCCGGCAGCCGGCCGAGGGGCCCGCCGAGATCGTGGTCGAGGACCTCGACCTCGACCTGTGGGTGTCGGCGGACGGCAGCGAGGTGCTGCGCCTCGACGAGGACGAGTTCGAGGCGAGCGGGATCGCCGAGAGCGACCCGGAGGCCGCCCGACAGGCGGTCGCGGCCCTGGACGAACTGGAGCGGCTCGCCAAGAACGGTGCGCTGCCCGGTCTGCCGGCCTGACCGGGGCACCCGTGGCGGCGACTTCCCCCGACCCCGGGGGACCTGACGCGGCGGCCGTGGCGCGGGCGCTCACGGAGGCGGACTGCGGGGAGGTGTCCGGGGATCCGGGCCGCCGCGCACAGTACTCCGCCGACGCATCCAACTACCGGCAGATCCCGCTGGCCGTGGTCTTCCCCCGGGAGCGGGCGCACGTCCTCAACGCGCTGGCGGTGTGCCGGGAGCTGGGGGTGTCCGTCACCGCGCGGGGCGCGGGGACCAGCACCTCCGGCCAGGCGGTCGGCGCGGGCGTCGTGCTGGACTTCTCCCGCTCCTTCAACCGGCTCCTCGGCCTGGACCCCCAGGCCCGTACCGCCACCGTCCAGCCCGGCATCGTGCTGGACGACCTCCAGGACGCGGCGGCCGGACACGGCCTGCTCTTCGGCGCCGATCCCTCCACCCACAGCCGCTGCACCCTCGGCGGCATGATCGGGAACAACGCCTGCGGCACTCACTCCCTCGCGTGGGGCCGCACCTCGGACAACGTGGTCGAGTTGGAGGTCGTCACCTACCGCGGGACCGTCGTCCGGCTGGGTGAGATGAGCCGCGAGGAGATCGACCGGGCCGTAGCGGTCGGCGACGACCGGGCCGGCCTCATCGGAGCCCTGGCCGCCCTCGCCGGGGACAACCTCGCCACGCTGCGCACCGAGTTCGGCCGGTTCCCCCGCCAGGTGTCCGGGTACGCGCTGGAACACCTGCTGCCCGAGCGCCGGTTCAACCTCGCCCGGGCGTTCGTGGGCAGCGAGGGCACCCTGGCGCTGGTGCTGTCCGCCACCGTCCGGCTGATCGAGCCGCCGCCCGCGCGGACCCTGGTGGTCCTCGGCTTCGAGGACGCGTACGCGGCGGCGGAGGCCGTGGTCCCGCTGCTCGGGCACGAACTCCTCGCCCTGGAGGGCCTCGACCAGGCCCTGACCGACGTGGTGACCCGGCCCGAGACCCGCGCCGCCATCGATACCCTGCCGGCCGGGCACGCCTGGCTCTTCGCGGAACTGGGCGCAGAACCATCCGAGTTGGCCGAACGCGCCGAGGATCTCCTGGCGACCGCGGGGAAGGCGACCGGTTTCACCGGCGGCCGGGTCGTCGCCGATCCGGCCGACGCCCGCCGGCTGTGGCGCATCCGGGAGGACGGCGCCGGGCTGGCCACCCGCCGGGCCGACGGGTCGGAGGCCTGGCCCGGATGGGAGGACTCGGCGGTCCCGCCCGAGCGGCTCGGCTCCTATCTGCGGGAGTTCGGGGCCCTGATGGAGAGCCACGGCCTCACGGGCGCCCTCTACGGGCACTTCGGCGAAGGCTGCCTGCACGTACGGATCGACTTCGACTTCACCAGCGAGGAAGGGACCGCCGTCTTCCGGGCCTTCGGCGCGGAGCTCGCCCGGTTGATCGCCGGGCACGGCGGCTCGCTGTCGGGGGAGCACGGCGACGGCAAGGCCCGTTCCGAATTCCTGCCCCTCATGTACTCCCCGGAGGCCATCGACCTGTTCGAGCGGTTCAAGGACGTCTGGGACCCCGACAACGGCCTCAACCCGGGCATCATCGTCCGGCCCTCGCCGGTCGACGGGCACCTGCGCATCAGCCCGCACCGCCCCCCGCTCCCGCTGGCCACGACCTTCGCCTACCACGCCGACGACGGGGACTTCGCGAAGGCCACCCGCCGGTGCGTCGGCGTCGGCAAGTGCCGCGCCTCCGCCGACCACGGCACGGGTGTCATGTGCCCCAGCTTCCGGGTCACCGGGGACGAGAAGGACTCCACCCGGGGACGCGCCCGGGTGCTGTACGAGATGACCCAGGGCGAGGTCATCACGGACGGCTGGCGGTCCACAGAGGTGCGGGACGTCCTCGACCTGTGCCTGTCCTGCAAGGGGTGCAGCACCGACTGCCCCGTCGGCGTCGACGTGGCCACGTACAAGTCGGAGTTCCTGCACCACCACTACAAGGGGCGGATCCGCCCCGCCTCGCACTACACCATGGGCTGGCTGCCCCTGCTGTCCCGGGCCGCCTCCCGGGCCCCGGGCCTGGCCAACGCCGTCCTGGGCTCCCGGCTGGCCCCGCTCGTCAAACGGCTCGGCGGGATCGCCGGGCAACGCACCCTGCCGCGGTTCGCGGACCGGACCTTCCTCTCCTGGTTCCGGGGGCGCGTACCCGGCGGCGACGGACACCGCGGGCCGGTGATGCTGTGGGTGGACTCGTTCAACAACCACTTCTCGCCGGAGGTCCTCCAGGCCGCGGTGGTCGTGCTGGAGGACGCCGGGTTCACCGTCCGGGTGCCCGACGGCACCCAGTGCTGCGGCCTCACCTGGATCACCACTGGACAACTGGGGGTCGCCCGGCGGATCGCCCGGCGGACCACCGCCGCGCTCGCCCCCGCCGTGCGGGCGGGCATGCCCGTCGTCGGCCTGGAACCCAGCTGCACCGCCGCCCTCCGCTCCGACCTGCCCGAACTGCTCGGCCGGGACGAGGACGCGAAGGCAATGGCCGCAGCCACCCTCACCCTCGCGGAACTGCTGATGCAGCGAGCCGCCGACTGGGACCCCCCCGAGATCGGGGCCGAGTCCATCAGCCAGACGCACTGCCACCAGCACGCCACCTCCGGCTTCGGCGCCGACGCCGCCCTGCTGCGCCGGATGGGCGTGGACAACACGGTCGTCGGTTCCGGCTGCTGCGGGCTGGCCGGCAACTTCGGTTTCGAGCGCGGCCATTACGAGATCTCCGTGGCCGTCGGCGAACAGGGACTGCTGCCCGCCGTACGGTCCGCGGACCCGGACACCCGCGTCCTGGCCGACGGATTCAGCTGCCGCACCCAGATCGCCCAGCAGACCGACCGCCGGGGCACCCACCTCGCCCAACTCATCGCCGAGGCCCTGCCGCCGGCTCCGGCACCCTGAAGAAGGACCGCGCATGCCCTACTTACACATACTTCGGCGCCCGTCGGTGTTCCGGCTGCTCACCGGCAGCTGGGTGGGCCGGCTACCGTCCGCGATGGCCGCCCTCGCCGTACCTCTCGCACTGCGGGACGCCGGGGCGCCGTACGGCTTCGTCGGTCTGGCGGCGGGCACCTTCGCCCTCTCCGCCGCAGTGGGCGCCCCGCTCGTGGGCCGGCTGGTGGACCGGCGCGGCCAGACCCTGGTCCTGCTGGTCACGGCGCTGCTCGCGGCGGCCGGGTTTATAGCCGTGGCCGTGGCCCCCGACCAGCGGGCACTGGTGATCCTGGGCGCCGCCGTGGCCGGAGCGGCGACGCCCCCGCTGGAGCCCTGCCTGCGTGCGATGTGGCCGGATCTCGTCCCCTCCGACGATCTGGAGTCCGCCTACGCCCTGGACTCCAGCGCCCAGGAGCTCGTCTTCGTCGCCGGCCCCCTGGTGGTGGCCGGGACGGTGGCGGTGGCCTCGCCCGCCACCGTGCTCTGGGCCCAGGCCGTCCTCGGTGTCGCCGGCGTGCTGGTGGTCGCCACCTCCGGCCCGTCCCGTCGGTGGCGCACCGCCGCCCGGTCCACCGACTGGCTCGGCCCGCTCCGGGAACGCGGACTGGTCCTGCTGCTCGTCTGCCTGGCCGGCGTCGGCTTCGCCATCGGCACCCTCAACATCCTGGTCGTCCACTACGCGGAACTGCGCTCGTTCCCCGGCGGCGCCCCCGGACTGCTGGCGCTGCACGCCGCCGGCTCACTGATCGGCGTACTCGTCTACGGGGCCCGGAAGTGGACGGCTCCGCTGCCGAAGCGGGCGCTGGTCCTGGCCCTGTGCCTGCTGGCCGGCTACGCCCTGCTGATCACGCTGCCCCCGGCCGTGCTGATGGGCCCGCTGCTGGTGATGACCGGCCTGTTCCTGGCGCCGCTGCTGGCCACCACCTTCATGCTGGTGGGCGAGCTGGCCCCGGCCGGCACCACCACCGAGGCCTTCGCCTGGCTGATCACCCTGTTCGCCTCGGGCACCTCCCTGGGCTCCGCGATCACCGGCTGGGTGCTCCAGGGCACCGGCGAGCACTGGGGCGCCGCCTGCGGGGCGCTCGGCGTCTCGGTCACCGTGCTGCTCCTGTTCGCGGGGCGCCGCAAGCTGCGCGTCGCCGTCGCCGTATGAAACGTCGAATTCCCGCCAGTGCACGGCCTGTTGAATAAACCTGCTCACGCCCGACAGGACTGTTGACGATCACTCAACGGCCCGACTAGGGTGCAATTCAGTGAGGCTCGGCCCCCCGTGCGGGGCGCAGCCATTCTCTTTCGTTCACGTGCAACGCGAGCGAGTCCCTCCCTCGGCCAGGCGTGCTGTCCCGTCTGTCACGCGGCCCGGAGTCGAACGTTTCAATACGGCCTGCCCTGCGTACGGGGCTGCCGTCTTTCCCTTCCTATGGGTTCGCCGGACGAACCAGAATGGATTTGAGGCGTGCATTCCGATGTGATGGATCTGATGTCCAAGGCCCCCGACGTCTCGGGACGCAGCAAGAACGTGTGGCTCGTCGACGAGGACACCTGCCTGGTCGAACTGATCCCCTCGCTGAGCAGCTTCACGTACGACCGCAACGAACTGATCGACGGCACCGGTGAGTTGCGGCTCGACTTCTACGAGCACGTCTCGGGCCTGCTGGCCGCCGAGGGCGTGCACACGGTCTTCCGCGAGCGCACCGGACCGCTCACGTACCTGGCCGACTACCGGCCGTCCACGCCGTTCGAGGTCATCGTCAAGAACCGGGCCACCGGCTCGACCATCCGCAAGTACCCCGGGCTGTTCACCGAGGGCCAGGTGCTCGACCGCCCGGTGGTCAAGTTCGACTACCGGACCGACCCCGAGGACCAGCCGATCGGCGAGGACTACCTACGGCTGCTCGGCCTCGACGTGGACGCGTACCGGGCCGCCGCACAGCACTGCAACACGGTGCTGCGCGCTCTCCTGGAGCCCCTGGAACTCTGGGACTTCTGCCTGATCATCGCGCCCGACGCGGAGCGCGGACTGGTCATCAACTCGGAGATATCGCCCGACTGCATGCGGCTGCGCTCCGCCGCGGGAGAGTGCTACGACAAGGACCTGTTCCGCCAGGGCATCTCGGGCGACGAGATCGTCAAGCGGTGGACCGAGCTGATGCGGCTCATCACCCGTGGCTGAGCGGCGGGCACTGGTGACGGGCTCGAACCGGGGGACCGGGCGGGCCATCCGCGAACGCCTGACGGCCGACGGGTTCGCCGTCCGCTGCCTCAACCGGACTTCCTGTGCGGACCACCGGGACCCGGTCACGGCCGATCTCGCCGACGGGCAGGCCGCGTTCGAAGCCGCCCGCACGGTCCTGGCCGACGTGCCCGCGCTGGACCTGCTGGTCCTGAACGCGGTGACGCGGGGCCTGGGCCGCGTCGACGAGCTCGACCCGCAGGTGTGGGACGAGGCGTTGGCGGTGAACCTCACCGCCAACGTCCGCGTCATCCAGGCGGCGCTGCCCGCCCTGCGGGAGGCCGGCGGGCACATCGTCCTGATGGGTTCGCACGCCGGGGACCGGCCCTTCGAGGGCGGCATGGCGTACTGCGCGACCAAGGCGGCGCTGAAATCGGTGGCCGAAGTGCTGCTGATGGAAGAACGCCCGAACGGTGTGCGGACCACCCTGCTCAATCCCGGTGCCATCCGCAATTTCGACGACGACTTCTCCGAACTCAAGATGAGCGTGGAGTCGGTGGCCTCGGTGGTGTCCTGGGTGGTCGCCGCCCCCGCCGACACCGTCCTCGGCGAGGTCGAACTGCGGCCGGCGCGGCTCGGCACCCCGCCCGCCGTCGGCTTCGAGCGGCTCCAGCATGTGTGAGTGATCCAGTTCCCCTTATGACCTGACGGGAGCGTTGTGATGGCGCCACGAACCTTCATCACGGAATGGGACGCGGAATCCGGAGTACTGGAAGCCGTGCGGACCCCCACCGGGGACCCCGCGGACGGCCAGTCCCCACCGACCGGACCGGCCGGGGAAACCCCCATCGGCTTCCGGGCGGTGGCCTCGGTGGGCTTCGCCCCCGACGGCGGAGTCTGCGCGGTGAACGTCCCGGACATCCCGGAACGCGTCGCCCCGGCCATTCGCACCGCCCGCGACGCGGAGACCGTGGGCAACGCCTGGCTCGACAGCGGCTGGCTGTGGATACCGCTCAGCGGTGACCCGGCCCAGCAGCACCGCTCGGGCCTGGCAGAGATCGAACTGAGGCTCCGCAGCGAGGCCGTGACGGGCCTTTCGCTGCGGTTCCTCGACGAAGTTTCCGACCGGCAATTCCCCGACCAGGAGAACAGCACGTGAGCTACGCGGCCCTGCTGCGCCGGCCGTCCGTTCCGCACGCCCTCGGCGGCGCGCTGATCGGACGGCTGCCCACCGCCATGACGGCCCTCGCCATGACCCTCACCCTGCGCGCCCACGACGCCGACTTCCGTTTCGTCGGCCTGGCCACGGCGGTCCTCGCCGTGGCGGGGGCCGTCGGGGGACCGGTGCTCGGCCGCATGGTGGACCGCTGGGGACAGACGTACGTCCTGCTCGCCAGCGCCGTGCTGTCCTGCTGCGGCATCCTGCTGATAGCCCTCGCGCCGTCCTCCCGTACTGCGGTGCTCACCGGCGCGGTCCTGGCCGGGACGGCCACCCCGCCCCTGGAGCCCTGCCTACGCGCCCTGTGGCCGGTCCTCGTGGGCCAGGACAACCTCCAGCGCGCCTACTCCATGGACGCCGCCGCCCAGGAACTCGTCTTCATCGGCGGCCCCCTGCTCGTCTCCGCCACCGTGGCCCTCGGCCCGCCGGAGGCCGCCGTGGTGCTCTCCGCGGCCCTCTGCCTCGGCGGAACCCTCGTCATGGCCACCTCGCGCCCCTCCCGGCAATGGCGGGGGAGCCCCGGCACCCGCGACTGGCTCGGCCCGCTGCGCAGCCGCGCGCTGGTCCTGCTCTTCCTCGGGCTGGCCGGAGCGGGGGCGGCCATCGGCGGCCTCAACATCGGCGCCGTGGCCTACGCCGAACGCCATCCGCTGCCCGGCGGGGCCGGCACCCTGCTCGCGCTGTCCGCGTGCGGGGCGCTCGTCGGCGCCGTGGTCTACGGTCGCAGCCGGTGGAACCTGGCCCCGACCGCCCAGGCGGTGCTCTTCGGCGCCGGTCTGACCGTCACCTACCTGCTGGTCGCCCTCATGGCCCCGCCCGCCGTCATGGCCCTGGTCTGCCTGTCCACCGGCTTCTTCCTGTCCCCGCTGCTGGTGGTGTCCTTCACCCTCGTGGACGCCCTGGCCCCCGAAGGCACCGTCACCGAAGCCTTCGCCTGGTTGATCACCCTGCTCACGACCGGCACCGCCCTCGGCTCGGCCCTCGCCGGACTGGTCCTGGAATACATCGGCCCGGGCACCGCGACCGCCTCGACCGGGCTCTGCGCCCTGCTCGGGGTCGGCTTCCTGCTGCTGTGCCACATGCTGCCCGAGACCGCGGCCCGGCGGACCACCACCGCGTCGGCGGCCGGGTGACCCCGGCACCGGGCGGCGGTCCCCGGCCCCGGCTGCTCGCCTGCGACCTCGACGGAACCCTGCTGGACTCCCGCGGTCGGCTCACCGAACCGGTCTCCGCCGCCCTGTTCCGGGCCCGGGACGCCGGACTGGCCCTCGCCGTCATCACCGCCCGGCCCGGCCGTGACGTGCCCGCCGCGGTGACCGGCCGGATACCGGACTCGGCGTACTGGGCGTACAGCAACGGGGCGGTGATCCACGCGCCCGGCGAGGCCGGACCGCGCCGGGTCCTCGGCTTCGCCCCCGACCGGGTCCCGCAGCTCCTCGAAGCCGTCCGCGCAGCCTCGCCCCACTGGTCCTGCGCGCTGGACCTGATGGACCGCACGGTCATCCTCGACCCCTTCCCGCGCGCCGCCGCCACCCACTGGACGAACGTCAGCCACTGTTGCGGCGCGGACCGGCTCGACCTGCCCGGCCCGGTCCCCAAGCTGCTCGTCCACACCGGAACCGGCTGCGGCCCGGCCGTCGTCGCCGAGGTCCAGCGCGCGGTGGGCGCGACCGCGACCGCCACCGCCTCGGGCGGCGGGTTCGTCGAGCTCGTCCCGCCCGGCACCGGCAAGGCCGAGGCCCTGCGCTGGCTCTGCGTCGAACTCGGCGTGGACCCGGCCGAGGCGGTGGCCGTCGGGGACGGGCTCAACGACCTTTCCATGCTGCACCTGGCCGGACTGGGAGCCGCCCCCGCGAACGCGCCCGAGGAGGTCCGGCGCGCAGCCGGCCTCGTCCTGCCCTCGAACGACGAGGACGCGGTCGGCGCGCTGATCGGCCTGCTGCTCGCCGACCGCCGCCCGTAGCCCACCGAGGAGTGAGAACACCGTGTCCGACGCCCGGAACCAGGCACCCTACGGAAGCTGGCGGTCGGCGCTGGCCGCCCACGACGTGGCCCGCGGGGCCGCCCTGCCCGAGTGGCTGGACTTCGTCGGCGACGAGGTGTGGTGGACCGAGCCGCTGGCCCACGACGGCGGCCGCAGCGCACTCGTGCGGCGCGGACCGGACGGCACGCCGGAGGAGGTGCTGCCGGGCGGCCGGGACGTGCGCAGCCGGTTCAACGAGTACGGGGCCCGGCCCTGGCTGCCGGTCTCCGGCCTGCCCGGCGACGGCATCGTCTTCAGCGACGGTGCCGACCAGCGGGTCCACCGGTGGCGGCCCGGCGCCCCGCCCGCGCCGCTCAGCCCGCCCGCCGGCCCCGGAGCGGTCCACCGCTACGGGGACTTCGCGGTCCGCGGCACCGAGCTGTGGTGCGTACGGGAGACCCTGCCGGGGACCGGCGCCGAGGAAGCCCCCGACGTCCGGCGCGAGCTCGTGGCCCTGCCGCTGGACGGCACCGCCGCCGAGGACCCGGGGGCGGTCCGGGTGCTGGCCGCGGGCCACCGGTTCCTGACCGGCCCGCGCATCGCGCCCGGCGGGGACCGGGTCGCCTGGCTGGGCTGGGACCACCCGGACATGCCCTGGGACCGTACGGACCTGATGGTCGCCGAGATCTCCCCCGGGGGTCTGCTCGGGCCCGCCGTACGGGTCGCGGGCGGCCCGGGCCGGTCCGTCGCCCAGGCGGAATGGTCCGCCGACGGCACCGGACGGCTGTTCGCCGTCACCGACCCCGACGGTTGGTGGAACCCGTACGAGATCGACCGGAACGGCGGCTCCCGACCCCTGCGCGCCGAGCCGCAGGAGTACGCCGAAGCGCTCTGGCGCGTCGGCTCCCGCTGGTTCCTGCCGCTGTACGACGGCACCCTCGCCGTGCTGCGCGGCACCGGCGGCCGCCGCCCCGCGCTCCTGGCCCCCGACGGCGAGCTGACCTTACTCGATCCGGACGGGCCGTACACCGAGTGGCACTCGCCCGCCACCGACGGGCGGCGGATCGCCGCCGTCGCGGCCGGCCCTGCACACCGGCCCACGGTGGTACTGCTGGACCCCCGCGCTCCCGGTGGCCGGGTGGAGGTCCTGCGGCCCCCCTCCCGAGAGCACGCCGAGCTGTGGCCCGCCCCCTTCCGGCGGGCCTACCACGGCCCCGACGGCGAGGAGGTGCACGCCCACGTCTACCCGCCCCACCACCCCGGCCACCGGGGCCCCGATGGCGAACTCCCGCCCTACGTGCTGCTGGTGCACGGAGGCCCCACCAACCGCACCCACATGACCCCGCATCCGCACATCGCCTTCTTCACCAGCCGGGGCATCGGCGTCCTCGACGTCCAGTACGGCGGCTCCACCGGCCACGGGCGGGCGTACCGGGACCGGCTGCGCGGCGGCTGGGGCGTGGTGGACGTACGGGACTGCGCCACGGCCGCCCGCGGACTGGTGGCCGAAGGGCTCGCCGACCCGCAGCGCCTCGCGATACGGGGCGCGAGCGCGGGCGGCTGGACCGCCGCCGCCTCGCTGATCGCCGAACCGGAGCTGTACCGGGCCGCGGCCATCCACTTCCCGGTGCTGGACGCGGACACCTGGCAGCGCACCACGCACGACTTCGAATCCCGCTACGCCGAGACGCTGATCGGCCCCTGGCCGCAGCACCGGGACGCGTACACCCGCCGCTCCCCGGTGCACGGCGCAGCCGGCATCCGGGCCCCGTTCGCGCTCTTCCAGGGGTCCCGGGACGCGATCTGCCCGCCGAGCCAGGCCGAACGGCTGCTGGAGCGGCTGGCGGGCTCGGACGTGGAGCACACGTACGAGGTGTTCGAGGGGGAAGGGCACGGGTTCCGCGGCGCCGAGACGGTGGCGCGGACCCTGCGGACCGAACTGGAGCTGTACGGGCGGGTGTTCGGGTTCACTCCCGACCCCGGGTGAGGTGACCAACCCCCCCGGGTGACGTCTCCGGGTGGCCGCCGCGCCGGGGCCGGGGCGTCCGGGTGTCACATCCGGACCGCCTCGATCGTCTTCAACTCCGGGTGAACACCGCGCCGCCGTGGGCCCCGCCCGGGCGCACTCCAGGAAGAGAAGAGCCGATGAAGCGTTGGTCCACCAAGGATCTGTACACACTGACACCACCCCGCGACGGTCGGCCCGGCGACGGCATCCTGACCTTCACGGACCGCTACTCCGTCTACGACTTCGGCGTCATGCCGGACGAGATCCCCGGCAAGGGCAAGGCGTCCTGCGCCATGGCCGTCCGGTCCTTCGGCCTCATGCACGAGGCCGGGATCGGCACGCACTTCGTGGAGCAGGTCTCCGACAACGCCATCCGGATCAAGCTCCTCGACATCGACTTCGAGGGCACCAGGCCCCGGACCGGCCCCGGCGGGATGATCCCGCTCCAGGTCGTCTACCGCAACGCCCTGGCCCGGGAGTCCTCGGTGCACCGCCGGGTCGCGGCGGGCCGCCTCGACCCGGCCCTGGTGCCGGACCGGCAGGAGCCCGGTTCCCCGTGGCTGGCCGAGGTCATGGTCGAGTTCACCACCAAGTTCGAGGAGACCGACCGCTTCGTCACCCGCGAAGAGGCCGCGGCCGTCGGCCGGATCACGCTTGAGGACATCGCCCGGATCGAGAAGCTCACCGGGCAGCTCGCCCCGGTGCTCACCGCACACTGCACGGCCGTCGGGCTGGAACTCGTGGACGGCAAGGCCGAGTACGGCTTCGACGCGGACGGCGAGCCGATCGTGATCGACCACGCGGGCACCCCTGACGAGAACCGCTTCTACTACGACGGCGTACCGGTCTGCAAGGAACTCCTGCGCTGCCTGCACCCCGGCCTGCGCGAGCGCGTCCAGCAGCACATCGAGGACGGCCTGCCCCGCGACCGGTGGCCGCGCCCGGAGCCGCTGGGCGCTGCCGCGGTGGCCGCGACCTCCGAGGTGTACGCCGCGCTGACCGCGCTGTGGACCGGCCCGGACGCCGCCGCGCGGGCCCGCCTGTCCGCCGCCGTCCAGGAGTTCGCCGAGGTCACCGGTGCCGCCCTGGGCGACCGCACCGGGCTCTGACCGACCACCGACGAGGAGATATCGCCGTGGCGATTCAACCGCCCATCGAACCCGGGACGGCCGTACGGGTGTCCGCCCCGGCCCGTCTGAGCTTCACCCTGATCAGCCTCGACGCCACGTCGATGCGCCGCAACGGCATCGCAGCGATGGCCGTGGACCGGCCGGGGCTCACCGCCGAGGTGCGGCCCGCCGCCGACGGGGTCACCGAGGTGACCGGCACCGCCGAGGAGACCACCCGCGAGGTGGCCCGCGCCGTCGAGACCCTGCGCAAGCTGTGGGACGGGCCGCCGGCCCGGGTGACCGTCACCCGGCCGCTGCCCCAGCACAGCGGCTTCGGCTCGAAGACCAACACCCTGCTCGCCGTCGGTCACGCGTACGGACGGCTCTGCGGCCAGGACACCGACCTGCGCGAACTCGCCCGCACCCTGGGCCGCGGCCGCACCTCCGGGGCCAGCACGGGCCTCGCCGAGCTCGGCGGATTCCTAGTGGACGGCGGGCACCGCAACCCGCCGGAGTTCACCGAGGCGCCGCACACCTACCTGCGGCCCAGCCGGTTCGCCCAAGACGTCGCCCCGCCCCGGCCGGTGGTCCGGCTCGACTTCCCCGACTGGCCGATCCTCGTCCTGCTCACCCAGGGCCGCCACCTCGGCGGCCAGGAGGAACTCGACTGGTTCCAGCGGGTCACGCCGATCCCGCCGCAGGAGTCCTGGCGCACCTCGCACCTGGTCTTCATGGGCCTGGCCCCGGCCGTGCTGGAGCAGGACTACGAGGCGTTCTGCGCCGCCGTCAACGAGATCACCTTCACCGGCCACTTCAAGCAGGCGCAGATCGCCTTCCAGGGCGAGGCCGTGACCAGCGTCCTGGAGGCCGGGCGCGCGGCGCCCGCCGTGGACGCGATCGCGCTCAGCGTGACCGGCCCGGCCTGCTTCGCCTTCACCCGGAGGACCGACGAGGCCACCGTCTGGGCCGAGGACCTCCGCCGCCGCGGCCTGATCAGCGACTTCTGGTTCACCAAGGCCAACAACAACGGAATCAGCACCACGTGTCTGTCCTGAGCTTCGGAAAGAGTGCGATGAACGCGAACATCCCCGACGTCCTTGCCACCCGCTACGCCTCCCCGGAGATGACGGGCCTGTGGTCGCACGAGCACAAGATCGTGCTCGAACGCCGGCTGTGGCTGGCCGTGCTGACCGCCCAGCGCGACCTCGGCATCGACGTCCCCGAGCAGGTGGTACCCGACTACGAACGGGTCCTGGACACCATCGACCTGGACTCCATCGACCGGCGGGAGCAGGTCACCCGGCACGACGTCAAGGCCCGCATCGAGGAGTTCAACGCCCTGGCCGGCCACGAGCACGTCCACAAGGGCATGACCTCCCGCGACCTGACCGAGAACGTCGAGCAGCTCCAGGTGCGCGACAGCCTGGTCCTGGTCCGCGACCGCTGCGTGGCCCTGCTCGCCCGCCTCGCCGGGCTGGCCGAGCGGCACTCCGGCCAGGTCATGGCCGGCCGTTCGCACAACGTGGCCGCCCAGAGCACCACCCTCGGCAAGCGCTTCGCGACCGTGGCGGAGGAGGTGCTGGTGGCCTTCCGGCGGCTGGAGGAGCTCATCGGCCGCTATCCGATGCGCGGCATCAAGGGACCGATGGGCACCGCCCAGGACATGCTCGACCTGCTCGGCGGCGACCGCGCCCGGCTCGCCGAGCTGGAGGACCGGATCGCCGCCCACCTCGGCTTCGCCCACCGCTTCACCAGCGTGGGTCAGGTCTACCCGCGCTCCCTCGACTACGAGGTGCTGAGCCTGCTGGTCCAGCTGGCCGCGGGCCCGTCCTCGCTGGCCCGCTCGATCCGCCTGATGGCCGGCGACGAACTGGTCAGCGAAGGCTTCGCCGAGGGCCAGGTCGGCTCCTCCGCCATGCCGCACAAGATGAACTCCCGCTCCTGCGAGCGGATCAACGGGCTGATGATCGTCCTGCGCGGCTTCGCGTCGATGGCCGCCGAGCTCTCCGGCGACCAGTGGAACGAGGGCGACGTGTCCTGCTCCGTGGTCCGCCGGGTCGCGCTGCCCGACGCGTTCTTCGCCCTGGACGGGATGCTGGAGACCCTGCTGACCGTCCTGGACGAGTTCGAGGTCTTCCCGTCGGTGATCGAGGCCGAGCTGGAGCGTTACCTGCCCTTCCTGGCCACCACCAAGATGCTGATGGCCGCCGTCCGCCTCGGCATCGGCCGCGAGGCCGCCCACGAGGTGATCAAGGAGCACGCGGTCGGATCCGCCCTCGCCATGCGGGCCGACGGCGCAGACAACCTGCTGCTGGACCGCCTCGCCGCCGACGAGCGCTTCCCGCTCGACCGTGCCCAACTGGACGAACTCCTCACGGACCGGATCGGGTTCACCGGAGCGGCGGCTGACCAGGTCACGGCGCTGGTGGCCGAGATCGGCCGGATCACGGACCGGCACCCCGACGCGGTCCACTACAAGCCCGGCCGGCTGCTCTGAGCGCATCCGCGCGCACCCCGTCGTCCGTGGAAGACCGAGGAACAGAGGAAGAGGAACACGCTTCCGTGCCAGACACCGATATCGACCCTGATCCCACCCTCGATGCCGACGGCGGCATCGACACCATAGTGATCGGCTCCGGCGGGGCCGGACTGCTCGCGGCCTGCCGGGCCGCCGACGGCGGACGACGCGTCCTCGTCCTCGAACGCACCCCCGTACTGGGCGGCACCACCGCCGTGTCGGGGGGCATGGTCTGGGTGCCGAACAGCTCCGTCATGCGCGAGCACGGCATGCCCGACTCCGCCGAGGACGCCCTGCGCTACCTCGAACTCGTCACCGAAGGAGCCGTCGAGAGCTGGCGGTTGGAGCAGTACGTCGCCACCGCTCCCGAGATGGTGGACTACCTGCACGCCAAGACCCCGGTCCGCTTCTTCCCCATCGACCGGCCCGACTACCACTCGGACTGGCCGGGCGCCCGGGACGTCGGCCGCACCCTGGACAACGTGCCCTTCCCGACCGCCGACCGCCCCGGCCTGGTCGAGCGGATCCGGCGCGGCGCGCACTTCGACGCCGTCACCTACGACGAGCGCCACCGCTGGCACTCGCCGGAGCTGTACGACCACGAGCTGGTCGCCCGCCGCAAGGACGAGGGCGTACTGACCGTCGGCGCAGCCCTGGTGGCGGGCCTGGTCGCGGCCTGCGACGAACGCGGCGTACGGTTCGCCACCGGCGTCCGGGTCCGCGAACTGCTCGTCGAGGACGGCCGGGTCACCGGGGTCCGCGGCGAGAGCGCCGACGGACCGGTCGTCTTCCGGGCCCGCGCCGCAGTGGTCCTCGCCAGCGGCGGCTACGAGTGGAACGAGCGGCTCAAGCAGGCCTACCTCGGCGTCGCGGACACCCGCCCGATCAGCCCGCCGTGGAACCACGGCGACGGGTTGCAGATGGCCATGACGGCCGGCGCCGCCCTGGACGGCATGTCCCAGGCGTGGTGGGTGCCCGCGGTGGGCGCCCCGGGAGACGAGTACGACGGGGCCCCGCTGTCCCGGCACCTGGTGGCCGAGCGCTGCCTGCCGGGATCGGTGATCGTCAACCGGCAGGGCCGCAGGTTCGTCAACGAGGCCGTCAACTACAACGACATCACCAAGGCCTTCCTGACCTTCGACCCCACCGCCCACGCGTACCCGAACGCCCCGGCCTGGCTGATCTTCGACGAGGCCTTCCGCAGCCGCTACCCGATCGCGTCCGTCCAGCCCGCCGACCCGGTCCCCGACTGGTTCGTCCGCGGGGACTCGCCCGCCGAACTGGCCCGCCGCCTGGGCGTGGACGAGGCGGGCCTCACCGCCACCCTCGCCGCGTTCAACCGGCACGCGGTGCTCGGCGAGGACCCCGAGTTCGGCCGCGGCGGCACCAGCCACGACCGCTACTACGGCGACGAACGGCACGGCCCCAACCCCTGCCTGGGTCCGCTGGAGCAGGCCCCGTTCTACGCCGTCCCGGTCGGGCCCGGCATGCTCGGCACCAAGGGCGGGGTGGTCACCGACCGCGAAGGCCGGGTCCTGCGCCACGACGACACCCCGGTCCCCGGCCTGTACGCGTGCGGCAACGTCGCGGCCACGCCCATGGGACCGGGCTACCCCGGTTCCGGTGGCACCCTCGGACCGGCACTGGTCGGCGGCTACCTGTGCGGCAGCGGCCTCGCCGAGGCGGACCGGTGAGCGCCGCCGTGCGCGTGGTCGTGGTCGGCGCCGGCTCCATCGGCAGCTGCGTGGCCCTGAACCTGGCCGAACAGGGGGTCTCGGTGGTCCTGGTGGACGGCCAGGACCCCGCCCGCGGGCTCTCCGCCCACGGCTTCGGCTGGGTCAACGCGGTGGACAACGGGTCCGACGCCTACTTCGCGCTCTCCGCCGAGGGCCTGCTCGCCCACGAGCGGCTCGCCGCCCGTACCGGCGGCGAGCCGTGGTTCTTCCGCACCGGCAACCTCCACTGGGCCGACACCGCGGCCGGCGCCGAGCGGCTGGCCGAAACCGCCGCCGGCTACCGCGCCCGCGCCTACCCCGTCGAGGAGTACGAGCCCGGGCGGGCGCTGGCCGAGCTCCAGCCGGGGCTGGCCCTGGACGGCGTACGGGGACCGCTGTACCACTACCCGGCCGACGCCCACGTGATCAGCGACCGCTTCCTCACCGCCGTCCAGGACCGCGGCCGGGCCCACGGCGTGGAGATCCGCACCGGCGATCCGGTCACCGGCCTGATCGGCGACGACCCGGTCCGCGGCGTGGTCCTCGCCTCCGGCGAGCGCATCGGGGCGGACGCGGTCATCAGCTGCGCCGGCCGCGGCACCCGCGACCTGCTGGCTCTCGCCGGGGCCGAGGTCCCTCTGGTGGAGCCCGGGGACCCGGACACCGTCACCATGGGCCTGCTGGTGCGCACCTCCCCGGTGTCCGGAGGCCGGGTGGAACGCATCTTGCACGCACCGGAGTTGAGTGTGCGTCCGCACAGCAGCGGCCGGCTGGTCCTGCACTGCCACGACGTGGACCACGAGCTGGACCCGGCCCACCCGGACCCGGCCGAGCAGGCGCGGCGGGCGGCCGAGCGGGTGCTGGCCCGGCTGGACGCGGTCCTGCCCGGCGCCGGTGCCGGCGTCGGTGTGGAGTCCGCGTACGTCGGCGTCCGGCCCATGCCCGCGGACGGCATGAGCGTCCTCGGCCCGGTCCGCGGGGAGGGATCGCCGTACGTGGTCGTCACGCACAGCGGGCTGACCCTGGCCCCCGTCCTGGGGGAGATCGTCGCCGGTGAGGTGCTCGGGCGGCCTTCCGAACTGGCGGCGGCCTTCCGGCCCGGCCGGTTCACCGCCCGCACGGCCTGAACGACGAAACGAAGGGGGCCCGCCGGTGACTGGCACCGGCGGGCCCCCTTGTTTCCGTCCGCGTCCTCGGGGTCAGTCCGACCCCGAGGCGCGGAACCGCCTACCGCACCAGTGTCGCCGGGCGCGTGGCCCGCGGGGTGTTGCGGCTGGCCAGGAAGCGCAGCACGCCGTCCGTGACGACCGCCGAGATGCCCGGCATGTCACCGATGGACATGGCTTCCAGCGCCGTACCGGCCGCCGAGGCCCGCGGCGCGTCCAGGACGAGCAGATCGGCTTCGGCTCCCACCCGGATCCGCCCGGCCGGCAGCCCCCAGACGTCCGCCACGTTGCCGGTGGCCAGCGCCCACGCCCGCGCCGGGTCCAGCGGGCCCAGCGCGGACAGTTCCACCAGCGTCTTCAGCACGGCCAGCGGGATCACCCCGAAACCGGAGGGGGTGTCCGAGCCCACCACGATCCGCGCCAGGGCGTCCTCTTCCAATGCCCGGCCCACGATCCGCAGGGCCGCCCGCAGGTTGCCCGCCTGGACGAGTTGGAGGGCCATCGTGCTCTCCGCCAGCAGGCGGTCCACATCGGCATCGGGCATCGAGGTCGGCCCGCCGTTGGCGTGCCCGCACACGTTCGGGGCGAGGGCCAGCAGGTCGTCGGCGCGCAGCGAGGCCGAACCGGCGGCGCTGGCACCGCCGGCGTGGCACATCACGACCAGGCCGTGGGCCCGCGCCCAGCGGATCTGCTCGACGCCGTCGACCGCCTTCTCGTACGCGCCGAACCCGAACTTGGCCAGCCACACCCCGCAGCGGGCGAGGTAGGCGAAGTCCTCCTCGGTGAGGGTGGGTTCGAGCAGCACGTTGCCCGCGTGGACCCGCA
This sequence comes from Streptomyces sp. NBC_00597, assembly GCF_041431095.1. Lineage (GTDB taxonomy): Bacteria > Actinomycetota > Actinomycetes > Streptomycetales > Streptomycetaceae > Streptomyces. Next base: position 1,126,038 of record NZ_CP107757.1, read on the forward strand.
TGCCGCCGGGCCGGTACGCGTCGAAGCTGGCCCGGGCGGCGACGGCGAGCGCCTTGACGCCCTCCCGGTCGCGGGGCCGCCCCGGCACGTGCACCTCGCCCGCCGAGATGGTCCGGGTGATCCCGCCGTGGACGTACCCCTCCAGGTAGTCCACCGCCTTCTGGCGCGGGGAGTAGTCGCCGAACGTGACGTGTCCGTGCGAGTCGATGAGGCCGGGGGCCACCGTGGCCCCGGCCGCGTCCAGGACCCGGTCCGCCGCGGCGACCTGCGCGGCCAGGTCGGCGGCCCGGCCGACCGCGGTGATGACCCCGTCGGCGCACAGCACCGTGTCGGCGTCCTCGATCAGAGGGTGCGCGAGATCGCCGGAGACCAGGGTCCCGGCGCCCACGACGGCCAAAGTGGCCACCAGTTCACCTCTTGCTTTCGTACGGGTTCGGCGGTCGGTTGATCAGTCGGTCGATCGGACGGCTGACGTGGGGGACGGGCGGCGCGGCGGCACCGGTAGCCCGAGGTGCTCCCGCAGGGTGCTCCCGGTGTAGTCCTTGCGGTAGAGCCCGCGCCGCTGGAGGACCGGCACCACCAGTTCGGTGAACGCGGTCACCGAACCGGGCACGTACGCCGGGTAGATGTTGAAGCCGTCGGCGGCGCCGCCCTCGAACCACTCCTGGATCATGTCGGCGACCTCTTCCGGGTTGCCGACCACCGTGTGTGAGAGCTCGGACGGTGCGGCGTGCACCAGGTCCCCGTAGGTGATCCGGCGCGGACCGTCGACGGTCCGCCGGGTCAGCCGGGTGATCTCCGCCAGCCGCAGGGCACCCTCCTCGGACACCGCGGCCAGGGTCTCGGCCGGCACCTCCGCGGCCAGGTCGTTGCCGCGCAGCTCCACCCCGAACACCCGGCTCGCGGAAGACAGGTTGCGCCGGTGGCCCTCGCCGATGCCGCCCTTGCGGACCAGCTCGCCCGGCTCCTCCTCGGGGTCCAGCACCAGGAGCGAGTTGAGCAGGTCGTACAGCTCGACCGCCTCCTCGGTGGTCGGCGCGACGATCGGGGTCAGCCCGGGCAGGATGGTGACCTGGTCCGCCCGGTCGTAGCGGTCGGCCCGCTCCTTGATGTCGGCGTAGTACGCCTGGCGCAGGGCGAAGGTCGGCTGCATGCCGGCGAAGACGATGTCGGCCTCGCGGGCGCTGAGTTCGCGGGACTGGTCCGAGGTGCCGGCGTTGAACAGCACCACCTGCCCCTGCGGCGGCCGGGCCACGTCCAGCGGTCCGTCCACCGAGAAGTAGGTGCCGCGGTGGCCGAGCGGGCGGGGCCCGGATCCGGCGTCGGCGCCGCTGTCCCACAGGTCGCGGACCACCTGGAGGCACTCCTGCGCCCACGCGTAGCGCTTGGCCGTGTCCCAGTGCTCCTCCCGGCCGAAGTTGAACGCGGCCGCCGTGTCGGCGCCGGTGACCAGGTTCCATGCGGCGCGTCCTGCGCTGACGTGGTCCAGGGAGGCCAGCAGCCGGGCGATGGAGTACGGGTCGGAGTAGGTCGGGTTCGCGGTGACCACCACCCCGATCCGGGTGGTGGCGGCGGCCATCGCGGTGGCCGTGGCGAAGGGCTCCAGCCGCGAGATCTGCGCCGGGTTGCTGTACTGCAAGGACGGGTCGCTGGCCAGCCGGTCGCCGAGGAACACGAAGTCGAACTTGGCGCGTTCGGCCTCCGCGGTGACCTCCTGGATGAGGTCGATGTCGTACGCCGCGTCCGCGCGCGCGTCGGGATGGCGCCAGCCCGCGGCGTGCGTGCCGGTGGCCCAGAACATCAGGCCGAGATGGAGCTGTCGCTCGGTGGGCATGTCCTCAATCCCTTTCCGGGCCGGCGGCGAGCCGCTCGGCGAGACGGTTGGCGGGCCGGGTCAGCCCGAAGTGACCGCGCAGCGTGTCGGCGGCGTACGTGGCCGGAAACCGTCCGGCGGCGGTGAGCAGGGGCAGCACCGTGTCGGTGAACTCGTCGATGCGCTCGGCGTTCGCGGTGCCGTCGGGGCCGGGGGGCGGGAAGCGCACGGTGAAACCGTCGACCGCGCCCCGGTCGAACCAGGCGCCGAGCCGTTCGGCGAGCTGCCCGGGGGTGCCGGTCAGCACTGCGCGTGCGGGGTCGGACACCGGAGCGCCGGCCAGGGCGTGCAGCTCGCGGGCGCGTTCCTCGGTGGCGGCGACGAACGGGGTGACCACCCCGAGCCGGGGTCGGCCGCCGGCCTGCGCCGCGGTGAGCGCGGAGTCGGGGTTGCCCACGGCCAGCACGTCGGCATGGGCCGAGACCAGCGGGTCGGAGGCGTCGGCGAGGACCACCGGGTGCCCCTGGGGCGGACGGACCACGTTCAGCGGCCCGCGGACCCGCAGCGTGCCGCGGTGGTCCAGGACGTGCACGCGGCCGCTGTCGATGAACCGGCCGGTGCCCTTCTCGTGGACGAAGGCGCCGTCCTCCCAGGTGTCCCACAGGTTCTGGACGACCGGCACGAATTCGCGGGCCCGGGCCTCGCGGTCGGTGACCGGATCCACCCCCTCGCGACGGTGGTTGGCATCGGCGGCCGCGTCGGGTCCGGTGATCACCCGCCAGCCCGCCCGGCCGTGGCTGATGTGGTCCACCGAGGCCACCATCCGGGCCAGGTTGTACGGCTCGTGGTAGGCCGGCGCGGCGGTCATGACGAGGCCGATCCGGCTGGTGCTGACGGCCAGCAGGGACACCGCGACCAGGGAGGCCGGTGTCCCGGGCCCGGCGGGGCCGGCGGCCGGCCGGTCCCCGAGGACGAGGTGGTGGACCCGGGCGGCCTCGGCCTTCCGGGCGGCGGCCAGCAGGAAGGCGGTGGGGTCCGGAAGACCCGCCTCGGGTAGTTCGTAACCCAGGAGCATTCCCGTGCTCACGTGGTGCCTCCAATGACGGGGGAGAACAGACGGGCAGAGCATCGTGGAGAGGGGGAAACAGTGGAGAGGAAGAAGAGGAGACGCGGCCGCAACGGACATCGCACGGAGGGCGGTGGCGGGGACGCGTGACGGTTCCATGCCGGCCGGAGACAGGACTCCGTCGCGTCGGCAGAACCGGGCAGACCTGCCGGAAGCTAACACGATCTTGGAGGGGCCTACAAGCGGTCCTGTGGTGCCATGCGTACGGTTCCGGCCACGGTGACGAGGCCCTCCGCGGTCGCCGACTCGAAGTCCTGGGCGTCCACGATCAGGCCGTGCACGGCATGGTGGACCAGCAGCATGGCCCAGATCTCCTGCTCGACCAGATCGGGGCCGCGGGAGCGCAGCAGCTCGATCCCGGACAGCCCGCCGGCGAGGATGTCCTCCACCATGTCGGCCAGCCCCCACCGGCTGCGGTGCGCCTCGATCAGCTGGGCCGCGGCCGCCTCCTCGGGCGCGAGCAGCGTGGTGATCAGCCGCTCCGCGGGACCGGACCAGCCGTCGCGGTCGTACGGGATCACCCGCACCGGAACCGGCGCGGCGGCCGGGGCCTCCGGTTCCGCCAGCCGTGAGAGGTAGCTGCCGTCGGCCAGGACCTCGTCCACCGGCAGCGGCCAGTCCGGGCCGGCCCGCCAGAGCAGGTCCGCCCGTGTGCCGGCGGCCTGCCGCCACAACCCCACCGACAGCGCGTCGAGTTCGGCCAGCAGCAGGGTCCCCTCGCCCAGGGACGGCAGCAGTTCCAGCGCCAAACAGGCGGAACCCAGGGACAGCGGCCCCACGGCCGCGTCGAGGACCGCGTGCGCACCGCAGTGCCCGAGCGCGACCAGCCGCACCTGCGGAACGGTGCCCCGGTCCGCGGTCGCCGCCGTGCCGAACCGGTCCCGGTTGGCGTGGGTGTCGGGCACGCAGAGGGTGAGCGCGTCGAGCGTGACCGGCCGACGCATCCCGGGCGGCGCCTGCGGAACGGCCCGCGGGGCGACCGTGCGGAACAGCAGCCGCAGCGGGGCCGGTCCCAGCCGCTGCCGGGCCTGGGCGAGAGCCGAGGGCGTGGGCATGCGCCAGCCGCGGGCCCAGCCGTGCTTGCGGGCCAGCCCCCGCATGAGCCTGCGCAGCACCTCCTCGTGGCCGGTCGAGGGGTACAACCACATGGCCAGGGCGTGATAGACCATGGTCCGGGCGGACAGCGTCCGAGCGCGCTGCTCGGTGCGGCTGGCAGCCGCGACCGCCTCGTCCACGAGGGCCGGCGGAAAGGCCCACGTCAGAATGCCGGCCGTAATTCCGTCCGCCGGGCGGGCGGAATCCGCCGTTGCCAGATCGCCGGCGCGCACCATTTCGGGGCCTCCTTTGCCGATTGGGTTTGGTGGGGTAGAGGGTGCATATTCTCACGCTCCGCGACGCCCCGTACGCGTTATGCGTTTTCCGGCACCCCGGTAAAGAAATTCAAAAAGAAGGGTGAGTTCCATCAAACGTAATTCAATGACCGGACGGCCGGTGCTCGTCGGCACCGTCACCCTGGATTTCCTGCACGAGGGCCCGCTGGGCCGGGGGCAGGACCCGGCCACCGTGCGGTGGGGCGGGGTGGCCAACAACGCCGCCTGCGCGCTCGCCGCGCGCGGCGCCCGGCCGGCCCTGGCCACCGTGGCGTACTCCGGGGAGCTCGGCCCGGCGGTCGGCGGACATCTGGCCGGAAACGGCGTGGACTGGCTGCGGCTGCCGGAACGGGCGCCGTTGCCAGTGTTCCACGCCGAACTGGTCGAGGGGTCCGTGGTCGACAAGAGGTTCCTCGGCGAGCGCGCCCTCGGCCTGATCACGCCCGAACTCCTCGACAAGTCCCGGGACCTGTTCGAGGACGCGGGGGTGCTGGCCGCCGGTACGGACGCCGAGGAACCGGGTCTGGCCTGGCTGGCCGACACCGCGCGGGACCGGGGCGTGCCGTTCTGGCTGTTGTCGGCCGACCCCAACGAGGTGTCCAAACTGCGGCCGCAGGGCCGCGGGGCCGATCTCGTCGCCCTGAACCTGCGCGAACTCGTCCTGTGGGCGGGCCGGCCGCTGACCGGGCGGGCGGACATCGCGGCCGCCGCACGCCGGTTGCCCGACCCCGGCGGACACTGCCTGGTCACCCTCGGCGGGGACGGATCCCTGCTGGTGCCGGCCGACGGCTCCGAACCGGTCCACCAGCCGGCCGTCACCCTGGCCGGCGAGGTCATCACGGTCGGGGCGGGCGACGTGCTGTTCGGATGTCTGCTGGCCGGACGGCTGGCCGGCCTGGACTGGATCCCGGCACTGGCCGAGGCCACCGCTCTGACCAGCCGTTTCCTCGGTGCACCGGAGGACGCCCCGCACCCGTACGCGGTCCTGGCGCACCCGGCACGGGCCTGATCCGGGCCCGCCGGCTGTCACACCCGGCGGGCCTGGATCGTCTTGAAGGGTGGGCGGCTGCCGGGAAGTCGGCGTCGATCCGAATATCGATCATCACGGAGGCCGGAAGTGACCACTCAGAAGGTGAACGAGACCCTGACCCAGGTGGGTCCTGGCACCCCCATGGGGCAGTTGCTTCGCGAGTACTGGCTGCCCGTCATGCGGTCGGAGCGGCTCGCGGAACGGGGCGGTGCACCGCTGCCGGTGGAGCTGCTGGGCGAGAAGTACGTGTTCTTCCGCGCGGATGACGGCACCATCGGCTGCTTCGCCGAGGCGTGCCCGCACCGCGGGGCCTCTCTGGTCCTCGCCCGCAACGAGGACTGCGCGCTGCGGTGCATTTACCACGGCTGGAAGTTCGACGTCTCGGGCAAGGTGCTGGAGACCCCCTCGGAGCCCGAGGAGGACGGCCCGCGGTTCGGTGAGCGGGTCAAACTGCTGCACCACCCGGTCGTCGAGGCCGGCGGCGTCATCTGGGTCTGGCTCGGCGGTACCGGACGCAAGCCCGCGCCCTTCCCGGAGTTCCCGTTCACCAAGCTTCCGGCGGAGAACGTCTTCGCCACCATCGCCCTGGTGGACTGCAACTGGCTGCAGGGCCTGGAGGCGGACATCGACTCCGCACACGTCTCCCTGCTGCACGAGACCGAGGCCCGCAACGGGCCACTGAAGGACCTGCTGGACGACACCGCCCCGCGCGACGACATCGACCCGCAGCCGTACGGACTGCGCTTCGCGGCCCTGCGCACCCTCTCCTCCGGGGAGACCCTGGCCCGGGTGAAGCCCTTCGCCATGCCCTGGTACACGGTGGTTCCCGAGCTGCCCAACGGGGACCGGCTCTGGCACGCCTGGGTTCCGGTCAACGACCACCAGACGATCATGTGGTACCTGTGGTGGAACGACGACCAGCCGGTCGACCCGTCCTACTTCAGCGAGCAGTTCGGCCTGGACCTGGACACGCTCAACCCGGACAACATCCGCGAGGGGTACACCAGCGAGAACGGCTGGGGCCAGGACCGGCAGGCCATGCGGGACGGCAAGAGCTTCTCCGGCATCCGCGGACTGGTCCTCCAGGACGTGGCCGTGCAGGAGAGCATGGGCCCGATCGTGGACCGCACGGTCGAGAACCCCGGCAAGAGCGACCGCGGCATCGTCCGCACCCGCCGTTTCCTGCTCGACGCCCTCAAGGCACACGCCGCCGGCGCCACCCCCGCGGGTCTGGGCGCCGACACGGACTACGGCACGGTGCGCTCCGCCGTGATCGTCGTGCCGGAGGGCGAGGACTGGCGCTCCGCGTCCTCGTAGAAATCCCGGCCTCAGGCCACCCCAGAGAAAGGGACCTCTCATGGCCACCGTCCTGTCCGTTTCGGGGAGTCCCTCGGCGAACTCCCGGACCACCGGGCTGCTGCGCTACCTGGACGCCCGACTCCTCGCCCAGGGGCACGAGGTGACCCGCCTCGACGTACGTTCCTTGCCCGCCGATCCACTGTTCCGGGCCGATGTGCACCACCCCGCGATCGTGGCGGCGGCCGCGGAGTTCGAGCGTGCGGACGGCATCGTCATCGGCACGCCGATCTACAAGGCCGCCTACTCCGGACTGCTGAAGTCATTGCTCGACCTGCTGCCGCAGTACGCCTTCGCGGGCAAGGCGGTGCTGCCGCTGGCCACCGGCGGGAGCACCGCCCACGTACTGGCCATCGACTACGCCCTGCGACCGGTGCTGGCCTCCATGGGCGCCGCGCACATCGCACCGGGCTGGTTCACCCTCGACCGGCACATCACCCTGGGAGAGGCCGGCGCGGTGAGCGTGGCCGCGGAATCCGCGGTGGGGCTGGAACGGGTCACCGACCAATTCTCCGCCGCGCTCTGTGATCGTCGGGCATCGGTGGGCGCGTCTCTTTAACGCATTCCCCCATCCGACGCTTTACACGGTTTTCACGACGCCGTCTGGATCGACCGCACGGATATCTCCGGGCCCGGTCGTCCAGGCGGCGTTTTCGCATGTCAGAGGCCATGTTGGAGGCATCCGCGGAGTCGCGTCCATGGTGTGGGGATCAATTAAGTTAAGCGCCCGGTAAGTGATCGGAATCGCTGATCGGATGCCTCAGACTTTTCGGTTCGTGGCCGAAACCAAGACATTCGGAGGGAGAGGGCAGCGTTTCGGCCAGCTCTTAACTGAATTGGCGAAGATCCGACCAAGATCCCCTTCACAACCCTCAGGCGCTGTGCTTGACTGACACTCGATTGGTGCTTGAGATTCCATTTGTACGCCCGATGTAGCGGGGGCAATTCCGTGACGGAACGTCATCTTCTCCTTGTCAATCTCCGGCGCATCCAGAGGGAAGGGCTTGAGTCCCTGCTCGCCGCCCGGCGCCTCGGATACCGAGTGGTTCTGCTCGGCCGGACCATTCCTGAATTCGCAAAGCCGCTCGTCCATGAATTCCGGCAGGTCGACACGTACGACCGGGCCGCCTCGATCGCAGCGGCCCGCGAACTCCACGCCACCTACGATTTCGCCGGCGTCGCCAACTTCACCGAAGTCGACGTACAGCTGGTGGCGGCGATCGCCGCCGAACTCGGACTTCCGGGCATGTCCGAGACCGCCGCCCTCCGGGCCCGCAACAAGTACGTCATGAAGGACGCGCTGCGGCACCTTGAGGGGGTACTCCCGCGCTTCGCCAAGGTCACCGACCTGGCCGGCCTACGGGCCGCCGTCGACGAGGTCGGGCTCCCGGCCGTGGTCAAGCCCACCGGCGCCTCCGGCTCGAAGGGAATCTTCGAACTGCGTCGGCCGGAGGACCTCGACGCGGCCATGGAGCGCCTCGCCGACATCGCCCGCCCCGACTTCGACCCGGTGTTCAAGCAGTTCGGCGCCGAGTTCATCGTCGAGGAGTTCCTCGAAGGCGACGAACTGAGCGTCGAGGGCTTCGTCTCCGGCGGTGAGGTCCACATCGTGACCGTCACCGACAAGATCACCAGCGTCCCGTTCCACCTGGAACTGGAACACAAGGTGCCCACCGCCCTGCCCGCCGACGCCCTGGCCGAGATCAGCGCCACCACCAAGGACATCGTCGGAGCCCTTGAGTTCGACAACTGCTCCTTCCACCTGGAAGCCAAGTGGGGCGAGCGGGGACTGCGGTTCATCGAGATCGCGGGCCGCCCCGCCGGCGACTACATCGGCTCCCACCTGGTGCCGCTGGCCACCGGCGTCAACTACTTCGAGAACGTGATCCGCGTCGCCACCGGTGAACCGCTCCGGCTGGAGCACGACCGGCAGCTCAACGCCGGCCTGCGCTTCGTCCTGGCCGAGCAGGCAGGCCGGTTCGAAGGCGCCGACGGCCTCACGCCCCTGGGTGAGGAGGCGGGCTACGACCACTTCTTCACCGAAGTCCCCGTCGGTACCGAAGTGGCACTGCCGCCGCAGAACTTCGGCCAGCAGCGAGTGGTCGCGGTCATCGCCCGCCACGCCACCCGCGAGGGGCTGGAGCAGCTCCTCCACCGGGTCACCACCGAGGCGACGGCCAGGATCACGCCTGCCGCCGACCCCGCGGGATGACCCGGAGCACGCTGGAACGGAGGGCGTGCTCATGAAGGTGGCCCTCCTCGGCTGCGGCCAGATGGGCCGGGCCGCCGCGTACGCGCTGGCCACGGATCCGGGCACCGAGGAGCTACTGCTCCTGGACCGGGATCCCGGCCAGGCCGCCGCCCTGCGGGACTGGTTGCAGGAGGGCGGCGGCACCGGGAACCGGCCCGCCGCCACGGTCCGGGCCGCCACCGGCCTCGACGCCGCCCTCACGGGGTGCGGGGTCGTCGCGATGGCGATGCCCTGGGCCCCCACCGCCGAGGCCCTGCACGCCGCGGTCGTCGCCGGCCGTCCGGTCGCCGCCATCACGCGGCCGCCCACGGCCGAACTGCCCTCGCTCGACACCCGGATCCGGTCCGCCGGCGGCACCGTCCTGCTGCCGGTCGGCCTGGAGCCCGGCCTGACCGAACTGCTCGCCGTCCACCTCGCGCAGCGGCTCGACCGGGTCCACTCCCTGGAGATCTACTGCGGGGGAATACCCACCAAGCCCCGCGAACCCTTGGGCTACACCGCCTTCTTCGGCGGCGAGAACGACCACCACCTGCCGATCGCCCAGCGAGAGGCACTGGCCCTGGACCGGGGCCGCCCGGTGCACCACCCCCGGTTCTCCGGAGTGGTGACCCGTGATTACGCCGGTGTCGGCCGGCTGGAGGCCTACCACGACGGGATGGCCCCCTGGCTGGGCGAACACCCGGCCCTCCGCGATGCGGACTGCACCCAAAAGACCCTGCGCTGGCCGGGCTTCGCCCGGGTCGTCACCGAACTGGCCCGGCTCGGTCTGCTGGCCGACGAGGGGGTGGACGTGGACGGGTCCCGCGTGGTCCCCCGGCGCCTGGTCGAGCGCGTGCTCTCGCCCCAGGTGCGGGCCGGCGCGGACGACCGGGACGCAGTGGTCCTGGAGCTCACCGCCCACGGGGAACTGGACGGCCGGCCCGCTTCCCTCCGCACCACCGTGCTGGACATCGCCGACGAGACCACCGGCCTGTCCGCGATGGCCCGCACCACCGGCTTCACCCTGGCCGCCGCCACCCGGCTGCTCGGCGAGCGGGCCGTGACCGGCACCGGGTGGATCAAACCGCACCTCGCCCTTTCCCAGGAGTTGACGGAGCGGGTGATGCATTCGCTGACCGGGCGCGGAGTCACCTGGCTGCCGGCCCACGAGGTCGCCGAAGCCGAACGCCCCCACCTGTAACGGGAGCCCCAAAATGAGTACAACACCGCGAACCTACGACCTGGTGGGAATAGGGTTAGGCCCCTCCAACCTCAGCCTCGCCGCCCTCACCTCGCGCGAACCCGGCTTCTCCGCCGTGTTCCTCGACCGCAAGGACGCCTTCGACTGGCACCCCGGCCTGATGGTGCCGGACGCCGAGATGCAGGTTCACTTCCTCAAGGACCTGGTCACCCCGGTCGATCCCACCAACCCGCACTCCTTCCTCGCCTTCCAGGTGGAGCAAAGGCGCCTGTACCGGCTGCTGGTCACCGGCCGCTCCAAGGTGCCGCGGCGCGAGTTCGAGCAGTACTGCCGCTGGGTGTCGCAGCGCCTGGACAACCTCCGGTTCGGCGTCACCACCGAGACCGTCGAGTGGGACGGCTCCGCCTTCCTGGTGCACACCACCGACGGCGTGCTGCGCGCCCGCAACGTGGCCACCGGTACCGGACTCACCGCCAAGCTGCCGCAGTGCGCCGTCGGCCACGACCCCGAGACCGTCTTCCACGCGGAGCAACTCCTGCGCAAGCCCCGCGACTTCGCGGGCAAGCGGGTCGCCGTGATCGGCGGCGGCCAGAGCGGCGCGGAAGTCGTCAGCCACCTGCTCACCTCCGAGACGCAGCGCCCGGAGCGGATCGTGTGGGGCACCCGGCGCACCAACCTGCTGCCGCTGGACGACAGCCCGTTCGTGGACGAGCTCTTCCTGCCCGACTACAGCCGCTACTTCCACAGCCTCCCCGAGGTCGAACGCGAGGACGTGGTCCAGCGGTTGCGGATGGCCAGCGACGGCATCTCCCTGTCCACCCTCCAGGACCTCTACCGGCGCCTGTACGACCTGGAACTGCTGGAGGGCGGCGGCCGGCCCTGCCGGATCCTGCTCGACCAGCACCTCACCTCCTTGACCCGCACCCCGGAAGGGCTCGCCACCACCTGGCAGGCGGCCCGCGGCGGAGACCCGGTGCACGAGAGCGTCGACATCGTGATCTGCGCCACCGGCTACGAGCACGGCATGTCGGAGCCGCTCCTCGGCCTGAAGGACCGGCTCACCCTGCACGACGGACTGCCCGTCGTACGCTCCGACTTCAGCCTCGACTGGGACGGACCGGCCGACCACCGCGTGTACGTGCAGAACGCGGCCCGCCGCGAATTCGGCGTCGCCGACCCCAACCTGAGCCTGCTGGCCTGGCGCAGCGCCGTCATCGCCAACAGCCTGCTCGGCCACGAGCGGTACGACACCGGCCCGGTCAGCACCGCCCTGGACTGGGAGCCGCTCGGTTCCGACGCGGCGGATCCGAGGCAGCCGGGGGCCGTCGCGGCCGGACGGGCCTGATCCCGCACACGACATTTCCCGAGAGGAGCAGTGGGGCGTCCACGGCCGGCACCGGCCGCACGGCGTTCCGCGCCCAGCCATGCACGTCATACGCATCCCACGCACGGTCGGGGAACTCGACCTGCCCGACTTCGTCCGCAGCGTCGAGCCCGCCTGGGCCGGCCCGGACGCCCTCCCCTTCAACCTGCGCCGGGTCACCCTCCGCCCCGGCGAAAAGACCGCCCCGCACAACCACCACGACACCGAGGTGTGGGTGGTCCTGGACGGCGAGGGCGAGGTCGCCTCGGACGGACAGAGCGTCCGGGTGACCGCCGGCGACACCGTACGCCTGCCGCCGCTGGGCGTGCACACCCTGCACAACACCGCCGGCGACCGCCCTCTGACCTTCCTCACCACCTGGTGGGAGGACATGACGGTCCTCGACGCGGCGCACCGCGAGCGGGCGGAGCACTCCGGCGGAGCAGAGCGGCCCGTCCTGCTGCTGCCCTCCTTCCCCACCCCGAACGGCGAGCTCCACCTCGGCCACGTGGTCGGCCCGTTCCTCGGAGCGGACCTGGTGCGGCGCGGCCTGGAAGGGCGCGGGGCCGAGGCCCACCTGCTGCTCGGCACCGTGGGCCACCAGTCCCAGGTGGCCTCCGCCGCCATCAGCCGGGGCCTGTCCTTCTACGAACTGGCCGAACGCAACACGGACGCCATCCAGGAGGCCCTGACCGCGGCCGACATCACGTGGGACGTGTTCGTCCGCCCCTCCTCGCCCGAGTACCCCCGGGTCGCCCTGGAGATCTTCGAGGACCTCCGGGCCAAGGGCGCCGTGGTCACCAAGACCGTGCAGGCCAACCACTGCACCCCCTGCGGCACGTTCCTCTTCGAGGCGTTCGTCGCGGGCGCCTGCCCGCACTGCGGCTCGTACGACACCGCCGGCATCGAGTGCGAGGCCTGCGCACTGCCCTTCGCCGACGAGGACCTGCGCGACCCCAGCTGTGCCACCTGCGGCACCCCCGCCGAGCAGCGCGACCTCACCCGCTGGTACCTGCCCCTGGAGCCGCTGCGCGAGAAGCTCACCGCGTACCTGCGCACCGTCCACATGAGCGCCCGGCTGCGCACCTACGTCGAGCGGGTCCTCGCCGGACCGCTGCCCGACCTCCCGGTGAGTACCGTCGCCCCCGACGGCATCCTGGTCCCGGCCGACCCCACCGGGGGCACCGAAGGCCAGCGCATGTACTCGGCCTTCGAGCTGGCGGCCCGCTTCATCACCGCCCTCGACGCCCTCGCCAAGGGCAAGGGGGAGACCGGCTGGCGGGAGTACGTCCTGGAGAACGACCCGCGCACGGTGTTGTTCTTCGGCTTCGACAACGCCTTCCTGCGCACCGTCGTCTTCCCGGCCGTCCTCGGCTCGTTCACCGAACAGCCGGCGCTGCCCGACACCATGATCTGCAACGAGTTCTACACCCTGGACGGGCAGAAGTTCTCCACCGGCCGGATGCACGCCATCTGGGGTCGGGAGGTCTTCCGCGAGCAGACCCGCGATCAGCTGCGGCTCTACCTCGCGGGCACCCGACCCGACATCCGCCGCCGGGACTTCGTCATCGACGAGTACGCCGAGTTCGTCCGGACCGAACTCCTCGACGGCCTGGAGCCCTGGCTCGGCTCCGTCGCCGCCCGGGTGGACAAGCACTTCGGCGGCTCCGCCCCCGAGGCGGGCAGCTGGAACGCCGAGGCAGAGAGGTTCTACGGGCAGATCCGGGAGTTCCGCGCCGAACTGCCCCGAGCCCTGCGGCCCGAGCGGTTCGACTCCCGCGGCGCTGCCGAGCTGCTCCGTACCTTCGTCCACCGGGCCCGCCGGTTCGCGGAGGTGTCCGAGGACGTACTCGCCGCCGGTGCGCCCTCGGGCGACGCCCGTACCTGCGTGGCACTGGAGCTGATGGCCGTGCGCACGCTGGCCGAGACGGCCCGCCCGCTGGTGCCCGTCCTGGCTGCCCGGCTCGGCGAGCAGCTCGGCACGGCGGGGGCCGTGGCCACGGACACCCCGCAGTGGGTCCCCGCGGGCACCCGGGTGAGCCTGGCCGGCCCCTACTTCACGGCGGACGTGTCGATCCGGACCGCCCGCTGACCCGACGCGCCCCGCGCGTCCCCCGCTTTCACCCCCTCCATTTCGTTCCCCCCATTTCTTCTTTCCGGTAGTGAAAGGGCACAACGTGAACACCGACAAGTCTGCCGAGCTGTACTCCCGCGCGGTCGAGGTCATGCCCGGCGGCAACAGCCGTACCGCCGTCTACAGCGCCCCGTACCCGGTCTACATCCAGTCCGGCAGCGGCGCCCGGGTGACCGACGCCGACGGTGTCGAGCGCCTCGACTTCCTGAACAACAGCACCACCCTGATCCACGGCCACGCCCACCCCGAGATGGTGAAGGCGGTCACCGATGCCGTCGGCCGCGGCGCCAGCTTCGGCATGCCCACCCCGGTCGAGGTCGAGTACGCCGAGGCGCTCTCGGCCCGCAACGAGACCTTCGAGCACGTCCGCTTCACCAGCTCCGGCACAGAGGCCGTGATGATGGCCGTCCAGGCCGCCCGCGCCTACACCAAGCGCCCGAAGATCGCCAAGATCGCCGGTGCTTACCACGGCGCCTACGACGCGGTCGCCGTCAACAACGACGGCTCCGGCTCGCTCATCAACCACGCCGTCACCGGCAACCCCGCGGGCGTGGTCGACAACACCGTCGTGTTCCCCTTCAACGACGCCGAGGGCGCCCTGGCGGTGCTCCGCGAGCACGCCGACGACCTGGCGTGCGTGCTGATCGACCCGGTGCCGTGGCGGATCGGCCTGGTCCCGGCCGAAAAGGAGTACCTGGACGCGCTGCGCGCCTTCTGCGACGAGAGCGGCGCCCTGCTCATCTCCGACGAGGTCGGCTCCTACCGCGTGGGTTACCACGGCGCCATGCACCTGCTCGGCAGCGAGGCTGACCTCACCGTCCTCGGCAAGGTCATCGGCGGCGGCATGCCGATCGGTGCGGTCGCCGGCCGGCGGAAGTTCATGGGCGTCTTCGACCCGAGCCAGGGTTCCCCGGCGCTGCCGCACTCCGGCTCGTACAACGCCAACCCGGTCAGCATGAGCTCCGGCGTGACCTCGCTGCGCCTGCTCACCCCGGAGGCCCACGAGCGGATCGGCGAGCTCGGCGAGCGCGCCCGCACCGCCATGCGCGCCACGGTCGAGTCCGCCGGACTGGACTGGGACGTCAACGGCCTCGGCTCGCTGTTCCGCATCATCGCCACCAGCGCCCCGCAGGGCTACACCAGCCCCGCGGCGGCCATGAAGCGCCTGTACTGGGTGCTGCTGGACAACGGTGTCCACATCGGCGACAGCGGCCTCGGCTGCATCTCCACCCCGATGACCGACGAGGACATCACCGCCTTCGCCGAAGCCTTCGACACCAGCCTGCGCCAGGTGCTGGCCGAGGGCCGGGCCTGATCCCGGCTCGGGCCGGCCCGCGCCGGCCCGAGCCGAACCGGCTGTTGCGAGTGACCCGAGCTGCTCCGAGTGACCTGAGCTGACCCGAGTGATGGGCTGCGCCACGGGCCGGCCTGGAGGCAAAACCTTGTTCGATCTTGATCAGGAAGAGTTCCACCGCCGCAGGGCGAGCCTGCAGGCGCTGGCCTACCGTCGCGTCGGCTCCGCAGAGGAAGCCGAGGACATCATCTCCGAGGCCTGGCTGCGCTGGATGACGGCGCAGAACGTGGAGAACGTCGAGAACCACGGAGCCTTCCTCTCCACCGTCGTCACCCACCTGTGCGCCGACTACCGCAAGTCCGCGCACGCCCGCCGGGTCTCCTACGTCGGCGCCCTGGTGCCGGAGCAGACCGTCACCACGACCCCCGAGCCGTTCCAGAACGTGGAACGGGCCGAGGAACTCCGGCGCGGGGTGGCCTGGCTGCTGGAACGCCTCGGCCCCGCCGAGCGGGCGGTACTCGTGCTCCGCACCGCCTTCGAGTACAGCTACCGGGAGATCGCCGCCGTGCTGGGCATCAGCGAGGTGTACTGCCGCAAGCTGTACGGCCGCGCCCACGACCGGCTCGCCGAGGGCCGCCCCCGCTTCACCGCCGCGCCCGTGGAGCACGCCGAACTCACCGAACGGCTGCTCGCAGCCAGCCGCGGGGGAGAACTGCGGCCACTGGAAAGCCTGCTGGCCGCGAGCGTGGCGGCCTGACCCGGCCGTCCGCCCGGGAAGCCGCCGTAGTCCGACGCCGCCGGCGCCACCGCATCACGGCATCACCGCATCACCGCATCCTTCGATCCGCATTCGCGTCCAGGGGCGTCCCGCCGGCCCCTGGCCCCACAGGAAGCACACCATCATGCGACCGAACGTAGTCCTCGTCGGCTCGATGTACGCCGCCGAAGCCGAGGAACTGCTGGAGCAGCACGCCGACGTCCGCCGCGTGGACGACTCCGACCGGGCGGCCGTCCTTGAGGCCCTCGCCGACGCCCACGGCCTGGTGGCCCGCTACCCCGCCCGCATCGACCGCGAACTCCTCGCGGCCGCCCCGAACCTGATCGCCGTGCTCTCCAGCGGCCGCGGCGTGGACAACATCGACATCGAGGCGGCCACCGAAGCCGGTGTGGTCGTCGCCAACAACCCCGGCCTGGGCGGCAAGCCGGTCTCCGAGCACTTCTTCGGGCTGCTCCTCATGGTCACGCGCAACCTCGCCGCGATCCACCGCCACGGCAACCGGGCCGCATGGGGGGAGAGCCGGCTGGGCAGCCACCGCGTCGAGCTCACCGGCAAGACCCTGGGCATCGTCGGCCTCGGCAACGTCGGCGGCTGGACCGCCCGGCGCGCCCACGGCGGCTTCCTGATGCGGGTCCTCGCGTACGACCCGTACGTCTCCGCGGAGAAGATGGCCGAGGTCGGCGCGATCAAGGTGGAGCGGCTGGAGGACCTCCTCGCCGAGGCCGACTTCGTCACCGCCCACCCGGAGATGAACGAAGAGACCGAGCACATGTTCAACGACAAGACCTTCGCGCAGATGAAGCCCGGGGCCTACTTCGTGAACACCTCCCGCGGCCGGGTCACCGACACCGACGCCCTCGTGCGCGCGGTGCGCAGCGGCCACCTCGCAGGCGCCGCCCTCGACGTGTACGAGGACGAGCCGCTTCCGGACGACAGCCCGCTGCTGGCCCTGGACAACGTCGTGCTCAGTGCGCACATCGCGGACTTCACGGTCGAGACCAAGCGCGCCCTGGCGCTGAACGCCGCCACGCAGCTGATCACCGCCCTCGACGGCAAGCAGCCGCCGAGCGCCCTCAACCCGGACGCCTGGGGCCGTGCCGCCGAGCGCCGCCGCGAACTGCTGGCCTGAGGCACCCGGATCCAGATCTGCATCTGCATCCGTGACGGGCCGCCCGCCGGTGGCGAGGCAGGACACACCGGCGGGCGGCCCCGCACGCCCGTTTCACAGAACCGCCCGAACAGAACAGAGGAGTTCCATCGTGCTCATGGCAGTTGT
This sequence comes from Streptomyces sp. NBC_00597, assembly GCF_041431095.1. Classification (GTDB taxonomy): domain Bacteria; phylum Actinomycetota; class Actinomycetes; order Streptomycetales; family Streptomycetaceae; genus Streptomyces. Next base: position 1,143,009 of record NZ_CP107757.1, read on the forward strand.
CGGCCTCAACTGGGGTGACGAGGGCAAGGGGAGGATGGTCGACAACCTCGCCGAGGATGCCGACTACGTGGTCCGCTACCACGGCGGCAGCAACGCCGGTCACACCATCCACACCGACCAGGGCACGTTCAAGCTGCACAGCCTGCCCAGCAGCATCATGCGCCCCGACGTGATCAGCATCCTGGGCCCCGGCATGACCGTCGACGTCGAGGGCCTGCTCGGCGAGATCGACGCCCTCGCCGGCCAGCCGGGCGTGGCCCCCGAACGGCTGCTCGTCTCCGACCGGGCGTCCGTCTGCTTCCCCTTCCACCGGGACCTGGACGGACTGGAGGAGGAACGCCTCTCGCACGGCAAGTACGGCTCCACCCGCAAGGGCATCTCACCCGCCTACGGCGACCGCGTCATGAAGAAGACGCTGCTGGTGGGCGAGCTGTTCGACAAGGAGGGCCTGCCGGGCCGGCTGGCCGCCGTCGTCGACTGGGCCAACGAGCGGATCACCAAGCTCTACGGGGGCGCCCCTCTGGTCCTCGCCGAGGTCGAGCGGTGGGCGGCCGACGTGCGCGACCGGCTGGAACCGCACGTCGCGGACGTGACGGCGCTGCTCTCCCGCGCCCTGGACGAGAACGCCGCCGTCCTGGCCGAGGGCCAGCTCGGCGCCCTGAAGGACCTGTACTTCGGGATCTACCCGTTCACCACGTCCTCCAACTGTCTGGCCGGACACGCCCCGGTCGGCATGGGCGTCCCCTGGGCCAAGGTCGACCACACCGTTGGCGTCACCAAGGCGTTCTCCTCCTGCGTGGGGGCGGGACCCTTCGTCACGGAGTTCGACGAGGAGCGCGCCGACCGGCTGCGCCGCCAGTGGGGCGAGTACGGCTCCACCACCAACCGGCCGCGCCGGCTCGGCGCCTTCGACGCGGTGGCCACCCGCTACGGGGCCCGCGTCCAGGGCGCCGACGCGATCGCCATCACCAACCTGGACCAGCTCACCGGCATCGGCGAGCTCCAGGTGTGCACCGCCTACGAGCAGGACGGCACGCCGGTGCCCGAGTTCACCACCAGCCCGGCCGAACTGGACCGGATGAAGCCCGTGTACCGGACCTTCGCCGGCTGGGACGAGGACATCTCCGGGATCCGCCGGTACGAGGAGCTCCCCGCCGCGGCCCGCGCCTACGTGGAGGGCATCCAGGAGCTGCTCGGCGTACCCGTCCGCCACGTCTCGGTGGGCTCCCACCGAGACGCCCTGATCAACATCACCGAGGAGAACTGACGTGCTCGCCGTGCTCGCCGTGAGCGACAAGCGGAACATCGACACCCTGGCGGTCGGCCTGCTGCGGCTGGGCTGGGACGTCGTGGCGACCGAGGGAACCCAGAAGCAGCTGGCGGACGCCGGCCACCAGGTCGGCCGGATCGCGGACCTGGCCGGCGCTCCCACCCTGCTGGGCGGCCGGGTCAAGACCCTGACCCTGTCGGTCATGGGCGGCATCCTCGCCCGTGACACCCCCGCCGACCTGGCGGAGATCGCCGCGTACGACATCACCCGCGTCGACCTCGTCGCCTGCAACTACTACCTGCTGCCCGAGCGGGAGCAGGGCATCGACTTCGCCGCCTTCCGCGAGAAGATCGACGTCGGCGGGCCGGCGATGCTCCGCGGCGCCGCGAAGAACTGCGAGCACGTCATCCCGCTCGGCGACCCCGACGACTACGACGAGGTCCTCGCCCTGCTGGACGCCGGCGCGGGCAGCCCGTCGGCGGTCCCGCACTCCCGCCGCCTGGCCCTCGCGGAGAAGGCCTTCCGGATCAGCGCCGCCTACGACGACTCTGTCCGGGCCCTCTTCCAGGCCTGACACGCACCGCCGGGGCGGGCACCGGGTGCGACACGGTGCCCGCCCCGGCGGCCGGGCCGCCACCCGTACCCGTACCCGGCCCCGTACCCAGCCCCGTACCCGGCCCCTGCACCCGTACCTGGCCCGGTACCCGTCCGGTATGCCCGGTGGAGCCACCGGCCGGTCGGGACCTCAGCCCGAGACGGCATCGGCCCAGTTGCGGTTGACCGTCTCCCGCGCCTTCTCCCGCTGGGCCTCCGTCGGGAACGACGGCGTGCCCTCGACCGTCGGCAGGTTCTCCGCGGCGGCCTTGTCGAGGGTGCCGTCCTTCTTCATGGCGTCCATCAGCACGGGGCGTGCATTGGCGCCGAGCCGGATGTTCTGGCCCTCCGGGCCGAAGACGTACTCCTGCCACAGGCGGGCCGCCGCGGGGTGCGGGGCGTCCTTGTTCACGCCGTGGGCGTAGTACTCGGCGAAGCTGCCGTCGAAGGGGATCGCGGTCCGCCAGTCGACGTCCGCGCCCTTCGCGCGGAATTCCTCGGCGTATCCGAGGTTGAGGAAGTCCCAGTCGATGCTGATCGGGGTCTCGCCCTTCTCGATCGTGGCAGGGGTGGATTCGACCGGGATGAAGTTGCCGTTCTTGCTGAGCTCGGCGAAGAAATCGATACCGGGCTGGATGTTGTCGAAGGAGCCCCCGTTCGCCAGGGCCGCGGCGTACACGCCGGCGAGGGCGGAGCCGGACTTCGTCGGGTCGCCGTTGAGCGCGACCTTGCCCTTGTACTCGGGCTTGCGCAGATCGGCGAAGGTCGCGGGGCAGGTCTTGACGCGCTTGGCGTCGCAGCCGATCGAGACGTAGCCGCCGTAGTTGTCGTACCAGCGGGCGCGCGGGTCCTTCTGTTTCTCGGGAATGCCGTCCCACGGGGCGACCTCGTACGGGGCGAGCAGGCCCTGCTGGGCCGCGGACCGGGCGAAGGAGCCCCCCACGTCGATCACGTCGGGGGCGCGGCCGTCGCCCCTGTGCTCCTTCAGGGCGGTGATCTCGTCCTGGCTGGACCCTTCCGGGTTCTCCACCGTGACCTTGATCCCGTACTTCTTCTCGAAGCCGTCGATCAGGGCGCCGTAGCCGGCCCAGTCGCTGGGGAGCGCGATCGTGTTGAGCGAGCCCTCCTTCTTGGCGGCTTCGGTCAGTGCTGCCATGCCGCCGGCGTCCGCGGCGGAGGTGGCCACCGCGGGTGCCCTGGGCACCGCGGCGGGTTCGTCTCCGCAGGCAGCGAGGGGCGCCGCAGCGAGGGCGAAGCAGACTGCGACGGCGGCTGTCCGGAGACGAGGTGGGGGCACGAAGGCTCCATGGCGGGCGGTCGCGTACCGGTCGAGACCAGCGTACGTTCGATGGCCCCGGCGGGCAGTCCCAGCCGCCGCCCCGGCGTGGGCTCAGTGCGGCTCGTCGTCCCACCCGGCCAGGAGCGCCTCCTCCGGAACCGCCACAGCCGGTACCGCCTCGCCGTGGAGGGCCTGCTCACTCCAAATGATCTTGCCGCGGGCGGTGTAACGGGTGCCCCAGCGCTGGGCGAACTGGGCGACGAGGAACAGGCCGCGGCCGCCCTCGTCGGTGTCCTCGGCCCGGCGCAGGTGCGGGGAGGTGCTGGACCCGTCGGAGACCTCGCAGATCAGGCTGCGGTCGTACAGCAGCCTCACCCGGATGGGCTCGCTTCCGTAGCGGATGGCGTTGGTGATCAGCTCGCTGAGGATCAGCTCCGTCGTGAAGGCGATGTCCTCAAGGCCCCAGTCCGCCAGCCGGCGGGCGCAGGCGTTGCGCACGCGGGACACCGCCGCAGGGTCGGGGGGCACGTCCCATTCGGCGATCCGCGCGGGGTCCAGTCGGCGGGTGCGGGCCACCAGCAGCGCGATGTCGTCGCTGGGCTTCGTGGGCAGCACCGCGTCGATCACCGCGGTGCAGGTCTCCTCCGGGGTGCGGGCGGGCCCGGCCAGCGCGGCGCGCAGCGCTGCAAGCCCCGCGTCCGGATCGCGGTCGCGGCCCTCGATCAGCCCGTCGGTGAAGAGCGCCAGCAAGGAACCCTCGGGCAGGGTCAGCTCCGCGGTCTCCATGGGTAGGCCCTCCCCCAGGCCCAGTGGCGGGGAGACCGGTACCTCGGGGAAGGACACGGTGCCGTCCGGGTGGACCAGGGCAGGGCCCGGGTGACCGGCGGTGGCGGCCGTCACCCGCCCCGAGGCGGGGTCGTAGACGGCGCACAGGCAGGTGGCTCCGGTGATCCCCTCCCACTCCTGCTCGTCGGTGTCGATGTGGGCGACCAGTTCGTCCAGGTGGCTCAGGAGCTCGTCCGGAGGCAGGTCGAGGGTGGAGAAGTTGTAGACGGCGGTCCGCAGGCGGCCCATGGTGGCGGCGGCGTGCAGACCGTGGCCGACGACGTCGCCGACCACCAGCGCCACCCGGGCGCCGGGCAGGGGGATGACGTCGAACCAGTCGCCGCTCACACCTGCATGGGCAGCCAGATAGCGGTGTGCGACCTCGACGGCGGACTGCTCCGGCACGCCCCGGGGCAGCAGACTGCGCTGCAGGGTGTCGGCCACGTTGTGCTCGCGGGTGTAGCGGCGGGCATTGTCGACGGACAGCGCCGCCCGCGCGGTCAGCTCCTCGGCGAAGGACACGTCCTCCTCGTCGAACGGCGGGGAGTCCTCCCCCCGCCAGTAGCCGGCCATCCCCAGCACGACGCCCCGGGCCCGCAGGGGCACGGCGATCAGGGAGTGGATGCCGCGGTCCAGGAGCAGCTGGGCATTGGCCGGGTCCTGGGCCCGCCAGTGGTGGGTGGCGCGCAGGTCCGCCTCCAGGACCGCATGACCGCCGGCCAGTCCGGCGGCCATCGGACTGGTGGGAACGAACCGGATCAGTCGGCCGACGGGGTAGAGCGGGTGGTCGCCCTGGAGGCCGACGGAGGCGGCGCGGCGCATCTCGGTATTGAGCCGGGGCGGCTCCTCGCCGTGCAGTACCGGTTCCAGCAGGTCGACCGTGACCACGTCGGCGAACCGCGGGACCGCCACCTCCGCCAGCTCCTGGGCCGTACGCTCCACGTCCAGGGTCGTCCCCACCTGCACCCCCGCGTCGTAGAGCAACTTCAGCCGCTCGCGGGCCACCTCGGCCCGTCCGGACAGCGCCCGCAGCTCGGTGGTGTCCCGCAGCGTGACGACCGTCCCGGCGGTCCCGTACGGGGCGGTGGGTCGGATGTTCACCGCCAGTAGCCGATCGCCCGCCATGTGCACCTCGTCGGTCGCCGAACGGCCCGATGCGATCCGCTCCGCGATCCCCTCCTCCAGACCCAGGTCCGTGACGGGGAGCCCTTCCGCGTCCGCCGGCAGTTCCAGCAGCCGGCGCGCCTCGTCATTGGCCAGCAGCAGCCGCCCGCGGTCGCCGACGATCAGCACGCCCTCCCGGACCGCGTGCAGCACCGCGTCGTGGTGCTTGTACATCCTCGTCATCTCGGCCGGTCCCAGACCGTGGGTCCGGCGCAGCAGCCGGCGGCTCACCAGGGCGGTGCCGCCCGCGGACAGGGCGAGCACCGCGGTTGCGCTGCCGAGCACGACCGGCAGCTGCCCGTTCACCATGCTCTGGACGTTCTGGACCGTGACGGGGGAGGAGACGACCGCGATGACGCCGCCGTCCGCGTCCTTGACGGGAACCACCGAGACCACGGACTGCCCCAGGGAACCCGAGAACGTCTCCGTGAAGGACTTGCCGGCCGCCGCCTTGGCAAAGGGGCCGACGACGCGCTTGCCGATCTGCCGCGGGTCGCTGTGGGCGATGGTGACCCCGTCGAGCGTGTACACGTTGATGCCGTCGACCCCGGCGATCTTCCGGGCCGCCTCGGCGCTCGGCTGGAGCACGGCGCTGGGGTGGGGGCTGCGGAGGGCCGCCACGATCCCCGGAGACTCCGCGAACGTTCCGGCGGCGGCGAGAGTACGGTGCCGGGCGTCCAGCATGGCGGAGCTCCGCGCCTGCACCACGAGCGCGACGACCGCGGCGGCGACGAGAAGGACCACGACGGCCAGCTGGAGGAGGAACACCTCGCCGGCCACACTGCGCGCGCTCAGGAGGGCGGACAGCCGCTGCGGCCGCCGCGTCCCTTCCAAAGGGGGGCGGGCGCGCTCCCGGCGCTCTTGACGGCGCCCTGAGCGCTCGGGCCCAGGGCGAGCGGAGGGTCTCGTGGCCGAACCGAGCAGCCATCGCCGGAGTCCTCCCAGATAGTTGCTCACATAGTCCATCTTCTAACCTCTGCGCGCCGTCGGCAGCGGACGGCCCCGGCCCGGACGTGCGGTGCCGGAGTCCCAAGGACCTGCGGACAGCTGACCGCGAGCGCGAAGCGCTGTGGGCTCCGGCCCATCGCCCTTGACCTGCACGGAGCGGGCAAGGAGCAGGCAAATCGGGAGATCCTCCATGCTTCGCACCATGTTCACGTCCAACGTCCAACGTCTGACATCTGGACATCCGTGCAGGTCAGAGCCTTTCCGATCCCGATGAGGTCAGTAAACGGTCAGCATGGTGCGGGAGTGTGCCCCCGGCACGTCCGAAGATCCGGGAGACCGTCTTCGAGTGGGGACCCGACAGCGATCTGGTCGCCTTCGTCTGCGAGCGATATGGGCGGGCCGACCGCTCGGCCAACGCTGTCACGGCCCGGCGGAACCCTGCGACGGGGACCACCGGCACGGGCGCGGGACCATCTGCCCAGTGCGCGGTCCAGGCCTGCGCGACAGCGGCGGCGAGCGTCCGGTACGTGCCCAGTGCGTTCGTCATGGCGGTGCGCCCGTCGGGGTCGGCAGCCTCCCAGTCGGGCAGCCCGGCGAGCAGGCCGAGCAGCGGAGCGGAGACCGCGGTGTACTGCGCCAGGGCACCGAACAGGTCGTCCGCCGGTGCGACGGCCGGCTTGCGGGCCGACTGGTTGTACGTGACCTGGAGTTCGACGGTGTCCTGCTCGGCCGACTGATGTTGCACCGAACACCGGTACTGTCAGTGCAGCGCGTCGCTGAGCCCGGCGCCCGGGGTGGGGACGTCGGCGTGCTGGTCGAGCAGGATCGGCATCGGCGGGTACGCGCGCAGCGGGATCGGTACGCGCGGAGCCCCGAGGCCGAAGTCCAGGGCGGGCGGTGAGCCGGAGGCGAGCGGCGAGACGAAGGTGAGCCAGTCGGACCGGTCGTAGCCTTCGACCTCCCGCTCGATCCCGAACTCTAGCTCGATGCCCGCGAAGTCGAGGGTGAGGTCGAGCGCGGCGTGCTCGGCCACGTCGGGGACGGTGATCAGGAAATTGATCTGCGAGTCGCCGTCGGCGAGCGAGACCTTGCCGTTCGACACCGTCGCGGTGCGCAGGTGTGCGGGGACGTCCCGGTAGTCGACGACCGGGTTGCCGGACAGCCGCGCGTACGGGTCGGTCCACGGGGACGCCACGCTGGTGTCGTACTGGACCACGGCCGAGGTGGCGTAGCCGAGGGGCAGCGAGACGAGCAGCTCCTGACGCAGCCGTTCGACAGCCGCCGCGCGCTTGGGATCGGTTCCGGCGTCCGGCGTCTCCCCGGCGAGGACGTAGTCCAGGCCCGCCGCGACGGCACCGGCGAGCGTCTTCTTGACGCCGATGATCCCGTCGAGCACGTCCCGGCCCAGCTCGTACGCACCCTGGACGTACGCGGCCGACAGGAGTAGTTCGACGTCCGCGAGGAACCCCTGGGCCCAGAGCTCAAGGTCGATGCCCTGGTAGTCGCGGGTCTGTCCCTCGGTCAGCAGCCCGGTCGTGACGTCGAACCCGGGGGTGTATACGTGCTGCCGTGCGATGAGCGTGGTGGCGAGAGGGCGGATCGCGAAGGTGCGCGGCTGCCTGGTACCGGCGACCTTGAGCGGCGGCTCGATGCTGACGGTCTCGATGCCACCCGTGCCGAAGACGACTGCCCAGACATCGGTGGCGGACGTGCCGCCCGGCGCCGTCGCCAGCCGCAGGGCCGGCACCGCGCGCTGGACCTGCTCGGCGAACGCCGCCAGGGTGAGCGCATCGCTTTGGGCGGGGTCCGTGCTGCGGCCGGCGGGGACGGCGGTCGCCTCGCGCGTTGCGGTCGCGGCGAGCGCCGGGTCGACCAGTGTGGGTTCGCGGAAGAGGTCCAGCGCCACGGTGACCGGGAAGACGGGCCCGGGGAACGACCACTGGACGCCGTCCGGCGTCGACTTGCCGAGCCGGCCGGTGAGGCGGGCAGTGGCCGGCGGGACGACCACGCGCGAGCCGGGTCGCAGGAATCCGGTGTCGGCGTTCGCCGCGACGATGGCCTCGACGCCGGTCGTCACGCCCCGACGACGGAACCTTGCGACCACGGCGGTCAGCGTGTCGCAGGCCGCGGTGGTCTCGGTGGGCGCGGTGCCGTCCGCGCCGGGCTGCTGCCCGCGCAGCACCTGCCCGGGCAGCAGCAGGCCCGGTGTGCCGGCGTTCGCGGCGAGCAGCGCGACCGGGGTGACGCCGAACGGCCGCGCGGCCTCCTGCGGTGTCACTCCGACCGCTGCGGGCTGCGCGCAGAGCACGCCGGGCGGGCAGACCAGCAGCGCTCCGGTCGCGAGCACGTCGGTCCGCTCGCCGATCGCCGCGGCGAGTGCGGCGAGGTCGACCGGCGGGCCGAACACCGCGCAGACTTCGGCGAACGAGACGGGCGCCGCCATCGTCACCGACTCGGTGCCGACCGTGATGGTGACGCCGGACGCGATGGTCCCCGGCATCCCGGCGTTGACCTCGACCAGATCGGCACCGGGGAAGTACCCGGCGATGGCGTCGAGCGAGTCGCCCTCGCGCACGGTGTACGGCACCGAGCGACGGGATCCGAAGGCCACGCCCATATCCCGGGCACGACCGGGGGAGAGCCGGTCGAGAGGGCGACCGGGCCGTTGTGCCGCAACAGCGCGCCGGGTGTGGTGGCGTTGACGTCGGCGAAGTGCTTGAGCGTGTCGCCCGCCGGTACGGGCGTCGGCGTCGTGGTGAGGAACACCGGGGTGCCCGGGGTGAAGAGGTCGACGGTCGTGGTGTTCAGCGGCGCGAGCCGCTCTGGTGTGAGGCCTGCCCGGTTGTCGCGCAGGGTGTCGCCGCTCTCGACGAGGTAGCCCGTGACCTCAAGGGCCGCGCCCGCACGGAACATGCCCGGCTTCTCCGCGTTCAGCGACACCACCTGCGCGGCGTCGAACGGGACACCGAGGTCCCGGAACGCCGACTCGACGCCCGCCAGTGTCGCTTCGCTGGCCGGCCGGTCGAACGAGACCTCGACCTTGACACCGTTGCAGTCGAAGACGAACCCCGGGGTGAGCAGCCCCGGGCGGTCCTGATTGGCCGTCACGAGCGTCCTGGGGGTGCAGCGCAGCGCCGCGGCGAGTTCCTCGGCCGGCGGCGACTCGGGCGCCACCACCGCCTCGCGCGGCGGGGTGACGAGCTCGACGGACGGGTTGAGCGGCAGCACGGTGTTGTCCTCGTCGAGCAGCACCCGTTCCGGGTCGAGCGAGGGGTCGACCGCGTCGGCACAACCCGGCGATCGTGTCCTGGTTACGGAACGCCGCGCTCACCGGTACCGCCAGTTCATCGGCGTCGAGCATGGCGCTGATGGCCGTGCCCGCGTTCGCCGTGCCCAGCTCGTCGAAGCCGACGCCATAGGTCGTGCAGAGGCCGTCCAGGGTCGCGGCGTCGGTGGCGGGTGCGGAAGCGATCATTGCGAGCGAGCCGAGCAGCGCGTGGGCACCGATGACGTACCGGCCCAGCACGGCCACGTCGACGGGGAGCGGGGTGGGCTCCGATCCGGGATCCTGCTGGAGCGAGGTGAGCAGCGCGGCCCGGACGTCGGGCTGGGTGACCTGGTAGTAGACCGGCACCAGACGGTCCCGGTCGCGCGTCGCCGCGTCGGCGGCCGCGCTGCCGGGGTCGGCCGCGCCCGGCTGGTAGGTGACGGCCTGGAGGTCGACGGAGACGGCGAGGTCGGCCAGGACGCCGGACGGCTCGACGGTGTAGTGGAGGGTGGTCGACGGCCAGGCGCCGACGCCGATGACCGGGTCCGTGTAGCGGACGGGCACGGGGGTCTGGCTCAGACTGCCCGACCGGTTGCCGAAAACGTCCTGGAACCACACCGAGACCCGGCTCTGCGCGCCGGCGGTGACGCCGGCGTACGGGTTGCCCACGGAGGGCGGTGCCGTGGGCACGGCCGGGGCGTGCCGCACGGCGAACCGGCTGATGTCGACGATCCGGGTCAGGTCCCAGACCTCTTCGGCAGCCTCGCTCGCCACCAGGAACCCGAGTTCGTCGGTAGCGTCCGCCGGCTTCGGTGACACCGCCCGGCCCTCGACACTGCCGCAGAAGTCCGTCGTCGGGTCCAGCTGGAAACCGAGCAGCCCGTACAGACGGCGCAGCCGGCCCTGCGGGGTGTCGTCGGCCAGCGGGTTGGCGAACCGCGCGGTGAACCCGACCTGACCGGGGTCGACCGAGGCGACGGGCCGCAGCTCGGGCGGGTTCACCGCACGCGCGGCGAGCGCGACCGACGCCGGATCCACCCCGTCCCCGACCACCGCGACGTTGGTGAATGCGAACAGGTGCCGGTCCGGTGCGACACCGCACTGCGACGAGAGCTGCACCAGCAGCGACAACCGGGCAAGCCCGTCCTGGTCGAAGATCGAGTCGGGCACCTCGCCGCGGTACTGCATCCAGTAGCCGCCACCACCCACGACGCTGCACTCCCACAGCAGCGTCAGGAACCGCTCGCAGTCGGAGATGGCCGCGAAATGCTGCCCCGCGGTGGAGCTTCGGGCTGCCCTGGGACCGCTGTGCGTCTCGGTGGACAGGTTCGTCTGGACGATGAAGGTCCGGTCGGCGACGAGTGGAGTCGAAGTCAGACCCGGGCTGAGGCCGGGTGACGGCGGAAGCTGCCAGAGCAGGGTGAGCAGCGGGCGCTCGCCGGGCGGCGCCGGCGGGAAGGCGCCGGTCGCCGGCTTCTCGGGGATGCTCCGCAGGTACTCCAGGAGCTGCGCGATCCGCTGCCGGTCGGCGGTGTTCGCGCGGAACACCTCGACCGTCCCCGCGAGGCCCGGAACGCGGCGGACGGTGAACGAGACCAGCGTCGCCCACGCGTAGCAGCCGAGCTCCGTGTAGCGGGCGTCCGCGCCGGTCTGTGGTGTCGTCTGCTCCAGCAGGAACTCCGAGCCGCTGTGGTCCGACCCGGCACGCGCGATCAGGTCGTTCGGTAGCGGCCACAGCGAGGGCGGGCCGGAGGGTGCGGTGGGTAGCCGGACGGTGGTGGTCGTCTGCCACGGGATCACCTGCGTGACGGTGTGGCGCGCGCCGATCTCGTGCGAAAGCGGCAGGGCCGCGAGCGGGCTTTCGATGACGGGCACCAGCCCGGTCGCCGGGTACTTGTCCCGCAGGTCGGCGGCGCTGATCGAGATGACCGCGTTGTCGGCCTCGGCGGCGTCGAGCCGGATCACGCCGTCGTGTACGGCCGAGTCGGCGAAGGTCAGCCAGTTGGCGGGTTGAGCCTGGTCGACGGTGATGGTCACGACCGGGTCCTAGGATCCGGCCGGGGGAGGCGGCGGGCCGGTGACCTGCTGGCCGATCAGCTGGTAGCCACCGGTCATCGGCCCGGTGGCCTGGTACTCGCCGTCGACCCGGACCGGCGCGGGCAGGCGCAATCCGCCCAGCGCGAACCGCGCGACCTGGCCGCTCACGGTGGCCATCGCAGGGCCGTCGTGCATCGCGGCGATGAGCTCGTCCACGGCCATCGCGGGCACGTCGGGCACGGTGAGCTGCCGCTCGGGCTGGGCGGCCAGCACGCCCGTGTCGAAGGCCATCCGCTCGGCGAGGTCCGCGAGCCCGAGCGCGTACCGCTGGGCCAGCGTCAGCAGGGTGAGGCCGGAGGCCGTCGTGCCGACCGCACCCGGCACCTCGACGGTGACCAGCGGTACGAGCGCGTCCGCGGCGGCGGCGTAGGTGTCGAACCGGTCCGCGGGCCGCAGAAGCCGGTCCTGGAGCGAGCGGAGGGTGTCGTTCGGCAGGACCACGGCCGCGGCGTCGGCCGGAAGGCGGACGCCCTCCGGGTCCACCGGCTCGTTCGCCGTGCGTACCGCCTCCATCCATTCGGCGAACGGCGTGCCGGGCACGACGTTCTGGATCAGCGCGGCGTACGCGGCGACATCGAGGACGGTATCGCCCGGCAGGGTGGTCCAGGTGATGGTGGCGGTGCTCTGGTAGGCGTCAGGCACCTTGAGGGTCGCGGGCAGCGGTCGCGCCGGGTTGCCGCCCAGCCGGTCGATCGCCTGCTGGTACCAGTCGGCGAGCGGCACCTCGCTCGGCTGAGTCAGCCCGAGCCGGACGTAGAAGACCGCCGCGGTGTCGTCGACGGACATCCCGGCGTGCACGAACCCTGGCAGCGGCACGGTCGCGCCGGCGCGCAGCAGCGGGGTGGCGTCGCGTAGGTGGTCGAGCAGCGCGGTCGGGTCGGCCTGGTGGGCGTGGGCCAGTTGACCGAGCGACTGGCCCGCGCCGAGCTGCACCGGCAGCGTGCCCAGGGTGACCGGGACGTCCGCGACGACGGGCCAGTCGGGGTTCGCGACGGCGATCGACTGCGCCGTGACGCCGAGCGCGACCGTGAGCGTGTCGCCGGCTTGCGCGGCGGTCAGCCGGTCCGGCAGGCCGGGATTCAGCGCCAGCAGCTCGACCGCCGAGATGCCGAGGGACGACGCGAGATGGTCCGCGGTGTCCCGGGCAGCGACCTCGTACGGCGCGGCGGCCGTCCCGAAGCTCGCAGCGATGGAGTGGAGCGAGTCCTTCTCCGTCACCTCGTGGGGGAACCGGTCAGCAGGTTCACGGCGGCCTGAGCGCTGGCGCGGGCGACCATGCGGAGGTAGTCGCGCAGCACGAAGGTCGCCATGGACTCGCTGGGCTCTTCCGCCACGGTGAGGGAGGAGGCGCGCTCGCCGGGCGGGACCGGGTCGAGCTCGGCGAAGTACGCGATCGCCTCGGTCTCGTACGTCGCGTCGATCTGCTGGTAGGTCGCGAAGTCGCGGTCCCGGTCGGCCGGGTCGGGCAGGCCGGTCGAGGTCCACTTCAGTACCGGGACCATCGGGAACGGCGTCCCGGAGACGTCGTCGGCCGTGTCACCCGCCGGGGTGCCGCTGATCCGGAGGTGGATGTTGTGGGTGAGGAAACCCTGGATGTTGGTCCAGGTGAAGCCGTCGTTCTCGGCCTCGACCAGAGCCAACTGCGCGACCAGCTCCAGCAGTTCGTCGAGCGTGACCGTCGGCGAGGAGACGCCGAGCGCGTCGAGGGACCAGCGCAGCAGGCCATCGGCGAGCAGGTTGAACGAGGTGTCGGCGGCCGTGTCCGCGCGCGGGTTGCGCGACACGTCGGGCCGCTCGGTGTGGGCGATGGTGACCGCGTCCACCGGGACGGCGTTGTCGGCGAGCAGCATGACGACGAGGCGGTAGTCGGGTTCGTCGTTCGACGGCGGCGTCCGGCCGGCCCAGTCGACCGGGACCCGATGTCGTCGGTGACCTTCTTGTACAGCAGCGCATGGCGGGGACCAGGTCCCAGGCGGCGTCGGGGAGCGAGGCCAGCCAGGGGCCGGCGCTCTTCACGCACAGCGCGCCGTCGGCGGCGTCCCAGGCGAGGAGGGTGTCGGGGCGGTCGGCGAGCCAGAACCGGCCGCGGCTGCTGGCCGCGGCGCAGGGCAGGTCCTCCAGGGCCTGGTAGAGCCGCTCGGGGTGGAACGGCCGGCGTCGCTGCCAGACGAGTGTGGCGACGCCGGCTTCTTCGGCTTGCTGGGGGAGGAGTGCACAGGCGGGGTGCTGGGGCGGCGGCGGCCGTTTCCACGTCGAAGCTGGCGCAAGCCAGGCGGGTGAGTTCGCTGGCAGGTCCGCGAGAGAGGTCACCCGCCGTGCGCGTTCGTGGAGCTGCCGGTCCGGCCGCGGCGCCGTCCGTTCCAACCGAAGTCCAGCCCGGCACTGATCGCCAGGATGGCCAGCAGGGTGACGATCGAGGCAACCTCGTGGATCAGGGTGGTGACGATGAAAGTGACCAGGACCCCGCCGGCTGCTGCGACCGCGAGCCCGAGGATCGCCGGGTTGGCGCCGGTCTCCTTGCGCACGCGGAAGTGGGCGACGGTGATGAGCACGAAGATGAGCAGGGCGACGGCGCTGCCGATCGAGGCGATCGCTTCGAGTTTGAACGCGATTGCGAGCACGAGGCAGACGGCTGCCTCGAACAGCAGGCCCGCAGTCACACGGCCGCCCACCTTGCGGGCCATGAGCGGCGGGAACAGACCGTTGTCGACCAGTCGCTCGGACAGGCCCGCAGCGGGGTACAGCCCGGCATTGGTCGCACCGGCGGTGGCGAACAAGGCGGTGATGCTCATCAGCCAGTAACCGGCCTGGCCGAGTGTGGGCTCGGCCGCCACGGCGAGGGCTGTGCCGCCGGAGGAGACCACCTCCTCCACGGTCAGAGTGCCGAACACGCCGAGGGCGATGGCGATGTAGATGACGGTGGCGATCCCGAGGGCGAGGTACATGGCCCTCGGCAGCTCACGGTCGGGCCTGGCCAGGTCCTTGGCCGTGAAGGTGATGATGCCGAAGCCGAGGAACGCGAAGAAGGTCAACGCGACACTGGAGATGATGTCGCGCCACGCGGGGTAACCGGAGAACGCCAGCAGCGAAGGGTCCATGTTGACCAGGGTGACTACGGCGAAGACGGTCAGGATGCCGAGCACCACGTAGACGATGACGGTCTGGGAGCGGGCGACCAGCCGCGAGCCGACGATGTTGACCGCGGTCATCACGATGATGATCAGGGCCGCGAACACCTTGGCCCAGGCGGCGTCGCCGCCGGCGAACATCGAGGTGGCGTAGTTTCCGAAGGAGACGGCGACCATCGCGGTGACCACCGCGTTGGCCAGGTAGGTCAGCCAGGCGATGATGCTGGTGGCGTGCCCCAGGCCGAAGCCCTCGGCCGCGTATTCCAGCAGGCCGCCGGCGGACGGGTAACGCGCGCCGAGCTTGGCGAAGGAATAACCCTGCAGCACGGCGATCACGCCGGCGATCAGGAAGCTGAGCCACACGGCCGCCCCGGCGACCTCGCCGGCCGCACCGAGGAGGGCGAAGATTCCCGCGCCGACCATCGCCCCGACGCCGATGAATGCCGCCTGACGGACGTTGAGGTACCTGGTCTGCTGCCCTTGCTCGGGCTGTTCCGGATCGCTCATCACGCAGATGCCTTTCTGGTCCGGTTGGCCGCGCCGAGGTGTCGTGCGACGAGTTCGCCGAGTCCCCGGAGCGCGAACAGGGCGGTGACGGGTAGGAGAGCAAAGCCGCACGGGATGAGATTCGGGTCGGTAGGCCCCAGGATGCGGTCCAGCGCGTCCATCTGAGCGGCCGACACGGCGATGGCGACCTCGACGGCGATCGCCCTGTTCATCCGAGGGCTCTCGAACGTGACCGTGAGCCGGGTCGACCCCGAACGCGCGCACGACCTGCTCGGGGCCGCGGGTGTACCGGGTGTGCGAGTTCGCCGGACTCGGCGGCCGGCTCGGCCACAGCGCTCATGTGCCGAGGGTGGCGACGAGAACGGCCTTGATGGTGTGCAGGCGGTTCTCGGCCTGGTCGAAGACGATGCTGGCCGGGGATTCGAAGACTTCGTCCGTGACCTCGATGCCGCTGTCCATCCCAGTCGCAGCGATGATCTCGGCGCCGACTACGGTCTCGGCGTTGTGGAATGCGGGCAGGCAGTGCATGAACCGCACGCCCGGGTTTCCGCTGGCCGCAAGCAGAGCCCGGTTGACCTGGTACGGAGCGAGGAGCTTGACGCGGTCGGCCCACACCTCCTTGCTCTCGCCCATCGAAACCCACACGTCGGTGTGCACGAAGTCGACGCCGGCCACCGCCTCGGCGGGGTCCTCGGTCACCGTGACGCGCGCTCCGGTGTTGCGCGCGATGTCCGCGGCCAACTCGGTCACGTCGGCAGACGGATGCAGGTTGGGCGGCCCGGCCAGGCGCACGTCGGCCCCCATGAGGGCGCCCATGACCAGTAGTGAGCGACCCATGTTGAACCGGCAGTCCCCGACGTACGCGTAAGCGAGCCGGTCGTACGGTTCGTGGCTCGCCTCGTGCATGGTCAGGAAGTCGGCGAGCATCTGGGTGGGGTGCCATTCGGCGGTCAACCCGTTGTACACGGGCACGCCGGCGTGCCGGGCCAGTTCCTCGACCTGGACCTGACGGTCACCGCGGAACTCGATCGCCTCGTACATCCGGCCAAGCACCCGGGCGGTGTCCGCGACCGACTCCTTGTGGCCGAGCTGGGAGCCGCCCGGGTCCAGGTAGGTGACATGGCCGCCCTGGTCGTGTACAGCGACCTCGAAGGCGGACCGGGTGCGGGTGGAGGTCTTGGCGAAGATCAGCGCGACCTCTTTGCCGACCAGCTGCGGCCGCTCGGTGCCGGTGTACTTGGCCCGTTTGAGGTCCCTGGACAGGTCGAGCAGGAAGCGCAGCTCGGCCGGCGAGAAGTCGACCTCTTTCAGGAAGCTTCGGCCGCGCAGGTTGAACATGGTGTGCTCCAGTGGCTTGCGGCGGGAGGCGGGACGAGGGCTGCCGGCGTGGTCAGGACAGGGGGTCGCGTTCGAGCGGGCAGGTCATGCAGTGCGAGCCGCCGCGGCCACGGCCGAGCTCGAAGCCCTCGATCGTGATCACCTCGACGCCGGCCTTGCGCAGCGCGGTGTTCGTGCCGGTGTTGCGCTCATAGGCGATGACCACGCCGGGCTCGATGGCCACCAGGTTGTTGCCGTCGTCCCACTGCTCCCGCTCGGTCCCGAACTGGTCGCCGGCCGTCGGCACGATCCGCATTTCCGGGATGCCGAGGGCCTCGGCCATGGCCTCGGGCAGCGTCCCGGCGTACTGCTCGATGACCAGGCGCTCGACCGAGTCCCCCGGGCGCACGGACCAGATGCGGGCATGGTCGACCACGTCGGGATAGAGCGTGACCAGGTCCCGGTCGCACATCGTGATCACCGTGTCGAGGTGCATGTAGCTGCGCGATTTCGGCAGCAGTACTGCCAGCACCTGCCGGGCGGAGTTGGCCAGGAACAGCTGCCGGGCGATGATCTGCACCGCTTGCGGCGTGGTGCGCTCACCCATCCCGATCATCACGGTGCCGTTGCCGATCGGCTGCACGTCGCCGCCTTCGACGTGGCACTGGCCCCAGTCCTCGTCGGCGCCGCCGAGCCAGACCGGGAACTCCTCAGCGGTGAACATCGGGTGGAACCGGTACACCGCCTCGACGATCAGGGACTCCGGTCGGCGGGCCGGCTTGGCCATCGGGTTGATCGTCACCCCGTTGAAGATCCAGCACGACGGGTCGCGCTGGAACAGGAAGTTCGGCAGCGGCGGCAGCAGCATCGAGGTCGGATCGCCCGCTTGCCACTCCAGGCCGAGATCCTTTTTGACGTCGGCGCGAGTGATGCCGCCGATCAGGAAATCGGCGACCTCGGTCGGCGTCGCTTCCTCCAGCCAGGCGCGGGCCCGCTCCGCGCCGACGATCCCGACCTGACGCTCGTTCAGCAGGTGTCCGGCGACCCAGTTCCGCGTCTCGGCGGAGGCGAGCGCCTCGACCAGCAGTGTTTTGACTTCGAACACCTCCACGCCGCGTTCGCGCATCTGCCCGCAGAACGCGTCGTGCTCCCGTTGCGCCTGCGCAACCCACAGCACGTCGTCGAACAGCAGATCGGCGGCGTTGGACGGGGTCAGCCGGGTGTGTTCGAGTCCGGGGCGGTGCACCATGACGCGGCGCAGCCGGCCCACCTCGGAATGGACGCCGAGTGCCATGTCAGCCCTCCTCGTTCGTACTGGTGCCGTGACCGGTCCCGGCCGCGGCCGTGCTCACGCCGCTCGCGTCGAGCGAGATGCGTGTCCCCGCGCTTCCGTCGACCAGCGCCTCGATGTCGGCCAGCGCGCCGATGACCGCCTCCCGCCCGGTGGCGCGCACGAAGCTGCAGGCCGCGGCTACCTTCGGCAGCATCGAACCGGCGGCGAACTGCGCGCTGTACCGCTTCAGGAGCGCATCGGGGTGGGCGCGGGAGATCAGCTGCTGGTCCGCGGTGCCGAAGCCGAGGAACTCCCCGGCCGTGTCGGTCGCCATCACCAGCAGGTCCGCGTCCAGGTCCTGGGCGAGCAGCGCGCTGGCCTGGTCCTTGTCCACCACCGCCTCGACACCGGTCAGCGCGCCGTCCGTGCCGCGGGCCGTCGGCACCCCGCCGCCGCCCGCGCACACCACCACGCAGCCGGTGGCGAGTAGCGCCCCGATCTGATCGGCTTCCAGCACACGCCGGGGCACCGGTGAGGGCACGACCCGGCGCAGCCGTCCGCCGTCGCGTGCGAAGCGCCAGCCGTGTTCGCGCTCCAGCTCGGCCGCCTCCGCGTCGGAGTACTGCGGCCCGATGGGCTTGCTCGGCGCGTCGAACGCCGGGTCGGACGGATCGACCTCGGTGATCGTCAGCACCGTCGCCACCGACTGCGTCGGCCCGAGCCGGTTGCGCAGCTCCAGCTCGATCAGGTAGCCGACCATGCCCTGCGTCTCCGCACCCAGCACATCGAGAGGGTACGGAGGTACCGGCTTGTATGCGGCCCCCTCCAGCGCCAGCAGACCGATCTGCGGGCCGTTGCCGTGCGAGACGATCAGATCCACGCCCGCCGCGATCTTCGCCAGCTGCGCGCAGGCTACCGCCACGTTCACCCGCTGGTTCTCGCTCGTCATCGCCTCACCGCGGCGCAGCAGCGCGTTGCCGCCGAGTGCCACCGCCACACGACGCGCCCGTGCCGCGCCCGGCGTGGGCGCGGTGCCCGGGCCGGAAGCGGTCCGCACCGTTACCTCCATGGCGGCACCTCGGTGGGCGGCACCATGTGTCGACGCTGCGCCCGGTCTACCGGTAGACCGGTAGACCGGTAGGCCGCACAGCAGGGCCGCCGCGGCCAGCAGGAACGGCGCCCAGTAGCCCCACGAGGTGCGGCTGGTGTCGCGCGAGTACCAGATGAACAGGATCGAGAACACCAGCGAGAGCACCGCGATCACCATGTCGCGGCGAAGCGGGCGCCCTGTAGTTGCCGCCGGTCTGCCAGCCGCCACTTGATCTGCGCTCCGGCGGACAGTGCGTAGGGGATGGCGGCCGTGATGCCCGTCATCAGCACCAGCGTGGTGAACGCCGTGGTGCCGCCGGACCCGGAGTAGTTCACGATCACCGCGACGGACGCCAGCGCGGTCGAGGTGACCACTCCGAACGCCGGCACGCCCTTGGCGGACAGCTGCTTGAACCGCGCGGGCAGCAGCCCGTCCTGCGCCGCCGCGAGCGGCATCTCCGCGCAGATCATCGTCCAGACGCTCAACGCGCCGAGCCCGGAGACGATCACGGCGACGGCCATGATGTTCCCGGCCCAGCTCCCGCCGAAGATCGCATTGGCGGCGTCCGAGAACGGCGCGGTGGAATTCTTCAGCTGCTGGGCCGGCAGGATTCCGAACACCGCGACCAGGGAGAGCACGTACACCACGGCCGTGGCCAGCGTCCCGATCACGGTGGGGCGTGGAATGTTGCGGTCCGGGTCGCGCACCTTGCCCGCGGCCACCGCCACGGTCTCCACCCCGAGGTATCTGAACAGGCCGATCGGCATGCCGCCGCCGATCGCCGCCGCCGTGCTCTCGCCGCTGATATTCGCCGGGCTGTAATTCGCCCCGTGCACGAAGAACAGCCCGACGGTCGCCATGAACGCCAGCGCCGCGAACTTCAGCACCGTGGTGACCACCTGGACCAGGCCCATCTGCCGCGCCCCGGCGAGGTTCACCAACGCGGGCAGCCACAGCCCGACCAGAACCAGCAGGACCGAGACGAACCGGTTGTGCCCTTTGTTCAGGAACACCTCGACGTACAGCACCCAGCCGACCGCGATCGCCGCGTTGCCCGCCCAAGCGGTGATCCAGTACGACCACGCACTGAGGAATCCGAGGGTGTTGCCGTACGCCGTGCGCGTAGGCATGGGGACCGCCGTCCGCAGGCAGCCGCCGTGAGAGCGCGGCGAACAGAAGCGCGAGCGCCAGCGCACCGAGGGTCGTCAGCCCCATCGAGACCAGACTGATCGGTCCGAAAGTGGCCAGAGAGGTGGGCAGGTTGAACACCCCGACACCGATGATCGTGCCGATGATCAGCGCGATGGCGACCGTGGGCCCGAAACTGCGCTGAGCTGAGTCGGAGGCCTGCGGCGATCCCGTACCGTCGTCCGACGCGTCCGGAGTCGTCATGACTCTCCCGTGACTCTGGTCATGCCACGCCGCCTCGACCGGTGCGATCCAGGCCATGCGTCGAGCCTCGTTGCGTGACGCGTATTGCGCAACCGCACGTAGGCAGGGTGTACGGCGTCCGGGTGAGCCGTCGGCCTCGCCCGTGAAGTTGTCGAGCTCCGCGATGCCCGCGACGCGAGTTATGCGGCCAAGCCCATGTCGAGGCTCTTGTGGCCCGGGCAGGTGAACTCGTACAGCCGCAACCCTAAGAACAGGAGCACCCCGCCATGGTGCGGGATCTGCAGTGCGCACCTCCCAACCGGCAGCACCATGCGTGCCTCAGTCGCGACAGAGGATCACCCGGTCGGCTGACATCGCCAGCCCATTCGTAGCGGCGCACGTGACTGCTCTGGATCCGGGCGGGCGGACCCAGTGTGTGCGGCCATGGGTGGATCGCCCGGGAATGCGAAGTTGCGATCCTCGCCCCGCCTGGAGGCTGTCCCGAGCACGGTCGCCGGCGAGTCGTTCCCCGGCCCCTGCTACCTCAGATCGCCGAGGTGCTTTCCCAACCCAAAGTCATCAACCGCACGACCATGAGCGTCCGGGAGGGCGATGCGCTCGCGGACCTCGGGTCCGGGGCGGCCACAGCCGGCTTCTCACGGCTCCCCGGGTCGTCGGGGCGTGGCAGCGTCCGGCTCCTGGCAGGTCGGCTCGCCGTCGACCGCGTGGCCTGGAGCGGTGCGGTAGGCGGCATTGAGAATCTTCCGCGCCTGGCGTTCGACCAGGATCGGGATGTATGTCCTGACCTTGGCATGGTGGAACGATTCGTACGCTTCCCTGACCGTGGCCTCGACGGTGACCGCGTCGACCGAGGCGTAGGCAGCCCTCAGTCGCGCCACCATGTTCAGGATGGACACCGGTTCGTCCTGAGAGCCGGGTGACGGGAGGTTCGGCGGCCCTACGGGATCGGCACCCTCCACCGGTCCGGGAGGGCGGTTCGGCCCTTCGGCGGGAAGGCAGCTGCCCACCTGAGGAGTCTGGTCTTCGACCGTCATGGCCATCGTGCCCCCATGTCCCACGACCTCCAGACCGCAGACCTCAGAACCGCGTACCTCGCCATCAGCGAGAAGGTCCCTCGTGCTCATTGTCTGCTCGCCCGGACAAGATCGCCCGGTCAGGTCCCGCCCTGATGGACTCGCCGGGCGGACAGAGCTCCCCGCCGCGCGCCTTCGGTGTGCGTCGTCGACCTTGTGCCACTGGAAGGACCCGGGCTTCTTCGAGAACCAGCAGGGCGCGCACTTCAAGACCTTCTACACGGTCTACAGCGGTCAGACCCGCTCCTACCTGGACGCGGACGAGATCCCGTCGGGCATCCCGCGCTGTGACGCCGTCGTCAAGGACAAGGCCGCCCAGAAGTACAACGCGAAGATCACCACGTACGGAGAGCCGGACCGTACGTTCACGTCGATCATCCGCACTGGGACGTCGTCGAGGGCTACCAGGCCAGCGGCGAGTGGTACGGGAAGAACGACTGCATCATCCTGACCGGCGCGGCCACGAAGCGCGAGGGACAGACCCTCTACAAGACCAGCGAAGTGCAAGTGGATCCGCGACCAGGACGTCACCCTGGTCGGATAACGGCCTCGCAAACCCTCGGAGCCTCAGCTGGTCAGCGGGCGAGTACGTGGCCGTCGTGGGGGCGGTGGTCGCGGGAGCGGCGCAGGTCGGCGGTGACGTAGGTGCGTTGCAGCCAGCGGTCTGTGCCGTCGTAACGGGGGTGGAAGGCGGTGCGGCCGTGAACGGTGATGCGGTTGTCGATGACGACCAGGTCGCCGGGTGTCAGGCGCAGGGTGCGGGCGGTCGCTTCGCAGGCACGGTCGAACTCGGCCAGCGCCGCGGTGGCCCGGGGGGTGAGCGGGGTGGTGACGAGTTGGGCCATGCGGATGTCGGGGTCCTCGGTTGCGCCCGACAGCACTCCTCGGGGCTCGACATCGGGCTCACCCGTGGCGGCGTCGGGGCCGAAGGAGGGTGGTGGTGTGGTGATGAACTCCGGTGCGAACAGGGCCTGGCGGCCGGCTGGGGTGAGGAGGGGCAGGGCTTGGCGGATGCCGGCGGTGCGCATGCCGGCGATCCGGTCGTGGTCGGCGCGCAGGCACAGGAAGACCACGTAGTCGGGTGGGTGGGGGTGGAAGCCGTTCTCGGTGTGGAAGGACAGCGGTACCGATCCGGCGTTGCCGTGGAAGGTCTCCTGTCCGGGGACGGGTACGACGTCCTGTACGAGGGCACCGGATTTCTCGGCCAGGTAGGCGAGGGGCTCGCCGAGTCCGCAGGCCACCATGGTGAGCAGGGCGGCCGAGACGGTGGCTTCGCGCTGGACCGAGCCGGGTACGGCCGGCGTCGCGGGCAGGGCCGCCTGATCGACGGGCAGGCCACCGATCACCAGTGTGCCGTGCGGGCCGGAATGCCTTCGGAACCGGCGCACCTCCCGGCGCAGCGGTAGCGGAAGCTCTTCCCAGGCGTCCCGGGCCCGTGCCAGCCACTCGACGTGATCGACCTGGTCGTGCACACCGGTGCACAGGCTGCGGGCCAGCCGCTCACACGCGTCGGCATCGGCCGGCTCCAGTTCCCGGTCGGCGGTGACGACGGTGTTTTGGGTGGTGTCGGGCGTCGTCTCGGGCATCTGATCTCCTGCCGGGGGTGTGGGCGGGCGGATGCGCGGACTCACGAGTGGCGCAGGCCGGCCACGGCATCGGCGATGTAGTGGTCCCCGAACCGGATGAGGGGGGCGTACTGGGCCGCGCGGCGATGGCGCATGAGCCGTAGTTCGGCGACGGCGTTGTCGGGGCCTTCGGGTTTCTGGGCGATGGAACGACGCAGATGCACCATCGAGTACGCGAGGGTGACGTGCCGTTCACCGTCCACGATGTCGGCTTCCAGGAGAGCGCCCCGTGCCTCGGCCAGCTCCGGGGCGCGGGCCGCCAGGTGCTCGTAGGAGTCGGGTACCACAGACAGAAGGTCCTTCATCGCCGTCCGGAACAGCTTGTATCCGCGGTGCTGGCGCCCGCTCAACGGGATGTCCACCGATGGGGGCGCCATGGTGCGGCGTATCGCCGCCATGTAGTAGTCGGCCGGGATCGTACTGGCGTGTGTCATGGCCCCCGGGAAACCGCGTACGTACACCGTCGCGTCCGCCAGCCGCAGCAGCGCGGCATCAACATCACCGTGCCGCAGATGGCGGGTGGCATCAGCCACGGCGACGGCGGCGCAGACGTTGAACAGGACATGGACCTGGTGCCCGATGAGCCACCGGGCACTCCACACGCTCTCCAACGACGCCTCAGCGCCTGGCTCGGGGACGGCCACGGGCGGGACGGAGTCAAGGTCGGCGATCGGCGCGGCGCCGGTGAGGTCGAGCACCGACTGCCGCATCCCGGCCACCTCCAAGGCCAGGTCGGCACCCGACAGCGGAGCATCACACAGGTCTTCCAGACCGCGGTGGATGACCAGGACACCGTGCAGGGCAGCCTGCTGGTCCGACAGCTCCACCTCACGGACCCGGAAGAACGACTGACTGGTCGACTCCGCCGGCATTCCCTCACCGGCCACGGCCGGAGCCAGAGCGGACAGCGCGGCTGCCAACTCACCTGCAGCCGCGGCGGTCTGCCGCAGCACGAGAGCCCGCTCGACCGGTCTGGCATGGGTCGCCACCCCGGCCAGTATGTGTGCGGTCCGTTTCGCCTCGGCATCGACCCGCGGGCCCAGAGCCGGGACGGGCCGCCCGCCTCGGGGCTCACGGAAGACAGCGACAGCAGGATGACCGGCAACCGGTGATAAGCCCATGGTTGAAGAACTTCGCCAAGAACACCCCACACGAAACCCGATCCACAAGACCATTCCTGTGCGGCGAGGCGCTGCAGTTGGCCGGCGCTCGGCGAAGCGGCCGAGCCGGACAGCTCAGGCCGTCCAGGTGCTTCGTCTGTTGGCCGGTGTCGAGGTAGCAGTCGGCGCGTGTGGCCTCAACGGGAGCCGTGGCGCCAGGCTTCAGGTCCACTCAAACTGGGGGTTTGGCTCCGGCAAGTGACCTGTGTGCAGGCCCCTGCCGCGTCCGCTGCGACCTTCACCGCCGAGCTAGTGGCCCGCAACAGCCGGCGGTGCGTGTCGGTGGACGGCGCGAGCACCGCCAACAGAGCGGGGATCATCCAGTACGACCGTGTCGGCGGCACCAACCAGTACTTCCGTCTCGGCTGAGCGGACTACGAGCAGGTCCGCCCTTCCGTGGCGGTGCCCGGGCCGGCCGCAGGCCGGCCCGGGCAATCGGTCCCGGACTTCTACTCCATGAACCGGAAGGTCCACGCCTGGCGTCGGTTGTTGACGTCGAGTGGCCTCAGGGCGACACGGGGCGGGAAGATCCGCAGCAGGCTGAGGTCCAGGGCCAGCTCCGCTCCGTCGACAGGGCCTCCGGGGACGACGACGTGGAAGGAGTGCGGCTCCGCGCTCTGATAGAGCGCCCACTCGCGCGGATCGGGGTACCCGACCACGGGCTTGTTCATCTCCGGGTCGCCGTCGTAGGAGAGATAGGTTCCGCCGCGGAGATTGCGGATCGTACAGTTGCCGTTGCTGAGCGACTCCAGCTGCCACTCCTGCTCGCCGGGGCTGCCGGTGGGCGGCAGCAGGAAGACGGGTGTCTTCGGCTCCGACGCCCCTCCTTCCAGCGTAAGCAGCTGCTCGGGGGGACCGCTGATCGTGTAGAGGCCGTTCGGTACGGGTGCCAAGGCCGGCTCCGCTTCTGACGCGCGGCGCCCGCGCGGGGTCGCCGCTGATCTTCTGGGCTGACGGATCCCTTCCCGGCCAACGCGCGGCAAAGATCGGAAACGCTCTGCGTCACCCTTCGGGAGGACAACGTCCTCGGTCGGGTGGCCCCCTCCGCGGGCCCACACGGACGCCCGGAGTCATCGCGCAGTGATGCTGCGCAGTCGTGGTGTTTCCGATCCCTGATTCTGTGTCAGAAAAGTCAGCAATAGGTCAGCGCGGGTCCTGAAAGATCTGGGGACAGCTGACCGAACATGCGAATCGTTGTAGGCTCCGGAGACCGCCCTTGACCTGAATTGACCAGGCAGGGAGCAGACAAATCGGGAGTTTCTCCGCGTTTCGTACAATGTTCAAGTCCAACACCTGACATCTGGGCGTTTCCGCAGGTCACACGGCTGCTGTGGGTGCCCGGGTCAGCAAACACTCAGCATCGGACCGGACCGTGTCCCGCCGACGCTGACCTACGGGCCTGACGGCGGGGGCTGGTCCGATGGCCTCCCGGCCCGTATCGGAAGACTCCCGCTCGTGCACTGACTGCTCGCCCGTGGTGTGGGTGGGTTCCGCGAGCACTGGGACTGCGCCAAGCTCCTCCGTCCCCGTCCCCGTCCCCGTCCCCGTTCGCGTCCCCGTTCGCGTGGGCGCGATGCGGTCCGGGACGCCTTGGCGGACTACGTGGTGGGGATCTCCACCACCCTCTCGGCTCGGCCCGGCGAGGCAGTGCCGGTGGCCGAGCCATACTCCGAGAGCGGACGGCCACCCGTGGCGAAGTGCCCGGACAAGCCGCGGTCGGTGAAACAGCTGGTCATCGAGGCAGGCAGGAAGCGGCGAAGCCGGTGCAATGGCGTGAGGGCTCCCGGCCCGGCACCGGCAAGAGCGGTCTGAAGCGGATGTACGCGCGGTTCGTGGCCTTGCGGATCCGGCCCGCCGGCGAGGTCCGCCAAGCCGTTGACGGCCCGGAGCTGCCCGAGTGCTGGCTCCCGGCCGAGTAGCCCGCCGACCAGGGCGAACCTGTCCAGTTCTGGCTCTCCGACCTGCCCGCCAACACCCCGCTGACCACCCTGGTCCGCCTGGCGAAACTCCGCTGGCGCATCGAGCACGACTACCGCGAGATGAAACAGGCCCTGGGACTGGCCCACTTCGAGGGCCGCACCTGGGGCGGCTGGCACCACCACGGCACCCTCGTGTCCGTCGCACACGCCTTCTGCACCCTCCAGCGGCGGGCAGCCCCCAAAGGAACGGCATCGGCCTGAGCCTCTACCGGATCGTCCGCGAACTGCAGAGCCTGGACGTCGGATTCGTACGGTCCGGGACTGCGCGGTCGAAGGTTGCCGCTACCACCGAGACTGGAGCATCCCGGCCCTGCACGGCCGTTCGAGACCTTGAGGTCAGGAGCGACCACATCTCCGGTGGGGGATGCGAAGCGAAACGTTGCCCCGCTTGTGATCACATCTCCGCGTACCCGAGAGCGACGTAGCACGCGCCTCCCCCTGCGCCGCGGCGCTCGCTCCGCCCCTCACCACCAGAGACACGGCGCCACCGCTTACGTGGCGCACGATCTCCTCGGCGGAACAGGCCCTCGGTAGCGCGCCGCGCCCCCGGAAGTTGCACCGGCGCCGGCCCACGTATCCCTGTGGACCGACGCCGGGTGGATCTGTGCGGTTAGCGCACGGCGGCGGCCGGCCGTCTGCGGCGCGCGTACACCACCGCACCGGCGATTGCCGCCAGGGCTGCGGCCCCGGTGGCGGAGATCGGCTGCCAGGACGCCTCCGTCGCCGGTTTCCCGGATGCGGCGGCGACCTGCCCCGGCTGGTCCTCCACGAGGCCGCCGTACCCGCCGGCCAGGCCCTTGCGGTCGTACTCCGAGCCGGGCATCTTGTCGCCGTAGCGGGCGGTGACCAGCTTCTGGTAGGCGGCGAGGGTGATGCCGCGCTTTCCGCCGAGGCCGCTGTTCGCCTCCTCGTTGAGCGGCTCGACCATGCCTTCGGCGGTGAGCCGGTACCAGGCGTGGATCTGCGGCTCCGTGAAGGTACGGGCCTGTGGAGTGCCGCGCTCGGCGAAGCCGACCTCGGCGTCCCCGTCCCGGATGCCGGCCAGCTGCCAGCCCTCGGCGCCGACGTTCTGCGGGCCGCTTCCGGTGGTAGGGGTGTTCCCCTTGGGTGCGAGCAGTACGGCGGCGTTCTTGCCGTCGGAGGCGGTCACCCGGGAGGCCAGGTAGGAGAGCCGGATCGCGGTCTGCGGGGTCGCCTGGGTCTTGCCGGTCACGAACTCGGGGCTGATCTCGAACATCGGCACCGGGTCCTTGAGATCGAACCCGGGCGGCGCGGCGACCGCGGCGGGTGCGTTGCCAGGGGTGCCGACGGTGCCGCCGTCCGCGCCGGGGCCCGTGCCGTGCTGCCGGGCCGAAACCAGGAAGCGGGAGACCGTGTCGCGGAGTTGGTCGCTCCGGACGGCCTGCTGGGCGGACGGGTAGCCCGCGATGCCGTCGCCCTCCGCAGCCTGTGCGGGAACGATTCCGCTCAGGGCGGCGGCGAGCGCGGCCGTGGCGAGGGCGGCGGCCCGGACTGCCGCGTGCTTGGTGTGTCGCGTGGTCTGCATGGTCGGTCTTCTCCTCAGCCCTGGATCCCGATGCGGGAGTGGGTCCACTGGAACGAGTTGTTGTTCACGTAAGTGGCGTGGTTCCACCAGGTGTAGGTCTGGGTGGTCTGCCACGGGTCCCCGACCGCGACCATGTTGGTGGCGCTGTCGTAGCCGTAGATGACGTTCATGTGACCACCGCCGGTGCGCCAGCCGATCCGGACGGCGAACGGCCGGCCTGCGGCTATCTCGGCGGCCGACTCACTGAACGAGGCGTTGCGGTACAGGCTGCGGCCGCTGTTGCTCAGCCCCAACCGGGCCAGGCCGTTGGCCATGTCTTCCAGCGTCGCGGGCTGGTTGTTGCAGTCCACCCAGGAGCCCTGGGCAGCGAGTTGGCAGAACTGCTCCTGGCTGACGGAGCGGCCCCAGCGTTTGGCGATGGTCACGCCGGAGGCGTCCCAGCACCACTGGGTCCTGACCTGCTTCTGCATGTCGATCTTGAGCGTCTTCGCGGTCGTGGGGGTAGGGGTGGGGGTGGGTTTCGGATTCGGGTTCGGGCTCGAACCGCAGACCGGCAGGGCGGTGGTGTTCTCGTTGATGAAGGTGTCGGCGATGTAGTACGAGCCGGTGAAGATCCACCGCGGGTTGTTCTCCACGGTGTCGCCGGTGGTCCGGCAGGACATCTGGACCTTTTCGCCTACCTTCGAGGAGCCGTTCACCTGGGCCGAGAGGGACGGCTTGGCCCGGTGGTTGATGGTCTTGTAGTTGCTCTGCCCGCCGATGACCGTGCCGCTGACCGCATCGGCCTGGGCGAGGGCATTGAAACCGAACATCAGACCGCCGGCGAGTGAGGCGGTGCTCGCGGCCGTCAGAGCTTTCTTGCGGCGGGACGTGCGACGTTTGTGCATCATGCTCCTTGGTCTGAGAAATGCTTGGAACTTGCTTGACCGGCAACCTGGTCGTCCGGTGTGCGGGACACATACCGGGGGGTGCGGCTGCGGCCCCCTGGCTCGGCGGCCCCGCACTCCGTCGGGTGGTTACTTCGGGCCGAAGGTGAGGAGGAGCTGCGGAGTGGCGTCCGTAGCCGTTGATTCCTTGGACCAGATCCACAGCGGGTCGGTGCCCGTGCTGGTCAGGGCCATGCTGGCTGGTGCCCAGCGACGCGGAGAGTGTGGCGGTGGCCAGCTGGGCGCTGTGGACGGCTGAGCCGTCGGGGATGGCCGCGAACGTGCCGAGCGGCGTGGTGCCTAGGGTGGGCTTGGTGGTGAATGTCGTGCCCGTGCTGCTCCAGGTGCCGGTGACCGGGACTAGGGAGACGGTGTCGGCCGTGCCGACGCCCGTCTGGTTCGAGGTCTTGAACTGGAGTGCGGCGGCCTTCAGGGCCTGGCCGACCGGGGCGGCCGGCAGGTTGAAGCGCAGGTAGGTCTCGCACGCCGGGTTGCCACGCACGGCAAGCGAGGTGGACGTGCCGTTAGTGGCTCGGGGCGCCCTGGTCGGTATAGGTGTCCTCGGCCACGGTGACCTTGGTGAGCGTGTCGGAGGGGGCCTTGACCACGTTGTAGTGGTTCTGGATCTGGGCCTGGGTCAGCGCCGACGGCTAGATGGCTGTCTCGTCGATCTGGCCGGAGAAGAAGTTGCTCGTCGGACGGTCCGGCCACCAGTAGAGCTCGTCGCCCCCGATGTGCCAGTAGCCCGCGTACGGCTGGATGCCGCTGGTGTTGCCGCTGACGGAGGAGTCGGCCACGTACGGGCTGGTGGAACGCAGGCCTGGGCTCACACGACGGCCTGGTTACCGACCGCTTCACCCGTCGCCCCGCGCCTGCCTGCGGGCTCGGGCCCGGCGGACCAGCAGCATCCCGCCAGCGGCCCCCGCGAGGGCGGGCGATGCGGATGCGGCGGCCGAGGGCACGTCCGTGGCCGAGGGGCTCGCAGGAGCGGGAGCGGTGGGCGTGGCGGAAGTGCTGGGTGGCGCCGTGTCGACGACCGGTACGGAGACCTCGCGTTCGGCGTGTCCCAGTGAGGGGAACCCGACGTGGACGTGCACCTTCCAGGTTCCGGCCGGCAGGACCTCGGCCGTGCTCCAGCCGGTGCGCGTGCCCGCGTCCCGGACCAGCTTCCAGGGGCCCAGCGCGCGGCTCCCGTCCGCGCTGGTCGCGTTCACCGTGGCGGCGACCGCCTCCTCGATGGCTTCCCCGTGGTTCTCCCAGGTGATGTCGGTGGTGAGGTGGCCCTCCCGCTGCCCGTTGATCACGACCTTGACGGTGTCGCCGTGGGCCTGGGCCGGGGTCGCCAGGGCCACGGCCTGGGCGAGGAGGAGGAACAGGACCCCGAGTCCGGTACGGGCGGGGAAGCTGTGGCGTGTACGCATCGTTGTGGTGCTCCCTGGTGCGGTGGGATGCGAGTGGCCGCCACCGCTGCGGTGCGGTGCGGTGGAGGTGCGGTGCCGTGAGGGAGCCGGCGGACGGCCGCATGGGGAATACAGCCGTCCGCCGACGGTTGATCAGACGGTCGAAGGTCAGCCGACCTTCTGGACCGTCCAGACCTGGGACGCGCGCCCGTCGGCACGCTGGAGGTCGAGCAGCCAGTCCCCGTAGTACGGCCGGTTGCTCACGGTGAGGGCGTAGCCGCCGCTCAAGTCGGTAATGGGGGTGGTGCCGGAGCGTGAGTTCAGCTTCCACTGCTGGTTGGGGGCGTTGCCGCACGCCTGCTGGGCGATCCACATGCCAGGGGCGGGGGCGCCGCCCGCCTGCAGGCACTTGCCCGAGACCGCGGACTTGATACGGACCAGGCCGCCGCCCGCGTCCTCGAACAGCCACTGCTGCTGCGCGTAGCCGTTGGCCCGTGCGCCCACGAGGAGGGTGCCGTCGGCGGCGCGGCCGCCCCACAGCTCGGCGGCCATGCCGGTACTGCCGTTGCCGAAGGTGTAGCGGGTGCCGGGGGTCGTGGTGCCACCGCCGGCGCTGGTGGTGCGGAAGGTGGTGACGCTGCCGGGGCCGCTGTCACGGCCGGCTGCGTCGCGCACCGAGACAGCGAGTTTGTACTCCGTGCCGGACTGGAGGTTGTAGATGTTCAGCGTCTGGGACTGGACCCAGGTGAGGTGCTTGCCGTTGAGGAGCACCTGGTACCAGGCGGCGCCGTCGACCTTGGGCCAGCTTGCCACCGCGGAGTTGGACCGGACCTGGCCGACGGTCACGGCCGGCCCGCCACCGGGCTTCTTGGTCGGGGTGGGGGTGGGCTTCGTGGTGGGCTGCGGGTTGGGGTCGGGGTTCGGGTTGCCGCCCTTGCCCTTCATCAGGAACTGGTTGTTCGCGATGTTCCAGTGCGTGGCGAGGTAGCTGCCGGCCTTGGGGTTGGTGTGGAAGTAGTCGTCGTGGTTGCAGTCCAGGATGTTCTCGGCTGCCTGGTTGGTGCACACGTTGCGCATCTGCGGGTAGTACGGGGTGTCCGAGTAGCACATGACGTCCCACTCGTCCGTGCAGTGGGCGCCGCGGCTGGTGTTGGGGGCGCTGTTGTTGACCGCGCCGAGGTTGTGGCCGAGTTCGTGCGCCGCGGTGTGGCCGCCCCAGCAGCCGGAGTCCGTACGGCCGTAGGAGGGGCCGAAGTTGCTCTGGTTGTCCTGGCCGGGGCGCTCGTCGCCCGCGAAGGTGCCGATGCCGCAGTAGACCTGGGTGTCGGAGAAGATCATGTACTTGCGGTCGCGGCGGTCGAGGCCCTTGGCGGCCAACGCGTTGTTGGTCGCGCTGAACTCAGCGAGCGCCGAGGCGGGGAGCTCGATGTTGAGCACGGTCGGCGTGCAGTCCGCGGCCGTCACGTAGCGGATGTGGCGGATGCCGCCGGTCTCCTGGGCGCTCGTCGAGTAGATGAGGTCGGCGTCGGCCGCCCACTTGCGGAACGAGGCGACGTACTCGGAGTAGCGGTCGCGGTCGGAGCCGTGGACGTACACGACCTGGACGCGGTTGCCGCTGCTGCCGTCGCCGTCGCACTGGACGGTCTGCCCCGCGGGACCGGCGGCCACGGTCTGGCCGCTGCCGCCAGCGGGTGCCGGGGCCTTCGACGCCGGGGTCTTGGCGGTGGCCGCGTCGGCGGCGGGCGCGTCCTGAGGACGCCCGCCGCCTTCGGCGGCAGCCGCTTCGCCGGATTCCGGGCTGGCCGGATCGGCCGCCACGGCCTTCGTCTTGACCGCAGGGGCGACGTCGGCCTTGATGTCGACGTCCTTCGGCGGGGCGTCGGGGCCGTGGCTGCAGAGCCCGGCTTCCGTGCGGTAGACGCCGACGCACTTGTCGCCCTTCGGCGCGGCCTTGAGGCCGTCGAAGACCATGCCGCGCGCGGTGTCGTTGGCGGGTGCGTCCGCGATGGCCGCGGGCTCCGCATCGCGGACTGGTGCGGCGGCCGGTACGAGGGTGTCCGCGGCTGCGTCGGCCTGAGTGGTGGTCTCCGCCTGGGCGTTGTCGCCCAGTCCGGAGTAGGCGATGCCCCCCGCTATCACTGCCGCCGATGCCATGGCGGCAGTGAGGAGTATCAACCGGCGGGGTTTGCGCCGGTGTTCACGTTTCTTTCGACGGCTACCCGTCATGCGCACCTCAAATCCTTGGTCGGAGGAGTGGGTGCACGAAACCCTGCCAGACGGGCGAGGTGGAAAATTCGGACAAACAGGAATGGGCTTTGAGGTATCTGACCGTTACCTTGGCGGTCAAATTTGATGATCTGTCAACTCTGTTTAAAAGTAATCTAGTTATGCGTGTAGACCAGGAAAGGTCCAGGCTTTTTCGATGGCGTCGTTATGGAATCGAGATAATTAATGAGGCTTGTTGACGGTAATTCAGTCAGAGATTCACCTATTTACTACCGGCCGAATTCCTCCTGTTACGAGCAGTGAGGAATCCCTCCGCTCCGCCTGAGGATGACGACTCGGCGATGCGGAGGCCTTGATGCGTGACGGGTCCAGTTGCCGACGGTTTGTGCACCCTGGGCCCGAACTGACCTCCTATGCGGGGATCTTCGTCTCGTATCCCGTCGCACTCACGCCCCCTGCAGGGGTGATCGGCACACACCGGGCCGTGTGTCACTGGTGGACCCTTCCGCCTCCTCGCCATCCTGGCCCGGGTTGGCCGTCATCGACTGGACGGCGTGCGGGTGGAAGCGGAGGTGCATGCGATGGAGTGCGGCCGCCATCCCGCGCAGGGGTGCCGCCGAGGCACTCCCGGAGGGGTATCGCGCCGTTCCCACACGACTCAGCAAGGTGGAGGTGGTCGCGTTCCAGCGCGACAGGCTCGTCCTCGGCCGAGCGGTCGAGGTCCGCGACCGCGGCCGCGGAAGACCCGTTGCACGACTCCTGGCCGCGCCCGCTGCCCGAAGCCCACGACCTACCCCGACCCGCCCCGCGAAACCGCCGGGGCTGACGATCTGATCCGAGCTGCAGTGACCCTGTTCGACGCAGCGGCAGCGGCGCACGCTCACTACCGGACCGGACCGGACCGGACCGGACCGGACCGGACCGGACCGCCCGCAGAAGCCGTCTCCGCCCTGGCAGCCACGACCGCCACAGCCGCCAACCCGGTGAACCTATTGATCAGAAACTCAAAGGGTTCTCGTTGAGGGTGCAGCGGACGCGGGGGCTGTGGAAGTAGCCGCGGACGATGTGGGGCTGGCGTTGGCGTCTGCGGAAGAACCGGCGGGTCTCGGCAGCGTGTTCGGCCTGGTTTCGGGCCCGGTGGCCTTTGGGCGGGCTGTGCTTGAGGTCGGCGTTAAGCAGCTACCTTGTGGTCGAAGTGCCCGACGAGCCGCTCCAGGAAGCGGCACATCACGGTGACGTCGAAGGTCTCGGTGAAGACCATGAAGTGCATCCGGCCCTTGGTGCTGATCGCGGACATCGCGGACATCGCGTTCAACGAGAACCGGTTGCCCGTGCGCCGCACGATCGGGGTGCGCCCCTTCTCCCCCCAGGTCCGGCCGGTGACCTGGTCGGAACGGACATCGACCTGGTTGGCGAAGGGGATCTCACCGCCCTCGGCCTTCGCCCTGGCCCGGGTTGCCGGCCAGGTCTCCTCGTGCCAGCGCCGCACCGCCTCGGGATCCTGTTCCACCGCCCGCTTGTCGGGACGCTGGAAAGAAAGCCCCCACCGTTTGGGGTACTTGCCCACCCCTGGTTCGGTCAGCCGCACCCGGTACAGCTTCGCGATCAGCTCACCGATCAGCCTCCGCGTCCACAACTGCCCTACCAGGCCGACATCGCACGGCCGATATCAAGTACGGCTTGGCGCGCGGCGGCCTGCTCGGCCTCGCCCAGCACCTGATGAACCCCCACCGGACGGCCCTTCGGCCGCGCGAGCAGTGCGTCCCGGCCTCCGGCCTGCCACTTCGCCCACCAGTTGTCCACGGCCTTCAGCGACACACGACGCAACGTCCTCGCGGTCTCGCCCTGCCACCAGCGCGGCCACCGGCCGCGACCGCAGAACTTCTGTGCCGACGGCGGCAGATGCCGCGCGTCCCCCAGCGGATCACTCACACCCAGCTCAACGACCCGAATCACAAGCGTTTCGGATCAATAGCTTTGGGGTCGAATTTGAGCCAAGTTGACCCAGAAGGATCGTTTCATTCCCCGCAAACCGGCCTTAATCGTGGTCCGAGGACGGCTACGCGGGGTTGCGGATTGGCCGGGGTGGGCGCACGTTTTGGTGCACCAAAGGGTGGGAACGGTTTGGCGTCCGTCCTCGTGGCAGCAGTGGATCGTCAGCCTATAGGCGTCTCGGAGGGAGAAACCATGCCCCAGGAACTGACATTCGCGATCCTCGCCCAGTCCCCGATCAAGGGGTGTGACCCGGACGCGCCAGAGACCGCCACGGGATGGTCTCGGGCTCGTGACGGGGCGTCACCGGTTCTATCGCTGCGGTGCCGGGACTCCGATGGTCGGCTCGTCGTGCTCGCACAGCATCCGCATGTCCCGACTACGCAGGTGCCTTCGCAGGACCTATGTGCAGCACGTTCACTTCCTCGCCCACTGCATGGGTTCCGCCAGCCCCTGTAACTGCTCAGGGCACGGCCGGGGCGACACGCAACATCGATGCGCGCCGAAAGGGAAGCAGGGATCTCATGACAGTGCAGGCCATCAAGCTGCCCATACTGCGGATGCCGTACCCGGTGCGGGTGAATCCGTATCTGCTGGCCCTGCGCGAGGAGACCGAGACGTGGGCGCGAGAGATGGGCATGCTGGACAGCGACGAAGCACCGTCGCCCCACCGGGCGATCTGGACCCTGTCCCAGTTCCACGCCATGGCCGTTGACCAGCTGACCGCCTGGGCTCTTCCTGACGCCTCACTCGCCGACCTCCGGCTCAATCACCGGTTCAACCTCTGGGCTCTGGCCTGGGACGACTACTTCGCCTCCGCCTTCAAACGGACGGGCGACCTCACAGGCGCACAAGCCTTCACGGCCCGCCTCCATGCCTTCCTGCCGACGGAGCCGGGCGCCCGGTTGCCGGCCCCGACCAATGCCGTCGAAAGGGGCATGGCCGACCTCCAGCAACGGCTGTTCCCTCCGAGAATGGCGCACTGGCGGCAGGGGCTCAACCATGCCCTGGCAAGGTACATCGACGCGGGAGTTCAGGAACTGGCCAACAGCCGCGCCGGCCGTGTCCCGGATCTCATCGAGTATGCCCAGTTCCGCCGTGAAAGCTTTGCCGCCTATACCGCCCCCTACTCCGTCGAACTCTCCACTGGCGCACGGATCCCTGAGCAGATCCGACACAGCCGAGCCTTCTGCGCATTGCTCGACGCCTTCATGGACTACATGGGAATGGCGAACGACATTGCCTCCTACCAGCGGGAAATTCATGACGAACACGACGTCAACAACCTCGTCATCGTCCTCCAAACATCCCTGCGCATCACCGTCCAGGAGGCGATGCAGGCGGCCGCCGATCTGGTGACCGCCCGACTGCGCCACTTCGAGCACCTCACACGGAGCGAACTGCCACCGGTCGTCCAGCGAGCCCGGTTGAACCACGGCGAACGGATCGGGCTGGAGGCGTGGCTCCGGGGAGCTTCCAGTTTCCTGTCCGGCCTCCATGCGTGGTACACCGGGGCGCCCCGCTACGCTCCGGCAGACGGTCCGTTCAAAGAGCAACGGACTCCCACCGCCGTTGTGCCCGCCGGCGAGCGGTATGTCTCAGCGTCATCAGGCCTCATAACGTCGACGCACGCGTGAAGGGCGCCGCACGACGAGCGCGAAGTGGGCGCCGAGTGGTTCATCGTGGTCCACCTGTCCGCACTGGATACGCGGCAACTACGAACGGGCGAGCGCTGCCCACCGGGCGCTGCACCGCGGAGAAAGTCCGGCCCGGCCGCAGACGCCGAACGCAGGGGCCGGGGAGCTGTGGACGATCTGATGTTCCCACACAGCCGCTTTCGACTCAGGAGCCGCGCCCGACGGTACGAGCACTTGGTTGGTGCTCGCCCAGCTCGGAGGAGGCTGCCGGCCCACGCCGTCCGGCAGCCTCCTCGGCTGTGGTGCTCGGCTCTGATGGGAGCTGCCAGGCCTACCGCCTCCGCAGAAGCCGCCTCAGCCGCGCCCGCCACGAGGTGCGGGGTTCGGTTGGGTGAGACAACTCGCGCTCCGACACCGGCCATTGGGGCGCCGTCGGAATACTGCTGCTCGGCAGGGGCGCGGCCGGCAGCGGTGTCAGCACATCATGGGCTTCCGGACTGCGGGACGCGAACTTCACGGGCAGTGACGTGAGATGCCGGGACCAGGTGGAGGAGCGCCAGGTGAGCTCTTCCTTGGGCACGGCCAGGCTGATGTCGGGAAGCCGGGTGAGCAGGATGTCGATGCCGGTGTCGGCGATGACACGGCCGATGTCCTGGCCGGGGCACTCATGGGCGCCGGCGCTGAAGGACAGGTGCGCGCGGTTGTGGTGCACACGGGTCGAGGGGTCTGGGCGGACCACCTGATCGACGTTCCCGGCGGCCAGGCCCAGCAGGAGCATGTCTCCCGCCTTGATCTCCTGCCCGCCGAGGGAGGTGTCACCGGTGGCCCAGCGGCCCGGGCACACCATCAGCGGTGGCTCGTCCCAGAGCACTTGCTCCACTGCTTCCGGCAAGGTCATCTGGCCGCCGGCCAACGACCCCCGGAACCGCGGGTCGGTGACCACCATGCGCAGCACGTTGGACATGAGATTGGCGGTCGTCTCATAGCCCGCGAGCAGGATGAGGCGCAGGTGGTGCTGCACCTCCTCGTCCGTGAGGCCGGCCGGGTGGGCCATCAGTACGGATGCGATGTCCTGCCCGGGCAGGGCGCGCTTGGCCACGACGAGCTGATCGAGGGTCTCCAGCACATAGGCGTTGCTCGCGAGCGACGTTTCGGTGCCCTTGAAGAGGTCCCGGGCGGCGTGCACGAGCTTGGGACCGTACTCGTCCGGCATTCCGAGCAGGTGGGTAAGAACGAGCATGGGCAGGTGCTCGGTGAACTGACCAACCAGCTCCGCCTTGCCCGTTTCGCAGAAATCATCGATCAGCTGATGCGCGAAGCGGGTGATGTGGCGGCGGATTCCGCGTTGGTCGAACTGGCTGAGGCCGGCCGTGACCGCGCCCCGCAGGCGCTGGTGCTCTTCGCCGTCCGCACATACGCAGTCGGGTCGCCAGCCGATCATCGGTACCAGCGGCGAGGTGGTGGCGTCGATCTCGCCACTCTTCCAGCCGTGCCAGGTGCGGGGGTCGCGGGAGAACTGGGTGGAGCGGCTGGCCACATCACGGTTCTCGAGGTATCCCAGGACGAGCCAGGCCCGTACGTCCCCGTCGAGCAGGACGGGCGCCACCGGACCGTGGGCGGCACGCAACTTTTCGTACAGGCCCATGGGGTCGGTCTCGGCCGCGGCGCCCCAGAGCGGGGTCGCTGCGTCGAGTCCCGTGGCGGTGTGGGCCGGACAACCCGGGGGCGGGGTGAGCCCTGGTTCGGTGGTGGTGTGGTCAGTGGGTGGGACGGTCATACGGACTCCTGAGCGGCGGCGAGGGTGCACAGGTAGCCCATCAGCGAGAGCAAGGCGTCGCGGCTGGACGACCGGTCGCGTGCGTCACAGGTGATGATGGGCACCGATTCGTTGAGCGCCAGAGCAGTACGCAGGGCTGGTACCGGGTGCTGCGGCGCTTCGGGGAATGTGTTGACGGCCACGACGAAGGGGACGCGGCGGTCTTCCAGACGGGTGATGATCTCGAAACAGACTTCGATCCTTCGGGTGTCGACGAGGACCACGGCACCGAGCGCGCCTTCGAAGATGCCGTTCCACAGGAACCAGAAGCGCTCCTGTCCCGGCGTCCCGAAGAGATAGAGGATCAGCTCCTCGTTGATGCTGATGCGGCCGAAGTCCAGAGCAACGGTCGTGGTGTTCTTGCCTTCCGCACCGGGATTGTGGTCGATCCCGACGCCGGCCTGAGTCATGGTTTCTTCGGTGGTCAGGGGCGGGATCTCGCTCACCGCCTTGACCATGGTCGTCTTGCCCACCCCGAAGCCGCCGACAATCACGACCTTGACTCCCCTGGCGCCGTGCGGCAGCAGCACGTCTGAGCGGCGGGGGCCGGCGGCGGGAGCGTCAGAGCCTACGTAGTCCATGGATCACCGCCTCCAGAAGGCCAAGTTCGGGGACCGCCGCGACAGGTACGGGAGCAGTAGCCTGAACCCGCTCGTTGTCCACGAGCTTGGAGAGCAGCACCGTGATGACGCTGAACGGCAGGCTGAGGTACGCGGAAATCTCGGCCACCGACAGCGGGTATTGGCACATGGTGAGGATGGCTGCCTGCTCGGGCTGCATACCGGGTTCGGGTGCGGACCTCGATGCGACGAGGGTGACCAGGTTGAAGGCTTTGGCTGAGGAACCTGGGCCACCGGAGATGACATAAAGCGGCACGGGACTGCCTTCGTCCCATGCGTCCTGGTTCTGTAACGTCACATCGCCTGCCCGACGTCCTCACGAGGCGGGCTGGTCATGTGCTGGCCGATCCGGACCACCAGCGTACGCATGCGGTCGCCCAGCAACCCCGCGTCCACCTCCGCATCGGCCAGCACCGCGAGATAGGCCCCGGGTCCGGCCGCCATGAGGGAAAAGTATCCGCCGTCGACTTCGATCCCGACCATGTGGGTCGAGCCGTCTCCGTGCGGGAACTTCTGGGCGATGGCCTTCGCCAGGCTTTGGATGCCCGAGCAGGCAGCGGCGATCGCGTCAGCGGTGTCGGGCTCCGTGTTCGCTTGACCGATGCACAGACCGTCCGACGACAACACGACCACGTGTCGCACATACGGGACGCTGGCTGCGAGCTCCTTGAGCATCCAGTCCATGTTGGGCAGTGGCGGCACGGTTACTCACCCTCGTCTGATGGCTCGTTGGTTCGAATGGAAGGGCCCGTACTCGATCTCTTCTCGCCGCTGAACGCCTCCCACATCAGGCCCGGCTGCCGAGGTGCGTCGGCCGTTCCCGGGGTGGCAGCCGGAGCGGCCGGGGGATGGGGGGTCGTGCGGACGACCGGTGTCGGGACGGGCGACTCGCGTCGCCGTTGAGGCAGTCCGTTCACCGTCTTTTCGGCTTCGACAGATTCTGCTGCGGCATCGCGCGTCATCGTCGGCCTCGGTACGGTCGGTGCGCCCGTGGGCCTCGGCGTGAACTGTTGGACTTTCGAGGCAGGCTGCTGAACTGTGGTGATCAGGCGCCGCGGAACGAGCACGACGGCCCGCACGCCTCCGTACGCGGAGGTGCGCAAGTCGACGTCGAGGCCGTGCTCGCGGGCCAGCCTACTGACGACGGGCAGGCCGAGCTGCGTTGCCTCGCCCAGGTCGGCCAGATCCATGCCGGATGATGCGTGAGCCATGACGCGGTCGATGCGCTGGCGGGCCTCTTCGGTGAGCCCGACCCCACGGTCCTCGATCTCGATCGCGACACCAGTGGGCACCTCGCTCGCGGTCACCTCGACCGGGGCGTGCGGCGGTGAGAAGGTAGTGGCGTTGTCGAGCAACTCGGCGAGCAGGTGGATCAGCGGCTCGGCTCCCTGGCCGATCACAGCCACCTCTGTCACCGACTGCAGCTTCACGCGGGGATAGTCCACGATGCGTGACATGGCCCCTCGCACAATGTCGTAGAGAGGGATCGCTTTCGACCACTGACGCCCGGGCCGGGCGTCACCCAGTACCGCGATGCTGGCCGCAAGGCGCCCGATCAGGGCATTGCGATGGTCGATGTCCTGCAGGCCATGGGAGACCACTACATCCGTACCATGCAGGATCTGCATGTCGCGCAGGTCCTTGGCGAGTTGATGCACGATTGCCTGGACCCGCCGGGCGATCGCCACCAGTGCCCGCTGCGACGAGTCCCGGGTGCGTTCCTCGGCATCCACGGCTTCCAGGAGCGTCCGCAGAGCTGCCCGGAGCGCTTCGGCGAACTCGCTGTCGAGATGTTCCCCGAACGGGACGGACTGCAGGATCTCCGAAGGGGGCTCACCCTTCTGCAGGCGGGCGACAGCCGCGGGCAGGAGCTCTTCGGCGAGCCATACAGTGGTGGCCCGCTGATCGGACAGGCGCGCGAGCAGCGCGGTCTCGCGTTGCGCGTAGTACCGCTGTACCTCGGCATTCGCCCGCGTGTAGCGGGCCGCTTCTGCCGAGCGCGCCCGGCGCGCCGTCTCAGCCGAAGTGATGGCCGCCAGGACGACCGCGACGAGGCCGCACCAGGCAACCGGCGTGCGTATCTGCGCGGAAACACAGACCAGCGCCACACCGCAGGCCCCAGCCAGGACACCAGGGGGGATTAGCCATGCCGGAGCCACTGCATGCGACAGCGCTCTAGGGGTTGAACCTGCACGAACCATCGAAGGGTCCCTAAACAGTCTGGAATTGGTGGACTGGGCGTGATGCGGTGCGCCGACAAGAACGGTCGGGACTTCGCTCGGCCGAGCAAGGATGTTCCAATGGGTGTGCCCGAGGGGCCGGTTCGAGATCGCATCGGTGCTCATGCCTCTCTACGTCCAGGCTCCGTCTTCGCGCAATGCGACGTTCGACTCGCGATGAATGCAGCGCAACACGCTTGGCGAGCATAGTCAGTTCGGGTACGCCAGGTGGCCTTGACTGGAACGAAAAGCCCCGTTGATCGATCTGGAGCGATAGTTGATCGATCATCGCCATGACGCACACAGCACATGCATGGAATCGACTGAATCCAGCGGCTTGCTGTTCATGGCTCCGAGCTCCGGCCTCCGCCGCCTCCAGGCCTTCGCCACGCCAAGGAGCCTTTTCCAACCCCGTGCTGATGCAAGGTGGATCAAGAAGCCCGGGCGGCTCGCGCCGAAGGCTTCGGAGGGGCTGGGGCGAGGGGCCGTCAGGACCTCCACCGATTCACTGATGTAGCGGTGACGGTTGCCTGTTTCCGCAGGCTGCTGCGGTCCTGGTGGCACGCCCACGGCCACAGGGATCGCGGACACTCCCGCCGAGGTGGCGGCGGAGGAGGCCCTGTGGGTAGCCGGGAGGAGATCACGATCCGTTCCGGATCCGCAGCGGAGCGGCCCGGGGTCAGGACGGAGACGAGCTCCGTGCTCTTCGGCACGGGTACGGACGGGACGGGCACGACGGACGCAGGAGCGCCGCTGACGGACACTCGCTACGCCCAGCCCGGTCTGTTCGCCGTTCAGTTCGCGCTCGCCGAGCTGCTGCGCGCCTGGGGGGTACGTCCTTCCATTGTCATCGGACACAGCGTCGGAGAGCTGGCGGCCGCCTGCGTGGGCGGACTGGTCGCTCTGGAGGACGCCGCGCGCTTCAGCGTGCAGCGCGGCCGGCTCATGGGCGAACTGCCCCGCGACGGCAAGATGCTGGCAGTCGCGGCGGGGCAGGGCACGGTAGCGCGCTGGCTCCTGGGTAAGGAGGACACGGTCTCGCTCGCCGCCGTCAACGGGCCGCGCAGCCTGGTGATCTCAGGCGTGGCCGAGGCCGTCGACGGCATCGCCCGGCTTGCCGAGGAGTCCGGCGTACGGACCACCGAGCTGAAGGTCTCCCACGCCTTCCACTCCCCGTTGATGGACCCGGCCCTGGCCGGACTTGAAGAATGCGCCGCCGAGTTCAAGACCAGCCGTCCGGAGGTCCCCGTCGTCTCCACCGTCACCGGCGAGGTCCTCACCGGTGACGTGGGTCCGGAGTACGCGAGCGCGCAGGTGCGGCAGACGGTGCGCTTCCACGAGGGCATCCGCACGGTGCTGGAGTCCGGCTGCTCGACCGTCGTGGAGATCGGGCCGCACCCCACCCTGACGCCCGCCATCGCCGGTGCCTTCGACGCCACGGACGTCCGGCTGGTCACCACACTTCAGAACAACGGCGAGGACCTGCGCAGCATCCTCACCGCCGCCGCCGCGCTGTTCGCGGCCGGCGCCCCCATCGATCTGCCCCGGTTGCTCACCGCCCCGGGCCACCGACGCGTTTCGGCGCCGCAGTACGCCTTCCGGCGCGACCGCTACTGGTTCGCCAGTACCACTGGAGACCGTGGCACCTGCGAACGCACGCCAGAGCAGCCCTCCTCCGCTTCAGCCGGGATCGTTCACCAGGCCCCTGCCCGCGCCGAAGCGCTCGCGGGCGAGACGCAGCTGCTACCAGCGCCGGCACAGGAACAGCCCTTCGTTCTCGACACGGTCCTGTCCGCGGCCTCGCCTTGGACCGACCACCGAGTCCTGGGCGCAACTGTCTTCCCTGCCACCGGCTACCTGGACTTGGTCACACACGCCTGCGCCGCAAGCGGATTCGGCGCGGTTCAGCCGCTGGAGTTCGCCGACGTAGACTTCGAGCGGCCGCTGATGCTGGCGCCGGGTAAGGACGTCACGGTCCGCACCGCCTTGGAGGACGGGGGCCGGCGGTTCACCATCAGCGGGCACCGAGCGGACTCGCCACACGAGATGTACTGCCGCGGTACCCTCCCATCTGCGCAGCCGGCCGGCGCGGACGCCGAGGACGTACGGCCCGAGGCAAGGCGTGCGGCAATGGCCGCCGGACCGGCGCCCTCCCAGTGGCCTTCGGACGAGATCTACCGGTCGGCCGACGGCGGCGCCTCCTGGAAGGCGCTCGGCGCGACTTCGGTGCGGGACAACTCCGCAGCGCCCTACGTGGGCACCGGCATCGGTCACTGGATGGGCGCCCTGGCCATCGACCCCTTCGATTCCGGGCACGTTCTGTACGGCACCGGATCTGGGATGTGGGGCAGCAACGGCGTGACCGCGGCGGACACCGGGCGGGCGACGCACTGGACCATCCCGGCCAAGGGCCTGGAAGAGACCGCGACGCTCGGACTGATCAAGCCTCCCGGTCTTCCCCTGATCAGTGCGCTCGGCGATGTCAGCGGGTTCCGGCACGAGGACCTCACCAAGGTGCCCGCCAAGGCGCTCTCCGGACCGCTGTTCACCAACACCACGGGTATCGACTTCGCCCAGTCGAAGCCGCAGTTCATGGTGCGGGTCGGTCTCGGTGGCGAGCAGCACGGTGCCTATTCGACCGACGGCGGAGCCGACTGGGCGCCGTTCGCCACGGCGCCGGTGCGCGACGCGGGCGGCGGTTCCGCGGCCGTCTCGGCGGACGGCGCCGCCGTGGTGTGGACCCCCGCGGGCCAGGTTCCGTTCTACTCGACCAACCGTGGCTCGGCCTGGGCGGCGACCTCCGGTCTGCCTAAGGACACGGCTGTGGTGGCCGACCGTTCGGCGGCGAACACCTTCTACGCCCTCAGCGGGGGCACCCTATACGCCAGCACCGACGGCGGGAAGCACTTCAGCGCGCGGGCCACCGGCCTGGGCGACGGGCAGCTCAAGGCGGTTCCGGGCATCGCCGGTGACCTGTGGATCGCCGGCGGGGGCAACGGACTCCTGCACTCCACCAACGGGGGGAAGAGCTTCGGCAAGCTCGGCGGCGTGGAGCAGGCGACCGCCGTCGGCTTCGGCAAGCC
Source organism: Streptomyces sp. NBC_00597 (assembly GCF_041431095.1). Classification (GTDB taxonomy): domain Bacteria; phylum Actinomycetota; class Actinomycetes; order Streptomycetales; family Streptomycetaceae; genus Streptomyces. Next base: position 1,186,463 of record NZ_CP107757.1, read on the forward strand.
GGCCCCGGGCGCCGGGTACCAGGCGCTCTACCTCAGCGGGAAGGTGAAGGGCGTCACCGGGCTGTTCCGTTCCACCGACGGCGGCTCGGCCTGGGTCCGGATCAACGGCGACCAGCACCAGTTCGGTGGCAGCGCCATCAACGTCATCAGCGGCGACCCCGACGTGTACGGGCGGGTCTACCTGGGCGGGTACGGCCGTGGCGTGGTGTACGGCGACCTGTCCTGATGCTCCTGGCCCGTGGGCGGGCGGCGGTCCGCGCCGTTCCACCCACGGGCCGGCGAAGCGGCGCGGCCTCATCGTGCCGGGGTGAAGCCGCCCCAGACCGAGAGGGCGCCGCGGGGATCGTTGGCGTCGACGCGGTAGCCGTCGTGCTCGGCCTCGCGTGCGCCGGCGGCGTGGTTGTACTGGCCGGCGAAGACATGCTGTCCGGCCGGTACCGTACGGCCCGGCTTGAGGATCCAGCGGTAGACCACTGCTCCGCCCTCGTTCTGCACGGTGACGGTGAAATCCTCGGCGGGCAGCGTCCGCCAGCTGCCGGTGCTCTGCACCGCACCGGTCTGCGTGATGCGCAGTTCCACGGTGAGTGCGGTAAGCGGTTGGGTGGACTTGAGGGTGATGTTGCTCTGCGCCCAGAAGCTGTTGCTGTTCGTGCCCAAGGAGCCGGCCGACGACAGAGGGCCGTCCTGGACGTGCGCGTTGCCTGGCCGGGCCGAGCCCGCGGCGCCTGACGCCGAAGGGCTGGGGCCCGTCGGGGACGAACGGCCCGGCGTGGTCGGCCGGCCGGTGGCGGGCGCCGATGGTGTCGACGGTGTCGGCCGGGGAGTTCCGGACGTGGACGGCGCGGACGGCGCGGCGGGGGTGGCCGAGACGTCCGGCCGGGCCGGCGGTGACTGGACGATGGCGGCGACGGCGAAACCACCGACCGCCAGAGTGCCTACCGCGGCGAGGGAGGCGAGCGCGACCCTGGGCCAGGGCCTCGCGCCGGACCGCTCGCGGTGGCGGGCGGGGGCGCCGGACATGCCGCGTTCCACGCGTGCCAGGATCCGGGCGCGGTCGGGCTGGTGGGCCTCGGCGGCTGCGCGCAGCCGCTCGGTGAGTTCCTCGTTCATCGGCTCCTCCTCCCTGCCAACAGTTCCCCGGCTGCTCCCGTGCTGCCCAGCATCCGTTCCAGTTCGGCCATCCCCTTCGAGGTTTGGCTCTTCACCGTACCGACCGATATTCCGAGTGCCAGAGCGGTGTCCTTCTCCGACAGGTCGAAGGCGTGCCGTAGGACCACACACGTCCGCTTCCGGAACGGCAACCGGGCGAGGGCAGTACGCACGTCCACCACGGCGGCCACGTCCGGACCGTGCAACGGCTCCGCACCGCGGGACCAGAACAGGGCGATCCGGCGGCGCTCGCGCACCGCGCTGCGGATCCGTGACCGTGCCAGGTTGGCGACCACGCCACGGGCGTAGGCGAGTGGGTACTCGGCCTGGCGCAGCCGGTCCCAGCGCTGCCACAGGGCGGTCAGGGCGTCCGCGGCCAGATCGTCGGCGTCGTCCGCCCCGCCCGTCAGGAGATGGGCGAGCCGGGCGAGTTCGGCGTAGTGGCGCTCGAAGAAGTCGTGGAATTCCGCGGACGCGTCATCGAGGACCATGTCCGACGGTCGCCCCTTTCGCAAATGTGTGCGCTAACATCCGGGCGGCAGCGTACCAGTGGCCGGTACGACCCAGGGCGCTCCGATCCGCCCCACCGGATCCGCCACTCGGCTGCCGCGGTGAGGTCTCAGTGCGCGGCGAACTGGACCCTGGTCGGTTGTGCGACGTTCGGCAGCAGCGCGGTCCCGTCGACCGTCAACTGCTCTCCGTAGATGTCGGTGATCCTTATCGCGCCGCCGCACCCACCGCCGTCGGCGGAGAGGAAATAGTTGTAGTCGGTACGGGGCAGCTTCCGCCAGCCCTTGCTGGTGCGTACCTCCAGCCGTGCGACCGGATTCCGGTGGTCGATCACCTGGATGCCGCACCAGTGGGCGCTGGACCCGGTCTTGTACCGGAGGGAGAGGGCGTCGGACGTGCGGGGGCTCACCAGGCTCCAGGTGATCGGGATACGGCCGACCTTGAGCTCGGCCAGTTTCGCGAAGGCCTGTTCGCTGAGGTCAAGTTGGCCGGGCGCGCAGGGCAGCGGGCATTCGTTGGTGATCCGGACCGTGATCGAGGCGCCGTTCGCGGCGCGTACGCGCACGTACGCGCCGCAGGCCCTGGACGACTCGTAGTCGGTGGTGTTCATCGCCGCGATCATGAGGTCGTCGCTCGGGCCGAACAGGCAGGCGCCGTTGCCGTCGGCGGCGGCGTAGGCGGTGGCGACGCCCTTGTAGGTGGTATCCGGCCGGATGCGTCCTGCCGACGGTGCCGGGGTGGATGCCGCCGGTGGGGTCTTCTTCGCCGTAGGCGGGGGCGCCGCCGCGGTGGTTGCTGCGGCGGTCGCGCTCGGGGTCGCCGCGGCAGGCGAGCCGGCCGCCGGGGGTGCTGGGCTCGTCGCGGCCGAGGGCGTGGCTCCCGTACGGGTGGCGGCGGGGGCGGCCACGTCGGCCCCAGCGCCGGCCCCGGCCCCGGCCTTGGGGCCGGGGAGCATGGCCGTCACCAGGCAGAAGAGGACGCCCGCGGCGGTCAGCATCACCGCTGTACCGAGCATCAGCCTGTGTCTGCGCCTGCGCTGCCGCGCGGCCTGCCGTGCAGTCTGCATGTCCGTCCGTTCGAAGATCCGAGTCGAGGTGCACTGCCTGGTCGCCGCAGGACGCGAAAAGGTTGCCGACGATGGGAAGCAGGCGCGCGGCGAGTCCTTCAGGGCGGCCGGGCAGCGGTGTCCGGCATCGGTCCGCTCACTGAGCGAGGGGGTGCGGGGAAACGGGCTGGGCGGCACGGATGCCGGCGGACATGAACACCGAGGGCTTGGCGGTGCTTGCCGACGGGGTGCCGCCGGTGCGGTACGGGACGCCGCTGTCCGAGGCTTGTGCGCAGGGATCCTTCGTCCGTCGGCTGCTGGAACTTCCGCAGGTGGCAGGGGCCCTGCACAGCCTCGTGGGCCCGGAGCCCCGGGTGGACCACCACCTCGTGCACACCCGCGAGCAGCTGATCCCGCCGTACCCGGGGCGTGAGTACGATGTCTCCTTCCTCAAGCACGAGACCTTCTTCGAGCGGATCGTCGACGCGCGAGCGGGGCCGCAGGGTCAGCCTCCGGCCTTGCGCTTGTTGTAGACGTCGAAGCCGACGGCCGCCAGCAGTACCAGGCCCTTGATCACCTGCTGGTAGTCCGTGCCCACGCCGACCAGCGACATGCCGTTGTTCAGCACGCCCAGCACCAGACCGCCGGTGAGCGCGCCGAGGACGGTACCCACACCGCCGCTCGCGGAGGCGCCGCCGATGAAGGCGGCGGCGATCGCCTCCAGCTCGAAGTTGATGCCGGCCTGCGGCGTACCTGCGTTGAGCCGCGCGGCGAACACCATCCCGGCCAGGGCCGCGAGGACGCCCATGTTCACGAAGGCCAGGAAGACGACCCGCTTGCTCTTCACCCCGGACAGCCGCGCCGCCGCCTCGTTGCCGCCGATGGCGTAGGTGTGCCGGCCGAGGATCGAGTTGCGCATCACGTACCCGAAGCCGACCAGCAGGACGCCGAGGATCAGCAGGACGATCGGTACCCCGTGGTAGCTGGCCAGCAGCAGCGTGAAGGCCACCACGGCCGCGGTGATCGCGCCGAGCTTCACCAGGAACAGCCCGGCCGGAAGCGGTTCCAGCCCGTACGAGGCGGCCCGCCGCCGTCCGCGCACCTCCTGCAGGATCGCGACGGCCAGCACCGAGAGGCCCAGTAGCAGGGTGAGGTTGTGGTAGTTGGTGTGGGGGCCGACCTCGGGGAGGAAGCCGCTGCTGATGTTCTGGAAGCCCTTGGGGAACGGCGCCACCGACTGGCCCTGCAGGAGGATCTGGGTCCCACCGCGGAACAGCAGCATGCCGGCCAGCGTGACGATGAACGAGGGGATCCCGAGATAGGCGATCCAGAAGCCCTGCCAGGCTCCGGCGAGGGCCCCGATCAGCAGCGCGGCCACCAGCGCCACGGGCCACGGCGCGTGGTGTTTGACCATCATCACCGCCGCGGCCGCCCCGACGAAGGCGGCGAGCGACCCGACCGACAGGTCGATGTGCCCGGCGATGATGACGATCATCATGCCGATGGCCAGGATGAGGATGTAACCGTTCTGCTGGATGAGATTGGTGATGTTGAGCGGCTGGAGCAGGATGCCGTCCGTCCAGAACTGGAACAGCAGCACGATCAGCGCCAGCGCGAGCAGCATCCCGTACTGGCGCAGGTTGCCGCGCAGCGCTCGGGCCAGTACGGCACCGGCCGACGGACGTCGGCCGGTCTGCGGTGTGCGGGGCGTGGTGTCCGGGGTGGTCTTGGTTTGGGCCATGCCTCACACCTGCTTGTCGGGGGATGCCGCGCTCATGGTCATGAGCCGCATGAGGGATTCCTGGGTGGCGTCCGCGCGGGTCACTTCACCGGTGATCCGGCCTTCGGCCATGGTGTAGATCCGGTCGCACAGGCCCAGGAGTTCGGGGAGTTCGGAGGAAATGACGAGTACCGTCTTGCCCTGGGCGGCGAGTTCGGCGATGACGGTGTAGATCTCCGCCTTGGCACCGATGTCGATGCCCCGGGTGGGCTCGTCGAGGATCAGCACCTCCGGCTCGGCGAAGATCCACTTGCTGAGGACGACCTTCTGCTGGTTGCCGCCGCTGAGCTTGCCGGTCTCCGCGAACACCGAGGGGGCCTTGATGTTCATGGTCCGCCGGAACGATTCGGCGGTCCGGGCCTCCTCGTGCCGGTCGACCCAGCCCCGCCGGGCGACCTTGCCGAGGGCGCTCAGCGAGATGTTCCGGCTGATGTCGTCGCCCAGGTTGAGGCCGAGCTGCTTGCGGTCCTCGGTCACGTACGCGATGCCGTGCCCGATCGCCTCCGGCACCGTCCGGGTACGTATCTCCCGGCCGTCCAGCCGCACCCGGCCGCCGGTCCACCGTCCGTACGAGCGGCCGAAGACGCTCATGGCCAGTTCGGTGCGGCCGGCGCCCATGAGGCCGGCGATGCCGACGATCTCGCCTCGACGGACGTTGAGCGAAACGCCGTCGACCACCTTGCGCCGGTGGTCGATCGGGTGCTGGACGCCCCAGTCCTCGATCTCGAAGGCGACCTCGCCGATCTTCGGGGTGCGCTCGGGGTAGCGGTGTTCCAGGTCGCGGCCGACCATGCCACGGATGATCCGCTCCTCGGAGATGCCCTCGGGACCGATCGCGATGGTCTCGATGGTCCGCCCGTCGCGCAGGATGGTGACGGCATCGGCGACCCGGGCGATCTCGTTCAGCTTGTGCGAGATGAGGATGCAGGAGATGCCCTGGGCCTTGAGTTCGAGGATCAGGTCGAGCAGCTTGCGGCTGTCCTCGTCGTTCAGAGCGGCCGTCGGCTCGTCCAGGATGAGCAGCTTGACCTTCTTGGCGAGCGCCTTGGCGATCTCGACCAACTGCTGTTTTCCCACGCCGAGATCGGCGATCCTGGTGTGCGGGCTCTCGTCGAGTCCGACCTGCCGGATCAGCGCGGCGGCGTGGGTCAGCGTCCGGTGCCAGCTGATGACGCCCCGGGTGGCGTGCTCGTTGCCGAGGAAGATGTTCTCGGCGATGGACAGGTAGGGCACCAGCGCGAGTTCTTGGTGGATGATCACGATGCCGCGCTGCTCGCTGGCCCGGATGTCCCGGAACCGGCAGGGCTCGCCCTCGAAGTAGATCTCGCCCTGGTAGCCGCCGTGGGGGTGGACCCCGCTGAGTACCTTCATCAGCGTGGACTTGCCGGCGCCGTTCTCACCGCAGACGGCGTGCACCTCACCCACGGTGACGGTGAGGTTGACCTCGGAGAGGGCCTTCACACCGGGAAACGTCTTGCTGATCGACCGCATCTCGAGAACGGGTCGGGCCATGGTTGTGCATCCGTATCGTCGGGGCGGTGCGGCGCCGGGCGGTCCCGTGGGCGTCGCACCGCCGTTTCGTCGTCGCCGGACCCGTCGGTCGGGCTCCGTGGGCTACTTGAGCTGGTCCGCGGTGTACTGGCCGCTGTCCACAAGGACCTTCTGGTAGTTCTCCTTGTCGACGCTGACCGGCTGGAGCAGCTGCGCCGGTACGGTCTTGACGCCGTTGTCGTACTGGCTGGTGTCGTTGACCTCGGGCTTGCCGCCGGTCAGCAGCGCGTCGCCCATCTGGACGGCGGCCTTGGCCAGTTGGCGGGTGTCCTTGTAGACGGTCTGGGTCTGCTCGCCCGCGATGATCGACTTCACCGAGGCCAGCTCGCCGTCTTGGCCCGTGACGACGGGCAGTGGCTGGCCGGCGCCGTAGCCGACGCCCTTGAGTGAGGAGATGATGCCGATCGATATGCCGTCGTACGGCGAGAGCACGGCGTCGACGCGGGCGGCGGTGTACGACTTGCTCAGCAGGTTGTCCATCCGGGACTGGGCGAGGCCGCCGTCCCAGCGCAGTGTGGCGATCTGGTTGAAGGAGGTCTGGCCGCTCTGCACGACCAGCTTCTTGTCGTCGATGTACGGCTTGAGGACGCTCATCGCACCGTTGAAGAAGAACGTGGCGTTGTTGTCGTCCGGCGAGCCGGCGAACAGCTCGATGTTGAACGGGCCCTTGCCGTCCTTGAGGCCGAGCTTGTCGACGATGTAACTGCCCTGGAGGACGCCGACCTTGTGGTTGTCGAAGGTCGCGTAGTAGTCGACGTTCCCCGTGCCGCGGATCAGCCGGTCGTAGGAGATGACGGGGACGTGGGCGTCGGCGGCCTTCTGCAGCACGTTGGTGAGCGAGGAACCGTCGATGGCGGCGATCACCAGCAGCTTGGCTCCCTTGGTGATCATGTTCTCCACCTGGGAGACCTGGTTCTCCACGACGTTGTCGCCGTACTGGAGGTCGGTCTTGTAGCCCTTGGCCTGGAACTCCTTGACCATGTTGTTGCCGTCATTGATCCAGCGCTCCGACGACTTGGTCGGCATCGCGATGCCGACGAGGCCGCCTTTGGCCTCCCCGCCGGCCCCGCCATCGCCCGCTCCGTTGGCGCTCTGGCCGCAGGCTGCCAGCGACAGCGTCAGACCCACGGTGACAAGGCCCGCTGAAAACTTCCGCACAGTTCCTCCAGTGATGTTCCGCGACCGGCACAGTGCGACCCGGCTGGGAGAACCGGAAGCGGTCGAGCGGGGCCGGCCGGGAGTCGTTTCCTCGCGCTGTGCGAAGTCGGGGTGGCAGCGGCTCCGGCCCTGGCGATACCTGAGTGTTAACGCTCACAAGAGTGCCGTCAAGGGTCTGTTCGGATCACCGTTGGGTTAACAATTCCGCAGGCGATGGGCTTCCTCTGGCGGGGCACCTGCACGTCGGGCGCGTCCGGCCGTGCTGACCGCAAGCGGCTTCTGCGGCTTCGGGTGAGGCGTTGGTCCGCCCCAGTTGTCCGGATCTTGGTCCTGAGGATCCGCACGCCGCACGAACCCTGGCGACCGCCTACCGCTGGTCTGCTCCAGGGCGGGAGCGTGACGGGGGTTCGAGCGTTGTCCTGGCTCCCAGGCTGGGCCGTGGGGGGCTCTCGGAGTAGCCGGCCGCAGGCCGTAGCGTCCTTGCCGACCGGATGGCGGTGGCCCGCCGCATGCCCTTGTCCGTTCACGCTCACATGGCCCTCGCCGAGGGCCGGTAGCGTACCGTAGCCCGGAGTCGAGGAGGGAAGTGCGAGTGGGAACCGACAGCGCCGGGACCGAGCAGCGCCACCCAGTGATGGCGGACGTGGCGAAAATGGCCGGCGTGTCCCACCAGACGGTGTCCCGGGTGCTCAACGGCGCCCCGCACGTGCGGCCCGGCACCCGGGAGCGGGTGCTCGCAGCCATCCGGGAGCTGGACTACCGGCCCAACTCCGCTGCCCGCGCCCTGGTCACCCGCCGCTCGCAAACCCTCGGCGTGGTCAGCTTCCAATCGACCCTGTACGGTCCCGCCTCGATGCTGGACGGCATCGAGCAGGCTGCGCGCAGTGCGGGGTATTCCGTCAGCGTGACAAGTCTGCGCTCCCTGGACGGCCGCTCGGTTCAGGAGGCTGTCGACCGGCTGCGCGACCAGGGCGTGGAAGGCGTTGCCGTGATCGCGCCCCAGATCTCCGTCGTCAGTGCGGTGGCCAGGCTCTCCAGCTCCGTTCCGGTCGTCGCGGTCGGATCGGGCAGCCAGTCGCGGGTTCCCATGGTCTCGGTGGACAACCGCTCCGGCGCCGAAGCGGCCACCAGGCACCTGCTCGATCTGGGCCACCGCACCGTGCACCACCTGGCCGGCCCGGCCAACTGGCTGGAGAGCCAGGACCGTCAGGAGGGCTGGCGCGGCGCGCTGGAAGCTGCCGGAGCCCCCGTGCCGCATGTCGAGCGCGGCGACTGGAGCGCGCGCGCCGGCTACCAGGCGGGCTTGCGGATCTCCGAACTGGGCGACGTCACCGCCGTCTTCTGCGCCAACGACCACATGGCGCTCGGCCTGCTGCGCGCCCTGCACGAGGCCGGCCGCTCGATCCCGGGCGACATCAGCGTGGTCGGCTTCGACGACATTCCCGAGGCGGCCTACTTCACCCCGCCCCTGACCACCGTGCGGCAGGACTTCGGCGAGCTCGGCCGCCGGGCCCTGGAACTGCTCGTCGAGGAGTTGGAGGGCGTCGCGCACACCCGCCCCCATGCGCGGATCTCGCCGGAGATGGTGCTGCGTCGCAGCGTGGGTCCCGCCACCCGCCATTGAGCCGGCACCATCGGGCTCGGGCTGACCGCCCCAGTGGCCCACGCCTCTGTGAGGCGTCCGCCGCACTCGGTTGAGGGCTCCGTCACCCTTGACAGGGACGGAATGTGAACGCTAACACTTGGGCTCATCAAGGTGCAGGCCGAGACTGCCTTCTGAAACGCGGGTTCCGGGGAGGCGCGGCTGGAACTCTGCCGGTGACCGGCTGCTGGCGGAGATCAGTGTTCCGGTCACCGGCGACCGCTACACGAGTACGACCGTCGCGGCCGAGCTCGCCGTTCCGCTGGACGGCGTCCACGACCTGCGGCTGACGCTGCACGGCGGCTTCCGTCTGGCCGCTTGCGGCTTCACCACGTCCGGCGGGACGACCGACTGAGGCCCGCACCTGCGAGACCGGCGGCCCGTCCGAGGGGGGCGGGCCGCCACCCCTGCCCACAGCAGTGCCCGGACCTGCGAGGCAAGTCTCCCTGTGGCCGCCAAGCTCCGTCGCCTCGTCACCTCTCCGACCGGAGGAACTCCCCATGCCGCTCACAGACCTCGACCTGGACGAACTCGTTCGATACCGGCCAGAATTATCCGATCCGACGGATTTCGACGCCTTCTGGCGGCGGACCCTTGCCGAAGCCCGGTCGCACGACGGGGCGATCAAGGTGGAACGGGTCACCGCCCAGCACCTGCTCGCACCGTCGAGGTCGACGACGTGCGCTTCCCCGGCTGGAACGGCGAGCCGGTGGCCGCCTGGCTGCTGCGCCCGCGCAACGCGGCCGGACCGCTGCCGGTCGTCGTCACCTACATGGGCTACGGCGGCGGTCGAGGACTGCCCACCGACCACCTGTTCTGGTCCGCCGCAGGCTACGCCCAACTCGTCGTCGACAGCCGGGGCCAGGGCCACGACACCCCGGACCGGGGCGTGGGCGACGGCACGCAGTGGGTCGAGGGCTTCATGACCCGTGGCATCGACTCTCCAGACACCTACTACTACCGGCGATTGGTCACCGACTGCGTGCGCGCCGTGGACGCGGTCGCGGAGCTGCCCGGACTCGACGGCCGTCGGATCGTGGTGGCCGGGGCCAGCCAGGGCGGCGGTCTGGCGCTCGCCGTCGCCGGTCTCGCCGGGGACCGCGTGGCGGCGGCGATGCCGGACGTCCCGTTCCTGTGCCACTTCCGCCACGCGGCCGCGATCTGCGGCGACGGCCCGTACCAGGAGATCGCCAAGTACCTGCGCTGGCACAGCCGCCACCGCGTGGAACAGGCCTTCGCCACCCTCGCCCACTTCGACGGCGTCCACTTCGCCCGGCGGGCCACCGCGCCGACGCTGTTCAGCGTGGGCCTGATGGACCCGGTCTGCCCGCCCTCCACGGTCTACGCCGCCTTCAATCACTACGCGGGCGAGGACCGCAGCATGACCGTGTGGCCGTTCGGCGACCACGGCGGCGGCTGCGGCTCCAACCCGCCCGTCCAACTGGCCTGGCTGCGCGAGCGCGGCCTGGCACCGGAGCTCTGACCGCCCTGCACCACCGGCCCGGGCAGACGGCGCGAGGGCGGCCAGCGCGCCGGGCCGCCCCACGCACTGAGCCCCGCCCCCGAGATCGAGGAGCCCGACAGACCCGTGATCTACCGCCCGGGAGGGTGGAGCGCTGGATCACGCTCAATGAGCCGTACTGCTCCACCTTCGTCGGCTACGCCGAGGGGCGGCACGCACCGGTGCCGAGGAGGGCCGCGGCGCGCTGGCGGCCGCACACCACCTGCTGGTCGCCCACGGCCTCGCCGTACGGGAGCTGTGCGCCGCGGGCTCCCGGGAGGTCGGAATCTCACGCAACCTCGACCGCATCCTCTCGCCTCCGCCCTCCCCGAGGGCCGAGCCGCCCTGCGCCGTGCCAAGGTCTTCCACAAGGAGGTCCGGACCGAGGCGCTCCTCGCCGGACGCTCTCCCGCGAACGAGGCCGAGGTCCGGGCCGGCCGCGCCGACGGCCCCTGGCGACTGCCGGGCGACCTGGAGCTGATAGGCGACCCGCTGGACTTGCTCGGCGTCAACCTCTACCGCCCGTGACGGTCGCCGCCGACGCCGAGCGGATCGACTACCTCTCGGCCCACCTCGCCGCCGCCGTCTCCGCAGGGATGGACGTGCGCGGCTACCACGTCTGGTCGCTGCTGGGCAACTTCGAGTGGGCGCACGGCAACGGCCAGCGCTTCGGTCTCGTTCGCGTCGACCACGACACGCTGACCCGTAGGTCCAAGGACAGTTACCACCGGTACCGGGGCTTGATCGCCGTGCGCGGACTGAGGAACCTGCACGATGGAGTTCATCGACGGCTACTGGCTGATGCGTCCGGGCGTACCGCGCATTACGCCACCAAGGTGGCGGACGTCCGGCGCACGAGCACCGGATGACCCTCTACATGCCGGTGAAGCACGTGCGCGGCGGCATGCTCAACAGCGCGTTGCTGACGTTCGAGTGCTGGTCGCCGGCCGAGGGCGTGATCGGGGTCCACGGTCAGCCCGCGTCCCTGGCGGCTTAGGGTCGGCCGGCCCGCCGGAACCGTCCACGCCCAGAGCCGGGCCGCGGAACGTCACGGCCCGGCTCATGGGCACACCGGCTCAGCGGGCGCCGAGGAGGTGTTCGAGGGCGAGCTGGTCCAGGTGCTCGAAGGCCATGCCGCGGCGGGCGGCGGAATCGACGTCGAACTCGTCGAAGGCGGACCGGTCGGCCAGCAGCCCGGCCAGGCCGTCCTCGGCGGTGGGGAGGGCGAGTTCGGGCAGTCGGGAGGCAGCGAACGCGGCCTGGACCTCCGGATCGGCCCGGAAGGCGCGGGAACGCTCCGCCAGAAGCAGGTAGTTGCGCATGCAGGCGGCCGCCGAGGCCCAGACGCCGGCAGAGTCCTCGGTGCGCGGCGGCTTGAAGTCGAAGTGACGGGGGCCGTCGTAGCAGGCCGACTCCAGCAGGTCGACCAGCCAGAAGGCCTGGCGCAGGTCGCCCGCGCCGAAGCGCAGGTCCTGGTCGTACTTGATGCCGGACTGGCCGTTGAGGTCGATGTGGAACAGCTTGCCGTGCCACAGGACCTGGGCGATGCCGTGCGGGAAGTTCAGCCCGGCCATCTGCTCATGGCCGACCTCCGGGTTGAGGCCGACCCGCTCGGGCCGGTCCAACTCGTTGATGAACGCCAGGGCGTGGCCGATGGTGGGCAGCAGGATGTCGCCGCGCGGCTCGTTGGGCTTGGGTTCGATCGCGAAGCGCAGGTCGTATCCCTGACTCTCGACGTACTCGCCCAGCAGGTCGAAGGCCTCCTTCAACCGGTCGAGGGCGGTGCGCACGTCCTTGGCCGCGCCCGACTCCGCGCCCTCGCGGCCGCCCCAGGCGACGTAGACCGAGGCGCCGAGTTCCACGGCCAGGTCGATGTTGCGGATCGTCTTGCGCAGCGCGTACCGGCGGACGTCCCGGTCGTTGGCGGTGAAGGCGCCGTCCTTGAACACCGGGTGGGTGAAGAGGTTGGTGGTGGCCATCGGCACCTTCAGCCCGGCCGTGTCGAGTGCGGTGCGGAAGTGCTTGACCGCCTGCTCGCGTGCTGCGTCGCCGGCCGCGAAGGGGATCAGGTCGTCGTCGTGGAACGTGACGCCGTAGGCGCCGAGCTCGGCCAGCCGCTCCACGGTCTCGACCGGGTCGAGGGCGGGCCGGGTGGCGTCGCCGAAGGGGTCCCGGCCCTGCCAGCCGACGGTCCACAGACCGAAGGTGAACCTGTGCGCGGGAGTGGGGACGAGCGGGTCGCTGGCCATGAGGCACTCCGGATCCGGGCCGAGGGCTATTTGTAATGTCGAAAAACAAATTAGTATGCCGAGACGCCAGAAGGAACCCCACCGGAGGAACGCATGTCTGCTCAGCGTGTCGTGATCGGTGTCGACAGCTCGACCCAGTCCACCAAGGCCCTCGCCGTCGACCTGGAAACCGGCGCCGTCCTGGGCGAGGGCCGCGCCGCGCACCGCGTCAGCGCGGGCGCCGGACGCGAGAGCGACCCCGAACAGTGGTGGCGGGCGCTCGGCGAGGCCATGATGGGCACCGGCTGGGCGGATCGCGCCGCCGCCTGCTCGATCGCCGGTCAGCAGCACGGCCTGGTCACCCTCGACGCGGCCGGACGGCCGGTGCGCCCGGCACTGCTCTGGAACGACGTCCGCTCCGCCCCGCAGGCCGCCGAACTCGCAGCCGCGTTCAGCGCGGCAGAGCTCGCCCGCCGCACCGGAAGCGTCCCCACGGCCGCCTTCACGGCCGCCAAGTGGGCCTGGCTGCACACGAACGAGCGCGCCGCCGCCGACCGCGTCGCGGCCGTCCGGCTTCCCCACGACTTCCTGACGGAGCGCCTGACCGGTGAGGCGGTGACGGACCGCGGAGACGCGTCGGGAACCGGCTGGTGGGGCCCGGACGGCTACGACACCGACGTCCTCGGCCGGATCGGCCTCGACCCCGGGCTGCTGCCGCAGGTCCTGGCGCCGGGAGCCCGGGCAGGCGTCGTCCGGGCAGGGATGCCGCTGCGCGAGGGCGCACTGGTGGCGACCGGGACCGGCGACAACATGGCCGCGGCCCTCGGCCTGGGCCTGACCCCCGGACGTCCGGTGCTGAGCCTCGGTACCTCCGGCACCGTCTACACCGTCGGCCGGACCCGGCCCGCCGACCCGAGCGGAACCGTCGCCGGCTTCGCCGATGCCCTCGGCGGCTGGCTGCCGCTCGCCTGCACGCTCAACTGCACCCTCGCCGTCGACCGCTTCGCCACCCTCGTCGGCCGCGACCGCGAGGACGTCGAGAGCGGCGGCACGGTGGTGGTGCTTCCCTACCTGGACGGCGAGCGCACCCCCGACTTCCCGGGCGCTTCCGGCCTGGTCCACGGCCTGCGCCACGACACCACCCCGGGCCGGCTGCTCCAGGCCGCCTACGACGGCGCCGCCCACGCCCTGCTCGCGGCCCTGGACGACGTGCTGCGTGCCGGAGGCGAGAGCCCCGCCCCCGACGAACCACTGCTGCTGATCGGCGGCGGAGCCCGCGGCAGGGCCTGACAGAGGACCGTCCTGCGACTGTCCGGACGAGCGGTCCAGGTGCCCGAAGCCCGGGAACTGGTCGCGCTCGGGGCCGCCGCCCAGGCCGCCGCACTGCTCACCGGTGAGCCTGCCGACGCCGTCGCCCGGCGCTGGCGGACCGCCGAGGGCCGGGTACTGGAGCCCGTACCCCGTGACGACGACACGCTCGAACGGATCACCAGTACGCTGCGGCGGGCGCGGGCCCTGCAGGAGGTCCCGCCGGGAGAGCGATAGGACGGTCGGGTCGATGACGGGGACCGGCAGGGCGAGCGGGGGCGCGGAAGCCGCACCCGCCTCGCAGCAGGGGATGCGCCGGCGGAACCTCGCGGTGGTGATCGGCGTGGTCGCCGCGCACGGACCGCTCTCCCGGGCGGACGTGGCCGGGCACACGGGCCTGACCAGGCCGGCCGTCTCCTCCATGGTCGACGAGCTCATCGGCCGGGGAGCGCTGACCGAGACGGAGACCGCGCCCAGCGGACGGGTCGGCCGTCCCGGACGGGCGTTGGCCCTGAACGACCGGGGTCCCGCTGGCCTCGGCCTGGAGATCGACGTCACCCATCTCGCCGCGTGCGTCGTGGACCTGCGCGGTGAACCCCGGGTCTGGCGTCGCGTGGAGCGGGCCAACGCGGGCCGGCCGGCCGGAGAGGTGCTGGCGGAGGCCGCCGCGCTGGGCGCCGACGCGGAGTCCGAGGCCGCGGCCCTCGGCCTGCGCGTCGAGGGCCGCGTCCTGGCCGTGCCGGGGGTGGTGCCGAACGAGCCGGGCGGACTGGTCGCGAACGCTCCCAACCTCGGCTGGCAAGCCGTCCGCCCCGCCGACCACTGGCCCGACCCCGACACCGCGCCCGAGCCGGAGAACGAAGCCAACCTCGGGGCGCTGGCCGAGCAGTGGCACCGGGGCAACCCCGCCGAGACCTTCGTACACGTCTCCGCCGAGGCCGGAATCGGTGCCGCACTGGTCATCGGCGGGCAGCTGTTCCGGGGCGCCCGCGGCTTCGCGGGCGAACTCGGGCACCTGCCCGTCCACCCGGAGGGCGCCCCTTGCGCCTGCGGGGCACGCGGCTGTCTGGAGCAGTACGCGGGTGAAGCGGCCGTGCTGCGCGAGGCCGGGCTGGGCCCCGTCGGCGACCCGGTGGCCCTGCTCGCCGAGCGGGCAGCCGCCGGGGACGCCGCCACCCTGCGCGCCCTGGACCGCGCAGGACGGGCCCTGGGCCTCGCCCTGACCTCGACGGTGAACCTGATCGACCCGGACGGCCTCGTTCTGGGCGGCGCCTACACCGAACTCGCCGACTGGCTCCTCCCGTCGGTACGCGCCGAACTGGCCGCCCGGGTCACCGTCCGGCCCTGGAACCCGGAGGCGGTACGCCCCTCCGCCTTGGGGCGCCGCGGACCGGTGCTGGGCGCGGCATGGTCGACCGTCCGACAGATCATCGCCGATCCCGCCCGCCTGCCCATCCCCTGACTGGTGCTGTGACCGGAAAGACTCACCGTGCCAGGACGCCAGGCACGGCCGTACACCGCTGCGGGGCCACTCGGAACAGGGTCGGGACTCCCACGCCGTCGAGCACTTCTCCCTCACCGTGGAACCGGGAGCATTCCTGGTCCTGTTGGGCCCTTCGGGCTGCGGCAAGTCGACCGTCCGGCCACGAGACGACCTCGGAGGCGTACAGCTACCTGAGCTGGCTGCAGGCGGTGTACGGGGTCGGCTGGGCCCTGTCGAAGACCACGATCAACCCCGACGGCACCTACCGCATCCCCTACACCCTGAAGTGGTCGGGCGCTGCCGACACCTGGAACGCGTCCGCTCCCGGTGCCAACGCGGGCCTGCACGTCACCGTCGCCGACTACACCGACGACGTGGGCGTGGCCGCCTCCTACGCCATTACCCTGACCAACTACGCCGCGAAGTCCGGCAACGCCGAGGCCAAGCGAGTGGCCAAGGCCCTACTCGACGGCATGTGGGCCTCTGGGCCCAGGCGGACATCGCCCTGGCCATGGGCTCGTACGCGGAGCTGCTCGAATAACAGCCGACCCGCCCGAAGAGCAGCTTGACGTACGACGAGGCCGGGCAGCCCGCAAGGGCCTGCCCGGCCTCTACGCGTCCATCCGTCACCCGCTCTCCCGGAAGCCCGGGCGGCGTCGTCACCGGTGACGGCGGGACGCCCCGGGCTTCGAGCGGTTCACAGCCCCAGTGCCAGCCGGTAGTACGCCTGGTTCCAGCGGAGATCGCGCCGGAACTGCTTCGGGGCGGTGGTCTCGTCGATGAGGGCGAGTTCCAAGCGGAGCATTTCCGCCAGGTCGTCGAGGTGGTCGGAGGTCAGGGCGGTGCTGAGGACGGTGTGGTGCGGTCCTCCGGCCGTCAGCCAGGATTCGGTGGAGGTCCTCAGGTCGGGGTGGGGCCGCCAGACCGCGCGGGCAACGGGCAGGGCGGGCAGCGGGTGAGGGGGCGCCACCACGTCGATGTCGTTGGCGATCAGGCGGAAGCGGTCGCCGAGGTCGGCGAGCCCGACCACCACGGCCGGGCCGGGGGCCGCGTCGAACACCAGGCGCACCGGGTCCTCCCGCCCGCCGATGCCGAGGGGGTGGACCTCGCAGCTGGGCCTGGCGGCGGCGATGGTGGGGCAGACCTCCAGCATGTGCGCACCGAGGATGAGCTCGTTGCCGGGTGTCAGGTCGTAGGTGTAGTCCTCCATGAAAGAGGTGCCGCCCGGGAGGCCGGCGGCAGCCACTTTGAGGGCGCGCAGCAGGACGGCGGTCTTCCAGTCGCCCTCTCCTCCGAAGCCGTATCCCTGGGTCATGAGCCGCTGCACGGCGAGGCCGGGCAGCTGGCGCAGTCCGCCCAGGTCCTCGAAGTTGGTGGTGAAGGCTCCGAAGCCGCCCGTTTCGAGGAAGGTGCGCAGGCCGGCTTCGATGCGGGCCGCGTAACGCAGCGCGTCGTGCCGTTCGCCGCCCGGTCGCAGTTCCGGCGCCAGGTCGTACAGGTCGGCGTACTCCTCGACGAGGGAAGCCACCTCGGTCTCGTCCGCGCTGTCGACGACCTCCACCAGGTCGTTGACGCCGTAGGTGTTGACGGAGACGCCGAAGCGCAGCTGGGCCTCGACCTTGTCGCCCTCGGTGACGGCCACGTCGCGCATGTTGTCGCCGAAGCGGGCGACCTTGAGGGTGGCCAGTTCGGATCGTGCGGCGGCCGCCCGCGCCCAGATCGCGACGCGTGCGCTCGTCTCGGGATCGGTGACGTGGCCGGCCACGGTCTTGCGGGGTACGCCGAGACGGGTCTGGATGTGCCCGAACTCGCGGTCTCCGTGGGCGGCTTGGTTGAGGTTCATGAAGTCCATGTCGATGGTGTCCCAGGGCAGGGCCACGTTCGACTGGGTGTGGAGGTGCAGCAACGGCTTGCGCAGCGCGTCCAGTCCGGCGATCCACATCTTGGCCGGCGAGAAGGTGTGCATCCAGGCGATGAGCCCGATGCACCGGTCGTCGGCGTTCGCGTCGAGGCACACCCGGCGGATGGCGTCGGCGTCGGTCAGTACCGGCTTCCACACCACACGCGCGGGAATGCCGGAGGCGTCGGCCAGCGCGGTGGCTATCTGCCGCGACTGTTCTGCGACCTGCTTCAGCGTCTCCTCCCCGTACAGGCCTTGGCTGCCGGTGAGGAACCAGATCTCCTGGGCGGGGAATGTTCGGCTGGGCACATGGACTCCTGAAGGTGACGTCCCGCAGCGCTGGTGAGGGCGGCGCGCGGGTGGGGATTCGGGAACGAAAACGGGGGCGGGGGTCAGCCCGCGGTGTGGGTCGTGTCGCGGATGTGCCTCAGACGGTGCAGCAGGCCATCAGCGGCGAAGTGGTCGTGCAGGAGCCGGTATTCGGCGAAGAGGGCGTCGTAAGCGTCGGCCCGAGAGGCGTCGGGCATGTAGACGGCCGACAGCCGGCGACCCATGGCGGCGGTGGCCGTCCGTACGTCGCTGTGCGCGCCGGCGGCTACGGCGGCGTGGATGGCCGACCCGAGGGCGGGGCCCTGGTCGGACGCCGCGAGGGAGACGGGGCGGCGCAGCACGTCGGAGTAGATCTGCATCAGCAGTTCGTTCTTGGCCAGTCCGCCGGCGACGATGAACTCGTGGACCGGTACGCCGCCTGCTTCCAGGGTCTCCACGATGACGCGGGTGCCGAACGCGGTGGCTTCGAGCAGTGCGCGGTAGACGTCCTCGGGGCGGGTCGCAAGGGTGAGACCCACGATGACTCCGGAGAGGTGGTGGTCGACGAGGACCGAACGGTTGCCGTTCAGCCAGTCGAGGGCGACCAGTCCGTGTCCGCCGACCGGCTGGCCGGCGGCCTTCCGGGTCAGCAGGGTGTGCAGGTCCTCGCCGCGGTCGGCGGCCTCGGCGAGGTAGTCCGACGGGACGCCCTGGTCCAGTACCCAGGCGAAGATGTCGCCGACCGCGCTCTGGCCGGCCTCGTAGCCGTAGGTTCCCTCGACGATCCCGCCGCCCACGACACCGCAGATGCCGGGGACGTCGGCAAGGACGGGGGCGTTCACGACGTGGCAGGTGGAGGTCCCCATGATGGCGAGCAGTTGTCCGTCCTCGACGGCCTGGGCCGCCGCCGCGGTGACATGGGCGTCGACGTTGCCCGCGGCCACGGCGATGCCGGGGCGCAGCCCTGTCCACGCTGCCGCCTCCGTAGTGAGCGAGCCCACGCGTGAGCCCAGTGCGGAGAGGGGGAATTCGAGGCGGGTGCGTGCGAAGTCGGCGAACCGGGGGTTCAGCGCGGCCAGGTACTCCTCGCTCGGGTAGGCGCCGTCCTGGTGGATGCCCTTGTATCCGGCGGTGCAGGCGTTGCGGGACTCGGTTCCGGTGAGCTGCCACACGATCCAGTCGGCGGCCTCGATCCACCGCGCGCAGCTTTTGTAGACGAGCGGGTCTTCTTCCAGGACCTGGAGCGCCTTCGCGAACTGCCACTCGGCGGAGATCCGGCCGCCGTAGCGGGCGATCCACTTCTCCCCGCGGGCGTGGGCGAGTTCGTTGATGCGGTCGGCATGGGACTGGGCGGCGTGGTGCTTCCACAGCTTGGGCCACGCGTGCGGCCGTCCGGCGAGCTCGGTCTCGGCGAGGGGAGTCCCGTCGGCCAGCGTGGGCAGGACGGTGCAGGCGGTGAAGTCGGTGGCGATGCCGATCACCGCGGCGGGATCGATCCCGGCCGCCGCCAGGGCCTGCGGGACGGCGCGACGCAGTACGTCCCGCCAGTCCTGGGGGTGTTGCAGGGCCCAGTCGGGAGGCAGCGGCGCACCGCCTTGCGGCAGGTATCGGTCGATGACGCCGTGCCGGTAGGTGTGGACCGCCGCGGCCAGCTCCTGACCGTCGCGAACCCGCACCACCACGGCGCGGCCCGACAGGGTGCCGAAGTCGACACCGACCGTGTACTGCTCCGATTCCTCGGAAGGAGGGGAAGGCGCGAGGAGATGGGGTGACGTCAACAGAGTGCCTTTCGAAGGAGCTGTGGGCGGCACGCGGCGCGGCCCGGCAGCCGGAGATGCCGTCCCGACCATCCTGGCGGTCGGCGGAGGATCCGATGAGCTTGCAGTGTGAGCGCTAACAATGTCGATAGGCAAGAGGTCTGCGTGGATCATGTGGGAGGCCCCCTTGGTGTGGCGGCCTTCGTATGCAGGGCCTCGCCTCGATGTGTCGTTGATTCGAGGCGGGTTGAGGTCTCCGATTCGGGCAGCGGGGTCGATGGTCGCGCGAACGGATGGAGTCCGCCTTGTTGTCGCACGTGACGCGGTAACGGACAGGTAACGCGTGCAAAGGGGTTGAGGACCCAGCTTGTTAGCGCTCACAATGCGACGGCGGCCCCTCAAGGGCATCCCGCTCCTGTCACCCCGCCCCCGGCCCCGCCACGCCCCTGACCGAGGGCACAGCCCGGCACCGGCCGTGCGGAGCCTCATCCGTAACCCCCGAAAGGACACCCGTCATGGCTCGCAGAGCAGCCCTCGTCCTCACCGCCGCCCTTCTCGCCTCCTCGGCGTTGACCGCCTGCTCGACCGAGGGCCCCGCCTCCGCCCCGGCCTCCGGGTCCAAGACGGGCTCCGGAGGCACGATCACCATGGGCTTTGCCCAGGTCGGCGCCGAGAGCGGTTGGCGTACCGCCAACACCAAGTCCGTCCAGGAGGCGGCGAAGAAGGCCGGGATCGAACTCAAGTTCTCCGACGCGCAGCAGAAGCAGGAGAACCAGATCAAGGCGATCCGCACCTTCATCCAGCAGAAGGTCGACGTGATCGCCTTCTCGCCGGTCGTGGAGTCCGGCTGGGACACGGTGCTCAAGGAGGCCAAGGACGCGGGCATCCCGGTCATCCTCACCGACCGGGCCGTGGACACGAAGGACACCTCCCTCTACAAGACCTTCCTGGGCTCCGACTTCGTCAAGGAGGGCAAGTCCGCCGGCGAGTGGCTGACCGGCGCGTACGCGAACGAGCAGGGCCCGGTCAACATCGTCGAGCTCCAGGGCACCACGGGCTCCGCACCCGCCAACGACCGCAAGGCCGGCTTCGCCGACGCCATCCGCACCGACGGCAAGTTCAAGATCGTCGCCTCGCAGACGGGCGACTTCACCCGCGCCAAGGGCAAGGAGGTCATGCAAGCGTTCCTGAAGTCCCAGAAGGACATCGACGTCCTCTACGCCCACAACGACGACATGGCCCTCGGCGCCATCCAGGCCATCGAGGAGTCCGGCAAGAAGCCCGGTACGGACATCAAGGTGATCTCGGTGGACGGAATCAAGGATGCCTTCGTCGCCATGACCGAGGGCAAGATCAACGTCGTGGTGGAGTGCAACCCGATGCTCGGCGACCAGCTGATGGAACTGGCCAAGAAGGTCGTGGCGGGGGAGAGCGTGCCGACCCGGGTCGAGACCCAGGAGGGCGTCTTCACGCAGGACCAGGCCGCGGCCGCCCTGCCCTCCCGGAACTACTGACGCGACAGGTTCCGGTGCCGGAGGAGGCCCGGCTCCGGTGCCTCCTTCACCATCCGGAGCCCACTCCACCACCCCACACATGAGAGGAGGGCGGATGGCATCTCCGTCTACCCCGCCGCCCACGGGCGCCGGCGGCCCGCGCCCGGTCCTGGAAGCCCACGACATCCGCAAGCAGTTCCCAGGCGTGCTCGCCCTCGACGGAGTCGCCCTGCGGCTCTTCCCCGGTGAGGTGCACGCCCTGATGGGCGAGAACGGCGCCGGGAAGTCCACCTTGATCAAGGTGCTCACCGGCGTCCACTCGGCCGACGGCGGCACCATCCTCCTGGACGGCCGGCCCCACGCGTTCACGGACCCCCTCCAGGCGCAGCGGGCCGGAATCAGCACCGTCTACCAGGAGGTCAACCTCTGCCCGAACATCTCGGTCGCCGAGAACATCCTCATCGGGCGCGAACCGCGCCGGTTCGGCCTCATCCACTGGTCCGCGATGCGGCAGCGGGCGGCAGAGCTGCTGACGGAACTGGACCTCGACCTGGACGTCACCAGTCTGCTCGACTCGCACTCCCTGGCGGTGCAGCAACTGGTCGCCATCGTCCGGGCGGTGGACGTCTCGGCGAAGGTGCTCGTGTTGGACGAGCCCACCTCCAGCCTGGATCGCGAGGAGGTCGCCCAGCTCTTCACCCTGGTGCGGCGCCTGCGGGACCGCGGTGTGGCCATCCTGTTCGTCACACACTTCCTCGACCAGGTATTCGATCTCTGCGACCGCGTCACCATCCTGCGCAGCGGGCGCCTGGAAGGCGAGTACCCCATCGGTGAACTCACCCCGGTGACGCTGGTGCAGCGCATGATCGGCGGAGAACTGGCCACCCTCGACCAGCTGTCCAGCCGTGCCCATGAGGAGGCGGCCGAACGGGCGGCCGGCGAGCCGTTCCTCCAGGCACGACAGCTGACCCGTACGGGCTCGATCGAACCGTACGACCTCGACATCCACGCCGGCGAGGTCATCGGACTGGCCGGCCTCCTGGGCTCGGGCCGCACCGAGGTGGCGCGCCTCCTGTTCGGCGCGGACAGCGCGGACGCCGGAGAAGTGAGCATCGAGGGCAAGAAGGTACTCCTGCGCACCCCCCGCCACGCCATCGCCCGGGGCATCGCGTTCTGTTCCGAGAACCGCAAGTCCGAGGGACTGGTGGGCGAGCTCACGGTCCGCGAGAACATCATTCTCGCGTTGCAGGCCGCCCGCGGCTGGACCAGGCCGCTGGCCCGTGCGAAACAGGACGAACTGGCACGGCACTGGATCGAAGCCCTGGACATCCGCCCCGCCGACCCCGAAGCGCAGGTACGCCACCTCAGCGGAGGCAACCAGCAGAAAGTCCTGCTCGCGCGCTGGCTGCTGACCGCACCGAGGCTCCTGATCCTCGATGAACCCACCCGGGGCATCGATATCGGAGCCAAGGCGGAGATCCAGAAACTCGTGGCCCACCTGGCGGGCGAAGGCACCGCCGTGCTGTTCATCTCGGCGGAACTCGAAGAGGTCCTGCGCCTGAGCCACCGCATCGCCGTGCTCCGCGACCACCGCATGGTGGCCACCCTCGCGAACGACGACACCGTCACGCCCGAACGCCTCCTCACGACCATCGCCACCGGAACGGACTCATGACCACCCAGCCCGCCAAGTCCGAGGCGGCCGCCGCGATCGGGAGACGGCTGGCCGGTCACCGCCTGCTGTGGCCCGCGCTCATCCTGCTCGCCCTGCTCCTCGGCAACCTCGCCTTCCACCATGACTTCTTCTCCGTCCGCGTACGCGACGGCCACCTCTACGGCAGCCTCATCGACATCCTGCAGTTCGGCGCGCCCCTCATCCTGGTGGCGCTCGGCATGACCCTGGTCATCGCCACCCGCGGGATCGACCTCTCGGTGGGTTCCACCGTCGCCATCGCCGGCGCCCTCGCCTGCGGGCACATCTCCACCGCCGCGCGTCCCGGCAGTGTCGCCACCATGCTCACGGCCGTAGCCCTCGCACTCGGCGTCGCACTCGTGCTGGGCCTGGCCAACGGCTTCCTGGTGTCCGGGCTGGGGGTGCAGCCCATCGTGGCCACCCTGATCCTCATGGTCGCGGGCCGAGGCGTCGCCCAGCTGATCACGGACGGCCAGATCGTCACGGTGACCAGCGCCCCCTACAAGATGATCGGGGGCGGCTACTGGCTGACCTTCCCGTTCGCCGTCCTCCTGGCAGCAGCCCTCGTCGCGCTCACCGCCCTCGTCACCCGTCGCAGCGCACTCGGCATGTTGATCGAGTCCGTGGGCGGCAACCCTGCGGCCAGCCGCCTGGTCGGCATTCGGGCCGGCGGTCTGCTCGCCCTGGTCTACGTCTTCAGCGCGCTGTGCGCCGCCGTCGCCGGGCTGATGATCAGCTCCAACGTCTCCAGCGCCGACGGCAACAACGCCGGACTGTGGATCGAGCTCGACGCGATCCTCGCCGTCGTCGTCGGCGGCACCGCACTGACCGGAGGACGCTTCTCCCTCGGCGGCACCGTCCTCGGCGCCCTGATCATCCAGACCCTGTCCACCACCGTCTACACCCTCGGCGTCCCACCCGAGACGACCCTCGTCTTCAAGGCCTTCGTCGTCATCGTCGTCTGCCTCGTGCAGTCCCCGGTCTTCCGGGCCAAGGTCCTGCGCCGCCGCGGGGCGGCCACTCCCCGATCCCACACCCCGGCGGGCGCCGTCCCGCAGCAGCAGGAGGTACGCGCATGAGTACCGGCATCGCGAGCGCCGCCGCGCACCTCACTCGCCCCTTCGCGGCCGTGTCCCCGCGCACCCGCACCCGTATCCCACTGATCGTCACGGCCGTCCTGCTGGCCGTCCTGTTCGGCGTCGGATCGGTGCGCTACGAGGGCTTCCTCTCCGCGCAAGTCGTACTGAACCTGCTGATCGACAACGGATTCCTCCTGGTCGTCGCGGTCGGGGCGACCTTCGTCATCCTCACCGGCGGCATCGACCTGTCCGTCGGCTCCATGGTGGCCCTCTCGACCATGCTCACCGCCTGGCTGGTCGAGTCACACGGCTGGCCCCTGGCCACCGTCATCCCACTGGTCCTGCTCGTCGGCGCCGCGAGCGGAACGCTCATGGGCTGGATCATCCACACCTTCGAGATCCAGCCGTTCATCGTCACCCTGGCCGGCATGTTCCTCGCCCGCGGGCTCTGCTACACGATCAGCACCGAATCCATCACGATCAGCGACCCCACCACGGCGGGAATCGCACAGACCCGGCTGTACGGGCCGGCGGGTCTGTTCGTCTCGATCCCGGTGGTCATCGCCCTGGCCGTGCTGGTGATCGCCTTCGTCGTACTGCACCACACGCCCTTCGGCCGCAACGTGTACGCCCTGGGCGGCAACGAGTCCTCCGCACGCCTGATGGGCCTTCCGGCGGGCTCCACCAAGATCGCCGTATACGCCGTCAGCGGCCTGTGCTCCGCACTCGGCGGCCTGCTGCTGACCCTCTACATGCTCTCCGGCTACGCCCTCCACGCCATGGGCATGGAACTCGACGCGATCGCCGCCACCGTGATCGGCGGCACGCTGCTGACCGGAGGCTCCGGCTTCGTCCTGGGCACCGCCCTCGGCGTGCTCGTCCTCGGCACGATCCAGACGGTGGTCAACTTCCAGGGCACGCTCAGCTCCTGGTGGACCCGGATCGTCATCGGCGCCCTGCTGCTCGTGTTCATCGTGCTGCAGCGCCTGATGAGCGGTCGCCGCCCCGCCGCCGACTGACTCCGGCGCCGCAGCCCACCAGCCCGTGCCACCGCGTTCGCGTGCCGCGATCACAGCTTGCTTCCCGGCGCGCCCTCCGGTGGACCGACTTCCAGGGAACACCGCCATGGAACACGCATATGAATCTGTCGACCAGGTCGCCGAGCCCAGGCAGACGGCCGCCTGTCCGCGGACGGCCCGCCCCCTGTGCCTGGACGATGGCGGAACGGGGGAGAGGTGGCGGTTCGGCTTCCCCGACAGGGCCCGCGCCGAGGTCCACACGCGCGGCGCCCGGCTCCGTTCCCTGATCCTGCCGGACCGCTGGGGCCACACCGCCGACGTGGTGCTCGCGCCCCGCGATCCCGCCGCCTGCGAGGGCTCCGCACGCTATTTCGGTGCGACGGTGGGCCGCTACGCCAACCGCATCGCGAGCGGCGGGCTCGTAGTCGACGGAGTCACCCACCGGCTCGCCACCCAGGAGACCGGGCACACACTGCACGGCGGTCCCGACGGGTTCGACCAGCGCCTGTGGCGGTGCGAACCCTTCCACTCGGCGCACCGCACCGGTGTCCGTCTGTTCCTGCACAGCCCCGACGGGGACCAGGGATTCCCCGGTGCCCTGAACGTCCGCCTCACCTACACACTGGACCGCGACGACAACCTGACCATGTCGTACCAAGCTGTCGCCGACGCGCCGACGATCGTCAACCTCACCAACCACGCCTACTGGAACCTCGAAGGGGAGGGGCGCGGCAACGTCCTGGCCCACCACCTTCAGGTCGCGGCCCCCCTTTACACCCCGGTCGACGCCGAGTTGATCCCCGACGGCCCTCACCGCCCGGTCAGCGACACCCCGTTCGACCTCCGCCGGCACCGGCGTCTCTCCGACGCCCTGACCCATACGGAGGCGCAACTGGCCCTGGCCGGCGGAGGATTCGACCACAACTGGGTCCTCGACGGCGCCCGGCGAGCCAGTCCTCGTAAGGCCGCTGTGCTGTACGCCCCCGCATCCGGCCGCCGCATGGAGGTGCGCACCACGGAACCGGGCATCCAGGTCTACACCGCGCAAGGCCTGACCGGTGACATCACGGGCAAGGCAGGCAGGCCGTACCACGCCTACGCGGGGGTCGCGCTGGAGACCCAGCACTTCCCGGACTCCCCGAACCGCCCCGACTACCCGACGGTCGTCCTGCGCCCGGGCGAGCTGTACCGGTCGACCACGATCCACAGCTTTACCACGGTCACCGCTTGAGTGGGGCGGTGGCGGCCGTAGCCGCTGTCCGGTGCCGCAGGGGGCACCGGACAGCGGCTTTCGCCTTTGTGCCGGCTTCCGCCGTGCGAGGTGCCCCCGGGGCCCAGCTCCCTGCGAGAGGGGGCAACCGCCGGGCACGTGGGGGTCATTCGCCGGGTGGAGCGATCCTTCGGGCCGTGCTGGCGCGCACGATGAGCTCGGGCGCCACCACCAGGTGCGTCGACTCGTCGGTCCTGCCTTCGATGTGGTCCAGGAGCAGCCCGATGCTGTCGCGGCCGAGCGAGGCGAAGTCCTGGCGGATCGTCGTCAGCGGGGGCGGGAAGAACTCCGCCTCGGGGATGTCGTCGAAGCCGGCGACCGCCACGTCCTCGGGCGTCCGCAGGCCCGCTTCCCGCAGGGCCCGTAGGACACCGAGGGCCATCTGGTCGTTGGCGACGAACACTGCGGTGAGGCCGGCTCCCTGCCCTCGTGATGCCAGGACCCGCCCCGCCAGCTGCTGGCCGGACTGGTATCCCGACAGTGGACTCCAGTCGCCTCGCAGCACGGGCGGCACCTCGGCGCCGGCATCGCGCAGCGCGTCCTCCCACCCCTGTGTGCGGGCTTCGCTCTCGAGCCAGTCGGGGGGGCCCGCCACGTGCCACACGGTGGCGTGGCCCGACGCGAGAAGGTGCTCCGTGATCATGCGGGCGCCGAGGTTCTGGTCCAGCGACACCCCCGGCAGGTCGAGGGTGTGGCCGCCTTCCACGGTGACCACGGGGCACGGTGCTTCCAGTGCCGCCAGGGCGCGTACCGCGGCGCGTTGCGGAGTGACGGCGACGATGCCCTCCACGCCCCATCCGGCGAGGTGCTGCATGGCTTCGGCGAGGGCTGTCTGCGTGGCGGTCCGAAGCGTGACGGCGGACGTCAGGTAGC
The DNA here is from genome assembly GCF_041431095.1 of Streptomyces sp. NBC_00597. Lineage (GTDB taxonomy): Bacteria > Actinomycetota > Actinomycetes > Streptomycetales > Streptomycetaceae > Streptomyces. Next base: position 1,213,211 of record NZ_CP107757.1, read on the forward strand.
CGCGGTCCCGAGCCGCCTCTTGCACTCCCGCCACGGTGCTGGCGGGCCCGTGCAGAGTGGTGTTCACCGCGATGACGCCCAGCGTGTGGGTCCGGCGAGTGGCCAGGGCCCGGGCTGCCGAGTTGCGGCGGTACCCCAGCTGCTCGATGACCTGGGTCACCGCGGCCCGGGTCTTGGCGCTGACGTTCGGGTGGTCGCTGAGCACCCGTGAAACGGTCTGATGGGACACGCCGGCGACGCGCGCGACGTCCGTCATCGTGGGCGCTCGCGAGACGTCTGGGAGCTGGGTCAACTCTCTTCCTTTCCTCATCGAGCGGCCTTCCCTCAAGGTACCGAACCAGCCGCGGCCCGCACACATCTCGGACCGACCGGGAGATTGCGGCGGGTATCGATGTTGGCGTTCACATTATGCAGCGGTGACCGCATGTTGTGGGCAGGAAACTCCTCGCAACTCTTGAGATTTCTGACTGTTAGCGCTAACAATTTGATCGGGGTAGCTGCGATCGCGCAGCCGCGATGCCTAGCGCGGCCCCCGATCAGTCCAGCCCACTCATGCGCGACTGCGGGGCCTGCCGGGCGCCGGTCCCAAGAAGCCGCCGCGCATGTCGGAGAGACGGTGAGAGCGTAGTGAGCGAGACCATCCTCAAGGACCTCCGTCGCGAGGTCCTCGCGGCCAACCTGCGCATTCCGGAGGCCGGTCTGGCCACCCTCACCTGGGGAAACGTCAGCGGAGTGGACCGAGACGCCGGCGTCTTCGTCATCAAGCCGTCCGGGGTCTCCTACACCGACCTCATCGAGGAGGACCTGGTGGTGGTGGCACTGGAGGACGGGCGGGTCGTCGAGGGACGCCTCAGGCCGTCCACCGACACCGAAACCCATCGGTGCCTCTACCGGGCCTTCCCCTCCATCGGCGGGGTCACCCACACGCACTCGGCGCACGCCGTCGCCTTCGCCCAGGCACGCCGCCCGATCCCCGTGCTCGGCACGACACACGCCGACACCTTCAACGGGCCCGTCCCCGTGACGGCGGACCTCACCGCCGAGCAGTGCGCGCAGGACTACGAGTACAACACCGGACAGGTGATCGTGGCCCGGCTCGACGGCGACCCCCGTCGGGCCGACGAGGTCCCCGGAGCGCTCGTCTCACGACACGGCCCCTTCACCTGGGGATCCACCGCGAAGGCCGCGCTGGAGAACGCCATCGTCTGTGAGGCCGTGGCGGAGATGGCGCTGCACACGCTGGCGCTGGGGTCCCGACTCGGGGACGCCTCCGAACCACCGAGGCATCTGCTGGAGCGGCACTTCACCCGTAAGCACGGACCGGACGCCTATTACGGCAACACCCCGCACTCCCCGGGAGCCTGAGGCCGGGCACCGCCTCGGCGCCGCATGATCCAGCCAGACCGTCCGACAGTCGCGGCTCGGAGGACTGCGGGACCTCGCGCTGCGGCCTGGCCTGCGACGCGCTCGCCGTCGCGGGCGAGAGCCGCGGCGCCGAAGCCGACCAGGGCGGCCGGCTGAAGGCCGAGCAGCATGTACTGGACGCAGGCCGCCACGTGCGGGCCCAGGCAGGCGATCGACGTGACGGCGGCCAGCAGCAGCACAACGGTGACCGCCACGGCGGCGCTGTTGCCGGCGAGGGCGGGCAGGTCGAACCTGTGCAGCAGGTAGTTGGCTCCGACCTGGGAGAGGGCTGTCATGGCGATGAGAGTGGCGCTCTCGACTCGGCCAGGTCTGCTGACACTGCAGCGCTAACGACGTGACACGGGTCCGGCTCCGGAGTGGAGCCGGAGTGGCGGGCTCGGCGGGAGGCTGAGCCGCCGGGGTCACGCGAAAAGGCCGACGCTCATACGGCGACGCGGTTCCAGCCGGTCGGGGGAGTTCCCGCCGGTCGGCGGAGGCGTCGGTACGTGTCCGATACCGCGCCGGCCAGCAGGTTTCCACCCCGGGGTGGGAACGTGAGACATGGTCTCCGCAACGGCCCGGCCCGGCGGTATCGGCAGGGCATCTGGGAAGACGCGCATCGTCCGCACAGCCAGAGGAGCTCGTGCAGGACGAGGCGAGGTCCCTGAGCCATGGCGGTGCCGCAGGCCGGTGTGTGCCTGCGGCACCGCTCGGGCGGTGGGGTCAGGACGGGTCGCCGTACTGGAGGCCGCGTCCGTTGGTGCCGACATAGACGCGGCCGTAGGTGTCGGGGTCGCCGGCGATGACGCCGACGCCGCCGATGCTGCCCCACTGGTGGGCGTCGTCGTTGACGCGGAGCCAGGTGGCGCCCTTGTCGGTGGAGCGGAAGACTCCGGTGACGTCCTTGACGGTACCGATCAGGTACAGGGCCTGGTAGGCGCCGCCCGGCGCGGCCTTACCGAAGCCGAGGGCGGAGGCGGACTGCACCGTTTGGAGCGTGGTGAAGGTGCGGCCGCCGTCGGTGGAGTGCAGCAGCCCCCTGGCACCGTCGGCGATCCACAGGTCCCCGGCGATGCCGGGGACGGCCGTGAGCCGGCCGGCGGGCAGGTTGGTGGCGCGCGCGGTGAAGGTCGCGCCGCCGTCGGTGCTGGCGTGGAGCGTGCCGCCGGCCAGTGAGTAGAAGGTCTCGGCCGAGGAGCGGTCGGCGACGACCACGGCGTCGGTGCCCAGGCCGCTGACCTTCGACCAGGTCGTCCCCTTATCGGTCGAGCGGTACGGGACCTGGCCGGACTCGGTCCAGACGATGGTGGAGCCGTCCGCCGCGAGCGCGACATGGCCGCTGTCGGCGCTGCCCACCGGCTCTGCCTTGAAGCCGTTCCAGCTGGTGCCACCGTCGGTGGAGTAGGCGCCGTCCTGCGCGCCGCCACGGCCGACGCGGACCATCACCGAGGGGTTGGACTGGGCGAAGTCGATGTCGGTGCTGGTGATCATCATCGGATTGTCCAGCCGCCCTGCGGGCACCCTGGTAAGGGAGTCGTGGCGGAAACCGCCCAGGTCGCCCATGGCGCTGATGACGGTGGCGCCGCCGGGCGGGGCGATCACGTCCATCAGCGCGGTCTCCTCCAGCCCGCGGGCCCCCGCGGTCCAGTGGCTGGTGCCGCCGCTGTCGGTGGCGATGGCGTCCTTGCTGCGCCAGATGCCGCTGCCGGTGCCGTACAGCACGTGCCCGGAGTCGAAGGGATCGATGGCCAGGGCAGTCATCCAGTGCCCGATGCCGGTACCGACATAAGGAGCGGCGGAGGCGCTCCGCGCCGACTTCGCGGCCTGCGCCTTCCAGGTCGTGCCGCCGTCGGTGCTCCGGTAGAGCTCGTCCTCGGGCCACCAGCGGTCGAGGGTGGTGACCATCACCGTGGACGGCTTCTCCGGGTCGACGGCCAGACCGGAGAACCCGTAGCTGCCGCTGGACGGGGAGACGTTCTTCCACGCCCCGCCCGCCGGCGTGTACTTCCACACCGAACCCGCCGTCGCGCCGTTGGGTCCGACGGTGTTGGCGTACGTCAGGTACAGCGAGCCATCACCGGAGAGCACGCCGTGCTGCGGCATCTGGCCGGTGGGCTGCCCGGAGACGGCCTGCCAGGTGCTGCCGCCGTCGGTGGAGCGGTACAGGGAGGTGGACTTGTCGGCGACGCCGACATAGATCGTCCGGCTTCCGGCCGGGCCGTACGTCACGAAGGAGATGCCCGCGCCGCTGCTCGCCCCGTCCTTGACGGGGAAGGAGGAGATCTGACTCCATGTCACGCCGTGGTCGCTGCTGCGCCACAGGCCGTTCTTGCGGGTGCCCAGCAGCAGGGTGCCGTTCTCTGCGGGGTTGATCGCCAGCCGTTCGCCCGCCCCGCGGCCGTCCTCGTTGGCGCCCAGCTTGAAGGGCAGGTCGGTGCGCTGGAAGGTGCGGCCCCGGTCCGTGGAGCGCAGGATCGCGCCGTTGCCCGCCCAGTTGTTGGTGTAGGTGCCCGTCGCGAGGTAGAGCCGCGCGGGGTCGACGGGGTCGGTGGCCAGCGAATCGATGCCCAGAAGGTTCCAGTCCTTCTCGCCGAGCCAGTCGGTCAGCGGGATCCACTGCTCGGCCGCGACGTCCCAGCGGTAGGCGCCGCCCATGTCGGTGCGCGCGTACAGCAGACCCTTCTCCCGCGGGTTGAACACCAGCCCGGTGACGTAACCGCCGCCCACGACCTGCGCGTTGTTCCACGTGTACGGTCCGGCCCCGACCGCCTGGGTCCCGGCCGTTCTCACCAGCTTCCACTGCTGGTTGGTGCTGCCCTTGCCGGGATACTGGATGACTCCCGCGCCGTCGGCCGTGGAGCCTCCGGAGACGTCCAGGACCTGGCCGCTCCCGCGGGAGGTGAAGGTGACGGCGTCGGAACCACTCACATCGTCGATCCGCCACTCCTGGGAGGTGGAGGAGCTGTCGGTCTGCTGCTCGGCGGCGGCCGCCTGGGCAGTCGAATTGCCCGCTATGCCCAGCACTTTGCCGCTGTTGCGGTTCACCAGCTCGTAGTAGCCGTCCCCGGTGGGTCTCAGCCTCCACTGCTGGTTGGCGGTGTTCTGGTCGGTCCACTGCTGGATGCGGGTGCCGTCGGCGGTCGAGAAGGCGTTGACGTCAATCACCTTCCCGCTGCGTACGGAAATCAGCCTGTAGTAGGCATTGCCGTCGACCGTCGCGGCCTGCGAGTCCTCCTGCACGAACAGGAGGTACGGCACGAGGACGGCGGGCACGCCGAGCAGCAGACCGGTCGCGGTCCAGCGACGGCGGTGACGCCCGCGGCGCCCGCCGTTCGTGGGGTTCTTCATGGGGGGTGTTCTCCTTGCATGCCACCAGAGGGAATGGTGGATCCAGCGACCGCAACGGCCGGGTCCGACTCCTTGTGGTCACAGGCCCCGCAAAGGGTTGCCTTGAGCCGGGAACTTTTTTCAGGTCACCTTGTGGTGCGGTAGGCGTTGATCAGAGCACTCGTTGCCGAGCGGGCTTGGCTGACCGTGGTCCTGCTGCCCGGGGCTGCGCCCGACGTCAACCCGGGTGGACCGGCGGCGGGAACACGGACGTCACCCCCGGCACCCTGACCGTCTCCCCGGTGCGGGCCACGAGTTGGCCGCCGGCTACCCGAACGCACCCGGATGATCTGTGGGAGTCGGCCATGGAACACCACCGACAAGCCCACAACGCGCGGTACCGGGCCCTCCAATTCGGCGCGGCCGTTCCAGTGACCCAAGGCACAGGCTTTGGCCGCATACCCTTGCCGACACTAGGGTGTGGCGCCGTGCTCGGCGGATCGCTCCCCTGAGGGAGGTGGGAATGGGGCTCATGGATGCGGACCACGCGGGGCTGGTCGTCGCGGCGCAGGCTGGTGACGATCGGGCGCGCGAGGAGCTGATCGCCGCGTACCTTCCGTTGCTCTACAACATCGTCGGGCGAGCGCTGAGCGGACATGCCGACGTCGACGACGTCGTCCAGGAAACCCTGCTGCGCGTGGTGCGCGACCTGCCTGCCCTGCGTGCCCCGGAGAGCTTCCGGTCCTGGCTGGTGTCGATCACGCTCCGCCAGATCAATACCCACTGGCAGCGGCAACGCGCCTTCGCCGGCCGGACCACGGTCATCGACGAGGCACTCCAGATACCGGACGCCGGCGCCGAACCCGAGGACGTGACGATCCTGCGTCTGCATGTGTCGGACGAGCGCCGTCAGGTTGTCGAAGCCGGCCGGTGGCTCGACCCGGACCATCGGGTGCTGCTGTCGCTGTGGTGGCAGGAACGCGCCGGCTCGCTGAGTCGTGACGACATCGCCGCCGCGACGGGGCTCACTGTTCCCCACGTCGGAGTACGTCTGCAACGCATGCGCGAGCAGCTGGAACTGAGCCGGACGATCGTCGCCGCGCTGGAGGCCGACCCGCGCTGTCGGCAGTTGGACGAGACCGTCGTCGGCTGGGACGGTCTCCCTGCATCGGTGTGGCGCAAGCGGATCGCGCGGCACACCCGCGACTGCCCGGTCTGCACGGCGACGACGACAGAACGGGTTCCGGCCGAACTACTGCTCCTCAGCCTCGCGACGCTGACCGTCCCGGCCGGACTCATCGCGGCGCTGGCCGCCAAGGGCCTGCTGTCGGGTACGGCCGCGAGCGCCGCCGGGCTGGCCACGGCACACGTCGCCGCCGGCACGGCGACGGCGGGAGGCAGTCTGCACAGCGCGCTGATCGGCAAACTCCACGCGGTGACCGCTCAACCGCTGGTGAGCCTCGCCACCGGCGCGGTGCTCATCGCCGGGACAGCCACCTACGCGACCTGGCCCGAACCGGCGCATCGGGAGCCCGGCGTCATCGCCGCTCCCACCGTCGGCAATCCCATGCCGGTCCCGCCGCGCACCACCACGTCACCGTCACCGGTGAGTCCGTCCGCCGTCCCAGCCACTGTTCCGCTGGGCGCACAGGCGCTGGAGTCCGTGGACGACCCCGCCCTGTACCTCACGTATGCCGACGACTTCGCGACGCTCGGCCGAGTCTCCGCGTCTAGCAGCGCGCAGCCGCGGCAGCGGGTCACCTTCGTGGTCATCCAGGGGCTGGCCGACACACGGTGCGTCACCTTCCGCGCCGCCGACGGCCGCTATCTGCGCCATCGAGACCTGCGGCTACGGCTGAGCACCAACGACGGCAGCGAACTGTTCCGTGAAGACGCCACCTTCTGTCCGCACCCCGGAGCGGTCGCCGGGTCGGTAACCCTGCACGCGCACAACTATCCCGGATCGGTCCTCCGCCACCGCGACGGTGGCATCTGGCTCGATGGCTCCGACGGCACTCGGGCCTTCGCCGGCCAGGCTTCCTTCATCGTGCGCAGTGCCTGGGCCACCGCTCTTTGAGATGTGGGACCGAGTCGCGCAGTGACAACTGGTGATCCTGCACCACGATCCTGCACCACGCCGTTCTCAACCCGGCAGTGAGCCGGTGATCAGGGCAGCGCGCCCTTTCCACAGGGACGACCAGACCGCGGGGCTGGGCATAACGCTTTTTGCCTGCGAGATGCATCACCGAGCAATCGTCCGGACGACGCGACTTTTTTGTTACGAGACCGCGAGTTCGGAGGCCTCCATATCGTGGGGCGCTTTCCCGCCGCTCACCATGCGTGCCGGTGTGGCAGGTTCCCCGACTCTCCCGTTGACGTATCTCCTGAAGAAGGCCCCTCCCATGACGCGACACACCCACGAACCCCGGGCGACCGGTACGCAGGAACGGCGCCACGTCCTGCACCGCACCCACCCCGCGGCGGCCGATCAGGCCGTACCGGCCGATGCGCGCACGATCACGGCACCCAGGGTGACCCGCGACCCCCGAGGAGAATCATGAAGGGCCTGCACCGGCTCGGCCGGCGTCGCCGGACACTGACGATAGGACTGTCGGCCGCGGCGCTGGTGGCCGGTGTCGTGACGCTCCTCCCCAGCTCGGCCGGAGCCGCGAACCTGGGTACGCAGGCGGCCCCCTCGGGCAGGTACTTCGGCACGGCTGTGGCCGCCGGCAGGCTCGGCGACTCGAAGTACACCGCGATCTCGGACCGGGAGTTCAACATGATCACCCCGGAGAACGAGATGAAGTGGGACGCCATCGAACCGTCCCGCGGCAACTTCAACTTCGGCCCCGCCGACCGGATCGTCAACCATGCGTTGGCACGCGGTCAGCGCCTGCGCGGCCACACCCCGGTCTGGCACTCGCAGCTCCCGTCCTGGGTCGGCTCCATCGGCGACGCGAACACGCTGCGCAGCGTGATGAATCACCACATCACCACCTTGATGACCCACTACAAGGGCAAGGTCTACGCCTGGGACGTGGTCAACGAGGCGTTCGCCGACGGCTCCACCCAGCACCGCAGCTCGGTGTTCCAGAACGTGCTGGGCAACGGCTTCATCGAGGAAGCGTTCCGCACCGCCCGGGCGGCCGACTCCTCGGCCAAGCTCTGCTACAACGACTACAACATCGAGAACTGGTCGGACGCCAAGACCCAGGGCGTCTACAGCATGGTCAAGGACTTCAAGTCCCGCGGCGTGCCGATCGACTGCGTCGGGTTCCAGAGCCACTTCGGCACCGACGGCCCGCCGTCCAGCTTCCAGACCACCTTGTCCAACTTCGCCGCCCTGGGCGTCGACGTCCAGATCACCGAGCTGGACATCGCCCGGGCGTCGTCCACCCACTACGTCAACACGGTCAAGGCCTGCCTGTCCGTGGCCCGGTGCACCGGCATCACCGTATGGGGCATCCGTGACAGCGACTCCTGGCGCAGCAGCGAAAGCCCCCTGCTGTTCGACAACAACGGCAACCCCAAGGCCGCCCACACCGCCGTCATGAACGCCCTCAAGGCCGCCACCGGTACCACCGGCGGGACCAGTACCGGGGCGATCAAGGGTGTCGCCTCCGGTCGTTGTATCGACATCAACGGCTTCACCACCGCCAACGGCACCCAGGCGCAGCTGTGGGACTGCAACGGACAGACGAACCAGCGCTGGACCCACACCTCCGGCAAGCAGCTGATGATCTACGGCAACAAGTGCCTGGAGGCCATGGCCAACGGCACCGGCAACGGCACCGCGGTGGTCATCGGGGACTGCAACGGCGGCGCCGGCCAGCAGTGGAACATCAACACCAACGGCACGATCGCCGGCGTCCAGTCCGGGCTGTGCCTCGACGCCATCGGCGCGGCCACCGCCAACCGCACCAAGATCCAGCTGCACTCCTGCTGGTCCGGCACCAACCAGAAGTGGACCGGCCTGTCCGGGACGTCGACCCCGACGACGCCCGCGCCGCCGGGCGGCACGTGTGCTCTTCCGTCGACGTACCGATGGACGTCGACGGGTGCGTTGGCGCAGCCGGCGAACGGGTGGGGCTCGCTGAAGGACTTCACCAACGTGGTGTACAACGGCAAGCACCTGGTCTACGGGTCGAACGCGTCGGGATCGTCGTACGGCTCGATGATGTTCAGCCCCTTCACGAACTGGTCGGACATGGCGTCGGCCGGCCAGACCGGGATGAGCCAGCCCGCGGTGGCGCCCACGCTGTTCTACTTCGCGCCCAAGAAGATCTGGGTCCTCGCCTACCAGTGGGGTCAGTGGCCCTTCATCTACCGCACGTCGAGCGACCCCACCAACCCCAACGGCTGGTCCGCGCCGCAGCCGCTGTTCACCGGCAGCATCCCCCGCACCGACTCCCCCACCGGCCCGATCGACCAGACCCTGATCGCTGACGGCCAGAACATGTACCTGTTCTTCGCCGGTGACAACGGCAAGATCTACCGGGCGAGCATGCCGATCGGGAACTTCCCGAGCAACTTCGGCTCGTCCTACACGACGATCATGAGCGACTCGGAGAGCAACCTGTTCGAGGCGCCGCAGGTCTACAAGGTTCAGGGCCAGAACCAGTACCTCATGATCGTCGAGGCGAAGGGTGCGAACGGGCGCTACTTCCGCTCGTTCACGGCCTCCAGCCTGAGCGGTTCGTGGACCCCGCAGGCCGCCGGCGAAAGCAACCCTTTCGCGGGCAAGGCCAACAGCGGTGCCACCTGGACCAACGACATCAGCCACGGTGACCTGGTCCGCAACAACCCCGACCAGACCATGACCATCGATCCCTGCAACCTGCAGTTCCTCTACCAGGGCAAGTCCCCCACCGCGGGCGGCCCCTACGACCAACTGCCGTACCGGCCGGGTGTCCTCACTCTGCAGCGCTAACCTGCCCGATCCACGGTGATCGCGATTCGGGGCGGCCTGCCAGCGCGGAGCCTCGAGGAACCCCAGCCGTGCGTCGGCTGGGGTTCCTCTCTTTCGTGGACTTTCATCGTGGGTACGGACCGGAGCACTACGACGCCACCGCGGACACCGGCGCCTGGTCAGGGGCGCCGGGAAAGAGGTTGCTCCGGAGCGGGAGATCGCGACGGTGACGCAGGTCGATGCGCTGGCCGAGGCGATCGGCATCCGGTGGCGGCTGAGGGGCTTCCTCGGCGCCCACGGCCCGATGCGTCCGGAGGAGCAGGCCGAGCTGCGGCGGAAGGACGTGGACCTCGATGCCATGACCATTCGCGTACGGAAGGCCGTGCCCGAGACGAACACGGGCAAGCGGGCCCCGAAGGCCCGACCAAGTAGGCGGGTAAGCGGATCGGAGAAGGCCGCCAAGCAGGCTGGAGAGGAGTTTCAGGGGCAGCAGATCGGCGGCGGCAACTCGCAGTCGATTACTGAGGATTTCGGGTTGTCGTCGGGTGGTGACGGTTGATGATCCCTGCGGTATGCCAGTGGTATGCGTTATCCGGAGGGTGGGGGCTTGACCGCTGAGCGTCGGGCGTTTCGTGAGGGGATCCGGCTTCAGGCCGGCGTGCGGTTCACGGCGGGTGAGAAGACCGCTGCGGTCGCGAAGGACTTGCGGGTGAGTGTGCGGTCGGTGGAACGATGGCGCCGTGCCTGGCGCGAGGGCGGCATGGAGGCCCTGCGCTCCGCAGGCCCGGCCAACTCCCCGACCGTTACTGATTCCCAGTTCGCCGTGCTCGAAGCGGAACTCGGCAAGGGGCCGTCAGTGCACGGCTTCGACGACGAGCGTTGGACTCTGGTCCGGGTCCAGACGGTGATCCGCCGACGGCTTCGGGTGGGCCTGTCGGTGGCGACGGTGTGGCGGCTGCTGAAACGGCCCTGTTCTCCCGAAGCTACGGCGAAGTGACAAGTAGCTCTCTGTAATCAGAGTGACGCTCGGTCAGGGACAGCGAGGCGAGGTCCGGGGACTTCGCCGACCTGGAGGGCGGCGAAGTCGATGTAGGCCTGTTCGAGAGCTTCGGGGTACGCCTCGCGCTTGGCGTGCTCGGCGAGCGCCCGGTAGATGCTCGCGAGGGAGGGGCTGTGTCCCTTGCGCTTGCCCGGGCTTGGGGAACATCGGTACAGCGGTTGGCGCTGTGAATGATCACGGGCTCGGCCAGCAGCTTGGCGACGGAGGGGAGGAGGACCCTCTCGGCCGATTCTGCTAGTCGCCCAGGCCCCTGGCCCAGAACTCGCTCGGGCCGTGGACGGCGACGTCGGTCGCCCTGGCGATTGTGCGGTCGATTTCGGCGTCATCGCCGCTGCCGATCGCAGCCCAGAGACGGCTGAAGCCCGTGCCACTGCGGCGGTAGACGACGACCTCGGCTGCGGCGTCGTTGGGCGCACCCGCCGGACTCCTCCCGATATCACGCTGTACGGCAGCCAGGACGGTGTCGACATCCTGCTCAGCCACCAGGAGGCACAGGCCGCAGACGGCTCGGCCCCCTGCTTCCCGAGTGAGGCAGGGGGCCGAGCCGTCTCCGCCGTCAGGCGAGCGGCGGAAGCTGTTCGCCCTGGACGGCCTGGAGGTCGATCCCGACGCGGAGCGTGGTGCCGATGGCGGCCATGCCGGCCTGGACGACCTGGTTGTAGTTCATCGCGAAGTCCTCGCGCGGCAGTTCCACGGTGGCCCGGAACGCGGCCCGTGGGCCGCCCCACGGGTCGGGACCGGTGCCGAGGTAGGCCAGGTCCAGGTCAACGACCCGGGCCTTGTTTGTTTCCTGACCGCCGACGCCGGCGCGGAGGCCGACGGCCCGGCGCGCACGCCACGGGTGGGTGGCGTTGCTGCCGGGCCGTCAGTCACTCACGCGGTCTCACTTCCCGTGCAAAGCCCTGCGGCGACGTCCGCGAAGCACCAGCACGCCGCCGGCAGCGACCAGCAGGCCACCGAGGGCGCTGTACGTGACAGTGTTGCTCACCCCGGTGGAAGCCAGGTCGCCGGACGTGCTGCTCGGGGTCGGCTGGCCGACGGGTGCGCCGATCTCCCCCTGCGCACGGGTGCCGGTCGTGCCGGAGGCGGAGACAACCGGCGTGGGGGCGGTCGGCGTGGGGGCGGGCGTCGGCTTGTCAGCGCCAGCGGTCCCCGACGCGGGCTTCAGCTGAAGAGTCGTGATCGAGTACGGCGGCAGCGTCTGTGCGACCGCCGTGCCCCGCTCCGCCGTCGTCAGGGCGGCAGGGCCGAAACGGCACGGCTGGTCCTGGCAGGCACCCGCCCGTCGTGCTCTCGAACGCGACGAGCACGCGGTGGAACTGTGGAAGAAGGAGGTGTGGCTCCAGGTAAAAGGCTCGCGGCGGCGTGTGATGGCTGGATCGTCTTCGGGGACGAGGCCGGATTCTCCATGACGCCGCCCCGCGCCCGCACCTGGGGCCGGCGCGGACAAACACCCGTCATCAGGGTGAGAGGCAGGTCCCGTCGCCGCACCTGGGTCGCCGCCCTGTGCTGCTATAAACCCGGCGAGCCGAGCCGTCTCACCCACCGCCCCCGCACCCATCTCCTGCTCAAGGGTGCACGCAAGAGCTTCTCCTGGAAGGACTACCGCGACCTGTTGGTACGGGCACACATCCAGCTCGACGGCCCGATCGTGGGTCTGGGACAATCTCAACACCCACCTGGCCGCCGGGCTGAAGCGGTACGAGGCTGAGCACGACTGGCTCACCACCGTCCGACTCCCGTCCTATGCGCCCGACCTGAACCCCGTCGAGGCCGTCTGGTCGCTCGTACGCAGAGCGATGGCTAACACACCGCCTTCGACACACCCGACGACCTTGACCGCACACTCCGCCGCGAGTTACGCAGAATCCAACTCCGGCCCCACCTGATCAACGGTGCCTCACCGCCACCGACCTGACACTCGACCCACCGACCCCACCCTGAAAACCTCAGTAACTGCCGCCCACGCCTGCGAGTGTGAGCGCTCACATCAGCCCCGTCAACAACTCTGACAGGACGAGATCCTGATGACGCCTCAGTGACGGACAGGTTGCGGCACGGTACTTGACGACCCCTCTTGCCCCATGGTTTTGTCCCCGCAACACGCCGAATGTTCGACGTCAAATGTTAGCGCTAACAATGCGCCGGAGACCCGGTGCCCCCACCCCGCAGGGGGCACGTCTTGCCGCCGCCTCGGACGTGCCGTGCCCGGTCCGCAGGCACCGAGAAGGACCGACCCCTGCCCAAGTCGCCCCTAGGAGGGTGCAGATGAACGCTCTCGGTACAGCTCCACGAACCTCGACACGGCGAGGATGGCGGCCGCGGATGGCCGCCCTGCTCTCGATGGTCTTCGTGGCCGGCTTCCTGGCGATGGTGAACCCGTCGTCCGCCTCGGCTGCCTCGGTCGACACCGGCAAGTGGTACGTGCTGGTGAACCGCAACAGCGGCAAGGCGCTGGACGACTACAACTTCGCCACCGCCGACGGCTCGCCAGTCGTTCAGTGGACCCGCTCCAGCAACGAAGCCCAGCAGTGGCGCTTCCTGGACTCCGGCAGTGGCTACTACCGCCTGCAGAACCGTAACTCCGGCAAGGTCCTGGACGACTACAACTGGTCCTCGGCCGACGGCACCGACGTCGTCCAGTGGAGCGACCTCAACGCGACCAACCAGCAGTTCCGCCTCGCCGACTCCGCCGGCGGCTACGTCCGCCTCCTGAACCGCCACAGCAGCAAGGCCCTCGAGGTCCAGAGCGCCTCCACCGCCGACGGCGGCAAGATCGTCCAGTACGCCGACTGGGGCGGCAGCAACCAGCAGTGGCAGCTAGTCCCCGTCGCCGACGTCGGCACCGGCACGTGCGCTCTTCCGTCGACCTACCGCTGGACATCGACGGGTCCGCTGGCGGAGCCGGCGAACGGGCAGGTCGCGTTGAAGGACTTCAGCACCACCACGTACAACGGCAAGCACCTGGTCTACGGGACGACGTCCAACGGAACGTCGTGGGGCTCGACGGGGTTCAGTCCCTTCACGAACTGGTCGGACATGGCGACGGCCACCCAGACCGGGATGAACGATCCCGCGGTGGCGCCCGAAGTGTTCTACTTCGCGCCCAAGAACGTCTGGGTGATGGTGTCCCAGTGGAGTCAGTGGCCGCTCTATTACCGCACGTCCAGCGACCCCACCAACCCCAACGGCTGGTCCGCCTCGCAGCCGCTGTTCACCGGCAGCCTCCCCGTCGGCCCCCAGGGCCAGAAGGACGCCCCGATCGACCCGACCATGATCGCCGACGACCAGAACATGTACCTGTTCTTCGCCGCTGACAACGGCAAGATCTACCGGGCCAGCATGCCGATCGGGAACTTCCCCAGCAGCTTCGGCTCCTCGTACACGACGGTCATGAGCGACACAACGGACCTTCTGTTCGAGGCGCCGGAGGTCTACAAGGTCCAGGGCCAGAACCAGTACCTCATGATCGTCGAGGCGCAGGGTACGAACCGCTACTTCCGCTCGTTCACCGCCTCCAGCCTGAACGGTCCGTGGACCGTCCAGGCCGGCAGCGAGAGCAGCCCCTTCGCGGGCCAGGCCAACAGTGGTTCCACCTGGGCCAAGGGCGTCAGCCACGGTGACCTGGTCCGCAACAACCCCGACCAGACCAAGACCATCGATGCCTGCAACCTGCAGTTCCTCTACCAGGGCCTCCCCACCAACACACCGGCGGGCACCGACTACCTGAAACTGCCGTACCGGCCGGGCCTGCTCACCCTGCAGCGCTGATCCGCCTGATCCACGGTGATCGCGATGGGGTGCGGTCCGCCGACGCGTAGACGAGCTGTCTACGGCGTGGGCAACTCCGCCTGCTGACCGATACTCACCGCACCGAGGAACCCCAGCCGCGCATCGGCTGGGGTTCCTCATCCTGTGTGCAGGCGGTTTCAGGGCCCCGGTTGGGGAGCCTGGACTGTCTGTCGTGACGGACATCACTTGTGCTCCTCGCCCGCGAGGCCTTCAGGCCGGTGCCCGATTTGAGGCCGGTGAGAGGACTGTGGTGATCGCCCGTGACCTTCGGGTCAGAGGGCGGTCGGTCGAGCGTTGGCGGCGGGCCTGGCGGGCCTGGCGGGCCTGGCGGGCCTGGCGGGAAGGCGACAAGGACGCGCTGCGCTCATCGGGTCCAGCGAGTGTCCCGAAGCTGTCGGACGACCAGTTCGCCTTGTTGGAGCAGCAGTTGGGCAGAGGACCGGCCGCGCACGGGTTCGAGGATCAGCGCTGGACCCTGGCCCGCGTCCAGGCCGTGATCGGTCGCCGATTCCGGATGAGGCTGTCGGTTGCGACGGTGCGGCGGCTGCTGAAGCGGCACGGCTGGTCCTGGCAGGCCCCGGCCCGCCGGGCGCTGGAGCGGGACGAGGGCGCGGTCGAGCTGTGGAAGCGGGAGGTGTGGCCGCAGGTAAAAGCACCGCGGCGGCGCTCGGGGCCTGGATCGTCTTCAAGGACGAGGCCGGATTCGCGATGACGCCGCCGCGCTCCCGAACCTGGGGCCGGCGCGGACACACACCGGGTCCGCGTCCGGGGGCGCTCCCGCCGCCGCAGCTCGGTCGCCGCGCTGTGCTGCTACAAACCCGGCGGGAAGAGCAGGATGATCTACCGGCCCCGCTTCCACATGCCACTCAAGGGAGCCCGTAAGAGCTTCGCGTGGACCGACTACCGCGACCTCGCCGTCCGGGCGCACCCGCAGCTCGGCGGCCCGATCGTCCTGGTCTGGGACAACTGTGAGACTTGCGGTGTGCCGCTGGGAGTGGACGCCTGACCCGTGGGACAACTGGCCGCCGTGCCCTTTTCAGGATCTGTCGGCGTCTGGTTCCCGGCGGTGCTTGCTGCCGCCGGCCCGGTGAGCGTGTCCCGATAGGGGCTTTGCTGCACAAGGCACCATCACAGTTCTGACCGCCCACCGGACCGGCGTCGGCCACCAGCCCCAGTCCGAGGAGCCTTGTGACCGTCACCAGCTTGCCCCATCCCACAACCACTACGCAGCACGTTCCGGCGCTGGCTGAGGACGTGATCCTGGGAGTCGACACCCACAAGGACATCCACGTTGCCGCCGTGATCACCACCCTGGGAGCCTCGCTCGCGCACCAGGAGTTCCCGACCACGGCCGTCGGCTATCGGCAACTGATCTCCTGGGCCCGGTCGTTCGGTGTCCTTCGACGCGCTGGCGTTGAATGCACAGGGTCCTACGGAGTCGCACTGACCCGGGCCCTGCAGCGGGAGGGCATCGACGTCGTCGAGATCAATCAGCCCGACCGTGCCACCCGGCGCAAGCGCGGCAAGACGGACGCCATTGATGCGGACGCGGCCGCACGGGCCGTTCTTTCAGGACGTGCCACCACCACGCCGAAGACCGCAGACGGTCCCGCAGCCGACATGCGCGTGCTACGACTGGCCAAGGAATCGGCTGTCAAGGCGCGCACCCAGGCGATGAACCAGCTCAAAGCCGTCCTCCTGGTCCTCGACCCCGATCTGCGCGAACAGCTCACCAGCCTGAACAACCCGGCCCTGATCGCTACCTGTGCGGCACTCGACGATGATCACAGCGAAGCGGTCTTCACGATGCGCCTGCTTGCCCGCCGGGTCCAGAACCTCTCCCACGAGATCAAGGAGCTGACCAAGCGCACCACCAAGGCTGTGCGGGCCTGTCGGCCACAGCTGCTGGAGCTGGTGGGCGTCGGGCCCGACAGTGCTGCGGTCCTCCTCAGCGCCGCAGGTGACAACCCCGACAGACTCACGGATGAGGCATCGTTCGCGGCCTTGTGCGGTGTGAGCCCGGTCGAGCAGTCCTCCGGCAAAACCCAGCGCAGGCGGCTGAACCGCGGCGGTCACCGTCAGGCCAATGCCGCCCTCTACCGCATCGTCCAGTCCCGTATTCGCTGGGACGAACGCACCCGGACCTACCTGCAACGACGCACAGCCGAGGGCATGTCCAGGCGCGAGATCATCCGCTGTCTCAAACGCTACGTCGCCCGGGAGATCTACCGACACATCCGGCCTCCCGCGGTCACAATGGCGGCTCCCGCTGCTTGACAAACCATAGGGGCATCCTGAACACACACCTGGCCCTCGGCATGAGGCGGTACGCGGCCAAGCGCGACTGACTCACCGTCTTCCGACTTCCCTCGTATGCACCGGACCTCAACCCCGTCGAAGGCATCTGGTCGCTCCTGCGACGCGAACCGATGGCCAACACCGCCTTCACCGACCCAGACCACCTCACCCGCACCCTCCGCCGAGGCCTGCGACACATCCAACTCCGACCCGCACTCATCGACGGATGCCTCACCGGCACCCGACTACCCATCACCCCACCGACCCCACCCTGAAAACCTCAGTAGGTCGACTCGCGCCGCCTGCATGGCACACCGGTGACAGGCGTGCTGACTCAGGTCACTAGTGCTGCGCTGCTCGCGCTCCAGGTATGGAACTGAAAGCCCGGTATGTGCCCCGTCTGCGGCGCCTGTGCACTCCGCGACCAGCAGGCCCAGAGGCGCTGATCCCACGCTGCCGTCGAAGCAGAGGGCTCCCGGAACACGACACTCCAGCAGCGTGATGGTGCATCAGGGAAGTCAGCAATCGGTCAGCATGAGTCCTGGAAGACCTGGGGAAAGCTGACCGAACTTGCGAACGGCTGTAGGCTGCCGGGACCGCCCTTGACCTGCGCGAAGCAGGCAGGGAGCTGACATATCGGGAGTATTCGCATGCTTCGTACCATGTTCAAGTCCAAGATCCACCGGGCCACGGTGACCCAGGCCGATCTGCACTACGTCGGATCCGTGACCGTCGACGCCGATCTGCTCGATGCGGCGGACCTGCTGCCCGGGGAGCTCGTTCACATCGTGGACATCACCAACGGGGCGCGGCTGGAGACGTACGTCATCGAGGGCGAGCGCGGTTCCGGGGTCATCGGGATCAACGGCGCCGCCGCACACCTCGTGCACCCGGGGGACCTCGTCATCCTCATCAGCTACGCACAGGTCGAGGACGCCGAGGCGCGGGCGCTGAAGCCGCGGGTCGTACACGTCGACGCGGACAACCGCATCGTGGAACTGGGCGCGGACCCATCCGCCCCGGTGCCGGGAACGGACCAGGAGCGCAGCCCCCACGCAGTGGCTGTCTGAGGGGAGTCGGGGACCATGTCGCAGACCGGGGCCATCGAGTTCAAGGACGACCGGAAGGCCGGACGGCTGCTCGCCGTCGAGGGCGGTGAGGTGGTCGGGCTCATCGCGTACTTCGTGACCGAGCGGGCGCCCCACGCCCTCGTGGCGGTGCACACCATCGTCGAGCCGGGGCACCAGGGGCGCGGGATCGCCGGGGACCTGGTGAAGGCCTTCTACGGGATCGCCGCGGGTGAAGGGGTGCCCGTGGTGCCGCTGTGCCCGTACGCGGCGAGCTGGGCCGCCCGCCACCCCGAGCAGGCGCCCGAGGCGCCGGCCGAGGTCGTGGCGGCGGCGAAGGCGCAGCTCGACGCCAGCCCCGACCTGTGGTGACGGGCCTGACCCTGCTGCACACGTCGCCGGTCCACGTGCCGGTCTTCGACGCCCTGCGGGACCGGGACCACCCCGACGCCGTACTGCGCCACCTCGTGGTGCCGGAGCTGCTGGACCGGGCCCGTGCGCAGGGCCCGGACTCGGTGGCTCCGGCCGTCCGGGCCCTGCTGGACGGCTCCGCCGGGCCGGTCCTGGTCACCTGCTCGACCATCGGCGCCGTCGCGGAGGCCCTGGCCCCGGAGCTCGGCGTCCCGGTCCTGCGCGTCGACCGCCCGATGGCCTCCGAGGCGGTCCGTACGGGTGCGCGCGTCGCGGTCCTGGCCACCGTGGAGTCGACGCTGGACCCGACGGTCGCCCTCCTGCGGGAGGAGGCCGAGCGGGCCGGCCGCCCGGTCTCGGTCACCACCCACGTGGTCGCGGACGCCTGGTCCCGCTTCGAGGCCGGGGACACCGCCGGCTACCTCCGCCTCACGGCGCGGGCGGCCGACACCGTCACGGACGCGGACGTCATCGTCCTGGCCCAGGCTTCGATGGCGGACGCGTCGTCCCTGACCACGACGGCCACTCCGGTCCTCGCCAGCCCCGCCCCGGGCCTCACGGCCGCTCTCCGTGCCGTCGTTTGATCCACGCGCCGTTCTTGTTGCCCCCGCCCTCGCAGGGCCCGCACTTCGTCTACGCCCACAGCGTCGACGGGGCCGGCAACCGCTCCGACACCGCGACCTACCTGTTCTACGCGAACGAGCGCCCCGCCGGCGGCCCCGACCGCGCCGGCGGCCCCGACCGCGCCGGCGACCTCGACGGCGACGGCCTGCGCGACGTGTGGAGCCTCGGCTCCGACGGGCGACTGCGGTTCTCCGCCGGCCGCGGAGACGGCACCTTCGCACCGGCCGTCGACGGCGGAGTCACCTTCCCCGCCGGCACGAAGGTCGTCGCGAGCGGCGACTGGTCCGGCCACGGCCACACCGACCTCGTGGTGGTGGAGCACAACGCCGTCGAGCGGAAGAACAAGCTCTGGGTGTACCCGAACCCCGGCACCGGTGCCGTCCGCGACGAGCGCATCGAACTGACCGTCACCTGCCCGGTCGCCGACCCCGACCTCG
This sequence comes from Streptomyces sp. NBC_00597, assembly GCF_041431095.1. Classification (GTDB taxonomy): domain Bacteria; phylum Actinomycetota; class Actinomycetes; order Streptomycetales; family Streptomycetaceae; genus Streptomyces. The sequence goes on from NZ_CP107757.1 coordinate 1,232,540, forward strand.
GATGCGAGAGCGCCGACGACCACTGGCGCGACGCCGAGGACGTCGTCGACGCGGGGGACCTCAACGCGGACGGCGCCCCCGACCTGCTGGTGAAGCAGGGTGAGCGACTCTGGGCGTACTACGGCAACGGCATCGGCCTCCTCGACGCCTCCGGTCCGCCCGTCCTCGTCGGCGGCGCCGACCGGGACGGGCATACGGTGGTCGTCCCGGGCGACACCAACGGTGACGGCCTCGCCGACCCGTGGCTGCGGCAGGACGCCCCGGGCGACGTGTTCCGCGTGGCCGGCGTCAAGGGCGCCGACGGCAAGGTCGACCCCGCCGGCTGGGGCGTGGCCGCCAACCGGGCGAAGATCGCCTCGGGCATCGCCCGGGCGGCCTACCCGGTCCTCGGATCGAGCGGTGACCTCACCGGCGATGGCCTGACGGACCTGTGGGCCGTCGCGGACGACGGGAACGCCGTGGCCTTCCGCGGTACCGCCGCGGGCCTCGACGGGACACCCGTCTCCGGCGGCTGATCCCGACACGCGCACGCGACGGCGCCCCCGGTGGCCCAGACCACCGGGGGCGCCGTTTTCGATGGGCGTACGACGCCGATTGCAGGGAAGGTGGGGCTCATGGTGCGAAACGTAGAGATGACGCAGCCGCCCGCCCCCGAGCCGGATCCCGTGCCGTCCCCGCCCGGGCCGGGTCCGTTCCCGGACCCCGAGCCCATTCCGCGGCCCGTACCGCCGGTGCCCACTCCGGTGCCTGAGCCCGATCCGGTGCCACCGCCGCCCGGGCCCGCGCCGATCCCGCAGCCCGGACCGCTCAGCAGGGACGCGGGCTAGTCCGTACGGACCTCGGAGCGGTCGCCGCTCCAGAGGGTGTGGAACGAGCCCTCGCGGTCGGTGCGACGGTAGGTGTGCGCCCCGAAGAAGTCCCGCTGGCCCTGGGTGAGGGCCGCCGGGAGCCGCTCCGAGCGCAGTGCGTCGTAGTACGCCAGTGACGCCGCGAACGCCGGGGCCGGGATCCCGTGGCGCACCGCCGCCACCAGAGCGGCCCGCCAGTCCTCCTGCGCCGCACCGATCTCCTGCGCGAAGCCGTCGTCCGCCAGCAGGCTCGGCAGGTCCGGCCGCGCGTCGTACGCCGCACGGATCCGGTCCAAGAACGCCGCCCGGATGATGCAGCCGCCCCGCCACAGCGAGGCCACCGCGCCCGGGTCCACGTCCCAGCCGTACTCCTGGCTGCCCGCCAGGATCTGGTGGAAGCCCTGGGTGTACGAGACGATCTTCGAGGCGTACAGCGCCTGCTCCACCTGGGCCGCGAAGGCGTCCGCCGCCTCCGCCGAGAGGGGCTCGGCAGCCGGACCCGCGAGCCCCCGGGCGGCCGTACGCAGCTCCGCGTGGCCCGATACCGAACGGGCGAACACCGCCTCCGCGATCCCCGACACCGGCACGCCCAGGTCCAGCGCGATCTGTACCGTCCAGCGGCCGGTGCCCTTCTGCTCGGCGGCGTCGGCCACGACGTCGACGAACGGGCGCCCGGTCCCGGCATCCGTGTGGGCCAGCACCTCCGCCGTGATCTCGATCAGGTACGAGTCCAGCCGGCCCCGGTTCCACTCCCGGAAGGTGTCCGCGATCTTCGCGGGGGAGTAGCCGGCGACCTCGCGCAGCAGGTGGTAGGCCTCGGCGATGAGCTGCATGTCGGCGTACTCGATGCCGTTGTGCACCATCTTGACGAAGTGTCCGGCGCCGTCGGGGCCGACGTGCGAGACGCACGGCGTACCGTCGGCCGCCTTCGCCGAGATCTTCTCCAGCATCGGGCCGAGGGAGGCGTACGACTCGGCCGAGCCGCCCGGCATGATGCTCGGGCCGAGCAGCGCACCCTCCTCGCCGCCCGAGATCCCCGCACCCACGAAGTGGATGCCCTGCTCGCGCAGTTCCTTCTCGCGCCGCCGGGTGTCCTCGAAGTGCGCGTTGCCGCCGTCGATGATGACGTCGCCGGGCTCCAGCAGCGGGGCGAACTCGCGGATCACGGCGTCGGTAGGCTCTCCGGCCTTGACCATGACGATCAGGCGACGTGGCCGCTCCAGCGCGTCCACGAACTCCTTCGCGGACTCGGCGGCGACGAAGGTGCCTTCGTGCCCGAACTCCTTCACCAGGGCGGTGGTCTTCGCGGCCGTCCGGTTGTGGACGGCGACGGTGAAGCCGTTGCGGGCGAAGTTCCTGGCGAGGTTGCTCCCCATCACCGCGAGCCCGGTGACGCCGATCTGGGCCGTGCTGCTCATGCATGCGCTCCTGAGTGCCTCGATGTGCGGGTGAATGCGACGCTACATGGGCAGATATACCTGCGGATCCAACGCCATGCGAAAGCTTGTCAACTTCCGTGAAAGTGCGACCTGTTGCGCCCCTTGTCATGCTCTGATCGCCCCGTTAAGTTGTGCGGTTCCTGATGTCTTCAATGGGGGCTCCCATGGGTGTACGGGGTCGGCATCGCCGGTACCAGCCGAGCAGCATCAACCGCGCCTCGCTCGCCGTCACCGCCGGTGGCGCCGGGCTCGCACTCCCTTTGATCGGCGCCGGAACCGCCCAGGCCGCCTCGGTGGACACCTGGAGCAAGGTCGCCGACTGCGAGTCCACCAACAACTGGCACATCAACACCGGCAACGGCTACTACGGCGGACTCCAGTTCAGCCTGAGCACCTGGCGCGCCTTCGGGGGCACCGCGTACGCGGCCCGCGCCGACCTGGCCACCAAGGACCAGCAGATCGCGGTCGCCGAGAAGGTCCTCAAGGGGCAGGGCCCACAGGCCTGGCCGGTGTGCGGGAAGCAGGCCGGACTCTCCCGCAGCGGCCCCGCGCCCGCCGTCTCACCGCAGGGGCAGGGGCAGGGGCAGGGAGTGAAGGCCCAGGTCCAGGTCCAGGAGGCGAAGCCGGCCGCCCCGCAGACCGCCGCGCCCCGCCCGACCGGGACCTCGGTCCTGCCGAACCCGTACGTCGTCGCGCCCGGCGACTCCCTCTCGGCCATCGCCACCGGCCAGCACGTCGAGGGCGGCTGGCAGGCGTTGTACGAGACGAACCGGGCCACGGTGGGCGGCGACCCGAACCTGATCTTCCCCGGTCAGCGACTGACGCTGCGCGTCACCGCCGCGCCGGCGCCGCCGGCCGCACCGCCCGCGCAGAACCCCGAGAAGCCGCCGCGGACCGCCGAGCCCGTCAAGCCCGTGGAACCGAACGCGCAGAAGCCCGCCGAGAAGCCCGCCGAGAAGCCCGCCGAGAAGCCGGCCGAAAAGCCCGCTCCCGTACCCGCCTCAGCGCAGCAGAAGCCCGCCTCGGGCGGCTTCGTCGCCCCCGTGGACGCCGGCATCGGCACCGCCTACCACGTCGCGGGATCCTCCTGGGCGAGCGGCTACCACACGGGCGTCGACTTCCCCGTGGCCACCGGGACCTCCGTCAAGGCCGTCGGCCCCGGCCAGATCGTCTCCGCGGGCTGGGCGGGGGCGTACGGCTACCAGGTCGTCATCCTGCACGCCGACGGCCGCTACTCCCAGTACGCGCACCTGTCGGCGCTCGGCGTCAAGGCCGGGCAGCAGGTGTCCGGAGGTCAGCGGATCGGGCGTTCCGGTTCCACCGGCAACACCAACGGACCGCACCTCCACTTCGAGATCCGCACGTCCCCCGGCTACGGCTCCGACATCGACCCGCTGAAGTACCTCCGCGGCCGCGGCGTCGGCATCTGACCCCCGTACGTGCGGCGGCACGCCCGTGAGCAGGATCAGGCCGGCCGCCGCCAGTACGGCGCTGGCCAGTGCCGCCGCCGTGCCCGCCGACCCGTACCGGAAGCCCTCGTCGAACAGCGAGATGCCGACGGCCGCCGCGACCACCGGGTTGACCACGGTCACCGTGGCCAGCGGTGCGGTCAGCCCCGCACCCCGGTAGGCCGCCTGCGAGAGCAGTAGTCCGACGGACGCCAGGACGGCGATCGCCACCAGGTCGGGCCACAGTGCGCCGGGCGCGCCCGGCGCCGGACTTCCGGTGTACTCGGCCACCGATTTGGTGAACACGGAGGCCATGCCGAAGGCCGTGCCGGCCGCGGCCGCCAGCAGCACGCTGCGCAACACCGGCCGGTGCATCCGGTGCGCCGCCACGAACAACCCGGTCACCCCGGCGGCGGTGACGATCAGCAGCAGGCTCCGTTTCCCGTCGGCCAGCGGCTGGTCCCCGGCCCCGTCCGTCAGGGCCAGCAGTCCGGCCAGTCCCACCGTGGCCAGCAGCGCGCCGCGCCATGCGGCAGCGCCCGCCCGGCGGTGCACGAAGAGGGCCGCCATCGGCAGCGCGAAGACGATGGTCAGCGCGCCCAGCGGCTGCACCAGGCTCAGCGGGCCGTACGCGAGGGCCACCACGTGCAGCAGGGCGCCCAGGCCGTTGAGCCCGACCGCACACCACCAACCGGCGCGGCGCAGCGGCGCGTACGGGCGGTCGGGCGTGCTCACCGCGACCCGTTCCTGGACGATCGCGCCGCCCGCGTACGCCACGGCGGACACCAGGCAGAGCAGGACCGACAGCGCTAGGGCACTCATGAATTCCACAATGCCCGACCTGAGCTGCCCATTCCTCCTCCTGGAGGTGGTCATCGGTCATACCCCAGGCATACTCCGGAAGGATTACAGGCCCGCACGAGGCTGCCCATGGTGACCACAGCGTCGCGGTGCGTGAGGCGTGCCCGCACGGGTTTGGTCCCGGGCGCGTCGGATCCGTACAGTGGCGGTTTTGAGGACTTCCGCAGCAGGCGGACGCGGACGAGTGATCAAGGAACGGCAGCGGCCATGACGGTGACCGAAGACAACCACCTGAGCGGGGACGACCACGCCTACGGGCCGGGCATCGACCCCGAGCGGCTGGCGCTCTGCCTCAGCGTGCTCGACGAGCTGGACAAGATCGACGTCGACCACCCCGACGCCATCACCGTACGCCGCGCCACCGCGGGCCTCTACCGCACGGTCAAGCAGCGCCGCCGCCAGGAGCGCCGCGCCGCCAAGACCGCCAACGACAAGGCCGTCACCGAGGCGACCGCGACCGGCTCCGCCGAGCGCATCGACGACGAGACCGAGGGCATCCTGCCCTCCTCGGTCACGGAGGCCGGCCGGATCGCCGGGATACTCCAGCGCCCGCGCTCCTGCTACGTCTGCAAGGCGCGGTACGTCGAGGTCGACTACTTCTACCACCAGCTCTGCCCGGACTGCGCCGTCGAGAACCGCGCCAGGCGCGAGGCCCGCGCCGACCTCTCCGGCAAGCGCGCGCTCCTCACCGGCGGCCGGGCCAAGATCGGCATGTACATCGCGCTGCGGCTGCTGCGCGACGGCGCCCACACCACGATCACCACCCGCTTCCCCAAGGATGCCATCCGCCGCTTCAAGGCGATGGAGGACTCGGCGGACTGGATGCACCGCCTGGAGGTCGTCGGCATCGACCTGCGCGACCCGGCCCAGTCCGTGGCGCTCGCCGACCAGGTCGCCGCGGCCGGTCCGCTGGACATCCTGATCAACAACGCGACGCAGACCGTGCGCCGCCTGCCCTCGGCCTACGCGGCGCTGGTCGAGGGGGAGAGCGCCCCGCTCCCCGCCGGCGAGCTCCCCGCCCACCACGTCATCGGCGCCTTCAACTCCGGAGCGGTCGACGGCCTGGCGGCCCTGCCCGTCGGCGTGAGCGGCCTCGAAGCGCAGAAGGTCGCCGACCTCGCCCTGGTCGCGGGCAACGCCAGCATCGCCCGGCACCTCGACGGCACCGCCATCGACGCCGGCGGCCTGCTGCCCGACGTCGTCGAGAGCAACACCTGGGTGCAGACCATCGACCAGATCTCCCCGGTGGAGCTGCTCGAAACCCAGCTGTGCAACTACACGTCGCCGTTCATCCTGATCAGCGCGCTGCGGCCGGCCATGGCCGAGGCCGCGCGGAGGGCGACCAGCGGGCGCGCGCACATCGTCAACGTCTCTGCGATGGAAGGCGTTTTCAGCCGCGGCTACAAGGGCGCGGGGCACCCGAACACCAATGCCGCCAAGGCCGCGATGAACATGGTCACGCGGACGAGCGGCCAGGAGATGTTCCAGAGCGACCGGATCCTCATGACCTCGGTCGACACCGGCTGGATCACCGACGAGCGCCCCCACTTCGACAAGCTGCGCCTGGCCGAGGAGGGCTTCCACGCCCCGCTCGACCTGGTCGACGGCGCGGCCCGGGTCTACGACCCGATCGTGCGCGGCGAGTCCGGCGAGGACCTCTACGGCGTCTTCCTCAAGGACTACGCGCCCGCCAACTGGTAGACCCGCGGTCCCGGCCGGGCGTCCCGGCTCCGTGCCGAACCCGCCTCCCGGCTCCGTGCGTGCCGGCTCCGTTACTGCCCCGTGACCCGGCTCCGTGCCCCGGTCCCCGCGAAGGGGGCCGGGGCACGGCCGTTTCACGGCGTGCGCTCGTACGCCCCCGCCGCCACCAGCTCCAGGACCGGACGCCAGTCCTCCATCACCCCCGCGTCGAGCCCGACGACCTTGCCCGCGTCATCCGCTTGGCGCAACGTCACGGCCGCTTCCGCGTCGGGGTCGGCCGCGAACGCCCGGATCTCCGCCCCGTCCATCAGCCCGCCCTGCGCGCGCAGGGTCAGCGCGCTCTGCGGGGACAGCGCCCGTCCCGGCTCCACGGCCGCCAGGTAGCGCTTGGCCGGCACGTGCAGCCGCACCAGCCGGGCCACCCGCTCCCCGAGCAGCGGACGGACCGCCCGTGCGGCGTGGTCGGCGTGGCCGGCGTCGTCGCCGGGGAACAGCAGGTGGCCCAGGTCGTGCACGAGTCCGGCGACTTGCAGCTCCTTGTCGAACGGATGCGAGCGGCGCAGGAGTGCAGCAGTCTGGAGCCCATGATCGTGCAGATCGACCGGGTCCCCGCTGTGGTCGGGCGTGTCCCACGCCCCGCGGCACGCGAGCAGCAGCTCCATCAGCTCCTCGACGCTGTCGACCCTCGCCGCCCCCGGCACTCCGGAACTCGTCACCGCCGCTCCCTCCGCTGCCCGTACTCCAGTCGTGCTACCGCCGTCGAGCAGACCACCCGTCACGGGCACACCGGCGTACGACTTCCTGAACACGCGGGGAAATCAAGCCGTCGAGTGGATTTTGCCAATCCATCGAGCGGGGGTGCGCTCATATGTGTACTCTGAGTGTCACAAGACGGCCGTATCCAGGCCACGCTCCACCATGGCGCCACCGCGTCCGGAAACCCTTTACCCCTTGTGCCCGGCGCGCGGCTCGCCCTCCGGGTTACGCGACACAAAGGAGTGCGCGGTGACAGACACGACGACGAAGTCCGACGAGACGCTGGCGGAGTACCCGGCACGGCGGAACCGCCCCCATGCCGACGAACTCGGCAGCCTCGAAGTCTGGGCCCGGTCCGCTCCGATCCGGCTCGCGGGCTATGAGGACGACCTGGCGGAGTCCCACATCCTGCCCGGCATCGACTAGCCACGACCTCACACAGCGCCCCCGAGCCCACCGGCGACGGGGGCGCGGTGCTGCGCCGACCGTGCAGGGCGCGTCGAAGGTTCCCGTCCGCCGTACGCCGTGAGCGTCATCGCTGAGGGCGATCAAGACTTCCGGCCGCCCCCGGACCCCGGCACGCTGGTCCGCATGAAGCTACTGATGCTGGGCGGTACCGAGTTCGTCGGACGCGCGATCACCGAGGACGCGCTGTCCCGGGGCTGGGACGTCACCGTCTTCCACCGGGGGCACCACGCCCCGCCGCCGGGCACCTCCGCCGTGCACGGCGACCGCACCGCTCCCGGCGGCCTGGACGCCCTCGCTGCGGGGGAGTGGGACCTGGTCGTCGACACCTGGGGCGGCGCCCCGACCGCGGTGCGCGACAGCGCCCGACTGCTGGCCGGCCGCGCTGGGCACTACGCGTACATCTCCAGCCGCTCGGTCTACAAGTACCCCGCCCCGGCCGGCATCGACGAGGACGGCCCGCTGGTCGACGGCTCGGCCGACGCCGACGCCACGGCCTACGCCGAGGACAAGCGGGGCGGTGAGATCGCCGTCGTCGACGCCTTCGGCGACCGGGCCCTGCTGGTGCGCGCCGGCCTGATCATCGGCCCGTACGAGAACGTCGGCCGGCTGCCCTGGTGGTTGAACCGGACCGCCCGCGGCGGCCCCACCCTGGCCCCCGGCCGGCCGGAACTCCCGCTCCAGTACATCGACGTACGCGATCTCGCCGCCTGGACCCTCGACGCGGCCGGGGCCGGGCTCGGCGGCCCGTACAACGTGGTCTCCCCGGTCGGGCACGCCACGATGGGCGCCCTCCTCGAAGCCTGCGCGGCCGTCACCGGCGGCGGCGGCGAGCTCCGCTGGACCGACCCGGCCCGCATCGAGGAGGCCGGCGTCCAGCCCTGGACCGAGCTGCCGATCTGGCTCCCCGAAGGGGAGCTGCACGACTACATGTTCGGCGGCGACGTCACCCGGGCCCGGGCGGCGGGCCTCGCGTGCCGCCCCGTCGAGGAGACCGTGGCCGACACCTGGGCCTGGCTCCGTTCCCTCGGCTCCGTCGCCCCGCAGCGCTCCGACCGGCCGGCCCCCGGCGTCTCCGCGGAGCGCGAGGCGGCGCTACTCGGGCTCTGACCAGGCGGCCTCGGCGAGCCGGGTCGGCGGCAGGTACTCGCGCAGCAGCGTGCGGTGCCACCACGCGCCCGTCTCGCGCAGCTCCCGCCAGGTGGTGAACCGGTAGCGGTACAGCCTGGCGCGCACGTACGTCGGCGGGGCGTCCGGGAAGGGGTTGTGGCGGATCAGCCGCAGCGTGTCCCGGTCGCCCGCCAGCAGTCGCTCCACGAACGGCCCGAACCACTCCCGCGCATAGCCGGGGGAGAGCGCCGCGAACCACATCAGCCAGTCGAGGCGCAGATGATACGGGGCGAACTGGCGCGGGATCTTGCGCGGATCACCCGGTTTGCCCTTGAACCCGTACTCCTGCCAAGCCCCGTCCTCCCTCGGCACCCGGTCCGCGGTCCCCTCGACCACCACCTCGTCGCGGATCCGGCCCACGCTGCCGAAGGCCCCGTACGTGTTGACCAGGTGGAGGGGGTCGAAGGACCGGTTCATCACCTGGCGCCGCGAGACCATGTTGCGCACCGGATGCCGGCTCAGCACCAGCACCAGCACGGTCACCGCGCACACGAGGACGGCGAACCAGACGGGCGCCGGGGCCGACGCGGCGGCCGGCGGCGGCCCCGCCAACCCGGTGAAGTCGACCGCCGAGAGGGCCGGTGTGATCGTCAGCCAGTTCAGCCAGGCGAAGTTGCCCGACAGCACCAGCCACAGCTGTGTCGCCACGATGATCCCGGCCGCGTACGAGGCCACCGGCTGCGGCGTGAACAGCAGCACCGGGACCACCAGTTGGGTCACGTGGTTGGCCGCGCACTCCACCCGGTGCAGGGGCTTCGGCAGGTGGTGGAAGAACCAGCTCAGCGGCCCCGGCATCGGCTGCGTCTCGTGGTGGTAGTAGAGGCAGGTCAGCTTGCGCCAGCAGGAGTCCCCGCGCATCTTGATCAACCCCGCGCCGAACTCCACCCGGAAGACCACCCAGCGCAGCAGCCACAGCACCAGCACCGGCGGCCCGACCCGCGCGTTGCCGAGGAAGACCGCGAGGAAGCCCACCTCCAGCAGCAGCGACTCCCAGCCGAAGGAGTACCAGGTCTGCCCCACGTTCACGATGGACAGGTACAGCAGCCACAGCAGTGCCCACATCCCCATGGCCGCGCCCAGCGGAACGAGGTCTCCCGCCCCGGCCGCCAGGGCTGCGGAGACCGCCGCCCCGGCCCAGGCGCAGCAGGCGAAGAGTCGGTCCGAGTAGTGCAGTTGGAACAGGCTCGGGGCGCCTTTGAACGGCACGTACCGCACGTAGCGCGGCACGGGCAGCATGCCGTGCGCCCCGATCAGGGCCCGGAACTGAAGGGCGGCCGCGACGAAGGCGAAGAGGTAGACGCCGGCGAGGGCCCGCTGGAAGACCAGCCGGCCCAGCCAGTAACCGGGCGCCGTGAACCAGTCCATCCCCTCCAGTATCGGGCGGATCAGGCCGCGGCGGCCAGCTTGCGCAGGGTGCGGCCGAGCCGGCGGGCGTAGCACCGCTGGAGGAAGGGAACCACCGGGCCCGCGAGGCGCGTGTACCAGGCGCTGGGGCGGCTGAAGGCGGTCACCTCGAACCACACCGTGCCGTCGGGGTCCCGGTGCACCATGAAGGACTCTTCCCCGCACTCCGGGTGGCCGGTCAGGGTCCCGTACGCGAAGCCGATGCGCGCGGGCTCGTACGCCGTCCAGACCACCTGGCACGGCGCGCTGATCCGCACCGGCCCGCAGCCGATCCCGACCACCACCCGGCTCCCGGGCCGGACCGAGCCGTGGCCGGCCCGGATCAGCATGCCGGAGGCCCGGTGGGCGCCGAAGGTGGTGACGGCGGTCCCGGCGGTCTCGAAGACGGCCTGGCCGTGACCTATCCGGGTGCGGTGGTGCAGGTGGTTGTATCCGGCGGGCAGCGGGCGGTGCTGCGTCGCTCCCCGGTCGGCGTAGCTGAAGGAGCTGCTGCTGCCGGTGCTGCCGCTGCCGCTCGCGCGAGTGCTGCCGCTGCCGCGAGTGCTGGTGGTGCTGATGAGTCGGGTCATGGGGGTGGTCTCCTCCGGTCGGGCGGCGTCCCCGGTCAGCCGGCGCCAGGCCAGCAGCGAGCACAGGGCGAAGCCGAGCGCGTTGCCGAGACCATGGGTCGCGGCCATCCAGGTCAACGTGGGGTGTACGAGGTCGGTGGCCTCGCCGAGCGCCCACCACAGGGCGAGCAGCATGGTGGCCACCAGGACCGCGGCCGAGGTCGCCAGCAGCGCCCCGGTGGCGCGGTCCCGTGCGGCGGGGCGGATCTCCCGCCAGGTCAGCAGTGCCACCGCCCACATCCCGCCGGTCAGGACCACCGCTCCCGCCAGCTCCGCCCAGTCGTCCACGAAGTAGCCGAGGAGGACGAGCAGGGTCCCGCCGGGGACGCTGTAGGCGGCCCAGCGCGACAGCGCCCCGTGCGCGGGTGTGGCCGCCCGGCTCACCAGCCCTGCGACCAGGGCGGCGGTGAACCCGGCGAAGTGGAAGTGCGGCACGGTCAGCGCCAGGACGTCCAGATCGAAGTCGAACAGCCGGTACCCGGCGCGTTCGGCGACGAGGGCGGTCCCGGCGACCGACGGAGAGATCAGTGCGGTGAGCACGGCGATCTCCGCCGGTGCGGGCGCGCGGATCGCGCCGGCCGGTGTCCGCAGGGCCCGCAGCAGCCGGGCCGGGGCCCGGGCGGCGAGGGCCACCGTGGCCGCGGCGTAGCAGGCCGCGAGCGCCGTGGCCGCGGCGCCGCGCGGCAGCCAGAGGCACAGGGCCCCGGGGGCGGCGAGCAGGGGCCAGACCCGGGCGGTCGTACGCAGCCCGGCCGGGTCGATCAGACGCAGGCCGGCGGGGATGACGTAGAGCATGCCCAAGGTGACGATCAGATGCACCAGTACCGTCACGGCGGACTCCCCTCCCGGCGCGGCCAAACGCCTTGAACGCGTTCAACTCGCAATGGCGACCTTACGAGGTTCCTTGAACATGTTCAAGACGCGCCCGCACCTCCGCCCCGGCGCTCCGGTTGCGGCCCTCCCGCGGATACGGCAGACAGGAGGGAACAACCGGGGCGAAAAGGGAGATAAACGTGCACGTACCGACACACCGTCAGGCTCCGCGCCGTCATACACCGCTCCGCGCCGCCGTCTTCACGCTCCTCGGGCTGCTCGCCGCGGCCTGCGGCAGCCCCGAAGAACCCACGAGCGCGGCCGGCCCCGAGAGCCAGGAGGTCCTGCTCCAGCCCGTCGCCTCGGCCGGCCCCGACCCCTTCACCGCCACCTCGGCCACCGCTGAGTCGGCCCCCGCGCAGCCCCCGCTGCCCAACCCCACGGGCCAGGGCGTCCGGACCGTCAAGGCGGACACCCCCGGCCTCTACGGCGGCACCAGGCGGCTGGGCAGCTGCGACGTGGAACAGCAGCTGCGTGCCCTCACCGAGGACGACGCCAAGGCCAAGGCCTTCGCCCAGGCCGTCTCCGTCGAGCCGGCGAAGCTCCCCGAGTTCCTGCGCGGCCTCACCCCGGTCGTCCTGCGCGCCGACACCCGCGTCACCAACCACGCCTTCCGCGACGGCCGGGCGGACGCCTTCCAGTCCGTCCTGCAGGCCGGCACCGCCGTCCTCGTCGACGACCACGGCATGCCCCGGGTCCGGTGCGCCTGCGGGAACCCGCTCCAGGCGCCGCGCGCGCCCAAGGGGTCGGCGCTCAAGGGCGACCAGTGGAACGGCTACCAGCCGCACCAGGTCATCGTCGTCGAACCGGCCCAGCACGCGATCAAGAGCCTGGTCATCGTCAACATCGCCGACAACACCTGGCTCGAACGCAAGACCGGCGACGACGGCGCCCAGGACCGCACCCCGCAGCCGGTCCCCGCGTACGACCCGGCCGAAGGCATCCCCGTCGGCCCCGTGACCCCGCCCGGAGCCGCCTCGGCGGAACCGTGCGCCCCGCCCGAGACCAACGACGGCGCGGGCGCCGGGGCGAACGGCCTGGCCCGGACCGCGCCGCCGGCCCCGCCCAAACCGCCCAGCGGACCCGCCGGGGTCCCGGCCCCCCAGGCCACGGACTGCGTGCCGGCGCAGAGCGAGCAGCAGGCCCAACCCGCCCAGCCCGCCCAGCCCGGCCAGCCCACGCCGGCGGCCCCGCAGCGGCAGCGGCCCGCGCAGCCGCCCGCACCTCCGCGCTCCGACGCGCCCCGGAACCAGCCGGGCGACGTACCCCCGGGAGCCCCCTCCGACCCCCTGGACCCCTTGGCCGACCCGCTCGCCGACCTTCCGCCGGACCTGCCCCCGCAGGGCCCGGCCGACCCGGGGCACCAGCCGGAACCCGACGGCTCGATGCCGCTGCCGCGCGACGCGGGCGACCCGTTCGCCCCGTACGACCAGGGCTCCCCGTACGACCCGTTCGGCGCCCCGGACCGGCGCCGGTCCCACTCGGACCCCGTCTCCTCGCTGGGGAGCGCCTGACCGGCCGGTGTGTCATGGTGGACCGGTGCCGACCACCGTATCGCTGCCGGACGATTGGCCCGCACACCCGGACCGGTCGCTCTCGCTGAACCGCATGGGCAGTTTCGACTGGGACCTGGAGACCGGTCTCATGCACCTGGACGCGGCTGCCCTCGACGTGTTCGACACGACGCCCGACGCGTACGACGGACGGCCCGAGTCCCTCTCCCCACGGGTCCCGCCCGCCGAGCAGACCCGGCTCGACGCCCTCGTCTCCAGCGCCCTCAAGAGCGGCGAAGACAGCTACGGCGCCTATTTCCGGATCCGCTGCAAGGACGGGCGGCTGCGCTGGACGCACACCCAGGGCCGCGTCATGCGCGGCCCCGACGGCCGCCCGTTCCGGATCATCGGCATCGTCCGCGACGCCACCGAGGAGCTCAGCCACTCGGCGGAACGCCTCGGCCTCGACGAGGAGCGGCGCCGCCAGACCTCGGTGGTCGAGAGCACCACCGCCGCCCTCGCGCACGCCCGGACCGTACGGGACGTCATCGACGTCATCGGCGACGCCCACGGTCTGGAGCGGCTCGGCTCCATGGGCATGGTGATGGGCCTCGTCGAGGCCGGGCGCATCCACCTCGTGGCCGAGGGCCCCCAGGACAGTTTCGTCCCCGGCACCCGGTACACCCGGATCGACGAGCAGTACCCGATGAGCGAGGTCGTCCGCTCGCTGCAACCGCGCTTCCTCGACTCCGCGGAGGAATTCGCCGAGGGCTATCCCGAGCTCTGGTCGAAGATCTCGTCCATGCGGATCTCGGCGGCCGCCTACCTGCCGCTGATCGCCCAAGCCCGCCCGATCGGCGCGATCGGACTGCTCTACCAGGACAAGGACGGCTTCACCCAGGACGAGCGGAACCTGCTGGTCGCCCTGGGCAGCAGCATCGCGCAGAGCCTCCAGCGCGCGATGCTGCTGGAACAGGAGCACGACCTGGCGGAAGGCCTCCAGCAGGCGATGCTGCCGCGCCGGATCCCCTCGGTGCCCGGTGCGGAGATCGCCGTACGGTACCGCTCCGCCCGGATGGGCCGGGACATCGGCGGCGACTGGTACGACGTCATCCCGCTGCCCGGCGGCCGGGTCGGCGCGGTCATCGGTGACGTCCAGGGCCACGACACCCACGCGGCGGCGGTCATGGGCCAGCTGCGCATCGTGCTGCGCGCGTACGCCGCCGAAGGCCACGCACCGGGCACGGTCATGGCCCGGGCCTCCGTCTTCCTGCACGAGCTGGACACCGACCGTTTCGCGACCTGCACCTACGTGGAGGCCGACCTCTCCACCGGCGTGCTCCAAGTGGTCCGCGCCGGGCACATCGACCCCCTGCTGCGCACCCGCGACGGGGACTGCCGGCGGCTGCCGGTGGAGGGCGGCATGCCGCTGAGCCTGTCGGCGGAGTTCGGCCGCCTGGCGTACCCGGTGACCACCGTCGAACTGGACCCGGGCGAAACGCTCCTGCTGTGTACCGACGGCCTCGTGGAACACCCCGGCGCGGACCTCGACGACGGGATCCAGCTGCTCACCGCCCTGGTCCGGAGCGGACCTGCGGACCTCGCACGGCTGGCGGACCGGCTCTGCGAGGTGATCGACGAGCGGGGCGGCGACGACGACATGGCCCTCCTCCTGCTGCGCCGCGAGGCCGAGGAAGCCCCGCAGAGCGGCGGCCGCCTCCAGCAGCACGTGGCCCCCGGCGACCCGGAAGCCCTGGTCGCCGCCCGCCACATGATCGGCGCGGCGGTGCGCGCGTGGGGCGCCCGGGACCGGGCCGACGAGATCGAACTCGTCGCCGACGAGCTCATCGTGAACGCCCTCATGCACACGGACGGCCCGGCGATCGTCACCCTCCGGGTCCTGACGGGGCCCGACCGCCGCCTCCGCGTCGAGGTCGAGGACCGCTCCAGCGCACTGCCGCGCCGCCGCGAGGCGGGCGTCTCGGGCGTCTCGGGCCGCGGCCTGATGTTGGTGGACCGCCTGTCGGACGTCTGGGGCGTGGAACCCCGGGGCAGCGGCAAATGCGTCTGGTGCGAGTTCGTGATGTCCTGACCCGCACCGCGCGGTCCGGCCGGCACCAAATCCGTTGCGGCCGCCGGCAGCCGTGGCGGATGATCAACGCGATGACCCAGATGACTGACGACGTCCGCCGGCTGATCAAGGCCGGAGATCTTCCCGGAGCCGTGCGCAGCCTGCGGCCCCACGCCGAGACCGCCCCCTTGGCCGACCTCGCGAAAGCGACGCGGCACCTGGCCGAAGCAGCCGGGTTCGACGACCTCGCCCGGGCCGCGAAGGCCGCCGCCCGCAAGCCCCACGACCCCCAGGCGCTCTACGACCTCGGCTACGGCTGCGTCGAGCACGGGATCGCGTTCCTCGCCGTGGCACCGCTGCGCCGGGCGTTCGCCCTGGTGCCCGACTCCCGGAGGCTGTTGCAGGAACTGACGTCCGCCCTGGAGGACGAGCACCGGCACGGCGAGGCCGCCGCCCTGCTCGCGGGGCGGGGTGCCGCCCTGGCTCCCTGGCCCGAGCGGTACCTGCTGGTCCACAACGCCCTCTTCGCGGGCGACCTCGACACCGCCCGCCGGACGGCCGCCGCCCTGCCGGACCCCGAGGACACCCGGTGGCTCGGCGCCCGGGACCGGCAGCGGCGGATCCTCGCCCGGACCGCGCTCGCCGAGGCCGCCGGCGCACTCGGCGGCCAGGACCTGCGCGGCTGGCACTTCGCCCTCACGGGAGGCCTGCTGGCCACCCTCTCCCCGTACGGCTTCGACGCGGGCATGACCGGCCGCTACGCCTACCTCGGCGACCAGCCCGCCCTGTGCCGCCACACCCTGCACCGGCTCGGCCTCGTCCTGGACGCCGCCGGCCGCCGCCCCGGCACCGTCTCCCTGCTGCCCGGCCGGCCCTGCCAGGCCATCGGGCTGGCGGCGGCCGAGCTGCTCGGGCTGCCCGCCGTACCGTACGATCCGGCACGCACGGACACCCTCGTGGTGGCGTACGACCTGAACGCCCACGACACCGAGCTCCTGTCCGGCCTGCACGGGCGCACCGACGGCCAGGTCCTGTACGAGCACGCCACCTGCTGGACCGACCCGCCGGCCGTGACCGCCGACGTCAGCGGCCTGCTGGCCCAGCACACCGTCGCCCCGTGGGCGGAGCAGGGACCGCGGCCCGCCGACCCCCGGCCCGCCGAGGAGCTCGCCCGCGACATCGTCACCGCCGACCCGACCCCGGACGAGGGCGACGGGCAGACCCCCGCCGACCCGGACCGGGCGCTGCGGACCTTCACCGAGGCCGTGGCCACCGGATGGCTCCGGGGCCCGCGCGACCGCGTCCGCTCACCCGGCCCGGTGCGCAGCTCCCGGTTCGGGTAGCCGGGGCGGGGGCGGCGGGGGAGGCTGGGTGCATGCCCGAGCTGCCCGAGGTCGAGGCCCTGAGGGAGTTCCTCGACGAGCACCTCGCCGGGCGGGTGGTGGAACGCGTCCTCCCGCTCGCCGTCAGCGTGCTCAAGACGTACGAACCGCCGCTCACCGCCCTCGAAGGGCAGCGGGCCGGTGCCACCACCCGCCACGGCAAGTTCCTCGCCGTGCGGATCGGCGAGCTCCACCTCGTCACCCACCTGGCCCGGGCCGGCTGGCTGCGCTGGCAGGACACCCTGCCCGACAAGCCGCCGCGCCCCGGCAAGGGGCCGCTCGCCCTGCGCGTCCGCCTGGAGGGCGGCGGCGGCTTCGACCTCACCGAGGCCGGCACCCAAAAGCGCCTCGCCGCATACGTCGTCCGCGACCCCCGGGAGGTGCCCGGCATCGCCCGCCTCGGTCCTGATCCGCTCGCCGACGCGTTCGACCGGGACGCGTTCGCCGCGCTCCTCACCGCAGAGCGGCGGCAGATCAAGGGCGTGCTGCGCGACCAGAGCGTCATCGCGGGGATCGGGAACGCCTACAGCGACGAGATCCTGCACGCGGCGAAGGTCTCGCCCTTCAAACTGGCCACCTCCTTCGACGAGGAGCAGGTCACCCACCTGTACGAGGCCGTCCGGCGGACCCTGCGCGAGGCCGTCGAGCGGGCGCACGGCGTCGCCGCCGGGAACCTCAAGGCCGAGAAGAAGAGCGGGCTGCGGGTGCACGGCCGGGACGGGGAGCCCTGCCCGGTGTGCGGGGACACCGTCCGGTCGGTGTCGTTCGCCGACTCCTCGCTCCAGTACTGCCCGACCTGCCAGACCGGCGGCAAGCCCCTCGCGGACCGGAGGTTGTCCCGCCTCCTCAAATGACGTCGCCCTGCGTAGACTCCGGCCCCATGGCCGAGCAGCAGCCGCCGTCGCGGCACCAGCAGCCGCCGTCGCCGTCCCGGCGCGAGGTCGTCACGGGTGTGCCGCGCGGCGCCCGCCGCCGACCGCCGGCGCACACCCCGGCCCGTTCGGAGATCTCCGAACAGACCACCTTGGGCGCCACCTACGTACGGGCGCTGATGCGCAGCCAGCTCCGGGCCGGGCTCGGGGCGCTGGGCGTCCTGACGCTGCTCGTCGGGACGCTGCCGGTGCTGTTCGCGCTGCCGCGCTCCGCATCTGGGCCGCCGGTCTGGGTGGCCCTCGGGCTGGTGGTGTATCCGGCGATGTGGCTGATCGCCCGCTGGTACGTCACCCGGGCCGAGCGCAACGAGGCAGATTTCACCGGCCTGGTGATGGATCCGGCCGAGGCGCCGGGCCCGCACCGGGACCGCTGACCCCGGCGCCCGCGGCAGAACACCGGAGCAGCGCCGAAGCAGCGTCGAAGCAGCGCCCGAGCGCCGTAACGGCCCTGGAAGTCCTGCATGATGATGGTTCGTCAGAACAGGTGCATCGCCAAGTGGCCCAACGGCAGGCCCAGCTGCCACGCGGGGGTCCACACCCGCGCGTTCTCGTCCAGGCCCGCCGGGGTGTCGGTGTGGCCGTGCCGGCCCGGGTCGAGGTTGGTGGCGAACAGTTCCGTGCGGTCCAGCCAGCGCCAGGCGGCCCGGGCCAGTTCGAGGTCGGGGTCCTCGCCGCGGCCGCGCTCCCTGGCCTCCTCGCCCAGCGCGAGGAACCGGGTGTCCACCCAGTCGCGCCAGGGATGCCCGTACGCTGTCAGCGACAGCCATTCATCGAGCTGCGAGACCACGCGGATCCCGGAGAGCTCGCCGGCTGCGTCGGAGAGGTAGATCGTCAGCGCGAGCGTGTCCCGCCCGGCGCGGAACTCCAGGGTACTGACCGGGATCAGCCGGCCCGTGCGCAGCAGTTCGTCGGCGATGTACTCCGCATAGAGCCATGCCATGGGCACCGCGAGCCCGCCGTCACTGGTGCCGTTCGTACCCTCGGGCTGCACCGTTCCACCTTCTCCCGCGCGTCGAGCTTCCGGTCGTCAGCCATGAGCCTTCACCGAGTGACTCGCGGAACGGGGGATGTTTACCCAACTTGAACGCTCTGAGGCCGATTTCGATGCGTTTTGTGTCCGATCCGCATGTATTCGTTTCGTTCGCCACGCGGCCTCCCTCGACCGGGCGCCGGGATGGGGCGCCGGAATCAGGCGCCGAGCCCGTAGCCGTACCCCTGGAGGTCCTTCCTCAGGGCGCGTAGCGCGTAGTACGTACGGGATTTGACCGTTCCCGCCGGGATCCCGAGCTCCGCCGCCGCCTCGGCCACCGAGCGGTCCTGGAAGTAGACCTGCATCAGGACCTCGCGGTGCTCCGGCCCGAGGGAGCCGACGGCCCGCCGGACATCGATCGCCGTGACCGAGCCGGCCACCGTGTCCTCGGGTGCGGGCGCCTGCTCCAGCCCCTCCGGGTCCACCTCCTGCGGTCGGGACAGCCGTGCGCGCCGGGCGTCGATCGCGAGGCGCCGCGCCACGGTGAACAGCCAGGGCCGCATGGACTCGTGATCGCTCTCCAGTACCTCCGGGTGCTGCCACGCCCGGACCAGGGTCTCCTGCACGAGGTCCTCGGCGCGCTGGGAGTCCCCGGCCGTGAGGCCGACCAGGAAACCGAACAGGGCCCGCCCGTGGTCGCGTTGGAGTTCGGCCAGTGCCTCGGGGTCCGTGCGCGGGAGGGTGGGGGAGAGGGGCACGAGTGGCTCCTTCCTGGGTCCGTTCGGCTCCGACGGACCCACCCTCACCTGCACGGAGCGCCCCGGGAACCGTCCCGTCCCGGCGTTGCGCCCAAGCACCCCGGTCAACCGGTGGGCGGCCGCGCCCGTCGGTGAACGGTCGAACGGCGCGGCGAACGGCCGCCCGGATGCGGAGGGGCGTCCTCCCTCGCAGCCGTAGTCCGACTGGTGACGTCTCTCCCTATGGATTACAGATGATCGGATAGTCCTACTAATGAGAGCTGGCTCAGATGACCAAGCGCACCCGGCAGGCCTTAGTGCTCCTGTCGGCAGTCCTCCTGGCCGCGGCCAGCGCAGGCTGTTCCACCAAGGAGCCCGCGCCGGCCCGTCTCGGCAACTCCCGTGCCCCGGCCCCGTCCACCGGCTCCGGGTCCCACTCGGCCCGGGCCGACGGCGCCGCGAAGGGCTTCACCCTGGTGGCGACCGGCGACGTGCTGCCGCACGACTCGGTCATCAAGCGGGCGGCGGCCGACGCCGAGGGTGACGGCCACGACTTCAAACCGATGTTCTCCCTGGTCAAGCCGGTGGTCTCGGCCGCCGACCTGGCGATCTGCCACATGGAGACCGTGTACGGGGAGGACGGCGGGCCGTTCACCGGCTACCCGGCCTTCCAGTCCCCGCCCGAAGTGGCAGACGGGCTGAAGGACGCCGGGTACGACGGCTGCTCCACGGCCTCGAACCATACGCTGGACGCCGGTGCCGAAGGGCTGCGGCGTACCCTCGACAAGTTCGACGAGGCCGGTCTGAAGCACGCCGGTTCGGCCCGTACGGCGGCCGAAGCGGCCACGCCGACCGTGTACTCGGCGGGCTCCGCGAAGGTCGCGCACCTGGCGTACACGTACGACACGAACGGCTACCCGATGCCGGAGGGGCGGCCCTGGGCCGTCAACCTGATGGAGAAGGACAAGATCATCGCGGACGCCCGGGCCGCCCGGAAGGCGGGCGCCGACGTGGTCCTGGTCAGCCTGCACTGGGGCACGGAATGGCAGACCGAGCCGGACGAGAAGCAGCTCTCGCTCGGCAAGGAGCTGACGGCCTCGCAGACCGGCGGGCGCCCCGACATCGACATGATCCTGGGCACGCACGCGCACATCCCGCAGGCCTACGAGAAGGTCAACGGGACGTGGATCATCTACGGCATGGGCGACCAGGTGGCCGGCGAGATGTTCAACTACTCCGGCGCGCGGGACATGCGCGGCAACTACGGTTCGATCGGCCGCTTCACCTTCGCCCCACCGGCCGCCGCGGGCGGGCGCTGGCAGGTCGTCAAGGCCGAGTTCATCCCCCAGATGATGGACCTGTCCGCCGGCAAGGTCGTCAATCTGCCCGCCGCCCTCGCCCAGGACCCCGGGCACGACGAGTACGAGAGCGCCCAGGACGCCGTCAGCGAGGCCGTCCTTGGCCGCGGCGCGGCCAAGGACGGCCTGACCATGGCGAAGTAGCCCCCCCGGCGGGTCTCCCCGGCCGGCGCCTCCGGCCCGTTACGGAACCACCGTGACGGGCCAGCGGCCCGCCTTGACCAACCGGACCGCCACCGAACCGACGATGCGGTGTCCGGCCTGCTCCGAGGCACCGACCACCACCGCGTCCGCCGTCAGCTCCTGCGCCGCGCTCACCAGCCCCGCGTACGGATCGCCGCGGAAGGTGTGGAACTGCCAGCGCACCTCGTAGATGCCCTTGAGCCGCTCCGCCGCCTCCCGGATCTCGGCCACCAGGCCCTCGGCGATCTCCCCCGTAGTGTCGGCCACCGGCGCGCCCAGCGAGGCCCCGGCCGGCATCACCGGCTGGACGTACACCAGCGCCAGCAGCGCGTTCTGCCGCCGGGCCAGCCCCGCCGCGTACGCCGCCGCCCGCAGGGAGGACTCCGACCCGTCCACGCCGGCCAGGATCACCTTGGGGCCGTCCGTACCGCGTTCGAATCCCGTGTTCACGTGCTCTGTCACGCTCCCCACGTTATGTCCTTCGCCGCGCGCGGCGGCGCGGGCCTCCCTACAGTGCGAACCATGAGTGCCACCACGGAGGAGACCCGGGGAACGCGGAACCGATTCCTCAACCGGGTGCCCGACGCGTTCGCGGCGTTCTTCGGAACGCTCGGACTGCTGTGCGCCCTCCTGGCGCTCTCCCCGACGCTGCGGCACCTCCTGCGGCACGTCGTGCGCTTCCTCGACGCGATCGTGGTGCCCGTCAGCGCCAACCTCGCCTACGCCGTCTTCCTGTTCCTGCTCGCCGCCGCCCTCGGCACCCGCAAGAAGGTCGCCTGGTGGATCGTCGTCAGCTATCTGGCCCTGCTCGTCCTGGTCGACGTCCTGATCATCGCCGACGAGTACTACTGGATCGGCGGGCCCTCCATGGGCCTCGCCGTGGCCGCCCTCGGGATCCTGATCGCCGCCCGCAAGGAGTTCTACGCCGCCTCCCGGCCCGGAGCCTTCTGGCGCGCCCTGTTCGTCCTGGGCCTGGGGCTGCTCGTCGCCGTGCTGCTCGGCTGGGGTCTGGTCGCCCTGTTCCCCGGCACCCTGCCCAAGGGGCAATGGCTGGACTGGGCCGCCCGGCAGGTCTTCGGCGGCCTCGTTTCGCCCCGCCAGTTCGACGGCCAGCCGCCCCGCCCGCTGTACTTCTTCCTCGGCCTCTTCGGCGCCCTCGCCCTGCTGAACGCCGCCTCGACCCTGTTCCGCTCGCAGCGCCTGACCGCCGCCCTGCACGGGGACGAGGAACCCCGCATCCGCGCCCTGCTCGGCGCCTACGGCCGCAGCGACTCCCTCGGCTACTTCGCGACCCGCCGTGACAAGGCCGTCGTCTTCGCCCCCAACGGCAGGGCCGGCGTCACCTACCGCGTCGAGGCCGGCGTCTGCCTCGCCAGCGGCGATCCGGTCGGCGACCCCGCCGCCTGGAGCCCCGCCGTCGACGCCTGGCTCACCGTCGCCCGCCGCCACGGCTGGCAGCCCGCCGTCATGGGCGCCTCCGAGGACGGGGCCACCGCGTACGCCCGTTCCGGGCTCAGCGCCCTCCAGCTCGGCGACGAGGCGATCCTGCACGTCGCCCACTTCGACCTCGACGGCCGCGACATGCGCGTGACCCGGCAGGCCGTCAACCGCGTCAAGCGCGCCGGAGCCACCACGATCATCCGCCGCCACTCCGCCCTCACCGAGGAGGAGATGCAGTGGATCATCGACCGCGCCGACACCTGGCGCGATACCGAGACCGAGCGCGGGTTCTCCATGGCCCTGGACCGGCTCGGCGACCCCGCCGACGGGGACTGCCTGCTCGTCGAGGCCTTCGACGCCCGGGGCGAGCTGATCGCCCTGCTGTCCTTCGTCCCCTGGGGCAAGGACGGCATCTCCTTGGACCTGATGCGCCGCGACCGCACCGCCCCCAACGGCGTCATGGAGTTCATGGTCGCCGAGCTGTGCGCCGCCGCCCCGGGCCTGGGCGTGCACCGGATCTCCCTCAACTTCGCCGTCTTCCGCTCCGCCTTCGAGGAGGGCGGGCGGATCGGCGCCGGCCCGGTCCTCAAGCTGTGGCGCAAACTGCTGCTGTTCTTCTCCCGCTGGTGGCAGCTGGAGGCCCTGTACCGCTCGAACGTCAAGTACGGGCCCGAGTGGTACCCGCGGTTCCTCTGCTACCAGGACGCCGGCTCGCTCGCCCGGGTCAGCCTCGCGTCCGGCATCGCAGAGGGCTTCGTCTCCGTACCCAGCCTGCGCAAACTCTGGGGCAACGCGCACGCCCGGGGCCTGACCGCACCCGCCAGCACAGAAGGGTTGCCCCCCATCGACTCCCTCGGGCTGGACCTCGTGGGGGCGGAGGCCGCAAGGGCGGCGCGGGCCGAGCGGCTGCCCGAACAGGTCCGGGTCCGCCACCACAAGCTGGAGCGCATCCGGGCGGCCGGCACCGACCCGTACCCCGTCGGCATCCGGCAGCGCACCCACACCGTGGCCGAGCTGTCGGCCGCGCGCCCCGCACTTGGGCCCGGCGCCCGATCCGGAGAACAGGCCGCCCTCGCCGGCCGGGTGATGCTCGTGCGCGACCTCGGCGGCGTGGTCTTCGCCGTCCTGCGCGACTGGTCCGGGGACGTGCAGCTGATGTTCACCCGCGACGAGAGCGGCCCCGACGTACTGGACTCCTTCACCTCCCAGGTCGACTTCGGTGACCACGTCGTCGCGAGCGGAGAGGTCGGCGCCAGCCGCAGCGGCGAGCCGTCCCTCCTGGTCACCTCCTGGCAGCTCACCGGCAAGTGCCTGCGCCCGCTCCCCGACAAGCGCAAGGGCCTGGCCGACCCCGAGGCGCGCGTCCGGCGCCGCTACCTCGACCTGGTCGCGAGCCCCGAGGCGCGGGACGTCGTACGGGCCCGTTCCTCGGCCGTCCAGGCGCTGCGCCAGGGACTGCTGGACCGCGGCTACCTCGAAGTCGAGACGCCGATGCTCCAGCAGATCCACGGCGGGGCCAACGCCCGGCCGTTCCGGACCCACATCAACGCCTACGACCTCGACCTGTACCTGCGCATCGCGCCGGAGCTGTACCTGAAGCGGCTGTGCGTCGGCGGCCTGGAGAAGGTCTTCGAGATGGGCCGCACCTTCCGCAACGAGGGCGTCTCCTACAAGCACAACCCCGAGTTCACGATGCTGGAGGCGTACCAGGCCTTCGCCGACTACGACGTGATGCTCGACCTCACGCGCGAGCTGATCCAGGGCGCCGCGACCGCCGCCTTCGGCTCGCCGGTCGCCCACAAGGCGGGCCCGGACGGCAAGCTCGTCGTCCACGACATCTCCGGACCCTGGCCGGTCAAGACGATGTACGGGGCGATCAGCGAGGCCCTCGGCGAGGAGGTCGACGCCGACACCGCGGAACACGTCCTGCGCCGGCTCTGCGACCGGGCCAAGGTGCCCAACGCGCCCGAGGACACCCGCGGCGACGTGGTGCTGGAGATGTACGAGCGCCTGGTGGAAGAGAAGACCAAGCTTCCCACCTTCTACAAGGACTTCCCCACCGACGTCTCCCCGCTGACCCGGCAGCACCGCAAGGACCCGCGCCTCGCCGAGCGCTGGGACCTGGTCGCCTTCGGGACCGAACTGGGCACCGCCTACTCGGAGCTGACCGACCCGGTGGAGCAGCGGCGCCGGCTCACCGCCCAGTCGATGCTCGCGGCGGGCGGCGACCCGGAGGCGATGGAACTCGACAACGACTTCCTGGACGCGCTGGAGTACGCGATGCCGCCGACCGGCGGTCTGGGCATCGGCGTCGACCGGCTGGTCATGTTCCTCACGGGCCTCACGATCCGCGAGACGCTGCCCTTCCCGCTGGTGCGGCGCGGCTGATCGGGTGAGGGGAGGCCCGCGCGTTCGTGCCTCTCGACATCTGCGGGGATGTCGTTGATACGTAGTAATAATGAAAAATGACGAGCCGACAGTAGGGCGACGCGTGCTCCTGCGTACCGCCGTCTTCCTCGGAATCGCCGCGGCCTCCGGACTGCTCACCGGCGGCGAGACCGGCGCACCCGGCCAGAGCGCGGCGGGCGGCGCACCGGGCGCGGGCCTCGGCGCGGCCCCCGGAGGCGGCACGGCGGTCGGGGCGCCGGGGCCCGGCGGAGCCGCCGGACCGGGCGGAGCCCGCGCCCTGCGTCCGCAGGCTCCCGGGCAGGCCGCGTACCGGCTGAGCCCCATGACCTCCGAGACGCCGCTGCGGGCGCCCGCAGCCAAGCCCGCCGTACGGACCCGGCCCATCCTGCAACTGCCTCCCGACGCCCGCACCGCGAGCGCCATGGTGCTCACCTTCGACGACGGGCCGGACCCCCGCTACACCCCGGCCATCCTCGACACCCTCGCCCGGTACGACGTCCGTGCCATGTTCTTCGTCTGCGGGGAGATGGCCACCGACAACCGGGACCTGTTGCGCCGGATGGCCACCGAGGGCCACTTGATCGGCAACCACACTTGGACCCACCCGCTCATCCCCACGCTCAGCCGGCCCGCCCTTACCGACGAGATCGCCCGCACGAGCGAGGTCGTACAACAGGCGGTGGGGGAGGCGCCAATGTGGTTCAGGGCGCCGTACGGGGCGTGGAACCGGGCCGCGTTCGAGATCGGGGCCGAGCTGGGCATGGAGCCGCTCGCCTGGACGGTGGACACGCTGGACTGGACGGAGCCGGGTACGACCACGATCGTCTCGAACGTCCTCAAGGGCGCGGCGCCGGGCGTGATCGTGCTCAACCACGACGCGGGCGGCGACCGCTCGCAGAGCGTCCGGGCGGTGAGCACGTACCTGCCCCAACTTCTGTCCCGCGGCTACCGGATGACGCTGCCCACGCTGCCGCCCCGCTGAAGAGGACGTCTCCCGCGGCGGCGCTGCCGGGCAGCCGGGCGGGGCGGGGGCCGGGCCCGGGAGGGGGACGGGGCATGGTGCGGGCCCCGGCGGCGGCCCCGCGCACTGCGGCGGGGCCGCCGGCCGCTCAGCGGGCCTGCACCATCCGGGCGAAGACGACGACGTTGCCGTCGTAGCCGCGGGCCTTGGAGTAGCCGCCGCCGCAGGTGATCACGCGCAGTTCCGGCTGCCCGGTGTCCCCGTAGACGCGCGCTCCGGGGAACGTCTCCTTCGAGAAGACCTCCACGCCGTACACCTCGAACACCGCCGTGCGCCCGTCGTACCGCTCCACCTCGATGTGGTTGCCCTTGCGCAGCGCGCCCAGGCCGTAGAAGACCGCCGGGCCGTTCGCGTTGTCGACGTGGCCCACGATCACCGCCGAGCCCCGCTGACCCGGCGCGATGCCGTTGAGGTACCAGCCGGCCAGGTTCGGGTCCTGCGGAGGCGGCGCCGCGATCCAGCCCTGCGCGTCCAGCTCGACGGGCATCACCGGGGCGTCCACCTTGATGTTGGGGATCTTGATGCGCTGGACCGACGAGTGTTCCAGCGGCTCCACCTCCGCGGGCGGCGCGGGCTGCTGCTGTTGCATCGGCTGCTCACCCTGTCCCGCCGGATCCGCCGGCAGCTGCTCGGCGGGCACCCCGACCGCCGCCGCGG
Organism: Streptomyces sp. NBC_00597; assembly: GCF_041431095.1. Classification (GTDB taxonomy): domain Bacteria; phylum Actinomycetota; class Actinomycetes; order Streptomycetales; family Streptomycetaceae; genus Streptomyces. The sequence goes on from NZ_CP107757.1 coordinate 1,258,766, forward strand.
CAGCCGGCTGCGGCGGCCCGTCGCCGACGTCCGCTCCGTTGCGCATCATGGCGAGGCCGCTGAGCATGACCAGCGCGAGCACGCCCCAGGGGGATCGTCTTCTCGGTGGCTGCTCGCTCTCGTCCTCGGTCATGGCTCTCCCTTCCCGACGCGGGGGTCCCGACCCGCGTTCTTGTCCCACCCCTGTACGCCCTTTCTTCACGCACGCTAAGGCTGCTTGCGCAAGACGGCGATCGGTGAAGGGCGAACGGGTGGCGGGGCCGGAAGGGGTGCGCCCATCCAGGTATTCGTCACATAAATGCCTGACGGGTCGTGACCTGCGGATCCGTCAGCCGGGCCGCGCGTGTCGCGGCGTGTCGCTCAACCTTGCGGCCCAAAGCCGGAAATGCGCTGGTTGCGAGCCGCCCCGAGGGTTCGAGATGGGAGGCGTTCTCGTCGATCTTCCCGGGCGACCGCTCCGGGGCGCTTCCCGCTGGAGGTTCCACCATGCGTGTTCTCCGCGCCCTCACCGTGGCCGCGGCGGCCTGCGTAGCCGTCGGGCTCAGTACCCCGTTCGCCGGCGCGAACCCGTCCGACCCGTTGGGCGGCTCTCCCGCGGGCAGCAACGGGAGCAACACCGGCAACGGACCGAGCAACGTCACCGTCAATCCGTACAACGTGCACCAGGGCTCGACGATGCAGGTCAGCGCGGCCGGATGCCGCCACGGCGGCACGGTCTGGTCGGCCGGCAACTTTCCCCAGACGAACCTGTCGGCCGGCTCCACCGGGTTCGCCACCGTCCGGATCTTCAACCACGCCTCGCCCGGCAACCACACGCTGTCGGTCAAGTGCAACGACAACAGCCTGGTCGCCACCCACCGGTTCACGATCCTCCAGGGCAACGGCGCACAGGGCGGTATCGGCGGCTCGTTCGGCCCGTCCACCGCCGAGACCGCCATCGGGGCGGGCCTCGTTGGAGTCGCGGCCCTGGGCGCGGGCGTCCACGTGATGCGCCGGCGCCGTCCGCTGCGCGGGCGGGCCTGACGGCAGGCCTCCCCGGTCTCAGCGCTGCGCAGCCCGGGAAACGCCGGTCGCCCCGAATCCCTGCCGGGATCCGGGGCGACCGGCGGTCGGTGCCCGTTGGGGGGTGTCCGCCGCGCAGGACGGTCGCGGGAAGGCGAGGAGGCGCGTGGACGGCGGTCAGTGGCTGCGCGTGGAGGCGCGGCGGCGCAGTGCGTACGCCGTACCGCCCGCGGCCGCGAGGAAGAGCGCGGCGCCCGCGCCGAGCTCCCGGGAATCCATCCCGGCCACGCTGCCGCCCAGACCGCCGCGGACACCGAGGGAGGCACCTTGGGAGGCTGCCGACCTGCTGGTCGACGCGGAGGTGGAACTGGTGGTCGGCCGGGAGGTGCCGCCGGTGATGGTGAGGTCCGCCGAACCGGTCTCCCCGTTGCAGGTGAAGGAGACGGAGTACACGGCTCCGCGACGGGCGTCGCGGTCCACGGTCACCCGGGCGGTCTGGCCGCGGGCGATGCTCACGGTGTCGAAGACCCCGGAGGAGGCGGTGGCGTAGGCGGCATTGCAGCCGCTGACGGAGAGCACCGTCTGGCCGCCCGGGGCGACCGTCGACGGTGTGATGGCGAAGCCGAACGAGGTGACGGGCTGGGCCTCGGCCGCGGTCGCGGAGGGCGCGCCGAGGACGCCGAGCGTGAGTACGGCACCCGTGGCGCCGGCGCTCAGCAGGGCTGTGGCGTTGGTACGTATCGCACCCATGGTTGATTCTCCGGATCCCCGAGGAGCAGCCGCGGAACGGTTTCCGCACGTGGGGGGTCGTGCGCCTCGATGTCCGCCACGCTAGGTCCGGGCGTCGTGACCCGCGATCAGGAACGGGCGAATGGGGCACGGGCGTGGGCCGAACCGGGGACGGGAGGCCCGTCCCCGGTTTGGCCGCGCGCTCGCCGGGCCCGGCCGGAGCCTCAGCCGCCGAGCGGCAGATGCGGGAACTGCGCGAGGAAGGGCTCGGCGGTTGCCGCGATGCCCCGCCCGAACGGCGCGTCGAAGTCCCAGATCAGGAACAGCAGGAACGCGATGAGGGCACTGAACAGGCCCGCCAGCAGCATCTCGCGGAACGACCGCCTGATCTGCAGGGTGAAGATCAGACCCACGGTCACCAGGGCGCCGACGATCAGCCCGAACCACACCACCCCCGGCATGGTGGCCCCGGCACTGGAGCCGCGTGCGCTGCGGGCGTCGTCGACCACCGCGACCTGGTCCACCAGCGGCTGGTAAGCCTGCCCCTCGTGGTCGGTCTGCGGCTCGTAGTCCGTGACGTCCCGGCGGATGCGCTCCAGCAGCTCCCCGCTGTGGTCGGTGAGATCGCCGTGGTCGGCCATCTCCTGCCACTCCGTGTCCACCACGTACGTCACGTACGCGTCGACGTCGGAGCGGATCTTCTTGCGCACCTCGGCCGGGTAGACCTCGGAGCGGACGCTGATCTCGTGCAGGGCCTGCGCCTCCTCACGCACGTACTCCTGGGCGGCCCCGCGGCCCTCCCAGACGCCGGCGATCGCCAGGCCCAGCACGATCGCGTAGATCACCCCGATCATCATCGTCATGTACTCGATGACGTCCGGGGTCTCGTTGGGATCGTCGTTCTCGCTGATCCGCCGGTGGTTGAAGAAGGCGATGGACAGCACCACGGCGCAGGCCGCTGCCATCGCGAGGGACAGGACGAGCCATTCCGACAAGATGACTCCCAATCGGTCACGAAGGTGGTGTGCGGGGCGGGTCTAGCGCGGGCGCAGCGCGACGATCGCGAGCACCGCGGGAGCCGCGGTCATCAAGGTGAAGGTCACCGGTGAGATGTGGTGCTCGACCTTCTTGGCCGCCGCCGTGCGGTAGGCGGGCCTGGCCACCGGCTTCTTCGGCGGCGGGGCGGGCGGTGTCTCCACCGGGGGCGGCGCCTGCACTCGAAGCTGCGGGGCGGCCACCGGCCTCGGCGGGGCCGGCGCGGGGGGCTCGGGCTTCGGCTGCGGGGCTGGCGGTGGCGGCGGTGGCGTGGGCTTCGGGGCCGGCGGGGGTGGGGGCACCGGTGCGGGTGTCGGAGTGGGTTTCGGGGTCGGTTGAGGCGTCGGCGTCGGCGTCGGGGTGGGGGTCGGTTTCGGCGGGCACGGCGGGGGAGGCGGCGGAGGTGGGCAGTGGTGGCCGCTGTGGCCGCCGTCGCCGTGGTGGCCGCCGGGGCCGTTTCCGTGCCCGTCGCCGTGCCCGTCGCCGTGCCCGTCGCCGTGATGTCCGCCACCCCGGCCGCTCGCGGCGGCCCCGCTTCCGGCGACCGCAACCAGTCCGACGGCGGCCGTGCCGTCCCCGGTGTCGATCGTCGCGTAGGCGCAGCTATCAGCCACGGCCGGCGTGGCGGACAGCGCCGCCCACAGCAGCACCGGGACCACCAGCAGGCGTCTGGTACAGGCTCTGTTCACCCGGGGAGCATGGGCTCACGTGCGCCCGCGCACGCGGAGCTCGGCTGCGGTTCGCCTGAACGGATGGAGCGGAGACCGTAGAGGTTTGAGCCACGGAATAGGCCAGTCCGGTCATATACATGCACATTCTCAAAAGCGACTTGTCGGTTTCGGTCATTCGCTGCGCGAGGGGCCGAGGAGGCCTTTGGTGTGTGATGAAGAACGGATCACCAATTTCCGCTTTTGCTCGCTCCGTTGGGCAATGATCAGTACATTCGGCTCGGACAGGCGTCCGACCCCGGACGGACCCCGCAGGACTACGGCTTGGAGACCCCGATGGAGCGCCCCGCCTGGGCCCCGCCAGGTATCGACATATCGGTGCCGAGCGTGTCCCGCATCTACGACTACTACCTGGGCGGCTCCCACAACTTCGAGGTCGACCGCCAGGCCGCCCGCCGCGCCATGGAGTTCCTGCCGGGCCTTCCCAAGATCATGCAGGCCAACCGGGCCTTCATGCGCCGCGCCGTCCGCTACGCCGTGGCCCAGGGGGTCACCCAGTTCCTCGACATCGGCTCCGGCATCCCCACCTTCGGCAACGTCCACGAGATCGCCCGGGCCGCCAGCCCCGACGCCCGCGTCGTCTACGTGGACCACGACCCGGTGGCCGTCGCACACAGCCGCGCCGTCCTCGCCGGCGACGACCGCACCGGCATCGTCGCCGCCGACCTGCGCAAGCCGCAGGACATCCTCGCCAGCCCGGAGGTCGCGCAGCTGCTCGACCTGGAACGCCCCGTCGCCCTGCTGCTCGTCGCCGTCCTGCACTTCCTGGAGGACGCGGACGACCCCTACGCCGCCGTCGCCGAGCTGCGCGACGCGCTGGCCCCCGGCAGCCTCCTGGTGCTCACGCACGCCTCCTACGAGGGGATCCCCCTCTCCCCGGAGGTCGCGTCCGGAACCGTCGGCGTCTACCGGGACATCCGCAACCCGCTCGTGATGCGCAGCGGAGAACAGATCACCGGCTTCTTCGACGGGTTCGAGCTCGTCGAACCCGGCGTGGTGTCCATGCCCCTGTGGCAGCCCGAGGGAACCGAGGACCCGGAGGACGCGGACGCGCCCGAGGACCCGTACGCCTTCTCGGGCTTCGGCGGAGTGGGACGCAAGGCGTGAGATCCCCGGCCGCGGTGCCCTCCGGCACACCGACCCCGAAGAACGCAGGGCCCGCGCAGGGAGCGGAGCCCCCGGCCCCGCTCACGGGCCCGCCGGCACCGGCGGGCCCGTCGGCGGGTCCTGCCGCGCTGCGGAGCGGACTGGAAGACCGGATCGGGCGCTTCGCGACCATCTGGGGGCGGGCGATCTTCCCCGTCACCGCGACCTCGCTGACCCGCGTCGAGTTCGAACAGCACCTGATACCGCTCGCCCGGACCCTCGCCGAGGCCCTGCACGCCAGGCCCTTCGACGCGGGCGTCGCCCAGCGGGTGGGGGCCGAACTCGTCGCCGTGCACTGCACCGACCCCGAGGCACTGGCCGGCACGCTCGGCGTGGTCGAGTCGTACCTCGTCCTCTACTGCGGCCCCGACGGCGTCGGCGTGGAGGGCACCGAGGAGTACCGCTCGCGCTGCGCCCGCCTCCAGCACGGGATCGCGGCCGGATTCGCCCGCGCCCTGCGCGAGCGCACCCTGCGGGAGCAGGAGGCCATCGCCCGCTCCGCGCTGACCGCCCGCATCGACGCCCAGCAGGCCCTGCACGCGAGCGAGGAGCGCTTCCGGGCGGTCTTCGAGGGCGCGGCCGTCGGCATCGGCATCGCCGACCTCGAAGGCAACGTCCTGGAGGTCAACGACGCACTGCTGCAGATGTTCGGCGGAATGCGCGGACACGTCCGGGGCCGCAACGTCAGCGAGTGGGGCCACCCCGACGACGCCCCGCACGTCTGGCGGATGTACGGCGAACTCGTCCGTGGCGAACGCGAGAGCTACCGCGTGGAGAAGCCGTACTACCGCCACGACGGGACCGTGCTGTGGACCAACCTGACGGTGTCGCTGCTGCGCGACGCCGAAGGCGTGCCCCAGTACCAGCTGGCCCTGATGGAGGACACCACCGAGCGCCGGCTGCTGAACCTGCGCCTGCGCTACGAGGCCACCCATGACGCCCTGACCGGGCTGCCGAACCGGACGCTGTTCTTCGAACGCCTGGAGAAGGCCCTGAGTGGCGCCGGCGGCAGCCGCTTCGGCCTCTGCTACCTGGACCTCGACGGCTTCAAGGCGGTCAACGACAGCCTCGGCCACTCGGCGGGCGACCGGCTCCTGGTGGAGGTCGCCGACCGGCTGCAGAGCTGCGCGACGGGCCCCGGCGAGGTCGTCGCACGACTCGGCGGCGACGAGTTCGTGGCGCTGACCACCGGCTCGGACACCGAGGAGAAGGTGACCGAACTGGCTGTCCGGATCCTGTCCGCCCTCTCGGCGCCCATCCGGATCGAGGGCCGTGAGCTGTCGGTCCGCGGCAGCATCGGCATCGTGGAGGGCCCGGCCCGCGAGCGCACCCCGGCGGAGGTGCTGCGCAGCGCCGATATCACCATGTACCGGGCCAAGGCGGCCGGCGGCAACCGCTTCGAGTTCGCCGACGCCGAGGCCGACGCCCGGGCCATCACCCGGCACGGCCTGACCAACGCCCTCCCGGCGGCGCTGGAGCGCGGCGAGTTCTTCATCGAGTACCAGCCGCTGGTCCACATGCACGACGGCAGCGTCCACGGCGCGGAGGCCCTCGTCCGCTGGTCGCACCCGCAGTACGGGGTCCTCGGGCCGGACCGCTTCATCCCGCTTGCCGAACGGACCGGGCTGATCGTGCCGCTCGGCCGCTGGGTCCTGGAGGAGGCCGTCCGCCAGGCCCGCAACTGGCAGCGCCAGCACGGCGGCTCGGCCCTGCGGATCAACGTCAACCTCTCGCCGACCCAACTCCACCACCCAGGCCTGGTCGCCGACACCGTCGCGGTCCTGGAGAACTCGGGCCTGGCCCCGGGCGCCCTGTGCCTGGAGGTCACCGAATCGGCCCTGATCGGCGCCGACGACGAACTCCTGGAACCCCTGCGCCGGCTCGCCGCCCTCGGCGTGGACATCGCGCTCGACGACTTCGGCACGGGCTACTCGAACCTGGCGAACCTGCGCCGCCTCCCCGTCAGTGTCCTGAAGCTGGACCGCTCCTTCACCAAGGGGATGCAGCAGCAGCCCGCCAACCCGGTCGACGTCAAGATCGTGGAAGGCATCGTCGCCCTGGCCCACAGCCTCGAACTCGCCGTCACCGTCGAGGGAGTGGAGACCGGAGCCCAGGCCGCTCAGCTGCGCGACCTCGGCTGCGACACCGCCCAGGGCTGGTACTACGCCCGCCCCGGCGCCCCCGACCGCATCCACGCCCTCTCGCTGTCGGACGCCGTGCCCACGCCTTCCTGAGGCCCGCCCGTCCGGCCGCCGCCAGGGGGCTCGCTCCGGATCAAGGGCCGGACCCGGAGCCCGCGCCGAACCCGAGCCCGACCCGGCGCCCGAGCTTCGGCGGGTGACCGGGGGAGGCCCCGATGGCCGCGCTGGCAGGCGATGGCTGCGGTGCCGGGTGATGGCTGCGGTGCCGGTCAGTCCATCCCCGCCTCCGTACCCCGGCCGGGGGTCCGGACGGCCGCCACGACCCGTTCGTACCGCCGCGCCGTGTCGGCCACCACCTCGGTGACCACCGGAAGCCGCTCCGCCTGGTAGGCGTCGAGCACCTCCTCCCCGGCCTCCCCGCCGAGGGCGGTGGCGAGGGTCCGCGCCAGGGCGGTGGCGTCCTCGATGCCGGTGTTCATTCCGAGCCCGCCGGCTATGGGGTGGACGTGCGCGGCATCCCCGGCGAGGAAGGCCCGGCCCTCCCGCATCCGTGCGGCCACGCGCACGTTGACCCGCCAGGTCGAGAGCCAGGTGGGGTCTTCGAGCTGGATCTCGGGCATCCGGGCGCACCGGTCGAACAGCCGCTGGAAGCTCTCCAGCGAGGGCGGCACCGGTTCGCCGTGTTCATCGTGCTCGGGCGCGGCCTGCAGCTGGAAGGAGTCCGTCCCCGGCATCGGGCAGAGCATGATCCCGCCGCCTTCCGAAGTGAACCACTGGTGCCAGAACTCCCGGCTGAGCCCGGGAGCCCGGACGTCCCCGATGACCATCGCGGGCTCCTCCTCCGTGCTCCCCTCGAAGGGGATGGCGAGGAGCTTGCGGGTGGTGCTGCGCCCGCCGTCACACCCGGCGAGGTAGCGGGCCGCGATCACGGTGCCGTCGGCCAGCTCCGCCCGGACCTCGGCCGCGTCCTGGGTGATTCCGGCGAGCTGGGCTCCGTACTCGACCGCCACGCCCAGCCCGGCGAGCCGCTCGCGCAGTGCCTCCTCGGTCTGCCACTGCCCTATCAGCAGCCCGGTGCCGTCCGTGGGGGTGTCGTTGATGGGCGCTCCGTCGAAGTACTTGCGCAGGACCACTGCCTCATTGCCGATGCCGGTCAGGGACTCGGCCACGCCCAGCTTCTCGAAGATCTCCAGACTGCTCTGCCGGAGGCCCTTGCCGCGGGATTCGCGGTGCGGTGCGGTGCGCTGGTCGATGACCCGGACGGCGGCTCCGCGCAGGGCGAGGTCGCAGGCCAGGGTCAGTCCAGTGGGGCCGGAGCCCACGATCAGTACGTCCGTCATCGGATGTCCTCTCCTCGTCGTTGCCTCAAGGAAAGCGCCTCCCCCGAGAAAAAGCAACCCGGTTAAGAAAATGACTGAGTCACGAATTCGTGGTACGCTCGCGGTATGGAGAACACGACGGGTCTGCGCGAGAACAAGAAGCTCCGTACGCGCGGCCGGCTGGCCGCCACGGCGCTGGAACTCTTCCTGGAGCGGGGCTTCGATGCCGTGTCGGTGGCGGACGTCGCCGCCGCGGCCGAGGTCTCCAAGCCCACCCTGTTCCGGTACTTCCCGAGCAAGGAGGACCTGGTGCTCGACCGCTTCGCCGACCATCAGGACGAGGCGGCGCGCATCGTGCGCGACCGGCCCGCCGGGCAGACAGCGGTGGGCGCGGTTCACGCGCACTTCCTCGGAGCCCTCGCCGAACGGGACCCGATCACGGGGCTGTGCGACCACCCGGGAGTGCTCGCGTACCAGCGGCTCCTGTACACCACCGCCAGCCTGGAGACCCGGCTCGGCCACTACACCGACCGCGAGGTGGAACTGTTGGCCGCCGTACTCGAAGCACAGTCCGTCCTGCCGCTCGCCGCCCGGCTGGCGGCGACGCACCTGGTGGCGGTCCGGCATGAGCTGGGCCGGGAGAACTGGCGGCGCCTGGACTCCGGCCAGAGCGCCGACGACGCCCACCCGGCCGCCGTGGCCGACGCCGACCTGGCCTTCGCGATGCTGGCCGACGGGCTCGACAGGGCCCTTCCCATAGCCGGGGCCTGACGCCGTCCCACGGGGCGGCGCGGCGCGTCGTTCGGGCGTCCGTTTCAGCCCAGCAGGATGCGCTTCAGTTCACGAGCCGCGCGCGGGGGAGCGACGTCCGTGCGGTGGGCCAGCGCGATCGTGCGGCGCAGCGGCGAGCCCGCCAGCGGGGTGGCGCGCAGCCCCGGTCCGCCGTGGTCGACCACCATCGCCGGGACCACCGCCACGCCGAGCCCCGCGCGGACGAAGCCCAGGACCGCGTCCATTTCCCCGCCCTCCACCGTGAACACCGGCTCGAACCCCTCCGCCCGGCAGGCGGCCACCGTCAGGTCCCGCAGGTCGTATCCGTGGCGGAACATCACCATCGGCTCATCGCGCAGGGCCGACACCGTGAGCGGGCCACCGCCCGCCGGAGGCGGCAGCTCCGCGGAGGAGACCACCACGAGGTCCTCCGTCAGCAGCTCCACCGTGGTCAGCGCCGGAGCCGAGGGCGGTAGCGGCAGCGCGATCAGGGCCAGGTCCAAGGCCCCGCGCGCGAGCTCCCGTACGAGATCCAGCGAACCGCTCTCCTCGATCAGCAGCTCGATCCCCGGATGCGCGGTGTGGAAGGCGCGCAGCACGTCCGGCAGCAGGCCCGTGCACACGCTCGGCGTCGCCCCCAGCCGGACCCGCCCGCGCCGCAGCTGCGCCAGTTCCTGGACCTCCAGCCGCGCGGTGTCCGCGTCCGCCAGGATGCGCCGGGCCAGCGGCAGTAGCGCCTCACCCGCATCGGTGAGCGCGATGTTGCCCCGCGCGCGGCTGAACAGCTCTGCGCCCAGCTCCCGTTCGAGCGCCTTGATCTGCTGCGAGAGCGACGGCTGGGCGACGTGCACGCGTTCCGCGGCCCGGGTGAAGTGGTGGGTCTCGGCGACGGCCACGAAGTACAGGAGCTGCTGGAACTGCATGGCACCAGAATAGGGCCCTACATAGGAAGTGCCTATCGAGATCAGCAGCATCATGTCTTGGACCTCTCGGGACTTTGGTCCTTACCGTCGATGGCATGGCTCTGGCAACGCGGACGGGCCGACGACCGTCCACCACGCGCACGCTCTGGGACTCCACCGTCGGCAAGAAGTCCGTGATGGCGGTGTCCGGGCTGATCATGCTCGGCTACCTCGTCGTGCACATGCTCGGCAACCTCAAGATCTTCTTCGGGGCGGACGAGTTCAACGGCTACGCCCACTGGCTGCGCACCCTCGGCACGCCATTCCTGCACCACGAGTGGGCCCTGTGGATCGTCCGGGTGGTCCTGGTCGCCGCAGTCGTCGCCCACGCGGTGTGCGCCTACCAGCTCAGCCGCCGCGACATCAAGGCGCGCCCGGTGAAGTACGCCCACAAGCGCCGCCGCGCGAGCTACGCCACCCGCACCATGCGCTGGGGCGGGATCATCCTCGCCCTGTTCATCGTCTGGCACCTTCTCGACCTCACCACGCTCACCGTCAACGAACGCGCGTGGGCCGGCCACCCCTACGAGAACGTCCTCGCGACCTTCTCCACCTGGTACGGCAACACCGTCTACATCGTCGCGATGGCCGCCCTCGGCCTCCACGTCCGCCACGGCTTCTGGAGCGCCGCCCAGACCCTCGGCGCGGGAAATGCCCGCCGCGAGCGGACGCTGAAGTTCCTGGCCAACGCCCTCGCCCTCGTCCTCTTCGCGGGCTTCGTGTCCGTGCCCGTCGCCGTCATGACCGGAGTGGTGAGCTGACCGTGAACACCGACCCCGCGGCCCACACCGCCCACACCGCGTACGCCGACTACACCACCGGCGAGCCGATCGCCGACACCAAGGCCCCCACCGGCCCCATCGCCGAGCGCTGGGACCGCCGCCGCTTCGAGGCCAAGCTCGTCAACCCGGCCAACCGCCGCAAGCACACCGTGATCGTCGTCGGCACCGGCCTGGCGGGCGGCGCGGCCGGCGCCACCCTCGCCGAACAGGGCTACCACGTGGTCCAGTTCTGCTTCTCCGACTCCCCGCGCCGAGCCCACTCCATCGCCGCCCAGGGCGGGATCAACGCCGCCAAGAACTACCGCAACGACGGCGACTCGGTGCACCGCCTCTTCTACGACACCGTCAAGGGCGGCGACTTCCGCGCCCGCGAGTCCAACGTCCACCGCCTCGCCCAGATATCCGTCGAGATCATCGACCAGTGCGTGGCCCAGGGCGTCCCCTTCGCCCGCGAGTACGGCGGCCTCCTCGACACCCGTTCCTTCGGCGGCGTCCAGGTCTCCCGCACGTTCTACGCCCGCGGCCAGACGGGCCAGCAGCTCCTCCTCGGCGCCTACCAGGCACTGTCCCGACAGATCGCCGCCGGCAACGTCGAGATGCACGCCCGCACCGAGATGCTCGACCTGATCACGGTGGACGGCGTGGCCCGCGGCATCGTCGCCCGCGACCTGATCACCGGCCGCATCGACACGTACTACGCCGACGCCGTGGTCCTCGCCTCCGGCGGCTACGGCAACGTCTTCTACCTCTCCACCAACGCCATGAACTCCAACGCGACCGCCGTCTGGCGGGCGCACCGGCGCGGCGCGCACTTCGCCAACCCCTGCTTCACGCAGATCCACCCCACCTGCATCCCGCGCACGGGCGACCACCAGTCCAAGCTCACCCTGATGAGCGAGTCCCTGCGCAACGACGGCCGGATCTGGGTGCCCAAGGCCAAGGGCGACACCCGCCCCGCCGCCGAGATCCCCGAGGCGGAGCGCGATTACTACCTGGAGCGGATCTACCCCTCCTTCGGCAACCTCGTGCCCCGCGACATCGCCTCCCGCGCCGCGAAGAACGTCTGCGACGAGGGCCGCGGCGTCGGCCCCGGCGGCCAGGGCGTGTACCTCGACTTCGCCGACGCCGTCCGCCGCATGGGCCGGGACGAGGTCGCAGAGAAGTACGGCAACCTCTTCGAGATGTACGAGCGGATCACCGCGGAGAACCCGTACGAGGTCCCCATGCGGATCTACCCCGCCGTGCACTACACCATGGGCGGCCTGTGGGTCGACTACGACCTCCAGACCACCGTCCCCGGCCTCTTCGCGATCGGCGAGGCCAACTTCTCCGACCACGGGGCCAACCGGCTCGGCGCCTCCGCCCTGATGCAGGGCCTCGGCGACGGCTACTTCGTGCTCCCCTCCACCATCAACGACTACCTGGCCCGTCACCCCCACCGGGAAGCGGTCGACGACACCCACCCCGAGGCCGCGACCGCGGTCCGCGAGACCCGCGACTGCCTCGCCCAACTGCTCGCCGTCGACGGCGACCGCACCCCCGACTCCTTCCACCGCGAGATCGGCGAGCTCATGTGGGAGTACTGCGGCATGTCCCGCACCGAGGAGGGCCTGCGCAAGGCGCTGGACCGGATCCCGCAGATCCGCGAGGAGTTCTGGAAGCGGATCAAGGTTCCGGGCAGGGGCGAGGAGTTCAACCAGTCCCTGGAGAAGGCCAACCGCATCGTCGACTACCTGGAGCTCGCCGAGCTGATGTGCCTCGACGCCCTGCACCGCGCCGAGTCCTGCGGCGGCCACTTCCGCGAGGAGTCCCAGACCCCGGACGGCGAGGCCGCCCGCCGCGACGAGGAGTTCGGCTACGCCGCCGCCTGGGAGTACCGCGGCACCGGCGCGGCCCCCGTCCTGCACAAGGAAGACCTCGTCTTCGAGTACGTCCACCCCACCCAGCGGAGCTACGCATGAGGCTCAACCTGCGCGTCTGGCGCCAGCAGAACCCCTCCACCCCCGGCGCCATGGTCACCTACGAAGTCGACGGCATCTCCCGCGACATGTCGTTCCTGGAGATGCTCGACACCCTCAACGAGGACCTCATCCTGCGCGGCGAGGACCCGGTCGCCTTCGACCACGACTGCCGCGAGGGCATCTGCGGCGCGTGCAGCCTCGTGATCAACGGCGACGCCCACGGTCCCGAGCGCACCACCACGTGCCAGCTGCACATGCGGTCCTTCGCCGACGGCGACACCATCGACGTCGAGCCCTGGCGGGCCGCCGCCTTCCCGGTGGTCAAGGACCTCGTCGTGGACCGCGGCGCCTTCGACCGGATCATCCAGGCCGGCGGCTACATCACCGCCCCGACCGGCTCGGCCCCCGAGGCCCACGCAACCGCCGTGCCCAAGGCCGACGCCGACTCCGCCTTCGAGCACGCCGAGTGCATAGGCTGCGGGGCCTGCGTGGCGGCCTGCCCCAACGGCTCCGCGATGCTCTTCACCTCCGCCAAGGTCAACCACCTCAACGTGCTCCCGCAGGGCTCGCCGGAGCGGGAGACCCGCGTGCTCGACATGGTGGCCACGATGGACGACGAGGGATTCGGCGGCTGCACCCTCACCGGCGAGTGCGCCACGGCCTGCCCCAAGGGCATCCCGCTGCCGTCCATCGCCGCCATGAACCGCGAGTGGCTGCGAGCGGTCCGGGGGAAGGGAGGAAGCTGAGAAGTGCCTGTGAGACGGGGATGAACGGACACCAAGCCCTTGCGTGAAAAATGAACGAAGGGAAAGGTGGGAGTGAACGAGGCATCCGCCCCTGCCCGCCGGACGGCGCCACACCCCCCTACGCCGGGTGCCGCCCGCATCCTCGGGTGCCGCACACCGGCGCCGTCTCGTGAGGTCGTATATGCAGGGCCTGTCCCGTCTCCCCCTTCCCGTCGGCCTGCGCCGGATCGTACGGACGCTGCGCAGGCCCGGCGGCGTACCGAAACAGCCGGACGCCGCCCAGCGGGAGCGCATCACCGCGAGCGGGAGCCAGCCGCCGCCCCCGCCCGGCCGGGCCCGTGAGGACGAGCTGCTGCAGACATTGCCGGGCTTGGTCCGCCACCGCGGCCGGCTCACCCGGGTCCGTGACGACCTGCTGCCCGCCGCCGCCCGGGACGCCAATCTGACGGCCGTCGCGCAGGCCCTTCGGGCGGCCGCCGTCCCGTACGGACTGGTCCCCGACGGTGGTCTCCGGCACCGGGTGGCCATCGCCCCGGAGGACCGCGCGGCCGCGCTGAAGGCATGCGCCGCGGCCTTCGTCGGGCTCCCGGTGTACGCCCGCCTCCTCGGCGACGGCGAAGACACCGCGGAGGTCCTCGCCGAAGCACTCCCCGAAACGGTCGCGGCCCGGGAGTGCGGGCCCGTCGACGGCCCCCACCCGAAGACCAAGGGCATCCGTCTCTTCCAGCCGGCCGTCACCTCCGGCCGGACCCTGGCCTACGGCCCCGAAACCGGCTGCGACCTGGAGTTCTGGGAAGCCGCCGAGTCGGGCACCGGTGCGATCGCCGGACTGCGCGAAACCCCGTACGGCTGGTGGGTGCCCACCCTCCGAGCCACCTCCACCACCCGCGTCGACGGCCGCGACCACCCCGTCGTAGACGCCTTCGCGGGCCGCTTCCCCGACGACATCGACTTCCCCGTCGACGCCGTGATCACCTGGGTCGACGCCTCCGACCCCGCCTGGCGCCGCCGCCGGAACCGCGCCGCCGCGGCCGAGGCCGACACCGGTGACCGCGCCCTCGTCGACCATGCGGAGAACCGCTACCGCGACCGCGGGGAACTCCGCTACTGCCTGCGCTCCATCGCCGCCCACGCGCCCTGGATCCGCCGCGTCTTCATCGTCACCGACGACCAGACCCCGCCCTGGCTCGCCACCGACCACCCCCAGGTCACCGTCGTCGGCCACCGCGAGCTGTTCGCCGACCCCACCGGCCTCCCCGTGTTCAACTCCCACGCCATCGAGAGCCAGCTCCACCGCATCCCCGGCCTCGCCGAGCACTTCCTGTACTTCAACGACGACATCTTCCTCGGCCGCCCCCAGCGCCCGCAGAACTACTTCCTCTCCTCCGGCCTGCCCAAGGTCTTCCACGACCAGCGGGCCGTGGCCCCCAGCGCGCCCGGCGCCGATGACGACGACGTCTTCACCGCCTCCCAAAAGGCCACCCGCCACGCGGTGGAACAGGCCGTCGGCCGCACCTACCCGCACATCCTGGCCCACACCCCGTACCCGCTCAGCCGCTCCCTCTTCGCCCACGTCGAGGAGCGGCTGCCCGGCCGGCTCGCCACCACCAGCCGCTCGGTGTTCCGCAGCGCCGACGACCTCGCCCCCGTCACCCTCGCCTCCCACCTGGCCCTCGCCGACGGCCGCGCCGTCGAAGGCGAACTGCGCCACGCGTACGTCAGCACCGGCCGGACCGAGGAGATCGCGCGGCTGCCCGGCCTCGCGGCCGACCGCCGGGCCGACGCGTTCTGCCTCGCCGACGACGACGCCGCCCCCGGACTGTCCCCCCGGGAGCAGCAGCGCGCCGTCAGCGCCTTCCTGGAGGCGTACTTCCCGGTGCCCTCCCCTTACGAGACGTGCGGGCCCCACGAGACGCGCGGGCCGTACGAGGAGCCTCGGCCGATCGGCTGATCCGATCGGCCGACCGGGCGCTCGTGACGGCGGTACGCCGCGCCGCGCCCCGCGGGCGCCCGGCGGGTGGGGAACAGTGGGCACCATGCCACAAGCCCCCGCCGGGTCCGGACCGCGCCGCCGCACCCTCCTGGCGGCCGCCGCCCTCGCCCCGCTCGCGGTGGCCGGCTGCTCCGCGGAGGACCCGTTCGCCGCCGCGGGCCACGGACCGCAGCCCGCGCCGAAGGACGCTCTGGTCATGCTCATCCGGCATGCGGAGCAGCCGTACGCCGGGGACACGGGCGAGGACGCCGACGGCAATGAGGACCTCGGGTCCCTCGCCGGGCGCGGCCGCCGCCGGGCCGAGGAACTGCACCGCCTCTTCCCGCCCGCCGGCGGTTCGACGCTGCCCCGTCCCGCGGTCGTCTTCGCGGCCGGCGGCCCGGCCGGAGCGCCCGCCCGCTGCCGCCAGACGGTCGAGCCGCTGACCGCCGCCCTGCGCACCCGCGTGCGCGGAGAGTTCGCCGTCGGCGCCGAGGAGGCCCTGGCCCGCGCCGCGCTCGCCGCCCCCTCGCCCGTACTCGTCTGCTGGGACCGGGCCGGCGCCCCCCGCCTGATCCGCGCCCTGGGCGCCCACCAGGTGCTCGGCGTCCCCGCCGCCTGGCCCGACCGCTACGACCTGGTGTGGATGTTCACCCGCCGACAGGGCCGGTGGACCTTCCGCGAGCTCCCGCAGCAGCTGCTCCCGGGCGACGCGTAGCCCCTCCCCCTCGCTCTCGCCCCGCACGACGGGCGCCGCGGACGACAGGTGTTACGGCCGGCCCAGCGCCCGCGCGAGATGGGCCGCCGTCCGGCCCGCGCCGGCCGCCGCGACCTGCGCCGGCGTGCCCGCCGCGACGATCCGGCCCCCGTCCGCGCCGCCGCCCGGACCCAGGTCGACCACCCAGTCCGCGCCCGCCACCACCTCCATGTCGTGCTCCACGACCACCACCGAGTGCCCGGCGTCCACCAGCCCGTGCAGCTGCCGCAGCAGCACCCGCACATCGGCCGGATGCAACCCGGTCGTCGGCTCGTCCAGCACGTACAGGGTGTGGTCGCGGCGCTGGCGCTGGAGCTCCGTCGCCAGCTTGATCCGCTGCGCCTCGCCGCCCGAAAGTTCGGTGGCCGGCTGCCCCAGTCGCAGATAGCCCAGCCCGATGTCCTCCAGCGCCCGCAGGCTGCGCGCCGCCGCCGGGACCTGAGCGAAGAAGGCGGCCGCGGACTCCACCGTCAGGGCCAGCACCTGCGCGATGTTCAGCCCCTCGTAGGTCACGGCGAGGGTCTCGGTGTTGTACCGGGCCCCAGCGCACTCCGGGCACGGGGCGTACGTGCTCGGCAAGAACAGCAGCTCCACCGACACGAACCCCTCGCCCTGGCAGGTCTCGCACCGGCCGCCCGGCACGTTGAAGGAGAACCGGCCCGCCTTCCAGCCACGCGCCCGCGCCTGCGGCGCCGCCGTGAACAGCTTGCGCACCACGTCGAACAGCCCCGTGTACGTGGCCAGGTTGGACCGTGGGGTCCGCCCGATCGGCTTCTGGTCCACCTCCACCAGCCGCCGCACCGGGAACCCCGGATCCGCGAGCCGTTCCCCGACCTCCCGGGCGAGCACCTGGCCCACCAGCGTGGACTTGCCCGACCCCGACACCCCCGTCACGGCCGTGAACACCCCGAGCGGGAACTCCGCGTCCACACCCCTCAGGTTGTGCCGGTCGACACCGGTGAGCCGGACGCAGCCGTTCGCCCCGCGCACCCGCCGCCGGGGCTCCTCCCCGCCGGCGGCGAACAGGTGACGTGCCGTCGCCGACCCCGCCACACCGGCCAGCCCCTGCGGCGGCCCGCTGTAGAGCACCCGCCCGCCGTGCTCGCCGGCCAGCGGGCCCACCTCCACCAGCCAGTCCGCGTGCCGCACCACATCCAGGTGGTGTTCCACCACGAACACCGTGTTCCCCGCGGCCTTCAGCCGGTCCAGTACGCCGAGCAGCGCCTCGGTGTCGGCCGGGTGCAGCCCCGCCGACGGCTCGTCCAGCACGTACACCACCCCGAACAGCCCGGACCGCAGCTGCGTCGCCAGCCTGAGCCGCTGCAGCTCGCCCGCCGACAGCGTCGGCGCGGTCCGGTCCAGGCTCAGATAGCCGAGCCCGAGCTCCATGACCGGCCCGATCCGCGACCGCAGGTCCTGCGCGAGCACCCGGGCCGCCTCCCCGTCCGGGGGCGCGGTGGCCAGTACGCCGTCCAGCGCGGTCAGCGGCAGCGCCGCCAGCTCCGCGATCGTACGGCCCGCGTACGTCACGGCCAGCGCATCCGGCCGCAGCCGCCGCCCCTGGCACACCGGGCACGGGGAATCGACCAGGAACCGCTCCGCGCGGGCCCGCAGGGTGGCGCTCTTGCTGTCCGAGAAGGTCCGCATGACGTAGCGGTGGGCACTCATGTACGTTCCCTGGTAAGGCCGTTGGATCCGGTCCGCGTCGCGCACCGGATGCACCGTGACCACCGGATGCTCCTCGGTGAACAGGATCCACTCGCGGTCCTTCGCCGCCAACTCCCGCCAGGGCGCGTCCACGTCGTACCCGAGCACCTCCAGGACGTCCCGCAGGTTCTTGCCCTGCCACGCTCCCGGCCAGGCGGCGATGGCGCCCTGACGGATCGACAGCCCCGGATCCGGCACCAGGAGTTCCTCGCTGGTGCGGTGGATGCTGCCGAGACCGTGACAGGAAGGACAGGCACCGGCGGCTGTGTTGGGGGAGAAGGCGTCGGAGTCGAGCCGTTCGGCACCCGGCGGATAGGTTCCGGCGCGGGAGTACAGCATGCGCAGGGAGTTCGACAGCAGCGTCACCGTCCCGACCGAGGACCGCGAGCCGGGGGAGGAGCGCCGCTGCTCCAGCGAAACGGCCGGCGGCAGACCGGTGACCGAGTCCACCTTCGGGGCGCCGATCTGGTGGATCAGGCGGCGGGCGTACGGGGCCACCGACTCGAAGTACCGGCGCTGGGCCTCGGCGTAGAGCGTGCCGAAGGCCAGGGAGCTCTTCCCGGAGCCGGAGACCCCGGTGAACACGGTCAGCGCGTCGCGCGGGACGTCCACGTCGACGCCGCGCAGATTGTGCTCCCGGGCGCCCCTTACCCGTACGAAGGAGTCGCGGTCGGCCTCGGGCGCAGTGGAGTGGTGCATTCGCCCCAGTTTACGGGTCGCCCCGGATCAGAGCCCGGCCGGTCCGGTCAGCCCGGCCAGCCCCGCCAACCGCTCGAAGGAGTCCAGCAGCGCCGTGCGGTCGTACGTGGAGGTGGTGACCAACAGTTCGTCCGCGTCCGTCAAGGCGGCCACCTCGGCGAGCTGCGCCGCGACCTGCTCCTCCGTGCCGTGGACGTGCCCGGCGAGCCCGCCCTCGTACAGCTCCCGCTCCTTCGGGGTCATGTCCAGGGCCTCGACCTCCTGCGCCGGGCGCAGCGGCGGGAAGCTTCCCCGGGTGCGGGAGTGGGCGAGGGACCAGGCTTCCGGGACCAGGATGCGCCGGGCGGCCTCCGCGGTCGGCGCCACGGCCACCGTTCCCGAGACGACCACGTACGGCTCGGAGCCGCCGGCCGAGGGGCGGAACTCCGCGCGGTAGCGCTCGATGATCTCCCTGACCCGGTCCCGGGCCCGCAGGTCGCCCACCACCAGCGGCAGTCCGGCCCGGGCCGCGATCCCGGCGCCCTCGCCGGTGGCCAGCACGTACGCCGGGATCCGCAGCCCCTCCGCCGGACGGGCGTGCACCTCGGGATGCGCCTGTTGGGTGCCGTCCAGCCAGCCCAGCAGCTCCGCCAGCTGCTCCTCGAACCGGTCGGCGTCCCCGGTGTCGCGGCCCAGTGCCCGCCGGATCCCGCCCGTGAAGCCGACCGAGCGGCCGAGCCCCATGTCGATCCGGCCGGGGAACAGCGACTCCAGCACCCCGAACTGCTCGGCGACCACCAGCGGTTGGTGGTTGGGCAGCATCACCCCGCCCGTGCCGACCCGGATCCGCCGGGTCGCCCCGGCGACGGCCGCGGCCAGGACGGCCGGCGCGGAGCCCGCGACCCCGGGGACGCTGTGGTGCTCGGACACCCAGAACCGGTGGTAGCCGAGCCGCTCGGCCGCGCGTGCGAGCTCCACGGTGTCGCGCAGGGCCTGCGCGGGCGGGTGCCCCTCGCGGGTGCGGGACCGGTCCAGGACGGAGAGTCTGCGTATCACACAAGGCTGTAACGCACGCGCGCCGTCAGGATTCCCTGCCTACTCTGACCCGCATGAGTGAGCGCAACGACCGCCGGCCGCTGGCCGTCTTCGACATCGACAACACCCTGGCCGACACCGACCACCGCCAGCACTTCCTGGAGGGCCGCCCACGGGACTGGGAGGGCTTCTTCGGTGCGGCGCCGGCCGACCCGCCGCTGGCGCGCGGGGTGGCACTGGCGGTGGAGCGCGCGGCCGACTGCGAGATCGTGTACCTCACCGGCCGTCCGGAGCGGTGCCGCGCGGACACGGTGGAGTGGCTGGCCCGGCACGGGCTGCCGGAGGGCCGGCTGTGGATGCGCGGGAACCAGGACCGCAGGCCGGCCCGGACCACCAAACTGGAGGTGTTGCAGCGGCTCGCCCGGGGCCGGGAGGTGCGGATGCTCGTGGACGACGACGAGCTCGTCTGCCAGGCGGCGCGCGCCGCGGGCTTCACGGTGGTCCTAGCGAACTGGGCGGCGGACGCGCCGGAGCTCAAGTCCGCCCAGGAGAGCGAGGGCCGCACCTGAGGCCGCACTTCGGACCGTGCCGGCTCCCGGCCGGTCGACGGCCTGGCGGCCCGGGCCCGCCGCCGGCGTAGCGAACCCCGGCCGGTCGACGGCGTAGCGGAACCCGGGCCCGCCGACCGGCCGGCCCGGGTCCGCCGACCGGGTCAGTCTTCGCCGTCGAGGCGGAAGCCGACCTTGAGCCCCACCTGGTAGTGCGCCACGGCGCCGTTCTCGATGTGCCCGCGCACCTGTGTGATCTCGAACCAGTCCAGGTTGCGCAGAGTCTGGCCCGCCCGGGTGATCCCGTTGCGGATGGCCTGATCGATGCCCTCGGGGGAGGTGCCGACGATCTCGGTCACCCGGTAGGTGTGATTGGACATGGAGGTCTCCCGACGGTGGGGTCTTGTGCCTCGTTCCACGGTGCCCCAGTAAGTCCAATTCCGCGAACTTTGTGCGAACAGTCCCGAGTGAAAGGCCCTTGACCCGCCCATTGGTCTATGCCAATTTCAAGCCATCCGAGATCGACCTCCAGAAGGTGACCTTCGTGAAGATGCGCTTCCTCGCCGTGTGCACGGCCCTCGCGGCCGCGACCGCCCTCACCGGTTGCAGCCTGCTGGGAGGATCCGCCGACGGGAAGCAGAAGGTGACGCTCTGGCTCATGAAGGGCAGCGCCTCGGAGGCCTTCATCACGGACTTCACCGCCTCCTTCGAGCGGGAGCACCCCGGCATCGAACTGGACGTCAAGATCCAGGAATGGACGGGCATCGGCGAGAAGGTCAACGCCGTGCTCGCCGGTAAGGGCAGCGAGAGCGCCGACGTCATCGAGGTCGGCAACACCCAGGTCGCCCAGTACATCGAGACCGGCGGCCTGTCCGAACTCACCCTGGAGGGCCTGCGCGAGTGGGGCAGCAGGGACTGGCTCAAGGGCCTCTCCGACCCGGGGAGCATCAACGGGGCCCAGTACGGAGTCCCCTGGTACGCCGCCAACCGTGTGGTGATCTACAACAAGGACCTCTTCGCGAACGCAGGGATCAAGACCCTGCCCAAGAACCGGCAGGAGTGGATCCAGGCCACCCAGAAGCTCGACAAGGGCGACCAGCAGGGCATCTACCTGGCCGGGCAGAACTGGTACGTCCTGTCGGGGTTCATCTGGGACGAGGGCGGCGACCTCGCCGTGGAGACCGGCGGACAGTGGGTCGGCACCCTCGACGACGAGAAGGCCCTGGCCGGGATGACGTTCTACAAGCAGCTCCAGGCCCTCGGCGACGGCCCGAAGAGCGCCGACGAGGAGACGCCCCCGCAGTCCGACGTCTTCTCCCGCGGCGACGTCGCCCAGATCATCGCCCCGCCCGGCCAGGCCGCCGCGATCGAGGCCGCCAACCCCGCCCTCAAGGGCAAGCTCGGCTTCTTCCCCGTCCCCGGCAAGACCTCGGACAAGCCCGGCGCCGTCTTCACCGGCGGCTCCGACCTGATCATCCCCGAGCGGACGGGGCACCGGGCCCAGGCCGTCGACGTGATCACCGCCCTGGTCAGCGAGAAGTGGCAGACCGAGCTCGCCCGCACGATGAGCTACGTACCGAACAAGACCACCCTCGCGCACCTCGTCGACGGCAACGAGGGCGCCGCGACCATGGCCGTCGGAGCCGCCCAGGGCCGGGCCACGCCGAAGTCCGCCCGCTGGGCCGAGGTCGAGGGCAAGAACCCGATCAAGCCCTACATGACGGCCGTGCTCACCGGCCAGAACCCCGAGCAGGCCGCCAAGGCGGCATCGGAGACGATCAGCAAGGTCCTCAGCTCCGACCGCTGAGCACCGCCCGGCACCGCCCGCCCCACGGCCCCGAGCCCGCCGAGTTCAGCGTTCGCACATCCAAGTGCCGCTGAGCGGTCATGTCGAATCCAGCCGGTCACGGAAGAAGTAAAGGAGCCAGGACGGCACGCCTGCCGGCCTGACTCCCGTGCCCGGATCAGGAGCCGCAATGACCATCGCCCCCCTGTCCCCGTCCACCCTTCCCCCCTCCACCATCACCCCCGTCACCCCCGCACCCGTCCCCGCGGCCGCACCCGTCACGGCACCCGCAGCCCTCCCCGCCACCCCCCGCTACGCCGTCCGCCTCGCCCGCAGCGAGGACGAGGTGCGCGCCGCCCAGCGCCTGCGCCACCTGGTGTTCGCCGGAGAGCTCGGCGCCCGCCTCGACGGCCCCGAGCCGGGCCTCGACTCCGACGCCTTCGACGCCTACTGCGACCACCTCCTCGTCGTCGAGGAAGAGACCGAGCAGGTCGTCGGCACCTACCGGCTGCTGCCCCCGGAGCGCGCGGCCGTCGCCGGCCGCCTCTACTCCGAAGGCGAGTTCGACCTCTCGGCCCTCGCCCCGATCCGCCCCGACCTCGTCGAGGTCGGACGGTCCTGCGTCCACCCCGACCACCGCAACGGCGCCGTCATCGCCCTGATCTGGGCCGGCCTCGCCCGCTACATGGACCGCTCCGGCCACAACTGGCTCGCCGGCTGCTGCTCGATGCCGCTCGCCGACGGCGGGGTCCTGGCCGCAGCCACCCGCGAGAGCGTCCTCACCCGCAACCTCGCCCCCGAGGAGTACCGGGTCACCCCCCACCTCCCCTGGAACGCCGAAGGCATCACCTTCCCGGCCCGCACGGAGCTGCCCCCGCTGCTCCGCGGCTACCTGCGCCTGGGCGCCTGGGTGTGCGGCGAGCCGGCCCTCGACGCCGAGTTCGGCTGCGCCGACCTGTACGTGCTGCTCTCCCTGCGGCGCACCAACCCGCGCTACCTCAAGCACTTCCTCTCGCTCGTCCCGGCCGCATGAGCGTCTGGCTGCCCACCTCGCCCTGCACCCCCGAGGCCTGCGCCGGCCACGACGGGCACCGTGCGAGCCCCGCCCGCGCGGCGCTCCGGCTCACCGCCGCCGCCGCCCTGATCCTCCTCGGGATCCTCGGCTTCCAGCCGCTCAGGCTGCTCCGTACCCGCCCCCGCCAGGCATTGGTGAGGGCCTGGGCGACCGCCCTGGTCCGCTCCTTCGGCATACGGATCACCGTGCACGGCAACCCCGGCCCGGGCGGCGGCCGGCTGATCGTCGCCAACCACATCTCCTGGCTCGACATCGCACTGGTCGCCTCCGTCATGCCCTGCCGGATGCTGGCCAAGAGCGACATCCGCGACTGGCCGGTGCTCGGCCCGCTCTCCCGACAGAACGGCACCCTGTTCATCGAACGGGAGCGGATCCGCGCCCTCCCCGACACCGTCGACGCCATGACCGGCGCCCTGCTGGCCGGCGACCGCGTCACCGTCTTCCCCGAGGGCAGCACCTGGTGCGGCCGTGCCCGGGGGACCTTCCGGCGGGCCGCGTTCCAGGCCGCCCTGACCGCCCGGGTCCCCGTACAGCCCGTACAGCTCGCCTACCGGCTCCCCGACGGGAGCCCCGCCGGGGCGCCCGCCTTCGTCGGGGACGATCCGCTGACCGCCTCCCTGTGGCGGATCGCCCGGGCCCGCGGGGTGCGGGCCGAGGTCCGGCTGCTGCCGCGGATCCCGCCGGGCCGCCACGCGGACCGGCGGGAACTCGCGGCCGCGGCTCAGGCGGCCGTCGCCGCGGACTCCGTACCCGCCTCCGCACTGCTCGCGGGCGTGCCGGCCCAGCCGACCGCGCCGTCCGCTACCGACAGGGACAGTGCGAAGCGACCCTCCGCATCCGTCCACCACTGGGTCAACTCAAGCCCTGCGTCGGCCAGTTCCGCCCGTACGCCCTCCTGACGGAACTTCGCGGAGATCTCCGTCAGGATCTCCTCACCCGCCTCGAACGGCACCACCAGATCCAGCTCCCGGACCTTCACCACCAGCTCCGACCGGGCCCGCAGCCGCATCTCGATCCACTCCTGCTCCCGGTTCCACACCGCGACGTGCTCAAAGTCGTCGGTGCGGAAGTCCGCACCCAACTCCCGGTTGACGACGGCCAGGACGTTCTTGTTGAACTCGGCCGTCACCCCCTGCGCGTCGTCGTACGCGGCCACCAGCGCGGCCTCGTCCTTCACCAGGTCCGTCCCCATCAGCAGCGCGTCCCCGGGCGACAGCATCGCCCGTACGGACGCCAGGAACACGGCACGCTCCGGCGGCAGCAGATTGCCGATCGTGCCGCCGAGGAACACCACCAGTCGGGGCCCCGGGGAATCCGGCAGCTTCAGCGGCTTCGTGAAGTCGGCCACCAGCGCGTGCACCCGCAGCCCCGGGTGCTCCGCCAGCAGCGTCCCGGCGGCCCCCTCCAGGGCGCTCCCGCTCACGTCCACCGGTATGTACGTGTGCAGCGCGGGCATCGCTTCGATCAGGTGCCGGGTCTTCTCCGAGGAGCCGGAACCCAGCTCCACCAGCGTGCGCGCCCCGCTCGCCGAAGCGATCTCCCCAGCCCGCGCCAGCAGGATCTCCCGCTCGGCGCGCGTCGGATAGTACTCCGGCAACCGGGTGATCTCCTCGAAGAGTTCGCTGCCCCGCGCATCGTAGAACCACTTGGGCGGCAGCACCTTGGGGGACACCGTCAGCCCGTGCAGGACATCGGCGCGCAGCGCGGTGTCGGCGGAGTGCTCGTCGAGGGTGCGGGTCAACTGGAATTCGCTCACTGCGGGTTCTCCTTCAGCGGGGTCAGGTCGACCCGTGTGCCACGGGCGGTCAGCAGGGTCCGGTCGGGTACTTCGCACCAGCGGGAATCGTCGTCATAGGGCTCGGACGCCACCACCGTGCGCTGCGCCTGCGCGTCGGCCAGGTACCAGAGGGAATCGCCCCAGGCCGTCGCCGCGATGCCCGTGCCGTCGGTCAGCAGCAGGTTCAGTCGGGAGCCGGGGGCCACCGCCTCGAACTCCCGCACCGGTTCGGCGAGCGCCGTGCCGAGATCGTCCCCGCGCTGCAGGCGGTGCAGCACCAGCGCCCAGATCAGCGCCGAGTCCGTGCCCGCGGCCAGGGACAGCAGTTCCACGGGCGGCAGGGCGGCCGCGATCGGCGCCGCCACGTCAGGCCAGTCCCGTACCGCGCCGTTGTGGCTGAACAGCCACGGCCCCGAAGCGAAGGGCGCCGCCGCGGCCTCCCCGTCCGCTCCGAACACGGTGGCGTCCCGTACGGCGGCCAACGCGGCCCGCGTACGCACCACACGCACCAGATCGGCGAAGTTCAAATCGCCCCAGATCGGCCCGGCCCGCCGGTAGCGGGCGGGAGCCGGGTCGCCCTCCGCGTACCAGCCGACACCGAAACCGTCGGCGTTGACCGTCCCGTGGCGCTGGCGCCGCGGCTCCCAGGACTGCCGCACGAGCGAATGCTCCGGCTCGCTCAGCAGCCGCGCCAGCGGCACCTCCTGCCCCACGAACGCGATATGACGGCACATCAGACGTCCCTCGCGGTCCGGAAGCCGGAGAAGATCTGCCGGCGCACGGGCAGGTCCCAGTTGCGGAACGTGCCCCGGCAGGCCACCGGATCCACGGCGAACGAACCACCGCGCAGCACCTTGTGCTCCGGGCCGAAGAACACCTCCGAGTACTCGCGGTACGGGAACGCCCGGAACCCCGGGTACGGCAGGAAATCGGAGGAGGTCCACTCCCACACGTCACCGATCAGCTGGCGCACCCCGAGCGGGGACGCCCCCGCCGGATAGCTGCCCGCCGGAGCCGGGCGCAGATGGCGCTGGCCCAGGTTGGCGTGCGACGGCGTCGGATCCTCGTCACCCCACGGGTACCGGGTGGCGCGCCCGGTCGCCGGATCGTGCCGGGCGGCCTTCTCCCACTCCGCCTCCGTGGGCAGCCGGCGCCCCGCCCAGCGGGCGTACGCGTCCGCCTCGTACCAGCTGACGTGCAGCACCGGCTCATCGGCGGGCACCGGCTCGGTCACGCCGAAGCGGCGGCGCAGCCACTGCCCGGCCTCCCGGCGCCAGAACAGCGGCGCCTCGATCCCGTGCCGACGTATCTGCTCCCAGCCTGCGGGGGCCCACCAGCGCTCGTCCCGGTAACCGCCGTCCGCGACGAACGCCTGGTACGCGGCGTTGGTCACCGGCGCCGTGTCGAGCCAGAACGCCCCGACGTCCCGGGTGTGCGCGGGCCGCTCGTTGTCCAGCGACCACGGCTCGGCCGACGTGCCCATCGTGAACGGACCGGCGGGCACCAGGACTTCGGCGGCGGCCGGCGGCGCTCCCTGCGGCGGATCCGGATCCGGGGCGGTCAGCGCGGGCTCGCCCAAGCGCAGCTGATGGGTGATCAGCATGGTCTCGTCGTGTTGCTGTTCGTGCTGGGCGATCATCCCGAACGCGAAGCCGTCGTCCAGCAGCGCGGAGCCCTCCAGCGCGGTGCGCTCCAGCAGGTCGAAGACCCGGCCGCGCACCTCGGCCGTGTATCGGCGGGCCTCAGCCGGCCCCAGCAGGGGCAGCTTCGGCCGCTCGGAACGCGGATGCTGGAACGCGTCGTAGAGCGGGTCGATCTCGGGGCGCAGCGACTCGTGCCCGGCGACGTTGCGCAACAGCCAGAGCTCCTCCTGGTTCCCGATGTGCGCCAGGTCCCACACCAGCGGGGACATCAACGGGGAGTGCTGCGCGATCAGGTCCCGGTCGCTCACCGCGTCGGTGAGCAGCGCCGTACGGGCACGGGCCGCGGTCAGCGCCGCGAAGGCCCGCTCGCGCAGCGCCGCGGGCGCACGGTCCGGGGCGTCGGTGGAATCCGCGGCAGGTGTAGTGGTCATCAGTGCGCCCCCGTTCCGGTCAGCTGCCGATGGCCGTCGTCGGCGGGACATCGACCGCGCAGTACGTAGCGTTCGTTGAAGGCGTCGACGGTGTCCTGGACGTGCCGGCTCGCACCGAGCCGCGGCAGCGCCTCGGCCGCGGCTCGGAAACACGCGACCGCAGCCGTGCGCAGCTCCGGATCGGCCAGGCCGTGCCGGGCTGCGGACTGCCACAGGGGATTGCGCGGCGCGGGCCCGGACCCGTGGGTGTCGGCCAGTGCCTTCGCCGCCCGGTACGCGCTCTCGGCCGCTTCCGGGTCGTCGAACAGCGCGTGGATGACGGCCACCGGCACCAGCCAGCCGTCGTCGCCGGGTTGGGCGTCGATCATCCGGAACTCCAGGTGGCCGCGCGGGCGCACCGGCGGGAACAGCGTCGTCAGGTGGTACTCAAGGTCCTCGGCGGTGGGCGGCCGCAGGAGGGGGGAACCGGCGCCGGCGCCGGCTGCCGCGCCGTCGGTCCGGAGCCAGTCGCGGAAGGTCAGCCCGCGCGGGGCCGCCCACGACCCGCCGTCGGGCGCGCGCAGGCACATCACCTCGGTGTCCAGCGCGTGCCGGGTCCACCCGGCCCGCGGTTCGGTGTCCGGTGGCGGGGCGAGCGCGCGCCGACTGTCGATGTCCCGCCAGATCCCCTGTCGGGAGCACCGCCAGCCGGCGTACGGGCCCTCGTGCGCGGGGGAGTTGGCGAAGGCCGCCACGAACACGGCGCCCAACAGATGGGCCAGCCGCCAGCGCCGGCCGTACCCGAGGGGGCCCGGTTCCTCGTGCCCGGCGTCCACGCAGACCTGCACGGAGGCGGAGGAACGCATCATCGCGCGCCCGGCGGGGCCGGTGCGGTCGAAGTAGATCTCCATCGCGTCGTAGCGCGGGCTGTGCAGCAGTCGGCGCAGCGGCCGGCGCGCATCGCGGCCGGTCCCGCACAGGACCAGACCTCGGGCCCGCAGGGCGGCCCGTACGGCGGTGAGATCGGCTTGTAGGCCGTCCACGCAGCCGGAGAGGGAGGGGGCGGGGGCCGAGCTGAGCTCCAGCTGGCCGCCGGGCTCGATGCTGAGCCGGGACTGCAGGGTCAGGGCGCGGGCCGCGTCGTGCGCGGCCGTCAGCCGGTCGGGCGGCAATATCTCGCCTGGCCGCTCGGCGTCCAGGACGAGCCATTCGAGCTCGGCACCGAGGGTACGGGGCGGGCCCGTCTTGAAACAGATGCCGTGGACCAGGTCCTCGGCGGCGGTTTCGCTGAGCGCGGGTGAGGCGCCCGGGGTCTGAGGGGCTGGTGGTGCGGACGAGTCCAGAGGCATGGCCGGGTCTCCTGTCCAATGATGTGACTTGACCATGCCTACCCGTCCTTGTCGGCCTGAAAGGTGGGAGTCGGCCACCGCGCGGAAAAATCTCTGGCCGCGGGCGGTCCGTACTGCCGATGATGGCGACGTGAGCAGCAGATTGCGCGAGATCGCGCGGGAGAACGCGACCATCGTGGCGGCCGGTGGCTACCGATCGCGGTCGGGGCGGCAGGTGTCCCTCGCCGCCGCCCTGACGGACGCCAGGGCCGGAACCAGGATATATGGGCCAAACCAGGTCATTCCAGACGAGGATTTTCCCGCCGCACGCCATGAGACGGCCATCGAGGTGACGGGGGAGAGCAGCACGGTCGCAGCCCGTAGGCTCGCCGCCGACGGTCCGGCGCCGGTCCCGGTGGCCGTCCTGAACTTCGCCTCGGCCCGCAATCCCGGGGGCGGCTACCTCCGCGGGGCCAAGGCGCAGGAAGAAGCGCTGTGCCGCGCCTCCGCCCTGTACGAGACCCTGCTGGAGGCCCCGGAGTACTACGAGGTCCACCGCGCGGGACGCAGCACCTTCTACACCGACCGGGTGATTCACTCGCCCGGGGTCCCCGTCTTCCGCGACGACCGGGGCGAACTCCTGGACACCCCCTTCCGAGCGGGCTTCCTCACCTCCCCGGCCCCGAACGCGGGCACCATCCGCCGCCAGGAGCCAGAACGCACCGCCGAGATCCCGGCGGCCCTGGCCCGGCGCGCGGAGCGCGTCCTGGAAACGGCGACGCTGCACGGATACCCGCGGCTGGTGCTGGGGGCCTGGGGGTGCGGAGTGTTCCAGAACGACCCCGCAGAGGTCGCGGAGGCCTTCCGGGCCCTGCTGGCCGGCCGTTTCGCAGGGGTCTTCGAACGGGTGGTGTTCGGGATCCTGGACCGCGATCCGGCCCCCAAGGAGGCGTTCCAGCGGACTTTCGCGGAGTTCGGAGCCTGAGGGGGAGGGGCCGGAAGGGTGGGAGGCGCCGCAGCGGCCGGGCGCCGGCGTCGCGTGTCCGGTGACCGTCGGTGGGTCCCGCCATACTGCGTCGTGTGACCGACCCCGAGCCTGACCCCGATCCCGACGTCGCCCCCGACGCCCTGTTCGAGGACATCGCCGCCGACCTCGCCCCGCGCGGAGTCACCACGGGCGCCATGTTCGGGGCGCGCGCCCTCAAAGCCCGCGGCAAGGTCTTCGCCTGCCTCAACGGCGACACCCTCGCCGTCAAACTCGGCGCGGGCACCCCGGCGCACACCAAAGCCCTGTCCCTGCCCGGCGTCGAACTCTTCGACCCCTCCGGCGCAGGGCACCCCTTCAAGGACTGGGTCGTCCTGCCCGCCGGCCGGGCGGAGCACTGGCCGCACTACGCCGAACGGGGACTGGCCGCCCTCGGCGGCTGACCCACCGGCCCGTCCGGCGCGCTACCTCCAGCCGTAGCGCTCGCGGAGCCGGTTCACGACCAGCTGGAACCGGCCCCGGTCCAGGGCGCACGCCTCGCGCCGCATGCCCGCCTCGTGCACCCTCAGCACCCGGTCCACGTCCACCCAGGACTCCCGCCCGGCGCCGTCCCACGGCCCCGTCCCGATCGGCACCCACTCCCGATCGTTGTCGTGCCGCTTGCTGGACAGCTGTACGGCGAGCAGCGTCCGCCCGCCCTCCTCCCGGGCGACGACCAGCACGGGGCGGTCCTTGCCGCGCCCGTCGTTCTCCTCGTACGGGACCCAGGTCCACACGATCTCGCCGGGATCCGGATCGCCGTCCTTGTCGGGCGCGTACTCGGTGCGCACGGGCCCGATGGCATGCGGATCGGCCTCGGTCGTGGCGGTGACCCCGTCGCGCCCGGGCTGCTCGGTGGGATCGGAGCTGTGGTGGGAAAGTGCCGTCATTCGGGTGAGGTTACTGGCTCGGACCGCCTGCGCGCGCCAGCGGCGGTCACTCCGTCCCCGGCCAGTCCCAGCCCAGCTGGGCGAAGAGCCCGAGCCGGTCGCTCACGGCTCGAATCTGCGCGATCTTCCCCTCGACGAGGGTGAAGATCCAGATGGCCTCCACCTCGAACGCGCGCCCGGTCGGCTTCGGCATCCGCGGGTGGGTGCCGTTGTGGGTGCCGCACTGCAGGACGCGCGCGACGACTTGGTCGCCCTCGCCGACGAGTTCTTCGACCTGGACGGTGAGCGGGTCGAAGGCGGCGAGCTGGCTGCGGATGCCGTCGAAGGCGGCGCCGGGCTCGTCGGCCTCGCCGTGGATGATCTGGTTGTGGTCGACGACGTCCCCGGCCATGAACTTCACCAGGTCCTGCGGCCGTCGCTCGCTGACCGCCTCGAAGAAGCCGAGGACGGCCTGCTTGTTGTCCTCCACGGAAATGCTCGTGCCCATCTCGTTCCCCCACTGGCGTCGTTGGTCGACGCGAGCATACGAGGGGCCGCGGATCAGCCGGTGACCAGGGCCATGACCAGGCCGTCGTAGCCCTTGCTGCCGACGGTCTGGAGGGCGGTCGCGGTCAACCTCGGGTGCTCGGCGATCAGTTCGGTGAACCGGCGCACCCCCTGGACGCGGGGGTCGGTGCTGTCGGCGTCAACGACCGCGCCGTCCCGGACGACGTTGTCGCCGATGATGACGCTCCCGGGCCGGGTGAGCTCAAGGGCCCACTTCAGGTAGTCCGGGTTGGACGGCTTGTCGGCGTCGATGAAGACGAGGTCGAACGGGGCGAGGTCCACCAGTTCGGGCAACAGGTCGATGGCCCGGCCGCGCCGGATGTCGACGACCTCGTCCAGCCCCGCCCGGGCGATGTTGGCGGCGGCGACGTCCGCACAGTGCTCGTCGACCTCCAGCGTGACCAGCCGCCCGCCGGCGGGCAGCGCCCTGGCCAGCCAGATGGTGCTGTAGCCGCCGAGCGTACCGATCTCAAGGACGGTGCGGGCGCCGTGAATGCGGGCCAGGAGGTGCAGCAACTTCCCCTGATTCGGAGCCACCTGATGCGCGGGCAGCCCCGCCGCCTCGGAGTCGACGCTCGCGGCGACGAGAGCGTCGTCCTCCCGGACGAGGAGCCCGTTGAAGTAGCCGTCGACGGCCGTCCACGTCGTCTGCTGAACCATGAGTGCTCCTGCTCCCCGTGACGTGTGAGTTCCTAAAGGAAACGTACACGAGATCGACAGTCTTCCAACAGGGTGTTGAAGGTTGGGGCCGGGGCCGGGGCCGGGGCCGGTCGGTGCCGGCGGGGCGGGGTGCGGGGTGGGGGCGGGAGCCGGGCCGGGCGGTGTCGGTGGGGTCGGCCGGGGGCGGCCCCGCCCCCGGCATCCCGGCCGGCCCCTCCGACCCCGATCCGCCCCGCCCCCGGCCCCGCCCCCGGGTCGGCTCGGTCGATGGCCGGCCTGCCGGGGGCCCTCAGGTTCCGCCCGGCCAGTGGCGTGCCCAGCCTTCTGCCGCTTCCGTCTGCGCAGCCAGGCTCAGGAGGAGGGGTTCCGATCCCTCCGGGCCCAGGAGTTGGGCTCCCATCGGGAGGCCCTCGGTCGTGAATCCCGCCGGGATGTTCATCCCCGGCCAGCCGAGGACGTTCCACGTCCAGGCGTACGGGCAGGCCGCGATCATCGCCCGGTCCGTGGCCATCGCGCCGAGCCCCGCCAGGGCTCCGATGCGCAGGGGTGGTGCGGCCGTCGTCGGGGTCAGGACGACGTCGAAGCGGCCGAAGATCTCGCCGACCCGCCGCCGTAGCAGGACTTCCGCCCGGCGGGACACCCGCAGCGGGAGGCCGCCCAGGACGCGGCCCGTGCGCATCGCCTCGTGCGTGCGCGGGTCCAGCACCGCGGGGTCCGGTACGCGGGACGCCCAGTCCCGTACGCCTCCGGTCGCCCGGGGGACGAAGGTGAGGCCGATCTGTCCGTAGCGCGGGTCCTGCGGGACCACTTCGTGGCCCAGCGACTCCAGCCGTGCGGCCAGTCGCTCCACCGCCGAACGGACCTCCGGGTCCAGGGACTTCGGCGTCGCGGTGAAGGCCATGGCGAACGACAGGGCGATGCGCAGCCTGCGCGGGGTGCGGCGGGTCGCCTCGACCGCCGAGACGGGGGCCGGGTGGTGCCGGTCCCCGGGGTGCTGGCCGCTCGCCGCGTCGAGCAGGAGCGCCGCGTCGGCGACGGTGCGGGCCAGTACACCGTTGACCGTCAGCCCGTGGAACGACTCCGGCTCGGGCCAGGTGGAGATGCGGCCGCGCTGCGGTTTGACGCCCACCAGGTGGGTCCAGGCAGCGGGGATCCGTACCGAACCCGCCCCGTCGGACCCGAGCGCCGCCGGGACCAGGCCCGCGGCCACGGCGGCTGCCGAGCCGCCCGAGGAACCACCGGGCGTGAAGGCCGGGTTCCACGGATTGCGGGTGTCGCCGAACGCCGGGCCCTCGGTGAACGGCCATTGGCCCAGCTCTGGTGTCTGGGTCTTGCCGACGATGATCGCGCCGGCCGCGCGCAGTCTTCGTACGGCCTCGCCGTCGGCGGTCTTCGGCGGGAACTCCCCGGCGCAGCCGAACGCGGTCGGCTCCCCGGCGACGTCCATGTCGTCCTTGACGGCGACCGGTACACCGAGCAGCGGGAGCAGCTCTCCGGCGGCCAGGCGACGGTCGGCCGTGTCCGCCTCGGCGAGCGCGGCCTCGGTGCGCACGATCCGGAATGCGTTCAGCTCCGGCTGCGCGGTGGCGATCCGCTCCAGTGCCTCCTCGGTCAACCGGCGTGCGGAGACGGCTCCTTCGGCGAGCGCCCGTGCCGTGTCCACCAGACCACCGCAGGCGGAAGAGCCGGTCGAAGCTCTGGTACCTGACGCCACCGACATCGGACCTCCTCGTTACCGATCGGTAGGGCCGAAGGTAGCGGGGAGGGACCGAGGGTGGCTAGAGCGGTTGGATCCAGCCTTCCAGCGAGGTCATGAAACCGTCGAAGTCGTCGCGGTGGATGGTGTGTCCGGCGCCGGCGACCGACCGGACCTCGAAGCCGCACTCTTCGAGGAGCGCGGCCCGCTCCGGCGAGATGGGGATGCTCGGGTCGGCGAGCTGGACGAGCGAGGGGACCACCGGCGCCGCCGGCAGCAGGTTCGCGCCGGACAGCGAGGCCATGCCGAGCGCCATCTCCTCGTCCCACGCGGCCAGGGTCTCCAGCTCGATGTCGACGTCCGCGTCCTCCCAGCGCGGGTTCATCGCCCGGATCTGCTCCTTGGGCGCGGACTTGAACTGGACGAACAGCTCCGGGCCCATCCCCTCGGCCGGGCCGGCCAGGTGCCAGGCCGGGTCGGAGAACACCGCCCGCTTCGGCCTCAACCGGTTCACGGCGAGGGACAGGGCCAGTCCGCCCAGGGAGTGGCCGATGGCGAGGTCGGCGCCCGTCGGCAGGCTCTCGACGAGGTCGTCCGCGAAGAGCTCCGGGCGGTAGGCGCCGCGCCCGCTGGCGCCGTGGCCGCGCAGGTCCACGGCGATGACCCGGTAGCCGCGGTCGGCGAGTGCGGGGCCCACCCGGCGCCAGGTCCGGTGGTCGGCCATCATGCCGTGGATCAGGAGCGCGACGCGGTCGCCCTCGCCCCAGGTGTGGGTGTGCAGCTGCACGGTGTTGCCTTTCTGCAGGGTGGTGCCGTGTACGAGAGGAGGCGGACCGGGTGGAAAGGGGACGGCGGTGGACCGCCCGCGCTCACCGCACGCTGCGGATCGGCTTCACCGCCAGCGCGCCCGCCACCGCCAGGACGGCGGCGACGACGAACAGGGCGGTGTAGCCGCCGCTCAGCGAGACGACCACCGAGGCGACGAACGGCGCGATGATCTGCGGGCCCGCGTTCGCGATGTTGAGCACGCCCATGTCGCGGGCCGCGTCCTCGGCCTTCGGGAGCACCATCGTCACGAGCGCCGTGTCGACGGCCATGGAGCAGCCGAAGGCGAGTCCGTTGACGGCCGCGAAGGCGAGCACGGCCGTCCAGCTCGCCGACACGGCCGGGATCACGAGCGCGACGGCCGACAGCAGGGCGCAGGCGCCGACGAACAGCTTGCGGCGGTCGAGCCGGTCGGAGAGGTAGCCGCCGAGGACCGTGGAGACGACCATCGCGGCGCTGGTCAGCGGCATCAGCACCGCCACCGCGGCCTGCGGCTTCATGCCGTCGGGCAGCACGGTGTGGTCCTGGAGGATGTACAGCTGGTACCCGGTGACCGCGAAGTAGCCGAGGACGAGCAGCGCCCGACCGATGAAGGCCCACCGGAAGTCGTGGTTCCGCAGGGCGCTGGTGAAGGCGGCGAGCTGCTCCTTGACGGGCATCGGGGCGCGCGCCGGGAGCCGTTCCTCGCCGGTGCAGGCGGTGAACAGGACGGCGGCACCCGCCACGACCGCGCCGAAGACGAGGTACCCGGTGCGGTAGTCCTCGGAGAACGCCGCGCCGAGCAGGGCGCCGAGGGTGGAGCCGAAGGGCAGGCCGAGCCCGACGGCCGCGGAGGCCTTGCCGCGGGCGGACTTGGGAACCCGGTCGGGGACCACGGAGGTGATGGCGGCCTGGTAGACGTTCATGACGGCCTGGCCGAGGCACCAGGCGATCGTGATGAGCAGGATCGTGTCGGCGGTGCCGAGCAGGAACATCGCCGGTACGGCGGCGAGCCCGCCGCCCAGGATCCAGGGGTTGCGCCGTCCGCTGCGGTCGGACAGCGCGCCGGCCACCGGGTTGAAGACGGTGGCGAAGATCGCGGAGACCCCTGCGATCAGGCCGAAATTGGAGACCTTGTTCGCCGGGTCGACGTCTTCTACCTGGAGGGCGAGCAGGACGCCGGCGACGCCGATGTAGAGCGTGTACATCGCGCTGTTGCCGACGAGCAGCAACGGGAACAGGCCCCGTCCGGGACCGCGCGCGGCGGTGGCGGCGCCAACTGAGGCGGACGCGTCGTCGGGGGTGGCTCCGGTGGTGCCGGTGCCGGAGGAGGAAAGGGCCACGGTGCCCTCGTGGGCGGGTTTCATCGTGCGGGTGAAAGTGGGTGAGGGGTGCAGGGAGGGGTGCGGGGAGGTGCTGGGAGGGTGCGGATCGGTGTGCCAAGAGGTGCGCGCCGCGCTGTCGCGACGGCGGGGGTGCGACGGAACACGACAGGGCGGCGGCACGGCGGGACACGGTCGGACACGTGCTGCTGCGCCCCCCCGAGGCGCGGGGTGCGGCGCCTGGTTACACGTGTCAATGAATCGTGTAACCACTGTGTAGCACTGGTTTCCGGCCATGCGCTAGCCCCCGGGCGCAATCGGTCTGGAAGGATGCCACGGCAATGTCACAGTCATCGAAAGCGCCGAAGCCGTTGGCCCCGGCCCCGGCGCCGTCCCCCGCGCAGCTCCCCGTCCCGACCAGTGCCGACGTGGCCCGCCTCGCCGGTGTGTCGCGCGCGACGGTCTCGTACGTCCTGAACAATGCGGAAGCCGTACGCATCAGCGAACCGACCCGCCGCAAGGTCCGTCAGGCCGCCGAGGAGCTCGGGTACGTACCGCACGCCGCCGCGCGCAGCCTGCGCGCCGGGCATACGCGGATCGTGCTGCTGCCCACCTCGCACGTGCCGATCGGCCCGCTCTACAGCGCCTTCCTCAACGAGCTCCAGTGGTCCCTGCGCCGCCTCGACTACACCGTGGTCCAGTACGGCAGCCTCGGCCTCAGCGGTGACGAAGCCGCGCGCGCCTGGGCCGAGCTGCGCCCGGTCGCGGTGATATCCCTCGGCGAGACCACCCTGTCCGCGCACAACGTCGCCACGCTCAAGCGGGCCGGCGCCCGCGCGGTGATAACCATGGGCCCGATCGGGGTCCCCGGGGCGCACTCCCTGGTGATGGACCAGAGCGAGGTCGGCGTCCGGGCGGCCGCGCACCTCGTCGAGCGGGGCCACCGGCGGATCGGCGTGGTCGTCCCGCAGGAGGAGGGGCTGGAGCTCTTCTCCACCCCTCGGCTGGAGGGTGCCCGCTCGGTCGCGGACGCCGTGATCGAGCCGCTCCCGATGGCCTACTCGGAGGAGTCGGCCGCCGCCCTCGCCGCCCGCTGGCGTTCGCTCGGCCCGGACGCGGTGTTCGCGTACAACGACGAGTACGCGATGCTGTTGATGCGGGCCCTGCTGGACGAGGGCCTGCGCATCCCCGAGGACGTCGCGGTGATGGGCGCGGACGACCTGCTCATCGGCAGGCTGCTGCGGCCGAGGCTGAGCACGGTGCAGATCGAGCTGCCCAGCGGGGACCACCTGGCCGAGCTGGTGGACCGGGCGGTGCGCGAGCCGTCCGAGATCACGCAGCGGCACGACCTGATGACCGCGGTGGCCGTCCGGCGGGAGTCGACCTGACGACACCGCCGCCACGTCCCGCCCCGAAGCGGACCAGACCCCGGACCGGCCCCACCGCCCCGGACCGGCCCGACCTGCCTGACCGGCTTGATCGCCCTGGTCGGTGGCCGGCGTCCGCCGCCGGCCGGCAAGGGGCCGTTGACAGCCGGTGACCTGCGGACGGAGACTGCGGGCGCGCCCCACCGGGCGCGCCCGGCGCCGTACCGGGTGCCGACCACGGCACCGCCCCGGCGCCGCCCGTAAGGATCCGCCCAGGAGAGCCCCCATGAGCATCCGCACCGTCCGCGACGTGTACGTCGTCGACGCCGTCCGCACCCCGATCGGCAAGTTCGGCGGCGCCTACGCCGGGGTCCGCCCGGACGACCTCGCCGCACACGTCGTGCGGGCGCTGGTGGACCGTACGCCCGACCTGGACCCCGCCAGGATCGACGACGTGGTCTTCGGTGACGCCAACGGCGCGGGCGAGGACAACCGGGACGTGGCCCGCATGGCGGTCCTGCTCGCAGGTCTCCCGGTGTCCGTGCCCGGGGTCACCGTCAACCGGCTCTGCGGTTCGGGTCTCGAAGCGGTGGTCCAGGCCGCCCGGGCGATCGCGCTGGGCGACGCCTCGGTGGCCATCGCGGGCGGCGTGGAGTCGATGAGCCGCGCCCCCTGGGTGGTGCAGAAGCCGGAACGGCCCTTCCCGGCCGGACACCAGCAGATGTGGTCCACCACGCTCGGCTGGCGGATGACCAACCCGCGGATGCCCGCGGAGTGGACGGGCTCCCTCGGGGAGGGCGCCGAACTCATCGCGGAGAAGCACGGCATCACCCGCGAGGCCCAGGACCTCTTCGCGCTGGAGAGCCACCGCAAGGCCGCGGCCGCCTGGTCCGCCGGACTGTACGACGACGAGGTCGTCCCGTACCCCGGGGTGGACCTCGTGCGCGACGAGTGCATCCGGGAGGGCTCCACCCCCGAGGCGCTGGCCCGCCTGAAGCCCGCGTTCCGGACGGACGGCACGGGTACGGTCACGGCTGCGAACGCCTCCCCGCTCAACGACGGCGCCGCGGCGCTGCTGCTGACGGACGAGGACGGGCTGGCGGCCACGGGCCGGGAGCCGCTCGCCCGGATCAGCGCCTCCGCGGTCACCGGCATCGAGCCGCAGCTCTTCGGTCTGGGGCCGGTCGACGCCGTGCAGCGCGCGCTCGCCAAGGCGGGCCGGGGCCTGGCCGAACTCACCACCCTTGAACTCAACGAGGCTTTCGCGGCCCAGGCGTTGGGCTGCGTCGCGGCCTGGCCGGAGCTGGACCCGGCCGTGCTCAACCCGCGCGGCGGCGCCATCGCGATCGGTCACCCGCTGGGTGCCTCCGGGGCCCGGCTGGCCGGTTCGGTGGCGCACCAGCTGGCCGCGGCCGGTTCGGGTACGGGCATGGCGACGCTGTGCATCGGGGTCGGGCAGGGCATCGCGCTCGTCCTGGAGCGCTGAACGCACCCACGCCGTCGCGCCGTCGAACGTTTCCGGTCACGACGGCCCGTCAACTGCCCAATAACTGAACAGATGTGGTGCCTCCGGTCTGGCACGATGGCGCGTGCTGCCGCCCCCTGCCACGCCCATCCCCACCGGAGGCCCCGCGCCATGCCGCTCCTCGAACCGACGCTCTGGCAGGACGGACCGACCCTGACCGGGGGCGCCGCCCCCGTCGTCGAACCCGCCACCGGCCGTACCCTCGCCACCATCGAACTGGCCGCGCCCGCCGACGTCGCGGAGGCCGCCGTACGGGCGCGGGCCGCCCAGGAGGATTGGGCGCGGGCCACCCACACGGCGCGGGCCGCGGTCCTGCGCCGCGCCGGCGACCTGTTCGCGGCCCACGCCGACGAACTGCGGGACTGGCTGGTGCGCGAGTCCGGCTCGATACCCGGCAAGGCGGACTTCGAGCTGCACGTCGCCGCCCAGGAGTGCTACGAAGCCGCCGCGCTGGCCTCCCGCCCGGCCGGACAGGTGCTGCCGAGCGAGGCTCCGCGCCTGTCCTTCACCCGCCGGGTCCCGGCCGGGGTGGTGGGCGTGGTGGCCCCGTTCAACGCGCCGCTGATCCTGGCGATCCGTTCGGTCGCGCCGGCCCTCGCCCTCGGCAACGCGGTGCTGCTCAAGCCGGATGCGCGGACCGCCGTGTGCGGCGGCCTCGCGCTCGCCGCCGTCTTCGCCGCCGCGGGGCTCCCGGACGGGCTGCTGCACGTACTGCCCGGAGACGCACGGACCGGAGCGGCGGTCGTCACGGATCCGCTGGTGCGGGTGGTGTCGTTCACCGGGTCCACGGCCGCCGGGCGGCTCGTGGGAGAACTGGCGGGCCGTCACCTCAAGCGTGCACACCTTGAGTTGGGAGGGAACTCGGCCCTCGTCGTACTCGGGGACGCCGATGTCGGGGCCGCCGTGGCGCAGGCCTCCTGGGGCTCGTTCTTCCATCAGGGCCAGATCTGCATGACGGCCGGCCGCCACCTCGTCCACGCCTCGCTGTACGACGAGTACGTGGAGCGGCTCGCCGCGCGGGCCGAGGCGCTGGCGGTGGGGGACCCGTACCGAGAGCGGGTGCACCTGGGGCCGCTGATCGACCGCGGCCAGTTGGAGCGGGTCCACGCCCTGGTGGAGGCCAGTGCGGAGCAGGGCGCCAAGCTCGTCGCCGGGGGCACCCACGAGGGGCTGTTCTACCGGCCGACCGTGCTGGCGGGCGTCGCCGACGACACCCCCGCGTACGCGGAGGAGGTTTTCGGCCCGGTGGCGCCCGTACGGTCCTTCGGCACGGAGGAGGAGGCGGTGGCCCTGGCTTCGGCGGGCCCGTACGGCCTCTCCCTCGGGATCGTGACCCGGGACGCGGCGCGCGGGCTGGAGCTGGCCGGGCGGATCCCGACCGGGATCGCGCACGTCAACGACCAGACGGTGAACGACGAGGCGGTGGCCCCCTTCGGCGGGGTGGGCGCCTCCGGCACGGGAGCCCGGTTCGGCGGGGAGGCGAACCTGGACGCCTTCACGGAGCTGCGCTGGACCACGGTCCGCTCGACCCCGGCGGGGCACCCCTTCTGAGGGCCTGGCGGGCCTGGCGGGCCTGCGGCCTGCGCGCGGCGTCGGGCCCCGGGCGGAATGCGCGGGGCGGGCCGATCGTTCAAGGTGCATACAAGGCAATCAGGAGGTCTGGACACCGTGGCTACTGTCGAGCTCACCAAGGAGAACTTCGACCGGACGGTCAGCGAGAACCCGTTCGTGCTGATCGATTTCTGGGCGGGATGGTGCCGGCCCTGCCTCCAGTTCGCCCCGGTCTACGAGAAGGCCTCGCAGGCCCACCCGGATCTGGTCTTCGCCAAGGTGGACACGGAGGCCCAGCAGGAGCTGGCCGGCGCTTTCCAGATCACCTCGATCCCGACGCTGATGATCGTCCGCGATCAGGTGGCGATCTTCGCGCAGCCCGGCGCGCTGCCGGAGGCCGCGCTGACGGACCTCATCGGGCAGGCGCGGGCGCTGGACATGGAGGAGGTGCGCGCGAAGATCGCCGCGTCGCAGCAGGAGGGCCGGCCGGGCGCGGGGGACTCCGCCGGCACGCCGGAGGCCTGAACACCGCCCCTTCGCGCCTGCGCCCGTTCTTGAGATCCCCGCCCGCGCCTCGCGCCTGCGGCGCGTCGTTCGTGGTCCACACGTAAGGTGACGGGGACATGAGCCCCTGGGACCACGGACGGTGACGGTGTCGGAAGCGGTGGAGTACGACGTAGTGGTGCTCGGCGGGGGTCCGGCCGGCGAGAACGTCGTGGACCGGACCCGCGCCGCCGGGCTGAGCACCGCCCTGGTGGAGGCCGAACTCATCGGCGGGGAGTGCTCGTACTGGGCCTGCGTCCCGAGCAAGGCGCTGCTACGCCCGGCGCTGGCCAGGGCCGATGCCCGCCGGGTGCCGGGCCTCGCGGGCTCGGTCGGCGGGCCGCTCGACGCGCAGGCCGTGTTCGCGCACCGCGACTACTGGACCGGCAGTTGGAAGGACGACGGCCAGGTCGACTGGTTGGACTCCATCGGTGCCCACGTCTACCGCGGCCACGGCCGTCTGTACGGCTACCGCAAGGTCGCCGTCACCAGCCCCGAGGGCGAGCACCACGTGCTCGCCGCCCGGCACGCGGTGGTCGTGGCCACCGGTACCCGGGCCGTGGTCCCGGACGTGCCCGGGATCGCCGGGGCGCGGCCGTGGACCAGCCGCGAGGCCACCTCGGCCCGGGAGGTGCCGGGGCGGCTGCTGATCGTGGGCGGCTCGGTGGTGGCCGCCGAGATGGCCACGGCCTGGCAGGCCCTCGGCTCGCAGGTCACGGTCCTCGTGAGGGGTGCACGGATGCTGCCTCGGATGGAGGACTTCGCCGGGGAGCTGGTCGCCGAGGCGCTGCGCGAGGCCGGCGCGGTCGTCCGTACGGAAGTCTCCGTCGAGGCGGTCGTCCGTGACGGTTCGACCGGGCCCGTACGGGTCGTACTGGAGGGCGGCGAGGTCCTGGAGGGCGACGAGCTGCTGGTGGCGACCGGCCGCTCTCCGCACACGCAGGACATCGGGCTGGAGACCGTCGGGCTGACCCCCGGCGACTGGATCGCGGTCGACGACACCTGCCGGGTCCTGGACCACGACTGGCTGTACGCCGTCGGCGATGTGAACCACCGCGCGCTGTTGACCCACCAGGGCAAGTACCAGGCCCGGATCGCGGGCGCGGCCATCGCCGCCCGCGCGGCGGGCAGCCCCGCACTGGACACCGCCCGCTGGGGCGCGCACGCGGCGACCGCCGATACGCAGGCCCTGCCGCAGGCGGTGTTCACCGACCCGGAGGCCGCGGCGGTCGGCCTCACCCTCGCCGAGGCCGAACGGGCCGGTCACCGGGTACGTGCCGTCGACTACGACCTGGGCAAGGTCTCGGGCGCCGGCCTGTACGCCGACGGGTACCGCGGCCGGGCCAGGATGGTCGTCGACCTGGACCGGGAGGTGCTCCTCGGGGTCACCTTCGTCGGGCCGGGCGCGGCCGAGCTCCTGCACGCGGCCACGGTCGCGGTGGCGGGGGAGGTCCCGATCGGGCGGTTGTGGCACGCGGTCCCGGCGTTCCCGACGATCAGCGAGGTCTGGCTCAGGCTGCTGGAGGCGTACCGGGGGTAGTCGTGGCCCGCCGGTAGCTGCTGCCGTCCCGGGTGCGGATCAGCAGCCCCGCGGTGATGAGGTACCGCCGCAGCGCCGAGCAGTCCTCGTGAACGGTGCGCAGCGCGTCGTTCACCTCGGGCTCCGTGTAGGCCCTGTCGGGTGCGAAGAGGGTCTCGGCGAGGTGGGCGAGGAGCTGCTCGCGGCGGCCGGCCTTGCGCGGGATCGCGGTGAGCCGCCCGCCGGAGAAGAGGTCGGCGACGCCGCGCCGCGCATTCGGTCGGGCGGCGTGGGGCGGGAGGTCGTTCTGTGACATGACAGCGAGCCTGTCGGACTCCCGTATTTGCGGCAAAGGGTTTTCGGCGGCCGCGGTCGCGGTCAACCACGGGCCGCAGGTGAAGAGGTGACGGCCGTTCGTCTTGCTGAGCGGACGCCTGGTGGCCGCTGTTGATCGAGGCCGAGTTCAAGCAGGGCCTCGGCGCTCCGCTCTGCGACGCCCTGAGCGTCTCGCTGAAGCAGGCCGCCGCCGCCCCGGCGTCGGCGGTGTATCCGGCCCGCGTACCAGCAGGTGGTGGAGTTTCCGGCGCACCGCCCAGACCCGTACCGGCGAAAGACCCGCCGGCCCCGGAGCGCTCCGGGGCCGGCGGGCTTCTTCGTACGCGGGTCGCCGGCGCCCGTCAGGGGCCGACGGTGATCTGCTGCGCCGGGTCGGTCGTGTCGGTGACCTTGTACACGGCGTTGAAGACGGACGAGGTCGCGCTGGTCGGACAGCCGAACCCGCCGGTGACCGTGACCGGCACGGAGGCGTTGGTGAAGGTCAGGCTCGGCGGGGCGCCGTTCGCCCAGGTCCCGGGGACGTTCGCCGGGGCGGTCGGGGCGGCGGTGACCGTACAGGTGGCCAGGCCGGACGTCTGCACGACGAGCCCGCCGACCGGGACGGTCATGGTGGCGGTGATCGGGGAGCCGTCCTGCATCGAGACCGACCAGGAGCCGCTGGTGGTGACGGTCGGGGTCACTCCCCAGACGCTGGACGTGCAGGAGCTGTACGTCGGCGGGGAGATCGGCGAGGAGACGGGCCCGGAGGCGTTCTGGTTCCCGGGGGCGGCCGGGACCGTGCCGGTGGAGACGGAGACCGTACAAGTCACCGTCACCGAACCGGCCTTGAGGGTGGCCTTGCCGCTGAGGGTGGCCTTGAACGAGTGCCCGGCCGGGGTGACGGTGGTCGACCCGGCCAGCGGTAAGGGTGCGGCGGTGGCGGTGACCGAGGCCACCGACAGCGCTCCGGCGGCGGCGAGGCCGAGGGCGAATGCGGTACGCGTGCGGCTCATGGTGGCGCTCCTTGGGGATCGGGGTGCGGGCTGGAGCCGGTGGGTGTGGGGGACTGCGGTGGTTCGGGGGACCGTGGCGGTGCGGGCTGCTACGGCGCGGGGGGCGCGGGGGACTGCGGCGCAGCAGAGGGGCGTGCGGCGGCGTGCGGCTGCCAGGCGAACATCAGCCCGCCGCCGAGGATCCCGAGCAGGGTGCCGATCAGGAACCCGCCGAGGTTCGACAGGACCAGTGCGGCGGTCGCGATGAGCGTGGTGAGGACCCCGGCGAGGCTGCGCTGCGCCGGCGAGAACCACGCGGTGAGGCCGAGCACGATCATGACGATGCCCATCAGGACGGACGGGATGCCCGCGATGCCCTGCTGGAGCATCACCTTCAGCGGTGCGAGCGGCAGGGCGCAGATCTCGGCCCCGGCGAGGACCGCGAAGAGCCCTCCCCAGAACGGCCTGCCCCGCCGCCACCGCCGCCAGCGGCTCAGAAGCATTCCTTCTTGCCCTTGCTGATGTTCATGCTCAGCCCGGACAGCTTGAAGGTGCCCGCATTCGTCGCCCACGCCGTCTGGTGGAGATCGGAGATGCTGACGGTGTCCGCCTGTTGGGCGAACAGGTCCTGCATGCCCACGGCTTCCGTCGGGCCCTTGTCGAGGGTGGAGGCGTCGCGGCCGATCTCTATGTTGGTGAAGACGGCGTTGCCGGACAGCTGGGTGGCGTCGACGAACAGGTTGCTGGCCTCGACGGGGCTCTTGTCGCCGGCCGTGAGGTTCAGTGAGATGTCGCCGACGATGGGGAGCGTGGTGACCACCGACTGGCAGAGGCTGTGGAGCTTGGCCTCCTTGATGGCGGTGACCGCCACGGGGATGAGCTCCTCGCGGGCGTTGACGTCGACGCTGCCGTACTGGGCGAAGCCCTCGCCTTCCAGGCTGGTCGCCGACACCTTGAACTGCTGGCCCGACACGGCGAAGGAGGCGGCGAGCACGCCTTGTGCGAGGGCGATGCCGAGGCCCGCGGTGATGGCGACGGCGGGTACGGTCAGGACGGCGAAGCGGCGCCAGCGGACGCGGCCGCCTCCCTCGTCGTCTCTGCCGGGCGGGGCGGAGGAATCCGATAAGTTGGGGGAATCTGCCATGAGATCGTCCCTTATTTCGGCTGTGCACCGTTGTTACCGACGAGTTGAATGTAAGAGTGCCAATGGGGGTTGGCAAGGTTGTTCGACCGTGCCTTTTCGGCCGACTCCTACCCGTCGGTCACTGCTCCGTGCGCAGTAGTTCGGCGACCTCCGCCTCCACCCGCCGGCCCATCGCCCGGGCGAACTCCGCGGCCACGACCTCGCCCGCCACCGGACGCAGCGCCGCCGCCGCATCCGAGATGTGATCCAGCTGGCTGGCCGAAAGCTGCTCCAGCCCGTCCGGGCCGATCACATGCCGCCGGAACAGTCCGACGAACCGGTCGGCGAGCGCGGCCGCTTGAACCTGCACGAAATCCCCCGCATCGAGGATCTCCGCCAGCGGTACGCCCTGGCGCACGAGGGTGAGCGTCGCCTCCAGCAGCCGCCGGCTCCGGTGCGTGACCCGGTCGCCCTCGATCCTTACGTACCCCAGCTCCGCGGCCCGCCGGGTGTCCTCGGCCGTCGCCGCCGGGCCGAACAGCTCGCGCAGCTCGGCCAGGGTCATGGTGACCGGCTCCTCCTGGACCCAGTCGCGGGTCATCGCCCGCTCCAGGCCCAGCAGTTGGGACAGGCCGCCGCCGGCCTCCCAAGCGTGCAGCAGCTCGGCGATCCCGTTGACGCTGTACCCGCGCCCCAGCAGATCGCTGATCAGCCGCAGCCGGGTCAAGTGGTCCGCGGAGTACCAGGCGATCCGGCCCTCGCGGCGCGGTGGCGGGAGCAGCCCGCGCTCCTGGTAGTAGCGCAGGTTGCGCACCTTGACGCCGGCCGCGCGGGCCAGGTCCTCGCGACGGTAGCGCGTGCCGTCCGTCGCACCGGTCCTGCCGTCCGTACCGTCTTCTCGCACCAGGCTGCTCACGCGGCCGAGTGTAGGACCTGGCGGGGGACCTACCGGCGGGTGTACCGGCAGGTCACATGGGGCGCGACCGCTCGTCCCGCTTGACTGCCCGCAACACCACGAACTTCGGTTCGCTC
Source organism: Streptomyces sp. NBC_00597 (assembly GCF_041431095.1). Lineage (GTDB taxonomy): Bacteria > Actinomycetota > Actinomycetes > Streptomycetales > Streptomycetaceae > Streptomyces. Next base: position 1,303,713 of record NZ_CP107757.1, read on the forward strand.
GCCGTGACTTCACTGTTGCCGAAGAGGCGGCGCAGGTGGGTGTGGTAGCCCATGTGGCGGTTGGCGACCACCCACAGCTCGCCGCCCGGACGCAGCACCTTGCGCGACTGCGCGAACATGCGCAGCGCCGTCGCGTCCGTCGTCGCCTGGTGGGAGTGGAACGGCGGGTTGCACAGGACCAGGTCGACCGAGCTCGGGTCCAGCATGGCCACGCCGTCGCCGACGAGGAAATCGGCCCGCTCGCGCTCGCGGTGGACGTTGGCGCGGAACGTGGCCTTGGCGGAGGCGACCGCCTGGTACGACTCGTCGGTGAAGACGATTTCCGCGCGCGGGTCGGCGACCGCGACGGCCGTGCCGACGACGCCGTTGCCGCAGCCCAGGTCCACGACCCGGGCGCCGTTGGTGTTGGTCGGGATGCTCTGGAGGAAGAAGCGGGTGCCGACGTCGAGCCGGTCCGCGCAGAAGATTCCGGCGTGGTTGACGGCGGTCAGGCCGGCGCCCGAGCCCGCGTCCTCGTCCAGGGTGTAGGTGACCGGCCACGGGTCGACCGTGCGCGCCGCAGCGGCACTGGGCGTGCAGAAGATCAGCCGGGCCTTCTTCTCGGCGAGCGAGGTCTTGGTCGGGCCGAGGATCCGCTCGAAGAGCTTCAGCGTGGAGGTGTGGATCTCCTTTACCATGCCGGTGCCCACGACGACCGTGCCCGCGTGCACGTGCGGAGCCAGCCGGTACAGCTGGTCCTCCAGCAGCGCCAGGCTCTTCGGCACCCGGACCAGGAGCACGTCGATCCGCTCGGGCGGCGGGTCCTGGGTGGTCAGCAGCCGCACCGTGGACTTGGCGGTGCCGATCCCGGCGCGGTCCAGGTTCGCGGCGGTACCGGACCGGGCCAGGTAGGAGTCGGTGATCTGCGTCGGGCGGTACGCGGCCAGAGCCGTCGTCAGCGCCCCCCAGCGGTCCCCGAGGATGGTGATCTGCCCGGCGCCGGCCAGGTCCACCGGGCCGCGTTCCCCCGTACCGGAGTCGAGGTGGCGCAGCAGGTACTCGTCGGCGGCGTCCCAGGCGCGGAGCTGGTCGCGCGGGTCTTCGGGGAAGCGGGTGAGCTCGTAGGAGCCGAAAGGCGTGGTCAGACGGTTCATCGTGCCCCCAGGCTAACCGAGACGGCAGCCCGGCCCGGCACGGCGCAGCCTTTTCTCCACCTACTCGGGGAAGTCTCCGGCCATGGCGGCGGCGAGCCGCAGGTACCGGGCCGCCTCGTCGGCACGGCCCAGGCGCTCCAGCGTCCGGCCGAGCATCAGCTGCGCGTAGTCCTCCACCGGCCAGCGCTCCAGGATGGCGCGGAGCTCCTGGTCGGCGCGGGAGAGCTGGGCGGAGTGGTAGTAGGCGCGGGCCAGCAGCAGCCGGGGCGCCAGCTGCTCGGGGGCCTCGGCGGCCAGCGCGTGCAGGACGCGGGCGGCCGTCGCGTACTCCTTCGCGTCGAAGAAGAGCCGGGCCCGCTCCCAGCGCTCGGCTGCCGTTCCGTGCTCGAAGTACGCCGTCGCCGTGTCCATCGCGTCCCTTCCGCCGTTCGGGTGGTGTGTCCGCCCCCTCCAACACGAGACGGCAGCCGGACATTCCACCGAACAGGGCGCTGGTGGGGGTACTAAGTTGTGCGGTATGAGCAATCTCGATCGCCAGCCCGCTCTCTCCGCTTGCGGCGGCCGCGGATTCGTCGTGGCCGAACCCGTCCGCGAGCTCCTCAGCCCGCGCACGGTCAAGCTCGGGGAGTCCACCGAGGTCCGCCGACTCCTGCCGAACCTGGGCCGCCGCATGGTGGGCGCTTGGTGCTTCGTCGACCACTACGGCCCGGACGACATCGCCGGCGAGCCCGGCATGCAGGTCGCCCCGCACCCCCACACCGGGCTCCAGACCGTGAGCTGGCTCCACGACGGCGAGGTGCTCCACCGGGACAGCGTCGGCAGCCTTGAGACGATCCGCCCGCGCGAGCTCGGCCTGATGACCTCCGGCCGCGGCATCAGCCACTCCGAGGAGAGCCCCCGCTCGCACGGCCGCGTCCTGCACGGGGCCCAGCTGTGGGTGGCCCTCCCCGAGGTCCACCGCAACGTGGATCCGCACTTCCAGCACCACGCGCAGCTCCCGCAGGTGACGGCGCCGGGCCTGACCGCGACGGTCATCCTGGGCACCCTGGACACGGCCACCTCGCCGGGCACGGCGTACAGCCCCATCGTCGGCGCCGACCTCGCCCTCGCGGCGGGCACCGAGACCAGGCTCCCGCTCGACCCGGACTTCGAGTACGCGGTGCTCTCGATGTCGGGGGAAGCCCACGTGGACGGCGTCCCGGTCCTCCCGGGCTCGATGCTCTACCTCGGCTGCGGCCGCACGGAACTCCCCCTGCGCGCGACGGCGGACGCGGGCCTGATGCTCCTGGGCGGCGAGCCGTTCGAGGAGGAGATCGTGATGTTCTGGAACTGGATCGGACGGTCACACGATGATATCGCGCAGGCTCGCGAAGACTGGATGAACGGGACGCGATTCGGTGAGGTGAAGGGCTACGACGGCCCTCCGATTCCGTCCCCCGAACTGCCGCCAACTCACCTGAAGCCCAGGGGAAGAGTGCGTTGACCTGCCATTTCATGCCGCCCCCGGCCGGGCGCAGCGCGCGCGGCACCCTTTCCGCTTCTTGTTGCCGAAGGGGGGTCGTCGGACATTGTCCGACGGCCTTCGGGGTGCGCGATCGAGTCTCAGGTGTTGCAGGCTGTAATCAGCTCTGGTTGGACGAATGCTGACCTTTTGCTGACTTTACTGACGAGTAGTTAGATCGGCCCTAGGTTTGCGCCAGATTGCCTTGCCCGCAAAGGACGGCGGATGCCGCCCTTCCCTCGTCGGCTCCGACGGCTTTGTCGGCGGAGCTGGCCAAGGCGTTCGATCTGTCGCCGGAGTGGGCGCGGTGGCATGTGGTGGACCTTGTGGACAAGTGACAACAGCCTCGCTGCTCCGGTCCTGCCCGCCAGCCACTGGCGGGAGACTGTGCGGGTGCTGGAGGTTGCGCCCCCGGGCAGACCAGACGTAGCTGCTGCTCGGCGAGGAATGATGTGCTGATCGCCTAGGCGATCGAGGCCCGGACCGTGCGCGCTTGCTGCGCAATCACCGGCAGTGTGTGCTGAATCTCCGGAGTCAGGGTATGACGCCGCCGTTGCAGAAATTGTCGCTGCTCGCCAGAGTCCGGTAAGTGACTCCTTCCCAGCCGTTGGGGCGGTCAGCGAGGCGTGTGGCGGCCTCGTCCGCCAAGTAGTTGCGCACTTCCTGGGCCCCACCAGTGTGACGCAGAGTGGTGAGCAGGCTGAGGATGCCGCTCAGGGTGCGGTTCGCTTGGATGGCGAAGAGACTGGACAGTCCAAAAAGTCCGAAGTGGTACTGAACTCGATCAGCGAGGACTTGATCCCAGGATGGCGAGGGGCTGACGAAGAATTCGAGCCAAAGAGGGCTGTCGTCCACGATCCTCGCGTCGAGCCAGTGGTCATCGTCGATGCGGTCGAGGTAGGGGTGCAGGGGAGTCGTCTCAAGACTCGTCGGGAGGGCGTCGCCCTTGGCGTGGTTGCAGTCGGCGCAGGCGGGCACCAGATTCAAGGGATCGACGCACAACGCGGGGAACGACTTCTTTGGCAGGACGTGGTCAAGGGTTCTGACGACCCCGTGTCCGCACAAGGGGCAACGATCATGTTGCGGGGCTGTTCTCAGCTGCTCGTAGATGACTCGACCGTTCTTGGTACCGAGCATGCCGTTCTCGTAGATCCACGCCACGGCTTCGGCCGCTGAGATATTCGGTAGAGCGAAGGCCACGCACTCCAGGGTGTGCAGGGAGCCTTGCTGGGCCGCGCACCGGAATTGCTCGCCCGCTTCCTCGATGCTGTCAGTGGCGGCCAGAAGTCGCGCCTGGCGGGACGCGTTCCTGGTGCCGGCCACACACGCCTCGTAACTTTGACGGGCGGTGACCCTAGGCGGCTCCAGCGGACACATCAGCGGCGCCCCTGCGACGTTTGGTAGGCGAGCAGAATCCGTGCGAGGCCCTTCGCCTCCCCGCCGAGCTGTCCGCCGAATCGGGCCAGGACCTGCTCGTACGTGCCCAGTTCCCGGACTGCCTTCTCGATCTCGGCGTGAAACCCGGACCGTCGGACTTCGAGGCCGAATATCTCGTGGGTGAGAACCCCGACGTTCTCGCCGTAGGTCTCGATCGATGGCCGCTCCGGCTGCATGGTGCCCTGGCGGCTGACCTTCCAGACACAGGAGCGCGGGACCTCCTGCAGGACCACCGGCGAGTGGGTGCCCAGGACTGCGACCGCATTGCGGTCGGTGAGCAGGTCGGACAGGGCCCTGACGAAGGAGGCAGAAGCGGGGGATGCAGATGTCCTTCAGGCTCGTCGAGGAGCACCAGCGACCGCTCGGCGACGGTTTCCACCAGACGCGTCATCGTCAGCAGGACAATCGCATGCCCCGAGCTGAGACTGGAAAAGATCTCCAAGGCAGTGTCACGGTCGCTCGTACGGCCGAACACGCCTCGGTCCAGCAGAGCCTGCGCGAAGGAGCGGACCGGAGATTCGAAGAAGTACGGGTCGCTACCCAACGCCTCTAGCGCCTTGATCCAACTGTGGACTCGGCCGGCGGCGACAACCTCCTCCACGCTCTTGGCGAACTCCTTGCTTAGGTCAAGGCGCGTCTTGCGCTCCCGAGTCGGGCGCCCCAGCTCATCCACCTTGGCAAGGCCCACATACCTGTAGGAGACACCCGCAACGTTGTCCTCGGCCGCGGGAGGTGGTTGGCCGTCGGCAACGTCCAGCGCACCGTCCCAGCCTTCCAGCTCACCCTGTTCAGCAGCACCCTGTTCCGACTCGAACTGCTCCTGAGCCGGGTCGAAGGCGCTGAAGGTCACGCAGACCACGTTAACGAAGGAGCCGGGTCCATCCTCGCCCCAGATGAGACGCCCGACGGCATCGCTGTCCTCTTCCGGATGTACGACGGCCCTGGTGATGTCGCCGAGCACCGTGGTCTTTCCGACCCCGTTCCGACCGATCAGCACGTGAATGTTAGTGGGGGGCTGTGCATGCGGCTCGACTGAAAAGGAGAGGTGCCAGGGTTTCGTGGTACTGCCGTGCCCGGCGGGGCCCAGGTAGTCGAAGCGGTACTCCGTGAGCCGGGGGCCGCCCTGCGCGATGCGCCGGAACTGGGCTGCCACCGTCCGTGTCTCGAGGCTGCGCAGCAGCGATGTGCTGCACCCGGCTGCTGGACCGGGGCACCCGCGCCGTCACCGAGATCATCGACACCATCACTGGGAACGGGACGGCCGGCGACGCGCTGGTCCGGGCCCGCCTCGCCCAGACGATCGCGGAGGCGAGCTACGCGCAGTACGCCACCGAGCGCGGTGCCCCCGACGCGGAACACCCCGCCGAAACCGACTTCCAGGCGATCGTGCTCAGTCGCTGCTTGTTGTGAGCGTTGTACTACTCGCCCTCGGCGTAGTCGCGGTGGTGGGCCGGGTCAGGCACCAAGTACCTCGTCGGCGCTTCGGGGCTCTGTGCGCGGCTGCTGGTTGAGCTTGTGGCGCGCGATGGAGGAGTGCCGGTAGACCTCTTTGCGGGCCCGCATGATGTTGCCCAGGGGCGCGTGCTCGGCGGTGACCCGCCAGGGTGTGAAGGACAACGCGTCCATCTTCTCCCGGTTGTCCTGACCGGAGATGTCCTGTTGTGGCAACCGCAGCTTGGCCACCGTGACGCACGGCGACAGCTGCTCGGGCCACTCCACGGTGGTGTCCTCCACCGGCATCCGCTCCAGGTCGGTGCAGAGCTGGACCTGGATGTCGAAGGCGTAGGGCCGCTCCTGCAGCTCGGCCACCAGGGCCGGCCGGAAGACCTCCGGTGCCGAGGCCTTGTCGATGGCGCGCCGGACCACCGCGGCGGCGAAGTGCGGGTCGGGGGTGATGCGCACCTTGGCGATGTAGTCCCCGTGGCGGACCGCGCCCATGGTCCAGTAGCTCGACAGCAGTAGATTGACCGGAGGGTTCTTTGACAGGTGCACGAAGGCCAGGAGCTCGTCCCATGCCCAGTTGTCCTGGTTGAGGGTTCCCTTTCCGGTCAAGAATTCGGCATAGAAACGATGTGCGCCGGGTCGGCCCTGGGAGAAGTAGGCCGACGAGTTCAGGAACAGTTCCTGGATGAAGAGGTAGTGCTCGACTGTGTTGCAGAAGAAGATCGGTGCGTTGATGTTGGCGTAGTCGAATGTGCCTGTGTCCGGTTCGTCTTCCAGCAGGGTCGGGCCGGGGATGTCGAAGATCTTCAGTGCCAGTCCGGTGCCGTTGCCCAGTCGTGCGTCGGCTCCGGCGTGGGGTGAGCCGTTGGAGAAGCGGATGAGCGCGTCGTGGGTTCCCGGAGTCGCGTAGATTCCTTGGGCGTACTCGGGGGGCAGCCCGTCCAGGATCTCCACTTCTCCTCGGACCAGCCCGTAGCCCTTGGCGTGGGCGTCTCGAAAGGCCCGGCCGGTGCCACCGGCCGTGACTGACTCGGCGATGTAGCTCTCGGTCTTTTTGATCACCGTCTGCAGGTTCTTGTCGAAGTTCGGGTCGTCGTCTTCGACGTCCGGCGTGTAGGGGACGAACCGTGCTGCCATGATGTCGACCTCTTTTCGCGAAGACCGTGGTGGCCTCAGAGCGCGGGAACTGCGTTCAGCCCTCGAGCTCCGCGAGCCAGCGCAGGGCGCGCAGGCCGGGCAGGAAGCAGTACTCGCCGCCGCGGGTGACCACGAAGCTGGGCAGATTCTGCAGGCGGCGCCGGACCGGCTTCTCGGGGATGGTGACGCTGCCGGTTCCGCCGTGATGCCCGGCCACCGGGTCCTTCTCACCGGGGTAGCCGATGAAGTTGCCGTCGTTGACCCATTCGGCCTTGATGAACTCGAACTGCCGTTCCAGATGGGCTCCGAGGAAGACTCCGACCAGGCCCCGCTCGGCGCCGTCGTCTTCCAGCACGTCCTCGGGCAGCGGCGGGCCGTAGGTGGTGCCGCGGCGGATGAGGCGGTGCATCCGCGCGTCGCCGATGATGGTGGAATCGCGGGGGTTGGTGCGCCGGATGTGCGCACCGGCGGGACACCGGAACCCTCGGTCGTCGTTCTCCCGGTACAGGAAGTCGTTGACGCGGTGCGGATCGGCCGCCAGCTCCGGATCATCGTGCTCCGGCGCCAGCGCCAGCGGCGCCCCGCTGGGCCAGCGCCCGACCATCTTCGCCGCCAGGAGCGCCTCCTCCTCGGCGCTGGAGGAGTTCGCGCGCAGGTACCGGCGCCAGGCCGCCACGTTGGTGTGGACCTTGCGCACGGCCGCGTAGGTCCCGTTGCGCCCCAGCACATCAGGGCTGGGCATGGGCGGCACGTTGCCGGTTTCGTCGGGGTAGCCGAGAATGAACTCGCCCGTCTTGATGGGGACTTCCTGCGGGTTGGAGCCGGGCAGGCCGACGCCCTCGATGTTCGGATGGCTGATGCCGTCACGGAAGCCGAAGGTGGTACGCCCGGTCGGGAGCTGGTGGACCTCCTGCTGCCAGATCACCTGGACACCGGGCGTGTCCTGGAAGGCGACGCGGGCCCGCTCCAGCTGCCTGTCCAGTTGCGCCGCATCGGAGGCCAGGGCGCTCAACGCGATGTGGACATCGCCGGTTCCGAACGGTGCCTCCCAGTGGGTCGGCGCACTCTCGCCCACGTCACCGATCAGCTCCGCCCGGGCGGCCATGCCCTCACGGAATGCCTGCGGAAAGCTGTCCAGCGACTCCTGGGGCACCCCCAGTGCCTTCAGTCCCTGGTAGGTGAACGCCACCGCCACCCAGGCCTCCTGGCTCCGGTCCGCACTAGGCAGACCAGCCGCCGTCACCGGGAGCAGCCGCCGCAGCAGGGCGCGCCCGGCGTGGCGGTCATCGACGCGCAGAAAGATGAACTTCCCGTCGTACGGCACCGGCCGTGGACGCAATGCCCCGCTTTGGATGTCGTCGATCTCGATGTGCACGCTGGCCACACTGCTGCTTGACGTCGCATTCATGCTTTGCTTGTGCCTCCACATCGGCCTGTGCCCGGGCAGCCCCGCAGTGCCGGCCCGCGCCTGCCGACGCGGTCCACAGATGTGGGGTCGGCTCTGATGGTTGGTTGTGTCCTGGTTCTAGCCCGCGGCTTCGTCCAGCAGCTTCTGGAAGGCAGGCGTGGCCAGCAACTCCGCATTGGCCGGGTTGTCCAGCGCCGCCCGGAACTCGGGGGTGTCCAGCACCTCCTGGAACGCCTCGTTCACGCGCTGGTCCTTCCAGATCTGCTGAACGGTCAGATCGGGATAGGAACTGACGAAGCTCCCCGCGGGCGCCTGGTGGGCGACAAACCAGTCCTTCACCCCCGGATCGCTGATGCCAGGAAACCCTTCGGCGTGCGAGAAGACCCTGTCGAAGTTCGCCCCGATTACCGTCTTGCCGAAGTCGTCGATGTACGTGTCCCAGGAGCCGTCGAAGACACTTGCAAACATGTGCTGGGTGCCGTTGTCGAAGATCACATGGCGTGCGTCATGCAGAGTGCCGATCTCGCGCAGCGCCCCACGGTTCGCCGTGTCAGCCGCCGAGTCGGCCATCGCGGCGAGATCCTTACGCAGAGCATCCGCATGGCCCGGCTTGATCTTGGTAAAGACGGTGAACTCGCCGCAGACCCCGTCCGACCTGCCCGGGCGCTCGGGGTGAGCCGGCTGGGTTGCACCTGTCGTCGCAGTCATAGTGAGATCCTTCCTGCCGCGGGTCGGTCCGAGGGCCGCCCGCCAAGCGCCCCGGACATGAGGCGCCGTCGCCCTCACATCTCAATCCTTGCTTCGGCTGCGCTGCCTCGCATCTCAGAACCCGTTGTCGATCCGAACTTGGCGGCTGGGTTTCCGCTGGTGGGAGTGGGTGTCGTTCAGTCGAGGCAGGGATGGGCTGTCCTGTTTCTCGTTGGGTGTGCGGGGTGGCCGATGGTGTCGGTGCTTGGTCTGCTGGAAGCGGGGACAGCCGCGGGCGGGGTGCGGGCCAGGGATCTGACCGTTGCCCTGGGGCGGGAGGCGGTGCCCGCGAAGATCGAGTGTGTGCGGTCGATGGCCAAGCGGCTGGTGGTGCGGGGGTGGGCGGTGGAGGAGACGCCCGGGGTGTTCGCCCCAGCCGTTGGGTCAGCGGTGCCTGCGGCTGCTGCGTGATCCTGGCTGCTCGACCAGGAGCAGGCCGGCGCAGTCCACTGTCAGGTGGCGCTTGCGGCCGCCGACCTTCTTTCCCTGGTCCCAGCCGCGTGATCCGGCGCCGACGGTGTCGGCGGCCCGCAAGGACTGCGAGTCGATGACGGCGGCCGTCGGCTCCGCCTCACGTCCTTCCGTTTCCGGCACCCGGGCTCGGAGCCGGTGGTGGAACTCGGCGATCAGGCCTTGGCGGCGCCAGCGGCGGAAGAAGGCATTGACGCGGTCCCAGGCGGGGAAGTCCGCGGGGACCGCCTGCCACTTGATGCCGTTGGCCAAGGAGGTGGCGAACTGCGTCGAGCGTGATGCGGTGGCAGCAGCCCTCAGGCTGTCCGCCCCGGCCCTCCAGCCAGGCCGGCAATGGCAGCAGAGGACGGACGACCGCCCACTTTGCGTCCGTCATGTCCGATGGATAGCGCCGCACCCCACGAGCTGCCAAGAGGCCCTGCCTTCATGCCCAGACCACCGCAACATCACCCGATCCAGCACGCGCGTGCGGCGGTGTTGTCCGATCACGGACGTGCAAACAGAGAAGGTCGGCGGAATCTCAATCATCCAGTCAAGCGCCCTTGCCCGAGTCCTGGAGCACCGGTTTGGGATCGAAAACGAATGCGGAGTGAAGCTGAGCCGGCTAGACGTTTACGTGCTGGTCACCGGGAGTACGCGGCCAAGTGCCGGACCAGCCCGACGAGTGTGAGTACCCAGGCGGCGACGGCGACCCAGAGCAGTACCTGGCCCGGCGTCCGCAGCCAGCCGATGGCCGCGGCGTCGGCGTCGGACAGGGTGGCGACGGCCGTCATGCCCATCGGGAAGACCGTCGCCCAGCGCCGCATGTCGTAGCGCGGACGCGGCCAGCGCGCCTCGGTGAACACGAGGGCGGCGTACCAGCACAGGGACAGCGCGAGCGTGACCAGTGTGAGCGGACGCAGCGCGTCGTGCAGAGCGGTGTTGCGCCAGGCGGGCACGGCCAGCAACTTCGTCCCGGCGAGCGCGGAGATCGCCAGCGTCCCGCCCGCCACCCACTGTTCGCCCGCGCCGGACCGCATCTGGCCGAGGTCGAAGCGGACGAAGGCGACCGGGTAGAGCGCCAGCCCGAGCGCGAAGCAGCCGAGAGTCGGCCAGGCGAGCCACCCGGAGGGCAGTGAGAGGGCCAGCGTTCCGCCCAGCACGGCCAGGCCCTGCGTCGCGACACACACCAGGAACACCGTCCCCGGCGAACGCCGCTGCCAGTGCCGCACCACCGCCGTCAGCAGCACCGGCCAGATCAGTACCGCGACGACCAGCGCGGCGACGGCGATACCTGACCATCCATGTAGTGCGAACCAGGTCCCAAGGAGGGTCGTTGCGGCCACGGCGTTCAGTGCGGGCGGCGTGTCCGCCTCGCCTTCCCACCGGTCCCAGTCGCGCAGCAGCCGCCGCGCGAAGTCGACAGCGAGTGCGAGCCACGAAGCAGCCGCGAGGACGAGCAGAGTCCATGAGAACGCCTCCTGCCCGACCAGGTGCAGCCCGATGGAGACGATCCCGGTCGCCATCACCGCTGTTCCTGCTCCTGGGGGCAGCTCCGCCCACCAGCCGGCTAGCCCGTCCTCGGCCGCGGCACGATCACCCATCCCCCCACGGTGTGCGGGGGTGGGGCGAGCCGCAACTGCAACGCGGTGACCGACGGGCGAGCGGGCGTCGGTCCAGCGGGCGCCCTTCTCGCAGCGCCTCGAGCACCGGTGCGCGCGTCCGCCCCGCCGGCAGGGGGCCCGACGGAGAGTACGGTGATCGGCCCCAGGTCTGTAGTAGCGCGAGCGGGCGATCGAGGCCCTAGAGGCGCGGGGCGAAGACGTCACGGAGCTGGAGGTCCGGCGGGAGGCATTCGAGTACGTCCCTCGGCCCTGCTGCTCGACGGCTACGTACTGCCCGGGGCGGCTGTCGGCCCGGTCTTTCCGGTTCATCCAACTGGGAAGCATTCGGGACGCGGTCAGGACACAAGGACAGGAACAGACTGACAAAGACGAGGCAACGCCGACCCGGCTCGCCCCATCTGACCTGTAGAAACGCCTCATCGGAGCCCTGGATTCACGGTTCTACGGGCGGTAGTTGGCGCTTCGCTGACCTGCGAGGGTGAGTCGGTCCACCGTCGACGCGAGCCCCAGCAGGGGTCTGTGCGAGGGGCAGGACGGCGAATTCGGGACGCCGGCAGGACGGAGGGTAGGAGAAGGAGCCGTAGAGGCCCATCCTCCAACGCTGTTGTGGCTGTGGCGGGCTTGTCCGACAGGGTCGGGGTGGCGGACGCGCGGGACCGTCGAGGGAGGCCGGGATGACTGGATTGCCTCCATGGCTGCTTCGAAGCACGCCGGAAACGGCCCGTGCTGAAAACGGCCCGCTGCCCAAGGGTGCCGTGGAGATGCCAGCACCTGGCGTGCGCCGCCCTGCTCAACTGTCCGGCCGGAATCCAAGACGGCGATCGAGTCGGCCAGCGAGGCCGTGTCTGGATCGTGGGTGATCAGGATCAGGGCCGGATCGGGATGGTCGCGCAGCAGCCCGGCAAGCCTGTCGAGAAGGCCGCGCCAGGTGATCGTGCCGAGGCCGGATGTGATCTCGTCGCAGATCAGTAGGCGTGGGTGGGCGAGCAGGGCTCTGGCCAGTGCGGCGCGCTGGAGCTCGCCCTCGGAAAGTTGTCCGGGCCTGCGTGCGCCGGGCCGCGTCTTGTTGCTGCCGGAGGCGCACGAGGACCTGGGTGCGAGGGGTACCTGGAACTGGTCCCCCTCACTCGAACGGCCCGGGGTGCCCGGTAGGCCGGGCGCACCCGCCCGGCCTACCGTGAACAGTGGGATCACGTGTGCGCTGTGCCGAATGAACGAGGAGTCTGCGGGTGCCTTTTGGCGGTGGGCTGGAGTGGCTGCGGGCCCGTGATCCGGGCCTGCGGGCGGTGCGTCGTTCCGCGCGGGTGACGCTGGTGGCGTGTGCGGGGTTCTACGCGGCGCGCTACGGCCTGGGGGACCGTGTGGTGGCGGTCTACGCGCTGTTCGGCGCGATCGCCTCGGGCGGGATGTCCTTCGTCCCGGGTGCGCCGCGTGAGCGCGCCCGTACGCTGCTGGCGGCGATGCCCGTCGCGGCCGCGCTGGTCACCCTGGGCACCGTGCTCGGGGCGCATGCGTGGACGGCGGCCCTCGGGATGCTCGGGGTGGGCTTCCTGGTGACGTTCGCGGGGGTGGGCGGGCCCCGGCTGGGTGGGCTGGCAGGCGGCCTTCAGGCGTTTTACATGCTGGCGTGCTTTCCGCCGTACGCCCCCGAGACGCTGGGGGCGCGCCTGGCCGGGCTGGCGGCCGGGATGGTGATGATGGCGGCGGCGGAGGTGTGGCTGCTGCCGGATCCCGCGCCGGGGCATTACGCGGACCGGCTGGCGCGCGCCGCGGCGCTGGCGGCCGGGGCGCTGCGGGCGCTCGCGGCGGAGCCGCGGCCACCGGTCGACAGCCCGGAGCGGCTGATGGCTGCGTCGCAAGAGCTGCGGATGAGCCGGGTGCCGGCCGACGAGCGCCCGACGTCGGCGGCGGCGCGGGACCGGGCGCTGTGCCAGGGCGCCGCCTACATGCGGCATCTGCTGGCCCAGACCCGGCAGTTGACGCAGGACGCCCGCGACACGCCCGGTGCCCGCGACCCCGCGGCGTCGCGGCTGCTGCACGCGTCGGCCACCGCATGCCACGGCGTCGCCCTCGGGCTGTCCGGCCGGGGTCCGGCGCCTTCCGACGCCCCGTACACGTCCGCCGCGGCCGACTTCGAGGCCCGCCGCATCCAATTGCCGGTGCTGGGTGCGAGCGGCGAGGCCGTGGTGCGCGGCGGCGCGATCGCCCTGGACATCGCGAACACCGGGGCTCTCCTGGTCACGGCGGTGCGGATCGTGCTTGGCGCGCCCGTGCCCGCGGACACGACGTCGCCTGCGGATCGACCGGGCCCGTTCTGGTACGCAGGGCGGCCCGCGCCCTCGCTGTACGCGCGCCGCCTGCTGGCCCATCTCACGCCCCGGTCGGTGTACTTCCAGAACGCCGTCCGGATCGCGCTGGCCCTGGCGGCCGGCCGTCTGATCGTGGGCGTGCTCGATCTGTCCCACGGCATCTGGGCGCTGCTGGCCACTGTCACCGTGATGCGGAGCAGCGCCGCGGGCACCCGCACGGCGCTGTGGCCGGCGTTCGGCGGCACGCTCGCGGGGGCCGCCGTGACGGCTGTGATGGTGTTCTCCGTGACGGACCACGTGGCGGTGTACGCGGTCGTGATGCCGGTCGCGTACCTTCTGGCGTTCTCGGCGAGGCCCGTGCTCGGCGCCGGCTGGGTTCAGACGTTCTCCACGATCGCCGCGGTCGCTGCCTTCGCCCAGCTCGATCCCGCCCGGCCGGGGGTGGCCGCGGTCCGGTTCACGGACATGGTCATCGGCGGCGTCACCGGCGCCCTGATCGGGTTGCTGGCCTGGCCGCAAGGCGGCGGCGGGGAGCTGCGACGGGCCTGCACCCGGCTGCTGGACCGGGGCACCCGCGCCGTCACCGAGATCATCGACACCATCACTGGGAACGGGACGGCCGGCGACGCGCTGGTCCGAGCCCGCCGCGCCCAGACGATCGCGGAGGCGAGCTACGCGCAGTACGCCACCGAGCGCGGTGCCCCCGACGCGGAACACCCCGCCGAAACCGACTTCCAGGCGATCATGCTCGCAGGGAACCGGACCATCATCATGGGGCAGACCCTGGTCGACTACTGCCCGCCGGGCGCGCTGGCGGCCTGGCCGCACAGCGCCACCCACCTGCGCGACGCCGCGCACCATCTTCGGCTGACCGCGCTGTCGCTGACGTACGATCTGCGCTCGGGGAAGCAACCCTCCGCGCTCATCGAGCCCCCGGAGGCGAACGTGCCGACGGACCACACCGTCATTGCCGACGTGTGCGCCGCCTCGGAAGGCCGGGCACCCGACCCGCTGCTGTACTACGCCGTCGACGCCGCCATCTGGCTGACGAGCCTGCAACAGGTAGTCAGAGCGATCCGTCCGGCCGCGGAAGGACGGACAGCAGCGCCGGGTTGACGACGGCGAGATAGTGGCGACGTCCACACGGGCACGGCGGGCCACAGCACCGCGCGGGCGCCGCCGCACTCGGGACCAACCGCAGTCGCTGCTCCCCGGCGAGCCAGGCGGCTCGGTCCGCAGTGTCATGTCGAACCTTGGCGTCGCCGTTGTCGAGGGTGCGTACCGCCCGCCGTAGGCGCGGTACTGGGCCCGAAAGAGCGTGGCGGTCGGTCCCAGTAGCACGCCGTCGAGGAGCAGGGATGCACGCTCCTTGACGGCCCCACAGGCCTGGCGCGTTGGCGCTCCGGCCGGTAGATGCTCGCCGAGGGACTCCGCCGCCCGGAGGGCGAGGGAGACGTCACCTTCAGCCCTCACACAACAGCCGGCGCCGACGAGGCTGTGGCGTGCGACCCGGGCTGCGTCGCGATCGGATCGCGCAGAGGCGCCTGACGGGCAAAAGCCCAGGTCAGGCGCTTTCTTTTGTGGGCTTAGTGTCAGACGATACGGAGTATCGGTCTGGTGTCGGGTGAGCCCAGCAGGCGGCGGACGCGCTCGGGATGCCATCCCAACTCGTCGGCCAGACGGGGGATCGTGAGACCCTTCTCCCGTTCGGCGAGTTCGTATGCCTGAGTCAGCAGAGCGGGCTGTTCGCCGGGGAACCCGTCGACCGGCTCGGGGGTGAAGCCGGGCTGGCCGTCGAGCGCGCGCAGGCGCTGGTATCCGCGGCTGGCAGTGGCGTCGGAGATCATGCCCAGCTCGCGGCAGCGGTAGATGAGCGAATCGACGCTGACCCCCCACACTCGGCGCAGCCCGGTGAGCTGTGCGAGGTCGAGGCGCCGAGGGAGCAGTGGGGTGATGCTTGCCGCCGGGGTCAGGAATTCCGCCGCAAATGCGTCAGCCTCGCGCTCCTGCCGGCTGTCGCCTGTGGCGTCACCGTGCAGGACGAGGTGGCCCAGCTCGTGCGCTGCGGTGAAGCGGTGGCGGTACACGTCGTTGGTGCGGTTGGGTGTGAGGATCGCTGCCGGACGCGCGGACCGGGAGGAGAAGGCGTCGACCGTGCGGGCTGCCTCGTCGGCGGCTGGCATGACGACGACGATCCCGTGGGCTTCCATGCGTCTGACCAGATGGGTGACCGGTCCGTCTCCAAGGTTCCACCGCTTGCGCAACTCGCGTGCGGCCGCTGCGGGATCGAGGGGGAGATCGACGCCAGGGTGGACCTCCCCGCCGGCGAAGCCCGGCAGGTCGATGGGCGGGAGCTGGACTCGCTTCTCCAGGGCGTAGGTCAGCTCCCACACCTGTTCGGCGAATGCGAGGGCGCGTTCGCGCTGGGCCTTGGGTGTGCTGCGCAGGGCACGGAAGTGCGCCATGGAGGAGTCGAGCCGGTTGCTTGGCCGGCCCGCGATGAAGAAGGGCAGCGGCACGTCGAGCGTGTCTGCGAGCCGCGGGAGGAGATCCGGGCGGGGCTTGGCCACCCCCGTCTCGTACTGGCCCACTGCCGCGGGTGTCACGCCGAGGTGCTCTGCCACGTCCTTCTTCGTCATTCCCGCCAGGCGCCTGGCCTGGGTCAGCCGGGCGGGGTCGAAGGCGTCGTGGACGGCGCGTGGGGTCGCGCCACGTTCGGTAGTACCGGGCAGCAGGGACTGGTCAGTTCTCATCGTCCTCGTGGGCCAGTGGTTCGATCGGGTCCGGCTCGGTCAGGGGCGGCACGTCCCGCCTCTCGTCCACGTCGGGTCGCGCGAACAGGATCGGCACGGGCTGGTCGCCCGCGTCGAAGCTGACGTGCTCCGGCGCTGTGGCCTGCTGCGGAACAGCGCTGAGCCTACGCCGGGTCGGCGTCGCCGGCAGTGGCAGGGGTTCGGGTTGGACGACCCAGTCGAGGCTCCCCTGTTCGTCCAGGAGGGATGCCACGCCCCAGTACGGCTTGAGCAGGCCATGGGGGTTGACCGAGCCGGTCGCGTACGAGGTCGACCTGACTCCTGCCGAACAAATCGACAGCCCAAGGAGGTTGTGCGTGGTTCACTTTCACCGGTCCTTCCCGATGAGCTACTTCTGGATGCAGCACACGAACACGCTGAATACTTTAGTTCTCGTCGTGATTTTTGCACAAGCTCTTCATTCGGGGAGTGCTCGAGCGTGTTGGGCGGCTCCGCTCGCGGGGCCTGGGTACGGCCCTTGAGAACCCCTTCTGCGGAGAGCGGACTTGGGGTCATCACCGTCGGAGCGTCGGACACCCCCGAGGCCTGCTCCGTCAATCGGTACCGCCCGAGACCTGATCGCGCCGGGTTGCTGGCGAGCTGACGACGAGGCCGGTCAAGAGCGGGTGAGGCCCTCGTGGTCCCACTGCTCTAGCAGCACCTCTGCGGGCAGCGCGCCGCTGTCGGGAGCCAGGCGCTGGACCGGCATATCGTCGGAGGCGCATGCGAGCAGTTGCTCGGCGACGAGATGGGGAACGAGGAGGGCCGTGGTGCTGGCCTGCCGGTTGAAGGCCACCTGGTAGGTGGCGATGACTGATGCCTCCCATGGGGTGAGGGGGTCGCGTTCCGGTTCGCTGTGGCGGGTTCGGGGGAGGGCGGGTGCCTTGACCGCCACCAGCTGCCACGGCGCGGTGGCGGGGCGGCCGGCTTCTTCGCGTGCCTGGCGGATCCAGTCGGCGGTGAGCGGGCGGAAGGCGGCGTGGGCCTCGGGCTTCCCCTTGCGGCGGCGCCCGAAGGCGTCGCTGACGACGGTATACACCGAGAAGTCCTGATCTTCCAGGCGCTGCCAGGACCAGGTGGCTCGGTGACTCCACTCGTACCACGCTCGGCGGAAGGTCCTCACACCCACCACCCCGATATGCGACCGCTTCTGACGCGAAGGTACCGCTGGGGCGCTCCAGAAGGTGGGCCTTGGTCAAGGGATCTCAACATATGCCCATGCCCTCCTCGCCGTCTTCGAGCGCGGCGGCAGCCCCAGGATTGCGGCGAACGTCTATCTCACAGATGCCGGCGCCGTCCAGACCATGGTCGACCTCGTCCGCGCCGAGATCGGGCCCATCGACATCCTGGTGAGCAACGCCGGCTCCTACCTCCCCGTCCCCTGGCGGGACATCGACGAGGCCGCCTGGAGCTACTCCCTCGACGTGAATCTCACCGCCCACTACCGCACCCGCCATGCCGTGACCCCCGGCGTGATCGAACGCCGCTGGGGCCGGATCGTGAACATCGGCAGCGTCAACGCCCGCGCCGGCCGGACGAACCTCGTCGCGTACAGCACCGCGAAGGCCGGGCTGCTGGGCCTCACCCGCTCCCTCGCCCGCGAACTGGGCCCGTACGGGGTCTGCGTCAACACGGTCATGCCCGGCGCCATCCAGGTCGAGGCCGAGAACGCCATCCCCGCCCAGCACCGCGCGCGTCCGGAGGACCAGATCAAGCGCCAGTGCGTCCCTCGCCCCGGCCGGCCCGAAGACGTCGCGGCCCTGGTGGCGTTCCTCGTGAGCCCCTCCGCCTCGTTCATCACTGGGCAATCCGTCCACGTCGATGTCGGCTGGCTGCTGCACTGAGACCGTCAACAAGCAAGGAGACAGACCGAAATGATCGAACGAGTCCGCGCCGTCCTCGTCACCGCTGACGACACGATGCTGGTCATCCGCCGCACCAAGCCCGACATCCCCGTGTACTGGGTACTGCCCGGCGGCGGCGTCGAGCCCAGCGACGAGTCACGGGAGGCCGCCCTTCACCGGGAGATCCACGAGGAGATCGCGGGGAAGGCCGACATCGTCCGGCTCCTCCACACGATGGAGTCCGACGACGAGCGTCAGCTCTTCTACCTCGCCCGCATCGCCACCTGGTCCTTCGACGACCGAACCGGTCCCGAGTTCAGCGCCGAGGGCCGCGGCGAGTACGCGCTGGAGGAGATCCCGCTGACCGTGGAGGCGCTCGGCGGCATCAACCTCAGGCCCGAGGAGATCGCCCACGTCCTCCGGGGCGCCATCGGCGCCGGCACCCTTCGGGCAGACGCTGCGACGTAGCCGTCCGTCGTGGCGGACTTGCCGTCGGGACCAACGCCGAAGTGCATCGGCCCCGACGGCGCCTACGGTGGGCTGCGGCTGCTGGTTGCTGTGAGCTGCTCGGGTTGGGACGGGCGCAGCTCGCGTGCACCCTGGTGCCGGAACACCTGCCGTGGTCGAGCTTGGCCTTGGGGGCCGCACACCTTCCCCATGATCTGCCCTGGCATCATCACACCCACGGAAGGCGGAGGGGTGCTATGGCAATTGGCGTGTATCTCGCGGTACCGATCGGTGTGGTGGCGCTGTTGCTCGCCGTGTCCGGTGGTGCGACGCTCAGCCGTGGCTGGCTGTTTCCCTGGCAGCGCCGGCACATCGTCCGCCCGCGCTTGTTCGGTTGGGCCCAGCTGCTCATCGCAGCCGCGCTCGGCATCGAGCTGGTCGGCCTGCTGGCGGTCGACTCCGCCTACCGCTCCGTCGTCACCATGCCGGGCGTCATGGGTCTCTTCTTCGCCATGGTCCTGATCAGTCGAGCGCAGCGTCCGCCGCGTACCCGGTGACATGGGATCTGAGGAAAGAGCACGCCGGACGGTGCTACGTAGGAAGTCCTTCATCGCCCTGTCCCTGATCTTCACCGTGTTGCTCGGAGGGTTCGTCCTCGGAGCCTGGGCGAGCATGGCCGGCAGCGGACCGGACGCGGACGCGCTCACAGTCATGGCCGTATCTCTGGGCGGGATCGCGTTCATCCGGCGGATCACGGGGTCGCACGTTGTGCTCGACCGGAAGGCGCTGTCCGTGGTGAATCCGGTGTTCACCCATGACGTTCCCTATCGGTACGTGGCCAGGGTTGAGGCTGACAGCGGTGGGAACCTGGTCATCACGACGACGCAGGCCGTCGAGATCGCGGCCTTCGGGTTCGCCGGGTCGATCATCGACCATTTCGTCGGTTCCACCGACCGGGCCGTCGCTCAGATCAAGGCCGGGCTTGCGGAACGGCGGGACCTGAGGGGGAACGCCCGTACGGTCCGGCGCTTCACCCGGGCGTGGATAGCCGACGGCTGCACCTTGGGGATGCTCGTCTGCGTTGCCCTCGCCGTGACCATCGGCGGCTGACCTGGAGAACCGGCTCTCAGCAGGGTCTCCGGCGCCGTGGAGGCTGCCCCATGGGCCCGATTCGTACGAGTGGCAGCGAGCGAGGCATCGGCACCGGGCTCCGGGCATGACAGAGCGCGGCCGAGGTGAGCGCGGAGCACCATGGAGGTGGGCGAACGGTGTGACGGCCGGGCAGGAGCCCTCCCATGGCGCGTGGACGGTTGCGGATCTACCTCGGGGCGGCCCCGGGGGTGGGCAAGACGTACGCCATGCTGGAGGAGGGGCAGCGGCTTGCCGCGGCCGGTGCTGAGGTCGTCGTCGGGTTCGTCGAACCGCACGGGCGACGGCCCACCGCAGCCCTCACCGAGGGTCTGGAGATCATTCCCCGGCGCACCATGGAGTACCGCGGGGCGACGTTCACCGAGATGGACCTGGACGCGGTGCTCGCCCGCCGCCCACAGGTCGCCCTGGTCGACGAACTGGCCCACACCAATGTGCCCGGCTCACGCCATACCAAGCGATGGCAGGACGTCGAGGAACTCCTGGACGCGGGGATCGACGTCGTCACCACGCTCAACGTCCAGCACCTGGAATCCCTGGGCGACGTGGTCCGGCAGATCACCGGTGTCCCGCAGCGGGAGACCCTGCCCGACGAGGTGGCCCGCCGCGCGGAGCAGATCGAACTGGTAGACCTTCCGCCCGAGCTGCTGCGCCGGCGCATGCTGCACGGCGAAATCTATCCCTCGGAGCGCATCGAGGCCGCCCTCACCCACTACTTCCGCGTCGGCAATCTCACCGCACTGCGGGAGCTCGCGCTGCTGTGGCTCGCCGACCGCGTGGAGGAAGGGCTTCAGCGCTACCGCGCCGAGCACGGCATCACCACCCCCTGGGAGACCCGCGAGCGCATCATGGTCGCCCTCACCGGCGGCCCCGAGGGCGACACCCTGATCCGCCGCGCGGCCCGGATCACGGCCCGCGTCCCCGGCAGCGAGCTGCTGGCGCTGCATGTGGTCCCGAGCGACGGCCTCACCCATGGGGGTCACGCCACCCTCGCAACCCAGCGCGAGCTGGTGGAGTCGCTGGGCGGGAGCTATCACCAGACCACAGGTGACGACATCCCCGAGGCGCTGTTGCAGTTCGCGGAGGCCGAGAACGTCACCCAGATCGTGCTGGGCGCGAGCCGCCGCGGCAGGCTCTCCACGTTCCTCCGCGGCGGCGTCGGGCACCGGACGATCCAGCGGTCCGGCCGCATCGACGTGCTCGTGGTGACCCACGAACACGCTGCGGAGTCGTCTCCCGCCCTGCGGCTGCCGCACCCGAGCCGCGCCACCGGCCCACGGCGTTTCTGGACGGCGATCGTGCTCGCGGCGATCACGCTCCCGGCCCTGACCCTCCTGCTGGTTCTCCTGGGCGAGCACGTGGACCTCTCCCTCGCCCTGGTGCTCTACCTGCTGGCCGTCGTAGTGATCGCCCTGGTCGGGGGCCTCGTCCCCGCACTGCTGGCAGCTCTCGCCGCGGGACTGCTCGCCAACTATTACTTCACCAGGCCGTTGCACTCACTGCGCGTCGAGCGGCTCGACGACGTCCTCGCACTGGTGGTCTATGTCGTCACGGCCGTCGTCGTCGGCATGGCCGCGGGCACGGCTGCCCAACGTACGTACCAGGCGGTCCGCGCGAGCTCCGAGGCCCGGGCGCTGAGCCGGCTTGCCACCGCCATGATGCACGGCCAGGACCTCCCGACCCTGCTCGAACAGGTACGGGAGGACTTCGGCCTGGACGCGGTCAGCCTGCTGGAGAGGGATACCGGGCATGCCGCTGAGCCCCGCTGGTACGTCGTCGCCAGCACCGGCGAGGCTCCACCCGAGCGGCCCTATGACGCCGACGTGGAGAGTCCCGTTGGCGACAACGTCACGCTGGCCGCCCGCGGGCGGCCACTGAGCAGCGACGACCAGCGCGTACTGGCAGCGTGCGCGGCCCAGTTGGGAATGGCGTACTCCCACGGTCGCCTTGCCGCCCACGACGCCGAAACGGGCGTACGCGCCGAGGCCGAGCACACCAGGGCCTCGCTGCTCCTCATCGCGAGTCGAGACCTGCGGGGTCCGCTCCGCACGGCTGACGACGCGCTGAGCAGCCTGGGTACCCCCGCGGACCTCGGGGACGCCCGCCTCCTCGACACGGCCCGATCAGCCTTGCGTCGAGCGGGCCGGCTCGTCTCGGATCTCGACGACCTGAGCCGACTGCACGCCGGCGCACTCGACCTCTACCTGCGCCCGGTCGACCTGGACGAGCTACTGACCGCAGTGATGGACGCCCTCGGTCCCGGCCATACGCTTCGCTGCATGCTCCCGGAGCAGCTGCCCGACGTGATCGCCGACGCGGCCGTCCTCACCCGCGTCCTTACCACTCTGGCGGCCGAGGCCCAGCGGCACAGCCCGCCGGACCGGCGCGCGCGGCTGACGGCCGAGACCCGGCCCGGCCTCGTGGAGATCCACATCACTGACGGAACCCGCGAGGGGGCGGAGGGGACAGCGTCAGGGACGCACCCTGTCCACACTGCCGACAGCCTGGCCCTGAGGATGTCCCGCGACCTCACGGAGACCATGGGCGGCACCCTCGAACCCACCACCACCGGGTTCGCGTTGAAGCTCACGCTTCCCGCAGCAGCCCCCAGGCGGGATCAGTGACCGGCACGAGGGCGTGAGTGGTCACTGCAAGCCGGAGGTTTTGAAGACCGTGTGGGCCGTCTCGCGGTCGATGCGCTGCGCCAGTTGTCGCAGAGCGGTCGCGCCGTGCAGCAGAGTGCCGCGCCGGATCGATGCGCGGGTGTCGGTGTCGAGGCGGTGCCACATCGCCGGATTGCGGATCATGACGGTCGGGTCGATCTCGACCTGACTTCCCTCCGTGTCTCGGAGGACCATCCGCTGGGCCACCCCGTCGGACCACCGAACCGAGACGAGGGAGTCGGTTCGGACGGTGTCCGTCACCAGCAGTCCACGGGTGATCAGCAGACCGGGGCGCACGGAGACCCGAGGCGGGTGCAAGATCACGAAGAAAAGGCCGGCCAGACCCGTCCAGAGGGCGCCGCGGGAAACGTTGAGCTCTCCGAAGCCCGCGTCCATGGCGAACAGGGCCGTGAGCATGAGGAACGCGACGCCGATCGCCGAGCGCCTCTCACCGGTCCAGTGGATGTCCTGTGCGAAGGGTCCAGGAGGCGCCGCTTCGGTGCCTTGCGCACCGGTCGCGGCCTGAGTGAAACGTCTTCCCATGAGAGCGACGTTAGGGCTGGTGGAGGCCTTGGAGGCGGACCCTGACGCACCGCTGATGTGATGGCTACGCCATCTTGATGGGGTTCCCGCCGGGCGGGAACCCCATCGGCTTCAACGGCTCGGTGGGCTGCTCCAAGGTGACGGCCGTGAGTAGTCGTACGGTGGAGGGCTCCACGGCGCGGGGGCGGGCGCGGGCTTGAACGGTCCGACCCGGTTGGCCATGAGGATCATCATCGTTCCGACGAAGAGCAGCGTGATGATGATGAGGGCGAGCCCGACGGGGTTACGAGGGTTGTAGGAGTAGCGGTTCGTTCCCCACCTGCTCCGTTTGAAGACCGGTTCGTCGTCGTACCGCACAGGCTGCGTCCTAGGTCGAAGGTCTCGGGGACCCGCTGTGCCCCAGCGGGTGGCCCTTCCGGTCAAGAGGTACAGCCTGCCGCCTTCTGGGCCGCCGGCAGGTACGCCGCGATAAAGAGGGTGAGTTCCTTGCGGCGTTCGTCGACGTCGGTCGGCGGATTCTGCATCCATAGCTCCACCACGTATCGGTGCTGTTCACCTTTGTACGTGCACGCGCTGTATGCCATGGCCGCGTTGTCCGCGATGCGTGCGTCGCTGCCGATATCGGCCTTCTGCGGATTCCCGGCGCGCAGGAGGTTGGTGCTCTTGACCTGGAGCGGGTCCAGATCGGCAGCCACCAGGCTTGTCTGGAAGGTCAGTTCGCGTCGATTGTCGACGTCCATCGCGCAGCCGGTGATGTCTTCACCCCCCTCCTGGGTCTTCCTCTGTTTGAACGAATCACCGGGAGGCAGCAGAGGTTTCAGGAGAGCCGACTGAACCTCGACGCCGCAGACGTCGCGGGGTACGGCGTACTCCTGGCCCTGTGCGCACCCGGCCGTACCGGCGAGCAAGAGCACGACCAAGGCTATGGCGTAGCGGCGGCTCACTGGGCGCCCGCCAGACCTTGGGCCTTCTGGTTTCCGTCGAAGGCAGCCCCGTTGATCTCGGAGGTGAGCACGTAGCGGTTGTTGCCGCCGCTGGGATTGACCTTTGCCCATTCGTCGGCGAGGGCCTGGAGCTGCCGCTCACGGGCCGTGAACGTCTCACCGTTCTGGCGCGTGGTTTCGGCGTTGATCCGCGCCTGTTCGTCGAGCTGCCACTGGTAGGCGAGGGCGTCGACGCCCCGCTGCGCGGCGTCGCCGACGACGGGGATGAAGTTCGCGGCGCCGCCGAAGCCGTGGTAGAGCCACTTGGCGTCCCAGGAGGGGTCGTCCTTGTCGGTCTTCAGGGCCTGGTAGCGGGCCTCTTCCAGGAAGCCCACGGTAGCGCCGGCCCGGAGCAGGTTCTCCTTGGGGTCGCTGGGGTGGTCCGCGTGGATGTCCTTGATCATTTCGCGGTTCATGGCCTCGTTGAGCATGCCGTAGGAGTCCTGGTCGCGGGATACCTGCTTGCTGACCTCCAGGAGCTGGTGGCGGTCCAGTAGACGGGGATCGTTGCTGTCGTCGGCGAGTGAGCTGGCTGAGTGGTGGACGACGTCGCTGTGGGTGGAGAGGATCTTGGCCATGTCGTCGCGCATCTCGGAGGGGAAGTCGTCGCCGCGCTCGGAGAGGTACTTCAGGGAGCGGTCCAGGACTTGACGGTGTTCGGGGGTGAGGTCCGCGGGGGGTGCGGTGGGGTCGTTCGGGTTGACTCCGGTGGCGGCGGAGACCAGGGCGGCGCCGGTGGCCTCGCGGGCGGAGTTGCCGTCCTTGCTGTTGAGCGGGGTGTCGTCGAAGGTCTGGCGGTCACCGAGGACGTACTGCGCGTTGTCGGTGGGCTGGGTGGTGTTGAAGAACTCGGTCGCGGCGTGCGGGCTGGCCGCCAGGCCGGTCATGAAGCCCGTCATGGGGTCGCGGCCGAAGTCCTCGCCGATGAAGTTCATCTTCGGCACCGGCGGGACGCCGCCGTTCCAGTAATTGCCGGGGAGCTTCATCCTCTTCTCGGTGGCGACCAGCGCGTTGCCGTAGTCGTTCAGGAACCGGTTGTCCCAGTCCCCGCTGCGCATGAGGTTGCTCATCACCTGGTAGCCGTAGACCTGGCTGCCGCGGGTCTGGATCCGCTCCTCGCCCAGCTTGACCATGTCGTTCTCCCAGGTGCGCATCGCCGGGCTGTCTGACTGGGTGGCGCCGGCCAGGGTGAGGGAGAGGTTGCGCTGGAAGTCGCCGAACTGGTCGTGACGGGAGCGCTGGAGAGTGCCGCCGTCGGAGGGGTCGGCCAGGTCCGCCCAGAAATCGAGCAGGCCGCGCGGGCCGATGGTGGTGGCGAGCGTCTCCTGGAAGAGCCGGTCGTCCTTGTACTTCGCCAGGTCGGCGCCCAGCTCGTCGAACTCCTCCGGGGACATGTCGTCCCCCTTGGCCTTGAGGAGCTTCGCGATCCGGTCGGCGTCCTTCATCGCATCCGCCGCCCGGTCGCGGTCGTAGTAGGCGGCGTCGGAGAAACCGTACGGGGTCTGGCTGACCAGCATGGTCAGGGCCTGGGCGGCCGTCGAGTCGCTCTCGGTGGCCCCCTGCAGGATCCGCTGCACCTCGTCGCGGAACGCGGTCGCGTCGGCTTCGGTGTGCTCGGGGACCGTGTGACCCTTGGCCGCGCGGTCGGGATGGATGTTCATCGTGACGGTGAAACCGCCGTCACCGGTCCCCACAACGGTCAGGTTCTTCTCCAGGGCCCGGGAGATCGCCTCGTTCAGCCGGGACTTGTAGTCGACGAGTTCACCGTGGGTGTCACGCAGGATGTTCCCGATGCTGGTGGCCTCGGTGGCCGCGTCGGCGAACTCCTTGGCGGTCTTGCCGATGAACTCCCTTGTCACGGTCGCGTTCACCCCCGCCCAGTCGGCCTTCGCCGCCTTCCCGCCGAGATCACCGCGGGCATCCGACTCCAGCTCCCACAGCTTGGTCGCCATGGCCGTCCAGTCGGCCACGGCCGTGGACAGCTTCGAGAAGTCCGCGAAACGCAGTGCGTCCAGATCCATCAGTGCTGAGCCCTTTCCTCGAAGCCCTTGTCCAATTGCGCGAACTTGAACTGAGTCGCGATCCAGTACTCGTCCTCGGCGTGCGCGTTCTGCGTGTAGTCCAGGTGGTTGGAGATGTGAGCGCAGGCATCCAGCAGGGTGCCGACCTGGTCGTGCCATTTGTCCGCGAGCGTCGAGAGGGCCGAGCCGAGGGCGAAGTCCTTCTTCAAGGAGCCTGCCGCCTCGTACGTGCTGGCCTTGGCGTGGTCCCCGTCGGTGCCGAGCCTCTGGCGGAGCTTGAATGCCGCGTCGCCGACGGCCGCAAGATCCTTCTGCGTGACCACCAGATCCCCCTGCGGCCCCGGTCCACCGCCCCCTCCGGGGTCGAGATGATTGAGCCGCATGGCGGTCTGCCTCTCGACAGCGGCTGACCTGAGCTCCGCCCATTCCTCATCGAACGACATAAGACCCCCATGGTGAAAATGACTTCCCCTGCGTGATCCAGGGTTTGAGCCGGCCGGTGCGGCGATTGCGCGCCATACGAGATCAATGGGCCGGAAGCTGTCTGCGGCCTACCGGGAGGGGTTGGACTCCCGTCATCAGGAAGTCGAGACCCCGGCGTGTGGTCACCAGCACGACTCGGTCGTCGTGCCGCAGGATCCGTCCGTGTGGTGGGCGCCAGTCGAATGCGGGCCGGTCCGTGCGGAATCCGCCGAGCGTGTCCGTAGACGAGGCAGAATGCCGGCTGGTCGAAGGGCCGACGGCGAGCACACGCCACTCGTGCTCCTTGAAGGCCTCGTGGATCGAGTGCCCTTCCAGCTCCGGGTGGCCGGCGACGTCCACGACGGTGAAGAGCAGGGATCCGCGCTCCACCGGCATCACCCCCAGCACGTGGCGGCCCATCATCGCGGCGGCGAAGGACGGTGCCGCCAATGCCGAGACACTGCGGCTGCGGGTGAGAGCGTCCGGGTAGCCGGCGCGCATGGTGCGCGAGACGGTGGCGGCGAAGTCGTCGCCGTACAGGCGCATCACCGCCCGCACCCGGGGGTTGCTCTCGCGGGCGGCCATGACGATGTCGAGGTTCTCGCCGTCGTCGTGGGTGAGGACGAGCAGCGACTTGCTGGTGGTGATGCGGGCGAGGTCCAGTACTCCGGGGGCGGCGGCGTCCTCAAGGAGCAGGTGCACACCGAGCTCACGCGCCAGGGCGACCCCCCGGGCCTGCGGATCACGCTCGATGACCACGACCTTGTGGTCGGTGGTGCACAGCTGTGCCAGGACGCGCGTGCCGATCTTGCCGAGGCCGACCAGGACGATGTGGTCGTGCAGGCTCGTATCCGGTACGTGGTTGGCCGATGCCGTACGGAAGGCCAGGGTGGCGTTCATGGCGGCGGCCACGACGAGCGGCAGTACGGCCAGGCCCACGAAACCCGCGATCAGCTGGAGCACCTGGCGGGCCGTGGACTCCTCGGTGGCCGGGTCGCCCATGGTGAAGATGTCCAGCAGCGGCAGGTACACCGACTTCCACAGCGGTCCGTCCTCCACGACGGCCGTTGCCGTGGCCAGGAGCACCACGGCCGCGCCGAGGACCCCGAAGACGGCCGTCACCTCGCGGGAGACGAAGATCTTCCAGGGCAGGTGCCCGATCCGGTCGCGCAGCCAGCCACGGTAGGCCCGCCGTCGGCGGGAGGGGGACGGCGGCGCATGGTGCTGGGTCACCTCTTCGAGCATGAGGCGGCCGTGCGTGAACTGCCGGTGGTACGCGGTCGCGGTGTCGGGGAGCAGCTGGGTGCCGCTCGCGCCGGGGGTTTCCGCACTGTCCTCGCCCAGCGGATCGTCCATGTGGGTTCCGGAGAGGACGGCGAGGGTGGCGAGGTCCGTCGCGTGGGGTGGCGTTCCGGCCGGGCGTACGACACCGCGGAACACTTTGCCCTCGACCTGGAGCGTGTGGCCGCGTCCGACCGCGGCGGCGGCGACCAGCTCGGGTACGGCGGTATCGGCGTCGGAGAGGATCGTCGTGGACGCGTCGATGGATGTGTCGTCGTCTCGCGTGTATGCGGCGGCGGCGCGGTCGAGGAGGCGTTCCAGGTGGCGGCCGCGGTCCCGGTTGAACATGCGGATGACCAGGCGCACGGACGGATTGATGCTGCGGGCCAGCAGGGCAGCGGTCATGTTCATCTGGTCGTCGCCGTACGTGAGCGCGAGCGCGGCGGCACGTTCGACGCCGGCCGCCCGCAGGGTCTGCTCGTCCGGCCTGGCGGAGATGAGCAGTTCGACGGGGGAGTGGGGGTCGCGGTGCAGGGCGACGACATCGGCGCCGTGCCCGTCGCGCCGCGACGGCAGCACGACGGTGACGGCCTCACCGCAGACGGCGTCGAGCTCCTGTGCCAGGCGGTTCACGAGTCCGTCGTCCCCGCAGATGATCATGTGCTGGGACCGCTGTCCGAGGCCCGTTCGGAGGTGGAGGGTGGAGGAGGACATGCGGGTCAGAGCCGCCCTGCGGCCGCGTCGGCGGCAACGGGCAGGGACAGGACCATGGTCAGACCACCGCCAGGCGTGTCCTCGGGTGTGAGGGTGCCGTTCATCGCCTCCGTGAGTCCCCGGGCCAGGGCGAGGCCGAGGCCGAGTCCGGCGGTGTTGTCGCGGTCGCCGAGGCGCTGGAAGGGCTCGAAGGCGCGCTCGCGGTCGTCGGCGGCGATTCCGGGGCCCCGGTCGGCGATCCTGACCTCGACCCGGCCGGCCAGGACGCTCGCCGTCACCAGCACCGGACGGTGTGCGGGGGCGTGGCGGACCGCGTTGCCGACCAGGTTCGCCAGCACCCGTTCGAGCAGAGGGGGGTCGGCCTGAAGCGCCGGTACGGTCTCCAGGTTCTGCACGTCGACGGCAGGCGCTTCCGCCGACGGCAGGTCCAGTGACTCCAGAGCGGCGGGCAGGACCTCCTCCAGGGTGGTGGCCCGCAGTTCGAGGGTGAGGGCGCCGGCCTGCAGGCGGCTGAGGTCGAGCAGGTTCTCCACCAGCCGGTTCAGCCGGTTCAGCGACATCTCGGCGGATTCGAGCAGCTCCGCCCGGTCCTCCTGGGAGAAGTCCACGTCCGGGGCGCGCAGCGAGCCGATCGCGGCCAGTGCCCCGGCCAGAGGGGTCCGCAGGTCGTGGCTGACGGCCCGCAGCAGGGCGGTGCGCAGGCGGTCGGCGGCCTTGATGGGTTCGACCTCGGCGGCGGCCTCGGCCAGGCGGGCCCGCTCGACCGCGGCGCCGACGTGGGCGGCGAAGGCGGCCAGCACGCGGCGCTCGGAGGACGGCAGCGTACGGCCGCGCAGGACGAGGAAGTCTCCGGGTCCGGCCGCGACCACCAGGTCGGGGCCCGGACCGCCACGGACGCGGTGTCCGCTCTCGGTACCGGAACCGGCGTCAGGGGCTTGCGGAGCCAGCTCGACGGTGTCCATGCCGAAGGTCTCCCGGGTGCGTTCCAGCAGCGCCGGTATGGTCTGGTCGCCGCGGACGATGCTGCCCGCGAGGGAGGACATCGTCTCGGCCTCGGCCGTGGCCCGGGCGGCGCGGCGGGAGAGCCGCAGGGACCTGTCCGCGGCGGCGGCCACGGTGGCGGCGACGACGGCGAAGACCACCAGCGCCAGCACGCTGTCCGGGTCGCTCATGGTGAACTCGCCTATGGGCGGCATGAACCAGTAGTTGAGGAGCAGCGCGGCGGTCAGTGCCGCGATCACGGCGGAGGCGACCCCGCCGATGCAGGCCACGCCCACGACGGCCACCAGGAACAGCAGCGCCTCGCTGGTGAGGTTCAGCGTGCCGCGCATCCGGTCCAGGGCGAGGGTGAGCAGTACCGGGAGGACGACGCCGGCCACGGGTCCGGCGATGAGCCGCGAGGTGGGGAGCGTGCGGCGGCGGGACGGCAGCAGCCGGCCGTGGCCGGCCCGCTCGTGCGTGACCATGTGGACGTCGATGTCCTCGGAGAGCCCGACGACCGTCTCGCCGATTCCCCTGCCGGTGAGGAAACGTTCCAGCCTGCGGCGGCGGCTCGTACCGAGGACGAGCTGGGTGGCGTTCTCCGCCATGGCGAAGTCCACCAGTGCGGTGGGTACTTCGTCGCCGACGACGGAGTGGTAGCTGCCGCCCAGGTCCTCGACGAGGGCCCGTTGCGCGGCGAGCGCCGCGTGCGAGACCCCGGCGGCGAGTCCGTCGCTGCGCGCGACGTGCACGGCGAGTAGTTCGCCACCCGCGGAGCGGCCGGCGATGCGGGCGGCGCGGCGGATCAGGGTCTCGCCCTCGGGGCCGCCCGTGAGTGCCACCACCACCCGTTCCCGGGTCTCCCAGACGTCCCCGATGCCGTGCTCGATGCGGTACTTGTGGAGGGCCTCGTCCACCCGCCCGGCCAGCCACAGCAGGGCCAACTCTCGCAGCGCAATGAGGTTGCCGGGGCGGAAGTAGTTGGCGAGGGAGGCGTCGATCCGTTCCGGGGGATAGATGTTGCCGTGGGCCATCCGGCGCCGAAGCCCCTCGGGGGGTATGTCGACCAACTCGATCTCGTCGGCGCGGCGTACGAACTCGTCGGGCACCGTCTCGCGCTGCGGCACCCCGGTGATCTTCTCGACGACGTCGCTCAGCGACTCCAGATGCTGGATGTTGAGCGTGGTGACGACGTCGATCCCGGCGGCGAGGATGTCCTCGACGTCCTGCCAGCGCTTCGGGTGCCGACCGCCGCCCGGGACGTTGGTGTGGGCGAGCTCGTCGATCAGTACCACCTGCGGACGCCTGGACACCAGCGCTTCCCGGTCCAGCTCCGCGTACCGGCCGCCACGGTAGTCGTGGCCGGCCAAGGCAAGTGTCTCCAGGCCGTCGAGCTTCGCCTCGGTGTGCCGGCGACGGTGGCACTCCACGAAACCGGCCACCACATCCGCCCCGCGCGCCACCCGGCGGTGCGCCTCGTCGAGCATGCGGTACGTCTTGCCGACCCCGGGGGCCGCGCCCAGGAAGACCTTGAGCCTTCCGGGCCGGACGACCGGCTGTGCCGCCCCTGCTGCCGGGCCGGCCTCGTCCGTGGTCGTCATCCTCAGAACTTCTCGGGAAAGAAGAACGCCAGGATCAGATACCCGACCAGGCAGACCGCAATGATGATGCCGACGACATTCTCCGTACTCACCCGTACCCGACTCCTCCGGACGCCCTCAACCTCACCAGCGAACACCAGCGAGGTCGCGAACGAAACGTCCCTGATGCACTCCTAACGGCACTGGGGTGGGACTTTGACGGTGTATTGACGGCCGTTACATCGATAGGGTGAAGGCGGTGTGCCGGGAAGCCTGGTCGGCGTCGCGTGACCGCATGGTCCGCGTCGACTCGGGTGGGGGCGGAATGCGCTGCGTCGGTACGGTCTTGTTCCTCGTGGTGCTGGCCACGGTCGTGGCCACGGGTGCCCGCCGCTGGCGAATCCCCGCTCCCTCACTGCTCGTTGTCGCAGGCCTCGTCGTCGCGCTGATACCGGGCACCCCCGAGATCAGGGTCAGTCCCGAAGCCATCGGGCTCGTCGTGCTGCCGCCCCTGCTCTACGCCAGCGCGGAGGAACTGTCCTGGCGCGAGCTGCGCCTGGTGTGGAAGCCGGTCAGTGTCCTCGCCGTCGGCCTGGTGCTGGCCTCGGCGGCCGCGGTCGGGGTGATCGCGTCGCTGATCACTCCGCTGACGTGGCAGATGGCGTTGGTGCTCGGGGCCATCCTCGCGAGCACGGACCCGGTGGCGGTCACCGCACTCGGCCGGCGCCTGGCCCTGCCGCCCCGCGTCCAGGTCCTCGTACAGGCCGAGAGCCTCTTCAACGACGCCACCTCGCTCGTGCTCTTCCGAGTCGCCGTCGTCGTCGCGGCGGCCTCCGCCGGAGTGTCCTGGCAGGCGGCGGGCACCGAGTTCGCACTGCTCGGCGGGGGCGGCACCCTCATCGGGGGAGCCGTCGCCGGGGTGGTGGCGCTGATCCGCCGCAGGACCGAGGACCCGGTACTGGAAACAGTCATCGCTCTGGTGACCCCGTACGCCGCCTACGTGCTGGCGGAGGCGGTGCACGCGTCGGGTGTGACCGCAGTCGTCGTGGCGGGCGTCGTGCTCGGAGGCCGGGCCGACCGGTTGACCAACGCCGGCATACGGATCCAGTTGCACGCCGTCAACGGCACCGTGGTCTTCCTGCTGGAGAGCGTCGTCTTCAGCCTGATCGGGCTCACCCTGCCGGGACAGGTCGCCGCGCTGACCGCCGCCGACGGACTCTGGCCGCTGTACGCCCTGGCGGTCGCCGCGACCCTGGTCACCGTACGTCTGCTGTGGGTCCTGCCGCTCTCGGCCGTCGTCCAGCGCAACGCCGGCGTACGCCCGTCTTGGCGCGTCCCGGCCGTGCTGACCTGGGCGGGAACACGTGGCGTCGTCCCGCTGGCCGCGGCGCTGTCCATCCCGGTCCTGGCGGACGACGGAAGCCCTCTGGACCAGCGGCCACTCGTACTCGTACTGACGACATCAGTGGTGGTGGTCACCCTTGTCGCTCAGGGCTTCACCTTGGCCGACGTGGTCCGCCGCTCCGGCATCGCCCTCGAACCGGACCACACCGAACGCGAGGAGGCCTCAGCCCGGTGCGCCCTCGCGTCCGCCGGGATCCGGCGACTGGACGAGATGTCCGACCTCGACGCGGTGCCGGACGTCGTGGCGGACCGCCTTCGGCGCAGTCTGCAGGCCCGCCTCGAACATGCCCACGACCGCCTGGAGGAAGCCGACCTGGCCGAGTCCGCGGACTACGTGTACCGGCTGCTTCGTCGTGACCTCATCCGGGTGGAGGCGGCCGAACTCCGGCGGCTGTACGACGAACACCACATCAGCGACACCACCCGCCGGAACCTCCAGCGCTCCCTGGACCTGGAGGAGGCACGGCTGGACCTGGCGAGCTGAGCCGCGGCGGTGTGCGGAGTCGGTGCCCGCCAGGTGACGGGGGTCAGGTCCCTGCGTGCGCCGGTGCCGAGTCAGCCGCAGCAGTCGCAACCGGGCCGGCATCCGCACGCGTCCGTCGCCGTGTCGACGGACGGCACGACCACGGCGGCGGGGGTCGCGCAGCAGCCCTTGCCCTGCCAGGCGTCGCGGCCCTCCTTGAGCGCGATGGCGGCGATGACCAGGGCGGCGATGGGGTCGGCCCAGGACCAGCCGAGGGTGGCGTTGAGGACCAGGCCGACCAGGAGGACGGCGGAGAGGTAGGTGCACACGGTACTGGCCGTTGCGGACTGCCCGAACGCGACGCCGGCCGTCGAGCGGATCACCGCTGCGCTCGCGGGCTGCACCGCCGAAGTGGTACTCGTCGAGGTGCACGACCAGGCCCAGGCCGCCGAGTACGGAATGGCCGGCTCGCCGACGATCCTGTTCGACGGCGTCGACCCCTTCGCACCCGGGGGAGCGGCACCGAGTATGTCCTGCCGCCTCTACAGGGACGAGGACGGCACGGTTTCCGGCGCGCCGAGCGAAGCCGCGCTGCGCGAGGCGCTGGCAGGTACGGTCCTGCCGCAGCCCGCCGCGCCGGGTGACTGCTGACAGCGCGACGTACTCGACGTGGCGAGTCGGCCATCAGGCCAAGGCTGCGGCCCCGCCCGATGCCGGCACCGGCGCTGCCCGGACCTCGCGTGCCAGGGCGCGGCCCGTGGCGTGGTGGACGTATTCGCGGGTGAGCCGGAATCCGGCCGTCCAGGCCAGCAGCCGGCTGGGTCGGTTGTCGCGAGAGCAGCACCAGCTCGCGGTGCGTCCGCGTGCCTGGATATCGGCTGCCAAGCCGGCGACGCAGGCCAGTGCGAGACGTTCGCGGCGGTGGTCGGGCACGGTGACGACCGCGATGTCCTCGTAGGCGCTGCCGAGAAAGTAGGTGCAGGCGACGGAGAGGATCCGGCCCTTGGCGAAAGCGGCCCAGGCGTGGCCCGAGGCGGCCAGCCGAGAGGGTCCACCCCAACTGGCGTGGATCCAGGCGTTCTCGGAGTGCAGCTCGGCCAGTGCCGGAACGTCCTCGGGTGTCAGCCGCCGCACCGTCATGCCACGCGGCGTACGGGGGAGGCATACCGATGCCTGAGCCTGGTGGACGTACAGCATCCGTTCCCAGGGGATGACGCGCTCGAAAGCGGAGCCGAGGGCGGGCCAGAAGCGTGAGGGCGTCTCGACGTACCGGTCCGCGAACCGGGCCAGGGCGTCCGGGGTGAGCGCGCTGGGGTCGCCGCGCAGCAGCACGTGGTCCGCGCAGGTGACGGCGAGGACGCGGGGCCGGTCAGGACGATCGGCCCACCAGTAGCCGGCGCCCGTGGTCAGTACGTGCTCGGCGAGTGCCCCGAGACCGGGGGAGCCGGTGGGAAACCACCGGCTCAGGGTGGGCAGTTGCTGCGGCGCGATTTCGATCATCAACTCTCCCTTGTGGTGCGCGGGCTGTGATGTAGGGGAGCGGGGCGCTGCCTGACGGCGGTCGTCCCGTCGCGGGGTGGGTTCGCCTTCAGGCGTCGTGGCCGACGAGTAGTTCGGCGAGCTTGTTCAGGCGCCGGATCGGGCGCTCCTCGGTGGCGCAGGCGGCCGGGGCCACGCGCTCGTCACGGTCGTAGGACGCAAGGTGAGGCCCGGTGCCGGCCCGGCGGGGCAGGCACCGGGTGGAAGCGGCCGCCCGCTATACGGGCGGGGGCGGGCGGCCGCGGTTCGGGAACGGTGCGTCAGCGCACCGGCGGGTGAGCAGCGCGCGAGGCCGGGCGCACCGTATGTGGTGGCCGGTCGTCGTGGCGCAGACCGCTGTTCACATCACTCATCCAACTGCCTTGCGAGGTGCGGCTCAAGACAGTCGTCCAGTCCTTGACACGGCTCTGATGCAGCGTGCCCCGGACGGGTGATGCCGGGAATCAGAGCAGAGCGTGTTCACGCCGCAGGCCGTGCCTGGGAAGAGGCAAGGCAGGTCTCCTGTTGTGACGCATGAGCAGATAGCGTGCGGATCCACGGGTGAGCTGATAGTGGACGACGGCGATGTCGCCGTCGTCGCTCATGGTCATTTGGCGCGGGTGCTGACCGTGCGCTGGCTCGGCCTTGACGCGTCCGCCAGCCGACTGCTCGGTCATCCGCATCCCGGCACTCTCAGCTTCCTCGCCACCGAGGAGCGGCAGCCGGTCATCTCCGCCTGGAACGTGCCGTAGTGACGGAGGCGCTGCGTCACGTCTGCCGCGCGGGGCGCCGGTGGCAGATGAGGGCGCCGGTGATGCCGACGAAGGTGAGGAGGCGCGCGGCCTTGCCCACGTAGCGGCGGGGCGGTGCAGGCGGCGACAGCCGGCCGGTCACCGAGATTTACCCGATATCAGCGGTGCGTCAAGAAGCACAGGCCGGCCGTAAGAGGGGCGTCAACGTGGTCCACCGGCTTCCATCGGTGATCGCAGACTGAGCGGTAGGGGGAATCGGACGGCCGTCCGTGATGCGAGGTTGGAGGGCGCGAGTGATCTCCGCCGAGACCATGCCCAGCCCGGACCTCGGGGGGTCGGACTGGAGCCGGACGCATCACGGTCGGGCCGTCACCTCCGGGGAAAGCCAACGGTCCGATCCAGATCTCCACATGCGACAGGAAGGCGGCGCGCCAATGCCCCGGGTGCTGGTGGTGGATGACGAACCGCAGCTTGCACGGCTGCTGGTCATCAATCTGAAGGCGCGGAAGTACGAAGTCGACTGCGCGCAGGACGGGGGTACGGCTCTGGAGGCCGTGGCCGCCCGGCGCCCGGACGTGGTCCTGCTCGACCTCGGGCTGCCCGACATGGACGGGATCGATGTGATCAAGCGACTGCGCGTGTGGTCGCAGGTACCAGTCCTGGTGGTCTCCGCCCGCCACGGCTCCGAGGAGAAGATCCAAGCCCTGGACGCGGGTGCCGACGACTACATCACCAAGCCCTTCAGCATGGACGAACTGCTCGCCAGGCTGAAAGCCGTGGCTCGCCGCACCCCGACACAAGGCTCGGCCGCATCGGACGAAGCGCTCGTCGAGACCGAGGAGTTCACGGTCGACCTGTTCGCCAAGAAGGCCCGGCGCAGGGGGAAGAACATCAGGCTCACGCCGACGGAATGGCATCTGCTGGAAGTCCTGATCCGCAATCGGGGCCGGCTCGTCAGCCAGCGGCGTCTGCTCCAGGAGGTGTGGGGCTCCTCGTGCGGAACGCAGACCAACTACCTCCGGGTGTACATGGCTCACCTGCGTCGGAAGCTGGAGGCGGACCCGTCGCACCCGCGCCACCTGATCACGGCTCCCGGTATGGGCTACCGCTTCGAGGCGTGACTGAGTCGAGGCTGGCGGGGCGCCGTCAAGGTGCCGTCAATTCCGAGCCTCCTGCGTATGGATGTCATCAACGCACCTGGTGAGTCGCACTGTTGAACCAGATGCTGGCGTGCACGCGGGGCCGTACGAACGGCCCGGGTGGGGGCTGGAGCGCGAGTGACGATCACCGCCGGTACGGAACAGAGTCAGGGCGCGGGCGGGCCGGAGGCCGTCGCCGAAACCCCGATACCCGACGTACCGAGCTGGCTGCTCCACGGGTCGTCGAGCCATGGAGAGGAACCGCCAGGACGGCAGCCTCGGCGTTCTCGCCATGCCGTCGCCCGGGTGGCCCGCATGCTCGTCAGCCACTTCTGGGACACCTCGCCCGGCCGGCTGCGCCTCGCCCGCGCGGCGTGTGTGCTGCTCGCAGCCGGGCTGCTGATCCTGCTCGCCGTCGCGGCCACGGGTATGACCACCACGTGGGATGAGACGGTGCAGCGCGACGCGCCCCGCACGATTTCGGCGACACAGCTCAGCCTCGCCCTCAACGACATGGACGCCCAGACCGCCAATATTCTTCTCTCCAGCGGCGATTCAGGTACGGGAAAGGGCCGTTTGGAAGAGTCGTACGCCAAGGCGACCGGCTTCTACCGGGAGGCACAGGACACCATCAGCCGCTCGCTGCGGACGCTCGCCGCCGCCTCGGAGGGAGATACGGCGACCGAGGCGACCGTCGTGACGCTCACCGACGACTTCGCGCACTACCAGGAACTCATCGGGCGGGTACTGGAGAACGACAGTCGCCCCGGCGGGAAGGACGCCGCCCGGGAGGACTACCGGACCGCGACCGACCTCCTCGCCGGCCGGCTGCTCCCGGATGCTCGCAAGCTCGTCGACGCCAACAACGGCGTGTACGAGCGCCAGTACGCCGCGGCGCGAGGCGACCTCGAAGTGCAGCGGACAGCGGAAGCCGTACTCGGCGTGCTCCTGATCGCGGCGCTCGTAGTCCTCCAGATCCACCTCACCCGCCGCTTCCACCGGGTCTTCAACCCGGGACTGATCGCCGCCACCCTCTGCGCCGCGGTCGCGGTCGTTTCCGCCGCCCAGCTGCTCACGATCACCCACGACCGGATGAAGGTCGCCCGCCGGGACTCCTTCGACTCCGTCATCGCGCTGTCGCGGTCCAAGGCGATCGGCTACGACGCCAACGCCGACGAGAGCCGCTACCTCCTGGACCCTGACCGCCGCGCCGCGTACGAGCTCTCATTCCTCGACAAGTCGCATCAGCTGTACGGAATTCAGGGCGCCGGGCTCGACACGTACGACAGGAAGCTCGCCGACACGTGGGCCACCTACCGGAACAACCACGAGGACAAGACGTTCACCGGTGAGTACCGGCGCGAACTGGGCAACATCACCTTCGC
Source organism: Streptomyces sp. NBC_00597 (assembly GCF_041431095.1). Classification (GTDB taxonomy): domain Bacteria; phylum Actinomycetota; class Actinomycetes; order Streptomycetales; family Streptomycetaceae; genus Streptomyces. The sequence goes on from NZ_CP107757.1 coordinate 1,341,024, forward strand.
GGGGGAGCGGGAAGCCGCCGAGAAGACCGTCGAGGCGTATGCCGTCTACCAGCGCGACGACCGGACCTTCCGGCGGCTGGTGGCCGAAGGAAAGCAGCAGGAGGCGACGGTCTTCTGCATCGGCTGGGCGTCGGACACCTCGAACGCCCACTTCGGGGAGTGGATGAAGGCTCTGGACCAGGTCACCGCCATCAACCAGCGCCACTTCGATCTCGCCGTCCGAGAGGGTCGTGGGGCGCTGAGCACACAGGCCCCGATGGCCGGCGCGGCGCTGCTGCTCACGGCAGGGTTGACCGTGCTGGGGCTGCGGCGACGGCTGGCCGAGTTCCGGTGAGAGGGACCCGGCAACGTGTGCCCTGTAGCTCGTGGCGCGCCGGCTGACTACGGCGCGCCACCATGACCGGGCTGCCCGCACGTCGCGTCATACTCCCAGGTGTGCGCGAATGAGCGTGTCGAGTCGCTGCCATGCCGGAGACGAGGCGTTGACGGTGCCTTGGATGAGGGAGGGGATCTCCGAGCCTGTATCCACCGCGGGAAGTACGTCGCGTCCGTAGCGTTCCCGTGACGCGTCGGCGATCCGGCGGGCGAGGCCGTCGATGCGGGGATCGTCGGCGTCGAGGTCGTACGCGTGGTCGTAGTCGAGGTAGAGCGGCCGCAGCGCCGGGTCGGCCGTGGTCTCGGCCACGGATGCGGGCGGTGAGCGCGTCGTCGATCTCGCCCAAGGCCTGCTGGAACTCCGTGTCGGTCGCCGATCTCAGGCCCCGGATACGGGCCAGTGGGACACCGGCTTCGGCAAGCGTCCGGATCTCGTCATGGCGTCATGGCGAACATGAACATGAACTTCGATCGGGAGACCCTGCGCGAGCTGGCCGATGAGGGCAACGAGACCGCTCTGGAGCGGCTGGCCGACATGGCCGACGCGGCCGGCGACCTCGGGGAGCTCAGCGAGCTGTTGGATGAGGGATGCATGCATGCCGGGTCCCTGCTCACTCGACGCGCGGCCGCGGCCGGCGACCTGCGGGAGCTGCAACGGATCTCCGACGCCGGGTATGACGAGGCGGGGAACGAGCTCGATCGGCTGCTGAAGGAGAGCGGGGGAGACGGATCCGACCGGCCGCAGTAGCGGCGCTCCGACCGCGGCCACCGGCGTCGCTTCATCCTGCGGCCGCTCTTCCGGTCGCCGCGGGTGCGCCGACGGCGTAGTGGGCGTACTCCCGCTCCGGGCGGAAGCCGGCGGTCCAGGCGAGCAGGCGGCCGGGGCGGTTGCTCGTCGAGCAGGTCCAGCTGGGCGTGTGGCCGCGGGCCGCCATGTCCGCGCACAGGGCGTCGACGCAGTCGAGCGCCAGGTACTGCAGGCGCGGGTCGGGCACGGTGACGCAGGCGACGTCCTCGTAGGTGGTGCCGAGGAAGTAGGTGCAGGCCACGGCCACGATGCGGTCGCCTTGGAATGCGGCCCAGGCGCAGCCGGAGCGGGCGAGGGCCTCGGGGCCGCCCCAGGTGCGGTGGATCCAGCTCATCGCGGGCGGGAGCGTGGTGAGCGCCCTGGCATCCCGCGCGGTGAGCCTGCGCACGGTGACACCCCCCGGCGGTCGGGCGGCCGGCACGGCGGACCGCTTGACCTACACCACGCGCTGCCACGGGACCACGCGCTGGAAGGCCGCACCGATCAGAGGAAGGAAGCGGCCCGGAGCCTCGACGTAGTGGTCCGCGAAGACCGCGAGATCCCTCGGCGTGAGGGCCCGTGGGTCCCCGCGCAGGAGTACGTGGTCCCCGCACTCGGCAGCGATCACGCGCGGCTGGATGACGTGGTCCACCCACCAGCGGCCGGCCTCGGTGGTCAGTACGTGCTCGGTCAGGGCGGCCGAGCCCGGGGCACCCGTCGGGAACCAGCGGACGAGGGCCGGGAGTCGGTGGGGCGGCAGGTTGATCACGAGACTTCCTTGCTGGGACATGGAAGTGGGGCGGACCTGTCGGAGGGCCGCCCCACGGGGTGGGCTGATGACTAGCAGTTGGGTTTGCTGCCGTGGTTGGGGCCCTTCTTGCGGCGGGCCCTCTTCTTGCGTGCGCGCTTGGACATGTCCGTGGATCCCTTCAGGCGGTGTGGCCGACGAGGAGGTCGGCGAGCTTGTTGAGGCGCTTGACGGTGCGGTCCTCGGTGGCGGCGGGGGCCGGGGCGACGCGCTCGGAGCGGTCGTAGTAGGCGCCGTTGACGATCTCGGTGGCCGGGTCGCAGAGCCGTACGACGTGCTGGGCGCCCTCGGCGGCCGGCGCACCCTCGTGCCCGTACAGCGGCAGAAGACCGGTCTCGCACACGCCGGGGTTGACCGAGACGGCGGTGACGCGCGGGTCGGCGGCGAAGACGGTCAGCGCGAGCTGCGACTGGGCGTACGCGGCGAGGCGCGAGTAACGCCGCCCGCGCTGCGGGTCGTTCCACTGGATGGCACCCGTGCGGTGGAGCGCGGAGGAGACGTTGACGACGCGTCCACCGGGGTCGCTGGTGAGGGCGGGCTCCAGGAGGTTGGTGAGGAGGTAGTGGGCCAGGAAGTTGACCTGGAAGGAGATCTCGTTCCCGTCGGCGGTGAGCGTGTGGCGCTCGGGTGCGGCGATGGCCGCGTTGTTGACCAGTACGTCCAGGCGCGGGTGCTCCCGTACGACGGCGTGGACGAGGTTCTCGACCTCCTCCAGGCGCACGAAGTCGGCGGCGAGCGGACGGAGACGGGTGCCGTCCCCCCCGGCGGTGGCAACGAGCCGGTCGGCGGCGGCCTGGGCCTCCTCGGGCGTACGGCCGTGGAGGAGGACGGTGGCGCCTCGCTCGGCGAGCTGGCGGGCGGTCTCGTAGCCGATGCCGGAGGTGGCTCCGGTGACGAGGACGGTACGTCCGGACAGGGATGAAGGCATGTGGGATTCCTGGAAGCAGGCATGGCCAAAGTGCCCGGCGCCCCAGCGAGAGGCTGGTGCGTGGGCTCGGTCCATGCGGTGAAGGTGAGGATGCGTACGCGGCCTCGGTCAGCGCCCTTCAAGGGGCTGATGGCAGGTACGGGGAGGACGCGCGGCCGACGTCAGAGGGCCGGGCGGACAGCGGGCGCCGTCGGCTGCACCGGATTCGGTGGCCGATCGTCGTAGCGCGGACCGCTGTTCATGGCGCAATCCCAGCGCATCGGGGACCCGGAGGCAAGCGCACGAAGGCTTCTTGACGGCCTTCTGATGACCTTTCGTCAGAGCCGCATCAAAGATCGTCTTCCGTGCGGAAGGAACCCGTCAAGGAGTACTGCCAGGGCCATCCACCTGGAGCAGACTGGTGTTGCGACGGAGCCGGACGACGGACCGGCGGCACGCGGCTGGGGGCGGTGACCTGAACACCGCCCGAGGGGCGCATGGTCCCACCGTGGGGGTACGGACCGATGCGACCGCGTGTCGGTCACCCGTCGCACAACACATGAGCCGTCCGGCTCTCCGGTGTGGGGATACCGGGGCCGGACGGCTCGCGTGTTTCCGTCGGCAGCCCGTACTCGCGGAGTCGCCCTGCCGGCCGCCTCGTTGTCAGGTGACCGCAGACGTCGGGAGCTCCGGCGATACCGGAGGCACGTCCCCTGCTGTGGGGAGGGTGATGACCATGGTGAGGCCGCCGCCCGGGGTGTCCTCGGCGGTGAGGGTGCCTCCGATGGCCTCGGTGAAGCCGCGGGCCACGGCGAGGCCGAGGCCGACGCCGGCGCCGCGCGGGGCGTCGCCGTGGCGCTGGAAGGGTTCGAAGATCCGGTTCTTGGCCTCGTCCGGGACGCCGGGACCGCGGTCGACGACGCGCAGCTCGACGCGGCTGGCGAGGGCGCTGGCGGAGACGTGGACGGGTTGGCCGTCGGGGCTGTACTTGACGGCGTTCTCGACGATGTTGGCGACGGCCCGCTCCAAGAGGCCGCGGTCGACGGCGACCATCGGCAGGGTCTCGGGGATGTCGAGCGCGACGCTGTCCTCGGGTACGCCGCCCAGGGCCATGGGGACGACCTCGTCGAGGTCCGTTTCGCGGATCAGCGGGACGACGGTGCCGGTGTTGAGGCGGGACATGTCGAGGAGGTTGCCGATCAGGGCGGCGAGGCGGTCGGCTCCGTCCTCGATGCCTTCGAGGAGTTCGGCCTTGTCGTCCTCGGACCATTCGACGTCGTCGGAACGCAGGGAGCTGACGGAGGCCTTGATGCCGGCGAGCGGGGTGCGCAGGTCGTGGCTGACGGCGGCGAGGAGCGCGGTGCGGATGCGGTTGGCCTCGGCGAGTTCGCGGGACTTCTCGGCCTCGTCGACGAGGCGCTGGCGGTCGAGTACGACTGCGGCCTGGGCGGCGAAGGCGCCCAGGACGCGACGGTCCTCGGCGGGCAGGACCCGGCCCGTGAGGGCGAGGGCCATGTTGTCGCCCATGGGGAGGTCGACATCCGCGTCCTCGGGGCGGCTGACCGGACTGGTGCCGACGGACGCCGCCGTCGTCCAGGGGTCCACCTCGCTGCTGCGCTCCAGGAGGACGACCGACTGCATGGCGAAGGTCTCGCGAAGCCGTTCGAGGAGCGCCCCGAGGGAGTTCTCGCCGCGCAGGACGCTGCCGGCGAGGAAGGAGAGGATCTCGGACTCGGCGCGCAGCCGGGCTGCCTGGTGGGTGCGCCGGGCGGCCAGGTCCACTACCGAGGCCACCGACACCGCTACACCGACGAAGATCGCGATGGCGACGATGTTCTTCGGGTCGGAGATCGTGAACTCGTGCAGCGGCGGCGTGAAGTAGTAGTTCAGCAGCAGGGAACCGAACGCCGCCGAGGCGAGCGCGGGGAGCAGCCCGCCGAGCAGGGCCGCCGCCACCGTGAACGTGAGGAAGAGCAGCATGTCGTTCGCGAGACCGAGCTCGGGGACGAGCTGGCTCAACAGCACAGTGAGCAGGGCGGGGCCGGCGATGCCGGCGAGCCAGCCCCAGATGATGCGCGAGCGGCCGAGCCGTGCGCCGCGGGCGACGGGCAGACCGCGGCGGCCCTTGGCAGCCTCGTCGTGGGTGACGATGTGGACGTCGAGGTCCGGGCCCGATTCGCGGGCGACTGTGGCGCTGACGCCTGGGCTGAACGCGTACTGCCAGGAGCGGCGGCGGCTGACGCCGAGGACGATCTGCGTGGCGTTGCACCCGCGCGCGAACTCCAGCAGCGCGTCGGGGATGCTGTCGCCTATGACGTGGTGGAAGGTGCCGCCGAGATCCTCGACCAGGGTCCGCTGGACGGCCAGCTCCTTGGGGGAGGCGGAGGTGAGCCCGTCGCTGGCGGCGATGTAGACGGCGAGGACCTCGCCGCCCGCACCCTTCTCGGCGAGCCGGGCGGCGCGCCGGATGAGCGTACGACCCTCAGGGCCGCCGGTCAGACCGACGACGATCCGCTCGCGTGCCTGCCAGGTGGAACGGATGTTGTGCTCGCCCCGGTACTCCTGGAGATACTCGTCGACCCGGTCGGCCACCCACAGCAGCGCCAGCTCGCGCAGCGCGGTCAGGTTCCCGGGGCGGAAGTAGTTGGAGAGGGCGGCGTCGACCTTGTCGGGCTTGTAGACGTTGCCGTGCGCCATGCGTCGGCGCAGCGCCTGCGGGGACATGTCGACGAGCTCGATCTGGTCGGCGCGGCGCGCGACCTCGTCCGGGACCGTCTCCCGTTGGCGGACGCCGGTGATCGTCTCGACCACGTCACCCAGTGATTCGAGATGCTGGATGTTGACGGTCGAGACGACGTCGATGCCGGCCTGGAGCAGCTCCTCCACGTCCTGCCACCGCTTGGCGTTGCGCGAGCCCGGCACGTTCGTGTGCGCGAGCTCGTCCACGAGAGCCACGGCGGGGCGGCGGGCGAGGATGGCGTCGACGTCCATCTCGGTGAACGTGGAGCCGCGGTACTCGATCTCGCGCCGCTCGATGAGTTCGAGGCCGTGCAGCATGACCTCTGTCCGCGGGCGGCTGTGGTGCTCGACGAAGCCCACGACGCAGTCGGTGCCCCGCTCGACGCGGCGGTGGGCCTCGGAGAGCATCGCGTACGTCTTGCCGACGCCCGGTGCCGCGCCGAGGTAGATGCGGAGCTTGCCGCGTCCCATGTTCAGACTCTTCTTCTCTGGTGACGATCGGGTGGGTGATCAGGGTTCGAAGCGGTAGCCCATGCCCGGTTCGGTGATCAGGTACCGGGGGTGCGAGGGGTCCGCTTCCAGCTTGCGCCGTAGCTGAGCCATGTATACGCGCAGGTAGTTGGTGTTCTCCCCATAGCTCGGGCCCCAGACTTCCAGCAGGAGCCTGCTCTGGGTGATCAGCCGGCCCGGGTGGGTGATGAGGATTTCCAGCAGGTGCCACTCGGTCGGGGTCAGCCGTACCGTGCGTTCGCCCCGGTGGACCTTCTTCGCGATCAGGTCGACGGTGAACTCGTCGGTCGTCACGACGGCGACCTTGTCGGCCTGGGATGCGGTGGTCGGCTCCTGCCTGCGGGCGGCCGCCCGCAGGCGGGCCAGGAGCTCGTCCATGCTGAACGGTTTCGTCACGTAGTCGTCCGCGCCGGCATCCAGTGCCCGGATCTTGTCCTCCGAGGTGTGGCGCGCGGAGAGGACCAGGATGGGGACCCGGCTCCAGCCGCGAACGCTCTTGATGACGTCGATGCCGTCCATGTCCGGGAGGCCGAGGTCCAGCACTATGACGTCCGGCTTGCGGGCGGCCGCGAGCCGCAGGGCCGAGCCGCCGTCGGAAGCTTCCTCGACGTCGAACTTGCGCGCCTGGAGATTGATCTTCAGTGCGCGGACGAGCTGAGGGTCGTCCTCCACCACCAGCACCCGGGTCATCGGTGTGCAGCCTTTCCTTCGTTGCGGGCACGGTAAGGGGCCGGCGGGACGCGAATGTTCCGCGCCCCGCCGGCCCCCGGTCCGTGCGATGTGGAACATCAGCTCTTGGTCAGTGCCTTGAGGGCGGTGTTCAGTTCGAGCACGTTGACGCGGGGCTCGCCCATGAAGCCGAGGGTCCGGCCGGTGGTGTGGTCGGCGACGAGCCTCTCGACCTGCTTGACGTCGAGCTTGTTCTGCTCGGCGACCCGGTGGATCTGCAACTCGGCGTAGGCGGGGGAGATGTCCGGGTCAAGGCCGGAGCCGGAGGAGGTGACGGCGTCGGCCGGCACCTCGGAGGGCTTGACCTTGTACGTCGCCGTGGAGTTGTCCGCGATGACGGCTGCCTTGGCGTCCTCGACCAGCTTGACCAGGTCCGGGTTGTCGGCGGCCTTGTTGGTGGCGCCGGAGAGGATCAGCGAGTACTGGGTGTTGACGCTGTTGGAGCCGAGGCCGTTGGAGGGGCGCGGCTGGAACCACTTCAGGTCCGGCTTGGCGGCCTCTTCCGGGTCGTTGGGGTTCTGCTTCGGGAGGTTGTAGGTCTGGCCGATGAGGGAGGATCCGACGACCTGGCCGCTCTTGTCCTTGATCTCGGAGCCGTTGGCCTTGTCGCCGAAGGCGACCTGGGCGATGCCGGTGACGGCCAGCGGGTACAGGACGCCGCAGACGATCGTCAGAACCAGCAGCGCGCGCAGACCGGCCCACAGCAGACGAGCGGTGTTTCCTACGGAGTTGTTCATGGCTCAGCCGATTCCGGGGATGAGGGAGATGAGCATGTCGATGATCTTGATTCCGATGAACGGGGCGATCAGGCCGCCCACGCCGTACAGACCCAGATTGCGGCGGAGCATCTTGTCGGCGCTGGTCGGCTTGTACTGCACGCCCTTGAGGGCGAGCGGGACCAGGGCGATGATGATCAGCGCGTTGAAGATGACGGCGGAGAGGATCGCCGACTCGGGTGAGGACAGGCCCATGATGTTGAGCTTGTCGAGGCCCGGGTAGACCACGGCGAACATGGCCGGGATGATCGCGAAGTACTTCGCGACGTCGTTGGCGATGGAGAACGTGGTGAGGGCACCGCGCGTGATCAGCAACTGCTTGCCGATCTCCACGATCTCGATGAGCTTGGTGGGGTTGGAGTCCAGGTCCACCATGTTCCCGGCCTCCTTGGCGGCCGAGGTGCCCGTGTTCATCGCCACGCCGACATCGGCCTGCGCGAGCGCCGGGGCGTCGTTCGTGCCGTCGCCGGTCATCGCGACCAGCTTGCCGCCGGCCTGCTCCCGCTTGATGAGGGCCATCTTGTCCTCGGGAGTGGCCTCCGCGAGGAAGTCGTCCACGCCCGCCTCCTCCGCGATCGCCTTGGCCGTCAGCGGGTTGTCACCCGTGATCATGACGGTCTTGATGCCCATGCGGCGCAGCTCGTCGAACCGCTCCCGCATGCCCTCCTTGACGACGTCCTTGAGGTGGATGACACCCAGGACCCGGGCGCCCTCGTCGTCCCTGACGGCGACGAGCAGCGGCGTGCCGCCGGCCTCGGAGATCTTGTTGGCGACGAGATCCGCGTCGTCGGAGACCTGGCCGCCCTGCTCCTTGACCCAGGTGATGACCGAACCGGCCGCGCCCTTGCGGGTCTGCTTGCCATCCACGTCCACACCCGACATGCGGGTCTGGGCGGTGAAGGCGATCCACTCGGCGTTCGACAGCTCGCCCTGGTGCCGCTCGCGCAGCCCGTACTTCTCCTTCGCCAGGACGACGATGGAACGGCCCTCGGGAGTCTCGTCCGCGAGGGACGACAGCTGGGCGGCGTCGGCCAGTTCGGCTTCCGTCGTGCCCTTGACCGGGACGAACTCGGAGGCCTGGCGGTTTCCGAGGGTGATGGTGCCGGTCTTGTCGAGCAGCAGCGTGGAGACGTCACCGGCGGCTTCCACCGCACGACCGCTCATCGCGAGGACGTTGCGCTGTACGAGCCGGTCCATGCCGGCGATGCCGATCGCGGAGAGCAGCGCGCCGATGGTGGTCGGGATCAGGCAGACCAGCAGGGCGGTCAGCACGATCATGGACTGTTCGGCGCCCGCGTAGATCGCGAAGGGCTGGAGGGTGACGACGGCCAGCAGGAAGACGATGGTGAGGGACGCGAGCAGGATGTTCAGCGCGATCTCGTTGGGCGTCTTCTGTCGCGCAGCGCCCTCGACCAGGGCGATCATGCGGTCGATGAAGGTCTCACCGGGCTTGGTCGTGATCTTGATGACGATCCGGTCGGAGAGGACCTTCGTGCCGCCGGTGACGGCTGAGCGGTCGCCGCCGGACTCGCGGATGACGGGTGCGGACTCGCCCGTGATGGCGGACTCGTCGACCGATGCGACGCCCTCGACGACGTCACCGTCGCCGGGGATGATGTCGCCCGCCTCGCAGACGACGAGGTCGCCGATGCGCAGGTCGGTGCCCGGCACCTGCTCCTCGCTCTTGCCGTCCTGGGTCAGGCGGCGGGCGACGGAGTCGGTCTTGGCCTTGCGCAGGGTGTCCGCCTGGGCCTTGCCGCGGCCTTCCGCCACGGCCTCCGCCAGGTTGGCGAAGATGGTGGTCAGCCACAGCCAGGTGGTGATCGCCCAGCCGAACCAGTCCGTCGGGTCCTTGAGGGCAAGAACGGTGGTGACGACCGAGCCGATCAGGACCACGAACATGACCGGGGACTTGATCATGACGCGGGGGTCGAGCTTGCGGACGGCGTCCGGGAAGGACTTCAGCAGCTGTTTGGGATCGAACAGGCCGCCGCCCACGCGTCCGGCGCCCGGCTTGTGGCCGGTGGGCACGTCCTGGTGCGGAGCCCTGGTGGGAGTGGCGGTGCTCATGATGCGAGCCCTTCGGCGAGCGGACCCAGCGCCAGGGCCGGGAAGTAGGTCAGACCGGTGATGATGAGGATCGTGCCGACGAGCAGGCCGGTGTAGAGCGGCTTGTCAGTACGGAGAGTGCCTGCCGTCTCCGGCACGGGCTTCTGCTCGGCGAGCGAGCCGGCCAGCGCGAGGACGAACACCATCGGCAGGAAGCGGCCCAGCAGCATCGCGATGCCGATGGTGCTGTTGAACCACTGCGTGTCGGCGTTCAGGCCCGCGAAGGCGGAGCCGTTGTTGTTCGCGCCCGAGGTGTAGGCGTAGAGGACCTCGGAGAAGCCGTGCGCGCCGGAGTTCAGCATCGAGTGGGGCGGGGTGGGCAGGGCCATGGCCGCGGCGGTGAAGCAGAGCACCAGGGCGGGGGTGATGAGGATGTAGCAGGCCGCGAGCTTGATCTGCTGGGTGCCGATCTTCTTGCCCAGGTATTCGGGGGTGCGGCCGACCATCAGGCCCGCGATGAACACGGCGATGATCGCCATGATCAGCATGCCGTACAGGCCGGAGCCGACGCCGCCGGGCGCGATCTCGCCGAGCTGCATGCCCAGCAGCTGGATGCCACCGCCCAGTCCTGTGAAGGAGGAGTGGAAGGAGTTGACCGCGCCGGTCGAGGTCAGTGTGGTCGCGACGGAGAAGATCGCGGAGGCGCCGATGCCGAAGCGGGTCTCCTTGCCCTCCATCGCCCCGCCGGCGACGTCGAAGGCCGGGCCGTGGTGGGCGAATTCGGTCCACATCATCAGCGCGGTGAAGGTGAGCCAGATGGTCGCCATCGTGGCGAGGATCGCGTAGCCCTGGCGCAGGCTTCCGACCATGCGGCCGAAGGTGCGGGTCAGGGCGAACGGGATGACCAGGATGAGGAAGATCTCGAAGAGGTTCGAGAACGGGGTGGGGTTCTCGAAGGGGTGGGCGGAGTTGGCGTTGAAGTAGCCGCCTCCGTTGGTTCCCAGCTCCTTGATGACCTCCTGCGAGGCGACCGCCCCGCCGTTCCACTGCTGGCTGCCGCCCATGAACTGGCCGACCTCGTGGATCCCGGCGAAGTTCTGGATGGCACCGCAAGCGACCAGCACGATCGCGCCGATCACGGAGATCGGCAGCAAGATCCGGACGGTGCCGCGCACCAGGTCGGACCAGAAGTTGCCGAGCTCACCGGTGCGGGAGCGGGCGAAGCCCCGTACGAGGGCCACCGCCACAGCCATCCCGACCGCCGCGGAGACGAAGTTCTGCACCGCGAGGCCGCCGGTCTGCACGACGTGGCCCATGGCCTGCTCGCCGTAATACGACTGCCAGTTCGTGTTGGCCACGAAGGAGGCGGCGGTGTTGAAGGCCTGGTCGGGATCGATGGCGGAGAAGCCGAGTGAGCCGGGCAGGATGCCCTGGGCGCGCTGGAGGGCGTAGAGGAAGAGGACGCTCACTGCGGAGAAGGCCAGGACGCCGCGCAGGTACGCGGGCCAGCGCATCTCGGCCGACGGGTTGGCGCCGATGGCCTTGTAGATCCACTTCTCCGGCTTGTAGTGCTTCTCGGAGGAGTAGACCTTGGCCATGTAGTCGCCCAGTGGGCGGTAGGCCAGCGCGAGCGCGGCCATCAGTGCGAGGAGCTGGAGCACACCAGCGAAAACGGGACTCATCGGTGGCTAGAACCTCTCCGGGTACACAAGGGCGAGGACGAGGTATCCGAGTAGGGAGACGGCCACGACGAGGCCGACGATGTTTTCGGCGTTCACAGCTTGGTCACCCCCCGGGCGATGAGAGCCACCAGTGCGAAGACCGCGACCGTGGTGACGACGAAGGCCAGATCGGCCACCGTGAGCTCCTGGATGAAGAGGGAAGAAATGAATCGGCCAGATGGCCGATGACGAGATAACCGTGTCTTCATCCCGGCGTTAAGACACCTTGACGGGGTCCATACGGACGCACGGAAACTCTTAACGCCGCCCTTACGTGAAGCGCCGGAGAAAGCCTGGTCAGCCCTGGTGGGACAGGCCGGCCGTGTCCAGGGCGGAGCCGGCCTGGGCGGCCAGTGCGACGGCCACCAGGCGGTCCTGTTCCGGGGGGAGCGGGCCGGGGAGGGGATCCAGCAGGAAGCGGCCGTAGTAGTGCCCGCCGCCGACGACACGCAGCTCGGTCTCGCCGTCCGGCCAGCCGGCGTACTCCGTCACCCGCCCCGGGCGGTGCAGCCACAGGCCGCCATCGTGCTGGAGGCGCGGCAGATTTCCCATCAGGGTGCCGTATTCGAAGCGGCAGCCGCGCAACCCCAGCAGGCCGACGAGTTCCCGGCGCACGTACTCGACCACGGCCTCCGGCGAGCGGCCGTCCTCGGTCAGCCGGGCGGTTCCCTGAAGGCTCGACAGATGGGCCGCGTCAGTGATCACTGTCCTCCGGAGCCGCCGCGCGTGTACCGCCAGCTGCGAGACGACCAGGGCGACGACGAGCAGCAGGACCGCCGTCTCGATGTCGTCGCGGCCGGCGATCAAGAACCGTTGATAGGGCTCGGTCAGGAAGAAGTCGAACCAGGCGGCCGCCGACAGCGCGGCGAGGGCCCCGGCCACCCGGGTGCCGAGCGCGGCCACCGCGACCACGGCGACGACCAGGATCAGAGCCGCGTTCGTTGCCGAAAGATCAGTGCGGAAGGGTACGAGCGCGAGCGCCACGAGCAAGGGGACCACGAGGGCCGCGAGCAGGGCGGCCGTGTCGTGAAGTCGATACCCGGACATGTGATGCCTCCTGTCCGGACACGAGGGGTTCGAAATCAGAACTTCTCGGGCCTGATCAGAGCGACCACGAGATAGCCGAGCAGGGCGAGGGCGATGACCAGTCCGACCACGTTCTCCGCATCCATCTGGACCTTCTCCCTTTCACAGCGGCAGGCGGGGTGCCGCCTGTAAGAACACTGCCCCCTGCCGGAGGGACAGCCACACACCGCGGCCAGGTCTTGACGCACCTCATACGGCTGCCCCGCCTCGGCATCAAAGGCGCGTGAATACTGGAGCAGCGGCCGTATGGATGACGCCAAGAACACTGGTAATCAAGCCACGGCATTCCGACGCTGTCCTCACTTTGTCCAACGGAGGAACAGCGAAAGATGTCCATAGACATGGGAAAGCCGAGCACGGCAGGACAGGCCCCGGGCACGGAGGAGCCTCCTGATACCGGCGTACGAGCGCCCGCAGCAGGCGACCGCCACCGGCTGACCGCCCTCCAGGGACTGGCCGCGCTGTCGCTGGACGCGATGGCGTCCGTGGCGTACGGGCCGGAGTCGATCGTGCTCGTCCTGGCCACGGCCGGTGCCTACGGCATGGGCTTCACCCTCCCCGTCACCCTGGCGATCGCCGCACTGCTCGCGGTCCTGGTGGCCTCGTACCGGCAGGTCATCGCCGCGTTCCCGGACGGCGGCGGCTCGTACGCCGTCGCCAAACGGCACCTGGGCCGGCGTACGAGTCTGGTGGCCGCGGCCTCGCTGATCCTGGACTACGTGCTGAACGTCGCCGTGTCCGTCACGGCCGGCGTGGCTGCCCTGACCTCGGCGTTCCCCGAGCTGTACGGGGAGCGGGTGTGGATCTGCCTGGGTGTCCTGGTGCTGGTCACCGCGGTGAACCTGCGAGGGGTCGTGGAATCCGCCAAGGCGTTCCTCGTGCCCACCGCCGTCTTCGTCGGGTCGATCCTCGCGATGGTCGTCGTCGGCCTCTTCCGCGACGGTCCCGTCAGTACCGCCTCCGCTGCCGGGCACGCCTCCGCGCTCGGCGAGGGCGCCACCACCGTTGGTGCGCTCCTGCTGCTGAAGGCCTTCGCCGCCGGCTGTTCCGCGCTGACGGGCGTCGAGGCCGTCGCCAACGCCGTTCCGTCGTTCCGGGCGCCGGCCGCCCGCCGCGCCCAGCGCACCGAGGTCGCACTCGGCGCCCTGCTCGGTGTGATGCTGATCGGCCTGTCGATCCTGATCGGGCGCTTCCACCTCCAGCCCGTCGAGGGCGTGACCGTGCTCGCCCAGCTCGCGGACGCCTCCTTCGGGCACAACGCCGCCTTCTACGTGGTCCAGTTCGCCACGATGGTGTTGCTCGCGCTGGCAGCGAACACCTCCTTCGGTGGTCTGCCGGTGCTCATGAGCCTGTTGGCCCGCGACAACCACCTGCCGCACGTCTTCGCGCTCAAGGCCGACCGCCAGGTCCACCGCCACGGCGTGGTCTGGCTGGCCCTCGTCTCCGCCCTGCTGCTCGTCTTCTCCGGCGGCGACACCAACACCCTCGTCCCGCTCTTCGCGATCGGCGTCTTCATCGGCTTCACCATCTGCCAGGTCGGCATGGTCCGGCACTGGTACGGCGAGCGGCCGCGCGGCTGGCAGGCGAAGGCGGCGCTCAACGGCTTCGGCGCCCTGCTGACCGGTGTCTCGGCCGTCGTCGTCACCGCCACCAAGTTCACCGAGGGCGCCTGGCTGATCGTCGTCGCGCTGCCGTTGCTCGTTCTCGGCTTCGAGAAGATCCACCGCGCATACACCGAGATCGGCGAACGCCTGGAGCTCGGCCGGATTCCGCAGGCCCCGCGGCGCTCCCGCTCCGTGGTCGTGGTCCCCGTCTCCGGACTGTCCCGCCTGACCAGCCAGGCTCTCAATGCGGCCAGCTCACTCGGCGATGACGTTCTCGCCGTGACCGTCACCCACCCGGCTCCCGAGGACCGCCAGACCGCTGAAGCCCTCAGGCGGGACTGGGAGTTGTGGAAGCCCGGCGTCGAGCTGATCGAGCTCTCATCGGAAACCCGCTCGCTCGGCCGCCCCCTGGCGGCATACGTGCGGAAGCTGGCCCAGTCCCACCCGGACGCCCAGGTGACCGTCCTGATTCCGGAGACCGAACCGGCCCACCTGTGGCAGCGGCTGCTCCAGAACCAGCGCGGCTCCGTCGTGGCCCACGCGGTCCGCCGCGACACCGACGCCGTGATCTGCCGGCTGCGCTTCCGCATCACGGCAGACACACGCTGACGTGCGTTGACGCACCTCTGACGGCGGCTTGACACGTCTCGTGCGCCACCGTCAAGAAGGTGCCAATTCCCGCGCCCACAAGCGTATTTCCAAGGGAACAGGCAGTAGTTTCCTGCCTGTTGCGCCGCCGGGGACCTCGCATACTCACATGACGGCCGAGGGGGTCCATGGGGGACGGTCCCCGGCGGCGACACCCTCTTCCGCACCCTGGCCGCGAGCCGCCGGGGCTGCTACGCCTCGAACCCATCCAGAAGGTCGCTTCATGCCTCCCGCCGCCGCGCAGCACGTTCCTCCGGGTCTCGGGACACCTCCGCGGACCCCGACCAACCGACCGTCCCGGAAACGCTCCGGCCAGGTGAACGTCGTGGACCCCGAGCTCCTCGCCGCCTCCGCACGGGAGGCCGTCGGAAAGCTCCACCCGCGCGAACTGGTCAAGAAGCCGGTGCTGTTCGTCGTCGCCGTCGGATCAGTGCTGACCACGCTCTCGGCGCTCATCCACCCGTCCGTCTTCACCTGGGTGATCAGCGTCTGGCTCTGGCTGACGGTCCTGTTCGCCAACCTCGCCGAGGCCGTTGCCGAAGGCCGGGGCCGGGCTCAGGCGGAGTCGCTGCGCAAGGCGCGTACGGACACCGTCGCGGTACGGCTGAACCACTGGACGTACGGGGCGAACCTGAACCGGGCCGAGACCGAGGTGGTCACGCCGGCCGAGCTCCAGCCCTTCGACTTCGTGCTCGTCGAGGTTGGCGAACTGATCCCGGCCGACGGTGATGTGGTCGACGGGGCCGCGATGGTGGACGAGTCGGCCGTCACCGGCGAATCGGCACCCGTCCTGCGGGAGTCGGGCGGCGACCGCTCCGGCGTCACCGGCGGTACGACCGTGCTGTCCGACTCGATCGTCGTACGGGTCACCTCGCGCCCGGGTAACAGCTTCATCGACCGCATGATCGCGTTGGTCGAGGGCGCCACCCGGCAGAAGACCCCGAACGAGATCGCGCTCAACATCTTGCTGGCCGCACTCACCGTCATCTTCGTCCTGGTGGTCGTCGCCATCCAGCCGATGGCCGCCTACGCGCACGCCGCACAGTCCACGACCGTCCTGGTCGCCCTGCTCGTCACCCTCATCCCCACCACGATCGGCGCCCTCCTGTCGGCGATCGGCATCGCGGGCATGGACCGGCTCGTCCAGCGGAACGTCATCGCGATGAGCGGACGCGCCGTCGAGGCGGCCGGAGACGTGAACACCCTGCTCCTCGACAAGACCGGCACCATCACCTTCGGCAACCGCGAGGCCGCAGCCTTCATCCCCCTGCCCGGCGTGGATCACATCAAGCTGGCGGACGCCGCCCAGCTGTCCTCGCTCGCCGACGAGACGCCCGAGGGCCGCTCCGTCGTCGCCCTCGCCCAGCAGTACGGACTCCAGCCGGCCGCCGCGGAGGACCTCAGCAACCCCCGCTTCACCGAGTTCAGCGCCCGGACCCGGATGAGCGGCGTGAATCTGAGCTGGGACAACGGCGCCGGCTGCGCCATCCGCAAGGGCGCGATGACGCAGGTCTGCGACTGGGTGGTGGCGCGCGGCGGGACCGTACCGTCGGAAGCAGTAGCTTGGTCGGCCACCGTGTCCGAGTCCGGGGGCACGCCCCTGCTGGTTGCGGTCCACGACTGGGACGGCCCGAGGGTGCTGGGGATCATCCACCTCAAGGACGTGGTCAAGGAGGGGATCCGGGAGCGCTTCGCGGAGCTGCGCAGCATGGGGATCCGTACGGTCATGGTGACCGGCGACAACGAGCTGACGGCCCGCGCCATCGCGCAGGAGGCCGGCGTCGACGAATACCTCGCAGAGGCCACCCCCGAGGACAAGCTCGCCCTCATCAAGCGGGAGCAGGCGGGCGGCAAGCTCGTCGCGATGACCGGTGACGGCACGAACGACGCCCCGGCCCTGGCCCAGGCCGACGTGGGCGTGGCGATGAACACGGGCACCTCGGCTGCCAAGGAGGCCGGGAACATGGTGGACCTGGACTCCAACCCCACCAAGCTCATCGACATCGTCGAGATCGGCAAGCAGCTCCTCATCACCCGAGGCGCGCTCACCACGTTCTCGATCACGAACGACGTCGCCAAGTACTTCGCGATCATCCCGGCCATGTTCGCCTCGGCCTACCCGGGACTCGAAGCCCTCAACATCATGGGCCTGAGCAGCCCGACCTCCGCCATCACCTCGGCGATCATCTTCAACGCCCTGATCATCGTCGCCCTCATCCCGCTCGCCCTGCGCGGCGTCCGCTACAAGCCCGCCTCCGCGCACGACCTGCTGCGCCGCAACCTGGGCGTCTACGGGCTCGGCGGCCTGATCCTGCCGTTCGTCGGCATCAAGCTCATCGACCTGCTGGTGTCCACCATCCCCGGCCTCGGCTGAACTGCGTCGGGTCCCCTGTGGGGGCGGTCCCCGTCCGGGCCGCCCCCACACCAGCAATCTCCGTCCTGAGCGTGCGTGCCTCTACTACGCCACAGGTGGCACTGTTTGCGTTAAGGACGCGTCAGGGTTTGTCCGCTCGCGTGCATGAGTGATCAGCCTGCGTACGCTGGCTCAGCCGTCGATGTCGACGGCTGATTCTTTGCGTACGACAGGAGCACCCCACGATGGCCACCCCTGCCCGCTCCTCGCGCCTGCGCGCGTGGATGCTGGAAGGCTTGACCGCCCAGACGAGTTCGCCCGCCGCCAAGGAGGCGGCGGCCCAGCCCCACGGCCGACCGTGGTGGCGCGTCATGTGCCTGACCGGTCTCGACTACTTCTCCACCCTCGGCTACCAGCCCGGCATCGCGTTCCTCGCGGCCGGTCTGCTGTCGCCGCTGGCGACCATCGTGCTCGTACTGCTGACACTGTTCGGCGCGCTCCCCGTCTACCGGCGGGTCGCGGAGGAGAGCCCGCACGGCGAGGGTTCCATCGCCATGCTGGAGCGGCTGCTCACCTTCTGGAAGGGGAAGCTGTTCGTCCTGACCCTGCTCGGGTTCGCGGCGACCGACTTCCTCATCACCATCACCCTCTCCGCGGCCGACGCGACCGCGCACATGGTGGAGAACCCGCACCTCACCAGCACCCTGCACGGCCACGAGGTTCTGATCACCCTGATCCTGATCGCGCTTCTGGGCGGGGTGTTCCTGAAGGGGTTCAGCGAGGCCATCGGCGTCGCCGTGGTCCTGGTGGCCACCTATCTCAGCCTGAACGTCGTCGTCGTGGCCGTCGGGCTGTGGAACGTGTTCACCGAGCCGCAGGTCATCACCGACTGGACCACCGCGCTCACCGCCGAGCACGGCAACTTCTTCATGATGATCGCGATCGCGCTCGTCGTGTTCCCGAAGCTCGCCCTCGGCCTGTCCGGCTTCGAAACCGGTGTAGCTGTTATGCCGCACGTCCAAGGCGAGCCCGACGACACCGAAGCCAAGCCCGCCGGCCGAATCCGCGGCGCCAAGAAGCTGCTGACCACGGCCGCCGTGATCATGAGCATCTTCCTGATCTGCTCCAGCCTCATCACGACCCTGCTGATCCCGGCCGACCAGTTCCAGCCGGGCGGCGAGGCCAACGGCCGCGCCCTCGCCTACCTGGCCCACGAGTACCTGGGCTCCGCCTTCGGCACCGTTTACGACATCTCGACGATCCTGATCCTCTGGTTCGCCGGCGCCTCCGCGATGGCCGGCCTGCTGAACCTGATGCCGCGCTACCTGCCCCGGTACGGCATGGCCCCGCACTGGGCCCGCGCCCTGCGCCCGATGGTCATCGTGTTCACCCTGATCGCGTTCCTCGTGACCTGGATCTTCAACGCGGACGTGGACGCGCAGGGCGGCGCGTACGCCACCGGCGTGCTCGTCCTGATCACCTCGGCCGCGGTCGCCGTGACCATCGCCGCCCGCCGGGCGGGGGAGCGCGGCTGGACCATCGGCTTCGGCGTCATCTCCGCCGTCTTCGTCTACACCACCGCCGTCAACGTCGCCGAACGACCCGACGGCGTGAAGATCGGCGCCTGCTTCATCGCCGGCATCATGGCGCTCTCCCTCCTCTCCCGCCTCGCCCGCGTCTTCGAGCTGCGCGTCACCCACGTGGAATTCGACGACATGGCCCAACGGTTCATCCGCGACACCGCCAACCGCACCATCCGGTTCATCGCCAACGAGCCCGACAACCGGGACCTTGAGGAGTACCGGCTGAAGAAGGCGCAGATCCGCGCGGACAACGACATCCCGTCCGAGGACGACGTCATGTTCGTCGAGGTCACCGTCCTGGACGCGTCCGAGTTCGAATCCGGCATGCGGGTGCGCGGTGAAGTCCTGCACGGCCGCTACCGCGTCCTGACCCTGGAGAGCTCCAGCATCCCCAACGCCCTCGCCGCCCTCCTCCTCCACGTACGGGACGAGACCGGCCAGCGCCCGCACATCTACTTCGAGTGGACCGAGGGCAACCCGATGGCCAACTTCTTCCGCTTCTTCCTCTTCGGACAGGGCGAGGTCGCCCCCGTCACCCGCGAGGTCATCCGGGAGGCCGAACCGGACCGCGCCCGCCGCCCCCACGTCCACGCCGGCTGACGCGGCGTAAGGACCCCGACAGGAATCCCGCTGGACCCTCGCCATGGCGAAGGTCCAGCGGGATTCTCATTACGTGAACACTCGCTCGCGCCCAGACCGCCAGATCCGCCAGACCGTACTGGTCCTCGGGGCGGCCGGACTGACCGTCATCGCCACCGGCGCCGCCCTGGAAGCCCTGTGGCTGCTCGGGATCGGGGTCTGGGGCGTCATCGCAGCGATGGTGATCGAGCTCGCCTACCAGCCGTAGACGGGCAGGCCGCAGGATCCGTTGGATCTATGAGGTCGGCCCTAACCGCCGATGTCGCGGCTGCGGAAGTCCTCCAGCGTCTCGCGCCGGACCAGCATCCGGGCCGAGCCCTCATGGACCGCGATGACCGCGGGCCGGCCCACGAGGTTGTAGCCGGAGGCCATGGACAGCTGGTACGCACCCGCCACCGGTGTGGCGAGCAGGTCGCCGGGGTGGATGTCGCCGGGCAGCTCCACGTCGGCCGCAAGGATGTCGCCGGCCTCGCAGTGCCGGCCGACGACCGTGACCGTACGCGGTCCGGCCGTCGAGGCGCGGCCGATCAGACGGGGCGCGTAGCGCACCCCGTACAGGGCGGGGCGAGGGTTGTCGCTCATGCCGCCGTCGACGGCGACGAACACCTCCTCCCCGGCGTGCTTGACGGTGAGCACCCGGTACAGGGCGACTCCGGCCGGTCCCACGACGGCCCGCCCGGGCTCGACGACGAGCCGGGGTACGGTCAGTCCGGCGGCCGCGCAGCCTTCGATGAGCTCGGCGCGCATCCTGCGCGCGAGCGTCGTGAGGTCGAGGGCGGGCTCGCCGGGCCGGTACGCGATGCCGTGGCCACCGCCCATGTCCAGCTCGGCCAGGACGACCCCGTGTGCGTCACGGACACGGGCCATCAGTCCGACCATGCGGCGCAGCGCCACCAGATAGGGCTTCACGTCGGCGATCTGGGAGCCGATGTGGCAGTGCAGCCCCGTGAGTTCGAGCTGCGACTGACCGAGTACCCGGGTGATTGCGTGCTGTGCGCCCCCGTCGGTGAGGGAGAGACCGAACTTCTGGTCGTCGGTACCGGTACGGATCTTGTCGTGCCCGCCGGCGGCGACGCCGGGCACCACCCGCACCATGACCTTCTGGCGCCGGCCGGGGCCGACGGCGGCCGCGATCCTCGCTATCTCGGACGGGCTGTCGATGACGATCCGCCCCACGCCGAGCCGCAGTGCCGCCTCCAGGTCGCGGGGTGACTTGGCATTGCCGTGCAACACGATGCGGTCGGGCGGGAAACCGGCGGTGACGGCGAGCTCCAACTCGCCTGCCGAGCAAACGTCGAGCCCCAGACCCTCCTCATCGACCCAGCGCACCATGGCACGGGAGAGGAACGCCTTGGCGGCGTAGAGGACATCGGCTTCAGGGAACGCATCCCGATAGGTTCGGCACCGCTCGCGGACCTCGCCCTCGTCCAGAACGTAGGCCGGAGTGTCGAACCGCTCGGCGATCTCTGCCAGTGATACTCCGCCGACGGCCAGCCCACCAGGCGTTACCTGAGTCGTGGAGGCAGGCCAGATCGACAGATCATCCGCACTGGCCTCGTGCTCGGACAGAACAGCTGTGGCCACCGTGTGATCCCCCATCAGGCGATCCGGGCTGCGATCGGGGAAGCCTGGGGCAGTGGAGCCGCGACCGGAGGCCCCGCGGCGACCGCGGGAGCGGTGAACGTCGGGTCGACGGTCAGAAGGGATACGCCGAGCGGCTCGGCCATCGCGCGGAGCGCGGACTCGGAGAGCCGGATCCACGGCTGCTGGACGCCCAGTGTCGCGGCCAGACGGTCCGGGCCGGTGAAGCCGACGATGGTGCGAGCTCCCAGCGGGGTGCGGAACAGGCGCACCACCACTTCCGCTCCTCCCGGCCGGACCGGCACGTACAGGGGTCCGGCCGGGACCTGTTCTTCAGGCTCGGGATCGTCGTCGTACTGGAACAAACACATGGGGCCCTCCCTGAGGAACCACGAGCGGCAGGTGACGCCCCGGGTGCGGGGAGGCAGTCCGGGGCGCGGGTTCGAAGCTATCCCCGCATCCCCGCACCCATGGCCACCCCGTAACGAGACCCATACGGGGGCGGGCCAAGTCCTGACGGATCACTGACGCCGGAGCGTTGTGGCATCAGAAACCCGTCATGGTCACGGATCTCCGCGCTAGTGTCCTGCGCCGGAGATCCGTTGGCAGAAGCGGGCGAGTGAGTCGAGGATCTCTTCGGCTGTCTTGGTCCAGGTGAACGGGGTCGGGTTTTCGTTCCACTGCTTGACCCAGGCTCGGATGTCGGCTTCCAGGGAGCGCACACTCTTGTGGGCGCCACGGCGGATCTTCTGGTCCGCGAGGAAGCCGAACCATCGCTCAACCTGGTTGATCCAGGAGGAGCCGGTGGGTGTGAAGTGCAGGTGGAACCGTGGGTGTTTGGCCAGCCACGTCTTGATGGCCGGGGTTTTGTGGGTGCCGTAGTTGTCGCAGATCAGGTGGACCTGAAGGTGTTCGGGGACCTCTTTGTCGATCTTGATGAGGAACTTCTTGAACTCCGCGGCCCGGTGGCGACGGTGCAGTGAGGTGATGACTTCACCGGTCGCGACGTCGAAGGCCGCGAACAAGGTGGTCAGCCCGTTGCGAACATAGTCGTGAGTGCGGCGCTCGGGCATGCCGGGCATCATCGGCAGCACTGGCTGAGAGCGGTCAAGAGCCTGGATCTGGGACTTCTCGTCCACCGACAGCACCACCGCTCCTTCGGGCGGGTTGAAATACAGCCCCACCACGTCGTAGAGCTTCTCCACGAACAGCGGGTCCGTCGACAGCTTGAACGTGTCGCTCAAATGGGGCTTGAGCTGGAACTTCCGCCAGATCCGGCCCACTGTCGACTTCGACAGGCCACTGCGGGCGGCCATCGATGAACGCGACCAGTGAGTGGCGTTCTTCGGGATCTCCTCCAGCGTGCCGACCACTACCGCCTCCACCTGATCAACGCTGATGGTGGGTGGCCGGCCAGGCCGGGGCTCGTCGACCAGCCCGTCCAGCCGGGCCGCCAGGAACCGGCGACGCCACTTGCGGACCGTGTCGGCCGCGATATGCAACTCCCGTGCCACCACGACAATCGGCGGCACATCAGCACCGGCACACGCCAACACGATGCGGGCCCGCAAGGCCACCGCCTGCGCAGATGACGCCCTGCGGACCCAACGCTCCAACACCACACGCTCATCGGAAGACAACAACAACGGTTCCAACTTCGGACCACGCCGAGGCACCGGCACATCCGCAGAAGCAGTCATACATAAACTAACGACGGATCTCCGGCGCAGGACACTAGAAGGACATCAGCAACCGCACCTCATCCCCCGACGAGGCCGTTTCATGAGGACCGTCGGACGAGACGAGAGAGAAGAGGCCATGCGGAGAGTCGTGGTCGGTGTGACCGGAACGGCGGGCAATCTGGCCGCGTTGCACCGGGCCGCCGCGGAAGCGCGCGTGCGTGGTGCGGACCTGTGGGCCGTCCTGGCCTGGCAGTCACCGGGCGGCGAACTCGGAAGCCGCAACGGTCTCGGGCCCCATGCCCTCGCCCAGTGCCGTGCCGCGCCCGCCGAAAGACTCCGCGAGGTTCTCGATACGGCGTTCGGCGCCGTGAAGCCCGGTGTCACCCTAGAGGGCCTCACGGTACGAGGGACCCCGGGTGCGGCCCTCGTGGACGTCGCACGCGATCCGGAAGACCTCCTCGTGGTGGGCACGGGATCCCGCGCCGCGCTGCGCCGCCTCGTCTGCCCCTCGGTGGCCCGCCACTGCCTCGCGCACGCCGCCTGCCCCGTGTTGGTGGTTCCCCCGTCCCCGCTCCAGGCCGAACTCGACGCGGCACACCGCCGCAACTTCTGGAGAATGCCGCTGGACCCACGGGAGCTTGCGCAATGAGTCGCACGAATCGGTGAAGCGGTTTGGCTCGCCGATTGAGGTGTACAGGGCGCACGAGTCCCCGACAGGAGGGGGACTCGTGCGCAGCAGGGTCGCCTCGCCTACGGTTACCAGGCTCAGGACGTACGCCGGCCGGCCGTCCGAGAGTTGGTCGCAACTCGGGACCGCCGTCGTACGCTGCCAGAGCTCCACCACGTCAGCCGCCGACTGGGAGTAGCCGCGTGACCGAGCCGCAGCCGTCCAAGCCCCTTCTGTACATCGTCGTTTGCGCTGCCGGGATCGCCGGCAACGTGCACAATCTGATCACGGCCGCTGGCGCCCCTGCTGCGGCCCAAAATCCCATCGCCCGATAGATGACCCGATCACGTGTGGTGGCAAGGGTCCGGCCGAGCGTGATGACTGTGCGGCCGGCCTTTGGGCCGCACAGCCTGGTCTACTCGTCAGCCACAGTCGCCGTACCCTCCGCCCCAGTCGTCATCGTCGTCGTACCCGCCGTGGCCGTAACCTCCGTGGCCACCGCCGTCATCGTCCCAGCCACCGCCGTGGACGTAAGTGACGGAGTAGGTGGGGGTTGCCGCCGAGGCCGTACCGGCGGCCCCGAGGGCGGCGCCACCGGCCATCAGAACGCCGATGGCGGACACCGCGAAGAGCCGCTTCATTCTCAGTGCCTGCATGGTTCAGAACCCTTCTCGTTGTTCTGCCACTTGCTGCGGCGCGAAGTTGTTCTGCCTCCTTACGTAGGAGGTGTGCGCGGGTTATGCATGTGGCCGCATAGATTTAACGAGCGCAAAGTCGCCGTCAACGCGGCCTCGCTGGGCCACGGACCCGCTGGACTGGTGTGCGATGTTCTCAAGCCCCGAACTCCGGGCTCGTCACCGCGGAAGCAGGTTGATTCCCGAAGCAGGTTGATTCCCCCAGTTGCAACCAACCCGTACATATGATTATAGCCACCCGCCTGGACTCGTCACTCTGGCGGGGAGCCGGAAAAGCCTGCCCATCACGGTCGAGTCGGCGGCTGGCCCGGCGTCGGCCCGGCTGTCAACAGGGCTCCCACTCCTGCCCGCCCGCTCCCGCCGTTCGGACGTAATCCGGGGGCGAGGCGCTGGTCGTGGACACCATCGTCATCGCCCACGGGGAGCTGGAGGCGCGGTCCGGGCCGGCGTTCCTCCACTGGTCATGATGGCCTCGACAGAAGATCTTCCCCGGATTGCCGACCCAGAGCGTGCAGCACGGCAGACGGCACGCATCCGGAAACCGGTCAGCGGCCTCCAGGGCCGGCGCCGCCACTCATCCGAGTCAGACCGTCCGGCCCGCACCCAACGGTCGTAGTGCCGCACGCACAACTCCCGCCCGTTGACGCCGAAGCGGCACCCATCAGCCGCGCAGGCGGCGAGTTCACCGCGTCCACGAACGGGCCGCCCAGGGGCAGCGAGAAAATCCGCCAGGGCTGTCCGGCCCTGGCGGCGCCGCCGGATGACGTGCCCGTCGTACAGACCCTGCTGCCCGGTCACGCGGTCACATTTGGTGACCTGGATGGTGGATCGCAGTGCGGAACTCAGCCCGGACGGAGGCCAGCAACCTCTCCAGCACCCTGGCACGCCCGTGACCGGGGCTGATGCCGGGGACGGTCGCAGTCGCACCTCCCACCCCGTGAACCAGCCCGCATCCCCCAGGGTGCGGCGGACATCTTCGACCGCCACGGTGGGGAGTTGGAACAGTGCGGTGCTGCGGGCCTGGCTGGGTCGAATTCCGAGCTGGTCCAGCCGCTGGGTCAGTTGTGTGGTGCTGATCGGGCGTCCGGGCCGGCCGCCGGGGAAGACCCATGGAGACGGGGCCAAGGCCCCGATGTTCGTCCCAGGAGGTGATTGTGGTCCGTGACTGGTCCAGGAGAAGCGTTTGAAGAGCTCCGGAGATTGCTCATGGTTGCTTTTCGACTACCCTATGAAACTGTCGGGATATTGCACGGAGAGGGCAATACTTCCTCCAGGCGCCGGACTTCGCTCCTCTAGAAGCACCCAAGCTTTTTTGGGGAGTAGCAGCTACAAAAAACGTTCTTGGTCTGTTGGTGGTACGGCAGCGGCACCCGCGCTGACCAGTGAGAACGGCGGTACGCACGGCTTGTTACAGGGCAGTGGTCCGTAAGAAGCCATCTCATTTGGATGGTTGGGTAGGTTGTCGGTCGTGGCGGGGATTGTTGAGCGGCTGGTGCCGGATGAGTTGTGGGCGCTGTTCCAGCGGGTGGTGCCGGAGGCGCCATTGCGGCCTCAGGGCGGTGGCCGACGTCGGCATGGTGACCGTGAAGTACTGGCCGCGATCGTCTTCGTTGCCACCTCGGGTTGTACCTGGCAGCAGCTGCCCGAGGCATCGTTCGGGCCATCGGGGGCGACAGCCCACCGACGCTTCTCCGAGTGGACGAAGGCCAGGGTGTGGGCCAAGCTCCACCGCCTGGTCCTTGACGAGCTCGGCGCCCGCGGCGACCTGGACTGGTCCCGATGCGCGATCGACGCCGTGAACATGTGGGCCACGAAGACGGTAACGGGGACCTGACAGGTCCGAATCCTGTCGACAGGGCAAGTTCGGATCGAAGATCCACTTGATCACAGAGCGAACGGGTCTACCCCTGTCCGTCGGAATCTCGGGGGCGAATCTGCACGACAGTCAGGCACTCGAACCCCTCGTACGCGCTATCCCGCCCATCCGTTCACGCCGCGGACGCCGTCGGCGCAAGCCCGCCAAGCTCCATGCAGACAAGGGTTACGACTACGCTCACCTGCGGAAATGGTGACGTCAGCGCGGCATCAAGCACCGCATCGCCCGCAGAGGAATCGAGTCCTCGCAGCGGCTGGGACGTCACCGCTGGACCATAGAACGGACCATGGCCTGGCTCGCCGACTGTCGCCGACTCCATCGCCTCTACGAACGCAAGGCCGAGCATCTACCGCAGACTCGCCAAATGAGATGACGTCTGAGGCTGCCGGTGTTCCGACTGCGGTAGCCCATCGGGGCCGGGAGCCGGTGCGCGCCGCCGCGGAGGACGGGGCCGTACGCTGCGCGTCAGCCTTCCGGAGCAGTGGCCCGGCGTGATCGCCGACGCGGCCGTGCTCGCCCGCGTGCTCACCATTCAGGCGGCCGGGCCGCCGCGTGCGGCTGACGGCCGAGACCCGGCCCGGCGTCGTGGAGATCCACATCGCTGAAGGAACCCGCGGTGACGCTCACGCTTCCAGTGGCAGCACCCAGGCGGGGAGCGGGTCGCTGCAAGCCGGAGACTTTGAAGGCCGTGCGGGCCGTCTCGCGGTCGATGCGCTGCGCCAGCTGTCGCAGGGCGGTCGTGCCGCGCCGCGCGGGCCAGGACCGTCGGGTCGATGTCGACCTGGCTTCCCTGCGTGTCCCCGACGATCATCTGCTGGGCCACCCCGTCGGACCAGTGGACGAGACGAGGGAGTCGGTGCGGACGGTGTCCGTCTTGATGGGGTTCCCGCCGGGCGAGGACCCCATCGGCTTCAAGGGCCCGGTGGGCTGCTCCACGGTGACGGCCGGGAGTAGTCGTACGGCGGCGGGCTCCACGGCACGGGCGCGGGGGCGGGGGAGGGCTCGAACGGGCCGGCCCGGTTCGCCATGAGGACCATCATCGTCCCGACGAAGAGCAGGGTGATGACGATGAGGGCGAGCCCGACGGGGTTGCGGGGGTTGTAGTAGTAGCTGTTCGTACCCCACTTGCTCCGTCTGAAGACCGGTTCGTCGTCGTGATGCACAGGCTGCGTCCTCGGTAGAAGGTTCTCGGTGACCCGCACGACCTCAGCGGGATGGTGCTTGCGGTCAAGAGGCGCAGCCGGGCGAGGTCCTCGCGGCGTTCGCTGACGTGGGCCGGCGGATTCTGCACCCGTAACTTCACCACGTACCGGCGCGGCTGACCCTCGTATGAGCACGTGCTGTACGCCATCGCCACATTGTCCGCGATCCGCACGGCGCTGCCGATGTCGGCCTCCATCGCGTAGCCGGTGATGTCTCCACCGCCCATGGGCCTGAGCATCTACGGCAGCTAGGTACGGCTGGTGGGGGCTGCGGCGACGGGAATTCGTGCCTGTGGCAGCCTGCCGTCATGCCAGCCGAGCTGCGAGAACATGCGGGCCGTCACTACGCCGTCCAGTTCCACTACGCCTTGCCCGACGACGCCTGGGCTGTGGAGCTGAGTGAGGCCGTGCCTGCGCCGGCCACGTGGGCCGAGGACACCAGTGCCGAGAGGTACCTGCCTGGAGCCGCCTTCATGGTGGCGCTCGTCCCCGATGAGGATCCGAATCTGGAACCGACCGTCCACATCCACAGCCACGATGAGCACGTCATCCCGTACGAGGTCATGCGCTGGTTCCTTGAGCAGGTGGCCGACCAGGTCGAACGTTGCCGCATCGCCTTCGGGCACGACGGGCGGGAAGCAGTGGAATGATCTCGTCGTCGCTGGTGTGATCACGGCGTCGGAGCCGGCATGGGTACGCCCGTTCACCGGGCTGGACCCACGGCAGTTCGGCAGGGACCGGGCTTGCTGGTCGCCGCGCATCATCGACCACCTCGGGCCGAAGCTTGCCCTGCAGCCCCGCAAGCGGTTCGCCGAGGACACCGTGCGCATCGTGGACGGCACGCTCGTCCCCACCCGGGACCACTTCGTGGCGCACGAGAAGACGCTCATGGTCCAGTGCGTGCCTCCAGCCGGCAGCGGACGTCGACGATGCCCTCGACGGATCGGGCGAGGTGCTCGGCCATGGGAATCAGGTGGTCGTCCCGGACGCTGCCGGTCAGGGTGGCGATGCCTTGTGTGACGGTGACCGTGACCTCCTTGTGGGAGAGCGGGAACAGGCGTTCGATGACGCTCTTTCGGATTTCGGCGGTGAGTTCCTCGTCGGTGCGCAGGAAGACCTTCAGGAGGTCGGAGCGGCTGACGACGCCCTTGAGGGTGCCGTCGGCGTCGACGACCGGGAGGCGCTTGATGTGCCGGTCTGCCATGAGGCGGGCTGCTTGGGGGAGGGTGGCGTCGGGGCGGATCGTGACCGCGGGAGCGGTCATCAGGTTCTCCGCACGGGTGGAGCCGGCCTTGGCGGTGTCGCCGAGGCGGCGCATCTGCTCGATGAGGCCGGGGCGGTGCTCGTGGAACTCCTCCTTGGGCAGCAGGTCGGCCTCGGAGACCACGCCGACGACGCGGCCTTCGCCTTCGACGACGGGAAGGGCGGTGACCTTCCAGCGCTTGATGGCGGCTGCGATGTCCTTGAAGCCGGTGTCGGGGGTGACGGCGATGTACCTGGTGGTCATCACGTCGGCGACGGTGTACGGGGTGGAGGTCATGGCGGGTCCTCAGCGTGCGTGGGCGAGCGGGGTGCCGCTGCCGCGGGGAGCGAACGGGACGAGCAGCTTGGTGCGGGCGGAGTCGAGCCGATCGGCGATCACGGCGGACACGGCAACGGAGACGGCCCGGCCGGTGGCGGAGTCCTCCAGGCACAGATGCGGGTGCCGGTGGGGAAGGTGACCGTGGGGGAGTGGGCGAGGAGGGCTTCGCGGGCCTCCGGGGCCATTGCGTCGAGGATGGTGTGCGTGGTGCTCATGGTGTGCCTCCACCCCTTGGTTCTCACCGTGGAGCGCGAGCCGGGACTCCGGGAGGGCCGTGCGGGGCAGACCGTGGGGCCGCCCGGCCCGGTCAGCGGACCAGGACGGCCTCGCCGGACTTGGGTACGACGGCCGTCCACCCCAACTCGTGGTCGATGCGGTCCCGGAGGGTCTCGGCCGCGGTCTCCTCGCCGTGGACGAGATAGGTGGTGTGCGGGGCAGGGGCGCCGCGCAGCCAGTCGATGATCTGGCCGGCGTCCGCGTGCGCCGAGAAGTGCGGTACGTCGGCGACCTCGGCGCGTACGGGGACGTACTCGCCGAACATCTTCAAGGTGCGGGCGCCGTCGACGAGGTCGCGGGCGCGGGTGCCCTCGGCGGCGAAGCCGACGATGACCACGGCGTTGCGGGGGTCGGGCAGGATCCGGTGGAGGTGGTGCAGGACGCGGCCGCCGGTGGCCATGCCGGCGGAGGAGATGATGACCGCCGGCCCGCCGGCGTTGTTGATGTCGATGGATTCCTGCACGGTGCGGGCGGCCAGGAAGGGCTCGGGGCTGATGGCGTCCTCTCCCCGGGCGAGGACCTCCGGCCGCATCTCGGGGGCACGGGCGCGCAGGGCGTCGCGGTAGACGTCCAGGGCGGCCAGGGCCATGGGGCTGTCGACGTATACGGGGACGTGGCGGGGCAGTGTGCCGGCGCTGCGCAGTGCGGCGAGTTCGTGCAGGACGACCTCGGTCCGGTCGATCGCGAAGGCGGGGATGACCACCGTTCCGCCCCGGGAGAGGGCGCGGGTGATCACGGAGGTGAACTCGCGGCGGGCGCTCGCGTGATCGTGGTGACGGTTTCCGTACGTCGATTCCATCAACAGGACGTCCGCGCCGGAGAACGGCTCGGGCGGCAGCAGGAGCGGGTGCCCCGGGCGGCCGAGGTCGCCGCTGACGGCGAGCGTGTGGCCGTCCTCCAGGGTCAGATGGGCCCAGGCGGAGCCGAGGATGTGGCCGCCGTGGTGGAGCGTGAGCCCGGTGCCGCCCATGATCTCGATCTCGCTGCCCATGGGTACGGGGTCGAAGAACTTCACGGTGCGGTCGACGTCGTCATCGTCGTAGAGCGGCTTGGCGGGCCGGTGCTTGGACCAGCCGTGCTGGTTGGCGTGTTCGGCGGCCTCCATCTGCAAGCGGGCGCTGTCACGAAGGACGATCTCGGCGAGGCGGGCGGTCGCGGCACTGGTGAGGATGGGGCCGCGGAAGCCGTGCCGGACCAGGCGGGGCAGGTAGCCGCAGTGGTCCAGGTGGGCGTGGGTGATGACCACGGCGTGGATGTCGGAGGCGTCGCACGCCAGCTTGTCCCAGTTGCGACGGCGTAGGTCCGCGACACCCTGGAAGAGTCCGCAGTCGACGAGGACCCGGGCGTGGTCGCTTTCGACCAGGAATTTGCTGCCGGTGACCGTCCTGACACCGCCGAGGAACCTCAGCAGGGCCGGACGGGTGGCGGGTGACGGAGCCGGCTGGGACATGGCAGCGGCCCTCCCTTCGGGGACGGGTGCCGAATTCCACCGTCGCACCCGTCACGGTGCGGCAGAGAGGCCCCACTGGTCCCCCGGGAGGGGCCGACCGGCCCAAGCGGGACGGAGGCACGTGGGCACAGCCTGGCGGTGACCGCTTCCCGCGCAGCACCTGGCAGTGACCGCTTCCCGCGCAGCACAGAGAGGCCGCAGTCATGAAGGCACTCGTTTTCCAAGGCCCCGGCCAGACCTCCTGGCAGGACGTCCCGGACCCCGCGATCAAGGACGCCGCAGACGCGATCATCCGGGTCGACGCCGTCACGATCTGCGGTACCGACCTGCACATCATCAAGGGCGACGTGCCAGAAGTGACACCCGGCCGCATCCTGGGTCACGAGGCGGTCGGGACCGTGGTCGAGATCGGCGGCGACGTGCGCAGCGTCCGCCCCGGCGACCGCGTGCTCATATCCTGCATCTCCGCCTGCGGCCGCTGCCGCTTCTGCCGTGAGGGCCGCTACGGTCAGTGCCGCGGCGGTGGCGGCTGGGTCCTGGGCCACACCATCGACGGCACCCAGGCCGAATACGTCCGCGTCCCCTTCGCCGACCTCTCCGTCCACCCGCTCCCCAGCGCCGTGAGCAGCCACGATGCCGTCCTCCTCGCCGACATCTTCCCGACCTCCTACGAAGTGGGCGTGCTGAACGGAAACGTGAGCCCCGGCGACACGGTCGTCGTGGTCGGGGCCGGGCCCATCGGCCTTGCCGCCATCGTCACCGCGAAGCTGTACAGCCCCGGGCGCATCATCGCCGTCGACCTCGCCGCCTCCCGCCTCACGGCAGCCCGGGACCTCGGTGCCGATGCCACGGCCAGCGCGC
This sequence comes from Streptomyces sp. NBC_00597, assembly GCF_041431095.1. GTDB lineage: Bacteria > Actinomycetota > Actinomycetes > Streptomycetales > Streptomycetaceae > Streptomyces. Next base: position 1,372,210 of record NZ_CP107757.1, read on the forward strand.
GGGAGGAACCCGAGCGACTGGTCGAGGACCTGACCGAGGGTCTTGGCGCAGACGTGGTGATCGAAGCGGTCGGTGTGCCCGAGACGTTCGAGATGTGCACCCGCATGGTCCGCCCCGGCGGACGCGTCGCCAACATCGGCGTCCACGGCAAGCCCGCCACCCTGCACCTCGAAGACCTCTGGATCAAGGACGTCACCATCACCACCGGTCTCGTCGACACCCGGTCCACCCCCATGTTGCTGCGCATGATGGCCGCAGGCCGCCTCCCCGGGGCCGAGATGGTCACCCACCGCTTCGAGCTGGACCAGATGGAAGAGGCGTACGACGTCTTCTCGCGCGCCGGTGACACCGGCGCTCTCAAGGTCGTGCTCGGTGGTACGCCGCACGACACCGTCGCCGTACCGGCCCAGGAGCAGTGAGTGCCGTGAAGAGCAGACCGAGCATCCACCCGCAGCAGTCCGGCGGGACGGCCGGACGCACCGACCTCGGCCGCCGCATCGCGGCCCGCCGCACCGCCCTCGGCCTGAGCCGCGACGAACTGGGCCACAAGTGCGGAGCCGACGGCAACTACATCGCCTATCTGGAGGAACACGCGGCCTCTCCGGCCATCGGCACCCTCGTCCGGATCGCAGACGTACTCGGTGTCACGGTCGACGACCTGACCGGCGCGAGCGCCGGCCGCGTCCGAGGCCGCTCCACCGCCCGCCGTGATGCCGCTCTGGCTCCACTGGAGGAGTCCGAGTGCCGAACGCTGCTGGGTACGCACGGAGTGGGACGCATCGCCGTCTTCACCCCCGAAGGACCGGCGGTCCTCCCGGTCAACTACCTGATTGCAGGCCCCGACATCGCGTTCCGTACCGCCGTGGATGCTCTCGCGGCCAGAGCAGCGGGCACGGAGGTGGCCTTCGAGATCGACAACATCGACGACGTCACCGCCGGTGGTTGGAGCGTCCTGGCGGTGGGTGAGCTGGAGGCCGTCACGGACCCCGAAGAGATCCAGCACCTGACGGCCACGGCCCGGTCCCAGCCCTGGGCCGGCGGCCCGCGCACCCACTGGATGAAACTCACCCCCGTCCGGCTCACCGGCCGTCGCGTGGCCCACGAGTCATGAGCGAAGTGGGCGCGGTCGTCTTCGACACCGACGGCGTGCTTCTCGCCACGGCGGTCCGCCATGCGGCCGCCTGGAAGTCGACCTTCGACGGCTGCCTCATGCAATGGCAGCCGTCGTCCGTCGACGCACCACCGCGTCCGTTCGATGCCGTCCGCGAATACCGTGACCTGGTCGACGGCAGGTCCCGCCTCGACGGCGTACGCGCGTTCCTCGCCTCACGCCACATCGACCTGCCCTCCGGAACGCCGCAGGACCGGCCCGGATGCGCCACCGTCCACGCGGTCGCCGCCCGAAAGGAGCGGATCTTCTCCGAGGCGCTACGGACCCTCGGTGTAGATGTCTTCGAGGACGTCCGCCCCGCGCTCCAGCGGCTGCGGGCGATGGGCCTCACGTGTGCGGCCGTGTCGGCCTCGAAGCACGCCCGCCTCCTCCTGGAGACCACACGTCTCGACGCCCTCTTCGACGCCTTGGTGGACGGTCGGGACTGCGCCGAACTGGCCCTGCCGGGAAAGCCCGACCCCGCCCTCTTCCTCGAAGCCGCTGCCCGCCTCGGCACGGCTCCGGCGCGGGCCGCCGTGGTGGAAGACGCCCTCGTCGGTGTCGAAGCCGGGCGCCGGGGGCGCTTCCACTTGGTCGTGGGGCTCAACCGGGAGGACGACGTACGAGCGGACGAGGCGCTGCTCGCACACGGCGCCCACCTCGTGCTGCCCGACCTGGCCGGACTGCCGGCAGCCCTCGAAGGCGGGCCCCACCCGTGAACGCCCCCTGGCGTTGGGAGTACCGCCGCTACGACCCCAAGACGGAGCGGCTGGTCGAGTCCCTGTGCACCCTCGGCAACGGCCGCTTCGCCACCCGAGGCGCAGCCCCCGAGAGCGTCGCCGACGACGTCCACTACCCGGCCACGTACCTCGCAGGCTGCTATGACCGGCTCACCTCGACCGTCGCCGGTCGAACGATCTCCAACGAGGACATGGTCCGTCTGCCGGACTGGACCGCCCTGCGCTACCGCTGCCTGCCCGCCGGCGGACCACCCGGTGACTGGCTCACCCTGGACCACCCGAGCCTGCGCCACTGCGGCGTCTCACTGGATCTGCACGCCGGGACGCTCACCCGCCGCATGCTCTTCCACGATGCCGAAGGCCGCCGTCTGGGCGTCACCCACACGCGCCTCGTCCACCTCGGTGATCCGCATCTGGGCGCGCAGCGCACCGTCTTCAGTGCGTACGGCTGGCGCGGCAGGATCGAGATCGAGTCCGTGCTCGACGGAGACATCGCCAATGAAGGGGTGGACCGCTACCGCCCCCTCGCCGGGCAGCACCTCGTGGAACACCGGGCCGCAGTGGCGGAGGGAGGCATCGCCTGGCTGTCCTGCACCACCGCCACCTCCCACCTGCGGGTCGGGCTCGCCGTACGTACCCGGGTACGGCCTTCGGTGCCCGTCGGGAAGGGCTGCACGGCCACCACCGCCCGACAGACGTGCGTCCTGCCGATCAGGCGCGCGGAACCGGTCGTGATCGTGAAGACCGCAGCACTGTTCACGTCACTGGACCGCCCCTGGGACGACCCCGTGAGGAGCAGCGTCGAGCACGTCGGCCACGCTCCGGACTTCCCTTCCCTGCTTGCCTCCCACAAGGCGTCGTGGCAACGGCTGTGGAACGAGGGCGAGGTGGAAGCACCGGGCGAGGCCGGCCGGATCCTGCGCCTCCACACCTTCCACGTCCTGCAGACCCTGTCGCCCCACACGGCTGAACTCGACGCCGGCGTGCCGGCGCGCGGCCTCCACGGCGAGGCGTACCGGGGGCACGTCTTCTGGGACGAACTCTTCGTCCTGCCCTACCTCGCCCTCCACTTCCCCGAGACCGCGCGCGCCCTGCTGATGTACCGGCACCGGCGGCTGCCCGCGGCCCGGGCAGCCGCTCGACAGGCCGGGGCGAAGGGCGCGATGTTCCCCTGGCAGAGCGGCAGTTCCGGAGCCGAGGAGACACAGCGCCTGCACCTCAACCCGCACTCCGGCCGTTGGCTGCCCGACCACTCCCACCTCCAGCACCACGTGGGCTCGGCCATCGCCTGGAACGTGTGGAAGTACGGCCAGTCCACCGGCGACACCGGCTTCATGCAGGGCCCCGGCGCGGAACTCATGCTGCACATCGCACACTTCTGGGCCGGCGCCGCGACCTGGGACACCGACCTCGGCCGCTACCGGATCCGTGGCGTCGTCGGCCCGGACGAGTACCACGACGCCTACCCGGAGGCCCCCGTACCCGGCATCGACGACAACGCGTACACCAACGTCACGGCAGCCTGGGCGCTCGCCCGCGCCCTCGACCTGTACGGAGCGCTGCCCGCGGCCAGACGCGCCGAGCTCCGCACGCAACTGGGCATCGGCCCCGACGATCTCCACGACTGGGAGGACGTCTCACATCGCTTGTACGTGCCCTTCCACGGCGACGTGATCAGCCAGTTCCACGGCTACGGCGACCTCGCCGAGCTGGACTGGGGCGCCTACCGCGCCCGCTACCACGACATCCGCCGCCTCGACCGCATCCTGGAGGTGGAGGGGGACACCCCCAACCGGTACCAGGCGTCGAAGCAGGCCGACACCCTCATGCTCGGCTACCTCTTCCGGCCCGAGGAACTCTCCCCCCTGTTCTCCCGCCTCGGTTACCGCTTGGACGACGAGCTCTGGCGGCGGACGGTGACGTACTACCTGCGGCGCACCTCCCACGGATCGACGCTCAGCAGCCTCGTCCACGGATGGGTCCTCGCCCGGCAGCAGGGCGCGGACGCGTGGCGGTACTGCCAAGAAGCACTGCTCAGCGACATCACCGACGTCCAGGGCGGTACGACCGGTGAGGGAATCCACCTCGGCGCCATGGGCGGCACGCTCGACCTCGTCGAGCGCGGCGTCGTCGGCCTCGATCCCGGCACCGACGGCCTGCACGTCGACCCGGTACCGCTCTCGGAAGTACCCGCCTCCTCCTTCTCGGTCTGCTGTCTCGGACACCGGGACGTCCGCATCAGCTTGCGGCCCGGTCGGATCGGCATCAGGGTTCCGCCGTCCCCCCTGGGCCCCGTGCTCCTCGTTCTGCCCGGAGACAGGCGGGAGAGCGTTGCCGCTGGCCAGGAGAGGTGGTTCCGGTTGCCCAAGCAGTAGGGACGGCGCCCGCCGGAATCCGCCGGGTCCGGCCCGTCGGCGCCGCTACGGCCGCTCCGCGTGGCGAGGCGTACCCGCCTCGCACACTGTGGATGTACAGGCATCGAAAGGGTGAGTCGGGATGGACAGGCAGATTGAGGCTCCGCGCGTCGTAGTGGGTGTCGACGGATCGCCTTCGTCCCAGGCCGCGCTGCGCTGGGCGGTCCGGTACGCAGGCCTGGTGGGCGGGAAAGTGGAAGCGGTGGCCGCCTGGGACCTGCCCGGAGCCGGAGGGTGGTCGGCTCCTGCGGTGGACGCCGACTTCGACGAGGAGGAGGCCGAGCGGCGTTTGGTCGAGGAGGTCCGCACGGTCCTCGGCGAGGGCGGCGCCTCCCAGGTGCACGAGCGCCTGGTGCGGGGCAACGCAGCTGAGGTCTTGGTCGACCAGGCAGAGGGTGCCGACATGCTGGTCGTGGGCAGCCGCGGCCACGGCGGCTTCCTCCGGGCCCTGCTCGGTTCCGTGAGTCAGCAGGTCGCGTTCCATGCCCCCTGTCCGGTCACGATCGTCCGGCCGGACGGACCCGCCGAGTAGCTTCGCACCGGAGCGGGCTCCTCGGCCCTGGCGACCGCCCACTCGGCACTGCGGCGCATCTGTTTCGCGGCGCACGCCGTCCGGCCGTCCCCTCCCGCATGGACACCCTGCGGCTACGCCACTGTCGCGGCCGTCAAGGGGCCCGTGGCGGCCTCCGAGCAGAGCCGCTGCGGAGAGGACCGAATGGCCCTCTTCGGGATCCGTCCGGCCCATGTGGCCACGCCGTCGGCTGCCCGACACTGGATGCAGACCCTCATCGAGCAGCCAAGGAGCCCGTCATGAGCACCAAGCGAGTTCTGGTCGCCTACGGCACCAAGCACGGTGCCACCGCAGGCATCGCCGAGCAGATCGGAAAGACCCTCCGCGAGGACGGCTTGGACGCTGTCGTACTGCCCGCCAACGACGTTCAGGACGTCCGGGCCTACGACGCCGTCGTTCTCGGGGGCTCCCTCTACGCCGGACATTGGAGCAGCAAGGCCATGCACTGCGCGGAACGCAACGCGGACTCGCTGCGGCACCGGCCGGTGTGGCTGTTCAGCAGCGGCCCCCTCGACCGCTCGGCCGACGAACACGAGGTCGCGCCGGTCGCCACCGTCGCCCGGCAGATGCAGCTCATCGGAGCGCGCGAGCACATGACCTTCGGCGGCAGCATCACGGCCCGGACCCCCGGGTTCCTCGCCAAGGCCCTGCTGCACCAGGGCAAGGGCGGCGACTTCCGCAACCCCGAGCGCATCCAGAGCTGGGCCCACCACATCAGCGCCGAACTCGCCGCCTGAGAGGTCGGGCCGGCCCGGACGCAGCACGGAGGCGCGCCATGCACCACCGCATGCCGGGAGCGGAGGGCAATCCGCTCAGGCGCGATGCCGACCGCACCCGTGCCCACCTGCACGCCGTGTTCGTCCTGGCCTGCGTGCTGGCCGTGATCTGCGGTGTCGTGGTCGGCCGGAGCGCCTGGACGGACGCCCGTCGCGACGCCGAAGGGATCGCGCGTCACCGGTACTCCGTGACGGCCGTGACGGTCGCCGAGACCACGTACCGGGCCGGGACCGGACCGAGCACCCGCCCTCTTCTCGTGGCTCCCGCCACCTGGCAGGACCGATCCCACCGCGTCCACACGGAAAGCGTCCCCGTCCCGGCGGAGACCCGCAAGGGAGGCACCGTCCGGCTCTGGGTCGACGACAACGGCAACGCGGCAACCGAACCGCCAGGTGCACCTGACGTCGCTCTGAACGCCATGGGCCAGGGCACCGGAGCATCGGCCCTCGTCGTGCTCGTCGCGGGTGCCTTCGTCTACGCACGCCTGCGCGGCGTCGACAGGCACAGCGCTCGGGCGTGGGAGAGCGAGTGGGAGAAAGTCGAGCCCCAGTGGTCCGGACGCCTGCGTCCCGGACAGGGAGCCGGCGATGACTGAGGCCGACGCCGACCAAGACCTCGCACAGGGCGCCGCACCTGACCCGCTGGAACCCCTTCCCCTGCTCCGCCGTGAACTGCACACAGGTCCTCTCGGTCTGTCGAGCCGGGAAGCGGAAAGCAGGCTGGCCGTCTACGGGCCGAACGAGGTCCGCCGCAGCGCCCGCACCAGCGTCTTGCGGGAGCTCCTGAGGCAGCTGATCCATCCCCTGGCCCTGCTGCTGTGGGCCGCGGCCGCCCTCGCGTACGCGGCCGACATCGAGGTGCTCGGCTGGGCGATCGTCGTGGTCGTCCTCGTCAATGCCGGATTCGCCCTCGTCCAGGAACAGCAGGCGGAGAAGGCCGTCGAGAGCAGGCTTCTTCTACGTGCTGTGGCGGGCGGGCTGGCATCCCGGCGACCCCACCGGCCCCGGAACCCCGCTGCACCACGCCTACCTGACCGCCACCACCACGACGTTCGCCGGCATCGTCACCTGCCAGGTCGGCACGGCCATCGCCGCCCGCACCGACCACGCAGCGCTGCGGGACATCGGCTTCTTCTCCAACCCGCTGCTGCTCGCCGGCATCGCCTTCGAACTCGTCTTCACCGCGGCGCTCGTCTACGCGCCGCCCCTCCAGAACCTCTTCGACACCGCCGCCCTCCCCGCGGACGTCGTCCTGCTCATCGCCGCCTTCCCGCCGCTGGTCTGGGGGACGGACGAGCTCCGCCGCTGGGCCCGGCGCCGTCACCACAGCGCATCGCGTCCCGGAGACGTGATCAAGCCCGGGGCGGCGCCGCAACGTCAAACAACCTCCAGGACCTCGTCGACGGGGCGACGGGGGGTGTCGGGCCCCTGCGGGCCGTAGCCGAGGCGCAGGACCATCTGGACGTGACCCATGGCCTCGGCCGGATCGCGGACCGTCCACCGCAGCTCCCGCCACTCCAGGGGCTGGGAGGTCATCGAGGTCGCGAGGCCGTCGGTCGTCGCCTGGAGGAGGACGCGCTCCAGCGCCTGGCCGGCTCGCAGCCAGTCGACTCGCGTGTCCGTCGCAGTGCCGAGCAGGGCGAGCTGCGGTCGCTTCTCGAACACGGCCCAGCCGCGGCCCGGCGTGGGCCGGTCCCGCCCGAAGTCCCGTACGGGGGCAGACCTTCCGGAGCTGCGCGGACCGAAGGCGGCGGCGGGAATGCCGTCGCGGCGCGCGTCGGTCGTGGCCTGCGTACGGGAGGTCCAGGCAGAGGTCTCCGCCCGGACGAGCGGATCGATGTCCTCCCGGTGCTCGGCGTCGCGTACCAGCCCGAGCACGGTCTCCAGGTGCCAGTCGCCCGGAACGGTCAGCCGGCAGCCCTCCAGGCGGGCAGCGCTCCTCAAGCCGTCCATGAGAGCGTCCGGCACCAGCTCGTCGCTGAAGGGGAAGCGGCTGGTGTGCCGACGTCGGAGAGCGTCGTGCAGGGTCGCCAGCTCGTGGTCCTCTTCGGAGGGCCCGTCGATGGTTGCCGCTCCCAGCAGCCACGGTTGCGAGTCGTCGGGCAGCAGCCGCACCTGCGCCCGCAAGCCGTGCCGGACCGCGGACACACGCAGGTTGAACAGGGCTGCAGCGCAACCGACGTGCAGGGCACGGTAGTTCGGGTCGGTGCGCGTCATGGCGCGTTCCGGATCGCCGTGCAGTTCGACGGTGTTGCTGTCGGAGCGGTACACGAATTTCCATGGCTGGGCGTTGTGCATGGACGGGGCGGTGACGGCGTCGTCGACGAGTTGGGCGACGGTCTCGGTGGTGATGTGGGGTGCGGTCACGGGACTGGTCCTGTCTGTGGGTCTCAGTCGTGTGCCACGACGGCGACCGGTGGGGTGGCGTGGTGCATCGCCGCGTGGGTGATGGGGCCGGTGCGGGGGCCGAGTGCTGAGCGGCCGGTGCGTCGTCCGACCACGACGAGTGCCGTGTCGCAGACGGGCGGGAGCGACCAGCCGCGGACGACGACGAGCGGGCAGGTCCGCCGGTCCGCGAGCGGAACGTCGAAGGGCCCGTACTGCGCCCGGTCGGCCGCGGTGCTGCCGGGGTCCGTTCCGTCCAGACCCACTGTGATCCGGTTCGACATGACGTTCCTCCGGGGCGGGATGGTCGGCTGTTCCAGACTCCGCCCATCGCGGTGTGACGGGGAGGGACCGAGTGGCCCTATCGGGGACCGAACGGCTCCCCGTGCCGTTCTGCGCTGGTGGGCCCCGCCACGGTGAGCCTGCTGTCCACGTCGATGACTCCGTCGGTGCTCTGGCAGAGGCGGACCACCACGGGCAGCAGCTCGGGCCACGGCAGGGTGCCGCTGAGCGTCACCAGGCCGTCGTCGACGTCGACAGTGATCGACGAGGGAGCGAGGTCGAGCGTCCGGGTGAGGACGTCCTCGACGATCTCTTCCTGGATGGCGCGGTCACGGCGCAGGAACAGCCCGATCAGGTCACTGCGGCTGAGCACACCGGTCACCCGGCCGTCCGTACCGATGACCGGCAGCCTCTTGACGCCGTGCCGCTGCATCAGCCGGGCCGCGCGGACGACGCTCCACTCGGGCCGGGCGGTGACGGCCGGGCTGGTCATCAGCTGTTCTGCCGTCGCGGCGCCACCAGCGGGCCGCCGACGGAGCAGGTCGGCTTCGGAGACGACGCCGACCGGGTGCCCGGCCTCGTCGACGACGGGCACGGCGGTGATGTCGAAGTCTTTCAGGAGCCGCGCGATTTCCTTGAAGGAGGTGGTGCGCCCGACCGTGACAGCGGTGGGCGTCATCAGGTCGGCGACCCTGCGATGCCTCATTGCGGCCGTCCCCTCAGGCGGGTGCGGGGACGGTGAAGTCCGCCTTCACGTCCACGACGCCGGAGACGGTCCGGACCGCGCGTACGACGGCGTCTTCCAGCGTTGGTTCGGGGAGTGAACCGTGCAGGTGGGCGACGCCGTTGGCGACGTGGACGTACACCTCGGCGGCGGACCCGCCCGGAAGCAGTTGGTACATGATCATCTCGCGGATCTCGGCTCCGATGTCCGGATCGGGGCGCAGGTAGACCTTCAGCAGGTCACCGCGACTGACAACGCCGGTCAGACGGCCGCCGGCGTCCACGACGGGAAGCCGCTTCAGATGGCTGCGAGCCATCAGCCGGGCTGCCGCCCGGATGGTGGCGTCCTTCGGCACAGTCACGGCCGGGCGGGTCATCAGCTGACCGGCGGTGGCGGCACCGGCCGTTCCGGTGTCCTGTTCCCTGAGCAGCAGGTCGGCTTCCGAGACGACACCGATCACTCGCCCCTCCTCGGACAGGACCGGCAGGGCGCTGACGCGCCACATGCGCAGCGCTCCCACGATGTCCTTGAACGCCGTCTCGCGGTCCACGGAGACCGCGGCGTGCGTCATGACGTCATCAACGGTACGCAGGTGTTGCATGGGATACCTCCGTGCGGGGGTGGCCGGCGCCCGTCACTCGTGGGCGACGACGGCCACGACAGGGCACGTACCGGTAGGCGGGTGGCATTTTCACCAGGGGAGCGGCTGGCGACCGGCGTGAGCGGCTGGGGTGTCGTCGGTCCGGGCCGTGATGCGTGATGCCACGGCGACGACCCCGTCGAGTTGTCCGACCAGGCTGACGAGCGCAGGGAGCTGACTCCGGCGCTCGACGAGGCCGTCCAGGGTGACGACGCCGTCCACCACATGGACGTCGACGTCGCCACTCGGCACACCGAGCACCTCCGTGAGGACCTCTTCGACTATGCGTCGGCGTATTTCGGCGTCGGGGCGGACGAACAGGCGCAGCAGGTCCCTGCGGGTGACGATGCCGACCAGCCGGTCCTCCTCGTCCACGACGGGCAGCCGCTCGATGGCCCGGCGGGTCAACAGCCGGGCGGCGTCGGCGGCCGTCTCTTCGGCGTGGATGGTGACTGCCGGGGCGGACATGACGTCGCCCGCAGTGGGTGGTCCTGCGGGCGCGCTGCTCTGCCGGGGTGGTTGGGCGGCCGTCCCTGCGTGTGCCAGGAGGTCCGTCTGGGAGACGACGCCCACCACACGGTCCTCGTCGTCCAGGACGGGAAGGCCGGAGACGTCGTACTGGGCGAGGAGTTTCGCGACCTCCTTGAACGCCGTGTCAGGGGCCACGGAGACGACCTCGTCGGTCATCAGGTCGGCCACGTTGAGGTGCTTCATGCCGTCCTCCTGCTCCTCCGCGTCATGCGAGGTATCGGTCGGTGTCGGGTGTGCCACCACCATCCGTCGGGGCCTGCCGCCGAGCGAGGGCCGAACGGCCCCGTCCGGGGACCGTACGGGCCATGAGGGTCGGGTGGGACGGGACGGCCGGGTGGGGGCGGTGGCCCGGATGGGGACCTTTGGTCCCGTTCCTGGTCCCGGGAGGCCCTCTCCCCGGGGCGTTGTCAGTGGCAGCGTGAGCGGTGTCCCTCATCGGCTTCTCGGTTGGGAGGAATCGTGGAAAGCACCTTCCGTACCCCGGACACCAGCTCCGTGGTCGTGGGCGTGGACGGCTCGGACGCGGCCCGTGCCGCCGCCTCGTGGGCAGCGGGGGAAGCCGTACGCCGCGACCGTCCTCTGCACGTCGTGTACGGCGCCGACACCGACGGCAGGGCGCTCTACCTGTCGGCGGAGACCATCGAACGGGTGCGCGCCAACGGCCGCCAACTCCTGGACGACACGGAGAAGGCTGTGACGGACCAGTACCCCGGTCTGCGCGTGACCACCGAATTCAGCCGGGCGGACGCCGTGACCAGCCTGCACCGGGCCGGTGCCCTGCACGGCACGATCGTGGTGGGCAGCCGTGGCCTGGGCGGATTCACCTCCCTCGTGCTCGGCTCGATCGGCCTGGACGTCGCGGCCTCCGCCACGACCCCCGTCATCGTCGTCCGCGGCACTGACGGGGCGGAGGAGACCGGAACGGTACTCGTCGCCGTCCGTGACGAGTACGACCTCCTGTACGCGAGGTACGCCGCGCGCGAAGCCGAACTGCGCAAGGGGAAGCTCCGCCTCCTGCACGTGTGGAACGTGCTGCAGTCCGTCGGCGAGGTAGTCAGCATGCTCGACGGCGTCGGTGAGATCGCAGGCGTGCACGAAGAAGCCCTGCGGGCCGTCACGGACGCGGTCCGCGACGAGTTTCCCGAGCTCGAAGTATGGGCCGATGCCGAGAAGAGCGTCTCCGTGGCCGGCGTGCTGGTGGAGGCTTCCCGCCACGCCGACCTGCTCGTCATGGGCGGACGCCGTGTCCCCGGGGCCCTGGGAATCGCCCGCAACCTGGGCAGGGCGACGCACAGTGTGCTGCACTACGCGCACTGCCCCGTCCTCCTCATCCCGCGGACCGGAAGCGACTTCGGGAGCGGGTCATGACCGGCCACCGCGGCCGCGACATCGTCGTCTGGATCGACCCCGGAAGGGACTGGCACCTGCCGTTGGCCTGGGCCGCGGACGAGGGCCAGCGCCGACGGCTCCCCGTGCGTCTGGTCCTCGCGGTCCCGCCCGAGCACGACACCCATCACGTCAACGGCACTCCCGGCCAGACGACCTCGCGACGGGCCGGAGCCGACCGACTCGAACAGGCCTGCGACTGGGTGCGCGACAGGCACCCCGAGGTCGAGGTCACCGGCGATCTGCTGAACGGGTTCCCCGCCCCCGCACTGGGCGGCGCGGCGGGGGAAGCCCACATGATCGTCCTCGGCTCGCGGCACCTGAGCCGCACCGCCGAGTTCTTCAGCGCCGGATCCATCGTGGTGCCCGTCAGCGCCCAGGCCCGCTGCCCCGTCGTCGTCGTGGGCGACGCCGAACACATCAGCCAGCAGCCGCCGTACGTCGTCGTGGGCATCGACGGCAGCGCGTCCGCCGCAGCCGCGCTGACCTTCGCCTACGATGCGGCCGACCTGCGCGGAGCCGCCCTACGGGTCGTCTGCGTGTGGCAGCCGCCGGTGTTCATGCTGGACGATGAGGAGGTGGCTCTGCGGGCCCAGCGCACCCTGCTCTCCGAGGCCACTGCCGGGCTTTCGGACAAGTACCCGGACGTGCACGTCACCCACGAGGTCATGACGGGCCACCCGGTCGAGGAACTGGCGCGGGCGGCCGAGCACGCCCTGGCCGTCGTCGTGGGCCGCCGCGGCCGCGGCGGGTACACCGGCATGCGGCTCGGTTCCGTCGTCCACGGACTCCTGCACCGCGCGCACTGCCCGGTGATCACCGTACCGGCGGAGTGAAGGCCGCCATGACCGGTCGTACGACCGACATGACCCCTGTCGGTTCCCCGGCGGGGACGGGGCTGACGGAGGCCGAAGCCGTACGTCGGCTGGCCCGGTACGGCCGGAACGAGGTGGCGCCGCCACGGTCCACCCCTCTCTACGGGCGGGTGATCGCTCAGCTGCGCGATCCGCTGATCATGGTGCTCCTGGGAGCCATGCTGCTGACCATCGCCATCGGGGACCACCCGGATGCCGTCGTCATCGCTCTGGTGGTCGTCTTCAACACCGCCGTGGGAGTGGCGCAGGAAGTCCGCGCGGACCGCGCCGTTGCCGCCCTCTCCACGCTCTCGGCCCCGCACGCCAGGGTGCTGCGCGAGGCCACCCCGCACGAGGTGCCGGCGGCGCTGGTCGTCCCGGGCGACACCCTGCTGCTGGGGGAGGGGGACGTCGTCGCCGCGGACGCCGACCTCACGGAGGCGTCCGCACTCCTGGTGGACGAGTCCATGCTCACGGGCGAATCCGAACCCGTGGACAAGAAGGTCAACGACACGATCAGCGCCGGCACCGTCGTCGTGCGTGGCCGAGGGGCGGCCACCGCGACCGCCACCGGATCCGCGAGTGCGCTCGGTCGGATCGCGGCGCTGCTCGGTGAGGGCCGCGAACTCACCCCGCTCCAGCGCCGCCTCGCCTCGTTGGGGCGGATCCTCGCGGGCGTCACCCTCGCCCTGTGCGTGCTGTTCTTCGCGCTGGGCCTGGTACGCGGCCTGCCGGTGAGCACGATGGCGGTGACCGCCATCAGCCTGGCCGTCGCCGCGGTGCCGGAGTCCCTCCCGGCCGTGGTCACCCTCGCCCTCGCTCTCGGTGCACGCAGGATGGCGGCCCGCAACGCTCTGGTCCGCCGCCTGCCGGCGGTCGAAACCCTGGGCTCCGTGAGCGTCCTGGCCACGGACAAGACCGGCACCCTCACCGAGGGCCGCATGGTCGTCCAGCAGCTGTGGTCGCCGTCCGGCGCCGCGGACGTGTCCGGCAGCGGCTACGAGCCGCGGGGAGAGCTGACCCGTGCGGGCCGACCCCTGGCACCTGAGCAGCTCCGCCCGCTACGGGAGCTCCTCACGGCGGCTGCCCTGTGCAACGACTCGGGCCTGCGACCACCCCGTGAAGGCTCGGACACGTGGACGGCCGTGGGCGACCCCATGGAGGCCGCGCTGCTGGCAGCCGCCGCCAAAGCAGGTTGCCCGGACCAGGCCACGCTGCACCGAGACTGCCCCCGCATCTCGGAGGCGCCCTTCGACAGCCTGCGCAAGCGGATGACCACCCTGCACCACCTTCCCGACGGGAACGTCCTCGTGTGCCTCAAGGGGGCGCCGGAAGCAGTCCTGACCGACACGGTGCTCGCCGAGCCGCCGGACCTACTGGACCGAGCCCACCGCGAGGCTTCTCTCCTGGCCGCGCGGGGGTTCCGCGTCCTGGCCGTGGCAGGCTCCGAACGGCTGGTGTGGGACCTGTCCGCCGCCGAGGCCGAGCAGGGACTGGACCTCCTCGGCCTCGTCGCGATCAGCGACCCCCCGAAGGCGTCGGCAGCCGCGACCTTGGAAGCCTGCCGCGCCGCGGGCATCACCCCCGTCCTCATCACCGGGGACCACCCGGCGACAGCCCACGCCATCGCCGTACGCACCGGTCTCGTGGAGGACGGGCCTGCCGGGGAGGTGATCACCGGGTCCGAAATGGGCGCGGCCCCGGACACCGACCTGACCGGTGTCCGGGTCTTCGCCCGCACCGATCCGCAGCAGAAGTTGGACATCGTCCACGCCTGGCGTGACCGCGGCGCGGTCACGGCGATGACCGGAGACGGCGTCAACGACGGCCCCGCCCTGCGCCAGGCGGACATCGGCGTGGCCATGGGCGCCCGCGGCAGCGAAGTGGCCCGCCAGGCCGCGGACCTGGTGCTCACCGACGACGAGCTCTCCACCGTGGTCACCGCCGTCGAGGAAGGCCGCCGCGTCTACGACAACATCCGGCGTTTCCTCGTCTACGCCATGGCCGGCGGGACCGCCGAGATCCTGGTGATGTTGGCAGGCCCCCTCCTCGGCCTGTCCCTGCCCCTGCGAGCAGGTCAGATCCTGTGGATCAACCTCCTCACGCACGGTCTGACGGGCGTGGCCATGGGCGCGGAACCCGTCAACCCGCAGGCCATGCACCGCCCGCCCCGGCCTCCTGGGCAGCACATCCTGGCCGCGGGCGTGTGGCAGCGCCTCCTCGTTCTCGCAGCGGCGGTGACGGCGTTCAGCCTGGCAGCCGGCCTGGCCGCGCGTGCGATGGACCTGCCCTGGCAGAGCGTGCTGTTCCTGGCTCTGCTCGCGGCACAGCTCGGCGTGGCTCTGGGTCTGCGAGCACGGCTGCTCACCGCGCAGAACCTGTTCCTTCCCGCCTCCGTGGCAGCCTCCGCCCTGCTGGCGATGGCCGCCCTCTACCTTCCCGCGCTGCAGTCGCTCCTGGCCACCGAACCCGTCGGCTGGTCCGGCGCGGGCCTCGCCGTCACGGCCGGCCTCGCGGCGTTGATCACGGCCCGGTTCCTGAGGGGCGCATTCCACGGAAAGGCGTGATCATGGAGTAGCGCCCCCCGGGCGGGAAATCCGCTCGTGCCGGGACTACGGTGAAGGAGGTGGCCCTCCACGCCTGCTGTCGGCCGGAGGTATGACATGTGCGCAGACGGCCGACCCGCTCAGGGGGGCATGCCGCGGCTGCGGCTGGACGAGCTGCTCGACGAGCTCCAGGTGCGCATCGACGAGGTCAGGGGTACCAGGGACCGACTGAACGGACTGCTCGAAGCCGTCATGTCGGTCGGCCGCGAGCTGGACCTGCCCCAGGTCCTGCGCCGCATCGTCGAGGCCGCCGTCGTCCTCGTGGACGCCGAATACGGCGCACTCGGCGTCATCGGCGACGACCACAAGCTGGCCGAGTTCCTGCCCGTCGGCATCACGGACGACCTCCGTGCGCAGATCGGTGACCTGCCCTCCGGCCACGGCATCCTCGGTGAACTGATCCGCCACCCGGAACCCCTGCGGCTGTCGGAGCTGTCCGAACATCCCGCCTCGTACGGCTTCCCGGCCCACCACCCGCCGATGCACTCCTTCCTCGGCGTCCCCATCCGGGTGCGTGAAGACGTCTTCGGCAACCTCTACCTCACGGAGAAGCGCGGCGGAGCCGAGTTCGACGCCGAGGACGAAGCGGTCCTGTCCACCCTCGCCATCGCCGCCGGCATCGCCATCGAGAACGCCCGCCTCTTCGAGGAGGTCCGCCTGCGCGAGCGCTGGCTGGAGGCCAGCTCGGACATCACCAGCTCCCTCCTCTCCGGGGCCCCCGAGGACGAGGTCCTCGCGGGCATGGTGGAGCGCGCCAAGGACATCACCAGCGCCGACATCGGAGTCTTCTACCGCGTCGGCCCTGCCGGAGAGCTGCGCGGATCCATCGCCCTGGGGTACGCCGCAGAGGCCCACCGGGGCATCGTCCTGCCCAGCACCACCGGCACCCTGGCCGAGGCCGCTCTGGCGCGGGACGGGCTGGTCGTGGTCACGGACGTGGAGAGCGACCCGCGCGTCACCGTCCTCCAGCCGGAACGTTGGACGGGTTTCGGGCCGGCCGTGGCCGTGACCGTCGGCACCAAGGACAGACTCAGCGGCATCCTGATGCTGGCCCGGCGCCACGGCCGCGGCGTCTTCGCCACGGCTGAGGTCGCTTCCCTGCCCGGGTTCGCCAATCAGGCCGCTCTGGCGCTCGAACTGGGCGAGCGGCGCCGCGACGCCGAGCAGGTGGTCATGCTCGAAGACCACGACCGCATCGCCCGCGACCTCCACGACCTGGCCATCCAGCGTCTCTTCGCCACCGGCATGACCCTGCAGAGCGCCCAGCGGTTCGTGGACCATCCCGAGGCGACCGATCGCCTCGCCCGCGCCGTGGACGACCTCGACGCCACCATCAAGATCATCCGCTCCACCATCTTCGGGCTCCGCGACCGTGACGCCGTGGGGCGGGCACCCAAGCTGCGCTCCCGCACCGTCCAGGCCGTGGACGCCGCCGCTGAGGGCCTCGGGTTCGCTCCGGCTTTGCGGATGGAGGGGCTGATCGACACGGACGTCCCGGCCGCCGTCGCCGACGAAGTCCTCGCCGTACTCGGGGAGGCCCTCACCAACGTCGCCCGGCACGCCAAGGCCACGCGTGCGGAGGCGTCGATCGTCGCGGAGGGCGGCGTCGTCACGGTGACGGTGACGGACAACGGAGTGGGCCTGCCCGAGGGAGGCCGACGGGGCGGGCTGCGCAATCTCACCGAACGCGCCGAAAGGCTCGGCGGCCGCATGGAAGTCACCTCGCGAGGAGCGGACGAGCGGGGCACGCGTCTTCAGTGGTGGGTGCCGCTCGCCTCACCACCGCCGTGACCCCTGCCGTCGGCGGCGGCGGCGGCCGTGCCTGACGCGCTCGGTCACAAGTAGCTGCCGCTGCCGTAGGGCGCGTACAGGTCGAGCAGGCGGACCCGAGCGGCCTGCAGCCGATGGGCGAGGACCGTCCCGACCCAGTGGCCGAGGGCCGAGCCGAACGCGGTGTCGGCATCGACCAGTGCGCGGACGCGCGCCGCGTCGAACTCGTAGGCGCGGACGGGCGTCATGGCCTCGGCCCCCAGGCGCCAGGTGTACGGCTCGAACAGCCAAGAGCAGCCGACCAGCTCGCCGGCCCCGAGGGTCTCGATGACGGCCGCGCGCCTGCCCGGCACATGAACGTCAAGGGTCACCGTGCCGGACCGGACGATCCAGAACCGGTCCGCCCGGCCGCCCTCGCGGAAGAGACGGGTCCCCTCGTCGAAGTTGGTCTCGCGGGCCAGCTCCATCAGACGGGTGCGGCAGTCGGCGGGCAGCGCCGCATTGAATCGGATGGGAGACGTGGTGCTCATGAACGGCCTCCTAGTTGAGTTCCGCATCCAGTCTCGGCGTGCCACCCGGCCCTGCCATGGGCCCTGTGGGCCTGGGCGGGGGGCCGAACGGCCCAACTCCGGACCGGTCACGTGGTCGGTGCACCGCGTACGCAGCCGCTAGTGCTTCGACGGCGCCTCACCATCGCGCCCTTGGTCGTGGACCTGAGCTGCGATGACGGCTGCCTGCACCCGCCGTTCGACTCCCAGCTTGCCCAGCAGTCGTGAAATGTGGTTCTTGACGGTCTTCTCCGAGAGGTAGAGCTGCTTGGCGATCTGCCGGTTGGTGAGGCCGTCACCGATCAGTCCGAGGACGGCGCGCTCCCGCTCGGAGAGGGCGGCCAGGCGGGCGTCCTCGGGCGCCTTGGCGGCATCCGGGTCGCGCAGCGAGTGCATCAGACGGGCGGTCGTCGCGGGGTCGAGCATGGACTGCCCGGTGGCGACCGTGCGAATGGCGGAGACCAGGTCGGTCCCCTGGATCTGCTTCAGCACGTACCCGGCCGCCCCTGCCATGATCGCGTCCAGCAGGGCGTCCTCGTCATCGAAGGACGTCAGCATCAGGCAGGCCAGGCCGGGCATCCGGGAGCGCAGCTCCCGGCACACCGTGATTCCGTCGCCGTCGGGCAGCCGGACGTCGAGGACGGCGACGTCGGGGCGTAGCGCCGGACCGCGCGCCAGCGCCTGGTCCGCCGTGCCCGCCTCACCCACGACGGTGATGTCCGCCTCGGCGTCGAGCAGGTCCCGCAGCCCCCGCCTGACCACCTCGTGATCGTCGAGCAGGAACACCTTGATGGGCGCCTCGGCGGAGGCGCTCGGTACGTCGGACATGTTCGCCGCCTGATCCGGAACGTCGCGTGCGCATGCTTCCATCCGAATTGTCCCAGGAGGGGTGTCATGCGCACCCGCTGAGCCGAGGCGTGTGGCCCGGTCGGCCGCAGGCGGCAGCCACGGCGTCGACGCACGTCATCGGCAGGGTGAGGGTCATGCGGTGGCCGGGACGGCCCCGTCGAGCTCCATCCGGACGTCGACGACGCCCTCGACGGCGCGGATCGCCCGGGCCAGAAGGGGAACCAGAGCCCGGTCGTGCAGGGGTCCCCGGAGGGCGACGACCCCGTCCTGTACGGAGAAGCCCAAGGTCATGGTCGGCGTGAGTTCGGCGAGCACGGCGCGGACCTCCTCCTCCAGCTCCTCGTCGGGCCGGAGGAAGACCTTGAGCAGGTCGCTGCGGCTGACGACGCCCTCCAGCATGCCGACGTCGTTCACCACGGGGAGCCGCTTGACGCCCTTGCGGGCCATGATGCGGGCTGCCTCGGCAGTAGTGGCGTCCGGATGGACGGTGACCGCCGGGCTCGTCATGAGTTCCTC
This sequence comes from Streptomyces sp. NBC_00597, assembly GCF_041431095.1. Taxonomy (GTDB): domain Bacteria; phylum Actinomycetota; class Actinomycetes; order Streptomycetales; family Streptomycetaceae; genus Streptomyces. The sequence goes on from NZ_CP107757.1 coordinate 1,390,952, forward strand.
GGCGAGCACCCCATCGGCTTTGGAGGCCGCCTCCAGCTGGTCCGGCAGGACGGGCTCCTCGCGGCGGAACTCCTCCTTGGGCAGGAGGTCCGCTTCGGAGACGACGCCGACCACACGGCCCTCTCCTTCGAGGACGGGGAGAGCACTGACCTTCCAATCGTGCATCAGCTCGACGATCTCCTTGTAGGACGCCTCACGGCCGATGGCAATGGCGGTGTGGGTCATGACGTCACTGACGGTGTAGCGCGATGCGGGCATGACCGGCTCCTTCGCCGTGGTCTGCTGTCGCCGTGGAACGAGCCCGGCGCAGGTCGGGTCGGACGCTTTCAGTCTTCGCACTCGGGCATCCGCGTCGGCAGGGCCCTGTGGGCCAAGGCGGGGGCCGATCGGCCCCCGGGCCGGCAGGGGGCGGTGGCTTCGACGGGGTGCTCAGCAGGGCCAGGACCAGTCCGTGACCTCCGGCAGGTCGGTGCCGTGTTCGCGGATCCAGTCGTGGTGGCGGATGCGCTGGTCGGCCATGGTCCGGCGCAGTTCCTCGGTGCGGCCCGCGAGGCCGGGGACGCGGTCGATGACGTCCATGACCAGCCGGTAGCGGTCCATGTCGTTGCGGACCACCATGTCGAACGGGGTCGTGGTCGTGCCGGACTCCTTGTATCCGCGCACGTGCAGCTGGGAGTGGCCGGTACGACGGTAGGCGAGGCGGTGGATGAGCCACGGATAGCCGTGGTAGGCGAAGATCACCGGCTTGTCGGTGGTGAAGAGGGCGTCGTACTCGGTGTCCGTCATGCCGTGCGGATGTTCTTCGTGGGGCATCAGTCGGGCGATGTCGACGACGTTGACGACGCGGACGGCCAGCGAGGGCAGGTGTTCGCGGAGCAGGGCCGCGGCGGCCAGCACCTCCATGGTGGGCACGTCGCCGGCGCAGGCGAGGACGACGTCCGGTGCGCGGGAGCCGTCCTCGGTGCCGGCCCATTCCCAGACGCCCGCGCCGCGCGCCACGTGCGCGCGGGCCTCGTCGATCGCCAGCCAGTCGAAGCAGGGCTGCTTGCCGGCGACGATCACGTTGACCCGGTCGCGGCTGCGCAGCGCGTGGTCGGCCACGACGAGGAGGGTGTTGGCGTCCGGCGGCAGGTAGACCCGCACGACCTCGGGGCTCTTGTTGAGCACGTGGTCGATGAATCCGGGGTCCTGGTGCGAGAAGCCGTTGTTGTCCTGACGCCAGACGTGCGAGGTGAGCAGGTAGTTGAGCGAGGCGATCGGTGCCCGCCAGGACAGTTCGCGCGAGGCCTTCAGCCACTTGACGTGCTGGCCGACCATGGAGTCGACGATGTGGGCGAAGGCCTCGTAGGTGGAGAACAGGCCGTGGCGGCCGGTGAGGAGGTAGCCCTCCAGCCAGCCCTGGCAGACGTGTTCGGAGAGGATCTCCATCACCCGGCCGTCCCGGGACAGGTTCCGGTCCGTGGCCTCCGTGATGCCCTGCCAGGCCTTGCCGGTGGCTTCGTACAGGTCGTCCAGGCGGTTCGAGGCGGTCTCGTCGGGCCCGACGACCCTGAAGTCCCTGCGTCCGGCGGTGTCCTGCATGACCTGGGTGAGGAAGTGCCCGAGGACGCGGGTCGGTTCGTGCAGGGTGCGGCCCGGTTTTTCGACGGGGACGGCGTGCGCGTCGAGCACGGGCAGCGGGAGCGGTCGCAGCAGCCGGCCGCCGTTCGCGTACGGTACGGCGCCCAGGCGGCGGCCGCCCTCCGGGACGCAGGCCAGGACCTGCGCCACCGGACGGCCGTCGGCGTCGAAGAGCTCCTGCGGCCGGTACGAGCGCAACCAGTCCTCCAGTTGCCTCAGGTGCGCGGGGTTCTCGCGTACCCCGGCGAGCGGGACCTGGTGGGAGCGCCACGTGCCCTCGACCGGGTCGCCGTCGACGCTCGCGGGTCCCGTCCAGCCCTTCGGCGTGCGCAGCACGATCATCGGCCAGCGCGGGTACTCCCCACCCGGGTCGGTACCCGCCGCCCGTGCCTCTCGCTGGATGTCCGCGATGCGGTCCAGGGCCTGGTCCATCGCCCGGGCCATGGCCTGGTGCACCAGGGCGGGGTCGCTGCCGGTCACGTACAGCGGCTCGTGGCCGTAGCCGCGCAGCAGCGCGTCGAGCTCGGACTCGGGGATCCGGGACAGCACCGTCGGGTTGGCGATCTTGTATCCGTTGAGGTGCAGGATCGGCAGGACCGCGCCGTCGTGGACCGGGTCGAGGAACTTGTTCGCGTGCCAGGACGCGGCCAGCGGCCCGGTTTCGGCCTCGCCGTCACCGATGACGCAGGCGACCAGCAGGCCGGGATGGTCGAAGGCGGCTCCATAGGCGTGGGCGAGGGCGTACCCGAGCTCCCCGCCCTCGTGGATGGAACCGGGTGTCTGCGGCGCCACGTGGCTGGGCACGCCGCCGGGGAAGGAGAACTGCCGGAACAGCTTGGCCATGCCGCCCGCGTCGCGCGTCACGTCCGGGTAGGTCTCGCCGTACGTCCCCTCAAGCCAGGAGTTGGCCAGGACGGCGGGGCCGCCGTGCCCGGGACCCCAGACGCACAGGGCCTCCAGCGAACGCTCCTTGATCACGCGGTTGAGGTGGGTGTGCACCAGGTTCAGGCCGGGGGAGGTGCCCCAGTGGCCGAGCAGCCGCGGCTTGATGTGCTCCGGCCTGAGCGGTTCGGCCAGCAGGGGATTGTCCATCAGGTAGATCTGCCCGACGGCCAGGTAGTTGGCGGCGCGCCAGTGGGCGTCCAGCTCCGAGATCGAGTGCGCGGTCAACGCGGTCATGTCCGCTCCTGAGGGTGAGGGCCAGGGACGTTCGTCGACTGAGCCGATGCCGACACCGTGCGCCCTGCCGGAGCACGCCCGGCAGGGGAGGACCGGCCCTCAGCGAGGGACCGTTGGCCCTTCTCCGCCCGTGCCCGGGGCGGGGATGGTGAATCCCGGTGGCGCCCGGTCCTTCCCCCGGCCGGCGCCACCCGTCCCGGCCACAGACCCCGATGCCCCCGCGCATCAGTACGGAGGACAGACCCGTGAAGCGCACCCTCGTCGTCGGCGTGGACGGCTCCCCCGAAAGCCGGGCCGCAGCCGACTGGGCGGCTCAGGAAGCCGCACGCCGGGACATGCACGTGCACGTGGTCCACGCCTGGCTGTGGCAGCCGCTCGCCGTTCCGTTCGTCCAGGACCGCGACGTCGAGGCCCGCCGCGCCCAGGAGATCCTGGAAGAGTCGGAGGCTGAGCTCCGCCGCCGCCACCCGCGGCTCTCACTCACCGCGGAAGTGGTCCCGGACGGCCCCGTGCCGGCCCTGCTGCGCGCCGCCAAGGACGCGGAGATGCTGGTGCTCGGCACCCGTGGACACGGCGCCCTGGCCGGCTTCCTGCTGGGCTCCTACGGGCAGCAGCTGATCGCCGCCGCCGAGTGCCCCGTCGTCTCCGTCCGCGCCCGGCACGGCATGCCGGTGTCCGGGGCCGCCGAGGGCGAGGTGGTCGTCGGCCAGCAGGGCGGCGTGGAGGAATCCGCCGACGTACTGCGCTTCGCCTTCGAGACGGCCGCAGCACGCAGGGCGCCCCTGCGCGCGGTACGGGCTTGGAGCCTGCCCCCGGTCTACGGCTACAGCCCCGGCTCGATGTGGATCGCCGACCAGCTCGGCGGGCTGGAACCGTACGAGAAGGCCGCGTTGGAGCAGGCGCTGGAGCCGTGGCGGACGAGGCACCCCGAGGTGGACGTCGTCGCGCACGTGGAGCAGGGCAGCGCCGGGCACGTGCTGCTGTCCGTCGCATCGGACGCCCAGTTGCTCGTCGTCGGCCGGCAGATCCGGGAGTCGACGCCGGGCGCACGTACCGGATCGGTGGCCCATGCCGTCCTCCACCACTCGACCTGTCCCGTCGCCGTCGTGCCGCACCACTGAAGCGCCGACACGCCCCGGACCGGCCGGGCGCACATCACCCGGCCGGCCCGGCCCGCCCGAGCGGACGCGCCCTACTCCGCAGCGGGGGCCGGGCGCCGGCCGGGCGGGGTCAGGGCGTGGCTGGCGATCACGGCGGCCTGCACGCGCCGCTCCACCCCGAGCTTGATGAACAGCCGAGAGATGATGTTCTTCACGGTCTTCTCCGCGAGGTACAGCCGCTTGCCGATCTCCCGGTTGGTGAGCCCCTCGCTGACCATGACGAGGATCTCCTTCTCGCGGTCCGTGAAGCCGGGAAGCCCCGGCACCTGCTCCTCCTGGGGCACGTCGCCGCGCATCCGGGCCATCAGCCGCGTGGTGGCGCCGGGGTCGAGCATCGACTGGCCGGAGGCCACCGTCCGTACGGCGGTCACCAGGTCGGTGCCGGTGATCTGCTTCAGGACGTAGCCGGCGGCCCCCGCCATCACGGCGTCCAGCAGAGCCTCTTCGTCGTCGAACGACGTGAGCATCAGGCAGGCCAGCTCGGGCATGCGTGAGCGCAGCTCCCGGCACACGCTCACGCCGTCACCGTCCTGGAGCCGTACGTCCAGGATCGCCACCCGGGGACGCAGCGCCGGAATGCGGATCAGGGCCTGTTCCGCCGTGCCCGCTTCACCCACCACGGTCAGGTCCGGCTCGGCGTCCAGCAGGTCGTGCACTCCCCTTCGCACGACCTCGTGGTCGTCGAGCAGGAAGACGCTGATGGGGTTCGTCGCGGGGGAGGGGGCACTGCTGCCGGTCATCACGCAACTCCTTCGCCTGGGTTCGTCCCTGGACGCACGAACACCGGCATCTTGCCCGCCGGACGGGCCGAACGGACAGGGCCGATCGGCCCTCATCGCCGGCGGCTCCGGGCGACAGGGCCCGGCAGGCCCTCCGGAAAGGGACCTTCGGCCCTGTCCACAGGGCCTGCCGGGCCCTTCCCGGGAGCGCGCGGCGCCGGATGAACTGAGGGTGCACGGGGAACGGCGCGACTCCGCGGAGCCGCACGCAGCGCGGAGGACGCCATGACGACCGCTTTGATCGACCTGAAGACCGTGGCCCGGGACGACCGTGGTCTGAGGATCGCCCTGGCAGGAGAGCTCGACTGCTACACGGCCGGGCAAGTGGCACCACGCCTGCGCGAACTCGCCGGATCCGGCCACCGGAGCATCGTCCTGGACCTGCGCAGCCTCTCCTTCTGCGACAGCGCGGGCATCGACCTCCTCACCCGTCTCGACCGCCACTGTCGTGCGGCGGGAACGCGGCTCTTCCTGTGCGACGTGCCACCCCTGGTGGTCAAGTCCATGCGGGTGCTCGCTGCCGACAGAGACCTGAGATTCGTCGTCTCGTGAGTGCGGCGCAGTGCGGGTCCGGGGCGCAGAAGGGACCGTTCGGCCCTGGTCCCACCGGTGGATCAAGAGGGAGGCTGGGAGATCGGAAGCCGTAAGGACCGAGTGGGCCGGACGAAGGTACGCATCATGGATCAGGAAGGCATACGGCGACCCGCCGGCCGCGCCGGCGGCACGACGGCCGCCCGGCACATGCGGGAACTGGGCAGGGCCGAGGCCCTGAGGCTCCTCGCCACGGTGTCGCTGGGACGCATCGTCTTCACGCAGCACGCGCTGCCTGCCGTTCGACCGGTGAACCACCTCGTCGACGGCGAGGACATCATCATCCGGATCCACGAAGGCGGGGCGCTGGCCTCCCTGGCGGCACCCGCCGACGTCCCCGGCGTGGTGGTGGCGTACGAAGCGGACGTCATCGATCCCGACACCCGTCTCGGCTGGAGCGTCGTCGTCACCGGCTACGCACGCCCGGTGGTCGATGCCGAGGACACCGACCGGTACGCCGACCTGCTGCGCCCGTGGGTCGAACAACCGATGACCAACGCCTTGCGGATCCGCCCGGATCTCGTCACGGGCTTCCGGCTGGAGGCCACACCGTCGCCGCCCGCCCCGGCGATCCACGGCTGACTCCGTACCGCCCCTCAGCTGCTGTGGGGAAGCGGCGCCCGCCACACGAGCCTGCTGCCGCCCGCCTCGGGAGTCTCGGTGGTGAAGGTGCCGCCCACGCCGCGTGCCCGCTCGTCGAGGTTGCGCAGACCGCTCCTGCGCCCCCGCGCGGGAATGCCCGTGCCATTGTCCGAGACGGTCAGTACGACCTCGCCCTGCCCGGCCTTGAGGGTCACCCCGACCTTGGTCGCCTGCGCGTGTCGGGCCGCGTTGCTGAGGAGCTCGCCCAGCACCGCCACCACGTGGTCGGCTATCTGCGGAGGTACGTCGGTGTCGAGGAGCCCCTCCATGCTCAGGCGCGGTGGATGGCCGAGCGAGGTGGCCGCGTCGCCGACGGCGCGGGAGGCGCGTGCCCGCAGCCCCGGTCCGCCCTCGCGGTCCTTGGTGCGGAGCCCGAAGATCGTCGATCGGATGATCTTGATGGTCTCGTCCAGGTCGTCGACCGCCCGGCCGACCCGCTCGGCGGCCCCTTCGTGCTCCACGAGCCGTGCGGCGCTCTGCAAGGTCATGCCGGTGGCGAAGAGCCGCTGGATGGCCAGGTCGTGCAGGTCACGGGCGATCCGGTCGCGCTCCTCCAGCAGTGCTATCTGCTCGGCGTCCCGACGCCGTTCCGCCAGCTCCAGAGCGATCGCCGCCTGACCCGCGAAGGCGACGAGCGGCTCCAGCTCACCCTCGCCGAACGCAGGCTCTCCTGCCGGTCGCGCGAGCAGCAGAACGCCCCGGCTCTCCCCGCCCGCAGTACCCAGCGGGACTGCCACGGCTGGTCCCAGCCCGTCCCACCGCTGCATCCGGGCCTCGGCCGCGTAGCGCTCGTCACCCGAGGCCCTCATCGCCGTCACGGGCTTGCCCGACCGGTGCGCGGCCCCGGAGAGCGTGCCCTCGAAGGGGACGACAAGGCCCTGCCACGTGGCCCCGGCCGCTCCGGCCGCGAACTCCACGACCAGGCCGTCGACACCGTCCACCGGAACGGCGATGTTCGCGAGCCGCGCCGCGGTGATCTCCTGGGCGCGGCGGGCGATGAGATCCAACACCGCCGGGCGCGAACTCCCGGACAGTAGGCTCTCGGTGATCTCCGCGTTCGCCCTGAGCCATCTCTGCTGGCGCTGCGCCCCCTCGTAGAGCCGCGCGTTGTCGATCGCCACGCCCGCCGCCACCGAGAGGGTGGAGATCACGGTCTCGTCCTCGGTGTCGAAGTCGACCCCGCCCCGCTTGTCAGTCAGATAGAGGTTCCCGAACACCTCGTCACGGACCCGGATCGGCACACCGAGGAAGGTGCGCATGGGCGGGTGATGGGCCGGAAACCCGTGGGAAGAGGAGTGTGCTCCGAGATCGCTGAGGCGCAGGGGCTCCGGGTGGTGGATGACCTCGCCGAGCAACCCGTGGCCGGCCGGCAGCGGACCGATGGCGGAGATCTCGTCATCGGTGAGCCCCACGGTCAGGAACTGCGCGAGCCTGCGCCCGTCGGGGCCGATCACACCCAGGGCGCCGTACTCGGCGTCCACCAGCAGCGCGGCGGCCTCCACGATGCGCCGGAGCACCTGGGCGAGATCCAGCTCCCGCCCCACCGACACGACGGCCTCCAGCAGGCTGTGCACCCGATCGCGGGTGCCGCGCACTTCGTCAATGCGCACCTGGAGCTCGTCCAGCAGTTCGTCGAGCCGCATCCTCGGCACCTGCGTCAACGGATCCCCCACACCCACGCGTTACTCCTCCGGCTGGCGCCCGATGGCCCGATGGCCCGACGTGCGGCCAGCGTATCGACACGCCGAGGCCCGATGGACATCGTTGCGTGCAGATGCTTGCCGTGACTGACTTGATCGATGCACCCGGCGACGATGGGAAGGGTACGGAAATGAGACTCGGCAAGGCGGTCTACGAGGCGGAACTGCTTCGACTCCAGACGGAGCTGATCAAGCTTCAGGAATGGGTGCGCGTGGAGGGCGCCCGGCTGGTCGTCGTCTTCGAGGGCCGCGACGCGGCGGGCAAAGGGGGCACGATCAAGCGCGTCGCCGAACACCTCAACCCCCGTGTGGCCCGCATCGCGGCCCTACCGAAGCCGACGGAGCGGGAGCGCACCCAGTGGTACTTCCAGCGCTACGTGGAGCACCTGCCGGCTGCCGGCGAGATCGTGCTCTTCGACCGCAGCTGGTACAACCGCGCCGGCGTGGAACACGTCATGGGCTTCTGCACTCCCGCGGAGCACCAGCGCTTCCTGCGTCAGTGCCCGCTCTTCGAGCGCATGCTAGTGGAGGACGGGATCCTGCTCCGCAAGTACTGGTTCTCCGTCAGCGACGCGGCCCAGGAGGAGCGGTTCCGTCGTCGCGCGGAGGATCCGCTGCGGCGCTGGAAGCTCTCCCCGATGGACCTGGAGTCCCTCACGCGCTGGGAGGCGTACTCGCGGGCCAAGGACGAGATGCTCGTCCACACGGACACGGCGGACGCCCCGTGGTACGTGGTCGAGAGCGACGACAAGCGCAACGCGAGACTCAACACGATCGCCCACCTGCTCTCCTCGGTCCCCTACGAGGACGTGGCCCTGCCGCCGCTCGTCCTGCCGTCCCGGCCCCCGTCGACGGGCTACGAGCGGCCGCCCAAGGAGCTCCAGACCGTCGTGCCCGATCACGCGGCCACACTCGGGAAGGAGTGAGCCGCAGCAGGCCCCATCGCGGTGTCGTCCGATGGACCCGTCAGCGAGGAGCGCACGATGTCCGCACGTGGAAGGTCGGCCCTGCTGTCTCCCGGTCTCCGGATACCACTCGCCGGTGGCGACCCGGGCCGGCACGCGGTGCTCGCGGCGGCTCGGGCGCTGGCTGTCGGCCTGGTGACGCTCGGTGCGTGGGCCGTGCGCCTCGGGTTCCTCGCGGACCTGCTCCCACGGTCCGTGCGCGTCGGCTACTTCGCCAGCGGCCAGCCCGCAGACCCAGATCCTCCCACCACGGCCGGTCGTAGCCGAGGAAGAGCTTGGAGGTAGGAGTTCCTCACGGAACGCAGCCATCAGGCGGGAACGCGACGCCAACAGCTTTTGTGCGCCTGTGAGTTCGGCGATCCGTGCTCCCCCCCCGCCTTGCCTTCAGCTCCGGGAGGGGCGCGTCGAGCTGCCGCTGGACGGCCGGTTCCGAAAGTCTGAACGAAAACCCCTTGCCCAATGGTCAAGAAACGTTGACCATTGGCGACATGCCTACCGACGATCTTCCCGAGGCGTTTCACGTCACCACGGACGAGCAGCTACGCGCCGTCTCCAATCTCACGCGTCACCGGATCATGGCCGTGCTCCGCTTCGAGCCCGCGACGATCACTCAGATCGCCGAGCGAGTGGGCCTTGCGAAGGGGAGTTCCAGCTACCACGTACGACTGCTCGAACGTGCCGGCCTGGTGAAGGTGGTACGAACGCGGAAGGTCCGGGGAGTCACCGAGCGGTACTACGCAATGGCCGCACGGGCGATCGTGCTGCCGGATCCGGGCGAGGGAGGGCCGGACGTGCTGATGCGGCATGCGGTGGCGGACCTGGAGGCAGCGCCGGCGGCGGGCGAGCGGCACGTCCGGATGGCCCATCTGCGGCTCACCGATGAGCAGTTCGCGGAGCTGGGGGCGCGGCTGGAGGCACTGGCGGACGAGTACCGGGAGCTGTCAGATCCGTCGCTCCCGGACGCGTCACTCGTCTTCGCACTGTTCCACCCGGCACCGCGCCGGCAGACCGAAGGGGACGCCAAGTGACCTCAGGCGTAAGGAAGTTGCCGACCGGGTTCGGACGGCTGTGGACTGCGCAGACGGTGTCCTCGCTCGGTGACGGGGTGTCGCATGCCGCGCTGCCGCTGCTCGCGTTGACGTTGACTCGGGATCCGATGGCGCTCGCCGTCGTCACGGCCGCCGGAACGCTGCCGTGGCTGCTCTTCGGGGTGCTCGGCGGTGCGCTGGTAGACCGCTGGGACCGTCGGCGCACGATGTGGGTCACGGACGCGGCGCGTGCGGTGCTGCTCGCCATACCGGCGGCAGCGGCCGCGCTCGACGTGCTGAGCATTCCACTGCTCGCGGCCGTCGCCTTCCTGCTCGGCCTCGGCGGGCTCTTCTTCGACACGGCCGCCACGGCCTATCTGCCGGATCTGCTCGGCCGCGACCCCGCGCTCCTGGAGCGCGCCAACTCCCGCATGCGCGGCACCCAGACCGCCGCGTCCGGCTTCGCGGGGCCGCCCGCGGGTAGTGCCCTGCTCGCGCTCGGGCGGGCGTTTCCGCTGCTCGCCGATGCGGTGTCGTTCGCGCTCTCCGCACTGCTCGTACGGTCGCTGCCTGCCGCACCCCGGCCCGCACCGCAGGCCCGCGAGTCGCTGCTGCGGCAGGCGCGGGCCGGCGCCTCGTACGTGTTCCGGGATCAGCTGCTGCTCGGGCTCGCGCTGCGTCCGGCGGTCGGGAACATCGCCTTCCTCGCCGTGGAAACCGTACTCGCCCTCTTCGCGCACGATCGTCTCGGCATCGACACCTTCGGCTTCGGCCTGCTCCTCACTGCGGAGGCCACCGGCGGCCTGCTCGGCGCGGGCATCGCCTCCTCCCTCGGCCGACGACTCGGCACCGGCACCGCACTGACCTGCACGGCCGCCGTCGAGGGACTCGCCGTCCTGGGCCTTGCCGCCGCCCCGAACCCGTACGTCGCCGGCCTCGCGCTCGCCGTCTGCGGAGCGGGCATGGGCGCCACGATGGTGCTCGGCCCCTCCCTCCGACAGGCGATCGTCCCCGCCCACCTGATGGGCCGGGTCGCCTCCACCTCCCGCATGCTCGCCATGTGCGCCGCCCCGTTCGGCGCCTTCCTCGGCGGCTGGCTGGCCACCACCTACGACGTACGCACCCCGCTCTACACCGCCGCCGGCCTCCTCCTCGCGATGACCGCCGTCACGGCGACCATGACCAGCAACCGCCGGGTCGAGGCGGCGCTGCGTGCCGCCGCTCCGGCCGATGATGCAGATCACCCGGAATCCTTGGATCCCGTTCACGAGCGTGCCCATTAGGGCTCCGCGAGATCGTTGGGCCAGTGCCGAGCCCAGCTCGGCGTTCCTCGCCTCGGCGCCGTGGCGTCGGGCGCCCGGCCTCCACGGGATGCAACGAGCGGCCCAGCGGGCCGAACTACTCACACCCGTGAACCGACCGCGGCAGGCATCACACCAGATCGAGGAGCGCCCTTGTGCGAGGCCCCGAAGCCCGCGTGTTCGTCGATCAAGTGGATCTCCAGGAGCCAGTGCGCTTTCCATCCGGTCGCGGTCGTACGGAGCAGCGGCAGGTGGTCGTCAGACTTCGGCCGCACCCTCGTCTTCGGCGAGGCCCCGGCCAAGCACCAGGCTGCGCGAAGACCTCGTCAAGGTCTTCGACGCGGGCCGCAGCGTCCTCCGTGCCGACCCGCAGATCACCGGGCGACGGCCGTACGCGGAAGCCGAACGGCTCGCCGCCGAGTCCGGCTGGACCCTGGGCGGGTGGCACGCGGGCCATCTGGTGGGGGAATTCCCGCACGAGACGATCGACGGCGCCGCACCCGGGTCCACGTCACCCTGGACAACGCCACTCCGATGCGATGCGATGCGACGCGCCGCCCGGGCGGGCCGCTGCCACTGGATCCTTGAGGTCCACCTCGTCGACGAGCAGCACGGCTTCGGCGGCTTCTACGGACAACTCCTCGACCTGGCGTGACCGCCTTGGGGACGCTCGTCCCCCGTCAGCTCCGCCTCGATCGCTCGCGCAAGCCAGTCCGCCCTGCGCCCCCGCTCCTCTTCCAGCAGTGCCTGCCCCGCAGAGGAGAGTTCGACCAGGCTCTTGCGGCCGTCGGTCGGATGCGCCCGGCGCGTGATCAGCCCCTGCTCCATGAGGAGCCCGACGGCTCGGGCCACGGACTGCGGGCGCACGCGCTGTTCGGCCGCCAGTTCGCTGGTCATCACCGCACCGGCGCGGTCCAGCGCACCGAGGACGGACGCCTGACCGAGCGGCATCTGGTCCTCCAGCTTCACGCGCCGCGTGAGCTTTCCCAGCGCCGCGCGCAGTTCGGCCACGACGGCGGCGGACGCAGGCGCGGAGAGCACTGCGCCGTTAGGGCCCGTCGCGGAAATTGCTGGGCACGGGCATGGGGCTGTGCTTCCATGCCGCAGTGAAGAGCGAGAGCACGGCCGGCGCGGACCTCCCCCCGAGTGTTCGACAACGGACTGATCGAGACCCCGGTGACTGTGCGCGGGTCCTGACGGAGGTCCACGAACACGACGGCTATCCGGTGAACTGGCCCGACGATCCAGGCACATGGCTCACGCCTCCCTCGCTCATCGCCTCGTGGGTGGCCCAGCTGGACGGCCGCATCGTCGGCCACGTCGGCTTGTCGTGGAGCAGCGCGGGAGACGCGGCACCCGGCCTGTGGAGTGCGCACGCAGGGGTGAGTCGCGACGCGACCGCCGTGGTCAACCGACTGTTCGTCGCTCCGTCGGCCCGAGGTCACGGGATCGGTGCGCTGCTGATGGCGCGGGCAGTCGCAGAAGCGCGGCACCACGGCTTGCATCCGGTGCTCGACGTGGTGGCTTCCGACACGGCGGCGTCGGCCCTGTACGAGCGGCTCGGCTGGCAGCTGTTGGCCACGGTCGAGCAGCAGTGGAGCCCGGAGCAGAAGGTGACCGTCCGGTGTTATGCAGCGGCGGTCACCTGACGGCGGCGCCCCGGGTCACAGCCACGGCCGCCCGCCACTCGATCCCCGCCCCAGCCGGATGCGGCTCCGGCACCGGTGCACAGGGCGACGCCGTTCGGCTGACAAGGCTGGGTGGCGGATCGTGGAATCCGCATGTGGGGTCGGATGAATATACGTAGGATGCGTCGAGCCGCATGAGGGTGGGGTACTTGAGGCGGTCATCACCCCGTGTCGCCTGCCGGCGCACGGGACTGCCGGAACGAGGGGGGCGCGGAGCGTGCGTCTACAGGTCGGCTTCGGCCCGCTGACTGGTGTTGTCATCGGTGACCACGACGGGTGCCGGGCCGCTACCGGCTGCCGGCGGGGCCATCCAACCTTTTCCTCCGGTGCGGACGGGCACTCCACACCACCTGCGTCACCTCTCGCCACCCGTAGACGCCGCACCACCGCCTGACGATCTCGGGCGCCCGGCCATCGGCCGCGCACCGGCCCGGCGGGTGCCCCGGTAGCGGAGCAGTCCTGACCGACGCTGCTCCGGCCCACCGGGCCCGCCCGTCCCGGCCGGAGCGCCCCGCCTCACGACCACGTCGGCAGCGCGACCACTGCGACCCGGCACCCGCCGGGCCCCCGGGTCCTCCAGGGCCGCAGGTCCCCGACGTCGTCAGGTCCTCGGCGCCCCGTGTCCGTTCACCGGCCGCCGGCCGTGGGAGGCCGGGCGCCACCGCGATGCACCTCCGAAACCGCGCCACACGAGGAGAGCCCGCCGATGACCGACACCGACTCCGGGGTCTCCCACGTCGCCACGACCCCGGCCGTCCATCTCGCCGCAACCACAGCGGGTCACCACCCAGGCGGAGTTGAGCGGCAGGTCGGGAAGGTGGCGGGCACCGAGGACTGCACACCCCTGAAGTTCCACGTCGCCGTGTCACCCGACGCCTATCTCCAACTCGACGACGTGGTCAGCACCCGTCGCCAGGTCCCCGGGCGCGGAACCGTCACGACCTCCGGTGTGGTCACCGAGGTCGTCGCTCGACACGAGGGTGCCGCGTTCGACTCGGACGTGTTCCTCATTGCCGACGGGATCCTGCCGGCACGCGTGCAGGAGATCGCCGAGGTCGCCACGACGCGCGTCGACCCCGAGTGCTACGTGCCGCCCCGTCCCGGTGAAGTGGCCATCCGGGCCACGGGAGCGGACCGGGACGCCGCGCTCTACTTCGACCGGATGGCGAAGCGAATCCCCGTCGGCATCGGCCGCGACGGCGAACCGATCTACGTCAACGTCGAGTTCCTCGACGGTACCCGTGGCGCCCACGTGTCCATCTCGGGCATCTCGGGGGTGGCGACCAAGACCAGCTTCGCGCTGTTCCTCCTCCACTCCCTCTTCACCTCCGGCGCGTTGGGCGGCCGAGTCGTCAACGCCAAGGCTCTGATCTTCTCCGTCAAGGGCGAGGACCTACTGTTCGTCGATCAACCCAACGCCCGCCTCGACGAGCCGTTACGCGCCGCCTATGGTCGACTCGGCCTGCCCGCCCGACCTTTCGTCTCCGTCGGCTTCTACGCCCCGCCGCTCCCCGGCGACACCACGGGCCGCCCCCACGTCACGGGACGGACCAGCGGCGTCACCGCGTTCTGGTGGACCCTCGCGGAGTTCTGCGAACGCGAGTTGCTCCCGTACGTGTTCACCGACGTCGCGGACGAGAAGAACCAGTACACGATGGTCGTTCACCAGGTCACAGGTCGGCTGCGCCGCGAAGCCAGACCTGCCGGGAACGACGGCGCGGTCGTCGTCGACGGCACCGTCCTCCGGACCTGGGAGGAGATGATCGATTTCATCTCCGGGCGGGTGACCGACGAAGCCACCCGTCCGCTCTGGGCGGGACCGGCTGTGGGAACCGGCACCGTGAACGCGTTCGTCCGGCGGCTGAGGTCATCTCAACGGCCACTCACGCCCCTGCTGAGGGGGGACCTGAGCACGGTCACCGACCGGCCGGTCGACCACGGCGTCGACACGTCGCGCCACCAGGTCACCGTTGTTGACCTGCACAACCTGCCCGAGCGGGCTCAGCGCTTCGTCGTCGGCGTCGTCCTCGCAGCGGAGACCGAACGCAAGGAACAGGCGGGGCCGGGTGGCCTCCTCTTCACGATGATCGACGAGCTCAACAAGTACGCGCCCCGCGACGGCTCCTCTCCGATCAAGGACGTGCTGCTCGACATCGCCGAGCGGGGTCGTTCGCTCGGCATCATCCTCATCGGAGCCCAGCAGACCGCCTCCGAGGTCGAACGGCGCATCGTGTCGAACTCCTCGATCAAGATCGTCGGACGGCTGGACCCTGCGGAGGCCAACCGCCCCGAGTACGGGTTCCTCCCCAAGGGCCAGCGCCAGCGCGCCACGCTTGCGAGGCCCGGAACCATGTTCGTCTCCCAGCCGGAGATTCCGGTGCCGCTGGCCGTCGAGTTCCCCTTTCCTGCCTGGGCCACACGGCTCTCCGAGGTCAGTGAACCCGCCTTCAGCGAACCCGCCTCCGCCGACGACTCGGCTCCTCCCGCAGGGACCGCCGCTGGGGAGGTACGGCCGGGCCCGTTCGACAAGTTGCCGGCGGTCGACGACGACCGCTGGCTCGACGACTTCGACGACGGCGCCGTCGCTGAGCCCCCACCCTTCTGACGCTCGTCATCCACGGCGCGCCGCAACCTGACGTGGCGGCCGTGGATCTCGGTGGTGAAGGCCATGGCCGGCAGGCAGGGCTGATGATCCGCTCCGACGCCCGCGTCACCGGACACCCCGCGCTTTCGCTCCGACCCGTCTCGCTCATCGCCCCACAGCCGCCCCGGCCCGCCTCGTCCCTCCGGAAGGACCGTCCTGGTGAAGTTCCTCCACACCTCAGACTGGCACGTCGGTAAGATCCTCAAGGGCCGCAACCGGCTCGACGAACAGGCCGCCGTACTGCGCGAGATAACCCAGATCGCGCTCGGCAACGAGGTCGATGCCGTGTTCATCGCCGGCGACGTCTACGAGCACTCCGCGCCGAGTGCCGATGCCCAGAAGCTCGTCGTGCGCACCCTGATGCAACTGGCCCGGCGGAACGTCGAGGTGGTCGTCATCGCCGGCAACCACGACCACGGAGCCACGTTCGAGGCGTACAAACCGCTGATGGGCGTCGCCGGCATCCACGTCTACGGTCAGGCCAGGCCGGCGGACAAGGGCGGTGTCCTCACCTTTCGTGCCAAGTCCACGAACGAACCCGTCAACGTCGCGGTTCTGCCCTTCCTCTCCCGCCGCTACGCCGTCCGCGCTGCCGAGATCATCGCGAACACCCCCTCACAGAACGTCGGTGCCTACGACCAGCTGGTGCGCGACGTCCTGGGCGGCCTGACCGCCGCGTTCACCCCGGACGCCGTGAACATCGTCATGGCGCACCTCACCTGCACCGGCGGGGCCTTCGGGGGCGGCGAACGCGAAGCCCAATCGATCATGGAGTATCACGTTCCCGCCGCGATCTTCCCGACCGAGGCCCACTACGTGGCCCTGGGCCACCTCCACCGCCGACAGCGGATTCCGGCGCCCTGCCCGGTGCACTACAGCGGATCCCCGTACCCGGTCGACTTCGGCGAGCAGGACAACACGCACGTCGTCTGCCTCGTCGAAGCGGCCCCCGGCACTCCGGCGCAGGTCACCGACGTCCCGGTCACCGCCGGCCGCCGACTGCGCACCGTCGAGGGAACCGTCGCCGAGCTCATCGCCGACCGAGCCACCTACGGCGAGGACTACCTCCGACTCGTCGTCACCCAGCCCGCGTACGCCGGCCTCCGCGACGACCTGACCGAAGCGCTTCCCAACGCCCTGGAGATCCGCATCCACCCCGAACACACGAGTGCCGGGGCCAAGGCGGGCACAGCAGTCGATCGGCAGGCCAGGACGCCCGCGCAACTGTTCACCGACTACTGCCACAGCGTCGGCATCAGCGACGACCGGGTCGTGGGCCTGTTCAACGAACTACACGACGACCTCACCCGCTCGACCGCCCGCCCCTGACCGGCTTCCCCCACCCCCGGTCTCCGGCATCCCAGGTCCCTTCACACACCCGGTAAGGAACAACACCGCAGATGCGCCCCGTTCGCCTGGAGCTCAACGGCTTTGCCGGTTTCCGTGTCGCCACCGTGGTCGACTTCACCGACGCCGACTACTTCGCCCTTGTCGGCTCGACCGGGTCGGGGAAGTCCACCATCCTCGACGCGTTGACTTTCGCGCTGTACGGCACGGCCTACCGGTGGGGACGGAGCAACGCCATCTCCTACGCGCTCGCCCCCACCAGCAACCGCTGCACCGTCTCGCTCACCTTCGACGTTGCGTCCCAGCGCTACCAGGTGGCCCGCGAGGTCCGCCGGATCGGGGGGCAGGTCCAGCAGAAGGCCGTCAGCCTGGTCAGGTTCGCCGACCCCACCGCGGGCGCCGTCCACCCGAACGGGCCGCAACCCGAGGTCTTGGCCGGCGAGATCAAGGAACTCAACGCCGCCGTCGAACAGCTTCTCGGACTGTCCTTCGACGACTTCTGCCAATGCGTCGTCCTGCCCCAGGGCGACTTCGCCCGGTTCCTGTCGGCGAACACCGCCGACAGGCAGCGGATCCTGCTGAAACTCCTGGGCGCCGCCCACTACGAGGGCATCGGCAAGCGTGCCGGCGTCCAGCGGGACGCGGCGGCCAAAGAGGTCGAGGTCCTCACCGAGCAGCTCGGCCGCTACGCAGGCGCCACTCCCGAAGCGGAGGCCGAGGCGCGGGCGCGGGTCTCGGCACTGGAACTGCTGGCCACCAGCGTCGACGCACTCGTGCCCGGGGTCGACGAGGCGCATGCCCGTGCCGCCGAAGCCGCCGCCCGTGCGCAGGCGCTGGGCGGCCAGGCCGACCTGCTCGCCTCCATCAGCGCCCCCCACGGCGTCGAAGAGCTCCAGCGCGCCGCCGACGACGCGCAGCGCGCCGTCGAGAAGGCGCGCGAGGCCGAGGCCGAAGCCGGCCGTGCCCTCGCAGACGCCCACGCGGCCGGCCGGGCCGCCCCGGAGCGCGCCGCCATCGAGCACACCCGTGACCTCCACCTGGAAAGGGCGGACCTCGCCGCGCGCCGCGAGCGGGTGTTCGCGGCTGCGGACCGCGCCGACTGGGAACTGGCGAGGCACCAGGAACAGTTGCACGTCCGCGCAGCCGCAGTCGACGCTGCCCGTGCGGACGTGGCGGAGGCCCGCGCCCGCCTCGACCGCGCCCACCAGGCGCACGACGAGGTCCGGCGCCGCCGGGACCGGCTGGCCCGCGTCCGTACCCCGGAGGGGCTGTCCGTCCTGGCCGATCGGGTGGCGGAGCTCGCCCGGCAGGCCGACGACGCGGAACGGCGTCTCACCGAAGCCAGCGACCGGCACGAGCGGGCGGCCACCGCGCTCGCCGCCGACGGTGATGGAAGCCGCCTCACCGAAGCCCGGGGGGCGCTCGACCAGCTCGACGAGGTCACCACGGACTTCGCCGCGGCCACCAGCGAACTGGGCGACGCCATCGAGGCAGCCGCGCGGACGGACGCCGCGGTATCCGATGCACAGTTCCTCCTCGACGCCCGTACGGGCGCCTTGGAGGAGGCGCGTACGCTCGCTGGTGCCGGTCGGCTGCGTCCGGTGCTCCGGGCCGGCCACGCCTGCCCGGTCTGCGAGCAGACCGTCACCGCCGTCCCGCCGCCGCTGCCCGACCCGGCGCTCGACGCTGCCGAGGCCGGTGCGGCCGGCGCGACCCGCGAACACCGTGAGGCGCTCTCCCGGCACCAGGAAGCGATGGCCACGGTCACCGGCCGGCAGCGCACCGTCGACGCCCTCACCGTGCGGCGCACCATGATCGAGCAGCAGGTGGCCGCCCTGCTACCGGAGCTTTCCGAAGGAGCCGCGGGCGAAGCCGAAGCCTTCCCCGGCGTCGTCAGCGGCTCAGGTCCGGACCGCGGATCCGGACCTGAGCGTGCTCGGCTCGACGGACTCGTCGCGGCCCGCAACCGGCTCGTCGCCACCGAAGAGCAGACCCGCGCCGCGGCCGGGGAGGCCAGGACCGTGCACGGGACCACGCTGACCGCCGCCGGTGCGCTCCGACGGGAGCTCGACCGGGCCCGCACCGTGCTCGACACGCAGCTGGGCGCCTTGACCGACCTCGAACCGCCCACCGCGGACCCGGCCGCCCCCGAGGGTTCCGAGGACCTCGGGGCTCCCGGCGACCTGACGGCGGCCTGGGCCCGGCTGGACGCCTGGGCCCGAGCCGGCACCGCCGAGGCGGAAGCCGACCTGGCCGTTGCCGCCACCGCGGTCGCCACCGCCGATGAGGCCCACCAGGATGCCGTCGCCGCTCTGGAAACGGCCGACCGGGAGCACGAGGAAGGGCGGGTCGCGCACACCCGGACCGTGCGGGACGCCACGGCCGCCGAAGCCGGCCGGACCGCCCTCACCGCCCGGCTGCGCGAGCTCGACGCGCTGCTGTCCGCAGCGCCGTCGGCGGAGGCCGTCCCCGGCCTGCTCGCCGAACGCACCCGCCTCGACGACGCCGTGACGGCTGCCGCGGTCCGGGCCGACCGAACCCGCGAGGCACTGGGGGAAGCCCTGGCCGAGCAGCAGCGGACCCTGGCCGGAACCGATGCCGCCCGCTCCGAACTGACGGCCGCTCGGGACACCGTGGCGGCCCTCGCCCCGCCCCGCCCCGACACCGCCGACCTCGCCGCCGCCTGGGCCGACCTCGTGGACTGGGCCGCACGCGAGGCCGCCGGCCGCCGGGCAGAAGCCCTGGGGAGGCGTGCCGAAGCCCGCGCCGCGACCGACGACGCCGACGAACTCCTGGACCGGCTGGACGCGCAGCTGAGTGACCACGGCCTGGACCCCGGCCACCTGGGTGAGGGGCCGGGGCGCGCCGCACACGCACCCAGGGTGGTCGCGATCGCCCTCGAACGGGCTCGCGCCGAGGCGGAGCGGATCGTACGCGACCTCGCCGAAGCCGCATCGGTACGGGAGAGGGCGGACACGGCCCGCACCCGGCAGCAGGTGGCCACCGAACTGGCCCGGCTGATGCGATCCGAGCGGTTCCCGCGATGGCTCGCCGAGTCCGCCCTCGACACCCTGGTCGAGGGCGCCTCGGAGTCGCTGCGCCAGCTCTCGGGGGCCCGCTTCGACCTGAGCCACCGCAAGGGGGAGTTCTACGTCGTCGACCACGCCGACGCCGATACGGAGCGCTCGGTCCGCACCCTCTCCGGCGGGGAGACGTTCCAGGCCAGCCTCGCCCTGGCGCTGGCCCTGTCCGAACAGCTGGCCGGGCTCGGCAGCGCGACGAAACTGGAGTCCATCTTCCTCGATGAGGGATTCGGGACCCTCGACCCCGAATCCCTCGACACGGTCGCCGACACGCTGGAGACCCTCGCCCAGGGCGACCGGATGGTCGGACTGATCACCCACGTCCCCGGGCTCGCCGAACGCGTACCGGTTCGCTTCCGGGTGCGCCGCGATGCCCACAGCTCCGTCGTCACCCGGGAGGGCGCGTGACGAACACCGCGCACGCGGCCCCGATGCGGTTCCACGTCGACGGCTGGGACCCCACCTACGGCTCCAGCGTCGAGAACGCAGAAGCCGCGGGCAACGCCGTGGCTGGATCCACTGCGAGGATCGTCCTCGACGTCGAAACCGCCCCCACCGACTGGAAGCCGATCTCGCCCTCGTACGGTCCCGCCCCCGGCGCCGTCCTGTTCGTCGACGGAGTGCGCCGCGTCGAGGCCCGTGTCTGGATCGAACAACTCCCGCCTGCCGACCGGCCCCCACCAGCCGCCGACGACTCCCGCTACTCCGCCGCCGGCGCCGCCGACGCCACGATGGCCCTGTGCGCCTCGTACGCCGCCGGCACCGTGTGCTGCTGTCCCGGCCACGGCGCGCACCTGCTGACGGTCGAGTCCCGGCGCGGCCTGTTCACCACCGCCCCCCATGCCGTCGACGTACCCACCACGGCCGGTACCTACCGGGCCCACGTCACCGCCGACGACCTGGAGGAGAACCTGGCCGTGCTGCTCTCCTCGGCGCTCCAGGGCAGCCTGCACGACCTGGAGGTCCTCGTGGCTGCCAACGCCCGCACCGCCCTCTCGGGTCACGGCGTGGCCGACGGCTCGGACCTGCTGATCGTCGACGGCCCGCTGCGCGGCCGCACCCACCTGCCGCGTGCCCTGGGCTTCATCAAGTCCCACCGCACCGCCTACCTGCCGCCGGACCTCCACGCGATGGTCGCCCACCTCGCGCCCGGTGAACGTACCCCCGTGTTCCTCATGGGTAGCTCCTGGGACCGCCACGCCTGGTACCTGCGCCTGCCGTGCACGCCCGGCCCCCCGTGGGCCGGGGTGGTCCGCCTGGAATGCGCCGCCAATGTTCCTCGCGATGAGGCGGTGGCTCTGGCCGACCTTTCACAACGCGTTCTGCCGCGGTACGCCGGCTGCGAGTACAAGGACCCGCGGGCCCCGCAGAACCTCGTCCCGGTCGCCGGTCTGGAACGGGAGTTGCGCCGCCGCCTGGGCGACTCGTCGCTCCTGGCCAGGGCCCTGCGTACCGCAGCGGCTGCCTGACCGCAGCCGCCCCCTTCTACAGGGAGGGCGTCCGATGACGGGCCTGTCGGGCGGCTTTTTGGCGGAAGTTGCGTAAGCCGCTCCCGGGCCGGGGCGGCGGGGCTACCGTCCAGGTCTCGGCAGGTCGCGGCACTGCCCGTGTCCGTCCTGCCGTCGCGGGGGAGTCGTGCCGCCGCTGACGACCGTCGCCTCGGAGGCTGCCTGCCCATGCACACCGGATCGCCTCCCGTCAGGATCCCACTGACCGTTCTGGCGCTGCTCGCCGTCGCGTTCGCCCTGATGATCGGCGGGGCGGGATCGGCATTCGCGCATGCCGGCCTCACTGGCTCCGACCCCGCCGACGGCGCCGTCCTCCCCGTGGCGCCCCAGCAGGTCACGCTCACCTTCACCGAGTCCGTCAGCCTCTCCGAGGACTCGCTGCGGGTGCTGTCGCCGGCCAACGAGCGGGTGAACCCCCGCCCGGCGCAGCATGCGGAAGGCAAGGACGACACCGGCCGGGTGCAGTTGGCCGACGATCTGGCGCAGGGCACCTACACCGTGGCCTGGCGGGTCGTCTCCGCCGATGGCCACCCGATCTCCGGTGCGTTCACCTTCTCCATAGGCAAGCCGTCCGAAAACGCCGCTGCGGTGCCGACCGGCTCGGCGGACGACACGGCGGTCGGCCGCCTGTACGGCTCCTTCCGCTACGTCGCCTACAGCGGGCTCGCCCTCCTCGTCGGCGCAGGCGCGTTCGTCCTGGTGTGCTGGCCCGCCGCGGGCTCGGTCCGTCCGGTGCGCGGGCTGCTGATCGCGGGATGGGTGACGCTGGCGGTGTCCACCGCAGCGCTGTTGGTGCTGCGCGGGCCGTACGAGACGGCCGGCCGGCTGACATCGGTGTTCGACCCGTCGCAGCTGGGCCGGACCGTCACCGGGAGGCCGGGGCGCGCGCTGGTCGCCCGGCTCGTACTGCTCGCGGCACCCCCGCTGTTGCTGAGGTGGCCGGCCGTACGGGCCGGAGTGCGAGCCGGAGTGCGGGGCGACGGGACACAGTCGAGCGGTCCCGGTCACGGCTCCCGTGTCCGGCTGGCGGGGGCGGTGTTCGCCCTGGGCCTGGCGTTCACGTGGGCCGCTGCGGAGCACGCCTCCGCCGGGATCCAGGTTCCGCTGGCCATCCCCGTCGCGGTGCTGCACCTGCTGTCCATGGGGGTCTGGCTGGGCGGCCTGATCACGCTGGCCGTCATCCTCCGGCGCCGGGGGCCGGACGGTGGCGCGGTCCCGGCGTCCGCGATCGGCCGCTTCTCGACGCTGGCCTTCACCGCCGTCGCCGTTCTGGTCGGCACCGGGGTGTACCAGTCCTGGCGGCAGGTCGGCTCCTGGGCAGCGATGACCACCACGCCGTACGGCAGGACGCTCACGTGGAAGATCGCCGTCGTGGTCCTCGTACTGGGGGCGGCATCGTTCTCCCGCCGGTGGACCGCCCGCCTCGTGTACGGGGCGCAGCCGACCGCGCAGACGCCGACGGTGCCCGAGCCCGAGCGGGTGCGGGTCGTGCAGTTGGTCGGCGCGCCCGCGTCCCCGGCGGTGACGGACCTCGGCGGCACCTCCGATGCGCAGGCCGGGGGCGGGTCGGGTGACGACACCGGGCCGCCCGTCCCCGAGGCCGACGGGTACCGGCGCAGCCTGCGCCGCACGGTGGTCGTCGAAGCCGCCCTCGGCGCCGTGGTCCTGGCGATCACGACCTTGCTCACCGGCACCCAGCCCAGCCGAGCCGCGGCCGCCACCGCCTCGGCGGCCACGGCGCAGGAGCCGCAGGTGAAGGTGGTCACCGTCCCCTTCGACATGGGGACGGCCAACCACCAGGGCACGGTGCAGATCACGCTGGCGCCCGGACGCGTCGGCGAGAACTCGGTCGAAGCCGTGGTGTACACCGCGGACGGCGGCCTCGCCACCGTTCCCGAACTCCGCCTGAGCCTCACCCAGGGCGAGCTGGGAATCGGGCCGATCGACGCCAAGCTCAAGAACCAGCAGGGGTACTGGGCCGCGTACGACCTGCGGCTGCCCATGCCGGGTGAGTGGACCATGAACATCACGGTGCGCACCACGGACATCGACCAGGTCACCGTGCGCGGGAGCGTCCGCATCGCGGCCTCGGCGCCGACCACCGCTACGCGGTCCACCCCTTAGTTTCGAAGCGGCCGCACATCGGCCGGACCGGGGGCCGGTGCACGGCTCGTGCCGTGCACCGGCCCCAGGCTGCTTCCGTCAGGCCCGGCTGTGGCTGCGGCGCAGCCACCAGAAGGTGCCGGCAGCAGCCAGCAGGACGATGGCCGCGACCACGCCGAGGACGGCTCCGGCGTTGCCGCCCGCCGCCTTCGCACTCGTCGTCCCGGTGCTCGCGGCCGCTGCGGGAGCGGATGGCGCCGCCGCGGAGGGCTGGACGGACGGGGCGGTGCTCGGGGAAGGGGACGGGCCCGGCGCGATCGGCTTGGCCCCGGGAGCCGCCGCCTCCAGCTTGAGCACGGGGGCCGGGTTGTCGACCTTCTCCCCGCCCGTGGGCACTTCGATCCAGCGGGAGGTCTTTCCGTCACCGTAGGTTTCAAGGGTCTTGAACGCCAGGGACTTCTCGTCGGGCAGCTGGCGCACCGTGATGCTGTACTCGGCATCGGTTCCGGTGGCCAGAGGGGCGCCGCCGATGGCGTACCCGTCCGGGGTGGCCGTCAGCTTCCACTCCTTGGGGGCCTCCTTCAGCGTGACGGCGTCCGGGGCGATGCCCTTGGGGAGGACGACCCGCAGCTCCGAGATCCCAGCGGTGTCCGACTCCGCCTCAGAGGTGAAGGAGAGCGTGACGTTCTCGGCGAGGGCGCGCGGTTCGGATGCGGTGACCTCGGCGTGTGCGGCGGCCGGCCCGGCCGCCACGCCGAGGAGCACCAGGGCGCCGACGGCCGCGAGGCCCAACCTACGGGGACGGGGACGGGTGTGTGTCGTGTTCACGATGGAAGAAACCCTCTCGGTACGAGGGGCGGGCTTCACCGTGCTGGTGCACTGCCCGCCGGGATCAGGGGAACGTCTCCTGCACACCCGGCAGGAGGACCCCGGCGCACCACTGCGTGACAGAGCGTCGTCGTCGCCGCCGGTCGTACGGCCCGACCGTCGTGCCGTACGGGCCCGGTCCGCGGACGGGGCCCGAACCATGGGCGGCGGAGGGCGCCGAGAGCAGCGGCGGCAGCCGCGGCAGCCCTCTGGGCCCACCGGCCCACCGTCTGCGGCAGGCGGCTGAGGACCTGGTCCGCGCGGTACATGAGCAGAGCCATCGCACATGCAGCCACGCAATGGGCCGCGGTCATCGGCCACACGCCGTGGTGTGCGGCGCGCACGATCTGCGGCACGAAGCGGTGCGTCCCGCCCTGCATCCCGCCGTGCGCCTCGGTGCAGCAGGGGAAGGCCGGCTGCCGCACGGACAGAGCCCGGTGCAGGCCGAGTTGGGCGGCGCAGGTGGCCATGACCACCTGCCACCAAGGCCGGGACGCCCGAGTCACCAACCACGACAGGGCGAAGGTGACCGCCGCGCCGCCCAACGCCGCCCCGCCCAGGGCAGACTGCCGGGGAGCCGCGTCCCCCGCAGCCAGATGATGGGCCACGACGGCCAAGACCGAGCTGAGCAGTGTGAACGCGGCAGCCCGCAGCAACCGTCCGCTCCGCCACTCGGGTTGCGGACACGAGGGCATCCCTGCACGGCCTCCGGTCATGTCGCGCCATCATCCACCGGCCCCGCCGCCGCCAGGCCCCGACTGTCAATTGAGGAGCAGTTTTTCCCCGCTCCCCGAACGAGCTCGTGCCGCCGGCTAGGCGCCGGCCGGAACGGGGTCCGGCTGCGAGAGCCGGCCGGTGCGGGTGAGGAGCACCAGGGCCGCGGTGCATACGGCTCCGACCAGGGACATGACGAGCCAGGTGAGAGCCGGGTACCCGGCGGATCGGGCCGCGCCGAGGAGGGCTCCGGTCGCAAGGTTCCCGACGGTGATCCCGATTCCGCACACGGTGTTGTACAGGCCGTAGTGGGTGGCCACCCAGCGGCCGCCCGCCAGGGCGACGATGGTGTCCATCTCGAACGGGTACAGCACCGCCGTGGCGACCGCGAGGAGACCCGCGCACGCCAGGAGGGGAAGGAGTGCGGCGGCCGCGGACCAGCCGGTCCGAGCCTGCGGGGCCGCCGAGCTCAACAGGGGCGGGAAGAAGGCCACGCCCATGAGGGCCGTGCCCGCGCTCAGGGACCGCGCGGGGCTCCAGCTGCGTTTGCACCAGGCGGTGATGCGCAGTTGCCCCACGAGCGCGACGAAGCCGGAGACGACGAAGAGGGCGCTGGTCGCCGCCGTGGCGAAGGCGCCCTCGCCGGTGAGGCGTTCGACCTCCAGGGGCAGCGCCAGGTAGATCTGGAAGGACAGGACGTACGAGCCGCTCATCGTCGTGGCGAACAGCCAGAACGTCCGGTTGCGCAGGACGGTGCCGGCTTGTTCGCGCAGGGCGGGCCGGTCCTCGCGCGCGGCGGTGGTGTTCCGGGGCAGGCGGCGCAGCTGCAACAGCGTGAGCGCGGCGAAGACCGCCGAGGCGACCGCGCAGGTGAGGGGGAAGGACACCGCGGTCAGGGCGAGTCCGACGAGCGGGCCGAGCAGGATGCCGCTCTGGTAGAAGACGTTGAACAGCGCGAAGGCGTCCACTCGGCGCTCGCCCGCCTCGGCGGCCACGTAGGCGCGGACGGCCGGATTGAACAGGGCGCCGGCCAGCCCCGTGGCCGCGGACGCGGCGACCAGGGCCGGCAGGCCGTCGGCGAAGGCGAGGGCCGCGAAGCCGACGGTGCGCAGTGTGCAGCCGGCGACGATCAGCGGCTTGAAGCCGAGGCGGTCGGCGAGCATGCCGCCGACGAGGAACATGCCTTGCTGGGAGAGGTTGCGCACGCCCAGGACCAGCCCGACCGCCCAAGTGGCGAGCGCGAGCCCGCCGGAGAGGTGGGCGGCCAGGTACGGCATGAGCATGTAGAAGCCGAGGTTGATCGTCAGCTGGTTGACGAGCAGCAGCTGCACGGTGGCGTCGAAGGAGCGGTACTGCTTCCAGGTCTGCTTCACCGGGCCGCTCCGGTCCGGGACGCGGCGGGGGCGGGCACCGGGTCGACGACGTTCGCGCAGCGTGTCCACCGGGTGATCTCGCGGGACGCGGATGACTCGACGGTCTCGGGTTCCGACGGCGGGGTGGTGTCCAGGAGCTGGTTGGCGCGGCAGTAGTCGTCGTTGAAGACGGTGTCGAAGTAGCGGTGGGGGCCGTCGGGGAACACGGCCGCGATGCGGGTGGCTTCGGGCTGGGTGCGGGCGAGCCAGCCGGCGACGAGGGCGACGGCGCCGACGCTCCAGCCTCCGGTGGCGAACTGCCGCCCCGCGAGGCGGCGGGCGGCCCATACGGCTTCGGCGGGGGCGACCCAGTGGACTTCGGTGAAGGCGGGATAGTCCACGTTCCGGGGGTAGATGGAGGAGCCCAGGCCGCGCATCAGGCGGGGCCGGGCGGGCTGGCCGAAGATGGTCGAGCCGATCGCGTCGACGCCGACGAGACGCAGCGCGGGGTTGGAGGCGCGCAGTCCGCGGGCGATGCCGGCGGAGTGGCCGCCCGTACCGACCGCGCACACCAGGACGTCCACCGTGCCCAGTTGGCCGGTCAGCTCGTCGGCCAGGGGCCGGTAGGCGGCCACGTTGTCGGGATTGTGGTACTGGTCGGGACACCAGGCGCCCGGGTACCGGGCGAGGAGTTCCGCCACCTTGCCGCGCCGGGCTTCCTGCCAGCCTCCGTCGGGGTGCGGCCGGTCGACGACGTGGAGCCGGGCGCCGTGCGCGGTGAGCATCCGCTCCATGATCGGCTCCATGCCGGGGTCGGTGACCAGGTGTACGGGGTGCCCGTGGAGCACTCCGGCCAGAGCCAGGCCGAGGCCGAGCGTGCCGGAGGTGGACTCGATGACGGGGGCGCCGGGGCGCAGGGCCCCGCGCTCGCGCGCCTTGTCGACCATGTAGAGGGCCGCGCGGTCCTTGATGCCGCCGGGGTTGAAGCCTTCGAGTTTGGCCCAGAAGCCGCGCGGTGAGGGCGCGAACGGTTCGTCGATGAAGAGGACGGGGGTGTTGCCGACGGCTTGGAGCACACTGCGCGGGGCGGGGGCCGCCGACGGGGACGTGGACGGGGACGCGGGCAGGGAGAGTTCGGTCATGGTGGGTCGCCCTTCGTGCGGCACGGCGCGGCCGGGCTCCGCCGGCGCCGGTCGGGGCGGGCGGGTGTCGGGCCGTGCGGGGGTGAGAGGTCGCGCAGGGACACCCCGGGGCGCGGCGTTACGACGGCCGCGTGGAGCGTCCGGGCCTGCTCAGGTCCTACTGACGCACGCCTTGCACAGCAGATCGCGGCCGGAGCCCGAGGAAGAGCGGGGTGGCGCAGCGGCCGCAGCGCGGCTCGGACGTGACGCACCGGCCTGGACGGGGTTCAATCGCAGGACGGACGCCCCGTCGGCTTCACCGCGCTCCGGCAGCTGCACCGCCGTGTGCTCGTCGGCGTGAACGCAAGGGTGGTTCCCCCCGGGGCAGCCACCGGCGAGTTCCGGATGCGCGGCGGTGGCCTGCGAGGCCGCTGCGGCGGGGACCGGTGCCCGGTGGTGACCGCCGCTGTCGCACACGCCGAAGAACAGCGCGACCAGGGCGGCCGTCACGAAGACGGCCAGCCAGCCGCCATGTCGGCGGCGGTGACGGGACCACAGCGAATTGCACACAGTGACCGTCACGCTATCTTTCGTGTTCGACGGCTGCTCGTGTACCGCGCTCCGTGACGGGGTGCGTTTCGGCCCGGGCCGTGGTGCCCGCTCCCGGGCCGCGGTGCCCGTTTCCCGTGCCACTGCGGGATCGAGCACACGAGCGCGGCCGTGAAACCGTGGTCGCCGGCAGGGGCGCAGGTTCACCGCTGCGGGTGATTCCATGCCTCCGGATTGCCGTTCGGCGTCATGAGGGGGCTGGGGCGGAAGTACTGGTGACGGGGTACGGGACGAAGGTGCTGCTGTTCTCGTCGACGGCCAGGGTCCGGCCGAGCGGCGGGACGGCCCGTTGGGGGCAGTCGACGCGTTCACAGAGCCGGCAGCCCATGCCGATGGGGGTGGCGGCCGCCGTGTTGTCGAGGTCGAGGCCGTCGGCGTACACGAGGCGGGAGGCGTGCCGGATCTCGCAGCCGAGCCCGATCGCGAAGGTCTTGCCGGGCTCTCCCCAACCGCCGCGGTGGCGGGTGACGGCGCGGGCGGTCCAGAGGTGGCGCTGCCCGTCGGGCATGGCGGCGACCTGGACGTGGATGCGGCCCGGGGCCGCGAAGGCCTCGTAGACGTTCCACAGGGGGCAGGTGCCGCCGGCGCGGGAGAAGTGGAACCCGGTGGCGGACTGTCGCTTGGACATGTTCCCGGCCCGGTCGACGCGCACGAAGGAGAACGGCACCCCGCGCAGCCTGGGGCGTTGCAGGGTGCTGAGGCGATGGCAGACGGTCTCGTAGCCGAGGCCGAAGTGGTCGGTGAGCCGTTCGATGTCGTACCGGAACTCCTCCGCCGCGGTGTGGAACGCCGTGTACGGCAGGATCAGCGAGGCCGCGAAGTAGTTCGCGATGCCGATGCGGGCCAAGGCGTGGGCGGGGGAGCCGGGTGGGAAGTCCTCTGCGGCGAGCCGGTCGAGTTCGTCCCCGTACTCGATCAGGGCGAGCTGGGTGGCCATCCGGAAGGCCTGCTGTCCCGGGCGGAGCCGGTTCGACAGGTGCAGTACCCGGGCGGCGGCGTCGTAGTGGTGAAGCCGGTCGCAGTCCGGGGAGGTGCGGATCCCGTGCCGGTCGGCGAGTCGGCGCGTCAGGGCGCGGATGACGTCGCCGGGGTGGATGCCGATCTCGCGGGCCAGCTCCTCGGCGGCGAGATCGGTGTCGTGGAGGTAGTTCTGGCGGCGGTAGAAGAACTCGCGGATCTCCTCGTGGGGTGAGCGCGGTGCATCGGCCACCGAATCCCGGCCGTCGGCGGCGTCGGCGAGCCGCTCGGCCAGCAGTTGGCTCCGCCGGCCCAGGTCCAGGAGGACCGAGGCGACCGCCGGCATGCGAGAAGCCAACTCGGCGAGGTCGGAGGCCGATACCCGGGCCTCGGCGACCTCCCCGGCCAGCGCCTCGCGCAGGTCCGCGACCAGGCGGCTGGTGTCGCGCTCCGAGAAGAAGCCGGGGTCCACCCCGAAGGCCTCGGTCAGCCGCAGCAGCACCGGCACGGTCAGCGGGCGCGAGTCGTGCTCCATCTGGTTCAGGTAGCTCGGGGAGATGCCCAGCACCCTGGCGAGATCGACCTGGGTCATACGGCGCTCCTCGCGCAGCCTGCGCAGCCGCGCGCCCGCGTACGTCTTGCTCACCGGACTCCTCCACCGTCGGACGGGCTCCGTCAGCATAGGTGCAACTCGCCCACCCGCAGCCTTCGCAACCTTGGCAATTCCGGCCTCGAAGATTCGCAAACCTTGGCAGATGTACCTCCTTGCTGGCACCAAGTGCCAGTGCCAGAGTCGGTCCTGCGGCCAGCCGGAACCGGTAGCCGGGAAGCGCACAAGACCCCGATTCACGCCCTGATTTCGGGGATCCGGTCAGCTCGACCCGGTACATCGGCAGCATTGCTCAGCTCCGACCCATGGGCGGGTTCGGCGGCCGCACCTCCTACTCAGGCACACAGTGCCAATGCTCGGGTTCTTCGGCAGCGGCATTGGCAGGACAAGCGACGGACGGAAACGGTGACGGTCATGACAGAGGCGAACACGACGGCGGCGGCCGAGCAGCTGGGGCAGCGGTGGGCCGACGACCCCCGCTGGGCGGGCATCGAGCGGACCTACTCGGCCGAGGACGTGGTGCGGCTCTCGGGCAGCGTCCGCGAGGAGTACACCCTGGCCCGGCGCGGCGCCGAGCGGCTGTGGCGACAGCTCCACGAGCTGGACTACGTCCACGCGCTCGGCGCGCTCACCGGCGGGCAGGCCGTCCAGCAGGTCCGCGCCGGACTCCAGGCGATCTACCTGTCCGGCTGGCAGGTCGCCGCCGACGCCAACCAGGCCGGGCACACCTACCCCGACCAGAGCCTCTACCCCGTCAACTCCGTTCCCCAGGTGGTCCGTCGGATCAACAACGCGCTGCTGCGCGCCGACCAGATCGCCACCGCCGAGGGCAGCAGCGACACGACGGACTGGCTGGCGCCGATCGTCGCCGACGCCGAGGCCGGTTTCGGCGGACCGCTGAACGCGTTCGAGCTGACCAAGGCCATGATCGCGGCGGGCGCGGCCGGCATCCACTACGAGGACCAGCTCGCCTCCGAGAAGAAGTGCGGCCACCTCGGCGGCAAGGTCCTCGTTCCGACCTCCCAGCACATCCGCACCCTGAACGCGGCCCGCCTCGCGGCCGACATCGCCGACACTCCCACCCTGATCATCGCCCGCACCGACGCCCTGGCCGCCACACTGCTCACCAGTGATGTCGACGAGCGCGACGCGGAGTTCTGCACCGGGGAGCGCACCGCGGAGGGCTTCTACCGCGTCCGGGGCGGCATGGCCCCGGTCATCGCCCGCGGTCTCGCCTACGCCCCGTACGCCGACCTCATCTGGGTCGAAACGGGCACCCCGGATCTCGCCCAGGCCCGCGAGTTCGCCGAAGCCG
The DNA here is from genome assembly GCF_041431095.1 of Streptomyces sp. NBC_00597. Taxonomy (GTDB): domain Bacteria; phylum Actinomycetota; class Actinomycetes; order Streptomycetales; family Streptomycetaceae; genus Streptomyces. Next base: position 1,421,835 of record NZ_CP107757.1, read on the forward strand.
TCCACGCCCGGTACCCGGACCAGATGCTGGCCTACAACTGCTCACCCTCCTTCAACTGGAAGGCGGCCCTGGACGACGACCAGATCGCGAAGTTCCAGCGGGAGCTCGGCGCCATGGGCTACCGGTTCCAGTTCATCACCCTGGCCGGCTTCCACTCCCTCAACCACGGCATGTTCGACCTGGCGCGCGGCTACGCCGAGCACGGCATGACCGCGTACGTGGACCTCCAGGAGCGCGAATTCGCCGCCCAGGGCCAGGGTTTCACCGCGGTCAGGCACCAGCGCGAGGTCGGTACGGGTTACTTCGACCTGGTCTCCACCGCCGTCAACCCGGCCTCCTCCACGACCGCGCTCGCCGGGTCCACCGAGGAAGAGCAGTTCCACTAGGGAGCCCGTAGCCCGTAGCCCGTAGCCCACGACCCGCCGCCGGCCTCTGGCGGCGCCCGGGGCCCCTTCCCGCCCCGGGCGCCCGCCACCCACGCTGAGGAGAAGAACCACATGTCACTCACGCCCCCGACCGGCAGCGTCCGGGTCCTCGGCGCACCGGGTGAGCGCCACGACGAGATCCTGACCCCCGGGGCCCTGGAGTTCCTCGGCCGGCTCGACGCCGCGTTCGCGGACCGCCGCCTGGAGATCCTCAAGGAGCGCCGCCGCCGCTCGGGCCACCTGGCCGGCGGTACCCCGCTCGACTTCCCGCTCGCCACCCGCGCCCTCCGCGAGGACCCCGACTGGAGGGTCGCCCCGCCCGCGCCCGGACTCACCGACCGGCGGGTCGAGATCACCGGGCCCCCCGAGCGGCGGACGGCCGTCAACGCCCTGAACTCCGGAGCCGAGGTCTGGATGGCCGACTTCGAGGACGCCACCGCCCCGACCTGGACCCACGTCATCGGCGGCCAGCTCACCCTGCTCGACGCCGTCGAACGGCGCATCGACTTCACCAGCCCGGAGGGCAAGGAGTACCGCCTCGGCGAGCGGCTCGCGACCATCACCGTCCGCCCCCGCGGCTGGCACCTGCTCGAAGAGCACCTGGAGATCGACGGCCGACCCCTGTCCGCCTCCCTCGTCGACTTCGGCCTGTACTTCTTCCACTGCGCGCAGCGGCAGATCGACGTCGGCCACGGCCCGTACTTCTACCTGCCCAAGCTGGAGAACCGGTACGAGGCACGGCTGTGGAACGACGTCTTCCTCCTCGCCCAGGAACTCCTCGGCATCCCCCGCGGCACCGTCCGCGCCACCGTCCTCATCGAGACGATCACGGCCGCCTTCGAGATGGAGGAGATCCTCCACGAGCTGCGCGAACACAGCGCGGGCCTCAACGCCGGGCGTTGGGACTACCTCTTCAGCCTCGTCAAGACCTTCGGCCACCGCACCGACTTCCAACTGCCCGATCGGGCCGCGGTCACCATGACCGCTCCCTTCATGCGGGCCTACACCGAACTCCTCGTCCGGACCTGCCACCGGCGCGGTGCCCATGCCATCGGCGGGATGGCGGCCCACGTCCCGAGCAAGGACCCGGACACGAACGCCGCGGCGATCGCGAAGGTCCGCTTGGACAAGGAGCGCGAGGCCGAGGACGGCTTCGACGGCTCCTGGGTGGCCCATCCCGGGCTGGTCCCCGTCTGCCGCGAGGTCTTCGACGGCGTCCTGGGGGAGCGGTCGAACCAGCTGGAGCGGACGCGGGAGGACGTCGAGACCACGGCCGCCGACCTGCTGTCCGTACGCCGGACCGCCGCGCCCCCCACACGGGAGGGGATCCGCTCGAACGTCGCCGTGGCCCTGCGCTACTTCGACGCCTGGCTGCGCGGCAGCGGCGCGGTGGCCCTGTACGGCCTGATGGAGGACGCCGCGACCGCCGAGATCGCCCGCGTCCAGATCTGGCAGTGGATCCGCCACGACCGGGTCGACCGGGCAACGGTCCTCGACCTCCTCGACGCCGAATGCGCCGCCCTGGAGAACGAGGATCCGCAGGCACTCGTCCTCGAAGCGCGCGAGGTCTTCGTGGACACGGCGCTGTCGGTGCAGCTCCCGGCCTTCTTCACCCCCGGGGCCTACACCCGCCACCTCGTCCGCAGCGCCGCCGTCACCGCGCGGGTGAACGCGTGAACGCCGCGGTGGAGCCGGGCCGGATCCTGCGCGTCGGCATCGTCGGTGGAGGACAGATGGGCGCCGGCATCGCCGAGGCATGTGCCCGGGCCGGCCTCGACACCGTCGTCGCCGAGTCGGACACCGCCGCCGCCCGCGCCGCCCGGGAGCGGATCGCCGTTTCCCTGGAGCGTGCCGTCCAGCGGGGCAAGCTGGACCGGATCTCCGCGGAGGACGCGCTGTCCCGGCTGCTGTTCACCGGGGACCTGGAGGACCTCGCCGACCGCCAGCTCGTCATCGAGGCCGTCACCGAGAACCCCGACACCAAGATCGAGGTCTTCGCCGCCCTCGACAAGATCGTCGAGAATCCCGGGACCATCCTCGCCACGAACACCTCCGCCATCCCGATCATGCGTCTGGGCATGGCGACCGGACGCGCCGACAAGGTGGTGGGCCTGCACTTCTTCAACCCCGTGCCCGTTCTACCGCTCGTCGAGGTCGTGTCCTCCCTCCATACGTCGGCGGACACCCTCGCCACCGTCGAGGCCTTCGCCCGTGACGCCCTGGGCAAGACCACCGTCCGATCCCGGGACCGCGCCGGTTTCGTCGTGAACGCGCTGCTGGTCCCCTACCTGCTCTCGGCCATCCGCATGGCCGAATCCGGGTACGCCAGCGCGCAGGACGTGGACACCGCAATGGAACTGGGCTGCGCCCACCCGATGGGCCCGCTCAAGCTCGCCGACCTGATCGGGCTGGACACGGTCGAGGCCATCGCCGAATCCCTCTACCAGGAGTTCAAGGAACCGCTCTACGCCCCGCCCCCGCTGCTTCAACGGATGGTGCAGGCAGGGCTGCTGGGCCGCAAGAGCGGCCGAGGGTTCCACACGTACGGCCGGGGCTGAGGGGCCCCGGCACGTCTCCGGGCCCGAGGGTGCCCGGAGGCACGCGGTGACGGTGGGGTTCGGCGAGTGGTGTCGCCGCGCCCCACCGTGTCCCGTTCCACCGCAGGTCGTGTGAAGCCGGTGCCGTCTCGTCGTCTCGCCGTCTCGCGATCCGGTCCGAATGACGGACGGGGGTCGTCGCCGGGTCGGCGCGCGAACTAGGGTGGCCGTGCAGCTGGTTCGCCCCGTCCGCCAGGCGGGATGCGTCGTAAGAGGGAACCCGGTGGGAATCCGGGACTGCCCCGCAGCGGTGAGCGGGAACGACCGCCGTCATACGCACTGGGACCGGAAGACGGTCCTGGGAAGCGACGGCCAGTAGGTGCCCGCCGGTAGGAGCATGAGTGCCGGCAGGCGTGCCCGCGAGTCCGAAGACCTGCCCGTTGCCCGTAAGCGGACGATTCCGCGTGCGGAGATCCCGGTGACCTCGTGGGCGGGTCGGCGTGCACGACGAGCGGCCGTTGCGGTAATTGCGCGACGTGGGCCGTCCGTTCCGTCGCTCCTTCGCGTCCGCGTCCCGTTACCGGGGCGTTCCTGGACACATCTCGCGAAGGAGAGTTCCGTGACGGCGAAGCCCACAGCCGCGGCAGCACGAGCCACCGTGTACGGCTACCCCCGCCAAGGTCAGAGCCGCGACCTGAAGAAGGCGATCGAGGGCTACTGGAAGGGCCGCGTCAGCGCGGGTGCCCTCCGGGAGACCGCGGCGGGCCTGCGCCGTTCGCACTGGCGAGAGCTGACCGAGGCCGGCGTCCACGAAGTGCCCACCGGTGATTTCTCGTACTACGACCACGTCCTGGACACCAGTGTCATGGTCGGCGCCGTCCCCGCGCGGCACCGCGCGGCGGTCGCCGCGGACGCCCTGGACGGGTACTTCGCGATGGCGCGCGGCACCCGGGACGTGGCCCCGCTGGAGATGACCAAATGGTTCGACACGAACTACCATTACCTGGTCCCCGAGCTCGGGCCCGACACCGTCTTCACCGCCGACTCCAGCAAGCAGGTCGCGGAGTTGGAGGAAGCCGTCGCGGCCGGCCACACGGCCCGTCCCGTACTCGTCGGCCCCGTCACCTACCTGCTGCTCGCCAAGCCCGCCCCCGGCGTGGCCGCCGGCTTCGAACCGCTGACCCTGCTCGACCGGCTGCTGCCCGTGTACGCACAGGTCCTCGCCGAGCTACGGGCCGCGGGCGCCGAGTGGGTCCAGCTCGACGAGCCGGCCCTGGTGCAGGACCGCACCCCGGCCGACCTGAACGCCGCGGCCCGTGCCTACCGCGACCTCGGCGCGGCCACCGGGCGTCCGAAGCTGCTGATCGCCTCGTACTTCGGCCGGCTCGGCGAAGCGCTGCCGGTGCTGGCCAAGGCGCCGGTCGAGGGCCTGGCGCTCGACTTCACCGAGGCCGGCGCGGCCAACCTGGAGGACCTCGCGGCGGTCGGTGGCCTGCCCGGCAAACGCCTGGTCGCGGGCGTGGTCAACGGCCGCAACGTCTGGATCAACGACTACCAGAAGTCCCTGACCGTCCTGGGCACGCTCCTCGGCCTCGCCGAGCGCGTGGACGTCTCCGCGTCCTGCTCGCTCCTGCACGTCCCGCTGGACGCCGCCGCCGAGCGCGACATCGACCCGCAGGTCCGCCGCTGGCTCGCCTTCGCCCGCCAGAAGACGCGGGAGATCTCCGTCCTGGCCCGAGGACTGGCCCGGGGCACGGACTCCATCGCGGCCGAACTCGCCGCGAACCGGGCCGATCTGGCTTCCCGCGCCGGATCCGCCCTCACCCACGACCCGGCCGTGCGCGCCCGGACCGCGGCCGTCACCGACACCGACGGCCACCGCGCGCAGCCGTACGCCGAGCGCTCCGTCGCCCAGCGGGCCCGCCTGGGCCTGCCGCTGCTGCCGACCACCACGATCGGCTCCTTCCCGCAGACCGACGAACTGCGCGCGGCCCGCGCGGACCTGCGGGCGGGGCGGATCGACACCGCGGGCTACGAGGCGCGCATCAAGAGCGAGATCGAGGAAGTGGTCTCCTTCCAGGAGAAGACCGGCCTCGACGTCCTGGTGCACGGCGAGCCCGAACGCAACGACATGGTGCAGTACTTCGCCGAGCAGCTGACGGGCTACCTGGCCACGCAGCACGGCTGGGTCCAGTCCTACGGCACCCGTTACGTGCGCCCGCCGGTGCTGGCCGGGGACGTCTCCCGCCCCGAGCCCATGACCGTCCGCTGGACCTCGTACGCGCAGTCCCTGACGTCCAAGCCGGTCAAGGGCATGCTGACCGGGCCCGTCACCATGCTCGCCTGGTCCTTCGTACGCGACGACCAGCCGCTCGGCGAGAGTGCCCGCCAGGTCGCGTTCGCCCTGCGGGACGAGGTGAACGACCTGGAGGCGGCCGGGACTTCGGTGATCCAGGTCGACGAGCCCGCCCTGCGCGAAACGCTGCCGCTGCGAGCCGCCGACCACGCCGACTACCTGGCCTGGGCCACCGAGGCGTTCCGCCTCACCACCAGCGGCGTCCGGCCGGACACGCAGATCCACACCCACATGTGCTACGCCGAGTTCGGTGACGTCGTCCAGGCCATCGACGAACTCGACGCCGACGTCATCAGTCTGGAAGCCGCCCGCTCCCACATGCAGGTCGCCCGCGAACTCGCAGGCCACGGTTACCCCCGAGGGGCCGGCCCGGGCGTCTGGGACATCCACTCCCCGCGCGTCCCGAGCACCCGGGAGGCGGCCGGTCTGCTGCGCACCGGACTGGAGGCCATCCCGGCCGAGCGGCTGTGGGTCAACCCCGACTGCGGCCTGAAGACCCGCGGCTGGCCCGAGACCCGCGCCTCCCTCGAAAACCTGGTCGCCGCCGCCCGTGAGGTCCGCTCCGGCCTCGCGGGCGACCCCACCTGACCGACACGGGGGACACCGGCTCGTCGCCGTGATGCGCGGGCCGGGCCCTGGCTACAGTGCAGGATGATCGGGGTCGCTCGCGCTGACCTGTCGTCATGACCGAGGTGGGTCCCCATGCCCCGCAGCACCCCCGACGGCGCCGGGCGGCGGCCCCGGCGGCCGATCGGTACCTGGCCGGCCGTGGGCGTCACGGTGGCCGTCCTCGTGGCGGCCAACGCGGCCCTGCACCGCTGGTCGGGCCCGTGGGGCGTGGTGACGGCCGTCGTGGTCAGCGGGGTGCTGCTCGGTGTGCTGCGCTGGGCCGGCGGCACCCTCGCGGACGCCGGTCTGGCGCCGGGCACGCTGGCCCGCGGCGCCCGTTGGGCGCTGGCCCTCATCGCCCTGGTCGGCATCGTCTACCTGGCCGGGGCCCTGCTGCCGGCCGCCAGGACGCTGTTCGAGGACCGTCGGTACGCGGGGATGGACGGGGGCGAGGTGATGCTGCGCGTCCTCGTGCTGGTCCCCGTCGGTACGGTCCTGGTGGAGGAGATCGCGTTCCGCGGCGTGCTCTACGGTCTGGTGCGCCGCGACCGCGGGGCGGTGTGGGCGACCGCCGTGTCGAGTGCGCTGTTCGGCCTGTGGCACGTGCTGCCCTCGCTGCACCTGGCGACCGCGAAACCGGCCCTGACCACGGCCTTCGGTCGGTCCGGACTCGGGGCCGCCCTCGCGGTCGTGGCAGCCGTGTTGTTCACGGCGGCGGCGGGCGTGCTGTTCTGCGAGCTGCGCCGCCGCAGCGGCAGTCTGCTGGCTCCCATGGGCCTGCACTGGGCCGTCAACGCGTTCGGATACCTCGTCGGGTTCCTGCTGCGCTGACCGCTCAGCCCTGCGGCGAGACGATGTCCTTCAGCCGGTCCAGGTCCTGCGCGGTGAATCCGGACGGTCGCATGACGGAGTTCCAGGCGTCGACGTACGCGGCCTTGTAGGTGTGGCCGTGGCCGTCCGGAACGCCCGTGGAGAACGGCAGGTCGGCGGTGACCTGCCAGAAGGTCACGAACGGGATCCAGACCATCGCGCCGAGCACGTCCGAGCCGGGCCGCTCACGGATCCAGTCGGGCTCCGACAGGGCCAGCTGCGGGCTCCACCAGACGATCGGATCGGAGGGGTGCATGAGGTAGACCACCCGCGGGCCGTCCCACGGCCGGTCCGCGGGAGGGATCCCGGCGGCCGGGTCGTTCGTGAACCGGACGGTCCGGCCCTCCCGGTAGACGGGCTCGATCTCCGGGCTCCCCGCGTCGCGGCGGTCGCTGAACTCGCGGAAGAGGGTGTTGAAGTTGGGCGGGCCGGCGAACACCGTGCCGGCGGTGCGGTTGCGCAGGTCGTACTCCCCGCTGAAGGCCGTCTCACCCCCGAACGAGCCCAGGCTCTCGCCCGCCACGAACAGGCGCGGACGCCGGTCCGTCGGCAGTTTGGACCACTTGTCGTAGACCGCGTCGAAGAGGTCCCGGCCGGCCTCGCGCGCCTTGGACTGGTCGACCAGGTACGACATCCACGACGGCAGGTACGAGTACTGGATCGCCACCGTGGCCGAGTCGCCGTTGCCGAGGTACTCGAACGAGTCCACGGCGGCGGGGTCGACCCAGCCGCTGCCCGTCGTGGTCATCACGAGCAGGTTCGTGCGTTCGAAACCGCCCGCCCGTTCGAGGTCCGCGACGGCCCGGGCCGCCCGGGACTCCGTGTCGTCGGAGGTTTCCAGCCCGGCGTAGGCCCGGATGGGCTCCTGCGCCGTGCGGTGGGTGAACGCGCCGATCGTCTGGGCCGACGGTCCGCTGCCCGTGAACGCCCGCCCCTCGTAACCCAGCGAGTCCCACGGCACCAGCGAGCCGGGACCGCCCGACCGCAGCACGGACGTGGGCTGGTGCACCCCCTCCGGAGTATGCGTGTCGCCCAGCGAGAACGACTCGTTGGCCGCGTTCACGAAGCCGCTCAGCAGCACCCCGGAGAACACGGCCCACGCCAGCCCCGCCACCAGGAGCCAGCCGACCACCCGCGCCGCCCGCCTGCCGATCCAGCGCCCGAGCAGGGCGGCGGCCCGGCGGTACAGGGCGCGCAGCCCCCGCCCGGCAAGGAGCAGGAGCAGGAAGACGACGGCGGCGACGAGGGGGCAGGCGACGGCGGCGAGGACGTTGTAGTCGGTGACCCCCATCAGCCCGCGGATCTCGTGCTGCCAGTACTGCCCGAGCCCGAACGAGACGCCGAAGAGCACGATCGCGCTGACGAACAGGACCAGCCACGACCTGCGCGGGGCGCTGCGGGCGTCCCGGTCGGCGAAAGCGCGCCACACGTAGGCCGCGACCACGCCCAGCCCGTACCCGATGGCCGCTCCGATGCCGCAGACCAGCCCCTGGAGTACGCCTCCGCGGGGAAGGAGCGACGGGGTGAAGGACAGGCACGCCAGGACGAGGGCGCCCCAGCAGCCGGGCAGCGTGAGGTGGAGCCGTCGGTGGTGCTCGCGCGGTGCCGGCTCGTGCGACGGAGGTTCCGGCGGGTTGTTGGTCATGGCGTGCCTCCGCGGTCATCGTCCCAAGGCGCGGCCGGTCGTGCCATTCGGTGCCGGGCGGTCGCATCCGGCGCGTGGGCGGGCCGAGCCGAGTGGGCGCTCGTAGCCTGAAGGCAGTGCCCGGCTTCCGTCCGGCAGCCGGCGGAGCGGCGGAAGGCCGCCCCAGGCGGGAGGTTGTGCCATGAGTAGGAGTTGGACCGCCCGACTGTCCCTGGTCGCGGGCCTGGCGGCGCCCGTGGTGCTGCTGGTGTTCGGTGGCCTCGCGAGCCTCGTGCTGATGGGGGTGGGCTGGGTAGGGCTGGCCCTCACGGGGGCGGGTGTGTGGTGGATGCTCACCCACACCGGCTGGATCAGGGTGCTGTCCGTGCTGCTGGTGGTCGTCGCACCCCTCGCCGTCCTACTCCTGTACGCGACGGCGGGGCTGCTGTGGGTCGTGCTGGTCTCGCTCGGCCTGTGGGCCCTGGCCATTGCCGCGGGCCGGGCCGCTCTCGCCGAGGACACGGCGGCAGGCATGCCGGAGCACGCCGCGGTCCGGGCCGAGCGGCCCTTCCTGATCATGAATCCGCGCTCGGGCGGCGGAAAGGTCGAGAAGTTCCGCCTGGCGGAGCGGGCGAGGGACCTGGGCGCCGAGGTCTTCGTACTGGATCCGGCCCGGCGGCAGGACGTGGCCGAGCTGGCGCGGCAGGCCGTCGCGGACGGGGCCGACCTGCTCGGTGTCGCGGGCGGTGACGGTACGCAGGCCCTGGTGGCCGCCGTGGCCGTGGAGCACGACGTCCCGTTCATGGTGATCAGCGCCGGCACGCGCAATCACTTCGCCATGGACCTGGGCCTGGACCGGCAGGATCCGTCCCGGTGTCTGGAGGCACTGACCGACGGCGTCGAACTGCGCGTCGACCTCGGTTACATCGACGAGGGAGGACCGGCGCAGGGGAGCACCGGGCGCGTCTTCGTGAACAGCGCCTCGTTCGGCGTGTACGCGGAAGTCGTGCAGAGTCCCGCCTACCGTGACGACAAGGCCCGCACCACCTTGGAGATGCTGCCGGCCCTGCTGACCCACGACAGCGGCGCGCGGCTGGGCGTCCGTGCGGATGCGCTGGCCCTGGACGGTCCCCAAGCCGTGCTGGTCAGCAACAACCCCTATCAGAGGGGGGATTCCGCCGGGCTGGGGCGACGGGAGCGGCTGGACTCCGGTGAGCTGGGGGTGCTGGGCGTCGAGGTCGCGAACGCCGCCGAGGCGGCGGAGCTCCTGCTGCACCGCGGGCAGGGCCGCGGCCTGACCGAGGCCACCGCCCGTGAGGTCGTCGTCGACGCGGACGCTCCCGTCATCCCGGTCGGTGTCGACGGCGAGGCCCTGGTGCTGTCCACACCGGTGCGCTGCCGCATCGCGCCCGGCGCCCTGCGCGTGCGCGTGCCCCGCCACCGTCCCGGCGTGCCGCGCGCGACGGCTCCGATGAACTGGCGCCGCGTGCGGCGGCTGGCGCTGACCGTGGGACGGACCGCGACGGGACACGGTGGTGCCTGAGCGGCGGAGCGGGCCGGCGTCGGAGTCCTCCCACCGGGAAGGCGGTCACGTCCCGTCGGTGGCGGGGGGCGCCCATTGAGCTCCGGTGCGCCGGCGGAAGGCCTGGACGGCGGCCTCCACGGTGGGGAAGAAGTGCTCGGGGTCGATGGTCCGGGTGAGTTCGTACCTCTCGATCTTCCGCCGCACGGGGTCTTTGAGCTCGGCGAACACGAGGTGGACGCCGTCCGCGTTGAGCTCCTCGTCGAGCTCCTCCAGGATGTCGGCGGCAGTGGTGTCCACGTCGGTCATGGGCTCCGCCGCGACCACGATCCAGCTCGGCCGCGGGTCCGCGCCCGCCATCCGCCTGACCTCGTCCCGGAACGTCTTGGCGTTGGCGAAGAAGAGCGGGGCGTCGAACCGGTAGATCACCAGGCCCGGCAGTTGTTCGGCCTGCGGGTAGGAGCGGATGTCGTGGTAGCCCTCCAGGTCCTGGACCCGCCCGAGCACAGTGTCGTACGGCCACCATGCGCGCCGGAAGACGTTGAGGACCGACAGGCCCACGGCGATGGCGATCCCGGGCAGCACGCCGAGCAGGGCCACACCGGCGAAGGCCGCGAAGCACAGCAGGAACTCCGTCCGGCGCTGCCGCCACAGCCGTACAGCTCCCGGTACGTCGGCCAGGGACAGCGACGCGGTGATGACCACGGCGGCCAGGGCCGGCTGGGGGAGGTTGCGGAACAGGCCCGGGGCCAGCACGAGCATGAGGACGATGAGCGCCGCTCCGACGACCCCGGTGAGCTGGCTCCTGGCCCCCGCGCGCTCCGCCACCGCAGTCCGGGAGCCGCTCGTGCTGACGGGGAAGCCCTGGAAGAGGGCCGCCGCCAGGTTGGCCGCACCGACGCCCCCCATCTCCTGGTTGCCGCGCACCTCCTGCCCGGTGCGCGCCGCGAAGGCGGACGCATTGGAGATCGTGTCGGCCAGCGACACCAGGGCGATGCCCAGCGCACCGCCGAGCAGCGGCGCGAGGTCGGTGAGCCGCACATCGGGGAGGGTGAAGGGCGGGAACCCCTCGGGCAGTACGCCGACCAGGCCGACGCCGTGCGCGCCCAGGTCGAGGGCGGAAGCCGCGGCGATCGCCAGGACCACCATCACGAGCACCGCGGGGACCTTGGGCAGGAAGCGCTGCAGGACCAGGACCAGGGCGATCCCGCACAGCCCCACCGCGGCGGCGGCCGGCACCGCCGCCCCGTCGGCGAGTTCCTGCACGAGGCCGACGCACTGGCCGATCAGGTTGTCCGCCTCGACCTTGAAGCCGAGCAGTTTGGGCAGCTGGCCGATCAGAATGGTCAGGGCCAGGCCGTTCATGTAGCCGATCATCGTCGGCCTGGAGATCAGGTCGGCGATGAAGCCGAGCTTCGCCACCGAGGCCAGGATCATGATGGCCGCCACCATGACCGCGAGCATCGACCCCAGCGCGACGGCCCGGCCGGGATCCCCGTCGGCCGCCACCAGGGGCAGCACCGTGGCGGCGATCATCGGACCCAGCGAGGAATCCGGGCCCAGCACCAGGATCCGGGACGGGCCGAACACCGCGTACCCGAGCAGGCAGAGGATCGTCGTGTACAGGCCGGTGATGGCCGGCAGGCCCGCCAACTCGGCGTACGCCATGCCCTGCGGCACCAGCAGCGTGGTCAGGACGACTCCCGCGACCAGGTCCTTGACCAGCCACTCGCGCCGGTAGGACGAGGCCGCGCGGATCCCGGGGACCGACCGCAAACGGGTGAGGACCCCGTGGCCCCGGTGCCGGGTCGTCACGGACGGGCCTTCCTCATACGGCCCTCGACCGGCGGGCCACGAACTTGCCCAGTTCCCACACCAGCAGGAGCACCACCGCGGCCAGCAGCGCCCAGCCGAACTGCCGGGCGTTGATGTCGGTCGTCCCGAGGAGGCGGCGGAAGCCGTCCATTTGGGTGACCATCACGGAGAGTACGAACTGGGCCAGGGCGACCCAGTTCATCTGCTTGCTGTCGAAGGTCGACGCCGTCAGCACGGACTCCGTCTCGCTGCGGCATTCGAAGGCGGCCACGATCAGACAGAGCGCGAAGGCCGTGAACGCGATCGACTGCCCGGTCTCCACGCTGTCCCACTGGTTCTGGCCTAGCTTGATCAGCGCGAGCAGGAGGACGGTGATCGCCAGGCCGCCCAGTCCGACCGTGACGAGCACGGGCCGCGTGAGCACCGATTCCCCACGAGGACGCGGCCGGCGCCGCATGAGGCCGGCGCTCTCGCGGTCGAAGCCGAGCGCGAAGCCGAACGATGCGTTGACGACGAAGTGGATCCACAGCACCTGCGGCGGGGTGAAGGGCTCACCCGCGGCGATGTTGAAGACGGTGGCCCCCAGGAACGTCAGCACGAACGTGACCAGCAGGAGCAGCACGAACCGGATGTACTTGGTGAGGTTGTCGTAGATCGTCCGGCCCTGCTCCACGGCGTAGACGATGGTGGCGAAATTGTCGTCCGAAAGGATCATGCGGCCGGCGTTCTTCGCCACGTCCGTGCCGCTGCCCATGGCGATGCCGATGTCCGCGGCCTTGATGGCCGGCGCGTCGTTGACGCCGTCCCCCGTCATCGCCACGACCTCGCCCTTCTTCTTGAGCGTGTTCGCGAGCAGCACCTTGTGCTCCGGGGCGACCCGCCCCACCACGCCGATCCTCTCGATGCGGGCGAGCTGTTCGTCCTCGCTCATGGCGGCGAAATCGGCGCCGAGGACGGCCTCGCCGGGGATGCCGATCTGCCGGGCGATCGCCGCGCCGGTGGTGACGTCGTCCCCGGTCACCAGGCGGACCCGGATGTGCGCCGCCTGCGCGTCGGCCACCGCGGCCTTCGCCTCCTCACGGGGTGGATCGACCATGCCGACGAGACTGGCCATCCGCAGATCGGTGACGTACGCGAGCAGATCGCCCTCCGGATCGAAACCGTCCGGGTCCAGGTCACGGCTGGCCGCGGCCATCACCCGGCGCCCCTCCCCGCCCATCCGCTCGCTCGCCTCCTCGGCACGACGGAGCAGATCGGCGTCCCAGGGGATCGTTTCACCCGCCGCGAGCGCGGTGGTCGCCCGCGCCATCACCGCCGGGCCCGCACCTTTGACGAAGCAGCGCACGACCTGCCGCCCGGAGGCGTCGGCCGCCGAGTGGAAGGTGGCCATCAACTTGTACTCGGGGTCGAACGGGAGGGTGGCGAGCCGGGGAAGGGCGGCTCGGGTGGCGTCGGTGTCCAGGCCGGCCTTGTGCGCGAGCACCAGCAGCGCGCCCTCGGTGGGGTCGCCCACCACCTCGCCGCCCACCAGCTTGGCGTCGCTGGCCACCACGTACGGCAGGATCGCGTCCTCGATCCCCGCGGCGGACCCGGCGGCGTGGTGGACCTTGCCTTCGAGTCCGTAGCCCGTGCCCGACACGGTGTACCGGTCGGTGGGGCTCAGCACTTCGACGGCGGTCATCTGGTTCATCGTCAGCGTGCCGGTCTTGTCCGAGTTGATCGCCGACGTGAACGCCAGCGTCTCGACCGACGGCAGCTCCTTGACGATGGCGTTCCGCTTCGCCAGGTTCAGGCTCCCGACAGACAGGATCGCCTGGGTCACGGTCGGCAGGGCCTCGGGGATGGCCGCGATCGCCAGCGAGACCGCGCTGACGAACAGGACGTCCCAGGCCTGGTCGCGCTGCCGTCCCAGGGCGAACATCACGATCATGGTCAGGCCCGCCGCCGCCGTGATCCACAGGGTCAGCCGGTCCAGCTCCTTGGTGAGCGGCGGCACTTCCTTCTCGGTGGCCGACAGCATTCCGGAGATCTTGCCGAGCTCGGTGCCCGCCCCGGTCGCGGTGACGACCATGACGCCGCTGCCGTGCGTGACCGGGGTGTTCATGAAGGCCGTGTTCGTCTGGTCGCCCGGCGCCGGCCGGCCGCCCGTCAGCGCGCCGGTCTCCTTCGCGGCGGGAACGCTCTCACCGGTCAGCGCCGACTCGTCGATCTGCAGGGCGCTGGCCGCGATGAGACGCCCGTCCGCCGGCACCTGGTCCCCGGCGGAGATGAGCACGACATCGCCGTGGACGAGCTGTTCGCCGGGGATCTCGGCCTCCGTACCGTCCCTGCGCACCCGCGCCGTCGCCTTCATCATCGACTTCAGCGCGTTCATGGCGCTCTCGGCCTTGCCCTCCTGGCGCAGTCCCACGACCGCGTTCAGCAGGGTCAGCACGATCAGCAGGATCGCGGTCGTCCACTCCTGGATGACCAGCGAGACGATCGCGGCGGCCACGAGCACGATCTGCATGTAACTGCGGTACTGCGCGAGGAACCGGTGCCAGGCCGGAATCCGCTCCTCCTCGGGGAGCGCGTTCGGGCCGTGCGCGGCCAGGAGTTCCGCGGCCCGAGCCGCGGACAGACCGACGGCGGGATCGACACCGAACGCCGCCGCGACCTCCTCGGGAGAGCGCGTGTACCAGCCGCCCCCGGCAGCCCGGGGCTGTTCCGCCACGGAATCCGACCGCACTGTCATGGTGGTGCCTCCGATCCGGGGCCGCGCAGGGATCCGCGCCGCTCGCGCGCCGTCCGAGGATTGCTAGCCGCGCTTCTTTCGCGTCTTCTTCCCGTGCCCGCCGGCCCGGTCCGCCGACGGGTGCCGGGCGGCGTACGGATCGGCCGGGGCCCCGGCAGGGGCCTCCCGCTCCAGGCTCCGCTTCGTGACGAGGAGGTCCTTGCGCGCCTCCGGCGCCATCACGGGGAACTGCGGATCGATATCCATCAGCGTGTGCGCGAGGACCGCCGCCGCGCAGATCCGCGCGAACCACTTCCGGTCCGCCGGTACGACGTACCACGGCGCCCAGCGCGTACTCGTGGCGGACAGCATCTCGGAGAACGCGAGCTGGTAGTCGTCCCACCGGCGCCGCTCCCGGACGTCGGCCGCGGAGAACTTCCAGTTCTTCTCCGGCAGGTCGATCCGCTTCAGGAAGCGGGTGCGCTGCTCCTCCTTGGACAGGTTCAGGAAGATCTTCACGACCTTGAACCCGTTGTCCGTGAGATAGCGCTCCCAGCGGTTGATCTCCCGGTAGCGGCGGTCCCAGATGCCCGTCCCGGGCCCGTGCTCCGGGAGCTTCTGCCGCAGGAGGATCTCGGGGTGGACCCGTACGACGAGGACCTCCTCGTAGTGCGAGCGGTTGAAGATCGCGATCTCGCCGCGCGCGGGCAGCCGCTGGGCGTAACGCCACAGGTAGTCGTGGTCGAGTTCCTCGGAGGACGGCACCTTGAAGCTGCTGACCCGTACGCCCTGGGGATTGACGCCGCTCATCACGTGGCGGATCGTCCCGTCCTTGCCGCCGGCGTCGAGCGCCTGGAGGCACAGCACCACGCCGTACGTGTCCTGGGCGGCCAGCCGCTCCTGGTACTCGGCCAGCAACGACACCCCGGTCTGGAGCAGCTCGACGCCTTCCCGCTTCTTCATACCTGCCTTGTAGCGGGGATCGAAGTCCCGTTCCAGGTGCACCTTCGATCCCGGTCGCACCCGTAGCGGCTCGACGAAATCCGCGATGCGTTCGGCTCTCCCGTCCGCCATCACACGTCACCCCTCTCGTGGTCATTCTCGGCTCGACCCGCCAAGATCGCCCTCCGGGCGCGCGGCGGCCGGAGACGGCCGCCCGGGGAGGAGCACGGCCGCGGCGAGTCCGGCGAGTCCGATCACGGCCAGCGTGATCATTGCGGCGGCGTAGGCGCCGGTGGTCAGGCCGGCGACGAGGATGGTGCCGGCGACCGCCGTGCCGAGGGAGGAACCGAGGTTCGACACGCTGCGGGAGAGGCCGGATATCTCGCCCTGCCGCTCTTCGGGGAAGCTCGATTGGACGATGTTGACGGAGGGGGTCAGCATCACGCCGAGGCCCAGTCCGATCAGCAGCAGTCCGGGGGTCAGGGCCCAGGGGTTCGGGGAGGAGCCGGCCATCGCTATCAGGATGACGACGCCGGCGATGGTGACGATGAAGCCGGTCATGATGAGGGTCCGCTGGGGCCGCCGCGAGGCGAGTCGTTCGGCGGCGAGCGAAGACACGAGCAGGCCGAGGGTGGCCGCGGTGAAGACGACGCCGGTCTGGATCGCGTCGTAGCCGCGCACGACCTGGAGGTAGGCGGCGATGGTGAACGAGGAACCCATCAGCAGCAGCCATTGGACGTTCTGCGTGACGAGGCCCAGGTTGGAGGTGCGGTCGCGGAACAGGCTGGTCGACAGCAGGGGTTCCTTCCCCGCCCGCTCCTTGGCCCGTACGGACAGGAAGAACCAGAGGAGCACGAGGGCGCCCAGGACGAGCAGGGCGATCATCAGCCAGACGTTGTTGTCGGCCGCGAGGATGCCCATGACGACGAGGATGAGTCCGGTGGCCGAGAGGACCGCTCCAGTGACGTCGAAGGGGCGCGTCGGGTCGGGTGGCAGCGGGTCCCGCAGGCCCCGGCTCAGCACGATGATCACAACGATGACCAGGGCCTGGAACACGAAGGCCGCACGCCAGCTCAGCCACGAGGTGATGAGCCCGCCGATCAGCGGCCCGGCGGCGGCGCCGATGCCGCCCAGCGCCATGATGACGCCGAAGGCACGGGCCCGAGAGGTCAGGTCCGTGAAGATGAGCGTGGTGAGGATGTAGACGGGCGGAATGAGCAGGGCCGTTCCGACGCCTTCCAGGATCGAGTTCCCGAGGATCAGTACGCCCAGACCCGGGGCGGCGGCGCTCAGCAGGGCGCCGATGCCGTAGATGACCAGGCCGACCAGGAGGCAGCGCTTGCGGCCGTAGAGGTCGGTCAGCTTGCCGCCGGGGATCATCAGCGCGGCCATGACCAGGAGGAAGATCGTGATCGCGATCTGCACCCCCTGGACGGTGGTGTCGAGGTCCTCGCTGATGTCATTGATCATCACGTTCATGTTGGACCCGGCGAAGCTGCAGATGAACTGCGCGAGCGCCAGCGGGGCGAGGATGCGCCGCTGAGCGCTCGACGGCTGCCGGGAGGTCGCCGTCTCGGCCACCGGTACCACCTCCGCCTGCCTGTCCCCGTTTCAGGGTGCCCCGCACCAGGGCACGGCGCATGCCGGAAGTCGGGCCCTCCTGCGGGGCACCATCGCCCGACTTCAAGCCGTTTCGTGATGAAGGTATTGTTTTTCCCTCGTGTGCGGATCATGCGGAGGGGGCGCACCGCGATGGGGTTGACCGAAGAGATCGCCGACTACCGCGAGGGCCGGGGGGATCCGGGGCGTTTGGTGGGCGAGTTCCGCCGCGCCGCCCTGCTCGTTCCGGTCGCCGGCACTGCCGCTGCCGCTGCTGGCGGCGCTGGTGGTGACGCCGCCGGTGGGCTGATGTCGGCCCTGTCGGGCGGGATCCGCTGGTTCTACGCGTTCACCGACGAGCAGGCGCTGTTCCGGTTCGCCCGGGCCCGTGGGGAGGACGGCCGCGAGTGGCCGTTCCTGGCGGTCCTCGGCGCGCGGCTCGTCGATGCGGTCGTTCCGCAGGTGGACGGGCCGGCCGGGGTGGCGGTGAACGTGGCCGATGCGGACGGCTCGATGCTGTTCCCGCCGGTCGCGGGGATCGTCCCCGATGAGTGTGCCGTCGACGTCGCTGCCGACCGGGCTGCCGGCCGCGCCGCCGGCGGGGCGGTGGCCTGATGGCGGGCGACGGGGACCTGGAGGTTTCGCCGGCGGCGGTCGCATCGATCCAGGTCGGGCTTCGGGCCGCGATAGCGGAGTTGCGGGAGTCCGGCGATGCGGCCGGGGCCTCGCAGGGCGCGGGTTTCGAGAACCTGTCGATGACCGGGATGGAGACCGGGCACGCCGGGCTCGCCACGGACTTCGAGGACTTCTGCGAGCGCTGGGAGTGGGGAGTGCGCGCCCTGATCCAGGACGCCTCCACCCTGGCCGCGAACCTCGGCATCGCCGCGGGGACGATGTGGGAGGAGGACCAGTACATCCAGGGCGCGTTCAAGGTGGCGGTGAACTCCGCGTACGGCAATCCGCACGCCAGCGAGGACGAGATCGAGCAGAAGGACTGGGGCGACATCTTCAGCGCGGACGTCTACGAGCCGGACTACAGCGCCGAGTCCTTCGAGAAGGGCGCGCAGGACATCAAGCAGACCTGGTCCGACACCAAGGATACGGTGACCTCCACCGGCAAGATCGGTTCGCTGAAAGACCTGCTGGACCAGGCGAAGGGCGACGGGGGCGGTAACTGATGGGCTGGCGCGACTACATACCCGACTCCGTCGAGGACCTTGCCGAGGACGCCGCCGAGGGGGTCGGCGACGCCATCGAATGGGCCGGCGACAAGACCGCCGACCTGGCGGAGGAAGTCGGCCTCGACGATGCGGGCGACTGGATCCGGGACAAGTCACGCTCCGCCGCCAACCGGCTCGGCGCCGACGTCGCGGAACTCGAACTCGGCCAGACCGAGGACCCGAAGAAGCTGGTCTACGGCAGCCCTTCGAAGATCCGCGAGCAGGTCGCCCACCTGAACGACTTCAGGAAGGCCTTCGAATCCGTCGGCAACGGCCTCAAGAGCCTCACCCGGCCGGACGGGCTCAAGGGCGAGACCGCCGGCGCGTTCCGCGATTCGGTCGCGAAGGAGCCGCCGCGCTGGTTCAAGGCCTCCGACGCCTTCGGGAAGGCCGCCGACGCCATGGGCCGTTTCGCGGAGACGGTCGAGTGGGCCCAGGGCAAGGCCAAGGAGGCGCTCGACGACTACAACAAGGCGAAGAAGGCCTCCGAGGACGCCCGCACCGCCCACAACAAGCTCGTCAACGCATACAACGACGCGTACACGGCGAAGAAGGACAACCTGCCGCCCCGCCCGGGGAAGGACTACCCCGACCCGGGCAAGGCCATGGCCACGGCCGCGCAGGACAAGCTCGACAACGCCCGCAAGCAGCGCAACGAGGTCGCCGAGAACCTCCGCACCGCCATCAAGGCGGCCCGGGACGCCGCCCCGCCCAAGCCCTCGTACACCGAGCAGCTCGGCGACGGCCTCGACTACCTGGACCTCGCCACCACCCACCTGCTCGGCGGCGTCGTCAAGGGCACGGCCGGCATCGCCAACTTCGCCCGCGCGCTCAACCCGATGGACCCCTACAACCTCACCCACCCCGCCGAGTACCTCACCAGCCTGAACTCGACGGCCGCGGGCCTGGTCACCATGGCCAACGACCCGTGGGGCGCCGGCAAGCAGATGCTCGACGACTTCATGAAGGACCCGTCCGAAGGCGTCGGCAAGCTCCTCCCCGAACTCATCGGCTCCAAGGGCCTGGGCTCGCTGAAGAAGGTCGGCTCCGCCGCCCGGCACCTCGACGACGTCAAGGGCCCGAAGGTGCGCGAACGGGTGGAAGATTCCCCGGACGGCACCCACAACACCGCGGACGGCGACCGCAACGGCGCCGGCGACCCGGTGGACCTCGCCACGGGCCGGATGTTCCTGCCCCAGACCGACATCGAACTCCCCGGCATCCTGCCGCTGGTCTTCACCCGCCGCACGGAATCCGGCTGCCCGGTCGGGCGCTTCCTCGGGCCGGCCTGGACGTCCACGGTCGACGAGCGGTTGGAGATCGACGAGGCCGGCGTCATCCACGTCACCGCCGAAGGCCTCCTGATCGCGTACCCGCACCCGGCTCCCGGTCTGCCCACCCGGCCGGACAAGGGCAGGGCCCGTACCCTGCTGGCCCGCGACGCCGACGGCGACTACACGGTCACCGAGCCCGACAGCGGCCTGGTCTTCCACTTCGCCGCCCCCTCCGGAAGCGAACCGGGCGGCGACGGCGAAGCGTGGCTCTGCGCCATCACCGAGCGCAACGGCCACACCATCACCGTCGACCGGGACGAGGACGGTCTGCCGCTGGCCCTGGTGCACTCGGCCGGCCACCGGGTGAACTTCACCGTGGGAGACGGCCTGGTCACCGCCCTGTCGTTGGCCGGCGCGGGCGAGGGCGGCGCGGACCTGCCCCTGATGGGCTACGGCTACGAGGACGGCAACCTCACCACGGCCACCAAGCCGTCGGGCGCCACCACCCGCTTCGTCTACGACGACCGCCGCCGCGTCATCGCCTGGATCGACTCCAACGCCAGCCGCTACGACTACGTCTACGACGACCGCGACCGCGTCGTGGCGGAGGGCGGCGAGGCCGGCCACATCCAGATCACCCTGTCGTACACCGAGCCCGACCCGCAGACGGGCCACCACACCACCACCTTGACCACCCCCGACGGACACGCGACCCGCCACCTCTTCGGCCCCGGCTGCAAACTCCTGGCGATCACCGATCCGCTCGGCCACACCACCCGCTTCACCTACGATCCGCGCGGCAACCTGCTGTCCCGCACCGACCCGCTGGGCCTCACGACCGTCTTCTCGTACGACGAGGAGGGCCGCGCCGTCCGCGCCGTCCGCCCCGACGGGAGCGAACTGCACACCGTGCGCGGCCCGTTCGGCCTGCCCGTGGAAGTCTTCGCGCCGGACGGCGCACGCATGCTCCACGAGTACGACGAACGGGGCAACCGCACGGCGGTCACCGACCCGGCCGGCGCCACCACCCGCTACACCTACGACGACGGGGCCCGCCTCACCTCGCTCACCGACGCCGGGGGAGCCACGACCCACGTGGTGTGCGACGCGGCGGGGCTGCCCGTGGAGGTGACCGACCCGGCCGGCGCCGTGACCCGCACGGAGCGCGACGCCCTCGGCCGACCGGTCCTCATCACCGATCCTGTGGGCGGTGTCACCCGCCTGGAATGGAGCGCCGACGGGCAGCTCGCCCGGCGCACCGGCCCCGACGGAGCCACCGAGTCGTGGACGTACGACGGCGAGGGCAACCTGCTCGCCCGCACCGACGCGACCGGCGCGGTCACCCGCTTCGAGTACACCCACTGCGACCTGCCGGTCGCCCGCACCGGACCCGACGGCGCACGCTACGAGTTCGAGCACGACTCCGCGCTGCGCCTCACCCGCGTCACCAATCCGCACGGGCTGACCTGGACGTACACGTACGACGCCGCCGACAACATCGTCTCCGAGACCGACTTCGACGGCCGCACCCTCACCTACCGGCTGGACGCCGCGGGCCGGTTGGCCGCCCGCGTCGACGCGCTCGGCGGGACCATCGCGTTCGAACGCGACCAGCTCGGCCAGGCGATCACCAAGGACGTCGACGGCCGGGTGACGCACTACGCCTACGACCGGGCCGGACGGCTGCTGGAGGCGGCCGGACCGGACGGGGAACTGCGCTACCAGTACGACCGTCGCGGACGCACCAAGACCGAACTGGTCGACGGCCGCCCCATCAGCTACGCCTACGACGTCCTGGGCCGCCGCACCCGCCGCACCACACCCACCGGACACGTCACCTCCTACGCCTACGCCTACGGCGCCGACGGACAGGCCCACCGCCTCACCACCGGGGGCCACCGGGTCGACTTCACCCACGACGCCGCCGGCCGCGAGCTCGCACGCGCCTTCGGCGACACGATCACCATGACCTCGGCCTGGGACGAGGCCGGACGGCTCTCCGAGCAGCAGGTGACCGCCGCGGGGCGCTCCGTCAACAGCCGTGCCTACGGCTACCGCGCCGACGGCCATCTGACATCCGTCGCGGACCGGCTGGCGGGCACCCGCACCTTCGACCTCGACCGGGCGGGCCGGGTGACCGCCGTCCATGCCCAGGGCTGGACGGAGCGGTACGCCTACGACGACGCCGGCAACCAGACCTCGGCGTCCTGGCCCTCCGGCCACCCCGGCGGTGAGGCCACCGGCCCGCGCACGTACACGGGAACCAGCCTCACCCGCGCCGGAGGCGTCCGCTTCGAGTACGACGCCCTCGGCCGCGTCACCCTGCGGCAGAAGACCCGGCTCTCCCGCAAGCCGGACACCTGGCGCTACGCGTGGGACACCGAGAACCGCCTCACCTCCGTCACCACCCCCGACGGGACGCGGTGGAGGTACCGCTACGACCCGCTCGGCCGCCGCATCGCGAAGCAGCGCCTGGCGGGCGACGGGGAGAGCGTGGCCGAGGAGGTCCGCTTCACCTGGGACGGCCTGACCCTGTGCGAACAGACCAGCCACCAGCCGCACCAGCCGAACACGGTCGCCCTCACCTGGGACCACCGCGGCGGCGTCCCCCTGGCCCAGACCGAGCGCATCCTCACGGCCGACGACCGCCAGGAGGAGATCGACCGCCGGTTCTTCGCCATCGCCACCGACCTCATCGGCACCCCCACCGAACTGATCGACGAGTCCGGCGACATCGCCTGGCGCTCCCGGGCCACCCTGTGGGGCACCACCGCCTGGTCACGCGACAGCAGCACCTACACCCCGCTCCGCTTCCCCGGCCAGTACTACGACCCCGAGACCGGTCTTCACTACAACCTGTTCCGCCACTACGACCCGGAAACCGGCCGCTACACCTCCCCGGACCCCCTCGGGCTGGCCCCCGCCCCGAACCCCGTCGCGTACGTGTCCAACCCGCACGGCGGGTGCGACCCCCTGGGCCTCATGCCCAAGTACACGAAGGAGGAGAAGGCAGAGAAACGACTCAACAAGGTCGTGGACGACGTCATCGAGAGGGCAGAGGACGGGGGGTTCAGGAAGCACAGTGAGTACCACGGGGACACGAGGCACGCGATGAGCGACGAACGGGTCACTGAAATCCTGAAGAATCCGGATGCCGTGTACCAGTCGACGGGAACAGGCCAGAGGCTCATCTTCCGGCAGGGCGAGGACATCGTCGTGCTTGACGGGCCCGGCCAGACCCAGGGCCAGGCCATTACGGCCTATGGCTCGTCCGGGCTCAAGGGCGATTCCGGCGCGAAGGCGCTCGGCGGGAATCCCACGGACCCCCACCCGCCGATAACCCACCAGGACCTCGTGGACGGCAAGGTTCCGCTGAAGGACGGATACATGGCCCCGGCAAAGCAGATCAGATGAGGCAGGAATGACCACGAAGTTGACGTTCGACGGCGACTGGCGCGCGACGCTGACGGACGAACCGATGCGCATCACGCCCCGCTTCACCGGTGACGCCTCAGTCGACATCGCGCCCTACGCGGATGTGGCGGAGCGTGAGCGCTGCCTCGCGGACACCTTCGGCAGCCAGGAGGTGCTGTGGGACGCGCCCGACGTCCTCCGGTTCGACACGGACAGCCGCGAGCTGGTCGCGGCGCAGTTCCACTGGCCGGAGGAGTCCGCCTCCGCCGCGGAGGTCGCCCGCCTTCCCCTCCTACCCGAAGTACGCCCGGGCGGGCTTCGCGCCGATGAGGCCCGCGACTTCCGGCACGAGAGGTGCTCGGTGCTGTGCCGGGCCCCCGGGGACGCTGTGCTCACCGGCCTGCGCGACCTCGACGTGCTGGACGAGCCGCTGGATGCCCGTATCGGCATCGCACCCGATGTCGCCCTCCTGGTCCAGCGCGGCGCCGTCGTCGGCTGGAGCCTCACCGATCCCGCGCAGTATCTGACCAGCAGCTTCGTCGACCCTGATCCGGGTCCGCCGTCCCCCGCCACCCGCCGCCTGCTCACCGAATGCCTGGACCTGGTCACCACGCCGGTGGTCGAGGACGTGGTGGACGGCGAACCGGCCGCGCTGGCCCGACTGCGGGCCGCCGACGAGGCCCTGCGCGATCAGCGCGAGGACCGGCACCGGGCCGACGCCCTGCTCCAGCTGATCGCCACCTATGTGGAGGACTACGGGAACGGGTGAGGCTCACCCTCGACGGCGACTGGACCGCGACCGTGACGGACGAACCCCTGTGCATCGCACCGAGGTTCGCCTTCCGGGACTTCCGCGTGTGCATCGCGACGTACAAGGACGTGATGGAGCGCGAGCGGTTCCAGCTCGACACGTTCGGCAGCCAGGGTTGGCTGTGGGACACGCCCGACGAATTCCGCTTCGATCCGGCGAGCCGGGAACTGGTCGGGGCCGAGTTCGACGTCCCCGGCGAGGCCGCCGATCCCGAGGACAGCGCCCGCGTTCCCGCCTCGCCCGCCGTCCGGCCGGGGGGTCTCCGTGCGGACGAGGCCAGGGACTTCCGTCTGGAAGTGACCACGGAGCTGTGCCGTGCTCCCGGGGACGCCGCGCTGACCTGCCTGCGTGACCTCGATGTCCTGGACGAGCCGCTGGACGCCCGCATCGGCATCGCGCCGGACGCGGCGCTCCTGGTCCAGCACGGAACCGTCGTCGGCTGGAGCCTCACGGATCCGGTGCGCTACCTGACCAGCGGCTACGCCGCCCCGGACCCGGCTCCGCCCGCCACGGCCACGCGGCTGCTGTTCACCCGCTGCCTGGACCTCGTCACCTCGTCGCAGCTCGACGCCCTGTGGAACCGCAATCCGGTCGCCCTGACCGAACTCCGTGCACTCGACCGGGCCCTGCGCGATCAGCGCGAGGACCGGCACCGGGCCGACGCGCTGCTCGCGCTCATCGCGGACCTGGTCGAGGACTACGGGACCGGCTAGCCCCGGGCGTGGTACTTGCGGCCTATCCAGCCGAAGAACGCGTCGGCCACCTGAGTGCGCTGGGGCTCGGGCATCATCGTGAAGCCTCCGTGGGCCGTGCTCCATTCGTTGAGGACGGGGCCTGAGTCGGTCATCAGCCAGTCGATGCACATCCACTCGGCATCCAGGCTCTTCGCGATGCGCTCGCAGTGGTCGGCGACCTGGAGGTGGTCGTCGTTCACCTCGATCGATCCGCCCTGGCTGACGCTGGCCAGGTAGCCGTCCTGCTTCGGGCGGCGGGTCAGGGAGGAGACCACCCGGCCGTCGGCCACGTACACCCGCATGTCCCCGTGGTGGGCGATCAGCGGCTGGATGATGTAGCCGGAGTCGCTCTGGGCCACGATGTCGACCGCGGCCGCGAGCTGCTGTTCGCCCTCGATCCGCAGGACGCCCGTGCCGCTGGACATCTCCCTGGGCTTCACGATGTACGGGCCGTCGCCGAGCATGCGCCGGGCCTCGGCGATCGCCCTGCGGGCGTACTTGCCCGGCGGGATGGTGACCGTCCCGGGCGTCGGCGCGCCCAGGCTCGCGGCGTGCTGCAGGAGCGCGAGCTTGTCCCGCTCCAGGTAGTCGGGGCCGTCGAAGGAGCGGTTCAGCAGGACCGAGTCACTCGCCGCGATGGTGCGGTAGACCGCGCGCAGGGCGTGCAGGCCCTGCGGGTCCGTGCTCATGTCCTCGACGATGTAGCACTGCCGGTGTTCCAGCAGATCTTCGCCGCGGTAGCGCAGTACGGGCTTCCCCACACAGGAGGGGATGAGCTCGGTCGCGCTGATCACCCGGAAATCGAACCCGCGCGGCTCGGAGAGCGCGGAGTAGCGTCGGGTGATGCTCTCCTCGAAGCGTTCCACCTCGGTCGGATCCGAGTCCTCGGACTGGTAGATCCACGTGATCAGGCCGTTCATCGTGCGTGTTCCCCGCTCGTTCAGGAAGGCAAGAAGTAAGGACGTCGTCGGCAGGTGGTCACCCGGCGACCAGGTCGCCGCGGAGCAGGCCGGTGCCGGCCGGGGCGTCGGCGGGGTCGCTGCCCTCGGAGAGCACCGTGTTCCGCTCGTCGACGAAGACCACGTGCGGCTTGAGGTCGCGGGCTTCCGCGTCCGAGACCTGGGCGTACGCGATGAGGATGACGAGGTCGCCGGGGCTGACGAGCCGGGCGGCTGCGCCGTTGATCCCGATGATTCCGGAGTCGCGGGGGCCCTCGATGACGTACGTGGACAGCCGGGCGCCGTTGTTGATGTTGACGATGTCGACCTTCTCGCCGGGCAGCAGGTCGGCGGCTTCCATGAGGTCGGAGCTGACCGTCACGGAGCCGACGTAGTGCAGATCGGCCTGCGTGACCGTCGCGCGGTGGATCTTGGACTTCATCATGGTGCGGAACATGGCGGAACTCTCCTCGGGCGGTGTGGGCGGTGTGGGTGGTGCGGGTGGTGCGAGTGGGCGGGCGCGGGGAAGAGCGCGGGGTCAGCGGGCCGCGAACGCCACGTTCGGCAGGGCGCCGTGACCGTTGATGCTGACGACTCCCTGCTGCTCGGGCGGGAGGTAGCGCACCATGCAGCCGGCGTCGCGGTGGTCGAAGAGGAACGGGCTGAAGACCGGCAGGACCTCGGCCCGGTGGGAGCCGCGGCCGTCCTCCTCCATGAATTCCATGAGGTGGGGGACCGGTTCCACGTACTCCTGGACGATGTGGTCCTCGGCGGCGGCCGCTTCCCGCACCGCCCGGCTCCAGACGTCGGGGGCGCAGCTGCGGCCGATGAGCACCTGCTGGCCGCTCATGCCGATGGCGGGCTTGAGGACGAACTCCTCGGGGTGGTCGAGCAGCAGCTCCGCGACGGGCTTGGTGGCGCCGCGCCACCCGGCCGGGCGGTCGCTGACGACGCGGGTCCACGGAAGGTAGCGGTCCACGGCTTCCCGCTCGCGGTCCGTCATCCACGGTCTCCCCTCGGAGACCCACCCCAGCACCTTCTTGTTGGCGATCAGATAGGCGCTCTGGGAAGCCAGCAGCCGGCACCCGGCGTCCAGCGCCTCCCGTACGGGGGCGAAGCCGATGCCGCGGTCGCGCCACTCCAGGACGGTGAAGTGGCGCAGCCCCAACTGGTAGCCGCGGCCCCCGGGGCGCCCGACGGCCGCGGGGAGCTCCTCCGGCTCGAAGAACTCCGCCTCCAGGCCCCGCTTGCGCAGGGACTCCGCCTGGATCTCGAAATAGCTGCGGGGCGCGTGCGCGTAGTCCCGCAGTGAGCCGACGACGGCCACGGCCGGCCTCACGCCCAGCTCGCGGACCGCCTTGACGAAGATCTCGTCGCGCACGGCCAGCGGGTCGACCGCGTGGAACGGCATCCGGTCGGGGCCGCCGAACGCCGCTACCCAGGCCGCGGAGTGCAGCGCGGTGTCCACCACTCCGCCGATGCCGGAGCCGATGTTGAATTCGAGGAACTTGGGGCCGGTCGCGCTCACCAGGACATCGGGCCGCGCCATGCAGGTGGCGTAGTCCTCCTCGGCGGGACCGTCCATGAACAGCGGGTACATCTGGGGGTCGGCGCCCAGCGCGGCGATGCGGCCGGCCGCGGTGGGCGCGGATTCCAGCAGACACCGGCGCAGCAGCCGCAGCAGTACGGACGACGCCGCGAAGAGTTCGTCGTAGGAGGCGCGGGGGAGCACGACGGGACGGGCCGAGACCCCCGTGGGGACGACATGGGCGTACTCGCCGGCCTTCACCCGGGCGAGTTCGCCGCTGACCTGCGGCAGGGGGAGCCGCGAGTCGAGCGGGAGCGGGGCGGACCCGTACCAGGGGGAGTGGTTCATGCGAGGGCCCCTTCCGTGGAGTCCTGGGCAGTGGCGCCGGTGGAGCCCTGCGGGACTGCGGCGAGGAACACGTCCAGGTCGATCATCCGGATGCGCTCCACGCCGGGAGACTTCGCCGAGTAGTCCGTGCGGGCCGGTCGTCCGGCGTCGTGGAAGTAGACCGCCTCCAGGACCCCGTCCGCCGCTTCGGCGAGCACGGGGTTGGCCACGAGGAAGTCCCGGACCTCGGGGGTGTCGCGGCGCACCTGAAGCCACAGCCGCTTGCTGCCGAAATGGTTGGGCGGCAGGACGACGCGGGTGCCGAACCGGCGCTTCCACTGGTAGGTGCCCTTGCTGAGGAAGGGTTCCGTGCCCTGGAAGTCGAGCCGGCGGACGCCGTGGTCGGCCGACCAGCCGATCAGGAAGTGGTAGACGGCCTTGAACGCGCCGTGGTCGTAGTGCTCCTGCGCGCCGTCGAGCACACCGAGCAGGCGCAGGGTCAGCGTGGCCGTCGTGCGGTCCCAGTGGCACAGTGCGCCGCCGACGGGTTCGCCGTCCTCGTACAGCGCGAACATCCGGCCGGTGCGGAACAGGCACTCGTAGGACACGTCCTTGGTCTCGGTCCGCTCCCGGTTCCCGTGCCGGTTGAACATGGTGGGCCGGTAGAAGCGGTCGTAGAAGACGTCGAACCACTCCGGATCGCGGACCGGGCCCCACCGCCAGTCGTGCCGGCGCGAGTCGCGGTTGAACTGCTCGCGCTCGCGCTTGGAGATGCGCCGGCGCGCGGACCCGGCGTCGTCGTCGGCATCGAAGTCGATGACGAAGTGCACGCGCATCGGGATGACGAGCGAGGCCGCCGTGGGCAGTCGACGTGCCCTGGCGGTGCTGGTGCCCACGATGGTGATGTCGGTGTCGGGCAGCCGGGCGGGGGACTTCAGGCCGCGCCCGGTCAGCTGCGCCATGACGCGCTCGGCGCCGTGCGCGCCGTCCTCACGGCGCAGTTCGGTGAAGTCGAGGGTGTACGCGAGCCCTTCGGCGAGACCGGAGTAGCTGACCGAGAGACCGCCGAGATCCGAGCGGGCGGCGGGGAACACCGCCCGGTCGCGGGTGTCCCAGGCGGTCCGTAGACGCGTGAGCCACGGGTTGCTGCTGTTGCGCCAGAGATATCCGGCACGCATGCGCAGGCGTTGGTGGATCGCGGATCGCGGGCGGGGAGCGCTTGGGGACACGTGACTCTTCCTCGGCGGTCGATCGGTGCTCGGTCGGTGGGTGGGTGCTCGGTCGGTGGTCGGGCGCGGCGGGACGCTTACAGGTCCGTGGCGTCGAGGACCAGCTGCCGCATGGCCTCGACGTCCTGGACGCGGTGGGCGTCGCGGACGGTCATGCTCGCGAAGTCGCCGGCCGCGTAGCTGCCGGAGCCGTGGACGAGGATGTCGTTCTGCGGTACCAGGCCCCGGTCGATGGCGTTGAGGATGCCGACGACGGCCATGACCAGCGACCATTCGCGGACCGCGGTCGGGTTCGCCGGGAGGCGGATGCCGGCCTCGGCGAGGAAGGCCCGGGCCTGTCCGTACCGGGCGAGGCACTCGGCCAGGGACACCACGATGCCGCCGCCGCCCTGCCCGTGGATCAGCTCGTTCATCCGCTCCGAGGTGGGCGGGTTGCGGGTGTAGAAGGTCGGGTCGAGCGTCTCCCGGGGGTCGAACGTGACCGCGGGGAACCGCGGGTTCTCGTCCTGGGTGAAGAGCCCGGTGTCGTCCTGGTACGCGTACGAGGGCAGGTGGCGCGGGTCCGTGGAGCCGTCGTTGTAGACACTCAGGACCATGTCCGGGGCGCCGAGGTGCTGGACCAGGAAGTACTGCGAGGCGGGGGTCCGGTCGCGGACCTCGGCGGGGAGCGTCGTCCGGCCGTAGGCGTGCCCGAGCAGGCCGTACGCGCTGGACACCGCGTGCACGTGCAGGCGGGGCTCGTCTGCCGCGGCCGGGAAGAACTCCGACTCGGCCAGTGCCCGGACCACGTCCGCGGCCAGGTAGTTCTCCAGCTGCAGCGTGTACCAGACGTTGGTCTTCCGGTCGACTTCGAGCTGCCGGCCGTACTGGTCGACGAAGCCGCGGGCGATGGTCTTCACCGTCCCGGGGTTGTCGCCGCTGTACACCGCGATCGGGTTGCGCGCCCGCAGCTCGGGGTCGGTGTGGAGCTCCGAGCCGCGCAGTTTGCCGACCGAGCCTTCCGGCACGATCACGACGACGTTGAGCTGGTCGGCCCGGACCAGGCCCGATTCGATGGCCCGCAGGACCGCGTCGCGCATGGCGCTGGCCTTGTTGGCCGATGACGGCGTGACGATGGTGACGCGCTGGCCGGTGTCCTGGATGAAGCGGACGGCCCGGGCCACGATGACGAGCGAGGCGAAGGTCTTCGTCGTCATCGTCGCGGGGTTCTTCGTCAGGTCCAGCAGCGCCAGACTCTTGCCCCGGTAGGCCGGCAGGGGCGAGTGCGCGACGGCGGAGACCGAGAGGTAGTCGCGCATCTGCGGCGTCAGTTCGGGCAGTTCGACGCCGGGCGTGAACTCGTCCGCGGCCGTGTCGCCCGGATTCCCCAGCAGGTCCCGCAGAGCCGCCCGGACCTCTTCGTAATAGTGGACGAGGGCGTTTTCGAGGAGCATGTCTTTCCCATCTGAATCCGCAGTCGTGTGGTGGGGTGCCGGGAGGACCGACCCCGAGCCGGCTCTGAACGTAGCCGCGCAGCCCGGCACGGCGGGACGGGTTGGCAAGAAATTGCCAATCGGGTGAAACGCAGATGGGGCCGCACGTAGCGTTCACCTGGCCGCCAACCTGGAGCAGATGTGACTTCCTCCCCGCCCATAGCGAGCGAACCGTCGGACACGGCGCGCGAGCAGACGTACCTCGACCTCCTGCACTCCCGTGTGGACACCCTCCGCGCGGAGCTGACCCGGGAACTGGCCGCGGCGCTGCGCGAACACGCGCGGACGGCGCAGGGGCAGCTGGAGCGCGGCGCGACCGTGGACCGGCTGGGCCGACGGCTCGCCGCACTCGACGCGGCCGAGAACGGACTGTGCTTCGGACGGCTGGACGTCTCGGACGGCAGCCGCCTGTACCTCGGTCGGATCGGCATACGTGGCCTGCGGCCGGAGGACGATCCGCTGATGCTCGACTGGCGCGCCCCGGCCGCGCGCCCCTTCTACACCGCCACCGCGGCCGCACCCCAGGGCGTGACCCTCCGCCGGTACCTGCACACCAGGGCCCGCACCGTGCTCCGGGTGGACGACGAATGGCTCGACAGCGCCGGCTCAGTGCCGGGGGACGTCCAACTGTCCGGCGAGGCCGCACTGTTGGCGGCGCTGCGCGCGGACCGGACCGGCCGCATGCGTGACGCCGTCGCCACCCTCCAGGCGGAACAGGACCGGATCATCCGCGCCCCGCACGCCGGAGTGCTCGTGGTGCAGGGAGGTCCCGGCACGGGCAAGACGGTCGTGGCGCTGCACCGGGCGGCCTACCTCCTCTACTCCGACCGGCGGCTGGAGGACCGGGGGGTCCTGGTCCTCGGCCCGAACCCGGTGTTCCTCGGCTACATCGGCCAAGTCCTGCCCGGCCTCGGCGAGACCAGCGTGCTGCTCTCCTCGGTGGGCGAGCTGTTCCCCGGTGTGCGGGCCGTGCGGGAAGAGCCCGGTCCGGTGGCGGAGATCAAGGGGCGGGCGGTGATGGCCGACGTACTGGCCGCCGCGGTGCGAGCCCGTCAGGCCGTGACGGACGGCCCGGTGGACGTGCTGATCGGAGGCGAGCAGCTCCGGCTGGAACCCGCACTGTTGGCCGGCGCGGTGGCGCGGGCCCGGGACACTGCGCTCCCGCACAACCTCGCCCGCCCGGTCTTCTGCCAGGCCGTCATCGACGAACTGGCCCGCCGGCTGGCCCGGGTGATCGCTGACATCGAGGCCCGGTTCGAGCACGAGCTGGCCGCCGACGTCGACTTCGCCGCGGTGGACCGTGCCGCCGCCGACGACGTGATCGGAGTCTTCGGCGAGGAGGCGCAGCTGCTCGACATGGAGGCAGCGGCGAGGGTGGAACTCGCCGAGCGGGTGGAGTTCTGGCTCGACGCCCTTCCCCGCGACCCCGTCGTACGCAGGCTGCTGGAGGCGTTGTGGCCGCACCTGACGCCGCAGGAGCTGCTCGCAGACCTGTTCGCCGATCCGGACCGGCTGGCCGGGGCCGCGCCACAGCTCTCGGGCCCGGAGCGTGAACTGCTGCACCGCGCGCCCGGCGGTGACTGGACGCTGTCCGACGTGCCCCTGCTCGACGAGGCCTCGGAACTGCTCGGTGCGATCGCCGGACCCGGTCCCGACCACGAGGCGGCCGAGCGCGCCATGGAGCTCGCCTACGCGCAGGGCGTCCTGGACATCGCGCGCGGCTCCCGCACGGGCGAGGACGAGGACGCGGACGGCGCGGAACGACTGGGCGCGGCCGACTTGTTGGATGCCGAGCGGCTCGCCGCGCGGCACAAGGAAGCGGACCTGCGGACCACGGCCGAACGCGCTGCGGCGGACCGGACCTGGGTGTTCGGCCACGTGATCGTCGACGAGGCGCAGGAGGTGTCTCCCATGGTGTGGCGGCTGCTCGTGCGCCGCTGCCCCACCCGCTCGTTCACGGTGGTCGGAGACGCGGCCCAGACCGGCGAGGCCGCCGGCTCGACCTCCTGGTCCCAGGCGCTGGAACCCTTCTTCGGTACGCGATGGCGGCTTGAGCAGCTCACCGTCAACTACCGGACCCCCGCGGCCGTCATGGCCGCCGCGGACAAGGTGCTGGCCGCGATCGACCCGGCGCTCCGACCGGCGAAAGCGGTACGTGCCGGCGACGCCGCGCCGTGGCGCGAGCAGGTGCCGAGCAGCGGCCTGCCGTCCAGGCTGGCCGAGGTGGTGGCGGCGGAGGCGAAGAGAGCCGGGGACGGCCGGGTCGCGGTGCTCGTGCCGCAGGCCGACCTGGAGCGGCTGGCCGAGGCCGTACGGGCCGAAGTCCCCGACACCTCGTGGGGACCGGACCCCGATCTCGAACGCCGGGTCGTCGTGCTCAGCGTCCGCCAGGCGAAGGGGCTGGAGTTCGACTCGGTGGTGCTGGTCGATCCGCAGGCCGTCCTCGACGCCTCGCCGCGCGGCCTCAATGACCTCTACGTCGCGCTGACGCGCTCCAGCCGCCGCCTCGCGGTGCTCCACCCGGGACCGGTTCCCGCGGTGCTGGAGGACCTGCCGGAGGGCGGGAACTGAAGGAATGCCCTGAATTCAGGGGAGGGTTGACGCCTGCTCGACCGTATGCCTATAAACCCGTATGACTTCAAGTGTTCAGAATGATTCCGATGTTGATCCACCCGCCACCTCGAAGACTCCCCTCCGTAAGATGCGTGGATTCCGGAATTTCTGGCTGTCCCGGGCAGTATCGGGGCTGGGGTCGGCAATCACCACGGTGGCACTGCCGGTACTGGTGTACCAGGAGTCGAAATCCCCGGTACTGGTGTCATTGGTCGCCGCGGCGGGAACTCTGCCCTACCTGGTATTCGGCCTGATCGCGGGCGCGGTTGCCGACCGGGTGGACAGGCGGCGCCTCATGGTCGGGGCGGACTGGCTGAACGCGCTCTGCCTCCTGACGATCCCGACGGCCTGGGCGTTGGACGCCCTGACCGTGGGGCAGGTCATTGCCGTCGCCCTCGTGTCGTCCAGCCTGGCCCTCTTTTTCGACGCGGGGGTTTACGGGTTCGTCCCGTCGGTCGTCGGAAAGGAGAACCTTGCCGAGGCCAACAGTGCGCTGTACGGGGCGGAAACGGTCGTCCGGATCGCCGGTACGGCGGTGGCCGGCGGCCTGATCGCCCTCGTCCAACCCGTCGGCACCCTCGCCGTGGACGCCCTGTCGTTCGCCGCGTCGGCCCTGCTGATCAGGGCGATCGCCGGCAAGGCAGGATCGCGGACCGCGCCGCCGGGCGGCCGGCCGGGCTTCAAGGAATCCGTGACCGAGGGCCTTCGCTTCCTCTGGAACCACCCCACCCTGCGCACCATGACCGTGGTCGGCACCCTTCAGTCCTTCTCGGGCGGTGCGATCGTCGGCCAGCTGGTCGTATTCGCCGACCGGGGTCTGGGAATCCACGACGGCGACGCCCGCATCGGATTCCTTTACACGGCGTGGAGCGCGGGAGGGATCGGCGGATCGCTGATCCTCCCCAGGCTGCTGCGGCGATTCGACGCATTCCAGATCCTGCTCGGCGTGCTGCCGGTCGGAGCGCTGCTCGGACTGGTGGTCGTCATGGTTTCCGATTGGCGCATCGTACTGGTGGCGCTGACGGCCTGGGGCTGTGCCTATCTCGCCGTTCTGGTCAACACGATGACGTATTCCCAGGAAGTCACCCCGGCCGAACTCCAAGGCAGGGTGAATACCACACGGAGAATGCTTTCATCCGGCCTCGGTGTACCGCTCGGCGCGCTCGTGGCGAGTTCCGTGACCGTGCGGTTCGGAATTCAGGCCGGAATGTCCATGGCGGTGGTTTCCATCGGGCTGGCGGCGGTCGTCGTCTGGGCCGTACAGCTCAAGAGGACGGTCCGCCCGGCAGGGACGGCATAGGGCGGAGCAGACACGAAGGCGGGGCCGGTGCACGGAACGCGTGCACCGGCCCCGCCTCCACGTCATGCGTGGCTGTTGCCCTCTCCGTGGGCCAGGGACTCGGCGAGGGCCCGCCAGGCCTCGGCCGCGAGCTCGACGCTGCCGGCCTCGCGCGCCTCCTTGGCGATGCGTTCCAGGGCGCCGACGGCAGCCACCCGGTCGCCCTCCACGACGGCCAACTGGTTGCGGAGGATCTCCAGCCCCACCCGGTCCCGGCCGCCCACACCCGCGGGCGCCTCGCCGAGACGGTCGCTCATCTCCCGCGCTTCGGCGAACCGGCCATCATGGAAGGCGAGCTGGCACTGCAGGATGAGCAGTTCGCGGTGGTGGAGCGGCATTCCGACCAGGTCGGCCGCCGACGCGGCCTCCTGCAGGCGCAGTCGTGCCTGCCCGGTGTCGCGCGGATCCATCTGTAGGTACATCGAGGCGGCGGCGAGGCGCAGCCGCATCCAGAGGACGGGATCCTCGTTGCTGGGCATCAGCTCAAGCGCCCGCCGGAGCAGCTCCGCGGTGGCCTTGGCGTCGCCCTGGCGGACGGCCACCGCGGCGGCCGTCCACAGCACCTCGATCTGCAGGCGCATGGGAACGTCTTCGGACAGCGCGTCCGCCAGCTGGTCCAGGCGCGTACGAGCCTCGACCAGCCGGCCGCTCTCCGCCTCGACCGACACCAGCGTCAGCAGGGCTTCGACGACATCGCCGCGCGGCAGCCCGTTGTCGACCGACAGCTGATAGGCCTCCTCCGCGACGGCGCGCGCCTCGGGGAGGTTCCCCGAGGCGCGGTGCCGGCGTGCGAGCCGGACAAGTGCCCTCGACTGCATGTCGAGTTGGCCGATTTCGCCTCCGAGGGCGACCAGTTCCTTGAGGGTCTGGAGCTCCTCGACGGCCTTCCCCTCCGTCTGGTAGCAGCGTGCGAGTATCCACTGTGCGTGCCAGCGCAGGGAGGCGTCGCCGTCCCATTCCTCCTGGAGGGCGTCCTCCAGGACCCGGGCCATCTGATGTGACTCGCCTATGGTGGCGACCTTCGCCACGGCCTGGGCGAGCGGGCTGCCCGCGGAGACGCGGAACACCGATGGTGAGACTTCGAGCTGGGCGCACAGGTGCGACAGGACGCGCGCCGTGGGTGGCCGTGTGCCCGATTCCAGGCGCGACAAGTACGCGCCGGACATCTCGCTGCCCGCGAGCTCGGATTGCGACAGCCCGCGGGCCAGCCGCAGAGCGCGGAGCCGCCGACCAAACATCGGCTGTTCGGGAATGCTCTCCTGCCTAGACATGTCGAGAGGTTCCAATAATTCGACAGCCTTGTCAAACCGGTCTCAAGATTGGCATGTTTTGGCAGACGTTTTACGGCCAGCCGATCTCGGACCGCAGCAGGGGGGAATTCGAATCGGCAACGATCTTGAAGTGGGAGCCTTCGGCAGGGGATTCCGACTGCCCGGTATATACGAGGGCGGCGGCCATGAGCAGTCCGACGAGCGCGATTGCCCTTTTGACCTGCGTCTTCATACTTTCTCTCCCCTTTTGTGAACCTTGTCGCCACATGGAAACCGTGTGGTGCGATGAGGCGGTCAGGCTTTTGTCGTCTCATCCCTGCGGCGTGGTCGCCACTCAACCATGGTGTCCAGAGTCTGGCAAGGTCTTGTCAGATGTTTGACAAGCCTTGCCGGCGCACCTACGCTCCCCCTCGCCCAGGCAAGAGCAAGGAGGGCTTGACATGCAGGTGAACTTCGCCGGACCGCCGCAGATCCGCCGTGCCATACACGAGGCCAGTCGGGAAGTGGTCCTGGTCATGCCCCGCAGGTGCGCGTTCGAGGAGCAGGTGGACCTCACCGCCGCCCACAGCGTCAGCATGGACTCCGACGTGAGCGTGAAGGTGTACGTGCCCCCGCCCGGCCAGGGGTCTTCCGATGACCGCGCGGGCCGGCTCGCCAAACTGGCGCAGGACGGCATGGAGATCCACTCCGGAGCCGCCCACGGCCCGCGCATGGTGATCATCGACCGTTCGGTCCTCATCTGGGCGCGCAACCAGGAGGACTACAGCAGCGGCGCGCTGATCGGCCACATGCTTCCGTTCACCCCCCTGCTCCTGCGCTCCCTGACCGCACCGCAGCCCACCGACGAAGGCGGGGATCCGGCCACGGAAGGGCTGGATTCGGTCTCCCGCGAGGTGCTCCGCCAGCTCGCCCTCGGCTCCAAGGACGAGGCGGCGGCCCGTGAGATGGGCATGGCCCTGCGCACGTACCGCCGCATGGTCGCCCGCCTGATGGATTCCCTCGACGCCCGCAGTCGCTTCCAGGCCGGCTACCTGGCGGCGCGGCAGAATCTGCTCGGGGTCTGACGGCCGCGGCGGCCCCGTACCCGAAAAGGGTGCCCTCGACCGGCACGGGATTCGCTGTGGATATCGAATCCGCGCAGGTCAAGGGCACCCTTTTCGGGTGGTCGAAGATGCCTTTGGAATCAGAGCTCGGCGCCCGCCTCCAGCGCGCTGATGGGGGTCGCGTCACGACTGACCAAAAACTCCGGCCGGGTCGGGGCCGCGGGCGCATTGCTCACCGCGTTGTACGTGATGAGCAGCAGCGCCCGCCGGTCCGCCGAGAGGTTGTTGGACGAGGAGTGGACGATGCTCGGGTGGAAGGCGTAGTACGAACCGACCGGGCCCTCCACGGAAACGGTCCCGCGTTCCGCCGCGAGGGCCGCCGCCTTCTCCGCCGGGACGGTGTACTCCAGATCGGCGGAGACGTGCTGGCGCCAGTCCCCGGTGGCCTCCTTGGCCGCGACGTCGTCCTCGACGAGGCCGAAGCGGTGGCTTCCGGGGATCACCTGGAGCGGACCGTTGGCGGCGTGCACGTCATCGAGGAAGACCGCGATGTTGACGGCCTTGTCATCGGGCATGCCGTCCTCCTTCTCCCAGAACGCGTAGTCCTGGTGCCAGGGCCAGGCGGCTCCCTCGTACGGCTGCTTGAGGTTGACCTTGAACTGGTAGACGTACACGGGCTCGCCGATGAGGGTCTGCGCCAGGTCGACCATCTCCGGCAGCCTGACCAGCCGCTCGCAGGTGTCGTCGAAGAGGTGGCAGCCGTGAATGGCCCGGACGACGTCCGTACCGCTCTCGTAGACGACCTCGGGGCGGGCCTCCGAGCTGATCTGTTCGACGCTGGCCCGCAGCTTCTTGATGTCGAGCTCGGTGAAGCGCCCCGGGGCCCGGTACCAGCCCTCCGCGTCGTAGCGGGCCTTCACATCGGTCTCGGTGGCGACGGGTGTGCTCGTCATGGTGTTCCTTCCGGTGGAGAACGTACGGCGGTGCGGCGCGTCAGCCCAGGTAGTCCTCGGCGCCGCCGGCGCGCACCGTGTCGAGGGTGAAGCAGTGGAAACCGCCGCCGAACAGCCGGCGGTGCCGGTGGCGCACCGGCACGACCGTGAACTTGTGGTCCTCCAGCGTGCGGATGAGCGTCTTGCAGGCGTCGTTGACCATGACCGTCGACTCGTCGATCGAGAGCAGGTTCAGGTCGATGTACGGGCTCGGCGGGATCGGGTCGCCGTTCTCGTACTGCGGGTAGTCCTCCAGCGCCGGCGTGGGCGCGACGATGACGTCCCACTTGCGCAGCGCCTCGGGGAGGTAGTCCCGGACGCCCTCGGAACGCAGCAGCAGGAGCCCGGGGCGCAGCGCGACGATGACGCTGTCGATGTGGCTCTGCGTGAGCTTGTGCATGCGGTGGACCCGGAAGCGGCCCGCGAGGTGGCGCTCCAGCCAGTCCACGGCGAGCGCGTGGTTCTTGTTGGAGATGTTCACGATCACGTCGCGGCCGAAGCGCAGCGCGTTCGCACCGTCGATCAACATTTCCAGGCCGACGTCGTACGGGGAGGGCTGCGGCTCCAGCGGTACCTCGACGTTGGGCGCGGCCGTGGCCACGTTGCCCGGGTCGAAGGAGTTGTCCGTCATCACCGGCCGCGGCATGGTCGTCCAGCGGGCCCCCTGGAGGAAGTACTCCTGGAAGACCGACGCGAGGAACTTCGTCTCGAAGTACCGGGCACGCAGCATGGGCGGGGTTTCGATGATCTCGTCGCCGAGGATCAGCGTGTTGTCGCGGACGTTGAGCGGCGGCGTGACCGGCGCGGACCAGAAGGGCGTGGAGACGCCGCGGTCGAACTTCTCCGGCGCCATCGGGCGGTGCACGGTGATGCCCAGCGACCGGAGCGTGTCCGCCATGCCCTCCACGTCCTCGACGAGTTCGTCGGCGAGCCGCTGACGGAAGGCGATCCGCTCGGGGGACTCGTCGGTCACGCCGTCCTGCGACACCCGGATGGACGGGTAGTAGCCGCGGGCTCCGGTGAGGTTGTCGCTGATGAACATGTCGAAGGTCAGGTCGCGGACGCGCTGGGCGTAGTTGTCGGCCGATCCGACGATGACCTCCTTGAGCGAGGACCATTCGTCGTAGCTGTTCAGGGCCATGGGTGGAGTACCTCCTGGATGGTTACGGGGTGTTGCCGGGGGCGGAGGCGACGATCGCCTCGACCGGGCAGAGTGCGGCGGCCTCGCGGACGGCCTCGTGCAGGTCCGGTGTCGGCCTGTCGTCCAGCAGGAGGACGGTGCCGTCCTCCTCGTCCTGGTCGAAGACCTCGGGCACGGCGAGGGCGCACTGGCCCGACCCGACGCACGCGCCGGGCTCGATGGTGAGACGCATGGGTGGTGCTCCTTACCAGGTGACGGGCAGCTGGTGGACGCCGTAGACGCTCATGTCCGAGGCCAGCCGCACCTCTTCCGGCGGGACTGCCAGGGAGAGGGTCGGGAAACGCCGGAACAGGGCCGGCAGGGCGGTCCGCATCTCCATGCGGACGAGGTTCTGGCCCAGGCACTGGTGGATCCCGTATCCGAACGCCATGTGACCGGAGGTCTTCCGCGTGAAGTCCAGGCGATCGGGGTCCTCGAACCAGCCGGGATCCCTGTTCGCCGCCGGGATGGACACCGTGACCGATTCGCCGGCCTTCATGAGGTGGCCCTCGAACTCCACGTCCTCCAGCGGGGTGCGCGGCACGCCGAAGTGGAACACGGAGAGGTAGCGCAGCAGTTCCTCGACGGCGTTGTCCGTCAGGGACGGGTCGTCGCGGAACGCGGCCAGCTGCTCGGGGTGGGCGAGCAGGGCCAGCGCGCTCAGGCTCAGCGAACTGGAGGTGGACTCGTGCCCGGCGGTCAGGAGCAGGACCCCGACCCCCGCGATCTCCTCGGCGTCGAGGGTGCCGTCGGCGGCCAGCATGCTCAGCAGCCCGCCGCTCTCGCCGGCCGAGCCGTCGGCGGCAAGGCCGCGCAGGAACGCGTACAGCCGGTCCATGGCCTCGGACGCCTCGGCAGCCGTCGCCTGGAGGCTGAAGAGGATCTCGCTGTTGCGCTGGAACTCGCTCCGCTCGCTGTAGGGCACGCCCAGCAGTTCGCAGATCATCAGGGAGGGCACGGGGAGGGCGAACGCCTCGACGAGGTCGACCGGTCCCCCCTGCGCGGCCATCGCGTCCAGCAGGTCCTCGACGATGCGCTCGATCTGGGGGCGCATCTCCCGCATCCGGCGCGCGGTGAACTTGCCGGCCAGCTGCTGCCGCAGCCGGGTGTGCTCCGGGGCGTCCATGTCGACGAGCCACCCCGGCAGGGCCGCTGCCCCGTAGAACGGGTCGGCGCCGGGCCGCGACACGGGCGCGCGCTTGAACTCCGAGCGCGCGCTGAACCGCTGGTCGGCCAGCAGCTTGCGGGCCAGGGCGTGGCTGGTCACCAGCCATCCGACGTGTCCGTCGGGGTACTTCATCCGGCGGACGGGCTCGTCCTGGCGGTACTTCGCCAGTTCCGCCGGCGGGTCGAACGGGTGGGTCCGCACCGTGGGATGTGCGTCTGTGTGGATCATGTTCCAATCTCCTTGGTCAGGAACGCGGACAAGCGCCGGACTCCCTCGTCGATCTCGCCCGGGTCGAGATAGCTGCACGAGAGCCGTATCTGCTGCTCGCCCCCGCCGCCGACGTAGAAGTGCTCCATCGGGGTCCACAGGACCCCGTACTTCGCCGCGGACACTTCGAGCAGGGCGGCGTCCGCGCGCACCGGCAGGTGGACCCGGATGAAGAACCCGCCCTCCGGCCGGTTCCAGTGCACCCCGGGTCCCACCGCCCCCGTCAGATGGCGGTCCAGGGCCTGCGCGAGGCAGCCGAGGTTGCGCTGGTACAGCTCGGACTTGCGACGGCTCAGAGCGGTCAGCGATCCGCCGTGTTCGAGCAGCATCCCGCCGATCACGGCCTGCGGCAGCGGGGAGGTGTTGACCGTGACCATCGTCTTGAGGGTGGCGAGCTCGGCGGCCAGGGGCAGGGTGCCGCCGCCCGGCGCGGCCACCGGCTGGTCGGCGACGACGTAGCCGATCCTGGCGCCGGGGAAGGCGACCTTGGCGAACGTGCCGATGTGGATCACCCGGCGCGCCGTGTCCAGTGCTTTGAGCAGCGGCAGCCCGTCGTCCGTGCCGGCGGTGAACCCGTAGGCGTTGTCCTCCAGGACCAGGAAGTCCTCGCGCTCCGCCAGCTCCAGCAGCCGGTGGCGGCAGTCGAGGGGCATCCGGCCGCCCCCCGGGTTGGAGAAGTCCGGGGCGACGTACAGGGCGCGGACCGCACGGCCCGCGCGGCGGGCCTCCCGGCAGGACCGTTCGAGCCCGTCGAGGTCGAGGCCCCGGGGGGTCTCGGCGACCGGTACGACATCGACGTCGAGCAGCCGGGCCGCACCGGTGATGCCCACGAAGCACGGGTCGGCCACGGCCAGGACGTCCTGCGCGGAGCCGAACAGCGCCCGCAGGACGAGGAGCATCCCCTCCTGCGCGCCGACGGTGACGACGAGGTCGTCGGGCGAGGTGTCGAGTGCGTGGTCGCGGCGCAGCGCGTCACTGATGATGTCGTTGATGAGGCCTCGGCTGGGCCCGTACTCGAAGAGCGTGCGGCGGGCCCGCTCGGGGCTCGCCCCGAGCTCCACCAGGTGGTCGAGGAAGCGGTCGGTGTAGTGCTGGAGGTCGGGGTCGGGCAGGGTCTCGGGATGGGGCGCGCCCGGTGCGAACGAGATCGCGTCCGGGAACCGGCCCATGACCTCGTTGAGGAAGCCGATCGATCCGAGTACGGGGGCCCGGAGCGAGGAGTGCAGCCGCGACGGGTTGAGGAGGACCACGGCCGGTCACCCGCGCCGGGACTGTGACTGCTGCCAGCGCCGCTCGACCTTGGCGAGGACGTCGTCGCTGTACGAGCGGCCTGCCTGGACCAGCGCGAACTCGGCCAGGTAGGTGCGGTACGAGTCCAGCGGCTCCTCGGTGAGTGCGAGCATCCGCCGGTTGGCCGCCACGGCGGGCGCGCCGAGTTCCGCGACGGCGCGCTCGACGGCGTCCGCCATGTCGCCGGCCGCCACCACCTCGTCGCAGACCAGCCGGGCGTCGGGGTCGCCCGCGTCGATCCTGCGGCCGCCGAGTATCACCTGGCGGGCTACGCGTGCCCCGGTCAGCCGGCCCAGCCGCAGGTTGCCGAGTCCGGGCACGATGCCCTCCTCGGCGGCGGGCAGGCTGAAGTACGCGCCCTCCTCGGCGATCACCCGGTCGAGCACGAGCAGCAGCTGCATGCCCCCGCCGATGGCGAAGGAGTCGACGGCCCCCACCCAGGGCTTCTGGACGGTGCGGTCGGCCCAGGCGGTGTGCTCGGGCGCGGTCAGTAGGCCGCGGTAGATCTTGTTCAGGTAGCCGAGCTCCCGGCCGAGCAGGAACTCGACGAACGAGATGTCCCCGTTGCGCAGGTCCTTGAGGTTGATGCCGGCGCTGAACACCCGGCGCCCCGCGTAGCGGGGGTGGTTCACCTCGTCCCCGCGGAGCACCCCCACGCGGATCCGGTCGTCGAGCAGGACCAGGTCGACCGCCGTCTCCAGGTCGGCGATCAGCCGGTTGTCCTCGGCGTTCAGGGTGTGCGCGTTGCGGAACGTCACGTGGGCGGCGTGGCCGCGGCGTTCGACGAGCACCGTGTCCAGCTCGATCCGGTCCGCGGCCCGGAACGCCCCGAGCAGCTGCCGGGCGCGGGGGGTGGGTGCAAGCATGGCGTCGATGAGGTGCCGGCCGGCGGTGGGGGAGTGCAGGACAGCCGAGCAGAAGATGCCCTGGTCGATCTCGCGCCCCTCCTTGTCCGCCTGGACGAGCGCCGCCTCGGCGGCCATCTGCTCCCGGCCGGGGGTCAGCCCCGGGAAGCGTTCGGCGGCGGCGCTCACCAGGTCGGGCAGCCGGACCAGACGGGTCCGGCCGTCGGTGAGCTCGTCGTACACGGCCTCGGCGTGCCGTGCCAGGAAGGCCCGGCGGGCTGCCCGGCAGGCGGCGAACACGCCGTCGGCGAAGCGTTGTTGGGCGGGCCCGCGGTCCGGCTTGGCCGGTAGCACGCCCAGCTGGTCCTCGCCCGCCGCAGTGAAGGCGGCCAGCAGATCGGCATCGCCGGCCAGGCTGCCGCCGAAGAAGGGCGGGTCAGGTGTCCAGAACGGGGCGTCCAGCGCGGCGGCACTCATGACGCGGCCTTCACGGCCTGGTCCGCGCGGGCGGCCGCCGCCGTGTGCAGGCGGCGCAGCTCCCGGTCGCAGGCGGCGAGGTGGATGCCGAGGGCCTCGTCGTAGTCGGCCGTCGCGGCCTCGGAGATCAGCTGGCGGCGCAGCGCCGTCTCCCGGTCCGCGAGGTGGCCGGTCAGCGCGGTCGCCGCGCGGACGGCCTCCTCGACGCCGTCACCGCTGCGATCGACGATGCCGAGTTCGAGGGCGCCCGCGAGGGTGATGTCGGCGCCCCACATGACGAGCTGGCGGGCCCGCCGGACCCCGAGGAGCTGAACCAGGCGGTAGAGGGCCATGCCGGGCCAGAAGTGCCCGTCGTTGACCGGCAGGTTGACCACCAGTCCGGGCACGCCGACGCGGAAGTCCACGGCCAGCAGGAGGTCCAGGGCCGGTCCGGCGCAGACGCCCTCAGCGACGACGACGGTGGCGGCGTCGAGCCGCTCCAGCCGGCGGACGGCGCGCTCCCAGCGGTTGACGGCGGAGACGCCGATCTCGCCGGGCCAGGGGGAGTCGCCCGAGGAGGAAGCGAGGTGCAGGACCACGGCGGTCTTGCCCGCCGCCTTCTCGGTCTCGTCGCAGAGGGTGTTGACGGTCGCCGTCAGCTCGGCGAGGGGGCGCGCCGGATCGATCTCTACGCGGTTGATGTTCATTGGGACAGTTATTCCTTCCATTACCAGGAGACCAGGGCCATTTCGATGGTCGATCCCGGCCCCATGGTCATAAACACTCCGTATTCGCCGGGTGCGGTCACACCTTCGGCGCGCAGACGCTCGTAAGAGAAAAGGAACGACCCGCTGGAGATGTTTCCGTGGTCTCGCAGCACACCGGTGGTGTGCCTGACGTCGTGACGGCTCAGACCGAGGTTCGCCCGGACCGAATCGATCACCTTCTTCCCACCCGAGTGGATCACCCAGTGGGAGATGTCGGAACGGCTCAGGCCCGTTCCCTCCAGCAGTCGCCCGAGGGCGATCTCGGAATGCGCGCCGACCACGTAGGGGACTTCCGGGTCGAGGTAGAAGCTGAATTTCCCCTGTGCGTCGTCCCAGTCGTAGCGCATGGCGTCGACCGCGTCGGGAATGATGCAGCTGGAGAACTTCAGGAGGCCCGGGCCGAGTGCGCCCGCCGCCTCGCCGGCGGGGCGGCGGGCGGCGGACCAGCCGGAGTCGGCGGACACCGCGGGTTCGGCGGGTACGGCCGGCTCCGCGGGCGAGATGACCGCGAGGGCGGCGGACCCGTCGCCGAAGAGGCTGTTGACCACGGACGAACGCATCGTCCCGTCGAACACGTAGGCCGCCGAGCACGCCTCGATGCAGACCATCAGCGCGAGCTCGCCGGGGTGCGCGTTCGCCCAGCCCGCCACCGCGGTCAGTGCGTTGAGGCCCGCGTTGCAGCCCATGCCCACGACGTCGAGCCGCGAGCAGTGGACATCGATCCCCAGCTCCTTGATGAGGAGCGCGGAGAAGCCTGTCCACCGTGCTCGCGCTGCCCAGTCTCACCACCGTCGGAGAAGGCGCGTTCCTCGCCGACGACACCCTGACCGCGCCCTACGAACTGGGCGGCGGCTGGATGCGTATCGGACACTCCGAGATCGGCCGCAGGGCGTTCCTCGGCAATTCGGGCATGACCGCCCCGGGCCGTACGGTGCCGGAAGGCGGCCTGGTCGGCGTGCTC
The DNA here is from genome assembly GCF_041431095.1 of Streptomyces sp. NBC_00597. GTDB lineage: Bacteria > Actinomycetota > Actinomycetes > Streptomycetales > Streptomycetaceae > Streptomyces. The sequence continues at coordinate 1,465,986 of NZ_CP107757.1, forward strand.
TCGGCGACCCCGAAGAAGGCCAAGAAGGGCAGCTCGTACCTGGGGCTGCCGCCGGTCCGGCTGCCGCGGTCCGCCGAGTCCGCCGACCAGAGCCGCACCTACGACCCGCCCGCGCGGCTGCTGTGGGCGCGGGGCCTGGTGGAGCTGTGCCGGCTCGTCCCGGTGTTCTGTTCGGCCGCGCTGGCCGTCCTGACCGTGGCCGCGCTCTGCGCGCTGGGCACGAGCCGCGGCGGCCCGGGCGTCTGGGGTACTGCGCTGCTGTCCGGAGCGGTGCTGCTCGCCGCCGGTGCGGCCGCGTGCGTGGTCTCGGTGGCCGCGAAGTGGCTGCTGGTGGGCCGGCACCGGGCGGGGGAGCACCCGCTGTGGAGCGGCTTCGTGTGGCGCAACGAGCTGGCCGACACCTTCGTCGAGGTACTGGCCGTGCCGTGGCTGGCCGGATCCGTACCCGGTACGCCGCTGCTGACCCTGTGGCTGCGCGCGCTCGGGGGCCGCATCGGCCGGGGCGTGTGGTGCGAGAGCTACTGGCTGCCGGAAACGGACCTGGTGGTACTGGGCGACGCGGTCAGCGTGAACCGCGGCTGCGTGTTGCAGACGCACCTCTTCCACGACCGGATCTTGAGGACGGATACTGTGGTCCTCCGCGAGGGCGCCACCCTGGGCCCGGGCGGCATCGTCCTGCCCGGAAGCACGGTCGGGGCCCACAGCACGCTGGGGCCCGCGTCTCTCGTGATGGCCGGGGAATCCGTCCCCGCCGACACCCGTTGGCTGGGCAACCCGATCGAGGCATGGCGGACCTGACAGGGCCCGAGCACAGCGCAGGGAGCGGAAGCGGCAAAATGAACGGCCAGAAGACAGCGGTATCGGACCCGTACTTTCCGGCCAACGGCGACTCCCGTTACCGCGTGCACCGGTACGAACTCGCTCTGGAGTACCGGCCCGGCCCCAACCGGCTGGCCGGCACCGCCCGACTGAGTGCGATCGCCGGGCGGGCGCCGCTCACCGAGTTCCAGCTGAACCTGGCCGAGTTCCGGATAGGTCGGGTCATGGTGAACGGCCGGGCCCCGCAGTACACCCACCGGGGCGGCAGGCTCCGGATCCGGCCGGCCAAGCCGCTGCCCGCCGGCGCCGCCTTCACCGTGGAGGTGCACTGGGCGGGCAACCCCAAGCCGGTCCGCAGCCCCTGGGGCGGCCTCGGCTGGGAGGAACTGGCCGACGGCGCACTGGTGGCCAGCCAGCCGGTCGGCGCACCCTCCTGGTACCCCTGCAACGACCGGCCCGCCGACAAGGCCTCGTACCAGATCTCGGTCAACACCCCGTCCGCCTACACGGTGGTGGCCGGCGGCCGGCTCCTCACGCGGACGACCAAGGCCAGCACGACCACCTGGGTGTACGAGCAGCCCGCACCGACCTCCAGCTACCTGGTCGGCCTGTCCATCGGCGTGTACCAGACGGTGCTGCTCGGCGACCCCGGGCTCGGCGGCGTTCCGCAGAGCGCCTACGTACCGGCGCACCTGCTGCCGCGGTTCTCCCGCGACTTCGCCCGGCAGCCCGCCATGATGCAGCTCTTCGAAGAGCTGTTCGGGCCCTACCCCTTCGCCGAGTACGCGGTGGTCGTCACCGAAGAGGAACTCGACGTCCCGGTGGAGGCCCAGGGCCTGTCCCTGTTCGGCGCCAACCACGTCGACGGCGCACGGGGCTCGGAACGCCTCGTCGCGCACGAGCTCGCCCACCAGTGGTTCGGCAACAGCGTGACCATCGCCGACTGGCGGCACATCTGGCTGAACGAGGGCTTCGCGAAGTACGCCGAATGGCTGTGGTCGGAGCGCTCCGGCGGCCGTACGGCGCACGCGCAGGCGGCGGCCGCACACCGGTTGCTGACCTCGCAGCCACAGGATCTGCGACTGGTCGACCCGGGCCGCAAACTGATGTTCGACGACCGCCTGTACCAGCGCGGCGGGCTCGCGCTGCACGCGGTCCGCTGCGCCCTGGGCGAGGAGGCGTTCTTCCGCATGCTCCGCGACTGGGCCACCGTGCACCGCCACGGCGTGGTGAGCACCGCCGGCTTCACCACCCATGTGGCCCGGTACGCGGCCGATCCGGTCGACGACCTGTTCTCGGCCTGGCTGTACGGGGCGTCCCTGCCGCCGCTGCCCTCGCCGCCGCCGGCCGTACGACCGTCGGCGCCGGCGAAGCCCGGGTACCCGCCGACGAACGGCCGGCCGGCGGGCCGGTCCTCCGCCTGAGGCCCGGACGACGGGCCCCGGACGACGGGCCCCTTACGGCGGGGACGGCCGGTAGGGACGGAAGAAGGCACGGAGCTCCTCCGCGTACAGCTCGGGCTCCTCGAACGGTGCGAAGTGGCCGCCGCGCGGGGGCTCGGTCACGCGCACGACGTTCGCCGTGCGTTCCAGCCAGGCGCGCGGCGGGCGGACGACGTCGCCGTGGAAGAGCGAGAAGCCGGACGGCACCTCGACCCGGCGGGCGTGTTGTGCGGGCGGGATCGCGGCGTTCGCCCGGTACATGCGCATCGACGAGCCGATCGTCCGCGTGAGCCAGTACAGCGTGACGTTCGTGAGGATCTCGTCCTTCGTGAAGCGCCGTTCGATGTCGCCGTCGCAGTCGCTCCACGCCCGGAGCTTCTCGACGATCCACGCGGCGAGCCCGGCCGGCGAGTCGGTGAGGCCGAAGGCGGCCGTCTGGGGCTTCGTCCGCTGCACGGCGGCGTACGCGCCCTCGGCCGCACCCCATGCGGCGGCCTCCGCGAGCCAGGTGCGCTCCTCGGGTGCGAGGTCCGCCGGGTCGCCGGTGTAGAGCGGCAGGCCCGCGTCGGTGCGGTGGACGGCCACGACCCGGTCGGCGTGGTCGAGGCCGAGGTAGCGGCTGACGTGGCTGCCGAGGTCCCCGCCCGCCGCGCCGAACCGCTCGTAGCCGAGGACCCCCATGAGCTCGGCCCACAGCCCGGCGACGGCGATGGTGTCGAGGGGCGGGCCCGTGGGGCGGTCGGAGTATCCGTAGCCCGGCAGGTCGGGGACGACCACGTCGAACGCGTCGGCGGGATCGGCGCCGTGCGCACCGGGGTCGGTGAGGAGCGGGATCACCTTGGAGTAGCGCCAGAACGAGTCCGGCCAGCCGTGGCTGAGGACCAGCGGCAGGACGGTCCCGGCCGGCGTCGCGGCCCGGGCGTGCACGAAGTGGACCCTCAGCCCGGATCCGCCGTCGAGCGGCACCCGGAAGTGCGGGAGCCGGGCGAGCGCCGCCTCCTGCGCCGGCCAGTCGAAGCCGTCCGCCCAGTAGGCGACGAGCTCGCGCAGATAGTCAAGGTCGGTCCCGAGCGACCAGCCGGCGTCCTCGGGCGTGTCCGGCCACCGCGTCGCACGCAGCCGCGCGCGCAGGTCCCGTAGCTCCGCGGGGGCGGTCTGCGGGGTGAACGGCTCGGGGCGGGGAGGGGCGTCCGGCATGGAACGCATCCTAGGCCGTGGGGTTCGATCGGGGCCGGGTGCCGGCAGCGGGTCGCCGGGATTCAGCAGCGGGTCAACGGGCCGCTCTGGCGGGTCAGGTTGTCGTTCGACATCCATCCGGATGCGGCCGCGTCGGCGGCGCGGACGTAGGTCCACTTGTTGCCGTACGCATTGACGACATAGCACTGGTACTGGAGTTTCGTACCGGACTTGGCCATGGCCACGGCGGGGCACGACTGGTAGGGCCCGGTCGTGAGGTGGTAGCTGCCCGCCATGAAGCCGTAGGTTCCGGCGTTGCGGTCCTCGTGGTTCCAGCCGGTGCAACTCGTCGAGACGGGACCGGGTTCGGCCGTCGGCGATGTCGACGCCTGTGGGGCCGGGCCGCCGCTCTTGCCGCTCGGGGCCGGCTTGGGCGTGGCTGCGGGCGACTTGCCGGGCTTGCCGGCGTCCTTCCCCGGCTTCGGCGGCTTGGCGTCCTGCGGGAGGGAAGGCCTGCGGGTGGTCTGGGCCTGCCCGCCGCCCTTGCCTCCGTGCTTGCCCACGACGGCGTACGTGACGCCGCCCCCGACGAGTACGACGGCGACCGCCGCCGCGATGACGATGCGCCCGCGGGCCGCTCTTCCCGTGCCGGCGGCCTGGGGCGCGATGCGCGGGCCGGGCTGCGCGGCGGTCTCCGGCCGGCCGGGGTGGGGCGGCTGCGGGGAAGGCTGCGGGTGCGCGACCGGCGCGGCGCCGTAGCCGGGCGCGGGTACCGGGGCACCCGCGGGCACGGCCGATCCGCCCGCCGGCGGGGGCGTCGTCGGTGGGGTGGCTGCGGACTGCGGTACCGGCGCGGCGGCCGCGGGCGCGGTCCTGCCGTCGGCCACCGCTTGCAGCATCTCGCGCGCCTGGCCGGCGGTGGGCCTGCTCCCCGGCTCTTTCGCCATCAGCGCGTGCAGTACGGGCGTGAGTGCGCCGGCCCGGAGGGGCTGCGGCAGCGGCTCGGTGACGATCGCCGACAGCGTGGACCAGGCGGACGTACGGCGGAACGGTGACGTGCCCTCCACCGCGGAGTAGAGCGTCATGCCGAGCGACCAGATGTCCGACGCGGGGCCGGGCTCCCTGCCCTGGGCGCGCTCCGGCGGGAGGTAGTCCAGGGAGCCGATGATGTCGCCGCTGCGGGTCAGCTTGGTCATGTCCTCGTCACCCGAGGGCTCCAGGGTGGCGATGCCGAAGTCGGTGAGCACGACCCGTCCGTCCCGCTCCAGCAGCACGTTCGCCGGTTTGACGTCGCGGTGCAGGACCCCGGCGCGGTGTGCGGCGTCCAGCGCGTCCATCAGCCGGGCGCCGATCGCGGCGGCCTCGCGCGGCCCGAGCGGGCCGCGCTCGTCCAGTACGTCGTCGAGGGAGGGACCGTCGACGAGTTCCATCACGATGACCGGCAGGCCCTCTTCCTCGGTCACGTCGTGCACGGTGACCACGCCGGCGTGCCGGATGCGGGCGGCGGCCTGCGCTTCGCGCTGCATGCGGGTGCGCAGATCTGCCAGTTCGGCCGCGGAGGCATCGGTGTAGGCCCGCATGACCTTCACGGCGACTTCCCGGCCGAGCAGTTCATCGACCGCGCGGGCGACGACCCCCATGCCACCGCGTCCGATCATCGCGGTCACCCGGTACCGCCCGCCTAGCAACCTGTCGACCAGCTCCGCGCCGTACGCCTCCCCCGCCGTCACCACACGCTCCTTCCACAGCCGTTCGCCCACCCGCGTACCGAGAAGCCCCCAGCGTATGGCAGGGGCGTTCGAGCAAGCGCGTGTCCGGGACGGCGAGTTGCAGCGGGGCGGGGCGGACGGCCCCCGGGCGGTCCGCACGTCGTCGCGTGCCGGACCGCCCCGGGCGGCTGCCCACCGGTCAGTCGGTGCCGAACTCCATCGCGGCGCGGTCCAGCAGCTCGTCGTCTCCGGAGACCTCGCCGCGGGAGGCGATGGCCTCGGCGCCGCCCTCCGGCATCGCGCCGATCAGGCCGGTCGCCGCCGCCTGGGCTGCGCCGATCAGCTCGGGGTGGGCGGTGCCGACGATGCCGAGGCCCGCGTACTGCTCAAGCCGGGCGCGCGAGTCGGCGATGTCGAGGTTGCGCATGGTGAGCTGGCCGATCCGGTCGACCGGGCCGAACGCGGAGTCCTCGGTGCGCTCCATCGACAGCTTGTCCGGGTGGTAGCTGAAGGCCGGGCCGGTGGTGTTGAGGATCGAGTAGTCCTCGCCGCGCCGCAGCCGCAGGGTGACCTCGCCGGTGACCGCCGAGCCGACCCAGCGCTGCAGCGACTCGCGGACCATGAGGGCCTGCGGGTCCAGCCAGCGGCCCTCGTACATCAGTCGGCCGAGGCGCCGTCCCTCGTTGTGGTAGTGCGCGAGGGTGTCCTCGTTGTGGATCGCGTTGACCAGGCGCTCGTAGGCGGCGTGCAGCAGCGCCATGCCGGGCGCCTCGTAGATGCCGCGGCTCTTCGCCTCGATGATCCGGTTCTCGATCTGGTCCGACATGCCCATGCCGTGGCGGCCGCCGATGGCGTTCGCCTCCATGACCAGGTCGACCGCGGAGTGGAACTGCTTCCCGTTGATCGTGACGGGGCGGCCCTGGTCGAAGCCGATCGTGACGTCCTCGGTGGCGATCTCGACGGACGGGTCCCAGAACCGCACGCCCATGATCGGCTCCACCGTCTCCACGCCGGTGTCGAGGTGCTCCAGCGTCTTGGCCTCGTGGGTGGCGCCCCAGATGTTGGCGTCGGTGGAGTACGCCTTCTCGGCGCTGTCGCGGTACGGCAGCCCGTGGGCGACCAGCCACTCCGACATCTCCTTGCGCCCGCCCAGCTCGGTGACGAAGTCGGCGTCGAGCCACGGCTTGTAGATGCGCAGGTGGGGGTTGGCGAGCAGGCCGTAGCGGTAGAACCGCTCGATGTCGTTGCCCTTGAAGGTCGAGCCGTCGCCCCAGATCTGTACGTCGTCCTCAAGCATCGCCCGGACCAGCAGGGTGCCGGTGACGGCGCGGCCGAGCGGGGTGGTGTTGAAGTAGGCACGGCCGCCCGAGCGGATGTGGAACGCGCCGCAGGCGAGTGCGGCCAGGCCCTCCTCGACCAGCGCCGCCCGGCAGTCGACCAGGCGCGCGATCTCGGCACCGTAGGCCTTGGCACGGCCGGGCACCGACGCGATGTCGGGCTCGTCGTACTGGCCGATGTCGGCGGTGTAGGTGCAGGGGACGGCACCCTTGTCGCGCATCCACGCGACCGCGACGGAGGTGTCGAGGCCGCCCGAGAAGGCGATGCCGACGCGCTCGCCGGCAGGAAGGGAGGTGAGAACCTTAGACATGGGAAGAGTATGCACTTAAACGCATGTCTATGCAAACCCGGGCCGGGTGCCCGTCGGCGATCGACCCGTGGCCTGATCTCAACGTGTTCGTGGGGTGCTCCGGCGAATGGCCACGGAGCCCCGGTGACCGATGGGTACGGTGTGGCCATGGATTCCACTAGCGCCACCGATGAGAACGCCACGCGAGCCGGGGCCGTCAAGGCGACCGCCCGCCGCCTGCTCGTGGAACTGGGGGCCGCCGGACTGTCCCTGGAGGCCGTCGCCAAGGACAGCGGACTGGCCGTCGCCGACGTGGAGGACGCCTTCCCGCACCGCGACGACCTGTTGACCGCGCTCGTCATCGATGCCTACGACGACTCCGCCGCCGCGATGGAGCGGGCCGACCAGAGCGCCGTCGCCGCCGGTGCGTCGGCCGGGGTGCGGCTCCTCGCCGTGACGCGCGCGCTGCGGGACTGGTCCTTCGCCAACTCCCCCGAGTTCACGCTGATCTACGGCTCTCCCGTGCCCGGTTACCACGCCCCGCAGGACACCGTCCCGGCCGCCGCACGCACCCCCGCGGTACTGGCGGGCATCGTGCGGTCCGCGCTGGCGGACGGGGAACTCACCCCTCCCCGACGAGTGGTGCCCGGACCGCCGCTGCTCCTGCCCGAGGCCGTGGCGCTCTTCGGCGGCACTCCGCAGGCTCCGTTCTCGGACCTGATCGAGCGCGGCATCGCACTGTGGAGCAGCCTGATCGGCCTCCTCGTGTTCCAGGTCTTCAGCCGTACCCACGACAGCGTCCGGGACGAGTCCGCGTACTTCGACTTCGCCATCGCCGTGGCGGCCGAGGGCATCGGCCTGACGGTTCCGCTGGACGAGAAGACCCGCACCAGGCCGTGAACACCACCAGGACCCTCTGCTTCGCGATCGCGGCACTGTCGTCCTACGCCGCGCTCGCCTACCGGCTCTGCCAGGTGGGGCGCAGCTGGCGGGACAACGCCTACCGCGCCCTGGTCGTCACCCTGCTGCTCCAGTGCCTCACCTTCACGATGGGCGCCGTCGCCATGGGGGGCGAGAGCTTCCTGGGCGTCGGGAACCTCGCGATCCTGGTGATGCACGTATCGGCGGTCGCCTTCTGCGTCAGCGCGCAGATCATCCTGCTGCGCTGGGCGACGGCCACCGAGGAAGCGGTGCGCAGGGTGCGCTACTGGCTGGTGACCGGCGTCGCCCTCAGTGCGCTCCTGATCGCGCTCTTCTTCATCGCCGACGGTCCGGACCGCCCCGCCTCGGACTTCAACACGGGCAGCGGCCGGCCGCTGGTCCTCACGTACCTCCTGGTCTTCATCGTGTCCCAGGCGGTCCCGTGCGTGACCATCTTCCGCCAGTGCGGGCCGTACGCCCGGATGACGGGCAAGGCCTCGCTGCGGCAGGCACTGCGGCTGCTCTCGGTCGCCGCCGTGGTCCTCTTCCTGTACTGCCTGTGCCGGACGGTGAACATCCTCACCGCCGCGTGGGGGATCGACATCGGCGTCTGGCAGGTCGCGGCGTCCGTCTTCAGTGCGGCGGGCATCGTCGTGCTCTCCCTGAGCCTGACCATCTCCTCCTGGGAGTCGTCGGCGGCCAAGCTGCTGGAGTGGGTGCGCAGATACCGCTCGTACCGGGCCCTCTACCCGCTCTGGCGGGACCTGTACGAGGCCTCCCCGGACATCGTCCTGGAGCCGTCGGGCTCGGCCGCGGTCTCCGACCTGAACTACCGCCTGCACCGTCGGGTCATCGAAATACGGGACGGGTGGCGGGACTTGCGCCCGTACATCGACCGCTCCTCCCCCGCCGGCACCGGGGCGGCGGATCCAGGGGGAAGCGGCGAGTACCGGCAGGCGTTCGCCGAGGCGACGCAGATCAGGCAGGCCCTGCACGCCAAGCGCACCGGTACGGTCCCCGTCGACAGCAAGGACGCCGGCGACTTCGACGACCGCGATCCGGACAACTTCACCGCGGAGGTCGCCTGGCTCGCCCAGGTCGCTTCCGTCTACCGCAAGATCGGCCGGGCCCGGGCCGGCCCCCATCCCCCGAGGGCCGGCCCGGGCCCGGCCGATTCGACTGACGCCCCACTCGGCTACCCCCGTAAGCAAAGTTAGCTGTCAGCTATCGGCGAGCTCCCACGGTGGCGGACTCACGCCAGATTGTCAACTGACCGCTAATCTGCAAAACTGGAAAATAGCTGAGAGCAATACCGAGGAGGTGGGGGGAGGGAGATCCGCAGTGTCCGAGACTGACGACCGGCCCGTACTGGCAGTGCGTCTGGACAACCTCTTCAAGACGGTTCGTCCCAAGGGGAAGCACTGGACCAACGCCGAAGTGGCCGAGGAGCTGAAACGGGCCAACCCCGACCTCAAGGCGGGCGGGGTGTACCTGTCCCAGCTGCGGACGGGCAAGCGCTCCAACCCCTCACCGGAGCTACTGGCCGCCCTCGCCCGGTTCTTCGGCGTATCGGTCGCCTACTTCTTCGACGACAAGGTCGCCGAATCGGTGCTCGGCGAGGTCGCCGCCATCGAAGCCCTGCGGCAGGCGGGCGTCCGCTCCGTGGCGATGCGCGCGGCCGGCATGAAGAAGGAGAACCTCCAGGCCATCACGGCCATCATGGACCAGTACCGGCAGATGCAGGGCCTTCCCCCCGTCACCGACCCCGCGGACCCCGCAGACCCCTCGCACCGCGCGGACCATTCGGACCCGGAGTGAGGGTCCCCGGCAAGGGACGGTCGGCCGACCAGGACCGCCGCAGCCGGCTCAAGAAGCTCCGCAAGGACGGCGCGCGCCGACTCGCCGCGCTGGACCTGCCGGAGGGAGCCGACGTCGCCGAGCTCTGCCGCTACCTCGGCGAGATCCGCGACCGGCCCATCACGCTGGTGCCCATGCCGATGCCCGCGTCACAGCCGTGCGGCATGTGGGTCGCCGCTCGCGACGAGGACCTCATCTTCTACGACGCCAACACCACCAGCGCGCATCAGGAGCACATCATCTTGCACGAGCTGGGACACATCATCTGCTGCCACCGCGGGGCGGGCCTCCTGGACGAGGCGAGCTCCCGCATCCTCTTCCCCAACCTCGACCCCGACCTCGTACGCGACATGCTCCTGCGCGCCACCTACGACGACGTCCAGGAACAGGAAGCGGAGGTCATCGCCTATCTGCTGTCCCAGCGGCTGGGCGGCGGCGCGGAACGCGACGCGATGCCGGCGACCGGCGGCGCGGACGCGTCCGCGGACGGGGAGGCAACCGGCGAGTCGGCCACGCTCGACCGCATCGAGCGCACGCTGTTCTGAATCACCCCCCATCACTCCCCTGTGGCCGCCACCTCCTCGGCCAGGACGGCCACGGCGTGGCGGATGTCGCCTTCGGTGTGTTCGCTGGTGATGAAGAACCGCAGCCGCGCGAGCCCCTCTTCCACTGCGGGGTGGAAGATCGGGTCCGCGATGACACCGCGGTCGAACAGCCGGTCCGCGACGCGCAGGGTCCGCTCGGAACCATCCAGCAGGCACGGCACGATCGGCGTACGGGCACTGGAGCCCGTCGCCAGACCGGCCTCGGCGGCCAGGCCGAGGAACAGCTCCGCGTTCCGCTGGAGCGTGCGCACCCGCTGCGGTTCTGCGGCGATCAGCTCGGCGGCGGCCAGCGCCGCGGCCGCGTTGGCGGGGGTCAGGCCGACGCTGTAGACGAAGCCGGGCAGCGTGTGCCGCAGCCACCGCACCGTCCGCGCCGAGCCTCCCAGGTAACCGCCACAGCTGGCGAAGGCCTTGGAGAGGGTGCCCATCCACAGGTCCGCTGCGGAGCGATCGACGCCGTAGAACTCGCCCACCCCGCGGCCGTGTTCGCCCACGGTGCCGATGCTGTGCGCCTCATCGACCAGCAGCAGGGCGCCGTAACGCTTCTTCAGCTCGACGACCGCAGGCAGGTCGACCATGTCGCCGTCCATGCTGTACGCGCCCTCGACGGCGATCAGTACCCGCCGGAAACGGGACCGGTTGACCCTCAACATGTGTTCCAGCCGGCCCATGTCGTTGTGGGCGAACGGACGCCGGGCCGCCCCGGACAGCGCGCATCCCTGGAGGATGCTGTCGTGGGCGAGCGCATCGTGGAGGACGAGGTCGCCCGCGGCGACGAGGTGCCCGATCGCGGTGACGTTGGTGGCGTGCCCGCTCACCAGCGCCAGGCAGTCCTCGACGCCGAGGAACTCGGCGAGCACCCGCTCCAGCCGTACGGTCAGGTCCCGCTCGCCGGACAGCATCCGACTCGCGGAGACCGAGGTCCCGTAGCGGTCCACCGCCCTGTGCGCGGCCTCGCTGACCACCGGATGGCCGGAGAGCCCCAGGTAGTTGTAGCTGCCGAAGGAGAGGTACGACCGGCCGCCGATCAGGGTCGTGTCACGGATGGTGCCCTCGTGGACGCGGAAGTACGGGAAGCCCGCGCCACTGGCGTCGATCGCGCGCACGCGCTCCTCGAACTGCCGTACTTCGGGGAAGTCGTCGACGCACGTGGTGGCGGTGTTCGGGTCCACGGTGTCGGGCCGCGGGGGCGGCGGCCCACCGGATGGCGGCGGATCGGTGGCGTGCGGGGCGACCAGCGTGATCAGCCGCTCGATGGTCAGTCCGGGGGCGTACAACTCGTCGGATGAGAAGCCGGGCACGCGCTGGCCCATGACGACTTCCAGCTCTTGCAGCATCAGGGAGTCGAAGCCGAGATCGGTCGTCAGCGTCATCCGTGTACTCAGGTCGGAGAGGGGGAAGACACCCGTCCGCGACACCGCTTCGAGTACGACGGACGCCGCGGACCCGCCTCCGTCGGCCCGCGCCGCCTCGGGCGCGGGCCCGGGCGGGCGCCCCGCGTCGGGCGGCTGCGCCACCTGGTCCGACACCTGGTCCGCCGGCTCGTCCCGTGCCTGGCCCGGCGCCTCGTCCGGTGCCTCGTCCGGTGCCTGGTCCGACGCCTCTCGGGCCGCCCCGTCCACCACCCAGTGGTGCCGCGGGGCGAGCGGACTCGGCGGCAGGGTGCACGGTGGTGTCCGCACGGTCGCCGCCGCGCCGGTGGTGACCGTGTCGTCCTGCGCCGGCGTCCGTCCGGGCCCGGAGTCTGCGGTGCGGCCCGCCGCCACGGTCTCGGCCGCCGCGGTCAGCCGGTCTACGGCGTCCCCGGGGTCCCGCACCACCAGGGCCAGCCGCTGCACGAGGGGAGTCCGGCGGGCCAGGGTTGCGGCCACCTCGGCCAGCGGCGGCCGGTCGACGGCGATGGTGTGCGCGAGTTCCCGGGCGTAGCGGGCCAGCCCGGGCCGGTCCCGGGCGCTCAGCACCAGGAGGTGCGGTCGCCCGTCCGGCGCCGGCGGGGCGGGGGCCGTGGCGCACTCCTCCACCACCAGATGGACGCCGGTGCCTCCGAATCCGAAGGCGCTCACCCCTGCCCGGCGGGGCTGCCCGGACTCCGGCCACGGGGTCGCCTGCGTCGGGATGGTCAACCGCGCCGCTTCGAGCCCGGCAGGGTCGGCCGGCTCTAACTCCGGCTGCGGCGGTATCACTCCCCGGTGCACGGCCAGAACGGTCTTGACGAGTCCGGCGATCCCCGCGGCGTTCAGCGAGTGCCCCACCACGGCCTTCACCGCACCGAGGAACGCGGGCGCGGCGTGGTCACCGCGCAGCTCGCGCAGGACGGCGACCTCGACCGGATCACCGACCCTCGTCCCGGTGCCGTGTGCCTCCAGGTACCCCACCGAGTCCGGGCCCAGTCCCGCGTCCCGGTAGGCCCGGCGCAGGGCCCGCAGCTGGCCGGCCGCTTCGGGGTGCATGCCGCCCTGCACGGTCCCGTCGTTGGCGGTGCCCACCCCGCGGATCACCGCGTAGACCCGGTCGTCCGCTGCCAGCGCGTCGGCCAGGGGTCGTAGCACGAGGACTCCTGCGCCCTCCCCCAGGACGAATCCGTCGGCCTGCGCACCGAAGGGCAGGCACCGGCCGCTGCGCGAGAGGGCGCCGATCCGGCTCAGCCCCACCAACAGGTCCGGAGCAAGGATCATTTGGGCGCCGCCGGCCAGTGCGATGCGGCTGCGGCCCGCGCGCAGGGCGAACACGGCGTTGGCCACGGCCATGAGCCCGCCGGAACACGCCGAGTCCAGCGCGTAGCTCTCGCCGTGCAGGTCGAAAACCGAACTGATCGTGTTGGGACCCATGTTGAGGAGGAGCCCGGCCACGGACGTGCCGTGCAGCCCGTCCACCGCGCGGACCGTCTGCGCCCACCGCGGATCGGCAGCCCGCGCGCCGAACTCACCGCCGGCCAGCTGCCGCATCCGTATCCGCATGGTGCTGAGTTCCCGGTAGCCGCTCTCGGTGAGCGACGTGATCACCGAGGTCTCCTCGCGGTCGAAGCCGTCGGTCTCCCACCCCGCGTCCTGGATGGCCTCCCGCGCGAGGTCGATCAGCAGCCGGTGCTGGGGGTCCATCGATCTGGCCCGGCGGGGTGGGATGCCGTAGTGCGCCGCGTCGAAGTGGCCCACGTCCGGCAGCAGGGCCATGGTGTCGGTGTACGCGGAGGACGTGTCGCGGAGGTCGTCGGAGAGGAAGGCGGCGGAGCGCCACCGCTCGTCGGGGACGGTGGAGAACTGCGGCTGCGGGGCGGTGAGGAGCTGCCAGTACCGGTTGACGTTCGGCGCCCCCGGGAACCTGCAGGCCATCCCCACGATCGCGATGTCGTCGCGCCGCGCTCCCCCGGCCGGGCTCGCTGTGCCGCCGCCCTCGGCCGGGGGCGTCACCGGGGTGTGGCCAGTCGTTCGCGCCACCAGTCCACCGTCGCCTTGACCTGCTCGTCGACGGGGGTGGCGCGGACGGTGAACTCGGCTTCGTAGGCACTCGAATCGACGATGAAGGGCCGGTCGAACTGGTAGCGGATCTCTTTCAGTTCCCGGAGCAGCGGCGAGAAGAGCGCGGCTGCGCCGAACACTGCGGGCGGCAGCCGGCGCACCGCCACCGGCGCAGTTCCGGCCCGGGCCGCGAGGAGGCCCACCATCTCGCGGACGGACAGGGCGGGTTCCGTCGGAACGTGCCAGGCCCGCCCCCAGGCCCGTTCCTCGCCCGCGACTTCGACCATGGCCCGCGCCACGTCGGGGAGGTAGCTCCAGCTGTGCGGGGCGTCCGGGTCCCCGAGGGTGGAGACCGACTTTCCGCGCAGCAGCGGGGGCATGACCCGACCGGCCAAGTGTCCGCCGTCGGTCACACCTGGCCCGAAGAAGTCGCAGGCCCGTACCTCGACCGCTTTGATGCGGCCCTCCTCGTGCAGTGTGCGCGCCGCCTCCCAGCCGGCGGCGCGGACCCGCCCCTTGGGGCCGGTCGCCGCGAGGGGCCCCGCCTCGGTGATGGGGCCGTCCACGGGTCCGTAGCCGTAGAGGTTGCCCAGCATGACCAGGACGGCCCCGGTCGACTCCGCCGCCGCGCAGACGGACGAGATCAGCGGCGGCCATTGACGCGCCCAGTGGTGGTAGGGCGGGGCGGCGCACTGGTGGATGGCTGCCGCGCCCCGTGCGGCCGCGGCCAGGCGTCCACTGTCCGTCGCGTCGAGGGCGACGTGCTCGATACCGGGCTCCGCGCTGCGGCCCGATCTGGTCACGACCCGCACCGAATGGCCCTGCTCGACCAGAAGTCGGGCGGTGGCGGCCCCTGCGGGCCCGAATCCCATGACGACATGAAGGCTCACGGGCGAACACTAGCGCGAGCACCCGTCTCCCCAACGGGCTTTGGCCCCACCGGTCCCGCGGGGTTCTGCCGGGGGCCAGGGCATCATGACGGGGCCCACCGGACGCGCCCCGCGCCCGACCTAGGCGTTGGTCATGGACACGACACTCAGACCCTGACTACTGTTCGTTCGAACGAACAACAGGAGGGTATTGGGATGCGCATCACCGGATCAACCGTTCTCCTCACCGGGGTCACCGGCGGCATCGGCCTCACGCTGGCCCGCACGCTCGCCGCGAAGGGCGCGAAACTGGTGGTCACCGGGCGTCGCGAGGACGCCCTGAAGGCCGTGGCCGACGAACTCGGAGCGCGGGCCGTCCTCGCCGACCTCGCGGACGCGGCCGATGTCGCACGGCTGGCCGCGGAGTGCGCCGGGACCGACATCCTCATCGCCAATGCCGCCCTCCCGTCGAGCGGCGATCTGCTCGACTACACCCCCGAGCAGATCGACCGGTCCCTCGCCGTGAACCTGCGGGCGCCGATCATGCTGGCACGCTTGCTCGCCCCCCGGATGGTCGATGCGGGTCAGGGCCACATCGCGCTGATCGGCTCGATCTCCGGGAAGGCCGCCACCAAGTCGTCCTCCCTGTACAACGCGACGAAGTTCGGGCTGCGCGGCTTCGCGCTGGCGTTCCGTCAGGACCTGCACGGCACGGGCGTGGGGGTGTCGCTCATCCAGCCGGGATACGTCCGCGACGCCGGCATGTTCGCCGCGACCGGCGCGAAGACCCCCGCCGGCGCACGGACGGTGTCGCCCGTGCAGGTGGCGCGGGGCGTCATCCGGGCCGTCGAGCGCAACCAGTGCGAAGTCAACGTCGCACCCGCCGAGTTGAAGGCGCTCGTCGCGATCGCCGGGCAGTTCCCCGCCTTCTCCGAGCGGGTGCAGAGCCGTGCCGGGGTGGACGGCACGGTGCGCAGCATCGTCGAGGCGCAGCGCAAGAGCCGCTGACCGAGTGGCGGGGCCGCCTCCCGGTCATGTCCGGGCCGGGAGGGCGAGGTCCTTCGCCTCGCTGTGCACGGTCACGTCGCTTCCGTCGACGGAGATCGCCGACGGGGAGAGGCCGAGTGGCAGCTCCGGTATCTTGCGTTCCGCCGCCTTGAGCGCGGCCACGATCCGGGGGTTGGCCGGGTCGAGGGGACGGCCCGCCAGGGAGGCCGCGGTCGGTTCGAGCGTGACGGTGTCACCGGTGAGCGTGAGCGCGGCGGTCACGACGAGCGGTACCCCCATGACGGACCGGGTGATCTCCAACCGCCCGTCGTGCCCGGTCAGCCGGACGTCCGGGCCGCGTTTCGCCCCGAGCGCGTCGAGCGGGACCTTGAACTCGGCCCTCGCCGCGGCCGCCGAGTACCCGCCCGGCTTCTTGGACACGTCGCGCAGGTCGAAGGCGGCGGTGACGGGCAGTCCGTCCCGTGTCTCGGCGCGGCCCTCGACCTCCACTTGCGGGTAGGTGCCGGCCGCCGCGTGCCACAGGAAGGGGAAGCCGTCGATGGAGACGTTCGGCGCCGCCACCAGGGCGCTCTGCCGTGCGGCGATCCGGTCGGCCATGCGGCCCTCGGCGACGCCGGCGGCGACGCGGTCGGCGAGTACGAGGCCGACGAGCAGCCCGCTTGCGCCCGCGAGGGCCCAGCGCCGGGTTCGTCGCGGACGGCTCGCAGCCGTGCCGTGTCCGGCGGCGCGCGCGGGAGCTTCGGACGGAGCGGTGCGGTTCATGCGTTCCTCACGGGTTCGGGTACGGGTGTCTCGCCGCCGCCTTCGATGTGCATCTGCGGCAGCAGCCGGTCGAGCCATCGGGGCATCCACCAGTTGGCCTTGCCGAGCAGGACCATCGTGGTGGGGACGAGGAGCCCGCGGACGACGGTGGCGTCGAGCGCGACCGCGGTGGCGAGGCCGACCCCGAACATCTTGACGACGGGGTCGTCCCACAAGAGGTAGGCGAGGAAGACGCACACCATGATCAGCGCGGCCGAGGTGATGATCCTCCCGGTCCTGCCGAGGCCGGCGATCACCGAGCCGTGGTTGTCCCCGGTCGCCAGCCATGCCTCGCGGACGGCGCTCAGCAGGAAGACCTCGTAGTCCATGGACAGCCCGAACAGGACCGCGAACATCAGCAGCGGTACGTACCCGGGGACCGGCACGGGCCCCGGCAGGTCGAGCGGCGCCGCTCCCCAGCCCCACTGGAAGAGCGCGGTGAGCACACCGTAGGCGGCAGCCACCGAGAGGAGGTTCAGCACGGCCGCCTTGGCGGCGACCAGCGGGGAGCGGAAGGCCAGCAGGAGGAGCAGCGCGGCGATGGCGAGGACGAGCCCGATGACGGCGGGCAGGCGCTGCGCGAGCCGGTCGTTGAGGTCCAGCTGGGTCGCGGGGACGCCGCCGACGTGGGCTTCCCGGCCGGTGTTCCGGGTGACGGGCGGGAGGGTGCTGTCGCGCAGGCGGTGGACCAGGCCGGCGGTGTCCGGATCGCCGGGCGCAGTGGTGGGGGTGACCTGCCAGCGAACGGTCCTGCCGTCGCGGCTCAGCTGCGCCGGTCCGACCGCGGCGACCCCGCTGGTGTCCTTCAGTGCTTCGCCGACGGCCGTGACGGCCGGGTCCGTGGGTCCGGACGCCGGCTTCGGCAGCCGGTCGGTGACCTGGAGCGGTCCGTTGACGCCGGGGCCGAATGCGGCTTCGAGGCGGTCGTAGGCCGTACGGCCGGCCGTCCCGGGGGACTTGTCGCCGCCGTCGAGCTGGCCGAAGGACAGCTGGGCCGCGGCGAGTGCCGGCAGCACGAAGAAGGCGAGGCCCGCCAGCAGGTACCGCCAGGGCCGGTCGGCGACGTGCCGGGCGACGCGCGCCCAGCCGCGCTCCGGCGGCCGGGGGGCCTCCGGCAGGTCGGCGGCCTGCGGGGCGGTCGGGGTGTCGGGGACGGTCGGGGTGTCGGGGACGGTCGGGGCCTCCGGCAGGTCGGCGGCGTGCGGGGCGGTCGGGGTGTCCCGTGCGACCAGGGCGTCCCCTGCCACCGGGGCGGGGGCCAGGCGCCGTCCCAGCAGGGAGAGCAGCGCAGGCAGCAGGGTGAGGGTGGCCGCCATGGCGACCAGGACGGCTATGCCGGGTGCGAGCGCCAGTGCCCGGAGCAGGGGCAGGCCGCCGAGGGCCAGACTGGCGAGTGCCGCGATGACCGCGGCGCCGGCGAAGGCCACGGCCTTGCCCGAGGCCCCGGTCGTGAGGGCGGCGGCGTCCTCGATCCCCTTCCCGGTGGCGAGCAGTTCACGGAAGCGCGTGAGACAGAAGAGGCTGTAGTCGATGCCCACACCGAGCCCGATCATCGCGGCAATGGTGGCGCCGGCGGACGGCATGTCCATCAGGTGGCCGGTCAGGCCGATCACCGCGAGCGAGATGCCGACGCCCACGACGGCGACGGCCAGCGGCACCGCGGCCGCGATCGGCTTGCGGAATCCGAGGTACAGGACGGCGAAGGCCGCGACGAGCCCGATGATCTCGCTGCGCCGGGTGGACTTCTTGTCGGCCGCGGCGGCGAGGTTGCCACCGGGCGTGACCTCGATCCCGGCTGCTGCGGCCGGTTCGGCGGCGTCCACGAGGTCGTGGGCGATGTCCGCGGTGATGTCCCGGCCCGCCACGTCCAGTTCGACGGACAGGTAGGCGGTGTGTCCGTCGGGTGCGAGGGCCGCAGCACCGGCCGGCTCGTACGGGGTGGTGACGGCGACCACGTGGTCGCGCCCGGCCAGGGCGCGGGCCGCCTCCTGGACGGCGTCGCGCGCGCGGGCCGAGGTGAGCGGCACGCCGTCCGCGGGGGTGTGCAGGACGAGGGGCTGGCGGCCCGACGCGGAGTCGGCGAAGACGCGCGCGGCGTCCTGGGCGGCCTGACTGTCGCTGCCGGGTATGGAGACCGATTCGGTGGTGGCGCTGCCGAGCACGCCCACCGCCGCGGCCAGGCTCACCAGCAACAGGAGCCAGGCTGCGGCGACCCGCTTCGGTCGACGGGCGCACCAGCGCCCCAGGGTGACGAACATGCGGGCATCATTGCACTCGTAGTGCAATTAATTCAACGCGGGTGGGACGCGGCGAGCACCGGGGCGGGCACTGCGCCCCCATTTGCGACAATGGCGACGAGCGAGGCCGGGAGGGGTCAACGTGCAGCAGTCGGCTCAGCAGCCAGAGGAACGACTCACGGACGGCCGCGCCGAGCGCAGCCGACAGTCCCGCGTGAAGATCGCGGACGCGGTACTGGCCCTGCTCGACGAGGGGGAATCGCACTTCCCCGCGGAACGCGTCGCCGAGCGCGCCGGCGTTTCCCGCCGACTGGTCTTCCACCACTACGCCGACATGTCCCAGCTGGTCGAGACGGCCATCGCGAGGCGCCTGGAGCAGCTGATCGAGCAGATCAGGCCCCTACCGACGGACGGTCCGCGGGCCGCACGGGTCTCGGCGCTCACGGAGCAACGCGCACGGATCCTGGAATGGATCACACCGGCCCAGCTGACCCTGCTGCGCCTGGAGCAGCCCGGTGACCGGATCAGCGAGGTCAAGCGGGAAGTCCTGGACTTCGCACGGGCACGGCTGGTCGAGATCTTCGGCGAGGAGCTCGACCGGGCGCCCGCCGGGCGCAGGACCGAACTGCTCCACGGGCTGGACGCCGTGACCACGTGGGGCGCCTGGTACCACTGGCGCAGCAGCGGCCTGAGCGTCGAGGCCGCAACCCGGACGATGGAAACGGCCGTGCACGCCCTGCTGGCCACCACGGACACGGCCTAGCGCCCCGACCCGCTCACTCCCCGCCGACTCCGACGCCGGCGCCGGCTTCGGCCCGGGACAGCACCAGGACGTCCCGCGATCCGGGCTGCCGGGGCTGCGGGTGCTCGTTCCCGTCGCGCGAGAGCCGCCGGTGCAGGGCGGGGCCGCCCACCGCGATGGCCACGCACAGTAGGGCCGCGGTGATCGGGCTCGGCTCGGGGATCCACAGGCCGAGCAGGCCGTCGACGATCAGGGCCGCGGCGACCAGCAGTACCTTGCCCAGCAGCAGGCCGGAGTGCAGCCGGTGGTCCGCTGGCCGGCCGAGTCGGGCCCGACGGCGCTGGAGCAGGGCCATCGCCGCTCCGGCGCACACGACGAGGGCGAGGACGCGCAGGGCGTGTTCCCAGGCGGTGGTGTCCGAGCCCATGACCCAGACCGCGCCCATCACGATCCCCGCGAGGCCGTACGCCCGGTTTCGGATTCGGGTTCGGCTCTTCGGCATGACTGCCTCCTGCCCCCGGGACATACGGACCACAAACAACTTGCACTTCGAGTGTCATAACCTTGGGTGTCGTCCGTCAAGCCCCTCGAAGCCCCCTTTTTCGTCGACCCGGCCGGGCCGGTCGGCCCGACGGGGTCGGCAGGCGCCGATGCCTGCGCTGCTGGGGGACGGTCGCGGGCGCCGGAGCCCGTCACTGAACGGGCCGCCCGCTTTCGGGCCGTCCGCGGGCTTCGACTAGGGTCGGCAGGGCAGCGACCATGAACCACTTCGACCACGAGGAGCAGCCGTGAGCCGGCCGGCGTCCACCGTTCTGCAGCAGGAGATCGCCCGGGAACTCCAGGTGTCGGAGTCCTTCGACGCACACCGGGAGATCGAGCGCCGGGTGGCCTTCCTGGCGGAAGCCCTCACCTCGACGGGCCTGCGCTCCCTGGTGCTCGGGATCAGCGGCGGAGTGGACTCCACCACGGCCGGACGGCTGTGCCAGCTCGCCGTGGAGCGGGCCCGCGAAGCCGGGCACGGGGCGACGTTCCACGCGATGCGGCTGCCGTACGGTGTCCAGGCCGACGAGAAGGACGCCCAGCTCGCGCTCGGTTTCATCAACGCCGACCGGGTGCTGACGGTGGACGTCAAGCCCGCCAGCGACGCCGCGCTGGAGGCCGCCCTCGCCGGCGGCACCGTCTTCCGGGACGCCCACCACCAGGACTTCGTACAGGGCAACATCAAGGCCCGCCAGCGCATGATCGCCCAGTACGCGGTGGCCGGCGCCCACGACGGCCTGGTCGTCGGTACCGACCACGCGGCGGAGGCGGTGTCCGGCTTCTTCACGAAGTTCGGCGACGGCGCGGCCGACCTGGTCCCGCTGACCGGGCTGACCAAGCGCCGGGTGCGCGCCCTGGCCGACGTCCTGGGCGCCCCCGCCGAGCTGGTCTGGAAGACCCCCACGGCGGACCTGGAGACCCTGGACCCGGGCAAGGCCGACGAGGACGCGCTGGGTGTCACGTACGACGACATCGACGACTTCCTGGAGGGCAAGCCGGTCGACGAGCGCGCCTTCGACACGATCGTCCGCCGCTACCGCCTGACCGAACACAAGCGCCAACTCCCGATCGCCCCGACCCACTGATCGCGGCCGGGGCGGCGCCCCGCGCCGCCCCGTCCCCCACCACGCACTGCTGCGCCTACCGGTGGCTAGGCCGCCAGACCCAGGAACGCAGTTGCGCCGCGGTTGCCCTCGCGCAGGCCTCCGGAACCACGTGCAGCCAAGGCACGGTACGCACCGCCGCCCCGCCCCCGACCGGGCAGGTCGGGGGCGGCGCTCCTACGATGGGTGGAGCACCTCGGGGGCTCGGGGACGCTCGTCTCGTCGACCCTGGGCAGAGGTGACCGATCATGGGCCGGTACCACCCGTTCCCCGGACGGCGGCGATCGCGCCGGACGACCGTACCCGCCGTCGCGGCCCTGCTGCTCGCCGCACTGTGCGCGGGCACCGACCCCGCCCGGCCCGCCGCCGCCTGCGCGCGCGAGAACTTCGATCCCGCGACCGTGCAGAAGCTGGACGCGGCGATCACGAAGATCATGAAGGAGGCCGGGGTCCCCGGCGTCAACATCGGCCTCTGGATGCCCGGCCGCGGCGTGTACGAGAAGTCCTTCGGCATCGCGGACAAGCAGACCGGCACGCCCATGAAGTCCGACCTGTACACCCGCATCGGCAGCGTCACCAAGACCTTCACCGTCACCGGGGTCCTCCAGCTGGTCGACCGGGGCGAGGTCCGCCTCGACGACCCCATCTCCCGGTACGTCTCCGGCGTTCCCGGCGGGGGCGCCGTCACGCTGCGCCAGCTGGCGGACATGCGCAGCGGTCTCTTCGACTACACGACGGACGAGGCATGGCTCGCGGGAATGCGCGCCGACCCGCACCGCTCGTACACCCCGCGCCAGCTCCTGGACGTCGCCTTCAGCCATCCCGCGAACTTCAAGCCCGGCGCCAAGTGGCAGTACAGCAACACCAACACCGTCCTGCTCGGGATGCTGGTCGAGAAGGTCAGCGGCCAGGGCCTGGGCGACTACCTCCGCGATCACGTGTTCACGCCGCTGAAGCTGCGCGGCACCTCGCTGCCCGGCGACAGCGCCATGCCCGACCCGCACGCCCACGGGTACACCGATTTCACCCCGAAGGGCGCCGTCGCCGACGCCACCAACTGGAACCCCTCCTGGGCCTGGGCCGCCGGCGGGGTCATCTCCGACCTGAACGACATGCACACCTGGGCCCCCGCGCTCGCGGACGGTCGGCTGCTGACCAGGAAGACGCAGGCGGAGCGGCTCAGGACACTGCCGATCGGGAACGTTCCCGGCGCCTCGTACGGCCTCGGCATCCTCGACTTCAACGGCTGGCTCGGCCACAACGGCGAGCTGCCCGGCTACGAGACCATCGCCGCCCAGCTCCCCGCAGAGAAGGCCACCCTCGTCGTGTTCGTCAACAGCGACATGGACCACCACGGCAAGAACCTGTCCGGCCTGATCGGGAACGCGGTCACCTCGATCGTGACCCCCGATCACCTCTGGCCCGCGCCGGTGGCCGCTCCGCCGAAGTAGTCCCCGGGTCGGGCCTGCGGTGACGGGGCCGCACGTGGGCGGTGGATGCGGCCCGTGTGACCATGGCCCCTTTGGCACATCCGCACCTCATGGGGGGACCATGCGCACCCGTACCACCTTCCTCTCGACCGGCCTCGCCGCCGCTCTCGCCGCGTTGCTCGTGCTGACCGGCTGCACCACGTCCGGTGACGGCCCGCACGGGAAGGGCGCCAGCAGCGCCGCCGCTCCCGCTCCGGTCGCGCCGGGCGGCGGCGCCGGGTACGAGGGCCCCCGCCCGCAGGACCAGAACCTGCTCGCCTGGACCGGCGACCCCAACGACGCGGGCCACGTCACCGCCCAGTCCGCAGCCGGGGTCGGCGGCCGGGTCACGCTGGTGCGGATCGTGCTGCGCGAGCAGATCACCTGGTCCAACGTCTGGTTGGGGCTGGCCGGCATCGACCCGAACGCCCAGCTCTCCCAGTCCTACCTCGGCGTCTACGACGCCGGCGGCACCCTGCGCGCGTCGACCGCGGACATCTCGCCCCAGCTGATGACCGACGCGATCGCCAAGCCGCTGCCGCTCGCCAAGCCGTTCACCGCAGCCCCCGGCACCTACTTCATCGCCCTGCTCCTCAACGGCACCTGGGCCACCAACGCACTCACCCTCAAGTCCACGGGCGCCGGGATCTCGGTCAACGCGGGCCTGACCCCGCCGAACCTCCGCTACAGCACGGTCCTGACCGGCCAGACCTCCCTGCCGGCCACCGTGAACCTCGCCGAGCAGTCCACCAGCACCATCAACACCGGCTGGGCCAGCCAGTGGTACGCCGTCTCCTGAACCGGCCCACGGCGGCCGCGCCCCGGCCGGCCGCCGCAGCGGGTGCGGGGTGCGCCCGGATGGGGGAAGCTGGGCTGGACCCATGAGGGCGGGACCCGAGCCGCGAGGAGGGCTTCGTGGACGCTTCACAAGAGGGCGGGCTCGCTCCCGCACCCAGAGCCAGGATGCGGACGGTCACCCTGCTGTGCGCGGCCACGGCCCTCGTGGCCGGCGCCGTACCGGCATCCGCGCAGACCCGGGCCGCCCCCCGGGATCCCGACCCGGTCGTGGTCGTCGACTGCTTCTCCCGGGCCCGCGTGCGGCCCGAGGAGTACCTGCTGGCCTGCGGCGACGGAAACAACCGTCTCGTGGGGCTGCGCTGGGACTCCTGGGGCAAGCGGACCGCGACGGCCACCGGCACCGACATGGTGAACGACTGCACCCCGTACTGCGCGGCGGGCCGCTTCCGCCCGTACCCGGTCACGGTGACGCTGAGCCACCCGCAGCGCTGGCCCGAGCACCCCGACGTGCAGCGCTACACCACCATCCGGCTCCTCTACACCGACACCGCGCCGCACCCGGTCCCCAAGGACGTGACGTACAAGCTCGTCTACTGAGCGGGAGCCGGGACGGGAGCCGGGACGCGACCCGGCTCACGTCCCGGCTCGCGAGCCGACGCGACGCCTATGCGTCGCGGCGAGCGGTGATCAGGTAGTCGGCCTCCTCCAACAGCCGTGCCCGCCGCTCGTCTTCCCGGACACCCTCGACCTCTCCCCGCAACGCCAGCTCGCTGCGCAGAACGGTCGCCCGCGGCACCGGGATCCGCTGTCCGGGCTTCTCGGTGAAGGGCTGCAGCTCCGCTGCCGAGACCTGGGCGTCCTGCGACGAGCCGCGGCGGAGCGAGAGGAACACCCGGGCCAGCCAGTCGGCCGGGATCTGGACCATGAGATCAGTCATGTCCGGGAAACGACGGGCCGCCCGCACCGTGACTGCCCCTCCCCCGCCCGGCGCAGCGGCCGGCCGGGCGGGAGGTCAGCCGACCCCCGGCTCGTGACAGGCGGTGGAGATCGCCGACATCCATGCGAAGACCGCCTCGCGCTGATCCGGCGCCAGTCCCGCCTGCAGCTCGGCCTCCCGTCGTCGGACGGCCGGGAGCGCGTCCTCGTAGCGGGTCGCTCCGAGACCGGTGAGGTGCACCTGGTGCGTCCTGCGGTCGGTGGGGTGCGCGGAGCGGGTGATCAGCCCGTCGCGTTCGAGGGCCGCGAGCATCTCGTTAGCGGCCTGGCGGCTGCTCCCGACCGAACGGGCCAGCTGCGCGACCGACATGCCCGGGGACGACTTCACGATCATCAGGGTCGCGAACTGCGGCACGGTGAGGCCGAACTCCTCCAACTCGGCCCCGATCGCGGCCCGCATGCTGAGCCAGGTGTGGCGGACCAGGAAACTCAGCACGCGATCGTGGCTGTTCTCGCCCACGTGACGACCTCCGAACTCAGTTTGATTGACAGGAACTTGACGAGTTTGCCAGGATGGCGCGGCAGAACGTCAGGTACCTGTCGATTCTAGCGCGCGACAGCGCCGAACCCTCCCGAGCCGAAGGCAGTCACGCATGTCATCCGCCATCCACCCGCCGCCATCAAAGCCACAGTCGCAGCCACATCCACCGCGATCCCGTCAGCGGCTCATCCTGGGCGTTCTCGTCTTCGCCCAACTCCTCATCTGGCTCGACGGCACCATCCTGTCCACCGCCTTCGAGACGCTGAGCGACCCCGTGACCGGCCTGGGTGCCACGCCCGGCCAACTCCAGTGGGCCACGGGCGCCTACACGCTGGCCTTCGCCGGGCTGATGTTCACCGGGGGCGCCCTCGGCGACCGGTTCGGCCACCGCACCACCCTGCTCGCGGGCATGGCCCTGTTCGGCGCGGCGTCGGCCTTCGCCGCCTACGCCTCGACGTCCGGCCAACTCGTCGCGGCGCGGGCCGTGATGGGCGCCGGGGCCGCCTTACTCGTCCCGGCCACCATGGCGGTGGTGAGCTGGACGTTCGAGCCCGAGCAGCGACCGGCCGCCTTCGGCACGCTGTCGTCCTTCGCCGGGGTCGGCATCGCCGCGGGGCCGATCCTGGCCGGCGGGCTGCTCGCCCGGTTCTGGTGGGGTTCGGTGTTCCTCGTCAACGTGCCGGTGGTCCTCCTCGGCCTCGGGTTCATCGTGCGGTTCGTGCCGAACTCCCGCAGCCCGCAGGTCCGCCGCCTCGACCCGGCGGGGCTGATCCTGTCGACGGGCGGCCTGGGCCTGCTCGCGTACGGTCTGATCCGCGCCGGGCAGGACGCCTCCTTCACGCAGCCGCGCGTGTGGGGATGCACCGCCGCGGGCATCGCGCTGATCGCGGCGTTCGTCGTCACCGAACTGCGCATCTCCCAACCCAGTTTCGACCCCCGGTTGTTGGCGCAGCGCCGCTTCGCCACCGGGAACATCACTCTGATGACGGTCTTCCTGGCGATGACGGCGGGCTCCTTCTACCTCGCCTTCTACCTGCAGGGCGCGCGCCAGTACTCGGCGTTGGACGCCTCGTTCCTCGGGCTTCCGGGCGCGCTCGGCGTGATCGTCGGCTCGCCGATCGCCGTCCGGCTGACCCGTCGGACGTCGGTCCGCCTCGTCTGCACGACCGCGCTGGGCGTCGCGAGTCTGGCGATGGGCTCCTTGGCCCTGTTCGACGCGACCACGCCGATCGCCTGGTACTCGGTGGTCATGCTGGTGCAGGGCACTTCGATCGGGATGGTGATCGCTCCCGTCACGGGTGCCGTACTGGGCTCCCTGCCCCTGGAGCAGGCCGGCGCGGGCAGCGCGGTCAACAGCACGCTGCGCCAGACCGGCAGCGTGTTGGGGATCGCGGCCGGCGGTACGATCACGTCGCTCGCCTACCGCGCCTCGATCGAAGGCTCGCTGACGGGTCTTCCGGATCCGGTGCAGAGCCAGGCCCGCGTCTCGGCCGAGCTCGCCCGGCACGTGGCCGCCGCGACGCACGACCCCCGGCTGGCCGAAGCGGCCGACGCGGCGTTCATCCACGCCATGCACGTCGGAGCCCTCTGGACCGCGGGATTCGCACTGGTCGGCGCGGCGGTCCTGGCGTTCGGATTCCGCCCGCAGCGCCGCCCCGGGCAGGCGAACGGCCCCCGCCCGACCCTCGCGACGGGCCGGACGGCCTCCTGAACCCGAACCGGAGCGGCGCCGGGCCCGGCCTGATCCGGAAGACGGCCCGGGCTCGGCGCCACGCCCCCGATGGGTGCCGGCGGGCGTGGAGATAACCTGGCACTCATGCGATCGCTGATCACCGCCATCCGCGAACACGACGGGGCCGCCCAGTTCCTCGCCTGGCCGGCGGACTTCGACCTGGACCGGGACGATCACGTCGAGGAGGTCCACCTCGCCTCGGGCGCCGCGCTGGAGGGCTTCGCCGGCGACGGCTGCGGCGGCACCTTCTTCTTCTGCGGAGAAGGCGGCGAGGAACGTCCCGTCCTGTACGCGGACTCCGAAGGGGGCGCCGCGCTGGTCGCGATCGGCTTGCCCGAACTCCTGCGGCTGCTGCTGGTCGTCCCCTGGTGGCGGGACTGCGGCACGTTCACCGTGGAGGAGAGCCGGCAGATAGCGGACGACTACCTGGAGGACATGCCGGACCTGTTCGCGCAACGCGACCGGGCCGCAGCAGCCCTCGGCCTCGAACTTCCCGCCGAGGAGGACGTCCTGGCCCGTCTGCGTGAGGTGGCCGTCGTGGCCGGAGGGGACTTCGTCCTCGTCTTCACACCGGAGGACCAGCCCTACCGGTCCCTCTTCGGGAGTTGAGACGGCGCTCCGGGCCGCGGCCTCGTCCGGCCGCGGCCCGGAGCGGCGCCGCCCGGCTCAGCTCTTCTTGAGCTCGTCGATGCAGAGCACGAACTGCTTGCCCGAGCTGCGCCGGGAGCCCCTCATCTGCTCGTGGTAGCCGATGTCCGACTTGCCCTGGCACTGGCTCGTGTCGAGGGTGTCGGGGATCACCTTGACCACCTTGTAGCGGGCGGTGGCGCCACCGCACTCGACCACCTGGAGGTCGGGGCTCACGGTGGTCCCCTTGTTCGTCAGGCAGTCCCCGACCTCCGCCTTGTCGGCATCGTCCTGGCTGGCGAAGTAGCCCACCACGCACGCGATGACGACGATCACGCCGACGATGATCTTGAGGATCTTCATGACCCCCAGACCCCCGCTCCGGGCGGGCGGCGGGGGCGGGGCGAACTGCTGCTGCGGGAAGGGGTACTGCTGCTGCGGCTGTCCGTAGCCCGGCTGGGGCTGCTGTCCGTAGCCGGGCTGCTGCGGGTGCCCGTATCCCGGCTGGGGCGGGTATCCCTGCGGCGGCTGCTGGGCGTGCGGGACGGGCTGGCCGTAGGGGCCGGGGCCGCCGGGGCCCGGCTGTGGCGGGTAGGTCATGCGGGAAATCCCCCGTAAACGCGTGCGATTACATGTTTGACGTGCGCACGCTATATCAACCCACCGTCACCAGCCGCATCGCGGCGCCGGCCCGGGCAGTGTCAGGAGCCGGCCGCGCGGAAGGCGGTGGCGCGGACGGTGTTGCCGCAGAGCGCGAACTCACTGCCGTCCGCGGGCGCCAGCTGGTAGCGACCGCCGGCGACACCCACCACCATCGTCGGCGCGACGAAGGGGTCGGCGCCGGAGGCGCAGTAGCCGTCCGCCTCACCGAGCACCGGTGTGAACGAGAGCTGCGCGGAGGCCCGGCCTCCGGGCGCCAGCTGCACCGGGGCGGACCGCCCCTGGTTGAGCACCCGTAGGGGCTTGTTCTTGTCCGGCGAGCCCTGGCCCGCGAGGGCCACGCTGGGGAAGCCCGTCAGCACGCACGCCTTCGGACCCTTGTTGGTCACCGTGATCACCGCCCCGGACCCGGTCGACTGCGCACTGGTCGCGGCGATCTGCTTGCTGGTGCACGCGGCCGCCGGGGCGCGTGGGGCGTCCCCGGTGGCAGCTGTCCCGGACCCGGCACCCGCCATCAGGCCCCCGGCGACGAAACCCGCCACGAGCAGTACGGACGAGGCCTTGAGGGCGCCACTTCGCGTTGCGCATTTCATGGGTTGTCCTCCACGGTGAACGGCGCGGATCGCGGGCGGCCCGGAGCCCGGGCCGCCCGCAAGCGCCGGAGCGCTGCCCGGGAGCGTCACAAGGGCGGTCGACGCCTCTGCGCTCGGGGCCTGCCTCCTCCCAGCGTCCCACCAAACCGTCCCGTCGGCCGGTTCACGCCCCGGCGTGGAGGTGGGCCGCCCACAGGAGTGGGGCTCGTCTGCGGTCATGGCCGGGCGGCAGGTCGTCGCCGTCCCGGACCTGTCGGACGGCCGCGTGCAGGGCACGGGCGGCCCGGTCGGGGTCGACGGCCGCCGACTCCGTCCTGAGGCCGTCGTAGAAGGCCCGGGCGATGCCGACGGCGGTCTGGTCGTCGATCTCCCACAGCGTGCCGATGACGTGGGGGAAGCCCGCGAGCTGGAACGCGGAGCTGAGGTCGACGGCCTCGTCGAGGTGGACGGCCTCGTCGAGGAGGTCGGCGGTGTCGGTGGCCGCGGTGCGGCAGGCGGACAGGTAGGCCAGCCTGGCGTGGTCGAGTGCGACGGGGGCGAGGCTCTTGACGGTGAGCGGGTCGTCCGCGTGGTCGTGGAGCAGCAGCCGGCTCCGTGAGGGGTCTGTGGGATCGCTGGTGCCGTGGCAGGCGAAGTGTGCGATCGCGCAGAGCGGCAGGTGTGCCAGTACGTTGGCCTTCGTCGGGTCGGCGGCCGGTGCCGGACCGCTACGTGCGCCGGGCCGGCGGCTCTCCCTGAGGACGATGGGGCGGGGGAAGCGGGCCTCCAGCATCGCGGCCTCGGCGTCAACGAAGCGCAGCCGGCCTCCCCCGGGCAGTCCGGGCGTGGTCGGCATGGCGACGATCAGCGCCCGCCCGGCCGCTGCCGGGTCGTCGTGCCGGTGCCGGCCGCGCTCGCGGGCGTGGCGCAGTGCGCGCACGGTGGGGGTGTAGGAGGAGACGACCCGGTCCATCACCGTGCGCCGGCAGGGGTCGTGCGGCGCGTCGGTGTGGTGGCCGGCGGCGTGCAGCGGGAGGAGGCCCAGCAGTCCGCCCGGCGCCCACCACACACGGGGCAGGTCAGCGGTCCCCCCGGCTTCGGGCGGGGGCGGGCCCGGAAGTCCCAGGGCGTCCAGTACGGGCCCGGCTGCGGCGTCCCACAGCCACTCCAGCACGTCGACGAGCACGGCTTGTGCCTCCACGCTCCCGGCCGGGTCCGCCACAGCCAACGTCGTGTGCAGGGCCTGCCGGAAGGCGTTGACCCGGTCGATCACGGTGGTGCGGTCGAGTCGGGGCAACGGGAGGCTGCGGATGCCCTCGGAGGTGAGGAGGAGCGCGTCGCTGCGGTGGGAACTGACGTTGAAGACCACGATCGGCCCGTGGACCGCCTCGGCCCTGAGTTCGTCGATGCTGGGCGGAAGGGCGAAGGAGGCGAAGCCCTCCCAGGCACGGATCTCGGCCAGGAGGTCGCTGAACTCCGCCGCCAGCCGGGGCCGTTCGTGCCTCACCGCGTCGTGGCGCGGCAATGGGGGCCCCGCGCCGTCGCCCGGGCCGGCCGCGGTGAGCGGGTTCGGGACCCGGTCGGGGCCGTCCCGCAACTCGGTGAACCGGCGCGCGAGTTCAGGATGGCGTTCGCGCAGCTCGGTGAGGTCGCTGCGGTCGTCCAGCGCCTGGCCGAGCAGTACGGCGCGGCCGACCTCCAACATCCCGAGGGCGCGCTCCGCCCGCTCCTGCGCCGTGCCGCCCGGGGCGGCGAGCGCGAGCGCGGCGGCGGTACCGGTCAGGCCCGCCACGTCGCCGATCGCGTGCTGCCGGTCCGGGCGCTCAGGTCTGCGCTGCGCCGTGCGGGGCAGCAGGCGCACCGCCGTGTCCGCTGCTCGCGCCGCCTCTTCCGCCTTGCCGGACCGCGCCAGCAGACGGGCCGCGGACATCCCCGCGTGGATCCGGACCGGCAGCGGGGACGACTCCGCCGCCGATGCCGTCGACCAGGCCTGCACGGCCGCCTCGCGGTCCGCGGCGGTCCGGTCGCGGTCGAACCGTACGAGCAGTGCGTCTGCGAGATTGTCGAGGTAGGTGGCACGCTCGCAGTGGTCGGCGGGAACGGCCTCCGACGCCAGCCGGCCCGCTGCGATCGCTTCGTCCAGGTCCGTGCGGTCTCCGGTCCGGCCGAAGCGGGTCCTCAGGGCGAGGCCGAGGTGGGACAGGTACCGCGCGCGGTCGGGGTGTTCGGCGGGTACGGCGTCGACCGCCTGCCGATGGCGGTCGACGGCGGCGTTCAGGTCCGCGAGGCCTCCGATCCGCTCGTACCGGGCCCGAAGGCCTCCGCCGAGGTGGGACAGGAACATCGCGCGGTCGGGATGGCCGGGGGCCGCCGCCTGCACGGCGCGGAGCCACGTCTCGATGGCGGCGTCCACGTCTTCGGGGAGGCCGGTCCACAGGAACCGGGCCTGGAGGGCGAGCCCGAGGTTCGACAGGAACGTCGGGAGCCCGGGGTGGCCGGCGGGCACCGCGTCCACCGCCCGGCGGCCCGCCTCGACGGCCGCGTCGAGGTCCGTGACGGAGCCGGTCCGCTCGGACCTGATCCGCAGCGCGTTGCCGAGGCTGGACAGGCCCTCGGTCCGGCCGGGGTGACCTCCGGGGAACGCGTGCACCGCTTCCCGGTACCCGGCGATGGCGCCGTCCAGATCCGCCACCGCTCCGGCCCGCTCGAACCGGGCGAGCAGCGCTCTCGCGAGGGTCGTCAGGACGAGCCCCTGGTAGAGGCCGTCCTCCGGGGCGGCCTGTGCCGCCTGACGGAGCAGGCCGACCGCGCCGTCGAGATCCGCCGCCGCTCCGGCCCGTTGGGACCGGACGCGCAGTGCGTCTGCGAGGTTGAAGAGGTACATGGCGCGGCCGGGCCCGTCGGGGGCCGTCGACAGCGCCTCGCGGAAGCGGTCGATCGCGGTGTCGAGATCGGCCGGCGGGCCGCCCCGTCCGAACTTGATCCGCAGTACGTTGCCCAACGCGCTCAGGTGGACGGCGCGGTGGGGATGCCCGGCGGGGAGGGCCGCGACGATGCGCTGCCAAAGGTTCGCCACGGCGGCGAGCCGAACGGGGTCGTCCGACTCCCGCAGGTCCGCGAGGAGTTCGAAGGCGTACCCGGCGGCGCTCTCCGCGATGAGGGGCAGCAACGGTACGGGCAGATCGTCGTCGCCGGCGAGGAAACACGCGGTGAGGGCCCCCACGGCGGCGCGCAGATCCGGCTGGCCCCGGTCGTGTCCCTGGCCCTGGCCCTGATCCTGCTCGTGGCTCTGGTCCGCAGGTGCGGGTATCGCCTGGTGGCGGAACCAGTGGAACCAACCCAGCAGATGGCGGACGACGAGGTCGTCCTCGCCGGACAGCAGCTCCGCGAGCCGCTGCGCGTCGTCGAGGGCACCGGCTTCGACCACGGGGGTCAGGTCCCGGTGGAGCATGACCCGCTCCAGCCGTTCCTCCATCGCCTGCACCGCGGCCGGCCGTACGGTGCGCTCTGGGTCCCCCGCATCACTCACGTCGGGTGATGCTAGTGCCACGGTCCTTGCAGCGGCGGGTGGTTCCTCGGATACGCTCCGCGACGGAGACGGCGACGGCGGGCGCCGACCCGGGGGAACGGGGAACACGGCCGAGGTCGACGAGACCACGCGGCAGTTGGGGCTCGTATGCGCGAACGCGGACGCGATCCGCCGGCGCCTGCGCCGCGGTCCGGCCGGTGACGACGCCGTCTTGGCGGGGGTGTTCGCGGCGGCGCGGGGCCGTCGGGAGCGGGAGACGGCGCACGCGGTCGGCGTCGCTGCACTGCGTGCTCCAGGCTCTGGGCGACCCCCAGGGCCTCCACGCGTACAGCGGGAGCGCCGGGTTCATGCCGTCGGCCCGTCCGGTGAAGGGTCCGGCGAGTCGCGCCCGCCGTCCGCGGCATCGGCGGGGCGTGCCGCTGGCCGCTGTACTGGGCGGCGCCGCGGCCATCGGGGCATCGCGCAGGCCCCTCGGCTCCGCCGCGGACGAGCCCACCGACCTGCTCCGGCCCGCCGCCCCGTGCAGCGGATCACCTCCCGCCGGCGTGCGTCCGCCGAGGCCTGGCACCGGCACCGGCACCAGCAGGAAGCCGCGGTCGCCCGCACACGCGGCGCCCGGGCGGCGATGGTCCGGACAAGCCCCGAGCGTGCGGGCCGGCCCACGTGGAGCGGCGACCGCATCCATGCCGCGTCCGTCCGGATCGACCGCGACGTGCGCCCCTACCTCGCCGCGCTGTGGCCGCACCTGTGGCTGGTCCTGCCCGACACCACGCGCGGTGAGGTCACCGCCGCCCGTCCGGCCCTCGGCCGGGCCACCGCGCTGACCGCCTGCGCCGTGCTCCACCTGCCGCTCGCGCTGGGGCGGTGGCCGGCTCCCGCCCTGGCGGGCCGCCACCGCCCGCGTTCTGCCGCCTCCACCCACGCCACCCGGCTCGGAGCCGCGACGCGCCTGCATGCCCGCGAGCTCGGCGGCCCGCTCGGCCCGGACCTGCCCGGTCCCCTCACCCGTGAGACCGGTGGGACCCTGGGCCTGTACCTGGCGCCGAGCCCACCGCCGCGGCCGCACGGCGGGGACCCGTCACGGGTGGGCCCGTCACGGGTGGGCCCGTCACGGGTGGGGGATCCGGTCAGACGGTTTCCCTGTCCTTGTGGGCTTCGCGCGCCGCGGAGGCCCGTTCGTCGGCGCCGCCGGGGACGAACACGAGCCGGGCCCCGGAGGACGTCGGGGAATCCCATGCGGTTTCGATCTCGGACATCGGCACGGTGACCACCTCGGTGGTCGGCGCCAGGGCGGGCAGCCGGGCGAGCAGTTCGCGCAGGGCGGCGGCGCGCCGGGCGCCGGAGATCGAGCCGAGCCCGCTGCCGCAGACGCTCACGTCGGCCTTGCGGAACCAGGCGGACGGCACGGTCATGTCGGGCCCGGCCGCGGATCCGACCTGCACCCACCGCAGGGTACGGGTGAGATCGGCACGGTGGCGCAGGATCCCGTCGAGCGCCAGCTCGGCAGGGCGGTCCCACAGGTAGTCGAGCACGATGTCCACGTCCGCGGCAGCCGCACCGAAGGCCGCCGCGATCTCCTCGTCCGAGCCCGTGAGCTGCACCGTCCGGTGAGCGCCCAGAGCTGCCGCGGCCCGCAGCGCCTGCGGATCGCGCCCGGCCGCCACGACCGCGCCCGCGCCCTGGTCGAGGGCGAGTTGGATGGCGGCCCGTCCGGCGTTGCCGGTGGCGCCGAGGACGAGCACCGACTCCCCTTCGCGCAGCCGGCCCCGCTCGCGCAGTGCGATCCAGGCCGAGGAGGCGGGGTTCATGACGGCGGCGACGGTGACCGGATCGAGCCCGCGCGGTACGGGCATGAGTGCGGCGGCCGGTACGGCGACACGCTCGGCCATGGTCCCGTGCGGGGGCTCCAGCACCGGGATGTAGACCAGTTCGCCGGCGGAGGTCCGGCCCACCCCGTCGAACCCGGGGACCAGCGGCAGCGCGTCGCCGCCGGTGTAGTGGCCGCCCGAGGCGAACGAGCGCACCAGCGGGTACAGCGCGGCCGCCAGTACCTCGACGACCACCTCGCCGGACGCGGGGACGGGCTCGGGCACGGACTCGTACCGGGGTGGCTGCCCCAGGGCGTGGACCACGGCTGCGTACATGAACTAGCCCCCAAATGGGTGATGAGGCGGCATGACGGACATTCCGATTGTGATGGCTGCCGGCCGGCCCGGCCGGCTGCGCCACGCGGCAGGGCTTCAGCGGACCGCCGTGGCAAGGCGGCGAGCCCCGCCGGAGTGGACGAACTCCGTCAGCGAGACCGTGTAGTCGCCCTCGCCGGGGCGGTACGCGGTGCAGTACTGCGTGGGGTACCAGCCGGGGGTGCGCCATGCGGCCGGCTGGGGGATGGCCTCGCAGGTGCGGTGGGCGGGCGCGGTGCGGTGCCGCTGGAGGAAGTCCCTGGTGAGCATGGGCTCCATGAAGATGAGGTCGCCCCCGTACGCCCCGTAGATGAAGGTCTGGCCGCTGAGCGTGCCCGTGGTCGGCGGCCGGCTGTCGAGGTGGGCGCCCATGGCGCCCTCCGCGGTCTGCGGGCTGCTCGCGGGGTAGCCCGCCGGCAGGTACGCGGCCGGGACGGGCCGGCCGGCTTCGGCCAGTTGGTCGCAGGCGATGAGCAGTGCGCAGCCGCCCGTCTTGATCGCCTCCCTGACGGTGCGGGGCACGAGGTAGAAGTGCACGTCGAAGTGGGCGACGTCGTAGCGGCCGTGCGGGTTGTGGCCCTTCGGGTTCCAGTTGAACAGGGCCCACTGGAAGGGCAGGCCGGCCGCGGCGGCCGGGGTTGCCGGGAGCGCGAGTTCCAGGCTGTGGCCGCCGACGCATTCGTGGCCCCCGTCGAGGTGTCCGTCGTCGTCCGCGTCATAGCAGTGCTTGCCGTCGGTGGCGGCGGCGGTGGGCAGCCCGGTGACGGCGGAGGCGGTCAGGGCTATGCCCAGGGCCTTGGGGATCCCGCCCTGGTACTCGCTGTACGTCCGGACGGTCCCGCCGCCCAGCCGGGCGGCGCGGCCGTACGTGGAGCAGGCCGCTCTGCCGGTGTCCTTGCCGCAGGCGGGCATGCGCGCGGCGGAACCGGAGGGCGGTGGTGGGACCGCCGGCCGGCCGATGGAGGACAGGAGCGCCGCCAGCAGTGCGGCGGAGCCGAGCGCGGCGACGGCGGTGGCGCGCGTGCGGGAGCCGTTCATACGGCGACGCTCCAGGAGGAACGCGCGTTGAGCGCGGTGGCGTCCACGCCGGTGACCTGGCGCGTACAGGACTTGATGCCGTCCAGCCGGTCCTCGGGCAGCACGTGACGGATGTCGTGGAAGCCGTCCGGGGCCAGGGCTTCCACCTGGCGGAGCACCGGGTCGGGTTCCAGCCGGCGGTGCGCGGCGAGGAGCCGGGTGGTCTGCGGCCGGCGGTCCGCCTCGTACCGGGCCAGCGCCTCGTCCACGCCGTGGTGGGCCAGTTCGTACGCCAGGACGCGGGCGTCGACGACCGCCTGCGAAGCACCGTTGGAGCCGGTCGGGTACAAGGGGTGCGCGGCGTCTCCGAGGAGGACGACCCGGCCGTCCGTCCAGGCCTGCAGCGGGTCGCGGTCGATCATCGGGTAGCGGCCGATGCGGGGTGCTGCGGCGATGATGCCGTGGAGGTCGAGGAAGTCGCTGCGCCAGCCTTCGAGGTGCTGGAGGACCTCTTCCGGGGGGACCGCGCGGTCCCAGTCGGCGCCCCGCGCGTCGTCCTCGCCGAGTCCGTCGGCGGTGCGGCTCTCGACGACCCAGTTGAGGAGGCAGCGGCCGCCCTTGCCGGGCCGGGAGACGGGATAGGCCACGGCCTTCACCCGTGCGTTGCAGCCGAGGATGACCATCGTGCGTCCGTCGAGGAAGGGAGGGGCTTCGGTCACCCCGCGCCACATGCATATCCCGTTGCCCAGCGGCGGCCCTTCGTGCGGGTTCATCGTCGCGCGCACGGCCGAGTTGATGCCGTCCGCGCCGATGAGCAGGTCGCAGGAGAGCGGGCCCGGCCGGTCCACCACGTACGCCCGAACGGTGGGCCGCTCGCGGTCCCGGTCCTGCTCGTAGCGTATGAGGCGGCCTCCGGTGACCAGCACCCCGGGGCCGAGCCGGTCCCGTACGGCCGACAGCAGGATGTCCTGGAGGTCGGCCCGGTGCACGGAGTACTGCGGCCAGTTGTAGCCGGCGGCGCGGCCGCGCGGTTCCGACCAGATCTTGCCGCCGTAGCGGTGGTGGTACTCCAACCGGGCAGTCGCGACGGCGACTTCGTCGAGCGCTTCCGCCAATCCGAGTTCGGTCAGCTCCCGCACGGCGGCGGGCTGGAGATTGATGCCCGCACCCACAGCGCGCAGGTTGGGGCACGCTTCGACGATGAGCACATCGTCCAGCCCTGCCGCGTGAAGACTCAAGGCCGTGGTCAATCCGCCAATTCCGGCACCGGCTATGACGATGCGCGGAGCATTCTTTCGGCCGTACGGAGACATGCCTTCTACCTCCTGGGAAAGACGCCTTCCGTTGAAAGTGCGGTACTTCACCGATGAGTACAACCACGGTTACATGAGGTCAAGATGCGCAGGTCAGCCATGTTCGTTCACCCGATCAGACCATGGCCGAGTGCCGCCTGATGGGTGACATGGCTTTAATCAAGTGTCGGCAACAGAAAGGCTGCGACATGCCTCAGGTGACGTTCGAACCGTGCGACGTCCAGCGCCTCCAGCATGCTGTTGACTACGCCCTCCACGCCTCCAAAAAGCCACTGGACGCACTCCTGCCACCGTGGATACCGGGCGATCTCAAACGGGAAATCAAGAGCCGATGCGTTGTATCGCATTGTGCAACGCTACTGTTCCCGGAAACAGTGGAATCCGCCCTCGCGTACTTCGAGGAAAACGGCTGGCCCGCTTCGACCACCATACCGAGCGTGCTGGTCAAGCGCCGTCTGGTGGAGCGTCACTGGCTCCCGGACGATGCGGACATACGGGTGACGCGGCTGCGCGTCACCGCCGGTCTGGCGCCGGAGGTCGAGGTCTTCCTCTTCCCGCGGTGCGGCCCCGGGTACACCGACGACGTGGGTGCGCAGGAGCGCGTCCACGGTTTCGAGAACCACGTCGGCCTGTTCATGGACCGGCCCGACGAGCGGACCCTCACCCGCCTGGCGGACCGGCTGGAGACCACCGGCCGAATGGTCTACGAGGGGTCGGCGCACAACCCGCACGAGAACACCACGATGCTGTACTTCGCCCCCAGTGCCGCCGTGGCCATGTCCCGGCGCCGCTTCCCCCGGTGGGAGCTGCAGTGCGCGGGCGATCTGACGGCCTGCGCGGACCGGCGGCAGGTCCGTACGCAGGCGCTGTGCAGCGCGTACGCGGCGCTCAAGGCGAACCACGTGGACGGCGGCGGCACGGCGCGGTCCCCCCGCCGGCCGGTTCCGGTGGCGGCGCGCGAAGGCTGACCGCCGCACCCGTACTCGGACTCCCCGCCCGCGTTCCCGGTTCCGGATGCGGCGGGGAGTCCTTGCGCGTTCCGCCGATGTGGAATGCAGGATCCGGAGGGGCCGAATTAGATGGGTGGGGCACTGATCGCGCGTTCCGGCCCTTCTGATACCTCTTCAGGCCATGAAGAAGATCACCCGCCGACAGGCTTTGGGTACTGCTGCCGGCGCGCTCGCCGCCGCAGGAGTGACCGCGGCCGTCATCAAGGTCTCCGGCTCGTCCTCGCCGGGCGGGGACCCGAAGGAGGCGGCCGCGGCGTCGTCGCCCGGCCCCATACCCACCGGCACCATCGACGAGGTCTACGAGGGCCGCCGCATCCAGATCACTTTCGGCGGGGGCGAGCACCAGGGCGGCCACCACTCCCCCGAGCTGCCCACCGTCCGCATCGACGGCAACGAGCTGCACGTGATGCGCAACGCCGACGGCAGCTGGGTCAGCGTCGTCAACCACTACCAGACGTTCCCCGACCCGGTCGCGGTCGTCCGCGCCGCCGTACGGGACCTCCAGGGCGCCGCACTCGCTCCGTTCGGCCCCACGGGAGGCACGTCATGACCGTCCGCAAGAACCAGGCCAAGCTCACCGCGGACGAGAAGCGCGCCTTCACGGGTGCGTTGCTCGAACTGAAGCGGAACGGTACGTACGACCGCTTCGCCGCCGTTCACAACACCTTCCTCATGACCGACAGCGACTTCGGCGACCGGGTCGGCCACCGGTCCCCCTCCTTCCTCCCCTGGCACCGCCGCTTCCTGCTGGACTTCGAAGCCGAGCTCCAGAAGGTGGACCCGAAGGTCTCGCTCCCCTACTGGGACTGGACGCAGGACCGCACCGCGGCCTCCTCGCTCTGGGCCGCCGATTTCCTGGGCGGCACCGGCCGCGACCGTGACGGGCAGGTCGTCGACGGCCCGTTCGCTTACGGAGGAGGCAAGTGGGCCGTCACCGTGGGGGTGGACAGGCGCACGTACCTGCGGCGCACCCTGGGCGGGGGCGGCACCCAGCTGCCGACCAAGGCCGAGGTGAACGCCGTGCTCGCCATGCCCGTGTACGACGCGGCCCCCTGGAACAGCGCCTCGGACGGCTTCCGCAACCACCTGGAGGGCTGGCGCGGCGCCAACCTCCACAACCGGGTCCACATGTGGATCGGCGGCCAGATGGCCAGCGCGGCCTCGCCCAACGACCCGGTGTTCTGGATGCACCACGCCTTCATCGACATGCTGTGGGCCGAGTGGCAGCGCCGGAACCCGAAGTCCGGATACCTGCCAACCGCGGCCACGCAGGACGTCGTCGACCTGCACAAGCCGATGAGGCCGTGGAACAACGTGACTCCGGCCGACCTGCTGGACCACCGGAAGTTCTACACGTTCGACACCGAGCACTGATGGCGGCGGCGCGCCGACCCCGGACCGGGGTCGGCGGGCCGGGCGCGGCGAAGGCCGCAGGGGGTGGCCCTCAGCCGAGCCGCCACTGCTGGGCCTTGCTCCCGGAGCAGGCGATGACCGTCAGCTGGTTCCCGGCGCCGTTGTCCGTCAGGCACCCGCCCTGGAACGAGATGTCCTTGATGTAGTAGGCACCCGACGAGGGGGCCGGCTCCAGGTTCCACCACACGTCGCCGGCGAACTGGCCGGCGAGTTCGACGCGCACGGTGTCACCGAACTGCGTCAGCGCCCGGGACATCGCGATACCGGACGGGCCGCACGTCTTGAAGCTGTCGTAGTTGCTCTTCTCGTGGAGCCACCCGAAAGCCGTGGTGCCGCCCATGACCACCTTCGCGCCGCCCTGCGGCGCGGCGCCGCTCACGCCGATCTTGAGCCCGTCACCGACGTTGGTGATGGCTCCCCACCCGGCGCCCCCGCAGCCCTGCGGCGCGCCGGTCCCGCCGTTGCCCGTCCCGCCGGGGGTCGAGCCCCCGCCTCCGGGCTTGGTCCCGCCCCCGGCGCCGCCGCCGCTCGGCCCGGAACCGGGCTGGCTCCCGCCGTTGCCGGAACCGCCTGCTGCCGTCGGGGGGTTCGCCGCCGGGGCCGCGCCGCCGATGCCGCCCGCCGCAGCGCCCCCGCCGCCCTGCACACCCGGATGGTCGCCCGGAGCCGGAACCCCGGCATCCGGCGTCCCGGCCGCCGCACTCGCCGAGGGGGCCGCGCCGGGGCTCTGGCTCTGGCTCCCGCTGCCGGACGCCGGCGCGGAAATCGAGGCGGACGGCCGCTGTCCCGCCACGCTCGCGTCGGTCCGCCGGGCACCCGGGTCGATGTAGAAGACGGTGACGGCCACCGAGACCGTGATCGTCACGGTGACCCCGATCGCGAGCGGTGCGGAGACCTGCGCCGGGATGCGCAGCCGGTCCCACCAGGTCCGCCGCAGCTCTGCTCCCGCCACCGGATCCCGGCCTGTCCCGGAGACGACCGGTCCCGCCGGCGCGTCGAGCTCGCCGAGCGGCCGGCCGGCTGCCGCGCGCCGCGCCGCCGCGGCCATCACCGAGGCGTCTGCGTAGCGCTCCTCGGGCCGCTTGGCCAACGCCCTGGCGACGAAGGCGCGCACGGGCTCCGGAAATTCGGAGGGGAGGTCCGGCACCGGCTCCCGGATGTGCTTGAGCGCGATCTCGACCACTGACTCGCCGGTGAACGGCGGTTCCCCTGTGAGCAGTTCGTAGCAGACCACGCCCAAGGAGTAGAGGTCGGACGCTGCGACGGCGCCGAGCCCCTCCGCCTGCTCGGGGGCCATGTAGAGCGCCGTGCCCAGCACCGCGTGCGAGTCGGTGATGCCCGTACTGGCCGCGCTGGAACGGGCGATGCCGAAATCGGTGACGGTGACGCGGCCGTCGTCGCCGAGCATCAGGTTCGACGGCTTGATGTCGCGGTGCGTGACGCCCTGGAGGTGTGCGGCGTGCAGGGCGTCCAGGGCCTGCCCGGCGATGTCGAGTGCCCGTGCGGCCGGGAGGGGTCCGTCCTGCGCGCGGACCTCGGTCAGCGTCCGCCCCTCGACGAGCTCCATGACGATGTACGCGACCTGCTCACCGGATTCGATCCGGCTCTCGCCGTAGTCGTGCACGTCGACGATGCCCGGGTGGCTGAGCGAGGCGAGGACCGTGGCCTCGCGGCGGAACCGCGCGGCGAACGAGGGGTCGTCGAGCAGCGCGGGCAGCAGCACCTTCACCGCTACCTGCCGTCTGAGCACATCGTCGTCGGCTCGCCAGACCTCGCCCATGCCGCCACCGCCGATCCGCTCGGCCAGTGTGTACCGGTCCCCGAGAACCGTCCCCCGCCCCCACATGTCTGCCCCTCGTCGTCCGGTGTCTCGGTGGTCAGCCAAATCCCGTCGGGCTGAGGATACTTGGGCGCCGCCGGACCGCCACGATCCCCTCGGCGGGGCGTCAGAGACGGTCTTGCGCGGCGGCCCAGTTCAGCCGTCCCGCGTGGATCAGCCGGAGCTGGCGGCGCGCGGTGCGCGTGACGGCAGCCCGCGCCACGTCGTCCGGGCCGGCGGCCAGGTAGGCGGACACCGTCATCACCATGTGGTCGACGTAAAGCCGTGCCAGCATGAGCAGGTCGTCCGCGCTCCAGCCCGCACTCAGCGGATCGGCGCCCAGGCGATCGGCCACCTCACCCGCGAACGCGTCCAGCTGACCGGCCACCGCTTCGCGCACCCTGCGTACGCCGCCGTGCCGCTCGCGGACGATGAAGCGGATGTGCGCCGGGTACTCCCGTACGAGTTCGGCCATCAGATCCACGGTCGTGTCGATGCGCTGCGCGGCCTCGCCGGAGGCGGCGAGGGTCGAGCGGACGGCGGCGTGCAGGCTCTGCAGCGCCTCGTCGACCAGCGCGATCCCCAGTTCCTGGGTGTCCCGGAAGTGCCGGTAGAAGGCCGTCGGGGTCACCCCGGCCACCCGGGTCACCTCGCGCAGCCCGAGGCTGCCCAGGTTCTGCTCCTCCAACAGTGACAGGGCCGCGTCCAGCAAGGCCCTGCGGGTTTTGTGGCGTTGGGCCTGGCGTGCCCCGATGGTCTCACTCATGACGAAAAGTCAACCCCCGATTCCTCATATTCGCTCACTGCATTTAGACTGAGCAGTCAGTGCACAACTGTCTCCTGTTTTGGAGGAAGCACGATGCTCTTCCTGATAGCGGCCCTCATGCTGATGGGGATCGCCCTCGGAACCGTGGCCCACGTCCCCGTCCCCGTGTCACTCGCCGCCACCGCCGCGATCGGCTGCTGGCTGCTGGTCTTCGCGGTCCGCGAGCGGACGGCCCGCCACCACCGGCCGGCCGGCCGACGGGAGGGATGACCGTGAACGCCCCCGACACCGCGCTCCACACCCACGCCCACGCGCCCAAGCCCGGGCCCGCAGCCGCAGCCGCTCCCGCGCCCGCGGCGGCCGTCCGTCAGGCCGACGGGATGGCGGTGGCCTCCTTCGTGCTGGGCCTGGTCGGTCTCCTCGCGCTGAACCTGCTCCTCGGTCCGGCCTCGATCGTCCTCGCCGCGCTCGCACTGCACCGCGGTACGACCCGGCCCGGCCGCGCACGGCTCGGTCTCGCCCTCGGCATCGCGGACCTCGTCGTCCTCGTCTGTCTGGTCAGCGCGGACCAGACCTGGTCGTGGAGCATCGGCTGACCGCCGCGCCACCGACCCGTCCGCCCGCCCGCCCCGCTACGGCAGCGGGGCTCCGCGGGCGGTGAGCCACAGGTCGTACCACTCCTCGTGCGTGAGCTCCGGTTCGCGCAGCGCGGCGTCGCGGCAGGCCCGGATGCGCTCGGGACGCCCGCTCCCCACGACGGGGGCGATCCGGGCGGGGTGCCGCTGCAGCCACCACAGCAGGACCGTCTCGGGCGTCGTGCCCTTCACCTCGGCCAGTTCGCGCACGAGGCGGGCCGTCGCCCGCTCGGCGGGGCTCTCCTGGGCACCGGTGAAACGGCCCTGCGCCAGCGCGCCCCAGGCCTGGAGGCGGACACCGTTGTCCAGGCAGTACTCGACGGTCCCGGCCGGGAATCCGCTCGCCGCCGCCGCGGCCGTGTTGACGAGTACGCCGTCTTCCAGCCAGTCCCGCCGGTCCAGGCTCATCTCCAGCTGGTTGGCGACCAGCGGGAATTCGAGGTGCCGTTGGAGACGGGCGATCTGGGCGGCGTTCATGTTCGAGACACCGAAACTGTGGACCAGCCCCTGCGCGCGCAGCGAGGTGAGCGCCGCCGCGACGTCCTGCGGGTCGGCCAGCGGATCGGGCCGGTGCAGCAGCAGGACGTCGACGGCGTCGGTGCGCAGGCGCACCAGGCTCTCCTCGACCCGCCGCACGATGTTGGCGCCGCGCAGGTCGTAGATGCCGGGGCGGTCGCCTTCCGCGAGCCGGATCCCGCACTTGGTCTGGAGCACGATCCGCTCGCGCAGGCCCGGGGTACGGGACAGCACCTCCCCGAAGACGGCCTCCGCCTTGCCGCGGCGGTAGATGTCGGCATGGTCGAAGGTGTCGATGCCGCTCTCCAGCGCCGCCACGATCGCCGCCTCGGCCGCATCGATGTCGGCGGAGCCGTACGCATCGGTGTCCCAGCTGCCGCCGAGCGCCATGCAGCCGTACAGCAGCCGGGCGCCGTCCTTCTCCGGTGGTGTGATCGCCATGCCGCCACCCTACGAGGCCGCGGCGCGCCCCCGTACCAGGGCTCCGGGCGGGGACGTACGGGCCACCGGCTTCGCGGCGGGCCGCGGACGCGGGGCTTCCACGGGCTTCTTCTGCGGCGGGGGCGTCCTCGGCGGGTAGGAAGGCGGCACCTTGGGTCCGCTCGCACCGGTCGGCATCGTAGTCATGCGACCACGCTACGCGCACGAAGGGGATCCCGGGCCCGGGTCCGCCACCTGGAGGCGGCAGCCCGCCACCACCGCGCGGGCGCCGCGGTGGTGGTGGGCCGGGGTGGTTGTCGCGGCGCCGTTACGGCGCCATCTCGTACGCCCCGGACAGCGCCTCGACCCGGTCCCAGACCCGGGCCGAGCGGGCTTCGTCCACGACGGGACGGCGCACCGCGCCGAGCGCCCAGCGCTGCTGCTCCTCGGTGGCGGAGTCCTTTCCGTGCAGCTCGACGGCGTGCGCGGAGAAGTCCCGTACGAGGACGGCGAACAGCTCGTCCAGGACGTCCTCGTCGAGGCCGGTCAGCCGCGCCTGCTCCAGGATCAGCTGGCCGTGGACGACGAGCGCGAAGAGCTGGCCGACGGCGAGCAGCAGGTCCAGGTCACGGCTCTGCTCCTCGTCGGGGGCTGCGGTGGTGACGAACTCGCACAGCGCGTCGGCCTGTTCGCGGAAGCGGGCGACGTTGGGCACGGCGGCGTACGCGTCGAAGGCGGGGCGCCAGTCGTGGAAGCGGACGGAACCGAGGCCGCGGGCGGGGCCCTGGCGGAAGAGGAAGTCGTCGTCGGCCGCGTCGAGGCGGGTCGGGACGGCCGGGTACTCGACCGGGTCCAGCAGGTGGTTGCGCATGAACTTGAGGATCAGCGCGAGGTTGACGTGGACCGTGCCCTCCAGCTTGGGCAGCCCGCGGATCTCGACGGCGGCTTGGGCGAAGTAGTTGTCCTTCTCGAAGCCCTTGGCGGCGATGACGTCCCACATCAGGTCGATGACCTTCTCGCCCTCCGTGGTCACCTTCATCTTCGTCATCGGGTTGAAGAGCAGGTAGCGGCGGTCGTCGGGGCCGGCGGAGCGGAAGTAGTCGACGGCACGGTCGCTGAACAGCTTCATCCCGACGAGGCGTACGTACGCGTCGGCCAGCTCGCGGCGCACGTGCGGGAAGGCGGTGACGGGGCGGCCGTAGAGGACGCGGTTGTGGGCGTGGGTGACGGCCTCGTACATCGCGTGTTCGCAGATGCCGATCGAGGCGGTGCAGAGGTTGAACTTGCCGACGTTGACGGTGTTCAGTGCGGCGTCGAAGGCGGCACGGCCCGTGTGCAGGACGTCTTCGGCGCCGACCGGGTAGTCCTCCAGGCGGAACTCGCTGACGTACTTCGAGGAGTCGACGACGTTCTTCACCAGGTGGTAAGCCGGGTGGCGGCTGTCGGCGGCGAAGAAGACGTACCCGTCCGGGCCTTCGATGTCGGTGCGGCGACCGAACACGGAGACGAGGCCGGCCGCGTTGCCGTTG
This sequence comes from Streptomyces sp. NBC_00597, assembly GCF_041431095.1. Taxonomy (GTDB): domain Bacteria; phylum Actinomycetota; class Actinomycetes; order Streptomycetales; family Streptomycetaceae; genus Streptomyces. The sequence goes on from NZ_CP107757.1 coordinate 1,510,382, forward strand.
CCGATGTAGTACTTGGAACCGGTGGCCCGGAAGCCGCCGTTGCCGTCGGACTCCAGCAGCATGTCGGTGGAGTAGATGTCGGCGCCGTGCGTCTTCTCCGACAGGCCGAACGCGAACACCTCGCCCTGTGAGAGGAGTTCGGCGGCGCGGGCGTGGGCATCGGTGTTCTCGCTCTGCCACACGGGCCCGAGACCGAGGATGGTCACCTGCCACGCGTACCAGTAGTCGAGGCCGTAGAACCCGAAGATCTCGTTGAGGGCGGCGATCCGGGCGGTGTCCCACCGCTTGTCCGGGTGCCCGTCAGCGGCGGGGGCCGGGGTGAGGAAGGTGGCAAACAGGCCTTCCTTGGCGGAGAAGGCGATGAAGTCGCCCAGCCAGGCGCGGGTGCGGTAGTCCTCGATCAGCCGGCGCTTGCCGCGCTCCTCGAACCAGTCGACGGTGGCGCGCAGCAGCCTGCGGGTCTCGGGGTCGAAGTGCTGCGGATCGTAGGTGCTCGGGTTGAACAGCAGGGAGTCGGCCATGGGGGTTCGCCTTCCGGGGTCGGGGTCGAGGGGTGAAGGTGCTGGTAGCGGCGCTGGTGGGGGGAGCGGCTCAGGCGACCGGGCGGGGCGGCGCGCCGAGCCGTTGGACGGTGGCGAGTACGTCGTCGAGCCAGGCGACCGTCATCCGTTCGTACGCGATGCCCCCGCGGAGCACGACGTGTTGCAGCTCCTGCCCCGCGTCGAGCGGTGCGGGGGCCTCGGGCCCGGTGAAGTCGCGCAGCTCTCCGGCGAGATAGTGGGCGAGTCGGTCGCTGTGCACCCGGCGGTGCCGTTCGACCTCACGGACCAGTGCGGCCGGGTCGTCGAAGGCCGCGCCGCGGATCTTGACGGCGAGGTCGTGGCGCAGGCTCTCGGGTTCGATCGGCTCGTGCAGCCACCGGGAGAGGGCGGCGCGGCCCGGGTCGGCGACGGAGTACTCCTTCTTGTCCGGCCGGCCCTGCTGCGCCACCTCGCGGACGGCGAGCATGCCCTCGCTCTCCATGCGCTTGAGGACGCGGTAGATCTGCTGGTGCGTGGCGGTCCAGAAGTAGCCGATGGAGCGGTCGAAGCGCCGGGCGAGCTCATAGCCTGAACCCGGCTTCTCCAGGAGCGAGACGAGGATCGCATGTTCGAGCGCCATACCCCGATCCTTCTATGCAACTCGTTGCATAGACAAGCCGCAGCGCCCGGTTGAGACGCGGCTCACCCCGCAGCCGCCGGCATCAGCACCCGAAAGCGGGTCCGAGTTGTCACGCGATGAGCGGACTCGGGGCTTCTGCCACCCTCCGTCCGGTCCCGACGCCCTAGCGTGGCTCGTGCACCAACCCACTGGTGCCGGTCGGGCACCGTCGTGCCGGCCCGGCCCGACAGCTGCCAGAGGAACCCCGGTTGACAGGTCGCAGGACGACGGATGAACCCCGCAGGACCGCCCTGCCGCGCGTGCGGTACTGGTTCGACACCGTCGTCGCCCGCGGGACACCGGTGCTCATCGGCTGGCTGACCCTGGTCTGCCTGGCCGTCGTGGTCCCGGCGAGCGTGGCGCTGGTCTGGGCGGACCGTCGAGCGCCCACCACGCGGTCGGAGCGGCTCGTGGCCGTCTGGGTCAGCGTCGGACAGACCCTGAAGATCGGCGGTGCGGTGGGCAGCCCGCTCTACGTGCTGTTCTCGGTACTGCTGGCCCTCGTGGCACTGCTGTTCGTCTCCACGCTCGTCAGCCTGATCACCACCGGCCTCAACGACAAGGTCCTGGCCCTGCGGCGCGGCCGGTCCACCGTGCTGGAGGAGCGGCACACCGTTCTACTGGGTTGGTCCGAGCAGGTCTTCCCGATCGTCTCCGAACTGGTCGTCGCCAACTCCAACCAGCGTCGGGCGGTCGTCGCCGTCCTCGGCCCGAAGGACAAGGCGGAGATGGAGGACGAGATCGCCCTCGCCGTCGGCCGGCTGGGCCGGACCCGGCTGATCTGCCGCAGCGGGGTGACCACGGACCCGGCGCTGGTCGCGCTCGTCCGCCCCGAGACGGCGCGCGCCGTCCTCGTCCTCACCCACGCAGGCGAGGACGGGGACGCCCACGTGGTGAAGACCCTGCTCGCCCTGGAGGCTGCCGTACGGGGGCGGGGCCTCCCCGGAGTCGTCGCCGCGGTCCGCGACGGCCGCCACCACCGGGCGGCGCAACTCGCCGCCGGACCGCGGGGCCGGGTGCTGAACATCGAGGACGTCACCGCCCGGCTCATCGCCCGGACCTCGCGCCAGCCCGGTCTGTCCCTCGTCCACCAAGAACTCCTGGACTTCGAGGGGGACGAGTTCTACACGGTCCACGAGCCCGAGCTCACGGGGTACGCCTTCGGCCGGCTGCTCCTCGCGTACGCCACGTCTTGCGTCGTCGGCATCCTGGGCAGCGCCGGCGACGTCGAACTCAACCCTGCGGCGGACAGGGTGCTGGGGGCGGACGACCGGATCGTCCTGGTCACGGAGGACGACGACACCGCCGTCCTGGCGGACGGGCCGCTGCCCGTGGACGAGGAGGCGATCGCGGTACCCGGGCCGTGCGCGCCGCCGGCCGAGCGCTTCCTCGTGCTCGGCTGGAACCACCGTGCTCCGCGCATCATCGAGCAGCTGGATCCGTGCGTACCCGAGGGGTCCGAGCTGGTGATCATGACGAACGGCGAGGAGGCGCTCCGGGACGCCGCACGCTGCGCGCGATCGCGCGCGGGCCGGATGCGGATCACGGTGCACGACGGGGACATCACCGACCCGCGGGCGCTCGCCGATCTGGACGTGGCGTCCTTCGACCGGGCCGTCGTCCTCGGCTACGACGACGCGGACGGCGGCGCCCCCGGTGCGCTCACCGGTGACGACCGGACCCTGGTGACCCTGCTCCACCTGCGCGCCCTGGAGAAGGCTTCGGGCCGGGAGCTGGCCGTCGTGATCGAGATGGCCGACGACCGCAACCGGCTGCTCGCGCCGGCCCGGGAGGGGGGCGACTTCATCGTCGGCGGCCGGCTCATCAGCCTGCTGATGACGCAGATCGCGGAGAACCCCCACCTCGCCGAGGTCTTCGACCGCCTGTTCTCGGCCGACGGCGACTCGCTCCACCTGAAGCCCGCGACGCACTACGTCCTGCCCGGCCGCGAGGTCACCTTCGCCACGGTCGTGGAGTCCGGTCGCCGGCAGGGGCATTGCGTCCTGGGGTACCGGCTGCACGAGAAGGCCCTGCACAGCCCTTCGTACGGGGTGCGCGTCAATCCGGACAAGCGGGACCGCGTACGGTTCGGCGCGCAGGACTCGGTGATCGTGCTGGCCCGGGAACCGGCGGCCCCGGCCGCCCCTTGCGCCACTCCCCTGTCCGAGGCCCTGCCCGGGCCCTTTCCCGGCGGCCGCAGCCGCGACGACATCAAGGCGACCGGCGGTCCCTGACGGAGACGAACACTTTACCCACCCCTGATGGCATGCCCAAGTCAAATCTGCCAGGCTCTTCCGGCAGTCGTCGCCCTGACCCAGGGGGACGCCGCACGACAGATCTCACCAAGCGATCGTGCAGACGATGCGCACAGTCCGCGGCTGCCCACCGGCGCACCCGAGCCGACCGGGCGGCCACCGAGCAGGCCGGGAATCCCGGCCGCCTCAAAGGAGTTACGTGTGAGAGCGACCCCCCACAAGGCCCTCGCAGCGAGCACCTTCACCCTCGCAGCGCTGGCCGCCGCCGCACTGTCCGTCACCCCGGCCGCCGCCGCACCGCTCAAGGCGCCGACGTCGACCGCCGCCTGCGCCCCGGCCCAGGTGGTCACCAACGGTGGCTTCGAGAGCGGCACTTCGCCCTGGACCCAGTCGCAGACCGGCCTCATCACCAGCCGCGCCGGCCAGGCCGCCCACGGCGGCACCACCTTCGCCTGGCTGAACGGTGTCGGCCGCACGCACACCGACACGCTCTCCCAGAGCGTCGCGATCCCGTCCGGATGTTCCACCGCCACCCTCACCTTCTGGCTGCACATCGACACCGCCGAGACGACCAGCTCGACCAAGTACGACAAACTGACGGCCAAGATCGGCACCACGACGCTGGCCACCTACTCGAACCTCGACAAGAACACCGGCTACGTACAGAAGTCGTTCGACGTGTCGGCCTTCGCCGGCCAGACGGTCGCCGTCGCCTTCACCGGTACCGAGGACTCCAGCCTCCAGACGAGCTTCGTCGTCGACGACGTCGCGCTCGACACCTCCGGCGGCACCACGCCGCCCGGGGACTCCACCCGCACCCCGGCCTCCCCCTCGTACACCGTCAATCTCAGCAGCAACACGAGTGGCACCGGCTGGACCGGCCACGAGAGCGCGACCTTCACCAACGCCTCGCCGACCGCGCTCACCGAGGTCTACCTGCGGCTGTGGGACAACTACCACGGCACCTGCTCCGCCATGCCGATCACGGTTTCCAACGTCACGGGCGGCACCGCGGGCGCCCTGTCCGTCGGCTGCACCGCCCTGAAGATCGACCTGCCGACACCGCTGACGCAGGGCCAGAGCGCCACGATCGGCTTCGACCTGGGGATCACCGTGCCCAGCGGCGCCGACCGCTTCGGCTATGACGGCGCCTTCAGCATGCTCGGCAACGCCCTGCCCGTCCTCGCGGTCCGGGACGGGGCGGGCTGGCACCTCGACCCGTACACCAACAACGGCGAGTCCTTCTATTCGCTGGCCTCCGACTTCCGCGTGACCCTCGACCACCCGAGCAGCCTGCTCGTCCCGGCCACCGGCGCCTCGGTCGACACCCCCGGCACCAGCGGGCGCACGGTCACCACGGCCACCGCCACCAAGGTCCGCGACTTCGCCTGGGCGGCAGGCCCGTTCAGCAAGATCTCCGGCACCTCCGCGGCCGGCACCCCGATCAACATCTACTCCGTCTCCGGCATCAGTTCGGCCGACGCGCAGTCGATGCTCACCACCGCCAAGTCCGCCGTGGACGCCCACTCGGGCCGGTTCGGCGCCTACCCGTACGGCGAACTCGACGCCGTGATCGACAACAACTACTGGTTCGGCGGGATGGAATACCCCGGGTTCGTCCTCGACCTGGTCAGCACCACCGCCCTCACCCACGAGATCGGCCACCAGTGGTGGTACGGCATCGTCGGCGACGACGAGTACGCGAGCCCCTGGCTCGACGAGGCCTTCACCGACTACGCCACCGACCTGGCCCTGAACAAGACCGGCGCGAACTGCTGGAACAGCGTCTCGTGGGCCTCGACCGCCGAGAAGATCACCAACTCCATGGGCTACTGGGACGCCCACTCGTCCCGTTACTCCACCGTCGTCTACGGCTACGGCAAGTGCGCCCTGCACGACCTGCGGCGCACCCTCGGGGACACGGCCATGGCCAAGCTCCTGAAGGACTACGCCACTTCGCACTGGTACGGCGTCTCCACGACCGCCGAGTTCAAGGCGGCCGCCCAGGCCGCCACGACCACGGACCTGAGCTCGTTCTGGACGCAGCACCGCATCGACGGCTGACCCGACTCCGCCCCGCACCGCTTCGCCGCGGTGGACGCCTCCCCGCGTCCACCGCGGCGAACCCATGTCCGGGGCCGGAATTGCACGCCTACCGCACCCTAGCCGTCACCTGTGACATGTGAAATATTACCTGCGCTCCGACCCAACTCCCCGAAAGGTCCGTCACGTTGCGCAGACTCCCCGCGGTGGTAGCGGCGATATCCCTCGCCCTCCTCGCCACCCCCGCGCTCGCCGCGCCCGAACCGCCGCCCCCCGTCGCGCGGCAGGCCCCCGAGCTGTCCCCCGCCCCGCCGCCCGCGCCGCTGGAGGTCCAGCGCCAGAGCCTGCGCCGGCAGGCCCTCGAAGGCGTCGCCGCCGGCACCACGCAGGCCGAGGCGGACGGAACGCTCCCGCGCCGCGCCGCGGTCGGCAAGCGGTACGTCGAACTCGCACAGGAACGCAAGGACAAGGTCTTCGTGATCCTGGCCGAGTTCGGCGACCAGGTGGACACCACCACGGAGTACGAGGGCAAGCCGCGCTTCGGCGGCACCCCCGGCCCCCGCCACGACACCATCGCCAAGCCCGCGAAGAGCGACAACCACACCCTGTGGCGCAAGGACTTCGGCCAGGCCTACTACCAGCAGCAGTTCTTCGGCACCGATCCCGGCGCCGTCACGCTCCGCAACTACTACCGGTTGCAGTCCTCCGGCCGCTACGACATGGACGGCCAGGTCAGCGACTGGGTACGGCTGCCGTGGAACGAGGCTCGCTACGGGACGGACAACTGCTCCGAGCCCGGCCAGTGCCGCACCAACTGGGACCTCGTACGAGACGCCACCAACGCCTGGTACCACACCGAGCGCGCCAAGGGCCGCACCCCGGAGGAGATCAAGGCCCAGCTGGCCGAGTACGACGTCTGGGACCGCTACGACGCCGACCACGACGGCAACTTCGACGAACCGGACGGCTACCTCGACCACCTCGTCATCGTCCACGCGGGCAAGGACCAGACGTGGGGCGGTGGCGACCAGGGCAAGGACGCCGTGTGGGCGCACCGCTGGTTCGCGTATTGGGACCAGGCGGGCAGCGCCGGTCCCGGGGACAACAAGGCGGGCGGCACCCCGGTCGGCGACTCCGGGATCTGGGCCGGCGACTACCTGACCGGTGGCGAGAACAGCGGAGTCGGCCTGTTCGCCCACGAGTTCGGGCACGACCTCGGGCTGCCGGACCTGTACAGCTCCGACGGCGACAACGCCGTCAACTTCTGGTCGCTGATGTCCACGGCCTCCTACCTCGGCAAGGGGCGCAACACCACCGGCGACTTCCCCGGCGACCTCGACCCGTGGAGCAAGCTGCAACTGGGCTGGCTGGAGTACACGGAGGCCGACGCGGGGCGCAAGACGCGCGCCGTACTCGGGGTCTCCGGCTACAACACCGAGGACCCACAAGCCCTGTTGGTGCACCTGCCACCCTCGCTGACCCGCACCGATCTGACCGACCCGTACGAGGGCGGCAGCCAGTGGTGGAGCGGCACCGGCGACTTCATGGACAACACCCTGACCCGGACGGTCGACCTGACCGGGGCGGCGTCGGCCCGGCTGGACGCCCGCGTCTGGTACGACGTCGAGCAGGACTTCGACTTCCTGACCGTCGAGGCCTCCACGGACGGCGGCACCACCTGGTCCGCCCTACCGGGCACGGTCGGCGGAGCCGCGATCCCACCGAAGGGAATCTCCGGCACGTCCGGCGGCTGGGCCGAACTCGGCGTTCCACTGGACGGGTTGGCGGGGCGCAGCATTCAACTGCGGCTGCGCGTCACCTCGGACGGCAACACGCACGGCAAGGGCGTCACCTTCGACGACGTACGGGTCACTGCGGACGGGCGCGAGCTGCTGCGCGACGGCGCCGAGTCGGGTGCCAACGGCTGGACGGCGCAACGCTGGTCGCGCACGGAGGGCCGGACGGGCAGCGCGGAGCACCCGCGTGCCTACCTGGTGGAGAACCGGCGCTACACCGGCTACGGGAGCTACCTCAAGACCGGGCCGTACAACTTCGGTTCGGGCAACGACACGGTGGAGTTCTACCCGTACCAGCAGGGGGTGCTCATCTGGCTCTGGGACACGGCGTACAGCGACAACACCACCAAGGCGCATCCGGGCGCGGGCCTGTTGCTGCCCGTCGACGCGCGGCCGGAGCCGCTGCGCAACGCCGACGGCACGCTGGTCAACGCGCGTGCGCAGACCTTCGACGCGACGTTCTCCACGCGCCCGAGCGACGAGATCGTGCTGCACAAGGCCGGCGTGCCGGTGCTGGTCCCGGCGCGGCCCGGGGTCCCGGTCTTCGACGACCACAAGGGCGGCTACTGGAACGCGGACCTGCCCCAGGTGGGCGTGAAGGTCCCGGACACCGGGACCCGGATCACGGTGGTGAAGGAGGCCTCCGGAGGGGCCCTGACCACGGTCCAGGTCACCCCCTCCCCCTGACCCCCGGCCGGTCCTCTCGGCGCGACGGGCGCCGAGGGGACCGCAACCGCGCCTTCCTACGGCGTGCAGGGAAGTCGAACGGTGACGAGGAGACCGCCGGCGGGGCGGGGGACGAGGTCGAGGGTCCCGTCGTGGGCGCGCACGATGCCGTGCACGATGGCGAGGCCGAGGCCGACGCCGGCGTGCTCGTCGGTGCGTACGCGTTCCGTTCCGCGCCGGAAGGGTTCGGTGCGGGTCGGTACCGGTTCCGGTGGCACGGGACGGCCCGTGTTCCCGACCCGCAGCACGCACCCGTCCTGCTGCGCTTCGGTGTGGACCGTCACGGTGCCGCCGGAGGGGAGGTTGTGGACGACGGCGTTCTGGACGAGGTTCGTCACCATCCGCAGCAGCGGCTTTCAGCGGGCGCAGGCTGGGGCGAAGGGGCCGCCTTCGCCGAAGGCCAGTGCGGCGAACCGGTCGCCGATGCGGCGGTGGGTGGCGGCGTCCGGGTGGAGCTGGTCGGGGAGCGGTAGCTCGGTGAAGTCCGCCTCGCCGTAGAGTTCGCGGCCGTCGAGGTAGTACAGGTGGGGGTCCTCGGCCGCGCGCTGCTTCACGATGCGGGACAGCTCGTCGCGGATGACGCCCAGCGTCAACTTCCCCGCGGCGCGCTCCGCGGGGTCGCCCGCGGCACGGAACTGGAGCTTCCCGGCGCTCAGGTTGCTGAAGTCCGGGACGCTGGGGCCGGGGGTGTCCTCGTGGATGGGGCACAGGACGGACGAGACGACCAGCAGGGGGGCGGTGGGATGCCCCTCCCGCAGGGTGTCGAGGAAACCGTGCACAGCCGGGGTGAAGGCGCGCAGGCGCATCAGGTCGGTGTTCACGAGGTTGATGCCGAACTTGACGCTGACCAGGTCGGCCGGGGTGTCGCGCATGGCCCGGGCGGTGAACGGGTCGAGCAGGGCGCTACCGCCGAAGCCCATGTTGATCAGGTCCACACCGCCGAGGGAGGCGGCCAGCGCCGGCCAGGTCCTGGAGGGGCCGGCGGCGTCCGAGCCGTGGCTGACCGAGCTGCCGTGGTGCAGCCACACCCTGCGGCTCCCCTGCGGTGCGGACTCGACGGGGGCGTCGGTGCGCAGGGAGACGAGCTCGGTGATCTCGTTGTACGGCAGCCAGATCTCGACGTCCTTCGGGCGGGCGGGCAGCCCCTCGAACCGGACGGTGCCGATGGGGCCGGGCCGGGTATCGACGGCCCCGGTGGTCATGTCGACCTCGCGGACGTTGCCACCGGTCACCGAGGCCTGACCGGCGAGGCGGCCGTCGACGAGGAGGTCGTACACGCCGTCGGGACGGGGCGGAGCGCCCACGTACGCCATCTTGGTGCGGAGCGTGTCCAGTTCGATGGTGGTGGCCGTGCTCCGGAACACCAGTCGTACGCCGGAGGGCTGGCCCTGCGCCATCGCCAGCTGCCCGTCCGCGTACTGCGCGCGGGCCCACGCCGGCAGCCGGTGCGGGAGCACACCGTGCTCCGTGCGCTCCAGGTCGAGCGCGCCGCGCAGGAGGTCCGCGGTGAGGGGGGTGGTGACGGTCGTGGTGGTCCGGTCGGCGGGGCCGGGTACGGAGGCATGCGGGTCGTTCATGACCCCAGACTGTCAACCGGACGCCGGATCCGCACATCACTTTCCGGGGGCAGCGGCTTCAGCCGGTCGGGGTGGAGCGGGCCGGATCGTCGGCCTCGGCGGTTCGGCGCTGCGGCGCGAGGAAGAGGGCCAGCGTCGGGAGGAGGTAGAGGCACCACACGATCGTCTGGAGCGCCGTCGGGTCGGGCTGGAAGTTGAACACGCCCTTGAGGAGGGTCCCGTACCAGCTGTCGGCGGGGACGGTGGTGCTGATGTCGAAGGCGAGGGTGTGCAGGCCCGGAAGGATGCCGGCCTCCTGGAGGTCGTGGAAGCCGTACGCGAGGACGCCGGCCGCCACGACGATCAGCATGGCGCCGGTCCAGGTGAAGAACCGGGCCAGGTTGATCTTCAGGGCGCCGCGGTAGAACAGCCAGCCCAGCACCACCGCGGTCAGGAGTCCGAGCAGCGCGCCGATGAGGGGTCGGATGCCGTCACCGGTGGCCTGGACCGCCGTCCAGATGAACAGCGAAGTCTCCAGTCCCTCCCGGCCGACCGCGACGAACGCGGTCAGGACCAGGGCGCCGGTGCCCACCGCGAGGGCGGCGTCCAGCCGGCCCTGCAGTTCGCTCTTCAGCTGGCGGGCGGTACGCCGCATCCAGAACACCATCCACGTCACGAGGCCCACCGACAGGACGGACAGGATGCCGCCGAGGGCCTCCTGGGCCTGGAAGGTGAGGGTGGAGGAGCCGAACTGGAGGGCGGCGCCGAAGCCCAGCGACAGGACGACGGCCAGCGCGACACCGGACCACACGGGCACCAGCTTGTCCTGTCGGCCGGTCTTGACCAGGTAGGCGACCAGGATGCAGACGACGAGGCTCGCTTCGAGTCCTTCGCGCAGACCGATCAGGTAGTTGCCGAACACGGCGTCGGATCCCTTCCGGTGGGTCAGGTGAACAAGGACCGGCCCCACCAGTCGTCCTGGTCGCGGACGCCCGGCGGGACGGCGAATACGGCCGAACCCACGTGCTGGACGTACTCGTTGAGCGAGTCGTGCGCGGCCAGGTTGCGCTGGAGGGGGACGAAGCCCTTGCGGATGTCGCGCTGGTAGGCGAGGAAGAACAGCCCGGCGTCGAGCCGGCCGAGGCCGTCGGTTCCGTCCGTGAAGGAGTAGCCGCGGCGCAGGATGGTGGCGCCGGCGTTGCTGTCGGGGTGGGCGAGGCGCACGTGCGCGTCCGCCTTCATGGCCTTCAGGAACGGCTCGTCGCGCTCCTTGGACCTGCCGGCGGGGGCGCCTTCGCCCTTGTCGCGGCCGATGATGTCCTCCTGCTCCAGGAGGGAGGTCCGGTCCCAGGTCTCGATGCGCATCCGGATGCGGCGGGCGACGAGGTAGGAGCCGCCTGTCAGCCAGTCGGCGCCGTCCCCGGCGCCGACCCACACGTGCGCGTCGAGGGCCTGGTCGTCGGTGCCGGAGATGTTCCGCGTGCCGTCCTTGAAACCCATCATGTTCCGCGGGGTCTGCGCGTCGGGGGTGGTGGAGGAGGTCTTGCCGAAGCCGAGCTGGGACCAGCGCACGGCGGTCCGGCCGAAGCCGATCCGGGCGAGGTTGCGGACGGCGTGCACGGCGATCTGCGGGTCGTCCGCGCAAGCTTGGACGCACAGGTCGCCGCCGCTCCTGACCGGGTCCAGGTTGTCGCCGGGGAACCGCTCCAGGTCCACGAGGGCGTCCGGGCGCCTGCCCTCCAGCCCGAAGCGGTCCGGGGCGAAGAGGCTCGGACCGAAGCCGATGGTGAGGGTGAGGCGGGAGGGTTCGAGGCCGAGGGCTTCGCCCGTGTCGTCCGGCGGGGCTTCGGGGAGGCCGCCGACGGCGCCCCCGCCGACGGGCCGGCCTTCGGCCATCAGCCGGGCGGCCCCGGTCCACTCCTTCAGCAGCCCGACCAGCTCCGCACGGTCCTTCGTCGTCACGTCGAAGGCCGCGAAGTGCAGGCGGTCCTGGACGGGACTCGCGATCCCGGCCTGGTGCTCGCCGTGGAACGGCACGGCCGTACCGCTCGCAGTGGGGTCGCCGGGGGCGGCATCGCCCCGGAAGACCGCCACCGCACCGCCGGCCGCGGCGGCGCCGAGCGCGAGCCCGGCACCGCCCCAGCCGAGCAGCGCGCGGCGCGAGGTCCCGCCGGCCGGCACGTCCGGGGCCGCGCCGTGGCCGTGGCCGTGGCCGTGGCCGTGGCCGTGGCCGTGGCCGTTGTGGCCGCTCTCCGGGTCCGCTTCGGACATCACCGCTCTCCCGCCTGCTTCAGGTCTGGGCGGCAAGGCCGCGACAGGCCCTGGTAAGGCAAGGCTACCCTTCCGTCTACGGAACTGTAGACGATGGCGGGCGATCCGTCCCACCCGGACGCGATCGGCCGCCGCCCCCCAAAACCGCGAGCACCGCCGTTGCGGCGGTCAGCCAGGTCAGCGCGTAGAGCCAGCCACCGAGGACATCGGTGGGCCAGTGCACACCGAGGTAGATCCGGCTCAGCCCGACGGCAACGGCCCAACATGCGACGAGGGCCCCGCAGAGCCGGGCCGCGGCCGGGGCCGCCCTACGCCATGCGGCCCAGGCCAGCAGCCCGGCCACCAGCGCCGAGGTGGTGGCGTGCCCGGACGGGAAGGCGAACCCGGAGGCCGGCGCGGCCCAGTCGGCGACCGGCGGGCGCGGCCGCGCCACGCCGTACATGACGGAGTACCGCACGCCCTGGACGAGCAGCAGGAAGCCCAGCGCCCCAGCGGCCGCGAGCATCCGGCCGCGCGGACCCCGGCCCGCGATGAGCCCGGCGGCGACGGCGCACACGTACGGGACGGGACCGCTTCCGGTGGCCGTGATGCCGCGTGCGAGGGCCACCGGGACCGGGGATCGGCGGCGCAGCGACCACCGGTGCCAGGCCTCGTCGAAGGCGTACGGGGCGCCGTGCCGCGCCAGGATCAGGGCGGTCAGCAGCGCGAACAGTGCAGCGCACGACGCTGCGGCCAGGGCCCGGCGAGTGGGTGACGGTCCGTTGCCGGTCCGCATCAAGGAGCGGTCCGCAGCCACGATGACCCCGCGCCCCGCCGTCGTACGGGGGAGGCCGCCGCGAGCCGCCTCAACGCGGGCCCTCGTTCGACGTGCGGCCGCCCCTGCGGCGGATCATTTCGACGGCCACGGGGGTGAGGGAGACCAAGACGACGAGGGCGACGATCGGCAGCAGGTAGCGGTCGACGTCGGGCACCGAGGAGCCGAGCGCGTAGCCGGCGAGCACGAGGCCCACGGTCCACACGAGACCGCCGACGACCTGCCACAGGGCGAAGACGCGGGCGGGTACGCCGAGGGCTCCGGCCAGCGGGTTCAGTACGGTGCGCACGATGGGGACGAACCGGGCGAGGACGATGGCCTTGGCGTGCCCGTAGCGGTCGAGGAACTCTTCGGCCCGCTCGGCGCCCTCGTGGAGTTTGCGGCTGCCGCTGCGGGCCAGTAGGGCCCGCCCGCCGCGCCGCCCGATGAGGTACCCGACCTGCGCCCCGAGCAGGGCTCCGGCCGCCGCCGAGCCGAGCACGAGGGGCAGCGAGAGGTGGACCGGGCCGTGCGCGCCCGGTACGCAGAACAGTCCGGCGGTGAAGAGGAGAGAGTCGCCGGGCAGGAAGAAGCCGATCAGCAGGCCGGTCTCGGCGAACATGACGACGGCGATGCCCAGCGCCCCGAAGGCCGCGAGCAGGGATCCGGCGTCCAGTAGGTCGACGGCCTGCGGGCCGGGGCCCGGTACCGCCGCCGCGAGGAGGAGGGGGAATGGGGCCACGGCGACAACTCCCGTACGTGAGGGGACGAGAGTCCAGGGCGACACCCGACCGGCGGCCGACTACAGCTCCGTAGACGGTCTACGGAACTGTAGACGATCGGAGCGCGCGGCGTGTTCCCCCGACGGGCGAGGACACGCGCACGGCAAGGACACGCGGACGACTCGCGGACCGGCCCGGAGCCCTACCCGATGTCGACCACGCGGGCCCAGGCGGGCGGCGTGTCCGGTACGTAGTCGGGATCGCCCTCGTCCCATGACCGGGACGCACGTCGTCCGGGAAACAGGCCGATCACCGTCCGGCACGGCGGCCGGGTGGCCGGCCAGGCCGTCTGGCCGTCGGTCAGGACCACGATGACGTCCGGCCGGGCCCCCGCCCGGAGCGCCGTGGCGAAGCCCGTACGCAGATCCGTACCGCCGCCGCCCAGCAGCGGTATCCCCTCGGCGCGGCACAGCGGGTGCGCGATCCGGGCCGCCGCGTCACACGGCACCACCGTGACCAGGTCCCGCCGGCCGCCCACCGCGCGGGAGATCGCGGCGACTTCGAGCAGCGCACTGCCCAGCTCCGCATCGCTGACCGACGCCGAGGTGTCGATGACCACCGAGACCCGGGGCGGCCTGCGCCGCAGGCTCGGCAGCACGACACCCGGCACCCCCGCCGAGCGCCGTGACGGGCGGCCGTACGAGTAGTCCTCGCCCGCACCCGAGCCGGAAGTCGCCGAACGGACCGCCGCTCCCAGCAACACCCGCCACGGCTGCGGCGGATGGAACGCCTCCTCCGCCCACCGCTTCCACCCGCTGGGGGTGCTTCCAGGACGCCCGGTGATGCCCTGCGCCACCCGGAAGCGCACCGCGTCCCGTTCCTGTTCAGTCAGCCCGTGCGCACCGTCCTCCCCGAGGTCCCACTCCCGTTCCAGCCCGTCGGCGCCGCTGCCGCAGTCCAGCCAGGCCATGTGCTGCGTACGCGGTCCGAGCCCGAACTGGCGCAGGTAGTCCTCCATGAGCTGCCCTTCGGGCAGCCCCACATCGGTCGGCCGGACGGCGCCGGCGGGGTGGACCAGCCCGTCTCCGAACACGTCGTCGTTGATCTCGAAGTCCGCCGCGATGTTCATCCGCAGCCGTTCCCCCGGCCCGTGCAGCCCTCGCTCCCGGGCCACCCGGTCGCCGCGCCCGTGGTGGTCGCGCAGCAGGTGCGACACCTCGTGCACCCACACTCCGGCCAGCTCCTCCACCGACGTCCGCTCCACGAACGACGGCGATGCGTAACACCGCCAGTGCCGGTCGACGGCCATCGTCGGGACCCGCCGCGACTCCACGACGTGCAGGGCGAACAACGCCGTCGCCAGGTACGGCCGGACCCGGGCGGCGTGGAGTCGGGCGGCGAACAGCTTGTCGAGGTCCAGTGCCCCCTCGGGTCCCCCGGTCATCGGCCGCCCCGCGTGGCCGCTGCGGCGCGCGCCGTCGCCCGGTCCGCCCGCAGGGACAGCGACACCGCACCGGCGAGCCCCTCGATCTCCGCCGGTACGTCCCACTCCGCGCGGCGCAGTGAGGCCAGCGCGGTCGCCGGCACGACCACCAGGTCCGGGGCCCCCGTCTCCAGCGCCCGCACCATGAGCGCCCACGCCGCGTCCCAGCGCGCCTGCTCCGGGCGTTTGCGGACCGCTTCCACCACGCCGTCGAGCACGGCCTGGCGCAGGTCGCCCCGTTCGGGCAACGCGGCGGCGGCCGGATCGGCGAGCAGGTCCTCGGGGTCCGGGAGGTCCATCCGGTCCAGGCCCGCCAGCAGTTCCAGGCCGGGGCCGTCCCCGACGGTGCCCCTGACCAGCAGGGAGAGTACGTCCCGCGAGGAGCCCGCCGCGGTCGCGAAGGCGATCAGGTGCAGGGTCATCTCCCAGCTCCGCGGCGACGGCCAGGGGCCGCCCCGGCGGGCTTCACCGCTGGGAAGCCGGTGTACGAGCGCGGGGCGGGCGGCGAGCAGTCCGCACACCGCGCGACGGGCGAAGTCCACGGCGGCCGGCAGCCTTTCCGGGTCGAGCCGCGGCAGTGTGGCCCGGGGCCATGTCCCGCCGAGGCCGCGTACCACGACGTCGTGGTCGTGCGTCCACTGGAGGTGGACGAACCGGTTGGCCAGCGGCGGACTCAGCTCCCAGCCGTCGGCCGCCGAGGACCGCGGGTTGGCGGCGGCCACGATCCGCACGCCGGGCGGCAACTGCAGCGCCCCGATCCGCCGTTCGAGCACGAGGCGCAGCAGAGCGGCCTGCACGGCCGGCGGCGCGGTGGACAGCTCGTCCAAGAACAGCAGCCCCCGGCCGGCTCGTACCAGTCGTACGGCCCAGTCCGGCGGGGCCATCGGGACACCCTGTTCCGCAGGGTCGTCCCCGATGACGGGCAGGCCCGAGAAGTCCGACGGCTCGTGCACGCTGGCGATCACGGTGGTCAGCGGCAGGTCCAGGGACGCCGCAAGCTGCGTCAGGGCGGCGGTCTTGCCGATCCCCGGCTCGCCCCACAGCAGTACGGGCAGGTCAGCGGCTACAGCCAGGGTCAGGGCCTCCAGTTGGCCGTCGGGGCGCGGTTCGGTGGTGGTGTCCCGGAGCAGGGCCAGCAACGCGCCGGCGACGTCGAGTTGGGAGGCGGTGCCGGGGGTGCCGGGGGCGGTGGGAGAGTCGGGAGAGTCGGGAGCAGTAAGCGGGGCAAACGAGGCATGTGAGGGCATGTGTGATCACCTTTTCGGGTTCGCAGGTCGCTCGCGGTTCAGCGAGCGGTGGTGTGGCGCGGGCGTGAGCGGTCCCGACGAGGCGCAGTGCGGGCGCCCGGGAGCAGATCACCCGGTCTGGGACGGGTGCCGGGACCGACCAGGTCCGCCCTGAACAGCCCGTACGTGATGCGGCGCAGCGCGGCCGCCTCCAGTTCGTCCCGCAGGGCGCCGTCGCGCAGCAGTGCGTCGGGACCCAGCAGGCCCTCGACGACGGCCAGCGCGCCGGCCGTGTCGCCGTGGTCGAGGCGTTCGCGCACGCCGGCGAGGCATTCCGGGCGGCGGTGCGCCTCGTCGATCGCCTGGAGGCAGGGCAGCGGGGTGCCGGACAGGGCAACCAGCAGTTCCTCCCGCCGGATCTCGGCCGGGTCGTGGTCGAGCGGGGCCAGCACCCCGTCGACCAGGCCGATCCGGTGCCGGGCTCCGCGGCAGTCGACAGGGTGCGGTTGCCGTTGACCCGGCCGGTCCGGAGTCGGCCGGGCTCCGGTCGGCGCGTGATCCGGTACGAGTGCCGCCGCGACCAGCGGGTGCAGTCGAGCGGGGTCGATCGAACCGGTGCGGACCAGCTCCAGGTCGGGCAGTTCCCAGGTCGCCGCGTCGGGCAGGACCGGGGGCGGCGCGGCACGTGCAGCGGCGGACGCCGCAGCGATCCGAACGGCGGGCGCCCCGCTGCCGTCCCCGTCCGCGACGAAGTCCAGGTCCAGCCGCTGCCGGGAGCCGAGCCGTACGGTGACGGTCCGGGTGGACAGCCCTTCCGCCCGGATCAGGATCCCCGCCTCGGCCGCCCAGCGGTCCACGGCGCAGCGACGCCCCTGCGGCACGAGCCCGAACAGGGCCGGGTCCGGCGCGGGGATGCCTGCGACGGGGCGCGGACCGGCCCCGCAGCGGATCCGGAGCTCCTCGGTCCGGCGCGCGTCCCAGAGGTGGCGGTGCAGGTCGAGGCGGAACCGGGGGTTGGGACGGGGGTGCGGATGGCGGCGGGCGGCGGGCTCGTCACGGGATCCGTCCCACAGCGCGAGACTGATCCTCTGACCGGCGTCCGCCCACGCCGGCGGAGTCCGCGCCACCAGGTGCAGCGGGCGCGCGTCGTCGCGCCCCGCGGGGTCGTACCGGGCCAAGGTGAGGGTCAGGCCCGGGCGCAGCAGTCCGTTCGGGGCGATCCTCGGCATGTGCCAGCGCAGCAGGTCGGGAGCCAGGTGGCGGAGGTCGGCCCGGAGCAGGGCGGCGAGTTCGCGCCCGTGGGTACGTGCCACGGAACGCAGATCGAAATCGACGTCGATGCCTGCGGCGGCGCATGCCGCGGCCCAGTCCCCGGCAAGGCGGCGGGCGGTCGCAGTCTCGATCATGGACGGCGGCACGGCGAACTCGCGCACGCGCAGCCAGAGGGCAAGGCGGGAATCCCCGTTCGCGGTGTGAGTGGTCATCAGCACTCACCTTGCGCGGACGGGACCCCCGATCTGTGAGGGGAAGGAGTCGTCATCGCGGTGATCATACGAACCCCCGACCTGATCCGCGAGCCGGTTTTCCAGGCAGCGGAGTTCCCTGCCGTCGACTGCGTGACGCGCTACGGCCCTCCCGTGGGGAGTGCGGGAGGGCCGTGTGCCCGGGATGGTCCGGAGCAACACCATATGCGCGGATACGCGCAACGCGACAGGCATATGACAAAAGAAATCCGACTCAGGTCGCAGGAGCGACCCGACCCGGGGGTGATGCCACCGGCCGGGCGGGCCCCGACCATGGCGACGTGAAGGTGATGAACCCGTGGGAATGGCTTTTGGTGCTCGGCGCCGTCGCGCTGGTCCTGGCGCGGTGGCTTCCGCCGCGCCCGCGGCGGCCCCTCACCTTCGCCGCGCCGGCCGTCGTCGCGCTGTCGGGGGCCGCGCTCGGCGTGCTCGGGATGCGGTGGCAGATGGTGCCGGTGCTGGTCGGCGCGGCCGTCGCCCTCCCGTTCGCGCTTTCGCCGCTGCTGCGGCAGCGCACGCGCAGGGCTCCGTGGTGGCTGGCGCTGCCGGCTTCGGTGGTGTGCCTCGCCCTGATCGCCGCCGGGCCGGCGGCGGCCTGGGCGCTGCCCACGCCGGTGTTCCCCGAGCCGTCCGGCCGGTTCGCGGTCGGCACCCACGTACTGGAGCTGACCGACCCCCAGCGCCCCGAGACCGCCACCCCCGCACCGGATGACCGCCGTACGGTCGTCGCCCAGTTCTGGTACCCCGCCCACCAGGCCCCCGCGGGCAGTCGGCGCGCCCCGTACCTCGGACGCACGGAACACGAGGCGCGCGTGGTCTCCGGCGCGCTCGCGAACTACGCCGGGCTTCCCGCCATGCTGCTGGACGGCCTGCCGCGCGCCCGGACGCACGCGGTGTACGACGCTGCGGTGGCCGGCGACGGGGCCGGCGACGGGGAGCGCTTCCCCGTCGTGCTGTTCTCCCCCGGGCTGGGCGGGGTACGGACCCAGAACACGGCCTGGGCGCAGGAGCTGGCGAGCCACGGCTACGTCGTCGTCGGCCTCGACCACCCCTACGACTCGGCCGCGGTCGTACTCGCCGACGGACGCACGGTCCGTACGGAGGTCTCGGCGACGGGCGACGACGCCGAGGACGAGAAGCGGGCGGCCGGGTGGACTGCCGTCCGCGCCGCTGATCTCCGCTTCGTGCGGGCCCAGTTGGGGCGCGTCCAGAGCGGCGAGATCGCCGGTCCGCTCGCCGGGCACCTCGACACCGGACGCGTCGCGGCGGCCGGCCACTCCCTCGGCGGCGGCGCGGCCCTGCAGGCGGCCCGCCAGGACCCCGGGTTCGCCGCCGTCATCGACCTGGACGGCTTCCCCCACGATCCGGACCCGCAGCCCTTCCGCCAGCCGGTGCTCGCGCTCACCCAAGCCGTCGGCCCGAACACCGACCCGGACTATCTCCCGCGCCTCACCCGTGTCCTCGGTCTCAGCAGTGCGACGAGCTACCGCCTCACCGTCCCCGGTACCGCACACCTCACCTTCACCGACGCCCCGCTCTACCTGCCGCCCCTCCCCTCACTCGTCGGCTCCCTGGACCGCACGGAGGGCCCGCGCATCACCGCCGCCGCGAGCATCGCCTTCCTCGACCGCACCCTCCGCGACGACCCGGGCGGCGCAGCCGACCCGGCCGCGGCCCTGTCGGCGTACGGCAGCCTCGTCGTCCACCCCAAGTCCGGTGCGTGAACAGTCGGTTGATCTCCCGGGTGGGCCGGCCGCGCCACGCATATGCTCCCCCCTTACGTCCGTACCTCAAGCCGTAAGGGGACCGCCGCGTGAGCATCCGAATTCAACCCTCCTCCCAGGTCGACGAGAGCGCCGAACTCGGGGAAGGGACCACGATCTGGGATCTGGCGCAGGTACGGGAGGACGCGCGGCTCGGCCGCGACTGCATCGTCGGGCGGGGGGCGTACGTGGGGCCGGGCGTACGGATCGGCGACAACGTGAAGCTCCAGAACCACGCCCTGGTCTACGAGCCCGCCGTACTCGGCGACGGCGTGTTCATCGGTCCGGCCGCAGTCCTCACCAACGACTTCTACCCGCGGGCGGTCGACCCGGACGGCAAGCTCAAGCGCGGCGGCGACTGGGAGGCCGCCGGCGTCGTGGTGGCCGAGGGGGCTTCGCTGGGAGCCCGGTCGGTGTGCGTGGCCGGGGTGCGCATCGGGCGGTGGGCCCTGGTCGCGGCCGGCGCGGTCGTGTCCCGGGACGTAGCGGACTTCGCACTGGTCGCAGGCGTACCGGCGCGCCGGATCGGATGGGTGGGCCGGGCCGGCGTCCGCCTGGTGGAACGCGAGGGCGAGCCGGGCGTGTGGGAGTGCCCGCGCACCGGCGCGGTGCACGACGAGAAGGACGGAAGCCTGCTGGAACGGAGCTGACGGTACGTCGGCAATTTGAGTCAGCGGCATTTCCTCAAAACCGCAATCAACGAACACCCTTGGGCATACCTTGTCCCTGTACACGGGATCTGAGCAGGCAACAGGCTTTGTTCAGTGGGGGGTTGTACACGACGAGGGCATCGCGGACCAGGTGACGGACAGGCGCAAAACGCGCCCGCCCGACGCTGCCGTTCGCGCGTGCTCAGGTCCGGGGCATCGCTGGGGGGTTCCAGTGGGCGGCCCCGGACGGTTCGTGCCATCGGGGGAACCACACCGCCGGCACGCGCGCCGTCATGCGCAGTCCCCTCCGCGGAACGACGACCGCCAGGTCAGTCCGAGGAGCGATCAGAGGGGGTAGGTGTGTTGGAGCCGTACAGCTCGAACATACGAGGTGCGCGCAGCACACGGGGAACCGGGGTGGGGACCCGGTGAACACCACACGATTAGAGGCACTGGCCCACGAGGAACCGTCGCTGCACGCGCTCGCCGAGCGACTGCTCGCGCTGGCCGAGGCGGGACTGCCCGAGATGTACCTGCCGGGCGCCGACACCTTCGTCTTCACCCGGGTGGGTACGGTCGCCTCCGACGGCGTCCGCCGTACCGAGGCCCGCGGAACCAGCACCCGGTACGCCGCCATCACCGCGCTGGGCGCGCGGTTCCTGCCCGAGGACCGGCAACGCCCGCTGTTCGGCGGACACACCGTCGAGGAGTACACGGGCCTGCTGGTGGAACAGCTGCCTGCGGTGACCAACCTCGGTGACGCGGCGCTGATCGCCTGGGCCGCCGCCGAGACCGGCCACCCCAAGCTGGCGGACGCCCTCGCCCGGGTGACCGCACTGGACGTCCCCGGACGGCCGCAGTACACCGTCGAGGCGGCCTGGGTGCTCTCCGCCCTGACCGCGGCCCGTACCGCGGTGGACGTGGAGGACCGCCTGGCAGCGGCCCGAGACCGCCTCCTCGCGGCCAGGACGGAGGGCGGTCCGCTGTTCCCGCACGCCACCGGGCCGGGGCTGGTCCCCGGATACCGCTCGCACGTGGCCTGCTTCGCCGACCAGACCTATCCCCTGCAGGCGCTGGCCCGGCTGCACGCGAGCGGCACCGACCCGGAGGCCCTCGCGGCCGCCGACGCCTGCGCCGCGCGGATCTGTGCACTGCAAGGAGACGGCGGACAGTGGTGGTGGCACTACGACGCCCGCACGGGCGGCGTCGTGGAGGGCTACCCCGTCTACAGCGTGCACCAGCACGCCATGGCCCCGACGGCGCTCTTCGACCTCGCCGACGCGGGCGGCACCGACTTCGGCGCCGCCATCCGCCGGGGGCTGCGCTGGATGACGGACGTGCCCGAGATCAGCGGGCCCGACGGGACCCCGCGCGAGCCGATGATCCTCGAAAAGTACGGCGTCACCTGGCGCAAGGTCTACCGCGGCGACCCCGCCAAGGCCGTCCGTGCCGCCCGCGGCCTCACCACCAAGGTGGCCCCGCAGGTCCGACTCGCCCCGCTCGACCGGTTGTTCCGCCCCGTCGTGATCGACCGCGAGTGCCGCCCGTACGAGTTCGGCTGGCTGCTCCACGCCTGGCTCGGGGGGCCGCGGAGATGACCGTGCGACCACCGACCCGCCAGACCCTGTTCGGGGTCGGCCTCGACGCCCTGACCATGGACGAGACCGTGCAGCGCTGCCTGGAGGCGGTACGGCGTGGCGAACAGATCGAGATCGGCATGGTCAACGCCGCCAAGCTGGTCAACATGCGCCGCGACCCGCGCCTCGCGGCGGCCGTCTCCGGCTGCGACCTCGTCCTGGCCGACGGCCAGGCCGTGGTGTGGGCCGGCCGGGTCCTCGGCGTACGGCTACCCGAACGGGTCGCGGGAATCGACCTGTTCATGCGGCTGCTGGCCGCCGCCGAAACCGCGGACGTCCCCGTCTACCTGCTCGGCGCCCGACAGGACGTACTGGACCTGATGCTCGGCCGGATCGCCGAGCGCTTCCCCGCCCTGCGCGTGGCCGGCAGCCGCAACGGCTACTTCGACGACGCCGACCAGGGCGCGATCGCCGACGCCGTCGCGCAGAGCGGTGCCCAGCTGCTGTTCCTCGGCATGACCTCGCCCAAGAAGGAGATCTTCACCGCCGGCTACGGCAAGCGCACCGGCGCCCACGTGGTGCACGGCGTCGGCGGCTCCTTCGACATCCTGGCCGGCATCACCAAGCGGGCCCCCGCCGTCTGGCAGCGCATGGGCCTCGAATGGTTCTACCGCACCCTCCAGGAGCCGCGCCGCCTCGGCAAGCGCTACCTCACCACCAACACCGCCTTCCTCCTCATGACGGTGCGGGAACTCATCCGCCGTACACCGTCTGCCGGTTCCGCGAACAGGAGTCACTGATGCGCGTCGTCGTCGTGGGACAGGGATACGTCGGTCTCCCGCTGGCCATCAGGGCCGCCGAGGTCGGACACCAAGTGATCGGGTACGACGTGGACGCCCGGCGGGTCAAGAGCCTTGCCGCCGGCGAGTCGTACGTGGAGGACGTCTCCTCCGAACGGCTGGCCCGGGCACTGGAGCGCGGCTCCTACGCGGCCAGTGAACTCGCCCGCGACTGCGGCGGCTTCGACGTCGCGGTCGTCACGGTCCCGACCCCGTTACAGGACGGTGCCCCCGACCTGCGCTACATCGAGGAGTCGGCGCACACGCTGGCCCGCTTCCTGCGGCCCGGTGCGACCGTCGTCCTGGAATCCACCACCTACCCGGGCACCACCGAGGAGCTGTTCGGCCCGATCCTGGAAGACGGCTCGGGCCTCACCGCCGGTGTCGACTTCCACCTCGGCTACAGCCCCGAGCGCATCGACCCGGGCAACACCGTCTGGGGATTCCAGCAGACGCCCAAGGTCGTCTCGGGCGTGGACGCCGGCTCGCTCAAGGCCGTGGAGTCCTTCTACGCGCAACTCGTCGACAAGACGGTGCCGGTGCGCTCCCCCAAGGAAGCCGAACTGGCGAAGCTGCTGGAGAACACCTTCCGGCACGTGAACATCGCCCTCGTCAACGAGATAGCCATGTTCGCCCGCCACCTCGACATCGACGTGTGGCAGACCATCGAGGCGGCCTCCAGCAAGCCGTTCGGCTTCATGAAGTTCACCCCGGGCCCCGGGGTCGGCGGCCACTGCCTGCCGATCGACCCGTCGTACCTGTCCTGGCGGGTCCAGCGCGAGCTCGGCCAGAGCTTCCGCTTCGTCGAGCTGGCCAACGACATCAACAGCCACATGCCCGAGTACGTGGCGCGCCGCGTGATGGACGCCCTCAACACGAAGCGCCGCTCGGTCAACGGATCCAAGATCCTGCTGCTCGGGCTCGCGTACAAGAAGAACACCGGCGACGCCCGGGAATCGCCGGCGGTCCGCGTCTCGCAACTGCTCCTGGACATGGGCGCCAAGGTGCGCGCGGCCGACCCCCACGTGGTGGAGGGCATCAAGGTCGACTCCCGCCTCGTACGGGTCGAACCGACCCGCAAGGAGCTGGCCGCGGCCGACGTGGTCGTCCTGCTCACCGATCACGACTCCTTCGACTACGCGATGGTGACCGAGCACGCCTCCTTCGTGCTCGACTGCCGCAACCGGCTCTCCGGTCCCACCGTGGAGGTGCTCTGACACCATGCCCAGGATCATCTGCGTGGCCGGAGCACGGCCCAACTACATGAAGATCAAACCGGTGATGGACGCGCTGGAGCGCCGCGGCGCCGAGGTGGTCCTCGTCCACACCGGGCAGCACTACGACGAGTCCATGAACGACGTGTTCTTCCGCGACCTCGGCATCCGTCCCCCGGACCGGTACCTGGGCGCCGGGTCCGGCACCCACGCCCAGCAGACCGGCCGGGTGATGGCGGCCTTCGAGCCGCTGGTCGACGAACTGGCCCCGGACGCGGTGGTGGTGGTCGGCGACATCAACTCCACACTGGCCTGCGCCCTGGTCACCGCGAAGGCCGGCCCACTGCTGGCCCACGTGGAGGCCGGGCTGCGGAGCCGGGACTGGAGCATGCCGGAGGAGGTCAACCGGGTCGCCACCGACCGGGTCAGCGACTACCTGCTGGCGCCCTCGCCCGACGCCGCCGCGAACCTGCGGTCGGAGGGGTACCGGGAGGACCAGATCCACGTCGTCGGCAACGTCATGATCGACACCCTGTTCGCCAACCTCGACCGGGCCAGGGCCTCGGACGTCCTGGACCGGTACGGGCTCGCCCGGGGCGGATACGGCCTGGTCACCCTGCACCGGCCGGCCAACGTGGACGACCCTGCGGCGCTGCGCGGACTGCTGAAGGCGCTGGGTGAGATCTCCGACCGCTGTCCGCTGCTGCTGCCCGTGCACCCGCGGGCGGCGGAGCGGCTGGCCGAGATCGGGGTCCCCGGCGGGATCCGGATGGTCCCGGCCGCCGGGTACCTGGACTTCATCGCCCTGCAGGACTCCGCCCGCGTCGTGCTCACCGACTCCGGGGGCGTCCAGGAGGAGACCACCGCGCTCGGTGTGCCTTGCGTGACGCTGCGGGAGAACACCGAGCGGCCCATCACCGTCGAGGAGGGCACGAACGTACTGGCGGGCACCGATCCGGAGCGCATCACGGCCACGGTGAACCGGGTTCTCGACGATCCGCCGGCTCCGCGCTGCCCCGCGCTGTGGGACGGTCGCGCGAGCGAGCGGATCGCCGGGGTCCTGCTGGACGGCGGGACCGCGCGGAGCCGGCCGCGGCCCACCGACCTCGCCCCGTAGCACCGGCGACGAAGCAAGAACGCAAGAACGCAAGCAACAACCCTAATCACCGCAATGAATGAGCGGCGGCGCGTGCAGGACACGACGCCGCCGCGAGGGGGAAGACCATGGATCTCGCGGAGATCTGGCGGGTCATGCGCAGGCGCTGGTACGTGCTGCTGCCCGGTCTGCTGCTCACGGCCGCGCTCGTCGCAGGCGTCTACCTGCTGGTCCCGGTGGAGTACCGGTCGCAGAGCACGGTGACGCTCCTGAACTCGAAGAAGGCCACGGTGGCCTTCGACGGCAACCCCTTCCTGAGCACCCAGGCCTCGCTCACCGGCATGGCCGACGGCCTGGCCCGCAACCTCAACTCCGACGACTCCCGGGCCGACCTCAAGTCCCAGGGCGTCAGGCAGGAGTACGAGGCGAAGATCGCCGACAACGCCCAGGGGCCCTTCATGTGGCTGAGCGTCACCGGGACCGATCCGGCCGCCGTCCTGAAGTCGGACCAGGTCTTCACCGCCTACGCCGAGAAGCGGCTCCAGGAGTTCCAGGCCCAGCAGTCGGTGACTCCGGAGGCCATGATCCGCATGGCGACGATCGTCCCGCCGCAAAAGCCGGAGGCGCAGACCAAGACCCGGCTGCAATACCTGATCATGGCTGGGGCGCTGGGCTTCGTACTCAGCCTGGTGGCGACCTTCTTCGTGGAGGCCCGGCGCCGCAGGTCGGACAAGCCGGGCCGGCACCGGCCCGCCCCGTCCGAGGCGGCGACACCCGAACCGGCCGGGCCCGCCGCCCTGCCCGACGCCGCGGACTCCGGGGCGGGCACCCCCCGTACCGCCCGGGCCTCCGCCGGATCGCCGTGACCGGCCCGGGGACCGGAACGGGGACCGCGACCGGGACCGGCGCCGGTGTCCAGGCCCCGCCCGAGGCGCCGTCGCTGAGCCGCAAGGTCGGCTCCGCCGCCCGGTGGAGCCTGGTCAACACCGTGGTCATGCGGCTCGGCAACTTCGTCACCGGCATCGTCCTCGCCCGCTTCTTCCTCGGTCCCGAGGCCTGGGGCGTGTACGGGATCGCCCAGACGGTGCTGCTGGTCCTGCTCTCCGCGAACGAGCTCGGCGTCTCCCTCGCCATCGTGCGCTGGGAGGGCGACCCGCGCCGCTTCGCCCCGACCGTGCTCACGCTGAGCGTCTCCTCCAGCCTCCTGCTGTACGCCGTCCTGTTCACGGCGGCCCCGGCGGTGGCCCGGGTGCTCGGCTCGCCCGAAGCCTCCGGCATCCTGCGGGTGATGTGCGTGTGCGTGGTCCTCGACGGGCTCTCGCAGGTGCCCGCCGGGTTCCTCACCCGGGAGTTCGCCCAGGGCCGGCGGATGGCCATCGACGCCGTCAACTTCGTCCTCAGCACGAGCGTGACCCTGCTGCTGGCCGTCGAGGGACGGGGCGCGATGAGCTTCGCCTGGGGCTCCGTCGCCGGCAACGCGGCCGCCCTCGCCGGATGCTGCCTCGCCGCGCCCGGCACGCTGAGGTTCGGCTGGGACCGGGAGCAGGCCCGGGCGCTACTGCGGTTCGGACTCCCCCTCGCCGGGGCCAGCATGCTGGCCCTCGGCGTCGTCAACGTGGACACGATGGTGGTGGGCTCCGCCCTCGACCAGCTGGCCCTCGGCTTCTACGTGCTCGCCTTCAACATCTCCGGCTGGCCCGTGCGGATCATCTCCGAGGCGGCCCGCCGGGTCTCGTTCGCCGGGTTCTCCCGGCTGGCCGACTCGCCGCGGGCACTGGCCGGCGGGTTCGGGCGCGCCCTGGGCGTGGTGATGACCGGCACCGTCCCGCTCTGCGTCCTGCTGGCCGCCCTCGCCTCTCCGATCATCGGGCTCGTGTACGGGGACCGCTGGCTGCCCGCGGCCGCTGCGCTGCCCTGGCTGATGGCGCTCGGCCTGGTCCGGATCGGCTGCGAACTTGCCTACGACTGTCTGGTGGCCATCGGGCGGCGCCGCTCCCTCATCGGCGTCCAGGGGCTCTGGCTCGTCATCCTGATCCCCGTGCTGGTGATCGGTGCGGGGGCCGGCGGGATCGTGGGCGTGGCCCAGGGGCACGTCCTGGTCGCCTGCGCCGTCGTGGTGCCGGTGTTCCTCGTCGCGCTGCACCGCGGCGGCGTCGGGCTGGGGACCGTGGCGCGGGCCTGCGCCTGGCCGTTCCTCGGCGGCGCCGTGATGGCCGCCGTGGTCCTCGGCCTGGAGCGGCTCCTCGGTGACGGGGTGCTCGCGCTCCTCGCGACGGGAGCCGCCGGAACCCTCTGCTACGTCCTGTGCGTCCTGCCCAGCCGCGGCTTCCTGCGCGGTTCCCCGCAGGCAGAGGGGTAGCCGCAGTGGCACGCGACCGAAGGCGCCTGAGGGCCTGGCTGCTGGCAGGGCTCGTCCTGGCCGTCGTACTGGCCCTGTACGAGGCCGACCGGACCGGCGTGGGGGAGGCGTCGGCCGGGCCGTGCCCGGACAGCGCCTTGCAGTGCCCCGAGCCCGGCCACCGCCCCGGACCGCACCCCGCGCCCATGCCCTCGTCCTCCGCTGCTCCGTCCGCTCCGGGCAGCCCGAGCCCCTCCGGGAGCCCGGCACCGCCCTCCCCCTCCTCCACGCCCTCGCCGGGGACGAGCGGGGCGCCCCCCACGGGCCCCTGCTCCTCGCCCGGCGCCTGCGGGTTCCCCGACGCGCGCACCACCGGCCCGCGGACCGGGCTGGAACGGCACGACACGGGCAACATGTCCGTGAAGACCGACGGCACGGTCATCAAGGGCTGGGACATCCGCGGTTCGCTCGACGTCTACGCCAACGACGTCACGATCATCGACAGCCGGATCACCTCCACGAACTGGTGGGGGATCAACCTGCGCCCCGGATACAGCGGCCTGCGGGTGCTGCACACCACCATCACCGCCGTACCGGGCAAGGGTCCGGACAACGGCGGAGTCGACTACGCGGTCTCCAACATGGGCGTCAGCTCGATCGAGGTCGGCTGGTGCGACATCTCGGTGTTCGGCAACGCATTGTCGATGGGCCAGGGCGACCTGCACGACAACTACGTGCACGACATCGTCGCCTTCCGCAACCAGGGCGGCGAATGGCAGCACACCGACGCCGTCATCAGCGGCGGCGGCAACAAGGGCCGGTTGACCGTCCGCCACAACACCTTGCTGAACCCCGTCCCCGTGGACCGGGGCGCCAGTGCGGCCGTCGGGCTCTTCGCGGACACCGGCAGCGTCTCCTCCGTGGTCGTGGACGGCAACTGGCTGGCCGGCGGAGCGTACGCCCTCTACGGCGGCGGGCCCGGCGCCACCGGCATCCAGGTCACGGACAACGTGTTCTCCACCCAGTACCACGTCAACGGCGGCGTCTACGGGCATGTCACCGCCTGGAACGCGGGCGGCGCCGGGAACGTGTGGCGCGGCAACCGCACGTCCGACGGCCGGCCCGTCGTCCCCGAGCCCACCTCCTGAAGACCGAGCCCCTGACGACGGAAGGACATCATGCGCCGCATCGCCCGGGCCCCCTGGGAGCTGCTCAAGCGGACCTTCGGCTGGCTGGTGCTCTTCGAGGCCAGGAACAAGGTCCTGCTCGCGCCCTCGGCGGTGCGGCTGCGCCGCTTCGAGGACGCGGAGACCGCCCGGCTCGCCGCCTCGCTGGGCAGCCCGCCGAACGCCCTGGTGGCCACGGTGATCGCCACTCACCGGCGCCCCGACGCGCTGCGCGCGGCCATCCGCTCGGCCTTGGCGCAGACCGTGACCGATCAGGTGGTCATCGTCGTCGACGACGGCGCGGGCCTCCCCGAACTACCGGCGGATCCCAGGTTGTTCGCGGTCTCTCTGGCCCGCAACACGGCCACGGCCGGGGTCGTGCGCAACGTGGGGATACGGCTGACCCGCTCGCGGTACGTGGCCTTCCTGGACGACGACAACCTGTGGGAACCCGACCACCTGGAGCAGGCCCTCGCGGTGCTGGAACCGGGCGGCGGGCCCGACGCCGTGTACACCGCCCTGCGCCGGGTGCTCCCCGACGGATCCGAACGGGACGTCCTGTCGGTGCCGTTCGACCGCCGTCGGGCCGCCCACGAGGCCTTCCTCGACACCAACGCCTTCGTCGCGCGCCGCACCCGGTCCCTGTACTTCAGCCGGCTGCGGCGCCCCCCGGAAGTGCTGCCGCGCGAGGACTGGGAACTCGTACGCCGCTACGCCCGCCGCCACGAGGTCCACCACGTGCCCCGTCCCACGGTCCGCTACCTGGTCAACCCGGAGAGCTTCTACACCGCCTGGGACGGTCCGGCGCCCTCCGGGTGACGGGGGTGGGCCGCCCGCGTCCGGTCAGGGCCCGGGGGTAGCGCGCAGTGCGGAGGGGGTGGCCAGGGCCCGGGCCGCCGCCAGGCTCGCCGGCCGGCCGAGCGCCGCCCGCGAGGTCTCCCGCAGCAGGACGGCCCCCCGGAAGGCCGCGGTCGCTGCCGCCCCGTGCCGGCGGCGGTAGAGCCGTACCCGGTTGAGGGTCAGGAGGGTCCACAGGCGTGGCGAGACCTGCGAGTCGCCGCCGAGGTGGACGGCCGAGGCGGCGGGTTCGAGACGGGTCGCGAAGCCGCGGTCCCGGGCCCGCAGGCAGTACTCGGTCTCCTCCGAGTACAGGAAGAAGGATTCGTCCCAGGCTCCGCAGGCATCCAGGCAGTCCCGGGAGAGAGCCATCAGCGCGCCGGTCGCCCAGTCGGCGACGGTCGCCCGCCCGTACGCCTCCGGGTCGGTGACCAGCTCGCTCCACCGCGGGAAGCGTCCGGCCCGCCGGTTGCCGATCACCGCCTCGCCCAGGGCGCGCGTCACGCGCGACTCCCGGCGCAGCGAGTGCTGGAGCGCCCCGTCCTCCTCGTACAGCAGCGGGACGCTGATCCCGACGCGACGGCCGCCGGCCAGGGGGACGTCGAGCGCGTCGACGAGGAGCGCGGCGCAGCCCCGCCGCATCCGGATGTCCGGATTGCACACGAGGGCGGCGCGGAAGCCGCCCTCCCACGTGGCTGCGGCCTCCAGGGCGGCGTTCACCCCGGCCGCGTACCCGGCGTTGCGGCCGGTCTGGACGACCGTCGCGTCGGGGGCCAGCGAGCGGAGCAGGCCGACGGTGTCGTCGGCGGAGTCGTTGTCGGCGACGACCAGACGCCAGTCGAGCCCGGCCATGCCCTCCGGTAGGGAGGCGAGGAACTCGGGCAGGACCCGGGCGCTGTTCCACGTGACGACGACGACGGCTACGGGACCGGCTGCGCGACTTCGGTCCTGCGGGGCCGGGT
This sequence comes from Streptomyces sp. NBC_00597, assembly GCF_041431095.1. Taxonomy (GTDB): domain Bacteria; phylum Actinomycetota; class Actinomycetes; order Streptomycetales; family Streptomycetaceae; genus Streptomyces. The sequence goes on from NZ_CP107757.1 coordinate 1,540,418, forward strand.
GGCGGCGGGAGGGCATGGGGACTCCACGGTGAGGGGCTTCGGCGCACCGCGCCGGATGAAGCCGAGGTAACTGCCTCCGGCGGCGATCGTCAGGAAGAACATCCCGGCGAACATCGGGAAGCTGAGGGCGTCGAAGGTGGCGCTGCTGACGAGGGCGACGAGCGCCGAGGCGAAGAACGCCTGGCCGAGTTCCCGGTCGGACTCGTCGGTGGCGAGGCGGCGGATGGCACCGCCCTGGTGGATTCCGATGAGGAACAGCGCCATGAGGGCGAGCAGGCCGCACAGGCCCATCTCCGCCAGGGTGAGCATGTACTGGTTGTCGGTGAAGAAGTAGAGGTCGGGGGTGAAGGTTCCCAGGCCGCGCCCGAAGAGGGGTCGTTCCTCCAGGTAGGGGACGATCGCGCTGTACTTCACGGTACGGGCCTGGGTGCTGCTGTCGGAGTTCGACAGGAAGGACCCGAACAGTGTGGTGATGGTGCCGATCAGGCCGGGGACGAGGACCTTGAAGCAGGCCACCGACCCCATCAGCAGGCCGATCGCGGTCCAGCGCCGCTGCGGTTTCCAACGGGGCACCATCACGAGTACGACGATGAGCGCCCCGATGATGGAGGTCCGCGACACCGTCAGCGGCAGGGCGCCGCCCATCAGGACCACCGGGCCCCAGCGCCGCCACCGGCTGAGGTGGCTGCGGACCGGGTCGAAGGCCTGCTGTACGGCGAAGGGCAGCAGCAGGGCGAGCATGCCGCCGAACTCCAGTGGCTGGGCCGTGGTGGAGCGCGGCCTGGTGAACGCCCCGCGGTCGAGCGTGGTGATCTGCGCGACGCTTGAGTGGAGTCCGGGGATGCTGATGTGTTCGGCGATGTTCGTCGCGGTGAAGAAGTCGTAGTAGCCGATGGCGGCCACCACCGAGGCCATCACCACGGCCCGCCGCAGCAGGGTGTCGAGGCGGGCCCGGTCCTGGATGCCGGCCGAGACCAGCACCACGATGGACACCCAGACGAGCAGTCCGATCAGCCCGCGGTCGGCGCCGAGCACCTCCTTGTGGGTGCTGCCCCGGGTGGCGTTGGCGAGGTACGAGGCGAGGACCGAGACGGCGAGCAGCCACATCACGACGCGGGGCAGCCGGGTGCCGGTGGCCGCCCGGATCCGGCCGGTCAGCCAGGTCGCCAGGTACCAGAACAGGCCCAGGAGGGCGAAGACGTTGGCCGGTGTACCGACCCCACCCATGCCCGGCAGGGTCAGGTTCGACGGGATGAAGAAGGCCAGGCCGAGGTAGCCGCTGAGCAGTGCGGCGGCGTCCGGCGCGCGGCCCGGCAGCCTCCTGCGCACGCGCGCCTTCGCCGCGCCGGCCAGGGCGGCGGCTTCGCGCCTGCGGCGGCGGGCCACCAGCAGGGTCTCCGTGACGAAGGAGAGGGTGAAGCCGGCGGTCACGCCGGCGATGACGACGCCCAGCACCTGCTGGTAGCGGGACTTGAGCTGCGGCACCGGTGTCTGCGGGAGCACGACGGGCGCCGTCTGCACGAAGTACGCGGGCTGTACCTTGGCGGCTGCCTGGAGGGCGTTGAGCTGCTCGCCGGCGAACGTCGTCAGGGTGCTGGTCTCCTTGAGGACCTTCGCCCGGTCGGTGCCCGTGACGGTCAGGGTCAGCATCGGGCCCGAGGTGTTCGCGGCGAAGCCGACCGTGTAGGGGTCGCTCACCCCGAGGCCCTGCAGGTCGCGCGCCGCGTCGGCTCCGGACAGGGTCCTGATCAGCACGTCGGCGGTCACCACCAGTGAACCTCCCGCGTTCGAGATGGGGTTGCCGAAGGCGGGGGCCAGTTCGGCCACCGCAGTGGAGTCGAGCAGCGCCACCGAGCTCTGCGACTGGTACGCCACGGGCACCGACCGGTACAGGTGCAGGCCCGCGAGGAGTCCGAGCACCGTCAGGGGCACCATGACGTACCAGCGGCGCCGCAGCACGGCCGCCATCTCACCGATGCTCACGAACGCCCCCTCCTGACTGGCGGAACCGATGGCGGGCCGACCCGCGTCCTGGAAAGATCGAACGCGACGGAAGGAATGCTGTGTCGCCTGGTGAGTTGTTCCGCACGCTTCGCCGCCGCTGGTACGTCCTGGTCCTGGTGGCGGTGCTCGCGGCCGCCGGAGCCGTGCAGGTGCTCCGCCCCGAACAGACCTACGTGAGCTCGGCGATCGTCGTGCTCAAGCCGCCGGTGACGGGCAGCCAGCCCAACCAGCTCGCCAATCTCCAGCCGCCGCTCGCCGCGGTGTCCTACGCGGCGGTCCAACAGCTCGAATCGCCTGCGGGGGCGGCCGAGTTGCACGCCGCGGGGGTGAGCGGCGGCACCTACCGGCTGATCCCGCGCAACAGCGGCACCAGCGTCACCCCCCGCTATCTGATCCCCTCGCTCCAGGTGCAGGCGGAGCACGCGGAGCCGGCCGCGGCCAACCTGGCCGTGCTGAAGGTCGTCGAGGCCTATACGAAGCACCTCGCGGCCATGCAGGCCGAGCAGCAGATCCCGGAGCGGGCACGGATGAGCGTGACCCTTCTGGTGCCGCCGACCGCGGTGGCCCAGACCGGGACCAAGAGCCGCGCACTGGCCGGGACGGCGCTGCTCGCCGGGGTGTGCGCCGTGGCCGCGGCCCTGTGGACCGATCAGCTCGTGACGCGCCGGAACCGGCGCCGGCGCGAGGGCGCCGACACCGGTCCGGTGAGTGACGGGGCCGGGAGCCGGGTGCCCGCGGCCGTGGCCGCGGCGGCCCGCTGAGGAAGCGGGCCGCCGGGCCGGCGGTGCCCCGAGGACGGGGCGGTGGTGCTGTTGGTGCTGCTGGTTCATCAAATCCCTCGGCGTTTCCAGGACTGCCACCACAGCCACTCGCGCCCCCGGTCAACGACGGCGGAGAGCACCAGCGGCTGGAGGTACGGCATCACGCGGGCCCCGACCCGCCGGCGCCTGCGCAGCGCCCGGTACTCGGCGAGCGAGGCGTAGCCCGGCAGGCACTCCGCGGCGAACGCCTCCAGCTCGTCGACCGGCACCACGCCGGTGCGGCCCCGGTCGTACGCGCGGTAGGCGCGGCGCAGCGCGTACCGGGCGAGCCGGGTCCGCGCGAGGTCCGACAGCCGGCCGGCCTCCGGGAGCAGGCCGCCGCACTTCTCCAGTACCGAGTCGAAGGCGACGAGGCGCTGGCGCAGGTCGTCGAGCTGGCCGCCGAAGTCCGTGGTGGACATGTTGTTGCCGTGGACGCGGTAGAAGGCCTGGTCGGCCCCGCGGACGTAACCGACGTCGGCGTGCGCCGCGAGCCGCATCCACATCTCGATGTCGCCCGCGTGCGGGAGGTCCGGGTCGTAGCCTCCGACCTTGCGCTGGAGGCTGGTGCGGACGACCACCTCGGGCGAGGTGATGCACCCGGTGCCCTCCCGGAAGCGGCGTTCCAGCCACCACCGTCCGGGGTAGACCACGGAGCCGGTGCCGTGGGTCCGGGCGGCGGGGAGCGGTCCCCCGTGCCGGAACCGCAGCGGCCGGCCGTAGGCGAAGCCGACCTCGGGGTGGGCGTCGAGCAGGGCCGCGGCGCGCACCAGGGCCCCGGGGACGAGCCGGTCGTCGGCCGAGAGCAGGGCCGTGTAGTCCCCGTCGGCCCATTCCAGCAGGCCTTCGTTGTAGGTGGCGATGTGGCCCTGGTTGCGCTCGTGGACCCGCACCTCGATCCGGGGGTCGGCGGCCGCGAGGGCGCGCGCGACGTCCGCGGAGTCGTCGGGCGAGGCGTCGTCGATGATCAGCACCCGTACGTCGACGCCGGGCTGCTCGTCCAGGACGCTCTTGACGCAGTCGGCCAGGAAGTGGCCGTACTTGTAGCAGGGGATCACCACGCTGACGGTGCTCACTGGGCGGCCACCTCCGTGGAACCCGACGCGGCGAGACCGGCCGGAGCCGTGGTGGTGAACACCGGCCCGACCCAGTAGTTCACGGAGCCGAAGGTGTTGGTGGGGAAGGCGGCGGAAGCACCGTACTTGTAGAGGCCGTTGGCACCGCCGCTGCCGTCGGCCGGAGCGACCAGCGGGTAGGAGCGGTGTGCGGCGGTGAAGTAGCCGCCGTCCACGGCGTACTTGCCGTTCGGGGCGTGGTAGGACGCCACGTAGCTGGTGCCGGCGGTGATGGGCACCGGGGTAGTGAAGTGGAGCTGCTGCCAGCCGGACAGGGTTTCGCTGCCGAAGGTGCCGGTCGCGAGGAGCGTGCCGCTGGCCGACCACAGGCTGCCGGTGTGCGTGCCGGTGTTCCCGGGGCCCTTGTAGAAGGTGATGCCGGTGACGTAGCCGTTGGCCGCGGACTGGAAGCGGGTGCCCAGCTCGACGGAGTTGGTGTCGTCGGTGACGCTCGGGGTGCTGGGTACGGTGGAGGACCCCCACAGGGTGCAGGGGCAGTTGACCGTGGGCGGGCTGGTGCTGGTGGTGAACGTCCAGGTGACGGGCGCCGCCATGGTGTTGCCCCACAGGTCGGCCGCTTGCACGGAGGCCGTGTACGTGGTGTTCAGCCCGAGTTCGGTGGACGGGGTGAAGGTGGCGCTGTTGGAGGCGCTGAGGACCTTGTTGCCGGGGACGGCGGCCCCGCTGGCGTCCTTGACGGTGAAGGCGAGCGTGTCGGCGTCGATGCCCTCGTTGAAGGTGGCGCCCAGCTGCGTGGTGATCGACGTGCCGACGGCCGCGGACTGCGGGGTGGTGGCAGTGACGGAGGGCGGTGTGGTGCTCGCGGCGGAGGTGTCCAGGACCGCGTCGACCCAGTAGTTGCTGCCGGACGACGCCGTGGAGGGGAACCCGCCCGTGGCGCTGTAGCGGTACACGCCGTTGCCTCCGTCGGTCCCGCTGCGCAGCGCGGTCAGCGGGGCGAGCCCGGCGTCGGCGGTGGCGAAGGTGTTGTCGAAGGAGTACCCGCCGTTGGGGGCGAAGTAGGAGGCGATGTAAGTGGTGTTGGCCTTGACCGGGACCGGTGAGGCGAAGTTCAGCTGCTGCCAGCCCGACGCCGTCTCGTTGGTGAAGGTTCCGGTGGCCAGGCGCTGGCCGCTGCTGCTCCACAGGCTGCCGGTGTGGGTGCCGGTGTTGGCCGGGGACTTGTAGAAGCGGACGCCCGTGATGGAGCCGGGCGTGGAGGAGCGGATCTTCACGCCGAGTTCGACGGCGCTCCCGTCGCCGGCGTTGACGGTGCCCGGTACGGCTGCGGCCGGCCAGACGGTGCAGGGGCACTGCTGGGGACCGACGGTGAGGGGGACGGTGGTGGTGGCGCCGATGTTGACGCTGTCGTCCACCGCACGGACCTTGAGCTGTACGGCTCCGGGGGCGGTCGGGGTCCACTTGTAGCTCCAGGAGCCGACCCCGGTGGTCGCCTTCCAGGTGGTGCCGCCGTCGGTGGAGACCTCGACGCGGGCCACGACGCCGCCGGTGTCCGTGGCGGTGCCGGTGATGGTCACCGGCCGCAGGGCGGGGACGGTGGCGCCCGCGGCGGGGCTGGTCACGGTGACGGCCGGTCCGGTGGTGTCCGTGGAGGCGGTCGTGGCGACCAGGTCGCTCTGCAGGGACTTGGGCTGGACGCCCATGTCGGCGAAGACGTTCACGGTGGCCTGCTGCATCCGCTTGTCGGCGGTGACCACGGTGTCGTCGGGGTTGCCCGTGGGCATGTTGGTCAGGCCCCAGGACCACTGCACGGTGCCCGCGCCGAAGACCAGGGCGTGCGAGGTCTGGTCGCGGAAGGCGACGAGGCTGTGGGTGGCGGTGCCGTTGCCGTAGGTGTTGCCGTAGTCGAGGCGCAGTTTGCCGTCGTTGATGTCCACGGTGGTGGACGACAGCTGGATCTGGCCGGGCGGGCGGGCCGCGTCCTCCACGTCGCTGTCCCATTCGTACCCGAGGGTGCCGACGGGGAACGTGGCGGTCTGGGAGGGGGTGAGGGAGGCGACCGTGGTGTTGCGCCACATCCGCATCCTGGCGAAGGAGCCGGGGACGGTGATGGCGTCGCTGCGGTAGCCGTTCACGCTGAACAGCGAGCCGGTCAGCTGGTTCTGCGGCTGGTAGGGCCGGCCGTTCGTGGAACTGGCCGGGTCCATGAAGGTGCCGGTCCAGATCCCGCTCGGGTCGGGAACGCCGTTGGGCTGGGGGAAGGAGAGCTTGGTCTCCTTGTAGCAGACCAGGGTCCGGTTCGCGGTGTTGGTGCCGTCGTTGCTGGGGGCCAGCCGGGTCTTCCAGAAGATCTCGTTGCCGCTGAAGTAGGTCTGGTTCACCCCGGCTCGGCGGGCGGTGAGGGCGTTGGTGAACTGGTCCTGCGTCCAGTACTCGTCGTGCCCGGAGGACATGAAGACCTTGTGGTTCTGCAGCGGGGCCGCGCCCCTGGTCGACATGTCGATGCCGGATGTGTAGCTGACGTCGTAGCCGTTGCGCTCCAGCCAGGAGAGCATCTGGTACTCGGAGCCGTAGATGCCGTTCTCGCCGCCGATGTCCATGGGCCGGTTGTAGCTGACCTCGTACGCCCGGCCGTCGGGGGCGGGCCCGCCGCCTCCGTAGAGGTCCTGGCCGCCGTAGTCGTTGTACGCCTGCCAGGTCTGGTCGCTGGTCTGGACGACGATGTCGGAGTGGCTGGAGTCGTTGCGGACGACGAACGGGTACGGCATGACCCCGTTGCCGTCGGCCTGGTCGAGGTTGGCGACGTACAGGCCGGACACGGCGTCGGACGGCACGCTCCACGTCGCGGTGACGGGCCAGTTGCCGCAGTCCACCAGCCCGGTGGCGGGCTTGGTGGTGCAGCTGCGGGGGTTGCCGCCCGGCAGGAAGTTCGCCGGGTAGGTCTGGGCCGCCTGTACCGCGGTCGACATCAGGCGGGCCCCGTCGCCCCCGTAGTAGCCCAGCCGGTAGACCGAGACGTGGTACGGGGTCGACGACTGCACCTTGAACTGCACGGTGTCGCCCGCCTGGACGCTCATCTGGGCGCTGAAGCCCTTGATGTCGCCGTAGGCGCTGGGCGCGAACCAGTCGGACATCGGCGTGCCCGGTTTGGAGTTCTCGCACACGATCGCGTTGGTGCCGGGACCGCAGGGGTCCACGGCGCCCGCCACGGCCGGCGGTAAGAGCGCGGTCATGAGCGCCGCGACCACGGTGAAGAGGCCGTACCGGATCAGCCTTGTCCGTCTGTTCATCTGTACCTCATTTGTTCTGCGTCAGAGCAGGGCGCTCGTGAGGGCGTCCACGACCCGCTGCTGCTGGGCGGCGGTGATCTGCGGGAAGAGCGGGAGGGAGAGCATCCGGTCCGCGGCCCGCTCGGCGTGCGGGAAGGCCCCGCGGCCGTGACCGAGGTGGCCGAAGGCCGGGGTGAGGTGGACCGGGGCCGGATAGTGCACGCCGGCACCGATGCCTTCCGCGTTGAGCTTGCCGACGACCTCGTCGCGGTCGGCTCCGCTGACCCGGACGACGTACAGGTGCCACACGTGGACGTTGTCCGCCGCGGTGACGGGCAGGGTCAGGCGTCCGGCCGCCGCCAGGTCGGCGAGCAGTTCGTCGTAGCAGGCGGCGGCGGCGCGGCGGGCCGCGTTCCCGTCGGCGAGGCGGGCGAGCTTGGCCCGCAGCACGACGGCCTGGAGGCCGTCGAGCCGGCTGTTGAACCCGGCCACGTCGTGCCGGTACTTGGCGATGCCGCCGTGGTTGGCCAGGGCCCGAACGAGGTCGGCCGTCTCCTCGTCGTCGGTCACGACCGCGCCCGCGTCGCCGTACGCGCCCAGGTTCTTGCCCGGGTAGAAGCTGGTGGCGGCGATCCCGCCGCTGCCGGCCGTGCGGCCGGCGCGGGTGGCGCCCTGGCTCTGCGCGGCGTCCTCGACGACCTTGGCGTGCGCCGGCAGCTGCGCGGCCAGTTCCGCGGCTGCGGCGCACTGTCCGTACAGGTGGACCGGGACGACGGCCCGGGTGGCCCTGCCGACCGCGTCCAGCGCGGCCTGCGGGTCCATGAGCAGGGTGTCGGGCAGGCAGTCGACCAGGACCGGCCGGGCGCCGATCCGGGCGACGGCACCGGCGGTGGCGATGAACGTGTTGGCGGGCAGTACCACCTCGTCGCCGACGCCGACCCCACTGGCGCGCAGGGCCAGTTCGAGCGCGTCGGTGCCGTTGGCCACGCCGACGCAGTGCCCGACCCCGGCGAAGGCTGCGTATTCGCGCTCGAAGGCGCGGACCTCCTCACCGCCGATGAAGGCGGTGTCGGCCAGCACCCGGTCGAATCCTGCGCGTATCTCCTGCGCGACCTCGGCGTGCGCCGCCTGCAGGTCCACGAGCGGTATCCGGTTCATCCGACTGTGCTCCCCATCCGTGTCTCCGGCCTGCGGCCGGTCCGTTCGTCATCGGCCCGCAGCTCTTCGAGCGCCGGGCCACCCGCCTCGCGCAGCCGGCGGGCCGGGCTTCCGGCCCACACCTCGCCGGGCGGCACATCGGCCAGGACCGTGCTCCCCATGCCGGTCAGCGACCAGGCGCCGACCGTCGTGCCCTCCCGGACCAGGGCGCCCGCGCCCACGTACGCCCCGCGCCCCAGCCGGACCCCGCCGCCCAGGCGGACCCCCGAGGCGAGCGTGGCGAAGTCCCCGACCGTGTCGTCGTGGGTGAGGACCGCGTGCGGCATCACCGCCACGTGGGCCCCCACCCGTACGGCCGCGGTCAGCACGCAGTGCGCGAGCAGGACCGAGCCCGCACCGAGCACCGAGGACGCCGAGACGGCGGCCGTGGGGTGCACCACGGTCGCGTACCGGTCCTCGGGCAGGGCCAGGCGCCGCACGAGGCGGGCCCGTACGGCGTAGTCGCGCGGGCTGCCCACGCAGACCACGACCCGGGCCCCGGGGCGCCGGTGCACCAGGTCGCTGCCGCCCAGCACCGGCACCCCGTCCACGTCCCGGCCGTGCAGGGCCGGGTCGTCGTCCAGGTGCCCGGCGAGCCGCCACCGCGGTGCGCGGCCGCGCTCCCGGTCGGCGGCGGCCGCGTCCCGTACGGCCTGGGCGGTCTCGCGCGCGAATCCGCCCGCCCCGACGACCAGCAGGTCCTCGGTCGCCAGCGCCCCGGCGCCCCGGCCGTCGGGGGCGGTCATCCGGCGGCTCGTGCGCGCAGTGCCGCGACCACCCGGTCCTGCTGGTCGTGCGTCATCGTGTGGAACAGCGGCAGGATCAGCGAGTCGCGGCTGATCCGTTCGGTCACCGGCAGCGGCGCCGCTGCGTGCCCGGCGTACGCCGGTTCCAGGTGCGAGGCCATGATCCCGCGCCGGGCTGAGATCCCGGCCTCGGCCAGCACCGCGAGGAGCTCGTCGCGGCCGACGGGGTAGTCCTCGGTCAGCAGCACCCAGTACGACTGGAAGTTGCCTTCGCCGTGGCCGGGGTCGCGGACCGGGCGCAGACCGGGGATGCCGTCGAGCAACCGGCCGTACCGGGCGGCCAGTTCGCGGCGGCGGGCCACGATCGCGTCCAGTTTGCCGAGCTGCACCAGGCCGACCGCGGCCTGGATGTCGGTCATCCGGTAGTTGTAGCCGACCTCCAGATAGCTCTCGGCGATGGGCTTGCTGCTGGCGTGCCGTTGCGCCGCGGACACGTTCATGCCGTGCTCGCGCAGGCGGCGCAGGCGCTGCGCCCACTGGGCGTCGTCGGTGGTCACCATGCCGCCCTCACCGGTGGTGATCACCTTGCGGGGGTGGAAAGACCAGGCGGCGAGCAGGGCGCCGTGGCCCACCGACTTGCCGCCCACGGTCGCGCCGATCCCGCAGGCCGCGTCCTCGACGAGCGGGACGCCCCAGTCGGCGCACGCCGCGCGCAGGGCGTGCACGTCCGCCGGCACCCCGCCCTGGTGGACGGCGAGGACCGCCTTCGTCCGCGGGGTGCGTACGGCGTCCACGGTGTCGGGGGTCAGGTTCCCGGTGGCCTCCTCGACGTCCGCGAACACCGGGTGCGCGCCCACGTACCGCACCGCGTTGGCGGTGGCGATGAAGGACAGCGAGGGTACGACCACTTCGTCGCCCGGGCCGAGGTCGAGCGCGATCAGCGCCAGGTGCAGGGCGGTGGTGCACGAGCTCACGGCGATGCCGTGCTCGGCGCCCACCCGTTCGGCGAAGGCCCGCTCGAACTCGGTGACGCGGGGACCCTGGGCCACCCAGCCCGAGAGCACCGCGTCGGCGGCCGCCCGCGCCTCCTCTTCACCGAGCCACGGGACCATGACGGGGATGCGGCCGGGCGCGGGGGCCTGGGCGGGTACGGGGTCCTGGGCGCGTACGGGGTCCTGGGCGCTCATCGGCGGCCCTCCGCGTCGGTGCCGGCCTCCGCGTCCGCCGCGCGCTCGGACCGCCACCAGTCCACCAGGTCCCGCAGTCCGCGGCGCATGTCGATCTCGGTGGTGAAACCGAGGCGCTCCGAAGCCCGCGAGGTGTCGGCGAGGCGCCGGGTGACTCCGTTCACGGCGCGGGCCGGGCCGTGCTCCGGCACCATCCCCTCCGCGCCCATGGCCTCCAGCAGCCCGACCGCGAGGTCGCGCAGGCTGGTCTCGGACCCGCTGGCGACGTTGAACACCTCGTCGGTCAGGTCGGATTCGGCGGCGAGGAGGTTGGCCCGTGCGATGTCCCGGACGTCGGCGAAGTCCATCGTCTGGGTGCCGTCGCCGAGGATCAGCGGCGGCTCGCCCGCCGTGATCCGTTCCATCCAGCGGATGAGCACCTCGGTGTACAGCCCGTGGATGTCCATGCGGGGCCCGTACACGTTGAAGTAGCGCAGGGCGATGTAGTCCAGCCCGTACATGGCGTGGAAGCTGCGCAGCACGCCCTCGTTGAAGGCCTTCGCCGCCCCGTAGAAGGTGTCGTTGTTGTACGGGTGGTGGCGCTCCGTGGTGGGGAAGGTCTCGGCGAGGCCGTAGACCGAGGCCGAGGACGAGGCGATGACCTTGCCCACCCCGGCGGCGACCGCCGCCTCCAGTACGTTGAACGTGCCGTCGACCAGTACCTCGTTCGCCAGGCGCGGCTCCTCCGCGCACTGGGTGATCCGGATGGCGGCGAGGTGGAACACCAGCTCGGCGCCCTCGGTCGCCTTGCGGACCGCGGCCGTGTCGCGGATGTCTCCCTCGACGACGTCCACGACGCCGCTCTCCAGGGCGCGGGCCAGGTTGGCGGCGCGCCCCCGGACGAAGTTGTCGAGCACCACGACTTCGCGCGCCCCGTTGTCCACCAGCAGGTCGACCACGTGCGAACCTATGGTGCCCGCTCCGCCGGTGACCAGAATCCTCTTGCCTCGTACGCTGCTCAACGCCCTGCCCCTACTGAGTCGGTCATGGTGTTTCGTGCTGCGCCCGGCGCGGTGTGCGCGGCTGCGGGCGCGGTGGTGCCGCGAACGGTCAACGGCCGGTGCGCAGTCCGACGACCGCGCCGCGGAACTCCAGGCTGCGGGAGGCCGCTTCGAGGATGTCGAGGACCTGGAGGCCCGACCGGCCGTCGGTCAGTGCCGGTCGGCGTGTCCTGACGGCGGCGGCGAACTCCTCGACCATGCTGCGCAGGGCTTCCTTCTCGCCGAGCGCGGGGGCCACCATGTCGCCGCTGCGGTAGGAGACGAGCATGTCGCGGCGTTCGTCCGCGCCGATCTCCTGCGGAGCGGTCATGTCCACCCCGCGGTCGAACACGGCGATGCGCTGGGTGGGGTTGAGGTCGTCCCACACCAGGGTGCGCTTGGATCCGCCGACCATCGTGGTGCGGACCTTGACCGGGGACAGCCAGTTGACGTGCACGTGGGCGATGGCGCCGGTGTTGAGCGTGAGCGTCAGATAGGCGACGCAGGACTGGCCGGCGCCGATCGGGTCGGCCCCGTGCGCGGCGACGGCGACGGGCCGCACGTTCTCCGGGAGGATGAAGTCGAGGACCGACAGGTCGTGGGGGGCCAGGTCCCACAGGACGTCGACGTCCTTCTGGACGAGCCCCAGGTTGATCCTGACCGAGTCGAAGAACTGGATCTCGCCGAGGTCGCCCGCCCGGACCATCTCGCGGATGCGGCCGACGGCCGGCGTGTAGCAGTAGGTGTGGTCGCACATGAGGGTGAGGCCGCGCGCCTCCGCCTCGGTGACCAGGCGCAGACCGTCCTCGTACGTGGCCGCGAGGGGCTTCTCCACGAGGACGTGCTTGCCGGCGCGCAGGGCGGCCAGCGCCACGTCGAGGTGGGTGCCGGCCGGGGTGGCCACGGCGACGGCCTCGACGGCCGGGTCGGCAAGGACGGCCGCGTAGTCCGCGGTCGCCTGGACGGTGGAGTAGCCGCCGAGCACCTTCCGGGCCCGGTCGACGTTCAGATCGCAGAGCCAACGGAGCCGGAACTCCGGACTCGACTGGAAGTTGCGGACGAGATTGGGGCCCCAGTAGCCCGCGCCGACGACGGCGACGCCTAACCGCTCCATCCGTCGCGGACCCGCGGGTCCTGCGGCTCCTGCGGTGCGCCCCGCGAATTTCACGGTGTCCTTCGCGGTGTCTTTCCCGGTGTCGTTCACAACGTTCCCCTTCCTTCCACGCACGCCCGCGGGCGTGTCGACAACCCATGGCGGGGACGCGTGCGAAGGAAGGGGGCGCCGCCGACGGCCGGCCGGGACGCCTGCGCGACCCGTGCATGCCTGCCCAACGGTGATGGCCCCCCACAACCGATGCCTACGTGTTTCGACGTACTTTCCGCCCCCCGGCCGCCCGGCGCCGCTCGCGCCGGTCCGGCCACGGGCAGGTGGCCTGTTCCCCCAAGCCGCCGAGCCCGTAATTCCCCAACTGCCTTGCTCCGGCTGGATTTCAGCGTCGCCGAAGCACGCCGAATCCGGTCGGCTGGGTTCAATCTAGACCACCGCGCCTACCCCCGGGTGGAGTTGCAGGAAACGGTCGGTCCGGGTGTTCGAGCGTGCATACTTCCGGGGTGACCAGCATCGTGATCCCGGCCCACAACGAGGGCCGGGGCATCGGCCGGCTCCTCGACGCGCTCCTGGCGGATACCCCGGATTCCGGGCCCGACATCGTCGTGGTGTGCAACGGCTGTACGGACGACACCGCCTCGGTGGCGGGCGCGCGGGGTCCCCGCGTACGGGTGGTGGAGATACCGACTCCCTCCAAGCACACGGCACTTCGGGTCGGGGACGAGCACGCGCGGGGCTTCCCCCGGCTGTACGTCGACGCCGACGTCGTGTTCGGGGCGGCCGACGTACGGGCGCTGGCCGGAGCCCTCGCCTCCGGCCCCGGCCTCCTCGCCGCGGCGCCCGGACGGGACATCCCCCTCTCCGGGTGCGCCTGGCCGGTCCGCGCGTACTACCGCGTCTGGCAGCGGCTCCCGGCCGTCCGCGAGGGGCTGTTCGGACGGGGGGTCATCGCGGTGACCGAACCGGGGCACGCGCGTCTCGCCGCCCTGCCCCCACTGATGGCCGACGACCTGGCGGCGTCCCTCGCGTTCGCGCCGCAGGAGCGGCGCGTGGTCGAGGCGGCGCGGGTCGTGGTGCATCCGCCCCGCACCTGGGCGGACCTGATCAGGCGTCGGGTCAGGGCGGCGACGTCGTCCGCCGAGCTGGAGCGGTTCCAGGCATCGGCGGCGTCGAAGACACCGGGGGCGTCGGAGCGGTCCGGGTCCCGGGCGGGCGCCCAGGCGCGGACCGCACCGTCCGCGCGCACCGGATCGGGCGATCTGCGCGCACTGCTCCGGGCCCAGCCGAGCCTGCTGCCCGGGGTCGTGGTGTTCGTCGTGGCGGCCCTCGCCGCCCGCCGGGGATCCCGCAAGGCCATCCGCAGCGGGGACTTCTCCACATGGCTGCGCGACGAGAGCAGCCGGCAGGGCTGAGCCCGTGAGCGGGCCGAATCAGGGCGCACGCCGCCCAGTTGGCCCGTACACCCACTAGGGTTCCGTTCGTACGTACGAGTGACTCAGACCGTCGGCACCGGGAGCTCGGAACCATGTACCTCGCGGACCGCTCCGCGCCCGCCGGCGCGAAGACCGCACCGGACGGCGGGCCCGTCCGGGCCCCGGCGGTCGCTTCGGCCGTTCTCGCACTGGGCACGGTCAGCCTGATCACCGACGTCTCCTCCGAGATGGTCACCGCGGTGCTGCCGCTGTACCTGGTCGCCGGACTGGGTCTGAGCCCGCTCGGCTTCGGCGCGCTCGACGGCGTCTACAACGGCGTGAGCGCGCTGGTGCAGTTGACCGGCGGCCACCTCGCCGACCGGGTCCGCAACCACAAGCTGATCGCCGGGATCGGCTACGGCCTGTCCGCCCTGTGCAAGCCGCTGCTGCTGCTCGCGCACAGCCTCGGACCGGTGGGCGTGGTCCTCGCCCTGGAGCGGACCGGCAAGGGTCTGCGCACCGCCCCGCGCGACGCACTGATCTCCCTTTCCACACCTGCGGAGTTACAGGGGCGGGCGTTCGGCGTACACCGCGCCATGGACACGACCGGGGCCCTGCTCGGCCCGCTCACCGCCTTCTTCATCCTGAACATGGCGGTGGGCGGATACGACGCCGTGTTCGGTGTCAGCGCGTGCATCGCCGTGCTCGGCGTCGTGGTGCTGATGCTGTTCGTCCCGTCGGGAGCGGGCCCCGGCCCGACCGGCCCCGCCCCCGGCGCGGTGGATCCCGGTGGCGCGAGTCCCGGCCCGGCGAAGCCCGACGCGGTGAACGTGCGGGAGGCGCTGGCCCTGCTGCGCCAGCCCCGGCTGCGCGCCCTGACGGTCTGCGCCGCGCTGCTGGGCCTGACCACCGTCAGCGACGCCTTCCTCTACCTGCTGCTCCAGGACCGCAGCGGAATCCACGAGCAGTGGTTCCCGTTGCTCCCCCTCGGCACCGCCGCCGTGTTCCTGCTGCTGGCCGTGCCGGCCGGCGCCCTGGCCGACCGGATCGGGCGCCGTACCGTGTTCCTCACCGGGCACGCCCTCCTGCTGGCCGGCTACGGGCTGTTGCTGTGGGCCCCCCACTGGCCCGCCCTGCCCTGGCTGGTCCTCGTCCTGCACGGCATGTTCTACGCCGCGACCGACGGGGTGCTGCCCGCCGCCGTCGCCGCGACCGTCCCCGCGGAGCTGCGGGCCACCGGCATCGCCCTCGTCGGCACCGGCCGGGCGCTCGCCCGCTTCGGCTGCTCGCTCGCCATCGGCGCCGCTTGGACGCTCTGGGGCGCGGGCCCGGCGCTCGCCGCCGCCGCGGCCGGGCTGTGCTGCTGCACGGCCGTCGCCGGCTTCGTCCTGCGCCCGGACGCCCCGGGCTCCGCTCCGGACCCGGACCGACTCCCCCGAGGAACCCGATGACGCGCTCACGCCGGCTGCTCGTACTGGCGGTGGCCGTGCTGCTGCTCGGGGGCCTCGGTACCGCGCTGGTGCTGCGCGCCGCCGCCCGCGCCGAGCAGACGCAGGAGGGGGACCCGACGGTCGCCGCCGGCCGGGTCACGCTCGGGCGGCAGGACCGGCTGGCGTTCCTCAACGGCGCGCAGGGCCCGCACCGCGGAGCCCTCGTATCGGTCCCGGGGCAGGAGCCGCAGGCCGAGCGCACCGCCTCGGGCCTGACCTGTCAGCGCTTCCACGCTGCCGCCGGCACCGGCGTGTGCCTGAACTCCAGCCCGGGGGCGCTCGCGCAGGACAACCGGGCCCTGATCGTCGACTCGGATCTGCGCACCCTGCACGCCTTCCCGCTCGCCGGGACCCCGTCCCGGGCCCGGGTCTCACCGAGCGGCCACTTCGCCGCCTGGACGGTGTTCGTCTCCGGCGAGTCCTACGGCGCCGCGTTCTTCTCCACCCGTACGACGATCGTCGACACCCGTACCTGGGCGGTCGAACCGGATCTGGAGAAGTTCTCCATCGTGCTGGACGGGCGCCCCTACACCTCGGGCGACGTGAACTTCTGGGGCGTCACCTTCT
Organism: Streptomyces sp. NBC_00597; assembly: GCF_041431095.1. Classification (GTDB taxonomy): domain Bacteria; phylum Actinomycetota; class Actinomycetes; order Streptomycetales; family Streptomycetaceae; genus Streptomyces. The sequence goes on from NZ_CP107757.1 coordinate 1,556,293, forward strand.
CCAAGGACGACGACACCTTCTACGCCACCCTCGGTACGGCAGGTCAGACGTACCTGGTCAAGGGCTCGCTCGCGCGGCGCAGCGTTACCGCCCTCGCCCAGAACGTGGAGTGTCCGTCCCTGTCCCCGGACGAGACCCGCGTCGCGTACAAGAAGCGCGTCATGCGCGGCGCTTCGCTTTGGCGCGAGCACGTACTGGACCTGCGGACGCTGCGGGAGCAGCCGCTCGCCGAGAAGCGCAGCGTGGACGACCAGGCACTCTGGCTCGACGACCGCACCCTGGCCTACGCCCTGCCCGCCGAGGGCGCTCCGGACACCACCGACCTCTGGACGGTCCCGGCGGACGGATCGGGCACCCCCCGCATCCTGACCCCGGCGGCCTCCTCCCCGACCCGGCTCGGCTGAACGCCGAACGCCGAAGGCCCCCGTCAGCGTCTTGCGCAGTGTGGAGGCCCTTCGGTCGTCGCCTTCGGGGCGGTGGACGAGGATCGCGCGAGCTCCGTCGACGTCGCCCTGCCGTGGCCTCCGGACGGCCGTGGTTCGGCGGACGCCGGGTAGGGGGCCGCAGGAGACGCGTGCGGGGGTGAAGTAGCGTTCGGGCATGAGCATGCCCCCTTCGTCCCCTTACTCCCCCGGCCCGTACGGGCCTGCGCAGCAGCCCGGTCCGTACGGCGGCGGCCAGTACCCGCCTCCTTCAGCGCACTCCCACCCTCCGCAGCCGTACCAGGCGCCGGGCGGCTGGGGGCAGCCGCCGATGGGCCCGCCCACGGGCGGCAGCCGGACCGGGAAGACCGTCGGGACCATCGCGGCCACAGTGGCGGGGCTCGTGGTCGCCGGGCTCGTGCTCAACCGGGTGAACGAGGTGGGTGCCCAGACCACCGGGGCCGGGTTCCCCAAGGCCGAGTACCGGCTCACGGTGCCGAAAACCCTCGTGGACGGGACGTACGAACTCTCCGAGGACGCATCGCAGACCAAGGGCAAGGAAGTGATCAAGGACGCGTACGACCCGAAGATCCGCAACCCGCAGCCGGCCACCGCCCGGTACGCGTCCGGCTCGCCGACGGCACCGGGGGTCCTCGCCCTCTCCGGAATGTACGGCCAGTTCAAGGACCCGGCGGGTGCCCGCAGGAAGATGATCTCCGGGGCCGCGGAGGCCGACGGGGCGAAGACGGCGGTCCTCCCGCAGGACCTCACGCCGGCCGGCTCCGACATCACCGTGACGTGCCAGGTGCTGACCTCCGTCCAGGACGGAGAGACGACCACCCTGCCGATGTGCGCCTGGGCCGACGACAACACCGGTGCCGTGGTCGCCGTGGTCTCGGCCGAAACCGCGGGCCGGAGCCCCGGCTCCGTCGACCTCGACCAGCTGGCCAAGACGACCCTCAAGGTGCGCTCGGAGGCCCGGCAGCCGATCAACTGACCGGGCCGGCGCCGAGGATGGCGGCCCGCAGCTCCGAGCACTGATGGAGGGCGGCCTCGTACGTGCCGGGGCTGGCCCGGTCGAGGTCGGTCAGGAGGTCGATGGTCTCCCCGAGGGCGGCCAGCGCTTCGCTCCGGCGGTCGAGGAGCGACAGTTGCATGGTGTGGCGGTAGAGGCATTCGGCCAGCAGGGGGAGGGCGCGGGAGTCCTCTCCCGCGAGTCGTCGGGCGGCGTCGACGCCTTCGGCACCGGCTTCGAGCGCTTCGTCGTGGCGGCCGAGCACGGTGCTCAGGCCCCAGGCGTACGCCGTCAGGTTCGTGGCGTGGGTGGCGAGAAAGGCCGCGGAGTGTGCGACCGGTTTCCGGCCGGTGGTGACGGCCGCAGCGAGGGCCTCCAGTGCTTCGACGTGCCGGTCCAACCGACCGAGCAGGGTGGCCCGGTACGTCTGCGCCCGGAGCAGCTGGGGCAGGTACTCCCCGGGCTGCATTTGGGCCAGTGCGCCGAACGTGTCGATGACTTCTCCCGCCGCCTCGGCCGCCGGCTCGTACCGTTCCTGCGCCGCCAGGCGCTCCATGCGCGTGTTGAAGCATTCGACGAGTTTGGGCAGGTACGCGTCGGGCCGTGTCTCCGAGAGTCCGCGGTAGATCTCCGTGGCCCGGTCCAGCAGCTTCCGTGCCTCCTCGGGCCGTTGCAACGCTTCCAGCGCGAGGTACTGGTTGGTGAGGCCGGTGGCGAGGTCGGGCAGATAGGCGTCGGGGAGCTGCGCGGCCAGTTCCCCGTACAGCTCGATCGCCTCGGCCCCGGCGGCGAGCCCCTCCGCATGCCGTCCCAAGTCACTGAGGCAGACGGCCCGGTTCATGAGGTTGCGGGCCAACTCCGGGCGGGCCACCTCCGGACGGGTGGCGGCCACTCGGCGGAGGATGTCCACCGTCTCGGTCGCCGCTCCCAGTGCCTCCTCGCCCCGGTCGGCGGCGCGCAGATCGGCGTACCGGTTGTTCAGGGCTGAGGCCAGGAGCGGCAGGAACGCCTCGGAGCGCTCGCTCAGCTCCCGCCCGAGATCGACCGCCTCACCGCTCAACTCCAGGGCTTGCTCGTGGAGTCCGAGGGCGGCCAGTCGAGTGGACAGGCTGGCGACGGTGCCGGCCAGGTATTCCAGATAGCTGTTGCGCCGCTGCCGGGTGAGCTCGCGGTAGACGTCCACGGCCTCCTGGTTGGCGCCACGTGCTTCTTCGGGCCGGTCGAGGGCTTCGAGGAGGTTGGCCAGGGTGGTGAGGCTCATGGCGAGGTCGGAGAGGTGCGCATCGGGCAGTCGGTCGGCCAGCTCGCGCCTGAGGCGCACGGACTCCGAGCTGGCGTCGAACGCCTCCTGGTGGCGTCCGGTCCGCCTGAGGGTGATGGCGAGGGTGTGCAACGCGTGGGCGAGCCCCGGCAGCTTTGCGTCACCATGGCGCCGGTACAGGTCACGATGGGCCGTCACCGCCTCGTTGCCGACGCGCAGCGCCTGGTCCAGCCGCCCGATACCGTCGAGCCTGATGGCGAAGCTGACCAGTCCGCCGGCGAGGTCTGCCAGATGGGCGTCGGGGTCCCGTCGGACGAGCTCCCTGCGGATCTCGACGGTCTCGGTGACCGTGGCCAGTGCTTCTTCGTCCCGGCCGGCACGCGCGAGCTGGCTGGCCAGATTGTTGAGGCTCGCGGAGAGGTCGGGGAGCGAAGCGTACGGGTGCAGCCGTGCCAGCTGCCTCCACAGCTGCACGGATTCCGCGGCCGCGGCCAGCGCCGACTCCTGTTCTCCCAAGTCCGAGAGGCGTACGGACTGGTTGTTGAGGCAGCGTGCGAGGCCGGCCTGCTGGCGCGCGTCGTCCGGTGGCCGCCGGCGGTACCGCTCGACGAGGAGCGCCGCGAGGTCCGCGGCCAAGGGCGCGAGGCGGTGGCTGGTCTTCGGCAGCCCTCGGTCGAGCCGGTGGAGTTCGTCCAGCGGGACGCCGGGGTCGGCGATCAGGCGCTGGAGTGCGTCGAGCAGCGGCTGTGGCGCACCGGCCCGGGTGGCGAGGTCGATGGCCGGCAGGGCCAGTTCGGCGCGGTGGCGGACGCACAGATCGCTCAGGATCCGGTCGAGCCGGCCTCGGAAGACGGGGTGGGCGGCGGCGCGCGTGCACAGGGTGAGGAGTTCGACTGCCTGGGCTTCGGTGGAGCCGTCGACCACGTGGTCGACGAGCCGGGCATCGGCCTCCAGCCGACGGCCGACGAGGCGTTCGCGGAGCCTGTCGGGCTGGAGGCTGCCCCACGGCCCCTCCTCGGCGGGCGGGTAGAGGGAGCCGATCCAGGAACGGACGCCGTTGCGGCGGTCTCGGAGCTGCCCCTGGAGGCTGGGCACCCGACGCAGCACTTCGTCGGCCTGGTCCTCGTCCGCGGCTCCGACCAGCTGGGCCGCGGTGAGTGCGTCCCGGAGCGCGGCGTGGCTCAGGTGTCCTTTGAGGTGCGGCACGGCATCGGCCGTCCGCCGCCAGTAGCGGCTTTCGTGGGCGAGGAGCCGGTCCTCCACTTCTTCCTCCGGCCGGCCGCCGGCGGCCGGGCCGGTCGGCGGGGAGGCTTCGGCGGGCCAAGGCGGCAGGGCCGCGTCGAGCAGGTCCGCCAGGGCGGTCATGTGCAGGGTCAGGGCATTGCCGAAACCGTCCCGTTCCAGGGCGGGAACGGGCACGCGGGCATGGACGCCGACCCAGTCGTGCCCCTCGTATCCGGGGAAGGTGGTCAGCGCGGCGGCCAGGGCGGCGCGGGCTGCGAGGTACGCGCCGAGCCGGCCGGCCGCGACGGGTTCCAGATCCGGCAGTTCGTGGACCCGGGTGTTGGCCAGCAGGACTTCGGCGAGGTGGTGTTCGGTCTGCGCCTCGGCCCACCAGTCCCCGGCCGTGCGGGCCAGCAGCAGCACCTTGAGCCGGGTCCTGCCCCGGTGTTCGGCGGCGGCTTCCAGCAGAGCGGCCAACTGGTCGGCGCGGGCTTCGGCGTAGTCGAGGACGATCAGCAGGGGTTTGACCGCGTCCCGTACGGCGTCCAGGCCGCCCGGTCCAGCGCGTGCCCGGGGCCACAGGGCGGCCCATTTCTCGCCGGCCAGCCGGGCCGTGAGCTGGTGGGCGAGGCGGGTCTTGCCCTGCCCGCCGGGGCCGTGGAGGAGGAACGCGCCGAAGCCGTCGTGCCCGCACCAATCGGTCAGCAGGTCGAGGCACGTGGCACGGCCGTGGAAGGGCACGACCTGGCGGTCGGCGCGCAGCAGGAACGCAGGGGAGCCGGATGCCTCGGCCTCGGCCGCGACGGGCGGGTCGATGTCCGCCAGGTGCTGGAACTCCACCGGCTCCAGCACCGGCACGCCCGCGCCGTGTTCCGCGCAGGCGGAGCGGAACACGGGGTCGCCGTGGAGCACGTACGAGGGGACGGCGACGAGTGCGCCGTGGCCGCAGTGGGCGGGGTCCGCGGCGATCACGCCGGTCAGGAGGCGTCCGCAGAACAGCGGGGCGCCGGACATCCCTCCCCAGGGCGAGGTGCCCTTCCCCTGGCCCCGCCAATCGGGTGGATGCTGCCCGAGGTCGAAGACGTACCGGTTGGTGACGCGGCCACTGCCCGGATTGACGTGCCCGGGCAGCTGCCTGGTGTCGACGGGCTGTCCGTTCCGCTGGGCCATCTCCGGTACGCCCCAGGTCTGGGCGGCCTGTTCGGGCCGGTGGGTGACGAAGCGTCCCCACCGTACGGACTCCCCGTCCACCGGCACCCATTGCGGGTCGTCGATGCGCACCAGGGCTGCGTCGTCCCTGCCGTCGGGACGGCCCCACCACACCACCCGGCCTTCGTACAGGTGCGTCCCTCCGGGGCGGAACACCTGGACGGGTGCAGTACGCTCCGCTTCCCGGGCGACGACGTGGGCAGAGGTCAGGACGAGCCGCGGCCCGATCACGTATCCCGAACCGGGCCCGCCCGCGCCGGTGACTGCCACCAGCCGTGCTTCGTCCACCGTGTGCCCCCTACACCCGTGCGGTCCGGGTCGCTCAGTCCTCGATGCGTCCGGATGTGTCGCCCGGGCCGGGCGCCCGCTCGGGAGCGCCGCTGACCAGCACGTCGTAGCCGTTGGCCCGCTGGGGAGTCAAGGTGAAGGCGACCCGGTGGGTGCGGCCTCGGGAGATCCCGGCTTCGGCGTCGACCGAGACCACCCACGCCCGGAAGCCGGTCTTCGCCTTGGCATCCGCTTGGAGGACGACCTCGAATTCCAGCTCCACCGGGCCCAGCGTGAACGTCACGTCCTGTCCCGCCCCGCGGTCGACCGCTTCCGCTATCTCTTCGCGCACCGCCGCCACCGCATCCGCAAGGCCGATCTTCATGGCTGGCTCTCCCCTCCGCGCGCCAACGACGTTGGCCCGTAGCTGAGTCACACCGTAGCCACGTGGCGCGGAATTCGAGGGCAATGTCATGGATTCGTCGGTGCCGGGCCACGGGGGGCGCGGCCCGAAACGATGCGTGGGGCCTGTGGGGTGCGTGGGGCCCAAGCCCTTGAGGCCGCTATCCCCCGCAGCTCGCGAACGCCTCCCCCTCACCGCCGTGCCGTTCCACGGGCTCCCTCGGCGGCCGCCCCAGCAGTCCGCTTTCGGCGGTGAAGCGAGGCAGGTTCTCGCGCAGCGCGCCCCTGCCGAACAGTGCGACGCTCCAGAGCAGTTCGTCAGGCTGCCGTCCTGTGGCCCGGCGAGCTGCGGCGTGCTCCCGGCGCAGCCGGGCGAGCAGCACGGCCCCGCGACGGGTGCGCCGCGTCCATGGCCACAGCAGTGCGGCGACGCCGTCCGCGAGGAGCGTGAGCAGGAGGGGCAGCAGCCCGGTCGGCGTCCCCCGCCCGGTGAGGGCCACGACCGGCGCGGCGGCGAACACCGGCAGCAGCGCGGTCCGCACCGCGAACAGTCGCCTGCGGGTCAGCAGCAGCCCCTCGCGCTCAAGCTGCCGGGCGAGTGCCGCGGTCGCGCGCCGGACGGTGTGCCGCCGGGCCGCCTCCACGGAGCCGGTCAGGTAGAGCTCCACGAGTGCGGTCCGCGCCGCGCCCCGTGCGCCCCCGTGCAACACAGCCCGCTTCCACGGGCTTCGGCGGATGCCGGACCGGGTCTCGGACCGCTCGCCGACCGGGCGGGAAACGCAGAACGGCAGCCGTTGGCAACAACAGCCGGGCCGCGACGAACGACACCTCGGTGATCACGACGCGCCGCCCGACCCCTCCCGGTCCGCCCCCTGCGGACCGGCTGCAGGCTACTTCCGGCGCACCCGCCGACCAGTACGCGCCACCCGGCGGGCCGGCTCGGGGTCCGACCCGCCGCCATGCGGCCGGGGTCAGGTCAGCAGCTTCGTCTTGGCCTGCTGGAACTCCTCCTCGGTGATCGCGCCCCGGGCCTTCAGGTCGGCGAGCTTGGCCAGCTCGTCCGCACCCGATCCGCCGGCCGGCTCGGTCCCTGCCGTCTGGCGGATGTAGTCCTGGAACGCTGCCTCGTTCTGCTTGGCCGCCTTGACGTCCCGCTGGGTCATGCCCTTCCCCCGGGCGATGACGTAGACGAAGACGCCGAGGAAGGGCAGCAGGATCACGAAGATCAGCCAACCCGCCTTGCCCCAGCCGCTCATCTCGTGGTCACGGAAGATATCCGTGATGATCTTGAACAGCAGGAACAGCCACATGATCCAAATGAAGAACCAGAACATGGACCAGAACACGTTGAGTGCGGGGTAGTCGTCCATGGATGCCTCCTTTGGGCGGGCCGAATGCCCGCGATCAGCAGTATTGGCCCGAGTACCGCATTCCGCATGTCGAGCGCAGCGGACGGCTCCAGCGGGTGCGCGTCCGGCCGGGGTACGGGCTGCGGGACGCGCCGAGGGGTCTCACCCGGTCGGCCCGCCTCCGCTCGCCGGATCCCGCTGGCCGGGATTGCCTGGGGTACGACCCGTAGGAGGGCTGTATGCCGGACGACGAAAATCAGGGCGAGCTCGCTGCGCTGCGGGCTCGGGTCGCCACACTGGAGTCGGAGTCCTCGAAGCGCCTGCCGCGCTGGCACCGACTGCGCGCGTTCCTGTCCGCACTGCTGATCGTCATCGGCTGCGTCCTGGCCCCACTGGGCATCGTCGCCGCCTGGACGTCCGACATCGTGGGCGACACCGACCGCTACGTGACCACGGTGGCCCCGCTCGCCTCCAACCCCGATGTGCAGGCGGCCGTCGCGAACCGGGTGACGGGCGTGGTCATGGAGCACATCGACCTGCCCAAGCTGCTCGAAGACGTGGCGCCGGACCAGCGGCCGCTGCTGCAGAAGGCGTTGGGGAAGCTGGGCAACGGGCTCGAAGGAGCGGTTCGGAGCTTCGTGCACGACAAGGCGGAGGACGTCGTCGCGTCGAAGGCCTTCGAGACCGTGTGGACCGAAGCGAACCGCACGATCCACACGGCGCTCGTCAAGGCCCTGACCGGCAGCGACAACGGAGCCGTACAGATCAACAACGACTCCGTGACCCTCGACCTCGCACCCGTGATCGACCAGGTGAAGACCCGGCTCGTGGACGCGGGGCTCGGCGTCGCCGCCAAGATCCCCCAGATCCACACCGACTTCACCATCCTCCGGTCGGATGACATCGGCCGGGTCAAGACCGGCTTCCGACTGCTCGAACTCGCGGGCCTGTGGCTGCCGGTCGTCGCCGTCGTGCTCGCGGCCGTCGGTGTCCTGCTCTCCGTCCACCGGCGGCGCACGCTGGTCGCGGCGGCCCTCGGCTTCGCCGTCGCCGCCCTCATCCTGGGCATCGCCTTGACGGTCTTCCGTACGGTCTACCTCAACGCGCTCCCCGACACCGTGTCACAGCCGGCCGCCGGTGCCGTATACGACGCGATGGTCAAGCTCCTGCGCACCACGGTCCGCATGGTCGTGGTCCTCGGTGTGGTGCTCGCGCTGGCCGCCTGGCTCTCGGGGCCGGGTCGGCACGCCACGGTGGTCCGCCAGATGTGGCACTCGGGCATCGCGGCCACCCGGGCCTCGGCCGACCGGGCGGGCCTGCGTACGGGCCCGGTCGGCGGCTTCGTGGGTCGCCACCGCACCTGGATCACCTGGATCTTGGTGGCGGCAGCCGTCCTCGCCTATGTCCTGTGGCCGCACCCGACCGGCTGGGTCGTCGTGGGGCTCGCCCTCGCGCTGCTCTTCGCCTTCGCGGTCACCGACTTCATCGCCGAGGATCCCGCGGAGGCCGGGGACGCCGGGAATTCCGGGGGTTCCGGAACCGCCGCGACGACCGGGGGCGGTCCACGGACCCCCCTGTAGGCGGGCGGGCTCAGGGGCGCGCCGCCCCCGGCTGGGTGTCGGGGATGCGCTGGGTGAAGAAGAGCGCCACCAGCGCGGCGAGGGCGAGGATGCCGAGGGAGGCGCGCAGGCCGTCGATCCGGGCGGTGGCGTTCGCGTCGAGTGCCGCCTGGGTCACCTCGGATTTGGCACCCGCCTCTTCGAGCGCTTCGGTGAGCTGGACGTCCGACAGGAAGGGCGCACCTCCCACGAGTTTGACGTTCGCCTGGCTCTTGACCTCGGCGGGGACCGCCGGGCTCTGCTCGATGGCCGTGAGGAACGACGAGGTCAGCACGGTGATCAGGATGGAACCGGCGACCGCCGTGCCGATCGACGCGCCGAGGTTGGTGATGGTGTTCTGGATGCCGCCGATCTCGGCGCTCTGCTCGTCCGGGACCGCCGAGACGGTGACGGCCCCGAGCTGGGAGGCCAGCGCCCCCATCCCCAGTCCGATCAGCAGCAGCGGCACGGTGACGACGCCCGCCCCAGATTCCTCGTCCAGGGTGGCCAGCAGCACGACGGCGCCCGCGAGCATCAGCAGGACCCCGAGCCGCACCACGCGCCGCGGTGAGGCGTCGGGGCGGAACCGGGGGATCCCGATCGCGGCTGCCAGCAGGGAGATGGACAGCGGCAGGATCAGCACGCCCGTCTTGACGGCGGACAGGCCCAGCGCGACGGACAGGTAGAGCGGGACGACGAAGAACACGCCCATCTGTACGAGGTACTGGAAGAAGAACATCGTGAGGCCGCCGGTGAGCTGCCGGTTGCTCCCGAGGTCCGGATCGACCAGCGGTTCGGCCCCGCGTGCCGCCAGGCGCCTCTCCCAGCGGAAGAACAGCCAGATGAGGAAGAGGCCCGCCATCATCAGCCAGACGACCGGTGAGAGGTTGAACCAGGCCGGTGCGCCGGCCTTGGGCCGGAACCAGCCCCATTCGCTCGTGCGCAGCACGGCGAAGACGAACAGCCCGATGCCCAGCGCGGACACGATCGCGCCCAGGACGTCGATGTGCGGTCGGGGGCCGAGGGGCGCGTCGGCGACCCGGCGGCCGAACAGCAGGATGGCCAGCACGACCACGACCTCGCCGGCGAACACCCAGCGCCAGGAGAAGAACGTGGTCGCCACGCCGCCGATGAGCGGCCCCAGGGCGATCGCCACCGCTCCCGCGGCGGCGACCAGCCCGTACGCGGCCGGCCTGCGTTCCACGGAGAAGTTGGAGGCGACGAGCGCCACGATCGCCGGCATGATCAGTGCCGCGCCCACGCCCTCCAGGACCGACCAGCCCAGCAGCAGGACGGTGAGGTTCGGGGCGAGTGACGTGGTGAGGGAGCCACACCCGTAGATGACGCAGCCGATCATGAAGGCCCGTCTGCGGCCGACGAGCGCGCCGACCTTGCCACCGCTGATCATCAGCATCGCCATGACCAGGGTGTAGGCCGTGATCGCGCCCTGCAGACCGCTGACGGTGGTGCCGATGTCCTCCGCGACCGTCGCGATCGAGACGTTCATGACCGAACTGTCCAGGGCCATCAGGAACTGTCCGGCCGCCAGGGTCAGCAGGACGAGCCGTGCGTCCTTCGCCTTCCCAGCAGTGGGTGTCGGGTGTGCCTCGGCTGTCATGGACGGAGCCTCCCACGGCTGCGGGCGGCCACGTGTCGGCTCGCCGCGTGGGTCAGCCGACTGGCGCCGAGCGCCTTGCGGCCGTCGGGCGGGGCGACCCGCCGGCGGTCCCGCACCCGCTCACGCCCGCGCTCACGCCGACTCCGCCGCCACCCGGCCCGAGGCCACCGCGTCCACCAGCGCCCGGTGGTCACGCTCGTTGCGGTCGGCGTAGCTTTCCGCGAACCGCACCAGCGCCTGGTCGAAGACGTCGCTGCTGCCCAGGTAGGCGGCGATGGCGATCCGGTCGCCGGAGCGGGCGTGGGCGCGGGCCAGCGTGGCGCCGCACAGGTCCCCGTACGTCCGCATGCCGCGCGGCTCCATGAGCGCGGGCTCGACGCTCCCCTTCCAGTCCCGCAACTGCCGCACGTAGAAGTCCCGCTCGCGGCCGTCGATGCCGTGCGCCCGGTACCAGCCCAGGAAGATGTCGCTCGCTGCCTGCATCAGGCGCTGTCCGGCCACCACCCGCTCGCCCTGCATGGAGTGCTCACCGGCGCCGGCGTACGGGGCGAGGACGGATTCGCCTGCCTCTTTGGCCTGGAGGATCAACGGGTCGTCGCCGTCCCGGCCCACGAGCAGGATGATCCAGCACCGGGTCCCCACGCTTCCGACGCCCACCACCTTGCGCGCCATGTCGACGAGGGTGAACCGGCGCAGCAGGTGCCGCCGGTCCGAGGGGAGGGTCTGCCCGTAGTGTTCGATCATGTCGCGGATCTGGTCCTCCAACGTGCTGCGCTCCGCGTCCGGCAGCAGCTCCCACAGGGGCGTGACCAGGGGCGGCATCGACCGGAACTGGCGTTCCCCGCCGACCACCTCGGTGAGTTTCCCTGCGGCCTGGAGGCTGTCGCGTCCACGTGCCTTCAGCAGCGTCTCGTCGACCTGTTTGCGGCCGCGGGAGCGCAGTTCCGTCGCCGCGAGGGCGCGGAGCTGCTCCGCGTCGATGCGCGCGTACCAGACGTCGAGGTGGCTCATGCCCGCGTAGCGGCGCATCTGCTCGCGGTAGGACATGCCTGCGGACTGGACGATCTCGGCGCGCTCGCGGTCGGTGAAACCGTTCTCCCGCCCCGCGATGGCCAGGCTCACGGTCAGCCGCTTGAGGTCCCATTCCCACGGCCCGGGCAGCGTCTCGTCGAAGTCGTTGATGTCGAACAGCAGGTTCCGCTCCGGGGAGCCGAGCAGCCCGTAGTTCAGCATGTGGGCGTCCCCGCAGAGCTGGACCCGTAGGCCCGATTCCGGGGTGTGGGCCAGGTCGCCCGCCATGACGGCGGCGGCGCCCCGGTAGAAGCGGAACGGAGACTCTGACATCCGCCCGTAGCGGATGGGCACCAGCTCCGGTACCCGGCCGGCCGCCTGTCCTTCGAGCACGTCCACCGGATCCTGCCGGGGTGCGGGCGGTTCGAACTCCCCGTGCGCGGAGCGGGGTGTCCGGCGCCGGGCGGCGCGGCCGCGTTCGGCCCGCTCCTCGGCGGACAGCCAGCGTGTGCCGTTCTCCACCCCTGCGGCATCCCTTGCCATCGCTGCACCTCCAGGGCGCTCGGGCCCCCGCTGCCCAGCATGGCACTTCCGGCACGGCGGCGCCGTACGGTGCGGCCCGGTGCGAGAGCCGGGCCCTCAGCCCTGCTCCGCCCTCGACCGCTTGGGGGCCGGGCTGCCCAGCCGCCCGGCCAGGAACGGCTCCTGCGCCAGGACGGCGCCCGCCGTGACGCCGACGGCGACGGACACGCACACCACGATCAGCCATGACAGCAGGACGAAAACGGAGCCGGCGGGCCCGTATTCGCTCAGCGCCCGGTTAAGGGCGCGCGGCATGTAGAAGCGCGCGGCGACCGACAGGGCGGTGGCGCCCACGGCGGTGAGCACCGATCCCGGCAGGAGGGGGAGCCAGCCGACCAAGCCGCCCAGCAGGAGGTGCTGGGTCCACCACCACACCAGCGTCAGGAAGACGAGCGTGAGGGGAATGCCCAGCCACAGTCCGGCTCCGAACCCCTCGCGCACCGGTCCCTGCACGATCAGCACGCAGATCCAGACGGCGATCCAGGCGACCCAGCGCCAGATCGCGATCCGCACCCCCGACCGCGGGATCTCCCACGCCCGTTTGCACAGGCGCTGCATGGCACGGCTGACCGCGGTCGACGCCACCAGCACCATCAGGGCGCCCACCAGGCCCACCGCGTTCTGCAATTCCGGGTCGGAGCCGCTGGCGAAGATGTCGTTCAGTTGTTCGCTCGCCTCGCCACTGAGCCCGAACACCGTGCGCACGGATTCGGCCAGTTGCTCCTGTACTGCCTTCGGGGCGAACGACGCGACGGCGAAGACCAGCGGCACGGCGGTCAGGAAGCACTGTGCGGCGAGCCGCGTCGCGGAGTCGAAGATGTCCACCGACACCATGCGCTCCGCAATGTGGGTGATCACGGGGAAGCGGGTCTCCGCCTCGCGCTGGAGGCGCCGGGCCGTCTCCGCCGCGTTGCGCGACCGGGTCCGCCACCACGAGGGGTGCGGGGCGCCGCGCGCGCGTTTGCCGGAAGCCATCAGCGCACCGGGGAGGGGGACGGCGGAGAGGCGGGCGGAGGGCCGGACACCCGCGACGGCACCAGCGGAGCGGTCGTCGCCATGGGTCTCTCCTTCGTCTGCGTCCAGGTTGGAGGATGCGGCCGGGCGCGGCACCTCGAACCGGTCCCCGGCACCGCGCCGGGAAAAGGTGTCGCGGACGGGTTCCCTGCGTAGGGTCGACGTCGTACGCCGTCACACGCTGGGGGCGCCATGGTTCTCGACCTCATGCTGATCGCACTGGCCATCACGCTCGACCCGCTGCCGCTGATGGCGTTCGCACTCGTGGTGTCCTCCGCCAGGGGCGTGTGGAAGGGCCTGGCCTTCATTCTGGCCTGGCTCGCCTGCTTCGTCGCGGTGATCGCGGCCGTCCTCGCGCTGACCGACGGCGAGCCCCTGCCGCCGCGTTCCCCGCCCGGCGTGGCGGGGCTCGCGGCCAAGTTGGCCATCGGGATCGGGCTCGTGTTCTACGGGCTGCACCGCCGCCGCCTCATGCGGGGGAGCGACGCGGTCCGGGCGGGTGCTGCGGCGGATGGCGCGGCACCTCCCGCCCCGGAGGCCCACGAGGATTCGGCCGACAAGGTGGCCAAAGGCCTGGACGGGAGCTCGATCTGGGCGGTGGCGGGCCTGGCCGTGCTCGTCCAGCCGTGGGGCATGGTGGCGGCGGGTGCGACGACCGTGCTGGAGGCGAACACCTCGCACGCGTCCACCTACGCGGCCCTGTTCGGCTTCTGCCTGCTCGCGACCGCGAGCCTGCTGGCTGCCGAGCTCTACATCGTATTCGCACCCGAGGTGGCCCAGGCCCGGCTGCTGCGCCTGCGCGGCTGGCTGAAGGACCACTCGCAGCAGGCGATCGTCGTGATCTGCCTGGTTCTCGGCCTGTACCTGACCGGCAAGAGCATCTACCAGCTGACCGGCTGAGCAGCTGCCCCGGCCCGTCGGCCGTTCCGCCCGCCCGGCCCGCTCGGTCCTCCCGACAGGTGCGGTTCCGGATGTGCGAAGGTGCGGACGCGGTGCTGGAATGGTGGGGGTGATGTCCGGCCCGGCCTTTGGCTGGCGGAACCGGGCGCCCACGGACCAGGGGCCGGCTCGACGTCCCCTCCCTCCCCCAGCCCGACAGGAGCAGCCATGAGCAGCGAGGCCGAGGAATCCATCGGGGTCGGCGACATCGACGACATGGGCCCCGTGGACTACGTCGTGATCGAGTTTCCGGGCAACAAGATGACGGGCAAGGGACTCCCCCTCCTCGTCGATCTCGTCGATCGCGGCATCATCCGGATCTTCGACCTGGTCTTCGTCCGCAAGGACCTGGACGGCTCGGTGACGGCGGTGGAACTGCAGGACTTCGGCTCGGAGGTCGACCTGTCGGTCTTCGAGGGAGCCTCGTCCGGTCTGCTGGACCAGAGCGACATCGACGACGCCGGCATCGCCCTGGAGCCGGGGAACTCGGCGGGGATCATCGTGTACGAGAACACGTGGGCGGCGCCGTTCGCCCGTGAACTGCGTCGCGGAGGCGCCCAGCTCGTGGCGGCCGGCCGGATCCCCGTCCAAGCGCTGCTCGCGTCGCTGGACGCCATCGAGATCCCGTCCGACGACGGGTGAGGACGGCCGCAGTCCCGTTTGCACCTGCTTCGCCGCACCCCTGGAGATGAGCACCATGCCCGGACTTCTTCGCGGAGTCGCCCGTACCGCCGTCGTCGCCGGCACCGCCACCGCCGTGTCCAACCGGGTGTCCCGGCGGCAGGCCGGCCGATGGGCCGAGCAGGAGGCCCCGCAACCGGCCGAGGCCGCGCCCCCGCCGCCCCCGCCTCCCGCCCCCGCCCCGGCCCCCGCCGGCGACGACATGACCACCAAGATCGACCAGCTCAAGCAGCTCAGTACGCTCAAGGACCAGGGAGTGCTGACCGAAGAGGAATTCGCCGAACAGAAGCGCCGGCTCCTCGGCTGACCGAGCACCCGGCTCCGGACGCACCGGGCAGGGACGGGGGACGGGAAGGAACGGCCCCATGACGCAGCCGACGCAGCCGAGCCCACGGCCGCAGCCCGGGCAGCCGGGTTCGCCCTCGGGAGCCCCTCCGCCCGCCCGGGCCGCGACGGCGCAGCCGACGGAGGCCGAGAAGCTCCGCGAGCTGCTGCGGACTCCCGGCTACCTGAAGACCCTGCTGTTCTGCGGGCTCATCAGCATTCCGGTCTCGCTGGCCGCGTTCTGGTTCCTCGCCGGGCTCCAGGAACTGGAGCGCCTGGTGTGGGCGGACCTCCCCCGTGCCCTCGGCCACGACTCCCCGCCCTGGTGGTGGCCGCTTCCGCTGCTGCTGGTCTCGGGTGTCTGCGTCGGACAGATCGTCACCCGTTTCCCCGGGGCGGGCGGGCACGTCCCCGCCTCCGGCCTGCACCCGGGCGGTCCCGGAGCCGCCGCCCTGCCGGGAGTGGTCCTCGCGGCCGTGTTCAGCCTTCCGCTCGGCGCCACCCTCGGCCCCGAAGCCCCGCTCATCGCGCTGGGCGGCGGACTCGCGATCGCCTTCCGGCACCTCACCGGGACACCGGAAACACCGATGAGCACCGCGCTGCTGGGCGCGGCCGGCGCGGCCGCGGCGATCTCCGCCATCTTCGGGAATCCGCTGATCGCCGCCGTCCTGCTGATGGAAGTCGCGGGCGTGGGCGGCCCGCAACTGTTCGCCGTCATGCTGCCCGCACTGCTGTCGAGCGGCATCGGTTCGCTCGTCTTCACCGGCTTCGGCCGGTGGACCGGCCTGGAGACCGGGAGCCTGACGCTCAAGTCGGGCGTGGACTTCCCCCGTCTGGACGCCGGTGACGTGCTCTGGGCGATCGTTATCTCCGTGGCCCTCTCCGCCGCCGTGGCCCTCATCCAGTACGGCGGGCGGGTGACCTCCGTCCGCGTCGCCCGACGGCCCCTGATCGTGACGGCGCTGTGCGGGCTCGGCGCCGGTGTCTGCGCCGCCGCCTACGCCCTGGGCACCGGCCGTTCGCCCGCGGACGTGGCCTCCTCGGGCCAGGCCACGCTGGCCGAGCTGGCCGGCGATCCGCAGGCCTGGGGGGTGGGCGCACTGATCGCCGTCCTCCTGTGCAAGGGCGCCGCCTTCTCCCTGTGCCTCGGCAGCCTGCGCGGTGGCCCGATCTTCCCGTCGCTGTTCCTCGGCGCCGCGGCGGGCGTCCTGCTGGCGCCGCTGCCCGGGCTGGGCATCGGCGCGGGACTGGCCGCCGGGCTGGCCGCCGCCACCACGACTGCGTTGCGGCTACCGGTCAGCAGCGTGCTCCTCGTGGTCCTGGTGCTCGGCAGCACCGCGATGATGCCGGTGGCGATCCTGTCCGCCGTCGTCGCCTTCGTGACCTCGGGACTCCTGCCGGCCGGCCCCGCGGTCCCCCCGGTGGGCCGCATGCCCCGTCCCGCCCCGTCCGCCCCCACCGCCCCGTAGCAGTACGGGGCGTGCAGACTGCGGGTATGGCATCCCTGAACGGCTCCCCCGTCCCCCTCGCGGCCCTGCAGGCCCTCGCGCTCACCAATTACGGGCACTTCACCACCATGGCGGTGGAGGACGGGGCGGTGCGGGGGCTGGCGCTGCACCTCGACCGGCTGGTCGCGGACTGCCGTGCGGTGTTCGGCGCGGAGCTGGATCCCGAGTGGGTGCGGGAGTGCGTACGGAAGGAAGCAGGCGGGCGGGCAGGGGCGTTCATGGTGCGCGTCACGGTCTTCGACCCGGAGTTGGAGCTGACGGCGCCGGAGCGCGCGGGGCAGCCGTGCGTGCTGGTGACGACCCGGCCCGCGGCGGGCGCCGGCCGGCCGCTGCCCGCGCTGCGCGTACAGCGGATCGCCTTCCAGCGCGAGGCACCGTCGGTGAAACACGTGGCGCTGTTCGGACAGTTGCGGCTGCGGCGCGCGGCCCGGCTCGCCGGGTTCGACGACGTGCTGTTCGTCGGTACGGACGGGCAGGTCTGCGAAGGCTGCACCTGGAACATCGGCTTCGTCGACGAAGCCGGGACCGTTGTCTGGCCGCGGGCCGACGTGCTCCCCGGGATCACGATGCGACTGATCCGGGCCGACGGCGACCGCCATGTCACGGCGCCGGTGACGGACGGCCGACTGCGGTCCCTGCGGGCGGCGTTCGCGACGAGCACGGGCATCGGCGTTCGGGCGGTGGCCGCGATCGACGACATCGTGTTCCGCACCGACGACCCGGTGGTCGCTTCACTGCGCGAGGCCTATGCCGCCGTTCCCCCGGACCGCCTGTGAGGAGACACGGACCCGGGCGGGAGACCGGCGGTGTCGAGCGGCCGGCGCCACGCGATGCTCCGGCGCACGGCGTAGAGGTCGGCCTGGAGCGGGCTGGGCGGCACGGCAAGGACCGGGCAGGGGGCGTGTGCCAGACAGTACCGGGCCACCGACGGCCGCAGGGCGCGCAGCAGCGGGCGCCGCGTGCCCGTACCGACGACGAGCAGGTCACCGGCATCGCGGACCGTCTCCAGCAGTGCGGCGCCCGGGGTGCCCCGGACGGCCAGTCCGGCCAGCGTCACGCCCGGCGCGCCCGTGCCGAAGGCACTTCCCAGAACGTCCCGCAGCCGCGCCACCGCCGCGTCCCGGGATGCGGCGAGCAGCGGCGTACCGCCTGAGCCGCGCCGGGCGCCCGGTCCGTCCAGCGGCGGCTGCCAGGCCAGTACGACCCATAGTTCCGCGTCGCGTGCGCGGGCTTCGTCCCGTGCACGGTGCAATGCCGTGAAGCTTCCGGGGGATCCGCACGTACCCGCCACGATTCGTCCTGGCACCGTCCCGCCTTTCCTGCTCGGTTTCCGCGGGCCTCCATGCAACGGCTCCGCGCGGGCACCGGGCTGCGGTGCTGACGTCCTTCTGATGCCGGGGCGGGAAACCCTGACGGGTTCCTGATGCCGGGGGCCGCGGGTCCGCGGCGGAAACCGCACACCGTACGGAACCCGTCAAAAGGCCGTGCGGCCCCGATGCCGAGGCGGGCCGTGCGGGCATCGTGGAGACGGGGGGGGACACCACCGACTCTAACGGGAGGCAGCACGTGTCCGGGTACCGATTCCACGACGACCGCACCGCGCTGACCACGGCCCTCGCGGCCTCCTTCCTGATGGCGCTCGCCCTCGGCCTCACCCTCGGCCTCGCCTTCGTGCTCGTGCTCGTGCTCGTGAGCGCGGGTCCGTCGGCGACGAGCGCCGCCCTGGTCCTGGCTCTGGCCGCGGTCCTCGGCCTGGTCGTCTGCCGGCTCGCGGTCCGCGCACACCGCCTGCGGGGTGCGGTGACCGCCGATGACTCGTACCTGGCCCGGCTGGAGGGAACGGCCCGGTTCGCCGAGGACGGGGCCTCCCCCGGAGCCGTCGTCGAGCGGGTGCGGCACGAGCTGGTCGGCCTGCTGGAGCTGCACGGCTGCCGCTTCGCGCACGGGTCGCTCAGCGGGCAGCTGCCCCGGCTGGAACACGACGGCAGCGTGTGGCTCGGCCACGGCGCCGGGGCCACCGAGGCCGTGTACTGGCCCGACCGGTGGCCCGACGGCGAAACCGAGCTCCGTGCCGTCGGCGGCGGCCACTGCCACGGGCGTTTCCTGCTCGACCCGGTGCCTGGCGCCCTTCCTCCGGAAGGGGCCCGCCTCGCCGCCGTGGCGCTGGCCGCGCAGGCCGGCGCGGCCCTGGACGCAGCCGGTCCGGCCCACCGCGGCTGAGCGGCCCACCGCAGCTCCGGCGAGGAGCAGGTCCCCGGCACGGACCTGCGGATCGGCGACCTGGTGGTGTGCGGGGCCGGGGACGTCATCCCGGGCGACGGGGACGTCGTGGAAGGCGTCGCCTCGGTCGACGAGTCCGCCATCACCGGCGAGTCCGCGCCCGTCATCCGGGAGTCCGGGGGGGGACCGCTGCGCCGTCACGGGCGGTACGAAGGTCCTCTCGGACCGGATCGTCGTCAAGATGACGACGAAGCCGGGCGAGACCTTCATCGACCGGATGATCGCGCTCGTCGAGGGCGCGGCCCGGCAAAAGACGCCGAACGAGATCGCGCTGAACATCCTGCTCGCCTCGCTGACGATCGTCTTCCTGCTGGCCGTGGTCACCCTGCAGCCGTTCGCGATCTACGCCGGCGCCGAGCAGTCGATGATCGTGCTGACCGCGCTGCTGGTCTGCCTGATCCCGACGACCATCGGCGCCCTGCTCTCGGCGATCGGCATCGCGGGCATGGACCGGCTGGTCCAGCGCAACGTCCTGGCCATGTCCGGGCGGGCCGTCGAGGCCGCCGGCGACGTGTCGACGCTCCTGCTCGACAAGACGGGCACGATCACCCTCGGCAACCGGCAGGCCGCCGAGTTCGTCCCCGTCAAGGGCGTCAGCGAGGCCGAACTGGCCGACGCCGCGCAGCTGTCGTCGCTGGCCGACGAGACCCCCGAGGGTCGCTCCATCGTGGTCCTCGCCAAGGAGAAGTACGGGCTCCGCGAGCGCCACCAGGGCGAACTCGCCCACGCCGAGTGGATCGCCTTCACCGCCCAGACCCGCATGTCGGGTGTGGACGTGGACGGCCGCAAGACCCGCAAGGGCGCCGCCGGTTCGGTCATCACCTGGGTGAAGGAGCGGGGCGGCCGCGTCGCCGACGACGCGGACGTCCTCGCCGACCTGATCTCCGAAGCGGGCGGCACGCCACTGCTGGTCGCCGTCGAGGACGGCGGGGGCGCCCGCGTCCTGGGTGTCGTCCACCTCAAGGACGTCGTCAAGGCGGGCATGCGGGAGCGCTTCGACGAGTTGCGCCGCATGGGCATCAAGACGGTCATGATCACGGGTGACAACCCGCTGACCGCCAAGGCCATCGCGCAGGAGGCGGGCGTCGACGACTTCCTCGCCGAGGCCACGCCCGAGGACAAGATGGCCCTCATCAAACGGGAGCAGGCGGGCGGCAAGCTCGTCGCAATGACCGGCGACGGTACGAACGACGCACCGGCCCTGGCCCAGGCGGACGTTGGCGTGGCGATGAACACGGGCACCTCGGCCGCCAAGGAGGCCGGGAACATGGTGGACCTGGACTCCGACCCCACCAAGCTCATCGAGATCGTCGAAATCGGCAAGCAACTCCTGATCACCCGGGGCGCCTTGACGACCTTCTCGATCGCCAACGACGTCGCGAAGTACTTCGCGATCATCCCGGCCATGTTCGCCGTGGTCTACCCGGGGCTCGACGAGCTCAACATCATGGGCCTGCACTCGCCGAACTCCGCGATCCTGTCCGCCGTGATCTTCAACGCGCTGATCATCATCGCCCTGGTGCCGCTGGCCCTGAAGGGCGTCCGGTACCGGCCGACCAGCGCCGACAGGATGCTCCGCCGCAATCTGGGGATCTACGGGCTCGGCGGCCTGATCGCCCCCTTCATCGGCATCAAGATCATCGACATGCTCATCACCCTCATCCCGGGAATCGGCTGATCAGCTATGAACAACTCCATCGGCAACACCGTGCGGCTGACCGGCGCGGGCCTGCGGGCCCTGCTCGTCCTCACCGTCCTGTGCGGCGTCCTGTACCCCCTCGCCGTGACCGGCATCGCCCAGGTCGCCTTCGCGGACCGGGCCAACGGTTCCGAACTCAAGGACGAGAACGGCCGGGTCGTCGGCTCCTCCCTGATAGGACAGACCTACGACCTGCCCGGGGCGAACCCCGACGATCCCGCGGAAGCGGCTCGGCCTGACCTGAAGTGGTTCCAGCCGCGCCCCTCCCACGGCCTCGGCTCCAATCAGCGTCAACCAGCAGTACTCGCTGCTCCTCTCCGGCGCCACCAACAAGGCCGGCGACAATCCGGACCTGGTCGAGCAGGTCACCGAGGCCAAGGCCGCCGTGATCGCGGACAACTCGACGGCCACGTACCGGGTCGGGCCGCAGGACGTGCCGGCCGACGCCGTCACCTCCTCCGGCTCCGGCCTCGACCCGCACATCTCCCCGGAGTACGCCCGGATCCAGGTGCACCGGGTCGCCGAGCGGAACCACCTCGACGCGGGACGGGTCGAGGAGCTCGTCAAGGACCACACCAGCAGCCGCACCCTCGGCTTCATGGGAGAGCCCCGCGTCAACGTCTTGGATCTCAACACCGCGCTCAAGGCACTGACCGTCAGATGAGGGTGACCGGGAGGCGGTGCACCCCGTAGATGTTCATACCGGTACGCAGGGGCACGTCCTGTGCGGGGACGGCGAGGCGCAGCCCCGGGAACCGGGCGAGGAGCGAGGAGCGAGGGCAGGGCGACGCGCATCTCGACGCGCGCGAGTTGGGCCCCGAGGCACTGGTGGATGCCGTGCCCGAAGCCGAGCTGTCCGGTGGCCCTGCGGCGGACATCGAGCGCGTCGGGGTCGGCGAAGCGGAGCGGGTCGCGGTTGGCGGCCTCGACGGAGAGGGTGATGCTCTCGCCGGCCAGCCGATCCGCACGGATGGTCATGCAGACCGCAGACGACTCCGCACCCTCACGTCGTCTTGAGGTCACGACCCCGGCGGGAGGACAGGATGCAGAACTCGTTGCCCTCCGGGTCCGCGAGGACCACCCATGTCACGTCCTCGCCCTGGCCCACATCGGCGTGGCGGGCCCCGAGTTCGAGGAGGCACTCGACTTCCGCCGCCTGGTCGACCGGGCGGAAGTCCAAGTGGAGGCGGTTCTTCGACCGCTCCGGCTTCGGCGCCGTCACCGGTTCGAAGATCAGCCCCGGCAGCCGGTCGGGGGCCGGGCGGATCTCGAACTCGTCCGGCGAGTCGTTCACGACGACCCACCCCAGCGCCCGTGCCCACCAACGGCCCAGAGCGGCCGGGTCCCGGGCGTCCACGACGGCCTGTTCCCACTCCAGCGGCATGCGGCGAGCCTACGCCCTGCGGCGGCGGATGCGGGCCGCGAGTACGGCGACGTCGTCCTCGGCATGGCGGGCGTCCAGGCCCGCCACCACCGCGTCCACCAGCTCCTCCACCGCCGCACCCACCGGCAGCCGCAGCCCCGCCAGCCGGGCCAGCGACAGGTCGATGTCCTCGCCCCGCCGCTCCACCAGCCCGTCGGTGAACATCAGCAGGGTCTCCTCGGTGGTGATGGCCCGGGTGATGCCCTCGTAGCCGCCGACACCGGTGCCCAGCGGCGGACCCACGGGGACCTCGACCAGCGCGGCCGTGCTGTCCGCTCCGAAGACCGCCGGCGGCAGATGGCCGGCGCTGGCGAAGTCCGCGACACCGCGCGTGGGGTCGACCCGTACCAGCAGACAGGTGGCCGGCCGGCGGGCCGGGTCCTCGGCCACCAGCGCGTCCAGCTGGCGCAGCACGCGGTGCGGGGCGAGGTCGGTGGCGGCCACGTCGCGCAGCGTCGAGCGGTAGGCGTTCATGTCCACCGCGGCAGCGAGCCCGTGGCCCATCACGTCCCCGACCACCAACAGGGTCCGGCCGAAGTGGAGCCGCACCGTCTCGAACCAGTCCCCGCCCACCAGGGCCCCGGTGCCGACCGGCAGATAGCGGCTGGCCATCTCCAGGTTGGGGTGCGGACGGCCCGGCTCGGACACCAGCGCCCGCTGCAGGTGCATCGCGGTGTCCTCGGTGGCGGCCAGCTCCCGGGCATGGCCCAGGTGCATCGCCGCGAGACGGGCCGTGAAGTGGATCGTCGCCGCTTCGTGGTCGCTGAAGCGGCCCTGCGCGCGTACGGCCACCACCTCGCCGTACACCCGGTTCCGGGCCGGCAGCGGCACGGACAGGAGGTGTACGGGAGTGCCGCTTGCGAGCACCGTCCACTCGGAGAGGGGGTGCCCGCCGTCCACGGCCCGTACGGAGGGCGACCCGCCGGGGCGCGCCGCCAGCAGGCCGACCGCCCCGGCCGCCGCGATGCGGTTCAGGCGGCCGTCCTCGGCCCGCAGGTCCACCGCGACGGCGTCGCAGAGGTTCCGGAAGAGGAATCCGGCCAGTTCCTCGCAGATGGCGGTCTCGTTGGGCCTCGTCCCGATCTGCTCGGCCGCGGCTTCCGTCGCGTGGAGCCGCGCGAGCAACGCCTCGTACTCCGCAGGGGGCCCGGCGGACCTCCCGTCATGCTCCGACAAGACACCTCCCCGGCCCGGCAGCCGAAGAGGCCATTCCACCAGCACCTCCCGCCGCCCGCACGCACGCCGCGCGCCTGCCGGTCGCACGGATCACCGCGGACGGGCAGCCGGGGAGCCACCGACCGCCGACCGTCACGGCACGGACTGCCCCCGACGCCGGCCCTCCGCCCTCGGCACGACCCCGCGCACGACCTCGACCCGCTCCGCGGCGATGAGGCAGGACACCGGCGCCGGGCCACCCCCATCAGCCTCGAAGGCAACCAGCACGGAGGGCTGTTCACCGAGCCCCTCGACGACCCGCCGCACCTCGTCGGCAGCCGGCTCCCGGAAGACCGGGTCCTGGAACATCGCCGGGCAGCTGACGTAGACGGGGTCGCCGAAGACGAGCTCCAGGCCGTGGGAGTACGTGAGGTCACGGCCGGCGGCCAGCCGGAGCTCCACGGGAGTCCAGGAGATCACTTCCCAGTCCCACCAGGAGCCCTCGGGCAGCCGGATCGCAGTGTGCCGGCGGTCGGTGTCCACCTTCAGGGCCCCATCCGTTCGAACGTGCCTTCAGGCTACACACGGGCCCGGCACTCGACCCCGGCTCAGGTGTCGGACAGTTGGGCCACCCAGCCGTACGGGAGTTCCGCGCCGTCGAGCGTCACCGCCTCGACGGTTCGGGTCTCGGGGTCGATGTCGGCCTGGACGCCCTCGCCCTCGTACCGCGGATAGCCCGAGGCCCCGTATTCGCCGGTGGCCACGACCAGTGCCGTACGCAGCACGCCCCGGCGGGGGGAGGCGGCGGCGCCGGGCTCGGTGAGGCCCGGGCGCAGGACGACGGTGTACCGGCCGGGGGTCGGTGTGGAGGCGGGGTCGGGCTCGACGGAGGGGTTCATGCAGCCCAGGCTAGCCACCGCCCGGCCGGCCGGCCGGTATCCCGATGCCGCGCCCCGTTCGCGTCCGCCGATCGCGTCAACCGTCGGCCGTCATCCGTCCGCCGTCGGCCTCCGCCATCCGCCGTCCGCCGTCCGCCGTCCGCCTTCCGCGAATCCGGCTGGATGTTCGAGCGCCCCGGTGCTTGGGTGGCGGTATGGAGATCTTGGTTCTGGGCGGGACGGCATGGGTGGGCCGGGAGCTGTCCCGGCAGGCGATCGCGCGCGGCCACCGGGTGACGTGCCTCGCCCGCGGCGAGAGCGGTGAAGTCGCCGACGGGGCACGGTTGGTGGCGGCCGACCGGCACGATCCCGCGGCGTACGAGCCGCTGCGGGGCCGCGACTGGGACGCGGTCGTCGAGGTGTCGTGGCAGCCGGGATTCGTCCGCGGCGCGCTCGACGCGCTGGGCGGCAGGGCCCGGCACTGGACGTACGTCTCGTCGGTCAGCGCCTACGCCTCCCACGCCGAAGCGGGCGCGGACGAATCCGCGGGCCTCCTCCCCCCGACGGACCGGAGCGAAGTGGACCGGGCACTGTACGGCGAGGCGAAGGTGACCTGCGAGCAGGCGTCGCAGACTGCCCTCGGCGAGCGCCTGCTCATCGCGCGCGCCGGGCTCATCGGCGGCCCGGGGGACCACAGCGGGCGCTCCGGTTACTGGGTGGCCCGCGCCGCGCGCGATCCGCACGGGCCGATGCTGGTTCCCGCCGTGCCGGCGGCCCCGACCCAGGTCATCGATGCACGGGACCTCAGTGCCTGGCTGCTCGACGCCGCGGAGCGGCAGTGCACGGGTACGTACGACGCGGTCGGTCCGGTCGTTGCGCTCCGGGAGTGGATCGAGCTGTCCCGCACGACGGGCGGGCACACCGGTCCGGTGGTCGGCGCCGACTCGGCGTGGCTGCTCGCGCACGGCGTGGCCCAGTACATGGGCGCCGAATCGCTGCCGATGTGGCTGGCCGAGACGGGCTGGGAGGGATGGTCGGCCCGGGACGGTTCCGCGGCTCGTGCCGCCGGGCTCCGGCACCGGCCGCGGGCGGAGCTGCTGGCCGACACGCTGGTGTGGGAGCGCGCGCAGGGTCTGGAGCGGGAACGGCGGGCCGGCCTCAGTGCCGGTCGCGAGCGCGTGCTCCTCGACGCGCTCGGCTGACGCGGCGGCTCAGCGGCCGGGCCCCGCACCGCTTCCCGCACTGTTTCCGGCGCCGCTTCCGGCACCGGTTCCCGCACGACCGGTTCGGGGTTCCACTTGCCGTAGTTCGGCGAGGAGTTCGCTCTGGCCCGCCAACAGCTCGGTCAGGATGCGGCGGGCCGCGCGCAGGAGTTCGGCGACGTCGCCCCCTGCGAGGGCGTAGTTGACCGTCGCGCCGTCGCGCGTGGAGACGACGATGCCGGAGCGGCGCAGGACCGCCAGTTGCTGGGACAGGTTGGACGGCTCGATGTCGATCTCGGCGAGGAGTTCGCGTACGGGCCTCGGACCGTTCTGCAGGAGCTCCAGAACACGGATCCTGACGGGGTGTCCGAGCATGCGGAAGAACTCGGCTTTCGCCTGGTACAGGGGTACCTGCTTGCCCACGAACGCTCCCGCCCTTGCTTCGACCCGTGTGTGCGGCCCGGGGCCGGTGAGTTGCCCGCCCGCCTGTACCCATCATTCCGCCCGATGGGCCCACGCATGCCCCTGCTTGACCAATTTCGGATGTGCCGGATTGAAGAGTTCTTCAATTCGTGGGCATGCGTGGGCCCGAGATTGCGACGCCTAGATCTCCAAAGCGGATTCGATGCGCTTGAGCTGGTGTCGGGCCATGGCCAGATTGGAGTTCGCCTTGTTCAGTACCACGTACAGGAACAGCCCGTTGGTTCCCCGGCCCCGCAGCAGCCGGATCAGGTGGTACTGGTTCCCGAGGGTGATGAGCAGGTCTTCGATCTCGTCGTTCAGGCCGAGCATTTCCATGGCGCGGACCTTGGCCCGGATCACATCGGTGTTTCCCGCTGCCGCGACCGCCAGGTCGAGGTCTTTGCCACCACCGAGCACTCCCAGTGCCATTCCGCTGGTGTAGTCGACCAGGGCGACCCCCAGGGTGCCCTCGATCGAGGTCATCGTCTCCTTCAACGAGACTTCCACATTCGCCATCGGTGCGCGCTCCCTCATCTCCGCGTTCACGGCCGGCGCCGCTTGCGCTGCACACCGGACCACTTGTGAGGCTGACGCTACTGAGCGTGCGCGGCAACGTGAGAAGAACGGGAGATTTGACGAAAAACCTCCCCTCCTCCGTCTAAGATCCGCCCGGCACGCACGGCCGCGCTCGCGTCCGGACCCACGTCCGGACCCGTGGCCAGGCTCCACGTCCCGTCAGCCGTTCCCGGACCGGCCGACGTCGAACCGGGCGATCGCCCCGTGTTCCAGTGCCACGTACAGGGCGCCGTCCGGGCCGAAGGCCAGGCCGTGGGGCTCGCTGCCGGGCGGGTCGAGCGGGTACGAGTCGACCCGGCCCGCCGGGGTGATGCAGCCGATCCGGCCCGAGCCCCACTCGGTGAACCAGAGCCGGCCGTCGGGGCCGGAGGTGATCGCGTGGGGGCGGCAGACCGCGTCGGCGAGCGGAAACTCGGCGATCTCGCCGAGGGGCGTGATCCGGCCGATCCGGCCGGCCCCGATCTCGGTGAACCACATCGATCCGTCGGGGCCCGCGCAGATCCCCACGGGAGCGGCCTGCGCGGTGGGCAGAGGGTGCACGGTGACGTCGCCGTCCATGGCGATCCGCCCCATCGCGTGCGCCTGGTTGAGGGTGAACCACAGTCCACCGTCCTCCCCCGCCGCGATCATGGAGGGGAACGCGCCGGCCACGGGCAGCGGGAACTCCGTGACCTCGCCGTCCGTGGTGATCCGGCCGATCCTGTCGGCGTACAGCTGTGTGAACCAGAGGGCGCCGTCGGGGCCCGCGGTGATGCCGTACGGGCCGCTGCCGGGGCCGGGGACGGCGTACGAGCAGGCCTCGCCGCCGATCGTGATGCGGCCGATCCGGTGGTCCTGGGTGCGGGTGAACCAGAGGGCGCCGTCCGGTCCGGCGGTGATCAGCGACGGACCGCAGGAGGTCGAGTCCAGGGCGTACGTGGCCAGTTGCCCGTCGGGGGCCAGGCGGGCGACGGCGCCCGCGTGGACGAGGGTGCACCACAGCGCGCCGTCGGGGCCGGCGGTGAGCGCGTACGGACCCGAGGCCGGGTCCGGGACGGGGAACACGGTGGGCGCGGGTCGACCGGAGGGCTCGGGAGACGTCGCAGAAGGCACGGGCACGGAGGCCTCTTTCCGGGGGGAGGTGGGGCGTGGACGTGGGGGCGTCATGCGGCCGCCGGGGCCGCGGAGGCGTGCGCGTGCCCATGCGCGGGCGCGTGCGCGGGCGCGTGCAGCGCCAGCTGCCGGCCCCGCCACCGGGAGCGCAGCCTCCGGTCGTGGCTCACGAGGACGACCGCTCCCGGGAATCCGGCGAGGGCGGCTTCCAACTCCTCGATCAGGGCGGGTGAAAGGTGGTTGGTCGGCTCGTCCAGCAGCAGGACGTCGGCCGGTTCGCAGACCGTGCGGGCCAGCGCGAGCCGCTGCCGCTGCCCCGCGGAGAGGTCCGCGATCCGCACCTCCAGGCAGCTGCGGTCCAACAGCCCCAGGGCCAGCAGCCGTTCGGCGTGCTCTTCGGCGCTGCCCGCCCGCCCCCGCCCGAACGCGGCGAGCGCGCTGTGCCCGGCCGGACCGGGCTCGGGCAGCTGCGGCAGGTACACCGTCCGTACGCCGCCGGGGCGAACGACGTGCCCCCGGTCCGGGACGGCCGTGCCGGCCAGGACGTCCAACAGGGTGGTCTTCCCGACCCCGTTCGCACCCGTGATCAGGATGCGGTCACCTGCCGAGAGGCTCAGGCCCACGGGTGCCAGCCGACCCGCCACCGCGACCCCGGCCGCGTGGAGCAACAGGCCGCGCGCACCGGCGCCGCGCAGCGTGGGTGAGAAGCGCAGCGGCTCCGCCGGCGCGGGCACCGGGTGGGCGAGGAGCCGGTCCAGGCGCTCCCGGGCGTTGCGGACCCGGGAGGCCAGCGAGGACTGGACCCGCCCCGCCGCACGGTCGTACGCCATCTTGTTGCCGTCCTTCATCACCCGGCCGGGTGCCACCCGGCGGGCGGTCACCGAAGCGGTCTCGCGCAGCCGGGCCACCTCGGCGCGCCAGGCGGCGTGGGCGTCGGCGCGGCGCTGCCGCTCTGCGGTCCTGGCGGCCAGGTAGCCGGCGTAGCCGTTGCCGTACCGGGTGACGAGGTGGCGGTCCGCATCCACCTCCCACAGTGCGGTGGTCACCCGGTCGAGGAACACGCGGTCGTGCGAGACGGCGACGGTCGTGCCGGCACGGCCCCGCAGGTGGTCTTCGAGCCAGCTCAGGGCGTTGTCGTCGAGGTGGTTGGTGGGTTCATCGAGGAGGAGCACCTCGGGCGCGGCCACGAGGAGGGAGGCGAGGCGCAGGCGGACCCGTTCCCCGCCCGAGAGGCGGCCTACGGTGCGGTCCCGGGGCAGCTTCACCAGGCCGAGGCCGTTCAGGGTGCGCTCGACGCGTGCGTCGGCGTCGTATCCGCCGCGCAGTTCGTACGCGGCCAGCAGGTCGGCGTACTCCGCGAGGACGGTGGGCCGGCCGGCTTCCCGTCCCGCCCCGTGCTCGATCCCGTCGGCCATGGCCGCTTCGAGCAGGCGCATCCGCCGCTCCATGGCGTGCAGTTCGCTCAGGGCGCGGTCGAGGATCCGCTGCACGGTGTGGTGGGCGGGGAGCTGCTCCTCCTGCGCGAGGTGGCCGATCCCGCCGTCGGCGTGCGCGAAGACCTCGCCGCGGTCGGGGACCTCCAGGCCTGCGAAGAGGCGGAGCAGCGTGGACTTGCCGGAGCCGTTCTCCCCGACCACGCCGAGGCGCCCTCCGGCGGGAACGGAGCAGGTGACGGATTCCAGGACGAGGCGGCCGTTGTAGGACTTGGTGACGTCAAGGGCGCTGAGCTGTGCGGTCATGGGGGTGTTCCGATCGGTCGCAGCGGTGGGTGGGTATGGAGGGGTGCGGGACGAACGCGCTGCTGTGGACCATGGGAACCACTCCCTAAAGAGACATTAGTTGCGTTAAAATCCTTGCATGGACTCTCCTCCCTCCGCAAGCGATCTTCCTGAACGGGTCGTCCGCAAGCGCACCGGCGGTCGCGGCGCCCGGATCCGCAGCCAAGTCCTCGCGGCAGTGGGCGAGCTGTTGGTCGAAGACGGCTACGACCGCCTCACCGTGGATGCGGTGGCGGCCCGCGCGGACGTGCACCGGACGACCGTCTACCGCCGATGGCGGGACGTGGGCGGGCTGCTCGTCGATCTGCTCGATTCCGCCTCGGACGACTCCTGGGGTCCGCCCGACACCGGATCGCTGGAGGGGGATCTCACGGCCCTGAACCAGGAGGTCTTCGACGCCCTGGCCGGCGACCCCACCCTCACCACGGCCCTGATCGCGGCGTCGTTCCGGTCCGAGGACGCAGCCCGGGCCCTGAGTGGCTTCTGGGACGACCGCTACGCACGCTCGGCTCCGGTCGTCACGCGGGCGGTGGCCCGGGGTGAAGCTCCCGCCGCCACCGACCCGCGCGCCGTCCTCGTCACCGCGACGGCCCCGCTCTACCACGAACTCCTGCTGCTCCGGGCCACAGCCGACCCCGCGCTCCCGCGCCGGGCCGCCCGCGCCGCGACCACGGCGGCGCGGGCGGGGGCCTTCGCCTGCCCTGCTCCCGCGGACGGGTAGCGGCCTGCCGCTCCGCCCGGCCGCCGCTAGCGCCTGCGGTCGACCACCGCCAGCAGCTTCCCGCTGGTGGCCGTACGGGCCAGGTCCGCTCCGTCCACCGCCTCGACCGTGAAGTCGAGCAGCTGCTCCGCCACCGCCGACCGCACCTCCGGGTACGCCGCCAGGAAGGCCTCGCGCGCCCGGTCCGGGTCCGGGGCGTGGGTGCTCTCCATCCGGAGGGTGAGGCCCTCGCGGGCAGCGCCTGCGGTCAGGACGACCTGGAGCTCACCGCCGTACCCCAGCCGCTCCCCCGCGATGGACACGAAACGGCGGTAGTTGAGGAAGTACGTGGCCACGCGCATCACCTCTCCCAGCCGCCCCAGCAGTTCGAAGCGCGGGGCATGACTGCCGCAGGGGCAGCGCCCGGGCAGGGCGCGTCCGAGGTCACCGATGACGTACCGGTCGAGGTGCTGGCCGCGGCGCGCCCGGGTGGTGAAGACGAGCCGGCCGGTCTCCCCCGGTGCCACCGGGCGGTCCTCGTCGACGTCGACGATCTCCAGGGTGTGCAGGTCGGCGTGCAGGTGGTGGACGCTGCCGGCGCTGTGCGTGCACTGGTAGCCGAGGGGGCCGAGGTCGGTGCTGCCGTAGGTGATGGAGTGGATGACCTCGATGCCGAACGTCTCGGTGAGGGTGCGGCGCTGCTCCTCGGTGAAGTGCTCGCCGCCGTAGTAGATCTTGCGGAGGCCGCCGTAGGAACGCAGGAGGCCGGCTTCCTCGTGCAGGAGCTGCCAGAGGTAGGAGGGCATGCCGAAGAGCGTGTCGACCTCGTACGCGGCGATCATCTCCGCGGTGGCCCGGTGGTCGGAGCCCGCCGCCATCGGCATCTGGACGCCACCGAGGCGCTCCAGGATGGAGAAGAAGCTGATGAACCCGCCGTACATGCCGCCGCAGTAGAAGAGGTTGGCGGTACGGTCGCGGGCCGGGTCGTAGCCGGCGGCGAGCAGGCCGCGGGCTGCGGCGCGCATCTGCGTGTCGTAGTCCTCGTACGTGAACAGCGACAGGGCGGGCTTACCGGTGCTGCCGCCACTGCGGAAGTACAGCTCGGCGTCGCCCCGGTCGACCCCGCCATTGAGGTCCTGGACGGCGGCCTTGTCCAGCAGCGGCCCGGTGGCCGGCGGGAAGACGGCCGGGCGGGCGAGGTCGTCGAGGCAGGCGGTGGTGGCGAACCGCTCGTCGGCCTGGACGGCGACGCGGCGGCTGTAGCGCTGGAGGGCGTAGACACCGTCGTGCGGTTCGCCGGCGTAGCCCGCCGTCATGGCGCCGACGGGGGTGACCCGGGTGGCCCCGGCGGCCAGGACCAGGCCGGAGAGCTCGGCGGTGTCGGTGCGGCTGCCCGCGATGCCCGCCGTCTGGAGGTAGCGGCGCATCGGGCGCAGCGTCCCCATGAGGTCCTTGCGGGGCAGCGGTTTGACCCAGACGCTGCGGTGCAGCGGTGACGCGGTGAGGGCCGGGCGGGTGTCGGCCATGACGCGCCAGGTGCCGTCGGGGGCGGCGAGGACGCGGGTGAGGCCGAGGTGCTCCTCCAGCCGGGCGAGGTGCTCGGTGGTGGTCAGTTCGGCGTACTCGGCCGGGTCGAGGTCCGCCTCGGCGGGGGCCGGCTGCGCGGCCAGGGCCGCGGCGAGGCGCTCGGCGAACGCGTGCAGTGCGTCGGTGTCCACGGTGTCGGTGTCGAGGTAGACGACCTGGGGGCTGGAGCAGGCCTGCTGCTCGAAGCGGCAGACGTCCTCGGCGAGGGCGGTCAGGGTCGCCCCGTCGGCCCAGGCGTCCCGGGTGAGGTAGGCGAAGGAGATCTTGTGGCCCCACTCCACCAGGCGACAGCCGGCCGGGACGTGGGCGGCGACGCCCTCGACGGCGCCCTCGCCGCCCCAGACCGCGACGGCGTCGGCGGGGGCGCACATCAGGCGCAGCCACTCCTGGCGGGAGGAGGGGAAGCGCAGCACGATGATCCGCTCGGCGAGGGCACCGGTCGGGTCCTGCGCGGCGAGTTCGGCGAGGAGGTGCTGGGCGAGGAAGGTGTCGGAGCTGCTGGTCTTGAGGACGTTGACGTTCCCGGCGAGGAGTCCCTCGATCAGGCTGAGCGGGGCGACGGTGGCGGCGTTGCCGGGGGCTATGTGGGCGACGAGACCGACGGGCGCCCAGGCCTCGTAGACCGTCTCCTTGGCGTCGGGGCGGTTCAGCCGCTGCGGGGCGGTGCCGCCGAGTTCGCGGCGCAGCTTGCGGGTGAGGGCACCGCGGCTGAGGAAGTCGGCGAGTTCGCCGAGGAGTTCGCCGGCGTCCGCTTCGCCGGCCGCGCCGTCGGCCCCGTCGCCGCCCGCCGGCAGGTGCGGGGCCAGCCGCTCCCGTACCCGGTGGCCGGGGTCGCGCAGCGCGCGGGAGAGCGCGTCGCAGGCGGCCAGGACGGTCTCGGTGTCCAGCGGCGCGGCGAGCGCGGCCTCGACGACGGCGGGCAAGGTGGCCAGGCGGCGGGCGGCCTCCTCGTCCCCGATGAAGGTGCCCTGCCAGTAGTGGTGGTTGATGGTGTCGGTCATGACATTCCCTTCATCAGTTCGGCGGCGGCCACGGCACAGCTGCGGTTGCGGCTGACGCCGGCGCGGCCGTGGATCGTGAACCATTCGGTGGCCAGCTCGCAGCCGCACTCCTCACCCGGGTGCAGGGAGGCGAGGTCGCCCATGACGACGCTCTGCGCCGGTACGGAGGTGATGTACGGGGACACCAGGTGCAGATAGCCGCGTTCGCCGTACGGGAGGGGTTCGAGGGTGCGGGTGGAGCGGATGAAGACGCGGGACCAGACGGGTGCGTGGAGGTTGTGGTGCGAGCACTCGATGTACGGGATGCAGTGCTCGACTGAGCCGAAGGTGTCGCGGATGCGTTCCGAGGGGATGCCCAACTGCTCGGTGACGCGCGCGTACAGCTCGTGCTTGCCGATCTGCCGGTCGGTGTGGCCCTTCCAGCCGCCGCCGAGGATGATCAGCGAGCCTTCCGGCAGCTCCAGCGGGGGCAGGCCCATGGCCCGCATCCGTTCCAGGGTGAACCAGAGGAAGGCCGGGAAGCCGAGGATGCGGACGGGTACGTCGTCCTCGGCGAAGCGGCGCAGCGCGGCGACGCAGCCGAAGGGGTCGAACTCGTGCCCGTTGCCGGTGTTGCGCAGGGCGTACTCGACCTGCCGGGCCGGCGCGAAGTCGCACAGGTAGTTGTCGGTGAACGAGGTGCCGAGGTTCAGGTCGCGGGCGGGCTCGTAGCTGTAGAGCAGGTAGTTGACCGGCTGGTCGGGAGTGATCCAGCCGTTGTGGTCGAAGATGCGGGCGACCATGCGCTGGGCGGACCGGATGGTCCACTCGTCGAAGAACATCTGCGACTTCTGTCCGGTGGTGCCGGAGGAGGTCAGGTGCAGGTGCACCTGTTCCTCGGGTACGGACAGGACCTCGTGGCGCTTGAAGAAGTTCGCGTGCACCAGGGGCGCCGCGTACGGGGTGTCCGGCCGCTCGCCGTCGTACAGGCTGCGGAAGAACGGGGAGCGGTCGCGGTGCCAGGCGTTGGTCTGCGCCATGGCTGCGGCGAACAGCTCTTCCTCGGCGGGGCCGTAGGTGTACGGCTCGGTCAGGTCGCACAGCTGCTGCACCCGGTCGAGGGCCGCGGCGTCGGGGACGTCGACGGGGGCGAGATGGGGTTTCGAGGGGGTCGTGGCAGGAGTCGCGGAGGGGGTCGTGGAAGGGGTCATGAAGCAGCCTCACGTACGGGCAGATGCGTCGACGCCCAGGCCGACACATAGGAATCGAGGAAGGGCCGGAGCGGCGGGTCGACGACCAGGCCGCGGAAATCGATGTGCTCGGCGGTGCGGGACATCACCACGTAGTCGTGGAACCCGTCCCCGTCGCGGCGCATGGCCGGGTACAGGGCCCCGGCGATGAAGCCCTGGGCGGCGAAGGCGGAGAGCGCGGCGTGGTGTTCCAGGGGTACGAGTGCCTCGACGTAGCCGGCGCCGGCGCGGGTCAGGGTCCGGGTCACCGGCTCCAGCCAGCCCGCGGCGGCTACCGGGTCGGGGTGGGCGGCGACCAGGGCGCAGTAGCCGCCGGTGCGGTTGAGGTAGGCGTACACCTCGAAACCGCCGTCGTCGGGGGTGAGGAGGACGTTGGGGGTGTGCAGCGGGTAGAACCAACGGCCGGTGTCGGGGAAGTGCTCGTGGAAGCGGCGGCGGACGAAGGCCGGCGCCTCGATCATCTCCAGCGGTCGTGCGGCGGTCCCGGCGGGCGCCGGCACCGGCGGGGTGGGCCGGGCGTCCGCGTAGCTGATGCCGAGGCTCGCCTCGGCGGTGCGCAGGAGCGGCAGCAGGGAGGCGGGCACCTCGGCGACGGGCACCCGTCGGTCCAGCACCCCGGGCGAGTGACGCGCGTAGAGTGCGAGGCTCTCGCGGCTGCTGAGGTCCACTGCGTTGGGCAGGATGCCGAGGGGGCGGAAACCGTTGCGGGCCACGACGCGCTGGGGTCCGGCGCTGACCGTACGGACGGTGGCGTACACCGAGTCGAGCGTCCCGGCGTCGAGCGTGCCGGCGCAGACGGCCTCGGTCAGCTGCCCGGCGAGCCCGGATCCGCGCTGGTCGGGGTGGACGGCGAGCCCTTCGAGGCGGCCGATGCGGCTGCCGGGTTCGCTGTGGACCGCGGCCGATCCGGCGAGGGCGCCGGTCCGGGGGCAGCGGGCGACGAGCCAGAGGGTGTGCGGGTCCTGGATGAGCCGGGACATCTCGGCTGGGTCGGTGCCGAGGGCCGTGGGGTAGTGCGGCCCGTAGACGGCGTAGTAGAGCTGGCGGAGATCGGCGATGTCGGCCGCGGTGGCCTGCTCGATCGCGGCGGTCATCGCGCGCCTCCTACGGGGGTCTGCGCCGGCGCGGGCGCGGAAGGGGTCGCGGCGGCGGTTCCGGCCGCCGAGCGCGAGTGGCCGGGCAGCAGGGCCAGGGCGAGGGCGGCGGGTACGAGTCCGGCCGCCTGGACCAGGCACAGCGTCTGCGCGCTGAGGTGGTCGCCGAGGAACCCGAAGAGCAGCGAGGCGACCGGGAAGGTCGAGCCGAGGACGGCCTGCATGACCGCGAAGAACGCGGGTTTGTCGGCGGCCGGGACCAGCCGTTGGAACAGGGCGACGAAGCGGACCCCGATCACCCCGACGCACCAGCCGGTCACGAGCAGGCTCCCTGCGATGACGGGCCGGGCGGCGATCAGGCCGGGGACGGCGAGGGCGGCGGCCATCGTGGCCAGGCAGGCGGTGCCGACGACGGCCGGCCGGCCGGGCACCCGTGCACCGGTGAAGGAACCGACGAGCGTGCCCACGCCGAGCGACGCCTCCAGGAGGGCGACGGTGGCGCCGTCGCCGTGCAGCACCGAGGCGGTGTACAGCGGCATGACGACGAAGACGGCCGTGGTGAACAGGTTGGCCGCGGTGAAGCAGAGCAGGATGCCGCGGACGTACGGCACGGCGCCCAGGATCTGGCGCAGGGTCCGGCGCGGAGCCCGCGATTCCGCCTCGGCCGCCTCGGCGACGGCGTCCGGGACGGGACCGGCAGCGGCAGCGGAGGCCGCAGTGCGGAAGCGTACGGTCGCGATGAGCAGGGCGGCCGTGACGTACGCGGCGGCGCAGCCCGCGGCGAGGCCGGCCACCCCGGCCCCGTCCACGACGAGGGCGCCGAGCAGGGCTCCGCCGAGGCTCGCCAGAGACTGGGTGGACAGCTCGAAGCCCGTCGCGGCCTCGATGTCCCCGTCGTCCACGAGCTCGGGCACGGAGGTGGTCAGGCACGGGTCGAAGAAGGCCTGGCAGGTCGCCAGGGCGAGGGCGGCGGCGTAGGCCGCGGCGACGGGCAGGTCGCTCGCGCAGGCCCAGACGGCGAGCGCGGCGGCGGCCGCCCCCGCGCCTCCGGCCGCCGTGCGCAGCAGCGAGCGGTGGGCGAAGCGGGCGATGGCGCGGGCCACGAGCGGCGCGAGGACGACGGCGGGCAGTGTGCTGACGGCCATGAACAGTCCGGCCGCGGAGCCGCCGGCTCCGGAAGCGGCGTCGCTGATGAGCCACCAGGAGATGCCCACCTGGAACATGCGCACGGCGGCCTGGGTGAAGACCTGGCCCAGCCATACGGTGCCGAAGGCGCGATTGCGCAGGACGAGGGGCAGTCGGCGGCCGGCGGGAACGGTCGGCGCGGTCATGCGGTGGGCCTCTCGTCGATGACGCGGACGAGCTTGCCGGAGCGGGTGTTGACCACCAGGTCGCGGTGGCGGGCCCATTCGACGTGCAGCGGGTGGACGAATCCGGCGGCCACGCTGTCGGGGTAGAGCGGCCGGGCGGTGTTCAGCCCGTTGACGACCTCCTTGGCGAGCACGTCCAGGACGGCCGGGTCCTGGCCGGGGGCGGTGGCCAGGCGCAGGACGAGGCCGTCGCGGCCATCCCAGCGGCGGACGACGAGCTGCATGCCCGTGACACGGCCCTCGGTGTCGGCTTCGGCGACGCAGTCCGTGGCGTCCTGCCAGTACAGCGAGACGGGTCCGACGCGTACGCCTTCCTCGGCTCGGCCCAGGATCCGGAACGCGCCGCCTTCGGTGTCGGTCCACTCCGCGCGGTCGCCGGCGGGGTAGCGGATGACGGGCATGAGGCGGCGGAAGAGCTGGGTGACGACGACCCGTCCGGGGCGGCCCGGCTCTCGGATCGGCTCGCCGGTGCTCTCGTCGAGGATCTCGACGACGGTGTGCGGGGCGAACGGGCGGTGCGTGCGCGGGTCGGTCCCGGCCACCGGCCGGCCGAGCAGGCCGCCGTCGACGCTGGCGTAGCCGAGCGAACGGGGCGTGGCCTGCGGGAAGGCGGCCGCGAGGAGGCGGCGCTGATCGGCGAAGAGGGCTTCGCCACCGAAGAACAGGAACTCGACGCCGGGCAGTTGGCGGCCGGTGGAGGTCAGGTGCTCGGCGAGGCGGCACAGGGTGGTCGGTGTGCCGGCGACGACCTGGGCGGCGAAGTCCTCCAGTGTGGCAGCCGTCGAGTCCAGCGGGGCGCCGCCGCCTATGGGCAGCCGGACGTTGGCGACCGGGGCGTGGGCGAGCGAATCCAGGATGAACAGGAAGCTGGCGTAGAGCTCACCGGCGTAGAAGAGGTCGGCGACCCGGTGGCCGGGGCGCAGGCCGGCGTCGACCATCCCGGAGCCGAAGGCCGTGACGAACTCCCGCCATTCCTCGCGGGTGTAGCAGGAGAAGCGCGGGGTGCCCGTGGTGCCGCCCGTTTTGAACACGACGGCTTCCCCGAGGGGCGCGGTCAGGACGCCGTTGTCGTGCAGGGTGTTGGCGGCCCAGAACTTGTCCTGGTCCACGACGGGGACGTCGGTGATCCGGCTCACGTGCGGCGGCAGGTCCGCATAGAGGTCGGCATAGAAAGGGGAACGGTCGCGGGCGAAACGCACGAGGTCTGAAAACTGCTGGACGGGCATGCTGCCTTTACCTCGAAAGATGAGAGTGGAAAGAGACAGGACGCAGGCGACGCGTCGGGGAGTGGTGGAACTCACACCACTCTCATCCGTTGATCAGTCAACAATGCATACGTTGCGCACAGTTGGCGAGCGTGGCCTCAACCTGATGTCTGTTCACATGATGAGACAAAAGGAACGCACCGCCAAATCGATCGAGGCCGCCCCCGGCCAACGACCACAGACTTTCGGCCCGCGGGGCCGAAACCGCGCCGACGATTGCGGAGCTCCGTCACGACAATGCCCGGAAACCCGCGGGGTTCCTTTCCCGGGAAATCAGCCGCATTGCAGATGACGCCTTCGGCCATATCGATCGGCACGAAAATCCGGCCGAACTCCCGCCGCGGGAGCGGACATTGACCACTCCGGCCGAGAACGCAACCAAGCGCGGCGTGTCGGCCAGTCGTCCGGATTCGGGGTCGTTCGACCGCCCTTCCCCGCGCCCGGGACAGAGCTGCTCGACCGCGGCGGCGGGACGCGCCCCCCGTGGAGGCCTGCCCGCCGACGCCACAGCGCTTCCCGGCCCCCACCTCGGGGAATCCGCTCGCCTCCGGTCACCCGCTCACCCGGGCAGCCGCCCGTGCGTGTCCCCGCAGCCCAGGAAATCGTTTGCCCGGGCATGACGACGACGCGCTCCACGCTCACCACCACGGCGCGGCACCGGGCTGCGGATGACGGCGACCGCCTCCTCTACGTCCCCCGGCAGGCGACCCACGCGGCCGCGGCCGCCCCGCTGTTCGAGCAGCTCGCCCGGGAGTGGGCGGCCCGCGGGGCCACCGTGCCGGGGCGGCCGGACCCCGCCTGGCGGCGGCTGATCTCCTGGGAACACTTCGAACGCGAGACCGCTGCCACGGTCCGCGACCTGCACCTGCGCGGCCCGGAACCCGCGCCCGAACCCCTCTCCCCGGTGAACCCGCCCCGGTGGAGGCGGGTATGAGGCCGTGACCGGCGGCCGGACGGTCACCGTCCGGCAAGGGCCCGGCCGACGACCAGCCGGATCGCGCTGATCGTCAGGTCCGGGTCGTGCAGCTGCACGTAGTGGTCGCTTCCGGTGGCCAGGAGGTGCGGGGTCTGGTTCCCCAGCTCGACCAGGGCCTGCTGGACTTCGGGCCAGGCGCGCTCAAGCGGCGCGAGGACGGCCTCGGGGCTCCCCGCCGGGACCGCGAAGGGCTCCGTCTTGCTGAGCACCGCCATCGGGACCTTCGGCAGGGGCCTCGCCGCCTTCACCGCGGCGGCCGCGCCGTCGACGTCGACCTTCTCGAATGCCGGATCCGCGTCGAAGGGCGTACCGGGTTCGTTGAGCAACTTCAGGTACGCGGGCCACTGCGCGCCGAAGAACGGCTCCGCGTTCGTGCCGAACGCGTCGACGAAGACGAGGCCTGCGGTGTCGGCCGGGTGTTGCTGGGCGTACAGCCGGGTGATCATTGCGCCGAAGGAGTGGCCGACGAGCAGGTACGGGCCGGGCACGTGCGCCGCCGTCAGCAGCTCGTCGAGGTCCGAGGCCATGGCGGTGAGGGAGCGCGTGCCGGTGACGGGCGTGCTGCGGGTGGTGAGAGCCGGCGGGTTCGTGTAGCGGATGGTTCCGGGCCTGTCGTACGTGCACACCCGGGCGAAGGCCGCGACGCCCGGGAACACCGCCGGTGACTTCGGGACGGGCGGCCGGGTGTCGGTGAAGGTCCAGGTGTCGGACGAATCGTGCAGCCCCGGTTCCAGGACGACCGTGGGGCTGCCGCTCCCCTTGCAGCTCAGCCAGAGCTTTCGGCCGCCGCCGATGTCGATCTGGCCGGAGAAGTCCCGCGGCGGCCGG
Organism: Streptomyces sp. NBC_00597; assembly: GCF_041431095.1. Taxonomy (GTDB): domain Bacteria; phylum Actinomycetota; class Actinomycetes; order Streptomycetales; family Streptomycetaceae; genus Streptomyces. The sequence goes on from NZ_CP107757.1 coordinate 1,595,312, forward strand.
CCACCCGGCCCGGAGGCGGAGGCAGACGCGGAGGCGGACGCGGCCTGGGCGCCGCGGAGGGCCGTCGTGCTCGCGCACCCGGGGACCGCGGCCAGCGCGGTCGCGACCAGGGCGGCGATCAGGAGGGCAGTCCGCTGTCGCATCCGCTCTCTCCGTTGCTCGTGGGGCTCGCGGGGCTCGCGCGTGCCCGGCCGTGTCCGGCCGATCATCCGGTACGAGCGGCCCGATCCGCGGGACCGCCGCACGGCGCCGGCGCGACCGGAGGACGCCCCCACGACGCCGGACGGGGACCGGTGTGCGGTGGGTGGCCCCCCGCTACCGGTCCCCGGTCCCGATCTCGATCCACGTCCCGGTCAGGCCTTCTTCGTACCGCCCGTGCCCAGGCCCACGCCCACCAGCACCGCTGCCGCGACCACGATCGCCGCATCGATCGCCAGGACCGTGCGGACCCCGCCGAGGAGCGATGCCTGAGTGGTGGCGAGCACTCCGAGCAGCGGGATCCCGATGGTCAGGCCGACCTGCTGCGTCGTGGTGACCAGGCCGGTGGCCAGCCCCTGCTCCGCGTCGGGCACCCCGCTCGTGACGGTCAGCCCGTACGAGATGATCGCGCCGAGGTGGCACATGCTGGCCACCGAGACGGCGAGGGTCGCCACCAGCGCGCCGGACTCGGGCCCCACGGCCAGCAGCGCCGCGGTGAAGACGCCCTGGCCCAGCAGCGAGCCGATCAGCGTGCGCCGTGCCCCGAAGCGGCCGATGACCTTCGGCGCGTACGACCCGGCGAAGGCGGAGGCGATGCCCTGGACGCCGAAGACCAGACCCGTCCGGAAGGAGGACAGCTCCAGCGTCTCCTGGAGGTACAGGGTCAGGACGAAGACGACCGTCGACATCATCGAGAAGGTGATCAGACCGCCGACGTTGCCCCAGGCGATCGTGCGGCGCTTCAGCATCGGCAGCGAGACCAGCGGGGCCGGGGTCCTCGACTCCACGAAGACGAAGGCGACGAGCAGGAGCAGTCCGGCGAGGAGCGTGCCCCGGACGTCCACGCCACCGAAACCGCGCTGGGCCGCCGTGGAGAGGGAGTAGATCAGCGCGAGCAAGCCACCGGTGACGGTGATGGCGCCCGGTACGTCCAGGCGCGGCCGGTCGGTGGTCCGCGACTCGGGCAGCAGACCGGGGGCGAGGGCGAGCACGATCACGGCGGTCACCGAGAGCAGCCCCATCGTGGAGCGCCAGCCGAGGGTGTCGGTCATGACTCCGCCGAGGACCATGCCGATGGTGAAGCCGAGGGAGAGCAGGGTGCCGGAGATGCCGACCGCCTTGTCGCGCAGCGGACCCTCGGGGAACGTGGTGGTCAGCAGGGACATGCCGGTCGGCACGATGACCGCCGCGCCGAGACCCTGCAGGGCCCGCCCCGCCAGGAACGACGCCGGGTCCCAGGCCAGGGTGGCCAGCAGCGAGGCGGCTCCGAAGAGGCCGAGGCCGACCAGGAACGTCTTCTTGCGTCCGTACAGATCGGCGATGCGGCCGAAGAGGAGGAGGAAGCCCCCGGAGGGGAGGGCGAAGGCGGTGACCGCCCATTGGAGGGCCGACCGGCTCAGGCCCAGGTCCTTGCCGAGCACCGGCAGGGCCACGTTCAGCACGGAGAAGTCGAGCGCCACCATGAACTGGGCGGCGCAGAGCACGAAGAGGACCAACTTGGCCCGGCCGGTGAGCCCGTCGGTCCCGGGGAGCGCGCTCCGGGATCCACCGTCCGGTGCCGGTGCCGGTGCCGGTGCCATCGTCGAGGTGGTGGTCGTCGTATGGGTGTCTATTGCCATGGCCACCACCCTGGTGGCCGGGGAATGCCCGTGGAGAGTGGGAACTTATCCTGTTGGTGGCACCACCAGGCAGCCGACAGGGGGAGTTCGTGGCTACACCGATCGACAAGCACCGGCGTTCGGAACTGCGCGAGTTCCTGATGAGCAGGCGGGCGCGGGTCACGCCCACCGAGGCCGGTCTGCCCGACGGCGGAGCCCGCCGGCGCACCCCGGGCCTGCGCCGGGAGGAGGTCGCCGTGCTCTCGGGCGTCGGGGTGTCGTGGTACCAGTGGCTGGAACAGGGCCGGGACATCACGGTGTCCCCGCAGGTCCTCGACTCGGTGGGCCGGGTCCTCAAGCTGTCCAGCGCCGAGCGGCGTCACCTGTACGTCCTGGCCGGACTCAATCCGCCCGCCCTCGAAGTGGCGCCCGCCGACCGGGATATGTGCCAGGGTCTGAAGCGGCTGATCGACGCCTGGATGCCGTTCCCCGCGCACATCATGGACGTGTACTGGAACACGGTGCTGTACAACGACGCGGCCGCCCTGGTCCTCGGCATGCGCCCGGAGATCGTGCAGAACTGTCTGATCGCGTTCTTCACCGACCCCATCTACCGGGCCCGTTCCAAGCACTGGGAGCAGATCGCCTGCAGCGTCGTCGCCCAGTACCGGGCGGCGTACTCGGAGTGGCCCGACGACGAGGGGTTCAGGGCCGTCATCGAGGAGGCGCGGGAGGTCAGCCCGGAGTTCGCCGTGCTGTGGGACCAGCGGGACATCCGGCCCGGCGGCCAGATGGAGAAGGAGCTGGAGCACCCGGTGGTGGGCACTTTGTTCGTCGAGTCGACCCAGCTGCGCGTGCCGGCCCGGCCCGACCTGTCGATCGTGCTGCACACTCCGGTGCCGTCCACCGACACGGCGGAGCGGCTGGAGTGGCTGACGTCCCCGGAAGGGCGGCGCGGGACCATGTACCCGATCGCCGGTTGACCCGTCTCCTGCGCGGACACGAGGAAACCTCCTCAGAGGATCACACGAGAGCATTTCGGGCATATCGCAATGAAATAGCACCGCAACGGTCCCGCTTGAGCGGCCAAAGTGGCGTGGGGTTAGCATGTGAGCGCCGCCTAGCTCGAAAGATAAACCTGTGACTGTCAATGACGACTCGTTCACCAACTGGAAGAACCGCGAGGAGATCGCGGAGTCGATGATCCCGATCATCGGGAAGCTGCACCGGGAACAGGACGTCACGATCCTGCTCCACAGCCGCTCCTTGGTGAACAAGTCGGTGGTCAGCATCCTGAAGACCCACCGATTCGCCCGGCAGATAGCCGGCGGGGAACTCTCCGTCACCGAGACGCTGCCGTTCCTGCAGGCCCTGACCACGCTGGACCTGGGGCCGTCCCAGATCGACATCGGCATGCTGGCCACCACCTACAAGGCCGACGACCGCGGCCTGTCGGTGGAGGACTTCACCGCCCAGGCCGTCGCCGGCGCCACGGGTGCCAACAAGATCGAGCGCGGCGCCGGCCGCGACGTCGTGCTGTACGGCTTCGGCCGCATCGGCCGCCTCGTCGCCCGCCTGCTGATCGAGAAGGCCGGCTCCGGCAACGGGCTGCGCCTGCGCGCCATCGTCGTCCGCGGCGGAGGTGAGGCGGACCTCGTCAAGCGCGCCTCGCTGCTGCGCCGCGACTCGATCCACGGCCAGTTCAACGGCACGATCACCGTTGACGAGGCGAACAGCACGATCGTCGCCAACGGCAACTCGATCAAGGTGATCTACGCCAACGACCCGTCCGAGGTCGATTACACGGCGCACGGCATCAAGGACGCCATCCTCATCGACAACACCGGCAAGTGGCGCGACCGCGAGGGCCTCTCCAAGCACCTGCGCCCCGGTATCGACAAGGTCGTCCTGACCGCCCCGGGCAAGGGCGACGTCCCGAACATCGTCCACGGCGTCAACCACGACACGATCAAGCCGGACGAGCAGATCCTGTCCTGCGCGTCCTGCACGACCAACGCGATCGTCCCGCCGCTGAAGGCCATGGACGACGAGTTCGGCGTCCTGCGCGGTCACGTCGAGACCGTCCACTCGTTCACGAACGACCAGAACCTGCTGGACAACTACCACAAGGCCGACCGCCGAGGCCGCTCCGCGCCGCTCAACATGGTCATCACCGAGACCGGTGCCGCCTCCGCCGTCGCCAAGGCGCTGCCGGACCTCAAGGCCCCGATCACCGGCAGCTCGATCCGCGTCCCCGTCCCGGACGTCTCGATCGCCATCCTGAGCCTGCGGCTGGGCCGCGAGGCCACTCGCGACGAGGTCCTCGACTACCTCCGCGACGTCTCGCTGAACTCGCCGCTCAAGCGCCAGATCGACTTCACCACGGCTCCCGACGCCGTCTCCATGGACTTCGTCGGCTCGCGCCACGCCTCGATCGTCGACGCCGGTGCCACCAAGGTCGACGGCGACAACGCGATCCTCTACCTCTGGTACGACAACGAGTTCGGCTACTCGTGCCAGGTCATCCGGGTCGTCCAGCACGTCTCCGGCGTCGAGTACCCGACGTACCCGTCCCCGGCGGTCTGATCCCGTCGTAGGCGCGTCGCCCTCACGGCCCGTTCCGCCGCCCCTTCCGGGCGGCGGGGCGGGCCGCGCGCTTTCCCGTTGCAGGCCGTCGGCAAAACTCGGATGTGTACCGCACTGATGTGCTGTTAGGTTCCTCGTGTGCCGAAGTTGAATCAGATCATCGCAGTGGAGAAGGGCGTCAAGTCCAAGTCTCTCCAGGAACTGACCCAAGCCCATCAGGACGTCCAGAAGCCCGCGTTGCTCGCCGGCATCTCGCGGACGTACCAGCCCAAGGACGAGGAGGGCGAGCAGCTGCCGCCCGAGTCCACGCGGGTGCAGGTCAAGGCGGAGGACGTGCTGCGCGCGACGGCGGGTACGCTGACGCGGCTGTTCGACGTGACGGCGACGAAGGACTGGGCGAACCGCACGGCGGCCGCGGACGTCGTCGTCGACGGAACCGTCCTGCTGCCCCGGGTACCGGTCCCGTACCTGCTGTTCCTGGAGAAGCAGCTCACCGACCTCCACACGTTCGTCCGCAAGCTCCCGGTCCTCGACGCGTCGGAGGCGTGGAACCTCGACCCCTCGACCGACTCGTGGAAGACCGACCCGGTCCGCACGATCCGCACCAAGAAGGTGCCGCGCAACCACGTGAAGGCCGAGGCCACGGAGAAGCACCCGGCCCAGGTCGAGGTGTACTACGAGGACGTGCCCGTCGGCTACTGGACGACGGTGAAGTTCTCCGGCGCCCTGCCGGCCCGCCGGGTCAACGAGCTCCTCGACCGGGTCGAGAAGCTCCAGCAGGCCGTCAAGTACGCCCGCGAGGAGGCCAACGGCGCCGAGGTCGACGACCAGCGCGTCGGTGACGCGGTGTTCGGCTACCTGTTCCGGTAGCCTCAAGATCGCCCCCTTGTGCGAGCGGGGGGGGTGCGCGCACAGCGCGCAAAAGCTGAAACTGATGTTGAAGCTGACCAAGGGGTGTCAATTGGGGGTTCGAATCCCTCCCCCGGCCCACGTGCCGGGGTGGCCCAAGCCGGCAGAGGCGGCCCCGTAAAACTCAGATTCTCGCTCCAGTCTCAGCATTCGCCGCCGAACGCCGGATCGACCGAGCGCGGACGATCATCGATGGATGGGGGTTCAAGTCCCCCCTGCGCCTCTCTCGTGGCGCGGTAGTTCAAAGGCAGAACACGTCGGTCTCAGAATGATCCGCGACTCTTAAACGCCGCCGGTGTGCGCAATTGGGTGGCAAACTGGAGCCCGGGAGCTGGATATGCTCCCGGGCTCCGTCACGTCCGCGGCTCCTCATGTTCGCGGCTCCTCACGTCCGCCGCTCCTCCTGGGCGAAGCGCAGCAGGAGCAGGGCGATGTCGTCCGTGCGGGGGGCGCCTGCGCGGGCCTGGTCGATGAGGTCGTCCGCCAGCGCCCTCACCGGGTGGCCGTCGGGGGTTGCGGTGATGCGGGCGGCGACGGCGGCGATGCCCTCCTCCAGGTCGTCACCGGGGACCTCGACCAGCCCGTCGGTGTAGAGCGTCAGCAGGGTGCCCGGCTCGAACGGGATCTCGACGGCCGTGTACGAGGCGTCCCGGTCGATGCCGAGGAGCAGGCCGGGCGGCAGGTGGAGCATCTCGGCCGGGCCGCCGGCGTGGCGCAGCAGCGGCGGCGGGTGGCCGGCCGTGGCCAGGTGGGCGGTGCGGGCCGCGAGGTCGATGTGGGCGTACACGCAGCTCGTGAACAGTCCGGGTTCGAGGTCGGTCAGGAGCCGGTTGGTGCGGGCGAGGACCTCCGCCGGGGGCTCGCCGGCGGTGGCGTGTACGGCCGTGCGGACCTGGCCCATGAGGGCGGCGGCGTTCACGTTGTGGCCCTGGACGTCGCCGATGGCGGCCGCGACGGTGGTGTCGTCGATCCGGATCAGGTCGTAGAAGTCGCCGCCGATGTCGAGCCCGTGCGCCGCCGGGAGGTAGCTGGCGGCCACTTCGAGGTGCGGGACACTGGGCAGGACGCGCGGCAGCAGGCCGGTCTGCAGGCTGTGGGCGAGCTGGTGGGTGGAGTCGTAGAGGCGGGCACGGTCCAGGGCCTGGGCGATGAGTCCGGCGAGGGAGGTCAGGATCGCCCGTTCCCCGGGGGCGAAGGCGTGGGGGCGGGCGTAGGCCAGGATGAGGGTGCCGATGGGCCGGCTGGACGCGATGAGGGGCAGGAACGCCCACGCGGCCATGCCGTCCCCGATCACGACGGCCGGGAAGGCGGTTGCGAGCTCGCCCGCGGACGCGAAGAACAGCGGCTCGCCCGTGCGCAGGCCGTGGGTGCTGGCCGTGTGGATGCCGAGGGGGATGCCGTCGTAGCGGGCCATGAGCTCGGCCGTGTAGCCGCGGTAGCCGACGATGCGCAGGCGCTGCTCCTCGGCCACCAGGAGGGCCAGGGCCTGGGCTCCGATCGCGGGGACGAGCAGGTCGGCGGCCTGATCGACGACGTCCCGGGCGTGGACGGCCTCCGTGAGGGCTGCGGCCAGGTGCATGAGCTGGTAGAGGGCGGTGGCCCGGCTGGGCGAGGGCTCCAGGGGGACGCCCGTCGGGGTGGCGGGCGCCGGGACGGGCTCGTCGGCGGCGACGGAGCTGATGCGGACGCTGATCCCGGTGTCGTCCGGGTAGAGGTCGAAGCGCAGGTACCGGCCGATCGGCGGCGCGGCGGTGAAGCTGCGGGGCTGCCTGCTGATCGCGGCGGCCCGGTAGTGGTCCTCGATGACGGGGGTGTCCATCCAGGGGAGGGCTTCCCAGGGCAGGGCTCCGCGGAGCCGGGAGACGGGTGCGCCCAGTAGCTCGGCCGCCTCGGGGGTGATGAAGGTGATCGTGCCGTTCAGATCGAGTGCGCAGTTGCCTCCGGGCAGCCGGCGGATGAAGGCCATGGCGGCGGCCGCCTCGACCGGTCCGGGCGTGGGAGGGGGAGGCGGCCGCAGCATGGCCGGGTCCGCCGGCGGACGGACGGGGTGGCCGGCCTCGGCGGCCCGGCGCAGGAAGTTCGCGAGACGGCCGCACGCGGAGTCCACGGCGGCGCGCTCCCGATCGTTCAGGTGGGGCCCGTGGGAGCCGGGCCACAGGAGGACGAGACCGGCCCCGGTGGGGCCCGCCGGCTCGGGGGCCGGGTCGGGGACGAGCGGGGCGGCGGCGAGGGCGAAGTCGTACGGCAGGACGAGGCCGAGGCGCGGGTAGCGCCGGGCCGTTTCCTCCTGGCCGCCCAGCCAGACGAACCGCCGGTCGCGGACGGCGTCGGCCACCGGGATGACGTCGTCCAGAACGACGCGGGACCAGGGCAGCGCGAACTCGCGGGACAGGCCGACGGTCATCGCCAGGTGCAGGACGCGCCGGGCGGCGTCGGGCAGGTAGAGCATGCCGATGGACGCCCCCGCGGCCCCACAGGCCGTGACCAGGGCCTCGCCGAGCGCCCGCTGGTCGGCCTCCGCTGCGGGCCCGGCCCCTTCGGCGGTACCTGCCGCCTCGGGGTGCTCGGCCGGCCCGGGCTGCTCGGCCCCCTGGTCCCGCCCTGGAAGGTTTCGCACCCGTCCATGGTCCCCCCACACCCCGCCCGCGCGTCGGCATCCGCCCGCTCCGGCGAGCCCGTGCCGGGCGAAGTCCGACGGGCGGCTACCGAGCGTTACGCATAGGGGTCGAAGGGGATCGGGGGCTTCGAGGCGTTCAGGGCGTCGTTGAAGCGACTGTCGGTGATCTTGATCGTGGCGGAGCCGAAGTCGGCGTTCATCAGCTTGTCGCGCAGGCTCGCCGGGTAACCGTTCCAGCCGACGAGGCGCGGGTAGAACCAGTTGCCGGTGTGGTTCTCGGCGGGTTCGTCGTTGCCGTTGGCGAGGCGGTAGAAGTGCGTCGAGGCGCCGTCCTTGTGGTAGACGACCTTGGCGTGCGTCCCGTCGAAGCGGACCTGTGAGCGGGGGTACCACTTCCAGCCGCTGTGCTGCGAAGTCGACACGTACTGGACCTCGTTGTCCTTGATCCAGACCACCACGTGCTCGAAGTCGTGGCGGTGCCCGATGGCCAGGGGGCCGAGCGTGGCCTGGTCCTTCTCGAAGTAGCCGGCGTACATGACCGCGCACCAGCCGTTGTTGCACTTCTCGCGGGAGTACGTGTTGGAGTTCTGCAGTTGCGCGTAGTCCCGGCAGTGGCCGTTCACCGCTCCGCCGGGCTTGAGCCCGGGGTTGAGGGTTCCGCTGCTGCTGATCGCGGCGGTGGCGTAGCAGCCGTCCCCGTCGTAGTCGAAGGCGGGCGAGAAGGTCTGTTCGAGGCCGTCCGCGTTCTGCGGCAGGGCCGGTATCACGTCGGCGACGGCGACGGCCGGAAGGACCATCACGAGCGCCGCCGCACCGAGGCCCGCGGTGGTGAGGGTCCGGCGTACCCCCGCCCACGGCCGGGGCAGGGGCCGGAGCCGGGGCCGGGAAGCCCCGGCCGCGGTGGCTTCGTTCGTCGTCCTCGTCGGTGACAGCAGGCTGCGCACATCATCTCCTTGACCTGACGGGTGGCTCCGGGCACGGGGAGCCGGGAACCGGGGGAACCCTAGCCCGGCCACGTTCAAGTCCGGGTCGAGTCAGGCGAATTCCAGGTGTACTCCGATGCGGCGTCGAGGAGCCACTCGGCGAGGTAGCCGGCGAACGAGGAGCGCACCAGGACCCTGAACCCGGGCCCGGCTTCTGCGCGCGCGAGCACCACCTGGGCCCGGGCCAGTGTGGTCTGGGCGCAGCGCCCGGCTCCGAAGGAGCGGGGGTGCAGGTCGAGGGAGCAGCCGTGTGCGAGGAGTTCGGCGGCCCGGGCCCCGCCGACGAGCAGGGTGGTGCGCTGCGCGGAGACGTCGACGACGGCCGCGTGCCGGTCTCCGACGGCCTCGCGCAGGCGGGCTTCGAGGTGCGTCCGGGTACCGGCCGGGCCGATGACGAGCCATTCGTCCGGGCCCAGCCACAGCGCCGCGAACTCGCCACCGCGGGCGAGCGTGTTCGGTTCCAGCGGCAGGGGGAAGCCGAGGGCGGGCCCGACGGCGTCGGAGGCCGGGCCCTTGGGGTCGAGGCGTACGTCGACCTGGGCCAGGAAGGGGAGTTCCGCGAGCCGCAGGGCTCCGCCCGAGGCTCGGGTGGCGGCGGCGAAGCGTTCGGCGTACCGCGACAGGGGGCTCGGCCCGTCGCGCCGGGCGGTGGTGTCAGCCATCGCGACGTGTCCCCTCGGGGTCGTAGAGCGGGGTGCTCGCGACGGTGACCGGGACCAGGGCGTCGCCCACGGGTGCGTACAGCCGGTCGCCGATGCGGTCCCGGCCGCCCTTGACGAGGGCGAGTGCGAAGGTCCGGCCGAGTGCCGCGCTGCGGTAGGCGGAGGTGACGTGGCCGAGCATCGGCACCGGCGGTTCGGGGAGCGCAGCGGTGGCGACCAGCTGGGTGCCTTCGGGCAGCAGGACGCCGGGGTCGTCCGGCAGCAGGCCGACGAGGTGCTTGCGGTCGGGCCGGGCGGTGTCGGTGCGGGCGTGGGAGCGTTTGCCGATGAAGTCGGGCTTCTTGCGGGAGACGATCCAGCCCATGCCGAGGTCCTGTGGGGTCACGGTGCCGTCGGTGTCCTGGCCGACGATCGGATAGCCCTTCTCGGCGCGCAGGACGTGCATGGTCTCGGTGCCGTACGGGGTGATGCCGAAGGGGCGGCCCGCCTCGTACAGCGCCTCCCACAACTCGGGCGCCTGCCAAGGCAGTACGTTGATCTCGTAGGCCAGTTCGCCGGAGAAGCTGATCCGGCACACGCGGGCCGGGACGGCGGCGACGGCCGTGTCCCGCCAGGCCATGAACGGGAAGTCAGCTGCTTCCACGGCGAGTTGGGGGGCGAGCTCGCGCAGGACGTCCCGGGAGCGGGGTCCGACGAGTGCGACGGTGGCCCACTGTTCGGTGACCGAGGTGCAGTGCACGCGCAGTTCGGGCCATTCGGTCTGGAGCCACTCCTCCATCCAGTCCAGTACGGCGGCGGCGCCGCCGGTCGTGGTGGTGACGAGGAAGCGGTCGTCGGCGAGGCGGATGGCGGTGCCGTCGTCGAAGACCATGCCGTCGGGGCGGCACATCACTCCGTAGCGGCACATGCCGGTCTTCAGCGTGCTCATCACGTTGGTGTACAGCCGGTCCAGGAAGACCCCGGCGTCGGGCCCCTGCACGTCGATCTTGCCGAGGGTGGAGGCGTCCATGAAGGCCACGCCCTCGCGGGCGGCCCGGCACTCGCGCAGCACCGCGGCCGCCATGTCCTCACCGGGCCGCGGGTAGTACCGCGGCCGTTTCCACTGGCCGACGTCCTCGAACTCGGCGCCGTGCGCGAGGTGCCGCTCGTGCAGGACGGTCACCCGTACGGGGTCGTGCAGCGGGCCCCGGTCGCGGCCGGCGAGCGCCGCGAAGGAGACCGGTGCGTACGGGGCGCGGAAGGTCGTCGTGCCCAGCTCGCCGATGTCGACGCCGAGCAGGTGTGCGACGACTCCGCTCGTGAGCACGCCGGAGGTCTTGCCCTGGTCGTTCGCGGTGCCGGCCGTGGTGTAGCGCTTGAGGTGCTCGGCCGAGCGCAGGCCCGCACCGGTCGCGCGGGCGAGGTCGGCGACGGTGACGTCGCGCTGGAGGTCGACGAAGCAGCGGGCGGGGTCCGCGCCGGGGACCACCCACAGGTGGCGGGCGGGGGTGCGGGGCTGCCGGGCGACGGCGGGGAGCGGGAGCGCCCCGTGCACGGCGAAGCCCTCGGCTTCGAGTGCCCGGGCTGCCGCTGCCCGGCCGTCGGCCAGGCAGCGGGAGAGGTCGTACTCTCCTCGTGCCGCTCCGGCGGCCTCCACCGCCTGTCGGCAGCCGTCGGGTACGAACGTGCCGAGCGCGGTGTCGTACCGCAGGCGCCCGCCGGCCTGGCTGAACAGGTGGACGACCGGGTTCCAGCCGCCGGAGACGAGCAGGACGTCGGCCGGGACCTCGCGGACGGCGCGGGCCTGGCGGACGGCGGAGCCTTCGCCGGGACCGGACACGGTCACCGAGGAGACCCGGGGTGCGCCCGCGGTGCCCGTGACCACGTGCCCGGCGAGCACGTCGATGCCGGCCTCGGCGGCGCGCACCGCCCACTGCCCCGGCTCGGGTCGGGCGTCGACGACCGCCGCGACGGCCACGCCGGCCGCGGCCAGGTCGAGGGCGGCGGGGTAGGCGCTGTCGTTCGTGGTGAAGACGACCGCGCGGTGGCCCGGTACGACGCCGAACCGGTGGAGGTACGTACGGGCGGCCCCGGCGAGCATCACCCCGGGGCGGTCGTTGTCGGCGAAGGCGAGGGAGCGTTCGTGGGCGCCGGTCGCGAGCACGACCCGGCGCGCCCGGATCCGCCATACCCGTTCGCGGGAGACGTGCGCGGGGGCCAGCGCGCCGAGGTGGTGGGTACGGCGCTCCACGGCGAGCACGTGGTTGTCGTCGTAGTGGCCGAAGACGGTGGTGCGCTGCAGTACGCGCACCTCGGGAGCGACTCGCAGTTCCGCGGCCGCCGCGGCCACCCATCCGGGCAGCTCGCCGGTGCCGAGCAGGCTGCCGCCGGGTTCGGGCCGGTCGTCGGCGACGACGACGCGCGCGCCGCTGCGGGCGGCGGCGGTCGCCGCTGCGAGACCGGCGGGGCCCGCGCCGACGACCAGCAGGTCGCAGTGGGCGTGCACGGCGTCGTAGCGGGCGGGGTCGGGTGTGGTGGCGAGCCGGCCCTGGCCGGGGAGGCTGCTCGCGACGAGCCCCTCGTACAGCTCGATGGTGGTGGCGGGCAGCATCGGCTCGGGGAAGGGCGCCTCGATCTGTACGACGGCGCCCGGCTCCTCGACTCCGGCCGTGAAGATGCCGCGCGGGCGGCCGAGCCTGATGCTGCTGCCTGCCCGGTGGACCCCGTGGGCGAGGAGCGCGGAGGCGAGGGTGTCGCCGCGGTAGCCCTCGTACTCGACGCCGTCGAAGCGGAAGAGCAGCGGCTGGTCGCGGTGGACGCGGCCCCGTTCGGGCAGCCGGTAGGGGTGTTCGGTCACGGGTTCACCGGCCTGGGCTCGCCGCTCCGGTAGACGGCCCGGATCTCGTTGGTCGCCGTGTCCCGGACGGCGTTGAACCAGCGGCGGCAGCCGTCGGCGTGGTGCCAGCGTTCGGCGAAGGGGCCCTTGGGGTTGTCGCGGAAGAAGAGGTAGCGGGCCCACGCCCCGTCGCTCAGGGCCGCGGGGTCCGCGGGGTAGGGCACGTGCGCCTGGCCTCCGTAATGGAATTCGGCCTCGCCACGTGGCCCGCACCAGGGGCAGGGGATGAGCAGCATCGTCTCGGCTCCTCAGTGGGCCACCGCGGCCGCGCCGTGCTCGTCGACGAGCGCGCCGGTGGTGAAGCGTTCGAGCGTGAAGGGGGCGGCCAGCGGGTGGGGGGCGTCGTGGGCGATGGTGTGCGCGAGGGCCCAGCCGACGCCGGGTGTGGCCTTGAAACCTCCGGTGCCCCAGCCGCAGTTGACGTACAGGTGCGACACGGGGGTGAGCCCGGTGATCGGTGAGGCGTCGGGGCTCACGTCGACGATTCCGCCCCAGGTGCGCAGGACGTGCGCGCGGGCGAAGACCGGGAAGAGTTCGAGGGCGGCCGCCATCTGGCGTTCGATGATGTGGAACGCGCCGCGTTGGGTGTAGGCGTTGTACGCGTCGATGCCGGCGCCCATGACCAGTTCGCCCTTGTGGGCCTGGCTGACGTACACGTGCACCGCGTTGGACATCACGACGGTCGGGTGCACGGGTTCCAGCAGTTCGGAGACCAATGCTTGCAGCGGGTGGCTCTGGAGGGGGAGTTCGAAGCCGGCCATCGCGGCGAGTACGGAGGAGTGGCCTGCCGCGCAGAGGGCGACGCGGCCGGCGGCGATCGGACCGAGCGAGGTCTGCACGCCGGTGACCCTGCCGTCCCGTACGTCGATGCCGGTGACCTCGCAGTTCTGGATCAGGTCGATGCCGGCGGCGTCGGCGGCGCGCGCGAGGCCCCAGGCGACGTGGTCGTGCTTGGCGATGCCCGCCCGCGGCTGGTGGGTGGCGCCCATCACCGGGTACCGCACGTCCGGTGAGGTGTCGACGATCGGGCAGACCTCCTTGACCTGCGCGGGGTCGAGCCATTCGGCGTCCACGCCGTTCAGCCGGTTGGCCTCGACGCGGCGCACGCCGTCGCGTACGTCCTGGAGGGTGTGGGCCAGGTTCAGTACGCCGCGCTGGGAGAACAGGAGCGGGTAGTCGAGGTCTTCTTCCAGTCCTTCCCACAGTCTGAGGGCGTGCTCGTAGATCCCGGCGCTCTCGTCCCACAGGTAGTTGGAGCGGATGATGGTGGTGTTGCGGGCCATGTTGCCGCCGCCGAGCCAGCCGCGTTCGAGGACGGCGACGTCGGTGATGCCGTGGTTCTTCGCGAGGTAGTGGGCGGTGGCCAGGCCGTGTCCGCCGCCGCCCACGATGAGCACCTCGTAGCCGCGCTCGGGCTGGGGGGTGCGCCACAGCCGTGCGGGGTGCTCGGGCAGTCCGGCCCCCGGGGTCCGCGGGCTCATCGGGCGGCTCCGGGCAGGCCGCGCAGTCGGCGCATCCCCGGGTCGAACAGCGGCTCGGCGGCGACGACCGCCGCGATGCGCCGGTCGAAGTAGCCGATGCGCAGGGCGCGGCCCGGTGTGGCGAGTTCCGCGGGCAGCCAGGCGTAGGCGATGCACTTGCCGATGGTGTATCCGTACGCGGCGCTGGTGACGTGGCCGACCGGTCGGTCCCCGTCGTACACGGGCTCCTTGCCCATGACGACGTCGGCCGGGTCGTCGATGGTCAGGCAGGTGAGGCGCCGCCGAACGTCCGCCGCGCGCCGCTCCAGTGCGACCCGGCCGATGAAATCGCCCTTGCCCGGGTTCACGGCGAAGCCGAGGCCGGCCTCGTACGGGTCGTGTTCGTGGCTCATGTCGGTGCCGAAGGCCCGGTAGCCCTTTTCCAGGCGCAGGCTGTTGAAGGCGCCCCGGCCGGCCGCGATGCCGCCGTACGGTTGCGCGGCCTCCCAGAGGGTGTCCCACAGTTTCAGCCCCGTGTCGGCGGTGGTGTACAGCTCCCAGCCGAGCTCGCCGACGTAGCTCAGGCGCAGGGCGGTGACGGGGACGGCGCCGACGTGGGCGCTGCGGGCCCGGAAGTAGCGCAGGCCCTCGTTCGAGAAGTCGGCGTCGGCGAGCGGCTGGAGCACCTCGCGCGCCTTCGGCCCCCACAGGCCGATGCAGCAGGTGCCCGCGGTGATGTCCCGTACGGTCACGGAGCCGTCGTCGGGGAGGTGGCGGGTGAGCCAGTCGAGGTCGAGGTTGTCGTTGGCGCCGATCTGGAAGCGGTGGCGGGCGAGCCGGGCCACCGTGATGTCGCTGCGGATGCCGCCGTTCTCGTCCAGCATCAGCGTGTACGTGACCGAGCCGACGGACTTGTCGACGTCGGAGGTGGTCAGGCGCTGGAGGAAGGCCGCGGCTCCGCGGCCGGACACCTCCAGCCGTTTCAGGGCCGTCATGTCGTACAGGGCGACACCCTCCCGGGTGGCGAGGGCCTCGGCGCCGACGATCGGCGACCAGATCCGGGCGGCCCAGTCGTCGGGTGCCGGGACGTCCCACCGGTCCAGCAGGGGCGCGTTGGCCTCGTACCACTGGGGCCGTTCCCAGCCGGCGGCCTCCAGGAAGAAGGCGTCGAGCTCCCGCTGGCGGACGTGGAACGGGCTGGTGCGCAGCGGACGCGGCGCACCGGCCGGCTGGAGCGGGTGGAGGATGTCGTAGACCTCGACGAAGTTGCGGCAGTCGCGGGCGAGGACGTACGCGGGGGCGAGCTGGTGCTGTTCGAACCGGTTGACGTCGCATCCGTGCAGGTCGAAGGAGGAGCAGTGGCCGTCCACGAGCCATTCGGCCATGGCTCGGCCGACTCCGGCGGAGTGGGTGACCCAGACGGCCTCGGCGACCCAGAAGCCCTTGACCTCGGATGATTCGCCGAGCAGGGGCATCCCGTCGGTGGTGAAGGAGAACAGCCCGTTGATCCCCTCCTCGATCTTGGTGTCGCGGGTGGCGGGCAGCAGGGACCGGGTCTCGGTCCAGGCGTCGGCGAAGTCTTCGGCCGTGAACGGCAGTACGGACGGCATCCGGGGGGAGGAGTCCGGCGGGGCGATGTCGTCGGCGGAGACCGGCATGGGGCGGTGGCCGTAGGAGCCGATGCCGAGCCGGTCGAAGCACTCGCGGTAGTAGAGGTCGGCGTCCTGGTGGCGCAAGACGGGGTGGACGGCCTCCTCGGTCCGCCCGGCGAGTGCGGGGACGGGGCCGGTCCATGCCAGCTGGTGGGCGAGCGGGGTCAGCGGCAGGCTCGTGCCCGCCATGCGGGCGACCTTGGGGCCCCAGATGCCGGCGCAGCACACGACGATGTCGGCGGGGATCTCGCCGTGGTCCGTGACGACGGCGGTGACGCGGTCGGCTCCGGTGGTGTCATCGGTTTCGGTACGGACGTCCAGGACCTGGTGGCGGTCGAGGACGCGTACGCCGCGGGCACGGGCGTCCCGGAGCTGCGCCTCGACGGCGAGCACCGACTTGGCCAGGCCGTCGGTGGGGACCAGCAGTCCGCCGAGGACGCGGTCGCGGTCGATGAGCGGGTGCAGGGCCGCGCATTCGTCCGGGCCCACGAGCCGGCCCTCGACGCCCCAGGAAGTGAGCCAGCCGTGGCGGCGGTGCAGGTCGGTGAGGCGTTCCGGGGTGGTGGCGAGTTCGAGTCCGCCGATCGGGAGGAAGCAGGGCTGCCCGTCGACGTCGAGGGTGGCGAGCTTCTCGACGGTGTAGCGGGCCAGTTCGGTCATGGTCTTCGAGGGGTTCGCCTGGAACACGAGGCCCGGGGCGTGGGAGGAGGAGCCGCCGGTGACGGGGAGGGGGCCCTGGTCGACCACGGTGATCCCGGTCCAGCCGCGCAGGGACAGTTCGTCCGCCAGCGCCGCGCCCACGACGCCCGCTCCGATGATGACCACGCGCGGTCCCGCCATCTCCGCCCCTCCGATTCGAAAGAAGTCGAGTTGCAGTTTCCGTACAGTCGCCGGGCAGTTGTCGAACAGTTGCCGTCAGCGCAACGTGGTGCAGGTTGCGCAACTCACAGTGCCGCCCGCCCAGGGTGGTGTCAAGAGCGGCGATCGGCCCCGCAACTCCCCTGTGCGCAGGGCGGGAACAGCCGTGCCCGGAGGGCTGCCGGAGCAGCCTTCCGGGCACGGTGCGGCGCGCGGGAACGGGGGCCGGATCAGCCCTTCTTCCCGAGCCAGGCGTCGACCTTCGCACGGTTGGCCCCCACCCATTTCGCGGCGGCGTCCTCCGGCGACATCTTGTCCTGCGCGATGTACTTCGCCACGAGGTTCTGGTCCTCGTTCGACCAGTTGAAGTTCTTCACGAGCCGGTAGGCCGGACCGTCGGCATCCGCGAACTTCTTGCTGACGATCTTGTCCAGGGCGTACACGGGGTAGTCGCAGGCGACCTTCTCCGGGTCGTCGTCGCAGCCCGCCTTGTACTCCGGCAGCTCCACCTTGACGAGCTTCAACTCGGAGAAGAGCCACTGTGGTTCGTAGAAGTAGCCGATGACGGGCGTCTTCTTGGCCTCGGCCTGGCGGAAGGCCTGGATCAGCGCGGCCTCGCTGCCCGAGTACACCACCTTGAAGTCGAGGTTCAGGTTCTTCACCAGCGCCCCGTCATTGGTGACGAACGACGGGTCCCCGTCGAGCAGTTGGCCCTTGTCGCCGGACTCAGAGGTCTTGAGTTGGTCCGCGTACTTGTTGAGGTTCTGCCACTTGGTGATGTCCGGGTACTTCTGCGCCAGCCACGGCGGGACGTACCAGCCGATGACCCCCTTGTTGCCGGTCTCCCCGGCTGCGACGGCCGTCTTTTGCTGTTCGACGTACTTCTTCTTCAGGTCCGCGTGGCCCCAGTTCTCGACGATCGCGTCGACCTCGCCCGTGCCGAACCCCTGCCAGGCGACCTCTTCCTTGAGGTCCTTCTTGGTCACCTCGCAGCCGAGGTCCTTCTTCGCGACGTACGCGATGACCGCCGCATTGGCCTCGTACCCGACCCACGGGTTGACGGCGAGGTTGAAGGAGCCGCACTTCCCCGCGCCGGCGCCACCGCCCGAGGACCCGGCGCCCGCCTCCCCCACCTTCGCGCCGCTGCACCCGCCGAGGGCGAGGGCCAGCGCCGACAGACCGGCCAGCGCGGCCAACCCGGCCGGGCGCCACCGCTGCGGGTGCGGCTGCCGCTGCGGGTGCGGTCCTGTATTGCCGATTCCTGCCATGTGTCCTGCCCCTTCTTCCGCCTCAGCGCCCGCCGGGGGCGTTCGCCGCCCGGTGCGCCGCCGCCTGGGTGATCCGGTCGAACATGACCCCGAGCAGCACGATGGCCAGGCCCGCGGCCAGCCCCTTGCCGTACAACTGGCCCTGAGAGAAACCCGCCACGACGTCGTAGCCGAGGGCGCCCGCCCCGACCAGCCCCCCGACCACGACCATGGACAGGACGTAGACCAGCCCCTGGTTCGTGGCGAGCGCGAGGGCACCGCGGGCCATCGGGAGCTGAACCTTCGTGATGATCTGCCAGGTGCCCGATCCGGCCGAAACCGCCGCCTCCACCGTGTCCAGCGGCACGCCCCGCACCCCGTCGGCGATGATCTTCACGGTCACCGGGGCCGCGTAGACGATCGCCGCCACGATCGCCGTGAACCGGCTCGCCCCGAACAGCGCCAGGAACGGCACCAGGTAGACGAACGCCGGCATCGTCTGCCCCGCGTCGAGAACGGGGCGGACGAGCCGGTCGGCCAGGGCGCTGCGCCCCATCCACACGCCCACCACGACACCGAGCGCCAGGACGATGACCGTGGCGACCAGGCTGGAGGCCAGCGTCGTCATGCTGTCCCGCCACAGGCCGGTGCCGACGATCAGCGCCACGCACGCCGCCGCGGTGGCCGCCACCCGCGGGCCGCCCGTCAGTGCGCCCAGGGCCACCACGACCGCGCCGACCAGCCACCAGGGGGAGCCGGTCAGCAGCGCCTCGAAGGGGTTGAGCAGCAGGGTCGTGACCAGGTCGCGCACCGCGCCCGTCACACCGGCGAAGCCGCCCTGCGCCCACGCGGTGGCGGAGTCCGCCGTACGCGCGATCGCCGCGCCGACACCGGAGCCGGCGGGGAACTGCGCCGCCCATACGTAGGTGTGGGAGAGCCAGACGCACCCGCCGGTGAGCACGGCGCCGGCGAGGAGCAGGGGGCGGCGCCGGCGATCCCGGCGGCCCCCGCGCCGCCGCGCGTCCTCCTCGCTCGCCGCGGTGGTCACCCGGTCGAGCAGGACGGCCAGGACGACGATGGCGAGCCCGGCGTTGAACGCCGTGCCCACGTCGAGCGTCTCCAGTGCCTTGACCACGGTCTTGCCCAGCCCGGGGGCGTCGATGAGCGCGGCGATGGTGACCATGGAGAGCGCGGCCATGATGGTCTGGTTCACGCCCAGCACGACGGTCCGCTTCGACAGCGGCAGCAGTACGGTGGCGAGCGTCTGGCCGCGCGTCGCGCCGAGGGACTGCGCCGCCTCGACCGTGGCGGCCGGTACGGAGCGGATCGCGTGGGCGGTGATGCGCACGGCGGGCGGCGTCGCGAAGATCAGCGTGGCGATCGTGGCGGAGGCGGGGCCGATGAGGAAGAACAGCGTCAGCGGGGCCAGGTAGACGAAGGTCGGCATCGTCTGCATGAAGTCCAGCACCGGGGTCGCCAGCCGGTACACCCGGTCGGACAGCCCGGCCCAGACTCCGAGCGGAATGCCGATGAGCAGGGAGACGAGGACGGCCGCCAGGGTCAGGGCCAGCGTGTCCATGCTCTCGCGCCACAGTCCCTGGAGGCCGAAGAGGACGAACCCGGCGACGGCCAGCGCCGCCACCCGTACGTTCCCGAACACCCACGACGCGTATCCGACGAGGGCGACGACGCCCAGCCAGCCGACCAGGGGGACCGGGCGGCCGTAGGACGGCTGGGCGAAGAGCCCCTGGAGGAAGGTGACGAGGGTGTCGATGACCAGCCGGATCTCGTTGAAGACGTAGAGGAAGACCGGGTTGCTGTTGCGGCCGGCGCCGACGGCGTCGTTGATCTCGTTGAACCGCCGGTGGAGCGGAGTCAGTTCGGCCGTGCCGAGGGGAAGCGTGTGGATGCCGCGCAGCGCCGCCCACAGGACGAGCCACCCGACGAGGACCGCGGCCGCGACCACCGCGCGCCCGCCGCGCACCGGAGCCCTCCGCGCGGTCACCGCTGCCGGGACGGCCATCACGCACCGCCCTCCGGGCCGGCGACGACCGCGAGGACCTCCGCGTCGCCGACGACGCCCAGCAGCCGCCCGTTCTCCACGACCTTCACGGGCCGGTCCGCCGCGAGGACGGCCCGCGTCGCCTCGCGGACAACGATGTCGGGACCGAACTCCGGGCCGTCGAGCGCGTCGTCCGGGCGGGCCGGACGCATGATCCAGCGCAGGGTGAGCACCTGCGAGCGCGGCACGTCCGCGACGAAGTCCCGGACGTAGTCGTCGGCTGGCGCCCCGACCAGCTCGTCGCCCGTACCGCACTGGACCGTGCGGCCGTCGCGCATGATGAGGATGCGGTCGCCCAGCTTCAGCGCCTCGGACAGGTCGTGGGTGACGAACACCATCGTCTTGCCGACCTCCCGGTGCAGCCGCACGACCTCGTTCTGCATGTCCCGGCGGATCAGCGGGTCGAGTGCGGAGAACGGCTCGTCGAACAGGAGCACGTCCGGGTCCCCGGCGAGGGCGCGGGCGAGCCCGACGCGCTGCTGCATGCCGCCGGAGAGCTGGTCGGGGTGGGAGTGCTCGTACCCGGCGAGGCCGACGAGCTCGATCACCTCCATGGCCCGCCGGGTCCGCTCGGCCCGGCCGGCGCCGCGGATCTCCAGGCCGTAGGCGACGTTGTCCAGGACCCGGCGGTGCGGCAGCAGCCCGAAGTGCTGGAAGACCATCGCGAACTTGTGCCGCCGCAGCTCGCGCAGCCTCTTGCGGTCGGCGCCGCGGATGTCCTCGCCCTCGAAGAGGAGTTCGCCCGCCGTCGGCTCGATCAGCCGGGTCAGACACCGCACGAGCGTCGACTTCCCGGAACCGGACAGGCCCATGACCACGAAGACCTCGCCGGGCGACACGTCGAAGCCCACGTCCCGCACGGCCGCGGTGCAGCCGGTGCGCTCCATCAGCTCGCGGCGGGAGAGGGCGCACAGCTCGGGCGAGTCCGGCACCCGCGCGGGCTTCGGCCCGAAGACCTTCCACAGGCCGCGGACGGAGATCACCGGGGTCCCGTCCCCGGGCGCGCCCCGCTGCGACGGCGGTTCTGTCTTCGTTGCGGTCACTGTCGGCCTCTCTTCGGATGGCAGCGGCTCAGCCGCGGAACCAGTGCTGCGCCCTGGGCTGGATGTTCTGCCAGATGTGCTTCGGTTCGCGGTACTCGTCCAGGCCCGTCGGGCCCAGCTCGCGGCCGACGCCCGAGTGCCCGAAGCCGCCCCACTCCGCCTGGGGGACGTAGGGGTGGTAGTCGTTGATCCAGACCGTGCCGTGCCGCAGCCGCCGGGCGACGCGCTGCGCCTTGCCCGCGTCCTGGGTCCACACCGCCCCGGCGAGCCCGTACTCCGTGTCGTTGGCGGTCCGTACGGCGTCGTCCTCGCCCGAGAACCGCTCCACGGTGAGCACGGGGCCGAAGGACTCCTCCCGCACGACGCGCATGTGAGGGCGGCAGTCGTCGAGCACGGTCGGCGGGTAGTAGAAGCCGCCGGCGAGCGCGGGGTCCTCGGGGCGCCGGCCGCCGCAGCGCAGTACGGCGCCCTGCGCGAGACCGGCGGCGACGTACTCCTCGACCTTGGCCCGGTGTCCGGCGGAGATCAGCGGCCCGGTCTCGGCGGCCGGGTCGAAGGGGCCGCCCAGTCGGATGGCACGGGCGCGGCGCACGAGCTCGTCGACGAAGGCGTCGTGCAGCGGGTCCTCGACGATCAGGCGGGCGCCGGCCGAGCAGACCTGTCCGGAGTGCAGGAAGACGGCGGTCAGGGCGAGGTCCACGGCCGCCTCGAAGTCGGCGTCGGCGAAGACCACGTTGGGGTTCTTGCCGCCCAGTTCGAGGGCAACCCTCTTCACTCCGGCCGCGGCGGCGGCCATGACCCGCCGGCCCGTCTCCAGGCCTCCGGTGAACGAGACCATGTCCACGCCCGGGTGTTCGGCGAGCGGCGCGCCGGCCTCGGGCCCCGCTCCCAGGACCAGGTTGGCCGCTCCGGCGGGCAGTCCGGCCTCCTCCAGCGCGCGCATCAGCAGGACCGAGGTGGACGGGGTGAGCTCGCTGGGCTTGAGGACGAGGGTGTTGCCGGCGACGAGGGCGGGCGCGACCTTCCAGGCGGCCTGGAGCAGGGGGTAGTTCCACGGGGTGATGAGGCCGCACACCCCGACCGGTTCGTACACGACCCGGCTCACGGCGTCCTCGCGGCCGGTGTCGACGACCCTGCCGGCGCTGGTGCCCGCGATCCCGCCGAAGTGGCGCAGGCACGCCACCACGTCGGCGATGTCGTACTCGCTCTCCACCAGGCGCTTGCCGGTGTCGAGGGATTCGGCGCGGGCGAACTCCTTCGCCCCGCGCTCGATCACCGCGGCGGTGCGCAGCAGGAGCGCGCCGCGCTCCCGTTCGGGTGTGCGCGGCCACGGCCCTTCGTCGAAGGCGTTGCGCGCAGCGGCGATCGCGGCTTCGGTGTCGGCGCGCGTGCCTTCGGACACGGTACGCACGAGGGTGCCGTCGGCCGGGCAGTGAATGTCCCGACGGCCGCCCGCCACCGCTTCGCGCCACTTCCCGCCGACGTACAGATCTGCCACGCGCGGAGCCCTCCATACGGGTAACACCGGTATGTGCGTTGCGTATTGTGCATCGTAGTGCTCGGAATGGAACGACACGATCGCCCACGGGGTGCGGTACGTCAAGGGGACGCACGGCCCGGCGGCCGGGTACGGAGGCTGCGCGGCGCCCCGTTCAGCCTTCGAGGCGCTCCAGCAGCGCGCGCCGCCAGCGTTCGGTCTCGGCTATCTGGTTGAAGGTGAACAGGTGCAGCCCGGCCACCGCGGACCCGGGCGCCGCCAGCGCGGGGGCGCTGCGGCGCAGCAGCCGCTGTGGGGAGTAGCCGCCGGGCGCCGCGAAGCGCAGGAACCACGAGGGGTGCCGGGTGAGGAACTTGGCCGACTCCCCCACCCCGATCTTCGTGGCCATGGACAGCAGCTTCGCGCGTTCGACGGGTCCGGCGACGCCGACGTGCACGGGCAGCACGATGCCGCGGCGGCGCACCTGCGCGAGCCAGCGGCGCAGGGTCGCCGGGTCGAAGCACAGGTTGCTGACGATGTACGACGCGTGCGGCTGCTTGTCCCACATCGCCCGGACGGTGACGTCGTCGTCGATGAGGGGATGGCTCTCCGGGTAGCCGGTGATGCCGACGTGCGCGAACGGGCTGCCGAGCTCGCCGAGGCGGCGTAGTACGGGCAGCGCCGCGTCGTACGTCCCGGCCGGCGGGTCGGCGTCGCCGGCCGGGACGAAGACGTCCTCGATTCCGGCGGCGACCAGCCGGTCCACGATCTCCGCGAGGTGCCCGGCGCCGGCGATCTGCCGGGCCGGGACGTGCGGGACGACCCGGTAGCCGTGCCCGGCCAGGCGGGTGGCGAGGTCCAGGGTCGGACCGAGGCCCTTGGCCGGGGAGGCCGTGACCGTGACGGGCACGTCCGCCGGGACGTGGGCCAGGACCTTGTCCTCGGTGGCCTTCGCCGGCAGGACCTCGTAGCGGACCCTGCGCAGGAGCTCCGCGAGGCCGCCCCCGGTGACCGGGGCCGGCACGGGGCGTTCGGGGTACGGCGTGGGCCGGGCGGCGGACATGCCGCTCCTCCTCAGGTGTGGCCGGGGTGCTGCCCCTGCTCTGCCTCGCTGCGGAGGCGGTGGTGCCGGTAGAACTCGACCTTGGACGGCGGCAGCGGCTCGTTGCCCAGGATGAGGTCGGCGGCCTTCTCGGCCACCATCATGACGGGTGCGTAGATGTTGCCGTTCGTCACGTAGGGCATCACGGACGCGTCCACGACGCGCAGCCCCTCCAGGCCGTGCACGCGCAGGCTCGCCGGATCGGTGACGGACCCGTCACCGGTGCCCATCCGGCAGGTGCAGGAGGGGTGCAGGGCGGTCTCGCCCTCCCTGGCCACCCAGTCCAGGATCTGCTCGTCGGTCTCGACGTCCGGCCCGGGCGAGATCTCACCGTCGTTGTACGGGGCCAGCCCGGGCTGCCCCAGGATGGTGCGCGCGGTGCGGACCGCCTCGACCCACTCGCGGCGGTCCTGCTCGGTGGAGAGGTAGTTGAACCGCAGGGCCGGGTGGACCCGCGGGTCCTTGCTCCTGATCTTCACCGAGCCCCTGGCGTCGGAGTACATGGGGCCGACGTGCACCTGGTAGCCGTGGCCCCCTGCGGGCGCGGAGCCGTCGTAGCGGACGGCGATCGGCAGGAAGTGGAACATCAGGTTGGGGTAGGCGACGTCCTCGTTGCTCCGCGCGAAGCCTCCGGCCTCGAAGTGGTTGGTCGCGCCGGGTCCCGTACGGAAGAGCCACTGGAGGCCGATCCAGGGGCGGTGGCGCCACTTCAGGTAGGGCTGCATCGAGACCGGCTGCTTGCAGGCGTACTGGACGTACACCTCCAGGTGGTCCTGGAGGTTCTCCCCCACTCCGGGCAGGTCGTGGACGACGTCGATGTCCAGGGCGCGCAGCTCGTCGGCGTTGCCGATGCCGGACAACTGGAGCAGCTGCGGGGAGTTGATCGCGCCGCCGGACAGGATCACCTCACCGGCCCGCACCTGCCGGGGCGCCCCGCGGCCGCGGCGGTACTCGACGCCGACGGCGCGCCCGCCCTCGAAGAGGATCCGGGTCACGAAGGCCCTGGTGCGCACGTGCAGGTTGGGCCGCCTCATGGCCGGGTGGAGGTAGGCCCGGGCCGCGGACAGGCGCCGCCCGCGGTGGAGGGTGCGGTCGAAGGCCGCGAAGCCCTCCTGGCGGTAGCCGTTGACGTCGTCGGTGAGCGGATGCCCGGCCTGCCGGACCGCCTCCAGGAAGGCGGGGAAGAGGGGGTTGGCGGCCGGTCCGCGCTCCAGGACGAGGGGGCCGAAGTGGCCGCGGAACTCGTCTTCCGGGTCCGCGGCCAGGCAGTTCTCCATCCGGTTGAAGTACGGGAGGCAGTGCGCGTAGTCCCAGTTCTCCATGCCCGGATCGGCGCCCCAGCGTTCGTAGTCGAGGGGGTTGCCGCGTTGGAAGATCATGCCGTTGATGCTGCTCGACCCGCCGAGCACCTTGCCGCGGGCGTGGTGGATGCGCCGCCCGTTCATGTGCGGTTCGGGTTCCGACTCGTACTTCCAGTCGTAGAAGCGGCTGCCGATGGGGAAGGTCAGGGCGGCCGGCATGTGGATGAAGACGTCCCACGGGTAGTCGGGGCGGCCTGCTTCGAGGACCAGGACGCGGTTGCCGGAGTCCGCGGAGAGCCGGTTCGCCAGGGCGCTGCCGGCCGAGCCGCCGCCGACGATGACGAAGTCGTACTGCTGGGGCACCATCGGAGTGTCGTCCCTCCCCGTCGTCTGCGGCCGAGGGCTGCCCCCAGCCGTCAAGATGCGGCGCATGCTAGTACGGGTGCCGTCATGCGCACCAGGTTGCATTCAGCGCAACCTTTCGTCCTCGACCCGCTCCGACCTGCCGTTGGTGACGACGAGTATGGTTTCGCCATGAGCAACCACGAGGCAGCCACCGAAACAACGGGCGCCCCGGCGGGCGGGGTGCAGTCCGTCGACCGCGCCGTCAGCGTGCTGGAGATCCTCGCCCGGCGCGGCGAGGCGGGCGTCAGCGAGGTGGCGGCTGAGATCGACGTCCACAAGTCGACGGCGTTCCGGCTCCTCGGGGCGCTGGAGGCGCGCGGACTCGTCGAACAGGCCACGGAGCGCGGCAAGTACCGGCTCGGCTTCGGGATCGTACGGCTGGCGGGCGCCGTCACGGGAAGGATCGACATCACCCAGGTGGGCCGCCCCGTGTGCGAGCGGCTGGCCGAGGAACTCGGCGAGACGGTCAACATCGCCATGCTGGAGGAGCAGTACGCGATCAACCTCTGCCAGGTGCGCGGCCCGGCCGCGGTCACGGCGCACAACTGGGTCGGCCAGCTGACTCCGCTGCACGCCACCTCCAGCGGCAAGGTCCTCCTCGCCCACCTCCCGGCGAAGCGGCGCGTGCAGCTGCTGGCGGAAGCCGGCCTGAAGAAGTACACGCCGAGCACCCTGACGGCGAGGACGAAGCTGGAGAAGAACCTCGTAGAAGCGCTGGACCGCGGGTACGCCATGACCCTGGAGGAGTACGAGCTCGGGCTGCACGCCATGGCCGCCCCGATCCGAGACCGGGACGGCGTGGTCATCGCCGCGATCAGCGCCTCGGGGCCGAGCTACCGCTTCACCGAGGAGCGGATGCGCGAGCTCTCCCCGCTGCTGGTCAAGGGAGCCCAGGAGATCAGCCACCGCATGGGGCACCTGGGCTGAGCCGGTCCCGGACCCAGGCGTGGAACGCCCCGATGTGGTGCTCGCTGGGCACGAGCACACCGCCCCCGGCGTACATGCGGGAACTCATCGCGGGCTGGCAGCGCTCGCAGGCCTCGAAGTCCTGCCGGTTGACCCGGTCGAAGAGCTCGACGGAGCGGCTGACGTCCTTTCCGCTCTCCACCACGTCCTTGAGGTACAGCCAGTCGCATTCGACGACGGTGCGGTCGGCCGCGACCGGGTACATCCGGTGGAAGACCACGTGGTCCGGCACGAGGTTGACGAAGACCTGCGGGCGCACGGTGATCGCGTAGTACTTGCGGTCCTGGTCCGGCGACACGGAGGGGATGCGGTCGAGGCCCTCCGAGCCGTCCACGGTGAAGCCCCGGATGCCCTCGCCGAAGGCGGCGCCGTGTCCGACGTAGTACTGGGCCGCGTAACCGCCGGCGAACTCCGGTAGCACTTCCGTGAGTTCGGGGTGGATCGTGGCGCAGTGGTAGCACTCCATGAAGTTCTCGATGATGAGCTTCCAGTTCGCCTTGACGTCGTAGACGATCCGCCGTCCGACCTCCAGGTCCGCGACGGCCCACCGCTCGATGGACTCCGCGTCGCCGAGCCGTTCGACGGCGGCGCCCATGACCTGCTCCTCGAAGGAGGGCGGGCTGTCCGCGAGGCAGACCCACACGTACCCGAGCCACTCGCGCACGGGCACGGGCGCCAGACCGAACTCGGTCCGGCCGACGTCCGGCATCTTCGCCAGGTTGGGCGCGGCGATCAGCCTGCCGTCGAGGTCGTACGTCCAGGCGTGGTACGGGCATTGGAAGGCCCGCCTGACCTCGCCGGTCTCCTGCGTGCACAGCTTCGCGCCCCGGTGGCGACACACGTTGAAGAAGGCGCGGACCGCGTGGTCGCGCGAACGCGTCACCAGGATGCTCTCGCGACCGACGTCCACGGTGCGGTAGGCGCCCGGCCCGGCCAGTTCCGACGAACGCCCCACGCAGAACCACATCGTCTCGAAGATGCGCTCCTGCTCCAGCCGGAAGACGGCCGGATCGGTGTAGTACGCGCCGGGAAGGGTGGCGATCAGGCTCTCCGGCAGGCTGCTCGATGTCACGTGCACTCCTCGCGGAACGTCGTGGTTCGGGATGTCGTCAGCCGGTGGTGCGGGACCCGGCGCCGGCCAGCCGGCGCCGCCACCGGGTGAACGGGCGCGGCGGGTCCAGCCCGAGCACCGCGACCGGCCGGCCCGCGCTGCGGTAGACCGCGAGGAAGCTGCGGTCGGCCGCCGCGCCCTCCTCGACCGTGACGCTGTCGGCGTGCGCGCAATGCCCGGCGAACTGAATGCGGGTTCCGTACTGGTCCGACCAGAAGTACGGGGGCCGCGGCGCCTGCGGAACGCCCCGGCCGCCGCAGAGCAGGGCGGCGACCGCCGCCGCCGGGCGTTCCCGCGCGCCCGTCCAGTGCTCGACCCGGCGGTGGGCCCCGATCGCGGGCTCGTACCAGGCCGCACAGTCCCCGACGGCGACGACGCCGGGGACGTTCGTACGGCCGGCCGCGTCGCACCGTACGCCGTCGGCCAGGTCCAGTCCGGACCCCGCCAGCCAGTCGGTGCACGGACGGGCGCCCACCCCGACGACCACGGTGTCGGCGGCGAGGCGCCGGCCGTCACCGAGCAGGACGGCCTCCACCCTGCCCCTACCGGCGAGGGCGCGGACGCCCGTCCCGCACAGCAGGCGGACGCCGTGGTCGGCGTGCAGCCGGGAGACGAGGGAGCCCATCTCCCTGCCGAGCGGGCCGGCCAGCGGTGTGGGCGCCGCCTCCACGACGGTGACGTCGAGGCCGAGCCGCCGGGCGGTGGAGGCGACCTCGGCCCCGATGAACCCGGCGCCGACGACCACCAGTCGCCCGCCGCGGGCCAGGTCCGCCCGGAGCGCGCGGGCGTCGTCCAGGCTGCGCAGGACGTGCACGCCGTCGAGTCCCCCGCTCCCGGGCAGGGTCCGGGGGGCGGCGCCGGTGGCGATCACGATGCCGTGGGCCCGGACCGACCGGCCGTCGGCGAGCCGTACGTGGTGCTCGGCCCGCGACCCGGTGTCGAGCCCGACGGCCCGCGCACCGAGTTCCCAGACGGCCGCGAGGTCCTCGCCCTCGGCTTCGAGGGCGAGCGCGTCCTCGTCGATCTCCCCGGCGAGGAACTCCTTCGACAACGGGGGCCTGTCGTAAGGGCGGTGGGGTTCGTCGCCGATGAGGACGAGGCGCCCGTCGTACCCCTGCTCGCGCAGTGAGCGGGCGGCCGACAGGCCGGCCAGCGAGGCGCCGACGACGGCCACGGTCTTCACGCGCGGCCTTCGACCCGGTGGACGGCGGCACCAGGCGGCTGGCGCGGCAGGCCGGTCGGCGCGTCCTGCGGCAGTACGTACACCGTCCCCTCTTCGACGAGGACCTGGTGGGTACGGACGGGGCGCTTCGCCGGCGGGGAGTCGACAGCGCCGGTGCGCAGGTCGAACTTCGAGGCGTGCAGCGGGCATTCGACCTCGCAGCCCTCCAGCCAGCCGTCGGAGAGCGAGGCGTCCTGGTGGGTGCACGTGTCGTCGATGGCGTACACCTCGCCGTCCTCGGTGTGGAACACCGCGATCGGGGGGTCGGAATCGAGTCGACAGGCCTCGCCCCGCGGGAGGTCCGCGAGTCGGCACACGGGAATCTTCATGACACCTCGGTGCGTATAGCGAAACGGATTGCGGTGAACGCAACGTCAGTTTGAGGGCGCCCCCATACCTTGTCAAGGAAGGGTTCACGACATCGGGAGGGTTCGTCACCGACCGTGGAAGGACGCAGGCTTGGACCATGGAACACGTCGCCGCACTGACCGCGCAGCTCCTCGAAACGGACCGTACGGTGGGAGCGCGCCGGGCCGCACCGGCCGCACTGCGCGCCGTCGCCTCCGTCGACTCCGACATCGCCGGCCGACCGCACCGCAGAGGCACGGGCGCGGGCAGAGGCGCGGGCGCGGCCGAACGGTCGGCGCTGATGGAGCTCTTCCAGGTCGCCGCCTGGATCCTCTTCGACGCGGAGCGGCACGGCACTTCGCGACGACTGGCCCGCCGGGCACTGGCCCTGGCCAGCACCCTGCCCCGGGAGAGCGGCTCCGTCGAACTGCTCGTCCTCTCCGTGCTGTGCCTACAGGAGGAACACCTCGGGCGCCCCGCCGAGTCACTGCGCATCTCGTCGTCCGTTCTGGCCGGCGAGCACCCGTCGGCACGGGTCGCCGCCATCTTCCACGTCCGCGAAGCGCGCGCCCGGGCCCGGCTCCGGCAGCGCCGCCGGGCGCTGCGGTCCCTGGCCGCGGCCCGGGAACTCCTGGCGGACGGGCCTTCGGAGCGCGATCCGTCCTGGACCTGGTGGTTCGACCGGTCGGAACTGGACGGGCACCACGGGCTCGCCCTGGCCGCCCTCGGGGACCTGGACGGGGCGGCGTCCCTCCTGTACGAGGCGACGGCGGCGCGCGGGGCGCCCGCCTACCGGTCGCTCTTCCCCGCCGAGCTGGCGTCCGTACTCGCCCGGGCCGGCGCCTGGCGCGAAACGGACACCCTGCTGTCGTCCCTCGTCGGATCGGTCCCGGACATCGGCTCCGTCCGCGCCCTCAACGCCCTCGCCCGCACGGCCCGCACCATCGAGGGCGGCCCCCGCGTACCGCGCGCCCTGCGGGACGCCAGCGGACACCTCGGCGAGACGCTGCGGAAGGAGGGCGCACGGTAGCACCGGGGCCCCGGCTTCCGGGCGGTCCGGCGGGCGTGAGAGGGTCGGCCCGGCCCGATACGGGCCGCGCGCGAGGAGGGCAGTGTGACCGGCAGCACATCCACCGGACTGGTACTGGTGGCGGACGACGACGCCGCCATCCGCCGCTCGCTGGAGCGCGGGCTGCGGCTGAGCGGCTTCACCGTGCTCCTCGCCGAGGACGGCCCCGGCGCGCTGGCCGTGCTCGCCGACCGGAGTCCGGACGTCCTCGTCCTGGACGTCTCGATGCCCGGGCTGACCGGCACCGACGTCTGCCGCAGCCTGCGCGTCCAGGGCGACGAGACCCCCGTGCTGATGCTGTCGGCCCTCGACGAGGTCGCGGACCGGATCGCCGGGCTGCAGGCCGGGGCCGACGACTACCTGGTCAAACCCTTCGCCCTGGAGGAGCTCGTCCTACGGCTGCACGCCCTGCTGCGCCGCCGGCCCGAGCGGGCCCCGTCGGACGTGCTGTGCGCCGGGCCGCTCGTGATCGACGAGGCGAGCCGGCAGGTTCGCCAGGAGGGCGCCGAAGTCCATCTCACCCGGCGCGAGTTCGAGCTGCTGGTGCAGCTCGTGCGCAACGCCGGGATCGTCCTCACCAGGGACCAGCTGCTCGACCGGGTGTGGGGGTACGACTTCGAGGTCCGCAGCGACGCCGTCGACACCTTCGTCAGCTACCTGCGCCGGAAGCTGGAGGAGGGCGGGCGCCCGCGCCTGATCCACACCGTGCGCGGCGTCGGATTCGTCCTGCGCGTCCCCGAGGCCCGGAGCGGGTCGTGAAGCTCTCCACCCGCATCGCGCTCTCGGTGACCGTGGTGGTGCCCCTGCTGGTGCTCGCGGCGGGCCTGCTGGTGCTCGGCCTGGTCAGCCGCGATCTGCACCAGCAGCAGGACACCCGGCTCCAGGACCGGGCCTCGGCCGTCCTCCCGGACGTCAAGACGATGCTGACGGCCGACCGGAACGGCAAGCCGAAGGTGGAGCAGAACCAGCACCGCAAGGTCCTCGGCGACGTCCTCGACGCGGGCATCCGGGTCCGGACGGCGGACGGCTCCGTCGTCCTGGAGGGCGGCCCGCAGCCTTCCGAGCCGGAGCGGTTGCCCGAGCAGACCCCGGACGGGCCGGTCACCGTGCGGACCAAGGGCCGCGCCTGGCGGGTGCTGACCGTCCCCGTGGCCGGGCCGGCGCCGGGCACGCTGTGGCTGTTCACCCCGGCCTCGGCCGCGGACCCGCAGGTCGTCGCCGTACGCCGCCGGGTCCTGCTGGTGGCCCTGCTCGCGGCGCCGGTCTCCGGGCTGCTCGCGTACGGGCTGGCCGGCCGCGCCACCGCCTCCGTACGGAAGCTGAGCCGACGGGCCGCCGAGCTCGACCCGGGGGCCGGCGCGGCCGCCTTCGCCGCCGCACCGTCGAACATCACCGAGGTGGACGAACTGTCCTCGGCCATCGCCCAGTTGCTGACCCGGTACGAGGAGCAGGCCGCCCGGACGGCGCAGGCACTGGACACCGCCCGCTCGTTCTCCTCGGCCGCCTCCCACGAGCTGCGCACGCCGCTGATGAGCATGCGCACCGACCTGGACGTCCTCGCCGCCCACCCCGACCTACCGCCCGCCGAACGGGCCGAGATCGTACGGGACCTACAGAGCGACCACGCCCGCCTGCTGGACCTGCTCACGGCCCTGCGGATGCTCGCCCGGGGCGATCTGGTGGAGGTGTCCGCCTTCGCCCCGCTCGACCTGTCCGAGCTGGTGGACACGGTGACCGGCGAGACCGCACGCCGCCATCCCTCGGCACGGCTGGACGTGGAACTCCCGGCGGAACTATGGGTGTTCGGCTGGGACGCGGGGCTGGCGATCCTGCTCGCCAACCTGCTAGGCAATGCGGTGGTGCACGGACACCTGCCGGACGAGCCGTCCGGGATCGCGGTACGGCTGCGCGCGGAGGGCGGGTACGCGGTGCTCACCGTGGACGACGCGGGGCCCGGCATCCCGCCCGGCGAGCGGGAAGCCGTCTTCCGGCGGTTCCACCACCGCCCGGGCAGCCCCGGCTCCGGGCTCGGGCTGACGCTCGTCGCCCAGCAGGCCGCGCTGCACCGGGGCACGGTCGCCATCGAGACACCGCCCGGCGGCGCGGGCACCCGCTTCGAGGTGCGCCTGCCCCTGTCGGCGGCGGACTCCCCGACGCTGCGACTGCCGAAGCGGCGGGACTGGATCTCCCGCGGCGACTGAGGCTCCTGCGGACCCACCCGGACTCACAAAGATTCCACAAAGAGGCCCCCTACCGTCCTGTCCGTCGGCCGCCAGTGAGCCGGCTCGCTCGTACCGAAGGGGATACAGCCATGCTCCCGATCCGTAGGACCGCCGCCGCGATCGGCGCCGTCGCGCTGGCCGGCGCCCTGTTCGCCGCCGCTCCCGCGCAGGCCGACACCGCCACTCCCGCCCCCGCCGCTCCGAAGACGGCCAAGTCCGCGCCGAAGGGCGATGGCGCCAAGGGGATCTGCAAGCGCCTGCCGAAGACCGAGACGCGGATCAGCACCGCGATCACCCGGCTGAACGGCGACGTCACCGTTCTCGGCTCCGTCGCGCGGCTGGAGCAGCGGGTCGCGAACGCCCAGACCGCCGGGCACACCGAGGTCCACACGTACCTGAACGACCGCCTGACCTTCCGCAAGAGCCTGCTGCCCACCCTCCAGAAGCGGCAGGACGACCTGAAGGCCGTCAGCACCTGGTGCTCGGCGCAGGGGTCCAAGTGACCGTCGCCCGCCGCGCCGCCGCCGGGCTCGTCGTCCTGGCCGCGGGGGCTGCGCTGTTGATCACCGGCTGCTCGCCGGGCGCGAGCGCCAAGCCGTCGGGCACTCAGTCCGTGAGCGGCGCCGACGACGTGACGGTCAAGGACATGCAGAAGAAGCTGGACGACGCCGAGAGCGCGGCCGCCGAGGCGGACTCGGACGCCACGCAGAACAACTGACCCGCGCCGCACGCACACGCCGGCCCGCCCCCGATCCACGGGGGCGGGCCGGACGCGTTTCAGCCGGCGGGCCCGGGCCGGTCCAGTGCGTGCAGGCCGTGGAGCAGCAGGCCCAGCCCGAACTCGAACTGGGCCGTGAAGTCGGTGCCGGTGAACACGGGCAGGGCCGCGGCGAGGTGCGGGTAGGACGCCGCCGCCACCGCCTCGCGGAGCCGGTCGGGGTCCGCGGGCCCCTGGTCGCCTGGCTGGAGGGCGGCCTGCTCCTCCAGTGTGTGGCCGACGGTGAAGTGGACGACCGTCAGTACGGCGCGCGCCGCCTCCTCGGGCCGGAAGCCGGCCTCGCACAGGACGCCGGTGAGGGTCTCGGCGAAGCCGAGCGTGTTCGCGCCGGTGGAATGGGTTCCCGCGTAGACGCGTGCCCCGTCGCGATGGGCGAGGAGCGCCGTCCGCATGCGGCGGGCGAGGGTGGTCAGGCGTCCGCTCCAGTCGGGCTCGGGCAGCGGGGCGGAGCAGCCGGCCAGCATCCGTTCGGCCATGGCGGTCAGCAGGTCCTGTTTGGTGGCGAAGTGGCGGTAGAGCGCCCCGGCTTGGACGCCGACCGCGTCGGCCAGCCGCCGCATGGTGAGCGCGTCCAGTCCGGCTTCGTCGAGCAGGTCCAGGGCCGCCGCGACGGTGCGGGCCTGGTCGAGCCGTGCTGGCCTGCCCCGGGCCGGGCGGGGGGCGCCGCCGGTGGGCGGCGGGGTTGACGGTGAGCTCATGCGCCCCACTATAGTGAACATCGTTCACGTGAACATTGTTCACTAAATAGGGAGGGGTGACCGATGGACACCGATGTGATCGTCGTGGGCGCCGGACCGACCGGACTGATGCTCGCCTGCGAGCTCGCCCTGGCCGGCGTACGGACCAGGGTGGTGGAACGGCGTGAGGTCCCGCAGAGCGATTCCCGGGCGCTGAGCCTGCACCCGCGCAGTGTCGAGCTGATGGACCAGCGGGGGCTCGCCGACCGGTTCCTCGCGCTGGGCCGGACCGTGCCCGGCTGGCACTTCGCCGGCCTCGGCACACAGTTGGACTTCAGCGCACTGGACAGCCGCCACGGGTACACCCTGTTCCTGGCCCAGGCCCGCACGGAGGCGCTGCTGGAGGAGCGGGCCCGCGAGCTCGGCGTGGAGGTCCGGCGCGGACGCGAGACCACCGCAGTGCGCCAGGACCCGGAGGGCGTCGAGGTCGACGTCCGCGCCACCGGTGCGGGCGCCGGCGCCGACGCGGCGGCCGAGACCGTACGCGCCCGGTACGCGGTCGGCTGCGACGGTGCGCGCAGCATCGTGCGGCGGGAGGCCGGCATCGACTTCCCGGGAACCGTGGAGACGCTGACCGGGATGCTCGGCGACTTCGCGGCGGCCGACCCGGAGAGCCTCGGGCGGGCCCGGGCCCAGGGCGTCCTGGCCGTCCCGCTGGAGGGCGGCGTGACCCGGTTCGTCCTCATCGATCCGCAGCGGATGCGGACGCCGAGCACCGAAGCGGTCACCGCCGAGGAGTTCCGCGACGCGCTGGTACGGGCCTGCGGGATCGACTGCGGGATCGACCGGCCGCGCTGGCTGTCCCGGTTCGGCAATGCCACCCGACTCGCCGCGCGCTACCGGGCCGGCCGCCTGCTGTTGGCGGGCGACGCGGCGCACGTCCACTTCCCCGCGGCCGGCCAGGGGCTCAACACCGGGCTCCAGGACGCGGTGAACCTGGGCTGGAAGCTGGCCGCCGAGATCCACGGCTGGGCGCCGCCCGGGCTCCTGGACACCTACCACGGCGAGCGGCACCCGGTGGGCCGGGCGGTCACCGAGAACACCGAGGTCCAGGCACTGCTGGCCGAGTTGGCGCTCGTTCCCGCGTACCAGCGGCCCGCCGCGGCCCTGCGGGAGCTGCTCGACGGCCTGCTCGGCATCGACGAGGTCAACCGGCGCATCGCCGGACAGGTTTCCGCGCTCGGCGTCGGATACCCGTCCGCCGACCCCGGCGCCGATCCGCTGGTGGGCACCCGGATGCCCGACATCCCGCTGGGCGTCGCCGGGTCCACCGCTTCCCGGGTGTACGAACTGCTCCACGAGGGCCGCTTCGTCCTGCTGGACCTCGCGGGGGCGCAGCAGGAGCAGCAGGAGTGCGACGCGGACGGCCGGGCCGGCCGGGTCCTCGCGGTCAGCGCCGTGGGCCGGTCCGGCCGGTCCGGCCCCGACGGCGGCGGAGGCAGCCTCGACGGCGTGAGCGAAGTCCTCGTACGGCCCGACGGCCACATCGCCTGGGCCACCCGGAGCTGCGACCCCGCGACCCGTCGTACCGGGCGGTCCCGCGCGCTGGCCGCGTGGGCCGGTACCCCGTGAGGGGGCGCGTCAGACGCGTCCGGTCCGCTTCTCCCGCAGGAAGCGGTGCAGCCGGGCCCACGGCCAGGCGTTGACGACGTCGTCCTTCGTCAGCCAGCCGCGCTGCGCCGTGCCCACCCCGTAGCGCAGGTAGGGCAGGTGCGTGGTCGCGTGCGCGTCCGAGTTCACCGCGAACTTCACCCCGTGGCGTTTGGCCCGCAGGACGTCCTCGTCGCACAGGTCGAGCCGCTCCGGATGCGCGTTGATCTCCAGCGCGGTGCCCGTTCGCGCGCAGGCCTCGAAGACGGCGTCGAAGTCGGCGTCCACGCCGGGGCGCCGGCCGATCCGCCGCGTGGTGGGGTGGCCGATGACGGCGACGTTCGGGTTCTCGCAGGCCCGGATGAAGCGCCGGGTCATGTCCTGCCGGCTCTGGCCGAAGTGGGAGTGGACCGAAGCCACGCACAGGTCGAAGTCCGCGAGGAACGCGTCGGGCCAGTCCAGGCCGCCGTCCGGGCCGATGTTGAGTTCCGTGCCGTGCAGCAGCCGCATGCCGTGCACCGTGCGGTCCAGGGCCCGTACCCGCTCGCGCTGTGCCAGGACCTTCTCCTGCGTCATGCGCTGCATGGCGAGGTCCGGCGCGTGGTCGGTGACGGCGTAGTACGCGTGGCCGCGGGCGGCAGCGGCGGCCACCATCTCCTCCAGGGAGGCGAGGCCGTCGGTGAGGTCGGTGTGGGTGTGCAGGTCGCCCCGGATGTCGCCCTCCGCCACGAGACCGGGCAGCTCGCCCCGCAGGGCGGCCGCGACCTCGCCGCGGTCCTCCCGCAACGGCGGTGCGATCCAGGGCAGTCCGAGCCGGGCGTAGACCTCCTCCTCGGTCTCCGAGGCGAGGTTCTCGCCGCTCTCGACGTCGAAGAGCCCGTACTCGGAGAGCTTGAGCCCCTGGCGCACGGCCAGCGCGCGGAGGCGGACGTTGTGCGCCTTGGAGCCGGTGAAGTACTGGAGTCCCGCTCCCCAGGAGGCGGGCGGCAGGACGCGCAGATCGATCTGGAGGCCGGCGCCGGTGCGGATGGAGGTCTTCTTCGCCCCGTGCACGATGACCTCGGCCGCGTGCGGGAGCTCGGCGAGGGCCGTCATGAACGGGGCGGACCGGTCGGCCGCCACCAGGACGTCGATGTCGCCGATGGTCTCCCGCATCCGGCGCAGCGACCCCGCGTACGCGCACCGCACGCACCCCGGGATCCGCTCCATCTCGGCGACGATCTGCTCGGCGACGTCCGTCGCGGCGCCGAGCAGGATGCGCCCGTCGGCGTTCCGGAGTACGGAGATCCCGTGGAGGATGTTCTGCTCGGTCTGCTCGCCGAACCCCTTCAGGTCGCGCAGCCGCTCCTGACGGACGGCCTCCTGCAACTGTTCGACGGACGAGATGCCCAGCTGCTCGTACAGCACGAGCGTCTTGCGGGGTCCGAGCCCGGGTATGGCCGTCAGCTCCCGCACCCCGGCGGGGACGGCGGCCCGGCTCGCCTCGATGTCCGGGACGCGGCCGGTGCCCAGGTATTCCACGATCTTGTCGGCGATGGACCTGCCCACGTGCGGGATCTCCCGCAGGGCCTTGGCGTCGAGCCCGGCGACATCGGCCGGGTGGCCGCCGACGGCGCGGGCGGCCTTCTCGTAGGCGCGCGCCTTGAAGGCGTCGCCGCCGCTGATCGCGATCAGGTCGGCGTACTCCTGCAGCAGCGCCTCGACCCGTTCGTTGGCCCTGGCCATGCCTCCAGGGTACGGGCCGCACGCACCGCGCAAAGAAGTAGAGGATTGTTCACTTTCCATTGACAGGGCGGGGCCCGGGGCCCAAAAGTGTGGCCGTCAGCGATGCCTCCAACAGCGGCTGCACGCTGCGCTGTTGGCGACCGCACCGTGCTGCCACCGCGACCGAAGCGAGCCCGAATGACTGCGCCCGTACCCCCGTTCCCCGCCGATTTCCTCTGGGGCGTCTCCGCCTCGGCGTTCCAGATCGAGGGCTCGCCCGCCGCCGGCGGCCGGGGCCCCTCCTCCTGGGACGCGTTCACCAAGGAGCCCGGCCGCATCAAGGACGGCTCGCACGCGGACGTGGCCACCGACCACTACCGCCGCTACCGCGAGGACGTGGCCCTGATGGCCGGACTCGGCGTCGGCGCCTACCGGTTCTCGGTGTCCTGGTCGCGGGTCCTGCCGGACGGCCACGGGCGGGTCAACCGCGAAGGGCTGGACTTCTACGACCGGCTGGTCGACGCGCTGTGCACCGCCGGGATCGCCCCCGTGCCCACGCTGTTCCACTGGGACACACCGCTGGCCCTGGAGGAGAAGGGCGGCTGGCTCAGCCGCGACACCGCCGAACGGTTCGCCGCGTACGCCTCGGTGGTCGCGGAGCGGCTCGCCGACCGCGTCCCCATGTGGATCACCATCAACGAGCCCGCCGAGGTCACCCTCCTCGGGTACGGGCTCGGCGAGCACGCCCCCGGCAGGCGCCTGGTCTTCGACGCCCTGCCCGCGGCCCACCACCAGCTCCTGGCCCACGGCCTCGGCGTACAGGCCCTGCGCGCCGCGGGCGCCCGCCGGATCGGCATCGCCGCCTCGCACAGTCCCGTGTGGGCCGCCGGCGAAGGCGAGGCCGACCGCGCCGCCGCCGAGCTGTACGACACCCTCACCAACCGCCTCTTCTCCGACCCGATCCTGACCGGCGCGTACCCCGACGAGGGCCTGGCCTCACTGCTGCCCGGCCCGGTGGCGGAGGACCTCAAGACGATCTCGGCCCCGCTGGACTGGTACGGCGTCAACTACTACAACCCCATGCTCGTCGGAGCCCCGCGACCGAGCGGGCCCGCAGGAGAGTTCGGGGGCATCGAGATCCCGGCGGACCTCCCCTTCGACATCCGGCCGATCGAGGGGTACGAGCACACCGACTTCGGCTGGCCGGTGGTCCCGGACGGGCTGCGCGAACTGCTCGTCTCCCTGCGCGAGCGCTACGGCGACCGGTTGCCACCGCTGTACGTCACCGAGAACGGCTGCTCGTACGCGGACGGGCCCGATCCCGTGACGGGCCGGATCTGCGATGCGCGCCGGATCGCGTACCACGCCGGCCATCTCGCCGCCCTGCACCGGGCGATGGCGCAGGGCGTGGACGTCCGCGGCTACTTCATCTGGTCGATCCTCGACAACTTCGAGTGGGCCGAGGGGTACCGGCAGCGGTTCGGGCTGGTCCACGTCGACTACGAGACGCTGGAGCGGACTCCGAAGGACTCGTACGCCTGGTACCGCGACGTGGTCAAGGGCGGAAGATGACCGTCGGGCGCACCGCCGAGGACAGCGCCGGCCCGCTCGACGCCGGCCCGGTCGGCGGGCGGTGGATCAGCGCACTGTCTCTCGCCAATCTGGGCGTCTGGGTCGGCTGGTTCGGTCCGCTCCAACTGCTGCTCGCCCGCCAGGCGCAGCAGCTCGCCCCGGACCACAAGGCCTCCACGCTCGCGCTGGTGACGGGAGTGGGCGCGGCCGTTTCGATGGTCGCCAACCCGGTGTTCGGGGCCCTGTCGGACCGTACGACGGCCTCGGTGGGCCGGCGGATCCCCTGGGTGGCGGCCGGTGTCGCGGGCGGGGCGGGCGGGCTGCTCGTCCTCGCGCGGGCTTCGAGCGTCGCCGTGGTGATCGCGGGCTGGTGCGTGGTCCAACTGGCCCTCAACGCGGCCTTCGCCGCGCTCACCGCGGCCGTGCCCGATCAGGTCCCGCCCCGTCGGCGCGGCCTGGTCGGCGGCTGGCTCGGCGTCGCGCAGGTCGGCGGCATCCTAGTCGGTACGGCGCTGGCCACCGTCGCGGGCGGCATCACGGCCGGGTACCTCGCGTGCGCGGCGTTCTCGGTGCTCGCGGCCGTCCCGTACGTGGTGATGCGGCGCGACACCCGGCTCTCCCCCGCGGCCCGGCCGCCCTTCCGGTGGCGGGCCTTCCTCACCGGTTTCTGGATCGACCCGCGCCGGTACCCCGACTTCGGCTGGGCCTGGCTGACGCGCTTCCTGATGAACCTGTCGTACTCCGTCAGCACCATGTACCTGCTGTACTACCTGACGGACGCGGTGCACTACGAGGACGACGCGGACACGGGCGTGCTGGTCCTGACGGCCCTCAACGCGCTCACCCTCCTGGCCACGGTGGTGGTCGGCGGCGTCAGGTCGGACCGTACGGGCCGGCGGAAGGTCTACGTCATCGGGTCGGGGCTGGTCATCTCCGCGGCGACGCTGCTGCTCGCCGTCTGGCAGACCTGGACCGGGGCGATCGTCGCCTCGCTGGTCCTCGGGGTCGGCTTCGGCATCTACACGTCGGTGGACTTCGCCCTGCTGACGGACGTGCTGCCGACGGCGCAGGACCGGGGCCGGGACCTCGGCGTCATCAACATCGCAAACGCCCTGCCCCAAGTGCTGGCTCCGGTGATCGCCGCGCCGGTGGTCACGCATTTCGGCGGGTACACGGCGCTCTACGCGCTCGCGGGCGCCCTGGCGCTGGCGGGATCGGTGCTGGTCCGCCGGATCCGCGGGGTCCCGTAGCACCGGACGGGGGCGCCGTGGCACCTGGCGCCCGCGGTGCCACCGGACGGGCCGGTGACACCGCGGGCAGGGTGGGTCAGGTGTTGGTGCAGGTGTGGGCACCGGTCGGGTTCAGCGCCGCGAGGATGTTGATGCTGTTGCCACAGAGGTTGATCGGGATGTGGATCGGCACCTGGACGACGTTGCCCGAGAGGAAGCCCGGCGAACCGATGGCGTAGCCGTCGGCCGTCGCGTCGGCGGCAGCGCTGCCGATACCGCCGAGCGTCGCACCGACGACCAGACAGGCCGCAACGGCCAGGGTACGGATCTTCATGTGGATCTCCCATCGCATGAGGGTGTGCCGGGCCATCCCATACCAGTGGGGCCCGAACCTCCCCGATTCACCCGGTCGTGGGCGCTGTCCGCGCCGCGGTACCGGCGGCCGGGAGGGACGTGCGACCGAGAAATTTCCGCGAAGGGCAATCCCCCGAGCGCTCTGGAGCGTATGCCCCTGTGGAAGTCTCTCCAGGAAGGAAACTCATGGCGATCTTCACTCACCTCATCCCTGCAAAACACCGCCGTCACGGAAAGAGGGACATGACCTCGGGGACCCACGACAGCACCGAGAGGCGCCGTCACCGTCGCCGCCGTCACACTGACCACGGCAACAACGGAAACCACGGTCACGGCTGGTGACCGCCGAGGACGGCTGAGCGGATCCGCCCCCGCGGTCCGCCCGGCCGCCGATCGTTCAGGAACGCGACGATGAGACACGTGGCGCGGCATGCCGTGCGGCGGCTGCTGTCGGTGGCGGACGACCCCGACTCGGTCGTCGCCGCCGCCCCGCCCGTCACCCCGCGCGAGGCGTTCCGGCGGTTCTGGCCCTACACCCGTGGCGGCCGGCGCTGGCTCGTCCCGATCCTCCTCTTCAGCACGATCGGCCCGCTGATCGACGCGGCCGAGATCTGGCTCTTCAAGGTCGTGGTGGACGAGGTACTCGTTCCGCGCGATCTGCGCCCGTTCCTGTGGATCGCGCTGGCCTATCTGGGCCTGGTGCTCTTCTCGGGCGTTCTGGAGTTCGCCGACGACGTGATGTCCACGTGGGTCGGCGAGCGTTTTCTGCTGACCCTGCGCGCGGACGTCTACCGGCACGTCCAGGGCCTCTCGCTCGGCTTCTTCGAGCGCCGGCGGCTGGGAGACGTACTGTCCCGCATCACCGGCGACGTCGACGCGATCGAGACGTTCCTCCTGTCGGGCGTGGCCAACGGCCTTTACCACGTGATCCGGTTGGGCGTCTTCCTCGGCCTGCTGTTCTACCTGCGCTGGGACTTGACCCTCCTCGCGCTCGTGATCGTGCCGCTCTTCTGGGGCGCGGCCCGGCGCTTCTCCCGGCTGGTCAAGGCCGCGTCCCGCGAGCGGCGCCGGCGCAGCGGCTCGATCAGCGCGATAGCCGAGGAGTCGCTCGGCAACATCGCGCTGGTGCAGGCGTACAACCGGCAGGGGACGGAGGAGGGCCGGTTCGCCCGCGAGAGCACGGGCCGGTTCCGGGCGGCGATGGTCTCGGCCCGCATCCGCTCCGTGTACGGCCCGATCGTCGAGGTGATCGAGCTGACCGGTGCGCTGGCCGTGCTGGCCCTGGGTACCTGGAAGCTGGCGCAGGGGCAGCTCACGCTGGGCGGACTGCTGGTCTTCGTCGCGCTGTTGGGCAAGCTCTACAGTCCGATCCGCGACCTGTCCCAGCTCACCAACACGTTCTACGCGGCGTCCGCGTCGGCCGAGCGGATCATCGAACTGCTCGACCAGCGTCCCCAGGTCGTCGAGGTGGAAGCCGCCCGTGCCCGGAGGATCGGGCGCGCCCGGGGCAATGTCGAGTTCCGCGGCGTCTCCTTCCGCTATCCGGGCACGGCGCGGTGGTCCCTGCGCGACGTGTCGTTCCGCGTCGAGCCGGGTGCCACGCTGGCGCTGGTCGGGGCGAGCGGCGCCGGCAAGTCCACGGTCGGCAAGCTGCAACTGCGCTTCTACGACCCGGACCGGGGGGCGGTGCTCCTCGACGGCACCGATCTGCGGGAACTGCGACTGTCCGAACTGCGGGAGAACGTCGCGGTGGTGCTCCAGGAGACGCTCGTCTTCCACGGCACGGTCCGGGAGAACATCGCGTACGGCCGGCCCGGCGCGACGGAGGCGGACATCGTCGCGGCCGCGCGTGCGGCCGATGCCGACGGGTTCATCCGGCTGCTCCCCGAGGGCTACGACACCGTCGTGGGCCAACGGGGCCGGACCCTGTCCGGCGGTCAGGCCCAGCGCCTGGCGATCGCCCGTGCGATGGTCCGGGACGCGCCCGTACTGCTCCTGGACGAACCGACCACCGGTCTGGACGCCGAGTCGGGCCGCCGGATCATGGAGCCGCTGCGCCGGCTGATGGCCGGCCGGACGACCATCGTGATCTCCCACAACCTGCTCACCGTCCGCGACGCCACGTCCACGGTGGTGCTGGACCGGGGCCGGGTGGCGCAGTCCGGCACGCACGAAGAGCTGCTCGTACGCGACGGCCCTTACGCCCGCCTGCACCGGGTGAACGGCGGCGCGCCCGGCCCCGGCCCCGGCCCCGCCAAGGCCGACTCCCCGCTGAAGGTGCTGTCATGAGCACTGCTGCCATCGCCCGGCCTCCCGCCCCGCTCCTCGCGCCCGGCACGGCCCCGGCGCCCGGGTACGAGGTCCTGGCGCACCTGGCCCGGACCGGCTGGCTCGACCTGTACGACGCCTGGAGCGAAGAGCGGGACTGCCGGTGCGTGGTGAAGGTGCTGCGCCCGGACCGCCGGGGCGAAGCACGGCTGGCCGACCGGCTCGTCCGCGAGGGCCGCTGGCTCCGGCGCTTCACGCATCCGCACCTGGTACGCGCGTACGAGACCTTGGAGTCGCCCGAGCCGCTGGTGGTGCTGGAGACGTTGACGGGCGAGACGCTGTCGCACCTCGTCGACCGGCTGCCGCGGCGGGCGGGCGCCGAGGACGTGGCCGTCCTCGGCGTGCAGTTGTGCTCCGCGGTGCACTACCTGCACGGGCAGGGGCTGCTGCACCTGGACCTCAAGCCGTCGAACGTCGTGGTGGACGGCGGTCACGCGAAGGTGCTCGACCTCAGCGTCGCCCGCGCTCCCGGCACCGCCCCCGCGGGGGTCGGCACGTTCGGCTACATGGCCCCCGAACAGGCGCGCGGGGGCCTGCTGTCGGCTGCGGCCGACGTCTGGGGCATCGGCGTCACGCTGTACGAAGTGGCCACCGGGGAGGTCCCGTTCGACCCCGGCGAGACCTTGGACACGAACACGGGCGCGGGCGGGGGCGGGGCCTCCGGGAGCCGGGACGCGGCCGACGACTGGTACCCGCAGCTCGAAGGACCGGCTCCGCCCGTCACCGCCCGGCGCCGGTTGCCCCGTGCCCTGGCGGCGGCCATCGACGGCTGCCTGCGCCCCGATCCCGCGGCCCGGCCCACGGTGTCCGAACTGTCCGCCGCGCTCGACGCGACGCTGCGCCGGCGGCGGCGCGACACCCCCGTGCCGGAGTGAGCGGGAGCGCCGTACCGGAGCGGCCGGAACGGGCCATGGCCGTACGAGGGCGTCTGGTGGGGGTGACAGCGTCTATGTAATGTCACATTGCATGATGCTCTTACGACGCGCCGCGTCCGTCACGGCCCTCCTCACCACCGTCCTTCCCCTGGCCGTCACCGCGCCCGCGCACGCGGACGGGGCCACGCCGTGCCGCACCGCGGCCCCCGCACCCGCCCTCGCCACACCCCCCGACCCCGAGCAGGCGCGGCTCGCGGACACCCGGACCACGGCGCTCGTCGAGCGCGCCGGATTCGGGGACTTCGTCCGGCGCTTCCCCGCCGC
This sequence comes from Streptomyces sp. NBC_00597, assembly GCF_041431095.1. GTDB lineage: Bacteria > Actinomycetota > Actinomycetes > Streptomycetales > Streptomycetaceae > Streptomyces. Next base: position 1,638,776 of record NZ_CP107757.1, read on the forward strand.
GCTGTGCACCGCCCGCAGCGCCGCCGAGGCCGGGCGGCTGCTCGACGACTGGGGCGGGGCCCTCTGGCAGGCCGCCGTGCGCCGCGCCCAGGGGCAGCGGCCCGGCGGTGACCTCGCCGCCGGGGACGACCGGCCGCTGTACTGGACCCGGCTGGCCATGACCACCGCGCTCGCCCGCTGGCAACCGGGGTTCCCCCTCGACGCCCCCGCGCTGCGCACCCGCTTCGAGGACGCTTCCCGCGGCCTCACGGACAACGCCTTCCGGCCGGCGCCGGGCGTACGGCGCGTCTTCATCAGCGGCTTCGACCCGTTCGGGCTCGACGGCGAACTGCGCCGCGCCAACCCCTCCGGTTCCGCCGCCCTCCAGCTCAACGGGCGCCGCATCACCCTCGCCGACGGCAGCCCCGCCGAGATCCGCGCCGTCGTCCTGCCCGTGCGGTACGCGGACTTCGACGCCGGCATCGTGGAGCGGGCCTTCACGCCGCGCCTGGCCGGCGGCCGCGGCGCGGCGGACGTCATCACCACCATCAGCCAGGGCTACCCCGGCATCTTCACCCTGGAGGCCTGGGCGGGCCGTTCCCGGTCGGCGGACCCGTACCCCGACAACACCGGCTCCCTCTCCGGCGGCACCCGCGAGCACCCGGTGACCGCTCCCGGCCTCGCCCCGGGCGCGGAGTTCATCCGGACCACGCTCCCGACCGACGCGGCGACCGGCGCCGTGCAGAGCCCGTACCCGGTGCTCCTCAACACCGCCGTCACCGAGATCCCGGCGGGCGCCACCGCCCCCGTGGACCGCTCCGACGGCCCGACGCCGGGTTCGCGGGCCGTGGCGGGCGGCGGGGGCGGCTACCTGTCCAACGAGGTGGCCTACCGCTCCAACCGCCTCCGCGGCGACCTCGCCCCGCAGCTGCCCGGCGGCCACCTGCACACCCCCGTCCTCACCGGCCTCCCGGCGGACCCGGCCCTGCTGACGGGCCCCGACTTCGAGCGCAACGAGAGCGCGATCACCGCGGAGGTCCGAACCGTCCTCGAACACACCGCGGCCCGCCCGTGATCCCCTGACCCGTGATCCGCCACCGTTTGAGGTCGAAACCCGCGCCCTGCCCGGCCCGGGCCCGCTCCCGCCCCTCCAGCCAGGCCCGTTCGCCGAGCTTGTACGAGACGGCCTGGCCGGGCCTACCCAGATAGCGGATCACCTCGCTGTCCAGACGGGCAGCGGGCCGGCTGGAGTAGCGGCCGAGGAACTCCCGCGCCAGTGCGGGCGTCCAGCGTTCTCCCGGCCGCAACGGCGAGCCGGCGGGGATGCGCAGCCGCAGGTGCATGCCGATGTCGACGATCACCCGCAGGGCGCGCACCATCTGGGCGTCGAGGTGGCCCAGCCGGTGCGCGGGGTCGGTGAGGAACCCCAGCTCGTCCATGAGGCGTTCGGCGTACAGGGCCCAGCCCTCGGTGGTGGCGCTCACCTTGGCGACCTTCGTCTGGTAGCGGGAGAGACCGTCCGCGAGGAACGTCCAGTGCTGGCGCGGCGCCGCGGTCGTTCCGCGGCCCACGCCCTCGGCGAGGGAGGCCCGGTAGCCGTCCGGGCATTCGGGCACGGCCCGCAGCCGCTGCGCGATCGCCGCCCAGTCCTCGGGCGTCCGGGTCGGCATTACCGCGAAGACCTTGCGCACCCGGTGCAGGGGCGAGGAGATGTTGTTCACCGCGCGCAGGTGTTCGCCGGCTTCGTACTGGGCGAGTTCCGCGTCGAGGCGCTCCCGCAGCAGCCGTGTGCACCGCCTTTCGACGTCGGCGGTGCCCGCGCCGGGCGGCCGTGGCGCGGCCTCGGCCACGGCGAGCCGTACGAGGGTCCCGCGCGCGGGCTCGGTTAGGTGCCGGTGATCGGGTCGAGCGCGACCAGGGCGTCGACGTGCGCGTCGGAGATCTGGCGGGGCAGCTCATGCTGCGGCCTCAACATGCCCGGGGTACTGCCCAGTGCCTCCCCCGGGCACGCCCCGGACCGGGTCTTTGGCCGGCCTCGCGCGGCCGCCGGCGGGCGCGCGAGGCCGCACACCGCCGCCCTCCCGTCCGCTCACGCTCTGCGCGCCGGGCCGTCACGCCCCGACGTGCGCCCCCACGGGAGTGGTGCGCTAAATGGTGTACGGGACCGACGTGACGTGACGTGCGGACCCGGGTCCCGCACCCGAGAGAGAGGCGGCGAGATGAGCAGCACGCCGAGTACCACGCCTCGCAGTACCAGCAGCGGCTGGGCGGCGGGCGGCACGATGTTCGCAGGTGTCCTGATGATCGTCGGCGGCGTGTTCGCCATCATCGAGGGCATCGTCGCCATCGCCAATGACGAGGTGTACCAGCACATCGGTAACTACACCTTCAAGTTCGACCTCACGACCTGGGGCTGGATCCACCTCATCGTCGGCATCCTCGTACTCGTGGCCGGTGCGGCGATCCTCAAGGGTTCGGAGGCGGGCCGGATCACCGGTATCGCACTGACCTGCCTGTACGTGATCTTCCACTTCATGTGGCTGCCGTACCAGCCGGTCTGGTCGATCATCGCCATCGCCCTCGGCGTCTTCGTGGTGTGGGCCCTGTGCACCGACGTCCCGCGGACGACGAAGCCCTGACGGTGTGGCGGCGGCATCCGGACATCGCCGATACCCTCGTGCCGGTACGCGTACGTCACCGGCACGGGGAGCACGGACAGCATGACGATTCATCGGCCGGGCCGGCCCCAGGACCTGCCCGCAGCGGAACTCCTGTGGGCCCGCTGGGCGTTGGTCGCCGTACTTGAGGCGACGACGGCGGCGGAGGGCCGCGGGGTCCACCGCACCGGCCACTGGATCGACGCCGGCGCACTCCGTCTCGACGACGCCGGCTGCACGTGGTGGGCCCTGGCCCGGATGGGCCGGGGCCGCTTCGTGCTCTACGGCGAGGACGAGTCGAGCGGCGTCAAGTGGCACGAGCCCCGCGTGGACGTGCTGGCGCAGGGCCCGGACTGGCTCCCGTACGAGACGCTGCGCGAGCTGGTCGGGAGCTGGGAGCTGGGCTGCGTCTACTGGTACGAGAACGGCGCCTGGGCCCGCGCGCCGTATCCGGAAGACCTCTCGGACGACGGCTTGGACTGCGGTATGCACCGCTTCGCGGAACGCGGGGAGGTCCTCGACCTGCTGGCCGGACACGGCCGGGCCGCACAGGAGCTCCTGGACGCCGCCGAGGAGTACCGGCTGGCGCCGCGGGAGCTGGATTCGCTGGTCGCCGCCGCGGGCGCCGCCGGTGACGAGGACCGGGACGAGCCCTGGGACCTGCCCGCCATGCACCGCGCACTGGACCTGGCCGGCCTCTCGGCCGAGTCCGTCCCCGCCGCTTAGGACCGGTGGGCGCAGCGCCTTCAGGGAGTGCACGGGTTCGGGAAGTGCTCTAGCGTCGTAGGGAGCGAGCCTCCGAGCAGAGGTGGGAACAGTGGCAAGTCCGACTCCGGCCCAGTTCCGGGCCGTCCACGGCGACATGGGGCACTGGCAGGCCGTCGATTTCGAGATCTACGAGCACCTCGTCGAGAACCAGTACGTCGTGGGCCCGCCGTCCCGGCCGGAACCCGCCGACCGCCCGCCGGCCCGCCGTGACCGCAACCCCTCGCCCGGGCACCGGCCGCCGGGCTAGGCGGCCGTCCCGGGCGCGGGTCGTTCCTCACGCGGCGGGTGCGGGGGTGGCGTCCGGGTGGTCCGCCCGCTTCGCCGCGCGGCGGCGCAGCGCGTCCTCGTCCGTCTCCGCGTCGTAGGTCACCAGTTTCGGCAGCAGCGCGGACAGGGCCGCGACCGCCGCCACGCACATCAGGCCGCCGCTCCAGAACGCCGGCCGGGTGCCCGTCCAGCCCGCGACGGTGCCCGCGCGGACCTGGCCCAGCTGCGGACCCACGCTGTACGACAGCACCTCGATGCCCGCCAGCCGCCCGCGCAGCTCCTCGGGGATGGTCTGGTTCCAGATCGTCGCCCGGCCCAGGCCGCTCAGCATGTCGCCGGCGCCCGCGACCGCCAGGCAGACGAGCACCACCCGGATGTCGGTGAACCAGCCGGCCGCCGCGATCGCCGCACCCCAGACCGCGGCTCCGCACACCACGAACAGCCCGTGCCGCCGTACCCGTGAGGTCCAGCCGCTGGTCATCCCGAGGACGAGGGAGCCCACGGCGCCCGCCGAGTACATCAGGCCCAGCGCCCACACGGCGTCCAGCTCGTCCGCGAGGAACGGGAAGATCGTGTTGGGGAAGGCGAAGAACATCGCCGCCAGGTCCACCGCGTAGGTGCCGAGGAGCACCGGCCGGCTCCACGCGTAGCGCGCGCCCTCGGCGATCGCGCGCAGCGAGGGCCGTTCCGAGTCGGGCGACGGAGGTGCCGGGGACAGCCTGGTGCACAGCGCGACGGACACTGCGAAGCCGCCGACGGTGACTCCGTAGGCGGCCGGGTAGCCGGCGTACGCGACGACCAGGCCGGCGAGCGCCGGTCCGGCGATCGCACCGATCTGGTAGCGCAGCGCGTTGAGCGCGGCGGCCGCGGTCTGCTGCTCGTGCGGCACGATCCGGGCCATCATCGAGTCCAGGGCGGGGCGCTGCAGCCCGGCTAGCGCCGAGACGCCGGCCGCGACCACGTACAGGGGCCACAGCATCGGGCTCGGCAGCAGGGAGTTCACGAGCAGCACGAGGGCCAGCGCCCCGAGTCCGGCCTCGCTCAGCAGGATCAGCCGCCGCCGGTCGAGCGCGTCGGCGAGGGCCCCGCCGTACAGGCCGAAGACGACCAGCGGGACCAGTTCCACCGCACCCATCGCACCGACCGCGAGCGGCGAGTCCGTCAGGTGCTTGATCTGGAGCGGGAGGGCGATCATCGCCATGAAGGAGCCGAAGAACGTGACGGCGCCCTGGAAGAAGAGCAGCCGGAAATCACGGCTCGAACGCCACGGGGCGAGGTCGGGAAGCAGGCCGGACAGGCGGGTGGTACTCACGACGGATCATCGTGCGTGACCCGCCCGCGCCCGGGCAACGGGTTTTCCCGGTGCTCGGGCGCGGCCGGGTCCGGTCAGCTCGCGCCGGCGCCCAGGTGCTGCCAGAGGAAGGTGTAGGCGAGGGCGTGGTTGACGGCGGCCTGTTCGTTGTCGCTGGCTCCGCCGTGTCCGCCGCCGGTGTTCTCGTGGAAGAGCACCCGGTGGCCCAGTTCCCGCAGCCGGGCGGCCGTCTTGCGGGCGTGGCCGGGGTGGACGCGGTCGTCGCGGGTGGAGGTCATCAGCAGCAGGGGCGGGTAGGGCCGGTCCGCGGAGAGGTTGTGGTAGGGGGAGAGGTCTTCGAGGTGGGGCCGGTCGGCTTCGCTGTCGGGGTCCCCGTACTCGGCGACCCAGGAGGCCCCGGCGAGCAGGCGGTGGTAGCGGAGCATGTCCAGGAGCGGCACCTTCGCGACGACCGCACCGAAGAGCTCCGGGTGGCGGACGAGCATCGCGCCCATGAGGAGGCCGCCGTTGCTGGCGCCCGTGATGCCGAGCCGGTCGGGGGTGGTGATGCCCCGGGCGGTGAGGTCGGCGGCGACGGCGGCGAAGTCCTCGAAGGCCCGTACCCGGTTCGCGCCGAGGGCGGCCCGGTGCCAGGCGGGGCCGTACTCGGAGCCGCCGCGGATGTTGGCGACCGCGTACGTGCCTCCGCGGGCGAGCCAGGCGCGGCCGGTCAGCGCGTTGTAGCCGGGGGTCTGCTGGTCGCGGAAGCCGCCGTACCCGTAGAGGAGCGCGGGGCCGGGCCGGTCCTGGCCGGCGGGGCCGACGACGAAGTACGGGACCCGGGTGCCGTCGGCGGAGGTCGCGAAGAACTGGCGGACCGACAGTGCGCGGGCGTCGAACCGGGCGGGGGCCTGCTTGATCGGCTCGGAGTCGGCGCCGATGTGCCCGTACGCGAGGGTGGAGGGCTGCAGGTAGCCGTCGATGTCGAGGAAGTACTCGTCGCTGACGTCCGGGTCGGTGTCGGTGACGGTGGCCGAGGACAGCGCCGGCACGTCCGCCAGCGGACGGCGGCTCCAGCCCTCCGGGCCGGGGGTGAGGACCTCGATGCGGGTGGCGACGTCGGCCAGCGTCTCCAGGATCAGGTGGTGGCGGGTCCAGCTGTGGCCGGCCAGCGCGGTGCGCTCGTCCGGCGCGAACAGCACGTGCGCGGTGCGGTCCCCGGCGAGGAACGCGTCGAAGTCGAAGGCGAGGAGCGAGCCGGCCGGGTGTCCCAGCCAGGGGGTCTTCGGGGTGACGACCAGCCACTGCCGGTACGCGTACTTCCCGGCGTCGTCCGGCACGTCGATCCTGACGAGCCGGTCGCCGTCGGCGAGCAGGTACAGCTCGTGGTGGAAGAAGTCGGTGGAGCGGGAGACGAAGTCGCGCTCGTGGCCGGGGGTCGCGTCGTGCCAGCCGGCGGCGGACACGTCACCGGCCTCTGCCTCGAAGACGACCCCGGCGTCCGCGACGGGGGTGCCCCTGCGCCAGCGCCGGACCGTACGGGGGTAGCCGGAGGCGGTCAGCGAGCCCGCTCCGAAGTCGGTGCCGAGGAAGACCGTGTCCTCGTCGATCCAGCCGATCCGCGTCTTCGCCTCCGCGACCTCGAAGCCGCCCTCGACGAAGGCCCGCTCCGCGAGGTCGAACTCGCGGACCACGACGGCGTCGGATCCGTCCCGGGACAGCTGGACCAGCGCCCTGCGGTAGTCCGGGTACCGCACCCGGGCTCCGGCCCACACCCACTCCTCGCCCTCCTGCGCCGCGAGGGCGTCGACGTCGAGGAGCACCTCCCAGGCGGGATCGTCCTTGCGGTACTGCTCCAGCGTCGTACGCCGCCACACGCCCTTCGGGCGGTCCGCGTCGCGCCAGAAGTTGTAGAGGTGCGCGGCGCGGCGGACGGTGTACGGGATGCGGTCGGCGTCGTCGAGGACCTCGCGCAGTTCGTCGCGCAGCGCTTCGAAGCGCGGGTCGCCGGTGAGCGCGGCGGCGGTCTCGGCGTTGCGCTCCCCCACCCAGGCCAGCGCGGCCCCGCCCTCGACGTCTTCCAGCCACAGGAAAGGATCTTCAGCAGTCACCCCCCGATTGTGCCGCCCCGCGGGGCCCGCCGGAGCCGCTCCCGTCGAAGCGGGCGCGCCGGGCCCGCTCCCGGGGCGGGCCGGTCATGCGGACAGCGGCCGGTCGTGGGCGCCGACGGGGGCGGGCAGGGCCGTTGAGCCGGTGAGGTAGCGGTCCACGGCGGCGGCCGCGGCCCGGCCCTCCGCGATGGCCCACACCACCAGGGACTGGCCGCGCCCGGCGTCGCCGGCCACGAAGACCCCGTCGGGCCGGCGGAGCGGGGACCGGGCCGGTGGCGCGCCCCAGGCCGGTGGCACGCCCGCGGTCGGGGCCTCGGCCCAGGGCGGCGCCTTGGCGCACGGAGCCTGTGCGTGCGGGGGCGGCGGTTCCCCGGCACCCTGCGGCGGTGGCTCACCGAGGGCCGCGTAGTGCGCGTCCCGGGCGAAGTTCCCCCGGCCGTCGCGGGCGAGCCCGAGCTGTTCACCGAGGCGGCAGTTCCGCTCGGGGCCGGAGAAGCCGAGCGCCAGCAGGACCAGTTGGGCTTCGATCACCCGCTCGGTGCCCGGCATCGGCTGCCTCCCGGCGGGCTCCACCGCCGTCAGGTGCAGGGCCCGTACCCGGCCGGCCGGGTCGCCTGCGAAGTGCATGGTCGCGCTGGAGAAGACCCGGGGGTCGGAGCCGTGGCGGCCGCGCGCCTCCTCGTGGGCGTGGGAGATCCGGTACACCTGCGGGTGCACCAGCGGCCAGGGCTCGGCATCGGGCCGGTCGGGGCCCGGTTCCGGGCGGATGTCGAGCTGGACCACCGACAGCGCTCCCTGCCGCAGGGCGGTGCCCAAGCAGTCCGAGCCGGTGTCCCCGCCGCCGACGATCACCACGTGCCGGCCCTCGGCCGTGATCGCGGGCGCCGCGTGATCGCCCTCGCAGACCCGGTTCGCGCAGGTCAGGTAGTCCATGGCCTGGTGGATGCCGCGCAGCCCGCGGCCCGGTGCGGGCAGTTCCCGGCGCTCCGCGGCGCCGACGGCGACGACGACCGCGTCATGGCGCCGGCGCACGGCGGCCGCGTCCATGGCGCCACCGATGTCTGCGTCGGTGCGGAAGACGGTGCCTTCGGAGCGCATCTGGGCGATCCGCCGCTCCAGGTGCACCTTCTCCATCTTGAACGCGGGGATGCCGTAGCGCAGCAGGCCGCCGATCCGGTCGGCCCGCTCGTACACGACGACGGTGTGCCCGGCCCGGGTCAGTTGCTGGGCCGCGGCGAGCCCGGCCGGGCCGGATCCGATGACGGCGACGGTCTGCCCGCTGAGCCGGCCGGGCGGCGCCGGCGGCGTGTAGCCGCGTTCCCAGGCCTGGTCGGCGATGGTCTCCTCGACGTTCTTGATGGTCACCGGGTCGGCGTTGATCGCCAGTACGCAGGAGTCCTCGCAGGGCGCCGGACAGAGCCGGCCGGTGAACTCGGGGAAGTTGTTGGTGGCGTGCAGCCGCTCGGCTGCGGCCCGCCAGTCGCCGTGCGCGGCGTAAGCGTTCCACTCCGGGATGAGGTTGCCCAGGGGGCAGCCGCCGTGGCAGAACGGGACGCCGCAGTCCATGCAGCGGTTCGCCTGCTCGGACACCACGGGCAGCAGCGTCTGCCCGGCGTGCACCTCCCGCCAGTCGCCGAGCCGCTGGTCCGCGGGGCGCGACGGGACGGCGTTGCGGGGGGTCCTGAGGAACCCGTACGGATCGGTCATGCGCCGCCTCCCTGGTCACAGGCGGATACGGCGGTCAGACCAGGCTACGCCGCCTCGGGCGCGGCTTCCCGGCGGCGGCCGGGCTCCCCGTGGGCGGCCTCAGCCCAGGAAGGCGGAGGTGGCGGCCAGGAACCGTTCGGCGTCGTCGAGCCAGGGGGCGTGGCCGGCTCCGGGCTGGACGACGAGGCGGGCCCGCGGGAACAGCCCCGCGTACTCGGCCGCGGCGGACGGCGGCAGCGATACGTCGTACTCGCCCGCGAGCACGAGCACGGGTGCCCCGCACCCCGCGAGGGCGGTGCGGGTGGCGGCCGGGTCGAAGGCGCCCTCGGCGGCGTAGGCGGCCGCGGCCTCGCCGTTCTTCTGCAGGTCGTCGGCGGCCTCGAAGCGGCGGGCGGCGTCGTCCCAGCGCCCGTGGAGGAACGGGGCGATCGCCTGCCGGCTGTCCGCGGTCGCCCGGCCGGCGACGACGGCCTCCAGGGCCGCGTACGCCGCCGGGTACCAGGGCTCGTCCCCGCGCAGCCGCGCGGTGTCGAGCCGGGTCCCGCCGGTGATGGTGATGCCGACGGCCATGACGCTGGGAGTGAGCAGGACGAGGCTGGCGATCCGGTCCGGGTGGCGGCCGGCGTACAGGGCCGCGAGGTTCGCGCCGGCCGAGTGGGCGAGCAGGTCCATCCGGTCGAGGCCGAGGTGCTCGCGCAGGGCCTCGACGTCGTCGACCTGCCGGTCGCAGCGGTAGGTCGCGGTGTCGGCGGGTGTCTGCGACCGGCCGGTGCCCCGGAGGTCCAGGAGGATCAGCTGCCGGTGGGCGCCGAGCCCGCCGAGCCGTCCCAAGTAGGCGGCGTCGCGCATCGGCCCGCCGGGGAGGCAGACCAGCGGGGGTCCGTCCCCGGACACCCGATAGGCGAGCTCGGTTCCGTCGGAGGCGGTGAAGGTGGGCATGGGCCCCGACCTTGTCAGCGGTTTCCGGACCCGGCAACCGGGTTTTCCCCGCGGGCCGGCGGCCCGGGGGGAGCCGGCCCGCGGGGAGGCCGCGGGGCGGGGGCCTGCGGGGCGGGAGCCTGCGGGGCGGGAGCCTGCGGGGCGGGCGCGCCGGTTACAGCGCGGCGCGGGTCTGCGCGACGAGGTCCCGCGCCCCGGCGACGGTCGCCGTCAGCGCCTCGCCGGTGGTGCCCGGCGCGCCCAGCAGCTCGCGGACGCGCCGGCCGAAGCCGGCGGGTGCGCCGGGCAGCGTCTCGGCGACGGCCAGTGCGCCCTTCTCGTTCAAGCACCAGCGGCGGTCCGCGGCGAACAGCGCCTGCACCAGGACGCCGACGGCCCGCGACAGGCACAGCGAGACGTACAGGGCGTCCCCCCGGGCAGCGCCCTTCGCCGCGCCCTCGACCAGGAACTCCGCCTCCCACGCCGCTGCCGTCAGCACGTCCCGCAGCGGTTCGGGGTATTCGGCGGTCTGGCGCCGAAGGTCCGTCAGCTCGCCCGTCGGATCGGCCAGCACCCGGCCGAGCGCCACCTCGCCCGCGTAGCAGGGCGACCAGAACCCGAGCGGGTGCCCGGCCTGGGTGCCGACCTCGTACCGGCCTTCGCGGCACTCCTCCCAGACCTGCCCGACGCGGTCCAGGTCCCGCAGGATCCAGTCGACGGCGCTCCCCTCGACCCGCAGCCACGCGCCGCCGTTGACCCAGGGGCCCCAGCCGCCGGGTGCGGCCACGTCCACCTCGGGCCCGGCCAGCGCGCGCAGTGCGGCGAGGTCGGGAGCGCCGCGGTAGTAGACCCCGAGGTCCCAGTCCGATCCGGGCCGGTGCTCGCCGCGGGCCCGGCTCCCGCCGAGCATCACACCGACCACGCCGGGTACCCCGGCCAGGCGGTGCGCCATGTCCTTGATGATCGTCTCCACGACGCGAGTCTCGCACCGGCCCCGGCGCCGGACCAGTGCTTTCCGGCCGGGCGCCCCGTCGGGAGGAGGGGCCCGCGCCCCCCACCGCTAGGAACTGGTCGGCTCGGGCCGCCTCGGCGGGCTCCGCGGCAGGCAGGCCCGCGGTCAAGTAGCTCTGCACGACGCCTAGTTCGGAGGCGGTGAATCCCCGGCCGTATCGACCGGGCCGCCGGCGAGCGGGCCGCCCGTGAGCGGGCCGAAGAAGGGCCGGCCCGGGTCGTTGGCCGCTGCTCCACCGTCAGCAGGACCCGGCGCCGGTCGCGATCGTCGCGGCGGCGGCGGACCAGGCCCAGCCGTTCCAGCCGGTCGGGCAGGGCGGTGGTGCCCGCCGAGTTGAGCTTGAGGGCTTCGCCGAACCGACCCGGAGTGACGGTTTCGCCCGCCCGGTCGGCGTCGGGCAGCTGCACCCGGGCCCGCAGGCCGGTCGGGTGGAGTCGGGCGTCCGGCGAACTCGACGCCACACAGGTGGAGTTCCACCGTGACCGCCCCTGCACGCGGCGCGGCTCGTCCACCGGCTGGTGCTCCTCGACCGACCCGACGCTTCGCCGGCTACGCCCCGGCCTCCTGCTGCGTTCGCTGCTCGTGCTGGTGCGCCCGACGACGGCCCGCGCGCCCGCCCACGTCGACCGCGGGGCGGCGGACACGGGCACCGATCCGGCCCGGAAGCGGCTCTTCGCCCCGGCGGCCTCGGACGTTGCGCACGGCAGGCTCGTCGTCGGCCGCCGCCCGGTCCTGGGCCGGCCCCGAAGGGGAGCCGGACGGGGGCATCGGCCTCGGGGAGGTCAGTCCAGGTCGAGGTGGTAGGCGCCGGCCACGGCATCGGCGAACAGCGTGAACTGGACCCGGGGGCCCGCCTCGCCGCCGTGGCCGCCCTCGGCGTCGGCCTCGCCTTCGAGGTCCACCTCGACCGGCTCGGCGTCCACGAGGACGTACTCCCCGTAGCCCTCGAAGTCCCCGGGGCCGTCTGCGACGCCGATGTGGATGGGGGTCTCGTCGGGCAGTGCCGCCAGCGCCTCGCGGAGCCGGCCGGCGGTCCACACCTGCGGATTGTGATCGAACGTGTCAGCCATGCGGCGACATTAGAGCGCGGAGGGTGCACCATGGCCACGGCACGCCGGTCGGTTTCCCGCATACGCGACGACACTCACCCGGAGTGCGTCCAGAGGCCGCCCAAGTGCGCGTGGAGCACGTCCTGCGCCTGCTGGGGGGTGAGGTGTCCGATGAGGACGTGTGCGGTGAGACCGTCCGCGAGGGCGAGGAGGGTGCGGGCCTCGCGCTGCGGATCGAGGGGTGCGGAGCGGCCGGAGTCCTCCGCGGCTTCTGCGATGAGCTGCGTGAACGACTCTTGCAGGGCCGCGTAGTTCGCCTTCAGCGTCTCGGCGAGCGGCTCGCTGACGGCCGCCTGCGCGACGAAGGCCAGCCAGACCCTGGCCTCGGCCCGGTGCTCCTCGCGCAGCAGGGAGACCTCCGTGGCCGCGTGGCCCAGTGCGGTGCCGGCCGACTGGGCCGGGCTCCGCACGAGCCGGGCGCGTACGCGCTCGCCGATGCGCTCACCGACGTAACCGAGGGCGAAGACGAGCATCTCGTCCTTGGTGCGGAAGCACCGCTGCACGGCGCCCATCGAGACCTGCGCGCGGGCGGCGACGTCGCGCAGGGTCACGCCTTCGAGACCGCTTTCGTCGGCGAGCCGGCAGACCGCCTCGGCGATGAGGCGGCGTCGGCCGTCGTGATCCACCTGCCTGGGCATCCCGGTCTCCTCCCACCCGCGGCAGGCTTCCTGCCGTGCGGCTGAGTTTATTCGATGCATGCGCATCGGTTCTCGGGTTAATGTTCCGATGCAAGTGCATCGGAACAGGGAAGGGAGAGGGTTCGCGCCATGCCGGATCCTTTGTGGAAACTGTCGGCCGCCGCGCAGGCGCGGGCCGTACGCCGCGCGGACGTGTCGGCCGTCGAGCTGGTCGACAGCCACCTGGAGCGCATCGCCGAGGTCAACCCGCAGGTGAACGCGGTGACCCAGCTCCTGGCGGAGCGCGCACGTACGGCCGCCGCCCGCACCGACCGGCTGCGGGCCGAAGGGGCGCCGCTGGGGCCGCTCGCGGGTGTGCCGTTCACGGTGAAGGAGACCACCCCCGTCGAGGGCGCGGCGACCACCTTCGGCACCCCGCGCTTCCGCGATCTGGTGGCCCCGGCCGATGCGCCGCCGGTGGCTCGGCTGCGCGCGGCGGGGGCCATCCCGATCGGGCACGCCAACGTACCCACCCTGATCCTGGCCGGGATGCACACGCGCAGCGAGCTCTACGGCGACACGGTCAACCCGTGGGACCGCACCCGGACCCCGGGCGGCAGCAGCGGGGGTGACGCGGTGGCCGTCGCCACGGGCATGGCGGCGCTCGGCCTCGGCAACGACTCGGGCGGATCGGTGCGCATCCCGGCCCAGTTCTGCGGGGTGGCCGGGCTGAAGCCGTCCACGGGCCGCTTCCCGGCGGACCACCGCGTCCTCGGCCCGGACGACCCCGGCCCGGCGTCCCAGATGCTCGTCACCGACGGGCCGCTGGCGCGGTCGGTGGGCGACCTGCGGCTGGCGTACGAGGCACTGGCCGGCACCGATCCGCGCGACCCGCGGGCCGTGCCCGTGCCCGTGTACGGGGAACCCCTGCCCGGACCGGTGAAGGTCGCGGTGGTGGCCGATCCCGGCGGTCAGGGCGTCCACCCCGCGGTGCGCGCGGCCGTGGCGGCCGCCGCCGGGGCGCTGCGCGACGCGGGGTACGAGGTCCGCGAGGTGGCGGACGTACCGCGCATGGCCGAAGCCCTGGAGGCGTACGGCCGGATCACCGTGACCGAGTTCGCCCGGAGCTGGCCGGTGGTGCGCACGCTGCTCGGCGCGGGCGGGGACCGGTACGTGGCGATGATGATGGAGCAGACCCCGCCCGCGAGCAGCGACGAGCTCGTGGAACTGATGGGCCGTTGGCTGAACATCCGCCGCTCATGGGCGGAGTTCCTGCACGAGTACCCGCTGCTGCTCGGCCCCGTGTTCACCGAGCCGCCGGTCGAGCCGGGGCTGGAGTCGCGCGACCGGGCGGGCCGCGACCGGGTCGGGGCGGGCATGCGGCTGTGCACGGTGACCAGCTTCGTGGGCGTCCCGGCCGTGGCCGTGCCGACGGGGGTGGTCGACGGGCTTCCGTGCGGGGTTCAGATCGTCGGGCGCGCATTCCGGGAGGACCTGTGCCTGGACGCCGCCCAGGCGATCGAGGACCGGCTCGGGGTGCTCACGCCGGTGGACCCGCGGGGCTGAGACCGGAGCGGCCCGCAGCACCGGCGGCCCCCGGTGACCGTCACGGCCTGACGTCACGGCCCGGAGTCACGGCCCGGCGTCACGGCCCGGCGTCACGGCCCGGAGTCACGGCCCGGCGTCACGGCCTGCCGGCCCAGGCTGCCGGCACGGGCCACCGTCACAGGCCGCCGGTGTGGAGCAGCCGGTTCGGGGTGCCTGCCGGGACCCCGGTCAGGACGTCGCGGACGGCCTGTTCGGTGAGCCAGCTGCGGACCTGGGCGGGCGTCGCCGCGGGGTGTGCGCTCAGGTAGAGGGCGACGGCGCCGGTGACGTGCGGGGCGGCCCACGAGGTGGCGGCGGAGTCGCTGGTGGCGGTGGAGCCGCCCGCGACCGCCGAGGTGATCTTCTCCGCAGGGGCGTAGAGGTCCACGCAGGGGCCGTGGCCGGAGCCGAAGCTGCTCCCGTCGCTCCAGTGGCGGTCGTCGGCGGTCGCGGCGGCGACGACGATCGCGCCGTGGGCGCCGGCCGGGGAGTGGCCGCAGGAGTCGTCGTTGAAGTTCCCGGCCGCGACGACCGTGGTGATCCCCGCTTCGATCATGTGCTGGACGGCGGCGTCGAGGGCAGTGGAACGACCCTTGAGGTTGAGGGACATGTTCACCACGGCCGGTCGCTGCGCGTGGGCGGTCACCCACTCCACGGCCTTGACGACGGAATCCTCCGGCGCGGTGCCCGGGGTGACGTCCTTCGCGTGGGGGCCGCTGCCCTCCTCGCAGGCGATCGCCTGGACCCGCACGATGCCCGCCTTCGGGGCGACCCCGTACGTGCTGCCGCCGATGATGCCGGCGACGAACGTGCCGTGACCGAGTCCGCTGCCGTCGAAACAGTCACCGGCGTCCGGGTCCCCAACGAAGTCGGCGCCGAGGACCGCCCGACCACCGAACTCCGCATGCTTGACGTCGAGTCCGGTGTCGATCACGTAGACGTGCACCCCGCTGCCGTCGGCCCGCGCGGTGAACTTACCGTCGAGCGGGCGGCTGCGCTGGTCGAGGCGGTCGAGGTTCCACGGAACTCCGGTCCGTACGACGGGCTTTGCCCCCACCGGGCCGGACGGCATCGGGCTCGCGCTCACGCTCGCACTGGCCGAGGGAACGCCGCCGGCCCCCGGAACACCGGACGGGCCCCCGGACGGCGATGCCGCGCCGGACCCCGGGGCGCCGCCGGGGCCGGGCACCTCGTGCGGCGAACACCCCGCGACCCCCATCGCCGCGACTGCCACGACCCCTACGAGCAGCACCCTGCTCTTGCGCCCGCGCTCCATGGCCCGCCCCCTGTCTCCCCGCGGCTCTGCGCCGCCGCGGACGAAGACGCCCGCCCCTCCCCCACCGGTTGCGGCCCGGCACGATCGGGGATCGCGGACGTCAGCCGTTCAGGGACGTCATCAGCTCAGGGGCGTAGCGGTCGCCCGAGACCACTCCGTGCGGGGCCACCGCGTCGATGGCGGCCAGGTCGGCGTCGGTGATCGCCACCGCGGTGGCGGCGATGTTCTCCTCCAGGTACCGGCGGCGCTTGGTGCCCGGGATCGGCACGGCACCCCGGCGCAGCGTCCAGGCCAGGGCCAGCTGTGAGGGGGTGACGCCCTTCTCCGCGGCGAGGCGGCGCACCTGCTCGACGACGGCCAGGTTGCGGGCGAAGTTCTCGCCCTGGAAGCGCGGGTCCGTACGGCGGAAGTCGTCCGCGGCGAAATCGTCCGGGGTGGTGATCGCGCCGGACAGGAAGCCCCGGCCGAGCGGCGAGTACGCGACGAGCCCGATGCCGAGCTCGCGCAGGGTGTCGAGGACGCCGTCGTGCTCGATGCCGCGCTCGAAGAGGCTGTATTCGGTCTGTACGGCGGCGAGCGGGTGCACGGCGTGCGCGCGGGCGATGGTGGCGGGCGCGGCTTCGCACAGGCCGATGTGGCGGACCTTGCCGGCGGCGACGAGCTCGGCCAGGGCGCCGACGCTCTCCTCGATCGGGACGTCGGGGTCGACGCGGTGCAGGTAGTAGAGGTCGATGTGGTCGGTGCCGAGGTGGCGCAGGGAGCGGTCGGCCGAGCGGCGGATGTACTCGGGGGTCGCGTTGTGGCCGCGGAGGGCGCCCTCGTCGGTGAACTCGACGCCCGTCTTGGTGGCGACGACGGCGGCGTCCCGGCGGCCGGTCAGGGCCTTGCCGAGGAGCTGCTCGTTGAGGAAGGGGCCGTAGCCCTCGGCCGTGTCGAGCAGGGTGACGCCCAGCTCCAGGGCGCGGTCGATGGTGGCGAGGGACTCGGTCTCGTCGGTGGCTCCGTAGTGGGCGCTCATGCCCATCAGGCCGAGGCCTTCGGCGCCGACCTCAAGGCCCTGACCACCCAGTGCGCGGATCTCCATGGCGTGTGCTCCTCAGTAAGTAACTAACTGGATAGTTCGACTATGCACTCGACGCGCGCCGCATGTCAATAACCAGATAGTTACTTGCTAGGCTTCGCCCATGGCACGGGATTCCAGCGCGACCAAGGCACGCCTGCTCGACGCGGCGTTCTCCGAGTTCGCCGCGTACGGCATCGCCGGCGCGCGCGTCGACCGCATCGCCGAGGCCGCGCAGGCGAACAAACGGCTCATCTACGTCTACTACGGCAACAAGGAGCAGCTCTTCGACGCCGTGCTCCAGCGGGCGCTGGAGACGGGTGCGGAGTCGGTCCCCTTCAACGCCGGGGACCTGCCGGGTTACGCGGGCGCCGTCTTCGACCACCTGGTCGCACAGCCGTCCCTGATGCGGCTGATGCTGTGGAAGCAGCTGGAACGGCCCGGCGCCGCGGACCCGGTGGTGGCGGCGTCCTACCGCGGCAAGATCGAGGCCGTGGAGGAGGCGCAGAAGGCGGGCCACGTCGACGCCTCGATGGATCCGGCCGACGTCCTCACCTTGGTGACGGGCCTGGCCCAGGCCTGGTTCGGCGCGGTGGGCGGCCCTGCGGCGGGCGAGTCGGGCACCGGCTGGGAGCCCGGGCGCCAGGCCCGCCACCGCGCGGCGGTGACGGAAGCCGTACGCCGCGCCACGACTCCGCGCCGGGATCCGGCCTAGGCAGCGTTTTGTCGATCACTTGTCGAGCCAGACGAGGGTGCTGGGCGAGGGTGATCGCTGCCTGGTAGTGGGCGGGGTACTTGTCGTAGCGGGTGGCGATGCCGCGCCACTGCTTGTGGGCGGTGGAAGCAGCGTTCGACGACGTTGCGGCGCCGGTAGACGGCCCGGTCGAAGCGGCAGGCCGGTTCCCGGCGCCGGGATCGGCCCGCGAGTTGGTCGGCCCGCTCCGGGATGGTCGCTTTGATCCCACGCCTGCGGAGGTAGGCGCGGCAGGTCCGGGACGAGTAGCCCTTGTCGGCGAAGACCCGCTCGGGCCTCACACGAGGTCGTCCCGCCCGCCGACGGCGACACGGATGAGGCCGATGACGGTCTCGGCCCGGGTGCAGCCGTTGCGGGTGCCCGCGGTCAGCACGAACGCCAGGGGCCGGCCGCGGCCGTCGCGGGCAAGGTGAAACTTACTGGTCAGCCCCACCGCGGGAACGTCCAAGAACTCGTTCTTCGAGCCCCCTATGGCAGCGGTGTGCTGGCCGCTGGGAGGGCGCCCCGGGCGCCGGGCATCGCGAGGCGGAGGGGAGCCCGAGTACTGGACGTACTCGGGCTCCCCGACACCGCAGCGAGGTGCGGTGCCGGGCGCCGCGGGCCAGGCGGGACTTTGATAACAGGGACAGGCCTCTCTTCCGGATCACGCCGGACGACCCGCACCCCGGGCCCGGGACGGGACGGGACGACGTCGGTCCCTGGCCGACCACGCGACGCCGCCAGTTCAGGGGGGTGATCGTCACGGCCCGGGCGGGGTCGTGGTCCCACTCCGTACGGAGGCCGATGTCGCAGCGCCCGTCGGCGGCCTGCACCAGTCGACCACCGAGAGCCGACTGCTGGGTCAGCAGCTGACCGAGCGTTCTGCCGTGGTCCGGCGGCTCCCCGAGCAGCGGCCCGACGTGACACCGCAACCGCCGGGCCGCCCGACCTCTCGCGCTGGGCGCTGTTTCCGGCGATCACGCTCGTGATCCGCCGACTGGCTACTCGTGCGGGTCCTCAGCCGACGGCGGCATCTCGACGACGAAGAACAGAAAGGTGGTCTTGCGCGAAAGGTCAGCGAAGTCGTCGGGGAACAGCTCACGGGCGGCGGGGTCGGGCTGCGGCTCGCTGATGACGGACAGGCGGAATCCGGCGGTGGTAAAGGCATCGGTCATCGCGTGCAACGGCTTGCGCCAGAACCTCATCGGGACGGACCGCCCGTTGAACGTCCAGTCGAAGTCATAGCTGGTGGTCGCGAAGTAGTCGGGCCGAGGGTCATGGATCGTATAGGCCACGAAGGGGTGGTCCACCGACGCGATCAGCCGACCGCCGGGCCTGAGCACTCGCCGCAACTCGGCCAGGGTCGGCCCCCAGTCCTCCAGGTAGTGCAGCACCAGCGACGCGACCACGTCGTCGAACGCATCGTCGGCGAACGGCAGGGGATCGCTCAGGTCGACCACGTGCAGGTCCGCGTCGTCACCGAGCCGCCGCCTGGCCAACGCCAACATCCCGGCGCTCACGTCGATGCCGGTGACGACGGCACCGCGGTCTCGTAGTGCAGCGGTCAGGGGGCCCGAGCCGCAGCCGGCGTCCAGGATCCGGCGACCGGCCACGTCTCCTGCGAGGGCTAGCATCGCGGGCCGCTCGTAGTACGCGTTCACGAGGCTGTTCTCGTTCTCCGCCGCGTACGCCTCGGCGAAACCGTCGTAGTCGTTCGCCTGGGCGAGACTCTTGGGCACGTCGGTTAATCGGTCCATCGTCTCAGCCTAGAAGCATGTCCGTCATGGTTGATTGCGGGGTCTCCAGGCCGGGCAGCAGCCAGCTCTGGAACGGGGCCAGCACGGCGAGGGCCAGGAAGGCGACGCCGACGGCCTTCGAGAACACGGGGCCCAGCCGCCACAGCTTCTCCACGAAGATCACCACGGCCAGCGCCGCCATCGCCAGGATGTTCATGACGCCGAGCGGAATGAGAACGATCATCAGTCCCCAACAGCATCCGACGCAGTACAGCCCGTGGTGCATGCCGACCCGCAGGTCACGGGCGCGGGGGCGGAAGCCGGCGTAGCGGACGAGCTGGCCCAGCGGACTCTGGCAGTGGCGCAGGCACACGTCCTTGAGCGGGCCGAGCTGCTGGAGTCCGGCGAGCAGGAAGGCGCCGGCCCCGATCCAGCGGCCGGCCGTGGGATGGTCCTGCACCAGGGCCCCGGTCGCGGCGAGGATCCCGTACGTGAGGAGGCCGAACGCCGTCCAGGCCAGCAGGTAGCCGCCCACGAACTGGGTGGTCCGGGCCGCCCGGACCACTCCGGTCGACTGGCGGCCGATGGCCCGTGCCCAGGTGATGGCCACCGGCGCCACGGACGGGAACATCATGGCGATCATCATGACCAGCCAGAAGGCCAGGAACAGTGGCACGCCCATGCCCATGGTCCCCGGCTCGACGCCCATGTCCCGGGCCTGGCCGACGACGAGGACCCAGCCGAGCAGCGCCAGCAGCGCCATGAGCAGCCAGGCGAGCGCGAGCTCCCGTACCGACAGCAGGTTCGCCGGCCTCAGGGGCGGTGGAAAGGCCTTCCGGTCGAGACGCACCCCTCCAGCACAGCACAGCGGCCGTTCGCGCACATGGTGACGCGGGCGGATGACACGCCGTGGTGTGGAGGGGGAGAATGGCGGAGGAGACCCGTGCGACCGGGCGTGTGCCGGTGATGCTTGTTCCCCGGGGGTTCGCCGACCTCAAGAGACCGCCGTCCGGTGCTGGGTCACGAGGAGGCGGCGAGATGTCAGAGACGACAGCGACGATTCCGAAGTGGCACGTCGTCGGGGACTGGTTCGATACGTGCAAGTGCAATGTGCCGTGCCCCTGCTCCTTCGCGCAGCCGCCCACCTTCGGTGATTGCGACGGCGTCCTGGTCTGGCACATCCGCGAGGGCCGCTACGGCGACGTGACGCTCGACGGCCTCAACGTGCTGATGCTCGCGTCCTTCGTCGGCAACCTGTGGACAGCCGAGCACTCGGACGCGTACGCGGCGGTGTTCCTCGACGAGAGTGCCGACGACGCACAGCGCGAGGCGCTCCAGATGATCTTCGGTGGGCAGGCGGGCAGCTGGCCCGTCGAGATGATGACCGCGCTCGGCGCCGAGATGCGGGGCATGGACTTCGCCCCCGTCGAGGTGGAGGTCGCGGACGACCTCTCCAGCTGGCGGGCCTCGATTCCCGGTCGGGTCGAGGCGAGCGCGGAGGCCCTGACCGGACCCACGACGCCGGAGGGCGCGCGCGTCCAGTCGACGAACCTGCCGGGGTCGGAGACCGGGCCCGGCCAGACCGCGACCTGGGGCCGGTCGACGGCGGACCGGGCCGATGCCTTCGGGTTCCAGTGGAGCCGGGAGGGCCAGTCCAGCAAGCACATCACCTTCGACTGGTCCGGGCCGTGACAGCTCTGCGTCCGGCGGACTGGTGTCTCGGCGGTACGGCACGGGCGCACGGGCGGCGGTCTACGCGGGCGACTGCGCAGGGGTCAGGATCATCGTGATGAAGTGGTCGAGTGCAGCCTCCGCACCCGGGCCGTCCGACAGTGCCTCGGGGGCCGTGTCGGGTGCGGTCCGGCGCAGTTCCAGCCAGCCCAGGTAGGCGGCGTACCCGGCGAGGGCGCGGTGGCGGGCCTCCTGTGGCCCGAAGCCCAGTCCGCCGAAGATCTCCGCCAGGAAGTCGAGCCGGGTCCGGGTGACCCGGGCGACGACCTCGGCGACCGCCGGGTGCGCGGTGTGCGCGACCAGCGCGGGTTCCAGCCCGGCGATCTCCTCGGTACCCAGCGCGACGGCGAACAGCATCCGCGCCCGCGCCCGCGGGTCCCCCTCCGCCCTGACGGCGGTGATGACCTCCGCGGTGGCGTGCCGCTCCCACGTCTCCAGGGCCGCCACGAGCAGGGCTTCGCGGTTCTCGAAGTGCCAGTAGAAACTGCCGCGAGACACCGCGAGTTCGCGGGCGAGGACGTCCACCGCCACCGCCGGGAGGCCGCCCCGGGCCAGTGCCCGCAGCGCCGCCATCGTCCAGTCGTCCTTGGTCACTCTCCCCTTGGCCATGTTCCATACAGTACTGTACGGAACATCCATACAGTGGTGTATGGAACTGGGGAGAGAGGTGACGGCATGAGCGCCATGACCAGGCTTTTCGGTGCGGCGGCGGGGAACGGAGTCGCGGAGGTACGCACCGGGCCGGTGGGCGCCGCGGTGCGCGGCGCGGCGGTGGCGGCGGGCGGGGGGCTGCTCTCTGCGGGGGCTCTGCACGTGGTGTGGGTGTTCTCGCCGTGGCCGCTGGACTCGCGGGCGGACTTCGCGTCCGTGGTGGTCGGAGTGGACGAGTCGCAACTGCCTTCCGGGCCGCTGACGTTCGCCGTGGCGGGCCTGCTGGGCGCCGCCGCGGGCATGGTGCTGACCGGTGCCCGGCCGACGAGCCGGATCGGCCGGTTCCGGCCGGTACGGGCCGGACTCTGGGTGGTGTCCGGCGTGCTCGCGGCACGAGGCATCGGCGGCCTCGCGGCTTCCGGGCTCGAACTGGGCTCCAAGCCGGCCGAGTTCCGGCACTGGGACCTGCGGCTTTATTCGCCGCTGTGCGTCACGCTCGGCGGGCTCACGGGGTACGTGGCCCTGCGCACCCGGCGGCGCCGCGCCTGACCGGGTGCGCCGCAGCCGAGCGCGCCGACGCCGCGGTCGGTCAGCCGGCGCTCTCCCCGGCGGTCCGGGCCCGCTCCAGGATGGCCTCGGTGTCCACCCCCGTCGGCAGCGTCCCGTACGCGCCTCCGTGCTCGCCGCCCAGCCGGGAGGCGCAGAAGGCCTCGGCGACCGCGCCCGGGGCATGGCGCAGCAGCAGCGATGCCTGGAAGACCAGGGCCATCGTCTCGGTGAGCTGCCGGGCCCGGTACTCGGCCTCGGCGGGGTCGGCCAGGTGCTTGTGCAGTCCGGCCACCGCCGCGTCCAGGTGCCGGTCGGCGCCCGCCGCCCGCCCGACTTCCTCGAAGAGGGCTTCGACGGTCTCGGGTTGGCGGGCCATGGCCCGCAGCGAGTCGAGGGCGGCGACGTTCCCGGAGCCCTCCCAGATCGATGACAGCGGGGCCTCCCGGTAGAGGCGGGGCATGCCGGAGTCCTCGATGTAGCCGTTGCCGCCCAGGCATTCGAGGGCTTCCGCGGCATGCCCGGGGGCGCGCTTGCAGACCCAGTACTTGGTGACGGCCAGCCCCAGCCGGCGCAACAGCGCCTCGTCCTGCCTTCCCCGGGCGACGCGGTCCGTGGCGCCCGCGAGGCGCAGGGCCACGGCCGTCGCCGCCTCGGATTCGAGGGCGAGGTCGGCGAGGACGTTGCGCATCAGGGGCTGGTCGACGAGCGCCTTGCCGAACGCCCGCCGGTGGGTGGCGTGGTGGACGGCGCGTATGACACCGAGGCGCATGCCGGACGCCCCGCCGAGCACGCAGTCGAGGCGGGTCATGTTGACCATCTCGATGATGGTCGCGACGCCGCGGCCCTCCTCCCCCACCAGCCAACCGAACGCCTCGTCGTACTCGATCTCGGCGGAGGCGTTGGAGCGGTTTCCGAGCTTGTCCTTGAGCCGCTGGAGCAGCAGACGGTTGCGGCTGCCGTCCGGGAGCACCCGCGGCAGCAGGAAGCAGGACAGTCCGCCCGGGGCCTGCGCGAGGGTCAAGAAGACGTCCGACATGGGCGCGGAGGTGAACCACTTGTGCCCGGTCAGCCGGTAGCTGCCGTCCGGGGCCGGGACGGCCGTCGTGGTGTTGGCGCGTACGTCGGAGCCGCCCTGCTTCTCGGTCATCGACATGCCCGCGATCAGGCCCTGCTTGGTGTCGGGCCGGCGGAGTCCGAAGTCGTACGTGCGGGAGGCGAGCAGCGGCTCCAGCCAGGCGGCGAGTTCCGGGGTCGCGCGCAGCGCGGGCACCGCGGCGTACGTCATGGAGACGGGGCAGGAGTGGCCCGCCTCGACCTGGCCCCAGACGAGGAACTTCGCGGCCCGGGCGACGTGGGCGCCGGGCCGGTCTTGCGCCCAGGGCGCGGCGTGCAGCCCGTGGGAGACGGCGGTGCCCATCAGTTCGTGCCAGTACGGGTGGAACTCCACCTCGTCGATCCGGTGGCCGTAGCGGTCGTGGGTGCGCAGCACCGGCGGGTTCTCGTTGACGACGCGGCCCCACTCCGCGGCCCGCTCGGAACCGGCGAGGACGCCGAGGCGGTGGATCTCGGGTACCGCCCAGTCGGCGCCCTCGCGGGCGACCGCCTCCAGCAGGGCCGGGTCGTCGGCCGCGTCGTAACCGTGGTGCGGGGGCACCTGGTTGGTGACCTCATGCGTCTGCGGCATCGTGTCCTCCAAGGGCACGCAGGGTGAAGGTGATCAGGCCGGGGATGACGTCCCCGGGGGCCGCGTCTCCGTCCGCCAGTGGTCCGACGAGCGCTTCTGCGATCGCGCCGACGAGTGCGGCGGCCGTCAACTCGGGTGACTGCGGCGGGAGTTCCCCGGTGGCCACGCCGACTGCGATCTGTTCGGCGTACACGTCGCGGAACGCCCTCCGGAAGACGAGGCGTTCGGTGTCGACGGCTGGGTCGGCCGGCTCCGCGAGCAGGGCGAAGGCGCGGCGCGGCGCTTGCAGCGCCCGGTACGCGAAGGTCTCCACGGCGGCGGCCACCCGCTGGGCGGCGCCGCCCGGGCGTTGCGTCGCGGCGGTCACCGCCTCCAGCTCGCGGGCCACCAGGGTCCGGAAGAGGGCGGCGGCCAGCTCGGACTTCCCGGAGAACGACTGGTAGACGCTGCCGGTGGCGATGCGCGCTTCGGCCGCGATCGCGGCGACCGAGCATCCGCCGTACCCCTCTCGGGAGAGCAGGTGGACGGCGGCTTCCAGCACCTGGTCGCGCCGGGCGTCGAGGCGGGCCTGTACGGCGGGGGGACGACGGTAGGGCATGGAAGGATTGAAGCACCGATTCACTGCTTCATGCCAGACCTGGACCGGCCGGACCCGGACCGGCCCGGGTCTGGTGAGCGGGGTCCGGCCTAGGTGGTGAGGGTCGCCGGGACGGGGCCGTCGGGGCGGACGGTGATGCTGTACGCGGCCTTCGCGGGCACGGAGTGCAGGACCGGGCTGTGGGCCGGCAGCAGGTGTTCGAGGAGGACGGTCGACTCGCGCAGCGCGAACTGGAGGCCGAGGCAGGCGCGGGGGCCGATGCCGAAGGGCAGGTAGGCACCGGGGCGGGTCGGCCTGCCGTCGGGCCCGGTGAACCGCCCGGGGTCGAACCGCTCGGGCTCCGGCCACAGTTCGGGGTCGCGGTGCGTGAGGTACGGGCAGACCACCACGTCGGAGCCGGCTTCGACGGCGTGGCCGGCCAGGACGTCGTCCTCGACGGCGTAGCGGGGCAGGATCCATGCGGACGGGTAGAGCCGGAGCGTCTCGTGGACCAGGGCCTGGACGGCCCGGCGGCGCTGGGCCGAACCGGCCGGGCCCGCGGCAAGGGCTTCCCCGCGGGCCCCGGGGTGGCGGTCGAGCAGCAGGTAGAGCCAGGTCAGGGTGGTGGCGGTGGTCTCGTGGCCGGCCACGAGCAGCGTGATCAGCTCGTCGCGGATCAGCTTGTCGGTGTACTCGGGGTGCTCGGCGGCCGCATCGAGCAGGAGGTGCAGGAGGCCCGGGCCGTCGGGTCCCGCGGCGCCGCCGCGGGCGGCCTCGATGGCGAGGTGGGCGACGGCGTCGATCCTGGCGAGGTCGTCGGCGACGGCCTGCCGGGCGTCCACGGCATCGGCCGGGAGGGTCGGCAGGGCGGCCACCACGGTGGCGACGGCGTTCAGCTCGTGCTCGGTAGCGGCATCGAGGGGGTGTCCGGTGAGGGAGCGCCAGATGGTGTCCAGGGCGAAGCGGCGCATCTCCAGCCCGAGGTCGAACCTCTGCCCGGTACGGGCGTACCCGGCCCAGCGCTCGGCGGTGACCCGGGCGGCCTCCGCGATCCGCTGCTCGTAGCGGCGCATCCCGGTACCGGTGAACTGGGATTGCAGGAGCCGCCGTTGGCTCTTCCAGGCCTCGCCGGTGGCGGCGAGCACGCCGTCCCCGATCAGTAGGCGGGCACGGTGGGAGCGCTTGACGTACCGGTCCGGGTGCAGGGCCAGGACGTGCTGGACGGCCCGGGGGTCCGTGACCAGGACCGTGGGGCCCGGCCCGAGGCGGAACGCCGCTACGCCGCCGAGCCGTTCGCGCACCAGGGCCAACAGGTCGACCAGTTCGGCCCCGTCGGAGCGCCACCGCTCCACGAGGGCCGCGTCCAGTTCGGGGACCGGACGGCTCGTGGGGGCGGAGTGCGGGCGGGGGTCGAAGCCGGCTTCGGTGGCCACGGGTCTTCTCCTGTCCGGGTCTTCTCCTGTTCGACCGCTGCCCCCGGTCCCGGTCCTGACCCTGGCTCCCGGTGGAGCATTGACATCACGGACTGTACGGGAACGACAGCGTCTCGTGACACCCCACCTGACTGCCCGGCTGCGGCCGTCGGCGAACGCCGCGGGCCCCGGCGGGCCATGGCCCGCCGGGGCGCGGTGCGGGGCTCACCGCATGACCCGCGGAAGGCGCAGGCTCAGCAGTACCGTCACGGCGACCATGCCCAGCTGGACCAGCAGCGTGACGGCGAGTGCGTCGCGCATGCCCACCGCCGGGGCGAGGGCGAGGAAGAGGCTACCCAGGGTCGCGACGCCGAGGGCGAGCGCGGACTGCTGGGTGGTGACCATGACGCCGCCGCCCACGCCGGCCCGATCGGCCGGTACGTCCGAGAGCATCATCCGCATCAGCACGGGCAGTTGGAGGCCCTGGCCGAGACCGGCGACGGCCACACCGGGGGCGAGTGCGGCGAGCCCGAGGTCCGCCCAGCCGCGCAGGACCGCGAGGAGGATCAGGGCGATGCCAACGGCCTGGATGACGCCGCCGGCGGTGACGACCCGACTGCCGAACCGGCCGACCAGCCGCGGCCCGGCGAGCGAGGCCGCGAAGAAGGCCAGCGCCATCGGTACGAGGGCGAGCCCAGCGGCCACCGGGCCCATGCGCAGGCCCTGTTGCAGCACCACCGCGATGACGAACATGAATCCGCTGAAGCCGATCGAGAACGGCACCACCATGACCAGGCCCTGCCGCAGCGACTGGAGGCGCAGCAGGCTCGGCGGCACCAGCGGGGTGCGTCCGAGCCGGTCGGCGCGGCGCTCGGTCAGATAGAAGGCGGTGGCGGCGAACGGGAAGAGCGCGAGCGACAGCCACGTCCACAGCGGCCAGCCGGCGGCCCGGCCCTCGGTGAGCGGCAGCAGCAGGGAGACCAGGGACAGGGCGAGCAGGAGGGTTCCCGGGACGTCGACCGAGGCCGGCCGGTCGGAGCGGGTCTCCGGCACGGCCCGGGTGGCGAGCACCAGCCCGAGGAGCACCACCGGCACGTTCACCAGGAACACGGAGCGCCAGCCGAGGCCGGCCACGTCGGCGGCGACCAGGACGCCGCCCAGGATCTGCCCGGCGACCATGGACAGTCCGGCGGTGGCCCCGTACAGGCTCATCGCCCGGGCCCGGCGCGGCCCCTGGGTGGTCGCCTGGATGGTGGCGAGCACCTGCGGCAGCATCAGGGCGGCCGCGGCGCCCTGGGCCACCCGTGCCCCGACCAGGGTCCAGGCGGTGGGGGCCACGCCGCAGAAGAGCGAGGTGAGGCCGAAGGCGGCCATGCCGATCAGGAAGAGCCGGCGTCGTCCGGCCATGTCGCCGAGGCGCCCGCCGAGGACGAGGAGGACGGCGTACGTGACGCCGTAGCCGCCGACGATCAGTTCCAGCGTGGCGGGGCCGGCGCCGAGGTCGGTGTCGATGGCGGGCAGCGCCACATTGACGATGAAGAAGTCGATCAGGGGCAGGGCCGCACCGAGCAGGACGGTGAACAGTCCGAGCGGGCCGATCGCCGCCGGGTGCCGGGGGCCGGGTGCGGACGGGGTCGGCGCGGGGACCGGGCCGGCGGGGGTCGACGGGGAGTGGTGGGTGGTGCGTACCGTTGTTTCGCTCACACCGGAAACGATCGCCCCACTCCCAGCCTGGTACCAGAGTCTTCTTATCCTGGTACAAGGACTACCTGGCAACGGGATCAGCGGTAGGGCACCCTGGTTCCATGACCACTGTGGCCCCGGACAGCGACGTACGCCGGCACGAGCTGGCCGATTTCCTGCGCAGCCGCCGTGAGCGGATCACACCGGAGCAGGTGGGGCTGCCGCGCGGCCGCCGCCGGCGCACCCCGGGACTGCGCCGCGAGGAGGTCGCCCAGCTCTCCGCCGTCGGTGTCACCTGGTACACCTGGCTGGAACAGGCCCGGGAGATCCAGGTCTCCCCGCAGGTGCTGGACGCCTTGGCGCGCGCCCTGCTCTTGGACTCCAGTGAGCGCACCCACCTGTTCGCGCTGGCCGGCAGCCTCGATCCCACCCCGCACGCCCCGTGCCCGAGCGTGACCCCGGCACTGCAGGCGGTGCTCGACCAGCTCGGGCCGATCCCGGCCTGCATCCAGAACAGCCGCTACGACATCCTCGCGTACAACGCGACGTACGGGCGGCTGCTGTGCGACCTGGACGCACTGCCGCCCGAGGACCGCAACTGCCTGTGGCTGGCGTTCACCAACGCGGACTGGCGGGCCTCCCTCGTCGAAGTCGCCGAAGTGAACCGCAACATCGCCGCCAAGTTCCGGGCGGCCATGGCGGAGCACCTCGCCGAACCCGCCTGGAAGGCCCTGCTGGCGCGGCTGGAGGCGGAGTCGGCGGAGTTCCGGGAGGTGTGGGCACGACACGAGGTGGTCGGCCAGGGCGGCCGGACCAAGTACATCCGCAACGCGCACGTCGGTCTGCTGCACCTGGAGCACACCAACCTGTGGCTCGGGCCGGCGGCGGGCCCGCGCCTGCTGACGATGGTGCCGCTCGACGAGGAGACCCGCGCCCGCCTGGAGCAGTTGGAACGCCTGGCCACGCGCCCGGTGCGCGCGGAGCACGAGCGGGTGGACGGCGAGCCGGTGGACGGCGGGCGAGTGGACGGCCAGCACGTGGACGGCGAGCGGGTGGAGCGCCTCTCGCCCGCCGCCGTCTGACGCGCCCCTCCCGCCCATCCTTCCCCCGCGGTTACGGCTGCCCGTCCAGCCCTTCCGGCAGCCGGCCCGTGTGCACCACGCCGAGGGTCTGGGTCGCCCGGGTCAGGGCGACGTACAGGTCGCTCGGTTCGTGGTCCGCGGGCTCCACGACGATCACCGAGTCGAACTCCAGCCCCTTGGCCTGCCGCGGGTCCAGCAGGACGACCGGCCGGGTCAGGTCCGGCTCCTCCCCCACCCGTACGCCGGGCAGCCCGGCGGCCAGCGCCTCGTGCAGCGGGCGCGGCGCGATCACCGCCAGCCGGCCGCCCCGCCCCCCATCGGTCCCGGCGGCGCTGCCCACCGCGTCCGCGACGGTACGGGCGAGGTCGTCCGTGGCCCGCACCCAGGGCCGCTGCCCCGTGGACCGCACCGAGCTCGGCGGCTCGAATCCGGGATGCCGGGCGCGGAGCACGGCGGCCGCGACGTCCATGATCTCCGCGGGCGTACGGTAGTTGACGCCGAGGCGGACCAGCTCGAAACGGTCCCCGACGTACGGGTCCAGGATCCGCTCCCACGATCCGCAGCCGGCCTCGTCGCCGGTTTGGGCCGGGTCGCCCACCAGTGTCATGGAACGGGTGGGGCAGCGCCGCATCAGCAACCGCCAGGCCATCTCGGACAGTTCCTGCGCCTCGTCCACGATGACGTGTCCGAACGCCCACGCGCGGTCGGCGGCAGCCCGCTCGGCCGCACTGCGGTGGTCGGCTTCCTCGTGCCGCTCCGCCATGCGTTCCGCGTCGATGACGTCGTGCGCGGCGAGGAACTCGTTCTCCATGTCCTCGAATTCGTACGACTCGGATCCCTGCGACAGGTCCAGGACGCCCTGCGCGTACGCGATGCGCTCCTGCCGCTGCCGCTCCTCGGCGGCGCGCTGCGCACTGTCGTCGAACCCGAGCAGCTCGGCGGCCTCGTCGAGCAGCGGGACGTCGGCCGGCGTCCAGTCGTCCGTGGTGCGTCGGATCAAATCGGCTTCGCCGGAGGGCAGGTGCGTGGGGTCGGCGAGGAAGTCGGCGATGAACTGCCGGGGCGTGAGGGGCGGCCAGAGGCTGTCGATCGCGGAGTGCACCTCGGCACTGGTCGCGATCTCCTTGCCGAGCTGCGCGACGTCGTCGGCGCCCAGCAGGTTGGGGCCGCCGTACGGATCGGCTCCGAGCCGGTCGGCGAGCTGCCGCGTGAGGGCGTCGATGAGGTGGAACGCGAAGTACGGGCGGGCCAGGTTGTGCGGCAGTCCGGTGGCGCGCGCCCGGTCCCGGGCCTCGTGCGCCATGGTCCGGTCCAGCAGCAGGGTGCCGTAGTCGTCGTGGTCGATCTCCAGGGCCGGCTCCGGGAGCCGGGCGCTGTCCTCGCCGCTGCCCGCGGGTACGGTCTCGGGCAGTGCCTGCCGGTCGCGTACGACGCGCGCGAGGACCTCGGCCATCTCGGCGCGGCCCTTCACGGCCGCGGCGCCGGGGCGGTCGGTGCCGGTCGCCCGGATGCCCGGGAACAGCTCGCCGAGGGTGGAGAGCAGCACGCCGGTCTCCCCGAGGGAGGGCAGCACCTCGCCGATGTAGCCGAGGAAGGCCGGGTTGGGTCCGACGATCAGCACGCCGCGCTTGGCGAGCAGCTCGCGGTGGGCGTAGAGCAGGTAGGCGGCGCGGTGCAGGGCGACGGCCGTCTTCCCGGTGCCCGGACCGCCCTCCACCACCAGTACGCCGCGGTGGGGCGAGCGGATGATGCGGTCCTGTTCGGCCTGGATGGTCTGCACGATGTCGTGCATCCGGCCGGTGCGGGCGGCGTCGAGCGCGGCGAGCAGCACGGCGTCCGCGTCGGCCCCCTCGTGGCCCGTGCGCTCGGTGTCGGCGAGATCGAGGATCTCGTCGTGCAGGGCCGTGACCTCGCGCCCGCGGGTCGTGATGTGGCGGCGGCGTCGCAGCCCCATGGGGAAGTGCCCGGTCGCGAGGTAGAACGGGCGCGCCACCTCGGCCCGCCAGTCGAGGACCAGGGGGGTGCGGTCCGCGTCGTCCTGCCTGATTCCGATACGGCCGATGTGGTGGTCCTGCCCGTCGGAGAACTCAAGCCGGCCGAAACACAGACCGGTCTCGCCCGCGTTCAGTGCGGAAAGCAGGCCGGTCTGCTCGGCGACGACCACATCCCGCTCCAGCCGCGCCTGAAACCCGCTCCCCGCGTCGGCCAGCGCGTGTTGTACGGCGTGTTCGGCCTGGTCACGCAGGTCGTCGAGGCGGGCATAGAGCTCGTCGATGAATTGCTGTTCATTACGGAATTCCACGGTTGACAATTCCACTCCCGACCCGATACGATGTCCCCGTAAAGCTTCTTCACGCCCTGCTTTCACCAAGGCGTGAAACATTAAATATACGCAGACGAATACCCCGGCCGTCAATTCGGTCGGGGTGCTTTTTTGTGTGCCGCCGCGTGAGCGTCGGCGGGCGCGCGTCAGCGGGTGGGAGCGCCACCCATCATGCGGAGCATCGACGTTCCGCCGGTGCGGAAGAACCTCCACAGCAGGGCTCCGGCGAGCAGCAGGAACACGATGTTCAGCCAGGTCGTGTAGTCCCAGCTCACCCCCTCCATCGGGATCTCCGCGTCCGCGCGGTCGGGAATGAGCCCCAGCGCCCCGAATCCGAACTCCACGACGTAGCCGGCGACCACCATGGCCGGATAGAAGGTGCCGAGCAGGAAGAGCATCGTTCGCGCACCGTAGTACTTCCGGTAGATGTTGAGGATCGGCAGGATCAGCAGGTCGGCGAAGATGAAGGCGACGACCCCGCCGAAGCTGATGCCCCCCTTCCAGAGCACCACCGCCAGCGGCACGTTGCCGATGGAGCAGACGAACGAGGCGATCGCGACCAGCGGGCCGATGAGCGGGCCCCACACCTTCGATGCGAGCGGGTGACCCTCGAAGAAGAAGGACTGCCAGAAGGAGTCCGGCACCCACGCGGCGATCGCTCCGGCGATGAGCAGGCCGATCACGAGGTCGCGCAGGATGGCGGCCCACTCCATGGCGAAGACGTGCGCGGTCGAGGTGAAGCCCTCCCCGGACAGCAGCCGCCCGGCGAACGAGCCCTCGCGCCGCACGGACATGTCCATCGCCGCGTGCCCCTCCATCGATCCGGCCAGCCCGCGACCGGCCTGCTCGCGCGCCTCGCGCAGCAGCCCCTCGCGCAGGAACAGCCGGAACAGCACCGCCAGAACGATGATCATGATCGGGCCGCCGACGAACTCCGCCAGGGTGAACTGCCAGCCCAGCAGCAGGGCCAGGATCACCCCGAGCTCGATGACCAGATTGGTGGACGCGATCTCGAAGGCCATCGCGGCGGTGAAGTCGGCACCCTTGCGCACCAGGGACCGCGCCAGCGCGACGGCGGCGTAGGAACAGGAGGACGACGCCGAGCCGAGACCGGCGGCGATCGCGAGGGTGCGGGGCCGGTCGTCACCGAGCAGGGAGACGACGGTGGACTTCCGCACCACGGCCTGGACGACGGCGGACAGGGCGAACCCCAGGATCAGCGCCCAGGTGATCTGCCAGGTCATCGCACCAGTGATCGACAGTGCGTGCAAGATCGCGTGCATGCCCCTGAGTCCTTCTTCCGTGGCCGCGGGGCGCCACCCTAGGCCGAGCCGCGGCGCCGGGGCCGGCCGACGCGCGGGCCGGACGCGGGTCACCCGGACGGCTCACCCGTCAGGCTTCCGGCGCCGCGCACTGCTTTGGTGGGTACAAGAGCTGTCCACCACATGGAGCACTCTCATGTATGAAATGCAGGTCGGTGAGGCGGCCTCAGGGCCTGGCCTCGTATGGCACGTCGTCGCCCGGGACCGCCGGGCCACCCTCTGCGGCCGCCCCCTCCAGTCGGGTGGCAGCGCCGAAACGGACCACCACTGCATGGCGTGTATGACTGCCTTCCAGAACGTCATGCGGGAAGGGTCCGCAGAGTCCTGACACGCGCGCCCGCCGCCGGCTCCCCGGGAAACCGGGCGCAGGCGGCGGGCGCCTACAGGAGACGGGAGACAAGAACTCAAAGTCATCCTTATGGATGACAAGGGATGCTACTGTATCCGCTTATGAAGACGATCGGATTGCTCGGCGGAATGAGCTGGGAGTCGTCCGCCGAGTACTACCGGCTGCTGAACGAACTCACCCGCGACCGGCTCGGGGGCCTGCATTCGGCCCGCTGCGTGCTGTACTCCGTGGACTTCGCGGAGATCGAGCAGCTCCAGGCCGAGGGCCGGTGGGCGCAAGCCGGCGAACTGCTCGCGGCGGCGGCCCGGCGACTGGAAGCCGCCGGCGCGGACCTCGTGCTCATCTGCACGAACACCATGCACAAGGTCGCCGGCCACGTCCAGGCGGCCATCTCGGTACCTCTGCTGCACCTCGCCGATGCAACGGCCGATGCCGTGAAGACGGCCGGCCTGACCCGTGTCGGCCTGCTGGGCACCGCGTTCACGATGGAACAGGAGTTCTACCGTGGCCGACTCTCGACGGCCGGACTGGAGGTGTGCGTCCCGGACGCCGACGGGCGCGCACTCGTCCACCGGGTGATCTACGAGGAGCTGTGCCTGGGCATCGTCCGCGAGCAGTCGCGCGCCGCCTACCAGGAGGTCATCGCAGATCTCGTGGCCGCCGGCGCCCAGGGGATCATCCTCGGCTGCACCGAGATCGAGCTGCTGATCGGCGCCCCGGACAGCCCCGTGCCGGTCTTCCCCACCGCACGGATCCACGCCGAAGCCGCGGTCGAGGCGGCGCTGTCGGCCACGTAGCGGTGGGCGGGGATCCGTCGACGTACGGACCCAGCCGGTCCGTCCCGCCATTTCCCGCGCGACCTGGCCGCCGCGCGGATCGGCCGGCTCCGGGGAATCCGATCGGGACGGGGTCCCCGTCGCGGAGTCGGCCCCCTCGCCGCGTCACGCGCCCTCGACCAGCCCTACCGTGATGCCGTACGAAGAAGCAGGCCGCGAAGGCGGCGGCACGGACCCGGGCGGAGCCATGGGCACACCTCAGTCGGGCGCGGGCCCGGACGGCCAGGCGGCGGACGGCCACGCGGACGAGCACGCAGCGGAGGGCGAGGGCCGCCACGCCGACTGGCTCGAACTCTTCTTCGACCTGGTCTTCGTCGCCCTCGCCGCCCAGCTCTCGCACCGGCTCCACGGTGACCCCGACCTGCGCGACTTCGCCGTCTTCCTCGGACTCTACTTCCCGCCCTGGTGGCTGTGGATCAACCTGCTGGTCTCGACGAACCTGTTCGTCGACAACAGCGCCCGCCGCAGGCTGCTCATGCTGTCGGCCATGCTCTGCATCGCCGTCATGGCGTGCGCCGTACCTGAGGCCGACACGGAC
The DNA here is from genome assembly GCF_041431095.1 of Streptomyces sp. NBC_00597. Lineage (GTDB taxonomy): Bacteria > Actinomycetota > Actinomycetes > Streptomycetales > Streptomycetaceae > Streptomyces. The sequence continues at coordinate 1,672,341 of NZ_CP107757.1, forward strand.
CGCGGCTCCGTCTACGCCCTCGGGTACGCCGGGACCCGGCTGGTGCTGCTCGGACTGTGGTGGCCGGCCACCCGGTACCCCGAACCCCAACGCGTCCCGCGCTGGCGACCCCTGAGCTACTGCCTGGCGTCCGGTCTGTTGTGGGCCGCCTCCGCGGCGGTGCCCGCACCGTGGCAGTACGCGGTGTGGGCCGTGCTCATCGCGGCCGAGATGGCGCTGCTGCTCACGGCGCGCGGCCGCGGGCTCCCCGGCCGGCTGGACACCGGGCACATCGTCGAGCGCGTCGGGTTGTTCGTCATCATCGTGCTCGGCGAATCCGTGATCGCGCTGGTGACCTCCGCCGACCATGCCTGGACGCCGCGGGCCGGGGTCGTCGGCGTCCTCGGGTTCGTGCTGCTCGCGGCGCTCTGGTGGTCGTACTTCGACTTCGGCTCGACCTCGGCCGAGCTGATGCTCGCCAAGGCCGATGACCGCCAGGCCTACCTTCTCGCCCGGGACGTCGACGGCTTCCTGCACTTCTTCGTGACCGCGGGCGTCCTGTGCATGGCCGCGGGCCTGGCCACCGCCGTCGAGGAGGCCGACCACGCCCGTCTTCCGACCGGTGCGGTGTGGGCCCTCGCCGGCGGCCTGGCCCTCTACCACGCGGCCCACGCCGGCATCGCGCTGCGCTACGGGCGTTCGCCGGCCTCGGTCGCCGTGTGGGCCGTTCCCGGTATCGGCTTTCCGCTGCTCGTCGTGTGGGCCGCCGGCCACCTGACGCCCTGGCTGGTCGTCATGCTCCTGGCCGCCGAGCCGATCGCGCACCTGCTCTACGCGCGCAGGATGCTCCGCCACCGGCTCGGGACGGCGGCCGCACCGCGGCCCTGACCCGCGCGCCGGAGCCGTTGCGGAGCGGCTACGGGAGGGCCGGCGTCACGGGGAGGAGGTCCGGGCGCTTGGCCGTACGGGAGTCGCCGGAGGAACGCCCGCGCAAGCGTCTGCCCAGCCACGGGCCGAGGAACGCGGCGGCCCAGCGCAGTTCGGCGGCGAGGGTGGACGGGGCCGCCGGGTCGGGCGGCAGCGGGTGCGTCCAGGAGTCGTCGCTGCCCGGCAGGCCGAGGGCGTGGGCGAGCGAGGCGGCGATCCGTTCGTGGCCGAGCGGGCCTGCGTGCAGCCGGTCCGCGCTCCACAGGCGGGCGTCGGTGACCACCGGATGGTGTCCCGTTTCGACGAGGACCACGCCGTGGCGGTGGGCCGCCGTGCGGATCCGGTCGTTGAGGGCGGTCACGCGCGGGGCCAGCGGGCGGGCGAGCGTGGTGATCCGCGCGAGGTCCGGGAAGGTCAGCGTGGCGACGCGGACGCCCTGGGCGGTGAGCGCGCCGAACACCGCCTCCAGGTGGCCGGCGACCTCGTCGGCGTCGAACCGCGGCCGCAGTACGTCGTTGACCCCGGCGACCACGGTGGCCAGGTCGGGGCGCAGGGCGAGGGCGGGGCCGAGCTGCTCGGCGCGGACCTGCCCGGCCAGCTTGCCCCGGACGGCCAGGTTGGCGTACCGCAGGCCGGGGCTGTGGACCGCCAGGTGTTCGGCGAGGCGGTCGGCGAGCCCGCGCAGGCCGGTGGTGTCGTCACCGTCGCCGACGCCTTCGGTCTGGCTGTCACCCAGGGCGACGTACCGCAGGTACCGGTAGGGGTGCTCAGCGTCCGGCACGGGCCGCCTCCCGCTCCCGCAGGACCGCGATCGTGCGCTCGCACCAGTCGCGGTTGCCCTGCTCGAAGGCGAGACCGCGCAGGCAGGTCAGGTAGGGGCCGACGCGCTCGCCGTACCGCAGGAAGTCCTCCTCGGTGCGGTCGCCGCGCATGGTGCGCAGCAGGCCGCCGAACAGCTCGGCCTTGGCCCGGGCGAACGCGGCGCGTTCGGTGAGCCGGTCGATGAGGGTCGCGGTGTCGACGTGGTCGGCGGCCTGGACCTTGACGACGAGGTCGTCGCGGATGGAGGAGGGCTTGGCGGCTGAGGCGGTGAACTGCTCCAGCTCGGCGAGGCCCGCGTCGGTGACGGTGAACAGGCGCTTGTTGGGCCGGCCGTCCTGGACCACTTCGCGGCCCGTGACCAGCCCGTCCTTCTCCAGCCGGGTCAGTTCGGCGTAGAGCTGCTGCGGGAGCGCGTGCCAGAAGTTCGCCACGCCGAGGTCGAAGGCCTTGGCCAGTTGGTACCCGCTCAGTTCCCCGTCCAGCAGCGCCGCCAGTACGGCGTGGCGCAAAGCCATCGGATCGCCTCCTCCTCGTCGCTGCCGCCCCTGTGCACGGACACCCTGCGCATGATACTCAAGAATCTGACTAGTCACATTGATGAGTAGCGATAGTCGAACATCAGGGAGAAGCCGTGACCGCAGCAGACCGATTCCGCGCCGCCGTCGACAGCCGTGACCTCGCCGCCCTGGAGGACCTGTTCACCGAGGACGTACGCCTGTACAGCCCCGTGAAGTTCACCCCGTTCGAGGGCCGACCGATGGTCCTGGGGCTCTTCGGGGTGCTGCTGCGCACCTTCGAGGACTTCCGTTACGTCGGGCAGTACGCGGGCAGCGCCGAGACGAGCGTCGACGGCGCCGTCTCCCCGTCGCAGATCCTGCTGTTCCGGGCGACGGTGAACGGCAAGGCGATCCACGGCATCGACCTGCTGCACCTCGCCGACGACGGCCGGATCAAGGAGTTCACGGTGATGGTCAGGCCCCAGTCCGCGGTGCACGCCCTGGGCGAGGCGGTGCTCGCCGGGCTGGTCGCCGACGGCCTGGCCCCGGCACCGGCCGAGGGGTCCGCGGCTCGTTAGGCTGCGGCCGAGAGGCCGGGGCCAGCGGGAACCGGCCGCGCAGCGCGCCCGCGGGCACCGCGGGCGCCGGGAGGGGGAACCGCGGATGACCGTCACCACCCGAGTGGCGCTGGCCACGTCGGACATGGGACTGGCCTGGGACGCCGACCTGCCGCTGATGCTCGAAGCGCTGCGTGCCCGCGGTGTCGATGCGGTGGCGGCGGCCTGGGACGCCCCGGACTTCGACTGGTCGGGGTGCGCAGCCGTGGTCATCCGGTCCACCTGGGGCTACCCGGAGCGGTGGCCGGAGTACCTGGCCTGGGCCGACGCGGTACAAGGCGTGACGCGGCTCGACAATCCGGCCGGGCTGCTGCGCTGGAACGCCGACAAGCGGTACCTCGGGGAGCTCGCGGCCGGCGGTGTCCCCGTCGTACCGACCCGGTTCATCGCCCCCGGCGAGGCCGTCGCCCTGCCCGCGCACGGCCAGTTCGTCGTCAAGCCGACCGTCTCGGCCGGTGCGCGCGACACCGCGCGGTACGCGGAGCACCACCACGGCCTGGCGGCCGGACACATCGCGGCCCTCCACGCGGGCGGATCGACCGCGATGGTGCAGCCGTACCTGACCCGGATCGACGAGGGCGAACGGGCCCTCGTCTTCCTCGGCGGCACGTTCAGCCACGCGATCCGCAAGGGGCCGGTGCTCACTGACGTCGGAGTGGTGGACAACGACCGCGTACCGCATCCGGATCTGGTGCCGCACCGGCCGTCCGCGGCCGAACTGGCCCTGGCCGGGGCCGCGCTGGCGGCCGTCCCCGGGGCGGGGGCCCCGCTGTACGCGCGGGTCGACGTCGCGTCGGCGGACGACGGGTCGCCGGTCGTGATGGAACTGGAGCTCGTGGAACCCAACCTCTTCATGGGCCACGGCGAGCACGGGCTGCGGCGCTTCACCGACCTCGTCCAGGAACGCGCCACCGCCGGCTGAGCTCAGCGGGAGCCGGGCCACCTGATGCGTGCGGCCACCGGCAGGTGGTCGCTGCCCGTCGCGGGCAGCGACCGGACCCGCGTGACGCTCGCCGAGCGGGTCATGACCTGGTCGATCCGGGCCAGCGGCAGCGACGCGGGCCAGCTGAACGCGAAGTCCGGGCCCGGCGGGTCCAGCCGCGAGGCGACCGGGTCCAGCCCCCGGTCGTCCACGGTGGCGTTGAGGTCCCCGAGCAGGATCAGCGGCCCGGCCGGCTCCGCGGCGATCGCGGCACCGAGCAGGTGCGCGCTCTCGTCGCGCCGTACGGAACCGAACCCGTGCGCCGGGCCGAGGCGTACCGAGGGCAGGTGCGCCACGTACACGGCGACCTCGCCGTGCGGCGTACGGGCGGTGGCCCGCAGTCCGCGGTTCCAGCCCTCCCCCACGCCCGACGGCCTGATGTCCACCGGCCGCACCTGCGCCAGCGGGTGCTTCGACCAGAGTCCGACCGTGCCCTCCACCGCGTGGTGGGGGTACCGGGGCGCCAGACCCGCCGCGTAGGCCGGCAGGGCGGTGGGCGTCAGCTCCTCCAGCGCGATGAGATCGGCCCCCGTCCCGGCCAGGGCGCGCGCGGTGCCCGCCGGATCGGGGTTCTCGTCGCTGACGTTGTGCTGGACGGCGAGGAGATCGGGTGCCCGGTCGTCGCCGGGGAGCAGGAAGCCGCCGAACAGGCCCAGCCAGGCCGCGGCGGGCAGCAGCACCGCGCACCCGGCCACGGCGGAACGGCGCAGCAGCGCCAGTGCCGCGAGGACCGGGACGGCCAGGCCGAGCCAGGGCAGGAACGTCTCCAGCAGGCTGCCGGGGCGGCCCGGCACGTCGGGCACCGCGCCGTGGAAGACCAGCAGGCAGGCGACGAGGACCGCGAGCCCGGCGGGCACGCGCCCCCGCCCGCGCCACGACCACCGCCAAGACCCCTGCCCGGGCCACCCCCACGACCACCGCTCGCCCACGCGCCCCTGCTCCCCCGACCGGCTCGGCATCCCCCACAGCGGGACCGACCGCACGACCTCGCCCGTACGACGACGCCCCGCGCGACGGTCCGGTTCCCGCTCAGGTCACCGGCCCGGTCGGCCCGGCAGGCGCGCGGCCGGGAACGGCGCTGAGCCGGGCGAGGACGAGGACCGTGTCGTCGGTCGCCGTCTCGGGCAGCAGGTTGGCGAGGATGCGGTCGGCCGCCTCCTCCAGCGAGCCCAGCGGTGCGCGCAGCTGGTCGCGCAACGCGTCCATGCCGGTGTCGATGTCCTGGCCGCGGGCCTCGATGAGGCCGTCGGTGTACAGGGCCACGACGGCGCCCTCGGGAAGTTCGACCTCGACCGACCGGTACGGTACGCCGCCCACTCCGAGCGGGACGCCGGGCTCGTCGCCGACGGTGTGCACGCTCCCGTCCCGGTGCCGTACCAGGGGCGGCGGGTGCCCGGCGTTGGCGATGCGGGCGCGGCCGGTGTGGGGGTCGTAGAGCAGGTACAGGCAGGTCGCCCACTCGATGCCGGCCTCCTGGGCGCAGGCGTCGAGTTCTTCGAGCAGGGCTTCGGGCTCCGGGGTGTTGCGGGCGAGCGTCTTCGCGGTGATCCGCAGCCGGCCCATGGCCGCTGCGGCAGGTACGCCGTGTCCCATCACGTCGCCGACGACAAGGGCCACCCGGTCGCCGGGCAGGGCGATCGCGTCGTACCAGTCGCCGCCGACCTCTGCGGCGCGGCTTCCGGGCAGGTAGCGGTGGCTGATGTCCACGTACGGGCCCGCCGCGGGGGCGCTCGGCAGCAGGGCCCGCTGGAGGGTGAGCGCAATGTCCTGGACCTTGCCGTACAGCCGGGCGTTGTCCAGGCACAGGGCGGCCCGGGAGGCCAGCTCGCCGGCGAGCCCGAGGTCCTCCTCGGCGAAGGCCGGGCGGGTGGCGGAGCGGCCGAACATGGCGATGCCCTGCACCGTGCCGCGGGCGATGAGCGGTGCCATGAGGATGCAGGCCAGGCCGCTGTCCAGCAGCAGCTGGGCGCGCTGCTGGTGCACGACGGTCCGGGTCACGAAGTCCTCGTCGACCGTGAAACAGAGGGGGCGACCCGTGCTGAGCATCTGGTGGATGTTGGATCCCGGCGGGTACGTGACCCGCTCCAGGCCGCTCACGAGCTCGACGGCGGGCTCGGCGAGGGTCGTGCCGGAGGCGATCCGGCGGGTGGTTACGGGCAGCGCCGGATCGAAGTCCTCGGTCTCGTCCATCCACTCGACGAGTTCGACGACGCTGGCGTCGCAGAATTCCGGGACCACCGCCTCGACCAGCTCCCGTGCGGTGGTGTTCAGGTCCAAGGTGGTGCCGATGCGGGCCGCGGCCCGGTCGAGCAGGGCGAGGCGCTGCCGGGCTGCCGTCGCCTCCAGGATGGCCCGCTCGCGGTCGGTGACGTCCAGCAGCAGTCCGCCCACGCCGCGCCGCGTGTCGCCGGTGCCGCTGAGCGGGAAGAAGCTGACGGAGCGGACCTGGTCGCGGTCGGGGTGACCGGGTGTGCGCAGCCCCACGAGGGTGCCGACCACGGTCCGGCCCTCGTGGGCCACGCTCCGCAGCATGCGCTGGTACTCCCCGCCGTCCGTGGTGATCATGATGTCCGCCATCCGGAGGCCCAGGTGTGCGTCGAGCGGGACGCCGTCCATGTCGGCCAGGGCTTGGTTGAGGTGGACGTAGCGCAGCTCCTCGTCCAGCATGACCAGGCCGATCGGGCACGTCTCGAAGAGGGCGTCGAGGAACGACAGGTTCGTCTTCACCCGGTCGAGTTCGTCGCCCCGGCTCGCCAGACCGATGACCACGGAGGCCCCTGAGGCCCCGGTCATCGGGAAGACCCGGAAACCGCAGTCGAACACGCTGCCGTCCCGGTGGAGCGCGGGCAGCCGTACGCGCCAGTAGCCGAGGGTCCGGGCCCGCTCCGCGAGGTGCGCGGCCGCGCCGGGCTCCTCGCCGGGGGTCAGTTCGGGGAAGAGCTGCGCGGCGGGCCGGGTCAGCACCGACGCCGCCTCGTGGCCGAAGAGGTTGTGTGCGCCGGGGCCCCAATAACAGATGCGGTCCTCGTCGTCGAAGCCGAAGACGGCCACCACCACGTGCTCCAGCAAGGACCCCGGTTCGGACCGGATCGGGCCGGGATCCGGCGCGCCCCCCAGCCGTTCCGATGGCATCGGCGGGCCCCCTTCTGCGCACGCCTGGCGCGCGTGGCTGACCGGCGCCCGCACGGCGGACACGGGCTGCCCCCTCAATTCTGCCCGCGATCGCAAAGGAGGACATCACGGCGGCGCACGGGAGCCGGCCGGTGACCACCGGTGACGGCCCGCGGTGGCGGGCCGGGCGCCGGTCTGCGCGGCCTCCGCCGGGTTGACCTCGCGCGGCCGGCCGGGCAGGTCGGGGGCGGTTTCCCGGTCCGCCCTCCGAGTGGGCAACAGGAAACCCGTCGACCACTTGCGGCGGCGGGGCAAGGCTGAAGTCGTCAACACGTCGACATCACCGAGGCAACCCAACAGGGGGACATGATGCGCAAGATGATCCGCGGCGCCGCCGCGCTCGCCACCGCCGCAGCGGCCGTCGTGGCACTGGGCGGCGCGGCCGACGCCAAGCCCGCCGACGACTGGGCCGGTTGTCCGTACGGGGCGGTCTGCATCTACCCGCAGAACCAGAACCCGGCCGTCAAGCCGAGCCAGATCTTCTACAGCTACGGAGCCCACAACCTGAGCAACCAGTACGGCAACCACTGGGTCCTGAACAACCAGTACGGCGGGGCGAGCGCGAGCCTGTGCACCGGCTCCAACGGTGCGGGCTGCGGGTCTCCCATCGCCGAGGGGGCGGGTGTCTACGCCGACCTCGGTCCGATCAACTCGATCACCCTCAACCGTCCGTAACCGAGCACCCGTTCGCAGCTTCCCGGATCCGCCGCTCCCCCGGCGGCTCCGGGAGGCTTCCGTGCTCGCGCGTTTCCCGCCGCGCGGGGACCGACGCGCGCTGCGCCGTCCGACCCCCGCGGTAGCCTGGGACCTTCCATCTCACGACCTGGGCTCGCTGTGCCATGGGGGATGCCGTGGGGAACCCGAACCGCGGACGCAACGCCGATCACCAGCACGATTCACCCGAGGCCGACAGAGCCGACGGCGCCACTGGGGCCGCCGAGCGCTCCGTCGCGTCCTTTCCCGTCCAGTTGCGGCGGCTGCGGGTGCAACGCGGCCTGTCACTGGCCGATCTGGCCCGCCGGACGCACTACAGCAAGGGCTACCTGAGCAAGATCGAGACCGGTGCCAAGCGCGTCACCCACGACGTCGCGCTGCGCTGCGACCGGGTGTTGGAGGCCGGGGGCGCCCTCTTGCAGCTGGTCCCGGATCCGGAAGTCCCGCGGGCCCGGTCGGGTTCCGGCGCGGATTCCGGGCCGTCGCATGGGCCGTCGCATGGGCCGTCGCACGGACCGCAGTCGGCGGGCGAGTGCCCCTACCGCGGCCTCGCCGCGTTCACCCCGCGCGACGCGGGCTGGTACTTCGGCCGCGAAGGGGTGACGGCCGCCCTCGCCGAGCGGGTCTTCGAACGGATCGGCAGCGGCCCGCTGATGCTCGTCGGCCGGTCGGGCGCCGGCAAGTCGTCCCTGCTCAGCGCCGGTCTCGTACCGGCCCTGCGGCGCACCGGAGGCTTCCCGATGGCGGGCGCCGACGGGTGGCCGGTCGTCCGGTTCACCCCGACCGCCCATCCGCTCCAAGAGCTGCTGGACTGCACCGCGAAGGCACTCGGCGGCGATCCGGGCATCACCGTACGGGAGTTGCGCGCCCGGCCGGAGTTGCTGCTCGAAGCCGTCCACGGCCTCGCGGACGACACCCCGGCGGGGGCCGGAGAGGGAGGGCGGCCCACCGTCCGGCCGGTTCTGATCGTCGACCAGTTCGAGGAACTCTTCACCCTCTGCTCCGACGAGGACGAGCGGCGCGGCTTCGTCCGCGTCCTGTGCGCCCTGGCCGCCGCGGGACCCGGGCCACGGGCGCACGACCCGGCCGTCGTGGTGCTCGGCGTACGGGCCGACTTCACCGGCAGCTGCCTCGACCTGCCCGAGCTGGCCCCGGTCCTCACCGACGGGCTGTTCGTCCTCCCCCCGATGTCCGTGGCGGAGCTGCGCGAGTCGATCACCCGCCCGGCGGAACTCGCCGGGCTCACCCTCGAACCGGGGCTGGTCCCGCTGCTGCTGCGGGACGCGGGCCTGCGCGCGGAGCCCGGAACGGCCGCCCCCGCGGCCGGGCCCGGTGACACGCCGTCCGGTGCGCTGCCGCTGGTGTCGCACGCGCTGATGGCAACCTGGCAGCGGCGCGAGGGAGCCACGCTGACGGTGGCGGGGTACGAGGACACGGGCGGCATCCAGGGCGCGGTCGCGCACACCGCCGAGAGCGCGTTCGCCCGCCTGTACCCGGCCGAGCAGCGGACGATCCGGCGGATCCTGGTGGCGCTGGTCCATGTCGCCGACGACGCCGGGGCGACACGGCGGCGCACGGGCCGGACCGTGTTGATGGAGAGGTTCTCCGCTGCGGACCGGGCCGAGGCGGCCCTCGACGCCTTCGTCCGGGCGCGGCTGATCACGTTGGACAGCGACACCGTGGAAATCACTCACGAGGCCCTGCTGCACGCCTGGCCGCGGCTGCGCGGCTGGATCGACGCCGACCGGGACGGGCTGCTGGTCCACCGGCAACTGGCACGTGCGGCCGAGGAGTGGGAGCGCGAGGGCCGCGATCCGTCCGCCCTGTACCGCGGTACCCGGCTGGAGGGCGCCCGGGCCTGGGCCGGCGAGCCGGACGGCAGGAGCCGGCTCGGCGCCGCGGAGGCGGCCTTCCTCCGCGCGAGCAGGGCCGCGGAGGACGCCCGCCGGGCCGGGGCCCGGCGTCAGGTCCGGCTGCAGCAGCGGATGCTGGCCATGCTCGTCGTCCTGCTGGCCCTGGCCCTGACCGCCGGGGCACTGGCGTACCGGCAGCGGGAGGGCGCCCTCGGCCAGGAGCGCACCGCCCGTTCGCAGGCCCTCGCCGTGCAGTCGACGTCCCTCGCCGCCGGCCAGCCCGAGGCCTCGATGCGGCTGGCCGAGGAGGCGTACCGCACCGCGGCGACGCCCGAGGCGCGGGGCGCCCTGCTGAGTACGCAGGCCCAGCCGTTCCTCGCCCGGTTGGGCGGGCACAGCGGTCCCGTGAACGCGGTGGCGTTCGCCCCGGGGAACAAGCTGCTGGCGAGCGCCGGTTCCGACGGGAAGGTGCTGCTGCGGCGGGTCGAGGACCGGCGGACCACGGTGGCCCTGACCATGCCGGGCCGGGTGCGCGCGGTCGCGTTCGCCCCCGACGGTCGGAGCCTCGCGGCGACGTCCACGGACGGTCCGGTACGGCTGTGGGGCACGGACGGACACGGCATCGCGGTGCTCCCCGCCCAGACGACGGACGCGCGGGCCGTGGCCTTCGCCCCCGACGGGCACGCGCTCGCCGTGGCGGGCGCCGACGGGACGGTCGGACTGTGGGATCCCGCGGGCGGCGGGGCTCCGGTCGCGGTGCTGGCCGGCCACACCGGGCGCGTCAACGCCCTGGCGTACGCGCCGGACGGCCGGACGCTGGTGTCGGCGGGCGACGACCGGACCGTACGGCTGTGGGATCCGGTGGCGGCCCGCCCGCTCGGCGAACTTCGAGGACACACCGGCGAGGTGCTGGGGGTGGCGTTCGCGCCGGACGGGCGGACGGTGGCCTCCGGGGGCGCCGACCGGACCGTGCGGCTGTGGGACGTGGCCGAACAGCGTACGACGGCGACGCTGACGGGGCACAACGACGACGTCAACGCGGTCGCCTTCACCCCGGACGCCGCTACGGTCATCAGCGCGGGCGGAGACGGCACCACCCGCCTGTGGGACGTGCGCAGCGGCCGGCTGGCCTCGACGCTGTCCGGGCACACCGACTACGTGCTCGCGGTCGCGGTGGACTCCGGCGGGACGATGCTGGCCACCGCGGCCTTCGACCAGTCGGTGGTGCTCTGGGACCTGCGCGGACCGGTGCTGGCCCCGCGCCCGTTCACCGAGATCTGGCACGCCGCGTACAGCCCGGACGGGAGGCTGTTGGCCACCGCGGACGCCGATCACACGGTCCTGCTCTGGGACGTGGCCGGGCGGCGGGTGGCGGCGACGTTCCCGGGTCACACGGAGACGGTGTTCTCGGTGGCGTTCTCCCCGGACGGGCGGACACTGGCCTCGGCGGGCTCCGACGGCACGGTCCGGCTGTGGGACGTGGCGTCCCGTACGGCCCTGGGCACGCTCACCGGTCACGACGGGACCGTGTTCTCGGTGGCCTTCTCGCCCGATGGGCGGATGCTGGCCTCGGCCGGTTCCGACCGTACGGTCCGGCTGTGGGACGTGGCGTCCCGTACCGCGGTGGACACGCTCACGGGCCATACGGACTTCGCGAACGACGTCGCGTTCAGCCCGGACGGCCGCACGCTGGCGAGCGCCGGCGACGATCTGACGGTACGTCTGTGGGACGTGGCCGGGCGGCGGCAGCTGGCCACGCTCACCGACCATGCGGGCGCGGTCCGGGCCCTCGCCTTCGCCCCGGACGGCCGGACGCTGGCCAGCAGCGGCAACGACGGCAACGTACGGCTGTGGGACGCCCGGCGGTTCGAGGCCGGAGCCGTACTGACCGGGCACACCGGCTCCGCCCGCGCCGTCGCGTTCTCCCCCGACGGGCGGACGCTCGCCAGTAGCGGCAACGACCGTACGGTGCGGTTGTGGGACGTGGCCGGGCAGCGGCTGCGGGCCGCCCTGACGGGTCACACCAGCGCGGTGTGGGGCGTGGTCTTCTCCCCCGACGGGCGGACCGTGGCCAGCAGCAGCAACGACGGCACCGTACGGCTGTGGAACCCCGACGCCGGAGCGCGGCTGGCGGAGATCGGCCGGCTGCGCGCGGCGGAACGGCCCTGACGGGCGGGGGTTTCCCGGGGGTTTCCCGTTGCCCGTCCCGGTGGGGTGACGCCGGAGCCTCGACGCGGGCGCGCCGGGGCCCGCAGGCTCGTTCAGCAGCACTTCCCCCCTATCGCCCCCTCACACCCCGCTCCCACCCCGCGCCCCCACCCACGGCTACGAGAATCGAGGATCCCGCATGCTTCGCCGGTCCGGTCTCATCGGCACACTCATCGCACTCCTGGTCTGCCTCCTGTGGAGCCCCGCATCGGCGTCGGCCGCCGACGGTTCGTGCCGGGTCCTGGCCCCGGGGGCGTCCGCCGCCGCCGAGCGGGCGGTCGACGCCGCCTGCGCCCAGGTCTCGGCCGACGTCTGGTACACGTGGGGCGGCGGCCACGGTGCGCAGCCAGGCCCGACGTACGGGCAGGTGGACCCCACAGATCCGGCCAGCGAACACGATCCCGAGCGGCTCGGATTCGACTGCTCGGGGCTGGTGCGCCACGCCTACGCCCAGGCCACCGGCTCAGACATCCTGAACGGGGACGCGAGCGCCCAGTACTACACGCACCACGCGGCCGAACGCTTCACCGCGGCCCGGGGCACGGCCCCGCTGCTCCCCGGAGACCTGCTGGTGTGGGGCACCTCCCGGGACCTGCACCACATCGCGGTCTACCTGGGTGCGGGCAAGATGGCGGAGGCCCGGCAGTCCGGTACGAAACTGATGGTCAGCGACGTCCGGCTGGGCGGCGGTTACTACGGCGCGGTGCGGATCGACCCGGGGCCGGTGACCGGGCACGTGTTCCGGACTTGGGGCACCGGCGTCTGGACCAAGGCCGAGCCGTCCACCGCGGCCGCCCGGGTCTACGCCTTCCCGGGGCCGACGACGATCCGCGTCGAGTGCCAGAAGCACGCGGAGGAGGTCACGTCCGACGGCTACACCAACGACGCGTGGTCCTATCTGCCCGACTACGGGGCCTGGGTCACCAACATCTACGTCCAGGGCGCCGCGTGGCTGGAAAACGTCCCTACGTGCACCTCCTGAGGCGGTAGGCGGATCGGACCCCGCCCTACCAGCACGTACGATCGCAGGCCGCGGACTTGATCGCTTTTGCGGCGATGGGTCCGCGGCCGCGAAACCCTTTCCACCATCTCTTAGTTGAGGAACTACGTGCGCCTGCCTCTCGACCGTCGCCTGACTCTCAGCGCCGCCCTGCTCGCCGTGGTGGCCGGTGTGGTGCCGGCTACTGCCGCCCACGCGGCCGCGAGCCCCTTCGCCGGTCCCGCCGCACGGACCGCTGCGCCTGCACCCGCGCCCGCACCCGCGCCGACGCCCGATCTCGAAGCCGTGACGCAGGCGTTGAAGAACACCACCGCGGCGGGGGCGCCCGGAGCCATGGTCCGCATCACCGGTTCCGGCGCGCCGCTGACCAGCGCGGTGGGCGTGCAGGACCGGACCACGGGTGCGGCCATGGACCTGAACGGCCGTTTCCGGATCGGCAGCGTCACCAAGACGTTCTCCAGCGTCGTCCTGCTCCAGCTGGTGAACGAGGGGAAGCTGAGCCTGGACGCCCCGGTCAACCAGTACCTGCCCGGTCTGCTGCCGGACGACCGGATCACGGTGCGTCACCTGCTCACCCACCGCAGCGGGTTGGCGGACTACACGAACGTCATGTTCGACAAGACCGTGCCCGGCTTCGAGGCCGTACGGAACAAGGTCTTCACCTACCAGGAGCTGGTCGCCCTCTCGCTGCGCGAGCCGCGCACGACCGAGCCGGGCGTCTCGTACAACTACTCCAACACCAATTTCGTGGTCGTCGGCATGCTCATCGAGAAGGCCACCGGGCACGGCGTGGCCAAGGAGTACGACACCCGCATCATCAAGCCCCTGAAGCTGAAGAACACCTCGTACGTGCACCCCTCCACCAAGATCAAGGGTGCGCACCTCCACGGCTACCTCACCCCGGACGAGGCCGAGGCGCCGCTGGTGGACTCCACCGAGCAGACGGTCTCCTGGGCCCAGTCCGCCGGCGCGATGATTTCGAGCGCGGCCGATCTGAACACCTTCATGTCCGCACTGCTGGGCGGCAAGCTGCTGGCGCCCGCCATGCTGGACGCCATGCTCAACGTGACCCCGACCGACACCACGAACACCCGCTTCTACGGTCTGGGCCTGCGCCGCTACGACCTGTCGTGCGGTACCTCGGTGTACGGGCACACGGGCACCGTGCAGGGCTTCTACACGTACGCCTTCGCGACCCGCGACGGGAAGCGCAGCCTCGCCGCGGTGGCGAACACCTCGAACAGGGGCGCCGCGAACACGGCCCTGGGCGGCACGCTCGAAGGCGCGTTCTGCGGGAAGAAGGGGCCGACGGCCCCCACCGCCAAGCGCAGCTTCGCGCTGGTCCCGCCCCTGACCGCGGCCCCGGCCGAGCAGGACCTCCCGGAGCACGGCTCGCGCTGACCGAAGGGCAGGTGCCGCCCGGTGCTCCGCGCCGGGCGGCACCCCGCTTCAGGCGGTGACGCGGATCTTGGACTGGCCGTGACCGAACCGCTCCCAGTCGTCCATGAAGCGGGCCTTCAGGCCGTGCCGGGACGCGAGGTCGACCAACGTCTGGGTGCGGTAGTAGAAGTCCTCCCGCAGGACCTGGTGTTCGGAGCCCTCCGTGCGGTCGAAGGTGAAGTCGAAGTGGCCGCCCGGAGCCAGGATCCGCCCGACGTGCGCGAGGCATTCGTCGATGATTTCGATCGGCGAGTGGGAGAACACGCTGTGGGCGTGCACGACGTCGAAGTACGCGTCGGGCAGGAAGTCCAGCGTGAGGTCCTGGGTGAGGGTGAGGTGCGGCAGCTTGCCCTGGAGTTCCTGGCGGGCCAGCGTCTGCTTGGCGGATATGAGGATGTCGGGCGAGATGTCGATCCCGTAGTAGTGGCCGGGGTCGAGGTGCTCGATGAACCGCCAGCCCGCGCGGAGGTTGCCGCAGCCGATGTCGAGCATGGTGTGGTGCGGGGCGAGGCCGTGCTCCACGAGGTAGTCGAACTGCATCTTGCCGAGGGCCAGCCAGCGTTCGTGGGTCTGACTGCCGACGGCGGCCTCGGGGTTGCGCGCGGTGTCGGAGGCCATGACCGCGCGGTAGTAGCCGACGTGGTCGGGGTGCTTGAGCCGCAGCCAGCTGTCGCGGGCGGCCCGGCGGACGTACGGGCCGATGCGTGCGGGGTTGCGCGCCGCGTAGCGGACCTTGTGGGTGAGGGTGGTGCGGTTGGCGACGAGGTTCTTCTTGGTTGCCAAGGGAGGTTCCTCCGGAAGGAGCGGTGGGGGGCGCTCAGCCGAGGCGGCGGCGCAGCAGGCCGGCCGTCAGGGTGACGAGGGCCAGGGCGAGGAGGAGGTAGACCGTCGTGTCGATCGCCTGGAAGGTCCAGAAGTCCGAGCTGGGGTAGACCTTGTGGACCCGGCCCACGAAGCCGTGCTCGTCCATGCAGCGGCGCAGTTGTTCACCGGAGAACTCGCAGTTCTCCAGCGGGTGCTGGCGCCCGTCGGGGGTGAGGTAGCGGTATCCCGCGGACCAGGCACTGCCGATGAGCTGCTTGGGCGTCATCCCGGGGGTGGTCCGGTCGATGGGGGCCACGAAGTCCCGGTGGAAGAAGGTCAGTACGGCGGCCGTGCCGAGAACCAGGGCGAGGGTCACGCCCATCGCCGGGAGGGTGCGGCGGACCAGCAGGCCGATCGCGGTACCGGCGGCGAGCGCGAACAGGGCCCCGGCCACGGCCGAGGGGCCGGAGGCGCCCAGGACGTACGGGTCGTACCAGTAGACGCCGTCGATCATGTTGGAGATCGGCGCCCACCACCAGGCGATGAGACCGGCGACGGCGGTCGAGACGAGGACGGTGCTCAGCGCCGCGAGGCCGAACCGGGCGGCGAACCAGCTGCGGACGCCGGTGTTCTGGGTGAGGACGACCTTGATCGTGCCGCTCTCCAGCTCTCGACCGATGAGCGGGGCTCCCCAGAACATGCCGATGGCCGCCGGAAGGGCGAGGCCGATGGCGCCCAGGATCCGGATGCCCGTGTTGCTCTCGGACATGGCCCCGTACGCCTCGGGCGGACAGGTGCCGTTCCATCCCTTGCACTGTGAGAGGTCGTAGCCGTCGATGGCCCCGATCAGGTCCGCCCGCCGCAGGGCGACCCAGATCGTGCAGAGCGTGACGAGCAGGGCTCCGGTGAGGACGAGCAGGCGCTGCTGGCGCCAGGCGAGCCAGAGGGTGCCGGTCATGCCGCGACCTCCGCCCCGTCGGCGGACGCGGGGGCGGCCGTGGCGGGCGGGGCGCCGGGAGCCCCGGAGCGCAGGTGCGCGAGCAGCAGCTCTTCGAGGGAGGGCGTTGAGGTGATCCAACGCTCGTCGGCGCCCGAAGGGCGGGAGGAGCCGGGCGCGTTGCGGATCAGCGCGGTCAAGTGGCGGCCCCTGGTGGTGGCGTGGACGACGGCGTCGCGGTCGGCTCCGCGCGGCAGGCCGTCCGGGGTGTCGGGGTCGGCGCGGCCTGTGAGCCGGGTGTACGCCTCGCGCAGGTCCTGGGTGTCGCCGGCGAGGCGGATCCGTCCGTCCTGGAGGAGCAGGACGTGGTCGCAGACGTTCTCCAGCTCGGGCAGGACGTGCGAGGAGATCACGACCGTGATCCCCCGGTCGGCGGCCTCCGCCATGAGCAGCCCGGTCATCTCGTGGCGGACGAGCGGATCGAGGTCGGCGAGCGGCTCGTCCAGGAGGAGCAGGTCGGCCTGTTTGCCGAGGGCCAGGGCCAGGGCGACTCGGGTGCGTTTGCCTCCGGAGAGGGTGCCGATCCGGGTCTTCAGCGAGATCCGGCCGTCGTCCACGATGCGCTCGGCCTTCGCCTGGTCCCAGCGGCGGGGGTTGAGCCTGCGGCCCACGGTCAGCACGTCGGCGACGGTGAACTGCGGGTAGAGCGGCTTGTCCTGGCTGACGAACGCCGTCCGGGTGCGTGCGGCCCGGCTGCCGGGGACTGCGCCGAAGACGCGTATCTCCCCGCTGGTCGGTCGCAGCAGGCCGGCCATGAGGTGGAAAAGGGTGCTCTTGCCGGCCCCGTTGGGGCCGACGAGCGCCGAGATCCTGCCGGCCGGCAGCTCGAACTCGCAGTCGTGCAGGGCCCGGTTCTCCCGGAACCGCTGCCCCAGCCCTGTTGCCCGGAGCGCCGGTTCGGCGGTCGGGTCGTTCACGTGGTGTCCTCTCGTGACGGTCGTTCTGTGCCGGCCTGCGCGGAGCCCGTCCGCGCCTGCGCCGCCTCGACGAGCGCCGCCTCGACGAGCGCCAGGACGTCCTCGCGCCCCAGCCCCGCGTCGTGCGCCCGCGTCATCCACGCGACGAGGTCGCCGCGCAGTGGCGAATCGGCCGCGGCCTCGGGGCGGGAGAGCGAGCGGGTGACGAACGTGCCCTGACCCGGGCGTGGTTCGACGAGCCCCTCGCGCTCCAGCTCGCGGTAGGCCTTCAGCACGGTGTTGGGGTTGATGGCGGTGGCCTCCACCACGGCCCTGGCGGTCGGCAGCCGGTCCCCCGGTTCCAGTACGCCCAGCCTGAGCGCCTGTTTGACCTGGTTGACGAGCTGCAGGTACGTGGCGACACCGCTGTGCCGGTCCACCTGAAACTCGATCATGCGTCTGCCTCATTCCACTAATGCCTTAGTGGAATGATGCAGGGAAGGGTTACGGTCCGTCAAATCACTGGCCCGCGACTCGGTGTGGTTGGATCTCCGGACGTCGAAATCCCGTCACCGAGAGCACGGGAAGCAAGGAACGGGGAACATGCGCAAGACGGTTACCGGAGCGGCCCTGCTCGTCGCGGCGGCGCTGCTGACGGGGTGCGGAAGCGACAGCGGGAACGGGGACGGGAAGGCGAAGGCCTCGCCGAGCGCCGACAGCGCGAAGCCGTCGGCCGCGCAGAGCCCCTCGGCCTCGGCCGGCGCCGCCGGCGGAGTGAAGGGCGGGGCGACGCACGAGGTGACCCTGGAGGTCGAGGGCCAGGGCCGGACGCAGGTCATGTACCACGCCGACAGCACCGGGTTCGAGGAGCAGACCCTGCCGTGGAAGAAGACGGAGACGATCGAACTCACCGGCGCGGAGCAGAAGGTGGGCTACCTGGTGAACGTCCTCCCGGGTTCGGTGAAGGCCGCCGACGGCTCGCTCAAGCAGGCCCCGTGCACCATCACGGTGGACGGCAAGAAGGTCGCCGACAACGAGGGCGGCAAGAACCCTAAGGGCTGCTCCTTCCTGGTCAAGTAGCCCGCAGCCGGGCCGGGAGCCGGGGCGGGGTGCGTCGGCCCGGCCGCGGCGGCCGGGCGGCCGCGGCCGTCAGTGCGCGGATCCGGTCGGTGAAGTCCGGGTCCGGCAGGGGGAGTTCAAGGTCGTCGTCGACGTAGCTGACGGCGGCGGAGACGTACTCCATGACGGCTTTGACGGTGCCGGAGCCGCGCCTGGCCCCGGTCCCGCCGGGCCGCAGCGCCCGCAGGACGCGCAGGGTGGTGGGCAGGCTCGCATCGGCGGCGAGGTCCCGGGCGGCGCCCTCGAAGACCACCGTGGCCACGTCGGGCACGTCAGCCACGTCAGCCGCATCCGGGGTGTCCGGCTCGTCCAGTGCGTCCGCCTCGTGCCGGGGGGCGGGCGGCGCGCTCTGGCTCCGCCACCAGACGGCTTCGTGGTTCTCCCCCAGGGCGAGGTGGTGCAGGTACAGGCAGTACGAGGCGATCGAGTCCCCTGCGCCGGCGGCGTACTGCCACCAGAAGCGGGCCGAGTCCTCCGCGTCGGTCAGCAGCAGGATGCAACCGAGGACGCGGGCCCCCGAGGGCTGGGGCAGCTTGTGGGTGAGGAAGTCGCCCAGCCCGACGACGGCGGTGCGCGTGACGGCCGTCTCGCACAGGGCCTGGAGGTCGCGAGCGGCTCCCCGCCTGTCCCTCTGCGGTTCGCCGGCCGCCGCACCGGGCCCCCGTGCGCCCTGTGGGTGGGGTGCGCCGCCGGTGTCGGCGATGTCGGCGGGCGCGTACGGGGCGGTGTGGAGCCGGGCGCGGGCCAGCAGCTGGTCAATGGTCGAGGTCACCGGAGACCCCCTCCTCGGTGGTGCCGTGCGGGTACAGGGCGGCGTGCAGGTTGCGCTTGGCGTGCCGTGCGGTGGACCGTACGGAGGCGAGGGAGACGCCCAGTTCGTCCGCCGCCCGGGTGTCCTCCATTCCGCACAGGTACAGCAGGACCACGACGTCGCGCTGCACGGGCGCGAGCCCCCCGACGGCCCGGAACAGGGCCATGGACTCCTCGACCTGGCGCACAGGGTCAGGGGCGAGGTCAAGGGCGACCGTGTCGAAGGCCGCCTCGACGAGGGAGGGGCGGCCGTTCTCCTTCGGGGCGCGTTCGAGCACGGTCTGGCGCAGCATCGGCCAGGCGAAGCGCTCGGGGTTCTCACTGGCGAGGGCGTCGTGCCACAGCATCAGCAGCAGCGTGAAGACGTCGTCGACCGCCTTCTTCGAGAGGCCGGGGCGGCGCAGGAACGCCGAGGCGTAGCGGGTGTAGTGCGGGCGGTGCATCTGCTGGAAGGCCAGGAAGTCCAGCGGGACCGAGGCGGTCGCGGTGCGGTGGCGGGCGCCGCCCTCGTGGAGGCAGTCCTTGATCCACGAGGTGCGCTTGCCGACGTCCCGGGCCGCGAGCACCCAGCGCAGCCGCATCGCGTCGTAGGGCAGGCCGGGCCGGTCCAGCGCGAGGAGCACGGTACGGACGAAGACCCAGCGGGGGTAGCGGCCGACGGCCCGCAGCAACTCGGAGATGTGTCCTTTGGGGCGGCCGGTGCGCGCCTGGAGCTCGTCCAGGGTCACTCCCCTTCCGTGCACGGCGTCGCGCAGCGGCTCCAGCCAGGCGCGGTGCGCCGGCCCGGTGCCTTCGGCGATGGGTCCCAACCGGCGGCCCGCTTTGCCGCTGCGGCCCTGCGGGACGTCCTGTGGTGCCGAGTGGAGGTTCATCCCCGCGGCTCCTCGTCCCGGTCGGGCACCTGAGCGGTGGACCGCTCCCGGCGGCTCTCGGCCACCCCGGTGCCCGCCTGCACGATCTGCTGCACGCCCAGCGCGGCCGACGGGATCAGCGCGGTGACGGCTGCGACGGGCTGTCCCGCCACCACCATCACCACACTGAATGCGAAGATCGCTAAGAGCGCCACCACGGTGACGATCATCCGGTTGTTCTTCATCGCGCCGTCCTCTGGCTGCTTGCGCCTTGTTGGTGTCTGTCCGGGATCCGGCTCCTGGCGTTTTCGACGCCCCCCTTCAAGAGCCGAAGCAAGCATGGAGTGAACAGAGATGGACAGGTGCGAAAAAAGCAGAACGGGGAACAATCACAACCGCGTGCCCGCCTCTGTACGGGCGCGGTCCAGCGGCAGGCGCGCCACCAAGCGGGCGCCGGCCGGGGCGTCCTCGACCGTGAGGGAGCCGCCCAGGCGGGTGGCGATGTCACGGGCTATGGCCAGGCCCAGGCCCGTACCGCCCTCGTCGCGGCTGCGGGCGTCGTCGAGGCGGGTGAACCGCTCGAAGACCCGCTCCCGGTCCGCGGTCGGGATGCCCGGCCCGTCGTCGCGGACCTCCAGTACGGCGGTGCACCGGGCCCCGTCGACGCGCAGGACGAGCCGGACCCGCCGCTCGGCGTGGCGCTGGGCGTTGTCCAGCAGGTTGGTCACGAGCCGGGACAGCCACAGCGTGCTGCCGCGCACGACGGCCTCGGGAACGATCTCCATGTCGACGGGGATCCGGTCCTGCCGGCGCGATCCGGCGGCCTCGCGGGCGACGTCGGCCAGGTCCACCGCGGCGGCTGGCGGCGGCTCCCCGGTGTCCAGGCGGGCCAGCAGGAGCAGATCGGCGGCGAGGTCCTGCAGCCGTACGGTGTCCTCCAGGGCCCCACTGACCAACTCGCCCCACAGCGCCGGATCGGGATGGGCCTGCGCGACCTCCAACTGGGTGCGCAGCACCGTGATCGGGCTGCGGAGCTCGTGCGAGGCGTCGGCTATGAACTGCCGCTGGCGGATCCCGGCGGCTTCGAGCCGGTCCAGGGTGGTGTTCATGGTGACGGCGAGCCGGGCGATCTCGTCCTGACTGCGCGGCACCGGCACCCGGCGGTGCAGATCGCGGTCGCTGATCGCGGCGACCTCGGCGCGGATCGCCTCGACGGGCCGCAGCGCCCAGCCGGTCACCCGCCACGTGACCAGGGCCACCGTGAGCACGAGGAGCGGCACCACGACGACGAGCGCACCGGTGATGACGTCGTCGGCGGTGTCGGCCTCCCGCAGGGAGGTCCCCGCGTAGACGGTGACCAGTCCCTCCGAGGTGACGGTGGTGACCTGCACGACGCGGTGGCGGCGGTCGCCGCGCGCGGGGCCGTCCTTCCAGGTGCCGCGGACCGTGCCGGGTTTGCCCGGGCGGGCCGGGGAGAGGGCCGGGCGGCCGGCGAGGTTGGGGCTCGCCGCGAGGACCCGACCCTGCTCGTCGACGACCTGGACGAAGTCGGTGCCGCGCCCGGGGGTCAGTACGGTGTCGACCCGGCCCGCGGCGACCAGCCCGGCGGTGGACAGCGCCTGCCGCTCGGCGTCGGCCTGGGCGTTGCGCATCAGGTTGCCGTCGAGGACGCCGAGCAGGGCGAAGGAGGCGGCTCCGAGGGCCAGGGCCACCACCGTGGAGGCGCCGAGCGTGGCCCGGGCGCGGACGGACCGGGGGCGCAGGCGCCGCGCGAGGCCGCGGATCCGGCCGGGAACGCGCAGGGCGGCGCGGACGGGGGACCGGGCGGCGGTGCCGTTCTGCGGTTCAGCCACCGTCGGCCGCCAGCCGGTAGCCCGCGCCGCGGACGGTCTCCACCGCGGCCCGGCCGAACGGTGCGTCGATCTTCCGGCGCAGGGCGCTGACATGGACCTCGACGACGTTGAGGTCGCCCTCGTAGGCCGCGTCCCAGACGTTCTCCAGTATCTCCCGTTTCGGTACGACCTCCCCGGCCCGCCGGGCCAGGTGGACGAGGACCGCGAACTCGCGCGAGGTCAGCCGGGCCTCGATCCCGGCGCGCGTGCACCGCTGACCTGCCGGGTCGATCACCAGATCCCCGAACTCCATGATCTGCGGTCTGCGCCGGCCGGTGCGCCGGATGAGGGCGCGCAGCCGGGCGACCAGGACCACGTAGGAGAAGGGCTTGGAGAGGAAGTCGTCCGCGCCGGTGTCGAGGGCTTCCGCCTCGTCGTACTCGCCGTCCTTGGCGGTGAGCATCAAGATCCCCGACTCGCAGCCGCTCGCACGCAGCCGGCTGCAGACCCGGTAGCCGTTGAGGCCCGGCAGCATGATGTCGAGCACGATGGCGTCGTAGTCGTGCTCGGTGGCCAGCCACAGGCCCTGCGGGCCGTCGTGGGCGACGTCCACGGAGAAGCCCTCGGCCTGCAGACCCCGCTGGAGGGCAGCGGCGAGCCGCCTTTCGTCCTCGACCACCAGTACGCGCATGGGGACAAGGTTCTCAGGTCGCTCGGGCGGCTTGCTGAAGAGGTCTTCAGCCTGCTTCAGCAGAGCTTCAGCATCGGGCGCGCATGATCTGCCGAGCCGGGCGGAGTGCCCGGCGAACGCGAGGAGCATGTCGATGACTCAGTCCAGTCCCCAGCCCGCCGAGCCGTCCGCGGGCCCGGGCGAGGCCAAGGCCGACGCGACCGGTACGGCGGGGCGCCGCGGCCGGCTGGTCCGGCTGGCCCGTGGGGGGCGTACGCGATGGGTGGCCCTCGGCGCGGTCGTCGTGATCGGCGGCGGGGCTGCGGCGGTGGCGGTGGCCGAGCACGGCCACCGGGAGCACGAGCGGGGCGGCTTCGCCGTCAAGGTCCGCGACCACGGCCGCGGAGGGATGCCGGGCGACGGCCTGATGGGCCCGAAGCTGCGCAAGGGCGGCGGGCCCGACGCCGGCGGCGACCGCGGGCCCGGGAGCGGCCTGCCCGGGCGGGGGCCGGGAGGCCGCGGTCAGGGCGGCGGAGCGGCCAAGGGCGCCCCGGTGCCCCCGCCCGCGCTGCCGGCGGCCCAGGCCGTGGAGAAGGCGACGGCCGCCGTGGAGGGCGGCAAGCTCGAATCGCTGCGGACCGTGGCCCAGCAGGGCGGCGGCAGCAGCTGGCTGGCCGTGATCCTCGGTCCCGACGGTGTACGGCACGCCGTGACCCTTGCCGGCGCCGACGGCACGGTCACCGGCAACAACGTTGCAGGGAAGGGACCGGTCGGTCCCCGCTGACCGCGTACCCGCTCCGCTCCGCCGCCGTCGCGGCGGGGCGGGGCAGTGCAGTGCGGTGCGGCTGGCCGCCCTCGACCGGTCAGTCGCAGGGGCGGACCGAGTCCAGTACGGCGAGGTCTTCGGCGGAGAGCTGCAGGGAGCCCGCAGCGACGTTTGCGGTGAGGTGGTCCGGATTCCCGGTTCCGGGGATGGCCAGGACGTGCGGTCCGAGGTGCAGGGTCCAGGCCAGCCGGATCTCGGCGGCGCCCACCCCGTGGGCGCGGGCCACGGCGAGCACCTCCTCGTGTTCGGCGCCGCCCGCGCCCGCTTCGCGTCCCGTCCCGGCGATCGAGTAGAACGGCACGAAGGCCACGCCCTGCTCGCCGCAGGTGTGCAGGAACGCCTCCTGCTCGGGCCCGATGCCGAGACCGAACCGGTTCTGTACGCAGACCACCGGCGCGATGGCCCGGGCTTCGGCGAGCTGGTGGGGCCGCACGTTGGACAGGCCGAGGTGGCGGATCAGCCCGGCCCCGCGCAGGTCGGCCAGGGCGCCGAAGCGCTCGGCGATCGAATCATTCCCGACGATGCGCAGGTTGACCACGTCGAGGTGGTCGCGGCCCAGCTGGCGCAGGTTCTCCTCTACCTGGCCGCGCAGCTGCTCGGGGGTGGCGTGGGGCAGGAACTCGCCCGACAGGGACCGGCCGGGGCCGACCTTGGTGGTGATGACGAGGTCGTCCGGGTACGGGGCCAGAGCGGTGTTGATCAGCTCGTTGGCGGAGCGCAGCGGAGAGAAGTAGAACGCGGCGGTGTCGATGTGGTTCACGCCGAGCTCAACGGCGCGGCGCAGGACGCCGATCGCCCGGGCTCGGTCGCTGGGGGCGGCGTCGCGGGTGAACGCCGGGCCGTCCTGGGTCAGGCGCATCGCGCCGAAACCGAGGCGGTTCACTTGCAGGTCGCCGAGCTTCCACGTGCCGGAAGCGGTAGCGTTGACGGTCTGGGAGGTCATGCCGCGAATCATCTCCGCACGGTAGGGTCAGGGCCAATGATTCAGGTATGAGTGAATCCGAGGGGTGGTCCTCCTGGGGGAGTTGGCGTTCTCGGCCGGCGATCTGGCAGAGATGCGGTTCGCCGTCTCGCCGTCGTGGGAGGTGGTGACCAGCTTCCGGCGGCTGCTGACCGACGGTGCGACATCTGCCGTGTACCGGCCCTGGGCGGAACAGGTGCGGCCCCGACTGGCGGCCGCCGGGCTGGACCGGGGCTGGCTCGCCGAGCTGATCCCGCCCAAGGGTTACGTGCCCCACTTCCTCAACCCGGCGGCCGCCGGGCCGGCCCCCGCGCTGGCGGCGGAGCTGGCCGCCGTCATGGCCGCCCCCGCCGACACGGTCCGCCGCAACCTCGACCACCTGCGCTACCACCAGGGCCCGCTCGGCCCCCGCGCACGGTCCCTGTACGCGGATCCGCAGGCCCGGTTGCCGCGGCTGGCGCAGGAGGTCGAGGCGTACTGGGAGCTGGCGCTCGCCCCGTACTGGGCGCGGATCCGTGCGGTGCTGGACGCCGACGTCTTCCACCGGGCCCGGCAGGCCGCCGAGCAGGGCGCCGGGCACGTCATCAACGAGCTGCACAGTGCGGTGCGCTGGGACGACAACGCCCTGCGGCTGCTTCGCCGGACCCGGCCGCTGTCCCGGGAGACGGCGGGCCGGGGCCTGCTGCTGGTTCCGTCGGTGTTCCTCGGGCCTGGCCTGCTGACCCGGATGACGCCGCCGGATCCGCCGCAGCTCGCCTACCCGGCGCGCGGCGTCGGCTCGTTGTGGGCGTCCCGGCCGCCGACCGCGAAGGCGGAGGCCGTCGCCGCGGTGCTCGGCCGTTCACGGGCCCTGCTGTTGGCCGAGCTGGAGGCGCCGGCCTCCACTACCGAGCTGGCCGGTCGTACGGGGCTCTCGGCGGCCGGGGTGTCCCAGCACCTGACGGCGTTGCGCGATGCGGGCCTGGTCAGCGCGCACCGGGCGGGCCGCTCGGTGCTGTACGCCCGCACCACCGTCGCCGAGTCCCTCCTCGCCGCGTCCTGACCCGCAGCCTCGACTGCGGGTCGGGTCTGGCCGCAGCTCCGTCAGCTCAACTGCCGTACCGACATCAGCAGATGGCGGTGGTCCTCACGTGCCGCGCCATCGGCGTCGGCATCGGCATCGGCATCGGGTGCGGCACTGAGCAGTGCCCGCTGACCGGGGCCCAGCAGTTCGAAGCGTACGTGCGGGGCGTCGAAGGAGTTGAGGGCTTCCAGCAGGTACCCGGGGTTGAAGGCGGCCGCCAGGTCATCGGCGCCGTCCAGGGTGGCCGTGACCTGCTGCGAGGCGACGTCGTCCCCGTAGCCCGCTTGGAGGATCAGGGTTCCCCGGGCGGAGAAGTCCAGCCGGACCGGGCAGTTCTGCTCCGCGACGACCGCGACGCGGCGGACGGCCTCGGCCAGTGCCTCCCGCTGCGTGACGGCGACCGCCGGGCGCTCCAGGGCGAACAGCTTGCCGTATCGGGGCAGCCGTCCTTCCAACAGCCGCAGGGTCGTGCGCATGCCGTCCCCCTCGAAGGCGATCAAGCCGCCGCCCGGACCGTCCGGGCCACCCGGGCTGCTCAGCCCGATGCGGACGGCCCCGGTCTTCGCCAGCGACTTGGAGATCTCGGCCAGCCTGCGGCCGGGAACCACCACCTCCACCGCTTCGGAGCCCGCCGCCCACGGTTTCCACGGCACCGTACGCACCGCGTACCGGTACCGGTCCGATGCGGCCAAGGTCAGGGCGCCGTCCTCCAGCCGGAGCTGGATCCCGGTGAGCACCGGGAGCGAGTCGTCACGACCCGCGGCGATCGCGACCCGGGCGACGGCGTCGGCGAACTGCGCCGCGTCCACCGTTCCGCACGGGGCGGGCAGCTCGGGGAGCGCCGGGTACTCCTCCCTGGGCAGGATCGACAACCCGAAGCGCGCCCCTCCCCCTTCCAACGTGAAGCGCGTGCCCTCCGACCCGCACTCCACCGGGGCGTCCGGCAACACCCGGCAGATGTCCAGCAGTCGGCGCCCCGTCACGAGCACCTTCCCGACGGAGGGGGTCTGCGCCGGGACCTCGATGCTCGCGGACGCCTCGTAGTCGAAACCCGAGATCCGCAGCCGCCCCCGTCCCGCGTCGAGCATCAGGCCGCCCAGCACGGGCACGGGCGACCGGGCGGGCAGTGACCTGGACGCCCACACCACCGCCTCGACCAGAGCGTTTCGCTCGATCCGGAACTCCATCGCGCATCCCCCATCACATCGCACCAGTAGGTCCGCGCAGGCTAGGGGGCGGCACTGACAACGGGCCGACTAGAAGGGCTTGGTGGGGAGGTACTTGCCGTCGAGGGTGATGACGGCGCGCTCTCCACCGTCGGGGTCCGCGACCTTCCTGACGTCCAGCTTGAAGTTGATCGCGCTGATGATGCCGTCGCCGCACTGCTCGTGGACCAGCGCCTTGAGGGTGGTGCCGTACACCTGGAGCATCTCGTAGAAGCGGTAGACGGTCGGGTCGGTCGGGACGCCTCCGGGGATGGAGCCCCGCATCGGGATGGTCTGGAGGAGTCGCTCGGCGTCTGCGTCGAGGCCGAGGAGGTCGGCGACGGCGTGGGCGGAGGCCGCCGGCAGGGGGTGCTGGCCCAGCACCGCGGCGGTGACGAACGCGACGGACAGGCCGGCCGCGTCGGCGATCTGCTGCCAGGTGAGGTCCTTGCGGGACTTGGCGTCGACGGCGGCGTTGGCCAGGGCCTGACGGGCGGTGGGGTCGAACTGGGCGTGGATCACGGGAGGTTCCTCTCAGGGGTGGAACGGGACGGTGCGGGCCGGGTCAGGCCGCGAGGGCGGCGCCGCGTCCGGGCGCGGGGGCGATCTGCTCGACCGCTCCGGTGGGGATGTCGTAGACCCAGCCGTGCAGGGTGACGGCTCCGGCGGCCAGGGCGCGGGCCACCGCGGGGTGGGTGGCGAGGTGGGCGAGCTGTACGGCGACGTTCTCCCGGATCAGGGCCTCGACCTCGGCCTGCGGCGCCCCGACGGGAGCCGCGTGCCGCAACCAGCGGGCGACGGCGGGGAGCTCCGCGAGGTCCTGGCCCGCGGCAAGTGCGGTCATGGCACCGCAGGCGGAGTGTCCGCAGACCACGATGTCGCGGACGCCCAGGACGGCGAGCGCGTACTCGATGCTCGCCGCCACGCCGTCGGAGCCGTCGGCGGTGTGGGAGCCGTCGGCGGTGTGGGCCGGTACGAGGTTGCCCGCGGTCCGGATGACGAACAGTTCCCCCGGCTCCCGCTGGGTGATCAGTTCCGGGACCACGCGTGCGTCGGAGCAGCCGACGAAGAGCGTGTGCGGCCGGTGGGTGGTCGCCAGGCGGGCGAAGAGCTCCGCCTTGGCCGGGAAGACGTCCTGCTGAAAGTGCGCGAGGCCCTCGACGAGGTCGTGCACGGTCACTCCCTTCGGTGGGGACTGCCCTGGTCGGGCTGACGAGATCCACCATGCATGACCTGTGGCTATAGCGTCCAAGACGTATTGAGCATGATCGTTATTGATCGGATCTATAGTTGGCTCATGCCTCTGGAACTGCGCCATCTCCGCTATCTGCTGGCCGTGGCCGACCACAGCAGCTTCACCCGCGCCGCCGAGGAGCTACGGATCTCACAGCCCACGCTGTCGCAGCAGATCAGGCAGCTGGAGCGGGCCGTGGGCGTGCAGCTGCTGGACCGTACGGGGCGCGCCGTGCGCGTGACCGACGCGGGCGCGGCCTTCGTCCCGTACGCCCGCCGCACCCTCCAGGACCTGGCCGCCGCCGAGCGGGCCGTACTGGACGTGGCGGACCTCTCGCGCGGCAGTCTGCGCCTCGCCATGACCCCGACCTTCACCGCGTACCTGCTGGGCCCGCTCGCCGCGGAGCTCCACGCCCGACACCCCGCGATCACGCTGAACGTCCGGGAGATGACGCAGGGGCGACTGGAGTCGGCGCTGCTGGACGACGCCGTTGATTTGGGCATCGCCTTCCAAGGCCCGCACCTGCCGGGCATCGGCGCCACCGGCCTGTTCACCGAGACCCTCGGCCTGGTGGTCGGCCCCGCCCACCCGCACGCCGGCCGCACCGAACCGCTGCCGGTCGCCGAACTCGCGGCGTGTCCCCTCGCGTTGCTCAGCGGGGACTTCGCCACCCGGACCCACATCGACGCGTACTTCCACCGGTACCGGGTCGAACCGCCGATCGCGGTGGAGGCCGACTCCATCAGTGCCCTCACCGAGATCGTCCGGCGCACCGGGCTCGCCACGGTGCTCCCCGACGCCCTCACCCGCGACCGGTCCCCGCTGCACCCCGTCCCCCTCGGCCCCGCCCTCCCCGAGCGGACCGTGGTCCTCCTGCGCCGCGAGAGCGCGTACGAGAGCGCCGCCGCCCGTGCCTTCGCCTCGCTCGCCCGGCACTGGGCCGGCGCCTGACGGCCGGATCAGTCCGCGAACACCGCCGACGCCTCGGCCTCGTACGCCCGCAGCAGAGGTTCCAGGGCGGCCGGATGCGCGGCGCCGGCCGGCAGCAGGCGGCGGGCCTCGGCCTCGGTGGCGTGGCTCAGCAGCCAGGCGCGGGCCCAGGCCGGGTCCGCGGAGCGGTCGGCGCCGCGCATGCGCGCCTCCACGGCGGCATAGGCGGTGCCGGGCACCCGGCCGGCGATGACCGGGAAGACGTGCTCCTCCTCGGCTTCGATGTGCTCGGCCAGCAGCTCCTGCTGACGGGCCAGGAGAGCGGCCAGCAGCCCCGCGTGGCGGCCCGGTTCAGCGGCGAAACGGGCCGCGGCCGCATCGCAGTCGGCCTGGAGCGCGTCGAGCGCCGCGTGGTCGTCGACGAAGCGCACGATGCCGGCCACCGCCTCGGCCGCGTCGGGCACGGCGTCCAGGACCACCGGCCACAGGATCTCGTCCTCGGCGCGGTGGTGGCCGCGTACGACGGCGTGGAAGCGGTGCACGTAACCGGCGATGGCCCGGGCCCGCGCGGGGCCGGCCGGCCGCGCGGCCGCGGCGAGACCGGCGAACAGCCGGGCCAGGCGCTCGATGTCCGCCAGGATCGCGCGGTGGGCGAGCCGGATGCCGGTGGGGTCCGCGGCCGCCGCGGGGTCGTACGGCCTTGCGGGGGTGTCGTGTTCGCTGTCCATACGGACGACTGTGCGCTCCCGGGCAATGCATCGGGTCAACGTTCGATGAACGTCGCCGGTCCGCCGGGACGTCCGCTGCGGCATAGGCTCGGGAGTCCGCCCCGTCACCACCTCGGGAGAACCGCACGATGCCGCCCACCGGTCCGCAGTCCGTCGACCGCGCGCTCGCGATCCTCGACGCCGTCGCCGACGCGTCCGGGCCCGTCGGCGCCAAGGCGCTGGCCCGCCGGCTGGAGTGTTCGCTGTCCACCGCCTACCACCTGCTGGCCCCGCTGACCGAACGCGGGTACCTCGTCCGCACCGCGCGGGGATACGCGCTGGGCCCCCGGATCCCCGGACTGCACCGGAGCCTGCTGCGCCATCTGGAACCCGCGCCGCGCATGGCCGACCTGCTGACCCGGCTGCGCCGGACCACCGGCGCCGAGGCGTACTACACCGCCTACCGGGGCGGACTGATCACCGTCGTCGACACCACCGCCCCGGTCACGGACGCCGCGAACCCGTTCGCTCCCGGACGCGAGACGCGGGCGCACGCCACCGCGCACGGCAAGGCACTGCTCGCCGAACTGCCCCGGCCGCTGCGCCGGCGCTACCTCGCCGAGCACGGGATGGCCCGCCTGACCGGGGCCACCATCACCAGCGCCGAACTGCTGGAGGCGGAGCTGTCCCGGGTCCGCGGGCAGGGCTTCGCCGTGTCCGTCGGGGAGGCCGACCCCGCGTACACCTGCCTGGCCGTCGCCCTGCCGCGCGGGGACGACCACGACGGCGACGCGGTGCACGCCCTGTCGGTGTCGCTGCCGACCGGGGAGTTCCGGCGGCGCCCGACGCAGATCCGTACCGCCCTCGCGCAGGCCGCGGCGGACTG
The DNA here is from genome assembly GCF_041431095.1 of Streptomyces sp. NBC_00597. Classification (GTDB taxonomy): domain Bacteria; phylum Actinomycetota; class Actinomycetes; order Streptomycetales; family Streptomycetaceae; genus Streptomyces. Next base: position 1,702,342 of record NZ_CP107757.1, read on the forward strand.
CGTGTGACGCCAGGGGCGCCCGGGCACCGGTTTTCCGGCGCTGCCGGAAATACGGTGCGATGGGGATGCGCGGCCCGCGGTGGCCTGCCAGTCTGGTCGGCATGATCTTCATCGCCGTCAGGTTCGACGTCCGTCCGGAGCACAGCGACAACTGGCTCACGCTCGTCGACGACTTCACCCGGGCCACCCGCAACGAGCCGGGCAACCTCTTCTACGACTGGTCGCGCAGCGTCGACGACCCCAACAAGTACACGCTCCTGGAAGCCTTCACCGACGCCGAGGCGGGCGCCGCGCACGTCGCGTCCGACCACTTCAAGGCCGGTATGGAGACCCTCGCCGACGCGATCGCCAGCACGCCGGAGATCATCCACGTCGAGGTGCCCGGCCAGGGCTGGAACGCCATGGCCGAACTGTCCCCCCGTAACTGAACCGCCCGGTCGGCGGCCCCGGTGGCTAGGCCGTTTCCTTCGGATCATCTGATCGTTGGTTGATGTGTGTCGTTGACTGATGTGCAGTGGGCGCGGATCGAGCCGTTGCTGCCGGAGCGGACGCCGAAGCGGGGTGGACGGTGGCGTGATCACCGGCAGGTGATCGATGCGATCGCGTTCAAGTACCGGACCGGGACGCCGTGGATGGACTACCCGAGCACTTCGGGTCGTGGAAGGGCGCCCACAACCGGCTGCGGAAGTGGGCAGCCGACGGGACCTGGGAGAGGGTGTTCACCGCGCTGCTCGCCCAGGCCGACACCGAAGGGGACCTCGACTGGGTCGTCGCGGTCGACTCCACCATCGTCCGTGCCCACCAGCACGCCGCCGGGGCCCGTCAAAAGGGGCCCCGGCCGGCGAGCCGAACGACCATGCCCTCGGACGGTCCCGCGGCGCACTGACCACAAAGATCCACCTGGCCGCAGACAACCGCTGCCGGCCCCTGGCCTTCGTGATCACACCTGGCCAGGCCGGTGACGCACCCGCGTTCCCGCAGGTCATAGCCCGTTTACGGGTCCCGCGGCCGGTCGGCAGACCGAGAGCAACCCCGGACGTGATCCTGACCGACAAGGCGTACTCGTCCCGCGCGATCCGTTCCCATCTGCGGCGGCGCGGGATCCGGGCGGTGATCCCGCAGCCCGCCGACCAGGCCGCCAACCGCAAACACCTCGGCAGCCGCGGTGGCAGGCCGCCGGCCTTCGACCGCGAGGCCTACAAGCAACGGAACACCGTCGAGCGCTGCATCAACAAGCTCAAGCAGTGGCGCGGTCTGGCCACCCGATACGACAAGACCGCCACCATCTACCTCGCCGGACTCCACCTCGCCGCCATCCACATCGGGTCAGCGAGGTGATCCGAAGGGAAGCCCGCGCGAGGCGCCTCTGTCGCAGGTCGGCTGTCAGCGCGCAAGGGCGGAGGCGACGCCCACGGCGGCGATGAGTTGCAAGGGATACTCCGGATCCGCCTGACCGATCGCCAGGGCCAGCAACCGGTCGGAATCCGGCAGCCGCCACACCTGCATGCTCCCGGCGACGTTGCACAGGAACACAAGCGGCTCGGGAGCCGAGTACTTCGGGTCCGGGTCGTCGAAGCCAAGGTACGGCCACAGGTCGACCGTCTCCGGGCTGCCCCACCGGGAAGTCAGGCTCTTCGCCAGCGCGGCGAGAGCGGCTTCAAGCTCCCGCTCGGCCGCCTCGACGACCTGCTCGCTCCGGTTGTCCCAGAAGTCCTGGCTCTCCCGCAGCACGGCCAGGTGGTACCCCGGCCCTCCCGACCTGCCCTCTTTACCCTGCGGGACTTTCTGCTCCGGGAACGGCCGCGCAATCAGATCGTCGACAGCTGAAAGGTGGGCGTCCGCAGCGCCTGCCGACAGGGAGTCATTGACCACGGCCGGAGCTTATCCGTCTCTTTCGGATCTTGCCTGACCGGCAAGATCCGAAAGAGACGGCCTAGGAGGAGAGCCCCAGCAGCCGGGCCGCCGACTCGCGCATCTCCACCTTGCGGATCTTGCCCGTCACCGTCATCGGGAACTCGTCCACGACGTGCACGTACCGCGGGATCTTGAAGTGGGCCAGCCGTCCGTCGCAGTACGCGCGGACGGCGTCCGCGGTCAGCGGCGGCGCCCCCTCGCGCATCCGCACCCACGCCATCAGCTCCTCCCCGTACCGGGCGTCGGGGACGCCGATGACCTGGACGTCCAGGACGTCCGGATGGGTGTGGAGGAACTCCTCGACCTCGCGCGGGTACACGTTCTCCCCGCCGCGGATCACCATGTCCTTGATGCGGCCCGTGATGCTCAGGTAGCCGTCCTCGTCCATCACCGCCAGGTCGCCGGTGTGCATCCAGCGCGCGGCGTCCACGGACTCGGCGGTCCGCTCCGGCTCGCCCCAGTAGCCGAGCATCACCGAGTAGCCGCGGGTACAGAGCTCCCCCGGCTCGCCGCGGGGCACGGTCCGGCCTGACTGCGGATCGACCACCTTGACCTCAAGGTGCGGTCCGACGCGGCCCACCGTGGACACCCGGCGCTCGATCGAGTCGTCGGCCCGGGTCTGCGTGGACACCGGGGAGGTCTCGGTCATCCCGTAGCAGATGGACACCTCGCGCATGCCCATCCGGTCGATGACCTCCTTCATCACCTCCGTCGGGCAGGGCGAGCCCGCCATGATCCCGGTACGCAGGCTGGACAGGTCGTACGTGCCGAAGCCGGGCGCGGCCAGTTCGGCGATGAACATCGTGGGGACCCCGTACAGGGAGGTGCACGACTCCGCCTGGACCGCGGCGAGGGTGGCCCCCGGATCGAACGACGGGGCCGGGATCACCATCGCCGCGCCGTGGCTGGTGCAGGCGAGGTTTCCCATGACCATGCCGAAGCAGTGGTAGAACGGGACCGGGATGCAGACCCGGTCCTCCTCGGTGTAGTGGCACAACTCCCCTACGAAGAAGCCGTTGTTGAGGATGTTGTGGTGGGAGAGGGTCGCCCCCTTGGGGAAGCCCGTGGTGCCCGAGGTGTACTGGATGTTGACCGGGTCGTCGGGGCTCAGCTCCGCCGCCGCCCGTACGAGGTCGGCCGGGTCACCGGCGCGGCCGCGTTCCAGCAGGGCGCTCCACTCCGGCCGCTCCAGCAGGACGGTGAACTCCAGCTCCGGGCAGCGCGGTCCGACCTCCTCGATCATCCCGGCGTAGTCGGAGGTCTTGAAGCGCTCCGCGGCGACGAGCAGCCGGATCCCCGCCTGGCGCAGCACGTACTCGACCTCGTGCGAGCGGTACGCCGGGTTGACGGTGACGAGGATCGCCCCGATCTTGGCGGTGGCGTACTGGACCAGCGTCCACTCGGCTCGGTTGGGGGCCCAGATGCCGACGCGGTCCCCCTTGGCGAGGCCCAGGTCCAGCAGGCCCAGCGCGAGGGCGTCGACATCGGCGGCGAGCTCCGCGTACGTCCACCGGCGCCCGGCCGCGAGGTCGACGAGCGCGTCGCGGTCGGGGAACCGGCGGACGGTCCGGTCCAGGTTCTCGCCGATCGTGTCGCCCAGCAGCGGCACGTCGAAAACGCCGGACGCGTAGCTCGACGACGCGGTGCTTCGAGATGCGGAACTCGACGCGGCAGACACACGTACCTCCTGGACTCGGTGGCGGGGCGGCGCCGGCGGGCCGGCGGCCTTCATGATCCTCTCCGGGCGGGGCCCCGGCCACCCTCCTGCCGCCTTTCCCTCGAAGGGGGTTCAGCGCAGGCAGCCGACGATCCTGACGGAGATCTCCGCGGTGCCGGTGAGCCCGGCGGCCGGATCGGTGGCGCTGAAGACGAGCTGGTACGTCCCGTCGGGCAGCAGGGGGACGAGGAAGCGGCCCGACGCGCCCGCGCCCAGCGTCACCGGTCCGGCGGGGCCGTTGATCTTCCAGGTCGTGTACTGCGGGTCGGTGACCGGCTGGTTGCCCGGGCGGGTCCGGGCCGTCCCGGCGAAGGACTCCTCGCAGCCGCGCCGCAGTTGGCCGCCGGCGGCGGGTTGCTGGATGTGCACGGTCGGGGTCTGCGGCTGCTGCCCGGTCGGCGAACCGCTCGGGGACGGGTTGCCCGGCCGGCTCGGCCGGCCCGTGGCCGGGGTGCCCGGCCGGCTCGGCCGGCCCGTGGCCGGGGTGCCCGGGCTGTTGGGGCTGCCAGGCGTGGCCGACGTACCGGGCGAAGCCGTGGGGATCGTCGTGGGCGAGGCGCCGGGGGCCGAGGGGGAGGGCGAGGCGGAGCCCGGGGCGCCCGTACCGCCCGGCAACGGGTCGAGTGCGTGCGGGAGTTCCGGGTGGATCACGACGGGCGGCGGGGCTGCCTTGGCGGGCTCGGTGGGCTTGGCGTCGATCCTGGCGCAGATCGCGCCGGCGACCATCTCCTGGCTGTCGGGTACCGGCAGGGCGCGCAGTGCCTGGTCGTCCGGCCCGCGGCCGTGCGTGTCGAAGTAGCCGTTGCCCGTGAACGTCTCCCGGTCACTGTGCTCCATCCACACCGAGTTCTGGTAGTCGGTGCCCGCCTTCTGCTGGTTCCGGCCGGTGACGTACCATGCCGTCACCTTGCTTCCCGAGGGCTCGCCCGCCGCCGGTGCGTCGGTCGGCGCGTACAGCCAGCCGTCGCCGAAGAACCGCGTGGGAGACGGATCGTCACCTTCCTCGTTCGCTGCGGGGAAACGGAAGCCCCCGCCGACCACGAGCTTGCCCTTCGGGCAGGACACGGCCGCGTCCGCGCTGCCGCCGGCCGCCACCGGCACCTTCGCGGTGACCACGGAGACGCCCTTCAGCAGGACACAGATCGCCCGGACCCCGACCGCGTAGTTCGCCTGCGGTGGCTGCGGGTCCTCGATCCGGGTCTGGTGCTCGATGAATTCGGACGTGTGGATCGGGAACGTGCCGGCGCTCAGCTGATCGCCCGGGTTGAGCGCGGCGAAGGTACCGGACTTGGCGTCGCCGGGCGGCCCCTCGGGTGTCAGGCTGTCGAGGGGGACCGGCGCGACGGGGCGGCCCGCGACGGTGCGCTCCGCCCGGAACTCGGTACCGACCGCAGTGAAATCGCCGTCGCATCCGGGCGTGGCGTCGTGGGCCCGGGCCACGGCCGCGAACGGCCCGTCGGTCGAGAGGTCGTGGATGATCCCGCCGCCGCTCGCCGAGGTCATCTTGTTCATGCGGTCGTGGTAGGCGTACGCCCGCTCCTTCCACCCGGTGGTTTCGAACTGCGGTTTCGCGTTGACGCACAGGGCGTACGAGGTGAGTGCGGCGGCCTCGCCGCCCGGGTTGTACGCGGACGCCAGCCAGGCGCCGCTCATGAACAGGCTGTTCGTGGCGAAGCCCGTGCCGGTGATCGCGTATCCGCCGCCGAGCGCGGTCTCGTGGGCCCGGCAGGCGGCGACGACGGCCTGTTCGCCGCCGGCCGCGACCGGCACCGTCACACTGCGCTGCACGACCGTCAGCTGCGGGCCGCCGGTAACCGCCCATACCCCGACCCCGACGGCGCCGGACACCACCAGGGCGCCCGCGGCCGCCACCGCGGCCGTCTTGGCGGTGATCGCACCGCCCAGCTTCGCGAAGACTCCAGAGCCCATCGCCGATGCCTCCCCCGCCTCACGGCCGCACCTCCCCGCGGTTACGGGGCGTGGGCAATGTAGCGCTGCGTGCGATACGCGTCACAGAGGCTTGAAGTATCGGTTCTGCTACGGACTCCCCGCCCGGAAGCAAAGCCGTCCCGGCCAGCGGGCGGCACGGGGTGCCCGCCGAACTGCCCCCCGGGACGAAGCGGCGCATAGTGAATCCATGAATCCGCGTCGCATCCGGACGGCGCTGGTGTGCGCTGCCGGCCTGTTCGCCGCCACCACCCTCCAGGCGACCGGTGCCACCTTCGCCGCCGACCGGGAGCCCGCCCCCGGCATCGTGCGTCAGTTCCCCCACCCCCGCCGGCGGCCAGGCCCGGCAGGTCATGGACATCGCCCGGCAGGCACAGAAGGACCTCGGGCTGAACGCCGTGGTCCTGCGGGTCACCCGCGACGGGAAGGAGGTCGTCACCGGCGCGCTCGGCCAGTCGATGACCGGCGTTCCCGCCACGGCCGACATGCACTTCCGGTCCGGCTCGGTGGCCATCGCGTACATGGGCGACGTACTGCTCCAGCTCGTCGACGAGCACGAGGTCGGCCTCGACGACCCCGTCTCCCGCTGGCTGCCCGATCTGCCGCACGGCGACGAGATCACGCTGCGCATGCTGGCCGCCTCCACGTCGGGACTGCACGACTACGTCACCGACCCGAAGTTCGACGCGGCGCTGGAAGCCGCGCCCTTCCGTCAGTGGACCCCGAAGGAACTCGTCGCCTACTCCCTCGCCCACCCGCTCTGGTACGAGCCGGGCACGAACTGGAGCTACTCGCACGCCAATTTCGTCCTCCTCGGGACCACCCTGGAGAAGATCACCGGCACCCGGCTCGACCGGCTGCTCCAGGAGCGGGTCATGGACCCGCTGGGACTGCGCGACACCCACAACTCCTTCACCCCCGAGATCACCACGCCCGTCCTGCACGCCTTCACCTCCGAACGCGGCACGTACGAGGAGTCCACCTTCTGGAACCCCTCCTGGACCACCGCGCCCGGCGCGGTGCAGACCACCCACATCTGCGACATGGCCCGTTCCGCGGTCGCCATCGGCTCCGGTGAACTGCTCTCCCCCGCCGGCTACCGGGTGTCGCTCGACCCGGGCACCATCGGTCTGGGCAAGGCCACCGCGCAGTGCCCGAGCACGATCTGCCCGGCGATGACGCGGGAGCACCACTTCGGGCTCGGCCTCATCGTGCAGAACGGCTGGGTGGTGCAGAACACGTCGTTCTCCGGCTACGCCGCCATCCAGGCCTACCTCCCGTCCGACCGCCTCGCCATCGCCGTCTCCACGACGGTCGGGCCCGACGGCGCCCAGGACAACACGGCCCAGACGATCGCGTACCGGATCGCCGACGCCCTCTCCCCCGGCCACCCGCTGGACCGCTAGCCGCCCGGGGTGGCACTAGTGCCACCCCGGATGCGGATGGCAGGGATATCGAGGGGCGTGGGGTCGGCGCGCGAGGATCGAGGAGACCTGCCGGACCCCAGGGGGAGTTCAAAGATGCACGTGTTCAACAAGCCCGCACGCTGGCTCGCGGCCGCCGCCTGCGGGCTGCTCGCCACAGCGGCCCTGCCCGTCGGCCCGGCGAGCGCCGCGGCCACGACCGCAGGCGCCACTGCCGCGAGCGCCGCGACCCCACCAATGCCGGGCCGGTTCCGGAACCAGAAGCTCGACTGGCAGCCGTGCGCGGGCGGTTCGCTGGAATGCGCCTCGATGTCCGTGCCGCGGGACTGGTACCACCCCGACTCCGGACCGGCGTTGACGGTCGCGGTCTCCCGGCACCGCGCGGCGGATCCGGCGAAGCGCCGTGGGGTGCTCATGATGGCGGCCGGCGGTCCCGGCGCCTCCGGGCTCCCCCGGCCGGCCCGGCTCGCCTCGTACAGCCCGAAGCTGGCGCAGGCGTACGACATCGTCAGCTTCGACCAGCGCGGCGTGGGAGCCAGTACGCGGGTGGTCTGCTCGGACCAGGACGAGGTCGACGCCATGTTCGGCGGTGCCGATCTGCGCGACCGCTCGGCGGCCGCCGTCCGGCGGACCTTCGACGGCGCCCGGGACTTCGTACGGGACTGCGAGCGCAACTCGGGCGGGCTGCTGCCGTACATCACCACCGATCAGGCCGTGCACGACATGGACCTGTACCGGGAGCTGCTCGGGGTGGAGAAGGTCTCGTACTACGGTCCCTCCTACGCCAGTTTCCTCGGGGCCTACTACGCCACCGAGTTCCCGCGGCGCGTGGAGCGGGTCGTCCTCGACAGCAACATCGACTTCACCGGGACCTGGCAGTCCTTCCTGACGGGGCAGCCGATGAGCTTCCAGCGCCGGTTCGAAGAGGATTTCCTGCCGTGGCTGGCGGCGAACGACGCCACGTACCACCAGGGGCGCACTCCCGAGGAGGCGAAGGCCTCGTTCGAGCGGCTGCGGGCCGCCCTGCACGACCGGCCGCTGGACGTCGAGGGGACGGTCATCACGCCCAACCACCTAGACGCGGCAACGACCAACGCCCTTTACAACGCCGACCAGTTCGCGGGCCTCGCCTCGCTCCTCGGCTTCCTGGAGCAGCCGGAGCAGGCGTCGGCGCAGACCAGGGCCGCCGTCGCCGGACAGCTGAAGCACGTCATGGGTGCGGACTTCATCGCCGACTTCTTCGCGGTCACCTGCGGCGACACCCCGTGGAACCGCGACACCCGGTACTGGGTGAAGGAGAGCGGCGAGGCCACGCGCACCCATCCGCTCGCCGGTGCAAGGGAGTTGACGTTCGCCTCGGTGTGCGCGAACTGGCCGCGGTCCAAGGCCCCGCGCATCAAGGTCACCGGTGAGGGCCTGCCTCCGGTGCTGATGCTCAACTCGAAGAACGACCCGGCGACGTACTACGAGGCCGCCGTGCGCGCCCACCGGGGGTTGGCCGGATCTCGCCTGGTGACCGTCGAGGGCGGCGACCACGTGCAGTTCCAGAACCACAACGCGTGCGTCGACGCCCGGGTCGAGGGCTATCTGCTGGAGGGCACCCTGCCGGCCGGTGACACCACGTGCCCGGCGGCGCAGCGGTGATCCGTCCCGCCGCCGGGTGAGGGGGCGGCGCCGTCACTCCTCGATGGCGCCGCCGATCCGGCGCAGGTGGCGGCGGAAGGTGTACGAGGGGTCGGCCTCGCGCAGGACCAGGTAGTCGGCGAAGGCCGTCTGGCTGCGCAGGGTCTCCCCGGAGCGGATCCGCCGGGCCTGTTCGCGCTCGGTCTCCCGGATCCGCAACGCGGCGTCCAGCACCTCTTCCACCTGGTCGGCGGCGACGAACAGCACACCGTCGGCATCACCGAAGACGAAGTCCCAGCCGGCCACCAGGTGCGGGCCGAACCGGGCCGTGAGCAGCGCCTCGGGTTCGCGTTCGTCCAGTCGTACCGGCCCGGCCGGGTGGCTGCCGTAGCTGAAGACGGGGAGGCCGATCTCGGCCAGTTCGGGCGTGTCGCGGTGCAGCCCCCACACCACGAGGCCCGACACGCCGGCCGTTGCGGCCTCAAGGGCGGAGAGGTCGCCCACGCAGGCCTCGTCCGTGCGTCCGCCGTTGTCGATGACCAGGACGTCCCCCGGTTCTGCGGATCCGTACGCCTCCAGGAACACGTCGACGCTGCCGTAGTGGCGCACCGGCAGCGCGCGGCCCGCGACCCGGTGACCGGGCAGCACCGCGCGGACGCCCGGCGGTGCCACGCGCAGCGGCACGCCGGTCCGGACGCAGGCATCGGCCACGAGCGGCGTGGACAGGTCGGTGAAGGCCTTCAACATGCCGACTTCCCCTTCTCTCCCGAACGGACGGCTTGGGTCAGCCACCGCCCCCCATGGTGCCTGCCCGGCCGCCCGGGCGCGGGGGATCGGGGGTTCGGGGCGCGGCGTCACGGAATGTCGGTGTCCGAGGGCTCCGCCTCGTAGCCGTGCGGATCGTCGCCCTGCCATTCGACGAGGTCCGAGTCGCCGAGGACCACGTCGTCGGGGTCGGGTACGCCGGCCCGGCGCAGGAACTCGATCACGTCGGCGTCGCTGCGGGCCAGGCCGAGGACCGTGTCCTGCCCGTCGGCGCGCAGCGAGACCCGGCGGCCGCCGGCCGGGGTGATCGGGTGGACGAGGATCGGCGCACGGTGCATGCGCCCAGCCTCCGCCGGTACCGCCTGAGCCGCATCCGCAGGGAGCGGGCCCGGCCGCCGTCCTGGCCGGCTTCGATCCGGAACGCAGGTCCTGAGGCGTGTCCGCAAGGAGGCGCCGGCCGCCCGAAGGGTGTCGTGGGACAGGCGGGACGGGCAGGGGGACGGGCAGGCGGGACTTTGACGACGGGGCCTAAATCTAAAGGTCCGCGGTGACGGGCAGGGCCCGGAGGGCATGGAAGCGGAAGGTGGTCGTCCAGGCGAGCTGGTCCACGGGGCGCGCCGGGCGCAGTCCGGGCAGCCGGTCGAGGAGCGCGCCCAGCGCGAGCGTGATCTGGAGGCGGGCGAGCGGGGCGCCGAGGCAGTAGTGCAGCCCGTGGCCGAGCGCGAGGTGGGCCTTGTCCTCCCGGTCGATGTCGAACCGGTCGGGGTCCGGGTACCGCTCGGGGTCGCGGTGGGCCGAGGCCAGGCAGAACAGGACCGTGTCGCCGGTCGGGATGCGGACGCCGCCGATCTCCACCGGCTCGGTCGGGAAGCGGCGGATCGCCGTCTGGTGGGGGCCGGTGTACCGCAGCAGTTCCTCGACGGCGTCGGGGAGCCGGGCCGGGTCGCCGCAGAGGACGGCGAGCTGGTCCGGGTGGGTGAGCAGGGTGAGCAGACCGCTGCCGATGACGTGCTGGACGGTCTCGCTGCCGGCCATCAGGATCAGGAAGGCGAGCGAGACCAGCTCGTCCTCGGTGAGCCGGTCCTCCTCGTCACGGGCCGCGATCAGGCTCGACAGCATGTCGTCGCCGGGGCGGGCCCGCCGCTCCTCCACCAGTTCCACGAGGAAGCGGTGGACGTCGGCGACGGCCGCGACGAGGTCCTCCTTCGAACGCGGGGCGAGCATGGTGGCGACCCGGTCGGAGAACCGCTCCTGGTCGGCGGCGGGTACGCGCAGCAGTGCGCCGATGGTCCGCAGCGGCAGCGGCTTGGCGAAGCCGTCTACCAGGTCCGCCTCGCCGGAGCGGGCGATCTCGTCGGCGAGCCCGGTGACCAGCTCGTCGACGCAGTCCTGGACGCCGGCCCGCAGCAACTCGACGTGGCGTGCGGTGAACCCTCCGGAGACGAGGCGGCGCAGCCGCAGGTGGTCCTCCGGGTCGATGTTGAGGAGGTTGGCGTCGAGGGCCGGCGGCAGGCTGAAGCCGCTGAACCCGGTCGTCGAATGGCGCTTGTTGACGGAGTACCGGGCGTCGGCGAGCCCGGCCCGTACGTCCGACGCGCGGGTGACCAGCCACACCGGGGAGCCGTCGGGGAGCGCGACGCGGTGCACCGGACCGGCGGCGCGCAGGCGCGCGTGGACGGCGTAGGGGTCGCGTGCGAACGACTCGTCGAACGGGCACGGGAGGGCCGGGAGGGGGTGCGTGGGAGTGGTCGCTGCGTTCGGGGTCATGCCGTGAAGGGTTCCTTGTCTGGTGCCGGTGTCCGGTGGCGGCGTCCTGTGGCGCTGTCCGGTGACGGTGAGCGCGGGAGGTCATTCGGCGGTGATGCGCGCGCCGAGCCACACCATCGCGGGCGGGATCTCCCGCTTCCACGTGTTGAAGTTGTGCCCGCCGTGGTCGAGGGTGATCGACGAGACGCGCGCCGGCGCCTTCACCTTCTCGATGAACTTCTGCGTCGGCTTGTAGTTCCCCTCGCCCTGCAACGAGGTGGCCACCAGGAAGGAGGACTTCCCCTGGGGTAGGTTGTCCAGGCTCCACAGCAGGTCGGATCGTTTCTCCTCGGCGGTGTTCCCGTGGAAGAGATCACCGGAGTACTCGTCGACCTCCGGCTTGTAGTCCGCCGACAGGCCCACTCCGGCCGCGTAGCTCTCCGGGTGCTGCAACGCGACCTTCAGCGCGCAGTAGCCGCCGGTCGAATCCCCGATGACGCCCCAATTGGAGGCCGAGGTGCCGACGCGGTAGGCACCCGAGATCGCCTTGGGCAGGTCCGTGCCGAAGAAGGTCTCGCTCCGCGGGCCGCCCGGCACGTCGATGCACTGGGTGTTGCGGGTCGGCACCACCGAGGGCTGCATCATGACCAGGATCATCGGGGGCATCTTCTTCTGCTTGGCGAGCGTCCAGGCCGTCTTCGGGTACGGCAGCGGCTTGAGCAGGTTCTCCGCCATGCCCGGGAATCCGGTGAGCACCACGGTGGCGGGGAACTTCCTGTTCTCGTTCCCCTTCTGGAAGTACTCCGGCGGCAGGTACACATAGGCCTGGACGACGGCCTTGGACCGCTCGCCCTGCACCGCGATCTTCTCGATCTCGCCGCCGACGTGCGGAGTTCCGCCGCCCCGCATCTCCGTCGGCTGCCGGCCGAGGAGTCGCACGGCCGAGCCCCCGGGCGCGTCCTGGCCCACGGAGGGCATCGTGCGCTCCTTTCCGGCCAGGTCCGCCCAGGAACCGTAGAGCAGGAAGGTCCGGTTGGCCGTGAGACCGATGGAGGCGAGCAGCAGCACCTGGAGCACCAGGATCACGCCGACCCGCCCGAGCGCCGGCCTCCCGCCCCGACGACCGAGCCGCGGCCAGAGCCACACGGCGGCCACGAAGGCCAGCACCGTGGCGATTACGACGACGGTCAGGAGCGTGCTGCTGGTCAGACTCACGGATCGGGACGACTCTCTACGCTGTGTCGGCACGGGCCTGCGGCCCGGCGGCGCCGCATGTGCCGGCGCACAGGGCAAGACTGCAACGGAACCCGATCCGTTCCACACCACTGCGACTCGGCCAGAACCCGTCGGTACCGGCGTCAGGACGGACTCCGGCCAATTCATTGACATGGGCCTGACATTTCAAGGTCCCTGTGGGACCTTCCCCAGCGTGTTCGCAAGCTCTCTCCCCCGGCCATGACGGAAACCGCCCCGGACGGCCGGCGCACGCCGGCGAGGCCCCCCAAGGCCCCGCTTCACACCCCACGAGGACGTGGCGAAGAGGAGCGACAGGATGAAGATCTCGACATGGCCGGGCACGACCGCCCTGGCAGCAGCAGTACTGATCGGCGGGGCGACGTCGGCGACGGCCCTGGGCCCCAGCGCCGACCAACTGCTCGACGGCGTCATCGTCGTCGCCGGCAACACCTGCACCTGGACCAACGCGCACTCCAGCGCCAACCCCCCGAGCGCGCTGACGGTCGACAGGACGACCATCAACACACCGGGCGGCAACCTCGGCTGCAACGGCAGCATCACCGCCTCCCTCAACAACGACCCCGCGTTCACGTTCGACGACGCCGCCGGCCTCGCCAGGACGAACGTCATCGACATCACGGGCAAGCAGAGCTTCATCTCCTGCCGCTACAAGGCCACGAACATCACGTGGAACCGCGACGGGGTCACCCGCAAGTACGTCAACCAGGCCTTCACCGCGGCCAAGGTGTCGGGCAGCTTCCTCTGTCCCGGCTCGGTCACGACGGCGGCCGGTGACGCCTCGATGCTGTTCCACTGATCCTGCATCCACCGCGGCTGCCGCAGCCCACGACGGACTGCGGCAGCCGAGCGGATCAGGCCGGGCAGATGCCGCGTTCGTGGTCGACCGTGGCCGTCGCGCTGGAGAACTGCCACTGCGGGGCCAGGAGCTGGTTCTTCAGCTGACCGGCCGCCGCCGGGCTCTCCACCACGTAGCCGAAGTCCTGGAGCCACGCCGGGTAGAGGTTCTTGGAACCGATGTAGAAGGCCGAGTCGTCCACGGAGACCACCTTGTGGTGCTGCGCGTACGGGTGGCCGTCGGCCCACTTCGGGCTCTGGGAGCTGCGGAACGTGGCCAGCTGGAGGTTCGAGCACATCGTGGCCCTGGCCGTGCCCCGGTCGCCGGTCAGCAGGGCGAGGCGGTCGCGCAGCGTGTCGCTGATCTCCGAGAGCGACTTGATCTGCGAGTAGCCGCCGCTGCCCACGGCGCCGCGGTTGGCGGGGTCGCTGACGACGATGCGGACCTTCACGCCGGCGGCCATCCGTGCGGCGAGGGCGTCGTAGACGCGGATGTCGTAGCGGGGCAGCGGCGGGCAGGTCGCGTTGACGTCCTGCTGGGAGATCTCGATGTGCCGGGCCGCACTGGAGATCAGCGTCCGCAGGGCGCTCTCCTCCGGGTTGACCGTGTCGTAGTCGCGGTCGGCGTTGGTGTTGTCGTGCAGGCCCACGCCGCACTTGGTGTCGGCGGCGGTGGGCAGCGCGGGCCGGAAGGCCGAGGACGGATCGCTGCGCTTGATCCCGACGCCGAGGCCTCCGACGGCGATGGCCGGCACGTCGCCCGGGCTCGCCGGAGGCGTGGCGGGGGCGCTGCCCTTGGCCAGCGCGGGCATGCACGCGGCGCCGTTGGAGGAGGCGAACCAGACGCTGGCGATGTTGCTCTTGTTCTGGCAGGTCCAGGACCACAGTTCGTCGAGGTAGCGACCCGCGGACGCGGCGGCCGGACCGCGCAGGGCGAGGTCGACGTCGGCGACCGGGTGGGCGGTGTCCAGGTAGTCGTCCTTCCAGTCGTTGATGCCACCGGTGATCACGGACCGTCCGTCGACCACGAGGATCTTCGAGTGGTTCCAGGAGAACGCCGTCTTCGAGGTCGTCATCGAGGCGACGTTCAGGTCGACGTTGCGGGCGTCCGCGCCGAGCTTGGCGACGAGTTCGTCCCGGTACTTCGAGGGCAGCACGTTCAGGTGGTAGACCGGAGCGGCGCCGACCAGCACGCGCACCTTCAGCTTGTTGCCGCGCGCCGCCGAGGACTTGAGACCGGCGACGACGGCGTCCTGGAACGCTCCGTTGGGGAACGGTGCGAGAGTCGATATGTCGACCGTCTGGGTCGCCTGGGAGATGTTCTCCGTCATCTTGGCGAGCAGCCGCTCGGTGCCCGGCCGGGCGGCGCAGGTGTCGTCGCCCCAGCAACCGGGGGTCTGCAGCAGCCAGTCGTCGCCGCCGGGCGTCGAGGCGTCGAGGACGTTGCCGGCGGTGCGTTCCCAGACCTGGCCTTCGAGGCCGGGGGACACCTGGCGGAGCGTCTGCTCCACCGCGTCGAGGTGGGGCGCCGGGGCGGCGGGCCCGGTGCCGGCCGCCGCGGCGGCGGAGGCCGGGCCGGCGGCGAACAGGGCCAGCACGACCGCCGGAACCGCGGCGCGGACGGCGGCGACGGACGGGCGATGAAGGGTATGGCGGTGCAATGTGACTTCCTTGCAGGAGGGATCGCGGGTCGCCGCGACGGGGGCGACCGGCAAGATCAACTCGCGGAAGTTACCACCCGGTCACAAGAGTGGGGAATTCGCGCACATCGATTCGGCCACGGCGGTGCGAGGGACTGTCGGTCGGATCGAAAAAGATCGAAAAGGAGCGAAAAGGGTCCCGGCGTGGCCGGATTGGACAAGTGGTCGATGGACCGACCACGATGATGCGCGCTAGATCACGGCAGCTCAGGGGGGCAAACCGGTCAGATGGTGATGTTCCTCCGGCCGATCTGCTACGTCCCCGTTTCCGACACCGGAGAGTTTTAGCCATGAGCTTCGGCGACCCGAACAACCCGTACGGCCAGCAGCCCCCGCAGGGTCAGCCCGGTTACCCGCAGCAGGCACCCCAGGGCGTGCCGCCGCAGTACGGCTACCCGCAGCAGCCTCCGCAGGGCGTCCCCCCGCAGTACGGCCACCCGCAGCAGACCCCGCCGCCGTACGGCGCCTACCCGCCGCCCGCGATGCCGGGCATGCCGGGCTCCGGCATGCCGCCGCTCGCCCACTGGGGCCAGCGCGTCGGCGCGTACCTGCTCGACGCCCTGATCATCGCGGGTCCGATGTACGCCCTCGGCTTCATCGACCTGGCCAACAGCGACGACCCCGCCAACGCCGGCCCCGGCATCTTCTTCACCATAGGCATCCTGTACGCGCTGGGCATGGGCCTCTTCCAGCTCTACAAGGAGGGCACCACCGGTCAGACGACCGGCAAGAAGGTCCTCGGCATCAGCCTGCGCCGCGAGGCCGACGGCGCCTTCCTCGGGTTCGGCATGGCGTTCGTCCGCAAGCTGGCCCACATCGTCGACGGCATCCCCTGCTACCTCGGCTGGCTGTGGCCGCTGTGGGACGAGAAGAAGCAGACCTTCGCCGACAAGATGTGCAACACCGTGGTCATCCAGGTGCCGAAGGGCTGAGGCCGCCCCTCTCCCCCTTCTTCCCACCCGGCAGCGGAGTTCGTCCGCTGCCGGGTGGCCGCGTTTGCGGCCGCGGCGGCGGACTCAGCCGCCGTGCGGCGGGCGGGCCGCGGCGGAGCGGTGGGCGAAGCGGTCGGCCGCCCGGCGGCCTCGGCGCTCCACCGGGAGGGTTCCGGTCGCCGCGGCCAGGCCGTACGGCGGCATGTCGAAGTAGATCGACTCGTACGAACCCTCGGGCGCGACGTACGCCTCGTGCCACAGGCCCACGTGTCCGCGCAGCTTCGACTCGCGCTCCTTCCGGTTGATCACGGCCCATGCGCGGTGGTGGAACATGTCCGGCGCCTTGGCGTACGCGTAGAGCTTCTCCTTGGACTCCCAGTACTGGACCACGTAGTACGTACGCGGCGAACCGGTGAGCAGGACGTGGCCGAGCAGTCCGCGGCCCTTGTCCCGGCCCAGTTCGCGCAGCATGCGCAGCATGGCCAGGAAGACCGGCACCCAGTGGTGCACGGCCCAGAAGTGGTTGATGCGCATTCCGATCAGCAGCACGGTGGCGTCACCCTCGACCGCCGCGGTGGTGTGGCCCGGTATCGGCTTGGCGAACACACTTCCTCCAGAACGCTGGTTGGATAGCGACACTGTCCAAGGTTGATTGGATAGTGGCACTCCCCCAGGAAGGGCACAAGAGATGCGGCTGGCAGAGCTGAGCGAGCGGAGCGGCGTCTCCACCGCGACGGTCAAGTACTACCTGCGGGAAGGGCTGTTGCCGCCGGGGCGCAGGGTCAGCGCGACCACGGCCGACTACGACGACGGCCACCTGCGCCGGCTGCGGCTGATCCGCGCGCTCCTCCAGGTCGGTGGGATCCCGGTGGCGACGGCCCGGGAGGTGCTCCGCCACGTCGACGACGACTCGCTCGGCCGCACGATCCGCCTCGGCGCCGCCCTGTGGGCCCTGCCCCAGGGGCCCGACCCGGACGACTCGGACGAAGCGGTGGCCACGGCGCGGCTGGAAGTCGACCGGCTGCTCGACATCCTGGGCTGGACGACGGCCCGGGAGCTCGGCGCCCTCTCCCCCGTCCACCGGTCGCTGGTGGTGGCGGTGGCCTCGCTCATCCGGCTCGGCTATCCCTGGCACGCCGAGCTGATGGCCCCGTACGCCGAGTTGATGCACCAGGCGGCGGTCCGCGACCTGGACTTCGCGGAGACGCACCCCTCCGAGGCCGAGAAGGTCGAGACCGCCGTGGCGGCGGCCGTGCTGTTCCATCCGGTGCTGAAGGCGCTCCACCGGCTGGCCCAGGAAGAGGAGTCGGCCCGGCGGTACGGGTTGTGAGCCGGTGACGGGCTCCCGGGCCCGTTCGTCACGAAGACGCCGTCAGGGCCGCCCGTAGCCGCCGGGCCTGCCTGACCAACTGCGAGGAGCCGGACCGCGCGGCGGCCTCGGCCAGCCCGGCCGGGGCGGGCCCGCAGGCACCGCAGCGCTCCACGCAGTCCGCCGCGACCGCCAGCAGCTCCCCCGTGCCCCGCACCGCTGCGCCCCCGGCCGCCAGCAGCGGTGTCAGCGCCTGCGCGAGCACCGCCCAGGTGGTGGCGTACGCACCGGTGGCGGCGGCCGTGCGCGCCGCCTCGGCCAGCCGGTTGGGCTTCACCGTGCCCAGGGCGAGCAGTTCGGCCAGGTCCCGCCCGACCCTCGGGGCGTCCAGCTCACCCCGGGCGGCGAGGAGAAGCAGCGCGTCCACGGCCGCGTGGCGGTCCTCGGCATGGCGGGCGCCCAGACCGGTGGCCACCGTCAGGTGCAGGGCGGGGCCCGCCGGTCCGCCCAGTTCCGCGAGCCGCGGCAGCGGAGCTCCGGCGCCGCCCTCCCGGGCCGTGGCGCCCGCGGTCACCTCGGGCAGCAGCCATGCCGCCTGCATCTCCCGGTCCTCGGGCAGGACGGACTGCTGGACGAGGCCGCCCGCGCAGCTGGGCGAACAGCCGCGGGCCGATTCGGTGTGCGCCCGGCCCAGCCCGCGGAAGGCGGCCGGGAACTCCTCGCGGACGACGCACCGCTCCGCGGTCTCCAGCACGATCCGCCGGGGCGCCGCCGCCCGGGGCGGCCGGTCCCACCGGCGGGGGCCGGACTGCGGGTCCGGTGCGGCGGCCGGTCCGGTGAGCGGGGTGGTGAACGGGGCGGTGAACGGGGCGCGGTCCGGGGACGGCACCCGGAGCGGGTCCGGGAAGGGGTCCGTCACCCGGCGCCGTACCGCGGGCGGTTCGCCCGCGCCCGCGAGCCAGGCCGCCAGCCGGTCGCCCTCGGGGGTGCCAAGCGCGGCCGCCGCGGGCACGGCCCCGGGGCTGCGCCGCACCCGCAGCAGCGCCTGGGCGAAGTCGGCCGGGCCGGGCCCCGTTCCTAGCCGCCGGTAGGCGGCGAGCCGTACGACGAGCTCCTCGGGCTCCAGCGACCCCGTCTCCCAGGTGGGGGTGGCAAGGAGGAACGGCAGCGGGTCGGTGAGGACGCGGTGCGCGGCCTCCGCCAGCCGTGCGGCCGTTACGGCGCTCAGCGCCGCGTGGACGCAGTCCGGCCGGCAGCCGTCGCCGTGCGCCGTGCGCCCCGGCAACAGGTCGGGCGCGCGCACCCGATCGAGGACGGCCGCCACCACCAGTTCCAGTCCGGTCAGCTGCCCCGGGTCCACCGGACGCCCGCCCCCGGGATGCCACCGGAGGCCGCCGAGGGCCGCGCGCAGGGCCTCGGCCAGGGCGGCGCGGTCGTGGTGGGCGTGCCGGACCAGGCCGTCCAGGGCCGACTCGAACACGGCGGCGGTCGGTTCCCCGGCCGTGACGGAGGCCGCGACCAGGGCGACGGTCCCCGCGAGCGTCGGGGGCCCGGAGGCGAGGCGGCGGGGCACCGGCGCCGGGGGCAGGACCTCCGCGTACGCGGGCTCGGCACAGGCGCCGGCTGCGGGCGAGGCGGTGGACCCGAGGAGCTCCGCGGCGGCGCGCCGGTGGAGGGGCCTCAACGCCTCGGCCCGGAGCGCGAGTTCCCGGCGCAGCTCGCGGTCGGCGGGCGGCAGGTACCTGACGGCCAGTCCGAGGGCGCGTTCCTGGAGGGTGGTGTCCTCGTGCCCGAACGCGACGGCGACGGCGGGGAGCAGGGTGTGCCGGGTCGCCGGATCGCGCCGCAAGGCCTGACCCAAGAGCCCCAGCTGGGCGCGCACGAGCTTCTTCTCCGGGCGGCGCAGGACCGCGCCCGACATCTGCGCGAGCCGCTGCGCGGGCAGCCCGCCCGCGTCGGCGAGCCGGACGAGCACCTGCTGTGCGTGGCCGGCGAGCGGCGACGGCGCTTCGGCGGCCAGCTCGATCCAGTCGGCGGTCCGCTCCCGTTCCTCGGTCGGGGTGAGTTCGAGGCGCGTCAGCATGGCGAGGAAGAACTTCAGCTGGTTCTGTCGGCCGCCGCGCCGCAGGCGGGCGACGCAGCCGTCGACCAGGACGCGCCGTTCGACGATCCCCTCCTGTGCGAGCGCGGCCAGTTCGGACGGCCAGTGGTTGGGGGCCGTCGGATCACTGCACCAGTGCAGTGCCTCGGGGGACTCGGCCGTCGTGAAGAGCAGGGGCACCAGTTCGCGTGCGTACGGATCCTGGCGCAGGACGATGGACAGGGGGCTGTGCGTGGAACGCGCGCGGTCCATGGTGAAGATGGACCGCACCCAGCCGTGGACGAACGCGTCGGTCGTGGGCACGGGGCAGTCGGCGATCCGCACCAGCTCCCGGACGAGCGGATAGTCCGCCTCGGCGGTCGCGGTGTTCTCGGCGAGGTGGTGGGCGAGCTCGCCGAGCCAGCCGGGGTCGCGGTCGGCGAGCAGGTCGAGCAGCGGTCCGGTGGGGAACTCCTGCCCCTCGCGCAGGTCGTGCGCGCCGATCCAGTCGGCCGCGGCGGTCGCGCCGGTGTGGCAACCGGCGCCGGCGACGAGCAGGGCGGAGCGGATGCGGTCGCGCTCGCGCCAGCGGCTCCAGTCCCAGCCGCGTATTTCGGCGCGCAGAAGGGCGAGTCGGGCGAGCAGTTCCTGGCGCTCGGGCGCCGTCAGCGGCTTGAGCAGGCCGGGGAGCTGGTCGGTGCGGCCTTCGCGGACCGCTTCGAGTATCGGGTTCATGGCGCCCTTCCGGTGGGGGGGGGGAGGCGGTGGTGGTGGGGCGGTTCGCTGGCGGCCGCACGCCGCGCCGGGCTCCGCGCGCGGCCCCGGCGGCCAAGGTAATCCGGCCTGGCCCCGGCCGGTGCAGGCTCGGGCCGCCGCTGGCCGATTCATGGCGCCGGGTCCGGTCCTGCGGCTCGGGCCGGCCCCGCGGCGTCCGGCTCCCCGGGCTGATCGAGCCCGGGGTGGCCTGGTCCGGCCTGGTCCGCAGGGCGGTACCTGGCGGGCGGGTTCGCCCGCGGACGTCGGCGGCGGTGGCGTCCGGGTCCGGGCGACCGCGCCCCTCGGTGGACGGGGCGCGGGCGGCGGGCCGCCGGGGTGCCGGCGTTCGGCGCGCCGGGAATCGTAGACCGGTTGCGGGAGGAACGCCCGCCGTCGACGGATACCCCGTCACCTGTCCGTCACTTCGGGGTCAGCCCGGTCCGGAGGAAGGGCCTCGTCGCCCGGCCTGCGGGGGGCCAGTCGGTCCACGACCTCGGCCAGGTCCTCGCACACCCGCTCGATCTCCTCGCGGATGTTGATCTGCTCGGTCACCAGTGCGGACAGGATCAGTGCGATCAGGGCCGCCGAGCCGTTGAGCGCCTGGACGTTGACCATGATCTCGAAGAGGGTGTGGCCGGCGAACGGTCCGGCGCCCTTGGTCGCCGCCCAGATCACCACGACGGACAGGACCAGGACGCAGGGCGCGCTGCCGGCCAGCTGGAAGCGCACGGCGGACCAGATCAGCAGCGGGAAGACGAGGAAGAGCAGCGACAGGGGGCTCTGGGTGGCCGCGAGGGCGACGACCCCGATGACGGCGGTGAGCGCCACCGCCTCGGCGACCTGATAGGCGTCGTGCGGCATCCGGACCGTGCGCAGGACGAGCAGGAGCGGGGTCACCACGAGCACCCCCATGGCGTCTCCGGCCCACCACGCCGACCACACCGGCCAGAAATCGCTCGGTGCCAGGTCTCCGGTGGCGACCAGCACCCCGGTGCCGATGGAGGCGCTGAGCAGCATCGGCAGCAGCCCGCCCAGGAAGACCAGGGCCAGGCCGTCGCGCAGCCGGTCGATCTGGGTGCGGAAGCCCACACGGCGCAGCAGCAGGTACGCGCACAGCGGTGCGAGGGTGTTCCCCAGGACGATGCCGGCGTCGGCGATCTGGAAGCTGCTGAGGTGCTCGATGGAGAGGTACGTTCCGAGGGCGATGCCGGGCCAGATCCGCGGGCCGCACCACAGCAGGGCGGCGACCGCGATGCCCGTGGGCAGCCACAGGGCCGTGACCACCGCGCCCTCGACCACCACGCGCAGCAGGAGGCCGATCCGGGCTGCGGCGTAGTAGGCGGCGGCGACGGCGAGGATCCCGAGAAGGGTTCCGGTCGGACGTCGCCATTCCTCGGTGCGCACCACAGCATCAGACAACAACCGCCGCCTCGGGGCGGGCCGTGACACGCGCTACCAGGTGCGGGGTCCTGCCGCGTCATGGCTGAGGACGAGCACCGCCGCGTCGTCCGCGTGGCCGGTGGAATCGGCCACCTTCATGATTTCCCCGGCGATCTCGTCGGGGTCGGCGCCGGCCGCCTCCCGGACCACCCGGGCCACGCGGGCCAGTCCGTCGTCGATCGGGAACGACGGTCCTTCGACCACGCCGTCGGTGAGCAGGACGATGGAGCCCGCCTGGTCCAGCCGGCGCCGGGTCACCGCGTACCCCGCGCCCGGCTCGACTCCGAGCGGCGGGCCGCCCTCGTCGTCGGTGATGCCGTAGCTGCCGTCGACCGTGGCCCAGACGGAGGGCACGTGGCCCGCCCGGGCGGATTCGAGCTCCCAGGTTTCGGGGTCGAAGCGCAGGAGGGTGCAGGTCGCGAAGAGTTCGCGGTCCATCGACAGCAGTACGTCGTTGGCCCGGCTCAGCACCTCGCCCGGGTCGAAGACGACGGCGGACACCGCGCGCAGGCCGACGCGTACCTGCCCCATGAAGGCGGCGGCCTCGACGTCATGCCCCTGGACGTCGCCGATGGAGAAGGCGAGCTCGCCTTCGGGCAGCCGGAAGCCGTCGTACCAGTCGCCGCCGATGTCCAGGCCGTGCCGGGCGGGTGCGTAGCGGGCCGCGCTGCGCAGGCCGGGCAGGGCGGGCAGGGAGGCCGGCAGCATCTCGCGCTGGAGGGCTTCGGCGAGCTCCACCCGCGCCTGCTGGAGTTCCGCTCCCGCGCGCGCCCGGTCCGTGAGCCGCCCCAGTTTGGTCAGCAGGTCGGCGGCGCTCACGACCTTCGGGGGACGGCGCGAGGTCACGGACCGCTCCCGGGTGCATCCATGTGTCCCTGCTCTCGGCTCTCGCTGCGCGCGGTGCGCCAAAGACCCGAGCACATCATATTTCCGGCCTCCGGGGGTCGCGACAGATACGGTCGGCGCAGCCGGGGACCGGCCCCGCCCGACGGGGGGCGGGCGACCACAGGGCGTGAGCTATGTTTGAAGACGAGTGACATGAGAGGGAGGCCCATCGGTGTCATCGGGGCAGCAGGCACGCGCACAGGCGGCTGCGATCACGCCGAGTGGGCAGACGCCGCCGGTACACGAGCGCGCTCCCGGAGACCGGGTCCGCGCGCTGTTCGACGGCCACCGGCTGTCACCCGGGCAGCGGCGGATCGCCCAGTACCTGATCGACCACCTCACCGAGGCCGCGTTCCTCTCGATCACCGAGCTCGCGGAGCGGGTGGGCGTCAGCCAGCCTTCGGTGACGCGTTTCGCCACCGCCCTCGGGTTCAGCGGCTACCCGGCCCTGCGCGACGCGCTCCAGCCGATGGCACTGAGCGCCGTCGCGGGTCCGGAGAGCCGCGAGCAGTTCCGCCACAACGAGCTCCAGGCGGCCGTGGACGCCGAGATCCTGAACCTGGAGAACGTCCGGCGGCTGCTCGCCGACACCGACCAGCTGCTCGACATCGGCCGTGAGCTGGCCCGCTCGGTGCCGCTGACGGTCCTCGGCCTGCGGATCTCGGTCTCGCTCGCGGAGTACTTCGCCTACGCGGCACGGCGCATCCATCCGGACGTCCGGCTGGTGACACGTGGAGGCAGCGTGGCTTATGACGCCCTGCTCCAGTCCCGGGAGGCCGGCGGGACCTGGGCGCTGGCGTTCGCCATGCCCCGGCACGCCAAGGAGACCCTGGCGGCGCTCCGGGCCGCCCGCAGCGCCGGGCTGAAGATCGTGCTGATCACCGACACCACCCTGGGTCCCCTCGTGGACGAGGCGGACGTGGTGCTGACCGCCGGGACCGGGGCCCGGCTGGTCTTCGACTCGTACGCGGCGCCGGGGATGCTGTCCGCGGCACTGCTCCAGGCGATGGCCGACGCGGATCCCGAGCGGACCCAGGCGCGGCTCGAAGGGTACGAGCAGGTCGCGGACCAGCACGGATTCTTCCTGTAAGGCCGACTTTCAACCGGTATGAGGCAGTCCACTTTCACGCCACTCCCACGTATGTAATTTTTCATTCTCTTGTTTACTCGACGGTATATATGTTTACTGAGCAGCGCGCCGGATCCACCAGACGCCAAGGAGAGCGACCCCACGCCCTCCCAGAACGAACATCCCGCGCGGGACGCTCCTCCTCACGCCCCGCCTCGCTGCCCGTTCCCGGCACTGGGATCCACCAGAGCGCTTGTGGCGGCCTCGGTCAACCCCTGGGCCGAGGCCGCCCACCAACGTCTCGATCAGAGTTCGACACCATTCGGAAGCGACGAGAATGCGCCAGATGGCCTCCACCACGCTCAGCCCGGACTGGCCCTGTCAGGTCAAGGCCCCCGGTACCCATGACTGGGAACGCACGGCCATGCGCTGGCTGCGGGATCTGCTCCCGGCCCGCTACGGCAGCTACTCGACGCTGACCCGCAGCCCCGTCCTCCTCACCCGGCACGCCCAGCTCCAGCTCCAGCACGAGATGCGGGCGGTCCGGGTCGCACTGGAGACCAGCCGGGCGGAACTGCCCTCGATGGGCGTGGCCGAGTCCGTCATCGAGAACTCGATCCGCATGTACGCCGTCGAGCTCCAGCAGCTGGGCCGGCTCTCCCGCGCCGTGCGCCTCGTCGGCGACGCGCTGCGCGTGTCACCCAGTTGACGCGTCACACCCAGTTGACCTGCGCACGGCCCAGCAGGGGGTCGTCCACCAACTCCCACAGCGGGACCGCGTAATTCCCGAATCCGTAGCGGCCCCCGTAGTGCAGGCCGAGGACGCGGTGGTCGACCAGGTCCAGGACCGGGGAGCCGCTGTTGCCGCCCAGGGTGGAGCAGTCGTGCTTCACCGTGAGCTCGCCGGGAACCAGCCCCGTCGTCGTACCGGGCTGGAGGCGCTTCACGTTGTAGACGTCCATGAAGATGCGGCGCATGGCCTCCGGTTCGTTGCGCCGGCCGTCCTCCGCCGGGTAGCCGATCACGTACACCGGCCGGCCGGGCACGTCCGCGGGCGGATCGGCCGCCACTGCCAGCGGCGTCGCCGGCGCCCGGCCGTCCCCGGCGGCGTCGATGCGCAACAGGGCCATGTCGAGGTCGGGGTGGATCCCCACCACCTCCGTGATCGTGAACTCCAGCGAGGCGTCGCCGGGCACGGCGGACAGCTCCTCGGCCAGGTCCAGCCGTGCGGCCATGCCCGGCCGGAACGACCAGCCGGCACCGTCGCCCTGGGCGAACTCGACGGCCACGTGGCGGTTCGTCATCACGACGTCGTGGCCCACGAGGAACGCGGTGCCCAGCCAGTCCAGGCTGGGGTGCCCGGTGACCTCCACGCGGCCCACCCGGGCGATCGACTCCCGGATGCCGGCGCGCTGGCCGTCGAGGACCGCCCAGTCGCCCTGCTGCGAAGGGAAGTCGCGGCCCTGGATCAGCAGGGCGGGCCGGCCTTCGAGGAGGACGATCGCCTCGACGCCGAAGTACTCGTCGTCGTTGACCTCGTCCGCCCGCCCGGCGGCGAGCTTCTCCAGTCCACTGACGCCCGCGGTCAGCACCCTGGCCCGCTCCTGCCGGGCGAACTCGCCGATCTGCCCGGCCGGGGCCCGGTCCGCTGGAAGGTCCTGCGAGGACTCGGGGATCTCCGCTTCCAGTCCCCGGCGTACCCGTTCGGCGACCTCGCGCAGGTCTCCGAAGACCTGCGCGGGCCCGGTCGCCACCGGTGATCCTCCGCTGCCACGCGTGCTCATGCTCATGCCACCTCCGCACCGTTGCGCTGCGCCAGCGCCGACTGCGCCGCCGCGATCTCGGCGTGGACCTCGGGGCTGTGCTCCTGCAGGTGTCGCATGACGCTGCTGATCTGGGTGCCCACGTTGACGAACGCGGTGGTCTTGCCCTGGAAGTTGACGTCCTCGACCCGGCGCGTCCCGCGGTGCAGCGCGACGACCTGCCAGTCGTCGGTGAAGACGGGCGAACCCGAGGAGCCGCCCCGGGTGTCGGTGAAGTAGCGGACGTCGTTCTCGGTCGCCTCGTACACGAGGTTGTTGCGCAGCGCGACCCGCTTGGGCTGTCCGCCGGGGTGCTGGATGATGTTGACCGCCACCGGCTGCTCCACGGTGACCGTCAACGGACCGGTCGCCACCCGCAGGGCGGGCCGCGGCGGCCGGCCGCTGAGCCGCAGGATCGCGTAGTCGAGCTCCTCGTCCCAGGCGACCAGTCCGCTGGCGGCCACCTCCTCGGTCTCCGTGTCGTCGGCTCCGTAGTCGAAGCGCGAGCGGGAGTTCTGCGCCTGGAGCTGGAGGTCCGCGGGGTCCACGACGCCGCGGTCGGTGGCGGTGCGGGTACGGGCGTTGACCACGTGGTGGTTGGTGACGAGCAGGTCCGGGGCGATGAGCCAGCCCGTCCCCGAGTGCGGGAAGCCGTTCGGCTGGAGCGGTGCGCCGGCCTGGTACGGCAGGACCTTGATCCGGGCGACCGAGGTACCTGCCACCTCACCCGCGCGCAGGAACTCGAAGGGCACCGTGTCGTCGAAGTGGACGATCTCCTCCTTGGTCTCCCCTGCGGTCAGCCCGGCCGGCACGTCCGGCTCTCCGGCGGCGTCGCGGGCGACCGCGTCCAGGGCCTTCTGAAAGACGGCGA
This sequence comes from Streptomyces sp. NBC_00597, assembly GCF_041431095.1. GTDB lineage: Bacteria > Actinomycetota > Actinomycetes > Streptomycetales > Streptomycetaceae > Streptomyces. The sequence continues at coordinate 1,728,413 of NZ_CP107757.1, forward strand.
GCGGCCCCGCCTCGGCGCTCTGGGCGACGGCGTTGCGCAGCCAGATCTCCAGCGGGACCGAACCGTCGATGAGCCGCTCCACCCGGTTCATCTCGTTGAGGTCCGAGCGCACCTGCATGCCGGGGGCCGCCATCAGCGGCAGTGTGCCCTGGTACTTGAGCATGATCCCGTCGAGCAGCAGCCGCCGTGCGGAGGGGTCGGCCAGCCCGGCCTCCTGCGTGGCCTCGACCAGCCGGCCGATGTCCTCGATGGGGAGATAGGCGTCGCTCATCCGGATTCAGGCCACGCGTGGGCCGTTCCTTTCGGGGGTGCGGACCGGTGCCGGCGGTGCCGGTCCGGGGGTCGCCGCGCCCATGGCCGCGGCGACGCCGGAAACGAGCTCGCCGCTGCGGTCGCGCAGCACGAGGAGCCGGCGGGCGAGCCCATCGAGGGTGCCCCGGCTGCGCGCCTCGCGCAGGATGCCGGCCATCCCGGTGTACGGGGCGCCGCTGGGCGCCCCGCCCTTCCGCGGCGGCTCCGACGACGGCGGGGAAGAGGAGGGGGAAGGGGAAGGGGAAGGGGAAGGCGGCGGGGACGGCGGTACGGGGCCGACGGCGTTCTGGAGGATCTTCGCCAGGGCGAACCGCAGCTCGGGCTGGACCGCCAGCACGCGCCCGATCGTCTGCGCGAGCGCGTCCAGGGCCCCGTCGTCGGTGTCCGGCAGGCCCACCACCTCCAGGGTGTGGCCGAGCGCGGCCGGATCCAGCCGGGACACCTCGGCCGCGACGGCCCGGACCAGGACCGGCTGTTCGGCCAGCGCCTCGTCGGGCAGCTGCCGCAGCCTCCGGGCCAGGCGCCGGTCGATCTCGGAGCCGCCCTCGGGCGCGGAGGCCAGCCGGGACCGCGCCAGCATGGCGCCCATCGCGTCGAAGTCGCGGCCCAGACCGGTCGCGATGTCCTCCGCTTCGGCGAGGTCGCGTTCGGCGTCGCGTACGTCGCCGTCCTCCTCCGCGAGGTGCGCAGCGAGCAACAGCAGGTCCAGCTGCGCATCCGCGTCGCCCGCCTCCTCAGCGCGGTCGACCGCCTCCTGGGCCGTGTCCCGCGCCTCCTCGCGCCGTCCGCTGCGGGCCAGGGTGGTGACGAGCAGCGCGTGCAGCGGGCTGCCCGGGGTCCAGGGGCGCCGCTCGGCGAGCCGGGCCGCCGCCTGGTCGGTGTAGCCCTGCGCCAGCAGGTCCTCGACCTCGCGTGCGGCGATCCGCTCCCAGTCCTCCTGGTCGGCGTCGAGCATCACCTGGTCCGGGATGTGCCCGCCGAGGCGGCCGGTCAGGAACGCGGCCGACCGGGACGCCATGTCCTGGTCCGCGCGGTCCAGGTAGCGCTCGACGCCGGGCTCCCAGCGCCGTTCCACCGAGCGCGGGCTCTCGTTCAGGCGCAGCCGGTGGTAGATCTCCTCCGCGCGGGCCTCCGCGCCGTTGCGCGCCGCGTAGTGCTCCACCGCGCGCTGCGCGACCGCGCGCATCAGGTCGGCGCGCGCCGTGTCCGACAGGCGCAGCATGATGGCCCGCAGGTCGGAGCGGTGGCGCAGGGCACCGGGGCCGGCGGGCTCCATCAGGTCGAGCCGGGCCAGCTGGCCGAAGAGCTGGTCGGCGCGCTCCCGGGAGTCCACGCGCAGTCCGCAGGCCACGGCGAGGACCTCCCCGATCAACTCGGGGGTGATGGTCCGCAGGGCCAGGCCCGCCTGGGCGAGGGCGCGTACCTGCTGGTCGGCGATGTGCTTGAGGATGCGGTCGTACAGGATGCCCTGGACGAGCATCTGGTCGACCGTGCGGTAGAGGTACCGGCGCCGTGCGGGCAGGCTCTCGACGAGCTCGCTCAGCGAACCGGCCTCCCGGCGGGCGAGCACGGCCGCGTGCGCGGCGAGCTTCAGGCTGAGCGGGTGCCCGCCGACCCGCTCGGCCAGGGCGCGGGCCACGCCCTCGTCCTCGACCCCGCAGGACATCAGGAGGTCCACGGCGGCGTCCGGTTCGAGGTCGCCGAGCGCGATCGTCCGCAGTTCCGCGGCCCGCGCCGGATGGTTCACGCTGGCCCGACCGGCGACGATGAACCGCAGCCGCGGATACACCTCCTGGAGGGCGGTCCACATGGCCCACATCCGGCCGAGCACGGGGTTCGCACGGTACTGGGCCTCCTCGAAGGAGTCGATCACGATCACCAGCGGCAGGCCGTCCCCGCCGGGGCCCGTGCCCGTGGCCGCCATCGCCTGGACGAGGCATGCGGCTACCCGCCGTACGAGGTCCGTCTCGCGGGCGCGCGCCAGGGCGTGGAACTGCTCCGCGGCTCCGCGCCCGGCACCCGAGCGGGTGGTGGAGAGCTGGTACAGCTCGTCAATGGTGTTCTGCTCCTCCCGCTGGGTGCGGGCGGTCTCCTCGCACTCGCCGGCCAGCGCGTCGAACGCGGCGCGGTGCCCGGGGTACTGGATGCCGAGCTGCCGGGCGATCTCGGCGACCAGGGTGACGGGCTCGTGGACGGACAGCGTGGGCCGCTCGAAGTCGATGTAGGCGAAGGGGAAGCCGGCGGGGGCCTCGACGAGGAACTTGGCGAGCAGGGTGCTCTTCCCCATGCCGCCCAGGCCGTGGATCAGCAGCGGGGGCTCCTTGACGGAGCCCGCGCCGCCCGCGGCGGTCGGGGAGGCGGCGGGCAGGCCGACGTACGCGCGCAGCTGGTCCAGCTCGCCGGCGCGCCCGCAGAACCGGTCCCGGACCAGGCGTTCGAGGGGTTGGCGCAGCCGGGCGCGCTCCAGCAGCCGCTGGACGTGCTCGGGGTCCGGAATGCCGACGGCGTGCGGGATCTGCGCGAGCCACAGCACCGCCTGGAGGATGTCGCTGAGCTCGTCGACGTCCTGTTCCTCCAGTACCGGCGGCATGCCGCAGAGGTAGGCGAGCGCGAACCGTTCCGTCCCGGGGCCCTCGGGGACCTCGCCGAGGTTGGCCTCCAGGCCCGGACGCGCGGCCTCGGGGCCGGTCAGGCCGCGCAGGGTCGCCTCGCGGACCTCGGGCTTGAGGACCCAGCTGGTGCGGGGCGCCTGGGCGAGGGTCGAACAGTCGTGGACGAGTTCCAGGGCCGCCCTCCCGCTGCTCGCGCCCTCTTCCGGGAGCCGCAGCCGCGTGGGATCGAATCCGGTGAGCAGGCAGGCGGCCTCCCGGTACCTGCTGCGGCTGTCCGCAACGGCCGGCGCGGGCCCACGCGCGGCGGTGAGCAGTTCCCCGCGCAGGCGGTCGGCGAAGTCCTCGCCGGACCGCAGCGAGCGGTACACCTGCACGGTCCGTTCGGCCGCGGTGCAGACCTTCCGCATGTAGCTCTCGTCGCCCGGGCCCCGTGCCGCGTCGAGGATCGTCGATACGGCCGTTTCGGCCAGTGCTTCGATCCCGGCCGGGTCGGGCTGCGCGTCCTTGGGCTGCGGCGCGTCCGCGAAGAACGTCCGGAAGAAGGTGCGCAGATCGTCGGGGCCGGCGAGCCGCGCGGTGTCGCGGCATTCGTTCTTGCGGATGTCGTACGGCAGCTGGCGCATCGTCGGGGAGTAGCCGAGCAGCACCAGTCGGGGCACGGTCTCCTCCTGCACCGGGGTGTACTCGTAGATGGCCAGGGCCAGCTGGCCGATGCAGTCCCAGACGTCGGAGTTGGCGTCGAGCGCGTCGCAGTCGTCGAGGACGAGCCAGAACTGCTCCTCCGCTGCCGTGGCGCGGCTGACGATCCGGTGCACGGCGTTGTCGACCTCCGACAGTGGATCGTTCAACTGTGTCGTGTTCAACGGTGTGGTGCCGGCGTCCGGGTCCCCGACGAACTCGGCCAGCCGGCGCACCACCTGGGCGGCGGTCGAGGTGCGCGACAGCGTCACCCGCACCGGCCGGAACCCGTAGTGCTGGCCGAGGTACCGGATCAGGTTGTACGTGTACGAGCGCCCGCTGTCGGCCTCGCCGTCGACCACCAGCACGGTCTTCTCCGGGTCGGCGAGGAATTCCCTCAGGCGCACGCGCAGCTCTGCGCGGTCGATGAAGACCTCGGTGCCGTTCTTGAGGACTCCGGCGAGAAAATGGTCCTGGTCGGAGGAGTGCACCGTCTCGTCCTCAAGCAGCCTGGCCCGGAACCTGACGGCTTCCGCACCGGCCGGCAGGCTACCCAGCCGGTCGAGGCCGACCAGGACGTCGAGCAGGCGGAGCTGCGCCGTGATGTCCTTGCGCGAGGCGTGCACCAGGGTGCCGGCGTTCTCACCGCTCTTGTTGGTCAGCGCGAGGGCGCCGACGAACTCCGGCGGGAAGCCGTTCTGGGCGAGCCTGTCCTGCGGGTCCGGGGTGTCGAGCAAGTAGTCACGCACCCAGGTGGTGACGAGGCCCCATTCCGTATCGGTGAGCGGCATACCGCACCTACCCGGCCGCCCGTGGAGGGCGACAGACGGATGGACTGATTGCTATATGTCATCGTTTCACTCGGTCTGTTCGGTGGCAAGGCGGCCGAACAGCAGCCGCACGGGGTTGCGGACGGCTGCCGTCCCGAGGTACCCGCGGATTCCGTGGTGGTTCCTGCTGCCGTTGTGGACCAGGTGGTCGAAGACGAGGCGGGCCGGGGCGTACTCGGGCCGCAGGGTGTGGTCGAGGGCGACGAGGTCGCGGGGGTCGGAGGCGTTGTGCCAGGCGGCGACCCCGGTCGGGACCGCGGGCGGCGCGGCGAGGACGTTCTGGATCTCGGTGACGGCGAGCGGCGATCCGACGGTGACGAACAGGTCGGCCGCGCGCTCCTGCTCCCGCAGCACCTCGTACGCGATGACGCTGCCGAGGTTGTGGCCGATCACGACGAGCGGCCCGGGGTCCGGCTCGTCGTCGCGGGCGGCGTCGAAGGCGGCGTCGAAGGCGCTGCGGACCACGTCCCGCATGGCCGGTCCCGCCCCGCCGAAGAAGTACGCGTAGACGTCCTTGAAGGTGTGTTCCACCAGCAGCCGGAACAGCGGCGTACGGGCGATGCGCTGCCGCGGAACGGCCTCCGGCGACATCTCGCCCTCGGCCCCGCCCTCGGCCAGCGCGTCGGCGAGGTACGCCATGTCCCGCAGCCAGTTGCCGAGCGCCGCTTCGGCCGGGCCGTCCGCCTGCGCGACGCCCTCGGCGGGGTCCGCGGCGGCCTCTCCGCGCGCCTCTGCGAACACCCGTACCGCGAACTCCTCGGACGACTCGTCCGCCGCCGCACCGGGAGCCGGCGACTCCTCGAAGGCCACCACCTCGCCCGCCTCGCCCGCCTCGCCGTCTAGCGGGTCGGGGCCGGCGTCGGGCAGCGGCGCCGGGTAGCGCAGCGGCGCCCAGTAGGCCATGTGCGAGGCCCCGCCCAGGCCGACCCCGAAGAGGGCGGTGTCCCACCGGGACTTGAGCAGGCTCTCGCGGACCTTGTTGCCGTTTCCGTGGACGTAGACGACCCGGGCTCCCATGGCACCTCCCGCGCCGCAGCACGGTTGCCGGTCACCGCCAGTATTGGCCGCCCCCGACGGAGCCCGCCAGTCGGTCGGGGGCGTTGCTCCGCCCGCCACGCCCGATCGGGCGTCGCTGCGCGCCGTGCGGTTCGGCGGGCTCTCCACCGCGGAACGCATCCCCGAGGCACCGCCCGGTGCGGTGCCCCCGTACCCGAGGAGGACCCCATGTCCGCAGGCCTGTCCATCCACGTCGGACTCAACAACGTCGACCCACACAAGTACGACGGCTGGGACGGTCAGCTCGTGGCGTGCGAGAACGACGCCCGTGACATGGCCGAACTGGCCCGCGGCGTCGGGTTCGACGACACCGTGATCCTGACCGGGGACGCCACGGTCGACACCATCACGGGCGAACTCCGCAAGGCGGCGAAGCAGCTCAAGGCCGGTGACATCCTGCTCCTCACCTACTCGGGCCACGGCGGCCAGATGCCCGACACCGACGGCGACGAACCGGACGAGCTCGACGAGACCCTCGTCTTCTTCGACCGTCAGTTCCTCGACGACGAGCTCCACCGGGAGCTGCGGCGCTTCCAGCCGGACGTCCGGATCGTCACCGTGCTCGACTGCTGCCACAGCGGCACCTCCACCGAGATGCCCGGTACTCCCGCCCCGGGCGGGGCGGCGCGGGTCATGCCGGTGCTCAAGCAGCAGCAGATCTTCGAGCGGGACAAGGCGTTCTTCCAAGAGCTCCAGCGCGAGCTCAGGAGTACCGACGGCAACGGTGGGGAACCGGACGTCCTGCTCATCTCCGCCTGCCAGGACGACCAGGTCGCCATGGACGGCCGGGTCAACGGCAAGTTCACCGAGACCCTGCTGCGGGTCTGGAACGGCGGGGCGTTCAGCGGCGGCTACGAGGCCTTCCACCACGACATCAGGAAGCGGATGCCGGCCACCCAGGTCCCGAACTTCTTCACGACGGGCCGGCCCGACCCCGTGTTCCTCGGCCAGAAGCCCTTCACGATCTGAACCTTCGGGCCGGCCGCCACGCATAGGCTCTCCGGTATGAGAATCCTGGCAGTGGGTGCCGGAGCCACGGGCGGCTGGTTCGGCGCGCGCCTCGCCCGGGCCGGGCAGGACGTCACCTTCCTGGTGCGCCCCGGGCGGGCCGCCGTGCTGCGCGAGCGCGGGCTGCGGGTGACGGGCCTCGGCGAAGACCTCATCCTCACCCCGCGGCTGGTGACCGCCGATGCACTGTCACACCCGTACGACCTCGTGCTGCTCTCGGTGAAGTCCACTGCGCTCGGCCGCGCGACGAAGGACCTGGCCCCGGCGGTCGGCTCGCGGACCGCGATCGTGCCGCTGCTCAACGGCATGGCCCATCTCGATCACCTCGTGGGCCACTTCGGTGCCGGGCCGGTCCTCGGCGGCGTCGCCAAAGTGGTCACCACCTTGAACGAGCACGGCGACGTCGTGCGCTTGGCCCCGCCGTCCACCCTGGTCACGGGTGAGGTCGACGGCAGGGCCTCCGACCGGGTGGACGCCGTACGCGCCCTGCTGACCGGGGCCGGCATCGACAGCCCCGAGACGCCGGACGTCGTCGCCTCGATGTGGCACAAGTGGGTCTTCATCACCACCCTGGCGGCCGTGACCTGTCTGGCGCGCGGCTCCGTCGGCGAGGCAGTCGCCGTGCCCGGCGGCGCGGAACTCGGGCGGGCCGTCCTCGCGGAGGCGGCGGCCGTCTCGGCCGCCGCCGGCCGCCCCGTGCCGGACGCCGAACTCGATTTCACCGCACGGACGGTGACCGCACCCGGCTCCCCGCTCACCCCGTCGCTCTACCGGGACCTGGTGGCCGGCCGGCCGACGGAGGTCGAGCACCTCTTCGGAGACCTGATCGCCCGTGCCCGCGCGCTCGCCGTGCCCACTCCGCTGCTGGACCTCGCCACCCTGCAGCTGCGGGTGCAGCAGAGGCGTGCGGAACGCGATCAGAACGGCGGGTGACCTTCGGCGCGGTCCGTCGTTGAACACGGCGGTCAAGCGAAGTGCACCAGCGAAGTCCCGGGACTCCCCGCGAGTCCCGGGACTTCGTGTATCTGCTCGGGGTCGGTCGCGTCCGCCGCCGAGGTCCCCGAAGCTGCTGTCGGTGCGCAGAGGGTCCGGCGGACGGCGCTGCGGAGCCAGTGGTGGGCTCCGTCGGCCGTGTGCCGGGGGTGCCAGGCCATGCCGATGGTCAGCGGTGGCAGCGCCAGGGGGATGTCGAGGAGGTGCAGTCCGAGGGCGACGGCGTCGTGAGTGAGGGACGAGGGGGCGGCGCCGGGGAGTGCGGCGGGTACGAGGCAGACGATGTCGCTACGGGCGGCGAGGGTCATCGCGGCCAGGTGGCTGGGAAGGACGATGCCGACCCGTCGGTGGAGGTTCCGCTCGGCCAGGGCGGTGTCGAGGGGGCCGGTGAACCGGCCGCGGCGGCTCACCGCGACGTGGGGGGCTGCAGCGAGCCGGGCAGGGGTCAGCGGCCCTTCGGTGAGCGGATGGCCGGGCCGGACGGCCGCCACCATGCGCAGGCTGACCAGTTCTTCGATCCGCGTTTCGGGGTCCACGTGATCGATGGATCCGATCTCCAGGTCGATCCGCCCGTCGCGCAGGGCGGGCCCCGCCTCCAGTTCTTCGGCGAGGATCCGGAAGGAGACCCCCGGCGCCTCCCGCTGGGCCTCTTGCAACAGTCCGGGGGCCAGCACCGCGCCGACCAGGTCGGCGGCTTGGAGGGTGAAGGTGCTGCTGAGGCTGGCGGGGTCGACGCTCGCGCCAGGACTGAGCAGCGCACCGAGGCTGCGCACCACTGCGGCGGCTTCCTCGCGCAGGGCCTGGGCGCGCGGGGTGGGAACCATGCTCTGCCCGGCCCGGACCAGGAGGGGGTCCTGGAGGATGCGGCGCAGACGGGCGAGGGTGCGGCTCATGGCAGCGGGCGAAGTGTGTAGACGTGCGGCGGCGCGGGTCACGCTGTGCTCGGCCAGCAGAGCATCCAGCGCGATGGCGAGATTGGCGTCGATGACCCGATCCGGGCTGCTCACCAGCATTATTCCATTTCAGTCAATGATTGCGTGCTGAAGTTCCCATTGTGGCATCACGGAGATCCTCAGCAGGATGACGGACGTACCGAAACCGCACGGCCAATGAGGTTTTCATGATCGTCATCACTGCCCCCACCGGGAACATCGGGCGTCACCTGCTCTCCGGGCTCCTGGAGTCCGCCCCCGCCGCGGGCGAGGAACTGCGCGTGATCGTGCGCGATCCCGCCCGGCTTCCGGACGCGGCGCGCGGACGCGTCGAGGTGGTCACCGGCTCCCACGCAGAAGCCGAGGTCCTCGACCGGGCGTTCGAGGGCGCGGACGCCGTCTTCTGGCTCGTCCCCCCGAACGCCTCCGTGACCCCGCAGGACGGCTTCAGCGGTTTCACCCGCCCCGCCGTCGAGGCGCTCGCCGCCCACGGCGTCGGCCACGTCGTCGGCGTCTCCGCGCTCGGTCGCGGCACCCCGCTCGCCGACCGGGCCGGCCTCGTCACCGCCTCCCTCGCCATGGACGACCTGATCGCCGGGTCCGGTGTCGCCTACCGGGCCCTGGCGAACCCGTCCTTCTTCGAGAACCTCCTGGAGGAGGCCGACTCGATCCGCGAGAACGGCGTGTTCACCGACTCGGTCGATGCCGACCGCAAGGCCCCCTTGGTCGCCGTCGCCGACATCGCGGCCGCCGCCGCCCGCCTGCTGCTGGACCGCTCGTGGACCGGGACCGGAAGCGTCCCCGTCCTCGGACCGCAGGACCTGTCCCCCAACGACCTGGCCCGCATCATGACCGAACAGCTCGGCCGTCCCGTCCGCTTCGAACGCCAGCCGCTCGACGAGCTGTACACCACCCTCGTCGGCTACGGCCTCAACGAGACGTTCGTCCAGGGCATCGTCGACATGAAGCGGGCCAAGGACGAGGGTCTCGACGCCGGCATCACCCGCACCCCGGACACCTCCTCCCCCACCACCTTCGCGCAATGGTGCGCCCAGACCCTCAAGCCCGCCGTCCTCGCCTGAAGACCAGCACCGACGCCGTAACGCACGGAGCCCGGCGAACCGACCACCTGCCACGTTGGAGGCACCCCGATGCCAGCTGAACACACCGAACCGCCGGTCACGGCGTTCATGCTCGTCAAGACCACACCCGAGTGGCTCGCCCTGACCGTCCAGGAACGCGTGCACGCCTTCACCACCCAGGTCCTGCCGGCCATCGAGGCCAAGACCACCGGCGTCCGGTCACGCTTCTACGACACGGAGTTCTACTCCGTGCGCGTCACCGACGTCTGGGTGTGGGAAGCCGAAGACCACCACGCCTACCAGCTCCTCATCGACGCACTGCGCGAGACCCCGTTCTGGGACCGCTATTTCGAGGTCGTCGACCTCCTCGTCGGCACCGAGAACGGCTACGCCCGAACCTACGGCCTCGAACCAGTCGCCACGATCAGCGCGTGACACCGGGTCCCGTTGCGGCTTGCTCCCGGCTTGCTCCCGGACGGGCGCCGAACGGGCGCCGCGGGGGTCGTCGGTGCGGAACTCGCTGGTCAGGGGGGACGGCGGGTGGCAGACTGGGTCGGCTTCAGGTCAACCCAGGAGGACACATGGCAGAAGAGTCGGACACCCCGCAGGGCGAATCGCCGGCCGAGGAGGCCAAGCGCAAGTTCCGGGAGGCCCTTGAGCGCAACGCCCGCAGCGCCCACGCACAGCAGGCTCACCAGAGCCGGGCGAAGATCCAGGGCGCCAGCGGTGGCGCGGGCGGCAAGAACAAGAAGACCCGCCGCAAGACGGGCTGACCGCCGCCACGGTCTCCACGGCGATGCCCTGAAGAGGTCGGACAGGGGGCCGCCTCCCGCTCGACGAGCGGGAGGCGGCCCCCTTCGCGTGTCCCCGGGTCGCCGGCGGTGCACTGGGCCACTCGGGTGACACGCAATAACCAAGCGCGCCGTTGGCAGTTGATCAGCTCGTCCCGCCGGGGGCAGCCATCCCATTGCAACAGTGCGACAGAAGGAACCACCTCATGCTGAAGAAGTTCATGGCCACCACTGCGGTCACCGCCTCCGTGCTGGGCTTCGGCGCCGCGGTAGCCGCCCCGGCGATGGCGATCGGCAACGACAACGGCATCAACACGATCAACGGCAACGATGCGGCGCAGATCTACGGCAACCAGGAGACCGAGGGTGCGATGAGCCCCCAGCTCAGCCTGGTCCAGGGCTCGCTCAACAAGCTCTGCGTCGGCCTGCCGGCGAAGGTCAACGCCCAGTCGCTGCTGGCGGTCATCGCCAACGTCGGCGTCCAGGACATCAACGTCCTGCACAACCCGATGAACCAGCAGTGCACCGAGAACTCCACCCAGGCCAAGGGCGACGACTCGGCCTCGCACATCCTCAGCAACATCCCGGTCCTCTCCGGCAACCTCTCCGCCGGCAGCTGACCGCTCCTGGACGACCGGCAGGGCCCGTACGCGCGATGGCGCGTACGGGCCCTGCCCGTTTGTCCGGACGCAATGAATGCTGGTCTAGACCTTGACAGGTCCAGACCAGTTCGATTCAGTGGCGGTACTCGCCCCCCACGGCAACTCCCCCCACTGAAGGAGCAATTACGTGATGCGTGCGCTTCGCCGCCGTGCACTCGCCCTGGCCGCAGCCGCAGCCGCCACCTTCGGCCTCGCGGTCGCCCTCCCCGCCTCCCCCGCGTCCGCGGCCGCGGCCTGCGTCACCCCGTGGGCCTCGTCCGCCGTCTACACCAACGGCATGAGTGCCTCGTACAGCGGGCACAACTGGCAGGCCAAGTGGTGGACCCAGGGCGAGACGCCCGGCACCACCGGGCAGTGGGGCGTCTGGTCCGACCTCGGCGCCTGCGGCGGTGGTGGCGGCCAGGACCCCGACCCCGGCACGCCGTCCGGATTCGTGGTGTCCGAGGCCCAGTTCAACCGGATGTTCCCGAACCGGAACTCCTTCTACACGTACAACGGGCTGGTCTCGGCCCTCTCGGCCTACCCCGCCTTCGCCAACACCGGCGACGACACCGTCAAGCGGCGGGAGGCGGCCGCATTCCTGGCGAACGTCTCGCACGAAACGGGCGGGCTCGTCTACATCGTCGAGCAGAACACCGCCAACTACCCCCACTACTGCGACGCGAGCCAGCCGTACGGCTGCCCCGCCGGGCAGGCCGCCTACTACGGGCGCGGTCCGATCCAGCTGAGCTGGAACTTCAACTACAAGGCGGCCGGCGACGCCCTCGGCATCAACCTGCTCGCCAACCCGTACCTCGTCGAGCAGGATCCGGCCGTCGCCATGAAGACCGCCCTGTGGTACTGGAACACCCAGAACGGCCCCGGCACGATGACCGCCCACGCCGCCATGGTCAACGGAGCGGGCTTCGGCGAGACGATCCGCTCCATCAACGGGTCCCTGGAGTGCAACGGCGGCAACCCCGCCCAGGTCCAGAGTCGGGTGAACGCCTACCAGAGCTTCACGCAGATCCTGGGCGTGACGCCGGGCAACAACCTCAGCTGCTGACCGGCCGGGCCACCGCCCGGCGCTCCCTCAAAGGGTGCGCAGGGTGGTGGCCAGCTGCGCCCGGGAGCGTACGCGGAGCTTCTGGTAGATCCGGGTCAGCCGGGCCTCGACGGTCTTGACGCTGACGAAGAGCTTCGCGGCGGCCTCCTGGTTGCTGGCGCCCTCGGCGACGAGAAGGGCCAGGCGGGTCTCCGCCTCGGTCAGGGCCGCCAGGACCACGGCCGCGCCGCCCGCGGCGGCGGGGAGCGGCTCCCGGTTCTCCTCGGCGAGTTCGGCCCAGGGCTTCGCGCCGGCCGCGGCGAACACTTCGGCCGCGGCGCGCAGCGCGGCGCGGGCGGGTGCGCGCCGGCGCCGGCGCCGCTCCACCCGGGCCAGGGCGAGCAGCGTACGACCGTGTTCCACTGGCAGCTGGAGCGCGGCGAAACGATCCGCCGTGGCCGCCAGCAGGTCGACGGCCGCGTCGGCTTCGCCGTGCGCGGACAGGCACAGGCCGCGGGCCCGGTCGAGCGCGGGGAGCACCGCGGTGCGTCCGAGCCGGAGGGCGACCGTACGGACGCCGACGAGCAGTTCGGCGGCCTCGTCGGGCGCGTCGGCGGCCACCAGCGCCTCGGCCAGTTCGCCGTGCCAGCGCAGGATCGACGGGTCGACGACCTGCTGGGCCTCCTCCAGTTCGGCCACCCGGCGCAGGGTGGCCACGGCGCCCGCGGCCTCCCCCGTCGCGAGCTCGGTCAGGCCGAGCGCGTACAGGCTGCGCGAGAGGAACACCTGGTCGTGTTCCTCCTCGGAGGCCTGGATGCCGCGCCGGGCGTATGCGGCGGCGCGCGCGAAGCTGCCGCCCGTGGCCTCGGCCATCGCGGCGGCGTACCAGGCGGGGCCGGGCGAGAGGCCCGCCTCTATGGTCAGTTCGAGGGCGCGGCGGGCGTGCGCGGACGCGATCGCGCAACGTCCGCGCCGCAGTTCGACCTCGGTGAGGCTGCGCAGGACCTCGAAGACGTCTTCCGCGGACCCCGTGCGCCGGACGGCCGGGAGCAGGAGGAGCAACTGGTGGCGGGCGTCGGCGAGGCGGTCGTCGAACAGGGCGTGCCGTACGGCGAGGTACTGCGGCGCGTTGCGCATGCCCAGCGGCACCTCGGGGGCGGGCAGGGCCAGGGCCTCGGCCAGGATGTCCTCGGCGTCGGGGTCCCCCAGGATGCGGCCCATCCGGGCACGTACGGTCAGCGCCATGGCCTCGGCGACCTGGTCGCCGCCACGGGCGGCGAGCCGTCCGGCCTCGGCGGCGGCGTCGCGGGAGCGGACGGGGTCGCCGTCGCTCAGGTTGTGCTTCCAGGCGATCCGCAGTTGCACGGCCGCTTGGAGGGCGGGGTCCGCGGCTGCGTCGTCCATGGCGTGCGCGAAGGTCTCGTCCAGGGCTGCGAGGGCCTGTCCGGCGGCGTCCATCACGGCGAGGCGGGCCCGTACCCGGTCGGCGGGCGAGGCGTCGCGCGCCAGTACGGCGCGGGTGGCACGGCGCGCGAGGTCGGCGCGTCCGGCCCATCCCGCGTCCTCGGCGGCGGTGACGAGGCGGGCCAGTTCGTCCCCGGGCCGGTTGCTCGGCGTGCGTTCGGCCGCGAGCAGGCCGAGTTCGGCGGCCAGGGCGCGCTGGCCGCGCCTGCGGCAGGCCGCGGCGGCCTCGGTGATCTCGGCGGCGAGCCACTCGTCGGGGGTGTCCACGGCCAGGGCACGGTGGCGTACGGCCTGCACGGGGTCGTCGACGGCGGCGGCCAGCGCGGCGTGCCCGGCGGCGCGTTCCGGCCAGCCGGCGTCGGCGGCCAGGGCCATGGGCAGGGCGCCGGCGGTGAACACGACGGCGCCGTCCTCCCCGACGGTGACGAGCGCGGCCCGTTCCGCCTCGGCGAGTTCGGCCTCGGCGTCGGGGCGGCCGGCCCGGCGCAGCAGGGCGGTCGTCGGGCGGGCCGCGAGGGCGGCGAGGAGCAGGGTGCGGCGGGCCGGGGCCGGGGCTTCGGCGAGGAGCCGGCGGGCGACTTCGCGGGCCTGGCCGGACAGGGGCAGCGGGTCCGCGTGGTGGGCGCTGGCGTCGCGGGCCTCGGCGGCTTCGGCGAGGGAGTGGCCGAGGGCGAGGGCGAGGCGGGGGTTTCCGCCGCTGGCCTGGTGGATGCGGCCGGCGAGGCGGGCGGGGAGGCCGTGGCGGGCGAGGAGTTCGGCTATCTCGTCGGCGCCGAGCGCGGGGACGCGGATGGCGGGGGTGCCGGGGCCGCACAGGAGCCCGCCGACGGGGGCGCCGCCCTGGACGCATTCGGCCACGAGGACCCGCACGCGGGGCGGGGTCAGGCGCAGGGCGAAGCGGAGCAGATCGGTGCTTTCCGCATCCAGCCACTGGGCGTTGTCGAGGACGAGCAGGACGGGGGCGTCGGCGGCGAGGGTGCGGAGCACCTCGACGACGGCGAGGCGCAGTGCGACGTGGTCGCGGCCGGCGCGGGGCGCGTCGGTCTCGCGGCGCAGCAGGGCGATGGCGGTGCGCTGGGGTCCGGAGAGCCGCTCCAGCGCGGCGCAGGGGACGGAGGCGAGGAGTGCGGCGGCGGAGGCTTCCGGAATCCATTGGTCCGTGGCTTCGGGGGCGAGGCGGAGCACGGTCTCGTGGCGGGTCGCGGCGGCGACCGCGACCGCGCCGAGCGCCTCGGTCTTGCCCGCGCCGGCGGGTCCGGTGAGCAGCGCCCGCCCGTGCGTGCTCAGCGCGCGGTCGACCGCCTTGATCAGTTCACCGTGCCCGACGGTCGTGTCAGCGTTCCCCGTCGCCGCCACCACGCACAGCCACCAGCCTCTCGGTCCCCACTCTGTGCCTCTCCTGTGAGAGGCGACAATACGAGGTCGGATGCCGGGTGGACACGGATTGTGACGCAGAATTCAGTCAGCTGTCAGGAAACGGCTGCGGACCTGCCGGTACGAGGTGTACCAACAGGTCCGCGGGGCTCAATGGTCCGTACTATCGGGCCTTCAGAAGCCGAGGCTCCAGGCGTCGATGTAGCCGGTGTCGCCGCCGGCGTTGTCGTTGACGCGGAGCTTCCAGGTGCCGTTGGCGACCTCGGAGGAGGCGTTCACGGTGTACTGCTGGTTGATGTTGTCGGTGCCGCCGCCGGCGCGGTTGTGCAGCGTGTAGACGCTGCCGTCGGGGGCCACCAGGTCGACCTTCAGGTCACCGATGTAGGTGTGCTTGATGTCGACGTTGACCTTGAGCGCGGCCGGGGCGTTGCCCGCGACTCCGCTGACCGTGATCGGGCTCTCGACGGTCGTGTTGTCGAGGATGTTCACGTTCGTGGTGTTCTCGAAGCCCGGGACGGGCGCCGAGGTCACGGCGGTGATGGTCGCGGCCGCGTCGGCGATGCCGGAGCCGCAGCCACCGGTGCAGGTGCCGGGGAGCGGGCGGGCGTTGGCCTTGATGGCTGCCTCGACCTGCGCCGGGGTCAGCGAGGGCTTGGCGGCGACGACGAGGGCGGCGAGACCCGCGATGTGCGGGGCGGCCATGCTGGTGCCCTGGTAGGGCTTGTAGATCTCCGAGCCCGGGGTCGTGGCGCCGCTGTTCAGCGTGGACAGGATGCCGTTCTCGGGGGTGGTGACGGTGCCGGGCGTGTCGGTGGCGCGGCGGGTCTCACCGCCCGGCGCGGCGACGTCGACCTTGGCGCCGTAGTTGGAGTAGAACGAGCGGTCACCGGTGCGGTTGGTGGCGGCCACGGAGACCACGTTGTTGCAGCTGGCGGGCGAGAAGCCGGCAGCGTCCGCGTTGCTGTTGCCGGCGGCGACCACGACCGTGGTGCCGCGGGCGACGGCCGCGTTGATCGCGTTCTGGTAGCTGGCGGTGCAGGCGCCGGAGCCGCCGAGGCTCATGTTGATGACCTTGGCGGGGGTGGCGTTCGCCGGGATGCCCGAGACGGTGCCGCCGGAGGCCCAGGTGATGGCGTCGACGATGTCGGACGTGGTGCCACCGCACTTGCCCAGCACGCGAACGGGCTGGATCTTCGCGTTGTACGCGATGCCCGCGACGCCCTTGGCGTTGTTGGTGGCGGCGGCGATGGTGCCCGCGACGTGGGTGCCGTGCCAGGAGGAGCCGCTGGCCGTGGAGCCGGTGCCGCACTCGCCGGCCGCGCTCCAGTCGCCCTCGTCGGCCGGGTTGTTGTCACGGCCGTTGCCGTCACGGGCGGCGGTCGAGTCGGAGATGAAGTCGTAGCCGGCGACGATGTTCGGGGCCACGTCGGAGTGGGCCACGTAGCCGGTGTCGATCACCGCGACGGTGACGCCGGAACCGGTGGTCTTGTCCCAGGCCGCCGGAACGTTCATGCCGCCGGTGGGCTCGAAGAGGTCCCACTGCTTGGTGTACTCGGTGTCGTTCGGGGCGGCCATCGCGTAGGCGCGGGCGTCCGCCTCGACGTACGCGACGTCCGGGTCGGCACGGAACTGGGCCATCACGTTCGCCGCGTCGGCCGGGGCGGTCGCACCACCCAGGTTGACGAGAGCGGCACCGGTGCCCAGGCGACGGTCGAACTTCGCCTTCTTGCCGGCCTTCTTGCCCTTGGCGGCGGCGTCGTCCGCGGCCGCCTTGTTGGAACTGGCCTCGGTGGCGGTGGACTTGTAGCCGACGATCAGGTTCTGCACCGGCGCGGCGGCGGGGGCCGCGGGCGCACCGGCGGCCGGGAGGGTCGCGGCGGACGGGGCCGGCGCGGGCTCCGCGCCGGCCAGGGCCACGGAAGCCGTGGCGGAGCCGGCGAGCAGGGTGACGGACATCGCCGCCACGGATATGAGCCTGCGTCTCGTTGCGTGCACGGTGTTCCCTTTCGCGGGCCGTTTCCGGGCAAGCCGGAGCGGGCGGATGGAGCTGTGTGGGAGGTGAACCGGCGACTACGGGGCCGGGGACGGGTTGGTCACGCCCGTCCCGGCCACCGCTGCTCGCCGCGTCGTCCCGGCCGCTTCGGCGGGGCCGGGGCAACGGCGGTGCGGGCGATCCACCCGACCGCACGGCTTCACACCATGTGGGGTTGGTGCGGGGTCCGTTCGGAGCGGGAGAGATCGCCGGTGGGCAGACAGTAGGCAACGCGGGGATGAACCCGATACGGGGAAAACCCTTGTCCGCACCCCTGCCGCCCCCCTACGCCTCCCCCGGACCCTACCCCCCGCCCCCACCTGCACCGCCCCCAGGGGTGCCCTGTCGCGAGCACCCGCACACCCCGCCTTTCGCACCTCCCGCCAAACCCCCAGAACCCGGGCATCCGGCCACCCCGACAGCACGGCACGGCACGGCCCGTCCCGGGCTACGGGTCGGGCCGTGCAGGAGAGCACTTGCTCAACGTGTGGAGCTTCGAAGCATCAACGGGACGTGCACACGGCCCCGACCGACTGGCCGGGCAGGTAGGCAGCGCGCTCCTCCGGCGTGAGGTCCCGGTGGACGGACCGGCAGATCTTTCGGATCGCCTCCGCGGGCTGGGGAAGGACGTCCCACAACCGCACCGTGTCGTCGGCGCTGCCGGCGCGCTCGATCTCCGCCAACAGATCCTGCCGCGGGCGGGCGACGACCGGCAGCCACCGGTCGCTACCGGGCAGTTCACCCGCGGCCAGCGCGGGCAGAACACCCGCTTCCACCAGGGACGACTTGCCCGAACCGGACGGCCCCAGCAGCAGGGTCAGCCTCTGTTGCCGGGCCAGGTTCGCCAGCACCTGCCGAACGGCGTCCTTCCGGCCCACGAACCAGCGGGCCTCCTCCGCGGTGAACGGCTCCAGTCCCCGGTAGGGGCACACCTCCTGCTCGGCCAGGTCGGGCCATAGCTCCCGCAGTACCCCCACCGGGGTGACGTAGGCGTTGTCCATGCGGATCAGCCCACGCTCTCGTCCGGGCCCGCGCGGCCGCCGCCGGACGCCTTCCGCGCCACGATCACCTTCAGGTGGCAGGCGGCGCCGCTCCTGGTGATCACGGCCCCTGCCTCGACCGCGAGGTCGACGCCGAACTCGATGACGACCTCGTCGGGGCACGCCCTGGGCAATGGGTCGAGGGTGGCTCGCGCCGCCTCCGTGACCGGGCCAGGGCTTCTTACAGGCCCCACGGCAGCTCGCGAATGGCGGCGCCGACGCGGCCGGCCTTCACCGGACCGTCGATGCCGGCCGGGGCCTCGATCAGGAGAGCGCCCCCGGCGTCGAGCGGGATCCGAGCCAGAGGTGCCACAACTCCTCCTCCGTGCACGCCGTCCGCCCGAGACCGCACACCGACGGGAGCGGGGGCGTCGGAGTGGCGGCAGATGCGATCGACGCTCGCGTGCAGGACCGCTGCCGGGTCCTGACCATCGTCATCACCCCTCGCATGCGCCGCACCCCGGGCTACGCCGTCCGGGCGCCGGACCCCGCTAGGGGCGGGGCTCGGGGGCGCCGTGGTGGGTGCGGAAGTAGGTCCAGCTCGTCTCGTTCGGTCCGGTCCACTTCTCCGGGGCGTGGGCGTACTCGGGGTGGCGGGCCGCGACGTACGTACGGGTGCGTTCCGGGACTTCGGCGTGGGAGCCCAGCTTGCGGCCCCGGCAGTGGAAGGTGAGCCCGCCCGGGCGCTGCCCCTGCTCCATCCACGGGAGCCACGGCGACATCCGCATCCAGGACATGGTGCACGGGACGCTGGGCTCGTCGGTGGTGAGCACCGTGCCCGGCGCGAAGAACTGGAAGAGCTCCAGGGCCCTGTACGTGTCGTCGGCGGAGTTCAGCGGGTACTGGGCGACCGGCAGCGGCGAGGGGTAGGCGAGCGGGACCTCCAGGCTGAAGCAGACCTGGTCGCCGAGTTCGGTCACGGGTACCGGGAACGGCCGCAGTCGCAGGTTGGCCGGATCGTTCCAGACGTGGACCACCGGCTTGCCCTCCCAGGTGTCCAGGATCTCCCGGGTCCGCGGGTCCAGGTAGAACGCGGCCTCCCTGTTGAGCAGCTGGAAGCCGCCGCCTTCCTCGTCCCCGACGAGGCGGGCGACGTTGAGGCCTTCGAATCCGAAGAGGTGCCGGTAGGGCTCGTCGGGTGCCCAGGAGTAGATGTCCCCGGTCCACCAGAAGGTCACCTCGGCGCCGTCGAGCGAGGCGCGGGTGCGGGCGAACGCGTGCAGGAGCTCAGCGGGTGTCATGCCGGGTACTGTGCGCGGTCCCGCGCCGGCCCGGCAAGCCGCCGGGCAGCGGCCTGGCCGACATGTGGATGCCAGGTTGACGCTGCGGCGCGCACCGGCGACCGTGACCCGCATGCGCAACGAACGTCGACTGCTCACCCTGCTCGTCTGCCTGGTGCTCGGCATCGGGCTGACGGCCGCCGCGCTGGGCGCCACCCGGCTGGCGAGCCCCGACGGGAAGCCGCATTCCGGGATGAACACCCGTGACTACGTGGACATACGGGATGTACCGCCCGGACCCGGCGAGCCGTCGGCCGGGCCCGACGCCTCGACGGGCCGCGTGACGGTGGACTGCGGGCGCAACGAGGAGCACCACTACAACGAGGACAACCTGGTGGTGTCGCCGGGGCTGCGCGCGGGCGCCCACCACACCCACGCGTACGTCGGGAACCTGTCCACGGACGCGATGTCGACCGATGCCTCGCTGGCCGCCGCCGCGACCAGCTGCCGCGGCGGGGACCGGTCCACGTACTACTGGCCGGTCCTGCGCCGACCGGACCGGGCGGGCGGCCACCCGCAGGAGAGCTCCGCGGGGCACGGCAACGCGGGCGAGATCCTGCCCGAGGCCGCGGTGTCCGTGGAGTTCCGCGGCAGTCCCGTGGGCAAGGTCGTGCCGATGCCGCGTTTCCTGCGTGCGATGACCGGCGACGCGGTGGCCTACACCGCGGCGAGCGACGGCGACGTCCGCGCCCGCTGGGGCTGTTCCGGCTCCCCCGACCGGTTCACCACCCGCTACCCGCGCTGCCCCGCCGGCGAGCGCCTCACCCGTACGCTCGTCTTCCCCAGTTGCTGGAACGGACTGGACACCGAGAGCCCCGGCCACCGCTCGCACCTCGTCTTCCCCGCGTCCAACGGCGTCTGCCCGCAGGGCACCTTCGCCGTGCCCCAGCTGCGCATCTCCCTCGCGTACGAGGTGTCGCCGGGGGTGCTGGTCGCCGTGGACTCCTTCCCCGAGCAGCGGCACAGCCCGAAGACGGACCACGCGATGTTCGTGGACGCCATGACGGACGCACAGATGGCCTCGGTCGTCGCCTGTCTGAACGACGGGCGCACCTGCCGCACCTGAGCACCGCGACACCGCAGTGACGCAGGTCACATGAACCGCGCGCTCCGCAGGAGCGTGTTCTGTCCGCACCAGATGGGCGAGGAAGACGGAGAGGTGAGATGGCCGGACCACTGTGGCCCCGCACGCGGCGGGGCTCGACCGATGAGGCACTGATCAGGTCGGTGTACGAGGAGCACGGCCACGCCCTGCTCGCCTACGCCACCCGACTGACCGGAGACCGGGCCACCGCCGAAGACGTCGTTCAGGAAACCCTCATCCGGGCCTGGCGGCATTCCGAGGTCCTGGTCAACGGGAAGGGCTCGGTGCGCGGCTGGCTGCTGACGGTGGCCCGCAACATCATCACCGACCGCTACCGGGCCAAGGCGGCGCGCCCCGCGGAGGTTTCGGGGGCGGCCGCCGCTCCGCCGGTCGAGCTGGACCACGCCGATTCCATCGTGGACACGATGACCGTGCTGGGGGCCCTGGACCAGCTGTCCCCCGAACACCGGGACGTGTTGAAGGAGCTGTACTACCGCCAGCTGAGCGTGGCCGAGGCGGCCGACAGCCTCGGCATTCCGGCGGGCACGGTCAAATCCCGCGCGCACTACGCGCTCAAGGCGTTGCGCGAGGTGTTCCGACAAGGAAGTACCAAGGAGGGCAATCGAATGGGCAGGCCGCCCCAGCGGCCCGCCGGACTGCGTGAGGTGGTGGCATGAACCGGCAGCGGCACGAGGAGGAACTGCTCGGCCCGTACGTTCTCGGCGTCCTGGAGGCGGAGGACGTCCGCCGGGTCGAGGAACACATGAGCGGCTGCGTGCAGTGCCGTGAGGAGGTGGCCGCGTTGCGCGAGATGGAAGCGGCGTTGGGAGAGGTGCCTGTGGAGGCCTTCTTCGACGGGCCGCCGCAGGGCGGTGACCTGCTGCTCCAGCGCACGCTGCGGCAGGTGCGGGGCGAGGCGGCCGGGGAGCGACGCCGGCGCTGGGGCGTCGCGGGACTGGCCGCGGCGGCCTCGCTGGCCGCCGTGTTCTGGGCCGGGGCGCAGCTGGGCTCCGCGGACGGCGGGGTGGTGGCACAGCCTCCGCAGCCCACGCCCACGGTCACGGCGGCGCCGTCACCCCCGGTGGCCGGCACGAAGGTGGCCGCGGCGACCGATGCGACTACCGGTGCGCGGATGACCGTTCAGGTCACGCCCGCCGCCAAGTGGGTCCGGGTGCACGCGGCCGTGGCGGGGATTCCGCCGGGCGAGCGCTGCATGCTGGTCGTGGTCGGGCGGGACGGCAAGCGCACGCCGGCCGGCAGCTGGGTCGTCGGCAGCCAGAACGGCGAGGGCAAGGGCGCTTCGCTGGACGGGTCGGCGGCGGTGGACCCCGCCAACGTGAAGGAGGTCCTGGTCGAGAACGACTCGGGCAAGCGGTTCGTGTCCGTGCCCATGCCGGTGTAGCCGGCGGGGCGCTTCGAGGAGCCCGGGCGGCCGTGGGTCGGCTGCCCGGGCTCTCGCCCGTAAGCGGGTCGCCGGGAAACCGGTTTCCGCCCCGTCGGCCCCGGTGGGCACACTGTCCGCATGCCGCACCCTGCCGAACGCCTGCTCGCCGACCTCGATCCGCTCCCGTACACCGACCGGCTGCGGCTGCTCACGGCCACCGCCCGCGATCTCGCCCGCACCGGCGAACTGTCCGGCGTACTGGACGGGCTGGCCGGACTCGGCCGCTACGAGCAGCGGCTGGCCGCACTCGCGGCGCTCGCGGCACAACAGACGGAGTACCTGGCGCAGCGGCTGGCCGACCCGGACCCGTTGGTGCGCTCCCACGCCCTGCGGGCCGTACACACCCTGCCCGTGCCGGACGGGGCGATCGAGGCGGCGTACGACGACGCCTCCGCCGAAATCCGCGGGGACCTGGCCCTCGCCGTGCTGCGGGGTGAGCGCCGGGAGCTCGCGGAACGTCTGACTCCCGTCCTGCGGGCCCAGTGGGGCGACGGCGAGGCCGCCGCCCTCCTCCCGGCCTGCGGAGCGGAGTTCGCTTCCCGGCTGCTGCCGCAGCTGGCGCACGCCGTCACCCGGTGGGCGCGGCTGGGCCGCAGTCATCCCGGCCCGGTGCTGGACCAGGCGGCGAGCGAACTCGCGGAACTGCCGGAGGGCCTGCGCGAAAGCTGGTGGCACCGCCGGGCTCCGGGCGTGGCCGCGGCCCTGCCCGCCGCGCCGGAGCGCGTGCTCGCGCTGCTGGAGCAGTACGGTCCGGTGCGGCTGCCCCGGCCCCTGGAGGACCGGGCCCGGCACCTGGTCGCGGTGGACGCCGAGCGGTTCGTACGCTGGCTGACCGCGCCCGCACGCGGGACCGGGCACTACGAACACCTCCTTCCGCAGCCCCTGCTGCGGCGGCTCGTCCTGGCCGATCCCCCGTCCCTGCCCGCCCTCGGCCGCCGCTGGGCGGGCCGGCCCGCGCACCTGGCCGCGCTGGTGAAGGCGCTGCCCGCGGACCGGCGCGAGGCGTTCCACGACGCGGCCACCGAGCACGCGCCCGCTCCCGACGGGCTGATCCCCGACGCGGTCCTGGCCGTGCTCCCCCGCGAGCGCCGCCAGCGCGAGGCGCGGTGCCGCGCGGAGCGTGCCCGCCGCGACGCGTGGCCGGTGGAGCGGCTGCTCGAAGCGGCCTCGCACCTTCCGGTCGAGGAGGCCCGGCCGGAACTCCTTGCCGCGACGCGGAGCTCCGACGCCGACACCCGCCGGGTGGCCTGGGTCCGGCTCGTCGAGAACGCGGTCCACGCGCACGACGCCGAAGCCCTGGCCGACGTGCTCGGACCGATGGCGGGCCGGCTGCGCAACGACCGCGACCCCGTGCGCGCCGGCGTCCTCGCGGCGCTGGCCGGGGTGCCGGTGCCGCTGCTGGCCCCCGAGGCGTCCGTCGCCCACCTGGACCGGATCGCCGTGGACGCCCTGGAAGCCCGGGACTGCTCCGCCGAGACGCGCCGGGCCCTGGACCGCCTGGTGTTCAACGTGCTGGAGGGCCAGGCCGCCGGCCCCGCACCACTCGGCTGGGCGCTGCGCACCCTCCGCGAAGTCACCGTCCGCACCGGGCGCCTCGTACTCGGCGCGCCGGGCCGCGATCTGCCGCGCGGCCGGGAGCAGCGGATCTTCGAAGCCGTGCGGCCCTGGCTCGACGTCCGCGCGGGCGAGGGCGACCACCAGCCGCTGCTCGCTCTCGCGGGCTACCTCGGGGACCGGTGCCGCCGCATGCCGGAGCTCCAGCGGATGCTCGGCGAGGCCCGCGGGCGGTGCACCGACGGGGTGTTCCCCCAGCTCGTCCGGGTGTGGCTCGCGGACCCGGCGACGCGCCGCGAGCGGGTGGCCGAGCTGCTGGAGCAGGAACCCTCGGCGGTCGCGCTGGCGCCGGTACTGGAGGTCCTCTCCGCGCACCGCACCGATCTGCTGGACCGCGTACTCGCCGCGCGCCCGCCGTACGGCCGGTTCTTGCAGGAGGGCACCGCCCGGCCCCTCCCCCGGTTCGAGCGTGCGGACCGGTGGGTGCCGCGCCAGCAGGAGGAGGCCGCCTGGCTGGCCGAGGTCGCCGTCGGCGACGAGTCCAGGGCGGTCTACGACCGGGCCATCGTCCTGCGGGACGCCGCGCGGATACCCGACCACGGGCCGGAGCTCGTACGACGGTACGCGCGCTCGGCGGACACGCTGCTCGCGCAGACCGCGCTCGCCGCCTCGGCCCGGACGGCGGAACCGGCCGCCTTCCTGCCCGAACTGCTCGCGCACGCGGGCGACGACCACGCCCACGTCGCGGTGTACGCCGCCGGGCGGGCCGCGGCGGGCACCGCGCCGGCCCGGCTCGCGGAGCTGCTGGACGGGCTGTTGGGCGGCTCGTCGGGCGTCAAGGTGACCAGCCGCAAGGAGGCGGCCCGGCTGACCGTACGGTTCCTGCCGCCCCACCGGGCCGCGGCGCTACTGGGGCGGCTCGCCGGCGACGCGGACTGCCACCCCGACGTAGTGACCGCGGCCGTGAGCCTCGCGATCGGGCTGCTGGAGACCGGGGAGGCCTGGAACCTGCTGGAGACGGCGGCGGCGAGCGGCACCGAGGAGGCCGGGACGGTGATCGCGCAGGTCCCGGCGCTGCGGGTGGCGGACCACCACCGGCCCCGCTACGCCCGCCTGGTGGCGCTCCTCGCCTCCTCCTCCCACCGGTCCGTGGCCGGACGGGCGGTCGCCGCGCTGCCCGGCTGGGTGGCGTACGCGCCCGAGGCGGCGGACCCCGTACGGCTGGCGGTCTGCGACCTGACGCCGCACCCCGGCTGGAAGGCAGCGGCGGCGGCGCTGGAGGGGATCGCGGGTTCGGGACTGCCGCACCCGGTGGGCGGCGGCGAGCCCGGAAGCCAGTTCCACCGCGCCGTGGACGAACTGCTGGCCGTCGTACGGTCCGGTGGTGACCCGGAGGCCGAGGCGGAGCGGGATCTGCCGGCCCTGCAGCGGTTGCGGTTCCTGAGCCAGGGCCTCGCCGAGGAACACCGCGGGCGGCGTGCGGCCCTGGTGCGCCAGCTCGCCGGCGAACCCGCCCTGGCCACGGCCCGCGTGGCGCTGCTGCGGCGCTCGGTCGACCTGCGCGCGGAGCTCCCGGCGCTGCGGGCGGCCCTGGACGACCTGGTCGCGGCCCACGAGGGCCGGCCCGGGCTGGCCGTGTCGACGGCGAACGCGCTGCGCGACGGGAACCTGCACGGCGACCGGGTCGGGGACCCGGAGGTGGTCCTGGCGGCCGTAGGCGCTCTCGCACGGGACGGGGCGCGGGTACCGGGAATGTTCGCGGTCGCCCTCACCGCTACCCTGGGCCGACGCCTCGGCTGGCCGCCGGAGTGGCGCGCGCTGCTGCGGGGGCTGAGGCGGCACGCGGAACCGGAGGTGCGGGACGCGGCACTCGTGGCGGTCACGCACCACGAGTGACGTGCGCCCGGCGGTTGCGCGGTCTCCATCCCCATCCGGACCGATCATCACATTGCGGTCCATGACATCCTGTGACGTCACAACTCGCCGGACGGGATCGGCGGACGTCCGGGGAATATGGGGAAGGTCGATGAGGCTCAGCTTCCTGGTGGAGGAGCACTACCGCCACGACGGCATGCCGAACGAGGTGATCCGGCAACTCAATGCATGGGGACACCGGGTGGACGTCGTGCGGCCGGGTGGTTCGCTGCTGCGCATGAGCGAGGTCATGGGCTCGGGCACGCACGACGCCTGGGTGCTCAAAACCGTGTCGGGCGGGCCCGGGCTGACCCTGCTCGAAGCCGCGGCCGCGGCCGGGATGACCACCGTCAACGACGCCCGGTCGATCCGCGGCGTACGGGACAAGGCGCTGGCCGCGGCCATCGGGCGGACCCGGGGGCTCCCGATGCCGCCGACGTACGCCGCGGCGCAGCCGGAACTGCTGCGGGAGGTACCGGCGGCGGAGTACCCGCTCGTCGTCAAGCCCGCGGACGGCAGCTCCGGGCGGGCCGTGCACCTGGTGTCCTCGCCCGCCGAGCTCGAAGCCTTGCTCCCGCGGCTGGCGGGCGAGCACATGCTCATCGCGCAGCCCTACGTGGCCAACTCGGGCACCGACATCAAGGTGTACGGGGTCGGCGGGGAGCTGTTCGCCACCGAGCGCTGCTCTCCCCTGCACCCCGATCCGGCGGTGCGGGAACGGCGCGTGCCGCTGTCGGCCGAGGTGGCGGCGATCGCCGCGCAGGTGGGCGCGGTGTACGGGCTCGACCTGTACGGGGTGGACGTGCTGCTGGGTCCGGACGGGCCCGTGGTGGTGGACGTGAACGACTTCCCGAGCTTCCGTCAGGTCCCCGACGCTGCGGCCCGGGTGGCACGGGCCGTGCTGGGGCTGGCGCGGGCGGGCAGCCCGACGGCACAGCCGGCGGCCGGCGGCCGCCCGCGGACCCACGGCCTGCCGCTGCCGATCCCGGCCCAGGGGTCTCCCCTGCAGGCATCCTCCGCCCCCGGGACTCCGGTACAAGCGGGCCCCGTGCAGGCAGGCCCCGTGCAGTCGCCCGCGCGGGCCGGCGAGGCGGCGTTGTGAGGATCTGCCTCGTCACGCCGGAGCCCGGCCATCCGCTGCTCGCCGCCGCGACGGCGCTGCTCGAAGCCGCCGGGCACCGGGTGGATTCATTGGATCCGGGCGCGGAGGGGGACGCCCCCGAGGACCTGGCCGACGCGTATCTGCTCAAGTCGCGGACACCGCGGGCGCTGGACCTCGCACGGGAGCTGGAGCGGCGCGGGGCCCCGGTGCTGAACTCGGCGGCTGCGACCACGCTCTGCCAGGACCGCACCGAGATGGCGGAGCTCGCCCTGCGCGCCGGTCTGCCGTTCGCGGGCACCCGTACGTACGACTCCCTCGCGACCTGGGCGGCCGGCGCGCCGCTCGGCGGCCCGCCCCTGGTCGTCAAGAGCCGGCACAGCCGCAGGCACGACCTCGTCGCCCGGGTCGACGACGCGGCCCGGCTGCACGCGCTGGCCGAAGCCTGGCCGCAGGAGCCCGTCGTGGTCCAGGAGTTCGCGCCGAACAGCGGCTGGGACCACAAGCTGTGGGCCATCGGGGACCGGATCTTCGCCGCCCTGCGCCGCTCCGAGCTCGCACCGGGGGGCCGGGGTCCAACGCGGCCGCTCGCCCTGGCCGAACTGCCGCCCGGCTGGGCGGACGTGGTCCGCCGGACCGGCGAGGTGTTCGCGCTCGACGTCTACGGGGTGGACCTCATCGACACCGGCGACGGCACCCCGCTGATCGTCGACGTCAACGCCTTCCCCGGCATCCGCGGCCAGGCCGGCGCGCCGGAGGCCCTCGCGGCCCTGGCCCTGCACCGGGCCGCCGCAGGCCGGGACGGCCGCTAGACCATGTGGCGCCGTTCCTCGCGCGGCGGAGGGCCGCCCGCCTACCGAACGTACTGGGGCGCGCCCGACAACGCAGCGAGGTGCGGTGCCCTGGGCATCTCCCAACGGTAGCCGGGAGAACGCCGCGGGGCGGGCGGGACCGTGCGGACCCGGCTGCCCGGGGCCCCTGGCCGATCGCGTTCGCGACGGCGCTCGCCGTCGCAGCGACGACGGTGACACCGGCGGCGAACGTGCCCGCTGCCCGGCCCAACGCCTGCGGGTACGAGGCACCGTCACGGCGGGCGGGGGAATCCGCGCCGGCGGGGCGTGTCGGCGGCGGGTGGGTGTGGCGGGCGCCGTGAGGATCGGCGGATGGGCGTCGTGGTGCCGGTCCTCTTCGCGCTGTTCGCGGCGCTCAGCAATGCGCTGGCCACCGTGCTCCAGCGGCGGGCCGCGCTCACCGTGCCGCAGAGCAAGGGCTTCCGTTTCGGCCTCGTCCTCGACCTGCTGCACAGGCCCGTGTGGATCGCCGGGATCCTGGCCGTGATCGCGGCCGGGGTGGGCCAGGCCGCGGCGCTGGCCACCGGCGCGCTGGTCCTCGTACAACCGCTGTTCGTACTGGAACTGCCGCTCGCGCTGCTGATCGCCTCGTTGCTGGCCCGGCGGCGGCTGCCCGGTGCGCTGTGGCTGGCCGTGGCGGGGGTGGTGGCCGGGCTCGGGGTGGCACTGGCCGCGGCCTCCCCGGCCGGGAACCGGACGCACGTGCCGATCGACCGGTGGATCCCGGCGCTCGCGGTGTGCGCGGCCGTCGTCGCGGGCCTGGCCGCGGCCGGGCTGCGCCGCCCGCCGGGGCGCGCCCGGGCCGGCTGCCTCGGCGCGGCCACCGCCGTCTGCTACGCGCTCACGGCCGCCCTGATGAAGCACTCCGTGTACGTGCTGACCGAGAACGGGATCGGCGCGTTCCTGACGGCATGGCAGACGTACGCGTTCGCCTCGACCGGGATCTGCGCCGTGCTGCTGCTCGAACACGCCGTGCAGGGCGGGCCGCTGGTGGCCTCGCAGCCCGCCCTGACGCTGGGCGACGCGAGTGTCAGCATCGCGCTGGGCGTGACCCTGTACGAGGAGCACCTGCGGGCCGGCTGGTGGGTGCTGCCGCAACTGCTGGGCGTGGCGCTGATCTGCGGGGGTGTCGTGGCGCTCGCCCGGGCCGGTACGGGCGCCCCCTGACAGCCCGGCCGCGGGGTAGCGTGCGGGCAGTCGAGTGGAAGGCGGTCCCATGCGCGCGGTGGTGTTCGAGGAGTACGGCCGGCCGGCCGAGGTCCGCGAAGTGCCCGATCCGAGTCCGTCCCCGGGCGGGGTCGTGGTGCGCGTCGAGGCGACGGGGCTGTGCCGCAGCGACTGGCACGGGTGGATGGGGCACGATCCGGACGTCGTGCTGCCGCACGTGCCCGGACACGAACTCGCCGGTGTGGTGGAGGCGGTGGGCTCCGGGGTCGTCGCCTGGCGGCCCGGGGACCGGGTCACCGTGCCGTTCGTCTGCGCCTGCGGGAGCTGCGCGGACTGCGCGGCCGGCGACCAGCAGGTGTGCGCGCGGCAGACGCAGCCGGGGTTCACGCACTGGGGGTCCTTCGCGCAGTACGTGGCCCTGGAGCATGCCGACGTCAATCTCGTGGCCGTGCCGGAGGAGCTTTCGTACGCGACGGCCGCCGGGCTCGGCTGCCGGTTCGCGACGGCGTTCCGGGCCGTGGTGGCGCGGGGGCGGGTGGCGCCGGGCGAGTGGGTCGCCGTGCACGGTTGCGGCGGGGTGGGGTTGTCGGCCGTGATGGTCGCCGTGGCGGCCGGAGCCCGGGTCGTCGCCGTGGACACGGCGCCGGGGGCGCTGGAATTGGCGCGGGAGTTCGGGGCGGCGCACTGCGTGGACGCGCGGGCGGGCGGTACGGCCGACGCGGTTCGGGAGGTGACGGACGGCGGCGCGCACCTCTCGCTCGACGCCCTGGGCTCGCCGGTGACCGCGGCGGCGTCGGTGGCGGGGCTGCGCCGGCGGGGCCGGCACGTGCAGGTGGGGTTGCTGCCGGCAGCGGGAGGGGAAACGGTCCTGCCGATGGAGCGGGTGATCGGCTGGGAGTTGGAGGTCCTCGGCAGCCACGGCATGGCGGCGCACGCGTACCCGCCGATGCTGGAGTTGGTCCGGTCCGGGACGCTGCGGCCCGACCTGTTGATCACCCGGACGATCTCCCTCGACGCGGCTCCGGCGGCCCTGGCAGCGATGGGCACGGCGCCCGGGCGCGGCGTGACCATCATCCGACCGGGGGCGTTCGCTCAGGCCTGAGCTACGATCTCGGCGCACTGACCAGATCATCATCGTCCCAGGAGGTGGCCGGTGGGCGTCAGCCCTCGCGGCGCGATACCGGGGGCCGTGACCGCACTGCTGGCGGCCGGCCTGCTGCTCACCGGTTGTTCCGGCGGCGCGTCCCCGGCGCGGCCGGACCCGCACCCGCCGGCACCTGGCGCGAGCCCGACGCCGCCCCCACCCACCGCGACGTCCCCGACTCCCACGCCGACGCCCGCCGCCTCCACGGAGCCGGACGAGACCCCGGACCCCGCGGCCACCCCCGGCGCCCGTCCGAAGTCCCCGCCCCCACCGCGCACCTCGCAGATCCCGCAGAACCCCAACCGCGGCCCCCACCCGCCGTCGGCGCCGACGCACGTCCCGATGCCGGAGTGGACGCCGTGGAAGCCGGGACCCGGCGACCCGTCGGTCCCGACGTACACCATCGCGCCGCTGCCCTAGGAATTGCGGACCGGGCCAATCCGGTTTCGATCCATGATCGTTAGGGTCAGACTGATCCGCATGACGACGACGCGCGTGATCACACAGCAGACACTCGGCAGCTCCGACGTGCTGGAACTCGCCGAGGTTCCCCTCCCCTCCCCGGGCCCCGGCGAGGTCCTGGTCCGGGTCCGGGCCGCCGGCATGAACCCCGCGGACTGGAAGGTCCGCACCGGCAAGGTGGACTTCTTCGGGCCGCCGCCGTTCGTGCTCGGCCACGAGTTCAGCGGCACCGTGGAGGGCGTCGGCGAGGGAGCGGTCCGCTTCTCGGTGGGCGAGGAGGTCTACGGCTGGACCGTCCCGCCGCACGGCAGCCACGCCGACCACGTGGTGGTCACCGAGGACCGCATCGCGCCCAAGCCGCGCACCCTCGACCACGTCGGCGCCGCCGCCCTGCCGATCTCCGGCTTCACCGCCCACCAGGCTCTGGTGACCCTTTCGGACGTACGGCCCGGCCAGCGGGTGCTGATCCACGGCGCGGCCGGCGGGGTCGGCCACCTCGGCGTGCAGATCGCCAAGGCCCGGGGCGCGTACGTCATCGGCACGGCCCGCTCCGCCAAGCACGACTACCTGCGCGGACTCGGCGCCGACGAGCTGATCGACTACACGGTGGAGGACTTTTCGGCGCTGCGCGGCATCGACGCGGTGCTGGACACCGTCAGCAACGACTACGGCCCGCGCAGCCTGCCCACCCTCAAGCCGGGCGGCATCCTCGTCGACGTCGTCGGCGTCGGCGTGGACCGCACCGAGGTGACGGCGCGCGCCGCCGAACTCGGCGTACGGTTCGTGGAGTTCTTCCTGGAGCCCACCCCCGCCGTGCTGACCGCCTTCGCCGAACTCGTCGACACCCACGGCGTGCGCCCCACGATCGCCGGGACCTTCCCGCTCGCCGAGGCCGCGAAGGCCCACGAGCTCAGCGAAACCGGCCGGGTACAGGGCAAGATCGTCCTCGTGCCCTAGGGGGTGGCCTCCTGCAGGCCCGTGACCTCCTGGACGTGGTGGAGGCTGGGGGTCTGGAGGATCGCGTGGAGCTGCTGGAAGAGCCGGCGGGCCGCCACCGCGTTCCAATCGGGCGGCAGGAGTTCGGTCGGCAGGCCCGGGTCGAGGTAGGGGAGGCGGCGCCACTGCGTGAGCAGGGGTACGTAGTGGCGGAACGCCTCGGCGGGGCCGGGTTCGCCTTCCGCCGCGAGGCGTGCGGCGACGGGGGCGTAGGTGTCGGTGAAGGCCGCGTACTGCGTCTGGATCGCCGGGAAGTCCCACCAGTCGCCGACCGTCTGCTTCAGGTCGCTGAAGGCGGCGTAGTCGGCGGCGAACAGATGCACGTACTCGCTGAGGCCCAGCCGTACGAGCATTCCGCGGGCGTCGTCGAGGAGCCGTCCCGGGGCCAGCCACACGCCGGGGGCGATGTTGCCGAAGCCGAGCCAGGTCAGCCGGGTGCGCAGCTGGTAGCGGTGGGAGCGCTCGGACTCCGGTACGGAGAACACCGCCATGGCCCAGCCGTCGGCCAGGTCGGCGGGTTCGAGACTGGCGAAGATGCGGCGGTCGCCCTCGTCGAAGACGGGGTGCACGGCCGAGCTGAGCCGGTACCCGGTGGCACCCCGGCGCTCCGGTTCGAGGACGCCGCGCTTCTTGAGGCGCGAGATCGCCGACCGCACCGCCGGTCCGTCGACGTCCAGCTCGCCCATCAGCGTGATCAGGTCGGCGATGGAGATCCAGCCGCCGAGGCGGCGCAGGAACGCCCCGTAGACCGTGTTGATCAACGAGCTGGGCCTGAGGGGACTGTCCGACATGATCGCCTTCCGTTGTGAGCGGTCGCGATCATATCGAGCCCTCCCCCGCGAGCCCTCCCCCGTGGCCCCTCCCCCGTGGCCCCTGCCCCGCCGCCCCGTCCGCTACCGCGGCAGCGGCGCCTCCGCGTACGCCCCGGAGAGCAGGTGACCCGCCCCGGGCGCCACCGCCGGCAGGCCCAGGGCGCGCAGCATCTGGTGGGCTGTGCAGACCGCCGCGGACACCACCGGCTTGCCCAGGAGCTGTTCGGCCTCCTCGATGGCGCCCAGGGAGGGCATCTGCACGCAGGCGGAGAGCACGACCGCGTCGGCGTCCGCGTAGTCCAGCGCGCGGGCGAGTCCGGGCAGCCGGGCCGGATCGTGGGCGGCGACGTCGAGGTTGTCCGGGATTTCGAGGGCCGTGTAGTCGAGGACCTCGATGCCCTCGTGGGCGAGGTAGTCCACGACGGTCCCGGTGAGCGGGCGCATGTACGGGGCGAGCAGGGCGATCTTGCGGGCGCCGATGGTGTGCAGTCCGTGGACGAGGGCGCCCGCGCTGGTGACGACGGGTGCGGCGGCGCCGTTCTCGGCCGTACGGGTGTGCAGCCGCTGCTGCGCGCTGCGGTGGTAGCCGAGGCCCATGCTCATGATCGCGACCAGGCAGGCGTAGCCGAGCACGTCGACGCGCGCGTCGGAGAGTTCCACGGCGCAGCGGTCGGAGTCGGCGTCCATGGCCTTGAGCTGTTCCGGGGTCACATGGGTCATGCGCATCCGGCTGGAGTGGAAGGTGAACCTCTCGTCGGGCAGGACCGTCTGACGGGCGCGCAGGATGGCGGGCACCTCGGTCTCCATGGTCACGTTCGAGCTCGGCACAATCTGGCCGATGCGGTAGGTGCGGGGTGGCACGGGTGCTCCTCGGTGGTGCGGCGCGGGCGGGGCGGGCGGTGGGGCGGACTGTCAGCGGGCGTCGGTGACGGGGTTGGCCAGGGTGCCGATGCGTTCGACGGTGGCCTCGACCGTGTCACCCGGGACCAGGAACTCCGGCGGCACCATGCCGGCGCCGACGCCGGAGGGTGATCCGGTCGCGATGACGTCGCCGGGCTCCAAGGTCACGCCGGAGCTGATGTCGGCGATGAGGCGGGCGATCGGGAACAGCATGTGCCGTGTGTTCGACTTCTGCTTGGTGACGCCGTTCACGCGTAGCGAGAGGTCCAGGGCCATGGGGTCGGGGATCTCGTCGGCCGTGACCACGACCGGGCCGAACGGCGCGTACGAGTCCTGCCCCTTGGAGAAGAACCACTGGCCGGAGCGGCGCTGGTCGCGGGCGCTGATGTCGTTGACGATGCTGTAGCCGAAGACGTACTCGTACGCGTCCTCCTCGCTCACCCGGAACGCGGTGCGGCCGATGACGACGGCGAGTTCGCACTCCCAGTCGAGCTGCTGGGTGAGGCCCGCGTTGTGCAGGATCGGCGCGCCCGGGCCGGTGACGGCAGTGGCGGGCTTGCTGAACAGGACGGGGCGGGGCGGGAGTTCCTTGTCGGTGTCCAAGCTGCGGCTGGACTCCTCGACGTGCTCGACGTAGTTGAGGCCGACCCCGATGATCTTGCCGGGGCGCAGCGGCGCGGCCAGGGTGACGTCTTCGAGCCGGTGGACGGCCCCGGCCGGGCGGGCGGCGGGATCGGCGTCGAGGAGGCGCCGGGCGGCTTCCTGCGCGGCGGGGCCCGCCTGGACGAACGAGAGCAGGTCGCGCGGGATGTCCACTGCGGCGTGGTCGGCCAGGACCCCGAGGTCGAGGACGAGGCCGTCGACGTCGGCGCCGAGGCGCGGGACTCCGTCGCCGGTGGTGGTGGTGAAGGTGAGCAGACGCATGGTGGGGCTCCTCGGGGTCAGGCGGTGGCGGTCGGGGTGGCAGCCGGCACCGGCTGGTGGCCGTCGTTGTCGGGGTACACCTCTTCGCGGTAGAAGCCGAGCGAGCGCATGACGGGGAAGTCGTTGAAGGAGAAGAGGCAGGCGTCCTCGGTGGGATCGAGGTTCGCGTGCTCGTGCCAGGCCCAGGAGGGGACGCAGAAGATGTCGCCCTGCTGCCAGTCGTAGCGCTTTCCGGCGATGACCGAATAGCCGCGGCCCTTGGCCGCCGTGTAGATCACCGAGCCTGTGTGGCGGTGGGCGCGGGTGGCCTGCCCGGGGCGCAGCAGCTGCATGTGGGCGCCCATGGTGGGCATCACGGAGCCGCCGGTGACGGGGTTGGTGTACTCGGCGATGATCCCGTCGTAGGGGGAGCCCTCGCTCGCCTTCGCGAGGCCGAGCAGGGCCTGGTACGTGGGCTCCCAGGGCCAGGCGAGCAGCGGCGAGTACGGGCGGGTCCACTGGTCCGCCCCGTAGGGGAGCAGGTTCGCGCCGTAGCTGAGCACCGAGGAGTTGACCACCTTCCCGGGCGTCTGGTGCAGCTCGGGGTGGACCTCGTAGAAGCCTGCGTCGAGGGCGTTGACCAGGGGAATGTCCAGTCCGTCCTGCCAGATGACGGGGACGTCGTCGGCCTCGTTGCCGTGTTCGTGCCACGTGCCGCCCGGGGTGATCGCGAAATCGCGGGGGCCGACCCTGAGCTTCTGGCCGTCCACGATCGTCCAGGCGCCGGTGCCCTCGTGGACGAAGCGCAGGGCGGCGGCCTGGTGGCGGTGGGCGGTCATGGCCTCGCCCGGGCCCATGATCTGCAGGCCGGTGTAGAGGAGCCCGACCGCGGCGCTGACGTCCCGGCGGCCGGGGTTGACCAGCATCACCACGCGGCGGCCCGCGTCATCGGCTTTGACCAGCGGCAGCGCCTTGTGGACGAGGGGCCGCAGCTCCTCGTAGCGCCACAGCACCGGAACCGACTTGGGCTGCGGGTACCAGGGCTCGATGTCGTTGGCGACGGTCCACAGGGCCCCTGCACCCAGGGCGTCGAGTTCGCCGTAGTAGGCGGTGAGCTCCGGGGTGTCGGTGACGCGGGCGCGGCCGAGTGCGGTGTCGTCCTGGGCGGCGGTCATGAGTCCTCCTCAGCGTTGGTGGCAAGGGGTCCCGCGGGCGGCGCGGTGAAGGTCACCGGTAGGCGGGGGCGGTTGTCGACTTCGAGGCGGAAGATGTCGAAGCGGTTGTAGTGGCCGGTGATGTCGTGCATCTGCTTGGGCTGGATGCACCGGCCGAGGTCGATCTCGCCGTACACGATGCCCTCTTCGTCGACGAGGGGTTCGGTGACCGGGCGGCCGTCGGGGCCGAAGATCCCGGACAGGGCGCTGCGGGGGCGCTGGAACATCGCGCGCAGGTCCTCGTCGTCCCCGGCGAGCAGGTCGACGATCTCCGGGGAGACGGTGGAGCAGGCGACGACGGAGAAGACCTTGCCCTCGAAGCTGTGGGCGGCGGTGCGGACGGCGATGGCGTCGGCCATGTCGTAGTCGGCCGGGGCCACGGGAAGTGCGATGTAGCAGGAGGCGTGGACGAGTTCGCCCTGTGCGAGCAGGGCGAAACGGGCGAGCGTGTTGGTGTTCTCGCCGCAGGCGAGGGCGCCGAGCGGGCCGACGGCGGTGGAGTGCACGCGCAGGGAGCTGCCGTCGCCGCCGGTCCAGGTGAGCTTCTCGGCCCACGTCGGCACCAGTTTGCGGTGCACTCCGAGGAGTTCGCCGTCGGAGCCGATGGTGAGCAGGGTGTTGTAGAGGACGCCGAGGCTGTGCGCGGCGCGCTCGTTGACGCCGATGACGAGGACGACCCCGTTTTGGCGGGCCGCCGCGCGCAGGGCGTCGACGTACGGGCCGGGTACGTCGACCGAGGCCCGCTGGAGGCGCTCGAACCAGGGCGAGCCCTGGACGGGGTTCATCGTCCAGTTCCAGTAGGGGTAGCCGGGGACGAACACCTCGGGGAAGACGACGAGCTCGGCGCCCGCCGCGGCGGCCTCGGCAATCAGGGCGACGGCCTTGTCGACGGTCGCGGCGGGGTCGAGGTAGACGGGCGAGGCCTGGACGGCCGCCGCCGTGAAGCGGGGCAAGTGGTGCAGGGGCGGGGTCTCCATGGGGCTCCTCAGTGGGCCGGGGTGGCGGCGGGGCGCGGCAGCCAGCGCTGGTGCACCGGGGCGGCAGGCTGCCGCAGCAGGTCCAGGCGCGGCGGGACCCGATCGGTGCGGGCGGCGGGCGGTCTGCCGCTGCCCGCCCTCCAAGCGGGTGCCCAGGGCGCGGCGGGGCCCTGGTAGCCCTGGGCGGCCGCGGCGTGCAGGGTCCACAGGGGGTCGTGCAGCTGGGCGCGGCCCACCCCGCAGAGGTCGGCCCGGCCGGCCAGGACGATCGAGTTCACGTCGTCGTACGTGGAGATCGCACCGACGGCGATGGTGGGCACTGCGGTGGCGTTGCGGATCAGGTCGGCGTACGGGGTCTGGTAGCTGCGGCCGTAGCGGGGCCGCTCGTGGGCGACGACCTCGCCGGTGGAGACGTCGATCCCGTCGGCGCCGGATTCGGCGAGGGCCCGGGCGACGGCCACGGCATCGGCCTCGCTCAGGCCGCCCTCGGCCCAGTCGGCCGCGGAGATCCGCACGAGCAGTGCCTTGCCGGCGGGCCACACCTCCCGTACTGCGGCCAACACTTCGAGCGGGAAGCGCAGCCGCCCGGCGAGGCCGCCGCCGTACTCGTCGGTGCGCAGGTTGGTCAGCGGCGAGAGGAACCCGGAGAGCAGCTGGCCGTGCCCGTACTGGAGTTCCAGTACGTCGAACCCCGCCCGATCGGCGCGCCGGGCCGCCCGGACGAAGTCCCGTACGAGGAGGTCCATGTCGGCCCGGGTGGCCTCGCGCGGTACCGGGCTCCGCTCGTCCCAGGCCAGCGCGGACGCGGCGATCGGAGGCTCCTCCCCGGCTTCGGCCCGGCGGCCGGCGTGGGTGAGCTGGATGCCGAGGCAGGTGTCGGACTGGCCGTGGACGAAGTCGGTGATCCGCCGCCAGGCGGCCTCCTGTTCGTCGGTGTAGAGGCCGGGGCAGCCGGGGGTGGCCCGGCCGGCGGCGCTGACCGCGGTCATCCCGGCGAGGACCAGTCCACTGCCGCCGACGGCCCGGGTGCTCAGGTGGACGAGGTCGAAGTCCCCCGGGACGCCGTCCCGCGCCGTGCCGAGTGCGGTGGGCGGGGCCACGACCCGGTTGCGCAGGAGCAGCCCGCCGAGCGGGAAGGGGCGGAACATCGGGGGCACGGGAGCGGAGGAGTTGACGGCGGAGGTGAACTCCTCGTCGCGCACGCGCAGGTTGTCGTAGGTGACGCGGCGGCTGCGGGTCAGCAGGTTGAAGGCGAACTGGGGCGGTTCCTGGCCGGTGTAGCGGCCGATGTTCTCGAACCATTCGAGGCTGGCCTGGGCGGCGCGCTGGGTGGATTCCACGACCGGGCGGCGCTCGTCCTCGTACGCGGCGAGCGCTCCGGGCACGTCCGGGTGCTCGTGCAGGCAGGCGGCCAGGGCGAGGGCGTCCTCCATGGCGAGCTTGGTGCCGGAGCCGATGGAGAAGTGGGCGGTGTGCGCGGCGTCGCCAAGGAGTACCACGTTCTCGTGCCGCCACGTGCGGTTGCGCACGGTGGTGAAGCGCAGCCACTTGGAGTTGTTGGGGAGCAGCCGGTGTCCGTCCAGGTGGCCGGCGAACAGTTCCTCGCAGCGATGGATGCTGTCGAGGTCGCTGGTGCCGGGCGGGTGGTCGCGGTCGGCGAACTCCGCGAAGCCCGCGCGCCGCCACGCGGCCTCGTCCATCTCCACGATGAAGGTGGAGCGGGTGGAGTCGTAGGGGTAGGCGTGCACCTGGAGGGTGCCGAAGTCCCGCTCCTCCACGAGGAAGGTGAAGGCTTCGAAGACCTTGTCGGTGCCGAGCCACATGTAGCGGCCGGAGCGTTCGTCCAGGTCGGGCTCGAAGACGTCCGCGTAGGCGGCCCGGGTGGCGGAGCGCACGCCGTCACAGGCGACGACCAGGTCGTACGCAGCGGCCAGCTCGGCGGCGGGCGGGGCCTGGGTGCGGTAGCGGACGTCGACGTCGAGGGCGGCGCAGCGTTCCTGGAGGATCCGCAGCAGCTGCCGGCGGCCGAGGGCGGCGAAGCCGTGGCCGCCGGAGGTGAGGGTGCGGCCGCGGTGGGTGACGTCGATGTCGCTCCAGCGGGCGAACTCCGCCGACATGGCCCCGTAGATCCCGGGATCGGCCTGCGCGATGCCGTCGAGGGTCTCGTCGGAGAAGACGACACCGAAGCCGAACGTGTCGTCGGGGGCGTTGCGCTCCCAGACGGTGACGTCCCAGTGGGGGGAGAGCTGCTTGGCCAGGGCCGCGAAGTACAGGCCGCCGGGCCCCCCTCCGATGACTGCTACGCGCACGGCGTACCTCCTCGTGGTTCCGGAACAACATATGGTGCTGATTTTGCGGTCGTCAACAATGCTCTACATCTCTCGCGAGGAGTTCAGGTGCCTGCGGGCCCGACTTCGTCAGCACCTCGCGCACGTCTGCGGGCCAGGGCGTGGTCCCGGTCGCGCGGGACGCGGAGTGGGCGATGACCATCCGCCCGGAGGCGGCCTCCACGCCCTCCTCGCCGTGGACCGTGAACACGTAGTGCAGGGAGCTGGCGCCGACCTTGGCGACGCTCAGCTCGATGCGCACGGCCTCGCCGAACCAGAGCCGGGCCCGGTAGTCGGCCTCGAAGTGGACGCGCGGGGTACTGCCGAAGAGGTGGGCCAGGCCCAAACGGCGCAGCAGCACGGCTTCGGCCGCCTCTACCCAGCGCACGACGGTCGAGTGGTGGTAGTGCCCGGCGGCGTCGGTGTCGGGCCACTCCACGCGGCGTTCGATGACCACGCCGGGCAGGTGCGGGACGAGGGCCTCGGGGCACCCCGCGGCGCAGCCTCCGTCGGCGTCGGGCGAGGCGGACCGCCCCGGGGCGGACGGCACCACGGCGGGTTGCTCCGGAGCGGGTTGCTCCGGAGCGGGCGGCACCACGGCGGATCGCGCCGGGGCGGGCGGTGCCGGGACCGAGGCCCTGGCTCGATCCCGCAGTTCGCCGCGCTGGAGCTTGCCGGTACCGGTGCGCGGGAGCCGCTCGACGAACTCGACGGCCCGCGGGTACTTGTACGGGGCGATGGACGCCTTCACGTGGGCCTGGAGCTCCCGGACCGTCGCCTCGTCGGCCGGGACCCCGGCGCCGAGCACCACGTACGCCTTGACCACCATGCCGCGCCGCTCGTCGGGGGCGCCGACGACCCCGCACTCCTCGACGTACGGATGCGCGGCGAGGGCCTTCTCGACCTCGGGGCCGGCGATGTTGTAGCCGGAGGAGACGATCATGTCGTCGCTGCGGGCGACGTACCAGAAGTACCCGTCCGCATCGCGGACGAAGGTGTCACCGGTGATGTTCCAGCCGTTCCTGACGTACACCGTCTGCCGCGGATCCGCGAGGTAGCGGCAACCTGTGGGCCCGGTGACCGCGAGCAGGCCGGGCTGTCCGTCGGGGACGGGGTCGCCGCGCTGGTCCACCACGGCGGCGCGGTAGCCGGGCACGGCCCGGCCGGTGGCGCCGGGCCGGATGTCCTCGTCGGCCGCGGAGATGAACACGTGCAGCATCTCGGTGGCGCCGATGCCGTCGATGATCCGCAGTCCGGTCGCGGCGTGGAACTCCTCCCACACCGCGGCGGGCAGCGCCTCTCCGGCGGACACGCAGCGGCGCAGCCCGGCCAGTCGGTCCACCGCGCCGACGGCCATGATCGCCTTGTAGGCGGTGGGCGCGGTGAACAGGACGGTCACGTCGTGCTCGGCGACGAGCTCTGCCAGTTGCTCCGGGGTCGCCTGCTCGACCAGCAGGGTCGCGGCCCCGGCGTGCAGCGGGAAGACCACGAGCCCACCGAGACCGAAGGTGAAGGCGAGCGGCGGCGTACCCGTGAACACGTCGTCGGGTCGGGGCTTGAGGACGTGCCGGGAGAACGTGTCGGCGTTGGCGAGGACGTCGCGGTGGAAGTGCAGGGTCGCCTTGGGGCGGCCGGTCGTACCGGAGGTGAAGGCGATCAGCGCCACGTCGTCGGCGGCGGTGGCGACCGTGAGGAAGCGTCCGCTCTTGGCCGCGCAGCGCGCGGTCAGGTCCGTGCCCTCGGGGCCGCCGTAGGCGAGGACCGGCAGTGTGCCGTCACCGGGGCCGACCATGTCGGCGAGCTCGCCGGTGTAGCGGTGGTCGCAGACGGCGACGGTCGGGAGGCTGATCTCGCACAGCTCGGCGAGTTCGGCGGCGCGCAGCAGCGGCATCGTCGTGACGGCGACGCCGCCCGCCTTGAGGACGCCGAGCCAGGCGGCCACGAGCCAGGGGTTGTTCGGGGCGCGCAGCAGGACCCGGTTGCCGGGCACGAGGCCGAAGTCCTCGGTGAGCACTTGGGCGACCTGGTTGGCGCGCTGCTGGAGCTCGCCGTAGGTCCAGCGTTCGGTCGGGGTCAGTAGACAGGGGCGGTCGGGACCCCAGCGCTCGACGGCTTCGTCGAGCAGGCGTCCGGCGCAGTTGAGGCGGTCGGGGTAGGCCAACTCGGGTAGTTCGAAGTTGAGTTCGGGCCAGAGGGAGAAGGCCGGCAGCCGGTCTCTGCAGAAGGAGTCGGCATGCGCGGAAGGGGAGAGCTCCATGGGGCGGCACCT
Organism: Streptomyces sp. NBC_00597; assembly: GCF_041431095.1. Classification (GTDB taxonomy): domain Bacteria; phylum Actinomycetota; class Actinomycetes; order Streptomycetales; family Streptomycetaceae; genus Streptomyces. The sequence goes on from NZ_CP107757.1 coordinate 1,768,700, forward strand.
CGATCGGGGAGCAGCAGGGGGAGATGCGGTGCAAGTTATCCCGAAAATTTCGCGACCGTCAACATTGCTCGATATTTTTGGGAACGCAGAGTGCCCGGGATCGCTACCGCGCCGCTCTCGAACCGGTTCAGCCGGCCGGCAGGACCACCCGGACGGACGTGCCGAAGTCGTCGGTCGCGACGGAGAGTTCGCCGCCCGCCTCGGCGGCCAGCAGCTGGATGATCAGCAACCCGCGGCCGCTTTCGGATTCGGGGTCGACCCCCGCGGCGGCATGCGGCAGCCGCAGCGGACGGACCCCCTGATCGGCGACCTCCAGCCGCAGCCATCCCCCGTCGAAGACCATCGCGACCCGCATCCGCCCGTTGGTGGCGGCGTGCTGGACCACGTTGCCGGCGAGCTCGCTGACGGCCAGCAGCAGGACGTCCACCACCTCGGCGGCGACCCGCCAGCCCTCCAGCACGACCCGGACCCGGGTCCGCACCAGCGGGACGGCGGCCACGGTGGGCTCGACCGCCCAGCGGGCGACGCCACGGCCCCGGACCGGAGCCCGGACCGGCTCCGGCGCCGAAGCCGGAGCCGGAGCCGGAGCGGGACCTCCGTGCCGCGTGGGGCAAGCGGGCCGCGCGGGGCTGGCGGGCTGCCCGGGGAGGGCGGGGAGAGTGGCGGTCGAAGCGGTGGTGAGCATGACGTGCTCCCAAAGGGGGGAAGGCGACGCCACCGCGGAGTATCTCGTGTAACTACCCCGGAATGCGGATGCCCCGTGGGCTTGTGGTCAGCGGAAATACGTCGCTAGAGTCGTGATTACACGTGTAACACGCTAAGACTCCCCGGTGCCCCGCGCAAGCATTTCGGACAAACGTTGCGAAGCCTGGACCGCCGCACCGGATCCGCCGGCCGCCGAGGCCGCACCACGACACGGGAAGAGCCCTGATGACGCAATCTCCCCCGGCCGAGTTCGACGTCGCCGACATGACCTGGCCGCCCCCGCCGTACCAGCAGCCCGTCACGCCCGTGACCGGCGCGGACGGCACACGCCGCTTCGACGGGATCACGTACGCGACCACCCCCGGCTACCGCCCCCGCCTCCTCGACGTCCAGCTCCCCGCGGGCGAGGGCCCCTTCCCGGCGGTCGTCTGGATCCACGGCGGCGGCTGGCTGGACGGCGACCGGCGCTACCCGCCGCCGACCGTGCCCGCCGCCCTGCTGCACGGCGCCGTCCTGGGCGCCGGGCTCGCGCTCGTCTCCATCGACTACCGGCACAGCCTCGAAGCCCCCTTCCCGGCGCAGCTGCACGACGTCAAGGCCGCCATCCGCTACGTCCGGCGGTTCGCCGCCGCCCTCGACATCGACCCGGACCGGATCGGCGTCTGGGGCGAGTCGGCGGGAGGCCACCTGGCCGCGCTCGCCGGCCTCGTCCGCCCCGGCAGCACCGACGCCGCCACGCTGGAGTCGCTGGAGGGCGCCCACGGCGTCGGCTCCGGCGACACCGACGTCCTCGCCGTCGTCGACTGGTACGGGGTCCACGACCTGATCGCCCTGGCCGCACACCCGCTGCCGATGCCGACCGGCGCCGAGTTCCCCAACCCGTACGACGCCCTGCTGGGCGTTCCCGCGGCCGAACAGGCGGAGCCGGCCCGGGCCGCGAGTCCCGTCACGTACGCCGTGCCCGGCGCGAACCCGCCCCCGTTCCTGCTGGTGCACGGCACCCGGGACGGCCTCGTCCCGTACAGCCAGAGCGAGGCCCTGGCCGAGAAGCTGACGGGCGCCGGGGGCGACGTCGCGCTGCGCCCCGTCGAGGACGCCGACCACATCTTCCTCGGCTCCCCCGACATCCCCGCGATCGTCGCGGAGAGCGTCGCGTTCCTGGTCCGCCACCTGGGCGCGCAGGCCTGAGCGAACCCGGACGCACCGCTTCACAGACCCGTTCCACCGTGGGGGCGCGGCCCGGCCGCGCCCCCACGCGCACGTCGAAAGGCAGTCATGTCCAGACCCACTCTCGCTCCGGCTCCCCGCGCCGCGGTCCGGCCGGAGCCGGACCGGCGCCACCGCGGCACCCTGCTGCTGGCCGTCGTACTGCTGGCCGCCCCCGCGGTCCTCGCCCTCGTCGTCCGCGCGGACGCCGCGAACCCGCCCTTCCAGGGCGCGGACGACCGCTGGCTGGACTGGATGGGCGGCCCCCACCAGGGGGTCCCGCAGCCCTCGCAGCCGTCCTCAACCTGTTCGGCGGCCCGCCGGGCAGCGTCGTCCCGCTCGCCCTGCTGGCCTTCCTGCTCGTCCGCAGGCGCTGGGTGTCGGCGGGCTTCCTCCTCGGGGTCTACCTCGCCGGCAGCATGCTCGTGGTGCAGGGACTCAAGCACCTGGTGGACCGCCCGCGCCCGGAGCACCCGCTGGTCCACGTCGACCACGGCTCCTTCCCGTCGGGCCATGCGGCGGGGGCGGCTCTACTCGTCGTACTGGTCGGGGTCCTGCTGGTCCCGGCGGCCCGGCGGCGCACCTGGTGGGCCGGCGGCACGGTCTTCACGGCGGCCATGATGTGGAGCCGCACGTGGCTGCACGCCCACTGGCTCAGCGACACAGTGGCGGGAGCGGCGGCCGGCGCCGGCACCGCCCTGCTGGCGTGGTGGGCCTTCGCGCCCGCGCTCACCCGAGAGGGCGACCGCCTGCGACGGTCGGCCGCGCGGCGATCGGTCTAGGACCCGTCCTTCGCACCGCGGGCCCGACCCGATCCGCACGACGCGCCTAGCCTTCGGCGCGCCCCGCTCCCGCCATGAACCGCCAGACCAGGGCGTGTCCCAGGACGATCAGTCCGATCAGCATCAGGGCTTCGGCCTGGATGGGGCGCAGGCCGACGTGGCCGGCGAGTTCGGGGAAGGCGCCGACGACGGCGATGACGGCGTAGAGCAGTGCGACGCCGGCCTGCTGGCACGTGACGAAGCGGTCGCCCCGGGCGCGGCCCAGCAGGCGCAGGGTGCACGCACAGCCGACCAGGGCGAGGACGACGAAGGCCGCGCGCCAGATCTGCGGCTGCTCGGTACCCCCGACCTGCGCGAAGAGACCCATCAGGGCGGGCAGCAGGAAGGACAGGTAGATCCCGCCGACGAGGCGCCGCAGGGCGGGGTCGCGCATCCAGTCCGCATGGCTCTGGACGACGTTCCACCACAGGCCGACCAGAGTGAAGCAGGTGGCGGAGAAGAGGGCGTAGAAGGTGCTGACATCCATGGACGCCGAGCGTGGCAGCGAGTCGGGGCGCGGCTGGCGCTACACGCCCTGAGGCCGGCGAGTCCCCGCCGGGACGGCTTACACGGCAGCGCGTGGGCTGGGCTCCGTGCGCCCGGACTGCGCCACGCGATGGGACCGCCCGTGCCGGACCGCGCACACGGGCGCGCCCGCGGCGCGGCGGCGAGGGGCGTGGGAGCCGCAGGGGCGGCACTCGTCGCCCGGCCGCCCAGCGTGCTCGGCCCGTCCTTCGCCCGCCGCGGTCGCCGGCGGCAGCGGGCGCGCGGGTCCATCAGGAGGTGTCGCGGTGGACGAGGAGGGCCTCGACGGCAGGGAGCGCGGGGGGCTTCCCCGTCTCGATCAGCTCGTGCAGGGCGTCGGCGACGCCGGCCGGCGAGGGCAGGTCCAGGCTGACCGTGGTGAGGGCAGGCCGCTGGAGGGCGGAGAGGACCAGGTCGTCGGAGCCGACGATCGCGACCTGGTCCGGTACCGCGATGCCCTCGGCCTGGAAGGCGTGCAGGAGCAGCGCCGCGTACTCGTCGTTGTAGGCGAAGACGGCGTCCAGGCCCAGGCTCGGCCAGCGCCGGGCGAGCGCCGTCGCGGACTCGCCGGTGTACGCGAGTTCCACCGGGGTCACCGTCGCCATGTGCCGGGCGGCGACCGACTCGGCCCCGGCGAGGCGCGGGCCGGCGAGGGTAGCCAGACCGCGTTCGAGCGGCAGGACCACGCCGATCCGGGTCCGGCCGCGGGCGATGAGGTGCTCGGCGGCGGTGGCGCCGATGTCCGCGTGGTCGAAGCCGATGGTGTGGACGCCGGGCACCGGGCGGGCGGCGAAGGCGAGCAGGCCGCGCACCCCGGCGCGGCTGAGCAGCTCGGCGGCCCCGGCGGTGAAGCGGTCGCCGTCGATGGCGATGACGGCGGCCGGGCGCAGCTCGGCCCAGGCGCGGGCCGCGTCGAGGGGGTCGGCGAAGCGGCCGGCGTGCAGGACGGCCGTGTAGCCGCGCCGGTCGAGCTCGCTGTGCAGGTCGTCCACCCAGTCGCTGACGAGGCGGCCGATCGCGGAGATCGAGGCGGGCATCAGGACGAGGTTGCTGCGGCCGGCGCGCAGGGAGCGGGCCGCGGCGTGCGGTACGTAGCCGAGCTGCCGGGCCGCGTCGAGGACGCGGCTGCGGGTGCCCTCGCTGACGCGGTGGCCGGGGGTGTCGTTCAGGACGAACGACACGGTGGCGCGTGACACCCCGGCCAGCCGGGCCACGTCGGCGCTGGTGATGGACACGGGCGACGGGGTGGTGCTCGTGTGCTTGGGCTCCCTGGGCATGGTCCTCGGTGCTCCTTGGGTCGACCGTCACCTCTCTCCCCAGGTTACACGAGTTAGATCATTGGGCTCCGCGGGCTTCGTGCATGCGGCGCGAGGGCCCGGCGAGGTCGTCCAGGGCGGTGACGACCGAGTCGAAGCGCATCGTGGTCCGCGCCTGCGCTACGTACGGCTGCCACTGCGGCATGCCGGAGTGGTTCGGGTCGCCGGTGCGGACGAAGGCGATCCAGGCCCGGTGCATGGTCCGCGCGAGGCCGTCGCGGACGGCGGGAGCGATCCCGGCGACGAAGGGCGCGTGCGCCCAGTGCTCGAAATTGTCGAAGACGAAAGGGAGTTCGAGGCAGTGTGCGGCGCCGAGCCGGCCTTCGTAGGCGGCTGCCTGGAGGTCGAACTGGTAGGCCCAGACGGGGCGGCCCGCACCGGCCCGGGCCTCGGCCAGGCTCACGGAGGGGACGCGGAAGAGCTCGTCGGTGATCAGGTCCATGAGGACGTCGGCGGGGCGGGCTCCGGGGCGAGCCGCTTCGTACGCGGCGTAGACCTCGGGGGCGGCCCCGGATCCGAAGGTCTCCTCGATCCGGCCGATCACCTGCTCCCTGGTGGCGGCCGCGTACCCCTCGTCGAGGGCGAAGCCGAAGTTGGCCTCCTCACGGGTCCAGCCGATCATGACGTCGATGTCGGCCGCGGCGCCGTGCAGCAGCGCCCGCGCGGGGTGGCGCGGGAGGGACTCCCCGTCGATGACGGGCAGGAACGGCGTCGGCCAGTAGCCCCACCGCACCGTGCGGGCGAACAGACCCCCGCCCGCGCCGATCAGGGCCTGCCAGGGCAGTGCGCGCAGTTCCTGCGCCGTCTTGGCGCCGGCGAGTTCCCGGTAGGCGGCGGTCCGCTCCCGGTACGCGTCGGGGTCGGGGAGGTCCAGTCCGAAGGGCGGGCTCTGCAGGATCACCCGGCGGATCAGCCCGGCGGCCCGCGGGTGCCCGGCGAGGGCGGCGGTGGAGACGGCTCCGCCGGACTGGCCGGCGACGGTGATGCTCTGCGGGTCGCCGCCGAAGGAGGAGATGTTCTCCTTCACCCAGTGCAGGGCGGCGAGCTGGTCGGAGAGCCAGGGGTTGGCGGCCTCGTCGTGCGCGTCGTCCTCCGGGGAGAGGTAACCGAGCGGCCCGATGCGGTAGTTGATGCCGACGAACACGAGGTCGCCGTCGCGCGCGAAGGTCTCTCCGCCGTAGCCGGGCATGGAGCCCGATCCGGAGACGAAGCCGCCGCCGTGGATCCACACCAGCACCGGGCGGCGGGCGTCGTCGGCCGCGGGCGTCCATACGTTGAGGGTGAGGCAGTCCTCGTCGAACGGGGGCGCTCCGTGGCCGCCGAGGACCGGGTCGCCGCCTTCGACGTACATCTGTGGGGCACTGGGCCCGTCGGTGCTCGCGTCGCGGGTTCCGCTCCAGCCGCGGTGCGGGCGGGCGGGCCGCCAGCGCTGGTCTGCGACGGGGGGTTCGGCGTAGGGGACCGCCCGGAAGACGCAGAGTCCGTCTTCGATCGCGCCGCGCAGCCGGCCCGCGGGGAGGTCGACCACGGGGGGCTGCGGAGTGCCGTGCTCTGTGGGTGCCATGGGCCCTTCTTTCGTCGCTCCGGGGAGCCGGCGGCGCATCGGGCGCACGCCGACCCCGGAACGACGGTATGTTGATTCTTGTACGACCGTCAATAATTCTCGATATTTAGCACTCACAGCCACAGGCTGCCGGCGGCGACCCGTTCCGCCTCGGTCCGCAGCAGCGGCTCGAACGCCCTCCACAGCAGCACGCAGGCACCGGCGCCGGCGAGCGCGCCGGCGAAGGTGTCGCTGAGCCACTGGGCGTGCAGCCAGGTGCGGCTGCCCATCATGGCGACGACGTACAGGCCGCCGAAGCCCCACCACCAGCGGCGCGCCCGCGGCGGGAACACCAGGACGGCCGCCACGAACACCAGCGCCACGGCGCTGAACACCTGGCCGGAGGGGTACGAGCCGTCGTTGACCAGGACCCACGGATGCGGCGGGCGGGGACGGTCGACGAACTGCTTGAGCGGGAGCACCACGAGGACGTTCGCGGCGATGCCGGCGGTGAAGGCGTAGAGCCCCGACCGCCAGCGCCCGTAGACGCAGAGGCAGCCGATCAGGCCGAGCGGCAGGACCGTGCCGAGCGGGCCGCCGAGCCGGTCGAAAACGATGGCGAAGCCGGTCAGGGCGTCGTCGCGCGAGCTGTTCACGGACGCGGCCCAGTGGTCGTCGAGCCCCTGGAAGAAGGGCCGTTCACCGACGGAGAGCAGCAGCCCGATCAGCAGCGCCCCGCACAGCAGACCCACCCCGACGGCCGCCGCATGGCGCGGCGGCGCGGCCGGGAGATGGTGCCGGGGGGCGGGAATCGCGAACGGGGGCGCCGAACGCCCGGAAGGGGGCACGGCGGAGGGGGAAAGCGGCATGGCGGGCCTTTCACGGGGGCCTCCCTGGGCGGTGGGGGCACGCGGAGAGCAGGCACGGGCGGTGGAGGAGTTCACGGGGGCGGCGGCCACGGGCGGCGGCCGGCCGGGGGCGCCGGGCGCCGGAAACGAGGCACCGGAGACGGGCACCGGGCTCCGGAGCCGCGGGGTGGAGCGGATCTCCCGATGAGCGGCGCCGGCGGCGTCGCGACGCGGCACGGAGTATTGCGGATGCGTGACCACCGCCACAAGCACAAGAGGGATTCAGGACACAACAGCCCTGCTCAGTGACCTTGAGAGGGTGGTTACACGTCCTCGCAGGGTTACCCATCAGTCGGTCACGATCCGCACATCGCCGCATCTCAACCCCTAGCGAGGCCCTGAAATGGGTGCTACACAGTGTCCAAGCGGCGTAGGTGACACGTGTAACAACATCATGTGAACCGTGGCTGCCTGCCCGCCCGAAGCGTCTCCATCCGCATCCCCTGGCGCCCTCCACACCGCACAGCCGGCCGCATGCCGCCAGCGCTGCGCCGCTCCCCGCGCCGAGCCTCCGCACCCCTTCTCGCTCCGTCCCCCGAGGAGTCGTCATGGCCCAGAACGAACTCATCGATCCGCCCGCCCACGCTGATCCGGAACCGCCCCGCCAGCGCGCGCTCCTGCCCCTGCTGCTGGTCGCCAACTCCGCGATGCTGGCGGTCTACATGGGCGTCGGATCGATTCTGCTGCCCACTCAGGTCGCCGCGCTCGACCCCGCCCACAAGGTCGCCGTCCTCGGCGTGATCGGCGGGGTCAGCGCGGTCTTCGCGACCGCCTTCAACCCGATAGCCGGCGCCCTCTCCGACCGCAGCGGCCGCCGCAACCCCTGGGTGCTCGGCGGCGCGCTCGCCTCGCTGGCCGCCCTGGCCTCCCTCGGCTACGCCACCACCGCGCTGCTCCTCGGCATCGGCTGGTGCCTGGTGCAGGCGACCATGAACGTCTTCCAGGCCGCGGTCACCGCGATCGTCCCAGACCGCGTGCCCGTGGCCCGGCGCGGCACCGCATCCGCGCTGGTGGGGCTGGGCCTCCCGATCGGCGGCACGGTCGGCGTGCTGATCGCCTCCCGGACCGCGGAGCACCTGCGCACCGGGTACCTCGTCTTCGGCGCGATCGTCGCCGCCTCGGCCCTGCTGCTCACGCTCACCTGCCGGGACGTCCCGCGCACCGGCCCCGCCCCGGCCGCCGTGCCCAAGCGGGCCCAACTGGCCGCGTTCCTGTCGGCGCTGGCGAACCACGACTTCCGCTGGGCGTTCATCGGCCGGGCCCTGATGGTCCTCGGCTACTTCTCCGTCGTCGGCTACCAGCTGTACGTCCTGGACGACCACATCAGCCTCCCGGCCGGGCTGACCCCGCCCGCCGCGATGGCGGTGCTCACCCCCGTGTCGATGGTCGCGATGGCCCTGTCGACCGTGGTGGGCGGGTTGCTGTCCGACCGGTGGGACCGCCGCAAGGTGTTCGTCGGCGTCTCGGCCGCCCTCGCCGGGCTCGTCATGGTGGTTCCCGTGGTGAGCCCGACCTGGACGGGCATGCTCGTGTTCAGCGCGCTCAACGGCCTGGCGTTCGGCTGTTTCATGGCCGTCGACACCGCGCTGGTCACCCTGGTCCTGCCCCGGGCCGAGGACGCCGCCCGCGACATGGGCGTCCTCAACATCGCCAACGCCGGGCCGCAGATCATCGCCCCGTTCGTCGCCTCGGCCGTCGTGACCGGCTTCGGCGGATACACCCCGCTCTTCCTCGTCGGCGGGGCCCTCTCGCTGATCGGCGCACTCGCCATCCTCCCGATCCGCGGCGTGCGCTGATCCCCGCCGGGCCGCCGCTTCCCGGATCGCGGCGGCCCGGTCCGCACTCCGGCGGGCGCATGCCGAGGGTCGTGCGCCCGCCGGTGCCCTGCGCGGCGGCCTTCCCCCCGCCCCGGGCGATCACACCGCACCACCCTCACCTCCCACCCCACCGTTTTCGAAGGAGCCCCCTGTGAGAAGCAAGCGAGTCCTGCCGCCGGCCGTGCTGATCCTGTGCACGGCGGCCCTCACGGGTACGGCGCCCGCGGTCGCCTCGCCGCAGAACGCGCCGCAGGCCGCTCCCGCGGCAGCGCCCACGGCAACGCCCGCCGCCCCGCTGCGGATCCTGCTCACGAACGACGACGGCTACAACGCGCCGGGCATCCGCAAGGCGTTCGAGCGGCTGACCACCGCCGGGTACGACGTCACCGTCGTCGCGCCGCTCACCAACCAGAGCGGCACCGGCACGAAGCTGGCCGGCGCGCCCACGATCGCGGTGAAGCACCCCGAGCCGAAGGTGTGGGCCGTGGACGGCACGCCCGGTGACGCCGTGTCCTTCGGCCTCGCCGAGGTCTTCGAGGGGCACGCCCCCGACCTGGTGGTCTCCGGCACCAACTTCGGCCCGAACGTGGCCGGCCTGGCCACCCACTCCGGTACGGTCGGCGGCGCCGTCGTCGCCCTGGAGAGCGGCGTCCCGGCCATCGCGCTGAGCACCGGCGGCCTGGCCGTTCCCGACCCGACGGCCACGGTCAACGCGATGGGCCCCACCGTCGACTTCGCGGTCAAGCTGATCGACCGGCTGCGCGACCGGGCGCGGTCCGGACCGCTGCTGCCGAAGGGCGTCGGCCTGAACGTCAACCACCCGGTCGTCGGCGCGGACGGCAAGGGCGCCGCCGCCGGCGTCGCCGCGACCTTCCAGGACCCGCAGGCCCCGCTGCAGCCGGACTACACCGACGCCGGGGACGGGACCTGGAAGGTGAACGTGCAGTTCCGCCCGCAGCCGCCCGTCAGGGGCGGTGACGTGGAGGCCGTGAACGCCGGCAAGATCGCCATCAGCCCGATGAACGCCGACTGGAACGCCGGGCCCGCCGAGTTCGCGGTCGCCTCCGCCCTGATCGCGGGGCTACGCCCGTGAGGCGACCTCGTACGGCACGGTCGCTGCTCGGCGCCGCGTGCGCGCTCGCGGCCCTGCTCACCGCGGCGCCCCCCGCGTCGGCCACGAAGGCGGCTCCGCCCAGCGGCACCGCGCACCCCCAAGTCAACGTGGCGCAAGGCGTGCTGCGCGGGCAGGAGCACGACGGCGCCCAGGAGTTCCTGGGTGTCCCCTACGCCGCTCCCCCGGTCGGGGACGCCAGGCTGCGCCCGCCGCAGGAGCCGGGCCGCTGGACCGGGGTCCGCGAAGCCGGCCGGCAGGCCCCGGCGTGCCTGCAGTTCTCGCCGCACGGCCTGCGCGATCCGCAGGACGTCAGCGAAGACTGTCTGTACCTCGACGTGTACCGGCCCCGAACGGCCCGTGCCGGAGCCCGGCTTCCGGTGATCGTGTGGCTGCCCGGGGGTGCGTTCAGCCAGGGCACGGGGACGCAGTTCGTCGGCCGCACCATGGCCGATCTCACCGGTACCGTCGTCGTCAGCATCAACTACCGCCTGGGGCAGCTCGGATACCTCGGACTGCCCGAGATCGCCGGGCAGAACGCGCAGCGTTCCGGTTCTTTCGGGCTGATGGACCAGATGGCGGCGCTGCGCTGGACCCGGGAGAACATCGCCGCGTTCGGCGGGAACCCGGGCAACGTGACGGTGGCGGGGCAGTCTGCGGGCAGCGCTTCCGTCTGTGCGCTGCTGGCGGCGCCTTCGGCCGCCGGGCTGTTCCACCGGGCCGTGCTGCAGAGCGGGCCGTGCACGCTGATCCGCACGCCGGACGGTGCGCGGGCCGAGGCGCAGGCGCGGGCCTTCGCCGCGCATGCGGGCTGTAGGGAACCGGGAACGCTGGTCGAGTGCTTGCGGGCCGCTTCCGGGACGGTGCTGGTCGAGGCGGCCCGTACGGTGCCCACCTCGGGTCCGGCGTCCGGCGACGGACTGCTGCCGGTCGATCCGGCGGAGGCCATCGAGAGCGGGCACTGGAACAAGGTGCCGGTGCTGATCGGGAGCAACCGCTCGGAGGCGCGCTTCTTCGTCGCGCTCACGCAGCCGTACCTGACGCAGGAGCAGTACACCGCGCAGGTCCTGGCGGGGTACGGGGCCGCGGGCCCGCAGGTGCTGGCCCGGTACCCGGTGTCGGCGTACGGGCCCCCGTACCTGGCGCTGTCGGCGGTCATGACGGACGCGACGTTCGCCTGCCAGACGCAGTGGACGGCGCAGCTGTTCGCCGGGCAAGTGCCGACGTACGTCTACGAGTTCGACGACCCTGACTCGCCGACCCTGGCCGGGGCGCAGGTGCCCGGCCTGGACGAGTCGAACGCGCACAGTGCGGAGTTGGCGTACCTGTACGACTTCACCATGACCGAGCGCCCGTTGACCGCGGGCCAGGTCGCGTTCGCGGCGCGGATGAAGCGCTACTGGGGTGCGTTCGCGCGCTACGGCGCGCCCGTGGTGCCGGGGCAGCCGCTGTGGCCGGCGGGCGGGTCCGGGGCCGGGCCCGCCCAGGTGCTGGCCCTCAATCCGGCGGCGATCCGGGCGGGCACCTCGTTCGGGGCGGACCACCAGTGCGCCTTCTGGCGGACCCGGCCGCCCGGGCCGCCGGTGTGATCGGCTGAACGCGGCTCCGGCCCGGCCCGGGGGGGGCCGGGCCGGGGTCGGTCAGCCGGTCCTCGTACCCGAGTGGCGGCGGCGCAGGATGAACACGGCCGCCGCCACGAGGGCGACGAGGACGGACCCGAGGGTCAGCAGCCAGGCGGGGACGCCTCCGACGGTGAGCAGTTCGCCGTGGTAGATGACCTTCCGGTACGGGGTGTCGGCGGCCGTGGCGCGCAGTTCGTGGTCGGCGTCGATGCGGCCCGGTTCCGGGAACTCCTGCTCGATCGCCGTCAGGAAGGCGGGCTTGCCGCCGGTGAGCGTGGCGAGGGCGCCCTCCGGGGTGACCTCGCCCGCGAAGGTGATCTTCGGGTCGGCGCCGCCGATCGGGGAGGCGGGTTCCATCCGGTGGTCGGCGAGGACGTACAGGCCGAGGGACTGGGGGGTCTTGGCCAGCCGGGACAGCCGCATCGGGTAGACCAGCCGGTTGCTGTCGAAGCGGATCTTCAAGGGGTCGAGGGTGCCCTTCAGGGTCTTGCCCGGTTCCCGGGGGGCGAGGCGTACGGCGACGTACTCCCACTTCTGGTCGACGTACGGCTTCAGTTCGGCGGCGAGGCCGTCGGGCAGTTTGAAGCCGTTGGTCTCCAGCCAGTTGCGCAGCGCGTCGGGGTCGGTCGCGGTGAGGCGCGCGACGTCGAAGTCGCCGAGCTGTTCGCGGCCGACGACGCCGACCGAGGGCGCGCCCGCGCCGGGCGCCGCGTCGCCCACGGAACGGGACGAGCCCGAGGAGAAGGGCCAGTCCCGGTCACGGGGCCAGAAGTAGCTGCGGGTCTTGAACTCGGGCCGGGTGAGCCAGGTCAGCTGTTGGAACACGTCCCCGTCGCCCAGCTCGACCGACGCCCGTCCGGGCACCGGCATGATCCAGGCCGCCCGCGGGGCGTCCCCGCGGACGACGAACCGCATCACGATCTGTTCCGTGCGCCCGTCGAAGCGCACGACGGAGGTCTCGCGTTCGACGCCGATCCGGGCGTACCCCTCGGGGATCATGGCGCCGCAGCCGCAGGCGTACGCCGGGCTGATCAGCGATCCCAGCTGTGTCGCGAGCAGGGCCAGCAGCAGGGCGGTGATTCTTCGTTTCATCCACACGGGGTCTCAGACGAGAGCCCCGGTGTTCCGGTTCCGGCCACGGTCACAGGGCCGTTCCGACTGGCGGAACCCCCTGGTCAGGCTGGTTCCCGATGCCCATACTGCTCGCATGAGAGGGACGGACAAGCCGCGCAGCAGCCCCTTGGTGCCGGACGCGGTGGGGGTAGAGATCGGCCGGCACGACTGGGAGGCCGTGACGTGCGGCTGCGGCCGCAGCGCGGGGCACCTCGTGGACACGCTGTGGGCGGCGGCCGAGGGGCACCCGGCCGCCTTCCGGGCGCTGGAGGGCCACGCCTTCCTGTCCGGACGCCTGCACCCGCCCGCGCCCGGGGTGTGCGGGGTGCTGATGGGCGTGTGGTCGGCGGGCCCGCCGCGGCTGGCCACCCGCGAGGCGCTGCTGTGGACGCTGCTGTCCCTGCTCGGCGCCGAGGACGACGGGTCCTCGTACGAGGCCGGGCTGTACGGGCAGTGCGCGGCGTTCGTCCGCGCCGGTCTGCCCTCGCTGCGCCGCGCGGCGGCCGCCGCGCCGGGCACCGCGACGGCCGCCTACGTGGACGGCGTCGTGGAGCTGCTCGGCCTGGTTTCCTGACGGTCCTGGCGCGGGACGCCGTCCGCGAGGCACCGCCGCAGCAGGTCCGGGGTGACGTCTTCCAGGGAGTGCGCGAAGGTGCGCGCCGGCGAGGCCGGCACCTCCAGCAGCGACGGGACGACCAGCACCCCGCATCCGGCGGCCTCGGCGGAGGCGGCGCCGTCGGGCGAGTCCTCCACGGCCACGCAGTCCCCCGCCGTGGCGTCGAGCCGTTCGGCGGCCGTCCGGTACGGCTCCGGGTGCGGTTTCGTGCGGTCCGTGTCGTCGGCGGACAGGGTGAACGCGAACGGGACATGGGCCAGCGAGCCGCCGACCACCGAGTCCACGACGAGCCGCGGCGAGGCGCTGACCAGGGCGAAGGGCACGCCTTCCGTCTCCAGCGCGGTCAGCAGCCGCTGGGCGCCGGGCCGCATCGGCGCCCCGGCCTCCACCCGGCGGAAGAAGTCCGCGGTCAGGGACTGCGCCACCGCGGACGGGTCTCCCCCACCCGAGACCCGTACGAGGTGGGCTGCGGTGTCCTCGACGGCGCGGCCGACGACCTCGGGGGCGTCCGCGTCGGTGAGTTCGTGGCCGAGGCCCTGGGCGATGCGCTCGGTGGTCCGCCACCACAGCACCTCGGTGTCGACCAGGGTGCCGTCCATGTCGAACAGGACGGCGGCGAGGGCGCTCACGCGGACCGGGCCACGACGAGGACCGGACGCTCGGCCAGCCCGACGGCGGCCCGCGCGCCCGGCGCGAGTTCGCCGGCGTCCCGCGAGGGCAGGTCCGCCTTGACGGTGGTGCCGCCGGGCAGTTCGAGGTGGAGCCGGGTCACCGCGCCGAAGAAGGACGCGGAGACGACGGTCGCGGTGCCTTCGGGGTCGGCGCTCGCGGTGACGTTCTCGGGCCGGACCAGCACCTCCACGTCCCGCGTCGCCTTGGGGACCGGGCCGTCGACGGGCAGCCGGGCACCGGCCACCTCCACCAGGCCGGCGTCGGTCAGGCGGCCCGGCAGCCGGTTCATGGTGCCGACGAACTCGGCGACGAACGGCGTCGCGGGGCGCTCGTACAGCTCGGCGGGGGAAGCGCACTGCTCCAGGCGGCCGGCGTTCAGGACGGCGACCCGGTCGGCCATCGACAGCGCCTCCTCCTGGTCGTGCGTGACGAACACGGTGGTGATGCCGAGGGAGAGCTGGAGTCGTCGGATCTCGTCGCGCAGGTTGGCCCGCACCTTGGCGTCCAGCGCGGAGAGCGGTTCGTCGAGCAGCAGCACGCGGGGGCGCAGCGCCAGGGCGCGGGCGAGTGCGACGCGCTGCTGCTGGCCGCCGGACATCTGGTGCGGGTAGCGGTCACCGTGGTCCGGCAGGCCGACCAGGTCGAGGAGTTCGGCGGCCCGCTCGCGGCGCCGGGCGGCCGCGACCTTGCGCACCCGCAGGCCGAAGGCGACGTTGTCGCGGGCGCTGAGGTTCGGGAAGAGGCTGTACGACTGGAAGACCATCCCGGCGTCGCGCCGGTTGGCCGGTACGCGGGTGATGTCCTCGCCGTCGACCAGGACCTCACCGGAGTCGGGCTGCTCGAAGCCCGCGACCACGCGCAGCGCGGTGGTCTTTCCGCAGCCCGACGGGCCGAGCAGGGCGACGAGTTCGCCCGGCTCGATGGTCAGGTCGAGCCCGTCGAGGGCGATGGTCGAGCCGAACGCCCGCCGCAGGCCGCGGAATTCGACGCGTGCGCCCGCGGGGGTCGCGCCGTCATCGGGGCCCTCGGGCTTCCTGGCCGCGGGAAGGGTGGTGGACATGTCGGTCAGGACTCCTTGCGGGAGGTGGAGGTACTGGGGGCGGAGGACACCGTGGCGGGGTTGGTCCCGGCCCGCGAGAGGACGAGCAGCAGCAGCCACGTGATGAGGAGGCTGAGGATGGAGACGGCCACCGACATCCGGGCGTGGGCTCCGGAGATCGTGACGATCCACACGGCGAAGGGCCGGAAGCCCAGGAGGGAGGCGATGGTGAACTCGCCGAGGACCAGGGCCAGGGTGAGGAAGGCCGCTCCGGCGAGCGAGGCCCGCAGGTTGGGCAGGAGCACGCGCAGGACCACGTACGGCCAGCTCGCGCCGCAGCTGCGGGCGGCTTCGACCAGGGTCGGCACGTCGATGGCGCGCAGGCCCGCGTCGAGGGAGCGGTAGACGAAGGGCAGCGCCAGTACCGTGTACGCGAGGACCAGGACGACGGGGAACTGCTCGTTCTGCACGGCCAGGAAGGTCTGGTAGAGCGGGGTCCGCGACAGGTGCTCGGGTCCCCAGCGCAGCACGGTGGTGATACCGGTGACCAGTGCGATCGGCGGGACCACCAGCGGCAGCATGCACATCACCTCCACGACCGGGCGCAGTCGCGGCGAACCGAGCCGTACGGCGACCAGAGCGGGCACTGCGAGCAGCAGTGACGTCGCGATGGTCGCGGCGGCCAGCCCGAGGGAGAGCAGCATGCTCTCGGTGAACCCGTCGGCGGAGAGCAGCTGTGTGTACGCCTCGAAGCTGATGCCCTGCCCGGGCACGTGCACGGTGAACACGAAGGAGGCGATCAGCGGGACGAGGAAGTACGCGCCCGCCAGCAGGAGTACGGCTCCGCGCCAGACCCGCGGACGGGGGCGGCGGCGCGGCCGGGCCGCCGTGCCGGGTGCGGCGGGGCCGGCCGGCGCTGTCGCGCCCGTCCCTGCGTGCGGGGCGGTCGATGCGGGCGTCGGGGTCATCGCAGCCATCGGGCGCTCCGTCGCTGGAGGGGCAGGTAGACCGCCATGACGAGGCCGGCGATCAGGATCATGTCGAGGCCGAGGGCGAGCGCCACGTTCTCCTGTCCGGTCAGTACGTTTCCGGACAGCGCGTCGGCGATCTTCAGCGTGACCAGCGGTACGGAGCCGCCGACGAGGGCCGCGGCCGTGGCGTGCGCGGCGAAGGCGGTGCCGAAGAGCAGCACGAACCCGCCGAGCAAGGAGGGAGCCAGGACGGGCAGTCCGACGTGGCGCCAGAACTGCCATCCGGTGGCCCCGTTGTTGTGGGCGGCTTCGCGCCACTGCGGCCGCAGTCCGTCCAACGCCGGGGCGATCACGAGCACCATCAGCGGGATCAGGAAGTACAGGTAGACCACGGTGAGACCGGTGAAGGAGTACAGGTTCCAGCCGAGTCCCGTGAGATGGGCGAGCTGGGTGACGACTCCGGAGATGCCCACGGTGGCGATGAACGCGAACGCGAGCGGGACGCCGCCGAAGTTGGCGAGGACGCCGGAGGCGGTCAGCGCGGCGCTGCGCAGGGCGCGGGACCGGGAGGTGACCACGGCCTGGGCGATGAGGACCCCGAGCACGCCGCCCACGGTCGCGGTGAGGGCGGAGAGCTGGACGCTGCCGATGAGCGAGCCGAGGTAGGGGCCCTGGAGCGAGCGCGCGAGGTGCTCTCCGGTCAGCCGGGTGGCGCCGGTCGCCGGGTCGGTCTGCGTGACGGCGCCGAAGGCGATGGCGCCGAGCGGGATGCCGAAGCAGAGCCCGGTGAAGGCGAGGAGCGGGAGGGCGGCGAGCCAGGTGCGCGGGCCGCGCCGCCGGCGGCGGCTGGTGCTGCCGCCGGCGGTCCCCTCCGGGTGGGAGGTGGGGGTGGAGGGGGACATCAGGAGAGCGCCTTGTCCCACTTCTCGGCGAGGGTGGCCTTGGCCTTGTCCAGCTCCGCGGAGGCGGGGAAGGTCGGGGTGCCCTGGATCTGCGGGAGCTTGGCGGCCGCGTCCTTGTCGGCGGTGCCGTCCTGGGTCATGACGGGGAGCAGGACCGGGCGGGCGTGGCCCTTCAGCCACAGGTTCTGGCCCTCGGCGCTGTAGAGGAACTCCATCCACAGGCGGGCGGCCGCCGGGTTCGGGGCCTCCTTGTTGACGGCCTGCGAGTAGTACTGGGCGTAGACGCCGTCGGTGGGGACGGCGACCTTCCAGTCGACGCCCTTGCCCTTGAACTGCTCGGCGTAGCCGGCGTTCAGGTAGTCCCAGTCGATGGAGATGGGCGTCTCGCCCTTCTCGACGGTGGCCGGGGTGGACTCGACCGGGATGAAGTTGCCGCTCTTGCGCAGCTGTCCGAAGAAGTCGATGCCGGGCTGGATGTCGGCGAAGGAGCCCTTGTTGGCGAGGGCGGCCGCGTAGACGCCGCCGAAGGCGGAGCCGGACTTGGTCGGGTTGCCGTTGAGGGCGACCTTGCCCTTGTACTCGGGCTTGAGCAGGTCCGCGAAGGTGGCGGGGCAGTTCGGGATCTTGGCGGCGTCGCAGCCGATGGAGACGTAGCCGCCGTAGTCGTTGTACCAGCGGCCGTCGGCGTCCTTCTGGCCGGCCGGGATCTTGTCCCAGGCGGTGACCTTGTACGGGGCGAACAGGTTCTCGTCGGCTCCGCTGCGCGCGAAGGCGATGCCGAGGTCCATCACGTCGGGGGCGCGCTTCTGGCCCTTGCGGGACTTCACGGCGGCGATCTCGTCGGAGCTGGAGGCGTCCGGGTTCTCGCTGCTGACCTTGATCTTGTACTTGGCCTCGAAGGCCTTGATGATCTCGCCGTAGTTCGCCCAGTCCGGCGGCAGCGCGATGACGTTCAGCTGGCCTTCCTTCTGGGCGGCCGCGACGAGGGCGTCCATGCCGCCGAGGTCGGCGACCGAGGTCGCGGCGCCCGGCTGCACCTGGGACTTGCCGTCGGCAGCGGTACCGGCGGCCTGGTCCGGAGCGGCGCCACACGCACTGAGCGTGGTGAGGACGGCGGCGCTGAGCAGTACGGCTGCACCACGGCGGGCGGAGGAACTGAGCACGGTCTCTCCCGGAGACGGGTTCCTGACGGGGGTCTACTTGTCTGAACAAGTTGGCTCCAGTTCGCCCGGCTTCACTGTACGGACGGTGAACGGGGGCTGGACCGCGGGGCACGACTCGACGAAGAGACGAGAATGACCGAAAGCAGCCGTGACAGGACCGGTGTAATGATCTTCAAGGCCTAGGGTGGCGGAACACGTACACGGCTGCGACGACGACAGGGGGCGGCACGGCATGGGCACGGTCCGGTATCTGGAGATCGCCGAGGCGCTGCGCACGGCGATCCTCTCCGGCGAGTACGCGGTGGGCGCCCAACTACCATCGGAGAGCGATCTGGCCACCCGCTGGT
This sequence comes from Streptomyces sp. NBC_00597, assembly GCF_041431095.1. Classification (GTDB taxonomy): domain Bacteria; phylum Actinomycetota; class Actinomycetes; order Streptomycetales; family Streptomycetaceae; genus Streptomyces. The sequence continues at coordinate 1,787,097 of NZ_CP107757.1, forward strand.
CCGCGTCCCGCGGAACCGTCCGCCAGGCCGTGGCCACGCTCGCCGCGGAGGGGCTGATCGGTTCCCGCCAGGGCGCCCGCAGGATCGTCCTGCGCCACGAGCGCCGGCACAGCTTCGGCGAACTGAACAGCTTCGCCCAGTGGGCCGACGGGCTCGGCCAAGAAGTCACCAGCCGTTTCCTCACCCGGACCCGCCGGCCGGCCACCGCCGAGGAGGCCGACCGGCTCGCGCTCGCGCCGGGCACCGAGATCCTGGCCGTGCTGCGACTGCGGCTCCTGGACGGGGAGCCGACCATGGTGGAGCGGACCGCGTACGCGGACTGGGTCGCGGGCGCGGTCGAGGCGATGCCGGACGACGTCGGCTCGGTGATGGACGGCCTCGCGAACGGGTCCGGGATCGTCGCCCACTACGGCGAGCACCTGATCGACGCCCTGGGGGCCGGCAGCGAGGACGCCCGGCTGCTGGAGATCCGGCGCGGGAGCCCGCTGCTGCGCCAGCGACACGTATCGGCCACCGCCACCGGTCGCCCGATCGAGTGGAGCGACGACCGCTACCGTGCCGGCAGCGTCACCTTCAGCGTGAGCAACTCCGCGGTAGCCACTCCCTTGGAGCGCCGCACGGGCGAGGGATGAGGGCTCGGCGCGCAGCCGCACCATCCGGCCGGTCGACCGACCCGACGGTCGGGGACGGCGCCGCTGTATCGTCCCGGCAGAACGATCAGCTGCCGAACGGGTACGAAACCGCATGAAGGAAAACCGATGATCGATGTGCAGCGGCTGCGCATCCTGCGGGCCGTCGCCGAGCACGGCAGCTTCAACAAGGCGGCCGGTGCACTGCTGCTGACCCCGTCCGCCGTCTCGCAACACATCGCGTCGCTGGAACGGAGCCTGGGCCACCCGGTGGCGGTGCGCAGCACCCGCGGGGTCACCCTGACCGAGCCGGGACGGCTGCTGGTGGAGGCGGCGGAGACGATCTCCGCCGAGCTGGACCAGGTCCGCCACGCGATCGACCGGCTGACGGCCGACCGACCACGGCTCACGATCGCCACGTTCACCAGCGGCGGACGCCGGCTGCTGCCCGGGGCGCTGGCCCGGTTCGTGGCCGCGCACCCCGATGTCGAGCTGACCGTGCGGGAGGCCGAACCCGAGGACGCGGTCCCGATGGTGCGCGGCGGCCGCGCCGACCTCGCCCTGGCCTACCACTTCGACGGGCCGCTGCCCCTGCGGGCCGGGCTCGACTGGACGCCGCTGACGGACGATCCGCTGTGGCTGGTCCTGCCGCGCGAACACCGGCTCGCCGGCCGTGCCTCGATCGGTCTCGCCGAACTGGCAGAGGACCGCTGGGTGCTCGGCTGCCTCAAGACGGAGGCCTTCCTGCACCGGTACGCGGGGCTCGCCGGATTCGACCTGCGGGTGGCGGCCTCCACGACCGACTGGTTCTTCGCACAGACCCTGGTTGCCGCGGGTGTGGGCGTCTCGCTGATCCCGCACGTGTCGCTGGCCCCGGAGGCGTCCCTCGCGGTCGTACGGGTCGAGCCGCCGCGCCCCGCCCGGCACATCGGGGTGGTCACCCCGCGCCTGCGCCACCCGCACCCGTACGCCGAGGCGCTGACCGCGGCGCTGGCCGAGGCGGTGGAGCGGTGACCGGACACCTGCTGTGCGGGCTCGCGGACAATCCGGCGCTGCCGGGCGCGCTGCTCGACCGGCTGGTCGAGCGTGCCGTCGCGGACGACGCCGAGGGGGCGGAGCTCGCCGATGCGCTGAGCGAGCGCCCGGACCTCGGGCCCGTCCGGGCGGCGGCGCTGGCCGCGCGCGACGAACACGTCGCGATCCGGCTCGCCCACTCGGGCCTGCTGGACGCCGCCGACGTGGACCCGGAGGCCCGGCCCGCGGTGGCCCTGGCCCTGCTGGACGAGGGCGTCGCGCCGCCCGGCTGGGCCCGTCTGCTGGCGGCCCATCCGGACCGGGGGATCCGCGAGACCCTGGCCTCCCGGCCCGGCCTGCCCCTCGACGTCGTGGAGACGCTCGCCGCCGATCCGGATGTCGCAGTGGTCGCGGAGCTGGCCCTGTGGACGACGGAGCCGTCGATCGCCGCGCGCCTGGCGGCGCACCCGCATGCCGAGGTGCGCCGGGGGGCCGCGTTCAACGAGGCGGTGCCGCCGGTCGCGCTGATCACCGGCGAAGGGCTCGCTCCGGCCCGCTCCTGCCTGGTCTGCGACCGTGAGGAGATCCCCTTCACCCACGATCCGTACTGCCCGCGGACGGACTGCGAGCTGCGCGGCGGCGCCGCCTGCGCGGGCGGGCACGAGTCCACCGTCCACGAGATCAGGGAGCAGGCCGCGCGGAACCCGGCGACTCCCGCCGCGGCCGCGGCCTCCCTCGTCGGCGACCCGTCCATGCTGATCCGCTGGGCGCTGGCCGAACGCGCCGACCTGTCGCAGGAGTTGTACGCGCGGCTCGCATTCGACCCGGTACTGGGGGTCCGCGCGGAGGCGGCCGGAAATCCCGCGATCGGCGAACCCCTGATCCGCGCACTGGCCGCCGGGGGCGGCGGGGACGAGGTGGCGCGCAGCCTCGCCCGGCACCCGCGGGTGCCGCTCGACGTGCTCGCGCAGCTGGCCGCGGCGACCCGGATCGGCCCCACCCTGCTGCCGAGGATCGCCACCGCCACACCCGCCGAACTCGCGGAGGCTGCCGGGGCGGCGGATGCCCGCGTACGGATGCTGGTGGCCGAGCGGCGCGATCTGGAGCCGGAGTTGCGCGACCGTCTGGCCGCCGATCCGAACGCCGCGGTGGTCCGGTCCGTAGCCCCGCACCCGGGCCTGTCCGAGGAGCGGCTGCGCGCCGTGGTCGCGCGCCACGGCGCACTGGTCCTCGCACGGGTGGCGGCCAATCCGGACGCCCCGCCGGACCTGCTGGAGGAGCTGGCCCGGCACGATCCGCCGGTGCGGCGGGCGCTGCGCGAGATCGCCGGTCACCGCAACGCGACGGCCGAGGCGCTCTCGCCCTGCCTCGCCGACGCGAAGGCCCGGCCCCGCGCCGGCGGTCACCCGGCGCTGCCCCCGGAGGTCATCGTCGACCTGCTCGCGGACGCCGATCCCGCGGTGGGCCGAGCTGCGGCCGCCAACCCCGCGCTGCCCGTCGGGGTGATGGCGCGCCTGCTCAGGAGCTGACGAGGCCCTGTGCGGACGGCGGCGCGTCCGGGGTATCCGGGGTGTCCGGGGGCTGCGGTGACTCCGCGTGGATGCGGCCGTCGCGCAACTCCACCACCCGGTCCGCGAGTTCGATCAGCGCCGGGTCGTGGGTGGCGACCAGGACGGTGACTCCTTCACTGCGGACCACCGCGCGCAGGAGCTGCATGATCGAGTGGCCCGTCTCGGAGTCGAGCTGGCCGGTGGGTTCGTCGGCGATGATCAGGGCCGGCTCGTTGGCCAGGGCGCGGGCCACGGCGACCCGCTGCTGCTGACCGCCGGAAAGCTCGCCGGGGCGCTGCTCGGCGTGCTCGGCCAGACCGACCAGGGCGAGCAGGGTGCGGGCGCGTTCCTCCCGCTGCTTCGCCGGGATCCCCCGCATCCGCATCGGGACGCCGACGTTCTCGACCGCGGTCAGGACGGGGAGCAGGCCGAAGGACTGGAAGACGAAGCCGATCCGGTCGCGGCGCAGGGCGAGCAGGCCCGGTTCGTCCAGTGCGGCGAGATCGGTGCCGTCGAGCACGACGGTGCCGCCGCTCGGGGTGTCCAGTCCGCCAACCAGGTTGAGCAGGGTGGTCTTGCCGGAGCCGGAGCGGCCCTTGAGGGCGGTGAGCACGCCGCGTTCCACCTCGAACGACACCCCGCGCAGGGCGTGTACGGCGCGCTTGCCGCTGCCGAAACTGCGGTGGAGGCCGTCCACCACGAGCATGGGCGTCGCCGCCGTGTCGTCCTGATCCTGCGTCATGGTGTGGACTCCCCCTGGAATCTCAATCGCTTCATTTCGAATTTGCTCATCCGTCCCGCCCTTCGCGCAAGACCCTTCCGTCGCGCGTTCGAATCTGACAGCATTGTCCGCTATCCGGTGCCAACGGTCCGGATGGGGGAGGAACACGGCACATGCTCGGCTTCGTCGTGCGCCGGCTGCGCGGGCGGGTGCCGCTCTCCGCCGCCGTGCTGCTGACCGTACTGATCACCACGACGGTACTCACCGCACTGTCCGCGTTCACCCGCGACGTGGGCGAGGCCGGGCTGCGTCAGGCCCTCCAGGGCCCGGACCGGGCCCGGACCACCGTCCTCGTCACCGGCGAGCACGCCGCGGCCGACCGCGGCACGGACGACGAGGCCGTACGCGCCTTCGCCGAAGGGCTGTTCGGCCGGCTGCCAGTCGCCGTCGAGAGCGTCGCGCGCAGCCGTTCGTTCGGGCTGCCGGGTGCACGCACCCCGGGCAAGGACGCCGATCTGACGCTGCTCGCCGCCTTCGACCAGAAACACGTACGGCTGCTCGCGGGGGCGTGGCCGCAGCCGGTCACCGCACCCGGCGGCCGGCTGCCGGTGGCCGTTCCGCGGGCGGCACTGACCCGGCTCGGGCTGAGCCCGCAGGCCCTGCCCGCCGAGGTGCGGCTCGACGACCGGTACGGCGGCGCCCCGCTGACCGTGCTGGTCACCGGCGTGTACCGGACGGCCGACCCCGACGCGCCCTACTGGCGGCTCGACCCGCTCGGCGGCCGGGAACTCCAGGTCGGCAGCTTCACCACGTACGGCCCGCTGCTCGTGGACGACACGGCCTTCACCGCGGGCGGGCTGGTGCAGAACAACCGCGGCTCGCTCCTCACCCCGGACTTCGCCGGCGCCCGCAGCTCCGACACGGAGGCCGTGCGGGACCGTACGACCGCAGCCGCCGACGCGCTGAAGCGCACCAAGTCCCTGCAGGCCAAGACCGAACTGCCGGAGTTCCTCGGTGAACTGGCATCCGCGCAGCTCGTCGCCCGCTCGACCCTGCTCATCGGTGCGCTGCAGCTCGCCGTCCTGGCCGGGGCCGCCCTGCTGCTCGTCGCACACCTCCTGACGGAGCGCCAGGAGGGCGAGCGCGTCCTGCTCACCGCGCGCGGCGCGTCCCGTCGCCGGCTCGGCGTGCTGAGCGCGGCCGAATCGCTGCTGCTCGCCCTGCCCGCCGCCGTCCTCGCACCGCTGCTCACCCCGGCGCTGCTGCGCCTGCTCGGCGGGTTCGGGCCGCTCGCCCGGGTGCCGATGCGCCCCACCGGGACCTGGCTGCTCTGGCCGGTCGCGGCGGGCTGCGCGCTCGCCTGCGTACTGCTGGCCGCGCTGCCCGCCGTACTGCGCGGCGCCGCGGCCGCGGCCCTGCGCCGCACTGGACGCCGCCAGGCCCTGGTCGCCGGAGCCGCCCGTTCGGGCGCCGACCTGGCACTGCTGGCCCTCGCCGCGCTCGCCTACCAGCAGCTGGCCCAACACGGCGAGGACGGACTCACCGCCGGTACGTCGGCTCCCGGCGGCCGCCTCGGCGTGGATCCGGTGCTGGTGGCCGCGCCGACGCTGGCCCTGTGCGCGGGCACGCTCCTGGTACTGCGACTGCTGCCGCTCGCCGCGCGGCTGGGCGGGCGGATCGCCGCGCGGGGCCGCGGCCTTGGCCCGGCACTCGTGGGCTGGCAGCTCGCGCGCCGGCCCGGGCGGGCCACCGGACCCGTGCTGCTGCTCGTACTCGCCGTCTCCAGCGGGGTCCTGGCCCTCGGACAGCACACGGCCTGGTCGGCTTCCCAGCGTGACCAGGCCGAGTTCGCCACCGCCGGGGGGCTGCGGATCTCCGGCAGCGACCTCGCGGCGATGGGCCAGGGCGGCCGGTACGCGGCGCTGCCCGGCGGCGGGGCGGTGATACCGGTGATCCGCAAGCCGCAGGAGCTGCCGGGCGGGCGGGTCGCCCAGGTACTCGCGCTGGACGCGGCCGGGGTGGCCGAACGGGTGCCGCTGCGGGCCGACTTGCGCGACGGGCGCGGGATGGGCGAGTTGTTCGCCCCCCTGTCCGCGCCGACCGCCTCCCGGGCGACCGGCATCGTCCTGCCCGGGCGGCCGCAGCGCATCGACCTCGACGTGGAACTTCGGGTGTCGGGCAGCGACAACGGTCACGCCGGGCTCGGGCTGCTGCTGCGCGACCGGTTCGGGCTCACCTATCGGGCACCGATGGCCCAGCTGCCCACGGGCGGTGCGACGACCGTCTCGGTGGACCTGGGCGCGCTGACCGGCGCCCCGCTGGGTTCGGCCGCGGCGCCGCTGACCCTCGCCGGGATCGCGGTGTCGTACGTCCCGGGCGAGAGCGGCGCCTCGGACTTCGCCGTGCCCGAGCCGCCGGACGCCGGCGGCGAGTTGACCGTACGCCGGCTGTCCGTCGCCGACGCTCCGGCCGGCCGGGCCGAACCGGTGCCGACCCCGGCCACGGCTGGCGCGGGCGGCTGGACGCTGACCGCTCCCGCGCTGACCGGCGGCTCCCCCGCCGCGGAACTGCTGCCGGGCGCACAGGACGGTGCGGAGCTGGTACGGCTGCGCTACCGGGGTGGCAGCAAGGCCGCGGGCGGGATCCAGCTGGCGCTGGCCCCGCCGGGCGTGCAGACCATCGCCGAGGTGCCGGGCATCGCCACCCGCGCCTATCTCGCCGGGGTCGGCGCGGCCGTCGGCGACCTGGTCCCCGTCCCGCTGGGCGGCGCATCGGTGCCGGTGCGGATCACGGCCGCGATCGGCTCGCTGCCCGTCGCCGGGGACACCGCGCTCGCTGTCGACCTGGACGCCGTGGGACGCCTGCTGGCGGCCGGCGGCGCACGGGAACTGCCCGCGCCCACCGAGTGGTGGCTGCCCGCGAAGTCCGCCGACGACACCGCGCCCGCCCGCGCCGCCGCCGAACTGCGGGCCGGCGCCGGGGTGCAGCAGGTACGGCTGCGCGGGGAGGTCGCCGCCGGGCTGCTGGACGACCCGCTGAGCGCAGGCCCGCAGAGCGCGCTGGCCGCCCTCGCCGCGGCCTGCGCGGTGCTCGCGGCCATCGGATTCGCGGCCTCCGCGGCGGCGGGCGCCCGGGAGCGGGCCCGGGATTCGGCGGTACTGATGGCGCTCGGGGCGTCCCGGCGGAGCTTGGCCCGGACGGCGGCGGCCGAGAGCTGCCTGCTGGTCGGGCTCGGCAGCGCCGTCGGGGTCGGGCTGGGCGCCGCGATCGTCCATCTGGTGGTGCCGCTGGTGGTGCTGACGCCCGCCGCGCGCCGCCCCGTGCCGCAGGTGCTGGTCGACCTGCCCGGCGGCATGACCCTGCTGCTGACCGCCGCGGTCGCCGCGGTACCGCTGCTGTCGGCGGTGCTCGGCGGCCGCCGCGACCGGAACGTCTCGAACGCGGCCGCCCGGCTGCGGCACGTGGAGGAGATGTGACCAGGCCCGCAGAGACACCGGACGGCCCGCCGGGCCACGCGGCCGCGGACGGCCGGAGAACCGGGGACGGGCGGGGAACCGGGGACCGGTCGGCGCCGTGGGTCCGGACCCGGCTGCGGTCGGCGCCGTCGAGCGCCGTGCTCGCCGCGGCGCTCGCCTTCGTCGCCGTCCTGCTGGCGGCCGCCCTGCCGCGCGCGGTGGACCGGGGCGCCGATCAGGCGCTTCGCTCGTTCCTCCACGACCGGGGGCCCGCCGCGACGAGTCTGCTCGCGACCTCCGAGGCGAGGTACGGCAAGCAGTCCGTCGAGGAGCTGGACTCCGTTCGGGCCGCGCTGGTCGCCCGTACCGGCGTCGGCTTCGCCGTCGCCCCCTCGGGGCCGGTCCACGGCTCCCAGGCGGTCAAGGCGCGCGCCCTCGGCAATCCCGAACTGCCCCGCCCCGAAGGTGTTTCGCCCAAGCTGGACCTGCTGCACCTGCGGGAGGCCGCCGCGCACACCGAGCTGGTCGCCGGGCGCTGGCCCGGCGGCGGCGTCCCGGACGGGCCCGTGCCCGTCGCGCTGTCCCAGCAGGCCGCGCAGACCCTGGGCGTCCGGATCGGCACGGTGCTGGAGGCCGTGGCGAGCGGCTCCGCCCCGCCGATGAGCGCCGAGGTGGTCGGCCTCTACCGGGCCACTGACGAGGCCGACGTCTACTGGGCCGGGCTGCCCTGTCTCACCCATGCCTGCGAGAAGACCACCCCCGCCGTTCCGCCCCAGCGGTACTGGCAGACCGCCGCCCTCGTGGGGCCCGACGGGCTCGACCGGCTCGGGCAATGGGGCGAGGGCTCCGAGGACTTCTGGCGGATCCCCGTGGACACCGGCCGGCTGCGCGCCGACCGGTTGCCCGACGTCGCCGCCGAGATCGCCGCGTACGTGAGCGGCCCGACCACCACCGATCTGCGGCGCGCCACCCTGCGGGGCGACCTGCGGATCACCTCGCGGCTGCCGGAGCTGTTCAAGCAGGCCCGGGCCCGGCAGGAGGCGGCCGCGCCGCTCGCCGCGATCGGGCCGGCGGGCGTCGCCGGCGTGGCCGCCGTGGTGTTCTGCTTGGCCGCCGCCCTCACCGCGGACCGGCGGGAGTCGGAACTGCGCCTGTTGCTGGCCCGGGGCGGCTCGCCGGGCGGCATCGTCGGCCGGCTGCTCGGCGAGGGCGCCGTGACCGTCCTGCCCGCCGCCTCGCTCGCGACCGGGCTCGCGACATGGCTGCTGCCGACCCCCCGGTGGACCGCCACCCTGCTCGCGGCGGGCGCCGTCACCCTGCTGGCCCTGCTGGCCTTCCCGGTACGGGCCGCCGTACTGCTGTCCGCCCGGCGCCTCGGGCCGGCGCCGCGCCGCCGGCTGGTCGCCGAACTGCTGGTCGTCGCAGCCACCGCCGCGGCCGTGTTCGAAGTCCGCAGTCGCGGGGTCGCCCCCGCCGGTGAGGGCCTGGACCCGCTGCTCGTCGCCGCCCCGCTGCTGCTCGCCCTGTGCGGCGGCCTGGTCCTGGCCCGGCTCCAGCCCGTCCTCGTGGGGGCACTGGCCCGGGCGGCCGGGCGGCGGCCCGGTCTGGTCGGCTTCCTCGGTCTGGCGCGCGCCGCCCGGGGCACCGGCGGCCGGGCCCGGCCCTCGGTGCTGCCGCTGATCGCCCTGCTGCTGGCCGTCACCACGGGCGGGTTCGGGGCCACGGTGCTGGAGGCGGTGGACGCCGGCCGGCTGCAGGTGGCCCGCCTCACCGTCGGCGGTGACGTCCAGATCACGGCGCCGTACGGGGGCGCCGTGCCCCAGTCGATGGCGGGGGCCGCTGCCGCGCTGCCGGGCGTCCGGACGTCGGTCGGGGTGTGGACGGACGACCAGGCGTTCGTGTTCGGCACCGACCAGGGCTCGACCCAGGTCACGGTGATCGTCGCAGAACCCGTGGCGTACGCGGAACTGGCCCGGACCATCGGGCGCGGGCAGTTCGACCCGGCTCTGCTCTCGGGCGCCGGCAGTGCGGACTCCGCCGACGCCCCGCTGCCCGCCCTGTTCAGCAGCGCCCTGGCCAAGGTGGCGGCGAGCGGCACCTACCGGCTGAGCCTCGGCGGCGGCGGCGAACTGCGGATCGGCTCGGTCGGCGTGGTCGACGGGACCCCGGCCAGGGCCGGGACGGGCGGTGCCGTCGTCGTCCTGCCGGCCGGGCCCACCACCGCGCGGGTGCCCCGGACCGGGGAACCCGACCGGTGGTTCGCGACCGGGGAGGTCGACGGGGCCCGGCTGCGGGAGGCCGTCCGGGCGAACGCCCCGGCCGGGACGGCCGGGCGGTATTCCGTCCGTACCAGCGCCACCGTGGCCGCCGAGCTGGGCAGCGATCCGCTCCAGCGTGCGGCGGGCCGGCTGTTCTGGGCTTCCGTGGCAGGGGCCGCGGGCTTCGCCCTGCTGGCCGTGCTGCTCACGCTGGTACGGGCGGCGCCCGAACGGGCCGCGCTGCTGGCGCGCCTGCGCACGATGGGCCTGCGGCCCCGGGACGGCTTCCGGTTGATCCTGACGGAGGCACTGCCCCAGGCGCTGGCCGCCACCCTCGGCGGCGCACTCGTCGCGGCCGCGGCCGTCGCCCTGCTGGGACCGGCCATGGACCTGTCCGCCCTGGTCGGCTCGACGGTGCCCGCGGGGCTCCGGCTGACGGCGCTGCCCGTACTGACCCAGGCGCTGGGGCTGGCCGTCCTGGTCACCGCGGCCGTGCTCGCCGAAGCGGGGATATCCGGACGGCGTCAGATCACCACCGAGTTGAGAGCGGGAGACCAGCGTTGAACAGCGACCAGCCGACCTTCGAGGAGCTGCGCCGGCAGGCCCTGGCCGCCTCGGGACCGCGCACCCAGCGGGCGGACACCGCCATCGCCTGTGACCGCCTGGTCCGCATCTTCAGCGCGGACGGAGTCGAGGTACAGGCACTGCAGGGCCTGGAACTGACCGTGGAACGGGGTGACCTGGTCGCCCTGGTCGGTGCTTCCGGCAGCGGCAAGTCCACTCTGCTGGGCGTTCTGGCGGGGCTGGACGTGCCCACGGCCGGTTCGGCCACCGTCGAGGGCTACGACCTGCTGGCGATGTCCGCCAAGGACCGGCTGCGCTACCGGCGCGAGGCGGTGGGCTTCGTCTGGCAGCAGACCGCGCGCAATCTCCTGCCCTTCCTGACGGCAGCTCAGAACATCGCCCTGCCCATGCAGTTGCGGGGGCGGGGCGGCCGCGGCACGGCCGGCCGCCGGGCGGCTCAGGTGACCCGTCTCCTGGAGGCCCTGGAGATCGCCGATCTCGCGGACCGGCGGCCCGCCGAGCTCTCCGGCGGCCAGCAGCAGCGGGTGGCCATCGCCGTGGCCATGGCGAACGACCCGGCGGTCCTGCTCGCCGACGAACCCACCGGCGAGCTCGACTCCGAAACGGGAGCGGCGATCTTCGAGGCCTTCCGCACCGTCAACCGGGAGCTCGGCGCCACCGTGGTCATCGTGACGCACGACCCGCTCGTCGCGGGCGAGGTCCGCCGTACGGTGGCGATCCGCGACGGCCGCACCAGCAGCGAGGTGCTGCGCCGCACCGTGACGGACGAGCACGGCGCGGAGTCGGTGAGCGAGCGCGAGTACGTGATGCTGGACCGGACGGGCCGCGTGCAGCTCCCGTACAAGTTCCTCCAGGCGCTGGGCATGGAGCACCGCGTGGCGGTCGACCTGGCCGCGGACCACATCGAGGTCCGCCCCGACTCCGCGGAGGACCCCGCCTGACGCCGGCGCCGCCGCGGCCCGCGCACCGCCACGACCGGTGGACGAACTGGTGGGCGTCACTTCCGTGGGGCGGGTGTCGTTAGGGCCTCGGGGTTGACTTTGGGGGCGAAGGGATGACGGAATGCGGCAGTTTCCTCTGGAGACGCACGACATGGCACCGGGACGGGTCGTCGAATGGCGGCTGCGGTCCACGGCCGCCGCGGCGGCGGACACCGACGGCGCGGGCGACGCGGCGGGCAGGAGGGCTTCGTTCAACCAGGACAAGCACTTCACCGTCGCGGAGGAGAGCCGCGGCGCGGACGATCCCGTAGCGTCCTGGATCGCGGTCACCTTCGAGGTCGCGGGCGTGCTGGACGAGCAGGCCCTGACCCGGGCCCTGCTGGCCTTCGTACGCCGCCACGAGGTGCTGCGGTGCGAGTTCCGGCGCCTCGCGGGCGAGTTGGCGTGCGAACCGATCGCCGCTTGCGAACTCGCCCTCGACACGGTGCCCGTGGCTGCGTTCGACTCCTCCGAGGCTCTGCGCGGCTTCCTCGTCGACCGGTTCAAGCGCAGCATCGACACGCTCTCCTGGCCGCTGTTCACCATGGGCGCCGTCCTGCGCGAGGATTCGGCGACCGTCTACCTGGCCTTCGACCACATCGTGTGTGACGGCCTGTCGATGCCGATCGTGGTCCACGAGGTGCAGAGCGCGTACGAGGCCCTGCGGCGCGGCGAGGACATCGACCTGCCGGCCGCGCCGAGCTACCTGGACTTCGCCGAGGAGCAGCGCCGGCGCTACCTCTCCATCGACGCCGACGACGAACGCCTCGGCTACTGGAAGTCGTTCATGGCGCGCGGCGAGGGCGAGTTCTTCCCCCGGTTCCCGCTCGAACTCGGCGTGGAGCCGGACCGGATGTACCCGATCGTCAACGAGGCCTCGCCGTTGCTGGACGCGGCCGAGGCGGAGGTGTTCGAGAAGGCCTGCCGGGCGGTGGGCGGCAAGCCGTTCATGGGGGTGCTCGCGGCCGTCGCGGTCTGTCTGCGCGAGGCCGGCGGGCCCGGCGTGTACCGGGGGTTCATGCCGGTCAGCGAGCGCGGCCGGGCCGGCTGGGAGAACTCGGTGGGGTGGTTCGTCAACACCATGCCGATCGAGTTCGACGCATCGCCCGGGCGGGACTTCGCCCAGGTCATGGCGGCGGTCCGGGCCGGTTTCGGCGAGATGATGGAGCACATCGACGTGCCGTTCGTCCGGGCCTGGGAGTTGCTGGCCCCCGCCGAGTTCGCCGCCCGCTCCTGGCCCTACCCGGTGAACTTCTTCTCGTACATCGACGTCCGCAAGTGCCCAGGCGCCGAGCGGCACGAGGACTGGCGGCCGACCTCCCACGTGTGGTCGGCGCGCGCCAACGGCGCCTGCTCCTGGTTCCAGCGGGACACCGACGGCCTGCACATGAACTCGATCTACGTGGACACCGCCCCCGCGCGCCGCACCATGGCCGACTTCCAGGAGGCGCTGCGGCAGACGGTCCGGGAGATCGCCCGGCACGGTTCGCTGCGCCGCCCCGTCGCGCTCGCCGGGCCGCGCCGTCCCGTCGACTCACCGCTCGACACCGCCCCGTACGCCCGCCGTTCCTGACGGCGCCGGCCGCCCGTGCTCACGCGCGGGCGGCACGCCCGAGCAGCAGGGCCCGTTCCCGGGCGTTGCGGGTGAGCGAGGCGGCGCGTTCGAACTCCGCGCGGGCCTCCTCCTTGCGACCCAGCCGCTCCAGCAGGTCGCCCCGTACGCTCGGCAGCAGGTGGTAGCTGCGCAGGGCCGGCTCCCGGGCGAGGGCGTCGACCAGCGGGAGCGCCACCTGCGGGCCCTCGGCCATGGAGACGGCGACGGCCCGGTTGAGTTCCACGACCGGTGACGGGACCAGCTCGACGAGCCGTCCGTAGAGGGTGGCGATCGTCGCCCAGTCCGTGTCCTCGTAGCGGACGGCCTCCGCGTGGCAGCCGGCGATCGCGGCCTGGACGGAGTACGGGCCGCTTCCCGCGTGCTGCATGGCCAGGGCGCCGCGGCGGATCAGCATCCGGTTCCACTTGGACCGGTTCTGGTCGGCGAGCAGCACCGGTTCACCGTCGGGTCCGGTGCGGGAAGAGATCCGGGACGCCTGGAACTCCAGCAGCGCCGCCAGCCCGTGCACCTCGGGCTCCTCGGGCATCAGGGCGGCCAGTACCCGGGCGAGGCGCAGGGCGTCCTCGCACAGGGCGGGGCGTACGAGGTCGTCGCCGGCGGTCGCAGAATAGCCCTCGTTGAAGATCAGGTAGATCACCTCCAGGACGGAGGCGAGCCGCTCCTCGCGGTCGGCGCCGTACGGGACTTCGAAGGGCACGCCCGCCTTGGCCAGGGCTCGCTTGGCCCGGACGATGCGTTGGGCGACGGTCGGCTCGGAGGTGAGGAAGGCGCGGGCGATCTCCTGGGTGGTCAGCCCGCCCATCAGGCGCAGGGTGAGCGCGATCCGGGCCTCGGTGGCCAGGACGGGATGGCAAGCGGTGAAGATCAGCCGCAGCAGGTCGTCGTCGATGTCGTCCGGGGCCGCCGGCTCGGCGGGCGGCGGCACGTCCTCCAGGGTCCGGCCGACCTCGGCGAGCTTGCGGGCGTACGTCTCCTTGCGGCGGACGAGGTCGATCGCGCGGTGTTTGGCGGTGGCCGTGAGCCAGGCGCCCGGTTGGTCCGGGACACCCGACTGCGGCCACCGTTCCAGTGCGGCGACCAGCGCGTCCTGTGCGATCTCCTCGGCGATCCCGACGTCGCGCACGATGCGCGCGACGGCGGCGATGATCCGCGCCGACTCGATCCGGAACACCGTTTCGACCGCCTGGGCCGTATTCACTGCCGTCACGGCCACCCATCAGAGCAGCCGTGACGAGGCAGGGCAAACGCGGCGCCGTCAGCCCTCGTCGATCTGGCGCAGCTCGGCGCCGACCGTCCACTCCACGGGGTGGATCTCCAGGAACCGCTTGGTCCACTCCAGTGCTTCGGCCTTGTCCTTGGCCTGGAGGATGGCGTAGCCGCCGACGACCTCCTTGGTTTCGGTGAACGGCCCGTCGGTGTAGCTCAGCTTGCCGGCGGACCAGGTCACGCGGGTCCCCTGGGCGGTGGGGAGCAGCCCGGCGGTGTCGAGCATCACCCCGGCCTTGGTGATCTCCTCCATCAGGGCGCCCATGCGCTGCCCGAACTCCGGCGGGAACTCGGTGTCGGCGGGAAGGCTCTGCTCGTCAATACGGATCAGGGAAAGGAAGCGCGGCACGGTGACTCCTCGGTCGGACGGGCGGGGGTTGTCCCCGCCTCTCACTCCTGCGTCGAACGGGAGACGTCCGGATCGACAGCTCCCCGGATGTTTCTTCGAGGAATCTTCCGGACCGATCCCTACCCGGGAGTAGGATCGCGGGCTCCTGTTGCTGAGAGAGGACGTTTCCGATGCTGCGCACTCCTTCTTCCCCCTTGCTGCTCGCCGGCCTGCTGGCCGGGGCGGGCGTGGCGCACGCGCTCGTGCCGAAGCAGTTCGACGCGACCGTCCCGAGCGCCCTGCCCGGCACCGCCCGGCAGTGGACGTACGCGAGCGGCGCGGCCGAGCTGGCGCTCGCCGCCGGTGTCGCCCATCCGCGGACGCGCCGGGTGGCGGCGCTGGCCGCGGCGGCGTTCTTCGTCGGGGTGTTCCCCGCGAACGTGAAGATGGCCGTCGATGCGCGGCGCCGCTCCCCCGCCACCTGGGCCGTGACGATCGCCCGGCTGCCGCTTCAGCTCCCGCTGGTGCTGTGGGCCCGGAACGTCAGCCGGGGAGCGACCGGCTGACGCCCCGCCACACCTGTCGCGGTCACGGGCTGTCGCCCGACCAGTCCCAGCGGTCCAGGTCGGCCGCGCGACGGCGGTAGTGGGTGCGGCCCCCGGCTCCGTAGCGCCCTATCTCGGTGGGGAGCCGGGCTTCCTCGGCGAGCCGGCGCGGGCTCCAGCCCGTGATGTCCAGGAGGAGCCCGTCCAGCGGGCCGCCCACGAGCTCGCCGTAGACATGGCCGGGGCGCGGGCCGGGATCGGGGTCGTCGTGGTCGGCGCCGTAGACCCGGCGCCGGAGCATCCTGTCGTCCATGCAGCCCAGCTTCACAGGCGCCACTGACAACGGGTCCCGGGGGCAGCGGGACGCGGCCCGGCGGGGACGCCCGGCGGCCGGGAATTCGGGGCCGGTGGAGCCGGCGGCGATGATGGGGGCCCACATGCGCAGCACCCGGAACACGAAGCAGGAGCACCGCCCATGGCACGTCGGGTACACCAGCCACTGGAGAACCAGGAGTTCGACTTCATCCTCGCGATGGCCGAGGGGCCGGTTCTCGCCTACTTCATCGGGACGTGGCCCAAGGCGCTCGAAGCCTGCCGGGCGATGGACGCGCTCGTGGCCGAGGCGGCCGAGGAGTACGGCGCCCGGCTGACGGTCGTCCGCACCGACATGACCCGTTGCCCCGAGCCCACCCAGCGCTTCGGCGTGGCCGGCGCACCCACCGTGGTCCTCGTGGAGGAAGGCGGCGCCGTGGCGAGCCGTGCCGGGGCGATGAGCCGCGCGGAGCTCCGGGAGTTCCTGGAGGCCCATCTCTGATCGTCCGGGCGACCCTCGGCCGGGCGGTCCAAAGTGGGCTATCTGGCCGAAACTGGCGTAGGTCAGATAGGTGCCTAGGGCATGTAATGGATTCCGGCGATACGGACCCACGGAATCATGCTTACGAGGTGCTGCATGTCAGAGACCGTTGCCTTCCCCCAGGACCGAACCTGCCCCTACCACCCGCCGACCGCCTACGATCCCCTCCGCGAGGGCCGGCCGCTCTCCCGGGTCACCCTCTTCGACGGCCGCTCGGTCTGGGTGGTCACCGGGCACCCCGAGGCGCGCGCCCTGCTCTCCGACGGGCGGCTCTCCGCCAACCGGCAGAACGAGGCCTTCCCCAATCCCACGAAGCGGTTCAAGGGCCTGCAGAACCGCCGCACGGCGCTGCTCGGCGTCGACGACCCCGAACACAACGTCCAGCGCCGCATGCTCATCCCGAGCTTCACCCTGAAACGGACCGCGGCCCTGCGGCCCGCGATCCAGCAGACCGTGGACCGGCTGATCGACGAGATGGTCGCCCGGGGTCCGCAGGCCGAACTGGTCAACGACTTCGCCCTGCCCGTCCCGTCGATGGTGATCTGCGCCCTGCTCGGAGTCCCCTACGGGGACCACGAGTTCTTCGAGGCGCAGTCGCGGCGGCTGCTGCGCGGGCCGGAGCTCGCCGACGTGGAGGACGCGCGGGATCAGATCAACGGCTACCTGGCCGATCTGATCGAGCGCAAGCGGACCCATCCGGGCGAGGGGCTGCTGGACGAGCTCGTCGCGAGCCGCCTGGAGACCGGTGAGACCGACGTCGAGGAGCTGGTCTCCCTGGCCGCGATCCTGCTGATCGCGGGCCACGAGACCACGGCGAACATGATCTCGCTCGGTACGTTCACCCTGTTGCGGCACCCGGAGCAGCTGGCCGAGCTGCGCGCCGACCCTTCGCTGATCACGGTGGCCGTTGAGGAGTTGATGCGCTTCCTGTCCATCGCGGACGGAATGCTGCGGGTGGCCACCGAGGACATCGAGATCGGCGGGGTGACGATCCGTGCGGATGACGGGGTGGTCTTCTCCACCTCCGTCATCAACCGGGACGCGGCGGTGTTCGCGGAGCCGGACGCACTGGACTGGCACCGCTCCGCCCGCCACCACGTCGCGTTCGGTTTCGGCATCCACCAGTGCCTCGGGCAGAACCTGGCCCGGGCCGAGATGGAGATCGCCCTGGGGACGCTGTTCGCCCGGCTGCCCGGGCTCCGGCTGGCCGCCGAGCCGGACCGCATCCCGTTCCGGCCCGGGGACACCATCCAGGGCATGGTCGAACTCCCCGTGGCATGGTGAGGGGCATGTCGCCACAGCGAATCGACATCGACACGAGCGTCTGCATCGGCGCCGGGCAGTGCGCCCTGACGGCGCCGGACGTGTTCACCCAGGACGACGACGGCTTCAGCCAGGTCCTCCCGGGCCGTGAGGACGGCAACGGCAGCCCACTGCTGCGCGAGGCCGCCCGTGCCTGCCCGGTCGCCGCCATCAGCATCCGCGAGGGGCAACCGGGGCAACAGGAGTAACCGCTGCACGAACCCGTACGGCTCAGAGCAGGGCGACGGCCCGGCGCTCCAGTTCCAGCGAGCGGTCCACCTGTTCGGCGCACTCGTCGAACAGGGCCCGCCGCTGAGCCGCGTCGGAGTCCGGCTCTGCCGTACGGGCCAAGTCCGCCAGCCGGGACCAGTGGCCGGCGGAGTCCCTCAGGAGCGCGGCCGCCTCCGGCCTCCCGGCGAGGTCGAGGAAGTCGGCGTACAGCGGTCGGGTGGCGCCGGGGGCGGTCCATTCCTCCTCCAGGCAGGCGTACAGCCGCCCGGTGCCGGCGCGGAAGTGCTCCGCGGAACCGCCGAAGCGGCGCTCCCAGCCCGTCCTGGTGGTCCCGTCGCGCAGCTGCGCGGCCAGCTTCTCCATTCCGGTGAAGCCGAAGTTGACGTCGAAGTGGTTGCCGAGCACCGGCCCGGTGAGGCGGGTGACGGTCGCCGCGATCGCCCCGTCGACGTCCGGCTCGCCCTCGGGCGGCCCGGTGGGCACTATCAGCTGGTGGCGGCCCTTGCGGTGCGCGGTCCAGGCCGCACCGAACTCCTCGCGGTCGATCCGGTACGGGGCCTCGGCGCCGTCCTCGATCAACAGGTCATCGCCGTCGTACCCGGCGATGACGACGGTGTGCGGGTCGGCGCCGATCATCTCCGCGTCGCCGTCGGCGTCGGCCCCGTGCCAGGGCAGTGAGGCCCGGTCGACGACACAGAAGGCGGGCTGACCGCCGTCGAGCGCGGCGCGCACCCTGCCCCAGCGGGGTTTGGTGGCGCGCGTGGCGTCGTACGGGACGTGCAGGCGCCGGAGCGTGACCTGCACCCACGGTTCGGGATGGGCCTGCGCGACGATCGTCGCGATGGGCGCCCGGCCGGAGTACTCGAACACGAAGTACATGAAGCCGATCCCGCCGGCCAGGCCCGCGATCAGCTCCTCGTCGTGGGCGCTGCCCAGGGCGTGGCGGATCAAGGAGGCCTCACGGTGGCGTCCGGTCCCGAAGTCTTCGTACACGAGCACAGTCATGCGGTCAGCCTAGCCGCGGGCGCACCATGGACCTGACAGCAACTTCCTGTACAGTTGTCCAGGAAATCCAAACAAGGGAGGTTGATCGTGCACACGGTCGCCCAGGTCCTCATCGGCGTCGTCGCCGCCCTGCACGTGTACTTCCTGGTACTGGAGATGTTCCTGTGGCAGCGGCCGGCCGGGCGGGCCCTGTCGGGCTTCGACGAGGACCTCGCCCGCCGCACCGCGCCCCTCGCCGCCAACCAGGGCCTCTACAACGGCTTCCTGGCCGCCGGCCTGATCTGGTCGCTGATCATCGACTCGCTCGCCACGCAGGTCTTCTTCCTCGTCTGCGTGATCGTCGCCGGGGTCTACGGGGCCGCGACCGCCAACCGCCGCATCCTGATCGCCCAGGCCCTGCCCGGCGCCCTCGCCCTGGGCGCGGCGCTGCTGGCCGCGTGAGCCCCGAGGACCCGCGGACCGCCCGCACCAAGGCCCGGCTGCGCGAGAGCCTCCTCGCCGAGTGCGCGGACCGGCCGCTGGGGGAGGTCAGCGTCTCGGCGGTGGTCCGGCGGGCCTCCGTCGGCCGCGCCACCTTCTACCTGCACTACGAGGACCTCACGGCACTGGCCGTCGACGCCTGCGCCGACGTGGTGCACGCGGCGGTCGACGCCCTGCACGCCTGGCAGACGCGGCCGGGGGCGCAAGCCCCGGCCCGCCCCCCGGGCGCACTGGCCGACTTCCTCACCGACGCCGCCGGGCACACGCCCCTCTACCGCACCCTGCTCCTGCCGGGCGGCGGCGGCCCGCTCGGCGAGCGCCTCCACCGGGAACTTCGCGCCCGCGCCCGCGCCGAACGCGCGGCGGCCGGCGCCCCGCACGCCGACCTGGTCGCCTCGGCGGTGGCCGCCACGTTCACCAGCATCCTGGCCGACTGGCTGCACGAGAGCGTCCCGGGCTCCCCGACGGAGCTGGCGGAGCACCTCTGGCCGCTGCTGCTGGCCCTGCACCGCGCGGGCTCCCGACCTCCCGCCCCCCAATCGCCTCCGCCACAGCAATGAGCCCCGCCGGACCGACCGGCGGGGCTCATGTCACGGGCTGGGCTCGTGAAGTGGCGTCACAGCGGCTTCACCGCAGGGTGACCACGTTTTCCGCCTGCGGACCCTTGGGGCCCTGAGTGACGTCGAACTCGACCGCCGCGCCTTCCGCCAGCTCCTTGAAGCCGGTGGTCTGGATGGCGGAGAAGTGCACGAACACGTCGGGCCCGCCGCCGTCCTGCTGGATGAAGCCGAACCCCTTCTCAGAGTTGAACCACTTCACGGTGCCTGTTGCCATCAGTACTGATCCTTCTCAACGTTCCACGCGGACCGCACGTGCGGTGCAGCCGGTTCCATCCTGCCCGTACGTGACGCCCACCACACCTCAGGCGCGGCCGATCGGGGGCGGTTCGCACTACTGACCGCTCGACACGGCGGGCCGGGTCGACGGGGTCGCGGTCGCGGCGCGGCGGGGCGCGCTCATCCGGCAGCCCAGGCAGTGCGCGTGCCCGGCCCGGGCGGCGGTGTCCCGGGTGCGCCAGTCCCACTCGGCGCGGGGGCGGGGGCCGCTGGGCTTGCCCCAGCCGGCCAGGTGCAGGGCCCATGTGACCAGCGCCGCCACCGCGACGAGGGCCAGGCCGAGCCAGACGCCGGGGCTCCAGGCGGCGCACACGGCGAGGCCGGCTCCGGCACAGCCCAACAGGGCCAGGGCGGTACCGGTCCAGCCGGCGACGGTGTGGCCGAGGTCGACGTCTCCGTGGGCGCTCATGGTTCTCCTCGCAGGGGCGGGCGACGCTAGGCTTCGGACAGGGATGCCTTAGTGAGCAAGATAAGCATCTCACGAACTAAGTTACTTAGATGCTAAGGAGTATGTGCGTGCAGGGCAAGCCCCGCCCCGCGGCCACGGCCCAGGAGGCGCTGTCGCGCATGGACCGGTACGTCGCGCTGGGCCTGATCGGCCAGCAGGAAGTGGCGCAGCTGCTGGGGCTGAACGTCACCGACCTGACCTGTCTCGGCCACGTCCTGGGAGCCGCAGACGCCCCGCTGGCCGCCGGCGACCTCGCCGAGCTGACGAACCTGACCACCGGGGCCGTGACCGGCGTCCTCAACCGCCTGGAACGGGCCGGATACGCCCGCAGGCAGCCCGATCCCGCGGACCGGCGCCGGGTGCGCGTGGTGGCCGACCCGGCGGCGGCCGCCCGGGTCTTCGCCGTCTACGAACCCTTCTACGCGCGGCTCGGCACGGTGTTCGCGCAGTACTCCCCCGACGAGATCGCGGTCATCGCGGACTGGTTCGCGCGGGCGACGGTCGAGATGGGCGCCCATCTCGCCGAGGTACGGTCCGGGAAGATCGGCCCCGTGACCTCGTAGCCCCCGATGGTAAAATTTCCCTTTTCACGTCTCACGGAAGGTTCTGCATGAAGAACCCGTCGGTTCACGGGCGCTTCGGCATCAAGGCCGGAGCCAAGGCAGGCCCCAAGGGCGGTGCGAAGCCGGGCGGCAAGGCGCCCCGGACCGCACCCCTGCAGGGCGAGTTCGCGATGCCCAAGACGGTGGAGCCGGCGCTACCGCCGGTCGCGGCGTTCTCCGAGCTCGACCTGCCCCGTGAGCTGGTGCAGACGATGACCGACCTGGGGGTGACGCAGCCCTTCCCCATCCAGGCCGCCACCCTCCCCAACTCCCTGGCCGGGCGCGACATCCTCGGCCGCGGGCGGACCGGCTCCGGCAAGACCCTGGCCTTCGGCCTGGCCCTGCTGGCGCGCACGGCGGGCCGCAAGGCCGATCCGAAGCGACCGCTCGCGCTGGTCCTCGTACCGACGCGCGAGCTGGCGCAGCAGGTGACCGAGGCGCTCACTCCGTACGCGCAGGCCCTCGGCCTGCGGATGGCCACGGTCGTCGGAGGACTGTCGATCGGCAAGCAGGTGAGCGCGCTGCGCACCGGGGCCGAGGTCGTGGTGGCCACCCCCGGACGCCTCAGCGATCTGGTCGGGCGGCGCGACGTCCACCTGGAGCGGGTGAAGACCACCGTCCTCGACGAGGCCGACCAGATGTGCGACATGGGCTTCATGCCGCAGGTCACCGAGATCCTGGACCAGGTGCACCACGCCGGGCAGCGGATGCTGTTCTCGGCCACCCTGGACCGCAACGTCGACCAGCTGGTGCGCAGCTACCTGAAGGACCCGGTCTCGCACTCCGTCGACCCGTCGGCGGCCTCAGTGAGCACCATGGACCACCACGTGCTCCACATCCACTCCGCGGACAAGTACTCGGCGGCCACCGAGATCGCGGCGCGCGAGGGCCGGGTGCTGATGTTCCTGGACACCAAGCACGGCGTGGACCAGTTCGTGAAGCACCTGCGGGCCATGGGCGTACGGGCGGAAGGGCTGCACAGCGGCAAATCGCAGCCGCAGCGCACGCGCACCCTCGCGCAGTTCAAGAGCGGAGCCGTCACGGTCCTCGTCGCGACGAACGTCGCCGCGCGCGGCATCCACATCGACGACCTCGACCTCGTCGTGAACGTGGACCCGCCGGCCGACCACAAGGACTACCTGCACCGCGGCGGCCGTACCGCCCGCGCGGGCGAGTCCGGCAAGGTCGTCACCCTGGTCACGCCGAACCAGCGCCGCGACATGGTCCGGCTGATGTCCGACGCCCGGATCCGCCCGACCACCACCCAGGTCCGCTCCGGGGAGACCGCACTGAGCCGGATCACCGGGGCCAAGGCGCCGTCCGGGGTGCCGCTGGCGGGCGCCGAGCCGACCGACGCGAAGGGCCGGCCCTCGGGCTCGGACCTCGGATTCCGCGGAATGGGCACGCGCCCGGGCCGGCCGGGTGCGGGCAAGGAGTCCCGCAAGACCGCGGAGGCCCGGCAGCTCGCCGAGGCCCGCCGCGCGGCCCGGGTCCGCAAGGGCGGCTGACGCCGGAGCACGGCCACGGGCACGGGCACGGCCCCGACGCGACGGTGCCGGCCCCCGGACACGGGGGCCGGCACCGTTCGTGCACAAGGGCGCGGGCGCGGCGGGACGTCAGCCGCGGCGGCGCCGTCGCCAGGCCACGATCGCGCGGGTGACGACCGGCGGGAGCAGGTCCTTGGCCAGCCTGCGCCACGCGGCCCCGGCCCGCGGGCGGGGACCGGGCTGGTGCCCGGCCGGTACGGGCGCGGCGCCGGGCTCGGGCGCCGGACGCAGCGGCTGCGGCGGCGCCGGCGCAACGACCCCCTCGTCACCGATGCGGACCAGCGACTGGCCGGCGACGAGGTCCACCCCGTGCCACAGGTCCTCCCGGCCCTCCAGCCAGGTGAGCAGCTCCGCCTGGTAGGGCGCCGGGTCGTCCCAGGTCGCGTACAGCTTCGACGACGACACGCAGATCAGGTGCAGCTCGCCGGTGGCCACCGCGCCCCAGACCGCCGCGGCGACGCCGGGGCAGTGTTCGGAGCGGTAGTCGTCGAAGACGACGACGGCGCCCGGAGCGGCCACGACGCGGGAGGAGGCGATGTCCTGGACGACGTGCTCGTAGAGGTGCGAGGCGTCGATGTGGACGAACCGGCAGCTCGCCGGGCGCACCCGGTCACCGACCACGAACGTCGGCGCCTGGATGATCGTGGGGAGCGCCTCGCGGAAGGCCAGGTAGTTCGTCTCGAACCCGCGGCGGGTGAGCGTGGGGTACGAGTCCTGCATCTCGGCGAGGTTGGAGTCGTCCGGCGCGGGCGAGTCGAAGAGGTCACAGACGGTGAACTCCTCGCCCTCCCGCAGATACCCCCCGAGGAAGATCGCGCTCTTCCCCATGAACGCGCCGAGCTCCAGAAGATCGCCCGGCTGGTCCTCTCTGCCGGTCCGGCCTGTCAGGAACCAGTCGAAGAGCACCTGGTCATAGTCCGAGAACCAACCCTTGACCTGGCTGTACGCGGTGGGTTCGGGCGGAGCCGGCTCGCCGTCGGGGGTGGTGACGGGAGCTTGGGAAACGTGCGACACGGAGAGCAGCCTCCAGTGGAACGGCATCGGATCAACGCTGATACCCGGCCAGGTAGGCAGACTTTAAGCCCCCGAACAGCCGTATGACGAGACTTTGTGCCCAGCGGACAGAAGGACTGCCGCCGATTTCCCGTCTTGATCAGGATCGACCCTTTGTTCCCACCGGTTGTTCCCACCGGCTGCGGGCCGCCCGTCTGGCGCCCGCTCAGCCCTTGATGTTGCGGCGGCCCAAGCGCTGGGCGGCGGTGTTGCGCACGCGGCGGGTACGCCCCGCGGCGGCGAGCAGGTCCAGCGCCTCGTGCGAGCCCAGCGACAGGACGGCGGTGCGCTGGCACCAGTCGGAGGCGGCGGTGAGCTCGGCCGCCGACCACGGCCCGCCGTCGGTGATCGCCTTGAGCAGGGTCCACTCGCGCAGCCGGCGGGCCGGGAAGGGGCGGGCCCCGATCGCGGCGCCCATGGCCCGGGCCCAGTCGGGAAAGCCCGGGTCGGTCAGCAGGTGGGCGGCGCGGCGGCCGAGGTGGGTGACCACCGCGCTCTCGGCCATCACCGGGTCGCGATCGCGCATAACGGCGGCAACGGCGCCCGCCTCGGCCCCGATGGCCTCACCGGCCGCGGCGGCCAGGGTGTCGAGGTGACGGGCGTAGCGCCAGTGGTCGGGCGCGGTGGCCGTGCCCTCCGCCCGGCGCGCCGGGCTGCCCCCCTGGCGTATGTGGTTCTCGCTTCTCCCCATGCAACCCATTCCACACGACCGCGGTGACGGGCCGGCGCGCAGGGGTGCCTCGGAGGACTTCAGCCGACGTACGAGGACTGCGTCAGGGGCGCGCGGGGCGCCAGCAGGGCCTCCGAGCCCACCGGGCGGTATCCGGCGGCCTGGAAGGCCCGGATGCTGCGGGCGTTGCCCGCGGCCTGCTGGGACCAGACCGGTGCGCCGTCGGGGACGAGGTGGCGGGCGGCGAGGGCCAGGTCCCGGCCCAGGCCCCGGTGGCGGACCCCCTCGTCCACCTCGATCGCCGTCTCCCAGCGGCCCGCGACACCGCGGCCGAGTACGAGCACTCCCCCGTCGGCCGCCCAGACCCGTACGTCGTCGCGGCGGCGCAGGGCCCGGCGCACCCGCGGGTGGTCGGGGTCGCGGACCTCGCGCAGCTCCAGCGGCGGGTCACCGGGCAGCGCACCGGCGACGGTGAGCAGGTCGATGGTGTCGGTGG
This sequence comes from Streptomyces sp. NBC_00597, assembly GCF_041431095.1. GTDB lineage: Bacteria > Actinomycetota > Actinomycetes > Streptomycetales > Streptomycetaceae > Streptomyces. The sequence continues at coordinate 1,811,626 of NZ_CP107757.1, forward strand.
TGCGGGCGGTGCGGTCCAGCAGGGCGCCCAGGAAGCGCGGGTGCATGGAGGCCGCCAGGGAGTCGCATTCGACGGCTGCGAGGGTGGCGTGCACCCACTGCGGGTCCTCGTCCGTGAACACCACGGAGTGCGCGGTGAACGCGATCACGCCCGCGTCGCGCCGGCTCGGCTGCGGTACGACGGTGGTGCCGCCGTCGGCCGGCGGGAACTGCCCGCGGGCCACCGCGTCCAGGATCTCTGCGAGGGTGTCGCCCATGTCTCCTACTCCGCTTCCGTCAGACCTGTTCGAAGGTGAAGGACTTGATGAAACAGTCCCGGGGCTGGCCGATGGCGAAGAAGACGCAGTCCACCAGTGATTGTGCGGTGAGCGGGTCCTTCGCCGTGCGCGGGGCGCCCTCCCACTGCGGGGACAGCGGGTCGTGGTTGTCGAAGTCCGGCGGGTAGAGGGAGATGACGCGCACGCCCTGGTCACGCAGCCGGCGGGACAGGATCTCGGTGAATCCGGACTGGGCGGACTTGGCGGCGTAGAAGGCGTCGTGGGCGTCGGAGCGGTGGTGGCCGGTTTCGCCACAGCTGGAGATCATCGTCACGATGTCGGGCTTGCCGGAGTTCAGCAGCAGCGGGAGGAAGGCTTTCGTGACGAGGACGGTGCCGGTGGCGCCGGAGGCCAGGGTCTCGGTCACGTCCTCGTCGGAGGCGCGGAGCAGGTCGCGGCCGTGCTGGTAGCGGGAGCCGTTGTTCAGGAGTACGTCGATGTGGTCGGTGCGGGCGGCCACCGCTGCGGCGAACTCCCGTACGGAGGCGGGGTCGGTGAGATCGCACGCGTACGCGTGGACGCGGTCGGCGTCGTGCCCCTGCGCGAGGATCTCCTCGCGGACGCGTCGCGCGGCTTCGAGGGTGCGCGCCGAGAGGTGGACCTCAGCGCCCCGGGCGGCGAACCGGAGGGCGAGGGTACGCCCGAAGTCGCGGCCGGCGGCGGTGATGACGACGCCGTGGTGCTCGAAGTCCATACAACGCTCCCGGTCAGGTGGTCGTTACACATGATCTCAGGCGCGGCGTACGGCCGTTCGGCGGGGTGGGCGGCCGGGGCGGCCCCGGCCGCCGGTCGGCCGGGTTCAGTCCCCGTGGGCTTCGTGCCCGCCGTGCCCCTGGTTCGAGCCGTGCCCCGGCTCGGGCAGCGGGGCCCCGGTCTCCAGCAGGGTCTTGAGGCTGGAGGCGAGCATCGGCCAGGCCCGGCCGCACATGCCGATCAGGGTGCCGCCCGGTTCGAAGTCCTCGTGGAGGATGGTCAGCCGCGCGAGGGTGTCCCCGACGGGCTCGATCTCGTACGTCACCTTCGTGCGCCGCTCCTGCGCCAGTTCGGCCCGCAGTTCCTCGGCGATCCCGACCGAGGCCGCCCACTGCGGGGTGAAGGTGTGCCAGGTGTAGGAGAGGCGGCGGTCGGGGACGCAGTCGAGGACCACCTGCTCGGGATCACTGGTCCGGGCCCCGCGCTCCACCCAGTCCATCCTCGATCCCACCGCCCAGTCGGTCTCGAAGCTCAGCCCCCAGTACCGCCGGGTGAGGGCGGGCTCGGTGAGGGCCTGCCAGACCCGGGCGGGATCGGCCTGGATGTAGAGGGTGTAGGTGATCGCGCTGTCGCTCATGCCCCCATGCTGCGGGCCCGGGCCCCGCGGACGCAGGATTTGCCGGGCCGCGCCGGGACTGAGGTCCGGGGCCGGGGCCTGGTGGCGGGTCCGCGGTCCGCGGTCCGGCCGGGTCCTGGGGTCCGGGTCCGGGTCCGGGTCCGGCGTGGTCAGTCGACGTGCAGGGCGACCGCGCAGAGGCCGCGGCCCGCCGCCGCCGCGGTCCGCCAGATGCGCAGGGGGCCGTCGGTGACGGGTTCGTCGCGGGCGCCGTAGTCCAGCCAGTCCCGGTCGCCGACGCGGGCCCGTTCCCCGGGGGTGAAGGTCAGCGCCCGTTCCACGTCCGGCAGCGTCCGGCGGACCTCGGCGGCGGTGAGGAGCACGTTCCCGCACCAGCCCGGCAATAGGGCGGCCCGGTCCGGGCCGATGGCGTGGAACAGGGCGGCGACCGCGTAGTCCTTGCGGTGCACGGAGACGAACATGTCCGCCGCCTCCGGTTCGGGCTCCCAGACGTCCTCCATCACATGGAACGCGCGGTCGGTGATGCCGTTGCAGACCTCGTCGACGTGCCCGCCGGGCCGGGTCAGGGTCAAGAAGGAGTCGATGGCCCCGTCGTGCGCCCGGTCGCGGTACCAGGTGCGGTGGTCCGGCAGCGGGGCACACCGCCAGGCCTCCCAGCGGCGGCGGCCCGCCGGCTGCGTACGGTCGGCTTCGAGGGCCGGAGCGAGGTGGGGCGTGAGCTCCGCGATGACGGAGTCGGGGTGGCTGCTGACCGACCAGGCGCTGGTGAATCCCATGACGATCACGCTACGGGGCGCCACTGACAGCGCACGGCGCGGCGCGATCACCGGCGCAGGCCCTCCTCGGGGAGTTCGGTGAGCGGGGTGCGGAGAGGGGCCGGCAGGCCGAGGCGGGTGCGGGCCGCGTGGACCGCGGCGAGTTCGGCGTGGCCGGCCGGTCCCCAGTCGGCGAGTTCGCGGACCTGCTCAGCCGTGGCCAGCAGGCGCGCGTACTCCGGGTCCGCGGCCGGGGGCGGGCCGGTGAGACGGTCCGCCGTACGGGGATGGGCGGCCCCGTCGGCGCAGCGGTAGCCGAACGGGACGGAGCCTGCCGTCGGGGGCGGGAGGTGCGCGGCGCCGGTGGCGCGGGAGACCAGCAGCAGGACCCGGCCGTCGGGGGCGAACAGCCAGGCACCGGGCTCCCGTACGGGTAGCGCCGCGGGCACCGGGCCGGGGTGCCAGGTGCCGTGGAGGGGGGTGCGGCGGGTGCGCAGCACGCCGAGGCGGTCCAGGGCGGTCGGCACGGTGGGACGGCCGTCCTCCAGCAGGGCGGGGCCGCCGCCGTTGATGCGGGCGCGCAGTGCCGACAGGGCGCGGCGGGCGTCTCCCGGGTCCATCAGGGCGGGCAGGTCGGCCGGTTCGGCGAACTGGATGCCGGTGATCTCCTGGGCGGGGAGGCGGATCGCGTCGATTCGGTCCGCGGTCCAGGTACCGCCGTCGTACACGTACAGGATCTCGCCCGGGAAGCGCATCTCGGGCGGGAAGCCGGGGATGTCGGCCGGGATCCAGTCCACCGCGAGCCCGTGCGGGTAGCTGCCGTCGATGCCGAGTTCCTCCCGCACCTCGCGGGCCGCGGCGGCGGCCGGGGCCTCGCCTGCGTCCACCGCGCCGCCGGGCAGCAGCCGGTCGGGGCGGTAGTCGACGCTCTGGACGAGGACCCGGCCGTCGGTGTCGGTGACCAGGACCACGGCTCCGGTCCAGAGCGCGGCCCGCGAAGCCCCGTACTCCTGCGGGGTCATCCACGTGCCCGGCCGGCCGCCGTCATCGTCCGTCACGGCCTCGCCGGTCAGCTGCGACATGGGAACTCCGTTCACCGTGGATGGGCCTCCGCCCGTGCAAACAGCCGGTACGGCCTGCTGGTTACGCCGGTCGCCCCTCCCCGCCCACTGACCACCGCTTTGCTGCCCCTATACCTTCTTATTACCTTGTTACGCCCTCGCTGGTACGTTCGCGTCGCGGACTGGCGGCCTGAGAACCGCCGGTCCGACCAGCTCGCCCTCGCCCAGCGCGCAGATGCCGGCCCGCCAGCCCGTGATGGCGTTGTTCAGGTCGGAATGAACGCGGCCAGGGCCGCATCCCTGCGAGCCGGACCCGGCACCCACCAGCTAGAAGAAGCCGAACCTTGCCCAGGGTGACGCCGTGCGTGTCAGTGGCGTGCTCGGCTGCTGCGGCCGCCGGCTGCGCTCGGCGCGACGCCGCTCGGCGCGTACGTCCTGCGTGCGCTGGTGCTGGCCGGACGGCGCACGGGGCCCGCGTCCTGGGGTGCACCGGCCGGCTTCGCCGGGGGTGACGCTGGTGGCGGCCTGGACCTGGCAGCCGTTCTGGGCGCACGGTCCGCTGCGCCGGGGGCCGCTGGAACACCTGCTCCGGCTGGTCGCGCAGGGGCGCCGGGCGGTGTAGCCCCCGCACCGTTCCCCCGTCACTCGTTCGCGTGACGGTGCATAGGTTCCGTCCGCTCTCGTACGGCAGGGTGGGTGGATGCAGTTACGCCGGGTGGCCGTACCCCTGCCCCTGATCCTCGCCTCGCTGGCGCTGACCGCCGGGTGCGTATCCGTACGACCGGGCGGACCGCCGCAGCCGGCCCGCCCGGCTCCGGCGGCGGACCGGACGACGACGGGCGCGGAATCGGCGGTCGAAGCCCTGCCGTTGGGCCGACTGCCGGCGTCGGAGCCCCCGTCGGCGGCGCCGGAGGAGCCGGAACCGGAACCTCCGGCGCCGCCCGCGGAACACCGGTCGCCGCGGCGCCCCGGCGACCGCACACCCGCCGGGGCGGCGCACACCGTGCACCCCGCCCCGGGGGCCCGGCCGCGCCAACGCCCGCCCGTACGGCCGAAACCGCGGCCCGCTCCGCCGCGTCCGTACGACATGACCTCCCTGTGCGAGGCGGCCAAGGGCACGATCTCCCCGTCCATCGTCGCCCTGTGCCACTAGGCAGTGTCGTGCGGGAGTCGTTCGGATGTCGTTACGTAGGTCGTTCGGAAGGGGCCCGGGCCGGATCATCCGAGTGGACCCGGCCCGGCTGCCGGGTGTCGGCGGGCGGGTTCGCTTGGATGGTCGACGCGGGCCCGACCTCGGGCCCGTACCTCCTCGACCCCACGGAGTCTCCATGGCGAAGATCGCCCTGTTCGGCGCGACCGGCACCATCGGATCCCTCGTGCTGCGCGAAGCGCTCGGCCGTGGCCACGAGGTCACCGCGGTCGTCCGCGACCCCGCGAAGCTCGCGGATTCCGCGGCCGAGGTGACGCACGGCGACGTCCTCGACCCGCACTCCGTCGCCGGCGCCGCCGCCGGCCGGGACGTGGTCGTCAGCGCCGTCGGCCCCGGGTCCGGGGACCCGGGCGTTATCGTAACCGCCGCCAAGTCCCTGATCGGCGGCGTCTGCACGCTCGCCCCGGACACCCCCCGGCCCCGCGTGCTCGTCGTGGGCGGGGCGGGCTCGCTGCGCACCCCCGCGGGCCCGCTGGTCTGGGACGCGGCGGACGTCCCGGAACCGGTCCGGGCCGTCATGCACGCCCACGGGGAGGCGCTGGACTTCCTGCGCACCGTGCCCGTCGAGGAGGTGCGCTGGAGCTGCCTGAGTCCCGCCGCGCAGATGGCGCCGGGCGAGCGCACGGGCACGTACCGACTGGCCCTCGACGACCTGGTCGTGGACGAGGACGGCCGCAGCCACATCTCGGCCGAGGACTACGCGGTGGCCCTGGTCGACGAGATCGAGCGCGATGCACATACGGGCAAGCGGTTCACCATCGGCTACTGACCGGCCGGCACGTCCGCCGCGTACGTCGCCGTGAGCTCGGCGCCCAGCCGGGCCAGCCACTGCCGTACCTCCGGAGGCTCCAGCACCTCCACTCCCGCCCCCAGCCCGGCCAGGTGCCCGGCCAGGGCCTTGGGGGCCGGGCCGTCGATCCACACCTCGGTCCAGCCGTCGGGCAGCGGACCGCCGACGCGCACCCGACCGCCGAGCAGCCGTTGCAGCAGGGCCAGCGCGTCGGAATGGATGCGGGCCCGCGCGGTCACCGCGTTCATGCCCTCCTGGAAGGCCCCGGACAACTCCCGCCAGACCGTGGCCAGGTCGAAGCCCGGCGGCCGGACCACTGGTTCGCCGGTCGGCACGACGGAACTGACCCGGCTGAGCCGGAAGGTGCGCAGACCCTTGTCCGTACCCGCGACCAGGTAGTCGACCCCCGCCTTGGCGACGATCCCGAGGGGGTCGACCGTGCGCTCTCCGGCCGGTTTGCCCACGCCCGCATACCCGAGGCGGACGCGGATCCCGTCCACGACGGCCCCCTGGAGCGCGGAGCGGTGCACACCATCGGCGGTGACGGCGTTGCGGCACCAGTCCGTGGCGTCGACGACTCCGGCGCGGGTGGCGGCCTGGGCCTGCTCCCGCAGGGCCGGCGGCAGGGCGCGGACCAGCTTGCGCAGGGTGGTGCGCAGTTCGGGAGTGGCCGTCAGCGGCCCGGTGACGAGGAAGAGCGCCCGGATCTCCTCGGCGGTCAGCCCCGTGAGGTTGGTGCGGGCCCCGCCGACGAGGGTCCAGCCGCCGCCGCGGCCCCGCTGCGAGTAGACGGGTATGCCCGATGCGGCCAGTGCCTCCAGATCGCGGCGGGCGGTGCGCTCGGACACCTCCAGTTCGGTGGCCACTTCGCAGACCGTGACCCGGCCGCGTTCCTGGAGGAACAACAAGGTCGCCACCAGCCGGTCCGCTCTCATCCGCCCGTTCCTCCCGCCCCGGCGCGTACGCCGTTCCCGTTTCCGTTTCCGTTCATTCTCTTCGGTAAACAGGCCAGAAGGTGGCCAGTTTGGCTTCCAGGATGAACTCATGACTAAGAACACGCAGCTCACCGAAACCCCGTCCGCCTCCACCGACACCGCTACCACCACCTCCACCTCCGGCGCCGGCTCCTCCTGGGACCCCCGGCTCGACCTCGCCGCGGCCGTCGAACTGGCGGGCCGCACCCTGGCCGCCGTCCGGCCCGAGCAGTACGACGCCCCGACCCCGTGTGACGACTTCGACGTACGACGGCTCTCCAGCCACCTCGTCGCCGTCGTCCGCCGGATCTCGGTGATCGGGCGCGGCGAGGACCCGTTCAGCGTCCCGTCCTTCGCCGACGAGATCGCCGACGGCGGATGGGCGGCGGCCTGGGAGCCGGGCGCCCGTGACGTCGCGCAGGTGTGGGCGGACCCGGAGATCCTCGGCCGTCGGCTGCGCCTGCCGATGGGCGTCCTGCCGGGTGCGGCCGCCGCGGCCGTCTACACGCACGAACTCGTCGTGCACACCTGGGACCTGGCCAGGGCCACGGGCCAGCACCCGGAGTGGGACCCGGCCCTGATCGAGCGGGTGCTCGCCGTCGTACGCACGGCACTGCCGGCCGAAACCCGCGGCGGGCGGATCCCGTTCGCCGAGGTCGTGGCCGTGGACGCCGACGCCGCGGCCATCGAGCGGCTGGTCGCCTGGGCCGGGCGCCGTCCCTGAGCGCCGAGGCCCTGAGGGACCGGGGGACCAAGGCTCCGAGGGGCTGAGGGACTGCTGGCGGGGGTTATTGGGTGGCTGCCCCCGCTCCGGATACCTAGAGTGACGATGCACCACGTCGTCGAGCAGGAGCCGGTCATGCGCACGCACTATCCCCGAACCCCGCATCTGCCCTGGTCACCCGGGGCCGCGGCGGACGACGTGCGTGCCGTGGGGCTCCCCGGGCTGGCCGGGCGCGAGGTCGTGGTCACCGAGAAGCTCGACGGGGAGAACACCACCCTGTACGCGGACGGCCTCCACGCGCGCTCGCTGGATTCCGGCCACCATCCCTCACGGGCGTGGGTCAAGGGTCTCCAGAGCCGGATCGGCGCCGGCATACCGGCGGGGTGGCGGGTGTGCGGGGAGAACCTGTACGCCCGCCACTCCCTGCCCTACGAGGACCTGGACAGTTGGTTCTACGGGTTCTCGGTGTGGGACGGCGAGCACTGCCTGGACTGGGACCGGACCGTGGGCTTCCTGCGCGGCCTCGGGGTGCCCACCCCTCGGGTGCTCTGGCGGGGCGTGTTCGACGAGCGCGCGCTGCGCAAACTGCGGCTCGACACCGCACGGCAGGAGGGCTACGTCGTCCGGACGGTGGCCGGCTTCGCGCGGGCGGACTTCGGGCGGAGCGTCGCCAAGTGGGTGCGCGGCGGCCACGTTCAGACCGATGCGCACTGGATGTACGCGCAGGTGGTGCCGAACGGGCTCGGTCCGCGGGCTCCGCTGTGGGCGGTGCGGTCGGGCTCCGAGCCGGACGCGGCGCAGCTGTCGGCCGCCCTCGGCCTGGATCCCGTGCCGGGCGCCGCAGTCGAGCCGGTCGTCGCCGAGGTGGCGGGCCGGCTCGACGCGTCGGGCCGCAGCGGGGAAGCCCGGCTGGCCGGCGTACTGGCCGCCGTACTGCACCGCGCGCCGCGCGCCGGGATCGGGGCGCGGCTGGGGGCGGGGCCGCTCGGGATGCCGCTCGCCCGGCGGGTCGCCGACCTGGTCGGGCTGTACCCGTCTCTGCAGCGGCCGTTCCCGGACGAGGGCCGGCGGGCCGGGCTGGTCCGGATGGCCGTCGCCGCCGACCTCGGCGTGCTGCACGCACTCGCCGGGGCGGCCGCCGCGGGGGACGCCGCAGCGCGGGAGTGCGTGGAGTGGTCCGCGCTGTACGCCGAGGAGGCGGGGCTGCTCGGCCCCGACCCGCTCGGTCCGCTGCGCGCCGGGCTGCGGGAGGGCCTCTCGGGCCTCGGCGCGGACGCGGCGGACCGGTGCTGGGCACAGGCCCGGGAGGCGTTCGCGCGGGGCGGGATCTCCACTGCCGAGGAGGCGGTGGCCGCGACCTGGCGGTGGCGCGACGGAAGCTTCCCGCGGCTGGTGCAGCTGTGCGGGCCCTCGGGCAGCGGGAAGAGCACGTACGCCCGGCGTCTGCCGGGCGTGTCCGCATACATCAGCCTGGACGATCTGCGCACGGCCCGTGGTTCGCGCGCCGACCAGCGGGCCAATGCCGACGTGCTGCGCGAGGGCCTGGACCGGTTGGACGCGGCGCTGGCCGCCGGCGGCACGGTGGTGTGGGACGCCACCTCCCTCACCGAGCAGCAGCGGGGCCTCGCCGGGGCGGTCGCGCAGCGCCGCGACGCGCTCGTCACCCAGGCCGTGGTGCTGGTCGAGGAGGCGGAGCTGGTCCGGCGCAACGCCGTCCGCCCCCATCCCGTACCGGCGCAGGTGCTGACCGCGCAGCTGCACCGGTTCAGTCCGCCGTATCCCGGGCAGGGGCCGGCGCACCGTACCTGGTACATCGGCGCGGGCGGGACCGTCGAGGACACCGCGGGCACCATCGGGGCGGCTGCGGCGCACCCGGCAGGGGCGACGGCGCAAGCGCCGGTAGCGGCGGCAGTGGGCGAGGACGGCTGATGCGTACCAGTGAGGAGCTCTACCACCAGGTCCGCTGGGACCCCCGGTTCGATCCGGCGCGGTTCGTGTTCGGGCTGCACCAGCGCGGGGCGCCGCCGAAGAGGATCCCGCTGCACTCGTTCGTGCCCGGCGGCGACGTCCCCTGGCACCGGGTGCTGTTCGTCGAGGCGGACGGCGAGCTCGTGTGGGACCGGGCGAGCGGTGTGGACCGGATCGACTCCACCGCGGCCGGGCGGGTCCGTGAACCGCGGCTGCTGCGGGCCCCGTTCTTCACCGCCCGGACCCCGTACGCATGGGATCCGGCGGGCGGCGCCTGGCGGCCGGCTCCGGCCCCGGTCGGCGGGGCCGCGTCGACCGGCCGGGAGCCTGCGCGGGTACGGCTGTTGACCTGGAACACGCTGTGGGACCGGTACGACGCCCCGCGCATCGACACCGCCCGCCGCAGGCCGATGCTGCTGGCCGACCTGGCGGCCGCCGACGCCGACGTGATCGCCCTCCAAGAGGTCGAACCGGCGCTGCTCGGCATGCTGTTGGAGGAGCCGTGGGTGCGCGCCGGGTACACGGTGGGCACCGATCCGCGCGGCAAGGACGTCGCCGCCGGCGGGCTATTGGTACTGAGCCGGCTTCCCGTCCGGGAGGCGGGGCTGCACCTGCTGGGGCCGCACAAGGCGGTCGCCGCCGTCACGGTGGACACCGCGAGCGGGCCGCTCGTCGTGGCCTGCGTCCATCTGACGAGCGATCACACGGAGGACGGCGCCGGGCGGCGCACTACCGAACTCGCCCGGATCGCCGATGGCTTGAGCGGCATCGATGCGGATGTGGCGCTGCTCGGCGACTTCAACGACGGCCGATCCGGAGCGCTGGGGCCGGCGGCCGCGGTGGGCATGCGCGATGCCTGGAGCGAGGTGCACGGGGTGCAGGACGCCACACCGACCTTCGATCCGGTGGCCAATCCACTGGCCGCGGTGGGCTCGCTGTCGGGGCGGGCCGCCCGACTGGACCGGGTCCTGCTGCGGTCGGCGGACGCACGGGTTCGGGAGGCCGCACTGCGCGGCAACGCCCCCGGCCCGGAAGGGCTGTTCATCTCCGACCACTTCGGAGTGGAGGCGGTCGTGGACTTCGGGGAGCGGGGCGACGAGCGCCCGGTGCTCGGCGTACGGGCGACCGCGCGGACGGCGGTGGCGTGGCTGCCGCCGCACGACCCGGCGGTCGAGGAGCTGCGTCGCGCGCACGACCCGGCGGTCCTCCGCTGGCCGGCGCACGTGAACCTGCTGTTCGGCTTCGTACCGGAGTCCTCGTTCGAGGCGGCGCTGCCGCTGCTGGCCGAAGCCGCCGCGCAGACGGCGCCGTTCACGGCGCGGTTGGCCGGCGTGCACAGTTTCGGGCACCGGGAGGACGCCACGCTGTGGCTGGACCCGGCGGCGGACGGAGACGCACCGTGGCAACAGCTGCGGGGGCGCCTCGTGGAGCGGTTCCCGGGATGCCGGGGGCGCGACGGCTTCACGCCGCACCTGACGCTGGGGCGCAGCCGCGATCCGCAGCGGGCACTGACGGAGTCCACCGCGCGCCTCGGGGGCACCGGGGCGGGGACCACGGCCCGGGTCGGGGAGCTCGCGGTGCTGTCGCGGCGCGGGGACGAGCCGATGCGGGTCCGGGCGACGGTGGAACTCGGCACCGGCAGGTGGCGGTGGGTCCCCGAACTGCAGACGCCCCTGGCTCCCGAAGCCGAACCCGAACCCGAAACAGAAGCCGAAACAGAAACCGACGCCGAGGGCGTGCGGGCCCGGATCGCGAAGGCGCTCGGCGACGGGGTGGTGCACCTCGTCGGATCGCGGCGGACGGGCTGCGCCCTGCCCGGGGCGGACCTCGATCTGGTCGCGGCCCTGCCGGGGGCGCCCGGGATCGGGGAGGTACGGGAGCGGGTCGGGGCAGCGCTGCCGGAGGCCGAGCGGGTGCGGGAGGTCGTCGGCGCCCGGGTGCCGGGGCTGCGGCTGCGCGTGGCCGGACTGGACGTGGACCTGGTGGTCGTCGCCACGGGCGCGGTGGATCCGGCGCGGGCGGTGCAGCGGCGGGCGGAGCTCGGCGAGGCCGCCTCGATCGCCCTGAGCGCGGTGAGCGACGCCGATGCGGTACGGGACTTCGTCGGCTCCGGGCGGCAGGCGGAGTTCGCCCGCCTGGCCCGGGAGGTCAAGGCGTGGGCCCGGGCCCGGGGGCTGGACTCGGCGCCGTTCGGCGGACTGCCGGGCCTGGCCTGGGCGGTGCTGGCGGCTCGTACGGTCCGCGACGCCGTCGACCTGTCCCCCGCGGCCCTGCTGCGGGAGTTCTTCGGGACCTGGGCCGCATGGGACTGGCGCGACCCGGTCGCCCTGACGCCGCCGACCCCGGGCCCCGGACCCGGCCCTGACCCCGTCACGGTCCTCACCCCCTCCGCTCCGGTCCGCAGCTGCACGGCCCAGGTCGGCCCGGGGCTGCTCGACCTGCTGGTGCGGGAGCTGTACTGCACGTGGGAGCTCCTGGAGGCGGGAGCCGGTCCCGAAGCCGCGCCGCTGCACCGTCGGCACGCGGCCTGGGCCGTGGTGACCGTACGGGGGTCCGGGCCACGGGAGTTCGAGGAGAACCTGGGCCGGGCCCGGGGCCGGATGCGCGCACTGCTCGGTGCACTGGCGGAGGCCGGTGTCCGCGGCGCGCACGCCTGGCCGCGACCCTCCGCGGTGTCCGCCGCCTCGGCCCGGTACGCGATCGGGCTCGGCTCGGCCCCGCCGGACACGGCCGCCCTCGCCGCGCTCGCGGGCCGCTGGTCCGCCGACCTCCCGGGCGTCGAGGTCGTCCGGGCGGACTGCGGCGCGGTTCCCACCCTCACGGTTCCCACCCTCACGGTTCCCTCCCTCGCCGTTCCCACCCTCCCCGGCGCCAAGTAACGAACACATGGCGGCGGCGCCCCTCCCATCGAGGCCACTCTCCGAACACTGACGGGTTGCGACACGCTCTGCCCCACCCAGCGGGCGCGGCAGGACAGAGCGGTCACGAGTCCCAGTAGAGTCCGGCCACCTTTTTTTCGTCAACACTTTTCACAAGGATTGAAGAAACCCCGAGTTCACAGGCCTCAACGGCAATTGACGCCCCCTCACGCCTTCATTTCATGAACGCTGGAACCCTTGACGCTCCACCTGACGGGCAGTTCACTCACGCTTCGATCCCCCGGATCAATCCCCGATGTCAGGAGAGCCCCCCATGCCCCGCCTCTCGGACCATCCCCCGCGACTGACGGTCGCCGCCCTCGCCGCCGCGCTGGTCGCGGCCCTTCTCGTCCTGCTGCCGGGTACCGCCGCCCAGGCCGCGCCCGTACTCCTCTCCCAGGGCAGGCCCGCCACCGCCTCCAGCCAGGAGAACGGCGGCACCCCCGCCTCCGCCGCCGTCGACGGCGACACCACCACCCGCTGGTCGAGCCAGTTCGCCGACCCGCAGTGGATTCAGGTCGACCTGGGCGCCCCCGCCCAGATCAGCCAGGTCGTGCTGCGCTGGGAGACCGCGTACGCGACGGCGTACCGGATCGAGCTGTCCGACGACGGCACCCACTGGAGCACCGCCTACTCCACGACCGCCGCCACCGGCGGGCTCCTGACCCACGACATCACCGGCACGGCCCGCTTCGTCCGGGTCCATGGCACCCGGCGTGCCACCCAGTGGGGCTACTCGCTCTACGAGTTCCAGGTCTTCGGCACGACCGGCGGCGGCCCCACCCTCCCCGGTGGCGGCGACCTCGGGCCCAATGTGATCGTCTTCGACCCGTCGACGCCGGGCATCCAGGCCAAGCTCGACGAGGTGTTCCGGCAGCAGGAATCGGCCCAGTTCGGTACCGGTCGCTACCAGTTCCTGTTCAAGCCGGGCACGTACAACGGCCTCAATGCCCAGATCGGCTTCTACACCTCCATCTCGGGACTGGGCCTGCGCCCCGACGACACCACGATCAACGGCGACGTGACGGTCGACGCCGGCTGGTTCGGCGGCAACGCCACCCAGAACTTCTGGCGTTCGGCCGAGAACCTCGCGCTCGACCCGGTGAACGGCACCGACCGCTGGGCGGTCTCCCAGGCCGCGCCGTTCCGTCGGATGCACGTCAAGGGCGGCCTCAACCTCGCGCCCGACGGATTCGGCTGGGCCTCCGGCGGCTACATCGCCGACTCGCAGATCGACGGCCAGGTCGGCAACTACTCGCAGCAGCAGTGGTACACCCGCGACAGTGCGATCGGCGGTTGGGGCAACGGCGTCTGGAACCAGGTCTTCTCCGGAGTGCAGGGTGCGCCCGCCCAGTCCTTCCCGAACCCGCCGTACACCACGCTCGACTCCACGCCCGTCTCGCGGGAGAAGCCGTTCCTCTACCTGGACGGGAGCGAGTACAAGGTCTTCGTCCCGGCCAAGCGGGTGAACGCCCGCGGCACCTCCTGGGGCAGCGGCGCGCCGCAGGGAACCTCTCTGCCGCTGAGCCGGTTCTACGTGGTGAAGCCGGGCACCACCGCGGCGACGATGAACCAGGCGCTGGCCCAGGGCCTGCACCTGCTCTTCACCCCGGGCGTGTACCACGTCGACCGGACGATCCGGGTGGACCGCGCGGACACGGTCGTGCTGGGCCTCGGGCTGGCCACGATCGTCCCGGACAACGGGGTGACCGCGATGAAGGTCGCCGACGTCGACGGGGTGCGGCTCGCCGGATTCCTGATCGATGCGGGGCCGGTCAACTCACCGAGCCTGCTGGAGGTCGGTCCGGCCGGTACGACCACGGACCACGGCGGTAACCCGACGACCGTGCAGGACGTGTTCATCCGGGTCGGCGGCGCCGGTCCCGGCAAGTCCACGGTCGGCATGGTGATCAACAACCACGACACGATCGTCGACCACACCTGGATCTGGCGCGCCGACCACGGCGACGGGGTGGGCTGGGAGACCAACCGCGCCGACTACGGCTTCCGCGTCAACGGTGACGACGTACTCGCCACCGGGCTGTTCGTCGAGCACTTCAACAAGTACGACGTGGAGTGGAACGGGGAGCGCGGCCGCACGGTCTTCTTCCAGAACGAGAAGGCGTACGACGCCCCCGACCAGGCGGCCGTCCAGAACGGCTCCACCAAGGGCTACGCGGCCTACAAGGTGTCCGATTCGGTGAGCACCCACGAGGGCTGGGGCCTGGGCAGCTACTGCTACTACAACGTGGACCCCACGATCCGTCAGGACCACGGCTTCCAGGCGCCGGTGAAGCCGGGCGTGAGGTTCCACGACCTGCTCGTCGTCTCCCTCGGCGGCAAGGGCCAGTACGAACACGTCATCAACACGACGGGCGCCCCCACCTCGGGGACGTCGACGACCCCGTCCACGGTGGTCTCGTACCCCTGATCCACCGCAGGCCCCGGCCGTCCCGCACCCGGGCGGCCGGGGCAACATCGGCCAACCGGTGTGCGCGGCAACGGTGTTCTGCGAAACTCCGCTCAACGGGGCAGCGCAGAGAGCCGGAAGGGCACGGGGAGCCGCATGCAGCCGATCATCATCGTCCTGATCATCCTGGTGGTTCTGTTATTCATCGCACTGGTCAAGGCGATCCACGTGATCCCGCAGGCCGGCACCGCCATCGTCGAACGCTTCGGCCGCTACACGCGGACCCTCAACGCGGGCCTCAACATCGTCGTCCCGTTCATCGACAGGGTCCGCAACCGCATCGACCTGCGCGAGCAGGTCGTGCCGCTCCCGCCGCAGCCGGTCATCACTCGGGACCACCTGGTCGTCAACATGGACATGGTGATCAACTTCCAAGTGACCGACCCGCGGGCCGCGACGTACGCGGTCGCCAGCTACATCCAGGCCATCGAGCAGCTCACCGTCACCACCCTGCGCAACATCATCGGCGGCATGGACCTGGAACGGACCCTGAACTCCCGCGAGGAGATCAACGCCGCCCTGCGCGGCGTCCTCGACGAGGCCACCGGCAAGTGGGGCATCCGCGTCAACCGCGTCGAGCTCAAGGCGATCGACCCGCCGACCTCCATCTTGGCCGCGATGGAAAGGCAGGTCACCGCCGACCGCGACAAGCGCGCCGCGATCCTCCTGGCCGAAGGCGCCCGGCAGTCCGAGATGCTGCGCGCCGAGGGCGAGAAGCATTCCTTCATTCTGCGCGCGGAGGGCGAAGCCAGGGCCGCCGTCCTCAAGGCCGAGGCGGGGACGCCGGCCGGGGTGCCCCCACGGCCTGTCAAGCACGATCCGCTGCTGCCGGACGACCCGCGACAGGTCGGACGCTACCGGCTCACCGCGCGGCTCGGCGAGGGCGGGATGGGCACGGTCTACCTGGGGCTGTCGCCCGGTGAGCGGCGTGTCGCGGTGAAGGTCGTACGGGCCGAACTGGCGGCGGACCCCGGGTTCCGGAAGCGGTTCGCGCGGGAGATCGACTCGATGCGCCGGGTGGGCGGCTTCCACACGGCACAGGTGGTGGACGCCTCTCCCGAGGGAGAGCGTCCGTGGCTGGTGACGGAGTACATTCCGGGCCCGTCCCTGCACACCGTCCTTCAGGAGCTCGGACCGCTGCCCGCCCGGACGCTGCGCGCCCTCGCGCTGGGGGTGGCCGAGGCGCTGGAGGGGATCCACGCCTGCGGGATCATCCACCGGGACCTGAAGCCCGGCAACGTCATCATCGCGGAGGCGGGTGCGCGGGTGATCGACTTCGGGATCGCCCGGGCGGTGGATGCCACCGCCCTGACCAGGACGGACTTCCTCATCGGCACGCGGGGCTTCCTCGCCCCCGAGCAGCTGACAGGGGCGCCACTCACGCCGGCCGTCGACGCGTACGCCTTCGGGATGGTGCTGGCCCATGCCTGCGGGGCCGCGCCCTTCCCGGCGGGAGCGGAGCTGGAGTCGGCCCTGCGGATGCTGCCCGCGGACCTGTCGGCGATCGTGACGGCCTGCCTCTCCTCCCGGCCGACCGCCCGGCCGACCCCGGAGCAGATCCTGGAGCACCTGGGCGGCGGGACCGCGGGGCGGGCCGGGGACTGGCTGCCCCCGGCCGTCCGCACGATGGTGGGCCTGCACAACGTGCCGACCATTACGGCGAGCTGACGGAACCTCACACTTCGATAATGATCTTGCCGGCAGTGCGCCCGGTCTGGCTGAGCTCGAACGCCGCCGCGAGCTCAGCCAGCGGGAAGGTCTTCGCGACGGTCACCTTGAGCTGCCCGCTCTCGGCGAGGCGGCCCAGTTCGGCCAGGCCCTCCGCGTCCGGCCTGACCCACATCCACTGGCCTCCCGCGCCGAGCACGGTGTGGTCGGCGATGGAGGCGTGTCGGCCGCCCTTCGCCAGGACCGCCTGGGTGACGTCGAGGACGCCCCCGACGAAGTCCGCCACGACGGTGACCCCGTCGGGGGCGAGCGCGCGCACCCGGTCGACCAGGCCGTCCCCGTACGCGACGGGTTCACAGCCGAGTTCGCGCAGCCGGTCGTGGTTGCGCGGGGAGGCGGTGCCGATGACCCGGGCTCCCAGCGCGCGGGCGATCTGCACGCCGAAGGAGCCGACGCCGCCCGCGGCGCCGTGGATGAGGACGATGTCGTCCATGCCGGTGGCCAGCCGGGTGAGCAACTGGTACGCGGTGAGCCCGGCCAGCGGCAGCCCGGCCGCCTCGTGCCAGCTGAGCGAGGCGGGCTTGGTCGCGGCGGCCCGGACGGGGACGCTGACGTACTCGGCGAAGGTCCCCCCGTGCACGTAGTCCTTGCGGGCGTAGGCCATGACTTCGTCGCCGACCGAGAACTCGGGCACGTCGATGCCGACCCGCTCGACGGTGCCGGCCACGTCCCAGCCGGGGACGACCGGGTACGTGACGTCCATCAGGCCGTCGAGACCGCCGGCCATGATCTTCCAGTCGACGGGGTTGACCCCGGCGCACTTGACCCGGACGAGGATCTCGCCGGGAGCCAACTTGGGCATCGGCAGGCGGGTCTCGGTGAGCACCTCCGTCCCGCCGTACGTCTCGTACGCCATCGCCCGCATGGTGTCCTCGGACATCTACCGACCTCTCCGTGAGCCGTGTGCCGTGAGCTGCTGAAGCACTCCCCCACCCATCCCATCACGAAGGGCCGTGCCCGCCCCGAGAAGCGGGGCGGGCACGGCGCGGCGCGGTGGCCCGCGCTCTCACAGGGCCCCGTGGGCGGCGATCACCTCGGCGTAGCGGCGGCCGCTGGTCTTGACCGTGCGGCGCTGGGTGGCGTAGTCGACGCGGACGAGGCCGAAGCGCTTGTCGTAGCCGTAGGCCCACTCGAAGTTGTCCAGCAGGGACCAGGCGTAGTACCCGGCCAGCGGTGCGCCGCGGCGGGCGGCGCGGGCACAGGCCGCCAGGTGCCCGGTCAGGTACCGGGCCCGTTCGGGGTCGTGCACGCTGCCGTCGGCGGCGACGGTGTCGGGGTACGAGGAGCCGTTCTCGGTGACGTGGATGCGGCGGGCCCCGTACTCCTCGGTCAGCCGCATGAGCAGGATCTCCAGGCCGTTCGCGTCGACCTCCCAGTCCATCCCGGTGCGCGGGACGCCGGGCCGGTCGATCTGGCGGGCGTACGGGGCCGGGCCCGCCGGGTCGTCGGTGACGATCTGCGGGAAGTAGTAGTTCAGCCCCGTCCAGTCGAGCGGGGTGGCGATGGCCTCCGCGTCGCCGGGGTGTTCGGGGAGGTCCACGGCGTAGACCTCGCGCATGTCGGCGGGGAAGCCCCGGCCGTGGACGGGGTCGAGCCACCACCGGTTGACGTGCCCGTCCATGCGGCGGGCCGCCGCCCGGTCGGCTTCGGCGTCGGTGGCGGGCTCGACGGTGGAGAGGTTGTTGACGATGCCGATCCGTGCGCCGGGGGCCGCGGCCCGCACGGCCCGGGTGGCGAGGCCGTGGCCGAGCAGCAGGTGGTAGGAGGCGCGCACCGCGGCGGTGAGGTCGGTCCAGCCGGGGGCCATCCGGCCCTCCAGGTGGCCGATCCACGCCGAGCACAGCGGTTCGTTGAGCGTGGCCCACTGGGTGACCCGGTCCCCGAGGCGTGCGGCGACGAGCCCGGCGTACTCGGCGAAGTGCTCGGCGGTCTCCCGCTCGGGCCAGCCGCCCCGGTCCTGGAGGACCTGGGGCAGGTCCCAGTGGTAGAGGGTGACGGAGGGGGTGATCCCGGCCGCGAGCAGTGCGTCGACGAGCCGGTCGTAGAACGCGAGGCCCTTGGCGTTGACGGGGCCGTCGCCACCGGGGACCACCCGTGGCCAGGCGACCGACAGCCGGTAGGCGTTGGTGCCGAGCTCCCGCATCAGGGCGATGTCCTCGCGCCAGCGGTGGTAGTGGTCGCAGGCGGTGTCGCCGGTGTGGCCGCCGTCGACGGCGCCGGGGGTGTGGGAGAAGGTGTCCCAGATGGAGGGGGCCCGGCCGTCCTCGGCGACCGCTCCCTCGATCTGGTAGGCGGAGGTCGCGGTGCCCCAGGCGAAGTCGCGGGGCAGGGCGGCCAGGTCGATGCCGTCGCCGGGGGTGCCGGGGGCGGTGTCGAAACGCGTTCCGGAAAGGGTCATTTGACGGCTCCTGCCGTGAGTCCGGCCACCAAGTACCGCTGGAGCAACAGGAATCCGGCGACGACGGGGATGCTGACGACGAGCGAGGCGGCCATGATCTGGTTCCAGTAGACGTCGGTCTGCGTGGAGTAGCCCTGCAGTCCGACGGCGAGGGTGCGGGTGGTGTCGTTCGTCATGACGGAGGCGAAGAGCACCTCGCCCCAGGCGGTCATGAAGGCGTACACGGCGACGGCGACGATGCCGGGGGCCGCGGCCGGGACCACGACGCGCAGCAGGGCTCCGAGGGGGCCGCAGCCGTCGACGGTGGCCGCCTCGTCGAGCTCGCGGGGCACCGAGTCGAAGTAGCCGATCAGCATCCAGATGGAGAAGGGGAGGGAGAAGGTCAGGTACGTGAGGATCAGCGCGCCGCGGGAGCCGTAGAGGGCGGTCCCGGTGGCGTTGCCGATGTTCACGAAGATCAGGAACAGCGGGAGGAGGAAGAGGATCCCGGGGAACATCTGGGTGGAGAGCACGGTGACGGTGAACAGTCGCCTGCCGCGGAAGCGGTGGCGGCTGGCCGCGTAGGCCGCGAAGACGGCGATGACCACGGAGGCGGCGGTGGCCGCGCCCGCCACGATCAGGGAGTTCACGAAGTACTCGGCGAGCGGGACGGTGTGCCAGATGTCGATGTAGGGGCGGACGGTGAGCCCGCTGGGGATCCATCGGAAGCGGCCGGCGACGTCCTGGAGCGGCTTGAGGGAGCTGGTGACCATCACGTAGACGGGCAGCAGCACGAAGCCGGTGAGCAGGGTGAGGAAGACGGCGCGGACCACCCTGAAGGAGGTGGGCGGATCCAGCGGTGACCGGTGGTCAGACACGCTCGTGCCTCCGTCCGCGTGTGGTGACGAGGAGGTACGCGGAGGTGACGAGGAGCAGGAAGAGCAGCAGCAGGACGGACATGGCCGATCCGGTGCCGAAGTTCCAGGTGACGAAACTGGCCTGGTAGATGTGCAAGGAGATCAGGTCGGCGGCTTCCGGGGCGGATTTGCCGAACAGCACGAACGGCGTGTTGAAGTCGTTGAAGGTCCACAGGAACAGCACCAGGACCAGGACCTGGTTGACGGCGCCGACCGAGGGCAGGGTGATCCGGCGGATCTGCTGCCAGGTGCCGGCGCCGTCCAGCGCGGCCGCCTCGTACAGCTCCCCGGGGACGTTCTGGAGCGCGGCCGTCACGATGAGGAAGGCGAACGGCCAGCCCTTCCACACGGAGACGGTCAGCAGGGCCCAGAAGCTGTTGTCGCCGAGCAGCCAGAAGGTGTGCTCGGCGCCGCCCAGACCCAGCTGGTCGTGGAGGACGTGGTTCACCAGGCCGTTGTCCCGCTGGAACATGAACGCCCAAGTGATGACGGCCGCGTACACGGGCAGCGCGTACGGGACGAGGAACAGGGCCCGCAGGACGCCGCGGCCGCGGAAGCCCTCCTGCGTGAACACCGCTGCGGCGGTGCCCAGCAGCCAGCACAGGCCGACGGAGAGCAGGGTGAAGAGGCAGGTGGTGAGGAAGGAGCGCAGGAGGGCATCGCCGACGGGCCGGTCGACGTCGAGGACCAGTTCGTAGTTGGCCCATCCCGTCCAGGGGGCGCGGGACCAGTCGCGGATGAAGAACTGGGTCAGCTGTCGGAAGCTCATCAGGATGCCCATCACCATCGGGACGAGGTGGATGAGCAGTTCGAGGAGTAGGGCGGGCAGGAGCAGCAGGTAGGGCAGGGCACTGCGGCGCAGGCGTGCGGTCTTGGGGCTCATGGGGCCGGACTCAGCTCGCCATCTGCTGCTGCGCCTTGGTGAGCCTGGCCTTGACCGACTCGGTGGTCACGGGACGGCCGGCGGCGGCGTCGGCGAAGAGCTCCTTCACGGCGGTGCCGACGGCGGTCTCGAACTGGGACTCCTGCGGGACCTGCGGGAGCGGGGCGGCGCTGGTTCCCAGGGTGGTGCGGAGCACGGAGAGGTCCTCGCCGGCGAAGGCGGGGTCGCCCTGGGCGGCCTTGACGGGCGGGACGGAGCCGTAGGCCTTGTTGAGGATCTTCTGCTCCTCCTCGCTGGTCATGAACTTCACGAACGTGAGGGAGCCGTCGATGTTGTCGGTGTTCTTGAAGACGGCGAGGTTGATGCCGGCGACCATCGAGTTGGTGCCCCGGCCGGTGCCGGGCGTGCCGCCCGCGGGAACCGGGACCGGGGCCACGCCCCAGTCGCCCTCCTTCATGCCGTGGCTCTTGAAGGAGGAGGCGGCGCTCTGCCACAGGACCATGGCGGTCTTGCCGTTGGCGAAGTCCTGGAGCGACTGGTTCTGGGCGTACTCGGCGTTGCCCGGCGCGATGATCTCGTCCTTGGCCATGAGGTCGACGTACTGCTTGACGGCGTCGACGGCGCCCGGGGAGTCGAAGGCGGGCTTGCCGGCCGCGTCGAAGAAGTCCGCCCCGTGCTGCTTGGCGAGGACGAAGGCCTGGTGGATGTTGTTGGCGAGGTTGGCGCCCTCCGCGCCGAGGGCCCACTTGCCGTCCTTGGACAGCTGCCGGCCGATGGTGACCATCTCGTCCCAGGTGGCCGGGGGCTTCGCTATGCCCGCCTCCTGGAACATCTTCTTGTTGTAGTAGAGCGCGTAGGCCATCGAGTAGAGCGGGACGGCGGCCGGGTCCTGGCCGGCGGCACCCGCCGAGCCGATGGCCGACTCCACGAAGCGGTCCTTGCCGCCGATCGCTGCGAAGTGCCCTGCGTCCCAAGGGAGCAGGGCTCCGGTGGCCTGGAGGGAGGCGGACCAGGTGTTGCCGATGTTGAGGACGTCGGGGCCCTGCCCGGAGGCGGTGGCGGCGAGGATCCGGTTGAGCAGGTCGGACCAGGGGACGACTTCGAGCTTCACCTTGATGCCGGTCCGCTCCTCGAACTTCTTCAGCTCCGGGCCGAGCGTCGCCCGGTCCGCCGCGAGGTCGGGGCCCTGGTTGGAGGCCCAATAGGTCAGCTCCTTCGGGGCGGCGTTGGAGCCGCCCCCGCCGTTCGTGGTGCCGCCGCCGCAGGCCGTGGCGGTGGTGGCGAGGAGGGAGACGGTGAGCGCGGTCGTGGCGGCGGCTCGGATTCTGCGCATGGCGGATCGGCCCCTTTCGGCAGGGTCGGGGGAAGGCCGGCAGGCGGTCCCGGCCGGGGCACCTCATCGGCGCCCATTGGCCCAGGCCTTAATTTAGGACGTGAGTTAAGCCTCGTGAAAGGGTCGCGTCAAGAGCTCGCGCAGGGGTATGTTGCGACCAACTGCAGTGCGGGAGGAGCCAGATGACGACAGGGCGTGGCGGCCGGACGGTACGGGACCTGCGGCGCGGCAACCGCAGCGCCGTGCTCCAGCGGCTGTACTTCGGCGGGCCGATGAGCCGCCAGGAACTGGGCCCCGCGACCGGGCTGAGTTCCGGGTCCGTCAGCAACGTCGTCGGCGAACTCATCGCGGACGGGCTGCTGGAGGAGGCCGGCATCGTGGATTCGGACGGCGGCCGCCCGCGCACCCTGCTGCGCGTGGCCCCCGGCAGCGCCCACCTGATCGGGGTCGACGTCGGCGAGACCCGCGTCCGCGTCGAGCTGTTCGATCTGACCCTGAACGAACTCGCCCGTACCGAGCTGCCGTTGCTGCCGCGCGGCTGCTACGACGTCGGCCCGATCGTGGACCACGTCCGCACCGGGATCAAGGCGGTGCTCGCCCGGGCCGGGGTCGGAACGGACCGGCTGCTCGGCGTGGGGGTGGGGGTCCCCGGCATCGTGGACCGCGGGGCCCCCGGCGGAGCGGTCGTGCACGGGCAGACGATCGGCTGGGACGCGGTGCCGCTGGAGGCCCTGCTGCGCGCGACCGGGGCACTACCGCAGGAGGTCCCGTACCTCATCGACAACGGCGCGCGGACGCTCGGCCAGGCCGAGATGTGGTTCGGGGCGGGGCGGGGGGCGCGGGACGCCGTCGTCGTCCTGTTCGGGTCCGGGGTCGGCGCGAGCCGGATCACGGACGGCTCGCCGGACGGCGGCAGCACCGAGGGAACCCCCCTGGAGTGGGGCCACTTGACGGTCTCGGTCCGCGGCCGGCGCTGCCGGTGCGGGGCACTGGGCTGCCTGGAGGCGTACACGGGGGCGGAGTCACTGCTGGCGCGCTGGGCGGAGCGCGGCGGGGGCCACCTCGCCCCGGCGGCGGACGAGGAAGAGGCCCTCGCCGCCCTGCTGGCGGCGGCCGTCGGGGACGACGCGGTGGCCCGGGAACTCCTCGCCGAGACCGCGGAGTACCTCGGCGCGGGCCTGTCGGACGTGATCAACCTGTTCCGTCCGGAGCGGATCCTCATCGGCGGCTGGGCGGGGCTGCTGCTGGGCCCGTACATCCTCCCGGCGGTACGGGAGCACGCGACGCGCTACTCGCTGCGCCACCCGGCCGCCCGTGTCTCCATCGACCTGGGCTCCCTCGGCCCGGACGCGGTCACGGTGGGAGCGGCCACGCTCCCCCTCTCGGCCTTCTTCACCACCGGCGGCCGCCGCCCGGCCCCGCCCGCCGCCCCACAACAACCGGGCTGGCAGACGTCCTTGACCCAACGCGGCTAGGTCCTGCCGTCGAAGTAGCGCCGGTCAGACCGGCGGTGTTCCCCCGGCTACCGCTGGGAGGTGCGCCCGGGCGCCGTGCATCGCAAGGCGGAGGGGCGCCCGCGTACTGGACGTACTCGGGCGCCCCGACAACGCAGCGAGGTGCAGTGCCGGGCGCCGCAGGCCGGGCGGGACTTTGACGACAGGGCCGGGGCCCGGGGCCTCCAGGCCCGCCGGAGCACCGGAGCGCCGGAGCGCCGGGTCACTCGTACTCCGTGCCCCCCTTGCGGGTCAGGTACGCCGGACTGACCGCCTTGGCGATGGCGCGGCCGCCGACGACCGGACTGTGGCGCTCCGCGGCCGGGCGGATCACGACGCCCTCGCGCAGGTGCACGGCCCGGCCGGACACCGTCTCCCGGCCACTGGCCAGCTCCAGCACCGTGTCGAGCGCGTACGGGCCCTCGAACAGTCGCGGTACGAGCGGCAGCTCGCCGTCCGGGAACAGCTCCTGCGGATCCAGCCACCGCACCTGCCCGTCGATCTCGGCGGACACGTCGAAGACGGCGTATCCCGGACCCTTGGCGGCCGTACGCGCATCGGTTCCGTACCCGAGGTCCTGGACTCCCGCGCCGTACACCTCGCCGAACACGCCGATCCGGGTGGCGCCCAGCCGGGCGGCGGCCTTCGCGGCCGCCTCCGGTACGCCGTGACCCCGTACGGCCCGCCAGTACAGGTTGCGCTCCTCCTCCTTCAGCGCCAGCCCCCTGGACCCGAAGCCCTTGGAGGACACCAGCACGCGCTCGCCGTCCGCGACGTACGTCAGCAGGCAGGCCGTGCCGTGCAGTTTCTCGGTGAGGACGACCGGCTCACCCGGCTCGAAGAGGTCCGGGTAGCGCTGGAGGTTCTCGATGTCCACCCACGGCAGCAGGTCGGGCGCGGCCTCCACCTCCCCGTTCATCGTCGTCGGAACGGGCGGCGCCCATTTGGTGATCCCGAGCCGCTCGGCGAAGTCCGTGCCCTCCTCGGCCGCCCGCGCCAGGTCCACGCCGGCCAGCTCGCTCGGCCGGCACACCAGCCCCTGCGACAGCTCACCGCGCAGCCGGACGGCCTTGACCCGGTCGGCGGCGCCGCCCGCGAGGCGCCCGGTCAGGCCGAGCTCCTCGATCAAGCCCGCGGGCAGCACGGCCTGTTCGGGTATGTAGACGGCGAACTCGCCGGTGCGGTACGCGCCCTTGGCGACCACGGCGCGGTAGAGACCCACCTGAGCCAGCTCCAGCGCGTCGGCGTTCGGGTGCTCGTGGACGGTCAGCTCTTCGGCGGTGACCCGCAAGGTCGACATGGCGCAACTCCTGGGACGTGACGTTGCCGTGCGTGACGGCGTCGTGTTCAACGGCGTCCACTCTGCGGCCCGGCATTTGTGCTGGTCCAGCCGAAATCGCGGTGTTAGCCTGACCCGCCCTCGCCTTCCCGCCGTCCCTGGAGGTCCCCGTGTCCCGTCGTCCGGGAGGCAGCCGGGGCATCGGCGCCGCGACCTGTGTGCGACTGGCCGCGGAAGGCCATGACCTCGTGCTCGGCTACCTCCGGGACGATGCGGCGGCCGGGGCCGTCGCGGAGCGGGTACGGGCAGCCGGCGCGCGCTGCGTGACCGTGCGGGGCGACACTTCCGAGGAGTGCGGGGTGGAGCGGCTCTTCGACATCGCGGGGGCCGAGTTCGGCGCGGTGACCGGGCTGGTGAACAACGCCGGGGTGACCGGACCGCTCGGCCGGCTCGCCGACGCCTCGACCGAGGACCTGCGGCGCGTGGTCGAGGTCAACCTGCTCGGGTACCTGCTGTCCTGCCGCCGCGCCGCCCGGGACATGGCACAGGCCGGCGGCGGGGCCATCGTGAACGTTTCCTCGACGGCCGCCGGCCTCGGCAGCCCCGGCGAGTACGTTCACTACGCGGCGACCAAGGCCGCCACCGACGCCCTGACTGTGGGGCTGTCCAAGGAGCTCGGCCCGGACGGTATCCGGGTCAACGGGGTGGCGCCCGGCATCATCGAGACCGACATGCACGCGGCGATGGGTGACCCCGACCGGCCGGCCCGCGCGGCTGCCGGGATTCCGCTCGGGCGGCCCGGGCAGCCCGAGGAGGTCGCCGGGGCCATCGCCTGGCTGCTGTCCCCGGACGCCTCGTACACGACGGGTGCCGTCCTGCGGGTCTCCGGCGGCCGCTGACGCCGCGGTCTCCGGGGCCGCGCCCCGACCGGGCGTCAGCTGCCGAACGCCGCCTGCGTGGCCGGGCCGTACACCCCCGGCTGGTCGCCCTTGATGTCGCGGTCGCGCTGGAGTTGCGCGACCCCCCGCTTGGTCTGGCTGTCGTACACGCCGGTGACCGAGACGTACGTGAACCCCTGCCCCTGGAGCCTCTGCTGGAGGGCGCTCACCTCCGGCCCGCGGTCTCCCATCCGCAGCGTCCCGGAAGACGCCGACGGCGGCCCGGCCGACGCGCTGGGCGGGGGCGTCGGCTTGGGACTCGCTGCAGGGGACGGCCCGGCCGAGGACGCCGGTGCGGCCGCCGGGAGCGCGGAGGCCCGTACGGACCGTTCGGGCGAGGGCTCGTCGCCGTCGGACCCGGCACCGGGGCGCGCCGGAAGCACCGGAACAGACAGATCCGGCCGGACCACGGCCCGGTCGGGCCGCGGGTCGGGGCCGCTCAGCAGCCACACCAGCGAACCGGCCGCCCCGAGCGCGAGCAGGGCGAGGACCGCCAGCGGGAGCCGGCCGCCGCGGTCCCGCCGGGCGGCGCGGGCACCGTTCGCGGCGGCCCCGCCGGCGGCGACGGCGAAACTCGTGACACCTGCTCCGCCTGCGCCGCCCCCGGCGTCCAACGGCTCCGCGCCGGGAGCGCGCCCGGGGTCGGCGTGCCGGCCCCCGGGCGCGCCGAAGGGGTCGGAGACGGGTCCGGCGTCCGGCCAAGCAGGTGCCGTCGACCGGATCGGCGGCCCGGAGGGGGCGACGTAGGGGCGTACGAGCAGGCGGTCGTCGGGGACGCCGGCGCTCTCATCGGAGTGGTGGGACACGGTTGTCTCCCTGCGGGGATGGGGACCGGCGCGGCGGTGCGGTGCCGGCCCCCACCCGGCCGGTCAGGCCCTCCGCTGCCGCGCGACCGGGACCGCGCCCGTCACGGCGCCCGGTACGAGGGCACCTGCGGTGGTCATGGGGCCAAGCGAAGAGCGGACCGATATGAACATATGAGATGTCTCCGAAGTGCAGCTCATGAGGTGGTTCTTGAGTGCTTGATCGGGCGCACTCTTGCCTCCCGGGATGGCCCGGGTCAAGCCGGGTGTCCGAACTGCCCGATCCATCCGGTCTACTGGTCGGCCGCGGTAGCCCTCGGCATCCGGACCGTGACGGTGAGGGTGACCGTGACCGCCGCCAGGAGCATCAGCGCGGCCCCCGTGAGCGGGGCCGCCGGGGCCCCGATCCCGTCGACCGCGAACCCGCCCGCCAATGCACCCGCCGCGATGGCCAGGTTGAACATGGCCACCATCAGCGAGGTGGCGGCTTCGGCGGCGGTCGGCGCCGCCTTGATCATCCAGCCCTGGACGCTCACGGACACACCCCCGTACGCGAGCCCCCAGGCGAGCAGCAGCGCGGTCCCGGCGACCGCGCCCGGCAGGGTCGCGATCAGCCCGAGGACCACGGTCAGGGCGGTGCTGATCACGAGGACCGCCCGGTAGGCATCGCGCGCGCCGGCCAGGAAGTTCCCCACGACGCCGGCCACCCCGTAACCGAGGAGCAGGGTACTCACGTACGCCGCGTCGATGCCGGACACGTCCTGCAGGACGGGCCGTACGAACGTGTAGGCCGCGAACTGACCGGTGACCACCAGGAAGGTGACGACCACCCCGGCCCGGACCCCCCGGTTCCCGCTCAGCAGGGCGGGGAGTGCACGGAAGGTGACCTCCCGGGTCGGCGGCAGCGGGGGCAGCAGCAGGATCAGCGCGGCCAGCGCGAGGAGGCCGAGGACCCCGACCGCACCGAAGGCGACCCGCCACCCGGCGAGTTCGCCGAGCAGCGTGCCGGCGGGAACGCCGAGCACCGAGGCGGTGGGGACGCCGCCGAAGACGAGCGCGGTGGCCCGGCCCACGTCCCGCTGCGGAACGAGCCGTACGGCGAGCCCGCCCGCCAGCGCCCAGAAGCCGCCGACGCCGACCCCGACGAGCAGGCGCGCGGCCAGCAGCACGGCGAAGCCCGGGGCGAGGGCGGCGGCCAGGTTGGCGGCCGCCGTCAGGGCGATCAGCGCGCACAGGACGAGGCGCCGGTCGAGCCGGCCGGCGCCGACGGTGACGAGCGGGGCGCAGAGGCCGGCGACGAGCCCGGGCACGGTCACCATCAGCCCGGCGGCGCCGTCGGAGACCCTGAAGGCGTCCCCGACGGGGGTGAGCAGGCCGACGGGCAGCAGTTCGGAAGTGATCAGGCAGAAGATCGCGAGCGCGACGGCCAGGACGGCCGCCCAGCCCTTCCAGGGCGCGCGCTGCGGGGTGGTCGGGGATGCGTCGGGAAGCGCCGCGGGGTCGCCGGGCGCGTCGGCTGCGGTCATGGATCGGTACTCCGTACGGTCCGTCGGGATGCGAAGGCGGGGCAGCGCGGGGTACCGGGGGGCGCGCCACCCCCGGCGTTCGCACTGTCGTTCCCGTCCTCCGGCAGACTACGGAAAATCCAGGTCCCGGCAATCGTTTTCGGCAGCCGGGGGCCCGAGGAGGCCCCGAGGACCAGCGAAGACCCCCGGCCCGAGCCCGGCTGCGGGCCGGGTTCCGGCCCGGACCCGGGGCCGCGTCACCCGGACGCGTGAGCGCGGGGACCCGGCCGGCCGTCCGGTACGGCATGGTGGTCGGATGCAGTTACGCCGGGCCCTGCCCCTGTCCCTCCTCGTGCTGCTCGCGAGCAGCGGCTGCGTCTCCACGGGCCCGGAAGGCGCCCCGGCCCCGTCGCGCGGCAGCTCGGTGCCCGCGAACGCCCAGGACGCGCAGGACACGCAGGACACGCAGCAGCACACCGGGGGCCCGGGGAGCATGCCGGACCCGGGGGACACGCACGTTGCCCCGGGTGCGCGGGGCGCATCCGGGGCGCCCGGTGCGCCGCCCTCGGCCGCCGCCCCCGGCCAGCCGCCCGCTCCCCCGGCCCCGAACACCCCGGCGCGGCTCCCCGCCGGCTCCGTCCGGCCGCCCGCCGCGCGCAGCATGAAACCGCCGGTGGCGCCCCACCGGGCGCGCCCGGCCAATCCCGTGCCGCCGCGCACGGCCCGGCAGCCGGCCCCGCCGGCCCGGCCCGACGAGCCGTGCCCGGCGGCCGAGGGTTCCGTACCGCCGTCCATCGTGGACCTGTGCATCCGGCAGTATGGGCGCTGACCAGCGGATACCGCTCAGGACTTGACCCTCCCACCGTGTCAGGGCCTGCACTGGAAGGCGTCATGTACACCATCGGAGACTTCGCCAAGCACGGCCGGGTATCGGTCCGCATGCTGCGCCACTACGACGCCATCGGACTGCTGCGCCCGGCACGTGTCGACCCGACCAGCAGCTACCGCTACTACGAGGCCGAACAGCTCGCCCGCCTCAACCGTGTCATCGCGCTCAAAGAGCTCGGCTTCAGCCTGGACCAGGTGGGGTCGATCCTCGACGAACGGCTGGACGCGGACGAGTTGCGCGGCATGCTGCGGCTGCGCCGGGCGGAGCTGGAGTCGGCCATGGCCGCGGCGGCGGCCCGGCTGAACCAGGTCGAGGCGAGGCTGCGGACCATCGAGAGCGAGGGATCCATGTCCACCGTCGACATCGTCGTGAAAAGCCTTCCGCCCGTCCGGCTCGTCGAACTGACCGGGGTCGCGGGGAGCTATGAGCCGCAGGACATCGGGCCGGTCATCGGCCCGCTCTACGACGAGCTCTGCCGCCGGATCGAGGCCGCCGGGGTGGTTGCGACCGGCCCGGGGATCGCGTACTACGAGGACGCGCCGGGGGCCGAGGCCGGGGCCGTTCTCGTCCACGCCGGGCTGCCGGTGGGGGCCTCGGTGCGCGCCGAGGACCTCGGGGGCACGGTCCGGGTGGTGGAGCTGCCCGGGGTCGAACGGGCCGCGACCGTGGTGCACCGGGGTTCGATGGACGGCGTCCTGCCGACCGCCCAGGCGCTGGCGCGGTGGATCGACGCGAACGGCCACCGCTCGGCGGGGTACGCGCGCGAGCTGACCCTGGCCTGCCCGCAGGACCGTGACCAGTGGGTCACGGAACTGCAGGAACCTCTCGCGCCCGCCGGCTAGACCTCGGCCGTCACTGGCCCACCCTTCCGTCGACGCACTCGCGCAGCAGGTCGGCGTGTCCGCAGTGGCGGGCGTACTCGTCGATCCGGTGCACCATCAGCTCCCGGATCGCGATCCGCTCCTTGCCCGCCCGTTCACCCAGGTCCGCGTGGCCGGCCAGGGCGGCGTCGGTCGCCGCCTGCTCGCGTTCCAGATCGGCGTACGCGGAGTCGACCACGGCCTGGTCGGCGACGGCTCCGGCGAAGTCGGCGTCCTTCTCGCCGTACAGCTTCGGCAGCGGGTCGCCGTCGGTGATCCAGTTGCGCCAGTCGCGTTCCACCTCGGCGATGTGGCGGAGCAGGCCGAGCAGCGACATCGTCGACGGCGGCACCGACCGCCGGGCCAGCTGCTCCGGGTCGAGGCCCTCGCACTTCATCCGCAAGGTGATGCGGTAGTTCGTCAGGAAGTCCAGCAGGGTGGCGAGCTCGCCGTCCGGGCTGTCCTCGTTGTTGCGGGGGTCGTCGGCCGGGTCGGCCCACATGTCGGGGTACACGGTTGCCTGGGTCCATCGCGCGGGTTGATCGCTCATGCGTTGCATGGTGTGCCGCGATCGCCCCGGTCCGCCACCGAGTTCTCGTCAGGACGCGGGGCGGCGGCGGGCGCGGACCGAGGCACAGCGGCGGGCCGTGTGCAGACGCGCGGTGCGCAGCCGTCGCACCGTGTCGTGGCCGCGCCGCCGCCACTCGGCCCGGGGCAGGCCCGCCCGCTGGCCGCCGCCGGTGATGAGGGCGTTGACGGGGGTGTGCGGGTCGGTGGCCATGCCCTTGGCCACCAGGACCCCGACCACGAGCGGAACCAGGGCCACGGCCAGGGCGGAGCCGGCGGTGGTCACGTGCTGCATGCGGCGCGGGCGGTGCGCGGTGCGGGCGGCGGCCTCGGAGGTCATGCCCCTCATTCGATCAGCGGCGCGCCAGCGGGGAATCGGGACGGATACTCAGGTCGTTGGGTGTGAGGTACTCAGACCGAGGGTGGGTGGTGGCGGTGACGGCTCCGGGGCAGGGCTTCGAGCCCGCGACCGGGGACGGACCACAGCGGCCCGCCACGGCGGCGCGGGCGGCCGAGGTCCGGACGGCGTACGAGGGGCTGTTGCAGATCCGCCGCCTGGTGAACGGCCGGGCGGGCACGGCGGTTCCCGCCCCGTGGGAGCTGCGGCAGATGCCGCGCGCGGTGGCCCTCGTACTGGAGGCGGCGGGCCTCACCCCGTCGGCGCTCGACCCGGAGGGCCGGCGTACGCGGACGGGGTACCGGGTGACGCCCGGCCCGTCGGAGGAGGGACGGGTCGAGGTGACCTGGGTCGGCCCGCCGGGCGGCGGCGCGGCCGAGGCGGAGCACGAACGCCTCAAGGCCTGCGCGTCCGCACTGGAACCCCTGGGCTGGGGCTGCCTCCTCTACCGGGGGCCGCGCCACCGCCGCTTCCTGGAGGTGGAACCTCCCGCCTGAGCCGCGGCACCGCGCCGACCGACCACGCAGGGCGCTACCCGAAACCCGCCCCGAACAGGCACACTCACCCGATGAGCATGCGTACCGTCCGTGCCGGGGAGATCGCCACCGGCCGGCTTGAGCTGTTGCCGTTGCGGGCCGAGTACGCCGTGGAGATGGCCCGGGTGCTGGGCGATCCCGTGCTGCACGAGTTCATCGGTGGTGCCCCGCTCGGGGCCGATGCGTTGCGGGAGCGGTACGCACGGCTGGCGGCCGGGGCTCCCGACCCGGAGGTCGTGTGGTGCAACTGGGTACTGCGGCTGCGCGGGGAGGGGCGGCTGGTGGGGACCGTGCAGGCCACCGTCACCCCCGCTTCGGACACGGCCGAGCTGGCCTGGGTGGTCGGGACGCCGTGGCAGGGCCGGGGGTTCGCCACCGAGGCGGCTCGGGCCGTCACGGCGTGGCTGGCGGAGCTGCCCGTGGGCCGGCTGCTCGCGCACGTGCACCCGGAACACCACGCCTCGGCGGCGGTCGCCGCGGCCTGCGGTTTCGCTCCCACCCCGCACCGCGAGGACGGCGAGGTCCGCTGGGAGTACCGCCCCTGACGGTCCGTGGCGCTCATTGGACTTTCCGCTGAGGGAGTCCAACGGCCATGGTTCGGACAGCACATTGCGTGCGGGGCACCGAAAGATTTGGATCTACCAAGGTCAGGACGGTGACACTGGGGGGGTAACACATGGGATCCATGCTCGACGGCTGTACGCCCTGGCCCGAGGCGTTCGTCGACCGCTACTGGGCCGCCGGCCACTGGCGCGGCAACACGCTGGACAACCTGCTGCGCGACCGGGCCCTCGCGTACGGGCCGCGGACCGCGCTCGTCCACGGTGCCACCCGCCTCACGTACGCGGCGCTGAACCGGCGTGTGGACCGCATGGCCGCCGGGTTCCGGCTGCTCGCCCTGCGGCCCGGGCAGCGGGTCGTCGTCCAGCTGCCGAACGTGCCCGAGTTCGTCACCGTCGTGTTCGCACTGATGCGCGTCGGCGTGGTCCCCGTGCTCTGCCCGCTCTCGCACCGCGCGGCGCAGGTGTCCCACCTCGCACGGGTCACCGAGGCCCGTGGCTACGTCGGTCCTTCCACCCACCAGGGCTTCGACCACACGGCGATGGCCGCCGGCATCGCGGCCGGCGGGCCCTTCCTGCGGCGGGTGTTCACCCTGGAGGCGCCGGGTGCCCCGTCCCCGTACGGCGGCTTCACGACGGACCCGGCGGGCTGCCACTACTTCCCGCTGGGCTCCATCGACGCCCCGCCCGCGCCGGCGCTCGCGCAGAGCGCCGACCAGGTCGCGTTCTTCCTGCTGTCCGAAGGTGGCGCGGCAGCGCCGCGGTTGGTTCCGCGCACCCACAACGACTACGCCTACCAGGCCCGGGCCGCCGCCGAGCTGGTGTCGCTGACCGAGGACGACGTGTACCTCGCCGCGCTGCCCGCAGCGTCCGGCTTCGCCTTCGGCTGCCCCGGCATCATCGGCACCCTCTCCGTCGGCGCCACCGTCGTCCTGGCCGACGGACCGGGGCCCGCCGAGTGCCTCCCGGTCATCGAACGGGAGCGGATCACCGTCACTTCGGTGGAGCCCGCCACCGCCCGGCTCTGGCTCGACGCACTTCCCACGGTCGGCGCCGACGTGAGCAGTCTGCGGCTCCTCCAGGTCGGCGGCGCTCCCCTGCCGCGGGCGACCGCCGAACGGGTCGGCCCCGAACTGGGCTGTCGTCTGCAGCAGGTCTTCGGCCGGGCCGAGGGGCCGGTCACGCTCACGCGCCCGGCCGATCCGGACGAGACGGTGCTCGCCACGCAGGGCCGCCCGCTCTCGCCCGACGACGAGATCCGCATCGTCGACGCCCGCGGCGAGGACGTGCCCGAGGGCGAACCCGGCGAACTCCTCGCCCGCGGCCCCTACACCGTGCGCGGTTACTACCGGGCGCCCGAGGAGAACGCCCGTTCGTTCACCACCGGCGGCTGGTTGCGCACCGGCGACCTCGCGCGGCGCACCCCGGACGGCGACCTGGTGGTGACCGGTCGTGTCGACGAAGTCCCGCGGCGTGCCGGGCACGGTGATCCGTCCGGTACGTGACGGGCGACGGTCGCTTCAGCCGTACCGCTCGGCCAGTGCGGCGACGGTGTCGGCGAGGGCCTGGCGGAGCTCGGGCGGGCCGATCACCTCGGCCTCGGTCCCGAGCCGGAGCAGGTCGCCGACCGCCACGGCCGGCGATTCGACATCGAGGTCGACGCGGATCCAGCCGTCCGGGTCCGCGGGGCCGGCCGGTACGGCTCCGGCGAGGGCGCGTGCGCCGGCCGCGCCGAACTGCATCGGTAGCAGCCGGCGGCCGCGCGGGGACAGCAGGAGCCGGGCCGTCTGCTGCCGGCACGCCTCCTCCATCCGGCGGGCGGACTGCGCCCAGTACGCGGCGAGTTCGAAGCCGTCGGGGCGTTCGAAGCCCTCCTCGGCGGTGTCCACCGCGAGGAACCGCGAGACCCGGTAGCTGCGTACGCGCTCGTCGGTGGCCCGGGCCGCCAGGTACCAGATGCCGCCCTTGAGGACGAGGCCGAGGGGGTGAAGGGGGCGCCCGGCCCGCTCCTCGCCGTTCCAGCGGCGGTAGTGGGTGAGCAGTACGCGCTGGTCCCAGACCGCCTGGGCGATCCGTGCGAGGTGCGGGACGGGGTCGGCGTCGCGGAACCAGGCCGGGGCGTCCAGGTGGAAGCGGTCCTGGAGGCG
Source organism: Streptomyces sp. NBC_00597 (assembly GCF_041431095.1). GTDB lineage: Bacteria > Actinomycetota > Actinomycetes > Streptomycetales > Streptomycetaceae > Streptomyces. The sequence continues at coordinate 1,845,354 of NZ_CP107757.1, forward strand.
GCGGGCCCGTTCGGCGAGGGCGGCGGGCAGCGCGGCCTGGAGCTTGAGCTGGGCGGCGGCCAGATCGGCTCCGAGGCCCAGCTCCTGCGCGGGGCCCGGCGCACCGGCGAGGAAGAGCGAGCCCGCCTGGGCGTCGGTGAGGCCGGTGAGCCGGGTGCGGTAGCCGTCCATGAGCCGGTAGCCGCCGGCGGGGCCGCGGTCGGCGTGGACGGGGACGCCGGAGGCGCCGAGGGCTTCGATGTCGCGGTAGACGGTGCGGATCGACACCTCCAGTTCGGCGGCCAGTTCGGGTGCGGTCATCCGGCCGCGGTTCTGCAGCAGGAGGAGCAGGGAGAGGAGCCGGTCGGCGCGCATGGGGACATTGTCCGGGATACCTGACAGAGGGTGTCAGGTATCCCGGACAGGCTGTTCTCGCGCCGCGGGACCGAGCCCGCCGGCCGTGACACAGGAGGTCCGCCATGTCCGCCCGCACCACCAGCCCCTCTCTTCCCGGCAGCTCCGCCCGTACCACCGGCCGTTTCACGTTCGCCGACTGGCAGGAACAGTCGGTCGGTCCGGCCGACTCCCTGCCTCGCCTCGCCCGCTCGACGGTCGTCAACTCCTTCGCGGGCGGGATCGAGGCCCGGGCGACCAACGCCGGGTACACCTTCACGTACACCGGGGAGGGCGTCGGGTCCTACACCGGTATGGAGCTGCTGTCGGGCGCCGTCGACGGCCGCGAGGGGACGTTCGTCCTGGAGCAGCGGGGCACGTTCGACGCCTCGGGCACCCGGTGCGCGTTCGAGGTGGTCCCCGGTTCGGCGACGGGCGAGCTGGCCGGCCTGTCGGGCTCCGGCGCGTTCACGTACCGCAAGGGCGACACGTCCGTCGCGTACGAGTTCACGTACACGATCGCCTAGGCGGCGGGGCCGTTCCACGAAAGGGGGCGCGGACCTCAACGGCCCGCACCCCCTTTCGCGTTCGCCCGCCGGCCCCGGCGCTTACGGCGCGCCGAAGGTCAGCGTGAGCTGCGGCGTTCCTTCGTTCGCCGGGGCTTCGGAGGACCACAGCCACAGCGCGTCCGTACCCGGGCTGGTCAGCGCCAGGCCGTAGCTCGTGCCGAGCGCGCCCGCGAGGGCGGCCGTGTTCAGCCCGGTGGTGTGCACCGCCGAGCCGTCCGGGACGCCGGCGAAACTGCCGAGTGCCACAGTGCTGGTGGCGGGGCGGCTGTTGTACGTGGTCCCGGCCTCGGTCCAGGTGCCGGTGACGGGGACCACCGAGACGGTGTCCGCCGTACCGGCTCCGCTCATCGTGCTGGTCTTCACGCTGAGGGCCGCGGACTTCAGTACGGTGCCCGCGGGTGCGGCGGGCAGGTTGAAGCGCAGGTAGCTCGTGTACAGCGAGGTGCCGCGTACGGCGAGCGAGGACGAGGTGCCGTAATTGCCGTCCGGGGCACCCGCATTGGCGTACGTGTCCTCGGCGGCCGGTACCTGCACGACCGAGTCGGCGGGGGCCGAGGCCAGGGCGTAGTGGTTCTGCACCTGCGCCGTGCTCAGGACGGTCGGGTAGACGGCGGTCTCGTCGAGCTGGCCCGCCCAGAACTCGCTGGTCGGGCGGTCGGGCCAGCCGCCGAGGCTGTCGCCGCCGGCATGCCAGTAGCCGGCGTAGTTCTCGTGCGTGGTGACGGCGAGGGTCCCCTTCTGGGCGCCGTCCACGTAGAGGACCATGCCGCCCGGTCCCTGGGTGGCGACGACGTGGTGCCACTGGTCGTCGTTGTACGCGGTGCCGGTGGTGATGGTGCGGGTGGCGCCGGTGTAGACGCCGTAGACGAGCCGCCCGTCATTGGTCATGTAGATGTGCTTGTCGTACTGATTGCTGCCACGGACCTGGTTGCTGCCGAAGCCGAAGAGCTTGCCGCCCCGGGTGGTGTTCGTCTTGAACCAGGTCTCGATGGTGTAGCTGCTGCCGATGCTCTGGCGCAGATCGCCGTAGACCCGGGTGTCCGTGCCGTTGAAGCCGATCGCCGTGCTCGCGCCCGTGACCGCGCCGGGAGTCTGGCGCAGGGCCGGGGCGTTCAGGTGCACGCCGTTCTGGTTCCCGCCGCCGGAGGAGTCGGCGACGTTCGGCAGGGCCGACTCGTCGTAGCGCCAGAACAGCTGGGCACCGTCCGTGCGGACCTGGTTCGGGTACGCGTCGACCGAGGTCGGGACCGTCACGCTCGCGGTCGCCGACAGGGCGCTGGTGTTGCCGGCCCCGTCGGTGGCCGTCACCCGGTACGTGTACGACTGGCCGGCGGTGACGGTGGTGTCGGTCCAGGAAGCCTGCGGGCGCTTGAAGAACAGCGAGTCGGCCGTGACGGTGGCGATCGGGGTCGCCGCGCCGTTGCGGTAGACCCGGTACGTCAGGGCGCTGTCGTCCAGATCGAGGCTGGTGCGCCAGCGCACCTGCACCTCGCCCGGCTTGAAGCTCGCCGCGCTCGCGACGGGGACGGTGGGCGCACCCGTGTCGCCGGTGGACGCGAACCGCGTCAGGCTCTGCTGCGCGGAGCCGTTGACGGTGGTGAACTCGCCGCCGACCCACAGGTACTGGACGCCGCCCTTGGAACCCACCGTCATCACCCGCGGGCCGATGCCCTCGCCGATGCCGTCGTTGGTGTCGGGGGCCCAACCCAGCTTGCCGACGCTGGTGGTCGGCTGCGCGAGCAGGTGGTGGCGCTGCCCGTCCGGGTACTCGCCCACACTGGAGCAGTCGTGTGCGTGCGAGGCGCTGTACAGCACGTTCTGGTACGGGAGCACGGCCTGCGTGGCACCGAGGCAGGTGTCGCGCCAGCGCTGGTTGAAGTCGCTCAGGTTGAGCGCGATCCGACCGTCGAAGACGCCGCCGCCGGTGCCTTCGTTGCCGGTGTAGAACCCCGTCGCGTCGGTCGCGATGTCCTTGACGACGGAGTTGGTCTCGATGAAGCCGGGGTAGCTCTTGGTGAGCGCGCCACTGGTGGAGTCGACGACGGCCAACGCGTGCGTGTTCGTGCCGTTGAGGGTGAAGAAGTCCCCGCCGAGAACGACGTTGGCCCCGTCGGGGGTGACCTCGACGGCGCGGCCCGGCTCGTCGGCGTCGGCCCGGAAGGGCCGCAGCGCGCCGTTCGCCGCGTCGACGGCGGCGAACCGTTCGCGCTGCTGACCGGCGACGGTGAGGAAGTCGCCCCCCGCGTAGACGGTGTCGTTCGTGACGGCCAGGGCGCGCACCGTGGCCGCGAAGGCCGGGCGGAAGGAGGTCTTGACCGTGCAGGTCGCCACGTCGATGGCGGCGAGGCTGGAGACCGCGGTGCCGTTGACGGCGCCGAAGTAGCCGCCCGCGTACAGGGTCTTCTTGTCCGGGGAGAAGGTGAGGGCGCGGACGGTGGCGGTGCCTCCGCCGACCGTGAAGGAGAGGTTGCAGGACGTCGGGGCGCCGGTCGCGGCGTCGAGCGCGGCGAAGTTCACCGCCTCCTGCTCCGTGCCGCCGGCGCCGTCGGGCGGCCGTACGGCGGAGAAGGTGCCACCGACGAACACCGTCCCGCCCGCCTCGGCGAGGGCCCAGACGACGCCGTTGGGCTGCCAGGACGGCAGCGCGTCGGCGGTGAAGACCACGGGCGCGGTGATGGCCGCCGCCTGCGGGACGAGGCCGAGGCCCATCGCCGCGCCGGTTCCGGCCAGGGACAGGGCGAGAGCGGCCGCCGGCCCTCGGGTTCTACGCATGAGCCCCCCAGTTCGGTGTCACTGTGCGTGGGTGGCCGAAAACAGACGTACAGCCGTTCGCGACCGTGCCTACGGGCGCACCCTAAGCCCGATTGCGGACCCACTCACCCCACTTGGCGCATCGGATGCCAAATTCTGCGGAGCCGGGGGCGCATATCCTTCCCGCCATGATCACTTCCACTGAACCGATCGAACTCGTCATATTCGACTGTGACGGGGTGCTCGTCGACACCGAGCGGATCGCGGCCCGGGTGAACGTCGCCCTGGGTTCGCAGCTCGGTTGGCCACTCACCGAGGAAGAGGTGATCCGCCTGTTCATCGGCCGTTCCAGCGCCTCGAACCGGGAGCTGGTCGCCGGCCGGCTCGGCGCGGAGGCGGCCCGGGAGTGGGAGGAGCGCTTCGTACGGATGCACGCGGAGGCGGTGGACGCCGGGGTCACCGCGGTCGACGGCCTGCCCGAGGCACTCGACGCGATCACCCTGCCGACCTGCGTCGCCTCCAGCGGAACCCACGAGAAGATGCGGCACACCCTGGGCCGCACCGGCCTGTACGAGCGGTTCGCGGGCCGCATCCACAGCGCCACCGAGGTCGAGCGCGGCAAGCCCGCACCGGACCTCTTCCTGTACGCCGCGTCCCGCATGGGCGTGGCCCCTTCGGCCTGCGTGGTGGTCGAGGACAGCCGCCCGGGCGTCGAGGCGGCCCGCGCGGCGGGCATGCGCTCCTTCGGCTACGCGGGCGGCCTGACGCCGGCCGCACGACTCGCCGGGCCGGGCACGGTCCTCTTCACCGACATGCGCGAACTCCCGGGACTGCTCGGCGAGGCCGTTGTCAGTGGCGGTCGCTAACGTCGTGGAGGACTGATCGAAGCACCGATCCACGGGGGAGACATGACGTACGCACGAGCGGCGGCGATGACGGCCGCGGCCTTGGCCACGGCAGTGGCGCTGGTCGGGGGCGGGGGTACCGCGCAGGCGGCCGACGGCGGGGAGCTGATGCCGTACCCGGGACCGGACGCGGTGGTGTGGATCTCCGAGCACACCGGGTCGGGCGGCCTGGTGAGCAGCGGCCTCAACGCACATCTGGGCACCGAGATCACGGTCGCCTGCGAGGGCGGCGGGAGCGTCGAGGTGGGCTTCACCTCCGACGCCACCGCGGGGTCCGCGCCCGTCACGTTCACGCTGGACTGCCCGGCCGGTGCGGCGGCACACAGGACCGTGCAGCTCGGGGAGGGGCTGTCCGGGTCGTTCGGCGTCCAGGTGGCCGCGTCGGACCCGGGCATACGGTGGGGCCTCGCCGTGCTCCAGCCCGAGTAGCCGCTTCGGCGGAGCGCCCGCCCCCGGGGATACCCGGCCGCAGGGCCGGGCGCTCCAGGGGCGGGCGCCCACCTGCGGGTCAGGCAGCCGGCAGGGGGCGGCACAGCAGCGCCGCCGGGCCCGGGCGGGAGGCCACCCGGGTGGTGAAGGCGATGCCCGCCGCGTACTCGGTGGGCAGGCACTGGCCCTTGTAGTCGCCGTACGCGAACTCGCCGCCGGGGGCGCCGGACGGCCGGTTGTCGCCGCGGTCGAACCAGAGCGTTCGGCCGCCCCCGGGCAGGGCCGTCCGGGCCGGCGCGCACAGGGCCGCCGAAACCCGCTCGCCCCGCAGGCTGTATCCGATCAGGAACTGGCCCGCCGGGCACTGGAACTTCGTGTAGCCGGTGGCCCAGTCGCCGCCCGCCGGGACGTACGCCTCGTCGCGGACCACGGTGTGCCCGCCCGTCGGGGCCCGCAGGTCGGAGGTGGTGCACAGGCCGCGCCCGCCGGTGTGGCCGAGTCCGGCCAGGCGTGCGCCGTCGGGGCAGACCGCCTTGCGGGCCCCACTGTCCCAGTCCCCGCCGGCCCGTGTGCGCAACGAGGCGTTGTGGTCGCGGTGGTCGGTGGTCAGCTGGTACCAGGAGGTGGTGGCGGGGACCTGGCCGGTGCGCCCGGCGGTGGCGGAGAGCGCCGTCCACGGTTGCGTACGCCAGTCGGCCCCGTCGAGCACGCCGGAGCGCCGGCCGGCCGCGTCGTAGCGCAGCAGTGCCCAGGTGTCGCCGCCCGGGGCTCCCTGCGCTGTGGTGCTCCAGCCGACGAGCGGCCAGTACGCGAAGTCCGCGTCGACGGCGCTCAGATAGCCGGTCAGGTTCTGGAACCAGGTGCGCGGCGCGGCGCCGCTCTCGTCGGCGCCGATGCCGAACTCGCTGACCCAGACCGGTGCGGTGAAGTGGGCGCCGCTCTCAGCGGAGACGTAGAAGGCCTGGTCGTAGAGGGTCTGTTCGAGCTCGGACCGGCTCATGTCCTGGTAGCGGAGGTCATGGGTCTCGCCCAGGCCGGTCGCGCCACTGTGCCGGGGGCCGGTGTACCCGTAGAAGTGGGCCGAATACACGAGCTTGTTGGAGACGACGAGGGTGTGGGACAGGGTGCGGACGGGGGCGAGGGTGGGGCGGCCGTGCGGGAAGCCGTCCACGGGGATCCCGGTCCAGTTGATGCCTTCCACCACGATCAGCAGGTTCGGGTTGGCCTCGGCGAGGATCCGGTCGCCGGCCTCCTGGGCGGCCGCCTGCCAGTCGTGGCCGTCGCCCAGGCCCCAGTTGGGGTCGTCGAAGGTGTCGCGGCGGACCTCGTTGTAGAGGTCGGCCCCGACCACGCGCGGGTTGTCGCGGTAGCGGCGGGCCAGGAACACCCAGTCGTCAGCCCACTGGGCGGTGGACCGACCGCTGTTCCAGCGCTCGTTGCCGTCGAGTCCGCAGCACCAGCGGGTGGTGACGGTGTGGTTGTTGAGGATGACGGCGAAGCCGGCGTCCGTGAGCGCGGCGACGACGGCGTCGTAGACCTGGAGCGGCGTACGGCCGCGCAGTGCCGGATTGGCTGCGACGGCCGCGTCGGGGACGGGGGCGGTGGTGCGGAGCATCTCGTTCGAGAAGGGCAGCCGGATGCTGTTGAGGCCGAGGGCCCGGAAGTCGGCCAGCAGGGTGGGCAGTGGCGCCCGGTCCAGGCCGATCGGGATGCCGGAGGAGTTCTGGCCCGCGTGGTGGGTGGCGGGGTCGTTGCGGTCGCCGCTGCCGTTCCAGGAACCCTGGGCGCCGTCCCAGTTCCCGGACCGGAGGCGGAAGCGGTTGCCCTGCGCGTCGACGATGTAGCGGCCGCGCGTGGACAGCGGCGGGGTCCACTCCTCGGCCGCGGAAGCGGTCTGCGCAGCCGCGGCGGGCGCCTGCGCGGCCACCGCCGGCAGCGCTCCCACCAGCAGTACGAGTGCGCCGAACAGCGCGCGGACGAGGCTCTTCATATTGCTCCTGCCGAGGTCGGGCCGTCCGGGGCGGTCGGGCAACGGACGGATGCCGCGGACAAGTTACCGGCCGGTCGCCGGCTAGGGAACCCACCGATCCGCCGACTTTCCGGCCGGTGCCCGGGCCCTCGCGCGCGGTCACCCTGACGAAACCGCCCCGCGCGGGGCCGACAGCGCCTACCGTGCCCTGAGGGTCCGGGAACGCACGGGAGGGTGGGGCGGATGGACGACGAAGAGGACATGCGGCTGGCGAGGATGACTCCGGAGATCTCCCGCCGCACCCTCACCATGCTCCGCGGTCTCGCCGGGCTGGAACCGCCGGAGCAGGTGCCCGAGGACGCGATGATCGTCGCCGACGCGATCCTGGCCGAGCACGGCACCGACGGGCTGCGCGTCCTGGTGATGACCCTGGCGGCCTGGGCCACGGCACAGATCGAGAACGTCGCCGAGCTGAGCCGGCGCAGCCACGAGGCGGTCCTCGACGCGATGGAGCTGGCCTGTCTGGAGGCGAACGCCGAGGACTGACCCCGTCCGCGGACTTCGGGGAGTCGCCACCGGGGCCCGGGGCCGCCGTGTGCGCGGCCGCCCGCGGGGTACTCGAACCACCGGGTGCCGCGGCGTGCCCGGATCCGTCCGGGTCGGCGACACTGGGGGTAACGGGGGGCCCTGATCGGAGGCCGTCGTGAGCACACCTTCCCCCATCCGCATCTCCGCCGTCCTGTCCGCCGAACACCGCGGACGGCTCATGTCCCAGGCCCGCGAGGTCAACTTCCCCGAGGGCGCGAGGATCTTCGAGGAAGGCGCGCGCGCCCGGAGCTTCTGGATCGTGCGCTCCGGCACGGTGACGCTCCAGGTCCCGCTGCCCGGCCGCCGGCCCGCCCCCGTCGAGAACCTCGGCCCCGGTGAACTGGTCGGCTGGTCCTGGCTCTTCCCGCCGTACACCTGGCAGCTGAGCGCCGAGGCGATGACCCCGGTGCGCTCGTACGAGTTCGACGCGACCGCCGTACGCATGCTGATGGACGCCGACCCCGCCTTCGGCTCCGCCATCGGGAACTGGGTCGGGCGGGTGCTCGCCCTGCGCCTCCAGCAGACCCGCACCCGGCTGATCGACCTCTACGCCCCCCGCATCGCGGCGGCCCGTTAGGCGGCCGGAACGACCCCGGGGCGGGCCCGCACCCGCCCCGGGGAATGTTTCAGCGCGTGTGTTCGGCCGATTCGCCGATCCGCTCCCCCACAGGTCAGCCCCCCTGCCACCGCTGCGGTCTGCATACATTCGCTCACGATCGGTGACGAGAAATGACGGTACGAACGGGCGTTCACGGTCCGTGTCGGCAAGACTCCTGTCCGCTATCCGAAACAACCACTCAAGGGAGTTCGAAATGCGGTCCATCGCAAAGGGTCTCGGCCTCGGTTCCGCCGCCATGGCGCTCACCGCCCTCACGGCCCTGGCCTGGCCCGGAGCTGCCGACGCCGCACCGTCCGGTGCGGAGAGCCTGTACGCGCCGTCCGCCCTCGTGCTGAGCATCACGGCCGGGGAGGACGCAGCGCACGGCACGGTGCTGCGCGCGGTGACGCTCGTGTGCGCGCCGACCCCGGGCGGGACGCACCCGTCCCCGGCCGCCGCGTGTGCCGAACTGCGGGCCCACTCGGCACAGTTGGACGCGGTCGCCGCACCCGGCGCGGGCGTCGACTGTACCCGGGAGTGGAACCCGATGACGGTGTCCGCGGACGGCGTGTGGAAGGGCCGGCGGCTGAGCTATTCGTACACCTTCGGCAACCCCTGCGGCTTGCGGCACACCAGCGGCGCGCTGTTCGGCTTCTGACCCGGCACGACGCGACCGGCCGGGCGGCGTCGTGCGACCGCCGCCCGGCTTCCCGCCGCACGTTCCGCGCTCCGGCAGCCCGTCGGGCGAGCAGCTCGCGAGCCGGCCGGCCCGTCGGCCCGTCAGCCCAGTTCGAGGCTGGTCACCCCGTACAGCCCGGCCAGCTCGACCTCCGGGGCGGGGCCCGTGTACATCCGGGCGGCCTCGAACGAGGGCACCAGCCCCAAGCCTGCCAGCAGGGCGGTGGCCGTCGGATTGGCGTCGGGCACGTCCACGGCGACCGCCCCGTCGGGGGTGTGCTCCGCGAGCCGGTGCAGCAGGGCGGCCGCGACGCCCGGGGTGGAGGCGTACAGCGGGCCGATCCGGGAGGCCCCGCTGCACGGGCGGATCACCCCGAGGCCCTCGATCCGCCCGTCGCGAACGGCAGCGAGGGCGGTGCGGCCGGGCAGCGCGGTCCAGGCCGACAAGAAGGCGTCGCGCGACTCGGGGAAGAACCGTCGGTCGTAGGCGGCGAGCAGCACGAACGGCAGCGACGCGGCGTCGACCACCTCGAACCCGCCCTCGCCCGCTCCGGCGCCGGCTCCGGCGCCCGGGCCCGTGCCGTTCGCCCGCAGTACGCCCTCGTACCGGACGTTGTTCCAGGCCGAACGGAACCCGGACTTGCGGTAGTTGTCCTGCTGGTCGACCACCCCGTCCAGGCCGACGAGCCGCCCTCGAAGTCGCTCCATCGCAGCGTGCCACAGCCGGATCCCGTAGCCCTGGCCGCGGACGGCGGGACGGGCGATGTAGAAGCCGATGAAGCCGAAGGCGGACCCGTACCGCACGGCCGAGACGCAGGCCACCGGTTCGCCGTCGATCCGGCCGACGAGGAAGCCGGCCGGATCGGCGACCGCGAACGCGAAGCGGTCGGAGTCCCCCGGGTTCCATCCTTCCTCGTCGGCCCAGGTACGGATGAGTTCCATGTCGGCGGCGCTCGCGCCGGTGATCTCGAATCCCGTCATGTCCGGTGTTGTACCAGACGGCGTACGGGCGGTCAGCCCGCGCAGATCACGTCATCGATCTTGATCGGCCGGGAGTCGAGGCGCACGTACGCGGTGAACGTGTCCGTGCGGTCGTACCCCCAGCGGGTGGTGACGGTGGCCCAGCCGACACCGGCCGCCTGGTGGACGGTGACAGTACCGATGGCGATGTCTTCGGGTTCGTTCTGGGTGCAGAGCAGGACGTCGGACTCCGGGCTGTGCCGCTGCTTGTCCTTGAGCTGCTGCGAGATGCGCTGAGCACGGTCGCGCGCGGAGGGGCCGTGATGGCCGTAGAACGAGCTGAGGAAGGTGCTGATCTCGGCGGCGTCGTGCCGGTGGCGGGCGACGACCGGGGTGGAGTCGGCGACGGCGGGGGTCGGGGCCGGCAGCGCGAGCAGGGTCAGCAGCAGGGCACCGAGGCTGTACGGCATGATCTTCATGCCGGATGTGTAACCGTCGGGCGTCTGCGCGGGCAGGGGTCGGCCGCGGATCTCACTCCTGTGGGGGGCCGGATTCACCGCACGAGACGCGGAGTCGGTCCCCGCGGTGCCTCCCCGGCCCCCCGCCACCGGAAATCCGCTCGCGGGTCCCGGCCGGCCGTACATAGGGTCGGGGCATGGGGAAGCTTCTTGTCGCAGTGTTCAGCGGGGCCGGGATGTCCACCGATTCCGGGATCCCGGACTACCGGGGACCACAGGGGTTGTGGCGCCGCGATCCCGAGGCCGAGAAGCTCGTGACGTACGAGTACTACATGGCGGACCCGGAGATCCGGCGCCGCTCCTGGCTGATGCGCGCCGAGATCGGTGCGCTCGCGGCGCAGCCGAATGCCGCGCATCTGGCCGTGGCGGAACTGGAGCGCGGCGGCACCCCGGTCCGGGTGATCACCCAGAACGTGGACGGTCTGCACCAACTCGCCGGGATGCCGCCGCGCAAGGTGTTCGAGCTGCACGGGACCGCCCGGGCGGTGGTGTGCACGGCCTGTCACGCCCGGTCCGCGATGGACGAGGCGCTGGCCCGGGTCGCCGCGGGCGAGCCCGACCCCTCCTGTACGGCATGCGGCGGGATCCTCAAGTCGGCGACCGTGATGTTCGGCGAGCGCCTCGACCCGGAGGTGTTGCGGCAGGCCGTGGCCGTGGCCAAGGGCGCCCACGTGTTCATCGCGGTCGGGACGACGCTCCAGGTGCAGCCCGCCGCCTCGCTGGCCGCAAGGGCCGCCGAGGCGGGGGCCCGCCTGATCATCGTGAACGCGGAGGAGACCCCGTACGACTCCCTCGCCGACGAGGTGATCCGCGAGCCGATCGGAACCGCCCTCCCGGCCCTGCTGACCCGCATCGCGGCGCTCGACCGGGCCTAGCCCGCGTCGGCTCGCGTCGGCTCGCGTCGGCTCGCGTCGGCTCGCGTCGGCTCGGCCCGGGCCGGGGGCCGGGCCGGCCTAAGCTGTATTGCCCTGTGAGGTTGGGGACGCGGCTGGCGGGTGGTTTGCCTGCGAGCGCGGTGTGTCCGCGGTGGTGATTGTAGGTGTGCAGCCACTGCGGGAACGCTGCCCGGCGTTCGGCTTCTGACTGGTAGGGGCGTGCGTAGGCCCACTCGTCCAGGAGGGTGCGGTTGAGGCGTTCGACCTTGCCGTTGGTCTGCGGGCGGTAGGGCCGGGTTCGCTTGTGGGTGATCCCGGCCGCCGCCAGCAGGTCGCGCCAGGCGTGGGACTTGTAGCAGGAGCCGTTGTCGGTCAGGACGCGTTCGACGGTGATCCCGCAGGCGGTGAAGTAGGCCTGGGCCCGGGTCCAGAAGGCGGTGGCGGTTTCCTTCTTCTCGTCGGCCAGGATCTCGCTGTAGGCGAGGCGGGAGTGGTCGTCGACGGCAGTGTGGATGTAGCTGTAGCCGGCGCCGGACTTCCTCTTGCGGCCCGCCGGGCGGCCGAGGGCCTTGTGGCCGCCGCCGTCGGGGATGTTGCCGAGCTTCTTGATGTCGACGTGGACCAGTTCACCGGGCTTGTCGCGTTCGTAGCGGCGTATGACGCGGCCGGTGGCCCGGTCCAGGTGGGACAGGCGGGCCAGGTGGTAGCGGGTCAGGACGCGGTGGACGGTCGAGGGCACCAGTCCCAGGAGATGTGCGATGCGGGCCGGTCCCCACCTGCGAAGGAGGCGGATCTTGATGATCCGGCGTTCGGTGCGGGACGGTGTCCGGCGCGGGCTGTGGCGCGGGCGCGAGGACCGGTCACCCAAGCCGGCTTCACCGTGCGCGCGGTAGCGGTCGGCCCACCGCTGGGCGGTCGTCGGTGAGACTTGGAAACGCTCGGCGGCACGCCGATACGGCCAGCCGTCCTCGACCACGCAGCGGGCCAGACGCAGCCGTCCGGTCTCGGTCAGAGGTGCATTACGGTGGGGCATGAGGGCCTTCTGTCGTTCGGTGGAGATGTCGCAATCCACACCGAACCCGGAAGGCCCTCACCCGTTCAAGAGACCTCAGCCGAGACCTCCATCACCCGTCCACAACCTCCCGGGGCAATACACCTAGCCCGCGTCGGCCGCCCTGCGCATTTCCGCGACGTCCAGCTTCTTCATCGTCATCATGGCGGCGGTGGCCCGGCTGGCCCGCTGCGGGTCCGGGTCAGAGATCAGGTCGATGGCGCCGGGCGGGATGACCTGCCAGGACACCCCGAACTTGTCCTTGACCCAGCCGCAGGCGGACTCCTCGCCGCCGTCCTTCGTCAGGGCGTCGTAGTAGTAGTCCGCCTCCGGCTCGTCGGCACAGTGGATCTGGAAGGAGATCGCCTCGGTGAAGGGGAACTGCGGACCGCCGTTGAGGCCGATGAACTTCTGACCGTTGATCTCGAACTCGACGACCATCACTTCGCCGGCCGGGCCGGGCCCCGCCTCGTTGTAGCGGCCGATCCGCCCGATCTTCCCGTCCTTGAAGACGGACAGGTAGTAGTCGGCGGCGGCTTCCGCATCGCCGTCGAACCACAGGCACGTGGTGAATCCGTTGCTGCTGCTCATGACTGCTGCCTCCAGGCGGGTGCGTGGTCGAGTGCGTGCGGTGGGCACCGTCTCGCTCCCATACAGACCGGCCCCGGGCCCGAAATTCATCGGTGGGCCCGGGGCCGTTCCGTAAGGCGTCCTGAATGCACTCCGACGGCTTACACCGCGGGCTTGGCCGCCATGCCGAGCATCCGGTCGACGACGCGCTCGGCGGCCCCGCCGTCGTCCAGGTCGCAGAACTCGGCGCGGAAGGCGGCGCGGGCCTCCTTGTACTGCTCCCCGACCGCGTCCGCGCCCCGCACGGCCTCGATCAGGCTCGCCGAGTCGGCCAGCAGCGGGCCGGGCGCCTTCGCCTCCAGGTCGAAGTTGAAGCCGCGCAGCGTGGTCCGGTAGTGCTCCAGGTCGTAGGTGAAGAGCAGGATCGGCCGGTCCGTGAGCGCGAAGTCGAACAGCGCCGAGGAGTAGTCCGAGATCAGCACGTCGGCGACGAGCAGCAGGTCCGTCGCGTCGGGCCAGCGGGACACGTCGACGACGAAGCCGTCGCGCACGTCGTCGCGGACCTGCTCGGTCACGTGGTGGTGACCGCGCACCAGCAGGACGTGGTCCTCGCCGAGCTCGCGCCGCGCCGCGTCCAGGTCGATCTGGAGGTCGAGCTTGTAGCCGCCCGACCAGCCCTCTCGGTTCTCGCGCCAGGTCGGCATGTAGAGGACGACCTTCTTGCCCTCGGGCAGGCCGAGCCGGCGGCGGACCTCCGTGATCCGCTGCGCGTCGGGCTTGACGAGCGCGTCCGTGCGCGGGCTGCCGGACTCGATGACCTCGCCCTGGTAGCCGAGGGCACGCTTGAGGAGCGGCGTCGCGTACGAGCTCGGGGAGGCGAGCAGCGACCACTGGGCGCTGTCGTGCTCCAGCCCCTCAAGGATCTCGGGGCTCGTGTAGTAGTCGTGGATGAAGTCGTGACCGATCTCCTTGATCGGCGTTCCGTGCCAGGTCTGGACGACGATCTGGCCGGCGCGGCGCTGGAAGCGCTGCGGCACGTTGTCGTTCACGACGTAGTAGCGGGCGCGGGCCAGGACGTCCCAGGCCTCGACGCTGTCGTACTGGACGGCGCGGGCGGTCGCGGGGACCTCGACGCGGCCGTCCTGGACGAGCCAGACGTGGTCCAGCTTCTCGCCGCGCCGCACCAGCTCCTCGTGGATGGCGCGCGGCGAGTCGCCGGCGCCGTTCCCCTGGTGGGTGTCGTAGACGACGATGTCCTTGACCGGCAGGGCGCGCTGCGCCGGGTAGGTCTCGAACCGGGTGACGCGCTGGGCGTACCGGGAACGGTCGTGCGGGCTGAGCAGCGGGTCGGCGACGAGCACCATGCGGTCGTAGAAGCGGGCCTCGACCCGCATCCGGCGTCCCAGCACGGTGATGGCGTGCGGTCCGGCGTGCAGGGCGGTGGGCGCGAACTGCACCGGGGCGCCGCGGTCGACACCGAGCAGGCCCGCGGTGGTACCGCCCTGGGCGAGCGGGCGCAGCGTGGGCCACCAGCGGCCCTTGGGCAGCGTGGTGCGGCCGGCGTAGGCCTCGGGGAGGACGGGCTCGAAGGTGGACTCGAAGCGGTCGCCGTCCCGGGTGACGGGGTAGCTGAACTCGGTGCCGTGCGCGTCGTGCAGGACGAGCTCGTACGGCTCGTCGGTGGGCGCGACGAACCGGCCCTTCAGGGTGAGGGTTCCGTCCTGGCTCTCGACCGAGTCGACCAGCGGCGGCGAGGGCTGCACGGAGAGGGTCAGGTGTCCGGTGTTGCCGCGCTTGGCGAAGAGGGCGCGGCCGGTGTCCCCGCCGGTCAGGGGCACGACGAGGCCGGCGAAGCCGCCGCGTTCGTCGTGCGCGAGGCGGTGCTCGGAGCCGTCGGTGCCGATGACGGTCAGGCTCCACGGCTCGGGGGTCCACTCGCCCGGCTCGCACGCGGCGTCCGGTACGGCGGCCAACTCGGCCAGCGGTACGCGCACGGTGAACGGGAGCCGCCCGCCGCCGACGGCGGCGTCGGTCTCGATCGGGAAGGTGAGGACGGTGCCGGTGGAGACGTGCTCGGCGCGCAGGCTCGCGCCGGCGCCGATCTCGGCGGACAGCTCGCCGGCCACCTCGACGGCGTCGTCGCCGAGCGGGCGGACGTCGAGGGCGCGGGCCCGGACGGTTTCGACCTGGATGGTGAGGGCGCCGGTGGAGTTCGGGACGATGCGGACGTCCGGGGCGACCCAGTGGGCGGGCGGGTTCTGTCCGCTGTCGGACTCGCCGCCCTTGAGGCGGGCGCGGTGCAGGCCGCCGGCGCCGGTGACGGCGACGGAAGTGGTCCATATGCCGTCGTTCCACTTGCCGCCCGACTGGAAGACGGTGGGGTCGACGACGGCGGTGAAGCCGGCCCAGTCGGCGTGCCTCAGCGCGAGGTGCGCGGCGTTGACGGTGGCCATCGGGGAGGCGACCGTACGGGTGCTGACGACGGTGCGGCGGCGCTTGCCGCCCTCGCGGAAGACGAGCATCTTGCGCGAACCCAGACGGCTCTCGGCGCCGAGGTGGCCGGGCAGGGCGTAGCCGCGGAGCAGCAGCTTGCCGTCGCTCCAGACGGCCTGCTCAAGGCGGCTGACGACGCGGCGCTCGCGCGGGCCGAGGGCGAGGATCTTGGCGGGGACCGGCGGGCGGCCGTGCAGGAACGGGTAGTCGGCCTGCGGGCGGGCCAGTCCCTTGACGGGGACGCTGTACGAGTAGTCGCGCTGGTGGTCCGTGAGGGCGATGAAGTCCTCGACGCGGCCTTCGCGGGCCAGGTACGCCTTGAGGCGGTCGGCGACGGTCAGGTCGGACCAGGGGCCGGTGCCGATCTCGCGGACGAGGCCGCCGACCTCCTTGACGAAGGCGGCGCGGAAGTCGGCACCGCCTTCACCGACGTACTTGTAGATGAGCGGGAGCTCCTCGCTCAGCACGTTGTAGTCGTAGTCGCGCAGGTAGCGGACGTACTTGGCGCCCTCCTTGGCCTTGAGCGACTCGCGCACCAGGCGGACGGAGGTCACGCGGTCGATCAGGGAGACCGGGTCGGTGGAGCGCTGGGTGATCGAGCGCTCGCCGGTCTCGCGGACGCGCCAGTGGTAGACGCAGTCGCTGATGATGTCGACGCTGGAGGCGAAGTAGTGCGCGGGGATGCTGACGGGGGCGTCCTCGTAGAGGATGCCCTCCGGGTACTGGAACCCGTGCTCGTCCCAGAAGGTGCGCCGGTAGACCTTGTTCCACGCGGTGCGGTCGGTGACCAGCGCAGGGAACTTGGAGATGTGGGTCTTCAGCTGGGTCTTGGCGAAGGCGGCCCGGTGTCCCCAGGACTGCTGCATGCCGACGGAGCGGAAGCGCTTCACGTTGCCGCCGGCGAAGTCCGAGCCGGTCTCGTCGAGGGCGGCGATCAGACGCTCGTAGGCGTAGTCCGGCATCGTGTCGTCGCTGTCGACGAAGGCCAGGTACTCACTGTCCTTGGAGGCGTGGCGGGCGCCCACGTTGCGGGCGGCTCCGAGTCCGGCGTTCTCCTGCATGACGACCCGGAAACGCTTGTCCCGCGCGGCGAATGCCTTCGCGAGGACGGCGCTGGTGTCGGTGGACCCGTCGTCCACGAGGATGCACTCGAAGTCGTCGAACGTCTGGGCGGCAATGGACTCCAGGCACTCGTCGAGATAGAGCTCGACGTTGTAGACGGGGACGACGATGCTCAGGCGCGGGGGCATGGGTGGCGGGTTCTCCAGCGTTTCAAGCTATTTCGATGATCAGGTGATGAGAGCATCCTACTCGGTAACGGGATGATAAAGTCGCCCCATCCTGGACATAAGGCCCTTGCATCCCAGGGCGGACGGCAAAGAATTCAGCCGCCCGCCACCTCGGCGTCGGGGTCGGACCGAACGTTTGCTCAGACTTCGAGCTCAGCCTCGATCTTCTTGAGCTGGTGCCGGGCCATGGCGAGGTTGGCCCGACCGCGGTCGAGCGCGAGGTAGAGGAAGAAGCCCTTGCTCCCTCGTCCCTTCAGCAGCCGGATCAGGTGGTACTGGCTCCCGAGGGTGATCAGGATGTCCTCGATCTCCTCTTTCAGGCCGAGCATGTCCATGGTGCGGACCTTGGCCCGGACCACATCGGTGTTGCCCGCCGCCGCCACCTGGAGGTCGAGCTCCTTGCCGCCGCCGATGGTGCCGAGCGCCATGCCGCTGTCGTAGTCGACCAGAGCGGCACCGATCGCGCCGTCGATGGTGGCGGTGGCTTCCTTGAGTGCGGTCTCGACGTTGGCCATGATGGACTCCTTATTCCTATGCGTTTGCTGCCGTTGAGGCGGTCTTCAGGGATTGCTGTCGGTACGTGGGGGGTGCGCGGATCGTCTACAGGTCCGTGCCGGGTCGGACCGGCAGGACGGGAGGGACGGGAGGGACGGGAGGGAGCTGCGGCACTTGCGGTACCTCGGGTCCGCGGCGCCCCAGGACGTGGTCGATGAGCTCCGCTATCCGCACGCTGGAACGGCGGGCCTCCAGGTGGAGCCGGCCGACGTTGACGCGGGGCTCCGCTATGAGGGTGAGGACGGCGGCGTCCCCGGCCGCGTACGTCGCCACGTATCCGTGTTCTCCGCGTATCAGCAGCTCGCGGAAGCCGCCTTGGCCGGTGGTGTCGCTGAGTCGCTGGGCCACGCCGAGGGCGGCCGCGGTCAGCGCCGCGACGGACTCGACCTCGGTGGCTGCGCTGTCCTGCGCGAGCACCAGGCCGTCGGCGCTGCCGGCGAGGGCACCGGTGAGCTGGGGCACCCGGGCCCGCAGCCTGCGGAGCTCGGCGAGTATGTCGGCTTCGGCCTCGGGGGGCACCATCGCCGTGCTCATGTCGGCCTTTCTCCTTTCGGGCTGCCTCCGCTCGGAGCGGTCGGCGCGCTCGGAGCGCAGAGCCGGTCGCAGCGGGAGCCTCACAGGCTTGCCTCCAGTGCGTCGCGTAACCGGCGAAGCAGCGCCACGTCCGGGGATTGGGTCTCGGTAATCCAGTCGGGCAGGGGCGGTTCGACCGGTGTCAGTGCCGGCGCGTGCGGGGTCTCGACCAGTCCGGCCGCCGCGAGGCGCCGTACGTCGAGCAGGGTGTGGAACGCCGGCCTGCCCAGCACCCACGCGAGGTCAGCGGGGGTCCGTACTCCGTCCGCGCGGGCCAGCAGGGCCCGCTGGCGGGCGGTGACGGTCTGGCCCGGGGCGGCGGCCCGGGGCACCACGGGAGAGGTGTCGAGCAGCGGGTACGGCCACACCGCGTCGAGCAGCTCCCGCCGGCGGCGGGTCTCCCGCTCGACGGCGGCGGCCGGGACCGAGCGGACGGAGCCGATCCAGTGGGTGGCCCCGCGGCGGAAACGGGAGGGCCCGGTGCCCGGGGACAGGGCGAAGAAGGCGGCGTCGAAGATGGCGGCGAGATGGCAGATCTCCAGTTCGCCTCCGGCGAGGCCTCCGCTGTCCACGAGGAAGCGGGCGACCTGGCGGCGGGCGCCGGCCCGGTCCACGGCCTCGCGCCAGCGCTCGGGGGCGAGGCCGCCACCGGTGGTGAGCAGGACGTCGAGGCCGGGGGTGGCCGGGCTCTCGGCGTGCACGATGCGGCCGTCCTCCAGGAAGAGGGTGCCGCGGTCGCGGAGCAGGGCGCCGGTGGCGCGCTCGGCGGCCAGCCGGGTCAGGAGGGGGGAGACGGCGACGGCGGCGAAGCCGCCTATCTGCGTGCCGGTCATCTGAGGACCAGCCCCTCGGCGAGTGCACGGAGTCTGTGCCGGGCGAGGGCGAGGTTGCCGTCGGTGCGGTCCAGCCATAAGTGGAGGAAGACGCTGCTGTCGAAGCTGGTTTCGACGAAGCGGAGGACGTGGTAGCCGGTGCGGGTGGTGACGATCAGGTCCTCCACGGGCTGGCCTAGGACCTCACCCGGTGCGGAGCCCGGCGCCGGCTGGGCGAAGGACTCGTATTCGGCGGCCGCCCGGGCCAGCTCGGCGGTCTCGGCGGCGGTGGTCTCGTGGTCGCCGACGGGCGAGTCCCCGGCGGTCCCGAGGGCCAGTCCGCTGCTCCAGTCGACCAGCGCGGCCCCCCGCGCACCAGGCAGGGCCATGGCTTCGAGCAGGCATTCGTCGATCCCGGGCACGCGGGCTCCCCTCCCGGCCAGACGTGCGAAGTGCACGGTCTACGGCGCGACAGGAGGGAACTTACTCACGTTCCACAGTGCGGATGGGGCTTCTGGCATTTTCCGCTGGAACATGCACAGAACCGCGTGGCAGCTTGGCCGGAACCCGTCGACTTCTGATCAGGAATGTTGATCACGGCTGCCGATCACCCAAGGGGCGCACGGGGGGCTCACGAAGCAAGCGGAAGGTGGTCCGCGAGCCGGAAGGCGCCGCCCTCGCGCTCGACGTATCCCTCGTGGCTGAGGGTGCGCAGCAGGTGGTACACGGTGGGCAGCGGGATGCCGGTGACCCGCGCGAGCCGTTTCGCCGTGGCTCCGCCCTCGGCGTACATCGCCTCCACGAGGCGCAGCGCCCGCTGCACGGAACCGATCAGGGTGGGTGCGCTGTCCTTCTGGCTTCCGTCGGTGCCCATGAATGCTCCCCCTGCTCCGGTACGAGTCCTGGCACCCCCATGAAAGTCGCTCGGCGCCCGCAATCCCAGCTGACTCGCGCACATCCGGACATAAGATCACCACGCCCCGCCCCCGCCCCCTCAGGTCCCTAGTGGGTGCACGTCACGAAGGCCGGGAGCGGGGTGTCCTCGATCAGGCGGCGCGGCAGGGACAGGGCGAAGCGGCGTTCGAGGACGGCGAGGGTGCGGCGGTCGCGGTCCGCGCCGGGTTCGTCCTCGGGACCGGCGTGGCCACCGTCCGGATCGATGAGCCCGGCCGCGACCAGTTCCGGGAGCAGGAAGTCCGGCCGGTGGCCGCCGCGCCAGCCCTCCTCGCCGAGGGCGAAGCAGCACACCAGCTCGCCGTCCCTGGCGTACGCGAACTGCCGGGGCGGGTGGTCCGGCTGCGGGTCGAGGTGGACGGCCTCGGCACCGGAGCGGGAGACCTCGGCCAGCCGCTCCGCACCGGCCGGCAGGCCGTGCTCGACGGCGAACGACCAGCCCGCCCAGCTCCCGACGCGAGCCACACCGTCGCCGTCCATCGTCTCGCTCGCCAGGCTCCATGCGTCCCGCGCGCCCAGCGGGCCGGGCCGGACGCCCGGCACCGCGCCCAGGCGCAGCGCGAGTTCGCCGGGTGGTACGCCCCGGGCGAAGGTGAGGCCGACGTACCAGCCCTCCCAGTCCGCCAGCCACCGTATGCCGTCGCCCGTGCTCTCGGTCGTCTCCACGGTCCTTCGCCCCCTCGGCGTCGTGCCGGTATCCGGCGGCACGATAGTCAGTGCGCGGGGCGCTCCGGGAGGAGGCGTTCGACCATCGTGTCGATGAGCCCCTCCACCGGATGGGGATCGAGGAGCGCCGGCACGGTCAGGTCGTCCACGATCAGGCCCAGCATCGCCAGGTACAGCAGCACCACGCCCTGCCGGTCCCCGGGCAGTCCGGCCTCCAGGTGCCAGTCCACGTTCGCCGTCAGTTCGGCCCCCTGGAACGCGGCCATCTCCGCCTGGAGTTCGGGGCGCCGGATGCCCTCAAGCCGCAGCTCCAGCATGGCGATGTGCACGCTGCGCTCGCGCCGCATCCGCTCCAGGAGCCGGCTGAGCAGCACCTTGGTGTCCAGCGGGCCGGTGAGGTCCGCCGGGTCGGGGGTCAGCCGCTCCCGGGTGCGGTGCAGGATCTGTACGAGCAGCTGGCCCCGGTTGGCGAAGTAGTTCGAGGTCGTGCCGGTCGGTACGCCCGCCTCCGCGTCCACCGCCCGCAGGGTCAGGCCCCGTGAGCCTTCGCGTGCCAGGACTTCGATGGCGGCGTCGAGGAGCGCTGCTCGGCGCTCCGGGTTCTGGCGCATGGGCGGTTTCCCTGACGGTCTGGGCGGGGCGGGGGGCGGGCGGAGCTCGGCTCTGGGGCCACTCCACATGCAGTGATTCGGACACGCTAGCGGACACGGGACGGTCCGGGCCCTCCCCACCGCCCCCTCCCACGTGTCACTCTGCCCGTCATGGAGCGGATCATCGAGGAGATACGAGAGGACCTGTCCCGCCGCATCGCGGTGACGGCGGACCGGCTCGCCGACCGGACGCTGGCCGAGGATCCCGCGTACGCCGCCCTGCTCGGCAGGGCCGAGCTGCGCGAGCGGATCCACCACAACCTGCGGCAGTCCGTCGAGGGCCTGGTGCGCGGCATCCGCGGGCTGCCCGTGGAGCTCGCCGACGCCCGGGCCACCGGCACCCTCCGGGCTGAACAGGGCCTGCCGCTCGCCTCGCTGCTGCGCACCTACCGGCGCGGGGGCCGACTGGTGTGGCAGGACCTCCACGAGGCGGTGGCCGCGCACGAGCCGGCGGCGCTGCCGCGGCTGCTGCCGGCCGCGGCCGTGCTGTGGGACGTGCTGGACCAGCTGACGGACGCGGTGGCCGACGCGTACCGGCGCACGGAGGCCGCGCGCTCCGACCGCGACCGGGAGCGCAGGGCGGCCCTGCTGGACGCGCTGCTCGACGGCGCGGGTCCTTCGGACGGGCCCGCGGCCTCGGAGGCGGCGGCCCAGCTGGGACTTCCCGAGCGCGGCCGGTTCGCGGTCGTCGTCCTCGCCTCCGACGGTGCGGGCGAACCGGGCGCCCTCGGCCGGGTCGGGGCCGAGCCTGCCGTGGACGGGCTGCGCGTGTTGTGGCGGATCCGAGCCGACGGGGAGACCGGCCTGCTGGAACTGGGCCACCATCCCCTGGAGTCCGTACGGGAGCTGCTCGGCCCGCTCGGAGCCCGGGCCGGGGTCAGCCCGCTCGTGGAGACCCCGGGCGACCTGGCCAGGGCGCGCTGGTTCGCCGCGCTGGCCCTGCGCACCGCACCCGCGTCCGGCGGTCCGTGCACGGCCCTGCTGGACGAGCGGCTGCCGACGGCACTGGTGGCCTCGCAGGCCGAACTCGCGGGCCGGCTCAGGAAGGTGGTGCTGGGCCCGGTACTGGCGCTGCCCGCGGAGGACCGCCGGGTGCTGCTGACCACGCTGGGCACCTGGCTGACCTGCCAGGGCTCGACGACGTACGCCGCCCAGCGGCTGTACTGCCACCGCAACACCGTCTCGAACCGCCTGCGGCGCCTGGAGCAGCTGACCGGCCGCACCCTGTCCGACCCGGCGCACGTGGTGGAGCTGGCACTGGCGCATGCGGCGGTGCTCCAGCGGGCCGCGGGCGAACCGGCCGCACCGGGCGCGAAGCCGACCGGCCGCGGCGCCCGCCGGCGCGGGTGACCGGGGCGGGTGCACTGGGGCGGGTGCACCGGGGCGGGTGCACCGGGCCCGCTACTTCGTCGCCTCCGCCGGCTCGGGCGGTGCCGCCGACCGGGCGGACTCCAGCAGGTACGGTACGTCGATCACCGCGACCCCCGGGGTGAACAGCAGGCGCGCCTTCAGCCGCAGCGCGTTCTGGTTGTGCAGGGGCTGCTCCCACCAGTGCCCCACCACGTACTCGGGGATCACCACGGACAGCACGTCCGTGCCCTCGGCGGCGGCCAGTTCCTGCACGTGGGCGAGGACCGGACCGACCACCTCCCGGTACGGGGAGTGCAGGATCTTCAGCGGGACGCCCGGGTCGTGCTCCGCCCAGGCCACGCGCAGCCGGCGCGCATCCTCCTCGTCGGCGGCGACGGTGACGGCGGTCAGGCTGTCGGGGCGCAGCCCCTGTGCGTAGCCGAGCGCCTTCAGCGTCGGGGCCTGCACGTTGGCGACCAGGACCAGTACGTGGTGGCGGGAGGGTTTGCGCGGTTTGATCCCGGGGGCGACGGCGACCTGGGCCGAGACCCGGTCGTAGTGCCCGTGGACGCCCTTCATGCCGAGGAACAGCACCGGCATCGCGATGACGACCAACCAGGCGCCGTGCGTGAATTTGGTGATCAGGACGATGACGAGGACCACGGCGGTCAGGGTTGCGCCGACCGCGTTGATCGCCAGCCGGCGGTGGATGTGGATGCGCTGGTCCCGGGGGGTGTTCGGGGAGGCGAGTTCGCGCCGCCAGTGCCGGACCATGCCCGCCTGGGAGAGGGTGAAGGAGATGAAGACGCCGATGATGTAGAGCTGGATGAGGCGGGTCAGCTGGGCGTCGAAGGCCACGATGAGGGCGATGGCGGTGAGGGCGAGCAGCACGATGCCGTTGGAGTAGACGAGCCGGTCGCCCCGGTTGAAGAGCTGGCGCGGCGCGTACCTGTCCTTGGCCAGGATGGAGGCGAGCATCGGGAAGCCGTTGAAGGCGGTGTTCGCGGCGAGGATCAGCACGCCCGCGGTGACGGCCTGGAGCAGGTAGAAGAGGAAGTGCCAGTTCCCGAAGGTGGCGCGGCCGATCTGGGCGAGCGCGGTGGACATCGGCGTGCCGGGCGGCAGACCCAGTTCCGTCGGGTCGGCGGCGACGTGCACTTCGTACACCATGGCGAGGACGGTGATGCCGAGGAACATGGTCACCGACAGGGCGCCCATCGCGGCCAGGGTGTTCGCGGCGTTGCGGCTCTTGGGTTTGCGGAAGGCGGGCACGCCGTTGCTGATCGTCTCGACGCCGGTGAGCGCCGTGCAGCCGGAGGCGAAGGCCCGCATGGCGAGGAGGACCAGGCCGAGTCCGGTGAAGGTGCCCTCGGCGGTGATCGGCAGGTCGGCGGATTCGGCGTGGATGGTCTCGCCGATCGCGAGCCGGACCGCCGCGACGGCGAACATGAGGTAGATGACGAGGACGAAGCCGTAGGTCGGGATGGCGAAGATGCGTCCCGACTCCCGTACGCCGCGCAGGTTCATCAGCATCAGCAGCACCACGAACCCCACGGACAGGGCGACTTCGTGGTCACTGAGGGAGGGAGCGGCGGAGGTGATGGCGTCCACGCCGGAGACGATGGAGACGGCGACGGTCAGCACGTAGTCGACGAGCAGGGCGCTGGCGGCCGTCAGGGCAGCGGTCTGGCCGAGGTTCTCGGAGCTGACGATGTAGGCACCGCCGCCGCCGGGATAGGCGTAGCACGTCTGCCGGTAGGAGGCGACGACCACGATCATCAGGAAGGCGATGGCGGCGGCCGCGTACCAGGCGAGGTGGAGCAGCGTGACACCGCCGAGGGCGAGGATCAACAGGATCTCCTCGGTGGCGTAGGCCACCGAGGAGAGAGGGTCGCTGCAGAAGATCGGCAGCGCGAGCCGTTTGGGCAACAGCGTCTCGCCCAGTCGTGCGGTGTCGAGCGGCTCACCCACCAGCACGCGCTTCAGATTGATACGCCTCATCTCGGCATGATCGTGCATATTTCATACGCTTTGCCCCTTATTGGGGCTGTGTCATGCCGTGAACCCGGCCAGTTCCTCGGCCCGGTGAGCCAGCCACAGGTCGTAGCGGGCACTCGGCGACTGCAGCAGTGAGCGCTCCAGCAGTGCCTCGATCCGGGTCAGCCGCTTGCGCGTGCCCGGTACCGAGATCCCGAGCGCGGCGGCCGCCGGGACCAGGTGCGCGTCGTTGCGCAGCCAGGCCCGTACGGTGTCCCGGGCGCCGGGCGGGGCGTCCCGCCCGGTCAGCGGGGCCAGATGCGCGCGGGCCCAGGCCACCAGGTCGGGGTGGCTCAGCACCCCGTCCAGACCGGCCGCAACAATCGGACCGGACGGACCTGCCGGACCGGACTGACCGGACCGATCGGACGCGCCTGCCGGACCGCCGGCCGCGCCGCCCGGGGAGGTCCCCGCCCCGCCCGGGGTCAGCCGCAGCGCGAGCGAGAGCGCCGCCTGTTCGGGGAGCCGCGCGAGGTCCGTGCCGAGCACCGACTCGATCAGGCGCAGCCGGGTGGCCAGGGTGTTGCGGTGGACCTTCAGCAGCCGCGTCGCGTGCGAGCCGAAGTTCAGCCAGGCGTGGGCGGTGGCCCGCAGCTCCTGCGCGCCGGGGTCCTGCGGGCGCCGGGGCTCGTACGCGTGCAGGGGCGCGAGCAGCGCCTCGGCCCAGCCGGTGCCGGCCGCGTGCGCAGCCAGCTCCAGCTCGGGTCCGGGGCCGAAGCGGGCGTGGCGCCCGGCGCGGCTGCGGGCGACGGCCAGCGCGTGGAAGGCCTGGGCGTAGGCGGCCGGGGCGTCCCGCAGCCGCAGGTGCCCGCTGACCCCGACGGCGCCGTCCCGGACCGCCCCCGCCAGCGCCTCGGCCAGCGGATCGTGCTCGGCCCCGGGTCCGGCCGGGCCGGCGGGGACCAGGACGATGAGGTGGCGCACGTACACCGGGCAGCGCACGATCCAGGCCCGGCCGTCCGTCAGCTCTCCGCAGAGCCGGGCCACCTCGCCCCGCGCCCCGGTCCGACATTCCACGACGTACATCCGCATCGGATCGGGCAGCGAGGGACACAGCGCCTCGGCGATCTGGTGGGCGGTGGAGAGCCGGCCGTTCATCAGCAGGTGCAGGACGGCCTCGCGGGCGCGGGATTCGGCGAGCTCGGCCCGTTCTTCGCGCCGCTCCGCCTCCTCGGCGCGCAGGACGAGGACCAGCACTGCGGCCGCGTCTGCGAGCAGCGCGGACGCTCCGGGCCGGTGCGGCCGGTCGAGTACGGCGGCCAGCGCACGGCTCCCGTCCAGCGCGAACAGGAGGGCGGACGAACGCTCGCCGTGCAGGACCGCGGAGCGCACGCCCCGGGCGCTCAGCTCCACGGCCGCGCGGACCGCGAGCTCCGGGCCCGCGGTGCCCCCCACGTCGAGCACGCCGGTCCAGCCGCCCAGCCGCGCGGCGAGCCACTCCACCAGCGCGGCCGAGCCGCCGGAGTGGGCGACCCGGTGCAGCTTGAGCACGTCCTCGGCCCGGCTGCGCAACCGGTCCGCGGGCGGCGGTGTCTCGGGCGGGATCGGGTGGTGCGGGATGACGGGCTCCCTTCGGTCCGGGTCGCGCCCGCGGTCGGCCACGCGGCGCACACACTGTGCTCAGTGTTACCCGTGCCACCCGATCGCAGTGCAGGGCGGACCCTGCGAACCGTCCGCCGTCCGCCTAGGTTTGACCCCGAGCGGTCGGCCCCGGCGTCGACGGGGGAGTCGCCGGGGCCCCTCTCGCTCACATCCGCGCGGCCGCGCTGCGGATGGCCTCCCGAATCCGGAAGTAGGTGCCGCAGCGGCAGATGTTGGCGATCGCGTCGATGTCCTCGTCCGTGGGTTCAGGGGTGCGCTTCAGCAGGGCGACTGCGGCCATGATCTGCCCGGGCTGGCAGAAACCGCACTGCGAGACGTCCTGTTCGAGCCAGGCCTCCTGCACGGGGTGCAGCTCGTCGCCGTTCGCCAGCCCCTCGATGGTGGTCACGGTCTTTCCGGCACAGGCGGAGACGGGCACCACGCAGGGGCGGATGTCCGCCCCGTCGAGATGGCTGGTGCAGGCCTTGCAGACGTCCACGCCGCAGCCGTACTTGGGCCCGCGCACGCCGAGCAGGTCGCGGAGCACCCACAGCAGGGGCAGGTCGTCGGGTGCGTCCACGGTGACGCTCCGTCCGTTGACGGTGAAGGTGTGCGGGGGCACGGCGGACACTCCTGAACTGGGCTACGGGCTAGCGGGGGTAGGGGGTGAAGTCGACGTCGAAGTCGAGGGGGAAGCTGCGCGGCTTGGCACCGGTGGCCCTGGCCCAGGCGTTGGCGATCGCGCCGACCGCCGCCGGGACGCCGAGCTCGCCCGCGCCGCCGGGATCCTCCCCGGTGGCCGGCAGTACGAAGACGCGCACGTCGCGCGGGGTGTCCCGCTGCTGCGCCCAGTGGAACTGGCTGTAACTGCCCTCCAGCGGGAGCCCCTTGTCCAGGTGCAGCCCGGCCTTCAGGGTGGTGGAGATCGCGTCGGTGAGGCCGCCGATCATCTGGGCCTCCAGACCGCGCGGGTTGACGGGCAGGCCCACGTCGACCGCGATGACGGCCTTGGTGACGCGGACGTGCTCCCGGTCGCGGGCGTCGATCTCGACCAGACAGGCGGTGCGCGACTTGTACTCCTCGTGGAAGGCGATGCCCTGCGCGCAGCCGGCCGGCATCGGTCGTCCCCACTCCCCCTCCGTCGCCGCCTTGTCGAGCACCGCGCGCTGGGCCGCCGTCTTCAGGAAGGCGCGCCGGAACTGGTACGGGTCCTTGCCGGTCCGTGCCGCGAGCTCGTCGACCACGATCTCCTCGGCGCCCCGGGTGTTGGCGGAGTACACCGAGCGCCAGGAGCCGGTCGGGATGCCCGTGGGCACTTCGGTGAGCGCCTGGGTGGTGAGCCCGAAGTGGTACGGGGACTTCACCGTCGTCAGGAACAGGGTCTGCGCGAGGGTCGCGTTGCCGATGCCGAGCGGCAGGCTGGCCGCGGTGGCGGTGATGATCTCGCCGAGCCCGTGCCGGAAGTCCGTCTCGGCGGCTGCCACCCGGTGCTCGAAGCTGAGCACTTCACCGAGGAGGTGGGTGGCGCGGATCTTGTGGTGGGTGGCGGGGCGCATCCGCCCGTGCCGGGTGTCGTCGACGCGGGTCCACATCAGCCGGACGGGGCGGCGGCAGGCCTTGGACACGCGGGCCGCCTCCAGCGCGGCGTCGAAGAAGAGCCGCCGCCCGAAGGAGCCGCCGGCCTGGACCACGTGCACGGTGACCTTGTCGAGCGGCAGCCCGAGATCGGCCGCGATGGTCTCGCGGGCCACGATCGGGGACTTGAGCCCGGACCAGATCTCGGCACGGTCCTCCCGTACGTCAGCCACGGCGGAGTTGGTTTCCATGGGTGCGTGGCTGACGAACGCGAAGTCGAACTCGGCGTCCACGTACGGGGTGAGCAGCGGCGGCACGAGCAGCGGCGGGGTGGCGGCGCGCAGCACGGCCCGGATCTGCGCGTCCGAGAGCTGGTCGGCGGGGCCGGGCCCCCAGGTGACTTGGAGGGCGGCCTTGGCGTCGAGGGCCTGGCCGAAGGTCTCGGCGACGACGGCGACCCCGGTGGGGACGGTGACCACGTGCAGGACGCCGGGCATGGCGCGGACGGCGGCGAGGTTGGCGACGGACCTGACGCTGCCGCCGAGGCTGGGCGGGCGGCGCACGACGCAGGGTTTGGCGCCGGGCACGTCGAGGTCGAGGGTGTACTGCTGGGCGCCGGTCACCATGGCTCGGGCGTCGATCCGGCCCGTGGCCCTGCCGACGAGGGTGTGCTTCGCCGCCTTCTTCGGGGTGGCGCCGAGGACGACCAGGGCCGGGTCGGCCGCGGCCGTGGCGAGTCCGCCGTAGTCGGCGGTGCGCCCGTCGGGGGCCCGTACGGCGCCGTTGGCGGTGGTCAGCGAAGCGGCGGCGAGGTTCCACTTGCGGGCGGCCGCGGCGACCAGGCGGGCGCGGGCGGTGGCGGCGGTCTGCCGGACCGGCCCGTAGAGGGAGCGGATGGAGTTGGAGCTCCCGGTGAGCTGGTTGAACAGCAGCTCGGGCCGCGCGTCGTCCAGTACCACGCGTACGGCGGCCAGCGGCGCGTCGAGCTCCTCCGCCACGAGCATGGCGACGGCGGTGGTGAGGCCTTGGCCGACCTCCTCGCGCGGCAGCCGGAAGCGGATGGTCCCGTCCGTCTCCACGGAGAGCGCCAGCAGGGCGGAGGTGGGCGCTCCGGCCAGGATGAACAGGTCGCCGAGGTCGACCAGATCGGCCGGGGCGGGCAGGCTCGGGACGACGGCGTGGGCGGGCTGCGGGGCGAGGGCGTCGGCCCCGGCCCGGGTGACGAGGGCGAGCGTAGGAGCCGCTACGAGGTACGTGAGGAAGGAGCGGCGGCTCTGCCCGGTCATGTTGCTGTGTCCCCCAACGTTGCGAGGGCCCGCGCTCGCAGACCTCCCCCGACTCGTTACCGGCACGTAGCGTAGCGATCACCGGGTGGGGTGGGAAGCGGTGCGGCCGTCAGGGCCGCACCGGGACGGGGTCCTCCGTTCGGGGGTACCCGTGCAGGGGTGTTGATCCGCCCCCGGTGCGGCTTTTGCCGCCCCGAGGACTCGTACATCTCGCCCGTACGATCGATCCGCCTCGTCCGGAAGGCCGGTTTCCGGCCGCGGGAGGACGATGGGAGGAGAAACGGCTGTACCTACCGGAAGCCGTATGCGCCGAATCACGGAGGAGGTGTGCGGCGGTGACGATGTTCATGGATGTCCACCACGGCATGAAGGGCATCACCGAAGCCGAGCTGATGGCCGCCCACAAGGCGGACCTGGCGATCGAGGGCGAGGAGAAGGTGCACTTCGAGCGCGCCTGGGCCGACCCCGCGTCCGGCACGGTGTACTGCCTGTCCGAGGCGCCCTCTGCGGAGGCTGTCATGCGGATCCACGAGCGCACGGGACACCCGGCCAGCGAGATCCACCCGGTGCCGCTCGTCGTGTGACGCAAGGGGACGGCCCGGCACGGCCGGAGACGGCCGGGACGCGGGCAGGCCCGGAAGGGCTGACCGGAATCGTTCGTACGGGCAAAGGAGGGGCCGGGAGGCCCTTGGCATATGCCTGAAGCAAGGCCTTTACGGATGTTGCCAAACGCCTTACGGGTCATCGCGGCCTGTGCAACAGTCGTAACCGGTCCTTCCTTCAGACTTGGCCGTACCGTGCCGCCTGTATCGGAGTTCTCATGCCGTCCCACCTCTTCGCGGACCGTCCCGCGCAGCCACCCGAGCCGGGGTCGGTGGACGCGCTGATCTCGCAGACCCGGCAGCTCCGCGGAGAGGTGGACGCGGTGCGCCGTGACACCGTCGTCGACGAAGACGACGCCCAGGGCCGCTGGCAGCGCGCATTGTGCGACCTCGCCGTCCACCAGCTCGACGACCTGCGCGAACACCTGGGACAGCTCAAGGAAGGCCTGCCCGTCGCCCCCGAACTCCGGGGGCTCCCCGAGGGGTCGCCCGAGGCCGGGCCCGTACCCGGGGCGCAGCAGCTGCGCGTCGGCAGCGCCGAGTGGAACCTGCTCACCGACGACGTCAACTGGTCGGAGGAGCTCTTCCAGATCTTCGGCCGCTCGCCCGAGGCCGGCCCGCTGCCCCTCGACGAACTCGGATCCACCCTCTTCTCCGAGGACCAGCCGCTGCTCACCACGATGGTGACGGCCTGTCTGGTCGACGGCAGACCGATCGACGGCGAGTTCCGCATCGTCCGGGCCGACGGCCGTGTCCGGACGCTGCACATGCGAGGCGAGCCGGTACTCGACTCCGACGGTTGCACGGCCTCCATGTGGGCCGTGTTCCGGGACGTGAGTGAACTGCGCCGGAGCCAGCGCGCCGTACGCGAGTCCCGTGACTCGCTGCAGCGCCGGCGGGAGATCGCGCAGACCGAGCACCGGTTGGCGGTCGAGCTGCAGGAAGCCGTGCTCCCCCCGTGGCGCGGCTCCCTGCGGTTCCCGCACCACACCACCGGCGCCCTCGACGTCGCCGCGCACTACCTGCCCGCGGCGGCGAGCACGCTGATCGGCGGGGACTGGTACGACGCGCTCGACCTGCCCGACGGCTGCTCGCTGCTGACCGTCGGCGATCTGACCGGGCACGGCGTCACGGCCACGTCCGGGATGGCGATGATGCTCGGCGCCCTGCGGGGCATGGCCATGGCCGGGATCGAGCCGGGCCCGCTGATGGGCTGGCTCAACCAACTCCTGGAGGCCTCCGTACAGCCCGCGCTCGGCTCGGCCGTCTGCTGCCGCTACGATCCCGCGCGCCGCGTGCTGTCCTGGGCGCAGGCCGGCCACGCGGCCCCGCTGCTGTTCCGCGGCGGCTCCGGTCGCGCCCTGCAGCCACCGGAGGGCGTACTGCTGGGCGCGACCTCCGGGGCGGCGTACGGGCAGGCCGAGGAACGGCTCGAACCCGGCGACGTGTTGGTCCTGCACACGGACGGACTGGCTCCGTGCAGCATCGAGTTCGGCCGGGCGGACGGCACCGAGCGGCTGCTGGCCCTCGCGCCGCGGTTCTCGGCCGCGGGGTCGTCGCAGGACTGCGTGCGGATGGTGGTGGAGGAGTTCGACGAGGGTGAACGGGAGGACGACGCCTGCGTCCTGGTGGCCAGGGTCGGGGGCTGAGTTCCCGCGACGGGCCGACGGGTACCGCTTTCAGGGCCGCGCCGCACGGCGCGGCCTTTCGCGTCTGTGTACCGGAGCCCTCCGTAGGGGGGTCCTGCATCCAGGCGCCTTCCGTAACGCTGTCCGTGCTGATGCCGGTGCGCGCACCGGCGCGAGGTGCCCGCGCAAGGCCTAGACGCTGTGCTGCGAAGGGCTGTTCGGCAGGGCCAGCGCGATCTCGGCGCGCAGGTCCTCGATGCGCGCGTACCCGGCGTACTGGCCGGTCAGCCGGTACATCTCGCGCAGTCGGTCCCACGTCCGGTGCGAGGAGGTCTCGTTCATCGAGACCAACGCGAGCCGGGCGTAGCGGTCGGCCTGCTCCGGGTCGTCGGCGATGAAACAGGCGGACGCCATCGAGATGTAGTCGAAGATCTGCGAACGCTGGTGGCCGCCGGACCGCAGCCGCAGGGCCTCGCGGGCGTGCCGCTGGGCGATCGGCGCGGCCGAGGGTTCGTGTTCGGCGAGGGTGCGGAAGGCAAGGGCCTGCATGCCGTGCAGGTCCGCCTCGTCGAAGTTCTGCATCCACGACGGCGGGGGTACGTCGCCCTTGTCCGACACGAACAGGTCCTCGGCCTCGCCGAGGGTGCGGCGCATGGCCTGGCCCTTGCCCATGGCGGCCTGCGCCCAGGCCTCGATGGTGTGCAGCATGGCGCGGGTGCGGGGCAGCGTCTGCTCGCCGGAGCCGGACTTCGCCAGCTTCATCAGGTCCAGGGCCTCGTGGGGCTTGCCCAGGTGGACCATCTGGCGGGCGGCCCGGGACAGCGCCTCGCCGGCCCGCGGCCGGTCCCCGCCTTCGCGGGCCGCGTGCGCCGCGATGACGAAGTACTTCTGCGCGGTGGGTTCGAGACCCACGTCGTGGGACATCCAGCCCGCCAGCACTGCCAGGTTGGCCGCCACCCCCCACAGACGCCGCTGGAGGTGGTCGGGGTGGTGGTACGCGAGCATGCCGCCGACCTCGTTGAGCTGACCGACCACGGCCTTGCGCTGGAGTCCGCCCCCTCGGGAGGCGTCCCAGGCGCGGAACACCTCCACCGAGCGCTCCAGCGCCTCGATCTCCTGGGAGCCGATGGGGGCGGCCTCGTAGCGGTCGTAGCCCGCCGGGTCGGCCTGGAAGGAGTCACCGAAGGTCTGCGGGGCCTTGGAGGGGGTGGGATCGGTGTGGAGCCAGTCGTTCATGGCGTGGGCGAGGGCGGAGCCTGCGGTGAGCGCGACACCCGCGCCCATCAGACCGCGTCGGTTGAGCATGAGGTCCATTCCCGTGAATTCGGTGAGGACCGCGGCTGTGCGTTCGGGCGCCCAGGGCATTCCTTCGGGGTTCTCCTTCGCCCCGTCCGGCTGCCGTTTCGTGGTGCGCCGCTGCCGTACGAACCCGAGGTCCTCGATGGTCACGACACGACCGAGCCGCTCGGTGAACAGGGCTGCCAGTACGGTGGGCACCGGTTCGCGCGGGGTCTCCCCCATGTCGATCCAGCGCCGCACCCGCGAGGTGTCGGTGGCCAGTTGGTGGTGGCCCATGGCCGCCGCCTGCCTGTTGACCATCCTCGCCAGCTCACCCTTCGACCAGCCGGCCAGGCCGAACAAGTCGTTCAGGCGGGTGTTTGGTCCTTTGCTCACGTCAAGCCCCCAGGTTCTCGGCTGATTTGACAGTAGCCCGCCGTCAGATGCCCAGCGACTATTCGCCAGGCTTCGCCAGGGTGCGCAAGATGGTCCGCCACCCACGGCCGGGTGTCAGGTAGGAATGCGCCTCCCCGACCCGGTCACCGGCGGAACTCCCCAGGGTGAAGTACGGGATCGTCGGGGCGGCGTACGCAACTCGTCGGCGCACGAAGGGATCCGTAACGCCATGTACGCAGCAACGTCCTCCGTGTCCGCCCCGGTCCGGCCGCACCGCACGCTCCAGGCGGGCGGCGGCCCCTACCTCGACCCCGGCCGCCAGGCGGCACCGGCGCAGGGCGCCGTACGGGCGCGGCGGATGCCGGGGGCCGGATCGCAACCGCTCAGCGGAAGAATCGACCTCTCGGGGCCGCAGGGAGCGCAACTGCGCACCGCACTCGCCTCGGTGCAGCGGATCTGTCCCGAGTTCGCGCCCGTGCAGGTGCTGCGGCGCAGCGGTCGGTCGGTCCTGCTGGTCGGGACGACGGGCCGGATGACCGCCGTCGCCAAGGTTTTACTGGACCACTCGCCGGAATGGCGCGAGCGGTACCGGCACGAAATAGCTGCGTACCGGGCGTTCGTCCGACACCGCCCGCCGGTCCGGGTGCCGCGGCTCATCGCCGCGGACCCCGAGAACTGCACGCTGGTGGTCGAACGGATGGCGGGCCGGGTCGCGGCATTGCAGCGGCACCCCGTGGAGGCCCCGCCGCGGGCCGACGTACGGGCAGCGCTGGGAGCGGTGTGCCGGGTGAACCAGTGGCGTCCGCCGACCGACCTGTTCGGGGACCCGCTGAACTACGCGCAGCGGGTGGCGCGGTACCACGAGCTGGGGCTGCTCACCGACCGGGATCTGGGTGATCTCCAGAAGCTGCTGTGCGGGCTGAAACTGGCGGGCGTGCAACGCCAGTTCAACCACGGGGACGCCCTCCTGTCGAACCTGCTGCTGTCCCCGGCGGGGCCGGTGCTGCTCGACTGGGAGCACGCGGGCTGGTACCTGCCCGGCTACGACCTGGCCACGCTGTGGACGGTGCTGGGTGACGCCCCGGCCGCCCGCAGCCAGATCAGCCGGCTCGCCCAGTCGGCCGGTCCGGCTTCGCGGGACGCGTTCCTGGTCAACCTGATGTTGGTGTTGACCCGGGAGATCCGAATGTGTGAGACGGCGGTCCAGCGCTCCATGCTGGCGACCGCTCCGACCCAGCCCCTACCGGTGGGCGCCCTGTCCTCCGGCGAGGAACAACGGCTGCTGCTGCGCCGACTGCACGACGACTGCGGCATGGCCCGCAGGGCGGTACGCGCGGCGGTCGGAACCCGCTGATCCCGGCGGACCGCACCCCGTACGAAAATCCCGTGTCGTACGCACCTGGTGTGCGTACCACGGGATTTCGTGCGTTCGGGCCGACTCGCCACCCCTGCGCGTGTCTTGACATCACATGATCCCCCGAACACCTTTTCTGACTTAGCATCAGAATTGCTGGAGCCGCCGTCCCCGCCGTCCCCACCCCGCTGGAGCCCGCCCATGACCGCACGCCCCGAACCCTTGGAAGCCCCCGTCCTCACTTCCCGCCGCACGGTCCTCGCCGGGGCCGGGGCGGGGGTGCTCGCCGCGGCCGTGCTGCCGCCGGCCGGCGCCCGGGCCGATGCGGGGGTCCCGCTCGGCGAGTACGACGTCGTGGTGGTCGGGTCCGGGGCGTCCGGGATGACCGCCGCTCTCACCGCCGCCAAGCGGGGCCTGAGCGTGCTGGTCGTCGAGAAGGCGCCGACGTTCGGCGGTTCGGCGGCGCGTTCCGGGGCCGGGATCTGGCTGCCGAACAATTCGGTGATCTTGGCGGCGGGAGTGCCGGACACCCCGCAGAAGGCGGCGGCGTACCTGGCGGCGGTGGTCGGGGACGGCTCGTCGGCGGAGCGGCAGGCGGCCTTCCTCGCCAACGGCCCGCGGATGCTGGACTTCGTGATGGCCAACAGCCCGCTGCGCTTTCGGTACATGGACGGGTACAGCGACTACTACCCGAACCTGCCGGGCGGGATGCCGGGCGGCCGGTCCATCGAGCCCGACCAGATCGACGGCCATCTCCTGGGCGCGGAACTGGCCCGGCTGAACCCGGCGTACATGCAGGTGCCGGCCGGGATGGTGGTGTTCAGCCAGGACTACAAGTGGCTGAACCTCGCGGCCGTGAACGCCAAGGGCCTGGCGGTGTCCACGGAGTGCCTGGCGCGGGGCACCAAGGCCGCGCTGTGCGGGCAGAAGCCGCTCACGATGGGCCAGGCGCTGGCGGCCGGCCTGCGGGCCGGGCTGATGCGGGCGGGCGTGCCGGTGTGGCTGAACAGCCCGCTGGTCGACCTGGTGCAGGAGGCGGGCGCGGTTACCGGTGTGGTGGTGGAGAAGGAGGGCGTACGGGGTGTCGTACGGGCCCGCAAGGGCGTGGTCGTCGGCTCGGGCGGCTTCGAGCACAACGCGCAGATGCGGGCGCAGTACCAGCAGCAACCGATCGGCACCCAGTGGTCGGTGGGCGCCAAGGAGAACACGGGCGACGGGATCCGGGCGGGGCAGCGGGCCGGGGCGGCGCTGGCGCTG
Source organism: Streptomyces sp. NBC_00597 (assembly GCF_041431095.1). Classification (GTDB taxonomy): domain Bacteria; phylum Actinomycetota; class Actinomycetes; order Streptomycetales; family Streptomycetaceae; genus Streptomyces. The sequence continues at coordinate 1,880,523 of NZ_CP107757.1, forward strand.
ATGGAGGACGCCTGGTGGGGGCCGTCGATCCCGCTGCCGGGCGAGCCGTACTTCTGCCTCGCCGAGCGGACCCTGCCGGGCGGGCTGGTCGTCAACGGCAACGGCGCGCGCTTCGTCAACGAGGCGGCCCCGTACAGCGATGTGGTGCACGTGATGTACGAGAAGGACCGCGGGGCGGTCGGCTCGCACATCCCGGCGTGGCTGATCGTGGACCAGAACTACCGCAACAAGTACCTGTTCAAGGACGTCCTGCCGACGATCGTCTTCCCGGACGCGTGGTACGAGGCGGGAGCGGCGAAGAAGGCGTGGACCTGGGACGCGCTGGCCGGCCAGATCGGGGTGCCGGCGGCGGCCCTGCGCGCCACCCTCAACCGGTTCAACGCGCAGGCGTGGAACGGGACGGACCCGGACTTCCACCGGGGCGACACGGCGTACGACCACTACTACACGGACCCGGGGGTGCAGCCGAACTCCTGCCTGGCCCCGATCTGGGCGCCCCCGTTCTACGCCTTCAAGATCGTGCCCGGTGACCTGGGCACGAAGGGCGGCATCGTCACGGACGCCCGGGCCCGCGCCCTGCGGCCGGACGGCTCGGTGATCCGGGGCCTGTGGGCGGCGGGCAACGCGAGCGCGGCGGTGATGGGCCACAGCTACGCGGGGGCCGGATCGACGATCGGCCCCGCGATGACGTTCGGCCATGTGGCGGCTAACGACATCGCGGACGCGTGACCCCCGGGCGGCGCCGGGTGGCCCTCAGCCCTGCTGGAAGAGCTCGGCGGGGAGCGGCTTCAGGAGGGCGTAGAGGTCATCGGTGATGGGCCGGTCCCAGCTGGCGATGGTGACCAGCACGTTGTCGCTGCGGTCGAACTGCACGCAGCTGATCCGACCCTCGGAGAGCTTGACCTTCCGGACGATGAGGAGGTTGTCGCCCTGCATGACGGGGCAGTCCTCGATGCCGGTGACCTCGACGTCCTCGTCGTTCTCAAGGGCGTCGAGGAGCTGGGCCACCTCGAAGGGGACCTGGCCGTCGGCGAGCTCCCGGGCCGGGGAGCCCTCGGGGAGGTTGCCGATGATCATTGCGGGGCCGCGTCCGCCGAACAGGTCGTAGCGGAGAAAGACGCCCTGGCAGCTGCCGTCGGGCGCGGGCAGCAGCCCGGCCCCGAGATTGCCCGGCCAGTCCCCCGGGTCCATGGCCAGGACGTCGAAGTCCGGGCCGGCGGGTGTGGCGGCGCGGTTGCGGCGGAGGAAGGACATGCCGCCATGGTACGTGCCCGCCCACGTTTTCCGGCCCCGGGCCCCACCACACCCACCCCCGTGCCCGAACCGCGCTGCTAGGGGCCTGGGCGGTCGTACCGGCGGGGCCGGGTCGGGGTCTCGGTGACCCTGAGGGCGGCCGCCGGCCGGTGACCGCTGCGACCGCCGCGTCGATCTCCGGCTTCGGCCCGGCCGCCCGTACCGCCCGGCCCTCCGGGACCTCGGACGCCGTGGGACCGGTGTGGACCGGGGCCTCGGAAGGCGCCTGCGCAGGATGCGGTCCACGGCCCGGCGCACCGGGCCCGGGTGCCCGACCGGGTCGGCGGCCGACCGTCCGGGACCGGACGGCACACCGCCGGCACGGTCCGCGTCACCCTGCTCCGCGGGCGGCCGCTTCCAGGGCCTCGGCCAGGCCGGACCGGTCCGTACCCAGTTTCCGGTAGACCGCGGACAGGCCCGCGCCGCGGACCGCCGGATCGCCGCGTACGGCCCCTTCCGCCAGCCGGAACTCCTCGTCGGTCAGGCGGTCCGCCAGGGCCGGGCCCGGCCCTGGCGGACCGCCCAGGCTCGCCACCAGCCCGTCGGCCCCGCACTCCCGTGCCGTCTCCAGCGCCCGCGACAGCAGCTCCGCGTCGCCGAGCTCCGTGCCCAGCGCGGCCAGCGCGCACGCCAGCTCGTAGCCGGCAGGCGAGGCCGACAGCAGCTCCACCGCTTCCGTCAGCAGTCCCGCCCGCTCGTCCGGGGCCGCCACCTGCGCCGCCACCCGAAGCGCCTGCCCCACGCCGGACGGGGCCCCGAAGGCCCGGGCCCGGAGTATCGCGTCGGCGGCGAGGGCGCGCGCCCTCGCCGGGTCGTCCGCCGCCACCGCCCGGGCCAGGTGCAGCTGCCACGGGCACCAGGACGGGTTCTGGATGCCGCGCGGGCTCAGCCTGCGCTCCACGGCCTCCAGTTCGGCCGCCGCCGCCTTCGTCTGGCCGCGTGCCAGCAGCAGTTCGGCGTACACGGTCTGCGAGTCGGGGAAGACCACCGCCGCCGGGAAGGATTCTCCGAAGGCGTGCTCCCGCGCCAGCTCCCACGCCTCGTCCACCCGCCCCCGTGCGAGCAGGGTCGTGGCGAGGATCGCGATGCTGTACCAGTGGACGGGCGTACCGCGCCCGACGCGCTCGGCGAGCCGCAGCCCTGCCCTGGCCAGCTCTTCGGCCTCCACGAGCCGCCCCCGCCGGTAGCGGATGTAGGCGCGCAGGCTGTACGCGAACGACAGGTGGGCCCCGCGCCAGCCGTGGCGCTCGAACTCGGCGGTGCCCGCCTCGAACAGCTCCTCCGCCCGGCCGGGCCGGTCCGCGTACATGTGGACCATGGCGGTGAGCACCGGCACCTCGAAGCCCCGGTCCTCGTACGCCCAGCTGAACTCCGTACCGAGGGCCCGTACGGCGTGGTGCAGGACCGCGGCCACCGGCTCGCCGCGCAGGCAGGCGTCCCAGGCGCGCAGGCCGATGATGTACCGCTCGGTGAGGTCGCGGCCGGTCAGCCGGTCCGCGAGCCGGGCCAGCCGGCGGGAGCGCACCGGGGAGTCGGGCTCGACGGCGTTGAAGGCGTCCCACATGAACTGCTCGGACTGCAGGCGCAGCCGGGCCCGGACGTCCTGGGTGTGCGGGATCTCCCGCGCGAGCGAGTCCGAGGCCTCGGCGAGGCGGTCGCTGTGGGCCAGGACCTGGGCGAGCCGGATGACGATGCCCTGGCGCAGCACGGGGTCGTCGAAGGGTTCCGCGAGCGCGGCCCGCAGGTGGTTCACGGTGGTGGCGGGTTCGGTGAGCAGGGAGGCGCAGCCGAGCTCGTACAGCACGGCGGCGCGCTCGCCGAAGTCCGGGGGTTCGCGCAGCGCGCGTGCGAGCTGGCGGCGTGCGGCCTCGGGGGCGCCGGCCCGCAGGTTCTCGGCGGCGGCCGTGCGCAGGGTCCGCACCACCCAGGGGTCGTTCTCGGGGTGGGCCTCCAGCAGGTGGCGGGCGGCGGCGGAGGCGCCGAATCCGGCGTCGACGACGGCCACGGCGGCCTGTCCGTGGAGGGCGACGCGCAGTGCGTCGGGGATGGCGCGGTAGAGCGCGGTGGCGATGAGCGGGTGGACGAACTCCAGTCCGGTGTCGGGTTCTTCGCCCGGTGCGGACAGGATGCGGGCCTCTCGCAGCCGCCCGGTGGCGTCGGCGGCCTCCTCGGTGCCGAGGCTGGCGACCCGGGCTGCGAGTTCCTGCGGGATGGCGGTGCCGAGGACGGCGCAGGCCCAGCCGAAGCGGACGGTGGAGGGGCCCAGGCGTTCGAATCGGGCGACGAGTCCGCTGCCGCGCTGGGCGGCGGCGAGGTGGCGCAGCAGCGGGGCGCTGGCCGAGGTGGGGTCGAGGCCCTTGTCCAGGACCTTGGCGGTGAGCTCGACGGCTTCGAAGGGGTTGCCGGTGGTGACGGCCCAGGCCTCCCGGCAGAAGGCGGCGTCGGCGTGGTCGCCGACGGCCGTGCGGACCAGGGTGCGGACGGCGGTCTCGGTGAGTGGCGCGAGGGTCAGCGGGCGGTGTCCCGCGCGGCCGGGCAGCGTACGGAAGGCCTCGGCGTGCGCGGGCAGTTCCTCGGGGCGGTACGCGACGACGAGGAGCAGCGGGAGGTGTTCGGCGCGGGGGGCGAAGGCGGCGAGCCAGGAGAGGGACTCGGGGTCGGCCCAGTGGGCGTCGTCGAGGACGAGGGCGACGGGGGCGCGATTGACGACGAGGTGGGTCAGGACCCAGTCGAGTCCGTCGCGCAGACCTTGGAGGTCGGGCGGGGCGCCCTGCTCGGGAGCGCACAGCCCGAGGGCCGGGCCGACGATGGAGTACCAGCTGCCGAGGGCGGCGCGCAGCTCGCCCTCGGAGGTGCCGGCCAGGTGCGGCTGGATGAGCTGGCGGGAGACGTGGAAGGGTTGGCTCTGCTCCTGTTCGCCGCCGCGGGCGGCCAGCAGGGTGCACGAGCGTGCGATGGCGCGGCGGCGGGCCTCCGCGAGGAGAGTGGTCTTGCCGAGTCCGGCGGGCCCGGAGAAGGCGAGCAGCGCGCCGCGGCCGCTGCCGGTGAGCTGCTCCAAGGCTTCTTCCACCGTGGCGAGTTCGGCCTCACGTTCGAACATTTCGCGCCGTTTGCGGGTCCGGCGTTCCATCATGGCTGGTACCCCCCAGGCCTGTTCGGGCCATCAGCGTACGCCCGCGCACGCGCGGGGGAAGGCCTGTGGCCAGGAAGGACCGGAATTTTTGTGATCAGTCCCTTACCGACCGCCACAGGCGTCCGCGGATGCCCGTTGTCCGGCACGTGGCCAATTCCACCGCCGTGCGACTGACGTGACGTCCGAGCGCGATTCGACCGGCGAGCGCGATTCGACCGGGCGAGCGGAAGGGCCGGCCATCCCGCAGGGATGCCCGGCCCTTTCCCGTACACCGCCGACCGGACCCGCCCTAGGAGCGGCCGGGTCGACGGGTTCCTGCTAGGTCAGGTCGAACTCCCCGCCCCGGGCGCCCATCACGAACTTGCGCCACTCGTCCGGCGCGAAGATCAGCGAGGGGCTCTCGGGGCGTTCACTGTTGCGCATCGCGATGAACCCCTCGACGAAGGCGATCTGGACGTCGCCCGCTCCCCGGCTGCTCGACTGCCAGTCCGCCTCGCTGAGATCGAGGTCCGGCTTGTCCCAGCCGGCCAGAGGCTGCGAAATCATGCTCTCGGCCACGTGCGTGCTCCTCCCGGTACTCCCGGTACGTCGTCCGGGGGCCAGAGTAACCATCGCAGCGGGTGCCGCACAGGCCACGGTGAGTCACCCGTGGCCGGTCCTGCACCACGTCACGCTCCTGCTGGAAGAGCGGTTCCGCTCAGGAGGTCGGCTCCCCCGCCCCCACCAGCCACATCGCGAAGAACTGCGCGCCGCCTCCGTACGCGTGGCCCATGGCCCGGCGGGCCCCCGGGACTTGGTGCTCACCGGCCAGTCCCCGTACCTGGAGGGCCGCCTCCGCGAACCGGATCATGCCCGAGGCACCGATCGGGTTGGTGGACAGCACCCCGCCCGACGGGTTCACCGGCAGGTCTCCTCCGAGTTCGGTGACGCCGGCCTCGGTGAGCTTCCAGCCCTCCCCCTCGTCGGCGAACCCCAGGTTCTCCAGCCACATCGGTTCGTACCAGGAGAACGGGACGTACATCTCCACGGCGTCGATCTCGCGCCGCGGGTCGGTGATCCCGGCCTGCCGGTAGACGTCGGCCGCGCAGTCCTTGCCCGCCTGCGGGGAGACGAAGTCCTTCCCCGCGAACAGGGTCGGCTCGCTGCGCATGGCCCCGCCGTGCACCCAGGCGGGCGACCGCGGCGAACGGGCCGCACCCGCCCGGTCGGTGAGGATCATCGCGCAGGCCCCGTCCGAGGAGGGGCACGTCTCGGAGTACCGAATCGGGTCCCAGAGCATCGGCGAGGCCTGGACCTTCTCCAGGGTGATGTCGTGCTCGTGCAGGTGCGCGTACGGGTTCTTCAGCGCGTTGCGGCGGTCCTTGTACGCGACGAGCGAGCCGACCGTTTCGGGCGCCCCGGTGCGCCGCATGTACGCGCGCACGTGCGGGGCGAAGAACCCGCCGGCGCCCGCCAGCAGGGGCTGTTGGAAGGGCACGGGCAGCGAGAGCCCCCACATGGCGTTCGACTCGGACTGCTTCTCGAAGGCGAGGGTCAGGACCGTGCGGTGCACCCGGGCGGCGACCAGGTTGGCGGCGACCAGGGCGGTGGACCCTCCCACGGATCCGGCGGTGTGGACCCGGAGCATGGGCTTCCCCACCGCGCCGAGGGCGTCCGCCAGGTACAGCTCCGGCATCATCACGCCCTCGAAGAAGTCGGGGGCCTTGCCGATGACGACCGCGTCGATGTCCGCCCAGGTCAGCTCGGCGTCGGCGAGGGCGCGCACCGCAGCCTCCCGGACGAGTCCGGCGATGGAGACGTCGTGGCGGGCGGCCACGTGCTTGGTCTGGCCGACGCCGACGACGGCCACGGGCTCCTTGCCCGATGTGCTCATGCTCGGTCCCCTTCCAGGACGGCCACCAGGTTCTGCTGGAGGCAGGGGCCGGAGGTGGCGTGCGCGACGGCCCGGTCGGACTCGCCGCGGTGGATGCGGGCGGCGGCCTCCCCGATGCGGATCAGTCCGGCGGCCATGACGGGGTTGGCGGCGAGGGCCCCGCCGGACGGGTTGACGACGACGTCCGCCCCGAGTCCCAACGCCTTGCGGAGGACCACCTCCTGGGAGGAGAACGGCGCGTGCAGCTCGGCGGTGTCCACCGGGGCTTCGAACACGCCCGCGCGCTCGGCGGCGATCCGGGTGGACGGGGAGTCGGTGAGGTCGCGCAGGCCCAGGCCGTGGGCCTCGATCCGGTGGTCGATGCCGGTGATCCAGGCGGGGCGCGCGGTCAGCCGGCGGGCGGTGTCGCCCGCGGCGAGGATGACGGCGGCCGCGCCGTCGCCGATCGGCGGGCAGTCGCCCGTGCGCAGCGGCCTGACCTGGTAGTCGCCCTGCGGGACGGCTCCTGTGAGCTGGGCGTGCGGGTTGGCCTCGGCGGCCGCGCGGCTGCGGGCGCCGACGGCGGCGAGGGCGCCCTCGTCGGTCTCGCCCGCGTCGATCAGCGCCTGCGCCTGGAGGGCCGCCAGGGCCACCGAGTCGGGCCACAGGGGCGCCAGGTAGTAGGGGTCGAGCTGCCGGGTCAGGACGTCTCGTACGGACCCCGGCGAGGACTTCCCGTACGCGTAGACGAGCGCGGTGTCGGCCTCGCCGGTCTGGATCTTGACCCAGGCCTCGTACAGGGCCCAGGCGCCGTCCATCTCGACGTGCGACTCGGAGATCGGCGGCCAGGCGCCGACCCCGTCGAGGGTCATCGTGAAGGAGAAGGCCCGGCCGGCGAGGTAGTCGCTGGATCCGGAGCAGGTGAACCCGATCTCCTTGGCCTTCAACCCGGTCTGTGCCAGCACCTGGTGCAGGACCGGCATGACGATCTCGACTTCGCTGAGTTCGTCGGTGCGGCGCCGGTGGTCGCTCTGCGCGAAGGCGACGACGGCCACGTCGCGTGCGTGCCTGCTCGTCCTGGGCATCAGATGAGCTCCTTGTACGCGTCGTAGTCCGCGTCCGGCTCGCCGGTGGGGCGGTAGTGGTCGGGGTGGCGGCCGCCTTCGGTCCACACGGGTTCGACGCGCAGGCCCATGCGGACCTGGTCGTACGGGATGCCGCCGATCCGAGCGTGGAGCGCGAGGTCGGCGCCGTCGAGGGCGATGTGGGCGTAGACGTAGGGGACTTCGATGTCGAGGTTCTTCGCCTTGATGTTGACGATGCAGTACGTGGTGACGGTGCCGGCCGGTCCGACCTCGACCTGCTCGGTGGTGGCGACCCCGCAGGTGGGACAGGTGCCGCGCGGCGGGACGTACACCTTGTGGCAGGAGGGGCAGCGCTCGCCGACGGTCCGACGTTCGGCGAGGGCGTTGATGTACGCGGTCTGGGCGCGGCCGGGGCTGTAGGTGTAGTCCAGGCGGGCCGCGGCGATGATGCCGGTGACGGCATCGGCGAACTGCCCGTCGTGCGCAGTGGCTTGCCGCTCGGGCGCGCCCGCCTCGCCCGCCTCGCCCGCCTCGCCGGGCTCGAAGCAGGCGATGTCCGTGATGGCGCCGGTGCGCTCGGCGGCCCACCGGATCCGGACCCGCATGCCGGTGTGGACGGCCTCGGGTCCGGGGGCGTCGAGGGCGTGCAGGATCGCGGTGTCCGCCCCGTCGAGCCGGACGAGGACCCAGGCGAACGGTGTGCCGAGGGGCTGATGGGGACGCGGGGAGCCGTTCCACGCCCAGGTGGTGACGGTCCCGACGGCGCCGACCTCGACGAGCTCGCGGATCTCCTCGGCGGTGACGGGGTCGTACTCGACGGGCGGGACCATCACCTTCCCGTCGGTGGTCTTGACGCCGAGGACGACGCGCTCGCGCAGCCCGCTGAGGAAGGCGCTCTGGACGGGCCCGAGGGAGCGGGTGAAGGGGAACTCGACGACGAGGGGCGCACGGAGCACCTCGGGTGGGGAGGCGGCTGCTGTCATGGAGGTTCTCCGATACTCGAAACGGTCAATACACACGCACGTGAAGCCCAACCCCACCGACACGATCCAGCCGGCGTTTGAGCCGCAGGGCCCGAGACAACGCCCGACGGGCACAAATCCAGCCCCACGGCACCCAATCCCGCCCACCGGCACCCAATCCAGCCCCGCCGGCGTTTGAGGCGCGGGGGTCCGGGACAACACCCGACCGGCACCCAATCCAGCTCCGCCGACACCCAATCCAGCCCCGCCGGCGTTTGAGGCGCGGGGGTCCGGGGGCGGAGCCCCCGCAACGGCGCCGCACCGGCACGCGACCGCCGGACCCGGCACGGCATCCGCCGAATCACCAGGCCCCCGCCGGATCGAAAGGGCACCGCAGGGCCCCGCCTACTCCCGCCGGTACAGCGGCGCCCGCTTCTCGGCGAACGCCCGCGCCCCCTCCTTCGCGTCGGCCGTGTCGAAGATCGGCCACCCCCGCACCAGTTCGGCGGCCAGCCCTTCCCGCTCGGTCATCTCGGCCGTCTCGTAGACGGAGGCCTTGACGGCCTCGACGGCCAGCGGCCCGCACGCGTTGATCCGCCCGGCGATCTCCAACGCCGCCTCCAGCGCGCCCCCCTGCGGGACCACCCGCCCGATCAGCCCGATCCGGGCGGCCTCTTCGGCGGAGTAGGGGCGCCCGGTGAGCAGCATCTCCAGCGCGTGCGTCCGCGGGATCTGCCGTGGCAGCCGTACCGTCGAGCCGCCGATCGGGAACAGGCCGCGCTTGACTTCGAACAGTCCGAAGGTGGCGCCTTCACCCGCGACGCGGATGTCCGTGCCCTGGAGGATCTCGGTCCCGCCGGCCACGCAGTAGCCCTCCACCGCCGCGATCACCGGCTTGCGCGGCCGGTGGTGGCGGAGCATCGCCTTCCAGTGCAGGTCGGGGTCGGCTTTCAGCCGGTCCCGGTACTGGTCTCCGGCCATCCCCTTCCCGGCCAGCGCCTTGAGGTCCATCCCGGCGCAGAAGTCCCCGCCCGCGCCGGTCAGGACCACCGAGCGGACCGTGTCGTCGGCGTCCGCCTCCAGCCAGCCGTCGTAGAGGCCCACCAGCAGCGGCAGCGAGAGCGCGTTCTTCGCCTCGGGTCTGTTCATGGTGAGCACCAGCGTGGCGCCGTGGCGCTCCACGGTGAGGTGTTCGGTCCCACCCATTGCCGTCCTCCCGTCTCAAGACCTAGAACAGGTTGCAGGAGGGCCCGGTGCAGTTCAATAGTTTTCTGACACCCAGTCAGATTTCTTGGGTCGCGCCCTTCCCACTTGTGCTGGGCAACGCTCTAATGACCGCCGGGCAGCACAGCCATGGCCCGGCAACGCGAAACCTCGGGGGTGAGGAGGAACGGTGGAGTACAACCTTGCCGACCTGTTCGAGTCGGTCGTCGACGTGGTCCCGGACCGCGAGGCCCTTGTGTACGTGGACCACCCCGGCACCGGCGCCGAGCGCCGCCTCACGTACGCGGAGCTGGACGCCGCGGCGAACCGCATCGCGCACCACCTGCTGGACAGCGGACTGAAGGCCGGCGAGCACCTGGGCCTGCACCTCTACAACGGGATCGAGTACCTCCAGACCGTCCTGGCCTGCCTCAAGGCCCGCCTCGTACCGGTGAACGTCAACTACCGGTACGTGGAGGAGGAGCTGGTCTACCTCTACGACGACGCCGATCTCGCCGCGCTCGTCTTCGAGGGCGAGTTCACCGGGCGGGTGGCGGCAGCCCTTCCGCAGACGCCCAAACTGCGCCACCTGATCCGGGTCGGTCCGGTCCCGGAGGGCGCTCCGGAGCCGTCCGTCGCGCCGGTCACGTACGCGGACGCAGAGGCGGCCGGGTCGCCCGAGCGCGGTTTCGCGCCCCGCTCCCCCGACGACCTGTTCATCATCTACACGGGCGGCACCACCGGCATGCCCAAGGGCGTCATGTGGCGCGCGGAAGACCTGTTCTTCGCGGGGCTGTTCGGCGGCGAGCCTTCGGGCGAGCCGGTGAAGCGGCCCGAGGAGCTGGCCGAGCGGGTGGCGGCGAAGGGCGCCGGGCTGACCTTCTTCCCCGCACCCCCACTGATGCACGGCACCTCGACGCTGACCTCGTTCATCGCCTTCAACTACGGCCAGCGGGTGGTCATCCACCGCAAGTACGCGCCGGAGGAGGTGCTCCGCACGATCGAGAAGGAGAAGGTGTCGAGCGTGTCGCTGGTGGGCGACGCGATGCTCCGGCCGCTCATCGACGCCCTGAAGGGCCCGCTGAAGGGGACCGACCTGTCCTCCCTGTTCAGCGTCTCCTCCTCCGGGGCGATCATGTCGGAGACGGTCCGGGCGGAGTTCCAGCAGCTCGTCCCGAACGTGCTGCTGCTGAACAACTTCGGCTCTTCGGAGTCCGGTTCGAACGGCCGGGCGGCCGACGACTCGGGGCCGGAGAAGGGTTTCCGCCTCGTGGTCAACGACCGTACGCAGGTGGTGGATCCGGTGACGCACGAGCCGGTGCCGGTGGGCGTGCCGGGGCGGCTCGCGCAGCGCGGCCACGTCCCGCTGGGCTACTACAACGACGCGGCGAAGACCGCCGAGACCTTCTTCCAGAAGGGTGCCGAGCGGTGGGTGCTGCTCGGGGACATGGCGACGGTGGACGAGGAGGGCATCGTCACGGTCCTCGGGCGCGGCTCGCAGTGCATCAACACGGGCGGAGAGAAGGTGTATCCGGAGGAGGTCGAGCAGGCGCTGAAGTCCCATCCGGACGTGTACGACGCCCTGGTCGCCGGGGTGCCGGACGCGAAGTGGGGCAATCACGTCGCGGCGGTGGTCCAGGTCCGGGCGGGCGCCCAGGCGCCGACGCTGGACGAGATCCAACGGCACTGCCGGACCAGACTGGCGGGCTACAAGATCCCGCGCCAGCTGGTCGTCACGCCGGCCATCCAACGCTCGCCGAGCGGCAAGGCGGACTACCGCTGGGCGAAGTCGGTGGCGACGGAGGCGGACGCGCACCCGATCCCCTGACCCGCGCCCCGCGCCCCGCGCCCCCCGCACTGGGACCCGCCCCGCCCCGCCGCCGCAGGCAGGGGGCGAGCGGGTCCCGGTCGTCACGGGGGGGGACCGGGATCCGCGGAAACCCCGGGCCCGGCGCCACCCGGCCGGGCGGGGGCGCGGTGCGGCTCCTCAGGCTCCGGTGGCCAGGAAGGCCTCCACGCGGGTCGCGAACCGCTGCGGGTCGTCCAGCCAGGGGAAGTGCGCTCCGGCCGCCTGGACGTCGACGATGCCCTGCGGGAACAAGCCCGCGAGGTCGGCGGCGAGAGTGGGGGTGGGGTTGCTGTCCAGTTCCCCGGCCAGCACCAGTACCTCGCCGGTGACGCCGCGGAGCCCGGCCCGGGTGGCGGGCGGGTCGAAGGCGCCGGGGCCCGCGTAGGCGGCGGCCGCCACCGGGTTCTTCTCGCCGTCGCTCGCGGCGAGGTGGGCGCGCGCCGCCTCGTCCCAGCGCCCGTACGCGAGGGGCATCACCTCGCGCCAGTCCGCCGGGGTCGGGGTGCCCGCGGCCGTCAGGATCCGTTCGTAGGCGGCGATGGCCGTGTCGTACGGCTCGCTGCCCGCCCGCACCCGGACCGCCTCCAGGCGCTGCTCCGGGGTGGCGTCGAGGTCGACGGCCCAGCAGGTCGGGGTGACCAGGACCAGCCGGCGCAGCCGGTCGGGGTGGGCGGCCGCGTACAGCTGGGCGAGGTTGCCTCCGGCCGAGTGGGCCAGTACGTCCATGCGCTCCAGACCGAGGTGGACCCGGAGCGCCTCGACGTCGGCGACCTGGTGGTCGACCCGGTAGGTGGACTCGTCCGCCGGGACCGCCGAGTCGCCCGTGCCCCGCAGGTCGAGGAGGATCAGCCGGCGTCCGGCGGTCAGCCCGCCGAGGTCGCCCAGGTAGGTGGAGGCCCGCATGGCGCCGCCCGGGAGGCAGACGAGCGGTTCGCCCTCGCCGCGGACGTGGTACGCGAGTGCGGTTCCGTCATAGGTGTTGAAGATCGGCATGCACCGATCCCACCATGCGATCACTCGTTCGAGTCATTGATTTAGCCGCCGGGCTGGGGCAATCTACCGAATGATCGGTCGGTTCTTGCTCGGCTCACGGCTCACGATGGGGTGACGACATGACGGCGTTCGGGGATGTCCACGACGAAAGCGAGCGGCTGAGCGGCGACGAGCTGGCCGCGCTCCAGCTCAAGCGGCTGCGCGCCACCCTGAGCCGCGTCTACGAGCGGGTCCCCCACTACCGGCAGGCCTTCGACAAGGCCGGCGTGCACCCCGACGACTGCCGCTCCCTCGCCGACCTCTCCCTCTTCCCCTTCACCACCAAGGCCGACCTGCGCGACCAGTACCCCTTCGGCATGTTCGCGGTGCCCCGCTCCGAGGTGCGCCGCGTCCACGCCTCCAGCGGCACCACGGGCCGCCCCACCGTCGTCGGGTACACCGACACGGACCTGTCCACCTGGGCGGACGTCGTGGCCCGGTCCATCCGGGCCGCGGGTGGCAGACCGGGCCAGATGGTGCACATCGCGTACGGGTACGGCTTGTTCACGGGCGGTCTCGGTGCGCACTACGGCGCGGAGCGGCTCGGCTGTACGGTCGTCCCGGCGTCCGGCGGGATGACCGACCGCCAGGTCCGGCTGATCCAGGACTTCCGGCCGGAGATCATCATGGTGACCCCCTCGTACATGCTCACGCTGCTGGACGAGATGGAGCGCCAGGGGATCGACCCGCGCAGCACCTCGCTCCGTACGGGCATATTCGGCGCGGAGCCGTGGACCGAGGAGATGCGCCGGGAGATCGAGCAGCGGCTCGACATCGATGCGGTGGACATCTACGGCCTGTCCGAGGTGATGGGGCCGGGCGTGGCCCAGGAGTGCGTGGAGACCAAGGACGGTCTGCACATCTGGGAGGACCACTTCTATCCGGAGGTCGTCGACCCGTTCACCGGCGAGGTGCTGCCGGAGGGAGAGTCCGGGGAGCTGGTGTTCACCTCCCTCACGAAGGAGGCCATGCCGATCATCCGCTACCGGACCAGGGATCTGACCCGGCTGCTGCCTGGTACGGCGCGGCCGGCCTTCCGGCGGATGGAGAAGGTGACGGGCCGCAGCGACGACATGATCATCCTGCGGGGGGTCAACCTCTACCCGACGCAGATCGAGGAGATCCTGCTGCGCACGCCCGGCCTGGCCCCGCACTTCCAGCTGCGGCTGACCCGCGAGGGTCGGATGGACGCCCTGACCGTGCGGGTGGAGGCCCGCCGGGAGGCGGACCCCGATCAGCGGCGGGCCGCGGCCGCGGCCGTGGTCCGCGCGGTCAAGGAGGGCGCCGGGGTCTCGGTGGCCGTGGAAGTGGTCGACCCGGAAACCCTGGAACGCTCCGTGGGCAAGATCAAGCGGATGGTGGACCTGAGAGGAGCGCAGTAGCCGGCGCGGACTCTGGAGGATGCGCGGCGAAGGCACCGGAACCACCCCTTCGGGCCTACTTCGGGGGAGCCTCCGAGACCCGGCGGGCCCCTCCGGGTAGTCCATGAGGCGTGACCTCGATCTTCCGCCGGCTCCACGACCGGCTCCAGGCCTCCCCGGCCGGCCTGGCGTGGAGCCGGGGTCGGGAGATGGAGCTCATGCACCGGGCGATGGGCTTCGCCGCCCTCGGCTTCCTGACCCTGGTGCCGTTGCTGGTGGTCGTCGCGGCCGCCGCCCCGGGCAGCGGCTCCGGCTTCGGCCGCTGGCTCGGCCAGGCCCTCGGGGTCACCGCGTCGTCACGGGCCCGGGTCGAGATGCTGTTCGCCGCGGCCGACCTGGCCCTCGAACGGACCACGGCCTTCGGACTCGCGGCCCTCGCCGTCTTCGGCCTGACCTTCGGCTCGGCCGTGCAAACGGGGTACGAGAAGGTCTGGGACCTGCCCACCGCCCGCTGGCACACCATGTGGCGGCACGTCGTCTGGCTCGCCCTGCTGGTCTGCTACCTGGCGCTGCTGGTCGGGATCCCCACGCCGTCAAACGACGCCGTCGGCACGATCCTCGGCACGACCGGCGACGTCGTCGGCACCTGCGTCTTCTTCTGGGGCTCCCAGCGGCTGCTGCTCGGCGGGCGGGTCCGCTGGCGGGCGCTGCTGCCGGGGGCGGTGGCGACCAGCATCGGCCTGCTCGGCCTGCGGGTCTTCTCCCAGCTGGTGTTCTCCCCCCTGATCGCGTCCAACGCCGTCACCTACGGGCCCTTCGGCACGCTGCTGGTCGTCCAGTCCTGGCTGGTCGGCGTCGGCTTCGTCGTCTACGGCGGCGCCCTCGTCGGCCGCCTGGTCCACGAACACCTCATCGCCCGCCGCCTGCGACACTCCGGCCTGCCGCCCGAATGACACCCCGTCGGTCGCGAGCGCGGGGCCGGACGACCCCTCGACGCGGTGTCAACGGTTCGGTCGGGGCTCCTGCCCGAAACGGTCGCGCAGCTCGCGCTTGAGGATCTTGCCGCTGGCATTGCGCGGGAGGGCGTCCACGAACAGCACCCGCTTCGGAGCCTTGAAACGGGCCAGCTTCTCCCGGGCGTACTCCAGCAGCTCCGCCTCCGTCACTTCTCCGCGCGGTACCACGACGGCCGTGACCGCCTCGATCCACCGCTCGTCGGGCAGGCCCACCACCGCCGCCTCGGCGACCCCCGGGTGGGTGTACAGCACGTCCTCGACCTGCCGGGAGGCCACCAGTACACCGCCCGAGTTGATGACGTCCTTCACCCGGTCGACGACCGTGAAGTACCCCTCGGCGTCCCGCACCGCGAGGTCCCCGGAGCGGAACCAGCCGTCCCGGAAGGCCTTCTTCGTCGCCTCCGGGTCGTTCCAGTAGCCCAGGCACAGCTGGGGCGAGCGGTACACCACCTCGCCCGCCGTGCCGTCCGGCACGTCCGCGCCGTCCTCGTCGACGACCTTCGCCTCGACGTGGCGGACGGGCCGCCCGCAGGACTCCATCCGCCCCTCGTGCTCGTCCGGTCCCAGGACGGTGGCCAGCGGGCCGATCTCGCTCTGCCCGAAGCAGTTGTAGAAGCCGAGTCCGGGCAGCCGCGCCCGCAGCCGCTCCAGTACGGGCACCGGCATGATCGAGGCCCCGTAGTAGGCCTTGCGCAACGCGCCCAGTTCGCGGCGTCCGAAGTCCGGATGGCCCGCGATCCCGATCCACACGGTGGGTGGCGCGAACAGGCTGTCGGCCCGCCCCTCCTCCACCAGGCCGAAGATCTCCTCGGCGACCGGCGCGTCCAGGATCGTGTTCTGCGCGCCCACCGCCAGGTAGGGCAGTAGGAAGACGTGCATCTGCGCCGAGTGGTAGAGCGGCAGCGAGTGCACCGGCCGGTCGGCCTCGGCCAGGTCCAGCGCCTCGATCGCGCTCTCGTACTCGTGGACCAGTGCCTTGTGGGTCATCATCGCGCCCTTGGGCAGCGCGGTGGTCCCGGAGGTGTAGAGCAGCTGCACCACGGCGTCCGGTTCGCGGTCCGCCGTGAAGGGCAGCGGCTCGGCGAGCTCCCCCAGGAAGGAGCCGGGGGCGTCGCGCAGCGGCCGCACGACGTGGCCCGCGGGGATCCGCCCGGCCAGGTCCGGATCGGCGAGGACCAGCGCGCTCGTGCAGTCTTCCAGGATGTGCGCGAGGTCCTCGCCGGTGAGGTTCTGGTTGACCGGGACGTGCGTGAGCCCGGCCCGGGCGCAGGCGAGGAAGGCGAGCAGATAGGCGTCGGAGTTGTGGGCGAAGGTCGCGACCCGGTCGCCGTCGGCCAGTCCGTACCGCCCCCGCAGGACGGCGGCCCCGGTGGAGACCGCGGCGTCGAGTTCCGCGTACGTCCAGGTCCGATCGTGGTAGCGGACCGCCGGCCGGTCGGGGACCCGCAGTGCGCTGTCGCGCACCAGCCCGTCGACCGTGTTCCGTCGCACCGACCGCCCTGCCCGCTCCGACTGCGCTGCCGTCATGGCGTGATCCTCGTCTCCTCGCGCGCCCGAGGTCAAGAACCGGAACAACCGGGATACCAAACGGGATGTTGACAGATCATCAGGGTGCCTGCATGAGTGTGGGGGCACGCAAGCACCGCCTGCACCACGGGCAACCACGCCCCGCCACAGGCTACTTGGGAGATCATGTTGCGCTTTTTCCACGGAAAACTCCGCACCTGCCCGCTGCTGCGGCGCGCCGCTCTCGCCGGCGCCGCCCTGCTCGCCGTCACCGCGGCGGCCCCTCAGGCCTCGGCCGCGACGGACGCCGCCGACCGCGGGCCGTCCGGCGGCGGCCTGTCCGCCGTCATCCGGTACACCGAGAACGGCATCCCGCACATCCTGGCCCAGGACTACGCGCACCTCGGATTCGGCAGCGGCTGGGCCCAGGCAGCCGACCAGGTCTGCGTCCTGGCCGACGGGTTCGTGACCGTGGCCGGGGAGCGCTCGCGCTGGTTCGGCGCGGTCGCGGCGCCCGACGGCTCGCTGTCCTCGGCGACGAGGAACCTCTCCAGCGACCTGTACTTCAAGGGGGTGCGGGAGTCCGCCACGGTCGAGAAGCTCCTCGCCACGCCCGCCCCGGCCGGACCCAGCAAGGACCTCAAGGAGCTGATGCGGGGCTGGGCGGCCGGGTACAACGCCTGGCTCGCCCAGAACGAGATCACCGATCCGGCCTGCAAGGGCGCCGCCTGGGTGCACCCGGTCACCACCCTCGACGTGGCCTCCCGCGGCTTCGCCGTCTCGGTGCTCGGCGGCCAGGGGCGCGCCGTCGACGACATCGCTGCGGCGCAGCCGCCGGGCCGGACGGTCGGTGGGGCCGCCCGTACCGGGCCCGCCGAGGGCGACCCGGCAGCACTCGCCGAGGCGGCCCGGGCCTTCTTCGACACGAGCCGCTACGACATGGGCTCCAACGCGGTGGCCTTCAGCGGCTCCACCACCGCGAACGGCCGGGGCCTGCTGCTCGGGAACCCGCACTACCCCTGGCAGGGCGGCCGCCGGTTCTGGCAGTCGCAGCAGACCATACCCGGCGAGTTGAACGTGTCCGGCGGCTCCCTGCTGGGCACCGCCGTGGTCAACATCGGCTTCAACGAGAAGGTGGCCTGGAGCCACACCGTGGCCACCGGCACCCCCGTCAACCTGCACCAGCTCACCCTTGACCCGGCCGACCCCACCGTCTATCTCGTCGACGGCACGCCGGAGAAGATGACGCAGCGCACGGTCAGCGTCCGCGTCGCCGGTGCCGCTCCCGTCACCCGCACCCAGTGGTGGACCCGCTACGGACCCGTGGTCACGGGCCTCGGCCCGGGCCTCCCGCTGCCGTGGACGACCGGCACGGCCTACGCGCTGAACGACCCGAACGCGGCCAACCTGCGCGGCTCCGACACCGCCCTCGCCATGGGCAAGGCCCGCTCGGTCGCCGGGATCCAGGACGCGCTGCGGCGCACCCAGGGCCTGCCCTGGGTCAACACGGTCGCCGCGGACTCGGCCGGCGGCACGCTGTTCACGCAGTCCCAGGTGCTCCCCCGGATCACCGACGAGCTCGCCGCCCGTTGCTCCACCCCGCTCGGCCGGGCCACCTACCCGGCGTCCGGGCTCGCGGTCCTCGACGGTGCGCGCGGTGACTGCGCGCCCGGCTCGGATCCGGACGCGGTGCAGCCCGGGGTGTTCGGTCCGGCGAAGGCACCGGCGCTGCGCGACGCCCCGTACGCCGAGAACTCCAACGACAGCGCCTGGCTGGCCAATGCCGACCGGCCACTGACCGGGTACGAGCGGATCTGGGGCAATACCGGCACCCCGCGGTCGCTGCGCACCCGCGGCGCCGTCGAGGACGTGGCGGCGATGGCCGGGAAGGGCCGGCTGACCGTGGCCGACCTCCAGGAGCAGCAGTTCGCGAACCGGGTCCCGGCCGGCGATCTGGCGGCGGCCGACGCGGCGAAGGCCTGCGCGGCCCTGCCCGGCGGCGCGGCCACCGCGAGCGACGGCCGGTCGGTGGACGTCTCGGCGGCCTGCCCGGTGTTGGCGGGCTGGGACCGTACGGCCGACACCGGCAGCCGTGGCGCGCTGCTCTTCGACCGGTTCTGGCGCAGGCTCACGGCGGGCACGGCGGCCAAGGACCTGTGGCTGGTGCCGTTCTCGGCGGCCGATCCCGTCCACACTCCCCGTACGCTCAACCAGGCGGCGCCCGGGATCGGTCGGGCGCTCGCGGACGCGGTCGTGGAGCTGACGGCGGCCGGGATCGCGCTGGACGCGCCGCTCGGCGAGCACCAGTTCGTGGTGCGCGGCGGGCAGCGGCTGCCGGTGCCGGGCGGTACCGAGGCGCTGGGCGTGTGGAACAAGGTCGAGGCGTCGTGGAACGCGGCGGCCGGGGGCTACCCCGAGGTCGTGCACGGCTCCAGCCACGTCCAGGCGGTCGGCTGGGACGGCGGCCGCTGCCCGGTGGCGCGCACGCTGCTGACGTACGGGCAGTCGTCGAACCCGGCCTCGCCGTACTACGCCGACCAGACCCGACTGTTCTCCCAGGAGCGGTGGGTGACCTCGCGGTTCTGCGAGCGGGACATCCTGACCTCGCCGCAGCTGAAGGTGGTCCGGCCGCGCGAGCGCCGCTGAGCTCCGCCGGGCGGTGCGCGGCGGGGCAGGATCGTCCGGTCCCGCCGCGTGCGTTCAGGGGCTGACGGCGAGGAACAGGTACGCGGCCAGCACCACGAGGTGGACGCCGCCCTGGAGCAGAGTGGCCCGGCCGGGTGCGATCGTGAGGGCGCTGACCACGACGGTCAGGGCGAGCAGCACCATGTGGATCGGCCCGAGGCCCAGCAGCAGCGGGCCGGAGAGCCAGATGGAGGCCAGTGCGATGGCGGGGATGGTCAGGCCGATGCTGGCGATGGCGGAGCCGTAGGCCAGGTTGAGGCTGGTCTGGACGCGGTCGCGGCGCGCGGCGCGGACGGCGGCGAGGGTCTCGGGGGCGAGCACCAACAGGGCGATGACGACCCCGACGACGGCGTTGGGCAGGCCCGCGGCGATCACGGCCGCCTCGATGGTGGGCGAGACGGCCTTGGCGTTGCCGACGACGGCGATGAGCGCGACCAACAGCAGGCCGAGGCTGACCAGGGCGGCGCGGGCGGTGGGCGGCGCGGCGTGCTGCCCGTCGCCGCCGCCGTCATCGTCGGCCTCCTTCGCGCCGGGCTGGGTGACCCCGGTGGCGACGGGGAGGAAGTAGTCCCGGTGGCGGACCGTCTGGACGGCGATGAACAGTCCGTACAGGGCGAGCGAGGCGACGGCGGCGAAGGTCAGCTGGGCGGTGGAGAACTCCGGCCCCGGCTTGCTGGTGGTGAACGTCGGCAGGACCAGGCTGAGGACGGCCAGGGTCGCCACGGTGGCCAGGGCCGCGCCGGAGCCCTCGGCGTTGAAGACGGCGACCCTGTTGCGCAGGGCGCCGACGAGCAGGGACAGCCCGACGATGCCGTTGCAGGTGATCATGACGGCGGCGAAGACGGTGTCCCGGGCGAGGGAGGCGGTCTTGTCGCCGCCGCCGACCATCAGGGTGACGATGAGGGCCACTTCGATGACGGTGACGGCGACGGCCAGGACGAGCGAGCCGAAGGGCTCGCCCACCCGGTGGGCCACGACCTCGGCGTGGTGGACGGCCGCCAGCACCGCTCCCGCGAGACACAGCGCGACCAGGCCCACGGCGAATCCGGGCAGATCGCGTCCCCAGCTGAAGACGAGCGCGAGGAGCGCCACCACGGGGACGATGACAGTCCAGTCGATAAGGGAGAATTTGCGGGTTGCCGTACTCATATCGGCCAACTTGCCAGAACTGTCCTCCAAGTGCGGCACATGGTGCGCATCCGGGGCCCTGACGTGGCACTTCTCACGCACGTTCGGGCGTGGCGCGGCGGAGCGGGACCCCGGCCCCGCTCCGCCGCGCCCGGCCCCGCTCCGCCGCGCCCGGCCCCGCTCCGCCGCGCCCGGCCGCGCTGCGCCCCGTGCGCGCCGCTCACACGGCGCGCTCGCGGCCCTCCCAGTACGGGTCGCGCAGCCGCCTCTTGTACAGCTTGCCGTTCGGGTCGCGCGGCATCGTCTCGATGAAGTCGACCGACTTCGGCCGCTTGAAGCCGGCCAGCTGCCGTTCGCAGTGGTGCAGGATCTCGGCGGCGAGGGCGTCCCCGGCCACGAAACCCTCGGCCGGTTCGACGACCGCCTTCACCTCCTCGCCCCAGTCGGCGTGCGGAATGCCGAAGGCGGCGGCGTCGGCGACCGCCGGGTGGGTGAGCAGGGCGGACTCGATCTCGGCCGGGTAGATGTTCACCCCGCCCGAGATGATCATGTCGATCTTGCGGTCGCGGAGGAAGAGGTACCCCTCCTCGTCCATCAGCCCGAGGTCGCCGACCGTGAAGAAGTCGCCGATGCGGTTCTTCTCCGTCTTGTCCTCGTCCTTGTGGTAGCTGAAGCCGCCCGTGTTCATCTTCAGGTAGACGGTGCCGAGTTCACCGGGCGGCAGCCGGTTGCCGTCGTCGTCGAAGATGGCGAGTTCGCTGATGGGCCAGGCCTTGCCGACCGTCCCGGGCTTCTTCAGCCAGTCCTCGGCGGTGGCGAACGCTCCGCCGCCCTCACTGGCCGCGTAGTACTCCTCCACGCAGGTGCCCCACCAGTCGATCATCGCCCGCTTGACGTGGTCCGGGCAGGGCGCGGCCCCGTGGATGGCGTGCCGCATCGAGGAGACGTCGTACGCGTCCTTCGTCTCCTGCGGGAGGGCGAGGAGCCGGTGGAACTGCGTCGGGACCATGTGGGTGTGCGTGCACGCGTGGCCGTCGATGAGGCGGAGCATCTCCTGCGGGGTCCAGCGGTCCATCAGGACCAGCGGGTGTCCGATGTGCAGGGCTGCGCCCGCGAATTGGAGCACGGCGGTGTGGTACAGCGGGGAGCACACCAGGTGCACGTTGCCGTCGAACGGGCGGATGCCGAAGATCCCGAGGAATCCGCCGAGGTGGGTCTCCTCCGGGAGTTTGCCGGGCAGCGGGCGGCGGATGCCGCGCGGACGCCCGGTGGTGCCGGAGGTGTAGTTCATCACCCACCCCAGGGTGCGCTCCGCCGGGGGCTGCGCGGACTGCCCGCCGAGGAGTTCGGCATACGGGCGGAAGCCGGCGACGGCTCCGACCGCGTAGCGGTGGCTCGCGGGCAGGCCCGCCTCGTCGGCCGCGGCGGTGGCGGCGTCGGCGAAGCGCTCGTGGGCGATGAGGACCTTGGCGCCGGAGTCGGAGACGATCCAGGCGATCTCGGGCCCGACGAGGTGGTGGTTGACCGGGACCAGGTAGAAGCCGACCTGGGAGGCGGCGAGGTAGGCGGTGAGGAGCTCCACGCCGTTGGGGAGGACGACGGCGAAGACGTCGCCCCGCTGCAGGCCGGCGGCGCGCAGTCCGTGGACGAGGCGGTTGACGTCGGCGTGCAGCCGGCCGGCGGTCCACTCCTCGCCCTCGGGGGTGATCAGTACGGTGCGCTCGGGGTCGGCGGCGGCTTGCGCCCAGAATCCTCCCCCGGGCATCGTCCGGGGGGACCCCGCTACGGGCTGGTCACTCATGCTGATCACACCTTTCGGGCCCGGCCGGCGATGCGGTTGATGCGGTCGATGGCGCGCTCGAAGCCGCCGGTGAGCTCGTCGAAGACGGCTTGGACGCTGCGTTCGGAGTTCATCCGGCCGACGATCTGGCCGACGGGGGTGCCCAGCAGCGGCTGGACCTCGTACTTCTGGATCCGGGAGACCGCCTCGGCGACCAGCAGGCCCTGGAGCGGCATCGGGAGCGCGCCGGGGCCGTCGGGGTCGTCCCAGGCGTCGGTCCACTCGGTGCGCAGCTGGCGGGCGGGTTTGCCGGTGAGGGCGCGGGAGCGGACGGTGTCGCCGGAGCCGGCGGCGAGCAGCTTCTCGGTGAGGGCGCGCGAGTGCAGGTCGGCTTCGGTGGTGGTGAGCCAGAGGGAGCCGAGCCAGGCGCCCTGGGCGCCGAGGGCGAGGCCGGCGGCGATCTGCTCGCCGCTGCCGATGCCGCCGGCGGCGAGGACGGGGAGCGGGGCGACGGCCTCGGCGATCTCGGGGACCAGGACCATCGTGGCGATGTCGCCGGTGTGGCCGCCGGCCTCGTAGCCCTGGGCGACGACGACGTCGATGCCGGCTTCGGCGTGGCGGCGGGCGTGCTTGGCACTGCCGGCGAGGGCGGCGACGAGGACGCCGTGGTCGTGGGCGCGTGCGATGACGTCGGCGGGCGGGGAACCGAGGGCGTTGGCCAGGAGTTTGATGGGGTAGTCGAAGGCGACGTCGAGCTGGTTGCGGGCGACCTGCTCCATCCAGCCGGTGATCCGCCAGCCGGAGGCCTCTCCCTCGGCCAGTTCGGGCACGTGGTGCTTGGCGAGGGTGTCGCGTACGAAGGCGCGGTGCCCGGCCGGGATCATCGCCTCGATGTCGGCCTCGCTGATGCCGTCGACGGCCTTCTTGGCGGGCATGACGACGTCGAGGCCGTACGGCTTGCCGTCGGTGTGTTCCTGCATCCAGTCGAGGTCGCGTTTGAGGTCGTCGGGGGCGGTGTAGCGGACGGCGCCGAGGACGCCGAAGCCGCCGGCGCGGGTGATGGCCGCGGCGACCGCCGGAAAGGGCGTGAAGCCGAAGATGGCGTGCTCGACTCCCAGTTTCTTGCTCAGCTCCGTCTCCATGGTCGGCAGCATGCCGCAGCCCGGCGGCCGAGGGAAGAGATTTCCTGATGCATCGTCAGATTCTTTGGGGGCCGGTCGGTGCGGGGCCCGCCGTGCCGGCGGGCAGATACTTCGGGAGGGTGCGGCGGCTGACGGGAGGACCGGTCATGGAGGACCACGGGGCGGCGGGCAGGGAGGTCGCCGCAGGAGCGTCGGCGTCCCCCGCCGACGGGGCGGGAAGCGGCTGCGTCGGACCGGAGGGGCCGGCGGTCGGGGCCGCGGTCGGGGACGTCCCGGACGCAGCCGGCGGCTACGAGCCGAAGGTGCGGCCGGGCGCGCGCGGGCCGGGGTTGAGTCGGCGGCGGCTCGCAGGGCGGTTGCTGGCGCTCGGCGGGGTGCTCGTGCTGCACGCCGCGCTGCCCGGGGCCGCGGGGGCCGCGGGCAATCCGGCCGAGCGGCGCGCACTCCAGGGGCTGCGCCTGCGGTACGGGTCGCCGCGACAGGCCGGACTGGTCGAGAAACACCTAGAGGCGGCGGCCGACGAGGCCCGGCGGTTCCTCGGCCCCTCCCCCGAACGTCCTTACTACGCCGGGGCCGTGGTGCTCGCCGGGCGGGGCCGCACGATCGCCCTGCACCGCGCCATGGGCGAGGCCGTCCGGTACGCGGACTACGACGGCCGCACCGACCGGGTCCTGGAGTTCCCGGCGGCGCAGCGCATCCCGATGGCCGAGGACACCGTCTTCGACCTGGCGTCGCTGACCAAGCTGTTCACTGCACTGCTGGCCGTGCAGCAGATGGAGCGCGGCAATCTGGAGCTGGAGGCTCCGGTGGACCGGTACCTGCCCGAGTTCACCGGCGGCGGCAAGGAGCTGATCACGGTCCGTCAGCTGCTCACGCACACCTCGGGGCTGCGCTCCTGGGCGCCGTTCTACCAGCAGTCCACCCGCGAGGGGCAGTTGCGGATGCTGTGGGCGGTGTGCCCGCAGGAACCCCCGGGGACGGTGTACCGGTACTCCGATCTGAACCTGATAGCGCTTCAGCTGCTCCTGGAACGGATCACCGGTCACCCCCTCGATCTCCTGCTCCAGGACGAGATCACTGCTCCGCTCGGGATGCACCGCACTCGTTACAACCCGCCGTTCTCCTGGCGCCGCGTCACCGCCGCCACCGAAGTGCAGCGGCCCCCCTGGTCCGGCCTGGACCGCGGACTGGTCTGGGGCGAGGTCCACGACGAGAACGCCCACGCCCTCGGCGGCGTCGCCGGCCACGCCGGCGTCTTCGGCACGGCCTGGGACCTGGCCGTCCTCGCCCGCACCCTCCTCGACGGCGGCGTGTACGCCGGCCGTCGCATCCTGCGCCCCGCCTCCGTGGAGCTGCTCTTCACCGACTTCAACACCGCCTTCCCCGGCGACGACCACGGACTCGGCTTCGAGCTCTACCAGCACTGGTACATGGGGGCCATGGCCACTCCGCACTCCGCCGGCCACACCGGCTTCACGGGAACCTCCCTGGTCCTGGACCCCTCCACCGACTCCTTCCTGGTCCTGCTCGGCAACTCCGTCCACCCCGTCCGCACGTGGCGGGCCGGCAGCGCGCCGCGGGTCGCGGTCGGCAACCGCTTCGCCCGCGCCGTCCCGGTCCGTACGAAGCACGGCGGCCCGGCCTGGTACTCGGGCATGGAGACCGGCGGGTCCGGCACCCTCACCCTGCCGCCGCTGGCCCCGGCCACCGCCGCGGCCCGGCTGCGCTGCGCCGTGTGGTGGGACACCGTGCCCGGCGAGGGCGCCTTCCACCTGGAGGCCTCGGCCGACGGGGAGTCGTGGGAGCTGCTGCCGTTCAGCACGCAGCGTTCGACGGGCGGGACCCCCGAGCAGTGGCCCCGGGGCAGCGCCGGCGGCTGGTCCGGCCGGATCTGGCACCGCCTCGAAGCCCCGCTCACCGCCTGGGCGGGGCGCCCGGTCCAGCTGCGCTTCCGGCACGCCGCGACCGGCCGCTACGTCGGGCGCGGGGTGTACGTGGACGTCGTACGGGTGGCGGAACCGGCCCGGCTCCTGTTCACGGAGGACCGCCCGGCCGACGCGTCCCGCATCGAGGCCATCGGCTGGACCCGGTCGACGGACTAGCCGTTCGGCCGGCCTTCGCGGACCAGGCAGAACGGGCCGCGCCGGCCACCGCCACCCGGCGCGCGCTGGACGACCTGTTCGACGGGTTCACGCTCCCGGAGCGCACGCCACGACCGGGGGCATAAAACCGTGCCCACCTCCGTTGGTAGTCGTTGAGTTTCGTTGACTGTTCAATTCCCGCAAGCAGCCCAACCGAAGGCAGGTACACGGACATGGCGACCGCGGACATCGACTGGGACCACCCGAAGGACCCCAAGCAGGGCACCTGGCAGCTCGACCACGTCAAGCAGTACGTCGGATCGGACGGGGCCGAGGGCCAGTACTGGAACGGCACCCAGACCCTGCTGCTCACCACCGTGGGCCGGGTCTCCGGCAACGCCGTGCGCACCCCGCTGATCTACGGCGAGGCCGACGGCCGCTACCTCGTCGTCGCCTCCAAGGGCGGCGACCCCGAACACCCGCTCTGGTACAAGAACCTGACGGCCCGCCCCGACGTGCGCATCCAGGTCGGCCCGAAGGTCCTCCAGGGCACGGCCCGCACGGCGACCGCCGAGGAGCGCACCGCTTACTGGCCCGTGATGGTGAAGCACTGGCCCGCGTACGACGAGTACCAGAGCAAGACGGACCGCGAGATCCCGATCGTCGTCATCGAGGCGGCCGGACCCTCCGCATAGCGGCGGTCCCCGGTCAGTGCCCCAGCACGGCCATCGCCGCATTGTGGCCGGGGACCCCGCTGACGCCGCCTCCGCGCACGGCGCCCGCGCCGCACAGCAGGACGTTGGCGTACGGGGTCCCCACACCCCAGCGGTCTCCCCCGCCCCGAGCGGCCCCCTCTCCGTCCTCGGCGGGGTCGGCGTACGGCCAGGACAGGTCCCGGTGGAAGATGTGCCCGCCGGGCAGCCGCAGTTCGCGCTCCAGGTCCAGCGGGGTCTTCGCCTCGATGCACGGGCGGCCGTCCGCGTCGAAGGCCAGGCAGTCGGTGATCGGCTCGGCCAGGTGCGCGTCCAACTGCGCGAGCGTGCCGGCCAGCAGCACCTCGCGCACCCCCCGGTTGTCGTGTTTGAACAGCCGGGCCGGGGTGTGCAGGCCGAACAGGGTGAGCGTCTGGTACCCCTGCGCCACCAGCTCCGGACCGAGGATCGAGGGATCGGTCAGCGAGTGGCAGTAGATCTCCGAGGGCGGTACGGACGGCAGTTCCCCGGTGGCGGCCTCGGCGTAGGCCCGGGCCAGTTGCTCGTACCCCTCGGCGATGTGGAACGTAC
The DNA here is from genome assembly GCF_041431095.1 of Streptomyces sp. NBC_00597. Lineage (GTDB taxonomy): Bacteria > Actinomycetota > Actinomycetes > Streptomycetales > Streptomycetaceae > Streptomyces. The sequence goes on from NZ_CP107757.1 coordinate 1,906,914, forward strand.
CGCCGAAGGCCTCGCGCGGGTCCACCGAGGTGTCCCGCAGCCGCGGCAACCGGCGCAGCAGCATGTTGACCTTGAGCTGCGCCCCCTCGGGTGCCCGCGCCGCCGGCTCCGCCGCCGCCTCGCCGAGCAGCTCGGCCAGGGCCTGCGGTGAGGCGTTGACCAGCACGGTCCGCGCGACGACCCGCCCTTCGCCGGTCGCCGTACGGAAGGTGACCTCGGCCGGGGTCCGCCCGTCCGTCTCGATGCGGAGCACCTCGTGGCCGGTGGCGATCTCGGCCCCGGCCGCCCTGGCCGCCGCCGCGAGCGCGTCCGTGAGCGCACCCATGCCGCCGACCGGAACGTTCCAGTCGCCCGTGCCGCCGCCGATGACGTGGTACAGGAAGCAGCGGTTCTGCGCGAGGGAGGCGTCGTGCGCGTCCGCGAAGGTGCCGATCAGGGCGTCGGTGAGCACGACGCCCCGGACCAGGTCGTCGGTGAAGTGCTCCTCGACGGCCCGCCCGAGCGGCTCCTCGAACAGCATCCGCCAGGCCTCCTCGTCGTCGATCCGGGCCCGCAGTTCCGCCCGCGTGGGCAGCGGCTCGGTCAGCGTCGGGAACACCTTCTCGGCGAGCCGACCGGTCCTCCCGTAGAAGGCGCGCCAGCTCTCGTACTCCCGCTCCGAGCCGGTCAGCCGCGCGAAGGACTCGCGGGTGCGGGACTCGCCGCCGCCGACGAGGAGCCCGCCGGGCCGGCCGTCGCGTTCGACCGGCGTGTACGAGGAGACGGTGCGCCCCCGGACGGCGAACTCCAGCCCCAGATCACGGACGATCTTCGCGGGGAGCAGGGACACGAGGTACGAGTAGCGGGAGAGCCGGGCATCGACACCGATGAAGGGGCGGGTGGAGATCGCGGCGCCTCCGGTGTTCCCCAGCCGCTCCAGGACCAGCACCGAACGGCCCGCCCGGGCCAGGTACGCGGCGGCGACCAGTCCGTTGTGCCCGCCGCCCACGATCACGTCGTCGTATACATCGTGCCCGAAGCTCGTCATGGCTCTTGGTAGCACACCTGGCCGAGCCGCTCCAGGCAGTGGGCCTCGTCGGCGTGGGCCGCCACCGTGTCCGGATGGTCGTCGCCGAGGGAGCGTTCGCGGATGCCGGAGAGGTCCCGGTAGACGGGCAGGGCCTCGTCCCAGCGGCCCAGCCGGCCCAGCCCGACGGCCAGTTCGCGGCGGCTGACGAGGGTGTCCGGGTGCTCGGCGCCGAGCGCCTTGGCCCGGGCCGCGGCCACCTGCCGGGCTTCTGCCACCGCCTCCTCCCAGCGGTCCAGCCGGCCCAGGTTGACGCCGAGGACGTGCCGCGCGCGGAGCGTCTCGGGGTCCGCGGCGCCGTACGCCCGGGTACGGTCGCGGACCAGGCCCCGGAACAGGTCCAGGGCCTGGGCGGCGTGCCCGGTCCGGCCGAGCGCGATGCCGACCTCGTAGCGGGCGGCCAGGGTGTCCGGATGGTCCCGGCCCAGCACCCGTTCCCGAACGGCGGCGACCTGCCCGAACCCGTCCAGGGCCTCCTGCCAGCGGTCGAGGCGGCCCAGCGCGTACGCGACCTCGTACCGGGTCAGCAGCGTGTCCGCGTGCTCGGCGCCCAGGACGGCCGCCCGGTCGGCGGCGACCTCGGCGGCGGTGCGGTGGGCGTCCGCGAACCGGCCCAGCGCCCCGAGGGCGCAGGCGAGGTTGTGGCGGCAGCGCAGAGTGTCGGGATGGAGCGGGCCCATGCTGCGCTCCCGGGCGACGAGCACCGCGCGGTAGACGTCGTGGGCCTCGCGGTGGCGTCCGAGCCGGCCCAGTTCGTACGCCGCCTCCTGGCGCGCCGCGAGGGTGTCCGGGTGGTCGGCGCCGAGTGCCCCGGTGCGCCCCTCCGCGACGGCTTCGTACGCGGCCAGGGCCTCCTCGGGACGGCCCGCGCGGCTGAGGGCGAACGCCCGGGTGTGGCCGGCGGCGAGCGCATCGGGGCCGGCTCCCCGAAGGCCGCTCCCGTCGGAGGCGAACGCGTACGCGACCCCGTACGGCGCGGTGAGCCGCGGGTCCTCGGTGGCGGCCGGGCGCTCGATCCGGTGCCCGCCGCCGGGGCGTCCGGCGGTCCAGGAGCCGGTGAGCACGGCCCATGCGCCGCTCGCGGGGCGCGCGTCGATGCCCGCCTTGCGGCCGGCGGTCATCCCGCGGGCCCACGCGGGCAGGGGGGCCTGGGCACCGGGCAGGCCCCCCGGGCCGAGGCGCGCCTCGACGAGCCGCCGGTGCAGGTGGCGGGCATCGCCGGGGCGGTCCTCGGGGCGCTTGGCCAGCAGGTCCAGGACCACCTGCTCGAAGTATTCGGGCAGCTCGGGGCGGTGCTCGCGGAGCGGAACGGGTACGTTGTCGCGGTGGCCGACCAGCACCGACCAGGAGTCGCCCAGGTCGAAGGGCGGGGCGCCGGTGGCGATCTCGTACAGGACGCAGCCGAGGGAGTAGAGGTCGCTGCGGTGGTCGACCTCGCCGCCCGCGATCTGCTCGGGGGACATGTAGTGCGGGGTGCCCATGGCCATGCCGCCGCCGGTGAGTTTGGCGGTGAAACCGATGTCGTGGGCGAGGCGGGCGATGCCGAAGTCGCAGATCTTCACCGTGCCGTCGGCGAGCCGCATGATGTTGGCGGGTTTCAGGTCGCGGTGGACGACGCCCTGGTCGTGGGTGTAGCCGAGGGCGGCGGCCAGCTGCTCGGCGATGTCGACGACCACGTCCACGGGCAGCGGGCGCGCCTCGTTGTCCTCCATGAGCTGGCTCAGGTTGCGGCCGTCGAGGAGTTCCATGACGAGGTAGAGGGGGCCGCCCGCAGCGCTGTCGTCGCCGAAGTCGTGGACGACGGTGACGCCGCGGTGTTGGAGGGAGGCAGCGACGCGCGCCTCGCGGCGGAAGCGTTCGCGCAGGACCTGGACGAAGTGCTTGTCCTGCTCGGGCCCGAGCGGTTTGAGGCACTTCACGGCGACCTGCCGGCCGAGCGACTCGTCCCGGGCGCGCCACACCTCGCCCATGCCGCCGCGCCCGATCAGATCGAGTGACCGGTAACGGCCCTGGATCAGTCTGGACTCCGCCATGTCTTAAAGCCGCCCCCGTTGTCGTGCCCCGTCCTATGCCCTCCCCGGCCGGTCCAGTATGGCCGCTGATGTACGCAGTGTGTACGCCGAGGGGCGACTCCCGGGGCCCATGCGGTGCATCGCTTTCAAGATGTGACCTGGAGGTAGCTGCCACCGCAGACCTGCGGGAATGCTGCGCAGCAGGGTACCGGTGAGGCGCAGGCGGCGGGTGATGACCGGCTCCGGCGGCGGCGTCCGCCCGTACAGCCGGTGCGCGTAGCCGGGGAGGGAACCGTAGGCCAGAGCCACGACGGGGCGCCACAGCAGGTTTCGGCCAGGGACGAGAAGGGCATGGGTGGGCGGATTGCGCAGGAAGTCGTCCACGGCGCGGGCGTCCGGTCCGGCGGCCAGCTCCGGGCGGACCTCCTCGAAGTACCCGGCGAGGGCTGCCGTGTCGGCCGGAACGCGGGCCGGGTCGAGACCGACGAGGCGGGCGTTCACACGGTTCTCCTCGACGTAGCGGTCGGCCTGCGCGGCGGTCAGCGGGACACCGGAGCGGCGCAGGACGTGCAGGAAGCTGTCGATCTGCGCGCAGTGCACCCAGAGCAGCAGCTCGGGGTCGTCGACGGGGAACCGCTCGCCGGTGGCCGGATCGGTGGCGGACAGCGTGCTGTGGATCCGGCGGACGCGGGCTCCGGCGTGCTCGGCGGCCTCGGTGGTGCCGTAGGTGAGGGTGCCGACGAAGTCGGCGGTGCGCAGGAGCCGGCCCCAGGCGTCGGAGCGGAAGTCGCTGTTCTCCATGACCCCGCGGACCGCGCGGGGGTGCAGCGCCTGGAGGTAGAGCGCGCGGATTCCGGCGATCCACATGATCGGGTCGCCGTGGCACTGCCAGGTGACCGACGCGGGCCCGTAGAGCCCCGGGTCCGGCGGGGTCGGTGCGCCGTCCCGGGTCGCGGCCATTCCCGTACCTCCCGTGTCGCGCGGGGCGCCCGAAACGCCTGGACCGCCGTAGCGCCCGCAACTCCCTCGTGCCGCCGGGCCGCCCCTCCGCTCCAGCCTACCGAGGCACGGCGGGCCGGAGCAGGGGTGCGCGACGGGTCAGGGACAGCGGTCGACCCTGACCTGATTGGTGATCTTGTTGGCTGATACGAAGCCGCGGACGAAGTTCAGCCGCCCGCTGTACGGGTTGTATCCGGCCCCTTCGACGAGGAACCAGCGGTTGGTGCCGTTGGCCCACACCCCGTCGCGCCAGCAGCGCATGGTCACGGGTGCCCCGCCGAAGATGCCGCCGATGAGGGCCTGCGGAGCGAAGGGGCTGTCGTACGCGGGTGTCAGGCTGTTGGTCTTCGGAGAGGCGGCCTCGGCCGGGGTGGTGGCTGCCAGGGCCAGAACGGCACCGGCCGCTCCGACCGCGGCCGTGCGCCCCCAACGCCGGAGCCGCTGGTTGTGGATGAACGTCACGTGCGTGATCCCCCTCGCTCGATGGTGCGGCACGGGCCGTGAAGGCCCGTGGCCGACCGAGTCTGGCCGTCGCCCGACCTGTGTGTCAGGGGCCCGGACCCCGGCGTGCAGAAGCACATCCACCCCGAGCCGCACCACCGTGCGCCCCCGACCGTCCGGCTACTCGGCCGCCGGCTTGCCGGGCTGGTCGTGCGTCGAGCAGTGGATGCCGCCACCGCCCGAGGCGATGGTGTCGATCTTCACGGGCACGATCTCGCGCTTGGGGAAGTGCTCCTGGAGGATCCCCTTCGCCCGGTCGTCGGCCGCGGCGTCCCCGAACCGGGGCATGAAGACGGCGCCGTTGGCGACGTAGAAGTTCGCGTAGGTGGACACGAAGGCATCGCCCCGGCCGGTGATCCTGTCGAGGTCGGGCTGCGGCAGGTCGATGACCTCCAAGCGCTTGCCGCGCGCGTCGGTCGCGTCCTTGAACACCGTCCTCGCCTGGTCGGCCGCCCGCGACCACACGTCGGGCGGGCTGCCGGGAAACGCTGATCGGGCTGGACGTGCGGCTGAAGACCATCGCACCGAACGCCTTCACGGCGCTGTTCACCGACCCTCAGGCCCGCGAAGGCCTCGACATGTTCCCCGAGACGTACTACGACTCCATCACCGATCCGATGGACCTGCTGAGCAACTTCCAGACCGGGGCCTTCCAGAACTACGCCGGCTACAGCGATCCGGCCTACGACGACCTCGTCTCCAAGGCCCGCGCGGAGTACGATCCGGCCCGGCGCACGGCGGCGGCGGCCCAGTTGCAGAAGAAGGCCGCCGACCAGGTCCTGTGGATCCCCGTGGCCGAATGGCCCACGGCCGTCTTCCTCAACAAGCGGATCACCGGCGCACCCACCACCATCTCCTACCTGTACTACCCGTGGGCCGCCGACGTCGGGGCGGGCGCGCGATGAGTTTCCTGAGATTCGCCGTACGGCGGCTGGCCGAAATGGCGGCCACCCTGTTCGGCGCCTCCTTCGTCATCTTCGGCGCGATGTACATGGCGCCGGGCAATCCGGCGAGCTTCCTGCTCGCCGGGCGGTCGGCCTCCCCGGAGGCGCTGCGGGCGATCAACGCGCAGTACCACCTGGACGAGCCGTTCGCAGTGCAGTACCTGCGCTGGCTCGGCCAGGTGCTGCAAGGTGACTTCGGGCGCTCGATCACGTAGCGGACCGACGTGTCCCGGCTGCTGGCGGACCGGCTGCCGAGCACCCTGCTGCTGATCTCCATGGCGCTCGTCCTGGTCCTCGCACTCGGTCTGCTGCTGGGCTGGATCGGCGCGGTCCGCGGCGGCGCCGCCGACTCGACGATCCTCGTGACGACCACCTTCGCCATCGGCACCCCGTCGTTCGTGGCCGCGGTCCTGCTCCAGGGGCTGTTCGCGGTGAAACTGCACTGGTTCCCCACCGGGGGCACCGGCGACGGGCCCGTCCAGATGCTGTGGCACCTGACGCTGCCCGCCGTCGCGTTGGCGCTCTACCTGATCGGCATGCTCGCCCGCGTCACCCGGACCGCGATGCTCGACGTACTCGGCCAGGAGCACGTCACCGTGGCCCGCAGCCGCGGGGTCGCCGAGCACCTGGTGATCCGGCGGCACGTGTTCCGCAATGCGCTGGGCACCGTGCTCACCACGGGCGGGCTGATCGTCTCCACACTGCTGGTCACCACCGTCCTGGTGGAGTCGGCGTTCAGCGTCGGCGGCATCGGCCAACTCCTCGAACTGTCCACCACCACCAAGGACTTCCCCACGGTGCAGGCCATCTCCCTCATCATGGTCGCGCTGTTCATGACCGTGAACCTCCTCGTCGACCTGCTCCATCCGCTGGTCGACCCCCGGGTCACCTTCGGGCCGGGGAGGGCGACCGCATGACCGCGACCCTGCTGCGCCGGCCCGGCCTTGCCCGGATCCGGACCTCCCGCGCACCCCTGTCCGTGCTCTGCCTGGGCTTCGTCGGCACGGTCGTCGTCATCGCCCTGCTCGCCCCCTGGATCGCCCCGTACGACCCGAACGCCGTCGACCTCGGCAACGCCCTGGCCGGGCCGTCCGCCGAGCACCTCCTCGGGGTCGACGCCTCCGGCCGCGACACGCTCTCCCGCCTGGTCCTGGGCGCCCGCACCTCGCTCCTCGGCCCGCTCGGGGTGGTCGTCTTCTCCACCCTGGCCGGTGTCGCCATCGGCACCGCAGCCGCCTGGCGGGGCGGTTGGCTGGACTCCGTACTGTCCCGCAGCACCGAGCTGGTCTTCGCCTTCCCCGGCATGCTGCTGGCCGTCCTGATCGTGTCGGTCTACGGCGAAGGGCTGCTCGCACCCGTCATCGCGCTGGCCGTCGCGTACCTCCCGTACGTCAGCCGGCTCACCCGCTCCCTCGTCCTCGCCGAACGGGCCCGCCCGTACGTGGAGGCGTACCGGGTACAGGGCCACTCCGGGCTGCAGATCTGCCTGCGCCACGTCGTCCCGGGGGTCGCCCCCGTCGTCCTCGCCCAGTCCACGATCAACTTCGGCTACGCCCTCATCGACCTGGCCGGCCTCTCCTTCCTCGGCCTGGGCGTACCCGCCCTGACCCCCGACTGGGGCCGCATGGTCTTCGATTGGCAAGACCGCCATCCAGACCGGCTACCCGCTCTCGGCGATCGTGCCGTGCGCCGCCATCGTGCTGACCGTGGTCGCCTTCAACGTGGTCGGCGAGCGCTGGGCCGACAAGGTCGCCAGGAGGGACCGATGAACACCCTCGACATCCAGGCGCTGCGGCTGCGCCTGCTGCACACCGCCAGGCCCGTCCTCGACGGCGTCGATCTGAGCGTCGGAGTCCGGGAGACCGTCGCGCTGGTCGGTGAATCCGGCTCCGGAAAGAGCCTCACCTCCCGCAGCGTGCTCGGCCTGCTTCCGCCCGGTGCCGCGGCGCAGGGGACGGTGCGCGTCGTCGGCGACGACGTCCTGGACATGAACCCGGGGCAGCTGCGCGTCCTGCGCACCAGCACGGCGGCGATGATCTTCCAGGACCCCAGGGCCGCCATCAACCCGATGCGCCGGGTCGGGGACTTCCTCACCGAGAGCCTGCGCCGCAACGCCCGGATGAAGAAGGACGCCGCCGAGACGCGGGCGGTACGGATGCTGGAGGCCGTGGGCCTCACGGCGGACGCGCTGCGCAAGTACCCGGGGCAGCTCTCCGGCGGCATGCTGCAACGCGTCATGATCGCGGCCGCGCTCATGGGCGACCCCGCCCTGATCCTCGCCGACGAACCCACCACGGCCCTGGACGTCACGACCCAGGGGAGGTGGTGGCGCTCCTCGGCGAAGTGCGCGAGAGCTTCGGCACCGGACTGCTCTTCGTCACCCACGACCTCGGACTCGCCGCGGCCATCAGCGACCGCGTGTACGTGATGTACGCGGGCCGGATCGTCGAAACCGGCCCCGCCGAGGAGCTGTTCGCCCGGCCGCGCCACCCGTACACGGCCGCGCTCCTGGATTCGACCCCGCGCCTGGACGCCCCGCAGGGCCGGCTCGCGGCCATCGAGGGCCGACCGCCGAGCCTGCGCGAGGAGCTGACCGGCTGTCCCTTCGCGGCCCGCTGCCTGTACTCGACGGACCTCTGCACCCGGCAGGCGCCGGCCCTGCTCCCGTCGGCGGACCGTCCGGACCGCCGTGTCTCCTGCCATCACGGCGACCTCGTCGCCGACCAGGTCGCGGGAAGCGCCGGCCGTGGCTGAGTCCGTACCGGGGACGGCCGCACTCCCCCGCCCGAAAGGAAAGCCACCGATGAGGAAGACCGTCCTGGAGGCCGTCGGGCTGCACCGGGCCTACGAGAACGTCCGGGCCGTGGACGACGTGTCGTTCCAGCTGTCCGAAGGCGGATCCCTGGGCATCGTCGGTGAATCGGGTTCGGGCAAGACGACCACCGCCCGCATCGTCGTGGGACTGGAGCGCGCGGACGGCGGCCGGGTCCTGATCCACGGCTGGGACCGGAGCGACCGCCGGCGGGGCAGGGCCGAACGCCTCGCGCGGGCCCGGGAGGTCCAGATGGTCTTCCAGGACCCGTTCCTGTCGCTGGACCCCCGCACCCCGGTGGGCGAGGCGCTCCGCGAGACCCTCCGGCTGCACTCCCCCGCAGCCGATCACACCCGGCGGGTCGACGAACTGCTCGACCAGGTCGGCCTCGGCGCCCGCGAGGCGGACGCGCTGCCGCGGCAGCTGTCGGGCGGCCAGCGCCAGCGCGTCGCGATCGCCCGGGCGCTGGCGGTGGAGCCAACCGTCCTCGTGCTCGACGAGGCGGTGGCCGCGCTGGACGTGTCGGTGCAGGCGCAGATCCTGAACCTGCTCGCCGAGATCCGCGAGGAGACTTCCATCGGCTACCTGTTCATCACCCATGACCTCGGGGTCGTGCGCTGCGTCACCGACGACGTCATCGTCATGAGGCACGGCCGGATCGTGGAGTCGGGTCCCACCGAGCGGGTGCTGGCCGCGCCGCAGCACCCGTACACGCGGCTGTTGTTGGAGTCCGTCCCCCGGCCGGGCTGGGACCCGCAGGGGATCGCCGCCGCGCGCCGGGCACTGTGACGGGTGCGACGTCCGCTCAGGGGCGTACGGCCGCGGCCGCGAGGCCGGACACGAGCGCGCGTACGCTCGCCTCCGTTTCCACCCGGGCGTCCAGGGACTGGATGGCCGCGAGCCCGTCGGCGGCGGCTGCCAGCGCCGTGCCCAGGGGAGCGGGGTCGAACGCGCTGCCGTGTTCGACCGCCAGCACCTGGAAGAGCACGTCCACCGGCGCCCAGGGCGGCCCCATCTCGGTGACCAAGCTCCAGGGCCCCGACTACAACCTCATCCGCTCCACCGACCCCAACTTCGTCGGTGCCTACGCCAACTACTACGTGTGCAACGGCGCGGTCATCGCGCCCCAGTTCGGCGACACCCGCGCCGACGCCGGAGCGAAGGCCACGCTCCAGCGGTTGTTCCCGGGCCGGACCGTCGAACAGCTCGACATCGACGACCTCGGCGCGGGCGGCGGCGGGATCCACTGCGTCACCCAGCAGCAGCCCGTCCCGTAACGACCGCGCCCCCGCGGCGGCGGGCCGCCCGACCGGCCCGCCGCCGCACCAGTCCGGTGGCCGCTCAGCGGCGGACGCGGGGCATGCCCAGGCCTATCCAGGAGATGATCTCGCGCTGGATCTCGTTGTTGCCGCCGCCGAAGGTGAAGATCACGGCGCTGCGGTAGCCGCGTTCGAGTTCGCCGTGCAGGACCGCGCCCGCGGAGCCGTCCTTGAGGGAGCCGGCCGCACCGACCACCTCCATCAGCCAGGCGTACGCGTCCCTGCGGGCCTCCGAGCCGTACACCTTGACCGCGGAGGCGTCCTGCGGGGTCAAGGTGCCGTCCTGGACGGCGCCCACCATCTGCCAGTTGAGCAACTTCATCGCGTCGAGCCGGGCGTGGGTGCGGGCCAGGCGGCCGCGGACCCAGGAGAGGTCGATGACGCGGCGGCCGTCGGCGAGCTTGGTCCCGGCGGCCCAACGCTGGACGTCGTGCAGCGCCCGGATCGCCATCGTGCCGTGAGCGGCGAGGGTGACGCGCTCGTGGTTGAGCTGGTTGGTGATCAGGCGCCAGCCCTTGTTCTCCCCGCCGACGCGGCGGCTCGCCGGGACGCGGATGTTCTCGTAGTAGCTGGCGGTGGTGTCGTGCGAGGCGAGGGTGTTGATCAGGGTGCAGGAGTAGCCGGGGTCGGCGGTCGGCACCAGGAGCATGGTGATGCCCTTGTGCGCGGCGGCGTCCGGGTCGGTGCGGACGGCCAGCCAGACCCAGTCGGCGGTGTCCCCGTTGGTGGTCCAGATCTTCTGTCCGTTGACCACGTACGTGCCGGTCTCCTCGTCGCCCTCGCGGACGGCCTTGCACTTGAGGGCGGCGAGGTCGGTGCCGGCGTCCGGCTCGCTGTAGCCGATGGCGAAGTCGATCTCGCCGGCCAGGATCTTCGGCAGGAAGTACGCCTTCTGCTCGTCGGTGCCGAACTGCATGATGGTCGGCCCGACGGTGTTGAGCGCCATCAGCGGCAGCGGTACGACGGCCTGCGCCGCTTCGTCGAAGAAGATGAACTGGTCCATGGGCGACATCCCGCGGCCGCCGTACTCCTCGGGCCAGCCGATCCCGAGCCAGCCGTCGGCTCCGAGCCTGCGGATGGTCTCCCGGTAGAAGCGCTTCTGGGCGGCCGGATCCTCGTAGCGGGCGTAGACGTCCCCGGGCACCAGCTCGGCGAAGTAGGCGCGCAGCTCGTTGCGCAACCGCTGCTGCTCAGGCGTGTATTCGAGGTGCACGGCCCCTCCGGGTATCTCGCGGTCCAGCCGGTCGCTGTGGTGGCGGCGCACAGAGTAGAACGTGCTTCAAGAAGGGGGAAGGCTCGCGGCCGGCGGTTTCCGCCGACGCCCGGCACGGAGCCGGTCCGTCACCGACAATGGGCTTGCGCGTCACGGGACTTCGAGGAACCGGGGGGACACATGGACAGCGCGTGGGAACAGGAGTTCGCCGGGCGGGACAGGATGCCGGAGCATCGGGACCGACTTCCCGGCCAGCGGGACCGGCTGCCCGAACAGCGGGACCGGCTGCCGGGGCACGGGGACCGGCCGGCCGTCGACCGCGTCGACCGCTCGGAGCACTCCGAGGGCGTGACGCAGATCCACGAACCGGGATCACTGCCCGTCGACCCCCGGACCCCCGACCGCCAGAGGTGCTGGGAGCTGCTGCCGGCCGACACGCGCGCCAAGACCACCGAGAAGGCGGGCCGGTCCCTGGTGTGGTGGGCCCGGCTCTACTCCGACGGCGCCCCGTTCGCGGTCGTCTTCGGGGACCGGGGGCTGTGCCGGGTCGAGCCGGTGTACCGCAACGGGCGGGCGGAGGAACACCGCGGCGAGCGGTCCCGGGTGGAGCCCGGGTCACTGCGGACCCGCTCGTTCGACGCCCGGTCGCCGCGGCCGGGCGGCCCGGCCACGGCGACCGGCGGGCCCGGCGGGCCCGGCGCACTGGTGGAGCGGCTGGTCCTGGACCCGCCGGAGGCTCAGGGGGTGCTCGGACACTTCCCCCTCGACGTACAGGACTTCCTCCAGCGCCCCTTCCTGGCCGACCGGCGGACCGTCCGGGCCGACTGGTACTACGAAGAGACCGTCGAGACGGCGCACACCACCCTGTTCCTCATGCTGTGCCTGTCCAGCGACCGCCATGTCACCGCGGTCGAGGCCCGCCGCACCCTGGACCGGGGCGCGACACCGGACCGGGCCCGGTGGCAGGCCCTCACCTGCCACCAGGCCCGGCTCATCCCCCGCTGACCCCGCGGTTCGTCGCCCTCCGGACAGAAGAACGGGGCCTGCTGCGACGCACCGGCCGGCCCCGCCGAGGACCCGCCCCGCCCGCTCCCCCCGTCAGTTCAGCACCGCGATCATCGCCGCGGCCGTCGCCGCCATCGCCGTACGGGCTGCCGTCAGGTACGGCCTGGGGTCCGCCGGGGTCAGGTGGGCGCGGATCGCCTCCGTCATCGCCAGGTTCAGCGCCGTGCCGATGTTCACCTTGCGGATTCCGCCCGCCACCGCCGCCGCGAGCTCCGCGTCCGGGAGCCCCGAGGAGCCGTGCAGCACCAGCGGCACGTCCACCGACTTCGCCAGCCGCGCCAGCAGCGCATGGTCCAGCTCGGCGGTGCGGCTGGTCATCGCATGGCTGCTGCCGACCGCCACGGCCAGCGCGTCGACACCCGAGTCGGCGACGAACCGGCGGGCCTCGTCCGGATCCGTACGGGCTCCGGGCGCGTGCGGGTCCAGCGGGGCGGCTCCGTTCTTCCCGCCCACCTCGCCCAGCTCGGCCTCGACCCACAGCCCGTTGGCGTGCGCCCAGTCGGCCGCCGAACGGGTGGCCTCCAGGTTCTCCGCGTACGGGAGCTGCGCGGCGTCGTACATCACCGAACTGAAACCGGCGTCCACGGCCTGCCGGAGCAGGTCGGGGCTCTTGACGTGGTCCAGGTGCAGGCCGACCGGGATCCCGGCGGCTTCCGCGCACGCGGCTGCGGCGCGTGAGATGGGCAGCAGCTGCCCGCTGCGGAACTTCACGGCGTTCTCGCTCAGTTGCAGGATGACCGGTAGCCCCGCCCGCTCCGCCCCGGCCACGACGGCCTCGGCGTGCTCCAGGGTGATGATGTTGAACGCGGCAACGGCGCGGCCCTCGGCCGCCGCCTCCAGGACGAGCGCCCCGGCGGAGACGAGGCTCATCGGACCGCCTCCTGACCGGCGGTGAGGATCACCGAGCGGGTCAGGTTCCGCGGCTGGTCCGGATCGAGGCCCTGGTGGGCCGCCACGGCGATCGCCAGCCGGTGGACCCGGACCAGCTCGGCGAGCGGGTCGAGCCGCCCGTCCACCCACTGGCCGCCGGTGGCCCGCACCTGCTCGGCGAGCCCTTCGGGCGTCTCGCCGAGCGACCAGGTGAGGGTGCCGGGGCCGGTGACGCTGATCGGGCCGTGCCGGTACTCCATCGCGGAATACGACTCGGACCAGGACAGCGAGGCCTCGCGCATCTTCAGCGCGGCCTCATGGGCGAGGCCCACGCTCCAGCCGCGACCGAGGAAGGTGAACTGGCCGCGGCTGGAGGCCTGTTCGGGCAGCGGCTCGGCGAGGGCGGTGCGGGCGTCGGCGACGGCGGCTTCGGTGTGGCGGCCGACGTGTGCACGCAGCAGGGTCAGGGCGGTGGTCGCGAAGCGGGTCTGCACGACGGACTGCTCGTCGGCGAAGTCGAGGACCACGAGCTCGTCGGCGAGGGTCATCACCGGGGTGGCCGGATCCCCGACGACGGCCGTCGTACGGATCCCCACGTCCCGCAACCCGGCCAGCAGGTCCAGCACCTCGGTGGTGGTGCCGGACCGGGTGAGCGCGACGACCCGGTCGTAGCGGCGGTGCAGCGGGAACTCCGAAGCGGCGAAGGCGTCGGTCTCCCCCTGGCCCACCTCCTCGCGCAGGGCGGCGGCCGCCTGGGCCATGTAGTACGAGGTCCCGCACCCGACGATCGCGGTGCGCTCCCCCGGCTGCGGCAGCACCGCCCGCTGGGCCGGGGCCAGTTCGGCGGCCCGCTCCCAGCACTCCGGCTGCGTGCCCAACTCGTACGCGACGTGGCTCATGGCGGCTCCCTAGCGCGGCGGGTGCGATGCATATGCGTTTTCCTGCAAGGTAGCTGGCCATTTCGCGCAACTTCAAGCACCTCGGGGGTTGATCTCCTGAGTTAGTGTCGACGCGTAGGCCAATGGAGCACCCGGCGCGAGACCGTCGGAGCACAACCGAGGGGGTCGATCGCCGTGGGGTCCATGACCCGCAAGGAGCGTTGGCAGACGCTGCTGGATCTGCTGGTGGAGCGGGGCGAGCTGGAGGTCGAGCCGGCGGCGGAGACCCTCGGCGTGTCCGCCGCGACCATCCGCCGCGACCTCGATCAGCTGGCCGAACAGCAGTTGCTGGTGCGGACCCGCGGCGGGGCGGTGGTCCACGGCGTCTCGTACGAACTCCCGCTGCGCTACCGCACGTCCCGGCGCGCCGCCGAGAAGCACCGCATCAGCGAGGCGGTGGCGGAACTGATCACCCCGGGCGAGGTGATCGGCCTGACCGGCGGCACCACCACCACGGAAGTGGCCCGCGCCCTGGCCGGCCGCCCGGACCTGGCGACGGGCTCTCCGGCGCTGACGGTGGTGACCAACGCGCTCAACATCGCGGGCGAACTCGTCATCAGGCCACAGTTCAAGATCGTCCTGACGGGTGGGGTCGCCCGCCCCCAGTCCTACGAACTGACCGGCCCGCTCGCCCAACAGGTCCTGGGCCAGTTGACGATGGACACGGCGGTCGTCGGCGTGGACGCCTTCGACCCGGCCGACGGCGCGGCGACCCGACACGAGGACGAGGCCGCGATGAACCGCCTGCTGTGCGTCCGGGCCCGCCGGGTGGTCATCGCGGCGGACTCCAGCAAACTCGCGGTCCGCGCCTTCGCCCGCATCTGCCCCACCCGGTCGGTGGACGTCCTGGTGACGGACACGGGCCTCTCGGACGCGGTGACCGCGGAATTCGAGGCGTCGGGCGTGGAAGTCAGGCGGGTCTAGAGGCAGCGACTGCCGACCGGACACCGAAAGGCGCAGGCGGCCTGGATGGGGAGCAGGCGGAAGCGGGGGCGGGGGCGGGGCTTTGGTGCTCGGGGTCGGAGGGGGCGGTCGGGGGTGCCGGGGGCGGGGCCCGGGCCGGGCGGTGTCGGTGAGGTCGACCGGGGTGCCGGGGGCGGGGTTCGAGTCGAGCGGGGTCGGTGGAGTGTCCGGGGGGCGTCCCGTCAGTCCACTGCCGGGCAGGGCTTCCTGTCAGCCACCGTTCGCGTCCCGGAATCACCGACCGCAGCCGCTAGTGACGCGCGGGAAGGGGTATGCCCCCCATTCGGGTTCGATGGAAGCCCGTCCCGAACCCAGGCCGGTCACGCCGCACACGGCAACAACCAGAGGCCCACCCGATGCAGGCCAGGCCGGGGGACGCCCCAGATCGCTACGCGCTTCTCGGCTTAGCGTCCAACAGCCGTCTGGGGTCGCTCATGAGACGACGTTTCGTTTGGCGTGATCATTCGTTGAACCGTGCATGACGGATCTGTGCGATCCATTCCGTCAGCATGCGGGCTGCAAGGGGGAGCCTCTGACGGGACCGAATCCGACCGATCGCAGCAAGCCCGGAAACTGCGCCGCCGGCACATCGGCCCGGCCGCCATCGGTGGGGCGTCGAACGGGTCTCCCGGCTCGCCGATACGAGCGCAAGGCCGAACACTTCCTCGCCTTCGTCGACACGGCCCTCATCTGTCACCGCCGCCTCACCAACTGAAACGACGTCTGGCCATGAGGAACCTCTGTCGACGGGACCCCATCTATCCCCCCGTAAGCGTGCCAACCGGCTTAGGGATGGACTGATGGTGCAAACCAGCGAAGCGGGGCAGATGACGGTCCGGGAGTCGGCGTCGGCGCCGATACGACGGAAGTCGTGGCAGGAGGGGGCCTGGCGGCGTGGCCGGATCATCGCGGGGCTGGCGGTGCTCGCGGCAGTCCCCCTCGCGCTGCACGGCCTGCTGCCCAACCCCGGCAACCTGGCCGGGCTGCTGGAGACCTTCTTGCCATGGTGCGGCCTGGTCGTCCCGGTCCTGCTGGTGCCCGCGCTGCTGCGGCGCTCGGCCACCGCGCTGGTCGCGCTGCTGGTACCCGCTGTCGTCTGGCTGGCCATGTTCGGCGGAACGCTCGGCGACCGGAGCACCGGCAAGGGAGAGCTCACCGTCGTCACGCACAACGTGGCCGCTGCCAACACCGATGTAGCGGGCACGGTGAAGATGCTGATCGGCTCCGGCGCCGACCTCATTGCACTGGAGGAGCTGGAACCGCGGTTGCAGCCCGAGTACGAGCGGGGCCTGGCCGCCGCGTACCCGTACCATGTGGCCGGCATCAGCGCCGACGGGCTCTGGTCGAAGTACCCGGCCACCGCCGGGGCCTTGGCGAAGGGTCCGGCCGGCGAGGACACCGCGACGGTGTTCCGGTCGGTGGTGGCCACCCCGAAGGGAGAGATCGCGGTCTACGTCGGGCATCTGGACTCGGTCCGGGTCACCTTCGGGAAGGGGTTCGGCGCGGAGTTCCGAGACAACAGTATCGCCGCGACGAGCGCGGCGCTCAGGGCCGAGCCGCTGGAACGGGTGCTGCTGATGGGTGATCTGAACGGCAGTCTGGCGGACCGCGCCTTCGCCCCGATCACCGAGCAGATGACGTCCGCCCACGAGGCCGCTGGTTCCGGATTCGGCTTCACCTGGCCGACGGCCTTCCCGGCAGTGCGGATCGACCACATCCTCAGCAAGGGTCGGCTGACCGCGACCGACTCCTGGGTGCTGCCCGCCGACGGCAGCGATCATCGCGCGGTGGCGGCGTCCTACCGGTACTAGAAGCCGCCCACGCGCCGGAGCTGGAGCCTGCTGCTGCCTCCCACTCGGGGGGCTGTGCCGGCCATGGGCGGCTTGTGCCCGGCCCCGGACGGCCGTCGGACGCCGAACCGGGAGAAGCGCGTAGCGATCCGGGGCGTCCGCCGGCCCACAGCTACCGGCATGCGCATCCGACCGCTGCCGAGTGCGGCTCGGACCGGCCCGGGCCCCGGAAGGGCTCTTTGCCAACCCTAATGGGGGCGGGGGCCGCCCCGGGCCCCGTCACCGGGCCTGCTCGGTGATTCCGGGACGGGAAGGGTGGCTGACAGGAAGCCCTGCCCGGCAGTGGACTGACGGGACGCCCCCGGACACTCCACCGACCCCGCTCGACTCGAACCCCGCCCCCGGCACCCCGGTCGACCTCACCGACACCGCCCGGCCCGGGCCCCGCCCCCGGCACCCCCGACCGCCCCCTCCGACCCCGAGCACCAAAGCCCCGCCCCCCGCCACCCCCGCAGAGAGCTTCAGTGCGTCGGCAGTCTTCCCGCTTCCTCCGCCAGAGCGGCCAGGATCGGGGCGATGAGGGGGTGGGATTCCGCGCCGCGGCGGGTTGCCGCGAAGACCCGTCGGGTGGGCGCCGACCCCGATACCGGGCGGACCTGGACCTCCTTGAGGTCCATGCCCCGGAGCGCCGAGCGCGGGACCAGGGCCACCCCCGCCCCCGCCCCCACCAGTGCCGTCACCGCGCGGAAGTCGTCCGAGGAGTGCACGAACCGGGGCTGGAAGCCCGCCAGTTCGCAGGCGAGCAGGGTCACGTCATGGCACGGGTTCCCGGGGTACTGCCCCACCCAGTCGGCATCGGAGAGGTCCGCCAGCGGGACTTCGGGGAGGTCGGCGAGGGGATGTCCGGAGGGGAGCACCGCGTCGAAGGGCTCCGCGTACAGCGGGAGCACCGACAGGCGGCCGTCGTCGGCGCCCGGGGCACCGCGGTACTCGACCGCCAGCGCGAGATCTGCTTCGCCGTCGAGCAGCAGCGGTAGGCTCTGGTCGCCTTCGGCGTCCCGGACGCGCAGGCGGATGCCCGGATGGTCACGGGCCAGGCGGGCGATCGCGGGGGCGAGGACCTCGGCGATGCCGGTCGCGAAGGCGGCCACGGTGACCTCGCCCGCCGCGCCTCCCGCGTAGGCCGCGAGCTCGGCTTCGGCGCGCTCCAGTTGGGCGAGGACCTCGTGGGCGTGCCCGAGCAGGATCTCGCCGGCCGCGGTGAGCCGTACGCCGCGGCCGCTGCGGGTCAGGAGCGCGTGCCCGGTCTCCTGTTCCAGCGCCGCGAGCTGCTGGGAGACGGCGGACGGGGTGAGGTACAGGGCTGCGGCCGCGGCGGTCACCGTACGGTGGTCCGCCACGGCCCGCAAGATGCGCAGCCGGCGGGGGTCGATCACACCACCATTCTCGCAGGTGGAGCAGCCCGCCCAACCGCCCGGACCGGTCCGCCGCCCGGTCGGCTCCGGCCGGGCGGCCCGGTCGGGCCCGGACGGTCCGCCAGGCCCGAGTCCACTCGGCCGACCGGGCCGATCAGGCGTGGCCGTGAGGCCGTCCACCGGCACGGCCGGCAAGGCCGGACGCCGCCCGGGGCGCCGCCGCCCGGACTCCTCAGGCCTCCGAGGCCTTCAGGGCCGTCCGTGCGTCGATGAAGGCCGCCACCGCGCGTTCCACGTCCGCCGTGGAGTGGGCCGCCGAGAGCTGGACCCGGATGCGGGCCGCGCCCATCGGGACCACCGGGTAGGAGAAGCCGATCACGTACACGCCGCGTTCCAGGAGCAGCTCGGCCATCTTGGCGGCCTCGGCCGCGTCGCCGATCATCACCGGGGCGATGGCGTGGTCGCCCGGGAGGATCTCGAAGCCGGCCTCGGTCATCTTCGTGCGGAAGAGCGCGGTGTTGGCGGCGAGCCGCTCGCGCAGGTCGCCCGCCGACTCCAGCAGGTCCAGGACCTTCAGGGAGGCCGCGGCGATGACCGGGGCGAGGGAGTTGGAGAAGAGGTAGGGGCGCGAGCGCTGGCGCAGCAGCTCGACGATCTCGGTGCGGGCCGCGACGTAACCGCCGGAGGCGCCGCCGAGGGCCTTGCCGAGGGTGCCGGTGATGATGTCGATGCGGTCCATGACGCCGTGCAGTTCCGGCGTGCCGCGGCCGCCGGGGCCGACGAAGCCGACGGCGTGCGAGTCGTCGACCATGACCATGGCGTCGTAGCGCTCGGCCAGGTCGCAGATCTCGGCGAGCGGGGCGACGTAGCCGTCCATGGAGAACACGCCGTCGGTGACGATCAGCTTCCGGCGGGCGCCGCCCTCGGTGGCTTCCTTCAGGCGGGCTTCGAGTTCGGCCATGTCGCGGTTGGCGTACCGGAAGCGGCGGGCCTTGGACAGGCGGATGCCGTCGATGATCGAGGCGTGGTTGAGGGCGTCGGAGATCACCGCGTCCTCGGCGCCGAGCAGGGTTTCGAAGACGCCGCCATTGGCGTCGAAGCAGGAGGAGTAGAGGATCGTGTCCTCCTGGCCGAGGAAGGAGGACAGGCGTGCCTCCAGCTCCTTGTGCACCTCCTGAGTACCGCAGATGAAGCGGACCGAGGCCATGCCGTAGCCCCAGCGGTCGAGCGCGTCCTTGGCGGCGGCGACGACCTCGGGGTGGTCGGCCAGGCCCAGGTAGTTGTTGGCGCAGAAGTTGAGGACCTCACCGGGGGCGCCGCCGGCGGTCACCGCGACGGCCGCGTTCTGCGGGGTGCCGATGACGCGCTCGGGCTTGTGCAGGCCCGCGGCGCGGATCTCGTCGAGGGTGGTGCGCAGGTCCTCGCGGACGGTCTCGAACATGGTGCGGTGCTCGCTTTCTCCTGGTGCGCGGTGGCAGAGGAAGGAGGGGGCCGGGCCCCGCGGAGGGGGAGGGTGGGCGGGGCCCGGCCGGAGGGAAATGGTCTGCGGGCGTCGGCCGGTGTCTGCCGGCGTCGGCGGGAGGGGCGTGGAGCGGCGGGTTACGCCGTCCAGTCCAGGATGATCTTGCCGCTGCGGGCGGTGGCGGCCTCGTCGAACGCGGCGTCGAAGTCCCGGTGCGAGTAGCGGCCCGTGATGACGGGGCTGAGGTCGAGCCCGCCCTCCAGCAGCACGGTCATCGCGTACCAGGTCTCGAACATCTCGCGGCCGTAGATGCCCTTGATCGTGATCATCGAGGTGACGACCTTCGCCCAGTCCACCGCGAACTCTTGGGCGGGCAGGCCCAGCATGGCGATCCGGCCGCCGTGCGTCATGTTGTCGATCATGTCGCGCATCGCCTCGCCGCGGCCGGACATCTCCAGGCCGATGTCGAAGCCCTCGCGCAGGCCCAGCTGCGCCTGGGCGTCGGCGATCGTCGCCTTGGAGACGTCGAGGGCGAGGGTGGCGCCGGCCTTGCGGGCGATCTCCAGGCGCTCGGGGCTGACGTCGGTGATGACGACGTTGCGCGCACCGGCGTGCCGGGCCACGGCCGCCGCCATGATCCCGATCGGGCCGGCGCCGGTGATCAGCACGTCCTCGCCGACCAGCGGGAACGACAGGGCGGTGTGGACGGCGTTGCCGAACGGGTCGAAGATCGCCGCCACGTCCAGGTCGACGGCGGTCCGGTGCACCCACACGTTCTGCGCGGGCAGGACGACGTACTCGGCGAAGGCGCCGTCGCGCCCGACGCCGAGGCCGACCGTGCTGCGGCACAGGTGGCGGCGTCCGGCCAGGCAGTTGCGGCACTTGCCGCACACCAGGTGCCCCTCGCCGCTGACGAGTGCGCCGATCTCGATGTCGCGGACGTCAGCGCCGAGCGCGGCGACTTCGCCCACGAACTCGTGGCCGAGCACGAGCGGGGTCTTGACCGCGCCCTGCGCCCAGCCGTCCCAGGAGCGGATGTGCAGGTCCGTGCCGCAGATCCCGGTGCGCAGCACCTTGATCAGCACGTCGCCGGGGCCGTACTCGGGCTCGGGGACGTCCATGAGCCACAGCCCGGGCTCGGCCTTGTGCTTGACGAGTGCCTTCATGGGGGTGGCTCCAGGCATGCGGAGGGAACGTTGCGACCACGGGGACGGGTGCGACGTATCGACAGGGACCAATCTGCCGAGCGCGGAGGTGATCAGTCCATCGAGGATTTCTTAAGCGGGTCGACAGCCCAGCTTCACGCCTATGCTCCTCACGTGAAGGGCTGTGGCCTGGGCAGGGGCCCGCGGCCGGGGCAGGGAATGGGGAGGTGGGGGCGTGCCGAGTCTGCGCAGCAGGGCGTTGTCGGTCGCGCTGATCGCGGCGGGACGGCGAAGACGGTTCGCGAGTGCCGAGGCGGTACGCGCACGGGTGGCCGAGTCGGCGCGCCGGCCGGCGTCGCACCTGCCGCCGCGCTCACTGGGCCGGGTCGCCGAGGTCTCCCGCACCTTCGTCGGTGCCTGGCCGGTGTACGACGCCTCGCCGCGCGGGATCGAGCCCGCGGCGCAGGTCCTGTACGTGCACGGCGGCGGGTACATCAACGAGCTGGAGCGACCGCACTGGTCGATGATCCGTACCCTGGTCACGGAGGCGGCGGCCCGGGTCGTCGTACCGGCGTACATACTTGCCCCGCGCGGGACGGCCGACCGGACGGTTCCGGTGGCCGCGGACCTGCTCAGCGGGTTGATCGCGAGCGGCGGAGCGGGCGGCACCGTGCTCATCGGGGACGCGGCGGGCGCCGGGTTGGCGCTGGCCGCCGCCCAGCGGCTGCGCGACCGTACGGGGGCGCAGCCGTCGCGGATCGTGCTGATATCGCCCTGGCTGGACCTGACCATGAGCCACCCGGACCAGGCGGCGATCGAGGCTGCCGACCCGGTGCAGGCCCGGCCGGGGCTGCTGGAGGCCGGTCGGCTGTACGCGGGCACGCTGGCCACGGACGACCCTCGGGTGAGCCCCCTGCACGGAGCTTTCTCGGGGCTGGCGCCGATGACGGTGTTCACGGGCACCCGGGACGTGCTGACCACCGACAGCCGGGAGCTGCTGCGCCGGGCGCGTGCGGACGGGGTCGACGTGGAGTTCCACGAGGAGCCGGGGCTGCCGCACGGGTACCCGTTGCTGCCGGTGCCCGAGGGGCGGGCGGCCCGGGACCGGATCGTGGAGCTGATCAGGTCCGCCGCCGACGACGAGTGACGGAGGGCCGGGCCGCCTGTCGTGCGGTGGGTTCGGCCGGCGGGCGTCCGGTGCGCCCGGCCGGCTGGTGGGCCGTCATGCCGTGCAGGTCATCAGCGAGCTGATCGGCCAGGCGCGGTAGGCGGTCCAGTACGCCTCGTCGCGGGCGCCGTCGGCGGGCGGGGTCCGGTTCGGCTGCCAGCCGACCGTGGAGAAGCCCGCTTCGACGGCGGCCTCGGCGAAGTCGGCGTGCGCCCATTCGCGGAATTCGAAGTCGACCGAGGGCTGGGTCAGGAACTGGGCCTTCAGCAGCGGCGCGTCGCCCTCGTGGACGCGGTCGACGATCCGGACCCCGTACGGCGACCAGTCGACCTGCGGGAACGCGCCGGCGTTGGGCACGATGGCCAGCAGGCGGCCGCCGTCGCGCAGGTTGGCGCGGATCGAGCGGAACATGGCGTGCAGGGCGGACCGGTCGGTGGCGTAGTTGAACAGGTAGACGGCGGTGGCCAGGTCGAAGGGGCCCATCTGCGGCAGTTTGGCCGCGTCGGCGACCACGTACTCGATCGACGCGGCGGGGGCGGGTGCGCCGTCCCGGGGTGCGGCCCCTCCGGCCGCGGCCGCGGTGCCGCCGTCGGCGGTTTCGCCGCCGTCCGCGGTTTCGCCGCCGTCCGCGGAACCCCCGGCCCCCACGGGAGCAGGCGTGCCGGCGGGGCCCACCGCGCCTTCCAGGGTGGCCACGTCGTCCGCGCCGATCACGCCGTGGGCGCGGGCGAGCCGGATCATCTCCTCCGAGGTGTCCACGCCGACGGCCCGCCGGGCGCCGCCGCGGGCCAGCAGCCGCGTGTTGTAGCCGTATCCGCAGGCCAGGTCGAGGGTGTCGAGCCCGCGGACCCCGCCGAGCGCGTCGAGGGCGCCGAGCAGGGTGTGGGTGTCGGCCGCCGAGTAGGCCGCCGTGGACTTCGACGCCACGAAGCGCTCGCCGATGGTGTGGTGCTGGAACCGCATGCTCTGCCTTCCGTGGCGGGGTGGGACGCGTGCGTATCGTGCCCCGGAGCGCGGTCGCGAGGGCCGCGTGCGGCGGCCGGTCCCCCGGACGGGGGAGGCGTTCGGGTCAGTGCGTACGGCGTACGGGGTGTGCGACGGCCGCCGGGAGCAGCTCGCGGGCGCAGTCGCGCAGCCAGGCATGGGCCGGGTCGGCGTCGTGGCGCGGGTGCCAGGCGATGCCGAAGGGCAGCGGCGGCAGGTCAAGCGGTACCTCGAACGCCTCCAGCCCCAGTTCGGCGGCGAGCGGCACGGCCTGTGAGGCGATCAGACCGACGAGGTCGCTCTGGCGCAGGAGGAACAGGGAGGCGGGGTAGGAGCCGACGCAGCCGACCACTCGCCGGGTCAGGCCCAGTTCGGCGAGGGCGGTGTCCACTGGGCCTTCCAGCCGGCCGCGCCGGGAGACGATGAGGTGTTCGGCGGCGGCGAACCGGCTCGGGGTGATCCGGCCCCGCAGTAGCGGGTGGCCGGCGCGGGCGACGCCCAGCATGCGTTCGTCGCAGAGGTGCTCGACGCGCACCTCTGGGGTGCGGCTGTCCACGACGCCGAGTTCGAGGTCGGCGATGCCTTCGCGCAGGGCCGGGACGTCGACGTGGCTCTCCGACAGGAAGCGCAGCCGGACGCCGGGCGCTTCACCGGCCACCCGGGAGAAGAGGGTGGCCCCGAAGGTGGCGGCGAAGGCGTCGTGGGCGAGGACGGTGAAGGTGCGGGTGAGGGTGGTCAGGTCGACCTGTCCGCCCGTCAGGAACAGGGCGCGGGCCCGTTCCACGACGGCCCGGACCTCGCCGTGGACGGCGAGGGCGTGCGGGGTCGGGACCATGTTCCGCCCGGCGCGGACGAGTACGGGATCACCGAGGGCCTTGCGGATCCGGCCGAGGGTGCGGCTCATGGCGGGTTCGGACAGGTGCAGGCGGGCGGCCGCGCGGGACACGCTCGACTCCTCCAGGAGGACGTCCAGGGCGACGAGGAGATTGAGGTCCAGCCCGGATTGCGTCACGCGCATTCATCCCTTGCAGAACTTGCACTGGAAAGCAGGTCACGCCAACCCTACGGTGAAGCACGGGGGATGACACCGACCGCGATGACGCCGGCCGCGCCCCTCGCCGCACCCCACCGCTTCACCGACTCCGAGGAGGAGCCGTGCTCCGCCATGCCCGCAAGCCGGACGCCGCAACTGCTGCCGCAGGACCCGCGGCAGGAACCGCCGCCGGACCCGCCGCGTCACCATCCGCATCGCCGCCCGCGCCACCATCCGCAGGTCCGGCCGCAGGTCCGGCCGCAGGTCCGGCCGCCCCGGCGCGCGCCGCCCTCACCCGGCCCGTACTGCTCGTGCTGTGCGCCTGCGTGCTCGTCGCGCAGGCCATGGTCGCCGCCGTCAACCTGCTGATCCCGCAGCTCGCCGCGTCCGCCCTGCACCCGAGCCCCGGCCAACTCGTGTGGTCGGTCGACGCGTACGTCATCGTCTTCGCCGCGCTGCTGATCCCGGCGGGCGCGCTGGGCGACCGGTACGGCCGCAAGGGCGCCCTGCTGGCCGGGCTCGGGCTGTTCGCCGCCGGCGGGGCGGTCAGCGCGCTCGCCGGGGCCCCGGCGGTGCTCATCGCCGGGCGCGGGCTGTGCGGGGCCGGTGCGGCCCTGATCATGCCCGCCACCATGTCCGTACTGGTCCACCTGAGCCCACCCGAGCGCCGCGGCCAGGTGCTGGCGACGTGGACGCTGGCCGCCGGCCTCGGGGGCCTGACGGGCAACGTCGGGGGCGGCCTGGCCGGGGAGTACCTGACCTGGCGGGCGCTGTTCTGGGCGGTCGTCCCGCTCGGCGTGCTGCTCGCCCTCGCCGTCGCCCGTACCGTCCCCCGCACGCCGGCCCGGTCCGACGCCTCCGTCGACCCCCTCGGCGCGGTGCTGCTGGCCGGGGCTCTGCTCGCGGTCGTCTACGGGATCATCGAGGGGCCCTCGTACGGCTGGGCCTCGGCAGCGGTGCTGACCGCCTTCGGGACCGGAGCGGTGCTGCTCGCCGCGTTCACCGGTCACGCGCTGCGCGCCGCGCGCCCGCTGCTGGACCCCCGGATCTTCGCTTCGCGCAAGCTGCGCGCCGGAGCACTGGGCATCGGAGCCGGCTTCTTCGGCCTGTTCTCCCTGTTCTTCGTCAACGCCCAGTACCTCCAGTACGCGAAGGGCTTCTCGCCGGCCCGGGCGGGCCTGGCGATCGTCCCGCTCACCATCGGCATGGCGCTCGTGCCGAAGCTGGGCGCCCGACTGGCGGAGCGGACGGGGCCGCGGCTGCCGGTCGGCGCCGGGCTGGGCCTGATCGGTGTCGGGCTGCTGCTGGTCGCCACCGTCGACGCGGGCACCCCGTACCCGCTGTACGCCTGCTACCTGCTGGCGCTGTCGATCGGGACGGGCCTGTGCGCGCCCTCTCTGACCCTGACCGTCGTCGCCGAGCTGCCCGCGCACCAGGCCGGGCTGGGTTCCGGGCTGAACACCGCGGCCCGGGAGATCGGCGCCGCGCTGGGGGTGGCGGTGGTCGGCACGGTGCTGGCTTCCCGGTTCCACGGCGATCCGCGGGATCCGGCGCAGATCGGCGCGTTCACGGACGCGATGGGGGTCGCCCTCACCACGGTGGCCGCGGTGCTGCTGGTGGCGGCGGTCGCAGTGGTGGTGGGCTACCGGAACGGCGGCGGCGCGCGACGCGGCCGTTCCCGGGATGCAGTTCCCGACGCCGGGGGCGCATCCTGACTGTGTGACGGCGAGACCGGACAGCAGCGGCCCCGCCAGCGACGCCTCGGCCCGGGAGCTCGCACGGGCCGCCGTCGATGCGGTGCAGGCCGTCGGCGGGTTTGCGGGCGGGGTCTACCTGCGCTCCGGAGCCGAGGGTCCGCTGTTGCTGGCCGTGCTCACGGGGCTGCCGGGACGGCTGTTCCGCCCGTGGTGGCGGATGCACGTGAACCGCCCCTACCCGGTCGCCGAGGCCTACCGCTCCGGACAGCCGGTGCACCTGCCCGACGCGGACGCCGCCATGCGGCGCTTCCCCCAGATGATGGCCGGGCTGCCGTTCCCCTTCGGGTCGGTGTACGAGCCCGTCATGGCCGGGGCGCACCGGTTCGGGGTGCTGTTCGTACTGCGCCCCGCGACCCCCGGGGGCAGGGTCGACGCCGTCGACCGCGAGCGGCTGCGCTCCGCCGCGGACGGGCTGGGCGCGAGCCTCGCCGCGCTCGCCTCGGCCGGGGACCCGGTGACGTGGACGGGCGATCCGGTGTGCGTACCGCCGCCGGACACCGCGCAGGGTGCGCGCGAGGCCGTGGAGCGGCTCTCGCTGGCGCTGCTCTCGATGGACCGCGGCGGCAGGATCCGCTACGTCAACCGGGCGGCCGCCGTTCTGCTGGGGCTGGGTGCGCCGGAGCTGCGCGGGCGGGTGGTGTGGGAGGCGGTGCCCTGGTTGGGGCAGCCCGCGTACGAGGACCACTTCCGCAGGGTGTTCATGTCCGCGCAGCCGGTGCGCTTCCCGGCGCGGCGCGGCCGGCAGCAGAGCGGGGACTGGGTGACGGTGGCCCTGTACCCGAGCCCTGACGGGGTGACGGTCACGATCGGCCCGGCCGATCCGCCCGTGTACCCGCCCGGGTCGGCCGTCCGGGCGGGCACGGGACTCGATTCACCGGCCGACCGGGCTTCGGCGCTGTACCGGCCGGTGGCGTTGGCGATCGCGCTGACGGAGGCGGTCACGGCCCGGCAGGTGTCGGCCGTGGTCACCCAGGAGCTGCTGCCCGCGTTCGGCGGCCGGCAGCTGGCGATCTACCTGCTCAACGAGCGGCACCTGCACCTGGCGTGGGAGACGGGTTTCCCGCAGGGCTTCTTGGACCGGTTCGACGGGGTGGCACTCGACGCCCGGCTGCCGGGCGTGGAGACGCTGACCACGGGCCGGCCGATGTTCTTCGAGTCGATGGAGCACTTGGCCGCCGCCTATCCGGGGATCCCGCTGGACGCCCACGTGGGGGCGCGCGCGTTCCTGCCGCTGATCGCGTCGGGGCGGCCGGTGGGTTCGTGCATCCTCGGCTTCGACGCGCCGCGCGGGTTCAGCCCGGAGGAGCGTACGGTGCTGACCGCGCTGGCCGGGCTGATCGCGCAGGCCCTGGAGCGGGCGCAGCGTTACGACTCCGAGGCGGCGCTGGCCCGCGGACTGCAGGCGGCGCTGCTGCCGCACCGGCTGCCGGTGCGCGAAAACGTGCAGACGGTGGGACGGTACCTGCCCGGTACCCAGGGCATGGACGTCGGCGGGGACTGGTACGACGTGGTCGAGACGACCGATGGCCTGCTGGCGCTGGTGATCGGGGACGTCCAGGGCCACGGGGTGGCGGCCGCCGCGACGATGGGACAGCTGCGCAGCGCGGTACGGGCCTTCACGCTCGGCGGGAGTCCGCCGGAGCAGGTGGTGGCGGGGACGAACCGGCTGCTGATCGATCTGGATCCGGGGCAGTTCGCCAGCTGCTGCTACGTGCTGCTCGACCCGGTGTCGGGCCGGGCGCGAGCGGTGCGGGCCGGGCACCCCCAGCCGCTGCTGCGGCACGCGGACGGGCGGGCCGAGGTGCTGGACCTGCCGGGCGGGATGGTGCTCGGCATCGATGCGGACGCCTCGTACCCGGTGACGGAGCTGCGGCTGGCACCCGGTGCGGTGTTCGCCCTCTACACCGACGGGCTGGTCGAGGAGGCGGGCGAGGACATCGACCTGGGGGTGGAGCGGCTGCGGGCGGCGCTGGCCGCGGCCCGGCCGTCGCCGCTGACGGAGCTGGCCGACCGGCTCGTCGGCGAGGCGGGGGACTTCGCGGACCGGCCGGACGACATCGCGCTGCTGCTGGCCTCGCGGACGAAGGGGGCTCCCGCCGCGAGCGCGACCGGCGCGGCTTGAGCCCGGGAGGATCTTGCGGGGGTGCCCACCCCTTGGGCAAGTGGTGTCGCTGGGAGCACATGTCGGCAAAGCGGAAGAAAATTTGCCTACGTGCCGCTGCGGTTCCCGCACCTGGTCTCTGCGCAGCGTTTACGCGGCCTTAACACCGCCTTGGGCCTGCCGCAGCCCACCAGCACGATGGAATCCGCAGCAGGAGAGCTATTGACCTGCGGATCTCGCAGGGTTTCGATGTCGGCCCGGGAGCCACTGAACCACGCTGCTCACCACCGCCTCGGAGGCGATACCGCTCCCGCACCTCAGTTCACCGCACCAGCCGATCGGAACCCCGCACCGATGTCTGAAACGATCAGTGCCCCTCAGGCCCTCGCCCCCGCCACCGGGCCCGTCCCCCAGAAGCTCAAGCGTTCCATCGGCGTCGTCGGCGGGACACTGCTGACGCTGTCGTGCGTGACGCCGGCCTCGACCCTGTTCGTCGTCGTGCCCGACCTGTTCGCCAGCCTCGGCACGTGGACCGCCCTCACGATCGCCATCGGCTCGCTGCTCTGCATCGGCGTCGCGTTCTGCTATTCCGAGCTCGGCACCCTGATCCCCAGCGCCGGCGGCGAGTACGCCATGGTGTCGACCATGGCGGGCCGGCTGGCCGGCTGGCTGGTGTTCGTCCTCTCGCTGCTGGTCGTGATGATCGTGCCGCCCGTGATCGCAATGGGCACCGCCGACTACCTGGCGCCGATCGTGCACATACCGGCCCCGGTCGCGGGTGGCGGCGTGATGCTGCTCGCCACCCTCGCCGGCCTGCTCGACCTGCGGGCCAACGCCTGGATCACCGGCATCTTCCTGGTGCTGGAGGTGGTCGCCGCCGCGCTGGTCGCCGTACTGGGCTTCGTGCACAGCGAGCGGGGCGCCGGCGCGCTGGTGCACGGCACGGTCGCGACCGAGGGCGGCGGTACGTCCACGGTGACCGCGATGATGGTCGTCTCCGGCCTCGCCATCGCCCTGTTCATCACCCAGGGCTTCTCGACCGCGGTCTACCTCTCGGAGGAGCTGGAGAACCCGCGGCGCAACGTCGCCCGCACGGTGCTGGCCACCCTCGCGATCTCCACGGCCGTCATCCTGGTCCCGGTCATCGCCATCACCGTCGGCGCCCCCGACCTGTCCGCGCTCGCCGAGGGCGACCTCGGCGGGATGGTCACCGCCTGGTCCAACTCGGCCGTCGGCACCTTCGTCAGCCTCTGCGTCGCTCTCGCCATCATCAACGCGGGCATCGTCATGGTGATCCAGAACTCCCGGGTGCTGTTCGCCTCCGCCCGTGACAAGGCCTGGCCCGAGCCGGTCAACCAGGCGCTGTCCAAGCTCGGCCGCTTCGGCTCCCCGTGGGTGGCCACCCTCTTGGTCGGCGTCCCGGGCGCGGCCCTGTGCTTCGTCAACCTCGACACCCTGTACGGGGTCACCGGGGTCTCGGTGACCGCCATGTACCTGCTGGTCGCCGTGGCCGCGCTGTTCGCCCGGCGCGGGGCGCACCGCGAGGTGACCGCCTGGCGCATGCCGCTGTGGCCGGCGGTTCCGATCGCGCTGATCGCGGTACTCGGCTACATCCTGACCCAGCAGGAGACCCAGTACCTGCTGTGGACCGGCGGGATCACCGCCGTGGCCACGCTCTACTGGGCGCTGTACCTGCGGCCGCGGCAGGACACCCGCTGGCTGGTCAGCATCCCGGAGGACGGCGAGTCCGCCGCCGTCTGACCGCGCTGCGGCACGGGCCCACGGGGTCATCGGCATGGGCATGGGCGTCGGCATCCACAGGGGTCAGTTCCCGTCGGCCCCGTCCATGCTGATGACGACCTTGCCGAAGGGAGCGCCCGTCGCGTACTCGCGGTAGGCCGTGCGGGCCTCCTCGAAGGGGTGCACCCGGTCGATGACCGGGCGCAGCCCGTGGGCGGCCACCGCGCGGTTCATGTCCTCGAAGCGGGTGCGGCTGCCGACGAACACCCGGCGGATCGTGGCGAGGCTCGACGCGTACGCCGCGTTCGAGATCTCGATGCCGGCCCCGGCGGCGCTGCCGGTGGTCAGCAGGGCGACCTGTCCGTACAGGGCACTGGCCCGGACCGACTGTTCGATGGTCTCGGGGCCGCCCGTCTCGACGACGAGGTCGGCGCCGAGGCCGCCGGTGAGCTCCCGTACGGAGCTGCCCCAGTCGGGGCTCTGCCGGTAGTCGACGACCTCGTCGGCACCGAGCGCCTTGAGCCGGTCCGCCTTGTCGGCGCTGGAGGTGGTCGACACCACGCGGCAGCCGAGGAGTTTCGCGAACTGCACGGCGAAGAGGGCGACCGGGCCGGTTCCGAGGGTCAGTACGGTCTGGCCGGGCAGCAGCGGTTCGCCGCCGGTCAGCGCGCTCCAGGCGGTGACCCCGGCGCAGGGCAGGGTGGCCGCTTCCTCCCAGGTCAGGTGGTCCGGGACGCGCACCGCCCACTGTTCGTCGAGTACGGCGTACTCGGTGAGCATCCCGTCGAGGGTGCAGCCGGGCTGGTCGAAGGCGTCGGGGGTGATCCGGCCGGTGCGCCAGCGCGGGAAGTACGCGCAGGAGACGCGGTCGCCCACCGCGAACCGGGTCACGGCCTCCCCGACGGCGACCACCTCGCCGGCGCCGTCGCTGAGCGGCACGACGCCTGGTACGGCGGGCAGCGGGTAGCGCCGGTCGAGGATCAGCAGGTCCCGCTTGTTGAGGGAGGCGGCCCGGACGGCGACGACGATGGCGGTGGGGCCGGCCGGCTCCGGCCGGGGTCCGCCGGAGTCGCGCGGCACGATTCCCTCGATGCCGCCGAATGCTTCCAGGTGGTACGAGCGCATTGCGTCCTCCGCTGCCGTGGGTGCGAGCCGTTGCGCTGCCGAGCTTCCGGCGCCGGGGACACGCCCGGCAATTCCCTGCGGGGAATGGCGGGGTCCGGCCGGCGGCGGCTAGAAAGGGCGCATGGCCCCCACTGCTGCCGCCTCTGCCACCGCGCCCACCCCGTTCGCCCGAGAAGTGCGCCGGCGGCGGGCACTGCGCCGGATGAGCCAGCTCGAACTGGCCACCCTGGCCGGAACCACTCAGCGGCACCTCAGCTTTATCGAGAGCGGCCGCTCCACGCCGGGGCGGGCGATGGTGGTCCGGCTCTCCGAATCCCTCGGGCTGACGTTGCGGGAGCGCAACTCGATGCTGCTGAGCGCCGGATACGCGCCGGCGTACGCGGAGTCACCGCGGGAGTCGGCCGCCGTCGGGCCGGCCATGGAGGCCCTGCGGTCGATCCTGACCGGGCACCTTCCGTACCCGGCGGTGGTCGCCGGTCCGCGCGGTGAACTCGTCCTGGCGAACGCCGCGTTCGGGGTCCTGACCGAGGGCGCGGCCGCCCACCTGCTCGCGCCGCCGGTGAACGTGCTGCGGATCGCGCTGCACCCCGAGGGCATGGCGCCGCGGGTGGTGAACCTCGCGGCGTGGGGGCGGCACATCACGGAGAGCCTACGCGCCCGGGCCACCGCCCACCCCGACCCCGAACTCGACTCCCTCATCGCCGAGTTGACCGGCTACCTGCCTGCGGCGCCGCCGCCAGGCCCGGACCACCTGGGCTTCGCGGTACCCCTGCGGCTGCGCACCTCCGGGGGCGAGCTCAGGCTCCTGACCACCCTGACGTCGTTCGCCACGGCCGTGGACGTCACCCTGGCCGAGCTCCACCTGGAAGCCTTCCTCCCGGCCGACCCCCAGACCGCCGCCCTCCTCCACCGCCGCGCATCCGCCGCCCCCGCCTGACTAGGGCCAGGGAAGCGGTGAAGCCGGGCGCTGGGGACCCGGCTTCACCGTTCAGTTCTTCATGTCACGACGGCGTGCCGCCTGCCGGAAGGATGTGTCAGATCTTCCACAGCTGGTCGGCGAACTTTGCATCGCAGTCGATCTGCTTGACGACGGCGCCGTTCTCAGGCGTCTGCCACGGCACCCACATACAGCGGTTGCTGGTGAGGTTGCGAATCTGATAGCTGCCGCCGGCGACCGGCTCCATCTTCCACAGCTGATCGGCGAACTTCGCATCACAGTCGATCTGCTTGACGACGGCGCCGTTCTCAGGCGTCTGCCACGGCACCCACATACAGCGGTTGCTGGTGAGGTTGCGAATCTGATAGCTGCCGCCGGCGACCGGCTCCATCTTCCACAGCTGATCGGCGAACTTCGCATCACAGTCGATCTGCTTGACGACCGCACCGCTGTCGGGCGTCTGCCACGGCACCCACGCGCAACGGTTGCTGGTGACGTTCTTGATCGTGGCCGTGGTGAAGCGGACCTGCTTGATCCAGTCCTGGGCCCCGTCGATGCGGGCACCGAAGGCACCGGTCGCGGTCTGGCCGCTGTCGAGGCACCCACCCTGCCACGAGCGGCTGGTGATACCGACCAGAGCGGGCTTGCCGTTCTCAGTACGCACGGCGGGGCCACCGGCGTCGCCCTTGCATACGGTGGCGTTGGCCGGGGTCTTGGCTGTCAGAGCAAAGCCGACCGCATCGATGTTGCTGACGGAGAAGGCGGCTGAATGGAGCTTGGAAGGCGCCCACTCGGTGCCGGTGCGACCGAATCCTGCGACGGTGAGCGCCTCACTGGCCGTCAGCGGTGCGGTCGAGAGCGCGATCGGGGTGACATCCAGGGCGGGCTTGGCCAGGCGCGCCATGACCAGGTCCCGGTCGGTATGGGGAGCGAGTTCAATGATATCGGTGGTGTGGCCGCCGGAGGTGGCCAGGTCGGTGCGGCCGACGGTAACGGTCGTCTTGTCCTTGGGCGCCCCGGCACCAACGGAGGCGAGATCGGCGGGGTTGTCCGCGAAGCAGTTCTTTGCGGTGACCACCCAGTACGGGTCGACCAGAGCCGCGGTGCAGAACCGCTTGCTGTCGCCGACGGTGAGCTTGCCGGCGAAAGCGAGCGTGGTGTCGCCGGAAGGCGCAGGGGCGTTGGCGCTGGCCGGACCGGTGACGCGGATCTCGACCAGAGTGCTCCGCGCACCGCCTATCTGGCCCTCACCAACGCTCGCGTAGCCGTCCTTGGCGATCGTGACGGTCTTCGTTGCGCCGTCAGCCGTCAAGCTGGCGGTCAACGGCTGGTCGGCAGCGTCGATGGCGAACACGCGAGGCAGCTCAAGGGTGAGCAGGCCAGTCGCGGCGCTGGAGGCGAAGCAGTACGTCCCGGCCCGGTTGGCAGCGGGGTCTTCGACGGTCATGACACGAATCTGCTTCGCGTCGGCCTTGCAGTCGGCGAGCGTGATGTTGCCGTCGCCACGGACGAGCTTGATGCCCTTCTGCGCCAGGATCTGGGCCGCTCCGGGGTAGGCACCGTCCTCGGACGCGAATGGCGCGGCGGGCTCGGTGGCAGCGGACGCGAGCGGGGTGGGCACGACG
Source organism: Streptomyces sp. NBC_00597 (assembly GCF_041431095.1). GTDB lineage: Bacteria > Actinomycetota > Actinomycetes > Streptomycetales > Streptomycetaceae > Streptomyces. The sequence goes on from NZ_CP107757.1 coordinate 1,939,898, forward strand.
GCGGCGATAGTGAGGGCTGCGACGGGCAGCCATCTGCGTGTACGCACTTGTGATCTTTACTTCCCAGGAAGGCGTCCTCACGCGGAGAACGTGCGCGAGGACTGGTCGGCGAGGAGCAGCGGATTCGCCAGGGCGTGGCACGGGCCGGGATCGCACCGAACGCGGAGCACCCCATCGGTCGAGCTTGTCGCGAGTGCCACTCGTCGGTTGCTCTGCGGTGGAGGGCGGCCAAACCGATGAACGACAGATGCGAGTCGCCACCGTGCACGAACTTCCAACCGGCGCCCCCCATGGCGAACTTCAAGGCTGGACCGTAGTCGCCCGACCGCAACCGATCAACTTGAATTGACGATAGGTCAGTTCTATTTGCCTGTACTGACACGCAGGGTTAGATTCCCCAAGCCGGGTGACGGCTGCGGCTCAGGACCTGGGCGGCACAGGCGGGGAGGGGCAGCACACCTACCTGCACCCTCCCCGCACGGCCGGGTGGTTGCCGGGGCTTCGGGCCAACCCTCGATGCCGGCCTCGACGGTATGAAAGTGCTCGCTCTCGTAGCGCCGCAGAACGCACCGGTAACACTTTTCCGTCATCGTTCCGGCCCCGTTGCGGCCGGGTAGAGAAGAGCTGATTTTGACCCACACCACGAACCGACCGAGACCACCCGGCAGAGGTCGGCGGGTTCTGCTGCGGATAGGAAGCGGTGCAGCCCCTTTCGCCCTCGTCTCCGGGCTGTTGAGCGCCTCCCCCGTCGCGTTTGCCGCAACGGGCGACCCCGTTCCTCGTGTTCCCGGCTATGTGATCCCCCCGACCGACCGCGGCCGGGTCGTGGACCTGTGGAAGAACGGTGGCCCCGGCGTCCAGGCGGCCGCGGAAGTCGCCCTGACGGGCAGCGACGACGACGTCCAGCGCTTCCTCGACCAGGCCGAGCTGCTGACCCGGCAGGATGATCGGGTCGCCACCGCCCAGCTCGCCAGCATCGGCGGCACCAGCCTCCAGGAAGCCGCACGCAAGGCACTTGCGGGAACCACCAGCGAAATCAAGACATTCCTTGAAAGTGGCTGGAAGGCTCCACTTGAGCAAGACCAGCGTGTCAGGGTCGCCCAGATCATCGACACCAGCGGCCCCAATGTCCAGGAGAAGGGCCGCGAAGCCCTCCAGAAGGGCGCGGACGCCATCACGGCCTTCCTGAAGGAAGGCCAGTACTCCCAGCGCGAGCAGGACGAACGCGTCCAGGTCGCTCAAATCCTCAGCATCGGCGGGGAGAACACCCGGGCCGCGGGCCGTCTCGCCCTGCGTGGAGGGCCCGACCAGATCAGGGACTTCCTTGAAGTCGGGCAACATGTCGCCCGCGCCAAGGACCAAGAGCAAGCCACGATCACACAGCTGATCGAGCAGACCCGTGAGGCCGGCCGGCAGGCAAGCGCCGAGAAGGACGCCGCCAAGGAGGCTTCCGCGCGGGCAGTGACAGCAGCACGCGAGGCCAAGGAAGCAGCCGACACTGCCGCCCACGAGACAGAGGCTGCCAAGGGCGATGCGCTCAAGGCGGCGGCCGCGGCGAAGCGTGCCGCGGAGTTCACTCGTCAGGCGGCCGCCGCAGCGCAACAAGCCATCGCCGCAGCTGCCGCCGCCAATCGCGCCGCCCGCGTGGCCGCGATTGCCGCCTCAAACGCGTCCAGCGCCGCGGCGGCCGCGAGCAAGGCAGCCACTCGTGCTCGCGACGCCGCGGCCGCAGCCGCAGTCGATGGAACCAAGGCCTCTGACGCCAACAAGGCGGCCGCTGACGCCAGGGCTGCGATGGTGGGTGTCAGGGAAGTGGAGAAGGCTGCGTCTTTGGCATCCGATTCCGCCGAGGCTGCCGCCGGTGCCGTCGAAGCAGCCCTGGGAGCCGGTAAGAACGCCCTCCTGACGGCCGACGCTGCCATGGATGCCAGCCGTTTCGCCGATCAGGCGGGCGTCAGCTCCAGCGACGCTCGTGCTGCGGCCGACCAGGCTCGTCGGCATGCGAATGAGGCCAACCGTGCGGCGAATATGGCTGCCGGCCTGGCGCGCAAGGCGGCGTTTGCCGCACGCCAGGCACGCGACGCGGCCCACTCGGCAGCCACCCACGCGGAGAACGCGGCGAACGCGGCGGAGGAAGCCGCCAAACACGCCGGAGAGGCAGCCACCGCGGCAGCCGAGTCCACGAAGCATGCCGAGGCTGCGGCCCAGGCAGCCGCGACCGCCACCGATGCCGTCGACAAGGCCAAGGGTGTCGACACACTGGCCCGCGAGATCGATGCCGCAGAACTTCTGGCGCGGACGAACGCCGGCTTGGAGCGGGCGAAGGACAACAAGGCGAAGGAGGAAGCAGAGGAAGCGGCGGACGCGCAGGAAGCCAAGGAGTCCAGGGACCTCGAAGCCGAGGCGAAGCAGCTTGCGGCCGAGGCGGCCAAGCCCGGTGCGAATCCGACCGCCCTCGCACCCAGAGCCCGGCGTATGGCCCTGAAGACCGCGCAGATCCGCGGCGAATGGAGCAAGGTCGCAGCCGAGGTCGCACTCGCCGGGTCCGACGCCGACATCACCACCTACATACAGACCGGGTGGGCTCGTGCCGACCAGCAGGATCGGCGGGCGCAGACTGCCCGCCTGGCCGAGGAGCACCCCTCCGCCAGTGTGAGGGCGGCCGCCGAGCAAGCCCTCAAGGGCGACGTGACGGTTGTGAATACCTTCCTCAACTCCGGCCAGTACGCGGTGGGCAAGGAGGACTTGCGGGTCTACATCGCGCAGGTCATTGAGAACGCCGGTCCGGTCACCACTGACGCCGGTCGTGCAGCCCTCAACTCCGGCGATGTCGCGAAGTACACCGCCTTCGCGACAACAGGTCAGTACACCGCACGCACCCAGGACGAGCGTGTCCGGGCAGCCCAGCTCGCGGACAGCGGTGGTCCCGAACTCCAGTCTGCCGCCCGCATCGCTCTGAGCGGCTCCAAGGCGGATCTGCACGGGTTCATCCAGAGCGGCCAGTACGCGGCCCAGCAGCAGGACTGGCTTTCCACCACTCATCAGCAACGCGTCCAGCAGCTGATCGCGGAAGGCGCGGTCATCGCTGCCCAGGCCGCCCAGGACTCGGCAGAGGCCGCTGAGGCCGCTGCCACGGCCCGCAAGGCCGATGAAGAGGCCCACGGGTATGCCACTCAGGCAGCTACCTCGGCCGGGCAAGCCAAGACCTACGCAGCCCAAGCCGCCAAGTCCGCCAAGGAAGCCGAAGCCTCTGCCGCCCGCGCGGCGGAGGCGGCGAACACCGCGCGTGCCGCGGCCGCCAGCGCCAACACCGCAGCACGCAACGCCTCGCTCTCGGCCGCCGACGCGGAAATCTCGGCCCAGTCCGCCCGTACCTCGGCCTCCATCGCCTGGGCCTACGCGGCAAAGGCGCGCGACACCTTCCTGCAGGCACACAATGACGCCGCCACCGCCCAGCGCGAAGCCGACATCGCCTATGCCAAGTCCGTGCAGATCGCCGAGGAAAAGGCAGAGAGGGACCGCAAGAACGCCCCCGGCAGAGAAGCCAGCCGCCAATACCGCTGCGGCTACGACGGCCTTGGCTGCATGACCGACAAGCAGCACTTCCGCTGGTGCCTGCAGAACAAATACAACTGTGAAGCCATCAGGGCAGCACCCGAGTACTGGAAGCCCTACGCAGAGGGAACCAAGTGGGCCCTTCAAAACGGCCTGAGCCTGAGCAACCTCTACAACTGCTACACGAAGAACGATTTTGACGCCTGCGTGGACTTCGTCAAGGACAATCTGGTCAGCAACAAGATCCGCATGCTGCGGGCCAGCATCTCCCTCCTAAAGGGCGTCACAGGATCAGGTTGCTCCCGATGCTTCCTTGCCGGAACCAAGATCCTCTTGAGTGACGGATCCACACGCAACGTTGAGGAAATCAAGGAAGGCGATATCGTCCTATCGACTGACCCTGCCTCCAAAGCCACAGGGGGACGCAAGGTCACGCACCTCGTCATCACCGAAGGGAACAAGCACCTCAACGATCTCGTCATCCAGTCCAAGCAAAGAACTGAAACACTCACCGCCACCAACGAGCATCCTTTCTGGAGCCCCTCGGGGAACCGATGGATTCAGGCTCAGGAACTTCTGCCTGGCAACACACTGCAGAGCAACGACGGCACGTTGGTACGCGTTGTGTCGAACCACTCGCGCACCCAACTGGCCAAGACTTACAACTTTACCGTCGAAGACTTCCACACTTACTATGTCCTGGCTGGCCAGACCCCGGTACTGGTGCACAATTCCAGCTGCGGCGACATCGCCTTGGGTAAGCAGCAGGTGGGGGACGACGACATGGCCCTCGACATCTTCGGTATGGAGGTGGGCGGCCTCACCTACAAGGACTGGCCAAGCGGCACTGCGTGGCATCGACAAATTGAAGCCTTCCTGCAGGACGGCAAAACGAATATTCACGTCAATCTCGATGGGATCGACAATCCGAAGGAATACGCCAAGTCGGGAGAAAAAATCGATCCCGCTGTAGACGATATGGGGTATACACGCTGGGAAATGTACAAGCTGAGCCAGTCCCCCGACGCCTGGCCGAGGGTCACGTGGTACCGAAAAGGAAAGCTGGTTACGAACCCCTTTGAATGAACCCACCGATACGGCCGCACTCTGGTCTAGCGATCACTCGTTTACCCTTTGGCGTTACGCCATTGGGCACTCCCGACTGCTCCTGAAATCGACTCCCATTTCCGGCGAGTCGCTGGGGATCGTATTTGAGGGTGTTGAGTTCGTGAAGCTCACTAGGGCTCTCCCGCGACTCTCCATTAGCCAAGCCAGCGTCAGCCAAGCAGGCGAGATTGATGATGCAGGCGTACGGAGCATCCGCCCGCTGCTCCGACTCGCCCTGCGCCATGAGAGGGGGATCGGTCTCGTAGCATGCTCTCGACTCACGGTGGGGGCGGTAACCGAAATGGATGACCGCAGCCCGTTCGAGTTGCACCCCGTCCACCTGAACATCGGCGCCTGATCTATGTTCCCTGCCGCGTGGCGGCAGGGAACATAGCAAGCCAATTTCGACTTCTTCATCGAGTCCAGAGGGACTCCGTATACCCATTCTGCGTACAGGCGTCGCGGCGCGAAGTGACGGCCACGATGGGGGTCGCGTCTCGCTTGGCGGCCGAGCACCAGGGGCTTCAGTGCGAGGCCGTCGTGGGAGATCCAGCGGCTCTACGTCGTCGAGACGGTGCAAGATCTGCTCATACAGTCGGCCCCAGACGCCGGCACGCGACCAGATCAGGACCCGGCAGCGGGTAGTCGATTTCGATATCCTGAAGCACGGCACACTCGGCCCCGTGCGAGGCACAACGACCTACGGCCACAAAGGTCACGGCCTCATAAGGTGGGCTTCTTGCGAGACGTGGCTGTCGGGCTGCCCGTGAGGAGCGGGCCCTGGTGCCTGTGGTTGTACTGGGCACCAGTAGCATCGCGGAGTTCGTTCCATACCCCCCGAACGTATCGGTGTCGCAGACACCCCCATGACTTTCAGAGGTGTCATGTCCGACAGGCTCGTCCTCACCGGGGACCGCGTCCCGGAGCCCACCGAGGCGCCGCAGACAGCTCCCGACCCCGGTCGACGCCGCCAGAGGGTGTGGTCGAGGCGCGGCGCTGCCGGGTCCGCGCGGGCGCCTCGAATAGCCGTGCTCGACGGTCTGCGGCTCTTCGCGGCGCTGTCGGTGGTGCTGTTCCACTACCTGGCCGGTTCGGGGACGATCCCCTGGCAGCGGACGGCGGTCGAGCTGTTTCCCACCCTGCACAAGGTCGCCGAGTTCGGCTGGCTGGGTGTGGTCTTCTTCTTCATGATCAGCGGCTTCGTGATCTGCATGTCCGGCTGGGGCAAGTCCCTCCAGCAGTTCTGGCACGGCCGGATCCTACGACTGTTCCCGCTCTACTGGGCGGCGGTCGTGCTCTCCTCGGCGGCTGCCCGCCTCGGCCCGCGGACCCCGGGCGAGCCGAAGGTCACCGTCGGCCAAATGCTCACCAACCTCACGATGCTCCACGAGCCCCTCGGCGTGAACAGCGTCGACAACGTCTACTGGACGCTCTGGATCGAGCTGCGCTTCTACCTGATCTTCTCGCTGGTCGTCCTGCTGGGTGCCGGCCACCGCAGGGTCGCGAACTTCTGCTGGGTCTGGGCGCTGGGTTCGGTCCTGGCGCCGGCGGCGGGCATCCCGCTGCTGGACCAGCTCCTGGTGCCCCGGTGGGCGCCCTTCTTCATCGCCGGGATCACCTTCTACCTGGTCCGCCGGGCCGGCCGCTTCGACGGTGAGACCCTGGGCCTCCTGGCGCTGTCCTGGCTGCTGATGCAGCACCGCCTCCCGGCGATCATGCAGGGCGAGGGGCACGGCATCAACTGGAAGGTCTGTCTGGCCGCGATCACCGTCATGTACGTGCTGATGGGCCTGATCGCACTCGGCAAGCTGGACTGGATCCAGTGGCGCTGGCTGCCGATCGCGGGCGCGATCTCCTACCCGCTCTACCTCGTGCACCAGTCGCTGGGCATACGCGTGATCTGGCGATGGAACCAGCAGTGGGGTGCGTGGCCGACCCTGCTCGGCGTCATCGCGGGCGCGATGCTGATCGCCTGGCTGCTGCACCGCCTCGTCGAGCGGCCCCTCGTCCCGCTGCTGCGCCGCCTGCTCACCCCGGCCGCGTCGGCGTCCCGGTAGATCTCCGCACCCGCCCGGGGCCATCGGTCCTCGGGCGGGATCGCGGGGCGGTCAGACCGCGGGTGGGGGTTGGGTGCGGCCCAGGATGATGGCCGTGTTCACCAGGCCGACGTGGCTGAACGCCTGTGGGAAGTTGCCGAGTTGGCGGTCCGACACCGGGTCGTACTCCTCCGCGAGGAGTCCCACGTCGTTGCGTACGGCCAGCAGCCGCTCGAACAGTTCGCGCGCCTCCTTGTCCCGGCCGGTCATGTGCAACGCGTCCGCGAGCCAGAACGAGCAGGCCAGGAAGGCGCCTTCGTCGCCGGGCAGGCCGTCCACCGACGGGCCCTCGATGCTGTAGCGGCGGACCAGGCCACTGCTGCCGAGCTCCGCGCGGACCGCGTCGACCGTGCCGATCACGCGCGGGTCGTCGGGCGGCAGGAACCCGACGCGCGGGATGAGCAGGGTGGCCGCGTCCAGCTCCCGGGAACCGTAGTACTGCGTGAAGGTGCCCCGCACGGGGTCGAAGCCGTTGTCGATCACGTCCCGGTGCACCTCGTCCCGCATGGCCCGCCACCGCTCCACGTCTCCGGGCAGCGAGGAGTCGCTCTCCATGGTGCGCACGGCCCGGTCCGCGGCGACCCAGGCCATCACCTTGGAGTGCACGAAGTGCCGGCGCGGCCCGCGCACCTCCCACAGCCCCTCGTCCGGCCGGCGCCAGTTGCGTTCCAGGAAGTCGAGGAGCGCGAGCTGGATCTGCCAGGCGTGCCGCTCCGAGGGCAGCCCGTTCTCCCGGGCCAGGTACAGGGAGTCGAGGACCTCCCCGTACACGTCGAGCTGGAGTTGGTCCACGGCCGCGTTGCCGACCCGGACCGGGGCGGAGTCGGCGTAGCCGCGCAACCACGGCAGGTCGGATTCCGGGATCCGCCGCTCGCCCCCGATCCCGTACATGATCTGCAGGTCGGCGGGGTCGCCGGCGACCGCGCGCAGCAGCCATTCGCGCCAGGCGCGGGCTTCGTCGTGGAAGCCGGTCTCCAGGAGGGAGCCGAGGGTGAGGGTGGAGTCGCGCAGCCAGCAGTAGCGGTAGTCCCAGTTGCGGACGCCGCCGAGTTCCTCGGGGAGGGAGGTCGTGGCGGCGGCTGCGATTCCGCCGGTCGGGGCGTAGGTGAGGGCCTTGAGGGTGATCAGGGAGCGGGTCACCGCTTCCCGGTAGGGGCCTTCGTAGGTGCACTGGGCGGTCCAGTCCCGCCAGTCGGCGAGGTTCTGTTCGAGCGCCTCGTACGGGTCGACGGTCGCGGGGCGCGGTTCGTGCGAGGGGTGCCAGGTGAGGACGAAGGCGACCCGTTCGCCGGCGGCGACGGTGAATTCGGAGCGGGTGCTGTTGTCCTCGCCCCAGGTGTGCACGGCCGGTTCGCTGCGGAACCAGGCGGAGTCGGGCCCGGCTACCGCGACCCGCTCGCCGTTGGAGCGCCGGACCCAGGGGACGACGTGTCCGTAGTCGAACCGCAGGCGCAGGACGCTGAGCACGGCGGCCTCGCCGGACAGGCCCTCGACGATGCGCATCACGTCGGGGGCGCTGTCGCGCTCCGGCATGAAGTCGGTGACCTTGAACGAGGCGCCGTCCGGAGTGTCCCAGTAGGACTCCAGGACCAGCGAGCCGTCGATGTAGGCGCGGTGCGTGCACCGTGCGCCGGCGGCGGCCCCGGCCGGGGCGATGCGCCAGTGGCCGTTCTCCTTGCCGCCGAGGAGCGCCGAGAAGCAGGCGGGCGAATCGAAACGCGGCAGGCACAGCCAGTCGAGGGACCCGTCGCGGCCGACGAGCCCGCTGGTCATGAGGTCGCCGATGAGTGCGTAGTCTTCGATGGGTTGTGTCATTTGTGCGCTGTTCCCCCGAATGCCCGGGCCCAATCAGTGCAGGCCCCGGGCATCCCCGTGCGCAATACGGTCACCCGCCCGCGGTCAGCTGCGTACGAGGAGCAGCGCGCTCGCGATGACCACGCCGAGGGCGACTGCGAGGGCGCCGTGGGCGAGGCGGTGGCTGCGCAGCACGGGCAGGAAGCGGTCGGCGGCGTACCGGCCGGGGCCGGTGAGGGCCACCGCGGCGGCCGCCACGGTCAGGAGGAGCTCGTACTCGATGCCCTTGGGGGCGAAGAAGGACCCGGCGCCGTGGACGGCGATCGCGTTGATCATGGTGCCGACGACGGCGGCTCCGGCGAGCGGGGTGAGCAGTCCGAGGGCGAGGCCGAGGCCGCCGAGGGTCTCGGTCAGGCCTGCGACGACGGCCATGGCGTCGCCCGCGGGGTAGCCGCTGGCGGTGAAGAACTGGCCGGTGCCGCTGACGCCGCCGCCACCGAACCAGCCGAAGAGCTTCTGCGCGCCGTGGCCGGCCATCGTGAGACCGAGGACGACGCGGAGGAGGAGCAGTCCGGCGTCGTGGGCGGAGGTGGAGGGGGCGAGGGGGACGGCCGGTGCGGCGGCCTGCGGCTTCGTCGCGGTGACGGAGGGGCTGGTCATGGGGGATTCCTTCCGGTCGGGCGGTCCGGGCGGGGACGGAGTAACGGAGTAACGAGTAGTTCAAATTCGAACCGCCAGCTCCGACCTTAACCATTGATTCAAATTGGAACAACTCGTGTAAACTGGGGGCATGGCTGAAACGAGATGGCTGGACGAGCGCGAGATGCGCGCCTGGAGCGGCTTCCTGGCCGCCTCCGCCCTGGTGAACCGCCGCCTCGACCAGCAGCTCAAGGACGACTCCGGCCTCTCTCACCCGCAGTACGAGATACTGGTACGGCTCGCCGCGGCTCCGGACCGCGAGCTGCGGATGACGGAACTTGCCAATGGCCTGATCAACTCGAAGAGCGGGCTGACCTACCAGGTCACCCAGCTGGAGAAGGCGGGCTTGGTCCGCCGTCGCAGCTGCCCCTCCGACGTGCGCGGGGTCTTCGCGGTCCTCACGGACGCCGGCACCGCCCGCTTGGAGGAGGCCGCACCCGGTCACGTCGCGACGGTCCGGGAAGCGCTGATCGACGTCCTGACCCCCGAACAGCTCGACACGCTCGCGGACGGGCTGGGCGAGGTCAGCCGCCGACTGCGCGAGCACAACGGGTAACACGGCCGAACGGGGTATAGGGGTGACATGGACGCAACGGTCTGGCTGACGGTCGGCGCGGTCGTCGCCCTCGGGCTGGCGATCGCGGCCGGCGTGCTCCTCGTACGGGTCTTCGCGGCTCGGCGCCTGCTGCTCGATGCGGGGATCCCGCTCCGCGACAAGGCGCTCTTCTGGGTCGCGGTGATCTACACCGTCTCGCCCGTGGACCTGATCCCGGACCCGGTGTACCTCGACGACATCGGCGTACTGCTGCTGGCTCTGCGCTCCCTGCACGCGGCGGCCGCAGCGGTACGGCCGGGCGCGGCCGCGGCCGCCGCGGCGGCGGCAGTGACCGCCGAGCCCGCCAGGGCGGCGACGACCGCGAAGCCGGCCACGGCCGAGGATCCGGGCACCGCATAGCCGCGGCCGGGGCGCAGCCGCAAGCACCTGCGCAGACCCCAACGCGCCCTGGAGCAGGGACTGTCCGTGGCTGCTGGCACCATGTCCCGCATGCCTGCTGAAGATCTTGACGCCCTGTCCTCCCCCTCCCCCACCGCCCTGCTGGAGGCCGGAGCCGCCCGGGTGCGGGAGTGGTCCGGCCCGCAGGCCGGCGGCGGGGTCGGCCGCGAGGTCTACACCCAGGCCCAGGCCGTGTTCGGGCATGCCGACGTCTCGCGTGCGGAGTTCGGCTCGTGGCTGCACTTCGCCGCGAAGGTGCTCGGGCACGACGCGTACGCGCGGCAGGTCGCCGAGGCAGAGCCCGGCATGCCCTGGCGCACCGTCTGGGCCTGGTGGCGGCCGGTCGGGGCCTTCCGGGCCGTACCGAACCTCAGCGGGGACGCCTCCGCCGCCGTCTTCGACGGGCCCGGCGGCCGGAGCCTGCTGAAGGTCTGGTCGCTGTGGACCGAAGAACGCTGGTTCGACCTGACCACCGGCGAGCCGTGCCCGGCGCCCGGCGCCGGGGAGTTCACCGAACGCACGGAGGAGCCCGGGGAGGAGGAGCCGTTCCTCTTCGACCCGGACGAGGACGCCTGGGCCCTGCACTGCCCCGGCACCTGGGAGGACCCGGTGCCGCTCGGCGCGGGGCGGTTCCTGCTCACCGAGGCGCGCGGGATCGTGGTGGTGGAGCGCAACGAGGCGGTGGCGGCGGCCGGCTGGCCCACCGGCGGCGCCGACAACGCCTCGTGGGACGAGGGCGCGGGCGAGCCGTGGTTCGCGGGCCCGGCGCCCGGCGAGGCGCCGCTCGACGCGGCCCGCGTGGAGGCGGTGTTCGGCGCGGACTGGACGGTCCGGGTACCCGAGGCGCGGCTGCCCGCGTCGCTCACCCACCGCCCGACCCGGGAGCTGATCAGCACGGTGGGCCTGCCGCGCCACTGGGGAGCAGGCGCGACCTCGTTCGAGCTCGCCTGGACCGAGGAGGGGCCCGGAGCGGCGGAGTCCGCGGACCAGGGGCCGGGCTTCGGCGGCCTGCTGCACATAGGGACGTTGGAGATGGGCTACGGCGACGAGGGCGTGGTGCTCGTCCACCCGGAGACGGGCGCGGTGTCGCTGATCCGCGAGGGCGAGGGGCCGTTCCCCTTCGCCCGGGACACGGAGACGTTCGTACGCCTGCTGGAGGCCGTGCGCCGGTTCATGGGGGCGTGTTGGAACCCGTACCCGGGCGAGAACGGCTGCGGCTCCTTCCTCGCGGAGGCGGCGGAGCTGGAGCCGGGCGTCCTGGAGTCGGACGACCCCGAGGAGCCGGGCGCAGCGGCCTGGGAGCACGTTTTCGCGTCCATCACCGAACTGAGCGTCTACGGCTACTGACCGGGCGGCGCCGTCCCGGCCCGGCGGCGGGCCCGAGCGGCGGGCCCGAGCGGCGGGCCCGAGCGGCGGGCCCCGAAGGCAGGCCCCGAAGGCAGGGCGTGTCGGTATCAGCGGGCGCCGCAGGGCTCAGCGGACGCCGCGGGGGCGGTACTGGATGCTGATGCGCGGGCCGACGGCGCGGCTGGACTTGGGGACCGCGTGCTCCATGGTCCGCTGGCAGGAGCCGCCCATCACGACGAGGTCGCCGTGCCCCAGGGGCAGGCGCAGCAGGGTCGGGCCGCCGTCGCGGGGGCGCAGGACCAGGTCGCGCGGGTCGCCGACCGAGAGGATCGCGACCATGGTGTCCTCGGTGGCGGACCGGCCGATGCGGTCGCCGTGCCAGGCGACGCTGTCGCGGCCGTCGCGGTAGAGGCAGAGCCCGGCGGTGGCGAAGGGTTCCCCGAGCTCGGGGGCGTAATGCCGGGTCAGTGCGGTGCGGGCCTCGACGAGCGCCGGGTGCGGCAGGGACTCGCCCTCGTCGTAGAAGGCGAGCAGGCGGGGTACGTCGACCTCGCGCTCGTACATCTGGCGCCGCTCGGCCCGCCAGGGCACGTCCTCGGCCAGCCGCTCGAACAGTGAGTCGGCGCCAGAGAGCCAGCCGGGCAGGTGGTCGACCCAGGCGCCGGAGCCGAGCCGGGTGCGGCACAGCCCTTGGAGCGGGCCGAGGCGGATCTCGTCGCCCTGGTCGAAGAGGGAGCCCTGGAGGCCGGGGATCGTACGCACCCACCCATCATATCCCGCCACTCGAACACGCGATCGATTACACGTCCCACCAGGGGTTTTCCCTCCCCGGGCGGGCCGTCAAGATTTCGCTAGGGAGGCGTTAAGGAGCCGTCAAGACCGGTCGCGGCCGACGCTGCGGCCCGCCTCCGGCCGCGGACTGCGCCCCAGCACGTCCATGCAGGTGGGAGGCGGGTTCCGGGCCGAACGCGTACCTCCGTCCAACCGGAGCAACCTCCCGTGCGGGGCCGCCCGGGGCCCGTCAGGATGAGATCGCGCGCGTGCACGAATGATCGAGTTCCGTACGCTTGCCCAGCCGTCGCACCGATGGCCGGATCCAAGCCGTACGAAGGAGCACCCGCGATGGCCACCCCCACCCAGCCGAGCCGCCTCAGGGCATGGCTCCTGGAAGGCCTGACCGACCAGACGAAGCACCGGTCGGGCCATCGGCCGGAGGGGTCGGACGAGAGCGGCACGCCCGCGGCCGCCGACCACGGGCGGCCTTGGTGGCGGGTGATGTGCCTGACCGGCCTCGACTACTTCTCGACCTTGGGCTACCAGCCGGGCATCGCGGCGCTCGCCGCCGGCCTGCTCTCGCCCCTGGCCACGATCGTGCTGGTGGTGCTGACCCTGTTGGGGGCGCTGCCCGTCTACCGCCGCGTGGCGGAGGAGAGCCCGCACGGCGAGGGCTCGATCGCGATGCTGGAACGGCTGCTGTCGTTCTGGAAGGGCAAGCTGTTCGTCCTCACCCTCCTCGGCTTCGCGGCCACCGACTTCCTGATCACCATCACCCTGTCGGCGGCGGACGCGACCGCGCACATGGTCGAGAACCCCCATCTGACGAGCACGCTCAACGGCCACCAGGTACTGATCACCCTGATCCTGATCGCGCTGCTGGGCGGCGTGTTCCTCAAGGGGTTCAGCGAGGCCATCGGGGTGGCCGTGGTCCTGGTCTTCTCGTACCTCGCGCTGAACGTCGTCGTGATCGGGGTCGGCCTGTGGCAGGTCGTCAGCGAGCCCCACGTCATCACCGACTGGAAACAGGCGTTGCTCACCGAGCACGGCAACGTCTTCATGATGATCGCCATCGCGCTCGTGGTCTTCCCGAAGCTGGCGCTGGGTCTGTCCGGGTTCGAGACGGGCGTCGCGGTCATGCCGCACGTCCAGGGCTCCCCGCACGACACGGAGGAGAATCCCGCGGGCCGGATCCGGGGCACGAAGAAGCTACTGACCACGGCCGCCGTGATCATGAGCGTCTTCCTGATCACCAGCAGCTTCGTCACCACCCTCCTCATCCCCGCCGCCGCCTTCCAACCCGGCGGCGAGGCCAACGGCCGCGCCCTGGCGTACCTGGCCCACGAGTACCTGGGCTCGGCCTTCGGCACCGTCTACGACGTCTCGACCATCTTGATCCTGTGGTTCGCGGGCTCCTCGGCCATGGCCGGCCTGCTCAACCTGATGCCGCGCTACCTGCCCCGCTACGGCATGGCCCCCTCCTGGGCCCGCGCCCTGCGCCCGATGGTCATCGTCTTCACCCTGATCGCCTTCCTGGTGACCTGGCTCTTCGACGCCGACGTCGACGCCCAGGGCGGTGCCTACGCCACCGGTGTCCTCGTCCTGATCACCTCCGCGGCCGTCGCGGTCACCATCGCGGCCCGCCGGGCCGGGGAACGCGGCTGGACCATCGGCTTCGGCGTCATCTCCGCCGTCTTCGTCTACACCACCGCCGTCAACGTCGCCGAACGACCCGACGGCGTGAAGATCGGCGCCTGCTTCATCGCCGGCATCATGGCCCTCTCCCTCCTCTCACGCCTCGCCCGCGTCTTCGAGCTGCGCGTCACCCACGTGGAATTCGACGACATGGCCCAACGGTTCATCCGCGACACCGCCAACCGCACCATCCGGTTCATCGCCAACGAGCCCGACAACCGCGACGCCGACGAGTACCGGCTCAAGAAGCAGCAGATCCGCGCCGACAACGACATCCCCTCCGAGGACGACGTCATGTTCGTCGAGGTCACCGTTCTGGACGCATCCGAATTCGAATCGGGCATGCGCGTGCGCGGCGAAGTCCTCCACGGCCGCTACCGCGTCCTGACCCTGGAAAGCTCCAGCATCCCCAACGCACTCGCCGCCCTCCTCCTCCACGTACGGGACGACACCGGCCAGCGCCCGCACATCTACTTCGAATGGACGGAGGGCAACCCGATGGCCAACTTCCTCCGCTTCTTCCTCTTCGGACAGGGCGAGGTCGCCCCCGTCACCCGCGAGGTCATCCGGGAGGCCGAACCCGACCGCAGCCGCCGCCCCCACGTCCACGCCGGCTGACGCCGGGCGCGGATCCGGCTCCGTACGTACCGTGGGAAGGCAGCTACTCACCCCCGGAGTCGCGATGAGTGCCTATCCCCCGATCGCAGAGCACGGTCTGATCGGCGACCTCCAGACGGCCGCGCTGGTCTCCAGTGCCGGAACGGTCGACTGGTGGTGCACGCCGCGGTTCGACTCCCCCAGCATCTTCGGAGCACTGCTGGACCGGGCGGGCGGGGGCCACTGCCACCTGGCGGTCGATCTCGACCGGCTCGGCGACGTCAAGGTCAAGCAGCTGTACCTCGCCGACACGGCCACGCTGGTGACCCGGTTCATGACCACGGACGGCGTCGGGGAAGTGGGCGACTACATGGTCCCCGACGACTCCCGCGAGGCCACCGACCGGCATCAACTGCACCGGACGGTACGGGTGGTGCGCGGCAGCCTCCCGTTCGTCCTGGAGGTCCGGCCCCGCTTCGACTACGGGCGGGCCCCGCACACCCTGAAGCTCCTCGACGACGGGTCGGCTCTGATGCAGGGCCCGGGGACGGACCTGTTCGTCCAGGCGAGCGCGCCGATCACCCTCGTCGCGGACGGACAGGACGCCGTCGCGCGCTTCACCATGACGGCGGGCGACGCCGCAGTCGTCGTCCTGACCAGCGACGCCGCCGGCAGCCCCCGCCCCGATCCCCTCAGCCGCGAACGCGCCCTTGCGGATTTCGACCGGTGCCGCGCCTTCTGGCACGACTGGCTGCGCACCTCCACCTACCGGGGACGCTGGCAGGAGATGGTCAACCGGTCCGCCATCACCCTGAAGCTGCTCACCTACGCCCCGACCGGCGCGCCGATCGCCGCGGCGACCATGGGACTGCCCGAGCAGATCGGCGGGGAACGCAACTGGGACTACCGCTACACCTGGATCCGCGACGCGTCCCTGTCGGTGCGCGCCCTCGTCAAACTCGGTTTCACCGAGGAGGCCAACGCCTTCCGCCACTGGGTCCGCGACCGCTTCGAAGCCGGCGGCACCCCCTCCGGCCACCCCTTGCAGATCATGTACCGCATCGACGGCGACCCCCACCTGACCGAGGAGGTCCTCGACCACTGGGAGGGCTACCAGGGGTCCGCTCCCGTCCGGGCCGGTAACGCGGCCGCCGACCAGGTGCAGCTCGACATCTACGGCGAGGCCGCCTACGCGTTCGGCGAGGCCCACGACATGGGTGCGCTGCGCGGCTGGACGGCGTTCACCGGCGTCATCGACTGGTTCTGCGACCACTGGGACGCCCCGGACGAGGGGATCTGGGAGACCCGGGGCGGCCGCCAGGACTTCACCTACAGCCGCCTGATGTCGTGGGTCGCCTTCGACCGGGCCATCCGCCTCGCGCAGGCCCACTCCCGGCCCGCGGACATCGCCCGGTGGACGGCGGCACGCGACGCGATCTTCCTGCAGATCGTGGAGCGCGGCTGGAGCACCGAGCGGCAGGCCTTCGTGCAGAACTACGCGTCGGACGTGCTCGACGCGTCGCTGCTGCTCATGCCGAAGGTGGGTTTCATCTCGCCCTCCGACCCCGCCTGGCTGTCCACGCTCGACGCGATGGACCGGGAACTCGTCAGCGACAGCCTCGTCTACCGCTACGACCCCGCGGCCTCGCCGGACGGGCTGCGCGGTTCCGAAGGAACGTTCAACCTGTGCAGCTTCCTGTACGTCGAGGCGCTCGCCCGGGCCGGGCGGATCGGCCAGGCCCGCTACGCGTTCGACAAGATGCTGACCTACGCCAACCACGTCGGCCTGTTCGCCGAGGAGATCGGAGCCTCCGGCGAGCAGTTGGGCAACTTCCCGCAGGCGTTCACGCACCTGGCGCTCATCGACGCCGCGCTGGCGCTCGACGAGGAACTGGACCGCCGGTCGGCATGAGTGCGCCGTCCGGCGGGGTAGGGGGACCGCAGGCGCTGCCCGCCCACCACCCGTCGGCCCCACCAGGAGACACCCCATGCGGATGCTGATCAACAGTCCCGAGACCGTCGTCGCTGATGCCCTGCGGGGGATGGCGGCCGCGCATCCCGAGCTGGACGTGGACGTCGAGCGGCGGGTCGTCGTACGGCGGGACGCGCGGCTCGGGGGCCGGGTCGGGGTGGTGTCCGGGGGCGGGTCGGGGCACGAGCCGCTGCACGCCGGGTTCGTGGGGTACGGGATGCTGTCGGCCGCTTGCCCCGGGGAGGTGTTCACCTCGCCCGTGCCCGATCAGGTCCTGCGGGCGGCGGCGGCCGTGGACTCCGGGCAGGGTGTGCTGTTCGTCGTCAAGAACTACACCGGGGACGTGCTGAACTTCGAGATGGCGGCCGAACTCGCCGAGGAGGACGGCCTGCGGGTGGAGCGCGTGCTGGTCAACGACGACGTGGCCGTCACCGACAGTCTGTACACGGCGGGGCGGCGCGGCACCGGGGCCACGCTGTTCGTCGAGAAGGTCGCCGGTGCGGCCGCCGAGGAGGGCGCCCCGCTGGAGCGGGTCGCGGAGCTCGCCCGGCGGGTCAACGCCTCCTCGCGCAGCTTCGGGGTGGCGCTCAGCGCGTGCACGACACCGGCGAAGGGCAGTCCGACGTTCGACCTGCCCGACGGGGAACTGGAGCTGGGCATCGGCATCCACGGCGAGCCGGGCCGCGAACGGCGGGCCATGATGCCGGCCCGGGAGATCGCGGAGGTCGCGGTGGGAGCCGTACTGGAGGAGCTCGGGGAGGTGGCTCCGGCGGACGGGCCGGTACTGGCTCTGGTCAACGGCATGGGGGCGACGCCGCTGCTGGAGCTGTACGGGTTCCACGCGGAGGTGGCGCGGGTGCTGGCCGAGCGCGGGGTGCCGGTGGCACGGACGCTGGTCGGGAACTACGTCACCTCCCTGGACATGGCGGGGTGTTCGGTGACGCTGTGCCGGGCGGACGAGGAGCTGCTGCGGCTGTGGGACGCGCCCGTCCACACTCCGGCCCTGCGGTGGGGCTGCTGAGAAGGTGGGCGGGCACGGTGCGGACAGGGTCGTGGACACGGGTGAGGAGACGGAATTGCGTGACGGGGACTTCTTCCGGCGCTGGATGACGGCCGCCGGGGCCGTGGTGGAGCGCGAGGCGGACCGGCTGACCGAGCTCGACTCCCCCATCGGGGACGCCGACCACGGGAGCAATCTGCTGCGCGGCTTCACGGCGGTACGGGCAGCCCTGGCAGCGGATCCCACCGCGAGTCCGGGGGCGGTGCTGACGCTGGCGGGGCGGACCCTGATCTCGACGGTCGGCGGGGCCTCGGGCCCGTTGTACGGGACGCTGCTGCGGCGCACGGGCAAGGAGCTTGGGGAGGCCGCCGAGGTCTCCGACGAAGCGCTGCGCATGGCCCTGTACGCGGGAGTGGGCGCGGTGGCGCAGCTCGGCGGGGCGGCGCCCGGCGACAAGACGATGCTGGACGCGCTGGTGCCGGGGGTGGGGGCGCTGAGCACGTCGTACCGGGCGGCCGCGGACGCGGCGGAGAACGGCGCGCGGGCGACGGTGCCGATGCTGGCGCGCAAGGGGCGGGCCAGCTACCTCGGTGAGCGGAGCATCGGCCACCAGGACCCCGGGGCGACCTCGGCGGCCCTGCTGCTGGCGGCGCTCGCGGATGCGGCGGATGCGCCTGGTGCGGCTGATGCCGCTGGTGCCGAGTGAGCGCGCCGGTGGTGGGGATCGTGCTCGTGTCGCACAGCGCGGTGGTCGCACAGTCCGTGGCGGACCTGGCGCGCGGCCTGGCGGCGGGCGGCCCGGTCGTCCCGGTCGCAGCGGCGGGCGGCACCGCGGACGGCGGCCTGGGCACGAGCGCGGAGCGCATCGCTGAGGCCGCGCAGGAGGTGGACCGGGGGGCGGGGGTCGCGCTTCTGGCGGACCTGGGCAGCTCGGTGCTGACGGTGAAGGCGCTGCTGGTGGAGGACGAACTCCCGCCGGGGGCCCGGCTGCTGGACGCCCCGTTCCTGGAGGGCGCGGTGGCCGCGGTGGTGGCGGCCTCGGCGGGCGCCCCGCTGGAAGCGGTGGCCGCGGCGGCGGAGGAGGCCTACAGCTACCGCAAGACGTAACCGGCCGGCCCGAGCCACGCCGGCACGGTCACCGCCACTCGCCGCGACTCGCTCGTCCTAGCCGACCGGCGCCGTTGCCCGGCCGGTCGCGGTCGCGGTCGCGGCCACGGTGGGTACGGGAGGTCGGCGTGCCGGGCGGGGTGGTCAGCGGCGGCGCAGGGATTCGATTTCGCGGCGGTCGCGCTTCGTCGGGCGCCCCGTGCCGCGGTCGCGCACACCGACCACCTCGGCCTCGATGCGCGTCGGCGGGGGCGGGCTGTTGTCGACGAAGCATTCCGCGGCCACCGGCGCACCCACCCGCTTCGTCACGGGCTGCTTGACCACGACGATGCGCTCGCGCCCCGCGTGGAAGAGCCGTACCTCGTCCCCCGCACGCACCGTCTGAGCCGGCTTCGCGCGCTCCCCGTTGACCTTCACATGGCCCGCCCGGCAGGCGGTCGCCGCGACCGAGCGGGTCTTCGTCAGGCGGACCGACCAGATCCAGGCGTCCACCCGGGCAGTTCCCGTTCCCGTTGCTCCATCAGCCATGCCAGAACTCTAGCGAGCCGCCCCCACGGAAACGGAACACATTTTGGCAGATTCACCAAGAGGCATTGCATCTGCCATGTACATCATCCCAATAGAATTGCAAATGCGGGACACCTGCCCCTACCTTGTCGCTCATGCAGTCCTACACCATCGGACAGGCGGCCCGCCTGCTGGGCGTGAGCCCGGACACCGCCCGCCGCTGGGCCGACGCCGGCCGGGTCGCGACCCACCGCGACGAGGCCGGCCGGCGACTGATCGACGGCCGCGACCTGGCCGCATTCTCCGTAGAGGTCGGGCAGGGCGCCCACGCCGAGGACGAAGAGCCCTACACCTCGGCCCGCAACGCGTTTCCCGGCATCGTCACCGCCGTCAAGCTCGGCGACGTGGCCGCCCAGGTCGAGATCCAGGCAGGTCCCCACCGCCTGGTCTCCCTCCTCACCCGTGAGGCCGTCGAGGAGCTCGGACTGGAGGTCGGCATGCAGGCCACCGCCCGCGTGAAGTCCACCAGCGTGCACATCGACCGCACCTGACCCGTCCAGCACCAGCGCACGTCCCCACCCGCTCCGCCCGTCACCGGCGCGGGTCACCACCGCGCGGAACCGGCACCCGGCCGGCCGCCGACCCGACCGAGGAGCACCAGCTCATGTCCCCGATCCTGACCCGCCGCAGCGCCGTTGCCGCAGCGCTGACCGCCGCCCTCCTCGTGCCCGCGCTGTCCGCCTGCGGCAGCAGCGACAAGAAGGACACCGACACCGGGGCTGCGGCTTCCGCGTCGGCCTCCGCCTCCGCCGAGACCAAGGCCGCGAACCTCACCGTCCTGGCCGCCTCCTCCCTCACCGACGTCTTCAAGACCGCGGGCGCCGCGTACGAGAAGGCGCACCCCGGCACGAAGGTGAACTTCTCGTTCGCCGGCTCCCAGGAGCTCGCCGCCCAGGTGAAGCAGGGCGCCCCGGCCGACGCGCTGGTCACCGCCGACACCAAGACGATGGACGGCCTCAAGGCCGAGACGAACGACCCGTCGATCATCGCCAAGAACCGCCTGGTCATCGCGACCGGCAAGGGCAACCCGTTCAAGATCGACGACCTGAAGGACCTCGCCGACAGCAAGATCAAGGTCGTGCTCGCCGCGCCCGAGGTCCCGGTCGGCCGCTACAGCAAGCAGATCCTCGACGCGCAGAAGATCGAGGTGAAGCCGGTCTCGCAGGAGCCCAACGTGCGCGCCGTGCTGAGCAAGGTCGAGCTCGGTGAGGCCGACGCCGGCCTCGTCTACAAGACCGACTCGGCCAAGTCCGGTGACAAGGTCGTCAACGTGGACATCCCGGACGACCAGAACGCCGTCGCCTCCTACCCGGCCGCGGCCCTCAAGGCCTCCAAGAACGCCGAGGCCGCCGCCGCGTTCGTGGCGTGGCTGAGCAGCCCCGAGGCGCAGAAGATCCTCCAGGACGCGGGCTTCCAGAAGGCGTAACCGACTCCGCTGCCGGAAAGATCGATGGGGACTGCCCGGTCTGGGGGGGACGGGCAGTCCCTTCGGCGTCCCGCACACCGATCCCCCCGTACCCGCCCACGCTGCAGCCAGGAATCCACATGAGCAGATCCCGCACCCGCACCCGGCCGCCGCTGGCCCTGGCGCTGCCCGCGCTGCTCGCCGTCGCATTCCTACTGCTTCCTCTGATCGGCATCCTCAGCCGCACCCAGTGGAGCGAGCTCGGCACGCACCTCACGAGCCCGGGTGTGGTCGAGGCGCTGCGCCTGTCGCTCGTCGTGTCCCTGTGGGCCCTCGGCTTCTCGTTGCTCCTCGGAGTGCCACTGGCCTGGCTACTGGCCCGCGTCCCGTTCAAGGGAAAGGCGTTCGTCCGCTCGCTGGTACTGCTCCCGATGGTGCTGCCTCCGACCGTGGGCGGCGTGGCGCTGCTGCTGGGATTCGGCCGTCGCGGGCTGCTCGGGCCCTGGCTGGAGGGCACGTTCGGGATCACGCTGCCCTTCCACACCTCCGGCGCCGTCGTGGCGGCCACCTTCGTCGCCATGCCGTTCCTCGTCATCAGCCTGGAGGGCGCGCTCGGCGGCCTCAAGCAGAGTTACGAGGAGACCGCCGCGTCCCTCGGAGCCCCGCCGGTGCGCGTGTTCTTCACCGTGACGCTGCCCATGGTGGCGCCGGGCCTGATCGCCGGCGCGGCGCTCACCTGGGCACGCGCGCTCGGCGAGTTCGGCGCGACCATCACCTTCGCGGGCAACCTGCCCGGCACCACCCAGACCCTGCCGCTCCAGGTCTACCTGCTCCTCCAGGACTCGCCGGAGGCCGCCACCTCTGTCTCGCTGCTGCTGCTCGCGATCGCCATGGTCGTACTGATCGCCCTGCGCGGCCGTTGGACCGGCACCCCGGTCGCGGCCCGGTCCGCCGGGGCGCCGCAGACCCCGCAGGAGACCGAGACGGCCGCCGTGGCCGCCGGCCTGCCCGCCGATTCCGCCGACACCGCCACCGGCCCGTCCGCCGGCCCGGCCCTCGACCTGCCCGCCGCCGCCCCGTACGACGGCGGCCACTGGCCGCTGCACGCCGAGGTCACCGGCTTCAACGAGCTCACCCTCGACGCCGATCCCGGCACCACCATCGCCGTCGTCGGCGAGAACGGCGCCGGCAAGACCACGCTGCTGCGCGCCCTCCTCGGCCTCACCCCGCGCGCCCACGCCGAACTGCGCCTCGGCGACACCGACGTCACATCGCTGCCCCCGCACGAGCGCCAGGTCGCCTGGGTCCCGCAGGACGGCGCCCTGTTCCCGCACCTGACCGCCCTGGCCAACACCGCGTACGGGCTGCGCGCCCGCCGGGTGCCGCGCGCGGAGGCCCGCCGCGAGGCGCAGCTGTGGCTGGACCGGCTCGGCGTCGGCCACCTCGCCGCCCGCAAACCCGCCCAGCTGTCCGGCGGCCAGGCCCAGCGCGTCGCCCTGGCCCGCGCCCTGGCCGCCCGGCCCCGCCTGCTGCTCCTCGACGAACCCCTCGCCGCCCTCGACCAGACCACCCGGGCCCGGGTCCGCCACACCCTGCGCACGCACCTGGCCGGCTTCGCCGGGGTCTGCCTCATCGTCACGCACGACCCCGTCGAGGCGGTCTCCCTGGCCGACCGGGTGCTGGTCCTGGCCGACGGCCGCACCCTCCAGGACGCCCCGCCCGCCGAGGTGAGCCGCCATCCCCGCTCCCCCTGGGTCGCCCGGATGCTCGGCCGCAACGCCTGGCACGGCACCGCGTCGGCCGACGGCCTCGTACTCGCCGCCGGAGGCCGGCTCGTGGTGGCGGACGCGCTGCCCGAAGGGGCCGAGGCGCTGGCGATCATCGGGCCGGAGGCCGTGTCGGTGCACCGCGACCGCCCGACCGGCAGTCCCCGCAACGTCTGGCAGGGCTCCGTACGGGAGATCACGACGGTCGGGAGCCGGCTGCGCGTGCTGGTCACCTCGGGTGAGGCCCCCGACCTGGTCGCGGAGGTCACCCCGGAGGCGGTCGCCGAACTGGGCCTGGTCGACGGCTCGAAGGTGTGGACGAGCGTGAAGGCGACCGAGGTCACGCTCGTACGGCTCTAGGAAGCGGGCCGGACGGCCAGCCAGTCGGCCGGGGCGAACGCGTCGACGCCGACCACGGTCCGGCCCGTGCGCGGGGCCGCGACGGACAGCACGCCCTCGGAGCGGCCGGCCGTGAAGCCCGGGGCGCCGAGGGTGATCACGGCGGCGCGTTTGCCGGTGGTGCGCCGGAACTCGGCGAGCAGCTGCGCCGTCAGGGCGGTTTCCTTGCGGTCCACGGTGACCGGCGCATGCGCCCGTACGACGGCCAGAGCGCCCGTGGCCGGTTCCCGGGCGGTAGCCGCCAGGGCCTTGCGCAGGGCCCGCATCCGGTGCAGGCCGCCTCCGCCCAGGGTGGGCTCGGTGGTGTCGAGCGGCAGGAACCGTACCCCGCGGTGGACGAACTCCGGCCCGTCGGCGCCGGTCAGCACGAAGTCGGCGCCCGCGTCCCCGTCCCCGGCGCGGCTGCCGCCGGGCGGCTCGACGGCGAACCGCCAGGGCTTCGCCCGGACCCCTGCCCCGGTGGCCACGATCGGATCCCGGACCACGGGTTCCGCGGCGGGCCCCGTGGGCGGGGTCCGGGCGCCGAGCGTGTCGAGCACCACCCGTCCGGGGCCGGAACCGGCCTTGGCCGAGAGCCGGGTCACGGTGAGCGGCGGCTGTGCGGTGGCCGGGAGTGCGAGGGTGACCTCCCGCCAGCCGGTCCAGTCCGCGACGGGCCCGCTCACCGTGACGGCGGCCCCGTCGGCGTCGGTCAGTTCCACGGCGGGCCGGGCTCCGGAGCCGTCGCCGCCGACCCAGAGCGTGAGCGACCGGGCTAGCTCCGGGACGGGCAGGGGCCGGGGCGCGGCGGCGCTCGCCCGGCCCGCGGCCCGGGGCAGGTCCAGGGCGAGCCCGGCGCCGGCGTGTCCCTCGGCCGGGACGGCGCCGGGGCCGGTCCAGGCGGCGGCGTCGGCCAGATCGGCGAGGGGAAGGGTCTCCAGCCCGACGCCGAGGGGGATGTCGACGCTCGGCCCGGATACGGCGGTCGCGCCACGCACGGCCGCGGCTCCACGCACAGCAGCGGCCCGGACGGTGGCGGCCCGGACGGTGGCGTGTAGCCGGCCGGTGGCCCGCGGGACGAGGGCGGTGACGGTGAAGCCACCCCGCCCGTCCTCGGTGACGTTCCACCGCGACCGGTCGAACTCCAGGGCCACGTCGCGGGGTTCCACGACGGCGGCCGCGCCCTGCGCGTCGTACCCGATCAGCCGGAATCCCGCCTTCTCCCCCGGCTCCGCGAGCCCGATCCGAGCCGGGGTCGGCCGGATCCGGGTCAACGGCCCGAGGACCTGGAGCGGGAGCGCGCCGTGCGCCGTCGCGCGCCGGGCGTGCGCCGTCGCTCGGCCAGCGCGCACGGCGTGGAACACCCCGGCGGCGTCAACGGTGCCGGCCCCTTCGGCGGACCACACCGGCGCCTCCGGGGCCGGGCCCAGCAGCGCGTCGTACCCGGTGGCCGTGAGGGTCCGGGTGAGCCCGGGGAATACCCGGGTGAGGTCCTCCGCGCTGCCGCCGGCGGGTTCGATCCGGTAGCCGGTGGTCCGGCCGGAGCCGGCCGGGGCCGTGAGGACGAGCCCGTTGGGCACGGGCCGCTGCCGCCCGTCCGACGGGGAGTTCTCCAACGTCAGGGCCGTCGCCCCGCTCAGTGCGGCGAGCAGGGTCGAGGAGCCGCCGCCGTCGAGGTTCAGGGCCTCGTACGCGCCGAGCCGGTGCATCATGCGGCCCAGCTCCGTCAGGGTGAGCCCACCGCTGTCGCGCTGGCGGCCGTCCACGGTGAGGATCCTCAGCCGCCGCCCGTCGCGCGAGAACCCGACGGCCGTGCGCGGCGCGGCGGCGTTGTTCGGTTCGCCGTCGTGGTCCTGCGGTACGCCGGCCACGACGAGGGCCTCCCGCCCGCCGACGGCCGCGGCCGGGACCGACCCGGCGTCCGGGAGGGCGCGGGCGGCAACGGCGACGGCGTCCCCGGGGCGCAGGGCGGCGAGTTCGGCGGCGGACGCACCGCCCGCGGGAGCGGTGAGCAGGGTGGTTCCGGGGGCCGGTCGCCGCCTGCGGGCCGGGCCGCGTACCGATGCGGCGGCGGCCGTGACCCGGCCGTCCCGGACCGGAACGGCGATGCCCACCGCTGGCAGCTGCGCCCCGGGATGGTCGGCCGTGTACGCGGACAGCCCCCCGCTGGCCGGCCGGGCCGCGTTGTAGCCGATCAGCGGGCGCACTGCCCCGCCGGGCAGGGTGACGCTGCCGTCGAGGCCGATCCGCAGGACCCTGCCGGTGCCGTCGGCCCCGAATCCGACGGCGGGGGCCGCGCCGGGTCCGGACGCGGCCGAGTGCAGTAGCCTGCCGCCGCCGAGGCCGGGGCCGAGCGGTGCACCCGTACCGCGGATGTCGAAGAAGTCGCCGTTCACGGCGGCGACCACGCGCCGTCCGGGCCCCGCACGGTGACGGGCAGCGGTGTCGCCGACGGTGGCCGGTCCGTGGCCGCCCAGGTATTCGGCGCGCACGCCGCCGCTCCCACCGAGTTCGACGCGGAGCTCGTCGATCCGCAGCCAGCGGTCGGCTTCCAGCCGGTCGTACGACTCCAGGCGGATCCCGGGGGCGATCTGCCGGCCGGTACGGGAGGTCTCGATCCCGTCGGCCACCGCGTCGGCGGCCCGCGCGGGAAGGGTGGTCCCGGCGGGGCCGGCCAGGACGACGGCGAGCAGGACGGGCAACAGCGGACGCAGGCTCAACACGCAGGCAGGATCGTCCACCCGCCACCGTCCCGGGTCCGCGCCGTCGCTCGTGCCCTGCGGTTTCAGCCATTCGCACGGCCACGGGTGGCGCACTCTTCGTCCGCACGGGGAATCGATTTGGCCGCGGGATGCCGGGCTGGCAAGGTTCGAGCGTGCCCGCCGCGCGCCGGCGGGCCTGCGCATTCTCCGTCGCATGTTCCCGTGGGGGGTTCACACCGCATGTCCGTCAACGAGCCGCCGGGCCCACCGGCTCAGCCGTCGCCGCAGCAGCCGCAGCAGCCGCAGCCACCATCAAAGACGCAGTCCCCGGCCCCGGAGCACGCCGCACAGCCGGCCCCGGCACCGGCGTACGCCGCTGCACCGCCGCAGCCGTACCCGGCACCGGCGTACCCGGCACCGGGGTACCCCGCTCAGCCGTACCCCGCACACGCCCTGACCGGGCACCCTGCCGGGCCGTACCCGGGCCTGCCGTACGGCATTCCGTTGTCCGGCGGCGACGTGCTGCGGTCGCCGCGCGGCCTGGCGGTCGCGGTCACCGCGATGCTGTCGGTCGCGGGTGCGGTCAACCTGTTCGCGGCGGGCATCGGCGCGTACCTCTTCTCGCTCATGACGAGCGTGATCGCCGATCCGGCGGCCGTCGGTGACCACGCTCTGCGCCAGGGGGACGACCTGACCACGGTCGCCAGCGTCCTACAGAACCTGATCATGGTGGCGACGGCGGTCGTCTTCGTCGTCTGGTTCCACCGTGTGCGCGTGAACGGCGAGATCTTCCGCCCCGACGCGTTCTCCCAGACCCGCGGCTGGGCCATCGGCGCCTGGTTCATCCCGATCGGCAACCTCTTCCTGCCGTTCCGGACCGCCAAGGAGATCTGGACCGCCAGCACCCAGTTCGCACCCGACGGCTCCTTCCGCCAGGTCTCCAACGCGCCCGTCAACGCCTGGTGGGCACTGTGGGTCGGCTCGCTGGTCCTCGACCGGATCTTCAGCAGGCTCTACCAGCAGGCCGGGACGCCACAAGCGCTGCGCGACGCGTCCGCCGTGGGGGTCGCGTCCGGCCTCTGCACGGTCGCCGCCGCGGTCTTCGCCATCGTCTTCGTCCGCAGGCTGACGGCCTTGCAGACCGTCAAGGCGGCGCAGGGCCCGAACGCGGCGGTCTGATCCCCCGCCCAGCGGGTCCGCGCCGGCGTCTCGCCGAAGGGGGCGGGCGACCGGACGCCCCCTTCGGCCCGGCAGGCGCCTCAGTTCGCCGCCGCACGTACCGGGACGGCGAACTCGCACCACACGCACTTCCCGCTGCCCCGGGGCTCCACGCCCCAGTCCTTCGCGAGCCGGTCCACCAGCAGCAGGCCGCGCCCCGACACCGCCCAGTCGCCGGCCTCGCGCCGTTGCGGCAGGGCGCTGCTGGAGTCCTCGACCTCGATCCGGATCCGGCCCTCCCGGGTCAGCCGTACGTTGACGTGGCCGCCGCCGTCCGTGTGCACGAGGGCGTTGGTCATCAGCTCGTCCGCCGCCAGTTCGATCTCGTCGGCCCGCTCCCTGGCTCCCCATGCCGCCACCGCCGCGCGGATCAGGTGGCGGGCCATCGCCGGGCCCTCGGGGTCGCCCGGGGTGAGCCGCAGGCGTAGCGGACCGCCGCCGCGCGGGGTGGGCGTGCCGCGGCGGCGCAGTAGGAGCAGGGCCATGTCGTCCCCGGCGCCCGCGTCCCCGACCAGGTCGCACAGGACGTCGGCGAGCTCCTCGACGTCCACCGGTCCGCTGCGGACCGCTTCCATGAGTTCGCGCATGCCCGCCTCGGGGGCGCCTTCCGGCCGTTCGAGGAGACCGTCGGTGCACAGCACCAGGGTGTCGCCGGGGTGCAGTTCGAGGCTGGTGACCGGGTATCCGGAGCCGGCCCCCGCCTGCTCGCGCTGCGGCAGCCCGAGCGGGAGTCCGCCGGCCACCTGGACCCGGTGGCAGCTGCCGTCGCCGCGCCGCACCACCGGGTCGAGGTGGCCGGCGCGGACCAGTTGGAGCATGCCGGTGGTCAGGTCGATCTCGGCGTACGTACAGGTGGCGAACCGTTCCGTCTCAAGCTCCCGCAGGAACGTCGAGGCCCGCGCCATGGCCGTGCCCGGGGTGTGCCCCTCGGCGACGTACGCCCGCAGGACGATCCGCAGCTGGCCCATGACGGCCGCCGCGTCCGTGTCGTGGCCCTCCACGTCCCCGATCATCACCCCGACGCGGCCGTCGCCGAGCGGGACCACGTCGTACCAGTCGCCGCCGATGTCCCGCCCCATCCGGGCGGCCCGGTACCGTACGGCGATCTGCGCGCCCGGCACCTCCGGGATCCGGCGCGGCAGCATGGCCCGCTGGAGGCCCTCCGCCAGGTCGTGCTCCTGCTCGAAGAGCATCGCCCGCTGAAGGCTCTGCGCGATGCCGCTACCGAGCGCGACGAGCAGGTTCCGTTCCTCGGCGGTGAAATCGCCGTCGCGCTGGTACAGCAGCCCGAGCGCGCCGATGGCCCGGCCCTGGGCGATCAGCGGCAGGTACACGCCGCTGCGCACGGACAGCGGCTCGATGTACGGCCAGAGCTCCGGGTAGCTCCGCTGGAACACCTCGCGCGAGGCGATGAAGACCGGCTGGAGGTTGCGTACGGCCTCGCTCATCGGGAACCGGGCGTCGATGCGGGTGTACTCGATCTCCCGGACGTACGAGCCGAGCTGCCCCTCTGCGACGAGGTGGATCCGGCCGCCGTCGACGATGCCGAGCATCACGCTGACCGCGCCCAAATGGCCGAGCGCCTCGGGGTCCTTCAGGACGTCGGTCACGTCGTTGACGGTGCGCGCGTGGGCCAGGATCGCGCTGGTCCGCTCGACGACGCCGGTCATCCGGCGCCGCCCCTCGGCCTGCTCCCCGCCGGCGCCCGGCTCGCCGGGATCGTGGGCGGCGTCGCGCAGGATGCCGATGATCCGGTAGGGACGGCCGTTCGCGTCGCGCAGGATGTGGCCCTGGATGTGGGTCCAGCCCGGGGCGCCGCCGCGGTCGCGGGTGCGGACGTACGCCCCGTAGTGGCTCCGGCCGTCCTTGAGCGCCTGCGCGACCCGGGCGTCGAGCCGGACCTCCTCGCCGGGCTGCACCCGGGCCCGCAGCCCTTCGGGGGTGCCGCTGAACTCCTCCGGGCGCAGGTCGAGGACCCTCAGGGCGGTGGGGTCCAGATGCATCTGCCCACTGTTGAGGTCCCAGTCGAAGGTGCCCATGCGGTTGAGCGCGAGGCTCATGTCCGGCTGCGCGGGCCAGTCGACCTCGGGGCTCGCTCCCCTTTCGGCCATGCAGCCAGGGTCTCACCGTTCCCCGACCTGTGCCCGCACAAGCCGCCCGGGGCTACCCGGTCCCGTCGGCGGCGGCCGGCGAGACGGACTGCGAGGGGTTCCCCGACGAGGGCGGCGCGGGCTTGGACGGCGGCTCGGACGACGGCGGCGGTGTGGGCGCCGGCGTCGCGGACGGCTCGCCTGCCGGCCCGGACGGGGTGGGCGAGGGCGTGGGCCGGAGTTGCTGCACCGGGGAGCTCGCAGGAGCAGAGGGCGTGGGTGGGGGTGAGGGCGTGGGTGTGGGCGTGGGTGTGGGCGCGGGCGCGGGCGTGAGCGGGGCCGGTTGGACCACCGGGGGCGGTACGGGCTTGTCGCGCTCGCCCCGGTGGTCGCCCCGGTCCCGGGCGAACCAGCGCCCGTCGCGGTGGTCGTAGACCACGAACTTGTCGACGACGGTCGCCGCCGGCGCGACGACCACCACCTCCGACGGCTGGTACGAGCTCCACGGCTGCCCGTGCCGCTTCGGGTCGGGCTCCAGCGCGACCGGGGCGCCGAGCGGGTTGCCGCAGGCGCACCTCACCCGCGGCACCCCCCGGCCGTCGACCAGGACCGCCGTCCCGGCCTGCAGCACCGCCTGGTAGGCCGTCGCCTTGCCGTCGCGGTAGCCGTGGTTGGTGACCCGGGTGTCCGCGCGCAGCTGCAGCGGGGTCAGCGAGCGCAGGTAGCCGGGTACGGACTTCGGCCGGATGCCCAGTACCGAGGCGAACGCGCCGTTCTTGGCGGGCTCGGCGGACAGCGCCCTGACCTGCTTCTCGACGTCGCAGCTCGCCACGTCCAGGGTGCCGCCGTACAGGCCCGGCGCCGAACCGCTGATGCTGCGCGTGGCGGTGGCGGGGGACTCCGCGCCGCTCGGTGACGGCTCCGGGCTCCGGGGCGGCGGCACGGCCTCCTTGGCCGCGGTGGACTCCGTGAAGGGGTCCGGGCCCGTCGCGGAGACGGGCTGGAGGAACACCTCTCCGTGCGAGGCGGGCGAGCGGTCGTGCCGGGTCAGCACCACCGCCAGGACCACGGCGACGGCCACCGCGACGAGCACGGTGGCCAACCGGGGTACGGACCGCCACCAGGGCCCCTTGTCGGGTGGACCGGCCGACCCCGACGGCGGACCTCCGGGCGGCCGGGGCGGAGCGGGCGGCGGCGTCGGCGGCGGGCCCTGGCGGCCGCCCGAGAGGGGACCGGAGGGAGGACCGGTGGGGCGCTCCGCCGGGGGCTGCGAGGCCTGCGTCGGCTGCTGCGGATCCTGGCCGGGGCCGGAGGGTTGCGTGGTCACGGGCTCTTCTTCCCAGGCGGAGGAGTTCCGGTCCCTGCGGACGTTCCGCAGCTCGCCCCCCATCCCCTACACGTATCGCATATAGAGAAATCTGGGCATTTCTCGCACTCTTGCGGCCCATTGTCTGCGCCGTTCAGGTGGTGGCGGCAAGCGGAGCGTGCCTACGGTTGCAGCGTGAGCAGTCCGTCGTCACCGCGTCCGGTACCCGGCGGCGCCGCGAGGGCGTGGCGCGATGCCCTCGTCGCCGTCGTGGCTGCCTTCGTGGTGATGACCGCCGTCGCCGCGGCGGGTCTGGCCTGCGCGGGAGCGACCGCCCTGCCGGACGGCGCGTTCCCCCGGGTGGTCGCGGCGGTCGTCGTGCTGGCGACCGGCGGATCGGTCGAGGTGACCGGCGGGGCCGGCATCCTCGCCGAGGCCGACGCGAGCCTGTCCGCGCTCCCGCTCTCGGTGAGCCTCGCAGGGGCCCTCACGGCCGGCGCGCTCTTCCTGCGCCCCCTGCACAACCGGGCCGTGGCCCGACCACGGGAACTCCTCGCGCAGGCGGTCCCGTTGGTCGTGCTCTGGCTGCTCGCCCTCACCGGCGCCGCGCTCCTCGCCCGCCAGAGCTTCGGCATCGCCACCGGTGACTCGCCGATCGCGGACATCGGCGAACTCCTCGACGCCTCCCCGACGGTCGGCTTCCGGGCGGCGCTGCCCGCGACCCTCTTCTTCGGGCTGCTGTGGATCCTGGGCCTGTTGCTCGTCGCCCTGCTGGTCTCGCGGCGCGCGCCCCTCCCGGCCCGGCTGGTCCGCTTCCACGCGGCGGTTCGGCCCGCCGCCTTCGCCACCGTGGTCCTGCTCCTCGCGTACGTCGTGCTCGGCATCGGCATCGGGCTCGTGGTGGCCGCCACGCACGGGCACGCGGACCGGACCTTCGCCGTGCTCCTGCTCGGCCTGCCGAACCTGGTCTGGCCCGCGCTCACCCTGGGCCTCGGCGGAGCCTGGGAAGGCAAGGTCGAGGGGCCGTTCGGGCTGCCGATGCCGCAGCTGCTCGACCATGTGCTGCGCGGGTCGAACACGTCGCGGGTCGACGTCGCCTCCCTCGCGCAGCGGGACTCCCGGGCCTGGTGGTTGGTGGCCGTCGCCGCCGTGCTGCTGCTCGGCGCGGGTTTCCTGGCGGCCGTGCGCTCCCCGGCCGGCGTCCGCGCCTGGCAGCATGCGCTCCACCTGGGCGTGGCCCTCGCCCTCGCCGTCCTGATGGTGTGCCTGCTGGCCGGCGTCCAGGCCCGGTTCGGCCTGTCCGTGCTGGGCATCGGCGACGTCGGCGGACTCGGCGGCAAGGTGGTGCTGAGCCCGTTGCTGTGGCGCAACGTGGGCCTCGCCCTGGTCTGGGGCGCACTCGCGGGCTTCCTCGGCGCGCTCCTGGCCCGCCCGGTCCACCGCCGCGGCCTCGTCGTCGCGCCCCCCGAGACCGTCAGCCGGTGACCCCGCCCACCCCGCCCCGGAACACCGGCAGCGCCCAGTGCGGAGGCTGCGGCGGGAGCGGGGGCGCGGGCTCCTCGGCGGGCGGCGGAGCCGGTTGCGCTCCGGCCCGGCGCAGCGCCGCCGTGAACTCCAGGCAGCTGCCCCACCGGTCGTCCGGGGATTTGGCCAGCGCCTTGGCCAGTACCTCGTCCACCGCTGCCGGCAGACCGGGCCGCCGCGAGCTGACCGGGGGCGGCGGATCGTACTGGTGGGCCCACAGCAGGGCCATGTCGTCGTCCCGCTGGAACGGCGGGCCCCCGGTCAGCGTCTCGTAGACGACGCAGCCCAGGCTGTAGACGTCGCAGCGTGCGTCCACGGGCTTGCCGGAGATCTGCTCGGGCGCCACGTAGTCCAGGGTGCCGACGAACTGCCCCACGCTCGTGAACCCCGTCAGCGACAGCGACTTCTTCGTCAGTCCGAAGTCCGTCAGGTAGACGTGCTCGGGGTGCTCGCTGTCCGTTCCCTCCGCGACCAGGATGTTTCCCGGCTTCACGTCCCGGTGCACCAGGTCGTGGTCGTGCGCCGCGTCCAGTGCCGAAGCCACCTGGCCGGCGATCCGGGCGGCGGTCTCCACCGGCAGCGGCCCGGTGCGGTCCAGCAGGGCGCGCAGGTCCTGCCCGGGGACGTACCGCATCGCGATGTACAGCAGCCCGTCGGTCTCGCCCGCCTCGAAGACCGGGACGATGTGCGGGTGGTCGATCGCCGCGGCGACCTTCGATTCGTGGGCGAAACGCTGCCGGAAGGTGTCGTTGCGGGCGAGTTCGGGCGCCAGCAGCTTGAGGGCGACCAGCCGGTCCAGTCGCAGGTCCCGCGCCCGGTAGACGACCGCCATGCCGCCGCGGCCGATCTCGCTCTCCACCAGGTACCCGGCGATCTGCTTCCCGAGCAGGTCGGACGGCCGCCCGCCCGGTGACCCGGCGGCCATCACCGCCCTCCGCCCTCGGGTGGCGTGACGACCTGTGTCGGCTCGTGTCCGGCTTCCCGGCCGGCTGCCGGGGCCCGCCCCGGGTCCGCCCGCACGCCGGCCCCGGCCGCGGTGTCGGTACCGTCCGCCGCGTCGGTACCGTTGTCCGCCTCACGGTCCTGCGGCTCCGGCGGCTCGTGCGGCTCCTGCGGCTGTGCCTCGGCCGGTTCCCCGGGGCCCGCGTCGACCGCGTAGGTCGTCAGGCGCGACCCGTCCCCGTACATCCAGTGCCCGGTGGCCTCGTCGTACAGCCAGACGGACTCCCCGTCGACCACGATGCCGGCCCGCAGTCCCCGGGTCGCCCGCCGGAAGGCCCCGGTGTCGGCGCGTCCCGAGGCGAGTTCCGCGACGGCCCGCCGGTAGCGCTCCAGGGCCTCGGCGCCCCGTGCGAGCAGTGGCAGCGGGTCCTCCGTGCGCGTCGGCGGTAGTCCGCCGGCCGGTGGGGGCCGGGGGACGGCGACCAGGAGGCGTCCGTCCACCCAGGCGGACCAGCCGTTGGCGCACAGGATCTCCCCCCACTCCCCGCGCCGGGTCAGCAGTTGCACGGGCAGGAAGGGGTCCAGGGCCACGGTCGGCCGGGACACGTCGGGTTCCTCCCAGGCGGGCAGCCCCTCCCGGGGAACCACGTGGGTCGGGTGGAAGGCGGCGGGACCGGACGGGCTCGTCATCGGCGCCTACTTCCGCATGATCGCGGGTTCGTGGCGGCGCAGCAGCCGCAGGACCAGCACCCCGAACAGGACGGACAGGGCCACCAGCATCCCCATGTCCAGCAGCCACACCCCGGGGCTGTGCGCGAAGAGCGGGTCGTCGGTGATCTTGCCGGGCACGATCGCGCCGAGGTCGATGGTGGCGGCCATGGCGCCGAGCGCCCACCGGGAGGGAACCAGCCAGGCCAGCTGTCCGATGACGGGTACGCCGTCGAGCTGGAGCAGGGCCCCGCAGAAGACCACCTGGACGATGGCGAGGAGGACCAGCAGCGGCATGGTGACCTCCTCCTTGCGGACCAGGGCGGAGACCAGCAGGCCGAGCATCATGGCGGTGAAGGACAGCAGGGCGACGGCGAGGGTGATTTCGACGAGGGGTGGCAGGAAGACTCCCTTGCCGCCCGGGGCGTTGGTGTCGACTCCGTAGAGTCCGACCAGCGTCAGCACCACGGCTTGGGCGACGGTGACGGCGCCGAGCACCATCACCTTGGACATCAGGTAGGCGGATCTGGACAGTCCGACGGCCCGTTCCCGCTGGTAGATGACGCGTTCCTTGACGAGCTCGCGCACGGCGTTGGCGGCGCCCGTCAGTACGCCGCCGACGCACAGGATGAGCAGGGCGTTGATCGCGGTCTCCTGCGTGAGGCTGCTGCCCGCGAGGGCGCGGGCCATGGCTCCCATGACGAACGGCAGCGCGATCATGATGACGAGGAAGGTGCGGTCCGCGCCGAGGGCGGCGGCGTAGCGGCGCATCAGGGTGGAGAGCTGGGATCCCCAGCTCTGGGCCTTGGGCGGTGGGGCGGCGAACGCGGCCGTGGCGGACCGGTCCGCATCCGGCCGGGGCTGCCGCGCGGCGTTCCGTACGTACCTGCGGTGCTCGGGAGAGCTGCGGTACTCCCCCGCCCAGTCCCGGTCCTGCTCGTTCTCGAAGGCTTCGAAGGCTTCGGGCCACTGGGCGAAGCCGAAGAAGCCGAGGGTTTCGTCGGGCGGTCCGAAGTAGGCGATGCGCCCGCCCGGGGCGAGGACCAGCAGCCGGTCGCAGACGTCGAGGCTGAGCACGCTGTGGGTGACGACGATGACGGTGCGGCCGTCGTCGGCTAGGCCGCGCAGCATGTGCATGACGGAGCGGTCCATGCCGGGGTCGAGGCCGGAGGTGGGCTCGTCCAGGAACAGCAGGGACGGCTTGGTCAGCAGTTCGAGTGCGACGGAGACGCGTTTGCGCTGACCTCCGGAGAGGCTGTGGATGGACTGGTCGGCGCGCTGGCGCAGGCCCAGTTCGCCGATCACCTCGTCGACGCGGGCCTGGCGTTCGGCGGGGGCGGTGTCCTGCGGGAAGCGCAGTTCGGCGGCGTACGTGAGGGCGCGGCGGACGGTGAGCTGGGCGTGCAGGATGTCGTCCTGGGGGACGAGGCCGATGCGGCTGCGCAGCTCGGCGTAGTCGCGGTAGAGGTCGCGGCCGTCGTAGAGGACGGTGCCGTGGTCGGCGGGGCGCAGTCCGGTGAGGGCGCCGAGGAGGGTGGACTTGCCGGCTCCGCTGGGTCCGACGACCGCCAGCAGGCATTTGGCGCCGACGGGGAAGGAGACGTCGTCGAGGAGGGTCTTGCGGCCGTGGTCGACGGCGACGGCGAGGTCCTGGACGTCGAGGGAGACCTCGCCGGTGTCGACGTACTCCTGGAGCTGGTCGCCGATGAGGCAGAGGGCGGTGTGGCCGATGCCGATGATGTCGCCCTCGGTGACGGGGGCGCGGTCGGTACGGGTGCCGTTGAGGAAGGTGCCGTTGTGGCTCCCGAGGTCGGCGATCTCGTACGTGCCGTCGGGGAGGGCGCGCAGTTCGGCGTGCTGGCGGGAGACGACGAGGTCGTCGATGACCAGGTCGTTCTCGGAGGAGCGGCCGATGCGCACGGCGGTCCGGGCGGGCAGCGGGCGCACGGCGGTGGGCCGGCGGAAGGTGCCGGTCAGGGAGGGGTGTGACACCGAGGACGGGCGGGAGCCGCCGCTCGGGGCGGCAGGGGCGGCCGGGGCCGGTCCGAGGAGCAGGGCGCGCGGGCCGTCGGCGGCGCTGCCGAAGCGGAGTTCGCTGCCGGCGCCGACGCTCCACTCGTGGATGCGGTGGCCGTCGGCCCAGGTTCCGTTGGTGCTGTTCTCGTCCTCCACGGTCCAGTGGTCGCCGTCGGGGCGCAGGAGGGCGTGGTGCCAGGAGACTCGGGCGTCGTCGAGGCAGACCTCGCAGAGGGGGTCCCGGCCGACGTGGTACGTCCGGCCCGGGACCATCGCGGTGGTGCCCGTGTCGGTCTCCAGGACGAGCTCGGGCGCGGTCGACACACCGGGGCGCTGGACCATGAGCAGATTTTCCCACGATCCGCCCCGCTCGGCAGGGATCGACATCACCGCAGGTCAGAGACCTCTTATGGGTAATGACAACGGTCCCCGTTGCAGCCTTTGCCCATTGCGTCACGGTGCGCTTCACTTCACCCGTCGGAACCGAACACACGGGGGACGCCATGAGTGGGCACGACCACGCGCACGACGACCACGACCACGACCACGGCGGTGGCCACGGCGGTCACAGCCACGGCGTCTCCGCGGACGCCGACCGGCGCTGGCTGGCCATCGCGCTCGGCCTGATCGGCGCGTTCATGGCGGTCGAGGTGGTCATCGGCATCATGGCGCAGTCCCTGGCCCTGATCTCGGACGCCGCCCACATGCTCACCGACGCCGTCTCGATCGTCCTCGCGCTGATCGCGATGCGGCTCGCCGCCCGACCGGCGCGCGGCGGGTTCACGTACGGCCTCAAGCGCGCGGAGATACTCTCCGCCCAGGCCAACGGGCTCACCCTGATCCTCCTCGCGGTCTGGCTGGCGTACGAGGCGGTCCGGCGGCTGCTCGACCCACCGGCGGTGGCGGGCGGGCTGGTCCTGGTGACGGCGCTCGCGGGCATCGTCGTGAACGTGGCCGCCGCGTGGTGCATCTCCAGGGCGAACCGCTCCTCGCTCGCCGTCGAGGGCGCCTACCAGCACATACTGAACGACCTGTTCGCCTTCATCGGCACCGCCGTCGCCGGTCTGATCGTGCTCACCACGGGATTCGTCCAGGCCGACGCCATCGCCACCCTCGTGGTCGTGGCGCTGATGATCAAGGCGGGCTACGGGCTGGTCCGCGAGTCCGGCCGGATCTTCCTGGAGGCCGCACCGGCCCACATGGACCCGGACGCGGTGGGCGACCGGCTGGTCGGGCACCCGCCGGTCACCGAGGTGCACGACCTGCACATCTGGACGATCACCTCCGGTCAGGCGGCGCTGTCCGCGCACGTCCTCGTCGAACCGGCCGGTGACTGCCATGCCGTACGCCGCGACCTGGAGCGGCTGCTGGAGAAGGAGTACGGGATCACCCACACCACCCTCCAGGTGGACCACGTACAGGAGGCGCTGCTCAGCGTCGGCCGCCACGGCGAGGACCCGGCCGACCCGCACTGCGCGGACGCGCACGGCCCGGTGCACCGCCAGGGCCCGCACGACCACTGACCGGCCGGCCGGCACGCGCCGGCACGCGCCGCACTGACCGGCCGCTCGGCGGGGCATACATGGACGCATGACGCAGAAGCGCAGCGCCGGACTGCTCCTGTTCCGCACGGCGGACGATGGCATCGAGGTGCTCCTCGGCCATATGGGCGGCCCGTTCTGGGAGCACAAGGACGACGGGGCCTGGGCCATCCCCAAGGGTGAGTACGAGGCCGACGAGACCCCGCTCGACGCGGCCCGCCGCGAGTTCACGGAGGAGATCGGCCTGCCGCCGCCGGAGGGCTCCTACCTCCCGCTCGGCGAGCTGCGGATCCCGAACGGCAAGCTGGTGACGATCTGGGCCGTGCGGGCGGACCTCGACCCGGCGCTGATGGTGCCCGGGACGTTCACGATGGAGTGGCCTCCGCACTCGGGCCGGACGCAGGAGTTCCCCGAGCTGGACCGGGTGGCCTGGTTCGCTCCACCCATGGCCGAAACCAAACTGATTCCCTCTCAAATTCCTTTCCTGGAGAGGCTGTTGGGGTTGCCGCGAGGTTGACCCGACCTTGACTTGCCAACAAACCCCACCTGCCTGGACATTGCACATATGACGAACGTCGTGCTGGTGGGAACCCTGGACACCAAGGGTGTCGAGTACGGCTGGCTGCGCGAGAGGCTGCTGCGCACCGGCGTCGAAGTGATCATGGTCGACACAGGAATCATGGGCGATCCCCGGGTGCCCGCGGACATACCGCGCGAAGCGGTGGCCCGGGCGGCGGGAACGGAACTGTCGGACCTACGAACAGCCGCCGACCGGGGTGCGGCCGTGACCGCGATGGCCAACGGCGCCGAGGCGACGCTCTTACGCCTGCACGCCGAAGGACGGCTGCACGGGGTGCTCGCCATAGGCGGCAGCGGCGGCACCTCCATAGCCACCCGGGCGATGCGCGCCCTACCGCTGGGCGTGCCGAAGCTGATGGTCTCGTCCATGGCGTCCGGGGACGTGGCCCCGTACGTCGGATCCTCGGACATCGCGATGATGTACAGCGTGGTGGACATCGCGGGGATCAACAGCATCTCCGCGCCGGTCCTGGCGAACGCGGTCGAGGCGGCCGCGGGGATGGCCAAGGCCTTCGAGCGGTCCTCGATGGAGCTGCGCCGCCCGGCCAGACTCGGCGCGGGCTCCCGCCCGCTGGTCGCGGCGAGCATGGCGGGCGTCACCACGGCGGGTGTGGACGCCGCCCGCGAACGGCTGACGGAACTCGGCTACGAGGTGCTGGTCTTCCACTCCAGCGGGACCGGCGGCCGCACCCTGGAGACCCTGGCCGGGCAGGGCATCTTCGCCGGCGTACTCGACCTGACGCTCAGCGAGCTCGCCGACGACCTGTGCGGCGGCATCCTCACCGCCGGCCCCGACCGGCTCAGCGCCGCCGGGCGGGCCGGGATTCCGCAGGTGGTGAGCCTGGGGGCGCTGGACATGGTGAAGTTCGGCCCGCTGGAGACCCTGCCCGAACGGGCCCGCTACCGCCGGGTCCACGTGCACAACCCGTCCGTCACGGTGATCCGCACGACCCGCTCCGAATGCGCGGAGCTGGGCCGCCGGGTCGCCTCCAAACTCCGTGCGGCGACCGGCCCCACGGCCGTGTGCGTCCCACTCCGCGGACTGTCCACGCTGGGCGCGCCGGGCGGCACCTACCATGACCCGGACGCGGACCGGGCCCTGTTCTCGGCGCTGCGCGAGGGGCTGCGGGGCAGCTCCGCCCGGCTCTACGACTACGACACCCACATCAACGACCCGGCCTTCGGGCGGGCGGCGGCCGACCGGCTGCACGCCATGATCGGCGCCGCGCGGGCCGCGGCCTGAACACCGGTGAGACGCCCCGCCAGGTTGGGAACCAGCCGTGGCGGAAACCGTGTCCCTGGGTGTGGCCGCTCGGAACGACCGGGCCGGGGACTCGGTGACGCCACGGACGGGGGCAGACGATGAAGAACGAATGGACGGTGCCCGGCTACGCGCAGGTCCGCGAGCTCGGCTCGGGCGGCAGTGGCCGCGTGGTCCTCGCCGTCCACGAAGCCACGGGCACCCCGGTCGCGGTGAAGTACCTCAGCGACCGGCTGCGCGAGGACCCTGCGTTCGTCGGGGAGTTCCGGGCCGAGGCGCGGCTGCTCGGCGGACTGGACACGCCGTACGTGGTGCGCTTGTACGAGTACGTCGAGTACACGACGGCTCCCGGTGGCGCCGCCATCGTCATGGAACTGGTCGACGGGATCTCCCTGCGCGCCCTGCTGAAGCAGGCCGGGCAGACCGATCCCGAGGCCGCGCTGGTGGTGCTGAAGGGCTCGCTGCTGGGCCTGGCCGCGGCGCACCGGGCGGGCGTCGTCCACCGCGACTACAAGCCCGAGAACGTACTGGTCGGCGCCGACGGCTCCTCGAAGCTGGTGGACTTCGGCATCGCGGCGCGCCGCGGGACGACCCCGGGCGTGGCCGGCACTCCGGCGTACATGGCCCCCGAGCAGTGGCAGGGCCGGCCGGCCTCGCCCGCGGCCGACGTGTACGCGGCGACGGCGACCTTCTTCGAGTGCCTGACCGGCCGCAAGCCCTTCGCCGGGGAGAACTTCGCGGAGCTGGCGGTCCAGCACATCGAGGCCCCGGTGCCGGAGACCGAGGCGCCCGAACCGGTGCGCCCGCTGATCCGGCGGGGTCTGGCCAAGGTTCCGGAGCAGCGGCCGGAGAACGCCGAGGCGTTCGTGGCGGAACTGGAGGACGTGGCGCTCGCCGCGTACGGACCGGATTGGGAGGAGCGCGGGCAGCGCAAGCTCGCGGCGCTGGCCGCGCTGCTGCCGCTGCTGTTCCCCTCCGCCGGCGCTCCGGCAGCCGGGACCACGGCGGTGGCCACGACCACGATCGCGAGCCCTTCCCGCTGGGCGCCGGGCCGGCGCGGCCTGATCGCGGGCGGCGCGGCGCTGGTCCTGGGGGTGCTGGCCGCGCTCACCTACAGTGCGGCCGGAGGGGAGGCCGGCGGTGCCGCCGCGCTGAACGCGTTCGCGACGTCGAGTGCGAGCCCGGGCGCCACCGGCCCGTCGCCGGCGCCGGGTCCGAGCGTGTCCGCCACTTCCTCGCCGTCCCCGTCCCCCTCCCCCTCGCTGTCCCCGTCCACGTCGCCGACGCCTTCCCCGTCATCGACGCCGAGCCCGAGTTGGTCGCCGGTGGCGACGCCGACGACCATCCCGCCGACGACGAGTGCGCCGACCACCGCGCCGCCCTCGCCGAAACCGACGGTGGTCGTCGGCGCGGTGTCCGTCACCCTCCGCGAGACGGGCCCGTCCCTGGGGCAGGCGACGGTGACGGTCGAGGCGAAGGGCACGGCGCCGGTGACGGTGGTCCTGGAATGGTTCACCGGCAGCGCGGAGGGGAAGCTCGGCACGCCGGACGGCGCCTCCGACACCCTGACGTACCAGCCGGGCGCCGCGGCACCGCTCGTCAAGACCCACACCTTCGGCGGTCGGGGCTGCTACTGGGGCGTGCGCGCCACCACGAAGCCCGCCGCCGGCAATGGTTCCTCGACCTCCCAGGTCTACATCAGGAGGTGCACGATCGGATGAGCGACGACGACTACAGCGCCACCGTCCTCGGCAGTCACTGGTTCAGCGGGCCCCCGCAGCCGGAGTCCCGGACGCTCCCGCTGCCGCAACCGCCGCAGGAGGCCGTGCCCGACCGGATCGAGGGGTCGGTCCTGCGGTTCGGGCCCGGGGTGACCGCCGCGATGCCGGCCCCGTTCCCCGTGGTCGCCGAACCCGTGCCGCGCCGACGGCGCGCGGAGTGGCGCCGGTACACCCTGGCCGCCGCCGTCCTGCTCGCGGTGCTCGCGTACCTGGCCTGGCAGCGGTACGGCCCGGCCCTGGAGGTACGGGACGTGACGGTCGCCGCCGGCCCGCAGGGTCCCGGCTGCGATTCCACGGCGGACGTGGTGGCGGTCGTACGGACCAACGGCCGGGCGGGGACCCTCACGTACCGGTGGATCCGCTCCGACGGCACTCAGTCGGAGCAGCTCACCGAGCGGGTGCCGCGCGGGCGCAAGGAGGCCCGGCTGCACCTGCTGTGGACCTTCCAGGGCCGGGGCACGTACGCGGCCGAGGCCAAGCTCCAGCTGGTCTCGCCCGCGGAGCGCACCGCCGCGACGCAGTTCACGTACCGCTGCACCGGCTAGCCGACGGACTGCGGCGGGGCCCACGGCCCGGTGGGGCGGGACCAACGGCACCGTCCTTCCGGTCGAGGCCGCCGATGCCGTTCGGCCGAAGCGCGCACACCGCTCCCGCTGGTTGACGCGAAGACGCCGACGAGGACTCAGGGACGCCCCCCGGCACCGCGCGCCACGTTCCGGCCGGCGAACACCCCGACCGGGGCGTGGCCGTCCCGCACGGATGCCTCGTCCGCGCGGGAGGCCCGCAGCCGCTTCGGGGAGTGGCTGCGGGCCCCTTCGCGCCGACCCGTCCGTGGCAGGTCGTTCAAAAGCGGGCGTGGGCGGTGATGTCCGCCTCGAACTCGCCCGTCATCGCAGTGGTC
Organism: Streptomyces sp. NBC_00597; assembly: GCF_041431095.1. Lineage (GTDB taxonomy): Bacteria > Actinomycetota > Actinomycetes > Streptomycetales > Streptomycetaceae > Streptomyces. The sequence continues at coordinate 1,981,320 of NZ_CP107757.1, forward strand.
ACCGTCGGCCGGCACTGCGCGACCGCCGCCAGGTAGTCCTGCGTGGAGGCGCCGAGCTGGGCCGCCGCCGCGCCGCGCGCGCCCACCGCCTCCAGGTCCCGCTCGAAGGACACCTACGCCGCGATCCGCGCCGCGTGCTCGATGTCGGCCGGGGTGAACAGCTCGCTCGCCGCCACCAGCGCCGCCACGTCCACGTCCGGCCGGCCGGCCGTGTAGCGGGACCAGATCGCGGCGCGCGCCCCGGCGTCCGGGGTGCCGATCGGGATCAGGTAGTCGAAGCGCCCGGGCCGCAGGAAGGCCGGGTCCAGGGAGCGGATGGAGTTGGTGGCGCACACCAGCAACCGCTCGTCGCCCTCCCGGAACCCGGGGATCAGCTTCAGCAACTCGTTCGTGACCCCGTGGATCCCGCCGGGCTGCGCCGGCTCGGTGCGCACGGGTGCGATCTCCTCCACCTCGTCGATGAAGACGAGGACCCGCTCCAGCTCGGCGATCCGGGCGAACGCGTCGCGCAGCGCGGCGGCCAGGTTGCCCTCGTCGGCGAGGCGGGAGGGCAACAGTTCCACGAAGGGCCAGCCGAGCCGGGAGGCAATGGCGCGGGCGAAGGTGGTCTTGCCGGTGCCGGGCGGCCCGAAGAGGGTGATGGCGCGCGGCGGCCGCACGCCGTGCGCGGCGGCCCGCTCGGGCTCGGCGAGCGGCAGCACGACGCGCCGTTCTATGAGGTCCTTCTCGTGCTCCATGCCGGCGACCCCGGTCCACAGGTCGTTGGGGAGGAAGCGGCCGCCGAGGTCGTCGAGCAGGCCGGCTGCGGGTCCGTGCAGCGGCTCGGTCTTCTCGAAGTAGGCGACGGCGGGCTGGCGCGTGTAGCCGGCGTTGAGGAGGCCCTCGCCGAGCAGGTCCTCCTCGGGCAGGACGTACGCGATCCGCCCGACGCGGGCGGCGATCAGCCGCCGCTCCAGTTCGACGAGGAGGGCGCTGGCCAGGCCCCGGCCGCGCCAGCCCGCAGCGATCGCGATCCGCATCACCCAGGCCCGCTCGCCGGTGACGCAGGCGAGGGCCGCACCGATCGGGACGCCCTGGTGCACGGCCACCACGCAGGGCTGCCGGTCGGTGAGGGCGCTGATGCACTCGGCGAGCGAGAAGACGGACTCCTGGCCGAGTTCGGCCGTGGTGTCGATCAGGTGGACCACCGCGGCGAGATCGCTCTCGCGGTAGTCGTGGATGAGCCAGTTCACCGGGTACCGCCCCTCGTTCGTGCTCCTGCGGCGAGGCTAGGGGCGGGCGGGCCCGGCGATCACGCTCCGCCGTGCACAACAGCCGGTCCGGAAACCGTCCGTGTCGTCCATAGACTGGTGGCTTCCGCCCGCGCCCCGTACCGAGGACCCGATCAGTTCCATGACTTGCGACATGTCCGCTGACCGGTCCGGCGCCCGCCTGCGGACGATCACGTGGCTGGTTCCCGTCCTGTGGACGCTCGGGCTCGGTCTGTGGGGGCTTTCGCGGCAGGACAGCGTGTGGCGGGACGAGGCGGCGACCTGGCAGGTGGCCGGGCGGTCGACGGGCGAGATATGGGACATGCTCGGCAACGTCGACGCCGTGCACGGGCTGTACTACCTGCTGATGCACGGGCTCTTCGAGCTCTTCGGGGCGGGTACGACCACGCTGCGGCTGCCGTCGGTGCTGGCGGTGGCGGCCGCCGCGGCCTGCGTGGCCGTGATCGGGCGGCGGCTGGCCGGCTTCTGGGCGGGGCTGGGCGGCGGACTGGCGCTCGGGCTGCTGCCGGCCGTGCAGTTCTACCTGCAGGAGGGCCGGCCGTACGCGCTGGTCACGGCCGGCGCCGGGCTGTCGACCCTGCTGCTGGTGTCGCTGCTGTCGGCGCCGCCCGGCCGGCGTGCCTGGCCGCGGTGGACGGGGTACGCGCTCGCGGTGCTGGTGTGCGCGCTACTGAACTGGCTGTCGCTGCTGGTCCTGCCCGCGCACGCGGCGACGCTGTGGTGGGTGCGGGCCGGGCGCGGGGTGTGGCTGCGCTGGGCGGCGTACGGGGCGTGCGCGGTCGCGGGGGCGTTGCCGCTGGTGCTGTTCAGCCGCAGCCAGTCCGACCAGGTGTCGTGGATACCGCCGCTCACCTGGCACATGATGATCGGCCCGGCGATCCTGCTGGCGATCGGCGGCATCGGCGCCCTCGCGGACCGGCCGCGCACGGGCGGGCTGTCGGCGACGGCGGTGGGGCTGCCGCTGCTGGCGGTGCCGCAGCTCGGCCTGATCGGGATGTCCCTGGTCCAGCCGCTGTTCCTGGACCGGTACGTGCTGTTCAGCATGCTGGGACTGGCCCTGCTGATCGGTGCGGGTCTGGGCGCCGCCGTACGGGCCGTCCGGCCCCGGTTCCCGCGGGCGCCGGGCCTGCTCGTTCCGGCCGTGACCGGGATCGCGGTCGTGGCCATGCTGCCGTTGGAGCTGGACAAGCGGGCACCGGCCAGCCGGGTCGACGACGTGCTGTCGGTGGCCGGGGAGGTGGCCCGCCTGGGGCGGCCCGGGGACGCGGTGCTGTTCGTACCGGCCGCCCGGCGGGACACGGCGCTGGTCTCCCCGGGCTCCTTCACGGGGCTGGTGGACGTCGCCCTGGAGCGGAGCCCGGTGGCCTCGGCCACCCTCAAGGGCGAGGAGGCCGACCCGGCGCGGATACGGGCGGCGCTGCTCGGGCAGCGGCGGGTGCTGCTGGTGACGGACTCGGCGAAGGTCGCGAAGCCGTCGGGTGCCGCCCGGGACGCGGCGAAGGCGGCGGTGCTCAAAGAGCGGTTCCGGGTGGTGGAGGACCGCCAGGTCCGGGGCCGCCGGGTGACGGTGTACGAGCGCCGGTAGCGCCGGACGGTCAGGCGGCTTGGGCCTGCGCGGTGTGGGAGTCCAGCCAGGACAGCGAGGCGCGGGCCAGATCGGGCCAGCCGTGGTCGACGATCAGGGAGTGGCCTCGGTCCTCGAAGCACTGGTACTCGGTGGTCGCGTGCGAGTGACTGTACTGCTTGTAGGTCGAGCGGGTCAGCAGGTCCGGGACGGTGTGGTCGAGCCTGCCGGACAGCAGGAGCAGCGGGCCGCGGGTCTCGTTCCCGGTGTCGACCTCGGCCGGGGAGTGCGGGGTGAAATTGCCGAGCGCCAGCTGGAACAGCGGGCGGGCGGTGCTCGGGATCGTCCACTCGTCGTACAGCTCTTCGGACTCCTCCTCGGACACGGCGTTGGCGAAGCCGTAGCGGAACTGCTCGCGGTTCAGCGCCACGGACCGCCGGGTGTTGCCGGGATCGCGCAGGACGGCGAACGTCGACCTGGCCTGCGCCGGGGCGATCGCCTTGACGCCCTTGATCTGCCCCGGGCAGATGGCCACCGCGGCCTCGGCGAGACCCTGGCCGAGCAGGTGCTGGGCGATGAACCCGCCGACCGAGTGCCCCACGAGGACCGGACGGACGGGCAGGGCCCGGATCACCCTGGCGTGCGCGTCCGAGATCTCGACGAGCCCGACCCCCGCCTGGTCGTCGGGCCGGCGGCGGGCCTCGGCGACGGTGTCGGGGACCCCGGGCCACTCCGGCAGGACGGGCTCGTACCCGGCGTCGCCGAAGGTGTCGGCCCAGCCCTCCCAGCTCGTGGAATGCAGCCAGAGGCCGTGGATGAACACCACGGGCGTGCGGCGCTTTGCGGTCATGGCGGGACACCTCCTGGACCCCCCTGGCGCCTCTGCCAGTCTCGCCCGCCCCGCGCGCCCCCGCCACGCGCCGCTCACCTGTGGGGCCCGGATTCACAGCGCATTCATATGGAATATCGGGCTCCGGACATAGCTTCGGCGGGGAGGCTCGGGGCATGATCCCGCGCATGCACCTCCGACGACAGGCCGACCGAGCCCGCACCCGGCTGGCGGCGGCCCGGATCCTGCTGGCGCTGGCCGCGATGGCCGCCCTGGTCAGCGTGGACCTGCCCGACGCCGCGGCCGTGCCGCCGCTCGGGGTGACCGTCCAGGCCGGATCCGACGCGGCGGCGAACCGGGTGGGCGCCCTGTTCGCCGACACCCTCGACGGCGGGCACTTCTGCACTGCGGCCGTGGTGCACAGCGACGACCGCGATGTGATCGCGACCGCCGCGCACTGCCTGGACAATCCGGACAGCACGGTGTTCGCGCCGGGCTACCGCGACGGCAAGGCCCCGTACGGCACGTGGAAGCTGACCGGCACGTACGTCGCCCCGGAGTGGACGGACGGCCGGGACCCCGACCAGGACATCGCCTTCGCGACTGTCGTCCCGGCGGACGGCGGCACCCGGCGCATCGAGGACACGGTGGGCGGCTTCCCGGTGGCGACCGAGCAGCCGGACGACGTGACGGTGACGATCCTCGGCTACCCCAGCACCGACGAGGTCCCGCTGCGCTGCGCCAACGCCACGGGCTTGTTCTCGCAGACGCAGCGGCGGATCGACTGCCCGGACCTCGCAGGCGGCACGAGCGGCAGCCCCTGGCTCGCGGACGGCGCCCTGACCGGCGTCCTCGGCGGCTACGAGGACGGCGGCATGGTCCCGGAGGTCTCGTACAGCGCGGTGATGGGCGACCAGGCCCTGGAGCTCTACCGCGAGGCGGCGGTCTCCGCAGGCTGACCCCTGCCCCGGACGTCAGCCGAGGCGCTGCCCCTCCGGGAGCCCGGGCACGGGTGCGAACCAGGTCGGGTCGTTGCCTTGGGCGCGGTGGATGCGGTCCACCGCGAAGGGCTCCAGCGGGGGCAGGGCGTCCACCTCGAACCAGGCCACCTCCAGCGACTCGCTGTCGTTGGCCCGGGCCTCTCCGCCGGTGGCCCGGCAGCGGAAGGTGATGTCCTGGAACTGGCAGACGTCGCCGTTCGGGTAGGTGATCGGTTCGAGCATCTGCACCAGCACCACCCGCTCCGGCACGCAGTGCACCGCCGTCTCCTCGTACACCTCGCGCACCGCCGTCACGGCGGGCTGCTCCCCCGGCTCCGCGATCCCGCCGACCACGGACCAGCGGCCGGTGTCGGAGCGCCGGCCGAGCAGTACGCGCCCCCGGTCGTCGAAGACGATGGCGGTCACCCCGGGCAGCAGGAGCAGCTGGTTCCCGGCGGAGGCGCGGATCTGGCGGATGAAATCAGGTGTGGTCATCCCCCGACCCTACGAAACCGCCGGCGCCACCCCGTCAGGACGTCCTGCGGGCCCGGATCCGGCGGGCGAGGGTCCAGCCGAGGCCGCCCGCCGCGACCAGGAGCAGCGCGTACTCGGGCAGCGGGCCGAAGCGGGTGGCCGGGGTCTGCGTGGAGCGCAGCGGGATCTCGGCGACGAGCGCGTCCGCCGTGAACATCTTCGTCTCCTGGACGATCTCCCCGTCGGGGCGGATCACCGCGCTGACACCGCTGGTGACGGGGACGAGCACGGTCCGGCTGTGTTCGACCGCGCGCACCCGGTCCATCGCGAGCTGCTGGTAGGTCATCTGCGAGCGGCCGAACGTCGCGTTGTTGCTCGGCACGGCGATCACCTGCGCCCCCGCCCGGACCGTGGAGCGCACCGCGTCGTCGAAGGCGGCCTCGTAGCAGGTGACCATGCCGACCCGGCTGCCCGCCATGTCGAAGACGCCCGGCTTCTTGCCGGGGCCGAAGTCGCGCTGCACCCGGTCCACGTCCGAGCTGAAGAGCCGGACGAAGGACCGCATCGGGATGCGCTCGCCGAAGGGCTGGATCTTGCGCTTGTCGTAGGTGTCGACGGGCCCCTTGACCGGGTCCCACAGGATCATCGTGTTGCGCAGCGGGCCGGTCTCCGGCACCAGTACGGAGCCGATCGCGACCGGGACGCCGATGGTCTTGACCGCCTCGTCGATGACGGCGTACGCATCGGGCTCGATGTACGGGTCGATGTCGGAGGAGTTCTCCGGCCAGACCACGAAGTCGGGCGCGGTGACCCGTCCGGCGCTGACGTCCGCGGCGAGCTGGAGCGTGCGGTTGGCGTGGTTGTCGAGGACCGCGCGGCGCTGGGCGTTGAAGTCGAAACCGGCTCGCGGGACGTTGCCCTGGACGACGGCGGCCACGGCGGTGCCCTTCTCGGGGGCGTCGGACACGAGCGGTCGGGCTGCGAGCGCCGCGCCGATCGGGGTGGCGACGGCGAGCGCGGCGAGGGCCGCGGCGGCCCGGCGGGGGTGGCCCAGGGCCACGCGCAGGGCCTCGTACAGCCCGAATCCGCAGAGGGCGACGGCGAAGGACAGCAGCGGGGTGCCGCCGAGGGCGGCGAGCGGCAGGAAGATCCCGTCGGCCTGGCCGAAGGCGAGCTTCCCCCAGGGGAAGCCGCCGAAGGGGGCCCGGGCGCGCAGTGCCTCGCCCGCGATCCAGACGGCCGCGCCCCACAGGGGCCAGGCGGGGAGCCTGCTGACGAGGGTGATCCCGAGGCAGGTGAGGCCGATCAGGAGGGCTTCGAGGGTGACGAGGGCGAGCCAGGGGACCGGGCCGACTCCCTCGCTGGTCCAGACGAGCAGCGGCAGCAGGAAGCCGAGGCCGTGCAAGAGCCCGAGGCCGAAGCCGGCGCGGGCGCGGCGGCCGCGGAGGCAGCCGCCGAGCACGGCGAGGGCGAAGGGGGCCAGCCACCACAGCGGGCGGGGAGGGAAGCTCAGGTAGAGCAGGGCGCCGGAGCCGGCCGCGAGGGCGGCGCGCAGCGGCCAGGAGGCCGCCCACCGCTTCCACGGCGATGCGGCGGCTTCGATTCCGGCTTCCGCCTCCGCGGCGCGGCCGGGCTCTGCGGTGATGCTGCTGCTCATTTGCCGGAGTGTACGTGCCCACCCGCCGGCAGCGGGAGGACCTTCAGCGGGCAAGGGTCCGCAGGTGGGTTCGGATGACCCGGACCGCGTTCTCGGCATCGTCGACGGTGACCGTGAACACCTTGCCGTCGCCGAGCCGCAGTTCGACTCCCTCGCCGCGCCGGACGATGACGGCGGTGCCCTTGTCGGGCCGCCAGCGGTAGCCCCAACCGCCCCACTGTTGGGGGGTGATCCGGGGGAGGAACTCGGCGGAGTCCACCTCCACGAGCCGGATCTTGCGGCGCGGCAGCCCGATGTGGCCGCAGCGGACCTCCATCGCCTCGGCGTCGACGGTGACGGCGACGTGCACGAAAGCGAGGGTGCCGTAGAGGATCAGCAGGCCGACGGCGAGGCAGCCGATGACGGACATCAGCAGCGGGACGGTGCCGCCGGTCCAGTTCGAGTCGACGGCGAGCCCCACGCCGAGTGCGAGGCAGGCCGCACCGGCCACGGCGAGGAGCCACTGCGCGCGGTTGGAGGCCCGTCCCGTCCACAGCGGACCCGGGGGGTGAACCGTCATGTGTAGCAGCGTACTCACGTTCCGCATCTGCGCCACTGCCTGTCGCCCTCGCGGCGCGGGGGCGTCGCGAAGTCACCTGCCCGGCCTTGACCTCAAGCAAACTTGAGGTCCTACGTTCGCACCCATGAGCACTCACGAGGCAGACCAGCGCGCCGTACAGACCGTTCCCGATCGCTACCGCACCGCGGTGGTGCCGCACATCATGGTGGCCGACGCACCGGCCGCGCTCTCCTTCTACCGGCGGGCCTTCGACGCCGTCGAGGACTTCCGCCTCGATCACCCCGAAGGCGGGGTGTTGCACGCCGAGGTACGGATCGCCGGGGCCACTCTGATGCTCGGCGACGTCTCCGAAGGACCCTTCAGCGCCCCGCCCGCGCTGGGCGGCACCTCCGCCGCGCTGCACGTGTTCGTACCGGACGTGGACGCACTCGTACGGACGGCGGTGGCCGAGGGCGCCGAACTGCTCCAGCCGCCGACCGACCAGTTCCACGGCGACCGGACCGCCATCCTCCGGGACCCGTTCGGGCACCTGTGGGTGTTCCTGACCCACCTGGAGGACGTGTCCCAGGACGAGCTGGAGGGCCGGCTGGCGGGCGGGTGACCCCGGGCTCGGCCGGGCAGGAGGCCGACGAGCGCGTCGCGCAGGGCGGGGCGCCGGCCGCTCACGAAGCGGTGCAGGGTCCGCGAGGCGAAGGCGACGCGCTGGGCACTGCGGCGGCGCTCGCCGTCGTACGCGCGCAGGGCGGCGGGCAGGCCGGCCCGCCCGTGGGCGGCGACCGCGCGGGCCAGGGCCTCGACATCGAGGCCGTTCCTGCCGTTCCTGCCGTTCACGCCGTTCGTGCCGTTCCGCACGGCGTCCCTCCTCGGCCCGCGCACCACGCGATCCCGCGAGCACGCCCACGACTACCACACCTGCGGTACCACGGCTGTGGTTAAGTGGCAACGTGAATCAGGACCGGAGGGACCGGCTGCGCGACGCGGCCGTCACCGTGCTGGCGGGAGCGGGCGGGCGCGGACTGACGCACCGTGCCGTCGACATGGCTGCCGCCGTACCGCTGGGCACGGCCAAGAACTACTTCCCGACCCGCGACGCGCTCCTGCGGGCCGCCGCCGAACGCTGCCTGGAGCAGTACCGGGCACTGACCGCCCGCCTTGCCGGAGCCGGGCCGGGGCCCGCCGACCGGGCCGGCCTGGCGACCCTGCTCGCCGGACTGCTGCGCGACGTGGCCGGCCCCGGACGGCCGCGCGTACTCGCCTACCTGGAGCTCCAGACCGAGGCGGCGCGGCGCCCGTGGCTGGCCGCACTGCTGGACCCGATCGGCTCGGCGGACTTCGCGGCGCACGAGCGGCTGCTGCGCGCGGCCGGGCTCGCGGCCGGACCGGACCGGGCCCGGGCTCTCACGCTCGCCCTGCACGGTGCGATCCCCCACCTGCTGGCCGGGGCGCCGGACACCCTCGCCGCCGCCGGACTCGACGACCCGGACGGCTTCGCACGCGGTGTACTGGCCTGCGTATGCCCCCAACCGCCCGAGGAGGAAACGTGATCACTCAACTCGACCGCGCCGTCGGCGCCGTCCTGGGCTCGGCCGTGGGTGACGCGCTCGGCGCGCCCTACGAGTTCGGTCCCGCCGGGGAGTTGACGGCCCGCGGCGAGGAGATGCGCGGGGGCGGCGGCTGGGATCCGGGCGAGGCGACCGATGACACGCAGATGGCCGTCCTGGTCGGCGAATCACTCCTGGAGCACGGCGGTCTCGAACTCCCCGATGTCTTCGGGCGGTTCCAGCGCTGGGCGGCCGGCCATCCCAAGGACATCGGGCTCCAGACGGAGGACGTGCTGACCAGCGGCGAGGCCTGGGACCTGGCCGCCGCACTGCACTTCCAGATCAACGCGCGGGCGGCCGGCAACGGTTCCCTGATGCGGGCCTCCACCTCGGCGGTGTACTTCGCCGCCGACGGACGCGAGGCGACGATGGACGCCGCCCGACGGATCGCCGCGCTGACGCACGGCGACCGGGCGGCCTGGGAGGGCACGGCCGTACTGCACGAGCTCGTACGGGTGGCTCTCGGCGGGGACGATCCGCTGGCCGCCCTCCCCGAGGTGCTCGGCGCGGTGCACCCCGACCACCGAGAGCGGTACCGGGTCGTCCTCGGCCCCGACTGGCATCCGGCGCTGGCCACCGAGTTCAACGGGGCGGTGTGGCCCTGCCTGGGCTCCGCGGTGTGGGCGCTGCGGACGACCACCGGGTTCGCCCCGGCCGTCCGGGCCGCCGTGGACCTCGGCGGGGACACCGACACGGTGGCGGCGGTCACCGGCACCCTGGCCGGAGCCCGCTACGGTCAGGCGGCGATCCCGCCCGAATGGACCGCCGCGCTACACGTACCGCTGCCCGGTTTCGGCGACCGGGTACTGGACGCGTCCGCACTGGGCGAGCTGGCCCGCTCGCTGGCGGAACATGCGTAGCGGTCGGGCGGATCAGCCTCGGGCGCTGACCGCAGGCACCGCGCGGTCAGCGCCGTGGCAGCGGTTTCGCGCCGGACCGGTGGCGGCCGGGACGAGGTCGAGGTCCTGCGGGGTCATCTCCCGACGGGCGCGCCCTCACCCACGAGCAGCCGCCCTTCGGCGTAGCCGAGCGCGGCGGCGGGGAGCTCGCCCTCCTGCCCGCTGAGCAGGACGGTCAGGGTTCCGGTACGGGGCAGACCGGGATCGGGGAGGGCGCCGAGGCGGCGCAGCGCCTGTACGGCGACGGGCTCGGCGGAACCGTGGAAGCGGAGCTCGGCGCCGCCGGTCCGCTCGGCCAGGGCGGCGCGGATGATCGCGTCGACGAGCTCGTAGTGCGTGCAGCCGAGGACGATGTCGGTGGCGTCGGTCGGGGTCAGCGCGGCAGCAGCGGCGACGGCCGCCGCGATGGCGGCGTCGTCCCCCACTTCGACCGCGTCGGCGAGCCCCGGGCAGGGCACCTCGGTGACCCGGGCCCCGGCGGCGAAGTCACGGATCAGCCCGCGCTGGTAGGGGCTGCCGGTGGTGGCGGGGGTGGCCCAGATGGCCACGCGCCCGCCCGCGGCGGCAGCGGGCTTGATCGCGGGCACGGTCCCGATCACCGGGATTCCGGGTTCGAGCTCGGCCCGGAGGGTGGGCAGGGCGTGCACGGAGGCGGTGTTGCAGGCCACGATCAGCGCGTCCGGCCGGTGCCCCGCGGCGGCCCGGGCCACACCCACAGCCCGCCCGGTCAGATCGTCGGGGGTACGCGGCCCCCAGGGCATGCCGAGGGGGTCGGAGGAGAGGACCAGATCGACGTCGGGCCGCAGCCGCCGCATCTCGGCGGCCGCCGCGAGGAGGCCGATTCCGGAGTCCATGAGGGCGATCTTCACCTGGTCACCTTAATCGAAGCCCGACCCGAAAACCCCAAACGGAGGCCCACGGCGGCCGGAACCCGGCTGTGCCGCAGGGGGACCCGAAGCCGGCCCGACGGGAGACGCCGACCCCCTCGAACCTGGAAACCCGCTGGCCGGCACCCCCTCCGAGCCGTACCCGCGCCGACGCGAGCCGCCCGAGGCGGGAGGTCCCCCGCGGGGGCGAGCGCACGAGAACCGGCCAAGGGGCTGGAGGTGGGGGCGGCTGCCGGGACCGCCCCCCGCCATCACCGAGCGCACGGACCCCGCCACCTCGGCCCCCGACCCCCCGAATGCGCGACATGCCCCGAAAGGTTCGGCAGACTGCGCGCATGGGCCTTCTCTGCGCCGCCTGCGCGTCCCTTCTCGTCTGGATCTGGCTCACGCTCGCCCAAGGCATGTTCTGGCGGACCGACGTGCGGCTGCCGCCGCGCAGTGCCCCCGCCCGCTGGCCCTCCGTCGCCATCGTGGTCCCGGCCCGGGACGAGGCCGAGGTGCTGCCGTGCAGCCTGCCTTCGCTGCTCGCGCAGGACTATCCCGGCGAAGCCGAGGTCATCCTGGTCGACGACGGCAGCACCGACGGGACCGGCGCCCTGGCCCGGCGGCTGGCCCGGCAGCAGCCCGGGCTGCCCCTCACCGTCGTCTCCCCCGGCGAGCCGGAACCCGGCTGGACCGGGAAGCTGTGGGCGCTGCGCCACGGCATCGCGCTGGCCCGGACCGCTCGTGCCAGCGAGCCCGAGTACCTCCTGCTCACCGACGCCGACATCGCGCACGAGCCCGACAGCCTGCGCGAGCTCGTCGCGGCCGCGACGACCGCCGAGCTCGATCTGGTCTCGCAGATGGCCCGGCTCCGTGCCGTCAGCCCGTGGGAGCGGCTCGTCGTACCGGCCTTCGTGTACTTCTTCGCCCAGCTCTACCCCTTCCGACGGATCAACCGCCCGACCGGCCGGACCGCCGCCGCGGCGGGCGGCTGCGTCCTGCTGCGGACCGGGGCGGCGGTGCGGGCGGGGGTTCCGGATTCGATCCGGCACGCCGTCATCGACGACGTCTCCCTCGCGCGCGCGGTCCGGCGCTCGGGCGGCCGGATCTGGCTGGGGCTCGCGGAACGGGTGGACAGCGTGCGTCCGTACCCGGCACTCGCCGACCTGTGGCGGATGGTCTCGCGCAGCGCGTACGCGCAACTGCGTCACCAGCCCCTGCTGCTGGCCGGGACGGTGGCCGGGCTCGTGCTCGTCTACCTCGTCCCCCCCGCCGCCCTCCTGGCGGGGCTGGCCGGCGGGCACGCCGCCACCGCGTGGGCGGGCGGGCTCGCCTGGCTGTTGATGGCCGGCACCTATCTGCCGATGCTGCGGTACTACCGCCAGCCCGTCGTGCTCGCCCCGCTGCTTCCGCTCACGGCCTTCCTGTACCTCCTGATGACCGTCGACTCGGCGGTCCAGCACTACCGGGGGCGCGGCGCGGCATGGAAGGGCCGTACCTATGCCCGCCCAAGTGATGCCTGAAACGACAAACCGCCCACCGGGCCGATGTCATCCCAGGTCACCGTGTTGTGACGCTATGTCAGCAACACATCCGTGCAACACCCAACCGGTGAGTACGAGTAGGAACAACCCGGTGCGGAAGTGGCGAAAACGTGCACGTGAACGCGAAGTGAAGCGTGTGGCTCTGACCTGCGAATATGCAGGTCAGCGCGGTGTTCGTCACACCTCGCTATGGACCCGGTGAAGTCGTGGGCTTAACTTAGGTCCCATGACCTCCCCCCGCTCCACTTATGGCGGCGGTTACTACTCCGCGCCCTCCTTCCCGGACACCCCCATCTACGACTCCCTCGTCGCCGAACGCGGCACTCCGCAGATCGCCCCGATCCGCGTTCCGGCCGCGTACGACTCCCCGAGCGCCGGCTATTCGAGCGGTGGGTACCTCCCGGCCCTCGCCTCCTCGCTGCCCGCGCTGCCGGCCGCGCTGCCCCCGGCCGTGCCGCAGCAGCAGCAAGCCCCTGCGTACGGGTACCCGTACCAGCAGGCGGCGCCCGCGCCGATGCCCCTGCAGAACGCGCCCGCCCCGTACATCCCGCAGCAGCAGCCGGCCGTGGCCCGCGCGGGTTACATGCAGCAGGCGCAGCCGCAGCAGCCCCGGCCAGTGGCCATGGGCACCGGGTACGAGGCGATGCGTCCGGCCGCTCCGCGCCCGATGCAGGTTCCGGCTCCGGTTCCGGCCGCCTCGTACGAGGACCCCTACGGCCGCCCGTACCAGGGGCGCGGCTACTGACGGGCCCCCGGGCGCTCACTGGGGCGTGCGCGGGAGCTCCTGGCAGGATGCTCCCATGTCGAACTTGTATGTCCAGGCGCTCCACGTCCATCCCGTCAAGTCGGTAGCGGGGACAGCTCCCGACGAGGTGGCCGTGGAGCCCTGGGGTCTGTCCGGGGACCGGCGGTGGGCACTGGTCGACACCGAGGGCACGGTCATCACCCAACGCCAGCAGCCCCGGCTGGCGTTGGCCGCGGCGCGTCCGCTGGGGGGCGGCGCCATCGCGCTGTCCGCTCCGGGCATGGCCGAGCTGGTCGTGGAGGCGCCTGCGCCGGGTCCCCTGGAGCCGGTCGTCCTGTTCGGCAAGAAGATCGAGACCGTGGTCGCGTCGAGCGCCGCGGCCGACTGGTTCAGCGCCTACCTGGGGGTGCCGGCGCGGCTGGTGCACATGGACGAGCCCGCCGTGCGGCGGCCCGTGGACCCGAAGTACGCGCTGCCGGGTGAGTCGGTGAGCCTCGCGGACGCCTATCCGGTCCTTCTCGCCACCCTCACGTCGCTGGACGCCCTGAATGCGCTGATCGCGCAGGGGGACCATCCCGAAGAGGGTCCGCTGCCGATGAATCGATTCCGCCCGAACATCGTGGTCGCCGGCGCCGAGGCGTGGGCCGAGGACGACTGGCGGCGCATCGCGATCGGCGACGCCGTGTTCCGCGGCGTCCGGGAGTGCGGGCGGTGCATCGTCACGACCACGGACCAGGCGACGGCGGAGCGCGGCAAGGAACCGCTGAAGACGCTGGCCCGGCACCGGCGGATCGGCAAGTCGCTGGCCTTCGGGCGGCAGCTGGTTCCCGTGCGGGTGGGAACGGTGCGCGTGGGCGACGAGGTCCGCGTCCTGGAATGACACCTTCGGGCGGCTCTGGAGGATCGCTGGAACCAAGCACCACGGGCGGGCCGTTGGTGCATTCGACAGGTGTGACGGGAAAGTGCGCGGGCTCGGCTTAGACCACCGGGACCGTGCACCGGATCGGGTGACAAGGCTGCCGCGCGTCCCGGAATGCGGTTTTTCGGGGCATGCGGGAGGCTTGGACCGCAGGCAGACGGAGACTGGCACAAGTTGGGGGAGCCGGACCGTGTGGACAGCAATGGGTGTGTGGCGTTGGCGGCGCAATCCGCTGCGCCGGACGACTGACCTCTTCGAGGCATGGGTGGCGTTCGCCGCGCTGGTGTGCGTCCTGTTGGTGGCTCCGGCCGTCGGCACGGTCGCGGGCCTGGAGGTGGACGGCACGCTTCAGCGTGCCGCGCGTGAACAGCGGCAGGAGCGGTACCTGGTCCCGGCGGTGGTGGTGCGGCCTGCCGCGGTCCCGCCCGCGGGGACGGAGGCCGATCCGTCGGCGCAACGGCAGGCCCCGCAGCGTACGCAGATCGTGGCGTCCTGGACCGCGCCCGACGGCAGCAGCCACCAGGGCACGGTGCCGGCCGCGGAGGAACCACCGCAGGCCGGTGACCGGTTCCGGATATGGACCGATACGCAGGGCCGGCTCGTGGGGCGTCCCCTCGACCGGTCCTCGGCGAGCGTCCACGCGGCGGTGGTGGGCCTGGCCGCCGCCCTCGGGGCGGCCGCGCTGGTGGAGACGGTCCGCCGGTTGGTCGTACGAAGGCTCATGCATCGTCGGTACATACGGCTGGACCGCGCGTGGGCGGCGGCGGGACCGGACTGGGGCCGGGCGGGCGCGGGCAGCTGACCTGGCATCTCACCGGCCCCGCGCGCGCTACGGTGGAGCGTCGGAGCCGGGCCGCCGCCACTACAGGGGCGGCGGCGGCGGTCTCAGTCGCTTCGACAGCGTGAGTACGAGGGCGGGGGCACGACAGAACCATGGCACAGGGCACGGTCCAGGTGACGCACGGCGGGTCGTCGCGGTGGCGGCGCCGCTCGGTTGAGTATCCGACGCTGGCCGCCGCGCTCGCCGTCGCGGGCGACGGGGACGTGCTGTCCGTCGGCCCCGGCACCTACCAGGAGAACCTGGTGCTGAACCATGCCGTCATCCTGCGCGGGCCGGAGGGCTCGGTGGGTTCGGTGCGGATCGCCCCGCTCGACGGGGTCGCGCTGACCGTGCGCGCCTCGGCCGTGGTCCAGGACCTGCATCTGGAGGGGCAGGACCGGGCGGCGCCCGCGCTGCTCGTCGAGGAGGGTTCCCCCGAGCTCACCGACCTCCGGGTGAGCACCCGGTCGGCGACGGGCATCGAGGTGCGCGGCGGGGCCCGGCCCCTGGTGCGGCGGTGCACGGTGGAGAACCCCACGGGCATCGGGATCTCCGTGTTGGACGGCGGCGGCGGGGTGTTCGAGGAGTGCGAGGTGGTGGCGGCCGGGCAAACCGGGGTGTCCGTCCGCGGCGGTGGAAGTCCGCGTCTGGAGCGCTGCCGGGTCCACCACGCGTCGGGGGCGGGCATCGCGGTCACCGGCGAGGGTTCGGGCCTGGAGGCGCTGGGCTGCGAGGTGTACGAGATCAAGGGGACGGGCGTGCAGGTCGCCGCGCGTGCCGCGGCCCGCCTCACCGACTGCGCGGTGCACCGCACCTCGGCGGACGGGGTCACCCTCGACACGGACGCCGTGCTCACCCTGGCCGGGTGCGACATCCACGACATCCCGGAGAACGCGGTGGACCTTCGTTCGCGTTCGGTGCTCACCCTCAGCCGCACCACGGTCCGCCGGTTCGGCCGCAACGGTCTGTCGGTGTGGGATCCGGGTACCCGGGTGGATGCCGAGTCCTGCGAGATCCACGACAGCACGGGCGACTATCCGGCGGTGTGGATCAGCGACGGGGCCACCGCCTCGCTGAGCTCCTGCCGCGTCCACGACGTGCCGGACGCGGTGTTCGTCCTGGACCGGGGCTCGCGCGCCGATGTCGTCGACAGCGATCTGTCGCAGGTGCGCAACACGGCCGTCTCGGTCAGCGACGGCGCGACCGTCCAGGTCGACGACTGCCGGATCCGCGAGGCGGCGACCGGGGCCTGGTTCCGCGACCACGGCAGCGGCGGCACCCTCGCCAACTGCACGATCGACGCCGTCCAGACGGGGGTGATCGTCACCAAGGGCGCCGACCCGACCGTGGAGCGGTGCACGGTCAGCTCCCCGTCCGAAGCGGGCTTCTACGTATCTGCGGGCGGCCGCGGTAGCTTCCAGGCCTGCCAGGTGACCGGCAGTTCCGGTTTCGGCTTCCACGTCCTCGACGGTTGCCGCACCGCGCTGACCCGCTGCCACACCGAGCGCTGCGCGCGCGGGGGTTACGAGTTCGCCGAGGACGGCCCGGTCGCCGAGGAGTGCACCGGCGACGGATCGGGGTCGCGGCTCGCCGCACAGTCGGCCGCGGCCGGGGCACTGACCGGCGAGCGTCCGGGCATACGTACGGTGAGCGCGGTCGGCGACCGGGGCCCAGGGCCGGCGCAGGTGCCGGCTCCGCGCCCCGCGGAGGAGACGGGCGGGGGATCATCGGCGGCGCGCGGCTCCGGCGAGGTGCTGGGCCAGCTCGACGCGCTGGTGGGCCTGGAGAGCGTCAAACGCGAGGTGCGGGCGCTCACCGACATGATCGAGGTGGGTCGGCGGCGGCAGCAGGCGGGGCTCAAGGCCGCTTCGGTGCGCCGTCATCTGGTCTTCACCGGCTCCCCCGGCACCGGCAAGACGACGGTGGCCCGGCTCTACGGAGAGATCCTCGCCTCGCTCGGGGTGCTGGAGCGCGGCCACCTGGTGGAGGTCTCCCGTGTGGACCTGGTCGGTGAGCACATCGGCTCCACGGCGATCCGTACGCAGGAGGCGTTCGAGCGGGCGCGCGGCGGGGTGCTGTTCATCGACGAGGCGTACGCGCTGGCGCCGGAGGACTCGGGCCGGGACTTCGGGCGCGAGGCGATCGACACCCTCGTGAAGCTGATGGAGGACCACCGGGACGCGGTCGTGGTGATCGTCGCCGGGTACACGGCGGAGATGGACCGCTTCCTGACCGTCAATCCGGGGGTGGCCTCCCGGTTCTCCCGGACCATCACCTTCGACGACTACGGCCCGCAGGACCTGCTGCGGATCGTGGAGCAGCAGGCGGAGGAGCACGAGTACCGGCTCGGGAAGGGCACCGCCGAGGCGCTGCTGGCGTACTTCAAGGAGCTGCCCAAGGGTCCGGCGTTCGGCAACGGCCGTACGGCCCGGCAGACGTTCGAGTCGATGGTCGAGCGGCATGCGGGCCGGGTGGCGCAGCTGTCGGACCCGGGCACGGACGAGCTCACACTGCTGTTCCCGGAGGATCTTCCGGCCCTTCCGGCCCTTCCGGCGCTGCCGGCTCCTTGCTGACCCTCGGGCCCGGTACGGCGCGCGTGCCGGACCGGCCGCGACGGGCGGGTCCGGCCAAGCGGGCCAGGAGGGCATCGCGTTCGGCGGCGAAGGCCGGGTCGGCCTGGTAGTCGAAGTGGCCGAGGATCGGCGCGGGCAGCGGGTGGCCGGCGCTGCGCCCGTAGGCGAGCGGGTCGGCGAGCGGCCCCCGGTCCACGGAGCCGGCCGGAGCCGCCGGCCCGGAAGGGGCTCCCGGGCCGGGAGGCGCCGGAGGGGGTGTTGGGCCGGGAGGCTCCGGAGGGGGTGTCGGATCGGCCGGGGCGGCGGCCGGGCCGGGAGCCGGGGCGGTGGTGTCGCGGACGTCCGGGAGGACCGGGCCGCCGATCGGGTCGGTGGCCCGCCAGAGGTTGCGCCAGCAGTCGACGTCCCCGTGCAGCGCGGCGAGCTGCCTCGGGCCGAAGTACGCCGGGAACCAGCGTCCGTAGAGCCGCCGGAGCGGGGAGCCGTAGGTGAGCAGGGCGACCCGGCGGCGGACCTGCGGCGGCAACTGCCAGACGGCGGCCGCCGCGAGGACGCTGCCCTGGGAGTGTCCGGAGATCACCAGGCGGCCGCCGGTGCGGCCGGTCCAGCCGGTCATGCGCCAGGTCAGGTCGGGGACGGCGCGCTCGGCGTAGCAGGGCGGCGCGAACGGGTGGGCGGCCCGCGGCCAGAACGTGCCGACGTCCCAGAGCACGCCGATGGTGCGGCGGGCGGCGGGGTCCCGGTAGGCGCGGCGGCCCCAGGTGACGAACGCGGCGATGCCGAGCCCTATCAGCCAGGACCCGGTGTCCTGAGCGGCGCGGGCGGCGGTCGCCAGCAGCGGGTGGAATCCGCGGGCGGCCTCGCCCGGCACCCGGCCGCTGAGCCAGGCTCCGGCGAGGGCGCCCGCGCCGAGCAGCAGGGTGATCCCGGAGACGGCGGCCACGAACCAGGGCGCCGAGTCGGTGAGCGCGGCGGCGGCGCGGGCCCCGGCGATCCGGCGGCTGCGGTCCTCGTCGGGCGCCTCCCCCGGGTACTCGGCGGCCACGGTGGCGGCGAGCCGGCGCCGCGCGCGGACTCCGCGCACCGCGAACCAGGCGGCGAGGAGGGCCAGTACGAGGAGTAGCGGGGGCAGCACGGCGGCCTGCCAGGACAGCAGCACGGGCGGCGCGGGCACGGGCGGACCGGCCGTCGAGGGGGCGGCCCCGCCGTCGAGCCAGTCGGCGACGCGCTGGGCGACACCGCCGGACATGACCCCGCCGAGGGCGCAGCCGAGCATGGCGATGGCGGGCCCGCCGAGGCCGTACAGGGCGCTCGCCGGGTCGGGAGCCAGCCGGTACAGGCGGGCGGCGACGGCGGCGAGGAGCAGGACGCAGCAGCCTTGGCCGAGCATGAGCACGCCGAAGACGAAATCGCCGGGGAGCCGCCCGGTGGAGGTCCAGCCGGGGCGCGACCAGCCGGCGTACAGCAGGACGGCTGCGAGCAGGGCCAGGGCGGAGCCGGGCAGGAGGGTGATGGCGGCCCGGTCGAGGCGGTGGTCGGGGCGGGCCTCTGTGCGGCCTCGCCGGCAGACGACCCAGGCGACGGCGACGGCCCCGGCGGCGAGCAGGATCTCCACGGCCCAGCCGAGGAGGTCGAGCACGGGAATTCCGGTGCTGCGGTCGTAGCGGGCGGTGGGTGCGGCCACGGCGGCCGCGACGGTGAGCAGTCCGGCGGCGGTGTGTGCCGCACGCAGCCGGGCCACTATGCGCCGCCCGTACCAGAATCCGGGCCGGCCGAGGGCGGGCGCACCGTCCCCGGACGGGGCGGGGACGGCCGTGCCCGCGGGCGGCGACTGGGACTCGTACGCGCTCCACGTGCGGTTCGACAGGAACCACAGCAGCCCGGTCAGCGCGGCCGGGACCAGCGCACCGAGTGCGAGGCGCCGGCCGGGCTGGCCCCACCAGCCGCCGGGCTCCAGGAACCCGAGCCAGGACCGGGGGCCGGTGCAGGCCCTGGTGCCCGCGCACTGCCAGGCGAGGAGGTCGAGCGCGACCTCGCAGGCGGCCGCGATCAGCAGCAGGGTGAGGCTGAGCGCGAGGACCCGTACGAGGACCCCGTACGTGCGGACCGCGCACGGCGCCGGACCGGTGGCGGGCGCGGCCGGCCGGGCCCAGTGGGCGAGGTTGACGACCATGAAGGGCAGGAGCAGCAACCACAGGGCGCGGGAGCCGTTGCCGGAGGTGAGCCGGGACCAGCAGTAGGCCTCGACGACGGGACGGCCGGCGTACCACTCGGGGTGGGCCTCGGCGTCGGCGTCCGCGGCGCGGCGGAACACGGCGGCGGTCGAGTCCCCGGTGATCCGAACGGTGCGCGGATCGTCGAGCAGCTCGTCGGGAGGTGCGCCGTGGACTCCGTGCACGCGGAGTTCGAGGGCGAGGGGGCGTGGGGGTGTGAGGAGTTCGAGGGCCAGGGGATGCGGGGGCTGGGGGGTGTCCGGCACGGCGGCCTCCGCTCGCGGGGGCTGGATCAGCGCGGATCCAGCATCCCGCGCGGCACGCCGCGTGCCTAGGCCCCCTCCGGGCGATCTTCCGGAGCCGGAGCCCGCGGCCGGCCGGCCGGGGGCTCGTACGCGAACCGGCGCCGTGGGTACCGGTCGTACGGGAATCGGGGCCCGGCGGGGGCACGGAGGGGCGCGGATGGACCGCAGCGGGGCCACAGCGGACATCTGACGGAGCGCCAGCTAAGGTACGCACCACTCGCACGTGCGTGCCGCCGTACACCCCCAGGAGGGACCGCCATGGCTCGCCCACTCCGCCCGGTCGGGCTGGACTTCATCGAGGACGCCCCGGTCCGACTGACCTTCACCGCGCGGACGGCGGCGGGACCGGAGGCCGTGTACCGCGCCCTGGCCGAGGACGTCGAGGGTTGGCCGCGATGGTTCGGGGCGGTGACCATGGCCCGGCCGACGCACGGGGGCGCGGGGCGGGAGGTCCGACTGGTGGGCGGAACCCGCTTCCAGGAGACGATCATGGCGGCGGAGCCGAAGTGCCGCTACGCGTACCGGGTCGACGAGACCAACGCGCCCGGGGTCCGGGCCCTGTTGGAGGAGTGGCGGCTGCGCCCCGCCGGCCCGGGCACCGGCCGGGGCACCGGCACCCTGGTCCGCTGGACCTTCGCGGCCGACGGTCCGGCGCTGTTCCGGCTCGCGCTCGCCGGCGCCCGTCCGGGCCTGGGCCACTCGTTCCGCTCGGCGGTCCGGGCGTTGGACACCCGGCTGTCGGCACACCGTCCGGCCGGTCAGTAACACGGAGTTCGGATCGGGGGGGGCGGCAGCCAGATCGCCGTAGCCGCCGGCCTCCCACGCCCTCCGCCCACCCGGCCCGCCCAGGACGGCCCCACGGCCCCCCACGGGTCAGCCGGTCTGCCGGGCCTGCCAGGCCTGCCGGGCCTGCCGGGGCACTGCGGGCGGCGCCCGGCCGGTCAGGCCGCCGGCTCGCGCCAGACGCCGGTCGCCAACAGGGTTTCGAGGGTCTCCGTGTACGGGGCGATGTCCAGGCCCTGCGCGGCCAGCCACTCGTCCGAGTAGTACTTGTCCAGGTAGCGGTCGCCCGGGTCGCACAGCAGCGTGATCACGCTGCCCTTGCGCCCCTCGGCCACCATCTCCGAGATGATCTTCAGTGCGCTCCAGACGCCCGTACCGGTGGAACCGCCCGCCTTGCGCCCGATGGCCTGCTCCAGCGCCCGGCACGCCGCCACGCTCGCCGCGTCCGGCACCTTCATCATCCGGTCGATGGCGCCGGGCACGAAGCTCGGCTCCATCCGCGGTCGACCGATGCCCTCGATGCGGGAGCCGCAATCGCTGCTCGCGTGGGGGTCGTTGTTGGTCCAGCCGTCGAAGAAGCAGGAGTTCTCCGGGTCCGGTACGCAGACGCGGGTGTCGTGCTGCATGTAGTGCACGTAACGCGCGATGGTCGCGGACGTACCGCCGGTGCCCGCGGTCGCCACGATCCACGCGGGCTCGGGGTAACGCTCCAGGCGCAGTTGCTGGTATATGGATTCGGCGATGTTGTTGTTGCCGCGCCAGTCCGTCGCCCGCTCCGCGTACGTGAACTGGTCCATGTAGTGCCCGCCCGTGCGGGCGGCGAGTTCGGCGGACTCCTCGTACATCTTCATCGGGTCGTCCACGAAGTGGCATTCGCCGCCGTGGAATTCGATGAGGCGGCACTTCTCCGGGCTGGTCGTGCGCGGCATGACGGCGATGAACGGCACGCCGATCAGCTTCGCGAAGTACGCCTCGGAGACGGCGGTCGAGCCGGACGAGGCCTCGATGACCGGGCGGCCGGGGCGGATCCAGCCGTTGCACAGCGCGTACAGGAAGAGCGAGCGCGCGAGGCGGTGCTTGAGCGAGCCCGTCGGGTGCGTGGACTCGTCCTTGAGGTAGAGGTCGATGCCCCATTCCTCGGGGAGCGGGAAGCGCAGCAGGTGGGTGTCGGCGGAGCGGTTGGCGTCGGCCTGGACCTTGCGGACGGCTTCCTTCAGCCAGGCGCGGTAGTCCGCGTCGCTACGGTCGACGTCGATCGTCGTAGCTGTCGTACCGGAGGTACGGGTGGTGCTCATGCGCCTTGCTCCTTCGTGCGGTTTCACGCCCCCTGCTTTCGCAATGTACCTCCCTCACCTGCACAAACGGTCACTTTGGGTATCCATGAGGATCGCTTTCGATCGCGTTCGGTTGCATACACGCGCACCGTGGGTGACCCTGGTGGAGCATTACCGAGGGTGCAGCACCCGTAACACTCATGTCGGGGAGTCGCAGCCGTGATCAGTCATTCACGCAGGCACTGCGTAGTCGAACTGCAGGCCTTGCCGTCCCGGATCGGACAGATCCGAAGGATCGTTTCGGCGCAACTGCGCCACTGGCAGCTCGATCCGCTCATAGACCGGGCTGCGCTCGGTGTGACGGAGCTGCTCAGCAACGTCCACCGCCATGCGCAGCCGGACAAGACGTGCACCGTCGAGATCGAGCTGCGGCTGGGGCGGCTCACCGTCTCGGTGTACGACAGCGATCCGCGGCTTCCCGTCCTGCGGGAAGCGGCAGCGGACGCGCTGGAGACCTGCGGGCGCGGGCTCGCGCTGGTCGCGGCGGTCAGCGAGGCCTGGGGCGCGCGGAACCAGGACGACACTCCCGGCAAGGTGGTGTGGTTCTCGCTCCGGGCGGCCCCGGCGGCCCCCGCGGCGCAGCGTCCGACCGGCAACGGCTCCAGGCCCGTACGGGAGCCCGCACCGGCGGTGGTCGTCGCCGTGGACCCGGGCGCCGTCCCGACCGCGATCCCGGTGGCGGCGTCGGTCGGCGCCAGGCCCGGGTAGGGGTTCCAGCGCCGCGTCCGGCGCCTGCGCGGCCGAGGGGCCGCGGGGGGCCGGTGCGGGAGCGCGGCGCGGGGCCGCGGGCGGCCGTCTGCGACGCCCGGGGCGAGCAGGCCTAGGCCGCCGCCCCCAGGGTGCCCAGCGGGTCGTCCAGTACCGGCTGCCATGCCAGTTCCGCCGCGCCGACCAGGCTGTTGTGGTCCAGGGTGCACGGCAGGATCGGCACCCCTCCGCTGCGCCCCCACAGGCTGCGGTCCGCGACCACCGCGCGCAGCCGCTCCGGGTCCGCGTGCAGCAGTTCCCGGTGCAGCCCGCCGAGGATGATCCGGTCCGGGTTCAGGATGTTCACCAGTCCCGCGAGGCCCAGGCCGAGGCGGTCGATGAGCTCCTCGGTGGCCGCCCGTACCGCCGGCTCCGCGTACTCCTCGCGCAGCAGGTCCCGGGCCTGCTGGAGCAGCGACACCTCGGGGCCCGGGGTGCGGCCCGCCGCGGTCAGGAAGGCCAGCGGATCGGCTTCCACGTCCAGGCAGCCGCGGCTGCCGCAGTGGCAGGCCCGCCCCTCCGGGTTGACGGTGAGGTGACCGACCTCCAGGGCGAGGCCCGAACTCCCGCTGTGCAGCCGCCCGTCCAGCACGAGCGCACCGCCCACCCCGCGGTGGCCGGTCGCCACGCACAGCAGGTGCTGTGCGCTGCGGCCCGCGCCGTGCCGGTGCTCGGCGAGCGCGGCGAGGTTGACGTCGTTCCCGGTCAGGGCCGGGCCGTCGATGCCGGCCGCCTTCACGCACTCCGTGAAGATGTCCCGTACGGGAGACCCGGCCGGCCACGCCAGGTGCAGGGGGTTGAGCGCCGTGCCGTCCGGCTCCGCGACCGCCGACGGCACCGCGAGGCCCGCACCGATGCAGCGGCGGCCGGTGTCGGCGAGCAGCGCCGCGCCCGCCTCGACGACCGCACCGAGCACCTGCGCCGGGTCCGCGGACACGGTGACCTTGCCGGGGGCGGTGGCCACGATCCGTCCCCCGAGCCCGACCAGCGCGGCCCGGAACCCGTCGGAGTGCACCTGCGCGGCGAGCGCCACGGGGCCGTTCTCCGCGATGGACAGCCGGTGCGAGGGGCGGCCCTGGGTGCCGCCCGCGCCGCCCGGGCGGGAGTCGACCCGGATCAGGCCGAGCGCCTCCAGCTCGGCGGCGACGGCCCCGGCGGTGGCGCGGGTGACGCCGAGCTCGGCCGTCAGGACGGCCCGGGTCGGGGCCCGGCCCGTGTGGACGAGCTCCAGCGCCGGGCCGAGGGCGCCGCGGCCCCGCTCCAGCTTGGTCCTCGCCGACGCCGACACCGATGCGGACGCCGATGCGGACGTCGATGCGGACGCCGCCTCCCCCACCCGCTGCGGGGCCCCGTTGCCGTTCATGACAGCGATCCTCGCATGATCGGCGGTGTGCGCGGCGCCCCGGTCAGTCGGGGCCCGTCCCCAGACCGCCGACGCGCAGGGTGATGTTCAGTCGCCCGGTCAGCCCTAGCCCGGGCGGTGATGTGCCGGGCAGGATCTTCGGCACCCCGTGATAGGCCTGCCGGGCGGGGCCGCCGAAGACGAACAGATCCCCGCTGAGCAGCCGGACGTCCTGGTACGGCCGGCCGCGCGAGGCGGTGTTCCCGAAGCGGAAGACGCAGGTATCGCCGAGGCTGAGCGAGACGACCGGCGCCCCGGACTTCTCCTCGGCGTCGCGGTGCATGCCCATGCGGGAGTCGCCGTCGTAAAAGTTGATCAGCGCGATGTCGTACGCGGACCTGTACGGGTCCGCGGCCGGTGCCGCTGCCGGCCGGCCGTACGCGGCGGTGACCGCCTCGCGCCCCAGCTCCGCGAGCCAGCCGGGCATCGGTTTGACCGGTGCCCCGTCGCCGTCCACGGCGGTGCGGGCGTACCCGTACGGATACCAGTGCAGCCCCAAGCACACCTGGCGGGCGGTCATCGTGCCGCCGCCGGGTGTCCGTACGGTGCGCAGGCCCGCCGGCGGCCGCGCCCAGGCCCGGCAGGCGTCGAGCAGCTCCCGCTGGCGCTCGGGCCCGAGCCAGTCGGGCACGTGCACGGCGCCGGGGGCGATCTCGGTCCGCTCGCGCGGGAAGAGTTCCCCGTCCATCACCCCATTGTGACCGGCCGGTGCGACACTGCCCGCATGAAGATCACGGAGTATGTGGAGACCCTTGCACGGGAAGGCGAGTTGCTCGCCGAATCGGCCGAACGGGCGGGTACGGACACCCCCGTGCCCACCTGTCCGGGGTGGCGCGTCGCCGATCTGCTGCGGCACACGGGCGCGGTGCACCGCTGGGCCGCCGGGTACATCCGGGACGCGGTCGTGGAGCCCGGCCCGTTCCCCGAGGCCCCGGAGCTGGCCGGCGCCGAGCTGCTGGCCTGGTACCGGGAGGGCCACGAGGCCCTGGTCCGGACGCTGACCGAGGCCCCGGCCGACGTGCAGTGCTGGACCTTCCTGCCGACGGCCGCGCCGTCACCGCTGGCCTTCTGGGCGCGCCGGCAGGCGCACGAGACGGCCGTGCACCGGATGGACGCGGAGGCGGCGCTGGGCGTGGCCTACGCGCAGGTGGCACCGGAGTTCGCCGAGGACGGCGTGGACGAACTCCTGACCGGCTTCCACGCGCGGCCGCGCAGCCTGATGCGGACGCAGGAGCTGCGGGTGCTGCGGGTCCGCTCCGCCGACACGGGCGCGGTGTGGACCGTACACCTGTCGCCGGAGCCGCCCCGTACGGTGGCGGGCGACACGGGCGACCCGGCGGACTGCGAGGTGATCGGCGAGGCGTCGTGGCTGTACGCGGCGCTGTGGAACCGGCTCCCGCTGATGGGACCCGGGGTGACCGGCGACGAGGCGCTCGCGCGGCAGTGGGTGGAGACGGCCGGGATCGGCTGACCCGAACCGGCTGGCAGGGATCGGCTGACCCGGGCCGGTAGCCCCGGGCCGGTTGACCGGGCTCCGCCGCGAGCGGTCCGGGCGGGGGTCCGAGGGCGCTCGGAGCTTGCTCAAGGCGCTCTTGTGACCGTGCGGTACGAGCTGTGACACTGCGCGCATGGGGCGACGTACGCAGGCAGACCGCGACGCGATCACGATAGAGATCGGCTACGCGTTCGTCAGCGCGTGCTTCGCCGCCGCGCTCGTGTTCGCAGCGGTGTACGGGCCCGCCCTGGTCTTCGAGGTCTCCCCCACCACCGATGCCGTTCTGACGGTGGCGGGCGGGGTGTCGGCGGGGGTGGTGTTCCTGTTGCGGATCACCCACGTCCTGTGGCGCTTCGGCCGCCGCCCGGAGAACGAAGGGCGCTGACCGTCCCGTTCGGATCGCGCCGGGAGCACGACCCGGCGGCCGGCGCAACCCTGACGATCGTCGCGGGTGCGGGCCGCCGGATCAGCCGAGGGTGGCGGCGTACCCGGTCTGGCTGCGGTACTTCCAGCTCGGCGACTCGTCCCACGGGTTGGGCATGATCGTGCCGGTCGCGTACGCGTACCCCGCGCCGCGGTCGAAGGCCGTGCGGAGCATGGCGCGCATGGCGGCCGCGTCCGGAACCCCGTGGACGAGGTGCCAGAACGCGGTGCCGGTCGGGTCGAGTTCCATACCGGAGCGGTAGCCGCCCGAGGCGCCGAAGACGTTCCCGCCGAGCCAGCCGGCTCCCGTGTACGCGGCGTAGGTGTCCTCGTAGGTGACGAAGACGTCCGCGGTGCGGTGGCCCGGCTCCAGGTAACAGTCGGCGATGGCGGTGCCGGGGTTGTCGACCACCAGGTCGGCGGCGGTGGGGTCGGCGGCGTCCATGGTGTCCTGCACGTACTCGCGCAGCTGTGCGTAGTGGTCGCGGGTGACGTTGGCGGGGCCGCAGTCGCGGCTGACGACGTCGAAGAAGATGCCGTCCACGTGCAGGCGGCCGTCGCGCGTCTTGAGGTAGTTGTCGACGGAGGCCTTCACCGCGGCGATGTCGCGGTTGCCGTGGTCGGTGTGGACGTAGCCCAGCACCTTGGTCTTCTCCCCGGTGGCGGTGGTCCCGGCGCGCAGGGCGTCCGCGCGGGCCTGCCAGCGTGCGTCGAAGGGGGCGTCGCCGTTGCCGGGATTGAGGACGATGACGGAAGCGGCGGGCGTGGTGGAGACGAGGTCTCCCAGCATCGGGTCACCGGCCGGTGCGTACGCGGGAACGGCGATCTCCAGGCCCCGCACACCGGGTATCCGAGGTCTCGGGGCCGGGGCGGCTTCCTCGGCCGTGGTGCCGGCCGAGGCGGTGACGGCGGGGGCGGGGGCGGCCAGTAAGGACGTGACCAGGACGGCGTACAGGGCCTTCACGGCGCGGGCCATGGCTGTTTCCTCCGGCGAGGGGCGGGGGCAGAAGCACGGGGGGGCGACCCGACGAACACTAGACGGGAGCCCCTTCGGCGAAAGCCGAACCACTCGCATTGGTTCGAGGAACAGACAAGCGACCTGTCACCTCATCACGTGAGCCGCCGTCATGCGGCGGGCAGGCCGACCCCGTGGGCCAGTTGGCCCACGGCGTGCGCGAAGAAGGTGTCCCGGTCCTCGACGACCCGGTTGAACTGCCCGAACAGTTCGAAGGAGATGAGGCCGACCAGCTGCGCCCAGGCGGCGACCAGGGCGGCGGTGACCTCGGGCGGCAGCCCCGTGCCGAAGTCCGCCGTCATCCGGACGGCTTCGGGGCGCAGGGCTGCGGGCAGCGGCGGCAGGGCGAGGCCGCGGCCGGCGAGGGCGGCGCGGAGGATGTCGATGAGGACGTTGGCGACGCGAGAGGCGGGACCGACGGTGTCCATCGGGGCGCTGTAGCCGGGGACCGGGGAGCCGTAGATGAGGGAGTACTCGTGCGGGTGCTCCAGGGCCCAGGCACGGACGGCCTCGCAGACGGCGAGCCATCGTTCGCGGGGCACGCCGCCGCCGGCACCGGCACCGGCACCGGAGGCAGCAGCAGCGAGGGCGTTGGCGTCGGCCTGCTCGGCGGCGGCGCCGACGCTGTCGTAGGCATCGACGATGAGGGCGGTGAGGAGCTCGTCACGGCTGGGGAAGTAGCGGTAGAGGGCCGAGGAGACCATGCCCAGCTCGCGGGCGACGGCGCGCAGCGAGAGTTTGGCGGCGCCCTCTGCGGCGAGCATGCGGCGCGCCTCGTCCTTGATGGCGGCGGTGACCTCGATACGGGCCCGCTCCCGGGCCCCGCGCACGGTACTCATGGGTAGAAGTGTGCCACGAACGCAGAGCAGTGCCCAAAAATTGGATCGCCGCTCCTTTGTGAGAGCACTGCTCTTGTTTTGGTGCGGCGATCCGTGCACACTGTTCTCAAGCGAGAGCACCGCTCTCCCAGAATCGCGGAGGCAGCCATGAACGCACCCACCCCCTACTACGTCCAGGGCGGCCCGTTCGAAATCCGCTTCAACTCCCTCTTCGGAAAGCTGGCCCGGTTCGGCATCAGCCTGGCCGGCACCGCCGAGCTGTCGGTGCGCGGCCGCACCTCCGGCCAGATGCAGCGGATCCCCGTCAACCCGCACACGTACGAGGGCGAGCAGTACCTGGTGTCGGCGCGCGGCCACTCCCAGTGGGTCCGCAACATGCGGGTGGCGGGCGGCGGTGAACTGCGCGTGGGGCGCAAGGTGCGCGCCTTCACGGTCACCGAGCTCACCGACCCCGTCCAGAAGGCCGCCGTGCTGCGCGCCTACCTGGAGAAGTGGGGCTGGGAGGTCAACCGGTTCTTCCAGGGCGTCACCGCGCAGTCCACCGACGCAGAGCTCCAGGCGGCCGCCGGGGACCACCCGGTCTTCCGGATCACGGTCTCGAACTGACGCGCAGGACCCCCTGCCCGTCGAATCCCGTCGAGTGCCTGCGAATCCCGTCGCGTCCCGGCGCCGCCCACAGCAGTGGCGGCCTCGCCCGCGCCTCCCGGACAAGACCGCCACCCTCGAACGCCCACCGGCCGCGGTAGCGACCCCCGTCACGGGGGCCCTGCCACCGGGCCGGCCACCGGGCCCGGCCCGGGCCCGATCCCCGTCTAGGCCTTCTCCCTCTCCGGATCCTGGCCCTGCCCCTGGCCCTGGCCCTGCTCAGGCCCCTGGTCCCGGTTCCGGTTCCGGTTCCGCGCCTGCTTGCCGTCCAAGACGTGCAGCGCCTTGCGAGCCATCGGGTACGTCCGCACCATGTCGGGCAGCGTCGTCGCCCCCCGGGTGATCCGGGCGAAGGCCAGCCAGGCCGGGCGGAAACCGGTGATCGCCGCGTGCATCAGCCCCGGCCGGGCCTCGAACGCGGTCAGCATCCGCTTGCCGACGCTCATCTCCACGCCCAGTCCGGCCTTGACGGCGAACGCGTAGTTGAGGGCCTGGCGGCGCGCGTCCACCGCGTCCTGCGCCTCCGAGATCTTCACGGCCCACTCCCCGGCCAGCCGGCCCGAGCGCAGCGCGAACGAGATGCCCTCACGGGTCCACGGCTCCAGCAGCCCGGCCGCGTCGCCCGCGACCAGGACCCGGCCCCGGGACAGCGGCGAATCGGGCTTGCGGCAGCGGGTCAGGTGCCCGGAGGAAACGGAGGGCTCGAAGCCCGCGAGTCCGAGACGGGCGATGAAGTCCTCCAGGTACCGCTTGGTCGCGGCGCCGTCGCCCTTCGCCGCGATGACCCCGACGGTGAGGGTGTCGCCCTTGGGGAAGACCCAGCCGTAACTGCCGGGCAGCGGGCCCCAGTCGAGGAGCACGCGCCCCTTCCAGTCCTCGGCGACCGTCTCCGGTACCGGGATCTCCGCTTCCAGGCCGAGGTCCACCTGGTCCATCTCGACCCCGACGTGCGCGCCGATCCGGCTCGCGCTGCCGTCCGCGCCGACCACCGCGCGCGCCAGGACGGTCTCCCCGTCGGCGAGCACCACGGCGACCGTGCGCCGGTCGGGCACTGCCGCCCCGTGCTGCTCGACCCGTGCCACGGCGGTACCGGTACGGACGGCGGCTCCGGCCTTCTCGGCCTCGGCGACCAGTGCCGCATCGAACTCGGGCCGGTTGATGAGCCCGAACAGCATCTGCCGCGAACGGCGGGTCCGGGTCAGCTTCCCGTTCAGCGAGAAGGTGACGGCGTGGATGCGGTCCTTGAACGGCAGGACGAAACCGGGCGGAAGGGCATCGCGCGAGGGGCCGATGATGCCGCCGCCGCAGGTTTTGTACCGGGGTAGTTCGGCCTTCTCCAGCAGCAGTACGCGCCGCCCCGCCGTCGCCGCCGCGAACGCGGCCGACGCGCCGGCCGGTCCGGCGCCGACCACGACCACGTCCCACACCTCGCCGGCTCCGCCGGTGCTTTCGGCCATCCCGTCCCCCGCCTTCCGAGCGGTCTGCCCTGCTGCTGAGTCGGGTCCCCCGACGGTGCTGTCGTCGCTGCTCACGATGTGCTGCTGCTCCTGATCATGCGGTTGCTCCGATGCAGGGAAATCCTACGGCGCGAGTCCGGCCCGTCCTGCTGTGCGAGGATCGGCTCTGTCTTTCGCCGTACCCGGCATACGCCCACCACGCGGATGCGGGCGGCGTACACGTACACAACGTCGCACCCAAAAGGAGCGTGCCCATGTCCCAGAATCCGATCGCCGAGACCATCGCCTCGCTGATGCCCCGCGCCAAGCAGGAGCTGAGCGAGCTGGTGGCCTTCCAGTCGGTGGCGGACTGGGCGCAGTTCCCGAAGAGCGAGAGCGAGGGTGCGGCCGGCTGGGTCGCCGACGCGCTGCGCGCCGAGGGCTTCCAGAACGTGTCCCTCCTCGACACCCCCGACGGCACCCAGTCGGTGTACGGCTTCCTGCCCGGCCCCGAGGGTGCGCCGACCGTCCTGCTGTACGCGCACTACGACGTGCAGCCGCCACTGGACGACGCCACCTGGATCTCCCCCGCCTTCGAGCTGACCGAGCGCGACGGCCGCTGGTACGGGCGTGGCGCCGCGGACTGCAAGGGCGGGTTCATCATGCACCTGCTGGCGCTGCGCGCGCTGAAGGCAAACGGTGGTGTGCCGGTGAGCGTGAAGGTGATCGTCGAGGGCTCGGAGGAGCAGGGCACCGGCGGCCTCCAGCAGTACGCCGAGGCGCACCCGGAGCTGCTGACCGCGGACACCATCGTCATCGGCGACGCGGGGAACTTCCGGCTCGGCCTGCCGACGGTGACGGCGACCCTGCGCGGCATGACCCTGATCAAGGTGAAGATCGACACCCTCGGCGGCAACCTGCACTCCGGCATGTTCGGCGGCGTCGCCCCCGATGCGCTGGCCGCGCTGATCCGGCTGCTGGACTCGCTGCGTGCGGCCGACGGTTCGACCACGGTGGACGGCCTCGCTTCGGACGCCGTCTGGGAGGGCCTGCAGTACCCGGAGGCGGACTTCCGCGCCGACGCGAGGGTGCTCGACGGGGTCGAGCTGATCGGCGAGGGCACGATCGCCGACCGGCTGTGGGCCCGCCCGGCCGTCACGGTGCTCGGCATCGACTGCCCGCCGGTGGTCGGCGCCACCCCCTCGGTACACGCGAGCGCCGGCGCGCTGATCAGCCTGCGCGTGCCGCCGGGCGTGGACACGGCCGAGGCGATCAAGCTGCTGGAGGCGCACCTGGTGGCGCACACCCCGTGGCAGGCGCACCTCGAACTTGAGGTCGTGGGTCAGGGCCAGCCGTTCCAGGCGGACACGAGCAGCCCGGCGTACGCGTCGATGGCGGCGGCCATGCAGGTGGCGTACCCGGGCCAGGAGATGCAGGTCAGCGGCATGGGCGGATCGATTCCGCTGTGCAACACGCTGACGTCGCTCTACCCCGAGGCGGAGATGCTGCTGATCGGGCTGAGCGAGCCGGAGGCCCAGATCCACGCGGTGAACGAGAGCGTCTCCCCGCAGGAGCTGGAGCGCCTGTCGGTCGCGGAGGCCCTGTTCCTCGTCAACTACGCGGAGTCCAAGCGCGGCTGACCTGCGCTACGGGCGAACTCCGCTCCCGGTGAAAGACGGGCCGGGAGCGGAGCCGGCGGACCTACGTTCGGGGCATGGATCTCGTCGAAGTGCTCCCGCAGCGGCTCCACATGCTCCGCTTCCCGATCGGCCAGGCCTACCTCTGGCAGGACGGCGAGGCCCTGACCCTCGTCGACGCCGGCCACGCCGGGTCCGCGGCGGCGATCGAGGAGGCCGTCCGCTCCCTCGGGCTGGACCCGCGGCGGCTGGAGCGGATCGTGTTGACCCACTGCCACCGCGACCACGTCGGGGCCGCGGACGAGCTCGCCGGCCGCTGGGGTGCGCAGGTGGTGGCGCACCGGCTGGAGGCTCCGGTGATCCGGGGCGAGCTCCCGGTCCCGGATCCGGTCCTGCTCGACTGGGAACTCCCGCTGTACGAGCACGGCCTGACCGTGCCGCAGGCGCCGCCGACGCGGGTCGACCGCGAGGTCGAGGACGGCGAGGCGCTCCCGTTCGGCGACGGGGCGGTGGTGGTCCACGCCCCGGGCCACACGCCGGGCAGCATCGCCGTCCACCTGCCGCGCCACGGAGTGCTGTTCACGGGCGACTGCGTCGCGGCGGTGGGCCAGGTGATGCTGGGCGTGTTCAACGTGGACCGGGCGCAGGCCCGGGCCTCGTTCCGGCGCCTGGCGGCGCTGTCCCCGTCGGTGGCCTGCTTCGGCCACGGCGACCCCCTGACGAAGGACACGGCGGCCGCCCTCCTCGCGGCTGCGGCGTCGCAGCCGTCCCTCCCGTAACCGTGGTCCGGCGCGGGTGACGCCGCGCCTGACTACGGGGTGGGGCGGCCCGCCTCCAGGTACAGCGGGCGGCCCCGCTCCCGCGCCCGCAGCGCCCAGCGCAGCCGTTCGTACCGGACCGCCGGCAGCAGTCCCGCCGCCTCCTCCTCCGTCACGAACTTCCAGGCCCGCAGCTCCGGCCCCGGCAGCCGGAGCGCGGCCGCGGCGGCGGCCGGGAGGCAGCCCCCGTCGAAGAGCAGCCGCAGCCCCCCGTACGCCGGAGGCATCGGCGGCTCCCAGTCCACGACCAGCAGCCCCGGCACGGCGTCCAGCGTCAGGCCCAGTTCCTCCGCCACCTCCCGGACGCCCGCGCGCCCGGGTGCCTCGCCCGCTTCGACGACCCCGCCCGGAAACTCCCAGCCCGGCTTGTACGTCGGATCGACCAACAGCACCCGGTCCTCGTCGTCGAAGAGCAGCACCCCCGCCGCGACCGTCTCGCGCGTCGGCTCCGGGGTCTGCACGATGTCGCAGACCCGGGCGGCATCGGTTCGCACGGCTTCGGCGATCCGCTCCGCCGTCTCCCGCACGCTCAGGGTCCCGTTGTCGATGACGTGCGCGTCCGCGCCGAGCCAGCCGTCCAGCGCCTGCTGGTACACCGGGATGTGGTCGTACGCCCATTGCCGCACCCGCACGTCCACGTCCGCCGGGTCCCCCGGTTCCTCGCGCGTCGCGATCCGCTCGCGCAGGATCGTTTCCTCTGGAGCGAGCAGCACATGCCGCACCGAGATCCGGCGCGCCGCCAGCCCGCCGAAGATCTCGTCCCGGTACTCCTGCCTCAGCAGCGTCATCGGCACCACCAGCACCCCGCCCAGCTCCGCGAGCATCGCGGCGGCCGTGTCCACCACCAGGCGCCGCCAGCTCGGCAGGTCCTGGTAGTCGGAGACCTCCGCGAGGCGCTTGCGCGGTAGCAGTTGGCGTAGTGAGTCGCCTACGAGCTCCGGGTCGTACAGGGTGCTGTCCGGCAGGATCCCGGTCAGTTCGCGGGCCGTGCTGGTCTTCCCGGCGCTGAATGTGCCGTTGATCCAGACAATCACGTCTACCCCTCTCCCCATGGCTCGTCCGGAGCCCCCAGTGGCTTGCCCGCATCACCCTGCCACGGAAACCCGCTCACGGAGCCAGTGCTTATCCTCAAGGTCAGAGCCGTGCCCCGACCGCGCCCCGCCATCTCCGGAGGTTTCCGTCCCGTGCCGCAGACCCGCCGCCCGTCCGACCCCCGCTACGGCAACCGGCCGACCATGAAGGACGTGGCGTCGCGTGCGGGCGTGGGTCTGAAGACGGTGTCACGGGTGGTCAACGGCGAAGCGGGGGTCACCCCGGACACGGTCCGGCGGGTCCAGGAGGCCATCGAGGCGCTCGGGTTCCGCCGCAACGACAGCGCACGCGTCCTGCGCAAGGGCCGAACGGCCACCGTGGGGCTGGTCCTGGAGGACCTCGCGGACCCCTTCTACGGGCCGCTGAACCGGGCGGTGGAGGAAGTGGCCCGGGCCCACGGAGCGCTGCTGATCAACGGCTCCAGCGCCGAGGACCCGGACCGGGAGCGGGAGTTGGCGCTGGCGCTGTGCGCGCGCCGGGTGGACGGGCTGATCGTGATCCCGGCGGGGGACGACCACCGCTACCTGGAGCCGGAGATCCGCGCCGGTGTGGCCACGGTGTTCGTGGACCGCCCGGCGGGCCGGATCGACGCGGACGTGGTGCTGTCGGACAGCTCTGGCGGGGCCCGCGCCGGGGTGGCGCACCTGATCGCAGGCGGCCACCGCCGCATCGGCTTCATCGGGGACCACCCGCGCATCCACACGGCGACGGAGCGACTGCGGGGCTACCGCGCGGCGATGGCGGACGCGGGCCTGCCGGTGGCGCAGCCCTGGATCTCCCTCGGCTCGACGTCCCCGGAGCGCGTCGGCGAGGCGGCCCGGGCGATGGTGACGGGGCCAGACCCCGTCACGGCGGTCTTCGCGGGGAACAACCGGGTGACGGTGACCGTGGTGCGGGTCCTGGCCGAGCACCCGCTGCCCGTGGCCCTGGTCGGCTTCGACGACTTCGAGCTGGCCGACCTGCTGCGCCCCGGGGTGACGGTGGTCGCCCAGGACGCGGCGGCCCTGGGCCGGGTGGCCACGGACCGCCTCTTCCAACGGCTCGCGGGCGCCTCCCTCGACCCGGCCCGGATCGAACTCCCGACCCGGTTGATCCCCCGCGGCTCGGGCGAACTCCCGCCGGCCGTCTGAGACCCGCCGGCCGGAGCGCGCCGGCTGCGGATCAGCGGATCAGCCCCCGCAGTACGGGCACGGCCCCGCCGGCGGCGGTGAGCCCGGCGAGGACGGACAGGGCGACGGGGACACCGCCCATGAAGCTCAGCGCGCCGACGCCGCACCCGATGAGCAGGGCGATGACGAGCACGACGGCGGTGTGCAGGGACAGGAACGGCTGCTGCGTTTCACCTGGTGTGGTCATGGCTCGATGTAACCCCCGCCGGGGCGGGCGGCAGGCACGTACGGAACGCATCCGATCCGCGCAGATCGCACCGGAAACCCCTTGAACGACAAGCGTGTTCGGCGGAACGCGGCGACCGTTCCCAAGTGTTCGGGAAAGTTCGGGACCGTTCCGCCCCCGGCGTTCTAACCTGGGCGGCCACGCATGGCCGAGGGGGGACATGGGGGACATGGAGCCGCAGCCGCGCGGCACGTTCGAGGAGGGACTCGCCGCGCTCGCCGGTGACCTGACGCGGTTGCGGATCGGGCGGGGCAGGCCCTCGTACCGCGATCTAAAAGCCCGCGCGGCCGGTTCCGGTACCGGGATCCAACTGCCGGTGGCGACCCAGAGCGATGCGTTCAACGGCAAACGGCTCGTCGGGCAGAACACCCTCATGGCGCTGATCCGGATCCTGCTGTCGTACGACGAGTACGGCCACGAGACCGCGGTCCCCTCCCACAACGCCCCCGAACTCGCCGTCTGGCGGCGGCGCTGGCAGGAACTGGCCGCGCTCCAGCATCCCGTGCACGTGCGTGCCCGCGCGGCTCGCGCGGCCGGTCCGGCGGAGGCCGCCCCCACGGGCCAGGAGGCGGTCCGCGAGGCCCCGGTGGAACGGACCGCCGGGCCCCACGACCCTGCCGGAGCCGACGAAGCCGCCGGTTCCCGCGCCGACACCTGGTTCGACAGCGTCTTCGGTACCCACGCCCCCGCCGGTTCCGCCGGCCCGGCCGAACAGTCCCGAACGCCCTGGCATCCCGAACCGGCCTCCCGGCCCACGCCCGAACCGACCCCGGAACCGCGTCCCGATCCCGGGCCCTTTCACGAACCAACTCCCGGACCGGCCCCCGAACCGGCTTCCGGAACCGGGTACGGACCGACTCCGGGAACCGAGTACGGCCCGACTCCCGGGACCGGGTACGGCCCGGCTCCCGGGACCGGACACGGCCCCGCTCCCGCGCCGGCCGCCGGGCCCGCCCCGTACGCCCTCCGGCACCGCCTCGTCGGGCACCTCGCCCCCGTCCGGAACGTGGTCTTCTCCCCCGACGGAAGGCTGCTGGCCTCCGCGGGCGGCGACTCGGTCCAGCTGTGGGACACCTCGACGGGCGTCGCCACCATCACCCCCTTCACCGCGACGCACCCCCTCGCGTTCACTCCCGAAGGCAGGCTGCTGGCGACGGACTCCAGGGACCCGTCGCTGCTCCACCACATCGACCCCGGGACCGGCCGGCCCGACGGTCCACCGCTGTTCGGCCACGGGTCCCCGATCACCGGCATCACCTGCGCGCCGACCGGCGAGATGGCCGCCACCCTCGAACTCGGCGGCGCCGTCCGGCTCTGCGACCTGTCCGTCGGCCGCCGCCCGGTCCTCGTCACGCACGGCGGCGGCAAGGACCCCATCGACGCGGTGACCTTCGCCCGGGACGGCCGCCTCCTGGCCGCCGCCCGCAGCTCACGGGTCTGGGACCTGCTCGGCGGGAGCGCCGCCGGAGCGCCCCGCACCGCCGAGGCCGGCGCTCCGGAGGCGGTCGCCCTGTCCGGAGACGGACTGCTGCTCGCCCTCGGCTACCGCGACGGCCTGGTGGCCCTGCACGCGCCGGCCGGAGGCCGCGAGACGCGCACCTTTTCGTGCCCCACCGGCCCGGTCGGCGCCCTGGCCTTCTCGCCCGACGGCCGCCTCCTCGCCACCGGCACCCCCTGGGCCGTCCACCTGTGGGACACGGCCAGCGGCCTGGCCGTCGGACCGCCGCTGACCGACCACGCCGGCGGCATCGAGGACATCGCCTTCTCGGTGACGGGCCGGCTGCTCGCCACCGCGTCCTACGACGAGACGGTCCTGGTGTACGAACGGGCCGGCGCCCCCCGCCCGACGCCGCTGGCAGCCCAAGCCCTGGCCGTCGCCCTGCGGGAACGGCAGCCGGTCCGGCTGCCGGCCGTACCGGCCGAAGCCCCTCTCGTGCGGGTGGCCTTCTCCCCCGACGGCCGCCTCCTCGCGGCGACCACCGCCGAGCGCACGGCCCGGTTGTGGGACCCGGTGACCGGGCGGCCCCTCGACGTGGCTCCGGCGAGGCTCCCCCTCGTGCCCTCGTGCCTGGCGTTCTCGCCCGACGGCAGCGTGCTGGCGACGGCGGCCGCCGACCGGACCGTGTACCTGCACGATCTGGCGACCGGCGCGGTCCTCCGGGAGCTGCCGACCGGCCACCGCGCCCCGCTGAAACGGATCGCGTTCTCCCCCGACAGGCGGCTGCTCGCCACGGCGAGCGCGGACGGCACCCTGGAGCTCTGGAACCCGGTCACCGGCAGGCGTTCCGGCGAACCCCTCGACGCCGGCACCGGCGAGGCCGCCGCCCTCGCGTTCGCCCCGGACGGGCACCTCCTGGCCTGCTCGGGCGCGGACGGCCGGGTGCGGCTGTGGGATCCCGCCGCGCGGCTGTTCCTCGGCACCCTGCCGGGCGACTGCGGGGGCGCGGTGTGGTCGGCGGCGTTCTCGCCGGACGGGGCCGTGCTGGCCATGGCGGGCGACGACGGCACCGTACGGCTGTGGGCTCCGAAGGGCGACCGGCCGGTCGGCGCCGCACCGCTGAGCGGCCACGCCTCGGCGGTGTACGACGTGGCGTTCTCGCCGGACGGGCGGCTGCTGGCTTCGGCCGGCGAGGACGCCGCCGTGCTGTTGTGGGATCCCGCGACCGGCCGGCGGGTCGGTGACCCGCTGTCCGGTCACCGCGACGCGGTCAACGCCGTTGCCTTCTCCCCCGACGGCAGCCTGCTCGTCACGGCCGGCCGGGACGCGGTCCTGAACCGGTGGATCGTCGGACCCGTCTGAACGCCGCGGGGCCCGGCCGGGTGCGTACCGGCCGGGCCCCCGTGCGGTGGGACGGGTCAGGCGGTCGCCGTCAGCGTCGCCGAGCGGCGCGGGATCGCGAAGGCGTCCAGCTCGGCGCGGGTCAGGCCGGTCAGGGCGGTGACCTCGTCCGTGCCGACCGCGCCGCAGTCCAGGCCGCGGACCAGGTAGCCGGCCAGGGCCTTGGCCGTGGCCGGCTCGTCCATCACGTCGCCCTCGATCTTCGCGACGTACGCCTTGAGCCGCGCGGCGGCGGCTTCGAGGCCCTCGCGGTAGAAGGTGAAGACCGCCGCGTAGCGGGTCGGGAGGTGGCCGGGGTGCATGTCCCAGCCCTGGTAGTAGGCACGGGCCAGGGCCCGGCGGGTGAGGCCGTAGTGCAGCTTCCAGGCCTCGTGGACCTGCTCGGTGGTGCCGACCGGCTTGACGTTGGTCGAGCCGTCGGAGACGCGTACGCCCGTGCCGGCGGCCGCGACCTGCATGATCGCCTTGGCGTGGTCGGCGGCCGGGTGGTCGCTGGACTGGTAGGCGGCGGAGACTCCGACGCAGGCGCTGTAGTCGAAGGTGCCGTAGTGCAGGCCGGTGGCGCGGCCCTTGGAGGCCTCGATCATCCGGGCGACGGTCGCGGTGCCGTCGGAGGCGAGGATCGACTGGCTGGTCTCGATCTGGATCTCGAAGCCGATCCGGCCCGGCCGCAGGCCGCGGGTGGTCTCGAAGGCCTCCAGCAGCTTGACGAAGGCGCTGACCTGCTCCGCGTACGTGACCTTCGGGAGGGTGAGGACCAGCCCGTCGGGCAGGCCGCCGTGCTCCAGCAGCCCGGACAGGAAGACGTCGGTGGTGCGGATGCCGCGGTCGCGGACGTTGGACTCCATGCACTTCATGCGGACGCCCATGTACGGGGCGTTCGTGCCGTTCGCGAAGGCTTCGGAGACGAGGCGGGCGGCGCGGGCGGCCGCCTGGTCCTCCTCCTCGTCGGAGCGGACCCCGAAGCCGTCCTCGAAGTCGACGCGGAGGTCCTCGATGGGCTCGCGCTCCAGCTTGGCGCGGACGCGGTCGTAGACGGGCCCTGCGAGCTCGTCGGAGATGCCGAGGACCTTGGCGAAGGTGGCGGCGTCCGGTGCGTGCTCGTCGAGGGCCGCGAGGGCCTGGTCGCCCCAGGAGCGGATGGTGTCGGCCGCGAAGACGTCGCCGGGGACGTAGACGGTGTGAACGGGCTGGCGGGTGCCGGGGTCGCCCGGGTAGTGGCGCGCGAGCTCCGCGTCCACCGGCGCGAGGGAGGCGCTGATGCCCTCGCTGACCGCGCCTGCGAGGCTCTTCGCCACCTTCTCCTGCTGACCCATCGTGCACTCTCCTCTTTTTCCGCTTCACGGAAGCTTAGATCCGCATAGCAGAATTTAATGAGGGCTCTTTGTCTAGTCAATGGTTGCAGGAAACAGCTCGGGGCCGCGTGGTGAGTGTCACCACGCGGCCCCGAGTCACAGCATCGACGCAGGTCAGCCCTTGCGGGCCTGGATCTCCTCGGTCAGCTGCGGGACGACCGCGAAGAGGTCGCCGACCACGCCGTAGTCGACGAGGTCGAAGATCGGGGCCTCGGCGTCCTTGTTGATGGCCACGATGGTCTTCGAGGTCTGCATGCCGGCCCGGTGCTGGATCGCGCCCGAGATGCCGGAGGCGATGTACAGCTGCGGGGAGACCGACTTGCCGGTCTGGCCGACCTGGTTGGAGTGCGGGTACCAGCCGGCGTCGACCGCGGCGCGCGAGGCACCGACGGCCGCACCGAGGGAGTCCGCGAGCGCCTCGATGATGTGGAAGTTCTCGGCGCCGTTGACACCGCGGCCGCCGGAGACGACGATCGCGGCCTCGGTCAGCTCGGGACGGCCGGTCGACTCGCGCGGGGTGCGGGAGACGACCTTGGTGCCGGTGGCCAGGGCGCCGAAGGTGACGGCGAGCGCCTCGACGGCGCCGGCGGCCGGGGCGGCCTCGACCGGAGCCGAGTTCGGCTTGACGGTGATGACCGGAGTGCCCTTGGAGACACGGGACTTGGTGGTGAAGGACGCGGCGAACGCGGCCTGCGTCGCGACCGGACCCTCGTCACCCACCTCCAGGTCGACGGCGTCGGTGATGATGCCGGAGCCGATGCGGACCGCCAGGCGGGCGGCGATCTCCTTGCCCTCGGCAGAGGACGGGACGAGCACGGCGGCCGGGGAAACGGCCTCGTACGCGGCCTGGAGCGCGTCCACCTTCGGCACGACGAGGTAGTCGGCGAACTCGGGGGCGTCGGCGGTGAGGACCTTGACGGCACCGTGCTCGGCGAGCACGGCGGCGGTGGCCTCGGCACCGGCGCCGAGGGCGACGGCGACGGGCTCGCCGATGCGGCGGGCCAGCGTCAGCAGCTCAAGGGTGGGCTTGCGGACGGCGCCGTCCACGTGGTCGACGTAGACGAGAACTTCAGCCATGGGACTGCTCTCCTGCGATTGCGAAGTATCTGGGGGCTAACAGGGGTGACCGAAGTCCTTAGATGAACTTCTGGCCGGCCAGGAACTCGGCCAGCTGCTTGCCGCCCTCGCCCTCGTCCTTGACGATCGTGCCGGCGGTGCGGGCCGGGCGCTGCGCCGCGGAGTCGACCGCGGTCCAGGAGCCTTCGAGGCCGACCTCGTCGGACTCGATCTCCAGCTCCTCCAGGTCCCAGGACTCCACCGGCTTCTTCTTGGCGGCCATGATGCCCTTGAAGGAGGGATAGCGGGCCTCGCCCGACTGGTCCGTCACGGAGACGAGCGCCGGGAGGGAAGCCTCCAGCTGCTCGCTCGCGGAGTCGCCGTCGCGGCGGCCCGTGACGGTGCCGTCCTCGATCTTGACCTCGGAGAGCAGGGTGACCTGCGGGACGCCCAGGCGCTCGGCCAGGATCGCCGGGAGCACGCCCATGGTGCCGTCGGTCGAGGCCATGCCGGTGATGACCAGGTCGTAGCCGGCCTTCTCGATCGCCTTGGCGAGCACCAGCGAGGTGCCCATGACGTCGCTGCCGTGCAGGTCGTCGTCCTCGACGTGGATGGCCTTGTCGGCACCCATGGACAGCGCCTTGCGCAGCGCGTCCTTGGCGTCTTCGGGGCCCACCGTCAGGACGGTAATCTCGGCGTCGTCGGCGTCTTCGGCGATCTGCAGCGCCTGCTCGACGGCGTACTCGTCGAGCTCCGACAGCAGACCGTCGACGTCGTCGCGGTCGACCGTCAGGTCATCGGCGAAGTGCCGGTCGCCGGTGGCGTCGGGCACGTACTTCACACAGACAACGATCCTCAGGCTCACGCCGGCTCTCCTACCGCATCGTCTTTTTTCTGATACCGCCTTGTGCAGGCAGCATAGGCGCCTTGTCGGGCGGATCCCGGTCGGGGCGGCCCGCGCTCCGAAGGGAATGTTACTCGTCAGTACACCGTGGGTGCC
This sequence comes from Streptomyces sp. NBC_00597, assembly GCF_041431095.1. Taxonomy (GTDB): domain Bacteria; phylum Actinomycetota; class Actinomycetes; order Streptomycetales; family Streptomycetaceae; genus Streptomyces. Next base: position 2,022,453 of record NZ_CP107757.1, read on the forward strand.
CCACGGTTGCAAGGCCGCTGAACTGTGATCTGTCCAACGCCACCCGAACCCGCCCCAGCAGGGACGATTCAGTCGCGCAACGCGTTGAAGCGACCCTGGTGGTACAGCAGCGGCCGGCCTTCCCCGGCCGGGTCCCCGACCACGGCCTCCGCGATGATCACCCGGTGCTCCCCGGCCGGCACCCGCGCCACGACCCGGCACACCAGCCACGCCAGAACGCCGTCCAGCACCGGAACGCCGTACGGGCCCGTCGCCCAGTCCGTACCGGAGCCGAACCGGTCGGCCCCGCTGCGGGCGAACAGCCCCGCGAGTTCCTTCTGGTGCTCGCCGAGTATGTGGACGCCGAGGTGCTCGGAGTCGCGTATGACGGGCCAGCTGGAGGCTCCCGTGGCGATGGTGAAGGACAGCAGCGGGGGGTCGGCGGAGACCGAGTTGAGGGAGGTCGCGGTGAACCCGACCGGCCGGCCGCCGTCCCCGGCGGTGATCACGGCCACGCCGGCCGCATGCCGGCGGAAGGCGGAGCGGAGGAGGTCGGGCGAGCCGGGCTGGCCGGAGGTGGAGCGTGCGGGCTGGGCCGTCGGGGCCGTCGTCGCCGGCGGGGCTGTCATCGGGGAGCTTCCTTCTGCCGCGGAGGCGGCGGGCACGGGCGCGGTGGGATCGGGTCGGGAGCCGGGGTCGTTCAGTGGCCCCGACAACGTGCGCTCGCGTAGCGGACGAGGTCCACGTGGACCCGCCCGTAAAGCAGGAGTTCATACCGCATGCCGCCAGCCTGGCGATCTCCCGTGTACACAGTCAAGCCGCATCGGGCAGATGCGAGGCGCGTCACTCTGCGTGCGGGCGCGCGTACCGGCGCGCCCGTCATATTGCGGCACCCAACGCGGCGATCACATCGGCCTTGCGCGGCATGCCCACGGCGCGCCGGACGATCCGCCCCCCGGCGTCCAGAACGAGCACGGTCGGGGTCTTCTCGATGCCCAGGGCCCGCACCAGCTCAAGGCGGGCTTCAGCGTCGATCTCGATGTGCTCGACGCCCTCGACCATGTCCGCCACCTCGGCGAGGATCCGCCGGGTGGCCCGGCAGGGCTGGCAGAACGCGCTGGAGAACTGCACCAGGCTGGCCCGGTCCCCGGGTTCGGCGCCCAGTTCCGCCGCGCCGAGCCGCGTACCGTCCGGTCGGCCGGCCCCCGTCCGACCGGACTCCGGCCCTACCTGGCCCGCTCCGCGCCCGTCCTCGTCCCCGCGCACCCCTGCTCCCGTCGCCACCTGCCGGTCCGCCTGCACCGGACGGTCGTCCGCCGCCCCGGCGGACCTCGTTCCCGCATCATTGAAGTACGTTCGTACGGTGATCCGAGCGCCCCGGACACGCGCCGCATTCCCTGCGTGACGAGAATCTCCCCGGGCACGGTCGTCTGGGCTGGCCAGCAGCCCGTGTTTGGGGCACGATCCCCAAGGGCCGCGTACCTACGCTGCCGTAACTTCCAGCCGGGAGCACCTCCCCAGGCAGAAAGCGGGGTCTCCCCCTCATGGCTGAGCTCATCTACCCTCCGGTGATCGGCGCCGCCCACACCCTTTTCCGGGCGCTGGACATCCGCATCGATATGAAGGGCACGGAGAACATCCCGCGCAAGGGCGGGGCGGTTCTCGTGTCGAACCACATCGGCTACCTCGACTTCATCTTCGCCGGCCTGACGGCGCGGCCCCAGAAGCGCCTGGTCCGCTTCATGGCGAAGGAGTCCGTGTTCCGCCACAAGGTGTCCGGCCCGCTGATGCGCGCGATGAAGCACATCCCGGTGGACCGCAAGCAGGGCGAGACGGCCTACCAGCACGCTCTCGACTCACTGCGCGCCGGCGAGATCATCGGCGTGTTCCCGGAGGCGACGATCTCCCAGTCGTTCACCCTCAAGAGCTTCAAGTCGGGTGCCGCGCGCATGGCCCAGGAGGCCGGCGTCCCGCTGATCCCGGTGGCCCTGTGGGGCACCCAGCGGCTGTGGACCAAGGGCCGCCCGAAGGACCTCAAGCGCAGCCACATCCCCGTGACGATGCGGGTCGGCGAGCCCATCGAGGCCCCGACCGACCAGTACGCCGGGGCGATCACCCGCCGCCTGCGCGAGCGGGTGCAGGAGCTGCTGGAGGCGGCCCAGCGCGCCTACCCGGCCGCCCCCAAGGGTCCCGAGGACTCGTGGTGGCTCCCGGCGCACCTGGGCGGCACCGCGCCGACGGCCGCCCAGGTCAAGGAAGCGGGCTGATCCGCCGCCACCGGGTCGGGTGATCGTTCGGCCCCGCTGTTCACGGCGGGGCCGCAGCGGTGCGCTCGGCCGTCAGTTCGGGTTCTCGGCGTGGGTGAGCGTCTCCCACGCCTCGAAATGGTTTTCGGTACCCGCGGGGCGCCGCCCCTCGGTGAGCTCGCGGGTCTTCTCCATGCCGACGCCCAGCCGCGTGTGCAGGGCGTTGTAGCCGACTTCGGTCGCCGGGCCGATGCCCTTGTGCAGGCTCCCGCCGCACAGCCACGACGGCACCGGCGCGCCGAGTTCGTACCCGGCGTGGAAGCCCAGTGCCTGCCGGAAGCGGTCCTTGAACTCCGGGTAGAGGTCGCGCCCTTGGATCCGCGAGGTCTCGGCGACGTGCATGGTCGCGGCGATCGCCATGCCGGTGTGGCCGAAGTCCCGGCAGGTCTCCTGCGCGAGGCCGTTCACGAACGTGTCCTGGCCGTGCCAGTAGTCGATCAGCTCGTTCTTGGTGTCGATGGAGGAGCGCGGCGGGTACTTCGGCTGCGGGCCGTCGGAGGCCAGGTAGAAGTACGCGGGGACCCGGCCGAGGTAGATCGCCATCGCCTTGTCGTAGGCGGCGCGGTCGTCGAGGTCGACGGAGATTCCGACGGCGGCGTCCATCATGATCAGTTCCCAGTTGCCGTTGCTGTTCGGCTTCCCGTCCACGACTTCCGGCAGGTAGACGTCGCGCAGCATGGTGGCGAAGCGCCCCTGGCCGGGCCAACCCCCGGTGTACGTGTGCTTGATGATCTCGGCGGCGCGCGGCCAGGTGGATCCCGCCCAGCCGCTCTGCAGCGGGGCGTTGCTGTTGGTGTGGTCCTTGATCTTCGCCGACCAGGCGTCCATCAGCTCGATCGACTTCTTCGCGTACCTGGCGTCGCGGGTGATGTACCAGGCGAGGGCGTCGCCGTACGCGGCGATGGCGTCCTCGCGTTCGTCGGAGCAGCCGATGTCCGGGTTCGAGTACGAACCGCACTCGACGACGGCGCGCGGTTTGGGCGTGCGCGACAGCGAGCTGTACGGGCTGGCGAGCATGGCGTCGAACGCCGCCTTCCACGGCTGCTGCCCCGCCTGAACCTTCGTGCGCACGAAGTCCAGTTGGGCGCGGCTGTTCAGCACCCCTGGATGGGCGAACTGCGCGGGGGCCGCGGCAGGGGCGGGGGCCGGCCGTGGGGGGCCGGCGTGGGCGGCGGGGGCGAGGGTCAGGGCCGCGGCCAATCCGAGTGCGAGGGCGGCCGGCCCCGCGGGGACTCCGTAACGCATAAAGCGCCTTCCGGTCGGAGGTGGGGGGAACGGGGAATTCCTGCCGCCGAAAGTACCCATGAGCATGCCAAGTTGACCTTATCCGACAGGAAACTTTCCTATTCTCGTTTTGGCGTCTGGGCGAACGCGGCGCCCGCTACGTCCGCTCGGCCGCCTGCGCCCGCTTGCGCCTGCGGTGTGCGGCGACCCGCGCGCGCGTGGCGCAACTCGGGGTGCAGTAGCGCCGGGCACTGCCGGGCCCGGTACCGAGGAAGAACCGCCCGCAGCCCTCGGCGGCGCAGGCGCCCCATGCGATCCGCCCGCACTCGGTGAGCAGCCGGGACAGCTCCAACGCCCCGGAAGCCAGGAACCACCCGCCCCACCCGGCACCCTCCCCCCGGTCCACGTGCAGGTGCCAGCGGTGGCCGTCGTGCCTGGTCAGCCGAGGTGGGGCCGCGTACTGCGCGAACAGCTCGTTGAGGGCTTCGACGGCGCGGTCCTCGTCGGTTTCGGCGAGGACCGCTCCCATCCGCCGCGCAGCGGCCCGCAGTTCGGCCGCGCCCTGCTCGGTGAAGGCCCGCCCCGTGAGGGCGGCCGGATGCTCCCCGTGCCGCGCCAGGAGCGCCACGAGCTCGGCTCGTGGGAGGTCGGGGTCCGTCCGTACCGCCTCGGCGAGCTCGATCAACCGCGAGCCCGCCGCGAACCCCTGCGCGGAATCGGCCATCCCGAAATCCTTTCGCCCTACACCCATATGACGTAACGTCTTTCAGCGCTATCACGTTACGTGTCGCGAGGGGGTTCCGGGGATGCACGGGTTCGGGCGATACCTGGCAGCAGCACTGGCCGCACGGTTCGCCTCGGAGGGCATGAGCCTCGCGGTGGTCCTGCTGGCCCTGGAGCGCACGGGGAGCGCCGCGTACGGGGCGTTCGTCCTGACCGCCTGGCTGGCGCCACACGTCCTGGCGGCCCCGCTCGCCGGTGCGGCCGCAGCCCGCACCGGCCGGCCGCGGCTGTTCCACGTGGTCGCGCTGACCGGGTTCACCTGCGCGGTGGCGGCGCTGGCCGTGCTGCTGGGCCGGGCCCCGGCGCCCGTGGTGGTGGCGGTGGCCCTGCTGGGCGGCAGCTGCGGGCCGATGGTGACGGGCGGCATGTCCAGCCTGGTCGCCGGCCTGGTCCCGGCGGGGGCCGGGCGGGACCGGGCGTACGCATGGGACGCCTCCACCTACAACGCCGCCGCGGTCACCGCCCCGGCGGTGGTGGGCCTGGCCGCCGCACTGGGCTCGGCCGCGCCCGCGATGGCTGCGCTGGCGCTGGCCGGCACGCTCGCGGCGGTACTGGCCGCGACCCTCCCGTACACGACCCGGCAGCCGGACCCGACGGCGCGGCCGGGTGCCGAACCGGGGGCTCCCGCTGCGGCCGGCCTGGGTGCCGGACTGGCGGCCCTGTGGCGGATCCGGGAGCTGCGGGCGATCACCTCGGCCACGACGCTGGCCTTCGTCGGCATCGGCACGCTCACCACCACCTCCGTGCTGCTGGCGTCCCGGCTCGGCAGCCCGGGCGGCGGGGGCGTGTTGATGACGGCGTTCGCGGTGGGCGCGCTGGCGGGCTCCCTGACGCTGGGCCGGATCACGTCCGTGGAGCCGGGCCGGCTGGCGCGCCGGGCCATGGCGGGGACCGGGGCCGCCCTGGCGGCGGCCGTTTTCGCCCCGTCCGTGGCCGTCGCGGCGGTGCTCTTCGCCGCCGCCGGCGTGTGCGACGGACCGCTGCTGACGGCCACCCTCCGGATCCGCTCGGAGTACGCCCCCGACGCCGTACGGACCCAGGTGTTCACCCTCGGGGCGGGACTCAAGCTGACCGCCGCGTCGGTCGGTGCCGCGCTCGTGGGCTTCGCGGCCTCGGCGCCGCCGCAGGCGCTACTGGCCGGGATCTCCACGCTGATCCTGGCGTCGGCCCTGCTGCACGCACTGGTGGCCCGCCACGGTGCGGCGCCGACCGGTGCCGCCGCCGCGACTACAGGGCCGTCGGAAGGTTCCGCCACAGCTCCAGCCGGTCGGCGGACTTCTTGAGGGCCGCGAGCGCGGCCGGGTGCGGGGCGGCGTACAGCTCGGGGTAGTCGACCTCCCCCAGCTCGGGGCGTACGGGGAAGGCGAGCCGCTCGGCATCCAGGGCGAACTGCGCGTCCACTCCGGGCTTGTTGCCGCGTGCGTCCTGGCGGGCCCAGTCCACGGCGCCGGGCAGCCGGAGGGCGATCAGCCCGTGGACGGCGGGGTTCGAGCCATCGTCGTCGGCGAGCCGCTGGTAGCAGAGACCGGCCGGGATGCCCTTGGCCCGCAACAGGGCGACCAGGGCATGGGACTTGGCGTAGCAGATCCCGTTGCGCGTGCCCAGCACGTCGGAGGCGCGCCAGGAGACGCGGAGGTCTCCGGAGTCGCCGGAGTGCGGGATGGCGTCGCGGACGAACTCGAAGGCAACCTTGGCGTATGAATATGCGCCTGCGGTCGCGACCCAGAGGGCGTCTGCGGTTTCCCGTACGAGCGGGTGATCGTGGTCGATGACCTCGTCCGCCGCCAAATAGGCATGAATGTCTGGGCTTTGCGGGATCAGCTGCATGGCCCGGAGCATAGGCATACCTCCGACCGCAGATCAATGGATTTGCGGTCGGAGGTATATATATTCAGCCCTGAGGGGGTGACGTCCTTAGCGGGACATCTCCTCCTTCAACGCCTGGAGGAAGCCGTCCACGTCCTCCTCCTGGGTGTCGAAGCCGCACATCCAGCGCACGTGGCCGGCGACCTCGTCCCAGAAGTAGAAGCGGTATCGCTTCTGCAGCCGCCGCGACACCTCGTGCGGCAGCTTCGCGAACACCGCGTTCGCCTGCACCGGGTAGAGGATCTCCACCCCGTCGGTCTCGCGCACGCCGGCCGCGAGCCGCTGCGCCATCGCGTTGGCGTGCTGCGCGTTGCGCAGCCACAGGTCCTTGGCGAGCAGCGCCTCCAGCTGCACCGACACGAACCGCATCTTGGACGCGAGCTGCATCGACATCTTGCGGATGTGCTTCATCTGCCGGACCGCGTCCGGGTTGACGACCACCACGGCCTCGCCGAACATCATGCCGTTCTTGGTGCCGCCGTACGACAGCACGTCCACGCCCACCGTGTTGGTGAACGTGCGCATCGGCACGTCGAGCGAGGCCGCGGCGTTGGCTATCCGGGCCCCGTCGAGGTGGACCTTCATGCCGTGGCCGTGCGCGTGCTCGCAGATCGCCCGGATCTCGTCCGGCGTGTAGACCGTGCCGAGCTCGGTGTTCTGGGTGATCGAGACGACCTGCGGCATCGCCCGGTGCTCGTCCTCCCAGCCCCAGGCCTGCCGGTCGATGAGCTCGGGGGTGAGCTTGCCGTCCGGGGTGGCGACGGTGAGCAGCTTGAGCCCGGCCATCCGCTCCGGCGCGCCGCCCTCGTCGACGTTGATGTGCGCCGACTCGGCACAGATCACCGCACCCCAGCGGTCCGTCAGGGCCTGGAGGGCCGTGACGTTCGCGCCGGTGCCGTTGAAGACCGGGAAGGCCTCCGCGTACGGGCCGAAGTGGCTGCGGATGATCTTCTGCAGGTTTTCGGTGTACTCGTCCTCGCCGTAGGCGACCTGGTGGCCGCCGTTGGCCAGGGCGAGGGCTTCCAGGATCTCTGGATGGACCCCCGCGTAGTTGTCGCTCGCGAATCCGCGTACCGCCGGGTCGTGGTGGCGGCGGGCATCGGTTTTCACGGTTGCGGAGTGAGCCACAGACGCTGTCCGTTCACATCGATGGCGGGCCGCTCCCACACGCCGGCGATGGCCTCGGCCAGCTCCTTGACGTCGGTGAAGCCCGCGAACTTCGCATTGGGGCGCTCGGCGCGCATGGCGTCGTGCACCAGTGCCTTGATCACCAGGATCGCAGCAGCGGCGCCCGGGCCCTCCTCGCCCCCCGCCTTGCGGAAGGAGTCGGCGAGGGAGAGCGTCCAGGCCTCGGCGGCCGCCTTGCCCGCGTTGTACGCGGCGTTGTTGGCGACCGGCTTGTGCGCACCGGACTGGCTGATCAGGACGTAGCGGCCGCGGTCACTGCGCAGCAGCCCGTCGTGGAAGGCGAGCGACGTGTGCTGGACGGTGCGGATCAGGAGCTTCTCCAGGAAGTCCCAGTCCGCGAGGTCCACGTCGGTGAAGGTCTTGCTGCCGCGCCAGCCGCCCACGAGGTGGACGAGCCCGTCCACGCGGCCGAACTCCTTCTCGGTCCGCTCGGCCCAGGCCTTGGTGGCCTCCAGGTCGAGCAGGTCCACGGTGTCCCCGGTGACGGTGGCACCGCCGTGGGCGTAGCGGGCCGCGTCCACCGACTCCGCGAGGCGGGACGCGTCGGCGTCGGCGGCCACGACGACGGCACCGGCCTCGGCGAGGCGGAGCAGAGCGGCACGGCCGGCGGGGCCGCCGGCCCCTGCCACCGCGACGACGGCTCCTTGGAGATTGCCGTTCCCGGACTTCGCAGCGCTGTTCATCTGTGCAGCCTCCTGTGGGCGAGCGCTCACGCGGCGACCCGCTCGACCGAATCGGCGTTCACTGCAGTGATGCCCTTCGTGGAGGCGATCACTCCCTTGAGCTTCTTGGCGAGCGCCTCATAGAACATGCTCAGCGGAAACTCGTCGGGAAGCACGTCGTCGACGAGCTTGCGCGGCGGCTGCGTCAGGTCGAGCGCGTCGGGGCCCTTGGCCCACTTGGAGCCCGGGTGGGGGGCGAGGTAGGTGGAGACGAGCTCGTACGCCTTGAACCAGTGGACGAGCTTCGGGCGGTCGATGCCGGCCCGGTAGAGGTCCTCGATGTCGGCGCACAGCTGGTTGGTGACCTGCGGGGCGCGCATCCAGTCGATCTTCAGCTTGTTGTCCGTCCAGCGCACGACGTCGTGCTTGTGGAGGTACGCGAAGAGCAGCTGGCCGCCGAGACCGTCGTAGTTGCGGTTGCGGTCGCCGGAGACCGGGAAGCGGAACATCCGGTCGAAGAGGACGGCGTACTGGACGTCGCGGCCGTGCTCGTTGCCCTCGGACTCCAGCTTCACGGCCTCCTTGAAGGCGGTGAGGTCGCAGCGCAGCTCCTCCAGGCCGTACATCCAGAACGGCTGGCGCTGCTTGATCATGAAGGGGTCGAACGGCAGGTCGCCGTGGCTGTGGGTGCGGTCATGGACCATGTCCCACAGGACGAAGGCCTTCTCGCAGCGCTCCTGGTCCTCGACCATGCGGGCGATGTCCTCGGGCAGCTCGATGCCCAGGATGTCGACGGCGGCCTCGGTGACCTTGCGGTAGCGGGCGGCCTCGCGGTCGCAGAAGATGCCGCCCCAGGTGAAGCGCTCGGGCGCCTCGCGGACGGCGATGGTCTCCGGGAAGAGCACGGCGGAGTGCGTGTCGTAGCCCGGGGTGAAGTCCTCGAAGGTGATGCCGAGGAAGAGCGGGTTGTCGTACCGGGTGCGCTCCAGCTCGGAGAGCCACTCGGGCCACACCATCTTCAGGACGACGGCCTCGAAGTTGCGGTCGAGGTTGCCGTTCTGCGTGTACATGGGGAAGACGACCAGGTGCTGGAGCCCGTCGGCGCGCCCGGCGGCCGGGTGGAAGGCCAGCAGGGAGTCGAGGAAGTCCGGCACCTTGAAGCCGTCCGCGACCCACTTGCGCAGGTCGGAGACGAGCGCGCGGTGGTAGGCCTCGGCGTGCGGCAGCAGCGGCGACAGCACCTCGATCGCGCCGATGGCACGTTCCACGGCGGCCTCGACGACGGCCGGGGCGGGGGCGTCCGCGGCCTCGACGTCGATGGAGCCGTCCTTGGCCTGCCAGGGGCGGATCTCCTCCACGGCGGCCTTGAGCTCGGGCCACGCCGGGTGGTCGACCACCCGCGCACCGGCGGTTATCACCGCACCGCCAGAACCCGGCACAAGAATTTCCGTCATGTCACTTCCTCCACAGGAGAACCTCGCGTCATCACAGCGTATGCATGCAAGCCTGTCCCGCTCAAGAGGGTGTTCGGGAAATTATCCTGCGTGACCCCCATAGACGCCGTAATTCTTCCCGCCGCCCATCGTTCGATCGACTACTTCGTCCCTTTCGTCGAGTTCTCCGCCGATGGCGGGGAGCCGTCCCGCGGCCCACAAGACCGGCCGGGCGTGGCCGGATTGCGTCCGCGGCCCGCCGCCGCGGTGCGGACCGCGACCCCGGCCCACCGGGGCGGCCGCACACCCGCGGGACGGGCGGGTGACGTCCGTCACGTCGACGCCCGCCCCCGCCCCGCTCCGCCCGGACGGCGCCCCCCTCAGGCCGTGCGGAAGTGCGGGATGACCTTCTCGCCCCACTGCCGCAAGGTCTCCAGACAGGCTTCCTGCGGCACGGTGCCCATCTGGATCAGGCACATGATCTCGTCCGCCCCCGCATCCTTGAGCCGCTGCACGTACGCGATGGCGGCGTCCGCGCTCCCGTACGCGTGGTCGGCCCGGAACGTGGCCGTCGACGTCGGCTGCACCGGGATGTCCTGCTCGTGCAGCCGCCACCACCTGCTCGGCCGCCCGACGCATCTGCGCCGCCTCGTCGGCGCCGGCGACCACGGCCTCGTCCGGGATGCCGGCGCCGCCGTACCAGTGGCCGATGGACTGGGCGAAGAACCGCTGACCCCGGACGCCGATCCGGCGCGCCTCGGCCGGATCGGCGAGGACGATGGTCGGGCAGAGCACCGAGAAGTGGTCGTTGACCGCGGTGGAGACGAAGCGGTCGCCGTCGCGGGCGGTGAGCGCCCCGCCGTAGACCGCCCTCATCGCGCCGATGGACTCGGGCCCGGCGAAGCCCGTCACCAGGGCCCCGACACCCAGCTCCGCGGCCTGGACCAGGGTCTCGGCACGGCTGCACGCCAGGAACAGCGGCGGGTGCGGGGTCTGCCGCGGCCCCGGCAGGATCGGGTGCGGGTCGATGTCGATCAGCTCGCCGTGGTACTCCAGCTCCTCCTCCTGCCAGGCCTTGCGGATGATCCGCAGGGCCTCCTCCACCTCCTGGGCGGTGCGCTCCCGGTCGACCCCGCACAGGGGAGGTCTCCTGCTCGGTGCCGCCGCGCCCGGCGCCCAGGTCCAGGCGGCCCCCTGAGAGCAGGTCGAGCATGGCGGCCCGCTCGGCGACGCGGACCGGGTGGTTGAAGTTGAAGGGCATGCAGACCACGCCGTGGCCGATGCGCATGGTGTGCGTCCGGGCCGCGACCCAGGTCAGGAAGACCTCGGGCCACGTTACGGCGCAGTCGAATGCGGGTGTCGCGGGTCGGATCACGCTGGTGCGGATCATCCTCCGCGAGGACATCACGTGGTCGAACATTTGGATTGGTCTGTCGGGGATCGATGCAGCTGCGGTCCTGTCGAACTGTTACCTCGGCGTGTACTCCAGCGCGGGCGCCCTGCTGGGGACGACGGCGGACATCTCGTCGTCGCTGATGACGGGCGCGGTCGCCAAGCCTCTAGCGCTGGTGACGCCGTTCTCGGCGCCGGCAGGCACCTACTTCATCGCCATGCTCTTGGGTGGGACCTGGGCCACCGACTCCCTGCCTTTCAAGGCGAGCGGCGCCGGGGTCAGTGTGAACGCGGGCCTCGCCGCGCCGAACCTGCGCTACAGCAACATGCTGACGGCGCAGACGTCGCTGCCGGCCTCGCCGACTCTGTCGGGCCAGTCGACGAGCGTCACCAGCACCGGCTGGGCCAGCCAGCGGTACGGGGTCTCCTGACAACGCAACGCCCCCTCTCGGCCTCAGGGCCGGGAGGGGGCGATTTCATCCGTCTCAGGTCAGTCCAGCGGGAGGGCCTGGTGCGCGGCCACGATCGCATCGATGCGGTGCGCCAGGTCGAAGTCGGCCCGGGTCAGCCGGTTCCCGGCATCGTGCGTGGTGATCGACGCGCGCAGGTGGTCGATGCGGAGGTCGAGATCCGCGTGGTGCTGAATCCGCCGCGACCGGTCCGCGATCGTAACGATCGCCGCAACCGCCGCGTGATACCGAATCGGATACGTGCGGGTGATCACGTCGCCGTCCTGCTCCCATCCGGGCAGGCCAGCCAGGTGTTCGGCGATTTCCTCATGCGTCATCGGCTTGGGCACGCCCATGTCAGTTCCCCTCCGTGACAGGCGCCAGGATCTCAGCAAGGTCCCGGCCTACGGGGGCATCGTGCCATGGCCGCATGGCCCGCTCCAGCGTGGCCAGTTCACGGGCCATCCGTACCGACCGGGTCTCCACCGCGATCTCCGCGGCGGCCCGTCCGATCTCCAACGCCTGGTCCGGCATCGCACCATCGGAACCTCATCGAGGAGACACCATGCCGTGCAAAGCTCAGCCCGGAGAACCCGCGCCGCCGCCTTGCGACGCCACGGGCCCCGTCGCACCGCCTGGAACCACCCTCACCGCAATCCGCCCCTGACTGCCCGGGGCCTCCTAACCGACCAGGCGTTCACGGGCCTGGTGGCGACGGTCCTGGACAACAACCCGGGGATGGCCGAAGCGTTGGCCAAGCAGATCGTCACCGAGGGAGTTTCGTTCATCGCCACGTGCGCCGCCAACCCGGAGAAGCGGCTCGCTCCGTCCCCGGTCGTGGATGAGGGCTGGCACGCTGCCATCCTCCACACCAAGCTGTACAGCGAGCTGTGCACGCGGCTTGGCGGGTTCGTCCACCACTTCCCCGAGCGGCCGAACAATCCGCATGGATTCCGCCCGGACGTCATCGAGTACACCCTCGACACCATGCGCGCGACCGGGTACGAGCCAGATGTCGAGCTCTGGGCGGGACCGTCGGAGACCACGGTCACCGTCGGGGGAAGACGTGGCACACCCCGATGCCCGGCGGCTGCGGGCCGATCAACCCTGGCGGGTGCGCGACGCACGGCGGGGGCGACGGGGAGTAGTAGGTTCGGCGAACACCGACGGAGAGGGCGAGGACATGACTCCCAGTGAGGCTCACGAGCTGCACGCCGCCATGAGGCAGTACGGAATCTGTGGGGCTGTGATCCCGGCGGCCCCGGACAACCTTGACGGAGCGTGGCTGGTGGTCGACGAGGACGGTCGGAACGTTACGGCCGCAGTCCGAGCCCGAGTATCCGCGGCGCAAGGCAGGCAGCCCGAGCGGGGTTTCGTGGTCGCGCGCTGACGCTGAGGTAGCCCCGGCCGGAGCAGTCCACTTCGATCATCAACACGGGCTGGGCGTCGCAGTGGTACGGCGTCTCCTGACCCCTCCAGCACAACGCCCCCTCTCGCCTTCGGGCGGGAGGGGGCGCTTCCGTGCTGTCCGGGGCTAGCTACTGGCGATGCGGGGTCGGGCGCGCTCGCTATTGCAGGGCGGCGACGGCTTCCATGACCAGTGCCCGGGCATCCGCGCCGTACACCGCCATCTTCTGGAGCGCCGCGAATGCCTTTTCGTAGAGGGCGATCTCGCTCGGCTGGGTGACCGTGACACGGGCGGCGAGGAGCTCCACCGACACAAGGGTGTCGTCGTACATGTGGAACGTCTCCAGCGGCCACTGAGCCCGTTTCGGGGTGGCCATGGGGATGATGCCCAGGCTCACGGACGGCATCGCGCCCACAGTCATCAGATAGCCGAGCTGGGCGGCCATGGCCTCGGTGTCGGCCAGTTGGTGGCGGAGCGCGGTCTCCTCGACGAGGAGGACGTAGCGGCGGCCCGGCTCGCGCAGGATCAGGTTGCGCTCCATCCGGGCGGCCACGGCCTCGGCGACGTCGTTGGGGATGTCCCGGAACAGACTGATGGCGGTGAGCAGCCCGGCGGCGTAGCCCTCGGTCTGGATGAAGTGCGGCAGGAGCGTGGCGGAGTACACGCGGAAGAGGCGAGTGGACCGGAACAGAGGGATGTAGCTGTTCTGCAACTGCTTGAGGCCACTGCGGGAGCGGCGGCGCCACTCCGTATAGAGCGACTCGGCGTTCTGAGACTGGGCAATGATGTCGCGGGCCTGGTCGGCCGCGCCGCAGGCCTCGCACCACCGGCGGATGTCGTCCGGCGTGGGCGGTGTGCGGGCGTTCTCGATGCGGGAGGACTTGGAGTGAGTCCAGCCGCAGCGGGTGCCCAGCTCGCTGCCGCTTAGACCCGCCTCCGAGCGCAGCTCACGCAGACGGTGAGCCACGCTGCAGCGGGCGGCCTGCGCCGCGGATGACGGGGATACGGGCATGAGCTGGGCTCCGCCTACCTGATTTCGAAGCTGTCGTGCGGGACCGCCCGTGCCCAGACGGTCTCGAAGGCGTCCGCGCACAGCTTGGCTGCGGCCGGGTTTTCGCTCATCTCTCCGCCGGCGGAATCCCCGTCGCCGGTGAAGTGGTTCCAGCGGATGAGTCGTCCGTCGATGAGCCAGAAATCGTTGCCCGGCAGGGCGATGTCACTGGCCTGCCGCCGGGGGAGCCAGCGCACCTCCTCTCCGGCGGCTACGTTGGTGAACGTCCCGTCGTACAGGAAGCGGGTGTACTCGCTGACCGGCTCGGAGACGATGCGGGCCCGCCGCACGGTGACACCGCGGGCGACGGTGGCCGCGATGAGGTCGAGCCACGGACGCCACCATGCCGCCCGGTCGTCGGGGTCGTGGCGGTGGGGCTGACGATGCCGAGACGGTCGTCGTGGACTCGGCGAGCGGGGCCCGGCCGAACTAGCACGTGCACCGCCACGGCGTCCCGACATGTAGGCGCATCACCGCCGCAGAACGCGACGGGCGCTGACCCAACGAGACTCCCGGCCCGACGTCCGCTGCGTTCTCCCGCGGGCGCCGGGGCGGGTCCATCGCACCATCGGAACCTCATCGAGGAGACACCATGCCGTGCAAGAACCTGCCCCCGGAGAACCCCGTCCCGCCGCCGGGCGCGACCGCGACGATGACCGCGACGCGGGTCAACCCTCGCGCGCTTCTCGGCGATGCCGACTTCTCCGCGGTCATGCACACCATCCTGGACAACAACCCGGGCATGGAACCGGGCATGGCCGGCCGCATCCTGGTAGACGCGCTCGCCTACCTGGCCACCGCGGCCGCCACCTCCGGGGGCCTCGCACCGTCCCGCGTGGTCGATGAGGGATGGCACGCGCTCATCCTTCACACCGGCCTCTACCAGACCCTGTGCGCGCGGCTCGGCGGCTTCATCCATCACGTCCCGGAGCGGCCCGACCCGGGGCGACGGTCGCAGGCCAGCATCGAACGTACGATCGCCGCGATCGAGGCTGCCGGCTACTCGGTGGATCGGGACCTGTGGCGGGGGCCGGAGGACACCATGATTCCCGTGGCGGCGAATTGCCAGCACTCGGGTCCCGAGGGGCCGATCGTCATCATCCCGAAGCCCAAGGGCTAGGCGTAGGCGTAGGCTCCGCGCATGACCGAGTGGATCGATCCGAGGTACTCAGACGTCGTCGCCGAGCTGCGCGCGTGGCAGGGCGAGCCGGACCGACGGGGTCCGCAGCCGGTACGGGGGTTCATCGTGCCGGAGCCTGACGAGGACTGACCCTTCTGAGTAGCCCCGGCCGGTTCCCTTCCCCGGCCGGGGCTACTCGCGTACGAGCTACGCGAGGGGGACCTGGAGTGCGCGGGCCAGGCGCAGCCAGACTGTGAGTCGAGCGTCGCGGGAGCGACTCTCAAGCCTGACCTGACGCGTCGCCCACGAACCAGCCCCGGGGATCTCCGCACCCCGGGGCTTCGTGCATCCTGGGCCGCCTACGCGGCCTTGGGAACCAGTAGGGTGCGCCAAGATCAGACGGAGAGCTACTCCTGCGCACAACCCATGCGCTACCACTTCAGGGAGTGGTGCTCGACGGCCCAGATCCGGTCGAATCCCACGCGCTCGGCGAGCACGGCCTGCTCCACGCAGTCGTGGATGACTTGGCGCTCCCGCTCCACGGTCGGGTCGGCGAGCCGAGCTTCGAAGATCACGGAGAATTTCACGATGCCTCCAGGCTTGCGTCCCGTGCCCGGCCACACTTCAATTCGGAATATGACTAGTAGTCATACATCGCAGAAGCAAGACCTTCCGCCGACCGCATGGGCGGTGCTCGGGCTGCTGTCCTTCCCCGGGGAGCGCACCGGCTACGAGCTGAAGAAGTGGGCGGACTCCTCCCTGCGCTTCTTCTACTGGTCCCCGGCCATCAGCCAGATCTACGCCGAGCTGCGCCGGCTGGAGGAGCTCGGCTACGCGGCCTCGACCCGATCGGGCCCCCAGGAGCTACGGGCCAAGCGCCGCTACGCCATCACCGACGCCGGGCGCGAGGCCCTCGCCGGGTGGGCCTCGGACACCGCGGAGGCCGGCCCCCCGGTACTCAAGCACGGTCTGCTACTGCGGGTCTGGCTCGGTCACCTCGCCGAGCCGGAACTGCTGCGCGCGATGGTCAGCGACCACCTGGAGCGCACCCGGGGCGAACTGGCCGCCGTACGCGAGGCCGTGGCGCATGCGGCCGAGGTGCCGGAGTGGGCGTTCCCCGCGCTCGCGCTGCGCTGGAGCGAGCGGCAGCACCTGGCCGAACTGGAGCTGGGCGAGGCCCTGCTGGCCGATCTCGCCGAGCCGGCCGGGGCCGCGGCGGCGGCCGCGGACGCCGATCGTCAAGGCGGTGGGGACGCGCCCACGCCCGGGTGACGCGGCAGGGCCGCCGCACGGCGTGCGGAGGCGCACAACCCTGGCGGGAACCGGCCGACGGCCCCGTTCCGGGCGCTGCACGCACGGTCTCATCGCATCACCGGCGCACTAGCATGCGTCCTCACCGCGCGCGGCCGGTAGGGACACCGCGACCGCGCGGGAGCCGCCGTCGACGGAAGCGAGAGAACCTTGACTTTCCTCACCATCGGTCACCGCGGGGTCATGGGTGTCGAACCTGAGAACACCCTGCGGTCGTTCGTCCGCGCGGAACGTTCCGGGATGGACGTCATCGCGCTGGATCTGCAGCTGAGCAAGGACGGCGTGCTCGTCGTCCTGCACGACGCCGAGGTGGACCGGACCACCGACGGCTCCGGATCCGTCGCCGACCTGACCGTGGCCGCGCTGCGCGAGCTGGACGCCGGTCAGGGCGAGCACGTGCCGGTCTTCGAGGAGGTGCTGGACGCGGTCCGCACCCCGCTCCAGGTGTCGGTGCAGAGCGGGGCCGCCGCCGCGGCGCTGGCGGAGCTCGTCCTGCGCCACGACCTGACCACGCGGGTGGAGGTCGCCTCCTTCCACGACGAGGTGCTCGCGCAGACGGTCCGGTTGGTGCCGGGGCTGCGCGGCTGCCTGTACGCGGATGTGCACCTCGCGCACCGCAGGACCATCGTGGACCGGGCGCTGGCCGCCGGTGCGGGGACGGTCGCCCTGAACATCCGCGAGCTCACCTTGGACACGGTGGAGTCGGTGCACGCGGCCGGGCTGCGGGTGATCGGCTGGACCGTCAACACCCTGCAACAGCTTCGGGTGGCGCGGGCGCTCGAACTGGACGGCGCGGCCACCGATTTCCCGGAGATCCGCAGCACGGGCCGGTTCATCGCCTGACGGCGGCGCCCGCTGCGCGCTACAGCGGCTTGACCAGCAGCTCGAAGGCCAGGTCGTCGCGGAGCGGGACGCCGAACCGCTCGTCGCCGTAGGGGAAGGGGCTCAGCTCGCCGGTGCGCCGGTAGCCGCGGCGCACGTAGTAGGCGATGAGCTCCTCCCGTACGCTCACCACCGTCATCCGCATCTCCTTGGCGCCCCACGTCTCGACGGCGCGGCGCTCCGCCTCGGCGAGGATCTCCTTGCCGAGGCCACCGCCCTGGAGCCCGGGGCGGACCGCGAACATCCCGAAGTAGGCGTGGTCGCCGCGGTGTTCGAGCTGACAGCAGGCGACGAGTTCGCCGGCGCGCTCGACGACGAGCAGGACTCCGTCGGCGGATTCGATGATCGCGCGGACCCCGTCCGGGTCCGTGCGCTGGCCGTCCAGGTAGTCCGCCTCGGTGGTCCAGCCGGCACGGCTGGCGTCCCCGCGGTAGGCCGACTCGACGAGGACCACCAGTTCCGGTACGTCCGTCTCGACGGCACTGCGGAAGTTCAGGGCGGCGGGGTGGGCGGTCGACATCGGGGGCTCCGTTTCGCTCGGCGGCATATGACATGCCCGGTGCGGCACGCAGAGCCTAACCCGGGGCGGCGTGCGGGCCTGCGGGCCGGGGCATCTCTTCCGGTGACGCCGACGAACCGGGAGGTTCCGCCGTGCACGGTCCCGCCATGTCCCTTCCCGCTTCGCTCTCCGCCTGGCTGCTCGTGCTCCTGTGCTTCGTCAGCGGGGCGTACTGCCTGCGGCGGGTGCGCAGATCGGAGCGGGAGGCGCGCGGCGCGGCGGCGGGCGAGGCCGTGATGGGGTTCGGGATGGCGGTGATGGCCGTGCCGTCGGGCATCGGCCCGTGGGGGCCCGGGATCCTGCTGGCCGTCTTCTGCGGGGCCGTCCTGCACGCCCTGTGGCTGCTGCGGGGCGGGGTGCACCACACCCACCACCTGGTCGGTTCGCTGGCGATGGCGTACATGGCGCTGACGATGACCGCCGGCCACGGGCACGGCGGGGGCCTGCCGCTCGTCACCGGGGCGCTGCTGCTCTACTACGCGGGGTACGTGCTGCTCGGGGGGGCCCGACTGGTGACGGCGGGCGGGGTTGCGCCGCAGATCGCGGGCGGGCCGCAGGTGTCGCCCGCGGAACTGACGCGGGCTTGCCGACTGGCCATGGGGATCGGGATGTTGGCGATGCTGCCCGGCCTGTGACCCGGGAGGCAAACGTGTCCTGCGTCACCAATCCCGAAAGCCCGTACCCGCAGGTAGTCGCGCGCTCATAGGCTGGCGACCATGATGGTCCCCGCCGCACTCCTGCTGCTCGGCGCCCTGACCGCGGTGTTCGCCCCCCGTCTGCTGGCCCGGGCCGAGTGGCCCGAGCGTGAGCCCGTCGTCGCCCTGTGGGTGTGGCAGTGCGTGGTGGGCGCGGTGCTGCTGTGCTTCGCGCTGTCGATGCTGCTGAGCGCGGCCGCCGCCTGGCTGGCCGTCCGGGGCCCGCTCTTCGCGAAGGCACCGCACGGGGTGGTCGACGCGTACGCGCTGGGCCCGACCGGCGGCCCGTGGGCCGCGGGGACCGCGCTGGCGTTGGCGGGCGGCGGGCTGTGGACCGGGGCCCGGCTGACCCGGGAGGTGCTGCGGGCCCGGGCCCGGCGGCGGGCACGGGGCGCCGAGCTGCTCGTACGGGCGCCGCTGCTGCCCGGGGAGGACCCGGCAGGGGCTCGGCTCGTCGTCCTGGAGGGAACGCGGCCCGATGCGTGGTGGCTGCCGGGCGCGGCGCCGCAGCTGGTGGTGACGACGGCCGCGCTCGGACGGCTCAAGGGGAGCCAACTGGACGCCGTACTGGCGCACGAGCAGGGGCACGCGCAGGCCCGGCACGACTGGCTGCTGCACTGCTCGCGGGCGCTGGCGGGAGGGTTCCCGCAGGTGCCGGTGTTCGCGGCGTTCGAGGCGGAGATGCACCGGCTCGTCGAGCTGGCTGCCGACGACGTGGCCTCGCGACGGTTCGGGAGGCTGACGATCGCGCTCGCCCTGGTCGGTCTCAACGAGGACCGGGGGGTGTTCGGGCCCTATCCGAGCCCGCAGCCGCACGTGTCGGAGCGGGTGCGCCGGCTGCTCTCGGCGGCGCCCCGGCTCTCGGCGGGCCGCCGGCTGCGGCTCACGGCGTTGGCCACGCTGCTGCCCGCGGTCCCGCTGGCGGTGGCCCTGACGCCGGGCCTGAGCGCCCTGACCTGACCTGATCCGCCCGCCCACCCGCCGTGGACGGGGCTCCTACCGGCCGAGTTCGGCGGCGAAGAGCTCGCGCACCCGCGTCCACGAGTCCTCGGCAGCGGCCTTGTCGTACGGTTCGCGCCCGGGGAAGAAGAAGGCGTGCCGGGCGCCGGGGTAGACGACCTCCTCGTGCCGTGGTCCGGCCGCCTCCAGCGCGTCACCGATCTGCGCGCGCTGCTCCGCGTCGATGACGTGGTCGAGTTCCGCGAAGAACAGCACGATCCGCACGTCGCGCTCGGCGATCGCGCCGGTGGCCGCCAGCAGCGGCTCGGGGCGGCTCAGCGCGGTGCCCGCGACGGGCAGCCAGCCGGGGTAGAAGATCGCTGCCGCCGCGAGGTCGAGCCGGGTGGCCGCGAAGTAGGCGATGTGCCCGCCCAGGCTGAACCCGAGCACGCCGGTCTCCTCCGTGGCCTGCTCGTGGGAGCGGGCGTGGGCGATGGCGGAGCGCAGGTCCTCCTCGACGCCGTCCCGGGTCAGCTGCCCGAGCAGCTCGAAGGCGCGTTCCCGGTTTGCGGCGCTTTCCGTGAGGCCGCGGGCGGTCCCGGCGCCGGAGCGGTGGTAGAGGTTCGGGGCGATCGCGACGTAGCCGAGCGCGGCGACCTGCCGGACGACGCCGCGGACGTCCTCGGTCAGCCCCCACAGTTCCGATCCGACGAGTACCAGCGGGTGGCGGTCGCCTCCCGCGGGGCGGGCGACGTACGCGGTCATCGGCGCGGCACCGGCGGTCGCGATCTCCACTTCCCGGGCAACGGTCTCGTAGGCCATGGGGACCCCCTCGTACAGCGCGTGAACGGTCGACTCGCCGAGCCCGTCACATCACTGACGGAGTGGGAGACGCCTGCCGCAGGCCGGGACGGGCCGGATCCGGTCTTCCCGTGTGGGGTGTGGAAATCCCTGCTCTGGGCGATCCCCCGCGTCGCCCAGAGCAGGCGACCCCGTGCGCTGAGTATATTGGCCCGGAGCCAGTCAACGCAGGAGTAAGCATGTCCCCGCGCAGCGCATCGGTCAATGAAGAATTGCGCAGACGTTCCCGGGAGCGGCTGCTCCAGGCCACGGTCGAACTCGTCGCCGAGCGCGGCTACGAAGCCACGACGCTCGGCGACATCGCCGACCGGGCGGGTGCGGCCCGCGGCCTGGTCTCGTACTACTTCCCCGGCAAACGGCAGCTGCTCCAGTCGGCGGTGCACCGGCTGATGCACCTGACGCTGGACGCGGCCCTGGAGCGGGAACCGCGCAGCAACGACGGGCGCGAACGGCTCGCCCGGGCGGTCGACGCGATCCTCGGGCTCGCCCGGGACGAGCCGCTGCTGATGCGGACGCACATGGCGGGGATCCTCCAGGCCGAGGGGTTCGTGCAGTGCCCGGAGCAGCAGCGACTGGCGGAGCTGCTCCGGGACACGGTCACGCGGTACGGCTCGGCGGACGTGGACACCGACTACCCGCTGCTGCGGGCACTGCTGATGGGTGCGGTCGTGGCGGTCCTGCTGCCGGGGGCTCCGATGCCGTGGGCGCGGCTGCGTGCGGAGCTGTTCCAGCGCTACGGGCTGGACTGGGAGCTCGGCGTCCCGCCGGAGGGCGGGCCGCCCGAGGCAACGTTTCCCCCTGCGGGCTGAGGCGGGCCGGGGTCAGTGGTACTCGGGCTGGCTCTGCACGTTGAGCCGGTCCATCCACACGCGCTTCGCGCCTTCGGTGCGCCAGTCGTCGATCCGTAGCACGTCGAGGCCCTTGACGATGTCGTTCGAATAGATGTGGCCGTTGTAGTAGTACGCCGACCAGGACCCGCCGAGTCCGAGCTTGTCCGTGGTGAGCGGGCCGCGCTCGAAGTAGCCGATCTCCTCGGGCCGGGCGGAGTCGGTGAAGTCCCACACCGAGACGCCGCCCTGGTACCAGGCCTGGACCATGATGTCGCGGCCGCCGCCGACCGGGATCAGCGAGCCGTTGTGGGCCACGCAGTTCTCCGTGTCGGCCTGGAGCCGCGGGATCTTGAAGTAGCTGCGGAAGACGAGCTTGCGCTGGTCGCCGCGGCCGGTGATGTCGTAGATGCCGTCGGCCCCGCGGTTGGGGCCGGTGGCCTCGTTGCAGGTGGCGCCGCCTCCGCCGCCCAGCTCATCGGTGAACACCACCTTGTCGGCCTTCTCGTTGAAGGTCGCCGAGTGCCAGAAGGAGAAGTTCACGTTGTCCTGCACCCGGTCGATGACCCGTGGCTGCTCGGGCTTGCTGATGTCGAAGAGGATCCCGTCGCCCATGCAGGCGCCGGCGGCCAGCTTCTTCGACGGCAACACGGTGATGTCGTGGCAGCCGGTGGTCTTCGAGACGCCGGGGTTGTCGGGCGCGCCCGGGTTGCCGCCGTCCGGGAAGAGGACGGGGAAGGCGACGACCGCCGCCTGCGTCGGGTTCTTCTTCGGGACCTTGATCACGGAAATGCCGTCGTGCGGCGGCTGGCAGTCGGGGAACGCCTCGTTCGGGGAGTACGAGGCCACGTAGAGGTAGATGTCGCGCTCGCCCGGGACCAGCGTGTGGGTGTGGGAGCCGCAGTTGGTCTCGACGGATTTGATGTACTTGGGGCTCTTCTTGTCCTTGATGTCGAAGATCTTGATGCCCTCCCAGGAGGACTTCTCCGTCGCGGGCTGCGAGACGCTGTTGCAGGAGTCGTCGCTGCGCGAGGAGTCGGTGGAGAGGAAGAGCAGGTCCCCTTGGACGGACACGTCGTTCTGGCCGCCGGGGCAGAGCACGCGGCTGACGACCTTCGGGACCTTGGGGTTGCCGATGTCGTAGACCGTGAAGCCGTTGTAGTTGCCGGCGTAGGCGTACTTGCCCTGAAAGGCCAGGTCGGAGTTGATGACGCCCGGGTCGGCGCTCGGGACGTTGGCCAGGTGCTTGACGTTGGCGCTGTGCACGATCTCGTCCTGGCCGGGGATCTCGCCGGGGGCGAGTTCGCGGCCCGCGGCGGGTTCCCCGGCCGGCTGCGCGCCCTGCGAAGAGGCGCTGCCGGGTGATAACTCCCCCGGATCGGGGGTGGCGGCGGCGGGTCCGGCCGCGAACAGCGTGGTGAGCAGCCCGGCCGCGGCGACGGCCGCCCCCAGACTCCGGTGCCGCACTCTGGTGGTGTGCTTCGAGGTCACTGTGCCCTCCCATGGGAGTCCGATCGATTCCGCTCGTGGTGGGAACGGAACCAGGACCCCGGCAGTATGTTCCTTACCATGGACATGGCAAAGGGGTTACTCGGTCGAACCACCGGGGCCGTCGTGGCCGCGGGAGTCCTGCTCGTCCTGGCCGGGTGCCGGGACGGCGACGGCGGCGACGGGACGAAGGACGCCGGGGCGGCGGTCATCGCCCCCGGCAGACCGGGCGAGAAGGCCCGCACCCTCTCCCCCGAGGAGGCCGCCGGGAGGCAGCCCGACGACAGCCCCAACGCGGCGGACCGGACGTACGTGCAGCACATGGTCGAACACCACCGGCAGGCCCTCACCATGAGCGCGCTGGCCCCGGAGCGGGCCTCGGCGGAGGGGGTCAAGCGGCTCGCCGAGCGGATCTCGGCCGCCCAGCAGCCCGAGATCGGCTCGATGGAGAAGTGGCTGGCCCGCCACCCGGCCCCGGCCGGCGCCCCTTCCGGAGGCCCGCCCGGCCACGACCACGGCGCGATGCCGGGCATGGCGACCGAGCAGCAACTGGCACGGCTCACCGAGGCGAAGGGCGCCGAGTTCGACCGGCTCTTCCTCACCCTGATGACCGCCCACCACGAGGGCGCCGTGAAGATGGCGGGCGAGGTGCTGGCCGCCGGCAACAACGGCGCGGTGGAGGAGATGGCCAACGAGGTGGTGGCCACCCAGACCGCGGAAATCCACCGGATGCGCGCCATGGGCTGACGGCCGCCGGGCCCGGTGGCATGCTGGGAGCACCTGCGGGAGGAGCTCCGCCGTGCTTCGTGTCGCCGTCGTCGGTTCGGGCCCCAGCGGGGTCTACGCCGCTCAGACATTGGTCCAGCAGCGTGAGGTGCCGGGCGTCCGCGTCGACGTGCTGGACCGGCTGCCCGCGCCGTACGGGCTGGTGCGCTACGGGGTGGCCCCCGACCACGAGAAGATCAAGTCGCTCCAGGGGAGCCTGCGCACGGTGCTGGAGGACGAACGGATCCGCTTCCTCGGCAACGTCGAGGTCGGCGGACCGCAGCTGCCCGCCGAGCGGCTGCTGGAGCTCTACCACGCGGTGGTGTACTGCGTGGGTGCCGCCCGCGACCGGCTGCTCGGCATCCCCGGCGAGGAGCTCGCCGGCGTGCACTCCGCGACGGCCTTCGTCGCCTGGTACAGCGGGCACCCGGATGCCGTCGGCGAGGCCTTCGACCTGCCCGCGGTGGGCTCGGCGGTGGTCGTCGGGGCGGGCAATGTCGCCGTGGACGTGACGCGGATGCTGGCCCGCGGCGAGCCCGAACTGTCCCCGACCGACATGCCGCAGCCGGCCTTGGGCGCGCTCGCGGACAGTGGCGTGAAATCGGTGTCGATGGTGGCCCGGCGCGGGCCCTCGCAGGGCAAGTTCACCACCAAGGAACTGCGGGAGTTGGGCACTCTGCCGCAGGTCGCCGCCGTCGTGGACCCCGCCGAGCTGGCGCTCGACCCCGCGTACGCCGACCCGGGCGCGGCCGCCGCGCTGCCCGCAGTGGCCCGGCGCAACCTGGAGGTGCTGCGCGGCTGGGCCGGGCAGGACTCGGGCGACGCCCGGCGCCGGATCGCGCTGCGGTTCTACCTGCGCCCGGTGGAGGTACTGGCCGGCCCCGGCGGCCGGGTCGCCGGGGTCCGGTTCGAGCGGACCGCCCCGGACGGCCGGGGCGGAGTCGTGGGGACCGGCGCCTACGAGGACGTCGAGGCGCAGTTGGTGCTGCGCTCGGTGGGGTACCAGGGCGTTCCGCTGCCCGGCCTCCCGTTCGACCCGGTGAAGGCCACGGTCCCGCACGCCGCGGGCCGGGTGCTGCGCGAGGGCCGGGCCTCGGTCGGCGAGTACGTGGCGGGCTGGATCAAGCGCGGCCCGACCGGGGTGATCGGGACCAACCGGCCCTGCGCCAAGGAGACGGCGTCGTCGCTGCTCCAGGACGCTGCGGTGCTGGCCGGGCGGGACCTGCCGGGCGACCCGCTGGACGCACTGCGGGCGGCGGGCCTGCACCCGGTGGAGTGGCCGGGCTGGCTGGCGATCGAGGCGGCCGAGGCCGACCTCGGGCACTCGCTGGGCCGCCGCTCGGTGAAGATCCCGGACTGGCCGGGCCTGCTGGCAGCGGCGAACGCGGGAACCTGAGCCCTGGCCGGGCCGAACGGGGCCGGGCCTGGCACGGATCGGCCGGCACGGATCGGCCTCGCCTGGCCTCGCCTGGCCTCGCCTGGCCTCGCCTGGCCCGCCTGGCCTTTCCTCGCCTGGCCTGGCCCGGCACGGATCAGCCTCGCCTGGCCCGCCCGGCCTCGCCTGGCCCGCCCGGCACGGATCAGCCTCGCCTGGCTCGGCCCGGCACGGATCGGCCTCGCACGGATCGGCCCGGCACGGATCGGCCCGGCACGGATCGGCCCGGCACGGATCGGCCTCGCACGGATCGGCCCGGCACGGGCAGGCCGGCCATGATCGGCCGGACACCCGCCAGTCTAGGCGGCCTGGCGGGCGGCCTCCGCGGCGGCTGCGGTGAGCACGCTGTCGAGCAGCCCCGGGAACAGTTCTTCCAGCTCCGTACGGCGCAGCTCGTTCATCTTCGCCGTCCCGCGGTAGGTCTGGCGGACCACGCCGGCTTCCCGCAGGACGCGGAAGTGGTGCGTGGTCGTCGACTTGGTGACCGGCAGGACGAAGTACGAGCACGCCAGCTCCTGCCGGGTGGCCGCGAGGTCCCGCACGATCGACAGCCGCACCGGGTCCGACAGCGCGTGCAGCACCGCTTCGAGCCGGATCCCGGCGGGTCCGGGGTGGGCGAGCGTGCGCGTGGTGGTATCCGTCACGTCTGCCCTCGTCTCGCCCGGCTCCCTGTTCGTACGAGAGCCACCGTAGTACACCGGCTGCCGGCGCCCGGGGGCCGCCGCCCCCGCCCGAGCCCGATCCGGCCGCCATCGGACCCGGTCGTCGGGCTGCGCAGCCGCGGTACGACTACCAGGCGCGGTGGTAAGGGGTGGGCACCCGTACCCCGGCGCCCAGTTCGGCGGCCGCGCCGCGGGCCCAGTACGGGTCGCGCAGCAGCTCGCGGCCGAGCAGGACCGCGTCGGCCCGTCCGTCGGCCAGGACCGCGGCGGCCTGCTCCGGCTCGGTGATCAGCCCGACGGCGGCCACCGGGAGGCCGGTCCGGGCCTTGACTTCGGCTGCGAACGGCACCTGATAGCCGGGGCCCACCGGGATGTCCGCCTTGGGTGTCATCCCGCCGGTGGACACGTCGAGCAGGTCCACGCCGTGCTCGCGCAACAGCCCGGCGAGACGGACCGTGTCTTCAGGGGTCCAGCCCGACTCCTCCAGCCAGTCGGTGGCGGAGACCCGGAAGAACAACGGCAGCTCCTCGGGCCACACGGCCCGTACGGCGTCGACGACTTCGAGGGCGAAACGGGCGCGGTTCTCGAAGGAGCCGCCGTAGGCGTCGGTGCGCCGGTTGCTTTCGGCGGAGAGGAACTGGCCGATGAGGTAGCCGTGGGCCCCGTGGATCTCGACGACCTCGTAGCCCGCGGCCAGCGCACGCCGCGCAGCCGCCGCGAACCGGCCGGTGATCTCGTGGATCTCGTCGGTCGTCAGCTCGTGCGGCACGGGGTCGCCCTCGGCGAACGGCACCGGACTCGGGGCACTCGGCAACCAGCCGTCCGCCTCGGGCCCGACGTAGCGGCCGCCCTCCCAGGGACGACCCGTCGACGCCTTCCGGCCGGCATGGGCGATCTGGATGCCGGGGACGGCGCCCTGGGCCTTGATGAACGCGGTGATCGGGCGCAGCGCTTCGACCTGGGTGTCGTTCCAGATGCCCAGGTCGTACGGGGATATGCGGCCCTCCGGAGAGACGGCGGTGGCCTCCTGGAGGATCAGGCCCGCGCCGCCCACCGCGCGGGCGGCGTAGTGCGCGAAGTGCCATGCGTGGGCCACGCCCGCGTCCGGCCCCGAGGCCTCGGCGACGTGCTGGCACATCGGCGCCATCCACACCCGGTTCGCCGCGGTGACCGAGCGCAGGGTGAACGGCGTGAAGAGGCCCGCGGGAGCGGTCGGAACGGCATCGGCGGGGGCGAGGGGGGCAGCTCTCATGGAGGACTCTCCGGATGTGGCCGGGCTCGCCGCGGATCGGCAGCTCGTACGAGAGTCACCGTACTACGTAAGTTCTCGTACTACGACACCTCTCGTACGAACTCGTGGAGCTCGGCACGCAGCGCCTCCGCGAGGGCCTCCAGGTCCGGCACGGCGGCCGCGTCGGCGACCAGGCCGTAGTGGACCGTGCCCTGGTAGGTGGAGACCGCCACGGCGAGCGAGTGGCCGCGGGCGAGCGGGGCCAGCGGATAGACCTCCCGGACCCGGCTGCCACCCAGGGAGAAGGTGAAACCGGGCAGCGGAACGCTGGTGACCAGGATGTCGAACAGCAGCCGGGCCGCCTGGGCCACCAGGGGGCCGCCGAGCCGGTGCCCCAGCGGGTGCACGTGGTCGGCGAGCAGGGCGACGGCCCCGGCGCCGCGGGCGGGTCCGGCCTCCTTGTTGCGGTCCATGCCGGTCCGCACCCGGTCCAGGCGCAGCAGCGGGTCGGGCTCGGAGAGCGGGAGCCGGAGCAGGTATCCGGAGAGCCGGTTGCCGTACTTCGCGGTGCCGCGGGGCCGGCGGCGGGATACCGGTATCAGGGCGCGCGGCCCGGCACCCTCGGGCTCGGGGTCGCCGCGGCCCACCAGCCAGCGCCGCAGGGCGCCGGCGACCAGGGCGATCAGCACGTCGTTGACCGTGCCTCCGGCGACCTTGCGGATGCGGTTGACGTCGTCGAGGTCGAGCGCGAGGCCGGCGACCGCGCGGGTGCCGGTCTGCGCCGGGACGGCCGTCAGGGCCGCCGAGACGCCGAGGGGCAGTCCGGCGCGGGCCACGGAGGCGCCGATCTCCAGGGCCTGGCCGAAGTCCTGGACCCGGGCGGCCAGGATCCCGGGAAGGCTGCGCAGGGCGATGCCCGGCGACTGCGGCGCGGGGAGCGGCCGCGCGGGGCCCCGTGCGGGCGGGCCCTCGTCGAAGAGCATGGCCGCCAGCGCGAGGGCTCCGAGCCCGTCGGCGAGCGCGTGGTGGAACTTGAAGAGGACCGCGAAGGAGCGCGGATCGGGCCCGGCCAGGACGTGCGCCTCCCACGGCGGTCGCGCCCGGTCGAGCGGCCGCGCCATCAGGGGTCCGGCGGCGGCCTGGGGGTCATCGGTGCGTACGAGGAACACGTGCCGGGCGGGATCGAAGTCCGCGTCGGTCGACCAGGCGGCCGCACCGATCGGCAGCAGCACGTCGTGGATGCGGCGGCGCAAACCGGGGACGGTGGGGCAGCGGGCGGTGAGCAGCTCGGCGGCGCGGACCGCCGCGTCGGGCTCGGAACCAGAACCCGGACCGGGGCCGGCGCCGGGGGCTCGTGCGGCTTCAAAGACCGCGAGGGCCCCGAGGTGCATGGGATGGGTGGCGGATTCGATCCGCCAGAAGGCGAGGTCGAGCGGTGAAAGGTGCTCGGTGGCCACGTATTGCCTCTCGCGTGCGGTGGCAGAGGTGGAAGTCAACCCCTTTCAGCCTCCTACGATCAAGTAGCCACCCTTTGGATACGCCCGTTGATCGATCCCGACCGGCTGGTCGGCGCAGCGCGGCGGCGTCCCGGCCGTTGTCGGTGGCCGGGTGCAGACTGGCTGGAAGGTGTTTGCCACGACGACCGGGACGACGACGTCCGGAGGTGTCGACCATGCCGACAGCGCCAGAAGTGCTGCTCCTCGCAGGGACCCGCAAGGGATTGTTCATCGGCCGCAGACGGGGCGACGGCTCCTGGGAGTTCGACGGGCCCCATTTCAACGCCCAGGCGGTCTACGCCGTCGCGGTCGACCGGCGCGGACCGGTGCCCCGGCTGCTCGTCGGCGGGGACAGCGCGCACTGGGGCCCGTCCGTGTTCAGCTCCGACGACCTCGGGGCGAGCTGGCGGGAACCCGCCGCACCCGCGGTGAAGTTCCCGAAGGACACCGGGGCTTCGCTGGAGCGGGTCTGGCAGCTGCATCCGGCCGGACCCGAGGCGCCGGACGTGGTCTACGCGGGGACGGAGCCCGCCGCCCTGTTCCGCTCGACGGACCGCGGCGAGTCCTTCGAGTTGGTCCGCCCGCTGTGGGAGCACCCGAGCCGCAAGAGCTGGGTGCCGGGCGGCGGCGGTGAGGGCCTGCACACGGTGCTGACGGACCCGGCCGACCCCGCAGCGGTGACGGTGGCGGTCTCCACCGCCGGGGTGTTCCGGACCCTGGACGGCGGCGCCCGCTGGGCTCCGTCCAACGAGGGGGTCTCGGCGGTGTTCCTGCCGGATCCGCATCCCGAGTTCGGCCAGTGCGTGCACAAGATCGCCCAGGACGCCGGGAACCGGAAGCGGCTGTACTTGCAGAACCACTGGGGCGTGTACCGCAGCGACGACGCCGGGGCCCGGTGGACCGACATCGGCGACGGCCTGCCCTCCGACTTCGGCTTCGCGGTGGCCGCGCACCCGCACCGGCCGGACACCGCCTACGTCTTCCCGCTGAACGCCGACTCCGACCGGGTCCCGGCGGAGCACCGGTGCCGGGTCTTCCGCACCCAGGACGCGGGCGCCACCTGGGAGCCGCTCACGCGCGGACTGCCGCAGGGGGACCACTACGGCACGGTGCTGCGGGACGCCCTGTGCACGGACGACGCGGACCCCGCGGGGATCTACTTCGGCAACCGCAACGGCGAGCTGTACGCCAGCCATGACGACGGGGACAGCTGGCGGCTGCTGGCCGAGCACCTGCCCGACGTGCTGTGCGTGCGGGCGGCGGTACTGGCTCACTGAATCGGCCAGTAGAGTGACTCGCTGTGGCAGCACGACCGTTGAACGAGATCGTCGAGCCGGGCTGGGCCCGGGCTCTGGAGCCGGTGGCGGCGCAGATCGCCGCGATGGGCGACTTCCTGCGCGCCGAGATCGCGGCGGGGAGGACGTACCTGCCCGCCGGGGCGAATGTGTTGCGCGCCTTCCAACAGCCCTTCGACGAGGTGAAGGTGCTGATCGTCGGCCAGGACCCGTACCCCACCCCGGGGCACGCGATGGGCCTGTCCTTCTCGGTCGCGCCCGAGGTCAGTCCGTGGCCGCCCAGCCTGGACAACATCTTCCGCGAGCTGTATGCGGACCTCGGCGTGCCCCGGCCGGCCAACGGGGACCTCACCCCGTGGACCCGCCAGGGCGTGCTCCTGCTGAACCGCGCGCTGACCACGGCCCCGCGCAAGACCGGGGGCCATCGCGGCAAGGGCTGGGAGGCCGTCACCGAGCAGGCCATCCGGGCGCTCGCGGCGCGCGACAAGCCCCTCGTGTCGGTGCTGTGGGGGCGGGACGCCCGCAACCTGCGGCCGCTGCTCGGCGAGTTGCCGGCCGTGGAGTCCGTGCACCCCTCCCCCATGTCCGCGGCGAACGGGTTCTTCGGCTCCCGTCCGTTCAGCAAGGCCAACGACCTGCTGGTCCGCCAGGGGGCACAGCCGGTGGACTGGCGGCTTCCGGCCGCCCGTTGATCATTTCGGTTGAACGGTATACGACATTCCGCGGATAAATACGGACAGAAGCCGCCCGTTGAGGCCCTGCCCGAACACTGCGTTCCGATAAGCCAGTAGCATGCGGCGCCATGAGCTCCCCCACTGGGCCCGCAAATGGCCTGCCCGTACGAATGCCGCGACCCCGCCCTGCCGGACGGCACCGCCGACCCGAGCCCGCGGTGGCGCCCGAGGGCGCGCCCGCGCTGGTGCTCGCCGTGCCCGGTGCCCCTTCGGCCGCCTCGCGGGGGCTCGCGGAAGAGATCATCAGCATCGGCCGCTCCGAGCTGCCGGGCCTGGACGTCCGCATCGGCTTCCTTGAGGGCGACGACGCCGAGGGCTCCGAGTTCCCGGCCCTCTCCGGCGTGCTGACCGCGGTCGCCGCCGAGCGCGTCGCCCGCGCCGAGTTCGCCCGCGCCGCCGGCCACGAGGTGCCCGCGCCCACCGGCCCGGACGCCGTGGTCGTCCCGCTGCTCGCCGGCCCCGACGCCGACCTGCTGCGCCGGATGCGCCAGGCCGTCATGGACTCCTCGGCCGCCGCCGAGCTGGCCGAGGTGCTCGGCCCGCACCCGCTGCTCGCCGAGGGCCTGCACGTGCGGCTCTCCGAGGCCGGCCTGGCCCGCGCCGACCGCGCCCGCCTGTTCACCGTCACCACCGCCGCCGACGGCATCATCGTGGCCACCACCGGCGGCGAGGAGGCCGTCCAGGTCGCCGGGGTCACCGGCATGCTGCTGGCCGCCCGGCTCGCGGTACCCGTCAAGGCCGCCGCGCTCGACCAGGAGGGCTCGGTGGCCGCGGTCGCCGAGCAGCTGCGCAGCGAGGGCTCCACGCAGCTCGCGCTGGCCCCCTACCTGATCGGCCCGGAGGCCGCCGAGGGACTGCTGGACACGGCGGCCAAGGAGGCCGACTGCGCGGCCGCCGAGGTGCTCGGCGCGTACTCCGCGCTCGGCAAGCTCGTCGTCACCCAGTACTCCGCGGCGCTCGGCATCACCCAGGGCGCCGCCGCCCACTGATCCGCTCCAGAACCGCTCGTACGAGGGCCCGCACCCCGGCATCCACTCCGGGGCGCGGGCCCTCGTCCGTGCGCGGGCACCCCGTGGGGACCGTCGTCGGCGCCGTCGCGTCAGGCGAAGACCACGCAGGTGGCGGCCGGTACCGCCACCGAGCCGGCCCGGTGCGGCTGCCCGGTCAGCGGGTCGACGTCGAACCAGGTGACGTCCCCGGAGCGCTCGTTGGCCGCGTACAGACGGCGCCCCGAAGGATCGGCGGCGAGGTCCCGCGGCCAGCTGCCGCCGCATTCCACGCTGCCCACGAGCCGCGGCTTCCCGGCCCCTCCGGCGAGCGAGAGGGTGACGACGGTGTCGGTGCCGCGTACGGCCGCCCACACGAAACGGCCGTCCGGGGAAGCCACCACGGCCGAGGGATAGGCCCGTGCGGCCCCTGGAGCGGCCCCAGGGGCGAGCGGAACCTCATCGGTCGGTTCCAGTTGCCCCGAGCCCGGGTTCCAGCGGCAGACGGTCAGCTGCGGCTCCAGCTCGTGCAGGACGTACACCGTCTCGCCGTCAGGGTGGAAGGAGAGGTGGCGCGGGCCCGTCCCGGCGCGCAGTGCGGTCTCGTCGTGCAGGCGCAGCGCCCCGGTGGCCGGATCCGAGGCGCAGACGCGGACCGAGTCGGTGCCGAGGTCCACGCTGAGCACCCAGCGGCCGCTCGGATCGGGCAGCACCTGGTGGGCGTGCGGCCGTTCCTGGCGGCTCGCGTCGGGCCCGGAGCCCCGGTGGTCGAGGACCGAGGCGGGTCCGCACAGGATGCCGTCCTCGGAGAGCGGGAGGCTGCTGACGCTGCCGGAGGTGTAGTTGGCGGTGAGCAGCCGGCGCCCGGCCACGCTGAGGTGGGTCGGGCCGGCCCCGCCGACGCGTACGGCGGGGCCGAGGGCGGCGAGGCCCTCGCGGGTGGGCCGGAAGGCGACTACCGCTCCCTGCCGGGTCTCACTGACGGCGTAGAGCACCCCGGTGCCCCGGTCGAGGGCGAGGTACGAGGGGTCGGCGACCGCGTCGCTGGTGGAGAGGAGGGTCAGTGCGCCGGTCGCCGGGTCCACGTCCGCCGTGGTGATGCCGCGGCCGCCCGCCGAGGTGAACGAGCCGATGTGGACCCGGTGTCCGCCGTTCCGGTGCTTGCCGTCCGTGTCGTCCATGTCGTCCGTGCCGTCCGCGCCGCCCACCGGATGCCCCTCTCCACCGTTTCGGATCGATCCGTGCGGAGCCGACGGTAACAGAAGGTCTAGACCAGATCCCGCCCTTGGGCGCGTTCCTGTGCGCCGGGGTGGTGCACGTACGCCGTCGAGCTCGGCCGGTCCTCGTAGGTGCGGTGGAAGACCGGGGTCGCGGAGCCGGAGATCGGCGGCACGATCCAGGACCAGTCGGCGCCCACGTCGCGGCCCTTGCGCTCCTCCCGCTCCAAGTGACTGAGGAAGCGCCGGGACTCGGTGTGGTGGTCCGCGATGGTGACCCCGGCCCGGTCGAAGGAGTGCAGCACGGCCCGGTTGAGCTCGACGAGCGCGCGGTCCTTCCAGAGCGAGCGGTCGGTGGAGGTGTCCAGGCCCAGGCGACGGGCGACGGCGGGGAGGAGGTTGTAGCGGTCGGTGTCCGCGAGGTTGCGGGCGCCGATCTCGGTGCCCATGTACCAGCCGTTGAAGGGCGCGGCCGGATAGTGGATGCCGCCGATCTCCAGGCACATGTTGGAGATGGCGGGTACGGCGTGCCAGCGCAGCCCCCAGTCCGCCCAACCGGCGTCGTCGGGGTGCTCGATCGGGACTTCCAGCACCGCGTCGGCGGGGGTCTCGAACCAGCGGGGCTTGTCGTCGACGCCTTGGACCACCAGCGGGAGCAGGTCGAAGGGGGTGCCGGCGCCCCCGGTCCAGCCGAGGTTCAGCAGGGCGCCGGTGAGCGGGGCGTTGCGTGCATCGCCCACGGTGACGGTGTGGTGGTCGCCGTAGCCGGCGTACCGGACGAGCTGTTCGCTCCAGATCAGCGGGCCGGGACGGTCCGGGGCGTCCGGGGCGAAGACGGTGATCGTGGGTCTGACCCTGCCGTCGTTGGTCGCGTCGCGCAGGTGCTCGAAGCATTCGGCGGCGATGTCGTCGGCGTCGGTGAGCGCGCGGCGGTCGCGCACGCGCAGCGAGTTCCAGTACAGCCGGCCTATGCAGCGGTTACTGTTGCGCCAGGCGACGCGGGCTCCGTGGACGAGTTCCTGCGGGGTGTGCCGGTAGCTTCCGGTGTCCGCGAGCTCGGCCCGCACGGCGGCCAGCCGAGCCCGCGGATCACCCGCCTGCGGATTCTCCCGATGGAAGAGTCGGATGAACTCCTCGGCTGCTTCCCACACTTGGGCCGTGGTCGAGCGCTGTTGAAGTATTTCCATCCCGGGCGGTTACCCCCTGTCCGACCAGATCCACCCTGTACGTGCCGGATGAATGTGCAATCAACAATCACCCGTTGTACATGCCGCAGGTCAGCGCCGTGGGGAACACGCATCCGGAACACTCCACCGAGTGATCTTCGGGCCATTGCCCTGCGGAGCGGACCTGACAGGGCGTAGGATCCGCCGGCAGCAGGCTGCTGACCTCGGATTTCGATGACCGGCCGGGGTCAGGCGCTGATGACGAGGGGCGAGCGCGGGTCGGTGCGCAGGGGGGCGTGCAGGGCCACGAGGGCGTGTTCCAGGCCGTGCAGGTGTGCGAGCGCCGGTTCCGCGGCGCCGGGCCGGGGGTGCGGTGCGGCGGCGGGTCCCCTCGTGTCACGCGGGGCGGTCAGGGCCTCCACGGCTGCCTCCACCCGCCAGCACGCGGTGGCCAGCCGGGCGTCGTGCGAGGCCTGCGGGTCTGCCGCGACGGCCACGAGTCCGCGCACCTCCCGGGCGCAGTCGTCGAGCAGCCCGAGGACCTGCCGGGCCCGGGCCTTGCGGGCGCGCAGCGGGCTCAGCGGGTGGACGAGGGGCGCGAGGGCCATCCGTACGCGGCCCAGCAGCAGTTCGAGTTCGGCCGCGTGCGGGGCGGGATCGGCGTCGGGGTCCCCCGCGAGGCGGGCGAGGGAGGCCGCGGTGGAGGCCCGTACGCAGTGCAGGGCACGCTGGATCCAGGCGTCGTTGGCGGCGTGGGTGGTCACGGGGAGGACGAGCACCACGGCGAGGGCGGCGCCCAGCGCGCCGATGGCGGTCTCTTGGAAGCGCAGGAGCAGCAGGCCCGGGTGCAGGACGCCGAGGAGTCCGTAGAGCAGTCCGGCCATGACGGTGACGAAGAACATCATCCAGGAGTACGAGGGCGCCGCGGTGTAGAAGATCCCGAAGACGCATACGGCGACCAGTGCGGCGGTGGGCGCGGGCGCTCCGTGCAGCGGTACGGCGATCAGCAGCCCGGCGGCGATGCCGACGACCGTGCCGAGGACCCGGCGGAACCCGCGGACGAGGGTCTCGCCCCGGGAGGCGGTGTTGACGAAGATCCACCAGGCGGTGCCGACGGCCCAGTACCAGCGGGTGTCGGAGAGTGCCTGGCCGACGCCGAGGGCGAAGGCGCAGGCGGCGGTGGCCTGGAAGGCCTGCCGGGTGGTGGGCCGGGCCAGGCCGGTGCCGGGCAGGCCGGGCGGCGCGGCGGGCGGCGGGGTGCGCCGCTCGATCGGCCAGAGGACGAACCGCACCGCTCCGGCGGAGAGCAGCGCCAGTCCGACGGCGGCGTACAGCTCGGGCAGCTGGGCGGGAACGGCGTGCAGGAACTGCGTGACGAAGAACATCATGAAGCCGAAGATCCCGAGGGCGTGCCCGCGCGGCCCCCAGCGGCGGGCGTAGACCCCGGCGAA
This sequence comes from Streptomyces sp. NBC_00597, assembly GCF_041431095.1. GTDB lineage: Bacteria > Actinomycetota > Actinomycetes > Streptomycetales > Streptomycetaceae > Streptomyces. The sequence continues at coordinate 2,057,314 of NZ_CP107757.1, forward strand.
CACGACGGCGAGGAAGGCGACGTCCCGGGCGAGCGGCACCGCGTGCAGGGAGGTGGCCAGCGCGAGGACGGGGAAACCGGAAACGGGCAGCAGGGCGCTGGTCACGCGCTGGGCCCGTACGGTCGGGTCGAGCACGGTGAACAGGGTGAGCAGGGCCGCCAGCCCCCCGGTGATGGAGGCGGTGAGGGAGAGGCCGCAGACCTCGGCCACCGCGACGGCGAGCGCGACGCCGAGCACGGCCCGCAGCGAGTTCCTCAGTCTCAGGCGCCCCGGATCCGGAGCCACGAACATCCTCTTCACGGCGGTGTGCCGCCCCCCTTGCAGTGGTGCGCGCCGGCCCGGCGGCCGCCCGGGGGTGGTGGGCGGCAGGCGGGCACGGCGAAGGCGCCGCGCTCCGGACCGGCCTCGTTGCCGTCCGGCGCTGCGCGGCGCCGAAAGTACATGGATACGACACAGATAAGCATCCGAAGGCCCACTGGCTCAACCCGGCTCCGCATCACTGGTCCATTGGCCCAGTACTGGAGCGTAAGTTCCGGCCATCTGCGACCAACGGACCAGTCGTCGCTCAGGCCGGGCGGCGGGCGTAGCAGAAGAAGTGCTCCTCGGGGCCGACGGGCGGGGGCACCGGGGCCGCCGGGTCCGCCTCGGGCCGGAACAGGGCGGTGTGGTGCTCCAGCACCTCCAGCCCGGCTGCAGCCAGCAGCCGAAGGTGCTCCGCCCCGGACAGGCTGCTGACGGTGACCTCGTGCCCCATCCACACGATGTCGAGGTCGCTGATGTCCCCCGGCACGGTGGCCATGACGAAGTAGCCGCCGGGCGCCACCCACGACGCCATCCGCTCCAGCGCCTGCGCCACCTCCTGCTGGGACATCACCAGCAGCGGGAAGAAGGAGCACACTGCGTCGAAGCCGCCCTCCGCGGCCGCGTACGTCCGTACGTCGGCCTGCTCGAACCGGGCCTGCGGCACCCGGGAGCGCGCGAGGTCGACCATGTGCGCCGACACGTCGATCCCGGTCACCGCGCACCCCGCCCGCGCCAACGCCTCGGCGGCCGGGCGGCCCGTACCGCTGCCCACGTCCAGTACGCGGGCCCCGGGGGCGAGGCGGGCGGTGAGCCAGTCCAGCGCGGCGAGCTGCCCGGGAACGCGCCCGAACACCTCCTCGTACCGGGCGCCCACCTCGTCGAACACGTCCGCCGCGGACTTGCCACCGCTCACCGGCGCTCCTCACCCTGGTCGTCGGTTGTCTCTTCCCGGCGCCCGTTCGGTCCCGGACGCCGTGGGGTTTCTGCCCGGGCGCACGGCCGGGAAACGGCGGGGCCCGGATCACCCCGGGCCGTGGGGCGCCGCCGCGGCGCGGCCGGACTCGATGGTGCGCAGGTCCGCCGTCAGCGAGTCGAGCCAGGCCGTCGTGGCGAAGTAGAGGAGCCCGGCGTCGGGCGGCGCCGCCTCGGCGGATCCGGGCAGCTCCGGCATCCCGGGTCCTGCGGCCCCGGGACTGCCCGGCGTGCCCGTCGTCCCGCCCGGACCGATCCTGTCGCGGGTCCCGTCACCGGTCCCGTCACCGGTCCTGTCCCGGATCCCGTCACGGGTCCCGTCATCGTTCCCGTCAACGCTCTTGTGCGGGGCGTCAGCCGCCACCGCCGCCCGGCGCAGTCCCGCCGCCACGCGGGCCGCGTAGTCACCGAGCTGCGCCGCCTCGCTGCGCGCGAGCGGCTTCCCGTCCGCACTGCCCAGGACCCGCCCCGCGCCCCAGAGCACGTGGTGCCCGGTCATCACCGTGGCCTGCCAGTCCGGGCCCGGCCCGGCCGGGCGCTGCGTCTCGCTCTGGTACTGGGCGTAGGCGGACTCGGCCATGACCAGCGTGATCCGGACCCGGTGCTCCGCGTCCGGGACCTGCGCGTGCCCCCGGGGCGCCGTGACCACGGCGGCGGTCGACTCGACGTCGTCGGCGCAGGCGCGCAGCAGTCCGGCCACCGCCCGGCCCAGTTCGTCGTGGGCCCCCCGCGGCCAGGCCAGGATCCCGCACACGATCCCGATGGCACTGCCGATGGTCACGTCGAGGAAGCGCACCTCGGCCAGCTGCCAGGTGACCGAGGACAGCTGGGCGAAGACGACGGCGACGACCAACGTGAACAGCGCCTGCGCCCAGCCCACGCCCCGCACGGGCCCGATGGTGAACGTGAACAGCATCAGCGGCGGGAGCACGATCGCGTACGCCAGGGTCTCCCCGCCGGTCAGGGCGAGCACGGTACCGGCGGCGAGCGCGCCCAGGGAGGTGCCGATCAGCGCGGTGCGCACGGTTCCGCGAGTCTGCACGGCGGTGGTCCGGGTGAGGCTGATGACCGCGAGCATCGCCCAGAAGCCGTGCGGGAGGGAGTCGAGCCCGGCCACGGTACGGGCCACCGCGAGGGCCAGCGCGATCCGTACGGCGTTCTGGAAGTGCACGGACCGCGGCCCGGTGTGTGCGGCGATCCGGTGCCACCACAGCTGCACGGTGTTCTGCCGGACGTACCAGAACCGGTCCGCCGCGTCCCCCTGCGGGTGCGCGCCGCGCCCTTCCACGGCGATCTCCGCCGCCGCGCGCAGCGCCACCGCGGCGTCCGCGACCTCCAGCAGCGCGGCCTGCCGGCGGCGGGACTCGGGCAGCTCGGCCGGCGTGCGCGAGTTCCGGGCGCGCAGGCGGAGCAGTTCCGTCGAGTTCGCGACGGGCCGCCGTCCGTCGCGCAGCAGTGTGGAGCTTCCGGTCGCCGATTCGCGGACCGCGCCCAGGAGGTCGAGTCCGGCCCGTCGCGGCTCCCGTCCGGGAGGCGGTGCGGGCAGGTTGCGCAGCCGCGAGAGCAGGGTGCGTGCGGCCAGCCCGGTGTGGGCCAGCGCCCGCTCGCGCAAGCCCGGCCCGGCGGGGCGTTCCGCTTCCGGGACCCGGGAGGACCGCAGTGCCTCGGCGGCCATCCGGGCCCGGTCGGAAGCGGAACCGGTCAGGACGTAGGGCGGCCGCTCCAGGGCGGCGGCGCAGCGGGCCGCCTCGGCCACGGACCCCGCGGCCCGCTCCGCGTACGTCGGCACCCGGGGGTCCGGCAGCACCCACGCCTCGGCCAGGATCAGCAGCAGGAGGCCGCTGAGGGTGCCGCCGAGCCGCTCGTCGAGGGTGTGCGGGGCGTACGGCGGGAAGCTCGGCAGGATGTACAGCAGCTGTAGCCCTGCTGCGGCGCCCGCCGGCCGGGGTCCGGCCGCTGCCGAGAAGGCCACGCAGAAGCCGATGACGGCCATCCCGAGGACGGCGCTCCAGGTCCGCACGGCGAGGAAGGTGCCCAGGATCACCAGGACGCAGGCCACCGGCAGCAGCCTGACCATGACCGCGGCGCGCTGGCGGCCGGTACCCGGGATCCGGGAGAGGCCGGCCAGGGAGACGGCGCCGAAGAGGGCGTAGGTGGCGCTGACGGGCAGGCCGAGTCCGTACAGGAACAGGTAGAAGCCGGTGCATGCGGCGAACGTGGTCCGGACGGCCCGGCGTGCGGCCGCCGGCAGGGCGCCGGTGCCCGTACGGAGTTCCCCAAGGACTCGCACGGTTTCAGAATCCCATGGGATGCGGCGCGGCTCTCGGCGTGGGCGCCGCGGGCCCCGGAGCTCAGGGGTGGGTGTTCCAGCCCGCGATCACGGGCAGTCCGTGTTCGGTGGACAGGATGCTGACCGTTCCGGTGCGCAGCAGGAAGAGCCGGCCGTGCTGCGGGGGCAGGCCGAGGTAGCGGGCGGTCAGGACGCGCAGGAAGTGGCCGTGGGCGACGATGACGGCGTCGCCGCGGTCCTCGGCGAGCACCTCGGCGGCCCGGGCCAGGGCGCGGTCCGCGCGGGCTCCGACCTGGGCGGCGTCCTCGCCGGGGTGTTCGGCGTCGCCGGGAGGGACGCCGTCGGTCCACAGGGACCAGTGCGGCCGGGTCTGCTGGATCTCGGCCGTGGTGACGCCTTCGTAGCCGCCGTAGTCCCACTCGTACAGGTCGGGGTCGGTGACACCGCCGGTCAGTCCGGCGAGCTCGGCCGTGGCGACGGCGCGGCGCAGCGGGCTGGTCAGCACCAGGGCGAAGTGCCGGTCGCGGAAGTACGGGGACAGCGAGATGGCCTCCTCGACGCCGGCAGCGGTCAGCGGCACGTCGGTCCGCCCCGTGTGGCGCCCGGTGGCGCTCCATGCCGTCTCTCCGTGCCTCACCAGCAGCAGGTCGCTCATTCTCCGGACCCTAAGCCTTCCGGCATGTCTGCGCCGGAGGATCCGCACCGCATGTCACTGTCGGGCGTCATGGACGTGAGACCGCATCCCCTGCGGCCGCCGCCGCTGACCGTGCTGCTGGTCGCCCTGACCGCCGTGACCGGGATGATCGAGGCGGTCAGTCTGCTCCCTCGGACCGGTGTTCACGGCGATGCCGACCGGCACCGTGCTGTTCCTTGCGTTCGGGGCCGCGCGGCAGGGGAGCCTGCCCGCCCTGGCGCCCGCCGTGTCGCTGGCCGGTTTCGCCGCGGGGGCGGTGGGCGGGGCCCGGCTCGAAGCCTTCTCGGAGGTGCTCGGGCGGCGCTGGTTCGTGATCGGCCCGGCGATCGAGGCGGGGCTGAGCCTGGCCGCGGCGGGCACCGGGTGGGGCTTGGCGCCGCGCTACGGGGCGCCGACCGGGCGGCACATGGCGGTGGCGGCGCTGCTGGCCGCGTCGATGGGGATGCGCAACGTCACGAGCATGCGGGTGAACGTGCCCGGGCTGCCGACCACGCTGGTCACCCGCTCCATGACCGCCTTCCTCGGAGGGTCGCCCGGCACGACAGCGCCTTCGGGTACGGGACGGCGGCCTGGGTGCGGCGGGCCGCGGCCGTCCTCGCGATGTCGCCGGAGGGCTGGCGGGCGCGCTGCTGGTGCGGGCCGGCTGGCCGGTGAACGGGCTGCTGGTGGTGCCGGGCGCGGTGGTGCTGGCGGTGGCGCTGCCCTACCTGCCCCGGCCCCGGCTGCACGCGCTCTGAGCGGTCGGGGTGCGGCGCGGGCGGCAAAACGATGCGCAAACGCTGCGAGTGGACGGTCGGGTGCGGGGTGACGAGGCTCGGGCCATGGACGAGAAGGAGCGTGGACAGCGTGTCGCGCGGGGGCCCGCGCCGGATGCGGCGGCCGGTTCCGCGGCAGGTTCCACCGCGGGCTTCACAGCGGGCTTCGTAGCGGGCGACGAGCGCTGCATGGAGGCGGTCTACCGGCGCTGGCGGCCGCTGGTCCACTCGCTCGCCCAGCGGTCCCTGGGCGACGAACGGGAAGCCGAGGACGTCACCCAGCAGGTGTTCCTCGCCGCCTGGAACGGCCGGCGCCGCTACCGGCCCGGCCCCGGCGGGCTCGGTGCCTGGATCACCGGCATCACCCGTCACAAGGTGGCCGACGCCCTGGAAGCGCGGACCCGGCGGAACCGGGCGGCGGCCGCCGCGGGCGCGGCCCCCGGTGCGACCGACCGCCCCGGGAACCCGCCGCGGCAGGAGTCGGAGCAGGTCCTGGACCGGGTCGTGATCCTCGGGGAGCTGGCCAGGCTGCCGTTCGAACAGCAGCGGGTACTGCGCCTCGCCTTCTACGCGGACCTGACGCAGACACAGATCGCGGACCGCACCGGGCTGCCCCTGGGCACCGTCAAGAGCCATATGCGGAGGGCTCTGCACCAGCTGCGCCGGTCGCTGCCCGCGGCGGTGCCAGCGATTCGATGACCGCGAGGCCCGAACGCAGCCCGTACAACCGCTCGGTGCGCGGGGCCGGCACGTCCGAGCTCCAACCGGGTCCGGCGAGCAGCACCACCGAGTGGGCGCGGGCGCCGCGCAGGCCCCACTCGATGCCGGCCACCGACCGCACCAGGGCCGGGTCCGCGGTCGTACGGGACTGCGCCCACAGGACGACGGCCCGCGGGCCGGTACGCCGCACGGCGTCGTGCAGGGCTTCGGCGGGCAGCGCGGCACCGAACATCCTGGCGGGCAGGCCCCCTTGACCGAGGGCGGCGGTCAAGGCCTCGATGGGCAGGCTGTGCTGCTCCCCGGGGACGCAGGCCAGGAGTACGGGCGGGGTCCGGGGCGGCTCCGGCACGGGCCGGATCCGGTGGAACGCCGCGGAGATCTGCCAGGACAGCAGGTGTTCGACCTCCACGTAACGCTCCCCGGCGGAGGCCCATTTGCGGCCCACCGCGTGCAAGGTCGGTGCGATGACCTCCTCCCAGGCGGTGACCAGGCCGTGCTCGGCCAGGGCCGCCTCCAGCAGGTCGGCCACGGTCGGCGCGTCCAGGCGTACGGCGGCCCGGGAGAGCCCCCGGCATTCCGGACGGACCGCCCCCAGCGGCAGGGCGCTGGGCCCGCCGGGGGTCGGCGGCGGTGCCTGCGCTTCGGCGCGGTGGGTTCGGGGGGCGCCGCCGAGGGCCGTCCGGGCCGCCTCGGCCGGGGGCACCCCGTCGGCGGTGAGCCGGCACATCAGCTCCAGCCGGGCGATGTCCCGCGGGGTCCAGCGGCGGTGCCGCCCGGCCTCGCGGTGGGCCGGGCCGATCGCGTACCGGCGTTCCCACGAGCGCAGCGTGGTCGGTGACACCCCGAGGCGGCGGGCGACCGCGCCGGTGCTCAGCGCGGCGGCGGGCTGCTGGTGCTGCGGTGGTGTCGGCTGGGGTGTCTGGGGCACGCGGTCCACCTGCTCACGATACGGTCCCGCGGCCCGGCAGCAGGCTCATTCGCCGCCCCGTCCCCGCCGGAACCGGTCGAGCCCGTCGGCGAGTTCGACGATCCGCTCCGGGTAGGCGTAGCGGGCCCGCTCCAGCCCGGGAAGCCGCCAGGGTTCGTGCACCTGCGGGGCGTCGAGCCCGGCCAGCTCCGGCACCCAGCGGTGCACGTAGCGGCCCGTGGGGTCGTAGCGCAGGCCCTGGCGCACCGGGTTGAGGACGCGGTTGGGCCGGGTGTCGGTGCCCGTCCCGGCGACCCACTGCCAGTTGAGCTGGTTGTTGGCGAGGTCCCCGTCCACGAGGAGGTCCAGGAAGTACCGGGCGCCGATCCGCCAGTCCACGTACAGGGTCTTGGCGAGGAAGCTGGCGGCGAGCAGCCGGCCCCGGTTGTGCATCCAGCCCTCGTGGCGGAGCTGGCGCATGGCCGCGTCGACCACCGGGTAGCCGGTGCGTCCGTCCTTCCAGGCCTCGGTCTCCTCCTCAGCGGCAGCCCCGGTGCGCCAGTGGTCCCGGCGGTCGCGGTAGTCCCGTACGGCGGTCTCGGGCCGGGCGGCGAGCACTTGGTGGTGGAAGTCGCGCCAACAGATCTGCCGGACGAAGGCCTCGGCGCCGGGCCCGTCGGCGGCGGCGCGGGCACGGTGGACGGCCTCGGCGGGCGAGAGGGTCCCGAAGTGCAGGTGCGGCGAGAGCCGGGAGGTGGCGTCGCCGGCCAGGTCGTCGTGGGAGTCCTCGTAGCGGGAGAGGCCCGCGCGCAGCCAGCGCGTCAGGAGCTCGCGGGCCTCGCGCTCGCCGCCGCGCGCGAGGCCCGGGGAGACACCGGTGACGGACTCGCGCCGGGGCAGCGGGTCGGAGCCGATCCCGTCGGGCACGCGCACGGAGCGGGGGGCGGCGACGGGGGCGCGGGGCGGCAGTTCGCTCCAGCGGCGGAAGTACGGGGTGAACACGGCGAAGTGGTCGGATCCGGCGGGGAGCACGGCCCCGGGGGCGGCGACCGTGACCACGGCTTCGTGGACGTAGAGCCGCCGGCCCTCGGCTTCGAGGGCGGCGCGGAGCCGCTCCTCGCGGGCCCGGGCGTAGCCGCTGACCCCGGCCGCCATGTGGACCTCGTCGGCGTCGCACTCCTGGACGAGGGCGCAGACCTCGTCGACGGCGCCGCCGGAGCGCAGCACGAGGCGCCCGCCGCGTTCGCGCAGCCCGGCGTCGAGGTCGGCCAGGCAGTCGGCGAGGAAGGCCAGCCGGTTGGGCACGGCGAAGCCGGCCGCGTCGACGGCGCGGTCGCGGACGAAGAGCGGCACCACCCGGTCACAGGAGGACAGCGCAGCACGCAGCGGCGGGTGGTCGTGCAGGCGCAGGTCGGAGGTGTACAGCACCACCGCGACGTTCATGGCTTCTCTCGCTCCGCTTCCGGTCCGGGGGGACGGTCGTCAGCCACTACTTCGCCCTGTGGGGCGGGTTCGGATGCGGCGGGTTCGGACGCGGCCGGCTCGGACGCGGCCGGCTCGGATGGGGTGGTCGCGGATCCGGTGGCCGCGGATCCGGTGTCCCGGACTGTGGCGGCCTCGTCGTCCAGGTGGCTCGCGGCGCGGGCGATGTTGCGGGCCATGCCGCCGAACACGACGGCGTGGAACGGCGACACGCTCCACCAGTAGAGGTGGCCGAGCAGCCCGTGCGGATGGAACAGCGCCCGCTGCCGGTATCGGGCTCCCCGTGCCGGAGCCGGGGCGCCTCCCGGAGCCGGGGCGCCTCCCGGGGCCGGATCGGCGTACATCTCCAGCCAGGCGAGGCCCGGCAGCCGCATTTCGGCGCGCAGGCGCAGCAAGCTGCCCGGTACGACTTCCTCCACCCGCCAGAAGTCGAGTGAGTCACCCACCCGCAGCCGGGCCGCGTCACGTCGGCCGCGCCGGATGCCGACGCCGCCCACGAGCCGGTCCAGCCAGCCGCGTACGGCCCACGCCAGGGGGAACGAATACCAGCCGTTCTCCCCGCCGATGCCCTCCACCACCCGCCACAGCGCGGCGGGCGAGGCGTCGACGGCGAGCTCCCGCTCGTCGGTGTAGAGGCTGCCGCCCGCCCAGTCCGGGTCGGTGGGCAGGGGGTCGCTGGGGGCGCCGGGGAACCCGGCGGAGGACCAGCGGGTGGTCACGTTCGCCTCGCGCACCCGCTGGAGGGCCAGGGACAGGGCCAGGTCGAGGCCGATCGGGGCGCCGGGCGGATCGGGGACGTACCGTGCGATGTCGTGTTCGGCGCACACCACCTCGTGGCGCAGGGACTCGGCCAGCGGCCGGGCGAGCGCGGGCGGTACGGGAGTGACCAGGCCGATCCACTGGCTGGACAGCCGCGGCGTGAGCATGGGGACGCGCAGGATGAAGCGCGGCGGTAGCTGCGCCACGGTTGCGTAGCGGCGCATCATCACCTCGTACGTGACCACGTCGGGGCCGCCGATGTCGAAGGCGCGGCTCACCTCGGGAGGCATGGCGGCGCTGCCCACGAGGTAGCGCAGCACGTCGCGGACGGCGACGGGCTGGACCCGGGTGCCGACCCAGCTCGGCGTGACCATGATCGGCAGCCGTTCGGTCAGGTAGCGGAGCATTTCGAAGGAGGCCGAGCCGGAGCCGATGATGACGGCGGCGCGCAGGACGGTGGTCGGGACCCCGGAGTCGAGGAGGATCTCGCCGACTTCGGCGCGGGAGCGCAGGTGCGGGGACAGCTCGCGGACCGGGATGTCCACCGGGGTGAGCCCGCCGAGGTAGACGATGCGGCGCACTCCGGCCGCACGTGCCCGTTCGGCGAAGATGCGGGCGGCGGCGCGGTCGCGGTCCTCGAACCCGGATCCCCCGCCGAGCGCGTGGACGAGGTAGTAGGCCACGTCGATGCCCTGCAGGGCCGCCGCGACGGACCCGGTGTCGGTGGCGTCGCCGCGGACGACCTCCACGCGCCCTGCCCAGGGGTGGTCGCGCAGCTTCTCGGGGGACCGGGCCAGACAGCGGACGCGGTGTCCGGCATCGAGCAGCTCGGGCACCAGGCGGCCGCCGATGTAACCGGTGGCCCCGGTGACCAGGCAGTGCAGACCGGTGGTGGCCTTCATCGCTGTCTCCGCTCCTCGTACGTGCGGTTCCGCAGGCGGCGCCCCCACAGGGGATTCCCGCGCAGGGACCGTTGCGGATGCACCGGGACGAAAAGGCGCTCCACTGGGCCATTGGTACAGTCGCGACATGGCGGTGGACGAACTCGACACCCGGATCCTGCGTCTGTTGATCGAGCAGCCGCGCACCAGCGTCCGTGAGTACGCGCGGATCCTCGGGGTCGCGCGGGGCACCCTCCAGGCCCGGCTGGACCGGCTGGAGCGCACCGGGGTGATCACCGGAACCGGTCCCGTGCTCTCCCCCGCGGCGCTGGGGCATCCGGTGTTGGCCTTCGTGCACATCGAGGTCACCCAGGGGCACCTGGACGAGGTCGGCGAGGCGCTGGCCGCCGTTCCCGAGATCATCGAGGCCTTTTCGATCACGGGCGGCGGGGACCTGCTGACCCGGGTGGCGGCCAGGGACAACGCGCACCTGGAGGACGTGATCCAGCGGCTGATCCGACTGCCCGGGGTGGTCCGCACCCGTACGGAGGTGGCGCTGCGCGAGCGCGTCGCGCACCGGCTGCTGCCGCTGGTCGAGTCCGTGGGACGGGCTGCACGCAAACCCTGACAGGATGGCCAGGACAGGCTCATGACCGGCAGGACGGGCAAAGCGGATGATTTCCGTCATATTCGATCTCGACGGCACCCTCGTGGACAGCGAACCGAACTACTACGAGTCCGGGCGGCGGACCCTGGCGCGGCACGGAATCCCCGATTTCACCTGGGAACAACACGCCCGCTTCATCGGCATCAGCACGCTGGAGACGCTGGAGGTCCTGAAGGACCGGTACGGGATCCCGGAGCCGGTGGAAGAGCTCCTGTCCGAGCAGAACGCCGCCTATCTGGAGCTGGCCCGGACCGGGACCGAGGCGTTCCCCGAGATGCGCAGGTTCGTGGAGCGGCTGCACACGGAGCGCGTCCCGATGGCGGTGGCGTCCGGGTCCTCGCGCGAGGCGATCGACGCGGTGCTGGCCGGAACGGGCCTGGACGCGCTGCTGACCACGGCGGTCTCGGCCGAGGAGGTGCCGCACGGCAAGCCCGCCCCCGACGTCTTCCTCGAAGCGGCCCGCCGGCTCGGCGCAGCCCCCGCCGACTGCGTGGTCGTCGAGGACGCAGCCCCGGGCGCGCAGGCAGCCCACGCGGCCGGCATGGCCTGCATGGCGATCCCGTACGTACCCACCACCGCCGACGACCCGGCATTCGCGACGGCCGCCCTGCTCTTCCGCTCCGGGCACTCGGAGTTCACCGCGGAGACCGCCTACGCGTGGCTCTGCGAGCACCCGGCCGTCTGAAGCACCCGCGCCGAAGTCACCGCGGGCCGATCAGAGCTCCGGCGATCGCCTGGCCGGTCGGCGCCGCCGTCAGGTAGGGCCGTACGTCGTGCGCCCGGGCCCCGTTGTGGATCGGCACGTCGCGTACCCGCTCCCCGAACCGAGGTCCGAGCTCCTTGGTCAGCGCGACGACGTCGCCCCGGTCAGCGACATTGGTCCAATGCCGCACGGGCGCGGGCCAGCGGCCCCGCCCCCGGGCGGGCTCGGGCCGGAGCCGGTCGAAGATCAGGTTCCGCACCCCGAGCGGGGATCCCAGGGTCACCAGTGACACGTCCGGCCGGTCCGGGCTCGCGCACAGGGTCTCGTACGCGACGACCGAACCGAGGGAGTGCGCGACGACCACCTCGGTCCGGTCCGTGACGGCCGCGGCGAGGCGCCCCTGAATCTCGCCACGCAGCGCGGGCTCGGTGAAGTACCGCCGGACCTGGCGGGCGGCGCCGATCATCAGGCGTTCGCCGATCCCGGCGAAGAAGGCGGAGTGGCTGAGCGCGTCCAGAGCCCGCTGGACAAGGTGCGGGGTCCGCAGCCGGGTGCGGTCGCCCGGGCCGGAGACCCGGGTCTCCAGAGTGGCGGCGTACTCCCACCACCGGAGCAGGAGTTCGCGCTCGATCCCGTCCTCGACGTCGCCCGCGTCGAGGTCCGGGGCACCGAGGCCGCGGTGGGCGGTGGGTCGGAACAGGTCTCCGTAGAAGGCCATCGCGACCTCCTCGCGGGGGACGCCCGGGTGCCCGGCCAGGCTGAGGCCGTCGGAAAGCGCGGGATACCACTCGGCGAGCAGGGTCTCGGGGCCCAGGACCTCCTGGGCGATGCCGTGGACGAGGACGATGCGGCTCACGGGCGGACCTCCGTCAGGCTGAGGGCGACGACGCCCATGTCGGTGGCGACGCAGACGCGTCCGGCGTGGTCAACGGTGAACCCGTTGATGCCGCTGCCGATGTGGATCTCCGTCGTCCAGCTGCCGGGGCGGGCCAAGTCCCAGACCCGCATCAGACCGTGCTGGTCGGCGGCGATGAGCGTGGCGACGCCCCGGACGTCGATGACGCGGATGGCGCCGACCACGGCGGAGAACGGCGGCAGCTCCGTGCGCAGCCGCCAGCCGCCCTGGTAGGTGTGGACGCGCAGGCTGCCGTCGCCCGATCCGGTGACGACGAGGTCCTCGCCCGCCGTCGGGCCAGTTCGAGTCCGGTGGCACCGAGCTCGTGTCCGCCGAGCGGCTCGGCGAGCGGGCGGCCCGTCTCCAGGTCCCAGAGCCGGACGGTGCCGTCGTAGGAGCTGCTGGCGACGGTATGCGTCCCGCCCACGAGACCGGTGCGCAGCCCGGTGATGACGGAGGTGTGGCCGGTCATGGGGACGCCGAGCGGCGACTGGGTCTCCAGGTCCCAGGCGTGCAGGGCGAAGTCGCCGGAGACCGAGACCACGATCCGGCGGTCGCCCAGTGCGTACGTCGCGGCCCGCAGCGAGGTACCGGGCCGCTTCACCAGCCGGCGGCGCGGCTCCAGGGTCCACACGTCCGTGTACATCCAGCTGCTCCGTACCACCACGGTGTTCCCGCCCGGGCGGTCCGCCGTGACATGGCTGAGGGCCAGCGTGTCGAACGTGAACTGCGGCGCCACCTGCCGGCCGTCCGCCAAGTCATGGACGCGAACGGCGCCGTCGAGCCCTCCCGTCACGACCAGATCGCGACCGTGCTCACCGGCGACGATGTCGGCGGAGACCAGGGTCTGTTCCACTCCGCACAGCGGCTCTCCGATCGGGTGCAGGGCGGCGAGGTCCCAGACCCGCACGTCCAAGGAACCGGCGGTGATGACGACGGGCAGCCCGCCCGAATGGCCGAAGACCGGAGGGGTGTCGGCGCCGAGCGGGCCCCGCGAGCAGAACACCTCCAGGGGTGGTCCGAACGGGGCCCCCGTCTCCACGTTCCAGATCCGCACCGCGTTGTCGAGGCCGCTGGTGGCGAGGACGGACTCTCCCCCCATCTGCCCGAGGGTGCCCGCCATCACGAATCCGGTGTGACCGCGGAAGGGTCCCGCCAGCAGCTTCCCGTCGGCCACGTCGTGGACGTGCACGTTGTTCCCCGCGAGCGAGGCCAGGACGACGGCGCGCGAGTGGTGGAAGCCCACTCCCACGATCCGGGCGGACAGGGTCAGGTCCATGACTTCGAAGTGGGCCGCTCTCCGGGCGGCGGGGGCGGCGCCGTCAGCTGTGAGCTGCCACAGGTAGGCGTGGCCCAGGGAGGTGGACAGCACGATCTCCATCCCGCGCCCCGCGCGGCGCACGGCCAGGCGCCGGATACCGCCCACGTGACCGGCCAGCGGGACGCCGACGGGCGTACCGGAGGCGGCGTCCCAGACCCGGGCCGTGCCGTCCTCGCTGCCGCTGACCACGACGGACCTGCCGTCCAGCTCGCCGAAGGCGAGACAGCGCACCGCGTTGGTGTGCCCGGCCAACACCAGGTCCTCGCCGGGACCGCGCAGCGGGTCCCACAGGCGGACGGTGGTGTCGGAACCGCCCGTGGCCACCCTCGGTCGGACGTGGACCATCTCGCAAGCCACCGCCGTAACCTGCCCCGTGTGGCCCTCCATCGGGGCGCCGAGCTGCTCACGGGTGTGCAGGTCCCAGACGCGGGCCGTGCCGTCCTCGCTCCCGGTGACGGCCAACGGGCGGCCGGGCCCGGCGCAGAAGGCGATGGCGGAGACGGGCTGGGTGTGGCCTTCCGGTGGCTGGTCCGCCGTCAGGTCCCAAATCCGGGCCGTCCGGTCGTCGCCGACCGTCACCGCGAACGCGGCCTCGCCGTGATGGGCGAGCGCCGCAGCCCTGATGTCTTCCACATGGCCGCGCAGCTGATGGGCGAGGGGTTGCAGGGTACGCAGGTCCCACAGGCGGGCGCTGCGGGTGCCGCTGGTCAACGCCACGGGCCTGCCCCGGAGTCCGCCGACCGAAGCGGAGAACACCCCGCTGCGGGTGATGTGGACGTGCGCCATCACCGGCTCGCCGATCTGGCGGCGCTCGGCGAGGTCCCAGCGGCTGAGCATGCCCGCCTCGTCGCCGACCAGCGCCACGGTCCGGCCGTCGAGCTCCGTCGCGCACACCGCCGTGACCGCCATCGCCGGGCCGATCAGCGGGCTGCCGTCGAGGCGGGCGTCACCGCCGTCGAGGATCCCGGAGAGGTCCCAGACGTGGACGGCCTTGTCCTCGCCACCGGTGACGGCGATGGGCCGGCCGTCGAGCTCGCCCAGGTCCGCCGCGCGCACGGAGCGGCGGTGGGCGCTGAGATCACGCCCGAGCTGGCGGCGCTCGACCAGGTCCCACACCCGGGCGGTGCCGTCCGCGCTGGCGGTCAGCACCACTGGGTGACCGCGCACCGCACCGACCACGATGGACTCGACGCGGTTGGTGTGGCCCGTGAGCGGCGCACCGTACTCCTGGCCGGCGGAAAGGTCCCAGATCCTGACGACCCCGTCGTCTCCTCCCGTCAGCGCCACGGTGTAGTCGCCCAGTTCACCGATGGCGATGGCGCTCACAGCGATGCCGACCGGCAGCGGGTCGCCGATCTGACGCTGCGCCTGGAGGTCCCAGACGCGGGCCGTGCGGTCCATGCTGCCGGTGACGGCGATGGGGCGGCCGTCAAGGAGGCCGACCGCCACGCAGGCCACCGTACGGGCGTGCCCGGCCAGCAGCCGGTGGACCCCGCTCGTCGACCACCAGGCCCAGCGTGCCGACCAGGGCCGGATGACGGCGAGTTCCTCCACCTGGTCGGCGAGCCGGTCCGCCCCGCAGCGCCGGGCCGACAACTGGAGGTCGGCGGCGCGTTCGCCGAGCGGGCGGTCGGCGGTGAGCCGGTGGGCGACCTGTTCGTAGGCGCCCCGGACCCGGCGGGCCCCCTCGCCCTCGATGGCGGCGAACGCCCGCAGGAGCGACAGCGGTTCGCAGGCCAGCAGGAAGCCGGGGTCCTCGACCAGTTCGGCGAGCCGGCCCGCCTCCGCCGCGTGCGTGGCCAAGTGCTGGCGCACGTACGCCACAGCGGCGAACCAGTCCGGGTGTCCCTCGGCCGCTCCGGGAACCAGCGACCGCAACGCGTCCACCACCGACTGCTGGATCTCGGCGGGCGGCCGGTCGGCCGTAGCGCGCAAGTGCTCGGCCAGGGCCTTGTGGTAGAGCCGGTACACCGAGCGCCGGTCGTCGTCCACGACTTCCGCGATGTACGCCTCCGCGACGTCGAGCAGCCAGCTGACGTCCTGCTCCTCGCAGGGCACGCCGGAGATCACCGAGCTCAGTGCGGTCCACACCCGACCTCGCGGCAGCCCCTTGCCCTCCGAGAAGGCCAGCGCCAGCAGCATCCGCCGGACCCGGGGCTCGTCGGGGCCGAAGCGGGCCAGGTAGTCGTCGAAGGCTTCGCCGACCTCGCTGGGCAGTGCCTCGGCCCAGCCCGGCTTCGTGATGTCGACGGCGGTCTCGTCGGAGCGCAGCGTACGGGCCGTGGTGCGGGCGTACAGGTACACCCCGGCAGCCTTGTCGGCCACACCGCGCGCCACCGCCCGGGCCAGTTCGGGACGACCGCGGTAGGGGGTGCGTACGTCGGCCTCCTCGGCGGCGAGCAGGACCCGGGCCACATACCCGGTGACGTCCTCGCGCCCGGCCCGGTACTCCTCGCGGTCCAGGTCCATGCAGACGAAGGTGGGACCGAGCGGGGTGACGAGCTCGTGCCGGGTACCGACGAGCAGGCGCACACCCTGGATCTCCGACATGGGGCGCAGCAACTCACGGGTGATCCGGCGGGGCTCACCGTGGCCCCCGGCGTCCGCGGCGGTGTCCGAGCCGGCCTCGTCCACGGCGTCGACGACGATGATCAACGGCGGCCCCTGGCGACCGCGCCGGGTGAGCTCCTGGAGCAGGGCGGCCGCGCCGTCGGCCTCGGTGCCGAGCGCGGCGGCGATCCGGTCCACCACCTCTTCGAGCCGTTTGTGACGGGCGTGTACGGCGGCGGTGACACAGCGCTCGGGGACGACGGTACGCGGATCCCCGCCCGTGAGGTCCAGCCGGGCCCGGTACGCCGGGTCGGAAAGGGCCACGATCCGGCCGAGGACCGCGGACTTGCCGCATCCCGGGCTGCCGGTGACGACCCGTCCCCGCCCGTCGCCGTCGGAGGCCGTCAGCCAGCCCACCAGCTCGGACAGCACGGTCACGCGGCCGCTGAAGTAGAGGCCCTGCTCGGACTCGAACTCCACGCCGCGCGAGCGGGGGCCGAAGTGCTCGCTGAGGTCGCGGGCGACGACGCGACGCTGGACCTCCAGGTCGGTACCGAGCGGCGGTAACTCTTCGCGGTAGCCGACGTTGGCGAGGAAGGGCGCGAGACCCGTGACCAGGCCACTGGCCAGTTCTGCCCGCTGCCCGCGGCCTTCGGCTTCGAAGCGTTCGTTGACTGCCTTCACGAGCTCGGTCAGGTCAAGGTATTGCTGACGCTGTCCGGTGCGTTCGGTCGTAGTGTCGATCGCCGTTCCTAGCGCAGCCACGAAGGCGCCGTCGTCGGCGACGTCCTTGCGGCGGGCCGAGGCCAGGAACCAGAGGCCGGCGGAGGTGTCGGCGGCCGCGCCCCGGTACACGATGGTCTGCAGAGCGACGGCGGAGGCGTCCGCGCTGCCCGCGCCCGCAGAACAGGTGTCGAGGATCAGCAGCAGGTGGCGCAGGCCGCCCTTGCAGAGGGTGCGGACGAGGTCCTCGGTGGCCAGGGCAGTGGCAGCGAGGTTGGCGTCCTGCGAGTCCCAGCAGAGCAGGTAGTGCCGGTCGCGCTCTTCCACGGCGCCGTGTCCGGCGAAGTAGACCACCACGACGTCCTCGCCCGTGAGCGCGGTGTCGGCGGACCAGTGGCGGAGCTTCTGGCGCAGCTGCTCAGCGCCGTCGTACTCACCGAGTCCGACGAGGACCGGGACGTAGCCGAAGGACCCGAAGAGCGCTGACACCTCACGGATGTCGGAGGGGACGGAGGCGAGCTGCTCTTCGGGGGGAAGGTGCAGGTACCTGCCGCTGCCCATGCCGATGAAGAATCGTCGCCCCACCCAGCCGCCCCCGCCGCTCGCCGCGCTCGCCCCTGACGTCCTCCGACCTTAGCGAGCACTCCGCCCTCGCGCAGGACCATCGGGCGGGCGGGAAGATCTCACCGGGCAAACAAGTTGGTAGAACCGTGAACGAAATGGTGCGGGGTGCGGAGGCCGTCGACGTGGTGGTCGTCGGCGCTGGTCAGGCGGGCTTGTCCAGTGCGTACCACTTGGCGCGGGCGGGGATCGAGCACGTGGTGCTCGACCACGCGCCGCGTCCCGGCGGCGCATGGCAGTTCCGCTGGCCCTCGCTGACGTACGGCAAGGTGCACGGGATGCACGCGCTGCCGGGCATGGAGCTCACGGACGCCGACCCGCTGCGGCCGTCCTCTGCGGTGATCGGCGAGTACTTCGGCGCCTACGAGGACCGGTTCGGGATGCGCGTACGCCGACCGGTGGACGTCACCGCCGTACGGGACGGCGGCGACGGGCGGCTTCGGGTGGAGTCCTCGGCCGGGACCTGGTCCGCGCGGGCCTTGATCAACGCGACCGGGACCTGGGACCGGCCGTTCTGGCCCCGCTACCCGGGCCAGGAGACCTTCCGGGGCCGCCAGTTGCACACCGCGAACTACCCGGGTCCGCAGGAGTTCGCCGGGGCGCGGGTGATCGTCGTGGGCGGCGGCACCTCGGCGGTGCAGCACCTACTGGAGATGGCCGAGGAGGCGGCGGAGACCACCTGGGTGACGCGTCGGCCCCCGGTGTTCCGCGACGGGAGCTTCGGCGAGGCCGAGGGCCGGGCCGCGGTGGCCCTGGTCGACGAGCGGGTGCGCCGGGGCCTGCCCCCGCAGAGCGTGGTCAGCGTGACCGGGCTCCCGCTGAACGAGGCCGTCCGGGCCGGGCTGGCCTCGGGAGTGCTGGACCGGCGGCCCGCGTTCGACCGGATCACGGCGACGGGCGTCGCCTGGGCGGACGGGCGGCAGGTGGAAGCCGATGTGATCCTGTGGGCCACCGGATTCCGGGCCGCCATCGACCACCTGGCCCCGCTGCACCTGCGCGAACCCGGCGGCGGCATCCGGGTCGAGGGCACCCGGGCGGTCCGGGACGAGCGGATCCACCTGGTCGGATACGGCCCGTCGGCATCGACGATCGGCGCCAACCGCGCGGGCGGAGCCGCCGTCCGCGGGATCCGCCGCCTGCTCGGCCGTGGCACCGGCGGCTCCGCCAGCGCCGACGGCGGCCGCGACCGGGCCGCCACCCGCTACGTCTAGCCGGCGCGGGGGCCCGCCTGGGCGCGCGCGGCATGGCCACCGGCTCCTGCGCCTGGACTGGCACCTGAACTGGCACCGGCAGCGGCCCGGATGCGGTTGAACTCCGCGACGTGCTTCTTGTGCTCCTCGTACGTCGCCGAGAAACGGGTGTCCCCACGCTTCACGGTGACGAAGAACAGCCAATCACCGGGCGTCGGCGCGACGGCAGCGGCGATGGCCTCCAGGCCGGGGCTGTCGATCGGCGTCGGCGGGAGCCCTTGGCGTTCATAGGTGTTGAAGGGGCTGTCGATCCGGGTCTCGCTGAGCTTGGTGTCCACCGTGCTGCGGTTCAGCGCGTAGTTGATGGTGGAGTCCATCTGGAGGGGCATCGACCGCGCCAGCCGGTTGTGCACCACCCGGGCGACCTTGCCCTGGTCGGCTCGGGATTCGGCTTCCGCCTCGATGATGCTGGCGAGCGTGGCCGTCTGGTAGGGGGTCATCCCGTGCGTCTTGGCACCGTCGGCGACGGTCTTGGTCGCGAGCTTCTGATTGGCCGTCTGCACCATGTACGCGAGCACGGTGGAGGGCGTGGACTTCGATGTCACCGGGTACGTCGCCGGGAACAGGAAGCCCTCTGGGTTGCCCTTCGCCTCCGCGGGGAGGGCCAGACCGGCCGTGGGGACGGCCGCCTTGGTGGAACCTGCCGGGAGTTTCAGCTCGCGGTCGATCGCCGCGTACACCTGCGGCGCCCGCCAGCCCTCGGGAATGGTCAACTGGCGCGGCTTCTCGGGAGCTTCCGCGCTCCGCAGCAGCGGAAGCAGTGCGGCCGCACCGATGGCGAGCAGCATGCCGAGGAAGAGCGCCAGACGGCCCCGGCGGGTGAGCCGGGAACGACGCCGTGGCGGCCGGTACTCATGACGCATGCAGGCACGCTAACCCGCGAAGCGGGATATTCCCGACATCACCCCCGCGCGTCCGTCACATGATCACACCTTTACCGGCGCCGGCTGCGCGGTCCCCTCGGCCGGCCCGTCGGCCTTGGCCACCGATATCTCGCGGACGACCCGGGTCGTGGCTACCTCCGGCGGGAGTGCGGCTTCCCGGTCCCGGCGGACCAGGGCCGCGTACCGGCCGTCCGCCTCCAGCAGTTCCTCATGCGTACCGCGCTCGGCGATCCGCCCCTTGTCCAGGACGACGATCTGGTCGGCATCGCGGACGGTGGAGAGCCGGTGCGCGATGGTGATCGTGGTGCGGCCTTGGGACAGGTTGTCGATGGCCCGCTGCACGGCATGCTCGGTGCGGGTGTCGAGGGCACTGGTGGCCTCGTCGAGGATCAGCACCGGCGGGTCGCGCAGGATGGTGCGGGCAATGGCGAGGCGCTGCTTCTCGCCTCCGGAGAAGCGGTAGCCGCGCTCCCCGACCAGGGTGTCGTATCCGTCGGGCAGGGACTCGATGTGCTCGTGGATCTGGGCAGCCCGGGCCGCTTCGGCGATCTCCTCGTCGGTGGCGTCCGGCTTCGCGAAGCGGAGGTTGTCCGCGACCGAGGCGTGGAAGAGGTAGGTCTCCTGGGACACCACGCCTATGGAGCGGGCCAACGAGTCGAAGTCGAGGTCGCGCACGTCCACCCCGTCAAGGGCGACCCGGCCGCCGGTCACGTCGTAGAGCCGAGGCACGAGGTAGCTCAGGGTGCTCTTGCCGGAGCCGGTCGGGCCGACCACGGCGAGCGACCCGCCGGCCGGGACGGTGATGTCGATGCCCTCCAGCGTGGGCCCGTGCTTGGCGTCGTACGCGAAGTGCACGTCCTCCAGGCGGACCTCGCCCTTGGCCCGGTCCAGGCGCACCGCGTCCTCGCGCTCGATGATGTCCACCGGCAGGTCGAGGTACTCGAAGATCCGGCCGAACAAGGCGAGCGAGGTCTGGATCTGCACTCCGGTCGACAGCAGACTCACGGCGGGCCGGAACAGGCCCTGCTGGAGCGTGACGAAGGCGACGAGGGTGCCGACCGAGAGCGAGGGGGCGCCCGACTGGAGCGCCATGCCGGCGGCCCAGTAGATGAGCGCGGGCATGGCGGCCATGACGATGCCTATGGTGGACATGCGCCAGCGCCCGGCCATGCTGGAGCGCACCTCAAGGCCGACGAGCCTCTCGGACTCGTCGGAGAAGGACCGGGTCAGCGAGTCGGCGCGGCCCATGGTGCGACCGAGCAGGATGCCGCTCACCGACAGCGATTCGGTGACCGTCGCGGCCATGGCGGCCATCTGCTTCTGCCGTTGCAGGGTGATCTTCTTGCGCTCGCGGCCGACCCGGCGGCTGATCCACACGAACAGCGGCAGCAGGAGCAGCGAGACGAGGGTGAGCCGCCAGTCGAGTGCCAGCATCGCGACGATCGAGGCGATCACTGCCGTCAGGTTGGAGACGAGAGAGGTCGCGGTGGAAGTGACGGTCGCCTGCATGCCGCCGATGTCGTTGGCTATGCGGGACTGCACCTCGCCGGTCCGGGTGCGGGTGAAGAAGGCCAGCGGCATCCGCTGGAGCTGGGCGTACACGGCGGTGCGCAGGTCGTGCATGACGCGCTGGCCGACGGTGGTGGAGATCAGGGTCTGGAGCACGCCGAAGACGCTGGTGACGACGGCGGTCAGGATCATTCCGAACGCCAGCAGGGTGAGCAGCCCGGTACGCCCCTGCGGGATGGCGACGTCCAGGATCGCCTTCAGCAGGAACGGCGAAGCCACCGCGACGAGCGACGAGGCGCAGACGAGCAGTCCGACGACGGCGAGGCGGCCCCGGTAGGGGCGGAACAGACCCACGATCCGGCGCAGCTCACGCGGCTGCTCGTCGGGCGCGGGGCGGTTGGGGTCGAGTGCTTCTTTCGATGGGGTCCATTTCGGCTCTTCGGGGCGCATGGGCCTCCTTCTGGCGAGACCTGACAAGACTCGAATGAGCATAGCTCATTGTTACCTATGCTCACAATGAATCTGGTCCTGGTACTGTTCCCCAGTATGAGGACCGCTTCCGAAACCGACAGCACGGACGGCGTGCTCGCCGAGCAGCTGCTGCGGCTGACCCGTCGGCTCCACCGGATCCAGAAGCGCCATCTGGAACCGCTCGGCATCACCCCCGCCCAGAGCCGGCTCCTGCGCCTCGTCTCGCACTACGACGGCGAGCAGCCGCCCCGGATGGCGGACCTCGCCGCCCGCCTGGAAGTCGTGCCCCGGGCCGTGACCACGCTGGTGGACGGCCTGGAAGCCGCTGAGTGCGTGCGCCGCGCGCCCGACCCGGCGAACCGGCGCGTCATACGGATCGAGCTCACGGACACGGGCCGCGCCACGCTGCGCCGGCTGCGCAACGCGCGAACCGACGCGGCAGAGGAGATCCTGGCTCCGTTGACCGCCGAGCAGCGTGACGTGCTCGGCGGCCTGCTGAACGCTCTGACCGACGCCCCGGCGGAGCGCCGCTGCTGAGGACGCCGCCCCGGATCGGGAGAGGTTCCTCGGACTAGGCCGAACGAGTAGGCGAGGGGTCGCGCATGCCGCTGCTGGAACCGAGGCCCCGTGCCCTGCGCCCCCGCGGCATCGGCGGCCCCGCCCCCGACCGGGTCCCCGAGCACCTCGCCGCCGGGACCCCGGAACCCCTGCGCACCGAACTGACGGAGCTGCTGGGCGCCGAGAAGGTGCTGTGGAAGGTCTCCGACCTGGTCCGCTACGCCTCCGACGCCTCGCCGTACCGGTTCGTACCGCAGGTGGTGGTGATCGCCGAGGACATCGACGACGTCTCCGCGGTCCTCTCGTACGCCCACGGCCGCGGGCGCGAGGTCGTCTTCCGCGCCGCCGGGACCTCGTTGAACGGCCAGGCCCAGGGCGAGGACGTCCTGGTCGACGTACGCCGCCACTGGGCGGGCATCGAAGTCCTGGAGGAGGGCCGCCGCGCCCGGATCCGGCCCGGCACCACCGTGGCGCGGGCCAACGCCGCTCTCGCCCGGCACGGCCGCGTCCTCGGCCCCGACCCGGCGAGCGCCGTCGCCTGCACCCTCGGCGGAGTCGTCGCCAACAACGCCTCCGGCATGACGGCGGGGACCACGAGGAACTCGTACCGCACGCTGTCCTCCCTCACCTTCGTGCTGCCCGGCGGCACCGTCGTGGACACCGCCGATCCATTGGCGGACGAGGAGCTCGCGCGTGCCGAACCCGCGCTGTGCCGCGGGCTGACGGAGATCAAGCGGGAGATCGAGGACGACCCGGAACTCGTCGCCCGGATCCGGGCCAAGTACGAGATCAAGAACACCACCGGGTACCGCCTCGACGCGTACCTGGACGGCACCACCCCCGTCGAGATCCTGCGTGGCCTGATGGTCGGCTCGGAGGGCACGCTCGGGTTCATCGCCGAGGTCGTCTTCGACACGGTGGCGCTGGACCGCAAGCTCAGCAGTGCGCTGCTCTTCTTCCCCTCGCTGCCCGCCGCGGCGGCCGCCGTACCGCTCTTCAACGAGGCGGGCGCCCTCGCCGTGGAGGTGATGGACGGCAACACCCTGCGCGCCTCGGTCAGCGTCGAGGGCGTGCCCGCCGACTGGGCCGGGCTCCCCAAGGACACCACCGCCCTGCTGGTGGAGTTCCGTGCCCCGGACGAAGCGGGCCGCGCGGTGTACGAACGGCGCGCGGCCGAGGTCCTCGCCGGGCTGGAGCTGGTGGCTCCGGTGGCCTCCGTCACCAACGCCTTCACCCGCGACGCGCGGACGATCAACGGATACTGGAAGGCCCGCAAGGCGTTCGTCACCGCCGTCGGCGGTGCCCGCGCCTGCGGCACCACCCTGATCACCGAGGATTTCGCGGTGCCGCCCGCCCGGCTGGCGGAGGCCTGCGAGGCGCTCCTCGCGCTCCAGGCCGAGCACGGCTTCGACGCGGCCGTCGCCGGTCACGCGGCCCACGGCAACCTGCACTTCCTGCTCGCCTTCGACGCCGCGAAGCCCGCCGACGTCGAGCGGTACGGGGCCTTCATGGACGCCTTCTGCCGGCTGACGGTGGAGCGGTTCGACGGCTCGCTGAAGGCCGAGCACTCCACCGGCCGCAACATGGCGCCCTTCCTCGAACTGGAGTGGGGGCCCCGGGCCACCGAGCTGATGTGGAGGACGAAGCAGGTCGTCGATCCGGACGGGCTGCTCGCACCGCGCATCCTCCTCGACCGCGACCCGGCGGCCCACCTGCGCGGGCTGAAGACGATTCCGAAGGTGGAGGCGGAGGTCGACCCGTGCATCGAGTGCGGCTTCTGCGAACCGACGTGCCCGAGCGGGGACCTGACGACCACACCCCGCCAACGGATCGTGCTGCGCCGGGAAATGATGCGCCAGCAGCCGGGCTCCCACGTGCTGGACGGGCTGCTCGACGCATACGGCCACGACGCCGTGGACACCTGCGCGGGCGACTCCACCTGCAAGCTGGCCTGCCCCGTCGGAATCGACACGGGTGCACTGATGCGGGACTTCCGCCACCGGCGGCACGGCCCCCGCGAGGAGCGGGCCGCCGCACTCGCCGCGCAGCGGTTCAAGACCGTGGAGGGCGCCGCCCGGCTGGCCGTGGCCGCCGCCGACAAGATTACGAACCGGGTCGGGGACCGGGTCCTGGAGGCGGTCACCGGGCTCGCCCGGAAGGTCGTACGGCGCGACCTGGTTCCGCAGTGGCTGCCGCAGATCCCCGGCGCAGCCGCCCGGAGCCTGCCCCGGACGGGGCGGGTGGGCGCGGCGGCCGTGTACTACCCGGCGTGCGTGAACCGGATCTTCGGCGGGCCCGGGGGGCGGCCCGGCCCCTCCCTGCCCGAGGCGGTGGTGGCGGTCTCGGAGCGGGCCGGGAAGCCGGTGTGGATCCCCGACGACGTCGCGGGTACCTGCTGCGCGACGATCTGGCACTCCAAGGGCTACGACGCCGGGACCCGGCTGATGGCCAACCGGATCGTGGAGGCCGCCTGGGGGTGGACCGCCGGCGGGCGGCTGCCGCTGGTGGTCGACGCCTCCTCGTGCGCGCTGGGCGTCGCACACGAGGTCGTCCCGTACCTGACGGACGACAACCGGGCCCTGCACGCGGAGCTGACGGTCGTCGACTCGGTCGTGTGGGCGGCGGACGAGCTGCTCCCGAACCTGGAGGTCCGGCGCACGGTGGGCTCGGCCGTGCTCCACCCGACCTGCTCGATGCACCACTTGGGCGACGAGCCGCAGCTGCGGGCGGTGGCCGAGGCCTGTGCGGCGGAGGTGGTGGTTCCGGACGATGTGGGCTGCTGCGCCTTCGCCGGCGACCGGGGCATGCTGCATCCGGAGCTGACGGCCTCGGCGACGGAGCGCGAGGCGGCGGAGGTGACCTCGCGCGCGTTCGACGTGCATCTGTCGGCGAACCGGATGTGCGAGGTGGGCATGGACCGGGCCACCGGCCGCAGTTACCACTCGGCTCTGCTGGAACTGGAGTGGGCGACTCGTCCTTGACCTGGCGGTGCGCGGCCAGACACACCGCACACTCCACTGCGTAGGGCCTTGGCCAACGCAAAATCGATTGCCCGGGGCCGGTCCGGAAGGCGAACCTTGCACGGTTTGGACCACTCGACCAGTCATGGGGCGTCATGCAGATCAGCGATCTTCCGTATCCGGATCCCGGGGTACCCGACGCCCGCTCCGGCCCGCGCTTCCTGGTGTGGCTGGGACGTGGCCAACTCGGCGGACAGGTCAGGAGCCTGTGCTGGGGGCTGGTGCACTTCTGCGGCATCGCCGGGCTGCCGTACGTGGTGGGCCTGGGCGTCGACGCGGTCATACAGCGCGACGGCACCCGCCTGCTGCTGGTCGGCGCGCTCCTGGCACTGATCGGCGTCGCCATCTCCGTCGGCGACGCGATGCTCCACCGGACGGCCGTCACCAACTGGATCACCGCCGCCGCGCGAGTCCAGCAACTACTCGCCCGCAAGACCGCCGAGCTGGGCTCCGCCCTGACCCGGCGGGTCGCGGCGGGCGAAGTGGTCGCGGTCTCCACCGGTGACGTGGAGAAGATCGGCTGGTTCGTCGAGGCGGTCTCCCGTTTCCTCGCCGCCGCCTTCGCCGTCGTCGTCATCTGTGTCGGCCTGCTCTTCTACGCGCCCTCGATCGGTGTGGTCGTCGCGATCGGCGTCCCCGTGCTCGCCCTGTCCGTGCTGCCGCTGCTGCCGCGCGCCACCCAACGCGCCGACATCCAGCGCGAGAAGGCCGGCAAGGCCACCGAACTGGCCTCCGACACCGTGGCCGGCCTGCGGGTACTGCGCGGCATCGGCGGCGAGGAGCTGTTCCTGGGCCGCTACCGCGAGGCCTCTCAGGAGGTCCGCAAGGCGGCCGTGCGCAGCGCCCGGATGTGGGCGCTGATCTCCGCGATCCAGGTGCTGCTCCCGGGCGCCCTGCTGATCACCGTCGTCTGGTACGGCTCCGTGCTCGTGCTGGACGGCCGGCTGGCGGTCGGTGAACTCGTCGCCGCCTTCAGCGCGGTGGCCACGATGCTCTATCCGCTCCGGCACTTCGAGGAGATCGCGATGGCGTACTCCTTCTCCCGGCCCTCCGCCCAGCGGGCCGCTCGGGTGCTGTCGCTGACGCGTACGGACGCGCCCGAGCCGAAGGCGCCCGCCACCCCGGCGGCGCAGGCCCCGGCCCCGGGCGGGGACCTGTACGACCCCGCGACCGGGCTGCTGGCCCCGGCGGGCCGGTTCACCGCCGTGGTGTGCGGGGATCCGGACCTGGCGGGCCGGCTCGCCGAACGCCTCGGCGGCCACCCGGCGGACGACGGGTCCGCCGCCGACCGGGTTTCGGTGCTGCTGGGCGGGGTCGCTCTGGACGATCTCGCGCTGGACACCGCGCGCACGCTGGTCCTCGTCCAGGACAAGGACCCGGTGCTGCTGTCCGGCACCCTGCGCGAGCTGTTCGCCGTACCGGCGTCCGGAGCCGTCGAGCCCGGGGCGGCGCTGGCCGCCGCCCAGTGCGGGGACGTCCTGGACGCGCTGCTGCAGTCGGCGCCGGACGGGGTGGACGACCCGATGGACGCGCGGATCACCGAACGCGGCCGGTCCCTGTCCGGCGGGCAGCGCCAGCGGCTCGCCCTGGCGCGGTCCCTGGCCACCGACCCGGAGGTGCTGGTGCTGGACGAGCCGACCTCGGCGGTCGACTCGCACACCGAGGCGCGGATCGCGGACGGGATCGCAGCGCTGCGGGCCGGGCGGACAACGGTGGTGCTGGCCTCCTCGCCGCTGCTCCTGGACCGGGCCGACCGGGTGGTCCTGATCCACGACGGCACGGTCGCCGCGACCGGTACGCACCGCGAACTGATGCACGGCGAACCGCTCTACCGGGCGGTGGTCACGCGCGAGACCGACGAGGAGCAGCGGGTGGCCCGCATCGAACTGACCCGGCTGGAAGAAACCCAGCTGGAAAAGACACTGACAGAGATCGAGGAATCGGCATGATCGGCGTGGCGCCGCCGCAATACGATCCGGCGGCCCCCGAATCGGCCGCCACCCTGCCCGTGGGCTCGACGGCGACCGTACGGGGCTATGTGCGCGGCCTGTTCCGGCGGCACCGGCGGGCCTTCGTGCTGCTGGTGACGGTCAACGCGGTCGCGGTGACCGCCTCCATGGTCGGCCCGTACCTGCTGGGCCGTGTCGTGGACCAGCTGGCCGCGGGGGCGCGCGAGCTCCATCTGGGTCGCGTGGCCCTGCTGTTCGCGCTGGCCCTCGTGGTCCAGACGTTCTTCGTCCGGCTGGTCCGGCTGCGAGGAGCGATGCTCGGCGAGGAGATGCTGGCCGATCTCCGCGAGGACTTCCTGGTGCGGGCCGTGGGCCTGCCGCCGGGCGTGCTGGAACGGGCCGGCACCGGTGACCTGCTGTCCCGGATCACCACCGACATCGACCGGCTGGCCAACGCCATGCGGGAAGCCGTTCCGCAGCTGGCGATCGGCGTGGTCTGGGTGGGGCTGCTCTTCGGCGCGCTCGCCGTGACCGCGCCACCTTTGGCCCTGGCCGCGCTGGTCGCGCTGCCGGTGCTGGTGATCGGCTGCCGCTGGTACTTCCGGCGGGCGCCGTCGGCCTACCGCTCGGAGGCTGCCGGGTACGCGGCGGTCTCGGCCGCGCTCACCGAGACGGTGGACGCCGGCCGCACGGTCGAGGCGCACCGGCTCGGGCCGGGCAGGATCGCCCTGTCGGAGCGGCGGATCAAGGAGTGGACCGCGTGGGAGCGGTACACGTTGTTCCTGCGGACGGTCCTGTTCCCCGTCGTCAACGTCACGTACGTGACGATCCTCGGCTCCGTGCTGATGATCGGCGGCTACTGCGTGCTCCAGGGTTGGATCTCGGTGGGGCAGATGACCACGGGTGCGCTGCTGGCGCAGATGATGGTCGATCCGATCGGCCTGATCCTGCGCTGGTACGACGAGCTCCAGGTCGCCCAGGTGTCCCTGGCCCGCCTGGTGGGCGTGCGGGAGATCGAGCCGGACGCGGGAGACGCGGGTGTCTCCCCGGCGGGGCGGGACGTCCGGGCCGACGAGGTCCGCTTCGGCTACCGCGAGGGTGTGGACGTGCTGCACCGGGTGTCCATGTCCGTGCCGCCGGGCACGCGGATGGCGCTCGTCGGCCCTTCCGGGGCGGGCAAGTCCACGCTGGGCCGGTTGCTGGCGGGCATCTACGCGCCGCGGACGGGCGAGGTGACCCTGGGCGGGGCGCAGCTGTCGCGGATGCCCGCGGAGCGGGTGCGCGAGCAGGTGGCGCTGGTCAACCAGGAGCACCACGTGTTCGTGGGCTCGCTGCGGGACAACCTTCGGCTGGCGCGTACCGGGGCGGGTGACGCGGAGCTGTGGGAGGCGCTGGGCGCGGTGGACGCGGACGGCTGGGCCAGGGCTCTGGAGAGCGGTCTGGACACCGAGGTGGGCTCGGGTGCTACGGCGCTGACCCCGGCGCAGGCGCAGCAGATCGCGCTGGCCCGGCTGGTGCTGGCGGACCCGCACACGCTGGTGCTGGACGAGGCCACCTCGCTGCTGGACCCGCGGGCCGCACGGCATTTGGAGCGCTCGCTGGCCCGGGTGCTGGACGGCCGTACGGTCATCGCGATTGCCCACCGGCTGCACACCGCGCACGACGCGGATGTGATCGCGGTGGTCGAGGGCGGCCGGATCAGCGAACTGGGCTCGCACGACGAGCTGGTCGCGGCGGACGGCGCGTACGCGGCGCTGTGGCGCTCCTGGCACGGCTGACCCGGCCCCCGCACCGGTCGTCGTACGAGGCCCCGGTCCCCGCTGCTGCGGGGGACGGGGCCTCCGTCGTGCTGGACGCGCTAGATAAAGCCGAGGGCGGAGGCTCCGCCTATGCCGCCGAGCAGCATGAACACGGGCATGAGGACCTTGAGCTCGACCCAGCTGCCGGCCCGGAAGCGCATTCCCTTGGGCGGGCCGATGGGGTACCAGCGCTTTCCGGCGATCGGCAGGGGCCACAGGACGGGGCAGCCGGAGACGGTCAGTGCGTCGCCGATGTCGTGGACCAGGGCGCCGAGCAGGATCGGCAGGCCGAGCCAGAGGTACTCCTGGCCGGGTTCCGTGAACAGCCAGCCGGCGCCGTTGCCGGGCTGGTCGAGGACTCCGGCCAGGATCCAGGCGCTGGTGGCGCCGAGGAGCCAGACGAGGACGTCGCTGGACATCCGGGCGGCCCGCCACAGCAGGCCTTCGACGGCCAGGACCAGGTGGACGAAGAGCAGGACGAGTACGCCCCAGCGGTCGGTGGTGACCGCGAGCGCGGAGGAGCCCGCGCCGATCAGGACGGCCCACAGCCAGGTGTGCGTCAGGGTGCGGTGGCCGCCGGTGCGGCGGGCGTCCTTCGGGGCACGGGTGGCCTTGTAGACGGCGTACGAGATCTTGTCGACCACCTCGCACAGGCCCCGGGAGAGCGGGCCGAAGGCGCGCGAGATCGTCGCCGACTTGTGGTCCAGGTCGGGGGCGAGGGCTGCGCCGGCGCAGATGAGCGCGCCGACGACGAGGACCGGCCAGGGCATCGGGTGTCCGGCGGCCGCGGCCGCCGCTCCCACCCCCAGCCAGGCTGCCGCCCCGGACAGTGAGTGCGCCGGACCCATCATGGTCGTTCCCCGCCCCAGTCGTGTGGTGGTCGGGCCCCGTTGACGGTTTCGTTCGGGCCCGGTCAACGGCACAGCGTACCGTCGGTGATCTTCGATGCGTCCGCCGGTTCCCTCTTCCGGCAGGAAGCCAGGCAAGATGGGGGGTGTGACCCTCATTGATCAGCTCCCGCCGAACGCCGACCCCGACGCCCTCTTCGAGGCTTTCTCCTCGTGGGCCGAGGATCAGGGCATCACCCTGTACCCGGCTCAGGAGGAGGCGCTGATCGAGGTCGTCTCCGGGGCGAACGTGATCTTGTCCACCCCGACCGGCTCCGGCAAGAGCCTCGTCGCGGCGGGCGCGCACTTCACCGCCCTCGCCCAGGACAAGGTGACCTTCTACACCGCGCCGATCAAGGCGCTGGTGTCGGAGAAGTTCTTCGACCTGTGCAAGCTCTTCGGCACCGAGAACGTCGGCATGCTGACCGGCGACGCCTCCGTGAACGCCGATGCCCCAGTGATCTGCTGCACCGCCGAGGTGCTGGCCTCCATCGCCTTGCGCGACGGCAAGTACGCCGACATCGGCCAGGTCGTCATGGACGAGTTCCACTTCTACGCGGAACCGGACCGGGGCTGGGCCTGGCAGATCCCCCTGCTGGAGCTGCCGCAGGCGCAGTTCGTCCTGATGTCGGCGACCCTCGGCGACGTGAAGCGGTTCGAGGAGGACCTGACCCGCCGGACCGGCCGCCCGACCTCGGTGGTCCGCTCCGCGACGCGGCCCGTCCCTCTGTCGTACGAGTACGTCACGACGCCGATCACCGACACGATCACCGAGCTGCTGGAGACCCGGCAGGCCCCGGTGTACATCGTGCACTTCACTCAGGCCCAGGCCGTCGAGCGGGCACAGTCGCTGATGAGCATCAACATGTGCACCCGCGAGGAGAAGGACAAGATCGCCGACCTGATCGGCAACTTCCGCTTCACCACCAAGTTCGGCCAGAACCTCTCCCGCTATGTCCGGCACGGCATCGGTGTCCACCACGCCGGCATGCTGCCCAAGTACCGGCGGCTGGTCGAGAAGCTGGCCCAGGCCGGCCTGTTGAAGGTGATCTGCGGTACCGACACCCTCGGTGTCGGCGTCAACGTCCCCATCCGGACGGTGCTGTTCACCGCGCTCACCAAGTACGACGGCAGCCGGGTCCGCACCCTGCGCGCCCGCGAGTTCCACCAGATCGCCGGCCGCGCGGGCCGGGCCGGCTTCGACACGGCGGGTTACGTGGTCGCCCAGGCGCCCGAGCACGTGATCGAGAACGAGAAGGCCCTCGCGAAGGCCGGCGACGACCCGAAGAAGCGCCGCAAGGTGGTGCGCAAGAAGGCCCCCGAGGGCTTCGTCGCCTGGTCGGACACCACCTTCGAGAAGCTCATCGCCGCCGACCCGGAGCCGCTCACCTCGCGGTTCAAGGTCACCAACATCATGCTGCTGTCGGTCATCGCCCGACCGGGCGATGCGTTCCAGGCGATGCGCCACCTCCTTGAGGACAACCACGAGCCGCGCAAGGCCCAGCTGCGGCACATCCGCCGGGCCATCGCGATCTACCGCTCGCTGCTGGACGGAGGGGTGGTCGAGAAGCTCGACGCCCCGGACGCGGAGGGCCGCACCATCCGGCTCACCGTCGACCTCCAGCAGGACTTCGCGCTCAACCAGCCGCTGTCCACCTTCGCGCTGGCCTCCTTCGACCTGCTGGACCCGGAGTCCCCCTCCTACGCGCTGGACATGGTCTCCGTCGTGGAGTCCACGCTGGACGACCCGCGCCAGATCCTGGCCGCCCAGCAGAACAAGGAACGCGGCATCGCCGTGGGCGCGATGAAGGCCGACGGGGTCGAGTACGAGGAGCGGATGGAGCGCCTCCAGGACGTCACCTATCCCAAGCCGCTCGAAGAGCTCCTCTTCCACGCCTACGACGTGTACAGCAAGAGCCACCCGTGGGTCCGCGACCACCCGGTCTCCCCCAAGTCGATCATCCGCGACATGTACGAACGCGCGATGACCTTCACCGAGTTCACCTCCTTCTACGAGCTCGCCCGCACCGAGGGCATCGTGCTGCGCTATCTGGCGAGCGCGTACAAGGCGCTGGACCACACGATCCCCGACGACCTCAAGTCCGAGGACCTCCAGGACCTCATCGCCTGGCTGGGCGAGCTCGTCCGCCAGGTCGACTCCAGCCTGCTCGACGAGTGGGAGCAGCTGGCGAACCCGGAGGTGGAGACGGCGGAGCAGGCCCAGGAGAAGGCCGACCAGGTCAAGCCGGTCACGGCGAACGCCCGCGCCTTCCGCGTCCTGGTCCGCAACGCCATGTTCCGTCGGGTGGAGCTCGCCGCGCTGGACCACGTCGACCAGCTGGGCGAGCTGGACGGCGAGTCCGGCTGGGACGCCGACGCCTGGGGCGAAGCCATGGACGCGTACTGGGACGAGTACGACGACCTGGGCACCGGCCCCGACGCGCGCGGCCCGAAGCTGCTCCAGATCGAGGAGGACCCGGCGCACGGCCTGTGGCGCGTCCGCCAGACCTTCGCGGACCCCAACGGGGACCATGGCTGGGGCATCAGCGCCGAGGTCGACCTCGCCGCCTCCGACGAGGAGGGCCGTGCGATCATCCGGCTGACCTCGGTCGGTGAGCTCGGCGTGCTCTGACCTCCCCCGGACGCCGTCCGGGGGGATCCCCGACCTGCAAGCGACCGGCCCCGACAGTGGAGAACCCCTGATGACGAACCCTGCCGAGAGACTTGTCGATCTGCTCGACCTGGAGCAGATCGAGGTCAACATCTTCCGCGGCGCCAGCCCGCAGGAGTCCCTCCAGCGGGTCTTCGGCGGGCAGGTCGCCGGCCAGGCGCTGGTGGCCGCCGGCCGCACCACCGAGAGCGACCGCCCGGTCCACTCGCTCCACGCGTACTTCCTGCGCCCGGGCATCCCCGGGGTGCCGATCGTGTACCAGGTGGAGCGGGTGCGCGACGGGCGGTCCTTCACCACGCGCCGCGTCACCGCGGTCCAGCAGGGCAAGACGATCTTCAATCTCACCGCCTCCTTCCATCATCCGGAGGAGGGCAGCATCGAGCACCAGCTGCCTCCCCGCCTCGACTTTCCCCACCCGGACACGCTCCCGAAGGTCGCGGACGAGATCCGCGAGCACTTGGGCGCGCTGCCCGAGGCACTGGAACGGATGGCCCGCCGCCAGCCGTTCGACATCCGGTACACGGACCGGCTCCGCTGGACCCCCGAGGAGCTCAAGGACGCCGATCCGCGCAGTGCGGTGTGGATGCGCGCGGTCGGCCCGCTGGGCGACGACCCGCTGGTGCACACCTGCGCCCTCACCTACGCCAGTGACATGACCCTCCTCGACGCCGTGCGCATCCCCGTGGAGCCCCTGTGGGGCATGCGCGGTTTCGACATGGCCTCGCTGGACCACGCCATGTGGTTCCACCGGCCGTTCCGTGCGGACGAGTGGTTCCTGTACGACCAGGAGTCGCCGATCGCGCACGGCGGCCGGGGCCTGGCCCGTGGCCGCATCTACGACGTGGAGGGCAGGCTGCTGGTCTCCGTGGTCCAGGAAGGCCTCTTCCGCCCGTACGCCGAGAACGCGGCCAAGCCGGCCGTGTCCCCCCAGTAGTCCGTCCCGTCGACGAAGAGCTGAGCACACCCATGCCCACCCCGGCCCTCCCCTGCCCCTGCGGTCTGCCCGCCGCCTACCCGGACTGCTGCGGCCGCTTCCACTCCGGTGCGCAGCAGGCGCCCACCGCCGAGCTGCTGATGCGCTCCCGCTTCAGCGCGTTCTCCGTCGGCGACACCGCCTACCTGCTGCGCTCCTGGCACCCGAGCACCCGGCCCGGCCGGCTCGACCTGGATCCCGGGCAGCGTTGGGAGCGCCTGGAGATCCTTGCTACGGAGCGCGGCGGGATGTTCGAGACGGAGGGTTCGGTGGAGTTCCGGGCGCACTACCGCGAGGGCCGGCACACCGGTTCCCTGCACGAGCACAGCGCCTTCACCCGGGAGGCCGGGGCCTGGGTCTACGTCGGCCCCCTCTCTCCCGTCGACTTCGACTGAGCGCGCGCCCCCGTCAGCGCGAAGTCCAGGCTGGTGCGGTACCAGTGGATCTCGTCCGGCGGCTGCGCCCGCAACAGCAGGAGCGCCACGGCAGCCGCGGCCGGGACCTTCGGGTGCCCGTACGGCGGGGGCGGGGCGAGCGCGGCGAGCACGATCCGCTCGGCAGGATCGGGCACGGCCTCCCGCAATTCACCCTCCGGGAGTACGGAGGCCAGGACGGCGGCACGCTCCCAAGGGTCGGCGGTTCGTCTCAGCAGCAACCCCACATGCCGCCCGCGCCATTTACGCGGCCGCAGATCCGCCTTGGCCGCCATCAGATCCCGGTCCTCCGGGGGTGCGCTGCCGCGCAGCATCCCCGCCTCCCGGCGGGCGAACTCCCTTAGCTCCGCGCTCAGATAGAGCCACACCACTGCCCGGTAGCGGTTGATCCGGTAGCCCACCGGACCGACGTGCCCGCAGCGCGCCAGCCGGGTGAACCGGCCCGGGCTGATGCCCAGCACCGCGCCCGCCGCCTCGGCTCCGGCCACGGTCTCGACCCGCTCGCGCAGCGCCTCCGGGAACCCGCGGGCCGACCGGACCCGCTCCAGCTCCGCCCGGGTGTAGCGCGCGGACCCTCCCGGCGCCGGCGGCCCGGCGCGCACGATGCCCAGCTGGACTGCCCGGGCGAACTCGGTCCGGGTCAGCTTCAGCTCTCCGGCCGCGCGGGCTCCGCCGACCGCGGTATCCCGCGGCAGCTCCCCCCGTACCACCGGTGGCCCGGCTGCCCTCCACACCGGCGGCCCGTCCGCCCGTACCACCGGCAAGGCATGCACCCGTACCACCGGGCCGACCCGCACCCCGGCCTCCGGCAGCACGGTCCCCGACTGCGTCGCGACGACGTTCATGACGGTCCTCCCCCACACGAGACGGTTACTCTGTGTGAAGACCGTAGCTCAGCGTCACAACACCTCGCGAGCCCTGTGGATAACTCCCCGGACTGTTCCCCGGACCACTCTCCGGACAGCGCCCTGACGACTCCGTGACGGCTTCGCGAAGGCTCCGCGACGGCGTCGCACCGAATCCGCGATCAGCCCCCGGTGATCCGTCGCTCCGCCACGCCCAAGTGCTCTCCCACCCGGTTGACCAGCAGCGTCATCTCGTACGCGACCTGACCGATGTCGGCCTCGGCGGCGCTGAGCACGCACAGCGAACTCCCCGCCCCCGCCGCCATGACGAACAGGGCGCCGTCGTCGTACTCGACCATCGTCTGGCGTACCTCGCCCGCCCGGAAATGCCGGCCCGACCCCTTCGCCAGACTCTGCAACCCGGCCGCCACCGCCGCCAGATGCTCCGAGTCCTCCCGGGCCAGCCCCGCGCTCGCACCCGTCACCAGGCCGTCGTTGGAGAGCACCACCGCATGCCTGACCTGCTGGACCCTGCGGGTCAGATCGTCGAGCAGCCAGTCGAGCTGCTTGTCCAGTGCCATTTCGAGCCCCTCCCCGTCGACGCCGCCGGCGTGGCTGCGTCCCACCCCTCGTAGTAAGTGCCGCCAGCCTTCCCCACCAGCGCCTTTGGGGCAAGGAGGATGTCCCCATGGCGAAGAAGATGACTCAAGAGGAATGGCGGGCATTCGTCTCGTACGGGACCCGCACCGGCAAGCTCTCCACCGTGCGTGAGGACGGCAGTCCGCACGTCGCCCCCATCTGGTTCGTCCTCGACGGCGATTCCTTCGTGTTCAACACCGGCAAGAGCACGGTCAAGGGGCGCAACCTGCTCCGCGACGGCCGGGTCGCGCTCTGCGTGGACGACGACCGTCCGCCGTACTCCTACGTCCTCCTCCAGGGACGCGCAGAGATCAGCGAGGACCTGGAGGAGATGCTCCCATGGGCGACGAGGATCAGCGCCCGTTACATGGGCGAGGAACACGCCGAGGCCTACGGCCGCCGCAACGCCGTCCCCGGCGAACTCCTCGTCCGCGTCCCCATCGACAAGGTGGTCTCCGTCGACGGTGTGGCCGACTGACCCGTTCACACGGCACCTCCTCCTCCCCCGCCGCACGCCCGTCACACCGAATCGGCCTGCGGTTCCACCAAGTCCAGCAGCCGGGCGGTGTGCACCCGCCCGGCGTACTCGACCAGCCGGATCAGCAGCTCCTTCCCCGAATCCTTGTCCCGCGCGTCACACAGCACGACCGGCGTCCCCGGCTCCAGGTCCAGCGCCCGCGAGACCTCGTGCGCCCCGTACCTCCGCGCGTCCGTGAAGCAGTTGACGGCCACCACGAACGGAATGCGCCGGTGCTCGAAGTAGTCCACCGCCGGGAAGCAGTCCTCCAGCCTCCGGGTGTCCGCGAGCACCACCGCGCCCAGAGCGCCCTTCGACAGCTCGTCCCACAGGAACCAGAACCGGTCCTGCCCCGGCGTGCCGAACAGGTAGAGCGACAGTCCGGAGCGGATGGTGATCCGCCCGAAGTCCATGGCCACGGTCGTGGTCGTCTTCTGGGCGACCCCGCCCGTGTCGTCGACCAGTTCGCCCGCTTCGCTGAGCAGTTCCTCCGTCCGCAGCGGGCGGATCTCACTCACCGCTCCGACCAGCGTGGTCTTGCCGACCCCGAAGCCGCCCGCCACGAGTATCTTCAGCGCGAGCGCCGCCAGTTCCCCGTCGTCTTCCGGATCCACATCCGGTCCGCCGGTCCCGTCGTGGTGTTGTCCCATCACAGCGCTCGCAATCCCTCGATGACTTCACGCAGAATCCGCTCGTCCGGCAGGCGCGCGGGCGGCACCGGCCGGCTGACCTTGACGTGCCCGCCCTCCAGCAGGTCCCCGAGCAGCACCCGCACCACGCCCACGGGCAGGTCCGCATCAGCGGCGAGCTCCGCCACCGACTGCGTCTCGGACCGGCACAGCCCGAGCAGCGCCCGGTGTTCGGGGCCGAGCAGCGACTCGGCCACCGCGTCGGGGCCATCGGCGTGCACGACCACCAGCGCGATCAGGTCGAACCGGACGCCGTGGGGTCCCGGCTTCGTACGCCCGCCCGTCATCGCGTACGGACGGACCAGCGGGCCCGCATCGGCGTCGTACCACTGGCCGTTCATGTGCCGGGCCGCCGCTCTCAACCCGTGGCCGGCGGGCGCGCCGCGAACCTGGACGGGGTGTACAGGTGCTCGCCGACCCTCTTCACGAGCCGGGCCATCTCGTAGGCGATCAGCCCGATGTCGGCGCTCGCCGCGCTCAGCACGGCCAGGCACGAACCGTCCCCCGCGGCCGCGACGAAGAGGAAACCCTCGTCCATCTCCACCATCGTCTGGCGCACGCCCCCGACGTGGAAGTGTCGGCCCGCGCCCTTCGCCAGACTGTGGAAGCCGGAGGCAACGGCGGCCAGGTGCTCCGCGTCCTCCCGGCTGAGCGCACTGGACGCGCCCACCGCCAGGCCGTCGTTGGACAGGACGACGGCGTGCCGCACCTCGCGTACCCGGACCACCAGGTCGTCCAGCAGCCAGTCCAGCTCGCCGGACCTGCGGACGCCGTCGAGGTTGAATCTCTGGTGCTCGATCATCACGCTTCTCCTTCACTGCCTGCGTGGGCAGAGTTCTCCTGGGCACCGCGGACCCAGCCGGCCCGGTAGGCCGCCATCCGGTCCCGGGCCTGCTCCGGGCTGCGCCCCGGCGGGTCCTCCGGCACGCGC
The DNA here is from genome assembly GCF_041431095.1 of Streptomyces sp. NBC_00597. Classification (GTDB taxonomy): domain Bacteria; phylum Actinomycetota; class Actinomycetes; order Streptomycetales; family Streptomycetaceae; genus Streptomyces. Next base: position 2,094,583 of record NZ_CP107757.1, read on the forward strand.
ACCCCGTCCGGGGCCTTCGGGTCGGGGGCCTCGCGCAGCTGCGGGACCAGACTGGCCTGGCGTACGCGGCGCGGCAGTTCGGCGGCCATCCGGCCCTCGGGCGCGGAGCCGGAGCCCAGGCCCAGGCCGGGGCCGGAGCCTGGGCCTCCGGCGCGCCGCACGGGCGGTGCCACATCAGCCACCGGAGCCGCCGTCGTGGCAGCGCCCGGGGCAGGGGCCGCCGTGGCCGTCGCAGCCGGTGGGGCCTGCGTACGGGCGCCGACGGCCCCGGCCCCGGCCGCCGCACCGCGCGGCCGCAGGGAGGCCACCGGGGCCGGGCACGGCTCCTCCCGTCCGGGGCTCCGCTCGGGCGCCGGGATGCCGCGCGCGTCGTCCCGTACCGCCGAACGGCGCGCGTCCTGCCGTACGACGGTGATCGCGGGAGGCTGCGGGGTCGCCGCGGCCCGTCCCGCCGGGGTACCGGCCGGGACGTCGAGCTCCGGGTCCGGGGCCGCCGACGCGGGGCCCGTCTCGATCGCGCCCTGGAGCAGGGAGTTCGGCAGGAGCACCACGGCGGTCGTGCCCCCGTACGGCGACGTGCGCAAGTGCACCCGCACCCCGTGCCGGGCCGAGAGCCGGCTGACGACGAAGAGCCCGAGCCGGTCGCTGTCGAACAGGTCGAGGGCCTCGGACTGCTCGATGCGCCGGTTGGCCTCGTGGAGGGACTCGCGGCCCATGCCGAGCCCGCGGTCCTCCACCTCCAGGACGTATCCGGCGCCGACCGGCTCGCCGCTGACGCGGACCTTGGTGTGCGGCGGCGAGAACTGGGCGGCGTTCTCGATGAGTTCGGCGAGGAGGTGCGTGAGGTCGGCGACAGCACCACCGACCACGGCGGCCTCCGCCAGCTGGCGGACCTCTACGCGCGGATAGTCCTCGATCTCGGAGACGGCGGCCCGTACGACGTTCGTCAGCGGGACCGGCATCCGCCAGGCCCGCCCGGGAGCGGCGCCCGACAGGATGATCAGGCTCTCGGCGTGCCGGCGCATCCGCGTCGTGAGGTGGTCGAGGCGGAAGAGGTCGCCGAGGTCACCGGGGTCGTCGGTGCGCCGCTCCATCGAGTCGAGCAGGGTGAGCTGCTTGTGCACCAGGACCTGGCTGCGGCGGGCGAGGTTGACGAACACGCCGCTGACGCCGCTGGCGAGCTCGGCACGCTCGACGGCCGCGCCGAGGGCCGCCCGGTGGACCGTGGCCAGGGCTTCGCCGACCTGGGTGATCTCGTCGTCGGCGGGCGGCGGGGGCGGGGTTTCGGCCTCGACGTCGATGTCCTGGCCGGCCCGTAGCCGGTCCATGGCGTGCGGGAGCTTGCGGTGTGCGATCTCCAGGGCGGTGTTGCGCAGCGAAACGAGTTCCACGACGAGGGCGCGGCCGATGCGGACGGAGATGACGAGGGAGGCGGCGACCGCGGCGAGGCCCAGCAGTACGGCGGCTCCGGCGGTGCTGAGCCCGGCCCGTGCGAAGGGGTCGGTGCGGTCGGCGGCCGCGGCGTGGGCGGCGGCTTCGATCTCGCGCATCGAGGTACTGGTGCTCGTGTACGCGGTGTCCCAGCCGGCCGGGACACCGCGGGCCGGCTCCTTGGCCGCAGCAGCAGCCGCACCCGAACCGGCGCCCGACCCGGCGCCGGCGCCGGCGGCCGAACCCGAACCCGAACCCGACCCGGCGGCCGCTCCCATGGCCGGTACGGCGGCGAGCACCCGGTCCTCGGCAGCGGTCAGCTCGGCGTAGGCGGCGCTCTTGGCCACGGACTGCCAGACGGCCCGCTGGGCGGCGGGCAGGTCGCCGACGGAACCCGCGGTGAGTGCGCGCCGGGTCTCGATGACGCCGGTGAGACGCCGAAGCGATTCGGCGGTGCGCGGGCCGGGCGCGGCGATCAGCGCGTCCTCGCGGGAGAGGAGTTCCGCGGAGCGGGCGAATTCGAGCAGGACGCGCGCTTCGGGGCCGAGTTCGGCCTGCTCGCCTCCGGAGAGGGTGCCGTCGACGGCGAGGGCGGAATCGACGACGCGGGTGTACGTCTCGTACGCCGCGTCCGAGGTTGCGCGTCGGTCCGCGATGTCCTTGCGGGTGGCGCCGAGACCCTCCGCTGCGGCCACGAAGGCCCCGACGCGGACCACGACGTCGGTGCGGAACTCGCCGGACTCTGCGACGGTGTGCCGGTCGCCGAGCCGCAGCCGGCGGACGGCGGCGTCGGTGCGCCGCGCCTGCTGTTCCAGGGCGGCGCCGTGGTCGGCGGCGGGGTCGGCCAGGTAGCGGACGGCGGCGCGCCGTTCGGCCTGGAGCTCGGTGACGGCGGCCGCGACGGGGGTGCGTATCTGCTCGTCGACGTGCTGGACCCGGGTGAGCCGGGCTATGTCCTGGGAGGTGCTGACGGTAGCGAAGCCCCAGAGGGCGAGCAGGGACACGACGGGCACCATCAGGAGCGACACGATCTTCGCCCGGACGGAGGCGGGACGCAGGCTCGGGCGCGGCCGGGGCGGACGGGGCCCTCCGTCGGGGGCGTCCGCCGGGCCGGCAGCGGCGCTCTCCCGGTCTTGCGGTGCCGGCGGTTCCTCGGCGGGCGGTCCGGCGTGGGCCCGGCGGCCGCGTGCCGGGGGCACGGGCAGCTGTGGCGGCGCTGCCTGCGGTGGTCTGCGGGGTGTGCGCATGGGCTCCTCGTTCCGGGGGCGGTCCAGCGGGCGGGTCGGGGCCGGTCGGCGGGCCGGAGCGGGCGGCGCCGCCGGCTTGGGGTTAGCGGGCCGGAGCGGGCGGCGCCGCCCGCTCCGGCGCGTGCCCGCCCAGGTGCCGAGCGGCGGATGCGGAGGCGGCGCGTTCGTCGGCGGTCGGGGAGAGGGCGACGAACGCGGAGGTGATGAAGAGGTACGAGCCGAGCCCCACGGCGAGCGGGAAGATGAACTGCATCGCGGTGGCTCCGGGCAGGGTCTGGTCCGAGGGCACGACACGGACGGCGACCGCCAGCATCCCGGTGTAGTGCATGCTGCTGACGGCGACGCCCATGACGAGCGAGGCGACGGCCACGGCGACCGGCGCCTTGATGTTGAGCGCCGCCCACAGCGCGGCGGTGGCCGCGACGACGGCGATGGCCACCGAGAGCCCGACCAGGAGCGGGTCGTACGAGACGCTGCCGTGCAGGCGCAGGGCGGCCATGCCGAGGTAGTGCATGCTGGCGACGCCGAGGCCGGTGGTGAGCCCCCCGAGGACCAGGGCACGGCCGCGGGCCCGGCCGTAGCCGACGGCGAACACGCCGGCGCCGACGACGAGGACGGCGACGAGCAGGCTGAGGATGGTCAGCGGCACGTTGTAGTGGATCTCGGTGCCGGTGACGTTGAAGCCGAGCATCGCGACGAAGTGCATCGTCCAGATGCCGGTGCCGATGGCGGAGGCCGCGGTGAGGAGCCAGTTGCGGCGGGAGGGTCCGTTCGTGGCGGCGAGCGCGCGGACGGTGCAGCGCAGCCCGAGGGCGGCGCCTATGCACGCCATCACATATGACAGTACGGGTGTCAGCCAGCCATAGGCCGCGTGGTCGAGGTGTCCCATGGCCCCGGGACGCTAGTCCGGGTGAGGGCACGAACAAGGGGCGCATTTCGAAAGAAGCTGGAACTGCTGGAATATGACAGAGCTACGTTCGTCTTCGATCACGCCACGGGCCACCTTGCGCACGCACCGCACGCACAGCACGCACAGCACGCAAAGCTCCCGCCCCGGCACGAGTCCCGCCGCGAGTCCCGTGGAGGATCATGTCCACATGAGCGAAGACCACACGCACGTGCAGGAGTTCTTCGGAGCGCGCGCCGCCGACTGGGACCGGAAGTTCCCCTCCGACGAGCCGGCGTTCACCCGGGCCGTGGCCGAATTCGAGCTGCGCCCCGGGGACCGCGTCCTCGACGCGGGCTGCGGGACCGGGCGCGCACTGACGGCTCTGCGCGCCGCCGTCGGCCCGGGCGGCACGGTGCTCGGCGCGGACCTCACCCCGCAGATGCTGGCCGCCGCGCGGCAGGCGGGGCGGGGCGCCGAGGGCACGCTGCTGCTGACGGACGTGGCCCGACTGCCGCTGCGCGACGGCGTGCTCGACGCCGTGTTCGCCGCCGGCCTCATCGCGCACCTGCCCGACCCGGAGGCGAACCTGCGCGAGCTGGCCCGCGTCGTCCGGCCCGGCGGCCGGCTCGCCCTGTTCCACCCGATCGGGCGAGCGTCGCTGGCGGCACGGCACGGCCGCGCGCTGACGCAGGACGACCTGCGGGCCGAGCACAACCTCGGCCCGCTGCTGGCCGGTGCGGGCTGGGACATGACCTCGTACGCCGACGAGGACGCCCGCTTCCTCGTGCTCGCGGTGCGCCAGCCCTGAGCCGCACACCCCGAACACACCCGTGCACGTGTACGACGGCACCTCGCCCGGGGTCCGGGGAGGTGCCCCGCATCACGCCGGGGGCTGGGCCTCGGCCTCGGCCGGCCGGCGCGGATGCGGCACGGGGCATCCCCCCGAGCCGGGCACGGGAAACGTGCCGAGCTCGCCCACGTCGTAGCCGCGGGGGTAGCCCTTGATCTCCGGGTTCTGCCGGGCGTAGTGCGGGGCCTTACGCGGCGGCAGCAGCCGGACGGCGCGGCCGCGCAGCTTCAGGACGCCCCGGACCAGCCGCTTGACCTGCGGGCGGGGGTCCTCGTAGCGGAACGCGGACAGCAGCGGCTCGTCGAGGAGCGAGAGGCTCAGTGCGCGCACCGCGGGGGCGAGCGGCGCCGGGTACCAGGAGGCCATCAGGCCGATGGTGGAGTCGGCGACCTTGCGGCCGCCCTCGTCCCAGCCGAAATGGGCGTCCTCGTAGGCGTTCAGGGTCTTCTCGAACTCCTCATAGGAGTCCGGGATGTCCGTGATGCCCAAGTGTCGACCGAGTTCGGCGTAGTAGTTCGCGCTGGCCCGGCGCTCATGGTGGGTCATGGGGCGCCAGCCGTAGGCGTCCATCCAACGCACCGGAATCACCACGAACGTGCACAGGACGTAGCGCATGTCCTCGTTGGTGATGTTGTAGGCGCGGTGCATCTGGTTGACGCGGCGGATCGCGGTGCGCGCGGTCTCGCTCTGGAATCCGTGCTCCACGACCGCGTCGAGGAGCAGCGCGGTGTCGTCGTAGCGCTTCTGCGGGCGGTCGGTGAACTCGGCGGTCTCGGCCAGCAGGCGGCCGATGCTGGGGACCGCGTAGGTCCGGAAGAGGGCGAGCTCCAGGGCACGGGTGAAGTCCCAGGGGAACTCGTAGGTGGCGGTGAGCCGGTAGATGGCGAGGAAGTCCTTGTCGGGGTCGAGACGGAGGATCTCCCTCAGCCGGTCGTAACGCTGCACCGGGTGTCCCTTTCTGTGGCGGGTGGCCAACTCTACGTGCAGGTAGCGGGCTTGGAAATCGGCGCCCGCAGGCTCTCGACGCGGGGGTTACCCGCTGGTTAGGGTGCGCCGACGAGAGAGCGACCGGGAGGCCAGGTGTCCGACGAGGAAGGGGGCGGTTCGCTCTATGTGCTGACCGCCGTACTGCTGACCCCCGCACAGTTCCCGGGCATCCTGGGCGACGATTTCCCCGAAGCGTGCTCGCTGCTGGGTGTGGAGCCGGCGGCACAGGGGTATGGGCTGGTGCTCGGCCAGGACGAGGAGGGCGCGCGCTGGACCGTCGTCGTGGACGACGTCTCGCTCGTTGCCATGGCGATCGCCTCCTGGGACTGCGGCATGGAGTACGACCTGTCGCCCGACGAGCGGTCGATCGTGGTGTCGCTGGCGGGCTGGCCGCTGGACCTGTCGGTGGCGACGCCCGGAATCCCGGAGCCGCACGACCCGGAACAGGGTGCCGACGGCACCGGCCGGGTGCCGCTGGCTCCGCCTTCCGCCGAGGCGTGGGGGCCGGTGCAGCGGCGGATGGGCGCGGACCAGATCGCCCGGGAATGGGCCGCCTGGCGGGATCGGGTCGCGACGGACGGCGGAGCGGCGGCCGCGGCGCACCCCGGGCTCGCGCGGGCGCTCAAGGAAGCCCTGGAGTACGTGCAGAGCCCGCCGCCGCCCGGCCGGGTGCGGTCCTCCTTCGCCGGCGAGGGGGCGAGGACGTTGCGGGCGGACGGTCCCGGGTGGTCACTGGTGGCCCGGACCGACGACGCGGCCTTCGTACTGCTGGACGAGGAGCCGAGCGAGGTTCTCGCGGTCCCCCGCGACGGGGACCACGATCAAGGTCTGCCGGAGCTTGCCGAGCTGCTCGCGGCGCTGGACCGTATCGCCGTACGCCCGGCCTGAACCCGAGGGAGACATCGTGCTGGTGGAATCGGAGCCGGTGGCCGTGGTGGTGGGCGGCCGCACGGCAGTGGTCGACGACGACTGGGGCCGGGAGAGGTCCGTGATCCGGCTGGACGCCGGGCGGTTCGGTCCGGAGGCCCTGTACGGGCTGGCGGAGTTCTCGCACCTGGAGGTCGTCTACCACTTCGACCGGGTCCCGGTGGAGAAGATCGAGACGGGCGCACGGCACCCCCGGGGCAACCCGGACTGGCCACTGGTCGGCATCTTCGCCCAGCGCGGCAAGAACAGGCCGAACCGGCTGGGGGTCTCCCGCTGCCGGATCCTGCAGGTGGACGGCCTGGACGTGCACGTGGAGGGCCTGGACGCAGTGGACGGCACGCCGGTCCTCGACCTGAAGCCGTACATGACGGAGTTCGGCCCACGCGGCGAACACGGCCAGCCGGAGTGGGCGACGACGCTGATGCGGGACTACTACTGAACCGTGCCCGCCGCGGCCACCGGGTTCGCCCACGGCCGGGACGCACGCCGGGCACGGAGACGCCGCACGCCGGACACGGAGGCGCCCCACGCCGGGCGTAGCAACCCCGCACGCCGGGCATGGAGCCGCCGCCCGACGGGTCCCCGGGCTCCTGCCCCGGACCGGGCGGTCAGGCGACTCGCCCGCCGGGCCTGCCGGGCCCGCTCAGCGGCCCAGCTGCTTCCTGGACACGCCCCGCAGACGACGCCGCTGGGAGGAGTCCAGCAGCAGGTAGGCGGCCGCCGGCACCCCGATCAGGACCAGCAGTCCCGCCCAGAACCCGACCGTCCAGAACAACACGAGGGCTGCCGCGACTCCGGCAACCGCGACCTTGCCACGCTTGGACATCTGCGGACACCTCCACCTGTCGTCGTCCACTACCCCCTCAACGCCCCGCCCCGGCGAGGCGTTCCCGGGCGCCCGGGCCGTCGGCTCCGGCCGGCAGCACGCCTCGGCGGCTTTTCGGAACGGCGCGTGGCCGACGCAGAGCTTGTCGGGGCCCGGGGCCGGGACGACGATGGGGGCGCTGCGGGTACGCGGCACCTCGGGAGGGTGGCATGGACGATCCGTCGGTGGCGCTGCCGGGCGGGGCCGACCCCGCCGAGCGCACGCGAGTGCTGCGGCGGGCACACACCGCGTTCACGCGGGACGGGCGCTGCGAGGCGGAGGTCCGGCCCGTGATCGCGAAGTCCTGGCGGCGGTGCGCCCGGGCCCGGCTCAGCCCCGACTGCACGCCCCGGGTGGAGCTGGCGGAGGCGGAACTTCGGTCGTACCGGGCGCAGCACCCCCTGGCCCGGGTGATGCCGGTGTTCCGGGAGCTCGTGGGGGCGTTCGCGGCGCACGGGGCCCATCTGCTGGCGGTGTGCGACGCCCGGGGCAGCCTGCTCTGGGTGGAGGGAGAGGCGGCCACGCTGCGGCGGGCGGAGCGGCTCGGCTTCGTCCCGGGCGCGCGGTGGGCGGAGACCGCGATGGGCACGAACGCGCCCGGCACGGCGGTCGCCGTCGGGGAGCCGGTGCAGGTGTTCGGGGCGGAGCACTTCAGCCGCCGGGTCCACCCGTGGACGTGTGCGGCGGCTCCGGTGCGCGATCCCCGTACCGGACGGCTGCTCGGTGCGGTGGACATCACCGGCGGGGACGGCCTGGCCCATCCGCACTCCCTCGCCTTCGTGCAGGCGGTGGCCCGGGCCGCGGAGGCCCAGCTGGCGCTGCTGGACCCGTTACCGCCGCCCGCCGGGGACACCCTGGCCGCCCTCGGCCAGGACGAGGCGCTGCTGGCGGGCGGTGGCGCCGGCCTGCGGCTGGGGCGGCGGCACAGCGAGATCATGGCTCTCCTCGCACACCACCCGACGGGGCTGTCGGGCGAGGAGCTGGCGATCGCACTGTACGAGGACGAATCGGTGTCACCGGTGACGCTGCGCGCCGAAATGTCACGACTGCGGGGACTACTGGGGGACCGCGCTCCGCTCTCGCGCCCGTACCGTACGACGGCGCCGCTGGAGGCCGACTTCACCGTCGTGACCCGCCACCTGGCGGCCGGCGCCGTTTCGGCGGCCCTCCAGCACTACGCGGGCCCGCTGCTCCCCGGCTCGACCGCGCCGGGCATCGTCCGGCTGCGGCGCCGGATCGAGGACCAGGCACGGGCCGCTGTGATCGCCCGGGCGGACGTGGGACTGCTCACCGACTGGGTGTGCACTCCGTGGGGCGCGGACGACGCCGCCGTGTGGCGGGCGCTGGCCGCGGCACTGCCGCCGGAGGCACGCCCGGCCGCGCTGGCCCGCGTCCGCAGCCTCGACAGCGAACTGGGCACCGCGGCCGCGCCCGCGTCCCGCGCCGCACCGGCACCGGCACCGGCACCGGCACCCGATGTCGGTGCCGGTGCCGGTGCCGGTGCCGGTGCCGAACCGACGCGCGCCCGGCGGGAGCCGGTTCGGCCGCGCCGTGCAACGTATCCGCAACCTGCCCGCTCCTAGCCTCCTCCCGAGCGCTGTCCGACGGCGGCCGGCGCCCGGCAAGGGGAGGACCACCATGGCCCGTTACGCTGCGCCCGGTACCGAAGGCGCGCTCATGTCGTACGCGTCCCGCTACGGCCACTTCATCGGCGGCGAGTACGTCGAGCCCGCTCTCGGCCAGTACTTCGCCAACCCCTCCCCCGTCAACGGCCAGACCTTCACCGAGGTGGCCCGCGGCACGGCCGAGGACGTGGAACGGGCACTGGACGCGGCGCATGCGGCGGCGCCCGCCTGGGGGCGCACCTCCGTCGCCGAGCGGTCGACGATCTTGCTGCGCATCGCGGACCGGATGGAGCAGAACCTGGAGGCCCTCGCGGTCGCGGAGACCTGGGAGAACGGCAAGCCGATCCGGGAGACCCTCGCCGCCGACATGCCGCTGGCCATCGACCAGTTCCGCTACTTCGCGGGTGCGCTGCGCGCCCAGGAGGGCGCGCTCAGCCAGCTCGACGACGACACCGTCGCCTACCACTTCCACGAACCGCTGGGCGTGGTCGGGCAGATCATTCCGTGGAACTTCCCGATCCTGATGGCGGTGTGGAAGCTGGCTCCGGCGCTGGCGGCCGGGAACACGGTGGTCCTCAAGCCGGCCGAGCAGACCCCGGCCTCGGTGCACTACTGGCTGAGCCTGGTGGCGGACCTGCTGCCGCCCGGCGTGGTGAACATCGTCAACGGCTTCGGCGAGGAGGCGGGCAAGCCGCTGGCGTCCAGCCCGCGCGTGGCGAAGATCGCGTTCACCGGGGAGACCTCCACGGGGCGGTTGATCATGCAGTACGCGGCGGAGCACCTCAAGCCGGTCACCCTCGAACTCGGCGGCAAGAGCCCGAACCTCTTCTTCGACGACATCTGGACCACTGACGACGACCTGCGCGACAAGGCCCTGGAGGGCTTCACCATGTTCGCCCTGAACCAGGGCGAGGTGTGCACGAGCCCCTCGCGCGCGCTGATCGAGCGCGGCCGGTACGGGGACTTCCTCGACGCGGCCGTTGCCCGTACCGAACTGATCGTGCCGGGACACCCGTTGGACACGGACACGATGATCGGCGCGCAGGCCTCCGAGGAGCAGCTGCGGAAGGTCCTGTCGTACGTGGAGATCGGCCGGACGGAAGGCGCGAAGATCCTCACGGGCGGGCAGCGGATCGACCAGGACGGGGAGCTGGCGGGCGGCTTCTACGTTCAGCCGACCATCTTCGAGGGGGACAACCGGATGCGGATCTTCCAGGAGGAGATCTTCGGCCCGGTGGTGTCCGTGACCTCCTTCCATGACTTCGACGACGCCATTCGCATCGCCAACGACACGGCGTACGGCCTGGGCGCCGGCGTATGGACGCGCGACATCAACACGGCTTACCGCGCGGGCCGCGCGATCCAGGCGGGCCGCGTCTGGACGAACTGCTACCACGCCTACCCGGCCCACGCGGCATTCGGCGGCTACAAGCAGTCGGGCATCGGCCGGGAGACCCACAAGATGATGCTGGAGCACTACCAGCAGACGAAGAACTTTCTAGTAAGCTATTCCCCCAAGAAGATCGGCTTCTTCTAGAAGTTGAGCACGGTGCCTGACCTGCACAAACGACCGGCCAGGATCCGTGCCCTCGTCTCGCAACAGCTACCGAAGCCGCGTGATTCCAGGGTTCATTTCCCTCCGGAATCCAACTTCATAGAGAAGATCCGGGCCAGTCACGGACCAGCGCGATCGCCGGTCCACCGCGCATACCAGCAGACACTGGCCGTCTTCGGACCCCGTAGCCACCGTCCACGCCGCCTGCGCAGTGAACGACCCACCCCAGACGTCGAGCAGAAGGCGTCAGCACCCGGAAACCGGCGGCGTTGAGCATGGCGGCCACTAGTGACCTGACCACACCGTGTCCCACAGGGGACACGACCCCGAGATCAAGAACCCATTCCGCAAACCACACCGGGGTGCAGTCGGCCGTCTACGGCGAACCCGCAATGTCACTCATCAGAGCAGCAATCGATCATTTCAGCCATCAGGAGAGGTAGTGCCCGAAGGCGGCCCCAACTGGCGGACCAGCTCGTACACCGGAACCGAAACGTGCGTCGAGGTCGCGAGCGATACGCCTGGTTGTGTCATGGTCCGCGACACCAAACGCCGGGACGGCGGCACCATCACGGTGGGGCCCCCTCGGCGTGGTCTTCATTCGTCGAGTACAGCAGGGCCTGCCAGCCCCAGCCCCGTGCAGGAGGAGCCAGCAGCCGCCAACGGCACGGGCTGACGGCCGGCTGCCAGAAGCCAACCCGCCAACAGCGCTACTCGTACGTATTCTTCCGCAGGGCGCGGTGTCGGCGGTCGCCCTGGCCGGCTCCGTTCACCGCTGTGAGTGACGAGAGTGCCGCTCCGTGGTTCCACAGACCCAAATGATCACGGTGGACGGCGAGGACACCGTTCTGCACGGCACAGCGTTCGGCGGGGCCACTGAAGTACGTGTTGGTGACGAAGAGGGCGACCTCGGCCTTGAAGTGCACCTGTGACCCGAGGAGGTTGCGGACCTCTCCGCTTGAGATCTTCCGCTTCGGGTTGTACCGCTTGCACTGGATCACCATCGTCCGGCCGTCGGGCAGCTGGCCGCGCACGTCGGCTCCATCGTCGCCCGTGCGGCCGACGCGGCGGACATCCGCACATCCGTCCCGCCTACAGAGGTCGGCCACAAAGTCCTCGAACTGCGTGCCGTCCATCACGTCCACCTCGGCAAGCGTTCGGTGGCCGACGCTGACCGCTCCGTCGTGACGCCATCGCCGGTCGCTGCTCCTGATGAGACGGTCCGTCCTCCACAGCCACCAAGCGCTGCCGCCAACAACCCCGAGGAGTAACACTCCGACCAGGTAAGGCCAGATCGCCGACCAGAAGGTAACGAGCAACGCCAGGACGATGAAACCACCCCACGCGCCCGCTTTGAGCCGGGCCTCCCGGCGCTTCTGTGATGCCGATCGGCGCCTCTTGCGTACTGCCACGCAGTACCTCCCCGTCTCCCATCAGCAGTCTGGGCGCGGCGACGCCTGCCAGTAAGGGGCGCCCGTCAGCCATGGCTCGATCCATGCGGCCCGGTGGCACCCACCGGCAACGTGCTCAACGGCGGCTTGGACGTCCTCGTGGCCGAGGCCGAGGAACGCTTGTGTCATCCCCTCGGACCGCTGGCCGGGCGGGTTCCGAGGGCTTTTGCGGCGGCGGTGATCGACAGTGCAACAAGTGGTGCGAAGAGGGTGGGGTAGCCACCGAGAGGGCCTGCCAGGACTGCGCCGACGAAGGGGGCGAGCGCGGCTGCAGCGTGTGCGGGCGCGCCGAGGAGCCCGGAGAGCCAGCCGTACTGGGTGGTGCCCCAGCGGTCGGTGACGGCGTGGGCCCCGCGCTCCTTCCAGCCAAAGTGTCCAAGCTCCGTGCCCATCCGTAGTACCGACGGGCACGGAGGCAGCGCATGCCACCTAAAGGAGTAGGAACATCAGCGCCAACATGCAGACGCCGAAGGCCGACACGAAGCCGCCAGCGCCGTAGGCGGCGGACTCCAGCACGGTGCCCCCTTCGCTGCTCTTGAGGAGCGCGGCCACCACCGCAACAAGGAGCGACAGAAGCACGGCAAAGCAGACAGAGATGATCTTGCGTTCCCGACTGGTCAACGACCTGCCCTTCCGAGGGGAAGGCGGTCTGGGCGCAGAGCACCGGGCCAGACCGCCATGAATGGCGATCACCGAACCGCCTCATGCACGGTTCAACCTGGTGCCCCTACAAGGTGAGCTGTCGGGTGCGGGCTTGATGGCCCGGCCGCAATCCTGGACTGCGTCTTAACCCCAAGGCCCTGCGCGGGAGGGCCGTACTTCCTTGTCCATCGCTCCGGCCGCACAGCCGCGCTCCTACGCGGGCTTGGTCGACTTGGCGCAGCTAGCCGGACTCGGGGAATTCTGCGCCAGTGCCAACGGCAGCGAATCACCAGCATGGTTGGACGAATGTGTGCGCGAAGTGGCACTCGTCACAGCCGAACTTGGAGCATATGGCTACCTCCGTCCAGAGAGCCGCCCAACTGCAGGCGTACGGGGCTGTTCGGCCCGAGGAGATGGCTGATGCGCTCGATGATCCGGACCACACGGTCCACCCCCTGGAGATCGCCGGTACGGATCGCGGCCCGGTACACGCGAGTCGATGCCGGTGAGCTTCAGGTCGATGGCATCGGTGCGGCGTTGGTGATGGTGGCTCGTACAGCCCAGGTGAGGTGGCCCAGGAACGTTTCCCCGGGCCCCGCACCCACCTCCGTGATCTCGTAGTGAAGAGGCGGGGGACTCCGAGGGCGCACCCTGTACACAAGCCTGTCGGCCCGCACATCCGTCACGACCCGCACGGCCACCCTCATCGCCCTCGGCGGCGCAACCACAGCCGCTCTCGCCCTCATCCCAGGCCCGATGCCCCTGCTGGTCATCCTCGCGGTCCTGGCGGGAATCGTCCGCGGCAACCTCACCTCCTCCAGGCCACCGCCGTCACCGACCGCTGGGGCACCACGCACTACGGCCGCCTCTCCGGCCTCCTCGGCTCCCCCGCCCACATCGCCGCAGCCCTCGCCCCCCTGGGCCGGCGCCGCCCTCGCCGGACCGCTCGGCGGATACGCGCACCTCTTCGCAGCCCTTGCCGCCCTGTCACTCATCTCGACGATTCTTACGGTCATATGCCCGATGAAGGTGCAGACGGCGCGTAACTGGGGATAACCAGGGCGAGACGAAGGGAGTACTGATGCAAGAGAAGTCTCTGAAACAACTCCTCGCAGGGATTCGGACCCGACGGCGACGATGCGCTCCCCCTGATGGAGCGTGCGCGGGACGCGATACGGGAGGATCTGGCCGACGAGTTCCCCAATCTCACCGTAGAAGTCGTCGGGCGACGGCGGGCCGTGCTCGTACGGTTCGGCGACCCGGTGACCGCGGGCCAACCAGACTTCACAGCCGACGTGATGACCGCGATCCCGCACCGTTCCGGCAAGGGCCTCTTCATCCCCAACATGGAGATCGCCGACAAGTGGGACCGGGCCGATCCGATCACGCACACCGAGATGGTGCTGGATGACATCGACAAGACAGAGAACACGTTCGCCCGGACGGTGCGACTGCTGAAGCACTGGAACTGCACCCACAGCAAGCCGCTCTGCTCCTGGAACATCAAAGCGCTCGCGCTGGAGTGCATCACGTCCCCGATGCCTCTGGCCGAGGCACTCCAAGCCTTCTTCACCCACGCGGTCCAGGAGCTCAAATCCAGGCAGACGGACGACCCGGCCGGTGTCGCCGGCCTCATTCCGCTCAACCTGCCGATCAGCGAGGTCCGCAAACGACTCGACACAGCCCGGGAATACATAGACCTCGCCATAGCACGAGGCCGAGAACCGACCGCTGAGCGCCCAGCACGTCCTGAGCAAGGTCTTCCCCGAGATCGTTCCGGATACGGACCCCACCCAGGAGGAGGCCGCCCGGCTCCGCCGAGACGTGATCCTCACCGGGAGCGCAGCATCCGGACTCGGGCTGGTGGTCCCTCGAGTTACCCCCACTCGGGCCTGGGCGCCGCAGCTGGATACCGAAAGGGAGATCCACCTCGGGAACCACCTCCTCAACCCTCTCCTGTCTCAGGAGCAGCGGCCAAGGATGCCCCGCGTTGACGAACTGAGTGGTCCCGTCGAGCAGGCTGACGCGCAGCAGCTGCCCGGTGACGAAGCCCCGCCTGCCGTGGTCGATGACGGCCCGGTTGGCCTCAAGGCCTGTACTTCGAGCTCGGCGCCGGCACGCCTGGCCCTGCGAAGGGCGCCCACTGCGAGAGTGGCGAGTAGCGCGGCTTCCACGTCGTGGCCCATGGCATCGGTGACGGAGAGCTGCATGGTGTCGCGGTCGACGACGTAGTCGAAGGTGTCGCCGCCGACATGCGTCGCCGGTTCCAGTGCTCCGGCGACCGTGAACTGGGCCGCCTCACAGGCCAGGGAGGTGGGGAGAAGCCGGTGCTGGATCTCGGCCGCCAGGTTCAGGGGCCGCGTACGACGGCCCCACTGGTAGACATCGGTGAAGGACCGGTTCGCGATGACGATGTAGGCCAAGGCATCCGCGGTCGCACCGATCTGCCTCATCGCGTCCTCATCGGGGCGATCCGGTAGAAAGAGTTCGAGCAGGCCGATGGCGTCGCCGCGGTTGGTGACGGGCGCCACGGCCCTGACCAAACTGTTGCCCTCTCGCTGGAGGGCCGGCCGCTGTGTGCGCAACACGTCCGCGTAGAGGGTACCGGGCAGAGCGACGCGCTCAGGGGGCTCGTCGGACTCGACGCTGTCGGCTGCCCCGAGCCGCACCACCGACGACCCGGTGAAGTCGACGATCAGGAACGAAACCGCAGCAGCGTTCAGGCGGTCCCTGAGCATCCGTGCGACGACGTCCAGTGACTCGACGGGAGAGGCGGCTTCCGCTGCCGCGAGCGTGCCCGCGAGGTCCATTTCCACCAACTGCTCACCGTCGGCGCGCCTCTGATTGGCGCCTGGATCTCGCTCCTCGGTTGGGGGCATGACCGCTCCTGTCCTCCTCCGACGCCGTTGGCCAGCCGCCCCTCCCGACCGTCCTCAACCCTGCCCGAGGACCCGCACGCCAGGTGGCTGCTGCTGCCCGTGCAGGCCGCGCTGCCTGACTGGTTCACCCGGACAGCAGGCATCGGCCCTACTCGGGGACGCCGCGCGGCCACCGGCATAGCGCTCATGCCCGGAATCCTCTGAGGACTCGGTTGCGAGGCAAGCACCGGGGCATGGGGATGGACGAGTCAAGCCGGCGGTGTGGCTGTGGCCGCCGCCTTCGAGCTGAGAATGAGTCAAAGCCGCTCCCCAGTTCACCACCGACGGTGAAACGGCTGACCACCGCTACCTGTCCGCCGTCGGCAACCACTACCTCTCTCTCCGCCGCCCCCTCGCACCCTGACCCGAAGCCGGCCGGCAACTCGCCCGCCCCACGCCGACAGCTGCCCCGAGTCGGAACATTGCCGTGGTCAGTAGACGGCGATGGAGATGGCGATGTAGTGCGCGGTGAAGGCTGCCACGGTCAGGGCGTGGAAGACCTCGTGGAAGCCGAACCAGCGGGGCGAGGGGTCGGGGCGCTGGAGGGCGTAGACAACCGCGCCCGCGCTGTAGAGGAGCCCGCCGGTCACGATCAAGGCGAGTACGGCCGCCCCGCCACTGTCCAGGAAGTCGGGCAGGTATCGCACCGGTGCCCAGCCCAGGGCCAGGTAGCAGGGGGTGTACAGCCAGCGGGGAGCTCCGACCCACAGGACACGGAAGGCGATGCCGGCCAGAGCGCCCATCCACACGATCCACAGCAGGACGGACCGCTGGTCAGGGGGGAGAAGGAGCACGGAGAGTGGGGTGCAGGTGCCGGCGATGATCAGGAAGATGTTGGCGTGGTCGAGGCGGCGCAGAACGGCCTCACCGAGTGGTCCCCAGGTGCCGAGGTGGTAGACGGCGCTCGTCCCGAACAGCAGCCAGGCGGTGACGGAGTACACGGTGCAGGCCAAGACTGCCTGCGGTGTCCCTGCCAGGCAGATGAGGACGATATCCGCGCCCAGCGAGGCGGGCACCATGCCGGCGTGAAGCCAGCCCCGTAGCTTCGGCTTGATCGGTTCGACCAGCTCGGCCGCCCGCTCGACCAGGTCGGCAACCGGGTGGGAGTCCTCGGGGGCCTTCTCACGGTGCGATCCGGAGGGAGGGCCACTTGCCTCGTTCCCTCCGACCGTCGGTGCGGAAGACACACCGCCGGTTTCGATGTCGTCGCGGGACACTGCTTCCCTTCCTGCCTCGGACTGCTGGGCGTCACTGGCAACCATGTGCTCATGCTAGGAGCCCCCGCAGCAGCATGGTCCGAGGCCTGCCTCGGACCACCGGGCCGGCACCGCCGGAGGTGGCCTGTTCAGCCGCCCCATGGTTCCGGTCCTGGGGGCCTGCCACCAACTGGGGCCGTGGAAGCCGTGTAAGTCGGCGGGCCAAGGGAACGATCAGGGTCCTCCGAACGGGCCTCTCCGCTCTCCTACGTTCAAGGACCGCCGATGCTTCCCGAGTTCCGCTCCCACGCATCCGCCCCCCTTTCCCACCAGCTGGAACAGCGACTGGGACTGGACCCGCGCCTCGAAGCGGGCCGAATCGACGTGGAGCGCGTCGCCGACATCGCCGTCGTCGCATCCGCCCACTCCGACGGGTACGCGGCCACCGCGCACCTCCTCGGACTGCTGGCCGCGCTCCCCGCTCCCACCGAGGCCGGAGAACGCTTCTGGTCGGACCTGTGGAGGTCCTCGGGCTCCCTCTACCTGCTGCCCGCCAACATCAAGACATTCGTGCTGAGTTCGCTGGCCGGAGAAGGCACCGGTCTGGCCGGGCAGATCCTCTCGGCTGTCGACGAGATGACCCCGCCCCAGCGCGTCGCAGCCGGAGAGGTCATCGGCCAGGCACTCGCCGAGTCCGACCACCTCCCCGACCTCAAGACGCAGGTCATCGGCGAGCTGTGGCTCCGGGACCTCGAACTCACCGCCTGGCGCGTCCTGCACGCGGACCACAAATCAGCTGATCCGGCTGAACGGAAAGCCTTCCTCGACGCATGGAGGCGTGTCTGACCGCCCGGTTTCCTCTCGACACAGCACGGCCGTACACGAGCCATCGACGAGCGCCACCGGTGCTGTTCGGGCCCAACGGCACCCAGCGAGCCGGTGAGGGGAGGAAGGCGTGACGCCTCCCTCCCCTCACCCCACCGATCGTCAAGCGCCCTTCGCCTGCCTCTTCACCGCTCCCTTGACGCGGGCAGCGCGTACCCGGGCGTCGATGCCCCCGGCGACCTCCTGCTGGCGTTCGTCGTCGGAGTGCTGGTAGATCATCGCGGCCTTCTCCGAGGACTGCCACGGCGCGGACCATCGTGTCCTTGAGGGTCGCGCCGGACTGGGTGGAGAGGGTGTGCCCGGTGTGGCGCAGGTCGTAGAAGCGGAAGTCCTTCGGCAGGCCGACCTTCGCGCGAGCCTTGGCCCACTTCCGGCCGAAGGTCGTGCGCCGGAACGGCGCACCCTTCCCCCTATGAACAGCAGCCCGTCGGGCTCCTTCTCCGCGAACCAGTCCAGGTGCCGCCATCACCAGCAACGTCGCATAAGTGCCGGCGCCGATCAGGACCTCGGATTCTCTGAACTAGCGACAGCCCGGGCGTACGGGCGGGAGGGAAGATCGTGATTCTCTCGGCTCGCCTCGGGGCCAGGAACTACTGTCGCGATAAGCCCTCGCCGGTCAGGCATGCTCGTCCGATGGCTGCTGGGCAGGCTGGACCGACCAGCTTGTCGGCTCGTCGTCGCCTGAGTCCTCGTCGCGCTCCGCGTCGGCAGCTGTCGCATGGATCTTGCCCGACGCGTGGTGGACCGGCGCGTATACGGCGTAGAGCTGCAGGGTCTCGTCACCGATGTTGGTGACGTTATGCCAAGTGCCGGCGGGCACGAAGATTGCCCAGCCATCCTCGACCTCCCGGTCGAAGTCGAGTCGGTCCTTCGTGCGGCCCATCTGGACGCGGCCCCGGCCTGCGTCGAGTCGTAGGAATTGGTCAGTCTCCGGGTGCGCCTCCAAGCCGATGTCCTCACCCACCGGGATCGACATGAGGGTCAACTGAAGGTACTTCCCAGACCAGGCGACCGCGCGATAGTTCGTGTTCTCGAGCGTCGCCTTCTCGAGGTCGAAGCTTTGAGGTTCCGGCCCGATGTCCTTGATGGTCATACGTGTCTCCCGGTCAACGAAGGCGATACGCGGTCGCGGTCTTGCGCCAGCCCACGTCAACATTCTCAGAGCCCCAGGTTCTTCTGGCCACAGGTACGCGAGCCGCTACCGCACAAGCGGCCGCGACCCATTGCCACATTCCGCTGTACGTCCGGTCGTGTAGTCGACCGGGTTCGTGCAGTCGATGACAGTCTTGCCGGCCAAGCGCCGACGCAACACCTCCATGATCGAGTGCCCGTCCGCGCACTCCAGCACGATCCGCGACCGCTGAGCCAGAGCCTGGGTCGATGCATGACAACGCACCCAGCCCTCCAGCACAGCCCGCTGGGCGATCGATTGCCGGTCAACACTTCTCGTCGCGCATCTCGTCCTCGTGGCCCTTGCCCGGCGCCGGGTGCTATTGCGGAACTGGATTCCTCCCGCCAGGATGACACGTTGCGTGATGTTTCGCGTCATTTGTGTCACCTGGTGTGGTGGGCGAGCGACGCCGGGACGCAGGTGGCCGGGTCGGCGTGCGGGGCATGCGCGCACCACCCACGATGGGCGACGTACCCATCCGCTGCCACCCGTCAGGAGCACCCATGCTGGAGCGCACACCGGGCTTTCGCGCGCCACTTGCACCAGGCGAGCGTGCGGGCTTCTCCCATCGCGCCACAAAGCCGGGCACGTAACCACCCACCCAGGCCCACTGGTTCGCGACGATGGGCTCCGGACCCTCGCCCCTGGCGCGACAGGAGAGACGCGCCGCGTCCGACACGTGGGCGGGCGCCCACCCTTCGGCAGAGGATCACAACTAGTGATGAGGGGGATGCAGACGTGCCCTGGGTCAGGGACTACGTGCGGTCGGACGGCACGCCGGCCGGAGCCCATGTCCGGCTCCCGGCGGATGCGCGGCGGGAGACCGCCTGGGGGGGTCAGCGGCCCCAACGCAGCGCTACCGTCTGCACCGGTGCGTCCCACAGCCGCAGCATTTCCTCGTCGGCCCGGCACAGCGTCACCGAGCACCCCGCCATGTCCAAGGAGGTGACGTAGTTCCCCACGAGGGTCCGGGCCACCGGGACGCCCCGAGCCGCCAGCACCCGGGCCACCTCCGCGTGGAAGCCGTACAGCTCCAGCAGCGGCGTTGCGCCCATCCCGTTCACCAGGGCCAGTACCGGCCCGTCGACAGGGGCCGCCTTCGCCATGTCCTCCAGCACGGAACCCACCGCGAACTCCGCGATCTCCCCCGCCGGCATCATGGGGCGCCGCTCCCGGCCCGGCTCCCCGTGGATCCCGATGCCCAGCTCCAGCTCGCCGTCCGGCAGATCGAAGGTGGGACTGCCCTTGGCGGGGGTGGTGCAGGCGCTCAGCGCCACGCCGAAGCTGCCCGAGGCCTCGTTGACCCGCCGGGCGACCGCGGCGACCTGCTCCAGCGGCGCGCCCTCCTCCGCCGCCGCCCCGGCGATCTTCTCGACGAAGAGCGTGGCCCCCGTGCCGCGACGCCCGGCCGTGTAGAGGCTGTCGGTCACGGCAACGTCGTCGTTGACCAGCACCCGCTCGACCCGGATGCCGTCCTCCTCGGCGAGTTCGGCGGCCATGTCGAAGTTCAGGACGTCCCCGGTGTAATTCTTGACGACGAACAGCACCCCCTGGCCGGAGTCCACGGCCTTGGCCGCCCGCACCATCTGGTCGGGCACGGGGGAAGTGAACACCTCGCCCGGACAGGCGGCGGACAGCATTCCGTGTCCGACGAAGCCGGCGTGCAAGGGCTCGTGTCCGGAGCCGCCACCGGAGACGAGACCGACCCGCCCGCCCTGCCGCGCGTCCCGCCGTACGACGACCCGGGCGTCGGCGTCCACGTCCAGTTCCGGGTGGGCCGCGGCCAGCCCTCGCAGGGCGTCCGCGACCACGGTCTGCGGACTGTTGATCAACATCTTCATCGTGTGCCTCCCGGTCGGAGCCGGCGATCCATACGAACAGTGTGCTGCCATGCCGCGGACATCCGCGAGAACTGGGGCGACCGCCTCGGAGAAGGATTGAGGAATCCGAGCGGGCACCGGCCTCCGCGGGGCCGGACCGGCCTCGCCTTTCAGGTACGGGCGACCCGTCTTACGCTGAACCGGGGGGCTCGGGGCAGTCGAATGCCGGTCTTCGGACCGGCGGGAAGCGGGCACCCATGAAGGAGCGCCTCAAAGCACATGGGTTGGTCGGCGAACTCTCGGCCGAATTCGCCGGCACCATGATCCTCATCCTCTTCGGCTGTGGTGTCGTGGCCCAGGTGGTCGCCGGCGGAGCCCTGACGGACCCCGCGGGCGGCCTCGGAAACCACGACAGCATCGCCTGGGCCTGGGGTCTCGGCGTGACCCTGGGCGTCTACGTCGCGGCGAGGCTGAGCGGTGCTCACCTCAATCCCGCGGTGACCCTCGCCCTTGCGGCCTTCAAGGGCTTCCCGTGGAAGAGGGTCGCCCCCTACGCGCTGGCCCAGCTGGCCGGAGCCTTCGTGGCGGCCCTGATCGTCCGCTGGAACTACACCGAGGCGCTGGCCAAGGCCGACCCCGGTCACACCATCAAGACGCAGGTCGTCTTCTCCACGCTCCCGGCCAACGGAAACACCAACCTGCCGGTGACCGAGTGGGGCGCACTGCGCGACCAGATCATAGGCACCGCGATCCTGCTGATGCTGATCTTCGCGGTCACGGACCTGCTGGGCACGCCTCCCGGCGCCAACCTGGCCCCGTTCATCGTCGGCCTGATCGTCGTGGCCATCGGCATGGCGTGGGGCACCAACGCCGGGTACGCAATCAACCCGGCCCGTGACCTCGGCCCCCGGCTGGCCAGCTTCCTCACCGGGTACGGAGGGGCCTGGAGAGATCAGTACGGGAACTTCTACTTCTGGGTGCCGATCATCGGCCCGTTCATCGGCGGTGTGCTGGGTGCGGGTATCTACAAGCTCCTCATCGGCCGGTTCCTGCCGACCGCCGAACCGGAGCCTCCCGGACGCGTACCGGCACCGGAGGAGAGCTGACCGGATCCGGGGCGGGCGGAACACGGCACGGCACGGCACGTCCGTTCATCCCGTCCGTCCCGTCCCGGACGGACAGCCCCCACACACGGCATCCCCAAGAGGAGGCGGCACCCCATGGCTGACTTCGTCGGCGCAGTGGACCAGGGGACCACGAGCACCCGTTTCATGATCTTCGACCACGCCGGCAACGAGGTGGCGCGGCACCAGCTGGAGCACTCCCAGATCCTCCCGCGCTCGGGGTGGGTCGAACACGACCCGGTGGAGATCTGGGAACGCACCAACTCGGTGATCCAGAACGCCCTCCGGCACGGAAACCTCGACGCCTCCGACCTGGCGGCCGTCGGCATCACCAACCAGCGCGAGACGACCGTCGTCTGGGACCCCCGCACCGGCCGCCCGTACTACAACGCCATCGTCTGGCAGGACACCCGTACCGACTCCATCGCCGCTGCACTGGAGCGCGGCGGCAAGGGCGACGTCATCCGCCGTAAAGCGGGGCTGCCACCGGCCACCTACTTCTCCGGCGGCAAGATCCAATGGATCCTGGAGAACGTCGACGGCGTGCGGGAGGCCGCCGAGCAGGGCCACGCCCTCTTCGGCAACACCGACTGCTGGGTGCTGTGGAACCTCACCGGCGGACCCGACGGCGGCGTCCACGCCACCGACGTCACCAACGCCAGCCGCACCATGCTCATGGACCTGGAAACCCTCGACTGGGACGATGAACTGCTCGGCTTCTTCGGCGTACCCCGGGCCATGCTGCCCACCATCAACCCGTCCTCCCACCCGGAGGCGTACGGGCGGACCCGCACCTCCCGGCCGCTGCGCGAGGCCATTCCCATCACCGGTGTCCTCGGCGACCAGCAGGCGGCCACCGTCGGGCAGGTCTGCTACGCGCCCGGCGAGGCGAAGAACACGTACGGAACCGGCAACTTCCTGGTGCTCAACACCGGGACGGAACTGGTCCGCTCGCAGCACGGCCTCCTGACCACCGTGGCGTACCAGTTCGGCGACGACCCCGTGATCTACGCCCTCGAAGGATCCATCGCGGTCACCGGCTCCGCCGTGCAATGGCTGCGCGACCAGCTGAAGATCATCGGCGACGCCGCCGAGAGCGAGCGCCTGGCGCGCACGGTCGAGGACAGCGGCGGCATGTACTTCGTCCCCGCCTTCTCCGGCCTGTTCGCACCGTACTGGCGCTCCGACGCCCGCGGCGCGATCGTCGGCCTGGCCCGCTACCACGACAACGGCCACCTGGCGCGGGCCACCCTGGAGGCCATCTGCTACCAGACCCGCGACGTGGTGGAAGCCATGGAGCAGGACTCCGGCGTCCACCTCGACGTGCTCAAGGTCGACGGCGGAGTCACGGCCAACGACCTGTGCATGCAGACCCAGGCCGATATCCTCGGCGTACCGGTCAGCCGTCCGGTAGTCGCCGAGACGACCGCGCTCGGCGCCGCCTACGCGGCCGGGCTCGCCACCGGCTTCTGGCGCGACACGGACGAACTGCGCACCCACTGGCAGGAGTCCAAGCGCTGGAACCCCGAGTGGTCGGAGGAACGGCGCGCGGAAGGGTACGAGGGCTGGAAGCGGGCGGTGGAGCGCACGCTCGACTGGGCCAAGGTCGAATAGGTTCCGGCCGCGCGCCCGCAGCACTGAGGAGGAGACCATGGTCGATCCGGTGGCCCTCTCACCCCAAGGCCGCACACAGGCCCTCGCCGACATGGGACAGGGCGAACTCGACGTCCTCGTCGTCGGAGGCGGCGTCGTCGGCAGCGGGGCCGCCCTGGACGCTGCCACCCGGGGCCTGAGCGTCGGACTCGTCGAAGCCCGCGACTGGGCCTCGGGTACGTCCAGCCGCTCCAGCAAACTCATCCACGGCGGCCTGCGCTACCTGGAGATGCTCGACTTCCGCCTCGTCGCCGAAGCCCTCAAGGAACGGGGCCTCCTGCTCCGGCACCTCGCCCCCCACCTGGTACGTCCGGTGCCGTTCCTCTACCCCCTGCAACACCGCATCACGGAGCGGCCGTACGTCGGCACCGGCGTGCTGCTGTACGACGCGATGGCCAGGGCCTCCGGCAACTCCGGCGGCCTGCCCCACCACCGCCACCTGAGCAGGCACCGGGCCCTGCGCGAGGCGCCTGCCCTGCGCTCCGACGCACTGGTGGGCGCCATCCAGTACTGGGACGCCCAGGTCGACGACGCCCGGCACACCATGTTCCTCGCCCGCACGGCCGCCTCGTACGGGGCACTGACCGCCAACCGCACCCGCGTCAGCCGCTTCCTGCGACAGGGCGAGCGGGTGGTCGGCGCCGTCGTCACGGACCTGGAGAGCGGCGACGAGACGGAGGTGCGGGCCAAGCAGGTCATCAACGCGACCGGGGTGTGGACGGACGACACCCAGGCCATGGCCGGCACCCGCGGCCAGTTCCACGTCCGCGCCTCCAAGGGCGTCCACCTGCTCGTCCCCCGTGACCGCATCAACTCCCGCACCGGTCTGATCCTGCGCACCGAGAAGAGCGTGCTGTTCGTCATCCCCTGGGGCCGGCACTGGATCATCGGGACAACCGACACGGACTGGACGCTCGACAAAGCCCACCCCGCGCTCAGCTCCAAGGACGTCACCTACCTGCTGGAACACGTCAACAGCGTCCTGGCCACCCCACTGGTCCCCGAGGACGTCGAGGGCGTCTACGCCGGCCTGCGCCCCCTGCTGTCCGGCGAAGCGGCGGAGACCAGCAAGCTGTCCCGGGAGCACCTCGTCGCCCATCCCGTGCCCGGACTCGTCGTGGTGGCGGGCGGCAAGTACACCACGTACCGGGTGATGGCCAAGGACGCGGTCGACGAGGCCGTCCGAGGCCTGGACGAGAAGGTTCCCGACTGCATCACGCACCGCGTCCCGCTGCTGGGCGCCGACGGCTATCCGGCGCTGTGGAACTCCCGACACCGGCTCGCCGGGCGCTCCGGGCTCCATGTCGCCCGCATCGAGCACCTCCTGAACCGCTACGGCTCCCTGGCGCCCGAACTGCTCGCCCTGGTGGCGGCCGACCCCACGCTCGGCGAGGCACTGCCGAGCTCCGACGACTAGCTGAGGGTCGAGGCCGTGTACGCGGTGACCCACGAGGGAGCCCGCCACCTGGAGGACGTCCTCGCCCGGCGCACCCGGATCTCCATCGAGTCCTGGGACCGCGGGGTGGACGCGGCGCCGACCGTGGCCCAGCTGATGGCGCCCCACCTGGGATGGGACCGGGCGCACCAGGACCGCGAGGTCGACCACTACCTCAAGCGCGTGGCCGCCGAGCGCGAGGCCCAGCAGCAGCCGGACGACCGGACCGCCGACGCGGTGCGGCTCGGCGCCCCCGACATCATCCCGGTGAACTGAACGGCCGCACGCCGGGGGGGGTGCCTCTATGTCCTTCGTCAAGGACGTGGTGCCGGGTTTGAGGTTGTTTGGGGTGGTCATGCGGCGAGGGTGACGGTGGAGGTTCGGGACTCGTAGAAGGTGCCGTCGCGGAGCATGGCAAACAAGACGCTGATGCGTTGGCGGGCGAGCCGCAGGAGTGCCTGGGTGTGGGTTTTGCCGCGGGCGCGTTGGCGGTCGTAGTAGGTGCGGGAGGCCGGGTCGGCGTTCATGCAGGCGAAGGCGGAGAGGAACATGGCCCGTTTGAGCTGCCGGTTTCCGCCGTGGGGTGCGTGTTCGCCGTGGATCGAGGTGCCCGACGACTTGGTGGTGGGGGCGAGGCCCGCATAGGAGGCGAGGTGGGCGGCGCTGGGAAAGCCGGTGCCGTCGCCGACGGTGACCAGCGGGACGGCGGCGGTCCTGACTCCGACTCCCGGCATCGAGGTCAGGACCGGGTGAAGAGGGTGGGCCTCCAGCAGGGTGCTGATCTGGGCTTCCAGTGCCCGGCGCTGGTCATGGACCGCGGCGAGCGAGGCGGCCAGGGACGGGATCACGATGTCGAGGGTGCCCGTGCCGGGAACGATGACGGTCTGCTCGTCGAGAGCGTCGAAGACCTCGTCGATCAGCCTCTGTGCCATCCGCGGGGCCTTGGGTCGGATGAGTTCGACGAGTCTGCGGCGGCCGACCTTGCGCAGTGCGGCCGGGGATCCGTATCGCTCGAGGAGCCAGGTGACGGCGGGGTGGTCCAGTCGCGGGCCGAGCACGCGCTCCAGCGACGGGTGGAACTGGGTGAGCAGGCCGCGTATCCGGTTGGAGGTGCGGGTGGCTTCTGCGGCGAGGTCCTGATCGAAGCCGGTCAGCACCGTGAGCTCGGCGGTGATCTCGTCGGTCAGCTCCAGCGAACGCAAGGTGTGGGGCATGGTGCGGGCGGCGTCCGCGATGACCGCGGCGTCCTTCGCGTCGGTTTTCGCCTCTCCCGGGTAGAGGTCGGCGATCCGTCGCATGGCCAGTCCGGGCAGGTAGGCGACCTGGCAGCCCGCGTCCCGGGCGACGGTCAGGGGCAGAGCACCGATCGAGGCCGGCTGCTCCACGATCACCAGCACCGTGCCGAACTTCGCGGTCAGCTTGTCGAAGACGGCCCGCAGTTTCGGTTCGCTGTTGGGCATCGGCTTGTCGAAGACCTTCTTGCCCGCCGGCGTCAGCCCGTGGCCGCGGTGAGCTGTCTTGCCGACGTCCATACCCAGGAAGACGCCCACATCGCCGGTGTCTAACATCGCACCGCTCCCGGGTGGTTGACCGTGCCGGCCTCGGCGGTGGCACCGTGCTCGCGCATCCACGTTATGCAGACCCGCCGCCCGCAAACTGCCCGGCATTGCGCCAGGCCAGGCGGTGGCCGGACCTCTCATCAGCGTCTCCGACGGCACCCCACGGGCCCGGCGACACCACCCCCCAGGTCATCACTTCGACAGAGGGGACACAGTCATACCGGGCCCGGAGGCCAGCGGCCCCATTGCAGGACCGCGAAAAAGATAACGGGGGGACGGTGACGAGCGGTTCTCCCTCAGGCTTGCACTCGAGGCCGCAGCGAGACTGTCGTGGTTGCGCCCTCGGATGGAGCAAGATCCGGGCCAGTTGCGGGCCAGCACGGCACGATCGACGACGGATCCCTCTATTTTGCCTGGTCAGGAGGATTGTGGCGCGTGTACCACCAGCACTCGAAGAACGTTTTGGTCAGTTACTCCCCCAAGAAGCTCGGGTTCTTCTAGAGAACAGAAATCCGTTGCCTGGAGCGGGCATTGCCTCTCCAGGCAACATTGAATCCAAGCGCAGAAGGTAATCAAACGGCAGCCATACGTGACCTCCGGACCACTTCGAAACCTTCCCCCGGACCAGTCACGGACCAAGAAGTTGGAAATCGCTCAAGGCCGAGTGGGCGAACCTGGTCGGCGGCTGCTGGATGCGCCGGCGAAGCAGCTCACTGAACCACCGGTGCTCGCTGCCGACGTGCCGCGTGAGGTCCCCGAGAGTCCAGCCGGGGCAGGTCGGCAGCGGGGTGGAGGGTCGGCTCCCGTGACCGTGGCGACGAATGCGGCGGTCTCGGCTGCGAAGGCCGCTCCGTGCTGGGCGGGGTTCATGACTGCGCCCTTCCTCTGATGACGCTGCCCCAGGTGGCGATACTCAAGGCCTCTGGCGTCGTACTCGGCGCCGATGGTGGGCAGGGCTCCGTTGACGTCCCAGGACGAGGTGCGGAGCACTGTGCTGCCCTTGGCAGCCGTGACACGATAGCCGTCGGAGTCACAGGCGAAGCCGTGACGGTTCGGGCAAGTCATCCCGGCCCTCGTTGTCGGCGGGTCGCATGCGGTGCAGGTCGTCGAGCCTCCAGCCGGTGCCCAGGCCGCCCACAGCGCCCCGCTGCCTTGCTTGGGATACGAGTCGGCGGCATCCGCTGAACTGCAGCCGTACCTCTGGTCACGCGCTATCGGCCGACCCGTGGCCCGGCGGGTGCCGGTTCGGCGAGAGCGAGGCCGGTCCGGTCGAGCGGGCGCACTCGGTGGGAGTCTGACCGTAGTGCTTCTTGAAGGATCGGGTGAAGTGACTGCCGTCCGCGAACTGCCAGTGTGCGGCGAGTTCCGAAATGCTCAGGCGCCCTGACGGCGAGACAAGGGCGAGCCGGGCCTCATGCAGTCGCCGGTGGCGGATGTAGGTGCTCACCTGCTCTCCCACCGCGGCGAATGCCCGGTGCAGCGTGCGGACGGAGACGTTGAGTTCACGCGCAAGCATCGCCGGAGAAAGTTCGGGATCAGCGAGCCGACGGTCCGCGAGGTCCTTGGCTGCCTGGGTGAGCGCGGGAGCCAACCGGGGCTCTACGTCGTCGAACCGGCCCTTCACCACCGCCTTGGTCAGCTCGATCAGGGTACCTTGGGCAGCTGCCACACCGGCCGGGCCGAGGTCGGCCACGGTCATGTGGATCATGTCTGCAAGGGCCGTCAGCAAGCGCACCTCGGCCGAGTCCGCCGGCCCGGTGACGACCCGGTTCCCGAGCAGGGGTTTGAGCTCGCCGGGGGGCAGGACGAGGAACTTCGCCGTGAGGTGCGCCGTCGTCTCGAAGGCCGTCAGGCGCCCGAGGTGCCGGACGAGGAACTGCCCGGCCGACACGGTCTGGTCGCCGTAGCCGGACGGGCCGCCCAGAGTCCATGCGCCGCTCCGCACGACATACATGGCAACCAGATCCTGATCGCCGCCCGGGACGTCCGCGGTCCGGGTTGCCGACGCGGCGTGGAGATCGGCGATCGCCGCGCCATGCACCTTGGCAACCTTGCCCTTGACCCGGAAGTCACCGATCGTGTCCGGGCTGAAGGCCGGCAGTTGGAAGACATCGTCGCCGACCTGCGTCTGCCACCCGCGCCGGAAAACGTCGAGTCCCCGCGGTGCGGAATCCGGGGCGGTCGAGTCCACTGCGAACACCCCGCGCGCGCCGTCGACCTCCGCTCCAGTACCGTGCATCCCTCTGCGATCCTCTCGTCTTCATTGCTTCAACGCCGTCCTGTGGTGGTCGTGTTCCGCAGGACGCCGCCATGACCCATGTGGACACCGCGCCAATCTTCCTATAGACGGCTCGCATTGCAGCGGCCGGGAGACAGAGCTGATGCTTATGATTCGGCGAGATGAACGACGCGACCCCTGACGATCAGGTCGCAGCCTGATCGTCAGGGGTCGCACTCGCGCTCGGTCCTCCCTCATGGGCTCGTGCCGGGGACGTCTACGCCGCCTCGGTCGGACCTTTCGCCGGAGGTAACGGTTAGTGGCCGGCGCGCAGTTCGCCGTGTGGGCCGATGGCGTCGGCCACGCCCAGGCAGGTGCTGCCCCGGAGGCACCGAGTTCGTAGTGCACAGCCCCGGTGTCGACGGAACGGACCGTGAGCGCGACCTCGTAGTTGCCCGGGTAAGTCACTCACCGAGCCGCAGCCGAATCCGGGCGTCTTCCGGCGGCGGGCCATGCCGATCGGCCTGCCAAGCCGTGTCGGCCAAGATCATCCTGTCGCGGTCGTGTCCCACCGGGAACCCATCCGTGCCGGTGCCGGCTCCGGTCTCCTGCAGGTTGCGCGGCTCGACGGTCAGCGGGCGATCGAGATCGCGAAGGGGGTGAATCCGATGGACCGGATGACGTGCGGTACGAACAGTATCGCGGCCTCCGTGGCGCGGGCGGTCTGGATCCCGCCGAGGTCGGTGATCCATTCCTTGCGCCAGCCGAGGTCAATGAGCAGTTCAAGGACGGTCCGCTTGGCCTCCGGTTCCTCGCCGGAGAGGAAGGCGGTTGGCGTCTGGGTGAGCGTGGCCGGGGCGGTCATCACCGGGAAGAGCATGGTGTTGAGCGTCTTGACGACGTGCGTTTCGGGGAGCGCTGCCTGGAGTTGCTCGGCGAGGCTTGAACCGGGGTAGATCAGGGCGGCGGGCAGTCCGTCCGGTCCGTCGACGGTGGCGTTGGAGACGTCCACGAGGATCTTGCCGTGCAGCTCTTCGCGCAGGGCGGCGAGACGTTCCAGGGAGCCGGCGCCCGGGGTGGCGTTGATGACGATCCGGGCCGCCCGGGCGGCATCGGCGGCGGCGCCCGGCGCGCGGTCCGCGACGGTCACCTCGTGCCCTACCAGGGTGAGGGCTTTCGCCAGGTTGCCGCCGACGCGGCCGTTTCCGAGAACTGCGATCGTGGTCATGATGTTCTGGTCCTTGCGTGGGTGCGGGTTGTGGTGTGCGGGGTCAGCGGGAGAGCGTGGCGACGGCTTCGGCGTGGACGCCGGGCGCGGCGGCCAGGAAGCTCTCGCTCTGCGGGGTCCAGGGGCGGCCCTCGGCGTCGGAGATCTGTCCGCCGGCCTCGGTGACGAGCAGCGCGCCGGGCAGCAGGTCCGCTCGGGCGCCGGCGAACTGCCAGAAGGCGTCGATGCGGCCGGCGGCCACGTTCGTGAGGTGCAGGGTCGCGGGCACGGCGGTGCGGACGACGAGCGCGTCGAAGAGCATCGCGGTGATCGAGGAGCCGACGCGCCGTACGACCCTCTCGTCCTCGTCCGGCCGGGCCTGGCTGGTGGCCACGATGCTCAGGCCGAGGTCCGCGGTCGGGGAGACGCGCAGCGGCCGGCCGTCGAGGTGGGCGCCGGCGCCGGTGAGCGCGGTGTAGGTCTCGCCGGTCAGCGGCAGGTGGACCGCGGTGAGCACCGGCTGGTTCTCACGCACGAGGGTGGCGGTCACCGCCCACTCCGGCAGGGCGTGCAGGTGGTTGACGTTGCCTTCGGCCGGATCCACGACCCACCACTCGCCGGGCGGCAGCGCCCCGCCGTCCAGTTCGTCCTCCACCCAGCCGGCCTCCGGGCGCAGGCTCGTGAGGCGGGGGCGCAGGATGTCCAGGGCCGTGTCGTCGTTGACGGCGAGCGCACGCATCAGCTCGTCACGGGTCTCGTAACGGACCACATCGCCGAAACGCTCGCGCAGCGCCGCACCGGCGGCGCGCACGGCGGTCGCGGTGCGGTCGAGCAGGTCGGCGTCGGAGGTGACGACGTCCGTGGTCTGAAGCGTTTCGGACATGGTGGTGCTCCTGTCTGAGGAGGGGTGATGAGGCCGGTCGGGGTCGCGTTCGACGGACGACGGACGACGGACGACGGGGGGATGAAGCGCGTTGTGGAAGCGCCGTGGGCGCGGAAGAAGGCTCAGTCGATCAGTTCGGCGGCCCGTTCGGCGATGGCGTAAACGGTCGCGTTGGTGTTGGCCGAGGGGATGGACGGCATCACCGAGGCATCGGCGACACGCAGTCCGGCTATTCCGTGCACGCGAAGGTTCGCAGGGTCGACGACGGCATCGGCGTCGGTTCCCATGCGGCAGGTGCCGGTGAAGTGGAAGTAGGGGCCGGTGGCCTTGCGAATGAACTCGTCCACGGATTCGCCGCTCGTCCCGGAGCCCGGCACCGCTTCCTGCTTGCGCCAGTCGGCGAACGCGTCGGCCTCGCCGATGCGGCGTGCCACTGCCAGGCCCTTGCGCATGACCTCCAGGTCACGGTCGTCGCTCAGGTAGCCAGGGTCGACGACGGGAACACTGGCGGGATGGGCGTCCGCCAGGCGCACGGTGCCGCTGCTGTGCGGAGCCATCGCGGAGAAGGCTATGGAGTAGCCGTGGGCCGGCGGCTGGCCCCAAGCCGACGGGAGCGGTGCGGCGACGATGTAGACCTGAAGGTCCGGCCGGGCCGCGACGGGATCGCTGTACAACAGGCCCATCAT
The DNA here is from genome assembly GCF_041431095.1 of Streptomyces sp. NBC_00597. Classification (GTDB taxonomy): domain Bacteria; phylum Actinomycetota; class Actinomycetes; order Streptomycetales; family Streptomycetaceae; genus Streptomyces. The sequence continues at coordinate 2,125,807 of NZ_CP107757.1, forward strand.
TTCGGCCGGCGGGTTGGCAGGAACGAACGGTACGGGCCGGCTGGCCTCGTACACCACACCCGCCATCGGATGGTCCTGCAGATGGGATCCCACTCCCGGCAGGTCGGCGACGACGTCGATACCGTGTTCCTCAAGGTGTTGGGCCGGGCCGATCCCTGACAGCATCAGGAGGTGCGCGGAACCGATGGCTCCCGCGGTCAATATGACCTCGGCGCTGTCGATGGCCAGGTGCTCCCCACCGATCGTGTACTCGACGCCGGTGCAGCGGCCCGCGGTGATGCGCAGCCGCTGCACGGTCGCGTCCGTGACGACGTCCAGGTTCGGCCGGTCGAGGAACGGACGGATGTAGGCGTCGGCCGCGCTCTGGCGGGCGCCGCCGGGCAGATTCATGTCACTCCACCCGAACCCGGTCTCCAGCCCGCTGCCGATGTCATCGGCGCGTGTGAACCCAGCCTCCACTGCGGCGTCGACGCCCGCCGTGGCCAGGGGATGGGGTTCCGGGACCGGGGCGACCGCGACCGGCCCGTCCGTGCCCCGCACGGAGGCATCACGACTGCGAGTGCTCTCGCTGCGGCGGAAATAAGGCAGCAGATCGTCGAAACCCCAGCCCGGAGCACCGAGGCCGGGCCATTCGTCGTAACCGGAGCGGTGCCCCCGCAGGTGGTAGAGGCCGTTGATGCTCGACGATCCGCCGAGCGCCTTACCGCGCAGCACGTCAGCGGCCCTGCCTGTACCGGCCTGCACGGTCGAGGCGCCCAGCCAGAGGGATGACGGGTCGAACCCCAGGAACCCCCAAGGAGATGCCATCGCCTCGGTTGCGTCCCGGGCGCCCGCCTCCAGCAACAACACCCGCACGCCCGGGCGTTCCGAAAGCCGGGAGGCAATCACGCACCCCGCCGTCCCCGCTCCCACCACGACATAGTCATAAGGACTCTTGCCCATCATGTCTCCGCTTCCCACGGCAGCACTGTCCGACCACCGGGTTTCAGGAAAAGGCTCCTCGACGATCAAAGAGCTGATTGCTTGCACGAACTAAAGGGGCCGAGAAGTCCGAGCTCGGCGCGCAGAAGGCGTGGAACCGGCTGATCAGCAGCGAGCGGGCTCCAGGGGAGCGGGGCTGTCCGCAGGCAGGCCGCGCGCGCTGCTGGTGCTGACGGACACCGAGGCGGCCCGGCGGCAAACGATCACCTTGATCCGACGGGCCTGGGAGCGCCCGGTCCGGCCATTGCCGATCACCCCGTTGGGGATGTCCATGCCGGCGCCGGTGCCTGCGATGACGGCCTTCCGGCTGGACTTCTCTTGTTTCACGCGTTCTTGTCCTTGGTGTGTACCCGTCCTGGAACAGCCCGGGTTTCCCTTCTGCCGTCGAATCTTAGGAATACGGACACGGCGCGTACTTGAACCTCCGCGACGTTCGTTCGGAACCTCAGCGCCATACGAGTGGCGAGACAGTCGGCGTCACACAGCACTGGGTCAGGCTGCTCGTACACGCCGACCGACTTCTTGCCCTGCCACAGGTGGCCGCCCTTTCCCACCGACGGCCGCGTGAACCCGGGTCGGCAGCAAGGACGTTAGGCGGCCGCAGTTCCGGCCACGGCGGGACCGTGGCATCGGGGATGGGCGCGGATCCTCACGTCCGTCCACCGGGAGATCGACCTCTGGCAGCAGGTCGACGAGAACCTCGGCCCGGAAGCCACCCTCCGCCTGCTCTCCTGCACGGCTCCCACACCGAGTCGATCGGCGAGTGGTGGGGCTCCGGCTGGTACGAGACGATGGTCCGCCGCGCGGTTGTCCGCGCGGCGGACGACGGAAGCCTCCCAGCAATCATTCCCAGAACTTCCCGGCCCACCCCACGCCAGGAGCGCCCGGGCAAAGATCCGGACCAGCTCCGGACCAGCCCAGACCAAGGGGGCGCATCAACTGACGTTTCCGCTGGTCAGCATGGGTCGCCTCCCGTACCACCAGGAGACGAAGAGTCTGCTGGACGTCTGCGGAGCGGATTATTGACGCAAAGGCAAGGGGAAAGCACAGGTCAGAGGGGGCGCATGGGTCATGGTGGTCGCACGAGACTGGAGGTGTCGACCCTTCCTCCGCCTCCCGGAGGCGATCCCCATGCGTACCACCGGCGACCGCGGCCGCATCTACCGCAGATGTGGCTGCCGGGACACAGCGCATCACCAGCTCGGAGAGCACTGCCCACACCTGCTCGCTGACGGTGACCACGGGACGTGGACCTTCGCGGTCGATGTCCCGGCACCGCGCCGCCGCCGGACGACCGTGCGCAGGGGCGGCTTCGACAATCACGACGCAGCCGAGAACGCACTCCGCAGATTCCTCGAGGGCGAGGCCGGAGGATTCAACGCCGACCCGAACCAGAGCGTCGACGACTACCCGAGCACCTGGCTGGCCGCCAAGGCGCTCGTGCTCAAACCGACCACCATGGCGCGCTACCGGGACTACGTCCACAACGACCTCGCCCCCGCCTGCGGCACCCTCAAGCTGGACGAGCTCGGACACCGTCACATCGCCGCCTTCGTCACCGGCGAACTCGCCGCAGGCCGCGGAACGACCACCCTCTACCGCTGCGTGGCCACCCTTTCCGACCCCTGCGACCCCTGCGACCCCACACCGTCCTCGACCGGCTCCGGCAGCTGTCCCGAGAAGCCGGCGTACCCCGGGTGACCGTTGACGACCTGCGACACCTGGCTGGAACGGCTGCGACCACCACGCGACCGCATCCAGCGCCTCCGCGAAGCCCTCAACCGGCTCCGCTCCCCCGCCCCGACCGGCCTCTACCCCACCGCCAACCAACCCCGAAGCGGGCGTGCGACCACACTGCGACCAGCAGCAGTCCGGGCATGGAAAAGGCCGTCCTCTCGTGTGTGAGAGAACGGCCTCCGAACTGCGTAAAGCATGGTCGGGACGACAGGATTTGAACCTGCGACCCCTTGACCCCCAGATACGTACCTGCCGTGCGCCCGCCGCGGTGGGCGCTGGTCCCCAACTGGTGCCCAAGGTAAGCCACCTGGTCCTCGGCCCGCCCAGCCGTCTCAGACGGCTGGGCGGGGGGCTGTCCCGGAAAGACACTGACACTCCCGCGCGATTGCCTGGGGCGATGCGTTCGGGCGGAGTGGCACTATCGGGTGTGCTGGGTGATGGCGAACAGAGCGCCGGTGGGATCGCGTAGGACCACGTCTCCGTTGGCGTCCTGGCGAACTTCGGTTGCGCCGAGCCGCAGGGCCTGCTTGGCGTCGGTATCGGGTCTGTTGCTGGCGAAACTGACCAGCCAGAGTGATCGTTGTGCCGTTGGTTTCCCTGGCGGCGGGCCGGTGGCGGCAATGGAGTTGTCCGGCAACCCGAACTCGGTGTGCTGGGGGTTGACGTTCCAGTGCAAGGCCGGTCGGTAGAAGGCGGCAGCGTGTGCGGGGTGGTCGGTGAGCAGGCTGATGCCGGCGAAGGTGCCCGGTTCGTGGGTCAGCTGCATGCCGGTATGGGTGCCGGGCTGCCAGAGTGACAGTGGTGCGCCGACGGGGTCGAGGGTGACGGCGGCATGGCCGAGCGTCCCGACCCGTGTGGGTGGCACGACGATCTGGGCGCCCAGGTCCGCGAAGCGGGTGACGGTGGCTTGGATGTCCGACACGGTGACGTTGACCGTCCAGTAGGGGGCGCCGGCGTCCTCGGCCGGCCCCAGGGCGGCGACGAGGTGTCCGCGCAGCGTGCAGAGCCTGTAGCCGTTGGGGTTCGGTCGGGCGACGGTCCAACCGAACAGCGCGGTGTAGAACGCCGCCGTCGTCTCCATGTCGGGGGTGCCGAGGTCGATCCAGCTCACGCTGTTCTCGGGGTGCCGCGTGACGTTCATCGAGATGACTTTCCGTTGAGGCCGCCCCGCCTCGACAGTGGAGCGAGGCGGCGTCCAGAACTGACTCAGCGGCGACCTGTTGGTGTCAGGTGTAGTAGGGCGAGTTCAGGTCGATGCTGGCGTCTTTGACGATGTCACCGTCGAACAGTCGTGTCGTTGCCGGGGCTCCGGCCCGGCGGGCTTCTTCGGCGAAGGGGCCCTGCGCGAAGGCCAGGGCATTCTCGGCGCTGTCGAACTCGTAGAAACCACCGACGGTGTGGGTTCCGATACCGGACAGCCACGTCTTGCGGATCAGACCCGGCGCGGTCTTCAGGGCCTCGTTGACCTGGCGCCAGTCGAACTGCTCGAACGGCACTGCCGCCTGGATCTCGGTGTAGAGAAACGTCTTGCCCATCACGAACCTCCGGTTTCGGGGCCTGTCCAGCCCCCATTACTAGTACGTGCGTCCTAGTAAGGTGAGCATGGAGTAGGATGGCCGTACTAGTCAAGGGGGTGCGATGGCCGCAGACACGAAGTCCCGCATGATCAGCGCAGCGATCGGACTGCTACAACGCCGCGGCCTCGCCGCGATGTCCTTCACCGACGTCCTGACCGAGAGCGGTGCCGCGCGCGGGGCGATCTATCACCACTTCCCGGGCGGCAAACACCAACTCGCGCTTGAAGCCGCTCGCCGCAACGCGGAGGACGTCCGCGGCCACCTGCACGCACTGCCGGCCCGCAGGCCCCGCGAAGTCGTGGAGGCGTTCCTCGGCAACGTCCGCCCCGTGGTGCAGGCGTCCGCCGGGGGCGGCGGCTGCGCGATCGCGGCGGTCACCGTCGACGGCGGTGCAGCCATTGCCGACCAGAGCAGCCTGCGCACTGTCGCCGCCGAAGCGTTCACCGGCTGGGTCGGCGAGCTCACCGGAAAACTTACCCAGGCCGGAATGAGCTCATCCCAGGCCGCCGATCTGGCCACCCTCATGATCGTCACACTCGAAGGCGCCCACATCCTGTGTCGCGCTGCGGGCAGCATCGCGCCTTTCGACAGAGCCGCCGCGGCCCTCATCTCCACCCTCGCGAGCCCGGGCTGACCTGGCGGCAGAGCACGACAACGGGGCACGCCGCAACGATCACGCTTCCGTCATGGCATGAACAGGGTCGCGCGGGTTGGGTGTTGTTGTGACGCGATGTCGGGTGCGAGCTGCCATTTCTCCACACGCCCGATGTCGTCGGAAATGCCGCAGGGCGGCGGGCGACCTTGCCCTGGTCCGCCTTCGCTGACCCGGGCGCGCAGGTCTCGGGCAGGAACAGCCGACTCAGTGGTGACCGTCTCCTTCGTGTCAACTCATCGGCTTCGCCGTCGTCGTGCATCCTGCCGGCGACGTCGGCACGCGCTGCCACTTCGGACGCAGGGTGACGGGTGGGTTACGACCGGGTCACGGCTGTCACAACTGATGTCGTCGGACGCCCGCGAGGCGATCACGCCCTCCGCCCGGCGGTGCCTGCGGCGTCTTCGGCGAGCCAGCTCGGTCGCGCGGGCGGCTTCGGCAGATCCGGATCGGGATCGGTCCACTCGTTTCCCCAGGCGGCCAAGGCTGCGAGCACCGGCACCAGGGCGCATCCCTGTTCAGTGAGGAGGTACTCGAAGCGGGCGGGTTTGAGGCTGTACTGCGTGCGCCTGAGGACGCCGGAGGCAGTCAGCTCCGTCAGTCGTCGGGCGAGCGTGTTCTCGCTCATCCGCAACCGATCGCGGAATTCGTCGAACCGGCGGGCTCCGGCGAGGGCTTCACGCACCACCAGGAGCGCCCATCGTTCGCCGACCACGTCCAGCGCTCGGGCGGCGGGACAGTTGTCGAGGGCGAGGGGCGAGCGCATGCCCTCAGCCTAGCGGCTTCCATGTTGGAAGTGAACTGCTAGCCTCCCGTTACTTCCATCGTGGAAGCCACTGGGGAAAGGTGCTTCCAGATGCAGAGACTTCGTCAGGCCAGTATCGAGGTTGCCCGTGGGGTGTTCCGTTTCGGAGACGGCCACGTCAACTGGTACGTCATCGAGCAGGAGGGCGCCCTGACCGTCGTGGACGGCGGTATGCCCAGCCACTGGCCCGCACTGATGGACTGGCTGACGAAGCGGGGGCAAGGTCTGGACGCCGTTCGGGCCATCGTGCTCACCCACGGACACGCCGATCACCTGGGCATCGTCCGCCGGCTCTCCGACGCCACCGGCCGGCCGGTGTACATACACCCGGACGACGAGGCGCTGGCCGAAGGCGCCCGACTCCACACCCCACCCCGCCGTATTCGGCGAAACCTGTGGAAGCCTCACGTCTTTGCACTCAACCTGAACTGGGCACGCGCGGGCCTGTTTACCGTCCCGCCGATCCTGCACGCCGAGTGCTACACCGATGGGCAGCGTCTCGACGTACCGGGATCGCCTCGGGCGATCCACACTCCCGGCCACAGTCCAGGGAGCAGTTGCCTGCTGCTCGCCGACCGAGACGTCCTGATTACGGGAGACGCCCTGGTGACACTCGACGTCGTCACCGGCCGACGTGGCCTGGGAATCATGCCCGGCACCCTCAACGACGACCCCGAACAGGCATTGGACAGCCTGACCGCTCTGGCCGGAATCACAGCCACGACGCTGCTCCCCGGCCACGGCGAGCCCTACGCGGAAGGCGTGCCCACAGCTCTCGCGGCGGCCCGTCGACACGGCATCGACTGGAGGACGCCGGCCGCAGGCGCACACAGCCACACCCATTGACCGCAGCCCGTCCGATCGAACGCACTCGGCGGTGCCGCGGTCGCCGTCGGCGGTTCCGGTTGCGACTTGTCCCTGAAACCGGATTCAACCCTGGTGAGAGGCAGCACGGCAGGGCACGCGGTGAGTACGTCTGGTTCTGGGTGGGCTCTCTTTCTCCATGGTCGGTCACGACGCGGCCGAGGGGGCGCTGCGGAGGTTCCTGAAGGGCGAGGCCGGCGGGTTCAACGCCGACCCGAACCAGAGCGTCGCCGACTACCTGACCGTCTGGCTCGCCGCCAAGGCCCTCGTGCTCAAGCCGACCACCATCGCCCGTTACCGGGACTACGTCCACAACGATCTCGTCCCGGCCTTCGGGACCCTGAAGCTGGACGAGCTCGGGCACCGGCACATCGCCGCGTTCGTCACCAGCGAGCTCGCCGCCGGCCGCGGCCAGACCACCCTCTACCGGTGCCTTGTCACACTCTCCAGCGCCCTCGGCGCCGCCTTCCGCCAACACCGCCTCGCCCACAACCCAGAACAGCCCCTCGGCTCTTCACCGTCCGCCGTCGCCAGAGCGGCGGATCTGGACCGCGGACGAGGCCGTCCGCTTCCTCCAGCACTGCCATAAGGCAGACCCAGACATGGCCGACCTGTTCGAGTTCCTCATCGGCACCGGCATGCGCAAGGGAGAGGCCCTCGGTCTGCACTGGGACGACGTCCACTCGTGTTCTGCAGACCCGACGGCCGACCACTCCGCCCTCAGGGCGTACTCGACCGGCTCCGGAAACCGTCCGACGAAGCCGGCGTTCCCCGCATCACCGTCCACGACCTGCGACACCTCGCCGCCACCATCACCATCACCGCCGACGTCCCACTCACCGGAGCCGAGAAGACCGGCCGCCGGACGGACCGGCCAGCGTGGCTGCGACCACCACGCGACCACATCCAGCGCCTCCGCGAGGCCCTCCACTGGCTCCGCTCCCCCGCCCCGCCCGCGTTCAGCACTATGGCGGACAAGCCCCGAACCGGGCGTGCGGCCACACCGCGACCACCAGGACTCCGGGCATGGAAAAGGCCGCCCTCTCATGGATGAGAGAACGGCCTACGACCTGCATGAAGCATGGTCGGGACGACAGGATTTGAACCTGCGACCCCTTGACCCCCACCGGCTCCAATAGGTCGCCACAGGTGGGCGCTCGGCATGGCGAACGGTGCAACAGCGTGCCGTCCGCGGCGCGGGACGGTCCAGGTGCGCGCCCGGTGAGCCGCGGCGCAGCCCCGCGTCAGGCCCCGGCCGCTCTGGCTCCCGCGATCACCTCGGGCCGCAGCAGGGCGGTGAGCCGCTCGGCCGGCAGCAGACCTCGCTCCAGGACGAGCTCGGCCACGCCCCGGCCGGTGGCGAGGGCCTCTTTGGCGATGTCGGTGGCGGCGGTGTATCCGATGTGCGGGTTCAGGGCGGTCACCAGGCCGATGGAGTTCTCAACGGTGGCCCGCAGCTTCTCGGTGTTGGCGGTGATGCCGGCCACGCAGCGCTCGGCGAGGGTGAGGCAGGCCGCGCGCAGGTGGATCACGGACTTCGACAGCGAGTGCAGGATGACGGGCTCGAAGGCGTTGAGCTGGAGCTGTCCGGCTTCGGCGGCCATGGTGATGGTGATGTCGTTGCCGATCACCTCGAAGGCGACCTGGTTGACGACCTCCGGGATCACCGGGTTGACCTTGCCGGGCATGATGCTGGAGCCCGCCTGCACCGGCGGCAGGTTGATCTCGCCGAGTCCGGCGCGCGGCCCGGAGGACAGCAGGCGCAGGTCGTTGCAGGTCTTGGAGAGCTTGACGGCGATGCGCTTGAGGACGCCGGACATCTGGACGAAGGCGCCGCAGTCCTGGGTGGCTTCGACCAGGTCGGCCGCGGTGACCAGGGGCAGCCCGGTGATGTCGGCGAGGTGGCGGCGGGCCGACTCGGCGTACCCGGCAGGGGCGTTGAGGCCGGTGCCGATGGCGGTGGCGCCGAGGTTGATCTCGTGGATGAGTCCGAGGGCCTCCGCGAGCCGCCTGCGGTCCTCGTCGAGCATGACGGCGAAGGCGGAGAACTCCTGCCCGAGGGTCATCGGTACGGCGTCCTGCAGCTGGGTGCGGCCCATCTTCAGCACGTCGCGGAACTCGACGGCCTTGCGGGCGAAGGCGTCCTGCAGGACGGCCATGGCGTCGAGCAGGCCGCGCACCGCCGAGGCGGTCGCGATCCGAACGGCGGTCGGGTAGACGTCGTTGGTGGACTGGCCGAGGTTGACGTCCTCGTTGGGGTGCAGGTGCCGGTACTCACCCCTGGCGTGGCCCAGCAGCTCCAGCGCCCGGTTGGCGATGACCTCGTTGGCGTTCATGTTGGTCGAGGTGCCGGCGCCGCCCTGGATGACGTCGACGACGAACTGGTCGTGGAGCTTGCCGCCGCGTATCTCCTGGCAGGCGGCGACGATCACGGCTGCCTTCGCGGGCTCCAGCAGGCCGAGTTCCTCGTTGGCGAGGGCCGCGGCCTCCTTGACGGCAGCGAGGGCGTCGATCAGGTGCGGGTAGGCGGAGATGGGCGTCCCGGTGATGGGGAAGTTCTCGGTGGCGCGCAGGGTGTGGACGCCCCAGTAGGCGTCGGCGGGGACTTCGCGGTCTCCGAGCAGGTCGTGTTCGCTGCGGGTGGCGGCGGTCATGGGTGTGCGGCCCTCTTCCTGAGGTGGGTGGGTCAAGGTGGTGAAAGGGGATGGAGTCAGGCGGTGGCGGGGATGCTGGGCGGGTTCAGCGCCGCCACCGGCTGGATGCCGCCGACGGGCCGGCCGCCGCCGGTCATCGACTCGCCCTCGAACCCGGCGAGCAGCCGCGGCTCGACTCCCGCCCGGGCGAGGGCTGCGGCCGTCACCGGGATGCGCGCCCGGTCCGCCCCGTCGGCGATCTTCACCGCGACGGCCCGGCCGTCGGGCAGCGCGGCCACCTGGACGCCCTCGAAGCCGTCCTTGGCCAGCAGCCCGGGCACCGCGCGCATCAGCCGGGCCGTGTCTCGCCCTGTGCCGGAGGCCATCTCCGGGTGGACGCGCAGCGCGTCCGCCACCCGGCGCCCGGCGGTGTCCGGACCGGCCGTGGCGATGCGGGCGGCGGCGCGGGCCAGGCCGTGCAGGGACACTGCGAACAGCGGGGCTCCGCAGCCGTCGACGGTGACGTTCGCGATGTGCTGGCCGGTGAGTTCCTCGACGACCTCGGCGATCGCCCTCTGAAGCGGGTGGCCCGGGTCGAGGTAGCTCTCCAGGGGCCAGCCGGCCAGCTTGCACAGGTACAGCATCGCCGCGTGCTTGCCGGAGCAGTTCTGGGCGAGCCGGGAAGGCCCGCGGCCCTCGCGCACCCAGGCATCCCGGACCGCCGGGGCGTACGGCACGTCGGGGACGTTGCGCAGGTCGTCCTCGGTGAGGCCGGCCAGTTCGAGGATCAGCCGGGTACCTGCGAGGTGGTGCTCCTCGCCGGAGTGGCTGCCCATCGAGAGGGAGAGCAGGGCGCCGTCGAGCGGCAGCCCGGCCCGCACCATGGCGAGGGCCTGGACCGGCTTGAGGGCTGAGCGCGGGTAGCAGGCGGCCTCGATGTCTCCGATGCTCAACCGGACGTCGCCATTACCGCCGAGGACGACGACGGATCCGTAGTGGACTCCCTCGATCATGCCGCCCCGGGTGACGTGGGCGACGGGTGCATGCTGGGGCTCGCGCATCGCTGGCGCGTCCGCGAGGAGACTGCTGCGCATCACTGCCTCGTTCGGTGGTGGGTTGCTGCTGACCGGGGTGGCCGGCGGCGGGCCCGGCCCGGGGGGACGGGCCGCGCCCGCCGCCCGGCTCAGCCCTCGCTCTTCGCGGCGGCGCGCGCCACGCGGCCGCGGACGGCGTACCAGCCGGCGACCAGCGCCGCGGCGATCAGTGGCACGCACAGCACGGTGGTGCGCGCCGCTCCTCCGTCGGCGTACATGAGGACCAGGACGGAGGCGAGGAAGGCCAGCGTCACGAGTTCGGTCCACGGGGAGCCGGGCAGGCGGTAGGAGGGGCGGGTGAGTTCGCCGTCACGGGTCTTCCGCCAGAAGAGGAGGTGGCAGAGCATGATCATGCCCCAGGTAGCGAGGATGCCGATGGCGGCCAGGTTGAGCACGATCTCGAACGCGTCCGCCGGAACGACGAAGTTGAGCCCGACGCCGAGGACGCACATGCCGCTGGTGAGCAGGATGCCGCCGTAGGGCACCTGGGTGCGGCTCAGCCGGGCGGTGAAGCTCGGGGCGGAGCCGTTGACGGCCATCGAGCGCAGGATGCGGCCGGTGGAGTAGAGGCCGGAGTTGAGCGAGGACATGGCCGCGGTGAGAACGACCAGATTCATCACGTCGCCGGCCGCCGGAATGCCGATGTGGGAGAGCACGGTCACGAACGGGCTCTGGCCGGCGCTGTAGCTGTTCCACGGCATCAGCATCGACAGCAGGACGACCGAGCCGACGTAGAAGAGGCCGACGCGCCACATGATCGAGTTGATCGCCTTCGGCATGATCTCCTCGGGATTCTCGGTCTCACCGGCCGCGACTCCGACCAGCTCGACGGAGGCGTAGGCGAAGACGACGCCCTGGATGATCAGCAGCATGGGCAGCAGGCCGTTGGGGAAGATCCCGCCGTTGTCGGTGATCAGGGACGGACCGGGCACGGCGTCGTCGATGGGGTGCCGGGTCACGAGGAAGAAGATCCCGATGGCCATGAAGACGACCAGTGCGCCGACCTTGACGATGGCGAACCAGAACTCCAGTTCGCCGAAGATCCGCACCGAGATGAGGTTCACGGTGAGGACCACGGCCAGGGCTATGAGCGCGATCACCCACTGCGGGACGTCGGAGAACAGGCGCCAGTAATGGGTGTAGGTGGCGACGGCGGTGATGTCGGCGATGCCGGTGGTCGCCCAGTTGAGGAAGTACATCCAGCCCGCGGTGTACGCGCCCTTCTCCCCGAGGAACTCCCGGGCGTACGAGACGAAGGCGCCGGAGGACGGCCGGTACATGACGAGCTCGCCGAGCGCGCGTACGACGAGGAACGCGAAGATCCCGCAGACGGCGTAGGCGACGAACAGTGAGGGGCCGGCGTCGGCGAGGCGTCCGCCCGCGCCGAGGAAGAGCCCGGTGCCGATCGCACCCCCGATGGCGATCATGTTGACGTGCCGGGGTGTCAAGGACTTGCTGTAGCCGGTGTCCCCGGCGTCCACGTGACGGGTCGTGGGGCGCTTCTCGTCTTTGAGGAACTGCTCGCTCACGCCTCGGGTCTGCCTTCCGTGGAGGTGGCCGCGCGCTGGGGGCGCACGATTTCTGTGAGGGTCGTCTCGACCCGCAGGAGGTGGTGGGACATGGCCTCCACCGCGTCGTGCTCGGAACCGTCGGCCAGCGCCTCGAGGATCGCCCGGTGCTCGCAGTTGGACTGCTCGCGCCGGCCGCCCAGTTCGTTGAGGAAGGTCGACTGACGCGCCAGTGCGTCGCGGATCTCCTCGATGACGCGACGGAAGACGGGGTTGCGGGATGCCTCGGCCACCGCCAGGTGGAAGACGGTGTCCATCGCCACCCACGCGGTGGTGTCGGTCTCCTGCTCCATCCGGTCGAGCAGATGGCCCAGATGGTCCAGGTCCTCCGGGGTGCGGCGCAGCGCGGCGTACCCGGCGACCGGGATCTCGACGTGCCGGCGCACCTCCAGCAGGTCGCTGGCGACGTAGTCGCCGAAGGTGGGGTCCTCGACCGTGTTCGCCAGGACGAACGTGCCCTTGCCGCTCTTGGAGGCGGTCAGGCCGATGGCTTGGAGGGCTCGGAGCGCCTCCCGCAGCACGGGCCGGCTGACCTCCAGGTTCCGGCACAACTCGGCTTCGGAGGGGAGCTTGTCGCCCACGACGTACTCACCGCGCTCGATGGCGCTGCGCAGGTGGCCGAAGACCGCTTCCATCGCGCTGACGCGCCGCGGGGCCTGGCCACCTGTCTGGCTGTCTGACAGGTTCACGGTGTGATCCTGATGGGTGCGCCGGAGGGTGTCAAGACACCTGTGTCGGGAAAGTCCGGCCCGGCGAGTTTCGCACCGTGCGCACTTTCCGTCCTGCCACCGAAGCCGCCCGATCGGTGTCTGCGGCGAAACCGGCGGCATCCACCAGGGCATGCACCACCGGCGTGTCGACACCCATCTCCGGATGCCACTGGACGCCCACGGCGAAGCGGTGCCGGGTGCTCTCGATCGCCTCGACGGTGCCGTCCGCCGCACGGGCGGCCACGATGAACCCGGCGCCCAGGCGATCCACCGCCTGATGATGGTGCGTGGCGACCTCGCGGGTCCCCGGTAGGAGGGCGCCGATCCGGGTCCCCGGCGCGGTGGTGACGGTGTGGGCACAGAAGTGGCCCCGGTAGGGGTTGTGGCCGTGATGGCCCACCCTGTCGGGCAGGTGCTGGATGAGGGTGCCTCCGGCGTGTACGTTCATCAGCTGCATACCCCGGCACACTCCGAGCACGGGTATGTCGCGGGCGAGACCGGCGGCCAGTACAGCCTGCTCCCACCGGTCGCGCTCGCGGACCGGCGGCCCCGTGCACGGGTGGGGCCGAGCGCCGTACAGGGCGGGATCCACGTCCTCGCCTCCCGTCAGGACGATCGCGTCCAGACGTGCGACCACATCGGCCGCTGCCGACGGGGCGTCCGGCGGCAGCAGGACGGCCCGGCCGCCCGCGGCCTGGAGACAGCCGGCGTAGGCAGCAGGCAGCACTGCGGCGGGCAGGTCCCACTCGCCCCACCGGGCGTCGGCCAGGTAGGTGGTGAGTCCGATGAGTGGTGGCTGGGGCATACCACTTCCTTTCAGGGCGTGAGGGGTGATCGTCGACGGCCGGGTGCACACCCGCCCCGCCGGACGTCCCCGGCCACGGCGGGCTGCGGCAGAAAAGGCGGACGGGGCGGACGGGGCACTGGCGGAGGGCGCCCCGGCGACAAGGTGGAGGGGCGGTCACGATCCGGGAGCGCGGGCTTGCGTTTTTCTTGCCGCGAGCAAGAATCCTGCTGGCGTTCATCTGCAATCACAAGAAAACACATCTTCGCGACAGATAAGTGAGCCTTAACTCCGTGCACGGACTCGACCCCCGCCTGCTCGCCACCCTCGAAGCCGTCGTGCGGCACGGCTCCTTCAACGCCGCCGCACGCGAGCTCGGCTACAGCGCGCCCGCGGTCTCCCAGCAGATCGCCGAACTCGAACGCCGCGCGGGCCTGAGAGTGCTGGAGCGCCGGCCCGTGCGCGCCACACCGGCAGGCGAAGTCCTTCTCGACGCCGAGCAGGGCGTCCGCAACGCGTTGGCGACGGCATCGGTGGAACTCGACGCCATGCGCGCGGGGACGGCCGGACGGATCCGCCTCGGCGCCTTCGCCTCGGCCGCCACCAGCATCGTTCCGCAAGCGCTGGCCCAACTCCACGCGGCCTACCCCCACGTGCAGGTCAGCCTCAGCCAACTGGAACCCGAGGCCTGCTACAACCGGCTCAAGCGGGGGGACATGGACCTGGCCCTCAGCTACGACTACGACTTCATCCCCGTCCCGCCACCCCGGATGCTGCGCCGGACGCTGGTCGCACGGGATCCGGTGGTGGCCGTGGTCCCGGCACACCACCGCCTGGCCGACAGGGAGGTCATCGACCTGGCCAGCCTCGCGTCCGAGACCTGGATCGCGGCTCCGGAGGCCGCACTGCGCCTGGAACTGCTCTCCCAGATGGCCAAGACGCCCGGCTTCCAGGCCCGCCTGCAATACGAGGGGGACGACTTCAACACCGTGCTCGGCTTCGTGGCCGCAGGCCTGTGCGTGGCCGTCATGCCGCAACTCGCCCTGCCCCGCGCCAACACCCAGGTCGTGGCCCGCCCCCTGGCCGAGCCGCAGTTGACGCGCTTCATCTACGCCGTCCGCATCGACACCCGGCACGCCCCGCGCGCCGTCCTGGACCTGGAGCAGATGCTCGCCGCGCAAGCGCTGGCCGCGCTCGCATGAGGCTGCGGCGGGCGGCCACCGGAGGTGAACGGCGCGTGAACCCACGCGAAATGCGCCAAGTTGACGGCGGCCGCACGCGCGTAGACCGGGTGATGACGCCAGGTCTCCCGGCTTGTCCGACTACCGGACGCGGTGGCTGAAAGTTAAACCATTGTGTGACGGGCGCCCTACGTTTGCGGCGGTTGACGTTCCAGCGAGAGGAAACCCCTCATGACCGCCGCCGACAGTGCGCCGCGAACGGCCCGCGTCCTCACCGGCTACCGCCCCGAGGACGGCTTCATGGCCGTGGAGCTGGACCCGCCTCCGGCCGAGTACGTATGGCACGACGAGCACGCCGAGCAGCAGGAGCAGCGCTACGGCCCGGGTGCGGGCTACCACCAGTGGCTGGCAGTGGACGCACGCGACGGCGCCGTATGGTTCGGCGACATCGACTGGCGGGCCCCGTCCGAAGACCTCGGCAGCCAGCTCCCCGGCCTCCCCCGCAGGGCACTCGGCGACGGGGCCGTCCCGGCCTCCGGAAGCATGGTGCAGCTGCTCGGCCACCTGACCCATGACGAACAGCGCGGCTGCTCCTGGCGCTTCTTCACCGCTGAGGAACTGCACGCGCTCGCCCTGCGCATACTCCCCGCCGTGCAGCGGCTCGTGGACTCCATCCACCGCATCGGACCGGACGACGAACTGGAGTGGTCGGCCGAGGCCGCCACCGCCTGGGACGACATCGAGCAGGCCGCGACACACACCTTCGACCCCTCCGGCGATCTCCGCTGGCCCAGGCTGCGCACGACACCGATCCCTGCCTGGCGTGTCGAGGTCGGCGCGTTCCTCGCCATGAACCCCGGTCTGTGCGATCCCTCCTGGGGCCTGGCCACGGACGCGGAACTCGATGCCTACGCCGACTACAGTCCCGAGAGCGGCTATGGCGGTGTACCGGGGCGGATGTGCCGCGCCGCCGACCGGCAGATCGAGGACGGTTTCACTTTCTACGGCCACCGTGCCGCCCTGTACGCCTACCGCGCGCAGGCGTGCGGCGACCGTGTTCCGACAGACGCCCGCGTCTGGCTGGAGACGACAGAGGCGGGTCGGGGCACCTGGGAGGCGGCCAAGCCCCCCGGGGCCACCCTCGCCGACGTCCCCGACTGCGTGCTGGCGGCCTTGGCCGAAGGGTTCCAGAACTCCGCGCACGAGGAGGGTCTGGTCCTGACGGGCCTGGACGCCCATCTGCGCCGGTTGCGCGCCGAGGAACGCTCCGCCGTCGACCAGCAGCTCGTCCGCGAAGCCGAGGAAGTCGAACGCCTCGAGAACATGCTCAAGGACTTCCGCGCGGCACGGAACCGCACCGTGACACGGATCCTGGCCTGGTCCGATGGGCGCAGCGACGGGGAAATCGCCCGCCTGGCGTCCATGCCCGACGACTACGTCAGCGACTGGCGGGCCCGCCTGACCGACGAACAGACGACGGCCACACCCGCAACCTGAAGCATGTGCGGCGAAGACAGGGCACCCGCTCCGCAGCCTCACCGCCCGGGCAGCCCGTCGAGCGCCACGGCCGTCCGTAGACCGAGGCGACGGCCCGAGGCCTTGAGCTGGTGCCGCCGGCCCGCTGCGAGTACCGCTGCGCGGGGTAGGCGGAGCCGGACCTGGCCGCTGTACCGGCGAGACGACCGGAGACGGTGCTCGTCGACGGCCTCGGGACCAAACGCACCTGGCCTGCTGCGATGATCCGTAGAATGGTCTTCTCCCGTGCCTCGCGGACAGCGTGGTCGCGGCCGGAGAACTGCCAGGCGACCGCGGCGGCCGAGGAGACCTCGATGACCGAGTCCAGGCCGAAACCGATCAGCGCAGTGGAGGGGGCGATAGCCCCAGCGGTGATGGCGACGATCGCCTCGACAACGTTGTAGGTGATGGTGGCCGCGACCAGCAGCCGTATCCGCTTCGCGAGGGCGTCACGGGGGGCCGGGGCCGGGCCGAGGGCGGTGCGCAAGTCGTCCAGGGCGTGGCCGAGGCGCTCGTCGGCGAGTTCGTAGCGGGTGCGGCGGCCGACCGGGACCGTGACGACAAGACCGCAGTCGCGCAGGCAGGCCAGGTGGTTCGACAGCCGGGTCCGGGAGATGCCCAGCGCGTCGGCCAGCTCGGCGGGATGGGCCGGAGCCTGGCACAGGGCGAGCAGGATGCGGCAGCGGATCGGGTCGGCGAGGGCGCGGCCGAACCGCGCCAGCACCTCGATGTCGGAGGCGATTGTCATCACCTACGGGACGGTCCGCTTCGAGATCCCGATTCCCGTCGTGCCCGCCGCCGGCCGATTCGGCAGCCAGCCACTTCTTCTGTGGGGCCGCCCGAGTACGTCGTCACCCATGCGCGGCACGTGGCCATACGGCGTGCTGCTGACCACGCTGGCGCTGCTCGTATCGCCCTCCAAGATCCGGACCATTCGCGGGCCAGGAGGCGGGAACTTGGCCCAGCGTCCGCCATTTTGGCTGGTCAGCCGTGGTGCGGCGTCTGTACCACCAGCAGACGAAGAACTTATTAGTAAGCTATTCACCCAAGAAGATCGGCTTCTTCTGAGAACTTGAGGACGGTGCCTGACCTGCGCAAAAGCCCCGTCAGGCACCGTGCCCTAATCTCGGGACAGCTACGAAATCGCGTGATTCCAGAGTTCACTTGCCTCCGATATCCCACTTCATACAGAAGATCCGGGCCGTGCACGGGCCAGCGCGATCGCCGGTCCACCGTGCATACCAGCAGACGCAGAGCCCTTTCCAAGCTGATGGTGGCGGCCGGTCGTTGTCGGGGATGGGCTGTGCGAAACGGCAAAGCTCCTGGTAGACGATTCGCTACCAAGATCGCCATGTCCGCCAGGAGCTTCGCGTGATCCGGGTGATGCGGTCGCCAGTGAGGCTGAACGCTACTGGCGGCGCCGGGCTCCAGCCGGATCGCGTCCAGCAGGGCGGTCCACGAGGTCCGGCCGGTCTCCAACGCGGCGACGATCGAGTACGGAGAGGGCGCCAACCTCGCCATGTACGACGGCGCCGAACTCGGCAAGGCCCTCGCCGCGCACCCGGACGACACCGAGGCCGCACTTACCGAGTACGAGGAGGCTCTGTTCCCGCGCAGTGCCGCCGCTGCCGCCGAGGCGGCCCGGAACCACGGGCTGTGCTTCGACGACAACGCCCCGCACAGCCTCGTCGACCTCTTCACCAACTACGAACAGGCCGAGTGAACGGCGGCTGCTCCAGCAATGCCGGCCCCCGGTAGGCGGCCGTCGCGATCTGGACGAACGACCGGATCAGAGGGTTCGGGTCGCCCTTGTTCCACGCCGCCACCACGCGATTCGGCGCGATGCCGATGAGCGGTACCACGGCCAGCTCCTCGGGTAGTTCGTGCCCGAGCGGGGTCATTCCGACCGTGCCGTTCCAGAGCACGGCCTGCAGGCATTCCTGGACGGCGCGCACGACCGGGCCCTCACGCGGCTCGCCGCCGCTCCAGTACGACTGCCAGATCGGGTCGGTGCCGTCCGGGAACCGGAACCAGCGCCGGTCTGCCAGGTCGGCCGGCGTCAGGCGGTCGTGGCGGGCCAGGGGATCGTCGGCGCGCAGCACCACGCCCACCGGGTCGGCGCGCAACTCGTGCACTGCCAGGCCGGTCTCGTCGAACGGCGCGCGGGTCAGGGCGACGTCGACCAGTCGGGCACGCAGCCCACAGGTCGGATCGGTCAGGTCGGTCTCGCGGATGCGGACCTCGGCGCCGGGGTGTCGTCGGCGGTACGCGGCGGCCAGCCGGGTCGCACCCCGGTCGGTGGTGTCGCCCAGGATGCCGACGGTGAGTGTCGCGGCGCCGGCCGCCGCGGTCACGCGTACGCGGACCCGGTCGGCCTGGTC
This sequence comes from Streptomyces sp. NBC_00597, assembly GCF_041431095.1. Taxonomy (GTDB): domain Bacteria; phylum Actinomycetota; class Actinomycetes; order Streptomycetales; family Streptomycetaceae; genus Streptomyces. The sequence goes on from NZ_CP107757.1 coordinate 2,144,289, forward strand.
GAGTAGGTTGCGCGCCTCCTCCAGCAGCGCCGCCCCGGCCGGGGTGAGCATGACGCCTGCGGCGGAGCGGAGGAACAGCGCGGCGCCGAGCTCGACCTCCAGCTGCTTGATCGCCCGGCTCAGGGGCGGCTGGCTCATGTGCAGCCGGGCAGCCGCCCGGCCGAAGTGGAGTTCCTCGGCGACGGCCACGAAGTAGCGCAGCGTGCGTAGCTCCATGACAGGCGACGATACCCGCACGGTATGGACACCGCCGAAACCGGTCTTGGACGGCCACGGTGCCCCGGCGGTGGAATCGGAGTATGACCGACGAACGCATTCCCGACCCCGTCGTGCAGGTTGCCAACGTGCAGGAGATCGCCTCCGACCTGCTGGTGATCCCCAACCGCCGGGTCCAGCTCGTACCCAACATCGGCATCATCGCCGGTACGCAGGCCGTCCTGGTCGTCGAGACGGGCATCGGCACCTCCAACGCCGAGCAGGTCCTCGCCTTTGCGTCCGAGGCGGCGAAGGGCCGCCGACTGTACCTGACCACGACGCACTTCCACCCCGAGCACGCCTTCGGCGCGCAGGCGTTCGCCGGCCAGGCCACGTACCTGGTCAACCGCGCACAGGCGGACGACCTGAAATCGAAAGGGCCCGGCTACCTGGAAATGTTCCGGGGCTTTGGCGGGCCAATCGCCGCCCGCCTCGACGGGGTCCGGGTTCCCACCCCCGACGTGGTCTACGACGACGAGTACGACCTGGACCTCGGTGGCCGGACCGTACGACTGCGGCCCACCGGCCGGGGCCACACCAAGGGCGACCAGGTGATCGAGGTCCCGGACGCCGGCGTGCTGTTCACCGGGGACCTTGCCGAGACTGGGCAGTTCGCCATCTTCCCGTGGTTCCCGCCGTACGACACGGACGTATCCGGCGTACGGTGGCTCGCGGTGATGGACCGGCTGGCCGCCACCCGACCCCGGCTGGTGGTCCCCGGTCACGGCGACCTCGACGGCCCGCACGTACTCACCGACGTCCGCGACTACCTGCGCGAGCTGCGCGACGAGACCTGGCGGCGGCGCGACTCCGCGATGAGCCAGGACGAGATCGTCGCCGAAGTCCGGGCGGTGCTGATCGAGCGGCATCCCGAGTGGGTCGGGCGGGAGTGGATCGAGCGGGGCGTCGGATGCCTCTGCGCCGAACACGCCGCATGACCCCTACTCAGCCGGCCATAGCGGCATGGAAGTCGCCCCGTGCTGTCGCAGATGAGGCGAGGCAACCGCGCACCCGGGTCGACGTCCCTGCTCGGGGTCGATCCGTTTCGCCGAGCCTCAAGGCGCCGGCGTGGACTGCGCCTTGAGGTGGGCCCGGGCGCAGGTGCGGAAGGCCGCCACCAGCCGGTTGCACTCGCGGGCGCGGGTCGCCAGTACGACGTGGCTGGGCTCGACCCCGTCCAGCGGGACCGTGGTGAGGTCGGGGCGCAGGGTGTGCGCATGGACCTGCGCGGAGATGGCCACGGCCCGTCCGGCGGCGATGAGTTCGAACTTGTCCTCGACTGCCTCGATCAGCGGGCCGTCTGGGACCGGGCGTCCGTCGGGCCGGGGGTCGATGCGCCAGAAGGCGCTCAGGAGCGGGTCCGCCCCCTGCACCCGGGGCAGGGGTTCGTCGGCGATGTCGTCAAGGGTGACCGATTCCTTGCCGGCCAGCCGGTGGTCCCGCGGCCCTCGGGGTGGCGGTGGCCCAGCTCCCGCGCGACCGGAGTGATGGCGATGCCCGCCGTGTACCCGATGGTGATGCGGCTGGGCCGGGCGGCGGCCCGGGTGCGTGCCGCGGCCTGATCGGCGGAGCGCAGCAGCTCCGTGGCGAGCGGCAGGAAGACCTCGCCGGCCGCCGTGAGGTGGTTGCCGTGCGGCGTGCGCTCGAACAGGCAGACCCCCAATTGCTGTTCAAGGCGGCGGATCTGCCGGCTCAGTGACGGCTGGGTGGTAAAGAGGGCCTCGGCTGCCCGCCCGAAATGCCGGTACTCGGCCACGACAGTGAAGGACCACACCAGCCGCAGGTCCAAGGCAGCCGGAGGCGGCGGCGATGCGGGAGGTGGCGGTGATGCCTGAGGAGGTGGCGAGTCGGGCACCGTTCCAGCGTAGCCCTCGCGCTGCCTGTCGGGTACGCCCCAGCAACCGCCTTGGCCAGCAACGATGCACGAACCGTATCGCTCCTTGCGAAGCATTCATTGGACCCGACACGTGCGGTCGGCACAGAGTGGGATCACCGGCCCAGGGAATCCGTCACGCACGGGGAGTCATCGCTGAAGGGCTGCGAGTAGCCAATAGGGCAGTTCAGTCAGCTCTCCCGGACCAGTCACGGACCAGAACCCGCACATTCGCGTCCGTCGCGTCCAACTCTCAGCGCGTGGCATAGCAGCAAGCAGCCGAGGACCGCAACGCCTACTTCGCGTGGTGCTGCGCGGCCTCCAGAAAGCGGGGTTTCTCACCCGGCCCGCCACCGCGGAAACCGGTCGCGCCCGCCCCACCACCCTCACCGACGAAGGCCGACGCCGGCTGAGCGCGGCGCAGGGGGACGTCTAAGCGATCGAGCCACGCATGATCGAGGCGATCCCGGCGAACGATTGACCGCACTGCTCGAAGACCTCGACCGGATGGCGCGCGCACTCGCCGTCCGGGGACCGTGGACCCGGGCGCGCGTCCTGGACCTGCTGCCGAGGCTCGGGGAACGCCTCGGCCACCGCGGCGACCAGCTCTCCGGCGGGGAGCAGCGGATGCTCGCGATAGCCCGGGCCCTGCTGGGCAACCCGCGGCTGCTGCTCCTCGACGAACCCTCCGACGGCCTCGCGCCCGCGATCGTGGCCCAAGTGGGCGAGGTGATCCGCGAGGTGGCCGCGGAGGGCGTGTCCGTGGTCCTCGTCGAGCAGAACCTGGGGCTGGCGCTGTCGGTCGCCCAGCACGTGGCCGTCATGCAGAAGGGCCGGATCGTCCACCGGGCGCCCTGCGCGGAGTTCGCGGCCGGCTCCGAGGACCGGAGGCGGCTGCTGGGCGTCGACTGAATGCGGGAGGCGCCTCAGCCGCGCAGGGCCGCGCGGCGGATCTTGCCGCTGTCCGTCTTCGGCAGCGCCGTGACGAAGTGGACGCGCCGCGGATAGGCGTGGGCCGACAGCCGGGTCTTCACCAGGGCCTGGAGCTCCGCAACCAGCGCGGGGCCGGTGGCCGCCGAGGGGGCGGGCACGACGTACGCCTCCACGACCTCCCCGCGGAGGCTGTCCGGGGCGGCGGTGATGCCCGCCTCGGACACGGCGGGGTGCTCGATCAGGATGCTCTCGATCTCGGTCGGGCCGATCCGGTAGCCCGCCATGACGATGAGGTCGTCCTGGCGGCCCCGCACGTGCAGGCGGCCCGCGTCGTCGAGGACGGCCAGGTCACCGGTGACGAACCAGCGGCCCTCCTGGAGGAAGGACCCGCCCGCCTTCGGGGCGAGCCCGCCGCCGCCCGCGTAGCCGGTGAACCACATGAGGGGGCTGCGGGCCACGTCGACGGCGAGGAGCCCCGTCCCGCCCACCGTCTCGCGGCCCGTCTCCGCATCGAGCACGGCGAGCGTCCAACCGGGGAAGGCGCGCACCTCGCTCGGCGCCGCGCCCGCCGCCGACGCGACGTCCCAGGCCTGACCGGCCGCCATGCCCAGTTCGGACTGGCCGTAGTGGTCGTACAGGTCCGCGCCGAGCACGCGGCGGGCCCACGGCGCGAGGTCCGGGGGCAGGGGCTCGCCGGCCGAGGAGCAGGCGCGCAGGGAGGTGCGCACCGGGCTATCGCCGAGGGCGTTGCGCAGCGCCCGGTACGCGGTGGGGGCGGCGGCGAAGTTGGTGACGCCGAGGCTGGTGAGGGCGCGGACGGTGAGCTCGGGGTCGAACCGGGCCCGGAGCAGGGTGGTGGTCAGGCCCAGCGCGAGGGGGCCGATGACGGCCTGGTAGAGCCCGTAGCCCCAGGCCGGGTCGGCCAGGTTCCAGAACACGTCGTCGGGGCGGTGGTCCAGGCCGTGGCGCTGGTAGGCGGCGAAGGTCGCCGTCGCCCGGACGGGGACGGTGACGGCCTTGGGCTGTCCGGTCGTCCCCGAGGTGTAGAGGTCGACGAACGGCGCGTCACCGCCCACCGCGCGGGTGGCCGGCGTCAGCGGCGGGCCCGCCTCCAGGTCCCGGAAGCCGTGCGTCCCGGGCGGCGCGGGCTCCGCGCCGTCCGCTCCGCCCGGGGCGCCGTTGACGACGATCGGGGGAGCGGGCGCGCCGCCGCGGACCGGCGGGAGCAGCTTGGGCAGTTGCCCGGCGTCCGCGACGACGAGCGCCGCGTGCGCGGTGCGGGCGGCGATGGCCTCGGACTGGAAGGCCGTGAAGAGCGGTACGTGGACCGCTCCGAGCCGCCAGGTCGCCAGGAGCGTGACCACGTGCTCGGCCGACTTGGCCATCAGGGTGGCGACGCGGTCCCCCTCGCCCACCCCCAGGCGCCGCATCGCCCCGGCCAGCCGGCGGGACCGGTCGGCCAGTTCGCCGTAGGTGACGGTGGTGGTCCGCAGCTCGGCGTCGACGACGCGCAGCGCCGGGCGGTCCGCGGGGTGCCGGTCGCACAGCAGCAGGGCGAGGTCCGCCCCGGGATGCGCGAAGGCGGCGACGAGATCGGTGAGGGACGGGTCCGGGACGGGCACGGTGTCTCCTAGCGCACGGTGTGGGTGGTGAGGTCGACGACCTGCTCGGCGAGGATTTCGAGGGTCCGCCAGTCCTGCTGGGCGGTGCCGCGCAGCCGCTGGTCCCCCGGATCGGTGTCCAGTACGACGTACGCGGCTCCCAGCGCCTCCAGTTCGCGCAGGTCCGCGCGGACCTGCGCGACCGTTCCGTGGCCCGTCCGCCGGCCCGCGTCCGGCAGCGGGGTGCGGGTGAGGGAGATCTGGATGCGGGGGCAGAGCAGCGGGAGCGGGCGCTCCTCCTCGGCACTGAGCTGGCGCAGCGCGGGCAGCGCCGCGTGCCGCAGCCAGTCGGCGTTCGGCCACAGGGGGTGCCAGGCGTCGCCGAAGCGGGCCGCGCGCCGCACCGCGGGCAGGCTGTTGCCGCCGATCCACACCGGCGGCGCGGGTTCGCGGCGCGGCATCGGGGCGCTGTGGACCGAGGTGAAGGAGACGGTCTCGCCGCGGAAGGTGGCCCGCCCCTCGCTCCAGAGCTGGTGCAGCGCGGCGAGGTACTCGTCGGTGACGCGCCCCCGCGTGGTGAAGGGGACGTTCAGGGCCTCGTAGCCCTGGCGGGCCCAGCCGACCCCGACGCCCAGGACGAAGCGGCCCCCCGAGAGCTGGTCGAGGGTCGCCCCCATCCGGGCCAGGAGCAGCGGATGGCGGTGGGGCATGATGACGACCCCGGTGCCGATCTCGATCCGGGAGGTCTGGGCCGCGAGCCAGGCCAGCGAGGTGAACGCCTCGTAGAACGGCGCGGGCGAGCGGCCGGCGGCGTCCGGGGTCAGTGCCACGTGGTCCGAGACCAGCAGCAGGTCGTAGCCCAGGTCCTCGATGGTGCGGGCCCAGCCCAGCAGCGTCGGGGGATCCATGCCGGGGCCGAAGTTGGGCAGGTTGATACCGATCTTCACCGGGTCTCCTTGTACGGGTCCGGGCCGGGTGGGACCGCGGGGGTCCGGTCCCACCCGGCGTACGGGGGCGCTGCCGCCGGCTAGCCGGCCGCGCCGTCGGGGGTGGCCGAGGGGACGAGGAGCACCTTGCCGCGGACGCCGCCGGCCTCGAAGCCGGCTACCGCCTCGGCCGCCCGGGCGAAGGGGTGGGCGCGGGCGACGCGCACGGTGAGGATCCCGCGGTCCACGAGGGCGGCGAGCTCCTCCAGTGCCGCGCCGTCCTGGTCGACGTAGGAGACCTGCGGGGTGATGCCGCGCTCGGCGGGCGGAACGACCGTGGGCACGACGGTGACCAGGGACCCTCCGTCCCGCACGGCCTTGATCGCGTCGGGGATGCCGGCGGTCTCGAACACCGCGTCGTACCCGCCGGCCCGGGCGGCGCCGGCCACCGTGGTGTGGACCTCGTGCGCCCCGAGCTCCTCCGCGAGGTCCACGTCCTGCTCGCGGACCAGCGCCGACGGGCGCCAGCCGCGGTGCGCGGCGAGCTGGAGGGCGTAGCCGCCGAGGGCGCCCACGGCGCCGGTGACCAGGACCGAGGCCCCGGCCGGGAGGCGCAGCCGCTCGAACGGCTGGTGCACGCTGAGCGAGGCCAGCGGCAGGGCGGCCGCGTCCCGGAGGCTGATGGAGCGCGGGGCCGGGGCGAGCAGCGACTCGTGGAGGGTGACCAGTTCGGCCCAGGTGCCGAGCCCGGTGGCGGGCTGGGCGGACAGGCCGATGACGGGGTCGCCCACGGCGAACCGCTCCACGCCCGGTCCGGTGGACTCGATGCGGCCGGAGAGGTCCCAGCCCAGGGTCATCGGCAGCGGGAGGGTGATCTCGTCGCCCTTCGATCCGGAGCGGACCTGGTTGTCCACCGGATTGACCGCCGCCGCCTCGATCCGGATCCGGACCTGGCCGGGGCCGGGCGCGGGCGCGTCGGGCACGTCGGCCTCGTGCAGGACGTCGGGGCTTCCGTAGGCGTTCATCACTACTGCGCGCATGGGGTGTTCTTCCTCGGGGTCGGGCTGCGGTGGGTCAGGCTTCGGCGGGCGCGGGGCTCTGCGCCGGCGCCGGGCCGGTGCCCGCACCGGCGGCGCGGCGGTCGGAGCGCAGGGCGTGGACGGCCAGCGGCAGGGCGAGCAGGGAGATGACGGCGGCGACCCAGTTGACGCCGGTGGCGCCGAGGGACGAGCCGATCACGAGGCCGCCGATCCAGGCGCCGAAGGCGTTGGCGAGCTGGAAGGCGGAGATGTTGGCCGAGACGGCCAGGGTGGGGGCCCCGGCCGCGGCGCCGAGCAGGCGGGCCTGCAGGGCGGGGGTGATGGCGAACGCGGCCGCGCCGAAGACGAACACGGCCACGGACACGGCCGCCTTGTTGTGCAGGGTGAGGCCGAGCACGACCAGGGCGAGGGGTAGGGCGACGAGCATGCCGCACAGGGACTTCATCAGGGACCGGTCGGCCAGCCGGCCGCCGATCAGGTTCCCGGCGAGCGAGCCGATGCCGTACACGAGGAGCAGCACCGTGACCGCCGTGCCGGAGAACCCGGTGGTGTCGGTCAGCATGGTCGCCAGATATGTGAAGGCCGTGAAGGCGCCGGTCTGGCCGAGGACGGTGATCGCGATGGCCAGGAGCACCTGGGGCCGGGCGAACACGGACACCTCGGCGCGCAGCGTGGTGGTGTCGGGGGCGACCGCGTCGGCACCGGCGCGGGCCGCCGGGATGAACGCCACGATGAGCAGGGTGCCGACCAGGGCCACGGCGGCGACGGCCCAGAAGGTGGAGCGCCAGCCGAACTCCTCGCCCAGGAGGGTGCCGAGCGGGACGCCGAGCACCGTGGCCAGGTTGAGGCCGGCGGCGACCTGAGCGACGGCGCGGCCCTGCTTCTCGGCGGGCACGGACTGGACGGCGACGACCAGGGCCACGGCGAAGAGGGTCGCGTGGGCCAGGGAGGAGATCACGCGGGCCACCATGAGCACCCCGTAGCCGGGGGCGACGGCGGCCAGGACGTTGCCGAGCGTGAAGACCGTCATGAGCGTGAGCATCAGGGTCTTGCGCTCGACGCGGGTGGTGAGCGCGGTGATGAGGGGTCCGCCGACGACCACGCCCGCGGCGTAGGCGGTGACCAGGAGGCCCGCGCTGGGCACGCTGACCGCGACGTCGGAGGCGACGTTGGGCAGGAGGCCGGCGATGACGTACTCGGCGGTTCCCACCCCGAACACGCAGACGAGCAGGGCGAACAGGGGAAGGGGCACAGCTCTACCTCTCCAGAAGGTTCTTCGGGACGGGGACGGGGACGGGGGTGGAGACAGGGGCGGGGACAGGGACGAGCCGCCGACGGGGGCGCGGGCGCGGGCTCATCTGCCCGCGAAGCGGGCCCGGCCGGGGCCGTGGGCGACGAAGCTGCCCATCCCCAGCTCCCGGTCCTCGGTGCCGAACAGCGCGGCGAACCGCTCCCGCTCGACGGCCAGGCCCTCGTTCAGCCCGGCCGCGCTGCCGTGGTCGATGGCGTACTTCGCCGCCGCCAGGGCGGCCGCCGGCCCCAGGGCGTACGAGCGGGCCCGGCGCAGCGCCGCGGACAGCACCTCGGCGGCCGGGACCACCTCGTCCACCAGGCCGATCCGCAGCGCCTCCTCGGCCGACAGCGCCCGCCCCGAATAGACCATGTCCTTCGCGGCGGCCAGACCGACCAGCCGCGGCAGCCGCTGCGTGCCGCCCGCGCCCGGGATCACGCCGAGCAGGATCTCGGGCAGGCCTAGGCGCGAGTCGTCCGCGCAGACGCGGAAGTCGGCGGTCAGCGCGAGCTCGCACCCGCCGCCCAGAGCCGCGCCGTTGATGGCCGCGATGACCGGCTTCTCGATCCGGGCGACCGCGCTGAACGCCTCCTGGAGCGCGACGGCGTGCTCGTGCATGTCGGCGTGCGTCATGGCGGCCATCTCCTTGATGTCCGCGCCCGCACTGAAGACGGCCGGGCCGCCGTACAGGACCACGGCCCTGACCCGCGGATCGGTGGCCGCCTCGGCGGCGGCCCGGTGCAGCGCCCGTTGGGCCTCGCGGTCCAGCGCGTTGACCGGAGCGCGGTCCAGGCGGAGGGTGGCCACCCCCTCGTCGATGTCGAGCGTCACGCCCACAGCAGGCCCCCGTTGACGCCGAGGATCTCGCCGTTGACGTAGCTGGCGTCCTCGGAGGCCAGGAAGACCGCCGCGCGCGCCGCCTCGCGGGCCTCGCCGGCACGTCCCAGCGCGAAGCGCCTGCTGTACGCCTCCCAGGCCCGCTCGTTGTCGGCCAGCTCCCGGCCCATGCCCTCGTCGAGGATGCCGGGGGCGAGGGAGTTCACCCGTACGCCGCTGCGGCCCAGTTCCATGGCCGCGACCTTCGTGAACATCTCCACGGCCGCCTTCGACGCGGCGTACCCGGCGGTGCCGACGGCGACCCGGCTGCCCATGCACGAGGACACGGTGATCACCGACCCGCCGCTCTCCTTGAGGTAGGGGACGGCGGCCTGCACGGACAGAAAGACCCCGGTGAGGTTGGTGTCGAGCATGGTCTGCCAGTCCCCGGGGTCCAGGGACTCGACCTTGCCGTCGCGGTTGACGCCGGCGTTGGCGACGACGGTGTCGATGTGCCCGAAGTCCTCCGCCACCGTGCGCATCAGCTCCCGCACGGCCTGCGGATCGCTGACGTCGACCTGGACGTAGTGGGTGCGGCCGGGGTACTCCTCCCGCAGCTCCTTGACGTCCCCCTCCGAGCGGGACGCGCACACCACCCGGGCGCCCTCCCGCAGGAACTCGCGGGCGATGGCCAGGCCGAGGCCCTTCGTCCCCCCGGTGATCACCGCCGTCTTCTCTTCGAGCTTCATGGTGTCTCCGTAAGTTGTTGGGCGGCCCGGGAGGGCCGGATGTGGCTGATGGTGTCTTGCCTTCTGTGGCTCCCAAGGAGTGGCCGTCCGGCTCTCCGGGGCGCCCTGGCTGCTGATTGAGATGTGCGCTTCGGTCGCTGATTACGGAGATGACAGCGGCGTGTTCCTCGGGCCAACGGCGAACCGTGCGGAACGAGGAAGGGCGAGTGAGTGAGCGACGGGCCCAGGCGTGGGCCGGCATCGACGCGGGGAAGGGCCACCACTGGGGGGCGGTGGTCGACGTCCACTGGGCGGTGGACATCTCCGGTACGTCCTCCGCGCTGCTGCTGGCCCTGCTCGCGGCCCACGGCCAGCAAGCCGTCTACGTGCCGGGCCGCACGGTCAACCGGATGTCCGGCGCCTACCGCGGCGAGGCGAAGACCGACGCCCGTGACGCCTACGTCATCGCTGAAACCATCCACCACCGCCGGGACTTCGCCGCGACCGACGTGCCAGCTCAGCTCGCGGCAGACCTCGCGTTGCTGACCGCCCACCGCACGGACCTGGTGGCGGACCGGGTACGAATGATCAACCGGCTGCGGGACGTGCTGACCGGCGTCTTTCTTCCTCTGGAACGGGCCTTCGACTACTCGGGGCATAAGGGTGCACTGGTGCTGCTGGCCGGCTACCAGACCCCGGCGGCGATCCGCCGACGTGGCCGGGCCCGGCTCACAGCCTGGCTGGCCAACCGCAGCGTGCGTGGTGCCGACGCGGTGGCGGCGACGGCGCTGGAAGCCGCCCAGGCCCAGCAGACCGCCCTGCCCGGCGAGGACACGGCCGCCCAGATCGTCGCTGACCTGGCCGAGCAGATTCTGGCCCTGGACGACCGGCTCAAGCGGATCGACAAACAGATCCGCGAGACGTTCCGCAGTCACCCGCAGACCGAGATCATTGAGTCCATGCCCGGCATGGGCCCGATACTCGGCGCCGAGTTCATCGTCGCTGCGGGCGACCTCGCCGCTTACGCGGACGCCGGCCATCTCGCCTCCGCGGCTGGGCTCGTGCCGCGTGACTCCGGTCGGCGGACCGGCAACCTGCACCGGCCCAAGCGATACAGCCGCCGCCTGCGACGGGTGTTCTACATGTCCGCGCAGACCAGCATCATCCGCGAAGGACCGAACCGGGAGTTCTACCTCAAGAAACGCGGTGAGGGCTGCAAGCACGTCCAGGCCGTCATCGCCCTGGCCCGTCGGCGAGCCAACGTGTTGGGGGCTCTGCTGCGTGACGGCAGGGTCTTCACCTCCGCCCCGCCGGTCACGCAGCTGGCTTGACTTCGTCATTGAGACTCCTCGGTCGGTGTTCAGTACCAGGTCATGACGGCGGCACCCGCCGTCATCCCGCCGCCCACCCCGGCCAGGAGCACCCGCTCGCCGCGCCGCAGGGGGCTCTTGAGGTGCGAGTCGTGGAGGGTGATCGGTATGGAGGCGGCTCCGGTGTTCCCGTACACCGGGGCCGTCATGGGCACCCGGGCGGGATCGAGGCCGAGTTCGCGGACGCACTGCTCCAGCAGGCGGGTGTTGGCCTGGTGGAAGACCACCCGGTCGATGTCCTTGAGGCCCAGGCCGCTCTCCTGCAGGACCTCGGTGACCAGCTTGGGCAGGGTGGTCAGGACGTAGTCGCGCACACCGCGGCCGTCCATCGTGAAGAGGTGCTCGCCCGCCTCCCACGCCCGGGGGTCGAGTGCCTTCGCGGTACCGCCGGCGGGCACGCCCACCAGCGAGCTGAGGCCGCCGTCGGTGACCAGCCGCACGGCGTGGATGCCGTACCCGTCGGGGACGGGCGCCAGGAGCGCGGCGCCGGCGCCGTCCCCGAACAGGGCGACCGTCTTGCGGTCGCCGCGGTTCATGATGCGCGAGTACATGTCCGCGGCGATCAGCAGCGCCGCGCCGTGGCCGTCCTGCTGCTCCACCAGGGCGCGGGCGACGTTCAGGCCGAACAGGAAGCCCGAGCACACGGCGTTGACGTCGAAGGCGGGGACGCCGTGCAGCCCCAGCTTGTCCTGGGCGATGGCCGCGGTGGCCGGCTGCGGCTGGTCTCCGGTGGAGGTGGCCACCACGATCGTGTCCACGCGCGGCCACGCGGAGCGATCGGCGCCCAGCACGTCGAGGGCGGCGGCCGTCGCCAGGTCGGAGGTGGCCACACCCGGGGCGGCGTAGCGGCGTTCCTCGATTCCGGTGCGCTCGCTGGTCCACTCGCGGCTCGCGCCGCTCCACTCGGCCACCATGGCGTTGTCCACGACGCCGGGCGGCAGGTGGGACCCGGTCCGGACGATTCCTACCGGCATGTTCCGCTCCCCTCACCGGCCGGCGCGTGGCCGGGGTGCGGGGCGTTCTCACGGCCCGACCACGCGGGGGTGTCCAGCACCTCCAGCACGGCGCAGCTCCAGTTGAAGCCGCCGCCGACACCGATGACGACGATGTGCTGACCGGGGCGCAGGGTGCCGCTCTCGGCCAGGTGGTTGAGCCCGGCGAACTGGTCACCGGCTCCCAGGTGGCCCACCCGGCGGGCGAACTCCCAGGTCGTGCGGGAGAAGTCGGACAGCCCGATCGGCTGCAGGACCTGCCGGCGCAGCAACTGCGAGCCGAAGTGCGGGAGTACGACGTGGTCGGCCGCCTCCAGCGCGATGCCGGCCTCGTCCGTGGCCCGGGCGACGGCGGCGTGCAGGCCGACGGCGCCGCGCTTCCACAACTCCTCCTTGGGCATCCGCTCTAGGAACGCCTGGGCCCGCTGGAACAGGTCTATCGGGTGGTCGGCGCCGTTGCGGAAGTCGCCGAAGCCGTCGTTCCCGCGGTGCAGGCCCTCCAGTTCGGGGTCCTGCGTGGTCACCAGGGACCGCAGCCGTGCGAACCCGCCCCGCGTCGACACGGCGACGGCGCTCCCGCCGTCGCCGAAGACGAGGCCGGAGTCGGCCCGCCAGCGGTCGAAGTGGGGCGGCCCCCAGATGTCGGCGCAAGTCACCAGGGCGAGGTTCGCGTCCGGTCGGGCCGCGAGCCGGTCGCAGGCCAACTCCAGAGCGGCCAGGCCGCCGTTGGATCCCGCGCGGACCTCGGCGGCGAACGCCGCGGCGCTGCCCACCTCGCGCTGGACGTAGGAGGTGGGGTTGGCGACGTTGATGCCGTTGTGCTTGAGGACGGAATACAGGAGCACGTCCACCTCGCCCGGCGTGCGCGCGGCGCGCCGCAGGGCCTGGATCGCGGCGGCCGCCGCCATCCCGGGGGTGGAGGCGTCCGGCGGGGCCACGATCAGGTGCAGCTGCTCACTGCGCTCCGCCTCCTCGGGGCTGTAGTCGCCGTCGGCGACGGCCTGCCGGGCCGTGACGTGGTCGGTCGGCAGCCAGGCGCCGGTGCCTGCCAGGTATATGTCGTCCCACCGCATGGGTGTCCCTTTCTGTCGACGGGGTGGCGGGGTGGCCGGATGGCCTTGGTGTCCGGTCAGGGACGGTTCGTCCAGGCCACCGGGCCGCCGTCACAGCGCCGCGCCGGCGTGCCGGCCTCGTACGGCATGGCCCCGTCGGGCATGTTGAGGACCTCCATCGGGATGCCGATGGGCGTACGGAAGTAGACCCAGCGGTCCCCGGCGATGGGGCCGTCGGGGATGGTCTCCGGCTCGCCCAGGATCTCCACGCCGTCCTGCGCCCGGAGGTAGGCGACGGCGGCGTCCACGTCGTCGACGTAGAAGGCGAGGTGGTGGCCGCCCACGTCGCTGTTGCGCGGCGGGTGGGCGGAGGAGCCGGGCACGCCGTAGGAGAAGAGCTCGATGTTGTCCGTCGGGCCCAGGCGCAGCATGGCCTGCTCGATGGTGCCGGCGCCGTGCACGTTCAGCTGGGTGCTCATGACGTCGGCGTCGAGAGGCAGGGGCCCGATCCGGTAGAGCAGCTCCGCGCCCAGGACCTCGGTGAAGAAGGCCACGGAGGCGTCGAGGTCGGCGACGGTGTAGGCGACGTGGTCGACGTTGCGGACGGTGGGGATGCCGCCGGCCGGAGCGCTCTCGTCGCCGTTGTGCCACTGCGCGACCGGGCCGAAGCGGCGCCCGTCGGTCTCCTGGTGGTACGGCATCTCCTGCGGGACGGAGTGGACCTCCATCTGCATGCCCCAGGGGGTGAGGAAGTAGATCCAGCGGTCGCCCGCGTTGGGGGAGCCCTCGGGCATCGTCTGCGGGGTGCCGAGGACGCGTACGCCGGGCCGGCCGCTCAGGTAGGCGACGGCGGCGTCCACGTCGTCGACGTAGAAGGCGAGGTGGTGGCCGCCGACGTCGTTGTTGCGGGGCGGCACGGTGTTCTGCGTGGGGGCCGTGTACTCGAAGAGCTCGATGTTGCTGGTGGGCCCCAGGCGCAGCATGGCGATCTCGGCGGTGGCCCGGGGGTCGACGTCGAGGTGGACGCTCATCCAGTCGTCCTCGCGCACGAGCCGGTCGAGCCGGTAGACGAGCTCGCCGCCGAGGGTGGTGGTGAAGAACTCCACGGCCTGGTCGAGGTCGGGCACGGTGAAGGCGAAGTGGTCCACGCTTCGGGCGGTGGGGATTCCGGTGCGCTGGGATGCCGGAAGCAGGCTGGTCATGGGCAGGTCTTCTTTCTGGGTGGGCGGTGCGGCGGCGCGCGTCACAGGGAGTTGGCGTAGCCCTGGTTGGGGATCGCGGCCATGAGGCTCAGGCCGCCGTCGACGGTGAGCGACACCCCGGTGGTGTAGGCCGCGGCGGGCGAGGCGAGGTGGGTGATGAGGGCGGCTACCTCCCGGGGCCGGCCGGGGCGGCCGGCCGGGATGGCGGGGCGCTTCACGTCGGCGGCGTCGGTGTGCTCGGGGACGCCGTTCATGGGGGTGGCGGTCTCTCCCGGGGCCACCGAGTTGACGGTGATGCCGTGTTCGGCGAGCTCCAGGGCCATCACCTTGGTCACCGCTCCGAGGGCGGCCTTGGCGGCGCAGTAGGCGCTGCCGCCGCGGATGGGTATGTGCTCGTGCACGGAGGTGACGTTGATGATGCGTCCGCCCCGGCCCGCGGCGACCATGGACGCCGCTGCCGCCTGGGCGCAGAGGAAGGGGCCGGTCAGATCGACGTCCAGGAGCCGCTGCCAGCCCTCGGCGTCCTCCTCCAGGGCGTCCGCGCGGCGGTTGACGCCGGCGTTGTTGACGAAGACGTCGATCCCGCCCAGCTCCTCGGCGGTGCGGCGGACCGTCTCGGCCGCGGCCCGGGGGTCGCCCAGGTCGAGCCGGACGAGCGTGGCCCCGGCACCGGGGGGCATGGCGTCCGCGGTACGACGGGCGCCCTCCGCGTCGGCGCGGTAGCCGACGACGACGTGGTGGCCCGCCTCGGCGAGGGCGACGGCCGTCGCGCGGCCGATGCCGGAGCTGGCGCCGGTGACGAAGGCGGTGCTGCGGCGGGTGTTCTCAGTGGTCATGGTCGTCCTCGTGGGCCGGGGCGGAGGGGTCGACCCGGAGCAGGATCTTCGGGCGGGCGCCGCGACCCTCCTCCAGGAGGCGGAAGGCCTGGTCCGCGTCCGAGGCGGGCAGCACCCGGTTGATCAGGGGGTCGGCGCGCAGCACGCCGCGGGCGAACAGGCCGAGGGTGTCGTCGTAGTGGTCGAGCCCGTGCCGGATGCCGAGCAGGGAGATCCCGTCGAGCGTGATGCGGGCGGCGTCCATCTCCGGCACCGGCGCGTGGGCCACACCGATGGCGGCGACGCGGCCGCCCGGTTCGACGAGCCGCAGGGCGGTCGTGAAGCCGGCCGGGGCCCCGGAGGCCTCGACGACCAGGGAGTACGCGCCCGGCTCCGCCCGGTCGGGCAGCAGTCCGCGGCGGGCCCCGAGCCCGGTCGCCAGCTCCACGCCCGCCGGGTCCACCCCGACGGCGTCGACGTACGAGGCCAGGTGGGCGCCGAGTTGGACGGCGAGCAGGCCGATGCTCCCGGTGCCGACGACGGCGACCCGGTCGCTCTCGCGGCAGCCGGCGCGCCGGAAGGCCTCGACCACGGTGACCGCGGGCTCCACCAGCGCGGCGGACCGGGCGTCGACCGCGGCGGGGACCGGGACCAGCGAGGAGGCCGGCACCCGGACGTACTCGGCCGCCGCGCCCTGGAGGCCGTACAGCCCGACCTCCCGCATGTGCGGGCACAGGTTGCGCCGCCCGCCGCGGCAGTGGGCGCAGCTCTCGCAGGGGACCATGGTCTGGCCGACCACGGTCTGCCCGGGGGCGACACCGGAACCGGGCGGGGCGGCGACGACGGTGCCGCTCCACTCGTGGCCGACGACGTGCGGGTGGGTGGCGCGGCCGTCGAGGACGTAACTCGCCGTGCCGTGCAGGAGTTCGAGGTCCGTCCCGCACAGTCCGGCGTAGGCGACGCGGACGAGGGCGTGGCCGGCGAGCGGCCTGGGGATCGGGACCCGGACGGTCTCGACGGTCCGGTGCGCGACGACGGCGACGGCCCGCATGGACCCCTGGGGCCAGGCGCCGTTGACCGGGTCGTCGGCGGCCGGGGCGAGTGCGGCCGGACTAGTCATGGAGGATCTCCGGTGTACGAGGGGGGAGTTGGGCGGCGCGCTCGTCGGGGAGCGTCGCCACGAGCAGCAGCGTCGCCGTCTCGGCGCCGGCCCTGATGTGGGGGCGGGTGCCGGCCGGGCTGAGCATCAGCTGGCCGGCGTGCAGCGTCCAGGGCGGGGAGTCGCACTCGTCGACCGTGACCGTCCCGGACAGGACGAACCACGCCTCGTCGACCCCCGCTCGGCCGAGGTGCTCCACGCCGACGTGCGGCGGCAGGACCAGCTGGTCGACGGCCTCGCACTCGCTATGCAGCATGCCGCGCCGGGCCAGACAGCGCCTGAGGACGGAGCCGGTGCCGGTGCCCCCGCCGGTGGCGGTGCCGGAGCCGGTGTCGGAACCGCCGCCCGGCCCGGTCACCCGGGCGTGGGCCGCGGCGGGAGAGACGATCATCGGTCCTTCCCCCGGGCGTGCGGGACGTCCATCTCGGCGTGGAAGAGCTGGAGTCCGCCCTCGGCGGCTTCGATCCGGACCTCGCCGCCGAGCGGCAGGGTCAGGGCGGTGCCGGGGGTGAGCTCGACCCGGGCGCCCGGCCCGTCGGCGACGCCCTCGCCGTCGATCGTGAACAGGACGTGCTCGCTGTGCCGCGATGTGAGCGTCCGGCTGCCGCCCTCGTCGAGGGTCAGGATGCGGATGGTGGACAAGGGGCCGTCGAACGCCTCGGAAGGATCGACGCGCAGCACCTCGTCGAGCTGGTAGACCCGGCTGCGGGGCATGTGTCCTCCAGGAGGGAAGGGGGTGGTGTCCCGGGTGAGGACGGCGTGCGTCGCCGGCGTGGACATCTCCACGACCAGCCAGGCGAGTTCCCCGTCGCCGACGTTGCGCAGCGCGTGGGTGCTGCCGGCGCGGGTGAGGGCCAGGGTGCCGGGGCGCACCGGGTGGGCGGTGTCGTCGAGGAGGAACTCCCCCCGGCCGGAGAGGACGAAGTAGATCTCCTCGGTACGGGTGTGCCGGTGGGCCCCGCTGACGGCGCCGGGCGGCAGGCAGGCCCACTCCACCGCCTCCCAGGAGCCGGCCGTGCCGGTGCGGCGTGCGAGGCACTTCCAGTACGTGAGGCCCTCCGCGCCGTGCACGCCGTGGACGTGCGAGGCCTGCGAGGTGTCGGCGACGATCACAGGGCGCTCCGCAGGGCCAGGTCCCGCTCGCGCAGTTCCTCCAGCGCCCCGCGCACCTCCGGTGCGGTGAGGTCGTTGACGAAGCAGGCCTGGCCGATCCCGATCGGCAGCGGCAGCCGCTGCTGTCCGTCGCGGTGCCGGACGGTGTCGGCGAGGGCCCGCTCCATGGCCGCGGGCGTGCAGGCGGGGTGCCATACGGGCAGCCCCAAGTCGTCCATGACCGCGAGCACGCGCTGGGCCTCGTCGTCGTCGACCAGTCCGCGGCGGCGGGCGAGGACGGTGGTGAAGGCCATGTCCACGCAGACGGCCTCGCCGTGCAGCAGCTCGGGCAGGGCCTCCATCTCGATCACCGGCGAGAAGGAGTGGCCGTAGTCGACCAGGCGCTGGAGCTGGTGCTCCCAGAGGTTGGGCTGCAGCTCCTCCAGCATGCCGTGCACCGCGCGGCACAGGACGTCCTCGGCCACGCGGCGGTCCGAGGGGTCGTCGCCGGGCTGGAGCCGGCTGCTGAGCAGGGCCTTGCTGTGGGCGGCGAGCAGCTCGAAGAGCGTCCGGTCCTTGACGAGGGCGATCTTGAGGATCTCGGCCAGCCCGTTGGAGATGTGGCGCTGGTCGAGGGTGGACAGGAACATCGGGTCCAGGAGCGCCACCGAGGAGGGGTGGTAGGTGCCCAGACGGTTCTTGTGGCGCCCGTAGTTGACGCCCGTCTTGGCGCCGACGCCGGCGTCGACGAGGCCGATGAGCGTGGTCGGCACGCGCACGTAGGGGGTGGAGCGCCGGTAGAGGCTGGCGGCGAGGCCAACGATGTCCATCAGGACGCCGCCGCCGATGGCGACGACGGGCTCGTGGCGGCGCGCGATGCCGAAGCCGTCCATGGACTCCACGACCCGGAAGGCCGACTCCATGGTCTTGAGCTGCTCGTGGGCGGGCAGGACGCAGGTCTCGGTGTCCAGGCCGCGCGCCGCGAAGTAGGCCGCTATGCGGTCGCCGTAGAGGCGCTGCACCTGTTCCTCGACCACCAGCAGGCGCCGCGAACCGGTGGTCCCGGCGGCGTTCCCGGCCTCGGCGAGGGCGGGGTTGGCGGGGTCGAGGAGGCCGTTCTCGAAACGCACCTCGTACGTGACCGGTTTCGCGGTGCTGACCGTCCACGAGCGCGTGGGTGTGCCGTTGGTGAAAAGTCCGTTGCCCGAAGGGCCGGAAATGGTGTGCCTCGGCATGGTCGCCGCCATTCAGTACTCCTCGTCAGGTCTCCGAACGGAAGGAGGGAGTGAGGAAGCGGAGTGTGTGTGGTGCACGGCGATCCCCCGATCTCTGCCCCCGGATCCGTGGCCTCGTTCCAGCCAGCCATCGTGATCTCGGAAGCAACTATAGACGGCAAGACAAGTTTTGACGCAAGTACAAATTCTCTGTGACCTGGGACACAAGTAGCCAGAGCTGTCCAACTTCGCTGCAATCGCGGGGATTTGGCGTGCATAGTCGTTAGCTCAAAATTGATCTCAAGTGTATTTTTGGTCGGGCATCTGCGGTGGAGGCAGGTGCACGATCGCGCCATCAGGACTAGGGGTGGGGAAATGCCTGAGGAATTCCGAAACGTGGACTCGGCCGTCGCCGTCATCGGCATGGGATGCCGGTTCCCACAGGCGGACGGCATCGACGAGTTATGGCAGAACATGCTCGACAACACCGACTCGATCACACCGGTCCCGCCCGACCGCTTCGACGCCGGACGGTTCTACGATCCGGTCCCGCGCACGCCCGGGAAGACCGTCAGCCGCCACGGCGGATTCCTCGCCGACGCCTTCGGGTTCGACGCCGCCTTCTTCGGCATCGCACCGGTGGAGGCCAAGACGATGGACCCCCAGCAGCGGCTGCTCCTGCACGTCGTCTGGGAGGCCCTGGAAGACGCCGGCATCGTCCCCTCGTCCCTCGCGGGAAGCCGTACGGGCGTCTTCGTCGGACAGGCCACCGCCGAGTACGGGGAGGCGCACGCCACCGCCGACGTGCACGGCGCGGCCGGCAGCCGCATCCGCGGCGTGACCGCCGGACGGCTCAGCTACTGCCTGGACCTGCGCGGACCCAGCCTCGTCCTCGACACCGCCTGCTCCTCGTCCCTGGTCGCCGTGCACAGCGCCCGCCAGAGCCTGCTCACGGGCGAGAGCGACCTGGCCGTCGTCGGCGGGGCCAATCTCGTCCTGACCCCGGACGACGCCATCGCCTACTCGCAAGGGGGCATGCTGGCGCCCGGCGGCCGCTGCCGCTTCGGCGACGCCGACGGGGACGGGTTCGTCCGCAGCGACGGCATCGGCGCCGTGATCCTCAAGCGCCTCGGCGACGCCGTCAAGGACAACGACCCGGTGCTCGGCGTCATCAGAGGCAGCGCCGTCACGCACGAGGGGCAGGGGGACGGCCTGCTCCTGCGCCCCTCCGTGGCCGGCCAGCGCGCCATGCTGCGGGAGGCGTTGCGGTCCGCGGGCATCGGCGCGGACCGCCTCGACTACGTCGAGGCGCACGGCACCGGGACCACGGTGGGCGACGCCGTGGAACTGCGCGCCCTGATCGAGGAGCGGGCCCGGCACGGCGCCGCGGCCGGACCCCTGCGCGTCGGCTCCGTCAAGAGCAACATCGGGCACGCCGAGGCGGCGGCGGGCATGGCCGGCCTGATCAAGGCCCTGCTCGTCCTGCGGCACCGGACCATCCCAGCGACGCTGCACGTCACCCGGCCGAACCCGCAGGTGGCCGCGAGCGCCGGGGCGGTGCGGCTGGTGACGGAGAACGAACCGCTCGCACCCGCCGGGGACGCGGCCCTCATCGGCATCAGCTCCTTCGGCATCGGCGGCACCAACGCCCATGTCGTCCTCGGCGAGTACGTGCCCGAGCCCCGCCCGGCGACGGCGCCGCGGCCCGCGCCCGCCGGGCCCGAGCTCCTGGTGCTGTCGGCCCGCTCCGCGGACTCGCTGCGCAGGACGGCCCTGTCCTACGCCGCCTTCCTGCGGCCCGGCGGAAAGGGGCATGGCACCCCCCTCGACGCGATCTGCGCCGCGGCCGCGACCCGCAGGGAGGCGCACCCCCACCGGCTGTGGGCCGTGGGCGACACCCACGCGGACCTCGCCGACCGCCTCGAACGGCTGGCCCGCGGGGAGGAGCCCGCCGGCGCCGGCACCGGAAAGGCCCCGAGCGGCCCCGCCAAGCGCACGGTGTTCGTCTTCCCCGGGCAGGGCTCCCAGTGGGCGGGCATGGGCCGGGGCCTGCTCGCCGCCTCACCCGCCTTCCGCGCCGCCCTGGAGGAGTGCGACCGCGCCGTCCGGGAGGAACTGGGCTGGTCCGTACGGGAACTCCTCGAAGCCCCCGCCGAGTCCTTCCCCGCCGAGGTCGAGGTGGTCCAGCCCGTCCTGTGGGCCATGGAGATCGCCCTGGCGGCGGCCTGGGCCGAGCGCGGTGTGACACCCGACGTCTGCGTCGGGCACAGCATGGGCGAGACCGCCGCCGCCCACGTCGCCGGAGCCCTGACCCTGGCCGACGCGGCGGCGGTGATCTGCCGCCGGAGCCGGCTGATGCGGCGCCTGGTGGGACGCGGGTCGATGCTGGCGGTCGAACTCGGCGCCGAGCAGGCCGCGGAGGCCGTCGCGCCCTACGGCGACCGGGTGTGCGTGGCGGCGGAGAACGCGCCCACCGCCACCGTGCTCTCCGGAGACAGCGCCGTCCTGGACGCCGTCGCGCGGGAGTTGGACGCCCGCGGGGTCCTGGCCCGCCGGGTCAAGGTCAACGTCGCCTCGCACAGCCCCCTCACCGACGAGCTCCGGGCGGACCTGGTCGACGCGCTGGCGGCGCTCGATCCCACGCCCGTGTCGAGGACGATGGTCTCCACCGTCACCGGCGGGCCCGTCGACGGCTCCGAGCTCGACGGCCCGTACTGGGCGCGGAACCTGCGGGACAAGGTCCGCTTCACCGAAGCGGTCGGGGCCGCGGGGAGCGCGGACGACAGCGTCTTCGTCGAAGTGAGTCCGCATCCGCTGCTCACGCACGGCGTGGAGGAGACCCTGGGCGCCGCGGGTACCGCCGTGGAGTCGCTCCGGCGCGACCAGGACGAGGCCACCGCCCTGGCGCGCTCCGTCGGACGGCTCTTCGCGGCCGGCGGCCGGGTGGACTGGGAGCGGTACCACGGCGGCGTCCCCGAGGCCGTCGCCCTGCCCGGCTACCCCTGGCAGAGCATCGCGCTGCGGCTGGCTCCGCGCGAGGACGCCGCCACCGCTGCGGCGCCGGTCCACGTCCGCGAGACGAGCCTCGCGGACCGGACCGATCCGGCCGCCTGGGGCGAGGCCATCAGCGTGCACGGCTTCGCCCCCGTCCCCCCGATGGTCTACGCCGACGCCCTGCTCGGCGCCGCACACGAACTGCGCCCCGGCGCCGCCTGGTCGCTGCACCGGGTCCGCCTGGGCGGGACGCCGGTGGAGGCCTCCGACGCCGACCTCGTGCGCCTGAGGCTGACCATGCGCCCCGACCAGGCCGGCTGGCGGTGCACCGTCCACGCCCTGCACCCCCGGTTCGCCGAGCCCGTGCTGTGCATGACGGCCGACGTGCGCGAGGGAGGCGCCGCCGAGCTGCGGCAGGGCGGCGACGCGGTGCTGGACCGGGCCCTCGCCTCCTGCCGCCGCTACGTGTCGCAGGCCCGGTTCGAGGAGCACCTGGCGCGCCTGGGCTTCGCGGTGGACGCGCCGTTCCTGGCGGTCGAACGCTCCTGGAGCCGGGACGGCATGACCCTGAGCCGCATGCGCCGCCCGCAGGTGGCCACGCCGGCCGGCTGGGAGTCCGTACTCCTGCCGCTCCTGGCGGCGCTGCCGGCGGCACGCTTCGGGGCGCGGCACACCTACGCCGCCGTCGGCTTCGACTCCGTCGAGCTCGCGGCCGAACTGCCCGAGCGCTTCTGGAGCCTGGCGACGACCGGGGCGGCTTCGGGTGCCCCGGTCGCCGCCGGTGCCTCCGGTGCCTCGGTGCGCGGCCACGTGCTGGTGCTGGGGGACGACGGGCGGGTCGTGGCGCGGATCAAGGGGATCACCCTGCGCAGGTCCGCCCTCGGCGGGCCGACGGGCCTGGACCGGATACCCGCCCTGGCAGCGCAGGTCCGCGAGCGCCTGACCGGGGGCCGGCGGCGCACGCCGGAGCAGTCCGCCCCGGCGGCCGCGCCCGACCAGCCCGCGTACGACCGCCCCGTGCACGGCGACCCCGCGCACGGCGACCAGGGGGCGGTGGCGCCGGCGGGGGTCGACCTGCCGGCGCTCGCGGCGTCCGTGCTGGGCATGGACAGCCACGAGGTGGACCTCGACCGCTCGCTGCGGGACCAGGGGCTGGACTCCCTCATGGCCTCCCGGCTGCGCCAGCACCTGGCCTCCCGGCACGACCTGCGGGTATCGGTCAGCCGTCTGCTGGGGGAGGAGAGCGCGGGCGCTCTGACGCGGGAGTTCGCGCAGGTCGGCGGCCAGGAGTGAGCCGGGACGGGCGGGGTGGTTTCGGCCATGGTGAAAGTTTGGACTATGGTATAAGTTTTGCGGGCCTGTGAGACACGCCGACGTCGCAGGCGGGAGCCTCCGGCAGCGCGTCCTGCGAGGCCTCCCCGGGTCAAACCCGCGAAATCATGGAGTCAGTGTGGACAACCAACCCGTCAGCCGCCGCGCGCGCAACAAGCAGCGCGTTCACGACCGCCTCTACAGCTCCGCGCTGGCCCTGATCACGGAGAAGGGGTACGACCACGCGTCCGTCGACGAGATCGCCGAACGCGCCGACGTCGCCCGGGGGACCTTCTTCAACTACTTCCAGCGCAAGGAAGACCTGATCTTCGCCTGGGCGGAGCAGCGCAGGGAGCGGATCCAGGTCGAGGTCACCGAGTCCATGCCGCCCAGCTGCCCCAGCGCCCTGTCGCAGCTGGCGCAGTGCATGCAGGTCCTCGGCCGGATCAACGACGCCGAGAGCGAGCTGACCGTGGCCATGCTGACCGCCTGGGTCAAGGCCGGGCGCCCCCTGCACGAGGACCCGCACCTCGCCGACATCTTCGCGAAGATCGTGGAGCACGGGCACGCCACGGGTGAGTTCTCGGCCGACTTCTCCGCGGAGCGCGTGGGCCACGCCCTGCGCGACCTCTACCTCGGGGCGCTGTACGAATGGGCGCGCGCCACCCCCGAGACCCGCCGCGCCCCGCTGGAGCACCGGCTCCAGGAGATCCTCGCGCTGCTGGTCCGGGGCATCGCGGCCACCCCCGTGAAGGCGTAGAGGGTGTCTTGCCCCGTACCCCTCACGCGGTCCCGCCGCGTGCCCGGTCGTGGATCCGCTGCCAGACCACGTCGCGCGTCACCGGCAGCTCCGTGAACGCCGACGCCTTCGTCGCGGCACGGATCGCCGACGGGGCGGACCACCTCAAGATCTTCATCGAGGACGGAACCGCGATCGGCACACCGATGCCTGTCCTGTCCCCCGAGACGATCCGCGCGTTGGTGCGGGCCGCACACGAGCGCGGGCTGCGTACCGCCGCCCACACCCTCACCCGCCGCTCGGCCCGCCTCGCGATCGACTGCGGTGTCGACGGCCTCGCCCACGCCCCCGCCGACGGGCTCTCCGACGACGCCCTCGCGTAAGACGCTGCGGCTCGGGGCATGTTCGTCGTACCTACGCTGACCTCGCTGACCGGTACCACCGACAGCCCGGCCGAGTACGCCCTCGTGGACGACCCATGATTGCGGCCCTACGCCGACCCGCAGTGGCTCAAGGAGATCGAGCGCATGCGGACCGAAGGCCCGGGCGAGGGCGAGGTGCGGGTGGGGCCGGTCTCGGTCGTCGCCCGGTACCCGGCCGACGTCGCGCTGCGGATGTTCCGGACCGGGGTCCCGTTGCTGGCCGGCACCGACGGCACGGGCGGCGCCGGCCACCCCACCACGCACGGCATCAGCTACCACGGCGAACTGGCCCTCCTCGTGGGCGCCGGACTCACCCCGGCCCAGGCCCTCACCCCGCGACCGGCACCCCGCCGGTGTACGAGATCGCGAACCGGAACAGCGGTCTGATCCTGCGAGTCGACACCAACGCCCCCACAGCGATCAAGCAGCACAGGGCGGAGGGCGACCACCGGGAACGGCAGTGGCAGCTGCTCCCCGTCTGACGCACAAGGGGGCAGGAGCGACCTCCCCCTGACCGTGCCTGACCAGCCTTCCGTTATGCGTGAGCGGACGGTGGAACACGAGCCATCAGGCTGGGTGGTGCTGACCTGCTCGAACAGCACCACCCAACGGGCCGACCGGGGCGGATCAACTCCGCCCCGATGTAGCCGCAGCACGGTCGCGCCCCCACCCTGCGCAGGCAGAGCCGCATGTCCATCAGCAGACCGGGAGCCTCCGCTGCTGACAGCCGCTCGTCACGCCGTTGACACGCTGAAGCCCCAGGGAGGCCGGAGCCGCATTGCAGCCCGGAGTGACGCGTTGCCGCCATCCCGAGGATGGACCAAGATCCGGACCATTCACGGACCAGCCACCGGCCAACTCCGCTAAAGATGAGCGTCTTTGCTGGTCAGCTGAGGTGCCATCCGTGTACCACCAGCAGATGCTGAGCCTCTCACGATCCCAAAGACCCGGCGGCGACACCGTTCGCCATCAGCCGCCGGTGCGGCCCGACTGCCTGGCCGGAACACGCCGAGACCGCACCCGCCTCTCCGGTCCCGCCACGGCCGGGCCCCCGGGGGCGGCCACCACGCGGGGAGGCGGTGGCCGACGGTCGAGCGGCCGCTCCCGAGGACCAAGGGCAAGGCGTCCGTCAGCCCGTCAGGGACTTCCACATGGTCAGGGGTCGGTCCTCGACCGTGATCTGGTCCTCGTGGCCGCTGCCGTCGCGGATCACGATGATCCGGTACTGGTCCTGGTGGAACACCCAGAACAGACTCATGCCGTTGATCCGCTGCATGTCCGGGACCGCGAGAAATTCGTCGACCCGTGTGATCCCGGTCAGTGATCGCCACAGGTCGAGCCCTCGGTCGCCGCGTTCGAGGGCGTCCTGGTGCATCCTGCCGTCGGCGACCGAGATGAGCCGGTAGACCTGACGACCCATGAGGGTGTGGAAGACCCAGTAGTGGCTCTTGCCGTTCACCCGCTGCATGTCGGGCACCGGCAGGAAGGCGTCCACCCTTTCGATGCCGCTGAACGAGGTCCAAGCGGAGAGCGAACGGTCCGGCAGGTCGGTCCCGGCCGCCTGCTCGGGAGGGAGCCCGGACTCGGCGCCGTCGGCGATCCAGATCCGCCGGTAGACCTGCCGGCCCTCGACGGTGTGGAACAGCCAGAACCGGCTGCGGCCATTGATCCGCTGTTCGTCCGGGACAGGTAGGACCGCGTCGACCTTCGTCACTCCGACATAGCACGGCCACATGGTCAGCGGCCGGTCGGGGCGCTCGATGACGTCCGTGTGCTCGTCCCCGTCGGCGATGGAGACGGTCCGGCAGACGCCGCTGTCGCTGCCCGCCCCATACGCCCAGTACCAGCTCTTGCCCTTGTCCCGTTGCATGTCGGGGATGGGCAGGAAGGCGTCGGTTGGCCGGACGACCGCGGGCGGCTTGTCGGTGAGCCGGCCGTCACCGAGCAGCGGCAGCAGGGTCAGCGAGGGAGCGAAGGCGTAGACGGACCCCTCGGTGAAGACGAACTGGCTCAGGCTCAGCTGCGTGGTCTTGCCGGGGGTCTCGTAGCTGAGCTTGCCGGCGGCGCCGACCATTCCGTCGGGGCCGGGCTTGTTGGTCCGGTTGGGTGGAAAGTCCGGGCTGTCGATCCACGCCTTCTGGATGAACTCGAACTGCTGCACAAGGTCCGACTGGTAGCAGACGAACAGCAGGCCGCGCTTCTCGTCCGGCCCTCCGGGGCCCTCCGAGGCGGGGTCGAAGGGCGCGCCGTACGGGGCGCCGCGGCGGATGATCCGGCGGCGGTCCATCACCGGGTTCTCGTCGAACGGCCGGTCGCCGGGCTTCTCCTGCAGGCCGTCCCGGGGGTTGGTCTTGCGCAGGTGCGAAAAGAGCGGGGTGATGAAGCCCTCGGGGTCGTTGCGATAGCCGAAGTCGTTGTCCTCCCCGGCCAGCGCGCTGGAGGGCCGGTCGGCATTCGGGCACGTGGCGACGGGAGTGCCGGACCGCCACCGGCCGACGAGGCGGGCCGCCAGCCACTCCGTGGTGGCCTCGGGCGGCACCACCTTGGCCTCTTTGAGCGCCTTCAGCTGCCCGGCGACCTGGAACCAGAAACCGGGGACGTCCTGGCCGAGCCGGCGCACCACCTGGAAGCTTCCGTTGTCAGCCCAGTCGGGCGTCTCGTGCGGCATGCCACCCACCCGGTCGTGCCCGACGACGAACTCGCCGGGCGGGATCAGCCGGGTGCCGTGATGGCCCTTGACGTACTCGGGTTTGACGGGGTCCGGCTCGTCGAAGCCGATGACACCGGGCTCGCTGACGCCATCCTTGAAACCGAAGTGCTCCTTCCCCCTCCGGCTGCCGGTCAGGGTGGCGGCGTCCTGCTGGAACACGATCACGATCTTGGCCGCGGCACACGTCTCGCGCTGCTGTCTGACCGTCGCCTGGAGGTCCTGAACGGTGTCCGAGGCGACGGTGAGCACGGCGTGGACGACCTGGCCCTTGCCGTTGCCGAAGAGCCACATCTCCGGCGAGCTGTCGCCGGTGTCCCCGAGCGCCCGCTTGTCCGAGCCCTGCTTGAAGGCCTCAAGTCCGCTGCCGGGCTTCACGGAGGGCAGCGGGTCCTTGCCGGTCAGCTGCAGTAGGCCCTCGTAGGTGAAACTGACGTTGATCCAGGTGGCCTTCAGCGCCTTCGGATCGTCGCCGGCCGAGGCCTTCCTGGCCTTGCTGAAGGCGGCGTTGAAGACGGCCACCTGCCGCGTCGTGGAGATCTGCGGTTCCAACGCCTTGACCCAGGTGCGCGCCCGCGCCGCGTCCTCGAATTTGAGGAACAGCAAGGCCATCTGGTCCTTCTTGAAGCCGGCGATCACATCGCCCTGGATGTCGTCGCTCTCACGCAGCTTGAGATCGTCCACCATGCTCTCTCCAGAAGATCGACACCTCCACGCCGATACCGCGCAGAGTAATCAACAACGTATGCGGCACTCGCACACCCTCCCACCCTCCGACTGGCCGATTACGCCGCCCGCCTCCCATTCACGCCCCGAATGCACTGGTAGGGGGCGTGCAGAAACCTTTGGGTTGGTCGGAGTCACCCGCGTGCACGCCTCGGGGTGACAGTCGACCGGCGCGCCTCAACACTAAATCTCGTCACTGTGCGTGATCATGTGGCAGTCCTGGCGCAGCCCGTGTCAGCCGACGTGTCCCCCAGTCGGAGCGCTGTGCCTTCCTTTCGCCAGCAAGGAGTCCCATGTCCCGCAGCAGTCCGCGCCTACCCGCCCGCCGGAGACTCGCCACGGCGATCTCCGTCTGCGCCGCCACCGCGATGGCTGTGTCCATGGCCCTGGCTTCGGCAGGCCCCGTACTCGCCCACACCGGTCACGGAGACGAGGGCGATGCCGTCCCGTACGGCCCCGCCTCCCGGGCGGCGAGCGCACCGGTCACCGTCGACCCGGAGGAAGCCGCGACACTCGGCAAGGAACATGCCGAGGCGCACGCCCGCACCCGAACGGCCATGGCCGGCATCGGCGAGTACCCGCAGACCACCCGTACGGAGCGGCTCAAGGCGCTGACCGCCTCCCAAGAGAAGGCCAACGCGTCCTTTGACGCCGCCGAGTTCGGCCGGTTCCGGGAGTACTTCCAATCCCCGGACTTCGCGGCCCACATCGCGCTGCTGCCCACCGGCAAGGTCCTGCTGTTCTCCTTCGAGCGGATCGAGGTCAACCCGCAGAAGGAGCCCGCCCCCACCGACACCATCGGCAAGGAGAACGCCGGCCGCGCCTGGATCTGGGACCCCGCCAAGGGAACCGGCTCCGAAGCGTTCACCGAGAAGAAGCCGCCGGTCGTCAACATGCCCGACGGCAAGAACGAACCCCGCCCGGCCCCGTTCTTCTGTGCCGGCCACTCCTACCTGCCCAACGGCATGCTCGGCGTCTTCGGCGGGAACCTCGGCGGCAACGGAGGCAGCGGAGCCAAGCTGTCCCTGGTCTTCGACCCCTGGGCGGAGGAGTGGTACCTGAACAAGGACATGTCCGTCGGCCGGTGGTACCCGAGCGTGGTCACCGGCGCCGACGGACGCCAGGTGATCATGTCCGGCCAGTCGGAGCTCGGCTGGGGCACCCCCACCCCGGTCGTCGAGCGCTTCCCCGCCGCGACCCAACAGGTGCCCTTCGACAAGTCGGTCAAGCCGATCGGCTGGGGAGTGGACCAGCTCAAGACCGAAGCCCCCTTCAAGTGGGACTATCCGCAGTTGTTCTCACTGCGTGACGGCAAGATCTACGGACTCGGCCGTTCCGTGGACCAGCAATGGCTCTTCGACACCCTCGCCGACACCAAGACCGACCTGCCGAACCGCCCGGACATCAACAAGGACAAGCCGGGCCCGGACGGCGGGCAGTGGAGGCGCAACTACGGCTCCGCGGTCCCCCTGCCGGCCGGTTTCAGAGGCCCCGACTCGGTCCTGGTCCTCGGCGGCGACCGCAACGACCCGAACACCTACCGTCTCGCCGGCGGCAAGTGGAACACCGAGAAGCCCCGCGCCTTCGGGCGTACCCAGGACGACACTCTGCTGCTGCCGAACGGCAACCTGCTCACCGTCAACGGTGCCTTCGATATCCGCGACTACGGCAACGGGCCGTACAACCCCAACGCCGACCTCAAGTACCGCCAGGTCGAACTGCGCGACGAGAACGGCGACTGGAAGCTCGGCCCCGTCCAGCGGCTTCCGCGCGGCTACCACTCCAACGCCGTGGTCCTCCCGGACGGCCGAGTCATGGTCACGGGCGACGAGCTCCAGCAGCTCGCCAACGACCCCGACATCACCGACAACAACAACGGCAGCATCGAGATCTACGAGCCCGCCTATCTCCACCAGGGCAGCCGCCCCTCGCTCGGCCTGATCTTCAACCCCAGCGTCGCCTACAACGAGAAGATCACGGTCAGCACCAGCACGCCCAACGACGTCACCCGCGCCGTCCTACTGGCCCCGACCACCGCCACCCACTCGATCAACACCAGCCAGCGTCACCTCGAACTACGCATCAAGAGCCGCGGCGGCAACTTCCTGGAGCTCCAGGCCCCACCGACCGCCGCCTCGGCCCCGCCCGGCTACTACATGCTCTTCCTCCTCAACGAGGAAGGCGCACCGAGCAAGGCGGGCTGGATCCAGCTCAAGCCCCCGACGGTCGCCGCGGGTGCCACCGCCACGAAGGCGAAGGCCGGCGGCTGACACCCGCCGGCACCTCCGGACGAGCCCCCAGCCTGGTCACGGGACACGGCTGGGGGCACTCCACGCGTACCGCTCACGTGAGCCCAGCTGCCCCTCCCCGCTGAGCTCGTCCTCGACCACGCCACACGGTGAACGTCGTGCGCCGGTACGCCGACGACGAGGCAGCGCCCCGAACGAGCGGCTGCGAGCGTACGGCTCCCGTAGGCGGTCCACCGGGCGATCACTGAGATCAGCCTCGCGCCAAGGCCAATGCACCGCAGAACCGGACCATGTCCACTGGCCACCGCTGCAGGAGAACCCGCCGATGGCGATGAAGCGGCCGGAGGCGGTGTTCTCGCCGGTGACCCGGGTGCGGTACGAGCCGCCGGACTCGAAGCGCGCCCCGGCTCCGGCGGCACCGGCTACTTCGGCGCGAGGGTGTCGACGAAATCGATCGACGCCGTCACCCAGTGCCGCAGGACGGAGTCCTCCGCGAGAGCGGGGCCCGAGACCGTCACCCAGCCGCGCATCGGTCGGCCGCTGAAGTCCATGGGCCGGGCTTCGGGCCGGGCGAGCGCCTCCTCGGTCCGTTCCGCGCCCACCCGCGCGATGAGCTCGTCGCCGACCACGCCCACGCTCATGTTGCCGCCCTTCAGGAAGGACAGCCCGCCGAACATCCGCTTTTCGGTGATGTCCGGCCGTTCGCCGAGCTGCCCCCTGATCCGCTGGGCCAAGCCCTCGTCGTACGTCATGTGCCCACCTTCCCCCAGGGGGCCGTGATCTGCCCGCGCGCTGGGCGCGGGCAGGCTGGTGCGGTTCGTTCCGCGCTTCCCCGCGGTCGAGTCGACGGCTTCCTGTGGTCAGCGGTGCGCCCCGCACCCTCGCCGGAGATCCCGCCGAGTTCGACAGCGGGGCGCTCGCTCCGTTCCGTTTGCGACGCCCCGTCAAGTGCGGGTAAACGCGCGGCGTACGCTGGGGCTCCGCGCCACAGATCGTAAAAGCAAAATAAAGGAAGGCTGATCGTGCGTACTCCCCTCTCATGGCTCGCCGGCAGGTACTCACTCGGAGCGAGAAGCGTCAGACTGGCCGCGCTGGGTTCGGTCGTGGCGAGTATCGCGATCATCGTGACCGGTGGAATCGTCCGCGTCACCGGCTCCGGTCTCGGCTGCACGGATTGGCCCATGTGTACGGGAGAGACACTGGCCCCCACTGCGGAAATGGGGGTGCACGGCGCCATCGAATTCGGAAACCGGCTCTTGACCGGAGCGCTGTGCGCGGTGGTGGGCTGGGTCATCATTACCGCGCGCCTCCAGGAAAAGCCGATGCCCGCCGTGCTGCGCGGAGGATGGGCGCAGTTCTGGATCGTCGTACTGAATGCGGTCGTCGGCGGAGTGACCGTATGGATGCGGCTGAGCCCGTACATCGTCGCCGCGCACTTCCTCGCCGCCACGCTGCTGCTCACCGCCGCGGTGTACACCTGGCACGCGGCGTATGCCGATGCCGACGCTGGTGCGGATGCCGATGCCGGCGCCGACGGCACTGGGCACGGCGCGGGCGGCGAGGGTGGCCGGTCCGGCGCGCGGATCCGGTCGCTGTCGACGGCCCTGGTCGCGGTGACGGCCCTGTTGGTCCTCGTGGGCACGCTCGCCACCGGTTCCGGACCGCACGCGGGTGACTCCTCCGACGTGGCGCGCATGCCCTTCAACTGGACGGCCGTGACCATCGTCCACGGCGTGCTGGCCGGGGCGGTCCTGGTCCTGGCCGGAGCCCTGCTGTCCGCGCTGCCCAAGGACGGCTTCGGCGTCGCGCGCCGCAAGGCGGTCGCCTTCCTGGCCGTACTCCTGGGCCAGGGGCTCGTGGGGCTGGTGCAGTCGGTGACGGCCCTGCCCTCGCTCCTCGTGATGCTCCACCTGCTGGGCTCGGCGCTCGTTTGGACCGGAGTGCTCCAGGTCCACTTCACAGTCAAGAGGGCCTGTTCCAGCCATTCGGGTCCACTCAGCGGTGCACCGCTGCCGCGGGCGCAGGGCGCCGCGACGCACGCCTGATCCACCGGGAGACCAGTGCACACGCCACGCATTCGACAATCGGAGTTCGATATTCCATTTCGCCCGGGCCGTGGTTTTCGGCCATAACGGGCGACGGTATCAAAAAAACGTTCTCGCGAATCCCCACCCCCGCTTGTTAGGTTGAAGATGAATCGAACGGAAGGGGGTGACACAAATGAACGACCACGAGGTTGTCGAATACGAGGCGCCCGAAATGCTGCCCATCGGCGAGTTCTCCGAACTCACGATGTGGTACGGCTGGGCCAGCAACGACGGTGAGGGCACCGCGATCATCTAATCGCCGTGCGCAAATTTAGTTGGCCAGGGGGATTCCTTGAGTGCGTCATGGTTCATCGCTTTCCCGGAGAACGTCGATGACGCATTTCCGGTCTATGCCGGGCCGACTGAGAACACCGAAGTGCTGACGTATGCCTCAGGCCGGACGTGGGTGGTCGCGGACCGCTCCCATTCCCGCCTGATTGCCGCGGAAGCCGGCGCCAGACGCCTCGCGCTGTTCGGCGAGACGAGCATCGACGCGGGGGGTCTGGCCCGCCTGCTGGCACAGCACGACGAAGCCGACGGTCTGATGGCCGCCGCGCACGAGATCGCCGGCAGCTTTCACATCCTTTACACCGACGGCCGCTCCACCCATGTCCAGGGGAGCGCGTCGGGCCTGCGCCAGGTGTTCTACGCCCGGCGCCAGGACGGCTCGTACGCCGCATCCGACTCGGCCGAACCACTGGCCCGGCTCAGCGGTGCCACCCCGCGCATCGAGATGGTCGCCTGGGGGATGCTGCACCCCGGATTCGACTACGGGCTGACCCGGGGCACCTACTGGCACGGGGTCCACCGGCTCCCCGCCGACCAGAGGCTGCGCATGACCGCCGACCGGGTCGAGTCCACCACCTGGTGGCGTCCCCCGGCGCCGACGCTGTCGCTCGCCGACGGAGCTCCGAAGGTGCGGGCCGCGCTGGAGGAAGCGGTGGCCGTCCGGCTCGCCACGGCCGGCGGCCTCTCGGCGGACCTGTCGGGCGGTATGGACTCGACCTCCCTCTGCTTCCTCCTGGCCGGCCAGGGCGCCCGCTTCCAGTCGTTCGTCGAGCAGACCGTCGACCCCAACCACGACGACGCCCACTGGGCGGCGATCGCGGCGCAGGAGATCGACCGGCCCCTGACGGTCCTCGGCCCCGAGGACGTCCCGGGCCCGTACGACGGCATCTGGGAACTCGGCCGCGGGCTCGTCCAGGACGTCCCGTACGGACTGGGAGAGCCGTACACGCTCATCCGGAACCGTGCACGGAAGACCGCGATGTCCAAGATCTTCGCCGCCACCGGCTCCGACGTCCACATCGGCGGATTCGGCGGGGACGAGCTGTTCACCATCGCACCGTCCTACTTCGGCGACCTCTACGCGCGCGCTCCCCTGCGTGCGGTCCGCGGCATCCGCGATCTCGCCCGGCTGCGGCGCTGGAGCATGCCCTCCGTCCTGCGCGGGCTCGCCCGGCAGCAGACGTACCAGGGCTGGTTCGAGGAGCAGCTGCGCAGTCTGCACCTGCCCCGGCCGGACGTCCTCGGCCCCGGCTTGAGCTGGGGCCCGCAGGTCCGCGTGACCCCGTGGTCGACGCCCGCCAACGTCGAGGCCGTGCGCGCGGTCGCCGCCGCCGACGATGCCGGTCGGACCTCGCAGGCCGACACCCGCTCGGTGCACACCAGCATCGCGGGACACCGCATCGGTGGACAACGGCTCGGCCCGCTGCGCGCCCTGATGGAGCACCAGGGGATCACCCTGTCGCTGCCGTACATGGACGACGCGGTACTGGAGGCCGCCCTCTCGGTGTCGCGCGCCGAGGCCCTGCCGGGCACCGGGTTCAAACCGGTCCTGAAGGCCGCCATGCGGGTGGACGCGACGCCGGGTTCCCGGACGGGTGCGCTCTCCCGTTCCACCAAGGGCGAGTTCAGCATGTCGGTGCACCGCGGCCTGGCCCGCAACCGCCGCTCGCTCCTCGGCCTGTTCGAGGACTCGCTGCTCGCCGAGCACGGCCTGGTGGACATCGACCGGCTGCGCGCCACCCTGCGGGACACGATGCGCCCCGAGTACGAGACCAACGCGCTGGAGCTGACCGTCGCCGCGGAGGCCTGGATGCAGGCTGTCGCGGGGGCCCCGGCAGCGGCGCCCGAACGCCCCCTCACGAACCGACGACTGGCCTCACCATGCTGAAGATCTCCCCTCACGTCGTACTCACCAAGACCGAGGACGCGGCCGTTCTCCTGGACAAGAAGTCCGGCACCTACTTCCGCATCAACCCGATGGGGACGTCGGTGTTCGAGATGCTCGCTGCGGGACGCACCCAGGACGAAGTCGTGGCCGAGCTGTGCGCACGCCACCCGGAGGCGGCCGACCGGATACCCGCGGACGTCGCGAAGCTGATCGACACCATGCGCCGTGCGAAGGTGCTGGTCTGACGTGACGCTGCCCATGACCCTGGAGCCCCGCGCCCGGTTGCCACTGCGCCGTCGGCCCCTGCCGATGCTGGCCGTCACGGCGAGCCGCCTGCTGACCCGGCTGAGCCCGCACGCGCTGGAGCGGGCGCTGCGCCTGCTCAGCGGCGGCGCCCGCCCCGCCACCCGCGCCGAGGCACTGGCCGCGCGCAGCGACGTCGTCTCCGTCAGCCGCCGCGCCGCCGGGCCGTACTGCCTGGAGCGATCGATCGCGGCGGCCCTGCTGGCCCGCCTGCGCGGCAGCTGGCCGGACTGGGTCTCCGGCGTCAGCCTGATGCCCTTCGCCGCGCACGCTTGGATCGAGGTCGAGGGCCAAGCGGTCGGCGAGTCCATGCGGCTGGACGCCTTCCACAAGAACATCGTCGTGTCCCGCACCCGCCGCACGGGGCGGAGCGACGGGCCGCACGACCACCTCTCCGAGAGCTGAGACGAACGGACGCCATGGACACCAAGCACATAGTGGAACGACTGGCCGGCCGGGGATACGCCCTGGTACCCGGCTTCGTGACGGGCGAGGCCCTCGCCCGGGCGCAGGCCGCGATCGACACCTACTTCCCCGACCCGGAGGCGAGCGGGAGCACGCCCGAGGAGGTCAACGCCCTCAAGCACGCGGTTCCGTTCCCCTTCACCAGCAACGACCTGAACCGGCACGCGCTGGACACCCGGGTCATCGACGTCGTCGAGGAACTGCTCGGCACCACCGACCTGCGGCTGACGAGCTCCTTCATCCAGGCCAAGTACGGCACGGCGTACGGGGAGAGCCGCGACCAGACCCTGCACAACGACGCCTGGGCGGCCAGCAGCCTTGTGCACCCGCGTGCGGACGGTGTCTACCAGCGCGTGTACGGCATCCTCTACCTGACCGACGTGACCGTGGACACCGCGCCCACCTACGTCGTCGACCGGGCCGCACACCTCGGGCTGCCGCTGCTGACCGACGCGGGCAAGGGCTCGTACGACAAGGCGGAGTATCCGGGGCTGTACGAGCAGGAGCGGCCCGTGGAGGCCGAGGCCGGTTCGCTCTTGCTCTTCGTCGGCGACATCGTCCACCGGGGGTCGGCCTACAACGAACTGCTCGGACGGCGTCTCGCGCTCTTCTTCAACATGCACGGCGCGCAGGCCCGTTGGACGGACAAGCACCTGTGGTCGATGCGGCCGGCGCACCCGAACTGGAACACCCTGCACGAGCTCATGGTCGAACTGGACCCGCGCCAGCGCCACCTGCTGGGCTTCCCGCCCGCCGGGGACGACTACTGGACCGAGGAGACGATCGGGCACCTGGAGCGGATGTACCCCGGGATCGACTCCAAGCCCTACCTGCCGCCCACCCCCGAGCCGGTCGCCCCGTGACGTCGGAGCGGCCCGGATACGCGGGACTGGCCGTCGACGGGCTGCGCTACCTGGGAGAGGTGCTCGGCCTGGGGGAACGCTTCGACGCGGCGGCCGAGGAATCCGTGCGGACCCTCTTCGACGGGTGGGGCCACCGTGTCTCGCGGGACACCGACGGCGGCGGGACCCGGCAGGACGCCGTGTCGACCGCTCCGTTCGAATACTCTCTCGTGCTCGACGGGGACCGGGTCGACGTCCGGCTCTTCTTCCGGCCGCTCCCCGAGCGGGGCCCCGTCTCGGCGACCGGGAGCTGGGAGCGCGGCCGGCGGACGCTGGCCGAGCTGGAACGCCTGGGCCTCGCACGCCTGGAGCGGGCCCGGGAGGTCGCCGACCTGTTCCGGCCGCGCAGCGAGCGGGCGGCGTTCGGGATGTGCCTGGCGGCTTCGGTCAGCGCCTCGGGAATCGCACGCCCCAAGGTGTACTTCGACACGCTGGCGGCGGGCACCGAGCGCAGCCGGGAGACCGTCGGGACGGCGCTCGACCGGCTCGGCCAGGGCGGCGCGTGGGGCTGGCTGCAGCGCCACGACCCGCAGGGCATGGCCCATCTGATGCCGGCCTTCTTCGCGCTCGACGTGGACGAGTCACCGCACGCCCGTATCAAGTTCTACACGACGGTCGCGGAGCGCTCCACCGCCGAACTGGAAGCACGGCTGGCCCCGTTGGGCCGCGCCGCGGCGGCCGCCGCGGCGGGTCTGGTGACGGACACCGCCCCGCAGGGATCGGAGCCGCTCGACACGCCCGGGGTACGCCCGACTCTGTGCTGGAGCATGACTTCGCGCGACGGGGCGCAGCCGGACGACGCCACGCTGTACCTGCCGTTCAACCTGTACGCCCCGCAGCAGCAGGAGGCGCGCGGCAGGCTGCGCAGGAGTCTCGACCCGGCGTTGCTGGCGCGGGTCGAGCGGCTGGTGAGCGACCACGCCGTTGCCGTGGAGGGACGGGCGAACCCGTTCCACTGGGCGGCGGCCAAGCTGGTCCACGGCGGGCGAGCACTGACCCTCTACACCTCGGCCGCGGCGGTGGAGGCGGCGCGGACGGCCCGGGTCCCGGCGCGGCCCCGCCCGGACGCCCTTCCGGTCACGACGTAGAGCCGTACGGACGGACCCCGCCGACGCTGGGTACCTGGCGGCGCAGCCGGAGCCGGCGGACCGGTGTTCACCGGCGCGACGGCAAGATCACCCGGGTACGGGTACGGGTACGGCGCTGCCGGCCACCGCCGCGGAGGGGTGGCCGGCAGCGCCGGCTGGGGTGTCGGGGGTGGTCAGTTCCCGGGGGCGGTCAGGGTGTCGTCGGCGATCCAAGAGCCGTGGACCCCGGCGGTCACCCGCTGCGGCAGGTGGACGGTGGCGATGCGGTCGAGGCCGGAGGCGT
Source organism: Streptomyces sp. NBC_00597 (assembly GCF_041431095.1). Classification (GTDB taxonomy): domain Bacteria; phylum Actinomycetota; class Actinomycetes; order Streptomycetales; family Streptomycetaceae; genus Streptomyces. Next base: position 2,181,100 of record NZ_CP107757.1, read on the forward strand.
CGAGGACCAGCAGTTGCGAGGCGTTCTGCTTGAGGTCGGAGACGACGGTCAGGAGGTAGCCGTCGTCCTCGCCGCTCGCTCCGGCCGCGGGGACGAACACCGCTTCGCTGGGCAGGCGGGCGTCACCGACCTGATGGATGCGGCGAGCGCCGGTGGTGCGGTCGTACTTCACCACGCCGTAGCCGCCGAAGCCCTTCTCGTCCGGGAACGAGATGGCGTACTGGTAGCGGTTCTCGGCGCCGAGGTACTCCTCGTTGAGGGTCGGGAACTCCACCGCGAGGTCGTCGATGATCTGCTCGTCGACGGTCCCGGCGGTCATGTCCACGACCCAGCGGCGGGTGTACGAGCGGGAGGCGGGCTCGGAACCGCGCCCCGGAGCGCCGGTCCACCAGTTCCAGGACAGCCGGAACCCCTCGCGGTCCACGGTGGGGCCTTCCAGGACGATGCGGCCCTGGCCGTCCTCGTACGCGTTGGAGACGTGCAGCATGTTGCCGGGCTCGATGGAGAACCAGCGCAGGTGCTGGGCGCCGTTGGCGCCGCGCGGCATGATGCCGATGCGGGAGAGCTGCTGGTCGCTCCAGGCGTACGGGATGCCGGAGTGCTCGCTGGGGTCGAAGGTGACGTTACCCTCGACGAAGACCACGTGGCGGCGGGTGATGGCGAAGTCGTGCTTCAGGGAGGCCGTCGCGCCCGGGATCTCGGCGCTGTGGACGATCTCGCCCTTGGCGTCGGAGACGTAGTACGTCAGGAACGGCGGGAGGGGCGAGGAGCCGAAGAAGTGCAGCTCCCCGGTGAGCGGGTCCTCCTTGGGGTGCGCGGTCATCGCGGTGCGCAGCTTGCCGCCGAAGTCGTAGGCGCCGACCGTTTCCAGTTCCGGGGTGAGCTCGAAGGGGAAGTTGGACTCGCACAGGGCGAGGAGGCGGCCGCCGTGCTCGATGACGTGGGTGCCGGCGGTGCTGGCGGTCAGGTCGGGGCCGTTCTCGGTCATGTAGGGGGCGCCGTCGAACGCGGGGGTGTGCACCCAGCGGTTGCGGTACCACTCGGCGCGGCCCTCACGGAGCCGGATGCCGTGGACCATGCCGCTGCCCTTGAACCAGTGCGTCGGGGTCACACCGGGCTTCGGGTTGTGGCCGTTGCGGATCAGCCGGCCGGTCAGCTCCGGGGGCAGGGTGCCCTCGACGGTCAGACCGGTGGCGGTGACTTCCTCGGGGACGGGGGCGTAGTGACCGGTCAGGTAGGGCTTGTGCGTCGTCATGTCAGAACCTCTTCGAGTGGGTGTGATGGCAGGTCAGGCAGCGTGTTCGGCACGGTGCTTGAGGTGGGTGAGCCAGGTGTCCAGGGAGTCGTGGAGGGCCGCGGCGAGTTCGTCCACGGCGGCGTCGACCGGGTCGCCGCTCCAGGACTCCTCGGTGCGGACGGTGGTGGCCCGGTCGCCGTGCTGTTCGAACGTCCACACGTGGATGCCGGTGATGCCGTCGACGGGGCCGCCCCACACGATCCGCTCGCCGGGGACCAGTTCGTGCACGGTGGAGGTGATGTCCAGGCCGTGGGTCAGCCAGCTGAAGGAGTTGCCGGGGACCAGCGGGCCGTGGAGCTCTGCCCGGTCGATGTCCGCGTTCCAGGTGGGCCACGCCGCGATGTCGGTGTGGAGCTCCCACACCGTCGCGAGCGGGGCGTCGATCACGGTGCTCAGGCGGACGGTGACGGGTGCGGTCTCGTCGATGGTGAACACGGCTGGGTTTCCCTTCTCCCCCGGCGCGGGGGCGGTCGTGGTGGGCCGGCCGGTGCGGCGGGCGAGGAGCAGTGCGAGGAGTGCGGTGGCGGCCAGGACTGCGGCCGAGACCGCGAAGGCGGTGCGGTAGCCGGTGGTGAGCGCCTCTACGTGCGGCCGGTGGGCCGCGGCGCGTTGGGTGACGGAGCCGGCGAGCGTCGCCAGGGCGGCGAGGCCGATCGCACCGCCGATCTGACGCGTGGTGTTGACCAGGCCGCCCGCGAGCCCCGCGTCCTGCGGGGGGACACCGTCCACGGCGAGTGCGGTGAGCTGGACGAAGGCGACGCTCAGGCCGAGGCCGACCAGGATGCTCGGGCCGAGGACGTCCGCGAGGTAGCTGCCGTGGGCGTCGATCCGGGACAGCCACAGCAGGCCGGCCGCCTCGGTGAACAGGGCCGCGGTCACCGTCGCGGCGGCGCCGATGCGCCGGGAGATGCGGGAGGCCAGGGTCGCGCCGAGCATGTTGGCCAGGGCGAGCGGGAGTTGACCGGCACCGGTGGCCAGCGGGGACATCCCGAGGACCTGTTGCTGGTAGAGCGGCAGGAAGAAGAACAGTGCGATCCACACGGAGCCCAGCAGTGCCATCAGCAGGTTGCCCGCGACGACCCGGCCGGCGCTGAACAGGCGCGGCGGTATCAGTGCGTTCGACCGACGGAGCTCTATGACGACGAAGGCGGCGAACAGGGCGACGGCGCCGGCCAGGGCGCCCAGCACCCGCAGGTCCGTCCAGCCGGTGCCGCGTGCGGCGGTCAGGCCCCAGACGAGGCACGTCAGGGCGAGGGTGACGGCGGCGGTGCCCAGCAGGTCGAACCGCCCGTCCTTCCTACCGGCCGTCCGCGGTACGAAGGCCGCCACGGCGGCCAGGACGAGAACCGACCCGAGCGCCACGGAGTGGAAGATCCAGGGCCACCCCCACGCCTGGGTCAGGACACCGCCGAGGAGCACACCGCCCGCCCCGCCCGCGCCGGAGACCGCGCCCCACACCCCCAGTGCCCTGCCCCGCCCGGGTCCGGGCGGGTACAGGTCCATCACCAGGGCGAGCGCGGCCGGGGCGATGGCCGCGGCGCCGAGGCCCTGAACGGCCCTCGCCGCGATCAGCACGCCCGCGGAGGCGGCCAGTCCCGCCGTCAGCGAGGCCGCCGCGAACAGCGCCAGCCCGGCGATCAGCACCCGGCGGCGGCCGAGGAGATCGGCCACCCGGCCGCCCGCCAGGAGCAGCGCCCCGAAGGCCAGGCCGTAGGCGTTGACGACCCAGGTGGTGCCGCCGTCCGACAGCCCCACTCCGCTGCTGATCTGGGGGAGCGCCACGTTCACGATCGAGGTGGCCAGCATGACGGTGAACTGGGCCGCGGCGAGCGCCGCGAGGGCGGTTCCGGGCCGGTGGGCTCCGGCTGCCGCCCGGCCCGTCTGCGTGTGTGCAACGTTCATGTCGCACAGACTCGTGCCGGGCGGTGTCCACTATCCAGAGCGGACGGCGGTCATGACTGTCCACTGCTGTCCGCACCTGTCCACCGGGGCGACCGGGGGGGCCGGGCGGTGTCCGCTACCGCGGGCTCCCGTGCAGCTCCCGGTGCCACAGTTCCTCGCAGAGCAGGTCGAGTCCCTGGCGGACGTGGCGCCGGTAGGTCCCGTACGGCAGGCCCAGGCGGCGGGCTGCGGCCTCCTGGGTGGGTGCTCCGGAGAAGTAGCCCGCCGTCAGGGCCTCGCGGGCGCGCACTCCGCGCGGGTCGCCGGCGAGGTCGTCGACGGCCTGGCGCAGCAGGGCGCGCAGCTCTCCGACCGGATCGGTGAGGTCGGCCGCGAGCCGTGCGCGGGTCAGGGCGCAGGCGGCGAAGGCGCGGGGGTCGCGCCAGTGCGCCAGGGCCTCGCGCACGGCCTGGTCGAACGCGGTGCGTGAGAAGCCCGACGGTCCGGAGGGGGCCGGCACTTCGGTCGCGGTGATGAGGTGGCGTATCCACGCCTCGACCGGCACTTGCCGCCAGTCGATGCAGAACAGCCCGTACGCGTACTCGCCGACCCGCGCCCGTGCGCCGGTGTCGTGCATGACGCCCTTGAGGCGCGCGGCCCAGGTTTCGGCGTCCCGGTAGACGACGAAGCCGTGGGCGCGACCCCGCCCGCGGGCGGCCTCCGCCTGGGCCCGGGAGTTGCTCAGGTCGATGACGACGGAGGGGACCTGGTAGCGGGCGGGGTAGATCGAGAACCGGCTCATGCCGATGTGCTCTCCGGCCCGTACCGGGGCGGTGGCCGTCGTGTACTCCCAGGCGGCCGCGACGACGGGGTCGGTGGCGAGGTCCTGCGGGTCGGGAGGGGACGACAGTTGGAGGCGGGTCGTGAACGCCACGGGCTCGCCGGTGCTCACCGAGCGGAAGACGCTGAATGCCTGCGGCTGTCGCTCCAGCCAGTAGCGCACGAGGTCCGCGGAGGCGGCCCCCTCCGTCTCCTCGGCCATGCGCAGTACGACATCGATGTCGTCCGGCTGCAGCACGCGTTCGTGCACCTCCTCCTCGCGGGTGGAAGTCCCGCGCCGGGCCGGGCTCGCCAACTCGCGGAAGAGGTAGAAGAGTTCGTCGGGGATGACGCTGACCCGCTCGTCGGCGCCCTCGCGCAACAAGCGCAGGTATTCCTCCGCCAGTCGCTGGCGCATCGCCATGAACGCGTTGGGGGCGCGCCAGCGCAGGTCTGCGGCCAGGGTTTCCCGCGCGGCATCGTGCGGGTAGAGCCCGCGGGCGGTGGACTCCACGAACGGCAGGTCCCGCAGCCAGTCGAACAGTAGGTGGGCGTCTTCCTCGGGCAGGACGGTGGCGAGGAGTTCCTCGGACGTCGAGTGCGCCTGGGCCACCACCTCCAGGGCCCGCCGGTGCGCCGCCGTCGGCACTTCCCCGATCAGGCCCGCCATCAGCGTGCGCAGGACGTCGGCCGATGGCGCCCACATCGCCTCGCCGCTCCAGCCCGCCGAACCCGCGGCCGCGGCCAGGGAGAGGGCCAGCGGATTGCCTCCGGCGAAGTGGAGTATGCGTTCCCCGAGCTCGTGCGGGATCTGCGCCGCCGCCAGCAGGCTCCGGGCCTGTTCATCGGAGAACGGACCCAGTTCACCGACGTGCAGGAGCCCGGACCAGGCGGGGTCGGCGGTCCATTGCGCGTGCGGCGGGATGCGGCCGGCCAGGACCACCAGGGTGTCGTCGGCGGCGCGGGGCAGGAAGCGCTGCCACAGCCAGCTCTCCAGCCATTGGCAGTGCTCGAAGGAGTCCACGAACAGGACCGTGCCGGCGACGTCCAGGAAGGGACCGGCCGCACGCTCGAAGTCGGCCGGGTCCCGGCTGACGAAACGGCCGTCCAGCTCCAGGAGCAGTCGGCCCGCCGCACGGGCCTCGGCCGCCAGGCTCCGCACCAGCGACGACTTCCCGATACCGCCCGGCCCGTACAGGTAGAACGCGAAGGGCGCCTGCGGATCCCCCGCCAATGCCGCACCGAAGCGGCCGAGTTCCTCTTCCCTTCCGATGAAGGTGCGCTCCCGCGCTCTGCTCAGTCTCTCTCCCACGGACGCCACGTCGGTCCCCTCCCGGGTCTCGGAAGTACCGGGCGGAGTACCCGGATCCCCTTCCAAGAGGGTAGGTCGGGACGGCAGGTTCCCGTTCCGGCCATGGGAGCGCCCACCCGTCGGCTCGAAATCGCCCGTGGGGACGGTCGGTCAGTCCCGGTCGAGGAAATCGCCGAGCAGCTCAACGAGTTCGGTCGTCTTCTCGAAGATGACCACGTGGCCGCTCTCCAGCTCGGCGTACTCGCTGCCCGCCACGGCCGCGTGGATCTCGCGCGAGTGCTCGACGGGGATCAGCGCGTCCCGGGTGGAGCCGATGACCAGGGTGGGCGCGGCGATGGCGGGGAGGCGGTCGCTGATGTCGACGAGGTGGTCGAGCTCGATCTGCTGGAGCGTCCACGCCTCGGCCTTGATCCCGGCGACGGTGGCCTTGACGCCCCCGCTGCCGATGCCGGCGAGGAACGGCGGCGAGAAGACGAGCAGCGCGCTGTACGCGGCGAAGGCCTCCTCGTCGATGGCCGCGAGCCGCCGCCAGAGGTCGGTGGCCAGCTGCTGGCGCGGGTCGTCTTTGCGGGCCCAGCCGTTGATGACGACGAGGCGGCGGACGAGCGCGGGGTGCTCGGCCGCGGCGGCGGCCGCGACGACGGCGCCGAGGGAGAAGCCGACGATGTCGAGGGGCTCGTCGGTGACCGCGCGTGCCGCGCCGATCACCTGCTCCACCAGCTCGTCCAGGCTGAGTTCGTCCGCGTGCAGCGGGGTCAGGCCGCTGCCCGAGCAGTCGGGGGTGATGACGGTGTAGCGGTCGCTGAACTGCTCGCGGACGTGCCCGAACTGGGCTTCTCCGTGACCTCCCGTGCCGTGCACGAACAGCAGGCCCGGGCCGGTGCCCTCAGCGGTGTAGGAGACGGGGTGCCCAGGCGCCGGTCGACGACGTCACGAGCGGTGGCTGTGAGAGCGCTACGTGGGCCTCGCGCAGCCGATTCCACCGCGCGCTCGGCGACCGCCCTGAGCCACGCCCACCCCGACTGCCGCACATGCCGGCCCCTCCCCGCGTACCGCATCGGCAGAGCCTGGGACGACGACGGGAAGTCGATCCCGGGCAAGCCGGCCACGGGGCAAAACTACGCGACCGACCCATGGGCCCCACCGCCACGAGATCAAGATCACCATGTGGTGACTCCGGCAGGAGACCTGCCGGTCAGCCGCCCTGCTGCCGCTCACTTCCTTACGCGGGAGCGGGGTAGACCCTGGACTGCTTCACGCTGCCGAACGCGAAGCTCGACTCGATCGACGCGATGCCGGGGATGGCGTGGATCCGGTGCCGGACCAGCGCCTCGTACGCCTCCAGGCTCTCGATGACCACGCGGAGCAGGTAGTCGCTGCTTCCGGCCATCAGGTAGCAGTCCTGGATGTGCTCGATGACCGCGACGTGCTCCTCGAAGACCCGGACCGCCTCCTTCGTGTGGCGGTCCAGGCGGATCCGGACGAAGACGGTGATCGGCAGGCCGAAGGCGACCTGGTCGACCATGGCCGTGTAGCCGCGGATCAGGCCGGCCTCCTCCAGGCGCCGCACCCTGCGCAGGCAGGGCGACGGGGACAGCCGGACCCGGTCGGCGAGGTCCTGGTTGGACAGCCGCCCGTCGGCCTGCAACTCACGGATGATCTGCAGATCGACTGCGTCCATGACCACTCCTTGGCAGATTCTGCCTCAAACGTATGTCCGGACGGCAGAACTGGCAATCGGCTGCCCCGAGGAAAGATCTAGCGTTGCTCCATGGCCGGATCCGGCCCCTTTGAGGCTGGAGGAACCCCCTTGGTCACCACGAACGCCGGACCCGCGACGGCGCCCCCACCCGCCGGCGCCGCGGTCCGCCCGAGGCTCTCCCCACAGGCGAAGGGCACCCTCGCACTGGTGGTGACCGTGCTGATCTGGGCCGCGTTCGCACTCAGCGCCCGGGCCCTGAGCGCCTCCTCCCTGCTCCCCGCCGATGCGGCCCTGCTGCGCTTCGGCGTCCCGCTGCTCGTCCTGGCGCCCGCGCTGTGGCGGCGGCGCCGGCGGATCGCCGCCGTGCGCCCGGCGGCCGCGCTCAAGATCGCCTGCGGGGCGGGGGTGCCGTTCTTCCTGGCCGCGATGTACGGCGGCTCCCTGACCTCGGCGGCGTTCGTCGGCTCGATCGTCCCCGGCATGGTCCCGCTGTTCGTCTCCGCGCTGATGGTCGCCGGCGGCCGCGGCGCCCCCCGGGGCACGCAGGCGGCCGGGCTGGGGCTGATCGCGGCCGGCGTGGTGGCCCTGGTGTGGCGGTACGTGTTCCCGCTGAACACACAGGTGCTGGCCGGAGCCGGCATCCTGCTCGTCGCCAGCGGGCTGTGGGCGCTGTACACCGTCGGACTGAAGGAGGTGGACCTCGATCCCGTCGGATCGATCGGTCTGCTGTGCCTGCCCTCGTTCGCTGTGATGGCGCTCCTGGTGCTGACCGGGGTGCTGCCCACCGGCGTGGCGTCAGCCGCGGGCAGCGACATCGCCCTGTTCCTCGTGGTGCAGGGATTGGGGGTCGGCCTGTGCGCCGGCCTGCTGTACGCCTTCGCCATCCGCAGTCTCGGCGCGGAGCGCAGCTCGACCGTGGGCAGCCTGAGCCCCGTCGCCGTGGTCCTGCTCGCCATTCCCCTGCTCGACGAGTCGCCGACCGCGGCCGTGCTCGTCGGCGTCCCCCTCATCACCGCGGGCGTCGCCCTCGCCAACCGGCGTCCCCGCAACCGCACCCAGCCCGAGGTTCCCGCCCATGCTTGAGCTCCTCCTCCCTCCCCCCGTCGACCCGCTGTGGGACCTGACCGAGGCGTACGGCGCCGACGCCCGACCCGAGCGCCTGAACCTCGTCCTCGGCGTCTACCGCGACCAGACGGGCGGCACCCCGGTCATGGCGGCCGTACGGGAGGCCGAGATACGACTGGCGGAGCGCTCCGCCTCCAAGGAGTACCGGGGGCTCTCGGGCAACACCGCCTTCAACCGGGCGATGCTCTCGATGGTCCTGGGCTCCGGCGACGCCGCGGAGCGGGCCGTGGCCGTCCAGACGGTCGCGGGTAGCGGCGCGCTGCGGCTGCTCGCCGATCTCATCTGCCGGACCAGGCCGGGCACGACGGTGTGGATCAGCGACCCGGCGTACGTCAACCACCGGCCCATCCTGGAGGCCGCCGGGCTGACCGTGCGGACGTACGGCTGGGCGGACGCCGAGGGCCGCTTCGACACGGCGGGCATGCTGCGCGACCTCGGGCAGGCGCGGCGCGACGACGTCGTACTGCTCCAGGGCTGTTGCCACAACCCCACCGGGGTGGATCCGTCCGCCCAGGCCTGGGAGGCCGTGGCCGGGCTGGCGGTGCAGCACGGCTGGGTGCCGTTCGTGGACCTCGCGTACCACGGGCTCGGCGACGGCCTGGAGGCCGATCTGGCGGCCACCCGGCTACTGGCGGAGCGGGTGCCGGAGATGCTCGTCGCCATCAGCTGTTCGAAGAACTTCGGGCTGTACAGCGACCGGACCGGCTGCGCCGTCGTGCTCGGCGCGTCGCGGCAGTCGCTGCGGCATGTGGAGACGGCGCTGCAGAACGCGGCCCGCACCCTCTATTCGATGCCGCCGGAGCACGGCGCCGCGGTGGTGGCGGCGGTCCTTGAGGACAACGGGCTGCGGGACTTGTGGCGGGCCGAACTGGATGCGATGCGGGCCCGCATCGCGGCCAACCGGCGCGGACTGGCTGCGGAGCTGACCGCGCTCGGGTGGGACGCGCAGGCCGATGTGCTGGCGCGGCAGAAGGGGATGTTCTCGATGCTGCCGCTCACACCGCGTCAGATGCTCCGGCTGCGCAGCCGGTACGCCATCTACGGGACGACCGCGGGGCGGGTCAACATCGCGGGGATCCCGGCGCACCGGGTGTCGTGTCTCGCGCAGGGCATCGCGGCGGTCCTCGACGAGGGCCCCGAGTAGCCCCACGGAGAAACCGCCGCGCACCTGACATTCCATCAGGTCATCCGTCCCGGACTCTTGACTCTGTTACCGCCGGTAGCCATTCTCGTCACAATGCCTGCGCGGGACATGACAATCAGCCGCTCCCTCAGACGGTCTGCGTCCTCGACCGCGCCATCCGCCGACCGATGACGTGAGTGATGACCATGACCCGAGCCCCGCACCGAAGGCGCAGGCCCATCGCGCTGCTCGCCCTCCTCTTCGCCATGGTGGCCATGGCCCTCGGCCCCGCGCCCGGCGCGGCCGCCGAGGGCGATGCCGGCTGGTGGAACCCCTCCGCGCGGCCCGCCCCCGACTCCCAGATCAACGTCACGGGCGAGCCGTTCAAGGGCACGAACGCCCAGGGACAGGTACGGGGCTTCGTCGACGCCCACGACCACATCATGTCCAACGAGGGCTTCGGCGGCCGGCTCATCTGCGGCAAGGCCTTCTCCGACCTGGGCGTGGCCGACGCCCTCAAGGACTGCCCCGAGCACTACCCCGACGGCTCCCTCGCGATCTTCGACTTCATCACCAAGGGCGGGGACGGCAAGCACGACCCGACCGGCTGGCCGACGTTCAAGGACTGGCCCGCCCACGACTCGCTGACCCACCAGCAGAACTACTACGCCTGGATCGAACGGGCCTGGCGCGGCGGCCAGCGCGTACTCGTCAACGACCTCGTCACCAACGGGGTGATCTGCTCGGTCTACTTCTTCAAGGACCGCAGCTGCGACGAGATGACCGCCATCCGCCTGGAGGCGCAGAAGACGTACGACATGCAGGCCTACATCGACAAGATGTACGGCGGCCCGGGCAAGGGCTGGTTCCGGATCGTCACGGACTCCGCGCAGGCCCGCGACGTCATCCAGCAGGGCAAACTGGCCGTGGTCCTGGGCGTGGAGACCTCCGAGCCGTTCGGCTGCAAGCAGATCCTGGACGTCGCCCAGTGCAGCAAGGCCGACATCGACCGCGGCCTCGACGAGCTGTACCGGCTCGGCGTCCGCAGCATGTTCCTGTGCCACAAGTTCGACAACGCGCTGTGCGGGGTCCGCTTCGACGAGGGCGCCCTGGGCACCGCCATCAACGTGGGGCAGTTCCTGTCGACAGGCACCTTCTGGAAGACCGAGCAGTGCAGCGGCCCGCAGCACGACAACCCGATCGGCCTGGCCCCGGCGCCGTCGGCGCAGAAGGAGCTGCCGGCGGGCGTGGCGGTCCCCTCGTACGCGGCCGGCGCGCAGTGCAACTCGCGCGGTCTCACCGACCTCGGCGAGTACGCGGTGCGCGGCATGATGAAACGCAAGATGATGCTCGAAGTCGACCACATGAGCGTCAAGGCCGCGGGCCGGGCCTTCGACATCCTCGAATCCGAGTCCTACCCGGGCGTGATCTCCTCGCACAGCTGGATGGACCTGGGCTGGACCGAACGCCTCTACAAGCTGGGCGGGTTCGCCGCCCAGTACATGAACGGCTCCGAGGGGTTCAGCGCCGAGGCCGGGCGTACGAAGGCACTGCGCGACAAGTACCAGGTCGGCTACGGGTACGGCACCGACATGAACGGGGTCGGCGGCTGGCCGGGCCCGCGCGGAGCCGACACCCCTAACCCGGTGAAGTACCCCTTCCGCAGCACCGACGGCGGCTCCGTCATCGACAAGCAGACCACCGGGCAGCGCACCTGGGACCTCAACACCGACGGGGCGGCGCACTACGGCCTGGTCCCCGACTGGATCGAGGACATCCGGCTCGTCGGCGGCCAGGGCGTCGTGGACGACCTCTTCAAGGGCGCCGAGTCCTACCTGCACACCTGGGGGGCGTCCGAGCAGCACAAGGCCGGGGTCAACCTCGCCGCGCACGCACCCGCCGCGGCCAGCTCCGCCGAGTGGAACCCCTTCGTCAGCTACGCGCCCGGCAGGGCCGTCGACGGCGACACCGGCACCCGCTGGGCGAGCGACTGGAACGACGACCAGTGGCTCCGCATCGACCTCGGCTCCCCCGGCGTCGTCAAGCGCGTCACCCTCGACTGGGAGCGCGCGTACGGGAAGGCGTACCGGATCGAGGTCTCCGCGGACGACGTGAACTGGCAGACCGTGTGGTCCACGACCTCCGGCGACGGCGGCCTGGACACGGCGCAGTTCGCCGGCGTCCCCGCCCGGTACGTACGCGTCCACGGAGTGGGGCGCGGCACGCAGTGGGGCTATTCCTTGCACGAAGTCGGCGTCTACAGCAGCTGACGGCACCGGCGCGGCGGCCGGGGCATGCCGGATCGGCTCGTTCGATCCGACATGCCCCGGCCGCCCGTCCCGGGCGGTACGTGAACGAAGGGAACCGAACCCGCATGGCACGCATGCCGTTGGCGCAGCGGCGCCGGCAGCTGACCGAGGCCGCGATCCGCGCGATGGCCCGCGACGGCGTCCCCCGGACGACGACCCGGTCGATCGCCGCCGAGGCGGGCGTGTCGCTGAGCGTCTTCCACTACTGCTTCGACTCCAAGCAGGCCCTGCTCGAATCCGTCATCGAGACGATCACCGAGCACTACCTGGCGGTGGTGAAGGAGGCGATCCGGCCGCGCGCCACCCTCCGCGAGACCGTCCGGGCCGGCTTCGAGGCCTACTGGGACCACGTCTGCGCCCACCCCGCCGAGCACATGCTCACGTACGAGCTCACCCAGTACGCCCTGCGCGAGCCGGGGTGCGAGCACCTGGCGCGGCGGCAGCACGAGCTGTACTGCGCGACGTACGTGGAGCTCCTCGAACAGGTCCGGGCCGGCATGGGGTTCGAACTCCGCGTCCCCGTGACCGTACTGGCCCGCTACCTGGCGGCGATGACGGACGGGCTGACCCTGAACTTCCTCGTGCTCGGCGACGCCGACGCGGCGGCGCAGATCCTCGACATGGTCGCCGAGCACGTGGCGGGCCTGGTCCACGACGAGCGGCTGCTGCCCTCTACCGGCGTCCCCCGCTGAGGGCCGGCGTCAGCCCTCGGCCCGTTGGGTGACCGGGGCGCTGCTCTCGTCGCCGAGGAACTCGTACCAGCGGCGCTGGAGGCACAGGTAGCGCGTGTCCGCCTCGGCCAGCGCCAGGAAGGAGTCCACCGTGGCGGCGAGCCGCTCGCCCAGGCCCTCGTCCGCGAGTCGGCCGTCCTCGCGGAAGGCGGAATGCGCCGCGGCGAGGCTGAACATGTCCGGGTACACCCGCGCCCCGAGGTGTTCGAGCGGGACGCGCAGGGCCCACAGGCCGCGGTTGCCGCCGACCATCGACGGCGAGGCCGACACGAGCAGCGTCTGCTTGTCCTTGAAAGGCTGCGGCCGGAAGCGGGAGACCCAGTCGACGGCGTTCTTGATCACGCCGGGCACCGAGGCGTTGTACTCGGGCGAGGCGATGACCAGGGCCTGGGCCGCGATCAGCCGCTCGCGCAGCGCCGCCGCCCCGGCCGGCGGCCCCTGGCCCGCCTCGGCGTCCCCGTCGTAGGTCGGCATCTCGAAGTCGCGGATCCGCGCGAGGTCCACCGTGGCCCCGGAACGCTCGACCTGCGCCGCGACGAGTTCAGCCAGCTGGGCGTTGACGGAGCCTTCGCGGGAGGATCCCGCGAGGACGAGGACCCGCAGGGCGCCCGCCCCTCCGGTCACGGTCACGTCGGTCGCGCCCTTCGCGTCGGTCACGTCAGTCCCGTCTCTCGCCTCGGTCACTCCGGGGACCGTACGGCACCACGGGCGCGGGGTCCCGGCGGCGGCCGGGCCGCGCGTAGCGCATCACCCCAATGAGTGTTCTCACCCGAGGACCGGGTGGGCCTCCGGGTGGGCGTTCCACCACGCGCGGTGGAAGGCGTTGTTGTCCACGTTGGCCAGGTAGGCACCCGCCGCCGCGCGGTAGAGGGTGTCCGCTTGTGCGGCGGATACCGCCGAGCGGTTCCAGGCGAGGCGGATGCGGCCCATGATCGGGGTGCCGAGCAGCGGACGCATCACCGTGCCCTCCACCGCGGGGGCCGTGGGCTGGGTGAGGGAAATGGCGCGGCCCGCCGCCACCAGGTCGTGGCGCATCTTGCGGTCGGTGATGCGGTAGCGCAGGGAGGGGGCGAAGCCGGCCTTCGCGCAGGCCTCGACCAGTGCTTCGGGGCCGCCGTCGTCGTCCTCCACCAGGGTCATCCACTGCTCGCCGGCCAGTTCGGCGAGGTCCAGGACCTCGCGGCCCGCCAGGGGGTGGCGTGTGGACATCCGGATGCAGAAGGGTTCCTTGGGCACGAGGGTCCGGGCCAGGGCGCCCTGGGGCAGCGCGACCTCGTGGTCGTTGACCTCGCCGTACACGACGACGTCGTACCGGCCCGCGCCGAGCATCCGTACGAGTGCGGTCACCGAGTGCTCCACGTCCACGGTGATCTCCCGACCGGCCGGGGTCAGGTCCGTCCGCGTGAGCAGTCCGTCGATCAGGACGAGCAGGATGCAGCCGAGCCGCAGCGGGGCGTCGGTCGCCATGGCACGGGTCTCGGCGCCGAGGGTCTCCATCTCGGTGAGCACGCGGCGCGCCTTGGCCAGGACGAACTGGCCCAGCGCGGTCGGCTCCACCCCGTGCCGGCCGCGGACGAAGAGGTCGCCGCCCGTGACCCTCTCGATCCTGCGCAACTGCGCGGAGAGCGCGGGCTGGGAAACCCCCAGCCGCCGGGCCGCGCCGCCCAGACTGCCGGACTCCGCTATCTGGCACACGGCTTGCAGATGTCTCAACTCCAGCTGCATTCCGGCAGCTTACGCAGCGTGACCCCACGGCACCATAACGCGGGTCTTATGCGCGCAGAGATGTCCCAATCTCGCCATGTCCACGCCCATACTCGGCGCGAACAGCCAGCCGCACCCCCCACACACGAACGGAGTGGACTCTTGCAGCCCACCAGATGGATGGCTTCCGTGGCGGCCATGGCGCTGACCGCGAGCCTCGCCGGCGCACTGGCCACCGCCGCGTCCGCCGCACCACAGGCCAAGTCCGCACCCTCCCCCAAGCCCGCCGAGCGGGCGGTCGCCGCCGCCGACGCGGCGGTCCGCAGCGGTCTCGACACCCTGGTCAACTCACCCCAGCAGCAGTACGACCGGCGCCTGGTCACCCCCTGGGTGCAGGACCTGTACTCGGTCTCCTACGAGCGCAGCTACCGCGGCCTGCCCGTCGTCGGCGGCGACGCGGTCGTCCTCGCCGACGGCCAAGGGCGCGTCCGCGCCGTCCAGTCGGCCTCCGCCACCGCCGTCGACGTGGCCACCACCCCCTCCGTCAGCGCGAAGGCGGCGGAGGCCGTCTCTCGGGCGGAGCTGGCCAAGGTCGACAAGGTGCTCGACAGCCGGCTCGTCGTCAAGATCAAGGACGACAAACCGGTCCTCGCCTGGGAGACCGTCCTCTCCGGCAGCACCAAGACCGCGCCCAGCAAACTGCACGTCTTCGTGGACGCCCGCACCGGCAAGGTCGTCGACCGCCACGACGAGGTCGTCGCGGGCAGCGGCAGCAGCAAGTGGAACGGGCCCAACCCGCTCAGCATCGACACCACCGCCTCGGGCGGCTCGTACTCGCTGCGCGACCCGAACCGGCCCGGTCTGAGCTGCGCGGACTACAGCACCGGCACCGTGTTCACGAAGTCCTCGGACTCCTGGGGCACGGGCAACGCGACGTCCAAGGAAACCGGCTGCACGGACCTGATGTTCGCCGCCCAGAAGCAGTGGGACATGCTGAGCCAGTGGCTGGGCCGCAACGGCGTCAGCGGCAACGGCCGCAGCTTCCCCGGCAACGTGGGCCTGGGCGACCTCAACGCCTACTGGGACGGCAGTTCGGTCACCATCGGGCACAACAGCGCCAACGAGTGGATCGCCGGGATCGACGTGGTGGGCCACGAGTACGGGCACGCCATCGACTCCAACACCCCCGGCGGCACCAGCGGCCAGGAGGCCGGCCTCGGCGAGGGCACCGGCGACATCTTCGGCGCGCTGACCGAGGCGTACGCGAACGAGCCGGCCCCGTACGACACCCCGGACTACACCGTCGGCGAGATGATCAACCTCACGGGCAGCGGTCCGATCCGGAACATGTACAACCCGCCGGCCGTCGACAACGACCCGGCCTGCTACAGCTCCGCGATACCCGGCACCGAGGTGCACGCGGCGGCGGGTCCCCTGAACCACTGGTTCTACCTGCTGGCCGAGGGCAGCAGCCCGGGCGGCGGCAAGCCGAACAGCCCCACCTGCAACCAGTCCACGGTCACCGGCGTGGGCGTGCAGAACGCCGGCAAGATCTTCTACGGCGGCATGCTGCTCAAGACCAGCAGCATGTCGTACAAGAAGTACCGGACGGCGACCCTCAGCTCCGCCAAGTCGCTCGACCCGACCACCTGCAACCTGTTCACCAGGACCAAGGCGGCGTGGGACGCGATCAGCGTGCCCGCCCAGTCCGGTGACCCGACCTGCACCCCGAGCGGCCAGAACGACGACTTCTCGATGGCGCTGAACCCGTCGTCGGGCAGCGTGCAGCAGGGCGCCTCCGTCACCACCACCGTGACGACCAGCACCACCACCGGCCAGGCGCAGCAGGTGACCCTCACGGCCACCGGGCTGCCGTCCGGGGTGAGCGCCTCCTTCAACCCGGCCACCGTGCAGTCCGGCCAGTCCTCGACGCTGACCCTCTCCGCCACGGCCAACGCGGCGCCCGGATCCTCCACGATCACGGTCAAGGGCCAGGGCCCGAGCCTCGCGCACACCGTCGACTACGCGCTCAACGTCGGCAGCACCCAGCCCGGCAACGATCCGCCGAACATCAACGTGGCCAACGTCCAGGCTCACCTGGCCCAGTTGAACACCATCGCCTCGCAGAACGGCGGCAACCGTCGGGCCGGCAGCGCCGGCTACACCCAGTCCGTGGCGTACATCAAGGGCAAGCTGCAGGCGGCAGGCTTCACCGTCACCGAGCAGAACTGCACCTCCTGCACCTACCCGTCCAACAACCTCATCGCGGACTGGCCCGGCGGCCCGGCCGACCAGACCGTCATGTTCGGCGCCCACCTCGACAGCGTCTCGGCGGGCCCGGGCATCAACGACAACGGCTCGGGCTCCGCGACCCTGCTGGAGAACGCGCTCGTCCTCGCCCAGAAGAACCCCACCCTGACCAAGCACGTGCGGTTCGCCTGGTGGACGGACGAGGAGCAGGGCCTGAACGGCTCGGCGTTCTACGTGGGCCGGCTCAGCAGTGCCGAGAAGGCCGCCATCAAGGGCTACTACAACTTCGACATGGTCGGCTCGCCGAACGGCGGCTACTTCATCAACAACGTCAACTCCACCACCGCGGCGCCGCTGAAGGCGTACTGGGCCTCGCTGAACCTCGCCCCCGAGGAGAACACGGAGGGCCAGGGCCGCAGTGACGACTACTCCTTCCAGCAGGGCGGCATCCCCACCTCCGGCTACGCGGCCGGTGCCAGCGCCCGCAAGACCTCGGCTCAGGCCACCAAGTGGGGCGGCACCGCGAACGCGGCGTACGACTCCTGCTACCACAGCTCCTGCGACACGACGAACAACATCAACGCGACGGTCCTGGACCGCAGCGCCGACGGCGTCGCCTACACGATCTGGAAGCAGGCCGTCGGCGGCGACACCCCTGCGCAGGACTTCTCGATCAGCACCTCCCCGGCCGCCGGCTCCGCCGACCCGGGCGGCAGCGTCACCTCCACGGTGAACACCACCACCGTGAGCGGCAGCCCCCAGACGCTCGCCCTGTCCGTCTCCGGCGCCCCGTCCGGGGTGACCGCGACCCTCAGCCCGGCCTCCGTCCAGTCCGGCGGATCCTCGACGCTCGGCGTGCAGGTCGGCGCGGGCACCACGGCCGGCACCTACACCCTGACCGTCACCGCCGCCGGCACGGTCACCCACGGCACCACCTACACCCTGACCGTCGGGGGCGGGGGCAACTGCACCCCGCGCCAGGTCGTCGCCAACGGCGGCTTCGAGAGCGGCAGCAGCCCGTGGACCGCCACGGCCGGGGTCGTCACCAACCAGTCCGGCCAGGTCTCGCACAGCGGCTCGTACATGGCGTGGCTGGACGGGTACGGCGCCTCCCACACGGACAGCGCCGCGCAGTCCCTGACCCTGCCCGCCGGCTGCGCCAAGGCCACGCTCGCCTTCTACCTCCACATCGACACCGATGAGAACGAGAACGTGGTCTACGACCGGTTCACCGTCTCGGTGGGCGGCCAGACCCTGGAGACCCTGTCCAACCTGGACGCGGCCCCGGGCTACGTGCTCAAGAGCTACGACGTGTCCCGGTTCGCCGGCCAGAGCGTCACCCTGAAGTTCCAGGGCGTCGAGGACCAGTCCCTCCAGACCTCCTTCGTCGTCGACGACGTCACCCTCCAGGTGGGCTGACGCCCGCCCGAACCACCCCCGGGCGGCACGCACCCCGGCTTCGCGGCCGGGGTGCGTGCCGCCCGGCCGCGTCCGCGGCGGACCCCGCCGGCGGTCGTCAGTAGCGGCGCGGCGACATGACCTGGGGAACGGCGTCCTCGGCCTCCAGGACGCAGCGGGGGACGCCGGGGCCGGGCGTCGCGCGGACGGACACCGGTGTCGGCGGATCGGTCGGCAGTTCCACCTGTACGGTGACGGGCCGGTCGTGGTGCGTCGTGCCGTGGCCGGTCTCCTTGCCGTCGACCAGGATGTCCACTTCGACGTGGCGGCCGGTCTCGACGGTGGCGCTGACGGAGTGCCCCGCATGATCGATGTGGAAGTGATGGCGTCGTCTCATGAGGTCGCCTCCGACGGGCACTGCTCAACGGCCCCCCGTCCAGGGTAGTCGCGGGTACGGCGGCCCGCAGCGCCCCGGGAACGCGGCCGGTCAGGTGGCGGCCGGACGGCCACGGGACGGCCGGACGCCCAGCCCGGGGCGCGGGGACGCCCGTACGGTCCCGTCGGCCCCGCCGATCCCGGTCCACGGGTCGGCGGCCAGCAGCAGGTGCCCGTCGAGGTCCACCCAACGGGCCCGGTCGACGAGGTGCACGGCGGGGGCGATGCCCAGGGAGCTCGCCGCGAGGCAGCCGAGCATCACCTCGGTGCCGCTGCCCTCCAGGGCCGCGCAGATCCTGAGGGCGGCGCGTACCCCGCCGCATTCGGCGAGCTTGACGTTCACCCCGTGCACCCTGCCGGCCAGCCGCATCGCGTCCTCGTACGAGACGGCGTCCTCGTCGGCGATGACCGGCAGCGGGGAGTCCCGCGCGACGCGGGCGAGGACTTCGGGGCGGCCCGGCGCGACCGGCTGTTCGACGGCCTCGACGCCGAGCGCCGCGAAGGCCGGCAGGAGGCCGCGGGCCCGTTCCTCGCTCCAGGCCCCGTTCGGGTCGAGCAGCAGGCGGGCGCCGGGGGCCGCGGCGCGCACGGCCCCGACCCGGGCGAGATCCCGCGCCGGGTCGGCGGAGCCGGCCTTGACCTTGAGCACGCCGAACCCGGCCCGGGCGAGGCGGCCCGCGGTCGCAGCGGCCCGTACGGGCGCGACGATGCCGATGGTCCGGGCGGTCTCCGCCGCCGGCGGGAGCACGGTGCCCAGCACCCGGTGGGCGGGCCGGCCTGCCCTCTTGCCCACCAGGTCCAGCACGGCGGCCTCGATCGCCGCGGACACCCCGGCCGGGAGCCCGCCGGGCAGCGGGCCGGCCCAGGCGGTCTCCGGATCGGGGTAGCGCTCCAGCGCTCCGCGCAGCCGCGCCAGGTGCGCCGTGATCCGCCGGGCGGGCAGGCCCCGGTACGCGCTGCTCACCGCCTCGCCGTGGCCGCGCAGCCCGTCGTGCTCGACGGTGACCCGGACGGCTTCGCGGCGGGACATCACGGAGCGGGAGATGCGCAGTGGTTCGGCCAGTTCCAGGGCGGCCGTGTGCCAGGTCATCCGCATGTCCCGCCGCCTTCCGCGGGCCCGGGCACGCGGGAACGGACGGGCTGCGCGACGGGGTCGACGACGGTCCGGCAGCGCGCCCAGCCGCCGGCCCGGGCCGCCGCCCGCGGGTGCGCGATCTCCTCCGGCCGTGCGGCCGGCACGGCCACGTCCAGGCCGTGGGCGCGGCAGAAGCCGTCGTCGTAGACGGTGCCGAGGTAGCGATGCGGGCCGTCGGGGAAGACGGTCGCGACGACGGCGTCCGGCTCCACCCGGGCGGCCCAGGCGGAGACCAGGGCGACGGCGCCGGTGCTCCAGCCCCCGCTGACGAAGCCGCTCCTGGCGAGCCGCCGGCAGGCGTCCACCGCCTCGGCCGCGCCGACCCAGTGCACCTCGTCGAACGCCTCGTGGGCCACGTTCCGCGGGTGGATGCTGCTGCCGAGCCCGCGCATGAGGCGGGGCCGGACGCGCTGCCCGAAGATCGCCGAGCCGACCGCGTCCACGCCGATCACGCGCAGCCCGGGCCAGCGGCGGCGCAGCGGCCCGGCCAGGCCCGCGCTGTGTCCGCCCGTCCCGACGCTACAGACCAGTACGTCGAGGCGGTCCAGGCGGTCGGCCAGCTCGGCGGCCATCGGCAGGTAGCCTGCCGCGTTGTCGGGGTTGTTGTACTGGTCGGGCCAGTACGCCTCCGGCATCTGCCGCAGCAGTTCGCGCAGTCGGGCGAGGCGGGCCGCCTGCCAGCCGCCCTCCCGGGCGGGCCGGTCGACGATTTCGAGGCGGGCGCCGTAGGTACGGAGCAACTGGCGCATGCACGGTTCGAGTTCGCGGTCGGCGACGAGGACGACGGGGTGACCGAGGGCCTGCCCGGCGAAGGCGAGGCCGACGCCGAGGGTGCCGGAGGTGGATTCGACCACGGGGGCTCCGGGAAGCAGTTCGCCGCGAGCCCGGGCGCCGCGCAGCATGGACACGGCCCCGCGGGCCTTCATGCCGCCTGCGCCCAGGCCTTCGAGTTTGGCCCAGAAGCCGGGGTGGGGGTGCGGCAGTTCGGTGCGGATGCGGGCGAGGGGGGTGCGGCCGACGAGCGCCAGCAGCTCGGGGTGGGCGACGGGCGAGGCGACGGGGGTGACGGCCGAGGCGACGGCCGGCCGGGGCAGGATCGGGGCCAGGGTCACCGGGAGCCTCCGTAGCGGTGGATGACGCCCGGACCGCCGTCGAGCCAGAAGAAGGGGTACGGCTCGGCGGACACGGCGCTCACCCCGGCGCCGAGGAACCGCGGCAGGACGGCGCTACCGGTCTGGGCGAACATCACGAGCGGCGTGCCGGTCCGGGCGGCGTGGTCGAGCAGCGGCTGGAAGGAGCCGTTGCCGAGGGTCATTCCCGAGGCGAGGATCGCGTCGCAGTGCGCCAGCTCGGCCCGGGCGTCCGTCCGGACCGGCTCGCCCCACTCGGTGGCGCCGCCCTTGAGGTCGCAGGGGACGTACCCGATCCCGCGGGCGCGCAGCTGCTCCAGCAGGGAGTTGACGACGCCGACGACCAGGACCCTGCGCGGCCCGGACGCGGGCAGCAGATCGACCACGGCGCGGGCCCGGTAGCGGGACCGGTGCAGCGAGTCTCCCCGCGGGACGACGTGGGGCCGGGCGCCGTGTTCGGGGGTGTGCGGGCGTACGTGCATCAGGTAGGCGTCGAGTGCGGCGATCCGTACGGGCAGGAGGGGGTGGTCGAGTAGTTCGGCGACGCTCGCCCCGGCGCAGTCGTCGAGGGCGGCGGCCGGCAGGCTCCGGGGTTCGACCGCGCAGGATCCGACGGCCGCCGCGAGCCGCAGGCTGAGCACCTCGTTGCGGTAGCCGCCGGCCCGGCCGTGGTGCCGTACGGCCTGTGAGGTGGTGAAGGCGACGGAGACGCGCTCGTGCGCCGGGTCGGGCCCGTACGCACCGGACCGGACCTGTCGGACGAGGGCGCCGACGCTCGGCACGGCGGGGGCGTGGGGGGCGGGGCCGGCGTGGGGCAGGGTCGCGGTCACGCGGGCACCGCCGCGGGCTCCTCGTAGCAGGGGCGCAGCCGCGTGACCAGCCGCTCGGCCGCCTCCCGTGCGCCGCCGCCCTCCGGGTCGGCGGTCATGACGTGGCCGAGGTATTCGTTGTTGCTGGTGGCGGCGTGGACGGCGCGGCCGGGCGCGGCGAGGCTGAGCTCCAGGACCCGCGGATCGCGTCGGACACCGTCGGCTCCCCCGATGCCGGTGAGCGTGACGGCCGCGCCCCGCCGGGCCTGCGCGGCGTCGTCGGGCAGCAGGAAGGCGATGGCGGCGCTGTGCACCCCGGTCGGGCGGACGGCGAGGTCGGGTGCCCGGTCGAGGGCGACGTCCACGCAGGCGGCGACGAGGTCGACTCCGGTGACGCGGCGGACCAGTTCGGTGATGCGGTTGCCGGCCGGGCGCGGGTTCACCTCCACGAGCCGGGGTCCGGCGGGGGTCAGTTTGACCTCGGTGTGACAGACCACCCGGTCCAGCCCGAGCGCCTCGACCGCGGCAACGGCCGTGCCGACTGCGGCCCGGGTCCGCGCCGGGGCGAGGGCGGCCGGGAACATGTGGCCGGTCTCGACGAAGGCGGGCGCGCCGCCGATGCTCTTGTCCGTGACGCCCACGACCTGCGGGGCTCCGCCGAAGGAGACGGTCTCCACGCTGACTTCGGGTCCGGTGAGGAACTCTTCGAGGAGGATGGCGGGAGCGCGCTCCTGGCCGCGCGCGTTGACCGGGAATCCGGCAAGGGCCCGGCAGGCCGACTCCAGCTCGCGCTCGTCCTCGACCCTGCGGACCAGCATTCCCGCGCACAGGTCCACGGGCTTGACGACGAGCGGGTAGCCGAGGTCCCGGGCGGCCGCTGCAGCCCCGGCCGGATCGGTGCACACGGCGAAACGCGGCCCGGGCACCCCGGCCGCGGCCAGCACCCGGCGGGTCCGGTCCTTGCGGCAGGCGGACTCGACCGCCTCCGGTGCGGGCCCGGGCAGGGCGAGCCGCTGCGCGACGCGGGCGGCCGCGGGCAGGTAGTAGTCGCAGGAGGAGACGACGCCGTCGAAAGCCAGCACACCGTGCAGTTGCTCCGCGCGGGACAGCAGCGCGGCCGTGTCGTTGGTGTCGGCCGTGACGGTGTCGCGCGCCGCGAGCAGCGGGTGCGGTGTTCCGTCGGCCGGGGCGGAGCGCAGGTAGTGGTGCAGGTCGCGGGTGACGAACGTGAACTCGTGTCCCCCTTCGCGGATCGCGGCCGGCAGCAGGCCGCTCATCGACCCCACCCAGCTCTCGATCACCAGTAGATGTCCCACGGGACTTCCTTTCCGACCGCCGTCGCGTGTGCGGGCATGCGTGTGGCTCGAACGGGCCGCGGAGATCGCGGAACGCCGCACACCGGGACGTTATCGGAAAGCGTTTTCATTTCCAATAGCTCTCGGTGGTCCCGAAGCTCCCTTCCCGGGGAGCGTTTTGGTTTGGCGGTCGATCCTCAATACGATCCGGCGATGATCACAAGAAAATGGGTGGCGGCCGGGGCCTGTGGCCTGTTGGCCACCGTGGCGGTCGGGCTCTTCCCGGCGAATGCCGTCGCCGGCGAACCGGTGGCGAAGGAGTCCCCCAAGGTCGAGCTGGTCCTCGACGTCAGCGGCTCGATGCGGGCGACCGACATCGACGGCAAGTCCCGTATGGCCGCGGCGAAGCAGGCGTTCAACGAGGTGCTGGACGCCACACCGAACGAGGTGCAGCTCGGGATACGGACCCTCGGGGCCACCTATCCCGGTGACGACAGGCAGCTCGGCTGCAAGGACACCAAGCAGCTCTACCCGGTCGGCAAGCTCGACCGGACCGAGGCGAAGACGGCGGTGGCCACCCTGGCCCCGACCGGCTGGACGCCGATCGGGCCGGCCCTGCTGGGCGCGGCCGAGGACCTCAAGGGCGGTGACGCCACCCGGCGGATCGTGCTCATCACCGACGGCGAGGACACCTGCGCCCCGCTCGACCCCTGCGAGGTGGCGCGGGACATCGCGGCCCAGGGCATCCACCTCGTCATCGACACGCTCGGGCTCGTCCCCGACGCCAAGACGCGCAACCAGCTGATCTGCATCGCCGAGGCCACCGGCGGCACTTACACTTCGGTGCAGCACACCGCCGAGCTCTCCGGCCGCGTCAAGCAGCTGGTGGACCGGGCGGCGACCCCGGTCCTCACCCCGGTGGCGACCGAGGGCGCCAAGCAGTGCGCGGGCGCCCCGCAGCTCGGCGCGGGCCTGTACACGGACCGTGAGGCGTTCGGCGAGCACCGCTGGTACCGGGTGGACGTCAAGCCCGGCCAGGAGCTGCGCGCTTCGGTGAGCATCGCCGCCGACCGGGCCGTCAACAACGACTACGGCGTCCTGCTGCGGGCGACGACCGTGCACGGACGGGAGATCGTCCGCGGCTCGGAGGCGGGCGACGGACGCACCGACATGCTCTCGACCGGTCTGCGCTACCCGAAGGCCGAGGTCGACGACGACGCGGACGGGGACGGCAAGCCGGTGGCGGAGACCGTCTGCCTGCAGGTCAGCAACTCCTTCTCGGCACCCGCTTCGGTCAAGACCACTCCGGGCCTTCCGGTAGAGCTGACCATCGACGTGGTCGACGGGCCCGACCACGCGTCCGACGCGGCGGCGTTCGGCCTCGGACGCGGCTGGTGGTTGCTCGGCGTGCTGGTGCTCGCCGGTCTCGTCGCCGGTCTGCTGTGGGGCTGGATCTCCCGCTGGCGCATCTCGGTATGGAGGACGAACTGATGCGTACCGTACGCATACTGACCGCCGCTGCCCTCGCCGTCGGCGGGGCGCTCGGCCTCGCCGGCACGGCCATGGCGGACACCCCGTCGGCGAGTGCGAGTGCAAGTGCCAGCCCGGCCGGCAAGGCCTCCGGGCCGACCGAGGCGGGCACCGCCTTCCGTACCGCAACGCCGATCCAGCCGGGCCAGCGGGCCACGGCCGACGCGTCGACCGGCGACTACCTCTACTGGGTGGTCCCACTGGACTCGGGGCAGCGGGCCACCGTCAAGGCCACGGTGAAGCTGCCTCCGGCGGCGAACCGGCACGGCGCCTCTACCTGGCAGCTCGACGTGTACGACGGGCTGCGCCGCCGCCAGGCGTGCACCTACGGCACGCAGCAGGCCGCGGCGGCCAAGGAGGCCCCGTCGGTCGAGCTGTCCTGCACCCTGCGCACCGTCCGCCCGGGCGCCGAGCCCTGGGCCAACGACCCGCTGCCCGGCAGCTACTACCTCCGCCTGACGGTCGTCGGCGTGGCCGAGGAGGACCTCGGTCTTCCGGTCCGGGCCGAGGTCGAGGCGGCCACCCGGGACACGGGCGGCGCCTTCGCGGTGGACGGCGCCGTGGCGGCACCGCTCGTACCGGGCATCGGCGGGAAGGCGCAGGCC
Source organism: Streptomyces sp. NBC_00597 (assembly GCF_041431095.1). Classification (GTDB taxonomy): domain Bacteria; phylum Actinomycetota; class Actinomycetes; order Streptomycetales; family Streptomycetaceae; genus Streptomyces. The sequence goes on from NZ_CP107757.1 coordinate 2,205,690, forward strand.
GGCGCCGGGAGTACGGCCAAGAAGCCGGCGGCCGTCGGCGAGCCGGCCGACGGCTGGTCCGGCGGCCGGTGGTCCGACCGCTGGGTGTGGACCGCGGCGGGCGGGCTGCTCGGCGCCCTCGCCGGCATCTTCGGCTACTCCCTCACCCGCGGCCGGGGCCGCCCCTCCCGGGTCCCGCCCCACGCCTGACGCCCCCGGCGGCCACGGCACCCGGCCGTGGCCGCCCCGGGCGGCCCCGGGCGGCCCCGGTGGTGACCCGCGGGTACGCGGATAGCCTGGTGGAGGGGCCGCACGGCGAGGTGGTGGGTCATGTCCGAGAGCGACCGGTACTGGACCACGGGGAACTGGCACGTGTCGGAGGGCAGGGAGGACGAGTTCATGGAACGCTGGACGGCCTTCATGACCTGGACCGGTGCGGCGATCAACGGCTTCCTCTCCGCCAGGTTGGTCCGTGACACGGCCGACCCGGGGCACTTCGTCTCCTTCGCGTCCTGGCGGGACCCGGAGGCCATGGGCACGTGGCAGCGCAAACCCGAGTTCCACGAGCTCTTCGGCGAGTGCCGTGCTCTGTGCGACAGCGTCGAGGCGGGCGGCTACGTCCTCGCCGCCGATGTCCGGCCGTAACCCGTGGGTCACCGGATCGGCGCGGCCCCGGCAGCCCTCAGTAGCCCGCCTCCGCGTGTCCCGACTCTGCCGAGATGTCCAGTCGGCCCGGCGCCGCGGGGTCGTGCAGCCCGGGTTCGACGTCGCAGCGGCCCGTCCCGGCCCCGGCCGTGACCCGGAAGCGGGTGGCCGTCGGCACGGTCAGCCGCAGGCTCCCCGCGCCCGCCCGGGCGGTGACCCGGTCCGGCGGGGCGGCGAAGCGGGCGACGGCGGAGCCCGCCCCGGCCCGGATGTCGGCCTGCGGCGAGGTGAGGCCGGAGGCTTCGAGCGAGCCGGAGCCGACGCTCGCCCGCAGCGGACCGCGCAGCGCGCTGAGCCGGAGCTGCCCGCCGCCGACCTCGGCGTCCACGGGGCCGGCCAGCCCGCTGACGGACACCGTCCCGGAACCGGCGGTCACCTTGACCGGGATTCCGGCGGGCACGGTGACGTCCAGGTCGACCGAGCAGCCGAGGCCGGACTCCACGAGGGCCCCGGCCGCCGGGCAGCGCGGCGTCAGCTTCAGGGTGTCGCCGAGCCAGCTCTCCTCGATCCTCGGAGCGGTCAGCGACCAGCGCAGGTCGGCCTGGTAGACCACCTGCCGGTCGGAGCGGGGCGTGACGCGCACGTCGGCGCCGCCGGCCTCGATCTCCACGGCGGACACCGTCCGTTCACCACTGGCGCCGCTCAGCGTCCCGTGTTCGGTGGACGTGTACGCCCAGCCCTGCCAGACGGCCGGGGCGACGACGAGCACCGCGCTGAGCGCGGCGGCCACGGTCCACGCCACCCGCTGCGGACGCCACCGCCCCCGGGCGGCGGCGCCGCTCACGAGGCGCCGTCCAGGAACCGCAGGACCGCGAGGACCCGCCGGTGGTCGCCGTCGGCCTGCGGCAGGTCGAGCTTGGCGAGGATGTTGTTGATGTGCTTGGCGACCGCGCTCTCGCTGATGACGAGATGCGCCGCGATCCCCGCGTTGGAGCGCCCCTCGGCCATCAGGGCGAGCACCTCGCGTTCGCGCGGAGTGAGCCGCTCCAGCGGGTCGTTGCCCCCGCGGCGCAGCAGCAGCTGCGAGACGACCTGCGGGTCGAGGGCGGTGCCGCCGGCCGCGACCCGTTTGACGGCGTCGATGAACTCCTCGACGTCGGCGACCCGGTGCTTGAGCAGGTATCCGATGCCCCCGGTCCGGCTGGCCAGCAGATCGGCGGCGTAGCGCTCCTCCACGTGCTGCGAGAGCAGCAGGACCGCGGTCCCCGGCCACTGTTGACGGATCATCAGGGCCGCGCGCACGCCCTCGTCGGTGAATCCGGGGGGCATGCGTACGTCGACCAGCGCGAGGTCGGGCTGGTGGGCGGCGACGGCGGACAGGAGGGCCTCGGCGTCCCCCGTCTCGGCGGCCACCTCGAATCCGGCCATTTCGAGGACCTTGACCAGCCCTATTCGCAGCAGCACCGAATCCTCGGCGATCACAGCCCGCACGGCAGCTCCACAGTCACGACGGTCGGGCCCCCGAGGGGGCTGTTGATCAGGATGCTTCCGTCGACCGACCCTACGCGTTTGCGCAGGCCCACGAGTCCGGTGCCCCCGGCCGGGTCCGCGCCGCCCACCCCGTCGTCGGTGACGGTGATGCGCAGCAGGTCGGCGTCCCGGGAGACCTCCACCCGGCAGCGGGTCGCCTTGGCGTGCTTGGCGACGTTGGCCAGGGCCTCGGAGACGACGAAGTAGGCGACGGCCTCGACGGTGGGGCCGGGCCGGTGCGCCAGGTCCACGGTCAGTTCGACCGGCAGGGGCGCCCGGGCCGCGATCCCGGAGAGGGCCGCGTCGAGTCCCCGGTCCTCCAGCACCGCCGGATGCAGGCCGCGCACCAGGTTGTTGAGCTCCTCGATGGCCTCTTTGGCCTCGCGGTGGGCCTCGTCGATCACGGCCTTCACCTCGGGCGGCAGATCGGTGAGCGTGGCGCGGGCGATGCCGAGGTTCATGGCGAGGGCGACCAGCCGCTGCTGGGCGCCGTCGTGCAAGTCCCTTTCGATCCTGCGGCGTTCGAGATCGGCGGCGTCGAGGACACCGGCCCGGCTCTCGGCGAGGTCCTCTACGCGGCGTTCGAGTTCCTTGGCCCGGTTGGGCCCGAGGAGCGCGGCCGCGGCGAACGCGTCGAGCCGGGCCAGGGCGGCGGCGAGCCAGGGAGTGGTCAGCAGCAGCAGTCCGCCGAGCACCGTGACGACGTCGTAGCTCGCGGTCCAGCCCGGTGCGCGCTCCTCGACGGGGAGCATCCAGGCCCAGGCGTACACGGCGGCGCCAACCGCCCCGCCCGCCCAGGCCAGGACGATCAGCGCTCCGCCGACTCCGGCGAGCGGGCTGACCAGCAGGTGGTAGCCGTACTGCCGCCAGGTCGACTCGGAGCGCAGCCGTTCGAGCAGCCCCCGCGGGCTCAGCGGCCGGTGCCCGTACGCGACGGCCGGTATCTCCCGCTCCAGCAGCTCCCGGAACCGGCTGCGCTGGAGGAGGGTGAGCAGCGGGCCGAGGATCAGCACCGCGAGCAGCGCGGCAGCCGCGCGGCCCGGCGCCACGACCATGGAGGTGAAGGCGGCCGCAGCGGGCAGGGCCATCGGGATCGCGGCGGCGGTGAAGGTGGTGCTCCGCCAGGCCCACGCGGACCAGGGCGCATGGTCGGCGAGTCGGCGTGTGGTACGCCGCAGCGCCCCGGAAAGTCCCATGTCCGTACGGTAATCGCACTGATCGGGGCTGCTCCACCACGCTGGTACCCGCCCGGGGGTGTAGCCAGTGCCACCCCCGGTTCGGACAGTGCCGCTACTGATTCCGGCCCGCCGCGCGACCAGAGTGGTCGTCGTACCGGGGGACGGACCGCCGGACCGGAAGGAGCTCCACCGCCATGACTCTCGTCGCCCCGCGCTTCCAGCCCCGCCGCATGCCCCGTCCGGCCACGCTGCTCACCGGGGCCGGAGTGGCGCTGCTGCCGTGGATGGTGGTGCTGGCGAAGACGCTGCCGCAGACCGCAGAGGTCGCGAACTGGTCCACCGCCTGGATCGGGCTGGACGCCCTGCTGGCGGTGGGTCTGACCGGTACGGGTCTGCTGCTGGGCCGCAGCGATCCTCGTGCGGCGCCGATGGCCGCGGCGACGGCCGCGCTGCTGGTGGTGGACGCCTGGTTCGACGTGACGACCGCGGCCGGGGGCGGCGCCCGGGCGGCGGCCCTGGCCCTGGCGGTGTGCGCGGAGCTGCCGCTCGCGGCGCTCTGCGCGGCGGTGGCGACCCGCCGCCCGGTGCTCTAGCGTCGAAAGGGCGGGGCTGAGCGATGCGTCGAGCCGGTCGCCCCGGAGTGCCCGCTTCCGCGCCGCCCCGCCCGTGGTCCGGCGCACCGGCGGACCGCGTCACCGACCGAGAGAGCAGGTGCGTCCGCATGCGTCCGTCGGCCCGTATCCCCAGCATCCTCGCCGGCTTGGTCCTCGCCGCCGGCGGCACCCTCGTCGCCGCCCCGGCCGCCACCGCAGCCCCCACCAGCATCCAGGACTGCGAGCAGTACGTCGTGCAACACGGCAAGCAGGTCACGGCCGCCGTGGGACAGGCGTGCTACGAGGGCCAGATCGGAAACCAGACCAGCTGCGCCGCGAGCCTCCAGGCGGCCGGAATCTCCGCGAAGATCGCGAGCGGGGCCTGCCGGGCGGCCCACTAGACCGGCTGGACCGGGTGGCCGTCGGCGTCGGTGGGTTCCCTCTGGGTGGAGAACCGGGAGACGAACACGTCGAAGAGGCCGTCCGGGCGGCGGGTCAGCGTGGCCCCGTCCTGCCAGATGCCGTTGTCCGGCCACCACTGGCTGCCGTACGGGTCGCCCTGGTTCTGGTGGATGTTGTGCATGCCGAGCCCCTCGTCGAACGGCTCGCCGAACACCAGGACCTGCCGGCCCACGACGAGGATCGGCTCCAGCGCCTGGGAGGCCTCCAGGTAGGAACCCGAGATCCAGGGCCGGGGCGGGTTCAGCCGGTCCAGGATCCGCTGGATCCACTGCGGCGGGTGGCCTCCGAGCAGACAGCCGGGGCGGTCCGCGAGCGCCGGGTGCCGGAGGTAGTCGAGTGCGCCCGATCCGGAGGTGCGGGCGAGGTCGTGGTACCCGGGCGCCGGTGAGTCGACGGGTTCGAGCACCGAGGCGTGCAGCGTGAAGACCTTCCACTGGACGCCGGTCGTGGACTGCTTGCTGTCCACGTCGACGGCGCATTCGTAGCGGCCGGCCGGGGCGTCGACCTCCAGGTGGACGTGGAACCAGCGGCCCTGGTCGTCGGGCCGGTCACGGAAATGACGGTGCAGGGTTCCGGACAGCACTCCGTAGTTTTCGAGCGGCATGGCGCCAGTGAACCACCCGGGCCGCCCGGCGGCGCCCGCTGCGCGCCCGCAGGCGTCTCTGCGCCGTCCCTCGGCCCATGGAGAACACTTGACGGAACGTTGACTCCCTCCGGAGCGAGGCCCGCCGGCGCGGTGGCTACGGTCCCTCCCATGCCCCTACCTCCTCCCCTCCCGGTCCTCCCGTACCGCAAGCCGACCCGCGGGCGCGACTACTGGGTACTGGACGACGTACTGCCGGATCCGGCCGCCGTACGGGATCGCTGCCTGGCCAAGGACGACTGGACGGAGGGCTATCCGCACAAGCCCGAGAGTTGGCCGGGGCTGCGCGCCATGCCGGGTCTGGAGCCCGATGAACTGGCCTTGTTGGAGCGGCTGGTGCGGAAGTCGACCGGCGCCCCGAAGATCTGGGCCGAACGACCCGCGGGCGGCGGCACGTTCAACCACAACTGCGTCCAGGTCGTCGGCGAGGGCGAATCCGAGCCCCGCCCGCACACCGACTCGCGGAGCCTGTGCCGCTACGCCGCCGTGCTCTACCTCAACCCTGACGTGCCGAAGGACTGCGGGACCAGCTTCTACCGCCAGAGCCTGCCCGGTGGCGCCCTGGGCGGCAACCAGGTGATCGCGCCGCACAACAACCTGGTCGACGCGCTGGGCACCCGCTTCGTCTCGCCCGACTCCTTCACGGAGGACGTACGGGTCCCCCACCGCGCCAACCGGCTGCTGCTCTACTCAGCGAACCTGATCCACAGCGCCACGGGCTACTGGGGGAAGACCCTGGAGGAGAAGCGGATGACGGCCGTCTTCTTCTGGAAGGCCTAGCCGCGGGTCGTGCGGATGCGCTCCGCCTCGGGCGCCGACGGCTGGACCGGGACCGCGGGGACCGCTGCCGGGTGCGCGGCGTGCCGGCGGATGTCGTGCACGGCGCGGCGCAGACCGCTGCGCAGCCGGTGGCCCAGGGGGCGCTCTATCAGCCGGTGTATGAGCCAGGCGAGCGCCACCATGAGCGCGGTCACGCCCAGGACGAGGGGGACGGGCCGCACGTCGTGGCGGAAATGGTGGATGACCGTCAGCCCGGCCATCATGTGGATCAGGTACAGCGGATAGGTGACCGCTCCCGCGTGCCGCAGCCAGCGCCACCGGACGCGGTCGAAAGCGCCGAGGGCGATCCCCGCCATGACGAGGAACCCGCAGGCGATGACGACGTGGGCCGGCCAGACCGGCGTCTGTGCGGCGGCGGCGCGTCCCAGGTTGCTGATCATGCGGCCCTGGACGTAGCTCTGCGCGAGGACGAACTGGAGGCCCGCGATGCCCCACAGGACGGCATTGGGCCCGAAGCGGCGCATCAGGTGGAAGGCGATGCCTGCGATGAAGTACGGGGAGAACGTCGGGATCGCGAAGAAGGACAGCACACCGCTGTCGGCGGTGGGCGCCACCACACCCGCCACGGTCCAGACCGTGCAGAAGAACACGCAGTTGCGGTAGGTGACGCCGCGCAGCACGACCAGCGCGAACAGGGCGTAGAACTTCAGCTCGACGAAGAGGGTCCAGTACGCGTCGTCGATGTGCGGCACCTTGATGCCCCCCTGGAGCATCGACAGGTTCACCACGACATCGCTGAACGCCTTGACCCCGCGCACCTCCGGCCAGGCGAACAGGACACCGGCCGTGAAGAGGACGGCCGCCCAGTAGGCCGGAAAGAGACGGGAGATGCGGGAGGCCGCGAACTCGCCCACACCGCGGCCCCAGGCGCTCATGCAGATGACGAATCCGCTGACGACGAAGAAGATCTCGACGCCGAGCCAGCCGTAGGCGGCGCAGGCGCTCGCGCCGGGGAAGACGGTGGCGGCCGGTTCCCCCCAGGCGCTGTCCAGAGCCATGTAGTGGTAGCACAGGACGCCCAGCGCGGCGACGATCCGGACGCCGTCCAGGGCGGCCAGGCGGGCGCCGCCGAGCCGCGCAGCGCTCGGGCCCGGGTGTCCGACGGCTCTCGACGCGCTCATACCGTGGTTGCCGCTTCCATTGGATGACTGTCCGACGATCGGATTTGATCAACCGGCACCCTACAGGTCACCCACGAAGCCCACCCCGTCCGCGGCGCGAGGTGTGACGGAAGTCTGACGAACGCCCTCCGACCCTGGTGCCGGGCCGGCCGGCGGTGGTCTCATCGGCTCGTGAGCCCAGCACCCGTACCTGCACCCGCCCCGCGGCAACCCGACCCCGACGGCCACGGCACACCGATCGGGCGCCGGCTCGTCCTCGGCATGGTCGGGCTCGGCGCGGCCGGGCTGGTCACCGCCCCCTACCTGCAAAGCGGCTTCGAGGCGTTCCTCGGCGCGGCCTCCGACAAGGACCCCACCGGCCTCACCGGCCTGCTGCCGAACGGCGGCGGGTTCCGCTACTACTCGGTGGCCTCCTCGGTCCCCGAGCGCCGTCCCGAGGACTACCGGCTCACCGTCGACGGCCTGGTCGACCGCCCCGTGACGTACACGCTCGACGAACTCCGGCGGCTTCCGCAGACCCGCGTCGTACGGGACGTCCAGTGCGTCACCGGCTGGCGAGTTCCCGGCACCCCCTTCGAGGGGGTCCCGCTGTCACGGCTGCTCGACGCCGCCGGGGTGCGACCCGAAGCCCGGGCCATCCGCTTCAGCTGTTTCGACGGCACGTACACCGAGAGCCTGACCCTCCCCCAAGCCCGCCGGGACGACGTCATGGTGGCGCTGCGCATGCAGGACAAGCCGCTGGGCCACTCCCACGGCGGTCCCGTCCGGCTGTTCGTCGCCCCCATGTACTTCTACAAGTCGGCGAAGTGGCTCTCCGGCATCACGCTCACCCGTGACGTAGAACCCGGCTACTGGGAGCGTCTCGGGTACGACGCCGACGCCTGGGTCGGCCGGTCGAACGGACGCGACGATGCCCCTACCGTCTGAGCCCGCGGCGCAGCGCTCCGGGCGCGTGCGCCGGTTCAGCCGCGCCGAGCGGTGGATCCACCGGGCCACCGCCGCGCTGATGGGCCTGTGCATCGCCTCGGCCGCCTGCCTGTACCTGCCCGCGCTCGCCGAACTCGTGGGCCGTCGGCACCTGGTCGTCACTGTGCACGTCTGGTCCGGGCTGCTGCTCGGCGTGCCGTTCCTGCTGGGGCTCGCCTCCCGGGCCTTCCGCGCGGATCTGCGGCGCCTGGGCCGCTTCGGGCCGCACGACGGGGTGTGGCTGCGGGCCGCCCTGCGGCGCGACCGCGTCACGGCGCGGCCCGCCGGAAAGTTCAACGCCGGGCAGAAGGTGTACGCGGGCTGGCTGGCCGGGGCGGTGCTGGTGATGGCGGGCACCGGGATGCTCATGTGGTGGACCGGCCTCGTCCCCCTGGTGCAGCGTACGGCCGCGGTCTTCGTCCACGACTGGCTGGCCCTCGTCGTGGGTCTCGTGCTCGCCGCGCACATCGGCAAGGCCCTGGCCGATCCCGAGGCGCGCCGCGGGCTGCGCACGGGTTCCGTCGGCCGTGCGTGGGCGGAACGCGAACACCCGCTGTGGCAGCCCGAGCGGGCCGAGGAGGCTGCCGAGGCCGAGCGGGCCGAGAGGTGACCCGCGGGGCCGGCCGACGGCCCCGCGGGAGTCTTCGGCGTCAGCCGCCGTCGCGCACCGCGACGATGCCGTTGAAGACGCCGACGTACGCCGTGCCGTCGGGGCCGAGGGTGATCGGCGCCCAGTTGTTGTCGTACAGCGGGCCGGTGCCGGTCAGCTGTCGCCAGCGGCGCTCGCCGGTGCGGAAGTCCACCGCCGTGAGGTACCAGGCGTCGATGCCCCAGGCGTTGGGTTCCTTCTCGTAGAAGTAGAGCAGTCCGTTCGCGGTGGAGAGCTTGGGGACGACGGACGGCGAGCGGATCGAGCTCTGCCACACCGTGTCGCAGCCGCTGCCGTCGGCGCGGACGTCGATCCGGCTGACCCCGCCGACGACCGACTTGCCGAGGAGCAGGCTGGTGAGGTTCTCGTAGCCGTAGTTGTTCTCGACGACGATGCTGTTGCCCCAGGTGATCAGGGAGTTGTCGGTGGTCGAGGCTCCGCTGCCGAACACCGGCACCTTGCAGACCAGCCGCCGGTCGGCCGGGACGTCCGTGCCCCGTTTGTAGACCAGGACGTTCATCCGGTCGTCGGCGTTGTCGGTGATGGCGACGTAGCCGTTGCCGAAGAGGTCGGGGGTGGTGCCCGAACCCTGGTTCACGGAGCCGGGTTTGGTTCCGGTGCCGCGGTCGTAGGTCTGGCGCCACTGCACTTCGGGGGTGCCGTCGGCGGCGGCGCGGAAGCCGTAGAGGGCGTGGTCGGAGACGATCGACACGCCGTCCGCGGCGACCGAGAACGAGTTCTGGATCTCCTCACCCGGGAGCCGGATCGAGCGGATCTGCGAGGTCCGCGGGTCCACGGTGCCCACGCGGCCCTGGCGGGTGACCCACCAGATGCGGCCGTCCCAGTCGGGCATGACGGAGGTGACGGGGTCGCAGGTGCCGCTGGGCCGCAGGTTGGTCCAGGTCACGCAGTCGTGCGGGACCTGGCCGGTGAGGTCCCAGTCGTCGTCGACGGTGAACGTCCAGCTGCCGTCCGGGCGCTGCGCGTGCGAGAGCCGCAGGACGTGCTGGCGCGAGTCGGCCAGCACCGCACGGTCCTGGTCGTCCAGGTAGAAGTACGCGCCGCCCGAGGTGTCCTTGAAGATCTTCGAGAAGTCGAGGGAGGTGATCGCCTCGACCGTCGAGGAACGCTGCGGGAGCTGGTGTTCCGCGAGCGTGGCGAGCGTACGGGGGTCCAGCAGCTTGACCTTGAAGCCGGTGAAGGTGCCGCAGACCGTGACCAGCCGGCCACCGGCGTCGAACGTGGCGGTGGCGCACTCGCCGCCGAGGGCCGCGATCTTCTCACTGGTCACCCGCGGGTTCCTGCCGAGCGGCCCGGACCACGGGGAGGTGGCGCTGCCCCCGGCGTCGGAGTGCATGCCGCTGCGGCCGTTGGGCGCGAGGAACGGGTGCTGGGGCGGGGTTTCGCCGGGCAGCGGGACGGCGGCCGCCGGGGCGCCGTCGTAGTGGCGGACCAGGCGGTGGCCTGGGGCCTGGGGTATCTCGTCGGCCTGGGCCGGGGAGACCCCGTACATCGCGGTGAACACGATGAGGGCGGGAACCACGGCGCAGTTCAGCGCTCTTCGGAACATCCGGTCTTCCTCCGTTCTCTTCAGCTCTGTTGACAGTGCGTATGACGTCGCGCCGGCGGCAGACGCTAGATCGCACGGCCGGAGGAGTCCATGGAAGAGCCGGATGATTCATGAAGGCGCAACAGACGATCAAGGCGGCCCGGCCCGGTCCGGCTTAAGGGCGCAGGGCGGAGACCACCTCGGCCGTGGCCGAGAGCCCGTCGTGGATGGTCGCCGCCATGCTGCTGCTCGCGAGGTAGAAGCCGAGCAGCACGCAGACGAGGGCGTGGGAGAACTTGAGGCCGCCGCTGCGCATGAAGATCCATGCGAGCACGAGGAGCAGCACGACCAGGGAGAGCGAAATCACCATCGATACCTCCTTAGGCGGCGCCATCGTGGCGCAGGAAGGGGTGCCTTCGGGCGAAACCCGTGTCCGCCGTACGGGTGTTGACCGTCCGTGACGGGTGCTCGGTGCTTGACGATCTCGTCCCGGTCGCGCACACGGTCGCACCGGTGGTCGAGCAGGACCGGGTCGTGGCCGACGGCGAGGAGCCCGGCTCCGGTGTCGGCTCGGTGCTCGTCGACCACTCCCACCAGGGCGGCCGTGGTGGAGGCGTCCAGCATCACGGTCATTTCGTCGCGGACCAGCCAGCGCGTGCGCAGCGCCAGGGCGCGGGCCGGACAGGCGCGTTGCGGCTGGCCGTCGCCGTCCTCGTGGGGCGCCGGGTGAGCCGATCCGGACCGAGGCCGACACGCCCGGCCAACTCGGCGACCGCCCCGTCCACTTCCTTGCGTCGGCCCGTTGCCCGGAGGGGCTCGGAGACGACGGGGCTGCCTTCCTCGCCCCGCACCCCGACCGGCACCCACCCGAACTCTCCGGCGGACAGGCCCAACGGGCCGCCACCGCCCTGGCCCTGATCGGTGAGGCCCCGCTGCTGCTCGCCGACGAGCCGACCACCGGCGACGAGCTGCGCCCCACCCCCGGGAGGTGCGAGGGTCCGCTCGTCGGCGAGCCGGGCCGATCCGGCGGTCTCGGCGTTGCCCGCGAGCAGGCCGGGCAGGGCGGAGGCCGCAGCCGCTCTGCGCGACGGGGGCGCGGCACTCGCCGGCGGTCAGGGTGAAGTCGGCGGCGGTGACGGCTTCGACGTACCGCCCACCACGCATCCGGAACCGCACGGACAGCGGGTCGACGTCGGGGACCGGGGGATCCGGGGTCACAGGGTCAGCTCCGAACGGCGGCGGGGGGGCAGGCGCTCGCGTCAGGTGCCCGCCAGGCCTGCGGCGCCAGGGTCGGGACGACCAGGAAGAGGCCCGGGAAAGGGTGGGCCACCAGTCGCCGGTGGGCGGGCGGTCCGAGGCCGAGGAACGACAGCGCCGACTCGTGCCGCATCGCGTCCGGGACCATCAGCCCGGCGGCGAGTCCCGCCTGCGGCAGCACCGCCGGCACCAGGTCGCGCACGATGACCCGCAGCCGCGAGGCGGGAGCGCAGCGACAGCACCTCGGCGCGGACGATCCGCGCGGTCGACAGCCAGTGGGCGAGCTGCCCAGCAGCAGGTGCGTGATGGAGGAGAGGGTGTTGACGGCGCGCATGGCGAGCCGGTCGGTCCAGCCGCCGAGCGCCCCTGCGGCCGCGCCCAGGGCCGTGCCGGTCACCAGTCCGCCAGTCCGCCAGTCCGCGAGCAGTGAGACGCGCGGTCCGTACGCGCAGCGCACAAGCAGGTCGCGGCCGACGTCGTCGGTGCCTAACCGGTGCGCCCAGAGCGCGGCCGGAGTTCGTCGACAAATCGAGCGACTCCGGTCACACCGGCCCCGCCGCCAGAGCCCGCGGTGCGCAGGCCTTGCCGCGCCGCCCGCACCCGTGCCATATATGTCTAGACCTTTACGAGGAAGCGGAAGCCGAGGAAGGCCCCCCCCGTGCGACGCACCGCCCCCCTGCTCGCCCTCTGCCTGGCCGCCGCCGGGCTCACCGCCTGCTCACCGGCCGACACCAGGCCCCCGGCGGCCCCTGCCGGGATCACCGCGCAGGCCGGCAGTGCCACCTCCGTGCACGTCATGTGGCAAGCGGGGGCTCCGGCCGACGGAGTGACCAACTACCAGGTCTTCCAGGCGGGCCGGCTGGTGCGCGAACTCCCCGCCGACAAGACGATGGTGGACGTCACGGGCCTGGCCCCGCAGACCGCCTACGCCTTCACGGTCCGGGCCCGGGACGCCGCCGGGAACACCTCCGGCCCGAGCGCGTCCGCCTCGGCCACCACCCCGGCGGCCAAGGCCGAGGACCGCCTGGCCCCGACCGCCCCGGTCCGCACCACGGGGCGCGCGGAGGGCCCCCGGAGCGCCACGCTGTCCTGGACCGCGGCGACCGACGACACCGGCGTGACCGCGTACGACGTCTACCAGGGCGGCATACGGATCCACACGGCCGGCCCGGGCGAGAGCGCCACCACGCTGACCGGCCTCCAGCCGGACACCGTCTACACCTTCACCGTCCGGGCCCGCGACGGGGCCGACAACTCCTCCCCCGACGGCCCGCCCGTCGAGCTGACCACCCCGCCCTCCGCCGGACAGGGCCCGGGCACCGCGCCCACCGCATTCACCGCGACCGCTTCCCCCGGCGCCGTCACACTGACCTGGACGGCCCCCGACACCGGCCGCCCGACCGGTGAGTACGAACTCCACGTCAACGGAAGGCCCGTCACCGTCATCCAGTTCGGCGCCGGCGCCGTGCCCCCGTCCGGAGCCAGCCGGGTGGAGCACCGGCTCACGGTGACCGAGCCGGCCGGCACGCGGTGGACGCTCAAGCTCCGCGCCCGGCTCCCCGACGGCAACTGGGGGGCCTTCTCCGCGGAACGGAGCATCGTACTCGTGGCGTGAGGAGTACCGCCGGCGTCCCCGCAACGTGACAGCAATCCGGACGGAACGGCACGGCCGGACAAGAAGATCGCGCACAATACATCCGTGTTCGGTGAGTACGCGTTCAACAGACAACAGCCGGATTCCACGGAGCCCGACGACGATTCCGAGCCGGATCCCGCGGTCCTCCCGGGGAACCTGCCGCCCGACACGGCGGCCTTCATCGGCCGGGAGAGGGAACTCGCGGAACTCCACTGCCTGTTGCGTTCCCGCAGGCTGACCACCCTGACCGGGGTGGGCGGCGTCGGCAAGTCCCGCCTCGCCCTGCGGGCCGTGACCGACCCCGAACAGGCCCGGCCCGACGGGGTGTGGTGGGTGGAGCTCTCGCCCCTGCGCGACCCCGGCCTGCTCACGATGACCGTCGCCCACGCCGTCGGCCTCGCCGACCACTCCGCACGCCCCCTCGACGAGGAGCTGTGCGCCTGGATGGCCGACCGGGAACTGCTCCTCGTCCTCGACACCTGCGAACACATCGTGGCCGAATGCCGCCACCTCGTGGGTGAACTCCTCCAGTCCTCACCCGGGCTGACGGTCCTGATCACCTCCCGCGAACCGCTCGACAGCCCCTGCGAGAAGGTCGTCGAGGTCTGCCCGCTGCCCTGCGAGGGACCCGACAGCGACGCCCTCGCCCTGTTCCGCGCACGCGCGGTGGCCGCGACCCCACAGGCCGCGGCCGCCTTCGACGACCCCGGCCGGGCCGCGCTCGCGGCCGAGGTGTGCCGCCGCCTCGACGGGATCCCGCTGGCCCTCGAACTCGCCGGAGCGCGGCTGCGGTTGTGGACGATGGAACAGATGGCGCAGCGTCTCGGCGCCCGCTTCGCCGTGCTGTCCGACACCCGGCCCGTGGTCCAACACCGGCACAGGCACCGGACGATGCGGACCGCGATCGGCTGGAGCCACGAGCTGTGCGAGCCGGTGGAACGGCTGTTGTGGGCCCGACTGTCCGTCTTCACGGGGGACTTCGACGTCGCCGCGGCCCGGGCGGTGTGCGCGGGCGGTCCGCTCCCGGCCTCCCGGGTGGAGCGGGTGCTCGCGGGCCTGGTCGCGAAGTCCGTCGTGCGGCGCTCGCTGGAGCGGGGCGCCGGCGCCCGCTACCGGATGCTGGACACCATCCGCGAGTACGGCCACGACTGGCTGGCCGAGCTCGGCGAGGTGCAGACCGTCGCCGACCGGCACGCCCACTGGTACGCGGCGCTCACCCAGGCCGCCGACCGGGGCTGGCTGAGCCCGCACCAGGTGGACTGGTACCGCAGGATGACCGCCGAGCACGCACAGCTACGGACGGCGCTGGAGCACCTCCTGGGCGCCGACCCGGCGGCCGCGCTCGAAATGGCAGGGGCCCTGTGGTTCTTCTGGTTCTCCTGCGGGCACGTGCACGAGGGCCGGGGCTTCCTCGAAAGGGCCCTGCGCACGGCCCCCGGCACGGGCGCCGCGCACACCCAGGCCCTGTGGGCCCTCGGACTGACCGCCCTGCTCCAGGGTGACATGGACGCGGCCCGCGAACTGGGCGGGGAGTGCACCCGCGAGGCGGCCCGGCTGGCGGATCCCGAGCGGGAGCTGCGCGCGGCGTACCTGCGCGCGGTGTCGCTGCTGATGCCCGGGGACCCCGTACGGGCGCTGGAGCTGGCGGGCCCCCGGGCGCGGGCCGGTCACGGCGGCCGCACCAGCGGCCCGGGCTGGCTGCTGTGCCGGCTGGCCACCAGCTACGCCCTGTGCGACCTGGGGCGCTTCGAGGAGGCCGCCGAGGAGGCGCGGGGACTGCGGGAAGCCTGCGCGGAACTGGGCGAGCGCTGGCTGCGGGCGTACGCCGACTACGTGCTGGCCCTCGCGGCGCTCGGGCTCGGCCACCACGGGGAGGCGGCACGCCACGTGCGGGCGATGCTCTCCGGCAAGCGGCTGCTCGGAGACCGGTTCGGCATCGCGCTCGGCCTGGACCTGCTCGCTGCGGCGGTGGCGGCCCTGGGCGACGGGGAACTCGCGGCCCGGCTGCTGGGCACCGGGCACGCCTGGTGGCGCACGGTCGGCCGGCCGCAGATGGGCTCACCCTCGCTGACGGCCCTGCGGGACCAGGGCGAGCGGCAGGCCCGCGCGGCGATCGGGGACGATGCCTACGAGGCCGCGTTCCTGGGTGGAACCACGGCGTCCACCGGCTGAAGCCCAGCCGGTGGGGCCGCATGACGTCGGAGCTCCCGTCAGTACGGGAGGGGTCTGCCCGACGGTGTGCGCAGGTCCAGGTCTCGGGGTGCGGGCTTGGGGACGGGCTTGCGGATCAGTTGCTGGCGCATGCGGCCTCCTTGCTCAGACCAGGGCCGGGCGGCGGGGTTCCACCGCACGGCCGTCGGGAAGCAGCTCGCCGGTATCGTCGAAGATCACCAGGCCGTTGCAGAGCAGACTCCAACCCTGTTCGGGTCGGAAGGCCACGGTGCGGGCGGCGTCGTGATCGGCGTCGTCGGCGGACGGGCAGGGGGGCTGGTGGGAGCACATGGCGCACCTCCTCGCAGAGTGGGGCGGGAGGGCCGGTGGTCACCCGGTCAAATCCGCGATCCACGGTGGCGGTGAGTATTACTGATCGCCGCCCCCGGACGGAACCCATATTCGGGGTCCAGTTCAGGGTGTGTATGCCCGCTTACCATGCGCTCATGCCCGGTATCCGGATCGTTCACCGAACGCCGCTCCCGCCCGCCGAGGCGTGGCGGCGGCTGACGGACTGGGAACGCCACGGCGCACAGGTCCCGCTCACGCGGACGATCATCGAGACGGCGCCGCCCACGCGCGCCGGAACGCGCTTCACGGCGCGCACCGGCGTGGGCAGGATCACGTTCGACGACCCCATGGAAGTCGTGCTCTGGCGCCCCCCTGCCGACGCGTCGCCGGGGCTGGCCCGGCTGGAGAAGCGCGGCCGCACGGTCACGGGCTGGGCGGAGATCGGGGTGGGCCCCGGTCCGGCCGGCGGGTCGGTGGTGGAGTGGCGCGAGGAACTGCGCGTACGCGGGCTGGGGCGCCCCTTCGATCCGCTCGTCGCGGTGGCCGGCAAGCTGCTGTTCTCCCGGGCCCTCGCCCGAATGCTGCGGGGGTGACGGCGCGGGCTAGGGTTCCGTGATCACCGAGCACCGTTGGTCATCGCGAGAACGAGGAGAACCCCGTGGCCACTCCGCCACCGCAGCACGGCGCCGGCCCGTACCACCCGTATACCCCGCAACAGGGCGGCCCCTACGGCCACTACGGCTCGTACCCGGTGCCGCCGCAGCCCGGCCCGTACGGCCACCCCGCGGTGGCGGCCGCCCCGTACGGCTGCCGCTTGTGCGGCGCCGAGCCGGCCGTGCAGGCCACCGTACGGGGGCACCAGGGCATGCTCGTCCTGATGCGGTTCCTGCGCCAGGAGGGGCCGTTCTGCCGTGACTGCGGGTTCGCGACCTACCGCAGGATGTCCGCCGCCACCCTGTGGCAGGGCTGGTGGGGCCCGCTGTCGGTGTTCATCACGCCCTTCACCCTGCTGATGAACCTCGGCGCGCGGGCGCGCTTCCTCAAGCTCGCTCCCCCGGCGGGCGCCATCCTCCCCACCCTGGACCCGGGCAAGGCGCTGTGGCGCCGCCCGCCGGCGCTGGTCTTCCTCGTGGCGACCGTGCTCATCGCCTTCACACCGCCCACGCTCCTGCTGCTGGGCCTGACGATGTCCGGGGACGAGAAGCCGCCCGCGCTGATCACGGGGCAGTGCGTGCACAACGAGGGCGACTGGCAGGACCAGAAGCTGCTGGTCACGGACTGCGGCTCGCCGCTCGCGCAGTACCGGGCCACCCGGCCCGCGGACGCGCCCGGCGGCACCTGCGCCGCGCGCGACTTCCTCGCCGAACTGCAGTACAGCGAGGACGGGAACCAGCTCACCTGCCTCACGCCGCTGCGCTGACAGGCCGGTGCCCCCGGACACCCGAGACGTCCGGGGGCACCGCTGCAACGGTCCCGGGCTAGCGGATCGGCATGTCCGAGATCGTGCGGGCGATCACCAGACGCTGGATCTCGCTGGTGCCCTCGAAGATGGTGTAGATCGCGCTGTCGCGGTGCATGCGCTCCACCGGGTACTCGCGGGTGTAGCCGTTGCCACCGAGGATCTGGACCGCCTGGGCGGTGACCTTCTTGGACATCTCGCTCGCGAACAGCTTCGACATGGAGCCCTCCGCCGAGGTGAAGGGCTTGCCCGCGACCGCCATCCACGAGGCCCGCCACACCAGCAGCCGGGCCGCGTCGATCTGGGTCCGCATGTCGGCGAGCTGGAAGGCCACGCCCTGGTTGTCGATGATCGGACGACCGAACTGCGTACGGGTCTTGGCGTAGTCGAGGGCGACCTCGTACGCCGCGCGCGCAGTGCCGACGGCCATGGCGCCGACCGCCGGGCGGGAGGCCTCGAAGGTGGCCATGGCCGCGTTCTTCACGCGCTCGCCCCCGCCGACCCTGGCCCGCTCGCGGGCCCGCGCGAGCCGCTCGTCCAGCTTGTCCTTGCCGCCGAGCAGGCACGAGCCGGGGACGCGCACGTCCTCCAGGACCACCTCAGCGGTGTGCGAGGCCCGGATGCCGTGCTTCTTGAACTTCTGGCCCTGGGACAGGCCCGGGGTGTTCGGCGGCACGATGAAGGACGCGTGGCCCTTGGTGCCGAGCTCCGGGTCGACGACGGCGACGACGATGTGGACGTTGGCGATGCCGCCGTTGGTCGCCCACGTCTTGGTGCCGTTCAGCACCCACTCGTCCTTGGCCTGGTCGTAGACGGCTCGCGTGCGCATCGAGCCGACGTCGGATCCGGCGTCCGGCTCGGAGGAGCAGAACGCGGCGACCTTGACGTCGTCGGGGGTCCCGTACATCTGCGGGATCCAGGTGCCGATCTGCTCCTCGGTGCCGTTGGCGACGACGCCGATGGCGGCGAGCCCGGTGCCCACGATCGACAGGGCGATGCCGGCGTCACCCCAGAACAGCTCTTCCATGGCCATCGGGATGCCGAGGCCGGTAGGGTCGAAGAACTGCTGGGCATAGAAGTCGAGCGAGTAGATCCCGACCTTCGCGGCCTCCTGGATGACGGGCCACGGAGTCTCTTCGCGCTCGTCCCATTCCGCGGCGGCGGGGCGGATCACATCGGCCGCGAAGCCGTGGATCCAGTCCCGCACCTGCTTCTGGTCGTCATTGAGCTCCATGGTGAACTCCGCCATGTCCCCTCCAGCTGTGCATCCACCAGTGCGTTACTAGCGGTAACCCTTACGGTGACCACAGTCTGTTACTGACGAGTAAGCACTGTCAAGCAGAGTCGTCCGCGACGCAGCCGATTCGTTCGCGAGGGTGTGCGGGGTGTTACGTTGCGTGGGCGTCACGCACCATCGCAAGGGCGGGGAGAGAAACACTCATGGAGACAACCCAACAGACCGGAGAACCGGGAGCGGCCGAACGCCGCAGGCGGGAGCTGCTCGAAGCGGCCGACAGGGTCGTCCTCCGGGACGGCCCAAAGGCGTCCATGAACGCCATCGCGGCGGAAGCCGGCATCACGAAGCCCATCCTGTACCGGCACTTCGGCGACAAGGCCGGGCTCTACCAGGCCCTGGCCGTCCGGCACACCGACGCCCTGCTCGACTCTCTGCGCGCCGCGCTCGACGCCCCGGCCGAGCGCCGCAACCGCGTGGAGTCCACCCTCGACACCTATCTCGCGGCCATCGAGGCCCGCCCGCAGGTGTACCGGTTCCTGATGCACCCGGCCGAGGACTCGCACGCCGCCGAACGGGGCTTCGACGTGGGCCTGCACTCGGCCCCGCTGCTGCGCCGGCTCGGCGAGGAGCTCGCCCAGGTGATCGGCGAACGCGTGGACCTCGGCCCCGGCGGCGAACGCATGGCCCGGATCTGGGGCCACGGCATCGTCGGCATGATGCACGCCGCCGGCGACTGGTGGCTCGGCGAGCGCCCGTGCGAGCGCGCGGAGTTGGTCGCCGGACTCACCGACCTGCTGTGGGGCCGCCTGGCCACGGCCGGTAACCGCGCGGACGGCCCGGGCTTCTAGCCGGCACGGGCTTGCGGCCCGCGCCGCGGCCCGCGCTCAGTCCTGCGCGGCCGCCCCGGCCCGCGCGCCCCACGGCGTCCTGCGGATCGCCCGCCGCAGCCGCCGGGCGCGCAGCCCGGTGACCCGGTCCGCGTAGACCGTGCCGTCGAGGTGGTCGCACTCGTGCTGGAGGCAGCGGGCGAAGAACCCGGTGCCCTCGATCCGTAGGGGCGCACCCGCGGAGGTGACCCCTTCGACGACGGCACGGTCGAAGCGGACCGTGCCCGCCTCCAGGCCGGGCAGCGACAGGCAGCCCTCGGGGCCGCGGAACTCGTCCCCGTCGGTCGCCACCAGGCGCGGGTTCACGATGTGCCCGACGTGGCGCACGTCCTCGTCGTCGGGGCAGTCGTACACGAACACCCGCTGCCCGACGCCGATCTGGTTCGCCGCGAGGCCGACGCCGTCGGCGGCGTACATCGTCGCGAACATGTCCTCGATGAGCCGGTCGAGGGCCGGGCCGAATTCGGTGACCTCCGCGCAGGTTGAGCGGAGCACCGGATCGCCGAGCAGGCTCATGGTGCGGACGAGGCCGGCGGTACCGGGAATGGGGCGCTGTCGCATGGCCGCAAGCCTACGACGGGCGAATATATGAGGAGATCCGCGGCGCCCAGGGGCGCCGCGGTCAAGGCCCCGGCCGGTACTGGATAGGCTGGGGCCGACCGACGCAAGGAGGACAAGGGACGATGGCAGGCAACACAGAGCCGCTTTCGCCGCGGGCCAAGCTGGCCGTGACGGCGGGCAAGGCCGCGGCGGCGGTGTCGCGGGCCGCGGGACGCGGAAGCGGATCGGTGATCGGTGGCAAGGTCGCACTCAAACTCGACCCCGATCTCCTCGGAGCGCTCGCGCAGCATCTCGACGTCGTCCTCGTCTCTGCGACGAACGGCAAGACCACGACGACGCGACTGATCGCCGAGGCCCTGCGGGCCAGCGGTCCGGTCGTGTCCAACGCCCTCGGGGCCAACATGCCGGCCGGCATCACCTCCGCCCTCGCGGGCGGTTCGGAGGCCAAGTACGGCGTCATCGAGGTGGACGAGAAGTACCTCGCCGGGGTGGCCCGGGACGTCACCCCCAAGGTGATCGCCCTGCTGAACCTCTCCCGCGACCAGCTGGACCGCGCCGCCGAGACCCGCATGCTCGCGGAGAAGTGGCGCGAGGGCCTCCAGGGCTCCAAGGCCGTCATCGTCGCGAACTGCGACGACCCGCTCATCGTGTGGTCGGCCTCGTCCTCGCAGAACGTGGTGTGGGTCGCCGCCGGTCAGGAGTGGAAGGACGACGCCTGGTCGTGCCCCTCCTGCGGTGGCGTCATGCAGCGCCCCGGCGACGACTGGTTCTGCGGCGAGTGCGGCTTCCGGCGCCCCACCCCGAGCTGGGTGCTGTCCGGGGACCACGTGCTGGACCCGCACGGCAGCGCCTGGCCGATCCACCTCCAGCTGCCCGGCCGCGCCAACAAGGCGAACGCCGCCACCTCGGCCGCCGTCGCCGCCGTCTTCGGCGTGCCGCCGCAGGTCGCGCTGGAGCGGATGTACCAGGTGCAGGCCGTCGCCGGCCGCTACGACGTGGTCACCTTCCAGGGCCGTGAGCTGCGCCTGCTGCTCGCGAAGAACCCGGCGGGCTGGCTCGAAACGTTTTCGCTGATCGACCCGCCGCCGACTCCGGTGATCCTTTCGGTGAACGCGCGCGGGGCCGACGGCACCGACACGTCCTGGCTGTGGGACGTGGACTACCCGCGTCTGGCCGGGCACCCGATCTTCGTGATCGGCGACCGCAAGCTGGACCTGGCGGTCCGCCTTGAGGTCGCGGGCCTGGACTTCCGGGTGTGCGAGACCCTCGACGAGGCCGTGCAGCTGGCGCCGCCCGGGCAGATCGAGCTGATCGCCAACTACACCGCCTTCCAGGACGTGCGCCGCCGCGTCGGCAACTAGTACTCATACCTCCAGAGGACACAAGAGCATGAGCGACAACAGCCTGCGTCTGGTGTGGGTCTACCCCGACCTGCTGAGCACGTACGGAGACCAGGGCAACGCCCTCGTGGTGGAGCGCCGGGCGCGCCAGCGCGGCCTGGACGTGCAGCGCGTGGACGTGCGCAGCGACCAGCCCATCCCCACCTCGGGCGACATCTACCTGATCGGCGGCGGTGAGGACCGGCCGCAGCGGCTCGCCGCGGAGCGTCTGCTGCGCGACGGCGGTCTGGAGCGGGCCGTCTCGAACGGGGCGATCGTCTTTTCCGTCTGTGCCGGCTACCAGATCCTCGGCAACGAGTTCGTCAACGACATGGGCGAGCGCCAGGAGGGCCTCGGCCTGCTGGACGTGGTCACCGTGCGCGGCGAGGGCGAGCGGTGCGTCGGCGACGTCCTGGCGGACATCGACCCGCGCCTGAACCTGCCGCAGCTGACCGGCTTCGAGAACCACCAGGGCGTCACGCACCTCGGCCCGAGCGCGAAGGCGTTCGCCCGCACCCGCCTGGGCCGCGGCAACGGCACGGGCGACGGCACCGAGGGCGCGTACAACGACACGGTCTTCGGCACGTACATGCACGGCCCCGTCATGGCCCGCAACCCGCAGATCGCGGACCTGCTGCTGAAGCTGGCCCTCGACGTGAACGCGCTGCCGCCCATCGACGACCGGTGGTACGAGGCGCTGCGCACCGAGCGCATTTCGGCGGCCACGCAGCCCGCGTAACGCCGCGCGGGCCGCTCATCGGGGCGGCCCCGCCATCATGTGTTCGGCCCGGTTTTCCCTTGGGGGAACCGGGCCGACGTCGTTTCGTACGACGAGCATGACCAGCATGTGGAGGATGGTTCAGTCCACCGCTCCACCGCTTGTAGGGTGGCCGTAGTTCCAACCGGACGACGTGGTCCGGTCGTCGGCCCACGTTGCAAAGGTTCTTCCTGCCATGCGCATTGGTGTGCTCACTTCCGGCGGCGACTGCCCCGGCCTCAATGCCGTCATCCGCTCCGTCGTGCACCGCTCCGTCGTCGACCACGGCGACGAGGTCATCGGCTTCCACGACGGCTGGCGCGGTCTGCTGGAGTGCGACTACCGCAAGCTCGACCTCGACGCCGTCAGCGGCATCCTGGCCCGCGGCGGCACGATCCTGGGCTCCTCCCGGGTACAGCCGGCGCACCTGCGCGACGGCGTCGAGCGGGCCCGCGGGCACGTCGCCGACCTCGGTCTGGACGCCATCATCCCGATCGGTGGCGAGGGCACCCTGAAGGCCGCGAACCTGCTCTCGAAGGCCGGCCTGCCGATCGTCGGCGTCCCGAAGACCATCGACAACGACATCGCCTCGACGGACGTCACCTTCGGCTTCGACACCGCCGTCGGGGTCGCCACCGAGGCCCTGGACCGGCTGAAGACCACCGCCGAGTCCCACCAGCGCGTGATGGTCGTGGAGGTCATGGGCCGCCACACGGGCTGGATCGCCCTGCACTCGGGCATGGCGGCCGGCGCCCACGCCATCGTCGTTCCCGAGCGCCCCTTCGACATCGACGAGCTGACGGCGGTCGTCGGCGAGCGCTTCTCCGCGGGCAAGCGGTTCGCGATCGTCGTGGTCTCCGAGGGTGCCAAGCCGCGCCCCGGCTCCATGGCGTTCCAGGAGGGCGGCACCGACCAGTACGGTCACGAGCGCTTCGCCGGCATCGGCAACATCCTCGCCGTGGAGCTGGAGCGGCGCCTGGGCAAGGAGGCCCGCCCGGTCATCCTGGGCCACGTCCAGCGCGGCGGCACGCCCACCGCGTACGACCGGGTCCTGGCCACCCGCTTCGGCTGGCACGCGGTCGAAGCGGCGCACCGCGGCGAGTTCGGGATGCTGACGGCCCTGCGCGGCACCGAGATCGAGATGGTCCCGCTCGCCGACGCCGTGCAGACCCTCAAGACGGTTCCGGCCGAGCGGTACGACGAGGCGCAGACCGTTCTGTGATGTTTCCCCCCTTCTCCGCCTCACTCCTGTGATGACCGCCCCCGGACGAGTTCGCGTCCGGGGGCGGCATTACTGTGGTGGGGCACCACAGGTCAAGGGAGTGGACAGATGGATCACAGCGGTCACGGCATGGACATGAACATGGACATGGACATGGACCTGCCGCCGTTCACTCTCGGGCGCGGGCTGGAGTTCTCCTTCGACGCGTTCTTCCTGATCGGCTCGCTGGTGGGCCTCGGCCTGTACCTGTGGGGCGTGCTGCGGCTGCGCCGCCGCGGGGACGCCTGGCCGGTGGGCCGGACGATCGCCTTCACCGCGGGCGTACTGAGCGTCGCCCTCGTGATGTGCACCAAGCTGAACGATTACGGCATGGTCATGTTCAGCGTGCACATGATCCAGCACATGGTCATCAGCATGCTCTCCCCGATCCTGCTGCTGCTCGGCGCGCCGGTGACGCTGGCGCTGCGCGCGCTGCCGCCCGCGGCGCGGGGCGTCAAGGGGCCGCGCGAGCTGCTGCTGATGCTGCTGCACAGCCGCTACATGAAGGTGATCACCCACCCGGTGTTCACGATCCCCCTGTTCATCGCCAGCCTCTACGCCCTCTACTTCACCCCGCTCTTCGACTTCCTGATGGAGAGCAAGGCCGGGCACATCGGCATGATGGTGCACTTCCTGGCCGTCGGCCTGGTCTTCTTCTGGCCGATCATGGGTGTGGACCCGGGCCCGCACCGCCCCGGCTACGTGATGCGGATGCTGGAGCTCTTCGCCGGCATGCCGTTCCACGCCTTCTTCGGCATCGCCCTGATGATGGCGAGCGAGCCGATGATCAAGACGTACTCGGACCCGCCGGCCTCCCTCGGCATCGATCCGCTGCTCGACCAGCAGTGGGGCGGCGGCATCGCCTGGGCCTTCAGCGAGATCCCGTCGGTACTGGTGCTGATCGCGCTGGTCTACCAGTGGTACCACTCGGAGCAGCGGGCGGCGAAGCGTTCGGACCGCGCAGCGGACCGCGACGGCGACAAGGAGCTTGAGGCGTACAACTCCTATCTCGCCTCGCTCCAAGCGCGTGGCCAGTAGCGCACCGGCACCTTCGCGCGCGACCATGGGGCATGACCGGATCCGTTAAGGCGATGGCCGTCATGACCTTCGCCGCTCTGGTGGCCGTCGCCACGTACTCCGTGGCCCTCGGCAGCAACGGCTGGCTGTGGTTCGGCTGGGTGCTCCTCGGCCTGCTGACCGCCGGAATGGCGGCGTCCCGCAAGCCCTGACCGCCCCTCCCCTGCCCTGCCGCCCCTCCGCCCGTTCCCCTGGCCCGGCCCTCGGGAGCGCTGTCAAAGCAGCGTCGGCCCGCCAGCAGACGGGACTTTGGCCACACGACCTAGCGGCCGGATTCGGTCGGTCTCTCTCCCCCATGCGCCCTCCGGGGCGGGCGGGATCCTGATGCGCCATGCCCATCCGGCACCGTGTCCGGCACACTGACCTGACCCCCAGGCGAAGGGAAAATGCCCCGGTGTTCTACCACTTGCTCAAGCACGTGCTGCTCGGTCCGCTGCTGCGTCTGCTCTTCCGGCCGCGCATCGAGGGACTGGAGAACATCCCGGCGGAGGGTGCCGCCATCGTCGCGGGGAACCACCTGTCGTTCTCCGACCACTTCCTGATGCCGGCCATCCTCAAGCGCCGGATCACCTTCCTCGCGAAGGCGGAGTACTTCACCGGCCCCGGGGTGAAGGGGCGGCTGACCGCGTTCTTCTTCCGCAGCGCCGGGCAGATCCCGGTGGACCGGTCGGGCAAGGACGCCGGGCAGGCCGCGCTGCGCGAGGGGCTGGGGGTGCTGGCCAAGGGCGAGCTGCTGGGGATCTACCCGGAGGGCACCCGCTCGCACGACGGGCGGCTGTACAAGGGCAAGGTGGGAGTGGCCGCGATGGCGCTCGGAGCCGGGGTGCCCGTCGTCCCGTGCGCGATGGTCGGCACCTTCGAGATCCAACCGCCCGGGCAGAAGATCCCGAACATCCGGCGGGTGACGATCCGCTTCGGCCGGCCGCTTGACTTCTCGCGCTACGCCGGGCTGGAGGGCGAGCGGGCCGTGCTGCGGGCCGTCACCGACGAGATCATGTACGCCGTGCTCCAGCTGTCCGGCCAGGAATACGTGGACCGGTACGCCGCCGAGGTCAAGGCCGAAGAGGAGGAGGCACGGAAGAAGGCCCGGCGCTGGTCGCGCTGAGCCTTCTCCCGTGCTGTGCCGCAGGCCTTAGCGAACGGCCGGCAGTTCCTCCAGCGCCGGGAGCGCGGAGGCCGGAGCATCGGCGAGCGCCTTCGCAGCGGCCGGGGCCGGGGCGACCGGAGTGGCGTGCGGACCGCACTTCACGTCCTTGGCGTCGACCTTGCCGGTCAGCAGGTAGGCGTCCACCCGGGTGTTGATGCAGGGGTTCACCAGGCTGGTGACACCGTGCGAGCCGGCGTTCTGCTCGGTGATCAGACGCGAGCCGGCGAGGCGGCGGTGCATCTCGACGCCACCGTCGTAAGGCGTGGCGGCGTCACGCTCGGACTGGACGATCAGGACCGGCGGCAGGCCGCGCTTGGCACCGACCTCGATCGGGTTGCTCTGCTTGGCCTTCCAGGTCGCGCAGGGCAGGTTCATCCACGCGTTGGACCAGGTCAGGAACGGGTACTTCTCGTTCAGCTTGGTGTTGTCCCGGTCCCACTTGGCCCAGCTGGTCGGCCACTTGGCGTCCGCGCACTCGACCGCGGTGTACACCGCGTTGCTGTTCTCCGAGGCGATGTTGCCCTTGATGTCGGACATGTCCGGGGAGATCGCCTCGATCAGCGGCTTCTCGTCACCGGCCACGAACGCGCTGAACGCCTGGGCGACGGGCACCCAGGAGGAGTCGTAGTACGGGGCACCCTGGAAGAAGCCGAGGAGCTCGTTCGGGCCGACGACGCCGCCGAGCGGGTTGGCCTTGGCCTTGGCGCGCAGCTCCAGCCACTTGGCCTCGACCTTGGCGCGGGTGTCGCCGATGTGGAAGACGTTGTCGTTCTTGGCGACCCAGTCCTCCCAATCGTTCCAGCGCACCTGGAAGGCGACGTCCTGGCCGAGGTTGGCCTCGTACCAGATGTTGTCCGTGTCCGGGTTGACCACGCTGTCGACGATCATGCGGCGCACGTGGCTCGGGAACAGCGTCGCGTAGACGCCGCCGAGGTAGGTGCCGTAGGAGACGCCGAGGTAGTTCAGCTTCTTCTCGCCGAGGGCGGCCCGGATGACGTCCAGGTCGCGCGCGGTGTTCGGCGTGGTCATGTGCGGCAGCATCTCGCCGCTGCGCTCCTTGCAGCCGTCCGCGTACTCGGCGGCGAGCTTACGCTGGGCGCGCTTGTCGGCCTCGTTGGACGGGACCGGGTCGGCCTTGGGAGCCTTGACGAACTCCTGCGGGTCGATGCAGGAGATCGGGGCGGAGTGGCCGACACCGCGCGGGTCGAAGCCCACGAAGTCATAGGCCTTGGAGGTGTTGACCCACAACGGGCTCTTGGTGGTGACCCGGCGCGGGAAGCGCATGCCGGAGCCGCCGGGGCCACCGGGGTTGTAGACGAGCGCGCCCTGGCGCTCCTCCTTGGTGCCGGTGCTGCCGATCCGGTCGACCGCGAGGTCGATGGTCTTGCCGAACGGCTTGGCGTAGTCCAGCGGGACCTTGACCCAGCCGCACTGGATCGGGGCCTCGAAGCCCCAGTCGGCGGGACAGTCCTTCCACTCGATCCCGGTGCGGGCGGCGCGGGCGGCGGCGAGCTGCACGCCGAGCGCCTCCGGAACCGAGCTGCTCCCGGCGGACGAGGCCGCGGCGGCGGGCGGCGCGAGCAGCAGGCTCGCGGCCAGCGTTCCGGTGATCAGAGTGGCAGCGCTCCCCAGCGCTGCAGTGCGTATCACGTGGTTGTTCCCCCTGCGTCAGACCCGGCCGGAGGAGGCCGGGTTGGTCGGGTTGGTCGGTCGATCCAGGAGGATCCTTTCGCCTGACCTACACCTGACAACAGAGCAAGGTCACGTTCTTTGCCAACCCGATAACCGGAAAGGCGTGTACCGCTGAGCGGTGTCTGATTCGTCCCAGGTTCGCTCAGCGATTACCAGCCGTACGTTCGACACGCCGCGTCCAGTACCTCGCGCAGCCGAAGCGCATCGGGCGCCAGAGCCGTCACGAGTACGGCGGGACCCGCCAGCGGGGTGACCGCCGCGAACTCCCCGAGCACCGCGGGAGCCGGCGCCGACTCCGCGAACGCCGGATCGACGACCAGGAGCTGACCGAGCGCCCGATGGCCCGCCAGCCCCGCCGGACCGTCCCAGCCTCCCGGCGCTCCCGGTCCGCAGGCCACCTCCTGGTCCAGCAGCGCCTTCCCGCCCCGGGTCACGGTGAGCCTGCTGCGCAGCAGGCCCGGCTCCTCCCCCGTGCGGCCCAGCACCTGCTCCTCGCGCAGCAGCAGCCGTGCCGTGAGGGCGAGTTCGACGCGGGTGCGCACCCGCAGGTCACTGCCGCGCACGGAGACCAGCGGCTCCGGCAGCCACCGTACGGCCGCTTCCCCGGCCAGGGTCAGCCGTACGTCGTACCGCGCGGGCTCACCACCGCGGCCGGGCAGCGCCAAGGTGGCCGCCGCCGAGGCCAGGGCGAGGCGGGCACCGGGGCCGGCGGCGGCCTCCACCGTGAGGTGGTCCCCGCCGAGCGGGGCGCTCATCGCACCGACCAGCATGACGCCGGCCTCGGCGCCCGAGCCCCGGGTCCGGCGCAGCGCCAGCGGCCCCTCCCCGGACAGCAGCGGCAGGGCGGTACCTCCGCGGCCGTCGGCGACCGCGGAGATCCGGGCGGTGGCCCGTACACCCGCCGGAGCGAGGAGCTGCCGGGCCGGGGCGGCGGGGGGCGCGGCGTGCGGGGGCGCGGTGACCGGTGGCGCCGCTGCGGGGGGCGCCGCGGCCGCCGTGGGAATCATCGGGCGGTCCAGGCGGCAATCCGCCCGCGCACCCACGCGGCCACCGGAGCCACGCCCTCCGCGCCGCGCAGCGACTGGAAGGCGACGGGGAGTTCACCGCGCTGCTCGGCGGCGTCGCGGGCCATCCGGTCCAGGTCGGAGCCCACGTAGGGGGCGAGGTCGGTCTTGTTGACGACGAGCAGGTCGGCGGTGGTGACGCCGGGGCCGCCCTTGCGCGGGATGTCGTCACCGCCCGCCACGTCGATGACGAAGATCTGGGCGTCGACGAGGCCCCGGGAGAAGGTGGCGGTGAGGTTGTCGCCGCCGGACTCGACGAGGATCAGGTCGAGCGGCCCGACGGTCTCCTCCAGCTCCTCCACCGCCTCCAGGTTGGCGGAGATGTCGTCGCGGATGGCGGTGTGCGGGCAGGCGCCGGTCTCCACCGCGCTGATCCGCTCGGGCGGCAGGACGGCCTCCCGGAGCAGGAACTCGGCGTCCTCCCGGGTGTAGATGTCGTTGGTGACGACGGCCATGGACAGTTCGGCGCGCAGGGCCCGGCAGAGCGCGGCGACGGTGGCCGTCTTGCCGGAGCCGACGGGTCCGCCGAGTCCGATGCGCAGGGCCCGGCGCGAGCCGTCCGCCCGCACGGGCTCGGCGCTGTGGGTGTGGCGCTGGGGGTAGGTCACGCCGTGGTCAAGGTGCATGGGGATCTCCAGGAGGTCGTGGAGGTGGTCGGGGGCTGCCGGGGAGGCGGCGTGCGGTGCGTACGGCGGGCGTGCGGCGGGCGGGCGGCGTGCGGCGTGCGGTCAGGAGGCGAACAGCCGTACCGGCCAGCCGGCATGGGCCTCCGCCGCGATCTCCAGCAGCGGCGAGGACGCCGCGGGCAGCGCGTCGGGGCCTTCCCGCAGGGCTCGGTGTGCGGCCCGGGCGGCCCGGCCGCAGACCTCATCGAGCTCGGGGGCGAGGCGGGCCAGGACCCCGCTCGCCTCGAAGGGGTCCAGGCCGAGCAGCCGCACCGTCGCGGTCGCCGGTCCGCTGACGCTCTCGTACGCCGCCACGTGCGCGGCCTCCAGCGGCCCCAGTCCGGCCGCCCGGGCGGTGATCCCGAGCACCACCGGCTGGTGCGCCCCGCGCGGGAAGGCCGCGGCGAGCGCGTCGAGTTCGACGGCGGGCCAGGTGGCCCGGGCGGCCCGCATCAGCTGCCGGCCCAGCCGCCGCGCCGCGGTGCGCAGCGCGGGCGACGGGGTGCGTGCGTCGGCGGCGGTGTCGAGGACCGCCGGGTCGAGCCCGAGGGCCGCGGCCGCTGCGAGTCCGGCGGCGACGAGTCCGGCCGTGTGGAGCCGGCCGCGGCAGAACTCCTCCAAGGTGGCGGCGTCATGGATCCGGCCGGCCTTGCAGGCGGCCTCGGCCCCGCCGGAGTGGGCGTGCCCTCCGGCGGGGAAGCGGCCGTCCGCGAGGACGAGCAGGGCGGCGAGGCTCATCGGGCTGCGCCCATCGGAAGCGGCTCCTTTCAAAACAGGAAGTATCTCTGGGCCATGGGCAGTTCCGCGGCCGGCGCCGGCTCCACGACCTCGCCGTCGATGGTGACGGTGAAGGTGTCTGCGTCGACCTCGACCCTCGGCATGGCGTCGTTGTTGCGCATGTCCGACTTGCCCACCTTGCGGGTGCTCTCGATGGCCACGAACTGCTTGCCGAGTCCGAGCCGTTCGGGCAGCGAGTCGTCGAGCGCGGCCTGCGCGGTGAAGTTGATCGAGTTCAGCCCGGGGGCCCGGCCGAAGCTGCCGAACATCGGGCGGGGCAGCACCGGCTGCGGGGTGGGGATGGAGGCGTTGGCGTCGCCCATCTGCGCGTAGGCGATCTGACCGCCCTTGATGACGACTTCGGGTTTGACCCCGAAGAACGCGGGCGTCCACAGCACGAGGTCGGCGAGCTTGCCGGTCTCCACCGAGCCGATCTCCCGTGCGAGGCCCTGGGCCACGGCGGGGTTGATCGTGTACTTGGCGACGTAGCGGCGGGCGCGGTGGTTGTCGGCGGGTCCGTCGCCGGGCAGGAAGCCGCGCCGCTTCTTCATCACGTGGGCGGTCTGCCAGGTGCGCATCACGACCTCGCCGACGCGGCCCATGGCCTGGGCGTCCGAGGAAATGATCGAGATGGCGCCCATGTCGTGCAGGACGTCCTCGGCGGCGATGGTCGAGGGCCGGATCCGGGATTCGGCGAAGGCCAGGTCCTCGGGGACCGCCGGGTTGAGGTGGTGGCAGACCATCAGCATGTCGAGGTGTTCCTCGATGGTGTTGATGGTGTGCGGCCGGGTCGGGTTGGTGGAGCTGGGCAGGATGTTCGACTCGGAGACCACGGTGATGATGTCGGGTGCGTGGCCGCCGCCCGCGCCCTCGGTGTGGTAGGAGTGGATCGTCCGCCCGGCGATGGCGGCGAGGGTGTCGCCGACGAATCCGGCCTCGTTGAGGGTGTCCGTGTGGATGGCGACCTGCGCGCCGGTCTCGTCGCAGACACCGAGGCAGGCGTCGATGACGGCGGGGGTGGCCCCCCAGTCCTCGTGGATCTTGAAGCCGAGGGCGCCGCCGCGCAGCTGGGAGTACATGGCGTCGCGGGACATGGTGTTGCCCTTGCCCAGCAGGCCTATGTTGACCGGGTAGGACTCCAGGGCCGCGAACATCCGGGCGAGGTGCCAGGGTCCGGGGGTGACGGTGGTGGCCTTGGTTCCCTCGGCGGGTCCGGTACCGCCACCGACGAGGGTGGTGATGCCGGAGGCCAGGGCCTCGTCGATGACGGTCGGCGAGATGAAGTGCACGTGGGTGTCGATGGCGCCCGCGGTGACGATCTTCCCGTTGCCCGCGATGATCTCGGTTTCGGGACCGATCACGAGAGCGGGGTCCACTCCGTCCATCGTGTCGGGGTTGCCGGCCTTGCCGATGCCGCAGATGCGGCCGTCGCGGATGCCGATGTCGGCCTTGACGATGCCCCAGTGGTCGATGACGACGACCCCGGTGATCACGGTGTCGGGGGCGCCCTCGGCACGGGTGGTGCGCGCCTGCCCCATGGATTCGCGGATCACCTTGCCGCCACCGAACACGGCCTCGTCGCCGGAGCGTCCGGGGCCGCCGCTGCGGTCCTCCTCGATCTCGACGAACAGGTCGGTGTCGGCGAGCCGGATGCGGTCGCCGGCGGTCGGTCCGAAGAGGTCGGCGTACGCGCGCCGGTCGAGCTCAGCCATCGAGCGGCCCCCCGGTCTCCCCGCGCAGACCGGGTACGGTGCGCAGCCCGGCCAACGGTACGAGTTCCACCGCGACCGGGATGCCCGGCTCGAAGCGCACGGCGGTGCCGGCGGCGATGTTGAGCCGCAGTCCGCGGGCTGCGGCACGGTCGAAGTCGAGGCCGGGGTTGGCCTCGGCGAAGTGGTAGTGCGAGCCGACCTGGACGGGCCGGTCGGCGACGTTGAGCACGGTCAGGCGGGTGACGGGCCGGCCCTCGTTGAGGCGCACCGGGCCGTCCCCGTGGACGATTTCGCCGGGGATCACGGTCTCTCGCCTTCAGACGATCGGGTCGTGGACGGTGACGAGCTTGGTGCCGTCCGGGAAGGTCGCCTCGACCTGGACGTCGTGGATCATCTCGGGGATCCCCTCCATCACCTCGGCGCGTCCGAGCACGGTGCGGCCCGAGGCCATGAGCTCGGCAACGGTCCGCCCGTCGCGGGCGCCTTCGAGGATGTGCGACGTGATCAGGGCGACCGCCTCGGGGTGGTTGAGGAGGACCCCGCGCGCCCTGCGCTTCTCGGCCACGTCGGCGGCCACATGGATGAGCAGTCGTTCCTGCTCGTGCGGTGTCAGTTGCACTCGTATCACCAAGTTTCCGGGACAAGATCAGCGTCGCACCAGGCCGACCCTAACGGCCTTCAACACTTTGTTGACCTGCGTATATCCATGCCAAGCGTGTCTTGCCCAACGAAGAGAAAGGCTTTCCGCACCGCGCACCACCGCTTTGCCGGCTGATGGGCGATCATTGACGCAAGGCAGTGGGCGCCACGCTAAGCGCCGCGTTTTTCCGCCGCGTTAACCCACGTTTCGTGGAGACACGCGGTTCAGCCGCCGGCCGCCGCCGGAGGACCCGCCACCGAGGAGATGCATGTTTCTCAACCCGGTCCGACACATCACCTTCGACGCACTCGATCCGTACAAGGTCGCCACGTTCTGGTCCGCGGCCACCGGCTTCCCGATCCACCCGGACGACGCCGAGGACGACGACGAGATCCTCGTGGACCCGGGGCAGCCCGGGGTTCCCGGTCTGCTGTTCATCCGGGTTCCGGACGCCAAGTCCATGAAGAACCGCGTCCACTTGGACATCCAGCCGCCCAGCGGCACCCGCGACGAGACCGTCGAGCGGCTGATCGGGCTCGGCGCGAAGCTGGTGGACGACCGGCGCCGGGAGGACGGCTCCGGCTGGGCGGTGCTCGCCGACCCGGAGGGCAACGAACTGTGCATCGAACGGAGCGCCGCGGAGCGCGGGCAGGGCTGAGCCCCACCGACCCCGCTCAACAGCCGGTGACGCTCTCCGCCGGGGCCCCGACGGGCCAGGGCAGGGCGATCCACACGGTCTTGCCGCCGTCCTCGGTGGGGCTGACGGAGAGCCGTCCGCCCGCCTCGGCGGCGAGCCAGCGGATGATGACCATCCCCCGGCCGTTGTCCTGCTGGACGGCGGCGGGGAGGCGCCTGGGCCAGCGCGGGTGACTGTCGGTGACGCCGACGCGGAGCCGTTCCCCGCACTCCAGGCGGATGTCGACGGTGAAGGTGGGCGACTGGCCGAACGTGTGCTGCACGGCGTTGGTGGCGAGTTCCGAGACGATCAGCCGGACGCTGTCGGCGGTGTCGGCCCCGTCGGGCAGTCCCCATTCACCGAGCACCTCCGTGACGTAGCGGCGGGCGGTGGCGACCGAGGCGGGATCGCTCGGCAGAGTGACGGATGCTTCCTGGTGGTCTGCCATGGCGACGGTCCCTTTCCCACCGGGGCGAACCGCCCCGGATCTGTGCTGGACGCCAGAGTGCCACCCATCGTCCCGCCGGTGCTGCCGTTACCCCAAGATATGCATATATCTGTCGCTCAATGCAGTGAACTCTGCTACGGAAGAGCGTATTTGGACGGCAGACTGGTGCGAGCTGTGCCGGTGGAAGGAGGCGGGTATGCAGCACGGTCCCGCGGTGCGTCGGCGCAAGCTCGGCGAGGAACTGCGCGCGCTGCGCGACCGGACCGGACTCACCAGTGGTGAGGCCGCCCGGATCGCGGGGTGGCACCAGTCGAAAATCAGCCGCATCGAAACGGGTCGCAGTGGCGTGAAACCGGAGGACATCCGCCTCCTGCTGGATGTCTACGGAAACGTCGTCAGTCCCGAACAGCGGGCCCTGCTGGAGGCCCTGTCGGCTTCGGCGGCCGGACCGGGACCGGGCAGCGAGGCCGGTCGCGGCCGCCAGTGGTGGCACGACTACCGGGGGCTGCTGCCACAGGAATACCGGGACTTCATCAGCCTGGAAGCGGGCGCCCGTTCGGCCCGCACGGTCGAGCTCTCCGTGGTGCCGGGCCTGCTACAGACCCCGGAGTACGCACGGGCGGTGACCCGGGCCGCGCTGGGCGGGCTTCCGGAACCCAAGGTCGACGCGCTGGTCGACGTACGACTGGCCCGGCAGTCGGTGCTGCGGGCCGATCCGCCGTTGGAGCTGAGCGCCGTGCTCGACGAGGCGGTACTGCGCCGGCAGATCGGCGGCCCCGGGGTGATGGCGGCGCAATTGCGACACCTGGCGCAGGTGGCCCGGTTGCCGCAAGTGCGGTTGCAGGTACTGCCGTTCAGCGTGGGGGGCCATCTCGGCCTGACCGGACCGTTCGTCATTTTCTCATTTCCGAACATCGCCGATCTGGATGTGGTGGTACTCGACCATTTGACGAGTAGCCTCTATCTGGAGCGGAAGGAAGACCTTGAGGCGTACAGCGCCGCATTCCGCACCATCCAGGCGCACGCCCTCCCGCCCCAGGACTCGTCGGATCTCATCAGCTCACTCGCTGACGACGCGTAAGGAGGCACCCCCGTGTCCGCAACCCCCCTCTCCTCCAGCGGACTTCTGATCAGCGCGCGGTGGCGGCGGAGCAGCCGCAGCACCGGAATGAACAACTGCGTGGAAACGGCCGCCCTCGGCGGCGACCTGCTGGCCGTCCGCGACTCCAAGCGGGCGGACGGCCCGGCCGTGCTCTTCACCGGGCCGGCCTGGTACGGCTTCCTCGCATCCGTACGGGCGGACGTGCTCGCGTGACGCCCTAGCGGTCCGTGGCTCCGGCCGGGGCGGTCCCCAGGATCGTCGCGACGGCGCGGTCGATCTCGTCCCCCGTGAGATCGGCACGTGCGGTCAGTCGCAGCCGGGAGATGCCGTCCGGCACCGACGGCGGACGGAAGCAGCCCACGGACAGACCTGCCTCGCGGCAGTCGGCGGCCCAGCGCAGTGCCGCCGAAGCCGACGGGGCCCGTACCGACACCACGGCCGCGTCCGGCCGGGCCGCGGTCAGGCCGGACGCGGTGAGCCGCCCGTACAAGCGGTCGGCCACCTCGCGGGCCCGGCCGGCGCGCTCCGGTTCCCGCTGGAGCAGGCGCAGGCTCGCCAGCGCCGCACCCGCGGCGGCCGGTGCCAGCCCGGTGTCGAAGATGAAGGTCCGCGCCGTGTTGACCAGGTGCCTGATCACCTTGGCAGGGCCGAGCACGGCTCCGCCCTGGCTGCCCAGGGACTTCGAGAGGGTGAGGGTGGCGACCACCCCGGGCGCACCCGCGAGCCCGGCCGCGTACAGGGCTCCCCGGCCGCCCTCCCCCAGGACGCCCAACCCGTGGGCGTCGTCCACGACCAGGGCCGCACCCTCCGCCCGGCAGGCGGCCGCGTACGCGGCGAGCGGGGCGGCGTCCCCGTCCACGGAGAACACCGAGTCGCTGACCAGCAGCGCCCGGCCACCGTGCCCGGCGAGCGTCTTGCGCGCGGCCTCCGGGTCGGAGTGCGGGATCACGTCGGTCTCGGCGCGGGAGAGCCGACAGCCGTCGACGATCGAGGCGTGGTTGCCTGCGTCGGAGACGACGAGGGTGCCCCGGTCGCTGAGTGCGGTGACGGCCGCCAGGTTGGCCGCGTACCCGGAGGACAGGACCAGGGCGGCCTCGAACCCGCAGAAGGCGGCGAGCTCCCGCTCAAGCTCCGCATGAAGCTCGGTCGTACCGGTCACCAGACGTGATCCAGTGGCCCCTGCCCCCCACCGCTCGGCCGCCTCGCACGCGCCGCGCACGGTCTCGGGGTGCCGGGAGAGCCCGAGGTAGTCGTTGCTCGCCAGGTCCAGCAGCGGCGAGGACTCCGGGCGGGGCCGCAGCGTCCGGACCAGTCCGGCCTGCTCACGGGCCCGCTCCGCGTCGTCGATCCAGGCGAACACGTCATCGGGCTCGGGGCTGTACTGACTCATCGGCGCGTCCTCGTGATTTGTCGGCTGTCCACAGACGTGCCTGACCCTAACGGCCGCCACTTGAGTCCCAGGTGTGGCGATACACACACTCCGTTCCGGCCATGTTGTGCGATCCCTCCTTGGCCGGGAGTGGTCGTGTGGTCCAGGATCGGCGTCATGGACCTGCTGAACACCCTGGTGGACAAGGGGCTGCGGCGCGAGCTGCCGACCCGCGAAGAGGCGCTCGCCGTTCTGGCGACCTCTGACGATGAACTGCTCGACGTGGTGGCCGCGGCCGGCAAGGTGCGCCGCCAGTGGTTCGGGCGTCGGGTCAAGCTGAACTACCTGGTCAACCTGAAGTCCGGGCTCTGCCCGGAGGACTGCTCCTACTGTTCCCAGCGACTGGGATCGAAAGCGGAGATCCTCAAGTACACGTGGCTCAAGCCGGACGAGGCCTCCCAGGCCGCCGCGGCCGGTGTCGCGGGCGGCGCGAAGCGCGTGTGCCTGGTGGCGAGCGGGCGCGGCCCGACGGACCGCGACGTCGAGCGGGTCGGCAAGACGATCGAGGCGATCAAGGAGCAGAACGAGGGCGTCGAGGTGTGCGCGTGCCTCGGCCTGCTCTCGGACGGCCAGGCGGAGCGTCTGAAGGACGCGGGTGCCGATGCCTACAACCACAACCTCAACACGTCCGAGGCCACGTACGGCCAGATCACCAAGACCCACACCTACGCGGACCGGGTCGACACGGTGCAGAAGGCGCACGCGGCGGGCCTGTCCGCCTGCTCCGGGCTCATCGCGGGCATGGGCGAGAGCGACGAGGACCTGGTCGACGTCGTCTACTCGCTGCGCGAGCTGGACTCTGACTCGGTGCCGGTCAACTTCCTCATCCCCTTCGAGGGCACCCCGCTGGCCAAGGAGTGGAACCTCACCCCGCAGCGCTGCCTGCGGATCCTGGCGATGGTCCGGTTCGTCTGCCCCGACGTGGAGGTCCGGATCGCCGGCGGCCGCGAGGTGCACCTGCGCTCGATGCAGCCGCTCGCGCTGAACATCGCCAACTCGATCTTCCTCGGCGACTACCTCACCAGTGAGGGCCAGGCGGGCCAGGCCGACCTCGACATGATCGCGGACGCCGGCTTCGAGGTGGAGGGCGCCGGTACGACGACCCTCCCGGCGCACCGCGCGGACGCTGCGGCCGCGGCCGCAGCCCACGGGCCGTGCGGCTCCTCCCCGGCGGAGGCGGGCTGCGGCTCGGCGTGCGGCGGCTGCTCGGGCCACGAGCACGAGGCCGTCCCCGCGCAGGCACCGGCCGAGGCCCGGGCCGAGGCGCCGGGCCAGGCTCCGGCGGGCGAGGTCCGCCCGGACCTGGTGGCGGTCCGCCGACGGGGCGCGGGAACGGACCTCGCCCCCAATGCCTGATCAGCACGCCCCGCTGCCGGCCGCGGAACTGCTCGCGCTGGACCGGCAGCACGTCTGGCACCCGTACGGACCGATGCCCGGGCGGCAGGAGCCGCTGGTCGTCTCCTCCGCCTCGGGTGTCCGGCTGCGGCTGGCCGAGCCCTCGCAGGGGCAGGACGAACTGGTCGACGGCATGTCCTCCTGGTGGTCGGCGATCCACGGGTACAACCACCCGGCGCTGAACGAGGCCGTGACCGAGCAACTCGGCCGGATGTCGCACGTGATGTTCGGCGGGCTCACCCACGAGCCCGCCGTCCGCCTCGCCACCCGGCTGGTCGAGATCACCCCGGTCGGCCTGGAGCACGTCTTCCTCGCCGACTCGGGCTCGGTCTCGGTCGAGGTCGCGGTGAAGATGTGCCTCCAGTACTGGCGCTCCATCGGCCGCCCCGGCAAGACCAGGCTCCTGACCTGGCGCGGCGGCTACCACGGGGACACCTGGACGCCGATGGGCGTCTGCGACCCCGAGGGCGGCATGCACGACCTCTGGTCGGGGATCCTCCCGCGCCAGCTCTTCGCCGACGTCCCGCCGAGCGGCTTCGACGGGCCCGTGGACCCCGCGTACGTGGACCACCTGCGCTCCCTGGTCTCCTCGCACGCGGACGAGCTGGCCGCGGTGATCGTGGAACCGGTGGTCCAGGGCGCGGGCGGCATGCGCTTCCACAACCCGGCCTACCTGCGGGTGCTGCGCGAACTGTGCGACGAGTACGACGTCCTGCTCATCCTGGACGAGATCGCCACGGGCTTCGGCCGCACCGGCGCCCTGTTCGCGGCGGACCACGCAGGGATGACCCCGGACGTGATGTGCCTCGGCAAGTCCCTGACCGGCGGCTACCTCACGCTGGCGGCGACCTTGTGCACGGAGCGGGTGGCGGCCGGGATCTCGCAGGGCGCGGTCCCCGTCCTCGCCCACGGGCCGACGTTCATGGGCAACCCGCTCGCCACGGCCGTGGCGCTGGCCTCGATCGACCTACTGCTCGGCCAGGACTGGCAGCGCGAGGTCAAGCGGATCGAGGCGGGGCTGCTGGAGGGCCTGGCCCCGGCGCGGGACCTGCCCGGTGTCCGGGACGTACGCGTCCTGGGCGCGATCGGCGTGGTCCAGCTGACCCACGAGGTCGACGTGGCCGCGGCCACCCGGGCGGCGGTCCGGGAGGGCGTGTGGGTGCGCCCGTTCCGGGACCTGATCTACGTGATGCCGCCGTTCGTGACGGGCGACGCCGACGTGGCCCGCATCTGCCGCGCGGTGTGCGCGGCGGCGGAGGAGGGCTGACATGACGGTGCTCATGGTCTCGGGCACGGGCACGGAGATCGGCAAGACGGTGGTCACGTCGGCGATCGCGGCCGCCGCGGTGGCGTCGGGCCGCTCGGTGGCGGTCCTGAAGCCGGCCCAGACGGGCATGGAACCCGGTGCTCCGGGTGATGCGGCGGAGGCGGTCCGGCTGGCCGGACCGGCGGTCACGGCGGTGGAACTGGCCCGCTACCCGGAACCCTTGGCCCCGGACACGGCGGCCCGCCGCTCCGGCCTGCCCACGGTCTCGCCGGCAGCCGTCGCAGAGGCCGCGGAGCGGCTCGCCCGCTCCCACGACCTGGTCCTGGTGGAGGGTGCGGGCGGCCTGCTGGTCCGCTTCGACGAAGCCGGCCACACCCTGGCCGACGCGGCCCGCCTGGTCGGCGCCCCCGTCCTGGTGGTCGCCCCGGCGGCGCTCGGCACCCTCAACTCCACGACCCTGACGGCCGAGGCCCTCCGGGCCCGGGGGCTGGAGTCCCCGGGCGTGGTCATCGGCAGCTGGCCGGCGCAGCCGGACCTGGCCTGCCGCTGCAACCTGGCGGACCTCCCGTCGTCCTCGGGACTCCCGCTGCTGGGCGCGGTCCCGGAAGCTTCGGGATCCCTCTCCCCGGAGGCCTTCTGCGCGGCAGCCCCCGGCTGGCTGTCCCCCGCCCTCTCGGGCACCTGGTCCCCGGAGTCCTTCCTGACGGCCTGGCAGCCCTGATCGGGAGCCGGGGTCCGGACTCCTGGCCCGGACCCCGGACCCCGGCCACGCAGCGGCCCGGCGGCGCCCCACGGCACCGCCGGGCCGCTGCGTCCGTGCTCCGTTCCCGGCGCGCTCAGTGCCCACCACGGGGCTCGCGGCAGCCGCCCTCCGCGTAGACCCCGTGTGCCTCCACACTCACCGGCACGCCCAGGCGGCCCGTCACGCACGGTCCGCTCTCGGGGATCGACAGGACGAACGAGAGGTTGCCCGGGCCGGATCCGTACACGTCCCCGGTGTCCAGCTCGTATCCGAGTTCCTTCAGGAGCCGACCGAGGTCCTGAGCCGTCTGCGGTGCGCCCTTCCCGCCGGGGCCGCCCAGCGCCACCTCGATCCGCGCGGCGTGCGCATCACCCCGGCACCGGGCCTGCGGACTGAGCCCGACCTGGCTCTTGTACCCGTGGTTCTCCGCGTACTTGCGCGCCTCCGGGTCCGTGGGCAGGTCGTCCGGCGTGGCCGACGGGGCGGCAGTGTCCATGCCCGCGCACGCCTTGGCCACCTCGGGGAAGAGCGCGTCGTGGCGGGCCACCGCGGCCGCCTCCCGGGCGGCGTGGTCCGGGGTCGGGCTCAAGGACGGCACCGGGGACGGGCCGGCGGCCGCGCCGCTCCCGGACACCTCGGTGCCGCAGGCGGTCAGTACGAGCGCCCCTGCGGCGAGCAGCACGGCGCCGACGGCGGTGGTACGGGAGGTCACTGGGTCTCCGCTTCCTGGGTCGGGCCCCGGCGGCGGGGCGACTCCGATTCCTGCGATCACCCGATTGTC
Source organism: Streptomyces sp. NBC_00597 (assembly GCF_041431095.1). Taxonomy (GTDB): domain Bacteria; phylum Actinomycetota; class Actinomycetes; order Streptomycetales; family Streptomycetaceae; genus Streptomyces. The sequence continues at coordinate 2,245,395 of NZ_CP107757.1, forward strand.
CACATCCGGCGGTCCCGGACTCCTGAGTACGCGTACTCAACCGACCGGCGGACGGCCGGTTTTGCGGGCCTCCCGGACGGGGAACAGCCGGGCAGGGCAACCGCACCCGCCGCCACCCCGCCCCCGGAGGCCCGCCATGCCCGCTCCACATCGCGACCCGGACTCCGTCAACCACCCGCTCTTCGCCCGGTTCTACGCCCGTTTCAGCACCACGGCCGAGACCCGCGGCGGCATCGGCGCCCTGCGCCGCGAGCTCCTGCACGGCGTATCCGGCCGGGTCATCGAGATCGGTGCCGGCAACGGCCTCAACTTCGCGCACTACCCGCGCGCCGTCTCCGAGGTCGTGGCCGTCGAACCGGAGCGGCGGCTACGCCGGCTCGCCGCCGACGCCGCCCTGCGCGCCGAGGTCCCGGTCGATGTCGTGCCGGGTGTCGCCGAGGCACTCCCGGTCAAGAGCGAGGCCTTCGACGCCGCGGTCGCCTCCCTCGTGCTGTGCTCCGTACGGGACCTGCCCCGCGCGCTCGCGGAGCTCCACCGGGTGCTCCGCCCCGACGCCGAGCTCCGCTTCTTCGAACACGGCCGCGCGCCCACCGCCGGCATGGCCGCCGTCCAGCGCACCCTGGACCGGACCGTCTGGCCCCGTCTCTTCGGCGGGTGCCACACCTACCGGGACCCGGCCGCCGCGATCGGGGCCGCCGGATTCCGGTCCGTCTCGTACCGCAGCTTCCGGCTCCCCGAGCGCGGGCCCGCGTTCCCGAGTTCGTACTGCGTGATCGGGTCGGCCCGCCGCGGTCCGGGGTAGGGCTCAGGCGTCGAGCGGCTTGACCCAGCGCGTCCAGTGGTCCTCGGGGTGGTACCCCGCCGCGTCCCACGCCCCGTGCGCCCCCTCGTTGCGGTCCAGCACCATCGCGTCGGCGCGGCGTCCGCCGAGCTCGCGGAACCGTTCCTCCGCGGCGGCCAGCAGCGCCGATCCGATGCCCTGCCGGCGGTGCGCCGGGTGTACCGCGAGCCGGTACAGGTGGCAGCGCCAGCCGTCGAAGCCGGCGATCACGGTGCCGACGAGTTCGCCGCCCCGGCGGGCGAGCAGCAGGGCGCGCGGATCGCGGGCGTGGAGCTGCTCGACCCCGGCGAGGTCGTCACTGATACTCGTTCCCTCGGCGGCGGTCTTCCAGAAGTCGAGCACGGAGGGGAGATCGGCGACCGACGCGGGACCGACATGAAGATCACTCATGGCCGGATCCCATCATCCGGGTGCGCTCCGCCAAAAGCATGAGCCCTCCCCTTTGCCTTTCCTTTACCATGGTGGACAGCAGTCGACCGACCCGAACGAAAGGTGTGAGCGTCCGCCCATGGGCGAGCCCCCCGGTACCCGACATCGCGCAATACCCCTCCTCCTGGCTGATCATGGGACGGAGGTGACCGACCGATGACCGAAGTGCTCCTGCTCCTCGTAGCGCTGCTGCTCTGCCTTGCCTGCGGAGTCTTCGTCGCGGCCGAGTTCTCCCTGACCACCGTCGAGCGCAGCGAGCTCGAACAGGCCGTCGAGCGCGGCGAGCCCGGCGCCGAGAGCGCCTTGACGGCCGTCCGGAGCCTGACGTTCCAGCTGTCCGGCGCCCAGCTCGGCATCACCGTGACCGGCCTGGTCATCGGCATGATCTCCAAGCCCTCGATCGCCGCCCTCCTGCAAGGTCCCTTCGAGGCCGTGGGGCTGTCGGCCGGCGCCGCCTCCTCCGTCGCCCTGGTCCTGGGCACCGTGCTGTCGACCCTCGTCCTGATGGTCGTCGGCGAGCTGGTGCCCAAGAACTGGGCGATCTCGTCCCCACTGGCCATCGCCAAGCGGGTGGCCACCATGCAACGGGTCTTCAGTCGCGCGTTCCGGCCGTTCATCAGCCATCTGAACAGCACGGCGAACCACCTGGTCCGCCGCTTCGGCATGGAACCCGCCGAGGAGCTCGCTTCCGCCCGCACTCCGCAGGAGCTGGTGGCGCTCGCCCGGCACTCCGCCAAGGCGGGCGCGCTGGAGAAGGACACCGCCGAGCTGTTCGTACGGACCCTCAACCTGGCCGACCTGACCGCGGAGAACGTCATGACCCCGCGCGTCCAGGTCACCGCCCTCGACGTGCAGACCACCGCCGAGGACGTGGCGAACGCGACGCTCGCGACCGGCCTGTCGCGCTTCCCGGTCTACCGGGGCAGCCTCGACACCGTCGTCGGTACCGTCCACATCAAGGACGTGGTCGCCCTGCCCGCCGGGGAACGGCACCGCCGCCCCGTCTCCCAGCTGCTGCGCGAACCGCTCCTCGTACCGGAGTCGCTGACCGTGGACCGGCTGCTGGACCTGCTGTCGGGCCGCCGGACGATGGCCGTGGTGATCGACGAGTACGGGGGCACGGCCGGCGTCGTGACCCTGGAGGACATCGTCGAGGAGGTCGTCGGCGAGGTGCGCGACGAGCACGACCCGCACGAGACCGCGGACCTGGCCCCGGCCGGTACGGACGCCTCCGGGCGCCGCCTCTACTCCGCCGACGGAGCCGCGCGCACCGACCAGCTGGAGCGGATCGGACTGCGCGTGCCGGACGGCCCATACGAGACCCTCGCCGGCCTGATAGCGACGGAGCTGGGCCGGATCCCGGCCGTCGGCGACAGCATGGAGCTGGGCGGCTGGCGGCTCGACGTCGTGGACGCGAGCGGGCGACGGGCCGCACGGGTGCTGCTGCACGCGCCGGTCGAGCCGCCGCAAGACAAGGGTGGGGAGGCAGCCCGATGACGGTGCTCCAACTGCTGATCGGCCTGGCGACCCTGGTCGTCAACGCCTTCTTCGTCGGCGCCGAGTTCGCGCTGATCTCGGTGCGGCGCAGCCAGATCGAACCGCACGCCGAGCGGGGCGACCGGCGGGCGCGCGCGGTGCTATGGGCGCTGGAACACGTGTCGGCGCTGATGGCGGCGGCCCAGCTGGGCATCACGCTGTGCACCCTGGTCCTGGGTGTGGTGGCCGAGCCGGCCATCGCCCACCTGCTGACCCCGCTGTTCGACCTCGTGGGCGTGCCGTCGGGGCTGACGCACGCGATCTCGTTCGTGATCGCCCTGGCACTGGCGACGTACCTGCACATGCTCTTCGGCGAGATGCTGCCGAAGAACGTGGCGCTGTCCGAGCCCGTGCGCACCGCACTGCTGCTCGGTCCGCCGCTCGTCACCCTGACCCGGGCGCTGAAGCCGGTGATCTTCGCGGTCAACGCCTTCGCCAACCTCCTGCTGCGACTGCTGCGGGTGGACGTCAAGGACGAGGTCGCGGCGACCTTCACCGACGACGAGCTGGCGCGGATCGTCAAGGACTCCAGCGAGGCGGGACTGATCGACGGCCGGGCGAGCGAGCGGCTGTACGACGCCCTGGAACTGGGCCGGCGGCCGGTCACCGATGTGGTGCTGCCGCTGGACCGGGTCGTCGTGGCCCGGGACGGCATCACGCCGACGGGCCTGGAACAGCTGTCCGCCTCATCCGGGTACTCCCGCTTCCCGGTGATCGACGCGCAGGCCGGGATCCTCGGGTACCTGCACGTCAAGGACGCCCTCGACGCGGACGGGCCGGAGCGGGACGAGTCGTTCCCGGTGTCCGCGCTGCGCCCGATCGCGCAGGTACGAGCGGAGACCCCGCTGGACGACGTGCTGACCGCGATGCGGCGCAGCCGGACGCACCTGGCGGCGGTACTCGGCTCGGGCGGGGCGATGACGGGCCTGGTCACGATGGAGGACGTGCTGCGCGAGCTGTTCGGCCGGCCGGCCTCCGCCTGACGCCGCCGCCACCGCAGTGGTGCCCCGGCCCTACGCGGTCGGGGTACTGCGCGGTAGCATCGCTCCGCCATGGAGATGAATGCGCCTTACACCAGTTTCGTCGCGGTCGGCGACTCCTTCACCGAAGGCATGTCCGACCTGCTGCCCGACGGTTCCTACCGGGGCTGGGCCGACCTGCTGGCCGCCCGCCTCGCGGCGCGCGAGCCCGACTTCCGCTACGCGAACCTCGCGGTCCGCGGAAAGCTGATCGGGCAGATCGCCACGGACCAGGCCCCGGTCGCGGCGTCGATGGGCGCTGACGTGGTGACGCTGGTCGGCGGCCTGAACGACGCGCTACGCCCGAAGGTCGACATGGATCGGGTGCGCGGGCACCTGGAGGAGGCCGTGGGGCTGCTGGCACCCACCTGCAAGACGCTGGTGCTGATGCGCTCTCCGGGCCGCAACGGGCCGGTGATGGACCGCTTCCGTCCGCGCATGGAGGAGCTCTTCGTCATCATCGAGGAGCTCGCCGCCCGGCACGGGGCGCTGGTGGTCGACCTGTACGGGGCCGCCGCCCTCGCCGACCCCCGCATGTGGGACGTGGACCGGCTGCACCTGACGGCCGAGGGCCACCGCCGCGTGGCGGAGGCGGTCTGGCAGACGCTGGGCCTGCCGCCCGAACAGGACTGGCGAACCGAGCTCCCGCCCGCGATACCGCCCGGCTGGGCCGCGCGCCGCTCGCAGGACCTGAGCTTCGCCCGGCAGCACCTGCTGCCGTGGGTCGGCCGCCGGTTGACGGGCCGCTCCTCCGGGGACGGCCGTCCGGCCAAGCGCCCGGAGCTGCTGCCGTACGAGGCCGCCGCGGGCGAGCGTCACTCGTAGCAAGACACAATCCAGGGTGGGGTCCCTACCTGCGTAAACGCACAGCGGCGGCACAAGTAGAATCCCTACACGTGACTGCCAAGCCCCGCATCCCCAATGTCCTGGCCGGCCGCTACGCCTCCGCGGAGCTCGCCGTCCTGTGGTCCCCCGAGTACAAGGTGACGCTGGAGCGGCGGCTGTGGCTCGCCGTGCTCCGCGCCCAGAAGGACCTCGGCATCGACGTCCCGGACGCCGCCCTCGCCGACTACGAGCGCGTCCTGGAGACGGTCGACCTCGCCTCCATCGCGGAGCGCGAGAAGGTCACCCGGCACGACGTGAAGGCCCGCATCGAGGAGTTCAACGCCCTCGCCGGCCACGAGCACGTCCACAAGGGCATGACCTCCCGCGACCTCACCGAGAACGTCGAGCAGCTCCAGATCCGGCTCTCGCTGGAGCTGGCCCGCGACCGTACGGTCGCCGTCCTCGCCCGGCTCGGCAAGCTGGCCGGCGAGCACGCCGAGCTCGTCATGGCCGGCCGCTCCCACAACGTGGCCGCGCAGGCCACCACCCTGGGCAAGCGCTTCGCCACCGCAGCCGACGAGCTGCTGGTCGCCTACGACCGCCTGGAGGACCTGCTGGGCCGCTACCCGCTGCGCGGCATCAAGGGCCCGGTGGGCACCGCCCAGGACATGCTCGACCTGCTGGGCGGCGACGCCGCCAAGCTGGCCGACCTGGAGCAGCGCATCGCCGCCCACCTCGGCTTCGCCCAGGCCTTCACCTCCGTCGGCCAGGTCTACCCGCGCTCGCTCGACTACGACGTTGTCACCGCCCTGGTGCAGCTGGCCGCGGCCCCCTCGTCGATCGCGAAGACGATCCGCCTGATGGCCGGCCACGAGCTGGTCACCGAAGGCTTCAAGCCCGGCCAGGTCGGCTCCTCCGCGATGCCGCACAAGATGAACACCCGCTCCTGCGAGCGCGTCAACGGCCTGATGGTCATCCTGCGCGGCTACGCCTCGATGACCGGCGAGCTGGCAGGCGACCAGTGGAACGAGGGCGACGTCTCCTGCTCCGTGGTCCGCCGCGTGGCGCTGCCCGACGCGTTCTTCGCGTTCGACGGCCTGCTGGAAACCTTCCTGACGGTCCTCGACGAGTTCGGCGCCTTCCCTGCGGTCGTGGCCCGCGAGCTGGACCGCTACCTGCCGTTCCTGGCGACCACCAAGGTCCTGATGGGCGCGGTGCGCGCGGGTGTCGGCCGCGAGGCGGCCCACGAGGTCATCAAGGAGCACGCGGTGGCCTCCGCGCTCGCCATGCGCGAGCAGGGCGCCGAGCGCAACGAGCTGCTCGACAAGCTGGCCGCCGACGAGCGGATGCCGCTGGACCGGGCCCAGCTCGACGCCCTGATGGCCGACAAGCTGTCCTTCACGGGCGCAGCCGGTGACCAGGTCGCCGCGGTGGTCTCCCGTATCGAGGCGATCGCCAAGCAGCACCCGGAGGCCGCCGGATACACGCCGGGGTCGATCCTCTGACCCCCGAAGAGCTGAGCGCCGCCCGTGACCGCGTCCTCCCGGACGTGGTCGCGGGCGGTCTGCGTGTGCTGTTCTGCGGGATCAACCCTGGTCTCCTCTCCGCCGCGACGGGCCATCACTTCGCCCGCCCCGGCAATCGCTTCTGGCCGGTGCTGCACCTGTCCGGCTTCACCCCGCGCCGCCTGGATCCCGCGGAGCAGGAGGAGCTGCTGACCTACCGGCTCGGCATCACCAACGTCGTCGCCCGCGCCACGGCCCGGGCGGACGAGCTGAGCGCCGAGGAGTTCCGCGAGGGCGGCCGCATCCTCACCGCCAAGGTGGAGCTGCTGCGCCCGCAATGGCTGGCGGTCGTCGGGGTCACCGCCTACCGCACGGCCTTCGGCGAGCGAAAGGCCCAGATCGGCTCCCAGGACCGGACCATCGGTTCCACCCGCATCTGGGTGCTCCCCAACCCCAGCGGCCTGAACGCCCACTGGACCGCCGAGTCCATGGCCCAGGAGTACGCCCGCCTCCGCACGGCCGCCGGGGCGACTCCCGAGCCCTCCGAGTCCTAGGGCGGGTCGATCACGGTCACCGCGACCATGAGCTGCGGTGAGTGGTCGGTCCCCCACTGGGCCTCGTAGACGGCGACCCAGCGGTCCTCGGCCCGCCAGAGGTGCAGGTGGTCGCTGGTGTCGCCGATCTCCTGCCACGGCTGCGGCACGTCGCCGGACTCCGTCCGCAGCCGCAGGCTGTCGAGCGTGAACCGGTCGGGCTTCCCCCACCGCTCCTCCAGCCGCTGGACCAGGGCCTCGAACTCAGCGGACACCTGGTCCTCGTGCGCCACACGGTCGGCCGCGTCCTCGTCCCCGTACCACCGGCTGCCGCCCAGCTCGGCGAGGTGGTAGCCGGGCCCGCTGGTGCCCACTTCGGACCTGCCCCGGACGTCGGGGAAGTCACGCGTCCGGAGCCGGTCGATCGTGTCGAGATGCTCTGCCGTGGTCATGCCGTCAGTATCCCGCCGACCACTGACAACTGGCCCTGCGTCACGCGTCCCGCCGGCGCACCGCCAGCCATCCGCCGATCAGGGCAGCCGCCGTCCACAGCGCCATCACCCCGAGCCCGGTCCAGGGCCCCAGGTCTCCGGTCATCTCCTGGTGCATCACCAGCTGCCCGGCGCGGTCCGGCAGGTACTGGGCCACACCCGCGGCCTTCGCGCCGATGATGAACGACACCATCAGCACGAACGGTATGAGCAGGCTCAGTACGGCCGTCGCGCTGCGCAGCACCGCCGTGAGTCCGGCGGCGAACAGGGTCATGAGCATCAGGTAGAGGCCACTACCGAAGATCGCGCGGAGGGTGCCCGGGCCGCCCAGCTCCAGAGCGTACGGGCCCATGAACTGCTGGCCCGCGACGAAGGTGACGAGACCGGTGATCTGGCCCATCAGCAAGGCGGCACCCCCCACCGCGGCCATCTTCGACAGGTAGAAGCGGGTGCGGTTCGGCACGGCGGTCAGCGACGTCCGCACGCCGCCGTTGTGGAATTCGGCGGACAGCGCGTTCGCGCCGAAGGCGATGGCCGCCACCTGCCCGAACAGGAGGCCGTAGTAGGCCGCGAAGAGGGGGTCGTCGCCCATGCTGCCGGCTTCGGCGTCACCTATCAGCGCGGCTGTCAGCGTCTGGATCCCGGCCGTGGCGACCAGGATGGCGATCAGGGCCCCGAAGGTGCCCCGCAGGGAACGTATCTTGATCCATTCCGAGTGCAGAACGGGGACGGTGGGCAGAGCGGCGCTCATGGCGAAGCCTCCTGGAGTGAGCAGGGCAGTGGTCAGGGGGTGGCGGCGAACTGGGCGTGGCCGGCGGTGAGGTCGAGGTAGGCCTGCTCCAGCGAGGCGCGCTCGTCGGAGAGTTCCAGCACGGGGATGCCCTCGCGGGCGGCCATGCTTCCGATCTGCTCCGCCTGTATGCCGTCGACGGTCCATCGCCCGTCTTGTGCGTCGGCCATCTCGAAGCCGTCGCGGGCGAGGGCAGCACGCAGCCGGATGGGGTCAGAGGTGCGAAGGCGCACCCGCGGGGTGCTGCGGGAATCGATGAATTCCTCCATCGACGTGTCGGCCAGCAGTTTCCCCTGCCCCAGCACCACCAGGTGGTCGGCCAGCGCCGCCGTCTCGGACATCAGGTGGCTGGAGACGAGGACCGTGCGGCCCTCGGCGGCGAGGCCCCGCATCAGCTCGCGGATCCAGATGATGCCCTCGGGGTCGAGGCCGTTGGTCGGCTCGTCCAGCAGCAGCACACCGGGGTCACCCAGCAACGCGGCTGCTATGCCGAGACGCTGACGCATACCGAGCGAAAAGGTCTTGATCCGTCGCTTGGCCGCCGAGGCTATCCCCGACTGCTCCAGGACCTCCTCCACCCGGCGCATCGGGATGCGGTTGCCGGCGGCGAGGAAGCGGAGGTGGTCCCGGGCGGTGCGTCCACCGTGAGCCGCCTGGGCATCCAGGAGGGCACCGACCCGGTGGAGCGGGTCGGTGAACTCCGTGTAGCTGCCGCCGCCGATGGTCGCCGTGCCGGCGGATGCCCGGTCCAGGCCCAGCAACAGGCGCATCGTGGTGGACTTCCCGGCGCCGTTGGGGCCGAGGAATCCGGTGACCCGCCCGGGAAGGACGTCGAAGGAGAGGTGGTCTACGGCCCGGGTCGTGCCGTATTCCTTGGTCAGTTCTCGGATCTCGATCCTGTTCATGGCTCAAGACTCGCCGCCGGCCCCACCCCCTTCCCTCCCCCGTGCGAGGGTGCCATCTCCCCCACGTGGGGGAGACGCGGTCGAGGTGCGCACTGTCACGATGGGGGCATGTACCGACTGCTCCGTGCTCCGCTCCAGCCAGTGACGTACTCACGCTGGGTGCACCTGTGCGTGCCCATCCTGATGCTGGCCGTCTGGATGTTCATAGAGCCCGAGGCTCCGTGGGTCCCCCTGCTGATCGTCATCCCGATGGGGCTGATGCCCTGGATGCGGCTGGCCGAGGGGCTGCAGGCCCGCTTCCTCCTCGCCCCCCACACGGGCGACTCGGTCGACAGCGGTATCAGCACGGTCAAGTCCGTACGGTGGGGCGACCGGTGGCGGACCCTGCTGTGGCTGGAGATACGACTCATCCTGTCACTCGGCGTCATGATCGCGACGGTGTGGCTACCGTTGTTCAGCGTCCAGCTCGTCGCGAACGCGCTCGGGAATCCGCTCCACGGGGACGTCGAACTTCCTTTCACTCCCGAGCGCTGGGCGGCCGCGCTGCTCGCCCCGGTACCGTTGGTCCTGCTGTTCGTCATCGTCGTGTTGCTCGGCGAGCTGATCACGGCGATCGCACGGCGGCTGCTGGGACCTTCGGCGGCGGAGCGCGTCAGCGCGCTGGAGGCTCGTACCGAGCAGCTGCTGGAGCGCACCCGCATCGCGCGCGAGCTGCACGATTCGATCGGGCACGCACTGACCGTGGCGGTGGTGCAGGCGGGGGCTGCACGGGCCGCGGGCAACCCGGAGTTCACGGAGCGGGCATTGTCCGCGATCGAGGAGACGGGCCGTGCGGCTCTGGAGGATCTGGAGCGGGTCCTGCACGTCCTGCGGGAGTCGGCGCAGCCGGCCTCGCAACGGCCGACGCTGGCGGAGGCCGACCGGCTGCTGGAATCGGCCCGGGCTTCCGGCTCGGACGTGGACGCGGAACTGACGGGACCGCTGGAGCAGTTGCCGGGACCCGTCACCCGGGAGGGTTACCGGATCCTGCAGGAGGCGCTCACGAACGTGCTGCGGCACTGCGGTCCCGTCCCGGTGCGGGTCCGGGTGGAGATGGCCGTCGGCAGGCTGGACCTGGAGGTCACGAACCCGCTGCCGGAGCAGCCCGTTCTCATCACCGGCAAGGGGAGCGGGCTGCGCGGGATGCGGGAGCGGGCCGCGCTGCTCGGCGGGGAGGCCGAGACCGGTCCGCACGAGGGCAGTTGGAGAGTGCGCGCACGGCTTCCGCTGGAGCGAATACGCTGATCGGATGCCGGTTACCGTTCTGCTCGTCGATGACGAACCCCTGGTACGCGCGGGCCTGCGTGCCGTTCTGGAGGCCCAGCCCGACATCGAAGTGGTGGGTGAGGCGGCCGACGGGGCCTCCGTCGTGCCGCTCGTCCGTCAGCTGAGGCCGGACGTCGTGGCCATGGACGTGCGGATGCCGCTGCTCGACGGGATCGAGGCGACGCGGGCCGTCCTGCGGACCGTGGACTCCCCGCCGAAGATCCTCGTGGTGACCACCTTCGAGAACGACGAGTACGTGTACGAGGCGCTGCGCGCCGGTGCGGACGGGTTCCTGCTGAAGCGGGCCCGCCCCTCCGAGATCGTGCATGCGGTGCGGCTGGTGGCGGAGGGCGAGACGCTGCTGTTCCCGGCAGCCGTGCGGGCGCTGGCCGCGGAGTACGGGAACCGGCAGGCGCGGGTGGCACTGGAGCGGGCAGCGCTCACCGAGCGGGAGGAGGCGGTGCTGCGGCTGATGTCGCGAGGGCTGACGAACGTCGAGATCGCCCGCGAGCTGATCGTCGGGACCGAGACGGTGAAGTCCCACGTGAGCGCGATTTTGGGCAAGCTGGGGGCGCGGGACCGGACGCAGGCCGTGATCACGGCGTACGAGTCGGGGTTCGTCGCCCCGGCCTGAGGGGAGCAGCCGGTTCCAGCCGATGGGGGGCTGCTTCTCGCCGCCGCCCCGGGGGCGCAGTACGATCCGGCAGACAAGCTCGCTAGCTGGGAGGACACACGTTGGGGCAGCTGACCGGCGGGGATCCCTCTCTGCTCCGGCGCATCAATTCGGCCGTGGTGCTGCGGGCACTGCGGGCGGCCGAATCGCCGACACTCACGGACCTCACCCGGGTGACCGGGCTGTCCCGGCCGACCGTCGAAGGCGTGGTCGAGGGGCTGATCGGGACCGGGCTCGTCGTCGAGGCCGGCGCCGAGGAGGGTGCGCGGCGCCAGGGACGGCCCGCCAGGCGCTACCGCTTCCGGACCGAGGCGGGTCACCTGCTCGGCATCGAGATCGGCTCGCACCGGGTTGCGGTGCTGCTGTCGGGGCTGGACGGGCGGGTGATCGGCGCCGGTACCAAGGAGGTCGCCGAGACGGCGTCCGCCGACGAGCGGTTGGAGCGCGTGCGGGCGGCGGTGGCCGATCTGCTGCGACGCGCCGGCGTACCGCGCGACTCGCTGCGGGCGGTCGGTGTCGGCAGCCCCGGGATCGTGGAGGCGGACGGCACGGTGCGCCTGGGGACGGCCCTGCCGGGCTGGACCGGGCTGCCGCTCGGCGAACGGCTGCGCCGCTCGTTCCGGTGCCCGGTGCGGGTGGAGAACGACGCCAATGCGGCGGCGGTCGCGGAGCACTGGAAGGGCGCGGCCCAGGACACCGACGACGTGGTGTTCGTGATGGCGGGGCTCAGCCCCGGCGCGGGCTCACTGATCGGCGGCCGACTGCACCGCGGGTTCGGCGGGGCGGCCGGCGAGATCGGCGCCCTGCACCTGTTGGGCCGTGACGTCACGCCCGAGAAGCTGCTGTCCACGACCGGCGAGCCGCTGCACCCGCTGGACGAGCAGGCGGTCGCCGAGGTGTTCGCGATGGCCCGGCGTGGCGACGAGCGGGCCGTGGCCGCGGTGGAGCGGTTCATCCAGCGGCTGGTCCACGACGTGGCGGCGCTGGTCCTGGCCATGGATCCGGAGCTGGTGGTGGTCGGCGGATGGGCGGCCGGGCTGAACGGGGTCCTGGATCCCCTGCGCCGGGAGCTGGAGCGGTACTGCCTGCGCCCGCCGCGGGTGGCACAGTCCCTGCTCGGCGAGGCCGCGGTGGCCACCGGAGCACTGCGGCTGGCGCTGGACCACGTGGAAGAAGAGCTCTTCGCGGTGGAGAAGACGGTCACCACCCGCCGCCGCTGACCCCGCCCCGCGGCGACCCACGACCCTCGACCCGCAATGGCGAACGGCCCGCCCCGGGGTGTCCGGGGGCGGGCCGTGGCCGGCAGGTCAGGCGGTCAGGAGGCTGCCCGGGCTTCGTGGCTTATCTCCACGTCGCCCGAGTCGCCGAAGGTCAGGCGGCAGGTGTCCGCGCGGTACGTGGCGACCGAGACGGCGGCCGTGCCCGCGGCGGTGAAGTAGCGGGTGGTGACCACGAGCACCGGTGCGCCGGGCAGCCGGTCCAGTTCCTTGGCGTCGTCGGCACGCGCCGAGCCGAGCTCCACCGAGCGGTCCTGGCCGTCCAGGGCGAGCCGCTGGAGCTCGCGCAGCACGGCCCGGGCGCGGGCCGGTCCGGACGGGGCGTCGATGGCGGAGAGGCCGGGCACGGAGGCGGCCGGCACGTACAGCAATTCGGCGGCGACGGCCTGGCCATGGGAGACGCGGGTCCGGCGCACGGTGTGCACGGGCTGGTCGGCGGCGGCGCCGAGGAGCTTCAGGACGGCGGCGGACGCCACGGAGGCTTCGGCCACGTCCACGATCTCCCAGCCGTCGGCGCTCTCTCCGGGCCAGCTGTGCCCCGTACTGCCGACGGCCACGCCGACCCGCGGCGGGGCGACGGTGGTGCCGACGCCGCGCCGACGCTGCAGCCGGCCTTCGAGTTCGAGCTGTTCCAGGGCCTGGCGCAGGGTCGCACGGGCGACTCCGAAGCGGGCGGCGAGCTCACGCTCGTTCGGCAGGACCTCGCCCACCGCGAAGTCCTGGTCGAGCGCCTCGCTGAGGACGGTCTTCAGGTGCCAGTACTTCGGCTCCGGCACCGTTTCGAGCTGCGTGGTCCCCACCCTGACTCCTCCTGCCATCGCTGCAATCGCCGTGTCCCAGCGGCAGTTCCGCGCCTTTGTTTATTAAAGGTTCCTGCACTATCCCTGCCGACCATAGGGCGGCACACCCCCTTGGTCAAGACCAATCCTCACCCCTTTACCGGGCAGATCGGGCATACGTATCAAGCCGTTCATACGATGTTCTCGCTCACCCGACCCCTCACCCCGACACGCGCCGGAGGCTTGTCCCACCGGGCTACCGGGCGGTAATCATGACGGTAGTCATTACTGACAGCCTGTCTCACACGCGTCCACCCGACGAGGAGCAGCATGACCGCAACGGTCTCCTTCCCGATCGAATCGCCGCTGGGCCCCCGCACCGCCACCGTCGCCTACGAGCGCAAGGGCGCGGGCGTCCCGCTGCTCCTGTTGCACGGCATCGGCCACCACCTCCAGGCCTGGCACCCGGTGACCGACATCCTGGCCGCCGAGTACGACGTGATCGCCGTCGATCTGCCCGGCTTCGGCTCCTCGGCGCCGCTGCCCGAGGGGGTCCCGTACGACCTGGGCAGCTTCGTCCCCGCGCTCGGCGCGCTCTGCGCGGCGCTCGGCGTCGAGCGCCCGCACGTCGTGGGCAACTCCCTCGGCGGGCTCCTCGCCCTTGAGATGGGCCGGAGCGACCTGGCCCGCTCGGTCACGGCGCTGTCCCCCGCCGGGTTCTGGACCGAGGCCGAACGCAGATACGCCTTCGCCACCCTGCGCGCGATGCGCGTCGGCGCGCTCGCCTTGCCCCACTCCACGCTGGAGCGGCTCTCGCGCAGCGCCGCCGGCCGGGCCGCGCTCACCGGCACGATCTACGCCCACCCGGCCCGCCGCTCGCCGGAGGCCGTGGTCGCCGAGACCCTCGCACTGCGCGAGGCCACCGGCTTCGAGGAGACGCTGGCCGCGGGCCGCTCCGTACGGTTCACCTCGGACGTGCCCGGCCTGCCCGTCACCATCGCGTGGGGATCGCGCGACCGGCTACTCCTGCCCCGCCAGGGCGTCCGCGCCAAGCGCACGGTCCCCGACGCCCGGCTGATCCGGCTCCGCGGCTGCGGTCACGTCCCGATGAACGACGATCCCGCGCTGGTCTCCCGCGTGGTTCTGGACACGGTGCGCACGACAACCGGCCAGTCGGCCTGAGCGGCTGACGGCTGTTCATCCACGGTTCGGTTGCGCGACGCGGGCGGGCCGGTGTGCGGCGGCACACTGGTCCGACCCGTCCCCGCCGGCCCCTGGAGACGCTCCGATGGCACCGATTCCGCACTCCCGACGGTCCCTGCTCGGCGGTTCACTCGCCGTTCCGGTGGGCCTCGCCCTGTCCGGCGCGCTCGCCGCGCCCGCGTTCGCCTCACCCGCCACCGCTGCGGCGTTCACCCGCTCCGGGCGCCCGAGCGCGCCGTGGGGCACCCAGTCCGGTGAGATCACCACGCACTCGGCCACCGTCTGGACGCGCTCCGACCGGCCGGCGCGGATGTACGTCGAGACCTCCCCGAGCGAATCCTTCCGCTACGGCGTCCGGCGGCACGGCGGCCCCTTCCTCGGCCCCGCCACCGACTTCACCGGCACGAGCACCCTGCGCGACCTCCCGCCCGGGCAGCAGATCCACTACAGGGTGGTCCTGGCCGACCCGGACGACCCGCGCCGCACCGGAGAACCCGTCCGCGGAACCTTCCGGACCACACCCGTCTCCCGCCGCCACGACGTGCGCTTCCTGTGGTCGGGGGACCTCGCGGGCCAGGGCTGGGGCATCAACCCGGACCTCGGCGGCTACCGCGTCTTCGACGAGATGCGCCGGCTGGACCCCGACTTCTTCCTGTTCAGCGGGGACACGATCTACGCCGACGGGCCGATCCAGGCCTCCGTCCCCCTGCGCGACGGCAGCATCTGGCGCAACGTCACCACCGCGGAGAAGGCGAAGGTCGCCGAGACGCTCGACGAGTTCCGCGGGAACTTCCGCTACAACCTGCTCGACCACAACCTGCGCGAGTTCAACGCCCAGGTGCCGGTCCTCGCCCAGTGGGACGACCACGAGGTGCGCAACAACTGGTACCCCGGCCAGGTGATCGACGACCCCCGCTACACCGTGCGGGACGTCGACACCCTCGCCGGCCGCGCCCGCCAGGCCTTCGGCGAGTACTTCCCCGTCACCGACCTCCGGGGCGGTCGCGCGGAGGGCCGGATGTACCGGGTGATGCGGTACGGGCCGCTGCTCGACGTCTTCGTCCTCGACATGCGCACCTACCGCGACGCCAACTCCCCCGGCCGCCAGAGCGTGGACCCCGTCGGCATCCTCGGCCCGGAGCAGCTGGCCTGGCTCAAGCGGGAACTGTCCCGCTCGCGGGCCACCTGGAAGGTCATCGCCGCCGACATGCCGCTGGGCATCGTCGTGCCTGACGGGACCGCGAACTTCGAGGCCGTCGCGCAGGGCGACCCGGGCGCCCCGCTGGGCCGCGAGCTCCAGATCGCCGAACTCCTGCGCCACATCAAGCACCAGCGCATCACGGGCACGCTGTGGCTCACCGCCGACGTCCACTACACGGCCGCGAACCACTACGCCCCCGAGCGGGCCGCGTTCGCCGACTTCGCACCTTTCTGGGAGTTCGTCTCCGGTCCGGTGGGCGCGGGCGGGTTCCCGGCCGGGAAGCTCGACGCCACCTTCGGACCCGAGACCGTGTACGTTCAGTCGGCTCCGCTCGCGAACATGTCGCCGTCCGAGAACCCTCCGTACTACGGGGAGGTCGAGATCGACGGCGAAGGCGGTGAGCTCACCGTCCGCTTGCGGCGCCAGGGAGGCGGCGTACTCTTCGCCACCTCGCTACAGCCGGGACGTGTGGGCCAATAGGGAGAGCTGATTCGCGAACCGGCCGCGAAACCGGGCCAAACCGGCCTAAACCGGCCAGACGGATACTTAACCAGTCGGTCACAGACCGTTCGTGATCACGCAACACCCCTGCGTCACAGTGGCATGCATGACTGAACGCAACCACACCCCCGCCCAGCGCTCCCACCGCCACCACTGGCGCCGCGACGTCGTCGAACTGGCCGCCCTGTTCTGCGCCGTCGCGGTCGCCGACGGCATCGCCAATCTCGTCGCGCACGGCCCCGAGGGCCCGATCCTGCTCGTCGCCTCCGCCGTGGCACTCCTGGTCACGGCGGCGTTCCACACCTGGTGGGCACGGCGCCACAGCCATGCGCCGCCCCTGAGGACAGCGCCGTCCGATCCGACCCCGCGCGGTGCGGCCCCGGCGGCCGAGCCCACGACGCAGAACGCGTCGGAGACGGCGACCGCCGCCACCACCTCCCTGTGGCGGATGCGGACGACCGTACGGGACGAGCCCGGCAGCCTCGCCGCGATCTGCACCGCGCTCGCCCACCACGACGTGGACATCCTCACCCTGCAGACCCACCCGCTCCCCGAGGGCGGCACCGTCGACGAGTTCCTGCTGCGCTCCCCGCAGCGGCTGCCCTCCGCCGACCTCACCCGCGCCGTCGCCGGGGCCGGCGGCCACAGCACCTGGGTCGAGCGCGCCGACGCGCACGACCTGGTCGACACCCCGACCCGCGTCCTGGGCCTCGCCACCCGCACCGCCCTGGACGCCGCCGAGCTGCCCCTCGCGCTGCGCCAGCTGCTCGGCCGCTGCACCATCCACTCGATCCCGGCCACCACCCTCTCCGGCCGCCCCAACGCGGGCGCCGACGCCCCGGTCGAGGGCGTCCTGGAGGCGACCGTGATGCGCCTGCGCGACCCGTCGGGCGGAGCCATCACCGTGGAGCGCCCCTACCTGCCCTTCACCCCGACCGAGTTCGCCCGGGCCCGCGCCCTCGTCGAGCTCGACGCCCGTCTCGGGCCGCGCGTTCCGCGCAGCCAGGACGTGCTGACGCTGCCCGAGGGCAAAGAGATCACCGTGCGCCGTGCCGACGGCTCCGACCTCGCCGCCGCCCGCGCGATGCACGACCGCTGCTCCGAGCGCACCCTCGGCCTGCGCTACCACGGGCCCGTCGCCGACGCCGACCGCTACCTCGCCCATCTGCTGAGCCCCCGGTTCGGCCGCACCCTCGCCGCAACCACCGCGTCCGGCAGGCTCGTCGCCCTCGGCCACCTGCTGTGGGACGGGGACGAGACCGAGGTCGCGCTCCTGATCGAGGACGACTGGCAGCGCCGCGGGATCGGCACCGAACTCCTGGGCCGCCTGATCGCGATGGCCGTCGAGGCCGGCTGCGACAGCGTCTACGCCGTCACCCAGGCCTCCAACACCGGCATGGTCGCGGCCATGCGGGGACTGGGCCTGCCCCTCGACTACCAGATCGAGGAGGGCACCCTGGTGATCACGGCCCGGCTGGACGCCACGCCGGTCGTCTCCCGGGTCCCGTACGAGCTACCGCGGGCGGAGCAGCCGTACGGGCAGCGCAACCACGGGCGCTGAGGCCCGGCGCAGCGGGATCCGGCCGGTCGGCGTGAACTCACCCCCGGCCGACTCCTGTTGACGGTGCGCGAGCGCAGGTCCGGTCCGCTGCTTCGGTGCACGTCAGGAGGCTGACAGCGAACGCTGATGACGCGGGGCCGTCCGCCGTACGAAGATGGCCGCATGTCAGAGACCCTTCGCAGCGACAGCGCTTCCCGGCTGCCCCGCCAGGTCGCCGACGCATACGTCGACGACCTCATCGCCATCGATCCGATCACGGGCACCTACCTCGGTGTCGCCGCGAGCTCCAGTCGGCTCCCGGACTTCTCCCCGGCCGGCCGTGCGGCCGCAGCCGACCTGTCCCGCTCCACCCTCGCCCGCCTCGATGCCGCCGAGCGGTTGCCCGGCGCGGACAGTGACGTCGAGCGCCGCTGCGCCCGCCTGCTGCGCGAGCGCCTCACGGCCGAACTCGCCGTGTACGAGGCGGACGAGGACCTGCGCGCCGTCAGCAACATCCACTCGCCCGCGCACTCCGTCCGCGAGGTCTTCACCCTGACCCCGGCCGACACGGACGAGGAGTGGGCCGCGATCGCCGAGCGGCTGCGCGCGGTCCCCGCCTCGCTGGCCGGCTACCGCGAGAGCCTCGAACTCGGCCTGGACCGCGGCCTGTACGGGGGCCCGCGCGCCACCGCCACCTTCATCGGCCAGCTCGCCACCTGGGTGGGCGAGGACGGCGAAGGCGACAGCGGCGGCGAGGGCTTCTTCGGCGCTTTCGTGTCCCACGGCCCGGAGTCGCTGCGCTCCGAGCTGGAGGAGGCAGCCGCCGGTGCGACCGCGGCCCTCACCGAGCTCCGCGACTGGATGCGCGACGTGTACGCGCCCGCCGTCGCCGGCGCGCCGGACCCGGTGGGCCGCGAGCGCTACGCCCGCTGGTCGCGGTACTTCAACGGCACGGACCTCGACCTGGACGAGGCCTACGCCTACGGCTGGTCGGAGTACCACCGACTGCTCGCCGAGATGAAGGCCGAGGCGGCCAAGATCCTGCCGGGCGCGGGTCCTTGGGAGGCACTGAAGCACCTCGACGAGCACGGCACCCACATCGAGGGCGTGGACGAGGTCCGGGCCTGGCTCCAGGGCCTCATGGACGAGGCCATCGAGAACCTCGACGGCACGCACTTCGAGCTCGCCGAGCGCGTGAAGCGGGTGGAGTCCATGATCGCTCCGCCGGGCGGGGCGGCGGCCCCCTACTACACGAACCCCTCGGAGGACTTCTCCCGTCCGGGGCGCACCTGGCTGCCGACGATGGGCCAGACCCGCTTCCCGGTGTACGACCTGGTCTCCACCTGGTACCACGAGGGCGTTCCCGGCCACCACCTCCAGCTCGCGCAGTGGACGCACGTCGCGGACCAGCTCTCGCGCTACCAGTCCACCGTCGGCTGGGTCAGCGCCAACTGCGAGGGCTGGGCGCTGTACGCGGAGCGCCTGATGGACGAGCTGGGCTACCTCAAGGACGCCGAGCAGCGCCTGGGCTACCTGGACTGCCAGATGATGCGCGCCGCGCGGGTCATCGTGGACATCGGCATGCACCTGGGCCTGGAGATCCCGGCGGACTCGCCGTTCCACCCGGGCGAGCGCTGGACGGTGGACCTGGCACAGGAGTTCTTCGGGCTGCACAGCGGGCGGCCGGCGGACTTCGTCGAGAGCGAGGTGACCCGCTACCTGTCGATGCCGGGACAGGCGATCGGCTACAAGCTGGGCGAGCGGGCCTGGCTGCTCGGCCGGGACAACGCCCGTGCCGCACACGGAGACTCCTTCGACCTGAAGGCGTGGCACATGGCGGCGCTGTCGCAGGGTTCGCTGGGTCTGGACGACCTGGTGGACGAGCTGTCGAAGCTCTGATCCAGGGCCGGCACGCGTACGGGCCGCCCGCTGCTTGCGGAGCGGGCGGCCCGTACGGGCTACGGCGCGGAACGGGAACTGCTGAACCGGAACTGCTGAAAGCGAACTGCTGAAAGCGAACTGCGGAACGGGAACGTCAGCAGCCGCAGTCGTCGGAGTCGGTGGGCGCGGTCAGCGGGTCCGCCTCGGTGCGCTGCTGGTTGCCCTGCCAGGTCTCGACCTCGAAGCCCTCGCGGATCCAGTACTCGATGCCGCCGAGCATCTCCTTGACCTGGAAGCCGAGCTGGGCCAGGGCGAGGGCGGAGCGGGTGCCTCCGTTGCAGCCGGGGCCCCAGCAGTACGTGACGACGGGCAAGCTCTTGTCGAGGAGCTGCCCGGCCTGCTCTGGGATGAGCGCGGTCGGCAGGTGGATCGCGCCGGGCACGTGGGCCTGGTCCCAGGCCGGGGTGGAGCGGGAGTCGATCAGCTGGAAGCCGAGTTCGGCGCCCTGTTCGCGGTGGGCCTTGAAGGCGGCGGCGACATCGGACACGTCCGCGTGGAAGGCGAGGCTCGCGGCGAAGTAAGCAGCGGCCGCCGCCGGGGTGGCGGGGGGCACCCGGAGCACGGGGTTGGTCGTGGCGTCCGGTGCTGCGGTGTTCTGTGTCGTCATCATGGCTCTGAATCTACGAGCCGCTGATCATCTCGGGAAGTGCCATTCCCCGGCTTTCCTCTTGTTCGGCCGGGGTTTCCACTGCTACATCTGGTCCATGACCGACTATTCCCCTGACGCCACCGACTGGCGCATCCTGACGGCCCTCCAGGAGGACGGTCGGGCCAGCTTCGCCGAGCTCGCGCGCGCCGTCTCCATGTCCGCGAGCGCGGTCACCGAGCGGGTGCGCCGCCTGGAGGACGCGGGCGTGATCACCGGGTACACCGCGGTGGTGGACCCGGAGAAGCTGGGCAAGTCCATCCTGGCGCTGGTGCGGCTGCGCTATCCGCACGGCAACTACAAGCCGTTCCACGACCTGCTGGAGGCCACCCCGGAGATCCTGGAGGCCCATCACGTCACGGGCGACGACTGCTTCGTGCTCAAGGTCGCCGCCCGTTCGATGGGGCACCTGGAGGAGGTCGCGGGCCGGATCTCGGGCCTCGGAGCCGTCACCACCAGCATCGTGTACTCCTCGCCTCTGTCCCGGCGCCCGCTCAGTCCGTGAGGGCCGCAGTGCGGTGGCGCACGACGGAGCCGCCGCGCTGTTTCACGATCTCCAACTGGGCCTGGACACGGGTCCGCAGATCGGCGACGTGGCTCACGATGCCGACGCTGCGGTCGCGTTCGCGCAGCGAGTCCAGTACGTCGAGCACCTCGTCCAGCGCCTGGTCGTCGAGGCTGCCGAAGCCCTCGTCGATGAACAGGGTGTCCAGTCGCATGCCGCCCGCCTCGTCGGTGACCACGTCGGCCAGGCCGAGGGCCAGCGCGAGCGAGGCGAAGAAGGTCTCGCCGCCCGACAGCGTGGCGGTGTCCCGCTCGCTGCCGGTCCAGGAGTCCACCACGTGCAGCCCGAGGCCGGACCGCCCGCGTCCGCTCGCCTTGGCGTCGGAGTGGACGAGCGTGTACCGGCCGCCGGACATCCGCAGCAGCCGCACCGTCGCGGCGGCCGCCACCTGCTCCAGGCGGGCGGCCAGGACGTACGCCTCCAGCCGCATCTTGCGCTCGTTGTCCGCGGAGGTGCCCGCGGTCAGTCCCGCCAGCCGGGCCACCCGGTCGTACGCCTCGCGCAGCGGGCCCAGCGCCCGAAGCTCCTGCTCGGCCTGCCGGGACAGCCGGTCCAGCTCCGCGCAGCGCACCCGCGCGGCGTCGAAGGCCGAACCGGCCGAGCGCAGCCGGGCCGCGGCCCGTTCGGCGGCGGCCTGCGCGGCCTCCGGGCCGGCCGGGGGCAGGGCCGCCGCGGCGGCGGTGTCGCGCTCGCCGTGCCGGTCGGCCAGCATGGCCTCCTCCGCCTGCCAGGCATCCATCCGGTGCTGGAGCGCGGTGCGTTCGTAGTCGGGCAGGACCGCGTCGGCGGCGACCTCGACGGTGTCGAAGCCCGCCTTGAAGGCGGCGTCGGCGAGTTGGTCGTCGGCCTCCTTGAGCCGGGCGGCGGTGACTTCTGCCCGGCGCAGCGCGGCGGCGGCGCCGGTGACCATCCGGACCCGGTCCTCCAGGGTCCGGGCGCGGGCCGCGACCGTGGGCGCGTCGCCCCGTACGACGGCCAGCTCGGCCTCCAGCGCGGCGTGTTCCTGGTCCAGGGCCTCGCGGCGGGAGGCCCTGGCGGCGGCCCGGCGCTCGGCGTCGAGCCGGTCGGAGCTGCGTACGGCGTGCTCGCGCTCGGCGCCGGCCAGCCGCTCCCGGGCGGCGTGCAGTCCGGCGGCCGCGGCGTGGGCGGCGGCGTGCCGGGAGCTGAGGTCCGAGGTCAGCGCGATGAGTTCGTCGGTGGTGGCCTCCCCGGCGGCGGCCGCTGCCTCGGCCCGGGCCTCCCGGACTGCGGCGAGCGTGCGTTCGACGGCCGCCCTGCGCGCCTCGGCCCGCTCGGAGCCGGCATGGGCGGCGTCCTCGGCGGCCCGGTCCACGTGCCCGGGGGCCGGGCGCGCCGGAGCGGGGTGCTCCGCCGATCCGCAGACGGTGCAGGCCTGCCCCGCCACGAGCCCCTCGGCGAGCTCGGCGGCGATCCCGCGCAGCCGGGCCTCCTTGAGCTCCAGCCAGCGCTCCCGGGCGGCGGTCGACTCCTCGCGTACGGAGAGCAGTTCGCCCTCGGCGCGCTGCGCGTCGGCGTCCAGCGCATCCCGGCGCCGGGCGGCGTTCAGGTGCAGGCGGGCCGGCTCCAGCCGGCCGGCGAGCTGCTCGGCCAGCGTCGCGGCCTGCTGGGCGGCGTCGACCCGATCGGCCAGGGCGGTCCGGGTGGCCTCCCAGCGGGCGAGCCAGTCGGCGGACTCCCGCAGCTGCTCCTCGGCGTCGCGGGCCTCCCGCTCCAGGGTGGCCCGCTCGCGGCCGATCTCGGCGCTGCGCTGCTCGGACCGCCGGGCCGCGCCGAGCGCGCCGAGGTCCCCGCGCAGCCGCTGCTCGACGGCGGACAGCTGCTCGGTGCCCGCCCCGGCGAGGGCCGGGGGGAGCTGCGCGCGGGCGGCGGCCTCGGCGTGGGCGGCGGTCAGGTGGGCGGCTGACGCGGCGCCGCGCAGTTCCAGGGCGGGGGCGACCAGGGCGCCGCGGCGGGCCTGGTCCAGCAGGGCGCGGACGCGTTCGCGCTCGGGACCGGCCTCGGCGAGCAGGGCGGTGCGGCGGGCCGTTTCGGCGTGCCTGCGCTGGAGGCGGTCGAGCTCCCGGGCTTCTTCGGCCGCCCGCCGGGCGGCGGCGTGCCGGCCCTCGACGGCGGCGAGTGCCCACTCGGTGACCGTCAGGCGCTCGCGGGCCGCGCAGCGGGCGACGGCGGCCCAGGCCCGGATCGCACCGGCCAGTCCGGGGTCGCCGGGCTGGTGTCCGGGCAGCGGCCAGGCCCGCAGGTCGGCGCTGTCCCCGGCCGCTTGGGCGATCCGCTGGGCGGTGCCGAGCACCTTCTCGTCGCCGGCCCGGACCTTGGCCTCGGCGGCTCGGCGGCGCTCGGCGAGCAGTGCCTCGACGGCGGCGAAGCGGCGGGTGTCGAAGAGCCGGCCCAGCAGCCGGCCCCGCGCCGCCTCGTCGGCCCGCAGGAAGCGGGCGAACTCGCCCTGCGGCAAAAGCACGACCTGGCAGAACTGCTCGCGGCTCATGCCGAGCAGCTGCTCGATCTCCTCGCCGATCTCCTGGTGGGAACGGCTGAGGGCGAGCCAGCGTTCCCCGTCGTACTCGCGCAGCCAGCTCTGCGCCTTGTCCTTGGTGGTGCCGGTGCCGCGCTTCTTGGGGCGGTCCTGCTCGGGGCGGCGGGTGATCTCCAGGCGCCGTCCGCCGGCGGTGAGTTCGAGGGTGACCTCGGTCGGGGTGGCGGCGTCCGCGTGGTCGCTGCGCAGGCTGGTGCCGGGGGCCTGGCGGGGGCCCGGCACCGATCCGTACAGGGCGTAGCAGACGGCGTCGAGGACGGAGGTCTTGCCGGCGCCGGTGGGGCCGTGGAGCAGGAAGATCCCGGCGCCGGACAGCGCGTCGAAGTCGATCTCCTGGGGTGCGGCGAAGGGCCCGAAGGCGGTGATCCTGAGCCGGTGCAGCCTCATCGGCGGGTCTCCTGCCGGGTGTCGTCCGCGCGTGCGTCCTCGAAGGCGCCCTGGAGGACGGCCCGTTCGGCTTCGTCGGCGACGCCGCCGCCGCGCACGTGGGCGACGAAGTCCTCGGCGATCTCCTGGTCGCTGCGGCCCTTGAGGCGCTGGGCGTACGAGGCCCCGCCGGCCTCCTCGCGGCCCTCGGGGTCGAAGGCGAGGCTGAGGGTGTGCGGGAAGCGGGCGGCGAGCCGGGCCATGGGGTCCTCGGGCCGGACCGGGTCGGTGAGGGTGGCCTCGATCCAGGAGCCCTCGTACACGGCGTACGCGGACTCCTCCAGCAGCGTGTCGAGCCGCCCCCGGATCCGGGCGAGCGGCCGCGGGACAGGGGTGTCGACGCGCTCGGCGGTGATCTCCCCGGTCGGGCCGAGGTCGATCAGCCACATGGTCTTGCGGTGGTCGGCCTCGGAGAAGGAGTAGGCGAGCGGGGAACCGGAGTAGCGGACCCGTTCGTTGATCGTCTGACAGCCGTGGAGGTGGCCGAGGGCGGCGTAGTCCACCCCGTCGAAGACGGCGGCGGGAACGGCCTCGACCCCGCCGACGGCGATGTCGCGCTCGCTGTCGCTGGCCTGCCCGCCGGTGACGAAGGCGTGGGCGAGGACGACGGAGCGGGTGCCGGGGGCGCGGGCGGCGAGATCGGCCCGGACGAGGTCCATGGCCGCGCCGAGGACGGCCTCGTGGCTGACCCTGCCCGCGCCGAACCGGTCCTTCACCAGGGCGGGCTCCAGGTACGGCAGTCCGTACAGCGCCACGTCCCCGTGCGCGTCGGCCAGCACCACGGGCTCGGCGCAGCCGTCGGGGTCGGTCCGCAGGTGGATCCCGGCCCGGCCGATGAGCCCGGCGCCGACGCCGAGCCGGCGGGCGGAGTCGTGGTTCCCGGAGATCATCACGGTGGGCACGCCCAGGTCGGCGAGCCGGTGCAGGGCCCGGTCGTACAGCTCGACCGCGGGCAGCGGGGGTACGGCCCGGTCGTAGACGTCGCCGGCGACGAGGACGGCGTCGACCTCGTGCTCGCGGACGGTCTCGACCAGGTGGTCGATGAAGGCGGCCTGGGCGCCGAGCAGGTTCACGCGGTGGAAGGACCGGCCGAGGTGCCAGTCGGAGGTGTGCAGGAGCCTCACTCGCCGGCCCCGCCGGACGTCGCGCCGCACATGTTCTTCCGTCCCCCTGGTCGTCGTGGTCGTCCTCGCCGCCTCCCGCTCGCCGAGCCCCTCTACGCTAACGCGTCGTCGGGGCCCCCGGGCCCGTCCCTCAGGACGCGTACGTCTCTCCGCCGAGGGTGAGGGTGGCGCTGCCGGCCGTGCTGTCGGCGAGCCAGGCCTCGAAGGCCGGCAGGTCCGCCTCCGGCAGGGCGACCTCGATCTCGACCGCGGCCCCGTAGCGCAGGTCCACCACGGTCCGGCCGGTGGAGCGCAGGTCGTTCTGGGTCTTGCCGGCCCGCTGGTGGTCAACGGTGACGGTGGCCAGCCGGTAGCGGCGGCGGGTGAGGGTGCCGAGTGCGTCGAGCGCCTCTCCGACGACGCCGCCGTAGGCCCGGATCAGGCCGCCGGCGCCGAGTTTCACGCCGCCGTAGTAGCGGGTGACCACGGCCACGGCGTAGCGGATGTCGCGGCGCATCAGCATCTGGAGCATGGGCACCCCGGCGGTGCCGCCGGGTTCGCCGTCGTCGCTGGCCTTCTGAACCGAGGCGTCGGCCCCGATGACGTACGCGAAGCAGTTGTGCGTGGCGGTGGGGTGCCCCTTGCGGACGCGCGCGATGAACTCCTGCGCTTCCTGCTCGGTCGCCGCGGGGGCGAGCGAGCACAGGAAGCGCGAGCGGTTTATCTCCGCCTCGTGCACGCCCTCGCGGGCCACCGTCACGTACTGGTCTGCCTTCACCGCTCCACCCTACGGGGAATCGGACATGTGTCCTTTCGGTTGATCCCGGATGCGGCCCGGCGCACCGGGCCGCATCGGCAAGGCAACAGGAGGCGGCACCCGTGCACGGCGACCCGGCAACCATCCGCAAGATCCTCACCGAGCTCGGCGACACCTGGGCCGTGGTGGGGCTGTCCAACAACCGGGACCGGGCGGCCTACGGGGTGGCCCGTACGCTCCAGCGGTTCGGCAAGCGCGTCGTTCCCGTGCACCCGAAGGCGGAGACGGTCCACGGCGAGCAGGGGTACGCCTCGCTCGCGGAGATCCCGTTCGAGGTGGACGTGGTGGACGTGTTCGTGAACAGCTCCCTCGCCGGTGCGGTCGCCGACGAGGCGGTGGCCGCGGGCGCGCAGGCCGTCTGGTTCCAGCTGGACGTGATCGACGAGGACGCCTACGCACGCACCCGCGAGGCCGGTCTGGACATGGTGATGGACCGCTGCCCCGCTATCGAGATCCCGGCGCTGTAGCCGGACCCTGCACGCGGTCGACGGGCGGGATGGAGACGGCCATGGTCATCTCCATCGGGTCGGGGCCGTCGTTGCGGTAGGTGTGCGGGAGGTTCGCCTCGAAGGAGACCGCCCCGCCCGCCGGAACCGCGTACCGCTCGTCGGCGACGAGCAGCGTCAGCTCCCCGGCCGTGACGTGCAGCATCTCGAAGGTGCCGGCCGGGTGCGGGTCGGAGTCCGTCCCGTCGCCCGGCTCCAGCCGGTAGGTCCACATCTCCACCGGTCCGCGCCGGTCGTCGCCGAGCAGCATGCTGGCGCCGCTGCCCGCGTCGGTGGACCACATCCGCACCCCCTGGCCGGGCAGCACGACGTGCACCTGCGGGGTCCGGTCGTGGTCCAGCAGCGTGGTGATGCTCACACCCAGGGCGTCGGCCAGTTTGACCGTGGTTCCGACGCTGGGGTTCGTACGGGCCTGCTCGATCTGGATGATCATGCCGCGGCTCACTCCCGCGCGGGCTGCCAGCGCGTCCAGGGTGAAACCGCGCTCGCCGCGCCACCGCTTGAGGTTCCGGCCGAGGGCCTGGGTGAGCTGTTCGAGGTCCGACACCGTTCCGTCCCCACTACTGGCGTCCAATATTTTGACTGGCGCAGTCCAATGCACTGCACTAACGTGCGTTGTACTCCACGCTGCACTCCACCGTTCACTGCACTGTACTGCGAGGCCCCTGCCATGACCGCCCTCTTCGCCCTGGCCACAGCAGTGTTGTGGGGTCTCGCCGACTTCGGCGGCGGGCTACTGACCCGCCGGCTCCCGGCGCTCACGGTCGTCGTGGCCTCCCAGGTCCTGGCCGTCATCGCACTCGGCGCGGTCGTGCTGGGCACCGGGGCCTGGCGGGAGGCCGGGCCCCAGCTGTGGTTCGCGGTCGCCGCGGGCCTCGTCGGGCCGGTCGCCATGCTCAGCTTCTACAAGGCGCTCGCGCTCGGTCCGATGGGCGTGGTCTCGCCGCTCGGCTCGATCGGCGTGGTCGTACCCGTCGCGGCGGGGCTGGCACTGGGCGAACGCCCCGGGCTCGGCCAGTTCGCAGGGATCGCGGTGGCCGTCGTGGGCATCGTCCTCGCAGGCGGACCGGAGCTGCGCGGCGCACCCGTACAGCGCCGGGCGGTCGTGCTCACCCTGACCGCCGCGTTCGGCTTCGGCGCGGTGATGGCCCTGATCGCGCACGCCTCCACCAGCGTCACCGGGCTCTTCCTCGCCCTGTTCGTCCAACGGGTGACCAACGTGGCCGCGGGCGGCGCGGCCCTGTGGGTCCGGGCCCGGCGCGGCAGCCCGGCCCTGCCCGCGGGGACCGGCCCGCGCATCCTGTGGGGACTGCTGCCCGCGCTGGCCTTCGTCGGCCTGGCCGACGTCGCGGCGAACGGCACCTACTCGATCGCCGCCCAGAACGGTCCGGTGACCGTGGCCGCCGTCCTCTCCTCGCTCTACCCGGTCGTCACCGCGTTCGCCGCCTTCGTCGTGCTCAAGGAGCGGCTGCGGACCGTGCAGGCGGCCGGCGCCGGCCTAGCCCTCGCCGGCACGGTCCTCCTCGCGGCCGGCTAGCCGGAGCCGCGGTCAGGCGGGTTCCGGAGCGGCATCGACCGGGCACTGCTCGGCCTCCACCAGCTGCGCCACCGCGCGCAGCTGCTCCGGAGTCACCCCGTCCGGGATCGGCACCGGCGCCGGGGTGCGCAACGGCGGCTGCCAGCCCGTCTCGGGCTGCCACCGGCGGACGATCCGCGCGGGCGCCCCGGCCACCACGGCGTGGTCCGGCACCTCG
This sequence comes from Streptomyces sp. NBC_00597, assembly GCF_041431095.1. GTDB lineage: Bacteria > Actinomycetota > Actinomycetes > Streptomycetales > Streptomycetaceae > Streptomyces. The sequence continues at coordinate 2,273,060 of NZ_CP107757.1, forward strand.
CCCCGTACGACGGCCCCCGCGGCCACCACCACGTTGCGGCCCAGCCGGGCCCCCGGCAGGATCACCGCGCCCGTGCCGAGCCAGCAGCCGGGGCCGATCTCCACGGGGGCGCTGCGCGGCCACTGCTTGCCGACGGGCTCGTGCGGATCGTCGTAGCTGTGGTTCGTCGAGGTGATGTAGACCCCGGGGCCGCAGAAGGTGTCGTTCCCGATGGTGATCCGGGTGTCGGCTATGACGTGGGTGTCCCGGCCGAGGACCACGCCGTTGCCGAGGACCAGTACCGGCTCGGTCCCGAGGTCGAGGCCCGGCATCATCCCGGCGGTCAGCGTGACCTGCTCGGCGATGATGCAGTGCTCGCCGAGGCGGATCCACGGCTCGCCGAAGACCGTGCCCTGGGGGAAGGCGAGGCGGGTGCCGTTCCCGATCGCGCCGAAGCGCAGCCGGCCGGGGGTCTGCGCGGTCACCGCGCCGGCCCGCTGCATCCAGCGCCACCCGGCGTGGACCGCGCGGCTGGCGAGCCTGCGGCGCAAGGACGTCAGGGCCGTTACGGCCGGCAGGGATGAGAACGTGTTCTGGTTCTTCGGCACCGGCTCACCGTAACGCGCCGGACGCCCGGAGCGCGCCGTGATCTTCACCCCATCGCCGGATGTGCGGGATGCGTGCCCTACCGTGCCGGTAGCGCGGCACGGCACGGCAGACACAGGACTGGGGAAGAGAACATGACGTATCAGGCGGACCAGGGCCAGGCACTCGTCGCGGGCGTGGGCGGCAAGAGCCCGCAGATCGACCCCACGGCCTTCACCGCGCCGACATCGGTCGTGGTCGGCGACGTCACGATGGCCGCGGGCGCGAGCATCTGGTACTCGGCGGTGCTGCGCGCCGACTGCGGCCCGATCTCGCTCGGTGCGGACAGCAACGTGCAGGACAACTGCACGCTGCACGTCGACCCCGGCTTCCCGGTCTCGATCGGCGAGCGCGTCTCCATCGGACACAACGCGGTGGTGCACGGCTGCACCGTCGAGGACGACTGCCTCATCGGCATGGGTGCCACCGTCCTCAACGGTGCGGTGATCGGTGCCGGCTCGCTGGTGGCCGCGCAGGCGCTGGTCCCGCAGGGCATGGTCGTCCCGCCCGGGTCGCTGGTCGCGGGCGTGCCGGCCAAGGTGCGGCGGGAGCTGACCGACGAGGAGCGCGAGGGCATCAAGGTCAACGCCCTGATGTACGCGGACCTGGCGAAGCAGCACCGCGCGGCCGTCCAGCCCGCGCGGTAGCCGGCCGGCCCGGGGAGCAGTCGCCGGCCCGGGGGCTGACGTACGGCCCGGGGAGCCGGCCGCTATTCGGCCGCGGCCGACTCCGCCACGGCGGCCGCCCCCGCGGCCGCCGCCTTCTTCATCCGGCTGCGCAGCACCAGCGTCACGGTGAGGCCGATCAGCAGGGCCACCACCAGCGCGACCCAGGAGAAGCCCTTCAGCCACGGTTCAGCGACGATGCCGATCGAGTAGATGACGGCGGTGGTGCCGCCCGCCCAGAGGATTCCGCCGAGGACGTTCGCGATCAGGAACCGCCAGTACGGCATGTGCAGCACTCCCGCCAGCGGACCGGCGAAGATCCGCAGCAGGGCCACGAACCGCCCGAAGAAGACGGCCCACATGCCCCACTTCTCGAAGGAGCGCTCGGCCTGCGCCACGTGTTCGGGCCCGAAGTGCTTGGGGAAGCGCCGGCCCAGCTTCTCCAGCAGCGGCTTGCCGCCCCTGCGGCCGATCGCGTAGCCGATCGAGTCGCCGACGATCGCCCCGGTGGAGGCGCAGACGCCCAGGACCACGGGGTCGATCTCGCCGTGCTGCGAGGCCAGCAGCGCCGAGCTGACCAGGACGATCTCCCCCGGCAGCGGGATGCCGAGGCTCTCCAGCCCGATGACCAGACCCACGAGGAGATAGATGCTGACCGCCGGAATCGTCTCCAGCCATTCCTGGATGTGCACCGGTACGTCCTCCCGAATCGCGGCGGCGCGTCCGCTGTGACACACCGAACGGGCAGCCTATCTGCTCTTCAACACGGCCTTTGCCTTCAGGTGGAGTTCGCGGGAGGAACGGCCCGCGAACACTTCGCGACGGCCTGAACCCGGCACCCAGGCGTGCTGTTCTGGATCCCACGAGGACAGTGCGCGGGCATCGATGTCGATCACGACGCGCCGTGCCTCGCCCGGCGCCAGGGTGAGCCGCCGGTAGCCGGCCAGCGCGCGCACCGGCTGTTCGAGTTTCAGGTCCGCGGAGGGGCCCACGTACACCTGGGCCACTTCGGTGCCCTTGCGGCGTCCGGTGTTGCGGACCGTGAACTCCACCCGCAGCCCGCCGCGCTCCGGCCGGACGCTCAGCTTCTCGTACTCCCAGGTCGTGTACGAGAGCCCGTGCCCGAACGGGAACAGCGGGGTCACCTGCTGCGCGTCGTACCAGCGGTGCCCGACGTGGACGCCCTCGCCGTACTCCTGCCGGCCGCCCACCCCCGGGTAGCGCAGCGGGTCCCCGCCGACCGGGGTCGCCTGCTCTTCGGCCGGGAAGGTCTGGGTGAGCCGGCCGCCCGGGTCCACGTCCCCGAAGAGGACGTCGGAGGTGGCGCCCGCGCCCTCTTGGCCCGGGTAGTACATCTGGAGGACCGCCCCGGTACGGGAGAGCCACGGCATGGTCGTACCGGAGGGGGTGTTGAGCACGACCGTGGTGCGGGGGTTCACGGCGGTGACCGCCTCGATCAGCCGCGGCTGCCCGCCCGGCAGCCCCAGAGAGGTCCGGTCTGTGCCCTCGGTGGCGTCGTCGTAGGCGAACAGCACGACGCTGTGTGCCTCCTCGGCGGTCCGCACCGCCTCGGCGAGGTCGGCGGCCCGGGTCGCCGTCGTGGTGTGCAGCAGGCGAAACCGCTGGCCCCGGTCGCCGCCCTCGGCGAATACGGCGAGCCGGTGCGGGCCCGCCGTGAGGGCGAGGGTGCGGCGGCGGACGGTGAGCCCGTCGGACGCCGCAGCGAGGAGTCCGCCGGCGAACTGCTCCGCCACGCCCTGCCCGGCGGGGAAGAGCTCCTCGCCGTCGAGCCGCACGCCGGGCCGCTTCCCGGTGTAGTGGACGAGCAGCGTCCACTCGTCGTCCGCGCCCAGCGTGAACACGCCCTCGTGGCTCCAGCTGCGCCCGGCGTCCACCCGTCGGTCGGCCAGGTCGGCGGCCGGGGTGAGCAGTTTCGCCGGGAGCGGGCGGCCGTACAGGTCCTCGCCGAGGGCGTAGCGCACCGTGCTGCCGTTCCCGGCGCGCCGTCTGATGGCGTCGAGCGGGGCGGCCGCCCGGTCGGGGACCACGTGCGCTCTGCCCCCGCCGCCGACGAAGGGCACCTGCCCGGTGGGGCCGATCACGGCGATCGAGCGGGCCGCGGCGCCCGTCAGCGGCAGGGTGGCGTGCTCGTTGCGCAGCAGTACGGCGCCGGCGGCGGCGACCTTGCGGGCGACCCGGGCCCCTGCGGCGGCGTCGCGGGCGGGTCGGGCCGGCGGGCGCGCGGCCAGCAGCCCGAACCGGTCCATGGTGGCCAGGATCCGGCGTACGGCGAGGTCCACGGTGTCCTCGTGTACGGAGCCGCCGCGCACGGCCTGGAGGAGCGGGGCGCCGAACTGGGTGCCGCCGGGCATCTCCATGTCGAGGCCGGCGCCGATGGCGGCGACGGTGCTGTGGGCCGCGTCCCAGCCGGACACCACCCAGCCGTCGAACCCCCAGCGGCCGCGCAGCACTTCGTCGAGCAGCGGCTTGCTCTCGCAGGCGTAGGTGCCGTTGACCTTGTTGTACGCGCCCATCACGGCGCCCGCTCCGGCGGCGACGGCGGCCTCGAAGCCGCGCAGCTCCGTCTCGTGCAGGGTCTGTTCGCCGGCCACGGCGTCCACGGTGTCGCGGCCCTGCTCCTGGTTGTTGAGTGCGAAGTGCTTGACGGTGGCGATGAGCCCCTCGTCCTGGATGCCGCGGACCACCTCCGCGACGAGGTCCGCCGTCAACCGGGGGTCTTCGGCGAAGGTCTCGAAGTTCCGCCCGGCGTACGGGGTGCGGATCAGGTTGGCCATCGGGGAGAGCACCACGTCCTGGCCGAGCGCCCGCCCCTCGCGGCCGATGACCCTGCCGTACTCGCGGGCCAGCGCCGGGTCGAAGGCGGAGGCCAGCATCACCGGCGCGGGCAGCGCGGTGGCCGGCTTGGCCACCCGTACCCCGGCGGGCCCGTCGGCGAGCCGCAGCGCCGGGATGCCCAGGCGCGGCACGCCGGGTAGGTATCCGGCCTGGCCGAGCGGGGCGGGGTCCCGGCCGCCGTGCAGCAGGGCGCTCTTCTCCTCCAGGGTGAGCCGCTCCAGCAGGGCCTCGATCCGGGCGGCGCTGCCGGGCCGGCCGGGCACCGCGGTCGCGTCCTCGGACGGCCGGGCCGCGCGGGGGGCCGTGCCGGGCGGCACCGCGGCCACGCAGCCGCCCGCTCCCAGCGCGGCGCCCACCGCCCCGAGCAGCCGCATCGCGCAACGTCTGGACACGGCCTCGCTCATGGGCGCTCCCTGCGGCTCCGGTCTGCGCGAGCGGCCCGCGCCGGACCGCTCCCGCGCCCACTGTGCGGCGCCGGCCCGTCGGGCCGGTCCCGGACGCGCCACCGCTGCGCCGAGGTTCAGCCCTGCGGCGGCGGCTCCAGGGCGTCGGCGTCGCGGCGGGATGCGTCCTGCGCCTGCACCCGGGCCTCGGTGCGGTGCCCGCGCGCGATGTAGTCCCGCACGACGGCCTCCACCGCGTCCTGCGGCGAACCGATCCCGGCGAGGACCATCACCTCCACCACGAGCTCGGCGTCGAGACTGATGTCGACCTTGGCCACGGCCACCTCCTGAACGTCGCCCGGGACTCTAGGACCTGCCCCGGCGCTCGTGGGCGCAAAACACTGAACCCGCTCGGGAACGAGGGTTCTTCCTCGTCCCCGAGCGGGTCCTGGACCGGCGGCACCGCCCACGCACGGGCGGCCGTCGGCGACTAGGCGTTCGGACGCAGCGTCCACACGACGGTCATTTCGCCCGTCACGGCTTCGTCCTCGCGCTGGATGGCGATGGTCACGGGGAACTCGGGGCGGCCGCCCGCGTCGAGTTCGGCGACGACCTCGGCGGCCGGGCGGCCGAGGGTGGCGGTGGCCGTCACGACGCCCTTGGCGAGCTTCTTGTAGCCGATCTCGGCCTTGACTGCGAGGGGCACGGCGCGTGAGAGCTGGTCGCCGAAGGCGGCCAGGACGATCGCGCCGCTCGCGGACTCGGCGAGGGTGAACATGGCGCCGGCGTGCGGGCCGCCCACGTGGTTGTGGTAGTCGGGCTGGTCCGGCAGCCGGACGACCGCGCGCTCGGGGGTGGTCTCCAGGAACTGGAGGTTCAGGGTCCGGGCCATCGGCACCGTCGCGGCGAGCAGTTCGCCCACGTTCATCTGATCTGCGCTCATGACGCGCAATGTTACCCGTGAGTAGACATCCTTGGCCAGACCTCTCCCGGGGGCGGCCGTGGCTCCCCGCACCCGCGCCCACTATCGTTACCGGCCATGTGGCCAGGACAGCAGCAGCCGCCCGGGGGAGAACAGAACCCTCAGGACGCGCATCAGAACCCGTACCAGCAGCAGCCAGGACAGGGACAGCAGCCGAACCCGTACCAGCAGCAGCCCGGCTACGGGTACCCGCAGGCGGGCTACCAGACACCTCCGCCGGTGCAGCCGTGGGGCCAGCAGCCCCAGCAGGGCGCGCCGCTGCCGCCGAGCGGCGGCGGGAGCCCGTACGCCACCAAGACCGTGGCCATCGTCGCGGCGGCCGCGGTCGTCGTGGTGGCCGCCGCCACGGGCGCGTTCGTCCTGACCCGGGACGACAAGAAGAGCGACGAGGCCGACAACAAGCCCGCCGCCGCCTCGTCGGCGCCCTCCTCCGAGGCGCCGGCCTCGCCCGGCGCCAACCCGCGGACCGGCGGCGACGTCAAGCCGGTGATCCCCGGTTGGAAGGTCGTCCTCAACCCCAAGTACGGCACCGCCTTCGACGTCCCGCCGGAGTGGAACGTCGCGAGCGCCGGAGTCATCGCGGGCTTCTCGGACGACAGCAAGAACGACGGCCTGCCGATGATCAGCTTCTCCGCGCCGGCCTTCCTCAAGGAGGACTGGTGCAAGGTCGACTCCAACAAGGACGGCCGCGAGGAGACCACCGAGCTCGCCGGCACCGGCACCAAGGGCGGCCAGGGAGCCAAGGACACCGCCGAGGCCGTGAAGAACGAGGCGGGCAATTGGGCGTTCGCCGCGTACGCGCAGAAGGCGCCCAAGGGCACCGTGAAGATCTCCGAGCCGAAGGAGTACACCACCTCCTCCGGCCTCAAGGGCCACATGGCGACCGCGACGGCGATCGGCGTGCCCAAGGAGAACAAGTGCTCCTCCGACGGCAAGTCCATCGCGTTCAGCTTCAAGACCGCCAACGGTGACTTCTCCAGCTGGGTCCTCTACAGCGTCGCGGGTGTCCCCGGCGAGGTCCCCCAGGAGACGATGGACAAGATCCTCAGCTCCGTGCGACTGAACGGCACCGCCAGCAACAGCTGACCCACCGGTCACCGGCCACAGGTCCGTACCCGTTCGTACGATTCGTCCGACCCCGCACCCCGGGCCGTTATCCGTTTGGATTCTCGGCCCGGGGCGGGGATAGTCCCGGGGGTGAACCCTCCCCCCGCCGCCGCGTGCCGTACGACCGCCCGCCGCCGGCCCGCCTGGGCCGGCCGCAACTACACCCTGCTGACGGGTGCCGCGGTCGTGACGAACCTCGGCAGCCACGGAGCGCTCATCGCATCGGCGTTCGCCGTCCTGGAGGCGGGCGGGTCCGGCGCAGACGTCGGCCTCGTGGCGGCCGCCCGCACGCTCCCCCTCGTCCTCTTCCTCCTCATCGGCGGCGCGCTCGCCGACCGACTGCCGCGCCACCGCGTGATGGTCGCGGCCAACGCCCTCAACTGCCTCTCGCAGGCCGCCTTCGCCGTGCTCGTCCTGACCGGGCACCCCCAGCTGTGGCAGATGATGCTGCTCACCGCGCTCTGCGGTACCGGCACCGCCTTCTTCAACCCGGCCGCCGAGGGCATGCTGCTCTCCAGCGTCTCCGGCGAGCACGCCAACCGCGCCTTCGCCCTCTTCCGGATGGCCATGAACGGCGCCGGCATCGGCGGGGCGGCCCTCGGCGGAGCCATGATCGCCGCGATCGGCCCCGGCTGGGTCCTGGCCGTGGACGCCGCCGCGTTCGCGATCGCCGGGGCCCTGCGCGCCTTCCTGGACGTCGGCCACATCGCCGACCGGGCTCCCGGTGGCGGCCTGCTCGCCGACCTGCGCGAGGGCTGGGTGGAGTTCCGGACCCGGCCCTGGCTGTGGAGCATCGTGCTCCAGTTCTCCGTGGTCGTCGCCGTCGTCGGCGCGGCCGAGGCGGTCTACGGTCCGCTCGTCGCCCGCGACCAGCTGGGCGGGCCCGCCCCCTGGGGCCTGGCACTGGGCTTCTTCGGCATCGGCACCATCGCCGGGGCCGTCCTGATGATGGTGTGGAAACCGCGCCGGCTGCTGCTGGTCGGCACCCTGTGCGTGTTCCCGCTGGCGCTGCCGTCGGCGGGTTTGGCGGTCCCGCTGCCGGTGTGGGGCCTGTGCGCGGTGATGTTCGTCAGCGGAACGGCCATCGAGGTGTTCGGCGTGAATTGGATGACGACCATGCACCAGGAGATCCCGGAGGACAAGTTCTCCCGGGTCTCCGCCTACGACTGGTTCGGCTCGGTGTCCATGCTCCCACTGGCGACCGCCATGGCCGGCCCGGTCGAGTCGACCTTCGGCCGTACCTCCGCCCTGTGGGGCTGCGCCGCGCTGGTCGTGCTGGGCACCGCCGCGGTCCTCTTCGTCCCCGACGTGCGCCGCCTGACGCGCAAGCCCGCTCTCCCGAAGGCCGCTTCGGTCCCGGCGACCGACGCCGCTCCCGACGCAGCGGCCGACGCCGCCGACCCTGCCGTCTCCGCCGGGGTCAGCCGAGGCTGAACGCGCCCTCCGGCGGCTCCGGCGAAGCGACGGCGTCCGCGTCCGCCACCGGGACCGCGCCCTTCATGAACCGGGCCAGGGCCGCCCCCTCCTCGACCCGCGCGGGGAACACGTCCGCCGCGCACCTCCGGGACAGCGCGGCCACCGGCAGCTCGGCATCCGAGGCGAGCAGCACGGCGTTCCCGAACCGCCGCCCGCGCAGCACGCCGGGCTCCGCGACGAGTGCGAGCCGACCGAACACCGCACCGAAATTGGCGAGCTGGGCGCGCAGGAAGCCGAACGGCGCCCCGTCGGCCAGGTTCGCCGCGTACACCCCGCCGGGCCGCAGCACCCGCGCCGCCTCCCGCGCGTAGTCCACCGAGGTCAGCTGCGCCGGCACCCGCGAGCCGCCGAACACGTCGGCGACCAGGACGTCCGCGCTGTCCGTGGGGGCCGCCTCCAGCCAGGCCCGCGCTTCGGCGGCGTGCACCGTGACGCCGGACCCGGCCGGCAGCGGCAGGTGTTCCGCCACCAGCTCCACCAGTGCGGCGTCGAACTCCACCACCTCCTGCCGGGAGCCCGGCCGGGCCGCCGCCGCGTAGCGGGGCAGCGTCAGCGCGCCGCCGCCGAGGTGCAGCAGGTCCAGCGCGGCTCCGGGCTGCGCCACGCAGTCCAGGACGTGCGCGAGGCGGCGTACGTACTCGAACTCCAGGTACCCGGGATCGTCGAGGTCCACGTACGACTGCGGCGCACCGTCGACGGTCAGCAGCCACGCCCGCTCTCGGTCCACGTCCGGCATCAGCTTGGCGGTGCCCTGGCCCACGACCCGGACGACCGGGATCTGTTCGTCGCTCACGGCACCATTGTCCGGCAGCCCGCCGCCCGGGCCGCCGCCCGGGCCGCCGCCCGGGCCGCCCGGGCCGCCGCGGCCCTAGGCCGACCAGACCGCGGCCGCCTCCGCCGCGTGCTCCGCGGCCTGTACGAGCCCGGCGCGCGCCGCCGGGTCCCGCCGCGCCGGGTCCAGGACGTTGCGCCCGAACGTCTTGCGGGCCTGCGCGGACGGGGTGATCAGCAGCACCCGCGCCCCGGCCTCCCGCAGCCGCGCCGCCTGGGCGGACGGCGAGGGGACGAGCCCGGAGCCGAGCGCCATCGGCGCGAGGATCACCACCCGCTCACAGCCGGAGGCCAGGTCGGCATTGGTGGCGGACCGGATCCCGCCGTCGATGAACCGGCGCCCGCCCACGGTGACCGGCGGCCACACCCCGGGCACCGCGCAGCTCGCCGATACGGCGTCCACCAGCCCGGCCCCGCTCTCCCGGTCGAAGGCGGCGAGCTCGCCGGTGAGCACGTCGACGGCGGTGACGACCAGCCTCCGCTCTGGCCAGGCGTGCGAAACGAGCCGGGCCTCCAGCACCTTGCGCCGCTCCGCCTCCTCCCCGGTGTCGGCGGCGAGCGCGAGGGCGCCGACCCGCCTGCGGTAGCTCTTCGGATCCCGCGAGCGCACCATGGCGACGGCGTACCGGGCGAGCAGCCCCGAGCCGAGCCGGGCGACGGCCTCTCCGGCGGGGTCGCCCAGCTGGCGCTCGTACAGCTCCTGCGTGGTGAGCAGCCCGGAGGTGAGCTGGGCGCCCACCACCGAGCCTGCCGAGGTGCCGACGACGAGGTCCGCGGCGGTCAGGTCCACGCCCGCCTGCGCGAGCCCGTACAAGATCCCGGCCTCCCAGCCGATGCCGGTGAGTCCTCCGCCGCCGAGCACCAGTGCCGTGCCGCCGCCCATCCCGGTCCCCCTCTTCGCGCGCCCGTGGTGACGGCAGTCTGGCGCAACCGGACTGCCGCCGCCACGGCGGGGGCCGGTACACCGGCGGCGGTGCGGCCGGCGGTTCAGCCGAGCACGGCCGTGACGGTCCCCGCGCCGACGGTCCGCCCGCCCTCGCGGATCGCGAAGCCGAGCCCCGACTCCAGCGGGACGTCCCGTCCGAGCTCGACGGTCATCGTGACCGTCTGGCCCGGCCGGGCCACCCCGGCCACGCCCAGGTCCACGTCCCCCACCACGTCGGCGGTGCGGATGTAGAACTGCGGCCGGTAGCCGGTCGCCACCGGGGTCGTACGGCCTCCCTCCCGCGCGGAGAGCACGTACACCTGAGCGGAGAAGCGGCGCCTCGGCTCGACGCTCCCCGGGGCGGCGACGACCTGCCCGCGTCGTACGCCGTCGCGCGGGACGCCGCGCAGCAGCAGCGCGACGTTGTCCCCGGCCTCGGCGGACTCCATCGGCTTCCCGAAGGTCTCCAGGCCGGTCACCACGGTCTCGACGGGCTCGCCGTCGCCGCCGAGGACGCTGACCCGGTCGCCCGTGCGGACGCTGCCGCGCTCGACGGCGCCGGTCACGACCGTTCCGCGCCCGGTGATCGTCAGCACGTTCTCCACCGGCAGCAGGAACGGCGCGTCCGTGTACCGCACCGGCATCGGCACGTACGTGTCCACGGCGTCGAGCAGCGCCTCGATCGCCGCGGTCCAGCGCGGGTCGCCCTCCAGCGCCCCGAGCCCGGAGACCCGTACGACCGGCGCGCCGTCCCCGCCGTATCCGTGGGCGGTGAGCAGCTCGCGGACCTCAAGCTCGACGAGGTCGGTGAGCTCGGGGTCCCCGGCGTCGGCCTTGTTGAGCGCGACGACGATGTGGTTCACCCCGACTTGGCGGGCGAGGAGCACGTGCTCGGCGGTCTGCGGCATGACCCCGTCGAGGGCGGAGACCACGAGGATCGCCCCGTCGAGCTGGGCGGCGCCGGTGACCATGTTCTTGACGTAGTCGGCGTGCCCGGGCATGTCCACGTGGGCGTAGTGCCGGGTGTCGGTCTCGTACTCGACGTGCGTGAGGTTGATGGTGATGCCGCGCCGGGCCTCCTCCGGGGCCCGGTCGATGCGGTCGAAGGGCACGAAGGAGGCGCCGCCGCGCTCGGCGAGCACCTTGGTGATGGCGGCGGTGAGGGTGGTCTTGCCGTGGTCGACGTGACCCATGGTGCCGATGTTGAGGTGCGGCTTGGTGCGCACGAAGGCCGTCTTGGCCATGATGTCTTTTCCCGTTGGTTCGATGATCCGAAACTGCTCCGGGACCCCTGAGGCCGAGCCGACCCTCCCCCTGCGGGGTCCGCCGGACTGTCCGGGAAGGGTCAGCTTCGTGCGCCGTCGAATGCGGCGAAGGCAGATGCCTCGAACGCCGCGAGTGCCTCGAAGAGGAAAACGGCAGCCTTCGGCGCGTCCGCGACTGCGGACGGCGCTGCGGGGAAGGCGTACCGGGACATGCCGCTGATCCTGCCGGACGGGTCACGGCGGGTCGAATGAATTTCCTTGCGGCTGGGCCTGATCCGGACGACGGGCCTAGATGTTCTTGAGCGCTTCGCGTACGGACAGGGGTGACAGGGCGTTGCGTTCGGCGGCGACGAAGGCGCGGACCGCTTCCGGGTCGGTCTTCGCGTACTCGCGCAGCGCCCAGCCGATGGCCTTGCGGACGAAGAAGTCGGGGTGGCCGCTGCGGCGGCGGCAGTAGGCGAAGAGGCGCTCGGGGTCGGTGGCGGACTTGTAGCGCAGCTGGTGGAGCAGGGCGGTGCGGGCGAGCCAGAGGTCCTCGTCCCCGATCCAGTCGTCCATCACGGCGGTGAGGGCCGGGTCGGCGGCCACGAGCGGGCCGGCCGCGTGGGCCGCGAGGTGGTCGACGGTGTCCCACCACGGGACGGTGACGATCAGCCGGCGGACCACCGGCAGGAAGCCGGAGGAGCAGACCCGGACGTGGCGGCGCAGGTAGTCCACCGCGAAGTAGTGGTACTCGCGCTCCGGAAGCTCCCAGCACCGCAGTACGAGCGCCGCGAGGTCGGCCTCCGCCGGCTGCGGGGTGCGCGCGGTCACGGTTTTCGACAGTGCGCGGCGCAGCGGGGTGCGGATGCCGAGGAAGGGCGCGACGTCCTTCATGTACGCGGCCATGGCGCGGGCCTGCACCGGGTCGGCGGCCGCCGCGTACGTCGTGGTGAGGCGGTCCATCAGGGTGTCGGCGAGGGCGCTGGGCGCGGCCTCCGGGGGACGCTGGTCGTTCGGCCGCATGAGGCCCAGATTACGGCGCGGCGCCGCACGGGTCGGCTAGTCTCCCCGGATGTCCCTCCTCCTCGCGCCGTGGACCCGGCTGTCGCTGCTCGTCGTGCTGCTGCTGGCGGCCGGCGTGTGCGTCGTGCTGTACGAGCCCCAGCGCATCCTGTCGGAGGGCTGGCCGGCGGGGCTCCCGGTGGGCGCTGCGGTGCTGCTGTTCGCGGCCGCGTACGGGGTGGCCACGGCGGCCCTGGTGCCGCGCCCGCTGCTCAACCTGGCGGCGGGGGCCGTTTTCGGTGTCCCGTTCGGCTTGCTCGCGGCGGTCGCCGGCTCGGTCATCGGTGCCGGGATCTCCTTCGGGCTGGGCCGGATGATGGGCCGGGACGCCGTGCGGCCGCTGCTGCGCGGCCGCTGGCTCCAGGCGGCCGACGACCAGCTGGCCCGGCACGGCTTCCGTTCGATGCTGGCGGTCCGGATCTTCCCGGGCCTGCCCTTCGCGGTCGCCAACTACTGTGCGGCAGTGTCCCGGTGCGGCTGGCTCCCGTTCCTCTTCGCGACTGCCATCGGCGTCGTCCCGAACACCGCCGCGTACGTGGTCGCGGGTGCGAGCGCCTCCTCCCCCGACTCTCCCGCCTTCCTCGCGTCCTTCGGCTTCATCGCCGTCTCCGCGGTCGCGGCCGCGGTCGTCGGGTGGCGCAAGCGGCACCGGCTGGCGCCCGTACCGGCGTGCGAAACGCACGATCCGATGCCCGTGCACCCCCCTGTGGTCAGTGCCGCTCCCCACGGGCCCTAGCATCGGACCCGAACTGCCCGACGATCACAAGGACGAGCGCACCCCGACATGAGCTGGTTCGAATCCCTAATCCTCGGTCTCGTCCAGGGGCTTACGGAGTTCCTCCCGATCTCCTCCAGTGCCCACCTCCGGCTGACCGCGGCATTCGCCGGCTGGCAGGATCCGGGCGCGGCCTTCACCGCGATCACGCAGATCGGCACCGAGGCCGCCGTGCTGATCTACTTCCGCAAGGACATCGCGCGGATCATCTCCACCTGGTTCCGCTCGCTGTTCAACAAGGAACTGCGCTCGGACCAGGACGCCAAGATGGGTTGGCTGGTGATCGTCGGATCGATCCCGATCGGTGTGCTGGGCATCACGCTCAAGGACCAGATCGAGGGCCCGTTCCGTGATCTGCGGCTGACCGCCACCACCCTCGTCGTGATGGGCGTCGTGCTCGGCATCGCCGACCGGCTGGCGGCGCGGGACGAGGAGGGCGGCCGACACCGCGCGATCCGCGAGCGCAAGACGCTCAAGGAACTGGGCGTCAAGGACGGTCTGATCTTCGGCCTCTGCCAGGCGATGGCCCTGGTCCCGGGCGTCTCCCGGTCCGGCGCGACGATCTCCGGCGGTCTGCTGATGGGCTTCACCCGCGAGGCCGCGGCCCGCTACTCCTTCCTCCTCGCCATTCCTGCCGTACTGGCCTCGGGCGGCATGGAGCTGAAGGACCTCGGCGAGGGCCAGGTCTCCTGGGGTCCGACGATCTTCGCGACGGTCATCGCCTTCGTGGTCGGCTACGCCGTGATCGCCTGGTTCATGAAGTTCATCTCCACCAAGAGCTTCATGCCCTTCGTGGTGTACCGCATCCTGCTCGGCATCGCGCTGTTCGTACTGATCGCGATGGGCGTGCTCAGCCCGCACGCCGCCGAGTCGGCGGGCTAGTACGGCTGCCGCTCACCGCTTCGCGTGAACCGGAGGCCGCTCGGGAACGTTCCCGGGCGGCCTTCGCGTCGTTGTGCCTGGAGAGACCTGAAGAGACCGGAAGGCAAGCAGCAGGGGGTGTCCCATGGGTCGAGTGGTGCTGGAGCGGTTTCCGGCCGGAAGTCCGAGGGGAAGTTGGCCCGCCGAGGAGTACGCGGCGGAGCGGATGCGCGAGGGCGTGCCGGCCGAGGTGGTGATGGACCTGGCCACCGATGCGTTCCTCGTCGTGGTCCGGCAGCGGGAGGCACATTCCGGTCACTGATCCACCGCGCGGGGATCCGGAGTGCGCACGCCCCTTGGCGTCGCCGCCCCGCACCCCCACACTGACCCGATGACGCAGCGTGTGGACCTCGCCACGGTCATGGACCGGATGGCGATCGACGAGGTGGTCACGGGGTACGCGGTGGCCGTGGACGACGGCGACTGGGCGGCGTACCGCGCGCTGTTCGCTCCTGCCGGACGGGCCGACTACAGCTCGGCGGGCGGGATCGAGGGCCCGGCCGCCGAGGTTGCGGACTGGCTCGCGCAGACCATGCAACTGTTCCCGGTGCGACAGCACCTCATCGTCAACCGGCTGATCCGGCTGGAGGACCGGGGCGGCTCGCCCGGCGACCAGGCCGAGGTGCGGGCGGACTTCCTCAATCCGATGCGGCTGGCCGGCGAGGAGTTCGACGGGACCGTGACCGCACCGAACTTCGTGGCCGCCGGCCGCTACACCTTCGAGCTCGCCCGCACCGCCCGCGACGGCTGGCGGCTCACCCGCGTCACCGTCCACGAGAAATGGCGGCACGCGTCCGTCTAGCCCTTCGTCCAGACCCTCTCCGGGGGGCCTTGCACGGGCCGTGCTGACGGCCCTGTCCCACACTGGAAGCGGAGGCGCGCCATGGTCACTGGACGGACCCGGTACGGGCGTGCGGTGGCCGCGGCCGCCGCCGGGGCGCTGCCGTGCCTCGCCTTCCCGGCCCCCGCGCTCTGGTGGTTCGCCTACGTGGCCCTCGTGCCCTGGATGCTGCTGCTGAGGTCGGCGCCGACGGGGCGGCGGGCGGCCCTGGAGGGCTGGCTGGGCGGCGCCGGGTTCATCTTCGCCGTCCACCACTGGCTGCTGCCCAGCCTGCACGTGTTCCTGCTGCCCCTGGCGGCCCTACTGGGGCTGCTCTGGATCCCCTGGGCCCTGCTGGTGCGGGAGTTCCTCAGCGGGGCACCGGAGCCCGGTCGGGCTGCGGCCGCGATGGTCCTCGTACCGGCGGGCTGGCTCCTGTCGGAGCTGGCCCGGTCCTGGCAGGGGCTGGGCGGGCCGTGGGGGTTGCTGGGGGCGAGCCAGTGGCAGGTGCCGCCCGCCCTGCGGCTCGCCTCGGTGGGCGGGGTGTGGCTGGTGAGCCTGCTGGTGGTGGCGGTGAACTGCGGACTGGTGCTGCTGATCGCGGTTCCCGGGGCCCGGGTTCCGGCGGTCGCCGGGGTGACGGGGTGCGTGGTGCTGACGGGGGCGGTATGGCTGTGGGTACCGCGGCCCGAAGTGTCGGGCGCACTCCGCGTTGCCGTCGTACAGCCGGGACCGGTGGCGGACGGCCCGAACAGCACGGACCTGCGGTTCGCCGCCGGGGAGCGGCTGACCCGGACGCTGGCCGGGCAGCGGGTGGACCTGGTGGTCTGGGGCGAGAGCAGCGTCGGGGCGGACCTGGCGGCGCGCCCGGACCTGTCCGGGCGGTTGGCCGCGCTGTCCGCCGAGGTCGGGGCTCCGCTGCTGGTCAACGTCGACGCCCGGCGGCCTGCGGCTCCGGCCGTGGCGCCCGCCGTCCTGCCGGTCGTGGTGTCCGGGGCGCTGCCCGAGGACGGCATCTACAAGAGCTCCGTGCTCGTCGGGCCCCGCGGGCCGACCGGCGACCGGTACGACAAAATGCGCCTGGTCCCCTTCGGCGAGTACGTACCGGCCCGGTCGCTGCTCGGCTGGGCCACCTCGGTCGGCAAGGCCGCCGGCGAGGACCGCAGGCGCGGCACGAGCCCGGTCCTGATGAACCTGCCGGGGCGGCCCGGGGTGCGGATCGGCCCGCTGGTCTGCTTCGAGTCGGCTTTCCCCGACATGAGCCGCCGCCTGACCCGCGACGGGGCCGCCCTGCTGATCGCCCAGTCGGCCACCTCCAGCTTCCAGCACAGCTGGGCCCCGGCGCAGCACGCCTCGCTCGCCGCCCTGCGCGCCGCGGAGGACGGCCGCCCCGTGGTGCACGCCACCCTCACCGGGATCAGCGAGGTGCACGGCCCGTCCGGCGAGCGGATCGGCCCGGCGCTGCCCACCTCGGCGCGCGCGGCGCACGTGTACGAGGTCCCGCTCGCCCGCGGCACCACGTACTACGCCCGCTTCGGCGACTGGCCCGTGGGGGCCTGCCTCGCGCTGCTGGCGGCGTACTGCACGATCGAGGGCTCCCGGTCGCTCGGCCTCAGGAAGCCTGCTCCAGAGCCGACGCCACCACCCGCTCGCACAGCTCGTGGGTGAGCAGCGCATCGCGGGCGCTGAGCGTCCTGCCCACCGCGACGGACTCCAGGAAGGCGTCCACGACCTGCTCGATGCCGCGCTGGCGGGCGACCGAGACCCAGTCGCCACGGCGCCGCACGGTGGGCTGGCCCCGGTGGTCGATGATCTCGGCGAGGTTGACGACCTGCCGCTTGGTGTCCTGGCCGGAGACCTCCAGGATCTCCTCGGTGGATCCGGACAGCCGGTTCATGATGCCGAGCGCGGTGAAGCCGGCGCCCGACATCTGCAGCACGACCTGGTACATCAGCCCGTCGCGCAGCTGCGCCCGGACGTCGATGTGGTCGGCTTCGCCGGGGAGCAGGAAGCGCAGGGTGTCGACGACGTGGATGAAGTCGTCGAGGACGAGGGTCCGCGGGTCTTCCGGCAGCCCGACCCGGTTCTTCTGCATGACGATCAGGTCGCGCGGGTGCTCGGCGCACTGCGTGTAGCCGGGTGCGTGGCGGCGGTTGAAGCCGACGGCGAGCGATACCCCGCGCTCCTCGGCCAGTTCCACCAGCCGCCGCGAATCTTCGAGCGCGTAGGCGAGCGGCTTGTCCACGTACGTCGGAACGCCCGCTTCGAGCAGCCGGGTCACGATCTCGGGGTGAACGGCGGTGGGGGCGTGGACGAATGCCGCGTCGAGGCCCTCGGCCAGCAGTCCGTCGAGGCCGGTGTGGCGGCGTGCCGCCGGGATGTGGTGGACCTCCCCGATCCGCTCCAGCGTGGCCGGGGTACGGGTCTGCAGGTGCAGTTCCACGCCCGGACGGGCGGTGAGGACGGGCAGGTACGCCTTCTGGGCGATGTCGCCGAGTCCGATGAGGCCGACCTTCACCGGGAACCTCCAGGTTGATCCTTGCGGGACCTCCGCAGCTTAATCCCTGGTGGCGGGGGCCGGGTTCGCCGAGGATGTCGGCATGACCACCACCAACGGATCCCACCGCACCGAGCCCTCCACCACCGCGAACGAGCGGGAGATGCTGGACGGCTGGCTCGACTACCACCGCGCCACCCTCGCCTGGAAGTGCGAGGGGCTCGGGGACGAAGAGCTCGGCCGCACCGCCCTCGCCCCCTCCGAACTGAGCCTCATGGGCCTCGTACGGCACATGGCGGAGGTGGAGCGGTACTGGTTCCGGGAGATCATGCTCGGCGAGGACCTTCCCGAGCTGTACTCCACGCGGGAGGACCCGGACGGAGACTTCCGCATCGGTCCGGGGGACACCTGGGCCGAGGCCGAACAGACCTGGCGGACCGAGGTCGAGCTGGCGCAGCGGGCCTCGGCGGGCCGCTCGCTGGACTTGCTCTCGGATCCCGCGAGCCACCGCCGCGGCGAGACGTTCAGCCTGCGCTGGGTCTACACGCACATGATCGAGGAGTACGCGCGCCACAACGGGCACGCGGACCTGCTGCGCGAGCACATAGACGGCGCCACGGGCGAGTGACGCCGCGACGGCGTGCGCGGGTGTCCGGCGGATGCCCGTCACCCGTGCGGGGTCAATATCGGCTCCGGGTTTTCGCAACGGGGTCCTCGCACAGCAGAGTTGCGCGAGTGCATCCAACCCGAACCACGACGAAACTGCTGCTCGGAGTCGCCTGTGCCGTCTCGGCCGTCTCCGGCTGCGTGCATGTGACCCCCGCCCCGATGCAGCCGGCGCGCGCCCCCGGCACCGCTGCGGCGCTGCCCCGGCACGTGCCGCGCGGCGGGCCGGCGGCTGCGCCGGTGGAGGTCCAGGCGCCCGCCCTGGAGGCGCTGAAGGCGGTGCCGGGCCGGTCCGCGCAGCCGGCGGCCCCCGCCGGCGGCCGGCAGTCCGCTCCGGGCGGCGCGGCGGTGCCGGCGATCCCCGCGGGCGGTGCGGCGGACCCGCTGGCCGCAGGGCCCTCACGGGCCGTCCCGCCGGTGCCCGACATCCCGGAGCCGCGCCGGCCCGCGAGACGCGCCTCAGCGGGCAAGGACGGCCACCGGAACCCCTCGGGGCCGGAAGCGGAGGTGCCGCGCGAGCTGATGAAGGAGCTCCCCGTCCGGCCCTCCGACGTGTGCGCCCTGGGCCGCCGGCACGGCCGCTGGCACCCGGACAGCCCGGAGGCCCGCATCTGCGGGGGCGTCCAGGGCGGCTGAGCGCCGAGGGCGCCCACCGGCGAACAGCCGGGCGACCGGTCCGGCCGGGCCTAGGGGTGCTGCTCCGGGAACGGTCGGGGCCCCCCGCCGGGTTCCGCCGCGAGGCGGCGCTCCAACCGGGCGATGGCGGCCCGTACGCCGTTCCCGTACCCGTCGTCGGACAGGGCACCGGTGGCGGCCCGGGCCCGGGCCAGGTGCAGCCGCGCCGCGTCGGTCCGCTGGAGCTTCACGTAGTCCGCGGCCAGGTTGAGGTGCAGCGACGGGTAGAACACGCGCACGGCCGGGTGGGGTTCGTGCTGCGCGGGCAGCCCGTCCCGCAGCCCGTGCCCGAGCCCGTCGGCGGCGGTCAGGGCCCGCAGGTCCCAGGCGAGTTCGTCGGCGGGGTCGTCCTGCGCGTCGGCCATGTAGTGCGCGAGCGTGCAGCGGTGGAGGGAGTCGCCGTCCTCGCCGATATCGGACCAGATCTCGCCGAGGCGGTTGCGGGCCTCCTCGCGGTCACCGGCGTGCAGCAGGATGACGGCCTGGCCGATCCTGGTCATGACGGCGTCCTCCGACGCCTCCTGCTGCTCCGCCACGGCGGCCTCCGGCTCGCTCTGCCAGACCTACTCCGGTCTGGTCATCACGACGCTAACCGGACGCACCGGCAATGGCGCCGAGGCGCGGTGGGGCGTCAGCCCAGGTCCGGGATCCGCCAGTCGATCGGCGCATGGCCCTGGGCCGCGACGGCCTCGTTGATCTGCGTGAAGGGCCGGGAGCCGAAGAACTTCTTGGCCGACAGCGGGGAGGGGTGGGCGCCCTTGACGACCACGTGCCGCTCCTCGTCGATCAGCGGGAGCTTCTTCTGGGCGTAGGCGCCCCACAGAACGAAGACGGCCGGGTCGGGGCGGTCCGCGACGGCGCGGATCACCGCGTCGGTGAACTTCTCCCAGCCCTTGCCCTTGTGCGAGTTGGGCTCGGCCTCGCGGACGGTGAGGACCGCGTTGAGCAGCAGGACGCCCTGCTCGGCCCACGGCATCAGGTACCCGTTGTCCGGGACGGGCGTGCCCAGCTCAGCCTGCATCTCCTTGTAGATGTTGCGCAGCGAGGGCGGGGTCTTGACCCCGGGCTGCACGGAGAAGCACAGGCCGTGGCCCTGGCCGGCGCCGTGGTAGGGGTCCTGGCCGAGGACCAGGACCTTCACCCGGTCGAAGGGAGTGGCCTCCAGGGCTGCGAAGACCTGCTCTCGGGGCGGGTAGACCGGCCCGTTCGCCCGCTCCTTCTCGACGAACTCGATGAGCTCTTTGAAGTAGGGCTGGTCCAGCTCGTCGCCGAGGACGGGGAGCCAGGACTCGGGCAGCATCTGGGTCACGTCTACAACCTCCGGTACAAGTTCGTGCAACTGCTTGGTGCAACAGCTCAGAACCTACCGGGGGCCACTGACAACGCCTCACCGCGGGCGCCCTCCGGGCGCCCGCGGCAGGGGTCACCAGCTGGTCTTGCGCTGCAGCTCCCACATCTGGAAGACGGTCTGCGGGTCCAGCGCCCGCTCGGCGCCGGCGATGTCCTCACGGGCGGCGACGTAGAGCTTGCCCTGCCACAGCGGCAGCAGCCGGACGTCTTCGGCGAAGATCTGCTGGGCCTGCTCGAACTCGCGGACGCCGGCCGAGCGGTCGCTCTCGCGGCGGGACTTGGGCAGCAGGTCCGTGAGGATCTGGGTGGGCTCGTACGGGGTGCCGACCGCGTTCTCCTTGCCGACGAACGGCGCGATGAAGTTGTCCGGGTCCGGGAAGTCGGGGAACCAACCGCGGCCGAAGACCGGGTACTCGCCGTTCTTGTAGCCGACCTGGAAGACCTTCCAGGGCTGGCCGCGCAGGGTGATCTTGAAGAGCTGGCTCTCGTCGAGCTGGCGCTTGAGCTCGGTGAACTCGTCGGCGGTGGAGGCGCCGTAGCGGTCGGTGGTGTACCAGAAGGTCAGCTCGACCGGCTGGGTGATCCCGGCGTCCCGGAGGATCTTCTTGGCCTTGTCGACGTTGGCCTGGCCGTACTTGTCGTAGAACGGCGTCTTGTGACCCACCACGCCCTTGGGGACCATGGAGTACAGCGGTTCGGCGGTGCCCTGGTAGACCTTGGAGACGATCGCGCCGCGGTCGACGACCTGGGCGATGGCCTGGCGCACCGCGAGCTTGGCGACCTGCGGGTCCTTGGGGTTGAAGACCAGGTAGCGGATCTCCGCGCCGACGTTCTCGACGACCTGGACGCCCGCCGAGTGCGAGGCGGGGGTCTGCAGGTCCTTGATCTCCGGAGCCGACAGACCGCGGTAGGTGGCGTCGATCTCCTTGCCCTTGAGCGCGGCGATCATCTTGGTGGAGTCCGTGAAGTAGCGGATGGTCACACCGTCGTTGCGCCGGTTCGCGAAGCCGTTGTAGGTCCCGTTCTTGCCGAGGACGGCCTCGCTGCCCTCCTTGTAGGAGTCGAGCACGAACGGGCCGGAGCCGGTGACCTTGCCGTCCTCGCGGACCTTGTCGGCCGGGTAGTCCTTGGGCGCGACCAGCGAGGCGGCCGGCGAGCCGAGCACGAAGGGGAACGTGGCGTCCGGGGTGTTCAGGTGGAACACGACGGTCAGCGCGTCAGGGGTCTCGATCTTGTCCAGGCTGGCGAAGAGGCCCTGCGGACCGGTCTGGGAGTTGATCGTCTTGATCCGGTCGAGCGAGTGCTTGACGGCCTTGGAGTCGAGCGGCTCCCCGTCGGAGAACTTCAGGCCCTTCTTCAGGGTGCACCGGTACGACTCGTTCGCCGAGTCGGTGAACTCGCAGTTCTGGGCGGCGTCGGGCTGGGGCTTGGTGGAGCCCGTGGGGAACGCCAGCAGGGTCTGGTAGACGTTCCGGTACAGCTCCCAGGAGCCGTCCCAGGCCGCGGCGGGATCGAGGGTGCTCGGGGCGCTCGTCGTGCCGACGACGATTCTCTTCGCGGCCTCACTGCTGTCGTCCGAAAGCAGGCCGCATCCGGCGAGCAGGGATATGGACGCAAGGGCCGCAGTGATCTGCAGGCATCTGGTCCGGATGAACACGTGCACGCTCCTCGATCAGCCAGGGGTGCGGCAGACCCTACCGCAGTGCCTCACAAATCCAATGGGCAGGTTTCATGTGACACTTGACCGATTTCGTGCATATTAGGTACGCATTTGCCTCCCCTCAGGAGGCAAATGCGTCCGATTATCGATCAGTGCACTCCGGCATTGAGGAACATTCCTCCGTCCACGACCAGAGTTTGGCCCGTGATCCATTCCGCTTGTGCAGATGTAAGAAAGGCCGCCGCCCCGCCGATGTCCTCCGGGAGCCCCAGCCGGCCGAGCGGATAGGCGGCCGCGGCCTCCTGCTCCCGGTTCTCGTAGAGGGCCTGCGCGAACTTCGTCTTGACCACCGCGGGGGCGATCGCGTTGACCCGGACCCCGGGCGCCATCTCGTGGGCGAGCTGGAGGGTGAGGTTGACCATGGCCGCCTTGCTCATCCCGTACGCGCCGATGAAGGGCGAGGCGGAGACGCCGGCGATGGACGCGATGTTCACGATCGCGCCGCCGTTCTCCTTCTGCCAGGCGTGCCAGGTCCGCTGGGCGAACCCGAGCGCCGAGATCACGTTGGTCTCGAAGACCTTGCGCGCGACACCGAGGTCCAGGTCCGCGATGGGGCCGAAGACCGGATTGGTTCCCGCGTTGTTGATCAGGAAGTCGACCCGGCCGAAGGCCTCCATCGTCCGCTCGACCGCGACGGCCTGGTGGGCCTCGTCGTGCGCCTTGCCGGCGACTCCGATCACCCGGTCGGCGCCGAGCGCCTCGACGGCCTCCTTGAGGGCGTCCTCGTTGCGTCCGGTGATGCACACCCGGTCGCCGCGGGCGACGAGCGCCTGCGCGATGCCGTAGCCGATGCCCCGGCTGGCTCCGGTGATCAGCGCGACCTTACCGCTGTCCACCGTGTTCGTGCTGTTGTCGGTCATGAGCCTGCACCCTGCCTCTCGTCAGTTGAGCGGGCCGCCGGCCACGTACATGACCTGGCCGGAGACGAAGCCGGCGGCCTCGCCCGTGAAGAAGGCGATCGCGTTGGCGATGTCGTCCGGACGGCCGACGCGCTGGACGGGGATCTGGGTGGCCGCGGCGGCCTGGAAGTCCTCGAAGCCCATCCCCACGCGCGCGGCCGTCTGCGCGGTCATCTCCGTGACGATGAAGCCGGGGGCGACGGCGTTGGCGGTGACGCCGAACTTGCCGAGCTCGATGGCCAGGGTCTTGGTGAAGCCCTGCAGGCCGGCCTTGGCGGCGGAGTAGTTGACCTGCCCGCGGTTGCCCAGTGCCGAACTGCTGGAAAGGTTGACGATGCGGCCGAACTTGGCCTCCACCATGTGCTTCTGACAGGCCTTCGACATCAGGAACGCACCGCGCAGGTGGACGTTCATGACGGTGTCCCAGTCGTTCTCGCTCATCTTGAAGAGCAGGTTGTCGCGGAGCACGCCCGCGTTGTTGACCAGGATGGTCGGGGCGCCCAGGACGCTCGCGACGCGCTCGACGGCCGCCTCCACCTGCGCCGCGTCGGAGACGTCGCAGCCGACCGCCAGGGCCTTCCCGCCGGCCGCCGTGATCGCCTCGACGGTGTCCTTGCAGGCCGCCTCGTCCAGATCGAGTACGGCGACCGCGCGGCCCTCGGCGGCCAGGCGTACGGCGGTGGCCGCGCCGATGCCCCGGGCCGCCCCGGTCACGATCGCGACGCGCTGCTCGGTGGTGGACATGGTGGATCTCCTCGCCCTCGGAATCCTCGACAGCGGCTCCTCATTGGTGAGCAACCGCTTAGTAGCTTCAGCTGAGGAGACGCTAGGAGCCCTGGCACCCGGTGTCAACGGCACCGGGCCCCAGGGCTCTCCAGGTCGTGGCGGCCACCGTAAGGATCTTCGTACGAATCAGCGGACCAGCAGGTCGAGCAACCTTTCCACCTCGGCCTCCGGGTCGGCCGTCAGGCCCGTGTGCACCGGCCCGGGCTGCACCACCGTGCTGCGCGGGGCGATCAGCCAGCGGAACCGGCGTCCCGCGTCGTCACCGGCCGCCTGGCCGGCCGACTCGCCGCCGGTGCACACGCCCTGCACGCCGTGCAGGGCGGCGCGCACACCGGCCACGTCGGCCCCGGGGTCCAGGGCGAGGAGCTTGGCCTCGTCCAAGTGGGTGCGCGCGGCCACGTACGAGCGCGCCCGGCAGTAGACGATCACACCGGCGTTGAAGCACTCGCCGCGCTCCATCCGGGGCACCACGCGCACCAGCGCGTACTCGAACACGTCCCGCTTGGTCACTCGCTGTCGCTCTTGTTCTTCCGGGGGCGGGGGTCGAGGCGGTCGGCGAGCCAGCCGGGGGGACCCGACCGGGGCTTCACCTCCGCTTCCATCGAGATCCTCTCGTGGATCGTGGCCGCGCGCGGCAGCAGCACCTCCACGTAGGCGCGGCGCACCCCGTCGGTGGAATCGAAGCCGGGCTCGTCGACCAGCCACTCGTCGGGCACGTCGGCGACGACCTCTTCGAGCAGCTCCCGCGTCACTAGGGGCGCGAGCGCGGCGGCGGCCGCGGCGACGTCCGGGCCGACCGGGGCCAGGACGTGGTCGGAGGCGTTGTACGGCTTGGCCGCTGCGCTCTCGGCGGTGGGCCAGTTGTGGTGCCAGATCATGGTGGCGCCGTGGTCGATGAGCCAGAGGTCGCCGTGCCAGACCAGCATGTTCGGGTTGCGCCAGGACCGGTCGACGTTGTTGATCAGCGCGTCGAACCAGACCACGCGCCCCGCCTCGGCCGGGTCCACCCGGTACGCGAGCGGGTCGAAGCCGATCGACCCGGGGAGGTAGTCCATTCCGAGGTTGAGTCCGCCGCTGGCCTTCAGCAGTTCCTGGACCTCCTGGTCGGGCTCGCCGAGCCCGATCACGGGGTCGAGCTGCATCTGCACCAGCCGCGGGACCCGCAGGCCGAGGCGCTGCGCCAGGCGCCCGCAGACGACTTCGGCGACCAGGGTCTTGCGCCCCTGGCCGGCTCCGGTGAATTTCATGACGTAGGTACCGAGGTCGTCGGCCTCGACGATCCCCGGGAGCGAGCCGCCCTCACGCAAGGGCGTGACGTAGCGGGTCGCGATCACTTCGGACAGCATCCGCCCAGGTTACGGGGGTCAGCGCGCGGGAGCCCACTGTGCGAGGAGGGCTTCGGCCGTGGTGACGGTCGCGACGAGGGCAAGGGAGTTGCGGATCACCTCGGCGGTGTAGGCGGCGGGCACCCCCGCGATGGCGTCGGACGGCACGACGACCCGGTAGCCGAGGTTCACTGCGTCGAAGACGGCGTTCGGGATCGCGATGTTCGAGGACACTCCGGCGACCACGAGCGTGCGGACGCCGAGGTTGCGCAGGAGGGCGTCGACGTCGGTGCCGGCGATCGGCGAGAGGCCGTGCAGCCGGCGGACGACCAGGTCATTTTCGGCCACCTCGATGGGGGCCGCCACTTCCACCGCCCGACTCCCGGACAACTGTCGTACGGGCAGCTTCCCGGCGGCCCGGAAGAGTCGTGCGTTGGCGTTGGCCGCCAGCCCGTCCGGCCGCTGCTCGGCTATCGCGTGCAGCACCTGTACGCCGGCTGCGTGCGCGGCGTCGACCAGTGCGGCCACCCGCCCCAGCATCCCCGAGTCCCGGGCTTCCTTAGCGAGTTCGGGAAGCGCGCTCTCCTCGCCGACGACGCCGTTCTGGCACTCGACGGTGAGCAACGCGGTGGTGGCGGGATCGAGTTCCGGTTGTGGCATGACTCCCCCTGGCGTGACGACCGTCGATCCCGCATGATTCCTGACAGTCAGTCAGATGTGAAGGGGTGCGGGACGGATGGACGGATCACAGCGGCGGGGCCGCCGCATCATGATGACCGACGCGGAAGTGGACGTCTTCCTGCGCGAGCAGCGCACCTGCCGGGTGGCGACCGTCTCCCCGGACGGCCGCCCGCACGTGGGCGCCCTGTGGTTCGCCTGGGACGGCACCTCGCTGTGGCTGTACTCGATCACGCGCAGCCGCCGCTGGTCGGAGCTGCGGGGGGACCCGCGGATCTCGGTGGTCGTGGACGCGGGCGAGGCGTACGACGAACTGCGGGGGGTCGAACTCTCCGGCAGCGCCGTCTTCGTGGGCGAGGCCCCGCGCACGGGCGAGCCCTGTCCGGAGCTGGCCGAGGTGGAACGACTGTTTCCGGCCAAGAACTTCGGCATCGAGGAGATGCCGCACGACGGCCGCCACGCGTGGATCCGCCTCACCCCGGAGTCGGTCGTCTCCTGGGACTTCCGCAAACTGTGAGCGGCTAGAGCACCTCGGCGGCCGCCTGGCGCAGGGCCTCGACGGCGGCCCTGATCGAGGGCCGCCGGTCGGCGTCCGCCCGCCAGACCACGTACACGTGACGGCGGACGGAATCGCTCACGGGCAGCAGCCTGACCCCCGGCGGCACCGGGCCGCGCCCGAGCCGGGGGGCCACGCACACCCCGAGTCCGGCCTCCACGAAGGCCAGCTGGGTGTGGTGCTCCTCGGCGATGTGCGCGATGCGCGGCTCGATACCGGTTCCGCGCAGGGTGTACACCAGCCACTCGTGGCAGAACTGGCCCTCGTTCCAGGAGATCCAGTCGTCGTCGGCGAACTCGGCGAGGGTGATCCGGTCGCGGTCGGCCAGCCGGTGGCCCACCGGAACGGCGATGTCGCAGGAATCGTCCAGCAGGTGCTTCCGCGTGAGCTCGGCCGGCACCGGCATCCGCTTGTTGTGCCAGTCGATGGCCAGGGCCAGGTCCAGGTCTCCGCGCACGACCGCGGCCATGCTCTCCTCGGGCTCCTGCTCCCGGACCAGGGGCCGCAGTTCGGGGTGCTCTGCGCGCAGCGCGGTCAGCGCCTGGGGCAGCAGTCCGCGCATGGCGGTCGGGAAGGCGCCGATCCGCAGCTCTCCGACGGCGCAGCCGCGCCGGGCCTCCACATCGGCCTGGGCGAGCTCCACCTGGGAGATGATCCGGGCCGCGTGGTCGGCGAGCAGCCGTCCGGCGTCCGTGAGCCGGACCCCGCGGCCGTTCTTGGCCAGCAGCGGCTGGCCGACCTCCCGCTCCAGCTTGGCCATCTGCTGGGAGACGGCGGAGGTGGTGACGTGGAGCCCGTCGGCCGCACCGCTGACCGAGCCGTGGCGGGCGAGGGCATCGAGGGTGCGCAGGCGCTCCAGGTTCAACATGTAAGCGATGCTACGCCGTCACTGCGAAGAAATCTCGCTTGTCCTACGTAGTTGAGCGGAGCAGAGTACACCTCATGAGCGCACCCACCACCCCACGCCCCACTCTCTCCCCGCCGGCCGCCCCCACCCGGACCGCCCGGGTGGACTGGCGCATCCGCTTCGCGATCCTCTCGGTGGTCTGGGGCTTCAGCTTCCTGCTGATCAAGGTGGGCACGCAGGCGTACGCCCCCTTCCAGGTCGCCCTCGGCCGGGTGCTGTTCGGGGCGCTCGCGCTGCTGACCGTGCTCCTGGTCCGCCGCGAACCGCTCCCCCGGGGCCGCCGCACCTGGGCCCACCTGGCCGTGGCGGCGCTCCTGCTCAACACCGCCCCCTTCTCCCTGTTCTCGTACGCCGAGCTCAGCATTCCGTCGAGCCTGGCCGGGATCTGCAACGCCACCTCGCCGCTGTGGGGCATGGCGCTGTCGATGGTGGCCCTGTCCGAGGACCGCCCGACGCGGCGCCGTTTCGCCGGCCTGGGCCTGGGCTTCCTCGGCGTCCTGACCGTCCTCGGCGCCTGGCAGGGCTTCTCGGGCATCGACGCGAAGGGCACCGCGCTCGCCCTGCTCGCCTCGCTCTGCTACCCGATCGGCTGGATCTACGTCCGGCGCACGCTGGCCTCGGTCCCGAGCTCGCCGGTGGCGCTGACCGGCGCGCAGCTGATGCTCTCCACGCTGCAACTACTGGCGGTCAGCGCCGCGTTCACCTCGGCCCCCACCTCGTTCCCGCTCTGGCCGACCCTGTCGGTGATCGCGCTCGGCGCCCTCGGTACGGGGATGGCCCTGCAGATGCAGTACGGACTGGTTTCCGAGGTCGGCCCGACCACGGCCCAGATGGTCACGTACTTCATCCCGGTCATCGCCACCACGGCCGGCGTCGCGCTCCTCGGCGAACAGCTCCACTGGAACACCCCGGTGGGCGCGGCGATCGTCCTGGCCGGAGCCGCCCTGACCCAGACCCGCCGCCGCTAGCGCGCGCGACCCGGCCGCCTACCCGCAGTCGCCGAGGACCGACCCCGAACCGTCGGGCGTGTACGCGGCCCACAGCACGAACAGCTCCAGCAGGATCGCCACGACGTTGAGCAGAGCGACGACGAAGGCCAGGAGCCCCGGCCAGGTGTCCCAGATCCGGACCCCGCAGCGCCGCCGGATCCACCGGGCCAGCAGCAGGCAGACGACCACGGCCGACAGACCGAGCACCGGTCCCGACCACGCGGCGACGTGCTCCATCTTCGGGAAGGGCATGTGCCGACAGGCTGCCTGCTGCCGGTCGACCCAGTCCCCGTGGATGAACTGAACCCCGTAGGAACTGACCACTCCCAGTGCGGCCAAGACCGGCACGAGCAGTGCCGTGATCGCCATGCCGGGTGTGACGTGGCGCTTGCGCACGGTGTCGTGGAGCTCGGCGGTGGAGGGAGAGGTTTCCATCAGTACCAATTCGGGTGCGGTCGGACGATGTGGATGCGCTGCTCGCCGTGGTTCCTGGTGGCGATGCGTTCCCGGCTGTCCAGGCTCACGTTCTGCCACGAGCCGGTGTGCTGGGTCAGCTTGATGTCTCCGTCAGGGGTTATCGAGGTCACCACGGCGGCGTGGTAGATCTCCCCCTGCGGTTCGTCCGGGTCGGCAGCGACCTGCTCCATTCAGAGCCGGTCAGTCGAAGCGGGCGCTCGTCGTGGGGCGGGTCGAGGCGGTCACCGCGGCGGCGAGGGAGGGCAGTTCGTCCAGTGCCAGTCCCGACACCGTGATCCGGATGCCCGGCCCCGACTCCACCCGGAACCAGCCGCCCGGGGCCACCGCCCAGCCCGCGGCCAGGAGCCTCGTCACCGCGGCCGTCTCATCGGCCACCGGCACCCACACGTTCATCCCGGTGCGGCCGTGCGCCACCACCCCCCGTTCCCGCAGGGCCGCGACCAGGCCGTCCCGTCGCTCCCCGTAGGAGCGGGCGACCGCCGCCCGGTCCACCACGCCGGAGGTCCACAGTTCGACCGTCGCGTACTGGAGCAGCCGGCTCACCCATCCCGGGCCCAGCCGCTGCCGCCCCCGTACCCGGTCCAGGGTCACCGCGTCGCCGGTCAGCACCGCCAGGCGCAGGTCCGGCCCGTACGCCTTGGCCGCGGACCGCACCAGCGCCCAGTGCCGGGTCACCCCGCCGAGCGAGTGCAACGGCAGGTCGACGATGCCGTGCCCGTGGTCGTCGTCGACCACCAGAACCTCCGGATACCTGGCCAGGACGGCGCGCAGCTCCGCCGCCCGGTCACCGCTCACGGCCGCCCCGGTCGGGTTCTGCGCCCGCGACGTCACCAGCAGGGCCCGCGCACCCTCCGCGAGGACCCGTTCCACCGCCGCGGCGACCGGCCCGTCGTCGTCCACCACCACCGGCACCACCCGAAGTCCCAGCGCCGCCGCGAGGTCCAGCACGCTCCCCCACCCCGGGTCCTCGACGGCCACCGCGTCCCCCGGTCGCAGGTGCGCGCCCAGGACCCGCTCGATCCCGTCCAGCGCGCCCGAAGTGACCCCCACCGGCCCGACGGGAACGCCGTCGGCATCGAGGTCGGCGCGGGCCAGCCGCTCCAGCTCCGGCACCACCGGATCGTCCCCGTACAGCGTCGGCGCCTGCGCGTACCGCCGCGCGGCCCGGGCCAGGGCCTCGTCCAGGGCGGGAAGCAGCCGGACGTCCGGGTTCCCGGACGCGACGTCCCGGGTGCCGGGCGGAACCGCCATCCGCAGTTCGTCGCGCGGCGCGCTCGCGGGTCGGCCGCGCACCCGGCTGCCGCGCCGCCCGTCGGTCTCGATGACCCCGCGCTCGCGCAGCGTCCGGTACGCGGCGGCCACGGTGTTCGGGTTCACCCCGAGCACACCCGCGAGCTCGCGCATCGG
This sequence comes from Streptomyces sp. NBC_00597, assembly GCF_041431095.1. Classification (GTDB taxonomy): domain Bacteria; phylum Actinomycetota; class Actinomycetes; order Streptomycetales; family Streptomycetaceae; genus Streptomyces. Next base: position 2,302,666 of record NZ_CP107757.1, read on the forward strand.
CGGCAGCAGCGCTCCGGGCACGAGCGCGCCCGATCCGATGCCCGCCTCGACACTCGCCGCGATATCCGATGCGCGGCTCCCTGTGATCCGGTATTCTCCTAGCACAAAGCCAAGTATGCACTAGTACAACGGAGCGCGCATCATGACCGCCACCACCGACACGCAAGAGATGCCCGGGCGGAACGTACCGAGCGGCGGCTACGAGCCCACGGAGCGCACCGTCCCGAGCCGCTCCCGCGAGCGGGCGCGCTACGACCGCGAGACGGTCCACTCGATACTCGACCAGGCCTACGTCTGCCACCTCGGCTTCGTCCGTGACGGCGCCCCGGTGGTCCTGCCGACCCTCTACGGCCGGGTCGGCGAGACCTTGTACGTCCACGGCTCGACCGGCTCGCGCCCGCTGCTCGCCGCCGGCAAGGCGGACCCGGGACTGCCCGTCTGCCTGACCGTGACGCACGTGGACGGCCTGGTGTTGGCCCGGTCGGCCTTCAACCACTCGATCAACTACCGATCGGTGATCGTGCACGGCACCGCCTACCAGGTGACCGACGAGGACGAGTGCCGGATGGCCCTCGACGCCCTCGTCGACCACGTGGTCCCGGGCCGCTCGGCCGACTCCCGGCCCGCCAACGCCAAGGAGCTCGCCGCCACCGCGGTGATCCGGCTGGACCTGCGCGAAGTGTCGGCGAAGATCCGTACGGGCGGCCCGAACGACGAGCCCGAGGACATGGGCCTTCCCTACTGGTCGGGCGTGGTGCCGGTCGCACCGGTCCACGGGACCCCGATCGCGGCCGACGACCTGGCCCCCGGGATCGCCACCCCGGACTACCTCGCCGCGCTCTGAGCCTCACGGGGGGACCCGGAGGACGCTGATGACCCGGAAGCCTCACGGGCGGGTCGGACCACCGGCCCCCCCGTGGGCCTGCGCGCCTCGGCCGCGATCAGCGCACCCACCGCGGTCAGCAGCAGTACGGTGCCCAGCACCACGGCGCCGGTCAGCCGCTCGCCGAGCAGCAGCACGGCGATCACCGCGGCACTGACCGGCTCGATGAGCATGATCACGGACACGGTGGCGGCCCGTACCGCGGCGGCTCCGGTGAAGTACAGCGCGTACGCCAGGGCCGTCGGCACGGTGGCCACGTACACCAGTAGCCAGAGCACCCGCCCGATTTCGGCGGTGTGCGGCAGCAGCCCCTCGGCGGCGGCGAGCGGCAGCAGGCACACCGTGCCCACCGCGACCGACCATGCGGTGGTGATCAGCGGGTCACCGCCCGCCCCGCGCCGCCCGAGCCAGCGGGCCCGCAGGGTCATCCCGGCGTACCCGGCGGCCGACAGCAGGGCCCAGCCGACGCCCACGGGCCGCACCTCGCCGTCCCCGCCGCCCAGAACGAGCACGGCGAGCCCGGCGAGCGCCCCGACGACGGCGGCCGTGCCGCCCCGGCCGAGCCTCTCGCCCATCCAGTAACGCCCCCCGACCGCGATCAGCACCGGCCCGGCGCCGAGGGTGACCACGGTGCCGACCGCGAGGCCCGTCTCGCGCACGGCGCCGAAGTAGGCGGCCTGGAAGAGCGTGAACATCAGGCCGGTCCCGATGAGCGATGCCACCGACGGCCGCACCGCCGCCGCTCGCCGGGGCCTGCGTACGGCGAGCACCCCGAGCAGCACCACCAGCCCGCCGGCGCACCGCCAGAAGGACAGGGCGAGCGGGCCGAGGTCAGTGGCCTGGAAGAGGAGGGAGGCGGCCGCTCCGGCAGTGCCCCAGGCGGCTCCGGCGACGACGAGGTACAGCAGACTGCGCCCTGAAGCGGGCGAAAGGTTCGACACGAGTGTGCTCCGCGGATGCGTGAAGGATGAGGGGGGAAGGTCATCTCTTCGCGGGCAGCGCGGACCCGCCCGGGAACTGCCCGGGCCGGGTCTTCGTCAGGGGGCGGCTGCCCGCGGCTACGCGGCCGGAGGCGGAAGCACGGTCGAATGCATGGTCGCCACCCTAGGCCTTCGTCGTCTCACGGTCCAGAACGGCCAGTTCCGGATCCGCCGCCCCCGGCGGGGTCGGTCGCGCGGTCTGCGCGATGAGGGCCCCGCCCAGCACCAGCGCACCGCCGACGATCTGCGGGGTCGACAGGTACTCGCCCAGCAGGATCCAGGCGAAGACGGTGGCCACGACGGCCTCCATGCAGGCCACGACACCGGCCACCTGGGGCGAGAGCTTGCGCACCGAGACGACGCCGGTGAGGTACGCGAAGGCGGTCGCGATCAGCACCACCCAGGCGAGCAGCACCCACGCGGGCACCATCAGGTCCCCCATCGCGGCCCGCCCCGCCAGCACCTGCCAGTCGATGTTCCAGGGCCGGGCGATCACGGTCATCACCAGTGCGCCGATGAGCATGCCGTACGCGATCACGCCGATCGGGTCGGGCACGTCGCCCTCTGCGCCGCCCTCGGTGCCGTGGTCCGCGAACACGAAGTAGAAGGCCTGGCAGCAGGCGGCGGCGATGCCGAGTAGCACGCCGAGGGGGTCCAGGCTCAACCCGGACCAGATCTCGACCACGCAGGCCAGCCCCACCACGGCGACGGCGGCACCGGCCGCGGCGGCCCGGGTCACCGGCTTGCGCTGCACGAAGCGGATCCAACCGAGCAGCAGCGCCGGGCCGAGGTACTCCAGCAGCAGGGCAACGCCGACCGGGATCCGGGACAGGGAGGCGAAGTAGAAGGCCTGCACGCCCGCGACGGCGACGAGGCCGAAGCCGGCGAGCAGCAGGGGTTTGCGCAGCAGGAGCCCGCGGTGGCGCCAGGCCAGCGGGGACAGGACCAGAGCCGCCCCGGCCACCCTGAGCCAGACCATGTGCAGCGGGTCCAGCCCCGCCTCGATCAGCGGCTTCGCCGCCACTCCCGAACCGCCGAACGCGAACGCCGAGACGAGGGCGAGGCCCAGTCCGACGTTTTTCCCTGTCGCTTGCATCGGGCCATCATGGCAGGGCCGGTCAGCACCGTCACAGGCGTGACACCTGTTGAGACGGTTCCGAGACCGGACGTGACCGCACTGACTATTTCTGACAGGTCGTCAGTATTGAATGTTCCGTCCGCCGGGGCTACGTTCCGCCGCACGTACCCGACGAGAAGGGGTGGTCGCATGGCCGAAGTCACCGCGGAATCACGCATCGAGGCGTCCGCCGCGAAGGTCTGGGCCCAGCTGACGGACTGGGCGGCGTACGGCGAGTGGAGCATGACCCACACCAATTTCCCCAAGGGCGGCCCCGAGACCCTCGCGGTCGGGACGACCTTCGAGGAGAACATGAAGATGATGGGCTTCCCCGCCGAAGTCGCCTGGACCATTTCCGAGCTGGAGGACGAGCGCGTCTTCGCGATCACGGGCAAGGGCCCGATGGGCGTGGCCATCCTGACCCGGTACACCCTGGTGCCGGACGGTGGCGCCACCACGGTCCGCATCGACGGGGAGTTCAACGGGGCCGCCGTCTCCCTGATGGCGGGCAAGCTCAAGGACTCGGCGACCGCCGCCCTGAACGAGTCGCTCCGCAAGCTTGCCGGCCTGGTCACCTGACCCGCTCCCCCGGCGGGTGCGCGAATGCGGCGGCGCGGCCCGCGAGAGGACTCGCGGGGCGCGCCGTTCGGTCGGCCGGCCGACTCAGTGCTCGTCGGCCAGGATCAGGTAGAGCTTCTTGCGGGCGTCGTTGACGACGGCGAGGGCCTTCTCGCGCTGCTCGGCCGAGCCGGTCTTGTAGACCTGGCCGAAGGCCTCGAACAGGCCCATCCCGGCCGCCCGGACCTCCTGCATCGCCTCGAAGTCGAACCCGCGCCCGGCGTCGGCCCAGGGGGCCTCGGGACCGGACTCGGCCTCGGTGCGGCCGGCGTCGGTGAGCGTGAACAGCTTCTTGCCGCCCTCGCTCTCGCTCACAATGAGCCCCTCGTCCTCAAGCAGCTGGAGGGTCGGGTAGACCGACCCCGGGCTGGGCTTCCAGGCCCCGCCGCTGCGCTCGCCGATCTCCTGGATCATCTCGTAGCCGTGCATCGGGCGGTCCTTGAGCAGTGCCAGGATCGAGGCGCGCACGTCTCCGCGCCGAGCCCGGCCGCGCGGTCCGCCGCGGCCACCCCGCCCGCCGAAGGGTCCGCCGCCGAAGGGCGGTCCGAACGGTCCGAAGGCGGCGCGCAGCCCCCTGAACTCCTCCCGACGATCGGGCCCGCAGTGGCCGTGGCCCCGTCCGTGCTCGTGTCCGTGGTCGTGACCGTGCTGTCCGTGTGAACGCATGACTGCGCTCCTTCCGTCTGTTCGTTTCCATGTCATCGCTGCTGCGATGCCTCAACTATCGCTGACCCATCGCGATGCGTCAACGATATATCGGAAACTTCTTCAGCGAACGACACGAGAAGGCCCGTCGGCTGACCTGCGCCAGCGAAGCCGGGCTGCTTGTCACCGAAGTTGGGCCGACGGCTGTTTGTGTCACCGAAGATGAGTCACTGCACGGTTCGTGCCAGTGGAGTTGAGCCGATGGCGAGCTGTGCGGTCGCGGAGTTCCGCCGGCAGGGCACCTTCGTGCGCTCGGCCGTGGTGAAGGACTCCCGGGTCTCCTCGCCCAGCTCGCCCTCGGCGCGGACGTCGACGACACGGGCCCGCCCGTCGGCGAGCCGGACGAAGTAGTCGGGAGCATGCCTGCGCTGTCGGACCCCGTCGTGCCAGTGCAGCCAGAACGGCTGCGCGGCGATGGCGGTGACCTGTGAGTCTCGGTCCAGCAGGACCAGCCGGTCCCGCTCCAGCCACGACTCGTAGCCGACGTGATCCCGTACGGTCACCGAGTGGTACCAGCCCGCGAAGCCTCGGCCGTACTTGTGCCAGGTGAACGCGCGGACCGGCTCCACCGCCCCGAACCGGACATCCCAACCCGTCTGCAACAGCTGACGCCTACGTACCCCATCGACGTAGAAGTCCAGCTCAAAGCCACGGAGCATGCGATCTGGTGTGCACCGTGGTGTCCCGTCTCGGGCGATCCGGTCCCTGCCTCAAATGATCTGGTTCGATTCGCTCGCCGTCCCAGATGATCTGGTCCCGCGGGTCTGCTTCTTCGGTCTCGCCGGCCCTGGTGGCATCTGAGCCGTTCCGGGTGCTGACCGATGGGGGCAGGAGCTGGTCATAGCCGTGCGGCCGTGCGGATCAGGCCGGCCAGGGCGAGGGAGCGGCTGTGGGCGGGCCAGGCGATGTGGGTCACGACGGGAGGCGCGTCGATCAAGGGAACGGCCGTGTGCTCGGCCCACAGCCAGGAGCGGGCGGAGTCGGGGACGACCGCCACGGTGCGTCCGAGGGCAATCAACTGGGCCAGTTGCGTCTGGTTGTGGATCTCGGGGCCCGGGCCGGGTGCGTAGGTGCCGTGGGTGGGCCAGCGGGCGAGCGGCAGATCGGGGACGTCCCTGACATCGGCCAGGGACAAGGTCTCGCGGGCGGCGAGGGGGTGCCCGGCAGGCAGGACGGCAACCTGCCCCTCGGTCGTCAGTGCCTCGCTGTCGAACCCGGCGAGGGAGTTCCACGGCGTGTGCATGAGCGCGACATCAGCGCGTCCGTCGCGCAGCAGCTCTTCCTGCTCGGAAATGCCGCACGGCAGCACCTCGATCTCGGCGCTGTCGGGCTCGGCCGCGTAGGCGTCGAGAAGTTTCCGCAGCAGTTCGTGGGACGCGGCGGCCTTCACCGCGAGGACCAGCCGACCGCGGGGGCCGCCAGGGCTGTCGGCACCGCCGGCGCGCCGGGTGCGGCGAGCGGCGGCAGCGGTCGCGTCGAGAGCCGCCCGGCCTTCGTGCAACAGCACCTCTCCGGCACCGGTCAGGCGGACGCCACGGCGGTTGCGCTGCAGCAGGCAGACCCCGAGGCGCCGTTCGAGCTGCTGGATCGCCCGCGACAGCGGCGGCTGGGCCATGCCGAGACGCTCGGCGGCGCGCCCGAAGTGCAGTTCCTCGGCGACGGCCACGAAGTACCTCAGCTCGCGGGTCTCCAGGGTGTCCACGGCCGCAGCATACGCGGTGATACCCGGCAGGTATGACAGGACACCGTATCGGTGTTGGCCGCGCCACTCGTCCGCGAGCCAACATCATCAGCATGAGCGAAACGAAGATCGCGCTGGTGACCGGCGCGAACAAGGGCATCGGGTACGAGATCGCGGCCGGGCTGGGCAGCCTCGGGTACCGCGTGGGCGTGGGAGCCCGCGACGCCGCCCGACGCGAAACCGCCGTCGGGAAGCTGCGCGCCGCCGGTGTGGACGCGTTCGGGGTACCGCTGGACGTGACCGACGACCAGAGCGTCACTGATGCCGCGGAACTGATCGAACGGCTGGCCGGGCGCCTGGACGCCCTGGTCAACAATGCCGGCATCTCGGGCGAGATGGACCCCGGGTGGGTGCAGGACCCGACCGTGCTCGACCTGGAGGTGCTCCGCACGGTCGTGGATACCAACGTCATGGGTGTCGTCCGGGTGACCAACGCGATGCTGCCACTGCTGCGGCGCTCGGCCTCGCCACGCATCGTCAACGTCTCCAGTAGCGTCGGCTCCCTGGCCCGGCAGGCGGACCCGGACATCGAGATCCCGATCATGGCGGCCTACGCGCCGTCGAAGTCGTTCCTCAACGCCCTCACCGTGCAGTACGCCCGGCAGTTCGCCGATACGAACATCCTGATCAACGCCGCCTGCCCGGGCCTGGTCGCGACCGATTTCACAGGCTTCCAAGGGCCCCGCACTCCTGAACAGGGCGCGGCCACAGCGATCCGGCTCGCCACCCTGCCCGACGGCGGCCCGACCGGTTCGTTCTTCGAGGACGACGGCGTCGTCCCCTGGTGATCACGAGCCCGCCGTGAATCGACGAGGCTCCGGTAGGTCCACGAAACGGTGAGGAAGGACCAGATCGACTGAGACAGCGTCAGGCATCTGCCCGACAGGGACCAGACCGTCGGAGACGGGACACGTGGCGTGGCGGCGACAGAGCCTCCAGCGCCCCGTGCCCTCGTCTACGACGGCTGTATCCACTCGCGCTTCTGGCTAGTCTGCGGGCATGACGGAGCACCCCGGGTTCGGCGCGATGCTCGCGTGGCTGCTGGACCACAGAGAGCTCGGCGCGCAGGAATTGGCCGCCCGCACTGAGCTGAACGCAGACGAGGTCCGCGCAGTGCTCGCAGGAGATGGCCCCGGCGAGGAACTGCTCCGGCGGCTTGCGCCCGCACTGGGTTTCCACGCCGTCGATCTGTTCATCCTCGCGGGGCTGGCGGTCCCGGATGACATGGCGCCATTGGACGCCGCGGCCGCGATGTGGGTGAAGAACACGGTGACGGATGCGGTGCGTCTCCCCGCCGCGGAACGCCGTGAACTCCTGCAGCAGATCCGCTCAATGCCGCAGGAGGAACGGCGTTCCAGCTTCGCCCCGAACCCGCTCATGCCCCTCGCGGGAGGCCCGGGCGCTTGGGTCATCCGCATGCTCCAGTACCGCAACCTGAACTGGTCGGGAATGGCGAAGGCGCTTGCGTTCGTGACGCCCACGCCCACGTACCTGTCGGCAGCCACTTACGGTGTGATCGGCTCTGGTCGCAAGGAGCTGACCCCGCGCTTGGTGACGGACTTCGCTGCCCTGCTGGGGATCGATGCCCGCGACCTGGCGGCGGTGACGGGCGTCATTCTGCGTGAGGTACCACCGCCTCCGGCCTCGGAGGTCATGGACACCGCAGCGCTGCTGTGGGAGGCACGACGTCTGTCCGCCGAGCAGGCACGACACGTCTGCGAGCTCGCACGTTCCGCGCGTGGAGACTTCCGCGACGCGCACCTCATGGAACTGCCCGGAACCTGAGACCTGCTGACTTAGCGCGGGGTGCTGTCGTCGGCCTCGAACGGGCCGCCGTGGCCCGGCACGATCAGGTCCGCCGCGGCCAGCACCCGCAGGCGGGAGGCGCGCAGTACCTCGCGGTCCGGGGCCACCGGGTCGTCCGCCGGGCCGTCCGCGTGCCACCACAGGTCGCCGGCGAAGGCGACCACGCCGGAGTCCGTGCCGGCCAGCAGCGTGATGTCCTCGGCGCTGTGGCCCGGGGTACGGATCAGCCGTAGCGACGGGGTGAGTTCGTAGCCCTCCGCGTCCCGGTTCTTCCACTGGTCGCCCAGGTACTCCACCTTGTGGTCGTGCACCCGGGCCCGTCCGAACAGGCCCACGTTCATGGTGTTGTCCGGGTGGTGGTGGCTGAGCACCACGTCGGTGATGTCGTCGGGGCCGAGGCCGAGCTCCGCGAGCGGGGCGAGGATGTCTTCGCGGCTCGCCACCATGCCCGGATCGAAGATCACGTGTCGTCCTGCGTCGTGTACGTAGGAGACGGTGGCGGCGACTCCGGGGCCGGTGGAGCCGACGTATCCGGTGGTCAGAACCTTGAATGAGGCGCTGCGGCCGAGCGGTGCGTCTGTCATGGCCCCAATTCTTGCGAGCAGGCCGATCGTGCACGAGTGGCACTGATGCCACTGATCGCAGGATTGGTGCCACACGTGCCACACTGCACGGGTGCCTCCCTTCATGACGGTCGCCGCGTACACCCCGCCCGGAGTCGGCATGCTCGCCGTCGGCATCGTCACCGAGGTCTTCGGCCCGCACGGCGAAGCACTGCCCGGATTCGACTTCGCGCTGTGCACCGACCGGCCCGGGCCGGTCCCGACCGATCTCGGCGTGCCGCTCACCATCGCGCACGGCCTGGACCGGCTCGCCTCGGCCGATCTGGTGATCGCCCTGCCGTGGGCCGGCTTCCGCACACCGCCCGCTCCCGCCGTGCTCGATGCGCTGTCGGCCGCGCACGAGCGGGGCGCACTGGTCGCGGCCCACTGCGTCGGCTCTTTCGCGCTCGCCGCCGCCGGACTGCTCGACGGCCGTCGCGCCACCACCCACTGGCGGTTCGCCGAACTGCTCGCCCGCCGCCACCCCGAAGTCACCGTCGAACCCGACGCCCTCTACATCGATGAGGGGAGCATCATCACGGGCGCGGGAGCCGCCGCCGGCTTCGATCTCTGCCTGCACCTGCTGAGGCGGGAGTACGGGGCCGCGATGGCCAATGCCGTGGCCCGGGACGTGGTGCTGCCCTCCCACCGCGACGGCGGGCAGGCGCAGTACCTGGCCGCCCCTGTCCCCGAAGACTGCCGCGACGAGCGTCTCACCGAGGTCCTCGCGTGGGCCCGCGAGAACCTCCACGAGCCGCTTCCCGTCGCGGAACTGGCCCGGCGCGCCGTGATGAGCAAGCGCTCCTTCGCCCGCCGCTTCACCGCCGCGACCGGCACCACCCCCCACGCCTGGCTGCGGGGCCTGCGGCTGAGCAGCGCCGAGGAACTGTTGGAGACCACGGACCTGCCGGTCGAGGAGATCGCCCGCCGTGTCGGCTACGGAAGCGCGGCCGTCCTGCGCGAACAGTTCGTGCGCCGCCGGGGCGTGCCGCCCCGCTCGTACCGCCGCTCCTTCACTAACGTGCCGTGACGGACGCGGGGCCGGCCGGGCCAGTCGTCGCGGATTGGCATTTGTCGACGGTCGCGGGCGAGTCCTACGGTCGGCGGATGCGCCTCCGAATCGTCGACGCCTTCACCGACCGCCCCTTCCGCGGAAACCCCGCCGGGGTCCTGCTCCTCGACGGGGAGTTCCCGCCGGACGCCTGGCTCCAGCAAGTCGCCGCCGAGGTCAACCTCTCCGAGACCGCCTTCGCCCACCCACTGCAGCCCGGCGGGGACGCCGACTGGGCCCTGCGCTGGTTCACCCCGTCCGCCGAGGTCGACATGTGCGGCCACGCCACGCTCGCCACGGCGCACGTGCTCGCGACGAGCGGCCTCGCCCGGGGGCTGATCCGGTTCTCCGCGCGGTGCGGCGTCCTCACCGCGGAGGCCGCCGGGGACGGCACGATCACGATGGACTTTCCGACGTCCTCCCTCACCCCGGCCCAGGCGGACCCCGCGGTCCAGAGCGCCCTCGGCGTCCCGATCAGGTCCGTCCACGACACGTCCGAGCACATCGGCGACCTGCTGGTCGAGCTGGCGGACGAGCGGACGGTACGCGAGCTCACCCCCGACATCGCCGCCCTGCGCGGCTACGCCCACCGCGGGGTGATCGTCACCGCGGCCGCCGAGGACCCCTCCCGCGGCTACGACTTCGTCTCCCGCGGCTTCTTCCCGGCCTTCGGGATCGACGAGGACCCGGTCACCGGCAGCGCCCACACCGCTCTCGCCCCGTTCTGGGCCGCCCGGCTGGGCCGTACCTCGCTCGTCGGCCTACAGGGCGGAGCGCGCACGGGACACGTCGCGGTCCGGCTGGCGGGCGACCGTACGCTCCTGACGGGCCACGCGGTCACCGTCATCGACGGCGAACTGCTCACCCGCCCCTGACGGGCGACCGGGAGGCCTACGGTGTCGGCAGCCAGCCGACCTTGCCCGCGAGCAGCGCGTACCCGCCGAAGGCCACGATGTCGAGCAGCGCGTGCGCGACGACGAGCGGTCCCACCCGGCCCCAGCGGCGGTACGCCAGGACGAAGACGACGCCCATCACCATGTTGCCGATGAAGCCGCCGATGCCCTGGTAGAGGTGGTACGAGCCGCGCAGCACCGAGCTGGCCAGCAGCGCGGCCAGGGGGGACCAGCCCAGCTGACCGAGCCTGCGCAGCAGGTAGGCCAGCACGATGATCTCCTCCACGACAGCGTTCTGCACCGCGGAGAGGATCAGCACGGGGAACTTCCACCACACGTCGGGCAGCGCCTCCGGCACGACCGTGAGGTTGGCCCCGCTCGACCGCGCCACCAGGTAGAAGGCCAGCCCCGCGCTCCCGATCCCGGCCGCGACCAGGGCTCCGCGCGCCAGGTCCCAGCCGGGCCGGGTACGGTCGAAGCCCAGCGCCCGCAGCCCCGGCACGCCCTCCCGGGTCAGCAGGTGGGCGACCAGCAGCACCGGCACCAGGGCGGTGCCGATGCCGAACAGCTGCCAGGCCAGGTCCAGCCAGGGCCGGCCGGGGGCATGCGAACCGTTGAGCGTGGCGGCCTGGTCCTTGAGGCCGCCCGGCTTGGTCAGCGAGCCGATGAAACTGATCAGCGAGGCGAAGGCGCTCGCTCCGAGCGAGAGCGCCAGCACGAGCAGCGTCTCGGTGCGCAGGACCCCCCGCCCGTTCTCGGGGTGCAACGCCTTGACCACCGGCTCCGGCTCCGCCCGCACGTCCGACTCCCGTTCCGCCGTTCCGCTTCGTCCCCCCATACTGCCTCTTCGGCGGGGGAACCGGATCACCGGACCGGGAACGCACGCGCAGCGGCCGTTTCAGCGCCGCACCGGCACCGGGGCGCTCACCTCCTCGTCCGCCAGTCCGACCGGCCAGGTGTGCACGGGATCGCCCTTGTGCATCAGCTCGCTGTAGCGCCGGGTGATCGCGGCCAGGGCCGCGTCCCGCCCCATCCCGGAGGCGAGCGCCCGGTGGTAGGTGTCCACCTGCCAGGTCGCGCCGTTGACCCGCCGCTGGCAGCGTTCCTCGATGATCCCGAGGTAGTGGTCACGGTCGGCGGGCTCGATGCCCCAGGCGTCCAGGCCGGCCGCCGCCATCGGCAGCAGCTCGTCCAGGACCAGGCGTACGGCGGACACGCTGGCCAGCCCGCCGCCCCGGCCGCGGCGCGGCCAGCGCAGCCGCGCGTCGATCCCGTACCGGCAGGCCGCGTCGAAGTTGGCCTCGGCCTCGGCGAACGGCAGCCGCGTCCACACCGGGCGCGGCTCGTCGGCGAGCGTGCGGACCAGCCCGTAGTAGAAGGCGGCGTTGGCCACCACGTCGGCGACGGTCGGGCCGGCCGGCAGCACGCGGTTCTCCACCCGCAGGTGCGGCATCCCGTCGGCGACCCCGTACACGGGCCGGTTCCACCGGTAGACCGTGCCGTTGTGCAGGACGAGTTCCTGCAGGCTCGGAACTCCTCCCTCGGCGAGCACGCGCAGCGGTTCCTCCTCGTCGCAGATGGGCAGCAGGGCGGGGAAGTACCTGACGTTCTCCGCGAAGAGCTCGTACGCCGACTCCACCCAGCGCTCCCCGAACCAGGTCCGCGGCCGTACCCCCTGGGCCTGGAGTTCAGGGGGGCGGGTGTCGGTGGCCTGCGTGAAAAGCGGCGGCCTCGACTCGCGCCACAGCTCGCGCCCGAACAGGAACGGCGAGTTGGCGCCGACGGCTATCTGTACGGCGGTGACCGCCTGCGCCGCGTTCCACACGTCGGCGAACCGGGCCGGCGTCACCTGGAGGTGCAGCTGTACGGAGGTGCAGGCGGCTTCCGGGACGATCGACCCGGTGCTCCAGGTGAGCCGCTCCACCCCGTCGATGTCGAGCACGAAGTCCTCGCCGCGCATCATCAGGATCTGCTCGTTCAGCAGCGAGTAGCGGTCCACCGCGGAGAGGTTGGCGGTGACCAGGTCGGCCCGGGTGATCGTGGGCAGGATGCCGATCATCACCACGCCGGCGTCGATCTCCGCGGCCTGGCGGTGGGCATAGCCGAGCCCTGCACTCAGTTCCTCGGCGAGCTGGTCGAATACCCGGCCGCCGAGCCGGTGCGGAAGGACGTTCACCTCCAGGTTGAACATTCCGAGTTCCGTCTGGAAATCCTGGCTCGCTATACGCTCCAGAACCTGGGCATTCACCATTCTCGGCAGCCCGTCGGCACCCGCCAGATTCAGCTCGATCTCCAGCCCCATCATGTTCTTGGGGCGATCGAACCTCTTCTCCGCCAGAAGCCGCTCCAGCCCCTCCAGGCACTCGTGAAGCTTCCTCCGGTACTTCTGCCGATCGGACAGGTCGAATCCGCCCGCCACGACCTTCTCCCCCATCGAAGCTTCCCTCCTCGAATGGGCCTGGCTTGTGACACCCAGGCGCGCATGTACGGTCGATGATGCCCCGGAGGCGTGATCGATAACGCCGCGGGGGTGTGCATGGCGGGGAGCGCGCGCCGGTTTGGCCGAAGGGCGCTATGGCACATTCCCTTGGCAAGGCATCTCATGCAAATTCCGCATGCGTTTTGCCGGTTCCAGATAATGGACGCTTTCCAGCCGAGCCCCTGTCCGGTAACCTCCGAGGTCAGCGCGACTTGTTCGCGCGCAACCGGCATGAAAGCCATGTCAGCGGGACCGGTAAGCGACTTGTCGGCAATAGGCGGGACAGCTAGCCGAAACACTGCGTGAACACATGTCGTATAAACTCCGCAAACGAGGCAGAGAGTTGGCGCGCGGCCATTGCCCCTCAGCCCCCCTCTGGCCCCAGAATGCGACAGCGCCGTCCGCACCTGCCCCGTTCCACAGGTCTCCCAAGTGAGAGGCGACCCACCATGCCGCTGCATGTCCCTCCGGCTCCCGCGCCCGCCCTGCGCAGCGTCCTCGCGGCACTCGGTTCCCCCACCGCCGTCCATGAGGCGCACACTCCGGCCCTGCGCGCGCTGCAGGGTCCGATGACCGCCGAACTGCCCCTGCCGGTCCACGTCCTCGACCGGCTGAACATCTCCCAGCTGGCGGCGGGGGGCCGCCCGCCCCGCACCCGGCTGACCGCCTGGCGGTTCCTGATCCGCAGCGGCGACCGCTACGTGGCCGCCGCGGACACCCGGCTGACCCCGGACGGCTGGGTCTTCTCCCATTTCTTCGAGGGCCCCTACGTCGCGGCCACCGAACGCGCCCTGCGCCAGGCGGAGTCCCTCGGCAAGAACTACCAGCCGCGGCTGCTCTCCGTACCCGAGCTGTACATGATGACGCTGTGGCTGCACGGGGCGGTCGGCGCCGACGCCTCCGCCGGGCTGCCGGCCCCCGCGGATCTCCTGGTGCCACTGGCGCCGGCCCCGCCCGGCATCGCCCCGTACCGGCCGCACCCGGTGTCCGAACTACTGCCCGTGATGACGCACCGGCTCACTCCGCCGAGCCCGCCGGTCCCGCCGTCACTGGCCGCGCCGGCCGCCTGAGCGGGGCCCGAGGGGGCTGCGAGGAGGGTCTGCGCGGTGTCTGAGCAGGTGCGTTCCGGGTCGCTGGCCCGTACGACCCATTCGGCCTAGCCCACTCGGGCCACCAGCGAACCACCCGAAATGACAGGGGAGTTGACCTGAACCGCCCGCACGAGTGATGCGTCATCAATCTATGAGGACAGCTGCCGGGAAATCCCTGCGGACGCAACTCCGTAGGGCAACACTGGGATCCTGACCAAACCAAGACGTTGATACGGGGGGCGGCCATGAACAAGGCATCGAGCCGCAGCACACAGACCACACCGCAGCGAAAGAACGCATCCATGTGCCAGCACCAGCCAGCGTGCCCGTCAGCCGACTCCGCCGACCGGGAGGCCGCCAAGCCGTTGGCCAACCACCCGGAACAGGGCTGGAGCCTGCTGTGCAACGGCGTCCTGCTCTTCGAGGACACCGGTGAGCTGCTGCCGGACGGCCAGATCATCGCCCCGCACCGCCCGCTCGCGGCGGCGCAGGTGATGAAGGCGGCCTAGACGGCGACAGCACGGAACGGAATGAAGCAGCACGGAACGAAGCAGCACGCAACGACGAAGGGCCGGCCCGGGAATCATTCTCCCGGACCGGCCCTTCGTCATGCCGTCACCTCACACGGATGTGTCAGGTCGCCGAACGGGCAGGTGCCCTGCGGCTGCGGCTCGGTCGCGCTCAGTTGTCGTACTCGTCCAGCGGCGGGCAGGAGCACACCAGGTTGCGGTCGCCGAAGGCACCGTCGATGCGGCGCACCGGCGGCCAGTACTTCTCCGACGCCGTGACCCCGCCCGGGAAGACGGCCTCGTCACGGCTGTACGGGTGGTTCCACTCGCCGCCCAGCGCCGCAGCGGTGTGCGGGGAGTTGGCCAGCGGGTTGTCCTCCACGGGCCACTCGCCGCCCGCGACCCGGTCGATCTCGCCGCGGATGGCGATCATCGCGTCGCAGAAGCGGTCGATCTCGGCGAGGTCCTCGGACTCCGTCGGCTCGATCATCAGCGTGCCGGCCACCGGGAAGGACATGGTCGGGGCGTGGAAACCGTAGTCGATCAGACGCTTGGCGATGTCGTCCACGCTCACGCCCGTCGCCTTCGACAGCGGGCGCAGGTCGATGATGCACTCGTGCGCGACCAGGTTGCCCGGGCCGGTGTAGAGCACCGGGTAGTGCGGCTCCAGGCGCTTGGCGATGTAGTTCGCGCCCAGCACCGCCACCTGGGTGGCGCGCTTGAGGCCCTCGCCGCCCATGAGGCGCACGTACGACCACGAGATCGGCAGGATGCCCGCCGAGCCCCACGGCGCCGCCGAGATCGGGCCTACGCCCGTCTCCGGGCCCGCGGTCGGCTGCAGCGGGTGGTTGGGCAGGTACGGGGCCAGGTGCGCCCGGACACCGACCGGGCCGACGCCCGGGCCGCCGCCGCCGTGCGGGATGCAGAAGGTCTTGTGCAGGTTCAGGTGCGAGACGTCGCCACCGAAGTGACCCGGCTTGGCCAGGCCCACCAGGGCGTTGAGGTTGGCACCGTCGACGTAGACCTGGCCGCCGGCGTCGTGCACCTGGGCACAGATGTCGGCGACGTGCTCCTCGAACACACCGTGCGTCGAGGGGTACGTGATCATCAGCACGGCGAGTTCGTCGCGGTACTGCTCGATCTTGGCGCGCAGGTCGGCCGCGTCCACCTCGCCGTCGTCGGCGGTCTTGACGACGACGACCTTCATGCCGGCCATCACGGCGCTGGCGGCGTTGGTGCCGTGCGCGGAGGACGGGATGAGGCAGACGGTGCGCTGCTCGTCGCCGTTCGCCCGGTGGTAGGCGCGGACGGCCAGCAGGCCGGCGAGCTCGCCCTGGGAGCCGGCGTTCGGCTGGATGGAGACCTTGTCGTAGCCGGTGACCTCGCAGAGACGTTCCTCCAGCTCGGTGATGAGCGTGAGGTACCCCTCCGCCTGCCCGACCGGGGCGAACGGGTGCAGCTGACCGAACTCGGGCCAGGTGACCGGCTCCATCTCGGTGGTCGCGTTGAGCTTCATGGTGCAGGAGCCCAGCGGGATCATGCCGCGGTCCAGCGCGTAGTCCTTGTCCGCCAGCTTGCGCAGGTAGCGCAGCATCGCGGTCTCGCTGCGGTGCTGGTGGAACACCGGGTGCGCCAGGTAGTCGTCCGAGCGCAGCAGGGCCTCGGGCAGCGCGTCGGCCGTGGTCTCGTCGAGGGCCTCGATGTCCGCGGCGGAGCCGTCGACGCCGAAGGCGGCCCAGACGGCCTCGATGTCGGCGCGCAGCGTCGTCTCGTCGCAGGAGACGGAGACGTGGTCGGCGTCGACCTGGAACAGGTTGACCCCGCCCTCGCGCGCGGCGGCCACGACCTCGGCGGCCTTGCCGGGCACCCGGGCGGTGACGGTGTCGAAGTACGAGCCGTGCACCAGCTCGACCCCGCCGGCCGTCAGACCGGCCGCGAGCAGGGACGCGTAGCGGTGCGTACGGCGGGCGATCGTCCGCAGGCCGTCCGGACCGTGGTAGACGGCGTACATGCCGGCCATGACGGCCAGCAGCACCTGCGCGGTGCAGATGTTGCTGGTGGCCTTCTCGCGGCGGATGTGCTGCTCACGGGTCTGCAGCGCCAGGCGGTACGCCTTGTTGCCGTCCGCGTCCACGGAGACGCCGACGAGGCGGCCGGGCAGCGAGCGGGCGTGCTTGTCCTGGACGGCCATGTAGCCGGCGTGCGGGCCGCCGAAGCCCATCGGGACGCCGAAGCGCTGGGTGGTGCCGACGGCGATGTCGGCGCCGAGCGCGCCCGGGGAGGTCAGCAGGGTCAGGGCGAGCAGGTCGGCGGAGACGGCGACGATCGCGCCCAGGCCGTGCGCCTGGTCGATGACCGGCTTGATGTCCCGTACGGCACCGGAGGCGCCCGGGTACTGGAGGAGCACACCGTAGACGCCGCGCTCGGCGACCTCGGCCGGGATGCCCTCGGACAGGTCGGCGACGACGACCTCGATGCCGATCGGCTCGGCGCGGGTCTCGATCACGGCGATGGTCTGGGGCAGCGCGTCGGCGTCGACGAGGAAGACGTTGCCCTTGGACTTGCCGACGCGGCGGGCCAGCGTCATGGCCTCGGCGGCCGCGGTGCCCTCGTCGAGCAGGGAGGCGCCGGAGGTCGGCAGGCCGGTGAGGTCCGCGACGACGGTCTGGAAGTTGAGGAGCGCCTCAAGGCGGCCCTGCGAGATTTCGGGCTGGTAGGGCGTGTACGCCGTGTACCAGGCCGGGTTCTCCATGACGTTGCGCAGGATCACCGGCGGGGTGAAGGTCCCGTAGTAGCCGAGACCGATCATCGACGTCAGGACCTGGTTGCGGTCGGCGAGCGAACGCAGCTCGGCCAGTACCTCGGCCTCGGTCCGCGCCTCGGGCAGGTTCAGCGCCTCGGCGCTCTTGATCACATCTGGTACCGCGGCGGCGGTCAGTTCGTCCAGCGAGCCGTAGCCCACGTGGGCGAGCATCTTCGCCTGCGCCTCGGCGTCCGGGCCGATGTGGCGCTGCTCGAAGGGGATCCCTCGCTCCAGCTGGGAGAGCGGAATGCGGTTGGCGGTCATGTACGGAGGCCTCCTGGGTCGTACGACCTGCGAGGGGCACCACGGCGCGGGCACCCGGACGGCCTCCCCCTCTGTCATCTCAACCTGAGAGCTTCACCGGAGTCACGGGGATGGCCCGCGGCCTCCGGCTTTCACCGTCGGTGAGGAGGGGAACCGGCACTGCGCGCCCGGCACCCGCCCCTGCTTTCCAGAGTGGCCTCGTCACGTGCGGTACGTATGCCTGAGAGATTCCGGGGAGGATTTGCTCCTTCGGCGCCTCCGTCATGCTCACTCGGAGGACTCTCCCGCACAGGGTCAACAGCCGCCACCCAGCCTACCAGCGCGGTTCTGGGTCCTCCTTCGAGTGGCCTCCGCTGCGGAAATGCCCTTCTGTAGTCATTACGGAGGAGTTGCGACCATATGGAGGGACCGTGCAGACCGACATCGATCCGCGCAGCCTGATCGGCCGCAAGGCGTTCGACCGCAACGGAACCAAGATCGGCACCGTCGACGAGGTCTATCTCGACGATGCCACGGGCGTGCCCGAATGGGCCGCAGTCCGGACGGGCCTGTTCAGCCGGGACGCCTTCGTCCCCCTGGAGCCGAGCGAGGTCGTCGACGACACCCTGCGGGTCCCCTTCGAGCGCTCCCTCATCAAGGACGCCCCGGATTTCGGCGTCGGCCGCCACCTCTCCCCCGAGCAGGAGCTGCAGCTCTACCACCACTACGGGCTGGACGTCTCCCTCCCGTCGGACATCCGGCGCGACTTCGGCCGCCTGGCGAACGGCGACGACTCCGCCTAGGCGGCTCCGCTCGCAGGCGGCTCGGCCCGGGCGTCCGGCGCGGTCTTCCCCACGAGGGGCAGCGGATCGGAGGGCTCCAGCTCGGGGTCCTCCACCCGGAAGGTGCGTACCCGGCCCGGTGGCGATCCGGGCCGCTCGAAGCGCACGGTCACCCGGCCGACCCCGCTGCCCTGGACCCAGCCGGGCCCGTAGACGGCGTGCAGTACGTCGCTCCCGGCCGGCCAGCGCCGCTCCGGGACGGTCTCCGGGGTCACGGACGCAAGCGCACCCTCGGGAGCCTCCAGGGGCCCGCCAGGCCCCGCAGACCCACCAGGGGCACCGGACTCTCCCGCCCCTCCCCTACCGTCGACCTCCTCAGCCACGTCCGACTCGGCGGCTCCGCCCGACGCAGCCGTGTCCGCCGCCGCCTCCGCGGCCATGGACTGGGCGAACAGGTCCTCCTGCGTGTAGTCCGCCAGGCCCGTCACGCCCACCCCCAGGAGCCGCACCCCGCCCGTGGTGTCCACCGCCTCCAAGAGCCGCGCCGCGGCCTCCCGCACCACCGCGGGGTCGTCGGTGGGCCCCCGCAGCGTCTCGGAGCGCGTCAGCGTCGAGAAGTCGTAGCGCCGCACCTTCAGCACGATCGTGCGTCCCGAGTGGCCCGAGCCCCTCAGCCTCTGCACGCACCGGTCGGCGAGCCGCTGCACCTCGTTGCGGATCCGCACCCGGTCGTGCAGGTCCACGTCGAAGGTGTCCTCGACCGACACGGACTTCGCGTCGCGCTCGGCGACCACCGGCCGGTCGTCCAGCCCCAGCGCCATCCGGTACAGGCCGACCCCGTGCGAGCGCCCGACCATCCGGACCAGCTCGTCCTCACCGGCCTCGGCCAGCTCTCCCACGGTGGTGATCCCGGCCCGCCGCAGGTGCTCCCCGGTCGCCGGCCCCACCCCCGGCAGGGTCCGCACCGACATGGGCGCGAGCAGGGCCCGCTCGGTCCCCGGCTCGATCAGCAGCAGCCCGTCGGGCTTGGCCTCCTCCGAGGCCACCTTCGCCAGCATCTTCGACCCCGCCAGCCCCACCGACGCGCTGAGGCCGGTCGCGGCCTGGATGGCCGCCCGCAGCATCTGTCCCGTCTCCAGGGCGGCTTCCGCGTCGAAGGCGGCGCCGCCCGCCTCCAGGTCCACGAAGGCTTCGTCCAGGCTGAGGGGCTCCACGAGCGGTGACAGCTCCCGCAGCAGCGCCATGACCACGTCACTGACCGCCCGGTACAGGCTGAAGCGCGGGATCAGGTAGGCGCCGTTCGGGCAGAGCCGGCGCGCCTGGGCCGTCGGCATCGCCGAGTGCACCCCGAAGCGCCGGGCCTCGTAGGACGCGGTGGCGACCACCCCGCGCGGACCGAGCCCGCCGACGATCACGGCCTTGCCGCGCAGGCTCGGCTTCGACGCCTGCTCCACGGAGGCGTAGAAGGCGTCCATGTCCAGGTGCAGGATGGTCGGCGCGGCTCTCACAGCCCTGATGCTGCCCCATGCCACCGACAATCGGCCGGGACGGAGCGCGGCGGCTCCGCGGCCGGGCCGGGGACCGTGCTCAACCGGCGCGGTTGCGCCGCGCGGCCAGCTCGTCCGTCGGGTTGTGGCCGACCACCGTCTCCCCGGTGTCGACCCGCTCGCCGTGCAGCTGCGACAGCGCGTTCTCGACGTCGCGCCAGACCACGCCCACGGCGATGCCGAAGACGCCCTGCCCGCCCTGGAGCAGGCTCACGACCTGGTCCGGCGAGGTGCACTCGTACACGGTGGCGCCGTCGCTCATCAGCGTCATGCGCTCCAGGTCCGAGAAACCGCGGTCGCGCAGGTGCTGTACCGCGGTCCGGATGCTCTGCAACGCCACCCCGGTGTCCAGGAAGCGCTTGACGATCTTGAGGACGACGACGTCCCGGAAGCTGTAGAGGCGCTGCGTCCCGGAGCCGTACGCGGGACGCACCGTGGGCTCCACCAGCCCGGTGCGCGCCCAGTAGTCCAGTTGGCGGTACGTGATGCCCGCCGCGGCGCACGCGGTCGGGCCCCGGTAGCCCACCGGCTCGGGTGCCGGGTCCGCGCCCACCGGAGCGACCGGCGCCGTTTCCGGCTGACGGCGCGCGGAACCCGCCGCACTGCCGTGGAGCGGGTACGGCCCACCGTCACTCCGCACGGGGATGCCCCCGGTCGTACCGTCGCCCGTGACTCTCACGCCGACCCTCCGTCCTTGACCTGCCCCCTCGAAGGTAGGCAGTCACCAGGGGTGCGTCAACGATCGCCACACTCGGCACGCCGAGTGATAATCACCCTGAGAGTGGTTTCCCGTGTCCTTGGACGGGGAACGGCTCTCCGAATGGGCTGTCACTGCTCGTGACGGCGCGGCCCACGGCTCACTGCGGCCCGGTGCCGAAGTCCTCCGGAGAGATCTGGTCGAGGAACTCGCGGAACTTCTCCACCTCGTCCTCCTGCTCGTCCGGAATGGCGATGCCGGCGTCGTCCAGCACGCCGTCGCTCCCGTAGATCGGCGTCCCCGTGCGCAGGGCCAGCGCTATGGCGTCGGAAGGCCGCGCGCTCACCTCGACCCCGCTGGCGAAGACGAGCTCCGCGTAGAAGACGCCCTCCCGCAGATCCGTGATCCGGACCTCGGTGAGCTCCTCGCCGATCGCCTCCAGCACGTCCTTGAACAGGTCGTGCGTCAGCGGCCGGGCAGGGGCCATGCCCTGCTGGGCGAAGGCAATGGCGGTCGCCTCCCCTGGTCCAATCCAGATGGGGAGGTACCGGTCGCCTCCCACTTCACGCAGGAGCACGATCGGTTGGTTGGAGGGCATTTCCACCCGGACACCCACAACGTCGAGCTCGTTCACACAGCAACCCTAGGACCTGCTCGGCAGGTTTGGGTAGTCGGGCCCCCTCGGAGATCACCGAGGTCAGTGCAGACGGACCCCGAGCGCGGTCTGCACCAAGGCCTCGTGGAGCCGTACGGAGAGCCCTGCGAGCTCTTTCAAGGTGGCCTCGGCGTGCGCCCTGGTCTGCGGGTTGCGGTGCCGCCGCAAGGGTGCCACGACCTGCTCCACCAGACCCGCCTCACGGTCCGCGGCGGCCTTCATGGCCCGCAGGTGCCTCGGCTCCAGCCCGAACCGGCCCAGATCCGCCACCAGCCGGGCCACGGTGACCGCCTCCGCGTCGAATCCGCCGCCCGGAGCCTCGCCGATCAGCCCGTACGACTCCCACTCGGCCAGCTGCACCTCGTCCACCTCGGCGGCGGCGAGCAGCTCCGCGCGGCCCACCCGGGCCGCGGTCGTCCGTTCCCGACCCACCTCGCCGTAGACGGCGGCGGGGCCGGCGGGATCGACGGAATCCCCGTGCGCCGTGGGGGCCGGGATGCGGATCTGTTCGCCCCGGGCGAGCGCGTCCAGCTGTTCGCGGATGACTTTCAACGGCAGGTAGTGGTCCCGCTGCAGACGCAGGATCCGGGCCAGCCGCTCGACGTCCTCGGTGCTGAACTTGCGGTATCCGGAAGGCGTGCGTTTGGGCTCGACGAGCCCCTCCGCCTCTAGGAAGCGGATCTTCGAGATCGTGACTTCGGGGAACTCGTCACGCAGCAGGGTGAGCACCGTACCGATGCTCACCAGCCGCCTGGCCGAGCCGACGCTGCCGGCGGTGCCGCTCTTCGGGGCACCGCCGGTGGGGGGACGCAGCATGGGACCTTCCCTTGAAGGGTCAGACGCCCCGCAGGCTCGCGTAGAAGACCAGCCGGTACTTGCCGATCTGCACCTCGTCGCCGTTGTGCAGGGCGACCGCGTCGATCGGCTCACGGTTCACGTACGTGCCGTTGAGGCTGCCCACGTCGGAGACGGTGAAGCCACCGTCCTGGCTCCTGCGGAACTCGACATGCCGCCGGGAGACCGTGACGTCGTCCAGGAAGATGTCGCTCTGCGGGTGCCGACCCGCCGTGGTCAGCTCACCGTCCAGCAGGAAGCGGCTGCCCGAGTTGGGGCCGCGCCGCACGATCAGCAGGGCGGAACCCGGGGGAAGGGCTTCCACCGCGGCCTGGGCCTCGGGGGACAGCGAGGACGACACGTGCTGCTGTCCCGACACCTCGGCCTCGTAGGCCTCAAGGCCCGAGATCGAGATGGTGGACGTGGTCTCCGAGGCACGCTCCGGCGTCAGACCCGCCCGCAGCGGCGCGCCGCAGTTGGAGCAGAACCGGCTGGCCGCATCGCTACGGTGTCCGCACCTGCTGCAAACCTGCTCGGCCGACATGGACGGCTCCTCGCGCCGCGGCTGCCCCGCGGAGGCATTGGTGGCATACGGGTCGGAGGTAAACCCTCCACCCGAACTTGAGGTTGATGGTTCACCGAAACCTATGCGTCCGGAACCCGCAGGGTCAACAGACGACGCGCCGGGAACGTCCCCCGTACCGGCGACCTCGTCGCGGAAGAGCGGTCGGTCGCCCTGACCTTCCGCTTCTCCCTGCCCCGCACGGTGCCTGGACGCACCGCTTTCCTCGCGGTTCTTCTTGCCGAACAACTTCTCAAACAACTTCACGGGCGATTCCCCTTGAACGAAACAGACCCGCCCGTGGGGCAGGACGAACTCCGAATGCACACACCTGCCGACCCGGACATCCTCACAACGTCCGTATCCACCAGACAGTTTCCACCACGCAGCACTACTTCAGTGCGTCGACCCCCCGCAGGCATCAGCCCGCGTGAGACCGCCCGCGCTCCGCCCTGCGTCACGACGATGACGACCGAGCGTAGTCAGGCTGCTTCGCAGCCCGCAAGGCATCCACAACGATCTTCGCCGACCGTGTGACGGCGACGGTGGCCTGTTCCTTCTCCAGCGTCTGCACGACACCGCCGGGGATGTTCAGGGCGGGCTCCAGATCCTGCGGCTTACCGATCACCTTGAACTCATAAGGCTGTGTGATCTTCTTACCGTCGATCCCGACACCACCGCCCTCGTCCGAGAAGAACGAGCTCGCCACGACGCGCACACCGTTGATCTGGATCGCCTCGGCCCCGGCCGCCCGCAGCTCCTGGAGGGTGTCCAGCAGCTGGTCCGACTGCACCTGACCCTTGGGATCGGTGATCTTCAGCGTGATGCCCGGTCCCTGCGCTGCCACCGTACCGGCCAGGATCCCGAGTTGGCGTTCCTTCTCGACGGTCTGCCGACGGGCCTCCTCCGCCTGGTTGGAGCTGCTCTCCAGTTCCCTGCGCTGGTCCTCCAGGCGCTGCTTCTCGTCCTCCAGGCGCTTGGTGCGGCCGTCCAGCTCGTCGAGGATCCGTACGAGGTCCTCCTGGCGGGCTCCGCGCAGCGCGCTGGAGTCGCTGTTCGACCGCACCTGGATGGCCAGGCCCAGCCCGAGGACGAACAGGAGCAGCGCGACGATCAGTTGGGCCCGGCTCACGCGCGGCGGCCACAACCCCTCCGCCAGCCGCTGCCGGCCGGTCTGCGCGGGCGCGGCGTCCTTGACGCCCTCTTCGACCACCGCGGGCTCCACCGGCTGCGCCGGGCGGGCGGGCTGCGCCGGCTCGTCCTGCGGCGGCAGCTCCGAGCCCATCGGCTCCTCGGGCGGATTGTCGTTCGTACCCATCGGCCTCACGCCCGGAACACGTGCCGGCGGATGGCCGCGGCGTTGGAGAAGATGCGGATGCCGAGGACGACGACCACACCGGTGGACAGCTGCGAGCCGACGCCCAGCTTGTCACCGAGGAAGACGATCAGCGCCGCTACGACCACGTTCGACAGGAACGACACCACGAAGACCTTGTCCACGAAGATGCCGTCCAGCATCGCGCGCAGACCGCCGAACACCGCGTCCAGCGCCGCCACCACGGCGATCGGCAGATAAGGCTCGACGACGGCCGGCACTTCGGGCCGGACCAGAAGTCCGACCACCACTCCGGCCACCAGGCCCAGTACCGCGATCACGATGCACCCTTCTTCGGCTCTTCTGCTGTAGCTGTACGTACGGTCAGGCTCGACGCGGCAGGCAGCCGCAGGTCGTCCGCCGGGGACAAGGTGTAGCGGATCCCGTAGTTCTCCTGCAGCGCGTGCAGGTACTGGCCGTCCGCGGAGTCCTGGAACGCAGTCCCGAGCCGCTTCTTGTCCCCCACCGCCAGAACCTCGTACGGCGGTACCAGCGGCCTGTTGTCGACCAGTATCGCGTCACCCGCGGCCCTGATCGCCGACAACGCCGTCAGCCGCTGCCCGTTGATCGAGACGGCCTCGGCCCCGGACTGCCAGAGCCCGTTGACGATCTTCTGCATGTCCCGGTCCCGCAGCCGCCCGGTGTCCGAGAATCCGGCGTTCTCGCGCGGTTTGCCGCCACCGCCCGACGAGGAGCCCTTGGCGTCGTCCACGACCAGCTTGACCCCGGGTCCGCGGGCCTCCGTCGCACCGGACAGCAGCGCCACGAGCTGCCCCTGGTCGCCACCCTGCTGTTTGAGCGCCTGGCGCTGGCGGCTCGCGACGTTCTCCCGCAGCCGCTCGATGTCCCGCTCCAGGCCGTCCGCGTGCTCGTCGGCCCGCTGCACCCGGTCGATCAGCTCCTGCCGCTCCTTGGCCAGGACCGGCGCCGCTATCCGTGCCTGGGCGGCACCCAGCGTGACGACCATGGCGGCGAGCACGAGCCCGGCGGCGAGCGCCAGCTTGGCCTTGAGGGTGCGCGGCAGGCCCGCCGTACCCTCCGCCTCGCGCCGGGCCGACGCTTCCGCATAGCCCTCGTCGAGACTGTGGTCCATCACGTGCGTCAGCAGCGACATGGACGCGTCCGGACGCGCGGCAGGCGCCGGCGCCGAACTCCGGTTGGGGGGCGGCTGCGACATGCCGCTCATCGTCGCATGTCGGCGCCGCCCGTACCGAATGCGCCCGTCCGGTGGACAGGGAGCGACCTACGTCGCCCCCGGCCCACCGGACGGCCCTGCTGCGTCACGGGTCCGTGGCTCAGTGCCCGGCGCCGTCCACCACGCCGGCCCACTCGTCCAGCAGCGCCTGCGCGGACGTGTCGTCGGGACCCTCGGCCCACAGGTGCGTGACCGCCTCCGCCGGGTCGGGCAGCACCAGCGCCCACCGCCCGTCGGCCTCGACCACCCGCACCCCGTCCGTGGTGTCCACCTGCCGGTCCCCCGCCGCCTCCACGACCCGCCGCATCACGAGCCCCTTCACCGCCCACGGGGTCGGTACGTCCCGCTTGAGTACATGGGCTCGCGGTATCCGCGCATCGATCTGGCTCAACGTGAGCTGGGTCCGCGCCACCAGCCCGATCAGCTGGACGAACGCCGCCGATCCGTCGAACACGCTGCTGAACTCCGGAACGATGTAGCCGCCCCGGCCGTCCCCGCCGAAGATCGTGTTCTCCGCCCGGCCCACCCGCGTCAGGTCGTCGGGCGACGTCGTCGTCCACTCCACCTGTGTCCCGTGGTACGCCGCCACCTGCTCGGCGATCCGGGTCGTGGTCACCGGCAGCGCCACCTTACCGCTGCGCTTCTCCGCGGCCACCAGGTCGAGCAGCACCAGCAGCGCCCGGTCGTCCTCGATGATCCGCCCGCGCTCGTCCACCAGCGAGATCCGCTCTCCCACTGGGTCGAAGCGGACGCCGAACGCGGCCCGCGCCGAGGCCACGATCTCCCCGAGCCGCACCAGACCGGCCCGCCGGGTCTCCGCGGTCTCCGTCGGCCTGGACTCGTCCAGACCCGGGTTGATCGTCAGCGCGTCCACGCCGAGCCGGCCCAGCAGGCTGGGCAGGACCAGCCCGGCACTGCCGTTGGAGGCGTCCACGACCACCTTGAGCCCGGAATCGGCGACACCGGTCGTGTCCACCCGCCTCAGCAGCGAACCCGTATACGCGTCGAACACGCTGCCCGGGAACTGGAGGTCTCCGATCTCGCCCGGGAACGCCCGCCGGTACTCCTGCCGCGCGTACACCCGGTCCAGCTTGCGCTGCTGCTGGAGCGAAAGGTCCGCTCCGCGCTCGTCCAGGAACATGATGTCGACCGAGTCCGGCACGCCCGGCGAGGTCCGCAGCACGATCCCGCCCGCGCTGCCCCGCGCCGTCTGCTGCCGCGCCACGGGCAGCGGTACGTTCTCCAGGTCGCGCACGTTGATCGCGCTGGCCTGGAGCGCCGAGATCACGGCCCGCTTGAGCGCTCTCGCGCCACGGGAGTGGTCTCGGGCCGTGGTGACCGTAGCCCCCTTCTTCAGGGTCGTGGCGTAGGCGCCGGCCAGCCGGACCACCAGCTCGGGCGTGATCTCCACGTTCAGGATGCCGGTGACGCCGCGGGCGCCGAACAGATGCGCCTGACCGCGGGACTCCCAGATCACCGACGTGTTGACGAAGGCGCCCGCCTCGATCGTCTTGAACGGGTAGACCCGCACGTTCCCCTGGATGATCGATTCCTCACCGACCAGGCACTCATCACCGATGACGGCGCCGTCCTCGATCCGGGAGGCCCGCATGATGTCGGTGTTCTTGCCGATGACGCAGCCGCGCAGGTTGCTGTGGGGCCCGATGTAGACGTTGTCGTGGATGACGGCCTTGTGCAGGAAGGCCCCGCTCTTGACGACGACGTTGGACCCGACGACCGTGTGCTCACGGATCTCCACGCCGGCCTCGATCTTGGCGTAGTCCCCGATGTACAGGGGCCCGCGGAGCACGGCGTCGGGGCTGACCTCGGCACCCTCGGCCACCCACACGCCCGGGGAGATCTCGAAGCCGTCCATCTCGACCTGGACCTTGCCCTCAAGCACGTCGGCCTGTGCCTTGACGTAGCTCTCGTGCGTGCCGACGTCCTCCCAGTAGCCCTCGGCCACATATCCGTAGATCGGCCGGCCTTCCTTCATCAGCTGCGGGAAGACATCGCCGGACCAGTCGACCGGAACGTCCGGGTCCACGTAATTGAAGACCTCGGGCTCCATGACGTAGATACCGGTGTTGACGGTGTCCGAGAACACCTGCCCCCACGTCGGTTTCTCCAGGAAGCGCTCGACCTTGCCTTCCTCGTCCACGATGGTGATGCCGAATTCCAGCGGGTTCGGCACCCGGGTCAGGCACACCGTGACCAGTGCGCCCTTCTGCTTGTGGAAGCGGATGAGGTCGGTGAGGTCGAAGTCGGTGAGTGCATCGCCGGAAATGACGAGGAAAGCATCGTCCTTCAAGGCCTCCTCGGCATTCTTCACACTGCCGGCAGTGCCGAGTGGCTTCTCCTCGTTGGCATAGGTGAGCTCCATTCCGAGCTCCTCGCCGTCACCGAAGTAGTTCTTGACGAGTGACGCCAAGAACTGCACGGTAACCACGGTCTCACTGAGCCCGTGCCGCTTGAGCAGCCTGAGCACGTGCTCCATGATCGGCCGGTTGACCACCGGCAGGAGCGGCTTGGGCATGCTTGAGGTCATGGGGCGAAGGCGTGTGCCTTCGCCACCGGCCATCACGACGGCCTTCATGTCGGAAGAGTCCTCCTTGAGAGACGACGTTCTCGCCGACCTCACCCGTCCCGAACGGTGACTCCGCAACTCCTCCGCGTCAGCCGGGCGCCGAGCGAGCTCAATCGGCCGCGGCGTCCGCCTTCACGAGCCGGCGGACTTGCACCACGTAAAGGATTCCTGCCCACCAGTAGAGGGTTGTACCCCATCCGGCGAACGCCCATCCGAAAACTGCCCCCATCCAGGCCAACCAACCCGTACCGTCACTGAGCAACAGCAGCGGGAAGGCGTACATCAGGTTGAAGGTCGCGGCCTTGCCGAGGAAGTTGACCTGCGGCGGCGGATACCCGTGACGGCGCAGGATCCAGACCATCACCAGCAGCATCAGCTCACGGGCGAGGAGCGCCCCGGTGAGCCACAGCGGCAGAATGTCTCGATAGGTCAGGCCGAAGAGCGTGGAGAGGATGTACAGCCGGTCCGCGGCCGGATCCAGCAGTCGGCCGAGGTTGCTGATCTGATTCCAGCGCCGTGCCAGCTTGCCGTCGAGGTAGTCGCTGACCCCGCTGAGCATGAGGACGGCCAGGGCCCAGCCGTCGTGCTTCTCCAAAATCAGCCAGAGGAACAGGGGCACGCCGGCGAGGCGAGCCATGCTCAGGATGTTCGGAATGGTGAAAATTCGGTCCGTCTGAACCCGAGTCTCCTGGACCTCCACCCGGGGGCCTCCACTGTTGAACGTACGAACGATGCATCCTGACCCTACAGGAACACGCACCGCCCCTGAACGCAGAAAAGCCCCGCACCAGAAGGTGCGGGGCTCTCCCACAATGATTGTTCGGCGGCGTCCTACTCTCCCACAGGGTCCCCCCTGCAGTACCATCGGCGCTGAAAGGCTTAGCTTCCGGGTTCGGAATGTAACCGGGCGTTTCCCTAACGCTATGACCACCGAAACACTATGAAATTTGAACGCTGGCTAAAATCACAGCTGTTCGTTATTTCAGAACTAACACAGTGGACGCGAGCAACTGAGGACAAGCCCTCGGCCTATTAGTACCAGTCAGCTCCACCCGTTACCGGGCTTCCACATCTGGCCTATCAACCCAGTCGTCTACTGGGAGCCTTACCCTCTCAAGGAGGTGGGAATACTCATCTTGAAGCAGGCTTCCCGCTTAGATGCTTTCAGCGGTTATCCCTCCCGAACGTAGCCAACCAGCCATGCCCTTGGCAGGACAACTGGCACACCAGAGGTTCGTCCGTCCCGGTCCTCTCGTACTAGGGACAGCCCTTCTCAATATTCCTACGCGCACAGCGGATAGGGACCGAACTGTCTCACGACGTTCTAAACCCAGCTCGCGTACCGCTTTAATGGGCGAACAGCCCAACCCTTGGGACCGACTCCAGCCCCAGGATGCGACGAGCCGACATCGAGGTGCCAAACCATCCCGTCGATATGGACTCTTGGGGAAGATCAGCCTGTTATCCCCGGGGTACCTTTTATCCGTTGAGCGACGGCGCTTCCACAAGCCACCGCCGGATCACTAGTCCCGACTTTCGTCCCTGCTCGACCCGTCGGTCTCACAGTCAAGCTCCCTTGTGCACTTACACTCAACACCTGATTGCCAACCAGGCTGAGGGAACCTTTGGGCGCCTCCGTTACCCTTTGGGAGGCAACCGCCCCAGTTAAACTACCCATCAGACACTGTCCCTGATCCGGATCACGGACCGAGGTTAGACATCCAGCACGACCAGAGTGGTATTTCAACGGCGACTCCACAACCACTGGCGTGGCTGCTTCAAAGTCTCCCACCTATCCTACACAAGCCGAACCGAACACCAATATCAAACTGTAGTAAAGGTCCCGGGGTCTTTCCGTCCTGCTGCGCGAAACGAGCATCTTTACTCGTAGTGCAATTTCACCGGGCCTATGGTTGAGACAGTCGAGAAGTCGTTACGCCATTCGTGCAGGTCGGAACTTACCCGACAAGGAATTTCGCTACCTTAGGATGGTTATAGTTACCACCGCCGTTTACTGGCGCTTAAGTTCTCAGCTTCGCACACCCGAAAGTGCACTAACCGGTCCCCTTAACGTTCCAGCACCGGGCAGGCGTCAGTCCGTATACATCGCCTTACGGCTTCGCACGGACCTGTGTTTTTAGTAAACAGTCGCTTCTCGCTGGTCTCTGCGGCCACCCCCAGCTCACGGAGCAAGTCCGATCACCAGTGATGGCCCCCCTTCTCCCGAAGTTACGGGGGCATTTTGCCGAGTTCCTTAACCATAGTTCACCCGAACGCCTCGGTATTCTCTACCTGACCACCTGAGTCGGTTTAGGGTACGGGCCGCCATGAAACTCGCTAGAGGCTTTTCTCGACAGCATAGGATCATCCACTTCACCACAATCGGCTCGGCATCAGGTCTCAGCCTTAATGAGGGACGGATTTGCCTACCCCTCGGCCTACACCCTTACCCCGGGACAACCACCGCCCGGGCTGGACTACCTTCCTGCGTCACCCCATCGCTTACCTACTACAAGTCTGGTTCGTCGGCTCCACCACTTTCCTTTCCCCGAAGGGTCCGGAACGGCTTCACGGACTTAGCATCGCCTGATTCGATATTGGGCGTTTCAAAGCGGGTACCGGAATATCAACCGGTTGTCCATCGACTACGCCTGTCGGCCTCGCCTTAGGTCCCGACTTACCCTGGGCAGATCAGCTTGACCCAGGAACCCTTAGTCAATCGGCGCACACGTTTCTCACGTGTGTATCGCTACTCATGCCTGCATTCTCACTCGTGAACCGTCCACAACTAGCTTCCGCTGCTGCTTCACCCGGCACACGACGCTCCCCTACCCATCACAGCGGGCGTTGGCCCTATTGCTGCAATGACACGACTTCGGCGGTACGCTTGAGCCCCGCTACATTGTCGGCGCGGAATCACTTGACCAGTGAGCTATTACGCACTCTTTCAAGGGTGGCTGCTTCTAAGCCAACCTCCTGGTTGTCTCTGCGACTCCACATCCTTTCCCACTTAGCGTACGCTTAGGGGCCTTAGTCGATGCTCTGGGCTGTTTCCCTCTCGACCATGGAGCTTATCCCCCACAGTCTCACTGCCGTGCTCTCACTTACCGGCATTCGGAGTTTGGCTAAGGTCAGTAACCCGGTAGGGCCCATCGCCTATCCAGTGCTCTACCTCCGGCAAGAAACACACGACGCTGCACCTAAATGCATTTCGGGGAGAACCAGCTATCACGGAGTTTGATTGGCCTTTCACCCCTAACCACAGGTCATCCCCCAGGTTTTCAACCCTGGTGGGTTCGGTCCTCCACGAAGTCTTACCTCCGCTTCAACCTGCCCATGGCTAGATCACTCCGCTTCGGGTCTAGAGCGTGCAACTCAATCGCCCTATTCGGACTCGCTTTCGCTACGGCTTCCCCACACGGGTTAACCTCGCTACACACCGCTAACTCGCAGGCTCATTCTTCAAAAGGCACGCAGTCACGACTGTATGTGCAAGCACATACAGCGACGCTCCCACGGCTTGTAGGCACACGGTTTCAGGTACTATTTCACTCCGCTCCCGCGGTACTTTTCACCATTCCCTCACGGTACTATCCGCTATCGGTCACCAGGGAATATTTAGGCTTAGCGGGTGGTCCCGCCAGATTCACACGGGATTTCTCGGGCCCCGTGCTACTTGGGAGATTCTTAAGCAAGCCGCTGATGTTTCGTCTACGGGGGTCTTACCCTCTACGCCGGACCTTTCGCATGTCCTTCGACTACATCAACGGTTTCTGACTCGCCGACCGGCCGGCAGACCGATCAAAAGAATTCCCACAACCCCGCATGCGCAACCCCTGCCGGGTATCACACGCATACGGTTTGGCCTCATCCGGTTTCGCTCGCCACTACTCCCGGAATCACGGTTGTTTTCTCTTCCTGAGGGTACTGAGATGTTTCACTTCCCCTCGTTCCCTCCACACTGCCTATGTGTTCAGCAGTGGGTGACAGCCCATGACGACTGCCGGGTTTCCCCATTCGGACACCCCCGGATCAAAGCTCAGTTGGCAGCTCCCCGGGGCCTATCGCGGCCTCTCACGTCCTTCATCGGTTCCTGGTGCCAAGGCATCCACCGTGCGCCCTTAAAAACTTGGCCACAGATGCTCGCGTCCACTGTGTAGTTCTCAAACAACGACCAGCCACCCGTCACACACTCCCTAAGGAATGCTTTACCGGGGCCGGCACTGAAGACATGACCTTACGGCCGTACCTTCAGGACCCAACAACGTGCCAAGCATCTCCGTTCATCCGTCTTCTCTTTCCACGCCGAAGCAGTACTTGAGAACCATCAGACCGAAGATGCCAACTAATCAACGTTCCACCCATGAGCTGACCGTGCAGAACGTTTGTCTGCAATCGGTACTGTGCTCCTTAGAAAGGAGGTGATCCAGCCGCACCTTCCGGTACGGCTACCTTGTTACGACTTCGTCCCAATCGCCAGTCCCACCTTCGACAGCTCCCTCCCTTACGGGTTGGGCCACCGGCTTCGGGTGTTACCGACTTTCGTGACGTGACGGGCGGTGTGTACAAGGCCCGGGAACGTATTCACCGCAGCAATGCTGATCTGCGATTACTAGCAACTCCGACTTCATGGGGTCGAGTTGCAGACCCCAATCCGAACTGAGACCGGCTTTTTGAGATTCGCTCCACCTCACGGTATCGCAGCTCATTGTACCGGCCATTGTAGCACGTGTGCAGCCCAAGACATAAGGGGCATGATGACTTGACGTCGTCCCCACCTTCCTCCGAGTTGACCCCGGCGGTCTCCTGTGAGTCCCCATCACCCCGAAGGGCATGCTGGCAACACAGGACAAGGGTTGCGCTCGTTGCGGGACTTAACCCAACATCTCACGACACGAGCTGACGACAGCCATGCACCACCTGTATACCGACCACAAGGGGGGCACTATCTCTAATGCTTTCCGGTATATGTCAAGCCTTGGTAAGGTTCTTCGCGTTGCGTCGAATTAAGCCACATGCTCCGCTGCTTGTGCGGGCCCCCGTCAATTCCTTTGAGTTTTAGCCTTGCGGCCGTACTCCCCAGGCGGGGAACTTAATGCGTTAGCTGCGGCACCGACGACGTGGAATGTCGCCAACACCTAGTTCCCAACGTTTACGGCGTGGACTACCAGGGTATCTAATCCTGTTCGCTCCCCACGCTTTCGCTCCTCAGCGTCAGTAATGGCCCAGAGATCCGCCTTCGCCACCGGTGTTCCTCCTGATATCTGCGCATTTCACCGCTACACCAGGAATTCCGATCTCCCCTACCACACTCTAGCTAGCCCGTATCGAATGCAGACCCGAGGTTAAGCCTCGGGCTTTCACATCCGACGTGACAAGCCGCCTACGAGCTCTTTACGCCCAATAATTCCGGACAACGCTTGCGCCCTACGTATTACCGCGGCTGCTGGCACGTAGTTAGCCGGCGCTTCTTCTGCAGGTACCGTCACTTTCGCTTCTTCCCTGCTGAAAGAGGTTTACAACCCGAAGGCCGTCATCCCTCACGCGGCGTCGCTGCATCAGGCTTTCGCCCATTGTGCAATATTCCCCACTGCTGCCTCCCGTAGGAGTCTGGGCCGTGTCTCAGTCCCAGTGTGGCCGGTCGCCCTCTCAGGCCGGCTACCCGTCGTCGCCTTGGTGGGCCATTACCCCACCAACAAGCTGATAGGCCGCGGGCTCATCCTTCACCGCCGGAGCTTTTAACCCCCACCCATGCAGGCAGGAGTATTATCCGGTATTAGACCCCGTTTCCAGGGCTTGTCCCAGAGTGAAGGGCAGATTGCCCACGTGTTACTCACCCGTTCGCCACTAATCCACCCCGAAGGGCTTCATCGTTCGACTTGCATGTGTTAAGCACGCCGCCAGCGTTCGTCCTGAGCCAGGATCAAACTCTCCATGAATGTTTACCCGTAATCGGGTGCACACGCACTTAGAGCGGGACGATCATGTCGGAATAAGACCGACCGTCCACTGCGTCCTCGCTGTGTTGTTGCCTGCCCCGAAAGACAGGACTTTTTCAAAGGAACCTCATCCACCGAAGTGGACGGGGTATCAACTTCTGGCGTTGATTTTTGGCACGCTGTTGAGTTCTCAAGGAACGGACGCTTCCTTTGTACTCACCCGCAGTAATACTTACTGGGGCTTTCCTCCGGGCTTTCGTTCTTCGTTTCCGACTCTATCAGACTCTTTCGTGTCCGATTCCCGGTCGAAGCGGGGTTTGCTTTCCAGGATTTCGCTTTCGCGTTTCCCCTTCCGGCGATTCCGACTCTATCAGGGCTTTTCCAGCTCCCTGACCACTCACTCGTTTTGCCGAATAGGCATATGAGGAGCAGCACGGATCGAGATCGGCACTGAAGAGGAGGAGTCCCGTCCGTCCGTTGTTCGCGAGAAGTTCACGCGGCACGTCCTGGCGGGAGTCACGACAGTACAGGGCCCGTGGTGCCCAAGCAAATTGATTCAGGCGTATGGTCTAGTCCACTACGTCGTCGCGGTCGCGTGTCGTGGCCTCTCACAGGGGGGCTCACGTCGGGCGAACCGGGACGTGTCATGACATACCCTGCTGAAAGTACGTCGTTACAGGACAGGTTGTGACGGCGACACGAAGAAGCCCCACCCCTGGGAGGCCCCCCATGACCAGCGTGACGTCCCCACTTGCCGGGCGCGCCATCGGACTCGCGGCAGTGCCCGATCCGGTGTTCTCCGGCGCAATGGTGGGTCCGGGCACCGCTATTGATCCCGTGCGTGAGCCCTCGGAGGCGGTGTCCCCCGTCGACGGTGTGGTCGTCTCCCTGCACCCGCACGCGTACGTCGTCGTCGACAGCGAAGGACACGGCGTACTCACCCACCTCGGGATCGACACCGTTCAGCTCAACGGCGAGGGCTTCGAGCTGCTCGTCAACAAGGGCGACACC
Source organism: Streptomyces sp. NBC_00597 (assembly GCF_041431095.1). Taxonomy (GTDB): domain Bacteria; phylum Actinomycetota; class Actinomycetes; order Streptomycetales; family Streptomycetaceae; genus Streptomyces. The sequence goes on from NZ_CP107757.1 coordinate 2,337,371, forward strand.
GTGACCCGTGGTCAGGCCGTGATCCGCTGGAACCCGCAGGCCGTCGAAGAAGCCGGCAAGTCTCCGATCTGCCCCGTCGTGGCGCTGGAGGCCACCGCGGAGGCCCTCTCCAACGTCGTCGAGTCCGGCGACGTGAAGGCCGACGACGCACTTTTCAGCTGGCAGTGACGTGTCCGCCCGCAAGGGCGGGTCTGACATCCACCGCGGCGGCCGGGTCCGCCGCTCAATCGGAGACGGGTGAAATGGAGACAACGCTGCGAGGCGTCGGCGTGAGCCACGGTGTGGCGATCGGCGAGGTGCGGCACATGGGCACGGCGGTTCTGGAGCCGCCGGCCAAGCAGATCACCGCGGACGAGGCGGAGCGCGAACAGGGGCGCGCCCGCAAGGCCGTGGAGGCGGTGTCCGCCGACCTGATCGCGCGCGGCCAGCTGGCAGGCGGCGAGGCCCAGCACGTGCTGGAGGCCCAGGCGATGATCGCCACGGACCCCGAGCTGATGGCGGACGTCGACCGGCGCATCGCCGTCGGCAGCACGGCCGAGCGCGGTGTGTACGACGCGTTCGCCTCGTACCGCGACCTGCTCGCGGGGGCCGGGGAGTACATGGCCGGCCGGGTGGCCGACCTGGACGACGTACGGAACCGGATCGTGGCGCGGCTGCTGGGCGTGCCGATGCCGGGTGTGCCGGACAGTGACGAGCCGTACGTGCTCATCGCGCGTGACCTGGCCCCCGCGGACACCGCGCTGCTCGACCCGGCGCTGGTCCTCGGTTTCGTCACCGAGGAGGGCGGGCCGACCAGTCACAGCGCGATCCTCGCGCGGGCGCTGGGTGTGCCGGCGATCGTGGCGCTCCCGGGTGCCGGTGAGATCGCCGAGGGGACGGTCATCGCCGTCGACGGCAGCACCGGTGACCTGTTCGTCGAGCCCACCGCCGAGAAGCGGGCCGAGCTGGAGGCGTCTGCCGCCGAGCGCAAGGCCGCTCTCGCGGCCTCGTCCGGTCCGGGTGCGACGTCCGACGGCCACAAGGTGCCGCTGCTGGCGAACGTGGGCGGTCCGGCGGACGTGCCGGCGGCCGTGGAGGCCGGGGCCGAGGGCGTGGGCCTGTTCCGCACCGAGTTCCTGTTCCTGGACGACAGCAAGAAGGCGCCGTCCGAGGAGAAGCAGATCGAGTCGTACCGCAAGGTACTGGAGGCGTTCCCGGAGGGCCGGGTCGTCGTGCGCGTCCTGGACGCCGGCGCCGACAAGCCGCTGGACTTCCTGACACCGGCCGACGAGCCGAATCCGGCGCTGGGCGTTCGCGGTCTGCGGTCGCTGCTGGACCACCCGGACGTGCTGCGCACGCAGCTGACCGCGCTGGCCAAGGCGGCGGAAGGCCTGCCCGTCTACCTTGAGGTCATGGCCCCGATGGTGGCCGACCGGATCGACGCCCGGGCGTTCGCGGACGCGTGCCGCGCGGCCGGGCTGAAGGCGAAGTTCGGCGCGATGGTGGAGATCCCCTCCGCCGCGCTCCGGGCGCGCTCGATCCTCCAGGAGGTCGAGTTCCTGTCGCTGGGCACCAATGACCTGGCCCAGTACGCCTTCGCCGCGGACCGTCAGGTCGGTGCGGTGTCGCGGCTGCAGGACCCGTGGCAGCCGGCGCTGCTCGACCTGATCGCGATGTCGGCCGAGGCCGCCAGGGCGGAGGGCAAGAGCTGCGGCGTCTGTGGTGAGGCCGCTTCCGACCCGCTCCTGGCCTGCGTGCTGACGGGTCTGGGTGTCACCTCTCTCTCGATGGGTGCCGCTTCGATCCCGTACGTGCGGGCGACGCTCGCCAAGTACACGCTGGCCCAGTGCGAGCGTGCCGCGGCCGCGGCGCGTGCGGCGGACAGCGCCGAGGAAGCCCGCGTGGCCGCGCAGGCGGTGCTGTCCGGCGAGTAGCCGGGCAGGGGCAGGACGTGTCGATCGAGGGGCCTTCGCCGGTGGCGGGGCCCCTCGGTCGTTTCTCCGGGCGTTCCGGGTTAGTGGTGCGGGGTGGGGTCGTCCACCTCGTATCCGGGGCAGTATTCGACGCCGGGTTCGGGGGCCACGGGGTCCCCGGTGTCGACGTCCGTGCAGTAGGCGTTGAACACGGCTGCCGCGGAGAGCGGGACCAGGCGGCCGCGGTCCAGGCGCCAGCCGTGGACCCGGTCGGGCAGGCCCTCGGTGGTGCTGCGCAGCACCAGTCCTCCGGGGCCGCCGAGGGCGAGTCCGGCGGCGAGGACGCTCACGAAGTCGAGGCTTTCGCGGCCCTCGATGCGGGCCGGTCGGTCCCGGTCCGTGGTGACCTCGGCGTGCAGGACGGCGACGAGCTGTTCGTCCTGGGTGGGGACGCTGCAGACGAGGTGGTGGTGGCCGGGGCCGGCGCCGTCGACGAGGCGGCTGAGCGTGCCGGTGGCCCGTGCGAAGGAGGCGTGGCCGATGTCCTCGCCGCAGTCGGCGCAGCTGCCGACGCCGGCGAGGAGCGTGGTCGCGTACTCCCAGGTGGCCTGGCGGACGGCCTCGTCGACGAGGAGCGGGACGAGTTCGTCGATGGGCTGGCCGGTGTAGGGCAGTACGGTGCCGGCGCCGGCCAGTTCGGCGGTGAAGCGGCTGCGGCCCTCGGAGGTGTCCGCGTCGATGCCGTGTTCCGTGCAGAACCCGGCGTACTCCTCGGGGTCGAAGAGGGCGACGCTGGTGTGGATGCCCTGGGCCGCGAGGGATCGGAGCAGGCCGTCCACGTGGCGGAGGTAGTCGGTGTAGTCGTCGTGGCGGTCGAAGGTGAAGCTGCGGTAGCCGCGCATGGCCGCGAAGTCCCCGGCGTCGGCCAGGAGGCCTACGGTGCTGGGGACTTCGCGGCGCAGCATGCGGCGCCGGGTGGTGTGACCGGCGGTGCGGCCGGTGGTGCGGCCTGCGGTCCGGCCGGGCCGGCCGGTGTGGTGGCGTGTTCGTGGCATGGCTCCCCCTGAGTGGCGCATTCGATTGCTCACTCACGGTAACCGCGACCACTGACAGTGACCTCAGTCGCGGGTGCGGGTGCGGGCCAGCTCCTCGTAGAAGTGCAGGAGGTCGATGTTGTCGACCGAGCCGGGGTTGACCGCCTTCGCCATGGGCGTGCCCTGGAGGAGGCGCTTGACCGGGACCTCGATGCGCTTGCCCGTCAGGGTGTGCGGGATCGCCGGGACCTCGATGACCTCGTCGGGGACGTGCCGCGGGGAGAGCTCCTCCCGGATCGTCGTCTTGATGCGTCCGCGCAGGTCGTCGTCGAGGGTCGCACCGGGGGCGAGGTGGACGAACAGCGGCATCCAGTAGCCCCCGTTCGGCTCCTCCAGGCCGATGACCAGGGACTCCTTGATCTCGGGGAGGCGTTCGACGGCCTCGTAGATGTCGGCGGAGCCCATCCGGACGCCCTGTCGGTTCAGGGTGGAGTCGGAGCGCCCGTGGATGACGACGGAGCCGTGGTCGGTGATCGTGATCCAGTCCCCGTGGCGCCAGATGCCGGGGAACATCTCGAAGTAGCTGTCGCGGTAGCGGCTGCCGTCCTCGTCGTTCCAGAACCGGATCGGCATGGACGGCATCGGGTTGGTGACGACCAGCTCGCCGACTTCCCCGGTCAGCGGCTTGCCGGACGGGTCCCAGGACTGGAGGTCGGTGCCGAGGCAGGCGGCCTGGAGCTCGCCGATGTGGACGGGGAGGGTGGGGACGGCGCCGGCGAAGCAGCTGCAGACGTCGGTGCCGCCGCTGACGGAGGCGATCCACAGGTCCTCGGCCACCTCGTCGTGGAGCCAGCGGAAGCCGTCGGGCGGCAGCGGCGAGCCCGTGGTGGCCACGCACTTCAGGGCGGACAGGTCGAAGTCGCGCGCGGGGTGGACGTCGGCCTTGCCGCAGGCCATGACGTACGCGGCGGAGGTCCCGTACAGGGTGGCCCCGGTCCGCTCGGCGATCCGCCACTGGGCCCCGGTGTCGGGGTAGCCCGGGCTGCCGTCGTACAGGACGACCGTCGTACCGGTGAGCAGGCCGGAGACGAGGAAGTTCCACATCATCCAGCCGGTCGAGGTGTACCAGAAGAACCGGTCCTCGGGGCCGAGGTCGCAGTGCAGGCCGAGCTGCTTGAGGTGCTCCAGCAGGATGCCGCCCTGGGACTGCACGATCGCCTTGGGCAGGCCCGTCGTACCGGAGGAGTAGAGCACCCAGAGCGGGTGGTCGAACGGGACCGGCTCGAAGACCGGCTCGACGTCGCCGGAGGTCAGGTCCGACCAGGCGAGGGCGCCTTCGGGGGCCGGCGTACCGAGCAGCGGGATGTGGACGACGGCGCGCAGCGAGGGGAGTTCGGCGCGCAGTTCGGCGACGGTGTCGCGGCGGTCGTGCTCCTTGCCGCCGTAGCGGTAGCCGTCGACGGTGAACAGGACCACCGGCTCGACCTGCTGGAAGCGGTCGAGGACGCTGCGGGCGCCGAAATCGGGGGCGCAGGAGGTCCACACCGCGCCGACGGCGGCGGTGGCGAGGAGCGCGGTGACGGCCTCGGGGATGTTGGGGAGGTAGCCGCTCACCCGGTCGCCGGGGCGTACGCCGAGGGCGCGCAGCTCGGCGGCGAGTGCGCCGACCTGGCGGCGGAGGGCGGCCCAGGTGACGGGGGTGGCCTCGTGGGTCTCGTCCACGTAGAGCAGGGCGGCGTCATCGGCGCGCGCCGGGTCCTCGCCGGCCCGCAGGGCGTGCTCGGCGTAGTTGAGGGTGGCGCCGGTGAACCAGTGCGCGCCCGGCATGGTGCGCTCCGTGAGGACGGACTGGTACGGGGTGGTGAACCGGACGTCGAACCATTCGGCGACGGCCTGCCAGAACGTGTCGAGCTCGTCGACGGACCACTGGTGCAGGGCGGGGTAGCCACCGTCCGCCGGGGCTCCGAACCGCTCCGCGGCCCAGGCCTGGAAGGCGGTGATGCGGGCCGCGGCGATCCGCTCGGGGCTCGGGGACCAGAGGGGTTCCGGCTGGGTGGCTGAGGTCATGGGTCGGCTCCCGGTCAAGTCTGCGGCGCGCGCGTGGTGTGCGTGGGTGTGTGCGGTGCCGTTCGCGCGATGGGTGTGCGCGGCGGCTCACAGGGACCATGCCATGTGATCTACCTCTGCACCAGGGGCCTCATGGACGAGTGAACGGAAGTTGAACGCCGCCCGCTCCCCGGGCGGCCGGTGGCAGGGTGAACAGCATGAACGGTCGTGATCTGGTGCGTGCGGTGAAAGAGATCGGTACGGAGCGCGGGCGGCGCGCGTGGCGCACGGCCTTGCGCAACCGGCGCGCGGACGCGGTGGGGCTCCCGCGCCGGGGCGCGGAACGGGCCCGCGTGCCGGGCCTGCTGACCGGTACGGAACCGCGGCCGGGCGGCGGGGTGCTGCGGTTCACCCGCTCGGAGCTGCTCGTACGGGTCACGGCGGGCGGCGCGGTGTTCTGGGGCTGGGACGGGGCCGGACCCACGCCCTCGTACGCGCTGGTCGGCAGCGGGCCGGAGCCCGACCCGCGGGCCGTGCTGGAACCGGACACCGGCGGCGGCTGGCGGGTGGTGTCGGAGCGGGTGACGGTGGCGGTGTCCCGGCACGGGGCGGTCGAGGTGCGCACCCCGGGCGGGACGGTGCTGCGCCGGGAGTTACCTCCGCGCTGGTGGGAACCGGCGGAGCCGCCCGCGGGGGAGCCGGTCGAGCCGCGGTGGCTCCAGCGTGCCGAGGTGCCGGCGGACGCCAGGTTCTTCGGGCTGGGCGGTCGGGCCGCCGGGCCGCGGCTGCGGGACGGGGTGTACCGGCTGTGGAACACGGATCCCAAGGGCGGCTTCGGACCAGGTGACGACCCGCTGTACATCACGATGCCCGTGCAGATGGTGGTCGCGGACGCGGGGACGCACCTGGTGTTCCACGACAACTCCTGGGACGGCCGGGTGGCGCTGCGCGAGGGCGAGGAGGGCGCCGGGTCGGGCGCGGACCGGCCGGGGACGAGCGAGCTGCGCATGGAGGGCGGGCCGCTGCGCTGCTGGGTACTGGTGGGGACGCCGGCCCGGGTGCTGCAGGGCTGGTCGGGTCTGACCGGCGGGGCCGCCGTACCGCCCGAATGGGCGCTCGGGTACCAGCACGCGCGGTGGGGGTTCGGGAGCGCGCAGGAGGTGCGGCGGGTGGTGGCGGGCTATGCCGCGCGCGGGCTCCCGCTGTCGGCCGTGCACCTGGACATCGACCACTACGACGAGCACCGTGTGTTCACGGTGGACGAGGAGCGGTTCCCGGATCTGCCGGGGCTGGCGCGGGAGCTGGCGGAGCAGGGCGTGCGGCTCGTCTCGATCGTCGACCCGGCGGTGAAGACGGGCGACGCCGTCCACGCTTCGGGCCTGGCGGTGGGGGCGGGCGGGGCCTTCGTGCGGGACGGCCGGGGGCAGGAGGTGCGGGGCGAGGTCTGGCCCGGCGAGTGCGCGTACCCGGACTTCACGGATCCGGCGGTGCGCACCTGGTGGGGCGGGCTGTACGCGGAACGGCTGGAGCAGGGCTTCGCCGGGGTGTGGCACGACATGAACGAGCCGGTGTCCTTCGCCCCGTTCGGGGAGATGACACTGCCCCGTTCCGCGCGGCACGCGATGGACGGGGCCGGCGGGGACCACCGGGCCGCCCACAACGTGTACGCGCTCGGGATGGCGCGGGCGGGCTGGGAGGGGCTGGTCCGGCTGCGGCCGGCGGAGCGGCCGTTCCTGTTCTCCCGGTCGGGGTGGGCGGGGATGCAGAGGTACGGGGGAACCTGGTCCGGGGACGTGGAGACCGGCTGGGAGGGACTGCGGGCCTCGCTGTCGCTGGTGCTGGGGCTCGGCCTGTGCGGGGTGCCGTACTCGGGCCCCGACGTCGGCGGTTTCGGGGGCTCCCCCTCGCCGGAGCTGTATCTGCGGTGGCTCCAGCTGGGGTCGTACCTGCCGCTGTTCCGGACCCACTCGGCGATCTGGGCGGGGCGGCGGGAGCCGTGGGAGTTCGGGCCGGAGGCGGAGGAGGCGGCGCGGGCCGTGCTGGCGGAGCGGGAGCGGCTGCGGCCGTACTTCCTGACGCTGGCCCAGCTGGCGCGGCGGACGGGAGCCCCGTACGTGCGGCCGCTGTGGTGGGGGGCGCCGGAAGACCGGGCGCTGCGGGACTGCGAGGACGCGTTCCTGCTCGGCGACGCGCTGCTGGTGGCGCCGGTGCTGGAGTGCGGGGCGGACCGGCGGGCGGTCCGGCTGCCCCGGGGCCGGTGGTACGACACCGCGACCGGGACGGCGTACGAGGGCCCCGGGCAGATCCTGCTGGACGCCCCGCCGGGGCGGATCCCGGTACTGGCCCGGGCGGGGGCGGTGCTGCCGGTGCGTCGGCCGGGTGAGGAGGGGATGGCCCTGGAGGCGTGGGCTCCGGCGCGCGGGCGCACGGGCGGCGGGGTGGTGATCCGGGATCCGGGGCCGGGGTTCGAAGCGGGCGAGGTCGAGCGGTACACGGTGCGGTGGGTGGAGGACGCGGTGGTGGTGGAGGACGAGGCGGGCGGGCCGGTGCAGGGGGTGGAGGTACGGGGACTCGGGCCCCTGCACGGGCACGGCCTGCGGGAACGCGCGCCAGGGCGGCTTCCGGGGCGGATCTAGCTCCGGGCTCCGGGCTCCGGGCTCCGGGCTCCGGGCTCCGGGCTCCGGGCTCCGGGCTCCGGGCTCCGGGCTCCGGGCTCCGGGCTCCGGCGGTGGTGGCTGCCGTGGCGGCGGTGGCCGCCGTCGCGGCGGTGTGCCGTCGCGGCGGTGGCGTTCGTCATGGCTCCGGGAGTGCGAGCGGCAGGCCGTCAGGCTCCGTAGCGGCCCGCGAACCACGTGGCCGCGGCCCGGGTGTGGAGCGGGAACGCCAGTTCCGTCGGGGTGCGCAGCACGTGCCAGCCCGTGGTCTCGTCCGTGGGGGTCGACGGCGGGAGGGATGCCGCCGGGCGGATCGGCAGGAGGCCGAAGAGCAACAGGTGGCCCGCCGGGGAGCTCATGGCGTCCGCCAGGACGACCTCCGTTGCCGGGGCGTGGATGCCGGTCTCCTCGCGCAGCTCGCGGACGACCGCGTCGCGCCAGTCCTCATCGAAGTCCATGAAGCCGCCGGGCAGGGCGATGCCCCCGAGGGCCGGCTCGATGGTGCGGGTGATGACCACCAGCCCGGTGCCCGCCTCGTCCTCGACCGGGAGCAGTGCGACGCCCACCGGGAGCGGGTTGCGGTAGGTGACGGCGCCGCACGAGGCGCACGTACGGGGCCAAGCGGTCGTGTCGAACAGTGATCCACACGTGGAGCAGTGCGAGTCCCTCGGCTGTGCCTGCATGCCGCGATGGTATGCCAAGGGGTATGAGGGTGCTTGGAGTTGCGGGAGTTGCCTGGGTGGTGGGCTGTGCGGCGCTGCTCGGCGGCGGTGCGGGTCCGGATGCGGGTGCCCGTTCGGCGCCGCGCGCGTTCGTGGCGCTGACCGAGGTCGATCCCACCGTCGGGCAGGACATCAGGTACGCCACCGCCCACAATTTCACCGGTGCGGTCGTGGACGGGTACGAGGAGCCCGTCTGCCTGCTCGCCCGCCCGGCGGCCGAGGCGTTGCGCGCCGCCCAGCGGGAGCTGTTGCCGCGCGGGTACTCGCTGACGGTGTACGACTGTTACCGGCCGCAGCGCGCGGTGGACCGCTTCGTACGGTGGGCGGCGGACGGGCAGGACCAGGCCACGAAGGCGGAGTTCTACCCGGACGTCGACAAGGCGCGGCTGATTCCCGACGGGTACATCGCCGAGAAGTCCGGGCACAGCCGCGGGAGCACCGTCGACGTGACCCTGGTGCGGCTGCCGCTGCGCCGGCCCGTCGACATGGGGACCGCGTTCGACCGCTTCGATCCGCTCTCGCACACCGACGCCCCTGGCATCGCGGAGGCCGCCCGGGCCAACCGGGACCTGCTCCGGGGGGCGCTCTCCGCGAAGGGGTTCGTGAACCTGCCCGAGGAGTGGTGGCACTTCACGTTCGAACCCGAGGCGTTTGCGGATTCCTCCTTCGACTTCCCGGTCGCTGTCGCCTCGGTACGGCCGTGAGTACCGTGCCCGCATGACATTCAGTTCGTACGAAGAATTCTGGCCGTACTACGTCGCCATGCACTCCCGCGCCGCCACCCGCTGGGTCCACCTCACCGGCACCTTGACCGGGCTCGCCCTCACCGCGTACGGCCTGGCGCGCGGCCGCCGGCGCTACCTCGCCGCGCTGCCCCTCATCGGGTACGGGACGGCCTGGCCCGCGCACTTCCTGATCGAGAAGAACAACCCGGCGACGTTCGGGCACCCCGGCTGGTCACTGCGCGGGGACGCACAGATGATCCGGATGATGCTGGCCGGGCGCGACGCGGAGCTTGCCGGGATCGCGCAGAAGTGGCTCGCCGAGAACCGGTGACCCGTACCGCCCTCCCGTGGCAGACTCCTGACGACTCGTCAGATAGTCAGTCGCATGCCAGTGCTCGGGAGGGGTCTTGGAACGCACACGTACACCCGTCGTGAACGGGTGGTTCACCGACGCGGGCGCGGAGGGCGGATTCCGCCTGCTCGGCACCCGCTGCTCCGCCTGCACCGCGGTGTTCTTCCCCCGCGAGGACGCCCACTGCCGCAACCCGCACTGCCCCGGCGACGGCCTGCTCGCCGAGGTACCGCTGTCCCCGCGGGGCCGGGTGTGGTCCTACACCGACGGGCGGTACCGGCCGCCCGCGCCGTACGTGTCCGACCCGGACGCGCCCTGGGAGCCGTACACCCTGGTCGCGGTGGAGCTGGAGGCCGAGGGGATGGTCGTGCTCGGGCAGGCCGCCGACGGGGTCAGCGTCGCCGACCTGGCGGTCGGGATGGAGGTCGAGGTGGTCGGCGGTGTGCTGAACGAGGACGCCGGGACCGTCTGGACCACCTGGCGGTTCCGGCCCGTGGGGGTGGACGAGTGAGCGCCGCCGTCGCCGACATCGCCGTCCTCGGGGCCGGGATGCACCCCTGGGGCAAATGGGGCCGCAGCTTCGTCGAGTACGGGCGGGCCGCGGCGCGGACCGCCCTCGCCGACGCCGGCCTGGAATGGACCGACGTCCAGTCGATCGTCGGCGCCGACACCGTGCGCGCCGGATACCCCGGCTATGTGGCCGGAGCGACCTTCGCCCAGGCCCTCGGCTGGCAGGGCGCCCGCGTGACCAGCGTGTACGCGGCCTGCGCCTCCGGGGCCCAGGCCATCGGTGCTGCGCGGGCGCAGATCCTGGCCGGGCTGGCCGACGTCGTCCTGGTGGTCGGCGCGGACGCGGCGCCCAAGGGGTTCTTCGCGCCGGCGGGCGGGAACCGGCCGGACGATCCGGACTGGCTGCGGTTCCGCGTGCTGGGCGCTACGAACCCCGCGTACTTCGCCCTCTACGCCCGCCGCCGGATGGCCGTGTACGGGGACACCCCGGAGGACTTCGCCCTGGTGAAGGTCAAGAACGCCGCGGCCGGCGCCCTCAACCCGCACGCCCGCTACCGCAAGGCGGTCACGGCCGAGAAGGTCGCCCGTTCGGCGGTCGTCGCCGATCCCCTGCGGTTGCTCGACATCTGCGCCACCTCGGACGGGGGCGCCGCCCTGGTACTGACCAGCATGGACTTCGCGCGCTCGCGCGGGGTCACCGATCCGGTGCGGATCCGGGCCGTGTCGACGGTGACCCCGACGTACCCCCGTTCCGTCCTCGACCTCCCGGACATCGCCACCGACTCGCTGACCGCCGTGGGGCCGGCGGCGGGCTCGTTCCGGGCTTCGATCGCCCGGGCCGCGTACGAGGAGGCCGGAGTCGGACCCGGGGACCTCTCGCTCGCCGAGGTGTACGACCTCTCCACCGCCCTGGAGCTGGAGTGGTACGAGGACATCGGCCTGTGCGCCGGGGGCGAGGGGGCCAAGCTCGTGCGGGAGGGCGCGACGGCGCTCGGCGGGCGCGTACCGGTGAACGCCAGCGGTGGCCTCGCCTCCTTCGGGGAGGCGGTCCCGGCGCAGGCCATCGCCCAGGTGTGCGAGCTGACCTGGCAGTTGCGCGGTACGGCCGGGGACCGGCAGGTGCCGGGGGCCCGCGCCGGGATCACTGCGAACCAGGGGCTGTTCGGGCACGGATCGGCCGTCGTCGCGGTGCGCTGACGACGGCCGGGCGGTGCTGGCGGCGGCTGCGCCGGGGGGACCCGGGCAGCGGCGCCGGGGTGACGACGGCGGCCGGGCACGGATCCTGAACAGGTGCTGCTGTCCGAACGCTTGACGGCCCCCGGCGGCAGGTTCACACTCGCTCCACGGCCTCCCGCCGCGTACGACGCCGCGACCGGGGCCCACCGTCCCCCCATGAGAGCTGCGGCCCGTACCCCAGTCGGCGGGGGTACGGGCCGCCTCCTGTTGCGAGGGTGCCGGGGCCGGGGTCCCGCAGCGGTCAGGTCCCGGTGGTCAGGCTGCGGCGCCGCGCCCGGGCCAGCGACATCGCGTGCTCCACGACCCCGACGAGCACGTCCTTCACGGACTCCCGGTCCCGGGCGTCGCACAGCAGCACCGGTACCCCGGGATCGAGGTCCAGCGCCTCCCGCACGGTCACCACCGGATGGCGTTCCGCCCCGTCGAAGCAGTTGACGGCGACCACGAACGGGATCCCCCGCCGCTCGAAGTAGTCGACGGCGGCGAAGCAGTCGGCGAGGCGGCGGGTGTCGGCGAGGACCACCGCTCCGAGCGAGCCCTGGGCCAGCTCGTCCCACAGGAACCAGAAACGGTCCTGTCCGGGGGTGCCGAAGAGGTACAGCACCAGGTCCTCGCGCAGCGTGATGCGACCGAAGTCCATCGCCACGGTGGTGGTGCTCTTGCCCTCCACTCCCCCGGTGTCGTCGATGCCGACGCCCGGTTCGGACAGGAGTTCCTCGGTCCGCAGCGGTCTGATCTCGCTCACCGCACTGACCAGGGTGGTCTTGCCCACCCCGAAGCCGCCCGCGACCAAGATCTTTAGGGTCAGCGGCTCGACCGGTGACACGGCGTGCATGGCACCGGTACGGCTAGAGCGCCCGAAGGCCATCGATCACCTCACGCAGAATGGATTCATCGGGCAGTTCGGCCGGCGGTACCGGCCGGGTCACATGGACCAGTTCCTCTTCGGCCAGGTCGCCGATGAGGACGCGTACGACCCCGACCGCGAGGTCGAGTTCGGCGGCGAGCTCGGCGACCGACTGCGGCCGCTCCCGGCACAGCCCGAGGATGTGGGAGTGCTCCGGGGACAGCGTCATGTCCCAGACCGGATCGTCGGCCGCCGGTTCGGCGACGACGAGCGCGATCAGGTCGAGCCTGTGCTGGCCGGCGTGGCTGGTCCGGCCGCGGGTCATGGCGTACGGGCGTACGACGGGACCCGCGTCGTCGTCGAACCAGTGCGGGTGGACGCCCGCCGGGGGCACCCCCGGGGCACCCGCGGGATGGTCCTGGCGGTTCTGGCCTGGTTCGCTCATCCCGTCCGCCTCACCCTCCGGCTGGCTGCCCGGAGCGGGGAGCGGTCGCCAGGTGGTCACCGACCCGCTTGACCATCAGGGTCATCTCGTACGCGACCTGCCCGACGTCGGAGTCGGCGTCGGACAGCACGGCCAGGCAGCTGCCGTCGCCTGCGGCCATGACGAAGAGGAAGGCCTCGTCCAGCTCGACCACGGTCTGGCGGACGCTGCCCGACTCGAAGTGCCGGCCGACGCCCTTGGCCAGGCTGTGGAAGCCGGAGGCCACGGCAGCCAGGTGCTCGCTGTCCTCGCGGGTCAGGTCCTTCGAGCTGCCGGTGGGCAGACCGTCGCCGGAGAGGACCACCGCCTTGCGGATGCTGGCGACCCGGTCGACGAGCTCGTCGAGGAGCCAGTTGAGCGGACCGGAGCCGCGGCCCCGGGTGTCGTTGCCGGTCTGCGGTGCGGTCATCGACCGTCCCCCTCGTTCTCGTATCCGGAACCCGTGGTGGCGGAAGTGCCTGCCCCGGAACCGGACTGCTGCTGTGCCTGCTGTGCCTGCTGTGCCTGCTGTTCGCGGCCCGCCGTCCAGCCGCGCTGGAGTGCGGACATGCGCGTACGTACCTCTTCCGCGTCGCGGTGGGCCACCGGGTCTGCGGCGGCTTCGGCGGGCGCTGGAGCCGGGGTCTGCTTCAACTGGGGCGCCAGGCTGGCCTGGCGGACGCGCTTGGGCAGCCCGCCGGTGCCATGGACGGCAACGGCCCCGCCGGACCCGGCGGGCGCTGCGGCGCCGCGCGCAGTGCCCGGCTCCGGCGCCGGAGCGGGCTTCGGGACCGCGGACACCGGGCGGGGCTCCACGCGGCGGCCGTGTTCGGCGACCAGCGTCGGGGTGGGCCTGCGGCGCGGCAGCGGCACGGCACCCGGGGACCGGGACCCGTCCGGGCGGGCACTGCGGACCGCGTCGGGCCGGTGGCTGTCCAGCCGCACCGGGCCGGTGGGGGCGGGCGGCTCCCGGTCCGGCCCGCCCTTGCGGTCGGTGTGGGGCCGGTCCGCGGGGCGGAGCCCCAGCAGGGCGCTGCGCGAGGTGCCGTTGGGCGGGGTCTCGTCGTCGAGGGTGGCCATGGCCGGGCGGCCGCCCACGCCGGTGAGTCCGGAGATCCCGGCGGTGACCTCGTCCAGGGCGGCCGGGTCGTCGAGGCCGAGCACGCCGAGCGGGGCCTCCAGTTCGACCGGGCCGCGCAGTTCGGGGGCGGCCAGCGGACGGGCAGCCGGTGCGCGCTCCACTGCGGCCGGGGCGTGCCTGGCGGGGCCCTGGCCGTTCCTGGCGCCCTGGCCGGCCCGGACCGCCTTGCCGTCGCCGAGGCGCAGGCCGGTGCCGCTGGTCTCGGGGGCCTCGGTGAGCAGGGCCGCCGGGAGGAACACCACGGCGGTGGTGCCGCCGTACGGGCTGGGCTGGAGGACGACCTTGACGGCGTGGCGCTGCGCGAGGCGGCTGACGACGAACAGGCCGAGTCGGTCGGTGTCGGAGAGCTCGAACTCGGGGGTCTCGGCGAGCCGGAGGTTCGCGTCGAGCAGTGCCTCCGGGTTCATGCCGAGGCCGCGGTCGTGGATTTCGAGGGTGAAGCCGTTGGCCACGCGTTCGCCGTGCACCTGGACGCCGGTGTGCGGCGGGGAGAACACGGTGGCGTTCTCCAGGAGTTCGGCGACGAGATGGGTGACGTCGGCGACGGCGGGGCCGGCTATGCCCAGGCGCGGCAGGCGGCGTACCTCGATGCGCTCGTAGTCCTCGACCTCGGCGACGGCGGCCCGCACGACGTCCATGAGCTGGACGGGCTTGCGCCACTGCCGGGAGGGGGCCGCGCCGGAGAGGATCACGAGGCCCTCCGCGTGGCGGCGCATGCGGGTGGTCATGTGGTCGAGGCGGAAGAGGTCGGCGAGCTCCTCGGCGTCCTCGGTGCGCCGCTCCATGGTGTCGAGCAGGGTCAGCTGGCGGTGCAGCAGGACCTGGTTGCGGCGGGCCAGGTTGACGAAGACCTCGGAGACGCCGCGGCGGAGCTCGGCCTGCTTGACGGCGGCTTCGACGGCGGCGCGCTGGAGGGTGTTGAGGGCCTGGCCGACCTGGCCGACCTCGTCCTTCTCGTACTCCAGGCGCGGGGCCTCGGTTTCGACGTCCACGTGTTCGCCGGCGGCGAGGCGGCGCATCACGGCGGGCAGCCGGACGCCGGACACCTCGTGGGCCTCCTTGCGGAGCCGGGACAGGTCGCGGATCAGCTCGCGGCCGATGCGCACGGACAGGACGAGGGAGACGACGAGGGCGATGAAGCCGAGGACTCCGGCGATGGCCGCCTGGACGAGGACGTCCATGGCGACGGGCTCGACGCGCTTTTGGTAGCGGTCGCCGGCGGCGGTGCCCATCGTGGCGAGGTCGTCGAGGACCTTGTTCGCGGCCTCGTCCCACTGGGCGGCGGCGATGCGCGGGTTCTTGCCGGGGCCGCCGCTGACGAACCGTTCCTCCGCGTCGCGCAGCGGCTTGGTCTCCGGGCTGCTCCAGTACTGCTCGAAGAGCTCCCGGTCGTCGGCCGGAAGGATCGCGAGGTTGAACTCGTAGAGCAGGGTGCGGTTGGCGGCGAGGTCGGAGACGCGCCGGACGTCCGCGGCGCTGACGTTGCGGGCGGCGAGGGCCGCGGCGATGACGGCGTCCTCGCGGGAGAGGGTCTCGCGGGCACGGGTGATCCCGACGAGGGCGCGGCCCTGCTTGTCCATCTCCACGTTCTCCAGCGCGTGGAGGTTCATGAGGAAGTCGTAGCAGGGGTCGACGAGCCGGCTGTAGAGCTCCAGCGCCTGGCTCGGGTCGAGGGTGTTCTGGTCGACGGAGCGGCGCAGCGCGCCGATGCCGCGGAAGGCGTCGAGGATGGAGTCGAGGCGCTGGGCGGCGGCGGAGGTGAGCTCTTCGGCGACCTCGGGGTCCTTGGCGTTCTTGCTGATCCGGTCGACGATCTCGTCGGTGGCGGCGCGGCGCTTGGCGAGTTCGGCGGTGGCGGTGGAGGCGCGGGGGTCGCCGAGGACGACGAGGGTCTGGCGGCGTTCCTTCTGGATGACGCGGACGACGTCCTCGACGGGGTAGCCGACCTTGTTGATGACGTAGGCGACGTCGAGGAGTTGGACCGCCTCGCGGCCGGTGAGCACGGTCGCGAAGCCCCAGAGGGCGGTGAGGGAGACGAGCGGCACAAGGAGCAACGCCACGATCTTCCGGCGGATGGACTTCCCGCGAAAGCGCATGGCCTCCCCAGCCTCCCCAGCTCAACCCCGCTGTCGGGGGTCGGTGTTCCGTCATTTAAACGGCGTGAGCCTACTACTGCCCGCGCGCGGCTTCGAAGGCGTGTCCGGACGTTTTCGGCCGGGCCGCTCGGCGTAGATCATGAGTTGTCCGACACATCCGGTCAAGAGCAGCCCGTTATGTGGCAGATGACACTTGGTGGGGCGTCAGTTCCCGCAACCGGATGGATGGCTGGAATTCTTCGTTCCGGGATGGGCAGGTGCTGGGGAGGAGTCGGGGATACGGGAATCTCTCGGCGGTGTCGAACGTCTATCCGTTCAAGGGGATCGGTCGGGGCGGGAGCGTGTGATGGGGATCTACGAGGACACCGGCGCGGTGGGCGCGCCGGGGCGGTCGCTGTGGGAGGAAGAGCCGGCCAGGCGGCGCAGGATGCCTGACCCGGTGCGGGACTCGGCGGTGCGGGCGGTGCTGATCGTGGCCGTCACGCTGACCGGGGCGACGGTCGCCTTCTTCCTGATGCTCACCGGTTCCTGGCTGGCCCTGCCGATGGGGCTCAGCGCGATAGCCGGGACCGTCGTGGCCACCTGGGGCGTACTGGACGTGCTGATCACCCGACAGATGTGGAACCAGCGGAACGGGGTGGTGTCGGAGCCGAGCAGCACGGCCCGGGACTTGCGGCGCGAGCGGCGCCGGGCCCGCCGGGAGGCCCGCTCCGAGCCGGGCGGCGGGACGGCCCGGATACCCCGCGGCGGCGCGGCGGCGGGCGCCCGCCCGGCCGCATGGCCGCCACCGGGAGCGGACCGCCGCTACCGGGCGAGCTCGGGCCGGAGCTAGAGCGGGCCGGCGGGTCGGGGCGTGTGCGGCCGGCCCGCCGGGGTGCTTCGGGGTCGCGGTCAGGAAGCGACGGTGGAGCGGCGGAACATGCGGGTCGCCGTGATCTCGCCGTGGATCGTCTCCCCTTCCGGGGACTGCTGGGGCAGGCCCGGGCGCAGGTGCTCCTCGACGCTGATGTACTTCAGCCCCGCGCGCAGGTCCGCGTCGTTGCGCAGCCGGATGACGAGCGGGAACTCGGCGAGGGCCGTCGTGTCGAACAGGCCGGTCGTGTAGAGCAGCTGGACACCGAGCGCGTCGGACACGGCCCGCTGGAGTTCCAGCAGGTACGTGGCGTTCGCGCGGCCGATCGGGTTGTCGAGGAACAGCGTGCCCGCGTGCCGGTGCTTGTCGCGGCCGCGGTCGTTGCTGCGCAGCGCGGCCATCGTGCAGTACAGCGCGATCGCGGCGGTCAGCAGCTGGCCGCCGGAGAAGACGTCGCCCATCTGGCCCACCGGCACGCGTTCGGCGCGCAGCACCGCATCGGGCTTGAGGATCTCGACCGCGATGCCCTTGGGCTCCAGGGCCGCCTGGACTCCGCGGAGCAGCAGGGACATGCCGTCGCGGCGGCCTTCGCCGAAGGAGGCGTTGCTGTTCTTCTTCACCGCGGCGCGGGTCGCCTCGTCGATGACCTCCCCGAGGCGCTCCGTGAGGGTGGCCTGGTCCGGCTCCTCGAAACGGATGCGCAGGAATTCCTGGCCCGACCACTCCCCCAGTCCCTCGGGGAGCTGGGAGAGCCGCTGGGCGGAGCGCAGGGTGGCCAGCGCGGACTCCACCAGTCCGCGCAGCCGGTCGACGATGCTGTCGCGGTTGCGTTCCAGCTGGGCCAGCTCGTCGGTGAGGACGCGCAGGCGGGGCGCGAAGGCCGCGGCCCAGGCCGCGGCGTGCTCGGGCAGGGCGGAGGCGGGCAGTTCGCGGATCTGCTGGCGTGCGGGGGTGCGTACCTGCTCGTACCGGTTGGCGTTCGCGTGGCGGACCAGGATGTCGCTCGCCTCGCGGACCGCCGACTCGGCGGCCGAGAGATCGGCCGCGCAGCCGCGCAGGGAGCGGCGGGCCTCGGCGGCGGACTGCCGGGCCTCCTCCAGTGTGCCCGGGTGGGCCGCCGGTTCCTGCTCGTCGTCCTGGTGTGTGTGGTCGCGCAGCAGGTCCCGCAGCATCGCCGCGGTCTCGTCGAAGCCGCCGGCGCCGTCCTCGGCGGTGCGGTGGGCGCGCAGCAGGTCGGCGTGGGCGGCCCGGGCGGTCTCCACGGCCACGGCGTGCGCGGCGAGCTGGGCGGTGGCGGTGCGCAGCAGCGCCTGGGCCTGCTCGACGTCGCCGGGGACCAGTTCCTCGGGCAGGTCCGTGTGCGCCTCTCCCTCGGCGGGGGCGTGCCGTTCGGCCTCGCCCCGGAGCCGGCCGAGCTGCTCGCTGGCGGTGGAGGCACGGGCCTCCAGCATCTGTACGAGGGACTCGGCACGGGCGGCGGCAGCCTGCCGGGACGGGCCGTCGGCGCCGTCGGTGCCTTCGAGGAGCTGGGCGGCGCGGGTGCGGACCTTGTTGGTGAGCCGGTCGAGTTCGGCGAGGGCGGCGCTCTCGTCGCTTTCGGCGCGGGCCTGTTCGGCGCGCAGGTCGGCGCCGACACCAACCTTCTCGTACAGCTGGGAGGCGGCCCGGTAGGCCTCGCGGAGGTCGGGCAGCGGCGCCTTCGCCGTGCCGTCGTCCTCGGGCAGGGCCTCGGGGGCGCCGGCGATCTCGGCGCGCTCGGCGCGCAGTGCGCGGGCAGTGCGGCGGGCATCGTCGGCGGCGCGCTGGGCGGCGCGGCGGTCCTCGTCGGCGGCGCGGGCCCGGTCCAGGCAGACCTCGGCCCGGGCCTCGGACTCGGCTGCGTCATCAGCGAGTTCGCGGACCTTGGCCTGCCAGCCGGCCCGCTCGCGCAAGCGGAAGGCGAGCCCTGCGAGGGCGTCGGCGGCGCGGCGGGCCCGCTGGGCGGAGTCCTGGCGCTCGTCGCGGACGCGGGCGGCGTCGGCGGCGGCCTCGTCGGCCTCGGCGCGTACGGTACGGGCCTCCGCGAGTTCGGCGTCGGTCTCCTCGGCGAAGCCGCGGGCGGCCTCGGCCTGCTGCGCGAGCTCGGCGAGGCGGCCGGTCGGGCAGCCGGTGCGCCAGGAGGCGAGGCGGGCGGCGAATTCGCGGTCGCCCGCGAGGCGTGCGGCCAGGTCGCGGATCTCGGTGTCGCGGGCGGTGGCGCGGGTGCGCAGCGCCTGGCGCTCCTCGTCGGCGGCCTGCTCGTCGTGCATGGCCGGGTTGGGCGAGACGATGAAGATCCCGGAGACCGCCGAATTCGCGTCGGCGGGCGGTACGGGGGCCAGCAGGGCGGCGGCCGTGCCGACGGCGACCGTGGAGCGGGGCAGCAGGGCGGCGCCGGAGAGGACCTCGCGGGCCCGGGCGTGGGTGTCGGGGTCGGTGATGACGACACCGTCGACGAGCTCGGGGCGGGCCGCGAGGACGGCTGCGTGGTCGGCCGGGTCCACGGCCTGGGCGAGGTAGCGCCAGCCGGGCAGGGCCGGGATGCCGTGTTCGCCGAGGTACTCGACGGTGGCGAGGACGTCGGGGCCGGGCGGCAGCAGTCCGCCGTCGCCGAGCGCGCCGAGGATGCGGGCGTCGTCGGCGGCGGCGGTGCGCAGCTCGAAGAGCTGGCGTTCGGCCGAGGTGACCGCGTCGGTGAGCAGGGTGCGGAGCTCGTCGGCTCCGCGGTCGAGGTCCTCGACGGTGAGCCCGCCCGTAGTGGCGGTGGCCGTGGGCCGGGGCGCGCCCGCGGTGCCCGCAGGACCGGCGGCCGTGCCGGGCACGGCGGCGTTCCCGGTGCGCGGGCGCGGCACGGCGGCGTCGGCGGCCGCGGGGAGGCCCAGCAGTTCCGCCAGGCGGGGGGAGGCGGCGAGGGAGGCGGCCGCCCGGTACTCGGCGTCGTGCGCGGCCTCGGCCGCTTCGGCGGCGTCCGCGGCGCGGGCCGCGGTGAGTTCGGCGCGGGATTCCGCGGCGGCGGCCTCGCGGGCGGCTTCGGCGGTGGTGCGGGCGGCGTCGCGGGATTCGTCCCAGGCGGCGACGGCGGTCTTCTCGGCGTCACTGGCGGCGAGGGCCGCGCGGGCCGGGTCCGCGTCGGGCGCCGAATCGTCCAGCCAGCCGGCCCGGACGGCCTCGGCGGTCTCCTGCTGGACTTCGGCGAGCCGGGCCCGCAGGTGTTCGGCCTCGCTGCGGGCCCGCTGGGCCGCAGTGGCGGCGGCGGTGGCATCGCGGTGGGCGACCTCGCCGGCCTCCTGGAGGGCGGCGGACCGCTCCTCCTCCTCGTTGGCGACCCGCTCCCCGCCCTCGGCGGCGGTGTGCAGGGCCCGGACGAGCGCGGCGGCGGCCGTGGCACGGGCGGCCAGCGCAGGGGCGGCGTCCCGCTCGGCCTCCAGGATCGCGGCGGCGACGCGGGCGGAGCGGTCGGACGCGGCGCGGTGGCGCAGCACGGTCTCGGCGGCCTGCCAGGCGGAGTGCAGGGTGCGGGCTTCGAGGAGCTCGCGGCGCTGGGCGGCGGCGGCCTTGTCGGCGACGGTCAGCGCCAGCGAGGCGTGCCGGTAGGCGAGTTCGGCGGAGACGGCGGCGCTGCGGGCCCGCGCGGACTCGGCGGAGGTGACCCCGTGTGCGGCGCCGGTGACCCGCTGCGCGAGATCGGCGGCGCGGCCGCGCTCCTCGGCGGCGCGGGCGGACAGCCGCCGGGCGAGGGTGCGCGTACGACGCTCCGCGCCGGCGTGGACGTCGCGGAGCCGGGAGCGGGTCCCGGCGGCTTCGACGATCTTGGTGAGCAGGTCGACGGAGCCGGCGGTGAAGTCCCGTTCGGCCATCAGCTCGGCGCGGCGGCCGAGCTTGTTGCCGAAGCCGTGGACCAGGTCGGCAAGACCGTCGGTGTCACGGGTGTCGGTGACGGCGCGCAGCAGCAGGTCGGTGAAGTCGGAGTCCTTCTTGACCGCGAAGAGACCGGCGGCCTCGCCCTCGTCGGCGTTCATCTCGCGCTGGTAGCGGAAGAGTTCGGGGTCGAGGCCGAGTTCGGTGAGGTGCTCGTTCCAGCGGTCGTGGATCTCCTCGAAGTACACCTCCAGGTGGGGGTACGCCTTGCCGGCCTCGGTCAGGGCGTCGCGGAAGCCCTTCATCGTGCGGCGCCGGCCCTGGGCGCCGGAGGCGCCTTCCACGGGCGGGCGGACGGCGGTCGCCTCGGCCACGGGGAGGTTGTCCAGGCTCAGGCCCGGACCGGGGCGGAAGGAGTACCAGGCCTCGGCGAACTTGCGCGGGTCGTTGGAGACCTGGCGGCCGCGCCATTCGCTGACCTTGCCGACGACGACGCACTCGCCGGTCTGCGTGTGCTGCCACTCCAGGGCCACGTGGCCGCAGTCGTCGGCGAGCAGGAACTTGCGCAGGACGCCGGAGCTGGCGCCGCCGAGGGTGTTGCGGTGGCCCGGGAGCATCACCGAGAAGATCAGCTTGAGCAGGACGGACTTGCCGCCGCCGTTCTCCAGGAAGAGCACGCCGGCGGGCGCGGGGCGGCGCGGCGGCCCCGTCGGCTCGTCCTCGAAGAACTCCGCCTGCGCGGGCGCCGGGTGGGGCACCGGTTCGCCGACTCCGCGCAGGTCGAGCACGGTGTCGGCGTAGCGCGCGCCGGCGGGCCCGATGGAGTAGAGGCGGATCCGGGACAGCTCGTACATGGCGGCGGACTCTCGTGGATTCTCGGTGGTTCTGGGTACGGAGGGCAGGTGGCTCAGGCGTGGAACGGCAGGCCGGCGTCGGCGGCGAGCTCCAGGTCGTCGCCCTCGGGCGGCGGCAGGAGCGTGGCGGAGCCGTCGCTGACGGGGACCACGCCGAGTTCCAGGAGTTCGGCCATGGCCGCGCTGCCCGCCATGTCGCGGACCTGGAGCTGGTAGCGGGGGGTGGTGCGGTACGTGCCGCCGGCGTCGTCGCCGGTGCGCTGCAGGAAGCCGGAGTCGGTGAGGAACGCGGCGGCCTTGCCGACGATGCCGGTGGTGGAGCCGGCCAGGCGGCGGGCGTCCTTGGTGGCGCCGGTCGCACTGCGCCGGGCGTAGACGCGCCAGGCGGCTTCGAGGCCGGGGGCGTCGGTGGCCGGGTCGGTGTTCTCGCCGAGCTCCTCGGCACGCTCCTCCAGGCGGCGGCAGGTCTGGCGCACGAAGGCGTCGACGCCGTTGACGGTGACGCGGCCGATGTAGCCGTCGTCGGCGAGGTCCTCGGGGCGGGGGAACGCGAGGGCTGCGACGGCGAGATGGGCGAGGCCGTGCAGGAACCGGTCGGCGGAGTCGGCGGTGGTGCGGCGGGCGTAGTCGCCCATCCGGACGGCGAACACGGAGTCCTCACCGGCGGCGACGGCCATGCCGGCGCGCGGGGACACCTCCAGCACGACGAGGCCGAGGCCGGTGGCGACGGCGTCGGCGAGGCGGCCGAACGCCGGCTCCTCGCGGTAGCGGCGCAGCAGCTCGGCGTACTCGGCGTCGCGGGCGGGGA
Source organism: Streptomyces sp. NBC_00597 (assembly GCF_041431095.1). Classification (GTDB taxonomy): domain Bacteria; phylum Actinomycetota; class Actinomycetes; order Streptomycetales; family Streptomycetaceae; genus Streptomyces. The sequence goes on from NZ_CP107757.1 coordinate 2,359,480, forward strand.
GCAGCTTGGGCTGGAGCCCGAACGCGACGAGCCGGGCCGCGTCCGCGGCGTCGGCGGGGGTGACGGAACCGCCGGGGGCGGGCGCGGCGGAGGCCGACGGCGCGTCGGCCTCGCTCCACGCGGGGTGCCGCTCGCTCCACGCGGGGTGCTCGGCGTGGTGGTCGCTCACGGGTGGGTCTCCTCGGCGGTGCGGATGCTGCGTGCGGGGCGGTCAGGGGCGGATCGAAGGGGGGTCGTGGGGGCGGTGGTGCCGGTGCGGCCGTGCGGCCGGACCCGGCCGGCCCCCGATGCGGCGACGCGGCCGGCGCCGCCCGCCGCGTGCCGGTGCCCGGGCGCCGGCCGGCGTCCCGAGCCGGACCGGAGTCCAGGGCCGGACCGGAGTCCAGGGCCGGACCGGAGTCCGGGAGTGGACCTGTGCCCGGCGGACCGGCACTCGGGAGCGGGCCGGCGCGGGGGCTCGGCCGTGCCGGAGCTCACGCCGCCTCCGTGCGGTCCGCGGTCATCGCGGCCGCGTCCAGGAGGGCCGTGCCGACGATCAGGTCCGCGCCGCCGAACTCGGGGTCGTCGAGCCGGGTGCCGTCGTCCACCGCGAAGAGCAGCCGCTCCTCGCCCTGGCGGTACGCCGTGCCGACCGCCGGGCTCGCCGCATGGACGGCCAGCAGGGCCACCAGGTACGGCAGGTCCGGATCGCTCCGCCTGGCTTCGGCGAGCAGGCCCGACAGGCGGCGCGGGGCGTCGTGCGGCAGGTCCAGGAGCTCCATCGCGGCAGCGAGCTGCTCCTCGCTGAAGCGGCTGTCGTCCGGGGTCGCGATGAGGTCCGGTTCCGGCATCTCCGCGCCGAGGTGCTCGCGCTCCACCGGCGGTGTCAGCAGTATCTCGACGAGGTCGGCGACGCGGACGCAGACGGGCGTGCGCAGGCCCGTGCCCGCGGCGAAGAAGGCGTCCGTGACCCGGCCGGCCTGCGCGACCGGCAGCGGCAGGATCGGGGCCACGAGCTGCCCGTACAGGTCGATCCCGGAGCGCGGTGCGGGCGCTGCGAAGGCCTGGCGGTCCTGTTCGGCGCGGAACAGCGGGCCCGCGTCCAGCAGCCGCGACTGGAGCTGGGTGTGGCGGCGGATGCAGTCCTTGACGATGTCGACGAGCTCTGCGGCGCGCCGCTTGTTCTCCGGCTCCTCGGCCTCGTCCCTGGCCTTGCGGATGTTCGTGAGGATCGCGTTCTCGTGCCGGTAGCGGTCGGCGACGTGGTCGAGGGCCTCCTCGATCATGTCGGGCACGGACTGGAGCCAGTCCACGGCCCGGACGTTGCGCCGGGTCGCGTCCAGGGTGCGGCGCAGGGTCTCCGCGTACTGCACCGTGCGGTAGCGGGCCTGCTCGGCGGCGAGCTGGGCGTCCGCGAGCCGGCCGCGGCTGATGAGGACCTCCAGCTTCACCTCGGCCGCGATCTGCGCGCTCGTGACGTCCGTGTCGAGGGCGCCGACCAGCACGTTGACGGCTTCGTCCGTCGTACGGAGGTAGACCGCCCCGCCGTAGCCGGGGACCTCCTCGATCAGCTTGAAGTCGTAGTCCCGGCGGACGTACACCCCGTCCGGCCCGAACGTGCCGTAGATCGCGCGGAAACCCCGGTCGACACTGCCGACGTTGATCAGGTTTTCGAGCACCCAGCGGGCCACCCGCTCGTGCTCGGCCGCGGGGCGGTGCGGTGCCTGCGCGGCGACGCGCGGCAGCAGCCTGGCCACTATCTGCTCGTGGTCGGCGCCGGTGTCGAAGTCCATGTTGAGCGTGACCAGGTCGATCGCGGCGAGCGCGACCTCCGCCATCGCGTAGATCCCGTACTCGCCGGCGAGATTGGCCTTGCGTACGTCGAGGTCGTGCAGCGGGGCGGTGCAGGCGAGCGCGCGCAGCCGCCGGGCCAGGCCCTCGTCGGCGGCCGGGCCCGGCGCCGGGGACGGAAGGGGCTTCGCCGGGGCGGGGAGAGTCACGGACAAAGACTAGGCGCTGACACGGACAACATCCCAAACGGCATGGTTCGGCCGGATCGGTCCCGGCCCCGCCGGACGTGCCGCCGAACCCGCCGCCGCCGCGCGGGCGCTGTTCTACGCTCACCGCATGGCTTCCATGATCACACCTCTGATCGATCTCAACGCCGACCTCGGCGAGGGCTTCGGGCGCTGGACACTGACCGACGACGAAGCCCTGCTGTCCGTCGTCACGAGCGCCAACGTGGCCTGCGGCTTCCACGCCGGGGACCCGTCCATCATGCGGCGGGTCTGCGAGCTGGCCGCGGAGCGGGGCGTACGGATCGGGGCGCAGGTTTCGTACCGCGATCTGGCGGGCTTCGGGCGGCGCTCGATGGACGTCCCGGCGGGCGAGCTGGCCGACGAGGTGGCGTACCAGATCGGGGCGCTGGAGGTCTTCGCGCGGGCGGCCGGCTCCCGGGTGTCGTACGTGAAACCGCACGGCGCGCTGTACAACCGCACGGTGTACGACGCCGACCAGGCCGGCGCGGTCGTCGCCGGCGTGCGCATGGCGGCCGGAGCCGCCGGCCTGCCCGTCCTGGGCCTGCCGGGCTCACTGCTGCTGTCCGCCGCCGAGGCGGCGGGGCTCACGGCCGTTCCGGAGGCCTTCGCCGACCGGGCGTACACGCCGGCCGGGACCCTGGTGCCGCGCGGCGAGCCGGGGGCGGTGCTGCACGACCCGGGCGCCGTGGTCGCGCGCGCCGTCGGGATGGCCGCCCAGGGCGCGGTGACGGCCGCCGACGGCTCCCGGGTGGCGGTTGCGGCGCGCTCGCTGTGCCTACACGGGGACACCCCGGGGGCTGCGCAGCTCGCCCTGCGGGTCCGCGAGGCGCTGGGCGCCGCGGGGGTCCGGATCGAGGCCTTCGCATGAGGCCGCTGGTGGTGGGCGGCGAGGCACTGCTGATCGAGCTGGACTCGGCGGAGGAGGTGGCCGCGCTGCACGCGGAGCTGCTCCGGCGGCGGGAGGCGGGGGAGCTGGGCGGCGTACGGGACGTCGTGCCGGCCGCTCGGACCGTGTTGTTGGACGGTGTGCCCGAGCCGGGCGCGCTGGCCGAGCTGATCGCCCGCTGGCGGGTGCCGCCGCTCGTGGAGACCGAGGGGCCGCTCGTCACCGTCCGGGTGCGCTACGACGGGCCGGACCTGGCGGACGTGGCCCGGCTGTGGGGCGTCGCGGAACGGGAGGTGGCCGGCATCGTCGCGGGGACGGACTTCCGGGTGGCGTTCTGCGGGTTCGCACCCGGCTTCGGCTACCTGACGGGGCTGCCGGAGCGCTTCCACCTGCCGCGGCGGGACACGCCCCGGACGGCCGTCCCGGCGGGCTCGCTGGCGCTGGCGGGCGAGTACGCGGGGGTGTACCCGCGCTCCTCCCCCGGCGGCTGGCAGCTGATCGGTAGTACGGACGCGGTGTTGTGGGATCCGGAGCGGGATCCGGCGGCGCTGTTCGCGCCGGGGGTACGGGTGCGGTTCGAGGAGGTGGCGAGGTGAGGGCCGATGGGCCGCGGGCCGCGCTGGAGGTGGTGCGGGCGGGGGCGCTGACCACGCTCCAGGACCTGGGCCGGCCCGGCTACGCGCACCTGGGGGTGCCCAGGTCGGGCGCACTGGACACGGGGGCGTACGGCCTGGCCAACCGGCTGCTGGGCAACCCGCCGGACGCGTCCGTCCTGGAAACCACCCTGGACGGGGTGGGCCTGCGGGCGCTGTCCCCCGTGACCGTGGCGGTCACGGGCGCGCCCTGTGCGGTACGGGTGGAGGGCCGGGCGGCGGCCTGGGGTGCTCCGGTCCGGCTTCGGGCCGGGGCGGTGCTGGAGGTGGGCCGGGCGGAGTCGGGGGTGCGCAGCTACGTCGCGGTACGGGGAGGGTTCGCCGTACCGCCGGTGCTGGGCAGTCGCTCGACGGACCTGCTGTCGGGGCTGGGGCCGGGCGTGCCGGCCGCCGGGACGGTGCTGCCGGTGGGTCCGGCCGGACCGGACCCGGTCTGCGGGGCGGACGGGCTGCGGGTGCCGGGGGCGCCGACCGAGCTGGTGCTGCCGTTGCGGCTGGGGCCGCGGGCGGACTGGTTCGGGCCGGCTTCGATCGCGGCCCTGTGGCGGGCGGAGTTCCGGGTCTCGCCGGCGTCCAACCGCATCGGGCTGCGCACCGAGGCCGGGACCCGGCTCGTGCGCAGCCGCGGCGGTGAACTCCCGAGCGAGGGCATGGTGCTGGGCGCCGTGCAGGTTCCCCCGGACGGCCTGCCGGTGGTGTTCCTGGCCGACCACCCGGTGACCGGCGGCTACCCGGTCATCGGCGTGATCCCCGCGGGCCCGCCCCTGGACGCGGCGGCCCAGGCCCGGCCGGGGGTACCGGTGCGCTTCACGCCGTGCCTGCGGGCTCGGGCGGCGGCCCACGAAACGCTCGGGAGGGCTTCGGCCAAGTAGGGGTGGGAGGGGCCGAACGGGCCCCGCGCACAGGGGAGGGTGTCGGGTGGGCAGCCCACGACGGGAGACCGGGTCACCGGATCTCACCACGCCCGAGGGATTCGGGGCGTTCTACGAGGAGCACGTCGACGACGTGCTCCGGTTCGTGACCCGCCGGGTCGCAGACCCGCACCTCGCGGCGGACCTGACGGCGGACGTCTTCCTCGCCGCCATGGGTTCGGCCGCCGGCTACCGGCCCGGCCGGGGCGCGCCGGTCGCGTGGCTGTTCGGCATAGCCCGCAACGTGCTGGCCGGGCACGCCCGTGGCCGGGCCCGCGAGAGCGGCGCCCTGGCGCGGCTCAGCGGGCGCAGGCTGCTCGAAGCGGAGGACGTGGCCGCGCTGGAGGAGCGGATCGACGCCGAACGGGCGTTCCGGGCGCTGGCCGAGCGCCACGCGGCGCTGTCCGAGCCGCTGCGCGCGGCCCTGGACCTGGTGGTCGTCGACGAACTGACCCCGGCCGAGGCCGCACAGGCCCTCGGCGTCACGCAGGCGACGGTCCGCGTACGCCTGCACCGCGCCCGGCGCGCCCTGCGCTCCGTGGTCCCCGTGCCCGACATTCCCGGATCCCGTCTGGAGGCAACCCGATGAACAACAGGCCCACTGCGTTCGAGGAGAAGCTCAAGGCGGCGCTGATGGCGAGGATGCCGCAGGTACCGGCGCCCGCCCCGGCCCGCTCGTTCGCCCGGCGGTACGGGATTCCGCTGGCCGTGGCGGCTGCGACGGCCGTGACGGCGGGGCTGGTGGTGACCGTGCCCGGCTCCGGACGGGACGGCTCACTGTCCGCGCAGGTGTCCTCGACGCCCGCGCCGGCGGTTTCTCCCCCTCCGACGGGCGCGTCCGCAGCCGGGGTTTCGCCCGCGCCGACCAGGGACGGCAGTGGAACCATCACCCTCGACATGCCCCGGCACAGCCAGGTACCGGGACTGGTGGAGCAGCTGCGGGCGTTGGGGGTCACCGTCGTGCTGATGCCCAAGAAGTCCGAGTCGCAGTGTCCGTATCCGAGCGGGGGCTACCGGGGGCCGCAGCTCCTTCCGGGGACCACGACCCACGACCTGGAGAGCGACGTGCTCCAGCGCGACGGCAACAAGATGGTGCTGAAGATCAACTCCCGGACCGTGCCTCCGGGCTACACCCTCGTGTTCGGGTGGCCCGACCGGCCGCCGACCAGTGAGCAGTCGGTCAGCTTCGGTGTGAAGGAGACGTCGAAGCTCACGCCGTGCGAGATCGACAACTCCCGGGACCGGGACCCCGTGCTCCCGACCGGCGCGCCAGCGCCCGAGTAGCGGGGCGGGGCGCGAGTAGCGGGGCGGGGCGCGAACACGCCGTGGGCCCGGCCCCCTCGGGGGGGCGGGCCCACGGCGTCGTGTGCGTACGGTCGGGGCCTAGACGGCCGACTCGGGGGTGATGCGGCTGCGGACGGCGGACTGGACGTCCTCTTCCTCCGCCGGGTCCGACGCGAGGCGGCGCAGCCGTGGTGCGACGCGCACGTCGGCGGTCTCGGCGTGCCGGGCGGCCACCTCGCGGGTGGTCTCCTCGCAGTCCCACAGGCATTCCACTGCGAAGCCGGCCGCGAAGGTCGGGTCCGTGCTGGCCAGGGCGCGCGCCGCGCGCCCGCGCAGGTGGGACGAGGACGTCTCGCGGTAGACGTGGCGCAGCACCGGTGCCGCGCAGCCGATGGAGAGCCGGCCCGCCCCGTCGACCAGGGCGAAGAGCCGCTGGGCGTCCGGGCCCGCTCCTCGGACGGTGGAGCGCAGGGCGCCCAGGACGAGTCCGGCGTCCTCGGCCGCGCCCCGGGCGGCGAGGAGGGCGGCTGCGGCCGCGCCCAGTGCGTCGGGGCGGTGGACCCACTGGCGGGCCCTGTCGACGGCGGCGGGGCCGCACATGCGCTCGTAGGCGGCCACGGCGGGTTCGTCCCCGGCGGCTTCGATGAGGTCCAGTACGGCCGGGTTCTCCGGCTCGGCGAGGACCAGGTGGTGCAGGGCGGTGGCCCGGGCGGCTTCGCCTCCCGCGCCGGCGGCGGCCGCGAGGATCGCGGAGCGGTCCTCGGGCGCGGCGACGGCGGCGAGGCAGCGCGCGGCGGGTACGTGCAGCGGGGTTCCGCGGCGCAGTCCGTCGGCGGCCCAGTCGAAGACGGCCTGGACTCCCCAGCCGGGCCGGGGCCCGTTCGGGGTGAGCTGGCGCTGCCAGCGGTCGAAGGAACCCTGTTGGCGGGCTGCGCGCAGCCGGTCGCCGTACTCGGGTGACTCTTCCCACAGACACCAGGGCCGGGGCTCGTACGCGTCGCGGACGGCGGCGGCGAGCCGCGCCTCGCCTTCGGCCGTGTCCGGGAACCTGGCGAGGACGGGCGCGGCGAGGCCGCGCAGCCCCTCGTCGTCGTCGCGCAGGGCGAGCTCGTCGAGGGCCCACGCCCAGTTGGCGCCGGAGGCGGCGTAGCGGCGCAGCAGCATGAGTGCGTCGTCGCGGCCGTACGAGGCCAGGTGGCCCAGGACGGACAGGGCGAGGCCGGTCCGGTGGTCCGTGTCGTCGACGAGGTCGTCGGCGCTGAAGAGGTGGCTCTCGATCTCGGCGAGGGGGCCGTCGAGATCGAGGTACAGGCGTGCGTAGTAGAGCGAGCGGTTCTCGACCTGCCAGTCCTGGCGCGGATCGCTGACCACGCACTGGTTGAGGGCCGTCAGGGCCTCCGCCCGGGGCGCTGCGAGGGCGTGCAGCGTGCCGTCGCCGCGGCCCCGCTGGAGGAGCCCGAGCAGGGTGCCGCTTGGCGCTATGACTGGTTCGAACATGGGAATGGCCTCACAAGCTGGGGACGCAACCGGGAATCGGGATTCACAGGGCCGCGTAACAGCATGTGAGGACGTCCGCCGTCATGTTCCGCTCGATGTAGACCATTGCCTTCTCACTCTCGTCGGTGCTTCGCGACCACGTCGGCCGTTGTGCGCAGGGGGTGGGCCCGGACACCCTTCGTGTCCTGCCCTCCCCTGCCCGTCCGCCGTGCTCACGAATCGAATCCGACGCCATGATGACCCAGCCGGTTTGTGCGCCGCGACCACATTTACGGCCGCCGTGACCAACCCGTGAGGTGGCGGACCGGTCAGACCGTGCCAGGTCACGGGCAAAAACGGACTACTTGGCTCCGAAGAGGTCCAGCAGGTCCGCCTTGGCGAACATGCGGGCGGTGTCCACGGCGGAGGGGGTTCCGGCACTCGGATCGGCGCCTCCGGCGAGCAGGGCTCGGATGACGGCCTCCTCGCCCTTGAAGACGGCGCCGGCGAGCGGGGTCTGGCCGCGGTCGTTGGCGCGGTCGGCCTCGGCACCGCGGGCCAGCAGGGCCGTGACGGTGGCGGCGTGGCCGTGGTAGGCGGCCAGCATGACGAGGGTGTCGCCGCGGTCGTTGGTGAGGTTGGCCGGCACTCCGGCGTCCAGGTACGCGGTGAGCGTCTCGGTCTCGCCCTGGCGGGCGAGGTCGAAGATCTTGGTGGCCAGCTCGATGACGTCCTCGTCGGGAGCGCCCTGGGAGCCGCCCTCGGTGGGCTCGTGCTCACTCATCTGTCGTACCGCCTTCCACTCGCTGTTGACGTCGCTGCGGACGTGAGGTTCCCCGGGCCGGGCGGGCAGCGGGGCGTACGGCACTGCAGCCGTACGGGTGAATCGCCAGAGTAGCGCCCGGACCTGCACATACGGGGGCCAGGCGGAGGCAAGGATCCCGTTGGCGCGGGTCGGCACGGGGTTGGCCCGGTTGGCCCCCCCTTCGTGCCGGGCGCGCCAGTCGGGCTGCTCCGGCCAAGTGAAAAAAGCCTGGATTCACCCGTATGCACCTTTTATCGCATTGATACTTCCTGTGAGCCTGGAACAACTGATGGTGACTGTCCCCACCCACCAGGAGAACCTCTCATGATCTTGTCCATCTCAGGCGTCGTCCTGCTCGGCATCATCGCCTTCCTCTTCTTCAAGAAGGACGGGATGAAGCTGTCCCACGCGTTCGTCTGCGCGCTGTTCGGCTTCTTCCTCGCCGGATCCGCCATCGCCCCGAGCATCACGGCGAGCACGGCGAGCCTCGCGAGCCTGCTCGGCGGGATCAAGCTCTAGCGCCGACCCGACCGGACCGTCCCGCACCACGACAACTCCAGGAGACGCCCGTGGCCCGGCGCCCACTCCCCCGCATCCTCAGCAGCGGCACCACATCGCTGGCCCGGGGCCGCGACCTCGCTCGCACGGCCGTCGACAGCGCCACGGACGTCCTCCATCCGCTCCTCGTCATCGGCCGCGGCCTGCGCATCCTGGCCTCGGCCGGGCGGCAGAAGTGGGCGCAGACCCCCAAGGACAAGCGTGGTCCCGCGCTGTTCCTGGGCGCCGCCTGCGTCCTCGTGGTCGTGCTCGTCCCCTACGGCCCCCCGATCTCCCTGTTCACCCTGATGGCGGCGGCGGCCTGGCAGGGACGCGACCGGACCCCCGCGAAGACCGGGCCGAGCGACGCCGAGAGCGAACGGCTCGGCTCCCTGTACGAGGCCCTCGTGCCCTACTTCTCCACCCCCGAGGACCCGAACCCGCTCTTCGCCCACGGCGCCGAGTGGGACAGGGCGTTCAGCGACTACGCCTTCGACGACGCCGGCCGCGTCACCCGGCTCCGGATCCGCTACCCCGCCTATTTCACCGACGGCGAGGCTGCCTCGCGGGCCCGGATCGAGGCCCTGCTGCACGCCAAGTCCGGGCGCGGGCGCGAGTACCACTTCGACTGGGACGAGGAGGGCAACCAGCTCGACCTCACGGTGCTCGCACCGCTGCCGACGGGGATCGCCGCCCAACCGTTCGTCACCTCGCCCGGCGAGACCGTGCTCGGATTCACCGATGCGGGCGGCGTGCAGCGCACCCTGCCCGTCCTGGAGGACGGCGAGCCGCGCGACGTGCCCCCGGTGATCTGGCGCACCGGCCCCCGCTCCACCGAGCCGCACCTGCTCGCCGTGGGCCGGCCCGGCAGCGGCACCTCCTCCCTGCTGCGCTCGATCGCCCTCCAGGCCCTGCACCACGGGGGCGAGGTACTGATCGTCGAGGGCGGCGGCAGCGGGGAGTTCTCCTGCCTGTCCGGGCGTACGGGCGTGCTCGCCGTGGAATGCGGTCCGGCCGGGGCGCTGGCCACCCTGGAGTGGGCGGCGCGCGAGACCGAGCGGCGGCTGATGGCCGCGCACCGGGCGCGCGAGGCCGGCCGCCCGGCGCCCGAGGACACCCGGCGTCCGCTGTGGATCGTGCTGGACCGACCCAGCGTGCTGGCGCACCTCGCGACCGCCGAGGGCGGCCCCGACCCCCTCGCCCAGCTCCAGGTTCCGCTGCGGCACGGGCGCGCCGCGCACGTCACCGTCGTGGTGGCCGAGCAGTTCGACCACCTGGAACTGCTGAACGACGCCGTCTGGCAGCACACCCGGGCCCGGGTCGTGCTGGGGCCGGCCGCGATCCAGCAGATCACCGACGTGCTCGGGCTGCCGCCGCACACCACGCCGACGGCGCACGTGCCGCCGGGCCGGGGGTACGCGCGGCTCGGCTCGGGTCCCGTGCACCGCGTGCAGGTGCCCGCCACGCCGGACCCGTACGACGACGCCACGCACCCGGAGCACCGCCGGGCGGTGCAGGAGCTGCTGCCGGCACGGCAGCTGCCGGCCCCGGGCGGGCCGGGCCGGGTGACGCTGTCGAAGCCGCTGCACATCGTGCAGCCGCCGGGGCCGTCGATCGACTCCGAGGAGAACGAGGAGGTCCCGGCAGAGGCCCCGCCCGCCCGCGGCCCCTGGCCCGTGGGCCCCTGAGCTCCGTCCCCGCCCCGGCGACGGCCCCGCCCCGGCCCCTACCCGGCTCCGGTCCTGGCCCGCGCCCTACGCCACGAACGTGCGCGGGGGCTCGGCACCGCTGCCGCCCGCGCCCGTGCCGACCAGACGGGCGGCCGCCGCGAGCCGGGCCGCGGCCTCCTCGGCCACCGGCCCGCCGACGGTGAACGGCAGCCGGACGTAGCCCTCGAAGGCCCCGTCGACGCCGAACCGCGGCCCGGAGGGGACCCGCACGCCGACCCGCTCCCCCACCTCGGCCAGCCGGGAGCCGGACAGACCGCCCGCGCGCGCCCACAGGGTCAGCCCACCCTGCGGCACCTCGAACTCCCAGTCCGGCAGCTCCCGGCGGACCGCGGTGACCAGCGCGTCCCGGTTCTCCCGGGCCTGGGTCCGGCGGATCTCCACGGCCTCCGCCCAGCCACCGGACCGCATCAGCCAGTGCACCGCGAGCTGCTCCAGCACCGGCGTGCCGAGGTCGGCGTACGCGCGGGCCGCGACCAGGCTGCGGATGACGTCGGGGGCCGCGCGGACCCAGCCGATCCGCATGCCGGCCCAGAAGGCCTTGCTGGCCGAGCCGACGGTGACGACGGTGGAGCCGGCCGGGTCGAAGGAGCAGACCGGGCGGGGCATCTCCAGCTCGGGGTCCAGCTGGAGCTCGGCCATGGTCTCGTCGACGACGAGTACGGTGCCGGCGGAGCGGGCCGCCTCCACCATGGCGCGGCGCTGCTCCTCCGAGGCGAGGGCGCCGGTCGGGTTGTGGAAGTCGGCGACGACGTAGGCGAGGCGGGGTGCGGCGTCGCGCAGCACCTGCCGCCAGACGCTCATGTCCCAGCCGGCCAGGCCGTCGGCCATCGCGACGGGTACGAGCCGGACCCCGGCGGCGCGCATCAGCTGGAGGATGTTGGCGTAGGACGGGGATTCGACGGCGATGCGCTCCCCGCGCCCGGCGAAGAGGCTGCAGATGGCGTCCATGGCGCCCATCGCGCCGGTGGTGACCATGATCTGCTCGGGCATGGTGGGGATGCCGCGCTCGGTGTAGCGGTCGGCGAGCATGCGCCGCAGGGCGGGGAGCCCGGCGGGATAGTCCCCGTGGGTGTGCGCGTACGGCGGGAGCTCCTCCAGTGCGCCCTGTACGGCCTTGGTGAGCCAGGGCTCGGGGGCCGGGAGCGCGGCGCAGCCGAGGTCGATCATCGAGCCGAGGGACTCGGGCGGCAGCGGTTCCAGGCCCCGGGCGGGCAGCGGGTTCCCGGCCGGTACGGAGGTCCAGCTGCCGGCGCCGCGGCGGGACTCCAGGAAGCCCTCCCCGCGCAGGGCCTCGTAAGCGGCGGCGACGGTGGTGCGGGAGAGGGAGAGGGAGACGGCCAGTTCCCGCTCGGCGGGCAGCCGGGCGGCTACGGGGACACGGCCTTCGAGGACGAGCAGCCGGATGCCGTCGGCGAGGGTGCGGTAGGCGGGCAGCTTCCGCGCCCCGGGGACGCCGGGCCGCTCCTGCTGGGAGGTGATGAGACGGGCGAGCTGTGCGGCACCCACCGCCGAGGTCCACTCTGCCATGTTGTCCGGTCCACCTTCGTCGAATTGGCCCCGCCCGACCCCGGGCGCTGCCGGTATTGGATCGCTTCCGCACCGACAGCCTGTCACGCCGGGGTCCACACGGACCAGGGGGTGGGGGTACTGGGGCTCCACCGGCGGGCTCACCGGTCGGCGTTCACCGGGCAGCCATCCGGCCGCTCACTCCCCACCGGTCACACGGTGCATACTGCGGCGGGTGACGCACGTACGCCTTCGCCATCCGTATCTGGACCACCCGGCTCCGATCCCCTTCGCCCACCGGGGAGGCGCCGCGGACGGGTTGGAGAACACCGCCGCCGCCTTCCGCCGGGCCGCCGACGCGGGCTACCGGTACTTCGAGACCGATGTGCACGCCACCGCCGACGGGAAGCTCGTCGCCTTCCACGACTCCACCCTCGACCGGGTCACCGACGGGCACGGCCGGATCGCGGAGCTGACCTGGAGCAAGGTCCGCGAGGCGCGGGTGGCTGGCACCGAGCCGCTGCCGCTGTTCGAGGAGCTCCTGGAGGAGTTCCCCGACGCCCGCTGGAACATCGACGTCAAGTCCGAGTCGGCCCTGCACCCGCTGGTCAACCTGATCGCCCGGGCGGGCGTCTGGGACCGGGTGTGCGTGGGCTCGTTCTCGGAGAGCCGGGTGGCCCGCGCCCAGAAGATCGCGGGGCCCCGGCTGGCGACCTCGTACGGCGTGCGCGGGGTGCTCGGGCTGCGCCTTCGCTCGTACGCGATCCCGGCGGCCCTGCGGGTCGGGGCGGTGGCGGCGCAGGTTCCGGAGACCCAGGCGGGCATCCGGGTCGTCGACCGGCGGTTCGTGAGGACGGCCCACGAGCGGGGCCTGCAGGTCCACGTGTGGACCGTGAACGAACCGCAACGTATGGAGGCTCTCCTCGACCTGGGTGTGGATGGCATCATGACCGACCAGATCGACATCTTGCGCACGGTGCTGGACCAGCGCGGAGCCTGGGCCTGACCTGCCAGGACCGCCGGTGGCACCCTCCCCGTGCCGGACGGGAACGAGGGGGACACCGGTGAGTGCGGAGACCACGGAACGGGGCGCGGGGACCGCGCCCGAGGGGCCTGCGCCGGGCGCGGCCGAACGCAAGCGCGAGCAGCACGGCTGGTACTTCTACGACTTCGCGTGCTCGGTCTACTCCTCGACCGTGCTCACGGTGTTCATCGGCCCGTACCTGACGACGATGGCCGAGGCCGCCCAGGACGCGCAGGGGTACGTCCACCCGCTGGGGATCCCGGTCCGGTCAGGCTCGTTCTTCGCGTACGCCGTCTCGATGTCGGTGATCGTCGCCGTGCTGGCGATGCCGCTGGTGGGCGCTGCCGCGGACCGTACGGGCCGCAAGAAGCCGCTGCTCGCGGCGGCGGCGTACACCGGAGCGGCGGCAACCACCGCGATGTTCCTGCTGGGCGGCGACCGCTACCTGCTCGGCGGCGTCCTGCTGATCGTGGCGAACGCCGCGATGTCGGTGTCGATGGTGCTCTACAACTCCTACCTGCCGCAGATCGCCGAACCGTCGGAGCGGGACACCGTCTCCTCGCGCGGCTGGGCGTTCGGCTACACGGCGGGCGCCTTCATGCTCGTCCTGAACCTGGTCCTGTTCCAGTCGCACGAGTCCTTCGGGGTCTCCAAGGACGCGGCGGTGCGGATCTGCCTGGCCTCGGCGGGCCTGTGGTGGGGCGCGTTCGCGATCATCCCGCTGCGTCGGCTGCGGGACCGGGCGGTGGTCCGCTCGGGCGCCGGCCACGCGGCCGCCGGGTCGGGATGGAAGCAGCTCGTCGCGACCCTGAAGGACATGCGGCGCCACCCGCTGACGCTGTCGTTCCTGCTGGCGTACCTCGTCTACAACGACGGGATCCAGACCGTGATCTCGCAGGCGTCCGTGTACGGCAAGGAGGAGCTGGGGCTGGAGGACTCCACGCTGATCACGGCGGTGCTGCTGGTGCAGATCCTCGCGGTGGCGGGCGCGATGGGGATGGGCCGGCTGGCCGTCGCGTACGGCGCGAAGAGGACCATCCTGGGCTCGTTGGTGGCCTGGACCGTGACCCTGGCGGCCGGCTTCTTCCTCCCGGCCGGTGCGCCGGTGTGGTTCTTCGTACTGGCTTCGATGATCGGACTGGTCCTCGGCGGCAGCCAGGCGCTGTCGCGGTCCCTGTTCTCGCACCTGGTGCCGGCCGGCAAGGAGGCGGAGTACTTTTCGGCGTACGAGATGAGCGACCGCGGGGTGAGCTGGGTGGGGCCGCTGGTCTTCGGCCTGACGTACCAGGTCACGGGCAGCTACCGGCAGGCGATCATCTCGTTGGTGGTGTTCTTCGCACTGGGTTTCGTGCTCCTGGCACGGGTGCCGGTGCGGCGTGCGGTGGAGGCGGCGGGGAATCCTGTTCCCGAGCGGATCTGAACGGATCCGAGGGCCGCCCCGACAGCGCACCGGACCCGGATCTTCATACGAATTCCGAACGGATTTCGACGTTGAAGCGAAGGGCCGGTAGTGTACGCCTTTGGCCTGCCAGGCGGACCGTTACTGCGCGCTAAAGAAGTGAAGACGTTGGGTGACATCTGCTGCCAGATGTGACAAAACGGGCATTGGTGGGTACAACAAGGGGCGGCACGACGGGCGACGCATCACCCGGAGCGGGAATCTATACCGCCGACCGGACGTTGACCGGATGACGACGACAGCGACACCTGTCCTGTGGGCGACAAGCCCGGGAGGCACGATTCATGAGTGAGCGAGCTCTCCGCGGTACGCGGCTCGTGGTTACCAGCTACGAGACGGACCGCGGCATCGATCTGGCCCCGCGCCAGGCGGTGGAGTACGCATGCCAGAACGGACATCGATTTGAGATGCCGTTCTCGGTTGAGGCAGAGATTCCGCCGGAGTGGGAGTGCAAGGCGTGCGGCGCCATGGCACTCCTGGTTGACGGGGACGGGCCCGAAGAGAAGAAGGGCAAGCCTGCGCGAACGCACTGGGACATGCTCATGGAGCGGCGCACCCGCGAGGAACTGGAGGAGGTGCTGGCCGAGAGGCTGGCGGTCCTGCGTTCCGGCGCCATGAACATTGCCGTGCATCCGCGGGATAGCCGCAAGTCCGCCTGACAGCCGGACGCAAGGTACGAGCCGAGGGCCCCCACCACGACCTGTGGTGGGGGCCCTCGGCTCGTTCGCGGACTCTTGCGCGCAGGCTCAGGGCGCCAGAGGCGGCCGATATCCGGTGCTGGGGCCGGGGCCGGGCTGCTGCGGCCCGTTCTCGCGGATGACCTCGCCCTGGACGACCTTGCCGTCGGGGTGGTGGATGCGGGCCTGCTGGAAGGCGTCGCCGAAGCTGCCGGCCGGGGCCGTGGCCATCTTGCGCTCCAGGGAGCCGCTCACCCGGCGGCCGATCCAGGCCCGGACGGGCGGGAGCAGGCAGAGCAGGCCCGCCACGTCGGACAGCAGACCGGGCAGGATCAGGAGCAGGCCGGCCAGCATCGTGAGGCCGTTGCCCCCGCCCGGCTGCTGCCCGGTGGGCTGCTGCCCCTGCTGGGCCTGCTGGAACGTGTTCGCCAGGTTCTTGAAGGCACGCCGCCCGGCCCGCTTGATGACCACCACGCCGAGCACGATCCCGGCCGCGAGCAGCGCGGCGACGGTCAGCCCGCCGGCCGCACCGGCGACCAGGCCGAGCAGCCAGATCTCCAGGATCAGCCAGGCGGCGACCGCCAGGGGAAGGAGCGTGCGGGCGCGGGAGCGCCGTCGGGGGGCCGTCGAAAGGGGAACGCCGGTCGTCATACCCCCAGTGTGCCTGGGGTGGCGTAAAAGCGGCCTCAGCCGGAGGTACCGGACATCCCCTAGGGGCCGGCCGGTACCCCGTCAGGTCTGCTTGGGGCCCTTGTCGTGGCCGGTCAGTTTCGCCGCGTGGGCCTTGAGGCCCCACTGCGTGACCCGCCAGAGGGCCTCCACCACGATGTCCTTGCTCATCTTGCTGTCGCCGAACTCGCGCTCGACGAAGGTGATGGGCACTTCGACGACGCGGAAGCCCTGGTGGACGGCCCGGCGGGCCAGGTCGACCTGGAAGCAGTAGCCGGCGGAGGCCACCTCGTCCAGGCCCAGCCCCTCCAGGGTCTCGCGGCGGAAGGCCCGGTAGCCGCCGGTCACGTCGCGGATCGGGACGTCCAGCATCAGCCGGGAGTACGTCGAACCGCCGCGCGAGAGGAACTCCCGGCTCTTGGGCCAGTTCACCACCCGGCCGCCCGGCACCCATCGCGAGCCCAGGACGAGGTCCGCCCCGGCCAGCGCGGTGAGCAGCCGCGGTAGCTCCTCCGGCTGGTGGGAGCCGTCCGCGTCCATCTCGACGAGGACGCCGTAGTCGCGCTCCAGGCCCCAGGAGAAGCCCGCCAGGTAGGCGGCGCCGAGGCCCTCCTTGCCCTTGCGGTGCAGGACGTGCACGTGGTCGTCGCCGGCCGCCAGCTCGTCGGCGATCTTGCCGGTGCCGTCGGGGCTGTTGTCGTCCGCGACCAGGATGTGCGCCTCGGGCACCGCCGCGCGCACGCGGCCGACGATCGTCCCGATGTTCTCCGCCTCGTTGAAGGTCGGAATGATCACCAAGGCCGTCCCGAGCGGTCCGTGGGCCCGCTGTCCGCCGTCGCTCACTGGGTCCGCCTTCGTGTTCTTGTACGTCCTGTCACAGAGGATGACTTTAGAACAGTGGTCGGGGCCCGCGGTCCTTCGGGCCGGTCCGGCTCCCGCTGGCTGCGGGTCGCCGTGACCGTTGTCTACTGGACCGCGGGGTCCCGACCGGGCCACCCTCCCCCGAGCCCCTTCGGAGCAGGGGGGACCCCCGTCCGGCGAAACCTTCCCTCGCCCCCGAGGCGCGGGCGCGCTGAGCAGACGGATCCGCCCGGTACGGACGTCCGGTGGTGGACCCGGCCGAACCTATCCGGGTCCGAGTGCCCGTACCGAACCGAGGCCGACCGGATCACCCCTGTGGCCGTACGAATACCTCCCGCCCGCCGACGACGGTGGCGAGGCACACCGGCAGATCGCCGCCGGGGGTCAGGTCGGGCAGTCCGGGGGTCCCCGAACGGGGGTCCGTGGACCAACGGGCGACCCGGTCATCGGGGGCCTGGACGACCAGTTCGGCGGTCTCCCAGAGGGCGTAGTCGGCGGGTGCGCCGGGCACCAGCACGCCCGCGCCGTCGCGGCCGAGGGCACGCCAGCCGCCCCGGGTGTGGGCGGTGAACGCGGCCCTTACGGAGATCCGGTGCTCGGGGGTGCGGTGGAACGCGGCCGCCCGGACGGTGCCCCAGGGGTCGAACGGGGTGACGGGCGCGTCGGACCCGAAGGCGAGCGGCACGCCGGCCTTGAGCAGGGCCGCGAAGGGGTTCAGGGAGCGGGCGCGCTCGGCGCCGAGCCGGTCGGCGTACATGCCGTCCTCGCCGCCCCAGGCCGCGTCGAAGGCGGGCTGCACGGAGGCGGTGAGGCCCAGGTCCGCGAAGGCGGCGATGGTGACGGGGGTCATCATCTCGGCGTGTTCGACGCGGTGCCGGGCGGCGCGGACGCGGGCGAGGCCGACCTTGTCGGCGGCGGCGCGGACGCCCTCGACGACGGCGGTGAGGGCGGCGTCGCCGATGGCGTGGAAACCGGCCTGGAGGCCCGCCTCGGTGCAGGCGGCGACGTGCGCGGCGACGTCGGCGGCATCGAGGTAGCCGGTGCCGGTGTGGCCGGCATCGGCGTACGGGGCGTGCAGACAGGCGGTGTGGGAGCCGAGGGCGCCGTCCACGAAGAGGTCGCCGGCGGCGCCGATCGCGCCGAGTTCCTTGGCCTGTTCGAGGTCGCGGTCGGCCCAGTACCCGAAGACGCGGGGGCCGGACCGCTCGCGGGCGAGGTTGAGGAGGTCCGCGAAGTCCTCGGCGGAGGAGATGTCGGGGCCGCCGCACTCGTGGACGGAGCCGATGCCGAGGGAGGCGGCACGGTCGAGGGCGGCCCGCTGTGCCTCGGCGCGCTGGGTGGGGGTGACGGCGGCGAGCGCGGCCCTGCGGACGGCGTGGTGGTCGTCGCGGGTCAGCGGTTCGTCTCCGCGGACGGAGACGGCCGGGACGAGGTCCAGCAGGGCGGTGGTGACGACGGCGGAGTGCACGTCGATGCGGCTGAGGTAGAGCGGGCGGCCGGCGGCGGCCTCGTCGAGCTCCTCGCGCCGGGGTGCGCGGCGCTCGGGCCAGCGGGCGGCGTCCCAGCCGTGGCCGAGGAGCACCCGGTCGCCGGGGCGGCCCTCGGCGTACGCGCGGACGAGCCGCAGGGCGTCGGTGAGGGAGGCGGCGCCGGTGAGGTCCAGGCCGGTGAGGGCGAGCCCGGCGGAGGTGGTGTGGACGTGCGCGTCGGTGAAGGCGGGTGTGACGAGCGCCCCGTCCAGGTCGACGACCTCGTCGACGCCCTGTGCGAAGGCGTCGGCGGCGCCTTCGGAGCCGACCCAGGCGATGTGTCCGCGCTCGACGACCATCGCGGTGGCGAAGGGGTCGGCGGGGCTGTGTACCTCGCCCCCGCGGAGGAGGACGGTCCGTTCGGATGCGGAGGCTCCGGCGGCGTCGAGGGAGCTGGCGGTGCGGTCAGTCATGCCCACAGTTTCGCGGGTCCGCGGGCCCGCCTCGACCGCGCCCCCGCGGACGGCCGGCCGGACGGAGTCCGGTGCAGCGGGCCGGAGCCGGGGACGCGCCCCGGCGCCGAGCTGCACGAGGGGCCCGAGGCCCCGGGTCCACAGGAGTCAGACGCGGGGCGGGCGCGCTTCGTACGGGGTGGAGAGGACCACCGTGGTGCGGGTCGAAACGTGGGCCAGGGCGCGGAGGCGACCCAGGAGGTCCTCCAGCTCCAGCGGGGTCGCCACACGGACCTTGAGGATGTAGTTCTCGTCGCCCGCGACGCTGTGGCAGGCCTCGATCTCGGGTACGCCGGCCAGCCGGTCTGCGATGTCGTCCGGCGCGCTCGGGTCGAAGGGCTTCACCGAGATGAAGGCCGTCAGGGGCAGGCCCACGGCTTCGGGATCGACGACGGCCGCGTACCCGCGGATCACCCCGCGCTGTTCCAGACGGCGTACTCGCTGGTGGACCGCCGACGTGGACAGTCCCGTGGCCTTGCCCAGGTCCGTGTAGCTCATCCGCCCGTCCCGCACGAGCAGATCCACGATCTGGCGGTCCAGCTCCTCCATTGCGCTCATAGCCGCTCAACCTAAGGCCCAAGGGCGGTTCAGGCACAGTGCTGTCCGGCCACAAGTGGCACCTGCGGCGGGCATGTGACCAAAGCCACAAGGGTATGCAGGCGTACGGCGGGATGTTGTGGTTACTCGTGCCGCGCGGCGGGAAGTGCTTGCTGTGGCCGAGGCCGTAGAACCAGCCCGCCCGGCCCACCCAAGGGGGAGTACATCCATGCAGAACACCAAGCGCGCCGGTCGCACCGAACCGGAGCCCCTGGAATTCGCCGACGCCGGCGACGACGAGTACCTCGAAGACGCCGACGGGTTCGACGGCTTCGAGATCCACCACGCGATCTGCCCGGACTGCGGCCAGTCGATCGCCCTCGTCGCGGACGAGGAGTACCTGCCGGAGCACGCGCACTGCCTGACCCCGTGGAACCCGTTCGGGCTCACGGTGTGCGCGGGCACGGGCCGCCCGGCTTCCGAGGCGCTGCCGACCGTCGGCACGGGCCCCGACGCGTCCCAGGAGCTTGAGGTCGTGCTGCTGGACCTGCCGCAAGGTCTGGACTGGCGCACTCAGCCGTTCTCGCACGTCGGCGGTCCCGGTTCGCGTCCCGTGCAGATGCCGGCGCCGACGCTGCTGCCGCAGATGCGGCAGCACGCGCAGGCCGCCTGACGGCCTTCCCGGCCGCGGTTTACCAGTACGTGCCCTGCACCATGGCCCTGAGGCTGGCGTGGTGCAGGATCAGTCCGTCCGCTTCCTCGGCGTTCACCGGGACCGCGACCTCGCCGAAGTACGCCTGCCGGTAGGCGATGCGCAGCATCACGATCCCGTGCCGCAGGGCGGCGTACAGGGTGTGGAACTCCATGTCCCGCGGGGTGTGTCCGGTGAGTTCGGCGTACCGGCGCTCCAGATCGGCGCGGCGCAGGAAGTCCGGTAGGCCGCTCTGGCCGAAGCCGACGGTCAGGTCCTGGAAGAAGCGGTGGAGGTAGACGGTCCAGCCGAGGTCGACCTCGCGCGGGGCGTACGCGGCCATCTCCCAGTCCAGGACGGCCACCGGCTCGAACCCGTCGGCCTGGTAGACGACGTTGCCGATGCGGGCGTCGCCCCAGTTGAGGACGGCGGGGCCCTCGTCCGCGGGCCACAGCTCCTCCAGGCGGTCGAAGGCCCGCTCCAGCAGCGGGGACGGTGCGAGGCCCTCGACCACCCAGGCGTAGTAGGCGCGTTGGGCGTCGACGTGGCGGCGCAGGGGGCTGCCGGTCCCTTCGGGGAGGAGGAACTCGGCCCGTTCGGCGGGGAACTGGTCGTGCAGCCGGGCCAGCAGCGAGATGCTCGCCTCCTGGAGTGCGGCGCGTTCGGAGCCGCTCGCGGCGTGCAGCCAGTTCCCCTCGTACGTGTAGGGCATGACGTCGGGCGGGACCCGGCCCTCGGCGCGGGCCATGACGAAGAAGGGCGCGCCGAGCGGTCCGGGGTCCTGCTCCAGCCACAGCACGCGCGGGACGGGCAGGTCGGTGTGGGCAACGACCAGGCTCATCACCCGGTGCTGGCGGGGCATGTCGTAGGTGGGGAACACGGTGTAGGCGGCCGGGTCGGCGGCGAGGCGCAGGGCGCAGGCGCGGACCGGGGTGTCGGGGTGTTCGATGTCGAAGAGCAGGGTCTCGCTGGACATGCCGTTGGACCCGGGGACGCGGACGCCCGTGACCTTCGCGCCGGGGAGTTGGGTGTCGAGCCAGGCTTCGAGGCGCCGGCCGAGTTCCTCGGGTTCGCGGGTGGAGGTGCGCGGGCGTGGTGCCGGTGCTGCCATGACTTCCCCTTTCTTCTACTGGGCCACTGAGCCGTAGTCGGTGAAGCCGCTCGGGTCGTGGCGGCCGAAGCTGCCGTGCTCGAAGATCCCGAAGCCGGTCTGCCCGTCGAGGGTGAAGCGGGCGGAATGGTCGGTGACGCCGAAGGCGGCCACGGGGTGGGCGGTGGGGTCGGAGAGGTCGTAGGTGCGGCGGTCGCTCCAGCCGCGGCCCTGCCAGGTGCCGTGCTGCCAGTCGGCGGCGGGCGGGTAGCCCGCGCCGACGGCGAGCGGGGAGGAGTTCAGGATCTCGACGCCGAGTTCGAGGGGTTTGCGGGCCGGGTCGGCGAGGTGGACGACGGCGCTCTCGGGGTGGCGGGTGCCGGGGCGGTAGCGGATCTCGGTCTGGGGCCAGCCGAGCTGTACGTCGTGGCGGCCGCTGTCCTCGGGGAAGACCTGGACGGCCTCGTTCAGGGTGCGGTGCCCGTCGGCGTCCTCCTGGGCGATGACCATGACGAAGCGGTCCTCAAAGCGGACGGGGATCCAGAGCCAGTGGAAGCCTTCGGGCCGGTGCTCCTCGGCGGCGCGGCCGCCGTCCTCGCCGGGGATGGGGCGCACGCCCCAACTGCGATCGCGGGTGCCGGTCCACTCGTGGGGGGTGAGGGCGTGCTCCCGGCCCTTGGCGCGGATGGTGCCGGTCACGTGCCCGGCCTGGACGAAGCGGCGGCCTTCGAGCATGAGGCGGTCGCCGCGCCGCTGCACGTGGTGCGGTTCCCAGACGGCGGGGAACTCGGCGGTCCAGGTGATGTCGTAGGAGAGCCCGTCGGGATCGGCGGGGTCGGCGTCGCACTGGAGGGTGATCCGCTTCAGGGGTTCGTCGACGGTGATCCGCAGCGGGCCGACGGAGAGGTTCATGCGGTCGTCGGTGAGGGCGTCGGAGGCGCGGACGGCGAGGAGTTCGTCGCCGGTGCGCAGGGTGGCGTAGGCGTCGATGACCCCGGCGTTGGGGTAGACGCCGAGGCCGAGGACGAGGACGGCCCGGCCCGCATGGTCGAAGACGTGGAAGATGCAGCGGTCATAGGCGTTCCGGTCGCCGCTGACGAGGTGCTTCATCGACAACGGGGCCTGGTGGACGGGGTATTCGTCGAGGGGTACGGGTCGGTCCGCGGGCATGGCAAACCTCCTGGACGGCGTGGTGGGGCGGGGTGCGGGGCCGCGGGCTGCGGCGTCGGCTCGCGTGGATATGACGGTACGTCAGATACTGGGCCCTGGACCAGAGTTCTGTCACTCCCTGACATCCCAGCACGTCTGGCCACTCCGGGAAGGGGATCGGGCCGGCGCGACGGGGACACCTCGAACGGATACCCGGCGGGCGCTGGCGGTTACCCGTGGGTCGAGTGGCGCGTTGGCCTCGTATGACCACGCTCGAAACCCCTGGGGCAAGAACGGGGCAGCGACGGCGTCCGGCGCCGCCCGGCTACGAAGAATCGGTTCCGCAGCGGCAGTCCGACCCGCCGATCTACCATGCGCTGCTGGCTCGTTGGGCCGACGACGGACGCACCCTGCCGGGTCGCCGCGATCCGGAGTGGTCTCGGGTCGCCGGCTCTCCGATCTGGCCGGCCGGACCGCTCCACGGCAGCTGAAGCGGCGCACCGGGCAGGCGGTTCGTCGACTTTCGTGTCGCGGTGGGCGATTACGTCACGGGGCGTCCGGAGCCTGGCGTGACTTGAGCCGGGCCCGATAGGCGCGGGAGCGGCAGGGCGCCGAGCAGTAGCGGGGCGGTCGGCCCTGCCGCTGGGCGGTGGCCGCGACGGGGAGCGGACGGTCGCACCCAGGGCAGCGCGGCGGGCTCCCGACCCCCGGGCGGGCCCCGGCCCCGGCCCGGGTTCCGACCCCGGCCTCGGCCCGGGTTCCGGCTCCGGTCTCGGCCCCGGCCCGGGCTGCGGCTTCCGCGCCGGTTCCAGCCCCGGCCCCGGTCTCGGCCCGGGCTCCGACCCCGGCCTCGACCCCGGCCTCGGCCCGGGTTCCGACCCCGGCCTCGGCCCGGGTTCCGGCTCCGGTCCCGACCCCGGCCCGGGCTGCGGCTTCCGCGCCGGTTCCGGCCCCGGCGTCGGTCCCGGTCCCGCTCTTGGCCGCGGTCTTCTGGAGGTCCGGCACCGGTTCGGGTGCCGCGGCAGTCGGGGCCTCCCCGACGGGGGCTTCCCGCGCAGGGACCGCCGGGGCGGCGACCGGGTGGCCGGTCAGGCCCTTCCGCTCCGCTATCACCCCCGCCTGGAAGCGGCTGTGCGCCCCGAGGCCGTCCAGGATTTCGGAGACGTGGCGGCGGCAGGTCCGCAGGGAGACTCCCAGCCGCCGGGCGATGGACTCGTCCTTGAGCCCCTTGGCGAGCAGCACCAGGATGCTCCGCTTCATGGCCTCCGATACGCCGTGGGCCGCCTGTGGGCCGGTCGCGAAGGGGGTGGCGTTCGCCCAGTCCCGTTGGAAGACGTCCAGCAGGTAGCCGATCAGGTCGGGCTCGCGGATGACCAGCGCGCCACCGGACCGGGCGGGCAGCAGGGCGAGCTGGCCGTCGACCAGGATCATCTGCGGGAGCACCTCGGGCAGCGTGCGGATCTCCGCACCAGCACCGATGAGCTGTTCGGCATGCACCCGGGTCGCCTGGTCGAAGCGGGTGGCGTGCTGGTAGAGGCTGCGCATCCGAACCCCGCGGGCGAGCAGGGCCAGGTCCCGGGGCAGCGCCTCGCGCAGCGCGGCCGGCGGGAAGGAGCCGCCGTGCTTGGAGACCAGGACCTCGCTGCGGCAGGTGTCGACGACCTCGGTGAGCAGCGCGCGGACCGCGAACTGGTCCGGGAGGTGGTCGATGGTCCCCTCGGGGAAGGTGTCCCGGCGGGCCTGGAGGTAGACGGGGACGAGGGCGCTGAATCCGTCGCGCTGCCGCTGGAGTTGTTCGCGCTGCTCACGTAAGTCCGCCTCGTGGGCCCGTAATTCGGTCTCCTTCTCGGCGAGGACCTGCGCGCCGGCCGACTGCGGGCTCACGGCCCGCCAGCCCGCGTCGGCGTCCTCTCCTCCCCCGTTGCCGCCGGGCAGCGGCTGGAACAGGTACACCTCCGCGAGCTGCGCGATCGCCCCCGTGCAGGCCTGCTCGCTGAGGCCAGTCTCGGCCGCGGCGCGTGGCAGCGTCGTGGGAGTGAGCCGGCCGTGGACGAGGGTCCACCGGTACAGCAGGGTCGCCGGTTCGTCGAGTCGGGGTACGCCTGTTCCTGAATCCGCGCCCATTTCCACCGCTTGCCTCCTAAAGATGCATGGCATCCACATGATCCCTTCCAGGCCTGCCGGGTGCCAGCGGGCCCTGGCAGAGTCGTCCTCGTAACCGGCGGAAACGGCGGAAACGGCGCCCTCGCCGCCCCCGACGCCCTTGCCCGACAGAGGAGTTGCCGTGAACGTCAAAACCCTGCGACTGACGGCGGGACTGGCCTTCGCGGCCTGCCTGTGGCTGGGCGGCGCCGCCGTCACCGGCCACGGCGCCGACACGACCGACGGCCCCGCCGGCTCCGGCGTCCGGGTCACTGCGGGCCACGAACTCGCCGACAGGGCCGACGGCGGCCACGACGACTCGCACGACGGGCGCGGCAACGGACACGGAAACGGCGGCGGCGGCCACGGCGACAAGCCCTGCCCCGTGACCACGGCGTGGGGCAGCTCCGTGTGCCCCGGCAAGCCGCTGAACTGAACCATCCGGGAGACCGGGTGCGGGGGCGGCGGACACCATCCGCCGCCGGTTGGGTGGATGTGGGCCCGACCCAGTCTCCTTCTCTTCCCTGCTCCCCCCTTCCTCTTCGATGAGCCCGGCACCGCCGCGGCGCGATGAGGCATGCCCGAAAGGAATCCCCATGAGATCAGCCATCGCGGCCTCGACCCGCCGCCGCTCGTTCGCCGTCGCCCTCTGCGCGGGCACGGCCCTACTGCTCGGCGTCGGTGGCGCGGCGAACGCCCAGGCGGCCACTGCCGGTTACCGGGAGCCGGGCGGGACCTACCCGTCCTTCTCTCAGTGCATCCAGGCCGGCTCGC
Organism: Streptomyces sp. NBC_00597; assembly: GCF_041431095.1. Lineage (GTDB taxonomy): Bacteria > Actinomycetota > Actinomycetes > Streptomycetales > Streptomycetaceae > Streptomyces. Next base: position 2,384,340 of record NZ_CP107757.1, read on the forward strand.
TGAGCATCGCGCTCGGGCTCTTCAGCCGCTACGAATGCAACCCGACCTGGAACAACCAGTACCAGCTGTTCTACGTCGACTGATCCGCACCACCGCGCCCCCGCTCACGACTCGAAGGGACACACCCCATGCAGCTGACCCGTTCCCGGGCCCGGTGGGCCTCCGCGCTCACCGCCGTCGCCGCGCTGGCGGCGGGGGCGACCGCGCTCGCCCCCGCGGCGCAGGCCGCACCGGCCGCCGGTCCGTCGCCCGTCGCCGCGTCCTCGGCCCGCAGTACGGACGTCGTCTTCAGCAACAGCACCAGCCAGCAGCTGACCCGGGTCAGCTCCGACCTGCCCCACGGCTGCTGGAACAACGACGCCCTGCCGCCGGACTACATCGCCAAGGGCATCACCACCTCCTGGGGCAGCCGCTCGTGCGGCATGCTCACCGGGACGGAGGGCTACACCACCTACCGGGTCACGGCGACCGGTCAACCAATAAAGATCCACTGGAACAACCCGTACGCCGGCTCGAACAGTTACAGCTGTGAGGCGCCGACCGGCTACGCCTGCACCCGTACCGGCGGGGGCGGCGACAACGCCACCGTCAACTTCACGCTGACCGGCGGACCCGCGGCGTTCGCGGCACGGGCCGCGTCGACGGAGATGACGGCCCAGGCCGCCCGCAGCACCGCCGTCCGAGTGATCAACAACAGCGGCACGCTGCTCGCCCGCACCGGCGCCGGGCTGTCCCACGGCATCTGGACCGCCAACAGCCTTCCGCCGTCCCTGATCAACCCCGGCGCCGGCGCCTCGTGGGCGAGCGAGTCGGAGGGCTTCATGACCGGAACCGAGGGCTACGCGAACTACACGATGGCGGGCGGCGGCACCGTCTCCATCCGCTGGGACAACCCCTTCTCGGGCAGCAACAAGTACGAGTGCCAGGTCCCCGCGCCGCACCGCTGCACCACCTCGGGCGGAGCCGGCGACAACGCGTACGTCACCTTCGCCGTGAACTGATGCCGGTACCGACACCGGCGGCGACACCGGCGCCGACAGCAACCCACGAATCCCCTCTCGTACGAAGGACCCCGATGCGCAAGACCCTTCCCGCGGCCCTCCTCGGTCTCGCCCTGCTCGGCGCGACGGCCCCCGCCTCCCAGGCCGCCACCGAAGCACCGTCCGCAGCGCCCGCCGCCCAGGCCGTGGGCATCCAGCAGGTCCAGTACAACTGGGACCTGACCGGCGACCAGCGCAACGCCGCCGCCGAGTACACCCGCTTCATCCTCTCGCTGCACCAGACCGGCACCATCTTGCGGGGCCACGGCAACCGCACCGTGTGGCAGACCCGCAACGCCAACGACATCATCGAGGTGGTCGTCGCCCTGCCCGAGGGCCGCCGGCTCAGCCTCTACGTGACGGCCCAGGACCTGTACCTGCGCGGTTTCGCGACCGCCGGGGGCGGCGGCCCCGTCTTCCAGTTCACCGATCCGCAGTACAACCTCGGCCAGATACTCGGCCGCAATGCGGTCAATCTCGGTTACAGCGGCAGCTACGGCAGTAGCAACGGCAACCAGGGCCTGGAAGTGGGCGACGCCAACCGCAGGACCCTGTCGATCACCCTGGCCGGCCTGCAGGGCCACTTCCAGACGCTGTGGCGCCACGCGGCCGACGGCAACCAGGACCGGGACGCCGTGCGCAGGGCGCTCATCCACGCGATCGCCGCGGTCGGCGAGGGGACCCGCTACCGCAACATCGAGAGCACCGTGCGCAACGGGATCGCCTCGTCCTCGTCCATCACCTCGCAGGAGGCCCAGGAAGAGAACCAGTGGGGGCCCGGCTCCACGTACATGCTCAACGAAACGGCCCGTCCGGGGGCGGGCGGCTCGTTCAACCTCGGCGGTGTCACGCGCCACGGCTTCAACGAGATGTCCGAATACGTCTCGATGGTCAAGCGACCCGGGTGACGGCATGACGCGACGGGGCCGCGCCGGCCATGAGCCGGCGCGGCCCCGTCGCCGTCAGCGCGATTCCGGGCCGGCCAGGTGGCGGGCGATGACCATGCGCTGGATCTGGTTGGTGCCCTCGACGATCTGGAGCACCTTCGCCTCGCGCATCAGGCGCTCCACCGGGAAGTCCGCGGTGTAGCCGTAGCCACCGAGGACCTGGACCGCGTCCGTGGTGACGGCCATGGCGGCGTCCGTGCAGAACAGCTTGGCCATCGCCGCCTGGCGGGAGAAGGGCTTGCCCGCGTCGCGCAGCCGCGCGGCGGCCAGGTACAGGGCCCGCCCGGCCTCGATCTTGGTGGCCATGTCGGCGAGCATGAAGCGCAGGCCCTGGAAGTCCGCGATCGGGTGCCCGAACTGCTTGCGGTCCAGGGCGTACGCGAGGGCCTCGTCCAGGGCGGCCTGCGCGACGCCGATGGCGCAGGCGGCGATGCCGAGGCGACCCGCGTCCAGGGCGGCCAGCGCGATGGTGAAGCCCTGGCCCTCCTCGCCGATGCGGCGGGTGTCCGGGACGCGGACCCCGTCGAAGTGCAGCTGGGCGGTGGGCGAGCCCTTCATGCCCATCTTCTTCTCGGGGACGGCGGCCGTCAGGCCCTCCGCGTCGCCGGGCACCAGGAAGGCGGTGATGCCCTTGGGGCCCTCGCCGCCGGTGCGCGCGAGGACGGTGTAGAAGTCGGCGACGCCGCCGTGGGTGATCCACGCCTTGGTGCCGGTGATGATCCAGTCGTCGCCATCGCGCACGGCCTTGGTGGTCAGCGACGCGGCGTCGGATCCCGAGGCGGGCTCGGAGAGGCAGTAGGCGCCGAGCAGGCCGCCGCCGAGCATGGCGGGCAGGTGGGCCTTCTGCTGCTCCTCGGTGCCGTATCCGGCCAGGCCGTGGCAGGCCAGGGAGTGCACGCTGACGCCGAGCCCGACGGTCAGGCGGGCCGCGGCGAGCTCCTCCAGGACCTGGAGGTAGACCTCGTACGGCTGCTCGCCGCCGCCGTACTCACCGGCGTACGGAAGACCGAGCAGGCCGGCCTCGGACAGCAGGGTGAAGATCGCGCGCGGGAAACGCCCGGCGTCCTCCTCGTCGGCGGCCACGGGGCGGATCTCCCGCTGTGCGATCTCTCGCACGAGTGCGAGGAGATCCCGGGACTCCTCGGTGGGCAGCTGACGGTCCACCGGCTGCGGGGCGCGGTCAGTCATGGCGGCGCTCTCCTCCCTCGTCGGGCACGGCGGCGACGCGTGAGGTGTGGGACGCGCCGCCGGGTCTCGGTGCTCTCACAGCCGATACTGCCCTCCCGGATCACGGAAGGGGCAGTTCAGTGGCTGCGGCGGCTTGAGTATGCCCGATCAGGAGCGTCCCGTCACCGGGGCAAGATCATCGACCGTCTCGAACGCCCCTTCGGGAAGGGGCGGCGGCGGACACTCCGGGACGAACTCCCCGATCACCGTCAGAGTCGCGCGCAGCTGGCGCACGAGCAGGGCTCCGAGCCGGGCCCGGTCGGGCTGCCGGGGCGAGGCGTCCGCGCCGTGATCCGCGTCCTCGCCCCAACCTGAGTCCGCCTCGACGCCGGTCCCCGTCCCCGCAGCGGCGGCCGGGGCGCCGATCCACTCCAAAGTGGTCCCCTCGACCCCGGACAGCCAGCCCACCAGCGCGAGCCGGGCGATCGGCGGGATGGCGCGGCGCCCGTAGGCGCCTTCGGCGATGGTGGCCACCAGCTCCTCGCGGACCGCATCGCGGATCGCGCGCACCTCGGCGTCCGAGCCCACTCCGCCCGTGACGATGGTGCGGTAGGCGGCCTGGTGGTGCTCGGCGTAGTGGAGGTAGCCGTCGATGGTGCGACGCACCCGCTCGACCTTGGGCAGGTCGGGCTCCCCGGCGGCGCGCGCGACGAGCTCGGCCACCGAGTCTTCGACGATCGCGAGGTAGTAGCCGCGCTTGCTCTTGAAGTAGTAGTAGATCAACCCCTTGGCGACGCCGGCCTGTTTGGCGATGTCGTCCATGGAGAGCGCGTCATATGCGGTGTCGGCGAACAACTTGCGGCCGATGCCTATGAGTTCGGTCCTGCGAACCTGCGAACGCCCGCTCGCACCACGCTGTTGACTATTATTCAAATTCGGCCCCAGCCTCGAACTGCCACAGGATGCCCGCAGTATGGCAGACCTGTCTCATGCACTTCCCCTGCGCACCGGACGACGTACGGGAGGCGAGGGCCGGGTCGACTGGCGGAAGTCGGCCGCCGTCGCGGTGCCCGCGGCCGCCGTGGTCCTCCAAACTGAGCAGCAGGGGCCTGGCCTCGTACGTGCAGACGGACCGCTCCGTCGACGGCAAGGGGCGTCCGGTGGCGCTGCTCGGCATCGGCGAGGCCACCCTTAGCGACGTCTGCCAGGCCGCCGAGGTGGACACCCCACTGGGAAAGGTGGTCTTCAAGCTGACGGCCGGCGGACCGGCCGGGCAGGTCACGGCGAGCAACCTCGTCATCGACGGCGAGGACCTCGACGGCGACACGACCTTCGGCACGGCGCAGATCGGCCGGGACGCCTCGACCCTCGACCGGGTGGACGGCATCAGGGGTGAGCCGGGGAAGTTCGGTCTGCAGGCGGGGGACATCGAGGTCGTCGGCGTGAAATCGCACGCCTGGTCCGCGACGGGCGGGAACTTCCGACTCAAGGGCATGCAGGTGAGCGTGGACCTGGACGGCACGAAGCGCTTCTGAGCCGTCGCCACCGCCCTCGCATCCCGCCCTCGCATCCGGCCGGCGCTCGCCCGGCAGCGGCGGCGGCTGCGCGCCTGGCGCGGACCCGGCCGTTCTGGGGCGGTCTGCTCGTCCTCCTGGGCGGGGCGGAGCTGCTGCTCGTCCCGCTCTCCCCGCTGACCGTACTGGTGAGCCCGGGCCTCGGCGGGATCGCCGCGGTGGGGATCGGCGCCGCGCCGGTCGCCGCGGGGCTGTTCCTGTGGTGCGCGCCCCGGGCCCGGGCGTACGTCTGCGTCCACGCCCTGCTGCTGTCCGTGCTGTCGTTCGTGGCGACGAACCTGGGCGGGTTCCTGGTCGGCACGCTGCTCGGGATCGCCGGGAGCGCGCTGCCCGACGGGGCGGCGGACGAGGAAGGGGCGGACGCGCAGGCCCCGTGCGCGCCGGGAGTGGCCCGGGCGGGAACGGGCCGTACGGGAAGGGCCCGGGCGGCGCCGTCCTCGGACGCTCGCCGTCGTGCTCCCGCTGCTGCTGGCCGCCGCGCCGACGGCGTGGGCCCCGCCCGCCAGGGCGGCGGGTCCGGCCTCCGGGCCGCCGGCGGCGACCCGGACTCCGCCGACCGTGACGACCTCGCTCTTCGCCCCGCAGGGCTTCGCGTTCGCGGGTGTCACCGAGGTCGCGACCGCCGACGGACCGCTGAGGGTGCTGGTGTTGAAGGTGCGCGCGGCATCACTGGAGGACTACCGGCTGCGCACCCGTGACGGGCGCGAGGAGTACGGCCTGGCCGCCAGGTCCCTTGAGCTGCGGGGCGACGTGACCTTGTACCTGACGAAGTTCAGCGGCTGCATCGATGGGCTGCTGTGCCTCACCTTCGGCTCGGACGGACTGCCCGCTCCCCCGGTGATCCCGCCGTTCGTCTTCATGACCCGGGTCAGCGCGGAGCAGGACCTGGTCACTTCGGACGTGATCGTCACCGACGGGCTGCGGCTGGAGGCCTCGTGACGACGGGCTCCGGGGCCGGGGCCGGGGCCGGGGTCAGAGCCGGGGCCGGGGTCAGAGCCAGCCGACCTGGGTGACGAACATGGCGACGACGACGACCAGCGTCCAGCCGAGCACGTGCTCCAGCCACTTGGAGTCGTCCTTGGGCCCGCCGGTCCCGACGAGCTTGCGGGCGCGGGCGGTGAGGGCGGCGCTGTGTGCGGTCATGCCGTCCAATGTGACAGCGTATGCGGCTTTCGCGGGAGAGACGATCGTCACGCGTGGCACGCATCACGCCCCGGCACGCCCGCCCCGGCGTGCCACCGGGCCCCGGCCGGTATGCGGTCGGGGCCCGGCACGCGAGGGATCAGGCCGTGCGGTTGCGGCCCGCCATGCCCGCCATGGAGAGGGCGAGCAGCAGGGCGACACCGCCGGCGATGACGTTGCTGACCACACTGCGGGTGGTGCTGACGTCCCCGGCGATGACCCATGGAGCCACGATCGTCCAGGCTCCGATGGCGACCGCCGTCCAGGCCATCGCGTGGGTGCGCTCATAAGCGGAGCCGAGTCCGCTCATGCAGAGGCAGTACGCCAGGCCGGCGATCAGGTTGTTGACCGCCAGCGGGCCGAGCCCGCTGAACCCGGCGATCCACGGCGAGGCCGCCAGGTACAGGCCCGTGATGAGGGCCAGCGCCTCCACGGCTTGGGCGGCGGGGGTGCTGGTGACCCGCTCGAACCGGGAGCGCATCTCGGCGAGGTCGGGGTGCTGTTCGATGCTGTGGGTGGTCATGGCGGGCCGCCTCCTGTAGAAGCCTTTATGTGCCCTTTATGACCTTATATTCCGCTTATCTTCGCCCGGGGTCAACGGGAACTTCCGGAAGTTCGGAAAGTTTCGGAGCCGCCGCCCTCACAGCACTCCCACCGCCCGCAGGGCCTGGATCTGGGCGGGCGTCGGGCGGGCCGGGGCGTACAGGTAGCAGATGCCCCCCGACCCGCTGGCGACCTTGCCCGCAGCGTTGTGGCGCTTGGTGCGCAGCCACACGTTCTCCCACTCGCGCCGCTCGTAGACGCGGCGGACCGCCGGATTGTCGGGCGAGTTCGGGTCGTTGGCGACCACGTCCCCGGCGGCGGTGAAGCCGATGACGGTCATCAGGTGGCCCGCGGTGCCGTAGCCCGCACCGGTGAGCTCCTCGGTGCGGAAGGACTGCGAGGTGATCGCGGGGATGCCCGAGCGGACCAGGGTCTCCAGGTCGGCGAGGGAGCGGAGCCGGGTGACGACCCCGGCGAGATCGCCGTAGGTGGCGGCGTACGCGGCATTGAAGGGCCAGTTGCCGCAGCCCTTGTAGGCGCTGTCGTAGGTGAACCTGGCCGCGTGGCAGACCTGCGGGTCGGCGTAGCGGGAATCGACCCAGGCCAGGTCCGTGGGGGCGGGCTTGTGACCCCAGTACTCGATGATCATCTGGGAGGAGGTGGGGCTGCACCAGGCCTCGCCGCCGTTGTCGTACTGGGGGTACTGGCCCTTGTGGACCTCCTGCGAGTAGCGGGGGACCTTCAGCTCGTGGGCTTCGCCCGAGGGCGCGGAGGCCTCGACGGTGAACCGGTCCGGGACGTCGGAGACCATGGCTCCGGCCAGCCACACCGTCGGCCCCCCGGTGGCCCCGGGCTTGCGGTACAGCGTCAGGCGCAGCTGCCAGTCCGCGATCCGTACGCCGTCCGCCCGTGCGGGGGCGTCGACGGCCAGGGTGTCGGTCCACACGGTGGAGGTGCCGTCGGTCTGGCCGTCCACGGAGGTGCGGCGGATGTCGCCGTCGCCGGAGGCCCAGCGCCCCATGACGTACCAGGGGGTGGCGGCGCGGGTTCCGTAGGTGGCCCGCAGTTCGACCTGGATCCAGGTGCCGGCCGGGGTGTGGGCGTTCCAGGAAGGGATCGCCTCGGTTCCGGGCACGCGGGAGCGGTGCACGGGAGAGGTCCAGGAGGCGTGTTCCCAGGTGCCCTTCTTCCCGGTGTGCCGGTCGGTGTACTCGGTGCGGCCGGCCGGGGAACCGATCACCAGCCCGGGGCGGGCGCCGGAGCGCGCGGCGGTCCCCTGGTGGGTGCCGGCCCGCCAGTGGGCGTAGGAGTACCAGAACCGGTTGTCGACCGTCTGGTGGGCGGCGGCTCCGGCCGACGCACCCGCGGCGGCTTCCGCTTCGGCGGGTGCCCCGGCGGCGGCTTCCGGTCCGGCCTGCGGGCCGCCTTCCGTACGGTCCCCGGCCGCCGAGGCCCGGCCGCCGGGGACGGTGACCGCGGTGGCCGCGGCTAGGGCGAGGGCCAGCAAGGCCCTGCGCGGTGTGGGTGCGGTCATCGGCGTGGCCCCCAAGGGTCGGTGCGGCGGATCGGCTTCCCCACCCTTCCAGTTCCCGCCCGCCGGGCACCGAAGCCACGGCGCAGTGTCGGGGGTGACGCCGGGCGCCGTGCGGCGGGCCGCGCGCCGGACCCGTGCGCCCTGCGCCGCCCCGAGGGGCCATACGCTGGCCGGGTGGAGCCTCAGCAGTCACTTCAATCGCTCGCACGCGAGCTCGCCGCCCTGCCGCCGTCCCTCGGCCCGGTGCGGCTGATCGGCATCGACGGGCACGCGGGGTCCGGGAAGAGCACCTTCGCCGGGCGGCTGTCCGAGGCGCTGGGCGGGGCGCCGGTGCTGCACCTGGACGACGTGGCCACCCACGAGGAGCTGTTCTGCTGGCCGGAGCGGCTGCGCGCGCAGGTGCTGGAGCCGCTCGCCGCCGGGCGGCCGGCCCACTGGGCCCCGTACGACTGGGTGGAGCGCCGCTTCGGCCCGGAGCGGGTGCTGGAGCCGGTGCCGGTGCTGCTGATCGAAGGGGTCGGGGCGGGCCGGCGGGCGCTGCGCCCGCATCTGGCGCGGCTGCTGTGGATGGAGACACCGCGCGCACAGTCCTGGGGACGCGGGCGAAATCGGGACGGGCGTGAACTTTCCGACTTCTGGGACGGATGGGAGCGCGCGGAGCTCGCGCACTTCTCCGATGATCCTTCGCGCCCCTTCGCCGGCACTTTGGTACGCCAGAGCGGTACGGGATACGAGTGGACTTCCGGGACGGATGCGACCGCCGGAAGGGCCTCTTCCGTCACCGAAGGTGACGGACTCCCCCGGGCCTGAGCCGCTCAAGAAAAGCACTTGAGCGGGCCTGTACCGACGTGCTTGACCTGGGCCCCGCACCGGCCTTACGTTCTGAATGTGCGGTCTTTCCAGGCCGCAGCAGACGCGAAGCCCCCGATCGTTCCCCCGTGATCGGGGGCTTCGTTCTGCCCCGGAGGGCTTCCGCACCCGCTCCGCGCGGGCCCGACCCCACCGGATCCTTCACCCTGAGTCACCTCGCGCGCCCCTGGTGCGCCACTGACCGGTGCCCACCGCACCCTACGTATGGTGCGTAGCCGCAGGTACGATGCACCCCTGATTTCATCGGCGCAGTGGACAACTCGCGGGCGCGACGCGGGGGTTGCTGTGCACCACGGGGGCAGGCTTGTGGGGGAAGTGATGGATTTCGGCACGCCGGGCACGCACGCCCCGGCCGAACTCGCTTGGCTGCGCGGGGTGGACGCCTGCACCATGGGCGCCTATCCGCAGGCCGAGGAGGAGTTCCGGACGGCCGTACGACTGGATCCCTCGATGGCCGATGCATGGCTGGGCCTGCACGCGCTCCGGGTGGACACCACGAACGCCTTATTGCGCATGTACGCCCACCGCGACCGCTTCGGCGAGCAGCGGGCCCGCCACCGGCGGACGCTGAACTCCTGGTACTGGCTGGGCTGGTGGGTGCAGCCCGTCCTGGAGAGCCGGCGGGACCTCCTGCTGGCCCACGCCTCGCACTGGCTGGACGGCCGGCACGTCCCCGAACTGGACCAGGCACTGGCAGCGCTGCCGCCGGTGGACACCGACGCGCAGGTCCGGTTCCTGCACGCCTGCCGGGCCTACCTGGTCAAGGACTGGGAGCAGCTGGTGCGGCACACCGAGCCGCTGGTGGACGATCCGCTGCTCGGCATCGAGGCGGGCCTGTTCGGCGGGATGGCCCGGGTCCGGCTGGAGATGTACGGGCAGGCCGAGCCGATGCTCTCGGCGGCGTTGATGCGCTGCCGCAGCGAGCAGCCGCAGCGCAAGGAGCTGCGGTACTGGCTGGCGCGGGCGCACGAGGGGACGGGGCGCAGCGCGGCGGCGCTGCCGCTGTACCGGGCGGTGCACCGGGTGGACCCGGCGTTCATGGACACGGCGGCCCGGCTGACGGCGATCGAGGACAGCGACTACGTGGACGGGGCCGACGGGTACGCCGGGTACGCCGCGGCCGGTTACGAGGGGTACTCCGGACACGATCTCTCCCCGGTCGGCGGGGACTTCGCGGCGGTGGCCCTCGGCGGCGGCCCCGTCCAGGACATCGCGGCGGACGGGCAGGTGGAGCCGGACCCGCTGATGGCTCCGGAGCCGGATCCGCGGTTCGGGGCTCCTGGTACGGGCCGGGTGGAAGGCGCGCGCCGCAAGGTGGCGGTCCCGCCGCAGACCGCGCCCGGAGGGCTACCGGCCGGGCCGGCCGATCCGGCGCTGCTGGCCGAGGCGCTCGCGGAGCTGGAGCGGATGGTGGGCCTGGAGCCGGTGAAGCGGCAGGTGAAGGCCCTCTCGGCGCAGCTGCACATGGCGCGGCTGCGGGCCGGGCAGGGGTTGCCGGTGCAGCCTCCCAAGCGGCACTTCGTGTTCTCCGGGCCGTCGGGCACGGGTAAGACGACGGTGGCGCGGATCCTGGGCCGGGTGTTCTACGCGCTGGGGCTGCTGGGCGGGGATCATCTGGTGGAGGCCCAACGGGCGGACCTGGTGGGTGAGTTCCTCGGGCAGACCGCCGTCAAGGCGAACGAGCTGATCGATTCGGCGATCGGCGGGGTGCTGTTCGTGGACGAGGCGTACAGCCTGTCCAACACCGGGTACAGCAAGGGCGACGCGTACGGGGACGAGGCGCTCCAGGTGCTGCTGAAGCGGGCGGAGGACAACCGGGACCACCTGGTGGTGATCCTCGCCGGGTATCCGGCCGGGATGGACCGGCTGTTGGCCGCCAACCCCGGGCTGTCCTCGCGGTTCACGAGCCGGGTGGACTTCCCCAGCTACCGGCCGCTGGAGCTGACGGCGATCGGCGGGGTGCTGGCCGACGCGAACGGGGACTGCTGGGACGAGGAGGCCCTGGACGAGCTGCGCAGCATCAGCGGGCATGTGGTGGAGCAGGGCTGGATCGACGAGCTGGGCAACGGCCGGTTCCTGCGCACCCTGTACGAGAAGAGCTGCGCGTACCGGGACCTGCGGCTGGCGGGCTTCCCCGGTGAGCCCTCCCGGGAGGACCTGGCGACGCTGCGGCTGCCCGACCTGATGCAGGCGTACGGGGAGGTCCTGTCGGGCCGCGGCCCGCAGGACCGCGACCGCCCGGAGCCGCCGCCGCTGTGACCGCCGCCCGGCGGGGGGAGCCCCCTGCCGGGCAGCGGTGGCGGATCGGCCGTCAGCCGATCAGGGCGCCCTCGGCACGCGGCCCGGTCCGGCGGGCCGGGACGCGGTGCGCGGGGTCGCGGACCTCGCCGACCAACATCTCCAGGACGTCCTCCAGGGCGACCAGGCCCAGTACCCGGCCGGCCGGGTCGGCGACCTGGGCCAGATGGGTGGCGTCCCGGCGCATGACGCTGAGCGCGTCGTCCAGCGGGAGCGTGGCGGACAGGGTGGGCATCCGGCGCCAGATCCGCTGGGGCACGGCCCGCTCCCGCTCCTCCATGTCCAGTACGTCCTTGACGTGCACGTAGCCCATGAAGGCGCCGTTCTCGGAGCGGACGGGGAAGCGGGAGTAGCCGGTGCGGACCGTCAGCTGCTCGATCTGCCGCGGGGTCGCCGAGGGGCCGACCGTGACGAGCCGCTCCGGCGCGAGCAGGACGTCGGTGACCGGGCGGCTGCCCAGTTCCAGGGCGTCCTCCAGCCGCTCCTGCTCGCCCGGCTCCAGGAGCCCGGCCTGCCGGGAGTCCTCGACGAGCCGGCCGAGCTGGGCGCTGGTGTAGACGGCCTCGACCTCGTCCTTGGGCTCCACCTTGAACAGGCGGAGCACCAGGTGCGCGCAGGAGCCCAGCGCGGTGGTGACGGGGCCGCACAGCCGTGCGAAGGCGACCAGGCCGGGGCTGAACCAGAGCGCGGTCTTCTCGGGGGCGGCCATGGCGAGGTTCTTGGGCACCATTTCGCCGATGACCAGGTGCAGGAAGACGACGGCGGCGAGGGCCACCGCGTAGCCCAGCGGGTGGATCATGCCCTGCGGGACGTGCGCCGCGTGGAACAGCGGCTCCAGCAGACGGGCCATCGTCGGTTCGGCGACTGCGCCGAGGGTCAGGGAGCAGACGGTGATCCCGAACTGGGCCGCCGCCATCATCCGCGGCAGGTTCTCCAGGCCGTACAGCACCTGGCGGGCCGGCTTGGACTCGGCGGCCAGCGGCTCGATCTGGCTGCGCCGGACGGAGACGAGGGCGAACTCCGCGCCCACGAAGAACCCGTTGGCGAGGACCAGGAGCAGTGCGAAGAGCAGTTGCAGTGCGTTCATCGGACCGCTGCCTCCCTGTCGGCCGGGTGTCCGGCGGCGGGGCCGGGCTCGGGGGACGCCGGCCGCCGTGCGGCCGGAGCCGCGTCCGGGCGTGCGGCCGGGGCGGGGTGGGGAGCCGGGTGGGGGGCGGGGAGCAACCTCACCAGCCGGACCCGTTCGGCCCGGTAACGGCCGACCTGGCGGACGGACAGCTTCCAGCCGGGCAGTTCGGCGCGGTCCCCGGGGGCCGGGATCCGGCCGAGCAGGTCGGCGACGAGGCCGGCGACGGTCTCGTACGGGCCCTCGGGCACCTCCAGGCCTATCCGGCGCAGGGTCTGCACCCGGCAGCTGCCGTCGGCCTCCCAGGACGGGCGGCCGTCCTCGGCGGGTACCGCGGCGAGCTCGGGACCGGCGTCCTCGGCGAGGTCGTGCTCGTCGCGGACCTCGCCGACGAGCTCCTCCACGATGTCCTCCAGGGTGACCACCCCGGCAGTGCCGCCGTACTCGTCGACGACCACGGCCATGGGTTGCTCGCTGCGCAGCCGCTCCAGCAGGGGCTGTACCGGCAGGGAGCCGGGCACCAGCAGCGGGGCGACGCAGATCCGGCTGACGGTGGTGCGGGCGCGCTCGGACTCGGGCACGGCGAGGGCGTCCTTGAGGTGGACGACGCCGGTGACCTCGTCGATGCGCTCCCGGTAGACCGGGAACCGGGACAGTCCGGTGGCGCGGGTCAGGTTGAGCACGTCGGCCGCGGTGGCCGTGTGCTGGAGGGCACTGACCTTCACGCGGGGGGTCATGACGTGCTGGGCCGTGAGCTCGCCCAGCGACAGGGTCCGTACGAAGAGGTCGGCGGTGTCCTGTTCGAGGGCGCCGGCCTGGGCCGAATGGCGGACCAGGGAGACCAGTTCGCCGGGGGTGCGGGCGGAGGCCATCTCATCGGCCGGCTCGACGCCGAGCGCCCGTACGAGACGGTTGGCCACGGCGTTGAGGGCGGCGATGACCGGCCGGAAGGCGCGGGAGAAGACCTGCTGCGGGCCGGCCACGAACCGGGCCACCTGCAACGGCCGGGAGACCGCCCAGTTCTTCGGGACGAGCTCGCCGACGACCATCTGGACGGCGGAGGCGAGCAGCATGCCGATGAAGACGGCGATGCCGGAGACGGCTCCCGCGGGCAGGCCGGTCGCCGCGAGCGGCCGGACCAGCAGTCTGGCGAGGGCCGGTTCGGCGAGCATGCCGACCACGAGGGAGGTGATGGTGATGCCCAGCTGGGTGCCGGAGAGCTGGAAGGACAGCTCCCGCAGGGCTTCGACCACCGTGCGGGCACGGCGGTCGCCGTCAGCTGCGGCGCGCTCGGCCTCGGGACGTTCGACGGTGACGAGGCCGAATTCGGCCGCCACGAAGAAGCCGTTGGCGAGGATCAGGGCGAATGCCGCCACGAGCAGAAGTAGCGGGATGGTCATGCCGCCGCCTCCGTGGGGAGGGCGGCGCGGGTACTACCGGACGATCCGTCCATTGCTGGAGGGAGTCACTCCTCAAGTCGCAGGTGCCACGGGCCTCGGGGCCCGGGGCCGGTGGGAGGGCGCACGGGTGCGCCCCGCCACCAGGGTAGTCACTGAGATCGCCGCCGCAATGGGACGCAGCGGTCGGCTGCGGCTCCGGTGCTTCGTCCGAGAGCCGCTCCAGGGCCGTTCGAGGCCCGTTCACCGGGCGTTCGACGACCGTTCGAGGTCGGCGCGGCGGCCGGCTCAGTGGTGGTGCGGCCCGGTTCCCCGGGCTTCGGCGAGCGCGCGCAGGGCGCGGGCGTCGCCGATGGCCTGCTGCCGGGCCACGCCGGGCTGGATGCCGAGGGCGGGCAGGCTCGTTCCGTCGCTGAGGTCGAGGAACACCCACGGGTCGCCCGGGCGGAGGTTGACGCGCAGGATCTGCGCCCACTCCAGGCGGCGGGTGCTGGTCAGGTTCACGACGGTGACGCCCGCCTCGTCCGCGACCACCTTGGGGCGGCTGAGCAGGACGAGTACGGAGGTCAGCAGGACGGCGGTGAAGACGAAGCTGATCCGCTCCCCCGGGCCGAGGTTCTCCAGCAGGAGGGCGATCGCCGTGATGGTGGCGAACATGGCGAGCCCGACGCCCAACAGGACGACCCGGGTCCGGGTCGGCCGGAAGGTGACCGGCAGGTCGGGCAGTACGGGCTGGGCGGCGGACTCGGCCATGATGCTGGTGATGCCTTCTGCGGGGGGACGTACGGATCGGGAGAACGTACGGGTCAGAGACGGCAGGCGTGGATCGAGGTGGTGAGGATCGCGCGCGCACCGAGCTCGTACAGGTCGTCCATGATCCGCTGCGCCTCCTTGGCCGGGACCATCGCGCGGACGGCGACCCAGCCCTCGTTGTGCAGCGGGGAGACGGTCGGCGACTCCAGGCCCGGGGTGAGGGCGACGGCCCGCTCCAGGTGCTCGGCGCGGCAGTCGTAGTCCATCATCACGTAGCTGCGGGCCACCAGGACGCCCTGGAGGCGGCGCAGGAACTGCTGGGCCTGCGGGTTGTCGGCGGAGGTGCCGTTGCCCCGGATGACCACGGCCTCGGAGGTGAGGATCGGCTCGCCGATGACCTCCAGGCCCGCGTTGCGCAGGCTGGTGCCGGTCTCGACGACGTCCGCGATGACCTGGGCGACGCCGAGCTGGATGGCGGTCTCCACCGCGCCGTCCAGGTGGACGACGGAGGCGTCGATGCCCTGCTCCGCGAGGTGCTTGGCGACGATTCCCTCGTACGAGGTCGCGATCGTCATCCCGTGGAAGTCCTCGGGGCCCTTCGCCGTGCCGGGCTTGGTGGCGTAGCGGAACGTGGAGCGGCCGAAGTTCAGCGGGAGGATCTCCTCGGCGCTGGCGCCGGAGTCGAGCAGCAGGTCACGACCGGTGATGCCGATGTCGAGCTTGCCCGAGGAAACGTAGATCGCGATGTCCTTGGGGCGGAGGTAGAAGAACTCCACCTCGTTCTCGGGGTCGACGACCACGAGCTCCTTGGACTCCTTGCGCTGGCGGTAGCCGGCCTCATGGAGCATCGCCGACGCCGGTCCGGAGAGTGAACCCTTGTTGGGGACGGCGATACGCAGCATGGGGCTTCCTTCAGTGCGTGGTTGCGATGGGTGTGGGTGGTGTGGGGGGGGACCTGCGGGGACCCGCCTGCGGCTGCGGCCTAGAGGTGCGCGTAGACGTCGTCGAGGGAGATCCCGCGCGCGACCATCATCACCTGGACGTGGTACAGCAGCTGGGAGATCTCCTCGGCGGCGGCTTCCTTGCCCTCGTACTCGGCGGCCATCCAGACCTCGGCGGCCTCCTCGACGACCTTCTTGCCGATGGCATGGACGCCCTTGCCTACGAGCTCGGCGGTACGGGAGGAGCTGGGGTCGCCGTTGGCGGCCTTGAGCTGGAGCTCGGTGAAGAGCTCTTCGAAGCTCTTGGAGGGTTTCTTCGCCATGATGGTCCTCAGAATACGGGGTCCCCCGCCGCCACTCAGCGCCAGGGTTCGCTGACGGACCGCAGGGTCGCAGCGGTGGAGACGGCGGCGATGACCGCTTCGTGCCCCTTGTCCTCGTTCGACCCCTCAAGCCCGGCACGGTCCAGCGCCTGCTCGTCGTTGTCGCACGTCAGGACGCCGAAGCCGATGGGGACTCCGGTGTCGATCGACACCTGTACCAGGCCTTGGGTGACGCCCTGGCAGACGTAGTCGAAGTGTGGGGTGCCGCCGCGGATGACGACTCCGAGGGCGACGATGGCATCGTAACCGCGACCGGCGAGTACCTTCGCCACGACCGGGAGCTCGAAGCTGCCGGGGACGCGCAGCACGGTGGGCTCGTCGATGCCCAGCTCGTGCAGGGCCCGCAGGGCGCCGTCGACGAGCCCGTCCATGACCTTTTCGTGCCACTGGGCCGCGACGACGGCGACCCGGAGGTCTCCGCAGTTCCTGACACTCAGTTCGGGTGCGCCCTTGCCGCTCACAGCTGTGCTCCTCGTTCTTGGTGGTTCGTCGTTCGTGTGCGTGGTGGGTGGTGCGTGGTGGGTGTCGGTACGTGGTTACTGGTTGCCGCAGGTGCTCGCGGTCTGGTCCAGCCAGGGCAGGTCGTGGCCCATCCGGTCCCGCTTCGTGCGCAGGTACCGCAGATTGTGCTCGCCCGCCTCCGTGGGCATCGCCACCCGGTCGTTGACCGTGATGCCGTGCCGTACGAGCGCGGCGGACTTGTCGGGGTTGTTGGTCAGCAGCCGGACGCTCTTGACGCCGAGGTCGGCGAGGATCTGCGCGCCGGCGGCGTAGTCGCGGGCGTCGGCCGGCAGGCCGAGCTCCAGGTTGGCGTCCAGGGTGTCGCGGCCGCGCTCCTGGAGCTCGTACGCGCGCAGCTTGGACACCAGTCCGATGCCGCGGCCCTCGTGGCCGCGCAGGTAGACGACGACGCCGCGGCCCTCGGCCTTGACGCGGGCCATGGAGGCGTGCAGCTGGGGGCCGCAGTCGCAGCGCAGGGAGTGGAAGATGTCGCCGGTCAGGCACTCGGAGTGGACCCGGACCACGATGTCCGTGCCGTCGCCGATCTCGCCGTGGACGAGGGCGACGTGCTCGACGCCGTCGACGGTGGAGCGGAAGCCGTACGCGGTGAAGTCGCCGTGCGCGGTCGGCAGGGTGACCTGGGCCTCGCGGCGCACGGTCGGCTCCTCTGAGCGGCGGTAGGCGATCAGGTCCTCGATGGAGATGATCGTCAGGCCGTGCTTGCGGGCGAACGGGATCAGCTCGGGCAGGCGCAGCATGACGCCGTCCTCGCCGGCGATCTCCACGATCGCGCCGACGGGGCGCAGGCCCGCGAGGCGGGCGAGGTCGACGGCGGCCTCGGTGTGGCCGTTGCGGACCAGGACGCCGCCGGGCTTGGCGCGCAACGGGAAGATGTGGCCGGGGCGCACGAAGTCGGCGGGTTCGCAGACGCTGTCGGCGAGCATCCGCAGGGTGGTGGAGCGGTCGGCGGCCGAGATGCCGGTGGTGACGCCGTGGGCGGCACTGGCGTCGACGGAGACGGTGAAGGCCGTCTTCATCGACTCGGTGTTGTTCTGGACCATCTGGGGCAGTTCGAGCCGCTCCAGCTCGGAGCCCTCCATGGGGGCGCAGATCAGGCCGCGGCACTCGCTCATCATGAACGCGACGATCTCCGGGGTGGCCTTCTCGGCGGCGATGACGAGGTCGCCCTCGTTCTCGCGGTCCTCGTCGTCGACGACGACGACCGGCCGGCCGGCCGCGATGTCGCGGATGGCCTGCTCGACGGGGTCGAGCCGGAAGGCGGCTTCGAGGACGGCGTCGATGTCGGGCACGGGCTTGAGGGTGGTCATGCCGTTGCTCCTTCCAGGGCCGGGGCGGGGGTGGTGCGCGAACGCTGGTACCAGTCGTGGGCGCCCCACAGGACGAGCGCGAAGTAGACGACGTAGACGAGGCCGGAGAAGGCCAGGCCGTTGGTGAAGGCGAGGGGGACGCCGACCAGGTCGACGAGGAGCCAGGCGAACCAGAACTCGACGAGGCCGCGGGCCTGGGCGACCATCGCGACGATCGTGCCGACGAAGATGTAGGCGTCGGCCCACGGGCTCCACGACAGGTTCGGGAAGAGCGTGAACAGGCCGCCGACGGCGAGGGTGCCGAGGGCCGCTCCCGCGAGGAGCAGTCCGCGCTCGGTCCAGGTCGCGGTGCGCACGGCGAGGGTGCCGTCCTGGGCCCGCTGCCGGCCGAGCTGCCAGGCGCGCCAGCCCCATGCGGCCACGCCGATGACGAGGAGCTGCTTCCCGACGCCGCCGGCGAGGTGGGCGGAGGCATAGGCGGCTATGAGGATCAGGCCGGACAGGAGCTGTGCGGGCCAGGTCCAGATGGAGCGGCGCCAACCGAGGGCGAGGGCCGCCAGGCCCATCAGGTTGCCGATCATGTCGGACCAGATGACCTTCTGGCCGAAGACCGTGAAGGCTTCGGCGTTGAGCCAGGTCAGGGCGCTCACCGGTCGGTCTCCTCGGCATCGGCGGGGGTGGCGGTCAGGGGGTTCACGCCGGCGGCCAGCAGGCGCTCGACATACTTCGCGAGGACGTCCACCTCAAGGTTGACCGGGTCGCCGGGCTTCTTGATGCCGAGCGTGGTCAGCGCGAGGGTGGTGGGGATGAGGCTGATGCTGAAGTGGTCGGCGGCTGCCTCGACGACCGTGAGGCTGACGCCGTCGACGGTGATCGAGCCCTTCTCCACCACGTAGCGCGCGAGGCTCGCCGGGAGGGAGACCTTGACGATCTCCCAGTGCTCGGAGGGCGTCCGGGAGAGGATCTCGCCGGTGCCGTCCACGTGCCCCTGGACCAGGTGTCCGCCGAGCCGTCCACCGAGGGCCATCGGGCGTTCCAGGTTGACCCGGGAGCCGGCCCGGAGGGCGCCGAGGCTGGAGCGGTTGAGGGTCTCCTGCATGACGTCGGCGGTGAACTCGCCGTCCGCGGTCTCCACCACGGTGAGGCAGACGCCGTTGACGGCGATGGAGTCGCCGTGCTTGGCGCCGTCGGTGACGACGGGGCCGCGCAGGCGGAAGCGGGAGGCCTCCGAGAGCTGCTCGACGGCGGTGACCTCGCCCAGTTCTTCGACGATTCCGGTGAACACTCAGTGCTCCTTGGGGGCGGTGGGGGTGGGGACGGCTTCGGGTACGGCGGTGATGCGCAGATCGGTGCCGACGCGGACGGCCTCGGTGATGTGGAGGCGTACCGCGTGGGCGATGTTCGTGATGCCGGCGTCGGCGAGGGCTGCGGGGCCGGAGCCGAGGAGCGCCGGGGCGAGGTAGCCGACGACGCGGTCGACGGCCGCGGCTTCGAGGAAGGCGCCCGCCAGGGTGGGGCCGCCTTCGAGGAAGACGGAGCGCACGCCGCGGGCGTACAGCTCGCCGAGCAGGTCGTGGACGGCGATGCGGCCGTCGTGCAGGGGCAGCCGGAGCAGTTCGACGCCCGGCAGGTGCCGGGTGTCGGCGTCCTCGCCGACGACGAGCAGCGTGGGCGCGGCGTCGTCGAGGACGCGGGCGGTGGGCGGGAGGCCGGCGCGGGTGTCGACGGCGACGCGCAGCGGCTGGGTGGCGCCGTCGATGCCCCGTACCGCGAGGTGCGGGTCGTCGGCGCGCAGGGTGCCGCCGCCCACGAGGACGGCGTCGGCCTCGGCGCGCAGCCGGTGGACGTCGGCGCGGGACTCCGGGCCGGTGATCCAGCGGCTGCTGCCGTCGGCGGCGGCGCTGCGGCCGTCGAGGGTGGCCGCGTACTTCCAGGTCACGTGCGGGCGGCCCAGGCGTACGGAGGTGAGCCAGGCGGCGTTGCCGGCCGAGGCCTCGGCTTCCAGGAAGCCGCCCTCGGTCTTGGTCCCTGCGTCGCGCAGGGTGGCGGCGCCGCCGCTGGCCTGCGGGTTCGGGTCCGGGACTGCGTAGACCACGCGGGTGATGCCGGCCTCGATCAACGCCTGGGCACAGGGCCCCGTACGGCCGGTGTGGTTGCAGGGCTCCAGGGTGACGTAGGCGGTACCGCCGCGGGCCGCTCCGCCTGCCGCGCGCAGGGCGTGGACCTCGGCGTGCGGGCCGCCGGCCCGCTGGTGCCAGCCCTCGCCGACGACGGTGCCCGCGGCGTCGGTGATGACGCAGCCGACGATCGGGTTGGGGCTGGTGGAGCCGAGGCCGCGGGCGGCGAGCTCGATGGCGCGGCGCATGGCCCGCGCGTCGGCATCGGCGTCGTGCGGTGCGGGTGCGGCATGGTTCGCCACCGGGTCCTCCTGCCTCGATCGGGCACGGACTCCGGGGCCTGTCGGGATACGACAGATGAAGCGGTACAGCACACGCGGGGACGCCGAGGCCGAAAAAACGGTCCGCCCGGCCGCATCCGCAGGGATGCGCCGATGAACCGCCGACGGCGGCGTACCGGTGACTGGCCCGCCGCGCACTGCCTCCCATCCGGACTTTCACCGTCGGTCCAGGAATTTCACCTGATCAACCGGCCGCTGGCTGCGGACGGGTCGCGGACTATACCGCCGGTTCGGAATTACACCGACCCCGGAGTGCGCTGCTTACTGGTACTGCTGCCAGTTTGCCACGGGTGATCCGAGGCCATGCGAGTGAGGGGCTGTGGCCTGGGTCACAAGGGGCGGTTCGCGCGGGAGTCCGTCAAGTAGGCCCACGATTGGTCCAGACCTATTGACGAGGTGGTCTAGTCCTCTTAACGTTCCCTTCACCCTCTCCGGGAGACAGCCCGTCAGATGTGCGCACGTCACGGGCCAACACGCACCACTTTCATGCCTGTTGTGTCCCACGCGTCCCGCCATCCCTCCCCTCCCCAGGAGGCACCATGCCGTCCCCCACACGTACGAGAGCGATGCTCCTGGCATCCGGCGCCGCCATCGCCGGGCTGCTGATGGGCGGGCTCTCCACCGGCGTCTCGCATGCAGCCGACAACGAGAGCTGTCGCCCGGACGGGCTCTACAAGACGGCCGGGGTCGACGTCCCGTACTGCTCGGTCTACGACTCCGACGGCCGCGAGAAGATGGGCGCCGACCACCAGCGCCGCGTCATCGGATATTTCACCGGCTGGCGGACCGGCAAGGACGGCACCCCCGCCTACCTCGCCAACAACGTCCCGTGGTCCAAGGTCACCCACCTGAACTACGCCTTCGCCCACGTGGGCGCCGATAACAAGATCTCGGTCGGCGCGGACAACGCGAACAACGCCGCCACCGGGATGACCTGGCCGGGCGTGGCGGGCGCCGAGATGGACCCGGCCCTTCCGTACAAGGGCCACTTCAACCTGCTGAACAAATTCAAGAAGCAGTACCCGAACGTCAAGACGCTGATCTCCGTCGGCGGCTGGGCCGAGACGGGCGGCTACTTCGGGGACGACGGCAACCGCGTCGCCTCCGGCGGCTTCTACTCGATGGCCACCAACGCCGACGGCTCCGTCAACCAGGCCGGCATCGACACCTTCGCCGACTCCTCGGTCGCGTTCATCCGCACGTACGGGTTCAACGGCGTCGACATCGACTACGAGTACCCGACCACCATGAAGGACGCCGGCAACCCGCTGGACTGGCAGCTCTCCAACGCCCGGCGGGCCGGCCTCGTCCAGGGCTACGCCGCCCTGATGAAGTCGCTGCGCGAGAAGCTCGACCGCGCGGGCGCCGCCGACGGCAAGCACTACCTGCTCTCCGTCGCCGCCCCTTCCTCCGGCTACCTGCTGCGGGGCATGGAGACGTTCCAGATGCAGAAGTACCTGGACTACGTCAACATCATGTCCTACGACCTGCACGGCGCCTGGAACGAGTACGTCGGCCCGAACGCCTCGCTCTTCGACGACGGCAAGGACGGCGAACTGGCCGCAGCCGGCGTCTACTCCACCTCCCAGTACGGCGGCATCGGCTACCTGAACTCCGACTGGGCTTACCACTACTTCCGCGGCTCGATGCCGGCGGGCCGCATCAACATGGGCCTGCCGTACTACACCCGCGGCTTCAAGAACGTGCAGGGCGGCACGGACGGCCTGTGGGGCAAGGCCCCCGCGACCACCTGCCCGGCCGGCGCGGGTCTGACCAAGTGCGGTGACGGCGCGGTCGGCATCGACAACCTGTGGCACGACCTGGACACCAACGGGGTCGAGTCCCCCGCGGGCTCCAACCCGATGTGGCACGCCAAGAACCTGGAGAAGGGCGTCGTCGGCGACTACGTCACGAAGTACGGCTTCCCCGCGAACACCACGCTGACCGGCACCTACGTCCGCAAGTACGACTCCACGCTGGTCGCACCGTGGCTGTGGAACGACCAGAAGAAGGTCTTCCTGTCGACGGAGGACGAGCAGTCCGTCGCTGCGAAGGCCGCCTACGTGGTCGACAAGGGCATCGGCGGCACGATGGTCTGGGAGCTGGCGGGCGACTACGCGTACAACGCCGCCAAGGGGCAGTACGAGATGGGCGACACGCTCACCTCCCTGATGTACGACAAGTTCAAGGCGGCCGCGCCGTACGGCGCGAAGACGGCGGGCAGCACGCTCCCGACGCAGGCCGTGGACATCAAGACGGAGTTCACCGAGTTCAAGCTGGGCGACTCCAACTACCCCATCACCCCGAAGCTCAAGATCACCAACAACACGAAGAGCACGCTGCCCGGCGGCACGGAGTTCCAGTTCGACTACGGGACCTCCGCCCCGGCCAACGCCTCGGACCAGTCCGGGTTCGGCACGAAGGTGATCTCCACCGGCCACAGCGGCAACAACGTCGGCGGGCTGAAGGGCGACTTCCAGCGGGTCTCGCTGAAGCTCCCGGCGTGGCAGACGCTGGCTCCCGGCGCCTCGGTGGACCTGGCGTTCAACTACTACCTGCCGGTGTCCACGCCCTCCAACTGGACGGTGAACGTCTCCGGCACCACGTACGCCCTCGCCGGCGACCTGGCACGCGGCACGACGGTGGTGGAGCCGGGCGCCACCCAGCCCCCGACCACCCCGCCCACCACTCCCCCCACGACCCCGCCGACCACTCCCCCGACGACTCCGCCGACCACTCCGCCCGGTGGGACCTGCACGAACCCGGCGTACGTCGCGGGCAGCGTCTACACGGCCGGCCAGCTCGTCTCGCACAAGGGCCACCACTGGAAGGCCCAGTGGTGGACGCAGAACGAGGAGCCCGGGACCACCGGCGACTGGGGCGTCTGGAAGGACCAGGGCGCCTGCTGAGCCCCGCACCCACCCCCGGGTGAACCAAGGCGGACGAACGTGAGGACCCGGTGGCCCGGCGGCCACCGGGTCCTCGCACGTCCCGCCCGCGGACTCCTCGTAGGCTGCTGCGGTGATCACACAGGACGCCACGGCCGTCGCGGACTTCGAGCAGCACCGGCCCCGGATGTTCGGCATCGCCTACCGCATGCTCGGCTCCGCCGCCGAGGCCGAGGACACCGTCCAGGACGCCTGGCTGCGGTGGAGCTCCGCCGACCGCGGCGACATCGAGCACATCGGGGCCTGGCTCGCCAAGGTGGTGACCCACCTGTGCCTGAACCGGATCGGCTCGGCGCGCGTCCGGCGCGAGGAGTACGTCGGCCCCTGGCTGCCGGAACCCGTCCTCACCGGGGACGGGGCGCTCGGCCCGATGGAGTCGGCGGAGCAGCGGGACAGCGTCTCCATGGCCCTGCTGGTGCTGCTGGAGCAGCTGACTCCGGTGGAGCGGGCGGTGTACGTGCTGCGCGAGGCGTTCGCGTACGGCCATCGGGAGATCGCCGGGCTGCTCGACCTGACCGAGGCCAACTGCCGGCAGCTCTACCGGCGGGCCGCCGCCCGGGTGGCCGCGGGCCGGGCCGCCGCGCCGCGCCCCCGGTTCGAGCCCGATCCGGGGCGGCTGCAGACCTTGGTGGAGACCTTCCTGACGGCGGCGCGCGACGGCGACCTGGCCCGGCTGGAGGGCATGCTGACCGCCGACGTGCGGTACGTGGCCGACGGCGGCGGGGTCGTGAACGCGGCCCGGCGGCCGATCTTGGGCCGGGACAAGGTGGCGCGGTTCCTGGTGGGCGCGCTGCGCAAGTACATGGCGGGCATGCCGGTCTCCTTCGCGGAGGTCAACGGCGAACCCGCGCTGCTCGTCGGCGGGGCGGCGGTCATGCAGGTGGAGATCGAGGACGGGCTGATCAGCGGGATGCGGACGGTGGTCAACCCGGAGAAGCTGGAATTCCTCCGGCGGCAACTGTCACATTCTTGAGGGCTGTCCGGTCCCAGCTGGTGAACGCACCCCTCCAGGGTTGCAGGAAGGAACGGACACCATGAGCACGATCCTCGTCACCGGAGGCACCGGAAACCTCGGCGCGCTTGTCGTCACCCGGCTGCGGGCGGCGGGCCACGACGTACGCGTCCTGAGCCGGCACGCGAAGGACCATCCGGTCGACCTGCGCGACGGCAGCGGGCTGGACGCGGCGATGGCCGGCGCGGAGGTGGTCGTGCACTGCGCGAGCACCCCGCGCGGCGGCGACGACGTGGCCGCCGGGCACCTGATCGAGGCGGCCCGGCGGGCCGGGACGGTCACGAACATCGTCTACATCTCGATCGTCGGCGTGGACGTGGTCCCGTTCGGCTACTACACGACGAAGTACAAGGTCGAGCGGATGCTGGAGGACTCCGGGCTGGGCGTGACGATCCTGCGGACGACGCAGTTCCACGACCTGGTGGCGATGGCGGTGGACGCGCTGGCGAAGGTGCCGGTGGTGCCGCTGCCGCTACCGAAAGGGGTCCGGGTGCAGCCGATCGCCGTGGAGGAGGTCGCCGACCGGATGGCGGAACTCTCGGTCCCGGCCCCGGCGGGCCGGGTCACGGACATGGGCGGCCCGGAGATCCGCACGCTGGTGGAGCTGGGCCGCGCCCACCTGGCGGCGACGGGGCGCCGGCGCAGGGTGTTCGCGCTGCCGCTGGCGGGGAAGGCGTACGCGGCCTTCCGCCGCGGCGGCAACCTGACCCCGTCCCACGCGGTCGGCAAGACCACCTTCGCCGAGTTCCTGACGGCCCGGGCCGCGAAGGCCGCGTAGGCCGGGGGCTGAGGCCGCCAGATGGAGTCTTCCCTGCGCCCACCCGGACCCAGAAAGGGACAATGTGCAAGATAACGACATAAATGACCCACGGCATGATCCACGGTGAGGGGCGATGATCGTTTCGGTGGTGTCCATGCCGGAGGGCATCGCCCGGCGCACCCCGGTGTCCGAGGCCCGTGAGCGCCTCGCGGCATCCCGTTTCCTGCTCGTGGACGCCGAGCTGCCCGAGGAGGCCCCGCCCGGTGAACAGCCGGTCGCCGACCTGCTCGGTCTGGAGGTCGACGACCTGCCGTGGCTCGGCCGGGAGCGGGAGACCGCCCGCGCCGAGTTCCTCGGCGACGCCGCCGCGTTCGTCGTCCCGGCGATCGAGGCGGGCCGGGTCATCCACCTCCACGTCGTGGCCACCGACCGGTACCTGGTGACGGTGCACCGCGGACCGACCGGGCTGGTGGAGGGCCTGGTCGCCCGCCTCCCGCGCGAAAGGCCCCCCGACTCCGTGGCCACGATGTTCCTGCTGCTGGGCGAGGCCCTGGAGACCTACCGGCGCTCCGCCGTCCAGGCCCTCCTGGAGGTGGAGGACCTGGAGGACGAGATGTTCCGGCAGCGGGAGCCCGAGCAGCTCTACCGCCTGGCGCGGCTGCGCCGGACCGCGGCGCTACTGCACCACTCGCTCCTCCCCTACCACCAGGCGGCGGAGGAGGTCATCACGCGCCGGGTGCTGAACCGGAACTTCCCGGAGGAGCGCGAGCGGATCGCCCGTGAGTACCAGCGCACGTCACGGCTGGTGCTCACGGAGATCGAGGCACTCCAGGAGGCCGCCCGGCGGGGCTTCGGCACCTACTCCTCACTGGTGTCGGGCGAGCAGAACGGCGTGATCAACCGGCTGGCGATCGTTTCGACGATCTTTCTGCCGCTGACCTTCGTGACCGGGTTCTTCGGCATGAACTTCGCGTACCTGTCGGACGAGCTGGAGAGCAGGGCCATCTTCTGGGTGCTCGCCGTGGGTCTCCAGGTGGTCTTCCTGGCGGGCGCGCTCTACGTACTGCACCGCACCCGCATCTGGCGCAGGCTCCGCGACGACGAAAGCATCGATGACGACGACGATTAGGCCGTCCCGCCCGGTGCGGCCCACGGGTTCAGGGCCGCGGATTCAGGGCCGCGGATTCAGGGCGCGAAGAGGTCCGCCTGGGCGGCTTCGCGGGCGGCCAGGCGGGCGCCCGTGAGGACCGCCTGGTCCCCGAGTGCGGTGGCGCGGACCTCCATCGGCACGGGGGTGAGCCGGGCCAGCTGGCGGGCGACCGCGGCAGCCAGCCCGGCGCCGCCCGCGTGGCCGAGCCCGCCCGCCAGGACCAGGCATCCCGGGTCCAGGACGGCCGCGACGGCCGCCGCGCCCAGGGCGAGCCGTTGGGCCAGCGCCTCCAGGAAGCCCTCGCCCGCGGCGCCCGCCACGGCCTCCTCGACCGGTCCGGCGTAGCCGTGCTCCGCCGCGAGCGCGGCCACCGCGTCCCGGCCGACCAGCGCGTGGAAGCCGCCTCCGCAGTCCGTGGCGGAGGGCAGCCGGCCCGTGCCCGGTACCGGGAGGAAGCCGATCTCGCCCGCGCCGCCGGATGCTCCGCGGCGCAGCCGCCCGTCCAGGACGACCGCCGCGCCGACGCCCCCGCCGAGCCACAGCAGGACGAAGGAGTCCAGGTCCTGCGCGGCGCCGACGCGCTGTTCGGCGAGGGCCGCGAGGTTGGTCTCGTTCTCCACGACCACCGCGGCCGGCAGCCGCCGCTGGAGGGCCTCCACCAGGTCCCGGTGCCAGGCCGGCAGTCCGACGGTGCTGCGCAGTTCGCCGCCGGACGGGGTGACCAGGCCCGGGGCCCCGACCACCACCGTGTGCAGCCGGTCCGCGCCGGCCTCCCGGGCGAGGGCCTCCAGTCGGGACACGGCCTCGTCGACGGCGTCCACCGGGAGCGCGGCCCGGGCCAGCGGGCGGCCCAGCAGGTCCGCGACGACCGCGGTCGCGCTGTCCGTCCGTACGTCCAGGGCGGCCAGGTACGCGCGGCCGGCGACGATCCCGTACAACCGCGCGTTGGGGCCGCGGCGCTGTTCGCCCGACTCCCCCACGACCTCGATCAGCCCGGCCTCGGTCAGCCGCTCGACGAGATCGGCGACCGAGGGGCGGGACAGGCCGGTCATCGCCTTGAGCTGAGTGGCGGTCAGCGGCCCTTCCTCCTGTAGGAGTCGCAGGGCTAGCCGGTCGTTGATGGCCCGGGCCGTGCTCGGCGACGCGGGCGACGGAGCGGCGGGGGTCAGCACCTTGGCGGGAGTCACGGCGCCCATCTTAGGTACCTCGTCGATGCTAACTATCAGGCAGGGTCCCTGATAGTTTAATCCCATGACCGGGGAAACAGACCTCAGCCCGGCGCGCCTGCGCCATGCCCGCTTCGCCATCGCCGCCGTCTTCTGCACCCACGGGGCCGTCACCGGCTCCTTCGCCACCCGCATCCCCTGGATCCAGGAGCACGCCCAGCTCAGCGCGGGCACCCTGGGCCTGGCGCTGGCCTTCCCCGCACTGGGCGCGGCGCTCGCGATGCCGCTGGCCGGCCGGATCAACCACCGTTTCGGGGCGCGCACCGCGCTACGCGGGCTGCTGACGCTGTGGACCCTGTCCCTGATCCTGCCGAGCCTCGCCCCGAACCTGGCCACCCTCTGCTTCGCCCTCTTCGTCTACGGAGCGACCGCCGGGATGTCGGACGTGGCGATGAACGCGCTCGGCGTGGAGACCGAGAACCGGCTCGGCCGCTCGATCATGTCCTCGCTGCACGGCATGTGGAGCGTGGGTGCGCTGCTCGGCTCGGCGGCGGGCACGATCGCCGCCCACGCCGGGGCCGACGCGCGGCTGCACCACCTGGTCGCCGCGCTGGCCCTGACCGCGGCCGGACTGGTCGCCGCACGAGGAGTACTGGACCTGCGCAGCGCCGCGGAGGCCGAGGCGCCGCCGCACTTCACGCTGCCCCCGAAGTCCGCGCTGCTGATCGGCGCCATCGGGTTCTGCGCGGTCTTCGCGGAGGGTGCGAGCCTGGACTGGTCCGCGGTGTACCTGCGGGACGTGCTGGACACGGACGCCGGTCTCGCGGCCGCCTCGACCACCGCGTTCGCGCTCACCATGGCCGTCGCCCGGCTCGCCGGGGACCGGGTGGTGGACCGCTTCGGGTCCGTGCGCACGGTCCGGGCGGGCGGAGTGCTGGCCACCGCGGGCGGCCTGATCGTGGTGACGGTCCGCCACCCGGCCGCGGCGATGGCGGGCTTCGGCCTGATCGGACTCGGCATCGCTGTGGTGGTCCCGCTCGCCTTCGCGGCCGCCGCGCGCAGCGGGCCGGCCCCGGCGCAGGCCATAGCGGGCGTCGCGACGATCACGTACACGTCGGGGCTGATCGCGCCGTCGGCGATCGGTGCGGTGGCGGACGCGACCTCGCTCGTGGTGTCCTTCGCGCTGGTCACCCTGCTGGCGTTCGCGCTGGTCGCGGGGGCAGCGGTACTGCGGCAGAAGCCGGTGACGGCGGGCCCCGCACCCGCCGACCGGGACGAGCCGGCAGGTGTCCGGCCGTAAAATGGCGTCGGCCGCGCCGCGGCCCGGATGCTTGATCAATCGGTTGTACGGAAGTGGTGGAACATGGGCCTCGGCGTGGGCTGGACCCTGCACGGAGACGGGCGGACCCCCGCCCCCGGCGCGGTGGTGCGGCCGGACGAGCGGCTGTCGTGGCCGCGCACCGCCGGGCTGGGCGCCCAGCACGTCGTGGCGATGTTCGGGGCGAGTTTCGTCGCGCCGGTCCTGATGGGCCTGGACCCGAACCTGGCCATCATGATGTCGGGCGTCGCGACGGCGATCTTCCTGCTGGCAACGCGCGGGCGGGTCCCCTCGTACCTGGGCTGCTCCCTGTCCTTCGTGGGCGTCGCGGCCGCGATCCGGGCGAGCGGCGGGGACAGTGCGGTCGTCACGGGCGCGGTGTTCGTGGTCGGCGCGGCGCTCTTCCTGGCGGGGCTCGCCGTACGGCGCTTCGGGGCGCGGGTCATCCACGCGGCGATGCCGCCGGTGGTGACGGGCGCGGTGGTGATGCTGATCGGCTTCAACCTGGCGCCGGTGACGGCGTCGACGTACTGGCCGCAGGACCAGTGGACGGCACTCCTGACCATGCTGTTCACCGGGTTTGCCGTGGTTTGCCTGCGCGGCTTCTGGTCCCGGATCGCGATCTTCCTCGGTCTGCTCTTCGGGTACGGCATCTCCTGGGTCTTCGACCTGCTCTTCGGCAAGATCCACTCGACGGTGGGCGGGGCGGAGGCCGTCGACCACTGGCGGCTCGACCTCTCGGGCGTGGGCAAGGCGGACTGGATCGGGCTGCCGTCGTTCCACGCCCCGCAGTTCGAGTGGTCGGCGATCCTCATCGCGCTCCCGGTGGTGATCGCCCTGATCGCCGAGAACGCCGGGCACATCAAGGCCGTCGGCGAGATGACCGGCGACCCGCTCGACGACGAACTCGGCACGGCGATCGCCGCCGACGGCGCCGCGTCGATGCTGTCCACGGCGGTGGGCGGCCCGCCCAACACCACGTACTCCGAGAACATCGGCGTGATGGCGGCCACCCGCGTCTACTCGACGGCGGCCTACTGGGCGGCCGCCGGCTTCGCGCTGCTCTTCGGCCTGTGCCCGAAGTTCGGCGCGGTCGTCGCCGCGATCCCCGGCGGGGTGCTGGGCGGGATCACGGTGATCCTGTACGGGATGATCGGCCTGCTCGGCGCCCAGATCTGGATCAACGGCGGGGTGGACCTGCGCAATCCGCTGAACCTGGTGCCGGCCGCGGCGGGCATCATCATCGGCATCGGCGGCGTCAAGCTGCAGCTGACGGACAGCTTCGAGCTGGGCGGCATCGCGCTCGGCACGATCGTGGCGATCACGGGCTACCACGCGCTGCGGTACCTCGCGCCCGCGCACTTGAAGGAGCAGGAACCGCTGCTCGACTCGGGCACCTCGGCGTACGACGCGGGTGACGCGGACGGGAACCGGGCCGCGCGGGACACCCGTTCCTGAGCCGGGTTCGCCCGAACCGGCGAAGCACACGGCCAAGTTCCCCGGATCCGCACCGCAGGCTGCGACGCTGCCTCTCATGGAAGCGGTGCTCGCGCGGATGCGCGCCCTGGACGACCGGCTCCCCGCGCACGACGGTGTCGCCGTCTTCAACCGGGTGTACCTGACGGTGACCGAGACCCTGCACGCGCGCATCACCCGCGGAGAGTTCCCCGCGCCCCGCCGGGCGGAGACGCTGAGCGTGCGCTTCGCGGAGCGGTACCTGACGGCGGTGGAGGCCGACCGGGCCCCGGCGTGCTGGCGGCCGCTGCTCCAGTACCGCCGCCACCCCGGGGTCCGGCCGCTCCAGCACGCACTGGCCGGGATCAACGCGCACATCGGGCACGACCTCGCGCTCGCGGTGGTCGCCACCTGCCGGGCACTGGACTGCGAACCGCGGGCCCTGGAGGCGGACTTCGACCGGGTCGGCGACACGCTGGTCTCCCTGGAGGAGCACATCCGGGAGGACCTGATGCCCGGCCCGGACCTGCTGGAGGTCGCGGACCCGCTGACGCACCTGCTCGGTTCGTGGAGCCTGGACCGGGCCCGGGGCGCCGCCTGGTCGGCGGCCCGCCTGCTGTGGACCCTGCGCCGCTCCCCCGAACTGGCGGAGGAGTTCACGGACTCCCTGGACGCGGGTGTCGGCCTGGTCGGCCGCTGCCTCCTGACCCCGACGGGCTGAGTACGTGAAAACGGGCCGCCGCCGCGCTGTGTACGCGGGGGCGGCCCGTGGTCACGGGGCCGGAGCGGCGGGGTGGGGCCGCTCCGGGCGGTGGCCGGGGGAGGTCAGTCCTCCGGCAGTTCGACCGGGGCGATCTCGTCGTAGACGTCGCCCGGGCCGGGGTTGGTGGCGTCGGTGGAGCCGCCGAGATGGTGCATGACGCCCCAGACCGCGTTCAGCGCCGTCTGGACCGCGCCCTCGGCCCAGCCCGCCGTCCAGGAGATGTCGTCGCCCGCGAGGAAGATGCCGCGCTTGTCCTCGGGGAGGCGGTCCTGCATGAAGTGGGTGAACAGGCGCCGCTGGTAGCGGTAGTGGCCGGGCAGGTTGGCCTTGAACGCGCCCATGAAGTAGGGCTCGTTCTCCCACGACACGGTCACCGGGTTGCCGATGACGTGGCGGCGGATGTCGACCTTCGGGTAGATCTCGCCGAGCGACTTCAGCATGACCTCCATCCGCTCGTTCGCGGACAGCGGCAGCCACTTCAGGCTGTCGTCGCACCAGGTGTACGAGAGGCAGATGACGGCGGGCTGGTCCGGGCCGTTGTCCAGGAGGTACGTACCGCGCGTCATGCGGTCCGTGAGGGTCATCGACATGACGTCGCGACCGGTCTCCTCGTCCTTGTCCAGCCAGAACGGGCGGTCCACCGGGATGAAGAGCTTCGAGCTCTCCATGTAGTGGGTGCGCTCCATCGCGGTCCAGTGGTCGATCGGGAACAGCGAGTCGTCGCACGCGATCTTGGACAGCAGCATCCAGGACTGCGCCGTGAAGATCGCGGCGCGGTACGTGCGGATGTCGCCCGAGGAGTCGGTGACCGTGATGCGGTTGCCGGCGGTGCGGTGCAGGCGGGTCACCGCGGGGCGCGGGGTGCCCTCGTGCAGCGAGGACAGCGAAGTGCCCTGCGCCCAGTGGACGATCTTCTCGGGCTCGCGCTCCCACAGGCGCACCGGCAGCTGCTGCGAGCCGCCGACGATGCCGCGGTGGTGGTCGTCCGCCTCGGTGTAGACGACGCGGAGGATCTCCAGGATGGAGTTCGGGAAGTCGGTGTCCCAGCCGCCGGTGCCGAAGCCGACCTGGCCGAAGATCTCGCGCTTGCGGAAGGACTGGAAGGCCTCGGACTTGCAGAGGAAGCCGTAGAAGGTCTCGTCGTCGAGCTTCTCGACGAGCTTGGCCCAGATCTCGCGGATGCGCGGGACGTCCCGCTCGCGCATCGCCTGGTTCATGTCGGAGAAGTCGGCGCCCTCGTCGAGGCAGGCGTTCCACGCTTCGGCGACGTCGCGGTAGATCTGCGGGAGGTCGGCGATCGTCTCGGCGTAGTGGGTCTCGCCCTTGAGGTCCACGACCGTCGAGGGGGTGGCCTCGGCGAGCGGGTTCGGGAAGGGCTCGGTGACCAGGCCGACGAGGTCGATGTAGTGCTGGAGCGCCGTGGAGGAGGGCGGGAAGCGCATGGCGCCCATCTCCGCGGTCAGACCCTCGGTGCCGGCGCCCTCGAAGCCGACGGTGCGCAGCCGGCCGCCGATCTGGTCCGCCTCGTAGACGACGGGCTTGAGGCCCATCTTCATCAGCTCGTAGGCGGAGATGATGCCGGACAGCCCGCCGCCGATCACGGCGACCTCGGTGCCGTGCTCGGTCGCCGGTATCTGGCCCAGGCCCGCCGGGTGGGCGAGGAAGTCGTCGTACGCGTACGGGAAGTCCGGGCCGAACATGGTGATCGGCGGCTGTCCGTCGCTGTGCGGGACGGCGGTGGTGGGCACCGTGGACGTCATGGGGTACGGCTCCTTGCGGGGGTGGGGCAGGGGGGAGGGCGCAGGCGGGTTCGGCTGGGGCTCAGACGAGGGAGGCGTAGAGCCCGGGGCGGCGGTCGCGCAGGTAGGGGTTGGTCTCGCGCGAGGCGCGCAGCAGCTCGGGATCGGCCTCGCCGATCACCAGCTCCTCGCCGCGGCCGGCCCGGGTGCGGGTCACCCCGTCGGGGCTCGCCAGGCAGCTGAGTCCGACGAACTCGAACTCGCCTTCCGGACCGGTGCGGTTGACGTACGCGATGTACATCTGGTTCTCGAAGGCCCGTACGGGGACGAGCTGTTCGGCGACGAACTGGAACGGGTGCATCTGCGCGGTCGGCACCAGGAGGAGGTCGGTGCCGGCCAGTGCGTGGGCCCGGACGTTCTCCGGGAACTCCACGTCGTAGCAGATCATGACGCCGATGCGGAGGCCGTTCAGGTCCGCCTGGACGACGGGGGTGTCGCCGGGCGTGAAGGCCTCCTGCTCGAAGCAGCCGAAGAGGTGGGTCTTTCGGTAGTTCGCCAGCCGGACCCCGTCGGGGCCGATGAGCTGGGCCGCGTTGTACACCGTGTCGCCGTCGCGCTCGGGGTAGCCGTACAGGACGGCGACGCCGTGGCGGCGGGCGATCTCGCCGATGG
Source organism: Streptomyces sp. NBC_00597 (assembly GCF_041431095.1). Taxonomy (GTDB): domain Bacteria; phylum Actinomycetota; class Actinomycetes; order Streptomycetales; family Streptomycetaceae; genus Streptomyces. The sequence goes on from NZ_CP107757.1 coordinate 2,417,365, forward strand.
CGCGGGCGGACATGCCGTCGGCCGCCTCGGCGAGCGCGGCGACGTCGGGGACGTCCAGCGCGTAGCCGGTCAGGAACATCTCCGAGGTCACGAGGAGTCCGGCACCCGCCTGTGCGGCGCGCTGCGCGGCCTCGTCGAGCGCCTTCAGGTTCTCGGCGGTGTCGCCGAGCCGTCCGGAGCTCTGGAGGAGGGCGGTGCGCAGCGGGGGCATGGGCGTACCTCTGTGGCAGGAGGGGTGGGGGTCCTATTGAAGGTACGTTCGCGCGTTCGACCCCGACAAGCCGTGACCGTTGCGCTCCGCGCATCGATTCGTTGCGTGTTTGACGGGTCATGCGGCGATTCGTTGTGCGGGACCCCGTGGATCCCCTCCGCCCGGAACTACGTGTCGGCGCGGAAGGCCGGGTGGGCGCCCAGGCGCCGCAGGTCGTCGAGGATATCGTCCGTGTCGTTGCCGATCACGCGGCCGCTCCAGGTGTCGCACAGGGCGGGGACGGCCAGCGCGCCGTCGTAGTGGTGTCCGGCGGCCTCGTAGGCCCGGCGCAGCGCTGCGTACGAGGCGGGCGGGCCGAGCAGGGTGGTGGCCACGGAGCCCTCCAGTCCCAGTCGGGCGAGGGCGGCCGCCACGCGCAGGGAGTCCGGACAGTCGGCGCAGAGGTACAGGCGGTAGCGGTGCGGCACGGGCGAGAATCCGGCGCCGATGCGGCTGCGCAGGACGGGGGCCGGACCGGTTCGGGGCAGGACCATGGGAAGCATGACTCTCCTGGGAGGGCACGAGGGCGTGGCGGACCGCCCGGCGGCGTGGCGCGCGCCGGGTCACGGGGAGGTGCGGGGATGCGTACGCGGCGGCTGGGGCCTGCGGGGCCCACGGGGCCAGGTGCAGCCCGCCGGAGGCCTTGCGCGGCGTACGGAAAGGGGAAGCTCAGGCGCTCACGCGAAAGGCACTGCACACGCGCAGCAGGTCGATGTGCAGGCGCCGGGTCAGCCACCAGCGGCGCAGGATCCGCGTCTGCGCGCGCGCCGTCCTGGCCATCTCCACCGGCTCCGTCCCGCCCCTGGGGCATAAACCCGCCCGCGACGGACGCTGACTCTCGTGACCGTCGTCACCAGCAGTCTCGTGGCGGTGCGCGGGGCCGTCAAGAAGGTGGTGGACGGTCCGGCGGCCGTTCCCGAGGGAAGGAGTTCCCGACCCCATGGCGCCCGACACCGATACGGCCGCGCGGGCCACGCCCGTGCACGTCCTCGACAATCCGGTCTGGGCCGCGCTGAGCGGCCCGAGCAGTGCCTTCGCCGAGACCGGGCCGCGGGGGCTTGCGGCCCGGTACCTCGCCGACACCTCGCCGTTCGTCGCGCTCGCGGACCCGCAGGACCCTCGGGCCTGGGCGGATCTGGCCGAGCTGGCCGGCCCGGGCTCGACGGTCTGGATCACCGGCCTGCCGACCCCGCCCCCGGGGTGGACGACGGAGACTTCGATAGCGGGCGTGCAGCTGGACGGCGGGGCGGTACGGGCCGAGGCCGCGCCCGAGGCGGTCCTGCTGGGGCCCGCCGACGTGTCGGAGATGCTGGAACTGGTCGGCCTCACGAAGCCGGGGCCGTTCGCGCGGCGCACCGTCGAACTGGGCACGTACCTCGGGATCCGGCACGAGGGCCGGCTCGTCGCGATGGCGGGGGAACGGATGCGCCCGCCGGGCTGGTCGGAGATCAGCGCGGTGTGCACGCACCCGGACCACCGCGGCCGCGGCCTGGCCGGCCGCCTGGTCCGCGCGGTGGCCGCCGGGATCCGCGCACGCGGGGAGCGCCCGTTCTTGCACGCAGCGGCGGACAACACGGGAGCCATCGCCCTCTATGAGTCGATGGGCTTCACCCTCCGCCGCCGCCCGCTCTTCCTCGGCGTCCGCACCCCGGACGAACGGGCCTGAGCAGAGACGAACGGGCCTGAGCAGAGCGGCAGCGCACGGCCGGGGCACGGCGGCAGGTTTCGGGGCGCGCGGATCGGTCACACGCGGGGACATGCCCAGGAACGCGAAAGGAACTGGAACTGTCATGACCGACGTCTCCCGGCTGCCCGGCGCCGCCCACCACCACTGGCAGTGGCAGCTGCAAGCCGCCTGCCGGAATCTGGGTCCCGGCCGGTTCTACCACCCCGCCGGTGAGCGCGGCGAGGAGCGGGAGGACCGCGACGAGGCCGCGAAGCGGGTGTGCGCGGTGTGCCCGGTGCGCGCCGCGTGCCTGGAACACGCGCTGCGGACCCGCGAGCCGTTCGGGGTGTGGGGCGGGCTGACCGAAGAGGAACGCCGGGCCCTCGCGGACCCGGCGCATGCCGCCCCGGCCGCCACGAGGGCGTAGGCCGGCCCCGTAGGGGTCCTGCCGCGCCGACACGGCTGCGCCCCGACATCGGGATGCCGGGGCGCAGCCGTGTTCGAGGGGGCGGCCGTCAGGCCGGGGCGCCCGAGGTGAAGCGGCGCAGGAGGGGGGACAGGACCAGTACCGACTTGGTGCGCTCCACGAAGGGTTCGCCCGCGATGCGTTCCAGTACCCGCTCGAAGTGCCGCATGTCGGAGGCGAAGACCTGGACGAGGGCGTCCGCGTCGCCGGTGACGGTCGACGCGGACACCACCTCGGGGTACCGCTCCAGCCCTCGACGGATGTCGTCCGGCGAGGTGTTGTGGCGGCAGTAGATCTCGATGAAGCCCTCGGTCTCCCAGCCCATGGCGGCGGGGTCGACGCGGACGGTGAAGCCGGTGATGGCTCCCTCGGCCCGCAGCCGGTCCACGCGCCGTTTCACGGCGGGGGCAGAGAGTCCGACCTCGGATCCGATGTCCGCGTAGGAGCGGCGGGCGTCCTCGGCGAGGGCGTGCACGATGCGTTCGTCGAGATCGTTCAGTCGCACTGCGGGTGGATCACATTTCTGCTGTGGCCACTTCTGCCGTGGCCAGTCGGGAGCGGCGGATGCCGTAGCTGAAGTACACCACGAGGCCGACTGCCATCCAGCCACCGAAGACCATCCACGTGGCCTTGTCGAGGCTGAACATCATGAAGCCGCAGGCGAGGAAGCCCAGGATCGGCGTGATCGGGAAGAGCGCCACCTTGAAGGTGCGCGGCATGTCCGGCTTGGTGCGGCGCAGGATGATCACGGCGACGTTGACCAGCCCGAAGGCGAAGAGGGTGCCGATGCTGGTGGCGTCGGCGAGCTTGCCCAGCGGGATGAAGGCCGCGAGGACGCCGCAGAAGAGGGAGACGATGACGACGTTGGCGCGGGGGGCGCCGGTCTTCTCGTCGACCTTGGCGAAGACCTTGGGGACGAGGCCGTCGCGGGACATCGCGAAGAGGATGCGGGTCTGGCCGTAGAGGACGGCGAAGACGACGGAGAAGATCGCGATCACGGCGCCGGCGGCGAGGACGACGCCCCAGACGCTGGTGCCGGTCACGTCGGTCATGATCTGGGCGAGCGCGGCCTCGGTGCCCTCGAAGTCCTGCCACGGCATGGCGCCGACGGCGACGAAGGCGACGAGCACGTACAGGACGGTGACGATGCCCAGCGAGAGCATGATCGCGCGCGGCAGGTCCTTCTTCGGGTTCTTGGCTTCCTCACCGGCGGTGGAAGCGGCGTCGAAGCCGATGTACGAGAAGAAGAGGGTGGAGGCGGCGGCGCTGATGCCGGTGACGCCGAGCGGGGCGAGCGGCGTGTAGTTGCCGGACTTGATGCCCATGACGCCGATGCCGATGAAGAGCAGCAGCGTGACGATCTTCACCGCGACCATGATCGAGTTGATCGTGGCGCTCTCCTTGGCGCCGCGCATCAGGAAGACCATCGAGAGCATGACGACGACCAGCGCCGGCAGGTTGATGAACCCGCCCTCGCCCAGCGGCGCGGAGACCGCCTCGGGGATGGTGACGCCGATGGTCCCGTCGAGGAGCTCGTTGAGGTACTGACCCCAACCGACGGCCACGGCGGCGACGGAGACCGCGTACTCCAGGACCAGGCACCAGCCGCAGATCCAGGCTATGAGCTCGCCCATGGTGGCGTACGCGTACGAGTACGAGGAGCCCGAGACCGGCACGGAGCCGGCCAGCTCCGCGTAGGAGAGGGCCGAGAAGAGCGCGGTCAGGCCCGCGATGACGAAGGAGATCGTCACGGCGGGGCCGGCCTTGGGGGCGGCGGTGCCGAGGACGACGAAGATGCCGGTGCCCAGGGTGGCACCGATGCTGATCATGGTCAGCTGCCACATGGTGAGCGAGCGGCGCAGCGTGCCGCCCTCGCCCTGGCCGCCCTCGGCGACGAGCCGCTCGACGGGCTTGCGGCGCATCAGCGGGTTCACGGGCTTGCGCGTCTCCTGGGAGAGCGGGGGTGCCTGGCCCTGGTCGAGCACGAGGGGACTCCTTTGACACTGCGGATGGGGACTGAGGCATCGACCGCAGCGGTCCTGAGCAGGACACAGACAAGAGCCTGGGCATGGGGGAGGACCGCCGAGCAGGCGGTCTTCGCCACTCCACGTACAGCGAGTGAGCCTACGAGCTGAGTGATACCGCCCGTAATGCACCATCCTTGCACATTGCCGTACGATCGTTGCGCGGATCTGTCCTGGATGGTCCTTTGTTGCGCACGGATGATCGATCGGTGCGCACCGCGCGCTGAGCCCCTTTATTGACACCTCGTCAGATCTCCCGCAGCATGCCCGCCGGAGCCGGCCGGACCGGACGGGCGCACCCCCGCGGCGGTGGAACCGGCCCGCGCGGGGTACGGGTGAACGCGGTGGCACCGGGGGCTGCGACCGCGGCCCCCTCCGCCCCGACTCCCCTGACGACCGGAGGCGCGCAGTGATCACTGAGGGCACCGCCACGCACTGGCTGGACCCGGGGCCGTTCCTGCGCGGAGTCGCCTGGCTCGACAAGGGGCGCCCGGTCCGGGCCGACCCGGCTGACGGCATGCGACTGCCCTGGGACACCGGGGAGCGGGCCACCCTGCCCATAGGGGTGCGTCTGGAGTTCACGGCGCACGCCGCGCACGCGGTGGAGATCCGCTACCGGGCGACCGTGCCCGGGCCCACCGACGCGCTGCGCGACCTCGCGCACGGCTTCGCCCTGTGGGACCGCCACGGCGTGGTCCGCGAGGTCTGGACCGAACCGGCCGCGGAGGCCGTCGTACGCATCGAACTCCCGGGCGGAACGGGCCCGTTCACCCTCCATCCGCCGGAGGCGCAGTCCCCGCTGATCCTCGGCCTGCGCGGGATCGGCGGAACCGTGGCCCCGGCGCCGCCCGCCCCGCGCTGGGTGGTGCACGGCGATTCGATCACCGAGGGCTGGTGGTCCACACGGCCCGCCCACGGCTGGCCCTCCGTCGCCGGACGGGCCCTGGGCTGGGACACCGTCAACCTCGGGTACGCGGGCGCCGCCCGCGGGGAACTCGCCACCGCCGAGCAGATCGCGGGTCTGCCCGCCGATGTCCTCACCCTCGCGTTCGGCACCAACTGCTGGTCCCGCGTGCCCTTCTCGGTACCACTGCTGTACGAGACCACCCGCGCGTTCCTCGACCTGGTCCGCCAGGGGCATCCGCGGACCCCGATGCTACTGCTCTCCCCCGTACTGCGGCCGGACGCCGAGCGCACCCCGAACCGGCTCGGCGCCACCCTGGGCGCCCTGCGCGATGCGATGGAGCGCGCCGCCCGCGACCGGATCGCCGCCGGGGACGACCGCCTCACCCTGCTGCCGGGCCGTGACCTGCTGGGACCGGAGCACCTGGAGGACGGACTGCACCCCAACGACGGCGGACACCAGATCCTCGGCCTCGCTGTGGTCACGGCTCTGCGCCGCGCCGGGTTCGGTACGGGGTGAGTGAAACAGCCCACACACATCCGCTTGAACAGATCGACCTCAACCAGGCGTGTCCTTCGCAGAGTTGCCGACGCACCGGAGACGGGCGGCGGACACGGAGACACCGAACGTGGGAGAGATCAAGATGGGCATCAAGCGCGGAACCACCCTGGCCGCCGTGGCAGTCGTCGTCACCCTCACCGCGACAGCCTGCGGCGGCGGGGACTACGCCAAGGGAGGGGACGCGAAGCCGGCCGGGGCCGCGTCCGCCGCCCCCGCCTCCGGCGCCGGTGCCGGTGACTACGGCTCCGACTACGGCTCGGGATCCGGTGCCGGAGCGGCAGACGCCGCCGGGGCGGGCATCAAGTCCGCCGGGCAGCTGGCGATCGCCCAGAACGAGAAGCTCGGCTCCGTCCTCGCCGACAGCGCCGGGATGACCCTCTACCGCTTCGACAAGGACACCGCCAAGCCGCCGAAGTCCAACTGCGAGGGCGACTGCGCGAAGACCTGGCCGGTGGTCGCGGCCGGCGACGCCACCGCCGCCGCGGGCATGGACCCGTCGGTGCTCGGCGAGGTGGTCCGCGGCGACGGCAGCAAGCAGCTGACCGTGGGCGGCTGGCCCGTGTACCGCTACAGCAAGGACACCAAGGCGGGCGAGACCAACGGGCAGGGCGTCGGCGGGACCTGGTTCGCGCTCGCCCCCGACGGCAAGAAGGCCGCGAAGGCGGCCGCCGCTTCTGCCGCGCCCGCGGCTTCCGACGCGCCCGCCGCGTCTGCCGCGCCGTACCCGAGCGCCGCGCCCGCCGGTGCGGGTCAGGCCGCGGGCGCCCTGACGGTCGCCAAGGACCCCAAGCTCGGCGAGCACATCGTCGACGGCAACGGGATGACCGTCTACCGGTTCAAGAAGGACACCGCCTGGCCGATGGCCTCCAACTGCACCGGTGACTGCGTCGCCAAGTGGCCGGTGGTGCCCCCGGTGGACAAGGCCAACGCCAAGGGCATCGTGGAGAAGGGCTACTCCGTACTGGACCGCCCCGACGGCATGAAGCAGCAGGCGATCGACTGCTGGCCCGTCTACACCTTCACCGGTGACAAGAAGGCCGGCGACGTCAACGGGCAGGGCGTCGGCGGCACCTGGTACGCGGTCTCGCCCGACGGCAAGCTGATCACCACGTCCTGACCCCACGTCGTGGCCAGTTCCTGACCGCGTCCCGACCACCACCCCGACCACCACCTTCCCCCACGTTCCCCCACACACGAACCGCGCGGCCCCCTGCCCACCTCCCCCCGGCAGGCGGGCCGCGCACCGTTCCGCCCCGGCGCCGTCGTCCCTAGACTCCACCGCATGCTGCGCGTACTGGCCGTCGACGACGAGAAGCCGCTCCTTGAGGAACTCCTCTACCTGCTGCGCTCCGACCCCCGGGTGCTGAGCGCCGAGGGCGCCTCGGACGCCACCGAGGCCCTGCGGCGGATCACCCGGGCCCTGGAGACCGGCCCCGACGGGCCCGACGGCATCGACGTGGTCTTCCTCGACATCCACATGGCGGGGCTGACCGGCCTCGACATAGCCCGGCTGCTGGCCGGGTTCGCGCACCCGCCGCTGATCGTGTTCGTCACCGCCCACGAGGGGTTCGCCGTCCAGGCCTTCGACCTCAAAGCCGTGGACTACGTGCTCAAGCCGGTCCGTCCGGAGCGGCTGGCCGAGGCCGTCCGGCGGGCCCGTGCCCAGCTCGGCCGGGCCGCCGCGCAACCGTCCGAGCCCGCGGAACCGGCCGGTCCGAGCATCCCGGTGCAGCGCCGCCCCGCCCCCGAGGTGACCGTCGCCGAGCGCACCCCGGACCAGATCGCCGTCGAACTGGGCGGCGTCACCCGGTTCGTGGCGATCGCCGACATCGCGTACGTCGAGGCGCAGGGCGACTACGCCCGGCTGCACACCGACGAGGGCAGCCACCTGGTCCGCATCCCGCTCTCCACGCTGGAGGAGCGCTGGGCGGCCCGCGGGTTCGTCCGCATCCACCGCCGCCACCTCGTGGCGCTGGGCCGCATCGACGAACTCCGGCTGGACGCGGGCACCACCAGCGTCCGCGTCGGGTCGGCCGAGCTCCAGGTCAGCCGCCGCCACGCCCGCGAGCTGCGGGACCTGCTGATGCGCCAGGCGACCGGATAGCGGTCCACCGGCCGCCCGACGCGGCGACCGCCCCCACGCGACCCCGGTGAGCCGGCCGCCGCCCGGCGGGGCGACCCGCCGGCGGGGCGACCGTCCGGCGTGCCCGGGCACCGTTCGTCGCACCGCACGGGGCGTACGGCGCCCCACCCCTGCCGTCGGTCGCAGGACGGGCCGCAGCACCCTCGGTCGGCCCCGCCCGGACCTATCGTGGAGCCGCCCGGTCCGGAAGGAGTGGGCGGCAACGAGCAGGGGGGCTGATGGCCGAGATCCAAGCGCTGCTCGACGCGCTGGCCGTGCTGCCCCGGACCCGGCCCGCCGGGCCCGCCGAGGCCGAGGTGCTGCTCGCCCGGCTGCGCAGCGCCGCCGCGCGCTGGGCCGACGTACTGTACGAGGCCAACGAGGGGGTCCGGCAGCAGCTGCCGCCCCGCGCGGAGGCGGCCCTGACGCTGGCCTTCCGGCGCGCCGAGGACTCGTACGTGGAGCTGGAGATCGCGCTGCGGGACTGCGCGGAGCACCGGGACCCCGCGCACTGACACCCCTTTTCGGCCGGTGGGAGCCCCCGGGATCGGCCCGGTTCGCGCCTGTTGCCCGGTCCGCGGGCGTGCGTAGACTCCGGTACCCCCTCCTCCCCCGCGCCGAAGGGACCGACCGTTGAACCAGACGTACGCGCTGACCGCGGTCACCGTAGTCGTCCTGGTCACGGTGCTCCTCGGCGCGCTGGGCCTGCGGATATCGCGGACCACCTCCGACTTCTACGTCGCCTCCCGGACGGTGCGGCCCCGGCTCAACGCGGCCGCGATCAGCGGCGAGTACCTCTCCGCGGCCTCCTTCCTCGGGGTGGCCGGTCTGGTGCTGCTCCAGGGGCCCGAGATGCTCTGGTACCCGGTCGGCTACACGGCCGGGTACCTGGTGCTGCTCGCGCTGGTGGCGGCCCCGCTGCGGCGCTCGGGGGCGTACACGCTGCCCGACTTCGCCGAAGCCCGGCTGGAGTCGCAGGCGGTGCGCCGGGTCGCGGTGCTGTTCGTGGTCGGGGTGGGCTGGCTGTACCTGATGCCGCAACTCCAGGGTGCCGGGCTGACGCTGGAGATCCTGACCGGTGCGCCGCACTGGGTGGGCGGGGTGGTCGTCGCGTTCGTCGTGACCGCGGCCGTCGCGGCCGGCGGGATGCGGAGCATCACGTTCGTGCAGGCCTTCCAGTACTGGCTCAAGCTGACCGCACTGCTGGTGCCCGCGTTCTTCCTGCTCGCCGCCTGGGCCGGGGACGGCGCGCCGCGCGCCTCCTTCGACGCACCGGCGGTGTTCCGCGAGCACACCACCGTCACGCTCGCCGAGGACGTCCGGCTGACCCTGGACGCGCCGCTGGCGCTGAAGGTCACCGGGCAGGTCGACGGGCGCACCTACACGTCCGCGCCGCTGACGCTGGAGCCCGGGGAGCACTCCGTACGCTCCCGGGCGCGGCTGGAGTTCGCCGCGGACACCCGGGTCCCGCAGACCCGGGCGGCGTCCGGGCCGGACGCGGCCCGCTGGTCCGAGCCGCTGGGCGGGGGCGGGCCGGCGCTCGGCCTGTACGCGACGTACGGGCTGGTGCTGGCCACCTTCCTCGGGACGATGGGCCTGCCCCACGTCGCCGTGCGGTTCTACACGAGCCCCGACGGCCGCGACGCGCGGCGCACCACCTTGGTGGTGCTCGGGCTGCTCGGTGCCTTCTACCTGCTGCCGCCGGTGTACGGGGTGCTCGGCCGGACCTACGCGCCGGAACTCGCCCTCACCGGGGACGCGGACGCGGCGGTGCTGGTGCTGCCGGAACGGATGCTGGGCGGGGTGCTCGGCGACCTGCTGGGGGCCCTGCTGGCCGGGGGCGCGTTCGCGGCGTTCCTGTCGACGGCCTCGGGGCTGACCATGGCGGTGGCCGGGGTGCTGCACCAGGACGTCCTGCCGGCGCGCGGGGTGCGGTCGTTCCGGATCGCGGTGCTGGTGGCGATGCTGGTGCCGCTGGCCGGGAGCGTGGCGCTGACCGACGTCCCGGTGGCGGACGCGGTGGGGCTGGCCTTCGCCGTGTCGGCGTCGTCCTTCTGCCCACTGCTGGTGCTGGGCATCTGGTGGCGCGGGTTGACCCCGCCGGGTGCGGTGGCCGGGCTGGTCATCGGGGGCGGGGCGGCGCTGGGCGCGGCGCTGGCGACCCGGGCGGGGCTGCCCCGGGCGGGCTGGGCGCACACGCTGCTGGCGTGGCCGGCGGCGTGGTCGGTACCGCTGGGGTTCCTGACGATGGTGCTCGTGTCGCTGGCCACCCGGTCGCGGATCCCGGCGGGGACGGCGGCGACCCTGGCCAGGCTGCACCTGCCGGAGAGCGTGACCGGGGCCGGTGGCTCCGGTGCCGGGTCCGGGCCGACAGCGGGATCCGCGGCCCGCGCGGGCGGTGCTCCGTGACCGGAGCGGTGCTCACGGCCCTGGCGGCGGCGGGCGGGGCCCTGCTGACGGGTCTGGGCTGGGCCGGCGGCCGGTGGCACGCCCGGCGCGGCGAGCGGACGAGCGGCCCGGACCTCGGCACCCCCGTGGAGCGGGCCACCTTCCACACCCTGCACACCGCCTCGTTGGCCGCTCCCCCGCTGCGCGCCGGGCTCACCGAGGACGCCGCCCGCAAGGCCGCCAAGCGGCTGCGCTCGCTGCTGGGCACGGAGGCGCTGTGCCTCACCGACCGGGAGGCCGTGCTGGCCTGGGACGGGCCGGGCGCCGACCACCACCAGCGGCGGGCCATGGCCCGGGTCGCCGTCATGCTGGCTTCGGGGCGCAGCCAGAGCGTGCGGACGGAGTGCACACGGCCCGACTGCCCGCTGAAGTGGGCGGTGGTGGCCCCGCTCACCGGTGAGGACGGGGTGCTCGGCGCGCTCGTGGCCTACGGGTCGCGGGAGTCGGCGGTACTCGTGCGGGCCGCGACGGAGGTCGCCCGCTGGGTCTCCGTCCAGCTGGAGCTGTCCGAACTGGACCGCTCGCGGACCCGGCTGATGGAGGCGGAGATCAAGGCGCTGCGGGCGCAGATCTCCCCGCACTTCATCTTCAACTCCCTCGCCGCGATCGCCTCGTTCGTCCGCACCGATCCGGAGCGGGCCCGGGACCTGCTGCTGGAGTTCGCCGACTTCACGCGCTACTCCTTCCGCCGGCACGGCGAGTTCACCACGCTGGCCGAGGAGCTGCGCTCCATCGAGCAGTACCTGGCCCTGGCCGGGGCCCGGTTCGGGGACCGGCTGAAGGTGACCCTCCAGGTGGCGCCCGAGGTGCTGCCGGTGGCACTGCCCTTCCTGTGCCTCCAGCCCCTCGTGGAGAACGCCGTCAAACACGGGTTGGAGGACTCCACCGAGGAGTGCCGGGTCACGATCGCCGCCCGGGACGCCGGCGCGGAGGCCGTGATCACCATCGAGGACGACGGGGTCGGCATGGATCCGGGCGTACTGCGCCGCATCCTCGCCGGGGAACGCGGCGGCTCCTCGTCGGGCATCGGGCTGACGAACGTGGACGAGCGGATCCGGCAGGTGTACGGGGACGCGTACGGCCCGGTGATCGAGACGGGCGTCGGCGCGGGCATGAGGATCACCCTGCGCATTCCCAAGTACCGCGCGGGGGTCCACAGTTCACCTCCGGGGGAGCAGCTTCGCCGCTACTGAGCCGGGGACGGTCTGGGGAGGTTCACCGACGTGCGGGTCGGGCGGGAACAGCAGCGTGAAGAGTTGCGGGAGTGGGTGCGCGGCGGTGCGCGGGGCCGCGGGAGCCGACTGATCGTGGAGGGCGAGCCCGGCGCGGGCCGGACCGCCCTCGTGCGGGAGGCACTGGCCGAGGCGGCCGCGCTGGGCTGCCGGGTGCGCTACGGGGCCGCCGACCCCTTCACGGCGGGGCTGCCGCTGCGGGCGGCGCTGGACTGCCTGCACCCCGACGGCCCCGAGCGGGCGGCCGTGGTCGCCCTGCTCCGGGAGGCCGGCGAGGCGGCGCAGCCCGGCGGGGCGTGGCTCGCCGCCCTGGACCTGCTGGTTTCCGGGGTCGAGGGGTGGTGCGCGCGGGGTCCGCTGCTCCTGGTGCTGGACGACCTGCACTGGGCGGACCCGGCCAGCCTCCTGCTGTGGCAGCGCCTGGCCCGGTCGGTGGACCGGCTGCCGCTGCTGCTGGCGGCGACCCGGCGGCCGCTGCCCCGCAGGGCAGAGGTGGAACGGCTGTGCGCCGGGCTGGGAGCCGGGCCGGGCGGGCGCACCGTCCGACTGGAGCCGCTGACCGAACCGGAGACGGCCGAGGCGCTCCGCCGGACGCTGGGCGCGGAGCCGGGGCCGCGGCTGCTCCGGGCCGCTGCCCGGGCGGGTGGCAACCCCCGCCTGCTGCGGGAGCTGACCGCGCAGTGGTCCGGGCTCGTCGCCACCACCACCGGGGCCCCCGGCGGGGGCGAGAGCGGGGCCCGGGGACGCACCGCGGGCGAAGGCCGGGGGCCCGGCGCGGGCTCGACCCAGGGCCCCGGCAGAGGCCACCGCGGAGTCTTGCCCCAGGGGCACGGCGGAAGCGTCGTCCCGGGCGACGGCTCCGGCCTCGGCGGGGGCGGGGCAGCCGGGGCGGGCGACGCCGCGGGCGGGCGGGAGGTCGGGCGTGTCGCCGAACTGATCGTGTCGGAATCGGAGTTGCCCGAGCCGCCCGCCTCCCTCCCGCGGGGGCTCGGCTACCTCTCCCGCTCCGCCTACACCACCCTGCGGCACGCGACGCTGCTCGGCCCGGCCTTCACCCCGCGCGAGCTGGCCCTCGTACAGGCCAGGCCCACCCGGGAGGTGCTGGCCGAACTGGAGGAGCCGCTCCTCGCCGGGCTGTTGGAGGACACCGGCGAGCTGCTGCGCTTCCGGCAGCCGGCGCTGCGCCGCGCCCTGTACGCGGAGCTGCCCCGGGCCGCCCGGTCCGCCCTGCACCAGGACGCGGCGCGGGCCCTGGCCGAGGCCGGGCACGATCCGGCCCGGACCGCCGAACAGCTCCTGGCCGGCCCGTCGTTGGACCGGTGGGCGGTGCACTGGTTGGCGGACTCGTCGCAGTCACTGATCGCGGCGGCGCCCGCGGCCGCCGCCGAACTGCTGGAGCGGGCCGTCGGCCGGGCCGACTGCGCGGACCGGGAAGCCCTGGAGGGCGGCCTCGCGGACGCCGCCCTGATGCTGCGCCGCCCCGAGTCGGCGGAGCTCCTGACCACCCTGCACGAGCGGGCCACGGACCCCGGGGCCCGGTCGGCCCTGGCCTTCAAGCTGGTGTCGGCGCTGATGATCCAGGGGGACATGGGCCGTTCGCTGGCCGTCACCGAGGACGCGCTGGTGGAGGGGGTCCCCTCCCCCGCGATCCGGCTGCGCCTGGAGGCCTGCCGGGTCCTGGCCCTGGCCGAACTGGGCTGCCCGGCGCAGGCGCACGCGTTGGCCGTACCGGTGGTGGCGGAGGCGGCCCGGCTCGGCGATCCGCTGTGCGGGGCGGAGGCCCACCACGCGATGGCCTTCGTGCTGTTCCACCTCGGGCGGGGCCGGGAGTCGCTGCACCACGTCGCCGAGGGGATCGCCTGCGCCCGGCGCAGCGTCGAGGCCAACGACATGCGGTTGCTGATGCTCGCCAACCAAGCAGAGGGCCATCTGCGGTTCGATGAGCCGGCGCCCGCCGCGGCGGCGCTGCGGGAGGCCCGGGAGCTGGCGCTCGCCACCCGCTCGACGGGCCGGCTGGTGGTGATCGAGGCGCTGCTCGCCGGGTTCCACTACGGGCTCGGCGACTGGGACGCCGCGTTCGCCGGGGCGGGCCGGGCGGACGGGCTGCCGGTTTCGGACGGCTGGCTGCCGGTGGTGGTGCACGGGCTGCGGGCGCTCGTACTGGGCCACCGGGACGAGCGCGAAGCGGCCCGGGCCGAGCTCGCCCTGCTCCCGCCGGACGCGTTCGCCGCTCCGGCGGCCCGCCGCTACAGCGGGCACGTGCTGCTGGCCCGGGCCCTGGTGGCGGAACGCGCGGGCCGGCCGGCCGAGGCGGTGCGCGAGCTGCTGCCGGCACTGGCGGACGGTCCGGACGAGGCGATGGCCTACGAGCGGCCCTGGGTGTTGTCGGAGATCGTCCGGCTGGCCCTGGAGTGCGGGGACACGGCCACGGCCCGGGCGGCGGTGGCGGCCTGCGGGAGGACTGCGGCGGCGCTGGCCGAGCATCCGGGCCCGGCGCTGGCACTGCTGCGCTGCCGGGGCCTGTTCGCGCAGGACCCGCAGCTGCTGGAACAGGCCCTGGAGCGGGCGCAGGCCGCGGGCCGGCCGCTGGTGCTGGGCCAGGCGTGGGAGGACCTCGCGGTGGCCCGGGCCTGGCACGGCGACCTGACGGCGGCGCGGTCGGCGCTGACGCGTGCGGTGGCCGCGTACGAGGACCTGGGCGCGCGGTGGGACACCGCGCGGGCCGACGCCCGGCTGCGGAGCCTGGGCGTGCGGCGGGGCAGCCGCTCGGCGCGGCGGCGGCCTGCGAACGGGTGGGAGGCACTGACGCCGGCGGAGTTGAAGGTGGCCCTGCTCGTCGCGCAGGGCCGTTCCAATCCGGAGATCGCGCGCGCACTGTTCCTTTCCACGCGGACGGTCCAGACGCACGTGTCGCACATCTTGGCGAAGCTCCAGGTCCGCTCGCGGGCGGGGGTGGCCGCTCAGGCGGCCGCGCGACGGGCGGGCCCGGAGTCGGGGCCGGTGCCCGGGCCGTAGCCGGGCATGGCTTCCCGCAGGGCCCGCAGGGCGTAGTACGTACGCGATTTGACGGTCCCGACCGGGACTCCGAGCGCCTGGGCGGCCTCGCAGACCGACGATCCGCGGAAGTAGATCTGCACGAGCACGGCGCGGTGCTCCGGGCTGAGCGATCTCAGCGCGTCACGGACGTCGAGGACGGCGACGGCCTGCTCGGTGCGGTCGTCGGCGGCCGGCGCGTGCGCGTCCAGGGCGTCCGGCCCGACCTCGGCGGGCCGCACCCGGCGGGCCCGCCGGGCGTCGATGGCGAGGCGCCGGCCGACGGTGTACAGCCAGGGCCGCATGGACCCGTGGCCGCTCTCCAGCGCCTCGGGGTGCTTCCAGGCGCGCAAGAGGGTCTCCTGGACGAGGTCCTCGGCGCGGTGCCGGTCGCCGGACGTGAGACCGAGGAGGAAACCGTAGAGGGCCTTGCCGTGTTCGCTGTGCAGTCGCGCGAGGGCGTGCGCGTCGGTGCGGAGGCGGAGGGTACTGGTCACGGGGTGCCCCTTCCGGGTCGGATGACCCGAGCGTGACGGACCCGGCGCCCGGAGTTATCCGCCGCATGGCGTATCCGCCCACCGCCTGCGCCGACCGGTCGAACGGCACGCCGAACGGTCCGACCCGGAAAGGGCCCGGGAACGGCGGTGGCCCCGGGCCGTCCTGTGGGGGACGGCCCGGGGCCACCGGCGAAGCGGGGGGACTAGCTCCAGCTGGCGTGCAGCGGCTTGCCCTCGGCGTAGCCCGCCGCCGACTGGACGCCGACCACGGCCTTCTCCTCGAACTCGGCGAGGGAGCCCGCGCCCGCGTAGGTGCAGGAGGAGCGGACGCCCGCGATGATCGAGTCGATCAGGTCCTCGACGCCCGGACGGGTCGGGTCCAGGAACATCCGCGAGGTGGAGATGCCCTCCTCGAAGAGGCCCTTGCGGGCCCGGTCGTACGCCGACTCCTCCGAGGTGCGGTTCTGCACGGCGCGCGCCGACGCCATGCCGAACGACTCCTTGTAGAAGCGGCCGTCGGCCGCCTGCTGCAGGTCGCCCGGCGACTCGTACGTACCGGCGAACCAGGAGCCGATCATCACGTTCGCGGCGCCGGCGGCCAGCGCCATCGCCACGTCGCGCGGGTGGCGGACGCCGCCGTCGGCCCATACGTGCTTGCCGTACTTCTTGGCCTCCGCCGCGCACTCCAGTACCGCGGAGAACTGCGGGCGGCCCACGCCGGTCATCATGCGGGTGGTGCACATGGCGCCGGGGCCCACACCGACCTTGATGATGTCGGCACCTGCGTCGATGAGGTCCTTGACGCCCTCGGCGGCCACGATGTTGCCGGCCACGATCGGAACGTGCGGGTCCAGAGCGCGCACGGCCTTGATCGCGTTGATCATCGACTCCTGGTGGCCGTGGGCCGTGTCGATGACGAGCGTGTCCACGCCCGCGTCGAGCAGCTGCTTGGCCTTCTGCACGAAGTCGCCGTTGATGCCGACGGCCGCCGCGATGCGCAGCTTGCCGTTGGCGTCGGTGGCCGGGGTGTAAAGGGTCGCGCGCAGCGCGCCCTTGCGGGTCAGGATGCCGACCAGCTTGCCGTCCTTGTCGACGGCCGGGGCCAGCTTGCGGTGGCCGGCGTCGAGCTGGTTGAACGCCTCGCGGGGGTCGATGTCGGCGTCGATGAGCAGGAGCTCCCTCGACATGACCTCGGAGAGCTGGGTGAAGCGGTCCACGCCGGTCAGGTCGTGGTCGGTGACGACGCCGACCGGGCGGCCGTCGGCGTCGACGACGACGCCGGCGCCGTGGGCCCGCTTGGGCAGCAGGG
Source organism: Streptomyces sp. NBC_00597 (assembly GCF_041431095.1). Classification (GTDB taxonomy): domain Bacteria; phylum Actinomycetota; class Actinomycetes; order Streptomycetales; family Streptomycetaceae; genus Streptomyces. The sequence goes on from NZ_CP107757.1 coordinate 2,433,877, forward strand.
ACAGCGCGTCGGCGACGGTCTGGGTGGGCGCCAGGGTGATCGGGGTGTCGAGCACGTGGTGGCGGGTCTTGACCCAGGAGATGACGTCGGTGACGACCTCGATCGGGATGTCCTGCGGGATGACCACGATGCCGCCGCGGCGGGCTACCGTCTCGGCCATGCGGCGGCCCGCGATGGCGGTCATGTTCGCCACGACGAGCGGGATGGTGGTGCCGGTACCGTCGGGCGAGGAGAGGTCCACGCCCTGGCGGGAACCGACCGCGGAGCGGCTCGGCACCATGAATACATCGTCGTACGTCAGGTCGTACGGCGGCTTCTGGTCATTGAGGAAACGCACGTGCTGAACATCCCAGTCGATCGAAGGATCCGGCTGCGGCCCCGGCGGAGCGGCCGAGGAAACGCACGTACTTCATTCTCCCATGGCCCGGCATTAATGCCGCCCGGGCTGATCGTCCAGGACATACCGGGCCCTGTGGTCTGTTCCTACGGGACTCTGGTCCCGGAAGGGGTCGGAACCGCCGAGGTGCACCGGGCCGCGGCGCTGCGCCAAGGGGAGGATCGATCCGCCGTACCGGGCCGCCGTGAACTCCGCGGCGATGGACAGGGCCGTCTCCTCGGGGGTGGCGCCGCCGAGGTCCAGTCCGATGGGTGAGCGCAGCCGGGCGAGTGCGGCCTGCGGGACCCCTTCGTCGCGCAGCCGCTGCTCGCGTTCGGTGTGGGTGCGCCGCGATCCCATGGCGCCCACGTACCCGAGCGGCAGGCGCAGGGCGAGGGCCAGCAGGGGTACGTCGAACTTGGCGTCGTGGGTGAGGACGCAGACCGCCGTACGGGAGTCCACCCGGCCGGCCTCCCATTCCGCGGCCAGGTGCCGGTGCGGCCAGTCCACGACCACCTCGTCGGCGTCGGGGAAGCGGGCGGGCGTCGTGAAGACGGGCCGGGCGTCACAGACGGTGACCCGGTGCCCGAGGAAAGCCCCGATCCGGGCGAGCGCGGCGGCGAAGTCGATGGCTCCGTAGACGATCAGCCGGGGCGGTTCGGCGGCGGATTCGACCAGCAGTGTCAGCGGCTGCCCGCACAGTCCGCCGGCGGTGCCGAGTTCGGCGGTGCCGGTGCGCCCGGCCAGCAGTAGGTCCCGTACCAGGACGGCGGCGGCCCGGTCCAGGGCCGCGCCTCCGCCCAGGCAGCCTTCGTACGATCCGTCGGGGTGGACGGCGAGGGCCCGGCCGAGTTGTGGCGGCGGGCCGGAGACCACCCGGGCGAGCGCGGCCCGGGCCCCTGTGGCGGCGGCGTCGAGCACCGAGCCGAGGACGGGGCGCACCGGGTCGTGCCCGCGAACCGGGGTGACGAGTACGTCCAGGACTCCCCCGCAGGTCAGGCCGACGGCGAAGGCGTCGTCATCGCTGTATCCGAAGCGGTGGACGCCGCCCTCGCCGGAGGCGATCGCGTCGAGGCAGAGCTCGTGCACGGCGGATTCCACGCAGCCGCCGGAGAGGGAGCCGAGTGCGGTGCCGCCCGCGTCGACGGCGAGCGAGGCGCCCGGGCCGCGGGGCGCGCTGCCGCTGACGGCGACGACGGTGGCCAGGGCGAATTCCCGGTGTGCGGCGCACCACGCGCGTAGTTCCTCGGCTATGTCGAGCATCAGCGGATGTACTCGCGTCTCGCGCTCTGGCCGGGGATCAGCGGCCGCGGCGGCAGCACGGGCGGGGGGCCGCTGCGCGGCACGGGCCCGGGCGCGCCGGGGCGGGCCACGCGCCCCGGTGCGCCGATGGCGGGCCGGCCCGGTACGGGGAATCCGTCGGGGACGCGGCCGCGCGCGGCGAGCAGCTTCGAGGCGTGGGCGACGCTCGCGAGCGTGGCGTGGTGGTGCCAGCCACGGAAGGAGCGGCCCTCGAAATCACGGATGCCTACGGGTTCGCAGGTCTCGGTGAAATCGAGGGATACCCGGTCGGTGAGTTTGGCGAGCAGGAAGAGCTGGGCGAGCGGCCGGTCGCCGATGTTGGTGATCCAGAACTCGGAGGGCAGCAGGGCGGCTTCGGTCCAGGCGCCGACGAGCAGGAGCGGGGTGGGCGGCAGCGGGGCGGGCCGGTCCTCGCCGGGGGTCGCGAGGATGGCGGCCGAGGTCAGCAGGGTCACTGCTCCTTCGGCGCGGCCGTGCCGGGTCCATTCGACGACGCGCCGCTGGGAGCGCAGGGAGTCGATGAGTTCGCGGGCGGGTGCGGTGTGCGGTCCAGGCTTGTGCCGGCCGGCGCCGCCGAAGGAGACGGGCAGCGAGCCGTCCACTTTGAAGACGAAGGGGATGTCCTGGAGGGCGAAGGACTCGATGCTCTGCGGGATGTCGGTGTTGGCGACCTCCATCACCACGGGCCGGCGCTGGAGTTGCCAGGTGGCGGCCATCCGCTGGACGGCGTGTACGGCGTCCTGGGCGGGGGTGAGCGAGCGGGCGGTGTCGGGGATGCCGGCCCGCCGTCGGCGCAGCAGCTCGTTCGTCCAGGGCCCGGGGAGGGTGAGGGTCCATTCGACGGGGAAGCTGGCCTCGCTGGAGGCGAGCCAGATGCCGCTGGCCTGCTGACAGTTGGCGGTGCGGCCGAGCTGGGGGACGAACTGGCGGCCGACGCCGACGGAGCGGTCGCCGGCCTTCTCGATGACCATGGGCTGGACCACCCAGGCCAGCGGGCGCTGGGCGGTGCGTTCGAGGTACTGGGCGAGGGAGCGGCGTACCGGGGTCCAGTCCCATGGGGACTTGCTGATGAACTGCTGGAGGCTCTGTTCGACGGAACTCGCCCCCGTTCCAGCGATGTTGCGGATTGTTTTCTTCCCACTGGTCCGCACGAGGCCGTTGAGATAAACGCGGGCCCAGTTTCGCTGGTCCCGCCGGGGTAATGATTCGAAGAAGAGCGAGATCAGGACGTCGATCAATTCGGAGATTTCCTTGGTGGAATCCTCCGGCAGAACTACGCGAGCCATCTGGGCCTCCCCCGCGACCACTAGATCCAATACCCTACTTGACCGTACAGAACGGCCGTAGGCCCCGGCGGCTACTTCCTGAGGTCGCTCACAGATTCGAGCCGCTCTTCCTCTACCACGAGGGGGATCGGGATCTGGTTCGCCGCGTAGTAGATCGCGATGAGGAAGTGTGCGACGAGAGTGAGCGGTGCGGAGAAGAAGGACAGGAGAACGGTCAGGGGGTACGCCACGGCGCCGAGGCCGAAGCGAACGCGGGTGGCCCGGGCACCGTCTTTGTCCACCCGTTCGTGGAAGAGGTGGCCGACGCGGGTGACGTACCACCAGAAGGCCAGGAACGCGAGCGCATAGGCGACGGTGACCGAACTGTAAAGGATCGCGGCGGCGTTGGCGGAGCCGCCCTCCTCGACGAGGTGTTCGGCGAGCACGGTGGTGGTGTAGGGAATCACCGATACCACCATCAGCACCAGGAGATTCAGGAACAACAGCGGCCGGTCCACCCGCTTGAGGTGACTGAAGATGGTGTGGTGGTTCACCCACATCACGCCGATGATGAGGAAGCTCACCACGTATGCGGCGTAATGCGGCCACTGTTCCCACACCCCGTGCCAGAAGTCCGATCCCGTTTCTTTCGGAACCTTTAGCTCCAGAACCAGAATCGTGATGACGATGGCGAATACACCGTCACTGAATGCCTCGACACGCCCGGTTTCGCGCTCCATGACCTCCCCTTTGCCATTTTTGCCGGCCTCCGCCCCCGGTCTGCTGAGGCGGCTTGCACGTGCGGGGAGGGCGCTGCCTTCGCCCTCCCCGCACACGCTACCCAGATATCGTTGGTCAGCCGCCGAATCCAGCGGTCTGGCGCCAGATCCGGCCATCGCGGACCACGAGTGTCCCGAACGCGTGCTCCGGCTCGCCGTTCAGATTCATGATCGCGCGGTAGAAGATCGTGTCCTCGGTCTCGATGTACTCCTGGAGCTCCACCAGGGTCGGCTTCACCGTCAGGTAGCCCGTGAACGTCTCGCGCACGGCCTCGATCCCGACCGAGACGCCCTCGAAGCGCAGCAGCACGGCGTCGTCGGTGTAGTTCTTCATCACCGCCTCGATGTCCAGGGCGGCCAGCGCCTCCATCTGGCGGACGAAGACCGGGTGCAGCTTGGAGATGTCGTACTTGGCCATGTCGACTCCCTTTCAGCGGGTGGAGGTGGGTTCATCAGGTGTTTCGGCGCAGGCGGCGGCCGCGGCGAGCGGCAGCCGGACGACCATCCGGGTCTCGCCGGGACGTGAGCGGGCCGCGATCGAGCCGTGGTGGCGCTGGGTCACGATGCGGTAGCTGAGGTGCAGCCCGAGGCCCGTGCCCTTCCCCACGTCCTTGGTGGTGTAGAAGGGTTCGAAGATCCGCGGCAGCGAGTCCTCGGGGATGCCCCGTCCGGTGTCGGTGATCTCGACGACCAGACAGACCCCTTCGGCGCGGACCCGCAGCGTGAGGGTCCCGGCGCCCTCCATGGCCTCGGCCGCATTGTCGACCAGGTTGGTCCACACCTGGTTCAACTCGCTTGGATAGCCCGTCAGTTCGGGCAGATCCGGATCGTACGCACGCACGATGGTGATGCCGGCGAGCTTGGAACGCAGCACGACCAGCGTGTTCTCGATCCCGTCGGCCACCGCGAAGCGCTGCTCGGGCGCCCGGTCGAGATTGGCGTAATCCCGGGTGGCGGCGACCAGTTGGGAGATCCTCGGACCTGCCGCACGCAGCTCCGCGGCGAGCGAACGGATCTCCAGCAGCGCGGCCAGGTGGTCCAGGGCCGCGGGCAGGGCCGGCTCCCCGATCCCTTCCAGCCGCTCCAGCATCCAGCCCAGTTCCAGCCCGAGGTCCGAGATCCCCGAGCCGAGCAGCCCGGGCCGTTCGGTGCCCGCCTCTTCGGCCCAGTCGCTGATCTCCTCCTCGGCGTCGGCCTGGGCGAGCGGGTCGGTGGTGACCGGCGGCGGCAGCTTGTCGAGCTCCTCGGCCAACCGGTCGAACACGGAGCGCTCCGCGCCCGTCGCGGCGGCGCCCCAGGCCTGGGCGGTCCGGGTCAGGCCCTCCAGGGCCGGTGCCAGCTCCTGAGCGGCCCGGGCGACGGCGGCCGCCGGGTTGTTCAGCTCGTGCGCCAGGCCGGCGGCCAGGGTGCCGAGCGCCTCGACGGTGGCCCGCTTGCGGGCCTGCACCTCGGAGGACTTGATCCGCCAGGCCAGTACCGGGATCAGTACGGCCGCCACCCCGTGGCAGCGGGTCAGCATCTCGAAGAACACCGGCTTCGGGTACGCGACGACGGTGGTCGCCGGCCCGCTCGCGGCGGCGGTGGCCACGTACGCGCCGTCCGTCAGCAGCGGCAACTCGCCGGTGAAGCGGTGCGCGGCGGAGGGCTTGCCGTCGTGTTCCTCGGCGGCGGCGCTCTCCTCCTCGGTGGAGTGCCGGGTCAGCACCTCCTCCCGGCCGTCGACGACCTTGGTGACGACGAGCCCGCCCGCGAGCAGGACGTGGAAGCAGGTGGCCTCCTCGCCGTCGCGGAACAGGAGCTCCCCGTCGGCGAGCACCCGGGCTTCGGAGACGGAGACCAGCCAGTCCAGCTGGTCCTCGGTGAGCCCGGCGAAGATCTCCAGCCCGATCAGGGCCGACCGCAGCTCGGCGGCGTCCATGTCGGCAGCCTTCATGTGGTGCTCCCTTCGGCCCGGGTGCGGGCGGCCAGCCGCAGCGTGACGAACAGGGCCAGTGCGCACACCCCGGCGACGGCGGCCATGAAGCCGACGGAGGTGCGGTGCAGACCGTGGATGTTGGTGAGCATGCCGGCGAGCACCGCCGGCACGCTCATCGCGAGGTACGCGAAGACGTAGACGGCAGCGGTCAGTTCGCCGCGGTGCGCCGGTTCGGCCAGCGCGCTCAGCGCCCGGAACGAGCCGAGGAACGCCGCGCCCCAACCGCCGCCGAGGACGGCCGTGCCGACGAGGAACACGGCGGCCGAGCCGAGGCCCAGCGCGAGCAGGACCAGGCCGAGCCCGGCCAGCAGCCCGCAGAGGCCCAGGACGGCGGTGCGCAGGGCCTCGGTGCGGCCCAGCAGCAGCTGGGCCGCGGTGGCGGCGCCCGCGAGCAGGGCGACGGTGGCCCCGCCGACCAGGTAGTTGGTGCTCTGGAGCAGGGACAGGGCCAGGTGCGGCCCGAGCGAGAGGTAGAAGCCGCCGACGGACCAGACGGCGACAATGGTCAGGACGAGGATCGCGAAGCGGCCCCGCACGGCGGCCGGAACGTGGATCCGGCGTGCGGAGATCCGCAGCCGGCCTCCGGAGCGGGCGCCGGGAGCGCTCTCCCGCATCCGGACGACCCCCACCAGCGTGACCGCGAAGGCGACGACCAGCAGCAGGTAGCTGAGCACGGTCGGGGCGGGCGCGTACTGGACGAGCAGCCCGGCCCCGATCCCGCCGAGCCCGATCCCCACCGTCGGCCCCGCACTGTTGACCTGGGCGCCGAGCGCCGGCCGCGAGCGGGGGGCCAGTTCCAGGAGGGCCGCGCCCATCGCCCCGGTGGCCAGGCCCACCGCGAGTCCTTGTACGGCGCGGGCGGCGAGCAGCAGCCCGAGCCCCTGCGCCCCGGCGAACAGTCCCATGGAGACGATCGCCAGGACCAGTCCGACGCCGAGCACGGGGCGCCGGCCCAGGGTGTCCGAGAGGGACCCGAACAGCAGGAGCCCGATCAGCACGGTCACGGCGTACAGGGCGAAGACCACCGTGATCATGCCGGAGGACAGGCCCCATCTCTCCTGGTAGAGCACGTAGAGGGCGGACGGTACGGAGGAGGAGAGCATCAGCAGGACGAGGACCGCCCCGACCACCCAGAAGCCGGAGCCTCTGGGGGCCGCGGCCGCCTGGGCGGCCGGCTTCGCCGGTTTCCCCGTGGTCGTCCTGGACAATTCGGCCACTGCGTCAACTCCCCCGTGGTGGGCGGTCAGGCGAGGGCCTGCTCTGCCCTCTGCAGCGCGCGGGCGGCGAGCACCCCCGCGAGGTGGCCGAGGTACTCGGCCGAGGTGCCGCGCCCGGGGACGAACAGTTCCCTGGGCTCGGCGCGGAAGGCCGCGAGCACGGCCTGGGTCGTGTACGGGCCCCTGCGCAGCCGGTCCTCGACCCCGCGCAGCCGCAGCGGTCGGGCGGTGGCTCCGGTGACCGCGATGCGCGGCCCTTCGGGGGTGATCCGTACGGCGGTGGCGCAGACCGGGTAGCGCGTGGCCCGGTCCGCGGTCTTCTCGAAGGCGGCGCCCGGCCCGGCGGCGGGCACCAGCAGTGCGGTGACCACGGCTCCGGCGGGCACGGCCGAGCCCGCGAACTCCTCGGCGGTCAGGGTCGACCGCCCGCCGGGTCCGGCCAGTTCGACCCGGGCGCCGGCGGCGATCGCCGCGACCGACAGGTCGGTCGCGCGTCCGCCCGCGGCGAGGTTCCCGCCGGCGGTGCCGAGGTTGCGGACCTGGGGGTCCCCGTTGGCGCGGGCGGCGGCCGCCAGTTCCGGGGCGTCGGCGCGGACGGCCGGGTGGGCGGCGAGCTCTGCGAGCGTGGTCAGCGCGCCGATCCGGATCCCGTCCGCCGTCCGCTCCATGCCGCGGAGCTCCTCCAGGTGGCGTACGTCGACGAGCAGCCGGGCGGTGGTCTCCCCGCTGCGCAGCCCGGGCAGCAGGCTCTGGCCGCCGGCCAGCACCCGGGCGCCCCGGGTGCTGGAGAGCAGGGTCAGTGCCTCTTCGAGCCCGACGGGCCGGACGTAGTCGAACTCGGTGAGGATCACTGGGCTTCTCCTCTCAGGCGGCGCCAGACCTTCTCGGGGGTGAGCGGCATGTCGATGTGCTGCACGCCCAGGTCGGACAGGGCGTCGACGACCGCGTTGACGACGGCCGCGGCGGGCGGCACGGTGGCGATCTCGCCGGCGCCCTTGGCGCCCAGCGGGTTGTGCGGGCTGGGCGTGGTGGTCTTGTCGAGCGTGAAGAACGGCACGTCCGCGGCGCGCGGCAGGGCGTACGTCGTCAGGTCGGAGCTGACGAGCAGGCCCTGTTCGTCGTACACGGCGGCCTCCATCAACGCCTGGCCGAGGCCGTGCGTGATGCTGCCCTCGATCTGCCCGAGGACGATCTTCGGGTTGCCGATGTGGCCGGCGTCGTCGACGGCGGTGTACGCCACCACCTCGGTCTCGCCGGTGAGTTCGTCGACCTCCACGACCGCGACGTGCGTGCCGAAGGGGTAGTTGAAGTCCGGCGGGTCGAAGTGGGTGGTCTCGTCGAGGGCGGGCTCGATCTCGTGGGGCAGTCCCCAGCCGTACCACATGGCCATCGCCAGTTCGGCGAAGGTCTTGGTGTTCTCCGGGTTGCCCTCTTCGTGGACGGCGCCGCCCTCGTAGACCACCTTGTCCTCGGGGATGCCCAGGAACACGGCCCCGGCCTTGACCAGCTTGGCCTTGATCTTCCGGGCGGTGAGGGCGACGGCGGGCGCGGCCATGCTGTAGGAGCGCGAGCCGTACGTGCCCTGCCCGTACGGGGCCTTGAGCGTGTCCCCCTCGTACACCTGGACCTGGCCCGGGTCGATGCCGAGCTCGTCCGCGGCGACCTGCGCGAAGACCGTGTGGTGGCTCTGTCCGGTGGAGGCGGAGCCGACGGTGACGGTGACCTCGCCGGTCGGGTGCACGCGGATGTTCGCGCTCTCCCAGGTACCGCCGAGCATGCCCTCCTTGGACATCCGGGTGGAGGGGCCGACGCCGCAGATGGCTACGTAGGTGGCGAGGCCCACGCCGAGCCGCTTGCCGCGGGTGCGGGCCTCGGCCTTGCGGGCGGGCATGTCGGCGTAGCCCGACAGCTCCATCGCCTTGTCGAAGTTCAGCTCGTAGTCCCCGGAGTCGTACGTCCAGCCGAGGCCGTTGTCGTACGGGAACTTCTCCTTCGGCACCAGGTTCTTGCGCCGGACGACCGCCGGGTCCATGCCGATCTCCGAGGCGTACCGGTCGACGAGCCGTTCCATCAGGAAGGCGGCCTCCGCGCGCCCGCTGCCGCGCTGGGCGCCGAGCGAGACGGTGTTGGTGAAGGCCGCGTACACCTCGCAGAAGGCTGCGGGGATCTCGTACATGCCGCTGATGGAGCGGCCCATCAGGGCGGTGGCGACACCGGGACCGATGGTGGAGGGGTACGCGCCGAGGTTGGCGTAGCTGGTGGCGCGCACGGCGGTGATGCGGCCGTCGCGGGTGCCGGCGAGCACCACGTGCTGGCGGTGGTCGCGGCCCTGGACGGTGGAGTTCATCAGCCCTGTGCGGGTGTCCACCCATTTGACGGGCCGGTGCAGCGCCTTGGAGAGCAGGAGGACCAGCGCCATGTCCGGGTAGAGGTAGCCCTTGGTGCCGAAGCTGCCGCCGACGGTCGGGGCGATCACCCGGAGCTTGTTGAACGGGATGCCGAGGACCAGCGCGGACAGCAGGAAGCGGTGGTTGTGCGGGCCCTGGGTGGAGGCGTAGAGCGTGTACTCGTCGGTGGCGGCGTTGTAGTCGCCGACCGCGCCGCGCGGCTCGATGGGGCTATTGATGGTGCGCTGGTTCACGAGGTCGAGCTCCACCGTGACCTCGGCCCCGGCGATGGCCGCGTCGGTGCGGTCCTTGTCGCCGCAGGTCCAGTACGCGTTCAGGTTGCCCGGTACGGCCTCGTGCAGCTGGGGCGCGCCCTCGGCGAGTGCCTCGTCGGCCCGGGTGACCACGGGCAGCGGTTCGTACTCGACGGCGATGGCGGCCAGCGCGGCGGCGGCCTGGCGCGGGGTCTCGGCGACGACCACGGCGATCGGGTCGCCGACGTGCCGGACGGCGTCGCCGGTCAGGACCGGGCGGGCGCCGGGAAGTCCGTAGGGGTGGGGCGGGAAGTGGCTCTCGACGCCGCCGGGGATCCAGATGCACGGCAGCGGCATCACGTCGGTGAAGTCGGCCGCGGTCGCCACCTTCAGCACGCCGGGCATCTGTTCGGCGGCCTTGGTCTCGATGGAGAGGATCTTCGCGTGGGCCACCGGGCTGCCGAGGATCGCCATGTGGGCGGTGCCCGGGAGGTCGATGTCGGCCACGTACGTGGCCTCGCCGCGCAGCAGCTGCGGATCCTCGCGGCTGTCCAGCGGCTGTCCGAGCACGCCCGATCCCTGGAGGGGAACCTCCCCCGTCACTGCGGTCATCTCCCTCACACCTCCTTGCCGGACGCGGTGGACGCGGGGACGGCGGCGCTCTCGCCGATCTCCTCGGGCATCTCGGCCCGGGCGGCGGTGCAGGCGCGCTGAACGCCCCGTACGACGCTGTGGTATCCGGTGCAGCGGCACAGGTTGCCGGTGAGCCACTCGCGGATCTCGGGTTCGGTGGGCGCCTCGCGGTCCGCGGTGTTCTCGACGAGTTCGCCGAGGGCCATCACCATGCCGGGGGTGCAGAACCCGCACTGGGTGCCGTGCTCCTGGCGCAGCGCCTCCTGGAGGCCGCTGAGTTCGCCGCCCCGCGTGGTGACCCCTTCGATGGTGGTCACCCGGCTGCCGGCGGCCGACGCGGTGAGGACCAGGCAGCTCTTGACCGAGCGCCCGTCGAGCTGGACGACGCAGGTGCCGCACTGGCCGGTGTCGCAGCCGACCTTGGTGCCGGTCAGCCCGAGGCCGTCGCGGAGCCGTTCCACGAGCAGTTCGTTCGGCTCGGCCGCGAACTGCTCGGGTCTTCCGTTCACGTTCAGTGAGATATCCATGCCAGCGCCTGCGCTTCCGTGAGCGGCCGGTTGTAAAGGGGCCCGCCGGGCTGCTGGAGAATTCCTCCGGCGTGCAGCGAGCCGGTGTCGACGGGGGCGAATCCCAAATCCGAGATGATTCCCGCGACGATTTCCTTCGCCTTCTCGTCGTCACCCGCCGTGAAATGGGCCAGGCGTTCGCCCCCCGCGGTGCCGGCGACGGCGAGAGTCTCGAAATGCATGGTGTTCAGGGATTTCACGACCCGGGCGCCGGGATACCAGTCCGCGACCAGTTCGCTGGAGGTGCGCCCGTCAGGATCCGCGGGTGCGCCCGCACCGCTGAACGTGTTCGTGGCGTCCACCAGCACCTTGTCCTGCACGGCCGCGGACGGGAGGAGTCCGCGGACGCTCGCGTGGGGCACCATCAGCACCAGCAGGTCGGCCCGGTCGGCGACCTCGGCGGGGTGCGCCGCCGAGGCCGCCGGGCCCAGTTCGGCCAGTAAGGGGCCGATCGACTGCGGTCCACGAGCATTGGCCAGTAAGACCTCGTGCTCGGCCGCCACCAGGATCCGCGCGAGGGTGGAACCGATCCGCCCGGTGCCGATGATGCCTGTGCGCATTGCCGCTCCTACTCGGTCGCTCGGTCGTTCCGTCATTCGGCCGCCCGGTGGTTCGGTCGTCCGGCCGCTCAGTCCATGCCGATCCAGACCGACTTCGTCTGGGTGTAGCTCTCAAGGGATTCCGGTCCGCACTCGCGCCCGTATCCGGAGGCCTTGTAGCCGCCGTACGGCACGGAGGGGTCGTACTGGTTGTAGCAATTCACCCAGACCGTGCCGGCCTTGATCTGGGAGGCCACCCGGTGGGCGCGCCGCAGGTCCTTGGTGTGGACACCGGCGGCGAGGCCGTACGCGCTGTCGTTGGCGATCCGGATCGCGTCTTCCTCGGAGTCGAAGGGGATGATCGACAGGACCGGCCCGAAGATCTCCTCCTGGGCGATCCGCATGCCGTTGTCGACGCCTGTGAAGACGGTCGGCAGGAAGTAAAGGCCCTGGCTGGAGGCCCCCTCCGGGGTCCAGCCGGTTCCGCCGGTGCGCAGGAGGGCGCCTTCCTTCTCGCCGACCTCGATGTACGAGCTGACCTTGTCGAACTGGCCGCGGTGGGCCAGCGGGCCGAACAGGGTCTCCGGGTCACGCGGGTCGCCGGGCTTGAGGGCGGCGGCCCGGCGGACCAGGCGTTCGACGAGTTCGTCGTGGACGGGGCGCTGGAGCAGCAGCCGGGAGCCGGCGGTGCAGATCTCGCCCTTGTTGTAGTAGATGCCGAAGAAGGCGAGTTCCTCGGCGGCGTCCAGGTCGGCGTCGGCGAAGACGATGTTGGCGGACTTGCCGCCGAGCTCCATCGTCACCTTCTTCAAGGTGCCCGCCGACTTGCGGATGATGGACTGGCCGACGGCGGTGGAGCCGGTGAAGGCGATCTTGTCGATGCCGGGGTGGTCGGTCAGGGTCTCGCCGAGCTCCACGCCGGGACCGGTGATCACGTTCAGCACGCCGTCGGGGATCTCCGCCTCCTGGAAGAGCTCGGCGATCTTCAGCGCGGTGAGCGGGGTGGCCGGGGAGGGTTTGTGGACGACCGTGTTGCCCGCCGCCAGCGCCGGTGCGATCTTCGTCATCGACAGCAGCAGCGGGAAGTTGAACGGGGTGATCGCGCAGACCACGCCCAGCGGCTCGCGCAGGGTGTACGCGAGCTGCCCTCCGGCCGGGGCCCGCGAGGAGCCGTCGACCCGGGTCACGGCGCCGGCGTAGTAGTGCATGAGCTGGGCGGCCATGGGGGCGTCGACCGTACTGGAGAAGGCGAACGGCTTGCCCATGTCCACCGTCTCCAGAAGGGCGATCTCCTCCAGGTCGCGCTCGATGAGCTCACCGACCCGGTTCAGCCGCAGCGCGCGCTCCTGGGCGGACAGTCTGCTCCAGGGACCCTCCTCGTACGCCCGGCGGGCGGCGGCCACGGCCGCGTCCGCGTCGGCGGCGGTGGCCTGGGCCACCGGTACGATCTCCTGACCGTCCACAGGGCTGATGTCCGGCTCGGTACGGCCGTCCTGGGCCGGAACCCAGGTGCCGCCGATGAACAGCTTCCCGGGGTTGGCCAAGGGCTGGTCGCTGAGCGCGCGCTTGGTCATGGCTGCCTTCCGGTGTCGGATTCGGGGGCGTTCTAGCCCTTGGCGAGCTGTGTCAGGAACGTCTCGGCAAGGGCCTTGGAGGAGTATGGGTTCTGGCCGGTGGTGAGCCTTCGGTCGACGACCACGTGCGAGTCCCAGATCTTCTCGGCCTTCTCGTAGCGCGCGCCGAGGCGGGTGAGCTCGGCCTCAAGGATCAGCGGGAGGCGGCCGGCCATGTTCGTGACCATCTCCTCGCTGTGCGAGAACGCCGTCATCCGGTAGCCCTCGAACGGCCAGCGGCCTTCGCCGTCGCGCAGCGCGAGCAGGGAGGTGTGGCCGTGGCAGACGGTGGCGAGCGGCTTGTCCTGGGCGATGGCCCAGCGCAGGACCTGCGCGAGTTCGTCGGAGTGGGGCAGGTCTCCGATCGCGCCGTGGCCGCCGCTGACGTAGATGCCGTCGTACTCGGCGATGTCCTTCTCGCCCAGGGACTCCAGGGCGATGGGGTGGGTGAGCTGGGGGGTGCTCTCGATGACTCTCACGTACTCGGCGGCGTTGGCCGCGTCCTCGTCCGGCGAGCCCTGGGGGCGGACCCACTGGAGGAACTTGGGGTCGATGCTGGTCTGGTCGACCGTGGGGGCCTGGCCCCCTATCGTCGCCACGTCCACGGTGTGGCCTGCGGCCTTGAAGAGGGTGTAGGGAACGACGAATTCCTCGGCCCAGAATCCCGAAGGATGCTGTTCCCCGTCCAACAGATGGAGCGTTGCCTTGGCCGTCATGACGACGAGAATCTTCATGACTGTTCTCCTTGTTCTGGAATCGCTGCCGATTCAACACGCCCCCTGCAGGGGGCGTAAGGGGGGAGCGTCAGGCGCGCGATACTTCGTGAGGTGCGTCCAACGCGGAGATGATGGTGCGGAATTCACCGACCAGTGGGTGGTCGGGATGGGCTTCGGCGAATATGCGCTCGCCGTACAGGGCCGCCATTTCCGGGACATAAGGAAGGATTCCGGCCAGGGGGGCGCCGTACACCTCCTCGGCACGGCGGCGGACCTGTTCGCCGTCGACGCCCTCGGGGGCCATGCTCATGACCAGAGCCCGCCGGCAGGCCAGCCGCCCGGCCAGGGCGATGGTCTCCTCGACCCCGGACAGGTCGATCCGGTCGGCCCGGGCCATGATCATCAGTACGTCGGCGCTCGCCATGGCGGTCACCGACTCGTTGTTCAGCCCGGCGTGCGTGTCGAGCAGCAGCACGTCGAGCCCGTAGTGCCCGGCCAGCCGGTCGAAGCCCTCCGGCAGCAGCCCCACGTCGTAGCCGCTCGTCATGAGCTCGCGCAGGGCCGCGGTCCCGGTCCGGGCCGGTACGACGTACAGCCCGGGCACGGCGACCTGCTGGGCCGTGGCTTCGATCTCGCAGCGTCCGAGCAGGTAGTCGGCCAGGGAGGGACCCGGGCCGAGCCGGAAGAGCAGGTCCAGGGTGGGCGACTGGATGTCCGTGTCGACCACCCCCACCCGGCGCCCCTGACCCGCGATGAGCAGGGCGAGGTTCGCCAGTACCGAGGACTTTCCGGTCCCGCCGCGGTGCGAGTGCACCACGATGGTCCGGGTCATCTAGGCCACCACCCGGTCACCGGTACCGTCCGCGTGCGGCCCCCGCGCCGCACGTGGCCGGTGCAGGGCCAGCATCGTGACGTCGTCGTGCTGTTCGGCGCTCCCGGTGTGCTCCCGTACCGCGGTGTCCATCCGGTCGACCACCTCCCTGCCGCTCACCGGGGGGCCGGCGAGCAGCTCCAGCATCCGCTCGTCACCGAGGAAGCTGCCGCTGGGGCAGCGGGCCTCCGGCACTCCGTCGGTGAACACGAACAGGGTGTCGCCGGGGTCCAGTTGTGCGTAGCCGAGCGTGTACACGCAGTCCGGCAGCACCCCGACGGCGGGACCGGTGACCTCCAGGGCGAGCGGGTCGCCGCCCTCGGCGCGCAGCAGCAGCGGCGCGTTGTGACCCCCGTTGATGTACACGAGGCTGCCGGTCAGCGGGTCGAGCACGCCGAAGAACAGGGTGGCGAAGTAGCCCTGCCTCAGGTGGTTGCGGGTCAGGTAGCCGTTGGTGGCGGTGACCGCGTTGAGCAGGGGTGTCGCGCCGACCACCGGGATCCGCCGGCTGCCTCCCGCCCGTCCCGCGGCCACCAGGTGTTGCAGTCCGCTGTTCTCCGCGGTGTGCCGCAGCAGTGAGCGGATCAGCGCCATGAACAGTGCGGCGCCGACCCCCTTGTCACAGACGTCGGCGACGACGAAGGCGAGGCGGCGGCCGCGGGAGATCTCGAAGACGTCGTAGAAGTCGCCCGCGACCTGCCGGGCGGGCCGGAACCGGACGTCGATCTCCCAGCCTTCGGGGACCGGCAGCGATTCGGGCAGGAAGCCGGCCTGGATCTCCCGACCGATCTCCAGCTCCTTCTCGTAGCCCATGAGTTCGGCGCGGGCATCGGCTTCGCGCAGGGTGCGGCCGAGTCCGGCGCGCTCCGAGCAGGTGTTCAGCCGGGCCCTGACGAGCGTGGGCAGGAAGGGCGGTACGAGGTAGTCGTGGCCCAGCCGGACGTGTTCCTCCAGGGCGGCGAACTCCGTCGCCGTCCAGACGACCACGATGGGTGCCCCGGCCCAGCGGCGCAGCCGCCGTACCGCGAGGCGCACCGACTCGCCGTCGGCCTCGGCCGGGGCGAGCAGTACGTCGGCGACGGGTAGCCCGTCCAGCGGGCCGTTGCGCAGCTCGCTCAGCGTGCGGGCGACGAGTTTCGCGTCCATCGACCGCAGTGCGTCGAGCAGTTCGAGCGGCGGCGGAGGGTACTCGTCGAGGATGATCACGGTCGTGGAGGGCATGGGTCCGTCCCCTCGGCGTTCACAGTCAGCGTGCTGATGTTGCGGCCGTCCCTGCGTTCGTAGCTGAACTCGTCCACGCTGGTCAGCGCCAGGTGGATGCCGAGTCCGCCGACCCTGCGCCGCTCGGGAGGAGTCCCGGGGGCGGGGGGCAGGCAGCCCCCGACCGGGTCGAAGGCCGGCGCGGAGTCCGCTATGGAGATCTGCACCCGGCCGGGACCGGAGCGGCCGCGGACGGTGATCCGCCCGTCGCCGCCCCGGTACCCGTGCATCACGACGTTCGTGGCCAGCTCGTCCACGGCCAGCCGGATCCGGTACGCGGGGCCCTTGCCCAGGCCCGCCCGGCCGGCCAGCCGCAGGACGAACGAGGCGATGTCGCCCAGTGCTCCCAGGGTGGCGGGCACCTCCAGCTCGGCGGGCGTCCTCGCCAGTTCGACCATCTCACTCATGCGATTCACTCATCGGAGAGCACGATGCTGCGGTCGAGCCCGGCCGTCCGGATGGTCCGGGACACGGGCTCGATCGCGCCGACCACCTTGATGGTCACGTGGTTCGCCACCTTCTGCTGGGCGAAGACCAGGGACCGCAGTCCGGCGCTGGCCATGTAGCCGACACCGGCCATCCTGATCTCGACCGTGCCGGTGCCGTGCCCGGCGGCCTTCTCGATGGTCTGGTGGAAGTCCGGCGCGGTCTTGGCGTCCAGCTCTCCCGCCAGCTCGATCACGGTGGTGTCGCCCTCGATGCTCAGGGACACGGAAAGCGGCATGTCAGGTCTCCTTCGGCCGTTCGATTGGAGCGTTCGGTCAGGGCATGTGCGGCTAGAGCTCGGGATCGGGCGTCCGGCCGACCAGGATCACGACCGAGCGCGGACCGATCAGGTACTTCCCGGCGTTCTCCAGCTCGGCCTCACCGCCCGGGGTGCGGATGTCGTGCGGGGCCTCGGCCCCCGTGTCCGCGAAGAGGTGCCAGCTGCGCCCGTGCGGCAGCGCGGGCAGCTCCAGGTCGTGCGACTCCCAGTGCGAGTTCATGGCCACGTACACCACGTCGTCGTCCCCGGTGCCGCAGCGGGCCACCGCCAGCAGCCGGCTCTCCGCCGACCAGTCGGGCTGCCAGGCGCGCTCGCCGTGCCAGCTGATGTCCGGCAGTCCGAGGCTCTCGCGGACCTGGCCGGTGGGGTGGGAGGTGGAGCGCAGTTCGCGGTGGTGCCCGCGGAAGGCGATCATCTCCCGGGTGAAACGGAGCAGTTCGGCGTTCTCGTCGACCTGGTCCCAGTCGAACCAGGACAGCTCGTTGTCCTGGCAGTACGTGTTGTTGTTGCCCTGCTGGGTGCGGGCGACCTCGTCGCCCGACAGCAGCATCGGGATGCCCTGGCTGGTCATGAGGATGGCCAGGGCGTTCTTCATCTGGCGCGTCCGCAGCCGGTTGACCTCGGGGTCGTCGGTCGGCCCCTCGGCCCCGCAGTTCCAGCTGGCGTTGTCGTTGCCGCCGTCGTTGTTGCCCTCGCCGTTCGCCTCGTTGTGCTTGTCGTTGTACGAGACGAGGTCGGCCAGGGTGAAACCGTCGTGGGCGGTGAGGAAGTTGACCGAGGCGGAGGTGCCGCGGGTGGAGTACAGGTCGGGCGAGCCCGCGATGCGGGTGGCCAGCTCCCCGGTCACCCCGGGGTCGCCCTTGAGGAAGCTGCGGACGGTGTCGCGGTACTTCCCGTTCCACTCCGCCCAGCGGCCGTACGCCGGGAAGTTGCCGACCTCGTAGAGGCCGCCGGCGTCCCAGGCTTCGGCGATGAGCTTGGTGTGCCGAAGGACGGGGTCGTACGCGAGCAGCTCCAGCAGCGGCGGGTTGGGCAGCGGAGTGCCGTCCAGGGCCCGGCCGAGGATGGCCGCGAGGTCGAAGCGGAAGCCGTCGATGTGGTAGTCGGCGACCCAGTGGCGCAGGCAGTCGAGCACGTAGTTGCGCACGACGGGGTGGTTGCAGTTGACCGTGTTGCCCGTGCCGCTGAAGTTGAAGTAGTACCCCTCGGGCGTGAGCATGTAGTACGTGGCGTTGTCGAGCCCCTTGAAGGAGATCGTCGGGCCCTGCTCGTTGCCCTCGGCGGTGTGGTTGAAGACGACGTCGAGGATGACCTCGATGCCGGCCGCGTGCAGGTCCTTGATCAGTGTGCGGAACTCGTCGCCCTGCATCCCGTAGCGTCCGGTGGCCGCGTAGCCGGCCTTGGGCGCGAAGAACGAGACGGTGTTGTAGCCCCAGTAGTCGAAGAGCCGCTCGCCCGTCTCCGGGTTGGTCCGCGGGTTGTCGCTCTCGTCGAACTCGAACACCGGGAGCAGTTCGATGCAGTTGATCCCGAGTTCCTTGAGGTACGGGATCTTCTCCCGCAGCCCCGCGAACGTGCCGGGGGCGGTGACCTGTGAGGAGGGATGCCGGGTGAAGCCGCGCACGTGGGTCTCGTACACGACGAGGTCCTCGGCGGGCAGCCGCAGCGGCGTGTCGTCGCCCCAGTCGAAGTCCTGGAGGCACACGCGCGAGCGGTACTGGTAGCCGCGGCTGCGGTCCGGCTCCACGCCCCACACGTCGCGGCCCGCGATCAGCCGGGCGTACGGGTCGGAGAGGATCTGCCGGGCGTCGAAGCGGTGGCCGGTGACCGGGTCGTAGGGGCCGTCGGCCCGGTACCCGTACTCGATGTTCTCGTGGTCGAGGCCGAAGACCGTCATGGCGAAGACGCTGCCGGTGCGGAACTCCTCGGGGAATTCCAGCTCGGCCATCGGCTCGGGCTCTCCGCGCTTGAAGATGACCAGGGTCATGGAGGTCGCCTGGTCGGAGAAGACGGAGAAGCTGACCCCGCCGGGGACCACGTTGGCCCCGAAGGGGAACGGTTTGCCGGCGCGGACGCGGTACCCGCCCACTTCGTGGGTCGGGTACGCGTCGACGCGCAGGACCTGCTCGGACTGGGCCTCGGTCATCGTGCGACCACACCGGCGACAGAAGCGGCCTTCGCGGTCGGCCTCGGCTTGGACTTGGACTTGGCCTCGGCGGCCGCCGCCTCGCCCGTCGCGAAGAAGTCGAGGAAGCCGGTGGCCGACATGACGAACCGGACTTCCTCGCTCACCCCGTACAGGGTGACCGCGACCCCGGCGTGCTGGGCCTCGCGGTAGACGACGAGCAGGGTGCGCAGGCCCGCGCTGGACACGTACGTGACGGCCGTGAGGTCGATGCGCAGCGGCTTGCCCTCGCGGACCAGCGGCAGCAGGGCCTGCAACAGCTGTCCGGAGGTCTCACTGTTGATCTCGCCGGTGGCGACGAGGACGGTACCGCCCTTGTTGCGGCGTTCCTTGACGTTCAGAGACATTGCTTTCCCCTCTTGTCGGGGCGCCCCCCGTTGAGCGCTATGAAGTCACCGGGCGCAGCCGGACCTTGACCTTGACCCGCCCCTGGACGTCGGGCAGCCGGACGGTGAGGCCGTCGGCGTCGAAGTCCCGGTACGGCTTCTCGTCGATCTCGACGGCCGCGATCTGCACCGATCCCGCGGGCAGCAGGTCGGGCGAGACGCGCAGCACGCGGTCGGGCAGGTTGGTCGGGTCGGGCTTGAAGTGGAAGTCCATCTCCCGCCCGTTGATGAGCAGGTTGTTGTAGACGGCGGACAGGTAGCAGAGCTCCGCCGAGTGGTACATGGACATCGAGTGGCTGCCCTTGAGCCGCTCCGTGCCGAGCAGGTACGGCGTACCGCTGGCGAGCACGTTGAAGTAGACGGCTCCCTCGTCGTGGTCGAGGAAGAAGGTGTTGTAGAAGGCCTCAGCCTGCCGGGCCTCGCGCAGGAAGGCGTCGCCGCCGACGGTGCCGTTCAGGATGAGGTAGGCGAGGATCGCCTGCTCCTGCTGCCACCAGGCCTTGCGGTCGTGCCAGGCGAAACGATACGTCTCCTGGCCGTCCTTACTGGTGGACTTGATGCGCTCGACGACGTCGTACCAGCCGCCGCGCTGCACGTCGCTGCCGACGGCCGGCATGATCTCGCCGATCTTGCGGGCGAGCTCCTCGTAGGCCGGCTTCGGCTTCAGCGAGTTCATCCGCATCAGGTTCCAGGCGATCTTCAGGTTGTGCCCGACGACCGCGCGGTTCTGCTGCCAGCTGTGCGCGGTGTCGTGCGACCAGTCGCGGAAGAAGCGCTCCTGGACGAAGGGGCTGTTCTTGTAGTCCGGGAACTTGTCCGCGATGGTGTCGAAGGTGTACTCCAGGAAATCGGCGTACCTCTGCTCGCCGGTCGCCAGGTACAGGTTGATCAGGTACGCGGGTGCGTGGTCGCCGACCGAGTTCCAGTTCTTGCGCTCGGCGTTCTCCCCGAGGGACTCGTGGTCCGCGCTGAACAGGATCGGGTCGATGTGCGAGTAGTAGCCGCCCTGCTCCTCGTCCTTGAAGAACTTGTCGAACAGCCGGATCGTGGCGTCCGCGTCGTTCTTGATCCGGATGTCGCCGGTGACCCGGTAGGTCTGGATCGGGCCGGCCAGCGCGTAGATCTGCTCGTACATCGGGATCGCGTCGTAGTCGTCGGAGAACTCCGAGGTGAACAGCTTGCGCTCGCTGTCCCCGTCGACGCTGATGCCGTGGTACCAGAAGACCACGTCCTCCTCGCTGTCCACGACCCGCATGTGCTTGCGCAGGTACTCGGTGCCGCGTTCGGCGACCTCCAGGTACTCGTCCTTGCCGGTCAGCAGATAGGCCGAGGCCATGCCGTAGACCAGCCGGGAGATCGTGTCGGTCTCCTGGACGTGACTGGCGGTCTTGTCACCGCCGAGCCGGATCTCGGTGCGGTACTCGGTGAAGTCCACCGGGCCCTCGCCGAACTGCGCCCGCTTGTAGAAGTCGGCCAGCGACTCGATCTGCTTGACCCACCAGCTGGGCTCCTCGAACCGGTAGTCCTCGGCGCCGCGGCCCAGGAACACCAGGCGCTTGGCGTCGAAACGCCCGCCGCGCTCCGGGTAGTGGACGCCGTAGACGAAGAGGAACCGGCCCGGGGAAAGCATCTCGTCGATGTGCCCGGAGGCGTCGATGTACGGCTCGTCCAGGTTGCGGACGAGCTCGGCACTCGGGTCGCCGGCGAGGGAGACGTCGAACTCGCGGCCGTCCGAGGTCTTCAGCCGCAGCAGGCGGGACTCGGAGTCGAAACGGCCGACGTAGCCGGCGATGGTGTCGGAGAAGGAGAAGCTCACGGCGTCCGCCATGTCATGCACCGTCCTTGTCGTGTGAGCGGTCGTCCTCGAATCCCTGACTGACCTCGACGATCACCCCGTCGGGATCGCGGACCCACACGGTCCGCCAGCCACAGATGAAGTCGTCGAAGTCCAGCGGCCCCAGGGTCACTTCGGCCGCGTCGCCCAGCTCGGCCAGGAACGCGTCCACGCTGTCGGTCTGGAAGGCCAGGTGGCGCATCCGGCCGGGGGCCTGCGGTCCGTCTCCCCCGGCCACCGCCGGGCGGCCCGTTTCGCTGCCGGTCGCGAAGAGCTCCAGGTACGCGTCCCCGCGGCGCAGGAACACGATCTGGGCCTCCCCGAGATCGACCACCCGGGCCCGGGTGAAGCCGAAGTACCGGGTGTAGAACTCCTCGGTGGTCTTCTGGTCCGTGCAGTTCAGGCCCACGTGCGACCAGACCATGCCGGCCATCAGCCGGCCCCCCGGCCCCGCCCCGCCGCGATCAGCTCGATGATCCGGCGGGCGAAGAGGTGGTGGTGGGCACCGGTGCGACCGGTGACCAGGTCACCGTCGACCACCACGTCCTCGTTGACGTACTCGGCTCCCATGTTCCGGACGTCGCCGATGAGGTTGTTGTGGCAGACCACCTTGCGGCCCTCGATCTTGTCCGGGATCGAGGCGGCCAGCCACATGCCGTGGCAGATGATCCCCTTGAGGACCGTCGGCTCCTCGAAGGCCCGGCGCAGCAGCTCCGTGGCCGGCGCGAGGACGTCCACGTCCTCGGTGTAGCGCAGCCGGTCGGCCACCATGCCCGAGGGCACGATGATCGCCGCGTACCGGCGCAGCTCCTCGTCGCTCAGCCCCTCCAGGGACTTGTCGGCGGTGAACGGCGCCCGGTACTCGTGCCCGGAGAAGGTGATGGAGTCGTTGCCCCACAGCCGGGTCAGGAAGTCGACCTCGGCGCCCTCCTCGGCGAACCGGTGCTGGTAGTAGAAGATCTCCGGCTCGTAGAAGTCGCTCTCGACCAGGACCGCGATCCGGGTCCCGCTCAGCGCACCCTCGCGCAGCACGGCGTCAGGCACGGGACACCCCCCTCAGGAAGTCCGCCGCGCGCTCGGCGATCATCGCGATGGCGGTGTGGCAGTTGCCCGACGGGACCGCGGGCATCACGCTCGCGTCGACGACGCGCAGGTTGCGTACGCCGTGCACCCGCAGCTCGGGGTCGACGACCGAGAGGTCGTCGATGCCCATGCGGCAGGAGCCGGCCTGGTGGTGGTAGCTCTCCGACTTCTGCTTCGCGAAGGTCCGCAGGTCCTCGTCGCCGTCGTGACCGGGACCGGGCTGGAGCTCCTGCTTGTACCAGGGCGAGAAGGCCGAGGTCGCGAAGATCTCCCGGGCCAGTTTGATGCCCTGCACCATCCGCTCCAGGTCCCACCGGTCGCCCAGGTAGTTCGGGTTGATCAGCGGGTGGGCCAGCGGATCGGCGCTGGCGAGCTTGATCCAGCCGCGCGAAACGGGCCGCACGACGCCGGGCAGGATGCTCACCGTGTTCGGGTGGTCCTTGCCGACGATCACGTCGAACGGCACGTGGACGAAGGCGATCTGCAGGTCGGGGGCGGGCAGACCCGGCTGCGAGGACAGGAACAGAGCGCTCTCCGACAGGTTCTGCGCCGGCGGCGGGAGTTCCTGGGTGACCTCGGCCATCAGCCCGGTCAGGACGTGGTTGTGGAAGTTCTCGCCGACGCCGGGCAGCGCCGCGGTGACCTCGATGCCGTGCTCGCGCAGCTGCTCCGGCGCGCCGATGCCGGAGAGCAGCAGCAGCTTCGGGGACTCGATCGCCCCGGCCGCCACGATCACCTCGCGGCGGGCCCGTACGGAGTGCGGACCGGGCTCGGCGGGGGCGCTGCGGCCGTCGCGCACGATCCGGCCGGGGAACTCGGCGGGCGGCGCCAACTGCACGTACTCCACGCCCGTGCAGGTGTCGCCGTCGAAGAGCAGCCGGGTGCTCTGGGCGCTGGTGCGCAGCGTCAGGTTGGGGCGCTCCAGGGCCGGCTCCAGGTAGGCGGCGAGGGTGCCCTGGCGGCGGCCGTCGGCCACGTCGATGTGGTGCCAGCCGGTGCCGAAGAGGCCGCGCCGGGGCCCGTCGGTGTTGAAGTCGGCGATCTCCTGGTGGCCGAGCTCGACGGCCGCGTCGATGAAGGCGCGGGAGACCGGGTTGGGGCCGTGCTGCCCGGCGTTGGTGATGCGCTGCGGGCCGCGGGTCCCGGTGGTGGGTGCGGTGACGTCCTCCTGGCCCTCCAGGAGCGCGAAGTACGGCAGGACGTCCTCGTACGCCCAGCCGGCCGCCCCCTGGTAAGCCCAGTTGTCGAAGTCCGAGGCGTGGCCCCGGATGTGCATCATGATGTACAGGTTGCTGCTGCCCCCGGGGGCCTTGCCGCGCGGTTCGTACGTGCGGCGTCCGTCGAGCCCGGGCTGCGGGACGCTGGTGTAGCCCCAGTCGACGGGCCCGCCGAGCAGCTTGTACCAGGAGGACGGGTCGTCCACCTCGGGCGGGATGCGGTTGCCGCCCGCCTCCAGGACCAGGACGGAGACGTCCGGGTCCGCGGAGAGCCGGTTCGCGAGGACGCTGCCCGCGGTGCCGGATCCCACGATGACGTAGTCGTACTCTTCTCTCTCGGCGTTCGCCACGAGTCGGCCCCCCTCAGCCCTGGCCCAGCACCTGGAAGGGAACGGTGTCGTGGTAGTTCGCCATGTAGGCGATCTTTCCGTCCACGATCCGGAAGAAGTTCATGACCTCGGCCTCGATCGCCTCGCCGGAGGTGCTGACGGCGCTGAGGTGGGAGACGGCCGCGGCCTTCTCCCCGTCGACGAGGAAGTGCACGGGCTCGTTCCGGAAGACCCGGTACATCGTCCCCATGCCCTTCATCATCGAGCGCAGGACCTCCAGGCCCTCGATGTGTCCGGCGAGCTGCTCGTCCATGACCTGGTCGTCGGCGAACAGGTCGCACCAGCGGTCCCAGTCCCCGGCGTTGGCGTACTCGTAGTACTTCTCAAGGATCTTTCGTGCGTCCAGGGCGCTCATCGCGCTCCTCCCCCTATCGGTCCCGGCGGGTTCCGTCCGGCGCGAACGGCGCCCAGAACTGGCTGAAGGCGGTCGCCGAGTCCCCGAAGAGCCCGTCGCGGCCCTCGATGATCCGGCCGTCCCGCCACCGCATGAAGTGGAAGACGGGGTAGTCCATCCGCTCGTACGGGGACCGGCTCGCCCCGTCCGCCCCGTCGCGCACGGCGACGTTGCGGCACACGTCGGCGCTGCAGCCCTCGCCGACGAGGACGGACTGGATGTCCATGCGGAAGGTGCCGCCCGTGAGCTTGTGCGTCTGCCCCATCAGCTCCAGGAAGGCGTCCAGGCTCTCGTACCAGCCGGCCAGCGGGTGGTTGCCCGGCACCAGCCAGCGCAGGTCCTCGGAGTAGTACTCCAGGATGCGGGCGCGGTCGCCGGAGCCGAGGGCGGCGTAGGCCGCCTCGACCCGCTCCCGTGTCACTTCGGTCATCGTCGCTTCTCCTTCGCCGGCGCTCAGAGCGAGGCGGAACCGGGCATCGGAGCCAGGTCGTTGACGGTGTACTGCTTGATCAGCGGCCCGTCGGGACCGGCCACGACCGTCCAGGTCTGGTCGGCGTCGAAGCCGAGCCACTGGCTGCGGGCGGCCGGCGGGTCCCAGATCTTGGCCTGCCAGTTGACGAGGACCCGGACGATCGCCCGGTCGCCCTCGATGACGGGCTCCACCTTCGTGACGGTGTGGACCTCGTCGAAGAAGCGGTTCGTGACCGCCGTGTACCAGCGGCCGAAGCCCTGGTGTCCGAGGAAGGTGTCCTCGGGGACCTTGAACTCCAGGTCCTCGGTGATGAGGGCGAGCACCTGGTCCTGCGGCAGGTGCTGGTCCAGGGCCACGTACCAGTTCTCCGCGAAGGTGCGGATCGCGTCCTCGGTCAGCCGCTCGGCGGGCATGCGGTCTCCTCCTGTCCGTGGTGGTGTGCGGTGCGGTGGTTCAGATCTGTACGTCGACGAGGAACGGTCCGGGGTGCTCCAGCATCCGGGCCACCGCGGCGGCCGCCTCGTCCGGCTTCTCCACCCGCGTCCCCCCGGCGCCCAGCGCCCGCGCCAACCCGGCGAAGTCGATCTCGGGGTGGGAGAGGTCGAAGGAACCCGGAAAGCCGTGCTGCGGGATGTCCCGCTCCCGCCAGTACTGGGCGATGTTGTCGTCCAGCAGCCGGTACTTGCGGTTGTTGCAGACCACGAACTTGGCGTCGATGCCGTGCCGGACCGCGGTCCACAGCGCCTGGTACGTGTACATCGACCCGCCGTCGCCCGCGAAGCCGACGACGAGGCGGTCCGGACGGGCCAGCTTGGCCCCCACCGCCCCCGGGAAGCCCACGCCGAGCGAACCGCCCCGGGTGAGGTGGTAGTCGCCCGGCCGCTCGGGCGGCAGGTACCGGGTGACCAGCGGGGAGGTGGTCAGCGCCTCGTCGAAGACGATCAGGTCCCCGCCGGTCCGCTCGGCCAGCGTCCGCAGGAAGACGGCCATCGGCGTGCCGTCCTGATCGGCCTCCGCCGACCGGGCGGCCAGCGCCCGCTCCCGGCTGCGGGCGTCGAGCCGGGCGGCCGCGGCCGCCCGCCGCTGCGGGGTCAGCAGGCGTTCGAGTACGCCGGCCAGCGCGCGCAGCGCCTGCTTGGGGTCGGCCGCCAGGCCCAGGTCCACCGGGTGGTTCTTGGCGATCTCGTACGCGTTCAGGTCGATGTGGACGACCTTGGCGCCGGCCCGGAACGGGCTCTCCAGCTCGGGGAACACCTCCGGGAAGACATAGGTGCCGACGATCAGCACCCCGTCCGCTCCGGCGACGAGTTCCCTGCTGTGCGGGCCGAACATGTGGCCCGTCTGGCCGCGGCGCAGCGGGTGCGAGGCAGCGATGTTCACCTCGGAGGAGTCCACCTCGTACACGTCGGCGCCCAGCAGCTCGGCGACGGCGACGAGCTCGCGCTGGGCACCGGAGAGCGAGACACCGTCCCCGACCAGGACCACGGGCCGCTCCGCGGAGGCCAGCAGTTCGGCCGCCCGCCCCACCGAAGCCGGTGAGGGCGCCACGTCAGTGAGCGGCACCGCGGCGGGCAGGACGGGCTCGGAGTTCAGCTCGTCCAGCACGTCCATCGGCAGCGCCACGAAGACCGGGCCGCGCGGCGGGGTCAGGGCGATCTTGACCGCCCGGCGAATGGTGCGCAGCACGGAGTGCCGGTCGGTGACCCGGGTCGCGTACTTCGTCACCGGCTTGGCCATCGCCACCAGGTCGGACGCCATCTGCGCGTCCATGGCGTCGTAGCGGACCCCGGCGTCCCCGGCGACCACGACGAGCGGGGTGTGGCCGCGCAGGGACTGGTAGAGCATCCCGATGCCGTTGCCCAACCCCACCCCGGAGTGGAGCTGGAGCAGGGCCGCGCCGCCGGTGGCCCGGGCGTAGCCGTCGGCGATGCCGGCGGCCACGGTCTCCTGGAGGGCGAGGACGTAGTGGAAGTCGTCCGCCGCGTCCACCGCGTCGAGGAATCCCTGTTCCACCGTCCCCGGATTTCCGAACATCACATTCAGGCCGTCGGCCTTGAACTGCTCGATCAGCCTTTCCCGTCCGGGAGTGGCTCCGGAATTCATCGAACTCCCCCTCATTCTCACGGGATTTCGGATCACCACCCGTAGCGGGTGAGGCCTTCCTCCAGGACTTCCACGATCTTCTGCCCCGTGAGATACGAATCGGGGGTGGAGCGGCCGGTCACGAACGGGAAGTCGACGATCACCGAAAGCGGGTGGCCGAAGTTCCCGTGGTACGCCCCGCGCGGGCCGGTCGCATCGCGCAGGATGTACTCCAGCGGGTACGGCGGCGGGCCCATGTTGAAGTCGGTACCGAGGAACCCGGTGCCGTCCTTGTAGTCGTACTCCTTGCAGTGCCCGGTCACGTGCTTGCCCCAGATGATGCTCTTGCGGTCGCCCCAGTCGCGGGCGAAGGCCAGGCAGGCCACGCCGTAGCACTCGGCCGCCACGACCTTGCCGGCCTTCTTGAAGGCGAGGATCAGGGCGTGCACGCGCTCGTTGTTGGCGAGGTCGACGATGGGCCCGCTGCCGCCGACGATCAGGATCGCGTCGTAGCCGGCGATGTCCGACTCCAGCTTGTCCAGATCGCGGTGGTACTGCTCAAGCTTGGGCAGGTAGCCCTCGTCGCTCGTGTACGGCCGCTCCGGGACCCACGCCTCGATGTCGAGCGGCGAGTCCAGCCGGCTCGACTGCTCGAACTCCCGCCCCAGCCGGGCGTTCTCCTCGGTGGTGACCGAGCGTCCCAGTGGAGGGTCGATGAAGTTCGCGTCGAGGCTCGGCGGAAGAGCGTGCGCACGCTTTCCGGTCGGCGTGGCGAATACGACTTCGTAGCCCCGCTCATCGAACTTCGACACGGGGCCTATCAGTTCTTCGGCCCAGTAACCGTGTTCGGAGACAATGACCAGAATCTTTCTGCTCACGGATTCCTCCAGGCGCCGCCTGTTGTCGTTGGCGTCCACCACACTGCTTGTGCCCGAGGCCCCCGTCAAAGCGCCGGTATGCGACTTCGTGAGGTAGGCGGGCAGGTCGCAGGGGCACCTCAGGTAGTCACTTCCGGAGGTCATGAAGTAGCCGCGAGACTTCCTGACTTCGGCCGAATCGCTGAACCATTACGGGGGCACCGACCTATGGTCTGGACGCGCCGTGAATCCAGGGGTGCGCGAAGGATCGAGGAGAGGGACGGGGCCGATGACGACAGACCTGTTGTGCACACACATCGATCAGATACGTCCGGTGAAGCCGGGCACCGAGGGCTGCGAGGAGTGCCTGGTGCTCGGCGACACCTGGGTGCACCTGAGAATGTGCCTGAGCTGCGGGCACGTCGGATGCTGCGACTCCTCCAAGAACCGCCACGCCACCAAGCACTACCGCACCACCGAGCACCCCATCGCCGCCTCGCACGAACCCGGCGAGACCTGGGCCTGGTGCTACGCCGACAAGCTGATGCTGGACGCGGCATGAGCGCGGCCCCGGAGAGCGCCACCGCCCCCGCCACGACGGCCGCGGCCGCCGAGCGCGCGGAGAGCCGCAAGCCCGTCATCCTGGCCGTGGACGACGATCCGCAGGTGCTGCGGGCCGTCCGCCGCGACCTGCGCAGCGCCTACGGCGACCGCTACCGGGTGCTCGGCGCGTCCTCGGCCGCCGACGCTCTCAAGATCCTGGACTCCCTCGACGAGCGCGGCCACGACCCGGCGCTGTTCCTCGTGGACCAGCGGATGCCCGACGTGACCGGCGTCGAGTTCCTGCTGGAGGCCGTCAGCCGCTTCCCGGACGCCCGCCGCGTGCTGCTCACGGCGTACGCGGAGACGGACGCGGCGATCACCGCCATCAACCGGGTCCGGCTGGACTACTACCTGCTCAAGCCGTGGGACCCGCCGCACGAGCGGCTCTTCCCCGTCCTGGACGACCTGCTCTCCGACTGGCTGGCCACCTACCGTCCCGCGTACGACGGCATCATCGTCGCCGGCCACCTCGTCTCCCCCGGCACCCATGCCGTCCGGGACTTCTTCACCCGCAACGGCCAACCGTTCCGCTTCCTCAACGTCGAGCGCGACCCCGAGGCCCTGACCCTGATCGCCGCCCAGCCCGACGCGGTGCTCCCTCTCGTCCGCTTCCCGGACGGGGCGGTGCTCTCCGCGCCGTCCGACACGGAGCTCGCCCGGCGCCTCGGGCTGGCCACCACCGCCTCGCGCCCGCACTACGAGTGCGTCATCGTCGGCGCGGGCCCCGCGGGCCTGGCGGCGGGCGTCTACGCGGCCTCGGAGGGCCTGTCGACCCTGATGCTGGACTCCCGCGCCCCGGGCGGCCAGGCCGGCACCTCCAGCCTGATCGAGAACTACCTCGGCTTCCCCTCGGGCCTCTCCGGCGGCGACCTGACCCGCCGCGCCACCATCCAGGCCTCCCGGTTCGGCGCCGAGATCCTGCACCCGGTGGAAGTGGTCTCGCTGACCCGGGACGACCCGGCGAAGATCCTGACCCTGGCCGACGGCACGGAGATCAGCGCCGAGACGGTGCTGCTGGCCACCGGGGTCTCGTACAACCGCCTTCAGGCCCCCGGCGCGGACCGCTTCGAGGGCGCCGGGCTCTACTACGGCGCCGCCACCACGGAGAGCTCGGCCTGCATCTCTCAGCACGTGTTCATCGTGGGCGGCGCGAACTCGGCCGGTCAGGCGGCGGTGCACTTCGCCAAGTACGCGGCCCGCGTGACCATCCTGGTCCGTGCGGAGTCCCTGGACGCGAGCATGTCCCGCTACCTGATCGACGAGATCGACCGCACCCCCAACATCGAGGTCAAGGTCCGCACGACGGTGGTCCGACTGGACGGCGAGGAGCACCTGGAAGAGCTGACCCTCCACGACGCGACGACGGGCGAGGACACACGGGTGCCGGCCCGCTTCATGTTCACCTTCATCGGCGCCCGCCCGCACACCGACTGGCTGTCCGGCATGGTCGAGCGGGACGAGTACGGCTTCGTGCTCACCGGGTCCGACCTGATCGCGAACGGCGGCGAACTCCCGGCGGAGTGGAGCCTGGAGCGCGCCCCGTACCCGCTGGAGACCAGCGTGCCCGGCGTCTTCGCGGCGGGCGACGTCCGGGCCCACTCGGTCAAGCGCGTGGCGTCGGGCGTCGGCGAGGGCGCGATGGCGGTCTCTCTCATCCACCGCTACCGGTCGATGGGCTGAGAGCGAACGCGAATCCCTTGCGATCAAGCGACTGCCGGATGCAACGTTGATTACATGATTACATCCGAGCAGAGCGAGCAGCTTCGCAAGTGGTTCGCGGACCGCCTCCCCGTGGACGTGTACGAGTCCCTGATCGACGTGGCGGTCGACCGCGAGGAGATCACGGTCGTCGGCGCCATCCCGGCGACCGAGTCGGTCAAGGAGTTCCGCGAACGCACCCGCGAACAGCGCATCGAGGTGGCGCGGGAGGCGGAGGAGCTCTACCGCCGCAAGGTCGCCTGGGCCGTCCAGTCCGGCGACGACCGCATCCTGTTCACCCACCTGGCCGTCCCGGTGATGACGCGCCTGCGCCAGCCGGAGCGCCAGGTCCTCGACACCCTTGTCGCGGGCGGCGTCGCCCGCAGCCGGGCCGACGCCCTCGCGTGGTGCGTACGCCTCGTCGGCCGCAACACGGACGAGTGGCTCACCGAACTCCGCGACTCCCTGGCCAAGGTCCAGCAGGTCCGCGCCGCGGGCCCGGACGTGTCCGACGACTCCGGGGCGGCAGACTCCCAGAAGTCTGGGTCGGAATGACGAAAGTCCTCCCCACCCGGGCATGATCACGCAAGTCTGACTGCGACCGGCACCGATCACAGGGAGAGGCACGCCCCATGACCACCACCGTCGAATACATCCGCTACCGGATCGCATTGGACGACCAGCAGGCCTTCGAGGACTCGTACCGGCAGGCCGCGGAGGCCCTGGCCGCGTCACCCGAGTGCATCGACTACGAGCTGGCCCGCTGCGAGGAGGAGAACGACCGGGAGCGCTACATCCTCCGCATCCGCTGGACCTCGGTCGACGCCCACCTCAACGGATTCCGCAAGGGCGAGCACTTCCCGGCGTTCTTCAGCGCGATCCGCCCGTACGTGAAGGCCATCGAGGAGATGCAGCACTACCGCGTCACCGACGTGGCCGGCCCCGGAAAGGCCGCACCCCAGTCATGAGCACCACACCCGGTACCACCCCCACCATCTACGAGTGGATGGGCGGAGCGGAGGCGATGAACCGCCTCACCGACGCCTTCTACGCGCACGCCCTGCAGGACGAGATCCTGGCCCCGGTCTTCGCGGGCATGGACTCGGAGCACCCCCAGCACGTCGCCGTCTGGCTGTCGGAGGTCTTCGGCGGCCCGGCGCAGTACACGGCCCACCACGGCGGCCACCAGCACATGGCCACCAAGCACCTGGGCCGCGGCATCACCGAACGACAGCGCCGCCGCTGGGTGGACCTGCTGATGGACACGGCGGACGAGGTCGGTCTCCCGACGGACCCCGAATTCCGCGCGGTGTTCGCGTACTACATCGAATGGGGCACCCGCATGGCCCTGATCTACTCGGGCCCCAACCCCCCACCGGTGGACGCGGCGAAGATCCCCGTCTGGTCCTGGGGCCAAACGCCCCCGTGGATCCCGAAGAGCTAGACCCGTACCGGGGGCAGAGCCGATCGCTCTGCCCCCTCCGGGACGTTCGGCCCCTCCGGCCCCATGTGGCCCCGGCGGCGTTCGAAGCGCGGGGTTTCGGGGGCGGAGACCCGGAAACGAGGACGGGACGGGCCCGGCAAGGAACCCGTGCGGTGACCGGCTCAGCGCCGGGACGGACTCCGCGGAACATCCGGGGCCTGGGCCAGGACCACGGCCAACGCCCCTCCGTCGGCATCGCGCCAGAACGCGACGGCCTCCTCCAGGACCTCCCGCAGCGTCTCCCACTCCCCCGGCCGCGCCCCCGCGTACGACGACCACGACGTCACCACCACCAGGCGCCCCGGCGCGGCCGGCAACCACGACAGATCGATCAGGGCATCGGCCAGCGCGTCCCAGTTCTCCCCGAACCACTCCGGCACGTCCAGCGCCGCACCCCACCGCCGCAGCAGCTCGGCCTTGCCGTGTACGCCGCCCAGGTCCACCCGCAGCGTCGTCCAGCCCGCCTCCTCGGCTCGGGCCAGCGCCGGGGCGATCGGCTGCGGATCCAGGGTCATCGCAGGACCGCCTTGAAGGTGTCGTAGTGGTCGTCCGTGTAGAAGAACTCCCCGCCCTCACCGGTCACGATCCGCCGCGCTCCGCGGTCGCGCTCACCGGGGGTGTTCACCGTGAACTCGTGGTAGTAGCCACGTTTTTGCCGCGGGAGGACCTTCTCGAAGTTCCCGAAGACGGTCCCGTCCTGCCGGTACGGGTACGGCCCGCCCTTGTCGATCAGCGCGAGCACGTCCCGGGCCTGCGCCGGCAGCGCGTCGGCCCGTACGGTCGCCATGCCTTTGGCCCAGGCGGGCACCGAGACCCGCGCCGAGGGGGACGCAGGGGCATCGGCCCCTGAACTCACTCCGGCTGCGGCGGACGGCGGCGCGGCCTTCACCCCGCCGCACCCCGTCACGCCGGCCAGCGCAACGCAAAGGAAGAGCGCCCCCACCACACACCGCAGCAACGACTGGGGCACGTCCCTGAAGATCATGCACCGATCGTGCCAAATATCCGATTCGCTCGCGAATCGCCTGGTGACGGTGGCCGAGACGGCGACGGCCTCAGAGCGCGGACATCTTGGTGTAGGGACTCAGAATTCTCTTCTGGACCGACCCGAAGTCGACCAGGACGGCGATCCCCTCCTCGATACCGACGACACGGCCGAGGCCGTGCTCGTCGTGAGAAACCCGGTCGCCGACGCTGAACTGCCGGAGCGGCGGTTCCACGGGGGCCTTGAACGGGCTGGACGGCAAATGGCGGCGAGGTACTGCGGACTTTGTCATTGAGACCAGTATGCGCCCCGCGGGCCGCCCCACGGCCCGCCGTTCGGATCTCAATTGCGGCACCATCCGCCCCGACCCTCCCGCGGCACCGTGCTGCGCGCCGCGCGCCGCCCCGGATCAGTCGTCCGGGTCGGCGCGGTCCAGCGCGGGCCGCAGCCCCGGGGCCGATTCGGTGAGCAGGTAGTCCGCGACCGCCGTGTCCGTGACCAGGCTGGTCACGAGCCCGGACCGGAGCACGGCCCCGATCGCGGAGGCCTTGCGGAGCCCGCCCGCGATGGCCACGACCTCGGGGATGCGGCGCAGCCGGTCCGCCTCGACGGTGATGCAGCGCTCGCCGAGGTCCCGTCCGACACGACGCCCTTCGGAATCGAACAGGTGGGCGGACATTTCGGCCGCGACACCGAGCGAGGCGTAGTGGGCCCGCTCCTCGTCCGTGAGCATGTCGTGGACGGTCGAGATACCGGGCTCCCACGAGCCGATCGAGACCGCCGCGACGGTCACCTTGTCGAAGTACTCGAACGCCCGGGCGATCCCCGTCTGGTTCCGCAGCGCGGCCGCGGTCGCCGGGTCGGGGAGCAGCATCGGCGCGTAGATCGGGTGCGCGTCGCCGCCCGAGACCTGGGCGGCCCGCCGTACGGCCTCCACGGACCCGCGCTCGGCCGTGCCGGCGTCGTACACGCCGGTCAGCTGTACCACGGTGCACTGCGGCAGCCGGTGCAGGGACGCGGCCATGTGGATGGTCGACCGCCCCCACGCCAGGCCCAGCACGTCACCCTCGTTGACGAGCTCGCCGAGCAGGTCGGCCGCGACCGCGCCCAGGTTCTCCGGGTCCGGCGCGTCCTCGGTCGCGTCGGCCGGGGACTCGACCACGACCGCGTGCCGGAGCCCGTACCGGGCCCGCAGCGCGTCGGAACGCTCCGCATCGAGCTCGGCGGGTACCCGGATCTCGATCCGTACGAGGTCACGCTCAAGGGCCGTCTCCAAGACCCTGGCCACCTTGAAGCGGCTCACGCCGAATTCCTCGGCGATCTGGATCTTGGACTTGCCCTCCAGGTAGAAGCGGCGGGCCATGGCCGCCGCCTGCACCAGCTCCGCGGGTCCCATCCGCAGGGCTGACCGTCCCGCCGACATTGCAGACACCGCGTTCTCCTCACTGCTGTTCACACTCTCGACTCGCCGTTCATCCTGTCAGATCCGGCGGCCGTTGATCAGCCTGGACAGCTCCCGTTCACCGAGCTGTTCACCAACCCTCGTTTCAGTGGTCACAAGCCCAGGGCGCCGCGGCGATCGCGACGTCGGCCTGCTCCCGCAAAGTACGCACGGCCGCGGACGGGTCGACCGCCCCGTAGACGGCGCTTCCCGCGACGAACACATCGGCGCCGGCCTCGGCGCACCGCTCGATGGTCGTGGCCGAGACCCCGCCGTCGACCTGGAGCCACAGCTCCAGGCCGTGCTTGGCGATGAGCTCCCGAGTACGGCGGATCTTGGGGAGCATGATGTCGAGGAAGGGCTGGCCGCCGAAGCCCGGCTCGACCGTCATGATCAGCAGCATGTCGAGCTCGGGGAGGATGTCCTCGTACTGCTCGATCGGCGTGGCCGGCTTGAGCGCCATGGACGCGCGGGCGCCCTTGGCCCGGATCTCCCGCGCGAGCCGCACGGGCGCGGCGGCGGCCTCGGCGTGGAAGGTGACCGACCCGGCTCCGGCCTCGACGTACTGCGGAGCCCACCGGTCCGGGTTCTCGATCATGAGGTGCAGGTCCAGCGGGATGTCCGTGGCGCGACTCAGGGACTCCACGACGGGCACACCGAGGGTGAGGTTCGGGACGAAATGGTTGTCCATGACGTCGACATGCAGCCAGTCGGCCCCCTCCACGGCCTTCGCCTCCTCGGCGAGGCGGGCGAAGTCGGCGGACAGGATGCTGGGATAAATCTGAGCGGCCATGCCCCAAGCCTGCCATGCCCCCGTGCACTTCCGGCCACGACCCCGCAACTCGGGACTCTCGCAGCCATGCTTAATCGATCACGGAGAACGCTTAACTTGCCCTTCGGAATCCCCGCCGCCCGGAGCGACACCGCCGCACCGCCCACCGCCGGAACGACCGGCGAGCCGGAATGCCGGGGGCGGGATCGGCGAGGTCGGCCGGGGGGGGCGCGGGGGCGGTCCGGGCCGAGCCACATCGGTGACGTGGACCGGGATACCGGGGGGCCGGGTCGGGGCGGGACGGTGTCGGCGGGCTGGACCGGGGGCCGGGGGGCTGTCGACTCGGAGTCGGTGACATCGCGGCCACCAAAAGGGACAAACGGGCTGCTGTCGCCCACTTGGGGGTCTGTGGCGGTCGTGGGCGGCTTATGACCGGCACAGACGGCCGGCGGACGCTTAAGCGGAGAGAAGCGCGTAGCGATCTGGGGCGTCTGCCGGCCCATCTCTACCCACATGGGCTTCTGACCGCTGCCTGGTGCGGCTTGAACCGACCTGGGTCCCGGGAGGGCCCTTTGTCGGCCCGAATGGGGGCAGGCCCCTCCCCGCGCACCACCATCGGCTGCGATCGGTGATCCCGGGACGCGAACCCCCGGCCATCCTTCGGGGGCTTCCCGACAGTCTTTGGCATTCCGGGACGGGCCGGCCAGTCAAGGGTGGAGCGCAGCGACATCGCGAAGCGACGCGACGAAGGAGCGCCCTTGACAG
Source organism: Streptomyces sp. NBC_00597 (assembly GCF_041431095.1). Classification (GTDB taxonomy): domain Bacteria; phylum Actinomycetota; class Actinomycetes; order Streptomycetales; family Streptomycetaceae; genus Streptomyces. The sequence continues at coordinate 2,469,042 of NZ_CP107757.1, forward strand.
GCCGGCACGGCACGGCAGGACAGTGGACTGACGGGACGCCCCCGCACACTCCACCGACACCGAGTCGACAGACCCCGCCCCCGGCACCCCGACCGACCCCACAGACACCGCCCGGCCCACACCCCGCCCCAGCGCCCCCGCTGACCTCACGAACGCGGCTCGGCCCGGACCCGGCGCGCCGCACCCCGGCCGACCTCACCGACGCAGCCCGCCCCAGACCCCGCGCTCAGCACCCCGGCCGACCCCATCGACACCGTTCAGCCCGGACCCGCGTCCGTCGCCCTGACGGCGATGGCGGTGACGGTGGACGAGGCGGCCATGCACCAGCCCCGGACCCCCGCCCCCGCCCCTCCGTGTTACCCCGTGCGGCGGATCAGCGCCAGGTACATCGCGTCCGTTCCGTGCAGGTGCGGCCACAGCTGTACGTCCGGGCCGTCGCCGAGGGCCGGGACGCCCGCCATGTACGGCCTGGCGTCGATCAGTTCGACCGAGACCGGCGAGGCGCCCGCGCCGCGGCCCTTGATGACGTCGTCCACGACGACCCGGGTCTCGGCCAGGTGCGGGGAGCACGTCGCGTAGCCCACGACGCCGCCGATGCGGACCGCCGACAGGGCCTCGCGCAGCAGTGCGCGCTGGAGCGGTGCCAAGCCCTCCAGGTCCTCGGGGCGGCGCCGCCACCTGGCCTCGGGGCGCCGGCGCAGCGCGCCCAGACCGGAGCAGGGGACGTCCATCAGGACCCGGTCGAAGGTGCCCGGCCGCCACGGCGGCCGGGTGCCGTCGGCGGCGATGACCTGGTACGGGCCGGGGTTGCCGGCCAGGGCGCGTTCCACGAGGCGCGCCCGGTGCGGCTGCTTCTCGGAAGCCAGCAGGAACGCCCCGCGCTGGGCCGCCAGGGCGGCGAGCAGGGCGGCCTTGCCGCCGGGGCCCGCGCAGCCGTCGAGCCAGCGCTCGTCGCTGCCTTCGACCGGCGCCGCCGCCAGGGCCATCGCCACCAGCTGGCTGCCCTCGTCCTGGACGCCGGCGCGGCCCTCTCGGACGGCCTCCAGTGCGCCGGGCTCGCCGCCCTCGGCCATCCGGACGGCGTACGGCGACCAGCGCCCCGGCAGCGCCGAGTCCTCGCCGACCGCTTCGACCAGTTCCTCGGTCGTGGACCGTCCGGGCCGTGCGACCAGTGTGACTTCGGGCCGCTCGTTGTCCGCTTCGAGGAGGTCCTCGATGCCGGCCCGGCCGCCGCCGAGTGCGTCCCACAGGGCGCTGACGACCCACCTCGGGTGGGAGTGGTAGACCGCGAGGTGTTCCTCGGCGTCGTCCTCGTACGGCGGGGCGACCCGCTCCAGCCAGCCGTCGAGGTCGTGCGCGGCGATCTTGCGCAGTACGGCGTTCACGAACTTGGCGCGTCCGTCGCCGAGCACCACGCGGGCGAGCTCCACGCTGGCGGAGACCGCCGCGTGCGTGGGGATGCGGGTACCGAGCAGCTGGTGGGCGCCGAGCGAGAGCACGTCCAGGACCGGCGGGTCCACCTCCCGCAGCGGCCGGTCGATGCAGGCCTTGATGACTGCGTCGTACGTGCCTTGCCGGCGCAGCGTGCCGTACACCAGCTCGGTGGCCAGCGCGGCGTCCCGCGCCAGGAAGTTCTCGTCCTGGCGGGCCTTGCGCAGCAGCGGGGGCAGGACGAGGTTCGCGTACGCGTCGCGTTCGCCCACCGCCCGGAGCGCCTCGAAGGCGAGCATCCGGACGGGGTCCTTCTTGGGGCGGCGGTACGGCTTGGCCGGCCGCTGGCCTGCGGCGCTGCGCGGGGGACGGGACTGTTCGCTCACGTGAAAGGTGCTCCGGGTTTACGAGGTGCTGCTGTTGACTGCGGGCCGGTGCCCGAACGGGTTGCCGGTACGGATCAGCCTACGACCGCGGCGCCGACCCGCTCGCCGGGAGCGATCCGCACGCCGCGCGCCCAGTCGGCGCCGCGCATCGGCTTCTTGCCCTGGGGCTGTACCCAGAGCAGTTCCACGGCGTGCGAGCCGGTGCCGACGTACACGTTGTTCTTGGCCGCGGCGAGCTCGCCGGGCGCCAGGTCGGTGCGGTCGGTGACCAGACCGACGGAGATCAGCTTGAGCCGCTCCCCGCGGAAGACGGTCCACGCGCCGGGGGCGGGGGTGCAGCCGCGCACGACGCGGTCGGCGCGCATCGCCGGGGCGTTCCAGTCGATCCGGGCGTCCTCGACGGTGATCTTGGGGGCGAGGGAGAGCCCGTCGGCGGGCTGTCCGACGGCGCGCAGGGTGCCGTCCTCGATGCCGTCCATGGTGGCGGCCAGCAGGCCGGCGCCGGCGAAGGCCAGGCGGGTCAGCAGGTCGCCGCTGGTGTCGGTGGGCCGGATCTCCTCGGTCAGGTGCCCGTAGACGGGGCCGGAGTCCAGGCCCTCCTCGATGAGGAAGGTGGAGGCGCCGGTGACCTGGTCCCCGGCCATGATCGAGTGCTGCACGGGCGCGGCGCCGCGCCAGGCGGGCAGCAGCGAGAAGTGGAGGTTGACCCAGCCGCGGCGGGGGATGTCGAGGGCGCTCTTGGGCAGCAGCGCGCCGTACGCGACGACCGGGCAGCAGTCGGGGTCGATCTCGCGCAGCCGGGCCTGGAACTCGGGGTCCCGCGGCTTGGCCGGCTTGAGGACCTCGATGCCGGCTTCCTCGGCGCGCTCGGCGACCGGGCTGGCGACGAGCCGGCGGCCGCGGCCGGCCGGTGCGTCGGGCCGGGTGACGACGGCGGCGACCTCGTGGCGCCCGGAGGCGATCAGGGCGTCCAGGGCGGGCACGGCGACCTCGGGGGTGCCTGCGAAGACGAGCTTCACTTGGGTCCTACCTCGCTATCTCGACTGTCAGCAGCACACCAGTCTATGGTCCCGGCGCCCGAGGGGGCTCCCCGGCCCGATCGGCGGGCGTCCGGACGGTACCTGGCGGTCCGTCAGGGGGCGTACGCACACACGCGCGCCTCTCGCATATGCCGACACGCCCCCGGTGCGTGACTTCCGTGCCGTTTGGCGCGTTGGTCAAGAGAGATTGACCGAAAGCCGGGCCGCGCGATGAGAACGGTGTCTGCGGCCCGATCCGCTCTTCAGCACCGGTTCGAGAGGCTTCTTCATGGCCGACCACGCCACCCACGACGCCCAAGCACGGGCCAGCCTGCACCTCCTGGTGCGGGACATCGAGCGGGTTCGCCGGCAGGTGGATGCTCTGCGTACGCTCACCGCCCAGCTCGGCAATGTGTACCGCCCGCGCCGCTCGGGTCCCTCCACGGGCTTCGTCGTCTACGGCCGGGCTCCCGCGCCCACCGTCCGCCTCGCGCAGGAGCTGCGGGACAGCGTCGAGACGCTGGTGACCGCCGCGGTGGACTTCGACCGCTCGCTCGGCTTCTCGTGGGACGCTGTGGGTTCCGCGCTCGGCGTCACCAAGCAGGCCGTGCACCGCCGGTACGGGGCCCGCCGGGCCCAGGCCGCGGAGTCCGCGGAGCCGCTGGCCGAGGGCACGAGCGCGCGGACCCTCGGGCCGCTGCCCACGGTCCCGGCGGCCCGTTCGGTGCCGCCGCAGCCGGTGCGCGAGGAGTCCCAGGCCGCGGCCGCGTCCCGCTCCGCGGCTTTCCCGGGGCCCCGCAACGGCTGACCCGCGGCCGGCCGCCGGAACGCCGACCTCCGACGGCCGAGGGGGCCCGCCCCCGTACCCAGCGCCTCCGGCGGAACGACCCGCGTGGTCGTCCCGCCGGAGGCGTTCGGCTGCGCCGGGTCAAAGCCGCCGGAAGGCCACGGGCCCGCCCCGTCCGGCCGTGTGCGGCACGAGCCGGGTTCGTGCCCCCCGGCGCCCCTGCCGGGCGATGGCCGGACCCCACCCCGCGCCGCCCGCGCCCGATGGCCCATGCCCGAGCCCGAGCAGGGGCCTAGCCGATGTCCGGGGGGTCGATGCGGACGCGGATCGCCTCCACCGCCGGGACTCCGCGGGCCAGCCGGGCCGCCTGGGCCGCCTTGAGGGCGGCCGCGAGTGCGGCCCCGCTGCCGGGCGGGACGCGGACCAGGGCCCGCTCCCCCGGCGACGGCTCGCCGCGCCGCCCCGGCACCGGGACCGGGCCCAGCACCTCCGCGTCCGGTGGCAGCCCGGCGCCGGCCAGGAAGGCCTCCACCGCCTCGCCCCGGCCGGCCACGGCCGCCATCCGGGACACCGGCGGGAAGCCGAGCTGGGCCCGCTCCGCGAGCTCCCGTACCGCGTGGCCCACCGGGTCCCAGCGCACGAGGGCCTGGACCGGCCGCAGCGTCGGCTCGGCGACCACGACGACCTGCCCCTCGCCCCGGACCAGCGAGGCGGCCGCGATCCACCGGCGCAGCGCGTCCTCGCCGGCCCGCAGGTCGGGCCGGGTCAGCATCGCCCAGCCGTCCAGCAGCAGCGCCGCCGCGTACCCGGCGCCCGCCGCGACCGGCTCGGCGCCGGGGGTGCACACGACGAGCGCGGGCCGGTCGGGCACCTCGTCGAGGACGTGGTCGCGGCCGGACGTGCGGACGGGCACGGCCGGAAAGGCCCGCCCCAGCTCCTCGGCGGTCCGTCGGGCGCCCACCACCTGGGCGCGCAGCCGGAACGACCCGCACTCCTCGCAGTGCCAGGCGGTCTCCTGCCTGCCGCACCAGCCGCAGTGCAGGTCCCGCGCGTCGGGGGCCTCCAGCGGCCCGGCGCAGACCTTGCAGCGGGCGGGGGTGCGGCACCGCTCGCAGGCCAGCCGAGGTGCGTAACCGCGCCGGGGCACCTGCACGAGCACGGGCCCGGACTTCAGCCCCTCCCGTACGGTCTCCCAGGCCAGGCTCGGCAGCCGGGCGGCGCGCGCCGCCTCGTCCCGGGCCAGCAGTTCGTCGCCCACGGTCCGGATCCGGGGTGCGCAGGCCCGTACCGTCTCCCGGTCGGCGACGAGCGGACGGGCCCAGCCCGTCTCGACCAGTTGGGCGGCCTCCACGGTGCAGCTCGTGCTCCCGGCCAGGAATCCGCAGCCGTCGCCGACGGCGCGCAGCTCCAGCACCTCCCGTACGTGCGGGAACGGTGCGTTGTCGTCGCTGTGGCTGGAGTCGCCGTCGTCCCAGATCGCGACCAGCCCGAGGTCCTGTACGGGCGCGAACATCGCGGCGCGGGTGCCGATGACGGCCCGCACCGAGCCCCGGTGCACGGCGAGCCACTGGCGGTATCGCCTCTCGGGGCCGGATTCGGCGGTCAGCAGCGCGTGCCGTCCCTCACCGAGCAGGGCGGTCAGTGCGGCGTCGACCCGGGCTGCGGTGCGCCCGTCGGGCAGGACGGCGAGGGCTCCCCGACCGGAGGCGAGGGTGGCGGCCATGGCACGGGCCAGCTCGTCGGCCCAGCCGGGGCCGGGCAGGGCCGTCCAGACGGCGCGGGGTGCGCCGCCGCCGGCGAGGGCCCGCAGGAAGGCGGGGCCGGAGCCGTACCGCGTCCAGCCGCCGGGTTCGGGGGCGGCGGGCGGCGGCAGCGGTTCGGGCGAGGGCTTGGCCTCGGCGCGGGCGTTGCGCGGGGGCAGGGCGAGCTGGAGCACGTCGGCCAGGCTGCCCGCGTACCGGTCGGCGACCGCCCGGGCCAGGGCGAGCATGCTCGGGGTGAGCACGACCTCGGGCGACACCACGTGGGCGAGGGCGGCCAGGGCGCCGTTGTAATCGGATTCGGCGCGGCGTTCGACGATGAACCCGTCGATGAGGCCGCCGCCCTCGCGGCGGCCGCCGTGGACCTGGTGGGAGCCGGCGCCGAAGCGGACCCGGACACGGACGCCGGGCCGGGCGGCCTCGGAGAGCTCTTCGGGAACGGCGTAGTCCCAGAGCTGGTCGAGGTGGAGCACGCCCTTGTTGACGAGGATCCGGGCGACCGGCAGCTCCTTGGCGAGGGCGGCGCCGCGCCAGGTGCGCGGTTTGGCCTTGGGGGCCTTGGCCTTCGCTTCGGCGACCATCTCCCGCATCAGCGCGAGCTGCTCCGGCGGACCGCCGGGACTCTCGTCCCCGCCCCGCTGCCCGGATTCGTTCGTGCTGCTCACACCCGCATTCTTACCAAACCCCACCGACAACGGACGGGCCCGGCCGGGCCCTGCACCGGGCGCCCGGTGCACGCGTACGGCCCCGGACCACAGGGGTCCGGGGCCGTACGGCTGCGTACGCGGGGTACGCGGGGGTCTTACAGGCCGGCGGCCGCGCGCAGGGCGTCGACGCGGTCGGTGCGCTCCCAGGTGAAGTCCGGCAGCTCGCGGCCGAAGTGGCCGTACGCGGCGGTCTGGGCGTAGATCGGGCGCAGCAGGTCGAGGTCGCGGATGATCGCGGCCGGGCGGAGGTCGAAGACCTGGCCGATCGCGTCCTCGATCTTCTGGACCTCCACCTTGGCGGTCCCGAAGGTCTCGACGAACAGGCCGACGGGCTCGGCCTTGCCGATGGCGTACGCGACCTGGACCTCGCAGCGCGAGGCGAGGCCGGCGGCGACCACGTTCTTGGCGACCCAGCGCATCGCGTACGCGGCGGAGCGGTCGACCTTCGACGGGTCCTTGCCCGAGAAGGCGCCGCCGCCGTGGCGGGCCATGCCGCCGTACGTGTCGATGATGATCTTGCGGCCGGTCAGGCCGGCGTCGCCCATCGGGCCGCCGATCTCGAAGCGGCCGGTCGGGTTCACCAGCAGCCGGTAGCCGTCGGTGTCGAGCTTGATGCCGTCCTCGACGAGCTCCTTGAGCACGTGCTCGACGACGAACTCGCGGATGTCCGGGGCGAGCAGCGAGTCCAGGTCGATGTCCGAGGCGTGCTGCGAGGACACGACGACGGTGTCGAGGCGGACGGCCTTGTCGCCGTCGTACTCGATGGTGACCTGGGTCTTGCCGTCGGGGCGCAGGTACGGGATGGTGCCGTTCTTGCGGACCTCGGACAGGCGGCGCGAGAGCCGGTGCGCGATGTGGATCGGCAGCGGCATGAGCTCGGGCGTCTCGTCGCACGCGTAGCCGAACATCAGGCCCTGGTCGCCCGCGCCCTGCTTGTCGAGCTCGTCCTCGTCGCCCTCGACGCGCTTCTCGTAGGCGGTGTCGACGCCCTGCGCGATGTCGGGGGACTGCGCGCCGATGGACACCGACACGCCGCAGGAGGCTCCGTCGAAGCCCTTCTTCGAGGAGTCGTAGCCGATCTCAAGGATCTTGTCGCGGACGAGCTGCGCGATCGGCGCGTACGCCTTCGTCGTCACCTCACCGGCGATGTGGACGAGACCGGTGGTGATGAGGGTCTCCACGGCCACACGCGAGGTCGGGTCCTCGGTGAGAAGTGCGTCGAGGATCGTGTCGCTGATCTGGTCAGCGATCTTGTCGGGGTGACCCTCGGTGACAGACTCCGAGGTGAACAGGCGACGGGACACAACGCTCCCTGGGGTTGCAGCGGCTGCTGGCTGATCATTTGGCGGAACCACACCGGGAGCTGCGCCCGGTCTCGTTCCGAATGCAGTTTATCGGTCGCCACCGTTTGCCGGACCACCTGTCTCGCCTTGTGGGAGGCACGTGACCTGCGGCACTCCATTCTGGCTCATGGAATCGGCTACGAGAAGAGCAGTCGCTCAGGCGCGTCGCGGTGCGAGTCGCGAAGTGACCTGATCCCAAATCGCTTCGGCCAGCGCCTCCTTCGGTCCATAGGGAACCTGAGTCTCGCCCCCATCGGAGGCCAGGATGACGGCCTCGTTCTCCTCCGAACCGAAGGTCTTGCTTTCGCCGACCTCGTTCACGACGAGAAGATCACACCCCTTGCGGAGCAGTTTGGCCCGGCCGTTCGCGAGCACGTCGTCGGTTTCGGCGGCGAAACCGACCACGACCTGGCCTTCCCGGGCCCGGTCGGCCGAGATCTCGGCGAGGACGTCGGGGTTGCGCACGAGGGCCACCGGGGCCGGTTCCTGCCCGTCCTTCTTCTTGATCTTGCCGCCCGCGTACTCGGCCGGCCTGAAGTCGGCCACGGCCGCGGCCATCACGACGGCGTCGGCGTCGGAGGCCGCCTTGAGGACGGCCTCACGCAGCTGTACGGCCGTCCCGACCCGTACGACGTCCGCGCCGGCCGGGTCGGCCAGTGCGGTGTTGGCGGCCACGAGGGTGACCCGGGCCCCGCGGGCGACGGCCGTGCGGGCCAGCGCGTAGCCCTGCTTGCCGGAGGAGCGGTTGCCGAGGAAGCGGACCGGGTCGAGCGGCTCGCGCGTGCCGCCCGCGCTGATCACCACGTGCCGGCCGGCCAGGTCGGGCTCGGCCACCCCTCGGGCCAGGACCCTGCGGCACACCTCGTAGATCTCCTCGGGGTCGGGCAGCCGCCCCTTGCCGGTGTCCTTCCCGGTGAGCCGGCCGACGGCGGGCTCGATGACGACGGCGCCACGGCGGCGCAGCGTGGCCACGTTCTCCTGGGTCGCGGGGTGCTCCCACATCTCGGTGTGCATGGCGGGGGCGAACACCACCGGACAGCGGGCGGTGAGGAGCGTGTTCGTGAGGAGGTCGTCGGCGAGGCCGTGGGCGGCCTTGGCGAGCATGTCGGCGGTGGCGGGGGCGACGACGACGAGGTCGGCCGCCTGGCCGATGCGGACGTGCGGGACCTCGTGGACGGTCTCCCAGACCTCCGTCCCGGCCGGGTTCCCGGATAGCGCGGCCCAGGTGGCCTCGCCCACGAAGTTCAGGGACGCCGCCGTGGGGACGACACGCACCTCGTGCCCGGACTCGGTCAGCCGGCGCAGCAGCTCGCACGCCTTGTACGCGGCGATCCCGCCGCTGACTCCGAGCACGACCTTCGGCTTACCCACCACACACGCCCCTATCGCTGATCGTCGTACCCGTCTATGACACACCACAGGCCCGGCAGATGTTCTGCCGGGCCTGTGGTGAAAGGAATTCTCGGTGCCTTACTGGGCCGGGGCCTCGATGGCCTCGGAGGTCAGCAGACCCGCGTTGATCTCGCGCAGCGCGATCGAAAGCGGCTTCTCGTGGACGTGGGTGTCCACCAGCGGGCCTACGTACTCAAGCAGGCCCTCACCGAGCTGCGAGTAGTACGCGTTGATCTGACGCGCGCGCTTGGCCGCGTAGATCACGAGGCTGTACTTCGAGTCCGTGGCCTCAAGCAGCTCGTCGATCGGCGGGTTGATGATGCCCTCGGGCGCAGTGATGGAAGAGGACACGCTCTACCTTCCGAAGATGGGTTGAAAGATCGAAACGTTGGCGAACACCGATCGACTGAACATCGATCAACGATCAAACAACTTCCATCAAGGCTAGCAGCTCACGCGCCACGTCCTCGACGGAGGTGTTGACCAGGGTGGTGTCGAACTCGGATTCGGCAGCGAGCTCGACCTTGGCGGTCTCCAGCCTGCGCTGGATGACCTGGGGCGACTCGGTGCCGCGTCCGGTGAGCCGGCGGACCAGCTCGTCCCAGCTCGGCGGCGCCAAGAAGACGAGCTGCGCCTCGGGCATGGACTCGCGGACGAGTCGGGCGCCCTGCAGATCGATCTCCAGGAGGACGGGCTCGCCGTTCTCCAGTCGTTCCGACACCGCGCCGCGCGGTGTGCCGTAGCGGTTGCCCGCGAACTCGGCCCACTCCAGCAGCTCGCCATTGGCGATCAGCTTGTCGAACTCGTCGTTGTTGACGAAGAAGTAGTGGACTCCGTGTCGCTCACCGGGCCGCGGCTTGCGGGTGGTGGCCGACACCGAGAGCCATACCTCGGGGTGGACCTTGCGCATATGCGCGACGACCGTGCTCTTGCCGACCCCCGAGGGGCCGGAGAGCACGGTCAGCCGCGGACGAACCTCTGCTGCCATAGAGCGATTATCCAGGTTCTCGGGACTGCCTGAGAACGCCGGGAGAACTTCAGGCAACGCGTCAGCCGGCAGGAGTGCCGAACTCACGCTCCAGAGACGCGATCTGGTTGGAGCCGAGACCTCGGACACGCCGGGACTCGGAGATGCCGAGGCGCTCCATGATCTGCTTGGCACGGACCTTGCCCACGCCGGGCAGGGACTCCAGCAGGGCGGAGACCTTCATCTTGCCGATGACGTCGTTCTCCTGACCCGTCTTGATGACCTCTTGGAGCGAAGCGCCGGAGTGCTTGAGTCGATTCTTCACCTCGGCCCGCTCCCGGCGAGCCGCGGCGGCCTTTTCGAGCGCGGCTGCGCGCTGTTCAGGGGTAAGGGGCGGAAGAGCCACGCCTGCGTCACCTCGGATGTCGAACTGTCGGATACGGACCGGTGCGGAGCCCCAGGGCGCCACACCAGGCGAATGCCCGAACAGCGGTGGAACTCGTTCGCTGCTCGTTCACTCTGGTCGGAGACTAGCGGCCTGGGCCGCTCCAGTCAGCGAGAACGGACGAAAAGTCCTGGTCAGCCTCCACTGAACCGTACATCACGGACAAAACACCCCGGTTTTGTCCGATGAAAGACGTTCGATTTTCGTCAGACCGTACGACGTGCGGCGCGGCCGGCCCGTCCGACGGCACTCCCGAGAAGGCTCAGGCCGAGACCGCCTCGCGGATTTCGTCGGCGAACCGGGTGGCCGAGTCGCGCAGGGCGGCGGCGTCCGGACCGTGCTTCAGCACGCCCCGCGACACGTTCGGAACCACGTTGCGCACGGCCGCGCCGAAGACCGCCGGCAGGTCGGCCGCCGTCGCGCCCTGCGCGCCGATGCCGGGAGCCAGCAGCGGACCGTTGATGTCCAGGTCGAAGGACGACAGGTCGCCCAGCGTGGCGCCGACCACCGCTCCGAAGGAGCCCATCGGGGAGGCGCCCACGTTCTCCGCCGCGAGGTGCCCCAGCATCGTCGCGCCGACGGTCCGGCCGTCCTCGCGTACCGCGCGCTGCACCTCCGCGCCCTCCGGGTTCGAGGTCAGCGCGAGTACGAACAGACCGGCGCCCGAGCGGCGTGCGAGTTCCACCGCCGGCTCCAGCGAGCCGTAGCCCAAGTACGGGGAGACCGTCAGGGCGTCGGAGAAGAGCGGCGAGGACGGCGACAGGAAGGTCTGCGCGTACGCGGCCATGGTCGAGCCGATGTCGCCGCGCTTCGCGTCCATCACGACCAGCGTGCCCGCGGCCCGCGCATCGGCCACGGTCTGCTCCAGCACCGCGATGCCCTTGGAGCCGAAGCGCTCGAAGAAGGCCGCCTGCGGCTTGAAGACGGCGACCGAGTCGGCCAGCGCCTCGACGACCGTGCGGGAGAACTTCTCCAGGCCCGCGATGTCGTCGTTCAGGCCCCACGACGAGAGGAGGGCCGCGTGCGGGTCGATGCCCACGCACAGCGGGCCGCGCGCGTCCATCGCCGCGCGCAGGCGGGTGCCGAAGGGGGTGACGGGGGTCACGGCGGTCTCGTGCGCGTGGGTCTCGGTCACTGGGCGGCCTTTCGGGTTTCGGCGCCGACGGCCTCGGCGAGGGTCGCGTAGGGGCTGTTGGCCAGGCGCGCGGCCAGACCCTTGTGAATGGCGCGGGCGTAGAACGGGCCCTCGTAGATGAACGCGCTGTACCCCTGGACGAGGGTCGCGCCGGCCAGGATGCGCTGCCAGGCGTCCTCGGCGTTCTCGACGCCCCCGACGCCCACCAGCACCAGGCGGTCGCCCACACGGGCGTACAGGCGGCGCAGGACCTCCAGGGAGCGCTCCTTGACCGGGGCGCCGGACAGACCCCCGGTCTCCTTCACGAGCTCCGGGGCGGACTTCAGGCCCAGCCCGTCGCGCGCGATGGTGGTGTTGGTCGCGATGATGCCGTCCAGGCCCAGCTCCAGCGCCAGGTCCGCGACCGCGTCCACGTCCTCGTCCGCGAGGTCCGGCGCGATCTTCACCAGGAGCGGGACCCGGCGGTCGGTCACGGTGCGGTCCGCGGCCTCCCGCACGGCCGTCAGGAGCGGGCGCAGGGACTCGGTGGCCTGGAGGTTGCGCAGGCCCGGCGTGTTCGGCGAGGAGACGTTGACGACCAGGTAGTCCGCGTGGCGGGCCAGCCGCTCCGTGGAGACGACGTAGTCCGCCACGGCCTCCTCCTCCGGCACGACCTTGGTCTTGCCGATGTTGACGCCCACGACAGTCTTGAAGACCGGCACGCGGGCCGCCAGGCGGGCCGCCACGGCCGCAGAGCCCTCGTTGTTGAAGCCCATGCGGTTGATCAGCGCGCGGTCCGCCACGAGGCGGAACAGCCGCTTCTTGGGGTTGCCCGGCTGCGCCTGGGCCGTGACCGTGCCGATCTCGATGTGGTCGAAGCCGAGCATCGACATCCCGTCGATGGCGACGGCGTTCTTGTCGAAGCCCGCCGCGAGGCCGAACGGGCCGTGCATCCGCAGGCCGAGCGCCTCGGTGCGCAGCTCCTTGTACCGCGGTGCGAGGGCAGCCGCCACGAAGGTGCGCAGCACGGGGGTGCGGGCCGCGCCGCGGATCCAGCCGAAGGCCGCGTAGTGGGCCTGCTCCGGGTCCATGCGCTTGAAGACCAGGTTGAAGAAGAGCTTGTACATGTCGAGAAGATCCCTTGTGCGCTCATGACGAGGGGGACACCGACGCGCAGGCGCGCATCCGTGTCCCCCTCCTCGTACGGGCTGCTAGTCGCGGGCCGCGGTCAGGTGCTCCGCGTGCTCCTGGAGCGAGCGGACGCCCACGTCGCCGTGGCCGAGCGCCTCGATGCCCTGGACGGCCGCGGCGAGCGCCTGGACCGTGGTCAGGCACGGGACGCTGCGCGCCACGGCCGCCGTGCGGATTTCGTAGCCGTCGAGGCGGCCGCCGGTGCCGTACGGGGTGTTGACGATCAGGTCGACCTGGCCGTCGTGGATGAGCTGGACGATGGTCTTCTCGCCGTTCGGGCCCTCGCCCTCGCTGAGCTTGCGCACCACGGTGGCGTTGATGCCGTTGCGGCGCAGCACCTCGGCGGTGCCGGAGGTGGCCATCAGCTCGAAGCCGTGGGCGACCAGCTCGCGCGCCGGGAAGATCATCGAGCGCTTGTCGCGGTTGGCCACCGAGATGAACGCCCGGCCCTTGGTGGGCAGCGGGCCGTAGGCGCCGGCCTGCGACTTGGCGTAGGCCGTGCCGAAGACGGAGTCGATGCCCATGACCTCGCCGGTGGAGCGCATCTCCGGGCCGAGGACGGTGTCGACGCCGCGGCCCTGGATGTCGCGGAAGCGCGACCACGGCATGACGGCCTCCTTGACGGAGATCGGCGCGTCGAGCGGCAGGGTGCCGCCGTCGCCGGTCTTCGGGAGCATGCCCTCTTCGCGCAGTTCGGCGATGGTCGTGCCGAGCGAGATGCGGGCGGCGGCCTTGGCGAGCGGGACCGCGGTCGCCTTCGAGGTGAAGGGGACGGTGCGGGAGGCGCGCGGGTTGGCCTCCAGGACGTAGAGGATGTCACCCGCCATCGCGAACTGGATGTTGATCAGGCCGCGTACGCCGACGCCCTTGGCGATGGCCTCGGTGGAGGCGCGCAGGCGCTTGATGTCGAAGCCGCCGAGGGTGATCGGAGGCAGGGCGCAGGCCGAGTCGCCGGAGTGGATGCCGGCTTCCTCGATGTGCTCCATCACGCCGCCGAGGTAGAGCTCGGTGCCGTCGTAGAGGGCGTCGACGTCGATCTCGATGGCGTCGTCGAGGAAGCGGTCGACCAGCACGGGGCGGGTCGGGGAGATCTCCGTGGACTCGGCGATGTACGACTCCAGGCGCGCCTCGTCGTAGACGATCTCCATGCCGCGGCCGCCGAGGACGTACGAGGGGCGGACGAGGACCGGGTAGCCGATCTCGTCGGCGATGGCCTTCGCGCCCGCGAACGTGGTGGCGGTGCCGTGCTTGGGGGCGGGCAGGCCCGCCTCGGCGAGGACCTGGCCGAAGGCGCCGCGGTCCTCGGCGGCGTGGATGGCCTCCGGCGGGGTGCCGACGACCGGGACGCCGTTGTCCTTGAGGGCCTGGGCGAGACCGAGGGGGGTCTGGCCGCCGAGCTGGACGACGACGCCGGCGATGGGGCCGGCCAGCGACTCGGCGTGGACGATCTCCAGCACGTCTTCGAGCGTCAGCGGCTCGAAGTACAGGCGGTCGGAGGTGTCGTAGTCGGTGGAGACGGTCTCCGGGTTGCAGTTGACCATCACGGTCTCGTAGCCGGCGTCGCTGAGGGCGAAGGAGGCGTGGACGCAGGAGTAGTCGAACTCGATGCCCTGGCCGATGCGGTTCGGGCCGGAGCCCAGGATGATCACCGCGGGCTTCTCGCGGGGCGCGACCTCGCTCTCCTCGTCGTACGAGGAGTAGAAGTACGGGGTCTTCGCGGCGAACTCGGCGGCGCAGGTGTCGACCGTCTTGTAGACCGGGCGGACGCCCAGCGCGTGACGGACCTCGCGGACGACGTCCTCGCGCAGGCCGCGGATCTCGGCGATCTGTGCGTCGGAGAAGCCGTGGCGCTTGGCTTCGGCGAGCAGCTCCGGCTGGAGCTTCTCGGCGGCGGCCAGCTCGTCGGCGATCTCCTTGATCAGGAAGAGCTGGTCGACGAACCAGGGGTCGATCTTCGTGGACTCGAAGACCTCTTCCTGGGTGGCTCCGGCGCGGATGGCCTGCATGACGGTGTTGATGCGGCCGTCGGTCGGGCGGACGGCGGTGGCGAGGAGTTCTTCCTTGTCGCCGACGGGGCCGACGAAGGTGAACTGCGAGCCCTTCTTCTCCAGGGAGCGCAGGGCCTTCTGGAGGGCCTCGGTGAAGTTGCGGCCGATGGCCATGGCCTCGCCCACCGACTTCATCGTGGTGGTGAGGGTGGCGTCGGCGAGCGGGAACTTCTCGAAGGCGAAGCGCGGGGCCTTGACGACGACGTAGTCGAGGGTCGGCTCGAAGGAGGCCGGCGTCTTCTCGGTGATGTCGTTGGGGACCTCGTCGAGGGTGTAGCCGATGGCCAGCTTGGCGGCGATCTTCGCGATCGGGAAGCCTGTGGCCTTCGACGCGAGCGCCGAGGAGCGCGAGACGCGCGGGTTCATCTCGATGACGATGACGCGGCCGTCGACCGGGTCGATCGCGAACTGGATGTTGCAGCCGCCGGTGTCGACGCCGACCTCGCGGATGATCGCGATGCCGATGTCGCGCAGCCGCTGGTACTCGCGGTCGGTGAGCGTCATGGCCGGGGCGACGGTGATGGAGTCGCCGGTGTGGACGCCCATCGGGTCGAAGTTCTCGATGGAGCAGACGACGACCACGTTGTCCTTGGTGTCGCGCATGAGCTCCAGCTCGTACTCCTTCCAGCCGAGGATGGACTCCTCCAGGAGCACCTCGGTGGTCGGGGAGAGCGTGAGGCCCTGTCCGGCGATGCGGCGCAGCTCGTCCTCGTCGTGGGCGAAGCCGGAGCCGGCGCCGCCCATGGTGAAGGAGGGGCGGACGACGACGGGGTAGCCGCCGAGCGTGTCGACGCCCTTGAGGACGTCGTCCATGGTGTGGCAGATGACCGAGCGGGCGGACTCGCCGTGGCCGATCTTGGCGTTGACGGCCTCGACGACGCCCTTGAAGAGGTCGCGGTCCTCGCCCTTGTTGATGGCCTCGACGTTGGCGCCGATGAGCTCGACACCGTACTTCTCCAGCACACCCTGCTCGTGCATGGAGATGGCGGTGTTCAGTGCGGTCTGGCCGCCGAGGGTGGGGAGCAGCGCGTCGGGGCGCTCCTTCGCGATGATCTTCTCGACGAACTCGGGGGTGATCGGCTCGACGTACGTGGCGTCGGCGATCTCCGGGTCGGTCATGATCGTCGCCGGGTTGGAGTTCACCAGGATGACCCGCAGGCCCTCGGCCTTGAGGATGCGGCAGGCCTGGGTGCCGGAGTAGTCGAATTCGGCGGCCTGCCCGATGACGATCGGGCCGGAGCCGATGACCAGGACGGACTGGATATCGGTGCGCTTAGGCACGCTCGGCCTCCATCTGGGCGGTGCTCATCAAAGACGTGAAGCGGTCGAAGAGGTACGCGGCGTCGTGCGGGCCGGCGGCCGCTTCGGGGTGGTACTGGACGGAGAAGGCCGGCTGGTCGAGCAGCTGGAGGCCTTCGACGACCTGGTCGTTCAGGCAGACGTGGGAGACCTCGGCGCGGCCGTAGGGGGTCTCGGAGACCTTGTCGAGGGGCGCGTCGACGGCGAAGCCGTGGTTGTGCGCGGTGATCTCGACCTTGCCGGTGGTGCGGTCCTGCACCGGCTGGTTGATGCCGCGGTGGCCGTACTTCAGCTTGTACGTGCCGAAGCCGAGCGCGCGGCCCAGGATCTGGTTGCCGAAGCAGATGCCGAAGAGCGGCGTCTTGCGCTCCAGGACGCCCTGCATGACGGCGACGGGGCCGTCGGCGGTGGCCGGGTCGCCCGGGCCGTTGGAGAAGAACACGCCGTCCGGGTTGACCGCGTACACGTCCTCGACGGTGGCGGTGGCGGGCAGCACGTGCACCTCGATGCCGCGCTCGGCCATCCGGTGCGGGGTCATGCCCTTGATGCCGAGGTCGACGGCTGCCACGGTGAACTTCTTCTCGCCGATGGCGGGGACGACGTACGCCTCCTTGGTGGCGACCTCGGCGGAGAGGTCGGCGCCCTTCATCTGCGGGGAGGCCTGGACCTTGGCCAGCAGTTCGGCGTCGGCGGCGATGCTCTCGCCGGAGAAGATGCCGACGCGCATGGCGCCGCGCTCGCGCAGGTGGCGGGTCAGGGCGCGGGTGTCGATGCCGGAGATGCCGACGACGCCCTGCTTGACCAGCTCCTCGTCCAGCGAGCGCTGCGAGCGCCAGTTGGACGGGACGCGGGCGGGGTCGCGCACGACGTACCCGGCGACCCAGATGCGGGCGGACTCGGGGTCCTCGTCGTTGACGCCGGTGTTGCCGACGTGCGGGGCGGTCATCACGACGACCTGCCGGTGGTACGACGGGTCGGTGAGGGTCTCCTGGTATCCGGTCATGCCGGTGGAGAACACGGCCTCGCCGAAGGTCTCCCCCACAGCGCCGTAGGCGCGGCCGCGGAAGATCCGACCGTCCTCCAGGACGAGTACGGCGGGAGCTTTGGCTGCTCCCCTGGTGGAGGTCGTCATCGTTCGGCGCCTTCCGTCGTGATGGATTGGTTCATGAGATTGATGGCTTCGACCCAGGCGGCGTGTTCGGCCGCGCGGTCGGAGCGGAATCCGGAGTCGATCAGCTTGTCGCCGTGCGCCCAGGTGACGACGAGGAGACCGCCCTCGGTGAGTACCTTGCCCGCGATTCCCTTGTCGAGGCGGGCGCCGCGCAGCTGCGCGGCCGGTACGAAGAAATCGGTGGCACCCGGACGGACCACGTCCAGGCCCGCGTCGGTGAGCGTGAGCTCGACGCGGCTGCGCACCCCCAGGCCGTGGGCGACGATCCGGTCGAGCCACTGTCCGGCGGTGGTGGAGCCGTGGTAGCGGCCGGTCAGGGCCAGTCGGTGCTCGGGGAGCCCGTCGGGGGCGGCGGGCAGCTCCGGCAGATCGCTCTGCAGGGCGCCGCGCCATTTCCAGCCCTGCCGCATCAGCCAGTACACGAACGCGATGAAGACGAGCAGACCGATGACCCACGCGATGCGGGCGCCCCAGTCCGTCACCTCCGCCGACCGTCGTTCGGCGGCCTCGGCGGCCAGTTGGATTACTGCAGGTGTCACGCCAGTTTCCCGTCCACGACCGTTGCCCGGCCCCGCAGGAAGGTGTGAGTGACGCGACCCGGCAGCTCACGGCCCTCGTAAGGCGTGTTGCGGCTGCGGGAGGCGAAGTGTGCGGGGTCCACGACACCACGGTACGAGGTATCGACCAAGGTCAGGTTCGCGGGTTCACCTGCCGAGACGGGCCGGCCGTGGTTCTCCAGGCCGCCGATCCGCGCCGGGGCGAAGGACATGCGCTGGGCGACGCCGGCCCAGTCGAGCAGCCCGGTCTCGACCATCGTCTGCTGGACGACGGAGAGGGCGGTCTCCAGGCCGACCATGCCCATGGCGGCGGCGGCCCACTCGCAGTCCTTGTCCTCGTGCGGGTGCGGGGCGTGGTCGGTGGCGACGATGTCGATCGTGCCGTCGGCGAGCGCCTCGCGCAGGGCCAGCACATCGCGCTCGGTGCGCAGCGGCGGGTTGACCTTGTAGACCGCGTTGTACGAGCGGACCAGCTCGTCGGTGAGGAGGAGGTGGTGCGGGGTGACCTCGGCGGTGACGTCGATGCCGCGGGACTTGGCCCAGCGGACGATCTCGACGGAGCCGGCGGTGGAGAGGTGGCAGATGTGGACGCGGGAGCCGACGTGCTCGGCGAGGAGGACGTCGCGGGCGATGATCGACTCTTCGGCGACGGCCGGCCAGCCGCCGAGGCCGAGCTCGGCGGAGACGACGCCCTCGTTCATCTGGGCGCCCTCGGTGAGGCGGGGCTCCTGGGCGTGCTGGGCGACGACGCCGCCGAAGGCCTTCACGTACTCCAGGGCGCGGCGCATGATCACGGCGTCGTCGACGCACTTGCCGTCGTCGGAGAAGACGGTGACGCGGGCGGCCGACTCGTGCATGGCGCCCAGCTCGGAGAGCTGCTTGCCCTCCAGGCCGACGGTGACGGCGCCGATGGGCTGCACGTCGCAGTAGCCGGACTCCTTGCCGAGGCGCCAGACCTGCTCGACGACGCCGGCGGTGTCGGCGACCGGGAAGGTGTTGGCCATGGCGAAGACGGCGGTGTAGCCGCCGGAGGCGGCGGCGCGGGTGCCGGTCAGCACGGTCTCGGAGTCCTCGCGGCCGGGCTCGCGCAGGTGGGTGTGCAGGTCGACGAGGCCCGGGAGGAGGACCTGGCCCTCGGCCTCGATGACCTGGGCGCCCTCTGCGGACAGGCCCGTACCGACCTCGGCGATGGTCTCGCCGTCGATCAGGACGTCCTGCGCCTCGCCACCGAGTACCTTCGCCCCACGGATCAGGATCTTGCTCATGATTACTTGCTCTCCTCGATGCGGGGCGTGCTGGTGGTGGTGACGGCGGGCTCGGAGCCTCCGAGCAGCAGGTACAGGACGGCCATCCGGGTGGAGACGCCGTTGGCGACCTGCTCGACGGCCGTGCAGCGGTCGGAGTCGGCGACCTCGGCGGTGATTTCCATGCCGCGGTTCATCGGGCCGGGGTGCATCACGATGGCGTGCTCGGGCATCTTGGCCATGCGGTCGCCGTCGAGCCCGTACCGGCGGGAGTACTCGCGCTCGGTCGGGAAGAAGGCGGCGTTCATGCGTTCGCGCTGCACACGCAGCATCATCACCGCATCGGACTTCGGCAGCACGTCGTCGAGGCTGTACGAGACCTCGCAGGGCCAGCTCTCGACGCCGATCGGGACCAGGGTGGGCGGGGCCACCAGGGTGACCTCGGCGCCGAGGGTGTGGAGCAGCTGGACGTTGGAGCGGGCGACGCGGCTGTGCAGGACGTCGCCGACGATCGTGATGCGGCGGCCGTTCAGGTCCTTGCCGAGGCCTGCGTCGCGGCCGACCAGGCGGCGGCGCATGGTGAAGGCGTCCAGCAGGGCCTGGGTGGGGTGCTCGTGGGTGCCGTCGCCGGCGTTGACGACGGCCGAGTCGATCCAGCCGGAGGTCGCGAGCCGGTAGGGGGCGCCGGAGGCGTGGTGGCGGATGACGACCGCGTCGGCGCCCATGGCCTCCAGGGTCAGCGCGGTGTCCTTGAGGGATTCGCCCTTGGAGACCGAGGAGCCCTTGGCAGAGAAGTTGATCACGTCGGCGGACAGGCGCTTGGCGGCGGCTTCGAACGAGATCCGGGTGCGGGTCGAGTCCTCGAAGAAGAGGTTGACGACGGTGAGGCCGCGCAGCGTGGGCAGCTTCTTGATCGGCCGGTCCGCGACGCGTGCCATCTCCTCGGCGGTGTCGAGGATCAGGACGGCGTCGTCGCGCGTGAGGTCGGCGGCCGAGATGAGGTGGCGCTTCATCTGGGTGCTCCGTAAGTCGAGGAGGGCAGAGCGGCGGACTGGAGGGAGTGCGGGCAGGGCAGGGCGGGGCCCCGCGCGGACCCCGCGACCGGGGGCCCGCACTCGTTCGGGCTACTGCCCGGCGGGCGTGTCGGTCCGCTGGCCGAGCAGCACGGCGTCTCGGCCGTCCTCCTCCTGGAGCTGGACCTTGACGGTCTCCCGCAGCGACGTGGGGAGGTTCTTGCCGACGTAGTCGGCGCGGATCGGCAGTTCGCGGTGGCCGCGGTCGACGAGGACCGCGAGCTGCACGGCGCGGGGGCGGCCGAGGTCGCCCAGGGCGTCGAGGGCGGCTCTGATGGTGCGGCCGGAGAAGAGCACGTCGTCGACGAGGACGACGAGACGGCCGTCGATGTCGTCGCCGGGGATCTCGGTGCGGCCGATCGCGCGGGCGGGCTTCATCCGCAGGTCGTCGCGGTACATGGTGATGTCCAGGGACCCGACCGGGATCTTCGTACCGGTGATCTCCTGGAGTTTGGCGGCCAGCCGGCGGGCGAGGAACACACCGCGGGTGGGGATGCCGAGGAGCACCACGTCGTCGGCGCCCTTGGCGCGTTCGACGATCTCGTGGGCGATGCGGGTCAGTACCCGCGCGATGTCCTGTGCCTCAAGCACGGGGCGCGTCGCCTCGGTGCCCTGGGCACCGGCGTTCTGAGCAGCCTGAGCGTCCATGAAAAGGACCTCCTTCTCCGCCTCACGGGACGGACCTTAAAGGACGTCTGATGTACGTGCTCCACGGTACCAGGACGATTGCGGGGACCCGGCACCGGGCCCGTGCGGGACCCCTCGTCCGTGGGCGTGCGACATCATTCGGCTTGACGCATCCAAGTAACGCTGCGTAACCTCACAGTGAGTTACCAGCCGCGCGGCGGAGCCGCACGTGGTCCATGTCGTAGCGTCCATGTCGTCACAGCGTCACAGCGTCCGGGAGCGTTATGTCCAGCGAATACGCCAAACAGCTCGGGGCCAAGCTCCGCGCCATCCGCACCCAGCAGGGCCTCTCCCTCCACGGTGTCGAGGAGAAGTCTCAGGGCCGGTGGAAGGCCGTGGTGGTCGGGTCGTACGAGCGCGGGGATCGCGCCGTGACCGTCCAGCGCCTCGCCGAGCTCGCGGACTTCTACGGAGTGCCGGTGCAGGAACTGCTGCCGGGCACGACTCCCGGCGGGGCCGCCGAGCCTCCGCCGAAGCTGCGCCTCGACCTGGAGCGCCTGGCGGGCGTGCCCGCCGAGAAGGCCGGTCCGCTGCAGCGTTACGCGGCGACCATCCAGAGCCAGCGCGGAGACTACAACGGCAAGGTGCTGTCGATCCGCCAGGACGACCTGCGCACCCTCGCCGTCATCTACGACCAGTCCCCCTCGGTCCTGACCGAGCAGCTGATCAGCTGGGGCGTGCTCGACGCGGATGCGCGTCGTGCCGTGGCGCACGAGGACATCTAGTCCGCGGGGCCAGGACCAGCAGAAACGTTACCGGCGTGGGCCGGGAGCCAGCAGTGGCTCCCGGCCCGCGCCGGTTTCGTGTGTGCCCCGGTCGTGGGCGGGCCGGTCCCGGTGCGGCCCGGGGCCCGGGGAGGGCGTCCGTGGAACGGACGGAGGGCCCGCAGCGCGCGTGCGCTGCGGGCCCTCCGTCCTCGCCGAACCGCCTGGGCTACTCGCCCCGCCGCAGGCTCGGCTTCAGGTCCTTGAAACGGGCCAGCATCCCGTTCACGAACGAGGGGGACTCGTCCGTCGAGAACTCCTTGGCCAGCTGGACGGCCTCGTCGATGGCCACGGCGTCCGGGGTCTCGTCCACCCAGATCAGCTCGTAGGCACCGAGCCGCAGGATGTTCCGGTCCGCGACCGGCATCCGGTCGAGTTCCCAGTCCACGGCGTACGTGACGATCAGGTCGTCGATGCGGTTCACCTTGTCGGCGTAACCCTCGACGAGATCCATCGTGAAGGCGCTGACGGGCGGCTGCCGGTCGTCCGACCGCGCGTGGCGGATCCAGTCCGCGAGGACCTCGCGCACGGGCACCCCGCGCTGGTCGGCCTCGAACAGGATCTGGAAGGCGCGCTTGCGTGCGTTGCTGCGGGCAGCCACGGTTAGCTGTTCACCCGGCCGAGGTAGTCGCTGGTGCGGGTGTCGACCTTGATCTTCTCGCCCGTGGTCACGAACAGCGGGACCTGGATCTCGTGGCCGGTCTCCAGGCGCGCCGGCTTGGTGCCACCGGTGGAGCGGTCGCCCTGGACGCCCGGGTCGGTGTGCTCGATGACCAGCTCGACGGCGGCCGGGAGCTCGACGTAGAGCACCTCGCCCTCGTGCTGGGCGACGGAGGCGGTGAAGCCCTCGATGAGGAAGTTGGCGGCGTCGCCGACGGCCTTCTTGTCGACCATCAGCTGGTCGAAGGTCTGCATGTCCATGAAGACGAAGTAGTCGCCGTCCATGTACGAGAACTGCATGTCACGGCGGTCGATGGTGGCCGTCTCGACCTTCGTGCCGGCGTTGAACGTCTTGTCGACGACCTTGCCGGAGAGCACGTGCTTGAGCTTGGTGCGCACGAAGGCCGGGCCCTTGCCGGGCTTGACGTGCTGGAACTCGACGACGGACCAGAGCTGGTCACCGTCGAGCTTGAGCACCATGCCGTTCTTGAGGTCGTTCGTGGAAGCCACGGTTGCGGAATCTCCTGCACTGGAAGACCACGGGTGCGCGCACAGTCCGCCGCGGCGGACTAGAGCGCGAGCAGCTCCTTGGTCGTAATGGTGAGTAGCTCGGGACCGCCGTCCGCCTCGGGGCGTACGACGAGCGTGTCATCGATCCGGACACCTCCCCGGCCCGGGAGGTGAACCCCCGGTTCGACGGTGACCGGCACGCAAGCGTCCAGTTTACCCATTGCCGTAGGTGCAAGCTGCGGGTCCTCGTCGATTTCGAGGCCGACACCGTGTCCGGTCGACGGAGCGAGGGCCTCACCGTGCCCTGCGGAGTCCAGTACGGAGCGCGCGGCGCGGTCGACCTCGCGGTACGCGGCACCGGGCACGAGCGCCTCGCGGCCCGCCCGCTGAGCCGCGAAGACGGCGTCGTAGAGCTCGATCTGCCAGTCGGCCGGGCTGGTGCCGATCACGAAGGTCCGGCCGATCTCACAGCGGTAGCCGCGGTAGTTGGCGCCGAGGCAGACGGATAGGAAGTCCCCTTCCTCGACGCGGCGGTCGGAGGGCCGGTGCCGGGAGCGGCCGGAGTTCGGCCCGGTACCGACGGAGGTCGGGAAGGCCGGCCCGTCGGCGCCGTGGTCGACCAGGCGGCGCTCCAGCTCCAGGGCCAGGTGGCGCTCGGTCCGACCCACCAGGATCGACTCCAGCAGCTCGCCGAGCGCCTGGTCGGCGATCTCCGCGGCGATCCGCAGGCAGGCGATCTCCTCCTCGTCCTTGACGAGGCGCTGCTGCTCCACGGCGGACCCCAGGTCGGCGAGCCGCAGCCCGGGGGCGACGGAGCACAGGGCCCGGTGGCGGGCGACGGTGAGGTGGTGCTCCTCGACGGCCAGCGACTCGGACCGCAGCGATCCGGCCATGTCGCCGGCCGCGACGGCGGCGTCGCTGCCGGGGCCGTCCAGTACGAAGAGCCTGAGCTGCTCGTCGAGGCGGCCCTCCTCGGCTTCGCCGCTGGGCGGGCCGACGGTGAAGAGCACGTCCTCGCCGCCCGGCCCGACGAGCAGGACGGCGCCCGGCGGGGAAGCTCCGGCGAGGTAGCGGACGTTCGCCGGACGCGTGATCAGTGCGGCGGCGTTCCCGGCGGCGGCACAGCGGTCGCGAAGCAGGCCCCTGCGGGCCGCGTACACGTCTGACATGTCTTCGAGCGTACGAGCGCCCCGCGCATCCGGCCTGGTGAGCGCATCCGTACGTGGGCGGGGCGGGGGCGGGCGGCGCCGCCCGTCCCCGCCCCCGCCCGGCCCGGAACCGGTCAGCTCCCGACGTACGCGGCGAGGTGCTCGCCGGTGCGGGTGGAACGGTCGGCGACCAGCTCGGCGGGGGTGCCCTCGAAGACGATCCGGCCGCCGTCGTGGCCCGCACCCGGCCCCAGGTCGATGATCCAGTCGGCGTGCGCCATGACCGCCTGGTGGTGCTCGACGACGATGACCGACTTCCCGGAGTCGACGAGCCGGTCGAGCAGACCGAGCAGCTGCTCGACGTCGGCGAGGTGCAGGCCGGCGGTGGGCTCGTCGAGCACGTAGACGCCACCCTTCTCGGCCATGTGGGTCGCCAGCTTGAGCCGCTGCCGCTCGCCGCCGGAGAGCGTCGTGAGCGGCTGCCCGATGGTGAGGTAGCCGAGGCCCACGTCGGCGAGGCGCGCGACGATGCGGTGCGCGGCCGGGAGGTGTCCTTCGCCGGCGCCGAAGAACTCCTCGGCCTCGGTCACCGACATCGCGAGGACCTCGCTGATGTCACGGCCGCCGAAGTGGTAGTCGAGGACCGATGCATCGAACCGCCTGCCCTCGCACTCCTCACAGGTCGAGGCGACCCCGGCCATCATCGCCAGATCCGTGTAGATGACACCGGCGCCGTTGCAGGTCGGGCAGGCGCCCTCGGAGTTGGCGCTGAACAGCGCAGGCTTCACCCCGTTGACCTTCGCGAACGCCTTGCGGATCGGGTCGAGCAGCCCGGTGTACGTCGCCGGATTGCTGCGCCGGGACCCCTTGATGGCTCCCTGGTCGACCGAGACGACGCCCGCGCCGGCCGCCCCCGACTGCCGGGGCAACGAGCCGTGCACGAGGGAGCTCTTGCCCGAGCCCGCGACGCCCGTGACGACCGCGAGGACCCCGAGCGGGATGTCGACGTCGACGTCGCGCAGGTTGTGGGCGGTGGCCCCCCGGATCTCCAGGGAGCCGGTGGGCTTGCGCACCGTCTCCTTGACCTTGGCCCGGTCGTCGAAGTGCCGGCCGGTGATGGTGCCGCCGGTGCGCAGTCCTTCGACGGTGCCCTCGAAGCAGACGGTGCCGCCCCCGGAACCGGCGCCGGGGCCGAGGTCGACGACGTGGTCGGCGATCGCGATCGTCTCCGGCTTGTGTTCCACGACGAGAACCGTGTTGCCCTTGTCCCGCAGCCGCAGCAGCAGGCCGTTCATCCGCTGGATGTCGTGGGGGTGCAGGCCGGTGGTGGGCTCGTCGAAGACGTACGTGACGTCGGTGAGCGAGGAGCCGAGGTGCCGGATCATCTTCACGCGCTGCGCCTCGCCGCCCGACAGCGTGCCCGACGGCCGGTCGAGGGAGAGGTAGCCGAGGCCGATCTCCACGAACGAGTCGAGGGTCCCCAGGAGCGTCGCGAGCAGCGGCCCCACGGAGGGCTCGTCGAGTCCGCGGA
Source organism: Streptomyces sp. NBC_00597 (assembly GCF_041431095.1). Classification (GTDB taxonomy): domain Bacteria; phylum Actinomycetota; class Actinomycetes; order Streptomycetales; family Streptomycetaceae; genus Streptomyces. The sequence goes on from NZ_CP107757.1 coordinate 2,494,276, forward strand.
TCCATTCGGCCAGGTCCCGGACCTCCATCGCGCACAGGTCGGCGATGTTCTTGCCCTTGATCTTCGAGGAGCGCGCGCCCTCGTTGAGGCGGGTGCCCTCGCAGTCGGGGCAGGTGGTGAAGGTGACGGCCCGCTCCACGAACGCCCGGACGTGCGGCTGCATGGACTCCTTGTCCTTGGACAGCATCGACTTCTGGACGCGCGGGATCAGGCCCTCGTACGTCATGTTGATGCCCGCGATCTTCATGCGGGTCGGTTCGCGGTGGAGGAGGTCCTGCAGTTCCTTCTTGGTGAACTTGGCGATCGGTTTGTCCGGGTCGAAGAAGCCCGACTCGATGTAGAGGCGGGAGTTCCAGCCGCCCCCGGTGTACCCGGGGATCGTGAACGCGCCCTCGTTCAGGGACTTGGAGTCGTCGTAGAGCTGTGTCAGGTCGATGTCGGTGACCGCGCCCCGGCCTTCGCAGCGCGGGCACATGCCTCCGGTGATGCTGAAGCTGCGCCTCTCCTTGACCTCCTGGCCGGCGCGCCGGACGGTGACCGCGCCGGCGCCGCTGATCGAGGCGACGTTGAAGGAGAACGCCTTGGCCGAGCCGATGTGCGGCGTGCCGAGCCGGCTGAAGAGGATGCGCAGCATGGCGTTGACGTCGGTGGCGGTACCGACCGTGGAGCGCGGGTCCCCGCCCATCCGCTGCTGGTCGACGGTGATCACCGTGGTCAGACCGTCGAGTACGTCGGCCTCGGGGCGGGCCAGGGTCGGCATGAAGCCCTGCACGAAGGCGCTGTACGTCTCGTTGATCAGCCGCTGCGACTCCGCGGCGATCGTGTCGAACACCAGCGAGCTCTTGCCCGAGCCGGAGACACCGGTGAACACCGTCAGCCGGCGCTTGGGGATCTCGATGCTGACGTCCTTGAGGTTGTTCACGCGCGCGCCGTGCACGCGGATCAGGTCGTGGCTGTCGGCATCGTGCGGTGCGGGCCTGGCCTTGCTCATCGTGTCTCCGTCCGTCGGGTCGGGCAGCGTGGCTCGATCCAACCAGCTGCGCTGGGCGTGCTCACTCACTGGTCCTGGAGCAGCCCGAGAACGTTGCCGTCGGGGTCGGTGAAGGTGGCCACGAGGCGCCCGCCGCCGACGTCGTGCGCGGCGTCCTTCACGGTGGCGCCCGCGGCGGTCACCTCGGCCAGCTTGGCCTCGATGTCCGGCACGTGCCAGTACGCGACCGGAGAGGCCATCCCCTGTGCGGCGCCGCCGGGGACGAGCCCGATGTGCTGGCCGCCGACCTCGAAGCCGACGTAGTACGGCTCGTCGGTCTGCGGCTTCACGCCGAGCAGCGCGGTGTACACGTCCTTGGCGGCGGCCAGGTCGGAGACGGGGTGCAGAACGGTCTTGATGCCGAGGGTGGAAGACATGGTCACTCCTGGGGTGAGGGGTCCGGGAACCGCCTCGTGGCGGCCCCGATGTCCATGCCGATCACGCTAGCCGCGGCATCGGCCCCCACGCTTCTCGAATCCTGATCGGTCCGCGGCACCAGCCGGGAACTCTTTGGCGCGCCCTAGAAGGCGGGGGTGCCGAGGGTGCGGGCGAGGGCTTCGTCGAGGGCTCGGGAGGTGGCTTCCACGTCCAGGTCCGAGTTGTCGATGATGGGCAGGCCGGAGCCGTACCAGCCCGCCATCCGACCGTGGATCCGGGCGACCTCCTCGTCCGAGAGGCGCCGGTTCCCCGAGCGGGCCGCGTTGCGCTCCAGGACGATCTCCAGGCCGGGCAGGAGGACGACCGGCAGCAGGGCGGGGCCGACGTGGCGCTTCCAGCCGCCGAGGCCGACCACCGGCCGGTCCGGGAAGACGGCGTCGTCGAGGATGCAGGAGATCCCGTTGGCCAGGAAGTTGCGGGCGGCGAAGCCGCAGGTGCGGCGGGCCAGGCGGTACTGGGCTTCCGAGTGGTCGTTCCAGCCCGCCTGGGGGTCGGCGAAGCCCGAGCACACCCATTCGCGGACGTCGTCGAGGCTCACGTGTGCGGTGGGCACCGGCCGGGTGCTCGCCCAGTGCCGGGCCACCGTGGTCTTGCCCGCGCCCGCCGGGCCGATCAGCAGCACGGCCAGGGTGGCCCCGCCGGTACCGGCCACCGCGGGCGGCAGCGGAATGTGCCCCGTGGCCTCCGGGCCGGGGGGCGGTCCCTGCGGCGGCGCGGCCGGCGGCACCGGCACCGGCCACCCCTGTGCAGGGGGTATGGGCGGTTGCGGGGGCACGGCCGGATGATGCCCCGGATGCCCCCAGCCCGCGCTACCGCCCCCCACTCCGTGCTGCATCCGCTGCCACTCCGTCTCGTTCCACCGACTGATGCGAGAACGTTATATGACCACGGGGGCCGGGCCTCCCACCAGCACCGTCAGAGCGCGACTTCGTCCGCCAGTGCGTGCAGCGCCAGCCGGTACGAGCCAATGCCGAAGCCCGCCACCGTGCCGGTCGCCACGGAGGCGATGACCGACGTGTGCCGGAACTCCTCGCGGGCGTACGGGTTCGAGATGTGCACCTCGATCAGCGGCGCGGTGCGCTGCGCCGCCGCGTCCCGCATGGCATACGAGTAGTGCGTGAAGGCACCCGGGTTGATCACGACCGGAATCTTGCCGTCCGCCGCCTCGTGCAGCCAGCGCACGAGCTCGCCCTCATCGTTGGTCTCGCGGACCTCGACGTCGAAGCCGAGTTCCGCGCCCAGCGAGCGGCAGCTCTCCACGAGCCCGGTGTACGAGGTGGCCCCGTACACGTCGGGCTCGCGCGACCCGAGCCGGCCCAGGTTCGGGCCGTTCAGCACCAACACCTTGCGGCTCACGCGGACACCTCGCCGTACGCGGCGATCAGGTGGGCCGGGTCGGGGCCCTCCAGGACGGTGGGCTTGCCCAAGCCGTCCAGGACGATGAAGCGCAGCAGGTTGCCGCGGGACTTCTTGTCGACCTGCATGGTCTGCAGCAGCTTGGGCCACTGGTCGCCGCGGTAGGTCAGCGGCAGCCCGACGGCGGCCAGGATCTCCCGGTGCCGGTCGGCCGTCGCGTCGTCGAGGCGGCCCGCGAGCCGGCCGAGCTCGGCCGCGAAGACCATGCCGACCGACACGGCGGCGCCGTGCCGCCACTTGTAGCGCTCGTTCTTCTCGATGGCGTGCGCGAGGGTGTGCCCGTAGTTGAGGATCTCCCGCAGGCCCGATTCCTTCAGGTCGCTGGAGACGACGTCCGCCTTGACCTGGATCGAGCGCACGATGAGTTCCGCGGTGTGCGGGCCGTCGGGCGTGCGGGCCGCCGCCGGGTCCTCCTCGATGAGGTCGAGGATCACCGGGTCGGAGATGAACCCGGCCTTGATGATCTCGGCGAGGCCGCTGACATAGTCGTTGACGGGCAGCGAGTCCAGCGCGGCCAGGTCGCACAGGACGCCGGCCGGCGGGTGGAAGGAGCCGACCAGGTTCTTGCCCTCGGCGGTGTTGATGCCGGTCTTGCCGCCGACGGCCGCGTCGACCATCGCCAGGACGGTGGTCGGTACGGCGATCCAGCGCACCCCGCGCAGCCAGGTGGCCGCGACGAAGCCCGCGAGGTCGGTGGTGGCGCCGCCGCCGACGCCGACGATCACGTCGGTGCGGGTGAAGCCGGACTGGCCGAGGGCCTTCCAGCAGTACGCGGCGACCTCGACCGTCTTGGCCTCCTCGGCGTTCGGCACCTGGATGGCGACCGCCTCGTAGCCCTGCTCGGCCAGGTCGTCGCGCAGCGCCTCGCCGGTCGAGGCCAGCGCCTCGGGGTGGATCACGGCGACCCGCTGGGCCTTCGTACCGATCAGTGTGCCGAGCTCGCCGAGCAGCTGCCGGCCGACCAGCACGTCGTACGCTTCGTGTCCGGCGCTGGCGCCGACCTGGATCCGCGTCACCTGGTCTGTCATACGTCCTTCAACTCCAGAGCGTCGAGGACCGCCTGGGCGACCTCTTCGGGGGTGCGGTCGTCGGTGGCCACGACGACGCGCGCGACTTCGGTGTACAGGGGGCGGCGGGCTTCCATCAGTTCGCGCCACTGGCGGCGCGGGTTGACGGCGAGCAGCGGGCGCGCTGCGCCCAGGCCGACGCGCCGGACGGCTTCCTCGACGTCCATCGACAGGTAGGCGACGGGCAGGCCGGCCAGCAACTCCCGGGTGCCCGCGTCGAGGACGGCGCCGCCGCCGAGGGCGAGGATTCCGGTGTGCTCGGCGAGGGCGGCGGCGACCGCCTGCCGCTCCAGCTCACGGAAGTACGGCTCGCCCTCGTCGACGAAGAGGTCCGAGATCTCGCGGCCCTGGGCCGCGACGATGTCGGCGTCGGTGTCCCGGTAGGGGACGCCGAGCCGTTCGGCGAGCAGCGACCCCACCGTGGACTTGCCGGAGCCCATGGGCCCGACGAGGACGACCAGTGGCCGGCCCGTCACCGGATCTGCAGGTTGTCGAGGTAGGACTGGACGTTGCGGCGGGTCTCGGGGACCGAGTCGCCGCCGAACTTCTCGACCAGGGCGTCGGCGAGCACGAGCGCGACCATGGCCTCGGCGACGATGCCCGCGGCGGGCACGGCGCAGACGTCGGAGCGCTGGTGGTGCGCGGCGGCGGCCTCGCCGGTCGCCACGTCGATCGTGGCGAGGGCCTTCGGGACCGTCGCGATGGGCTTCATGGCGGCCCGTACGCGCAGCAGCTCGCCGGTGGTCAGGCCGCCCTCGGTGCCGCCGGAGCGGCCGGAGGTGCGCTTGATGCCCTCGGGGGTGGAGACGATCTCGTCGTGCGCCTGCGAGCCGGGCACGCGGGCCAGCTCGAAGCCGTCGCCGACCTCGACGCCCTTGATGGCCTGGATGCCCATGAGGGCGGCGGCGAGGCGGGCGTCGAGGCGGCGGTCCCAGTGGACGTGGGAGCCGAGGCCGACGGGCACGCCGTAGGCGAGGACCTCGACGACGCCGCCGAGGGTGTCGCCGTCCTTGTGGGCCTGGTCGATCTCCGCGACCATCGCCTTCGACGCGTCGGCGTCGAGGCAGCGCACCGGGTCGGCGTCGAGCTTCTCGACGTCGGCGGGGGTCGGGTAGACGCCGTAGGGGGCCTTGGCCGAGGCGAGCTCCACAACGTGGGAGACGATCTCGATGCCGGCGGCCTCCTTGAGGAAGGACCGGGCGACGGCGCCGAGGGCGACACGGGCCGCCGTCTCACGGGCGCTGGCGCGCTCCAGGATCGGACGGGCCTCGGAGAAGCCGTACTTCTGCATGCCCGCGAGGTCTGCGTGGCCGGGGCGGGGGCGGGTCAGCGGCGCGTTGCGGCCGGTTTCCTTGAGTAGCGAGGGGTCGACCGGGTCGGCCGACATGACGGTCTCCCACTTCGGCCACTCGGTGTTGCCGATCATCACTGCGACCGGGGAACCCTGCGAGAGCCCGTGGCGGACACCGCCGAGGAAGGTGATCTCGTCCTGCTCGAACTTCATCCGGGCACCGCGGCCATAGCCGAGCCGGCGCCGGGCCAGGTGGTCCGCCACCAGCTCGGTGGTGACCGGGACGCCGGCGGGAAGGCCCTCCAGCGTGGCCACCAGTGCCGGTCCGTGCGACTCTCCCGCGGTCAGCCAACGCAACCTGCTCAACGATGCTCCTCATGCTCGCGCCTGGTACTGCGGTGGCGCGGCCGGGTGCTCGGCCCGGACCCGCCACACCCGATCCTCCCATGTCCGGGCCGGTGCACCGCCCTCCGGTCCAGCTGGCGGACGGTGGTGCACCCGTGGCAACCCTGGCGGGTCGGGCCCCGCACGAGCAAGATCGACCCGCTCAGTGCATCAGGTGTGCGGCGGGAATCAGTGACGGGTGCGCAGCGCGGCCTCGCCCGCGGCCCGCATGGCGGCCAGCGGGGCGGTGTGGCGGCCGGTCATCTGCTCGACCTGGAGCACCGCCTGGTGGACGAGGAGGTCCAACCCGCCGAGCAGCCGGCCGTCGTGCTGCGACCAGGACGCCGCGAGGGCGGTCGGCCACGGGTCGTACAGCACGTCGAACAGGGTTCCCGCCCCGCCGGCCGGTACGTGGTCCGCCAGCCAGTCCGTGGCGCGTGCCGGGGTGGTCGCGATGACCAGCGGTGCACCGAGCCCGTCCGCGGCGTCCGCCCAGTCGGCCGTGCGGACGGCCACGTCCAGGCGCTCGCCCCACTCCTGCATCTCGTCGGCGCGGGCCTTGGAGCGTACGTACACCGTGACCTCGCCGGAGCAGATCCGGGCGAGCGCGGCCAGCGCGGAGGAGGCGGTGGCACCGGCACCGAGGATGGTGGCGCTCCCCACCTCGTCGACACCGCGCTCGTGGAGCGCGGAGACGATCCCGGGGATGTCGGTGTTGTCACCGAGGCGCCTGCCGTCCTTGGTCAGGACGACCGTGTTGACCGCCTCGACCGAGGCGGCGGTGTCGCTGATGCCGTCGAGCAGCGGGATGATCGCGCGCTTGAGCGGCATCGTCAGGGACAGCCCGGCCCACTCGGGGCCGAGGCCGGCGACGAACTGCGGGAGCGCGGCCTCGTCTATCTCGAAACGGTCGTACGACCAGTCGTCGAGGCCGAGCTCCTGGTAGGCGGCGCGGTGCAGCACCGGTGAGAGGGAGTGCTCGATCGGTGAACCGAGCACGGCTGCGCGTATCACTGCCCTGCTGCCTTCTTCCGTTCCTCTTCGTACCGCTGGCGGTTCCGGTTGTGCTCTTCGTTCGTCACGGCGAAGAGCGTCTCGTTCTCGTTCACCGACACGAAGTAGTACCACGGGCCGGTGGCCGGGTTGATCGCCGACTTGAGTGCGTCGGGGCCCGGGTTGCCGATCGGTCCGGCCGGCAGGCCCTTGATCTTGTAGGTGTTGTACGGGTCGTCGATCTTGCGGAGGTCGTTGACTGAACCGACGTCCAGGGTGCTCGAACCCTTGATGTAGTTGACCGTGGAGTCGAAGTCGAGCAGACCGTAGGTCTCGGTGTTGCCCGGCTTGAGCCGGTTGTAGACGACCCGGGAGATCTTGTCGAAGTCGTGCTGGTACTTGCCCTCGGCCTGGACGAGGCTCGCGACGGTGACGAGCTGGAGCGGGTTCGCCAGGCCCAGCTTCGACGCCTGCCCCTTGAGGTCGGCGCTCGCGTAGGCCTGGTTGGACTTGGTGACCATCTGCTTGAGCATCGACTCGGGGGTCGCGTCCTTGCTGAGGTCGTAGCGGGCCGGGTAGAGGAATCCTTCCAGCGGGTCCTTGATGTCCTTGTTGCTGTTGGCCCAGTCGGGCAGACCGAGGTTCTTCGCCTCCTTGACGGCGATGTCCTTGGTCGTGCCCTCCTTGAGCTTGAGCTTCTCGTCGATGGCCTTGTAGACCTGGGCGTTCTTCCAGCCGGGAATGACGTCGAGGGCGTTGATTCCGGCGCCGTTGACCATGAGGTCTACGGCCGCCTTGCCCGACATGTGCTCCTTCATCACGTAGGAGCCCGCCTGGATCGCGCCGCCCTTGGGGTTGGCCTTGGCGGCGGCGACGAACGCGTCCGCGCTCTTGACGACCCCGTGCGCCTTGAGGATGCGGCCCATCTCGCCGATGCCGGTGTTCTTGGGGATGTCGATGGAGACCGAGCCCTCGCCCTCGCCGGCGTAGTCCTCGCCGGTGGTGAACTTGGACTTGATGTAGTCGTAGCCGTAGTAGCCGCCACCGCCGAGGACGGCCACGATCACCACGGCTGCGATCAGGCACGCCGCGCCCTTGCGGCCCTTGGGCTTGCCCTTCGAGCGGCCGCGGCGCCCGCCGCCGTCCGGCTCCTCGGAATCGTCTTCGCCGCCGGGCAGGATCGAGGAGGCCTCCTCGGCCGGTTCCTCGGCGTATTCCGGTTCCGGTTCCTCTTCGGCGACCAGGTGGCGGCGGCCCGGGGGCTGCGGCGGCGGGTACGCCTCGGCCGTGCCGTAGAGGTCGGGGGCCTCGCCCGGGTAGCCGCCGACGGGCTGCTGGGCGTACGGGTCCGCGCCCAGGTACGGGTCGGCCTGCGGGACGGCGGCGTACGGGGTCTGGCCGGTGTCCCAGCCCTGGCCGTCGTAAACCGGCTGCTGGGGCTGCTGGGGCTGCTGGGGCTGCCCGTGCATCTGCTGCTGGTGCGCCTGGTGGGGCTGCTGCGGGGCATAACCCTGCTGCTGCCCCGGGTACTGCCCCTGCTGCACGTACTGCCCTTGCTGCACGTACTGCTGGTACTGCGGGTCCTGCTGGTACTGCGGCTCCTGCGGATACTGCTGCTGGGGGCCACCTGCGTAGGGCATCTGAGCCTGCTGGGCCTCGTGCCCGGTCCACCCCTGGTCCCCGTACAAGGGGTCCTCGGGGTGCCACGGTTCGGGGCCACGGCCCCGGCCATACTCAGTCATCGGTCCCCTAGAGCCGCGAGACGGAGGCAACGGCTACGTCCGCCGCGGCACCCGGTTCCGCCTCTGAAGTGGTGGGCGACGACTGTTCGAATGCCGCCGCATCGCGCGGAACGTTACCGTATCGCGATCAGACAACCACTTCGACGCACTCACCGGGCGGATTACCTGATACCCGTTCGGTCTCAAGAGCGTTCTGAAGGATCACCACAGCGGCCGCCTGGTCGATCACCGAACGGCCCTTCTTCGCGTTCCTCCCCGAGGCCCGCAGCCCCTGGGCGGCGGTGACCGTGGTCATCCGCTCGTCCACCAGACGGACCGTCACCGGCTTGATCCCCTTGGCGAGTTCCGTGGCGAAGACGCGCACCTTGGCCGCGGCCGGCCCCTCCCGCCCGCTGAGCGAGCGGGGCAGGCCGACCACGACTTCCAGGGGTTCGTATTCCTCGACGAGCTGCCGCAGCCGCCGGTGGGCGAAGGGGATGTCCCGGCCCGGAACGGTTTCCACCGGTGTGGCCAACACCCCGTCGGGGTCGCAGGAGGCGACCCCGATCCGGGCGTCCCCGACATCGATGGCCAGACGGCGGCCGCGGCGCAGAGTCATGGTCAGACCGTCTCGACGACGAGGCGCTCGACCGCGGCGATGGCCTCGGGGATGGCGGCCGGGTTCTGGCCGCCGCCCTGGGCCACGTCCGGCTTGCCGCCACCGCCGCCACCGAGGGTCTTGGCGGCGGTGCGGACCAGGTCACCGGCCTTGAGACCGCGCTCGCGGGCGGCCTCGTTGGTGGCGATGACGGTCAGCGGGCGGTCGTTCGCCGTGGTGAACAGGGCCACGACGGCCGGCCGGTCGCCCTGGATGCGGCCGCGGACGTCGAGGACCAGCTTGCGCAGGTCGTCGGCGCCGGTGCCGTCCGGGACGGTGCCGACGACGAGGGCGACGCCGTGGATGTCCTGGGCGTTCGCGGCGAGACCGGCGGCGGCCTGGAGGACCTTCTCCGCGCGGAACTTCTCGATCTCCTTCTCGGCGTCCTTCAGCTTGCCGAGCATGGAGGCGATCTTCTCCGGCAGCTCCTCGGGACGGCCCTTGACCAGCTCCTGGAGCTGGGAGACGACCGTGTGCTCCTTGGCGAGGAAGTTGTACGCGTCCACGCCGACGAGGGCCTCGACGCGGCGCACGCCGGAGCCGATGGAGGACTCGCCGAGCAACTTCACCAGACCCAGCTGGGCGGTGTTGCCGACGTGCGTACCGCCGCACAGCTCCTTGGAGAAGTCGCCGATGGTCACGACGCGCACGCGCTCGCCGTACTTCTCGCCGAACTCGGCGATGGCGCCCTGCTTCTTCGCCTCGTCGATGCTCATGATCTCGGCGGTGACGTCGAGCTCGCGGGAGAGCACGTCGTTGATCTTCTGCTCGACGTCGGTGAGGACCGTGCCGGGGACGGCGTTCGGCGAGCCGAAGTCGAAGCGGAAGCGACCGGGCGAGTTCTCGGAACCGGCCTGGGCGGCCGTCGGGCCGAGGGCGTCGCGCAGCGCCTGGTGGGTCAGGTGCGTGGCCGAGTGGGCGCGGGCGATGGCCCGGCGGCGGTTCACGTCGATGGCGGCGTACGCGGAGGCGCCCACCGTCACCTCGCCGACCTGGACGGAGCCCTTGTGCACGGAGACGCCCGGGACGGGCTGCTGCACGTCGCGGACGACGATGACGGCGCCCGAGTCGAGCTTGATGCGGCCCTGGTCGGCGAGCTGGCCGCCGCCCTCTGCGTAGAACGGGGTGCGGTCGAGGACGACCTCGACGTCGTCACCCTCGGAGGCGGCGGGCGCGGAGACGCCGTTGACCAGCAGGCCGACGATCGTGGACTCGCCCTGGTTGGTGGCGTAGCCGGTGAACTCGGTGCCGCCGGAGTTGTCGGCGATCTCCCGGTAGGCGGACATGTCCGCGTGGCCGGTCTTCTTGGCCTTGGCGTCGGCCTTGGCCCGGTCGCGCTGCTCCTGCATGAGGCGGCGGAAGCCGGGCTCGTCCACGGAGAGGCCCTGTTCGGCGGCCATCTCCAGGGTGAGGTCGATCGGGAAGCCCCAGGTGTCGTGGAGCAGGAACGCCTTGTCGCCGGCCAGGACCGTGCCGCCGGCGGCCTTGGTCTCGGTCACGGCGGTGTCGAGGATGTTCGTGCCGCCCTTGACGGCCTTGAGGAAGGCGGCCTCTTCGGCGAGCGCGACGGTCTCGATGCGCTTGCGGTCGGTGACGAGCTCCGGGTACTGCTGGCCCATCGTGTCGATCACGACGTCGACCAGGGCCTGGACGACGGGGCCCGTGGCGCCCATGAGGCGCATGTTGCGGATGGCGCGGCGCATGATGCGGCGCAGCACGTAGCCGCGACCCTCGTTGCCGGGCGTGACGCCGTCGCCGATGAGCATGACGGAGGTGCGGATGTGGTCGGCGACCACGCGCATCGACACGTCGGTGTTCTGGGCGGCGCCGTAGCGCACGCCGGTGAGCTCGGTGGCCTTGTCCATGACCACGCGCAGGGTGTCGGTCTCGTACATGTTCTGCACGCCCTGCAGGATCATCGCGAGGCGTTCGAGGCCGAGACCGGTGTCGATGTTCTTCGACGGCAGGTCGCCGAGGATCGGGAAGTCTTCCTTCCCGTCGCCGGCGCCGCGCTCGTACTGCATGAAGACCAGGTTCCAGATCTCCACGTAGCGCTCGTCGTTGACGGCGGGGCCGCCCTCGACGCCGAACTCGGGGCCGCGGTCGTAGTTGATCTCCGAGCAGGGGCCGCAGGGACCCGGGACGCCCATGGACCAGAAGTTGTCCTTCTTGCCCAGGCGCTGGATGCGCTCGGCGGGCACGCCGATCACGTCGCGCCAGATCGTCTCGGCCTCGTCGTCGTCGAGGTAGACGGTGATCCAGAGCTTCTCCGGCTCCAGGCCGTAGCCGCCGTCCGCCACGGAGCTGGTGAGCAGCTCCCAGGCGTACTTGATGGCGCCTTCCTTGAAGTAGTCGCCGAAGGAGAAGTTGCCGCACATCTGGAAGAACGTGCCGTGGCGGGTGGTCTTGCCGACCTCTTCGATGTCCGGCGTACGGACGCACTTCTGCACGCTGGTGGCCCGGGGGGCCGGCGGCTTGGTCTCGCCGAGGAAGTACGGCTTGAACGGGACCATGCCCGCGTTGACCAGCAGCAGAGTCGGGTCGTCCGCGATGAGCGACGCCGAAGGGACAACGGCATGACCGCGCTCCTCGAAGAAGCTCAGCCAGCGGCGGCGGATTTCAGCCGACTCCATCAGTGGTCCTCATTCCGGTTGTACGAAAAATTCGGGTGGGTGGTCTTGTGGTTCTGGATGGCCCGCATCCGCCGCGGCCCGGGGAGGGCGGTGACGTTGTCGGGCCGATCGGGATCCTGGTGCAATCCCAGTGCGTCGTTCAGCTCGTCCTCGCGCTGCGACATTCCCGCCTTCACGTCGAGGGCGAAGTCCTTGAGGCGGTGACCGGCCTCCACGGCCTTGTCGGCGGCCTGGGCGGCGAGGCTCTCCGGTGTCAGCTTCTTGAGCTGGCGGTTGACCTTGGTGGTGGCCCACACGCCGGCGGCTGCGCCTGCGGTGAACCAGAAGGCTCGGCGGAACATCGGAGGTTTCAGCCCTTCTGCTTCCGGCGCCGGGCGGCCGGCACCGTACGGCCAACGATCACGCTGCGCCGGGACGCCTTCCGCGGCGCCTCTTCCGTGTTCTTGCCCAGCGCCTTGCGGACGCCGTAGCCGAAGGCGGCGACCTTGACCAGCGGCCCGCCGAAGGTGGAGGCCACGGTGGAGGACAGGGCGGAGGCGTTCGAGGTGACTTCCTGGACGTCGCTCGCGATGGCGTCGACCCGGTCGAGCTGGGTGCGTGCGGAGCGGACGGTGGTGGAGGCGTCCGCGAGCAGCGGGACGGCCTGGTCGGTCACGTCGGCCACCAGCTTGGTGGTCGCCTTGAGCACCTGGGCCAGCCTCACCAGTACCACGGCGAGGAAGGAGACCAGGATGGCCCAGAAGACGGCCACGAGGATCCCGGCCACCTCTCCACCGGACACGTTGCACCGCTCTCTGCCTGTTGATCACTACGTGGAAAAGTCGTTCTCCGACCCTATCGCGCCGGAGATCCACCGCAGTACCGCAATTCACGGCCCAGCGGATCCGCCTTGTACGCAGCGCATCCGGACCAGTACCCTCCGTGTCCCATGCGACAGAGGCCCGTTCGACAAAGGACCTGCGGCAATCTTCCCGCGGAGCTGAGCAGCTTCGTCGGGCGAGGTGCGGAACTCGCCGAGGTGGGGAGGCTGCTGGAGGCCTCGCGACTGGTCACCGTGACCGGCGTGGGCGGGGTGGGCAAGTCCCGGCTGGCCCTGGCGGCGGCCCGGGAGGCCGCCGAGGCAGCGTCCGGGGCGGTGTCCGGGGCGACCTCCGGGCCGGCTTCGGAGACGGGCGATACGGCGCAGGAACGCTACTGCGACGGCGTCTGGCTGGCCGAGCTGTCCTGCGTACGCGATCCGGCACTGCTCGAACTCACGCTGGCGGAGTCGCTCGGGCTCACCGACCACACCACGCGACCGCCGCGGACCGTCCTGACCGAGCACCTCGCCGAGCGGCGGCTGCTGCTGGTCCTCGACGGGTTCGAGCAGCTCGTCGAGGAGACCGCCGAGCTGGTGCGGGAGCTGCTGCGCCGCTCCCCCGGCCTGCGGGTGCTGGCTGCCGGGCGGCGGCCGCTGGACCTCCGGGGGGAACGGACCTTCCCGCTGGCCCCGCCGGTCCCCGAGGAGGCCCTGGAGCTGCTGGCCGAGCGGGCGGCGGCCGCCGATCCGGGCTTCGCCGTGACCGGCGCCAACCGGCCCGCACTGGTGGAGCTGTGCGCCCGGCTCGACGGGATCCCGCTGGCGCTGGAGCTGGCGGCGGGACGGCTGCGGGCGCTGTCGCCGGAGCAGGTGCTGACGCGGTTGGAGGACCGTTTCGCGCTGCTGACGGGCTCGGCGCGCGGGGTCCTGCCCCGGCACCGGGCGCTGCGTACGGCGATCGGCTGGAGCCACGAGCTGTGCACGGCGCGGGAGCGGTTGCTGTGGGCCCGGCTGTCGGTGTTCGCCGGGCACTTCGACCTCGATGCCGCCGAGTACGTGTGCGCGGGGCCGGACCTGCCGGTGGAGTCCGTGCTGGACGTGCTCGGGGAGCTCCTCGCCCAGTCGCTGCTGGCCCGGGAGGAGACGGCGGCCGGGGTGCGCTACCGGATGCTGGAGACCGTGCGGGTGTACGGGGCGGGGTGGCTGGAGTCCCTCGGCGACGCCACACGGCTGCGGCGGCGCCACCGGGACTGGTACACGGGGCTGGCCACCTGGTGCGAGCTGGACTGGTTCGGTCCGCGCCAGCAGGAGGTGGCGGCGCTGGTGGAGGCGGAGCTGCCGAATCTGCGGCTGGCGCTGGAGTGCTGCCTGGAGGAGCCGGACGAGCTCCACCTGGGGCAGTACCTGGCCGGGACGCTGTGGTTCTACTGGGCCGGGTGCGGCCGGCTCACCGAGGGCCGGTACTGGCTGGACCGGATGCTGGAGCCCGGCCCGGCCGCGTCGGAACACGTGGGGTCGCGGCTGAAGGCGCTGTGGGTGCTCGGCTACGTGGCGGCCCTCCAGGGCGATGCGGTGGCCTCGATGAGCGCCCTGTACGAGTGCCGGGACGGGGCGGCGCGGACCGGGAACGCGGTGGCGGCGGCGTACGCGGTGCACCGGCTGGGCTGCTTGGCGCTGGTCTCCGACGACATGCCGCGGGCCGGTGAGCTGCTGGGCTCGGCGCTGGAGCAGTACCGGGAGGCCGGGGAGCTGAACAGCAACGTGCTGATGTGCCAGGTGGAGCTGGCGATGGCGCTGGCCTTCCAGGGGGATCTGGCGGGTGCGCTGTCGCTGTGCCGGGAGGTCCGGGACATCTGCGAGGAGCGCGGGGAGCGCTGGACGAAGGCGTACGCCCTCTACGTCCTCGCGTACGCGGCCCTGGACGCGGCGGACACGGCCGGGGCGCGGCTCCTGCTGACCGAGTGCGTGACGATCAACCACGCCTTCCGCGACCTGGTCGGGCTGGCGCTCGCGGTGGAGCTGCTGGCCCTGGTCACGGCGGCCGAGGACCGTCCGGCCGAGGCGGCGGTGCTCCAGGGTGCGGCCGAGCCGATGTGGGACGGGGTGGGCCTGCAGCTGTTCGGCTCGGGGTACTTCAACGCCCCGCGGCTGATGTGCCGCGAGCGGGCGGGTGAGGTGCTGGGCGCGGACCGGTACGCAGCGTGCGCGCGGCACGGCCGGAGCCTGTCGCTCGACGAGCTGGTCGAGCGGGCACTGCGGATGCCCGAGCCGGTGCCGGCGGCGCCGGAACGGCTGCCGCGGCCGCGGTCCGGGGAGACGGGCAGGGCGGCGGGCGCGGTGGGCCGCCCGGACAACAGGAAGCCCGCCGGCTCCCCCAAGGGGGAACCGGCGGGCTGACCAGCCTGTGAGGCTACGTCCGCTGGATCAGCGGGCGTAGTACTCGACGACGAGCTGCTCGTCGCAGATGACCGGGATTTCCTTGCGGTTCGGGTCACGGTCCAGGCGGAAGGCCAGGGCCTTCAGGTTGACCTGCAGGTAGCGCGGGGTCTCGCCCTCGCCTGCGTAGCCACCCTCACGGGCAACCTGGAACGGAACCTTCTCGCGGCTGCGCTCGCGCACGGTGATGACGTCGTCCGGGCGGACACGGAACGACGGCTTGTCGACCTTGCCACCGTTGACCTCGATGTGGCCGTGAACGACCATCTGGCGGGCCTGGTAGATGGTGCGGGCGATGCCCGAACGCAGGACCAGGGCGTCGAGGCGACGCTCAAGCTCGACGACCAGCGCCTCGCCCGTCTTGCCCTCGGCCTTCTTGGCGCGGTCGTACGCGCGGGCCATCTGACGCTCAGAGATGTCGTACTGAGCGCGCAGACGCTGCTTCTCCAGCAGACGGACCTTGTAGTCCGAGTTCTGCTTGCGGCCACGGCCGTGCTCGCCCGGCGGGTAGGGGCGGGCCTCGAAGTACTTGACGGCCTTCGGGGTCAGTGCAATGCCGAGGGCACGCGACTTCTTGACCTTGGGTCGCTTCTGGTTCACGGGGAACCTACCTCCATGTAAGTTAGGTGAGGCTTACCTTATCGAGGAGGACGTAATGTCTCGACCACATGGGATCCCCCTGCCCAGTGCGCAACGCAGTTCGGATTCAGACGAAACAGAATCCGCTTGCGCCGACGATAAGCAAGGTCAGCCGCGTCCCAGGGAAGGCGTTCGGCAGCTCACCGGAGCCGAACGCGTACGAACCCTCGTAGAGTCCAACGCCTCAGTATCCCTTACGCTGCCGGGTGCTCTCGACCAGCTGAGGTCTCTTGAGCAGCCCGAGCTCGGGACAGGGATGCAGGTCGCACGGACCGTCACCCCGGACGGGGACGTGATTCTCCTGGTGTCAGGGGAATCTGCGGCTGCCAGAGCGGCCGCTCACGCCCAGGACGACGACCTCACGGCCGTGATCGAGATCACGGATGTGGCGCCGGTGTCCGTGCCCCATCGTATCCGAGGCCGAGCGTGGCTCGCCGGCTGGCTGACCCAGGTGCGCGGGGACGACCGCGCGGCCTGCGCGGCGCTGCTGGCCGAGCGCCGGCCGGTGGGCGAACTCCTCGGGCTGCACGGGCGCCCCTCCCACGTGATGCTGCGCCTGGAGGTCGGCGAGATCTCGGTGGACGACCTGTGGGGCGCCGAGCACGTGGACCCGGACGACCTGGCCGCGGTGGCGCCGGACCCGATCGTCGACCACGAGACGGAACTCCTCCAGCACCTGGCCGCCGCGCACCGCGACCGGATCGCCGACCTGTGCGCGCTGCTGGGCCCGCGGGAGAGCGCCGCCGTGACCGCGGTCCCACTGGCCCTGGACCGCCTGGGACTGCGGGTCCGCTTCACGGGCGACGGCTCCTCCTTCGACGCCCGCTTCGACTTCCCGACGCCGGTCCGCGACGTGTGCGACCTGCGCCGGGCGATGCAGACCCTGTTCGCGGCAGCCGGCAGCCGGGGCCCCCGCACGCCGTGACCGCCGGCCCGGTGCCTCATGCGCCGGACGGGCCTGAACCGCCTCCTCGCAGGCGTTCGCGGACCTTTTCCACCACGTCCGCGTAGCGGGCCTCCGCGCCGTACCGCGTCGGCTCGTAGTACCGCTTGCCGTGCACCGCGTCCGGCGCGTACTGCTGTGCCGCGATCGCGCCCGGTACGTCGTGCGGGTACACGTACCCCACGGCGTGGCCCAGCTTCGCCGCCCCCTTGTAGTGCCCGTCCCGCAGGTGTGTCGGCACCTGGCCCGCCAGGCCCGCCCGGACGTCCGCGAGCGCCGCGCCGATCGCGGTCGTCGCGGTGTTCGACTTCGGGGCCAGGGCGAGGGCGATCGTGGCGTGCGACAGCGTCAGCGCGGCCTCGGGGAAGCCGATCATCGCCACCGCCTGCGCCGCGGCGACCGCGAGCGGCAGGGCCGTCGGGTCCGCCAGGCCGATGTCCTCGCTGGCCGAGATCATCAGGCGACGGGCGATGAACCGCGGATCCTCCCCCGCCTCGATCATGCGCGCCAGGTAGTGCAGCGCGGCGTCCACGTCCGAGCCGCGGATCGACTTGATCAGGGCGCTCGCCACGTCGTAGTGCTGGTCGCCGTCCCGGTCGTACTTCACCGCCGCCCGGTCGACCGCCTCCTCCACCGTCTGGAGGCTGATCTCGGACTCCCCCTTGGCGATCGCAGAACCGGCACCGGCCTCCAGCGCCGTCAGCGCCCGCCGGGCGTCGCCGCCCGCGATCCGCAGCAGGTGCGCCTCCGCGTCCGCCGGCAGGGAGACCGCCCCGCCCAGCCCGCGCTCCTCCGTCAGCGCCCGCCGCATCAACGCGCTCAGGTCCTCGTCGGTCAGCGGTTCCAGGGTGAGCAACAGCGACCGCGACAGCAGGGGGGAGATGATCGAGAAGTAGGGGTTCTCCGTGGTCGCGGCGATCAGCGTCACCCAGCGGTTCTCGACGGCCGGGAGCAGCGAGTCCTGCTGCGCCTTGCTGAAGCGGTGGATCTCGTCGAGGAAGAGGACCGTCTCCTTGCCGTACCCGCCGGCCGCCCGCTTGGCGCCCTCGATGACGGCCCGTACTTCCTTCACGCCCGCCGTGATCGCCGACAGCTCCACGAACCGCTTCTGCGTCGCCTGGCTCACCACGTACGCGAGGGTGGTCTTGCCGATGCCCGGGGGGCCCCACAGGATCACCGACGAGGCTCCGGCCGGCCCGCCCGCCCCGTCCCCGACCAGCCGCCGCAGCGGTGACCCGGGCTTCAGCAGGTGCTGCTGGCCGACGACCTCGTCCAGGGTGCGCGGGCGCATGCGGACGGCGAGCGGAGAACTTCGAGGGTCCTTCTCCCGGCGGTCTTCGGCAGCGGCGGTGAACAGGTCTGGTTCCACACGGGAAGCCTATGCGAGCCCACCGACAGCGGGCCGCGGACCCGGAAGGCCCACCGCACTCAGGAGGTCCAGAAGTCCCACCAGCGGGTCAGGATCAGCATGCCGATGATCCCGACGTGCAGCACGGGCAGCACCCAGGTGAACTCGTCCAGGAAGGAGCGCAGCCAGCCCGGTGCGGGCAGCAGGCCCTCACGCACGTTGTGGGCGGTGACGTACCAGAACATGAAGATCGTGGCGACCCATGCCAGGCAGCACCACAGGCACAGCGAGTTGATGTTGTACAGCGACTGGTACATGAGCCAGGTGCAGAAGCCGACGCCGAACAGCATGCCGGCGTTGAAGGTGAGCCAGTACCAGGGCCGGAACCGGGCCCCGGCCAGCACGCTCATGCCGACGCAGATCACTATGCCGTAGGCGACCAGGCCCAGCATCGGGTTCGGGAAACCGAACACGGACGCCTGCTCGCTCTTCATGATGTTGCCGCAGGAGACGATCGGGTTCAGGCTGCAGCCCGGCGTGAAGTTCGGGTCTTCCAGCAGCTTGAACTTGTCGATCGTGATCACCCAGGCCGCGAGGAGCCCCGCCGCGCCCGTGATCACCAACAGCAGCGC
Source organism: Streptomyces sp. NBC_00597 (assembly GCF_041431095.1). GTDB lineage: Bacteria > Actinomycetota > Actinomycetes > Streptomycetales > Streptomycetaceae > Streptomyces. The sequence goes on from NZ_CP107757.1 coordinate 2,512,704, forward strand.
CAGTGCCCGGCTCGCACCGACCGTCCGCGGGGCGGTGTCTGCGTCCGTACCTCGTGTCGTCATACCGCCGCTCCAGATCTGCAAGGTCAACAAGCACCGGCCATTGTGCCGTACGGAGCTGTGTGTCCACCGTTCGGTGGACATAAGGACGTACGCACGGGGGGACCGGTGGCGCGGGTTCCGCCACACCATTTGAGACATGACACAGAACGCGGTGGAGGTACGGGGGCTTCGCAAGCAGTACGGCGAGGTCACCGCGGTGGACGGACTGGATCTGACGATCCGACAGGGCGAGGTCTTCGGACTCCTCGGGCCCAACGGCGCCGGCAAGAGCACGACGGTGGAGATCCTGCAGGGCCACCGGGAACGGGACGGAGGCGAAGTCAGCGTGCTCGGAGCGGACCCGGCCACCGGCGGCCGGGCCTGGCGCTCGCGCGTCGGGATCGTCTGGCAGGACGAGTCGGCGCCCGCCGAACTGACGGTGCGGGAGACGGTCGAGCACTTCGCCCGCTACTACTCGGCCCCGCGCGACCCGGCCGAGGTCATCGCCCTGGTCGGCCTGGAGCAGAAGCGGGACCAGCGCGTGAAGGGGCTCTCGGGCGGCCAGCGGCGCCGGCTCGACGTGGCGCTCGGCGTCATCGGCGACCCCGAGCTGCTGCTCCTCGACGAGCCGACCACGGGCTTCGACCCGGCGGCCCGCCGCCAGTTCTGGGACCTGATCCGGCTGCTCGCCGGCGAGGGCACCACCATCGTGCTCACCACGCACTACCTGGAGGAGGCAGAGGCCCTCGCCGACCGGCTCGCGGTCATCGCGAGCGGCAGGGTCGTCGCCGAGGGCGAACCGGCCGCACTCCGCTCCCGGTTCGGCACCGGCGCCACCGTCGAGTGGACAGGGGCCGACGGCACCCCGCAGAGCATCGCCACCGAGACGCCCACCCGTACCGTCGCCGAGCTCATGACCCGCTTCGAAGGCGAGATCCCGGGGCTGAAGATCGGCCGTCCCACCCTGGAGGACGTGTACCTGCGCCTCACGGGCCAGCTCGTACCCACGCCCGCACAGCAGTCGGAGGACGCACGATGAGCACGACCGCCACCACCGCCGCCACCGGCCGGGCCGCCTCGGCCGCCGAGGCCCTGCCCGGCGCCTGGACCCTGGGCTTGAGCCGCGGGGCCCTGGAGATCAAGCAGTTCGTCCGCCAGCGCGACGCGATGATCTTCACCTTCGCCTTCCCCATCGTCTTCCTCGCCCTGTTCGCCTCGATCTTCAGCGACAGCGTGGAGAACACCGGGGTCACCGCCTCCCAGCTGTACGCGGCGGGCATGGTCGCCGCGGGCATCATGTCCACCAGCTTCCAGTCGCTCGGGATCTCGATCGCCGTCGAACGCGACGAGAAGGTGCTGCGCCGGCTGCGCGGCACCCCGATGCCGCCGGCCGCGTACTTCCTCGGCAAGGTCTGGATGGTCCTGGCGACCGGACTCGCCGAGACCGCGATCCTGTTGCTCGTCGGCTCCACCCTGTTCGACCTCGACCTGCCGGCGTCCGCCACCAAGTGGCTCACCTTCGGCTGGATCTTCGCCCTCGGCCTGACCGGCTGCGCCCTGCTCGGCATCGCGATCAGCAGCCTGCCCAAGTCCGGCAAGAGCGCCAGCTCGGTGGTCGTCCTGCCGTTCCTGATCCTCCAGTTCATCTCCGGCGTCTTCATCCCGGTGAACGCGATCCCGGACTGGCTGCTGAACATCGGCGCGCTGTTCCCGCTCAAGTGGATGTGCCAGGGTCTGCGCGGAGTGTTCCTGCCACAGTCCGCCGCGGTCCTGGAGCAGGCCGGCAGCTGGGAGTACGGAAAGGTCGCCCTGGTCCTGGGTGCCTGGGTCGTCGGAGGATTGGTCCTGTGTCTGCTGACCTTCAAGTGGAAGAACCGCCGCGACGGCTGAACGGGTTCACCAGGGCGGCCGGAGCGCGCGAGTCCCACGTCTGGGACCGCGCGTTCGGGCCGTGGGACCTCTACTTCGGCCTCGTGTGGGTCGCGACCGTCGCCTTCGTCCTGGGCGCGGACTTCCCCTCGCTGTCGTACCGGGTCCCCGCCGCCGCGCTGCTCACGCTGCTGGTCCCGTGGTACGCGTGGACCGGCCGGCCCCTGCTCCTGAAGGATCCCGGGGCCGAACCGGGACTGTCCCTGCGCTACCTGGGCGTGATGCTGGCCCTGTTCCTGCCCGCCGCCTTCCTGGTGGGCGAGACCCGGCTGATCACCTTCGCGCTCGCCCCGCACTGCTTCATGCTGCTGCCGCTGCGCCGGGCGATCGGCACGATGGCGGTGGTGGCGCTGCTGCCGGTGGCCGGGTGGGCGCTGCTGTGGCGGCCGGCCGGACACGTCGTCTTCGTCAACGCGGTCGGCTCGTTCGTCACGTTCGCCTTCTCCTCCTTCTTCGGCGCCTGGATCATCCGGATCATCGAGCAGAGCCAGGAGCGGGCCTCGCTGATCGCCGAACTCGACGCCAGCCGGGAGGAGGTGGCCCGGCTCTCCGCCGCGCAGGGCGCCCATGCCGAAAGGGAACGCATGTCACGCGAGATCCACGACACCCTCGCCCAGGGGTTCACGAGTCTGCTGATGCTGGTCCAAGCCGTGCAGTCCGAGCTGGACACGGATCCCGCGCAGGCCCACCGGCACCTGGAGCTGATGGCCGCGACCGCCCGGCAGAACCTGGCCGAGGCCCGGGCCCTGGTCGCCGGCGGCGCCCCCGCCGACCTCGACGCGGGTTCGCTGCCGGACGCCGTACGCCGCCTCGCCGCCCGGCAGCATCCGCCGGCAGCGGTGTCGGTGACCGGGGAGGTCCGGCCGTTGGCCGCGGCGCTGGAGGTGGTGGCGCTGCGGTCCTGCCAGGAATCCCTGTCGAACGCGGCGAAGCACGCCGGGGCCGGGGCACAGTGCTCGGTCTCGCTGGCCTACGGTGACTGCGAACTGACCGTCACGGTCCGGGACACCGGGCAGGGCTTCGACCCGGCGTCCCCCGCGACCGGCTACGGCCTGCGGGGACTGCGCGCCCGCGCGGCGGAGGCCGGCGGCACGGCGGCCGTCGAAAGCACCGCGGGGTCGGGCACCTCCGCCGGCACCACCGTCACCGTGACACTCCCGATCCGCTGAGGAGCCGTACGACATGATCCGCATCCTGCTGGCCGACGACCACCCCGTGGTACGGGAAGGCCTGCGCGGCATGCTCAGTGCGGAGCCGGACCTGGAGGTCGTCGCGGAGGCCGCGAACGGCCCGCAGGCCGAGGCACTGGCCGCGGAGCTGCTCCCCGGCGGCCTGGACCTGATCCTGATGGACCTGCGGATGCCGGGCGGCGACGGCGTCGAGTCCATCGCCCGGATCAGCGCGGCCGGGCTGCCGGTGCGGGTCGTCGTCCTGACGACGTACGAGAACGACCGGGACATCCTGCGGGCGGTGGAAGCGGGGGCCGCCGGCTACTTGTTGAAGGACATGGCACGGGCCGAACTGGCCGAGGCCGTCCGTGCGGCGGTGCGTGGCGAGACGGTCCTGGCCCCGTCGGTGGCGGGCCGCCTGGTCGACCGCCTCCGCACCCGCCCCGAGCGTCCGCGCCTGTCCGACCGCGAGGTCGCGGTCCTGCGCCTCGTCGCGGAGGGCGCGACGAACGCGGAGATCGGCCGGCGCCTGTTCGTGGCGGAGTCCACGGTCAAGACGCACCTGCTGCGCATCTTCGGAAAACTGGAGGTCACGGACCGCACGGCGGCGGTGACCACGGCCATGCGCCACGACCTCCTCTGACGGACCCGCTGCGCGAAGCCTGCCGCTCCCCGCACCGCACCGTTTCCGGGCCCCGGTCAACGGGATAAGGGCGGGGCGGGGAGCAGCTCCGCACAGCGGAACAGCCCCGGCCCCGCCCCAGGTGCGGCTTCCGTCAGGCCAGCTTGGTCCGCAGGACCTCGACCACGTCCGCCAGGGCGACCGGGGACTGCTCCCCGGACTCCATGTCCTTCAGCTGGACCACGCCCTCGGCGAGATCGCGGTCGCCGGCGACGATCGCGAAGCGCGCACCGCTGCGGTTCGCGTCCTTCATGGAGCCCTTGAGGCCCTTGCCGCCGTACGACATGTCCGCCGCGACGCCCGCCTTGCGCAGCTGCGTCACCAGCCCGAACACGGTCGGCTTCGCCTCGCCCAGCGCCACCGCGAACACCGATGTCGTCGGCGGGATGTCCAGCTCGACGCCCTCGGCCTGGAGCGCGAGCACCGTACGGTCCACGCCCAGCGCCCAGCCCACCGACGGCAGTGCCGGTCCGCCGATCATCTCGGACAGGCCGTCGTAGCGGCCGCCGCCGCCGACCGCGGACTGCGAGCCCAGGCCGTCGTGCACGAACTCGAAGGTCGTGCGGGTGTAGTAGTCGAGCCCGCGCACCAGCTTCTCGTCGTCCTCGAAGGCGACGCCCGCCGCCGTGATCAGTGCGCGCACCTCCTCGTGGTACGCCTTGCACGCGTCGCACAGGTAGTCGCGCAGCACCGGAGCGCCGACGAGCTGCTTCTGCACCTCGGCCCGCTTGTCGTCGAGGACGCGCAGCGGGTTGATCTCGGCCCGGCGCACGGTTTCCTCGTCGAGGTCGAGACCGCTCAGGAAGGACTGCAGTGTCTCCCGGTACACCGGGCGGCATTCCTTGTCGCCCAGCGAGTTCAGCAGGATGCGGAAGTTGCGCAGGCCCAGCGAGCGGTACGCCTGGTCGGCCAGGATGATCAGCTCGGCGTCCAGCGCCGGGTCCTCCGCGCCGATGGCCTCGGCACCGACCTGCGAGAAGTGGCGGTAGCGGCCCGCCTGCGGCTTCTCGTAGCGGTAGTACGAGCCCGAATACCAGAGCTTGACCGGCAGGTTGCCCTTCTTGTGCAGGCTCGCCTCCAGCGCCGCGCGCAGGACCGAGGCGGTGCCCTCCGGGCGGAGTGCCAGCTGGTCGCCGCCCTTGGTCTCGAAGGCGTACATCTCCTTGGAGACGATGTCGGTGGACTCGCCCACGCCTCGGGCGAAGAGGCCCACGTCTTCGAAGCCGGGAGTTTCGATGTAGCCGTATCCGGAGTTGCGGAGCGGGGCCGCGATGGCCTCGCGCACCGCCAGGTACTTCACGGAGACCGGCGGGATCAGGTCGTACGTGCCCTTGGGGGCCTGGAAAGTAGCCACGAAACTCTCGTCACATTCCTCGTCGTGGGGCGGCGGTAGGGTCCGCCCCCAGGCCGGCGGCGACTTCCCGCAGGTACGGGTTGGTCGCGCGCTCGCGGCCGATGGTGGTCTGGGGACCGTGGCCGGACAGCACCACGGTCGAGTCGTCGAGCGGCAGGCACACGCGGGCCAGCGATTCGAGCATCTCGGCGTGGGAGCCGCCGGGCAGGTCGGTGCGTCCGATGGAGCCGGCGAAGAGCAGGTCGCCCGAGAAGAAGACCGGCGGTACGTCGGCCAGCTCGGGCATCCGGAAGGTCACCGACCCCTTGGTATGCCCGGGCGCGTGCGCCACCGAGAAGTCCATGCCGGCCAGCTTCAGCCCGGCGCCGTCCACCAGCTCGCGGACGTCGTCGGGCTCACCCACGGTGAGCTCGCCCATGAGCGGCATCCCGATGGACCGGCCCAGCGCCTTCTCCGGGTCGCTCATCATGTAGCGGTCCTCGGGGTGGATCCAGGCGGGAACGTCGTGCGCTCCGCACACCGGGACCACCGAGGCCACGTGGTCGATGTGGCCGTGGGTGAGGACGACCGCCACGGGCTTGAGCCGATGCTTCTTCAGCGTCTCCTCGACGCCCTGGGCCGCCTGGTGGCCCGGGTCGATGATGACGCACTCCTCACCGGCGGCGGGGGCGACCACGTAACAGTTGGTCCCCCAGGCCCCGGCGGGGAACCCGGCAATCAGCACGTTCGTCCTCAATCGTCGTCCAGCGGAAGCTTGGGCAGCGGCCGAGTGTCGGAATGCTGCTGCTCAGAGCCTACCGGCGCCGCTCGTCACACAGCGAACCCATATACGGTACGGCCTAACCGAGCCCGGACAGCGGTGCCAGACACGTACAAGGAGACGACCCGGTGGTCACGAGCGATCAGCGGCGGCGACAGCTCGCCAGGGAGAAGTACGAGCGCCAGCAGATGCGCCGGGCCGAGGCCCGGCGCAAGTCGCGACAGCGGGCGGCGGTGATCGGGGCCGCGGTGGCCGTGGTGGTCGCCACGCTGGTGGGCCTCGTCGTGGGCGGCGTGTTCGACAAGGACAAGAAGGACAAGGCGTCGGATCCGGCGGCGAACCCGTCGGCCGCGCCCTCGCCGAAGCAGTCGCCCTCGCCGGCGATGGCGATCGACAAGAACGCGAAGTACACGTTCGACCTGAAGACCAGCGCGGGTGAGATCAAGTTCGAGATGGACGCGGCGAAGACGCCGGAAACCGTCAACTCGTTCAAGTCACTGGCGGACAAGGGCTTCTTCGACAACACCAAGTGCCACCGCCTGACCACTTCGGGGATCTACGTGCTCCAGTGCGGTGACCCGGAGGGCTCGGGCACGGGTGGCCCCGGCTACACCATCGCGGACGAGAACCTCGATTCGCTGGGCAAGCCGAACGAGCAGGGTCAGGTGATCTACCCGGCGGGCACGGTCGCGATGGCCAATACCGGCCAGCCGCACAGCGGCGGCAGCCAGTTCTTCCTGGTCTACAAGGACAGCCCGCTGGCTCCGTCGTACACGCCGTTCGGCAAGATCGACGCGGCGGGCCTGAAGGCGCTTGAGGACGTGGCCAAGGCCGGTACGGCCGATGGCGGCCAGGACGGGGCCCCGAAGACCCCGGTGACCATCCAGAAGGGCGCCGTCACGCAGAACTGACGGGGTTCCGGCGGCCCCGGGCCGGGCCGGCGTCCTGCCCGTACGGCGATATTCCGTCGTGCGGGATGCGGACAGCCGGCCCGGCGGTCGCCTATGTTGGCGTTGTGCAGGGTGGGCGCTGCCCACCCCAGGAAACTGTGGACGATGCCCAGGGGGTGAACCCCTCGCAGGCATCAGGTGGAGGAGGCGCTGTGAGCAGCGACCCGTGGGGCCGTGTCGACGAGACGGGCACCGTGTACGTGCGTACTGCCGAGGGCGAGAAGGTCGTCGGCTCGTGGCAGGCGGGCACCCCTGAGGAGGCCCTGGCCTACTTCGAGCGCAAGTACGAGGGCCTGGTGGTCGAGATCGGCCTCCTCGAACGACGGGTGCGGACCACCGATCTGTCCGCCAAGGACGCGCAGACGGCCATCGACCACCTGCGCACGCAGGTGGAGGAGCACCACGCCGTCGGTGACCTCGGTGCGTTGCGCGTCCGGCTGGACAAGCTGGTCGCGACCGTGGACTCGCGGCGCGAGGAGCGCAAGGTCCAGAAGGCCAAGCAGACGGACGAGGCCCGTGCGGCCAAGGACGCGCTGGTGGCCGAGGCCGAGCAGCTGGCGCAGAGCGACCAGTGGCGCAGTGCGGGTGAACGGCTTCGTGCCCTGGTGGACACGTGGAAGGGTCTGCCGCGGCTGGACCGCAAGTCGGACGACGAGCTGTGGCACCGCTTCTCGCACGCCCGGTCCGCCTTCTCCAAGCGCCGCAAGGCGCACTTCGCCTCGCTCGACGCGCAGCGCGAGGACGCCCGCAAGGTCAAGGAGAGGCTAGTCGCGGAGGCCGAGTCGCTGTCGAAGTCGACGGACTGGGGTCCGACGGCCGCCCGCTACCGCGAGCTGATGGCGGACTGGAAGGCTGCGGGTCGGGCGCAGCGCGAGTCCGAGGACGACCTGTGGAACCGTTTCCGCGGTGCGCAGGACGTGTTCTTCGCGGCGCGTGGCGAGGTGTTCGCGGAGCGTGACGCCGAGCAGGTCGAGAACCTGAAGCTGAAGGAAGAGCTGGCCGACGAGGCCGAGAAGCTCGTCCCGATCACGGACCTGAAGGCGGCCCGGGCCGCGTTCCGCTCCCTCAACGAGCGCTGGGAGGGCGTCGGCCACGTGCCGCGCGACGCCCGGCCGAAGGTCGAGGGCCGGATGCACGCGGTGGAGCGGGCCATCCAGGAGGCCGAGGAGGGCGAGTGGCGTCGTACGAACCCGGAGGCGCGGGCCCGTGCGGCCGGCCTGACGGGTCAGCTCCAGGCGGCGGTGGACAAGCTGCGTGAGCAGATCGACGCGGCCCGTGCTGCGGGCAACAACGCGAAGGCCGACAAGCTGGCCCGTGAGCTGGAGGGCCGCCAGGCCCTGCTGGACCAGGCCCTGAAGGGCCTGGAGGAGTTCGGCGGCTAGTTCCCGCGGCTGGTCCGGCCGCGCGACCCGGGACGGCCCCCGGGCGCCGCCGAGGTACGTACGAGGGCCCCGGTACGGAAACTCCGTACCGGGGCCCTCGTACGTGTCAGGGCCGGTTCCGCGTGTCGTCCTGGATCAGGTCGAGCGCGTGGTCCAGTACCTCGCAGGCGTGGAGGTGGTTCCCGGATTCCTGCAACAGCCCCGCCAGCCGCCGGCACACCAGGACGGCCTCGGGACGGTAGAAGCGGTGCACGCGTACGAACGCCTCCTCCAGGACGGCGATGGCCTCGCCGAGCTGCCCGGTCTCGGCCAACATGTCGGCCAGTTCGAACTGGACGGCCAGGAGGTCGCCCTCGCCCGCCCCCGACCGCTCGCGCAGGGCCAGCCGCAGGACCGGCAGCGCGTCCCGGGTCCGCCCCGCCGAGCGCAGGGTGCGGGCCAGCGCCAGTCCCGTTCCCACCATGGCCGTCTGGAGATCGCCGCGGAGCACGGGCCCGGCCGGCACGCCGCGCGGCGCGCGGGCCCGGTTGCGGACGATCTTCAGTCGTCCGACGCCGTTCTCCTGGGCGTGCTGCGGCAGCGGGCGGTTCTTGCTGCGCAGCCGGAACTCCAGGGTGCGGAACAGGGTGTCGAGGTCGATCACCTCGGGCCCGTCCGGGATCCCCTCGCGCAGCACCTTGATCAGCTCCCCGGAGAAGGCGGTGTGCCGTTCCCCGTCCGGCGCCAGGGCCACCCGGTCCCCCGGTGAAGCGCTCAGGAGGTAGGCGCCTTCGACAGCGGTCTCCGCGGCGACCCCGTCCCCAGCGGTGAGGATGCGTGCTGCGCGCCCGCTGAAGCAGCAGTCGAGTACCACCACCTTGCGGGCGGCGCGGGAGGCGCGCACGGCCTCACGCAGGTGTTGGTAGGCGACGGCCGTGTAGCCGACGTTCTCCCGCGAGCCGTACAGGGCCAGGAACAGGTCGGCCGAGTCGGCGTCCCGCATGCCGTGGCCCGCGAAGTAGACGAGCAGGGTGTCGGTGGCTTCCTCGCCGGCCTGGTGGACGGGGTCCAGCAGGTCGGAGGGGTACGAGGGGTTGCGCACGAGCGTCAGGTGCCGCTCGGGCAGTCCCCAGACGGTGGCGTCCGCGAGCTCGGCGGCCAGGTCCTCGATGTTCGCTTCGACCGCCGGCAGCCCGGGCAGGTCGCGGTATCCGGCGCTGCCGATGAGCACGGCTCGGGAGCCCGCCGGGTCAGGAACTCCCGTCATCGTCCCCGTCCAGTGCGGCCACGATGCGACGCACCGACTCGGGGTCGGCGGCCTGCGGGCCGTCGATCCGCACCTCGTACGGGCCCCTGCGGAGGGTGAGGCCGGGCGGGCGGCGGCGGGCCAGCCGCCACTGCAGGACCGTGAAGACCAGGGAGACGGTGGACAGCCCGCTCTCGACGGCGAGTTGCAGCACGTCGAAGCCGCCGGCGTTCATATGGCCGTCCTGCGGTCGCACCAGGTCGGATCCGCCGCCGTCCGGGTCGCCGTTGCCGGCGGGCAGTTCGCCACGGATCCGGCCGCGCACGGCGCGGCCGACGGTCTCGTCCTCGCTCAGCCAGGCCAGCAGCGAGCGCAGCTCCGCCTCGGGGTCGCCGTCGCGTCCGACCCTTAACTCGAACTCATTCATCCGTGTCGTTCCTTCCTGCTCCGATGCGCGTACTGACCCGCGCGAAGAGTTCCAGGGCCGAGGCCGATGCCCCCAGCCGGACCAGGCAGACGGCCTTCCAGTACTGGCAGGCCAAGGTGGTGGGGTGGTCCGCGCCGAGCGTTTCCCGGCAGTACGGGAAGATCCCGTCGAGGATGTCGGCCGCCTCCTGAACGTCGCCGCGCAGGAGCAGCCCGACGGCTTCGCGCTGCCGGGCCACGGCTGAGGGCTCCGTCATGCGGCTGCGGACCAAGCGGCGGATGTCGATGCTCAGGGTGACCGGCTCGGGCTCGTGGGAGGAGGTGTTCCAGTGCCCCGGCGCCTCGGCGGGGCCGACGTGCCGTGGGACACGGGGTGCCTCCGGCACGGTGCCGGGCTCCGCGGCCCAGGGCGAGAGGAGCCGGATGGCCTCGGCGGTGTCCGCGGGCCGGTTCGCGGGGTGCTTGGCGCAGAGGCTGTCCACGACCTCCGCGAAGCCGTCCGGCACCTGGGCCACCACCTCGCGCAGGGGAGGCAGTCCTCGGAGGATCCGGTACACGACGGGGGCGTGACTGTCCTCCGCCGCCCCCGCCGGGGGCTTTCCGGTGAGCATGAAACGCAGGCAGACGCCGACTCCGTACAGGTCCGATGCCGGCGTGGCCCTGGTTCCGTCGAAGCGCTCCGGGGCGAGGTAGCCGACCGTACCCACCACGACGCCGCCCGCGGTGTCGTCGTCCTCCACCAGCTTCGCGATGCCGAAGTCGTACAGCACCACCCCGCGGCTGGTGAGCCGGACGTTCTGCGGCTTCACGTCCCGGTGGAGCACTCCGCTGGCGTGTGCCGCGGCCAGCCCGGAGAGCATGTCCACGGCCACCCGGCAGGCCCGGTCCACGGGCAGCGGCTGTCCGAGCCCGGCGACCAGCTCGGACAGGTCCTCACCGTCGAGCAGCTCCATCAGCAGGTACGGGACGCCCTCGTCCACGCCGGTGTCGTAGACGTGGACCACACCGGGGTGGCTGATCCGGGCGAGGGCGACCCCCTCGTCCCGGAACCGCTGGGCGTCGCCCTCACGAAAGCCGCCGTGGAGGCACTTGATGGCCACCCGCCGTTCGAGCCGGAGGTCCTCCGCCTCGAAGACCACGCCCATGCCGCCCCGGCCGATGACCCGGACGGGCTCGTAGCGTCGGCTGAGGCCGCGCGGAAACATGTCGTACGTGCCCACGCGCGCCCCCCGGTGCGGCTTCAGACGGTGCTCACGGCCTCCTTGCAGAAGTCACACGGTAGACGTCGTAGACGCCTTCCACACCCCGTACGGCCTTCAGGACGTGACCCAGGTGCTTCGGGTCGCCCATCTCGAAGGTGAAGCGGGAGGTGGCCACGCGGTCGCGGGAGGTCTGGACGGCGGCCGAGAGGATGTTCACGTGCTGGTCCGACAGGACCCGGGTGACGTCCGACAGCAGGCGGGACCGGTCCAGGGCCTCGACCTGGATGGCGACGAGGAAGACCGAGGACTGGGTCGGCGCCCATTCGACTTCCAGCATCCGCTCGGGCTGCTGGGAGAGGGAGTCGACGTTAACGCAGTCCGCACGGTGAACCGATACGCCGCTGCCACGGGTGACGAAGCCGATGATCGGGTCGCCGGGGACCGGGGTGCAGCAGCGGGCCAGCTTGACCCAGACGTCCTCGACGCCCTTGACGACGACACCGGGGTCGGCGTTGCCGCGCCGCTTGCCGCGGGCGCGGGACGGCGGGACGCTCTCCTCGATGTCCTCGTTGGCGGCTTCCTCGCCGCCGAGGGCCTGCACCAGCTTCTGGACGACGCCCTGCGCGGCCACGTGGCCCTCGCCGATCGCCGCGTACAGGGAGGAGATGTCGGGGTAGCGCATCTCGTGCGCGAGGGTGACGAGCGAGTCACCGGTGAGGATGCGCTGGATCGGCAGGTTCTGCTTGCGCATGGCCCGCGCGATGGCGTCCTTGCCGTGCTCGATGGCCTCCTCGCGGCGCTCCTTGGAGAACCAGGCGCGGATCTTGTTGCGGGCACGGGGGGACTTGACGAAGCCGAGCCAGTCGCGGGAGGGGCCCGCCCCTTCGGCCTTGGAGGTGAAGACCTCCACCAGGTCGCCGTTGTCGAGGGTCGATTCGAGCGGGACGAGGCGGCCGTTGACGCGAGCCCCTATGGTCCGGTGGCCGACCTCGGTGTGGACGGCGTACGCGAAGTCCACGGGGGTGGCGCCGGCGGGCAGCGCGATGACGTCGCCCTTGGGCGTGAAGACGAAGACCTCGTTGCGGGAGAGGTCGAAGCGCAGCGAGTCGAGGAACTCGCCCGGGTCCTCGGTCTCCTTCTGCCAGTCGAGCAGCTGGCGCAGCCAGGCCATGTCGTTGACGGTGTCCTGGCCGGCGCTGCCCTTGGCGGCCTGCGGGACGTCGGTGCGGACCTTGGAGGTGCCGGCGACGGTCTGCTGCTTGTACTTCCAGTGCGCGGCGATGCCGTACTCGGCGCGGCGGTGCATGTCGAAGGTGCGGATCTGGAGTTCGACGGGCTTGCCGCTGGGTCCGATGACCGTCGTGTGGAGCGACTGGTACATGTTGAACTTGGGCATCGCGATGTAGTCCTTGAACCGGCCGGGGACCGGGTTCCAGCGCGCGTGCACCGTGCCGAGGGCCGCGTAGCAGTCCCGTACGGTGTCGACGAGGACGCGGATGCCCACCAGGTCGTAGATCTCCGCGAAGTCACGGCCGCGGACGATCATCTTCTGGTAGACGCTGTAGTAGTGCTTGGGGCGGCCGGTGACGGTGGCCTTGATGCGGGCGGCCCGCAGGTCGGTCTGGACCTCGTCGGTGACGATCGTGAGGTACTCGTCGCGCTTGGGCGCCCGCTCGGCGACGAGGCGGACGATCTCGTCGTACATCTTCGGGTAGAGGATGGCGAAGGCGAGGTCTTCGAGCTCCCACTTGATCGTGTTCATGCCCAGCCGGTGGGCCAGCGGGGCGTAGATCTCCAGGGTCTCGCGGGCCTTCTTCTCCTGCTTCTCCCGCTTGAGGTAGCGCATGGTGCGCATGTTGTGCAGGCGGTCGGCGAGCTTGATCACCAGGACGCGCGGGTCCTTGGCCATGGCGACGACCATCTTGCGGACGGTCTCGGCCTGCGCGGCCTCGCCGAACTTGACGCGGTCGAGCTTGGTGACGCCGTCGACGAGCAGGGCCACGGCGTCGCCGAAGTCGCGGCGCAGGTCCTCCAGCCCGTACTCGGTGTCCTCGACGGTGTCGTGCAGCAGGCCCGCCATCAGGGTGGCCGGGTCCATGCCGAGCTCGGCGAGGATGGTGGTCACCGCGAGGGGGTGGGTGATGTACGGGTCGCCGCTCTTGCGCTTCTGGCCGCGGTGCCAGCGCTCGGCGACCTGGTACGCCTGCTCGATCTGGCGCAGCGTCGCCGTCTCGATCTTCGGGTCGTTGCTGCGGACTATACGGAGCAGGGGTTCCAGAACCGGGTTGTACGGGTTGGAACGCTGGACGCCGAGGCGGGCGAGCCGGGCGCGCACGCGGTTGGAGGAGCCGGCCGACTTCCCGGGCGCCGGCTTCGCGGGCGCGGGCTTCACGGGCGGAGCCGGCGGGGGCGTGGCGGGGGGCGTCGCGGCCCGCTCGGCCTGCGGGTCGGGCTGCGCGGCGGAGATTGGCTGGACCTCGTCTGGCAAGAGCGCTCCTCTGGGGGTCCCCCGGACGGAGTCCGGGGGAGGATCCGGTGCCCCGGTCAGGTCCGGACAACCAATGGTAGCGATGGTTCCGTCGCCCCGTTCCCCGCGCCCACCCCACGGACGGGGCCCCGGCCCCGCACATGCGCAAGCGGCGGCCACCCGGGAGTCCCGGGTGGCCGCCGCTCCGCGGAGGGCTTCGTCAGACGATGATCAGCGCGTCGAGCGGGGCCCCCGCAAGGGCGCCGGCCAGCCGCTCGCGGCCCGGCAGGAACGACAGCTCCATCAGGACCGCCACACCGGCGACCTCCGCGCCGGCCCGCCGGATCAGCGAGAGCGAGGCGTCGGCGGTACCGCCGGTGGCCAGCACGTCATCGATGACCATGACCCGGTCGCCGGGCGCCAGGTCCTCGGCGTGGACCTCGATCTCCGCGGTGCCGTACTCCAGCTCGTACGACTGCGCGAGCGTGGCGCCCGGCAGCTTTCCGGCCTTGCGCACGGGCACGAAGCCGATGCCCGCCTGGACGGCCACCGGCGCCGCGAGGATGAACCCGCGCGCCTCCAGCCCGACGATCTTCGTCGCACCGTACTGCCCGGCCAGCTCCACCAACGTGTCCGTCAGGGCCGCGAAGGCCTTCGGGTCGGCCAGCAGCGGGGTGATGTCCTTGAACATCACGCCCGGCTTCGGGTAGTCCGGTACGTCCTTGATCCGGCTGAGCAGCAGCTCACGCGCCACGGGGGACAGCGGGCTCACCGGCGCCGTCCCGCCCGGCCCTGGGACACGACCTGCGGGGTGGTCTCGTCCTCGTACCCCTCGTCCTCCGGGGACTCGCCCTTGGCCGCCGCGGCCGCCCGCTTGGCGAGCACCCGCTTCTTCAGCGCCTTCATCGCCGGCTCGCGCTCCTTGAGGTCCACGACCAGCGGGGTCGCGATGAAGATCGAGGAGTACGCACCGGCCGCGAGGCCGACGAACAGCGACAGCGAGATGTCGTTCAGCATGCCTGCGCCCAGGAAGCCGCCGCCGATGAAGAGCAGGGCCCCGACCGGGAGCAGCGCCACGACGGTGGTGTTGATCGAGCGGACCAGGGTGCCGTTGATGCTGCGGTTGGCGATCTCGCTGAACGTGTAGCGGGTCTGCTTGGTGATGTCCTTCGAGCCCTCCTTCAGACCGTCGAAGACGACGACGGTGTCGTAGAGGGAGTAACCGAGGATCGTCAGCAGACCGATCACGGTGCCCGGCGTGACCTCGAAGCCGACCAGCGCGTACACGCCGACGGTGATGGTGAGGTCGTGGATCAGCGCGATCAGCGCGGCGACCGCCATCCGCCACTCGAAGGCGATGGCGAGGTAGATCACCACGAGGACCATGAAGATGCCGAGGCCGGTCCATGCCTTGTTCGCGATCTGGTCGCCCCAGCTGGGGCCGACCAGGTCCGCGTTGATGTCGGCCTCGCCGACCTTGAGGTCGGTGGCGAGCTGCTTCTTGACGCCCGCCGCGTCGTTCGTGTCCAGACCCGAGATCTGGATGCGCAGGCCCCCGGTGCCGAGCTCCTGGACGATCGCGTCGTGGCCCGAGGCCTTCTGCGCGACCTCGGTCGCCTTGGCGACGGAGACGGCCGTCTTCGGGGTGGTGAAGACGGCACCGCCCTTGAACTCGATGCCCATGTTGAGGCCCTGAACGGCCAGGGCCACGATCGCCGTGATGGTGATCAGGATGGAAACGCCGTACCAGATGAAGCGCTTGCCGACGAAGTCGTAGCCGACCTCACCGCGGTACAGCTTGGCGCCGAGATCTCCCAGCTTCGACATCTCTCACGCCTCCTTTACGTCGACGGGAGCGGTGGCGGAACCGGAACCGGTGCCGCGGCGGGACCGGCGCAGCGGCGGCTTGACACCGAGCCGCTTCGGGTCCAGTCCGGACCAGGGGTGACCGCTGGAGAAGAACTTCGTGCGGGCCATCAGCGTCATGATCGGCTTGGTGAAGAGGAACACCACGACCACGTCGAGCACGGTCGTCAGACCCAGGGTGAAGGCGAAGCCCTGCACCTTGCCGACGGTGACGATGAACAGCACCGCAGCGGCCAGGAACGACACGAAGTCGGAGACCAGGATGGTGCGCCGGGCGCGCGGCCAGGCCCGCTCCACGGCGGGGCGCAGGGTGCGGCCCTCGCGGATCTCGTCGCGGATGCGCTCGAAGTACACGATGAACGAGTCCGCCGTGATGCCGATGGCGACGATCGCACCGCAGACGGCGGGCAGGTTCAGCGCGAAGCCGATGCCCTTTCCGAGCAGCGCCATGATCGTGTACGTGAGGATCGCGGACACCAGGAGGCTGACGATGGCGATGAAGGCCAGGCCCCGGTAGTACACGAGCAGGTAGATCACCACGAGGATGAGGCCGATGGCGCCGGCGATCAGGCCGGCCTTCAGCTGCTCGCCGCCGAGCGCGGCGGTGACGGTGGTGACGCTGTCCTCGCTGAAGGAGAGCGGCAGGGCGCCGTACGAGAGCATGTTGCCCAGGTCCTGCGCGGACTGCTGGGTGAAGCCGCCGGAGATCTCGGCGTTGCCGCCGGTCAGCGCCTGGCTGACGGACGGGTCGGAGACGACCTCGCCGTCGAGCACGATCGCGAACTGGTTCTGCGGCATCTGCTTGGTGGCGAGCTCACCGGTGATCTTGGCGAACTTGTCGGCGCCCTTGTCGGTGAACTGCATCGTGACGATCCACTGGCCGCGCTGGGAGTCGATGACGCCCTTGGCGTCCTTGACGTCCGTACCGGCGACACCGGCGGGGCCGAGGATCCACTTGCCCCAGGTGTCGCCGCGCTTGCCACAGGCCAGCGTCGCGTCCTCGGGCTTGACGCCCTTGCCCACGGCGGCGCGCTGCGCCTCGTTGGTGCAGTCCAGCGCGGCGAACTTCGCCTGCAGGTCGGCGGCGGCCGCCTCGATGCCCGACGGGGTCGGGGTGGGAGCCGGGGCCTTGTCGTCTGCCTTCTTCGACTCGCTCGCCGAGGGCGAGGGAGTGGGGGTGCCCGGGGCCTTGAGGGCCTCGCTGAGCACACGGCCCTGGGAAGTGGCGCTGGACGACGGGGTGGCCTGGGCACTGGGCTTGGTGCCACCCTCGGCCTTCGGGGCGCCGGAGCTGCTCGCGGAGGGGCTCGGCGTGGCCGCGGGGGCTGCCGGGGCGCCGTCGGCGAAGGCCAGGACCGGGCGGAAGTACAGCTGGGCGGTGGTACCGACCTGCTCGCGCGCCTGCTTCTCGTTCGTCCCCTTGGGGATGTTCACGATGATGTGGTCGCGGCCCTGCGTCTGGACCTCGGCCTCCGACACGCCGAGACCGTTGACGCGGCGCTCGATGATGCCGACCGCCGTGTTCATGTTGGTCTCGTTGATCGCGTCCGGCTTGCCGGGCTCGCTCTTGGCCTTGAGCGTGATGCTCGTGCCGCCCGCGAGGTCGATGCCGAGCCGGGGAGTCGTCTGCTTCGTGAGGAACATCCCCGCGGTGAGCGCCACCATCGCGATCAGGATGATCGCCAGGGCGCGCCCCGGCCTCCCCTGAGCCCCCGTGGGCCGCCGGCCCTTCTTCGGTGCTGCCACCTTGTCGTATCTCCCTGTCCAACCGCCCTGCGCCGGGTCAGCGCGCGGACGGCCACGAAATGTGTGGTGGGGACCCCTGCCCCCCGCAGAAGTGTCACTGACGGGGACCGCGGCGGCCGCCGGTCAGGCGCCTGCACGGTCCCCGGCCGCGCGCTACTTCGCGCCGGCCTCGCCGTCGCCCTTGCCGTCCTTGGGCTCGGAGTCGTCCGCGTCGTCGGCCTTGGCCTCGCCCGCCTTCGGCTCCTCGGCCTCGGGCTCGTCCTTCTTGCCCAGGTCGAGCTTCGGGGCGTCGGCCTCGTCCGCGCCCTTGTCCAGGGTCAGCGAAGACGCGTCGTCCGGAACGACCGGCGTGTCGATCGTCAGATCATCACTGGCGCCGTGGACGATGCGGTTGTACTCCGCGTCATCCAGGACGGCACCGATGGAGTTCTTCGCGTAGATCGCGTGGACACCGGGTGCCACCTCAAGGGTGACGGTGTCCTCGCCGATCTCCTTCACCGTGGCGTACATGCCGCCGATGGTGCGGACACCCGTGCCGGGCGTCATGTGGTCACGCATCTGCGCGGCCGCCTGCTGCTTCTTCTTCGCGGAACGGGTCATCAGGAACATCGCCCCGATGAGCACGATGAACGGGAGGAGTGTCACGAGATTCACGGGACGGAGATCCTTCGCACGACCGCACGGGATACGGCCTTTTCTACGGGGGTGGGCATGCCGACCTGAAGGGTCGGCATCGGCGGAGTCTAGGCGAGTCCGCACCGATGGAACAACGCCCAGCATGGCACCGCAGTTCCTGACCGGGCGAACCTCCGCGCCGTCAGGCCCCGAACAAGCCCTGTTGTCCGCTTGATCCACTCCCGGCGTGCTGCGGCGGGACGAGTCCCAGGTGAGCCCATGCGGCGGGGGTCGCGACCCGGCCCCTGGGCGTACGGGCCAGCAGCCCCTCCCGTACCAGGAACGGCTCGGCCACCTCCTCCACGGTCTCCCGCTCCTCGCCGACGGCGACGGCGAGGGTGGACAGCCCGACGGGACCGCCGCCGAACAGCTTGAGCAGGGCTTCGAGCACGGCCCGGTCCAGCCGGTCGAGCCCGCGCGCGTCCACTTCGTAGACCTGGAGGGCGGTTCCGGCCACCTCGCGGGTGATCACCCCGTCGACCTTGACCTGGGCGTAGTCGCGGACGCGGCGCAGCAACCGGTTGGCGATGCGCGGGGTGCCGCGGGAGCGGCCGGCGATCTCGGCGGCGCCGGCCGTGTCGATCTCCACGTCGAGGAGGCGGGCGGAGCGGTGGATGACGCGTTCCAGCTCTTCGGGGGCGTAGAACTCCATGTGCCCGGTGAAGCCGAAGCGGTCGCGCAGCGGCGGCGGCAGCAGTCCGGCCCGGGTCGTCGCCCCGACGAGGGTGAACGGCGGCAGTTCCAGCGGGATCGCGGTGGCCCCGGGCCCCTTGCCGACGATCACGTCGACCCGGAAGTCCTCCATGGCCATGTACAGCATCTCCTCGGCGGGCCGGGACATGCGGTGGATCTCGTCGAGGAAGAGGACTTCGCCCTCCTGGAGGGAGGAGAGGATCGCGGCCAGGTCACCGGCGTGCTGGATGGCGGGGCCGGAGGTGATCCGGATCGGCGCGCCCATCTCGGCGGCGATGATCATGGAGAGGGTGGTCTTGCCGAGGCCGGGCGCGCCGGAGAGCAGGACGTGGTCGGCGGTGGCCCCGCGCTGACGGGCCGCCTTGAGGACGAGGTCCAGCTGCTGGCGGACCTTCTCCTGGCCGACGAACTCGCCGAGGTCCTTGGGGCGTAGAGCCGCCTCGACGGCGGTGTCCTCGCCGTCCGCGGCCGCCGCCACGATCCGGTCGTCGCTCTCGTCATCCCAATTCACGCTGTCAGTCTGCCTTCTGCGTCGGTGCGGTGGTCGGTGCGGGTCCCCGGCGGGGAACGGCCGGGTCAGCGGGCCCGGTTCAGGGACTGGAGGGCGGCCCGGAGGAGCTGCGGGACGGGGGCGCTGCCGCCGGCGGCAATGGCGGCCTCGGCCTGCGGGGTCACCGCCGAGACGGCCTCGTCCGCCTCCCGGGGCGCGTAGCCGAGGCCGATCAGGGCCGCGGAGAGCTGCTCGGTCCAGGGGGCGGGCCCGGACGCGACGGCCCGCTGAGCGCCGACCAGGGCGCCGGTGCCCAGCGGGGCGCCGAGCTTGTCCTTCAGCTCCAGCAACAGCTTCTGGGCGCCCTTGGGCCCGATCCCCGGCACCGCCGTCAGGGCCTTCGCGTCCCCGGAGGCGAAGGCGACCCGCAGCGCGTCCGGGCTGTGCACGCCGAGCATCGCCTGCGCCACCCGCGGACCGACCCCGCTCGCGGTCTGGAGCAGTTCGAAGACCTGCCGCTCGTCGTCGTCGGCGAAGCCGTACAGCGTCAGCGAGTCCTCCCGTACCACCAGGGAGGTGGCCAGCCTCGCCGTCTCGCCCATCCGCAGGCCGGCGATGGTGGTGGGCGTGCACTGCACGGCCATGCCCACTCCCCCGACCTCGATCACGGCCAGGGTGGGGGCGAGCGCGGCGACCGGGCCGCTGACGAAGGCGATCATGAGGGGCGGCCTTTCGAGGCGTGCAGGGCGACCGCCTGCTGGAGACGGTTCTGGGCGGGGGCCCGCCAGATGTGGCAGATGGCGAGGGCGAGGGCGTCCGCGGCGTCGGCCGGCTTGGGCGGGGCGGAGAGCCGCAGCAGCCGGGTCACCATGGCGCCGACCTGAGCCTTGTCGGCCCGGCCCGAGCCGGTGACGGCGGCCTTGACCTCGCTGGGGGTGTGCAGGGCGACCGGTATCCCGCGCCGGGTGGCGCAGAGCATGGCAACTGCACTCGCCTGGGCGGTGCCCATCACCGTACTGACGTTGTGCTGGCTGAACACCCGCTCCACGGCGACGATTTCGGGCCGGTGTTCATCGAGCCACTGCTCGATGCCCGCCTCGATCGCGACGAGCCGGTGCCCCAACTCCGCGTCCGCGGGGGTGCGTACGACTCCCACGCCGATCATGGTGAGGGGCCGGCCGGCGACACCCTCGACCACGCCGACACCGCACCGGGTCAGCCCCGGGTCCAC
The DNA here is from genome assembly GCF_041431095.1 of Streptomyces sp. NBC_00597. Lineage (GTDB taxonomy): Bacteria > Actinomycetota > Actinomycetes > Streptomycetales > Streptomycetaceae > Streptomyces. The sequence continues at coordinate 2,532,993 of NZ_CP107757.1, forward strand.
GCCGAGTACGCGCACCACGCCCCTCCCCTCTTCGCGGCCGAGCCGCCGCCGTTCTGACTACCGCAGAGGTGGTGGCTCGGCGTCGTGGCTGATCGATCGATGGTTGCGGTCGCCAGACTAACCGCTGCCTATGACAACGCGACGGGCCGACGGGGTGTGTCCCCGTCGGCCCGTCACCACACGATGAGCTGAGGCGAAGCCTTACGCGTCGACCTTCTCCATGACCTCGTCGGAGACGTCGAAGTTGGCGAAGACGTTCTGCACGTCGTCGCTGTCCTCCAGCGCGTCGATCAGCTTGAAGATCTTGCGCGCGCCCTCTTCGTCCAGCTCGACCTGCATGGTCGGGACGAAGTTGGAGTCGGCCGAGTCGTAGTCGATGCCGGCGTCCTGGAGCGCGGTGCGGACCGCGACCATGTCCGTGGCCTCGCTGATGATCTCGAAGGTGTCGCCGTTGTCGTTGACCTCTTCGGCACCGGCCTCCAGCACCGCGCCGAGGACGTCGTCCTCGGTCAGCTCGCCCTTCGGCAGGATGACGACGCCCTTGCGGTTGAACAGGTACGAGACGGAGCCCGGGTCGGCCATCGAGCCGCCGTTGCGGGTCATGGCGACGCGCACGTCGGACGCGGCACGGTTGCGGTTGTCGGTGAGGCACTCGATGAGCACCGCGACGCCGTTCGGGCCGTAGCCTTCGTACATGATCGTCTCGTAGTCCACGCCGCCGGCCTCAAGGCCGCCGCCGCGCTTGACCGCGGAGTCGATGTTCTTGTTCGGGACCGAGCTCTTCTTGGCCTTCTGGATGGCGTCGTAGAGGGTCGGGTTGCCGTCGATGTCGGCACCGCCCATACGGGCCGCGACCTCGATGTTCTTGATCAGCTTCGCGAAGAGCTTGCCGCGCTTGGCATCGATCACGGCCTTCTTGTGCTTCGTCGTAGCCCATTTAGAGTGGCCGGACATCCGCCTGTCTCCTTCGCGTAACCAACAGTGTTCATCTCAGATCCTACCGGGACCTGATTACAGCCCGGCGCGCACCATGTCGACGAAGTACGCGTGGACCCGGTCATCGCCGGTCAGCTCGGGGTGGAACGAGGTGGCGAGGACGTTGCCCTGGCGCACGGCCACGGTGTGGCCGTCGTACGAGGCGAGCACCTCGGCGGAGGCTCCGACCGACTCGACCCACGGGGCGCGGATGAAGACGCCCTCGACCGGGCCGCCCTCTATGCCGGCGAATTCGATCTTCGCTTCGAAGGACTCGTTCTGACGGCCGAAGGCGTTGCGGCGGACGATCATGTCGATGCCGCCCAGCGTCTCCTGGTCGTCACGGCCGTCGAGCAGCTTGTCGGCGAGCATGATCATGCCGGCGCAGGTGCCGTACACGGGCATGCCGGACTTCACGCGCTCGCGCAGCGGCTCCAGCATGCCGAACAGGACGGCGAGCTTCGACATGGTCGTGGACTCGCCGCCGGGGATCACCAGTGCGTCGACCTCGGCGAGCTCCTCGGGACGCCGGACCGGCCTGGCCACGGCGTCCGCCGCGGCCAGGGCGATCAGGTGCTCCCGTACATCGCCCTGGAGCGCCAGGACACCGATAACGGGGGTGGTCATGAGTGACTACCAGCCGCGGTTGGCGTAGCGCTCGGCCTCGGGCAGCGTGTCGCAGTTGATGCCGACCATGGCCTCGCCCAGGTTGCGGGAGGCGTCCGCGATGATCTTCGGGTCGTCGTAGAAGGTGGTGGCCTTCACGATGGCGGCAGCGCGCTTGGCCGGGTCGCCCGACTTGAAGATGCCGGAGCCGACGAAGACGCCCTCGGCACCGAGCTGGCGCATCAGCGCGGCGTCGGCCGGGGTGGCGACGCCACCGGCGGAGAACAGCACGACCGGGAGCTTGCCGAGCTCGGCGACCTCCTTGACGAGCTCGTACGGGGCGCGCAGCTCCTTGGCGGCGGCGAACAGCTCGTTGTTGTCGTAGCCGCGCAGGCGGGCGATCTCGTTCTTGATCTGGCGCAGGTGGCGGACGGCCTCGACGACGTTGCCGGTGCCGGCCTCGCCCTTGGAGCGGATCATGGCCGCGCCCTCGGCGATGCGGCGCAGGGCCTCGCCCAGGTTGGTGGCACCGCAGACGAAGGGGGTGGTGAACGCCCACTTGTCGGAGTGGTTGACCTCGTCGGCCGGGGTCAGGACCTCGGACTCGTCGATGTAGTCGACGCCGAGGGACTGCAGGACCTGGGCCTCGACGAAGTGGCCGATGCGGGACTTGGCCATGACCGGGATGGAGACGGCCTCGATGATCTCTTCGATCATGTTCGGGTCCGACATGCGCGCGACGCCGCCGTCCTTGCGGATGTCGGCGGGAACCCGCTCCAGGGCCATGACGGCCACGGCGCCGGCGTCCTCGGCGATCTTCGCCTGCTCGGCGTTGACCACGTCCATGATCACACCGCCCTTGAGCTGCTCGGCCATGCCGCGCTTGACGCGGGAGGTGCCGATCGCGGACTCGGCGGCCTGCGGGGTGGAGGGAAGCGTGCTCACGGATTGACCTCACTCGAAAGGAAGACGGGTGCTGCGGTGGTACTCCGCCGAGCAAACCGCCCCCGACCAGTCCACCGCAAGGGCCAATGAGGAGCCAGTGGCCCCTTTCGAATTGGCCTTTGGGTACAACTAGGGGCGGTCGGCAAGATCCACCGGAGGCTCATCGTCCATTTCGAAGGCGAGCGGGAACGGGGCGTGGCCGGCCAGCCGGAACCAACGGACCTTGCGGTGCCGGCGCAGCGCGCGGGCGGCCCGTACGGCGTCGTTGTGGAACCGGCGCGCCATGGGCACCCGGCGGACGGCCGCGGCCAGCTGCTCGGCGGCGGCCTCGCCGCCGGGCGCGGCCTTGAGCGCCTCGACCTGGTCGGCATCGGAGAACACGGCGCGCAGCGCCTGGCTGAGCTCGCTCTCGGCGACCTCGCGGTACTCCTCCTCGGCCTGGCGGGCGCCGTGGGCGGCCTCGTACAGGACGATCGAGGAGGCGGGGTCGAGCACTCCGGAGGTGGCCACTTCGAGCACCACCGAGGCACGCCGCACGAGCTGCGCGTCGAGGGCGGCGCGGGCGGCGTCCATCCGCGAGTGCAACCGGTCCAGCCGTCCGGCGGTCCAGCTGAGGTAGACCCCGATGACGCCGAGCGCCAGGGCGGTCCAGACAAGGGTTTCGATCACGGCCCGCGACAATACCCGCTGCCGCCCCACCCACCCCCTTCGGGCGACCGCAAGGCCTGCCGCCCCGGCGAACCCAACGAACCCGTCGGCCCTGCCGCGCGGGGACCCCGCCGGGCCCGGGGGGATGCCGGGCCCGGGGGCCTGCCGGGTCCGGGACGGGCAGGCTCTGCGGCCCCCGGGGGGATGCCGCAGGCCTGCGGCATCCCCCCGGGGGGACGCCAGGCCGGAGGAGGTCCCGGGGGCCAGGTCGACCGGGCCCCGGGGGCGGCAGGCCGACGGGTCGCGGGGGGGCGCAGGCCGACCCCGGGGGGCGTCAGGCCGACGGGGCGCGGGGGGGGCAGGCCGACCCCGGGGGGCATCACGCCGACGGGGCGCGGGGGCAGGCCGATGAGTCCCCCGGGGCGTCAGGCCGAGGGGTCGCGGGTGAGGCCCAGGCGGGTGCGCAGGCTGACGCGTTCGTCCGTGGCCACCGCCGCCGCGCCGTCCGTCACCGTTTCGTAGACCGCCAGGATGTCCGCCCCGACCGTCGACCAGTCGAAGCGGCGTACGTGGGCGGAGCCGCGGGCGCTGAGTTCCGCGCGCCGCTCCGGATCACCCAGCAGGGCCACCGCGCCGGCGGCCAGCGCGTCCGCGTCCTCGTTGGCGAACAGCTCGCCCGCCGCCCCCTGGTCCAGGACCTGCGCGAACGCGTCCAGGTCGGAGGCCAGCACCGCGGCCCCCGCCGACAGCGCCTCGACCAGGATGATGCCGAAGCTCTCGCCGCCCGTGTTCGGGGCCACGTACACGTCGACGCTGCGCAGCAGCCGCGCCTTGTCCTCGTCGGAGACCATGCCCAGGAACTCCACGCGGGCGCGCAGGTCGGCGGGCAGGGAGGCCACGGCCTCCTCCTCGTCGCCGCGGCCCGCCACGAGGAGCCGTACGTCCGGGCAGGCTTCCACGATCTTGGGGAACGCCGCCATCAGGACGGGCAGCCCCTTGCGGGGCTCGTCGATCCGGCCGATGAAGCCCAGGGTCTGGCCGGACCAGTCGGGGTTCGGGTCGGCCTTGGCGAAGAAGTCGACGTCGACGCCGTTGGGGATGACCACCGCGTCGCCGCCCAGGTGCTCGACGAGCGTGCGGCGCGCGTACTCGCTCACCGCGATCCGCGCGCTGATCTTCTCCAGCGCCGGCTGGAGGATCGGGTACGCGGCGATCATGGCCCGCGAGCGCGGGTTCGAGGTGTGGAAGGTGGCCACGATCGGCCCCTGGGCCGCCCAGCAGGAAAGCAGCCCCAGCGAGGGCGAGGCCGGCTCGTGGATGTGGATCACGTCGAAGACGCCGTCGTGCAGCCAGCGCCGCACCCGCGCCGCCGACAGGAAGCCGAAGTTCAGCCGGGCCACCGACCCGTTGTACGGCACCGGCACCGCCCGCCCCGCCGAGACCACGTACGGCGGCAGCGGCGTCTCGTCGTCCGCCGGGGCCAGCACCGACACCTCGTGGCCGAGGCGGATCAGGTGTTCCGCGAGGTCCCGGATGTGGAACTGGACGCCACCGGGCACGTCCCAGGAGTACGGGCAGACAATGCCGATCTTCACGCGGAGCGCTCCTCCAGGTCGTCCAGCCACAGCCGCTGCAGCATGTGCCAGTCCTCCGGGTGCTCGGCGATCCCCTGGGCGAAGGCGTCGGCCATCGCCTGGGTCATCGCGGCCGTCTTCTCGGTCCGGGAGCCGGTCCGCGGGACCGGGATCTCGGGGTGGATCCGCCCGCGCAGCTGCGGGCTTTCGCCGTAGTACAGCGTGACGGGCAGCAGCGCCGCGCCCGTCTGCTGCGCCAGCAGGGCCGGCCCGGCCGGCATGCGCGCCGCCGAGCCGAAGAAGTCCACGCCGACCCCGGAGGCCGACAGGTCCCGGTCGGCGACCAGGCAAATCAGCCCGCCGGAGCGGAGCCGGCGGGCGAGGGTCCCGAAGGAGGAGGGGCCGTTGTGCGGCAGCACCTCCATGCCGAGGCTCTCCCGGTAGACGACGAAGCGGTCGTACAGGGATTCGGGCTTGAGCCGCTCCGCGACCGTGGTGAACGGAAGGCCCAGGTGCCCGGTGACCCAGGCGCCGGCGAGGTCCCAGTTGGCCAGGTGCGGCAGCGCGGCGATCACACCGCGCCCGGAGGCCACGGCCTCGCGCAGGATGTGGTCGTCCTTGATCTCGACGTCCGTGCCGAAGCGCTTCGGGTCCATCGCCGGCAGCCGGAAGGACTCCATCCAGTAGCGCATGTACGAGCGCATGCCGGCCTGGGAGAGCTCCCGCAGCCGCTCCGGCCCGGCGTCGGGTACGACGCGGGCCAGGTTCGACTCCAGCCGCAGCACGCTCTTGCCGCGCTTCTTCCACACGAAGTCGGCTATCCGGCGGCCCAGGGCCACCGCGGCCGGCTCGGGGAGCTTCTTCACCCCGGCCCAGCCGAGCCCGTACAGGCCGTCGACCAGCTTGTCCTGCGCCGCGCCCATCAGGCCGCACCGCCCTCTGCCACGGCGGCGGCCGCGTCGGCCTCGGTCGCCTCACGGCGTACGGTGACCACCCGCTGGATCAGCGTGACCAGGGAGCCCACCGCGACGATCCACAGCGCGACCGGCAGCAGCACCTCGATCCACGAGGGCACCCCGAAGATCACCAGGCCGGACAGACCGGCCGCGACCAGCGAGATCACCAGCCGCTCGGCGCGCTCGATGAGCCCGTTGACGGCGACCGGCAGCCCGATCGACTCGCCGCGGGCCTTCGTGTACGAGACCACCTGGCCGCTGGCCAGGCAGAAGATGGCCACTGCGCACAGCACGTTGTCGTTGCCGGAGCCCGCGTACCAGAGCGCGAGGCCCCCGAAGATCGCCGCGTCAGCCACCCGGTCGAGCGTCGAGTCGAGGAAGGCGCCCCAGCGGCTGGAGACGCCCGCCTGGCGGGCCATGTTCCCGTCCACCAGGTCGGAGAACACGAACAGGGTGATCGTGATCGTGCCCCAGAAGAACTCACCGCGGGGGAAGAAGACCAGCGCTCCCGCCACCACTCCGGCCGTGCCGATCAGGGTGACCGCGTCCGGGCTCACCCCCCGCCGGAGGAGAAAAGCGGCGAATGGCGTGAGAACACGCGTGAAGAATGCACGCGCGTACTTGTTCAGCATGGCCTTCCCGGAGGGTCGGTGGGCCGCACGGCCCCATCGGCCACCGGCTGGCCCATCGTAGCCAGCGCCCCGGGCCCGTACTGCCGCGCACCCACCGGTTCGCGCCAGACAATGCGCGGTCCATGCCCGCGTCACGCTCCGGACGGCGCCGGGTACTACGTATGGACGCAGTGTGACGCCAGTGCAAAGCTCGAAGGACCCCGATCAACCTCCTCACCGTCACACCGGGAGGCACGAGCACCATGGGAGCCACATCACACCAAGCCGGAGCCGCCGGCAGGGCACCGACGGTCGACCGGCCGTCGTCCGTTCGGAACGTCGTGCTGGTCGGCCACACCGGAGCCGGCAAGACCACACTGGTCGAGGCCCTCGCCCTGACGGCCGGGGCCGTCAACCGCGCCGGCCGGGTCGAGGACGGAGGCACCGTCTCCGATTACGACGAGATCGAACACCGGCAGCAGCGGTCCGTACAGCTGTCCCTCGTCCCCGTCGAATGGGGCGGAATAAAGATCAACATCCTGGACACCCCCGGATACGCCGACTTCGTCGGCGAGCTCAGGGCCGGTCTGCGCGCCGCGGACGCGGCCCTTTTCGTCGTCTCCTCCTCCGACGGCATCGACGGCGCCACCCGCATGCTCTGGGACGAGTGCGCGGCCGTCGGCATGCCCCGCGCCATCGTCGTCACCCATCTGGAGGCCGCGCGCGCCGACTACGCACAGATGACCACCGTCTGCGGCGAGAGCTTCGGGGCCGAGGACCCCGACGCCGTCATCCCGCTCTACCTGCCCCTGTACGGGCCTCCCGGCCCGGACGGGCACAGCCCGGTCGCCGGCCTCCTCGGCCTGCTCTCCCGGCGCGTGTACGACTACACCTCCGGGGAGCGCGTGGAGCGCGACCCCGAGCCCGCCGAGCTCGCCCTCATCTCCGACGCCCGCTCCCGCCTCATCGAGGGGATCATCGCGGAGAGCGAGGACGAGAGCCTCATGGACCGCTACCTCGGCGGTGAAGACATCGACGTCAAGACGCTCGTCGACGACCTGGAGCGCGCCGTGGCCCGCGGCACCTTCCACCCCGTGCTGATGGCCGCCCCCGCCGCCGACGGCGCCCGCCAGGGCCTCGGCACCGTCGAGCTCCTGGAACTGGTCACCGGCGGCTTCCCCACCCCCCTGGAACGCGCCGCCGTCCCGGTCACCGCCCCGGACGGCGCCGATCGCCCGGCCGTCACCTGCGACCCCGACGGGCCCCTCGTCGCCGAGGTCGTCAAAACCTCCTCCGACCCCTACGTCGGGCGCGTCTCCCTCGTCCGCGTCTTCTCCGGCACCCTGCGCCCCGAGGAGACCGTGCACGTCAGCGGGCACGGCCTCGCCGACCGCGGACACGAGGACCACGACGTCGACGAACGGATCGGCGCCCTCACCTCCCCCTTCGGCAAACAGCAGCGCACCCTCACCCAGGTCATCGCCGGCGACCTCGCGTGCGTGGCCAAACTCACCCGCGCCGAGACGGGCGACACCCTCTCGGCCAAGGACCGGCCCCTGCTCATGGAGCCCTGGCCGATGCCCGACCCGCTGCTCCCCCTCGCCATCGAAGCCCACAGCAAGGCCGACGAGGACAAGTTGTCCCAGGGCCTGGCCCGGCTCGTCGCCGAGGACCCCACGATGCGGCTGGAGCAGAACCCGCACACCCACCAGGTCGTCCTGTGGTGCCTCGGCGAGGCCCACCAGGACGTCGCCCTCGAACGGCTGCGCACCCGCTACGGGGTCCAGGTCGACCCCGTCCCGCACAAGGTGAGCCTGCGCGAGACCTTCGGAGCCAAGGCCGCCGGCCGCGGCCGCCACGTCAAACAGTCCGGCGGCCACGGCCAGTTCGCCATCTGCGAGATCGAGGTCGAACCGCTCCCGCCCGGCAGCGGCATCGAGTTCGTCGACAAGGTGGTCGGCGGCGCGGTCCCCCGGCAGTTCATCCCGTCCGTCGAGAAGGGCGTGCGCACCCAGGCGGCCCGCGGGGTCGCCGCCGGCTATCCACTGGTCGACGTGCGCATCACCCTCCTCGACGGCAAGGCGCACTCGGTGGACTCCTCCGACGCCGCCTTCCAGACCGCCGGTGCGCTCGCCCTGCGCGAAGCCGCCGCCGAAGCCCGCATCCACCTCCTCGAACCGGTCGCCGAGCTCGCCGTCCTCGTCCCCGACGAGTACGTCGGCCCCGTCATGAGCGACCTGGCGGGCCGCCGCGGCCGCGTCGTCGGCACCGAACAGGCGGGCCCGGGCCGCACGCAGGTCCGCGCCGAGATCCCCGAAATCGAAATCGGCCGGTACGCCGTCGAACTGCGCTCGGTCTCGCACGGCACGGGCCGGTTCACCCGCGCCTACGCCCGACACGAGCCCATGCCGCCCCAGATCGCCGACAAGGTGCGGGAACAGGTCGAGAAGGGAACCTGATTGACATAGCGCCGGAAGCCGCCCACCCAACCTTCTTGCGGTGGGCGGCATTTCCCTGTCCCATGACCATGGGAAGAGATACGCCGATAGGCTCATCTGCGCGGCAAAAGAGCACGACGCACAGCGATGGGGGCAACGGTGGCGGACGACGGATTCGACTTCAGGCCCGGGGCACAGATCCCCCTCCAGGGGTCCGGCGGGCAGACCGCGGCGACCAACGCCCTCGCCTCGGCCGCGTACCGGGACGGCGGCAACGACACCAAGCTGTCCGAAATACTCAAGGCGGACAACGAGTACCACAAGTCCACAGTCAAGCCCCCGAAGATCTCGCTCTTCGAGCCCAACCTGGGCGAGGCGTTCTGCCGCGCCGTGGAGGCCCGCACCCTCGGCGCCGGCCGCAAACCGCTCATCCAGTCCTTCGGCGCCGACCCGCAGACCGTCGTCGAGCACTGTCTGGCCGCCTCCCGCATCCGCAAGGAACGCGACCGCAAGCTGCGCCTGATCATGCTGGTCGCCGGCGTGCTCTTCTTGCCCGGCCTGCTGCTGTGGCTGGGGCTCTTCCAGCTCCGCAAGACGCTTTCCAAGGGCGAGGGCAAGCGTTCCTGGATGGGCACCCTGCTCCTCGTCGGCGTCGCCGTCGTGGCGGCGGTCCTCATGTTTCGGCTGCCGTTCACCGGTTTCCTCGGCCTCTACCTGCGCGGCATGATCATCGCCCCGGCCGTGGGCTGGCTCCTCGCCCGCCGGATCTGCGAGTCCACCGCCGCCGACCTGCGCTCCCGCTGGGACGGTCTGCTGGCCGGCAGCGGCATCGGCGCCAAGATCCCCGAGGCGGTGCCCGGCAATCCCGACGAGAAGGCCCGTGAAGACCTACGGCACTCGCTGGCCAAACTCACGGCCGAGGACCGCAGCAACTCCGTCTTCTACGCCGGCCCCAAGGGCATCCTCGGCATGGGCACCCGCTGGGGCAGCTGGCAGATGGCCGAGGAGCTCGCGCCGAAGACGGAGGGCATGGAGATCCACCCGTTCCGCAGCTGGGACGTCATTCGGGCGGTCGACACCGAACTGCGCAAGCTGGAGCGCGGCCCGCTGCACACCGGCGGCCTGCCGCCCGCCTCGATCCAGCACTGGGTCGTCACCCCGATCGGCGAAGGCGCCGGCGAGGTGGCCCGCCCCACCGGCGCGGACGTCGACACCTTCCTCGTCAAGTCGCACGAGATCACCCGGATCTGCAACGAGCAGCAGTTCAGCGGCGGCAACCGGCACTACCTCGGCATCCAGTACCCGCTCTGGGACGGCCAGTTGGTGATCACCATGCTGGTGACGGTCACCGTCCTCTACAAGACCCTGCGCGTCGAGGTGACCGGGCACGCGCTCGGACCGGTCCACGGCCTGTTCACCAGCAAGTCGGCGGCCCCGAAGGTCGAGGTACCGAAGTCCGTCCGGTTCTGGGAGACCGTCGAGCGACCCCTGCCGCTGGTGGACGCCCAGGAAGTGGTCCGCCTCTCCGTCCGCGCCCCGCTGACCTGGTTCCCGCCGATCCTCGATTTCTTCGGCGGCAAGCTGGTCCTGCCCGAGCCCTTCGGTCTGCGGCACGTCTGGGCGGGCCAGCCCTGGCGCCACCGCTTCATGGCCGACGACGCCCTGCGCGCCGCGACCCCGGTCCTGCGGGCGGTGCACGCGGCGGCGCTGCGGGTCCTGGAGGAGAACGGCGCCGACGTCGACCGCTTCAGCAACCGCTCGGCGATCGTCAGCGGGCTCGTCCAGGACGCCGCCCCGCGCAAGGCGGACGCGTACGACGCCTAGGCAAGGAAGCCCCAGGGCCGGCACACGGCCCCGGGGCATCCCTTCGGTCCAGCGTCCGGGCTAGCCTTCGGGCCACGCCTCGGCGAGCATCTGGCGGGTGTCCGCGAGGAGTTGGGGCAGCACCTTCGTGTGGCCGACGACCGGCATGAAGTTCGTGTCCCCGCCCCAGCGGGGCACGATGTGCTGGTGCAGGTGCGCCGCGATACCGGCCCCCGCCGCCGCGCCCTGGTTCATGCCGATGTTGAAGCCGTGCGCCCCGGACGCCTTGCGCAACGCGACCATGGCCCGCTTGGTGAGGTCGGCCAGCTCGGCCGTCTCGGCGACGTCGAGGTCCGTGTAATCGGCGACGTGCCGGTACGGGACCACCATCAGGTGGCCGCCGTTGTACGGGTACAGGTTCAGCACGGCGTAGACGTGCCGGCCCCGGGCCACGACCAGGCCGTCCTGGTCGGACATCTCCGGAATCCCGCAGAAGGGACAGCCGTCTCCGGCCTCCGGACCGGTCGGCTTGTTCTCCCCCTGGATGTACGCCATCCGGTGGGGCGTCCACAGACGCTGGAACGCGTCCTGCGTGCCCACACCGATCTGCTGCTCCGGCTCACTCGTCATGGGATGCAGCATATGACCTTGCCCCCGCAGGGCGTGTCGCCGGGGCGAAGACCGGAGGTCCGGCCGGGATGCTGGGCCCATGCGCGCACAAGCCGAGACCCGCGACGCCGCCTGGGAGCGCCGTACGGAGCTGCCCCTGTTCTACGCCTCGCTGGTGTTCCTCGCCGGGTACGCGGTCCGTGTCCTGGCCAACGATGCGCACCACGTCCTGCGGGACGTCGCGAGCATCGTGGTCCTGGTCACCTGGCTCTGCTTCATCGTGGACTTCCTGGCGCGGATGGTCCTCAGCCGCCAGCGGCCGCGGCGTTTCATCCGGATGCACTGGCTGGACGCCCTGGTCGTCCTGCTGCCGACGCTGCGGCCGCTGCGGATGGTCAAGGTCCACGACGCCATCCAGGCCAAGCACGACCGCCCGCGTCGCAGCCTCTACCCGCGCGTGATCACGTACGCCGGTCTCTCGTCGCTGCTGCTCGGCTTCTCCGGCTCGCTCGGCCTGTACCACTCCGAGCGGCATGACCCGGCGTCCCCGATCAAGACGTTCTGGGACGCGGTGTGGTGCGTGTGCCAGACGCTGACGACGGTCGGCTACGGCGACGTGGCCCCGGTGACCCCGGAGGGACGGCTGATCGCGGTCGGGCTGATGACCTGCGGCCTGGCCCTGCTGGGCGCCGTGACGGGTTCTTTCTCGTCCTGGCTGATCCAGACCTTCCGCCGGGAGGGCGAGGAAGAGGGGCCCTCGGGAGACGGAAGTTCTCCCGGGGCCCCTTGACGAGCCGCTACGCCGGTCAGACCTGGACGCGGTCCTCGACGACCTTGGCCAGCTTGGCCAGGGCCTCGTCCTTGGCGATGCCGTTCTCCTGCGAACCGTCGCGGTAGCGGAAGGAGACGGTGCCCGCGGCCATGTCCTCGTCACCGACGATGATCATGAAGGGGACCTTGAGCTTCTGGTGGTTGCGGATCTTCTTCTGCATCCGGTCGGAAGAGGCGTCCACCTCGACGCGCAGGCCCTTCTTCTTCGCCGCGGCGGCGAACTCCTGGAGGTACTCCACGTGCCCGTCGCCGATCGGGATGCCGACCGCCTGGACCGGGGCCAGCCACGGCGGCATGGCGCCCGCGTAGTGCTCCAGCAGTACGGCGAAGAACCGCTCGATCGAGCCGAACAGTGCGCGGTGGATCATGACCGGGCGCTGGCGGGTGCCGTCCGGCGCGGTGTACTCCAGGTTGAAGCGCTCCGGCAGGTTGAAGTCCAGCTGGACGGTCGACATCTGCCAGGTGCGGCCGATGGCGTCGCGCGCCTGCACGGAGATCTTCGGGCCGTAGAAGGCCGCGCCGCCCGGGTCGGGGGTCAGCGGGAGGCCCTGCTTCTCGGCGACCTGCTGGAGGACCGCGGTGGCCTCCTCCCAGACCTCGTCCGAGCCGACGAACTTCTCGGGGTCCTTGGTGGACAGCTCCAGGTAGAAGTCGGTCAGACCGTAGTCGCGCAGCAGGTTCAGCACGAAGGTGAGGGTGCGGTCGAGCTCCTCGGCCATCTGCTCACGGGTGCAGTAGATGTGCGCGTCGTCCTGGGTGAACCCGCGGGCGCGGGTCAGGCCGTGCACGACGCCCGACTTCTCGTACCGGTACACGGTGCCGAACTCGAACAGGCGCAGCGGCAGCTCACGGTAGGAGCGCCCGCGCGCGTCGAAGATCAGGTTGTGCATCGGGCAGTTCATGGGCTTGAGGTAGTAGTCGGTACCACCGTCCAGCTGCATGGGGGGGTACATGCCCTCCGCGTACCAGTCCAGGTGGCCGCTCTTCTCGAAGAGGGCGCCCTTGGTGGCGTGCGGGGAGTAGACGAACTCGTAGCCCTCTTCCTCGTGCCGGCGGCGCGAGTAGTCCTCCATGGTGCGGCGGATGATGCCGCCGCGCGGGTGGAAGACGGCCAGGCCGGAGCCGATCTCGTCCGGGATGGAGAAGAGGTCCAGCTCGTTGCCGAGCTTGCGGTGGTCGCGCTTCTCGGCCTCGGCGAGGAAGTCGAGGTGGGCCTTCAGCTCTTCCTTCGACGGCCACGCGGTGCCGTAGATGCGCTGGAGCATGGGGTTCTTCTCGCTGCCGCGCCAGTAGGCGGCCGCGTTGCGCATCAGCTTGAACGCCGGGATGTTGCGGGTGGTGGGCAGGTGGGGACCGCGGCAGAGGTCCTTCCAGCACAGCTCGCCGGTCTTGGCGTCCAGGTTGTCGTAGATGGTCAGCTCGCCGCCGCCCACCTCGACGTTCGCGCCGTCGTCGGTCGACGCCGCCCCCTTGATGCCGATGAGCTCCAGCTTGTACGGCTCGTCGGCGAGCTCCTCGCGGGCGGCCTCGTCGGTGACGACGCGGCGGGCGAACTTCTGCCCGCGCTTCTGGATCTCCTGCATCTTCTTCTCGACGGCCTTCAGGTCCTCCGGGGTGAAGGGCCGGGCCACGTCGAAGTCGTAGTAGAAGCCGTCCCGGACCGGCGGGCCGATGCCGAGCTTGGCCTCGGGGAAGAGCTCCTGCACGGCCTGCGCCATGACGTGCGCGGTCGAGTGCCGCAGGATGTTCAGGCCGTCCTCGGAGGAGATCTCCACCGGCTCGACGGTCTCGCCGTCCTTCACCTCGTACGAGAGGTCCTTCAACTCGCCCGCGACGCGCGCGGCGACGATGGTGCGCTCGCTGGCGAAGAGCTCGGCCGCCGTAGTGCCCGTGGCCACCACGCGCTCGTCCCGCTCGGAATCGCGTTGGATGATCACACGGACGTCTGACACCGGTCTCTCCTGACTGAAGGGATGCGCGAGCGAACGCTGCGCGACCTGAATCGTACCGAGCCGAGTGGCCCCGCCGCGAAACGGTTACGGCTCGCCCTCCCCGCCGGACCGGCCCGGCCCCGTCAATCGTCCGTCGGAAGGACGTCCGTCGGGTCGAGGGCCTCGTCCAGCGACTTCATCAGGCGGTCCCGCTCGACCTCGTCCAGCGGGACCGGGGTCACATCGGTGGCGTCGGTCAGCCGGCGGAAGCCGCCCCGGCGCTGGAGCCGCCCGCTCACCCGGATCGGCACCCCCACCAGATGCGCGTGCCCCGCAACCCGGTACGCCTCCTCGTCCAGGACCGCCCGTACGTACGGGATCTCCGCCCCGGCGAGGACCCGCAGCCGGATCGTGCCCCCGCCGCCCGGGGCCGAGCGCCGCATCCGCACCACCGCGCCGGCCAGCCGCACGGCCACGGCCGGTTCGTCCCGGGTGTAGCGCGCCGCCGCCTCGCGGAGCACGGGCAGGTCCCCCGGCGAGAACTCGACCGGTTCCGGCCGGGCCGCGCACCCCGCCGGAACCCCGGCCGTAGGGGCCCAGGCCAGGGCGATGCGCACTCCCTCGGAGCCGCGGACCAGTGCGATCAGGGCGTCCGCGAGCTCCCGGCTGACCCCGGCCTCGATCGCCGCGTCGAACGCTTCCATGCCGCCGGTGGCCCGCCGGTAGTCCACGGCCTCCCGCGCGGCGTGCAGGGCGTGGTGCAGCCGGGTCACGGTCCCCCGCCCGCCGTCCACCGGGACGTACGCGGTGAGCCTGCGCCCGCCGGGGGCCGGCCCGACCAGGACCCCGTCCAGGGCGCGCTCGGCCCGTCCTCGGTACCGGGCGCCGTAGTACCCGGCCCTGGCCCGGTCGGCGAGGGCCCCGGCCAGCATGAGCTGGCGGGCGGCCGAGCGGAGCTGCTCCTGTACGGTCCAGGCCGCCGCGCCGTGGGGTCCGTACGGGCCCTCGGGGCCTTCCGGGATCCGCCGGTCCCAGCGGATCTCGTCGCTGGGCACGCTCAGTCCGTACAGCACCTCCCGCGCGGACGGCAGCGCGCTGCGCGAGAGCGCGGTCAGCGCCTCCTCCAGCAGGTCGCAGCTGTCGGGGAAGGCCCGGCTCTCCGGGACGAGCAGGCTGGTGCCCGCGCCGGCCGCCGCGTGGGGGGTCGGCGGCGTCCAGCGCCCGTACCGCCCCGCGGCCCCGCCCCTGCGCTGCCAGCCGTGCCGGCGCAGCAGGGCGCCCAGCACGGCCGGGTCGACGTGTGCGGGATCGGGGGTCCCCGAGTCGGAGAAGTCCCCGTACTCGGACGGGGACGTCAGCGGTTCGAGGTTCGGTGAGTGCCATTGCATCAGGGTGTCCCTCCCGACCCGACCCGGGTCATGATCTCGCACAGCGCCCGGTCGTCGAAGATCCGCGTCGTCGGGATCCGTACGGTGGTCCGGCGCCGGCCGGTCACGGGGTGCCCGGCGAGGTTGGTCCAGTAGCAGCAGTGCCGCAGGTCGAGCCGGTCGTGGCCGGCGGCGAGCCACTGGTCACGGTCCCGCGGGACGAGCATCACGACGAGGATCTTGTGGACGGCGACAGGTGTGCGGGCCAGCTTCACCAGGTGCTCGTTGTCGAGGGTGAAGGCGAAGGTGGGCCCCGCCGGTCTGGGCGGTATCTGGTAGGTCGCCTTCAGCTGCACCTTGATGGTGACCTCGTCGTCGACGGCGTGCTCGGGCGCGCCGTGGTTGACCTGCCAGTCGATGCCGTTGTCCGGAAAGGGCTGGGAGAGCGAGCAGCCGGCCGCGGCGGCGACTGCGTGCAGGTATCCCACCTGGAGGGTCTCCATGCAGGCGGTGGTGGCGAGCGTGCCGCGCAGCGGTCCGGTCCGCGGCTCGATCCGCGGCTCGGTCCGCCCTTGCAGCATCCCGCCCGGTTCGGGCTGCGCGAGCGCCATGGCCGGCTCCCCATGCCTTCCGGGCTCTGCCGAATGAGGGTGGATTGGGTGATGACCGGTCATGTGTGCGGTCCCCCAGGGAAGTTGTCTCCGTACCAGGGGGGCCGCAAACGGCGTACGGCGCAAACAGGCCGGGTATCACCGATTCGGGCAGGGGGCACGTTCCGAGGCGGTGGCGCCCGGGGGCGCCCCATCTGCCGATCGGGGACGAGGAGTTCGCCATGACGCGCTGGTACGAGGGGCCACTGGCCGCATTCGACACGGAGACGACCGGGGTGGACGTGGAGCAGGACCGGATCGTGTCCGCCGCTCTCATCGTGCAGGAGTGTGCGGGCGGCCGCGTCCGCTCCACCCGCTGGCTGGTCAATCCCGGCATCCCGGTGCCCCCGGGCGCCACGGAAGTGCACGGGCTGACCGACGACCACCTCCAGCGCAACGGGCGCTGGCCGGCGCCGGTCGTGGAGGAGATAGCCCGTGCGCTCGGGGAGCAGCAGGTGGCGGGCCGGCCGGTGGTGGTGATGAACGCGCCGTTCGACCTGACGCTGCTGGACCGGGAGTTGCGCCGGCACCGGGCGTCCACGCTGGCGCGCTATCTGGACAACCGGCCGCTGACGGTGCTGGATCCGCGGGTGCTGGACAAGCACCTGGACCGGTACCGCAAGGGCCGCCGGACGCTGACGGACCTGTGCGCGCACTACGGGATAGAGCTGGAGGGCGCGCATGACGCCGCGGCGGACGCGCTGGCTTCGCTGGAGGTCGTACGGGCGGTGGGGCGCCGGTTCGCGGCGCGGCTGGAGCGGCTGACCCCGGCGGAGCTGCACACGCTCCAGACCGTGTGGCACGCGGCGCAGGCGCGCGGTCTGCAGGCGTGGTTCGCGCGGCAGGGGACGCCGGAGGCGGTGGATCCGCACTGGCCGCTACGGCCGGAGCTGGGGGCGGCGGCGTAGCGCAACGGGCCCCGGACGTGCGGAAGGCCGGCCCGTCGTGAGACGGACCGGCCTGACCCGGTGGGCGATACTGGGATCGAACCAGTGACCCCTTCGGTGTGAACGAAGTGCTCTCCCGCTGAGCTAATCGCCCGGGAACGGGTTGAACAATACAAGAGGCACGGGGTCTGGTTCAAACCGCTTCCGGCCGGGCCGCCAGCCGGGCCGCGAGAGCGTGCCGGCCGGCACGCATCATGAGGGCGTGGTTGAGCCGGAACGCTGGCCGCGCGGGCACGGCGAGGCGCCGCAGCAGGGGGCTGCACACTTCGACCTCCTGCTCGTACAAGACCCGCGTCCCGCGCCCGCCGGCTCCCCGGCGGGCCCGTACGGTCCACCGCGCCCAGCCCTCGACGTCGCCGTGCAGGGCTGCCTCCAGGAGGCCGCGACGGGGATCGCGGAGCAGTTCGGTGGCGGTCATGCGGAGCTCGTACGGGAGGACGGAGCGGATGTGCAGGGTGCCACTGTGCCCGTCGATCTGCTCGACGGCGCGGACCTGGGGCCACCAGCGGGGGTAGTCGCCGGTCCGCTCCAGTGCGCAGTAGACGCGCGCGGGCGGGGCGTCGAGGTCCCACACGCTGCGGAAGCGGTAGCGGTTCCAGCGGTCCAGACGGCTGTGGTCCATGGCTCCAGTCTGGACCGGCAGCCCATCGTGCGGTGCCCGCTCCCCCACAACCACCCTCCCGTGGACGCCCGGGCACACCCGGGCGCATCCGTGCGTACTCAGGTCGGATCTGAGTACGCACGCCCATGTCCTGACGGCGTGACGGGCACCACACTCCGGAACATGGCACCTCCACCACCCGTCCCGCCCCTCCCGCCCGACCGCGAGCTGGCGCTCATCGACCGGGAACTGGCTCAACTCGACGCCCGACGCCTGTACTTGCTGGCGCGGCGGGACTGGCTGCTGCGGCTGCCGGCGCCGCACGCCTGGGGTCCCGTCACGTCGGCTCCCAGCGCTCCCGCCCGCGCGAAGGAGGCTTCGGCCCCGGGTGCGCAGAACGTGCTGCTGACGCTGGGCGCGGTGCTGCTCGCGGTGGCCGCGCTAGCGTTCACGCTGGTCAGCTGGGGGTCCCTGGGGATCGCCGGGCGCGGCGCGGTGCTGGCCGTGGTGACGGCGGCCGCTCTGGGCGCTCCGGCGGTACTGCTGCGCCGCGGGCTGCGGTCGACGGCCGAGTCGGTGGCGGCGGTGGCGCTGCTGCTGACGGTGCTGGACGCGTACGCGGTGTACGCGGTCACCGCGACGGGGGTCGACGCCACCGCGTACGCGGCGGGTGCGGCGGCCGTGCTGGCGGCACTGTGGGCGGGGTACGCCCGCGTGCTGCCGGGGCTGGTGGTCCCGCTGCCGGCGGCGGTGCTGACGGCGCAGCTTCCGCTGCCGCTGGCGGCGGTGGCCTCGGGGGCGGGTCCGGTGGGGGTCGGCTGGGCGGTGCTGGCGACGGCGGCGCTGGACGCGTCGCTCGTGCTGCTGGTGCCCGGGGTCCGCGCGCGGGTGTCGGCGTCCGCACCGGCGGCGGTGAGCGCGGCCGTCCTGGCGTCGGGGGCGCTCCTGACGGGTCTGGCGCAGATGGTGTCGGCCGGTTCGGCGGCCGCCGCGGCCGGTCCGGCACTGCTGGTGGCGGGCTGTGCGGCGCTGGGCGTCGCAGTGGCCTGGCGGGAGCCTTCGGCGACGGCTGCCGCTGTCGTCGGTGGCCTCGCCGGGGTGGCGGCCCTCGGCGGCCCGGCCCGGCCCGAGCTGTCGCGGGACTGGACCGTGGTGGCGGTCCTGCTGCTCGCGCTGCCGCTGCTGGCGGCGGTACGGGCGACCGCGCTCCCGGTGGCGGTCCGCCGCGGTCTGGCACGGGCCGGGGCGGGGGTGGCCGCACTGGCGTCGCTGTCGGCACTGGCGGCCGCGCTCGGCTCGCTGGGGCTGCGGGTCGGAGTGCTGGGTGAGGTGTGGGCGGCGACGCCCCCGCCCCGCGAGACGGACGGGGCGGGTCCGGCGGCGATGGTGACGCTGTTGGTCGCGGCGGGGGCCGCCGGGTGGCTGGCCCGGGTGCTGCCGCGGCCGGAGCCGGGGGTGATCGCGGTGGTGCTCGGCTGGGCGGGGCTGTTCTCGGCGCCGCTCGTGTGCGGGCTGCCGGTGGCGGCAGTGCTTGCGGCCCAGCTGGTGGCGACGGCGGCGGCCGGGGTGTGTGCGCTGGGCATCGGCCGCGGCCCGAGGTACGCGGCCGCGGTGTGCGCCACGGTGGGGGCACTGAACGTGTCGGTGGCCGCGCTGGACGGTCGTACGGCCACGTTCGTGGTGTTCGCCCTGCTGGGTGCGGGCTGCGCGGCGGGTGCGGCGCACAAGGGCGGCGCGCTGCCCGTGCGGGCCGGCGCGGCAGCGCTGGCCGTCGTGTACGCGGCGGGCGTGGCGGCGGCCCTGGGGGCGCTGTGGGGGCTCGCGGTGTCCTGGTGGGCCCTGCCGCTCCTGGCGGTCCCGGCGGCGGTGGCGACGGCCGGGCCGCGCCTGGGACGGGTGCGGCTGTCGACGGAGGTCGCGGCGGCCGTGGTCGGCGCGGTGGCGCTGCTCCTCGCGGCCCGGGAGCCGGCACTGGCGGCGCTGGTGTGCGCGCTGGCCGGGGTGGTCTGCGCGGGCGCGGCGGTACGGGCGGAGCGGCGCGGGCTCGGCTGGGCGGCCGGCGTCCTGTTCGTGGCGGCGACGTGGATCCGGCTGTCGGCCTCGGGGGTGCAGGTGCCGGAGGCGTACACGCTGCCGGTGACGGCGGCGGCGCTCGCGGTGGGCTTCCTGCGCCGCCGCCGGGACGCGCGGGCCTCGTCCTGGGCCGCGTACGGGCCGGGGCTGGGCGCGACGCTGCTGCCGAGCCTGATCGCGGCCTGGGGCGACGCGCACTGGCTGCGGCCGCTGCTGCTGGGGCTGGCGGCGCTGGCGGTGACCCTGCTGGGCGCGCACCGCAGGCTCCAGGCGCCGCTGCTGCTCGGCGGCGCCGCCCTGGCGGCGGTGGCCGTGCACGAGCTGGCCCCGTACGTGGTCCAGGTCGTCGACGCGCTGCCGCGCTGGCTGCCGCCGGCACTGGCGGGACTGCTGCTCCTGGTGGTGGGGGCGACGTACGAGAAGCGGCTGCGGGACGCGCGGCGGCTGCGGGCGGCCCTCGGCCGGCTCGGCTGACGGCCGGGGAGGCACGAAATGCCAAGGGCCCGGAGACGGTGAAGTCTCCGGGCCCTTGGTCCGGGTGGGCGATACTGGGTTCGAACCAGTGACCCCTTCGGTGTGAACGAAGTGCTCTCCCACTGAGCTAATCGCCCGGACGCACCGCAAACATTACCCCATGTCAGCGGTGGTTCCGGACCATCACTGGTCCTTGAGGTCCCAGGGCATCGTCAGGCCGTACTTCCACAGGTAGAAGCCGATCAGCGCGCCGGCGATCACGAGCCCGACGCTGGTCAGGATGATGTTGCGGCGGCGGACCTTCGGGTCCAGCGCCTTCTGCGCCGCCTCCGTGACCTTCCGCTTGGTCCAGCGCAGCGCGAGCGACGCCCAGGCGAACTCCGTGGCCCAGATCGCCAGGCCCGCGAAGATCGCGACCCAGCCGGGGCCGGGCAGGACGAGCATGGCTACGCCGGCGCCGATGACGGCGAGGCCGACGACGAAGACGCCGACCTGCCAGCTCAGGTGCAGGGTGCGGCGCGACTTGATGAAGGCGGGAGCCTTCGATACGTGCGGCGCTGCTTCCGTGGTGTGCTCGGTCGTGCCGTCGGCTGCGGACTCTGCTGCGGACTCTTGGGTCCCGCGGTCACTCCCCGTATTCATGACCCCGAATCTACCGGAGCCGGAAGCACACGTGAATGGTGGTTTGGATCCGCCGTTGGAGGGACCCAGAGGTCCGCAAAACGGTCAGAGGGGTTTACAACGGCACCGTAGGTGGCATGTCGATTTCGCCGACGTGCGAATCCCCGAGCGCACACTGAGCGAAAGGCCCTGGCGCTTATGAACACCACGGTCAGCTGCGAGCTGCACCTGCGCCTCGTTGTGTCGAGCGAGTCCTCACTGCCTGTTCCGGCGGGCCTGCGGTATGACACGGCCGATCCCTACGCCGTGCACGCCACCTTCCACACCGGCGCCGAGGAGACGGTCGAGTGGGTTTTCGCCCGAGACCTCCTCGCTGAGGGCCTCCACCGGCCCACCGGAACCGGAGACGTCCGCGTCTGGCCGTCCCGCAGCCACGGTCAGGGCGTCGTCTGCATCGCCCTGAGCTCACCGGAGGGAGAAGCACTGCTCGAAGCACCCGCCCGCGCACTCGAATCGTTCCTCAAGCGGACGGACGCCGCGGTTCCACCCGGGACCGAACACCGGCACTTCGACCTCGACAAGGAGCTCTCCCACATCCTGGCCGAAAGCTGAACCAGGCTCGCAGGGAGCACCTCCCGGCATGCGCCGGGAGCCACTGTGCACCGTCCGACTCGGGGCGACGGTGCCGGCTGGACGAAAACCCACATAAGGCAGTGCCGGCGCTGTTCTCGCGGAAGCCGTCCGCGAGGGCGGCGCCGGTGTGCGTGACGCAGTCGCCGCCGGGGCACCTCCCGGTGCCGCCCGGGGGCGGCTAGAGTCGGCCCCCAGCGGCGGCACTGGCCCGTCGCCGCAGGCCCGGCCCCCAGGGAGCGACCCTCGTGCAGATTCCCCACGACACCCGTCGCGCGCTCGACGTCGTCGTCGCGCTGGTGAACACCACGGCGGAGGCGGAGCAGCCCGACGGACTGGCCGACATCGGCTCGCTGCGCGAATTCGTACGCGAGTACGAGATCAGCGACGTGGGCGACCTAGGCGCCCGCGACCTCGCCGGGGTGCGCACCGTCCGCGGCAAGTTCGCCCAGGTCTTCGGTGCGCCCAACCCGCGGACCGCGGCCGGGCTGATCAACGAGCTGGTGGCGACCGCCGGCACCACCCCGCAGCTGACCGACCACGACGGCTACGACTGGCACGTGCACTACTTCGCGCCGGGCGCCTCGCTGGGCGACCACCTCGCGGCCGACGGCGGCATGGCTCTGGCCTTCATCGTGGTCTCCGGCGAACAGGAGCGGCTGCGCCGCTGCGAGGCCCCCGACTGCCGGCGGGCCTTCGTGGACCTGTCCCGCAACCGCTCGCGCCGCTACTGCGACAGCCGGACCTGCGGGAACCGGCTGCACGTGGCGGCGTACCGGGCCCGGCGCAAGGAGGCCGACGCGGGATCGTCAGAGCAGGAACAGGTCGTGCACGGCGGCCAGCAGCAGCAGGGTGCCGATCACCCCTAGGAAGATCATCAAGGGCGGTTGCGAGAGCGCGAAGAGGCAGCCTCTCGGCTCCTCGGCAACGGGGGCGGGGTCCGGGGCCGGCGCGCGAACCGGCGGCTCACCCTGCGATGTGTCGAGCATGTCCGGGCGATGATGGCGCAGTGCGCCCGCATCGGGTCCTCAACACGCCAGGGTTCGCGCGGGAGTTCACCCCTTCTTGTCAGGCTCGCGGCGATAGTGCGCCCCGACCTCAGATGCCGTGCTTCTTCAAAATCGCTTCGATGTCGGAGAAGTCATCCGTAGGAGTGGCGGGGGCTGCGCCCGGGCGGGAGGCCGGCTGCGGACGCTCACCCTGGCCCAGCGAGGGGGCGGACGCGGCCGGGGCCACGGCCTCCTGTCGCCGGCTCCCCTTCGCCGCCTTCTCGGGCTCCTCCCCCGCACCCAGGCCGCGGCGCTCGACGGCCCGCGTGGTCATGAACAGCACCCAGGACAGCCCGAGCAGGCCGAAGCCCGCCCACACGGTCGGGTTGAACACGATCCCGGACACCCACTCCACGAGGCCCGTCATCACCAGGGCGACCGGCACCAGCGAGTACGCCGCGATGCGCGTGGCAGCGAGGAAACGCCTGCGGTACGCGGTCACCGCGGCGATCCCCAGGCCCGCCACGGACACCGCGGAACATATGGTCTCGGCAAGCATGCGGTCCTCCAGGGATGGGCACTGCGTCCCTTCCATCCTGCACCGGGCGGCGCCGTACGGGCCATGTCGGCAGCGGATCCGGCACCGATCTCCGGGAGATCTCGGGGTCGCCCCTCCTCCTCAGGGGGGTGGGTCGGGGGGTGCGTTTCGGTGGCGGCGCCCGGCGGCTGGGACACTGGCCACATGACCGATTCCGTGATCCTCGACGTCTGGTGCGAACTCCAGTGCCCGGACTGCCACCGCGCCCTGGACGACGTACGCGCCCTGCGGGCCCGCTACGGCGACCGCCTGGACATCCGGCTGCGCCACTTCCCCCTGGACAAGCACAAGCACGCCTTCGCGGCGGCGCAGGCGGCCGAGGAGGCCGCGGAGCAGGGCCGGGCGTGGCCGTACGTGGAGGCCGTCCTCGCCCGCACCGCGGAGCTCGGCGAGCGCGGGGAGGCCGTACTCCTGGACGTGGCACGTGAACTCGGCCTCGACGTCGAGGAGCTCGACACCGCCATGATCGACGGCCGGCACATCCTGATCGTCGACGCCGACCAGGCCGAGGGCAAGGCCATCGGCGTCACCGGCACCCCGACGTACGTGATCGACGGCGAACGTCTCGACGGCGGCAAGAGCCAGGAGGGCCTGCGCGCCCGCATCGAGGAGATCGCGGACCGCCTGCTCGCCGCCGACAACGGCTAGAGGAGGTCCTTGGCGTAGTTGACGTCGGTCGTCCGGTAGCCGAGGGATTCGTACAACCGCAGAGCCGGGGTGTTGCCTGCGAAGACGTGGAGCCCGAGGACGCGGTGTCCGCCGGCGAGGGCCGCCCGTTCGGCGAGCAGCATCAGGTCCCGTCCGTACCCCCGGCCGCGGTGCTCCTCGGCGACCGCGACGTCGAAGACGTACGCGCCCTCCCCGGAAGGCGCCACCCAGACGTGGCCGACGGGCGCGCCCCCCACCTCCAGGACGCACAGGGTGGCGCCCTCGGTGGCCAGGCCGTGCGGCAGCTGGCGCTCGTGGTCGGCCACCGACTTGGCCCGCGCCGCTTCCTCGGACAGGCCGCGGCTGGTCCAGTCCGCCGCGTAGCCGTCGATCGCCTCGACGATCCAGACCTCGTACTCGGCCTCCGTCATGGGCCGGCCGACGACCCCTTCGCGGAGCTCGGGCGGCTCCGCGGGGAGGTCCTTGGCCATGTTGCGGCTGTACTCGGTGTACCCGAGCGCCTGCGCCATCCGCAGTCCGCCCGCCGACGCGGCGGGTACGGAGGCCCGGACGCGGCGGCAGCCCCAACCGCGCAGCACCTCCTCGGCGGCGAGCGCCCCGACCGTGGCGCGGCCGCGCCGCCGGTCGGGCTCGTCGACGGCGAGGTCGCGGATCTCGCCGACGGTCGGCCCGAAGGGCGTGTCGCAGGCGACCAGCAGCGCACCGACGCGCCTGCTGTTGACCCGGATCTCGTACGGGCGCGACCGCGCGCCCCCGGTGCTCTGCTGAAGCGGCCCGCTCGGCCGCAGGGTGGTGGTCATCAAATCGAGTTCTACCCGCCCTGCGGCCACCTGCGACAGCCAATAAACGGGCGGTTCGGGCGCAGCCGGCGCCCCGGTCCCGCCCGTCCCACGCCTCACGCCCGGCGCCTCACGGGTCCAGGTCGTCGCCTGCGCGCGCGTCGAAGATCCGCATCGCCTCGGCCGTGACCGGCCCCGGCGCGGCCGCCGTCGTGCGCCCGTCGACCCGGTGGACGGCCTGCACGTCGCGGAGCGTGGAGGTCAGGAAGATCTCCTCGGCCTGCGCCAGCACCTCGAAGGGCAGGTCGGTCTCCTTGGCCCCGGCCCACTCCACGACGAGGGCCCGGGTGATTCCGGCGAGGCAGCCCGAGGCGACGGGCGGGGTGTGCAGCTCTCCGTCGAGGACGACGAAGACGTTGGAGCCGGTGCCCTCGCACAGCCGCCCGACGGTGTTGGCGAACAGGGCCTCGGAGGCCCCTTCCCGGGCCGCGGCGGCCAGCGCGACGACGTTCTCTGCGTACGAGGTGGTCTTCAGTCCGGCCACGGCGGAGCGCTCGTTGCGGACCCAGGGCACGGTGATCACGGCGGTCGTGTCCGGGCGGCGGGTGGTCTCGCCGACGGCCACGACCAGGGTGGGGCCGTTGTCCCCGCGGTCGGAGCCGAGCGGGGAGATGCCGCCCGTGTACGTGATGCGCAGCCGGCCGAGCGGCATCGGATGGGCCTCCAGGACGGCCGCGCAGG
This sequence comes from Streptomyces sp. NBC_00597, assembly GCF_041431095.1. Classification (GTDB taxonomy): domain Bacteria; phylum Actinomycetota; class Actinomycetes; order Streptomycetales; family Streptomycetaceae; genus Streptomyces. Next base: position 2,558,059 of record NZ_CP107757.1, read on the forward strand.
CCCGGCGCACCTCGTCCTGGTCGGGGTCGGGCAGTCCGAGGCCGCGGGCCGAGCGGGTCAGCCGGTCCAGGTGGCGGGTGAGCGCGAAGGCCGTACCGCGCTCCGCCTTCAGTGTCTCGAACACGCCGTCGCCCACGGTCAGTCCGTGGTCGAACACGGACACCCGTGCGCCGTCGGCGTCCCGCAGCGCTCCGTCGAGCCAGATCCTCACCGTACGATCCCTCCGCTCACCCAGGGGTGCCGGTCACCTCGTGGGCTCCCGACGCTACCCGGAGCAGGCGGGCGGCCTTCAGTTCGGTCTCGGCCCATTCGCGTTCGGGGTCGGAGCCCCAGGTGATGCCGGCGCCGGTACCGAAGAGCAGGCGCGGACCGCTCGGGAACTGGCGGTCGATCCAGAAGGTGCGGATGCCGACGGCGAGCTCGGCGGTGCCGCGGTCGGCGTCGACCCAGCCGATGCCCCCGCAGTAGGGGCCGCGGGGGGCGGTCTCCAGCGCCTCGATGATCCGCAGGGCGGAGGACTTGGGCGCGCCGGTGACGGAGCCCGGCGGGAACGTCGCGGCGAGCAGCTCGGGCCAACCCGCACCGTCGGCGAGTTCGCCGGTCACGGTGGAGACGAGGTGGACCAGGCCCGGGTGCTCCTCGACGGCGCACAGCTCGGGGACGGCGACCGAGCCGGTGGCGCAGACCCGGCCGAGGTCGTTGCGTACGAGGTCCACGATCATCACGTTCTCGGCGTGGTCCTTGGGCAGGAGGTCGGCGGCGGTGCGACCGGTGCCCTTGATGGGGCCGGACTCCACGTGGCGGCCGGCCCGGCGCAGGTACAGCTCGGGGGACGCGGTGGCGATCTCGACGCCGTGAGCCGGGAGGCGAATCGTTCCTGCAAACGGGGCCGGGTTGCCGCGCGCGAGCAGCGCCGTGAGGGCGTCCACGTCGGCGCGGTCCGGGTCGGGCAACGGCGCGGACATCACGCGGCACAGGTTGGCCTGGTAGACCTCGCCGGCCGCGATGTACTCGCGGATCCGGCGTACGCCGGACGTGTAGGCGGCGCGGTCCAGTGAGGAGGACCACTGGTCGGCGGCGGGCCCGCGCCAGGCTCCGGGGACGGGCGCCGGGACGGGGTCGGGGCGTACGTCACCGAAGCGGGCGCAGACCAGCTGCCCCTCGAAGTCTGCGGACACCGCCCAGAAGCCCGCCGAGTCGAGGGCGCAGGGGTCGCTGGTGACGTCCCGGAGGTCGGTCGCGAGGAGGCCGCCGAAGCGGGCCAGGGGGAGCAGGTCGTGCACGGCTGCGAGTCTAAGACCGGTGACGCCGCGGCGCCGGTGGGGTGACCGGTGGTGATCGAGCGGCAGCACGCTGCGGAAACGCGTTTTTGAGCTGGCCCGGGAATCCGCTAGAGTTCAACACGTCGCCAGGGAGCGAAGGGGAAAAACCCCGGAGCGAACACGGTGACCTGCGGACGTAGCTCAGTTGGTAGAGCACCACCTTGCCAAGGTGGATGTCGCGAGTTCGAGTCTCGTCGTCCGCTCGAAGTGGGGGATCTTCCCGAGAACCCCTGCAGCTCCATGGTGGAGTGGCCGAGAGGCGAGGCAACGGCCTGCAAAGCCGTCTACACGGGTTCAAATCCCGTCTCCACCTCCAAGGACGATTAGCTCAGCGGGAGAGCGCTTCCCTGACACGGAAGAGGTCACTGGTTCAATCCCAGTATCGTCCACTGGTCCGCAAGGACCCCCGCGCGATTAGCTCAGCGGGAGAGCGCTTCCCTGACACGGAAGAGGTCACTGGTTCAATCCCAGTATCGCGCACGCAGTACACGCACCACCTGCGGTTTCGTACCGCGGTCCCGCGCGATTAGCTCAGCGGGAGAGCGCTTCCCTGACACGGAAGAGGTCACTGGTTCAATCCCAGTATCGCGCACCACCCGGAAGCCCCGGCCGTTTCGACGGCCGGGGCTTCTGCGTTGGGGTTCCTGCGCTGCCGGGAGCGGGTGGGGCCCCGGCGAACGGGGCCCCGGGGCGCCTCAGGAGGAGAAGAGCATCCGGGCGAAGCCGCCCTTGTGGTGGCCGTGGTGGCCGTGGCTGCCGTGGTGCGGGGCGCCCCAGGCGGGCGCGGGGGCGGCGTGCTGGACCGGGTAGGGGGCCGGGGGCGCTGCCGGCGGCGGGACCTGGCCGTACTGGCCGGCGGTGTACTGGGACTCCATGCGGGTCAGCGCCTCCAGCTCGCCGTAGTCGAGGAAGATCCCGCGACAGCCGCTGCACTGCTCGATCTGGACACCGTTGCGGTTGTAGGTGTGCATCATCGCGTGACACTTCGGACACTGCATGACCGGATCAACTCCTCGCCGTCTGCTTCGACACCGGATGCATGCCCGGTGGCGTGAAGCTCACCCTACGACGGACCCTTCTCCTCCAAGTCGGGCGGGAGGGAGGCAATTCGGGCACAGGATTCCACCATCAGTCGTTCCACATCGTCGAGTCGGCGGTGGTTTTCTGCCGATTTGGCAAGGGCGAGGGCGGCGGTCTGCACGGTGAGTGCCCGGGCCACGAGGTCCAGTTCCGGCCAGGGGTCGGAGCCGGGCGGCCCGGCCGCGGGGCCGCCGGCGGCACGGTAGGAGTCGAGGAAGGTGACCCAGGCACTGGTGTCGAGCAGGCCCGCGGCGTACCAGGCGGCCGGCCGGGCCAGGTCCCAGGCAGGAGTGCCGATGCCGAGGTCGTCGACGTCGATGAGCCGCCAACCCCCGTCGGGGCCGGGCCCCCGGACCAACTGCCCGAGGTGCAGGTCCCCGTGGCACAGCGCCCCGCCCCGGGGCGCCGGAGCCTCCCCCCGCACCCAGGCGGGCAGGGTCCGCGCCGCGGCCCGGACGAGGTCACCGGCGGGGCGGCCCTCGGCGGGGCCGGGCACGAGGGCGGGCCCGCTGCGCGCCCCGGAGGTGCTCCGGACCCCGGCGGCCCCGGCGGTGACCGCTGCGACGCCGGTGGCCGAGGGACCCCCGGCAGGGGCCGCGGGAGCGGCCGTCCGGGCCGCCGGACCGCCCGCCCGGCCCCAAGCCGTCGCCCGGTCCAGGCGGCGCAGGGCCCGGGCCAGCTTGGCCGGGCCGCGCATCGGCGGGACCGGGCCGGGCAGCCGGTGCACGGGCACCTGGTGCAGGGCCGCCAGCAGCCGCCCCGCCGCCTCCCAGGGGGCGTCCCCCGGGCGCTCGGGGTCGACCGGGGCCCCGTACGGCCAGAGGGACACGGGGCGGCCCGCGAGGAAGCCGACCTCGGGGTGCAGCGGGGCCAGCAGCACGCCGGCCAGCGCCTGGTCCGCGGCGATCCTCATCCGTACGGCGAGGCCTTCGCGGTCGCTGTCCCCGGCGTGCGCCTTGGCGACCACGTCGCCGCAGCGCACGACGGTCCCGTCCTCCCGTTCGGCGAGCAGCTCGTACGGGGTGCCGTGCTCCCCCGCGCCGGCGTACGCCGCGAGGGCGGCGGGCAGTGGCTCCTGGTTCATCGCGGCTCCGCTGCTCCCGTCACTGGCGTCTCTGGAGCAGGTTACGCACCCGCGGGCATGAAAAAGGGTGCTGCCCGTCCGACTCCCCAGTCGTACGGGCAGCACCCTTCTCCTGCCGTCCGTCGCGCCCCCGTCCCCACGGGGTTCGACAGGCCGATGTCCCGGCCCGGGCCGCTCTCCCGGACCTGGGGCGCCGCTCAGCGCCCCAGCATCACGCCCACGGACGACGCCTGTGCCGCCACCTGGTCGAATCCTCCGAAGAGGAAGAGCAGGAGGGCGGCCAGGGGGAGCACCATGGCCGCGGCCACCAGTGGATGGCGGGTGCCGGACTCATGGCCGTTGAACGCGAATGCCTTGCGTCCGTGCCGCGTGATGTCCGCCATGACCCTCTCCCTGTCGGTTGGCAGCGGCGGGCTCGTGACCTCGGGGGACGAGTGCGCCACCCGCCGCTTGTCTTCAACACTAGGTGCGTGGAAGGCCCCTGGCGTCCTGCCCTCGTACCGCTTGGCAGGCCTCCGGGAGGATGACGGGGCCACCCCGCGCGTACTCCCCTGGGTGGAGACCGCTCCCCCGCCCTGGGGGTCTTCCCGGAGGGGATGACCGGAGGGTAGTGACTTCGCTCACTTCCGTCACTCCCCGCGCATGCGTGTCTGCCGACGGGGTACGCACAAGATCCACCCTGCGCGGCCGCCCGGCGCACGCACCCGCGGCCGGCGCGCGCCCGGCGCACCACCCTTACCGGCGCCCCAATCCCCTTGGGGCGAGGGCCGTTTGGGCGTACCGGCAAGTGCCTTGCGGACAGGGGTCCGTGCGGGTGAGGAACCCTCAAGTGGGCCGTGCCGCACTGACGATCGAATCTTCCGGCGAGGGCGCGGCCTCTGAGCGCTCGTGGCGGATCGTCCGTAAGCTGTGGCACGTCAACAGGACGACCGGTCAGCGGGGTGGACATGGCGATGATGCGGCTCCGGCGCGAGGACCCGCGTGTCGTCGGCTCGTTCAGGCTGCACCGGCGGCTCGGCGCCGGCGGCATGGGCGTGGTCTACCTGGGATCGGACCGGCGCGGACAGCGTGTCGCGCTCAAGGTGATCCGGCCGGATCTGGCCGAGGACCAGGAGTTCCGCTCGCGCTTCGCGCGCGAGGTGTCCGCCGCCCGGCGGATCCGCGGCGGGTGCACCGCGCGCCTGGTGGCCGCGGACCTGGAGGCGGAGCGGCCGTGGTTCGCCACGCAGTACGTGCCCGGCCCGTCGCTGCACGACAAGGTGGCCGAGGAAGGCCCCCTCACGGCCGCGCAGATCGCCGCGATCGGGGCCGCGCTCTCCGAAGGACTGGTCGCCGTGCACGAGGCGGGGGTCGTCCATCGCGATCTCAAGCCCTCGAACATTCTTCTGTCCCCCAAGGGCCCGCGGATCATCGACTTCGGGATCGCCTGGGCCACCGGTGCGAGCACCCTCACCCATGTGGGCACGGCCGTCGGCTCCCCCGGCTTCCTCGCTCCCGAGCAGGTGCGCGGCGCCGCGGTCACCCCGGCCACCGACGTGTTCGCGCTGGGCGCCACCCTGGCCTACGCGGCGACCGCCGACTCGCCCTTCGGGCACGGCAGTTCAGAGGTCATGCTGTACCGGGTGGTGCACGAGGAACCGCATCTGGTCGGGGTTCCGGACGCGCTCGCGCCCCTCGTACAGGCCTGCCTGGCCAAGGATCCCGAGGAGCGGCCCAGCACGCTCCAGCTGTCGATGCGGCTCAAGGAGATCGCGGCCCGCGAGGCGCAGGGGCTGTCCGACGGCCGCCCGCCGGCCCAGCGGGCGCGGACCGAGCGGCCCACCGGGCGGCTGGCGGAGCGGGCCGATGCGTACGCCGACCAGCGCACGGAGCGCCGTACGGGCGGCACGCCCGCGCCCCAGGCACCGGACCAGGGTCACGGACAGGGCGGGCCCGGGCACGGCAGCCAGGGCGGTGCGGGCAAGGGCCCGCACAGCGGTCCGCACGCGCGGCCCTCGTCCTCGCGGAACCCGGGCGGCCCGTCCTCCCGGCCGACGGCGGGGCGTACGGGCGGCCGCCCGGCCCCCCGTACGACGGGAGCGGGGCGGCGCCCCGCACGGCCGGACCCCCGGCTGATGCGGCAGCGCCTGATCGTGTTCGTCGTGGTGACGCTGATCGTCGCGCTGGGCATCGCCGCCGCCCAGAAGCTCTAGATCTCCGGCGGGGCCGGGAGCGGGCTCTGGGGCGGGCGGGTGGCGTAGAAGGCCACCGCCGAGGCCGCGGCCACGTTCAGCGAGTCGATCCCCTCCGCCATCGGGATCCGCACCCACTCGTCGGCGGCCCTCAGCGCGTACGTGGACAGTCCGTGCCCCTCGGAGCCGAGCATGATCGCGGAGCGTTCGAAGCGCTCCGGCGGGACCTGGTCCAGCGGCGTGGCCTTCTCGCTCGGCGTCATCGCCAGGATCCGGTAGCCCGCCTCGCGGACCTTCTCCAGGTCGGCGGGCCACTGGTCCAGGCGTGCGTACGGGACCGAGAAGACGGACCCCATCGAGACCTTGATCGCACGCCGGTAGAGCGGGTCCGCGCAGTCCGGGGAGAGCAGTATCGCGCTGATGCCGAGGGCGGCGGCGCTGCGGAACGCGGCGCCGAGGTTGGCGTGGTCGACGAATCCCTCGAAGACGGCGATCCGGTGGCCCGTCCCCTCCGCCGCGAGTAGTTCGTCGGCCGCCGGCAGCGGCTTGCGCTGCATGGAGGCGAGGGCGCCGCGGTGCACGTGGTAGCCGGTGACGCGTTCGGCGAGCTCCGGGGTGACGGCGTAGACCGGGGCCGGGAGCTCGTCGATGACGTCGCGCATGACGTCGACCCACTTGGCGGAGAGCAGCATCGAGCGCATCTCGTACCCGGTGTCCTTGGCGCGTCTGATGACCTTCTCGCCCTCGGCGATGAAGAGGCCTTCCTCGGGCTCGCGCCGGCGCCGGAGTTCGACGTCGGTCAGGCCCGTGTAGTCGCGCAGGCGCGGGTCGTCGGGGTCTTCGACGGTGATGAGATCAGCCACAGGGTGATACTGCCTTGTCCGGGGTGTGGTGCCAACGGCCGTGCCGGGCACGGGTGTTTCAGGCGGCAGGGGTGCCGACGTTGACGACCTCGCCGATGACGATGACCGCGGGCGGACGGATCTCCTGCGCCCGTACGGTCTCGCCGACGGTGGCGAGGGTGGCGTCCACGCGGCGCTGGGTGGCGGTGGTGCCCTCCTGGACCACCGCGACCGGGGTGTCCGCGGAGCGGCCGTGCCGGACCAGGGCCTCGGCGATCAGGCCGATCTTGTCGACGCCCATCAGGACCACCAGGGTGCCGGTGAGCTTGGCGAGGGAGGCCCAGTCCACCAGGGAACGCGGGTCGTCGGGACCGACGTGCCCGCTGACCACGGTGAACTCGTGCGCCACGCCGCGGTGGGTGACCGGGATGCCGGCGGCGCTCGGCACCGAGATGGAGCTGGAGATGCCGGGCACGACGGTGCAGGCGATGCCCGCCTCGGCGAGGGCCTGGAGCTCCTCCATGCCACGGCCGAAGACGTACGGGTCGCCGCCCTTGAGGCGGACGACGGCCTTGCCGGCCTTCGCGTGCTCGATCAGGGCGTTGTTGATGGCCTCCTGGGCCATGTAGCGGCCGTACGGGATCTTCGCGGCGTCGATGACCTCGACGTGCGGCGGGAGTTCGTCGAGCAGGTCGCGCGGGCCGAGCCGGTCCGCGATGACCACGTCGGCCTCGGCGAGGAGACGGCGCCCGCGGACGGTGATCAGGTCGGGGTCGCCGGGGCCGCCGCCGACGAGGGCCACGCCGGGCGTGTGCGGGCGGGCGCCGGTCAGGGAGCCGTCCCGCAGCCCCTCGATGACGGCGTCGCGCACGGCGGCGGAACGGCGCGGGTCGTTGCCGCTCAGGACGGCGACGGTCACGCCCTCGACGCGGCCGGTGGCCGGCGTCCACGCGGTGGCAGCCTCGGCGTCGTCGGCGCGCACGCACCAGACCCGGCGGGCCTCGGCCTCGGCGGACGCGGCGTCGTTGGCGGCCCGGTCCCGGGTCGCGATCAGCGCGTACCAGGCACCGTCCAGGTCGCCGTCCTGGTAGCGGCGGCGCTCCCAGCGGATCTCGCCCGTCTCGGCCATGGCGTCCACGGAGGGCGTCGCGGAGGGGGAGATCAACAGGACGTCGGCGCCGGCCGCGACGAGCGCGGGCAGCCGACGCTGGGCGACCTGACCGCCGCCGATGACGACGACGCGGCGGCCGGCGAGGCGGAGTCCTACGGGGTAGGCGGGGTGTGCCGGGTGTGCCATGGCGGTTGGGCTCCTGTGCGGCGGGTCCTTGCCGCTGCTGCGCTGGAGCGGCTTGTCTGCTACTGACGTGCGGTTTCGCTGTCCGGGTCAACGATACGACCCGGTGGGGGGCGGGGTCCCGCAGAGCGGCGGCTGCCTCCGTCCCCCCGTCTCCGGGTTACTTCTCCGTGACGCCGGCGGAGTCGAAGGTGGCCACCTCGTGCATAGCGCGGGCCGCGCTCTGGACCAGCGGGAGGGCCAGCAGGGCGCCCGTTCCCTCGCCGAGGCGCAGGTCCAGGTCCACCAGCGGGCGCAGGCCGAGCTTGTTCAGGGCGGCCACGTGCCCCGGCTCCGCACTGCGGTGGCCCGCGATGCACGCCGACAGCGATTCGGGGGCGATGGCCCGGGCGACCAGGGCCGCCGCGCCCGCGCTGACGCCGTCCAGGATGACCGGTGTGCGGAGCGAGGCCCCGGCCAGCAGGAGGCCGACGATCGCCGCGTGCTCCAGGCCGCCGATGGCCGCGAGGACGCCGATCGGGTCCGCCGGATCCGGCTGGTGCAGCTCCAGCGCGCGCCGTACGACATCGACCTTGCGGGCGTGCGTCTCGTCGTTGATGCCGGTGCCGCGGCCGGTGACCTCCGCCGGGTCGACTCCGGTGAAGACCGAGATGAGGGCCGCCGAGACGGTCGTGTTGGCGATGCCCATCTCGCCGGTGAGCAGCGCCTTGTTGCCGGCCGCGACCAGGTCGCGGGCCGTCTCGATGCCCACCTCGATGGCGGCGACGACCTCTTCGCGGGTCATCGCCGGGCCGGTGGAGAGGTCGGCCGTACCGGGGCGGACCTTGCGCGGGAGCAGGCCCGGCGTGGCCGGGAGCTCGCCCGCGACGCCGACGTCGATGACGCAGACCTCGGCGCCCACCTGGTTGGCGAACGCGTTGCAGACCGCGCCGCCGCCCAGGAAGTTGGCCACCATCTGCGTGGTGACCTCCTGGGGCCACGGGGTGACGCCCTGGGCGTGGACCCCGTGGTCGCCCGCGAAGATCGCGACCGCGGCCGGCTCCGGGATCGGCGGCGGGCAGACCCGGGAGAGGCCGGACAGCTGTGCGGAGATGATTTCGAGCATGCCCAGCGCCCCGGCGGGCTTGGTCATGCGCTTCTGGCGCTCCCACGCCTCGCCCAGCGCCTTCGCGTCGAGCGGGCGGATGCTGGCGACCGTCTCCGAGAGCAGGTCGTGCGGCGCCTCGCCGGGCAGCGCGCGGCGCCCGTACGTCTCCTCGTGGACGACCCAGGCCAGCGGGCGGCGCTGCGACCAGCCGGCCTGCGCCAGTTCGGGCTCCTCCGGGAACTCGTCGACGTAGCCGACGCACAGGTACGCGACGACTTCGAGGTGTTCCGGCAGGCCGAGCTCGCGGACCATCTCGCGCTCGTCGAAGAAGCTGACCCAGCCGACGCCGAGGCCCTCGGCGCGCGCGGCGAGCCAGAGGTTCTCGACGGCGAGGGCCGAGGAGTACGGGGCCATCTGCGGCTGGGTGTGGCGGCCGAGGGTGTGGCGGCCGCCGCGGGTGGGGTCGGCGGTGACGACGATGTTCACCGGGGTGTCGAGGATGGCCTCGATCTTGAGTTCCTTGAACTGCTTCGCCCGGCCCTTGGGCAGGGACTTCGCATAGGCCTCGCGCTGGCGCTGGGCGAGCTCGTGCATCGTCCGGCGGGTCTCGGCCGAGCGGATGACGACGAAGTCCCAGGGCTGGGAGTGGCCCACGCTGGGCGCGTGGTGCGCGGCCTCCAGGACGCGGAGCAGCACCTCGTGCGGGATCGGGTCGGTGCGGAAGCCGTTGCGGATGTCGCGGCGCTCGCGCATGACGCGCAGGACGGCCTCGCGCTCGGCGTCGGCGTACGCGGGGGCCGCCTCGCCCGCGGAGGGCTCCGGGGCGGGTTCGGGGGCGGCCTCGGGCTCGGGAGCGGCCTGCGGGGCGGTCTCGGGAGCCGCCTCGGGAGCCTGCTCGGCCACCGTTTCGGCCGCCTGTTCGGCTGCCGCTGCCGCGGCGGGTTCGGGCTCCGGCTCCGGCTCGGCCACCGGCAGGGCCGTGGGAGCGGGTTCGGCAGCGACCTCGGGCTGCACCGCCACGGCTTCGACGACGGGTTCCGCCACGGCTTCCGGGGCGACCGGGCCCTCGGCAGCGGCCGGCTCCGCGGCGACGGGCCCGGCGGCTGTGACGGCGGCTGCTTCGACGACCTCGGGGGTCGCGGGGGCCTGGGCCACCGTTTCCGCGGGCAGGGCCTCCGGCTGCGGCTGCGGCTCGGGGGCCGGAACCTCCGCTACCGGAGCCTGCACGACGGGCGCGGGGGCCGCCACGGGCGCTTCGGCCACCAGCGCCTCGACCGGCGCGGCCTCGGCCACGACGGGCTGCGGCTCGACGACGGCGACGGGCTCGGGCTCCGCCGCGGCGACCTGCTCGGGCTCCGCGACCGGTACCGCGACCGGCTCCGCGACCGGTACCGCGACCGGCTCTGGGGCGGGCTGCGGGGCGGGCTCCGGCTGCGGGGGCTCCGGGGCGGCGGGGGCTTCCACGGCCACGGGCACCCCGGGCGCCGCCACCGGCGCCCCGGCGGCTGCCACGGGCTCGGGGACCGCGGCCGGCACCGGCTCCGCCGGCCACGGCGCACCGGCCTGCGGCGGGATCTCGCCGGGCTGCGGGGCGGCCGGCACGGCGACGGCTTCGGGGCGCGGGACGTCCAGGTACTCGGGGCCGAGGGTCGGCGGTCCGGCCACCTGGACCGGGACCGGTGCCACGGCGACGGGCGCCACCGGGGCCGCCGGGGCCACGGGCGCGCTCACCGCGGCGGCGACGGGCACGGCGGGCGCGACCGGAGCGGCGGCCGGACCCCGGTCGGCGAGGGAACGTACGACGCCGCCGGTGGCCTCGGGCACCGGCGGGCCCATGTGCAGCGGCCGGCGGGCGGGCGCGGCCGGGGCGACGGGCGCGGCCGGCGCCGCCTGGGCGGCCGCCGGCGGGACCACGAGGCCGCCGAGGTCGAGCGCGCCGGAGTCGCGGCCGCCGGCCTCGTGCGCGCCGGCGCTGTACGAGGCGTCGGCGTAGGAGGGGTCGGGGAAGCCGGGGTAGGCGGGCTCCGCGTAGGCGGCGGGTGCCTCGGAGTACTCGACGTAGGGCGCGTCGCCGTAGGAGGTTTCGACGGGGAAGACCGGCGCCTGCGGGACGACCTGCGGGTCGCTCCACGCGCCCTGGCCGCTCGGCATCAGCAGCAGTTCCTCGTCGTCCTGCTCGGCCGGGTTGTCCACGAGGTCCTGGAAGGCGTAGCCGCCCTGGACGGGCGTGGGGACGGGGCCCGGGTGTTGGACCGGAGCGGGAATGCCCTGCTGATCCACCATGCCCGCGTCGTCCGGGAGACCCTCGCCCGGTACCTGGCCGGTGTCAGTCATGCGTACCCCTCGCCCATCGGTTTTGCCTCTTCGATCGCCCGGCCCCCCACGAGGCCGCCGGGCGGCTTTGCCGTGCGGGCTGCCGTGCGACGCGTCCGTCTCCCGCACGCCCTGCGCGACAACCAGTAAGCATTGTCGCGCCCGTTCGCCACCATGGCGGCCATTACCGCGACGGTCCGTTGTGGACTGCGCCACGTCGCGCGTCTCGCGGTGCCGTCACCCCAGGTCAAACCGGGGCAGTACGGCCAGGTCAGTACGACGATCGGCCAGCCTACCCCGGCCTCCGCGCTAGCGGTTCACGGGGCGTTCGGCTGCCAGGAGGAACACGACGGAACGGTCCTGTTCACCCCACGTACGGGTGTCCAGGCCCACGGACTGGAGGAGCGCGCACTCGACGGTGTAGCCGCCCTCGGCGAGCGCACGGCCGATGGCCTCCGCCTCGTCGCGGGTGGAGGCGTGGCTGACGATACGTTCGGGGCGGCGGTCGGCGACGGCCGCGACGACCTCGGCTCCCCCGCCGCCGACGCGGACGACGTCGGGTTCGGGGAGGTCCTCCAGTACGTGCGGTGCGCGGCCGGCGACGACCTGGAGCTGTACGCCCCGCTGGCGGGCGGCGGCGGTGGCGCGCTCGCAGGCGCGCGGGTCGGCGTCGACGGCGATGACGGCGGCGCCGAACGCGGCGGCTTCCACGGCGAGGGCGCCGGATCCGGTGCCGATGTCCCAGACGAGGTCGCCGGTGCGCGGGCCGAGCCGGGCCAGCTGGGCGGCACGCAGCTGCGCCGACTCCCCTTCCCCACCGTCGGGCAGGGTGCGGGCCCAGCCGCGGGGACCGCTCTGGGCGGGGCTCTGGCCGAGGAGCCATGCCGGTTCGGCGGCCGCGGAGGAGGTGGCGGAGGCGACGGACGCCTGTCCGCCGATGACGATGACGACGTTGGGGTCGCGCCAGCTGTGGTCGGCGGCCCGGTCGGAGGTGAGGACGGTCACCTGTTCCTTGGCGGTGCCGAGCGCCTCGCAGATGACGAAGGTGCGGTGGACCCCGCCGAGCAGCAGGGCGAGTTCGGCGGGGCCGGCGCCCGGCGAGGTGAGGACGGCGACCTTGGCGTGGGCGCGGCAGACGTTGACGGCGCGGCGCAGGGTGCGGGGGTGGGCGACGACGACCTGGGCGTCGTCCCAGGGCATGCCGGCGCGGGCGAAGGCGGCGGCCACGGAGGACACGGCGGGGACGACCTCGACCTCCAGGCCGTGCTCGGGAGCCCGCAGGGTGCGCACGGCGCCGAAGAAGCCGGGGTCGCCGTCGGCGAAGACGACGGCGGTGCCGCGGTGGCCGGCGATGCGGCGGGCGGCGAGGCCGAGGCTGCCCAGGCGGATGCGTTCGGCGGTGGGCGGGACCTCGGGGAGTGCGAGGTGGTGCGCGGCGCCGGCCACGAGGGTGGCGGCGGAGAGCGCGGACCGGGCTGCCGCGGTCAGGGGCGAGCCGTCCCAGCCGATCACCGTGACCCGGTCGGCCATCGTCGTCAGTCTCCTGGGGTGGGGGCGGGCGAAGCTTCGTCGGCAGGGGCGGCGGGCACGGTGAGACTACCTGGTCATCGGGTCAGCTCCAGTCGGCGCCGACGGCGTAGCCGCTCGCGTCCGCCTGTGCTCCGCGGCCGTATCCGAAGCCGTCGCGGCCGTACCCGTCCCGGCCGTACGCCTCGTGGCCGTTGTACCCGTCCCCGTCGTCGATGTCTTCGATGTCCTCGGGGACGAGGCTCCAGACGATGAGGTCGGTGCGGGTGTCCGCCCAGGAGCCGTCGGGGTTCTGGGTCCGCACTATCCACGCGTTGCGCAGGACGCCTTCGCTGATGCAGCCGATCTTCTGGGCCACCTGCTGGGAGGCGGTGTTGTCGGCGGCGGTGCGCAGTTCGAGGCGTTCGAAGCCCTGGTCGCGGAAGAGCCACTGGGCAACGGCGAGCACGGACTCGCTCGCATAGCCCTCACCGCGGGCCCAGGGTGCGGTGACGTAGCCGACCTCGGTGCTGCGGGTGCGCCAGTTGGTGTTCTGGAGGTGCACGATGCCGACGAGGCGCTGGGTGAGGAACTCGGCGACAGCAAAGACGATTCCCCTGCCCTCGGTGCGCTCCGCGTGGGAGTGCCGGGTGGCCCAGGCGTGGGCGTCGGCATGGGTGTAGGGGTGCGGTACCGAGGTCCAGGCGGTGATCTGCTCGTCGTTCATCATCTCGGCGAGCGCGCTGACGTCCTCCCCGTCGAAGGGGCGCAGCACCAGCCGGTCCGTGCTGATGGTGACGTCCGGGAAGGTGGTAGTCATGCGCAGCTCCATGCCGTTGCTGGACCTTTGTGCGGGCCGTAGGCACAGCATGCAGCATCGGCGGGGGGATGTGGCGGCCGGGTTGCCCGGAAGCGGGCAGCGCTCGGCCCCGCACGCCCGGCGGGCGGTACGGGGCCGAGCAGCAGTGGCGATCAGGCCTGCGGGGCGCCGAAGGCCGGGATGACCGAGCCCTGGTACTTGTCTTCGATGAACTTCTTGACCTCGTCGGAGTTGAGGAGCTTGGCGAGCTTCTCGATCCGCGGGTCCTTCTCGTTGCCGGCCTTCACCGCGAGGAAGTTGGCGTACGGGTTGCCCTCGGCCTTCTCCAGGACGAGCGCGTCCTTGGCGGGCGAGAGCTTGGACTCCAGGGCGTAGTTGCCGTTGATGACCGCGGCGTCCACGTCGTTCAGGGCGCGCGGGACCGTGGCGGCCTCCAGCTCCTTGAACTCCAGGCCCTTCTTGTCGGTGATGTCGGACAACTTGGCGCCGGTGCCGGCGCCTTCCTTGAGGGTGATCAGGTTGTTCGCGGCGAGCAGCTGGAGCGCGCGGCCCTCGTTGGTGGTGTCGTTGGGGACGGCGATGGTCTGGCCGGCCTTGATGTCGGTGAGGGCCTTGACCTTCTTGGAGTAGAGGCCGAGGGGCTCCAGGTGCACGTTCACGACGGGCACGATGTGGGTGCCGTTCTTCTTGTTGAAGTCGTCGAGGTACGGCTTGTGCTGGAAGTAGTTGCCGTCGACCTGGCCCTGCTCGGTGGCGGTGTTGGGGAGCACGTAGTCCGTGAACTCCTTCACCTCCAGCTTGAGGCCCTCCTTGGCCGCGAGCTTGTCCTTGACGAAGTTCAGGATGTCGGCGTGCGGGCTCGGGGAGGCCGCTATGACGAGCGGCTTGCTCGCGTCGGCCTTGCCGCCGTCGGCCTTGGTGGAGGACGGGTCCGAGGAGCTGCCGCAGGCGGTGAGGCCGAGGGCGAGCGCGGCGGAGGCGGCGGCGAAGGCGGTGGCCTTGATGTTCTTACGCACGAAGAGTGCCTTTCATTGCGGTGCAAGTGCGCAGGTCGTGCGCGGTTCTTGCGGGTGGTGGCCCAAGCACGACAAGTGCGGGCTCTCTGGGGTGGGGAAGTCTGGTGGGGCCCGCGGGCCTCAGGCCGTACGGCCGCGTCGGGCGAGGAGGCGTACCGCACCGTCGCCGATCAGCTGGATCACGGTGACGACCGCGATCAGGACCACGACGGTGGCGAGCATGAAGCCGGTCTCGAAACGCTGGAAGCCGTAGGTGATGGCCTTGGAGCCGAGGCCTTCGCCGCCGACCGCGCCGGCCATGGCGGAGTAGCCGATCAGGGTGATCAGGGTCGTGGTGACGGCGGCGACCAGGGAGGGCAGGGCCTGCGGGAGCAGGACCTTGCCGACCAGGGTGGGGACGCCGCCGCCCATGGACTCGACCGCCTCGATCAGGCCGTGGTCCACCTCGCGGACGGCCGTCTCGACGAGGCGGGCGAAGAAGGGGATGGCGCCGATGGCGAGCGGGACGATCATGGCGGTGGGGCCGATGAAGGTGCCGACGACGGCGGTGGTGACGGGGATCAGGGCGATCAGCAGGATGATGAACGGCAGCGAGCGGCCTATGTTCACGATCACGCCGAGGACCTTGTTGAGCGGCCGGTTCTGTAGGAGGCCGCCCTTGTCGGTGAGGACGAGGAGGATGCCGATGGGCAGCCCGCCGAGGACGGTCACCAGCGTGGACCACAGCACCATGTAGAGGGTGTCGTACGTGCCCTGGGTGAGCAGGGGCTGCATTTCGGACCAGGTCACCGGGCACCATCCTCGACCAGTTCGGCCAGTTCGTTGTCGATCGCGTCGACGGCTTCGACCTGGAGGCCCTGTTCGCGCAGGAAGCCCACCGGGACGACGTTGTCCTCGTAGCGGCCGGGCAGCTCGATGCGCATGCGGCCGATCTGGCGGCCCGCGACGGTGTCCATCGCGGCGCCGAGGATCGAGATGTCGATGTTGTACGTCCGCGACAGCTGGGAGATGACCGGCTGGGTGGCGGCGTCACCGTGGAAGGTGACGTCGATGACCGTGCGGTCGGGGCCGGTGGCGGCGCCGCTGACGGGGAAGAGTTCGCCGGCGAGCTCGGAGCCGGGTGTGGCGAGCAGTTCGGCGACGGTGCCGGACTCGATGATCCGGCCCTGCTTCATGAGGGCGGCCGAGTCGCAGACGGTCTTGACGACGTCCATCTCGTGGGTGATGAGCAGGACGGTCAGGCCGAGTTGCTGGTTGAGGTCGCGCAGCAACGTGAGGATCGAGCGGGTGGTCTCGGGGTCCAGGGCGCTGGTGGCCTCGTCGGAGAGGAGCACCTTGGGGTCGCCGGCCAAAGCGCGGGCGATGCCGACGCGCTGCTTCTGGCCGCCGGAGAGCTGGCCGGGGTAGGCCTTGGCCTTGTCGGCGAGGCCGACCAGGTCGAGGAGTTCGAGGGCCTTGCGGGAGCGCTCGCGGCCGGATGCGCCGAGGATCTCCAGCGGCAGTTCGACGTTGCCCTGGACGGTGCGCGAGGACAGCAGGTTGAAGTGCTGGAAGACCATGCCGATGCGGCTGCGAGCCTGACGGAGCTCCTTGCCGGCGCGGCGGCCGCGGCCGGCCAGCGCGGTGAGGTCGACGCCGTCGACGGTCACCGTGCCGGTGGTGGGGCGCTCCAGCAGGTTCACGCAGCGGATCAGGGAGGACTTGCCGGCGCCGCTCTGGCCGATGACTCCGTAGACCTCGCCCTCGCGGACGTGCAGGTCGACGCCGTCCAGGGCGGTGACCTCGCGGCCACGGGACTGGTAGACCTTCGTGAGGCCCGATGTGGTGATCACAGGATTTCCGTCGCTGTCGAGTGCACGGCGCAGCGGGGTGCCGGGCACGGGGCAAAGATCTGGGGACGCGATACGGGTCGAACCGGGATTTACCGGCGGTTTTCACGCATGCGCGGGGCAAGGAGCGATCCGGTCCGTACTGCTGTGCAGTGGCGGGGCGGACGAAGCTCGGCCGGTCTCGCTTCGGGGCGCGAGACGCAGGAGGGGGGCCCTCAGAAGGCGCACATTCGACACATACAACGAGCACCGGGCGTCGTGGTCGCCTCGGTCGCAAGGGTGCGGCTGCTCGTCGTGGTCATGGGCCCAAGTAAAGCAGACGTATCCCTTCACCGATCAAAGCCGTCCGGATAGCGGACGAAATCCGACCACATACCGGACGACCCAGGTCAGCCAGGGCCGGCCGCCGACAGCGTGGCACCACCCCCGCCGACCTGCACCGTTACGGTCGGGAGGCCCGTACGACCCGGTCCGCGGCGGGCTCCGCGGGTGGCTCCGCGGGTGGCTCCGCGGCGGGGTGGGCTGTGGCCACGGCCACGGTCCGCGCCCAGGGGCGCGCGCAGCGCGTCTTTCGGCCCGTAATACCCTCGCTGCATGCTCGACGCCCTGACGGTCGCCCTCGGCGCGGCCGCACTCGCCCTCGCCGCCTGGTGCGGATTCGCCGCCCTGCGGGACCAGCCCACCAAGGACTGGCACTTCATCGGCATGGGCGTGGTGACCCTGCTGGCCCTGGCCCAGCTGATCGTCGGCGTGGTCGAGCTGGCGCGCGGCGGCAAGCCCGACGAGGGCTCGGTGATCTTCGTGGCCTACCTGGTGGGCGCCTTCGCGGCGGTCCCCGCCGCCGGGCTGCTCTCACTCACCGAGCGGACCAAGTGGGGTTCCGTGACGGTGGCCGCGGGCGCGCTCGTCCTCGCCGTCCTCGAAGTACGGCTCTACGACATCTGGGGGACCCCCGGTGCCTGACACCGACATGACCGCGGACCCGTCCGGCGCCGCCGGCCCTTCCGGCGCACCCGCGGCTCCCGCCGGGCGCGAGCGGCTGGTCTCCGGGCCCGGACTACTGCTGGTCTGGTTGTACGGGGTGATCACGGTCGGCGCCGTGTCGCGCTCGGTCTACCAGATCTCCACCGAGTTCGACCGGGCCCCGCTCCCCTACACACTGACCGGTGTGGCCGCCGTCGTGTACGCCTTCATCACGTACTCGCTCGTGCGCGGCGGGGAGACGGCCCGCAAGGCGGCGCGCATCTGCTGCGCCGCCGAGCTGACCGGCGTGCTGGCCGTGGGCACCTGGACGCTGGTGCGCCCCGAGGCCTTCCCGGACTCGACCGTGTGGTCGGACTTCGGGATGGGCTACCTGTTCATCCCGGTGATCCTGCCGATCACCGGGATGCTCTGGCTGCGCGCCAAGCGCTGAGCTTCAGGCACTGACCGCGAAGTCGGCCGCGTCGGTGGCCTCCTTCTCCAGGATCACCAGGCGCACGCCGTCGGAAGCGGTGCGGCCGCCGACCTGTACGTAGCCGGCCTTGCGGTAGAGGCGCAGGTTGGACTCGCTCTTGTGGCCGGTGTGCAGGCGGAAGCGGGTGGTCTCGCGGTGCCCCGCGAGGGCCTCCTCGACGGCGCGCAGCAGCCGGGCGCCGAGCCCGTGGCCCTGCAGGCGCGGGTGGACGCAGAGCTTGGCGATCTTGCCGGTGCCATCCTCGTCGACGCTGCCGCGCACGGTCCCGACCACTTCGTCGCCGAGCCGGGCCACGAGCACGGTGTCCGACTCCAGCTCGGCCTTGAGGGAGTCCAGGGTCTGGGTGAGCGGCTGGATGAGGTAGTTGCCGTACAGCTCGGCCTCGCGCTGGAACGCCAGGTACTGCAGTTTGAGGATCTGTTCAGTGTCCTCGGCAGCTGCCGCCGAAATGGTCACGCTCATGCCCATGTGCGCATGCCTCCCGCTCACCTGGTAGCCCGTTGGTCTACCGCTCCCTTCCCCGAAGGCGAGGAGCCGCAACCTCTGACGCGAGCATTCTGCGCAGACATCCCAGGCATCGGGAACGCACGGGCCCTAAACTTCCTTGTGAGATACCCAACTCTCCTGCGATTTCACGGTAGGTGAGGTCTCTGGGCGAAAGAAGTGCCCTCATGAGCTCCGGACACCGTCCGGGCAATCGGGCGACGGCCGATCGGAGCGCCCGGTTCTCCTCCCCGTGCAGCAGGGCGTCTTCGGGTTCGGCGCCCGCGCTCCCGGGCCGGCTTCCGTACGGGATCTCGCGGCGGGCACGGCGGCGGGCGAGGCGGGCTTCCGCGCGCACGGCCCTGCGCAGCCAGCGGGCGGGCTCGGCGGGGGCGGGGCCGTGTTCCAGCAGCCTGACCCAGACGGCTTGTTCCAGGTCGGCCGCCTCCACTCCGGCGCCCGGTGCCTCCGCGGCCGCCTCGGCGGAGAGCAGCGGGCCCAGTTCGTTCAGGAGGTCGGAGTCCTTCAGCAGGTCCATGCCGGGCGGGACGCGCGGGCCGTGCCCGGCGGTTTCCCGGCCCGGCACAGCCCACCCGTACGTGATATTCCGCTTATCTGTTGACGGGTGGCGTGCGGAGCCCGCCCCCCAAGCCGCCCGCCCCCAGCCGCCCGTGTCGAGCAGACGTCCCCGTCGGCCTGCGGTCCCCGTCGGCCGGACGCTGCTACCGGCCGCGGCCCGGGCGGAAGGCCTCGGCCGCGAGCAGTCCGGTGTCCGCGTTGTCCGTGAAGATGCCGTCGATGCCCTGTTCGAAGTACGTCTTGAACGCGCCGAACGCGTCCCCGTACGCGGTCGGGTCGGTGCCCCTGCGGTATTCGGCCGGCAGGAAGGTGTTCTCGTTGCGCGCGGTGTAGGGGTGCAGCACCAGCCCGTTGGCGTGGGCGTCCTTGACCAGCGTGGTCGCAGTGCCGAGCTTCCCGGCCGCGTCCCGCGGGAGGATGAGGTCCATGGTGGGGCCGATGCCCTGGGCGAATCCGGCGATCCACTTCAGTCCCTCGGGCTTGACCAGGTCCGTCACCGTCCGCGGGTCCTTGGCCTGTTCGAAGTCCCAGGGCCGGGTGCCCGCGGCGGACAACAGGACCACGCGCGGCGCGGAGACCAGCCTGGAGAGCCGCTGGATGCTGGAGGGCTCGAACGACTGGAGGAACAGCGGAGCGCCCCGCCCGTCCCGGCCGTAACGGCGCAGCAACTTGGCGAGGGGCTCCTCCAGGCCCAGGCCCAGGGAGCGGAAGTAGGTGGGGTGCTTGGTCTCGACGTGCAGCCAGACGCGCCTGCCGCGCCGCTTGCCCTCCCGGTCGGCCCAGCGCAGTACCTCTTCGAAGGTGGGCACGTCCCACCGGCCGTCGTAGAGCGTGTTGCGCTGACGGACCGCGGGGATGCGCTCCTTCGCCCGCAGGGTCTTCAGCTCGGCCAGGGTGAAGTCCTCGGTGAACCAGCCCGTGACCGCGACCCCGTCGATCGACTTGGTCGTACGGCGGGAGGCGAACCCGGGGTGGTCGGCGACATCGGTGGTGCCGCCGATCTCGTTCTCGTGGCGGCACACCAGGTGGCCGTCCTTGGTGGGCACCAGGTCCTGTTCGACGACGTCCGCGCCCAGGTCGAGGGCGAGCTGGTACGAGCCGAGGGTGTGCTCGGGCCGGTAGCCGCAGGCGCCGCGGTGGCCGATGACCAGCGGGACGGGGAGGTCCCGGTAGCCGCCGCCGTGGCGCACGTCGGCCGCGTACGCCGCCTCCGCCGGGTCCGCGGCCCCGGCCGCCGGTGCCGTCTGCGCGGCCGAGGCGGATCCCGCCGAGAGCCCGGCGATGCCGCCGCCGGCTGCCAGGACGGCCGCCCCCAGGACCGTGCGCCGTGCTGCCCCACCCTGCGTCATGAGTGCCACTCCTGTCGTCTGAGAGGGCCGGGCGGTCCCCGGGGTCTCCGGGTTCCCGCGGCCCGATTTCGGCGTGGCGATCGTAGACAGCGGCCAGTGGCGCGGGGGTGGGCCTACGGGGAACATGGCGGAAACGTGCGTCAACACTGCGTATCCACCTCGTGAACCCGATGTGCACTCGGAGCTGACCCACGAGTATCGTCCTCACCTGCACTACCGCCGTGTGGTGCGAAACCCGCGTTTCGATGCCGGAGGGCTCACGTTGTTCCGTACATCGCTCATCAAGGCCACTGTCGGACCGGTCATGCGCATGATGTTCCGCACCCGGGTGGAGGGCATCGAGAACATCCCGGGCACCGGGCCGGTGATCCTGGCGGGCAACCACCTCACCTTCATCGACTCCATGATCCTTCCGCTGGTGTGCGACCGTACGGTGCACTTCATCGGCAAGGACGAGTACGTCACGGGCAAGGGCATCAAGGGCCGCGCCATGGCCTGGTTCTTCACCGGGTCCGGCATGATCCCGGTCGACCGTGACGGCGCCAACGGCGGCGTCGCCGCCCTGATGACCGGCCGCCGCATCCTGGAGGAGGGCAAGATCTTCGGGATCTACCCGGAGGGCACCCGCTCGCCCGACGGCCGCCTCTACCGCGGCCGCACCGGCATCGCCCGCCTGACCCTGATGACCGGCGCCCCGGTGGTCCCCTTCGCGATGATCGGCACCGACAAGCTCCAGCCGGGCGGCGCGGGCATGCCGCGCCCGGGCCGGGTCACCGTCCGCTTCGGCGAGCCGATGGAGTTCTCGCGCTACGAGGGCATGGACCGCGACCGCTACGTGCTGCGCGCCGTCACCGACTCGGTGATGGCCGAGGTCATGCGGCTCTCGGGCCAGGAGTACGTGGACATGTACGCGACCAAGGCGAAGGCGGCTTAGCCCCTACCGTCGCTACTGTCGCTGGAGTGACCGGCTGACGCCCGCCGCGGTCGTCGTGGCGAGGACCCAGCCGGTCACGATCAGCACGTACGACAGCCACTGGTACCAGCCGCTCGGCGCGAAGGCGCCCTCCTGGCCGAAACCGATGATCGGCAACATCAGGTCGATCGTGTAGAACGCCGGATTGAACTCCGGCGCCTCCCCCGCCTTGAGTTCCCTCGGCGGGTGCAGACCGTATGCAATCGTGCCGGTCAGCAGCAGCGCCAACAGCCAGCCCGCCGCCCGCAGCGGCCGGAAGCCGTAGCCGACGGTGGCGTCCTGGAGCAGCCCCCAGAGCCTGGCGTGGCGGGGCAGGGTGCGTCGGTGGCGGCGCAGTTTGGCGAGCTGCACGGTCCGCGCGCCCGCCTCGTCCCCGGCCGTGCGGTAGGCCGCGGCGAGCTGCTCGTACGCGTACGGGAGGTACCCGGACTCCTCGCGCTCCAGCGCGGGCAGCCGCTGCTCGGGCGGCAGGTGCGGGGCGAGGGTGCGGTAGGTGAGGCCGTCGATGGCGATCCGCTCGGGCCAGGAGCCGGGCTCGACGTGGAGCAGGTCGAAGGTGGACCGGCGCAGGTTCACGTGGCCCTGGATGGGCGGGCAGTGGCGCAGCCACAGCTCGCCTATGGCGCAGCTGGAGGCGCGCAGCGCGGTTCCGCCGGGGTTGGCGAGGTCGGCACGGGTGAGATTGGCCTGGCCGGGGATGCGCGAGCCGGTGAGGTTGACCATGCCGCGGGCGTGCAGCCGGTGCGCGCGCAGGTCGGTTCCGACGGTCAGCGTCTCGGCGTGCAGGACTACGCCGCCGGGAGCGAGGAGACGGGCCCCGTCGAGCTGGAGCTGTCCGCCCACGGTGGCGCCGTTCAGCCGCAGCTGACCGTGGACCGTCAGGTCGTTCGCGATGATGTCGGTGCCGACTTCGATGTGGTTGAGCTGGAGCGGGGGCTCCTCCGCCTCGTCGCCCGCCGTCGGCCCGATCACCGCCCCCTGGAGGAAGAGGCCGCCGTCTATCTTGGCGCCCTGGAGCCGGACGGGGCCGGTGATCCGGCAACAGGAGAGCCGCAGGACCACGTCGACGCGCATGGTGGCGGCGGTGAGCCCGGGGAGGGTGGAGTAGCCGAGGACGAGCGCCTTCAGCTGGGACCCGTACAGCAGGGGCTTGCGTTCGAACCAGCAGTCGCGCAGTCGGATGGGATGGGTGACGGCCGCGTACCTGAGGTCGAGCTCGCCGACGATCCGCGCGCCCTTGATCTTGAGCCCGGCGACCCGGCCCTCCTCGGCGGGACCCGCGCCCAGCAGCAGGGCGCGCAGCACCTCCCCCCGGACGGTGCGCTCCGGGCCCCATCCGGCCCCGTCCACGGAGCTGTCCTCGGGGTGTTCCCGGAAGTCGACGCCGTCGCCGCGCGGAAAGGCTTCCCATACGCGGCGTTCGGCCGGGGTCAGTTCGGTGATCTCCATCGCCGGGATGGTGTCCCGCACGCCGACGCGGTGTCAACTGCGTTCGGGACGACCGTCCCTGGCGGGACGTCAGTGCTCGGCGCCACCCTGGAGCTTCTGCCCCCTGAGCAGGAACCAGGCCGCGACCGCCGTGGCCAGCAGGACGGCCGCACCCACGCCGGAGGCGAACCGCAGGCCGTCCACGAAGGCGTCCTGGGCGGCGGCGACCATGGTGTGCGCGGTCGCCGGGTCCACGGCCTTCGCCGCTTCGACGGCGCCGCCCAGCGATTCGTGCGCGGCGTCGGCGACCGGTGCGGGGACCGAGGCCGGGGCGGTGAAGCCCTGGTAGACGCCGGTGACGATGGAGCCGAGCAGGGCGATGCCGAGGGCCGCGCCGAGCTCGTACGCCGTCTCGGAGACGGCCGAGGCCGAACCGGCCTGCTCCTTGGGGACACTGGAGAGGATCACGTCGGCGGTGACGGTGAAGGAGAAGCCGGCGCCGAGGCCGACGACCAGCAGGGCCGCGCCGAGCAGCGGGTAGCCGCTCTCCTTGTGGATCAGGGTGAGCGCGCCGAGCGCGAGCCCGATGGCCGCGAGGCCGCCGGTCACGATCGACCGTACCGAGTACCGGCGGGCGTACCGGCCGGCGACCAGGCCGGTGACCACCGCGCCGATGGCGGCGGGCAGTTCGGCCAGGCCGGCCTCCAGCGGGTCACGGCCCTGGACGAGCTGGAGGAACTGGGAGAGGAAGAAGACGAGGCCGGAGAGGCCGAAGACGGTCAGCAGGTCGGCGAGGACCGCGCCGGAGAAGCCGCGGTGCTTGAAGAGCCGCATGTCCAGCAGCGGCGACGGCAGGCTGAACTGGCGGCGGACGAAGGCGTACAGGCACGCGGCGCCGAGGGCTGCGGCGGCTGCGACGCCCCAAGTCACGCCGTGGGTGGCGACTTCCTTGACGGCGTAGACGACGCCGATGACGCCGACGAGCGAGAGGACGACGCTGACCAGGTCCCAGGGGCCGGCGACCGGGTTCTTGGACTCGGGCAGGAGCTTGATGCCGACGAGGACCAGGGCGACCATCACGGGCAGGTTGATGAGGAAGACCGAACCCCACCAGAAGTGCTGGAGCAGGGCTCCGCCGACGACGGGTCCGATGGCCGCGCCGGCCGAGGCGGTGGCGCCCCAGATGCCGATGGCGAGGCTGCGCTCCTTGGGGTCGTGGAATATGTTCCGGATCAGCGCGAGGGTCGACGGCATCAGCGTCGCGCCGGCCACACCGAGCAGGGCCCGGGCCACGATCATCATCTCGGGGCTGGTGGCGTAGGCGTTGAGGACGGAAACGGCGCCGAACGCGGTCGCGCCGACCAGGAGCAGCTTCTTGCGGCCGATGCGGTCGCCGAGGGAGCCCATGGAGACGAGCAGGCCGGCGATGACGAACGAGTAGATGTCGCCGATCCACAGCAGCTGGGTGCCGGACGGCTTGAGGTCCTCGCTGAGGGAGGGTGTGGCGAGACCGAGTACGGTGGCGTCCACCGCGACCAGCAGGACGGCCAGGACGAGTACGGAGAGCGCCAGCCAGCGCCCCCTGCTCCCCCTGCCCGTGATCGCCTCCGTCCCCTTCTCCCGGGTCAGCTGTGCGTTGCGGCTCATTTCTCCACGCTCCGTCGTGCGCCACCGAGCAGCAGCTCGATGATCATGTATTGGAAGTCTTTCGCGGCGACCCGGCCGTCCATGACGGCCCAGGCGCAGGTGCCGATGAGGCCGTAGAGGGCCTCGGTGAGCCAGGCGGGGCTCAGGTCGATCCGGATGTCACCCTCCTCCTGGCCGCGCCGGAAGAGCGCGCTGACGCGGGCGTCGAGCCGGGCCCATCCCTCGTTGACCTGGTCGCCCTCGAAGAGCTGGTTCTCGGTGACGAGGAAGGCCAGCAGCTGGGCGTCGCGCTCGGACTCGGCGACCAGCCGGCGCAGCGCCTCGACGGCCGTGCCCTCGTCGAGCCGGGCCTTGTCGAAGGCTGCTTCGAACTGGCGGATGCCGAGTTCTTCAAGGGCCCGTACGAGGGCGTCGCGCCCGGCGAAGTGCCGGTGGAGGGTCGCGCGGCCGATGCCTGCGGCGCGGGCGACCTCGTCCATCGTGGCGGTCGATTTGCGGGAGAGCAGGGCTGCGGCGTCGCGGAGCACCTGGTCACGATCCATGGCCATGAGACAAACATACCCCGAATGAGACGTTCATGTCTCATTTGAAATTGAGGTGCCCCCAGCGCCCGGAACGGAAGGCTGACGAGATGACGCCCAAGCCCTTGCTACTGATCGACGTGGACGGCCCACTGAACCCCTACGCGGCCCAGGCCCAGCGCCGCCCGCAGGGGTACTCCACCCACCGGATGCGCCCGACGGGCTGGACGGAAGCGGAGAGCCGCAAACCGCTTCGGGTCTGGCTGAACCACGCCCACGGCGCGGAGCTGCTCGCCCTGGCGCGCTCGTACGAGCTGGTCTGGGCGACCACCTGGAAGGACGAGGCGAACGACTGGATAGGCCCGCAGCTCGGCCTGCCGAGGCTCCCGTACATCGACTGGCCGCAGATGCACGGGCGCTCCCCGCGGGGCACCTTCTGGAAGACCCAGTACGTCCTGGAGTACGCGGGCGCACGGGAGTTCGCCTGGATCGACGACGACATCACGGCGCCGGACCGGGAGTTCGTGGACCAGCGGCATCCGGCGCGGGCGCTGCTGATGCGCATCGACGAACAGATCGGCCTGACCCGGACGGACTTCGACGCACTGGCGCGCTGGGCGGTGTAACGGGCACACTCCCAGGGGCATTTAGCATGGGCATGCCACCCCCACTTTCCGGCCGACCTGCCGTTCCGACGAAAGCGACCCATGCACATCCAGCGGATCCGGCGGATCCGGCGCGCCCTCGCCACGACCGCCGCCCTCGCCTGCCTCACCACACTGTCCGCCTGCAAGGAGGGCGGGGGCGCCGCCCGCCCGGCGGCGCCCGCCGCCTCCCCCGCCGCCGGCCCGCTCGCCGAGGCGCAGCGGTACGTACGGCAGTACACCTCCTGCGAGGAGCTGAGCGCGGCGGCCGACGACCCGCGGCTGCCGTCGGGCGACCCGACCGAGGCCGGACAGTGGTCCGTGACCGAGCGCGGCGTCTGCAGCGACAAACCCGAGCACGGTGAGATCGTCCTCTCCGTCCCTTCGGACATGAAGGAGTTCCAGACCCGCTACAAGCAGTACGTCATGGACAAGATCGCCGGTGGCGACGGCGGCTACGGCCTCGAAAGCCGCGTCCTGGTCGGCAAGGGCTTCGTCGCCACGCCGACGCGGACGAAGACGGCCCTGGCCCTCGTCCGGTCCGAACTGCGCGTCCTGACCTGCAATCCCACGTTTCCGGTGCCCAAGGGCTACAAGCGGGAGAAAGCACTGGTCGAGGGCTGCGTGCTCAGCGACTTCGTGGGCAGCTCGGACGGCTCGGGCAGCCCGAACCTTGAGACCCCGCAGGACCCGGCGGGCAGCGGCGCCAGCGGGAAGCCGGGGCAGCCGGGGCAGCCGGGGCAGCCGGGGCAGCCGGGGCAGGGCAGCCTCGGCTTGCCGCGCGCGGCAAGCATCGCCGAACTGAAGACGCTCGTGGGTTCCAGCGTGGACTGCACGCACTTCTCCACCGACCCCGCCACGGTGGCGATCGAGTCGATCGACTACGCGCCAGTGGTCACGGGCGATCCGCTCGGCTGGGGGGTCACGGGGCGCGCCCTGTGCGGGGAGCCGGCGGGCGCCCAGCGCGCGCACGACCTGAACTGGCTCGACACCGTCGGTGACATGAAGAAGATGCAGACCAAGGCGAAGGCCGCCCAGCTGGCCGACCTGAAGGACGACGGCAAGCTGCGGGCCACCGCGAGCCTGCTGCTGGTCGGCGAGAACATCGCGGTGGAAACCAACGATCCGGATGTCCGGTTCGGCCTGTACCAGCAGCAGTTCCTGTACCTGAACTGCCTGCCCGGCTTCTCCGCCCCGGCCGGGTACCGGCTGGAGAAGTCCAAGGTCGACGGCTGCGTGCTGACCAACTACGAGCCCGAGCACCCGGTGCGCTGAGCAGGCACGACGAAGGGGCGGCCGGAGCCTGGGCTCCGGCCGCCCCTTCGGGCTGCCGCTGCGTGCGGGGGTACAGGGCCCGGGCCCCGGAGGGGTCGCGGGCGTGCGGGCCGCAAGGCCGCGGACGTTCGGGGCAGTGCCGTGCGGCTACTGCTTGTGGGTGGCCCAGGCGTGCTGGATGACCAGGTCGGCCTTGAGTTCGGCGAGCTGCTTGGCGACCGCCGAGGGGGCGGTGCCGCCGCGGCCGTTGCGCGAGGCCAGGGCGCCCGGCACGTTGAGCACGGTCCGCACCTCGGGCGTCAGGTGCGCGGAGATCTTCGCGAACTGCTCGTCCGTGAGCTCGTCCAGCTCGATGCCGAGGGCTTCGCACTCCTTGACGCACTCGCCGGCCACCTCGTGCGCGACGCGGAACGGCACGCCCTGCTTGACCAGCCACTCGGCGATGTCCGTGGCCAGCGAGAACCCGGCCGGGGCCAGCTCCTCCATCCGCTCCCGGTTGACCGTGAGCGTGGCCATCATCCCGGTGAAGGCCGGGAGCAGGACCTCCAGCGTGTCGCAGGAGTCGAAGACCGGCTCCTTGTCCTCCTGGAGGTCGCGGTTGTACGCGAGCGGGAGGGCCTTGAGGGTGGCCAGCAGGCCCGTGAGGTTGCCGATCAGCCGGCCCGACTTGCCGCGCGCCAGTTCCGCGATGTCCGGGTTCTTCTTCTGCGGCATGATCGACGACCCGGTCGAGAAGGCGTCGTGCAGGGTCACGAAGGAGAACTCCTTCGTGTTCCAGATGATGATCTCCTCCGCGATCCGCGACAGGTTGATCCCGATCATCGCGGTGATGAAGGCGAACTCGGCAACGAAGTCGCGGGAGGCCGTGCCGTCGATCGAGTTGCCGACCGAGCCGCGCTCGAAGCCCAGGTCGGCGGCGACCGCCTCCGGGTCCAGGCCCAGCGAGGAGCCGGCCAGCGCGCCCGAACCGTACGGGGAGACCGCGGTCCGGGTGTCCCACTGCCGCAGCCGCTCCGCGTCCCGGGACAGCGACTGCACGTGGGCCAGTACGTGGTGGGCGAAGAGCACCGGCTGCGCGTGCTGGAGGTGGGTCCGCCCGGGCATGGCCACGTCGTGGTGGGTCTCGGCGAGGCCGACCAGCGCGTCCTGGAGGTCCGCGATCAGGCCGCCGACGATCCGGGCGTGGTCGCGCAGGTACATCCGGAAGAGGGTGGCCACCTGGTCGTTGCGGGAGCGGCCGGCGCGCAGTTTGCCGCCGAGCTCGGCGCCGAGCCGTTCCAGCAGGCCCCGTTCCAGGGCGGTGTGCACGTCCTCGTCGGCGATGGTGCCGGTGAAGGAGCCGTCGGCGACGTCGGCTTCGAGCTGGTCCAGGCCCGCGATCATGCGGTCGAGCTCGTCCGCGGTGAGCAGGCCCGCCTTGGCGAGCACCCGGGCGTGGGCGCGGGATCCGGCGATGTCGTACGGCGCGAGCCGCCAGTCGAAGTGGACGGACGCGGACAGCAGGGCCAGCGCCTCCGAAGGGCCGTCGGCGAACCGGCCGCCCCAGAGCCGGACGTCACCACCGTTGTTGCTGCTCACAGCTACTGCTCCTCAAGACTGCATCTGCATGGCTTTGGATGTTTCACATGGCTTTGGATGTGCAACTGCCTCCCCGTCGCGGAGGAAACGGGGAGACGGTCGGGTGCCGCCGGCCGTCAGGCGAGGTCGCGGCGGGCCGCGATCTTGGACGAGAGGCCGAAGATCTCGATGAAGCCCTGCGCCTTGGACTGGTCGAAGGTGTCGCCCGAGTCATAGGTCGCCAGGTTGAAGTCGTACAGCGACTGCTCCGACCTGCGGCCGGTGACCACGGCGCGGCCGCCGTGCAGGGTCATTCGGATGTCGCCCGTGACGTGCTGGTTCGCCTCGTCGAGGAAGCCGTCCAGGGCCCGCTTGAGCGGGGAGAACCACAGGCCGTCGTAGACCAGTTCGCCCCAGCGCTGCTCGACCTGCCGCTTGTAACGGGCCAGCTCGCGCTCGACGGTGACGTTCTCCAGCTCCTGGTGCGCGGTGATCAGTGCGATCGCGCCGGGGGCCTCGTACACCTCGCGGGACTTGATGCCGACGAGACGGTCCTCGACCATGTCGATCCGACCGACGCCCTGGGCGCCCGCCCGCTCGTTGAGCTGCTGGATCGCCTGGAGCACGGTGACGGGCCCGCCGTCGATCGCGACCGGGACGCCCTCCTTGAAGGAGATGACGACCTCGTCGGCGCCGCGGGGCTCCGCAGGATCGGCGGTGTACTCGTAGACGTCCTCGATCGGCGCGTTCCAGATGTCCTCCAGGAAGCCCGTCTCGACGGCGCGCCCGAAGACGTTCTGGTCGATGGAGTACGGGGACTTCCTGGTGGTCGCGATCGGGAGGCCCTTCTCCTCGCAGAAGGCGATCGCCTTGTCCCGGGTCATCGCGTAGTCGCGCACCGGGGCGATGCACGTCAGGTCGGGGCCGAGGGCGGCTATGCCGGCTTCGAAGCGGACCTGGTCGTTGCCCTTGCCGGTGCAGCCGTGGGCGACGGTCGTGGCGCCGTGCTTGCGGGCGGCGGCGACCAGGTGCTTGACGATGGCCGGTCGGGAGAGGGCGGAGACCAGCGGGTAGCGGTCCATGTAGAGGGCGTTCGCCTTGATCGCCGGGAGGCAGTACTCGTCGGCGAACTCGTCCCTGGCGTCCGCGACCTCGGCCTCGACGGCGCCGCAGGCGAGCGCGCGCTCGCGGATGACGTCCAGGTCCTCGCCGCCCTGGCCGACGTCCACGGCAACGGCGATGACCTCGGCGCCCGTCTCCTCGGCGATCCAGCCGATGGCGACGGAGGTGTCCAGTCCGCCCGAGTAGGCGAGTACGACGCGCTCGGTCACGGGCTCCTCCTTACCTACATCACCGCGGTACGTCCAACGATAGGCATAACTATGCACTTCTCTGTATGTTTCGTCAATCGTGGCTCGGTGAGCGTCGCTGACCAGCAGGAATATCCAGGGCGCGGTCCGTGTCGGCCGCATACGATCAGCCGGCAGGGTGATCCGGGGAGGAAACATGAGGGGCCCACGACAGGACGCGCACGCGGGCAGAGCCGCGGCGCAGGCCATGCTGGACGGGGACCACGTCCGCGCCGCGCGCCTGCTCGTCCCGCGCGGACCGGAGGCCTGGATCGCCTTCGACGAGGAAGTGCGGCGCCTCCACTCCAGGTCGTACGGGGCCCTGCGGAGCGACCGGATCGAAGGCCGGCTGTGCGACGTCGACGGGCGGATCCGCGCGTCCGCGCTGGCCGCCTGGCGGGTCCCGCCCCTGCAGCTCGTGCTGATCCGGTGCGCCGACTGGGCCGCGCCGGTACGCGAGCGCGCCCGGCGGGTGCTCGGCAGGATGGTGGCCAAGAACCCCGAAGCCATACTCGCCTTCCTCGTCCCGTTCGCCCTCCGGCTGGGCCGGCGCGAGCACGGCGGCTGGGCGGTGGAGCAGCTGGAGGCCGCGCTGAGCGGCCGGTACTCCCTCCTCGCCGCGTGGTGGCGCCCCGGGCGGCCCTCGACGACGTGGAGCTGGAGCTCGCTGACCGACGAGCAGAGCGCCCGCGTCCTGGAGGACCTGCGCACGGCGAAGGACCTGCCGACCCGGCGGTTCGCCGCCCGCCTCACCCTCGCCACGCAGCGGACGGACGTACGGGAACTCGCCCGGCGGGCCGCCGCGGAACACGACCCGCTGACGGCCCGGATGTGGAGCGACGCCGCGCTGGCGGCGATGGCCGCCGACGGGCCGGACGACGCGGCGGTCGACACCCTGCTCGCCAGCCGCGTTCCGATGGTCCGGGCCGCCGGGGTCACCGCCCTGCGCCGGGCCGGGCGGGCGGCGCAGGCCGCGGACCACCTCACCGACCGGTCCGGCACGGTCCGGGCCTGCGCCCGGTGGCTCCTGCGGCAGGACGGCGGCGACCCGTACGCGCACTACCGCGGGCTGCTCGCGGACCCGGAGCGCGTGAGCGGGCACGCGGTGACCGGGTTCTCCGAGTGCGCCCGGCGCTCCGACGCGCCGCTGCTGCACGCCCTGCTGGACCACCCCGCCGACGCGGTACGGGCCGCCGCCCTGGCCGGGCTGCGCCGGCTCGACGCCACCCCCGAGGACGCGGTGCTACTGCCTCTGCTGGAGGACCCGTCGGCGTCCGTGGCCCGCGAGGCCTCGCTGTGCCTGCGTCCCGTCGCCCGGCGGTTGGACCCGGTGTGGCTGGCCCTCCGTACCGCCCCGGAGCAGCCCCCGCACACACGGCGCGCCGCGTTCCACCTGATGCTCGCCCGGGGCGGGGCCGCAGCGTCGCTGGCCTCCGCGACCCTGTTGGCGGACCCGGACCCGGCCCTGCGTGCACTCGCGTCGCACTCGGCGCTCGCCGCAGCACGACGGCGCACGGAATCCTCCAGCATGAACCGGCCACCGCGCGGTCGATAATCGGATCATGGGAAAACTTCACGAACGTATCGACGGTCGGCTGCGCACGTTCATCGAGGAGCAGCCGGTCTTCTTCACGGCCACCGCGCCGCTCGCCGGTGACGGCCACGTCAACCTGTCTCCCAAGGGTCGCGCGGGAACCCTCGTCGTCATCGACGAGCAGACCCTGGCCTATCTGGACTTCGGCGGCAGCGGCGCCGAAACCATCGCCCACGTCCGCGAGAACGGCCGGATCACGCTGATGTGGTGCGCGTTCAGCGGCCCGCCGAACATCGTGCGCATCCACGGCGAGGGCGAGGCCGTCTTCCGCGACGACCCGCGCTGGGGCGAGCTGATCGCCCTGTTCGGGTCGGCCGACGGGCCCGCCGCGCGGGCGGTCATCGTGGTCCGGGCCCGCCGGATCGCCGATGTGTGCGGGTACGCCGTCCCCTTCATGGAGTACCAGGGGGAGCGCACCCTGCACGCCGAGTACTTCGGCCGCAAGACGGACGAGGAGTTCGGCGAGTACTGCGAGAAGAAGGTCGCAGTGAGCGTCGACGGCCTGCCTGCGCTGCCCGTGCCCCTTCCACCCCGTACGGTCTGACATGTGCTGCGTACCGCTCTCGTCACCGGCTCACTGATCGTCACCAGCCTGCTCGCGCAGGGCCCGTACGGGCCCGCGCCGCTGCCGGCCCGGCTGTCCGACACGGGCGGCGGCAGTCAGCTGATCACCGCCGTCGCGCCCGCGCCCGGCTCCACCACGGGGCGGGTGACCTGGTGGGACCGGTGGGCGGGGCATTGGTACGAAGCCGGTAGCGCCGAGGCGCGCTTCGGCGCGAACGGCCTGACCGAGGGCGCGACCCGCACCCAGGGCACGAACACGACGCCGACGGGCCTGTACGACCTCCCGTACGCCTTCGGGATCCACCGCGCACCCGCCGGGACGCGGTTGCGGTACCGGAAGGTGACGGACCGCTCGTGGTGGTGCCAGGACAACGCCTCGGGCAGCTACAACCGCTGGGTGGAGCCGCTGCCCGCGGACTGCGCACCGGGCGAGGCGGAGCACCTGGTGGCGTACGAGGAGCAGTACGCGCACGCGCTGGTCGTCGGCTTCAACTACGATCAGCCGGTGCACGGCCGGGGCGCGGGCATCTTCCTGCACGTCAACGGCAAGGGTGCGACGGCCGGTTGCGTGTCCGTGCCGGAGCGGGCGATGCGGGCGATCCTGCGCTGGGCCGAACCGGGCCGCCGCCCGCACATCGCGATCGGCACCCGGGAGGGGGCCCTCGCCGTGACCCGCTACTAGCGGGGGTGCGGGATCCCGGGCGGCGAAAGGGGCTCGTCGGCGGCCTCGGCCGTCTCGTCGGCGGCGGCCACGTACCGGTACGCGTCCGGACCCAGGTCCCAGTGTTCCTCCAGGTCGAGTCCGCCCCACTCGTCGGGTCCATCGTCCTCGTCCACGCCCCCGTCGAGGCCCCGCCAGCGGGTCCGGTCCCCCTTGCTCAGGAGCAACCGGCGCCGCTGCTCCCCGTCCAGCGCGGCCTGTGCGGGATGCGTCTGTTCGCGGAGGCGTTGGTCCAGTGGGTTCTTGCCGGCCGTACGGTCCCGGATCCCCTTCGCCACCGCCTCGGCCCGCCAGAGCGCCGCCAGGCACAGGGCGGTCACCACCGTCGCGCCCCATTCCAGAACGCCCTGGTGGTGGGCCGCCAGGACCACGATGCCCGCCCCGACCCAGACCATCAGCAGCAGCACGAGGCCCGTGCAGCTGGTGCAGGACCGGACGCAGCCGTCCGCGGGCTGCGGAATCCGGGGTGTCGCCGGCAGGCGGGCGTCCTGCTCGGCGCGGTGGGCGGCGGTCGCCTCCCGGTACGCCTCGTCGCCCCGTTCGATCCAGCCGAGCGAGACCGGTACCGGATCGTGTCGGCGCACGGCGGCCAGCAGGGCGGCGGGCACCGGGTGCGCCGGTGCCCGGTCGGGCTCGTGTCCGGCGCCGGCGAGCCACACCGCGCCCTCGGCGTCGACGTCGACGTACCGGTCGAGCAGCAGCTCGGCGGCCGCGGCCTCGGTCGCCTCGTTCTTCAGCGAGGCGACGTGGTACGGGTCCAGGTCCAGCGCGTCGACGAGCGCGACGGCCTCCCGGTGGATCCGAGACCCGCGCCGGCCGCGCAGGCCGATGACCGCGTACACGGCGGCGGTGACGGCCGATACGACTGCGGCCAGGGCGAGTTCGTGCACGCCCCGACGCTACGTCCGCCGACGTCGGACCCGACATCGGATTTCCCGGGCCGCAGTGGACACCGGTGCGGCTCAGCCCTCCTTCTGCGCCAGGCGCAGCAGGTGGTCCGCGAGGGCCTGGCCGCCCGACGGGTCGCGGCTGATCAACATCAGCGTGTCGTCTCCGGCGATCGTGCCGAGGATCTCGCGGAGTTCGGCCTGGTCGATCGCCGAGGCGAGGAACTGGGCCGCGCCGGGCGGGGTGCGCAGGACCACGAGGTTCGCGGAGGCCTCCGCCGAGATCAGCAGTTCACCGGAGAGGCGCCGCATGCGCTCCTCCTTCGCCGACTCGCCGAGCGGGGCCTGCGGGGTGCGGAATCCGCCCTCGCTGGGCACCGCGTAGATCAGCTCGCCGCCGGTGTTGCGGATCTTCACCGCGCCGAGCTCGTCGAGGTCGCGGGAGAGCGTCGCCTGGGTGACGCTCAGCCCGTCGTCGGCGAGCAGCTTGGCCAGCTGGCTCTGCGAGCGGACCGGCTGCCGGTTGAGGATGTCCACGATCCGGCGGTGGCGGGCGGTGCGGGTCTGCGGAACCGAAGGCCCTCCCCCGGAGTCGTTCCGGGGGGAGCCCCACTGCTCGTGGTCCTGCGCCTGGCTCATCGTCGTCTCATTCCCCGGTATGTCCGTCCCCGTCGGCTGCTTCGAGAATGCCGGGCAGTGCCTGGACGAACGCGTCCGCCTCGGCCTCGGAGAGCACGTACGGGGGCATGAGCCGTACGACGTCGGGGGCGGGCGCGTTGACCAGGAATCCGGCATCTTGGGCCGCCCGCTGCACCTGTGGTGCGAGCGGCCCGGTCAGCACGATACCCAGGAGAAGGCCCTCACCACGGACATGGGAGACGAGCGGGTGCCCGGTAGCCTCGATTCCGGAGCGCAGCCGCTCCCCGCGCGCCTTGACCTGGTCGAGCAAGCCCTCGGCGGCGATGGTGTCGATGACGGCGAGTCCGGCGGCGCAGGCGACGGGGTTCCCACCGAAGGTGGTGCCGTGCTGGCCGGGCTGGAGCAGGTCCGCGGCCGACCCGAAGGCGACCACCGCGCCGATCGGCAGTCCGCCGCCCAGACCCTTCGCGAGCGTGACGAGATCGGGCTCGACGCCTTCGTGGGCCTGGTGTTCGAACCAGTGGCCGCACCGCCCGATCCCGGTCTGCACCTCGTCGAGGACGAGCAGGGTGCCGGTGGCCCGGGTGATCTCCCGCGCGGCCGTCAGATAGCCGGCCGGCGGCACGACGACGCCGTTCTCACCCTGGATCGGCTCGATGACCACGAGCGCGGTCTCTTCGGTGACCGCGGCCCGCAGGGCCTCGACGTCGCCGTACGGGACGTGGGTGACCTCGCCCGGAAGCGGCAGGAAGGGGCCCTGCTTCTTCGGTTGGCCGGTGAGCGCGAGGGCGCCCATGGTCCGGCCGTGGAAGCCGCCGTCGGTGGCGACCATGTGCGTACGCCCGGTCAGCCGGCCGATCTTGAAGGCGGCCTCGACGGCCTCGGCACCGGAGTTGCAGAAGAAAACCCGTCCGGGGCGGCCGAACAACTGGAGCAGCCGCTCGCCCAGCGCGAGGACCGGCTCGGAGGCGTACAGGTTGGAGACGTGGCCGAGGGTGGAGATCTGCCGGGTCACGGCCTCGACGATCGCCGGGTGGGCGTGGCCGAGGGCGTTGACCGCGATGCCGCCGACGAAGTCGGTGTACTGCTTGCCGTCCGCGTCCCAGACCTGGGCGCCTTCGCCGCGTACGAGGGCCAGCGCGGGCGTGCCGTAGTTGTTGGTCAGCGCGCCCTGCCAGCGGGCGGCGTACCGCTGGTTGCCGCTCTCCTCGTCGTGCGTCACTGCGCTCCCCCTTGCCGTGCGTCCGGCACGACCATCGTGCCGATTCCCTCATCGGTGAAGATCTCCAGCAGGATCGAGTGCGGGACCCGCCCGTCGATCACCCTGGCCGTGCTCACGCCGCCGCGGACGGCGTGCAGGCAGCCCTCCATCTTGGGGACCATGCCGCTGGACAGCTCGGGCAGCAGCTTCTCCAGCTCGCCGACCGTCAGCCGGCTGATGACCTCGTCGCTGTTGGGCCAGTCCGCGTAGAGGCCCTCGACGTCCGTGAGGACCATCAGCGTCTCGGCGCCCAGCGCGGCGGCGAGCGCCGCGGCCGCCGTGTCGGCGTTGACGTTGTACACGTGGTGGTCGTCGGCACTGCGCGCGATGGAGGAGATGACCGGGATCCGACCGTCCGCCAGCAGCGCCTCGATCGCGCCCGTGTCGATGGCGGTGATCTCGCCGACCCGGCCGATGTCGACGAGCTCGCCGTCGATCTCCGGAGTGTGCCGGGTGGCCGTGATGGTGTGGGCGTCCTCGCCGGTCATGCCGACGGCGAGCGGTCCGTGCTCGTTGAGCAGCCCGACCAGCTCGCGCTGGACCTGGCCCGCCAGCACCATCCGTACGACGTCCATGGCCTCCGGGGTCGTGACGCGCAGGCCCGCCTTGAACTCGCTGACCAGACCCTGCTTGTCGAGCTGGGCGTTGATCTGGGGGCCGCCGCCGTGGACCACGACCGGCTTGAGGCCGGCCTGGCGCAGGAAGACGACGTCCTGAGCGAAGGCGGCCTTCAGGTCCTCGTCGATCATGGCGTTGCCGCCGAACTTGATGACGACGACCTTGCCGTTGTGGCGGGTGAGCCAGGGCAGCGCCTCGATGAGGATCTGCGCCTTGGGCAGCGCGGTGTGCTTGCGCGCGGTACCGGCGCCGGGCTGGCCGGCCTTCTCGTTGCTGGTCTGATCGCTCATGAGGAGTAGGCGCTGTTCTCGTGGACGTACTCGGCGGTCAGGTCGTTGGCCCAGATCACGGCGGACTCGGAGCCTGTGGCCAGGTCCGCGGTGATGTGGACCTCGCGGTCCTTCATGGAGACCAGGTCGCGGTCCTCGCCGACCGAGCCGTTCTTGCAGACCCAGACGCCGTTGATGGCCACGTTCAGCCGGTCCGGGTCGAACGCGGCCCGGGTGGTGCCGATCGCCGAGAGCACCCGGCCCCAGTTGGGGTCCTCACCGTGGATGGCGCACTTGAGCAGGTTGTTGCGGGCGATGGACCGGCCGACCTCGACCGCGTCCCCCTCGGTGAGGGCGCCGACGACCTCGATGCGGATGTCCTTGCTGGCTCCCTCGGCGTCGCCGATCAGCTGGCGGGCGAGATCGTCGCAGACGGTCCGGACGGCCTCCGCGAAGGCCTCGTACGCCGGCACCTGGCCGGAGGCACCGGAAGCGAGCAGCAGCACCGTGTCGTTGGTGGACATGCAGCCGTCGGAGTCGACCCGGTCGAAGGTGGTGCGGGTGGCGGCGCGCAGCGCCTTGTCGAGGGTGCCGCCGTCCACGTCGGCGTCGGTGGTGAGGACGACGAGCATCGTGGCCAGGCCCGGGGCGAGCATGCCCGCGCCCTTGGCCATGCCGCCGACGGTCCAGCCCCCCTGCGTCACCACGGCGGTCTTGTGCACGGTGTCGGTGGTCTTGATGGCGATGGCGGCGGCCTCGCCACCGTCCTCGGACAGGGCCTGCGTCGCGGTGTCGATGCCCGGCAGCAGTTTGTCCATGGGGAGCAGGACGCCGATCAGGCCGGTGGACGCGACGGCGACCTCACCGGCGTTGTGGTCACCGCCGAGGGCCTGCGCGACCTTCTCGGCGGTGGCGTGGGTGTCCTGGAAGCCCTTGGGGCCCGTGCAGGCGTTGGCGCCGCCGGAGTTGAGGACGACGGCGCTGACGACGGCGCCGCGCAGGACCTGCTCCGACCACAGGACGGGCGCGGCCTTGACGCGGTTGGAGGTGAAGACGCCCGCCGCGGCCAGCCGCGGCCCGTGGTTCACCACGAGGGCCAGGTCCGGGTTGCCGTTCGCCTTGATCCCCGCAGCGACACCCGCTGCGGTGAACCCCTGTGCTGCCGTGACGCTCACGGTGCGACTCCGATCGTGGAAAGACCCGTGGCCTCGGGAAGGCCGAGGGCGATGTTCATGCTCTGCACCGCGCCACCTGCGGTGCCCTTGGTGAGGTTGTCGATGGCGCTGATCGCGATGATGCGCTGTGCGGCCTCGTCGTACGCGACCTGGATCTGAACGGCGTTGGAACCGTAGACGGACGAGGTCGCCGGCCACTGGCCCGCGGGCAGCAGGTGGACGAAGGGCTCGTCCGCGTAAGCCTTCTCGTACGCGGCGCGCACCGAGTCGGCGGTGGTGCCGGGGAGCGCCTTGGCCGAGCAGGTGGCCAGGATGCCGCGCGGCATCGGCACGAGGGTCGGCGTGAAGGAGACAGAGACCTTCTGCCCGGCGATCGGGCTCAGGTTCTGCACCATCTCGGGGATGTGCCGGTGCCCGCCGCCCACCCCGTACGGGCTGACGGAGCCCATGACCTCGGAGCCGAGCAGGTGCGGCTTCAGCGCCTTGCCGGCGCCGGAGGTGCCGGTGGCGGCGACGATCACGGCCTCCGGCTCGGCCAGCTGCGCGGCGTAGGCCGGGAACAGGGCGAGGGATACGGCGGTCGGGAAGCACCCGGGAACCGCGATGCGCTTGGACCCCTCCAGCGCGGCGCGGCCACCGGGCAGCTCGGGGAGCCCGTACGGCCAGGTGCCGGCGTGCGGGGCTCCGTAGAACGCGTCCCAGTCGGCGGCGTCCTTGAGTCGGTGGTCGGCGCCCATGTCGACGACGAGGACGTCCTCGCCGAGCTGGGCGGCGACGGCGGCGGACTGCCCGTGGGGCAGCGCCAAGAAGACGACGTCGTGCCGACGGCCCTGGCCTGCGAGGACCTCGGGCGTGGTCGCCTCCAGGGTCCGGCCGGCGAGCGGCACCAGGTGCGGCTGGAGGGTGCCGAAGAGCTGTCCGGCGTTGGAGTTGCCGGTCAGCGCGCCGATCTCCACCTCGGGGTGGGAGAGCAGCAGACGCAGGACCTCTCCGCCCGCGTACCCGCTCGCTCCGGCCACCGCTACACGTACCACCATCGGACCCTCCTCCTCGATGGCATGACTATACGTACCGCCGCAGTTTTATGCAAAGCGCTCGCGGTGATCTGAATGGAGCAGGCTCAGTGGTGCCCGGGGCCGCGGCGGCCGAGGGTGGGTGGGGGCTCCGCCGACGCCGGTACCCGCCGGCCCGCCCGGCTCGCTGAGAGGTAGGACTGCGCCGTGCACGCTTCTTCCGGGGATGCCGAGGCCGTCGTCGCCGAGGCCAACGAGGCCGCGCTGCGGCGCACGGCGTTCGACGACACCCGCGACCTGGAGAACGAGCGCCGCGGGTTCCTCGGAACGGTCGCGGAGGCCGCCATCCGGGACGCGGACGGCCGCGTGGTGTGGGACCTGGGCGCCTACCGCTTCCTGGACGAGGACTGTCCGCCCACCGCCCATCCCAGCCTGTGGCGCCAGAGCAGGCTGGTCGCGGGGCACGGGCTGTTCGAGGTCGTCCCGGGGATCTACCAGGTGCGCGGGTTCGACCTGTCGAACATGACCCTGGTGGAGGGCGAGCGCGGCATCCTGGTCATCGATCCGCTGGTCTCGACGGAAACCGCCGCCGCCGCACTCGCGCTGTACCGCCGCCACCGCGGGGAGCGCCCCGTCACCGGCGTGCTCTACACGCACAGCCACGTCGACCACTTCGGCGGCGTCAAGGGCGTGGTCGGCCCCGAGGAGGTCGCGGCCGGGGTGCCGGTGATCGCGCCGGCGGGGTTCCTGGAGCACGCCGTCAGCGAGAACGTCTACGCCGGCACCGCCATGAGCCGCCGCGCCGCGTACATGTACGGCGCGGCCCTGCCCAAAGGTCCGCGCGGGCAGATCGGCTCGGGGCTGGGCACCACCACGTCGGCGGGCACCGTCACCCTCGTCCCGCCGTCGCTCGACATCACGCGCACCGGACAGAGCGAGACCGTGGACGGCATCCGGATGGTCTTCCAGATGACCCCGGGGACCGAGGCGCCGGCCGAGCTCAACGTCCACTTCCCGGACCACGCGGCCCTGTGCACCGCGGAGAACGCCACCCACACCCTGCACAACCTGCTCACCCTGCGTGGAGCCCAGGTCCGCGACCCCCACGACTGGGCCCACTACCTGACCGAGGCCGTCCAGCTCTTCGGCGCCGCCACCGACGTCGTGTTCGCCTCGCACCACTGGCCGGTCTGGGGCCGCGAGAACGCCCTCGCCTTCCTTTCCGAGCAGCGCGACCTGTACGCCTACCTGCACGACCAGACGCTTCGGATGCTCAACCAGGGACTCACCGGTCTGGAGATCGCCGAGCAGATGCGGCTGCCGCCGACGCTGGAGCGCGCCTGGCACACCCACGGCTACTACGGCTCCGTCAGCCACAACGCCAAGGCCGTCTACCAGCGGTACATGGGCTGGTTCGACGGCAACCCGGCCCACCTGTGGGCCCACCCGCCCGTCGAGGCAGCCACCCGGTACGTCGATTTCATGGGCGGCGCCGAGGAGGTGCTGCGGCGCGCCCACCAGTCCTACGCGCAGGGCGACTTCCGCTGGGTCGCCGAGGTCGTCCACCACGTCCTGTTCGCCGACCCCGCCAACGCCGAGGCCCGAGCCCTCCAGGCGGACGCCCTGGAGCAGCTCGGCTACGGCAGCGAGAACGGCACCTGGCGCAACTTCTACCTCACCGGCGCCCTCGAACTGCGCGAAGGCTCCGTCGGCACCCCCGCCAGCAGCGTCTCCGAGGACATCCTGGGCGCCCTGACCCTGGAGCAGCTCTTCGACTCCCTGGCCATCCGTGTCGACGGCCCGCGCAGCTGGGACGCCGACGTCACCGTCCGATGGCGCCTCGTCGACGGCGGTGACCCCCTCACCCTGCGCCTGAGGAACGGCGTGCTCACGCACGTGCGGGGCCTCGGGCCGGCCGCCGCGGAACCCGATGTCGAGATCACCCTGGACGAGCCCGCGCTGCGCAGCCTCCTGCTGGGCCGGGCCGGCCTCGGGGAACTGGTCGCCGAGGGCCGCGCCCGGGTCAGCGGCGACCCGGCCCGGCTCGCGGAGCTGACCGGCCACCTCGACGAACCCGACCCCGGCTTCGCGATCGTCACGCCCTGACCGGTGCCGGGACTACGCCGGGTCCGTGGACGGGCGGTCCAGCGCGTGGCGGACCCAGACGTTCGGCTCCACGTACACCGCGTAGCCCTGTTCGAGCTCGCAGCGGACCGGGGCCAGGGCCCCCGGCACCCGGACCGGGCCGGTCGCGTCGAAGGGCAGCCCGGTCCACTCCCGCCACTGCGCGAGCGAGCCGGTGATCGTCATCGACAGCGGGGCCACCGAGTCGATCACCGCCCCGGCGCGGGCGTGGACCCGTAGCCACGGGTCGTACGGGAGGCCGTCCTCGCGCGTGCGGTACGCGTACTCCTCGATCGGGGTGTCCGGTTCGGCCGGCTTGCCGCTCGGCCGGACGGGGGCCACCACCTCGGCGAACCCGCGGGCGCGTGCGTTGTCCCGCATCGCGGCCAGCATCAGCGCGGACAGGCCCTCGCCCAGCCGGTCGGTGGCGATGGTGATCTCGATGGCGCTCACCGTGTCGGGGGCCACGCCGAGCCTCAGGTCGGAGAAGGCCCACATGAGGACCTGGTCCCAGCCCCGGGCGGGCAGCTGCCCGCCGCGCCCCCGGGCGTGCAGCGCGAACGGCACGCTGTACCCGCGGCCGACCACCGCGTCGCCGTCCGTCGCGATCAGGACGTAGTCGGCCAGCTCCTTGGTCATCCGCGGGTAGAGGAGCCAGGCGATCGAGTCGTGCTGGGCGAACTCGGGCCAGGAGTCCTTCATGTCCCAGAGCCGGTCGGCCAGTTCGGGGCGCTGCGCAAGGGTGGTGATCGTTATGCCGTTCATGCCCGCAGGCTAGGCGGGTGCGCGGGTACGGCTCCACCCGATTTAGGCGGGTGCCTGGAGGGAGAGGTGCCAGTCGCCGGAACGGCCCGTCAGGGTGATCGTGGACAGCGGGCGGACGTCGACGTTCCAGTACGTCAGCGGAGCCGCTCTCAGCGCGTACACCAGGGCCGCCCGGACCACCGACGGCTCCGCCACCGCCACGATCGCGGCCCCGTCGTCGGCGGGCCGGGTGTCCAGCCAGCCGCCGATGCGGGAGATGAAGGCCAGTAGGGATTCCCCGCCGTGCGGCGCGGAGAGGGGGTCGGTGAGCCAGAGGTCCACCGACCCCGGCTCGCGCTGCGCCACCTCGGCCAGGGTCAGCCCCCGCCAGCGGCCCATGTCGCAGTCACGCAGCGCCGGCTGGGCGAGCGGCGCGTACCCGAGGGCCTGGCCGGTGGCCCGGCTGCGCGGGCTGGGCGAGCAGTAGCGGAGCTCGGCGGCGCCCAGGGGCACGAGTCCGTGCGCGGCGGATTCGACCGCGCGCCAGCCCGCCCCGTCGAGCGGGCGGTCGTCGTCGAAGCGCTCGGCGAGCAGCGCGGAACCACGGGCTGCGGCGACGAGCGAAACCCGAACATTCATGCGGCGATGGTGGGCCGCTTACCGCACGGGGTCAAGCGTCCGGACCGGCGGCGTCGGCGGCGCCCCCGCCGGTCCCGCTGCGCAGTCGCCGGACGGCCTCGTTCAGCTCGCCCGCGCCGGATACCCCGGCGAAGCTGACCCGTACGTACGGACCCGGTGGTTCCGCGCAGAAGTACGGGCGGCCCGGGGCGACCGCGACACCGGCGCGCAGGGCCGCCGCCGCGAAGGCGGCGTCGTCGCCGCCCTCGGCCATCCGCGCCCACAACTGGTATCCGCCCGAGGGCAGATGGGGCAGGGTCAGCCCGGGCAGCTCCCGGCGCAGCGCTCCCGCGAGCACGTCCCGGCGGTGGCGCAGCTCGGCGGCGACGGTCCGCAGGTGGCGGGGCCAGGCGGGCGCGCCGACCAGCTCCAGGGCGGCTTCCTGGAGCGGCCGGGACACGAAGAAGCTGTCCACGACCTGGATGGCCCGCAGCCGGTCCAGTACCGGGCCGCGGGCGGCGAGCGCGCCCACCCGCAGGCTGGGCGAGGTGGCCTTGGTCAGGGACCGTACGTGGACGACCACCCCGTCGTGGTCCTCGGCGGCCAGCGTCGGCGGCAGCGGCCCGGCGTCGTCGTGGCCCAGCGCCCGGGCGTAGTCGTCCTCCACCACGAAGGCCCCGGCGGCCCGCGCGATCCGCAGCACCTCGGCCCGCCGTGCCGGCGCCAGCACCGCGCCGGTCGGGTTCTGGAACAGCGGCTGGCACACGAACACCCGTGCCCCGGTCGCTTCGAAGGCGGCGGCCAGCAGCTCCGGCCGCACCCCCTCGGCATCGACGGGGACGGGCACCGGACGGCATCCGGAGGCGCGGGCGATGGCCAGCAGACCGGGGTAGGTCGGGGACTCGACCAGGACCGGCGCCCCGGGCGGGGCCAGCGCGCGCAGGGCGGTGGTGAGCGCGCTCTGCCCGCCCGCGGTGACCAGTACGTCGGCGGCCGCGACGGCTCCGCCGATCTCCCGGGCGAACCAGTCGCGCAGCTCGGGCAGCCCCTCCATCGGCGGGCGTTCCCAGGCCCCGGGGCGCCGCCCGGCCCGGGCCAGCGCGGCGGCCATGGCCCGCTCGGGCTGGATGGAGGGGTGCAGGTAGCCGCTGTTGAGCCCGATCACCCCGGAGGGCGGTGCGGCCAGACAGGCCAGCACCCCGGAGGCGTCCACGGAACGCGGCACCACGTCCCCGGCTCCCTCCGCGCTGAGGGCGACCTCCTGCCAGGAGGTGTCCCCGGGCGCGGGGTCCGCCGTACGCGGCCGGGCCCGGAACGCCCCGGCGCCCGGCCGGGTGACGACCAGCCCCTCGGCGGCGAGCTGCGCGAGGGCGCGGGAGACAGTGACGGGGCTGACGCGGTAGCGCTCCACCAGGGCCCGGCTCGACGGGAGCTTTCCACCCACCGAGTAGCGGTTGAGTTCCGACCGCAGGGACTGTGCCAGTTCTGCCACACTGCTACGCTCATACATGACAGCACAGAATAGCGCTACTCTCCACCCCACGATAGCGGTCGAGGGTACGGCCCGCCGGGTCGGCGGCGGTACCGCGCTCGCCTCGCTCGGCGTGATCGCCTTCTCCCTGACGTTCCCCGCCACCGCCTGGGGTCTGGAGAGCTTCGGCCCCTGGTCCTTCGTCGCGGTGCGCAGCGTCCTGGCGGCGCTGATCGCGGGCGGCTTCCTGCTGGCCGGGCGGGCGCCGCTGCCCGCCCGAGCACACTGGGCGGGCATCGCCGTCGTCGCCGCCGGGGTGGTCGTCGGCTTCCCCCTGCTCACCACCCTGGCGCTGACCACCTCCACCACCTCGCACGCCGCCGTCGTCGTCGGCCTGCTCCCGCTCACCACGGCCGCCGTCTCCGCGCTGCGCACCGGCGCCCGCCCCTCGCGCCGCTTCTGGGTCGCGGCCGTCGCCGGGGCCGCCGTCGTGCTCGGTTTCACCCTGGCCCAGAGCGGGGGCGCCCTCTCGGTCGGCGACGGCTACCTGTTCGGGGCCCTGCTGGTCTGTGCGGCCGGCTACACCGAGGGCGGGCGCCTGGCCCGCGTCATGCCCGGCTGGCACGTCATCGGCTGGGCTCTGGTGCTGTGCCTGCCGCTCAGCGCGGCCGGCTCCGCGCTCGGGCTCGCGTACGAGCCGGTGCACCTGACCGGCCACGGGCTGACCGGTCTGCTCTGGACGGCCGCCGGCTCCACCTTCCTCGGTCTCTACGTCTGGTACCGGGGCATGGCGGAGATCGGCGCACCGCGGGCCAGCCAGCTCCAGCTCGCCCAGCCGCTGCTGACCCTGGTCTGGTCGGTGGCACTGCTGGGCGAGCACCTCTCCCCCGCCGCCCCGGCCGCGGCCTGCGCGGTACTGCTCTGCATCGCCGTCACTCAGCGGGTCTAATCACCATGAACCGCCGTAAACTGCTGTCACCGGATCCAGACCGCCTCCGAGGAGGTCAGCATGCGCGCGACCGAGGGCGACCAGCTGGTGCAGCACGGCAGGATCGTGGGCCAGCACGACAAGGTCGGTGAAATCACTCAGGTACTCGGCGAGAACGGCACCCCTCCCTACCGGGTCCGCTTCTCCGACGGTCACGAGGCAGTCATGTCCCCGGGCCCCGACTGCGTCGTGAAGCACCCGACGGAGCCCACGCACTGACGCGACGCGGCCTCAGCGCGGCGGCACCGCCGTCGGATAATGGTCGGCAACGACCCTGGCCATCGCCCCATTGGGGTCCGCGACCACCTGCATCGCCGAGAAGTAGACGTGGCCGCGGACCTCGGGGTATCCACGGGCGAAGGTCAGGTGCTTGGACAGCTCCGCCGGATCGCGCCACGCCGCGGTGGAGCTCTTCGCGTCGCAGCGGTACAGCGCCTCACCCACGTAGAGGTCCACACCGGTACCGGCGACGGTCTTCGCCCACCAGGGCACGATCTTCGCGTAATCGGCGGTCGGGTGGC
Organism: Streptomyces sp. NBC_00597; assembly: GCF_041431095.1. GTDB lineage: Bacteria > Actinomycetota > Actinomycetes > Streptomycetales > Streptomycetaceae > Streptomyces. Next base: position 2,602,891 of record NZ_CP107757.1, read on the forward strand.
CGATCTGCCAGTACGCCTGCGGCACGATGTAGTCGATCCAGCCCTCCCGGACCCACTTGCGGGTGTCCGCGTACAGGTCGTCGTACGTTTCCACCCCCGCCTGCGTGGGCGAACCCAGCGGGTCCCGGTCACTGTTGCGCCACACCGCGAAGGGACTGATGCCGAACCGCGCCGCCGGGCGGACCGACCGGATCCGTTCGGACATCTCACGGACCAGGGTGTCGGTGTTGTCGCGCCGCCAGTCCGCGCGGGACGAGAAGGCGCCGCCGTGGCGCTCGAACGCGTCGTCGTCGTCGAAGTACTGCCCCTCGGCGGGGTACGGGTAGAAGTAGTCGTCCCAGTGCACCCCGTCCACCTCGTAGCGGGAGACGGCGTCGAGCATCGCCTCCTGCACGAACGCGCGCACCTCCGGCAGACCGGGGTTGTAGTACAGCTTCCCGTTGTACGGGACCGTCCAGTCGGGATTGCGCCGCGCCGGGTGGTCCTCGGCCAGGCGGTCGGGGTCGGTGTGGTTGGCCACCCGGTACGGGTTGAACCAGGCGTGCAGTTCCAACCCCCGGGCATGGGCTTCGTCGACCGCAGTGCCGAGCGGGTCCCAGCCGGGGTCCTCGCCCTGCTCCCCGGTCAGCCACTGCGACCAGGGCTCCCGGGCACCGGGCCACATCGAGTCGGCGGCCGGCCGGACCTGAAGGACCACCGCGTTCAGACGGCGGGCTACGGCGGTGTCGAGGAGGCTGGTGAGCTCGTCCCGCTGGTCCTCGGCGCCCAGCCCGCTCTCGGAGGGCCAGTCGACGTTCTCCACGGAGGCGATCCACATCGCACGGAACTCGGCGGCCGCCGCCCGCGTCGCCCCGCGCCCACGCGCCGTCCGCGCCGCCCGGGCCGGGCCCGCGGCACCCGCCGCGGCCAGCAGCCCGGCGGCCCCCGCCAGCAGTTTCCGCCGTCCGATGTACGTCATGTGACGACTCCGTTCCGTTGCGTGACATTCCCCTGCGTTTGACAGCATGCCCGCCCCGACCCCCCGGCAAGGTCAAGGTCGGGGGTAACGTCGTGGGGCGTGGCGGGCGCCGAAATGCAGTTACCACTGCGAAGCACGGGGGACCCGCCGACGGATGAGCAGCGAAAGGCACGAAGTGACTGACCTCCCTTCCGACATCACACGGGTCGGCGTAGTGGGCTGTGGCCAGATGGGTGCGGGCATCGCCGAGGTGTGCGCGCGCAGCGGCCTTGAGGTGAAGGTCGCCGAGACCACCGGCGAGGCCCTGGAGATCGGGCGCACCCGGCTGCACAACTCCCTGACCAAGGCCGCGGAACGCGGCAAGATCAGCGAGGAGGAGCGGGACGCCACCCTGGCCCGCCTCAGCTTCACCACCGATCTCGGCGAGTTCGCCGACCGCGACCTCGTCATCGAGGCCGTCGTCGAGAACGAGCAGGTCAAGACGGAGATCTTCCAGGTCCTCGACCAGGTGATCACCCGCCCGGACGCGATCCTCGCCTCCAACACCTCCTCCATCCCGCTGGTCAAGCTGGCCGTCACGACCTCGCGGCCCGACCAGGTCATCGGCATCCACTTCTTCAACCCGGCCCCCGTGCAGCAGCTCGTCGAGCTGATCCCGGCGCTGACCACCGGCGAAGAGACGATCAAGCGGGCGGAAGCCCTGGTGGCCAAGGTCCTGGGCAAGCACGCGATCCGCGCCCAGGACCGGTCCGGCTTCGTCGTCAACGCGCTCCTGGTCCCGTACCTGCTGTCCGCGATCCGGATGTTCGAGTCGGGCATCGCCAGCCGCGAGGACATCGACAACGGCATGGAGCTGGGCTGCGCCCACCCGATGGGCCCGCTCAAGCTGTCCGACCTGATCGGCCTCGACACCATCGCCTCGATCGCCGATTCGATGTACGCCGAGTACAAGGAGCCCCTGTACGCCGCTCCCCCGCTGCTCCAGCGGATGGTCGACGCGGGCCGCCTCGGCCGCAAGACCGGCTCGGGCTTCTACCCGTACGGCTGACCCGCGACCCCGCGGCCCACGCTCCGCGGCTCGCGCCCCGTGGTCAGCCGAGCCGCAGATGGTGCAGGAGCAACAGCCCGGCCGCCATGTTGGCGGCCGGGACCTCGCCGCGCGCGATCATGTCCGGCACCAGTTTGAGCGGCACCCACTCGCGGCGCGAGGACTCGAAGTCGTCCTCCGGGTACCCGGTGTACGTCGCCCCGTCCGCCCAGTAGAGGTGGTGGCGGGCGTCGGTCAGCCCGTTCGCCGGCTCGACGGTCATCAGGTGGTGGAGGGGACCGGGCCGCCAGCCCGATTCCTCCTCCATCTCCCGGGCCGCGGCGTCCGCGATGTCCTCGCCGTCCTCGACCACGCCCGCGGGCAGCTCCCAGCCCCAGCTGTCGGTGATGAACCGGTGCCGCCACAGCAGCAGCACCTCGTTGGCCTCGTTGACGGCCGTGGCGACGGCGACCGGCCGCAGCCGGATCACGAAGTGGTCCAGGTGCCGCCCGTCGGGGAGTTCCACATCGGCGAGGTTCACTTCGAACCAACGGTTCTTGTAAACGGTCTGCTCACTCAGATTCGTCCACTGCACGGTTGTGCCACCTTCCGTTCGAGTAGGTGGCAACATGGCAGCAGTTCGCGCGCTCACAGGGGAACGCGCAGCGCCCCGTCGATGAGCTGTGCGGTCTCCTCCGCGCCGGAGCATCCGCTGGTCAGCAGCTGTTCGCGGACCGCCCGCAGCCGGTCCCGCAGCCTCAGCGACTCCATCCCCTTGGCCCGCTCGGCCATCTCGGCGGCTGCCGCCACCGCCCGGTCCGCCTCGCCCTGGCGCAGCTGGATCTCGCACAACATCGCCAGCCGGTGGACCCGCCCGCGGTCGTGCGCCGGCGTCCCGACCGCCGCGATCGCCTGCTCGTGGGCCGCGTGAAGATCACCCAGGCTGAGCAGCGCCTCGGCCACCTGTACGTTGACCAGCCCGGGTTGTACGTACCCCGTCTCGTCCGGCTCCGTGCCGGGCCGGATCCGCTCGGCGGCCGCCTCCGCGTGCCGGATGCAGGCCAAGGCGGCGGCAGTGTCGCCGAGTTGGGCATACGCCTTGGCCTGCATGGCGTACAGGTCGGCGGCCAGGGCCGGGGTGGTGTGCCGGCCGGCGGCGCGCAGCGCGGCCTCGGCGAAGGCGACGGCCTGACGGTACTCCCGCAGGTGCAGGGACTGGTTGACGATCAGCGCTATGACGTAGGCGCCGAGTCCCCGGTCCCCGCTCGCCTTCGCGAGCCGCAGCGCCTGGTGGAAGTACCGCTGGGCGAGCCCGTGGGCGTCCGAGTCGTACGCGCAGATCCCCGCCACCGCCACCAGGGACCCGGTGGCCCGGTGCAACTGCCGGCCGAGGCCGTCGGGGTAGCTCCCGCGCAGCATGGGCGCGGTCTCGCTACCGAGGAAGCGGACGATCCGGGCCCGGGTGGCCACCCCGCCGGCGCGGCGGTACATCAGCTCGTAGTGCGCCCGGGCGGCCCGGAGGATCTCGATGTGCTCGGGGCCGATCCGGTTCGGCCCGTCACGGGAGACGTCGGCGTCCTCGGGCGGGTTCTCCCACTCCCAGACCGGTATCACGGCGGGCGTTCCGGTGACGGCCTCGGCGGTCAGCAGCTGGTAGCGGCCCTGCTCGTCGGAACGCCACAGGGCGGCGGCCCGGTCGACGAAGCCGCTGAGCGGGGAGCCGTCCGGGGACACGGGCTGGCCCGGCACGCCGAGGCCGACGTCGTCCAGTGACACCGGGCGCCGGAGCCGGCCGCCGAGCACCTCACAGATCAGGTCGGGAACCTGGCCGCGCGGTCGCTGACCCTTCAACCACCGGGTGACGGCGGTGTGTTCGTAGCGCAGTGCCAGTCCCCTGGACCGGCCCGCCTGGTTGACGTGCGCGGCGAGTCCGGCGTGGGACATGCCCGCCTCGGCGAGGAGGGCATCGAGCAGGGCGTTGGGCTGCATGGGCCCCTCCAAGGGCTCTTCGGTCTCAGGCTATCGGGTGCGCGGTTCACACGGGGTGTGAACCGCGTACGCGCATAAATGCGATACGCACCCTGCCGCAACGAGCCCTGGGAGCGGTTCACTTAAGAGCCTCGCCAAAGAGGCAGCTCGGGTCGTCGGCTCCCCCTCGTACAGTGCGACGACCCGCCCCGCGCCGCCCGCCTTGCTGTCTGCCCGACACTCCATGGCAGGCGGGCGGCGCGCTCCGGCTCCGCCGGCGCCCGGTTGGTCGCCGGGCCCCGGCAGGGGCCGGGAAGGACGCGCGCCGGGCCCTCCCACCGGGCCCGGTGTGCGGTCCCGGCTCAGCGGCCGGGCCCGCCGCGGTCGCTGCGCAGCACCAGCAGGGCGACGTCGTCGGCGAGTCGGCCTCCGGTGTGCCGGAGCAGGGCGGCATGCACGTCCGCGACCAGCCGCGCGGGCGTGTCCGCCGGCGGATGCTGCGCGAGCACGCTGCGCAGGGGGAAGAAGCGGCCGTCACGGTCACGTGCGTCCTCGGCGCCGTCGGTGTGCAGGAACAGGGCGTCGCCGGCCTGCAGTTGCCCGCAGTCCTCCCCGGCCAGCCCGTCGGGGACGGGCGCGACCCCCAGCGGCGGCCACGTCTCACCCCCGTCGAGGGTCTGCACGTGCGTGACCCGCTGCGCGGAGCCTTCCCGCGCCCCGCCGCTTCTGCGTTTCCCGGGCTCCGCCCGGACCCGCGCCTCGCACGCCGGCGAGGCCGGCTGGTGGCGCGCAGTGGCCCCGCAGGGCCGGGGTGGCTGCGGCTCGCGCAGGAGGTACGGCCAAGGGTGGCCGCAGTTCAGGGCCGTCACGGAGCCGTCCGTACCGATCTGGAGCAGCAGCACGGTCACGAACTCCTCCGCCGGTTCCTCCGCGCGGGCACGGACGTGCCGGGCCAGCGCCCGTTCCATCCGCACCAGCACCCCGCCCAGCGCGGGCTCGTCGTACGCCGCCTCCCGGAACGCTCCGAGCACCGCCGCCGCCGCGCCCAGCGCGGGCAGTCCGTGCCCCCGTGCGTCCCCGATGACCACCCGCACCCCGTACGCCGTCGGCACGGCCTCGTACAGGTCGCCGCCCACCGCCGCGCCCCGGCTCGCCGACAGCTGCGCCGCCGACAGGGTCAGCCCGTCGATCCGCCCCGGCAGCGGCCGTAGGACGGCCCGTTGCGCCGCGCCCGCGATCTCCTGCGCGCGCCGCAGCTCCGTGATCAGGCCGCGCCGGACGTGCAGCGCGCATCCGGTCGCCAGTAACAGGACCGCCGCGCAGCCGGCCAGGCCGGGCCCGAGCACCCGGGGAGTGGACAGCCCCGAGGACACCGCGGCGCCGCCCCGTGCAAGGACGCTCACCCGGCGCACCTGGGGCATCTCCCCGCGCGTGATCATCGTTCCGGCCTCCCCTCGGCCGCAACGATTGTGTCGACCGCCCGGAACGGCGGAAGCGGCTCGAAGGCCTTCTCACCCGAATGAGTGAGGAGCGCGTCCGGTGGTCCGGACACGCCCCTCAACCCCTCAAGCCGCGGCGGCGGTTACGCGCCGCGCAGCACCGCACCCGTGCGCTCGCCGGCCAGTGCCACCGCCGCGTCGCGCGCGGCCGTGGACTCCTCGGCCGTCAGCGTGCGGTCGGCCGCGCGGAAGCGCAGCGCGTACGCCAGGGACTTCTTGCCCTCGCCGACCTGCTCGCCGGTGAACACGTCGAACAGCCGCAGGGACTCCAGCAGTTCGCCGGCTCCCTTGCGCAGCGCGGCCTCAACCGCGGCCGCCGGAACCGAAGCGTCCACGATCAGCGCGACGTCCTGGGTCGCCACCGGGAAGGTGGAGATCCGGGGCGCCTGCACGGCGCCGCCGCCGGCCGCCGCGAGGCGGTCCAGGTCGAGCTCCATGGCGCTGGTGCGGGCCGGCAGGCCCATCGCCTTGACGACGCGCGGGTGCAGCTCGCCGGCGTGGCCGATGACCGTCTCCACCCCGTTCAGGGTGACGATCAGCTCGGCGCACCGGCCCGGGTGCCACGGACCGTACTGGCCCTGGCGCACCACGAGCGCCGCGCCGGCCTCGACGGCCAGCGAGCGCGCGGCCTGCACGGCGTCCGCCCAGTCGGCGGGGCGGCCCTTGCCCCACCAGCCGGCCTGCTCGCGCGCACCGGCCAGCACGACCGCGGCGTACCGCGGCTGGGCCGGCAGGGCGGCGTTCAGCGTGCCGATCTCCTCGGCCGTCGGACGCCGGTCGACGGGCAGTCGTACGGCGACACCCGGCTGCTTGCCGGCCCGGAAGACCGAACCGGTCTCGAAGAGGGCCAGGTCGTGGCTGCCCCGGCTGTCGTTGCGGCGCAGCGCGCCCAGCAGGCCCGGCAGCAGCGTGGTGCGCAGCGCCGGCTCCTCGTCGGAGATCGGGTTGACCAGCTTGACGACCTGGCGGGCGGCGTCGTGCGCGGGCAGCTGGAGCTGGTCGAAGACGCCCTCGCCCACGAACGGGTAGCTGAGCGCCTCGACGTAGCCCGCGCCGGCCAGCGCGCGGCCGGCCCGACGGTGCAGCTGCTGCCGGGCGGTCAGGCCGCGGCCGGAGGGCAGCTGCGGCAGGGTCGACGGGAGGTTGCCGTAGCCCTCCAGTCGGATGACCTCTTCGGCGAGGTCGTTGGGCTCGGCGAGGTCGGGCCGCCACGAGGGGACGGTCACGACGAGCTCGTCCTGGCCGTAGACGTCGCAGCCGACCTCCTGGAGGCGGCGGACGACGGTCTCGCGGCCGTAGTCCATGCCCGCGACCCGGTCGGGGTGGTCCGCGCGCATCGCGATGGTGCGCGGGGCGCCCGGGGCGGTGAGCTCGGTGACGCCGGCCTCCGCGGTGCCGCCCGCGAGCAGCACCAGCAGGTCGACGGTCCGCTGGGCGGCCGCGGAGGCCGCCTGCGGGTCGACGCCGCGCTCGAAGCGCTTGGACGCCTCGGAGGCGAGCTTGTGACGGCGGGCGCTGCGCGAGATCGTCAGGGCGTCGAAGTGCGCGGCCTCGATGACGACGTCCGTGGTGCCCGAGACGACGCCCGTCTCGGGGTCGGTCACGGAGTCGGCGATCTCGGTGTTGGCACCGCCCATGACGCCGGCGAGGCCGATCGGCCCGCTGTTGTCGGTGATCACCAGGTCCTCGGCGTCGAGCGTGCGCTTGACCCCGTCGAGCGTGGTGAACTTCTCGCCCTGCTCGGCGCGGCGCACGCCGATGGCGCCGTCCAGGCGGGAGCGGTCGTAGGCGTGCAGCGGCTGGCCCAGTTCGAGCATCACGTAGTTGGTGACGTCGACGGCGAGCGAGATCGGGCGCATGCCGGCCTTTTGCAGGCGCCGCGTGAGCCAGATCGGGGACTTCGCCTCGGGGTCGAGGCCGGTCACCGTACGGGCGGTGAAGCGGTCGCAGCCGGCCGGGTCGTCGATCTTGACCAGGTAGCCGTACGAGTTCGGCGCGGGCACGTCGAGCAGCGCCGGGTCGCGCAGCGGCAGGCCGTACGCGGTGGCCGTCTCGCGGGCCACGCCGCGCATCGACAGGCAGTAGCCGCGGTCCGGGGTGACGGCGATGTCGAGGACCTCGTCGACCAGCTGGAGCAGCTCGATCGCGTCGGTTCCGACCTCGTGCTCCGGGGGGAGCACGATGATGCCGTGGGTACCGTCGTCGCCCATGCCCAGCTCGTCGCCCGAGCAGATCATGCCGTGCGAGGTGCGGCCGTACGTCTTGCGCGAGGCGATCGCGAAGTCGCCGGGCAGCACGGCGCCGGGGAGGACCACGACGACCTTGTCGCCGACGGAGAAGTTCCGCGCACCGCAGACGATCTCCTGCGGCTCGCCGGTGCCGTTGGCCCGGCCGACGTCCACCGTGCAGAAACGGATCGGCTTGCGGAAGCCCTCAAGCTCCTCGATGGTCAGCACCTGGCCGACGACCAGGGGGCCCTTGAGGCCCGCGCCGAGCTGTTCGACGGTCTCGACCTCAAGACCGGCGTCGATGAGCTTGGCCTGTACGTCACGACCGGTTTCGCCCGCAGGCAGGTCGACGTACTCCCGCAGCCAAGAAAGCGGGACCCGCATCAGATCTCCATCCCGAACGGCCGGGTGAACCGGACGTCACCCTCGACCATGTCTCGCATGTCTTCGACGTTGTGGCGGAACATCAGCATCCGCTCGATGCCGAACCCGAAGGCGAACCCGCTGTACTTCTCGGGGTCCACACCGCAGGCGATGAGCACCTTGGGGTTGACCATTCCGCAGCCGCCGAGCTCGATCCAGCCCTCGCTGGAGCAGGTGCGGCACGGACGGTCGGGGTTGCCCACCGACTCGCCGCGGCACACGTAGCACTGCATGTCCATCTCGGCGGACGGCTCGGTGAACGGGAAGAAGTTCGGGCGCAGCCGGGTGGTCATGTCCTTGCCGAAGAGCGCCTGGACCATGTGGTCCAGGGTGCCCTTGAGGTCGGCCATGGTCAGGCCCTCGTCGACGGCGAGCAGCTCGACCTGGTGGAAGACCGGGGTGTGCGTCGCGTCGAGCTCGTCGGTGCGGAACACCCGGCCCGGGCACACCACGTACACGGGTGGCTCCCGGTCGAGCAGCGAGCGCGCCTGCACCGGGGAGGTGTGGGTGCGCAGCACGACGCCGGACTCGTCGCCCTCGGTGCCTTCCGGCCCCTGGACGAAGAAGGTGTCCTGCATCTGGCGCGCCGGGTGGTCGGGCGTGAAGTTGAGGGCGTCGAAGTTGAACCACTCCGCCTCGACCTCGGGCCCCTCGGCCACCTCGTAGCCCATGGCCGTGAAGATGTCCGCGATGCGGTCCATCAGCGTGGTCAGGGGGTGCCGGGCACCGGCGGGGACGCGGTCGTACGGCAGCGTGACGTCCACTGCCTCCTCGACCAGCACCCGCTCGTCGCGCTCGGCTTCGAGCTCGACCGTGCGGGCCCCGAAGGCCTTGTTCACGGCGCCGCGGGCCTGGCCCACGCGCTTGCCCGCCTCGGCCTTGGCCTGCGGCGGCAGGGCGCCGATCTCGCGGTTGGCGAGCGCCAGGGGCGAGCGGTCGCCCATGTGCGCGGTCTTCGCCTCACGCAGCGCGTCGAGGTCGCCGGCGGTCGCGAAGGCGGCGAGCGCCTCGTCCCGCATGCGCTCGATCTCTTCCGGTTTCAGTGCCTCGACCTCGACAGGGTCGTACGACTTGTTCGGTGCCGACATCTCTTCCCGTACTTCCGATGGCTGGCTGGTGGAACCCCGCACGATGCGCTCGACCGTCTCGATCGACAGATTCGGACGAGTCCCAAAGGTGCCAAAGGACGAGTCTAAAGGTCGCCGGGGGTGAAGGAGCCCGTGGGCCGCCTGGCGAGACGCTCCGCAGGGTCACTGCGTGAGGTAGGCAGGCGCACCCACGGGCAGGATAAATCGGAACTCGGCGCCGCCTCCGGGGCCGCGGCCGACCGTGATGGTGCCGCCGTGGGCCTCCACGATGCCCTTGACGATGTACAGGCCCAGGCCGGTGCCGCCGCGCTTGCTCCCCCGCCAGAAGCGGGTGAAGACGCGGCCCATCGACTCCTCCGGGATCCCGGGGCCCTCATCGGTCACGGTGACGGCGGTTCCCTTCTCGGTCTTGGCTGCGTCGGTCATGCCTGCGGAGACCGCCGGACCTGCGGCCGGCGACACGTCGATGGTGACCGTTCCCTCGCCGTGGCGCACCGCATTTTCGAGGAGGTTGCCGAGGATCTGGTCGATCTTGTCCGGATCGGCCCACAGCGCGGGGAGCGAGCAGCTGACCCGTACGAGGAACCGGTCGGGCGACTGGCCGTTCGCAGTGAGCGCCTGGACGTGGCGGCCGACGGCGGTGGCGATGTCCACCGGCTGGCGGCGCACCTCCAGGCGGCCCGAGTCGATGCGGGAGATGTCGAGGAGCTCCGTGATCAGCCGGGTGACGCGGTTGGCGTCGGCATCGACGGTCTCCAGCATCAGCCGCTTCTGGTCATCGGTGAACCGCTCCCACTTGGCGAGCAGGGTCGCGGTGAACCCCTTGACGGAGGTCAGCGGCGAGCGCAGCTCGTGCGCGACGGTGGCGATCAGCTCGGCGTGGCTGCGCTCGGTGCGGCGGCGTGCCTCGGTGCCGCGCAGGGTGACGACCAGGCGGCGCAGCGGGCCGGTGGGGTGCGTGCGCACGTACCGGGCGGAGACGAGCACCTCGCGGCCGCCGGGCAGCAGGAGGTTGCGCTCGGGCTGGCCGCGCCGGGTCGCGAGGCCCCCGTACGGGTCGGTCAGCGCCCACCAGCGGCGGCCGTCGAGGTCCTCCAGCGGCAGTGCCCGGTCGATGCGCCGGCCGAGCGCCTCGCCGGGGGCCAGTGCGGTGATCCGGCCGGCGGCGGAGTTGAAGCAGATCACCCGGCCGGTGTGGTCGGCGACGACGAGCCCGTCGGGCAGGTCGTCGGGGTCGATGCCGATCGCATCGAATTCGGGGACGCCGCACGGCTCCGGTGCGGCCCCTGCGGCGCGGCCCGCGCCCTGCGGGGGCACGGCCGCCAGGGACGGCGTCGTCCCGGGCGCCTTCACGGCCCCCGGCGAGCTGTTCGTACCCACGGTCATGTCCTCGTACCCCACATCTCCGAGTAGCGCAGTGGGCCCCCCGGGCCGCCACATTACTAGCTGGGGGTCACGGAGCGGCACCCTCCGGGAGCCCGCTGTGCACGCGCGGACGCGTAGAGGCACACGGCGGCGGCCGTGGCGAGGTTCAGGCTCTCGGCCTTGCCGTGGATCGGAACGCGTACGACGGCGTCCGCGAGGGCCCGGGTCTCCTCGGGCAGGCCCCACGCCTCGTTGCCGAAGACCCAGGCCGAGGGGCCGCCCATGGTGCCCGCGTCGAGCTCGGCGTCCAGGTCGTCCTCGCCGGCCCCGTCGGCCGCGAGGATGCGCACACCGGCCGCGCGGAGCCCCTCGACGGCCTCTTCCACGGGGACGCCGACCGCCACCGGCAGGTGGAAGAGGGAGCCCACGGAGGCCCGTACGGACTTGGGGTTGTAGAGGTCCACGGAGGCATCGGTCAGGACGACCGCGTCCGCTCCGGCGGCGTCCGCACAGCGCAGCACCGTGCCGGCGTTCCCGGGGTCGCGGACGTGGGCGAGGACTGCGACGAGCTTGGGCCCGGCCTTGAGGATGTCCTCGAACGGCGAGTCGAGGAAGTGGCAGACGCCGACGAGGCCCTGCGGGGTGACGGTCTGCGAGACCTCGGCGAGCACCTCGTCGGAGGCGTAGTGGACGCGCGCCCCGGCTGCCAGCGCGGCCTCGATGATCCCGGCGTAGCGCTCGGCGGCCTCGACGGTCGCGAACAGTTCGATCAGGGTCGACGTGCCCTCGGCGCCGCGGTGCTCGACGGCCTCGCGGACGGCCTGGGGGCCCTCGGCGATGAACCGGCGCTCCTTGGTGCGGAAGTTGCGCCGCGCCAGTCGCCTGGCGGCGGCCACCCGCGGGGATCGGGGGGAGATCAGCTCGGCGGGGGCGGGGGTACCCATGGCGGTCGGCTCGCTTCCGTACGTACTGCGGGTCTAAACAGGTGGATCGGTCACAACGCACCGGACCCGCAGGCGCAGGGCCTGCGGGTCCGGGCTGAAGCCTGTGAAGGGCTTGCTGCTTAGGCGGCAGCGGGGGCCTTCGGGGCGTTCACGTCGGCCGGAAGCGCCTTCTGCGCAACCTCGACGAGCGCGGCGAAAGCGTTGGCGTCGTTGACGGCCAGCTCCGCGAGGATCTTGCGGTCCACCTCGATGTTGGCGGCCTTCAGACCCTGGATGAGGCGGTTGTACGTCATGCCGTTCTGGCGGGCAGCGGCGTTGATGCGCTGGATCCACAGCTGACGGAAGTCACCCTTGCGCTTCTTGCGGTCGTTGAAGTTGTAGACCAGCGAGTGGGTGACCTGCTCCTTGGCCTTGCGGTACAGGCGCGAACGCTGACCGCGGTAGCCGGAGGCCGCTTCGAGGATCGCCCGGCGCTTCTTGTGGGCGTTTACTGCCCGCTTGACGCGTGCCACTTTTTAACTCCTTGTAGCGGGGCCGTGGGTGTCGTCACACGGCCCGAATTCGATGGGGTCCCGGTCTTGACGTCCGCTCCCGGCACGGGAGCGGAGGACGTCACTTGCCGAGAAGCTTCTTGATCTTCGCGGCGTCGCCGGGGGCCATCTCCGCGTTGCCGGTGAGGCGGCGGGTCAGACGGGACGACTTGTGCTCAAGCAGGTGGCGCTTGCCGGCGCGCTCACGGAGCACCTTGCCGGAGCCGGTGATCTTGAAGCGCTTCTTGGTACCGCTGTGCGTCTTGTTCTTCGGCATAGCGCCGTTATCTCCTCGTCGGTGGCGCCCCCGCCGGTCCGGTGAAGGACCGGCGCCCAGGAGCGTCATGTTTGTCGGTGATCCGAGGCGGGCTGCCCCGGAATCAGGCCTCGGCCGGAGCCTCGGGAGAGGCGTCCTCAGTGGCCTCGGGAGAGGCTTCCTCGGTGGCCTCGGCAGAGACGACCTCGGTGCCCTCCTCGACGGGGGCTTCCTCGGAAGGAGCCTCGTCGGTGGCGACACCCTGGCGCTCGGCCTTACGGGCGGCCTGCGCCTCGCGGGCTTCGGCCATCGCCTCGGTCTTCTTCTTGTGCGGACCGAGGACCATGATCATGTTGCGGCCGTCCTGCTTCGGGTTCGACTCGATGAACCCGAGGTCCTCGACGTCCGAAGCGAGACGCTGCAGCAGTCGGTAGCCGAGTTCCGGCCGGGACTGCTCGCGACCACGGAACATGATCGTGATCTTGACCTTGTCGCCCTGCTTGAGGAACCGAACGACGTGACCCTTCTTGGTGTCATAGTCGTGCGGGTCGATCTTCGGCCGGAGCTTCATTTCCTTGATGACCGTGTGCGCCTGGTTCTTGCGCGCCTCACGGGCCTTCATGGCCGACTCGTACTTGAACTTGCCGTAGTCCATGAGCTTGCAGACCGGCGGGCGTGCGGACGCCGCGACCTCGACCAGGTCGAGGTCGTACTCCTGCGCCAGCTCAAGGGCCTTGGCAAGCGGCACGATGCCGACCTGCTCACCGCTGGGACCGACGAGTCGTACCTCGGGAACGCGAATCCGGTCGTTGATGCGGGGCTCGGTGCTGATGGATCCTCCTCGGTAGCACCACACGGCTGCCTGGCAGACAGCCGCTGACGTCTGATGTCGTCAGACCAACCGCGGCGGAACATGAAAAATGCCCCGCCGAGGCACAGGCAGGGGCTCCAATACAACCGGAGCACCGCCGCATGCGATCGCGGGGCGCAGACTCGGGCAGCTTTCCATCGTCCGTACGGAACGATGGATGCCACCTGACCGGTGACCCGCCGCCCCGGAGGGTGGTCGGGTGGGAGAGCGGAGCCTCCACTTGTGGGCCGGGGACATGCGTCTCCGGCCGGTCGTCAGCCCAATATAGCATTCCGAGCCGGGTCCGCTCACCCGGTGCCGCCCCGCGCGACGGTGGCCCGGCGCCGGGCGGGCGCCCGGCCGGGGGCCGGTCGGCGGCCCGGGCGGCCCGGCTTATCGTGTGAGGCATGACTGACGCGACCCCCACCCCCGCCCCCGAGGCCGGCAGCACGCCGGACGCTCCCGACTACGACGCCATGACCCGCGACATCGCGGACGTGCCCGCCGTCGAGGTGATCACCACGGTGGCCGTGCACCTGCTGAGCGCCGCGGCGGTCAACCTGGGCCTGGACAAGCCGGACTCCGAGCACAAGGACCTCGACGAGGCCCGCAAGCTGATCACGGCCCTGGCCGGCCTGGTCACGGCGAGCGCCACCGAGATCAGCTCCTTCCACGCGGCCCCGCTGCGCGACGGCCTGAAGTCGCTCCAGCTCGCCTTCCGCGAGGCCTCGATCGTGCCGGACGAACCGGGTCAGGGTCCGGGCGAGAAGTTCACGGGTCCGGTCTTCGGCTGAGCCGGCCGGCGCACGCAGCGCGAGGAACACGGGAAGGGCCCGGGGCGTCGCCCCGGGCCCTTTCGCGCACCCCCCGCAGACGTCAGCGGGTGAACAGCGGCTCTCCGGCCGGTGCCGGGGCCTCCTCCGGGAGCAGGGCCAGGTCCAGTCCGCGCACCAGGCGGGCCCGCAGGGTCTCGTCGGCGGCCAGCGCCTCGGCGACGCGGCGGGCCGCGGTGTGGGCCTGCGCGCCGGCGGCGAGGACGATCGCGAGCGTGCCGTCGGCGTCCGCCCCGCCCGGTCCCAGGTGGGCGCGGAGCACGGCCGGCTCGGCCGCCACCGCGGCCCGTACGGCGTCCCGCACCGCGGGGTCGGCCAGCGGGCCGGCGTCGGTGCGGCCCTCGGCCAGCGCGAGCAGCGCGGGTCCGGTGAGCTGGTAGGTGACCGGACCGGCCAGGTCCAGGACCACGGTGTCGGCCTTTTCGTGCGCGGCGGCCGCCAGGGCCTGGTGCAGTGGGACGGCGACCGGGCGGGCGGCCGGGTCCCACAGCGCCAGCGAGGCGGTGGAGGTGAACGCGGGCAGTGCCCGCCGGTCCCCCGCCCGCAGGGTGGGGACGGCCATGTCGCTGGTCTTCTCCCGCTTGAGGCCGGTCTCCGGGTCGGTCTCGACCTCCCCGAGGACGGCGACGACCGGGACCAGCAGGCGGGCGCCCTTGAGGGCGGCCAGCACCTGCGGCTCCTTCGCCCGGTCTTCGGCCCAGGCGGCCAGGGCCGCGCTCAGCCGGGGGTCGGCGGAGCCGTCGTCGTCGGAGTAGCCGGGGTCGGGAATGTTTTTGTTCGCCACAGTTACCCGACCCTATCCCGCTCCCGCCGGGCCCCTCGCGGGCGCCGGGCCAGAACGGCGGCCAGGACGAGCAGCGCCAGCCCGGCGCCCGCGGCCGTCGGGGCACCGAGGCGGGCACCCCGCCCGGCGGCGCGGACCGCCTCGGGGCCGGCGCCGAAGTACGGCTGCCCGGCCGCGACGGGCGTGGGCAGTAGCGGCTCGGCCCGCAGCGTGTCGGCGACCTGGAGGGCGGCGACGGGGTCCACCAGTCCGTGGCCGCGGGCGTCGTCGCGGCCGCCCGGCGGGGCGTCGGAGGCGGTGTCCTCCAGCAGTTTCCTGATCTGGGCCGGGGACAGGTCCGGGTGCGCGGCCCTGACGAGGGCCACGGCGCCGGAGACGAAGGCCGAGGCGGCGCTGGTGCCCCAGCCCTCGTAGTAGGAGCGGTCCGGATCGGCGATGACGACGTCGACGCCGGGGGCGCTGACGGTGGCGTACCAGCTGCGGGTGGAGAAGGCGGCCTTGCGGCCGTCGCGGTCGACGGCCGTGACGGCGATGACCCCCGGGTAGGCGGCGGGGTAGGAGGCGTGGTCGCCCAGCCGGCCGCCGTTGCCCGCGGAGGCGACGACGACCACGCCCTTGGCGAGGGCGTACTGGACGGCCTCGTCCTCGGCGGCCTCGTGGTGGGCGGAGTCGCTGTCGTCGCCGAGGGAGAGGTTGATCACGTTCGCGCCGTGGTCGGCGGCCCAGCGGATGCCGTCGGCGAGGGCCCCGCCCTTGCTCTCGCGCGCCTTGGCCCGGCCGGGGTCGCCCTCTTCCAGGATCACGCGGACGGGGAGGATCCTCGCCTTCGGGGCGACGCCGAGGACGCCCTGGCGGCGGCCCGGGCCGTGGCCGTGCCCGGCGATGATCCCGGCCATGGCCGTGCCGTGCCGGGCCCAGGCGCGGTCGCCGCGGCCGGCGCCCATGCCGATCAGGTCGGTGCCGTCGAGGACCTGGCCGGCCAGGTCGGGGTGGGTGGCGTCGACCCCGGTGTCGAGTACGGCGACGGTGACGCCGTCGCCCTGGGTGATGCCCCAGGCCTCCTCGGCGCGCAGGGCCGTCAGGCCCCACTGGCGGTCGCGGATGGCGTCGGCGGCGGCCGGGGGCGCGGTGGCGCCGACGAGTAGGGCGCCGAGTACCAGGGCCGTGGCGGCCCGGGGCCGGCTCACCGGGTCCTGGACGCGGAGGACGGCGCGGCGAGGGTGCTCACGGTGCGCTCCGTCCGGTCGGCGACGGCCTTGGCCTCGTGGCCGAGGCCCGCCTGGGCGACGGCTCCGGTGGCGTCCCGCCGCATCGCGTCCTCGGCGGGACGCGGGGCGTCCAGGGTGCGGCCGTCGGTGAAGGCGGAGACGGCGTAGACCACGACGGGCGCCGCGGCCGGCACGGACGCGGTCCACGCGGCGCGCTGGCTGTCGGCGAAGCCGTAACCGGGCGGGGCGGGGAGGTGTCCGCGCAGGGCCGCCATCGCCGGGGCGTCGGCGGAGGTGAAGACCAGGCCGACGGTGACGAGGGAACTGCGGGTGGCGTCGGTGTAGGTGGCGCGCAGGACCCTGGTGCAGCCGGTGACGGTGAGGGCCGCCCGCCAGTCGGGGGCGAGCGCGGGCCCGCAGTCGGCGTCGGGGGCGAGCGCCACCCGGGTCCAGGTGCGGTCGGCGCCGCCGGGGCCGGCATCGGCGCCGTCCAGGACGGGCGGGAACAGGGTGTCCACGGGGGTCGCACGCCAGAGCGAGCCGGCCTTGCGGTAGGCGGCATCGGCGGCCAAGGGGTGGTGGGCGGCGCGCTGTTCGGCCCAGCCGCTGATGCCGGCTCCGCCGACCAGACCCACTCCGAGCAGGGCGCACAGCGCGGCGGCGAGGGCCCTGCGGGCCGGTACGGATTCGGGCGCGGGCCCGGGCTCGCCCAGGACCGCGGTCTGCGGTGTAGACGTGGTCATCCGGCGGCTCCGCCCCCCGTTCCGTACGGCTGCCTGCCCGTACTCTACGCGCCCCCGCACCACCCCTCCGGCCGCCGACGACCCCCGCGCGCCCGGCCCGGCAGCACTACCCCGCCCCGCGCCACCCCGACCCCGCCCCGCCCCGCCCCGCCCCGCCCGCACCGTCCGGCCCCGCCGCCCCGCCGCCCCGCCGCCCCGCCGCCGCGACCGCCGGGGCCGGCCCCGCCCCGCCGGTGTTCGAGGCGCGGGGTCCGGGGCGCGGGTCCGGGGCGGCGGCGCGCACCGGGGGCCCGGGGGCCGCCCCGGTGTAGACCCCTACCCCCCGGTACGACCTTCTGGCAGGCTGCCGCCCATGAATCTTCCCGCCGGTGGAGACAGGGACCGCTACGACCGGGCCACCGCGCATCTCGACGCGCCCCTGGCCATCGTCGATCTCGCCGCGTTCGACGCCAACGCCGACGATCTCGTCCGCCGGGCCGGCGGCAAGCCGATCCGCGTGGCCAGCAAGTCCGTCCGCTGCCGCGCGCTCCTCGAACGGGTCCTCGCCCGGCCCGGGTTCGCCGGGATCATGTCGTACACCCTCGCGGAGTCCATCTGGCTGGCCCGCTCCGGGTTCGAGGACGTGCTCCTCGCCTACCCCTCCGCCGACCGCGCCGGTTTCGCCGAGCTCGCCGGGGACCCCAAGCTGGCAGCGGCCGTCACCGTCATGGTCGACGACCCGGCCCAGCTGGAGCTGATCGACCGCTCCCGCGACTCGGGGACCCACGAGGTCCGCGTCTGCCTCGAACTCGACACCGCGCTGCACCTGTTCGGCGGCCGGGTCCGCGTCGGCGCCCGGCGTTCGCCGCTGCGCGATCCGGCCGGGCTCGCGGATCTCGCCCGTGCGGTGTGCGCCCGGCCCGGCTTCCGCGTCGTCGGGATCATGGGCTACGAGGGCCACGTGGCCGGCGTCGGCGACGCGCTAGCCGGGCGCCCGCTGCGCTCCCGCGTCATCCGGCTGATGCAGGCGACGGCCCGCAAGGAACTCGCGGCCCGCCGTGCCGAGGCGGTACGGGCCGTCCGTGCGGTCGTCCCGGACCTGGAGTTCGTCAACGGCGGCGGCACCGGCAGCGTGCAGCAGACCGCCACCGAGGACGCCGTCACGGAGATCGCCGCCGGCTCGGGTCTCTACGTACCGCGGCTGTTCGACAACTACACGTCGTTCCGCGGCCGTCCGGCGGCGCTGTTCGCGCAGCCGGTGGTCCGCCGGCCCGGCGTCGGCGTCGTCACCGTGCTCGGCGGCGGATATCCCGCTTCCGGCGCGGCCGGCGCGGACCGGCTTCCCGAGCCGTACCTGCCGCAGGGTCTGCGCTACGACCCCCAGGAGGGGGCCGGCGAGGTGCAGACTCCGCTCCTCGGCAGTCCGGCCGACGATCTGCTGATCGGCGACCGGGTCTGGTTCCGGCACGCGAAGGCGGGGGAACTGTGCGAGCGCTTCGACGCGTTGCACCTGGTCGAGGGCGACCGGGTGACGGCCACCGTCCCGACGTACCGGGGCGAGGGCCGCACGTTCCTCTAGTGGACGGTGTCCGTCTGGTCGGGGATAACGCTGGTGTCACCCCGGCGGACGGGGCCCGCGGTGCCGTCGTGGTCCGTGTAGCCCGTGGTCGAGCACGGGTACGGGCTGCTCTTCTGCTTCTTCGGCTCGATGAACATCGGGTTCACGATCCACTTGCCGTCACTGTTGTCGTACGCGCGGCACATCAGCTCGTTCTTGTTCCGGTTCACCACGAGCCGCAGCGCGGTCGCGTCCCGCAGGAACGAGACGTCGGTGTCGGAGTCGCCCGCGGCGAACACCTGGCGGCGCGCGGCCGGCTGGACCTTCTCGGCGGCCGGACCGCGGACGCCGAAGACCTCCTTGTTGATCCAGCAGCGCTTGCCGTCGATGTACGTGATCATCGTGTCGGCGCCGTCCTCCACCGAGCCGCAGCCCTGCAGGTGCGCGGTGAACTTCCCGCCGGACGTGGTGGTGTTGCGGATGCCGATGACGTGGTCGGCGTCGACGCCGACGCCCTTGGCCCACACCTCGACGACCGGCTGCGGCGAGGCCGAGCTGATCCAGACGTCGAACCCGGCCTTCTGGAGCCCGCCGATGAGGTCCTTCTGCTGGTCGTAGTAGCGGACCCAGCCGGTGACGGTGCCGGTGCCGACCCGCTGCGTGGCGCCGACGGGCGCGGCCAGGTTCTCAGCCCGCGCGGCGGCGGCGAAGCCGCGGACCTCTCGGGCGGTCCAGCCCTGCATCAGCTGGGGCAGCCAGGCGTACGCGGGCTCGATGGTGCGGTGGTCCCAGCCTGTGAAGGCGGCGGCGCCGGTGCGGGTGGCGGCGGTGCCGTAGACGGCGGCGAGTTCGTCGGCGCAGCCCGCGCCCTCGGTGGCGGCGGTGGGCAGCGGGGTGCCGGGAGCGGCGAGGGAACCGCAGGCCGCGGCGAGGGCCTTGGCGGCGGTCGGGGTGAGGTAGCGGCTGGTGGCCGTCCAGTCCCCGGCGGCGGGCTGGCGGATCTTGCCGTTGCGCAGCAGCCAGTACATGGTGGCGTCGCCGACGTCGTTCTTGACGACGGTGTTGTCCCAGTCGAAGACGGCGACGGGCTTGGTGCGGCTGGGCCGGTACGGATTGCACGTGCCGTACGCGTCGATCAGCTGCTGGAGCCGGGCCTGGTTGTCCCCGTACCAGCCGGCGGCGAGCCGCGGGGTGGTGCAGTGGGCGCCGGCCCGGGCCTCGGCGGCGGGTGCGGTGACGACGAGGGCGCCTGCGGCCATCGCGACGGCGGCGCCGACGGCCTGGAACCGTCGGACGGTGTCGGGTCGGGTCACTGAGGTGGACTCCCTGTTTCCTACGAAGATCATCTCGGACGGTAGAACACGACAGCCGGGCGTCGTGCGACGCCCGGCTGTCGGAGGGATGGAGTGCGGGTGAACGCTCGGGGCGCCCGCCCGTCGGCGGAGGCGGCCTACAGGGGCGTCACGTACGCGCCGGAGATGCCGCCGTCCACCAGGAAGTCGGTGGCGTTGATGAAGGAGGAGTCGTCACTGGCGAGGAAGGCGACGGCTGCCGCGATCTCGGTGGGCTCGGCGAACCGGCCCAGCGGGATGTGCACGAGGCGGCGGGCCGCCCGCTCCGGGTCCTTGGCGAACAGCTCCTGGAGCAGCGGGGTGTTGACGGGGCCCGGGCACAGGGCGTTGACGCGGATGCCCTCGCGGGCGAACTGGACGCCCAGCTCTCGGGACATGGCGAGCACGCCGCCCTTGGAGGCGGTGTAGGAGATCTGGGAGGTGGCGGCGCCCATGATGGCCACGAAGGAGGCGGTGTTGATGATGGAGCCCCGGCCCTGGCGCTGCATGTACGGGAGGGCTGCCTTGCAGCACAGGTAGACGGAGGTGAGGTTGACGTCCTGGACCCGCTTCCAGGCCTCCAGGCCGGTGGTGAGGATCGAGTCGTCGTCCGGAGGAGAGATGCCCGCGTTGTTGAAGGCGATGTCGACGGAGCCGTAGGTGTCGAAGGCGGTCTTGAAGAGGGCTTCGACCTCCTCCGGGCTGGTGACGTCGACCTTGACGAAGGTCCCGCCGACCTCCTCGGCGGCGGCCTTGCCGGCCGTCTCGTCGATGTCGGCGCAGACCACGTTGGCGCCCTCGGAGGCCAGGCGGCGGGCGGTGGCGAGGCCGATGCCGCTGCCGGCTCCGGTGATGACGGCGGTGCGGCCGACCAGGCGGCGGCAGACGATCTCGGTGTCAGAAGTGGACATGCGGTTCAGGCCTCCGTGCTGATGAAGACGTTCTTGGTCTCGGTGAATGCGGTGAGGGCGTCGGGTCCGAGCTCGCGGCCGAGGCCGGACTGCTTGTAGCCGCCGAAGGGGGTCCAGTAGCGGACGCTGCTGTGGGAGTTGACGGACAGGTTGCCCGCGGCGACGGCGCGCGAGACGCGCAGCGCGCGGCCGATGTCGCGGGTCCAGAGCGAGCCGGAGAGGCCGTATTCGGTCGTGTTGGCCAGGCGTACGGCGTCCTCCTCGTCCTCGAAGGGGAGGACGACGGCGACGGGGCCGAAGACCTCCTCGGCCGCCACGGGCGCGGTGGGGGCGACGTCCGTGACGAGGGTCGGCGGGTACCAGAAGCCGGGGCCTTCGGGGGCGGTGCCGCGGATCGCGGTGAGGTCGTCGGTGACGTACGACCGTACGCGGTCCAGTTGTACTCGGGAGATCAGCGGCCCCATCTGGGTCTTCTCGTCGGCGGGGTCGCCGACGCGCACGCCCTCGATCCCGGGGGCGAGCAGCTCCAGGAAGCGGTCGTAGACGGAGCGCTGGACGAGGATCCTCGTACGGGCGCAGCAGTCCTGCCCGGTGTTGTCGAGGAAGGACATCGGCGCGGCCGCGGCGGCGGCTTCGAGGTCCGCGTCGGCGAAGACGATGTTGGGGCTCTTGCCGCCGAGTTCGAGGGTGACCCGCTTCACCCGGTCGGCGCACTTGGCCATGATCTGCTTGCCGACCGGGGTGGATCCTGTGAAGACGATCTTCGCGACGCCGGGGTGTTCGACGAGCGCGTCGCCGGCGACCGTCCCGTGGCCGGGGAGCACCTGGAAGAGGTGCTCGGGGATCCCGGCTTCGAGGGCGAGTTCGGCGAGGCGCAGCGCGGTGAGCGGGGTGGTTTCGGCGGGCTTGAGGAGGACGGCGTTCCCGGCGGCCAGGGCCGGCGCGAGGCCCCAGGCGGCGATCGGCATGGGGAAGTTCCACGGGGCGATCACGCCGATGACGCCGAGGGGTTCGAGGAAGGTGACGTCGATGCCGCCGGCGACGGGGATCTGCCGTCCGGAAAGCCGTTCCACTCCCCCGGCCGCGAATTCGAGCAGGTCACGGACGTTGCCCGCTTCCCAGCGGGCGTTGCCGATGGTGTGCCCGGCCTCGCGGACCTCCAGTCGGGCCAGTTCCTCGACGTGCCCGTCGACCACGGCGGCGAACCGGCGCAGGAGCCGGGCCCGGTCGGCGGGGGCTGCCGCCGCCCAGCCGCGCTGGGCCGCGGCGGCCCGGGCGACTGCGGCGTCGACGTCGTCCCGTGTGGCGGCCGGGACGGTGGCGACGATTTCCTCGGTGGCCGGATTCAGCACGGTCAAATGGGCCGGGGCCAGCGCGTCGGACACGTGGTGCCTCTCAGGTGTGCGGTTCAGGGTTTCCGGTGGCGTGACTACAGGCGTTCGAAGGAGCGGCGCAGCTCCCAGTCGGTGACGGCGGAGTCGTACGCGTCCAGTTCCACGCGGGCCATGTTGCGGTAGTGGGCGACGACCTCGGGGCCGAAGGCGGCCTTGGCGATCTCGCTGTTCTCCCAGAGCTCGGCGGCCTCCCGCAGGGTGGTGGGAACGTGGGCGAAATCGGCCGTGTACGCGTTGCCCGCGCAGGCCTCGGGCAGTTCGAGGCGGTTCTCGACGCCGTAGAGCCCGGCCGCGACCAGGCCGGCGACGGCGAGGTACGGGTTGACGTCGCCGCCAGGGAGGCGGTTCTCGAAGCGCATGGAGCGGCCGTGGCCGACGACTCGGAGCGCACAGGTCCGGTTGTCCACGCCCCAGGCGACGGCGGTCGGCGCGAAGGATCCCGGCCGGAAACGCTTGTACGAGTTGATGTTCGGGGCGTAGAGAAGGGAGAAGTCGCGCAGCGCGGCCAGCTGACCGGCCAGGAAGTGCCGCATCACCGGTGACATTCCGCCCGGGCCGTCACCGGCCATCGCGTTGTGCCCGTCGGCGTCGCCCAGCGAGAGGTGGATATGGCAGGAGTTGCCCTCGCGCTCGTCGAACTTGGCCATGAAGGTGAGCGAGACGCCCTCCTGGGAGGCGATCTCCTTCGCGCCGGTCTTGTAGACGGAGTGCTGGTCGCAGGTAGTCAGCGCCTCGTCGTAGCGGAAGGCGATCTCGTGCTGGCCGAGGTTGCACTCGCCCTTCGCCGATTCCACGGTCAGGCCCGCGGCCTGCATCTCGTTGCGGATCCGGCGCAGCAGGGGCTCGATGCGGCCGGTCCCGAGGACGGAGTAGTCGATGTTGTACTGGTTGGCGGGGGTCAGGCCGCGGTAGTTGGCGTTCCAGGCCTGCTCGTAGGTGTCCTGGAAGACCATGAACTCCAGCTCGGTGCCGACCATGGCCGTGTACCCGTGCCCGGCGAGGCGTTCGAGCTGGCGGCGCAGGATCTGCCGGGGCGCGGCGACCACGGGGGTGCCGTCGTTCCAGGCGAGGTCGGCGAGGAGGAACGCGCTGCCCGGGTTCCAGGGGATCCGGCGCAGGGTCGCGAGGTCGGGGTGCATGGCGAAGTCGCCGTAGCCCCGGTCCCAGGAGGACATCTCGAATCCGTCGACGGTGTTCATCTCGGTGTCGACGGCGAGGAGGTAGTTGCATCCCTCGGTGCCGTGCGCGAGGACTTCGTCGAGGAAGAACTGTGCGGCGAACCGCTTGCCCTGGAGCCGCCCCTGCATGTCGGGGAAGGCCAGGACCACGGTGTCGATCTCGCCGCTCGCCACGAGGGCACGGAGCTCTTCGGGCGCGAGCGGCGGCTTGCGGTCTACCACTGGAATCTCTCCTTCGGTGAGCCGAGGAGGCCTAAGGTATTGAATAGAACCATTGCTTGGGAAGGGGAGGAGCCGAGATGACCGACACGACGGGCGAAGGCGGCGCGATCGCGCGGCTGAATCCGGTGCTGCGGCAGGTGCGGGCGGGCAACGGTTTCGAGGAGGCGCTGGAGCAGATCCTCCAGGTGGTCCGGCTGGGTCTGGTGCCGGGCGGGGAACGGCTGCCGCCCGAACGCGAGCTGGCGGAGCGAATGGGGATCAGCCGGGTCACCCTGCGCGACGTGCTGAAGGTGCTCCAGGACCAGGGCCTGGTGGAGGCCCGGCGCGGGCGGTACGGCGGGACGTTCGTGCTCCCGCGCCCCGACACCCCGGCCGCGGGCACCGAGGACGAGCTGCGCCGGCGCGTGGTGGGCGTGGACATCGAGGACGTACTGCGCTTCCGCGAGGTCCTTGAGGTGGGCGCGGCCGGACTGTGCGCCTCCCAGGGGCTCACCGAGGAGGGCTCCGAGCGTCTGCTCGCCGCGCTGAACGCCACCCACGACGCGCCGCTGCCCGACTACCGCCGCCAGGACACCCTCTTCCACCTCGCCCTGTGCGAGCTCGCCGGCTCCGCCACCCTCACGGCCCAGTACGCCGCCGTCCGGGCCAGCGTGAACGACCTGCTGGACTGCATCCCGCTGCTGGTGCGGAACCTGGAGCACTCGCAGCAGCAGCACAGCACGCTCGTGGAGGCGGTGCTGGAGCGCAACGCGGACGCGGCGCGCGAGGTGATGCGCGAGCACTGCTGCGGGACCGCGGCGCTGCTCCGGGGATTCCTGACCTAGAACGGCCGGCACGGGGCGGCCCGAGAGGTTTTCGTAACCCCTGTTTAACGCAGGGGTCTTGCGCACTCCACTCCCGTACGGCAAAGGTACGCCCCACAACCATTGCCCTAGGCAGGAGCGCACATGGCCGACGACACCGAGGCACGGCTCGTAGCCGTACCTGAACCCACCACGTCACCCGAGGGCGGCGACTACCTGGAACGGCGTACGCTGCGCCGCGGCAGCGCCGGCTGGCTGCTGCTCACCGGTCTGGGCGTCGCGTACGTCGTCTCCGGCGACTTCTCCGGCTGGAACATCGGCCTCGCCCAGGGCGGCTTCGGCGGGCTCGCCATCGCCACCGCCCTCATGGGCGCGATGTACGCCTGCCTCGTCTTCTCCCTCGCGGAGCTGTCCGCGATCCTGCCCACGGCGGGCGGCGGCTACGGCTTCGCCCGCCGGGCGCTCGGCACCTGGGGCGGCTTCCTCACCGGCACCGCGATCCTCATCGAGTACATCCTGGCCCCGGCCGCGATCTCCATCTTCATCGGCGACTACGTCGAATCCCTGCACCTGTTCGGCCTGACCTCCGGCTGGCCCGTGTACCTCGCCTGCTTCGCGATCTTCATCGGCATCCACCTGTGGGGCGTGGGCGAGGCGCTGCGCTTCTCCCTCGTCGTCACCGCGGTCGCCGTACTCGCGCTGATCGTCTTCGCGCTGGGCGCCTTCACCGAGTTCGACCCCTCGCACCTCGACGACATCGCCGTGGACACCACCGCCGCCGGATCGAGCTCATGGCTGCCGCTGGGCCTCCTCGGCATCTGGGCGGCCTTCCCCTTCGGCATGTGGTTCTTCCTCGGCGTCGAGGGCGTACCGCTGGCCGCCGAAGAGGCCAAGGACCCGGTGCGGTCCATGCCGCGGGCCCTGTCGATCTCCATGGGCATCCTCGTCCTGCTCGCCCTGCTGACCTTCCTCGCCTCGACCGGTGCGCGCGGCGCGGACGCCATCAAGGACGCCGGCAACCCGCTCGTCGTAGCCCTCGACGGAAACCCGGGCCTGTCCTGGCTGAAGACCTTCGTCAACTACGCGGGCCTGGCCGGGCTCGTGGCCTCGTTCTTCTCGCTCATCTACGCGGGTTCGCGCCAGCTGTTCGCCCTGTCACGTGCCGGCTACCTGCCGCGCTTCCTCTCCCTCACCTCGAAGCGCAAGGCCCCGTACCTGGGCCTGCTCATCCCCGGCGCGATCGGCTTCGCGCTCGCCGCGGCCACCGGGAACGGCCCGCGCATGCTCAACATCGCGGTGTTCGGCGCGACGATCTCGTACGCGCTGATGGCCCTGTCCCACATCGTGCTCCGCAAGCGGGAGCCGGGCCTGGAGCGCCCGTACCGCACCCCCGGCGGCATCGCCACCTCCTCGGTGGCCTTCGCCCTGGCCCTGTCGGCACTGGTGGCCACCTTCCTGGTCGACAAGGACGCGGCGTTCATCGCACTGGGTGTGTACGCGGTCGCCCTCGCCTACTTCGCGTTCTACAGTCGGCACCACTTGGTGGCCTCCGCGCCGGAGGAGGAGTTCGCGGCGCTCGCGGAGGCCGAGGCGGAACTGACCCGCGACTGACCCACGACTGATCAGGAACGGATCCGGGAGCGATCCGGGACCGATCGCTCCCGTCCCCCGTCCCCCGTCCCCGATCCCCCTGCCCCCTGCCCCCTGGAGGTAGCAACCGTGCCCAGGCCGCTCATCGGCATCACGACCTACGTGGAGGAATCCACCCGCTACGGGGTGTGGGACGTTGCGACGTCCCTCGTACCCACCGGGTACCACGAACTCGTCCGGGCGGCGGGCGGCGCGGCCGTGCTGCTCCCGCCGGACGAACCCGGATCGGCGGCGGAGGTACTGGGCCGGCTGGACGGACTGGTCGTCGCGGGCGGCCCCGATGTGGACCCGGCCCGCTACGGAGCCGAACGGCACCCGCGTACGGGCGCTCCCGCGACGGTCCGGGACGAGTGGGAACTCGCCCTGATCGAGGCGGCCTTGGCGGCGGGCATGCCGGTGCTGGGCATCTGCCGGGGCATGCAGGCGCTGAACGTGGCCCTGGGCGGCACGCTGATCCAGCACATCGACGGCCATGCGGCGGCCCCGGGTGTCATGTCCTGGCACCCGGTCCGCCCGGTCGCGGGCACGCGGTACGCGGCGCTGGTCCCCGAGGAGGCGGAGGTCCCGACCTACCACCACCAGGCGGTCGACCGGCTGGGCCGCGGCCTGGTCGCCTCGGCCCACGCGTTCGACGGGACCGTGGAGGCCATCGAACTCCCCGACCCCGCCCACTGGGTCCTCGGCGTCCAATGGCACCCGGAACGCGACAAGGACACCCGTGTCATGTCCTCCCTGGTCGAAGCGGCCTCGCTCGCCCCGGCGGCCGTCACGGCCTGACGCCGCTGCCGGTGCCTGATGCCGCTGCCGGTGCCGACGTGCGGGCCGTCGGGCAGGTCGGAAGACTGGAGGTACGACCGACAAGGCCGTCCAGGAGTGACGAGGCGCGCCATGACACACAACGCGGAATGGAAGGTCGGCGTCTCGCTGACCGAGGAGGGCGGCACCACCCGGGCCCGGGCCGTACTGGACACCGGCACGGGGCAGCTGGTCGGCCGCGGCTCGGCCCGCTGCAACCCCGGGGACGCAGAGGTCGCCTCCATCGGGGACGAGCTCGCGGCGAGCCGGGCCATGCGCGACCTCGCCGGTCAGCTGTCCCGCGCCGCCGACCGGGACCTGGCCGCGATGGGCGTGGCCCCGGACCCCCCGCGCACGGCCTACGGCTGGCCCCAGGACGCCCAAACCCGACCCGACATGGGTCACTAGGTCCTGCGCGTCAGGGGTGGACCCGGGTCAGGGACAGGAGGTCGCGGGCCGGGCCCGCCGGGCGGGCTCCCGAGGGCCACACTGCCCGCAGGGCCCGTCCCAGTGCCGCCCCGGACACCGGGACCTCGACCAGTCGGCGCGCCGCCAGTTCCTCGCCCAGCGCCAGCTCCGACAGCACGCACGGGCCGGCGCCGCTCACCGCCGCCGCCTTCACCGCCGTCGTCGACGCCAACTCCAGCAGCGGCGCCGCCAGCCCTCCGCTCCCCGCCAGGGCCGCGTCCAGCACCTGCCGGGTCCCAGACCCCCGTTCCCGCAGGATCAGCGGCGTCGCCGCCAGCTCCGCCGCCGCGATCCCGCGCGACCGGCGCGCCCACGCGTGCCGCGGCGCCACGGCCACCACGAGCCGGTCCTGCGCGATCACCGCCGAGTCCAGCCCCTCCGGCACCGAGAGGCCCTCCACGAACCCCAGGTCCGCCTCGTGGGCCAGCACCCGCTGCGCGACCAACGCCGAGTTCCCGGCGTGCAGCGACACCGCGGTGCCCGGCCGCTGCCCCCGCAGTGCGATCAGCCACCCGGGCAGCAGGTACTCCGCGATGGTCATGCTGGCCGCCACCCGCAGCCGCGAGTCGCGGCGCCCGCGCAGCGCCTGCGCCCCGGCGTCGAACGCCTCCGCCGCCTCCACCACGCGCCGCGCCCAGTCCGTGACCAGCGCCCCCTCCGCCGTCAGGGTCGATCCGCGCGGCGAGCGGTCCACCAGCGCCACGCCCAGCCGTGTCTCCATCGCCCGGATGCGGCTGCTCGCGGCGGGCTGGGTGATGCCCATCCGCTTGGCCGCGCCGCTGAGGCTGCCTATCCGCGCGACCGCGAGCAGCAGCTCCAGCGCCCCCAGGTCCGGTACCCGGTGTGCCAGCGGAACCCACTCCTCGTTACCCATAAAGTCAGTTTATGGCCTTATAGAAAGACGACCTCTGCCGTGCACCCGCCCGCGCCGCGACGCTGGGTCCATGGCCACCACCCTCGTGCGACCCCGCACCGTCATCCCCGCCGCGCCCCGGACCCACAAGGCTCCCGCGCTGCGCCACCTCGGCCCCAACTGGTACGCCTCCGTCATGGGCACGGCCATCGTCGCCAACGCCGGCGCGACCCTCCCGTACCAGGTCCCCGGCCAGCGCGTGGCCTGCCAGATCGTCTGGGCGCTGTCCGCCGTGGTCCTCGCGGTCCTGCTCGCCGCCCGCGCCGGGCACTGGCTCCACCACCGCGACCAGGCCCGCGCCCACCTGCTCGACCCCGCCGTGGCCCCGTTCTACGGGTGTCTGTCGATGGCCCTGCTGGCCGTCGGCGGCGGCACCCTCATCGTGGGCAAGGACCTCATAGGGGAGCCCGCCGCGATCGCCGTCGACGCCGTGCTGTTCACCGCCGGTACCGCGATCGGCCTGCTCATGGCCGTGGTGGTGCCGTACCTGATGGTGGTCCGGCACAAGGTCGAGCCCTCACAGGCCACCCCCGTGTGGCTGCTGCCGCTGGTGGCCCCCATGGTGTCCGCCGCGGTCGGCCCCCTGCTGATACCCCACCTGCCCGCCGGCCAGCCCCGCGAGGCGCTGCTGCTGGCCTGCTACGCCATGTTCGGGATCAGCCTGCTGGCGACGCTGCTGATGCTGCCCCTGGTCTTCGGCCGGCTGATCGTGCGCGGCCCCCTGCCCCTGGCCCTGACCCCGGCCCTATTCCTCGTGCTCGGCCCCCTCGGGCAGTCCACCACTGCCGTGAACCAGCTCGCGGACGTGGCGCCCGGCGCCATCGAGGCCCCCTACGCCCACGCCCTCGGCGCCTTCGCGGTCGTCTACGGGGTGCCCGTGATGGGGTTCGCCCTGCTGTGGCTGGCCCTGGCCGCCGCGATGCTGGTCCGGGCGGCCCGGGCCGGCATGGGCTTCGCCATGACCTGGTGGGCACTAACCTTCCCCGTGGGCACCTGTGTCACCGGCGCCGCCGGCCTGGCCCGCCACACCGGCCTGGACGCCTTCGCCTGGCTCGCCGCCGCCCTCTTCCTCGGGCTGGTCATCGCCTGGCTGCTGGCCGCCGCCCACACCCTGCGCGGCCTGTTCACCGGCCGGCTGCTGCCCAGGACCGTTTGATCGCCGCCCCCAGGACCGCCGGCGCCTCGGCCAACGAGGGCCCGTACCAGGTCAGGTGGCGTCCGCTCACCAGGGCGGCCGGGAGGCCCGGGAAGGCCTCCGGGCCGTCCCCGGCGCTGAACGCGTAGGGCTCGTCCGGGAGCACCACCAGATCGCAGCCGCTCGCCGCCAGTTCGGCGAGCGGCACCTTGGGGTACCGCTCGGAGTGCTCCGCGTAGGCATTGCGGATCCCCAGCCTGGCGAGCAGGTCCCCGGCGAAGGTGTCCCGGCCCAGGACCATCCAGGGCCGCCGCCAGATCGGCACGAAGGCCGTCAGGGAGCCGAGGGGCTCCACGGCCGCCCAGGCGGCCTCGGCATCGTCCAGCCACTTCGGCCGCTTCAGCCCCAGGGCCCCCACCAGCACGCGGTCCAGCTCCGTCAGCGCCTGCGGCAGGTCGCGGACCTCGGTGACCAGCACCTCCGCCCCGGCCGCGCGCAGCGCCGCCAGGTCCGGGACCCGGTTCTCCTCCTCGTTGGCGATCACCAGGTCCGGGCGCAGCGCGGTGATCCGCTCGACGTCGGGGTTCTTCGTGCCCCCGATCCGCACCGCGCCGCGCTCCCCGAGGTCCGCGGGACGGGTGCACCAGTCGGTCACTCCGACGAGCAGCCCGGGAGCACTCACCGCCACCGCCTCGGTCAGCGAGGGCACGAGCGAGACGACCCGCATCCCGCTCAGCGCCCGGGCGAGGGCGGCTCGGACGTGGCGTGGATGTGGTCCCCGACGGCCACGACCAGCAGCCGGGTGTCCTCGGAGACGGCCCGCCAGCGGTGCCGCACACCGCCGGACAGGAACAGCGCGTCCCCGCTCTCCAGCCGGTACGCCCGCCCCTCGGCCTCCACCTGGCAGGCGCCCGAGACCACGTACATCAGCTCGTCGTTGCGGTGCTGGTACTCGCGGCCGGCGTCCTGGTCCCCGCTGAACTCCAGTGCGTGCAGTTGGTGGTGTCCGCGTACGAGGGGGCGCACGCCCGGGACCGGGGTGAGCCCGGAGTCGTCGCCGGCCCGTACGAGGTCGACCGTGCGGGCGGTGTCGGAGGCGGCCAACAGCTCGACGGCCGTGGTCTCCAGTGCGTCCGCGACCCGCTCCAGGGACCGCATGCTGGGCCGGGCCCGCTCGTTCTCTATCTGGCTGAGGAAGGGCACCGACAGGCCGCTGCGCGCCGATACGGCGGCGAGGGTGAGGTGGAGCGCCCGGCGCCGCTTGCGCACGGCCACGCCCACCCGGAGCGGTTCCTTGGCGTCCTTGTCCCGTTCCTTGTCGTCCGAGCCGTCCCTGTCGTCCATTGCGGGGCTGCCCTCCCCTTGTCAGGTATGTCGGCGTACATCGGCGTCCGTCACACGGAGATGTGCTGTAAGCACCTTACGCAGCAACCGCCCCCGGTTTCGCGTGCAAGAGCCCACCAAGGTACGCCCCCGGTGAAACTCCCGTGCCGTTTCCGAGCGCACTTGCGGCCACTTTCCGTGCCCCCGGCCGTAACCGTCCGCCGCGGGGCACGCACGGGGGTTGCGGCATCATCGTCTGCGTGACGACGACTCGACGCCTGATGCTGCTGGACACCGCCTCCCTCTACTACCGCGCCTACTTCGGCGTGCCGGACTCCGTGAAGGCCCCGGACGGCACTCCGGTCAACGCGGTGCGCGGGCTGCTCGACTTCATCGGCCGGCTGGTCCAGGACCACCGCCCCGACGACCTGGTGGCGTGCATGGACGCCGATTGGCGGCCGCACTGGCGGGTGGAACTGATCCCCTCGTACAAGGCGCACCGGGTCGCCCAGGAGACCGAGACCGGTCCGGACGTGGAGGAGACCCCGGACACGCTGGCCCCGCAGGTGCCGATCATCGAGGCGGCGCTGGACGCCTTCGGGATCGCCCGGGTGGGGGTCGCCGGGTACGAGGCCGACGACGTGATCGGCACCCTCACGGCGCGCGCCACGGGCCCGGTGGACATCGTCACCGGCGACCGGGACCTGTACCAGCTGGTCGACGACGCCCGGCAGCGGCGCGTGCTGTACCCGTTGAAGGGGGTCGGCACGCTCCAGGTGACGGACGAGGCGTGGCTGCGCGAGAAGTACGGCGTGGACGGCCGCGGGTACGCGGACCTGGCCCTGCTGCGCGGGGACCCGAGCGACGGACTGCCCGGGGTGCCGGGGATCGGCGAGAAGACGGCCGCGAAGCTGCTGGACGCCTACGGCTCCCTGGCCGGGATCATCGCGGCGGTCGACGACCCGAAGTCGAAGCTGACGCCCACGCAGC
The DNA here is from genome assembly GCF_041431095.1 of Streptomyces sp. NBC_00597. Taxonomy (GTDB): domain Bacteria; phylum Actinomycetota; class Actinomycetes; order Streptomycetales; family Streptomycetaceae; genus Streptomyces. Next base: position 2,634,245 of record NZ_CP107757.1, read on the forward strand.
GCAAGCGGCTGGACGAGTCCCGGCCCTATCTGGCGGTGGCTCCGAAGGTCGTCCAAGTGGCTTCGGACGTCCCGCTCCCGGCGTTCGACCCGGCCCTGCCGGCAGCGCCCGAGCAGCCGGAACTCGTCGATGCGCTGGCGCGCCGGTGGGGTCTTGGCGGAGCAGTGTCGCGCCTGGGCAGCGCACTGCGCCCTTGAGGTGCTAACTTAGGTAATCCTAAGTTTCAGGGGAGCAAGGGGATACAGCCGTGGCAGAAGGACGCGCCCGCAAGGTCGGCACCGCAGTCGTCGTGCGCACCGAGCGGCTGACGCCGCACATGGTGCGAGTGGTGCTGGGCGGTGCCGGACTGGTCCGATTCAGTGCGGGCGAGTTCACCGACCATTACATCAAGCTGCTCTTCGCGCCCGAGGGCGTCACCTACCCCTCTCCGTGGGACCTGGACCGGATCCGCGCCGAGTACGCGCGTGAGGCGTGGCCGCGCCAGCGGGCGTACACCGTCCGCTCGTGGGACCCGGTGCACCTGGAGCTGACGCTCGACTTCGTCGTCCACGGCGACGAGGGGCTGGCCGGCCCGTGGGCGGCCCGCGCCCAGCCGGGCGAACTCGTCCGCTTCCTCGGCCCGGGCGGCGCCTACGCCCCGGACCCGGCCGCCGGCTGGCACCTGCTGGTGGGCGACGAGAGCGCCCTGCCGGCGATCGCGGCCGCGATGGAGCGGATGCCGGCCGGGGCGCGGGTGCACGCCTTCGTGGAGGTCGAAGGGCCGAGCGACGAGCAGGAGGTCGCCACCCCGGACGGCGTCGTCCCGGTCTGGCTCCACCGCGGCACCCGCCCGGTCGGCGAGATGCTCGTCGAGGCGGTCAGGGCGCTCGAATTCCCCTCCCGTGAGGTCCACGCCTTCGTACACGGCGAGGCCGGCTTCGTGAAGGACCTGCGCCGCCACCTCCGCCTGGAGCGCGGGATCCCCAAGGAGCACCTGTCGATCTCCGGTTACTGGCGCCGCGGCGAGACGGACGAGGGCTGGCGGGCCATCAAGGGCGACTGGAACGCCCGGGTCCTGGCCGAGCAGGAGTCCGCGGCCTGATGCGCGCGCCCGGGGCCCCGCCCCGGGCGGCCGCCCCGGCCCGACCGCCCCGCAGCGCGGGGTCACCCGTTCGGCATGACAATGACGGCATGCGTACGCTCCGCACGCTCACCGCAGCCGGGGCCGCCGTCGTGTTCGCCGCGACGGCCGCGACCGGCGCAGCGGCCGCGCCCAGCCCGCCGCCCGCTCCGAAGCCCCGGATCACGGACGCGGAAGTCGACGCGGCACTCGCACGCCTCCCCGGGTACGTCACCGGCACCATGCGCAGCACCGGCGTCCCCGGGATCTCCGTAGCCGTCGTCCACCGCGACAAGGTCGTCTACCTCAAGGGCTTCGGCGTCCGCCGCACCGGCGAGAGCGCCAAGGTCGACCCCGACACCGTCTTCCAGATCGCGTCGCTCTCCAAGCCGATCTCCTCCACCGTCGTGGCCGGCACCCTGAAGGACCCCGCCGATTGGGACCGCCGCGCCGAGCTCCCCGGGTTCGCGCTCAAGGACCCCTGGGTCACCGACCACGTCACCACCGCCGACCTGTTCTCCCACCGCAGCGGCCTCCCCGACCACGCGGGGGACCTGCTCGAAGACCTCGGCTACGACCAGGCGTACATCCTCGACCACCTGCGTCTGGAGCCCCTCTCCCCCTTCCGCGTGAGCTACGCCTACACCAACTTCGGTTTCACCGCGGCCGCCGAGGCCGTGGCCCGGCAACACGGTACGAGCTGGCAGAAGCTCGCCGCGGACACCCTCTTCAAGCCCGCCGGCATGACGCACACCAGCACCGAGTTCTCCGCCTTCGCGAACGCCCCCGACCACGCCGCCACCCACGTCAAGAATCCTGACGGCACCTGGTCCCCGCGCTACGTGCGCGACCCGGACGCCCAGGCCCCGGCCGGCGGGGTCAGTTCCACCGCCACCGACATGGCCCGCTGGCTGCGGCTCCAGCTGGCCGGCGGCACCCTCGACGGAAAGCGGATCGTCCCCGAGGACACCCTCGCCGTCACGCACCTGCCCCAGGTCCTGTCGCAGGCGCCGACCCCTCCCCTGAACCACACCGGCTTCTACGGCCTCGGCTGGAACGTCTCGTACGACGACGCGGGACGGCTGCGCCTGAGTCACTCCGGCGCCTTCGACCTCGGCGCCAACACGAACGTCACCATGCTCCCGCTGGAGCAGCTCGGCATCATCGTCCTCACCAACGGCGCCCCCGTCGGCGTCGCGGACGCCATCGCGGAGGACTTCTTCGACACCGCCGAGCACGGCGGGCCCACCACCGACTGGCTGCCCCTGTTCGCCGAGCTGTACGCCCAGGTCGACGACACCGGCCGCTCCACCACCGACTACGCCCACCCGCCCGCGGGCGCGGAGCCGGCCCGCGCCGACAGCGCGTACACCGGGACGTACGACAACCCGTACTACGGCAAGCTGACCGTCACGGCGAACGCCAGCGGCACGGGCCTCACCGTCGCCCTCGGCCCGAAGCCGATGCGCTTCCCGCTCACCCACTACGACGGCGACACCTTCAGCTACGTGACCGCCGGCGAGAACGCGGTGGGCCGCACGGGGGTCTTCTTCAAGGACGGCACGGTCCGCATCGAGTACCTGGACGGCGAGCACCTGGGCACCTTCACCAAGCAGTAGGCGCATAGCCTGGACCCGATGAGACGCAGAGCCCAGGCACCCCCCTCGCCCCTGCCCCAGGTCGCCGGCATCGACCCGGTCCGGCTCCGGCTGCCCGCCGACCCGGACGGGCGGTGGCCCGACCTGGGCGGCTACCTCACCGCGCGCTACGCCGGCACCCGCGGCGCCGAATCCATCGTCCACCTGCTGCACGCCGGGCGGGTGTTCGGCCCCGACGGGCAGGTCTTGGGTCCGCAGGACCCGTACGAGCCGGGCGCCTACCTCTGGTTCCACCGGGACATGGAGCCGGAGCCCGTGGTGCCGTTCCCGATCCGTGTCGTCCACCGGGACGCGCACCTGCTGGTCGTGGACAAGCCGCATTTCCTGGCGACCACCCCGCGCGGCAGCCACATCACGCAGACCGCCCTGGCCCGGCTCCGCACGGAGCTCGACCTGCCCGAGCTCAGCCCGGCGCACCGGCTGGACCGGCTGACCGCCGGACTGGTGATGTTCAGCATCCGCCCCGAGGACCGCGGCGCGTACCAACTGCTCTTCCAGGAACGGCGGGTGACCAAGAGGTACGAGGCCCTCGCCCGCCACGACCCGGCGATCGAACTCCCCCGGACGGTCCGCAGCCACATCGAGAAGACCCGCGGGGTGATCGCCGCGACCGAAGTCCCGGGCGCCGAACCGAACGCCGAGAGCTTGGTCGAACTCCTCGACACCAAGGGGGAACTGGGCCGCTACCGGTTGACCCCGCACACCGGGCGCACCCACCAGCTGCGGGTGCACATGAACGCCCTGGGCCTGCCGATCCTCGGCGATCCGGTGTACCCGCGGGTCACCGACCCGGCCCCGGACGACTACCGTCGCCCGCTCCAACTCCTCGCCCGTACCGTGTCGTTCACGGACCCGGTCACCGGCACCCCGCACCGCTTCGAGAGCGGCCTGACCCTCCGGGCCTGGGAAGACCCGCAGGCCTGGGAAACCGGGGACTGAGCCGCGGCCCGGCCGGTGGCGCGCTCCTGGGAGACCGCCACCGGCCGGGCCGTTCCGGGTCGTGCCTAGCCGACCGAGCTGTAGGCCACGACGCCCCGCAGCAGCGCGTCGACGGCCTTGCGGGCGTTGCGCGCCACCGTGCTGCCACCCTGCGAGGACGGCGGGGCGGAGGACGCCGGGGCCGCGGCCGCGATCTGCCCCAGCACGTCGATGACCTGCTTGCACCAGCGCACGAAGTCACCGGCCGGCATCTGCGCCTCGCGCAGCACCTCGTCCAGGCTCTTGTCGGAGGCCCACTGGTACGCCGCCCACGCGAAGCCGAGGTCCGGCTCACGCTGGCCCACGCCCTCCGCCTGGTTGATGCGGTGCTCCTCCTCCAGCGCGTCGAGCCGGCCCCAGATCCGGACCATCTCACCCAGCGCCGCCTTCGCCGCGCCGCCCGGCACCTTCGGTGCCACCGCATCGTCGGACTGCCGCGCCTCGAACACCAACGCCGAGACGCACGCGGCCAGTTCGGCAGGGGTCAGGCCTTCCCAGACCCCTGCGCGCAGGCATTCGGACGCCAGCAGGTCCAGCTCCCCGTACAGCCGGGCGAGCCGCTTGCCGTGCACGGTGACCTCGTCCTCGCGCAGGTAGTCCAGCTCGGTGAGCAGCGCGTGGATCCGGTCGAAGGTGCGGGCGATGGTGTTCGTCCGGCCCTCGATGCGCCGCTCCAGCTGCTGGGTGTCCCGCTTGAGCCGGTGGTAGCGCTCCGCCCAGCGGGCGTGGTCCTCGCGCTCGTCGCAGCCGTGGCAGGGGTGTGCCCGCAGGGCGGCGCGCAGCCGGGCGATCTCGCGGTCGTCGGCGGCAGCGGCCCGGCCGCGGCCCCGGCGTTCCGGCGCGATGTGCCCGGCCTTGGCGCGCAGTTGGGACGCCAGGTCCCGACGGGACTGGGGCGAGCGCGCGTTGAAGGTCTTGGGGATCCGCATCCGCTCGATGGCCTCGACCGGGACCGGGAAGTCGATGGCGGCGAGCCGCTTGACCTGCCGCTCCGCGGTCAGCACCAGCGGGCGCGGGCCCTCGGCGTACTCCTGGCCCCGGTGCCCGTGGACCCGCCCGGCCGGCACGCCCGGGTCCAGGACCAGCGCGAGCCCGGCGAACTTGCCGGTCGGCACGTGGATGATGTCGCCCGGCTTGAGCTTCTCCAACGAACCGGCGGCCTGGGCCCGGCGCTGGGCCGCGCCCTGCTTGGCCAGGTCCGTCTCACGGTCCTTGAGGTCGCGGCGCAGCTGTGCGTACTCCTCGAAGTCTCCGAGGTGGCAGGTCATGCCCTCCCGATAGCCTTCCAGGCCCTCCTCGTTGCGCTGCACCTGTCGGGAGATCCCGACGACCGAGCGGTCGGCCTGGAACTGCGCGAAGGAGGTCTCCAGCAGTTCGCGCGAGCGGTGCCGGCCGAACTGCTGGACCAGGTTCACGGCCATGTTGTACGAGGGCTTGAAGCTGGAGCGCAGCGGATACGTGCGGGTGCCGGCGAGCCCGGCGAGCGCCGCGGGGTCCATGCCGCGCTGCCAGAGCACCACGGAGTGGCCCTCCACGTCGATGCCGCGGCGCCCGGCCCGGCCGGTGAGCTGCGTGTACTCGCCGGGGGTGATGTCGGCGTGCTGCTCGCCGTTCCACTTGACCAGCTTCTCCAAGATCACCGTGCGCGCGGGCATGTTGATGCCCAGCGCCAGGGTCTCGGTGGCGAAGACGGCCTTGACGAGGCCGCGGACGAACAGCTCCTCCACGACCTCCTTGAAGGTGGGCAGCATCCCGGCGTGGTGCGCGGCGATGCCCCGCTCCAGGCCTTCCAGCCACTCGTAATACCCCAGGACGTGCAGGTCCTCGGCGGGGATGGAGGCGGTCCGCTCCTCGACGATCTCGCGCACCCTGAGGCGGGCGGAGTCGTCGTTGAGCCGCAGGCCCGCGAACAGGCACTGTTGGACGGCGGCCTCGCAGCCGGCGCGGCTGAAGATGAAGTTGATCGCGGGCAGCAGCCCGTCGCCGTCGAGCCGGGCGATGACCTCGGGGCGGCTGGGCGTCCAGATCCGGCCGCGGGAGCGCCGCTCGCGCTCGCGGTCGGCCTCGCGGACCATCTTGCCGCGGCGCCGGTCCTTCGGGCTGTACGTGCGGGTGTTCTCCTCGCGCGCCATCCGCAGCAGGTCGGGGTTGACCTCGCGGCGCGCGGAGCCGCGGCCTCCGTGGTCGGACTCCTCCTCGAAGAGGTCGTAGATCCGGCGGCCGGCCATGACGTGCTGCCACAGCGGGACGGGCCGCTCCTCGGAGACGATCACTTCGGTGTCGCCGCGCACGGTGTCGAGCCAGTCGCCGAACTCCTCGGCGTTGGACACGGTGGCCGACAGGGACACCAGCGTGACCGACTCGGGGAGGTGGATGATCACTTCCTCCCAGACGGCTCCGCGGAACCGGTCGGAGAGGTAGTGCACCTCGTCCATCACGACGTACCCGAGGCCGAGCAGCGACTGCGAGCCCGCGTACAGCATGTTGCGGAGCACCTCGGTGGTCATCACGACCACGGGCGCCTCGGAGTTGACGCTGTTGTCGCCGGTGAGCAGGCCCACCTTGTCGGCGCCGTAGCGCTTGACGAGGTCGGCGTACTTCTGGTTCGACAGGGCCTTGATGGGCGTCGTGTAGAAGCACTTGCGGCCCTGGCGCAGGGCCAGGTGCACGGCGAACTCGCCGACGATGGTCTTGCCCGAGCCGGTCGGGGCGGCGACCAGCACGCCTTTGCCGGCCTCCAGTGCCTTGCAGGCGTCGACCTGGTAGGAGTCCAGGTCGAATTCGTACATCTCCCGGAAGGGGGCCAGCGCGGAGGCCTCTTCGGCGGCGCGGATCCGGGCAGCGGCGTACCGCTCGGCGGGTGAGAGTTCTTCGGTCATCTTGCTGTCGAGCCTACCCGCCGCCCCTGACAACAGTCGCGATCTTTATCTACACCAGGAGGCGCAGGGCCGCCGGTATGCATTCGGCGGTCACGGGCAGCGGCCCCAGCGGTTCGCCGTCCGCGTAGGCGGTGATCCCGGCGGCCTCCAGCGTGATCTTCGCGGCCCGGTGGACGGTCACCTTCGGGTGGCTCAGGTGCGTCCCCTTGTACACCTGCGGGAAGACCTTGAGCAGGGTGGCGCGGCTGCAGTCGCCCACGACGACGACGTCGAAGAGCCCGTCGTCGGGGACGGCGTCGGCGCAGATGCGCATGCCGCCGCCGTACGAGGACCCGTTGCCGACGGCCACCAGCGTGGCCTCGGTCTCGATCACCGGGCCGTCGTCGAGGGTGATCCGGTACGGGAAGGGCCGGAAGGCGGCCAGCTCCGCGAGCATCGCCAGGTCGTATTTGAACCGGCCCGCCGGGAGCCGCATCCGGTTGCCGCGGTCGTTGACCCGCGAATCGAAGCCGGAGCACAGCACGGTCCCGTACCAGGCCCCGGCGCCGGCCCCGGCCCCTGCCGCGCCCACGGCTCCGGCTCCGGCCACCCGCCCGAGGTCGATCTCGCGGATCCGGCCCTCCTTGAGCGCCCCGGCGGCCAGCCGGCCCGCCCGCGCGGGATCCCGTACGGGCAGCCCCATGGCCCGCGCGAAGTCGTTCCCGGTCCCCACGGCGACCACCCCGAGCGGCACCGGCGTCCCCGCCAGCGCCTGGAGCGCCAGGGAGACCATGCCGTCGCCGCCGACGGCGATCACCGCCCCGGTGCCCCCGCGGACGGCGGTGCGCAGCCGGGCCAGTGCGTCCGTGGCATCGGCTCCCAGGACCGTCCGTACGCAGAACCCGGCGGCCCGGAGCGCGGAAGCGGCCGGCTGCGCGTCGTGCGCGCCCCGGCCGCGTCCCGCGGTGGGATTGACGAACAAGGTGATCTCAGCGCTCACCCGCCGGAATCTACCGGAGGGTGATCTCCGCGATCACCCCTCGGGGGCAGGCTTGCTTGCGGCGGTGGGGCCGGGGCGTGCCCGTCAGGTCGCGTCGTCGTAGCCGTTGATCTGGCGGCGGCCGCCGTCGGCCTGCTCGGGCAGGGCGGTCGGGGCCTGGACGGGCTCCATGTCGCCGATCGGCGCGGGCGTCAGGTCCAGCTCGGACGCCTCGTCGTCGTCGAGCAGCGCGTCGGGGTTGGCGCGGCTGCGCCTGCGGTCGTTGACCAGGCAGATCCCGAGCGCGATGAAGTAGAGGGCGACGATCGGCGCGGCCAGCGACATCATGGTCAGCGGGTCGCCGGTGGGCGTGGCGAACGCGGCGAAGATCGTGATGCCCAGCACCATGGCCCGCCACCAGCTCGCCAGCCGCTTCGCGGTGAGGACGCCGGTGAAGTTCAGCAGGATCAGCAGCAGCGGCAGCTCGAAGGCGAGGCCGAAAACGACGACCATGCGCGTCACCAGGTCGAGGTAGTCGTCGACCGGGAGCAGGTTGCGTGCGTTCTCGGGGGTGAATTCGAGAAGGATCGTCGCGGTCTGCGGCAGGAGCTTGTACGCGAGCACCCCACCGGCGGCGAACAGCGGTGCGCCGACGGCGACGAAGCCCATCGCGTAGCGCTTCTCGTGGTTGTGCAGGCCCGGGGCGACGAAGGCCCAGAGCTGGTAGAGCCACACCGGCGCCGAGAGCACCACACCGGCGGTGAGCGAGACCTTGAGGGCGATCGAGAACGGGGCGATGAGGCCGTTCACGGTCATGTCGGCGCAGGGCCTGCCGTTGCGCTGCGAGACCACCCCGTCGGTGCAGCCGACGGAGTCCAGCATCGGCTTCAGCATGAAGTCGATGAGGTTCTTGTAGTAGAAGGCCGCCACGATGGTGATCACGAGGATCGCCAGGACCGACTTCAGCAGGCGGTTTCTCAGCTCACGCAGGTGCTCGACAAGAGGCATCCGCCCTTCGGCGTCCTTGGCCTGCTTGCTTTGCTTCTCCTGCTTGCGGGCAGACTTGAGCAACCCACGTCCCTTGTCTCGTTGCAGATGACCGGCGTGATCGTGACCGCGGACCGGCGGCCGGGAGATCAGCCCTGGGTGGTGTGGTTCGGCTCGCTGACCGGACGGGAGCTGGTCACGTCACCGGGAGCGGCCTTGATGGTGCGCGGGGCGGCGGCCTGCTGCGGGGCCTGGTCGGCGACCGTGGCGGCAGTGGCGTTGTCCTCCGCCGCGCTCTCGGCCTTCATGGCCTTGGCCTCGCTCTTGAGGATGCGGGCCGACTTGCCGAGGGAGCGCGCCATGTCGGGGAGCTTCTTGGCACCGAACAGCAGGAAGATCACGGCGATGATCAGGAGGATCTCAAGAGGCTTCAGATTGCCGATCATGTCTGACTTCCTTCTCACCGGAACGGCTGGTTGTGTGACGGGCGGATCGGGCCGGGGACCCGAACCGCTCAGGAAAGGATCGTAACCCCCGGGGGTTAACGCCCGGCAATCCCCCGGGGTACCACGCCTTGCGCGCGGCTGCGACCGACGGTACGGGTCCCGGCCCGCACTTTCCATACGCGTGCGGGCCACGGGCCCGCCTCGCGCAAGCCCGCACGCCCGCGGGTCACTGCCGGGCGCTCCCGCCCGCCCGCGCCAGGTCCGACGCCGCGCGCTCCAGGTCCACCGAGGCGTCCGTGATCCGCCGACCGGCCAGCTCGACCTGGCCGGCGAGCCGCCGCACCTGCACGGCGACCCGTACGGCGAGGACGGCGAGGACGGCGAGCCCGAGGAAACCCAGGGCGATTGCGAGCATCGGCCACAGCATGGGTCGAGCCTAGGCCACCTGGCGCCTCAGATGCTGCGCAGGGTGCTCACGCCGCCGCCCGTCAGCAGTTCCACGATGCGCTCGCCGGCCGGTTTGCGTACGGAGGCCCCGCACTCGGGGCAGGTGAACGAGTAGAACGTGGTCCGCCGGCTCCCGCCGATCACCAGCCGCAGGGCTGCGGCGTCCAGCTCGAAGCCGGCCCGACAGTCGGAACAGGCCGCCTTGAAGGAGACCGGCCCCACCACGGACGACCGTCCCGGCGACCCTGCGCCAGCATGCACACCCCGCGGCCCAGACATTGGCGACATCGCTCGGCGCTCCCCTCAGCCCATTCATTACAGACGGCACAGCTCCCGTAACGGCAAGGCCCGTACCCCACGGCCCCGCCGCGGCCCCTGGTCCAGCCGGTCCGGCCCCGTGCGCCGTCCCCGTCAGCCTTCTTCGCCGTACCCGGCGAGCGCCTCACGGGCCGCCTGCCGCGCACTGTCGGCCAGTGCCGCGGGCGCCACGATCCGGCCCTCGCGGCCCAGCCGCAGCGCGAGGCGGCGCAGCGAGGCCGGGTCCGGGCTGCGCAGCGTGATCCGCAGGCCGCCGTCCGACAGTTCCTCGGCGCTGTCGTGCGGGTAGTACTCGGCGACCCAGCGGCCGCCCGGCCCGACCTCGACCACGACCTCCGGGTCCTCGGCGGCCGGCTGGACGAGCCCCTCGGACAGGTCGCGCGGCTCGATGGCGGGCGGCTCGGCCCGCTCGTCCAGCAGCCGGATCTCGGCGACCCGGTCGAGACGGAAGGTGCGCCGGGCCTCGGAGAGGTGGCACCAGCCCTCCATGTACGTGTGGCCGACCGCGAAGAGCCGGATCGGGTCGACCTTGCGCTCGGTCAGCTCGTCCCGCGCCGGCGAGTAGTAGCGCAGCCACAGCCGGCGGCGCTCCGCGATGGCCCGGTCGACGTCGGCGAAGACACCGCCCTCGGCCTCGAAGGTGACCGACAGCCGGGAACTGGCCCCGGCCGCCTCGCCCGCGGCCGCCTCCAGCTTCGCGGTGGCCCGCAGCAGCGCGTCCCGGTCGCTCTCGCGCAGTCCCGGCAGGGTGGCCACGGCGCGGGCGGCGACCAGCAGCGCGGTCGCCTCGTCGGCGGCGAGGCGCAGGGGCTCGGCGGTGGACTCCCCCGACGCGTCGGGATTGCGCCACCAGATCCGCTCCCCGTCGGTGTCGATGTCGAGCAGGTCGCCGCCGCGGAAGCTGGTCCCGCACATGGGCAGCACGTCGAGGTCCGAGATCAGCTCGTCCTCGGTGATCCCGAAAGCGCGGGCGACGTCCGCGACGTGCGCCCCGGGGCGCTCGCGCAGGTAGGTCACCAGGGACAGCATCCGGCGGGTCTGGTCGATGGCGTTGGCAGCCATGCTGGTACGTCTCCCCCTCAGGGCACGTCTTGCGGACGGTGCGGTTGTGCGGTGGTTGCGGATCGTGCGGCGGTCCCGGGCTGTCGGTACCGGCGGCCCGCCCGACCCGGTCTGCCCGGCCCGGTGCGCCGGGCCGCCCTCAGCCCTTGGCCACGGCGCGCAGCCGGTCCACGACGTCCGCCCGCAGGTCGGCGGGTTCCACGACCACTACGTCCGGCCCGAACTCGACCAGCCAGGCGTCCAGCCCGTGCCCGTAGGGGATTTCCAGCTCGTCCCAGCCGTCCCCGCCCTCGCGCACGGCGGTGGCCTTGGCCCGCAGCGGGTACCCGGCGCCGGCCCGCAGCCGGATCAGGGCGGAGCGGTCCGCGCTCTCCCCGGCCCAACTCGCCACGGTCTCCCGCACGGTGACCACGTCCGGGACCTCGGCGGTGTACTTGGCCGCCCGGGAGCGGACCTTGCCGGTGATCCGGGAGAGCCGGAACACGCGCTCCGCCCCGCGGTCGCGGTCGTAGCCGGCCAGGTACCAGTGGCCGCGCCAGCACTCCAGCGCCCACGGCTCCACCTGGCGGGTCTCGGGGCGCGCGGCGGTGGACTTGCGGTAGTCGAAGACCACCGGCCGGCGGTCGCGGCAGGCCAGCATCAGCGGTTCGAAGGCAGCCTCGTGGACCGGGATGCGCGGCTCGATGGCGCTGTGCTGGCCCTCGTACGGGTCCCCCGCCTCCGGCATCCCGCCCGCGCGCAGCTTCTGCAGGGCGCCGCTGGCGGCTCCCGCGAGGCGGGCCTGTTGCCAGACCTTGGCCGCGAGCCCCAGGGCGGCGGCCTCCTCGGCGTCGAGGGACACGGGCGGCAGCCGGTTGCTGTCACGGCGGGCGAGGTAGCCGGTTTCGCCCTCCAGGTTCTCCACCGTCTCAATGACCAGGCCGAGTTCACGCAGATCGTCCTTGTCCCGCTCGAACATGCGGTTGAACGATTCGTCGTTGCCGGCTTCCATGTACGCCTCGATGGAGCCGCGCAGCTCACGCTTGCTCAGTGGCCGACGGGTCCCCAGCAGACACAGCGCCAGATTCATCAGCCGCTCGGCCTTGGCAATCGCCATCGACGCCCTTCCGCCCTTCTCCGCTTACACGTTGCACGCAACGCACGACACACGACACGCCCGGGCGCACGAGGCGCACGTCCGTGACCGTTGACCGTACCGCCCCGGCGGGCCCCGGCAAAAGCGAGGGCCCCCGCCTGACGGCGGGGGCCCCATTACCTGTCACGAGTCGTCGGATCAGACGCCCATCAGGTCGCAGACGAAGATCAGCGTCTCGCCCGGCTTGATGGCGCCGCCGGCGCCGCGGTCGCCGTACGCGAGGTGCGCCGGGATGACCAGCTTGCGGCGGCCGCCGACCTTCATCCCCTGGATGCCCTGGTCCCAGCCCGGGATGACCTGGCCGATGCCCAGGATGAACTGCAGCGGGGTGCCGCGGTTCCAGGAGGCGTCGAACTCCTCGCCGGTGGAATAGGCCACGCCCACGTAGTGGACGGAGACCTTCTTGCCGGCCTCGGCCACGGCGCCGTCACCCTCCCAGACTTCCTCGATGACGAGGTCGGCCGGAACCGGGAAGTCGGGGAAGTCGATCTCGGGCTTGCTGAGCTGGTCGCTCACGGAACTGCTCCTCATAACTGAATCAGGTCAACTGGGACAGTCTTACATCACGGCGAGGATGTCGAGGCTGAAGACCAGCGTCGAGTTCGCCGGGATGGTGCCCGTCTCCTTGTCGCCGAAGCCCTGGTCCGGCGGGATGACGAGCAGGATGCGGCTGTTGACCTTCTTGCCGATCAGGCCGTCCTTGAGGCCCTTGACCGAGAGCTGGTCCATCGGCCAGGTCACCGTCTGGTCCGTGGCGTACGTGCTTTCGAAGGTCTTGTCGTCCTTCCACGTCTTGCCGTTGAACTTGACGATGACGCTGTCGGTGTCCTTGACGGCCGGGCCGTCACCCTCCAGCACGTAGTTCGAGACCAGCTTGGCCGGCGGCGCGGTGTCCTTCGGAACGGTCACGGAGACTTCCTTGCCGTCCGTGTTCGTACCGATCTTCGGCAGGTCCTTGTTGTCCTGCGCGACCTCCTTGCCCGTGGCCGAGGCCGGGACCGAGGTGCCCTTGACGATGTCCACGACGAAGACCAGCGTGGCGTTCGGCTTGATCTTGTCGCCGGAGCCCTTGTCGCCGTAACCGAGGTCCGGCGGGATCACCAGCTCAAGGCGGCTTCCGACCTTCTTGCCCTCAAGGCCCTGGTCCCAGCCCTTGATGACCATTCCGGCACCGATGGTCACGTCGAACGGCTTGCCCTTGCCGAAGCTCTGGTCGAACGGCTCCTTGCCGTCCCACACCTGGCCGTAGTAGTTGACCTGGGCGACATCGCCCTTCTTCAGCACCGGGCCGTTGCCCTCGCTGACGGTCACCACCTTCAGCTGCTTCGGCGGGTCGCCCTTGCCCGTGGACAGGGTCGGGGTCTCACCGAACTTGGCACCCTTGGTGATCGCGGGCGCCCCGTTCGTCATCTGGGCGGAGTCGGAGCCGCTGTCGCCACAGGCTGCTGTCGACAGCAGCAGAAGGGGTACGACAAGCAGGCCGGCAAGTCGGCGCACGTGTTCCTCAGATCTCAGACGGCACGGTCGTCGCCACTCTAAGGCGTGCGCCGGGCCCCGTACGAGATCCGTACGGGGCCCGGCCAAGATCAGCGCGATGTCACATCCCGGCGATCAGCTTCTCCACCCGGTCGTCCACCGACCGGAACGGGTCCTTGCACAGCACGGTCCGCTGCGCCTGGTCGTTCAGCTTCAGGTGCACCCAGTCGACCGTGAAGTCCCGCCGCTGCTCCTGCGCCCGGCGGATGAAGTCGCCGCGCAGCCGCGCCCTCGTGGTCTGCGGAGGAACCGACTTGCCCTCGAAGATCTTGAGGTCGTTGCAGATCCGCGCCGCCTGCCCCTTGCGCTCCAGCAGGTAGTACAGCCCGCGCCGGCGGTGGATGTCGTGGTAGGCGAGGTCTATCTGAGCCACCCGCGGATTCGACATGGTCATGCCGTGCTTGGCCCGGTACCGCTCGATCAGCTGGTACTTCATGACCCAGTCGATCTCGGTCCCGATCCGGTCCAGGTCCTCCGCCTCGATCGCGTCGAGGGTGCGGCCCCACAACTCCAGCACCTGGTCCACCGTGCCGGTACGGATGCCCCGGCGCTCGGCGAAGTCCACCGCCTTGTCGTAGTACTCGCGCTGGATCTCCAGCGCCGAGGCCTCGCGGCCGCTCGCCAGACGCACCTTGCGCTGGCCGGTGATGTCGTGGCTGACCTCGCGGATCGCCCGGATCGGGTTCTCCAGGGTCAGGTCCCGCATCACCGTCCCCGCCTCGATCATGCGCAGCACCAGATCGGTGGCCCCGACCTTGAGCAGCATGGTCGTCTCGGACATGTTCGAGTCCCCGACGATCACGTGCAGGCGGCGGTAGCGCTCGGCGTCCGCGTGCGGTTCGTCCCGGGTGTTGATGATCGGCCGGGACCGGGTCGTCGCGGAGCTGACGCCCTCCCAGATGTGCTCGGCCCGCTGGCTCACGCAGTAGACCGCACCCCGGGGGGTCTGCAGCACCTTGCCCGCGCCGCAGATCAGCTGCCGCGTGACGAGGAACGGAATGAGGATGTCCGCCAGGCGGGAGAATTCTCCGTGCCGGGCCACGAGATAGTTCTCGTGGCATCCGTACGAGTTGCCGGCCGAGTCGGTGTTGTTCTTGAAGAGATAGACGTCGCCCGCGATTCCCTCCTCGTGCAGGCGGCGTTCGGCATCGACGAGCAGGCCTTCGAGAATGCGCTCGCCCGCCTTGTCGTGCGTGACGAGTTCCGTCACGTTGTCGCATTCGGGAGTTGCATATTCCGGATGCGAACCCACGTCGAGGTACAGACGGGCGCCGTTCCGCAGGAAGACATTGCTGCTGCGGCCCCATGACACAACACGGCGGAAGAGGTAGCGCGCCACTTCGTCAGGAGACAGTCGGCGCTGTCCCCTGAACGTGCACGTGACGCCGTACTCGTTCTCCAGCCCGAAAATGCGGCGGTCCATGACTGAACATTACGCCTTCTGCACTGTTCTGAAACCGGGTTCGTGAACGCCGTTTCGATCAGTTGCCGACGAGCCGCTCCGCCGCGCCCCCCGCAGGGCCCTCCAGCGCACCGCCGACCACGCCTTCCGGCGCAGCCGACGCAGAGCCCGTCACCGTACGGGTCCGGCCCGGAGCAGCCAGGACGCGCTGAGTGAGCGTCAGCACCACCAGGGCCGCGGCCCCGGCCGCACACGCCACCCCGAACCCGGCCGCCGTACTGCCCAGTTCCACCGCCGGACCCGCCACCGCCGTACCGACGGCCGCACCCACCCCGAAGAAGGTCACCAGCCAGGAGAACGCCTCCGTCACCGTGCCCGCCGGAGCGTGCCGGTCCACCACGATGAACGCACAGGCGATCGTCGGCGCCAGGAACACCCCGGCCAGGGCCGTCAGCGCCGTCATCGCCACCGGACCGGGCGTCAGCAACAGCGGCAGGTAACCCAGCGCCAGCATCGCCACCAACCCCCGCAGCCGACGCTCCGGCGCCCCGCCCCACTGCCGCGCCCCGTAGACCACTCCGCCGACCAGGGCGCCCAGCCCGAGGGCCGCCATCATCCAGCCGTAGACCGCCTGGCCGCCGTGACCGTCCGAATAGGCGATGCCCGCCACCGTGATCGAGCCCAGGGCGCAGCCCACGAAGAAGAACGCACCCAGCAGCGCCATCAGCCCCCGCGAGCGCAGCGCGCCCAGCCAGTGGGCCTCGCGCGGCTCCGAGCGCCAGGTGCGCGACGGCTCGCTCAGCACGACCGACAGGGCACCCAGGACGCCCAGCGCATTGATCACCAGCAGGGCGCCGGACGGGCTCCACAGCGCGACGCACACCGTCACGATCAGCGGGCCGACGGTGTACATGATCTCCTGAGCCACCGCGTCCAGCGCGTACGCGGCGTGGACCCGCTCCTCGCGGCCGCCCAGCACAACGGGCCACAGCGCCCGCAGGCCGCCCTCCAGCGGCGGCGAGAAGAACCCGGAGACGACGACCGCGCCGTAAGCGGCAGCGGCCGACCCCGTACCCGCCAGCGCCAGCCACGCCATGCCCAGCGCGGAAGCCACGGCGGCGGGCAACTGGACCCGGGGCTGCCCGTACAGGTCCACCGCGCGGCCGAGCAGCGGCTGCCCCACCGCGTTGGCGAAGCCGTACACGGCGGCCAGCGCGCCCGCGAGGCTGTAGCTGCCGCCCCCGGCCCGCACGAACAGCACGATCGCGATCGCCGCGGTGGCGTTCGGCAGCCGGCCGACCAGCGTGCCCGCCAGCAGCCGTGCGGCGTGCCGGGTCCTGAGCAGCTCCGCGTAACCCGCGGCCATGTCCGCCCCTTTCTGCCCGGACCCTGCCGGAGTAATACGTATAACGAAGACAGTTATACGTACCATGGCCGCAGCCTGCCGGTCCAACCCGCGGACCAACCCGCACCCTCGCCGACCTCGCATTCCAGGAGAACCGTGTGACGAGACCCACCAGCCGGGACGTGGCCACCGCCGCCGGGGTCTCCCAGGCCACCGTCTCCCTCGTCCTCGGCGACAAATGGCGCGGCCGCGTCTCCGAACGCACCGCCGACCTCGTCCGCGAAGCCGCCACCACCCTCGGCTACCGCCCCAACCTCGCCGCCCGCAACCTCCGCCTCGGCAGCACCCGCACCGCCCTCCTCGTCGTCCCCGCCCTCACCAACGAGTTCTTCGCCCGCGTCTACACCGGCGCCGCCCGCATCGCCGCCGAACACGGCTTCGGCGTCGTCCTCTACCCCTCCCCCGACGGCACCGGCCCCGCCCGAAACCCCTTCGCCTCCGCCCGCGCGGCCCTCGACGGAGTCATCGCCTCCTCCATGGCCGCCCGAGCCCTCGACGCCATCGGCGACGCCGGACTCCCCCTCGTCATGCTCGACAGCGACCCCACCGCCGGACACGCCGCCGCCCACGTCAACCTCGCCATGGCCGACGGCATGCGCCAAACCACCGAACACCTCCTGGCACTGGGCCACCGCCGCTTCCTCCACCTCGCCTCGGCCGTCGACTCCTGGACGTTCGACATCCGCGCCGAAGCCCTGGCCGCCCTCCTGAGGCCCCACGCCGAGCTGCGCACCGTACGGGCCCCCCTCGCCGTCGCCGACGCCCGTACGGCCGTGGAGGCCGCCCTGACCGCCCCCGAGGGCCGACCCACCGCCATCGTCTGCGACGACGACATCCTCGCCGCCGGCGCCTGCAAGGCCGCCCGCCGCCTCGGCCTGCGCGTCCCCGACGACCTCTCCGTCACCGGCATCGACGACCTCGCCCTCGCCACCGCCGTCGAACCCGAGCTCACCACCGTCCGCCTGCCCGCCGAACGCGTCGGCGAACAGGGCATGACCGCCCTCCTCGCCGTCCTCGACGGCACCCCCTGGACCGCCCCCGACATCCCGGTCGAACTGATCGTCCGCGCCTCCTCCGGACCGGCACCCACCGGCCCCTGAAAAACGAACGGCGCCCCCGGCCCGAAGGCCGGGGGCGCCACCGCGCCCGGATCCCTACTCGGAATCGTCCTCGGGAGCCTCGTCGTTCGAGACCGCGTCAGCCTGCGCCGCCGCCGGAACGTCCGCCTCCAGCAGCCGCGACAGCTGCCGGCCCCGGATCCGCTTGAACTTCCGCTGCTGCGACCGCGTCCGGTCCAGCACCGCAACCTCCAGCCGCTCCGCCGGAATCGTCTTGTCCGCACCGCTCGCCTGGCTGGACAGCGCCTGCACCGCCAGCTTCAGCGCCTCGGACAGGGTCATCCCGTCCTGGTGCCGCTGGTCCAGATAGGTGCTGATCTGCTCGGCGTTGCCGCCGACCGCGACCGAGCCGTGCTCGTCCACGATCGAACCGTCGTGCGGCAGCCGGTAGATCTGGTCACCCGCCGCGGTCGCACCGACCTCGGCCACGACCAGCTCCACCTCGTACGGCTTCTCACCGGCACTGGAGAAGATCGTGCCGAGCGTCTGCGCGTAGACGTTCGCCAGCCCACGGGCCGTCACATCGTCACGGTCGTAGGTGTATCCGCGCAGATCGGCATAGCGCACGCCGCCGATCCGCAGGTTCTCGTACTCGTTGTACTTGCCGGCGGCCGCGAAGCCGATCCGGTCGTAGATCTCGCTGAACTTGTGCAGCGCGCGGGACGGGTTCTCGCCGACGAACACGATGCCGTCGGCGTACTGCAGCACGACAAGGCTGCGACCGCGGGCGATGCCCTTCCGGGCGTATTCCGCCCGGTCGGCCATGGCCTGCTGGGGTGACACATAGAACGGAGTCGACACCGGTTGTCCGTCCCTTTCTTCTGGGCGACGAGAGGAGTGGTCAGAGCAGGGCGGCGCGCGGACCGTCGGGCTGCTCCAGGCGACGGTTGGTGACCGTACGGGCGAGCTCCTGCGACTCGTCGTCGCTGAGCCTGCGGAATCCCTCGTCCGTGATGACGGTGACGATCGGATAGATGTGGCGGTACAGGTCCGGACCACCGGTCGCCGAGTCGTCGTCGGCGGCGTCGTACAGGGCCTGTACGACGAGGGTGGTGGCCTGCTCCTCCGTCAGATCGGGGCGGTACAGCTTCTTCATGGAGCCCCGGGCGAAGATGGAACCGGACCCGGTGGCGGCGTACCCGTGCTCCTCGGAGCGGCCGCCGGTCACGTCGTAGGAGAAGATCCGGCCCTTCTCCTTGGCCTCGTCGTACCCCGCGAACAGCGGTACGACCGCCAGCCCCTGCATCGCCATCCCCAGATTGCTCCGGATCATGGTCGACAGCCGGTTGGCCTTGCCCTCCAGCGAGAGCGTCGCGCCCTCCACCTTCTCGAAGTGCTCCAGCTCCAGCTGGAACAGCTTCACCATCTCCACGGCCAGGCCGGCCGTACCGGCGATGCCGACCGCGGAGTACTCGTCGGCCGGGAACACCTTCTCGATGTCCCGCTGCGCGATCATGTTCCCCATGGTCGCCCGCCGGTCACCGGCGAGCACGACCCCGCCGGGGAAGGTGGCGGCGACGATCGTCGTCCCGTGCGGCGCCTCGACGACCCCCTCGGGCAGCTTCCGGTTCCCCGGCAGCATCTCGGGCGAGTGCGCCCCGAGGAAGTCCATGAAGGACGAAGACCCCGGCGTCAGGAAGGCTGCCGGTAGACGCCCTGTGCTACGAGTGTTGGGTTCCACAGGTTTCCTTCCACGTAAGCGGCTGCACGCCTTATGACGTCCGGCCGATCCTTGAACTGCCCCAGTGCTGCGTGACAGCTGAAGCACAGTACGCCTCGGACCTTACCCGTCTGATGATCGTGATCCACGTGCTCTGCCGGACCCTGTTGGCAGATGACGCGGACACCGCCCTGGGCCACGATCATCTCGTCGCGCTCCGCCTCGGTGATGCCGTAAGCCCGCTTGAGGTGGCCCGCCCGCCCTTGGACGGCCCGGCAGGCCTTGCAGCGGGTGGATACCCCGTCAGATGCCGGGCGTTCTTGTGCCATTCACCGTGCGGCTCGACCTCACCGCACTGCCGACAGAGCTTCCACCCTGCCGGCACCTCGACATGCTCCTTGACGACCTTGCCTTTGGCGGCCTGGCGGCGCCGGTAGTGCCGAGCACTGTATGCAGCCACACATGCGCGACAACTGGGCTGGAGCCCGTCACTGCGATTGAGATCCGAGGCGAATCCGCTCAGTGGCAGGTCACGAGCACACCCTCGACACCACTTCGTTCCATTGGACATGGAGCACACACCGGCGGATTCGCCTTAGATTCGAAGGTTATTCGCCGCCTTTTTGGACGAAACTCCGAACGAAGTCCTCGGCATTCTCCTCAAGTACATCGTCGATCTCGTCAAGAACCGAGTCGACGTCGTCGGAGAGCTTTTCCTGTCGTTCCTTGAGGTCCGACTGTGCCTCCGCGGCCTGCTCCTCGACCTCCTCGGTCGAGCGAGTCGCCTTCTGCTGTCCGCCGCCGGTGTCCTTGGTCGCCATGTCTACCTCACCCCGCTCGGTTCGCGCGCTCATGTCGAGAGACCCCGGGATCGGGATCTCTCAAGATCAGACCCTACGTCGGACCCTACAAGGAGGGTCCGGCATTCGTCCCCGCACTTTCATAAAGTGCGGCTTCTTTCATGATTCCCGGAACGGTGACTTTTCAGCCCTCAGTTTCCGCTCAGTACGCGCACCAGGTCCTCCGCCGTGCGGCAGCGGTCCAGGAGCTCCTTCACGTGCTTGCGGGTACCCCGCAGGGGTTCCAGCGTCGGGACCCGCTGGAGGGAGTCGCGGCCCGGGAGGTCGAAGATCACCGAGTCCCACGAGGCCGCGGCCACGTCGTCCGCGTACTGCTCCAGGCACCGGCCCCGGAAGTACGCCCGGGTGTCCTCCGGCGGCTTGCCCTGGGCGCGCTCGACCGCCGTCTCCTCCACCAGCCGCTTCATCTTGCCGCGGGCCACCAGGCGGTTGTAGAGGCCCTTCTCGGGCCGTACGTCCGCGTACTGGAGGTCCACCAGGTGGAGCCGGGCGGCGTCCCAGCCGAGCCCGTCCCGCCTCCGGTAGCCCTCCAGGATCTCGCGCTTCGCGATCCAGTCCAGCTCTCCCGACAGGCTCATCGGATCGCTCTCCAGCCGGCCCAGCACGTCCTCCCAGCGGGCCAGCACGTCCTTGGTCTGCTCGTCCGCGTCGGAGCCGAAACGCTCGTCCACGTACTTCCTGGCCAGCTCGAAGTACTCCATCTGGAGTTGTACGGCGGTCAGGGTGCGGCCGCTGCGCAGCGTGATCAGGTGCCGGAGGTCGGGGTCGTGGGAGACCTGGTGCAGGGTGCGCACGGGCTGGTCCACGGCCAGGTCGACGTTGATGAAGGAGTCCTCGATCATCGAGAGGACGAGGGCGGTGGTGCCGAGCTTGAGGTAGGTGGAGATCTCGGAGAGGTTGGCATCGCCGATGATCACGTGGAGGCGGCGGTACTTCTCCGCGTCGGAGTGCGGCTCGTCGCGCGTGTTGATGATGGGGCGCTTGAGCGTGGTCTCCAGGCCGACCTCGACCTCGAAGTAGTCCGCGCGCTGACTGATCTGGAAGCCGTGCTCGCGGCCGTCCTGGCCGATGCCGACGCGGCCGGCGCCGGTGACGACCTGGCGGGAGACGAAGAAGGGGGTCAGGTGGCGCACGATCTCCGAGAAGGGGGTCTCCCGCTTCATCAGGTAGTTCTCGTGCGTGCCGTAGGAGGCGCCCTTGTTGTCGGTGTTGTTCTTGTAGAGGTGGATGGGCTGGGCTCCGGGGAGCTGGGCCGCCCGTACGGCCGCCTCGGCCATGATCCGCTCGCCGGCCTTGTCCCAGAGGACGGCGTCGAGCGGGTTGGTGATCTCCGGGGAGCTGTATTCGGGGTGCGCGTGGTCGACGTAGAGCCGTGCGCCGTTGGTGAGGATGACGTTGGCGAGGCCGATGTCCTCGTCGGTGAGCTGGCTGTTGTCCGCGGCCTCGCGGGCGAGGTCGAAGCCCCGGGCGTCCCGCAGCGGATTCTCCTCCTCGAAGTCCCAGCGGGCGCGTCGCGCCCGGTGCATCGCCGCCGCGTAGGCGTTGACGATCTGGGACGAGGTGAGCATGGCATTGGCGTTCGGGTGCCCCGGGACGGAGATCCCGTACTCCGTCTCGATTCCCATTACTCGCCGTACGGTCATGCGGCCCTCCTTGCCCGGCGGCGCTCCCGTTCGGGAGCGGCGCTCAAGTACCGCTGGTGCTCCGGTGCGTGTGCGGTGCCCGTCCCCGCACTGCGCGACCGGCGGTACGGAAGAGCCTAGAACCACTCCGCGCTGGTGGGGAGATCATTTCAGTCATTGACTTCACCCCGTCACCGGCTGAAAAGAACGGTCGGTAAAGCAGTCGGCTGCGGGTGCCCGGTGAGGGCATCCGCAGCCGCCCTGTTCGATCAGAGGTACTGACCGGTGTTTGCCACCGTGTCGATGGAGCGTCCGGTGTCCGCGCCCTGCTTTCCGGTGACGAGGGTGCGGATGAATACGATCCGCTCGCCCTTCTTGCCGGAGATCCGGGCCCAGTCGTCCGGGTTGGTGGTGTTGGGCAGGTCCTCGTTCTCCTTGAACTCGTCCACGCAAGCCTGGAGGAGGTGGGAGACGCGCAGGCCCTTCTGGTTGTGCTCCAGGAAGGCCTTGATGGCCATCTTCTTCGCCCGGTCCACGATGTTCTGGATCATGGCGCCGGAGTTGAAGTCCTTGAAGTACAGGACTTCCTTGTCGCCGTTGGCGTACGTGACCTCAAGGAAGCGGTTTTCCTCGGTTTCGGCGTACATCTGCTCGACGACGGTCTGGATCATGCTGTGGACGGCGACCTCGGGCGAGCCGGAGTGCTCGGAGAGGTCGTCGCTGTGGAGCGGCAGCGAGGCCTTGAGGTACTTCGCGAAGATGTCCCTCGCCGCTTCGGCGTCGGGGCGCTCGATCTTGATCTTCACGTCGAGTCGGCCGGGGCGCAGGATGGCCGGGTCGATCATGTCCTCGCGGTTGGAGGCGCCGATGACGATGACGTTCTCCAGGCCTTCCACGCCGTCGATCTCGGCGAGCAGCTGGGGGACGATCGTGTTCTCGACGTCCGAGCTGACTCCGGATCCGCGGGTGCGGAAGAGGGATTCCATCTCGTCGAAGAAGACGATGACGGGGGTGCCCTCGCTCGCCTTCTCCCGGGCACGTTGGAAGACGAGGCGGATGTGCCGCTCGGTCTCGCCGACGTACTTGTTGAGGAGTTCGGGGCCCTTGATGTTCAGGAAGTAGGACTTCCCGGCGGGCTGGCCGGTCACCTCGGCGACCTTCTTGGCAAGGGAGTTGGCCACGGCCTTGGCGATGAGCGTCTTGCCGCAGCCGGGGGGGCCGTACAGCAGGATGCCCTTCGGGGGCCGCAGTTCGTGCTCCTTGAAGAGGTCCGGGTAGAGGTACGGGAGCTCGACGGCGTCGCGGATCAGCTCGATCTGGTCGCCCAGGCCGCCGATCTTGTCGTAGTCGATGTCCGGGACCTCTTCGAGGACGAGTTCCTCGACCTCGCTCTTGGGGACGACCTCGTAGACGTAGCCGGAGCGGGGTTCGAGCAGCAGGGCGTCGCCGGGGCGGATGGTGATGTCCAGGAGCGGCTCGGCGAGCCTCACCACCCTTTCCTCGTCGGTGTGCCCGACCACCAGGGCGCGCTCGCCGTCCTCAAGGATCTCCTTGAGGGTGACGATGTCCCCGGCCCGTTCGAACTCCATGGCCTCGACCACGTTGAGGGCCTCGTTGAGCATGACCTCCTGGCCGCGCCGGAGGTCTTCCGGTTCGACGCTGGGGCTAACGTTCACGCGGAGCTTGCGGCCCCCCGTGAAGATGTCGACGGTGCCGTCTTCGTTCGCCTGAAGGAAGACACCGAAGCCGGCCGGGGGCTGCGCGAGCCGGTCGACTTCCTCCTTGAGGGCGATGATCTGGTCGCGGGCCTCACGGAGCGTATTTGCCAGTCGCTCGTTTTGCGCGGAGACGCCGGCCAGGTTTGTCTGGAGCTCGACGATCCGCTCTTCGAGAATCCTCGTGTGTCGCGGAGAGTCGGCGAGCTTACGTCGCAGGACGGCGATTTCCTGCTCTAGATAGGCAACCTGACCGGCGGGGTCCTCAGACCCTCGCCCCGGCCGGATGCCGCGGTTGATGTCGTCGTCGTGGGCTGCCACGGTCCTCACCTCCTCCAAGGGGAGCTGGACGCTTCCTGACCCTACCTGGGCTGGTGGTGATTGAAACCCCTAGATCACAAAGACGGTAGAGGTGTGTCCGATCTTCACCCTTGCGTACTCCCTCACGCCAAGGAAATACCCACCCATCAACATCGGAAAGCGGCCGGTTGTAAGGTCGAACTGTTCAACACCCGTCAGGGCTCGCGCGACTTGCCGCGACTTGTGGCGGAAACGGATCACTGAGCGCAGGGAACGGCAGGAGATATGACCGTGCAGCAGGAGGCTCCCACGGGTGGTGCCGGGCAGGCCGGAGAGCCGCTTGAGGTCTGGATCGACCAGGACCTCTGCACCGGCGACGGGATCTGCGTGCAGTACGCGCCGGAGGTGTTCGAGCTGGACATCGATGGTCTGGCGTACGTGAAGAGCCCGCAGGACGAGCTCCTGGTGGACGCGGGGGCGACGACTCCGGTTCCTCTGACGCTGCTGCAGGACGTGGTGGACTCGGCGAAGGAATGCCCGGGTGACTGCATCCACGTAAGGCGCGTTTCGGACAGGGTCGAGGTCTACGGCCCCGACGCGGAGTGATGGTTCAAACACTCCTGGCGTCTGAGTTCGTCAGCTCCTGGCGGAATTTTCCGCCGCTCCAGCGCCACTTGGCGAGCTGTTTCACGTCGGGGCTGTAGCGGGGCACCTGGGGCGAGGAGTAACCGAGGAGACTGGCGGTGACGACTCCGTCGCGGACGGCGAGGTCGGTGGCGGTCTGCTTCTTCCCGGCCTCAAGCAGGGTGGCCACGATCCTGGGTGCGGCGCCGGGGGTCTTGTCCTGGGCGAGTACGTAGATCGTGTGGGGCGGGGTGCCGGAGCCTGCGTCGCAGCGGACGGCGGCCACGGTCTCGGGCCGGCCGTCGCCGTCGAGGTCGCCCTGGGCGGTGGCCGTGACGGCCACGGGGAAGCCCTTGCAGTCCAGTGGGTACGTGACCCCGGCGGGGTCGGGTGCGGGCACTGCGGGGGCTTCGGGGGCTGTGGCGGGCCGGGGGCCGCTCGCGGGGGCCGCGGAGGGGCCGGTGGCGGACGCTTCCGGCTGGATGAGTCCCGCGGCGGCGATGACGGCGGCCATGGCGGTGGCCGTGGCGAGCCAGTGGAGGGGCCCGGCGCTGCTGTGGGCCAGGGTTTCCAGTGTCGGCGTCAGCTCGGCGGGGCGGTGCGGCACGCGGGGTGTCTCCTGTGCGAACGGTGACGGGGAGCCAGCATCGTGCCACACCTCACACCGGGGTGGAACGGCCGGGTCCGTGTCGGCCGGGCCCGGTACGGGTGACAACGAAAAGGCGCTGTGGCGCAGTTCCCGGGTCGTTCGGGGAACTGCGCCACAGCGCCTTGGTGTTGGGTCGGCCGGGCGGCCTCTCCGGTGTCTAGGCGGAGCGGTCGCTGCCGGGGCCGTCGTAGTCCTCGCCGTAGGCGCCCTTGGCGGGGCGGCGGCGGCGCATGGGGGGCTCGACGCCGTCGGCGAGGCGGCGGGCGGTGACGAGGAAGCCGGTGTGGCCGATCATCCGGTGGTCCGGTCGGACGGCGAGGCCCTCGACGTGCCAGTTGCGGATCATCGATTCCCAGGGCTGCGGTTCGGCGAAGCAGCCGATCTCGCGGATGGACTCGACCGTCTTGGAGAGCTGGGTGGTGGTGGCCACGTAGCAGCACAGGATGCCGCCGGGGACCAGGGCCTTGGAGACGGCATCCAGGCATTCCCAGGGGGCGAGCATGTCGAGGATCACGCGGTCGACGTCGGTGTCGGACAGGTTGTCCTGGAGGTCGCCGACGGTCAGCTGCCACGCGGGGTGGGGGCCGCCGAAGTAGCGCTCGACGTTGGCGGTCGCGATCTCGGCGAAGTCCGCGCGGCGCTCGTAGCTGTGGAGCATGCCCTGGTCGCCGATGGCGCGCAGCAGGAAGCTGCTCAGGGAGCCGGAGCCCACGCCCGCCTCCACGACGCGGGCGCCGGGGAAGATGTCGGCGAAGGCCAGGATCTGGCCGGCGTCCTTGGGGTAGACCACGGCGGCACCGCGGGGCATGGACAGGACATAGTCGGGGAGCAGGGGGCGCAGCGCGAGGTACGCGACGTTCCCCGTGGTACGGACAACACTGCCCTCGGGGGAGCCGATCAGCTCGTCGTGGGGGAAGGAACCCTTGTGGGTGTGGAAATTCTTCCCTGCTTCGAGCGTGAACGTGTAGTGGCGGCCCTTGGGGTCGGTGAGCTGAACCTGGTCCCCGACCTCGAAGGGCCCGCGTCGGCGGGCGGCACCGGTCGGTTCGGACATGTGACCAGTGTATTGGCTTCAGGACTGGGGCCGCGCCATGGCTTTCACGAAGGCCTTCTCGACGTCGAGGGTGGACAGGACGCCGTAGATCTCACCGCCTGGTTCGAGGACGAGGTATTCGGTGGCGGGGGTGGCGCGGAGGTGGTCGAGGAGTTCTTCGCCGGAGAGTTCGGCGGAGACCTTCATCCCGTCGGTGAGCTCCTGGGCGAGGGTGCTGACGGCGACCCAGGGGCGGCGGTGTTCGGGGACGGAGGCGATGGCGGTCTCGCGGACGATGGAGAGCGGGTCGCCGTGGCCGTCGACGACGACGATGGCGCGGGCGCCGTGGGCGTTGGCGCGGCGCAGGGCCTCGGAGAGGGGGGTGGCGTTCTCGACGGGGACGGCGCGTCGGGTGAGGGTGCGGGCGCGCAGTTCGGGGAGGTGTTCGCGCAGGCGGGCCATGCGCAGGCTGTTGCCGGCGCCGGTCCAGATGATGGCGGCGAGGATCGCGGCGAGCAGGGCGTCCATGACGGTGTTCATGCCGGTGGATTCGATGGCGACGCCGTCCGTGCCGAGGAGGCCGGTGTGGGTGATCATCGGCAGGCCGATGAGGACGGCGACGGCGAGGCCGCGGCCGACCCAGGCGGCGGCGACGGTGCCGGCCATGGGCTTTCCGGTGATGCCCCAGATGACGGCGCGGAGCATGCGGCCGCCGTCGAGGGGGAGGCCGGGGAGCAGGTTGAACGCGGCGACGAGCAGGTTGGAGATCATCAGGCCGGCGAGGAGGACGCCGGGGACGGTGGCGGGGTCGACGAGTTCCATGCCGAGGTAGAAGGCGCCGGCGAGGAGGAGGGACAGGAGGGGGCCGACGAAGGCGAGGACGAATTCGCGGCCGGGCGTCTCGGATTCCTTCTCGATCTCGGAGACGCCGCCGAAGAACTGGAGCTGGATGCGGCGCACGGGGAGTTTGAAGCGGAGGGCCGCGACGGTGTGTGCGAGTTCGTGGACCAGGACGGAGGCGTAGAAGGCGACCGCGAAGAAGAGGGAGACCAGGTAGCGGGCGGGGCCGAGGTCGGGCAGGACGCGGTCGAGCTGGTCGCCGAAGACCCAGGTGATGAGGGCGGCGACGAGGAACCAGCTGGGCGAGACGTAGACGGGCACTCCGAAGGGGCGGCCCATGAGGATGCCGCCGCCCGGTCCGGAGCGCTTGTCTGCGCGCTCGCCGGTTTCGTCGGTGTCTGCCACGGCTGTCCTTCGTTCGGTGCTTTCCGGCGGGTTGCGGCCGGCGGTGCTTTCAGTGTGGTCCAGGTGCACGGTCGGTGCGGGGCGGGGTGGCTGGTGGCGCGGTGTGATGCTCCGATCATGCAGTGCGATGGGGGTCGGCGTCGATGGTATGCGCGCGCTGTCGGCGGCGGGTCGTAGGGTTTTGTCCATGACGACGAGCCCCGGTCCGGTTCCTGGCGCAGCCGATGCGGATGCTGCCCCGCGCGCTGCGGCGCCTTCCTCGCTCTCCCCTTCGCGGGCGAGCGATTTCATGCAGTGCCCGCTGCTGTACCGGTTCCGGGTGATCGACAAGCTGCCGGAGAAGCCGAGTGCGGCGGCGACGCGGGGGACGCTGGTGCATGCGGTGCTGGAGCGGTTGTTCGATCATCCGGCGCAGGAGCGGACGGCTCCGCGGGCGAAGGCGCTTGTTCCGGGGCAGTGGGACCGGCTGCTGGAGTCGAAGCCGGAGCTGGTGGAGCTGTTCCCGGAGGGGGACGAGGGGGCGGCTCTGGCGCGGTGGCTGACGGAGGCCGAGGGGCTGGTGGAGCGGTGGTTCACGCTGGAGGACCCGACGCGGCTGGAGCCCGTGGAGCGGGAGTTCTTCGTGGAGACGGAGCTGGAGTCGGGGCTGCGGCTGCGCGGGATCATCGACCGGGTGGACGTGGCGCCGTCGGGCGAGGTGCGGATCGTCGACTACAAGACGGGCAAGGCGCCGCGGCCGGAGTACGCCGAGGGCGCGCTGTTCCAGATGAAGTTCTACGCGCTGGTGGTGTGGCGGCTGAAGCAGGTGGTGCCGCGGCGGCTGCAGCTGGTGTATCTGGGCAGTGGGGACGTGCTGACGTACGACCCGGTGATCGCGGACCTGGAGCGGGTGGAGCGCAAGCTGCTGGCGCTGTGGGATGCGATCAAGGAGGCGACGGAGACGGGTGACTGGCGGCCGCGGCCGACGAAGCTGTGCGGCTGGTGCGATCACCGGGCGGTGTGTCCGGAGTTCGGCGGGACTCCCCCGGTCTATCCGTTGACGGTCGTCCCGAGGCCCGCGGCGGACCCCCAGGGCGGGGCGGCCCTCCCCGAGGGATCCTGATACGCCGATCAGGGCAGAATGGGCGGCGTCCGTCGATGCCGCCGTACGAATTCGAGGTACCCCCCGTGGCGATCCGCGTCCTACTGGTCGACGACCAGCCGCTGCTGCGCACCGGCTTCCGGATGATCCTGGAGGCCGAACAGGACCTGGCGGTCGTCGGCGAGGCCGGGGACGGTCTGCAGGCGCTGGACCAGGTACGGGCGCTGCAGCCCGATGTGGTGCTGATGGACATCCGGATGCCGCGGATGGACGGGGTGGAGGCGACCCGGCAGATCACGGGTCCGGGCCGGGACGGCCCGGCGAAGGTGCTCGTGCTGACCACGTTCGATCTGGACGAGTACGTGGTGGAGGCGCTGCGGGCGGGGGCGAGCGGGTTCCTCCTGAAGGACGCGCCCGCCGTTGAGTTGGTGCAGGCGATCCGGGTGGTGGCGGGGGGCGAGGCGATGCTCGCGCCGAGCATCACGCGGCGGCTGCTGGACAAGTACGCGGAGCACCTGCCGTCGGGCGAGGAGCGCGTGCCGGACACCTTGGGCACGTTGACCGAGCGGGAGGTCGAGGTGCTGAAGCTGGTGGCGCGCGGCCTGTCGAACGCGGAGATCGCGGCGGACCTGTTCGTGAGCGAGACGACCGTGAAGACGCATGTGGGGCACGTGCTGACGAAGCTGGGCCTGCGCGACCGGGTCCAGGCGGCGGTGTGGGCGTACGAGAGCGGTCTGGTGCGGCCGGGAGCGGGGCAGTAGCGCCCCGGGCCGGTTGCGCGCGGGGCGCGCCCGGAGCAGGCCGAAGGGGCCGGCAGCCGCACGGTGCGGTTGCCGGCCCCTTCGGTGTACGGGTCGGGTCAGCCCTTGCTGATCTCCCAGAAGCGGAAGACGGTGGAGGCGTCCAGCGACCACTGCAGGCCGGTCACGTTCTGGCGGGTGACGGCGTACTGCTTGCCCTGCCAGAGCGGGAGGATCGGGACCTCGTCGGCGACGATGTCCTGGAGGCGGTTGTAGTCGGTGGTGGCCGCGGTGCGGTCCGACTTCGCGGAGGTCGACGGGATGATGGTCCCGCTGATCTCCTTGTTGTCGTAGTTGTTGTGCAGGACGTTGTCCGGGCCGAAGAAGGGCTGGGTGAAGTTGTCGGCGTCCGGGTAGTCGGGGACCCAGCCCTTCACGTACACGCCGTACTTGCCGTCCTGGATGTCCTTCTCGTACTGCCCGAACTCGATGGACTTGACGTCGGCCTCGAAGAGCCCGCTGTCGTTGAGCTGCTTGGCGATGAGGTGGAATTCCTGGTCGGTGGACGGGCCGTAGCGGGAGGGCGTCGAGTACAGGGTGATCTTCACCTTGTCCTTGATGCCGGCGGCGCGCAGGACGGCCTCGGCCTTCTTGGGCTGGGGGCTGCCGCCGTAGCGGTCGAAGAAGGCGGTGTTGTGCGAGCCGATGCCGGCCGGGACGATCGAGTACAGCGAGGTCGCGGTGCCGTCGTAGACGTCCTTGACGAGCGCTTCGCGGTCGACGAGGTAGGCGATGGCCTTGCGGACGGGGAGCTTTCCGGCGACCGGGTCGTTCATGTTGAAGACGAGGTGCTCGACTTCGGCGCCGGTGCCCTGGACGACCTCGACCTTGTGGTCGCCGGTCTTGGTGGAGGACAGGCTGGCGATGTCCTTGGCGGCGAGCCCGCGGAAGGCGAAGTCGACCTCGCCGCTTTCGAGGACCTTCTTGAGGGCGGCCTGGTCCTCGTTGAAGAACTTGAGGGTGACGCCGGTGTTCTTCGCCTTGGCCTTGCCGCTGTAGGCGTCGTTGACGGAGAAGCTGGCGCTCTTCTCGTTGATCGAGTCCAGCTTGTAGACGCCGGAGCCGACGGCCTTGCCGTCGGTGCGGAGCTTGTCGGCCGGGTACTGGCTGTGGTCGACGATGGAGCCCGCGCCCGATGCGATCTTGCTGGGGAAGGTCGCGTCGGACGTCTTGAGGCGGAAGACGATGGACTTGTCGTCGGGGGTGTCGATGCCGGCGATCGACGACAGCATCACGGCGGGGCCGTTGGCGTCATTGATCTTCAGCGTGCGCTCGAAGGAGAACTTGACGTCCTTGGAGGTGAGGGCGTTGCCGTTGCTGAACTTCAGGCCTTCGCGCAGGGTGCACTTGTAGACCTTGCTGTCGGCGCCTTCGAAGTTGCAGGCCTGGGCGGCGTCGGGCTCCGGCGTGGTGCCGCCCTTGGGGAAGCTCAGCAGGGACTGGAAGACGTTGTTGAAGAGCAGCCAGGAGCCCGGGTCGTAACCCGAAGCGGGGTCGGTCGACTTCACCTTGTCGGATATCCCCATGACCACACCCTTGCCGCCGCCGGCGGTCGGGCTGTCGGTCGAACCGCAACCGCTGAGCAGCGCGGCGGCGGTGGCTGCGCCGAGCGGGGCCGCCAACCACTGGTTACGTCTCATCACGCGAACGTCCTTCACAGTCTCACTGAATCGTTGCGCCGGCCTGCGACACCCGCCGCCGGTTGCTGCCGGTTGCTGCCGGTATCAGCCGCTTACACCGCGGCCGAGTTCCCACAGCTGGAGGTCGGAGATGGCGTTGACGGACCACTCCACTCCGGTGATCCCGTCGCGTGCGGCGACGTACTGCTTGCCCTGCCACAGCGGCAGGACGGGCACGTCCTCGGCGACGATGTCCTGCATCTCCGTGATCGCGGGGACGGCGACGTTGCGGTCGACGGCGCGCCGGGATTCGGGGATGAGCCTGGTGCGCACCGCGGTGTTGGCGTACGGCGTGCCCAGGAAGTTGTCCTGCTCCAGGAAGGGAGCGAGGAAGTTGTCGGCGTCCGGGTAGTCGGGGAACCAGCCGAGCCCGTAGGCGGCGTAGTCGCCCTTCTTCTGCGCGGGCCGGAAGTCGGACCAGTCGGAGCCCTGGACGGTGACGTCGAACAGCTGGGTGGAGTTCAGCTGGTTCTTGAGGGTCTCGAACTCGGTGGCCGTGCCGTCGCCGTAGTGGTCCTTGGTGTAGTTCAGCGTCAGCTTGACCGGGGTCTTGATCCCGGCGGCCTTCAGCAGGTCGGCGGCCTTCGCGGTGTTGGCCTCGCCGTACTTGTTGAAGAAGGAGTTGACGTGTCCGGTCACGGTGGTGGGGACCAGGGAGTACAGCGGCTGCGCGGACTTGCCGTAGACCTTGTCGATGATCGCGTTGCGGTCGACGGCGGCGGCGAGGGCCTGGCGCACTGCCTTGTCCTTGACGACCGGGGCCTCGGTGTTGAAGCCGATGTAGCGGATCTCCAGGCCGGGCATCGGGACCAGCTTGACGCCCTTGGGCGGCTTGGCCGCGAACTCGGCGATCTGGGCGGGCGACAGGGTGCGGGAGACCATGGACACGGATCCGGCGGTGAGTGCCTTGCCCATGGCCGCGGAGTCGGTGAAGGTGCGCAGTTCGACCTTGTCGTTCTGCAGCTTGAGGTCGCCCTTGTAGTTCGGGTTCTTGCTGAAGATCGCCCGGACGAGGTGGTCGTCCTTGACCTCGGCCTTCATCGTGTACGGGCCGGAGCCGTCGACGGCGAAGCCCTCGCGGAGCTTCTTCGCGTCGTAGTTCTTCTCGCTCACGATGCCGGTGGCGGGGGTGGAGAGCTTGTACGGGAAGGTCGCGTCCGGGGTCTTCAGGTGGAAGACGACGGTGTCGGCGGTCTTCGCCTCGATGGTGTCGATGGTGGACAGCAGCGAGGAGGGGCCGTTCTCGTCCTTGATGGCGAGGACGCGCTCGATGGAGAACTTGACGTCCTTGGCGGTCAGCGGCTCGCCACTGGCGAACTTGAGGCCGGGGCGCAGGGTGCAGCGGTAGCTTTCGTTGCCGGTGTCGGTGAAGCGGCAGTCGGAGGCTGCTTCGGGGACGGGCTGGCCGCCGCCGCGGGGGGTGTGCATCAGCGTCTGGACGGTCTGCCGCAGGACGTTCCAGGCGCCGGCGTCGTAGGCGTAAGCCGGGTCGAACGGTGCGGGAGCGTAGTCGGCTGCCTCGAACCGGTCGGTGGTTCCGACGACGATCGCTCCGGATCCTGCTCCGCCTCCGCTCGTGCTGCCGCATGCGGCGAGCGCGGGGGTGAGCAGTCCGGCCGCAGCCGTCAGCACCAGGGTCTTGCGGTTCATGCTGGAAGTACTCCCTTGACCGGCACTTGCTCAAAGCGGCGTAAAGGGCACTTCGCGGCGGTCGCCCGTTCAGGGCGGAACGATCGGGCCGGTGTTGTGACGATCGGTCCACGCCGTGCCGGTACGAGGGTGTGCGTCCGGTACGGCAGAGGTGCGGCGTAGTGCCCGCGTCGACATTAGTGGCCTGGGACGGGATGGCTTGAACTGGCAGGACTTGGGGCGTAATCGCACGGTGATGGGTGCGGACTGCCTGTCCATGTAGGAGTCACCGCAGATTCGGTCAGGAGCTGATCAATCCGGACACAAGGGAAGGTTTCCAAGCCCCCCGACAGGTCCGTCGGGGGCTTGGCGGGTGACAAAGGTCACCCGAGAGAACTGCCACGGAAAGGATGGAATTTCAGCCTCCGGGCCATGGAACGGAAGATCCTTCCGCGGGACCGGGTGCAGGCCGCTGTTCCGTTCGGCACTGAGCGTATGCGATCAGTTCATCGGAGTGATGAGGGAGCGCAGGAACGGAAGGTCGACGTCCTCCAGCGAGCGGACGATGGTGCGGCCCGGGGCGGGCGGGATGACGCCGACGGAGGGCACGGCCACGACCCGGCACCCGGCGGCCTCGGCGGAGGCGACGCCGGTCGCGGTGTCCTCGATGACCGCGCAGCGCGAGGGGTGCGCTCCGAGGGTGCGGGCGGCGAACAGGTACGGGTCGGGGTGCGGCTTGGTGCGGGTCACCTCGTCGCCGGCCACGCTCAGCGCGAACCGCTCGGGGCCCAGGGTGCGCAGCACCCGGTCGATGACCCGGCGGTGCGAGGCGGAGACCAGGGCGGTGGGCACGTTGTGCCGGGCCAGCTCGGCCAGCAGCCGCTCGGCTCCCGGCATCAGCGGGACCTGCGCGGCGATCCGCTCCTCGAAGCGCTCGTTGAGCAGGACGGTCAGCTCCGCCAGGGTGATGGCGGCGCCGGTGGACTCGATGAGGAAGGCCGCGCTGCGGGTCATGGGCCCGCCGACGACGATGTCGCGCCAGGCCTCGTCGAGCTGGTGTCCGAGTGCGCCGAAGACGTCCGCCTCGATCTCCCACCAGAAGCCCTCGGTGTCGACGAGGGTGCCGTCCATGTCCAGCAACACCGCCTGGAGGGCATGCCCGTCGGCCGTACGGGCGACGGGGGCGGGAACGGTGCTGGTCATCCGGCACACCTCTCTCAGAGGACGAGAAGGCCGGCCGCCTGTCTCCCCGCGGGGCATTCCCCCGAAGATCAGGCGACCGGCCTGTGGGACCGTCAAGTGTACGTCGCTCCGCCTCAGCGCGCGTTGAAATACTTCGCTTCGGGGTGGTGGATGACGATCGCGTCGGTGGACTGCTCCGGATGGAGCTGGAACTCCTCGGAGAGGTGGACGCCGATCCGCTCCGGCTGGAGGAGGTCGGCGATCTTCGCGCGGTCTTCCAGGTCGGGGCAGGCACCGTAGCCCAGCGAGAAGCGGGCGCCGCGGTACTTCAGGTCGAACATGTCCTCCACCGCCGCCGGGTCCTCGCCGCCGAAGCCGAGCTCGGCGCGGACGCGGGCGTGCCAGTACTCGGCCATGGCCTCGGCGAGCTGGACCGACAGGCCGTGCAGCTCCAGGTACTCGCGGTACGAGTCGGACTCGAACAGCTTGGCCGTGGCCTCGCCGATCTTCGAGCCGACGGTGACCACCTGGAGGCCGACCACGTCGGTCTCGCCGGACTCCTCCGGGCGGAAGAAGTCGGCGAGGCACAGGCGGCGGCCCCGGCGCTGGCGCGGAAACGTGAAGCGGGTCCGCTCGTTGCCCTGCTCGTCCAGGATGATCAGGTCGTCGCCCTTGGACACGCAGGGGAAGTAGCCGTAGACGACGGCGGCTTCGAGCAGGTTCTCGGTGTGCAGCTTGTCGAGGAGGCCGCGCAGCCGCGGCCGGCCCTCGCTCTCGACGAGCTCTTCGTACGAGGCGCCACCGGCGCGGGCCTGCTTGAGGCCCCACTGGCCCTTGAACAGCGCGCCCTCGTCCAGCCAGGAGGCGTAGTCCTTGAGCGGGATGCCCTTGACCACGCGGGTACCCCAGAACGGCGGGGTGGGGACCGGGTTGTCGACGGCCACGTCGGAACGGCCGCCCGGCTCCTGCGGTTCGTCCACCTGGAGGACGGGAGCGTCCCGCTTGGCGACCCGGCGCTGCTTGAGCTCGGGCAGGGCCGCGCCGGGGACGCCGCGCTTGACGGCGATCAGGGCGTCCATCAGGCGCAGGCCCTCGAACGCGTCGCGGGCGTAGCGGACCTCGCCCTCGTAGATCTCGTGGAGGTCCTGCTCGACGTAGGCACGGGTGAGGGCCGCGCCGCCGAGGATCACCGGGTAGTCGGCCGCCAACTTGCGCTGGTTGAGCTCCTCCAGGTTCTCCTTCATGATCACGGTCGACTTGACGAGCAGGCCGGACATGCCGATGACGTCGGCCTTGTGCTCCTGCGCGGCTTCGAGGATCGCGGAGACCGGCTGCTTGATGCCGATGTTGACGACGTTGTAGCCGTTGTTGGTCAGGATGATGTCGACGAGGTTCTTGCCGATGTCGTGGACGTCGCCGCGGACGGTGGCGAGCACGATGGTGCCCTTGCCCTCGTCGTCGGTCTTCTCCATGTGCGGTTCGAGGTAGGCGACCGCGGTCTTCATGACCTCGGCGGACTGGAGGACGAACGGCAGCTGCATCTGGCCGGAGCCGAAGAGCTCGCCGACGACCTTCATGCCCTCCAGGAGGGTGTCGTTGACGATGTCCAGGGCCGGGCGGGTCTGGAGCGCCTCGTCGAGGTCGGCCTCCAGGCCGTTCTTCTCGCCGTCGATGATGCGGCGCTGGAGCCGCTCGTCGAGCGGGAGCGCCAGGAGCTCCTCGGCGCGGCCGGCCTTGAGGGACTTGGTGTTGACGCCCTCGAAGAGCGCCATCAGCTTCTGGAGGGGGTCGTAGCCCTCGGTGCGGCGGTCGTGGATCAGGTCGAGGGCGGTGTTGACCTGCTCCTCGTCAAAGCGCGCGATGGGCAGGATCTTCGAGGCGTGGACGATCGCCGAGTCCAGGCCGGCCTTGACGCACTCGTCGAGGAAGACGGAGTTCAGCAGTACGCGGGCGGCCGGGTTCAGACCGAAGGAGATGTTGGACAGGCCCAGCGTGGTCTGGACGTCCGGGTGGCGGCGCTTGAGCTCGCGGATCGACTCGATCGTCGCGATGCCGTCCTTGCGGGACTCCTCCTGGCCGGTGCAGATGGTGAAGGTCAGCGTGTCGATGAGGATGTCCGACTCGTTGATGCCCCAGTTGCCGGTCAGGTCGGCGATCAGGCGCTCGGCGATGGCGACCTTGTGCTCGACCGTGCGGGCCTGGCCCTCCTCGTCGATGGTCAGCGCGATCAGCGCGGCGCCGTGCTCCCGGGCCAGCCGGGTCACCTTCGCGAAGCGGGACTCCGGGCCGTCGCCGTCCTCGTAGTTCACCGAGTTGATGACGGCGCGGCCGCCCAGCTTCTCCAGACCCGCCTGGATCACGGGAACCTCGGTGGAGTCCAGGACGATCGGCAGCGTCGAGGCGGTGGCGAAGCGCCCGGCGAGCTCCTTCATGTCGGCGACGCCGTCGCGGCCGACGTAGTCCACGCACAGGTCGAGCATGTGCGCGCCCTCGCGGATCTGGTCGCGGGCCATCTCGACGCAGTCGTCCCAGCGGGCGTCGAGCATGGCCTCGCGGAACTTCTTCGAGCCGTTCGCGTTCGTCCGCTCGCCGATCGCCATGTACGCGGTGTCCTGGCGGAACGGGACGGTCTGGTACAGCGAGGACGCACCGGGCTCCGGCTGGGGCTCGCGGCCGGCCGGGCTCAGGCCGCGGACCCGCTCGACGACCTGGCGCAGGTGCTCCGGCGTGGTGCCGCAGCAGCCGCCGACGAGGGAGAGCCCGTACTCGCGGACGAAGGTCTCCTGGGCGTCGGCGAGCTCGGGGGCGGACAGCGGGTAGTGCGCGCCGTTCTTGCCGAGGACGGGCAGGCCGGCGTTGGGCATGCAGGAGAGCGGGATGCGCGCGTTGCGGGCGAGGTAGCGCAGGTGCTCGCTCATCTCGGCGGGGCCGGTGGCGCAGTTCAGGCCGATCATGTCGATGCCGAGCGGCTCCAGCGCGGTGAGCGCGGCGCCGATCTCGGAGCCGAGCAGCATGGTGCCGGTGGTCTCGACGGTCACGGAGCAGATCAGCGGGACGGAGACGCCGAGGGCCTCCATCGCGCGCCGGGCACCGATGATGGAGGACTTGGTCTGCAGGAGGTCCTGCGTGGTCTCGACGAGCAGGGCGTCGGCCCCGCCGGAGATCAGGCCCTCGGCGTTGACCTGGTAGGCGTCGCGGATGGTCGCGTAGTCGATGTGGCCGAGGGTGGGCAGCTTGGTGCCGGGGCCCATGGAGCCGAGGACCCAGCGCTGCTGACCCGTCGAGGCGGTGTACTCGTCGGCGACCTCGCGGGCGATGCGGGCGCCGGACTCCGACAGCTCGAAGTTGCGTTCGGGGATGTCGTACTCGGCGAGCGCCGCGAAGTTCGCACCGAAGGTGTTGGTCTCGACGCAGTCCACGCCGACCGCGAAGTACGCGTCGTGTACGGAGCGCACGATGTCGGGGCGGGTGGTGTTCAGGACTTCGTTGCAGCCTTCGAGCTGCTGGAAGTCGTCGAGGCTGGGGTCCTGCGCTTGGAGCATCGTTCCCATGGCTCCGTCGGCGACGACCACGCGGGTGGCCAGTGCCTCTCGGAGGGCATCGGCCCGGGTCTGGGTGTCTGCAGGCGGGTTCGGCAACGAGGCCATGGG
This sequence comes from Streptomyces sp. NBC_00597, assembly GCF_041431095.1. Taxonomy (GTDB): domain Bacteria; phylum Actinomycetota; class Actinomycetes; order Streptomycetales; family Streptomycetaceae; genus Streptomyces. The sequence continues at coordinate 2,671,402 of NZ_CP107757.1, forward strand.
TGAGCTCCCTGGGATGCGACGGCTGTCGGCTTTGCACCCTCGCTGTCAAGGGTGCACGCGCTCAGGGTAACCGGGTGGCATCAACCCCGGTGCGGGCGTCCCACGTGGCGGACTGCATTCTGTGCGCGGGGGTCTGCCAGGGGTGTCCTGGTCGACGGAGGCCTGAACAGTTGCCCAACCATGCACAAGGTCGACATCGACCGATACTGTTCAGCATTGTCGAACTACGTCAGCAGGAGGCTGCACGATGGCACGGAACATCCAGTCGCTCGAACGAGCCGCTGCGATGCTGCGGCTCCTGGCAGGCGGCGAGCGCCGGCTGGGTCTCTCGGACGTGGCCGGGGCCCTGGGCCTGGCCAAGGGCACGGCGCACGGAATCTTGCGCACGCTCCAGGCCGAGGGCTTCGTGGAGCAGGACCCCGCCTCGGGCCGCTACCAACTGGGCGCGGAGCTGCTGCGTCTGGGCAACAGCTACCTGGACGTGCACGAGCTGCGGGCCCGCGCGCTGGTGTGGACGGACGACCTGGCCCGGGCGAGCGGCGAGAGCGTGTACGTGGGCGTGCTCCACCAGAGCGGGGTGCTGATCATGCACCACGTGTTCCGCCCGGACGACAGCCGTCAGGTGCTGGAGGTGGGGGCCATGCAGCCGCTGCACTCCACGGCCCTGGGCAAGGTGCTCTCCGCGTTCGACCCGGTCGCCCACACCGAGGCGCTGGAGGCGGAGCGCGAGGCGTTCACGCCCCGTACGGTCACCGACGGCACGGGGTTCGAGGAGATCCTCGACCTGACCCGGGCGCGCGGTTGGGCCGCGGACGTCGAGGAGACCTGGGAGGGCATCGCCTCGGTGGCGGCGCCGATCCACGACCGGCGCCGGATGCCGGTGGGCGCGGTGGCGGTCGCCGGCGCGGTGGAGCGGGTGTGCGGGGAGTCCGGGGAGCCCCGGGCGAGCCTCGTGGCGTCCGTACGGGACTGTGCGCGCGCTGTTTCACGCGACCTCGGCGCGGGCCGGTTCTAGGCCCCCTCCAGCCCCTTCTCGGCCACTCCCTGGCCGCTTTCTGCCTTCTTTTCGCCATATCCCGGCCATCGGATGGCCGGATTTGGGTGATCGTACCTAGTGGTAACGATCCGACACTTTGGCCAGGCCAACCCTTGACGCGTTCTTCACCTGGGCGGAAAACTGCCGTTCATCGGTCGGCATTGTCGAACACCTACCGGCAATACGCGTTAGGGTGTGGCAAGGCCAAAGGACCGGTGAAGCACTCACCGAGTGCGCGGAACACCGGACGGGACCCGGTGTCCGCCCACCCCCTGGACGCAAGGCAAAGGAGTCGCGGGTGTCTACCTCCGACATCTTCATCGGCGAGACCATCGGTACCGCCCTGCTCACACTGCTCGGCGGTGGCGTCTGCGCCGCCGTGACGCTCAAGAGCTCCAAGGCCCGGAACGCAGGCTGGCTCGCGATCACGTTCGGCTGGGGTTTCGCCGTTCTGATCGCCGCCTACGTGTCCGCCCCGCTCTCCGGTGCGCAACTCAACCCGGCGGTCACCGTCGGCCTGGCCATCAAGAACGGCGACTGGAGCGACGTTCCGGTCTACTTCGCCGGACAGCTCCTCGGCGCCATGCTCGGCGCGGTCCTGATGTGGGTCACCTACTACGGACAGTTCGCGGTGCACCTCGCGGACCCGGAGCACATCCGTGACGCCAAGCTCGGCCCGGAGGACCCGCACCCGCACGACCAGGCCGGCCCGGTCCTCGGTGTCTTCTCCACCGGCCCGGAGATCCGCAACATCGTCCAGAACCTCACGACCGAGATCATCGGCACCTTCGTCCTGGTCCTGGCGATCCTGACCCAGGGCCTCCAGGCCGACGGCAAGGGCCTCGGCGTCATCGGCGTCCTGATCACTTCCTTCGTCGTCGTCGGCATCGGCCTCTCTCTCGGCGGTCCGACCGGTTACGCCATCAACCCGGTCCGCGACCTCGGCCCCCGCATCGTCCACGCCCTGCTGCCGCTCCCCAACAAGGGCGGCTCGGACTGGGGATACTCCTGGATCCCGGTGGTCGGCCCGCTCGTCGGTGCCGCGCTCGCCGGCGGTCTGTACAACATCGCGTTCGCCTGATCAGCATCGGCACGTATCGCAAGATCCGCACCGCCCCCTGATACGCCAACTCAGAGACCTGCCAGGAGCAGCCACATGACCACCAGCACCGGCCCCTTCATCGCCGCGATCGACCAGGGCACCACCTCCTCCCGCTGCATCGTCTTCGACCGCGACGGCCGCATCGTCGCCGTCGACCAGAAGGAGCACGAGCAGATCTTCCCGAAGCCGGGCTGGGTCGAGCACGACGCCGCCGAGATCTGGACCAACGTCCAGGAGGTCGTCGCCGGGGCCATCGCCAAGGCCGAGATCACCGCCGCCGACGTCAAGGCCGTCGGCATCACCAACCAGCGCGAGACCACCCTCCTGTGGGACCGGCACACCGGCGAGCCGGTGCACAACGCGCTGGTCTGGCAGGACACCCGCACCGACTCCCTGTGCCGGGAGCTCGGCCGCAACGTCGGCCAGGACCGCTTCCGCCGCGAGACGGGCCTGCCCCTCGCCTCGTACTTCGCCGGCCCGAAGGTCCGCTGGCTGCTCGACAACGTCGAGGGCCTGCGCGAGCGCGCCGAGGCCGGGGACATCCTCTTCGGCACCATGGACTCGTGGGTCATCTGGAACCTCACCGGCGGCACCCAGGGCGGCGTGCACGTCACCGACGTCACCAACGCCTCGCGCACCATGCTGATGAACCTGCACACGCTGGCCTGGGACGAGAAGATCGCGGAGTCCATGGGCGTCCCGCTCAACGTCCTCCCCGAGATCAAGTCCTCCGCCGAGGTCTACGGCCACGTCAAGGACGGCGTCCTCGCCGGCGTCCCGGTCGCCTCGGCGCTCGGTGACCAGCAGGCCGCGCTGTTCGGCCAGACCTGTTTCGCCGAGGGCGAGGCCAAGTCCACGTACGGCACCGGCACGTTCATGCTGATGAACACCGGCGACAAGGTCATCAACTCCTACAGCGGCCTGCTGACCACGGTCGGCTACCAGATCGGCGACCAGAAGCCGGTCTACGCGCTGGAGGGCTCCATCGCCGTCACCGGCTCGCTCGTCCAGTGGATGCGCGACCAGATGGGCATGATCAAGACCGCGGCCGAGATCGAGACCCTCGCGCTCTCGGTCGACGACAACGGCGGTGCCTACTTCGTACCGGCCTTCTCCGGCCTGTTCGCCCCGTACTGGCGCTCCGACGCCCGCGGTGTGATCGCCGGCCTCACCCGGTACGTCACCAAGGCGCACATCGCCCGTGCCGTCCTGGAGGCCACCGCCTGGCAGACCCGCGAGATCACCGACGCCATGACGAAGGACTCGGGCGTCGAGCTCACGGCCCTCAAGGTCGACGGCGGCATGACCTCCAACAACCTGCTGATGCAGACCCTCTCCGACTTCGTGGACGCCCCCGTGGTCCGTCCGATGGTCGCGGAGACCACCTGCCTCGGCGCCGCCTACGCCGCCGGCCTGGCCGTCGGCTTCTGGCCCGACACCGACGCCCTGCGCGCCAACTGGCGCCGCGCGGCGGAGTGGACCCCGCGGATGCCCGCCGAGCAGCGGGACCGCGAGTACAAGAACTGGCTCAAGGCCGTCGAGCGGTCCATGGGCTGGATCGACGACGAAGACGCCAGCTGACGCACCAGCTGAGTCAATCGACGAGGAGCTAAGAAATATGAGCACCCTGCAGAGCGTTCCCGCGCTGGGCACGCACCCGACAGCCGGTTCGAACGCGAGCCGCGCCGAGACCCGTGAGCAGCTGGCGAAGGCCACGTACGACCTGCTGGTCATCGGCGGTGGAATCCTGGGCACCTCGGTGGCCTGGCACGCCGCGCAGTCGGGTCTGCGGGTTGCCATGGTGGACGCCGGCGACTTCGCCGGCGCCACCTCCTCCGCCTCCTCCAAGCTCGTCCACGGCGGTCTGCGCTACCTGCAGACCGGCGCGGTCAAGCTGGTGGCCGAGAACCACCACGAGCGGCGGGTACTGGCCAAGGACGTGGCCCCGCACCTGGTCAACCCGCTCACGTTCTACCTGCCGGTCTACAAGGGCGGTCCGGTGGGTGCGGCCAAGCTGGGCGCGGGCGTCTTCGCCTACTCCGCCCTCTCGGCCTTCGGCGACGGCATGGGCAAGGTCATATCCCCGGCCCGTGCCGCCGCCGACAACCCCGGTCTGAAGACGGACAACCTGAAGGCCGTCGCGGTCTACTACGACCACCAGATGAACGACTCCCGCGTCGCCGTGATGACGGTCCGCGCGGCCGTCGAATCGGGTGCCGTCGTCCTCAACCACGCCGAGGTCACCGGCCTGCGCATGACGCGCGGCCGGGTCACCGGTGCCGAGCTCAAGGACCGCCTCGACGGCACCGAGTTCGGCGTCGACGCGCGGGTCGTGCTCAACGCCACCGGCCCGTGGGTGGACCACCTGCGGCGCATGGAAGACAAGCACTCCCTGCCGTCGATCCGCCTCTCCAAGGGCGCGCACATCGTCATGAAGCGCAAGTCGCCGTGGAAGGCCGCCATGGCCACCCCGATCGACAAGTACCGCATCACGTTCGCCCTCCCGTGGGAGGACCAGCTGCTGCTCGGCACCACCGACGAGGTCTACGAGGGCGACCCGGCGGACGTGCGCGCCACCGAGGCCGACATCCAGCAGATCCTGGACGAGGCGGCGTTCTCGGTGAAGGACGCCGACCTGGACCGCTCGCTGATGACGTACGCCTTCGCCGGCCTGCGTGTGCTGCCCGGCGGCCCCGGCGGCGTCGAGAAGGCCAAGCGCGAGACCGTCGTTTCCGAGGGCGCCGGCGGCATGCTGTCGGTGGCCGGCGGCAAGTGGACCACGTACCGCCACATCGGCCGCGTGGTCATGGACAAGCTGGCCAAGCTGCCCGGCAGCCCCCTCACCGACGACATGGAGCCGGTGAAGTCGCTCGTACGCCGGGTGCCGCTGCCCGGTGTCGCCAACCCGAACGCGGTCGCGCACCGGCTGCTGGTGGACCGCGATCCCGGCTCCCGCATGGACCCGCTGACCGCCCGCCACCTGGCTTCGCACTACGGCTCGCTGGCCTTCGACATCGCGCGGCTCGCGAACGAGGACCCGGCGCTGGCCGAGCGGATCCACCCGGACGGGCCGGAGATCTGGGCGCAGGTCGCCTACGCCCGGGACAACGAGTGGGCCGAGACCGTCGACGACGTGCTGCGCCGGCGCACCACGGTGACGGTCCGCGGCCTGGACGACGACTCCGTGCGCGCACGGGTCGAGGAGATGCTGAGCCGCAAGGCATAGCTGATACGCAGGTGGGGAAGAGGGGCGGTTCCGAGGGGAACCGCCCCTCTGTCGTGGGCTGTGGCTGGTGTCGTCTCAAGGCTTAGGCTGACCCACGTACGCAAGGGAACTTCGGAAGGAGACCTGGGTGATCGAGCTTGAGGGCGTGCCCGAGCTGATCGACCCGGTCATGGTGGCCGCGTTCGAGGGCTGGAACGACGCGGGTGACGCGGCCTCCGGTGCGGTCGCGCACCTGGACCGGGAGTGGAAGGGCGAGGTCTTCGCGGCGCTGGACGCCGAGGACTACTACGACTTCCAGGTCAACCGGCCGACGGTGTGGCTGGACAACGGGGTACGGAAGATCACGTGGCCGACGACGAGACTGTCGGTGGTGCGGATCGGCGGCGCGAAGCCGCGTGACCTCGTACTCGTACGGGGCATCGAACCGTCCATGCGGTGGCGGTCGTTCTGCAACGAGATCCTGGGCTTCGCGCACGAACTGGGCGTGGAGATGGTCGTGATCCTGGGCGCGCTGCTCGGGGACACCCCGCACACGCGACCGGTGCCGGTCAGCGGGGTCACCTCGGACCCGGACCTGGCGCGGACGATGGACCTGGAGGAGACCAAGTACGAGGGCCCCACCGGGATCGTGGGCATCCTCCAGGAGGCCTGCACCCACGCGGGGGTGCCGGCGGTGTCCCTGTGGGCGGCGGTTCCGCACTACGTCTCGCAGCCGCCGAACCCGAAGGCGACGCTGGCGCTGCTGAACCGGCTGGAGGATCTGATCGACATCCGGATCCCGCTGGGCGAACTCCCGGAGGACGCACGGGCGTGGCAGCTCGGTGTGGACCAACTGGCCGCGGAGGACAGCGAGGTGGCGGAGTACGTCCAGACGCTGGAGGAGGCGCGGGACACGGCCGATCTGCCGGAGGCTTCGGGCGACGCCATCGCCCGGGAGTTCGAGCGGTACCTGCGGCGGCGCGACCCCTCCGCCGGCACGGAGCCGGGTGACGGTTCGTACCTGCGGGACACCTCCAGCGGGTTGACCCGCCCGCCGAAACGCAAACCGGACCCTACGGCCGAGGACCCGTCTCCCCCGGACGAAGACGACACGCCCCCGGAGTCCTGACCGGGGCCCCGCGGTACGACGGTGCCCCCGACCCCGGATGGGGCGGGGGCACCGGCAAGTGGCCCGGGGCCGTTACAGGGCGACGCCCAGGAGGGCGTCCACCGTGCGGGACACCAGGCCCGGCGCGGACTCGTCGTCCCCGTCGGAGGCGTTCTGCGCGTCCACCCAGCGGTCCACGGCCGCGAGCGCGGCCGGCGCGTCCAGGTCGTTCGCCAGGGCCTCGCGGACCTCCTCGACGAGCGCGTCGGCCGGCAGGCCGTCCGGGCGCGACACCGCCGCGCGCCACCGCTCCAGCCGGGCCACGGCTTCGGCGAGGACCTCGTCCGTCCACTCCCAGTCGGCGCGGTAGTGGTGCGAGAGCAGAGCGAGGCGGATCGCCGCCGGGTCCACCCCGGCGCGCCGCAGCGCGGAGACGAAGACCAGGTTGCCCTTCGACTTCGACATCTTCTCGCCGTGCAGCGCGACCATGCCCGCGTGCACGTAGGCCTTGGCCATCGGGAACTCGCCCGTCAGGACCTGCGCGTGCGAGGCGCCCATCTCGTGGTGCGGGAACGCCAGGTCGGAACCGCCGCCCTGGATGTCGAAGCCCATGCCCAGGTGGTCCAGGGCGATGGCGACGCACTCGATGTGCCAGCCGGGCCGGCCGCGGCCCAGCGAGCCGCCGTCCCAGCTCGGCTCGCCCGGACGGGCGGCCATCCACAGCATCGGGTCGAGCGGGTTCTTCTTCCCCGGGCGTTCCGGGTCGCCGCCGCGCTCCGCGGACAGCAGCCGCATCGCCTCGGCGTCGAGGTTGGAGACCTTGCCGAAGTTCGCGTCGGACTCCACCGAGAAGTAGACGTCGCCGTCGAGCTCGTACGCGGCGCCGGCGTCGCGCAGCCGCTCCACCAGCGGCACGATGCCCGGTATGGCCTCGACGGCGCCGATGTAGTGCTGCGGGGGCAGCATCCGAAGGGCGGTCATGTCCTCGCGGAAGAGGGCCGTCTCGCGCTCTGCGAGCTCGGTCCAGTCGTGGCCGTCGCGCTGGGCCCGCTCCAACAGCGGATCGTCGACGTCGGTCACGTTCTGGACGTAGTGGACCTGCCGCTTGGTGTCGAGCCACACGCGCTGTACGAGGTCGAACGCGTTGTAGGTCGCCGCGTGACCGATGTGGGTCGCGTCGTACGGAGTGATGCCGCAGACGTAGATACGGGCGACGGGACCGGGGGCGAGGGTGATCGTCCCCTGGGTCGCGGTGTCGTGGATCTGGAGGTCGCGGCCCTTGCCAGGCAGGGCGGGGACCTCAGAAGCGGGCCAGGCATGCATGTGTCGAGCCTAACCGGACGTGTGTTCCGGAAACGAACCGGACCTGCACTGTTGGCTTGATCGCTGTTCTTGCGGTCCGGTCGATTCTGTGCGTCCCCGGCCGCCGGGCGGCCGGGCCTGGTCAGACGGGAGGCCAGGGGATCGCCGGCCACTGCCCTGACGGCTGCGGATGGACTCCGCTGCGCAGCAGGTCGGCCACCCGGGCCCGTACGGCGGCCAGCTCGGCTGGGGTGATCAGTTCGGCCAGCCGGGTGGCGAGCGGCTCGCCCTCGGCCAACCGGGCGGCCAGGGAGGCCAGCACCTCGCGGGCCTCGCCGGTCAGCGGTTCGCCCGCCCAGCCCCACAGCAGGGTCCGCAGCTTGTCCTCGCGGTGGAAGGTCACGCCGTGGTCGATGCCGTAGAGCCGTCCGTCGGGCGCGGGCAGCAGGTGTCCGCCCTTGCGGTCACCGTTGTTGATCACGGCGTCGAGGACGGCGAGCCGGCGCAGTCGGGGGTCGTCGGCGTGTACGAGCAGCGCGGTGCGGCCCTGCCCGACCTCGGCGAGGGCGACCGGCTTCCAGCCCTCCCCCGCCTCCTCGCCCTCGACGAGGGCCAGCAGGCCGCTCGCGTCCCCGGTCCCGTCGTCCGCGGTCCCGTCGTCCGCGCCGGCCTCGTCCGCGGCGGCCTCGTCCCCGGCGGCCTCGTCCCCGGCGGCGCCGGATTCGATCCACAGCTGGACCATGCCCTCGCCGTACGGCCCCTCGCGCAGCACGGTGGGCGGCACCAGGCCCCATCCCGTGGCTTCGGACACCAGATAGGCGGCGACCTCGCGCCGGGCCAGGTTCCCGTCCGGGAAGTCCCACAGCGGGCGCTCGCCCTTGACCGGCTTGTACACGCAGTCGGCGCTCGCGCCCCCGTACCGCACCGTGCACAGCAGGACGGCGTTGGACGCCTCGCGGATCCGGCCGACGACCGTCAGCTCGCCCTTGGCGAGCAGTTCCTCGTGTTCCCCCGTACCCGTCACGCCTGGCGCCGGTAGCCGTTCTGGCGCGGGCACACGTGCCCCTCCGGATCCAGCGGCAGGCTGCACAGAGGGCACGGCGGCCGGCCCGCGTTGACGACGTCCAGGGCCCGCTTGGCGAAGGCGCGGGCCTGGGCGCCGGTGAGGCGGACCCGCAGCATCGGCGGGCCGTTCTCCTCGTCCTGGAGGAGCCGTTCCTCCGCCTCGGCGAGGTCCTCTTCCGAGTCGGCGTCGAGTTCCACCAGGGCCTGCGCCTCGACGATCATCCGCTGTTCCTCGCCGTCCCAGGCCAGGGCCATGGTGCCGACGCGGAACTCCTCGTCGACCGGGACGTCGAGCGGCGCGGTGTCGGCGGCCTCGGCGGGGGCCATGGCCGGGACCGGGGCGTTGCCCCCGGTGCGCCGTACGACCTCGTCCAGCAGCTCGTCCATCCGCTCGGCCAGCGCCGCGACCTGGGTCTTCTCCAGGGAGACGCTGGTGACACGGGGGCCGGACGAGGCCTGCAGGAAGAACGTACGGCGTCCCGGTAGACCGACCGTGCCGGCCACGAAACGGTCCGGCGGGTCGTAGAGGAACACCTGACGGGGCACGTCCAGTCTCCAAGTCTCGGCGGCAGGCGGGGCTGCACGCGTGCGGCTGCGCTCTTCAGCTCTTCGGCCGTGGGGCGTTCAATCGGGCCAGTCCACCCTACTGCGCCGTTCGATCACGCCGCGCCCGCGCCGCCCCCCACGACCGCGTTCCCACCGTCTTCGGTCGCGCTTTCGAAGGTCTCCGTGTCCACCGCGTCCGCGTCCGGCGCACGGGCCGGACGCGGGGCGAGCGAGCCGAAGTCCCCGGTGTCGCCGAGCCGGAGCAGGAACGGGCGCGTCGGCGTGTAGCGGACGGCCGTGACGGAGCAGGGGTCCACGTGGATGCGCTGGAAGAGGTCCAGGTGCATGCCCAGGGCGTCCGCGACAAGGGACTTGATGATGTCCCCGTGCGAGCACATGAGGAACACGGCGTCGCTCCCGTGCTCCTCCTCGATCCGGTCGTTCCACTCCCGTACGGCGTCCACGGCGCGCGCCTGCATGGCGCGCATGGACTCGCCGCCGGGGAACGACGCGGCCGAGGGGTGCTGCTGGACGATCTTCATCAGGGGTTCGTCGGAGAGCTCCGAGAGCTTGCGGTTCGACCAGTCGCCGTAGTGGCATTCGCCGATCCGGTCGTCGGTGTGCAGCGCCAGCTCCGGGCGGGCGGCCAGCAGCGGAGCCAGGGTCTCCCGGCAGCGTTGGAGCGGGCTGCTGACGGCGGCGGCGAGCGGCACCGAGGCGAGCCGCGCGGGCAGCGCCGCCGCCTGCTCGGCGCCGCGCTCGTCGAGGGCCACTCCCGGGGTCCATCCGGCGAGCAGCCCTGCGGTGTTGGCGGTGGACCGCCCGTGTCGTACGAGGATCAGCGTGGCCATGGCGCAAGCCTAGGGGGTGGTCGGCGCGTGCGGGGTGGGGGCGGGCAGGGGAGAATGCCGTGCGTGATAGTCGACTGCGCCATGTACCGGGACGGCCGCCGCTCTCCTGCGCCCGAAGACCTCTCGGACGCCCTCGACGAGGCGAGGGCGAGTGGTGACGCCTTCCTCTGGGTCGGCATGTACGAGCCCACGGAGGAAGAGTTCGAGCACGTCAGTCGGGAGTTCCGGCTGCACAAGCTCGCGGTGGAGGACGCGCTGACCGCGCACCAGCGCCCCAAGCTGGAGGTGTACGACGACTCGCTCTTCGTCGTGCTCAAGCCGGTGGAGTACGACGAAGACGCGGACACCGTGACCGCGGGCGAGCTGATGCTCTTCATCGGCGACTCCTTCGTGGTCACGGTCCGGCACGGCGAGGGGGCGGCGCTGGCCGCCGTACGCCATCGGCTGGAGCAGGAGCCCGAGGTGCTGCGGCACGGCCCCACGGCGGTGCTGTACGCGGTGTCCGACGCGGTGGTCGACCACTACATCGAGGTCGCGGCCGAGCTCCAGGCCGACCTGGAGGAGGTGGAGGCCGAGGTCTTCGCGCCGAACGTCACGGACACCAAGAACACCGCCGCCCGGATCTACGGCTTCAAGCGGCAGGTGCTGGAGTTCCGCCGGGCGACCAGCCCGCTGCTCCAGCCGATGGACCGGCTGGCGTTCGGGAACGTGCCCTTCGTGCACGAGCACGCGCAGCCGTTCTTCCGCGACGTCGCCGACCACCTGACCAAGGCGAGCGAGTACATCGAGGGCCTGGACCGGCTGCTGTCGGACGCGCTGGCCGCTCACCTGGCGCAGATGGGCGTCCGGCAGAACGACGACATGCGCAAGATCTCGGCCTGGGCGGCGATGGCGGCCGTCCCGACGATGGTGGCGGGGATCTACGGGATGAACTTCGAGCACATGCCGGAGCTCAGGCACGCCTGGGGCTATCCGGCGGTGCTGCTGGTGATGGTGGGCGCCTGTCTGGGCCTGCACCGGCTGTTCAAGACCCGCGGCTGGCTGTAGCGGCGGCCGACCGGCCGCCGCTACGCGTACTCGGGGGCGTTCACCGGTAGGCCACCCAGCGCGTCGCGCCGCTCCGGCGGGCGCAGGCTGATCATCCGGTGCCAGCCGGCGAAGCGCTCGTACGCGTACGTCCCGTGGATCCCGGCGGCCAGTACGCCCCTCTTGGGCGCGGGCCAGCGCAGCAGCCGGCCCATGTGGTCCGCCACGGCGAGGCTCACGTCCCGGTAGACGGAGATCTCGGCGAGGGCGCTGTCGCGCAGCACCCGCTGGATGGTCCGGCCGTGCCCTTCGCGGACGAGGCGGAGCAGCTCCTCGTGGCAGTAGGCGAGGTGGTTGTCCTCGTCGTGGCTGATCATGCGGACGGCCTTGCCGACCACGGGGTGGTCCCCGAAGTACCGCACGAGCATGTCCATCTGGTCGGCGGCGCGCTGCTCGGTGACCCGGCTGTGCGCGAGGTAGACGACGATGTCCTCCTCGGTCAGCGGCTCCTCGCGGCGCAGCTTCTCGTGCGCGAGACCGATGCCGCGCCGTTCCAGCAGCATCGTGTAGTCGGTCTCGGGCGGCACGGGGACCGGCGGCAGGCCGCGCTTGCGCAGAAGGGCCCTGAAGATCCGGCCGTGCTTGTCCTCGTCGACCCCGTGCCGGGTGATCTTGGGCGCCAGCTCGCGCATGCCGTCGGGCACCAGGGCGGCGATCCGGGCGTTCTCCCAGCCGCCCTGGGACTCCCCGCTGGCGGCGATCGAGCAGAACAGCTGGAACGAGTCGTCGTTGTCGACGATCTCCTGGAACAGGCTGCGGGCAGAGAGCATGCATCGAGTCAACGGCCGATGCGGAGGCCCGGCAACCGAGGCATCGCACGACTCGGCCGAACGAAGGACTCGCACCCGTGAAGGGGTGACGCCGGAGGCGTAACCCGGAGGGTGCCGCACGCGTTGGTGACTGTGTCGGCCGTGGCGGGGAAGACCCCCGAGCCCCCACCACGGCCGCAGGGCCTTGCCGGACGACGCGCCTATGCCAGGCCGGCGCGCTCCATGGCCTCGGTGCCGGCCCGCAGGGCGGTGATCCGCTCGTCGAGGGTGAACCCGGCAGGGGCGAGCGTGAGGGTGGTGACCCCGGCCTCGGCGTAGGCCCGCATCCCGTCCGCGATCCGCTCGACGGAGCCGAGCAGGGTGGTCGAGTCGATCAGCGAGTGCGGGACCGCCGCGGCCGCGCCCGCCTTGTCGCCCGCCAGGTACTTGTCCTGGATCTCGGCGGCTTCCTTCTCGTAGCCCATGCGCTGGGCGAGCTGGTTGTAGAAGTTCTGCTTCCGGCTTCCCATGCCGCCGACGTACAGGGCCGTGTAGGGGCGGAACGTGTCGGCGAGGGCGCTCACGTCGTCGCCGACGGCCAGCGGGACGGTCGGGCAGACGTCGAAGCCCTCCATGGTCAGGCCGACCTTCTCGCGGCCCGCCCTGATGTGAGTGAGCGCGGTGGCCTCCAGGTGCTCTGCGGCTGGGAAGATCAGCAGGGCGCCGTCGGCGATCTCGCCGGTCTGCTCCAGGTTCTTGGGCCCGATGGCGGCGATGTAGAGCGGGATGTGCTCGCGCTCCGGGTGCACGGTGAGCTTGATCGGCTTGCCGGGGCCGCCGGGCAGCGGGAGGGTCCAGTGCTCGCCCTCGTAGCTGAGGCGCTCGCGGCTCATCGCCTTGCGGACGATCTCCACGTACTCGCGGGTGCGGGCGAGCGGCTTGTCGAACTTGACGCCGTACCAGCCCTCGGAGACCTGGGGGCCGGAGACGCCGAGGCCGAGCCGGAAGCGGCCCTTGGTCAGGGAATCGAGGGTGGCGGCCGTCATGGCCGTCATCGCGGGCTGGCGGGCCGGGATCTGCAGGATCGCGGAGCCGACGTCGATGCGCTCGGTCTGGGCGGCGACCCAGGCGAGCACGGTCGGGGCGTCGGAGCCGTAGGCCTCCGCGGCCCAGCAGACGTCGTAGCCGAGGCGGTCCGCCTCCTGGGCCACGGCGAGGTTGTCGGCGTCCATGCCAGCGCCCCAGTAGCCGAGATTGATGCCGAGCCGCATGTGTCGTCCCCTTACCGGTTTACCGATCAGTAACGTAGGTCTGCGGGGGACTGTAGCGCGCCCGGGCCCGCCGCGGCAGTGCCCCAGTAGTCTCAGCGCTCATGGAGCAGAGGCATCTCGGCCGCACGGGGCTGCGCGTGTCCCGGATCGGCCTCGGCACCCTGACCTGGGGCCGTTCCGCGGAAGGACCGGACGAGTCGGGCGCCGCCGAGCAGTTGAAGACGTTCTGGGACGCGGGCGGCACGCTCGTCGACACCGCCGACGTGTACGGGGGCGGCGAGGCGGAGTACCTGCTGGGACAGCTGATGGGCGGGCTGGTCCCGCGCCGGGACCTGGTGATCGCCACCAAGTCGGGCTCCGTACGGGACCCGGACCGCCGGTTCGACGCCTCGCGCGGCCACCTCCTGTCCGCGCTCGACGACTCGCTGGCCCGGCTGGGCACCGACCACGTGGACCTCTGGCAGGTCCACGCCTTCGACCCCGGAACCCCGCTGGAGGAGACCCTCCAGGCGGTGGACCTGGCGGTGAGCAGCGGCCGGGCCCGGTACGCGGGGGTGTCGAACTTCAGCGGCTGGCAGCTGGCGAAGGCGGCGACCTGGCAGCTCGCCGCCCCGGGGGTACGGACCCGGCTGGCGTCGACGCAGATGGAGTACTCCCTCCTCCAGCGGGGCGTGGAGCGCGAGGTCCTCCCGGCGGCGCTGGACCTGGGCGTCGGGCTGCTCCCCTCCTCCCCGCTGGGCCGCGGGGTCCTGACCGGCAAGTACCGGGACGGCACTCCGGCGGACTCGCGGGGCGCCTCGCCGACCATGGCCGGCTTCGTGGAGCCGTACCTGGACGACGCGGCCGGCCGCATCGTGGACGCGGTGGCAACGGCGGCCCAGGGCCTGGCGGTGACCCCGCTCCAGGTGGCCCTGGCCTGGATCCGGGACCGGCCGGGGGTGGTCGCACCGATCGTGGGCGCGCGGACGTCCGTGCAGCTCGCGGCGGCTTTGTCGGTGGAGGCCCTTACTCTTCCGGAGGAGATCTGCCGGGCGCTGGACGATGTTTCGGCGCCGGTGCATCGCTACCCCGATCAGGACTGGAGCACGCTGTGAGTACGGAGCGCCACCCCGCTTCCGCGGACCACCCGGCCACCCCGGGCCCCCAGGCGGAGGCGGCCACCGACCCCGACCCGGCAGAGCCGGGCCGCTCTGACGAAGCGTCGGACGCGGGCGCGGAAACGGCCGTCGCGCAGACCCCCGCTGACGACGGGCCCGCCGCCCCCGACGAGGCCGCGGACGCACGGCCGGCGGGCCCGCAGGACGCCCGGCCGGGAACGGACGCGGGAGCCGCCGAACCGCAGGCAGGCGACTCCGGCGAAGCCGCGAGCGGGGGCCCGGCGGCGGAGCCCCCGGTGTCGGGAAGGGGCGGGGCGGGGGAAAGCCCCGCGCGGACGAGCACGGGCGACGGGCCCGCCGCCCCCGATACGGCCGCACCCGGCACGCCGGAGGCCGAGGGGGACAGGCACGGGGCAACGGCGAATGCCGCAGACGCACCCGGCGGCTCGGAGGCCGAGGACGGTACGACACCGGGCACCGCGAAGCCCGAGGACGGCACGACACCAGGCGGCTCGGAGGCCGCAGACGGCACACCCGGGGGCTCGGAGGCCGCAGACGGCGCGGCACCGGGCACCGCGGGGGCCGAGGACGGCACGGCACCTGGCGGCTCGGAGGCCGCAGACGGCACACCCGGCGACTCGGAGACCGAGAACGGCACGACACCCGGCGGCTCGGAGGCCGCAGACGGCACACCCGGGGGCTCGGAGGCCGCAGACGGCACGGCACCGGGCACCGCGGGGGCCGAGGGCGCGACCGGCTCCGACGAGGCGGCGCAGCCCGCGCTCAGCGAGGCCGAGGCCGAGCTGGCCGCGCAGAAGATCGAGCGGGAGCGCATCGCCCGCCGCAAGGCGGAGCGCCAGGGGCCCGTCGATGCCGGGGCCAAGCTCAGCGGGAAGGCCGCCGACCTGCTGGCCGCCGTACGGGCCGTGGAGAGCGGGGAGAAGCCCTCCCCGGTGTACTTCGACGAGGCCCCGACCTCCCCCCGCAAGCCCGCGACGGCCCCCGCCGCACCCCCGGCCCCCGCCCGTCCCGCGCCCGCCGCCCCCTCCGCGGCCGGCATCGAAGACGTGCGCGCCGTACTCGCCCGCGGCGGCGCCCCCGAGGCGCTGGCCGGCCCGGCCGCCACCGCCCTCGGCGAAGGCGCCGCGGAGCAGCTCGCGCACGACCCCTGGCGGCTCCTCGCCGTCGCCGGCGTCCGCCCCACCCAGGCCGACGGCTTCGCCCGGGCCCTGCTCGGCGCCGAGGCCGGCCCCGGTGACGAGCGGCGCGCCACCGCTCTCGTGGGCTGGCTGCTGGAGCAGGCCGCGCTCAAGGGGCACACCGCCCTGGACGCGCCCACGCTGGAATCTGCCCTCACCCAGTACGGCGTCCCGGACCCCGCCGAGTCCCTGGAGCAGGCCATCGGCGAAGGCGCCGTCCTGGTGTTCCACGAACCGCTCGGCCCGCCGGTCGCCGAAGGCGAGGAGCAACCCGTACGCGTCCTCGTGGGCCTGGAGGGGTACGCGCTGGCCGAGGAGAGCCTGGCCGACGGCCTGGCCCGACTGGCCAACACCTTCAACGATCCGGCGGACTGGGAGAAGGCCGCCTCCGGCGCCGGCCCGGGCGCCGACCTGGTCCGCGCCGTCTCGGGACACGGCCTGGTCACCCACACCGGCGGCGAGGCTGCCCGCGCCGAACCGCTGGCCCTGCTGACGGCCGCCCGCGACCTGGGCCTGCGCGTCTGCCTGGCCGCGCACGCGCACGCGCCCGCGCCCGGCGCCGTCACCGTGGCCGGACTGCTCTCCGGGACGCAGGGGCCCGGCCGGGATGCGGACGGGCAGTTCGCGGTGGACCTGCTCGTGGTCCTCGACGCCCCGCAGCTGGACGTGGAGACCGCCGCCGCGCTCGTCGAGTCCGTCCCCGACGGGGCCCGGCTGGTGCTCTCCGGAGACCCGGGCGTGCTCGGATCCGCCGGGCCGGGCCGGGTCTTCGGCGATGTGCTGGCGGCCCGCGCCTGCCCGCAGCTGGTCTCCCGCACCCCCGACCCGGGCCCGATCGGCGAACTCGTCTCGGGGATCGGCATCGGGGAGCTGAACCAGGTCGACGCCCCCGGCAAGGAGGTCGTCATCGTCCCGGTGCGCGACGCCGGGGAGGCCGTGCACCGCACGGTGCAGCTGGTGGCCGAGTCCGTGCCGCGCGCCTTCGGGATCCCGGCGGACTCGGTCCAGGTGATCACCCCGGGCCACGGCGGCTCGGCGGGCACCCGGGCGCTGAACGCCGCCCTCAAGGAGCGGCTGAACCCCGGCCCCGGCCGGTTCGGCGGCTTCGACCCCGGTGACCGCGTCGTCCACGTGCCCTCGCCCGGGCGGGCCGAACCGGGCCGGGTGGTGTCGGCCGACGCACAGGGGCTCCACCTGGACGCCGCGGGCGCGCGGATCGTCGTACCGAAGGAGCAGGTCGATTCACAGGTGCGGCACGGCTGGGCGGTGACCGCACACCAGGCCGTCGGTGCCCGCTGGCCGGCCGTGGTCGTCGTACTGCCCGGTGACGCGGCGCAGGCCCTCTCCCGGGACTGGGTGTACTCGGCGTTCGGCCGGGCGGAGCGCCACCTGTCGGTGGTGCACGGCGTCGACCAGGCGCTGCCGCGCGCGGTCGCGGAGGTGCTGCCGAAGCCGCGTACGACCAGGCTGACGGGCCTGCTGCGGGCCCTCGTGGCGGCAGCGCAGGACCAGCCGGAGTGACCCGCACGCACCGCGGCCCCCGCCCCTTCCCGGGTCGGGGGCCGCGGTGTCGTGTGCGCGGGCCGATCAGGCGGGGGTCAGGCCGGGCGCGGTCGTCTGACCGCCGACACCGCCCGTGCCGTCCGTGCCGTCCGTGCCGTCCGCGTCCTGTGCGTCCTCGTCGTCGAAGTCGTCGGCCTCCTCGTCGAAGACGGAGCTGACGTCGAAGCGGTGCAGTACGTGCTGCGGGTCGGTGTGCCCGAAGGGCGAGCCGAGCCACTCCCCCGGTTCCGCGACCTCCTCCGAGGCCGCGATCCAGAGGGTGGAGTCGCCCTCCTCCAGGCCGAACTCCTTGTAGCGGGAGGCGATCTCGTCGGGCTCGTACTCCCCGAAGAGCACGCCCAGCGCACTGGCGGTGCCTCCGTCGTGGACGAGGTCGGCCTCCCGGTCGTGCGCGGCGACCCGCTCGGCCTGGGCGATCAGCCGGGGCGGTTCGACGACGGCGTAGTCGCGGCGGATGAGCACGCTGAACGCGGCGGGCTCGGCGGGCCCGGTGTACGGGACTCCGTCCTCGGGCGTGGGGATCTCGAACGGGGTGACCTCGTCGTACCGGTCGTAGAGGAGTTCGTCGTACTCCTCGGCGGCGGCGGCGAGTTCGTTGAACGCGGCGTAGACGGCCGGATCCTCGTCCCCGATCCTGCTCTCGACCGCGGCGAGGTGACGGTCGAGTGCGGCCTTGACCGCCTCGGCGGCGGCGCGTACCTCGGCAACACTGGGCAGAGCGGCATCAGACATAGTGCAGACGCTATCCGTAGCAGGCCTCTGCCCGCACAATAGATTCGATGCCGGAATACGAATTTGTCGACGTGTACGTGCCCCGCGGTGTACCCCGCAAGGAGGCGACCCGCCTGCTCACCGATCATGCCGAGTACGGGAACTGGGAACTCGACCGGCTCTCCTTGCATCGGGACGGCAGCCGTCGGGTACGACTGCGCCGGAGAATCATCCGTCAGGTCCGCGCCACCTGGTGACGCGGGCCCCGGGGTCGGGGCCCGCGCCATGAGCGTCGCCCGTCAGGCCGCGTTGCGGGCCCGCCGGTAGAGCACGGCACCGGCCAGCAGCGTGCCGGCGGCGAGCGGGAGGCCCACACCGAGGACGTCTCCCGCCCCGGTGGCGGCGAGCCCCGCCTGCTGGACGGGCCCGATTCCCTGCCCGGGGTGCGCGACGGGCGTGACGCCGCCCGCGCCGGGCTGACCGGGCGTGCCGGGGGTACCCGGGTTGCCGCGGTGACCCGGAGTTCCGGGGTGACCGGGCACGCCCGGAGTGCCCTGGTTGCCGGGCTGACCGGGAGTGCCGGGCTGCCCCGGGTTGCCGGGCGTTCCCGGGTTGCCGGGATGGCCGGGCGTACCCGGGTTTCCGGGCTGACCGGGAGTGCCCGGGTGTCCGGGGTTCCCCGGGTGGCCGGGCTGACCGGGCGTTCCGGGGTGGCCCGGCTGGCCGGGATGGGTCGGCTCGTCCTCGTCGCACGGCTCGTCCGGCTCCTCGGGCTCGCCCGGGTGTCCGGGTTGGCCCGGGTGCCCCGGGTGTCCGGGTTGGTTCGGTGTGGCCGAGTGCTGGGAACAGCCGTTCCCGAAGGCCGGGTTCAGCAGCCCCACGATCGAGATGCTGTTGCCGCAGGCGTTCACCGGAGCGTCCACGGGTGCCTGGACGGAGTTCCCGGACAGCACGCCCGGAGAGTTCACGGCATGGCCGGACGCGCCGGAGTCCGCATGTGCGTAACCCCCACCCAGCGCGAGAACACCCCCCGCGGCGGCCATGATGCTCAGAGTCTTGCGCATGTGTAATCCCCCTGCTGTGTACGAACACCGGGCCCCAAAGCCCGGCGGCCCCGGAGCGCTGGAATGCGCTCCGGGGCCCAAGACTTCAGAAGCGTCAGGCGTTGACGCAGGGGTTGCCGAAAGTCGGGTTCAGCAGGCCGACCACGTTGATCGTGTTGCCGCAGACGTTCACGGGAACGTGGACCGGGACCTGGACGACGTTGCCGGACAGGAAACCGGGGGAGCCGATGGCCGCACCCTGGGCACCCGCGTCGGCGACAGCCAGACCCGCACCCGCGAGCACCAGACCACCGGTGGCAGCCGCAGCGGCGACAACCTTCTTGAACATTGTTCCTCCTAGTTGGCAATGCGGTCCCAGCCGCGGACCGCACCACCTGTAACGAGGAGGGATCACCAGGGCTACGAGCGTATGAGCGCATTCACTCTTCTCAGTGCAATGCGCACACCTTCTCGATTCTCAGCAGTTGTCAATGAATCGGTCGAGCACGCGCACGCCGAACTTCAGCCCGTCCACCGGCACCCGCTCGTCCACTCCGTGGAACATCCCGGCGAAGTCCAGCTCGGGCGGCAGCTGGAGCGGGGCGAAGCCGAAGCAGCGGATGCCGAGGTCGTCGAAGGACTTGGCGTCCGTGCCGCCGGAGAGCATGTACGGGACCGCGCGCGCGATCGGGTCGTGCGCCCTGAGCGCGGTCTGCATCGCGTCCACGAGCTTGCCGTCGAAGTCCGTCTCCAGCGCCTTGTCCGCATGGACGTCCTCGCGCTTCACGCGTGGGCCGAGGATCCGGTCGAGGTCGGCGAAGAACTCGTCCTCGTAGCCGGGCAGGAAGCGGCCGTCGACGTGCGCGGTGGCCTGGCCGGGGATGACGTTGACCTTGTAGCCGGCGCCGAGCATGGTCGGGGCGGCCGAGTTCCGCAGCGTCGCGCCGACCATCTTGGCGATGCCGCCGAGCTTGGCCAGGGTGGCGTCCATGTCGTCCGGGTCGAGCGGGGTGCCGAGCGCGTCCGAGAGCTCGTCCAGGAACGACCGTACGGTCTTGGTGACCCTGACCGGCCACTGGTGGCGGCCGAGCCGGCCCACGGCCTCGCACAGCTCCGTGATGGCGTTGTCGTTGTTCGTCATCGAGCCGTGGCCCGCGGTGCCCTCCACGGTGAGCCGCATCCAGTGCATGCCCTTCTGGGCGGTCTCCACCAGGTACAGCCGCAGGTTCTCGTTGACGGTGAACGAGAAGCCACCGACCTCGCCGATCGCCTCGGTGACCCCCTCGAAGAGCCCGGGGTGATGGTCCACGAGGTACCGGGCGCCGTACACGCCGCCGGCCTCCTCATCGGCGAGGAAGGCCAACACGATGTCCCGCGGGGGCTTGCGGCCGCTGCGCAGCCGGTCGCGCACGACGGCGAGCGTCATCGCGTCCATGTCCTTCATGTCGACGGCGCCGCGGCCCCACACGCAGCCGTCGGCGATCTCGCCGGCGAACGGGTCGTACGTCCAGTCGGCGGCGTTCGCCGGGACCACGTCGGTGTGCCCGTGGATCAGCAGCGCCGGGCGCGACGGGTCCTCCCCCTCGATGCGCGCGACGGTCGAGGCACGACCCCGGTGGGACTCGAAGATCTGCGGCTCCAGCCCGACCTCGGCGAGCTTCTCCGCGACCCACTCGGCGGCCTTGCGCTCGCCGGGGCCGGAGTGGTCCCCGTAGTTGCTGGTGTCGATCCGGATGAGGTCCCGGCAGAGGTCGACGACCTCGTCCTCGCCAGAGACGTTCCTGCCCGCGCTCGACTCGCTCACGCTGCTTCCTCCCACTGGTCGGTACCGACTGCCTCCCCATCCTCCCGCTTTGGGCGGCTCTCCCCAAGGGCGATCCCCGGCCGCAGGGGGGTGTGATCGGGGCCCCGGAATGTTTGGTAATGTTTTCCACGTCGGAACGGCCCGCGAGGGACGCGAGACAGACACCTTGTCCGGGTGGCGGAATGGCAGACGCGCTAGCTTGAGGTGCTAGTGCCCTTTATCGGGCGTGGGGGTTCAAGTCCCCCCTCGGACACAGAGCGAGAACCCCACTTCGGTGGGGTTCTCGGCGTTTTCGGCCCTTTCCGCGTGGGGCTACCCTGAAGGCGTGATCGAGAACCTGCCGCCCTGCCCGAAATGCTCCTGTGAGTACACCTACGAAATGAACGCCCTCGTGGTGTGCCCCGAGTGCGGCCACGAGTGGGTTCCCGCCGAGGGCGGTGCGCAGGACGCGGCCGGTCCCGGGGAGCGCGTCGTGAAGGACGCCGTCGGCAATGTGCTGAGCGACGGCGACAGCGTGACCGTGGTCAAGGCCCTCAAGGTGAAGGGCAGCCCGTCCGGGATCAAGGCGGGCACGAAGGTGCGCAACATCCGGCTGATCGACGGTGTGGACGGCCACGACATCGATTGCAGGATCGACGGTTTCGGTGCCATGCAGCTGAAGTCCAGCGTGGTCAAGAAGGCCTGATCCGCCGCCCCGCGGCAACGCAAAGAAGGACCCCGCCCGACGCGGGGTCCTTCTTTTCGTTGTCTACCCGTAAGGCCGTCAGCGGCTCGCGGCGATCTCCGCGACGCGGCGGCGGACCAGGAACCAGCCGCCGACGAGGGCGGCCCCGATGACGGGCACGCACAGGACGGTGGTGCGGCCGACGCCGCCGTCGCACCACATCAGGACCAGCACGGCGAACAGGAACACCAGCGTGACGATCTGCGTGTACGGGGCCCAGGGCAGGCGGTAGGACGGCCGCTGCAGGGTGCCCTCCTGCGCGCGGCGCCAGAAGAACAGCGAGCAGATCATGACCATGCCCCAGGTGCCGAGGATGCCCAGCGAGGCGAAGTTCAGGACGAGCTCGAAGGCGTCCTTCGGCATCAGGTAGTTCAGGCCGACGCCGGCGAGGCCGAATGCGGCGGTGAAGAGCACGCCGCCGTAGGGGACCTTGCCCTTGTTCATGCGGGCGGTGAACTTCGGCGCGGAGCCGGACATGGCCATCGAGCGCAGGATGCGGCCGGTGGAGTAGAGCCCGGAGTTCAGGCTGGAGAGCGCCGCGGTCAGGACGACCAGGTTCATGACGCCGGCGGCGCCGGGGATGCCCAGCTTGTCGAAGACGGTGACGAAGGGGCTCTGGTCCGAGGAGTACGAGGTGTACGGGAGCAGCAGCGCGAGCAGGATCACCGAGCCGACGTAGAACAGGCCGACGCGCCACATGATCGAGTTGATCGCCTTCGGCATGATCTTCTCGGGGTTCTCGGTCTCGCCGGCGGCGACTCCGCACAGCTCGACGGAGGCGTACGCGAAGACCACGCCTTGGAGCAGCAGGAGCATCGGGAGCATGCCGGACGGGAAGATGCCGCCGTTGTCGGTGATCGAGGACAGGCCCGGGGTGTGGCCGCCGATGTCGTGGCTGGTGGCGACCAGGTAGATGCCGACGAGCAGGAAGATGCCCAGGGCGGCGACCTTGACCAGGGAGAACCAGAACTCCATCTCGCCGAAGTACTTCACCGAGATCAGGTTCGCGGTGAGGACCACGGCGAGGGCGATCAGGGCGAGGACCCACTGCGGGACGCTGGTGAACATCGACCAGAAGTGCGCGTAGGTCGCGGCGGCGGTGATGTCGGCCACGGTGGTCGTGGACCAGTTCAGGAAGTACAGCCAGCCGGCCGTGTAGGCGCCCTTCTCCCCCATGAACTCGCGCGCGTAGGAGACGAACGCGCCGGAGGAGGGCCGGTAGAGCACGAGCTCGCCGAGGGCCCGGACGACGAAGAAGGCGAAGATGCCGCACACCGCGTAGGCGATCGCGAGGGAGGGGCCCGCGTTGGCGAGCCGGCCGCCGGCACCGAGGAACAGGCCGGTGCCTATCGCCCCGCCGATCGCGATCATGTTGATGTGGCGGGACTTGAGGTCCTTGCTGTAGCCCTCGTCACCGGCGTCGACGTGGCGGGCGGACGCCGGGGCCGGGGCCTCGGTCAAGGTGCGGTCACTCATGTAGGACTTCGCCTTCGTGGGTGGGACAGGCAGTTCCGACCGCCGTGCAGGTGAGCTGGGTGGGGTCACCTGTGCGGGGGTCCGGTGGTTTTTGTCGCCCCAGGAGACCATGAGCCCCGGCCCCGGCCAAAACCCGCCCTCCTCGCACAGAAGCCCCCGACGACCTTGGAAACGGGCGCGGGGGGCTTCGTACGGGCAGGAAAGCGAGGCAGTGGGGGTCAGTCGCGGGGGTCGGCCTCCGCGGCCTGGTCGAGGCGGAAGGCCTCGTTCCCAAGGCCGATGCGGGCGTGCACCTCGGGGCGGCGGCTGCGCAGGATCGCCCCGTAGAGCAGTCCGCCCACGACGGCGGCGCCGATGATCCCGGGCAGGACCCAGCTGAGCGCGGAGCCCTTTTCGGCGCCGACGAGGACGCCGAAGTCCTTCACCGTGTACACGGCGATGCCGAGCAGGGCGATCCCGGCTGCGCCGGCCGCGACGAGCCGCCAGACCTGGGCGCCGGCGGTGCCGCGGCGGACGAAGAAGGCGATGACGGCGAAGGAGGCGGCGGCCATGAGAAGGGTCACGCCGAGGGCTCCGACGCTGCCCATCCAGGTGAACAGGTGCAGGACCGGCGTGGTGGGGTCGCCGGCCGGCGTGTCGTCGGTGAAGGCGAAGGCGAGGACGACGAGCGTGGCGATGACGGTCTGGAGGAGGGAGCCGGTCGCGGGGGCGCCGGTGCCCGCGCTGGTCCGGCCGAAGGCGGCGGGGAGCAGGCCCTCGCGGCCCATGGCGAAGGCGTAGCGGGCGACCACGTTGTGGAAGCTGAGCATGGCCGCGAACATGCCGGTCACGAAGAGGACGTGGAGTACGTCGGTGAAGGTGGTCCCGAGACGGCTCTGGGTGAGCTCGAAGAGCAGGCCGGGGCCGGCTTCGCCGGAAGCCTTGACGATCTGGGAGGGCCCGGTGGCGACGGTCAGGGCCCAGGCACTGAGCGCGAAGAAGAGGGCGACGAAGCCGACGGCGAGGAACATCACCCGGGAGACGACGATGTGGGGCTTGCTGGTCTCCTCGGCGTAGACCGGGGACTGCTCGAAGCCGACGAAGGCGGCGATGCAGAAGCACAGGGCGGTGCCGAGTCCGGTGCCGCCGAGGGTCGCGGGGTCGAAGGCGTGCAGGGAGAGGCCTTCGGGGCCGGGGTCGGCGAGGGCGGCGACGTCGAAGATGACGACGAGGGCGCACTCGATGAGGAGGAGGACGCCGAGGACGCGGGCATTGAGGTCGATCTTGAGCCAGCCGAGCGCTCCGGTCACTGCGACGGCTGCCAGGGCCGGTATCCACCAGGCGACGTCGATCTTCAGGTAGGTGCTGAAGAGGCCGGAGATCTCGAAGCCGAGGATGCCGTAGACGCCGACCTGCATGGCGCTGTACGCGACCAGGGCGACGAGCGAGGCGCCGGCGCCCGCGGTGGGGCCGAGGCCGCGGGCGATGTACGCGTAGAAGGCGCCGGCGTTGTGGACGTGCCGGCTCATCTCGGCGTAGCCGATGCTGAACAGCGCGAGCACGATGCCGAGGATCACGAACAGCAGCGGCTGGCCGACGACGCCCATGACGCCGAAGGTGGTGGGCATCACGCCGGCGACGACCATGAGGGGCGCGCTGGCGGCGAGTACGGAGAGCAGCAGGCCCGCGGTGCCGAGGCGGTCGGCGCGCAGGGCGCGGTCCTGGCCCTTGTAGGTGCGGATCTCGGGCGCGGTGCTGAGCGTGGTGGATCTGCCCGTCGCCATGGCGGGGTGTCCTTTCGGGGGAAGGTCGGGGTCGAACTGGGCTGGTGCGGTCGAGCGGGGTGCGGTCGAGCGGAGTGCGGGCCGAGCGGGGTGCGGTCGAGCGCGGGCGCCGGGCGCCTCAGGCCGTGCCGAGTGCGGCGCTGCGGGCCGCGAGGAAGGCCTTGTGCGGGTCGAGGTCCGGGTAGGACCAGGGAGCGGGTGTGGCGTGGCTGCCGATGCGGTGGAACAGGGCGGCGGCCTCGGCCGGGCGGCCCTCGCAGAGCTTGGCGTGGGCCAGGAAGTTGAGGTCGACCCGGTTGCGGGGGTGGTCCTCGCGCTCCCACTCCAGCCACCAGTCGAAGGCCGAGCGCAGTACCTGGCGGGCGCGGCGGCTCGACCAGTGGGCCACGGCTCCGGCGCTGCTGTCGGAGCCGTACTTGCCGGCCAGCACCCGGTAGCGCTCGGCGTGGGCGATGACGGGCAGGACGGCGAGCGGGGAGTCGGCCGGGGACTCCTCGGCGGCCCAGGCGGCGAAGTCGTAGACCTCGTGGAGCGGGTCGTGGCCGGAGCCGGGTGTGTGCTCGGCGAGCTGGGCGACCATGAGGTGGTGGGCGTGGTGGTGCTCGCGGTGGCGTGCCCGGACCTGGTCGAAGTGGCGGCTGAACTCCTCCTCGGTACCGAAGGCCCGGGAGAGCATGAGCAGCCCCAGCCAGGGGGTGGGGTCGGCGGGGAGCAGCACGGCGGCCCGGCGGCAGGCCTCTTCGGCCGCCTCGGGTGTGCCCTTGCGGCGCAGGGCGTTGATGACGGCGGCGCAGGCGAGGAGGGTGGCGGCGTCGGCGCTCTCGGGTTCGGCGAGCAGCCATTCGCGGGCCCAGGCGGTGGCGGCCGGGGTCTCGGCGAGTACGACGACGCGGTGGCCGCGGCGGTCCCAGTCGTCGCCGGTGCCGACGAGGAGGGACCGGGCCTTGGCCCAGCGGCCCTGGGTGAACTGGGCGCGCACGTCGACCAGCTCGGCATCGCAGAGGGCCGGGTCGAAGAGCTGGGCGTCCCGCTTGCGGGCGCGGCCGAGGGGCGGCGGAGGCGGGGACATCCGCGAAATTCCCTCCAGAGCACGGGCGCGGGCGGACGGTTTGGCTGGATGATCACGCACAGCAAAGCGGTACGCACAGCTCCGAGTCAAGGTCCAGTCCACTGCGTGGCGCGTTTCAACTGGTATGTACATGACGTGAGTTGGGGCGTCCGGATCCGTTCGCAGGCGCTGCTGGAGCGACCGTGGGGTGGGCCCATGACGACCTACGACGATCTTCCTCCCGCTTTGTTCGCGTTCCCGGGGCCGGTGCGCGACATGCTGGTGGCGGCGGTGCTGAGCGGCGCGAAGACCTCGACCACGGGATTGCTGACCGAATACGAGGTAATGGGCGACCCCCTGCCGGTCGTGGGCGAGCGGATGGCGGTCATGGACTCCGCGCAGCGTCCGGTGGCCGTCCTGGAGGTGACGGGCGTACGGGCTCTACCGCTCGCGGAGGAGGACCTCGGGCACGCCCCGGACGAGGGCGAGGGATACGCGTCCGTAGCCGAATGGCGTGTTTCCCACGAGCGGTACTGGCACGGGCCGCAGATCCGGGAAGTGCTCGGCGACCCGGAGTTCACGGTGACCGACGACACGCTGGTCGTCGCGGAACGCTTCCGGGTCGTCGAACGCCCCTAGGGGCCGCCACGGGAGCCCGGAGGGGGCCTGCCTCAGGCCACCGCCCCGGCTGCGGCGCGGCCCGCCGCACGGCCCGAGAAGATGCAGCCGCCGAGGAAGGTGCCCTCCAGGGCCCGGTAGCCGTGCACCCCGCCGCCGCCGAAGCCGGCCGCCTCGCCGGCCGCGTACAGGCCGGGCAGCGGGTCACCGGACCCGGTGAGGACCCGGGAGGACAGGTCGGTCTCCAACCCGCCCAGGGACTTGCGGGTCAGGACGGAGAGGCGGACGGCGATCAGCGGGCCCGCCTTCGGGTCCAGGATCCGGTGCGGCGCGGCGGTGCGGATCAGCCGGTCCCCGAGGTACTTGCGGGCGCCGTGGATGGCCGTCACCTGGAGGTCCTTGGTGAACGGGTTGGCGATCTCCCGGTCCCGAGCCACGATCTCCCGGCGCACCGTCTCCTCGTCGAGCAGGTCCTCCTTGGTGACCGCGTTCATGCCGCGCACCAGCGAGGCGAGGTCCCGTTCGACGACGAAGTCGACTCCGTTGTCCATGAACGCCTTCACCGGTCCCGGAACGGCCTGCCGCGCCCGGTCGATGACGTCGCGGACGGACCTGCCCGTCAGGTCCGGGTTCTGCTCGGATCCCGAGAGGCCGAACTCCTTGCCGATGATGCGCTGGTTGAGCACGAACCAGGTGTGGTCGTGGCCGGTCCTCATGATGTGGTCGAGGGTGCCGAGGGTGTCGAACCCGGGGAAGAGCGGGACGGGCAGCCGCTTGCCGGTGGCGTCCAACCAGAGCGAGGACGGGCCGGGCAGGATGCGGATGCCGTGCCGCGACCAGATCGGGTCCCAGTTCTCGATGCCCTCGGTGTAGTGCCACATCCGGTCCTTGTTGATGTGGCTGGCGCCGGCCTCCTCGGCGATGCCCAGCATCAGGCCGTCCACGTGCGCCGGGACCCCGGACAGCATCCGCTGCGGCGGCGTGCCCAGCCGGGCCGGCCACTGCGCGCGCACGAGGTCGTGGTTGCCGCCGATGCCACCGCTGGTCACGATCACCGCCTGGGCCCTGAGGGAGAAGTCGCCGGTGCTCCCACGGCCGCTCGCGGTGCCGCGTACGGCGTCGGAGGGCTCCAGGATCTCGCCCGTCACGGTGTCCAGGGCGCCGCCCGTCCGGGCGAGGCCGGTGACCCGGTGGCGGAACTTCAGCCGGACCAGGCCACGGGCCACCCCGGCACGGACCCGCCGCTCGAAGGGTTCGACCAGGCCGGGCCCGGTGCCCCAGGTGATGTGGAAGCGGGGGACGGAGTTCCCGTGGCCGTTGGCGTCGTAGCCGCCGCGTTCGGCCCAGCCGACCACCGGGAAGAAGCGGACGCCCAGGGCGTGCAGCCAGGGCCGCTTCTCACCGGCCGCGAAGTCGACGTAGGCCTCCGCCCAGCGGCGCGGCCAGGCGTCCTCCTCACGGTCGAAGCCGGCGGTGCCCTGCCAGTCCTGGAGGGCGAGCTCGCGGCTGTCCTTGATCCGCATCCGCCGCTGTTCGGGCGAGTCGACGAAGAACAGCCCGCCGAAGGACCAGTGCGCCTGGCCCCCGATCGACTGCTCGGGCTCCTGGTCGAGCAGGATGACCTTGCGGCCCGCGTCGACGAGCTCGGCGGTGGCCACGAGACCGGCGAGTCCGGCCCCGATCACGATCACGTCTGCGTCGTACGTCATGGCGAACCCGTCCTCCGGTCGGTGGTGGGGCAGATCCTTGGCTACGGAGCGGTAACCAGTCAACAGCGGTGGTTGGATGAGCCGTGTGAGTGCTGCTGACGAAGTACTGGACGTGGTGGACCGGGACGACCGGGTGACGGGGCGGGCGCCGCGCGGCGAGGTGTACGCGGGCGGGCTGCTGCACCGGTGCGTGTTCGTACAGGCCAGGGACGCGCAGGGGCGGATCTTCGTCCACCGGCGGACGGCGTCGAAGCTGGTCTTCCCCTCGGCTTACGACATGTTCGTGGGCGGAGTGGTGGGCGCCGGCGAGAGCTACGCGCAGGCCGCCCTGCGGGAGGCCGAGGAGGAGCTGGGCGTGGCGGGTCTGGCGCAGCCGGCGCCGCTGTTCAAGTTCCTGTACGAAGGGCCGGGCGGGGCCTGGTGGTCGTACGTGCACGAGGTGCGCTGCGAGCTGCCGGTGCGGCCGCAGGAGTCGGAGGTGGCCTGGCACGCGTGGCTCTCCGAGGGGGAACTGGCGGGGCGGGTCGCGGACGGGGCGTGGGAGTGGGTGCCGGACGGGCTGGAGGCGTACCGGCGGCTGCGCGCGCACCGGGAGTCGCACCAGTAGATTGATCAGGTGATCGACTTCGTCAAGGACGTACGCCTCTGGTTCGCCCCGCAGCGGCTGAGGGACGAGGGCGAAACCCCCGACTACCGGTTTTCGCTGGCCAACGAGCGGACCTTCCTGGCCTGGATCCGGACCGCCCTGGCCCTGGTGGGCGGCGGTTTCGCGGTGGACCAGTTCCTGCCGGACCTGCGCTGGGGCGTGCGGGTCGGGATGGCCCTCGCGCTGCTCGTGGTGGGTGCCGCCTGTGCGCTGCGGGCGGTGAACCACTGGGTGCGGTGCGAGCGGGCGATGCGGCGGGGCGAGGACCTCCCGCTGTCCCGGTTCCCGGTGGTGCTGAGCCTGGGAGTGGGGCTGGTCGCGGTGTCGATGGTCCTGGTGGTGCTGATGGGCTGGACGAGCGGTCGATGACGACCCCCGGTTCGGCGGCCCGCGACGCGGGACTGCAGCCCGAGCGGACCCGGCTCGCATGGCGGCGCACGACGCTGGCGTGCTCGGTCACGGCGGTGCTGGCGCTGCGGGCGGCGCTCCGCGGGTCGGGCTCGCCGCTGGAGGTGATCGGGGCGGCGGTGATCGCTCTGATCTGGCTGGCGTTCCTGGCGGTCGCCCACCACCGCATGCGCCAACTGACGGCCCGCCGCCCACCCGCCCTCGCCCCCCGCGCGGCCCTGGCGGCGGTGGCCTGCACGGTGGCCCTATCCCTCTTCGCGGCGGCAGTGGTCCTCTGACCCACGGAGGCAGCCCGGTCGGAACCACGGAGCCGGGAGCCAGACGCTCCGCCGGGAGGTGCCGGCGGCAGCCACGAAGCCGGGGGCCAGCCGCTCCACCGGGAGGGACGGGCAACAGCCGCGCAGCCGGCAGCCAGACACTCTGCCGGGAGGGGGCGGGCCGAAGCCACGGAGCCGGGAGCCAGACACCCCACCGGCAGGCGCCGGCGGCAGCCACCCAGCCGGGAGCAAGCCGCTCCACCGGGAGGGGCGGACGGAACCTACGGCGCCGGGAGCAAGTCACCCCACCAGAAGGGGGGCGGCGGCAGCCGCGGAGCCGGGAGCGCAAAATCCGCACCCAGGGTGCAGTCAAACAAGGCCCAGCGGCCCGCCCTCCCCGCCTTCCGACCACCCGTCACGGGCCCTCCCGCTGACTGGGGCACCGGTCACCACGGGCAGGAGCGCATCATCACACCGACATCGCCCACGGTCACCACAGACACACCCACCAGCCGGACCAGCACCTCACCCCGACATCGCCCACGATCACGACCGGTGGAAGCACCCACACGCCGGACCTGCACCTCACCCCGACACCGGCCACGGTCACAAGCGGCCGGACGGGCGGGCAACCGGCCGGCCAGCCGGCCAAAGAACGACCGGTCCGCGCACAGAGCTGCGCACAACGGTCAGACAGTGCGGGCACACAGGACGGGACAACGACGGGAGCGTCCTGACCTACAGGAAAGACCAGCCGCAGGCCGCACACGACACCAACACCCACCACCAGGGGCGGCTGCAGGCCTCCCTACAGGACATCCCCCCACACCCACCCACACCGCCCCACCAAAACCATCAACACCACCACCGAACAACACCACCCACCACCGCCCCGCAACGCCACCCCAACCCACCACCACCACCACCACCCGCACCCGCACCCGCACCCGCACCCGCACCACCCCGCCAACACCAACCCCAACACCAACACACCACCCGCCCCGCCCTCCCCCCGCGCCCCCGCAGCTGGCAGGATGCCGAATGCCCGTCAAAGCCGTCCCGGGAGAGCGCACATGACCGCCGAAGAGCCGTACCTCGTCCAGCCCGCACCCGGGGTGTACGCCTACGTCCAGCCGGACGGTGGCTGGTGCCTCAACAACGCCGGCTTCGTGAGCGACGGCGGTCGGACCCTGCTCATCGACACCGCGGCCACCGAGCGGCGGGCCCTGGCCCTGCGCGAGGCGGTCGTGGCGACCGGGGTGCCGCTGCCACGCACGGTGGTGAACACCCACCACCACGGAGACCACACGTACGGCAACGCCGTCTTCGCCCCCGAAGCCCTGATCCTCGGGCACGACAACGCGCGCAGCGAACAGCTCGCCGCCGGGCACCAGCTGGAGCTCATCTGGCCCGCCACCGACTTCGGCGCGATCGAGATCACCGTGCCGGACCTCACGTACAGCGACCGGATGACCTTCCACCTCGGCGAGACGGAGGTGCGGGTGGTCCACCCGGGCGTCGCGCACACCACCGGGGACTCGATCGTGTTCCTGCCGCGGCAGCGGATCGTGTTCACCGGCGACCTGGTCTTCGCCGGGGGCACGCCGTTCCTGGCGATGGGCTCGCTGGCCGGTTCGCTGCGGGCGCTTGAGCTGCTGCGCTCGCTGGACGCGGAGACCGTCGTACCGGGCCACGGGCCGCTGACGGACCCGTCCGCGTACGAGGCGACCGAGCGCTACCTCCGCTACGTGGCCGAGCTCGCCCGGGAGGGCAGGGCGAAGGGGCAGACCCCCCTGGAGGTGGCGCGCCAGGCCGATCTCGGCGAGTTCGCGGCCTGGCGGGAGAGCGAGCGACTGGTGGCGAACCTGCACCGGGCGTACGCGGAACTGGCCGGTGAGCCGGAAGGGGCGCCGCTGGACATACTGGCGGTGCTCCAGGACATGACCGTGATGAACGGCGGGACGCCGATCCTGTGCCACGCCTGACGCTGGCGTCCTGACCCGCCGACGGGCCGGGGGATTTCCCTCCGGCCCGTACTCGTGGGCCCTGCACACTGGACGACATACCGACTGGTCGGCATGATGGGGCGGCATGACGGCTCGCGTTCGTTTCGTCCTCGTCCACTCCGCACGGAGGTGCGCACCATGACCTCAGCGTCAGCGTCCGCTTCAGCCGCCCCCCGGGGCCTCGATCTGGAGGGGCTGCGCGGTCATCTCGACCGGGCACGGCCGGGTCTCGTGGCCGGGGAGCTGCGCGGCCGGCTGATCGAAGGCGGCCGGTCGAACCTCACGTACGAGATCACCGACGGGACCGCCCGCTGGGTGGTGCGCCGCCCGCCGCTCGGCCACGTCCTGGCGACGGCGCACGACATGCGGCGCGAGCACCGGGTCATCCAGGCGCTGCACGGCACGGCCGTGCCGGTGCCCGAGCCGGTGCTGTTGTGCGAGGACGAGTCGGTCCTCGGGGCGCCGTTCTACGTCATGGAGTACGTGGACGGGGTGCCGTACCGGACGGCCGGCCAGCTCTCCGGAATCGGCCCCGAGCGCACCCGACGGGCGGTGCTGGGCCTCGTGGACACCCTGGTCGACCTGCACGCGGTGGATCCGGAAGCGGTGGGTCTGGGCGACTTCGGCCGGCCCGAGGGGTTCCTCGACCGGCAGCTGCGCCGCTGGGGCAAGCAGCTCGCGGCCTCCCGCGGGCGCGAGCTCGCGGGCATCGACGAGCTGCACGGCGCGCTCGGCCGGGCCCTGCCGGACTCCCCCGCCCCGACCGTCGTGCACGGTGACTTCCGGCTGGACAACGTGCTGATCGGCGGGCCGGACGACACGATCCGGGCGGTGCTGGACTGGGAGATGTCCACGCTCGGAGACCCGCTGACCGACCTCGGGCTGCTGGTGATGTACAGCTCGGACCTGGGGCTGACGGACTCCCCGGTCAGCACGACGAGCGGTGCGCCCGGTCACCCGGCGCCGGCCGAGCTGATCGAGCGGTACGCCGCCCGGTCCGGCCGGGACACCGGCGCGATCGCCTGGTACACCGCCTTCGCTTGGTTCAAGCTCGCGGTGATCCTCGAAGGCATCCACTACCGCTACACGCTCGGGCAGACGGTGGGCGCGGGCTTCGACCGGATCGGCGAGCTGGTCCCGGTCTTCATCGAGCACGGTCTGACCACCCTCCAAGAACTGCAGGAAGGCTGAGGCACACCCATGGACTTCGCATTCGACTCCCGGACCGAGGAACTCCGCGAGCGGCTCCTCACGTTCATGGAGGAGTACGTGTACCCGGCGGAGCCCGTCGCCGCCGAGCAGCGCGCGCGGCTGGCCTCACCCTGGGACACTCCGGCCGTCTTCGGTGAGCTGAAGGCCGAGGCGCGCCGTCAGGGACTGTGGAACCTCTTCCTGCCGGACGCGGCGCACGGCGCCGGGCTGACCAACCTCCAGTACGCCCCGCTCGCCGAGATCACCGGCCGCAGCCCGCACCTGGCGCCGATGGCGACCAACTGCGCGGCCCCGGACACCGGGAACATGGAGCTGCTCGCGCAGTTCGGCAACGAGGCGCAGCAGAAGCAGTGGCTCCAGCCGCTGCTGGCCGGGGAGATCCGGTCCGCGTTCGCGATGACCGAGCCGGAGGTCGCCTCCTCGGACGCGACGAACATCGAGACGCGGATCGAGCGTTCGGCGGACGGTGACGAGTACGTCGTGACCGGACGCAAGTGGTTCATCTCCGGGGCCATGAACCCGGACTGCAAGATCTTCATCGTCATGGGCAAGACCGACCCGGACGGCGCCGATCCGCGGCGCCAGCAGTCGATGATCCTGGTCCCGCGCGATACGCCGGGCGTCGAGGTGCGGCGTGCGATGACGGTGTACGGGTACGAGGACCACGACCACGGCGGCCACGCCGAGGTGGTTTTCGACGGGGCCCGGGTGCCGGCCGCGAACCTGATCGGCGAGGAGGGCACCGGCTTCGCCATCGCCCAGGCCCGGCTCGGCCCGGGCCGGATCCACCACTGCATGCGGCTGATCGGCATGGCGGAGCGGGCCATCGAGTTGATGTGCCGGCGCGCGGTGGGCCGTACGGCCTTCGGCAAGGAGCTGGCCGCGCAGGGAGTCGTACAGAACTGGATCGCGGACGCGCGGGTCACGGTGGAGCAACTGCGGCTGCTGGTGCTGAAGACGGCCTGGCTGATGGACACGGTCGGCAACCGGGGTGCGCACACCGAGATCCAGGCCATCAAGATCGCGACTCCGCGGGCGGTGGTGCGGATCCTCGACGATGCGGTGCAGCTGCACGGTGCGGGCGGGGTGAGCCAGGACTTCCCGCTGGCCGAACTGTGGGCGGCAGCACGGACGTTGCGGCTGGCGGACGGTCCGGACGAGGTGCACCAGCGCTCGCTGGCGCTCCGGGAGCTGAAGAAGTACCGCGCGTGAACGTGTGGGAACCGTGCGGAAGTTCGGACGAACTCATGTACGAGGTGAAGGCGATGCGGGGGGTCTTTTAAGAAAGCTTGTTGAATAACCCTTTACCCCCGGGGCGTTCTTGATTTGCGCCTGTCAATCGGAAGAGGGTTCTCCAGAAGGTTTGACGCCCCACACGTCAACATGAGGAGAACCCTCCAGATGGCAACTCACAAGCGCTCGCGCGGTTTCCGGTACGCGGCAGTCGCCACGGGAGCCGCCACCGCGGCCGCCGTGACCCTGCTCGCCACCCCCTTCGCGGGGGCCGCAGCACCGGCCGAAGGCACGGTGTTCGGACTGGGCGCGCCCGGCGCGATCAGCGGTAGCTACGTCGTCATACTCGACGCATCCGCGAACAAGGAACAGCTGGCCAAGAAGTACGGAGGCGAGCTGAAGCGCACCTACAGCTCCGGGGTCAACGGCTTCTCGGTCGCCGGCCTGAGCGAGACCAAGGCCAAGCGGCTCGCCGCGGACCCGGCCGTCGGCAAGGTCGTGCAGAACAAGAAGTTCACCATCAACGCCACCCAGGACAACCCGCCTTCATGGGGTCTGGACCGGATCGACCAGACGGCCAAGGCGGGCGACAAGAAGTACAGCTACCCCGACAGCGCCGGCGAGGGGGTGACGGCGTACGTCATCGACACCGGCATACGCACGACGCACAAGGACTTCGGCGGCCGAGCCACCTCCGGCTTCGACGCCGTCGACAACGACGACAGCGCAGATGACGGCAACGGCCACGGCACGCACGTCGCGGGCACCATCGCGGGGACCGCGCACGGCGTCGCCAAGAAGGCGAAGCTGGTCGCGGTGCGGGTGCTCGACGACAACGGCTCCGGCAGCACCGAGCAGGTCGTCGCCGGCATCGACTGGGTCACCCAGCACCACTCGGGGCCCTCGGTGGCCAACATGAGCCTGGGCGGCGGCGCGGACGAGGCGCTGGACGAGGCCGTGCGACGGGCCATCGCCTCGGGCGTCACCTTCGCGGTGGCGGCGGGCAACGAGTCGGCCGACGCCGGGCAGGGCTCCCCCGCCCGGGTTCCGGAGGCGATCACGGTGGCGTCGAGCACCATCGACGACCAGCAGTCCTCGTTCTCCAACTTCGGCTCCGTGGTGGACCTGTACGCGCCGGGCTCGGACATCACCTCGGACTGGAAGGACAGCGACAGCGCCACCAAGACCATCTCGGGCACGTCCATGGCCACCCCGCACGTCACCGGCGCCGCGGCGGTCTACCTGGCCGGACACCCGTCCGCGACCCCGGCGCAGACGGCGTCGGCGCTGACGGCCGCGGCCACCGCCGGCGCGGTGACCAACCCGTCGGCCGGCACGGCGAACAAGCTGCTGAAGGTCGCCCCGTAGCGGTGACCGGACGCTCTGGCCGGCCGCGCTGACCGGATGCACCGAGATGCACCGACCGGACGTACCGAAGGGCCCGCCCCCGTCCGCCCCTGCCAGGGGCGGACGGGGGCGGGCCGTCGTACGGGCGCGGTCCGCGGCTACGGGCGCAGGGCGCGCAGCAGCAGGTCGGCGAGGTGGTCGGCGACCTGGCGGGGCGTGAGCGGGCCGTCCGCGCGGTACCAGGTGGACAGGTGGTGGACCGAGCCGAAGTGGTAGTCCACCACCAGGTCCGCGGGGGTGGCGGTGGAGAACACCCCGGTGCGCTGGCCTTCCTCGACCAGTGCCCGGAAGCGCTCGTGGTAGCGCCGGCGCTCCGCCCGCACCTGCTTGAACTTCTCCGGGCTGAGTTGGTGCATCGACCGGAAGAAGATCGCCGCGTCGTCGAGGTTCTCGATGGTGGTGACCACCACGTCGGCCGCCGCGGCGCGCAGCCGCTCCTCGACGGGGGCGTCGGAATCGGCCACCACGTCCAGGCGCTGCTGCTGGAGGCGCAGCATCCGCGCGTACACCTCGTGCAGGAGGTCGTCCTTCGATCCGAAGTAGTGGTAGAGCGCTCCCTTGGTGACCCCGGCCGCCTCGACGATCTCCTGTACGGAGGTGCGGTCGTAGCCGCGCTCGGCGAACAGCCGGGTGGCGACGGCCAGCAGCCGCTGCGGCACCGGGGCTTCGTGCGTGCCTTCGGGCTCCGTGCTCCTGGCAGCCATGGCGCTGACCTTCCCTTCCCTGTTCTCTGGCCCGTTCGACCAGCGGTACGAGCAGCTGTACGACCGTACGGCTGTTTTCAGCCGCGATCGCGCAGTTCCCGTCGCAGGATCTTGCCACTCGTCGTCTTCGGCAGGACAGGCAGGATCTCCACTTGGCGCGGGTATTTGTACGCGGCGATGCGGGCGGCGCAGTAAACGGACAGTTCTTCCGGTTCGACCGAGGTGCCGGGGCGGAGGCTGACGTACGCCTTCACGCTCTCGCCGCGGTACGGGTCGGGCACGCCGACCACGGCCGCCTCGCGCACGGCGGGGTGGCCGTAGAGAACGTCCTCGACCTCGCGCGGCCAGACCTTGAACCCGGAGGCGTTGATCATGTCCTTCTTGCGGTCGACGACGTACAGCCAGCCGTCCTCGTCCATGAAACCGACGTCTCCGGTGCGCAGTTCGCCGTCCGGGAAGGCCTTGGCGGTGTCGGCGGGCAGCCCCCAGTAGCCGGGAACGACCTGGGGTCCGCGGACGGCTATCTCGCCGGTCTCGCCGAAGGGCACCTCGGCGCCGTGCTCGTCCAGGACCCGTACGACGGTGTCGGCGCCGGGCAGGCCCACGGAGAGGGTGCCGGAGGCGGGGTCCACCGGGGCTTCGAGGTGCGCGGGCACGGAGGCGCAGGGCGCGGTGCACTCGGTGAGCCCGTAGCCGTTGCGCAAGTAGAAGCCGAAGGCGGCGCGGAGGCGTTCGACGAGGGCGGGCGGGAGCGGGGCGCCGCCGGAGGAGATCACCTGGAACGAGGCGAAGTGGTCCCGGGTGACGTCGGGGTGGGCGGCCAGCGCCATGAAGGCGGTGGCCGGGCCGACGGCGTAGGCGGGGCGGTGCTCCAGGAAGGCGTCGAGGACGACGCCCGCGTCGAAGCGGTGCGCGAGGACGAGGGTGCCGGCGTTGACGAAGCAGGCACCGAGCTCGCAGACCATGCCGGTGATGTGGAAGAGGGGTGCGAGGGCGAAGTACGCGGCGCCCTCGGGGAGCGGGTGCCCGGTGACCTGCCGGACGGCGTTGTGGGTGAGCGCGCCGTGCGGGTTCATGGCGCCCTTGGGGGTGCCGCTGGTGCCGGAGGTGTAGCTGATGAGCGCGGTGTCGGCGGCGGTGAATCCGGGGTCCGGCGGGGCGGGGCGGCCCTGGCGGGCCACCGCACCCAGGTCGGCCCTGGCCGGGACGCCGGGGGCACCGGCGCCGGGACCGGCGGGCCCGGACTTCTGGGTTCCGTCCTGCCGCGTTCCGTCCAACGGGGTTCCGTCCAACGGCGTTCCGTCCCACAGCGTTCCGTCCAGCGGGGCGCGTGGCCGCGGGACCGCTCCGGCTGCGCCCGCCGGGACCGGGGACGTCGGGGGGAGGACGCGGGGGTCGTTGCGGGTCTGGAAGTCGTGGTCCGAGGTGGTCAGGACGGCCCGTACGGCCGTGTCGCGAACGGCGCCGGCCAGGTACGCCGACCACGCGCTGCCTTCGCACAGCAGCGCGACGGCCCCGGAGTCGCGCAGGATGTGCCCGACCTCTCCCGTTTTGTACATGGGGTTGAGCGGTACGACCAC
Source organism: Streptomyces sp. NBC_00597 (assembly GCF_041431095.1). Classification (GTDB taxonomy): domain Bacteria; phylum Actinomycetota; class Actinomycetes; order Streptomycetales; family Streptomycetaceae; genus Streptomyces. Next base: position 2,708,931 of record NZ_CP107757.1, read on the forward strand.
CGCCCCGGCCTTCCATGCGGCCAGGACCGCGAGCACGAAGTGCGGGGTGTTCTGGAGCATGACGGCGACCCGGTCCCCGCGGCCGATGCCCTGCGCGGCGAGGTGGCCGGCGACGGAGTCCGAGAGGGCGTCCGTCTCCGCGTAGCCGATGCGGCCGTCGAAGTAGGCCAGCGCGGTGCGCTCGGGGGCCCGGGCGACGGCGTCGCGGAAGGCGTGCAGCAGGCTGGGCGGCGGGGAGACGGGGGCGCGCTGGGCTGGGCTGAGCAGTGCGAGCCACGGCTTGGCGGCGTAGTGGGAGGACCGGGTCACCTGGCCTCCCACTTCTGCTGGAGGTGGTTCATGCCGGCGAGCCAGCGGTCCGGTTCGGTGGCGCGCGCGGCGTAGTAGTCCGCGACCTCGGGGTGCGGGAGGATCAAGAACCGGCCCTTCTCCATGCCGTCGAACAGTGCGTCCGCAACCGCTGCCGGCTCGATCGCGGTCGGCGCGAGGACGAGTTCGCCCGCCGAGCCCGCGGCCGTCAGCATGTCGGTGCGGACCCCCTGCGGACAGATGGCGTGGACCTGCACGCCGCGGTGGCGGTAGGTCAGCGAGAGCCACTCCGCGAAGGCGAGCGCACCGTGCTTGGTGACACTGTACGGCGCCGCCCCGATCATGGTCAGCAGCCCTGCGGCCGAGACGGTGGACACGAAGCACCCGCTCCCGCGCTCCAGCCAGTCGGGCAGCAGCAGCCGGGCTGCGCGGACGTGCGCCATGACGTTGGTGTCCCAGGCCGCCTCCCACACGGCCTCGTCGGCGAACGCGTCTCCGCCCGAGGCGAGTCCGGCATTCGCGCAGTAGACGTCCACCCTGCCGCCGAGGGCCTCGCGGGCCTCGGCCACGACGGCCGACGCGTCGCCCGGCACCGGGATCGCCCGGGCGCCGATCTCGGCCGCCACTGCGGCGGCCTTCGCGGGGTCGAGGTCGTTGACGACGACCATGGCCCCCTCGGCGGCGAAGCGGTGGGCGAGGGCGGCGCCGATGCCGCCGCCCGCGCCGGTGACGACGACTCGCTGGTCCTGGTACGCGCTCACGGGATCACCTTTCATGGCCGGATGCCCGGCAGACTAACCGGTCGGTATGTCGGGGTGGAAGAGGGGCGGCGCCTAGCGTGGGCGAATGACGCTGTCGCGACGGGGGTTGCTGGGACTGGCGGGAACGGCGGGGGCCTTGGGGACCCTCGGAGCGACGGGCGCGGCTCCCGGCAGGGCACCGGACCGGGCAGCCGACCCGGCGATGGCCGACCCGGCGGTGGCCGACCGGGTGCGCACCGGCTTCGAACAGCTCGCCGCCGACGGCTACGGGGCGCTCGCCGGCCAGCGGGTCGCTGTGGTCACCAACCCCACCGGAATCACCGCCGACGCCCGCCACCTGGTCGACGTGCTGCATGCGGACGCGCGGGTCGACCTGTTGGCGGTGTTCGGGCCGGAACACGGGTTCCGCGGGACGGCGCAGGCCGGCGAATCCGAGGCCGCCGGGCGCGATCCGGCGACCGGGCTGCCGGTGTACGACACGTACGGCAAGAGCGGACAGAAGCTCGCGGACGTCTTCACGGCGGCCGGCATCGACACCGTCGTCTTCGACATCCAGGACGTCGGGGCGCGCTTCTACACCTACGTCTGGACCCTGTACGACTGCATGCGCGCGGCCGCGCTCGCTGGCAAGGCGGTGGTCGTACTGGACCGGCCGAACCCGGTGGGCGGCGTGCGGGCCACCGGTCCCGTCCTGGAGCGCGCGTACGCGAGCGGCGTGGGCCGCGAGCCGATCGCGCTGGCGCACGGGATGACGGTGGCCGAGCTGGCCCTGCTGTTCAACGGGGAGTTCCTGGCCGCGCAGCCGGTCGAGCTGCGCACGGTGCGGATGACCGGGTGGCGGCGGGACTCCTTCTTCGGGGCGACCGGGCTGCCCTGGGTGCCGCCGAGCCCGAACGTGCCGACGCCGGACACGGCCCTCGTGTACGCCGGCACCTGCCTGTTCGAGGGCACCAACCTGTCCGAGGGGCGCGGGACGACCACGCCGTTCGAGGTGGTCGGTGCCGAGGGCGTGGACCGGCGGTGGGCGGAGGCGGCCGAGGCGCTGGGGCTGCCCGGGGTGTGGTTCCGCGAGGCCTGGTTCACGCCGACGTTCTCCAAGTTCGCCGGGAAGGTGTGCGGCGGGGTCCGGCTGATCGTGCACGACCGGGCGGCCTTCGATCCGGTGCGGGCCGGGATCGGGCTGCTGGTGACCGCGAAGCGGTCGTGGAGCGGTTTCGCGTGGCGCACCGACCATTGGATCGACCAGCTGACCGGCTCGGACCGGGTGCGGAAGATGGTGGACGCGGGGGCCGGGGTCGAGGAGATCGCGGCCGACTGGGCGGCGGGACTGGAGCGGTTCGCGGCGGTGCGGGGGCGGTACCTGCTCTACCCGTGAATCCGCGGGCGCCGGGGTCTGGCCGGGCGGGGGCCGCAGCAGGATGCTGGACGGCACCGGAGAGACGGCGCGGAGGGGGACCCCATGTCGGACGGAACGGGCAGAAGCGTCGGTATCGGAGTCGGTCCGTACGCGGAGCTGACCTTCGACGCCGACGGGGACGTGGACCGGAGCACTCAGGACGCGGTGGCCGGGCTGGAGGCCACCGACCTACTGGTCTTCGCGCACGGCTGGAACAGCGACCGGTCGACGTCGACCAGGCTCTTCGACCGCTTCTACGCACCCTTCCCGGGGCTGGTGGGGTCCGGCGTACGGCTGGGGTACGTGGGTGTCGTATGGCCCTCGATCCGGTTCTCGGACGAGCCGATACCGGACTTCGACCCCCGTGGCGCGCTCGCCGAGCCGGGCCACGGGACGGCTCTGGACCCCGCCACGCTGCGGGCGCTCGGGGAGTTCTGGCCGGGGCGGGTGGCGGAGCTGGACCGGGTCGCGGAACTGTTGGAGGACCGGCCGGAGTCGGTGGCGGCCTTCACCGAGTTCGGCGCGCTGGTACGGGAGCTGGCGGGCGTGGATGCGGTGGACGCGGTCGATCCGGCGGCGGCTGCCGGGGCGGACGCGGCTGCGGACGCCGCCGGCGCGGGCCCGACCGTAGCGGCACCGGCCGAGCGCGACGTGCCCGCGATCTTCACGCTGGACGTGCTGGAGGTGTGCCGGGCCTTCACCGAGGGCCTGATCGAGGCGGGCGCGCTGCCCGGGGGCGGCGCCGAGCCCGGCCTCACCCTCGGCGGCAGCCTGCACGCGCTGTGGAGCGGCGCCAAGGAACTGCTGCGGCAAGCCACGTACTACCAGATGAAGAGGCGTGCCGGGACCGTCGGCGAGCGCGGCCTCGGCCCGGTGCTGGCCGAACTGGCGGGACACCGCCCGGCCCTGCGGATCCATCTGATCGGCCACAGTTTCGGGGCCCGGGTGGTGTCCTTCGCGCTGCGCGCGGTGCCGGACGGGGCGCGGTACGTGAAGTCCGTGACCCTGCTCCAGGGAGCCTTCTCCCACTACGCCTTCGCCGACCGGCTCCCCCACGACAAGGGCAGCGGCGGCGCCCTGCGCGGTATGCAGCGCAAGACCGACGGCCCGGTCGTCGCCTGCCACTCCCCGTACGACTCGGCCCTCAAGGTCTTCTATCCGCTGGCCTCCCGGATGGCAGGGGATTCGGCCGGTCTCCTCGGTTTCGACGAGCGGTGGGGCGCGATCGGTCACGACGGGGTACAGGCGGTGCCGGGCGCGCCGCGGCTCACCCTCGACGCGGCCCTGCGCGCGGGGGTCCCGCAGGCCGGTTGCGTCAGCGTGGACACCGGGTCCGTGGTCCGGCGCGGGGGTCCCCCTTCGGGGGCGCACAGCGACATCTGCCACGAGGAGCTGGCCCGGCTCGTGGTTGCCGCGGGGCGCATGGGGCGCTGAGTTCTGGCCATGTGCCACCCGCACGCCTCGACCGCCCCCGCATGCGCCCGCAGCTGACCGGGCATGTTGGGCACATCTCACGGTGCGTCGTCGTTCGACGTTGTACGACGCCCCCCGGTGCGGGCGTGGGCGCGTTCGGAGGTGAAGGTGTGATGGCGGGATTCCGAAGTCTGGCGTACCAGGTGCGCGACGCGCGCAATGACCGTGCCCTGCGGCGCCATTCGCTGCGCCGCTGCCTGGAGCGGTTCGCTCCGTACGGGCACCGGGCGACGTGGTGGCATCTGTGCGACCGGCACGGCATCGCCCCCGAGGACCGGGCTGCCGATCCGCAGCGGCTGGTGGCGGCGCTGGAGGAACTGGAGGAGGCGCGGGCGGTCTGGCTGGAGTACGAGCGCCAGTTCGCGGAGCGGCGCCGCCGCGAGAAGTACCACGGGCTGCGCCGACCGGAGTGGGCGTGGGGCGGCAGCGGGGACGCGGTGGTGCGGTGCGCCGACCCGGGGGTGCGGCCGGACGGGACGCTGGGCGAGGTGCTGCGGCGGCTGGTCGTGGCGCTGGAGTCGGAGCCGGGGACGGGGTGCCCGGTCTGCGGGGAGCAGGAGCTGCGCTGGCCCGCGCAGCTGCCGGGGCAGAGACGGGGGCCCCGCGCGGGGCACGGCCATTGGGAGGGGGCGTGGGCCTGGGACGGGCCGGTGTGCGCGGGCTGCGGGATCGTCGTGCCCAGGCCGGCGCTGGCGGGCTCGTCTGCGATGGCGGACCCGGCTTCGGCGGGGGCGGCATGAGCCTGCGGGGACCGGGGGTCTCGGTGTCGGTGTCGGTGTCGGTGTCGGTGTCGGTGTCGGTGTCGGTGTCGGTGTCGGTGTCGGTGAACGGTGCGCGCACTGCCGCCGACGGCACCGCCGTTCCCCTGTCCCCGCAGGAGCTGGTGGAGTCGGCCCTGGGGGCGGTCGCCGCCGGGGCCGGGGAGGTTCTGGTCCATCCTCGGACCCCGTGCGGCCGGGAGAGCCTGTCCCCCCGGGTCGTAGGGCCGGTGCTGGAGGCGTTGCGGGGCACGGGGGTCTCCGTACCGCTTTCGGTGTCCGTGGGGATCGCGGCCGAGCCCGATCCGGCGGGGCGGCTGGAGCGGGTCCGGTCGTGGACGGTGCTGCCGGACCGGGCGGTGGTGCACTTCGCGGAGCCGGGGGCCGAGGAGCTGGCGGAGGCCCTGCTGGCGCGGGGCGTTGGTGTGGACGCGGTGGTTCCGCTGGGTGGGGGCGCCGGTACGGGGACGGGGCCGGAGCCCTGGACGGAGTGGGGACCGGGCCTGGCATCGGAACGGGAACCAGAAGCACGGCCGGACCGGCAACCGGAGCCGCTGGCGCGCTTCCTGGCCTGGCCGGTACGGGACCCGGCGCGCCTCCGGCTGGCGCTGGAGCTGGCCGCGGCCGATCCGGCTCTGGTGGCGGGGCTGCGGTGGCTGCCGCCGGTGCCGCTGCTGCTGTTCGGGCGGGACGCCGCCGCCTGGCCGGTACTGCGGCTGGCCGCGCGGTGCGGCGCGGCCGCCCGGACCGGCGTCGGCGACGTACTGCACCTGCCGGACGGGCGGGCGGCGCGGTCGAACGCGGAGCTGGTGGCGGCGGCCCGGGAGGTGGTCGCCGCGCAGGGCGCCGCTACAGCCTGGAGCCGGTGAGCTGGTCGCCGAAGACGTCGTCCGGGTTGGACAGGGCGCAGTTCTTCAGCGAGAGGCAGCCGCAGCCGATGCAGTCGGTCAAGTGGTCGCGCAAGCGCATCAGCTGGGTGATCCGCTGGTCGAGCTCCGCGCGCCAGTCCTCCGAAAGCCGGGCCCAGTCCTCGCGGTTGGGGGTGCGTTCCTCGGGGAGCTGGGCGAGTGCGTCGCGGATGGCCGCCAGCGGGATGCCGACGCGCTGCGCGGCGCGCACGAAAGCCACCCTGCGCAGCGCGTCACGGCTGTAGCGGCGTTGGTTGCCGGAGGTCCGGCGGCTGCTGATCAGGCCCTTGGTCTCGTAGAAGTGCAGCGCGGAGACGGCCGCGCCGCTGCGGGCGGACAGTTGGCCGACGGTGAGCTCATGGATTTTCTCGGGAATCTGCGGCACGACGCCGAGGGTAGTCGGCCGGTCCGACATTCGTTGACAGACGTGTCGTTGACAGATACAGGCAGCCCCAGCATGCTGAGCAAGCGCTTATTCGCCCAGGAGAGGGAGAGGCATGGCCGAGCCGAGGATCTTCACGTCCGCCGAGGAGCTGCGCGCAGGGATCGGGGAGCCGCTCGGTCCGAGCGGGTGGCTGGAGGTGGACCAGAAGCGGATCGATCTGTTCGCCGATGCCACCGGTGACCACCAGTGGATCCACGTGGACCCGGCGCGGGCCGCGGACGGGCCCTTCGGCTCCACCATCGCCCACGGCTACCTGACACTGTCGCTGCTGCCGAGCCTGGTCCCGCAGATCATGCGGGTCGAAGGCATGAAGATGGGCATCAACTACGGCACGAACAAGGTGCGTTTCCCGGCGCCGGTGCCGGTCGATTCGCGGCTGCGCGCCACCGCCGTGATCACCGAGGTCACGGAGGCGGGCGGCGGCGTCCAGGTCACGGCGACGGTCACGGTCGAGCGCGAGGACGGCGACAAGCCGGTGTGCGTTGCGGAGTCGGTGTCCCGCTACTACTTCTGAAGCGCGCCGGGGGTGGCGGACGCGCCGGGACCGTCCGGGACCGCGCCCACCATGCGCAGCACGAGGTCGGCGTAGAGCGCGCCGACCTCGTCGGGCGTACGACGGCCGGCCGTGTTGAACCAGCGGGCCACGTCGATGCACAGGGACAGGACGGCGAGGGTGGTGCCGGGGACGTCGGGCACGTCGAACTCCCCCGCCGTTACGCCGTCGGCGAGGATGCGGCGCACGGCGGCATCGCTCTGCCGGCGCAGTGCCACGATCTCGGAGCGGTGCTCCGGAGCGAGGGCGTCGAGCTCGTACTGGACCACGCGCGCGGTGGTGTGGTGCGCGGCGTGCCAGAGCACGAAGGACCGCACGGCGGCGTCGAGCCGCTCGGCGGCCGTGCCCGGGCCGGAAGCGGCGGTCTCCAGGATCTCCAGGGCCTTGTCGTGGCCGATCCGGCTGATCCGGTGGAGCAGTTCTTCCTTGGTCTTGTAGTGGATGTAGAGCGCGGCCGGACTCATTCCGGCCCGTCCCGCGATGTCACGCGTGGTGGTGGCGTGGTACCCGCGCTCCGCGAACGCTTCGACGGCGGCGACGAGCAGCCGCCGCGCGGCGTCGGGGGTGACCTCCGACCACGGCCGGTAGCCGCCGGTCGTCTCCTCCGCGCTGTCCATCGCTCGCTCACCCTCTTCGTTCCTGTGGAAGGAACACCTTACCGGAGGGTGAGCAAGCGCTTAGCCGAGATGGGCGACATGGCGGCTCCCTCTCAGACCTTCGGCTGGAAGGGGTCGTAGTCGGCCATGATCTTCTCCATCCGGGCCTGGTCGACCCGGGTGACGATCTGCGTCAGCTCCTGGCGGTCGCGGATCACCTTGGCGAGGGTGAAGGCCGAGGTGGTGAGGTAGAGGACCGCGATGCCGAGGAAGGCGCGGACCCAGCCGTCGACCTGGAGGTGATAGATCCCCAAGGCCACGGCACAGATGGCGACCGCGAAGGACGCGACGGCCTGGCCGTAGTACGCCGCCGAGTTGCGCTGCTTGACCGGTGTCTCGTTCATGGACCCAGCATCGGGCGGCGTGACCGGGGCCACATCCGCGCACGTACTCAGACCCGTACTCAGAAGGGTGCGGGCCCGAAAAGGTGCGTACTCAGAAGGCGGAGACGCCGGTGCGGGCCCGGCCGATCAGCAGCTTCTGGATCTGACTGGTGCCCTCGTACAGGGTCATCACGCGGGCGTCGCGCAGCAGTTTGCCCGCCGGGTACTCGTCGATGTAGCCGTAGCCGCCGTGCACCTGGAGGGCGTTGCTGGCGGCCCGCACGGCGGCCTCGGAGGCGAAGAGCTTGGCGGTGGAGGACTCGGTGGCGAAGGGCTGCCCGCGGTCGACGAGGTCGGCCACCCGCCAGGTCAGCAGCCGGGCCGCGTCCACGTCGACCGAGATGTCGGCGATCAGCTCCTGGACCAGCTGGTGGTGGGCGATGGGCTTGCCGAACTGCTCGCGCTGGGCTGCGTACGAGAGCGCCGCGTCCAGCGCCGCCTGCGCGATGCCGACGCACCCGGCGGCGACCGACATCCGACCCTTGGCCAGCGCGGACATGGCCACGGAGAAGCCCTTGCCCTCGGGGCCGAGCATCGCCGAGGCGGGGACGCGGACCCCGTCGAGGGCCAGTTCGGCGGTGGCCTGGCCGCGCAGGCCGAGCTTGCCGTGGACCTCGCGGCGGGTGAGCCCGGGGGTGTCGGCGGGGACGAGGAAGGCGGAGATCCCGCGGTGGCCGGGCTCGTCGTTGGTACGGGCGAAGAGGAGGACCACGTCGGCCCAGGTGCCGTTCGTGATGAACATCTTGCTTCCGCTGATGACGTACGCGTCCCCCTCGCGCACGGCGCGGGTGGTGAGGCTGCCGGCGTCGGAGCCGGTGCCGGGCTCGGTCAGGCCGAAGCAGCCGAGCGCGTCACCGGAGCAGAGGCGGGGCAGCCAGGCGCGCTTCTGGTCCTCGGTCCCCCACGCGGCGATGGTCTTGGCGACCAGACCGAGGGAGACGGACACGATCCCGCGCACCGCGGAGTCGCCGCGGCCGAGCTCCTCGGTGACGAGGACGTAGGCGAGGTGGTCGCCTCCGGAGCCGCCGTACTCCTCGGGGACGGTCAGGCCGAGGAAGCCGAGGTCGCCGAGCTTCTTGACGATGGCCCGGTCGACGCTCTCGGCGCGGTCCCATTCGGCGGCGTACGGGGCGATCTCGCGCTCGGTGAACTCGCGGGCGAGCCGGCGTACGGCTTCCTGCTCCTCGCTCAGCTCCAGGTTCACCGGGCACCTCCGGGCGGTCCGGCGCGAGATTAACTAGCACCGGTAGTTTTTGGCGGGCAGGCCCTACTATGTGGCGCATGGCCAGACCGCGCAAGCCCCTCCTCAGCAGAGACCGCATCGTCGAGGCGGCGGGCGCACTGGTCGACGCGGAGGGGCTGGAGGCGGTGTCGACGCGGCGGCTGGCCGCCGCCCTGGGGGTCAGCGGGCCCTCCCTCTACAACCACTTCCGCACGAAGGACGAGATCCTGGACGCGGTCGCGGACGCGGTGAGCGCGAGGGTCGACTTGTCGATGTTCGACCCGGGGGCGGGTCGGGACTGGCGGGGCGCCCTGCACGATTGGGCGCACTCGTACCGGGACGCACTGTCCGACCATCCGAACATCGTGCCGGTGTTGGCGCGCGGCCCGGGCCGGCGCCCGGCCGGACTGCGGGTGGCGGACGCGGTGTTCGGCGCGATGACGGCGGCGGGCTGGCCACCGGCCCACGCGACCCGGATCGGCGCCCTGATGCGGTACTTCATCCTGGGCTCGGCGGTCGGCTCCTTCGCCGGGGGTTTCGTGGACGACGAAGCCGCGTACGACCCGTCGGACTACCCCCACCTGGGCCAGGCCCACCTACTGGCCGAACGCAGGCGCGAGGTGGACGACGGCGCCTTCGAAACGGGCCTCGCGGCCCTGCTGGACGGTCTGGCCCTCCAGCACGAGGCACTGACCGCGCGGGAGCGGGAGACGGAACCGAAGCACCCGGCCTGACGAACCACGCCGGGCCGGGCGCCGGGCGAGCCGGCACCCGGCGGGTCGGCGCCGGGCGCGGCTACGGGGGGGCGTCCGACCCCTAGAACACGATCAGCGAGCGGCCACCCTTGCCCGCGAGCATCGCGTCGAAGGCGGCCGGAATGCCGTCGAGCGTGATGCGGTCGGTGACCAGGGAGGCCAGGTCGAGGCGGCCCTCACGGACATGCTCGGCGATCACCGGGAGATCGCGCGCGGGGTCGCTGTTCCCGTACACGCAGCCGGTGAGGGTGCGGGCGAAGTGGAAGATCTCCAGGGCGTGGAAGGCGACCCGCTGATCCTTGCCGCCGATGCCGACGACCGTGGTGCGGCCGCCGCGACGGGTGCAGTCCCAGGCTCCGCGGATGGACTCCGCCCGGCCGACGCACTCGACGGCGACATCGGCGCCCTGCCCGCCGGTGAGTGCGCGGACCTGCTTGGCGGTCGTGTCGGAGGCGAGTACGAACTCGGTGGCCCCGGCCGCCCGGGCCAGCTCCTCCTTGGCCGGGGAGACGTCGACGGCGACGATCGGGCCCGCCCCGGCGATCCGCGCGGCCTGGAGGGCGGCCAGGCCGACCCCGCCGACACCGAAGACGGCGACGGACTCACCGGGACGCACCCGGGCGCTGTTGCGGACGGCGCCGTAGCCGGTGAGGACCGCACAGCCGAGCAGGGCGGCCTCGGCGAGCGGGATCCCGGCGGGCGCGGGCAGCACGCAGTTGGCCGCGACGACCGTCTCCTCGGCGAACGCGGCCACGTTCAGCCCCGGGTGCAGCGGCGTGCCCTCGGCGTCGTGGGCGTAGACCGCGCCGACCCCGCTGAGCGCCTTCGCACAGAGCCAGACCTCGCCGATCGAGCAGTGGTGGCACTGCCCGCAGGACGGGGACCAGTTGAGCACCACCCCGTCGCCCGGAGCGACATGGGTGACCCCCTCGCCGACCGCGAGGACCGTCCCCGAGCCCTCGTGGCCGAGCACGGCGGGGACGGGAACCGTCATGGTGCCGTCGGCGAGGGAGAGGTCGGAGTGGCAGACACCGGCTGCGGCGAGCCGCACCCGGACCTGACCGGGGCCGGGATCGGGCAGGACGATCTCCCGTATCTCCAGCGGGGCTCCGACTGCGGGCAGGATGGCGGCGCGGACCATGGTCGATTCCATCTCTCGGGGCTCGGGGCTGCGGGGCGCGGGCTGCGGGGCGGTTTGCGAGCGAGGGGCTAGAACTGCAGGGACTTGGTCTGGAGGTACTCGGCCAGGCCGTGCGGGCCGAGCTCGCGGCCGACGCCCGACTGCTTGTAGCCGCCGAAGGGCGCGAGCGGGTTGAAGCGCCCGCCGTTGATGTCCACCTGCCCGGTGTCCATGCGCCGTGCGAACGCGACGGCGGTCTCCTCGTCCGCCGCCCAGACCGCGCCGCCCAGCCCGTACACCGTGCCGTTGGCGATGCGCAGGGCCTCGTCCTGGTCCTCGTACGGGAGGATCGACAGCACGGGGCCGAAGATCTCCTCCTGCGCGATGGTCATTTCGGGCGTGACGTCGGCGAACACGGTCGGGGCGATGAAGTACCCCTGTTCGTGCGGCGCGTCGGGGCCGCCGGCCACGAGGCGCGCGCCCTCCTCGATGCCCTTCGCGATGTATCCGCGCACGCGGTCGCGCTGCTTTGCGTTGATGACCGGGCCGAGGCGGGTGCCCGGGTCGAGGGGGTCGCCGGAGGGGTAGTTGGCGACGGCGGCGGCCGCGAGGGAGACGGCCTCCTCGTACTGGTCGCGGTGGACGAGCATCCGCGTGAGCGCGTTGCAGCTCTGGCCGGAGTTGTTCATGACGTGGCCCACGCCCACCGCGACGGCCTTGGCCAGGTCGGCCCCGGGCAGGATGACATTGGCCGATTTTCCGCCGAGTTCGAGGGCGACGCGCTTGACGGCGGCGCCGGCCGTGGCGCCGATCTGCTTGCCGACCGCGGTGGAGCCGGTGAAGGAGACGAGGTCGACTCCTTCGTGCGCGGCCAGCGCCTGGCCGGCGACCGGGCCGGTCCCGGTCACCAGGTTGAACACGCCGGCCGGGATGCCCGCCTCGTGCACGGCTTCGGCGAAGAGCTGTGCGGTCAGCGGGGTGTCCTCGGCCGGCTTGAGGACGAGGGTGCAGCCGGCGGCGAGAGCGGGCGCCACCTTGGCAACGATCTGGTGCAGCGGGTAGTTCCAGGGCGTGATGGCCCCGACCACACCGACCGGCTCCAGCAGCACCGTGGAGTTGCCGATCCGCTCTTCGAAGGCGTACGAGGTCCCCAGCTCGGCGAACGAAGAGGACACCGCGATCGGCGCGCCCACGTGGACCATCTCCGAGAAGCCCCGCGGGGAGCCGAGTTCGGCCGTGATGATCTCGGTGAACTCGCCCTTGCGGGCGACCAGCACGTCGCGGAGCGCCGCGATCAGGGCGGCCCGCTCGGCCGGAGCCGTGGCCGCCCAGCCGGGGAAGGCGGCGCGTGCCGCGCGTACGGCCGCGTCCACGTCGTCGGCGTTTCCGGCCGGGACCCCGCCGATGACCTGCTCGTCGGCCGGGTTGACCACCTCGATCCGCTCGCGCCCGGCGGCCGGCCGCCATGCGCCGTCGATGTACATCCCGTCCTGGGCCTTCATGGCTTTCCTCCCGAACACGCACCAGCGCGTAGCGACCTGACCTCGTTCGACCACCCTACAAACTAGCGTCGGTAGTTTTCGGTGCGCCAGGGGTCTCCGGGGTCAGATGATTCCGAAAAGCATCCCTGCCCCCAGGACGACCAGAGAGGTGAGGGCCGCCCATTTCACGGTGAAGCGGGTGTGGTCGCCGAACTCGACCTTGGCCATGCCGACCAGGACGTAGACGGCGGGAACCAGCGGGCTGGACATGTGCAGGGCCTGGCCGACCAGCGAGGCGCGGGCGATTTCGAGCGGGGAGACCCCGTGGGCGGCGCCCGCCTCGGCCAGCACCGGCAGGACGCCGAAGTAGAAGCCGTCGTTGGACATGAAGTAGGTCAGCGGCAGGCTGAGCAGGCCGGTGACCAGGGCCATGTGCGGGCCCATGCCCTCGGGGATGGCGTCGACGAGCCAGTCGGCCATGTGCTTGACCATGCCGGTGCCGCTGAGGACGCCGGTGAAGACGGCAGCGGCGAAGACCATGCCGGCGACGTTCAGGACGTTGTCGGCGTGCGCGGCGATCCGGGCCTTCTGGTCGGGCATGTGCGGGAAGTTGACGGTGAGGGCGAGGGCGGCGCCGAGGAGGAAGAGCACCGGGATGGGGAGCAGCTCGGTGATCATCGCGGTGAGGAGGGCGACGGTGAGGCCGGCGTTGAACCAGTAGAGGCGCGGGCGAAGGGTCGGGCGGCGGGGGTCGAGTCCCTGGAAGCCGTCCTCCTGCGCGGCGGAGCCGGAGGTCACGGCGCCGGAGGTCACGGAGCCGGAGGCGGGAACGGAAACGGAGGCGGAGTCCGAGGCGGACCCCGCGGACCCGGTGGTGGCCGGTCCTGCGTCAGCGGATCCGGTGGTGGCGACCAGCAGGCGCTCCTCAGCGGGCTCCGGAGCCTGCCCGGACGCCGGCTCCTCGGCGCCGGGGAGGACCAGCTTCCCGATCCGACGGCGTTCCTTGAGGCCGAGGACGTACGCCAGGCCGAACACGAACAGCAGACCGACCGCGAGGGCGGGGATCATCGGCACGAAGATGTCGGAGGCGTCGAGCTTGAGTGCGGTGGCGGCGCGGGCCGTGGGGCCGCCCCAGGGCAGGGTGTTCATGACGCCGTTGGCGGTGGCGGCGACGCCCGTCATGACCACCAGGCTGAGGCCGAGCCGCTTGTAGAGCGGGTACATGGCCGAGACGGTGATCATGAAGGTGGTCGATCCGTCGCCGTCGAGCGAGACGATCGCGGCGAGGACCGCGGTGCCGACCACGACCCGTACCGGATCCGCCTTGCAGAAGCGCAGGATGCCGCGCACGATCGGATCGAACAGGCCGACGTCGATCATCACGCCGAAGTAGACGATGGCGAACATCAGCATGGCGGCGGTCGGCGCGAGTTTGCCGACGCCGTCGATGACGTAGTCGCCGAGGTGGGCGCCCTTGCCTGCGAACACGCAGAACAGCGCGGGGATGAGGACGAGCGCCGCGATGGGCGACATTTTCTTCATCATGATCAGGACCAGGAAGGTGGCGATCATGGCGAAGCCGAGGAAGGTCAGCATGCAGGGAACGTAGGTGTCTCCTCCTTGTGTCAACAAGACGTCCGAGCGTGAGCAATACGAGCAAAACCCCAGCTCAGGGCAGGGGTGTCAGCTCGACGGGGAAACCGTTGAGCACCGCCGTGCCGGACAGCGGGTCGAGCCGGGAGCCGTCGAGGAGCTGGTTGACGTTGGCGCCCGGCACGGCGGAGGCGACGGAGAGGCGGGCCCCGTCGCGGTCATGGCCCCAGCCGTGCGGAAGGCTCACCACGCCGGTCCGTACGGTGTCGGTGACCTCGACGGGAACCTCCAGGCTGCCGCCGTCGGCGGTGATCCGGGCCATTCCGCCCTCGGTGAGGCCGAGCCGCCCGGCGTCCTGCGGATGCACCTGGAGCGTGCATCGGTTGGAACCTCCGGTGAGGGCCGGAACGTTGTGCAGCCAGCTGTTGTTGGACCGCAGATGGCGGCGGCCCACGAGCACCAGGGCGGCGGGGCGGTCGGCGAGCGCCGCGCGCAGCCTGGGGAGATCGGCCGCGATCGGGTCCGGGAACAGCTCGATCCTGCCGCTGCGCGTCTTCAGCACGCCCGGGAGCCGGGGCCGCAGCGGGCCCAGGTCGATCCCGTGCGGGTGCACGAGCAGCCGCTCCAGGCTGAGCCCCGCGCCCTCGTCCGTTCCCGCCCCCGTCCCCGCCTGCGGGGCGGAGCCGGCGCCGAACCGGTCTCCGTACGGCCCGAGTCGGAGCATCAGGTCCAGCCGCCGTTCGGGGCCGCTCTCCCCGGTGAGCAGACCGGCCAGGCGCGCCGGGTCCTGCCCGTGCAGCGGGGAGTGCGGGTCGGCGGTCTCCTTGGCGAGGGTGCCTCGGATGACCATGTCGTCGACGGCGGCCGGGGTGGCGGAACCGTACGTGCCGGAGACGGCGAGGACGAGGCGGGCATGGATCTCGCACTCGTCGAGCCGGCCCGCTTCGAGCGGGACGGCGGCGCGGGTGTAGCGCGCCTGGTTGCGGATGGCGAACCCGTTGAAGGCGAAGTCGTGGTGCGCGCTCTGCGAGGGCGGCGGCGGAGGCAGCACGACGTGGGCGTGGCGGGAGGTCTCGTTGAGGTACGGGTCGATGCTGACCATGAAGTCGAGCCCGGCCAGGGCCTCGTCGAGGCGCCGCCCGTCGGGTGCGGACAGCACCGGGTTGGCGGCGATGGCGACCAGGGCGCGGATCCGCCCCTCCCCCGGCGTCTCGATCTCCTCGGCCAGGGCGGCCATGGGCAGTTCGGCCTTGGCCTCGGGGTGGCCGCTGACCCGGCTGCGCCAGCGGCCCAGGGTGAACCCCTTGCCGGGTCCGCCGGGGCGCGGCCGCGGCCCGGCGGCCGACAGCGGGAAGAGGACTCCCCCGGGCCGGTCGAGGTTGCCGGTGAGGATGTTCAGCACGTCGACCAGCCAGCTGGCGAGCGTGCCGTACTCGACGGTGCAGCTGCCGATCCGCCCGTAGACGGCAGCGGTGGGCGCGGCCGCGAGGTCGCGGGCGAGGTCGCGGATCTCGGCGGCCGTGAGGTCGCAGGCGGGGGCAACGGCCTCAGGAGTGAAACTCGCGAGGGCTTCCGCGAGTTCCCCGATCCCTTCGGTCCGTTCCGCCACCGCGCCCGGGGCGGCGAGCTTCTCCGCGAGGAGGGTGTGCGCGAGGGCGGCCAGCAGCAGGGCGTCGCTGCCGGGGCGCGGCGCCAAGTGGCGGTCGGCGAGCTTGGCCGTCCGGGTGCGGCGCGGATCGACGACGACCAGGGTGCCGCCCCGGGCGCGCAGCGCCTTGAGCCGGCCGGGGAAGTCGGGGGCGGTGCACAGGGAGCCGTTGGACTCGACCGGGTTGGCGCCGAGGAGCAGCAGGAAGTCGGTGCGGTCGAGGTCGGGGACCGGGATGGCGAAGGGGTCTCCGAAGAGGAGCCCGCTGGAGACGTGCTTGGGCATCTGATCGAGGGTGCTGGCGGTGAAGAGGTTGCGGGTGCCGAGGGCCTTGAGTAGGAGCGGCGGGTAGAGGGCGCCCGCCATGGTGTGCACGTTCGGGTTGCCGAGGACCACGCCGACGGACTGGGCGCCGTGCTCCTGCACGAGGGCCGGGATCGCGGCGGCGACGGCCTCGTACGCCTCGTCCCAGGTGGCCTCCCGGAGCCGGCCGTCGCGGCGGACGAGGGGCGTCCGCAGCCGGTCGGGGTCGGCGTCGAGCGCACCGAACGCCGCGCCCTTGGGGCAGATGAACCCACGACTGAAAACGTCTTCGCGGTCCCCGCGCGCGCCGGTGACGGCGGTGCCTTCGATGGTGAGGGTGAGGCCGCAGGTGGCTTCGCAGAGGGGGCAGATGCGCAGGGCGGTGCGGGGCATGGGCCCTCCAGGGACGGCAGGCTGCGACGTGAACACGCCGGCGAGCCGAGCATACCGACCGGTAGGCACGGTGGGGAGGCCCTGGAGGCGGGCCCGGCAGCGCGGGCTGGGCCGGGGATGGGCGCGGGGACGGGGCGGGTCAGTCGAGCACGCGGGCGAGGTAGGCGTGCATCATGGCCCGGGTTTCGGCCACGATGCCGGGGTCCCCGGCCGGGTCGGCGCGGAAGGCCAGCTTCGTCAGCGCGTCCGTGGCCTCGACGGCGACCAGGACCGCCCGTTCCAGGGTCGCGTCCGGGGTCAGGCCGAGGTGCGCGCCGAGCAGTTCGGTGAGGCGTACGGCGACCAGCCGGTTGGGGTCCGCGGCCGGGCCCTCGGCGGGCGGGGCGGGCACCCCGAAGTCGACGAGCGCGAAACCGGGGACCGTGCGCTTCATGGCCAGGTATTCGTCCAGCACGGCGTCCACGACGGGGCGCCAGCCGCCGGCCGGGAGGGCGGCGAGGCGTTCCGCGATGCCGTCGGTGTACTGGTCGAGGTTGCGGTGGGCGAGGGCGATGACCATGGCCCGTTTGTTGCCGAAGAAGCGGTAGACCGAGCCGATGGGCACTCCGGCGCGCAGGGCGACGGTGCGGGTGCTGAGGTTCTCGTACCCGGTCTCGTCCAGGAGTTCGGCGCAGGCGTCGAGGATCCGGGCGAGCCGGTCGGCGCTGCGCTGCTGGATCGGCGTCCGGCGCAAGGGGTGGGCGGGGGGCACGGAGTCCATCATGCCGTTCCCGGCCCCTCCGTTCGGCAGGAGTGTCAGTTCAGGAGCAGACCGATCCCGCCGATCGTGTAAGTGATCATGAGCGCGAGCAGCGGCAGCTGCCCGGCGACGGCCCTGGCGGGCGGGAAGAGGCGTACGGAGCGGTCGTGGGCCGCGATCACGCCGAGTACGTGGCCGGTGACGACGGCGATGACTTGGAGGGCTGCGAGGCCGCCGGGGCCCAGTGGTGGCAAGGGTTCTGGGGCGTTGTCAGTGCCGAGTGCCATGCTTACCGTGCGTGGCCCTTCGGTTACCAGGAGGGAGAAGTAGTGGGCGACGAGATAGCCGATTGCGATCGGTACGAGTGAGTGCGCGAAGGCGGTCAACGGGCCCGGGTGCGGGCCGCAGACGAGGCGGGTGACCGCTGCGCACAGGCAGTACAGGGTGGCGACGAGGGCGATGGACGCGAGGAGTCCGAGCGTGGCCGTGGGGGTGCGGCCGAGGGGGGAGGTCTGGAGGGTGTTGATCCACGAGGGGTTGTCGGAGTAGCCGTCGTAGGCGGTGGAGCCGAGTAGGACGCAGACGGTGGCGACGAGTCCGGGCCGCTCGGGTGTCGCGTCGAGTCCGTGGAAGGGGTTGCGGAGTACGAGGCGGCCGTCGCTACGGCGGCCGAGGGGGGAGAGCCGGGCCAGGAGGGCGGAGTACGCCTCGAAGGCGTCGGCGTCGGCGAACCAGCGCTCGCCGAAGCGGGCGGCGAGCGCGAGTTGGACGGCGGCGTAGCCGGTGAGGGCGGTCAGGAGGGTGGTGGTGGATGCGGGATCCGGAGCGGCGAGTTCGAGCCAGGTGAAGGCGAACAGTCCGGCGGCGGCGGGCCATTGGCCGAGCCGGGCGGGCAGGGGGGCGGGCGCGTGACGCCGGGCGCGGGGCAACCGGCGGTACAGGCAGTACAGGGTGCGGAGCGGGTTGATCAGGCGCCAGACGGGGCCGAGGAGGAGGGAGGCGGGGACGAGACCGACCCAGAGGAGGACGTAGACGGCGCCGGGGGCGGGGTTGCGCGCGGGATCGTCAGGACCGAGGAGGAGCAGGAGGAGGACGGCGAGCGCGGCGGCGAGACCGAGCCCGCGCAGGGCGGTGCGGGTGGCCGGCGCGTCGGCGATCCGCTCCAGGGCGGCGGGCAGTGCGCTGCCTGACCGGTCGCCGCGGAAGCGGGAGGAGGACCACAGCAGACCGAGCGCGAGGAAGGAGACGAACAGCGCGGCGAAGGCACCGGCGAACGCGTAGAAGGGAGAGATCGGCAGATCGTGCTGGGACCCGATCCCGTGCGCGAGCAGGGTGGGCGGATCGGCCGGGCGAAGGACCACGCCCCGGCCCCCGCCACCGCTGCCCGCGGCGGGTACGAGACCCGGCCCGACCGGGATCATCGCGGGCCGCCCGCACGGCCACGTTCCCCACCGCGGAAGGGGAACGGTGCCGCGTGGGTACAGACCGGATGGGGCTGGGGCCGGGTGGGCGCGGGCGGTGTGGGCGCGGGCGGTGTGGGCCGGGTGGGCGCGGGCCGGGTCACCGGACGAGGAGCTGGGTCAGGACGAGGTCGGACTCGTGGGTCTCGACCTCGAAGAGGCCCGTACGGTCGACCGTCAGGACCAGGGTGGCTTCCTGGCCTGCCGGCAGGGCGAGTTCCTTGTCGTAGCCGTGGACGTGGAGGGTGTCGGCGCGGTCGCTGGTGACGCGCAGGGCGACGCGCTCGCCGCGCCGCAGCTCGGTGCGGCCGGGGGCGGGGGTCACCTTGCCGTCCCGGACGGTGAGGGTGACGGTGCGGTCGGCTTGCACATCGGACGGCGTCGGCGAGGGTGGGGTGTGGCTGTGGCCGCCGGGCTGGCCCGGGGCGGCGGCGGTGAGCTGCAGCGTGCCCTCGATCGTCTTGCCGGCGACGGCCCAGGCGGTGTGGTCGTCCGCGTAGAGGCGGACGGTCAGGGTGTGCGCGCCCTCGGGGACCTGCGAGGCGGGCAGGTGGAACCAGGGGCCGTACAGCCGGGCCAGTTTGCGGCCGTCGAGCTCCAGGTGCGCGTGGCCCGCGCCCGGGAGGGCGGCGCCGCCGGTGCTGTCAGGGGTGAAGCGGAAGTTCTTCACCGTCAGCTGGAGGTTCCAGCCGTCCTCGGAGTCGGGGCGGGCGGTGAGCTGGACTTCCGGCGCGCCCTCGGCCGGGATCTCGCGGAGCCGGTGCCCGCCGGGGTCTTGGGCGTCGAGCAGGGTGCCGACGTTTCCGGTGGCCTGCTCGTGGCTGGTGCCGGGCTTGTGGTGGGTGGTCGCCCGTCCGCCGCAGCCCGTCGCCGCGCCGCCGACGAACAGCAGGACGAGTGCGAGCAGGGCCGCGGTGCGGGCCGCCCTCCGGGATCGCACCCCGAGGGGTGGCACTGCGCAGCCGTCGCACCGGACGGGGTCCGCGGTCCGGTCGCCGGTCACTGCGCTCCTCCTTCGGTCACCACGGTCCCGGCGCCCCGTCCACCGCCTGCGGGATCGGTATCGGGGTCGGCCGCGGGCGGGGACGCCGGGCGGGTCGGGCGGGCGGCTGCGACGGTGGCCCAGAGGATCCAGGGGACGGCGAGGAGGGCACGGATCCAGGCGGGGCCGACGGGGATCCAGGGGATCATCAGGACGGCCTTGTCGAAGGCGTCCAGGAGGGTGAGCGCCGCCAGCAGCAGGGTCAGCCGCGCCAGCCAGGGGCGGGTGGGCCGCAGGGCGATGCCCGCGCCCGTCCACCACAGGCCCAGCAGGAGCAGCGCCAGGGCCGGGACGAAGGTGCCGACGAGGGGCGTGGTGGAGCCGGCCACGTCCAGGGCCAGCCCGGCCAGGCCCAGCAGCGAGGCAGCCGTGCCCAGCCGGGAGCCGCGCAGGCGGCGCCGCCACAGCACCCCGCCCACCAGCGCCAGCACCGCCGCCGCCGCCAGCGCGATCTGGGTCTCCACCCGCTCCAGGCCGCGTGCGCCGTACCAGTCGCAGCCGGCCGGGAGCTTGCGCGCCTGGACGCTGTAGTCGGCGCAGACCAGCAGCTGGGCGAGTTTGACGGGCTCGCCCACCAGCCGGGCCGAACCGCCCGACACCGCGCCTCGGCGCTCGCCGCACTCGGGGAGCGTGCCCGGGGTGGAGCCGGCGGGTCCGGACTGCCAGCAGTTTCCGCGGCCCTGGCCGTCCCACCAGACGTCCATGCCGTTGGGACGGTCGGCGCCGGACTTGTCCTTGCCGAGCACGTTCCCGGCGTAGCGGTTGTGGTGGGAGGTGTCGGCCTGCTTCGACCACTTCTCCTCACCGCGGATGAACGCGGGGACCGCCGAGAGGAAGAAGCCCGCGCGCCGGTGCCCGTACACCCAGTTGTTCTCGTAGACGTTCCAGTTGCCGCCCGCGGTGATGATGCCGGTGCCCGGCGGCATGGAGATCTGCGGGCAGACCACCCCCTGCTCGTAGCCGCGCTCGATCGGCGGTTTGGCGCAGGTGCCGTCGGCGACGTACCCGTAGTAGTCGGCATTGTTGTCGTGGATCAGGTTCCGTTCGAACCTGGCGTGGTTCTGCGGGAGCCCGGGGTGCCCGGGGAAGGCGCTGTCCATCGAGGCGCCGCCCATGTTCTGGTCGAACTCGTTGTCGTGCACCCAGACCGAGTCGCCCGCGGTGCCGGAGTAGCCCACCATGTTGTGGTGGCTGTGGCAGCCCGTGATCTCGATGGAGTAGCGCGGGACCTCGTAGCCGCGGCCGTCGTTGATGTTGGAGGCGCTGCCGGGGTAGATGCCGGAGTCGCCGTTCCCGTACGACTCGCAGTTCTTGTAGAGCCCGTGGTCGCTGGCGAAGGTCAGGAAGCCGTACTCGTCGTTCCAGCGGGTCAGTACGTCGTCGATGACGAACCCGTCGCCCGCGAGGACGTACAGCGAGTTGAAGGTGGTGCGCTGCGCGGTGAAGTTGCGGAAGTAGATGCCGTTCGACTTGTCGGCGCGGATGGCGTTCAGCTTCTGGTACTTGGCGTCGATGACGACGTCGAGGCGGGTGGCGCCGGTGCCCTCGATCTGTAGGTCCGTCTTGCCGAGGACGGCGACGAGGTTCTGGTTGTGCCGGCACTGCACCTGCTGCTCGTAGCTGAGGATCTGGTAGCCGAGCGCGGAGTTGGGGGCCTTGAGCGCGGCGCACTCCCCCGCCGGCTTCGGCAGTGAGGGCTCCTCCTCGTACAGGCCGGGGAGGATCGCGATGTTCATGCCGGGCCGGTCCACCGCGTCGACGGCTTCCTGGAGGTGCCGGTAGCCGCTCTTCTCGCAGCGCTCGTACAGGGCGAGGTTGCGCTGCTTCAGCTCCTCGGGGAAGGCGGATATCCGGCGTTCGAAGGCGGGCCGGTCGGTCTTGCAGACCAGCAGGTCGGGCTCGGCCTTCCGGTACTGCGGCACGGACCCGGAGCCGTCGGGCAGGGTCACGGGGCGCTCCTCGTGCGCGCGTGCGGCGGGCGCGGCGGCGAAGAGGGACACGAGGGCGAGGAGGGCGGCGAGGAGCGCCGCCGGCACGGCAGGGAACCTGCGGGTCCACGACATGCGCGTGAGAGTAGAGCAATGTTCATCTTTTTGGATCCCCCGCGGCACCGCCAATCGGCACGACGCACCCGCCCCGGCCTCCCCCACCGGCCCGATCCGGCCAGGCAGCCCGGGGAGCCATTGACGCGCGCGCCGCGGAATCCTACTGTCAACCATAGGATTCCTTCGACAGTCACAGAGCGGGAGCACCCATGAGCGAGCAGGCCAGGAAGACGGCGGAGGCACTGGAATACCTCACCGGCTTCGGCAACGAGCACAGCTCGGAAGCCGTCCCCGGCGCCCTGCCGCCCGGCCGCAACTCGCCCCAGCGCGCACCCCTCGGCCTGTACGCCGAGCAGCTCAGCGGCAGCGCCTTCACCGAGCCCCGCAACCACAACCGCCGCTCCTGGCTCTACCGCATCCGCCCCTCGGCGGCCCACCCGCCGTTCGCCCGGATCGACAACGGCGCCCTGCGCTCCGCACCCTTCACCGAGGCCCCCGCGGACCCCAACCGGCTCCGCTGGAACCCGCTGCCCGACCCGGCCCCCGGCACCGACTTCCTGGCGGGCCTGTGGACCCTCGGCGGCAACGGCGACACCACCCAGCGCAGCGGCATGGCCATCCACCTCTACTCCGCCAACGCCTCCATGACCGACCGGGTGTTCAGCGACTCCGACGGCGAGCTGCTGATCGTCCCCGAGCGCGGCGGCCTGTTGCTGCGCACCGAGCTCGGCCTGCTCAGCGCCGGCCCGGGCGAGGTCGCCCTGATCCCCCGCGGCGTGCGCTTCCGGGTGGAGCTGCTGGACGACGACGCCCGCGGGTACGTCTGCGAGAACTACGGCCGCCCCTTCGAGCTGCCCGACCTTGGCCCCATCGGCGCCAACGGCCTCGCCGCCGCGCGCGACTTCCGGGCCCCGGTGGCCGCGTACGAGGACGTCGAGCGCCCGACCGAGGTGATCAACAAGTTCTGCGGCAACCTCTGGGCCGCCACCCACGACCACTCCCCGCTCGACGTGGTCGCCTGGTACGGCACGCACACCCCGTACGTGTACGACCTGCGTCGTTTCAACGTCCTGGGCTCCATCAGCTACGACCACCCGGACCCGTCGATCTTCACCGTGCTGACCTCGCCCTCCGACACCCCGGGGCTCGCGGGCGTGGACTTCGTGGTCTTCGCCCCGCGCTGGCTGGTCGGCGAGGACACCTTCCGCCCGCCGTACTTCCACCGGAACGTCATGAGCGAGTACATGGGCCTGATCGAGGGCGCCTACGACGCCAAGGCGGAAGGCTTCGTCCCCGGCGGCGGCTCGCTGCACAACATGATGTCCGCGCACGGACCGGACCGGGAGACCTTCGACCGGGCGAGCGCCGCCGAGCTGAAGCCGCAGAAGATCGACGACGGCCTGGCCTTCATGTTCGAAACCCGCTGGCCGATCACCGCCACCACCCAGGCGGCCGGCGCCGATCACCTCCAGCGCGGATACGACGACGTCTGGCAGGGTCTCCAGCGGCACTTCCGCGCCTAGTATCGCTACGCGCCACGCACAGCGCGCCGTGTGTCACGCACGGCGCCCCGCGCGCCCCACGCCCCGTCCGTACGGAGAACCACCCGTGACCGCCTTCGCCCCCGACTCGCTCGTGCTCAACCGGAAGCTGCCGCTCTGGTACCAGGTGTCGCAGTCGCTGCGCGCCTCGATACTGGGGCGCACCCCGGACGCCTCGCTGCGCCTGCCCACCGAGGAGCAGCTCGCCGAGCACTACGGGGTGAGCGTGCTGACCATGCGCCAGGCGCTCAAGGAGCTGGAGGGCGAGGGGCTGATCAGCCGGCACCGGCGGCGCGGCACGTTCATCGAGCCGGGTGCTCGGCGCGGGGCGCCGGTGCGCCTGTTGGGTTCGGTCGACGCCATCGTCGCGCAGCAGTCGGGCGACCGCACGACGGTCCTCGGCCATGAGCGGACGGTCGTGTCCGGGGAGCTGCTGGAGCACTTCCCGGACACGGCCGAGGTGGTCACGTACCGCCGGCTGCGCCATGACGGCGAGAGCGGCGAGCCGACCAACTGGGTGGAGAACGCGGTCCGCCCGGAGGTGGCCGAGGCGGTGGACCTGGCCGATCTGGCCCGCTGGCCGATGACGAAGGTGCTGCGTGACGTGGTGGGAGTGAAGATCAGCAGGATCACGGACACGGTCGAGGCGCGGCTGGCCGACCCGGAGACGGCCGAGCTGCTCCAGGTGCCGCTGCTCAGTCCGATCCTGCACTACACGGGCGTGACGTACGACGAGGACGGCCGGGTCGTGGACGTGGCGCGGATCCGGTACCGGGGCGACCGGTTCTCGTTCACGGTCACCGTCGACGCCACCTGACCCTTCGACGCCACGCGACCGCTCGACGCCGGCCGACCGTCCCCGCAGGACGCGACGCTACTTCTCCTCGTCGTCCCTGCTGCGTTCGCCCTCCGCCTGCGACGGCGTGGTCCGCGTCGTCTGCGGGTGGTGCCGCTGCATCTTCTCCTTCTCGTCCATGTCCTCGTCGAGCCGCTCGCCCTCGGCCTGCGACGGAGTCGAGTATTCGTCGTACTGACTCATGACCGCCTCCTCGCCATCGGAACCCAGCCGTACGGAACACCGAACATATCCGTACATAGGGAGCGTATCTCTTCGGCCCGCGCGCAGCCCGGTCGCCGCCGCCCGTCGCTACCATCTGCCGGGTGAGCGAAGACGTACCGCTGCTGGACGATCTGATGCCCTGGGCCGTGGGCGGCCTGCGCCTGGGCCGGGCCTGGGTGGCGGCCCCCGACCCCGCGGCCCTGCGCGCCCGCTGGGCGGCCCTGACCGGCGCCGAAGGGTCCGAGCGGGACCGGCTGTTCCGCCCGACCCGGACCCGTACGCCCACCACCGGGGCGGCCGCGCTGCCCGGACAGCGCTCGCCGTCGACCGCCCGCTTCGCCGATGCGCCGGGCCCCTGCCCCGACCCCGTACGGGTGCTGCGCGACCCCTTCGACGAGCAGTGGCTGCTGCCCGACCAGCGGCTCATCGACACGGCCCGGCCGGAGCTGTGGCGGGTCCTCGACGAACACCAGCTCTTCGCCGTCGAGACCCCGGAGCTGCTGGTCACCGCCCACCTCCCGGCCGGCCGCCTGGGCCGGATCCGCCCGCTGCACCGGCGCCCCGGCGGCGCCGAGCCCAATTTCGCGCCGGGCCTGCTGCCGCTGCTGGGCGAGCGCTACGACTGCCCGGTGACCCCGCAGGACGTGCTGTGCTGGATCCTCGCGGCGGGCCGCCCCGGGCCCCGCGGGTACGAGGTCCCGCTCACCGCCGACCCCGGGCGCTGGCGGGCCGGGCTGAAGCTGGGGCACCGGCTGCTCACCGTCCAGCTGCGCGGCGGGCCCGGCGCCGAGCCGCCCCGGCTGCCCGGCGGGCGGCGCCCGTACGTGCGCTCGGCGGTGCAGGCCTGGCCGGAGGGGCTCACGTACGACGCGGAGAGCGAGACCTTGAGCCTGGGGGCCGGGACGGTCTCCCCCGTGCCGCCGGGCGCCTGGGAGTACGAGGTGCAGGGCGGCACGCGCGTGCTGGAGGCCTGGTTCGCCGCCCGCACCGCCCACCGGGACCCGCAGGCCGACGGGCTGGAGGCGATCGGTCCGGCCGAGTGGCCGCAGGCCTGGACCTCGGAGCTACTGGCACTGGTGACCACGTTGGCGCTGCTGGCCGATCTGGCTCCGGAGCGGGCGGCTTTCACCCCCGGGCCGCTGCTGCCGGCGGCTGCGGGAGTACTGCCGCCGCCGCGCTGGGCCCGGCGCCCGGCCTCCGTTCTGGACCACCAGGAGGAGGGCCCGGGGGGCCAGTTCGCCCTGCTCTGACCCAAACACCGCCACCCCACCCCCGCTGCACCCGACCGAGCACAGGCCGGGCACAGGCCGAGCACAGGCCGAGCGCAGGCCGGACCCCGCCGAGCCCGGGCCGGTGCCAGGCCGGATCCCCACCGGGCGCACGCCGGGCCTGACCCCGACCGGGCACGGGCCGAGCGCAGCCGGGCGCACGCCGGGCCTGCCCCCGACCACGCACAGGCCGGACCGGGCCGGACCCCGACCGAGCCCGGGCCGGGCCGCGGTCAGCCCTGTGTCGGTTCCCAGGCCCCGAGGAGGCGGGACACCGAGCGGTCGAAGACCGCGGCGAGGCCGGACGCCGCCTCCGACACCGGATGGGCGCCCGTGAGCGCCGCCGCCAGCAGGGGGTACTCCCCCGTCGCCAGCCGGGAGACCAGCCAGGCCGTGCGTACGCCCTCCTCGGCGGTCTCGCTCCACGGCAGCGACCGGGCCCGCTCGGCCAGGGCCAGCTCGCTCGCCACGAAGGTGGCCACCGTGCCGTTGACCGCGGCGACGAGTTCCAGCTTCTGCGGACCGGAGACCTCCAGCGGGACCAGGCAGTCCAGGCTGTGCTCCAGGTAGCGCAGGGCGTTCGGGCTGAAGCCGTACACGGGCGACAGCAGCCGGGGCAGCCAGGGGTGGCGGTGCATCAGCTCCCGCGTCTGGCGGGCGAGCGCAAGCAGGTCGGCCCGCCAGTCCCCGGTCGGCGGGGTCAGTTCGTACTCCCCGCTGACCGCGTCGACCATCAGCTCGTACAGGTCCTCCTTGCGCGGCACGTAGTTGTAGAGGGACATCGTCCCGGCGCCGATCCCGGCGGCCACCCGCCGCATGGAGACGGCCTCGATCCCCTCCGCGTCCGCGATCCGCACGGCCTCGGCCGCGATGGACTCGCGGGTGTGCGCGGGCCGGGGTCCGCGTCCGGCGCGGCCCGGGCGGGCCCAGATCACTTCGGGTTGGGCGGGTCGCCCGCTCGCTGCCATCACTCGATCACCTCGCCCTCATCCTAGTTACGTACACCGTACGGAGTGAGGTAGGGTCCTCCACATGACAACTACGTACGCTGTACTGAGTGAGGGTTTGGAGAAGCGCTTCGGCAAGGTGCACGCCCTGCGCGGCCTCGATCTGGCCGTGCCGGAGGGCTCGGTCTGCGGCCTCCTCGGCCCCAACGGGGCCGGAAAGACCACGGCCGTACGGATCCTTGCCACGCTGACCCGGCCCACCGGCGGACGCGCCCTCGTCGCCGGCCACGACGTCACGCGCGATCCGGCCGCCGTCCGCCGCGCCATCGGCGTCACCGGCCAGTACGCCTCCGTCGACGGGGACCTGACGGGCCGCGAGAACCTGCGGCTCTTCGCCCGCCTCGCGGGACTGCGCGGAGCGGCCGCGCGGACCCGCGCCGACGGGCTACTGGAGCGCTTCGGCCTCACCGAGGCCGCCGACCGGGTGACCTCCACCTGGTCCGGCGGGATGCGCAGGCGCCTCGACCTGGCCGCCGGGCTGATCACCCACCCCCGGGTGCTGTTCCTCGACGAGCCCACCACCGGCCTCGATCCGGCGGCCCGCGAGCACATCTGGACGGCCGTACGGGCGCTCGCCGAGGAGGGCACGACCGTCCTGCTCACCACCCAGTACCTGGAGGAGGCCGACCGTCTCGCCGACGACATCGTGGTCGTGGACCGCGGCCGGGCCGTCGCCACCGGCACCCCGGACGAGCTCAAGTCCCGGATCGGCGCGTACGCCGAAGTGACCGTCGCCGAGGCCGCGGCACTCGACGGCGCGGCCGTCGTACTCGACCAGCTGACCGGCGGGCGGCCCGTACTCGACCGGCAGTGCCTGACCGCCGGGGTGACGACCACGGACCGGGAGCTCACCCTGCCCCGGATCATCCGCGCGCTCGACCGGGCCGGGGTCCCGGTCACCGACGCGAGTCTGCGTCCCCCCACCCTCGACGAGGTGTTCCTGCGCCTCACCCGGAGCCCCCTCGCGCAGAAGGAGCACGCGGCATGAGCACCCTGCTGTCGGACGGCGGCGCCGTCTTCACCCGCCAGTTGCAGAAGGCCCGGCACGCGCCCGCGCTGCTGGTCCTCACGCAGACCATGCCGATCACGATGCTGCTCTTCTTCGGGTACGTGTTCGGCAGCGCGCTCGCCATGCCCGGCTCCGAGTACCGCGAGTTCCTGGTGCCCGGGCTGCTCGCCGCGACCGCCGCGAACGGCCTGATGACGGGCATGTTCACGGCCGCGCAGGACGTCCACCGTGGGGTGACGGACCGCTTCCGCTCGCTACCGATGAGCCGCGCGGCCGTACCGCTCGGGCAGACGGCCGCCGATCTGCTGACCACGGCGGTCTCCATGGTGCCGGTGATGCTAGTGGGGCTCGCGATGGGCTGGCGGATCGAGAACGGGCTCCCGGGCGCACTGGGGGCGTTCGGCGTGCTGCTGCTGTTCCGCTTCGCGACGGCATGGGTGGGGACGTACCTCGGCCTGCTCAGTCGGAGCGAGGAGGCGGCGGGCCAGCTCGGCAGCGCCACCTTCGTACTGCCGATGCTGTCCAGCGCGTACCTGCCGACCGCCGGACTGCCCGGATGGCTGCGCGCGGTCGCCGAGTGGAACCCGATCAGCGCCGTCGCCACGGCGGTGCGCTCGCTGTGCGGGAACGCCGGTGGCGAGGCCGCGGCGGGCGCCGCGTGGCCGGCGGCGCACCCGGTCGCGGGAGCCGTCGCCTGGTCGCTGCTCCTGCTGGTCCTCTGCGCGCCGCCGGCCGCGCGCAGGTTCGCGCGCGGCCAGGACTGAGAGCCGCGCCCGCCGCGACTGAGACCGGCGCCACAGGCGGACGAACCGTGAAAAGCAGGGGATGTCGGCGCCCCGTGTGGTGACAGGCCGGGGGCCGGGCAGGTAGGCAGGCTGTCATGACATCCGACTCACCCGTGCCCGCGCACCCCGTCGACCCCCTGCCGCTCGACGGTGTCACCGTCGTCGCCGTCGAACAGGCCGTCTCGGCCCCTTTCGCCACCCGCCAGCTCGCCGACCTCGGAGCCCGGGTGATCAAGGTCGAGCGGCCCGACGGCGGCGACTTCGCGCGCGCCTACGACACCACTGCGCACGGACTGGCCTCGCACTTCGTCTGGGCCAACCGCGGCAAGGAGTCGATCGCGCTCGACCTGAAGGACCCGCGCGGCCTGGAGGTGCTGCACGAACTGCTCGCCGGCGCCGACGTCTTCGTGCAGAACCTCGCCCAGGGGGCCGCGGCCCGGCTCGGCCTCGATTCGGCCTCGCTGTGCGAGCGCTACCCGCGGCTGGTCGCCGTCGACATCTCCGGGTACGGGTCCGAGGGCCCGTACGCCCACAAGCGCGCCTACGACATGCTCGTGCAGTGCGAGGCGGGGCTGGTCTCGGTGACCGGCACGCCGGAGCAGCCCGTCAAGGCGGGCATTCCGGCGGCGGACATCGCGGCGGCCATGTACGCCTTCTCCGGGGTCCTCGCGGCCCTTCTGCGCCGCGGGACGACCGGGCGCGGGGGCCGGGTGGAGGTCTCGATGCTCGACGCGCTGGCCGAATGGATGGGGCATCCGCTGCACCACACCATGCACGGCGGGGAGCAGCCGGTGCGCACGGGCCTCGCGCACGCCGTCATCGCCCCGTACGACGCCTACCCGACGGCGGACGGGGACCGGGTGCTGTTGTCGGTGCAGAACGACCGCGAGTGGCGTCGGCTCGCAGAACAGGTGTTGGAGCGGCCCGAGTTGGCCGAGGATCCGGCGTACGCGACGAACGCGGCGCGCACCCGGGGGCGGGAGAAGACCGATGCGGTGGTCGCCGAGGCGCTGGCCCGGCTGGGCGCGGACGAGGCGGTCGAGCGGCTGGAGGCGGCGGGCATCGCGTGCGCACGGCTGAACTCGGTGGCCCGGCTCGCACAGCATCCGCAGCTGGCCGCACGGGACCGCTGGCGGGAGGTGGGATCACCGGCGGGTCCGCTACGGGCACTGCTGCCGCCGATCGGCCTGCCGGGTGGCGCGGCACCGCACATGGGTGCGGTGCCCGCGCTCGGCGAACACACCGAGGCCCTGCTGCGCGCCCTGGGGATGACGGGCGCACAGATCACGACACTGCGCCGGGATGGTGTGGTTGCGTAGGGCCGGGGGCGAAACCTTGAGGAGTCGGGGACGGTTGTTACGAGCGGCGGCTACCGAAGAGCGTGCGACGCAGACGGCGCAGCGGCGCGAAGAGCGAGACGCGCGCGCTCCGGCTCCGCAGGCGGTGCGTGTGGTCGCGAGAGGTGAGTTCGCGCATCAGCAGCGTCGCCTCGGCCGTCTCGCGGTGGGGGACGGCAGGTCCGCCCAGCACGGCGAGGTGGCGGTCGAGGCGCGAACTGGTCGCACTACTGCCGCACGTGATGGCAGGCACGCGTGGCGGCCTGCTGCGCATTGCTATCTGTTCCATGTTCTCTCCCCACCCGTACGAGGGCACCCGGCCCGGGCAGGGTAACCCTATCGCCCCCACGTCGTGCTCGGGTATCCCGGTGGTGTGAATTACCCCTATAGCGACGGGGAGTTGACGATTACTCAGCGGAGTCATCCGTCACTCTCCGCAGGTAAGGGGGGCCTTCGGGGGGCGCCGCGCGGGTCGTGCGCGGACCGGGGCCACATCGCGCGCGCTGCGCTAACTTGGAGTGATCGCCCGCCGACACACGGACACACCAGGGGGCTCGCGTGAGTGACGAAATCGGCGGGGCGGGCGGGGAATCCGCTGCGGACCGTGTCATCTCGGGCCGGTACCGGCTGATCGACGTGCTGGGCCGGGGCGGCATGGGCATCGTGTGGCGGGCCCGTGACGAAGTACTGGGCCGCGAGGTCGCCGTCAAAGAGGTCCGGCCTCCGACGGGGCTGGACGGCGCCGCGATCGGCCGGATGTACCGGCGGCTCGAACGGGAGGCCTGGGCGGCAGCCCGGGTCTCGCACCGCGGGGTCGTCACGGTCTACGACGTGGTGACCGAGGACGGCCGGCCCTGGATCGTGATGGAGCTGGTGCGCGGGCTGTCGCTGGCCGACGTACTGGAGGCCGAGGGGCCGCTCACCCCGCAGCGGGCCGCGCACCTCGGGGAGCAGGTGCTGGCCGCGCTGCGCGCCGCGCACGAGGCCGGGGTGTTGCACCGGGACGTCAAGCCCTCCAACGTGCTGATCGCCAACGACGGCCGGATGGTGCTGAGCGACTTCGGGATCGCCAGCCTGGAGGGATCGTCGACGATCACGATGACGGGCGAGGTGGTGGGCTCCCCCGAGTTCCTCGCACCGGAGCGGGCGCTGGGGCGCGATCCGGGGCCCGAATCGGACCTGTGGTCGCTCGGGGTGATGTTGTACGCCGCCGTCGAAGGGGTTTCGCCGTTCCGGCAGGACACCCCGCTCTCGACGCTGCGGGCGGTGGTGGACGAGGAGCTGCCGCCACCGCACCGGGCGGGCCCGCTGACCCCGGTGCTGGAGGGGCTGCTGCGCAAGGACCCGGCGGAGCGGCTGCCCGCGGCGGAGGCGGCCCGGATGCTGCGGATCGTCGGGGCGGGCGGGACCCTGCGGGGCTCCGGCGGCGCGGTGTCCGGGCCGGACTCCCCGACGGCCACGGCGCACCACCGGGCCGGCCCGCAGGACGGGCCGTACGGGCGCGACCGGCGCGACGGGCCGACCCCGCCGATGCCGGTGCCGATGACCGATCCGGCGTCGGGTACCGCTGCGGCCGGGGCCGCGGGCGGCGGGGCGCCGCGCGAGGGGCGGGCCGGGCTGGTGCTGACCGTCGGGATCATCGTGCTGCTGCTGGCGGTGGTCGCGTTGGGGTGGCTGCTGCTCAAGGACCGCGGCGACACGGGCGGGAGCGGGGGCACCGGCCCGACGGGTCCGGTCACCACGGCGGCCGGGACGTCCACGGAGCCGTCCGCCTCACCGTCGCCGTCACCGTCCGCCACGCCGTCGCCGTCGCCGTCCGCTTCGCCGTCGGCCACGCCCGCGCCGCACTTCGCCGTGGCGGTGCACGCCGTACGGGCGGACTACCGGGGGACGTGCCCGCCCGATGCGGCGCGGGCGCCCGCCTTCACGGCGACCGTCGAGGCGGACCGTACGCCCGCCGTACTGGAGTACCGCTGGGCGACGCGCAGCGGGGTCACCTCCGACCCCGGCTGGCAGTCCGTCACGTACGGGGCGGACGGGCCCCGGAGCCGGCAGCTGGACCACACCGAGCTCACGTACTACCCGAACGCGACCTTCGACGACGCGGTCCGGCTGGAGGTGAGGGGGGCCGCACCGGCGGTTTCGGACTGGGTGGAGTTCTCCGTGACGTGCGAAGAGGGGGAGGGGGAACCCCCGACGGACGGGGCCTCCCCCTCCCCCGGGCCGAGCGGTTCACCGGCCCCGGTGTCGGCGGGGCCGGCGACCCCGGCGGCCACCACCGAGCCGGTGGCCGCGGGGCCCGGGGCTGCGGAGTCCGAGGCCGCGGGCCCGGACGCCACTGCCTCGTGACCGCCCGGTCAGGCGGCGTTGGTGAAGACGGGCAGGTAGCCACCGGACTGTCCGGCGGCCGTGGGGTGGTACGACTCGCCGATGTTGAGCCAGTTGAGGCTGTGCAGCCACGCGTCGGCGGAGCAGATCTCGTGGCCGGTGAAGGCGCCGGCGACCGAGGCGAAGGTGAAGCCGTGGTCGGCGGCGCGTTTGGCGATGGCGGCGTTCAGGTAGTCGGCCGCACCGTTGATGGCGGAGCGCTCGCCCTCCGTGAGGCCGGTGACGCAGGTTCCGTTCAGCTTGTAGAAGCGGGGATAGCCGAGGACGACGACGTGCGCGCCCGGCGCCCGGCCGTGGATGGCGTCGTAGACCTGGTCGAGCTGGCCGGGGAGGGTGGAGTCGACGTACGCCTTGGCCTGGTTGACGCGACTGACGCAGGTGGACTCGGACTGGAGCACACAGGTCGTCATGACGTCGGAGAATCCTGCGTCGTTGCCGCCGATGGTGATGCTGACCAGGTCGGTGCCGGAGTTCAGCGGACCGAGCTGCCCGGAGAGGACGTCACCCGTACGGGCGCCGGAGCAGGCGGTGAAGGAGAAGGTCTGCGGGGAGTGGGCGGCGGCCCACAGGGCCGGGTAGGCGCGGGAGGTGCGCTTGCAGTTGCCGCTCCCGCTGTCGTAGTTGCCGGCGCCGACGCCGGAGGAGTACGAGTCGCCGAGGGCGACGTAGCCGAAATCGGCCGTGGCGGCGGCCGCTTGTCCGGTGCCGAACAGGGCGGCGCCCGCGGCGAGTAAGAGGGAGGAGGTCAGGGCGGCGAAGCGCGACATCTTCATGCTCATGTGTGCGGCTCCTTGTGGGGGTTACTCCTGAGTCCGTGGTACTGGGAGCCGGGGTTGGCCGGAAGTGTTCATGCCAAGAATTTTCGGCGTGGAGTTGCGACCCGAATCTTCACCACCGGCGCGTTTGAAGAGGGAACCCGGGCACCCGATCCGGCGAAACACGGGTGCACGAGGTCACTTCGTGCCGGATCATGGGCGCCATGCCAGCCAACCCGCATGACGCGCTGCCGATCCGGCTCAACGTCGACGACAGCGATTCGCCGTCGGATGTCGTCGACGCGCTGTTCCTCGGCCGGTTCGCCTCCGGCGAGCAGCCGTACTCGCACAGCGTGACGATCGAGCGGGTGAAGGCGGAGGCGACCTTGCTGCCGCCCGAGGCCACAGTGCTGCGCTCGGCGCGCGACTCCGACCGCAGCGCCACCCTCGCGGAGGGCGAGGGCTGGACGATGCTCGTCTCCCGCTGGAGCCGCGGCGCGGACGTCACAGTGACGGCGGTCAGCGACGAACTCGCCGCCGGCGTGCTCGGCGAGGCCACGGAGGGGGTGCAGGACGAACCCGAACCGCAGCCGGAGAACGTCACCATGGGGTTCTGGTACGTCTCCCCCCGCCGCGGCCCGTACCGGACGACCCGCCAGATCGCCGCCGGGACCTGGGCGGAGGTGCGGCCCAACTACACGGCGCCGGTGGCCGGGGCGATGGACCGGCTGATGAAGGTGACCCCGGACGACATCGCGGGGCGGCTGCTCCTGCTGCACGGCCCGCCGGGCACCGGCAAGACCTCCGCACTGCGGACGCTGGCCCGGTCGTGGCGGGACTGGTGCCAGGTGGACTGCGTCCTGGACCCGGAGCGGCTGTTCAACGACGTGGGCTACCTGATGGACATCGCGATCGGCGAGGACGAGGGCACGGCGAAGGGCCGCTGGCGGCTGCTCCTACTGGAGGACTGCGACGAGCTGATCCGCGGCGAGGCCCGGCACACGGCCGGCCAGGCGCTGTCGCGGCTGCTGAACCTGACGGACGGGCTGCTGGGGCAGGGCCGCAACGTGCTGGTCGGGGTGACCACCAACGAGGACCTGGAACGGCTGCACCCGGCGGTGGTCCGGCCGGGCCGCTGCCTGGCCCGCATCGAGGTGGGCCGCCTGACGCACGGCGAGGCGGTGGACTGGTTGGGCACGGACGAGGGGGTCTCGCGCGAGGGCGCCACGCTGGCCGAGCTGTTCGCGCTGCGACGGGGCGCGGGCCCCGCGTCGCTGCTGCCGCCGCAGGGCCAGCACGACCCGGAGGCGGGCCTGTACCTGTAGCCGGCCCGTCCCGGGCGGAGCCGTGGGCGGGGCGGGGGCCGGCCGGACCCGTACGCCGACGACAATGGGCCCCGGCCCGGGGAGAGTCCCGGGGACACCGAACAGGAGCGTGCACGTGCCCGAGCCGGCGCAGGAGAACCCGTACCCCGACAGCCAGGTCCTCGGCGAGGGCCCGGAGCCGCACCCCCAGCTGAAGCCCGTCCTGCACCTCCTGGGCCGCTGGCACGGCAGCGGTGCGGGCGAGTACCCGACGCTGGAACAGGACTTCCGGTACGAGCAGGAGATCACCTTCAGCCACGACGGCCGGCCGTTCCTGCGCTACGAGTCGCGCGCCTGGCTGGTCGACGGGTCCGGCACGGCCCTGCGCCCCTCGGGGCGGGAGTCCGGGTGGTGGCGCATCCTGCCCGACGCCTCCGTGGAGGTGGTCCTCGCGCACCCGACCGGCATCGTGGAGACGTACGTCGGCCGGGTCTCCGGCGCGGAGATCGAGATGGCCACCGACACCGTGGCCCGCACCCCGAAGGCCAAGGAGGTCACCGCGATGCGGCGCCGGTACGCCTTCCACGACGGGGAACTGACGGTCGAACAGGACATGGCGGCCATGGGACAGCCCCTCACCCACCACCTCCGGGCGCGGCTGCGCCCGTACGGGGGCTGAGGGGCCGGGGTTCTTCGGGCTACCGGCCGTACCGGGCGCGCAGGGCGTCCAGGGCGGCCGCCGTGGCCTCGTCGAAGCCCAGGCCCAGCCGCTTCGCGCGTTCCGCATAGGCCTGCGCGGCGGAGGCCGCCTCCCGGGCGGCCCCGTCGCCGGCGGCCGCGACGAAGGTCCCGTTCCGGCCCCGGGTCTCGATCACCCCGTCGCCCTCCAGGGCCCGGTAGGCCTTCGCGACCGTGTTCGCCGCCAGCCCCAGCTCCTCCGCGAGCCCGCGCACCGTCGGCAGCTTGTACCCGACCGGCAGGTCGCCGGCCCGCGCCGCCCCGGCGATCTGGGCGCGCAGCTGCTCGTAGGGGGCGGCCGCGCCGGCCGCACCGTCGATCCGGATCTTCAGGTTCGTCGAGGTCACCCCTGGATTCTCCCCCATCCGCCCTCTTTCTGTAGGCCCGCTTAGTGCTTCCTTAAGCGCACCCTAAAGATCTTCGCGGGGGCCTCGAAAGGGGCGGGAGCCGGGGTGCGGGGGGCTAGCTTGACGGGGCCGAGGAGGGCATGGGGCGGCGTCGGAACCCACGGGGGGCGGCGCCGCCCAGCCCGGTTCCCGGCGCACCGACGACCGCGATCCGCGCCCGCACCGCCGCTCCGAAGGAGATCCACTCATGCCCGCACGCCGCCGTACCGTGACCC
Organism: Streptomyces sp. NBC_00597; assembly: GCF_041431095.1. GTDB lineage: Bacteria > Actinomycetota > Actinomycetes > Streptomycetales > Streptomycetaceae > Streptomyces. The sequence goes on from NZ_CP107757.1 coordinate 2,744,188, forward strand.
GTATCGCCGCAGTCGGTCTCGCCCCGCTCGCGGTGGCCGCGTACGCCGCCGCACCGGCGGCCGCGCACGGCTCGATGACGGACCCGGTCAGCCGGGTGGCGGCCTGCTACGCGGAGGGGCCCGAGTCCCCGAAGTCGGCCGCCTGCAAGGCGGCGGTGGCGGCGAGCGGCGCGCAGGCGTTCTACGACTGGAACGCGGTGAACATCGCCAACGCGGCCGGCAACCACCGCTCGTTGATCCCGAACGGCCAGCTCTGCTCCGCCGGCAACGACAAGTACCGGGGCCTGGACCTGGCCCGCGCCGACTGGCCGGCGAGCCCGATGACCGCGGGCGAGCACACCTTCCGGTACAAGGGGACCGCCCCGCACAAGGGCTCCTTCGAGCTGTACGTCACGAAGGACGGCTACGACCCGGCCAAGCCGCTGAAGTGGTCGGACCTGGAGCCGGCGCCGTTCGCGAAGGCCACCGACCCGGGCATGCAGAACGGGGACTACGTGTTCTCCGGCAGCGTGCCGAACAAGTCCGGGCGGCACCTGATCTACAGCATCTGGCAGCGCTCGGACAGCCCGGAGGCCTTCTACACCTGCTCGGACGTGGTGTTCGGCAAGGACAGCGGCGGCAGCACGGGCACCGGGACCGGCACCGCCCCGAGCGCCAAGCCGAGTGCGCAGCCGAGCGCCAGGTCCTCCGCCGGCGGCCGCCCCTCGGCCGCGCCCAAGGCTCCGACGGACCAGCAGATCGCGGACGGGGAGAGCAAGTCCACCGTGGAGCACAACGGCCACGGTGACAACGACCCGAAGACGAACGGCAGTACCGCGCTCGCCCCGGTGCCTTCGGATTCCCCGGCGGGTACCGGCCTCGCCGCGACGGGGGGCAGCGCCGCCACCCCGTTGATCGCGATCGCCGGGGCGGGCGTGCTGGCCCTCGGGGCGGCCGTGCTGTTCGCCGTGGCCCGACGCCGTGCGACGACGCCGGGCCGCCACGGTCTCTAGCACGGCCCGTTCACCGGACCGGCCGCCTGTGCGTCGACGTCACTCGAAGACGGACGCGCAGGTGGTCCGGGTGGCGTGCGCCGGGTCGAGGGAGTTGAGCGCCTCGTGCCAGGCGATCCGGTCGGTGAGCCCGATGGCGACGTGCTCGGAGAGGTCCAGCGGGCACAGGTCCTGGAGCACGACGTTGCGTACGTTGGAGCCGGCCCCCTGGAGGAACGCGCTCCGGTAGGGCGTGACGACCTCGTCGTACTTGGTCGCGATGACCGTGTACTGGACCCCCGGCACGGTGTCCCCGACCGCGTTGAGCTTCGTCACGAACGCCGATCCGGCGATCTGGTCGGCCAGCCCCGGTGTCGCGGAGCTGATCAGGTCCTCGGCGCCGGGGAAGTACGGGAGCAGCTGGGTGAGCCCGTCCAGGGTGGTGCCGTGGTTGTCGGGGGCGAGCCCGATCAGTGCGTTGACCTTGGGGGCGCCGCCGAGGAACTTGAGGTAGTAGTTCGGCATCATGCCGCCCTGCGAGTGGCCGACGACGTCGGTCTTGGCGGCTCCGGTGGAGGCCAGCACCTTGTCGACGAACACGGCCAGCTGGCCGGCCGACTTGTCGATGGGGCCGAGCCCGTTGAAGAGGGGAACGCCGGGCAGCTGCCCGTAGTCGAGGGAGTAGACGCAGTACCCGCGGTGGACGAGGTACGGCGCGAATCCGAGCCAGTTGTCCACCGAGTTCCCGAAGGTGCCGTGGACGAGCACGACGGGGCGGGGATGGGCGGCCGAAGGTTTGCAGGACCAGTCGTTCCAGCCGCTGCTGGGTGCGTACGCGGCCTGCGCGGCGCCGGTGGGGGCGACGAGGGCGGCAGCGGCGAGGGTGAGGACGGCCAGCGGGCGGAGCAGGCGTCGCCAGGGCAGCATCGGGTGATCTCCTTGCGGGGTCAGGGAAATACGTGGGGGTTCGTCCCGTGATCCGGATCACAAGGGGGGGGATGCTTGCCGTCAAATTACGGGCGGGTAGCAAAACTTGGAAGTTACGCGTCAGTAAAAAATGCGTGTCGCCGCCCGCCCCGGCACGCCCCCGAGACAATGGAGTCCCTACTCCTCGTGAGGTGAGTGATCGGATGCAGTGGGCTCCCGGTGCGGGAACGGCCTTGGCCACCCCGCCCGACCTCGCCGCCGACCCGCTCGTTTCCTCGGTCACCGAGCTCGCCGTGGGCACGCTGGTGCCCGCCGCGGAGGAGACCGCGCAGGAGGGCGTGCCGCGTTCACACCTCGATGCCCTCGCCCGCTGCGGCGCGTACGGGGCGCTCGGCCACACCCCCGACCCCGGGAGCGGACTGACGACTCGTCAAGTTGTCCGTGAAGTGAACGAGTTGCTGTCCGCGGCGGACCCCTCCACCTGGTTCGTCCACACGCAGCACTTCGGTCTGGTGAAGGGGCTCCAGGGGGCCACCGGCCCGGAGGCCGCCGCACTGCGCGAGCGGTGGTCCGCCGACCTCGCCTCGGGGACCAGGCGCGGCACGGCCGGTTTCGCCTTCCTGCGGCACGCCCGGCCGCCCGTCACCGCGGAGCCGACCGCCGACGGGTGGCGGCTGCGCGGCCGGGTGCCCTGGATGACCGGCTGGGGCCTCTCCGACGTGGTGTACCTCGGCGCCCTCGCCCCGGACGACCGGGTGCTGTTCGCCGCGGTGGACTGCGGGCCCGATGGGGATCCGGGGCTGGTCCCCGCCGGGGCGGCGGAGCTGTGGGCGATGAACGGCACCCGCACGGTGGCGGTGGAGGTCCGCGACGTCCTGGTCCCGCCGAGCGCGGTGGTCTGCGTACAGCCCCGGGCGGAGTGGGCCCGCGCCTACGACCTTGAGAACGCAAACGCCCACCCCGCCGTCTTCGGACACGTGCGCGCCGCGGCCGATTTCCTGCTGCGGTCGGCCCCCGCAGCCGGCGCCGCGTACGAGGAGCTCGGCCTGCGGGTCGCGCAGGACGCGGCCCGGCTGCGCACGGAGGCCTACGCGCTGCGCGACGAACTGCCGCCGCAGGAGCGGGTCGAGGACCGGCTGGCACTGCGGGCGGCCGTCCTCGAACTCGGCGTACGGGCGGCCACCGCCTGCGTCGCCGCGACGGGCGGCCGGGCGATCTCGTACGGGAACACCGCCGGGCGCCTCGCCCGCGAGGCCCAGTTCCACCTCGTCCAGGCCCAGACCTCCGGGCTGCGCTCCGAAATGGCCCGGCTCCTGCTGGGCGGGCCGGACACCCGTTAGGCCGCCCTGTGGAAGGTCGCGGCCGGGCGGACCGTGCCCGGGCCGAACCGGGCGTTCGCGCGGTCGACGGCCGCCTCCACCGTCAGGCGGGCTTCGCGGACCGGGTCCAGGGAGATCTGCCGGGACGCCCGCTCGGCGCCCGTGAGGTCCTCGGCGCGCAGCACCATGCCGGTCAGCCGAGCCCGTTGCAGCCCGGCCGCGTCCAGCAGGCGGTAGGCCGCGGCCCGCAGGTCCTCGTCGTGCCCGGACGCCTCCGGGAGCCGTCGGGCCCGCTCCCATCGGGCGCCCCCGGCGAACTGCAGGGTCAGCGACAGGGAGCGGGCGGCCTGGCGGCGGCCGCGCAGTACCGCGCCGAGGCGGACCACCAGGCCGAGGAGCACGGCCCGGGCGTGCGGGCCGTCGAGCTCGTGCCGGGTGAAGCCGCTGCGGACGGCGGCCGACGCGGGCAGGTCCTTCGGGGTGACGGGGCGCGGGTCGATCCCGCGGGCGCGCTCCGCGGCCAGCCGGCCCGCCCGCTGCCCCAGGATCCGTTCGACGGTGCCCGGGGAGACGGCCGCGACCGCGCCGACCGTGTGCAGCCCGTACCCGCGCAGCGCCTCCGCCTGTTTGGGGCCGATGCCGTGCAGGGCCTCCACCGGCAGCGGCCCGAGGAAGGCGTCCGCCGCGCCTTCGGGCACGGCCAGGACGCCACCGGGCCCGGGCACCCGGGCGGAGGCCGTCGCCGCCACCGCCCAGGTCCCGGCGACCCCGATCCGTACGTCCGTGCCGAGCCGGGCGAGCGCGCGCAGCCGCACCAGTTCGGCGATCCGGCGGGCGTCCGCGCCGAAGTACCGCCGGGCGCCGCGTACGTGCACCAGCGCCGCCCGGGGCGGCAGGGCCTGCACCGTCGGGGAGAACTCCCTCAGGAGTTCCAGGACCTCGCGGTAGCCCTCCTCGGTCAGGGTCGGAGCGCACCGTACGTGCAGGACGCCGTTGGCCGGGGTCATCCCGCGCTCCCCGGGCTGGAGTGCCACAGCTTGCGGCCGGTCGCGGCGCGGTCGCCGGCCGGCTGGAGGTCGGCCCACGGGTTCATCTCGTATCCGGTGGGCAGGTGGATGCGGCGCCCGGAGCCGGCGGTGTCCGCGGGCTCCCCCGCCCCGGGCAGCGGCTCCGCCAGGCGGGCCGTGACCGCGTCCAGGCCGCCCGCGGCCCGCAGTTCCACCAGCTCCGCCAGGTCCCAGGCGGCCGCGCCGACCACGCTCAGGCTCTGCGGTCCGCGCCGCTGGACGACACCCCGCACCAGCAACAGGAACGAGTGGAAGACGGTGTGCGCGCACGCCTCGTGGCTGTCGTCGAAGAAGGCCAGGTCGACCAGGCCCGTCCCGTCGTCCAGCGTGGTGAAGATGACCCGCCTCCCGGAGCGGATCGGCGGGGTCTGGGTGGCGGCCTTGGCCCCCGCGACCAGTACGGTCCGGCCGTGCTCGATCTCGCGCAACCTACTGGCGGGGACCGCCCCCAGCTCCGCGAGGAAGGCGTGGTGGTCCCCCATCAGGTGCCGCGAGGTGTCCATGCCGAGCACGCCCAGCTCCGCGCTGAGCCGCTCCGCCTCGTTCAGGTCGGGCAGGCCGACGGGGGCCGTCGACCGGCCGCCGTCCAGCGGGAGTTGGACACTGCCCGGCCGGGCCCCCGCCGACCGCTGCACGCCGTGCAGCTCGGCCACGTGCAGCAGCAGGTCGCGCCGGTTGGCGCCGAAGGCGTCCAGCGCCCCGACCTGCGCGAGCCGCTGCGCGACCGGCCGCCCGGGGTGCGCCCGGTCCCAGAAGTCGCGCAGCGATCCGTACGGCTGCCCGTCCTCGATCCGGCGGGCCTCCGCCTCGCTGATGCCGTGGACGTCGGCCAGGGCCAGCCGGAGCCCCCACACCGGAGGAGCCCCGACCTCGGACACCAGTTCGATGCGGTGGGCCACCGCCGAGCGGTTCACGTCCAGCGGCAGCACCGGCACGCCCCGCCGCCGCGCGTCCGCCAGCAGCAGCCGCTTCGGGTACATCCCCGGGTCGTGCGTGAGCAGGCCGGCGTAGAACGCGGCCGGGTGGTGCGCCTTCAGCCACGCCGACTGGTACGTCGGCACGGCGAAGGCCACCGCGTGCGCCTTGCAGAACCCGTACGAGCCGAACGCCTCGACGATCTCCCAGGTCCGGCCGATCACCTCGGGCGCGTAGCCCCGTTCGCCCGCCTTCGCCGCGAACCACACCTTGATCCGCGCCTGCGACTCGGGGTCGGAGAGCCCGCGCCGCACCCGGTCCGCCTCGTCGCGCCCGCAGCCGGTCATGACGTTCACGATCTCGATGATCTGCTCGTGGAAGACCACCACCCCGTACGTTTCGCGCAGTGCGTCCGCCAGGTCCTCGTGCGGGTAGCGGACCGGGGCCCGCCCGTGCCGCGCCTCGATGAACGGCCGCACCATGTCGGCGGCGACCGGGCCGGGCCGGAACAGCGAGATGTCGACGACCAGGTCGTGGAAGGTCGACGGCTGGAGCCGGCCCACCAGGTCGCGCTGGCCCGGCGACTCGATCTGGAAGCAGCCCAGCGTCTCGGCCGAGCGGATCAGCTCGTACGTCGCCCCGTCGCCCGGCGGGACCTGGGCGGGGTCGTCCAGGTCGAGCTCCTCCCCCGTGCCGCGTCGGATCTCCGCGACGGCGTGCGCCATCGCGGACTGCATCCGCACGCCCAGCACGTCGAGTTTGAGCAGCCCGAGCTCCTCCACGTCGTCCTTGTCGAACTGGGACATCGGGAAGCCCTCGCCGCTGGTGGGCACCACGGGGGTGCGGGCGAGCAGCGAAGCGTCGGAGAGCAGCACCCCGCACGGGTGCATGGCGATCCCGCGCGGCAGCGCGTCGAGCGCCTCGACGAGCTCCCACAACCGCCCGTGCTCCTCCCCGCGTACGTCGCGCAGTTCGGGGAGCTCGGCGAGGGCCGTGCGGGCGTCGCGGGCCCGGATGTGCGGGAAGGCCTTGGCGAGCCGGTCGACGGTGGCCGGGTCCATGGACAGGGCGGCGCCGACGTCGCGGACGGCGTGCCGGACCCGGTAGGTCTCGGGCATGGAGACGGTGGCGACGCGCTCGGTGCCGAAGCGGTCGATGATCCGCCGGTAGACCTCCAGCCGGCGGGCGGACTCCACGTCGATGTCGATGTCGGGCAGGACGTGGCGGCGCTTGGACAGGAAGCGCTCCATCAACAGGCCCTGCTCGACGGGGTCGGCGTGGGCGATGCCGAGGAGGTGGTTGACGAGGGAGCCGGCGCCGGAGCCGCGGGCGGCCACCCGGATGCCCATCGCGCGTACGTCGTCCACGACTTGGGCGACCGTCAGGAAGTACGAGGCGTACCCGTGGTAGGCGATGATGTCCAGCTCGTGGTGCATCCGCTCCCAGTACGCGCGGTCGTCGGCGTAGCCGCGCAGCACCATGCCGGCGGAGGCCCGGGAGGCCAGGACCCGCTGGGCGGTGCGATGGGCCGCGCCGACGAGGTGGGCCTCGGGGAAGTGCACGGAGCCCATGCCGAGGTCGTCCTCGGGGTCCACGGCGCAGGCCTCGGCGGTACGCCGGGTCTCCGCGAGCAGCCGGCGCGCGTCAGCGGGGCCGAGGCCCGCGGCCCGGGCGATCCGGTCGGCGGCCTCGGCCATGGCGGCGGGGGCCTTGAGCCAACGTTCGCCGCTGTCGAGGGGGCCGCGGGGGTCGACGGGGACGAGGCGGCGGGCCGCGTCGAGGACGTCGGCGACCGGTCCCTGGCCAGGGTCGGCGTACCGGACGGCGTTGGTCAGGACGGCCGGGACGCCCTGCTCGGCGGCGAAGCCGACCGTACGGGCGGCCAGCCGCAGCGAGCCGGGGCCGGTGCCGGTGCGGCCGTGGTCGACGGCCTCCAGGCGCAGGGAGTCCCCGTAGACCTCCCGCCAGGGCGCGAGCAGTCGCACGGCCCGGTCCGGCCGCCCGGCGGCCAGCGCCCGGCCCACTTCGGACCCGGGGCCGAGCAGTGCGTACACGGACTCGCCGCGCAGGGCGTTCCAGGTCAGCGCGGGCCGCGCACCGGAGCCGCCCGGGCCCTCGGGGCCCCCGGGGGCGACCCCGTCGCCGGCCGCGTGGGTCGCATGGGCCGCGGTGACCATGCGGCACAGCTCGGCCCAGCCGGCTGCGCCGTCCCGGGCCAGGAAGACGGCGCGCGGGGCGGACTCGTCGAGGAAGGCGCCGCCGCGCACCGGGGTCCGGCGCCGCTGGGAGGCTTCCGGGGAGCCCGCGCGGGAGCCCGCCGCGGAACCACCGACCGCTTCCGCGGCGTACGGCACGGCCAGGTCGACCCCGAACAGCGGCCGGATCCCGGCCTTCGCGCAGGCCTTCGCGAACCGCACCGCACCCGCGAGGGTGTCGCGGTCGGTCAGGGCCAGGGCGTCCATGCCCCGCTCGGCGGCACGCTCCGCCAGCCGTTCGGGGTGCGAGCCTCCGTAGCGCACGGAGAACCCCGAAACGGTGTGCAGATGCGTAAACCCGGGCACCCGCGGCCTCCTGCTTCGATCGGATGGAACACCTCCCCCGTCTCCACCATAGAGCAATTCGAATATCCGTGCGAAACATTCGTTCGACCAGGGCCGCTTCGCCGCCGACCTGGACGTGCCCGCCCGCGCGTCGGAGCTGCTGGACGGGCTGAGCACCCGCGTGGTGCTCGGGCAGCGCGACGCGGACCGACCGGCGTCCCTGGAGCGCGCCCGCTCGGCGGCGGCCCTGCTCGTCCCGCACCTCTAGGCCGTGTCCGCGTAGGCCGTGTCCGCGGCGCGGAGAGCGGGAAGGCTTGCGGACACGGTCTCCGTATCGGATTCCCGACGCTCGTGGGAGGGACCGCAGTGCGCATCGAGGTGGGCCTGGCCGACGGGCGGAAGCTGATCGCGCGACAGTGGGGGGCTCGCGACGGCTCACCGGTGCTGCTCCACCACGGCATGCCGGGCAGCCGCCTGGGCGTCGCGCTCGGCGACGCCCCCGCACGGCACCCCCACGTCCGTTTCTTCTCCTACGACCGGCCCGGCTACGGGGAGTCCGGCCGCGCGCCGGGGCGGCGCGCGGCCGACGCCGCCGCCGACTCCGCCGCCGTCGCGGACGCCCTGGGCATCGACCGCTTCGCGGTCGTCGGCCGCTCCGGGGGCGGTCCGCACGCGCTCGCCTGCGCGGCCCTGCTCCCCGAACGGGTGACGGCGGCGGTCTGCCTGGTCGGCCTCGCGCCCCGCGACGGCACCGGGCTCGACTGGTACGCCGGCATGACCCCGTTCAACGTGGAGCACTACACCCTGGCGGACCGCGACCCCGCGGCTCTGGAACGGCTCCTCACCCCCCGGGCGGCGCGGATCCGCCGCGATCCGGGGCTGCTGCTCGAAGACCTGCGCGCGGACCTCTCGACCGCGGACCTCGCGGTCCTGGCTGACCCCCGGGTGCGCCGCTGCGTGCGGGACACCCTCCGGGAGGCACTGCGGACCTCCGCGTACGGCTGGCTGGACGACTCCCTCGCGCTCTGCCGGCCCTGGGGGTGCGATCCGCGGGCGGTCTCCTGCCCGGTCATGCTCTGGCACGGCGCCGAGGACGTGTTCTCACCGGTGGGGCATTTCCACTGGCTGGCGGAGCACATCGGGCGCAGCACGGCGGTGCTCAAGCCCGGAGCCGGCCATTTCGCGGCGCAATACGCCCTCTGCGAGGCGCTGGACTGGCTCCGGGGCCGGGCGGTTGCGTGCGGATCGACTCGGATCGACGGGGACCGATGAGTTTCCCCGCGATCGGCAGTCAGAGATCATGAGGGGTGTGACGCGTTGCCGCACGAGCGGGCACGGCGCGACGCACCGCCGAAGCTGCCGGACATGGACACGAGAGACCGAGGAACCCTCCGATGCGCACCCTGATCAGCACCGCGTTCATCTCGCTCGACGGCGTCGTGGAGGCCCCGGGGGGCGAGCCCGGCTACCGCAACTCCGGCTGGACCTTCAAGCACACGGAGTTCCTGCCCGAGGCGTTCGACATCAAGGGGCGGGAGCAGAAGGAAGCCACGGCGATGCTGATGGGCCGCGTCAGCTACGAGGCGTTCAGCCCGGTGTGGCCGGACATGGCGGACTTCGCCGACTACAAAGTGATGCCGAAGTACGTCGTCTCCACCACCCTCACCGAGGACGACCTGGTGTCGAACTGGGGCGAGACCACGATCCTGCGCTCGCTCGACGAGGTCGCCGCGCTCAAGGAGACGGAAGGCGGCCCGATCATCGTCCACGGCAGCGCCTCCCTGAACCAGGCCCTCTCGGACGCCGGCCTGATCGACCGCTACCACCTCCTCGTCTTCCCGCTGCTGCTCGGCGCCGGCAAGCGCCTCTTCAGCACCGCGGACAACGACACCCGGAAGCTGGAACTCGTCGAACACGAGGTCTACGCCAACGGCCTGCAGAAGCAGGTCTTCGACGTCGTCCACTGACGCGGCTCCCGCCGCCGCATCCGGCCGGGTGCGGGGCCCTGCGGCCGGTTCGCGGGCCCTTCATCCGGTGGGCGGCGCGGTCCGGGGTACGGGCACGGGCCGTGCGGCCCGGGGTTGCTCCACGGGCGCGACCACCGGTTCCCGGGCCCCCTTGAGGCAGTCCATGACCCGCTCGTGCGTGTCCCCGACGCTGTCCACCACCTGGATGCGCACGAGGAACGCCTGCACCTCGTCGATGAACCGCTTCGAGAACACCCCCAGCATTATGGTCTCGTACGTACCGGTCGCCACCAGCGGGAATCCCGCGCCGATGCTGGCGAGGCGGAAATCGGCCGCGGGCCGCAGCCCGATCTCGCCCAGCCGCTCACCGGCCTCGCGCAGGTTCATCCACGCCCCCTCGGGAACCGGCCCGTCGACGACGTCGCCCGCCGGCACCACGAGGTAGTCCACGCGGTGCACCCCCGCGTTGTGCTGGCCGCCGTTGAGGACGCCCGTGCTCCAGGCCTTCGCATCGCCCGGCAGTACCCCCGCCACGTACTCGGAGCGCCACCCCAGCAGGGGCCGGACCGTACGGGCGTACTGGGCGCGGGCCAGCACGGCTCCGGCCGCCACGGCCAGCAGGCTGGCCAGCGGTTCCTCGGGCATCAGCTGGAGCCGCCAGGGCCAGTGGGCGCGCGTCGCCTCGGACAGGTTGCCGCGGGCGACCTCCCAGACGAGGACGGCGACGAGCAGGCACAGCAGCACCAGGGGCGCGGTGAACAGCCAGGGATTGCGCCGGATGCGCCGCTGCGCATCCGAAACGGGCCCGCCCCGGCCGGAGGGCGCATTGCTCATGCGTGCCACCTCACTCCTCAACAATGGGCCCCCGCCCGTGAGTTCGGGCGGGGGCTCATGATTGTGCCGGGTCCGGGAGGGCCGTGGCGCCCCCCGTCAGCGGTGGAGGCTCAGTAGACGCTCACCCCGTAGGCGTTGAGGGCTTCGACGACGGGCTGGAAGAAGGTGGTCCCGCCCGAGGTGCAGTCGCCGCTGCCGCCGGAGGTCAGGCCGATCGCCTTGGTGCCGGAGTAAAGCGGGCCGCCGCTGTCGCCGGGCTCGGCGCAGACGTTGGTGCGGATCATGCCGTAGACGATGTCGCCGCCGCCGTAGTTGACGGTGGCGTTGAGGCCGGTCACCGAGCCGCCGTGGGTGCCGGTGGTGGAGCCGCGCCGGGTGACGGACATCCCGACGGTGGCGTTGGCGGCGCTGGTGATGTCCTGGCTGCCGACGGTGCCCGCGTGGGCGAGGGAGGCGTTGTCGTAGCGCACGAGGCCGTAGTCGTTGTTCGGGAAGCTCGACCCGACGGTCGCACCGATCGTGGTGGTGTGCGCGGAGCTCGTCCACCAGGTGCCGGCGCCGTCGGTGCAGTGCCCCGCGGTCAGCACGTAGTACGTGGTCCCGCTGCGCACGTTGAAGCCGAGGGAGCAGCGCCAGCCGGAGGTGTAGATGGCGTCGCCGCCGGAGATCAGCTTGCGCAGCTTGCCGGGGGTGCGCTCGATGCGCAGGGCTCCGGCGTCGGCTCCGGCCTCGGTACGGATCTTGGCGAGGTCCACGGCGGTGACGGTGGAGTCGGCGGTGACCACGAGGGTTCCGCTGGCGGGGTCGGTGTACCAGGCGGTGCCGGCGACGTCGGCGCGCTGGACGGAGGCTCCGGCGGCAGCGAGCCGCGCTGCGCTGAAGCCGCTGTCCGCGCTCGCCGCGGTGGGGGCGGCGAGCCCGGCGACGGCTGCCAGGCCAGCGGCCACGGCGAGCAGCCGGGTACGGGTGATGCTCTTGATCCTCACTTCTCGTCCTCCCGGAAGGGATCGGGGGCCCGGCGGACAGTGGGGGGCGCCGGAGCCCGTGAGGCGCAGCCGGAGGTACGGCGGGCGCACAGGATTTCGTCGTGCCCCTGACAAGCCCCCGGAAGGCGCTGTCGGGAGTGTCTCGGCGTCAGATTCGGGCGGCAAGGGCATCTTTCAGCCTCCGCTCGCCCACCGCGACCTCGAAGGGCAGGGTGTTCCCAGGGGGCGGGAACGGGCAGATGAAATGGTCCGCGAAGGCGCAGGGCGGCAGCACGGTCCGGTTGAAGTCGACGGTGATCGAGCCGTCCACCGGGTCGGGAACCCCCGGCTTCAGGAAGCGGAAGCGGTAGCTGGAGCTCCCCCCGGTGGCATCGCCGATGACGGCCCAGAGGCTGCCGTCGTCCTCGTCGACGGCGACCTGGAGGGTGTGCTCGGCACCCCGGTACGCGAAGCTCAGCTCGCCGCCGAGGCCGAGCCCGCGCGCCCGCCCGTCGACGTTCGCCACCTGGACGGTCCGGTCCTCGCCGTACGGCCGGAAGCGCCCCGGCAGTACGAAGTCCGGGTCGTACGGGGTGGCCTCGATTCCGGCGAAGGCCCGGCGCGCCGCGGAGGCGGGGTCGAAGACCCGTACCGCCCACTCCCCCTCGCGCCGGATCACGGTGATCCGGAGGTCCCCTCGGGCGGCGATCCGGGAGCGCGCGGGCGGTGCGTGGTCGGCGGCGAGGACGGCGTCCCCGGTGAAGGGCTCGCCGTCGAGGCTGAGGCCGTCCTCGGTGGAGGCGGTCAGTGCCACCCCGCCCTCGGTGGCGCGCCAGCGCCCCGGAACGGCCGGAAGTCGACCTTCCGGGTAGTCGGAGAGCCAGTGGGTGCCGATGAGGGAGAGGGGGCCGTAGGGGGCGGACACGGAAGCCACCCGATGCTCGTGCCATTTCCGCCAGGCGGTCTTCGGATCATCTGCGTCATCGCTCATCCGCTCAACCCTTCCACGCGGGCCCGGACGGGAACCTCCCTGTACGCCGTCCGGACCCACGGAAAACCGAAAGGGCGTCAGCAGTCGCAGCCGCAGCCGTCGCAGCCGTCGCAGCAGCACCCGTCACAACTGCAGCAGTCGCAGCAGCCGCTGCAGTCGGGGCAGCCGTTGCCGCAGTCGCAGGCCTCGCACCACGCGTCCCGCTTCTTGCGGGACCACGGCCCCTCGTGCTCGGTGCAGCACAGCTGGCAGGTGCAGAACAGCCCCAGGGACACGGCGCACCCGGCGAGCAGCCCGCGGCGCGGCTTCTGCGGAGGCAGGCCGCCGCCGGGACCCATGGGCGGTCCGGGTATCCAGGGGCCGCCGGGGCCGCCCGCGCCTCCGCCGTACGGATTCCCGCCGTACGGGTTGCCGCCCTGGCCGCCCTGGCCGCCGTGCGGGGCGCCCCCGTACGGGCCGCCGGCGTACGGGGCGCCCTGGCCCGGGCCGTAGCCCTGCGGCGGTGCCCCGTAGCCGCCCTGCCCCGCGGCGTTCGTGCCCACGTGTCCGCAGCTACTCACCCCGAAGGCCCGGTCCACGGAGGTCTTCAGCTCGTGCACGAGCAGCCGGTGGGCCAGTCCGGCGTCCGCGAACTCGACCTCGCGCAGCGCCAGCCTGATGCCGTGCAGGGCGTCGTCCGCGAGCCGGCGGGCCTCGGCGAGCGGGGTACCGGTGGCCGTCAGCGGGTTCCAGGCGCCCGCGGCGGCGTCCGCGGCCTGGTCCTCGACGGCGTCCAGGAGGTGCGCGAGGCGCCCGAAGTAGCGGCCCGCCTCGGCGAGTGCGGGGGCGTTGCCTGGCCGTCCGGCCAGCTGCGCGGTATGGGCGAAGGCGGCGGCGGTCGCGGTCTCCGTCGGCTCGGTCACCACGAGCACGGGCGTGCCCGCCCCGGCCAGCGTCTCGATGCCCGCCTGCCGGTCCACGGCGTCGACGAGGACGGCCGTGTCGAAGCCGAGCGAGGCACCGGTGCGGGCGCCGGCCCGGTCCCATCCGCGGGCCACCTTGCGCGCGGCGGCGGCGATCGGCGCTCGGGCCAACAGCCCGTCCCGGTCGGCCACGTGGTCCCGCACCTTGGCCGAGGCGAGGACGAGCGAGACGGCGGCCGCGAGCCGCGCCCCCTCGCCCTTGGCCACCGCGGCGGTGCGCATGCCGCGCAGCGGGCAGGGGCCGGCGGTGCGCCGGGAGCCGGGCGCCGGCCCGGACTGAGCCTCCGTCAGAACGGAGACGAGCAGCCCGTCGTAGTTGGTCACGATCCGCGCGAACTGCCCGTGGTCTGCGCGAAGTGCTAGGCACAACCCGCAGAGATGGGCCATCCACTCCGTCTTGAAACGCTCCCCGAGCCGGTGCGTGCAAGGTCTGACGATGCCGAACAAACCGGTCCCCCGTGTGTCATGCGCGTGCGTGAAGCGCATCGTATCGAGCCGGATCGTTCACTCGTACGTCTCCGTCGATCACCCACACGGCGGCGGCAGTCGTATTTTCACTCAGACAGCAGCGGTACCCACCAGGATCCTTGACGGTGCAACGGATGTTCTGCACCAGTACCGTCACGAAACCACTGCGCGGCGGCTATCCACTTGGCGCGTTGTCAGCATCATGGACGACCATAGGGGCAGCGGAGAGAAGACGACTTACCGCGGTGAAAGGAGGCGACCATGGGTTCGGTACGCAAGGCGAGTGCCTGGTTGGGTCTCGTGGAGGACAGCGACGACGAGCGTTACTACGACGACGACTACGCGGAGGCCGCACAGGGTTCCGTCTCGGGCCCCGGCGACCAGTGGGTCACCGACCCCCGGGTCAAGGTCGCGTCGGAGTCGGCCGTCGACCAGGGCCGGCGGATCGCGACGGTCACCCCGGACGGCTTCCGTGACGCGCGCGGCATCGGCGAGCTGTTCCGCGAGGGCGTCCCGGTGATCGTGAACCTGTCGTCCATGGACCCGGCCGACGCCAAGCGCGTGGTCGACTTCGCGGCCGGTCTGACCTTCGGCCTGCGCGGCTCGATCGAGCGGGTGGCGACCAGGGTCTTCCTGCTGACCCCGGCCGACACCCAGATCGTGAGCGGCGAGCCCGCCGGCCGCTCGCGCGACTTCTTCAACCAGAGCTGAGCAGGGCCCTCACCGGAAGGCGTCGAGCCCGGTGAGCGCCTTGCCCAGCACCAACTGGTGCATCTCGACGGTGCCCTCGTAGGTGAGCACCGATTCGAGGTTGGTGGCGTGCCGCATGACGGGGTATTCGAGCGAGATCCCGTTGGCGCCCAGAATGGTCCGCGCGGTGCGGCAGATCTCGATGGCCTCGCGGACGTTGTTGAGCTTGCCGAAACTGATCTGCTCCGGCCGCAGGGTGCCCGCGTCCATCCGCCGGCCCAGGTGGTGGGCGAGCAGGATGCCCTTGTGGAGCTCCAGCGCCATGTCGGCGAGCTTCGCCTGGGTGAGCTGGAAGCCGCCGATGGGCTTGCCGAACTGCTCCCGCGTCCGCGCGTAGTCGAGCGCCGCCTCGAAGCTGGCGCGCGCCGCGCCCATGGCCCCCCAGATGATCCCGTACCGCGCGTGGCTGAGGCAGCCCAGCGGCCCCTTGAGCCCGGTGACACCCGGAAGCACCGCGTCCGCGGGCAGCCGTACGTCGTCCATGACCAGCTCGCTGGTGATCGAGGCCCGCAGCGACCACTTGTGCTTGATCTCGGGCGCCGAGAACCCGGCGGCGTCGGTCGGCACGGCGAAGCCGCGGATCCCCTCGTCGGTCTGCGCCCAGACGACGGCCACGGCCGCCACGCTGCCGTTGGTGATCCACATCTTGCGGCCGTTCAGCACCCAGTCGGTGCCGTCGCGCTTCGCGTACGTGCGCATGGCGGCCGGGTCGGAACCGACGTCGGGCTCGGTCAGGCCGAAGCAGCCGATCAGCTCGCCGGCAGCCATGCCGGGGAGCCAGCGCTGCTTCTGCTCCTCGGAGCCGTACTTCCAGATCGCGTACATGGCCAGGGAGCCCTGCACGGAGACGAGGGACCGGATCCCGGAATCGGCGGCTTCCAGTTCGAGGCAGGCCAGCCCGTACTGCACGGCGCTGGCGCCGGCGCACCCGTAGCCCTGGAGGGACATCCCGAGCGCGCCGAGCGCGCCGAGCTCCTTCGCGAGGTCCCGGATGCCGGGGAGCTCGCCGCTCTCGTACCAGTCGGCGACGTACGGGAGCACGCGGTCGGCGGCCCAGCCGCGGACGGTGTCCCGGATGGCGAGGTCCTCGGGCGCGAGGAGCTCGTCGAGCCCGAGCGGATCGGTGGGTACGAAGGGCGTTCTCGACGCGGACACGAAGGGCCTCCCGGCGGACATGCGGTCATGGCTAGCGCTGCTAGTTTGTCGCCACCCCCGCCCGCGGTCCACCCCCACCTTCAGCCCCCGCGCAGCGGGAGCCGTCGGGGTGCGGCGTCGTCGCGGCCGGAACCGGCTGCGCCCCGGCGGTCAGCCCGCGCGGCCGGGGACCACCGTGTCGCGGTCCGGCGTCGTCGCCGGAGCCGGGATGCGGGGGGCGTCCGGACCCGCCTGGGCGGGGAGCCGCAGGGGTTCGGTCTCGCCCTCGGCAGGGTCGGGGCATTCCATGACCCGCGGAAGCTTCAGCGCCATCGCGGCGCCCGCCAGCAGCAGCACCGCGCTCACCACGAGCGTGACGTGCAGCCCGTGCACGAACGAGTGCCGCGCCGCCGCGTACAGCGACTCGCCCGCCGCGCCGCCGAGGGAGCCCGCGATCTGGTAGGCCTCGCCCAGGGAGTTCGCGGCGTCGGCCGCGTCCGCGGCCGACACCCCCGGCACGTGCAGCAGCCCCGGCGCGTAGGCCGCGTTCATGACGCTGCCGAGCAGGGCGATGCCCATGCCCGCGCCCAGCTGGTACGAGGTCTCGCCTATGGAAGCCGCGCCCCCGGCGGTGTCCGCGGGCGCCTCGCTCAGCATCGACTCGTACGCCGCGAACAAGGTGGTCTGCAGCCCGAAGCCGAGGACGATGAACCCGATCGTGAGCAGCGCGGGCCGGTCGTGCTGGCCCATGAAGGTCAGCAGTAGCACGCCGCAGGCCGTCAGGACGAAGCCCAGCGACACCATGGTGCGCGGCCCGATCCGGGCCAGCGTGTACGACCCGGTGGCGCCTGCGGCCATGGCGGCGAAGGTGAGCGGCAGCAGCCGCAGTCCGGTCTCCAGCGGGCTCAGCTCCAGCACCAGCTGGAGGTACTGGACCGCGATCAGCTCCAGCCCGACCAGCGCCAGCATGGCGAGCACGATGCATCCGACGGACGTGGAGAAGGCCGCGCGCGAGAACATCCGCATGTCGATCAGGGGGTGCGGACGCCGCTTCTGCCGCCGTACGAACAGGATCAACAGCACCGCACCGAGCAGCAGCGGCACCAGCGCCTCGGCGTCCAGGAGCCGGCGCTCGGCGCCCAGCCTCTTGACGCCGAGGACCACGCAGAGCACGCCGGCGGCGGCCATCAGCGCGCCGAGCACGTCCCAGGGTCCTTCGCAGGAGCCCTTGGACTCGGGCAGCAGCCAGCGGCCGAGCGGCAGGATCAGCGCCATCAGCGGAATGTTGATCAGGAAGACCGAGCCCCACCAGAAGTGCTGGACCAGGAAGCCGCCGAGGACCGGTCCGCTGGCCGCGCCGATGGCGGCGACGGCGGTCCAGATGCCGATGGCGAGGGCCCGCTCGCGCCGGTCGGGGAAGACCTGGCGCAGGATCGACAGGGTGGCCGGCATGATCATCGCGCCGCCGACGCCGAGGAGGGCGCGGGCGGCGATGAGGACCTGGGCGTTGTCGGCGAGGGCCGCCAGCAGGGAGGCCGCGCCGAAGAGCCCGTAGCCGAGGAGGAGTATCCGGCGGCGGCCGACCCGGTCCCCGAGGGTGCCGAAGAGGATCAGCAGGGAGGCGCAGACCAGCGGGTAGGCGTCAACGATCCAGAGCAGCTCGACCGCACCGGGGCGCAGGTCCTCGGTGACGGAGGGGACGGCTACGTGCAAGATCGTCGCGTCGAGCGCGACGAGGACCAGGCTGACGCACAGGACCGCGAGGACGAGCCAGCGGTTGGCCCCGCCGGAGGCGGCTCGCAGCCGCAGCCGGAAGGCGGCCGCGTTCGTCCCCGACATGCATGTACCTCCCAGATGATCGCTCGCACTCGGCGGACCAGCGTGTTGAGGAGCCACGGGGGTGGTGCGCGGTGCGGCGTCCTACGGGGTCCGGCATCGACAGGCGAGTGAACGGTCAGCGTACGCGAGTTCGTCTGCCCGACACGTGGCCAAGCTCTCACCGCGGCGGCGACCGCGGTGTGGTGTGCGCCACTCGGATCACCCCTCCTCCCCGCTACCGCCCGGGTGGTGCCCGGGCGGCGCCCCCACCGCGTACACGCGCGGTCACGACCCGTGGTTCTGCGCTGACGGCACCCACGTGCGCCACCGATAATCATGCCCGTGAAAGATCATGGATTTCGCCGGGCCGCGCCCGCCCTGGCCGTCTTCGCGGCGGTCCGGCTCCTCGGGCTGGCCGTGCTCGCGGCGTGGGGCGCCGCCGTCGACAGCAGCCCGCACACGCTGCTGTCGGCGCGCTGGGACTCGCTCTGGTACGCCCGCATCGCCGCCGAGGGGTACGGGTACGAGGTGCTCCTCCCCAACGGGGACGTGCACTCGAACCTGGCGTTCTTCCCGCTGCTGCCGTGGCTGGAACGGCTGGTCGCGGCGCCGACCGGGCTGTCTTACGGCTCCGCGGGCCTGGTCGTCTCGGCGGTCGCCGGGCTCGCGGCGGCCTGGGGGATCTTCGCCGTCGCGGACCTCGTCCACGGCCGCCGGGCGGGCGTGTTCGCCGCCGGGGTGTGGGCGGCGCTGCCCGTCGGCATCGTGCAGTCCATGGCGTACAGCGAGTCGCTGTTCACTGCGCTGGCCGCCTGGGCGCTGTACGGAGCCCTGCGCGGCCGGTGGCTGACCGCCGGCCTGCTCGCGGCGGGGGCGGGTCTGACCCGCCCGGTCGGCGCCGCGGTGGTGGCGGCGGTGTGGGTGGCGGCCGCCCTGGCCCGGCGGCGCGGGGAGCGGTCCTGGCGGATGGCGGCGGGGGCGGCGCTGGCCCCGCTGGGGGCGGCCGCGTACGTGCTGTGGGTCGGGGCGCGCACCGGCCACGGGCTGCTCGGCTACCTGGACGTGCAGGGCGGCTGGGGCAACGGCTTCGACGGCGGCTGGGCGTTCGCCCGGTTCATCGGGGCGAAGCTGGCGTCGTCCGCGGCCCTGGCCGGGGTCGGGCTGATCGCCGGCGTCGTACTGGTGCTGTGGCTGTACCGGCTGTGCCTGAAGCAGCGGCAGCCGGCGCCGTTGCTGGTGTACTGCGGGATCGTGGTGGCGCTGGCGCTGTGCGCGTCGGGGTACTTCGGATCCAAGCCGCGGCTACTGCTCCCGGCGTTCCCGCTGCTGCTGCCGGCGGCGGTGGCGCTGGCCCGGTGGCGGACCGGCCGGGCGGTCGCGGTACTGGGCGCGGCGGCGTTGGCGTCGGCGGTTTACGGGGCCTTCTGGCTGAACGGGTCGGGGCCCCCGTAGGCCCTCATCAAGGAACGGATCATTCCGATCCATCTTTGAGCAAAGTAATTGCGCGGCAGCGATAAAGCCCGACTAAGCATGCGAAACAATGGCCGGGGCAATGGATCGCGGCAGCTCCAACTAATGCCGAAATCCGAGCAATTAAGTCCCGCGTGAGACCAACTCCACATCACATGGTCATCACAAAGCCCGTGATTCGACCGGGCCGCCCATCGGCGCGCGGTAACGTCGATTGAGTGCGTACCGACCAAATCCTGACCCGTCTGGAGCGTGTGTTCGCCCGGCTGGACCGGGAACCAGAGCGACCGGCTCATCTGCAAACACCGCAGATGAGCCGGCACCGCGTCGTGCTCCTCGGATCGACCCTCGCGTTCTACCTCGCGATCGTGGTGGCCGTCCTGACCACGTCCTGGCTCGTCCGCCTGGACTGGCAGGTCATGTTCTTCCGGCCCTACGAGCAGTGGCCGCAGCTGCACGCGTTCCTCGACTACCTCGTGGTCCTGGGCCAGCGCGGACCCACCGCGGTCATGGTCGCCGCCTGGCTCGGCTGGCGCTCCTGGCGCCAGCACACCCTCCGCCCGCTGATCACCCTCGGCGTGGCGCTGCTCCTGCTCAACATCACCGTCGGCGCCGTCAAGCTCGGTCTCGGCCGGCTCGGCCCGCACTACGCCACCCAGATCGGCTCGGCCGAGCTCTTCGCCGGCGGCGATATATTCCCTTCCGGCCACACCGCCAACGCCGTCGTGACCTGGGGAATCCTGGCCTACCTGGCTTCCACCACGGTCACCCGGCGGGTGCTGTCCGTGGTGTCCGCCACCGTCTCGCTGAGCGTCGGCGCCACCACCGTGTACCTCGGCACGCACTGGGTCAGCGACGTGCTGCTCGGCTGGTCCGCGGGTCTGCTGATCATGCTGGCGCTGCCCTGGTTCGAGCCGCTGATCGCCGGCGCCGAGGCCCGGGTCTTCGCCCTGCGGGAGCGGCTGCGCCGCCGGCTGGAGACCGGAACCGTGCCCGCCCCGGTCGCCGCCGCGCTCACGCCGCTGCTCTCCGCGGGCGGCAAGTGGCAGCTCCGGCTCCCCACCGATGCCGCCGGCACGCGGGAGCCCGCCGCCGCACCGACCACCGCGCCCGTCGCGGCGACCGTGCAGGCGGCCGGTGCGGGGCACGCCCCGGTGCCTCGACCCGCCGCGCACGTCTCCGGCCGGCCGCACCTGATCCGGTCCGAGCGGACCCCGGTCACGCCTGCCGGCAGCCGCCGCCCGGCCCACACCGAGCGGCCCGCCGCCGCGGGACGGGCCGCGGCCCGTCCGGCCACCGGCGGCTGACCACCCGCACGGGACGCTGCGGGTCGTACGCAACTCCGCGGGGCGGTACGCACCACCTCCCCCGCACCACCGAGGCGGGCCGGGTCATCACCCGGCCCGCCTCGGCCATTTAGGTGGTCTTCCTCGTGCAGATGACCGGAACGTCAGCGCAGCGCCCGGAGGTTCGTCCGTACCGGGTCACGCTTGTGTCACGGAATGTCGACAGTTCTTTGACGGGGTGGGCTTCATCCGCAGCACCGCCGAAGTGCCCGTGCGCCATTCTTTTTCCGGCTCGCGACACGGCCCGCCCACAGCGTGTTTCGCATTCCGTCCCGGACCCCCGGAATTTCCAACGGGATTGCGCCGGCCCGCCCGGCACTGCCCGATGAACCCCCTCGGTTTCCTTACATCTTCTCCACGGCCCGCCCGAGAAGGTCCCGGGCCGCCCTGATCCGGTCCGTCAGCTCCGGCGGCTCCAGCACCTCGAACTCACAGCCGAGCAGCATGACGTGAATGACGAGTACGTCGAGGTTCACGGCTCCCGTGTGCAGCAGGCAGCTGTCGGCGTCGAGCGCCTCCAGGGACCCGTCGCTGGGCCCCACGATCCGGGCCGCCTCCCGTGCCGGCACCTTCAGCCTCAGCACCGCCTTGGCCGCGTACGCGTGCTGCGCCACGCCGCGCGACACGTACGCGGCGAGGTCCTCGGCGGGGGCCGGACGCGGGGTGAACCTCGGCCCGTGCGGCGGTCTGGGATCGATCCGGTCGGCGCGGAAGGTCCGCCAGTCCTCCCGGTCCAGATCCCAGGCGACCAGGTACCAGCGCCGCTCGGTGCACACCAGCCGGTGCGGTTCCACCACGCGGCGGCTGACGTTCCCCTCGTGGTCCCGGTAGCCGAAGCGCAGCCGCTCGCTGTCCCGGCACGCGGCGGCGAGGTCGGTCAGCACGGAGGCGTCCACGGTGGTCGGACCCGGGCCGCGCAGCATGGGCACGGTGAACTCGTTGAGCGCCGACACCCGGCGCCGCAGCCGTCCCGGCAGCACCTGCTCCAGCTTGGCGAGCGCCCGTACGGAGGCCTCCCCGATCCCCTCGACGCCGTTCCCCGCGGCCGTCCGCAGGCCCACCGCCACGGCGACGGCCTCGTCGTCGTCCAGCAGCAGCGGCGGCAGCTCGGCCCCGGCACCCAGCTGGTAGCCGCCGCCGGTGCCGGGGCTGGCGTTCACCGGGTAACCGAGCTCCCGGAGCCGGTCCACGTCGCGCCGCACCGTCCTCGGGGTCACGCCGAGGCGCTCCGCCAGGTCGGCGCCGGTCCATTCGCGGTGGGCCTGCAACAGGGACAACAGGCGCAGCAGTCGTGCGGAGGTCTCCAGCATGCCGAGCAGTCTGCCTCCCGGCAGCCCGCCCTCCGAATCGCCCCCGCGCCCGAGCGCACCGGCCAGGCCCCCCACGGGCCGTCACGGGCCGGGGCCGCCCCGGGGCCCCGGCAAAAACCCGGCCGCGCCGCCGAGCCCGCAGGCTTGGCCGCCGTGACTGCGGGCCTCGCCACCGGACGTGGCGCCGGGGATGCGGGCCTCGGCACCGGACGCGCCGCCGGGGATGCGGGCTTCGCCACCGGGGCCGGACGCGCTGCCGGACTCGGCCCGACCACCGGGCCCGCGGGGGCCGGGGTCGGCACGGCCGAGGGAGCCGGGGACGCGCCCGGCGGGGTCGGCGGGGTGGGCCACGCCACCGGAGCGGGCGGGTCCGAGGCCGGGAGGGTCAGCAGGGTGCCGACCACGAGTGCCTGCGGCTTCGGGCCGATCACCGCCCGGTTCGCCTCGTACAGCGCCTGCCGGCCGCCCTTCACCCGGTACCGCAGGGCGAGCCCGTCCAGGGTGTCCCCGGTCCGGACCACGTGCATGCGCCCCGCCAGCCCGTACCGCTTCGAGCACACCGGCCACGCGTCCCACCCCTGGGACCCCAGCACGTCCTCCGCCACCCGGATCTGCTGCTCCCGGCTCGCCAGATCGGCCCGCGCCGCGAACACCAGCCCGCCGTGCTCCTCCCACGTCGGCTGCCAGAACTGCAGCCCCCCGTAGAAGCCGTTGCCGGTGTTGACCGCCCAGCGCCCGCTGCTCTCGCAGTCGGCCACGCAGTCCCACGGCCATACCCCCTCCGGCCCGCAGTCCCCCGGCCCGGTCCCGATGATCCCGGGCGAGCCGGGGTGGGCCGCCCCCGCGGGCCCGGGCGCGGGGGGCGGCGGAGCCGCGCCGGCCCCCGACGGGAGTACGAGGACGAGGACCAGCACGGCAGCAGCAGCGACGGCCGCCGGGACGGCACGCCGGATCCGGAGGTCGGGCACCGCGTCACGCTACGCAGGCCCGTGGCGCCCGCCGGGCCCGCCACGCGGCCCGTACCGCACCCCACCCGGTCGGCCGAGCCGCCGGCCCCGCCGGAAACGGCCAGGTCCGACCACCAACTGGCCACATCCAAAAAACAGTTGGCACGAAAACAAAGCCCCGGTCCGACCGTTCACCCCTCCGGGGGCCCGGTTCGATTCCGTTCCCTCCAACGGCGTGACCCCGGCCACCGCTCCACCGTTGAGCCCGGCGTGCCGGGATCCGCCCGGCCCCGCCTAGTCCGAGGAGCCAGCCCGTGCCCCGCATGCTCGACGTCAGTGATGAGGTACGTGCCGAGATCGGTGACGAAGAAGCCGAGAGGCTGCTCACCGGCGACGACGCACCTCGCAGCTACGACTGCACCTCCTGCCGCACTCCCGGGGACCCCGAGACCGACCGCACCAGCACGGTGCTGTTCGTCGGCGAGGAGACGGCCGTCCTCGCCTTCGCCCACGCCGGCTGCATCCCCTCGCAGGTGGTCACCGTCTCCGAGGAGCAGCTCCAGGGCGCGGTCCGCAGCATCACCGGTGACAGCCCCGCCGCGGCGTCCGGCGGATTCGCCGGGCGCGCGCCGCAGAACGTGCCCGGCGGCCAGGCCGTCCTCGGCATCACCAGCGGGCTGATCCTGATCGGCGGCGAGCTGCACCCCGCCCTCGTCGTCGAGCCGACCGCGCCGATCGCCCGCCCCGGCACCACCGGCCCCGGCGACGACTTCCTGCCGCTCCTCATCGAGCAGGGGTTCATCCCGGTCACCGACACCGCCGAGCTGCCCTCCCCGCTCGCCGGCTGGTCCGTGCTGCTCGCCGCGGGCCAGCTGCACGCCGTGCTCCAGCCCGGCGCCGAGGGCGGCGGCCAGGTCGCCTGGTGGCAGGCGCACCAGGCGCTGTCGGTCACCGACGGCTGGCGTGCCGCCGTCAACAAGACCCAGCGCGTCCTCGTCTACGCCGCCCCGGTCGGCTCCATCGGTCAGCAGCCCCGCGAGGACCTGCTGCGCGACGCGCTGGACAAGGCCGCCGCCGGCGGCAAGCTCGTGGCGGCCTCGATGCCGCTGGCAGGCACCTCCGGCGCCTGACGCCACCACGGACTTCCGCACGGCTGCGCCGCCCCCGGTCGGGGGCGGCGCAGCCGTTTGCCGGCAGGGGGACGCCACCGGTGGCCGTCGAGTGCGCGGTCACGCGCGTGCACCCCCGGCGATCTGCGTTTTCTGCTTCGCGCCCGCATCCGCGGGGCCCTGGGTTCGTTGGCTGATACGTGCATTCATACGACCCCTCCCGCGCCCCTGCCCACGCGAGCACCGTCTCCCCGATGCGCCCCGCAAGGGACCGGGAGAGCGCTCCGGCCGCCGTCTCGCACACCCCGATCTACGACACGCTGTACTCGGAGTACCTGCGCGCCTTCCGGGCCCTGCCGGGCGACCGCACCGGCGAGGAGGACCTCGGGTTCACGGCGTTCTCGTACGGCGGCGCGTACGCGGTCGGCGGCCCCGCGTACGGCAGCGGGCCCGTGTACGGAGGCGGCTCGTACGGAAGCGGCTGGAACGGGTACGCGTGGCAGACCGACCCGTGGCCGGCCTCGTACGCCCCGGCGCCGCAGCCCTCGTACGCGTACGCCGGGTCCGCGGCCGGCAGTGGCGGGACCGGCGGCCCGGGCCCCGCGCCCGGGTCCGCATACGCCAACGGGCGGCAGCACCACACCGGGATGCAGCACATCCCGGCGGCCCTGCCGCCCGCTCCGCGCCGGGGCTACTGACCCCGGACCGCCGCCGCTACTTCTTCTTGTACTGCGCGCCGCGCTTCTCGCGCACCCGCACGGAGATGTGGAGCGGGGTCCCCTCGAAGCCGAACTCCTCGCGCAGGCGGCGCTCGATGAAGCGCCGGTAGCCGTGCTCCAGGAAGCCGGAGGCGAAGAGGACGAAACGCGGCGGCTTGCTCCCCGCCTGGGTGCCGAACAGGATGCGGGGCTGCTTGCCGCCGCGGATCGGGTGCGGGTGGGCCGCCACGACCTCGCCGAGGAAGGCGTTCAGCCGACCGGTCGGGATGCGCGTCTCCCAGCCCGCGAGGGCCGTCTCGATCGCCGGGACCAGCTTCTCCATGTGGCGGCCGGTGAGCGCCGAGACGTTCACCCGGGGCGCCCAGGAGACCTGCTGCATCTCGGTCTCGATCTCGCGCTCAAGGTAGTAGCGGCGCTCCTCGTCGAGCTCGTCCCACTTGTTGTACGCGATCACGATCGCGCGCCCGGCCTCGACGGCCATGGTGATGATGCGCTGGTCCTGGACGCTGATCGTCTCGGTGGTGTCGATCAGGATGACCGCGACCTCCGCCTTCTCGACGGCGGCGGCCGTGCGCAGGGAGGCGTAGTAGTCGGCGCCCTGCTGGAGGTGCACCTTCTTGCGGATGCCCGCGGTGTCCACGAACTTCCAGGTGACGCCGCCGAGCTCGATCAGCTCGTCGACCGGGTCGCGGGTGGTGCCGGCCAGCTCGTTGACGACGACGCGGTCCTCCTTCGCCACCTTGTTCAGCAGCGAGGACTTGCCGACGTTCGGGCGGCCGATGAGCGCGATGCGCCGGGGGCCGCCCACGGGGGTGCCGCCGAAGGTCTGCTCGGGCGCCTCGGGGAGCGCCTCCAGGACGGCGTCGAGCATGTCGCCCGTACCGCGGCCGTGCAGCGAGGAGACCGGGTGCGGCTGGCCGAGGCCGAGGGACCACAGGGACGCCGCGTCGGACTCGCCGCTCTGGCCGTCGACCTTGTTCGCGCACAGGACGACGGGCTTGCCCGCCCGGCGCAGCAGCCTCACGACGGCCTCGTCGCTGTCGGTGGCGCCGACCTTGGCGTCGACGACGAAGACGACCGCGTCGGCGGTCTCGATGGCGTACTCGGCCTGGGCGGCGACGGCCGCGTCGATGCCGAGGACGTCCTGCTCCCAGCCTCCGGTGTCGACGACCTTGAACCGGCGGCCGGCCCACTCGGCCTCGTAGGTGACGCGGTCGCGGGTGACGCCCGGCTTGTCCTCGACGACCGCCTCGCGGCGGCCGATGATGCGGTTCACCAGGGTCGACTTGCCGACGTTCGGGCGGCCGACGACGGCGAGCACGGGCAGCGGCCCGTGGCCCGCCTCCGCGATCGCGCCCTCGACGTCCTCTACCTCGAAGCCTTCCTCCGCGGCGAGCTCCATGAACTCCGCGTACTCGGCATCGCCAAGCGCTCCGTGGTCGTGCTGGTCGTTCATGAAGTCCGTTCCTCGTCGTTCGTGGTGATCGGTGGTGCCCGCGCAGCGCGGTTCCACTACTGGGGTCAAGTCTCGCTCAGCGCCCGGTGAGGCGCTTGGCGTCGGCCAGGTGGGCGGTCAGCCTGCTCTGGATGCGTACGGTGGCCTGGTCCAGGGCCGTACGGGTGCGGCGGCCGGTGCCGTCGCCCGCGTCGAACGCCGATCCGAAGACGACGTCGACGCGGCTCTTGAACGGCGGCAGTCCGCGGACCAGCCGCCCTTGGCTCTCGCTGCTGCCCAGTACGGCCACGGGCACGACGGGTGCGCCGCTGCGGACCGCGAAGTACGCGAGCCCGGCGCGCAGCGAGGCGAAATCACCCTCGCCGCGGGTGCCCTCGGGGAAGATCCCCAGGGCTCCGCCGTTCTCCAGCACCGCGAGCGCCTTGGTGATCGCGCCCCGGTCCGTGCCCGTACGGTCGACCTTGACCTGGCCGATCCCGTCCAGGAACGGGCCGAGCGGGCCGATGTACGCCTCCCTCTTGATGAGGAAGTGCAGCGGCCGCGGGGCGGTGCCCATGACCATCGGCCCGTCGAGGTTGTGCGCGTGGTTCACGGCAAGGATGACAGGGCCCGAGGCGGGCACGCGCCAGGCACCCAGCACGCGCGGCTTCCACAGCCCGTACATGAGGCCGATGCCGATCCGCCGGCCGAGCGCCGCACCCTTGAGGGAGGGCGTTCCGCTCACTTGCGCCCCGCCCGCTTCTCTTCCACGAGCGTCACGACGCACTCGATCACCTGGTCGAGCGTGAGCTCGGTGGTGTCGACCTCGACGGCGTCGTCGGCCTTGGCCAGCGGGGAGGTCTTGCGGCCCGAGTCGGCGGCGTCGCGCTTGATCAGGGCTTCCTTGGTGGCCGCGAGGTCCGTGGCCTCCTTGCCGCGCAGCTCACCGCTGCGGCGCGCGGCGCGGGCCTCGGCGGACGCGGTCAGGAAGATCTTGAGGTCGGCGTCGGGCAGGACGGTGGTGCCGATGTCCCGCCCCTCGACGACGATCCCGCCCTCGGCCGAGGCGGCGATGGAGCGCTGGAGCTCGGTGATCAGGCTGCGCACCTCGGGGACGGCGCTGACGGCGCTGACCTTGGAGGTGACCTCCTGGGTGCGGATCGGACCGGAGGCGTCCAGGCCGTCGACCGTGATGGTCGGCGCGGCCGGGTCGGTACCGGAGACGATGCCGGGCTTGCCGGCGGCCACCGCGATGGCGTGCGGGTCGTCGGTGTCGACCCCGTTGGTGATCATCCACCAGGTGATGGCCCGGTACTGGGCACCGGTGTCCAGGTAGCGCAGCCCGAGCTTGGCGGCCACGGCCTTGGAGGTGCTGGACTTGCCCGTGCCGGAGGGACCGTCGATGGCGACGATCACGGCGGACGGAGCTGCGGTTTCCACGGTGCGGGCACCTTCCTGGTTGCGCGTACGTGTCCGGGCGCGCCAAAGCGCCCCTCCCCAAGGTTACCGGCCCCGGGCGCGGGCGCCGCCCAGTACCGGGGAGTACCGGGCGGGCGACCCGACGGGACTACTGCTGGCGCAGTGCCCAGCCGCGTTCGCGCAGCTCCGCGGTGAGGGCGGCGGCCGCCCTCGGATCGACCATGAGCTGGACCAGACCGGCCTGCTGGCCCGTGGCGTGCTCGATGCGGACGTCCTCGACGTTGACCCCGGCCCGCCCGGCGTCGGCGAAGATCCGCGCGAGCTCGCCCGGCTGGTCGCTGATCAGTACGGCGACCGTCTCGTACGCCATGGGGGCGGCTCCGTGCTTGCCCGGTACCCGTACCCGGCCCGCGTTGCCCCGCTTGAGGACGTCCTCGATGCCGGCCGCTCCCCCGCGCCGCTTCTCGACGTCCGCCGACTGGAGACCGCGCAGTGCGTCGACCGTGGCCTCCAGGTCGGAGGCGATGCCCGCCAGGACATCGGCCACCGGACCCGGGTTGGCCGAGAGGATCTCCACCCACATCCGCGGATCGGAGGCGGCGATCCGCGTCACGTCCCGGATGCCCTGACCGCACAGCCGCACCGCCGACTCGTCGGCCTCCTCCAGGCGCGCCGCGACCATGCTGGACACCAGCTGCGGGGTGTGCGAGACCAGCGCGACGGCCCTGTCGTGCGCGTCGGCGTCCATCACCACGGGTACGGCCTTGCACAGGGCCACCAGTTCGAGCGCCAGGTTGAGCACCTCGTGGTCGGTGTCCCGGGTCGGGGTCAGCACCCAGGGTCGGCCCTCGAAGAGGTCGGCCGTCGCGGCCAGCGGGCCCGACCGTTCCTTGCCGGCCATCGGATGGGTCCCGATGTAGGGGGCGACGTCCACCCCCAGGGACTCCAGCTCCCGGCGCGGCCCGCCCTTGACGCTGGCCACGTCCACGTACGCCCGGGCCACCCCGCGACCGATCGCGTCGGCGAGCGTCGCGGCCACGTGGGCCGGCGGAACGGCGACGATCGCGAGGTCCACCTGGCCGTCGGGGGCCTCGTCGGTGCCCGCGCCGAGGGCGGCGGCCGTACGGGCCTGGGCCGGATCGTGGTCGACGAGGTGGACGGTGATCCCCCGGCCGGCCAGGGCGAGCGCCGCGGAGGTGCCGATCAGTCCGGTTCCGATGACGACGGCGGTTCTCACGGGCGCTCCAGGGATGCGGGTGTGGGGTGTAACGGCAAGTCAGGCCAGGGTAGCCAGCCCGCACGGCACGGGGGCCCGGCAGCCCGTCATGTGGGACGGAAGGGTGCCGTCCGGCAGCGCCTCGGCGATCTGGGCGCCCCCGCCTCGGCCCCTGGGGACCGGGACATCGCCAATGTCGCCCGGTTCACCCCCGGCTGCCACTTGGTGCGGGCCGTCGGCCCCGACTGCGGTAGAACCGTGGGCATGATCTTCCACATCGTTCCGCTCGCCGACTGGACCGCCGCGCCCGAGCTCCCGTACGCCCCCTCCTCGCTCGACTCGGAGGGTTTCGTGCACTGTTCGGCGGACCGCCCGACGGTGCTCGCGATCGCGGACGCGCACTACCGCGAAGCACCGGGTCCCCTGCTGGCCGTCGAGCTCGACGAGCGGGCCCTGACCTCCGAGGTCCGCCGCGAGGGTGAATCGGGCGGCCGCTACCCGCACGTCCACGGCCCGTTGGACCGGGCGGCCGTCGTCCGCGTCTGGGAGGTCGTGCGCACGCCGGGCGGCCCGACGGAGTTGGCCCCGTGGGATCAGGGCTCCTGAGCTCCGGAACCGGGCGGCGCGGGGTCTTCTCCTGGGAGCCGTGACGCGCCAGGATGCTGCACGCCATTCCCGGACCCCCGATCGAGGAGCACCCCATGAGCGACCCCACGCCGACGGCCCGACGCACGGTACTGGCGGCAGGAGCGGCCGTCGTGCTGGCGGGCGGCACGCTCACCGCGTGCGGCAGCGAGGAGAAGAACCCGAAGAGCGAGCCGGGCAGCCCCTCGACCCCGCAGGCGGCTGCCACGCCGTCCTCCTCGTCGGGAACGGGAACGGGAACGGCACTGCTCAAGTCCTCTGCCGTACCGGTGGGCGGCGGCACGATCCTCAAGGAGGAGAAGCTCGTCGTCACCCAGCCCACGGCCGGGTCCTTCCGGTGCTTCACGGCGGTGTGCACGCACCAGGGATGCATCGTGAACAAGGTCGAGGCCGGCACCATCGACTGCCCCTGCCACGGCAGCAAGTTCCAGATCACGGACGGCGCGGTGGCCCACGGTCCGGCGACCCGCCCCCTGGCGGAGAAGCAGATCACGGTGGCCCCGGACGGGGATATCTCGCTCGCGTAGCGGAGCCGCTCCCGCCTACGCTCCCGGGATGAACCAGCCGACGACGCCCGCACGATCCCCGCACCTCGACCTCGTCCACGACCACACGGTCTACGCGTGCGTCATGGGCTCGCGGGCGTTCGGCCTGGCGACGGAGGCGAGCGACACCGACCGGCGCGGCGTCTACGTCGCCCCGACACCGCTGTTCTGGCGCTTCGAGAAGCCGCCGACGCATGTGGAGGGCCCGCGGGAGGAGGAGTTCTCCTGGGAGCTGGAACGCTTCTGCGAACTCGCCCTGCGCGCCAACCCGAACATCCTGGAGTGCCTGCACTCCCCGCTGGTGGAACGGGTGACCCCGGTGGGCGAGGAACTCCTCTCCCTCCGGGAGGCCTTCCTCTCCCGCCGGGCCCACACCTCCTTCACCCGGTACGCGACCTCCCAGCACGCCAAACTCGTCGCGGACGTCCGCATCCACGGCGCCCCGCGCTGGAAGCACGCCATGCACCTGCTGCGGCTGCTCCTGTCCTGCCGCGACCTCCTGCGCACGGGCCGCCTGACGATCGACGTCACCCCGCACCGCGACCGGCTCCTGGCGGTCAAGCGCGGCGAACTCACCTGGTCCGAGGTCGACGCGTGGATGACCCGGCTGACGGCCCAGTCCGGGGCCGCCCTCACCACCACCGCACTCCCCGAAGAACCGGACCTCGCCCGCGTACAGGACTTCCTGATCCGCACCCGCCGGGCATCAGCCGTCTAACGTCCGGCGCCGTACGACGAGGTCGTCCAGTGCGTCGTACGACGACGGCTGCAACGGCAGCGCGGACGCGGGAGGTGGGCACCGCGCAGATCGATGTCCGAGTCCCGGGACGGGAAGCCGTACAGGTGGGCGCCCGAGACCGTGGCGAACAACAGCGGAAAGGGCTGGTCCGCCACCACCGGGGACAGGTCGGCACTCATGGCGTCGAGCACGGTCACACGTCCCAGAGGGTGCCGAAGGCCAGGAGTTCCTCGCGGTATTCGATGCGGCCCTCCCAGTCTCGGGGCCATGCGTCCGCGCCGAGGTGGGCGCCCGCGAAGGCGCCGGCCAGGCAGGCGATCGAGTCCGAGTCGCCCTTCGTGCAGGCCGCGCGGCGCAGGGCCGTCAGGGGTTCGTCCGGGAAGAGGAGGAAGCACTGGAGGGCCGTGGCCAGGGCCTCTTCCGCTATCCAGCCGTCGCCCGTGGTGAGGCACGGGTCCGTTTCCGGGGAGGGGTGGCGCAGGGCCGCCGCCAGGCGGTCCAGGACGGCCAGGCAGTCGTCCCAGCCCCGCGCGATGAAGGACTCCGGCGTCGCGTCCGAGGCCGTGCGCATCCAGAGGTCGCCGAGCCAGCGCTCGTGGTAGTGCGTGCGGTGGTGCAGGGCGTACGAGCGCAGCTGCCCGACCAGGCCCGTCACCTCGGTGCCCCGCGCGAGGAGGTACACCGCGCGGGCCGTCAGGTCGGAGGCCGCGAGCGCCGTCGGGTGGCCGTGGGTCAGGGCCGACTGGAGCTGGGCCGCGCCGGCCCGTTCCTCGTCCGTCCAGCCGGGGACCAGGCCCACCGGAGCCACCCGCATGTTCGCCCCGCAGCCCTTGGAGCCGGTCTGGCTGGCGTCGCGCCAGTCCCGTTCCGGGGAGTCCAGCAGCTGGCAGGCGCGCAGGCAGGTGTTGCCCGGGGCGCGGTTGTTCTCCGGCGAGTGGTACCAGTCGACGAACTCCTCGCGGACCGGGCGGGCCAGCCGCTGCGGGCCCACCGTGCCGCGATCCGTCGCCGTCCGGATGCCGCGGGCCAGGGCCAGGGTCATCTGGGTGTCGTCGGTGACGATCGCCGGGCGGGGCAGGGCCATGGAACGCCACGGGCCGGTCTTCGCCAGGATCGACGGGACGTCGTTGAACTCCGTCGGGAAGCCCAGTGCGTCGCCGAGGGCGAGGCCGAGGAGGGCTCCCGTCGCCGCCCGCTTCTTCAGAGTCATTTCGGGTGTCCTTCCGTGGGGCGCAGCAGCGGGGGGTGCAGGGATGTCGCCGGGCCCGCCCGGTACAGGGCGGCCGGCTTGCCTCGGCCCCCGGTCAGTCGGGCGGCTCCCGGCACCACCTCGACGAAGCCGGGCGTCGCCAGGACCTTGCGGCGGAAGTTGGGACGGTCCAGGACGGTGCCCCAGACGGTCTCGTAGACGGACTGAAGCTCCCCGAGGGTGAATTCGGGCGGGCAGAACCCCGTGGCCAGGCAGGTGTACTCCAGCTTCGCCCCGACCCGCGACCGGGCGTCCGCCAGGATCACAGCGTGGTCGAAGGCCAGGTCCGCGGCCTCCCCCACCGGTACCCAACGCGCCCGGTCCGCGTCGCCGCCGCCCTGCGCCGCCGGCTCCGGCATGTCCGGGACCAGGGCGGTGAAGGCCACGGAGACGACCCGCATCCGGGGATCGCGGTCCGGTTCGCTGTAGGTGCGCAGCTGCTCCAGGTGGAGCGCGCCGACGACCGCCTGCGGCAAGCCGGTCTCCTCGGCCAGTTCCCGGCGGGCCGCCGTCTCCGCCGACTCCCTGGGCAGCAGGAAGCCGCCGGGCAGTGCCCAGGCTCCCGCGTACGGGTTCTGGCCGCGGCGGATCAGCAGGACGTGCAGCGCTCCACCGCGGACGGTGAACACCGCCAGGTCGACCGTCACCGCGAACGGTTCGAAGGCGTACGGGTCGTAGGCCGCCGTCATCGCTTCTCCGGCAGGGGGTCCGCGAAGTGCCATCCCGCGCCGAGCAGTTCGTCGACCGCCTCGACCGCTGCCGTCAGCCGCGTCTCGCGGTCACCGCGTACGAGCAGGAAACGACGCCCGGTCCGGTCGAGTTCCGCGCGGAAGCGTTCCGTCATCCAGGGCCTCAGGTGCGGGCCGTCCCGCAGGCCGTCGTCCTCGAACGGGACGTCCGCGTGGTCCGTCAGCAGGTACAGGTCGCGGTGCGTCAGCGCGGCCACCTTCTCGACCTCCTCGTTGCGGCCCCCCACGTACCGCTCGTGCCAGATGCCGGTCGCGAAGGAGTCCGTGTCGCAGAACAGCACCGGCGAACCCGTCCGGGCCGCCCGCTCCTCCTCCGCGTCCTGCCGCCGCGCGATCACGGGGAACTCCGCCGAGGTGAACGACACGTCCTCCCATGTCGCCGCCGGGTCCGCCGCGCGCGCCGAGGCGAGCTTCTCCTCGCTGTAGGTGCGCCCGTACTCCGCGACCCAGCCCGTCCCGGCCCAGACTCCGCCGCGCGCCCGGTAGTGGTCCGCGAGGGCCCGGGACAGGGTCGTCGTGCCGGTCGACTCGGCGCCGAGGACGACGATCCGCCGGGTCAGTGCGGCCCGTACGCCCGGCCCCAGGAACTCCCAGTTCCCGACGGGGTCCGCCCGTACGGCCGTGCCGGAGACGGGGAAGCGGGTGCGTCCGGGGTCCACGCAGACCTCCTCGGCCCCGAACCGCCGGGCGAGTTCCGTCCCGTACTCCTCCGAGGTGAACACGGCGTCGACCGGACCGGGCACCGCGCCCCGGAAGACGGCCATGTGCGCTTCCCAGACCGCCGGGTCGTGCAGGTCGACCGGGACGTCGTCGACGGCGCCGACGACCTGCGCCTCCGGGTGCGCCTCGCGCATCCACGCCACCCGGTCGGCGAGCGGCACCGACTCCACCGACGCGGCGCACACCAGTACCGTCAGCCGCTCGCACCGCTGCTGGGCGGTGCGCACCAGGTGGTGGTGCCCGGCGTGCGGCGGGTAGAACTTGCCGAGCACCAGCCCGTGGACGTACCGCTTCGCGGAGCTCGCGGCGCTCATGCCGTGGCCCCCGCAGCCGTCGTACGGGCGTCGCGCGCCGGCAGCGTGCGCCGCCAGCCGAGCAGGCCGACCACGCAGAGCGCGAGGAAGCCGGCGTACAGGGCCGAGGTCAGGTACAGGCCCTTGTAGGCGTACAGGGGGATGTAGACGAGGTCGGCGGCGATCCACAGCCACCACGACTCCACGAGCTTGCGGCACTGGCCGTACGTGGCCACGAGCGAGAGGCTGGTGGTCAGCGCGTCCCAGAACGGGACGGTGGAGTCGGTGATCCGGCCCAGCAGCAGGGTGAGCCCGAGGACCCCCGCCGCCCCCGCCGCGCCCAGCGCGGCCCATTCGGTGCGCGTGGTGCGGCGCACCGGAAGGGCCTGTGCGGAGCCTGGTCCACCCCCGTGGGTCCAGGTCCACCAGCCGTACGCGGCGAGGGCGACGAAGACGATCTGCAGTCCGGCGTCGGCGTACAGGCCGGAGCGCTCGAACAGCACGATGAAGAAGACGTTGTTGGCGATGCCGATCGGCCAGTTCGCGACGTGCTGCCGGGCGACGAGCCAGACGCACAGGGCTCCGGTGGCGAACCCCAGTATTTCGGTCCAGCTCATGGCGCCCGACCTCCTCCCTCTTTAATGGTCAGGTTGACTATAAACAGGAGGGCGGGTCCCTGACAAGCGAAAAGCCCGCAGCGCCACGGGGGCACTGCGGGCTTTTCGCTCGCCGGGGGGCGGGACCTACTACAGGCCGACCTCGCGCATGAGCATGCCGACCTCGGTGTTGGTCAGGCGGCGCAGCCAGCCGGACTTCTGGTCGCCCAGCTCGATCGGACCGAAGGAGGTCCGCACGAGCTTGTCGACCGGGAAGCCCGCCTCGGCGAGCATGCGGCGGACGATGTGCTTGCGGCCCTCGTGCAGGGTCACCTCGACCATGTAGTTCTTGCCGACCTGGTCGAGCACCCGGAAGTTGTCGGCGCGCGCCCAGCCGTCCTCCAGCTCGATGCCTTCCTTGAGCTGCTTGCCGATGTCGCGGGGCAGCGAACCGGTGATCGCGGCGACGTACGTCTTCTTCACGCCGTACTTCGGGTGCGTGAGGCGGTGCGCCAGCTCACCGTGGTTGGTGAGCAGGATGATGCCCTCGGTCTCGGTGTCGAGCCGGCCGACGTGGAAGAGACGGGTCTCCCGGTTGGTGACGTAGTCACCGAGGCACTGGCGGCCGTCCGGGTCCTCCATGGTGGAGACGACACCGGCGGGCTTGTTCAGCGCGAAGAACAGGTACGACTGGGTGGCGACCGTCAGGCCGTCCACCTTGATCTCGTCCTTCGGCTGGACGCGCTTGCCCTGCTCCAGCACGATCTCGCCGTTGACCTCGACGCGGGCCTGCTCGATGAGCTCCTCGCACGCACGTCGCGAACCCATGCCGGCACGGGCGAGCACCTTCTGCAGGCGCTCGCCTTCCTGCTCGGCGCCCGGGAAGGTCTTCGGGGTCTTGATCACGGGCTTGTCGGCGTACCGGTCGCGCACGCGCTCCTCGATCCGCGCGTCCAGCTCGCGGGGGCGGGACTGGCCGCTGCGGCTGCCGGGACCGCGGCGCGGGCCGCCGGCCCCGCCGATGCCGGGGGTCTTGGAGGTGCGGGGACCGCCCTTGGCGCCACCGCGCGCCGAGTCACCACGGGCACCGCCGCGGCTGCGCTCGCCCTCGGGGCCGACGTCGTAGCGGCGCTCCTCGGGGCGGGGGTTGCGGGGACGCTGCGGCGCCTGGTCGCGGTCACGGTCGCGCGGGGCGCCCGAGCCGGAGCCACCGCCGTAACCGCCGCCGGAGCTCCCGCCGCGGTAGCCACCGCCGCTGGAGCCGCCTCGGTTGCCACCGCCACCGGAGGAGCCGCCGCGCTGGCCGCCTCCACCGGAGGAGCTGCCGCCGCGGTAGCCACCGCCGCCGGAGGAGGAGCCGCCGCGGGAGTTACCGCGCCCGCCACCACCACCGCCGCCGCTGTTCCTGTTGCCGCCGCCGTTGCCGTTGCCGCTGCTTCGCATCAAAGTTCCGTCGTCTTGTCGTCTTCATCGGTATCCGGTGCATCCGGATCGAACGACGGAACACCCTCTTGCGTCTCGGCTTCGATCGCGTCCGCCTCGGGGAGGAAGGGCGCGAGCTCCGGGAGCTCGTCCAGGCCTCGCAGGCCCATCCGCTCCAGAAAGTAGTTCGTCGTCCTGTACAGGATCGCACCTGTTTCGGGTTCCGTGCCCGCCTCGGCCACCAGACCCCGCTGGAGCAGCGTCCGCATGACCCCGTCACAGTTCACTCCGCGGACCGCCGAAACCCGCGAGCGGCTCACCGGCTGGCGGTACGCGACCACCGCCAGGGTCTCCAGCGCCGCCTGGGTCAGCCGGGCCTGCTGGCCGTCCAGGACGAACCGCTCGACGGCGTCGGAGTACTCCGCCCGGGTGTAGAACCGCCAGCCGCCGGCGACCAGCCGCAGCTCGAAGCCCCGCCCCTGGACGGTGTACTCGTCGGCCAGCTCGCGCAGCGCGTCCGCGACCTCGCGCGGGGCGCGGTCCAGCACCTTGGCCAGGTGCGCCTCGGTCGCGGGCTCGTCCACGACCATGAGGACGGCCTCCAGGGCGGGCTTCAGCGCGAGGGCCGCCACGGCGCTCTCCGTCGTCATTCCTTGACCTCCACGATCCGGTCGAACTCGTCGGTCACCTTCGGCATCCCGTCGCCGTCCCCGCCGCTCCAGCGGACGGTGAGCGTCCGCAGCGCCTCCTCCTGGTCGAGGACCACCGCCTTCTCGCGGTACAGCTCCAGCAGCGCCAGGAACCGCGCGACGACCGTGAGGGTGTCGTCGGCGTCCTCGGTCAGCTCCGCGAAGGTGGCCTCGCCGCGCGCCTTGAGCAGCGCGACCACCACGGCGGCCTGCTCCCGCACACTGACGAGCGGGGCGTGGATGTGGTCCACGTAGACCTGCGGCTTGGCCTTGGGCTGCATGGCCTTGACCGCCAGCCGGGCGAACCCCTCGGCGCCGATGCCGATGACGACCTCGGGCAGCAGCTCGGCGTGGTGGTCTTCGAGACCGACGGTGCGTGGGTAACGGCGGCCCTCGCTCTCGGCGCGCCGCTCGAAGATCTCGGCGATCTGCTTGTACGCGCGGTACTGGAGCAGCCGGGCGAACAGCAGGTCACGGGCCTCCAGCAGGGCGAGGTCGGCCTCGTCCTCGACCTCGGCGGCGGGCAGCAGACGGGCGGCCTTGAGGTCCAGCAGGGTGGCGGCCACGACGAGGAACTCGGTGGTCTGGTCGAGGTCCCAGTCGGGGCCCATGGCGCGGATGTGCGCCATGAACTCGTCGGTGACCTTGGAGAGGGCGACCTCGGTGACGTCGAGCTTGTGCCGGGAGATCAGCTGGAGCAGCAGGTCGAAGGGGCCCTCGAAATTGGCGAGCCGCAGCGTGAACCGCCCGTCGGACTGCGCCCCGGCGACGGACGCTGCCGCTCCGCCCGCCACGGCCTCCTCCGGGGCCCCTACGGGGGCCTCAGCGGCCGCGGGGGGCCGGGTGGGGTCCTCGCCCGGCCCGGGCATCACGGGCGCCCCAGGGGGCGCGTGCGGGTCTCGCGGCCCGGACACGGACGGGGCACCCGGCCCGCGACCCAAACTGCGGCGGGCGGGGCGGCCGGGATCGGCGGGAAGGGGCATCACGGTCCAAGGCGGTACGGAGGGGTTCGGCGGCCACCCCCAAGGCTGCCACGCTCCCCCCACCCCCCTCCCCGGACCCGCCCACAGCAGACGGGCGGAGCACGACGGGACGGAAGCCACCGGAAGGCTGCGCGGCAGCCAGGCGGCCGGAACGCACACCCCAGCCGGGAGACCGACGCGGCAGCCACGCAGCCGAGCACGAAAGCGGACGGGGAGGGGGCGGGCGGCAGCCACGGACCCGGAAGCAAGCCGCTCCACCGGGAGGGGTGGACGGAAGCCACGGGGACGGGAGCCTGACACCCCTCCGGCAGGGGCGGGCGGCAGCCAGCCGGTAGCGAGACACCCCACCGGGAGGTGCCGGCGACAGCCACGAAGCCGGGAGCCAGACACTCCGACGGGAGGTGCCGGCGGCAGCCACCCAGCCGGGAGCAAGCCGCTCCACCGGCAGGGGGCGGGCGTAAGCCGCACAGCCGGGAGCAAGCCGCTCCACCGGCAGGGGGCGGGCGTAAGCCGCACAGCCGGCAGCCAGACACCCCACCGGCAGGGGGCGGGCGTAAGCCGCACAGCCGGCAGCCAGACACCCCACCGGCAGGGGGCGGGCGTAAGCCGCACAGCCGGCAGCCAGACACCCCACCGGGAGTGGGTGGGCGGCAGCCGCGGAGCCGGGAGCACGAAATCCGCACCCAGGGTGCAGTCAAACAAGGCCCAGCGGCCCGCCCTCCCCGCCTTCCGACCACCCGTCACGGGCCCTCCCGCTGACTGGGGCACCGGTCACCACGGGCAGGAGCGCATCATCACGCCGACATCGCCCACGGTCACCACAGATGGACACACCCACCGGCCGGACCAGCACCTCACGCCGACACCAGCCACGGTCACAAGCGGCCGGACGGGCGGGCAACCGGCCGGCCAGCCGGCCAAAGAACGACCGGTCCGCGCACAGAGCCGCGCACAACGGTCAGACAGTGCGGGCACACAGGACAGGACAACGACGGGAGCGTCCTGACCTACAGGAAAGACCAGCCGCAGGCCGCACACGACACCAACACCCACCACCAGGGGCGGCTGCAGGCCTCCCTACAGGACATCCCCCCACACCCACCCACACCGCCCCACCAAAACCATCAACACCACCACCGAACAACACCACCCACCACCGCCCCGCAACGGCACCCGCCCCAATCAAAAGCAGGAGCAGCAGGAGCACGGTCGCGGCAGCGCCCGGCGGCCCGTCAGCGGCCGCGGAGTCTGCGGACCAGGATGCTTGCGTCGCCGCGGGATTCCAGGTCCGCCAGGACCACGGCCACCGCCTCGCGGACGATGCGTCCGCGGTCCACCGCGAGCCCGTGCTCGCCGCGCAGCACCAACCGCGCGTGCTCCAGGTCCATGAGCTCCTCGGCGGAGACGTAGACCGTGATCTTCTCGTCGTGCCGTTCACGCCCGCTGGGCCGGCGGTTCGCACCGCGGCCCTGGCCCTTGCCCCGCCGCGGTTCCGGGCTGACAGAACCTTCCTGCGGGCGCCGGGGTGCTCCCACCACCGGCTCCGTACCGGCCGCCGCCTCCCGGCTGCGACCTTCGCCCGCCGTGCCCTCCGCCGACGCCGCCGCGTGTTCCCCGGCGGGTGACTCCTCGGGGCCCCGCCTCGGCGAGGACGCCTGGAGCGCCATCCCGCCGGTCGTACGGAACAGTTCGTCGGCTCCGGGCAGACTCACTCGGCGTGACACCGGGCGAGCACCTCCCTGGCCAGCTGGCGATACGCGGCGGCCCCGACGGAGTTGGAGGCGTACGTGGTGATCGGCTCGCCGGCGACCGTGGTCTCCGGGAAGCGCACCGTGCGGCCGATGACCGTGTGGTAGACGTGGTCGTCGAAGGCTTCGACGACGCGCGCCAGCACCTCACGGCTGTGCACCGTACGGGAGTCGTACATCGTGGCGAGGATGCCGTCGAGCTCCAGCTCGGGGTTGAGCCGCTCCTGCACCTTCTCGATGGTCTCGGTCAGCAGTGCCACACCGCGCAGTGCGAAGAACTCGCACTCCAGCGGCACGATGACCTTGTGAGCCGCCGTCAGGGCGTTCACGGTCAGCAGACCGAGCGAGGGCTGACAGTCGATCACGATGTAGTCGTAGTCGGCCATCAGGGGCTTCAGCGCCCGCTGCAGCGTCGACTCTCTCGCGACCTCGCTGACCAGCTGCACTTCCGCAGCGGACAGGTCGATGTTGCTCGGCAGCAGGTCCATGTTGGGGACCGCCGTCTTGAGCAGCACCTCGTCGGCCGACATGCCCCGCTCCATGAGCAGGTTGTAGACCGTCAGGTCGAGTTCCATCGGGTTCACGCCGAGGCCCACGGACAGCGCGCCCTGCGGGTCGAAGTCGACGAGCAGCACGCGGCGCCCGTACTCGGCGAGTGCGGCGCCCAGGTTGATGGTCGACGTGGTCTTGCCCACGCCGCCCTTCTGGTTGCACATCGCGATGATCGTCGCCGGACCGTGGTCGGTCAGCGGACCCGGGATCGGGAAGTACGGCAGCGGCCGTCCGGTCGGGCCGATCCGCTCCCGGCGCTGGCGTGCAGCGTCGGGGGCGAGGGTGGCCGCGTACTCGGGGTCGGGTTCGTACTCCGCGTCCGGGTCGTAGAAGTGCCCTTCGGGCACGTTTTCATAGTCGGCGAAACCCACGGGCTTTTCGCCGCTCAGGTCGCCGGCCCTGGAGTTCACGTCTAGGCCGTCCATGCTCTTTTGGGGCGTCGTCATGTGCTGGTGGTTTGCGAAGGTGCGGACTGCGACGGAGCCGACCGCTTCGAGCCCGGCGGGTCCTTGGCCCCGGTCAGGCGTCCCTGCTCGACCACCTCCGGGAGCAAATGTCGACTCATTCACAAGTCGTCTTACCTCCTCGGACGTGACCAGGACACTTATCGATAGGTCAGCGTGGCACCATGCCGACGGTTGGCGACTCTATGGCGTGTCACCGCTCAGCGGCAACACAATCCGTCGGACCGGCAACGATGTGTCGGCAACCGAACACCTCTCTGTCAAGGGCGTCCGGGCTGTCGCTGCGAAGTTTCGCGGGTGTGCGAAAGGGTTAAAGGGTTACGTTCGAGGCGAGTTGAGCAGCGCCCGCACGCATCCGGCAAACACGTCCGGCCGGACCTTGGGGGCAAGGTCCGGCCGGATACGTGAGATTGACGTCAGTCGTTGACGCTTCAGCCGAGCAGCGTGCTCAGCTCAAGGGTCGGGAGGCCGTGGGCCTCGGCGACCGGACCGTAAACGACCTGGCCGCCATGGGTGTTGAGGCCCAGCGCGAGCGCGGGGTCACGGCGCAGCGCCTCGGCCCAGCCGAGGTTCGCGAGCTGCACGATGTAGGGCAGGGTCGCGTTGGTCAGCGCGTAGGTGGAGGTGTTCGGCACCGCGCCCGGCATGTTGGCGACGCAGTAGAAGACCGAGTTGTGGACCTGGAAGGTCGGCTCGGCGTGGGTGGTCGGACGGGAGTCCTCGAAGCAGCCACCCTGGTCGATCGCAATGTCGACAAGGACACTTCCGGGCTTCATCTTGGCGACGAGCTCGTTGGTGACCAGCTTCGGTGCCTTCGCACCCGGGATCAGCACGGCACCGATGACGAGGTCGGCCTCGACGACGGCCTTCTCCAGCTCGTAGGCGTTGGAGACGATCGTCTTGATCTTCGTACCGAAGATCTTGTCGGCCTCGCGGAGCTTGTTGATGTCCCGGTCGAGCAGGGTCACGTGGAAGCCCATGCCGATGGCGATCTGCGCGGCGTTCCAGCCGGAGACGCCGCCACCGATGACCACGCACTCGCCGGCGTGGGTGCCGGGGACGCCGCCGGGGAGCACGCCGCGGCCGCCGGCCGAGCGCATCAGGTGGTAGGCGCCGACCTGCGGGGCCAGACGGCCCGCGACCTCGGACATCGGGGCGAGCAGCGGGAGCGCGCGGTTGGCGAGCTCGACCGTCTCGTACGCGATGGCGGTGGTGCCGGACTCCAGGAGGGCGTCCGTGCACTCGCGGGAGGCCGCCAGGTGCAGGTAGGTGAAGAGGGTCTGGTCCTTGCGGAGGCGGTGGTACTCCTCCGCGATGGGCTCCTTGACCTTCAGCAGCAGGTCGGCGATCGCCCAGACCTCGTCGGCGGTGCCGAGGATCTCGGCGCCGGCGGCGACGTACTCGGCGTCCGTGATCGAGGAGCCGACACCGGCGTTCTGCTCGATGAAGACCTGGTGGCCGCCTCGGACCAGCTCATGCACGCCGGCGGGCGTGATGGCGACCCGGAACTCGTTGTTCTTGACCTCGCGGGGGATGCCGACCTTCATCGTCGATCACGGTCCTTGGCTCAGGGGATATTACGGGGCACTTCCATACATACCCGCCCACAAGAACGCGCAACGGGATGCACCACGGGATGCTGTGGTGAAGCCAGTCTAATGAAGGACGACGCGCTGTCTAGCCTTGCAAACCAATAATCTCAGTCGGAACCACTACGGATTTCGCAGGCTGCGGGGTCGTCTCCCAGCAATCTGTCGGCCGCAGAGCGGTGCAGCCTCGCGGCTGCCGGGTCACCCAGCCGGTCCAGCGTGTCGGCCAGCCGCACCTGGAGCGCGGCCTGAAGCCGCAGGTCTTTGGCCCGGCGTGCGAGCTCCACCGCCTCGCGGCAGGTGTGCAGCGATTCCTCGGGCCTCCCCGCGTACTCCTGGATTCGCGCCATCTCGCTCAACGCCTTTGCCTGGCCCGGCACATCGGCCAGTTTCCGGTACCCCGCGGCGGCGGTCCGCCAGCTGCGCAGCGCGTCCCCGTAGCGGCCCGCGTACGTGTGCACGTTGCCGAGCCGTCCGTACAGCCGGGCCTCGTCCGCGCGCTCCCCGCGCGCCAGGGCCTGCGCCAGGGCCCGGCCGAACCAGTCGGCGGCGCGGTGCCAGTCGGCGAGCTCCTGGTAGGCGCCGCCTACGGATTCCATCGCTCGGCCGGTGGCGTACGGGTCGTTCGCGGCCCGTCCCGCGTCCAGCGCGGCCCGGTAGCGCTCCAACGCCTCCTGTGTGCGGCCGGTCTCGGCGTCCAGGTCGGCCAGGTTGAGCAGGGCCGCGGCCTGCTCCCGGTGCAGGCTTCGGCGCTCGGCCACGTCCAGGACCAGGCGGTGCAGCCCGTACAGCTCGGGGGCGGCCCCGGCGGTGCCGCGGTGCTCCGCGAGGGCCCGTACGAGGGCTGCGATCAGCCGGCGGGCCAGGGTGTCCAGCCCGCCGTCGGCCACGGCCAGGGAGGCGGCCGCGGACAGCGCGGGCAGCCGGGTGTCGAGCCAGGTGGCGGCGGCGCGCCGGTCGGGGAAGCGCAGCGCGCGCGGAAGTCCCTCCAGTTTCTCCGGACCGTGGAGGCGGGGGCCCTCGGCCCCCTCACCGGTTTCGGCCATGACCCGGCAGGAGTGCAGCAGGCGTACGGTGCGCTCCAGCATCCGGGCCCGGGCCAGCTGGACCTCGGCGGTGCGCTCCTTGGTCTCCAGTAGGGCCTGGATCAGCGGTGTGAGGCAGCCGGGCAGCAGGAAGAGCCCGTCGGAGGCGTGCCGGACGAGGCCCATCCCGGCGAAGTCCTCCAGCGTGGACTGGGCGGCGGCCACGGAGCAGCCGGCGAGGGCCGAGGCGGTGTGCGAGTCGACGATCCCGGCGGGGGCGAGCGGTAGCAACCGGAGGGTCCGCTGGGCGGGTTGCGGCAGGGACTCGTAGACGAGCCGGAAGGCGCGGGCCAGCGGGCCGCTGGTGCCGGGGGGCATCTCGTGGAGCTGTTTGGCCACGTCGGCGACGGCGGCCTTGGGGTGTGCGGTGAGCCAGCCGCCGACCAGGGCCAGTGCGGCGGGCTGCCCTCCGCACTCTTCGGCGAGGGACTCGGCGGCGCAGGGGTCGACGGTGATGCGGGTGTCCCCGATGCGCTGGGCGAGCATCTGGACCCCGGAGGGGGTGTCGAGCCCGCCGAGGGTGCAGGGGCGGACATCCGGAATCCCGGTGAGCGGCCCCTCGGCGGTGATGACGACGAGGCATTCGGGGGTGTCCGGCAGCAGCGCGTCGACCTGGTACGGGTCGGCGGCGTCGTCGACGAGCAGGATCGTGCGCCGTCCGGTGAGGGCGGCGCGCAGGGCGGAGCTGAGCTCGTCCTCGGCGGCGCCGGGGGGCGTGGCCTCGCCCAGCCCCTCCAGCAGGGTCCGGATCGCCCGCTCGGTGGCCACGGTCTCGCCGCCGGGGGTGGTGAGGCGGACCTTGAGGACGCCGTCGGGATAGTCGGCGGCGACCTCGCGGACGAACGCCTCGGCGAGGGCGGTGCGCCCCGACCCCGGCCGTCCGGCGACGAGCAGCACGCGCGCCCTGGGTGCCTTGGCCTTGCGCCCCGAGAGGGTGTCGAGCCCGGTCCGTGCGATGTCCTCGCGCAGCTCCTTGAGCTCGCGCCGCCGCCCGACGAAATCCGTCACGGATCCGCTCCTCTCCCTGCCTTCGGGTTGCGAGCGTAGTTCACGCAGAGCGACGACCTGTGTGGAGCGCGGCGGGCACATCGCCCGATCGGATCAACCGATGTTCACACCACGCCCCGGGGCCCGTCGGCACCCCCCAGCTGCGGCCCGGCGAGCCCTACACCTCGTACGGGCGGGCCGGCCACGGGGCCTGGGCGGGGCGCAGGGAGTCCAGGCCGTCGGTGGACGCCAGCGCGGCGGACAGGGCGAGCGCTCCCGTCACCAGTCCCGGATTGCCCAGCCGGCCTTCCAGGATCCCCCGGACCAGATCCTGTAGCGGAACGCGGGCGATCTGCATGTCCGCTTCCTCCTCCGACGCCGCGTACCGCTCCCCCTCCGCCTCGGACAGACCGCGCGCGAGGAAGATCCGGATCGCCTCGTCCGAACCGCCGGGGGACGCGAAGAAGTCCGCGAGCACCCGCCAGTCCTCGGCCTTGACGTGCGCCTCCTCGTACAGCTCCCGCTGGGCCGCGTGCAGCGGGTTCTCGCCGGGTACGTCGAGCAGCCCGGCCGGGAGTTCCCACAGCTTGTGCCGTACCGGGTGCCGGTACTGGCGCAGCACGAGCACGCCGCCGTCCTCGTCGAGCGCCAGCACGCACACCGAGCCCGGGTGGGCCTGGTAGTCGCGGCGCACCACCGATCCGTCCGGCATGCTCACCTGGTCCGAGCGGACCGACGTCTTCGCGCCCTCGAACGGCGTCCGTGAGGCGATGACCTCCCACGATTCGGCGTTGTCCGCGATGCCCATGGCCATGATCCGTACCCCGTGTCCTTCCGAAAACGCGACAGCCGGGGCAAGATCCTCGCCCCGGCTGTCTACGTTATGCGGTCAGGCCGTCACTTGGCCGCCTGCTGGCGCTCCACCGCCGCCTTGACCAGGCCCGCGAAGAGCGGGTGCGGGCGCGTCGGGCGCGAGCGCAGCTCCGGGTGGGCCTGGGTGGCCACGAGGTAGGGGTGGACCTCGCGCGGGTACTCGACGTACTCGACGAGCTTGTTGTCCGGGGAGGTGCCGGAGAAGACCAGGCCGGCCTTCTTCTCCAGCTCGCCGCGGTACGCGTTGTTGACCTCGTAGCGGTGGCGGTGGCGCTCGTCCACGTACGCCTGGTCGCCGTAGACCTCGCGCACGATGGAGCCCTCCGCGAGCTTGGCCGGGTACATGCCCAGGCGCATGGTGCCGCCCAGGTCGCCCGCGCCCTCGACGAAGGCCAGCTGCTCCTCCATGGTCGAGATGA
Source organism: Streptomyces sp. NBC_00597 (assembly GCF_041431095.1). Classification (GTDB taxonomy): domain Bacteria; phylum Actinomycetota; class Actinomycetes; order Streptomycetales; family Streptomycetaceae; genus Streptomyces. The sequence goes on from NZ_CP107757.1 coordinate 2,789,134, forward strand.
CCGGGTGCGGGGTGGAGGCGTCGAACTCGGTGGAGTTGGCCTCCGCGATGCCCGCGAGGTTGCGCGCGGCCTCGATGACCACGCACTGCAGGCCCAGGCACAGGCCGAGCAGCGGGACCTTGTTCTCGCGGGCGTAGGTGATCGCGCCGACCTTGCCGTTGACGCCGCGGTCGCCGAAGCCGCCGGGCACGCAGATCGCGTCCACGTCGGACAGCTGCGCGGCAGCTTCCGCCGGGGTCTTGCAGTCGTCGGAGGTGACCCACTTGATCTGGACGCGGGCCCTGTTGGCGAAACCGCCGGCGCGCAGCGCCTCGGTCACGGACAGGTACGCGTCGGGCAGGTCGATGTACTTGCCGACGAGCGCGACCTTGACCTCGTGGTCGGGGTTGTGGACGCGGTCCAGCAGGTCCTCCCAGACCGTCCAGTCCACGTCGCGGAACGGCAGGTCGAGCTTGCGCACGACGTACGCGTCGAGGCCCTCGGTGTGCAGCACCTTCGGGATGTCGTAGATCGACTTGGCGTCGATCGCGGCGACGACGGCCGCCTCGTCCACGTCGCACATCAGCGAGATCTTGCGCTTGATGGAGGTGGGGACGTCGCGGTCGGCGCGCAGCACGATCGCGTCGGGCTGGATGCCGATGTTGCGCAGGGCGGCGACCGAGTGCTGGGTCGGCTTGGTCTTCAGCTCGCCGGAGGGGCCGATGTAGGGCAGCAGCGAGATGTGCACGACGAAGACGTTGTCGCGGCCGACCTCGTGGCGGACCTGGCGGACCGTCTCCAGGAAGGGCAGCGACTCGATGTCGCCGACGGTGCCGCCGACCTCGGTGATGACGACGTCGACGTCCTCGGTCGCCATGCGGCGGATGCGGCTCTTGATCTCGTTGGTGATGTGCGGGATGACCTGCACGGTGTCACCGAGGTACTCGCCGCGCCGCTCCTTGGCGATGACCTGGGAGTAGACCTGGCCGGTGGTGACGTTGGCCGAGCCGTCGAGGTCGACGTCGAGGAAGCGCTCGTAGTGGCCGATGTCCAGGTCGGTCTCGGCGCCGTCGTTGGTGACGAACACCTCGCCGTGCTGGAACGGGTTCATCGTGCCCGGGTCGACGTTCAGGTAGGGGTCGAGCTTCTGCATGGTGACCCGCAGGCCGCGCGCCTTGAGCAGCGCACCCAGGCTGGAGGCCGTCAGGCCCTTGCCGAGGGAGGAGGCGACACCCCCGGTGACGAAGATGTGCTTGGTCGTCATGGCTGTGCTCGCCAAGAGGGGGCTCCCGTGGTCGCGAAGTGAGGTGCGGTGCATCCGGCGCCGGCCACCATCGAACCGGAGGCTCTCAGGGGGCGCCGAAGCTGCGGTTTCGGGGCTCCTGATTCGCACAGGCAGACCACCGGTCCACGGGGTACCAGCCTATCAGCGCCCGGGCCGGTCCGCCTCCGGGCACGCGCCGCGACGACTGCTCGACCCAGCGCCACCGGCCGTCCCGCGGCCGGTCACACCGTCGTTGCCGCTGGTCACCCATTTGGTCGAGTCATATTGTCCCCCGACTTCAGGAGATCACTAGGGTGCCGTCATATCCTGCTCGGATATCGCTTCACATCGCCGCCGAGCAGTCCGGCAGACGGCGTAACCCGGCCGCATCCGGAATCATGAGCTCAGTGCGGGGATCCACACCCACGGGACCGCGCAACCGCGCAATGCAAGCGCCCTTCGGGGCGGACGTGGCCGTTCGACTGGAGATCTACGTGTCCGGGCGCATCGAGGATTACGCACTGATCGGGGACATGCAGACCGCCGCGCTGGTCTGCCGGGACGGATCGGTGGACTGGTTGTGTCTGCCACGTTTCGACTCCCATGCCGTCTTCGCGAGCCTGCTGGGCACCGAGGACCACGGCTTCTGGCGCATCGGACCGGTGCTCCCCGGGGAAACCGGGGCCCCCGCGGCGACCCGGCGCCGCTACCAGGGCGACTCACTGGTCCTGGAATCCGAATGGGACACCCCGCGCGGCACGGTCCGCGTGATCGACTTCATGCCGCCCCGCGAGGACCATGCGCCGCAGCTGGTCCGCATCGTCGAGGGCGTCAGCGGGCGGGTCCCGATGCGCTCCGCGCTGCGCATGCGGTTCAGCTACGGCCGGGTCGTGCCCTGGGTGCACAAGGTCGACGGACGCACCGTCGCCGTCGCCGGCCCGGACTCCGTCTGGCTGGACACCGACGCGCAGACGTACGGCCGGGACCTGACCACGTACTCCGACTTCACCCTCGGCCCCGGCGACCGCAAGGCCTTCTGCATCAGCTGGCAGCCCTCCCACAAGGGCGCCCCGGACACCCCCGACGCGCAGGAGGCCCTGGCGACCACCGCCGCGTTCTGGCGCGAATGGGTCGACCACTGCACGTACCACGGCCCCTACCGCGAGGCCGTCATCCGCTCCCTGATCACCCTCAAGGCGCTCACGTACGGCCCCACGGGCGGCATCGTCGCCGCGCCCACCACCTCCCTGCCGGAGGAGATCGGCGGCGTCCGCAACTGGGACTACCGCTACACGTGGCTGCGCGACGCCGCCATCACCCTGTCCTCGCTGCTGCGCACCGGCTACCGCGAGGAGGCCCAGGCCTGGCGCGAGTGGCTGCTGCGCGCGGTCGCCGGCGACCCGGAGAACCTGCAGATCATGTACGGGATCGCCGGCGAGCGGGAACTCGGCGAGACCGAGCTGGACTGGCTGCCCGGGTACGAGGGATCGCGCCCGGTCCGGGTCGGCAACGGCGCCGCGCACCAGCTCCAGCTGGACGTGTACGGCGAGGTCACCGAGGCCCTCCACCTGGGTCACATGACGGGCCTGGCGCGCAACGACTACGCCTCGGTGCTCCAGTTGAAGCTGATCCGCTACCTGGAGACCCACTGGGACCAGCCCGACGAGGGCATCTGGGAGGTGCGCGGCCCGCGCCGCCACTTCGTCCACTCGAAGGTCATGGCCTGGGTCGCGGTGGACCGCACGATCAAGCTGATCGAGAGCGGCGACGCGGACGGCCCGCTGGAGCGGTGGCGCGAACTGCGCGACGAGATCCACCAGGACGTGTGCGAGAAGGGCTACGACAAGGAACGCAACACGTTCACGCAGTCGTACGGGTCGAAGGAGCTGGACGCCTCCCTGCTGCTGATCCCGCAGATGGGCTTCCTGCCGCCGGACGACAAGCGGGTCATCGGCACCATCGAGGCGATCCAGCGCGAGCTGTCCACGCCCGACGGGTTCATCCTGCGCTACCCGACGACCGGCGACGAGGCCGGTGTGGACGGACTCGAAGGCGACGAGGGGGCCTTCCTGGCATGCTCGTTCTGGATGGCGGACGACCTGGCGATGATCGGCCGGGTCGACGAGGCCCGCCAGCTCTTCGAGCGGCTGCTGGCCCTGCGCAACGACCTGGGACTGCTGGCGGAGGAGTGGGATCCGCGGCTCCAGCGCCAGGTCGGCAACTTCCCGCAGGCGTTCAGCCACGTCCCCCTGATCGACACGGCCCTGCGGCTCACCGCCAGCGGGGCGTACGGAGGCTGACGCGGGCAGCGCGGCAGCGGTGCCGCACCGCTGCCGCACGCCGTCCGCTCACCGCGCCGTCGGCAACGGCCCCGCCTACGCTGGAAGGGTTCGTTTCCTGCGCGAAAGGGGCGCAGCCATGGCTCCCCACTCGAAGGCCGGCACGGCTTTGGCCGCGCTCCGCGAGGACTTGGCCGGTGAGGTCTTCGCTCCCGACGATCCGGGCTACGACGAGGCCCGGACGATCTTCAACTCGATGATCGACCGCAGGCCCGCCGTGATCGCCCGGTGCGAGAGCGAAGCGGACGTCGTCACCACGGTCCGCTTCGCCCGGGAGCTGGACCTGCCGATCGCGGTGCGCGGCGGCGGCCACAGCGTCGCCGGGATGTCCCTCAACGACGGCGGCGTCGTCGTCGACATGCGCCGGATGCAGGAGGTCACGGTCCATCCCGGGGCCAAGGCCGTACGCGTGGAGGGCGGCGCGGTGATGAGCGTGCTCGACCGCGCCTGCCAGCCGTACGGGCTCGCCACCACCGGCGGCCGGGTCTCCACCACCGGCGTCACCGGGTTCACCCTCGGCGGCGGATCGGGCTGGCTGGACCGGAAGTTCGGGCTGGCCGTCGACAACCTGCTCGGCGTGGACCTGGTCACCGCGGACGGCAACACCGTGACGGCGACCGCCGAGAACAACCCCGAGTTGTTCTGGGCCCTGCACGGCGGCGGCGGCAACTTCGGCGTCGCCACCTCGATCACGCTGCGCCTGCACGAGCTGCCGGAGTTCGCGATCTGCCTTCTGCTGTACCCGCCGGAGGCCGGACCCGAAGTACTGCGCACCTACCGCGAGGTGATCGAGGGCGGGCCGGCCGAGGCGGGCGGCGGCGTGATCTACCTGACCGGCCCGCCGGAACCCTTCGTACCGCCCGACCTGGTCGGGACGCGGCTGGTGGGCTCCCTCATCACGTACGCGGGGAGCGAGGAGGCGCTGCGCAAGCTCGCCGAGCCGCTGCTCGCGCTGCCGCACGTGGCGGAGGTGCTCATGGCCCTCCCGTACCCGGACTTCCAGTGCATGCTGGACGACCCGCCGGGCCTGCGGAACTACTGGTCCGCGGAGTACCTGACCGGCCTGCCGGACGAACTGGTCAGCGTGTTCTGCGCCCTCGGCGACGTGATGCCCTCGCCGTCCCCGACCCAGCACGCCCTCTTCCCGCTGGGCGGGGCCATCGCCGACGGGCCTTCGGAGTTCCCGGTTCCGTACCGTGACGCCCCCTGGGCCGTGCACCCGTTCGGCATCTGGGAGGACCCGGCCGAGGACGAACGCTGCCAGCAGTGGGTCCGTGACGTACGCGGCCACGTACAGCCGTGGAGCACGGGCGCGGTCTACCTCAACTTCACCGGTGACGAGGGCCCCGAGCGGGTGGTGGCCGGTCTCGGCGCGGAGAACCTGGCCAGGCTGGCCGCGGTGAAGCGTACGTACGACCCGGACAACGTGTTCCGCTTCAACCACAACATCAAGCCCGCGTGACCCGGTTGACGTCTCGGGCCGGACGGGGGCATATCGGACCTTGCCCCCGCCCGGTGATGTGCCGGGAACCGGGCGGCCGGTAGCGTCCCGCGATATGGACAACCAGGGCGGGATCACCGTTCAGCGGGCACTGGAGCTGCCCGGACTCCGCAGCGGGCTGCCGGAGGTGGTGGCCTGCGCCGACCGCCTCGGCCGGACCGTGCGCTGGGTGCACGCGGGCGAGGTGCCGAACATCGCCTCCCTGCTCAAGGGCGGGGAACTGCTGCTGACCACGGGGCTGGGCCTCGGCACCCGGCCCGCCGAGCAGCGCGCCTTCGTACGGCGCCTCGCGGACCGGGGGATCGCCGCGCTGGTCGTCGAACTCGGCCCGCGCTTCACCCGGCTCCCGGCGACCCTCGTCGAGACGGCCCGGGCGGCGGGCCTCCCGCTCGTCCAGCTCCACCGCGAAGTGCCGTTCGTGACGGTGACGGAGGAGGTCCACACCGAGATCGTCAACCACCACTACGCCCTGCTCCAGCGGGCCGAGGAAGTCCACCGGCGGTGCACCGAGGCCCTGCTGGGCGGCGGCGGGATCCCGCAGGTGCTGCGCATCCTGGCCGACTTCACCGGGAACCCGGTGTTCCTGGAGACCCCCGACGGCCAACTCCTGTACGCGGCGGGCCCGGTCTCCGGGGAGGCCGCGGCCGACCCGCTCCAGGTGTGGGAGGGCCTGCGGGGCCAGCGGGAGGCGGAGCCGTCGGCCAACGCGGTCCTGGTCGACGTCCCCGGCGGCGGCCACGGCACCGGCTCGATCCGCGCCAGGGTGGTCCTGCTGGGCGTGTCGGCGCCGCTGCTGCCCGTCCACCGGATGGCGGCGGAACGGACGGCGGGCGTCCTGGCCGTCGTCCTCATGCAGGCCCGCCAGGAGGACGAGCTGGCCGCGCGCGGCCGCGGCGACTTCCTCACCGACCTCGCGGAAGGCCGCATCTCTGCGGAGGACGCCCCGGCGCAAGCCCGCGTACTGGGCTTCAAACCCGGAGCCGGTCCGCTGCTGCCCGTCGTCATGCGGCTGGCCTCCGACCTCGGCCCGTCGGGGAACTGGGCCGTCCTGGCCCGGGCGGTCCTGGAGGAGCTGTCGTCGGTCGGCGTACCGGTGCTCCTCGGGGTCCGGCCGGTGGAAGGCCGGGTGCCGCTGCTGGTCTCGCTCCGCGCGGAATCGGAACGCGCGGCGGTCGCGGACCGGGTCGCGGCGGCGCTGCGGGCCGGTGTGGAACGCGCCGGCCTGGACCGGGCCGCGGCCCCGCCGGCGGTGGTCGTGGGCGTCGCGGGCGGCTGGGCGGCGGCCTCCTCCGGCCTGCGCCACGCCGCCGAGACCGCCACGGCCGCGCACGGCCTGCCGGCCCGACCCTGGTACGACGCCCGGCGGCTGGACATCGACCTGCTGCTGTGGCGGCTGCGGGAACACCCCGACCTGGCGGCGTTCGTGGACCGGGCGATCGGGCCGCTGCGGGTCCACGACGCGGCGTCCCGCCCACCGCTGCTGCCGACCCTGGAGACGTACCTGGCCCATGCGGGCCGCAAGGCGGAGACGGCGCGCGAGCTGCACCTCAACCGGCAGACGCTGTACAACCGGCTGGCCCGGATCTCAGAACTCCTGGGAACCGACCTGGACGACCCGGAGACGGTCCTCTCCCTGAGCCTGGCCCTCCGCGCCCGCCGCCACACCACGTCTCCTTCCTGACGCCCTCCTCGCACCGCGCGACCCTGGCGGCCCGCCCCTTCCCGACGTGTCCCTCCCCCAGGCCCCGCACCGCGGCGGGGTGCGGTGACCGCGCGCCGCGCGCAGCCGGGGATCGGCCCCGGGTCAGGGGCCAGGCGGCCTCCGACGGGCCACTGGCTGCCGTCCAGGGGCGCGGCGCCCCCTCCGAGGCGAGTGGTGCGCGCTCGCTGCTCAGAGCCCGTCGGCGGGCCGCAGGGGGCGGGTGGGCCCTGCGGGGCGTGTCGAGCCCCCTGGGCCATCCCGGCCCCGCCTGCGTTCGAGGCGGGGGTGAGGGCCCGGGCGGAGCCCCTGGGGCCCCGAGCCGGAACCTGACGCAGCCCTGTCGGCGACTGTGGCGGGGAATGGGCACGGGGGACGGGGGCTGGCCCACGGCGACCGGGCCGCACCCGCACGACGCCCTCGCCCCCATCCAGCCCTGCCGGCGATCCAGGCACGAGGGCCCGGGCGGAGCCCCTGGAGCCCCGAGCACGCCGGAACCTGGCCCAGCCACCCGTCGGCGACTGCGGCGGGGTGGGGTCAGGGGCGGCGGGGGGTCAGTTCGTCGTAGATCGAGAGGATCTGCGCCACCGTGTCGTCCTCCGACGGCCACGTCGCCGCCTGGGCCCGCCCCGCCGCGGCCAACCCGCTCCGCCGGGCCGGGTCCGACAGGAGGTCCGCCACCGCCGTTGCCAGCGCGGCCGCATCCCCGTACGGCACCAGCACCCCCGCGTCCCCGACCAGCTCCGGCACGCCCCCGACCGCCGTCGCGACCAGCGGCACCCCCGCCCGCAGGGCCTCCTGCGCCAGCAGGGACCGCGCCTCCCACCGGCTGGGCAGCACCGCCAGGTCCGCCGCCGCCAGCAGTTGCGCCGCGTCCCGGCGCCGCCCCAGCAGCCGCACCGGCAGACCCTCGGCCTCGATCCGCCGGGTCAGCTCGGCCCGCTGGGGGCCCTCCCCCGCGATCACGACCAGCGGCAGCGGCTCCAGTACCCGCCACGCCCGCGCCGCGTCCAGCAGTACGGAGTACCCCCGGTGTTCCACCAGGCTGCCGACCGCGATCAGCAGCGGCCGTCCCACCGCTCCGAGTTCCGCCCGTGCCTTGCCGGGGTCCGCCGTGTCGTCCGGGCCGGCCGGTCCCGGCCCCATCGGCACGGCCACCGGCGCCAGTCGTGCGTCCCGGGCGCCCCGCGCCCGTGCCAGGTCCACCTGGTCCGAGGACGCGCCCAGCACCACCGCCGCGGCCCGTGCCACGTGCCGTTCCAGCACCCGGCCGAGGCGCCCGAGCGCCCCTTCGGCCGCCGGGCCGCCGCCGTGCCAGCTCACCACGAGCGGGACCCGGCGCCCGCGCAGCGCCAGCGCGGCCCGCATTCCGGCTCGTACTCCGTGCGCGTGCACCACGTCCGCCCCGGCGCACACGGCGCGCAGCGCGCTCACCGCGTCCGGGGTGAACTGCGCCCCGGCGCCGGTGAAGTCGTACTCCCCCTCCGCTTCGACGGGCGCGCACACCGTGACCCCGACCCCGCGCGCGGCGAGCCCGGTGGTGAGCGACCGTACGTGCGCGCTGCTGCCCGCGCCGGCGCCGCCGAGTACTTGGACGGTGCGGAGCGGTGGCCGCCCGTACGGCTGCGCGGGGACGGGGGTGGAGACCGGGGAGCTGCTCACGGGCCGAAGCTCCAGGGTGAGGGAGGAAGGCAGAGACTCGCCCAGGATGCCAGTCCGCACGCGCGTTCCGGGACCATACGGGTGCGGATCCCGCAGGAGATACCGTCACACGCCCCCGAGTCTCACCCACACGGCGTAGCGCAGGATGCGACGAGGGCCCGGGACGGCGTCCGTCCCGGGTCCTCGCACACCACGACCGCGACCGCGGCTACACGTCCGCGCGCGCCGCCGCCAACAGTTCCTCGGCGTGCGCCCGCGCGGACGCCGAGTCCTCGTGGCCGGCCAGCATGCGCGACAGCTCGCGGATGCGGTCCTCGCCTTCGAGGACGGTGACCCCGCTCCTCGTCACGGACCCGTCGTTGGTCTTCTCGACGAGCAGCTGCCGGTCCGCGAAGGCGGCGACCTGCGGCAGGTGCGTGACGACCACGACCTGCGCCGACTTGGCCAGTTTCGCGAGCCGCCGTCCGACCTCGACCGCCGCCTTGCCGCCGACGCCCGCGTCGACCTCGTCGAAGAGGTAGGTCGGCACCGGGTCGGAGCCGGCGAACACGACCTCCACCGCCAGCATCACGCGCGACAGTTCACCGCCCGAGGCGCCCTTGGCGATCGGCCGCGGCTGGGCGCCCGGGTGCGGGGCGAGCAGCAGTTCGACCTCGTCCGTGCCCGAGGGCCCGTACGCGACCGGACGGCCGTCCACGTCCACCCCGTCGGGGTCCTCCACCTGCCGGATGTCGATCGTCACCCGTGCGTGCGGCATCGCCAGCGACGCGAGCTCCTGCGTGACGGCCGACGCGAACCGCGTCGCCGCCTCCACCCGCGCGTCGGTCAGCCCCTGCGCCAGCAGCGACAGTTCGGCCCGCAGCCCGTCGCGTTCGGCGGTCAGTTCGGTGATCCGCTCGTCGTCGCCGTCCAGCTCCAGCAGCCGGGCCGAGCCCCGCTCGGCCCACTCCAGGACCGAGTCGATCGAGTCGCCGTACTTGCGCGTCAGCTGGGTCAGGGCCGCCCGCCGCTCTTCCACCGCGGCGAGTCGCAGCGGATCGGCGTCCAGGTCGTCGGCGTAGCCGGCGAGTTCCCCGGCGACGTCGGCGAGCAGGATCCCGAGCTCCCCGATCCGTTCCGCGAGCGCGCCGAGCGCCGCGTCGTGGGTCCGTACGGCTTCCAGGGCCCGGTGTGCGCCCGCGACGAGGGTGTTGGCGTCGACGTCCTCCGGGTCCTCGACGTCGCCCGCGAGGGCCGCGTGGGCGATCTGCGCCGCCGAGGCGAGCGATTCGGCGTGGCCGAGCCGTTCCGCCTCCGCCGCGAGCTCGGCGTCCTCGCCGGCCAGCGGTTCCACGGCGGCGATCTCGTCCAGGCCGAAGCGCAGCAGGTCGGCCTCCTGGGCGCGTTCCCGGGCCCGGGTGGTGATCTCGTCGAGTTCGACGGCGACGGCGCGCAGCCGCCGGTAGGCGGCCCCGTACTTCTCCAGCGGGACGGCGACGGCGTCGCCGGCGTACCGGTCGAGTGCCTGGCGCTGGCGGGCGGGCCGCAGCAGCCCCTGCTGGTCGGTCTGCCCGTGCACGGCGACGAGGTCGTCCGCGAGTTCGCCGAGCAGGCCGACGGGCACGGAGCGGCCGCCGACGTGGGCGCGCGAGCGCCCCTCGGCGGACACGGTCCGGCTGATCAGCAGGGCTCCGTCGTCGAGCTCGGCCCCGGCTTCCTCGGCGCGTACGGCGGCGGGCGCGTCGGGGCGCATGACGATGCGGCCCTCCACGACCGCCGCCTTGGCCCCGATCCGGACCAGGGCCGGGTCGGCGCGACCGCCGAGCAGCAGGCCGAGGCTGGTGACGACCATCGTCTTGCCCGCGCCGGTCTCACCCGTCACCGCGGTGAAACCGGGCGACAGCTCGACCACCGCGTCGTCGATGACCCCGAGCGACCGTATCCGCATCTCCTCAAGCACGGGACGACGATACCGAGGTTTCACCGGTGCCATGTGACGTCACCCGTCGAGAGTTTCCCGAACGAATGTGCTATTAGTGGGGCGCTCCGCGCCACCCAGACACCGGCAGCGCGAACTTCGCGACGAGCCGGTCCGTGAACGACGCGTGGTGCAGCCGGGCGAGCCGCACCGGCACCGCGCCCCGCCGGACCTCCACCCGGGCCCCTGCCGGCAGCTCCAGCGTCCGGCGGCCGTCGCACCACAGCACGCCGTGCGGCACTCCGGTCTGCACCTCCACCGCCAGCACCGAGTCCGGCGAGGTCACCAGCGGCTTCGCGAACAGCGCGTGCGCGCTGATCGGCACCATCAGCAGCGCTTCCACCTCCGGCCAGACCACCGGCCCGCCGGCGGAGAAGGCGTACGCCGTGGATCCCGTCGGGGTCGCGCAGACGATCCCGTCGCAGCCGAAGCCGGACACCGGGCGCCCGTCGATCTCCAGGACCACTTCGAGCATCCGTTCGGGCGACACCTTCTGGACGGCCGCCTCGTTCAGCGCCCAGTCCCGGTGGACGACGTCTCCGTTCGTCCGTACGAGCACGTCGAGGGTCATCCGCTCCTCGACCTCGTACGCCCGCGTCACGACCCGGTCCACGACCTTGTCCAGGTCGTCCCGCTCGGCCTCCGCGAGGAACCCCACCCGACCCAGGTTCACCCCCAGCATCGGCACGCCCGAGCCGCGCGCGAACTCCGCGCCGCGCAGCAGGGTCCCGTCGCCGCCCAGCACGATGAGCAGCTCGCAACCTTCGAGCGCCGCGGGGGTGCACTCGGCCACCAGCTCCACCTCGGGCGGCAGTGGCAGGTCCCTCGCCTCGAACTCGACGACCCGTACGCCTAGCCCGCTCTTCAGCAGCCCCTGTACGACCAGCTCGGCGCTGCGGATGGCCGCCGGCCGCCCGGTGTGCGCCAGCAGGAAGACGGTCCGCCCCTCCGTCGGAACCGATGATTGCGAGGTATCCGACCTGTCCGCTGATTCAGTCACTGCGGCCCCTCCGCCACTGCTCGGTCAACATCCGCCGGGTCGAGTGCCGGTGCCCCCGCCCTCAGCCACAGAAAGTACTCGACGTTACCCGACGGACCGGGCAACGGACTCGCGGTCACCCCGAGCACGCCGAGCCCCAGCTTCGCCGCCCGGGCCGCCACCTCGCGCACGGCCTCCGCCCGCAGCTCCGGGCTGCGTACGACGCCGCCGCTGCCGAGCCGGTCCTTGCCGACCTCGAACTGCGGCTTGACCATCAGCACCAGGTCCGCGTCCGGGGCGCAGCAGCGCACCAGGGCGGGCAGGACCAGGCCGATGGAGATGAAGGACAGGTCGCCGACGACGAGGTCGACCGGGGTCCCGTCGAGCTGCTCGACGGTGAGCTCGCGGACGTTCGTCCGGTCCTTGACGGTGACCCGGTCGTCGCTCTGCAGCGACCAGGCGAGCTGCCCGTAGCCGACGTCGACGGCCATCACGTGGGCCACGCCCGCGCGCAGCAGTACGTCGGTGAACCCGCCGGTGGAGGCGCCGGCGTCCAGCGCCCGGCGGCCCTCGACGGCCAGGCCCTGCGGCTGGAAGGCCGCCAGTGCGCCGGCCAGTTTGTGGCCGCCCCGGGAGACGTAGTCGGGGTCGCTGTCGTCCTTGAGGACCACCAGGGCCGCGCTGGTCTCGACCTGGGTGGCCGCCTTGGTCGCGGTGGCGCCGCCGACCGTCACCCGGCCCGCGGCGATCAGCTGGGCGGCGTGCTCGCGCGAGCGGGCCATGCTGCGGCGTACCAGTTCGGCGTCCAGGCGGCGGCGTGCCACTCCTGCCACGTTCGGTTCAGCTCCTGTTTTCGTACGGTCCGGGGACGGGCGGTGCGTCCAGCGCGGTCAGCGCGTCGCGCAACCCCCTGTGCACATCCTCGTACACCGCGACGTGTCCGTCCGCCGTGAGGTGGTCGGCTTCGGCCAGCCGCTCCAGGTGCGCGTCCACCCCGGCATGGCCGGTGGGCGTACGGACGAGGCCGAGGGGCTCGGGGCCGGCGGGCCCGGCGGAGGGCTCCGGCGCCGCTTCCCCGGAGGCGCCGAGTACCGCGGACACGCCCGGTTCACCACGTTCACCCGGTACGTCCGGTGCGTCCGGTGCCGCGTCGGCCAAGTCGTCGGTCATGCCACGACGCTACCCCGAAGCACCCGGGCGGCCGCGCACGGCTCTGCGGTACGGTCGAGATCACGATGGCTACGATCGATGAGTGCCGCGCCGCACTCGACCGACTTTCCGACAACCTCGCGCAGGCCGACGGCAGTGTGCGCGGTGCTGCCGCGCTGGACCGCTCCCTGAGCTGCCACATCACGGACCTCGACCAGACCTTCACCGGCCGCCTCGAAGGAGGCCGGATCCGGGTGGACGCGGTCTCCCCCGGTCCGCCCGCCGCCAAGGCCGAGATCCGGCTCGCGATGGCCGGGGACGACCTGGTGGCGATGGTCGCGGGCGAGCTGAAGTTCGCCAAGGCCTGGGCCTCCGGCCGGGTCCGGCTGGAGGCCGGCTTCCGCGACCTGCTCCGCCTCAAGAGCCTGCTGTGACCCGGCACGACCCGGCCCCGCCCGGTCGCATCGGGGCGCCGGGGGCACGCCGGCCGTAGCCGGAGGAGGGACCGGGAACGGCGCCCCGGCAACGGCGCGCACGCTCCCTCGACGGTCAGCCCGCGGCACCCTTACCGGTCAAACGCCCGGCCCGGGTCCTGGCGGCCGGGATCACCAGCGGGGTGCCCGTCTCCGGGTCATCGATGATCTGGCAGCGCAGCCCGAACACCTTCTCCACCAGCTCCGCCGTGACCACCTCGGCCGGCGGCCCCTCCGCGACGACCTCTCCGCCGCGCATCGCGATCAGGTGCGTGGCGTAGCGGGCCGCGTGGTTGAGGTCGTGCAGCACGGCCACCAGGGTCCGGCCCTGGTTCTCGTGCAGTTCGGCGCACAGGTCCAGCACGTCGATCTGGTGCTGGATGTCGAGGTAGGTGGTCGGCTCGTCCAGGAGCAGCAGCGGCGTCTGCTGCGCGAGCGCCATCGCGATCCACACCCGCTGGCGCTGGCCGCCCGACAGCTCGTCCACCGACCGGTCCGCGAGCTCGGCGACCCCGGTCGAGGCCATGGATTCGAGGACGATCCGCTCGTCCTCCGGCGACCACTGCCGCAGCAGCCCCTGGTGCGGGTAGCGGCCCCGCGAGACCAGGTCGGCGACGGTGATCCCGTCCGGCGCGATCGAGGACTGCGGCAGCAGGCCCAGCGTCTTGGCGACCTTCTTGGCCGGCATCGACCCGATGGCCTGCCCGTCCAGCAGTACCTGCCCGGCGGACGGCTTCAGCATCCGCGACAGGGCCCGCAGCAGCGTGGACTTGCCACACGCGTTGGGTCCGACGATCACCGTGAACGAGTGGTCGGGGATCTCCACCGACAGGTTCTCGGCGATGACCCGCTGGTCGTAGCCGAGGGTCACGTTCTGCGCGGTCAGCCGCTGCACCTGCGTACTCCTTGAGTTGCTCGTGTCCGTGCTCATATACGTCCCGCCCTGCGCTCGGTGACGAGCAGCCAGAGCAGGTAGACACCGCCGACCAGCCCCGTCACCACACCCACCGGCAGCTGGTCGGCGCCGAAGGCGCGCTGCGAGGCCCAGTCGGACACGAGCAGCAGGACGGAGCCCATCAGCGCGCCGGCGAGCAGGTTCGACCCGGGCGAGCGGGTCAGCCGCCGGGCCAGCTGGGGCGCGGCCAGGGCGACGAACGAGATGGGTCCGGCGGCCGCGGCGGCCGCGGTGGTCAACAGGACCGCCGCCAGCATCAGCAGCATCCGCATACGTTCCACCCGTACTCCGAGGGCGTACGCGGCGTCGTCGCCCATCTCCATCATCCGCAGGGCCCGGCCCTGCCCGAGGACGAGCGGGAACAGCACCGCACACGTCCCGAGCAGCGGCCAGACCTGGCTCCAGTCCCGGCCGGCGAGCGAGCCGGTCAGCCAGACCATCGCACGGGTGGCCTCGACGAGCTGGGCCTTGGTCAGCAGGTAGTTGATGACGGCGACGAGCATTGCGGAGGCGCCGATGCCGACCAGCACCAGCCGGTAGCCGTGGATGCCGCGCTTGTACGACAGCAGGTAGACGACGACGCCGGTGAGCAGTCCGCCCACGAGCGCGCCTCCCGCGACCGCGTTCGCGTCGCCCTTGAACAGGACGATCACGGTGAGCGCACCGACCGACGCGCCGTAGCTGAAGCCGAGCAGGTCCGGGGAGCCGAGCGGGTTGCGGGAGACGGACTGGAAGACCGCGCCGGCCATGCCGAGCGCGGCGCCCACCAGCAGGGCGACCAGCACGCGCGGCAGCCGCAGGTCGTTGACGATGAAGTCGTGGGCGGGGGTGCCGTTGCCCAGCAGGGTCTGTACGACGTCCCACGGCGCGATCTCGAAGTCGCCGGTGCCGATCAGGACGACGGCCATCGCCAGCGCGGCCGCGGTGAGCAGCAGTCCGGCGACCAGCGCCCGGGGCTCCAGGCGCAGGGACAGCCCGCCGGGGCCGCGCAGGGGACGGGAGCCGCGGGAGCCGGGCTCGTCCGCCCGGAGGTCGACGGTCACAGCTGGGCCATCCTCTTGCGCCGGACGAGGTAGATGAAGACGGGTCCGCCGATGAGCGCGGTGACGATGCCGACCTGGAGCTCGGCGGGCCGGGTGACGACCCGGCCGACGACGTCCGCGCCCAACAGCAGCACCGGCGAGAGGACCGCCGAGTAGGCGAGCACCCACCGCATGTCGGGGCCGGTGAGGAGCCGCACCAGGTGCGGGATCATCAGCCCGATGAAGACGATCGGCCCGCAGGCGGCGGTCGCCGCCCCGCACAGCAGGGTGATGGCGACCACTGCGGCGATCCGGGTCCGGGTGAGGTGGGCGCCGAGGGCCCGCGCGGTGTCGTCGCCCATGGCCATCGCGTTCAGCGGCCGGCCCAGCGACAGCGCGATCACCGCGCCCACCAGCAGGAACGGCGCGACCTGCCGGACGGTGTCCATGTTCGCGGAAGCCAGCGAGCCCACGGTCCAGAAGCGGATCTTGTCCAGCGCCTTGCTGTCCATCAGCTGCACGGCGTTGATGTAGCCGACCAGGGCCGCGCTGGCGGCGGTACCGGCGAGCGCGAGGCGCACCGGTGTCGCGCTGCGGCTGCCGCCGAGTACGTAGACCACGACGGAGACGACGGCGGCGCCGAGGAAGGCCCACCACACGAACTCGCTGAGCGAGGAGGCTCCGAGGAAGGTGACGGCCGAGACCACGGCGGCCGCGGCGCCCGCGTTGACGCCGAGGATGCCCGGCTCGGCCAGCGGATTGCGGGTCAGCGCCTGCATGACCGCACCGGAGAGGCCGAGGCCGAGCCCGACCATCAGCCCGAGGAGGGTGCGCGGCACCCGCAGGTCGCGCACCACCACGTCGGAGGGCGTTCCCGCGTAGTGGAACAGGCCGTGCCAGACCTGGTCGAGGGGCATCTGTTTGGCGCCCACGGCGATGCTCGCCACCGCGATCAGGGCCAGCACCGCGAGGGCGCCGAGCAGACCGGCGGCGCGGGCCGCGGGCCGCGGGCGGGCGGCGGCGACCGGCGCCGCGCTCTGTTCAGGGGGACTCTCGACCAACACGGAAGTTAGGTTAGCCTACCCTCCGCCCGGCCAGGTGCCGTTCCGCCTGATCAGCCCCTGCTCGACACCGGCAGGGAACCGGCTCGGCCCCGGCTCGGCACACGGCGCCTCACGGACCGCCGCCCGACTGCCCGACTGCCCGGCCGCCCCCGCCTACAACCCGATCCGGGCCAGGGCCTTCCCCGCGTCCAGCGAGCAGGAACCCTCGACCGCCTGGGTCCAGGCGGCCGCGCACATCGCCCGCAGCCCGTCGATCGGATCGCCCTCGCCCCGCAACTCCAGTACGTCCGCCGCCGCCACCGCGGTCCAGCCACCACAGCGGAAGCCCCCGTCCGCCGCCACGACCTCCGGCTGCCCCGTCAGCAGCCCCCGCAGGTCCCGGTCCACGTACGTCGGCCGGTGCCTCGGCTCGGCCCGCAGCAGCTGCGCCCCGTCCGTCACCCCGGTCAGCACCAGCAGCGAGTCCACCTCCCCGTTGAAAGCGCCCTCGATGTCCGTGTCCAGCCGGTCACCGACCACCAGCGGCCGCTCGGCCCCGGTCCGCAGCACCGTCTCCCGGTGCATCGGGGGCAGCGGCTTCCCCGCCACCTGCGGTTCGGCACCCGTGGCGATCCGGACGACCTCCACCGCGGCCCCGTTGCCGGGCCCGATCCCGCGCGCCCCCGGAATCGTCAGATCGGTGTTCGACGCGTACCACGGCACCCCGCGGTGGATCGCGTACGCGGCCTCCGCGAACCGCGACCACGGCAGGTCCGGGCCCCCGTACCCCTGGACCACCGCCGCGAGCCCCTCCTCGTCGGCGGAGTCCACCGGGACCAGCCCCCGCTCGCGCAGCGCGACCCGGAGCCCCTCCCCGCCGATCACCAGCACCTTCGACCCCGGCTCCACCTGCTCCGAGATCAGCCGGGCCACGGCCTGCGCCGAGGTGATCACCTCACCGGCCTCGGTCGGGATGCCCAGCTCGCTCAGGTGCTCGGCGACCGCCTCCGGGGTACGCAGCGCGTTGTTCGTGACGTACGCGAGGTGCATCCCGTCGGCCCGGGCCGACGCCAGCGACTGCGCCGCGTACGCGATCGCCTCGCCGCCCGCGTACACCACTCCGTCCAGGTCCAGCAGGGCCGTGTCGTACGCCTTGTGCAGGCTGCGCTCGCTGCCCGCCGGACTCGTCCTGATCTGCCGGGTCATCCTGTCGGCTCCCTGTCCGTTCGATCCTCGACCGGTCCGTGACCGATCCCGACTGCTTGTGCTGCGGTCTTGCTCACCCGATCATCCCGCATCGCGAGACGCGTCTTACCATGCACCAATGACCACATCTGGTACTGCGGACGACGGGCTGCGCCTGATCCCCTTCCACGGACTGCGCTATGACCCGGAGCGTGTCGGCAGCCTGGCCGCCGTCACCTCACCGCCGTACGACGTGGTGGTGCGCCCGGACGGCGTCGACCACTTGCAGTCCGCCGATCCGCACAACATCGTCCGCCTGATCCTGCCTCAGGCGGACACCCCCGCCGAGCGCAACGAACAGGCCGCACGCACCCTGCACGACTGGCTCCGCAACGGCATCCTCAGCGCCGACCCCGAGCCCGCCCTCTACGTCTACGAGCAGCGCAAGGGCGGCCTGCTGCAGCGCGGTGTGATCGGTGCCCTCGCCCTGTCGCAGCCCGACGCCGGCATCGTCCTCCCGCACGAGGACGTGATGCCGGACGTGGTCACCGACCGGGCCGGCCTGATGCGGGCGGCTTCGGCCAATCTGGAGCCCCTCCTGCTCACCTATCTCGGGGACGACACCGCAGCCGGCGCGGCCGAGGTCGTCGAGCGGACCGCGACAGGCACTCCGCTGCTCGCCACCACCACCGAGGACGGCTTCCGCCACCGGCTCTGGGCCATCACCGACCCCGCCGACCTGGCCGCCGTCACCGCCGACCTCGG
This sequence comes from Streptomyces sp. NBC_00597, assembly GCF_041431095.1. GTDB lineage: Bacteria > Actinomycetota > Actinomycetes > Streptomycetales > Streptomycetaceae > Streptomyces. Next base: position 2,807,106 of record NZ_CP107757.1, read on the forward strand.
GCACCGCCAGGCCCTCATCGCCGACGGACACCACCGCTGGGCGACGTACCTGCGCCTGCAGGAGGAGCACCAGTCCCCCACCGCATGGGACTTCGGGCTGGTCCTCCTCGTCGACACGGCCCGCTACCCGCTCCAGGTGCGCGCCATCCACCGGATGCTGCGCCGCACCCCGGTCGCGGACGCCCTGGCCGCCGTCGAGGGCAGCTTCCGGGTCCGCCCGGTCGAGGGCCCGCTGCCGCTCGCCCTGGAGGCCCTCGCCGACGCCGCGGAGCGCGGCAACGCCTTCCTCCTGACCGGCGACGGCACCTTCCACCTGGTCACCGACCCGGATCTGGACCTCCTGGAGCGCACCGTGCGCCGCGACCGTCCCGAGGCCTGGCGCCGGCTGGACGCGACCGTCCTGCACGCGACCCTGCTCGACGCGCTGTGGCAGATCCCCGACACCCCCGACCAGATCTCGTACATCCACGACGCCGCAGCCACCGTCGCCATGGCCGAGCGTCACGGCGGCACCGCGGTCCTGCTGCACCCCGTACGGGAGCAGGTCGTGCGGGACCTGGCCCGCCAGGGCGTCACGATGCCCCGCAAGTCCACGTCCTTCGGCCCGAAGCCGGCCACCGGCCTGGTCCTGCGCAGCCTGACCTGACCCGGCCCGGCCCGGCCGCGGATACGAAAAAGGGCGGCACCCCACCGGGGGTGCCGCCCTTTCTCAGTTCAGCAGGACCGCTGCTCAGGCCTTGTCACGGGCCTGGGCGTCGTCCTCGTCCTCGTCCTCGTCCTCGACGACGGCGATCTCGTCGGTGACGTCGACGTCGGCGTCCGCGTCGGACCGCTCCAGGGGCTCGTACTCGTCGTCGTCCTCGTCGTAGTACTCGGCCTGGTCGGACGCACGCTCGGCAGCAGCCACCTCGGCGGCGTCCTGCTCTTCGTCCTCGTCGTCCTCGTCGTCCTCGTCCTCGTCGACCCCGTCCGGCTCATCGCCGGCGAGCGCGTCGACGAACTCGACGCCGTCCAGCTCGGCGAGCCGGTCGGAGGCGTCCATCGAGCCGTCCTTGTCCGCCTCGACCGTCTTGGCGAACCACTCGCGCGCCTCGTCCTCACGGCCGGCCGCCAGCAGGGCGTCCGCGTAGGCGTACCGCAGGCGCGCGGTCCACGGCTGGATGGCGTTGGAGGCCAGCTCGGGGCTCTGCAGGGTCACGATGGCGGCGTCGAGCTGCCCCATGTCCCGGCGCGCACCGGCGGCGACCAGGCGCATCTCGACCTGGCCGGCCTTGTCCAGCTTCTGCACCTCGGGCTCGCCGGCCATGGCCAGCGCGCGCTCGGGGCGGCCGAGGCCGCGCTCGCAGTCGGCCATGACGGGCCACAGTTCGACGGAACCGGTCATGCGCTTGGCGGCGCGGAACTCCGCGAGCGCCTCGCTGTACTTCTGCGTGGCGTACGCGGCGAAGCCGGCGGCCTCGCGGACGGCAGCGACGCGGGAGGCCAGGCGCAGGGCGATGCGCGAGTACGCGTACGCCTGCTCCGGGTCCTCGTCGATCAGCCGGGCGACCATGACCAGGTTGCGGGAGACCTCCTCGGCCAGGCCCTTGGGCAGGCTCAGGAGCTCCTGGCGGACATCGGCGTCGATCTCCAGGCCGGTGACGTCCTCGTCGATCGGAAGCCGCTTGACCGGGTCCCGGTCGCGGTCCGCGCGGTAGTCGCGGTCGCCGCCACGGTCGTCGCGACCGCCACGGTAGCCACCGCGGTCGCCACCACGGTCATCACGACCGCGGAACCCGCCACGGTCGCCACCGCGGTCGTCACGGCGCGGGTACGACGGACGGTCACCACCACGGTCATCGCGACCGCCACGGAAACCACCGCGGTCGTCATCACGACGCGGGTACGAGGGACGGCCACCGCGGTCGTCATCGCGGCGCGGGTAGGACGGGCGGGTACCGCGGTCGTCATCACGACGCGGGTACGAGGGACGCTCGCCACGGTCGTCACGGCGGAAGCCACCACCACCGCCGCCGGAGGGGCGCTCACCGCGGTCGTCACGGCGCGGGTACGACGGACGGTCGCCACCGCGGTCGTCGCGACGCGGGTACGAGGGACGGTCCTCGCGGCCGCGGAAGCCGCCGCCGGAGGGACGCTCACCGCGGTCGTCGCGACGCGGGTACGACGGACGGTCGCCACCGCGGTCGTCGCGACGCGGGTACGAGGGACGGTCCTCGCGGCCGCGGAAGCCGCCGCCGGAGGGACGCTCGCCACGGTCGTCGCGGCGGAAGCCACCACCGCCGCCAGAGGGACGCTCACCACGGTCGTCGCGACGCGGGTACGACGGACGGTCGCCACCACGCTCATCACGGCCACCACGGAAACCACCGCGGTCGTCATCACGACGCGGGTACGAGGGACGCTCGCCACGGTCGTCACGGCGGAAGCCACCACCACCGCCGCCGGAGGGGCGCTCACCACGGTCGTCACGGCGCGGGTACGACGGACGGTCGCCACCGCGGTCATCGCGACGCGGGTACGAGGGACGGTCCTCGCGGCCGCGGAAGCCGCCGCCGGAGGGACGCTCGCCACGGTCGTCACGGCGGAAGCCACCGCCGCCGCCGGAGGGGCGCTCACCACGGTCGTCGCGACGCGGGTACGACGGACGGTCGCCACCACGCTCATCACGGCCACCACGGAAACCACCGCGGTCGTCATCACGGCGCGGGTACGAGGGACGCTCGCCACGGTCGTCACGGCGGAAGCCACCGCCGCCGCCGGAGGGGCGCTCACCACGGTCGTCACGGCGCGGGTACGACGGACGGTCGCCACCACGCTCATCACGACCGCCACGGAAACCACCGCGGTCGTCATCACGACGCGGGTACGAGGGACGGCCACCACGGTCGTCATCACGGCGCGGGTAGGACGGGCGGTCGCCACCGCGGTCATCGCGACGGAAGCCGCCGCCACCACCGGTGGCGGGACGCCCGCCGCGGTCGTCGCGACGCGGGTACGACGGACGGTCGCCACCGGTCGGCCGGCCACCGCGGTCGTCGCGGCGGAAGCCACCACGGTCACCGCCACGGTCGTCACGGCCCCCGCGGTAGCCGCCCCTGTCACCGCCGTCGTTGCGACGAGGCTCGCGCTCCGGACGATCGTCGGGAGAGTTGGACATGGGTGTGACTCCTGTCTTCGGGGTACCGCTAGTCATTCTCGCGCAACCAACCCATGGCCGCGCTTCGGCGTAAAGAGGTGAAAAACAAAAAGGACCCTTGGTCCAGCGTTGAACGCTGGACCAAGGGTCCTTTGAAAGATTGTTCGGCGGCGTCCTACTCTCCCACAGGGTCCCCCCTGCAGTACCATCGGCGCTGAAAGGCTTAGCTTCCGGGTTCGGAATGTAACCGGGCGTTTCCCTAACGCTATGACCACCGAAACCCTATCGGTTTCGAGCGAACAAGCACACTTTGTAGTTATGTTCTAGCTCTAGAAACCAGCAACTGTTCGTTGCTTCAGAACTAACACAGTGGACGCGAGCAACTGAGGACAAGCCCTCGGCCTATTAGTACCAGTCAGCTCCACCCGTTACCGGGCTTCCACATCTGGCCTATCAACCCAGTCGTCTACTGGGAGCCTTACCCTCTCAAGGAGGTGGGAATACTCATCTTGAAGCAGGCTTCCCGCTTAGATGCTTTCAGCGGTTATCCCTCCCGAACGTAGCCAACCAGCCATGCCCTTGGCAGGACAACTGGCACACCAGAGGTTCGTCCGTCCCGGTCCTCTCGTACTAGGGACAGCCCTTCTCAATATTCCTACGCGCACAGCGGATAGGGACCGAACTGTCTCACGACGTTCTAAACCCAGCTCGCGTACCGCTTTAATGGGCGAACAGCCCAACCCTTGGGACCGACTCCAGCCCCAGGATGCGACGAGCCGACATCGAGGTGCCAAACCATCCCGTCGATATGGACTCTTGGGGAAGATCAGCCTGTTATCCCCGGGGTACCTTTTATCCGTTGAGCGACGGCGCTTCCACAAGCCACCGCCGGATCACTAGTCCCGACTTTCGTCCCTGCTCGACCCGTCGGTCTCACAGTCAAGCTCCCTTGTGCACTTACACTCAACACCTGATTGCCAACCAGGCTGAGGGAACCTTTGGGCGCCTCCGTTACCCTTTGGGAGGCAACCGCCCCAGTTAAACTACCCATCAGACACTGTCCCTGATCCGGATCACGGACCGAGGTTAGACATCCAGCACGACCAGAGTGGTATTTCAACGGCGACTCCACAACCACTGGCGTGGCTGCTTCAAAGTCTCCCACCTATCCTACACAAGCCGAACCGAACACCAATATCAAACTGTAGTAAAGGTCCCGGGGTCTTTCCGTCCTGCTGCGCGAAACGAGCATCTTTACTCGTAGTGCAATTTCACCGGGCCTATGGTTGAGACAGTCGAGAAGTCGTTACGCCATTCGTGCAGGTCGGAACTTACCCGACAAGGAATTTCGCTACCTTAGGATGGTTATAGTTACCACCGCCGTTTACTGGCGCTTAAGTTCTCAGCTTCGCACACCCGAAAGTGCACTAACCGGTCCCCTTAACGTTCCAGCACCGGGCAGGCGTCAGTCCGTATACATCGCCTTACGGCTTCGCACGGACCTGTGTTTTTAGTAAACAGTCGCTTCTCGCTGGTCTCTGCGGCCACCCCCAGCTCACGGAGCAAGTCCGATCACCAGTGATGGCCCCCCTTCTCCCGAAGTTACGGGGGCATTTTGCCGAGTTCCTTAACCATAGTTCACCCGAACGCCTCGGTATTCTCTACCTGACCACCTGAGTCGGTTTAGGGTACGGGCCGCCATGAAACTCGCTAGAGGCTTTTCTCGACAGCATAGGATCATCCACTTCACCACAATCGGCTCGGCATCAGGTCTCAGCCTTAATGAGGGACGGATTTGCCTACCCCTCGGCCTACACCCTTACCCCGGGACAACCACCGCCCGGGCTGGACTACCTTCCTGCGTCACCCCATCGCTTACCTACTACAAGTCTGGTTCGTCGGCTCCACCACTTTCCTTTCCCCGAAGGGTCCGGAACGGCTTCACGGACTTAGCATCGCCTGATTCGATATTGGGCGTTTCAAAGCGGGTACCGGAATATCAACCGGTTGTCCATCGACTACGCCTGTCGGCCTCGCCTTAGGTCCCGACTTACCCTGGGCAGATCAGCTTGACCCAGGAACCCTTAGTCAATCGGCGCACACGTTTCTCACGTGTGTATCGCTACTCATGCCTGCATTCTCACTCGTGAACCGTCCACAACTAGCTTCCGCTGCTGCTTCACCCGGCACACGACGCTCCCCTACCCATCACAGCGGGCGTTGGCCCTATTGCTGCAATGACACGACTTCGGCGGTACGCTTGAGCCCCGCTACATTGTCGGCGCGGAATCACTTGACCAGTGAGCTATTACGCACTCTTTCAAGGGTGGCTGCTTCTAAGCCAACCTCCTGGTTGTCTCTGCGACTCCACATCCTTTCCCACTTAGCGTACGCTTAGGGGCCTTAGTCGATGCTCTGGGCTGTTTCCCTCTCGACCATGGAGCTTATCCCCCACAGTCTCACTGCCGTGCTCTCACTTACCGGCATTCGGAGTTTGGCTAAGGTCAGTAACCCGGTAGGGCCCATCGCCTATCCAGTGCTCTACCTCCGGCAAGAAACACACGACGCTGCACCTAAATGCATTTCGGGGAGAACCAGCTATCACGGAGTTTGATTGGCCTTTCACCCCTAACCACAGGTCATCCCCCAGGTTTTCAACCCTGGTGGGTTCGGTCCTCCACGAAGTCTTACCTCCGCTTCAACCTGCCCATGGCTAGATCACTCCGCTTCGGGTCTAGAGCGTGCAACTCAATCGCCCTATTCGGACTCGCTTTCGCTACGGCTTCCCCACACGGGTTAACCTCGCTACACACCGCTAACTCGCAGGCTCATTCTTCAAAAGGCACGCAGTCACGACTGTATGTGCAAGCACATACAGCGACGCTCCCACGGCTTGTAGGCACACGGTTTCAGGTACTATTTCACTCCGCTCCCGCGGTACTTTTCACCATTCCCTCACGGTACTATCCGCTATCGGTCACCAGGGAATATTTAGGCTTAGCGGGTGGTCCCGCCAGATTCACACGGGATTTCTCGGGCCCCGTGCTACTTGGGAGATTCTTAAGCAAGCCGCTGATGTTTCGTCTACGGGGGTCTTACCCTCTACGCCGGACCTTTCGCATGTCCTTCGACTACATCAACGGTTTCTGACTCGCCGACCGGCCGGCAGACCGATCAAAAGAATTCCCACAACCCCGCATGCGCAACCCCTGCCGGGTATCACACGCATACGGTTTGGCCTCATCCGGTTTCGCTCGCCACTACTCCCGGAATCACGGTTGTTTTCTCTTCCTGAGGGTACTGAGATGTTTCACTTCCCCTCGTTCCCTCCACACTGCCTATGTGTTCAGCAGTGGGTGACAGCCCATGACGACTGCCGGGTTTCCCCATTCGGACACCCCCGGATCAAAGCTCAGTTGGCAGCTCCCCGGGGCCTATCGCGGCCTCTCACGTCCTTCATCGGTTCCTGGTGCCAAGGCATCCACCGTGCGCCCTTAAAAACTTGGCCACAGATGCTCGCGTCCACTGTGTAGTTCTCAAACAACGACCAGCCACCCATCACCCCACCAGACAAGCTGGCGAGTTCACTGGGGCCGGCACTGAAGACATGACCTTACGGCCGTACCTTCAGGACCCAACAACGTGCCAAGCATCTCCGTTCATCCGTCTTCTCTTTCCACGCCGAAGCAGTACTTGAGAACCATCAGACCGAAGATGCCAACTAATCAACGTTCCACCCATGAGCTGACCGTGCAGAACGTTTGTCTGCAATCGGTACTGTGCTCCTTAGAAAGGAGGTGATCCAGCCGCACCTTCCGGTACGGCTACCTTGTTACGACTTCGTCCCAATCGCCAGTCCCACCTTCGACAGCTCCCTCCCTTACGGGTTGGGCCACCGGCTTCGGGTGTTACCGACTTTCGTGACGTGACGGGCGGTGTGTACAAGGCCCGGGAACGTATTCACCGCAGCAATGCTGATCTGCGATTACTAGCAACTCCGACTTCATGGGGTCGAGTTGCAGACCCCAATCCGAACTGAGACCGGCTTTTTGAGATTCGCTCCACCTCACGGTATCGCAGCTCATTGTACCGGCCATTGTAGCACGTGTGCAGCCCAAGACATAAGGGGCATGATGACTTGACGTCGTCCCCACCTTCCTCCGAGTTGACCCCGGCGGTCTCCTGTGAGTCCCCATCACCCCGAAGGGCATGCTGGCAACACAGGACAAGGGTTGCGCTCGTTGCGGGACTTAACCCAACATCTCACGACACGAGCTGACGACAGCCATGCACCACCTGTATACCGACCACAAGGGGGGCACTATCTCTAATGCTTTCCGGTATATGTCAAGCCTTGGTAAGGTTCTTCGCGTTGCGTCGAATTAAGCCACATGCTCCGCTGCTTGTGCGGGCCCCCGTCAATTCCTTTGAGTTTTAGCCTTGCGGCCGTACTCCCCAGGCGGGGAACTTAATGCGTTAGCTGCGGCACCGACGACGTGGAATGTCGCCAACACCTAGTTCCCAACGTTTACGGCGTGGACTACCAGGGTATCTAATCCTGTTCGCTCCCCACGCTTTCGCTCCTCAGCGTCAGTAATGGCCCAGAGATCCGCCTTCGCCACCGGTGTTCCTCCTGATATCTGCGCATTTCACCGCTACACCAGGAATTCCGATCTCCCCTACCACACTCTAGCTAGCCCGTATCGAATGCAGACCCGAGGTTAAGCCTCGGGCTTTCACATCCGACGTGACAAGCCGCCTACGAGCTCTTTACGCCCAATAATTCCGGACAACGCTTGCGCCCTACGTATTACCGCGGCTGCTGGCACGTAGTTAGCCGGCGCTTCTTCTGCAGGTACCGTCACTTTCGCTTCTTCCCTGCTGAAAGAGGTTTACAACCCGAAGGCCGTCATCCCTCACGCGGCGTCGCTGCATCAGGCTTTCGCCCATTGTGCAATATTCCCCACTGCTGCCTCCCGTAGGAGTCTGGGCCGTGTCTCAGTCCCAGTGTGGCCGGTCGCCCTCTCAGGCCGGCTACCCGTCGTCGCCTTGGTGGGCCATTACCCCACCAACAAGCTGATAGGCCGCGGGCTCATCCTTCACCGCCGGAGCTTTTAACCCCCACCCATGCAGGCAGGAGTATTATCCGGTATTAGACCCCGTTTCCAGGGCTTGTCCCAGAGTGAAGGGCAGATTGCCCACGTGTTACTCACCCGTTCGCCACTAATCCACCCCGAAGGGCTTCATCGTTCGACTTGCATGTGTTAAGCACGCCGCCAGCGTTCGTCCTGAGCCAGGATCAAACTCTCCATGAATGTTTACCCGTAATCGGGTGCACACGCACTTAGAGCGGGACGATCATGTCGGAATAAGACCGACCGTCCACTGCGTCCTCGCTGTGTTGTTGCCTGCCCCGAAAGACAGGACTTTTTCAAAGGAACCTCATCCACCGAAATGGACGGGGTATCAACTTCTGGCGTTGATTTTTGGCACGCTGTTGAGTTCTCAAGGAACGGACGCTTCCTTTGTACTCACCCTCTCGGGCTTTCCTCCGGGCTTTCGTTCTTCGTTTCCAACTCTACCAGATCATTTCCGCTGTCGTTTCCGACTTGGATTTGAATTCTGCGGCCGTTGGGGGCCTTTGCCTTTCGGCGTTCCACCACTTTAGCGCTTATCCCTTGCGACTCATAATCGAGCCACTGGATTCGAATTCGGGCATGCCGAAATCGACCCCGCCAGGGGTACGTCGTAGGTAGTGGGTTGGCCGCACCGGGGTCTGCTGATGGCAGTGCCCCGTTCAAGCGGCTCGGGCTACGTTAGGCGTCCGCCAAGGGCGAGTCAAGTTGAACGGCGGCGTGGCGCGTGGGCGCGGTACGGGCTCACTGTCGGGTCACTCGTGATCCAGTAGCGGTAGGGATGGCCTGCGCCGGCGCCTCCGACTCCCGTGCGGGGACCGATGCTCACCAGGTCGGGTGCGGTGGCGGTGCCCTTCAAGAGTTCCAGCGGGGAACCGGGGCCGGCGCAGAGGTCGGTACCGTCCAGGGAGCGGTCGATCCCCAGGGCCGTGGCCAGGCGGGCCGGCCCTTTGGCCAGTTCTCGGTCGCTTCTGGCTGAAAGTCGACGTTTGCGAGCCAGGTCGGCACCTTCGGTGATCTCGCCCGCGCGCAGCAGGACCCCGCTCGCGTGGCCCGGCGGGCCGCACACCAGGTTGAGGCTGAACCACATGCCGTAGATGAAGTAGACGTACGCGTGTCCGGGCGGACCGAACATGGATGCGTTGCGTGCGGTGCGTCCCCTATAGGCGTGGGAGCCGGGGTCGGCCTCCCCCTCGTACGCCTCCACCTCCGTGATGCGGAGCTCCAGCGGGCCTTCCGGTGTACGGCGGACCAGGATGCGGCCGAGCAGGTCCGGGGCCACCGTGAGGACCGGCCGGTCGAAGAAGGACCGGGCCAGGGGCGTACGGTCGGGGCGCGCGCTCATCCGGTCGAGCGTAGTCGAACGCGCACATCTGCAACCGGGGCCTAAGGTTCCGCGTTTGTCAGGGTGTACTCGTAAGCGGTAGTCGCACGAGCCTTCAAGGGGAGTCAGAGCATGGGGTTCAAGAAGCTGTTCGCGGCGCTGGGTGCCGGCGGTGCTTCGGTGGACACGATCATCACCGAGCCGAACGTCGTGCCGGGCGGGATCGTCCAGGGTGAGGTCCGCATCCAGGGCGGTTCCGTGGAGCAGCAGATCGAGGGCCTGTCCATCGGCCTCCAGGCCCGGGTCGAGGTGGAGGGCGGCGACCAGGAGTACAAGCAGGACATCGTCTTCACCAAGCAGCGTCTCGGTGGTGCCTTCCAGGTGCAGCCCGGCGCCCTGCACGTGGTGCCGTTCGGGCTGGAGATCCCGTGGGAGACGCCGATCACCCACTTCGGGGGTCAGCAGCTGCACGGGATGAACATCGGGGTCAGCACCGAGCTGGAGATCGCGCGTGCGGTGGACGCCGGCGACCTCGACCCGATCAACGTGCACCCGGTGCCGGCGCAGCAGGCGATCCTGGACGCGTTCCGTCAGCTCGGCTTCAGCTTCCGCAGCGCGGACATGGAGCGCGGGCACATCCGCGGGACGCGCCAGACGCTGCCGTTCTACCAGGAGATCGAGTTCCTCCCGCCGTCGCAGTACCGCGGGCTGAACCAGGTGGAGCTGACCTTCATCTCGGACGGCCGTGAGATGGACGTCGTGCTGGAGATGGACAAGAAGTCGGGGCTGTTCACCGAGGGCAGCGACACGTACCGCTGCTTCCAGGTGGGTCTGCAGTCGTACCAGGGGACCGACTGGGCTGCTTACCTCAACCAGTGGATCGCGTCCGTGGGTTCGCAGCGCAACTGGTTCTAGGCTCGGGCCGTACCCCTCACCCGATCCAGGAGGTTCAGCAGTGGCCGAGCAGAGCAGGGCGCCCCTTCCGCACGACTTCCACCCCCAGGTGCACGCGTTCTCCGTGGAGAGTGCCGATCTGGAACCCGGTGGTGAGCTGGGCGACGCCCAGGTCCTGCGGAGTGGGAACGTCTCGCCGCACCTGAAGTGGGAAGGGTTTCCGGAGGGGACCAAGAGCTTCGCCGTGACGTGCTTCGACCCGGATGCCCCGACGGGCAGCGGGTTCTGGCACTGGGTGCTCTTCGACCTGCCCGCTTCGGTCACCGAGCTGCCGGCCGGCGCGGGGAGCGGCACGTTCGACGGCCTGCCCGCCGGGGCCGTGCACGTAAGGAACGACTACGGCACGCAGGACTTCGGTGGTGCCGCTCCGCCGGCCGGGGAGCGGCACCGGTACGTGTTCACCGTGTACGCGGTGGACCAGGAGAAGCTGGGCCCCGGTGCGGACGTCTCGCCGGCGGTCGTCGGATTCAACCTGCGCTTCCACTCGTTGGGGCGGGCGCAGCTGATCGGTGAGTACGAGGCTCCCGCGAGCTGATCGTTCGCCGTGCGTTTGCCCGGTCCTGGTCTAAAGACGACCAGGACCGGGCATTTTTATTGCGTTGTCCCGCGTGGCGCGCGCGGCCAGAGTGGGTGCGGGCCCTGCCGCCAGGGTGGTCGCGGGCCTGCACACGGGAGGTGGGCGAGATGCGGGACACGCTGGTGCTGAATGCGAGCTTCGAGCCGCTGTCGACGGTGACGCTGAACCGGGCCGTGGTCCTGGTGCTCCAGGACAAGGCCGTCGTCGAACAGTCGCATCCCGAACTGCGTGTGCGTGGTGCCAGCTTGGATCTTCCGATGCCCCGGGTGATCAGGCTGTGCAGGTACGTACGGGTGCCGTTCCGAAGACATGCTCCCTGGTCACGGAGGGGGGTGCTGGTCCGGGACCAGCACCGTTGCGCGTACTGCGGGAAGCGCGCGACGACCGTGGACCACGTGCTGCCCCGGGCCCAGGGCGGTGGGGACACGTGGTTGAACACGGTGGCCTCCTGTGCCGAGGACAATCACCGCAAGGCGGCCCGGACTCCGGAGGAGGCGGGGATGCCGCTCCTCCGCAAGCCCTTCGTGCCGTCTCCGGCGGATGCCATGCTGCTGGCCCTGGGAGTGGGGGGCAGCGGTGCGCTCCCGGAGTGGCTGGAGCGTTCCGCCTCGTAGGGCCGTATGACCGCCGGTGTGCTGGGCGACGTATTTCCGCTACGTCGCTCAGCGCAGTAGGAGCTGGACGATCGCGATGACGCCGACGGCCACGATGACGGCGCGGAGCACGGTGGGCGACAGGCGGCGGCCGACCTTGGCGCCGATCTGGCCGCCGAGGGTGGAGCCGACGGCGATCAGGAGCACGGCCGTCCAGTCGAACTCGGCGACGAAGAGGAAGAAGACGGCCGCGATGCCGTTCACGAGGGCGGCGATGACGTTCTTGACGGCGTTGATGCGTTGCAGGTCCTCGTGGAGCAGCAGGCCCATCAGGCCGAGGTAGAGAACGCCCTGGGCGGCGCCGAAGTAGCCGCCGTAGGCGCTGGAGAGCAGCATTCCGGTCAGCAGGGCGGGGCCGCCGTCGGGGTGTCCGCCGTCTCCTCCTGCGGCTTCCTGGCGCTTGCGCAGGAGTGCGGCGAGCCGGGGCTGGAGGATGACGAGCACGAGGGCGAGTCCGATGAGGACGGGCACGATCGTGTCGAAGGAGTCCGACGGCAGGGTGAGGAGCAGGACGGCGCCCGCGAGTCCTCCGACGAGGGAGACGGCGCCGAGCCGGACGATGCGGCTGCGCTGGCCCTGGAGCTCCTTGCGGTAGCCGACGGCCCCGCTGATGGAACCGGGCACCAGGCCGAGGGTGTTGGACACGTTGGCGGTGACCGGCGGGAGCCCGGTGGCGAGCAGCACCGGGAAGGTGATGAGCGTGCCGGAGCCGACGATGGTGTTGATGGTGCCGGCGCCGATGCCGGCCGCGAACACCGCGAGCGATTCCCAGAGGGACATGGACATGGACATGGACGGGGCCATCCCCTTTGCATAGTGAGTCGCCTCCCCGCCATGAAGGTCGAGGGGCCTCACTGATCATGCAGTAGGGGATGCCGGTCCGGGGAGGGCGGGTGCTAGTCGATCGGGGGCTGTTCGCGCCGGTCCGTGCCGTTCGCCGCCTTGCCCGTGCCGTTGCCGTCGCCTCCGGCGGGCTTGCCGGTGTTCTGCGGGTTGAAGCCCGAACCGCCACCCATGGGGCCGAAGTTGCCCATGGCTCCAGAGAGGCCCTTGAGGGCGTCTCCGATCTCGCTGGGCACGATCCACAGCTTGTTGGCGTCGCCCTCGGCGATCTTCGGGAGCATCTGGAGGTACTGGTAGGCGAGGAGCTTCTGGTCCGCGTCTCCGGCGTGGATGGACTCGAAGACCGTACGGATGGCCTGGGCCTCGCCCTCGGCCCTCAGCGCGGCGGCCTTGGCCTCACCCTCGGCGCGCAGGATGGAGGACTGCTTCTCGCCCTCGGCGCGCAGGATCTCGGACTGCCGGACACCCTCGGCCTGGAGGATCGCGGCGCGCTTGTCGCGGTCGGCGCGCATCTGCTTCTCCATCGAGTCCTGGATGGAGGTCGGCGGCTCGATCGCCTTGAGCTCGACGCGGTTGACGCGGATGCCCCACTTGCCGGTGGCCTCGTCGAGGACGCCGCGCAGGGCGGCGTTGATCTCCTCGCGGGAGGTCAGGGTCCGTTCCAGGTCCATGCCGCCGATGATGTTGCGCAGGGTGGTGACGGTGAGCTGCTCGATGGCCTGGATGTAGCTGGCGACCTCGTACGTCGCGGCGCGGGCGTCCGTCACCTGGTAGTAGATGACCGTGTCGATGTTGACGACCAGGTTGTCCTGGGTGATGACCGGCTGCGGCGGGAACGGCACGACCTGCTCGCGCAGGTCGATGCGGTTGCGGATCGAGTCGATGAACGGGACGACGATGTTGAGGCCCGCGTTGAGGGTCCGCGTGTAGCGGCCGAAGCGTTCGACGATGGCGGCGCTGGCCTGCGGGATCACCTGGATCGTCTTGACCAGTGCGATGAAGACCAGAACCACCAGAATGATCAGGACGATGATGATCGGTTGCATGCGGTTCCCCGTGCCCTTCCGGCTGTCTGTGCTGCCCCGTTGAGCGGAGTCTCGCAGACCCCGGGGCCGCGGGTCGGCTGCTTAGCGCACAAGCTCACATCACGACCGCGGTGGCTCCGTCGATCTCCACGACGTCCACTTGCTGGCCCGGTTCGAAGCTGCTGTCCGCATCGAGGGTGCGTGCGGACCAGATCTCGCCGGCGAGTTTGATCCGGCCTCCGCTGCCGTCCACGCGTTCGAGGACGAGCGCGCTCCTGCCCTTCAACGCGTCGATTCCGGTGCGGTGTTGGGGCCGCTGCTCGCGGTGGTGGTTGGCGATCGAGCGGACGACGGCGATGAGCGCCACCGAGACGATCACGAAGACCAGGACCTGGGCGACGACTCCCCCGCCGAACGCCGCTGTGACGGCGGCCGCGACCGCGCCGACGGCGAACATGCCGAACTCCGGCATCGCCGTCAGGACGAGCGGGATGCCCAGTCCGACCGCGCCGATGAGCCACCACAGCCACGCGTCGATGTTCACATGGTCATGGTAGGTCGGGCGGGCGCGGTCAGGACAGGGTGCGACGGTTCCCGTACCGGGAGTGCGGATGCCGGATCGGGGAGGCGCTCTAGCGGAGCGGGAGGCCCTGGGCGGTCCAGCGGTCGCTGTCGTTGCGCTCGACGACCAGGGGGAGGCCGAAGCAGAGCGACAGGTTGCGGGAGGTCAGTTCGAGGTCGATCGGACCCGCGGTGACGACCTTGCCCTGGCGGATCATCAGGACGTGGGTGAAGCCGGGGGCGATCTCCTCGACGTGGTGCGTGACCATCACCATGGACGGCGCGAGCGGGTCGCGGGCGAGGCGGCCGAGGCGGCGTACGAGGTCCTCGCGGCCGCCGAGGTCGAGGCCGGCGGCGGGCTCGTCGAGGAGGAGGAGCTCGGGGTCGGTCATCAGGGCGCGGGCGATCAGGGTGCGCTTGCGCTCGCCCTCGGAGAGGGTGCCGAACTTCCGGTCGAGGTATTCGGTCATGCCGAGGCGGTCGAGGAAGGCGCGGGCGCGCTGCTCGTCGATCTCCTCGTACTCCTCCTGCCAGGTCGCCGTCATGCCGTAGGCGGCGGTGAGGACGGTCTGCAGGACGGTCTGGCGCTTGGGGAGCTTGTCGGCGAGCGCGATGCCGGCGACGCCGATGCGCGGGCGCAGCTCGAAGACGTCGCTGCCGGGCTTGCCGAGGGTGCTGCCGAGGATGGTGGCGGCGCCCTTGGTGGGGAAGAGGTAGCTGGAGGCGAGGTTCAGCAGCGTGGTCTTGCCGGCGCCGTTGGGGCCGAGGATCACCCAGCGCTCCCCCTCCTTCACCGACCAGGAGACCTGGTCCACCAGAGCCCGGCCCTCGCGGACCACGGATACGTCCACCAGCTCCAGAACATCGCTCATGAGCGTGTTGTCTCCCCTTGCAGTCTCGGTTTCGTCTGTGCACCGGAAGGCGCAGCCCCAGGGGAAAACCTACGCCACTCGGCGAGGGGTCCGGGCGCCAGGTTGGCCGCGCGGCCCGATCCGGGTCGATCCGGGTCGATCCGTAAAGTGGGGGAATGCTTTTCGAACCACGTTCAGGGCGGTTGGCCGCCTGGGGGAACGCACTGCTGGCCGGACTGGTCTCGCCCGACGGGGCCGTGTTGTCGATCGTGGGCGAGGACGCCGTGCACCGGGTGGTGGGGCTGCCGGGCGAATCGGGTCCGGTGGGCCTGACGCTGGCGCTCGGGCGGCTGCGCGCGCTGGGGGTGACCGGGCTGCGGGTGGCGCTGCCGGCGCCGGGGCATCCGCTGGGGCTGAGCGGGCCGGCGGAGTTCAATGCGCGGGCGCTGGATGCCGAGGAAGCGGTGGTCGCGGTGGGTGCGGCGCTGGGTCTGGTGCCGGAGGTGGTCGAGGCCGGGCCGGCGGGGGACGTGCACGTCTCGGTGACCTGGCACTGCCTGCCGGTGCGGGAGGCCCCGCCGGCGGACGTGCCGTCGCTGGGTGAGGCGGAGCGGGAGCTGGCGGAGGCGCTGCGCGATGCGACGGTGGTGCTGACGCGGCTGGACGTGGCGGGGTCGGGGCCGGTGGCGGAGGCCGCGCTGTCGGCGTACCGGGCGCGGGCGGATGCCGGGCGGGAAGTGCTGGCGCCGGGGTATCCGACGCGGGCGGTGCGGGTACTGGCGCTGGCGCAGCGGGTGGATCTGCTGGTGTCGCTGGCGTACGAGCACGGGCCGGGCGGTGCGGTGGCCGCCTCGGAGATGGCGGCGCGGGCGGAGGCGCTGCGTCCGGTGGAGCGGGTGGCGCGACGGGCGCTGGTCGCCGCGTACAACTCGGCCGTCGAGGAGCGCGAGCGGGGCTGAGGGCCGTCTTTCGCGGGCCGGACGCGGCTCGGCCCCGCTTCCCGGGGAGAGGTGGGGAAGCGGGGCCGGTCCCGGGGCGGGGGTCAGGCGTTGACGCCCGTGTTGCCCCAGGCGCCGTTCAGCAGGCCGATGACCGTGACGGCGTTGCCGACCACGTTGATCGGGACGTCGACGGGGATCTGGACCTGGTTTCCGGAGACGACGCCCGGCGAGCCCACGGCCTGGCCGTCCGCCGACGCACCGCCGTGCGCCGAGGAGACGCCGGCGCCCGCGGCAAGGAGGCCGCCCGCGATCATGGTGACGGCAGTGGCCTTCTTGATGTTCTTCACGTTCTTCGTCCTCCAGTGCGTCTGCCGCGGCCAGCCGCCGCGGCACGCCATGAAGAACGGTCATCTGACGAACGGGATGCGCCATGTGGGCGACATCCACCCGACCGTATGAATTTGTGATCGGAACTGGACAGTCCGATTCTGGTCGGGTTCAGTCCGTGATCCCGTGCCGGACCGCCCACAACGCCGCCTGGGTGCGGTCCGCGAGGTCCAGTTTCATCAAGATGTTCGAGACGTGCGTCTTGACCGTCTTCTCCGACAGCACGAGCGCGCGGGCGATCTCCCGGTTGGAGCGGCCGTCCGCGATGAGGGACAGCACCTCCCGTTCCCGTTCGGTCAGGGAGCCGCCCCGGCCCGACGAGGGCTGCCCGTCCTGCGAGAGCAGGGCCTGCGCCACCTCCGGCTGGAGCAGCACGTGGCCTGCGTGGACGGAGCGGATGGCTCCGGCCAGGGCCTCGGGGTCGATGTCCTTGTAGACGTATCCCGCGGCTCCGCCCCGCAGTGCCGGCACCACCGTCCGCTGTTCGGTGAAGCTCGTGACGATCAGTACCCGCGCGGGATGTGCCAGCGCGCGCAGTCTGCGCAGGGCCTCGATGCCGTCGGTGCCCGGCATCTTGATGTCCATGAGGATCACGTCGGGTCGCAGCTCCTCGGCCCGTGCCACGCCCTCCTCCCCGTCGGCGGCCTCCCCGACCAC
Source organism: Streptomyces sp. NBC_00597 (assembly GCF_041431095.1). GTDB lineage: Bacteria > Actinomycetota > Actinomycetes > Streptomycetales > Streptomycetaceae > Streptomyces. The sequence continues at coordinate 2,824,150 of NZ_CP107757.1, forward strand.
CTCGATGTCGTCCTGGACCTCCAGGAAGGTGCGCAGCCCGCGGCGGACCACCTGGTGGTCGTCCACGAGGAGCACGCGGATGGGTGCGTCAGCCACCGGGGACCTCCATCTCGATCGTGGTGCCCGCTGCGGGCTCCGAGTGCACGGTGAGGCGGCCGCCGACGCCGCTCGCCCGGTCCCCCATGGAGACCAGGCCGAGGTGGCGCCCGGCCGCGCGGATCGAGGAAGGGGAGAAGCCCCTTCCGTTGTCCGTGACGGTCAGGACTGCTCCCGCGGCCCGGCGGGCGAGGGTGACCTCGACGTGGTCGCCGCCGGAGTGCCGCAGGGCGTTGTGGAGGGCTTCCTGGGCAACCCTGAGCAGCGCCTCCTCCTGGGTCGCCGGGAGGGCCCGTATGCCGTCGCAGGTGAAGGTGACGTGCGCGGTGTGGGCGCGGTCGAGTACGTGGACCTGGTCGCGGAGGGTCGCGATCAGGCCGTCCTCGTCGAGACCCGCAGGGCGCAGCTCGGTCACGGCGGCGCGCAGTTCGTCGGCGGCCTCCGCGGCCAGGGCGGCGACCTGCTGGAGCTCGTCCTTGGCGCGGGCCGGGTCGCGGTCGACGAGCGCGGCGGCGGCCTGGGCGGTCAGGCGGAGCGAGAAGAGCTTCTGGGCGACGGCGTCGTGCAGCTCGTGGGCGAGGCGGGAGCGCTCCTCGGCGATGGTGAGCTCGCGGCTGCGCTCGTAGAGCCGGGCGTTGGTGAGGGCGATCGCCGCGTGCTGGGCGAGGAGCGCGAGGAGCTCCTCGTCCTCCTGCGTGAAGCCGCCGGGGCTGCGTTTGTTCGCGAGGAAGAGGGCGCCGAGGGTCTCTTCGCCGTCGCGGACGGGCTGGCCGAGGAAGTCGGACATTTCGGGGTGGGCGGCGGGCCAGCCCTCGAAGCGGGGGTCCTTGCGCACGTCGGCCAGCCGCTCGGGGCCGTCCTGGTGGAGCATCGCGGCGAGGATGCCGTGCTGGCGGGGCAGCGGGCCGATCCGGCGCCACTGCTCCTCGCTGATGCCGTCCACGACGAACTGGGCGAACCCGCCGTGGTCGTCCGGGACGCCCAGGGCCGCGTACTCGGCGTCGAGCAGCTCGCGGGCCGAGACGACGATCGTGCGCAGGACGTCGCGGACCTCCAGCCGGCGGCTCATGGCGAGCAGGGCGGTGCTGACGGCGGCGAGGCCGCTGCGGGGGCTGCCGAACCCGGGACTGGCTGTCATGAGGTCACCGTACTCGCGGCTCTGACCTGCGGGATCGGGCTCGGGCCCTAGGGCGGAGGGCCGGGCGTCCTCCTCCGTAGGGAGGGGGTCGCGGGGGCCGTGTCTGCCTTGAGCATGAGGGCGGGCGGGGGTTCGTGGTCCTCAGGTCGGAGAATTTCATTACAGAGTGCATTGCTACCGCAACACATGGCGAGACCGTTACGTGGCCGATGTGAGCCCGCGCATAGGACGCAGGTCACTTACGAAGTTGCCTAGTGGATAAATAAAGGGCGTGTCAGCACTGCTGCGCCTAGCGCCGAGCCCGGAATTCCGGGCTCCGTGACGTCCCGTGATCCACTAAGCAGGATCGTACGTCACACCTTTGCCAGGCGATTTTGCCGCCGCTAAGAATTGCTCCCGTCGCACAGCGCCGCGGATCCCGGATCCGAGCGGCGCTTTCCTGCGGCTCCCGCTATTCGAAGAGGTTGCTACGCATGTCCAAGACCAGCACCCCCGGCCACAGTCGTCGTCTGACGAAGGCGCACAAGATGTCCTTCGCCGCGTTCGCCACCATCGGCGCCGCCGCCCTGGCCGCCACCGTCGTCCCCGCCGGCACCGCCGACGCCGGTACGACCGTGACCGCCGCCCCCGTGGCGTGGACCCAGGCTGTCGAGGGTGTCCAGGCCAAGACCGTGCAGCACCTCACCGCCCAGACCAAGCTGGCCACCGACGCGGCGAAGGTCGAGGCCGCCGTGAAGGCCAAGGCCGCCGCCGTCGCGAAGGCGAAGGCCGACGCCGAGGCGAAGGCCAAGGCGAAGGCCAAGGCCGAGGCCAAGGCGAAGAAGGACCGCGAGGCGAAGGCTGCTGCCAGCCGTTCCGCCGTGCGCAAGCCGGTCTACGCGAACAACCTTGACGGCTGGATCAAGGAGTCGCTGTCGATCATGAAGGCGCACAAGATTCCGGGCACCTACAACGGCCTGTACAAGAACATCATGCGCGAGTCGAGCGGCAACCCGCGGGCGATCAACAACTGGGACATCAACGCCCAGAACGGCGTGCCCTCGAAGGGTCTGCTCCAGATCATCAAGCCGACGTTCCTCGCGTACCACGTCCCCGGCACCCCGCTGGACCAGTACCACCCGGTCGCCAACATCGTCGCGTCGGCCAACTACGCCGCCGCCCGTTACGGCTCGATCGACAACGTCAACAGCGCCTATTAAGGGCCATTGGCGGAGCAACCCCCCACGCGCCTCAGGGCGGCACCCGGTATCCGGGTGCCGCCCTGAGGCGTTGGTGCGGGGTGTTCGCCGGAGCGGGCCGACTAGTTGCGCATGACCTCCGGCTCGTGGCGGCGCAGCAGCTTCTCCACGGCGAAGCCGCAGGCCACGCCGATGAGCAGCAGGATCGTGATGTTCACGCCCCACTGTGCGATGGAGTGCTCCCAGAGCGGGTCGGTGTTGGTCGGGTTCTGCTGGTCCCACGGCGGCATGAGCCTGCCGAGGTCGAGCGTGGTACCGGCGGCGGCGACCGCCCAGCGCGACGGCATCAGCCAGGCGAACTGCTCCAGGCCGGGCGAGTCGTAGACCTGGAAGAGGATGCCGGTGAACACGACCTGGACGATCGCGAACATCACGAGCAGCGGCATGGTCTTCTCGGCGGTCTTCACCAGCGAGGAGATCACGAGGCCGAACATCATCGAGGTGAAGCCGAGCGCGGTGACCGACAGGCAGAGCTCGACGGCCGGCGGCATGAGCAGGCCCTCGGTGGGCAGGTCGCGCGGGGTGAAGCCGATGGCGCAGATGACCGCGCCCTGGATGGCCGTGATGAAGCCGAGGACGATCACCTTCGACATGAGGTACGCCGACCGCGACAGGCCGGTGGCGCGCTCGCGCTCGTAGATGACCCGTTCCTTGATCAACTCACGGACCGAGTTCGCGGCGCCCGAGAAGCACATGCCGACGCACAGGATCAGCATGATCGTGCCGGCGTCGCCGTTGAACCGGGACGGCGGCTTCGGCGGCGCGAGGCCGAAGGTCGCGGGGATGACCGTGGACACCACGCCCAGGACCGCGGGCAGGATCAGCATGAGGGCCATGAAGCCCTTGTCGGACGCGATCACCGAGACGTAGCGGCGGATCAGGGTCCACAGCTGATCGCCCCAGCCCTGCGCCTTCGGCGGCATCATCTGCTGCATCGGCGGCATCGCGACCTGCTGCGGCGCGACCGCGTCGAGGTCCGCGGCGTACAGCTGGTAGTGCTGCGAACCCTTCCAGCGGCCGGCCCAGTCGTAGTCGCGGTAGTTCTCGAAGGCCGAGAAGACGTCCGCCCACGTCGTGTAGCCGAAGAAGTTCAGCGCCTCGTCCGGCGGGCCGAAGTACGCGACCGACCCGCCCGGGGCCATGACCAGCAGCTTGTCGCAAAGGGACAGCTCGGCGACGGAGTGGGTGACGACCAGGACCGTGCGGCCGTCGTCGGCGAGGCCGCGCAGCAGCTGCATGACGTCGCGGTCCATGCCCGGGTCGAGGCCGGAGGTCGGCTCGTCCAGGAAGATCAGCGAGGGCTTGGTGAGGAGCTCCAGCGCCACGGACACGCGCTTGCGCTGACCACCGGAAAGCGCGGTGATCTTCTTGTCCTTGTGGATGTCGAGCTTGAGCTCGCGCAGGACCTCGCCGATGCGGGCAGCGCGCTCGGCCTCGGCGGTGTCGCCGGGGAAGCGGAGCTTGGCCGCGTACTTGAGGGCCGTGCTGACCTTCAGCTCCTTGTGCAGGATGTCGTCCTGCGGGACCAGGCCGATGCGCTGGCGGAGCTCCGCGAACTGCTTGTACAGGTTGCGGTTGTCGTAGAGGACGTCGCCCTCGTTGGCGGGCCGGTAACCGGTCAGCGCCTTGAGCAGCGTCGACTTTCCGGAGCCGGAGGGGCCGATGACGCCGATGAGCGACTTCTCCGGGACGCCGAAGGTGACGTCCTTGAGGATCTGCTTGCCGCCGTCGACCGTCACCGTGAGGTGGCGGGCCGAGAAGGAGACGTCACCGGTGTCGACGAACTCCTCAAGCCGGTCACCGACGATCCGGAACGTCGAGTGACCGACGCCGACGATGTCGTTCGGGCCGAGCAGCGCGGTGCCGGACTTGGCCAGCGGCTGGCCGTTGACGTAGGTGCCGTTGTGGCTGCCGAGGTCGTGGATCTCGAAGCGGCCGTTGGCGGAGCGGAACTCCGCGTGGTGGCGCGAGACCTGGAGGTCCGAGACGACGAGTTCGTTCTCCAGCGCACGGCCGATCCGCATGACGCGGCCGACGGCGATCTGGTGGAACGTCGTCGGGCTGCGGTCACCGCCGTAGGCGGGACCTGCGCCCTGCGCCGGGTGCGGCGCGGCGCCGCCGCCCTGCTGCTGCGGGAAGTGCGGCTGCTGCGGCTGCTGGTGGGCGGCGGGCTGCTGCGCCTGCTGCTGCCAGGCCTGCTGCTGCGGCTGCGCGGGCGCCTGGTACGCCGGGGCGGCCTGCTGGGCCGGGGCCTGGTAGGCGGGCGCCGGGGCCTGGTACGCCGGGGCCGCCTGCTGCGGTACGGCCTGCTGCGGCGCGGCGGCGGCACTCAGATTCAGCCGCGGGCCGTCGGTGGCGTTGCCCAGGTGGACCGGCGTGCCCGGCACGAGCTCCGCCTGCTGGACCCGCGCGCCGCGCACGTAGGTGCCGTTGGTGCTGCCGTGGTCCTCGATGCCCCAACCCCGGCCGTTCCAGGCGATGGTGGCATGCCGCCACGACACCCGGGCGTCATCGATCACCACGTCTCCCTGGGGGTCACGCCCCAGCGAGTACGACCTGGACGGATCGAGCGTCCAGGTCCTTCCATTCAATTCCAGTACGAGTTCCGGCACTCCAGCCCCACTTAAGTCCCCCGAGAATCCCCCTGACGCCAGGGAGTCCGACGTCAGGGAGTCTAGGGATGGCGAACATCCGGGGGAACTATTTCAGGCCCGCGGCCACATGTGGAATCGGGGCCTTCCCACGGCGTCTACGTCTGCCCGTTGACGGGGGTGAAAGTCACCCGGAGAGTGAGATACGGGACTTCTCGCCCTGGCCGGTTCCGTCCGGCGCCGTCCCGTCCCGCTCGGCAGGCATCGGGAGCACGCATGCGCCGCATTCGTTGGGGAGACGTGCTCGTCTCGGCGATCGCCGCCGCCGGTTGGGCCTTCGTCGCCATGGCTGGGGTCGCCGCCCTGGGGCTGCGGCTGCTCGGCGCCGACGGCTGGGGGTACCCCCGGACGGAATCCGGGGGAGGCTCCCTCGTAGCGATGACGGCCGCCGTGGTGGTCCTCGCGATCGGCGGCGCGGTCACCCCGTCGGGGGACGTGACGGTCCTCGGGACCACCGGGCCGGGGTCACCGACCTCACTGGCCGTCATGCCGCTCGGGGTCGGGCTGGTCGGGGCGCTGGTCCTGGCCCGGATCTTCCTGCGCTCGCTCCGGACCGGGGCGCCGCCCGGGGAACTCGCCGCCCGCGCGGCCGCGGTGGCGGCGCTGTTCGTCGCCGCGGCGGCCGGGCTGGCCCGGGCCGGGCGCGACGTGGTCACCCTGGAGGGGACGCGGCTGCCGAGGACCCCGCCGAAGGTGGTGGTCCCCGGGATCGGCGACATCGGCGGGGTGCTCCCGGACCGCCTCGGGGACCTGATCGACACCCGGCCCCGCGTGGGGTTCTCGGTGGAGTCCGGGCCGACGCTGCTGGGCGCGGCCGTGTGGGTGTCGGCCGTACTGGCATTGGCGCTGCTGGCTTCGCGGCGCGGACCGGCAGCGTTCGCGCGGCTGCGGCCCGCGGTGTCGGCGCTGGTGGTGGCGCTGCTGGGGGCGGTGGCGGCCGGGCTGGCGGCCGCGGGGTGGGCGGCTCTGGGGGACGAACACCCGCAGCGGGTGCTGGGCGCCGCACTGCTGGGGACGCCGAACGGGGCCTGGACGGGAATGCTGCTGGGGCTGTTCGTGCCGTTCGACGGCCGGGCCACGGGCACGCCGGGCCGACTCCTGCCGGATCCGCTGGACGATCTGCTGGGGGTGTCGGCGCGGGAGCCGGTGACGGTGTCCCGGCTCGCGGAGTACGACGGCCGGGTCTGGCTGCTGGTCGCCGGGGCGGGGCTGCTGCTGCTCGGCGCCGGTGTGCTGGCTGCCGTACGGACTCCCGGGCGCGGGATCCTGGAGTGCGCGGTGCGGCTGTCGGCGGTGACCGCGGTGGCGCTGGCGGTGCTGGTGCGGCTGACGGGGCTGTCGGTGGACGCCTCACTGTCGGTGCTCGGCGTCGATGCAGTGGACGCCGGGGTGCGGCTGTGGGGCGACACGCCCTACGCGCTGCTGCTCGGGGCGGCCTGGGGTGCGGTGGCGGGCGGTGCGGGGGCCCTGGCGGCCGGTGGGCGCCGTCCGCCGCTGCCGGTGCCGACGGCTGCGCCGGGCGGAGCCGGCCGAACGGCGGGCGCGGCGGGCGCGGGCGGCGCGGCTCCCGGTGCGCCGACGGCCCCGTACCGGCCCGCGCCGGGGCGGCCGTACCCGTACGCCCGACCGGCCCCCGCGCCGGAGCCGTACCCGGACGCCGAGCCGGACGGCTCCTGGGACGTCACCATCACCTGGCTGCCCCGGAAGCCCCGCGGACGCCCGGCCCCGCCCCACCGCCCGCCGTTCACCCCGCCCCCGCCGCCTCCCCCGCCTCCCCCGCCGCGACCGCCGAAGCCCCCGCAACCCCCCGGGCTCCCGGGCTGAGGCCGCCGATCCGCCGAGCCGGGGGCGGGCGAGGCCGGGCGGGGCGGGGTCGGACATATCGAACACGGTCGGCCGCCGGCCCGCCCCCAGCGCCCCGACACCCGTTCTTCGGCCCCCGTTCATCCCCCCGCCACCCGCTGTGCCGTCCCCCGGACGCCCGCGCCGGGCAGCGGCGGCACGCGCTCCGCCGGAAAATGGTTCCGGCAGGTGGGACGGGGGTCCAAGCACGGAGGGCGGGAAGATACGGTGAGGGCACCATGAGCGCTTCGCAGACCTCCGACGTCCCCACCCTCCTCGTCAAGATCTTCGGCAAGGACCGTCCCGGGATCACCGCCGGGCTGTTCGACACCCTCGCCGCCTACTCCGTCGACGTCGTCGACATCGAGCAGGTCGTCACCCGTGGCCGCATCGTCCTGTGCGCCCTCGTCACCCAACCCACCGGCGGCGCCGAGGGCGAGCTGCGGGCCACCGTCCACAGCTGGGCCGAGTCGCTCAAGATGCAGGCCGAGATCCTCTCCGGCACCGGCGACAACCGGCCGCGCGGCAGCGGCCGTTCCCACGTCACCGTCCTCGGACACCCGCTCACCGCCGAGTCCACGGCCGCCATCGCCGCCCGCATCACCGCGACCGGCGGCAACATCGACCGCATCTTCCGGCTCGCCAAGTACCCGGTCACGGCCGTCGAGTTCGCCGTCTCCGGCTGCGAGACCGAGCCGCTGCGCACCGCCCTGGCCACCGCCGCCGCGCACATCGGTGTCGACGTGGCCGTCGTCTCGGCCGGCCTGCACCGCCGGGCCCAGCGCCTGGTCGTCATGGACGTGGACTCGACCCTGATCCAGGACGAGGTCATCGAGCTGTTCGCGGCACACGCCGGCTGCGAAGCCGAGGTCGCCGAGGTGACCGAGCGGGCCATGCGCGGCGAGCTGGACTTCGAGCAGTCGCTGCACGCCCGCGTGAAGCTGCTGGCCGGGCTGGACGCCTCCGTCGTGGACAAGGTCCGCTCCGAAGTGCGGCTCACCCCGGGCGCCCGGACCCTGATCCGCACCCTCAAGCAGCTCGGCTACCAGGTGGGTGTGGTCTCCGGCGGGTTCACGCAGGTGACGGACGACCTGCAGGAACGGCTGGGCCTGGACTTCGCCTCGGCCAACACCCTTGAGATCGTCGACGGCAAGCTGACCGGCCGGGTCACCGGCGAGATCGTGGACCGGGCGGGCAAGGCCCGGCTGCTGCGCCGCTTCGCGGCCGAGGCCGGCGTACCGCTGGCCCAGACGGTGGCGATCGGCGACGGCGCCAACGACCTGGACATGCTGAACGCGGCCGGGCTGGGCGTGGCCTTCAACGCCAAGCCGGTGGTCCGCGAGGCCGCGCACACGGCGGTGAACGTGCCGTTCCTGGACGCGGTGCTGTACCTGCTCGGGGTCACCCGGGAAGAGGTCGAGGCCGCGGGCCTGACCTGAGGCGCCCGCGGACGAGGACGGGCCCCGGCGGATCGACCGCGCCGGGGCCCGTCCTCGTACCTGCGTCGTGCCTTGTACCTGCGTCGCGGCGACGTACGCGCGCTCAGTGGTCCTTGGGCGTCCAGTAGTCCAGCAGGGTGCCCACCCCGTGCTCCACGGACTTCCAGGAGCCGGTGAAGGAGACGACGGCGAAGGCCGCGGTCGGGAACCCGGTCTGGGTCATACGGGCCAGGGTGTCGCCCTCCGCGCGTCCCGAGAGGGCGTCGGCGAGGGCGTGCATGCCCGGGTTGTGGCCGATGACGAGGAGGTCCTTGACCTCGTCGGACGTCTCGTTCAGGAGGGCGATGAGCTGGCCCAGCGAGGCGTCGTACAGCCGTTCCTCGTACGAGGTCCGCGGCCGGTGCGGCATCTCCTGGACGGCGAGCTTCCAGGTCTCACGGGTGCGGGCGGCGGTGGAGCAGAGGGCCAGGTCGAAGGTGATGCCGGTCTCGGCCAGCTTCAGCCCGGCGGCCGGTGCGTCCTTGCGGCCCCGTTCCGCCAGCGGGCGGTCGTGGTCGGCCACCTGCGGCCAGTCGGCCTTGGCGTGCCGGAGGAGGACGATCCTGCGGGGTGTGTCGGCGCTCATGGCTCCCAGCTTCGCACGAATCGGGCCATGGAGCGCAGGGTGTTGGGGCGCTCGGCGGCGCGTGCGGGGCGGCCCCCGGCGCGCATCGGCCCGTGCGCGCTCGGGGGCCCGCGCAGGTGCCCGGTCAGCCGACGACGCGCAGGATCTGTTCGGTGACCTGGAGGATGGCGGTGGCCTCTCCGGTGGCGGCATGGGCCTCGCCGGAGCCGGCGAGCAGCATCAGCAGGAGGCCGAAGGCGAGCGCGGGAAGGGCCAGCGCCCACCAGTGCAGCCGGGCGCTCGCGCCGTGCTGTCGGGGACCGGGGCCGCGGACGTGCGGGGATGTCATGGGGGCCGACATGGCCGCCTCCGTGGGTGCGGGGTGGGACTGGCTCGCTCTCTTCGAATCTATGGATCCGAAGACGCGCTGCCCATCCGGGGCACACCCCAGTCGACCCTGAACCTGACCCCCTAGGGGTTGGGGGGTTATCCCCACCCGGGGGCCGCCGTCAGGGGGAGACGACGGTCGCGATGACGGAGATGATCACGGTCACGACGAGCATCGCGCCCAGCACCATGCCGAGCTTCTTGTGACTGTTCTGCGGGTTCGGTTCGAGTACGGGCGACATGCCGCTCAGTCTCGCATGCCGCATTCGTCCTCGATCGTGCGGTCCCGGCCGGCCAGGACGCCCAGCACGATCTGCGGGACCAGTAGGCCCGTCATGACGGTCAGGGGCAGGTCCCAGCCGCCACTGTGCTGGTAGAGCGCGCCGACGAGGAGCGGCCCGGGGATGGAGATCAGGTAGCCGACGCTCTGCGCGAAGGCGGACAGCTTGACGACACCGGCCGGCGACTTGGCGCGCAGCCCGATCATCGTGATGACGAGGGGGAACGCGCAGTTGGAGACGCCGAGCAGGAGGGCCCAGGCCCAGGCTCCGGCGGCGGGGGCGAAGTGGAGGCCGCTGTATCCGACGACGCCGAAGACGCCGAGGGTGACGGCGATGGCCCCCTGGTTCCGCATCCGTCCGGCCAGGTTGGGGATGACGAAGGCGAGCGGTACGCCCATGACCATGGTGACGGCGAGCAGGATGCCGGCGGTGCCGGCGGAGACCCCGGCGTCGCGGAAGATCTGCGGGAGCCAGCCCATGGTGATGTACGCGCCGGTGGCTTGCAGGCCGAAGTAGCAGGCCAGGGCCCAGGCGGTACGGCTGCGGACGATCTTCGGACCCTCGTCGGCCCGTAGGTCCGCGGCGGGCCCGGAGGCGGCGGCCCGCCTCTCCCGCCGGACGGCCGCCGTGACGGGCAGCCAGGGCAGTACGGCGGCCACCGCCAGCACGGCCCAGACCAGCAGGCCCGTGCGCCAGCTGCCGCCGAGGGCGGAGGTCATGGGGACGGTCACGGCGGCGGCGAGCGAGGTGCCGATGGCCAGGGCCATGGAGTACAGGCCCGTCATGGTGCCCACGCGGTCCGGGAACCAGCGCTTGACGATGACCGGGAGCAGCACGTTGGTCAGGGCTATGCCCGCCAGGGACAGGGCGCTGGCGGCGAGGAACCCGACGGCGTTGTCGGTGAAGGGCCGGATCAGCAGGCCGGCCGCGACGGCGACCATGCCGGCGCAGACGACGGCGGCGGGGCCGAAGCGGCGGGAGAGCCGGGGTGCGGTGACGCCGAAGACGGCGAAGCAGAGCGCGGGGACGGAGGTGATCAGTCCGGCGACGGTGCCGCTCATGCCGAGACCCGTGCGGACCTCCTCGAAGAGGGCGCCGAGGCTGGTGATGGCGGGCCGCAGGTTGAGGGCGGCCAGCACGATGCCGACGATGAGGACCGGGCCGAGCCAGGTGGGCTGCGGTCGCGGGTTCGCGGGGGTGGTGGAGCGGGGCTGGGCGGGTACCGTGCGCGCGGCCAGGGGCCGGTTCAGGGTGCGGATGTCTTCGTCGGGCATAGCGCCATCATAGAATCATAGGATGATTGACTGTCACCCCCTAGGCTGAACCCCGAGAGGACCCCGCCCGCATGCCGTTGACCTCACCCCGGCGCTCCGCGCTCGTCGACCAGGTGATCGCCCAGCTCAGGAACCAGATCACGTCCGGCGAATGGCCGGTCGGATCCCGCATCCCCACGGAGCCGGAACTGGTCGAGCTGCTGGGCGTCGCCCGCAACACCGTGCGGGAGGCCGTCCGGGCCCTGGCGCACAACGGGCTCCTGGACATCCGGCAGGGCTCCGGGACGTACGTCATCGCCACCAGCGAGCTGGCCGGCGTGATGCACCGCCGCTTCGCGGGCGCCGACCCGCGGCACATCGCGGAGCTCCGCTCGACGCTGGAGTCCTCCGCGGCCCGACTGGCGGCCGAGCGGCGCACCGAGCGGGACCTGGTCCAGCTGGACGCGCTGCTGGCGCGGCGCGAGGAGGCCTGGGAGAGCGGGGACGCGGAGCGGTTCGTGGCCGCGGACGTGGCGCTGCACATGGCGGTGGTGGCCGCCTCGCACAACGAGGTGCTGATCGAGCTCTACGCGGACCTCGGCGACCTGGTGGCCGACTGGCTGCGCACGGACGTGGGCACGGAGCTGGATCCGGCGGCGCACCTGGACCACGCACGGCTGATCGAGGCGGTCCGGCGCGGGGACGGGGACGCGGCGGCCTCGGAGGCTGCGGGCTACCCGTTCGCGTGCCTGGGCAAGAAGTAGTGCGCGACAGGAGGCGGCGGCGCGGCAGGACACGGCGGCGCGCCGTCCGGCGACCGGGAGGTGCGGCCGTCCCGGTCACGGCCGTTGGTGGGTGACCCAGGCCGAGCGGACCTCCTTCCAGCAGCGGCTGGTGAGCTCGATCCGTCCGGCCGGCCCGACGGCGGTCGCGGCGCTGTCCGCGTCCACGTCCCACCAGCGGTCGCATTCCACGTGCAGGCGCAGGAGGTCGGTCTCCGGATAGGCGTTGTGGCAGGTGGCCGTCACCTGCGAGCCCTCGATCACGGTGTCGCAGTCGGCGCCGAACAGCTCCGCTCCGGCCGGCGGGGCGGTCCGTACGGGCGGCTCGGCGGAGATCTCGTCGAGGTCCACGACGGCCCGGTCCGGGGCCCGGTCCGGGGCCTGTTCCACGGCTTGGTCCGCGGCCTGTTCCACGACGGCGGGGGCCACCGCCTCGGGCCCGGGCACCGGTTCGCCCCCGTCGGGCTGCGCGACGGCCCCCGGGACCAGGAACCCCGTCAGGACCACCGAGGTGACCAGCAGCGATACCGCTCGGCTCCGCCTCGCGCGCACTCCTGCACCTCCGCCCCGCACGCGCCGGGAAGATCCCGACTCGGCCAGTTTGCAGGCATCCGTCCAGGTTTTCGACTCGGGAAGATCCGGTCGGAGGGCGAAAATCTGATCGAGCGAGCCGCCGGGATCCCCGCCCCCACGGGCACGTACGGCGGCGGCCGCGCCCCCCGGGAGGGAGACGCGGCCGCCGCCGTACGGACGTACGCGTGTGCGCTCAGGCACCCATCGCGTGCAGGCCGCCGTCCACGTGGACGATCTCGCCGGTGGTCTTCGGGAACCAGTCCGACAGCAGGGCCACGACGCCCCGGCCGGTCGGCTCCGGGTCGCTCATGTCCCACTCCAGCATGGAGCGGTGGTTCCAGGTGTCCGCCAGGTCCGAGAAGCCCGGGATGGACTTCGCGGCCATCGAGCCGAGCGGCCCGGCCGAGACCAGGTTGCAGCGGATGTTCTCCTTGCCCAGGTCGCGGGCGAGGTAGCGGCTGGTGGCCTCCAGGGCGGCCTTGGCCGGGCCCATCCAGTCGTACTGCGGCCAGGCGAACTGCGCGTCGAAGGTGAGGCCGACGATGGCCGCGCCCTCCGCCGGGAACAGCGGCTTGCACGCCATGGTCAGCGACTTCAGCGAGAACGCCGAGACGTGCATGGCGGTCGCGACCGACTCGAACGGGGTGTTCAGGAAGTTGCCGCCGAGGGCGTCCTGCGGGGCGAAGCCGATCGAGTGCACGACGCCGTCGAGGCCGCCGAGCTCGTCGCGGACGAGGCCCTCCAGGCGGGCCAGGTGCTCGTCGTTGGTGACGTCGAGCTCGATCACCTTGACCGGCTTGGGCAGCTTCTTGGCGATGCGCTCGGTCAGCGACGGGCGCGGCCACGCGGTGAGGATGACCTCGGCGCCCTGCTCCTGAGCCAGCTTTGCGGCGTGGAAGGCGATGGACGACTCCATCAGCACCCCGGTGATGAGGATGCGCTTGCCGTCGAGAATTCCGCTCATGGTGATCAGTGACCCATGCCCAATCCGCCGTCAACGGGAATGACGGCTCCTGTGATGTACGCGGCGTCGTCGGACGCCAGGAAGCTCACGGCTGCCGCGATCTCCTCGGGCTGCGCGTAGCGGCCCAGGGGCACCTGGCCGACGATGCCCGCGCGCTGCTCGTCGGTGAGCACCTTCGTCATGTCGGTGTCCACGAAACCGGGGGCCACGACGTTGAAGGTGATGTTGCGCGAGCCGAGCTCACGGGCGAGCGAGCGGGCGAAGCCGACCAGCGCCGCCTTGGAGGCGGCGTAGTTGGCCTGTCCGGCCGAACCCAGCAGGCCGACGACCGAGGAGATCAGGACGACGCGGCCCTTCTTGGCACGGAGCATGCCACGGTTCGCGCGCTTGACCACCCGGAACGTGCCGGTGAGGTTGGTGTCGACGACGGACGCGAAGTCCTCCTCGGACATGCGCATGAGCAGCGTGTCCTTGGTGATGCCGGCGTTGGCCACCAGCACCTCGACCGCTCCGTGCGCGTCCTCGATCTCCTTGTAGGCCTGCTCCACCTGCTCCGAGTCGGTGATGTCGCAGCGGACCGCCAGGACGCCGAGCGCGGTGAGCTCCTGCGGCGGCTCACCCGACCGGTACGTGATCGCGACCTTGTCGCCGGCCTGCGCGAAGGCTCGTGCGATGGCGAGGCCGATGCCCCGGTTTCCTCCGGTGACGAGAACCGAGCGGCTCAACGGATCACCCTTTCGACTAGCGGTCTGAGTAACCAAAAACCTATAGGCCAGGTACCCCGTGCGCAGAATCGATCTCCCACAGGGCCTTGCGACGGGCTCTGTCGAGTCCCTACAGAAAGATGTAGGCACAAGCGCCCCGAGCGCGACATGATCGAGGCGACCGGCCCCGACCCCGGGAGGACTTCGTGCCCCATTCCATCGACGCGGCCTTCACCGCGCTGCCCTTGCGGGCGCTCGCCGACGCGGCGCTCGCCCGGGCCCGCGCGCTGGGCTCCGACCATGCCGACTTCCGGCTCGAACGGATCCGCAGCGCCTCCTGGCGACTCCGGGACGCCAAGCCGTCCGGCAGTTCCGACACCACCGACCTCGGGTACGCGGTCCGGGTGGTGCACGGGGGCAGCTGGGGGTTCGCCTCCGGTGTGGACCTGACCATGGACGGTGCCGCCAAGGTGGCCTCGCAGGCCGTGGCCATGGCCAAGCTGTCCGCCCAGGTCATCAAGGCCGCCGGTTCGAACGAGCGGGTCGAGCTCGCCGACGAGCCGGTGCACGCCGACAAGACGTGGATCGCCGCGTACGAGGTGAACCCGTTCGAGGTCCCGGACGCGGAGAAGGCGGCCCTGCTCGCCGACTGGAGCTCCCGCCTGCTGGCCGCCGACGGGGTCGCGCACGTCGACGCCTCGCTGCTCGCCGTCCACGAGAACAAGTTCTACGCCGACACCGCGGGCACCGTGACCACGCAGCAGCGCGTGCGGATCCACCCGCAGCTGACCGCGGTGGCCGTGGACGCCACCACCGGCGAGTTCGACTCGATGCGCACCATCGCCCCGCCGGCCGGCCGCGGCTGGGAGTACCTGACCGGCACCGGTTGGGACTGGAACACCGAGCTGGAGCAGATCCCCGGGCTGCTCGCCGAGAAGATGCGGGCGCCGAGCGTCGAGGCCGGGCGCTACGACCTGGTCGTGGACCCGTCCAACCTGTGGCTCACCATCCACGAGTCCATCGGTCACGCCACCGAGCTCGACCGGGCGCTGGGCTACGAGGCCGCGTACGCGGGGACCTCCTTCGCCACCTTCGACCAGCTCGGCAAGCTCAAGTACGGCTCCCCGGTCATGAACGTGACCGGCGACCGCACCGCCGAGCACGGGCTCGCCACCATCGGCTTCGACGACGAGGGCGTCCAGGCGCAGAGCTGGGACCTCGTCAAGGACGGCACCCTGGTCGGCTACCAGCTCGACCGGCGGATCGCGAAGCTCACCGACCTCGGCCGCTCCAACGGCTGCGCCTTCGCCGACTCCCCCGGGCACGTGCCCGTCCAGCGGATGGCGAACGTCTCGCTCCGGCCGGATCCGGGCGGGCTGTCCACCGAGGACCTGATCGGCGGGGTGGAGCGCGGCATCTACGTCGTCGGCGACCGCTCCTGGTCGATCGACATGCAGCGCTACAACTTCCAGTTCACCGGGCAGCGGTTCTTCCGGATCGAGAACGGCAGGCTGGCCGGGCAGCTGCGCGACGTCGCCTACCAGGCCACGACCACCGACTTCTGGGGCTCCATGGAGAAGGTCGGCGGCCCGCAGACGTACGTGTTGGGCGGCGCCTTCAACTGCGGCAAGGCCCAGCCGGGGCAGGTCGCGGCGGTCTCGCACGGCTGCCCGTCCGCGCTGTTCCGCGACGTGAACATCTTGAACACCACGCAGGAGGCCGGCCGATGAGCACGCTTTCGAACGGACGCAGCAAGCCCCACGAGATCGTCGAGCGGGCGCTGGAGCTGTCCACCGCCGACGGCTGCGTCGTCATCGCCGACGAGGAGTCGACGGCCAACCTGCGCTGGGCGGGCAACGCGCTCACCACCAACGGCGTGACCCGCGGCCGGACCCTGACGGTCATCGCCACGGTCGACGGCAAGGAGGGCACGGCCTCGGGGGTCGTATCGCGCTCCGCCGTCACCGCGGACGACCTGGAGCCGCTGGTCCGCGCCGCCGAGGCCGCCGCGCGGAGCGCCGGCCCCGCGGAGGACGCCCGGCCGCTGGTCACCGGGACGCCGTCCTCGCCCGACTTCGCGGACGCCCCGGCCGAGACCTCCTCGGCCGTGTTCGCGGACTTCGCCCCGGCCCTCGGCGAGGCCTTCGCCCGGGCCCGTGCGGGCGGCCGGGAGCTGTACGGCTTCGCCAACCACGAGCTGGTCTCCACGTACGTCGGCACCTCGACGGGCCTGCGGCTGCGTCACGACCAGCCGAACGGCACCCTGGAGCTCAACGCCAAGTCCCCCGACCGGCAGCGCTCGGCCTGGACCGGCCGCTCCACCCGGGACTTCAAGGACGTGGACCCGACCGTGCTGGACGCCGAGCTCGCGGTACGACTGGGCTGGGCGGAGCGGAAGATCGACCTGCCCGCGGGCCGGTACGAGACCCTGCTGCCCCCGACGGCGGTCGCCGACCTGTTGATCTACCAGATGTGGTCCGCGTCGGCCCGGGACGCGGTCGAGGGCCGCACGGTGTTCTCCAAGCCCGGCGGCGGCACCCGGCTCGGCGAGAAGCTGTCCGAGCTGCCGCTGACCCTGCGCAGCGACCCGAACGCGCCGGGCCTGGAGTCCGCTCCGTTCGTGATCGCGCACAGCTCGGGCGACGACGCCTCGGTCTTCGACAACGGCCTGCCGGTCCCGGCGACGGAGTGGCTGCGCGAGGGCGAACTGGCACGGCTGACCACGACCCGGCACAGCGCGGCCATGACCGGCATGCCGGTCTCGCCGGGCTTCGGGAACCTGATCCTGGAGGGCGGCGGCGACAAGTCGCTGGAGGAGATGGTGGCCGACACCGAGCGGGGTCTGCTGCTGACCTGCCTCTGGTACATCCGCGAGGTGGACCCGGCGACGCTGCTGCTGACGGGGCTGACCCGGGACGGCGTCTACCTGGTGGAGAACGGCCAGGTCGTCGGCGAGGTGAACAACTTCCGGTTCAACGAATCGCCGGTGGACCTGCTGTCGCGGGCCGTGGAGGCGGGCCGGACCGAAAAGACCCTGCCGCGCGAGTGGAGCGACTGGTTCACCCGGGCCGCGATGCCCGCTCTGCGGATCCCGGACTTCAACATGAGCTCGGTCAGCAGGGGCGTCTGATCCACCTAGACTGGTCATCGGGCGTGACGCAATCATCATCTGAAGGAGTCGAGAGACCTTGACGGACATCGTCGACGAGCTGAAGTGGCGTGGGCTCTTCGCCCAGTCCACCGACGAAGAAGCGCTGCGCAAGGCCTTCGCGGACGGTCCGGTCACCTTCTATTGCGGCTTCGACCCGACGGCGGCGTCCCTGCACGTGGGACACCTGGTACAGGTGCTGACCGTACGGCGGCTCCAGCAGGCCGGACACCGGCCGCTGGCGCTGGTCGGCGGGGCCACCGGTCAGATCGGCGACCCGCGGCCGACCGCCGAGCGAACGCTGAACGACCCGGAGACCGTAGCCAACTGGGTGGGCCGGCTGCGGTCCCAGATCGAGCCGTACCTGTCCTTCGAGGGCGAGAACGCGGCCGTCATGGTGAACAACCTGGACTGGACGGCGGGCATGTCCGCCATCGAGTTCCTGCGGGACATCGGCAAGCACTTCCGCGTCAACAAGATGCTGACGAAGGACTCGGTCGCCAAGCGCCTGGAGTCCGACCAGGGCATCAGCTACACCGAGTTCAGCTACCAGCTGCTCCAGGGCATGGACTTCCTGGAGCTGTACCGGCGCTACGGCTGCACCCTCCAGCAGGGCGGGTCCGACCAGTGGGGCAACCTCACGGCCGGCCTCGACCTGATCCACCGCCTGGAGCCGCACGCCGAGGTGCACGCGCTGGCGACCCCGCTGATGGTCAAGGCCGACGGCACCAAGTTCGGCAAGACCGAGGGCGGGGCCGTCTGGCTGGACCCGGAGATGACCACCCCGTACGCCTTCTACCAGTTCTGGCTGAACGTGGACGACCGGGACATCTCCACCTACATGCGGATCCTGTCCTTCAAGTCCCGCACGGAGCTGGAAGAGCTGGAGGCGCAGACCGCGGAGCGTCCGCAGGCGCGCGCCGCCCAGCGGGCGCTGGCGGAGGAGCTGACCACCCTGGTGCACGGCGCCGACCAGTGCGCCGCCGTGATCGCGGCGTCGAAGGCGCTGTTCGGCCAGGGCGAGCTCGCGGACCTGGACGAGGCCACGCTGGCCGCCGCCCTGTCCGAGCTGCCGCGCGCCGAGGTCACCGAGCTCGGCCTGGTGGTGGACCTGCTCGCGGAGACCGGGCTGGTGGCGAGCAAGTCGGCCGGTCGCCGGACGGTGAAGGAGGGCGGCGCCTACGTGAACAACGTGAAGGTCACCGCCGAGGACGCGGTCCCCGCCAAGGAGGAGCTGCTGCACGGGCGCTGGCTGGTGCTGCGCCGCGGCAAGAAGAACCTGGCGGCGGTCGAGGTCACGGGCGCCTGAGGGCCACGGCCGACGGCTTGACGGCTGAGCGCGGCGGAGGGGCCGGTGCGGACGGATGTCCGGCCGGCCCCTCCGTCATGCCGCCCTCAGATCGTCTGCTTCTTCCCGCCCCGCAGCGACATGTAGATCATCTCGCCGAGGCCCACGATCAGGACGGCTCCGGCGAGCTCCAGCAGGTGCCGGGTCCAGTCGATGCCCTTGGTGTCCCCGACGCCGATCCAGTGCGCGACGGCGTTGCCGAGGATCGCACCGACGATGCCGAAGAGGGTGGTCAGCCAGAGGGGCTGGTGCTGTTTGCCCGGCAGGATCGCCCGGGCTATGAGGCCCAGCACGAAACCGACGATGATCGCCCACAACCATTGCATGTCGAGCCTCCTCGTGGCGCGTTGTGCGCATGTGGGCCCAGTTTCGACCCGTACGGCCTACTGCGCATTTCGGACGGCCCCGTTCGGGGGACACCCCCTCTCCTCGTCACGGAACGGGCGGCGTACGGTGGAGAGGTCCGGACCGGGGAGCGTCCGGCAGGCGAATCGGGCGGTGGAGCGTGGAGCGGAAGAAGCGGAACGGAGCCGAGGTCTTCCGGATCACCGGAGCCCGGATGAGCCTCGACGAGGACGTGCGGGGACGCCAGCGCCGGTACGTCATCTCGATGGCGATCAGGACGCTGTCGGTGGTGGCGACGGTGGTCCTGTGGAACGTGGAACGTCACGTGGCGATCGTGACGCTCATCGCGGGCGCGCTGCTACCGTACGTGGCCGTGGTCATCGCCAACGCGGGGCGCGAATCGACCCCCTCACTGCCCTCGCACTTCATCCCCTCACCTGTGCGTCCGGCACTGAACACGGGAAACCTCAAGAAAACCTCAGATCAATCATGAAGTTCCGGTGCACTGCACCGGGTCCTGCGTGACATACTGCCTACGCGCTCCGCATCCCCCGTCGGAGCGACGGACCGACGCCGGGCAGCTCCCCCCGTGGCTGCCCGGCGTCGCCTTTCCGTGGCAGGGGTTTGTAGGGTTGAGGCGTGAACTCCCCTGACTCCCCCGATGCTCCCGACGCCGCTCGTTCCCCCGGGTCCGCCGAGGCGCCCGCCTGCTCGGCGAAGGGCTGCCGCGATGCGGCCGTCTGGGTCCTTGTGTGGAACAACCCGAAGCTGCACGCGCCGGAGCGCCGCAAGACCTGGCTGGCGTGCGAGGAGCACCGCGAACACCTGTCCCAGTTCCTGGGGGTCCGCGGCTTCCTCAAGGACGTCGTGAAGCTGGACGAATGGGTCCAGCCGGAGGGCTCGGAGCGCCGCTAGGCGCCGGAGCGGCGGTCGCCGATCGGCCGTCAGCCGCCGATCGCGGACATCGGGCGGTCGGGCTGGAGGAAGGACGGGTCGTCGAGTCCGGACCCGGCCTTCTTGCCCCACATCGCCACCTTCCACAGGCGGGCGATCTCCTCGTCCGGAGCGCCGGAGCGCAGGGCTCCGCGCAGGTCCGACTCCTCGGTGGCGAACAGGCAGGTACGGACCTGGCCGTCCGCGGTGAGCCGGGTGCGGTCGCAGGCGCCGCAGAAGGGCCTGGTGACCGAGGCGATCACGCCGACGGTGGCCGGGCCGTCGTCGACCAGCCAGCGCTCCGCCGGGGCGGATCCGCGTTCTTCGGCGCCTTCCTCGGCGAGCGTGAAGCGGGTGCGCAGCGACGCGAGGATGTCCCCGGCGGTGATCATGCCGTCGCGCTTCCAGCCGTGCTGGGCATCGAGCGGCATCTGCTCGATGAAGCGAAGTTCGTACTCGTTCTCGACGGCCCAGGCGAGCAGGTCGGGGGCCTCGTCGTCGTTCAGGCCCGGCATCAGGACGGCGTTGACCTTGACGGGGGTCAGGCCGGCCTCGCGGGCCGCGGCCATGCCGTCGATGACGTCGTGGTGCCGGTCGCGCCGGGTGAGGGTCTTGAAGACCTCGGGCCGCAGCGTGTCCAACGAAACGTTTACCCGGTCCAGGCCCGCGGCCTTGAGCGCCTGTGCGGTGCGCTTGAGGCCTATGCCGTTGGTGGTCAGGGACATCTTGGGGCGGGGCTCCAAGGCCGCGCACTGTTCGACGATCCCGACCAGGCCGGGGCGCAGCAGCGGCTCCCCGCCGGTGAAGCGGACTTCGGTGATGCCCAGCTGTGTGACGGCGATGCGGATCAGCCGGACGATCTCCTCGTCACTCAGCAGATCCGATTTCCCGAGCCACTGCAGGCCCTCCTCGGGCATGCAGTACGTACAGCGCAGATTGCACCGGTCGGTGAGCGAGACGCGCAGGTCAGTGGCCACGCGGCCGTAGGTGTCGAGAAGCATTTCGGGCCCCCTCCCCAGTCCGGTCCATAGAGGTTTGCGCCACTTTGAATAAATGCCTGGCGCTGTATTCGAGCCTACGCGACGGCCGTGACTCCTCGGGATGCCCAAATGAACGAGACACGGCGTGGCCGCGTCGTAGAGAAGTACGACGCGGCCACGTTCCGTGTGTGGAGTATTTCAGTGCGCGCCCGTTCCCGTGAGGGAGCGGACCTCAAGTTCCGCGAACTTCTTGGGGTCGGCCTCCTCCTTGGACAGGAGGGTTCCCAGCCAGCCCAGCAGGAAGCCGAGCGGGATCGAGACGATGCCCGGGTTCTCCAGGGGGAACCAGTAGAAGTCGGCGTCCTTGAACATCGAGGTGGGCTTTCCGGAGACGACCGGGGAGAACAGCACCAGGACGACCGCGGAGACGAGGCCTCCGTAGATGGACCACAGTGCGCCCCGGGTGGTGAAGCGCTTCCAGAAGAGGCTGTAGAGGATCGTCGGCAGGTTCGCGGAGGCGGCGACCGCGAAGGCGAGGGCGACGAGCCCGGCGACGTTGAGGTCGCGGGCCAGGGCGCCGAGGCCGATGGCGACGGCGCCGATCACGACGGTGGACCAGCGGGCCGCCCGGACCTCCTCCTTCTCGGTGGCATTGCCCTTGCGGATCACGTTGACGTACAGGTCGTGGGCGAAGGACGAGGACGAGGCGAGGGTGAGCCCGGCCACCACCGCGAGGATGGTGGCGAACGCGACCGCGGAGATCACGGCGAGCAGGACCGCGCCGCCCGTGGAGCCGGCTCCGCCGCCGACCTCCTGGGCGAGCAGCGGGGCGGCGGTGTTGCCGGCCTTGTTGGAGGCGAGGATGTCGGTCCGCTTGAGCAGGGCGGCGGCGCCGAAGCCGAGGGCGATGGTCATCAGGTAGAAGGCGCCGATGATGCCGATGGCCCAGTTCACGGACTTGCGGGCGGCCTTGGCCGTGGGCACCGTGTAGAAGCGGATCAGGATGTGCGGCAGGCCGGCGGTGCCGAGGACCAGTGCGATGCCGAGCGAGATGAAGTCCAGCTTGGTCGTCGAGTCCTTGCCGTACTTGAGGCCGGGCTCCAGGAACTTGGCGCCCTGGCCGCTGTTCTCGGCCGCCTTGCCCAGCAGGTCGGAGATGTTGAAGTTGAACTTCAACAGCACCAGGAAGGTGATGAGCAGGGTGCCCGCGATGAGCAGGACCGCCTTGATCATCTGGACCCAGGTGGTGCCCTTCATGCCGCCGATGGTGACGTAGAGGATCATCAGCACGCCGACCAGCGCGACGACGGCGACCTTGCCGCCGTCGCTCGTGATGCCGAGGAGCAGCGAGACGAGCACGCCGGCGCCCGCCATCTGGGCGAGCAGATAGAAGATCGAGACCACGATGGTGGAGGTGCCGGCGGCGGTACGGACGGGCCGCTGGCGCATCCGGAACGCGAGGACGTCGCCCATCGTGTAGCGGCCGGAGTTGCGCAGCGGCTCGGCGACGAGCAGCAGGGCGACCAGCCAGGCCACGAGGAAGCCGATGGAGTAGAGGAAGCCGTCGTACCCGAAGAGCGCGATGGCGCCGGCGATGCCGAGGAAGGACGCGGCGGACATGTAGTCGCCGGAGATGGCCAGGCCGTTCTGGAAGCCGGTGAACTGGCGGCCGCCCGCGTAGAAGTCGGCGGCGTCCTTGGTCTGGCGGCCGGCCCAGATCGTGATGACGAGGGTGGCGACGACGAACAGCCCGAACAGGGTCATGATCAGCGGCCGGTGCTCGGTGGCCCCGGCGGCGAAGTCCGCCGCGAGGGGGAGCGCGAGGGTGTCGCTCATTCGCCGGCCTCCATCCGCGCCTTGATCGCCGCGGCCTTGGGGTCGAGCTTCGCGGCGGCGTGCCGGGAGTACAGGTACGCGATGAGGAAGGTCGTCGCGAACTGGGCGAGGCCGAACACGAGGGCGACGTTGACGTTGCCGAAGAGCTTGGTCCCCATGAACCCGCCGGCGTAGTTGGACAGCAGGACGTAGAGCAGGTACCAGGCGATGAAGGCCACGGTGAGAGGGAAGGCGAAGGAGCGGTAGGAAGTGCGCAGTTCGGCGAATTCGGCGCTCTGCTGGACGCTTTCGAACTCTTCGGCCGTGGGGCTCGCCGCGGGCGTTACCGCGCTGCCGTGCGGCGGCGCTGCTTCGGTGGTCACGGGGGGCTCTCCTTGTGACGCGGGTGCGGTGGGGACGACGGACAAAACAACCTCCGTGTGGGGGGGGACGGTGGCGCTGATCCCCCCTTGTCAACGGCACGTACGGCGCGTCGGGACGGTTCAACACCCGCTGATACTTGGGAAATTGATTTGTCGAACTGATGGCGGAGTGGCGAACGGCGGCACTAGGTTCACCTGTCATGAACCCGTCGTCCTGCGCGACCGCGCGCGGACGGCTTCTTTCACGGATGATGTGGAGAACCCATGGCTCATCTGGGATCCGGTCGCCGGCGTATCGCCGTACCGATCGGCCTGGCGCTCACCGCCTCGCTCGCCTTCCTGCCCTCGGTCGCGGCCTCCGCCGCCCCGCTGGGCAACACGGCGGGTACGGCGACCGCGGCGAAGCCCGACACCACGGGCCCGAAGCTCTCGTACGTCGCGAACCTGAACACGTACGCCACGGTCAAGGCCGCGAAGAAGGCCGTCGAGCGGGCCGGCGGAACGGTGGTGACGTCCTACGAGCAGATCGGGGTCGTCGTCGCACACTCCCAGAACCCGGACTTCGCCAAGCAGCTGCGCGCGCAGCGCGGCCTTTTCGTGTCGGTCGGCGCCACCCGGACGGCCCCCCTCCAGCCGGTGCAGACCACCGAGGAGGGCACGACGCAGAAGCTGAGCGCGGCGGACGCCGCCAAGGCGGCGGCAGCCGCCGCGGACGGTCAGGAGCCGCTGGAGCCCAACCAGTGGGACCTGCGGGCGATCAAGGCCGATCAGGCGCACAAGATCAACGATGGCAGCCCGGACGTCACCGTGGGCGTCATCGACACGGGTGTCGACGACACCCACCCGGACCTCGCGGCGAACTTCTCCAAGGGCCAGTCGGCGAACTGCGTCGGC
Organism: Streptomyces sp. NBC_00597; assembly: GCF_041431095.1. Classification (GTDB taxonomy): domain Bacteria; phylum Actinomycetota; class Actinomycetes; order Streptomycetales; family Streptomycetaceae; genus Streptomyces. The sequence continues at coordinate 2,847,948 of NZ_CP107757.1, forward strand.
GGTGTCGCGGACACCACCGACGGCGCGTGGCGCCCGTACCCCGACGGCAGCGACCACGGCACGCACGTCGCCGGGACCATCGCGGCCGCGCGCAACGGCATCGGCATCTCGGGCGTCGCCCCGGGCGTGAAGGTCGCCGCCATCAAGGTCAGCGAGCCGGGCACCAGCCTGTTCTTCACCGAGGCGGTCGTCTGCGGCTTCATGTTCGCCGCCGAGAAGGGGATCGAGGTGACCAACAACAGCTACTACGTCGACCCCTGGCTCTACAACTGCAAGGCGGACGAGGACCAGAAGGCGCTGGTGGAGGCCCTCGGCCGGGCGACCAAGTACGCCGAGCGCAAGGGCGTCCTCAGCGTGGCCTCTGCCGGGAACTCGAACCACGACCTGGCGTCGAACGCGATAGTCGACGACACGAGCCCGGACGACGGCACCCCGGTCCCGCGCACGATCGACCCGCACGTCTGCCTGGACATTCCCACCCAGCTCCCGGGTGTGGTCACGGTGAGCGCGACCGGTGACCAGGGCATCAGGTCGTACTACTCCAGCTTCGGCCTGGGCGTCGTCGACGTCGCCGCCCCCGGCGGCGACAAGTGGCAGATTCCGGCCACCCCGGACGCCAACGGTCGTGTGCTGTCCACCCTGCCGGGCGGCGGCTACGGCTACAAGCAGGGCACTTCGATGGCCGGACCGCACGTGGCGGGCGTGGCGGCGCTGCTCAAGAGCGCCCACCCGCAGGCCACGCCCTCGCAGCTCCAGGCCATGCTGAAGGCCCAGGCCACGAAGGCGGCCTGCCCGGAGAAGCTGTACGACGCCACGGGCGCGCTGGTCGACGCCACCACCTGCCAGAGCAAGTGGGGCCAGACCGGCTACTACGGCTACGGCGTGGTGGACGCGCTGAAGGCCGTGAAGTAGCGGCTCGAACGGGAGGGGCCGGCCCGGGGGAACTTCCCCGGGCCGGCCCCTCCCGTTCGAGCCGGGCCGTCAGGGCTTGATGAGCACCTTCAGCGCGCTGCGGTCGTCCATCGCACGGTAGCCGTCCGGGACCTCGTCCAGGGACACGGCGCGGTCGAAGACGGGCGCCGGGTCGATCGCGCCGCTCAGCACGTCCGCCAGCAGCTCCGGGATGTACGCGCGCACCGGGGCGACGCCGCCGCGCAGGGTGATGTTGCGGTCGAACATGACGCCGAGGTCGAGGCCCGTGCCGCTGCCGTGCGGAACGCCGACGTAGCCGATGGCCCCGCCGTCGCGGGTGATGTTCACGGCGGTGCGCATGGACTGCTCGGTGCCGACGGCCTCGATGACCGCGTGGGCGCCCTGGCCGCCGGTGAGCTCGCGGACGGCGGCCTCGGCGGCCTCGCCGCGCTCGGCGACGACGTCGGTGGCCCCGAAGAGCTTGGCGATGTCCGTACGGACGGTGTGCCGACCCAGTGCGATGATCCGCTCGGCGCCGAGGCGCTTGGCGGCGAGGACCCCGCACAGGCCGACCGCGCCGTCGCCGACGACGGCCACGGTGGAGCCCTTGCGGACGCCTGCGCCCAGGGCGGCGTGGTGCCCGGTGCCCATGACGTCGGACAGTGCGAGCAGGCCGGTCAGCAGGTGGTCGTCGGAGACGGCGTCCGCGGGCAGCTTCACGAGGGTGCCGTCGGCGTGCGGGACACGGACGGCCTCGCCCTGCCCGCCGTCGTGGCCGACCGAGCCCCAGAAGCCGCCGTCCACGCAAGAGGTGTGCAGGCCCTCGGAGCAGTAGTCGCAGGTGCCGTCGGACCACATGAAGGGGGCGACGACGAGATCGCCGGCTTTGAGGCCGGACACGGACGGGCCGGTCTCCTCGACGATGCCGAGGAACTCGTGGCCGATGCGCTGGCCGGGCTGGCGCTCGGCCTCGCCGCGGTAGGCCCACAGGTCGCTGCCGCAGATGCAGGCGCGCAGCACGCGGACGACGGCGTCCTCGGGGCGCTGGATCGCAGCGTCGGGCACCTCCTCCACGCGGATGTCGTGCGGGGCGTGGATGACGGTGGCTCGCATGGTCGTGCAGCCCTCCGGATCAGGTAGTTCAGTCTTGTAGGACTGTCCTACCGTACGCCTGCGCCGGGGCGAGAGCCCCGGTGGCCAGCAGGTACTGGGCGGCGACGTAGGTGGCCATGATCCAGAAGTCGAGGCGGGGCAGCTGCGGCCAGTCGGCGACGCCGGTGGCGATCAGCGTGTCGGAGAGCAGGAACAGCGCCCCGCCGAGGCCGGCGCGCAGGCCGAGGGCGCTGGAGCGGTAGGCCATGGCGGTGAGCAGCAGGCTGTACCCGGCGACCGGGATGCGCAGACCGGCTGGCAGGTCGCCCCAGAGCAGCGCGACGGTCCCCAGGAGGGCGACGGCGTACGCGCCCCCGAGCGCGGGATGCGTACCGCGCCGACCGAAGAGCACGAGGTAGCAGACGTGCCCGGCGGCGAAGGATCCCATGCCGACGAGGAAGGCGGGCTCGGCGTCGAAGAGCAGCGCCAGGTCCCCGCCCCATCCGAACAGCAGGGCGGCGATCAGCAGCCCGGGAGCCCGCCGGGTGACCACGTGGGCGACGAGCAGCGGCATCAGCAGCGGCTTGGCGATGACGTGCCCGAGGTGCCAGCCGGCCAGCAGCGAGCCGAGGTCGACGACGGTCGCGGCGGCGAAGGCGGCGAGCAGGATCCGGCCGGCCGCCCCGTCGGCGGCTGCCGCCGCGGGGCGCGCCCAGGAGGGCGTACGGGAGTCGGTGTCGCTCACGCGGCGTGCTCCGGGGCGGTCGCGGGCTCGGCGGCGGGGGCGGGTACGGGTGCTGGTGCGGGCTGCCAGCCGGGGCCGCGGAAGACGCGGCCCGCCCGCTCGCGCCAGCTGCGGGCGGCGCGGACGTCGCGGGCGATGGCGGCGTACTCGTGCGTGGCCACGCGCAGCGGGTTGTGGGTGTTGATGTTCTTGGTGAGCCCGTAGACGGGCTTGTCGGTCTCCCCGACCCAGGAGCCGAACATCCGGTCCCAGATGATCAGGATGCCGCCGAAGTTGCGGTCCAGGTAGCCGCCCTGGGAGGCGTGGTGGACGCGGTGGTGCGAGGGGGTGTTGAAGACGTACTCGTAGGCGCGCGGCAGCTTTCCGATGCGCTCGGTGTGGACCCAGAACTGGTAGAGGAGGTTCAGGCCGTAGCAGAACGGGATCGCGGCCGGGTGCACGCCGAGGGCGACCATCGGCAGGTAGAACCACCAGGTGGTCGCGCTGGTCCAGGGCTGGCGCAGGGCGGTGGTGAGGTTGAACCGACGGCTGCTGTGGTGGACCACGTGACAGGCCCACAGGATGCGGATGACGTGGTGGAGCCGGTGCTGCCAGTAGTAGAGGAAGTCCTGGAGGAGCAGCATCAGCAGGGCGGTCCACCACAGGAACGGGACCCGCAGCGGGGTCAGTTCGTAGACCGCCGTGAAGACGGCGACGACCGGGATCTTCCAGAGCAGGTCGAAGCCGATGCTGCCGAGCCCCATGGCGACGCTCGTGACCGCGTCCTTGGTGTCGTAGCCGGCGGCGTCCTCGTCGGGATGGAGCCGGTAGCTCACCACCTCAATGACGGTGAGCAGCACGAAGGCAGGTATGGACCACAGCACGACATCGGGCAGGTTCGGCATGCCCGCACCATAGAGCGGGTTCGGGGGCGCCGCTAGGGGTTGTTACCGATCGGTATCCATCGGTGTTACCCCGGGTTCGCGAGATGATGTCCGGGTCAAGGGGAGGGCGGGGGATGACGGGCTTCGAGACGGTTCTCTTAAAGGTGGCGGGGACGGCGGCGGGAGCGCTGGTGAAGTCCCTACTGGGCCGCGCACCGGGCGCGGGACTGGCCGCCGACCCGGTGCATCCGGCGGCCCGCTGGCAGCGCCCGGAGGAACTGGGCGGGCCGGAGGTCCGCCGGCTGGCCCACGTACTGGCCGCGCGCCTGGGCGAGGCAACGGGCCGCTTGCCGGAGCACGAACGCCTGGCGGTGGTCGACGCGGTGGGCGACGCGTTCGCCGCACTGGGGACGCTGGACGCGGAGGCCCTCTTCGCGGCGGACCTGGACCCGGCGGCCCTGGCCGCGATGCTGGCGCCGCCGCGCGGCGCGGCCCTGAGCGAGGCGGCCGAGTCCGTCTACCGCGACCTGGTCGCCCTGTGCTGCGCGCACGCCGTGGAGTACACGACGACGCTGCCGGGCTTCGGGGCGCGCGCGGAGGTGGAGCTGATCCGCCGCACCGGCGAGCTGACGCGCGTCGTGGAGCGGATGGGGCGGCGCGAGGACGGCGCGGCCCACGCGTTCGAGGAGCGGTACGCGCGCTACGTCGCCGATACCCACGGCCGCCTCCAGCTGTTCGGCCTGACCTTCAGCCAGGCCCGTGCGGAGTGGCCGCTGGACCTGGCGTACATCAGCCTGGCGGTGAGCGGCGAGCAGCTGCTGGAGGAGCCCGGCCGCCACTCGGCCATGAAGACCGAGCTGGCCTTGAGCGCCTCCGAGCGCGTCCTGCTGCGCGGCCCGGCGGGTTCGGGCAAGAGCACCCTGGTGCAGTGGCTGGCCCTGAACGCGGCGAGGCGGAGCTTCAAGGCCGGCCTGCACCACTGGAACACCCTCGTCCCCTTCGTCCTACGGCTGCGCTCGTTCAACTCGCCCGAGGGCCTGCCGATGCCGCAGGACTGGCTGCGCGCCTCGGGGGTGCCGCTGCGCGCGCCGGACGGCTGGGTCGAGAACCTGCTGTCCCAAGGGCGGGCGCTCGTCCTGGTCGACGGGGTCGACGAAGTGCCGTCCAAGTTCCGCAGCCGCACGGAGGAGTGGCTCAGATCCCTGCTCGCGGCCTATCCCCGGGCCCGTTACGTGGTGACCACCCGGCCGTCGGCGGTCCCGGAGGACTGGCTGACCGCGCAGGGCTTCTCCCTCCTGTCCCTGCTGCCGATGGAGCGCGCCGACGTGAGCGCGTTCATCACGCACTGGCACGACTCCGCCCGCGCGGAGTGCGGCTCCGAGGAGGAGCGGGACAGCCTGGAGCGGTACGAGAAGTCGCTCATCCAGTCCGTCGGCTCCCGCCGGGACCTCGGATGGCTGGCCTCGAACCCCCTCATGTGCGCCTTGCTGTGCGCCCTGAACCGGGACCGCCACATGCACCTGCCCCGGGCCCGTAAGGAGCTGTACGACGCCGCCTTGGACATGCTCCTGGTGCGCCGGGACACCGAACGGGACATATCAGGCGTCGAGGGCGTGTACCTCAGTAGGGACGAGCAGACCCTGCTGCTCCAGCGGCTCGCGTACTGGCTCATCCGCAACGGCCAGGTGGAGGCGTCCTGCACGGAGGCGCAGGAGATGGTCGGCGAGTGGCTCGCTGCCATGCCCCAGGTGCGGGCGCAGGCAGGAGTCGAGCAGGTGTTCCGGCACCTGCTGATCCGCAGCGGGCTGCTCCGCGAACCGGTACCGGGGTCGGTCCACTTCGTGCACCGGACCTTCCAGGACTACCTGGGCGCCAAAGCGGCCGTGGAAGCACGGGACTTCGGCGTGCTGGTGGGCAACGCCCACGAGGACGCGTGGGAGGACGTGGTCCGCATGGCCGTCGGGCACGCCCGCCCCGATGAGCGTGCGCGCCTGCTCCGGCAGCTGCTGCGGCGGGCCGACAAGGTCAAGCGGGACCAGAGCCGGCTGGTCCTGCTGGCCGCGGCCTGCCTGGAGCACGCCCCGGAGCTGGACCCCGCGGTCTGGCACGAGGTGGAGGCGCGTACGGCGCACCTGCTGCCGCCGCACTCGGTGGGGCAGGCCGAGGAGCTGGCCAAGGCGGGCGAACTGGTCCTGGAACTCCTGCCGGGCCCGGCGGGCCTGGACGAGCAGCAGGCCGCCGCCGTCATCCGCACGGCCGCACTGGTCGGCGGCGAGCGGGCGCTCCAGGTCATCGCCGGCTTCCGCAGGGACGACCGCTACGACGTGGTCCACGAACTGTCCGACTCCTGGGGGCGGTTCCCCAACGACGCGTACGCGGACGCGGTCCTGGCCGATGCCCCCGTGCGCGTCGGGCACCTGCACGTCCGCACGCCGGAGCAGCTGTCCGTGCTCGGCCGGATGCCCCACGTCCAACGGGTCCACCTCACGTGGAACGGCGCCATCCCGACGGATATCTCCGGGCGGCGGGACCTGGAGTGGCTGGTCATCCACCGCAATCCGGCGCTGACCGATCTCGCACCGCTGGCTGGACACCCGAAGCTCCGGCACCTCGGCGTACTGGACTGCCCGGAGGTCACGGGCATCGAGGCGGTCGCCGAGCTGGCGGCGGCGGACAGCCTCGCCTTCGGCTACCTCCGGGAGGGGCTCTCGCTGGCCCCGCTGGCGGCGGTCGAGGGGCTCAAGTCCCTGGTCATCGGGTTCGAGCCGGAACAGCGGTGGATCGGGGACGTCCCGGCGGCCGAGGGGCTGACGTCCCTGGCCCTGTGGCAAGGCGTCCGCCGGATGACCCTCGACGGGATCGAGCGGTGGCCGGGGGTGAAGGACCTGACGATCGCGGGCAGCCTGCAGTACCGGCAGCTGGTCCGCTCGCTCCCGCTCCCGGGGCTCGGCTCCCTGCAGATCCGGCATGCCGCATCCGTGTCGGCGGCGGCCCTCGTGCCGTACCGGCACCTGACCGAACTCGTGCTGATCAGGTGCGCGTTCGAGGGGACGCTGGAGCCGCTGACCGAGCTGCCCGGGCTGCGGCTTCTCGTACTGCGCGAATGCCTCGGGACACTGGACCTCTCACCGTTCGCGGACACGGACGGGCTCGTGATCGAGGTGGACCGGCGCACCAGCGTGGTCGGCGGCGAGCGGCTCCCGCCGGGGCGGCTCGTGTTCAGGCACTGAGCCGCCCGGCGGGATCACGCCCTCACCAGACCCGGACCGAGCCGCCCCGGGCGAACGCGGGGCTGGTGGCTTCGGGCGGGACCTGCGTCAGCGGCTCGGCGATCTCCGTCACCAGCGGGCCGTGCTTCGCCGCCAGGCCGTCGAGGAGGGAGAGGTCGAAGCCGTACACGCGGGCCGCGTTGCCGCCGGCCATCGCGGCGACCTCGTCCCGGGGGAGGCCCGCGTACGCGATGCGCAGGCCTTCGCGGGAGTACGGGGTGGTGCCCTCGTCGTGGGGGTAGTCGCTGCCCCACATGATCTTGTCGAGGCCGATCCGCTCCCGCAGCGGGACCTCGTGGGGGCGCATGAAGCTGGCCCCCACGAAACAGTTGTCCCGCCAGACCTCGCTCGGGCCCTTGCCCATGGACTCGGCCAGGCCCGCCCCGAACTTGGCCTCCGCCGTGGCCGAGGCCGCGACCAGGCGGCCGTGGTAGTAGTCCAGCATGTCCAGCACGCCCGGGATCCAGCCGGAGCCCTGCTCCGTCAGGACCAGCTTGAGGCCGGGGTGGCGGCGGAAGGCCCCGCCGAAGATGAGGTGCCACAGGGCTCGGTGCGAGAACCAGGTGGTCTCCACCATGAAGACGGCCCGGGCCGCCGGTTCGTCGCCGAGCGGCGGCGACGCCGAGCCGCCGTGGTGGTTGACGGGGACGTCCAGCTCGTCGCACACCGCCCAGATCGGGTCGTACGCCGCCGAGTGGAGCTCCGGGACCGACGAGCCGGGCGGCACGCCGGGCAGCAGGATGCCGCCCGTGAGGCCCGCCTCCTTCGTGCGGCGGATCTCCTTCACCGCCGCGTCCACGTCGTTCAGCAGGATCTGGACCACGCCCGCCCGGCGGCCCGGCGCGTCCGCGCAGAAGTCCGCCAGCCAGCGGTTGTGGGCCTGGAGCCCGGCCCACCGCATCGTGTACTCCGCGGCCGTCGGCGGCTGGGCCATCAAGGAGGCCTTGGGGAAGAACGGCGGGATGGTGTTGGGGAAGACGACCTCGGCCACGATGCCGTCCGCCTCCAGTTCGGACAGCCGCCGCGCCGAGTTCCAGTTGCGGTCCGCGGTGTCCGCGAGGAGGTCCTCGTACGGGTTCACGTACGTGGCGGCCCAGGCGTCGAACTCCTCGTGGTACCGCTTCTCCAGGTACGGCTTGTAGTCCAGCAGGTCCGCGCCGGCGTGGCAGTCCGCCGAGATGACCGTGTAGCGGTCGCCCGTCACCGCGACACCCCCAGGACGGGGAAGTCGTTGTCGGTCAGCCAGTGTCGGCCGACTTCGCGGGACCGGGCCCAGGAGGCCTCCACCGCCGCCTGGTCGGCGCTCTGACCCAGTTCCGTCGGTGTCGGGCCGATCCGGCGGGCGATCGGGGCGAGTTTGCCCGTGTCGAAACCGAAGACGTCCGCCGCGGCCAGGCCCAGCATCCGGCGGGTCTCGCCGACGGGGATGTCGTGGAAGGTGTTCTTCAGCCAGGACCGGGTGTCGGGCCAGGTCCCCTCGGGGTGCGGGAAGTCCGATCCCCACAGGATGTTGTCCACGCCGATCTCGTAGCGCTGCGCGAGCTCGCGCCGCTTGGTGTTCGTCGCACAGATGAACACCTGCCGGTCCAGGTACTCGCTCGGCGGGCGCTTCAGCTCCTCGAACGGCGACAGCTTCTTGCCACCGTGCGCGCCGAGGTACAGGCGGTCCATGAACCACAACTGGTTCGGCAGCCACCAGCAGCCCGACTCGGCGACGCCGAACTTCAGGCCCGGGTGCCGTTCGAAGACCCCGGACCAGAGCAGGAACCACAGCGGACGGGCCGGCCACCAGGTGACCTCGGAGACGAAGATGCCCAGGTGGTCCCCGTACTCGTGGCGGGGGGAGGACCCGGAGTGGGTGACGATCGGCATCTGCGTCTCGGCCGCGGCCGCCCAGACGGGGTCGTAGCGGCGGTCGTGGTAGGGCGCCTTGTCCACCCACATCGCGGGGATCATCAGCGCGCCGAGCCCGGAGTCCTTGGCCCGGTGGATCTCGGCGACGACCTTCGACGGCTCGCCGGTGATGGGCAGCAGGGCGACCCCGCAGTGCCGCTCGGGGGTCTGGGAGACGAACTCCGCCAGCCAGCGGTTGTGCGCCTGCGCGCCCGCCATGCCGAGCTCGGGGTCCTGGTCGCCGGAGAGCCCGAGGCCCACCCCGAAGGGCGCTGCGGTCTGGCTGTCCACGGCGTCGGCGTCGGGGAAGACGACCTCGGCGGCGACCCCGTCGCCGTCGAGTTCCTTCAGGCGCTGCGCGGTGTCCCAGCCGCCCTTGAGGCCCTCCTCGTGATCGTGGAACCACTTCTCGGCGAAGGCCTCGTTGCGGACGCCGAGGCGGGTGGCTTCGGCGCGGCGGGCGTCGCGCTGGCCGAGGAACTCGTCGAACTGCGGATGGAACCGGGAGTCGAGGTAGGGGCGGTACTGCTCGGTCGGCAGTCCCGCGTGGCAGTCGGAGGAGATGATCAGGTACGGGTCTTCGTACGGCGTGTCACTCACTGCACGGCTCCTCAGTCGAGGATGAAGCTCTCCAGGTAGGCGGGGTTGGCGCGGTCGAGCATCGACTGCGACCGGGCGCGGATCTGCCGATCGCTGTGCTCGCTCGCCGGGAGCATCCAGAAGCGGTCGGCGCGGATGCCGTCGACGACGTGCTCGGCGACCTCCTCGACCGGGGTGAAGTCCACCTCGTGGCCGGCCGCCCTCATCGCGGCCTCGTACTGGTCGAGGCCGCGGTACGGGGTCTTGCGCGGCCGCTCCTTGGCGTACCGCTCGGGCCGGTTGCGGTGCGACTCCCACAGCCCGGTGCGCAGCATGTGCGGTCCGGGGAAGAGGACGGAGGCGCCGATGGCGGCGCCCTCCGCCTTGAGGTGGGCGTACAGCGACTCGGTCATGGTGACCACGGCCGCTTTGGTGACGGCGTAGACGGAGGCGGTGGGCAGCGGGGCGATGCCGCCGTCGCCGGAGGATGTGTTGACGACGTGGCCGGGGCCGCCGCCCGCGATCATGCGGGGGACGAAGGCCTGGATCCCGTGGAAGACGCCCCAGACGTTGACGGAGAAGGCCCATTTCCAGTCGTTGGGCTCGTGCTCCCACATCCGGCCTTCGGCGCCGGAGCCGACGCCCGCGTTGTTGCAGAGCACCTGCACGGCGCCGAAGGCGTCGTACGCGGCGTCGGCCAGAGCGGTCACGGAGTCGCGGTCGCTGACGTCGACGGGCCGGGCGAGCACCTGGGCGCCGTCGGCGGTCAGCTCGTCGGCGGCCTTGCGCAGGGCGCCCTCCTCCACGTCGGCGAGGACGACCTTCAGCCCCTCGGCCGCGAAGCGGCGGGCCATGGCGAGGCCGATGCCACTGGCGGCGCCGGTGACGACGGCCACCTGCCCGGGTTCGAGGCGCACGTCAGATGCTCCCTTCGGGCGGGCCGTCGAGGATCTGCATGGGGTCGTCGTAGCGCTGGTGGACGTACGGGAGGAGGGCCTGGGCGCTGACCCGCTCCACGACGCGGCCCTTCTGGTCGGTGGTCTTCTCGCCGATGGTGATCTCCACGATCCGGCGCACGGGGAGGTCGGCGACGGGGTCGAACATCGACTCGCGCAGGACCACGTCACCGGTGATGTGCTCCAGCTTGCGGACCTTCTCGTTGCGGGTGACGTGCACGAGGACCGGGTCGGCGTCGAAGCCCGAACCGTCCACCGCGGGGAGGAACTTGAAGTAGAAGTCGGTCTTGGTGGCGGGCTCGGGCAGCGGCAGCTCGCGGTCGACCGCCCCGCGCACCTCGACGAAGGCGATCCCGTGCCGGGCCAGGGCGGCCCGTACGACGAGGCCCTCGCGCTCGACGGTGACCTCGCCCAGCTTCTTCGGTTCGCCGAAGACCTCGCGGCCTCCGACCAGGGCCCGCTCGTGGGTCATCGGCATGACCAACGGGTACCAGCCCTCGACCCCGCCGTGCTGGGCGGCGACGGCCACCGAGCCGGCGCCCAGGGGGTAGCCGGGCAGGTCGACCTTGCTGATGTTGGCCCGCACCAGGGGTCGCTCGGCGGGCTTGAGCGGAGGCGGCAGGACCGCCGCCACCACGTCCGGGTCGCTCTCCCAGACCGCGACCACGCCGGTGGACCAGATGTCGGGGAGCCGGGAACTCTTCTCGCGCGACGCCGCGATCTCGGCCTCGGTGCGCGCTCCGTACCGTATGCGTGCCATGTATCGCACCATCCCTCGTCTCGGGGGGAGTCGGTTCTGTAACACAGTTACACCGCCACCGATGAAGGGTAAAGACCCCTGCACCGACCAGAACTGACGCCCCGACAGATTGGCGGACGGCCATGGCCAGAACCACGCTCACCCGCGCCGAGGTACTGGAGGCGGCCGCCTCCCTGGTCAAGCAGCACGGCCCGGCCGCCCTCACCATGCGCAAACTCGCCGCCGAGCTGGGCACCGCGGTGACCTCCATCTACTGGCACGTCGGCAACCGCGAATCACTGCTCGACGCCCTCGTGGAGCGGACCGTCCAGGAGATGGGCGCGATCCGGCCGGCCGGCCACAGCCCCGTCGAGCGGATCCTCTCCGTGGCCCGGATCCTGCGCCGCGAACTGCGCGAGCGCCCGCACCTGATCGCGATGGTCCACGAACGCGGCCTCACCGAGCAGATGTTCCTGCCCGCCCAGCAGGCCCTGGTCCACGAGGTGCGCGCGGCCGGGCTGCGCGGGGCCCGGGCCGCCGACGCGGTGCGCGCGGTCCAGTTCCAGATCGTCGGCTTCCTGCTCGTGGAGCGCAACCGCGAACGCTCCCCCGCCCAGTCCCCCGCCGAGAGCGACCTCTGGGCTCCTCCCCCCGGCTCCGCCGGGGAGACCCCCACCGCCGCCCCCGACGACCCGGAACTCGCCCGCGCCCTGGCCCGCCCGGCGGACCCGGAACGCCTGTTCCTGCTCTCCGTACGGGCCCTGGTCCACACCCTCCTGGCCGACGGCACGACCTCCCCGCCGAGCCGTGGACGAGTGGCGGACGGCGGACGGTGAAAGGCCGTCGGGACACGGGTGTCAGTCCGTGCCGATATCCTCTGTGACCATGCTCGACGACCGTACGACCGCAGAGACGACGTGGCCGACCGCGTACCCCGAGGGGTACGCGGTCGTCGACGTGGAGACGACCGGGCTCGCTCGCGACGACCGGATAATCTCCGCCGCCGTCTACCGGCTCGACGCCCAGGGCAACGTGGAGGACCACTGGTACACCCTGGTCAACCCGCAGCGGGACCCGGGCCCGGTCTGGATCCACGGGCTGACGAGCGACATGCTCCAGGACGCGCCGCTCTTCCAGGACATCGCCGAGGAGTTCGCGGGCCGGCTCGCGGACCGGGTGCTGGTCGCGCACAACGCCATGTTCGACTGGCAGATGATCGCCCGCGAGTACGCGCGGGCCTCCGTGACCGCACCGGTCCGTCAGCGGCTGTGCACCATCGCCCTGTCGAAGGAGCTGAACCTCCCGCTGCCCAACCACAAGCTGGAGTCGCTCGCCGCGCACTTCGGGGTGGTCCAGCAGCGCGCCCACCACGCGCTCGACGACGCCCGCGTGCTCGCGGAAGCGTTCCGTCCGTCGCTGCACGCCGCCGCGCGGGACGGGGTACGGCTGCCCCTGCTGGAATGCCGCCCGCTGACGGAGTGGTCGGACTCCCCGGTCACCCCGCGGATCGGCCGGCAGGCCTCGTACGGGAGCGGCAGCTGGCGGCCCTCGCGCAAGCGGCAGCCGTGCCCGCACCCGAACCCGGGCCGCTTCGAGGACGGCAAACCGCTCAAGCAGGGCATGCGGATCGCCTTCTCGGGTGACACCTCGGTGGACCGGGAGCTGCTGGAGGACCGGGCGGTCGAGGCGGGCCTGCACGTCGCGACGAGTGTGTCGCGGCTCACGAGCCTGCTCGTGACGAACGACCCCGACTCGGCCACCTCCAAGACGGTCAAGGCGAAGTCCTTCGGTACGCCGGTGGTCGACGAGGCGGCCTTCACCCAACTGCTGCGGGACGTGGCTGCGGCAGACGGGTGAGCGTCGGGCGACTCGCCCGGCGCCCCCTTTCGCGCTGCGCCCGTCCGGTCCCACCCTGTGGCGCATGGCACGTTGTGAGGTCTGCGGAAACGATTACGGCATGTCCTTCGAGGTGCACGCGCAGGGCAGCGTGCACGTCTTCGACTGCTTCTCCTGCGCCATCCACCGCATGGCGCCGATCTGCGAGCACTGCCGGGTGCAGATCATCGGGCAGGGCGTCGAAGTCGAGGGCCAGTGGTTCTGCGGGGCGCACTGCGCCCGCGCGGAAGGGAAGGTGGGCATCGTCGACCGGGTGTGACCTCTCCTCCCCGACCCCGGACGGCCACCCGGCCACCGGGGTCTTCCCGGCTGGGGGTACCGTCGTGGGCGTGTACCGCTTTGTGCTGACCCGGCAATGGGTGTGCCTCACCCTGATCGCCCTCGCCTTCATCCCCGCGATGATCAAGCTGGGGTTCTGGCAGTACCACCGCCATGAGCACCGGGTCGCGCAGAACGAACTGATCGCGTCGAACCTGACGGCGAAGCCCGTACCGATGACCGAGGTCACCTCCCCCGGCCACCGGGTCCCGCGCGCCGACTACTGGCGCGCCGTCACCGCGACCGGTACGTACGACACCGCGCACGAGGTCGTCGTGCGCATGCGGACCGACAACGACGAGAAGGTCGGCTTCCACGTCCTCACCCCGCTCGTGCTGTCCGACGGCCGGGTGGTCCTGGTCAACCGCGGCTGGGTGGCCGGCGGCGACGACCCGCGCGCGTACCCGCCGGTGCCGGCCGCGCCCTCGGGCGAGGTGACGGTCAACGGCCGGCTGAAGGCCGACGAAACGAGCGTCGGCAGCGGCATCAAGGACCGCAAGGGCCTGCCGGACCGCCAGGTGATGCTGATCAACAGCGCGCAGCAGGCGGAGTACCTGGGCAAGCCCGTCCTCGGTGGCTACCTGGAGCTCACGGCTCCGGCCCCGGCGGGCGGCATCCCGCAGATGGTCGCCGAACCCGACCACGACTCGATCGGCCCGCACATGGCGTACGCCGTGCAGTGGTGGCTGTTCGCGGCGGCGGTGCCGGTGGGCTGGCTGGTCCTCGTCCGGCGGGAGAAGCGCGACCGTGCGGCGGCCGCGGCGGCCGGCGCCACCCCAGAGCGGGAGCCGGTGCCGACGGCGTAGCGTGTCGGGCATGGATCTTGGACTGAAAGACCGTGTCTACGTCGTCACCGGAGCCACCCGTGGCCTGGGCTTCGCCTCGGCGCGCGAACTGGCGGCGGACGGCGCGAAGGTGATCGTGACGGGCCGCGACGCGGCGCGGGCCGCCGAAGCGGCGGCCTCGCTGGGGCCGGACGTGGTGGGGGTCGCCGCGGACAACTCCGACCCGGAGGCGGCGGCCAGGCTCGTCGCCACCGCGAAGGAACGCTTCGGCCGCCTGGACGGCATCCTCATCAGCGTCGGCGGCCCCACCCCCGGCTTCGCGGCGACCAACACCGACGAGCAGTGGGCCGCGGCGTTCGAGTCGGTTTTCCTGGGCGCGGTACGGCTGGCCCGCGCGGCGGCCGCCGAACTGGGCGAGGGCGGGGTCATCGGCTTCGTCCTGTCGGGCTCGGTCCACGAGCCGATCCCGGGCCTGACGATCTCCAACGGCCTGCGGCCGGGGCTGGCGGGCTTCGCCAAGTCCCTCTCGGTGGAGCTCGGACCGCGCGGCATCCGCGTGGTCGGACTGTTGCCGGCCCGGATCGATACCGACCGGGTGCGCGATCTCGACGCCCTGTCGGGCGATGGGGCGGCGGCCCGCGCGGCCAATGAAGCCGGCATTCCGCTGCGCCGCTACGGCACCCCGGAGGAGTTCGGCCGCTCGGCGGCGTTCCTGCTGTCGCCCGCGGCCTCGTACCTGACGGGCATCATGCTCCCGGTCGACGGCGGCTCCCGCCACGGCTTCTGACGCCCCGGCCTCCCCCGGGCTCGCCTCCCCGGGCCGGCCGCCTCAGGTGACGCGGCGGGCCCGGTGGGAGGCGACCCGGAACCGGGCCACCACCGGGAGTTCGGGGAGGCCCGCCGACCGGCGGGCATGGCCGAGCACCGGCCCGGCCAACGCTGCCAGGGCATCGGCCGGGACCGCATGCGGCTCCAGTTCCAGCTCCACCCGCAGGTTCGGACCCCCACGACGGCTTCGGCGCCCCTGGCGGCCCCGCAGGACGACGCTGCACCGGGCGACCCCGTCCAGCGCGCCCGCCTCCGCGGCCACCACATCCTCCAGGGCCCGCCCCCGCAGCACCGCGAACGCGCCGTCTGCGGTGTCCACCACCAGCGCCCGCAACCGCGAGCGCCGCAGCTGCGCCAGCAGCCACCACAACGCGAGCACCACGCAAACCCCGAGCCCCGCGAGCACCGCCCACCACCACCAGCCCTCGGCATGCCAGTACCGCGCCCGGGTCGCCGCCGTCAGCAGTGGCTCGTGGCGGCCGCCGAGCGGCCGGAACGCCGCCAGCAGGGCCACCCCGGCCACCAGCAGCACGGCGCCGATGATCCCGAGCAGGATCCGGTTCACCGTCCCGAGCATCCCCTCACCTCTTCCCGACGGGGGCCCTGGTGACCCGTACCCGCGGCTGCGGCGCGTCCGCGAGGCCCAGTTCCCCGATGCCGATGGCGAGGACCTCCTCCAGGTCCGCCCGTACCTCGTCCAGCTCGCGGAAGTGGGACTCCGCCCGGACCGCGACACGGGACCGCCGCACCGCGACCCGCGCCGAGCGCACCCCGGACACCTCCATCGCCCGGTCCCGCAGCACCAGCGCGGCGGCCTTGCGCCCCAGCCCGGCCCGGACCCCGGCCTGCGGGTCCGGCGTCCGCATCGACAGGATCCTGCGCAGCCCGGGGGTCAGGGCGAGGAGCAGCAGCACCGCCCCGACCACGACGAGGGCCCCGGCGCCGACGAGCACCCAGAGGTCCGCGGGCGTCTGCTGCTCCAGCTGGTGGGCGAGTTCCCGGCGCCACTGCATGCCGGGGCGGCCGGCCCGTACGGCGGCGAGGTCGTAGAGGAACAGGCCCGCCGCCCCGAGCACGGCCAGTGCCGTCAGCGCGGCCGGGATCCGCCGGGCGGACCGGAAGCGGGCGACGCGGGCCGGGGCCACCGTCTGGGGCGGGGCTTGGCCGGGGGCGGGCGCCGTCACCGCAGCTTCCGGTCCCGTACGGCGGCGGTCCGGGTGTGCGCGGAATGCAGGTGCTCGATGTCGATGTCCACCTCGGGCACGGACATGCCGGCGCACTCCTCGACGCGGTGGACGACCTGGTGGCGGACGGCCGCGCACTGCGCGGCGAGGTCGGAGGGGTAGGCGAGCTCAAGGCTCACCCGCACCCGGGCGATGTCGTGGTGCACGGTGACGGTGGCGTGCGGGGCGGCCGCCGCGCCCCGGGCGGAACCGGAGGCACCCGGACCACCGGGGACCCCCGTGGGCCCGTCGGCCTGGAGCGGCCCGACCGGCCGTGCGGCGAGGGCCTCCCGGGCGGCCTGCGCAGCGATCTTGGCGACGACCCGGTCGGCGATCCGGGTGGCCCCCCGTTCGGCGGGGGGCACGCGCGGCGGGACCGCCCGTGGCGTGGTCATCGGGGCCTCACCTGTCGCGGTCGCGGGGACGGAAGAAGTCGCCGGGTTCCAGGTCCCCGTCCAGGAACCGGCCGACGATGAAGCCGATGGCGCCCAGCGCCGCCACCAGCAGGAAGGCTCCGAATCCGCCGAAGTATCCGGCGAACGCGAGCGCCATGCCGGCGAAGAGGCCGACGATCGCCATCCTCATGCGGGCTCCTTCACTGGAGTCGGGGCTCCGGCTCCTCGTCGGGCTCGTCGGGGAGCTTCACATCGCTGACCGCGATGTTGACCTCGACGACCTCAAGGCTGGTCATCCGCTCGACCGCCGAGATGACGTTCTCGCGGACGGCCCGCGCCACGTCGCGGATCGCCACGCCGTAGTCGACGACGATCTCCAGGTCGAGGGCCGTCTGCAGCTCGCCGACCTCGGCCTTCACTCCGCGGGTGACCGACGATTTCGCCCCGCCGGGTACCCGGTCGCGGACGGCGCCGAAGGTACGGGAGAAGCCGCTGCCGCTGCCCATGGCGTGGACGCCGACCACCTCGCGGGCGGCGAGTCCGGCGATCTTCTCGACCACCCCGTCCGAGATGGTGGTGCGGCCGCGGTCGGCCGGATTGCGGGAGGCGCCCCCGGCTGTGGATTCGGTCATCGCGTGTCCCTTCGCGCGGATTGGACTCACTCCGCACCACGGTAAGCGCGGAGCCGCGACGGCGCGCAGGGACTACGCCGGTCGGCCGGGAACGGATTTGGGATCACCCTTGACCTCGACCGCGGTTGAGGTCCGAGAGTTGGGCGGTGATCAAGGCCGAAAGGGCCGGGTCGGACGAGGGGAAACATCATGCGCGCGATACGGGTGGACGGGTACGGCGGTCCAGAGGTCCTGGTGCCGGTGGAACTGCCGGATCCGGTCCCGGGGGCGGGCGAGGTGGTGGTCCGCACCGAGGCCGTGGACACGATCTTCGTGGAGACCCAGATCCGCGGGGGCTGGGGCGAGGCCTTCGGCGTCAACCCGCCGTACGTGCCGGGCGGCGCGGCCGCGGGGACGGTCGTCGCCGTGGGCGAAGGGGTGGACCCGGGCTGGCAGGGCCGCCGGGTCGTGGCGGCCCCGGGCACGAAGGGGACGTACGCGGAACTGGTCCGGGTCCCGCAGGCGCTGCTGGTCCCGGTCCCGGCGGGGCTGGAGCCGGCCGAGGCGGCGGCGCTGGCGCACGACGGAGTGACCGGTACGGGCATCGCGGAGGGCGTCGGCATCGGGGCGGGCGACCGGGTGCTGATCCTCGGCGCCGCCGGCGGGATGGGCACGCTGCTGGTACAGCTCGCGGTGGCGGCGGGGGCGTACGTGGTGGGGGCCGCGCGGGGCGAGCGGAAGCTCGCGCTGATCCGGGAGCTGGGCGCGGACCTGGCGGTGGACTACACGGAGCCGGGCTGGACCGGTGCGGTCGGCGGTCCGGTGGACGTCCTGCTGGACGGCGTCGGCGGCGAGCTGGGACTGGCCGGCTTCGGGCTGGTCCGCGACGGCGGGCGGGTCTCGGCACACGGCGCCCCGAGCGGCGGCTTCACCGAACTGGATCCGGCGGAGGCGGAGCGGCGCGGGATCGCCCTGCGCGGGATCGCGGACGTCCAGTTCCCGCCCGCGGAGATCACCCGCCTGGCGGGCTTCGCCCTGGCCGAGGCAGCGGCCGGGCGGCTGCGCCCGGTGATCGCCCGGAGGTTCCCGCTGGCCGAGGCCGAGGAGGCGCACCGCGCGATCGAGGCCCGCGCCGTCCCGGGCAAGGCCCTGCTGATCCCCTGACCGGAGCGGCGGTGCGGCGCGCGTTCCCCCGGGCCGGAGCTCCCGGGAAACGGCGCCGCACCCGCGGGGTCAGTCGGAGATGCCGGCCAGGTCACGCAGGCGGCGGGCCTGGGCGGCGCGCTCCGCCGAGCGCTGCGCGTCGTAGGGGCGGGACCCTGCGTCGCGGAGCAGCGCCTTCGTCTCGATCACGGCGTCCCGCGGCGGAGCCAGGAGCGCCGTCGTGAGGTCCTGCACCGCCGCGTCGAGTTCCCCGGCCGGTACGACCAGGTTGGCCAGTCCGACCCGCTCCGCCTCCTCGGCATGCACGAAGCGGCCCGTCGCGCAGATCTCCAGCGCGCGGGCGTAGCCGACCAGGGAGGTCAGCGGCTGGGTGCCGGCCAGGTCCGGCACGAGACCGAGGCTGGTCTCGCGCATGGCGAACTGCACGTCGTCGGCTACCACGCGCAGGTCACACGCCAGCGCGAGCTGGAAGCCGGCGCCGATCGCATGCCCCTGCACGGCGGCGATGGAGACGATGTCATTGCGTCGCCACCAGGTGAAAGCCTCCTGGTACTCGGCGATGGTGGAGTCGAGCAGTTCGTCCGAACCGCGCGCCAGATCGAGGAAGGACGGCTCACCCTCGAAACCCTCGGGAGTGAACGCCTGCCGGTCGAGTCCGGCGGAGAAGGACTGGCCCTCACCGCGCAGCACCACGACCCGGACGGTGCCCGGCAACGACCTTCCGGCCTCCGTCAACGCCCGCCAGAGCGCGGGGGACTGAGCGTTTCGCTTGGCCGGATTGGTCAGTGTCACCGTGGCGACCGAGTCGTCCACGGTGAGCCGTACGCCGTCCTTGTCGAGCAGAGCCATCTGTGTGCCTCCGGTGTGCAGTCGGCCGCCTCCCGGCCTAAGTGACTGCACAGTAACCACCCAGTCGACCGGACGGCCGACCGGGGGTCACCGAAGGAACCGCGGTGTGGGTAGACAAGCGTCTAGCACCCCGGCCCCGGGCCTGACGGCCTGGGGGTACCCCCAGCGGTGGCGGGGGGAAATCCGGGTCAGGCCGTAGCCGCCTTCTTGCCGCGCGTCGCGCCACCGCGACCACGCAGCACGACTCCGGACTCACTGAGCATCCGGTGGACGAATCCGTAGGACCGGCCGGTTTCCTCGGCCAGCGCACGGATACTCGCACCGGAGTCGTACTTCTTCTTCAGGTCTGCCGCGAGCTTGTCGCGCGCGGCGCCGGTTACCCGGCTGCCCTTCTTCAGAGTCTCGGCCACCCGTGCCTCCTCATGGGAAGTGCGCTCTGGACTTCTCATGATCACCCCTCCCCGGCTTCCTGGCCACCCATTCAGCAAGGTCGGTACGACGGCATTTCTCCGGCAGTGGACGCACGAGCAGAACGGAATCTCCTCTTCCGCTGCATGACGTCCGTCACACTTCTTCACCCTCACCGGGAATCTCCAGGTCAGGGGCCGGACGCCGAAAAAAGACGGCCCCGGCCGCGTGCCCGGGCGGGCACGGCCGGAGCCGTCGTACAGAGCGCAGAGGTACGAGACCGTCTCACTCAGATGATGGATCACGCCTGAGCCGAATGATCCATAAGGAACTGGATCAACCCTTCAGGTCGTCGCCGGGCACCCCGGCGGACGTCAGGCGAGGGCCACGAGGTCCCGGTAATCCGGGCCCCACAGGTCCTCGACACCGTCCGGGAGCAGGATGATCCGCTCCGGCTCCAGTGCCTCGACCGCGCCCTCGTCGTGCGTGACGAGGATGACGGCGCCCTTGTACGTGCGCAGCGCGCCGAGGATCTCCTCGCGGCTGGCCGGGTCCAGGTTGTTGGTGGGCTCGTCGAGGAGCAGCACGTTCGCCGAGGAGACGACCAGCGTGGCCAGGGCCAGGCGGGTCTTCTCGCCGCCGGACAGGACGCCGGCCGGCTTGTCCACGTCGTCGCCGGAGAAGAGGAAGGAGCCGAGGGTCTTGCGCACCGCGACCAGGTCCAGGTCGGGCGCGGCGGAGCGCATGTTCTCCAGCACCGTGCGGTCCGGGTCGAGCGTCTCGTGCTCCTGCGCGTAGTAGCCGAGCTTGAGGCCGTGGCCCGGGGTGACCTCGCCGGTGTCCGGCTTCTCGGTGCCCGCGAGCAGCCGCAGCAGCGTCGTCTTGCCGGCGCCGTTGAGGCCGAGGATGACGACGCGGGAGCCCTTGTCGATGGCCAGGTCGACGTCGGTGAAGATCTCCAGGGAGCCGTACGACTTCGAAAGGCCCTCGGCGGTCAGCGGGGTCTTCCCGCAGGGCGCCGGGTCCGGGAAGCGCAGCTTGGCGACCTTGTCGGAGACGCGGACGGCTTCGAGGCCCGACAGCAGGCGCTCGGCGCGCTTGGCCATGTTCTGCGCGGCGACGGTCTTCGTCGCCTTGGCGCGCATCTTGTCCGCCTGCGAGTTCAGGGCCGCGGCCTTCTTCTCGGCGTTCTGGCGCTCGCGCTTGCGGCGCTTCTCGTCGGCCTCGCGCTGCTGCTGGTAGAGCTTCCAGCCCATGTTGTAGATGTCGATCTGGGACCGGTTGGCGTCCAGGTAGAAGACCTTGTTGACGACGGTCTCGACCAGGTCGACGTCGTGGGAGATCACGACGAAGCCGCCGCGGTAGTTCTTCAGGTAGTCGCGCAGCCAGACGATCGAGTCGGCGTCGAGGTGGTTGGTGGGCTCGTCGAGGAGCAGGGTGTCGGCGTCCGAGAAGAGGATCCGGGCGAGCTCGACGCGGCGCCGCTGACCGCCGGAGAGGGTGTGCAGCGGCTGGCCGAGGACCCGGTCGGGCAGGCTCAGGGCGGCCGAGATGGTCGCGGCCTCCGACTCGGCGGCGTACCCGCCCTTGGTGAGGAACTCGGTCTCCTGGCGCTCGTACTGCTTGAGCGCCTTCTCGCGGGTCGCGCCGGAGCCGGTGGCGATGCGCTCCTCGTTCATCCGCATCTTCTTGATCAGGACGTCGAGGCCGCGCGCGGACAGGATCCGGTCGCGGGCGAGCACGTCGAGGTCGCCGGTGCGCGGGTCCTGCGGGAGGTAGCCCACCTCGCCCGAGCGGGTGATGGAACCGGCGGCGGGCTGACCCTCGCCCGCGAGGCACTTGGTGAGGGTGGTCTTGCCCGCTCCGTTGCGGCCGACCAGGCCGATGCGGTCGCCCTTGGCGATGCGGAAGGAAGCGGACTCGATGAGGACGCGGGCGCCGGCGCGCAGCTCGACACCGGTGGCGGTGATCACGGAAATACTCCAGGGCGGGGGGACGGCGGAAGGGGGGCAGGACGCGATGCTTCGACGCCGCTAATCCGCGAGGAGATTTGCCATGGGATTCATTCTACCGGGGGTGTGCAACTGGTTTGGGGGGCGTCCGGCCCTTGACGCGCGGCCTTCGGCCCGGCCCTGCGCCCGCCCGTCCGCGCGTTCCGGCCGTCCCCCGTTCGGCGCACGGAGCGCTCCGGGGGCCGGGGCACGTATCAGGATGGACCCGGTGATACTCGCCACCGGGGCGGCCACGTTGATCGAGGGCGGTGCGGGATGCAGTTCGACGACGACGCGGATCTGGACACTTCCGAGGTCAAGGACGTGCGCGGCAGCCGCGTCCCGGGCGGGCGGGCAACGATCGGCGGCGGTATCGCGGGCCTCATCGCGTTGGCGCTCGGGCTGCTGTTCGGGGTGGGCCCGGACCAGCTGGGGCTGTCGTCCGGGAACCCGGAGCCGGTGGCGACCTCCTCCTCCGCCAGCGAGGTGCAGCGCAGCTGCAGGACCGGGCGGGACGCGAACACCCGGGAGGACTGCCGGCTGGTGGCGGTCGTCAACAGCACCCAGGACTTCTGGAAGGACGAGTTCGCCCGGCGCGGCGGCCGGTACACCTTGGCGTCCACCGTCTTCTTCACCGGCCGCGTGAACACCGCTTGCGGGGCCGCCACCTCGGCGGTCGGCCCCTTCTACTGCCCCGCGGACCGGCAGGTCTACCTGGACCTGGGCTTCTTCGACGAGCTGCGGACCAAGTTCGGCGCGAGCGGCGGCCCGTTCGCCCAGGCCTACGTCGTCGCCCACGAGTACGGGCACCACGTCCAGAACCTGACCGGAACCCTGCAGAAGGCCCAGGACGGCCGGCAGGGCGCGAACAGCAACGCGGTCAAGGTCGAGCTCCAGGCCGACTGCTACGCCGGGGTGTGGGCGCACAACGCGACGAGGACCCCGGACGAGTCCACGGGCCGGCCGCTGATCACCAGCCTGACCGACCAGGACATCAAGGACGGCCTGGACGCAGCGGCGGCGGTCGGCGACGACCGGATCCAAGAGAAGTTCCAGGGCCGCGTGACCCCGGAGTCCTGGACGCACGGCTCGGCCCAGCAGCGCCAGCAGTGGTTCTACCAGGGCTACCGCACGGGCGACATGGCCCGGTGCAACACCTTCCGCTGACCACCTTCCGCTGACCACCTTCCGCCGGCCGCCCTCCCGGTCGCCCGCCCGTGACGGCTCCCGTGACGGCTTCCGTCGGCTGTCAGTGCCGCCTGCCATGCTGTGGCGTGGGTCACATCCACGACCACGAGAAGGAGTGATCGTCATGGCAAGCGTCCCGTCCGTCTTTCCGACCCTGCTCTACGCCGATGCCAAGGCCGCGATCCGGCAGCTGACGGATGCGTTCGGATTCACCCAGGTCGCGGTGTACGAGGGTGACGACGGCACCGTGATGCACGCCGAGCTGTCGTACGGGAACGGCGCGGTGATGCTCGGCAGCAAGGGCCGCGGCGGCGTGTTCGACAAGGCGATGGAGGGCGCCGGGCCGGTCGGGGTCTACGTCGTCGTCGACGATGTGGACGCGCACCACCGCCGCGCGGCCGAGCACGGGGTGGAGATCCTGATGGAGCCCACCGACCAGGACTACGGATCGCGCGACTACACGGCCCGCGACGCGGAGGGCAACATCTGGAGCTTCGGGACGTACGCGCCGCAGGTCTGAGCCCGCGGCGCGCCGCCCGGCAGCGCTTGCGACAGCCGTACCGGGGCTACGCCCCGCCGGTGTGGACCTGGAACGCGGCCCGGCGGACCGCCTTGGCCAGGGCCGGGTCGGGGTGCGCGGCGGCCAGGGCCACCAGCACCTGGACGGTGCGCGGGTGGCCGACCGCGCGGACCTCGTCCAGCAGCCGCGGGACGGTGGTCCGTACGGCCGAGTCGAGGTGGCGTGCCAGCAGGTCCGCCTCGCCGTGGTCGGCGATGGCGGCCGCGGTGTCCACCCAGAGCCAGGTCGATTCCTCGGCGGTGAGCACGTCCTGGGCCTCGTCGGGATCCACACCGTCGTGTTCGGCCAGCCAGAGCAGCGCGTACGGCCGCAGGGCGGGGTCGCGGACGGCGGCGCGCACCTCGGGTTCGGCCGGGGCTCCGACCACGCGCAGGGCTTCGAAGGCCAGGCCGCGCAGCAGGGCGTCCTCGCCGCGGGCGGCGTGCAGGAGCTCGCTGACGGCGTGGCCGACGGGCCGGGCGGCGAGCCAGGCCCGGTACTCGGCGCGGGCCGGTCCCGGGGTGAGCCGGGCGCAGCCGTGCAGCATCGCCGCGGCGGACTGCTCGATGTTCCCGGCCGGGCTCTGCGCGGCGACGCAGATCTGTTCGAGCTTGACCCAGACCGCCCAGCTGCCGAGCGGGGTGAGGGCGGCCTGCGCGGGGCCGAGGGTGACGGCGTCGACGGCGGCGAGCCCGCCGAGCGCCCAGCGCAGCAACCGGGCGAGCGGGACGGGCGCCACCGCGTGGCCGGTCGCCTCCGGCTCGACCGGCCGTGCGGTGGCCTGCCCGGTGGTCTGTGCGACGGCCGACGTCCCGTCAGCGGGCGAAGTCTCGCGCGCCGGTGCGTCGTAGGGGACCTCGCACCGTTCGTCGCGCAGTTCGGTGACCCGCTGACCGAGCAGGTCCAGCAGGTCCGGAACGGTCACGGGACCGGCGGACAGCTGGAGCAGGGACAGCAGTTGGGGCATCGCCTCGACCACCTCGGCGACGACCGCGGGGGTGATGTCGGCGGGCGCCGGGTGGACCAGCGACCAGGCGTCGAACAGTGCGACCCAGCCGCGCAGTACGGCGGTGTCGTCGCGGTCCCAGGCCCGCAGCCGCCAGCCGGGCCGGGCCTGGCCGCCGTGGACCTCGACGAGGCCCGCGAGCCGGGCGCGATCCCAGCCGACCCGGATCTGTCCGTGGGTCAGGTTCAGTTCGACTGCGGCGCGTTCGACATCGGCGGCGGGCAGCGCTCCCGCCGGGGCGGGGCGGCCTCCGCCGACGGTGCCGAGGTTGAGCTCGGCCCAGCGGGCGAGCCGTACGGCATCGGCCAGCGAGGCCCGGGCCCGGGTGGCGAGTTCGGCCGTGGCCGGGGTGCCCGCCGGGGGCCGGGAAGCGGAACGCGCGCGCCGGTCGGTCACCGCCTTGCGGGCCGCGGCGACCGACCGCGGGGAGACGAGTCGGAGTCTGGAGTCGCGAGCCAACTGCTCATCAGGCTTTCGGGACGTCACGGAAGCAGTCTCGCCCGTCACCGGCCGAAAGCCCAAACGGAACCAGCCATTATCGCTGCTCGGCATGGGGACATACGGGGAGAATGCTCCCTCCCCGCCCCCTCCGGCACACGGCCTTCACATAAGAGGGGTCAGGAACCGCCTCAGGGCCTCCTCGTATCCGGCCGGATCCGCGTTCCACATCGCCCCGTGCGGCGCTTCGTGGACGGTCCGCAGGGTGACCAGGTCGGGGCGGGCGGCGGCGAGCCGGCGGGAGGGCTCCCAGGGGGCGAGCGTGTCGTCCGGGCCGTGGAAGATCAGGACCGGGACGCGCAGCGCGCCCGGGTCGGCGCCCGGCGGCCGGCGGTCGACCCCCAGACCGGCGCGCGCCTCGGCGGCCCGCACCGCGAACGGCACCAGCGCGGCGGGAGTGCGGCGGGCGGCGACGAGCGCGCGCAAGGTGGTGTGCCAGTCGAGCACCGGCGAGTCCAGCACGAGTCCGCAGATCCGGTCGGCGAGGGCCGAGCGCTCGACGGCGCGCAGGGCCATGGCGGCCCCGGTGGACCAGCCGTGCAACACGACCCGGTCGGCGCCGTAGCGCAGGGCGTACCGGATGGCGGCGTCCACGTCCCGCCATTCCGATTCGCCGAGGTGGCCGAGACCGTCGGGTGAGGCGGGGGCGCCGAGGTCGCCGCGGTAGGCGAGGTCGAGGACGGGCATCCGCTGGCGGTGCAGGAAGGGCATGACCACCATCGGGTGCTCGCGACCGGCGCCGAGCCCGTGCACGGTGATCACCCAGGTGTCGCGGGCGGCGGGCACGAACCAGGCGGGCAGGGCGCCGAGCTCGCCGGGGACGTCCACGTCGGCGTGGTCGAGCCCGAGGGCGGTGCGCGGGTTGCCCGCGTGGACCTGGGGGGTGAGGGCGACCCGGGTGCCGGCGTCGAGGCTGCCGTGGGTGACGGCGAGGAGCCGGCGCACGACGGTGTCCGGGCCGTTCGCGGCGCCGTCGAGGACGGGTCCGACCGCGGCGTGCACCCCGGGGGCGGTGAGCCCGTACGTTCCGGGGCGCAGGGAGGCCAGCGAGCGGGTCAGCGTGATGCGGCCGGAGCCGCTGGCGTGGACGCTGAGCCGCGGCCCGCCGGGCAGGGGGCGGCCGGGCTCGTGCCGCAGGGCGACGTCGGCGGCGTGCCGGCCGGCCGCGACCGCGGCGGCACCGGCCCCGACAAGAGTGGTCGCGACGACCGCGGCCGTCGCTGTGGCGGTACGCACTGCTCCAGTGTCAGGGCGCGAGCGCGGGCGGGCCACTGGAGCGGAATACTCCGATTGGGGTCTGGGCGGTGTCGGCGACGGGGTCCGCAAGCGCCTCGCGGGGCCGGCCGGAAAAGTGATCTGGATCTCTTCCGGAAGCCCTCCGGGGTGGACCCGGAGGCCTCGGACCCCCTGCGGATCCGTTCGTTCACCAGGCTCTGACGTGCATTAATGGCGGTATCAACGGCAAAATCGGGACGAAGCTCCCGATGGCACGACGGGCCAGTACACCGCTCCGCCCGAGTCAGTTCATCTTCCGTTCACCCAGGTTGCCTACGGTCGCCGAGCCACTGACGTCAAACAGAAGCCTGGGTAAATGGAGCACATAACGCTTCTCCTCGGGATCGTGATCATCACCGCTCTCGTGTTCGACTTCACGAACGGTTTCCACGACACAGCCAACGCGATGGCCACCACCATCTCGACCGGCGCCCTCAAGCCCAAGACGGCGGTGGCCATGTCCGCCGTGCTCAACCTCGTCGGCGCGTTCATGTCCGTGGAGGTCGCCAAGACGATCTCCAAGGGCCTGATCAACGAGGAGGGCATCCAGCCAGAAGTGATCTTCGCCGCGCTGGTCGGCGCGATCCTCTGGAATCTCGTCACCTGGCTGGTCGGACTCCCCTCCAGCTCCTCCCACGCCCTGATGGGCGGCCTCATCGGTGCCGCGGTCGCCTCCGCCGGCATCGGCGCCGTCAACGGCAGCGTGGTCGTCACCAAGGTGCTCATCCCCGCCGTCGCCGCCCCGATCGTGGCCGGCGTGGCCGCGATGCTGGCCGCGAAGGTCACGTACAAGCTCGGCGGCAAGGTCGGCCAGAAGACCTCCACCAAGGGCTACCGCGCCGGGCAGATCGCCTCGGCCGGTCTCGTCTCCCTCGCGCACGGCACCAACGACGCGCAGAAGACGATGGGCATCATCACCCTCGCCCTCGTCGCGGGCGGCGCCCTGGACTCCGGCGCGAACCCGCCGGTCTGGGTCATCATCTCCGCCGGCCTGGCCATCGCACTGGGCACCTCCCTGGGCGGCTGGCGCATCATCCGCACCATGGGCAGCGGCCTGACCGACCTCCAGCCGCAGCAGGGCTTCGCCGCCCAGACCTCGGCCGCGAGCGTCATCCTGGCCTCCTCCAGCCTCGGCTTCTCCCTCTCCACCACCCACGCGTGCTCCGGCGCCGTCATGGGTGCGGGCCTGGGCCGCAAGGGCGGTGTGGTCCGCTGGTCCACCGCCACCCGCATGTTCATCGCCTGGGGTCTGACCCTGCCGGCCGCCGCCGTCGTCGCCTCCGGCGCCGAGCTGGTCATGCGCACCGGTGACATCGGCGTCGCCGCCGTCGCGCTGTTCCTGATCGCCTCCTGCGTCGCGATCTGGGCCATCTCGCGCCGCCAGGTCGTCGACCACCACAACGTCAACGACGCGCGGACGGCCGCGGCCGAGGAGCCGGGTGTCGTCACCACGGCCATGGCCGCCGTCACCGTCCCGCCGACCATGGCCGCCGAGGCCGCCGCCGGTACGACGGCCGCAGTGGCCGACGAGGACCTGAAGGCCACCATCCCGGCCGCCGCCCCCGCGACTCCGGCGGCCCCCGCGGCTCCGGCCGCCGCGGTCTGACCCCGAGAACGACAGAGGAATCCGCAGCATGAAGATCGACTGGGCAGCACTCGGCTCCGTCTTCGGGGTCAGCCTCTCCGCCACCGTCGCGCTCGTGGCCCTGTTCACGATGGGCCTGGTGGGCCTCTCCAAGCACGAGGCCGCCACCGAGCAGGGCGGCACCGCCACCCTCGCCCGCAGCGGTGCGTACGCCTGCTTCGCGCTCGTCGCGGCAGCCGTGGCGTACGGGTTCTACCTGATCGTCGCCTGACCGACTCGGGCACGTCGTACGAAAGCTCCCTCCGGGTTTCCCGGGGGGAGCTTTCCCGTACCCGGGACCCGTCACTGTGACCTGCCTCGCCGCAGGTCAACGGCGAGTTGACGGGCCTTCGCGGTGCGTGGTGGACTGCCCGAGCCAATACGGCGGCATGGAGAGGAAGTCCGGTGCGAATCCGGCGCGGTCCCGCCACTGTCACCGGGGAGCACGCGACGCGTGCGCCTCGGGAGCCAGGAACTCCCACCGCCGGACACGTCGAACCAGGGCGCGGACCCTGAGTGAGGACATACCTGCCACCATGCGTGCCGATCGCGTCTTCGCGTACGGCGCCACGGCGGGCCTGATCGGCGACCGGATCCTCGGTGATCCGCGCCGAGGGCACCCCGTGGCCGCCTTCGGACGAGCAGCCGCCGCCGTCGAGCGCGCCCTGTGGCGCGACGACCGCGCCCGGGGCCTCGTCCATACCCTCGTGTGCGCCGGGGGCGCGGCCGCCGTCGGCGCGCTGGGCGCCCGCGCCGTGCGCTCGCGGCCCGCGACCGCCCGTATCGCCCTGACCGCGGCGGCCACCTGGGCCGTCGTCGGCGGCACCTCGCTGGGCAGGGAGGCCCGCGCCATCGGCGGCGCGCTCGCCGCCGGGGACGCCGAGGTGGCCCGCGAGCGGCTGCCGCACCTGTGCGGGCGCGACCCGCAGGCCCTGGACGAGCAGCAGATGGCCCGCGCCGTCGTGGAATCGGTCGCCGAGAACACCTCCGACGCGGTGGTCGGGGCCCTGGTGTGGGGCGCCGCCGCCGGGGTACCCGGGCTGCTGGCGTTCCGCGCCGTGAACACCCTGGACGCGATGCTGGGCCACAAGTCGCCGCGCTACCTGCGCTACGGCTGGGCCTCCGCCCGGCTCGACGACCTCGCGGGCTGGCCGGGCGCCCGGCTGACCGCCCTGGCCGCCGTACTGGCCGGACCCGACCGGCGGGGAGCCGTACGGGCCTGGCGTGCGGACGCCGCCGAGCACCCGAGCCCGAACGCCGGGCCCGTGGAGGCCTCCTTCGCCGGGGCGCTCGGTGTCCGGCTGGGGGGCACCCTGGCGTACGGGGGCCGGGTCGAGCACCGGGCCGTGCTGAACGGCGCGGCGGGGCGGCCGGTGGAGGTCGCGGACATCGAACGGGCGGTGCGGCTGTCGCGGCAGGTGACGTGGCTGGCACTCGGAGCGTGTGTGGCACTGCGCTGTGCAGTGTCGCGTTGGACTGGGAGGGGACGCCCGTGAGCGGCGGAAAGCTGGGCGGGGGACTCCTCGTCGCCGGCACGACCTCGGACGCCGGCAAGAGCGTGGTCACGGCGGGCATCTGCCGCTGGCTCGCCCGCCAGGGCGTGAAGGTGGCGCCCTTCAAGGCGCAGAACATGTCGCTGAACTCGTTCGTGACGCGCGAGGGCGCCGAGATCGGGCGCGCGCAGGCGATGCAGGCGCAGGCGGCGTGCGTGGAGCCGACCGCGCTGATGAACCCGGTGCTGCTCAAGCCCGGCAGTGACCGCAGCAGCCAGGTGGTGCTGCTGGGCAAGCCGGTGGGCGAGATGAGCGCGCGCGGGTTCTTCGGGGGGTCCGGGGGGTCGTCCCCCGGGAACGCGCTGCACGGCGGGCGCCAGGAACAGTTGCTCGGCATCGTCACGGACTGCCTGGAGCAGCTGCGGGGCACGTATGACGCCGTGATCTGCGAGGGGGCCGGCAGCCCGGCCGAGATCAACCTGCGTCGGACCGACATCGTGAACATGGGCATCGCGCGGGCCGCCCGGTTCCCGGTGGTCGTGGTCGGCGACATCGACCGGGGCGGTGTGTTCGCCTCGTTCTTCGGGACGACGGCGCTGCTGTCGCCCGAAGACCAGTCGCTGATCGCCGGCTACCTGGTGAACAAGTTCCGCGGCGACGTGTCGCTGCTGGAGCCGGGCATGGAGATGCTGCGTTCACTCACCGGGCGGGGGACCTACGGTGTCCTCCCCTTCCAGCACGGGCTGGGCATCGACGAGGAGGACGGCCTCCGGGTCTCCCTGCGGGGCGCGGTGCGCGAGTCGGTCGTGGCCCCGCCGGTCGGCGAGGACGTGCTGCGGGTCGCGGTCTGCGCGGTGCCGCTGATGTCGAACTTCACGGACGTCGACGCGCTGGCTGCGGAGCCGGGCGTGGTGGTGCGGTTCGTGGACCGGGCCGAGGAACTGGCCGACGCGGACCTGGTCGTCGTACCGGGTACGCGCGGCACGGTGAAGGCCCTGGAGTGGCTGCGGGAGCGCGGGCTGGCCGGTGCGCTGCTGCGTCGGGCCGCGGAGGGCCGCCCGGTGCTGGGCATCTGCGGCGGCTTCCAGGTGCTCGGCGAGCGCATCGAGGACGAGGTCGAGTCGAAGGCCGGCTCGGTGGCGGGGCTCGGGCTGCTGCCGGTGCGCGTGCGGTTCGCGGCGGAGAAGACCCTGGCGCGGCCGCAGGGCACGGCACTGGGCGAGCCGGTGACCGGCTACGAGATCCACCACGGGGTGGCCGAAGTCCTGGGCGGGGAGCCGTTCCTGGACGGGTGCCGGGTCGGGTCGGTGTGGGGCACCCACTGGCACGGCTCCCTGGAGTCGGACGGCTTCCGCCGGGCGTTCCTGCGGCAGGTGGCCGCGGCCGCCGGGCGCCGGTTCGTCCCGGCGCCGGACACGTCGTTCGCCGCGCTGCGGGAGGAACAGCTCGACCTGCTCGGCGACCTGATCGAGGAGCACGCCGATACGCGTGCGCTGCTCCGGCTGATCGAGTCCGGCGCCCCTGCCGGCCTCCCCTTCCTCCCGCCGGGCGCCCCGTGACGGGCCGGGCCCTGCGGGGCCCGTCCCCTGCCCGCGCCGTGGACGTCTCGATCCCCGTGAGCGCGGGGAGCATCGGGAGACTCGGCAACCCTTGCACGATCGCAGCCCGTCGGCCCGTGCGTCGGCACGAGCCCCTCGAAGGAGCGAACAGCGGATGAGCATCACCCACTTCCCGTTCACAGCGGTGGTCGGTCAGGACGACCTGCGGCTGGCGCTCCTGCTCAACGCCGTGAGCCCCGCGGTCGGCGGCGTGCTCGTGCGCGGCGAGAAGGGGACCGCCAAGTCCACCGCCGTGCGCGCCCTGTCGGCGCTGCTGCCGCAGGTGGACGTCGTCCCCGGCTGCCGGTTCTCCTGCGCGCCCGGCGCGCCGGATCCGGCCTGCCCCGACGGCCCGCACGAGCCCGGCCCCGGTGCCGCCCGTCCCGCGCGCATGGTGGAGCTGCCGGTCGGCGCCTCCGAGGACCGGCTCGTCGGCGCCCTCGACATCGAGCGGGCCCTCTCGGAGGGCGTGAAGGCCTTCGAGCCCGGCCTGCTGGCCGACGCGCACCGCGGCATCCTGTACGTCGATGAAGTCAACCTCCTCCATGACCACTTGGTGGACGTTCTCCTCGACGCCGCCGCCATGGGCGCCTCCTACGTGGAGCGCGAGGGCGTCTCCGTCCGGCACGCCGCCCGCTTCCTGCTCGTCGGCACCATGAACCCCGAAGAGGGTGAGCTGCGGCCGCAGTTGCTCGACCGGTTCGGGCTGACCGTGGAGGTCGCCGCCTCCCGGGAGCCCGCGCAGCGCGTCGAGGTGGTGCGCCGCCGGCTCGCGTACGAGGACGATCCCGCGGGCTTCGCGAGCCGCTGGGCCGGGGACGAGCAGGAGGTGCGCGGCCGGGTCGTGGCCGCCCGTGCCCTGCTCCCACAGGTGGTGTTGGGTGACACTGCGCTGCTGCAGATCGCCGCCACCTGCGCCGGGTTCGAGGTCGACGGCATGCGCGCCGACATCGTGATGGCCCGTACCGCGACCGCGCTGGCGGCCTGGGCGGGACGGACCTCCGTGCGCAAGGAGGACGTCCGGCAGGCCGCCCTGCTGGCCCTCCCCCACCGGCGCCGGCGCAACCCCTTCGACGCGCCCGGCCTGGACGAGGACAAGCTCGACGAGATCCTGGACCGCTTCCCCGACGAGGAGCCGGAACCCGAGCCCGACCCGGAGCCCGAGGGTCCGGACGACGGCGGCGGTCCCGACGGGGACGGCGGCGGAGTGCCTCCGCAGAACGGCGGGCCCGAGACCGGCCACGCCCCCGATGCCCCCGACGCGCCCGACGGGACGGCCCCCGAGGACCGGGAGGCCACCGAACCGGAGCCCTCCGCCCCCCGGGGCGGAGCCGACGGCGCCGAGCAGGCCGCCGTCGGGGCCGCCGAGCCGTTCCGGACCAAGGTGCTCAGCGTGCCGGGCCTCGGCGAGGGAGCGGCCGGGCGCCGTTCGCGGGCCCGCACCGCGCACGGCCGCACCACCGGTGCCCAGCGCCCCCGGGGCCAGCTGACGAAGCTGCACCTCGCGGCTACCGTGCACGCCGCCGCCCCGCACCAGAAGGCGCGCGGCCGCGCCGGGCGCGGTCTGGTGATCCGCAAGGACGATCTGCGGCAGGCCACCCGGGAGGGCCGCGAGGGCAACCTCGTGCTGTTCTGCGTCGACGCCTCCGGCTCGATGGCCGCCCGGCAGCGCATGAGCGCGGTCAAGGGCGCGGTGCTCTCGCTGCTGCTGGACGCCTACCAGCGCCGGGACAAGGTCGGCCTGATCACTTTCCGCGGCACGGGTGCCGAACTGGCGCTGCCTCCCACCTCCTCGGTGGAGGCGGCCGCCGCCCGGCTGGAGAAGCTGCCGACCGGCGGCCGCACCCCCCTCGGGCCGGGCCTGCTCAAGGCCCACGATGTGCTGCGGATCGAGCGGCTGCGGGACCCCTCGCGCCGCCCGCTGCTGGTCGTCGTCACCGACGGGCGGGCCACTTCGGCCGGGGCCGTCGGCGGTGACCCGCGCGAGCTGTCGGGGCGCAGTGCCCGGCTGCTGGCCGCCCAGGGGATCGCCTCGGTGGTCGTGGACTGCGAGTCCGGGCCGGTCCGGCTGGGCCTGGCGGGGGCGCTCGCCGCCGACCTGGGCGGGCCCGCCGTGACCCTCGACGGGCTGCGGGCCGATTCACTGGCCGGGCTCGTGAAGAACGTACGTACCTCAGTGACATCCAGTGCATCACCCCACAGCAGCACCAGGAGGGCCGCGTAATGCCGCAGGGACAGCCGACCGTCGTTCCGGACGACGGACTCACGACGCGTCAGCGCCGTAACCGCCCGCTCGTGTTCGTCCACACCGGCCCGGGCAAGGGCAAGTCGACGGCGGCCTTCGGGCTGGCGCTGCGCGCCTGGAACCAGGGCTGGCCGATCGGGGTGTTCCAGTTCGTCAAGTCGGCGAAGTGGAAGGTCGGCGAGGAGAACGCGCTCAAGGTGCTCGGGGCCTCCGGCGAGGGCGGCTCCGTCGTCTGGCACAAGATGGGCGAGGGCTGGTCCTGGGTCCAGCGGGACGCGCAGCTCGACAACGAGCAGGCGGCCAAGGAGGGCTGGGAGCAGGTCAAGCGCGACCTGGCGGCCGAGACGCACAAGCTGTACGTGCTCGACGAGTTCGCGTACCCGATGCACTGGGGGTGGATCGACGTCGACGAGGTCATCGAGGTGCTCCGGAACCGTCCCGGCACCCAGCACGTGGTGATCACGGGGCGCAACGCGCCCGAGAAGCTGGTGGAGTTCGCGGACCTGGTGACCGAGATGACCAAGGTCAAGCACCCGATGGACGCGGGCCAGAAGGGCCAGAAGGGCATCGAGTGGTGACATCGCTCCACATTCCGCGACTGGTCATTGCCGCGCCGTCCTCCGGCAGCGGCAAGACCACCGTCGCGACGGGCCTGATGGCGGCCTTCGCGGAGCGCGGCCTCGCCGTGTCCCCGCACAAGGCCGGGCCCGATTACATCGACCCCGGCTACCACGCGCTGGCCACGGGTCGACCGGGGCGCAACCTGGACGCCTTCATGTGCGGGCCGGAGCTGGTCGCTCCGCTGTTCGCGCACGGCGCCGCCGGCTGCGATCTGGCGGTCGTCGAGGGCGTGATGGGCCTCTACGACGGGGCCGCGGGGCGCGGTGAGCTGGCGTCGACGGCGCACGTCGCGAAGCTGCTGCGGGCGCCGGTGGTGCTGGTGGTCGACGCCTCGTCGCAGTCGCGGTCGGTGGCCGCGCTGGTGCACGGCTTCGCGTCGTTCGACCCGCAGGTGCGCCTCGGCGGCGTGATCCTGAACAAGGTGGGCTCCGACCGGCACGAGGCGATGCTCCGGGAGGCGCTGGAGGAGGCCGGGATGCCGGTCCTCGGTGTGCTGCGGCGGGCCCCGCAGGTGGCTGCGCCGTCGCGGCACCTGGGGCTGGTCCCCGTTGCCGAGCGGCGCG
Source organism: Streptomyces sp. NBC_00597 (assembly GCF_041431095.1). Taxonomy (GTDB): domain Bacteria; phylum Actinomycetota; class Actinomycetes; order Streptomycetales; family Streptomycetaceae; genus Streptomyces. The sequence continues at coordinate 2,882,134 of NZ_CP107757.1, forward strand.
CCGATGCGTTGTCCTCCGTCGCGGCGCTGGCGGACCAGGTCCGCGCGGGCTGCGATCTGGAGGCCCTGCTGGCCCTGGCCCGCACGGCGCCGGCATTGGCCTGCGAGGCCTGGGACCCGGCAGGGGCCCTGGTCCCCCACCCCGCCCCTTCCCGGAACGGGGCCCTGCCCGGCCCCGTCATCGCCGTCGCGGGCGGACCGGCGTTCACGTTCTCCTACGCCGAGCACGCCGAGCTGCTCACCGCCGCCGGGGCCGAGGTCGTCACCTTCGACCCGCTGCGGGACGAGGCGCTCCCGCCCGGCACCGCCGGCCTGGTGATCGGCGGCGGGTTCCCCGAGGTGTACGCCCCGGAGCTCGCAGCCAACGAGCCGCTGCGCAAGGCCGTCGCGGGCTTCGCCGCGGACGGCGGACCCGTCGCCGCCGAGTGCGCAGGGCTGCTGTACCTCGCGCGGTCGCTGGACGGGAAGCCCATGTGCGGGGTCCTCGACGCCGACGCGCGGATGTCGGAGCGCCTGACCCTCGGCTACCGCGAGGCCGTCGCGGTGTCCGACAGCGCCCTGGCCGCCGCCGGTACCCGGCTGCGCGGCCACGAGTTCCACCGCACGGTGATCGAGCCCGGCGCCGGCGCCGCCCCCGCCTGGGGGTTCACGCACCCCGAGCGCCGGGTCGAGGGCTTCGTACGGCAGGGGGTGCACGCCAGCTACCTGCACACGCACTGGGCTGCGGAGCCCTCCGTCGCCCACCGTTTCGTGGAAGCGGCGGCAGCGCACCCGTGACACCAGTCCGCTCAGTCCGCGAGGCCCACCACCAGCCAGATCCCGGCCACCCCGCCCACCGTGCACATCAGCGTGGACAGGGCGGGGTGCTTGTGGTGCGCCTCGGGAAGGATCTCGGCCGCCGCGAGGTACAGCAGGGCGCCGCCGAAGAACCCGAGGTACGCCCCGAGGGGTTCCTCCGGAAGGGTGAACAGCGCAGTGGACGCCGCGCCCAGTACGGGGGCCACGGCGTCCGCGAAGAGCATCATCAGGGCCTTGCGGCGGGCGTTCCCGTACAGCCGGGTGAGCGTGTACGTGTTGAACCCGTCGGCGAAGTCGTGCGTGATGACGGCGAGCGACACGGCCACGCCCATCCCGCCGCCCACCTGGAAGGCCGCTCCCAGGGCGACCCCGTCGGCGAAGCTGTGGCCGACCATCGCCGCGGCCGCCGTCAGGCCGACCTCGGGGACGCGGCCCCCGTTCTCGGCGCCGTGCGCAGCCTGTCGTACCGCGAGCAGGCGCTCCACGACGTGCGCGATCAGGAACCCGGCCACGAAGAGCAGCAGGGCGAGCGGGACGCCGAACACCTCGCGACCCGCCGCGTGCAGCGACTCCGGCAGCAGGTCGAGGCCCACGACGCCGAGCATCAGCCCGCCGGCCAGGCCCAGCACGAGGTGGCGGCGGTCGGTGACGCGCTGCGCCGTCCATCCGCCCGCCAGGGTCATCAAGAACGCGCCCAACGCCACGATCACGGCCATGCGCCCCTGGATACCGACTCCTCGCCGTGTGCGCACGTCTGCGCGCGGGCGGCGGGTCACGAAGCATTGACGACGACGGAGGGGGCATGAGCCCGGTGGGCGAGTACGCGACACAGCTGGTGGTCGGGGTCGGCGGACGCGCGGGGGTGTCCGTGGCCGAGGTCTGCGCCCTGGTCGAGGAGACGCTACGGGGGGCCGGGCTGGCCACCGGGTCGGTGAAGGCGCTGGCCACGGTGGAGTCGAAGGCGGGCGAGGCGGGGATCACCGGCGCGGCGGAACGTTTCGGCGTGCCCCTGCTCAGCTATCCCGCCGAGGAGCTGGCCGGCATCTGCGTACCGCACCCCTCCGATGCGGCGCGCGACGCCGCCGGTACCTCCTCGGTGGCGGAGGCCGCGGCGCTCGCAGGCGGCGGGGAACTGCTCGTGCCGAAGCGCCGCTCGGTGGCGGCGACCTGCGCCGTGGCCACCGCGCAGGCCCATGACCTGCGCCATCACGGGGACGCGGAGGTGCGCGGCGACGGCGGCGCGCTGGTGGACCTCGCGGTGAACGTACGGGCGCACACCCCGCCGGAGTGGCTCAAGCAGCGCATCGCGGCTTCGCTCGGCGCCCTTTCCGCATACCCCGACGGGCGGGCGGCCCGCGCGGCGGTGGCGGCTCGGCACGGGCTGCCGGCCGATCGGGTGCTGTTGACGGCCGGGGCCGCGGAGGCGTTCGTGCTGATCGCGCGGGCCCTGGGCGCGCAGCGGCCGGTGGTGGTGCACCCGCAGTTCACGGAGCCGGAGTCGGCCCTGCGCGACGCGGGGCACACGGTGGAGCGGGTGCTGTTGCGGGCGGCGGACGGGTTCCGGCTGGACCCGGCGGCGGTGCCCGAGGACGCGGACCTGGTGGTGGTCGGCAACCCGACCAACCCGACGTCCGTCCTGCACCCGGCGGCGACTCTGGCCGCGCTGGCCCGGCCGGGCCGGATCCTGGTCGTGGACGAGGCGTTCATGGACGCGGTCCCGGGCGAGCGGGAGGCGCTGGCCGGGCGGACGGACGTGCCGGGTCTGGTGGTGCTGCGGAGCCTGACCAAGACGTGGGGGCTGGCGGGGCTGCGGATCGGCTATGTGCTGGCCGAGCCCGAGGTGATCGCGAAGCTGGCGGCCGCGCAGCCGCTGTGGCCGGTGTCCACGCCGGCGCTGGTGGCGGCGGAGGCCTGCGTGGCCCCGGCGGCGCTGGCGGAGGCGGAGGCCGCGGCCCGGCAGATGGCGGTGGACCGGGAGCACCTGCTGGCGGGGCTCGCGGAGTTCGAGGAGATCACGGTGTCGGGGGTGGCGGCCGGGCCGTTCGTCCTGGTCCAGATGGCGGGCGCCGCGGAGGTCCGCGTCCGGCTGCGCGCCCTCGGCTTCGCGGTCCGCCGCGGGGACACCTTCCCGGGCCTGGACCACTCCTGGCTCCGCCTGGCGGTTCGGGACCGTGTCACGACGGGCCGCCTCCTCCAAGCCCTCGACCACGCCCTGGCCCTGACCGCTCGCTGACTCGGCCTCTCTGACCTGCAACGCCGCGAATATCCGGACGCTTTGGCTCCGTTGGCGGGGCGGGCCGGGGTAGGCGATGATCTCGGCATCAGCAGGGGAGCACCGGGGGGTCCGGAAATGAACACGAGAGCGAAAACCGGCCTGGCGGCGGTCGCGGTGGCGGTCGTCGCCGGCGGGATCCTGGCCATGCCGAGCCTGCTCGACCACGGCAAGGACGCCGGCGAGCAGCGGCTCGGGGCCGGGGCCGGCCAGGGCAAGGCGAGCGCGGGCAAGGCGAGTCCGACGACGCCCGCCGGAGCCAAGCCGTTCACGCTGGTGGCGACGGGCGACATCATCCCGTACCCGTCGATCATCCAGCGGGCCGCGGACGACGCTCAGGGCAGCGGCCAGAGCCACGACTTCCGGAAGATATTCGCCGGGGTCAAGCCCCAAGTGGCCGCGGCCGACCTGGCGATATGCCACCACGAGATACCGTACGGCCGGCCCGGCGGCCCCTACACCGGATATCCCGCGTTCAAGGCCCCGCACCAGCTGGCCGACGCCCTGAAGGACGCCGGGTACGACAGCTGCTCCACCGGCTCGAACCACACCCTGGACGACGGATACGACGGCCTCGTCCGCACCCTGGAGCACCTGGACCGGGTCGGCATCAAGCACGTCGGATCGGCCCGCAGCGCCGAGGAAGCCAAGGCCCCGGCGGTGCTCTCGGCCGGCGGCGCCAAGGTCGCCCAGCTGGACTACACGTACGGGACGAACGGCATCCCGGTCCCGGCCGGCAAGCCCTGGTCCATCAACCTGCTCGACCAGAACCGGATGATCGCCGACGCGCGCGCGGCCCGGGCGGCCGGCGCCAACGTCGTCGTCCTCAGCGTCCACTGGGGCACCGAGTGGCAGACGGCCCCGGACAAGCAGCAGCTCGACGTGGCACAGGCGCTCACGGCCTCGCGCGGCCCGGACGGGCTCCCCGACATCGACCTGATCCTGGGCACCCACAACCACGTCCCGCAGCCGTACGAGAAGATCAACGGAACCTGGGTCGTCTTCGGCATGGGCGACCAGGTCGCCAGCTTCTACGAGGCCGACAAGGCGCGCGGCAACATGTCCTCGATCCCACGCTTCACCTTCGCCCCGGCGGCCGCCCACCCCGGCCGCTGGGAGGTGACCAAGGCCGAGTACCTCACGCAGTACTCGGACATGAACCCGCCGTTCCGCGTCGTCTGCGCTTCCTGCGCCGCCTCCGACCCGGGGCTCGGCGCCGCCAAGCAGTCCGCGTACGCCGACGTCGACAAGCAGGTCAGCGCCGCCGTGCTGTCGCGCGGAGCCGACAAGCAGGGGCTGGTGCACGCCACCCGCTGAGCCGCGGGCTCCGCTACGAGGTGCGGCCGCGCCGGGTCAGGACCAGCGCGGTCGCGCCGATGCCGAGCAGGACCAGCGCACCGCCGGCGACGTACGGCGCCGGCGAACCGCCGCCGGTCTCGGCCAGGTTGGCGGCGGTGGTGATGCCGGCCCCGGTCCCCGAGGCGGCGCTCTGCGGCTTGACGTCGAGCTTCGTCGACGGCTCCGGGGCCGGCCCGGTCGGGGCTTCGCAGTGCGCCTCGGCGAGCACGACCTCGCCGTCTACCTGTGCCACGTTGAGGTCCAGCGGGTTCACGGCCACCTTCAGCCGCAGTGCGGCCGCGGCGGCCGTGGTGGAGGTGGTCGAGGTGCCGGAGAGCTCCAGGCTGACCATGCCGACCTTGGGGACCTCGACCTTGGTCGGGCCGCCGGCCGAGAGGGTGACCTTCTTGCCGAGCACGGTCACGGCGCCCAGCACGTTCGAACTGGCCACGGGCTTCTTGCCCGCCTCGCAGACGGCCTTGGACGTGACGTTCTCCACCTGGATCAGGGAGAGCAGCGGCAGCCCCGGCACGTGCACCTTGGCGTTGGTCAAGTTGGCCTCCGCCTCGGCGCGGTTCTTGTCGGCGGTGGCTTTGGAGGTGGCCACGTCGGCGCGCAGCACGCTCACCGGCTGCCCTCCCTCGACCCCGTCCAGGGACACGGACAGGGCGGTCTTCTGAGCCGTCGCCGGGGCGGTGACCTCGTTGAGGGTGGTCTTCAGCGGCACGTCGACGGTCTTGTTGAGCAGGCCCACGTCCAGTCCGGCGCGCAGGACGACCGCACCGGCCTTGCCCTCTCCGCCGCCGGTGGAGCCGGCGCCTGCGGTGGCGAAGGCGGGCGGGGCGGTGAGCAGGGCGACCGCTCCCGTGGCGAGCAGGACGGCTGCGGGCATGCGGAAGGTGTTGCTGTTCACGGTGGTGGAACCCCCGGGGAGATGGGAGCCGTCGCGTCGCCAATGGGGGACATCGCGCGCCGACGGCCTCTAACCCTGGGAATCTTTACGCACGGAGAGTGAACGGGTGACAACCTGCGGTGAGTTCACCCCAATGGGTGGTTTCCATGCACGCATTCGATTAGCTGCGCATCAGGAGGAACGGGAGTTCTTTTTCGCCACACAACAGAGGGCGATGCGCCGACGCCGATGACCCCGGCGGCCGTTCACAACGACGGCCGGGGCACCGGCGTCACGCGGTGCGTCAACCCTACGCTCAGGCCCGGACCTTGCCGTTCACGATCACGCGCCGCGGCTGCGCCAGTGCCCGTACGTCGACCCGCGGGTCGGCGTCGTAGACCACCAGGTCCGCCGGCGCCCCCTCGGTCAGGCCCGGCCTGCCGAGCCACTCGCGTGCCGCCCACGTCGTCGCCGAGAGGGCCTCCAGGGCCGGGATCCCGGCCCGCACCAGCTCCGAGACCTCCGCCGCGACCAAGCCGTGCGGGAGGGAACCCCCCGCGTCGGTGCCGACGTACACACCGATGCCCGCGTCGTAGGCGGCCCGTACGGTGTCGTACCGGCGCTCGTGCAGTCGCCTCATGTGCGCCGACCAGCGCGGGAACTTGGTCTCGCCGCCCGCCGCCATCTTCGGGAACGTCGCGATGTTCACGAGCGTCGGGACGATCGCCACCCCCCGCTCCGCGAACAGCGGGATGGTGTCCTCCGTGAGCCCGGTGGCGTGCTCGATGCAGTCGATGCCCGCCTCGACCAGGTCGCGCAGCGAGTCCTCCGCGAAGCAGTGCGCGGTGACCCGGGCGCCCAGCCGGTGCGCCTCGGCGATGGCCGCCTCGACCTCCGCACGCGGCCAGCAGGGCGCCAGGTCCCCGACCTCGCGGTCGATCCAGTCCCCCACCAGCTTCACCCAGCCGTCGCCGCGCTGCGCCTCGCGGCCCACGTACGCGACGAGGTCGGACGGCTCGATCTCGTGGGCGAAGTTGCGGATGTAGCGGCGGGGGCGGGCAATGTGCCGGCCCGCCCGGATGATCTTCGGGAGGTCCTCGCGGTCGTCGATCCACCGGGTGTCGGAGGGCGATCCGGCGTCGCGGATGAGGAGGGTGCCGGCGTCCCGGTCGGTCAGGGCCTGCCGTTCGGCGGTCTCCGCGTCGACCGGACCGTGGGCGTCCAGCCCCACGTGGCAGTGCGCGTCGACCAGGCCGGGCAGCGCCCAGCCGGACACCGTGGTGATCTCGCGGGCTCCGTGCGGGCGTTCGTACGAGATCCGGCCGCCCACCACCCAGAGTTCGTCGCGCGCGTCGTCGGATCCGACGAGCACACGCCCCTTCACATGCAGCACGTCATCGGTCATGTTCCGCACTGTACGTGCGGCCTCGGTACGCTCGTGCGGGTAGACCCGGGTAGCCCCGGGACGCAGCGGACGAAGAGAGAGCAGCACCGTGACCCACCCCCTCCTGGACCTTCCGCCGCTCACCGCGGAACGCTTCGCGTCGATCGAGCAGGGGGTCGCGGACCTCCTCTCCACCCGCCAGGACGTGGTGATCACCCAGGGCGAGGCGCTGCTCCCGCTGGAGGGCTGCATCCGCTCGGGAGCGCGGCCCGGTTCGACGGCGCTGAACATCGTGACCGGCCCGTACGGGACCACCTTCGGCAACTGGCTGCGCGACGCCGGGGCCCGGGTGGTGGACCTCGCGGTGCCGTTCGACACGGCGGTGACCGGTGCGCAGGTGGCCGAGGCCCTGACCGAGCACCCGGAGATCGACTTCGTCTCGCTGGTGCACGCGGAGGCGGCGACCGGCAACACCAACCCGGTCGCGGAGATCGGCGAGGCCGTACGGGCCCACGGCGCCCTGTTCATGCTGGACGCGGTGGCATCGGTGGGCGCGGAGGCGCTGCTGCCCGACGAGTGGGGCGTGGACCTGTGCGTGATCGGCGCCCAGAAGGCGATGGGCGGCCCGGCGGGCGTCTCGGCGGTGTCGGTCTCGGAGCGGGCGTGGGCCCGGTTCGCGGACAACCCGGCCGCACCGCGCCGCTCGTACCTCTCGCTCCTGGACTGGAAGGAACGCTGGATCGACACGGGCCGCACGGCGCTCCCGCACGCCCCGGCGCAGCTGGAGATGCTGGCGCTGGAGGCCTGCCTGGACCGGATCGCGGCCGAGGGCCTGCCGGCGGTGACGGCCCGCCACGCGGCCGCCGCGGCCGCGACCCGCGCGGGCGCGGTGACCCTGGGCGTCGCCCCGTACGTCCGCCGGGTCGCGGAGGCGGCCCCGGTGGCGACCACGCTGCGCGTGCCGAACGCCTCGCTGGTGGTGGCCAAGGCCCTGGCCGCCGCCCCGACGGCCCCCCTCGCGGCGGGCGGCGGGGCGCTGGCCCGCGAGATGGTCCGGGTCAACCACTACGGCCAGGCCGCGACGCTCCCGTCGGTCCTGACCGCCCTGACGACCCTGTCGAGCGCCCTCCCCACGGCCCCGGACCCCGCCGAGGCCCTGTCGGCGGCGGAATCGGCCTGGGCGGAAGCCCTCCGCTAGGCCCACCGGGCCGTGTCCGGGGACGGGGCGGGGCGGCGGCTCCGCTACGCCCCCGACGCGGCAGCCCGTCTGCGCACCATCTCGGTGATCCAGATCGGCGCGAAGGGAGACGTGCATCCCGGGGGCGTCGGGTAGTCCTTGAGCACCCCCAGCCGCTCACCGATCTCCATGGCCCGGACCCGGTACTCGGCGTGCTCGATCCCGATCTGCGCCAGGCAGTGGTTCATCGCCCACTGCAGCCGGTCCGGGGCGTCCGCCATCTCCGCCTCGATGACGTCGAGCAGTCCTGCCAGGTCGAGACCCTCCGGCTGCTTCGCCACGCGTTCGGTGGTCAGCGCCCAGCCGGCGCTCGCGACCACCGGATCCGGATCGGCGAACCAAGCCGAGCGCAGCTCTTCGGCGTGCGGGTTCTTCTTGACCACGTAGTTCACGAGCCAGTCGTGCACCTTGGGGGTGTGCGCCTCGCGCAGCATGGCGTCCAGCTCGGCTCGCTCGAACGCCTTCGGACGGCAGATCAGGATCGCCAGCAGTCGCGCCGCGCCGTCGCCCGTCTCCCAGAGCCGGCGCGCGAGTTCCGGTTGCGTCTTCAGCCGTTTCGCGAGCGCGCGCAGCTTGGTGAGGTTCACGCCGTGGTCGTCGCCGTGCCTCTCGTTGATCGCGCGGGCCTTCGGGTCCTCCAGCGCGGCCAGCTCGGCCATCACCTCGGCCACCGTCGTCCCGGGCGCCGTCGTCTCGGCCACGTCGGCCTCCTGTCGATCACGTGCGGGTTCCGCCCACGACGGTAGCCACCGTAACCCCCGGGTCCGACGGGGCCACGGACCCCGGGAGCCGAGCCCCCGGGGTCCGGTGGGTCAGGCGCGGGGGGCCGGGCAGGCGCCGGCGGGGTCGCAGGCGTCGGCCGGCGCGGGCTCCGCGACCTCGCGGCCGGCCCACGCCTGCTCCAGCGCCCGGGTGAACACCTCGGCGGGCTGCCCGCCGGAGATCCCGTAACGGCGGTCCAGCACGAAGAACGGCACGGCGTTGGCGCCGAGCTCCGCCGCCTCGCGCTCGTCGGCCCGCACCTCGGCCTCGTACGCCGAGTCGTCCGCGAGGACGGCGCGCACCTCCGCCTCGTCCAACCCGGCTTCCACCGCGAGCGCGACGAGCACCTCGGGGTCGAAGACGGACCGCTCCTCGGCGAAGTTCGCCCGGTAGGCGAGGTCGAGCAGCTCCTCCTGGCGGCCGCGGGCGGCGGCCAGGTGCAGCAGGCGGTGGACGTCGAAGGTGTTCCCGTGGTCGCGGCCCTCGGTGCGGTACGTCAGCCCCTCGGCTCGGGCGGCGGCGGCGACGTGCTCCTCCATGCCGCGCGCCTCCTCAAGGGTCCGGCCGTACTTCTTGGCGAGCATCTCCAGGACCGGCGCCGTCGTGCCCTTGGGGCTGTGCTGGTCGAGCTCGAAGGACCGGAAGACGACCTCGACCTCGTCACGGTGCGCGAACTCGGCCAGCCCCTTCGTGAAACGGGCCTTGCCGATGTAGCACCAGGGGCAGGCGATGTCGCTCCAGATCTCGACGCGCATGATCCTTCTTCTCTCCTTGTTCCGGGACGGGACGGTTTCTCCTTCAACCATCCACCGGAGCGTCTCATTCCCCGAGATTCAGCCAGAGGGTGAGGTGGGAGCCGGAGCGGAGGGGGCCCGTGGCGGGCGGGCGCCAGCCTTGGTGGGCGTAGAAGGCCTGGGCCCGGAGGTTGTGTTCGTAGACCTCCAGCCGGACCCGGCCCACGCCGGCGCGCAGCCAGGCGTCGACGCAGGCGGCGTGCAGGGCGGCGCCGGTGCCGCGGCGCCAGTGGGCCGGGTCGACGTGTAACTGGGTGAGGGTGGTCTCGCCGTCCGCCGTGCGGAAGGCCGCCACCCCCCTGAGCTCCCCGTCCTGCTCCGCGCACAGCACCCCGCCGTCGGTCGTGGCCCGTGCGACCGCCCTCGACCAGCCCTCGCGGGCGGCGTGCGCCTGCTCGGGGACGCGGCCGCGGTAATAAGTGGACCGGGCCCGGGTGTGGAGGGCCGCTATGGCATCGAGGTCTGCGGGTTGCGCGGTCCTGATCATGGACATGGAAACGCGCCGAGAACCGTGTCGGTTCCCGGCGCGTCGTAGGGCTACCGGCGCCGCTACTTCTTCAGCCACGCCTCCATCATCTTCTGGGCGATGGGAGCGGCGAGCTTGCCTCCCCCGATCTCGGAGCGGTCGGTGTCCGAGTTCTCGATCACCACGGCAACCGCGATCTGCTTGCCTCCCGACTTGCCGTACGAGGTGAACCAGGCCAGCGGCGGCAGGCTGTTGTTCACGCCGCGCTGCGCGGTACCGGTCTTGCCGCCCACCTCGGCGCCCGCCACCTGCGCGGGCTTGCCGCCGCCCTCGGTAGCGACCGTCCGCATGGCGTCCTGGAGCATCGACGCGGTCTTGGCGTTCATGACCTGCTCGGACTTCGGGTTCTTGAAGCTCTCCAGCACGTTGCCGTTCGCGTCGGTGACCTCGGACACCGAGTGCGGGGCGACGAGCTTGCCACCGTTCTCGATCGCGGCGGTCACCATCGCCATCTGGAGCGGGGTGGCCTGCACGTCGAACTGGCCGATACCCGTCTGCGCGACCTGGTCGACCGACATCTTCTGCGTCGGGTACTTGCTCGCCGGGCGGGCGGTGACGGGCGTCGCCGTCTCCGTGTTGAAGCCGAGCTTCTCGGCCATCGCCCGCATCTTGTCCTGGCCGAGCTTGTGCGCGAGCTCGGCGAAGACGTTGTTGCAGGACAGCCGCAGGGCGGTGCGCGGCGAGGCGTTGTTGCAGGCGGCGGATCCCGCCTCGCTGGGCAGCAGGGTCCGGGTTCCGGGGATCGTGTACGGGTCCGGGGTGCCGGTCGGCGTGTCGAGGTTGGTGACCAGGCCGTTCTCGATGGCCGCCGCCAGGGTGACCAGCTTGAAGGTGGAGCCCGGCGCCTGCGGCTTGCGCAGGGCCACGTTCTCCATGGCCTTGCCCTTGTCCTCGATCAACTTCTCCCAGGCTGCGTTGTCGTTGGCGCCCGTGATGGTGCCCGGATCGTAGGAGGGGTTGTTCACGATGGCGAGGATCTCGCCGGTCGCCGGGTCGATGGCGACGGCGGAGCCCTGCTTGCCCTGGAGCGCGTCGTACGCGGCCTTCTGCACGCCCTTGTCGATGGTCGTCAGCACGTCGCCCGGCGCGGCCCGCTTGTTGGTGAGCATGTCCATCACGGTCTTGAGCCGGTCGTCGGACCCGTTGAGGATCTTCTTGTAGACGCCCTCCAGCATGCTCGTGCCGAAGGCCTGGGAGCTGTAGCCGGTGATCGGCGCGTAGAGAGGACCGTCGACGTAGGTGCGCTTGTAGCCGAAGTCCTTCCCGCCCGTCTTCACCGAGCCGGTGATCGCCTCCCCGCCCACGATGATGTTGCCCAGCGGGTTCTCGTACTGCCCGATGAGGTTCCGTCGGTTGTTCTCGTTGTCTGCGAGCGCCTGGCCTTGGTAGGCCTGCACCCAGGTGACCCGCACCAAAAGGGCCAGCACCAGGAGCAGACAGAAGACCGACGCACGCCTGATCGTCTTGTTCATCCCCCAGAAGGACGTCCCAAGGCTCCCGGGCGTTCCGCTCTGCCCCAATTGTGGCGGGGTTCTCAGCCTTTCTTCATGAAGCCGCCCTCGTAGGCCGCGATGACCGCCTGGGTACGGTCGCGCGAGCCGGTCTTGGAGAGGACCGCGGCGACGTGCGACTTGACCGTCTGGGGGCCGACGCCGAGGCGCTCGCTCATCTCGTGGTTGGACAGTCCGGTGGCCATCAGGCGCAGCACGTCGGCTTCCCGGTCGGTGAGCCGGGCCACCCAGGCGGCGGGGCCCGCGGCGCCGGGCGCGTGCGACACCGCCAGGGAGCGGACGGCCGCCGGGAAGAGCAGGCAGTCTCCGCGGGAGACGAGGCGGACCGCGCCGATGAGCTCGTCGGGGTCGGCGCGCTTCAGGAGGAACCCGGCGGCGCCCGCGCGCAGCGCGTCGTAGACGTACGCGTCGTTCTCGAAGGTGGTGACGACCACGATCCGGGGCGGCTCGGGCATGGTGGCGATGATCTGCTCGGTGGCCCGAATGCCGTCGATCTCGGGCATCCGGACGTCCATCAGCACCACGTCGGGGGCCAGGGAGCGGACCAGTGGAACGGCTTCGGAACCGGAGGCCGCCTCACCGACGACCTCCAGGTCGGGTTCGGCTTCGAGGATGACCCGCAGGGCGGTGCGGACCATGCGCTCGTCGTCGGCGAGCACGATGCGCAGCGGCGGCCGGCCCGCGGCGGTCATCGGGAACCTCCGCCGAGCGGGAGGACGGCCCGCAGCCGCCACAGCTCCCGATGCGGGCCCGCCTCGACCCGGCCGCCGAGCAGGGTGGCCCGCTCGGCGGCGCCGTGCAGCCCGCGGCCCCCGGTGGTGCGGGGCTGCCGCCCGTCGGCGGTGCCCGGCGGATTGGTCATGGTGATCTCCAGTTCGCGGTCGGTACTGCCTGCGCTGTTGTTCTTGTCCCGTACGGCGATCCGCAGCTCGACGGGGCCCGTTCCGTGGCGCAGGGCGTTGCTCAGGCCCTCCTGGACGATCCGGAAGGCCTCGCGGGAGGCGATGGCAGGGAGCTGCGCCCAGTTCCCGGCCGGTCCGGGGTCCTGGTGGGCGGTGACAGTGGTCCCGGCGGCCCGGGTGCGGGCCAGCAGTGCGTCGAGGTCGGCGGCGAGGGTCGGAGCGGGTGCGGCGTCGGGGCGGGCCGGGTCGCCGTCCCGCAGCAGGCCCAGGACGGCGTCGAGCTCGCCCACCGTCCGCCGGGTGGTGTCCTCAATCGCCGCCAGCGCCTCCCGTACGAACGCGGGGTCGCTGTCGAGCACCCGTCGGGCGGCGACCGCCTGGAGGGTGACGGCGCTCAGGGCGTGCCCGACCGCGTCGTGCAGCTCTCGGGCCAGCCGGTTGCGCACGGCCAGGTCGGCGGCCCGCTCCTCGGCCGCGGCCAGCCGGTCCGCCCCGGTCGGCCCGAGCAGGACGGGTGCCGTCCGGGCCAGCAGCGCCCCGGCGCCGGCGGCGCTCAGGACGAGCCCGCCCAGCATCCCGATCCCCAGCAGCGGGGCGGTGTACGGCGCGGCGCCGGTGCTGAACCAGTCCAGCCCCAAGGGGCTGTTCCGCAGCCTGCTCACGACCGGCAGCGCGATCAGCGCCACCGCCATGGGCGGTACCGCGAGACTCATCCCGCTGATCACCGCGCCGACCCCGAGGTGCAGGGTCCACCAGGCCGAGGTCCGCCCCCGGGCCGCCCAGGACCGGGCCGGTCCCTCGGCCAGCCGCTCCCCCGGCACCCCGCACAGGGCCCGTACGGCGCCGGCCGACATCGGTCGGACGAGCCCGAACAGACCGGTCACCGCGACCAGCGGCAGGGACAGCCCGTACGAGGCGAGGGTCAGCGCGGTGGAGCCGAAGACGTTGCCCCGGCCGGACCAGACGGCGACCACCACCTGGGCCAGCAGGAAGTACGGCATCAGCAGTGCCCCGCCGAGGATCAGGTGCACCCAGCGCAACCGGGCCCGCGCCCCCAGCAGCCGGCCCACACCGGCCCGCGTCCCCGCACCCATCCCCTCGCCCCCCGTACACCGCGGCCCCCACCTTGACCGTCGCCCGCCGGCCCGTCCCCCTCGCGTCGCTCCGCGTCACCCGGTGCGGCGGCGTGAGGCGAGGAACCGGGCCAGCAAGATTGCGGCCAGCAGGCCGGTGATCGTTTGGCCAGCGTAGGTCAGGACCATCACGGTGGTGACCTCCTTCGCGGGATCGGTGACGCCCATCGTGGAGACCAGTAGCCACAGGCCCCAACCCACCGCCTCGGCAGCCCCGATCCAGGCGACGGCCAGCGCCCACCGGGCCTGCCCGGTCCCGCCCCGTGCCAGGTTCACCGCGCCCGCCCCCGCGGCCAGTACGCATATCCCGTGGGTGGCGTACACCGCGCCGGTCTGGGGACTGAACTGCGATATCTGCGAGGCGCTCAGCCCGGCCGTGCCCCCGAAGGCCCAGATGAGGTGCATCGCCGCCACGATCACGGCCGACACCGACGCGGCTGCCGCCACCACCCCCGTGGGTGACGGCAGCCGCTCGCCCTGGACGCCCTGCCACCGGCTGCCCCAGCGCTCCCGCGCATAGGGGACGAACAGCCCGGCCAGGGCAATGGCCTGCACGATGAAACCGCCGTAGACGACGTTGAACACCCACGGGTCGAGGAAGGGCTCCTTCGCCGCCTGCGCGGCCGCGTCCGGCCCCAGTCCCACGGCCCCCAGGAGGAGTTGGGCCGGAAAGGCCACGACGATCGGGGCGAGCAGTCCGGTGGCGAGGAAGACCGGGACGGTCAGCAGCCAGGACGGCACCCGTCTGCCCCAGGGCCGGGTGAACACCAACACCAGGACCATGACGGCCGCGTCCATGGCCATCGTGATCGCGTTCGCCGCTTTGAAGAACATCCCGGGCTCCAGCAGCACACTGCCGTCCGGTATCCCGATGCGGCTCCCCGCCACCCAGGCGCCCTTGAGGCACAGGTACGGCAAGGTGGCCACCAGGGCCGCCACTCGCAGGACCCTGCGCCCGGTCCCGATCCCGGTCCCGATCCCGATCCCAGCCCCGATCCCGGTTCCGGCACGGGGCCCGACCCCGATCGCGGCCCCGCCCCCGGCCTCCCGGCTGGCGGCCATCGACCGCGCCACCGCGCCCGTCGCCGTCTCGTTCGTCTGCACCGCTCGTGTGGTCATGACTCAACGGTCGCGTCCGCGCCGCCCCGCCACCTCCCCCACGAAGGTGAACCGTCTCCCCCGCACGGGGGAGGCCCCGCCCCCGTCCACCGCCTCACATGCGACGGGTCGCCACCGACAGCCGGTCCCGCGCCTCGAACAGGGCCGCCTTGATCCGCTGCTCGTGGCCCGCCGTCAGCCGGGCCACCGGCACCGAGCAGCTCACCGCGTCCCGGGCCGGCGTCCGGTACGGCACCGCCACCCCGAAGCAGCGCAGCCCGAGGGTGTTCTCCTCCCGGTCCACCGCGTAGCCCTGCTCCCGTACCAGCGCCAGCTCCTCCACGAGCTGCTCCCGGTCGGTGATCGTGTGCTCGGTGACCGCCTCCAACCGCCGCGGCAGCAGCGCCCGCACCTCCTGGTCGGAGTGGGTCGCCAGCAGCGCCTTGCCCAGCGCGGTCGAGTGCACGGGCAGCCGCCGGCCGACGCGGGTGAACGGCCTCAGGTAGTGCTGGGACTGGCGGGTGGCCAGGTAGACGACGCTCGTGCCGTCCATCCGGGCCAGGTGGATGGTCTCGGTGGTGTCGTCGGAGAGCCGGTCCAGGGTGGGCCGGGCCGCGGCGACGACCTCGTCCCCGTCGATGTAGGAGCTGCCGACGAGCAGGGCCCGTACGCCGATTCCGTACCGCGTGCCCGTCGCGTCCGTCTCCACCCACCCCAGGTTCACCAGCGTGCGCAGCAGCATGTAGAGGCTGGACTTGGGCAGCGAGAGGTCGTGCTGGATGTCGGCCAGGCTGTGCAGTCCGGGCCGCGCCGCGAAGTGCTCCAGCAACAGCACCGTACGGACGGCGGATTTGACGGCCGCCGGCGCTCCCGGCCCCCCGCCCGCCAGGCTGTCCGGGCTCTGTGGGCTCACCGACTCGGCTGTGGTCATTCGCCTTTTGCCCCTCTTGTCTCTTGTCAACGCGGAAGACCCGGAAATAGAGTCCGGAACGGATGTGATCATTCATCCATCGGAACGGCGTTCACAATACTGAACGCCACCGCGCGGGTCAGGGCAGATCCAGGAGGCAGTGCGCCATGGCAGCAACACCAGTCTGGAGTGTGGACCCCCGCACCGGGAAGCAGCGCGAACAGGTTGCGGTGGAAGCCACATCCGGCGAGGTGGACGAAGCGGTGCGTGCCGCCCACGCGGCGCGCGGTGCGCTCGCCGACCGCACCGCCCGCGCGGCCTTCCTGCGCACGGCCGCCGACCTGCTCGACGAGGCCGCGGCCCACGTCATCGAGGCCGCCGACGCCGAGACCGCCCTCGGGCCGGGCCGGCTCACCGGCGAACTCGCCCGCACCACCGGCCAGCTGCGGGCCTTCGCCGACGCCGTCGACGAGGGCTCGTACCTCGACATCCGCATCGACCACGCCGATGCGGGCGCCGTCCCGCCGCGCCCCGAGCTGCGCCGCTACAAGGTGCCGCTGGGCGTGGTCGCGGTCTACGCGGCCTCGAACTTCCCGCTCGCCTTCTCCGTCCCCGGCGGGGACACCGCGAGCGCGCTCGCCGCCGGCTGCCCGGTGGTCGTCAAGGCGCACCCCGACCATCCGGCCACCTCCGAGCTGTGCGCCTCGCTGCTGCGCCGCGCGGCCGTGGCGGTCGGGCTGCCGGCCGGAGTGGTGGCCGTCGTCCACGGGTTCGACGCGGGCCTGGAGCTGATCCGCCACCCGCTCGTCTCCGCCGCGGGATTCACCGGTTCCATCCGGGGCGGGCGGGCACTGTTCGACGCGGCCGCCGCCCGGCCCGTACCCATCCCGTTCCACGGCGAGCTCGGCTCCCTCAACCCCGTCGTGGTCACGCCCGCGGCCGCCGCCGAGCGCGCCGAGGAGATCGCCGCCGGGCTCGCGGGATCGGTCACCCTCGGGGTCGGCCAGTTCTGCGTCAAGCCGGGCCTGGTCCTCGTCCCCGCGGGCTCGGACGGCGACCGGCTCACCGGGGCGCTGACGAAGGCGCTGGGCGAAACGGAGCCGGGGGTCCTGCTCGACCACCGCATGCGCGAGAACTTCGTCTCCGGCGTGGGCGAGCGTGCCGCCCTGCCCGGCGTGAGCGCTCCCGTCACGCCCGGCTCCGGCGGCGAACACACCGTCGGCGCGGGGTACCTGACCGTCCCGGCCGGGCTGCTCCTGGAGGGCGGCGCGTACGAGGTGCTGCTGGAGGAGTGCTTCGGACCGGTGACCGTGGTCGTCCGGTACGCCGACCAGGGCGAGGCGGGGTCGGTGCTCGGGCTGCTCCCCGGGAACCTGAGCGCCACGCTCCAGCTGTCCGCGGCCGAGGCCGAGGGTGGTCCGGGCCCGGCGGCAGAGCTGATCGCGCAGGTCACGGCGCTGGCGGGGCGGATCGTGGTCAACGGCTGGCCGACCGGCGTCGCGGTGGCGCCGGCCCAGCACCACGGCGGTCCGTACCCGGCGGCGACCTCGCACTCCACGTCGGTCGGCGGGACCGCCATCGAGCGCTGGCTGCGGCCCGTGGCCTACCAGTCGGTGCCGGACCCGCTGCTTCCGGCGGAGCTGCGCGAGGGGAACCCGCTGGGGTTGCCGCGCCGCGTCACCGGCGGCTGAGGCCCCCGCGTCCGGGCCGGGACCGGGCCGCCGACCAGGGCCCGGCCCCAAGGCCCGGCCACGACCCCGGCCACGACCCCGGACCCCGGCCCCGGACCCCGGCCCCGGGCCCCGTAAATCCGTTGCCCGCCCGGCCCCCGACCGGCAGGCTGCCGGTCATGCCGAGACCCCACGGATTCACGTACGAACAGCGCGGCGACCAGAGCGTCGTCATCACGCACCAGGGCCGGGCCGCGAGCACCCTGCGCGGCGGTCGGGCGGAGAAGTTCCTCGCCGAGGTGGAGTCCGGCGACGCGCAGCTGGTGATGGCCCGCTGGACCGGCGCGTACAAGTTCGGCAACGAGCGGACGGCGAAGAACCACCCCCGCAACCGGCGCTGAAATCTCTCGCGAGGGTAAGGGAACGGCAAAGCGCCTCCGGTCGTTCTCCCGGCATGACCGCTATGACCCCAGGTTCCAACCTGCCGCTCAATACCGTCCGTGTGACGGTGGACGTGGCTGCCCCGGTGCGGCTCGACGTATCGGGACTCCTCCTCGCGGCGGACGGCAAGGTGCGTTCCGACGCCGACTTCATCTTCTACAACCAGCCGTCCGGGCCCGGTGTCAGCTACCGGTCGGGCGGCGGGGCGGCGCCGGACTCGATCACCGTGGACACGGGGGCGCTGCCGCCGGGCATCGAGCGGATCGTGGTCACGGCCAGTCCCGACGCCGCGGGTCAGACGTTCCAGGGCATCGAGCCCACCGCCACCGTGCGGCATGCGGAGAGCGGCGCGGTGATCGCCACCTTCACCCCGCCGCAGCTGGGTACCGAGACCGCGCTCGTGGTCGTCGAGGTCTACCAGCGCGGCGGCGTGTGGAAGGTGCGCGCGGTCGGCCAGGGGTACGCGAACGGCCTCGCCGGGATCGCGACCGACTTCGGGGTCTCCGTGGACGAGGACCCCCCGCCGCCCGCAGCGGCCCCGCAGGCTCCTGCGGCCCCGTCCGCGCCGTCCGCCTCCTCCTGGCCGAGTGCCCCGGCAACCCCGGCAGCGCCCGCGTTCCCCACGACGCCGTCGGCGCCCCCGGCAGCCCCGGCCCCGTCCGTCGCGGCGCCGCCGGCGGCCGCCGGCGCCGGGAAGATCAACCTCGACAAGGGTCGGGTCAGCCTCCAGAAGAACCAGACGGTGTCGCTCGTCAAGAACGGCCGCCCGCTGCTCTCCCAGGTCAAGATGGGCCTGGGCTGGGAGCCGGCGTTCCGCGGCCGGGACATCGACCTCGACGCGTCCGTGATCGCGTACGGGCCGGACCGCAACCACATCGACAGCTGCTACTTCGGCAAGCTGTCCATCCTGGGCGGTGCCGTCAAGCACTCGGGCGACAACCTCACCGGTGAGGGCGCCGGGGACGACGAGGTGATCGTCGTGGACCTCGGGCGGCTGCCCGCCGACGCCACCGGACTGGTCTTCACGGTCAACTCGTTCTCCGGCCAGAAGTTCACCGAGGTGGCCAAGGCCTACTGCCGCCTGATCGACGCGGCGAGCGGGGAGGAGCTGGTGCGCTTCGACCTCACCAGCGCCGAACCCCAGACCGGGGTCATGATGGCCAAGCTGATCCGCCAGTTCTCGGGCGAATGGGAGATGACGGCCATCGGCGAGTTTGTGAAGTCCCGCACAGTGCGCGGGATGGTCAAGCCCGGCTCCCAGACACTCTGAGCAGGTGGGCGGGCACGTGGAGCCACGATGACCGGCGAGCCCCCGGGCCGAGGTGATGGATTCCACCCTTAATCCGGACGTGACTGTCAGTGCCCGCCCGTAGCCTTGAAAGCATGTACACCACACTCCGGCCCGTGGGTCCCGCCCGCCCGTCCGCCGCAGAGGCGAACGAGGCGATACGGCACCTCGTCGAGACCCGGGTGGACGACGAGTGGCCCTCCGAGGCGTATGAGTTCCTGCTGGAGGAATGGGCCGCCGCCAGTCGCGCCGAGATCGCCGAGGTCGCCGCCGCCCAGTGAACGGGCGGCGGCGCAGCCGTCGATCGTGGTGCCGGCCGTCGCTCGTGCGTACCGACCTCCGGGCATCAGTGTGCGCGCCGCCACGGACCGGTGATGGCCAGCATGATGCCGGGCTCCTGGATGTTGGCGTACAGCGTGCGCCCGTCCGGGGAGAAGCAGACCCCCGTGAACTCGGAGTACTCCGGCTCCTGCGCCGTCCCCAGGTTCAGCTCGTTGCGCGCCAGCGGGTACGTGCGCCCGGACTCGGTGGCGCCGAACAGGTGTTGCAGCCCGCTGCCGTCCTCGGCGATCACCAGGCCGCCGTACGGAGAGACCGTGATGTTGTCGGGGCCGTCGAAGGAACCGTCCTTGGCCGGGTCGGCGTTCACCCCGAGCACGACCGTCAACCGGATCGTGCGCCGCTTCGGGTCGTAGAACCACACCTGGCCGTCGTGGGCCGTGCCCGGGCTCTCCTCACGGGCGTACGAGGAGACGAAGTACGTGCCGCCGTCGGCCCACCACATGCCCTCCAGCTTGCGGGCACGGGTCACCGCGCCGTCCCCGAACTGCTTGCGCACGGACAGCGTCCGCGCATCGCGGTCCGGCACGGTCACCCAGTCGACGCCGTAGACCGTGCCGATGTCCGTCGCGCGCGAGAGGTCGTCCACGAACCGGCCCGCGCCGTCGAAGCACTTGGCGGCGGCCAGCACGCCGGCGTCGGCCGCGAGGGTACGGAGCTTGCCGCGCCCGTGGCGGAAGCCGCTCGGCGGGGTCCAGCGGTAGAGCAGCCCGTTGGGGCCGGAGGCGTCCTCGGTCAGGTAGGCGTGGCCCTGGCGCGGGTCGATGACCACTGCCTCGTGGGCGTACCGGCCGAAGGCCTTGATCGGCTTCGGGTCGCGGTTGGCGCGGCGGTCGTGCGGGTCGACCTCGAACACGTAACCGTGGTCCTTGGTCATCCCGTTCTTGCCGGCCAGGTCCTCGGTCTCCTCGCAGGTCAACCAGGTGTCCCAGGGGGTGGCTCCGCCCGCGCAGTTGGTGGACGTACCGGCGATGCCCACCCATTCGGCGACCTCGCCGCCGCGGCGGACCTCGACGACCGTGCAGCCGCCGGCCGCGGCCGGGTCGTAGACGAGGCCCTCGGTGAGCGGGACGGGGTGGGCCCAGGCCTCCCGCTTGCCCTTGAGCTCGTGGTTGTTGACGAGGAGGGTGACTCCGCGGTGGCCCTCGAAGGCGGCCGTGCCGTCGTGGTTGGACGGGGTGGACTCGCCGGAGTCGAGGCTGGTGACACCGCTGTGGGTGATCACGCGGTAGCTGAACCCGGCGGGGAGGGCGAGCAGTCCGGCCGGGTCCGACAGGAGCGGGCCGTATCCGGGCTCGCAGGGGCGGCCGTGCTCGTCGCGCAGGGTGCCGTCGTCGGCCGCCAGCGCTCCCGGGGCGGTGGCGAGGGCCCCGACCGTGCCGGTGAGCGCGACTCCCGCGCCGGCGATGACGGTGCGGGCGGTGAAGTCTCTACGGCTGAGCGGCATCGGGTCTCCAGGGGTGGGGAGGTGGTGCGCCTGTCGTGCGGTCGTCGGCGCTCACGCTCCCGCCCGCACGTGAACGGCGGCTGAACTGCCCGCGAAGGGGAGCGGCCCCCTTGCCGGTGGCCGGAATGACCAACTCCGGCTCAGCAACCACGCGTTCCGGACGTCCCCTCCCCGGCCCGCCCCGGCGTCGCGGCCACCGTGGTGCCGCCGTCGCCCCAGCCTCCCCCTCCGTCCCGCAGGTTCCCGGGTCAGGCGCGCCGCGAACGCGCCTTGAAGGCGGCCTTGCGGGCCTCCTTGGCGGCCTTCTTGTCCGGGTGCATCCGGCCCATCGCCTCCAGTACGTACGCCGTCGCCGGGTGCTCCACCCGCCAGACCTGGTCGAAGAACCCCGCGTGGTGGGCCGTCAGCGACTCCATCAGTAGCGGCAGTTCCTCCGTCTCCCCGTCCGCCACGAGCTGCGCCGCGATCGTGTCGACGGTCAGCCAGAACACCATGGCCCCGTCCGGCGCCGGTACGTCGGCCGCCCCGCGTTCGGTCAGCCAGACCCGGGCGAGCCCGCCGAGCTCCGGGTCGTCCAGCACCGCGCGGACCGCGGGCTCGGCTTCCGGACCGGCCGGCGCCAGGGCCTGCTGGCAGCGCAGCCTGCGCAGCGGGCCACCCTCGTCGGCGCCCCGGGCGGCGGCCAGCAGTTCGGTGACCGCGACGGGCAGTTCGCGGCCGGCGAGCCACTGCTCGATCTCGGCCTGGGCGGCGCCCTCGGGGTAGCCGGAGACGGCGTCGAGAAGGGCGTCCGCGCCCTTGTCGGCCAGTTCGCCGACGGCGGGGGCGGCGACCCCGGCCTCCAGCATGCGGGCTCGGATCCCGTACAGGCCGAGCGGGGTCAGCCGCACCATCCCGTACCGGGAGACGTCCTCGTCGTCGGCCGCGCCGGCCATCGGACCGGCCGCGAACTCCTCGTCGTCCGCCTCCGCCATCAGCGCCTCGTCGACGGGCCGGAACTCGACGAGCCCGATCGGCTCCAGCTGCCGGAACTGGTCGTCGAGGCGCATCATCGCGTCCGAGACCTGCTCCAGCACGGCGTCCGTCGGTTCGGCCATGTCCTCGGGGATGACCATCGAGGCGGCGAGCACGGGCAGCGGAATCGGCCCGTCCGAGGCTCCGTGTTCGGAGACGGAGAGCAGGTAGAGGTTGGCGAGGACCCCGTCGAGGAAGTCCGCCTCGCGGCCGGGGTTCCAGTCGAGCCGGTCGAAGTCGACCACGCCGCCCTCGTCCAACGCGTCGACGAGGGCGTCCAGATCGGGCACGGCGGCGTCCGCGAGCACGGTGTCCAGGGCCGCCAGCCACAGGTCGAGCACCTCGCCGGGCGCGCCGCCGACCACCAGGGCCAGGTCCTCTCCGGGCACGGCGGTACCGGACTCCTCCTCGGCGTCCTCGTCAGGTTCGGTCACGTCGACGAGGCCGGTGTCCACGGCCACCCGCCAGGCCTGGCTGGCGAGCGCGGGGCCCTCCTCGTCGGCCGCGTCGAGGCCGAGCGCGGCGGCGGCCTCGGTCAATTGCGCGGCGACGAGTTCGCCGCCGATGTCGACGCGGGTGTCCGGTCCGGCCCAGCGGGCCAGCCGTACGGCGCGGGCGAACAGCGGGGCGACGAGGGCGTCGCGGGCCAGTTCCGCATCGGAGGGCAGCCGTACCGGCGGCAGCGTGGGGTGCGGCTCTGCGGACATGGGGCGGTCTCCTCGCGGACGCGGTGGGGCGGCGGGCACGGCCCCCGTGGGGCGGCCGTCCGGCGCACCAGAGTAGACGCATTTCGGGCGCGCCCGGCGGACCATCTCCTTTGGTTCATCCCACAGTCAGCTGCCATATCCCCTGGAGACCTTGACAACTTCCCTGGTCACACAGGAAATTGACGCGCGTAGATCTATGGGGGACCGGCTGGATTCCCGAGGATCTCCTGCGGATCAGCCGTGGAACCCCCTTGCGAATCCGGCCAAAACCACGCATCACCCTCTCGCTTCCTTCTTCCACACACCGGAGTTCTTGACCATGCGCTCCTCGCATCCCCGTTCCGCCGCCGTCTCGGCGCTCGTCGCCACCGCCCTGGCCACCGGTCTGCTGGCGGGCACCGCCGACGCGACCGAAAGCGACGCGTCCGCCGATCCGGTACGCATCCACGACATCCAGGGCACCACCCGGATATCCCCGCTGGGCGGCAAGCAGGTCGCCGATGTCGCGGGCATCGTGACGGGCGTGCGCACCTACGGCTCGCGCGGCTTCTGGATGCAGGACCCGGACGCCGACGACAACGACGCGACCAGTGAGGGCATCTTCGTCTTCACCAGTTCCGTCCCGACCGTCGCCGTCGGCGACGCGGTCAAGGTCTCCGGTCTGGTCGGCGAGTACGTCCCCGGCGGCGTCTCCTCCGGCAACCAGTCGGTCACCCAGATCTCCAAGCCGGCCGTGACCGTGGTCTCCTCGGGCAACGCGCTGCCCGAGGCCACTGCGATCAACGAGTACAACGTGCCCGCCGAGTACGCCCCGGCGGGCGACCCGGCCGCCGCGAACGGCATCAACGGCCTGACGCTGGAGCCCTCGCGCTACGCGCTGGACTTCTACGAGTCCCTTGAGGGCATGAACGTGAAGATCGGCACCTCGCGGGTGGTCGGCGCCACCGACCCGCACGCGGAGATGTGGGTCACCGTGAAGGGCTGGGAGAACACCGCCAAGCGCGGCGGCACGCTCTACGGCTCGTACGAGTCCCAGAACACCGGCCGGCTCCAGGTCCAGCAGCTCGCGCCGCTGGCGCAGCAGCCCTTCCCGGTGGCGAACGTCGGCGACAAGCTGACCGGCACCACCGAGGGCCCGCTGGACTTCAACCAGTTCGGCGGCTACACCCTGGTGGCGCGCACCCTCGGCACGGTCAAGGCGGGCACCCTCGCCCCCGAGACGACCAAGGCCCAGTCGCCCGGCGAGCTCGCGGTGGCCACGTACAACGTGGAGAACCTCGACCCGACCGACCCGCAGGAGAAGTTCGACAACCTGGCGAAGGCGGTCGTCCAGAACCTGTCCTCGCCCGACATCGTCGCCCTGGAGGAGATCCAGGACAACAACGGCGCCAAGAACGACGGCACCGTCTCGGCCGAGGAGACCATCAAGAAGTTCACCGCGGCCATCGCGGCGGCGGGCGGCCCGGCCTATGAGTGGCGGACCATCAACCCCGAGAACAACAAGGACGGCGGCGAGCCCGGCGGCAACATCCGCCAGGTGTTCCTCTTCAACCCCGCCCGGGTCTCCTTCACCGACCGCGCGGCGGGCGACTCGCTGACCGCGACCGGCGTGTCCAAGGAGAACGGCAAGGCCGCCCTGACCCACTCCCCCGGCCGCATCGACCCGACGAACCCGGCGTGGGCCGACAGCCGCAAGCCGCTGGCCGGCGAGTTCGTCTTCCGCGGCCGCACGGTCTTCGTGATCGCCAACCACTTCGGCTCCAAGGGCGGCGACGAGGGCCTGACCTCGATCCACCAGCCGCCGGTCCGCTCCTCGGAGGCCAAGCGGCTGCTCCAGGCGCAGGCGGTGAACTCCTTCGTCAAGGAGATCCTCGCGGCCGACAAGAACGCGAACGTCCTCGCCCTCGGCGACATCAACGACTTCGAGTTCTCGGGCACCGCGAAGGCGCTGGAGGACGGCGGCGCGCTGTACTCGGCGATCAAGTCGCTGCCGAAGGCGGAGCGCTACTCGTACGTGTACCAGGGCAACGCGCAGGTGCTGGACCAGATCCTGACCAGCCCGGCGATCAAGAACTTCACGTACGACAGCGTGCACATCAACGCGGAGTTCTCGGCGCAGAACAGCGACCACGACCCGCAGGTGCTGCGCTTCCGCCCGTGATCGCGGGAGGGGCCTGAGCCGCAGGGCGCCCGGACGCCGCCTCCCCCGGCAACCGCCGGGAGGTACCCGCTTTCCGGGCCTCCTGCCACACTTGCGGTCATGATCTTCCGTCTGGCCACCCGCGAGGACCTGCCCGTCGTACTGGGCCTATTGGCGGACTCCGGCGAGGAGCGTGCCGAGGTCACCGGGGCGCACGAGCGGGCCTTCGCCGCCATCGAGGCGGACGCCCGCAACGAGATGCTGGTCCTCGTCGAGGACGGGACGGTACTGGGCTGCCTGCAGCTGACGTACGTCCCGGGCCTCGGCCAGGGCGGCCGGGAGCGGGCGCTGGTCGAAGCCGTACGCGTGCGCGCGGACCGGCGGGGCGGCGGGCTGGGCGCGGAGTTGATGCGGCTGGCGGTGGCACGGGCGCACGAGCGCGGCTGCGGCCTGGTCCAGCTGACCAGCAACAAGCAGCGGGCGGACGCCCACCGCTTCTACGAGCGGCTGGGCTTCGCCCGCAGCCACGAGGGCTTCAAGCTGCACCTGGAGCACTGAGCGCGGGCGCCTCATCGGGGATCCCGGAGGAGAAGTCGGGGACTTTCGCCCCTGGCGTGACGCTCGCCACATCATTACCCATTCGACCCGGGTTGTGGTGTTGAGTGTCCCCACGCTCGACCATGTCCCCCCGCGCCCCCGGAGGACCGTGTGTTCCCCTCGCTCTCCTTCGCCCAGGAAATCGGCCTCGCCTTCCTGCTCGCGGCCGCCGTCGTGTGGGTGCTCGGCCTCGGCCACATGCTGTGGGGCTCCCGCTTCCAGCGCCCGGAGCCCGGTGCGTACGAGGGCGTCGCGGTGATCCCGGCCCAGCGCGGCGCGGCCGCGCACCCGATGGAGTCGGTCGAACTGACCGAGGCGGAGGAGGAGGCCTTCGCGGGCCTGATCCGCACCCTCCCCCTCCGCTGACCCGCCCGCCCCGGCGACACCCTCCCCCGCTCGGGGCGGGAGGACGTCCCGGGGCAGGGAAACGCACAACGCCCTCACCACCCCAGTCGGGGCCGGTGAGGACGTTGTGGCGTTCCGAGCGTTGTGGTGTTCCGGAACGTGGCGCGACGCCGGGCCTGGTGACCTCCGGGGCCGGGCCCGGCCTGGCCGCCCCGGCCGCAGTCGGGGCCGCGGCCCGTGCGCGTCAGTTGTGGCTGTGGAGGACCTCGTTCAGGCCGCCCCAGACCGCGTTGTTCGGGCGGGCCTCGACCGTGCCGGTGACCGAGTTGCGGCGGAAGAGGATGTTGCTGGCACCCGAGAGCTCCAGGGCCTTGACGATCTGGCCGTCCGGGAGGGTGACGCGGGTGCCCGCGGTGACGTACAGGCCCGCCTCGACGATGCACTCGTCGCCCAGCGCGATGCCGACGCCCGCCTCGGCGCCGATCAGGCAGCGCTCGCCGATCGAGATGATCTGCTTGCCGCCGCCCGAGAGGGTGCCCATCGTGGAGGCGCCGCCGCCGATGTCGGAGCCGTTGCCGATCACGACGCCCGCCGAAATGCGGCCCTCGATCATGGAGGTGCCGAGGGTGCCGGCGTTGAAGTTGACGAAGCCCTCGTGCATGACGGTGGTGCCCTCGGCGAGGTGCGCGCCGAGGCGGACCCGGTCCGCGTCGGCGATGCGCACGCCCTTGGGGGCGACGTAGTCCGTCATCCGCGGGAACTTGTCGATCGAGGTGACCTGGAGGTACAGGCCCTCGGCGCGCGCGTTCAGTCGTACGGCCTCCACCTGGTCGACGGCGACCGGGCCCAGCGAGGTCCAGGCGACGTTGGCCAGCAGCCCGAAGACGCCGTCCAGGCTCTGGCCGTGCGGCTTGACCAGACGGTGGCTGAGCAGGTGCAGGCGCAGGTACGCGTCGTGCGCGTCCAGCGGCTTGTCCTCCAGGGAGGAGATCACGGTGCGGACGGCTACGACCTCGACGTCGCGGACCGCGTCCAGGCGGATCGCCTTGGCCGCGGCGGCACCCAGGAGCTGCACGGCCTGGTCGGCGGTGAGGCGCTCGGTGCCGGCCGGGCCGGGCTCGGCGACCAGCTCGGGGGCGGGGAACCAGGTGTCGAGGACGGTGCCGTCGGCGGCGATGGTGGCAAGTCCGGCGGCGACGGCGCCGGTGGTACGCGTAGCAGTCATGCCCGAAACCTAACCGGCGACGACCCGAGGGTGCGAACCGGTCTCATGTGCCGGTCGCGCCGCGTGTCGCGCCCCGCGCCCACCCTCGCGCCCGCCCCCGCTCCGAGCCCCGCGCCCTGCCCCGCCCCGTGCCGCGTACAGCACCGCGGCGCCCGCGCCCACCGCCAGCGCCGCGCACAGCGGCCACAGCAGCCCGGGCGCGGCCGCGTACAGGGCTCCGCCCAGCGGCGGCCCGAGGACGACGCCGCTGACGGAGACCCCCGCGTACAGGCTCTGGAACCGCCCGATGGCATGCTCGGGCGCCTGGTCGGCGACGTACGCCGTGGCGGTGGTCTTGTAGAGGATCTCGCCGAGGCTGAGCAGCACCATCATGGTGGCGGCGCTCGCGACCCCGACCCCGACCAGCAGTGCGGCGTACCCGGCGCCGACGAGGACCAGGCCGGTACCGATGACCGGGAGCGGCGGCCGGGCGCGCAGTGCGACGGCGGCCGGCAGCTCCAGCAGCAGGATGACGGCGCCGTTGAGGGCGATCACGAAGCCGAAGGCACGGGTGTCGAGCCCGTGGTCGGCGAGGAAGACGGGGAAGGTGCCGTACTGCTGGCGGTAGACGAGGTCGGTCACCAGGATCGCGCCGAGCAGGACGAGCACGGCCGGGCGGGCCCGGAGTTCCTCCCACACGCCGCGGCCCAGACCCCCGTCCGGGGCCGCGGCGGTGCGTGGGGCGCCGCGGGCGGGGACGACCCGTGCGGTCCAGAGGGCGAAGAACAGGGTGCCGAGACCGTCGCCGACGAAGAGCCAGTCGTACGAGACCCCGGTCGCGATCAGGGCCCCGAGGGGCGGGCCGAGGGTGAAGCCGCCGTTGGAGACGCAGCGGACGACGGCGAAGGCCTGCCGGCGGGCCCCCTCGGGGACGGTGACGGCGACCAGCGCTGAGTTGGCGGCCCGGACCACGCCGGAGGCGTACTGGGCCAGCGGCAGGGCCGCGTAGAGCCCGGCGGTGGGCAGCAGCGGGAAGCACATCAGGGCGAGGCCGCCCGCGGTGGAGGCGGCGAGCAGCACCCGGCGGTGGCCGAAGCGGTCCCCGTACCAGCCGCCGGTGAAGTTCCCGGCGACGAGGCCGATGCCGCCGATGCCGGTGACCAGGCCCGCCTGGGCGGTGGAGAGGCCGCGCGGGCCGGTCAGGTACAGGAAGACGAAGACGAAGGTGAAGCTGACGACGGCGTTGACGAACACCCCGGCCGCCAGGAGCCACACCACTCTGGGCACGTCCTTGAAGCCCTGCACCACGCCGCCCACTCCCCCGCAGATCCCCTGGAACCAAGTAAGTTCCTTTTGGGAACGGACTATGTCAGCATGACAGCCTTGGGTCAACGGACAAAGGAGTGCCCATGGCCCAGCGCACACACCTCGACGACGCGGACTGCGCCATCGCCCAGGCCCTCGACGTGGTGGGCGACTGGTGGACGCTGCTCATCGTGCGCGACGCCGCGCGCGGCGTGCACCGCTTCGACGCGTTCCAACGCGAGCTGGGGATGTCCCGCAAGGTGCTGGCCGAGCGGCTGAAACTGCTGGTCGAAGCCGGGGTGCTGACGCGCGAGCCGTACCAGGAACGCCCGGTGCGGCACGAGTACCGGTTGACCCCGCGCGGGCGGGGGCTGCTGCCGGTCCTGGTGGCCCTCCAGGACTGGGGAGACGCGTGGGTCCTGGGAGAGGGAGAGATGACGGCGACGACGCAGGAGGCCTCGCGGGAGGCGGAGCGGGTGCACGCGCTGCGCGGCACGCGACTGCCGGAGCTGGTAATGCCGGACCGGTTCGGGGAGGTCCGGGACCCCGTGGCGGACACGCCGTTCACGGTCCTTTACTGCTTCCCCGGGGCGTACGCCAGGGCCGAGTCCTACCCGCCGGGGTGGGCCGGGATCCCGGGGGCGAAGGGCTGCACGTTCGAGTCGTGCACGTACCGGGACCAGCTGGCGCAGTTCACGGCGGCGGGGGCGACGGTGCACGGGGTGTCGACCCAGCGGCCCGACGAGCAGCGCGAGTTCGCCGAGGCGGAGGGGTTGCGGTTCCCGCTGCTGTCGGACGCGGACCTCACGCTGACGGCGGCGCTGCGGCTGCCGACCTTCCGGGCGGCGGGGGTGAGCCGGCTGAAGCGGTTGACGCTGGTGGTGGACCGTGAGCGCACGGTGCGCGAGGTGATCTACCCGATCCGGGACATCGAGGCGAGCGTCACCGCTGCGCTGGCCGCGGTCCGGTCCACCGGCTAGCAGCCGGGCACTGCGGCCCGGCATAGCCGGCAGGCCCGGCAGAGCCCGGCGGTCATGCACCGACGGGCCGGGCGGGGGCGTCGGTACCGGCCGCGCCCGACAGGACCCGGGTCAGCAGCTCCCTCGTGTACGCCTCGTCGTACTCGGTGTCCGTCAGGAGCACCTGGAGGCTGATGCCGTCCATCACGGCCACCAGCGCCCGCGCGGTCCGCGGGTCCACCCTGCGGGCCAGGGCCGCCGACACGGACTCCGTCCACTCCGCGGCCACCGGGCGCAGTGCCGGGCGCCGCAGGGCCGCCAGGTACAGCTCGTACTCCAGCTCCGCCCGGGCCCGGTCGGCTGTCAGGAACGTCCCCAGCAGCCGTGCCAGCGCCCCGGCCAGGTCCGGGTCGTCGGTGTCCGGCAGCGGCGCGAGGCCCTCGTTCACCTGGCGCAGCGCCGCGATCAGCAGGTCGTCCAGCGTCTTGAAGTGGTACGTGGTCGAGCCCAGCGGGACGTCCGCCTCCGCCGCCACGCTGCGGTGGCTCAGCCCCGCGATGCCCTTGGCTCCCACCACCCGGATCGCCGCGTCGATGATCCGCTGGCGCCGCTGGGGGTCGTACCTGCGCCCGCCGCCGGTCGCGGCCGGCATCAGTGCGCCCCGCCCAGGTTCAGCAGCACCACGCCGCCGATGACCAGGGCGATCCCGGCGATCTTCGCCGCGGTGGCGGCCTCGCCCATGAACACCATGCCGATCGCGGCGATGGCGGCGGTGCCGGCCCCGGCCCAGATCGCGTAGGCCGTGCCCACCGACATCGACTTCAGCGTCTGCGCGAGCAGCGCGAAGGCGATGACGTAGCCGACCAGGGTACCCAGCGACGGCCACAGCCTCGTGAAACCGTCGCTGATCTTCATGGCGGTGGTCCCGGCCACCTCGGCGGCGATGGCCGCGGCAAGCAGTACGTAGGGCATGCGTACGAGGGTACACATCGATGTGTACCCCCGTACGCAACGGCCGGGTCAGCCGGAAGGGGTCAGTTCAGCGTGAACCAGGCCGCCCGCGACTTCTTGAACTCCGGGTGCGTCAGGTCCTTGGCCTCGATCCCGTCCCCGTACAGGTCCGCGGAACCGCTGTCCGTGATCAGCTGGACCCGCGCCCCCGCCACCGACAGGTCCGGCACGTCCACGATGGCCTCCCAGCCGCCCGGGTCCGTCGTCGGCAGGTCGGCCCGCTTGACCGGGGCGTGGCCCGCGACGCCGTCCCACTGGTAGAGCGCGTACGGGTCCGAGTTGTCGTCCGCGGCCCAGGAGCCGGCCAGGATCAGGTACTGGTCCGCCGCGTTCTTGCGGATGTCGCGGATCGACAGCCCGCCGAGGTCGAGCTCGATGCCCGCCCCGAAGGTGGCCTTGGCCCCGCTGGAGAGGACCTTGTCGAAGTTGGTCACCGGTACGATCAGCGCCTTGCCGCCCGGCACCGCCGGGGCCAGCGGGGCGCGGAAGCCCAGGTAGGCGGTGGTGGTCGAGCCCGGGGCGAACTCCAGGCCCTCCACGTTGAAGCCGTCGATCTGCTTGGGCGCCTGGCCCGCCGCGGTGCCGGCGGCGAAGCCGTAGCGGTTGCCGTTCGCCGTGTCCCAGGCCACCAGGTCGTCGCGGAGCTTCTTGTACGAGCGTCCGTACGCGAGCTGCGTGGCCGACCCGGAGCCGTTCAGCGTGGTGGTGAACACCGTGTTCCGGGGCGCCTTGTACTCGCCGTCCTTGTTGTTGCCGAGCGAGCCCGTCCAGTAGATGGTGTTGCCGATCAAGGTCGCCCCCTCGATGTCCACCTCCTTGGTGACGCCGAGCTGCGAGCTGAAGTCCCAGGTCCGGACCGGGGCGGCCGAGCGGGAGCGGTCGTACAGGCGCAGCACGTTGTTCTCGTCGTCGGCGACGACGGTGTAACCGCCGCCGACGTCCACGGCGGCCGAGGAGTCCGAGGCGCCGGAGAAGTAGCGGGCGTCGGCCGGGTTCTGCACGGCGGCCGAGGCGGCGTAGGACAGGGTCTTGGTGGCGCTCTTGCCGCCCAGCCCCGCCACCTTGACCGTGAGGCTCGTGTAGCCGCGGCCGCGCGCGGTGACGGCCAGCTGGCGCACCGCCCCGGCCCCGGTGACGGTCACGTCGCCGGTCCCGGCGACCGAGGCCTTGCTCGACGCGGACGCGCTGACCGTCAGCGCGGACACGTCGGCGCCACTCTGCCCCACGGTCACGTTCACCACCGGGTCCCCGACCGCGCCGACGGCGCCGGACAGGTACGACGCGGACAGGCTGATGGTCGGCGTCCCGTACGTCACCGCCTGGGCGGGCACGACCGTGACCGTCCCGGCGACGACCAGCGCCGCGATCCCTGCGATACCAAGCTGCTTCTTCATCGGTGTCCCCACGAGTCGGGCCGAGCGCGATCCACGCGTCACGCCGTCACGGCCGTCGAGCAGGTTCGGCCACCGTGGCCAACTTCCGGTGCACTTCAAGGGTCCGCCGGACGAACACGCAGGGCTCGTCGGAAGCCGTGGAGCTCCCGCCGGAAAAACGCGAAGGGCCCCCGGCACGATGCCGGGGGCCCTTCCTGGAGCGATACGGCTCAGACGTTGAAGCCGAGCGCGCGCAGCTGCTCGCGACCGTCGTCCGTGATCTTGTCCGGGCCCCACGGGGGCATCCAGACCCAATTGATGCGGAGCTCGTTGACGATGCCGTCCGTAGCCGACTTCGCCTGGTCCTCGATGACGTCCGTCAGCGGGCAGGCCGCCGAGGTCAGCGTCATGTCGAGGGTGGCGATGTTCGCGTCGTCGATGTGGATGCCGTAGATCAGGCCCAGGTTGACGACGTCGATGCCCAGCTCGGGGTCGACCACGTCGTAGAGGGCCTCGCGGACCTCCTCCTCGGTGGCCGGCTTGATCGACGCCTCGGGGGGCGTCGCGTTCTCGGTCATGCCGTCTTCCTCTCCGCGGCGTCACCCAGTGCTTGGGCGGTCGCGTCCTTCCAGGCCATCCAGCTCAGCAGAGCACACTTCACGCGG
The DNA here is from genome assembly GCF_041431095.1 of Streptomyces sp. NBC_00597. Lineage (GTDB taxonomy): Bacteria > Actinomycetota > Actinomycetes > Streptomycetales > Streptomycetaceae > Streptomyces. The sequence continues at coordinate 2,914,195 of NZ_CP107757.1, forward strand.
GCCGGGTACTTGGAGACGCCGACGAACGCGACCGCGTCCTCCAGCACCTCCTCCATGGCCTCGTCGGGCTCGATCTTGCCCTTCGACTGCATCATCTCCAGGAACACGCCCTGGATCTTCTGCGCCTCGGCCAGCTCCTTGCCGACGAGCAGCTCGTTCAGCACGGACGCGCTGGCCTGGCTGATGGAGCAGCCCTGGCCCTCGTACGAGACGTCGGTCAGCGTCTCGCCGTCGTACTTCACGCGCAGCGTGATCTCGTCGCCGCACGTCGGGTTGACGTGGTGCACCTCGGCGTCGCCGTCGCGCAGGCCACGCCCGTGCGGGTGCTTGTAGTGGTCCAGGATCAGTTCCTGGTACATCGAATCCAGCTTCACTGCGTCGCCCTCGTCGTCAGCCGAAGAAGTTCCGTACGTGCTCCAGCCCGTCGATCAGTGCGTCGACGTCGGCCGGAGAGGAGTACAGGTAGAAAGACGCTCGCGTGGTCGCGGGAATTCCGTAGCGCAGGCAGACCGGGCGTGCGCAGTGGTGTCCCACGCGGACCGCGATGCCCTGCTCGTCCAGGACCTGGCCGACATCGTGGGGGTGGATGTCACCGAGCGTGAAGGAGATCGCGGCGCCGCGGTCCTCGGCCGTGGTGGGGCCGATGATCCGCAGGTCGGGGACCTCCAGGAGGCGCTTGACCGCATACTCGGTGATCGCGTGCTCGTGCGCGGCGATCTTGTCCATGCCGATCGCGGTGAGGTAGTCCACGGCCGCGCCGAGGCCGACGGCCTGGGCGATCGGGGGCGTACCCGCCTCGAACTTGTGGGGCGCCGGGGCGTACGTCGAGGCGTGCATCGACACGGTCTCGATCATCTCGCCGCCGCCGAGGAACGGGGGCAGGTCCTCCAGGAGCTCCTGGCGGCCCCAGAGCACGCCGATGCCGGTCGGGCCGCACATCTTGTGGCCGGTGAAGGCCACGAAGTCGGCGCCGAGCGCCTGGACGTCCAGCGGCATGTGCGGAGCGGCCTGCGAGGCGTCGATCAGCACCAGCGCGCCGACCTCCTGCGCGCGCCGGACGATCGCCTCGACCGGGTTGATCGTGCCCATGATGTTGGAGACCAGCGTGAAGGAGACGATCTTCGTCTTCTCCGTGATGACCTCTTCGATGTTGGACAGGTCGAGCCGGCCGTCGTCGGTCAGGCCGAACCACTTCAGCTTCGCGCCGGTGCGCTGCGAGAGCAGCTGCCACGGAACGATGTTGGAGTGGTGCTCCATCTCCGTGATGGCGATCTCGGTCTCGCGGTCGACCCGGTAGGGCTCGTCCGCCCAACCGAGCATGTTCGCGACCAGGTTGAGCGACTCCGAGGCGTTCTTGGTGAAGATCACCTCGTCGCGGCTCGGCGCGTTGATGAAGGCGGCGACCTTGTCGCGGGCGCCCTCGTACAGCGCCGTGGCCTCCTCGGCGAGCACGTGCACGCCGCGGTGGACGTTGGCGTTGTGCTGCTCGTAGTACTCGTTCAGCGCGTCGAGCACCTGGCGCGGCTTCTGCGAGGTCGCAGCGTTGTCCAGGTAAACGATCTTCTTCCCGTCGTGGACCACGCGATCCAGAAGGGGGAAGTCCTTGCGGATCGCCTCGATGTCGAGGAGGCCAGGCAGCTGTGTCACGCGGTTGCGCCACCCTTCACGTACTTGTCGTAGCCCTCGGCCTCCAGCTGGTCCGCCAGCTCGGCGCCACCGGACTCGGCGATGCGGCCGTTCGCGAACACGTGCACGAAGTCGGGCTTGATGTAGCGCAGGATGCGCGTGTAGTGGGTGATCAGCAGCGTGCCGACCTCACCGGACTCACGGACGCGGTTGACACCCTCGGAGACGATGCGCAGGGCGTCGACGTCGAGGCCGGAGTCGGTCTCGTCGAGGATCGCGATCTTCGGCTTGAGGAGCTCCAGCTGGAGGATCTCGTGGCGCTTCTTCTCACCGCCGGAGAAGCCCTCGTTGACGTTGCGCTCGGCGAAGGCCGGGTCCATCTGGAGCTGCTCCATCGCGGACTTGACCTCCTTCACCCAGGTGCGCAGCTTCGGCGCCTCGCCGCGGATGGCGGTGGCGGAGGTGCGCAGGAAGTTGGAGACCGAGACACCGGGGACCTCGACCGGGTACTGCATGGCGAGGAAGACGCCGGCGCGGGCGCGCTCGTCGACGGACATCTCCAGGACGTCCTCGCCGTCGAGGGTCACGGTGCCACCGGTGATGGTGTACTTGGGGTGACCGGCGAGCGAGTACGCCAGGGTGGACTTGCCGGAGCCGTTGGGGCCCATGATGGCGTGCGTCTCACCCTGCTTGACGGTGAGGTCGACGCCCTTGAGGATCTCGCGGGCGCCGTTCTCGGCCTCGACGGAGACGTGCAGGTCGTGGATTTCAAGCGTTGCCATGGATGCCTCAGGACTCCTGGGTGAGGGAGACGAGCACGTCGTCCCCTTCGATCTTTACGGGGTATACGGGAACGGGGCGGGTCGCGGGCAGACCGGACGGCTTGCCGGTGCGCAGGTCGAACGAGGACCCGTGCAGCCAGCACTCGATCATGCAGTCCTCGACCTCGCCCTCCGAGAGCGAGACGTTCGCGTGCGAGCAGATGTCGTTGATCGCGAACACCTCCCCCTCGGTGGAGACGATGGACACCGGCGTGCCGTCGAGTTCCACCCGCTTGGGGGTGTTCTCCTCCAGCTCACTCAGCGCACAGGCCTTGACGTAGGTCATCAGACGGACGCCTCAAGCTCGGTCTCGATCTTGGTGAGGAGGCGCTCCTCGATGTCCGGGACACCGATCTGCTGGACGAGCTCGGCGAAGAAGCCGCGCACGACCAGGCGTCGGGCCTCGTCGGCCGGGATGCCGCGGGCCTGGAGGTAGAAGAGCTGCTCGTCGTCGAAGCGGCCGGTCGCGGAGGCGTGGCCGGCGCCGACGATCTCGCCGGTCTCGATCTCCAGGTTCGGCACCGAGTCGACCCGCGCGCCGTCCGTGAGGACGAGGTTGCGGTTCATCTCGTAGGTGTCGGTGCCCTCGGCGCTCTTCTCGATGAGGACGTCACCGATCCACACGGCGTGGGCGCCTTCGCCCTGCAGCGCACCCTTGTAGACCACGTGGGACTTGCAGTGCGGGGCGTCGTGCGTGACCAGGAGGCGGTGCTCCTGGTGCTGGTCGGCGTCCGTGAAGTACAGGCCGAGGAGCTCGGCCTCGCCGCCGGGGCCCGCGTAGCTGATCCGCGGGTGCAGACGAACGACGTCGCCGCCGAAGGTGACGACGATCGACTTGAAGGTCGCGTCGCGGCCGACCAGCGTGTTGTGCTGGGAGCAGTGGACGGCGGTGTCGTCCCAGTCCTGCACGGACACGACGGTGAGCTTGGCGCCGTCGCCGACGAGGAAGTCGACGTTGGCGGCGCGCACGCCGTCACCGGTGTGGTCGATGACGATGACGGCCTCGGCGAAGGCCTGTACGTCGAAGACCGTGTGCCCGAAGGTGGTGCCGCCCTCGCCGTGCAGCGAGACGCGCACCGGCTCGGTCAGGACGGTCTCCTTGGGCACGGTGACGACCGTGGCCTTGGCGAAGGACGAGAACGCCTGGGCGGCGATCCGGTCCACCGGGGTGCCGGCCTTGCCGATGCGCGCGTCGTCGCGCTCCACCGACTCGACGGTGACGCCCTCGGGCGCGTCGATCTGGGCCTTCATGGTGCCGTTGGCGACCGCGGTGCCGTCGTGCAGACCGCGCAGGCGCGCCAGCGGGGTGAACCGCCACTCCTCCTCGCGGCCGTGGGGGACGGGGAAGTCCGCCACGTCGAAGGACGGGGGTGCGCTCATCCGGGTGGCGACGGTGGACTCGGCGGCCACCGCGATCGCGCCGGCGGTGGTCGAACCCGCCGGGATGTTCTGAGCCTCAGCCATGGCTGTCGTCTTGCTCGCTCTCTTAAAAGAACACGGTCTACGTCATTGAGGTGCTGCGGAGGTGCGGGGCGGTCGGGACTAGCCGACCGAGCCCTCCATCTGCAGCTCGATCAGCCGGTTGAGCTCCAGGGCGTACTCCATGGGCAGCTCGCGCGCGATGGGCTCGACGAAGCCGCGCACGATCATGGCCATGGCCTCGAACTCCGTCAGACCGCGGCTCATCAGGTAGAAGAGCTGGTCGTCGGAGACCTTGGAGACCGTGGCCTCGTGGCCCATGGAGACGTCGTCCTCTCGGACGTCCACGTACGGGTACGTGTCCGAGCGGGAGATCGTGTCGACCAGGAGCGCGTCGCAGAGCACGTTCGACTTGGAGCCGTGGGCGCCCTCGCCGATCTCGACCAGGCCGCGGTACGAGGTGCGGCCGCCGCCCCGCGCCACCGACTTGGAAACGATGTTGGAGGAGGTGTTCGGCGCCATGTGGACCATCTTGGAGCCGGCGTCCTGGTGCTGGCCCTCGCCCGCGAAGGCGATGGACAGGGTCTCGCCCTTGGCGTGCTCGCCCATCAGGTAGACGGCCGGGTACTTCATGGTGACCTTGGAACCGATGTTGCCGTCGATCCACTCCATGGTCGCGCCCTCGTACGCCACGGCGCGCTTGGTGACCAGGTTGTAGACGTTGTTCGACCAGTTCTGGATCGTCGTGTAGCGGCAGCGGCCGCCCTTCTTCACGATGATCTCGACCACGGCGCTGTGCAGCGAGTCCGAGGAGTAGATCGGGGCGGTGCAGCCCTCGACGTAGTGGACGTACGCGTCCTCGTCGACGATGATCAGCGTCCGCTCGAACTGGCCCATGTTCTCCGTGTTGATGCGGAAGTAGGCCTGGAGCGGGATGTCGACCTTGACGCCCTTGGGCACGTAGATGAACGAGCCGCCCGACCACACGGCGGTGTTCAGCGACGCGAACTTGTTGTCGCCGACCGGGATGACCGTGCCGAAGTACTCCTGGAAGAGCTCCGGGTGCTCCTTGAGCGCGGTGTCCGTGTCGAGGAAGATGACGCCCTGTTCCTCCAGGTCCTCGCGGATCTGGTGGTAGACGACCTCGGACTCGTACTGGGCGGCGACACCCGCGACGAGGCGCTGCTTCTCCGCCTCCGGGATGCCGAGCTTGTCGTACGTGTTCTTGATGTCCTCCGGCAGGTCCTCCCACGAAGCAGCCTGCTTCTCGGTCGAACGCACGAAGTACTTGATGTTGTTGAAGTCGATGCCGGAGAGGTCGGAGCCCCAGGTCGGCATGGGCTTCTTGCCGAAGAGCTTGAGGCCCTTGAGTCGGAGCTTCAGCATCCACTCCGGCTCGTTCTTCTTGGCCGAGATGTCGCGTACGACGTCCTCGGACAGACCCCGCTTGGCAGCGGCGCCGGCCGCGTCGGAGTCGGCCCAGCCATATTCGTAGGTGCCCAGGCCATCGAGCTCAGGGTGAGCAGTCTCCGTGGTCATGCGGGGTTCCTCCCGGCCGTACTTGCAGATGCAGATGTGTTGGTCTGTGCGGTGCCCGCGCCTCGTGGGATGAACGTGGTGCACACCCCGTCGCCGTTGGCGATCGTGGCGAGGCGCTGCACATGCGTCCCGAGCAGGCGGGAGAAGACCTCGGTCTCCGCCTCGCAGAGCTGCGGGAACTGCTCGGCGACATGGGCGACCGGGCAGTGGTGCTGGCAGAGCTGTTCACCGCTGTGCGGACCGGGAGCGCCCTTCGCCGTAGCAGCGTACCCGTCGGCGGTCAACGCCTTGGCAAGGGCCTCGGTGCGCTCCGCGGGGGCGGCGGCGTCCAGGCTTTCCCGGTAGGTCTCGGCCTGTGCGTCCATCCGCGCCCTGGCGAAGGCGGCGACGGCCGCCTCCCCCTGCTCGCCTCCGCCGGCGGCCTGCGCGATCCAGCGCAGTGCGTCCGCGGCGAGGGAGTCGTAGGACTGGTCGAACGCGTCGCGGCCGCAGTCGGTCAGCGCGAAGACCTTGGCGGGCCGGCCCCGGGTGCGCGTCCCGTAGACGCGCTGCTCACGGGGCTCGACCACGTCGTCGGCGACGAGCGTGTCGAGGTGGCGGCGGACGGCGGCCTGGGTGAGGCCGAGACGCGCGGCGAGGTCGGCGACGGTGGACGGACCGTGGTCCAGGATGGACCGCGCGACCCGGTTGCGGGTTGACCGCTCCCCGGTAGCGAGTTCCCCCTGGGGGGTCTCGATCATCCGTTCGCCGTATTTCACAACGCCATTGTTGCGTAATTAGTCGAGCCCCGACAAGCCGTGACCGAGACCACGCCAGGTGGCCTCTATCACTAAGGGTTACCTAATTTGTCGACGCAGAGTTATTCGGAAGCCAATGCTCCGCCATCCCCCGGGACCCCTGTGGTGACCCCGCACAGGGCTCCCACCAGCGATCCTCCGCCGATGGGGGACGGCGGCACGGTGAACGTCGAAATTCCGAAAAGATCACCGAAACCGACCGGGCCGTCCGGACCGCACTCCGGAAAAACTCATGGCCGCCCAGGACCGAAAGGGGCTTCCACCCCAGCGCCCGGAACCCCCTCCCCGGCTCCGTAGACTCACCCGCATGAGCAACGACCCCGCCGTGGAGATCCGCGGACTGGTGAAGCGGTACGGCCCCAAAACAGCGGTGGACGGGCTGGACCTCACCGTCCGCAAGGCTTCGGTCACCGCCGTACTCGGTCCCAACGGCGCGGGCAAGACGACCACCGTGGAGACCTGCGAGGGCTACTGCCGCCCCGACGCCGGCACCGTCCGCGTCCTCGGCCTCGACCCGATCGCCCAGGCCGAGGCCCTGCGCCCCCGGATCGGCGTGATGCTCCAGTCCGGCGGGGTCTACTCCGGCGCCCGCGCCGTCGAGATGCTGCGCCACATGGCCAAGCTGTACGCCGACCCCCTCGACGTGGACGTCCTGGTGGAACGGCTCGGGCTGGGCGGCTGCGGCCGCACCGCCTACCGCCGCCTCTCTGGCGGCCAGCAGCAGCGCCTGGCCCTGGCCATGGCCGTGGTCGGCCGCCCCGAGCTGGTCTTCCTGGACGAGCCGACCGCAGGTCTGGACCCCCAGGCCCGCCGGGCGACCTGGGACCTCGTACGGGAACTGCGTGCCGACGGGGTCGCCGTCGTCCTCACCACCCACCACATGGACGAGGCCGAGCAGCTCGCGGACGAGGTCGCCATCGTCGACGCCGGCCGGGTCATCGCCCACGGCAGCCCCGAGCAGCTGTGCCGCGGCGGCGCCGAGAACACCCTGCGCTTCACCGGCCGGCCCGCCCTCGACCTCGGCTCGCTGCTCAAGGCGCTGCCCGACGGCACCGAGGCCGCCGAGCTCAGCGCGGGCGCCTACCGGGTCACCGGCTCGGTGGACCCGCAGCTGCTGGCCACCGTCGCCTCCTGGTGCGCCCAGCACGGGGTGATGCCGAGCAGCCTCTCGGTGGAGCGGCACACCCTCGAAGACGTCTTTCTGGAGCTCACAGGCAAGGAGCTGCGCGCATGAGCGCCGGTACGTTCACCCCCAACCCGGGGGCCGCGCCCGTGTCCCGCATGATCCTGGCGCAGGCGGGGCTGGAGACCCGGATGCTGCTGCGCAACGGGGAGCAGCTGCTGCTGACCGTGATCATCCCGGCGCTGCTGCTGGTGCTGTTCTCCGCCGTCGACATCGTCACCGTGCCCGTCCAAGAGGGGGGCGGCACGGGGAACTCCGTGGACTTCCTCGCGCCCGGCGTCCTGGCGCTCGCCGTGATGTCCACCGCCTTCACCGGGCAGGCGATCGCCACCGGCTTCGACCGCCGCTACGGGGTCCTCAAGCGGCTCGGCGCCTCGCCGCTGCCGCGGTGGGCGCTGATGGCCGCGAAGACGCTGTCCGTGCTGGCCACCGAGGTGCTCCAGATCGCGCTGCTGACGGCGATCGCCTTCGCGCTGGGCTGGTCCCCGCACGGGAACCCGCTGTCGGCCGCCGCCCTGGTCCTGCTCGGCACCGCCGCGTTCTCCGGGCTCGGCCTGCTGATGGCGGGCACCCTGCGGGCCGAGGCCACGCTGGCCGCCGCCAACCTGGTGTTCCTGCTGCTGCTGGTCGGCGGCGGGGTGATCGTGCCGATGGAGAAGTTCCCCGGCGCCGTGCAGTCCGCCTTGGGGCTGCTGCCGATCTCGGCGCTTTCCCACGGCCTGCGCGAGGTGCTGCAAAACGGGGCCGCGCTGCCGTGGGGGGACGTGGCCGTACTCGCCGCATGGGCCGTCCTCGGGCTGGGCGCCGCCGCGAAGCTCTTCCGCTGGGAGTGAATCGCCTCCCCCGGACGTTGGCCTGGCAGGAGGATGTGCGCCGCCCCGCGGGGGCGGTGCACACCAGGACGCCGGGGGGCGGGCATGGCGCAACGGGAAGACGTTCTACGACTGGACGCCCAATGGGCGAGGATCCGGTCGGGGGCCGCGCGGGCGGCGCCGGCCGAGGCCGAGGCGCTGCTCACGGAGCTGATCGGCGCCCTGCGCGAACCGGCGCGGACCGACCCCGAGTGCGCGGCGCGGCTCGGCCTGCGCCTGGGCGACCTGGCGGCCCGCCGGTTCGCCGGCGGTGACCGGGCCGGGGCCCTGTCCGCCGTCGAGGAGGGGTTGCGGCATGCGCAGCAGGCCGCCGCGCACGCCCCGGAGTACGCCCGCTGGTACGCCCGGGGCCTGATCAACCAGGGCGTCTGGCTGTCCTGGCCGCTCAGCGACGGGGACCGGCTGCCCCGCTACCCGCTGGGCCCTGCGGCCGAGAGCGGCCCGAGCGCCATGGAGCGGGCGGCGGGCGAGCGCGCCCGCGACCTGACCCGGGCGGCCGTCGAGGTGTGGGCGGGCCTGGACCAGCACGATCCGGTCAACCGCCGCGGCCTCGCCCAGGCGAAGGTCTTCCTCGGGGACCGCCTCGCGGAGCTGGGCGCCGCCGAGGAGGCGGTGGCCTGGGCGGTGGACGCGGAGGGCGGATTCCGCCAACTGCTGCTCGCGGCTCCCGGCTCCGAGGAGGCCCAGGAGGCGGAGGAGGCCCTCGACCACATCGGCCGCCAGCTCGAACTGCGGCTGCGCTACCTGTCCTTCGACTCCCTGGTGAGCCTGCGCGGGCAGGGCCTGCTGCCGGACCCCCTGCTGCCCCAGGCCGTGGTGGCGGCCCGGATCCAGGGGGTGGCCGAGCCCGAGATGGCGGCGCGGCTGCACCTGGAAGCCGAGCAGGTGCGCACGATGCTGGAGGTCACGCCCTGGCGCGCCGTGTGGCGCTTCGAGGTGCGCGGTCCTGACGGACTGTGGAACGTACAGGAACACCCTTGGCACAACGGGGCAGAAGTGAGGAATAGGACTGCTGAGGACATAGGTGACGAATTGGTCCGCCAGTTCGCGGCGTCCGCGGACTACCCGGGCGACGGCGGCCATTGGCGCGTCGGCGTCTGGTGGCACGAGGAAGGCGACCCCGCCGGGGCCCGGTTCAGGCGGGTCGCGGGACCCGACGCGGCGACGGGCGGGCCTACGGGCGGTGGGGCGGGGACCCCCTCGTGAAAGTTTGCACAAGGCTCCGCGTACGATAAGGGCCGTGTTGACCCCTCTCGCTTACATCTCCAGCCGCTGGACCCCGTCACCCCGGATCGTCCGGCGGGCCGCGCTCGCCGCGCTCGTCATGAGCGTGGTCATCGTCGTCACCGGCGGTGCGGTGCGGCTGACCGGTTCCGGTCTCGGCTGCGACACCTGGCCCAAGTGCACCGACGGCAGCCTGATCGTGACCGAGGAGCAGGGTTTCCACGGCGCCGTCGAGTTCGGCAACCGCATGCTGACGTACGTGCTCTGCGCGGCCGTCGGCTGGGGCATCATCGCGGCCCGCTCGGCCAAGCCCTGGCGCCGTTCGCTGACGCGGCTCGGCTGGCTCCAGTTCTTCATCGTGATGGGCAACGCGGTCCTCGGCGGCATCACCGTGCTGACGGGGCTCAACCCGTACAGCGTGGCCGGGCACTTCCTCCTCGCCACCTCCCTGATCACCGTCACGACGGTGACCTGGCAGCGCACCCGCGAAGGCGACACCGCTCCCCGGCCGCGCGTCCCCGGTCCCGTGCGCAAGCTGTCGTGGGCCTTGATCGCGACCACCCTGGTGCTGGTCGCGGCGGGCACGGTGGTCACCGGTTCGGGTCCGCACGCCGGCGACCGCAGCGAGATCGAGCGGATGCCGTTCGACTGGTCGGCCACCGCCCACGTCCACGCGGTCTCCGCCTGGGTGGTGTGCGCGCTCGCCGTCGCGATGTGGCTGGTGCTGCGCGTGGTCGACGCACCGACCGACACCCGGGCCCGCGCCCGTGACCTGCTGATCGTGCTGCTCGCCCAGGGCGGCATCGGCTACGTCCAGTACTTCACCCACGTGCCCGAGGTCCTGGTCGCCCTCCACATGCTCGGCTCCTGCCTGGTGTGGATCGCCGTGCTCCGCGTGGCGCTGAGCCTGCGCGAGCGGCCCGCCGCACAGGCGGAGATCCCGGCGCAGGCCGACCCGCAGCTCTCCTCCGTCTGAGCCGCCGGGGGCTCGGGGCCCGGCGCCGCGCCGGCCCGGACCCCTCGTGCGCGCCCGCTCAGCCCCGTTCGTCCAGCCGGTAGACGCGGCGGGCATTGCCCGCCGCGATCATGGCCGCGACCCGTTCGGCGTCCCGCCAGGACCAGGCGCCCTCACCGACCCAGCCGCCCAGCACCCGGCCCAACGCCTCTCGGAACACCAGGGCGCCCACCGCGTGCAGCTCGGGCAACCCGCGCCCGCCACTGGAGAACAGCAGCTTGCCGAACGGGGCGAGCTCCAACACCTCGGCCAGCACCCCTGCCGTGCGCGGCCCGCTCTGCCCCGGCGCCGCACCGAGATCGGCGTGGACGTGGGGGAACGCCGCCGCCAGCTGGGCGGCGTGCCGGTGGTACGGGTACCCGCCGAGCAGCACCAGCCGGGTCCCCAGCCCCGCGGTGGCCCGTACGAACTCCGTCAGCAACGCCGGATCGGTCAGCTCCGGCCGCTGCCCCGGCTCGCCCGCGCCCGCCCCGGTGTGCAGCTGGACCGGCAGCCCGGTCGCCACGGCGCTCCACAGCAGGTGCCGCAGGAGCACGGGGTCCCGTACGGCCCCGCCCTTGGAACGCCGGGCCAGCCACCGGCCGGCCGCCCCCCGCACCTCGCCCGGACCGGGCGGCTCCGGGTCGCGCCCGAGCACGGCGGGATACCCCGCGTCCGCACCGCAGGTGAAGGCCACGGCCGCGGCGGCCGCGTGGTGGACGGCTGCGGCGAGATTGGCGAGGAAGGCGGGGACCGTGCCGGAGGTGTCGGCGACCTGTTCGGCCAGCAGCTCCAGCCGTACGACCTCGAAGGCGTCGGCGTCCCCCGCGAGCGCCAGTTCCTTGGGGACGGTCAGGTCGCCCGGGACTCCCGTGTCGACCAGATAGGCGGCCACCCCGGAACCGCGCAGCAGCCTGCGCCCGACCTCGGCGACCCCCAGCTCGCGCCGCCGGGCCAGGTAGCGGGCGGGGGTGCAGTGCGGCTCCAGTCCGAGGAGCGGCGGACACCAGCGGCGTACCGCGAACCCGGTCTGGGTGTCGAAGAAGGTGGTCCCGGCGGCGGCCGGGCCGGCCGAGCGGATCAGCTGGGCCTCGAAGGTGCCGAGGCCCAGCTCCGTGCGGAGCACTCCGTGGCAGTACTGGTCCACCAGGGGCGGCGTTTCGATCATCCGGGCATCCCGTTGCGGACGTGAGGAAGGGGCTTCCACACGTCCTAACGGGTGAGTGGGGTGTGAGGTGTTGCTCGCGCTGTTGACCGAGAGGCCACCTGGGGAACTTCCCGGTGGCGGCCGGCGGCGGGCGGAGCCGCTGCCCGACTCAGGCCGCCGGGTTCGACGCCCCGCCGAGCTGGATGCCGGCCATCCGCGACCACTCGTACGGACCGGTCTTCACACGGGCGGCGAACTCGCCGTCGAACTCCTCGTGGAGGGTCAGGCCGGCCTTCTGCGCGGCGAGCTCGGCCACCGCGTAGGTCGGGGCCACCAGGTCGCCCCAGCCGCCGTCGGTGCCGACGAGGACGATCCGGGTGCCCGCCTGGCCGATGTGCGCGATCTGGCCCTCGGCGCCGCCGTGCTCCTTGGCGAACGCGCCGATCTGCTTGGCCAGCTTCGCGGCCTTCCGGTCCTGCTTCTTGTCTGCGGTGTCCGCCGTGGTGTCTGCCATGGACAGCATGCTACCGGCGGGTAATGAACGGAGGAAGCGTCAGCGGAGGAAGGGATCCACGGCCACCGCGACGAACAGCAGCGACACGTAGGTGATGGACCAGTGGAACAGGCGCATCTCCTTGAGCTTCGCGCCGGTCACGCCCGCCTTGGCCCGCGCGTGCAGCGCGTGCGCCTCCCACAGCCAAAAGCCGCCGGCCGCCAGCGCGACCGCGGTGTAGAACCAGCCGGTGTACCCCAGCGGGGTCAGCAGCAGCGAGACGGCCACCATCACCCAGCTGTAGATGACGATCTGGCGCGCCACGGCCTTGTTGCCCGCCACGACCGGCAGCATCGGCACGCCGACGCGCGCGTAGTCCTCCTTCACCTTCATGGACAGCGGCCAGTAGTGCGGCGGCGTCCAGAAGAAGATGACGAGGAAGAGGATGACGGCGGCCCAGGAGACCTCGTTCTTGACGGCGGACCAGCCGATGAGCACCGGCATGCAGCCCGCGATGCCGCCCCAGACGATGTTCTGCGCGGTGCGCCGCTTCAGCAGCATCGTGTAGACGACCACGTAGAAGAGGAGCGCGCCGAGCGCGAGCGCGGCCGACAGCCAGTTGACGAGGAACCCGAAGAACAGGGTGGAGACCACCGCGAGGGTGATGCCGAAGGCCAAGCACTCGCGCGGGCTGACCATGCCGGTCACCAGCGGCCGCTGCGACGTCCGGTCCATCAACGCGTCGATGTCGCGGTCGATGTACATGTTCAGCGCGTTGGCGCCGCCTGCGGACAAGTACCCGCCGAAGCAGGTCGCGAGGACCAGCCACAGTGACGGCACGCCCTGCTCGGCGAGGAACATCACCGGCACTGTGGTGATCAGCAGAAGTTCGATGATCCGCGGCTTGGTCAAAGCCACGAAAGCCATGACCCGGGCCCCGAACGGCCGGTGACCGGGGCTCGTCCCGAGCACCCCCGCTGGACGGGATTCGACGGCCGTCACGCACACCCCTGACAGAGAAACCAGCAAGCTCCGGACATATAGGTCCGCGGAAGGCTCGCACGTACCACGCCACTGTAGACGTTGCACTTACGTCGCCCCGCGCGGGGGTCGCCTCGTGTTGGTCCGATCGGACCGTCGACGTTGTGACGGACTGCGCGCACTCGAATAGCTGCACGCCGCCGCGGGGGTAGGCTCGGAATCGCGCCGGTGCACCGTTCGTCACCGGGTAACAAAGACATGTGGAGAGGAGCCCTGACTCACGGTGAGCACCAAGCCGACGACCACAGAGCTCGACTGGACCGACCTCGACCAGCGGGCCGTCGACACCGCCCGCATCCTGGCCGCCGACGCGGTCCAGAAGGTCGGTAACGGCCACCCCGGTACGGCGATGAGCCTGGCCCCCGCCGCGTACACCCTCTTCCAGAAGGTGATGCGGCACGACCCCGCGGATCCCGAGTGGGTCGGCCGCGACCGTTTCGTGCTTTCCGCGGGTCACTCGTCCCTCACTCTTTACACCCAGCTCTACCTCGGCGGCTTCGGCCTGGAGCTGGCCGACCTGGAGGCCTTCCGCACCTGGGGTTCCAAGACCCCCGGCCACCCGGAGTACGGTCACACGGCCGGCGTCGAGACCACCACCGGCCCGCTGGGCCAGGGCATCGCCAACGCGGTGGGCATGGCCATGGCCGCCCGTTACGAGCGCGGCCTGTTCGACCCGGAGGCCGCCCCGGGCACCTCCCCGTTCGACCACATGGTCTACGCGGTCGCGGGCGACGGCTGCCTCCAGGAGGGCATCTCCCACGAGGCGTCCGCCCTGGCCGGCCACCAGAAGCTCGGCAACCTGGTGCTGCTGTGGGACGACAACCACATCTCCATCGAGGGCGACACCGAGACGGCCGTCTCCGAGGACACCCTGAAGCGCTACGAGGCCTACGGCTGGCACGTCCAGCGCGTCGCCCAGCAGCCGAACGGCGACCTCGACCCGAAGGCGCTGTTCGAGGCCCTGGCCGCGGCCAAGGCCGAGACCGGGCGCCCCTCCTTCATCGCGATGCGCTCGATCATCGCCTGGCCGGCCCCGCACGCCCAGGGCACCGAGGCCTCGCACGGCTCGGCCCTCGGCGACGACGAGGTGGCCGCGACCAAGCGCGTGCTCGGCTTCGACCCGGAGAAGAGCTTCGACGTCTCCGACGAGGTCCTCTCGCACACCCGCAAGGCGCTGGACCGGGGCCGCGAGGCCAAGGCCGCGTGGGAGAAGGAATTCTCCGCCTGGCGCACCGCCAACGCGGAGCGCGCCGCCGAGTTCGACCGCATCAACGCCAACGAGCTGCCCGCGGGCTGGGAGGACAAGCTCCCCGCCTTCGAGACCGGCAAGGGCGTCGCCACCCGCGCGGCCTCCGGCAAGGTGCTCGAAGCGCTCGGTTCGGTCATCCCGGAGCTGTGGGGCGGCTCGGCCGACCTGGCCGGCTCCAACAACACCACGATCGACAAGCACTCGTCCTTCCTCCCGAAGGGCAACCCGCTGCCGGAGGCCGACCCGTACGGCCGCACCGTCCACTTCGGCATCCGCGAGCACGCCATGGCCGCGACCATGAACGGCATCGCGCTGCACGGCCACACCCGCATCTACGGCGGCACCTTCCTGGTGTTCTCCGACTACATGCGCAACGCCGTCCGCCTGTCCGCGCTGATGCACGTGCCGGTGACGTACGTGTGGACGCACGACTCCATCGGTCTGGGCGAGGACGGCCCGACCCACCAGCCGATCGAGCACCTCGCCTCGCTGCGCGCCATCCCGGGCCTGAACGTGGTCCGCCCGGCCGACGCGAACGAGACCGTCATCGCCTGGCGCGAGATCCTGCGCCGCCACACCAAGGTGTTCGGCAAGGGCGCCCCGCACGGTCTGGCGCTGACCCGCCAGGGCGTACCGACGTACGAGCGCAACGAGGACGCCGCCAAGGGCGGGTACGTGCTCTTCGAGGCGGAGGGCGGTCAGGCGCAGGTCGTCCTGATCGGTACGGGCTCCGAGGTCCAGCTCGCTGTCGGCGCGCGCGAGGCGCTCCAGGCCGAGGGCGTCCCGACCCGTGTGGTCTCGATGCCGTCCGTCGAGTGGTTCGAGGAGCAGGACCAGGCGTACAAGGACAGCGTCCTGCCGCCGTCCGTCAAGGCGCGGGTCGCGGTCGAGGCCGGTGTCGGCCTGACCTGGCACCGCTACGTCGGCGACGCCGGCCGGATCGTCTCGCTGGAGCACTTCGGTGCCTCGGCCGACGCCAAGGTGCTGTTCCGCGAGTTCGGTTTCACCCCCGAGGCCGTGGCCGCCGCCGCCAAGGCCTCTCTTGATGAAATCGGTGGGATCACCGCCGCCGCGCGCTGACACCGGTACACGAACCAGTAGGAGATGCAATTCCCATGACAGACGCACTCAAGCGCCTCTCCGACGAGGGCGTGGCGATCTGGCTGGACGACCTGTCCCGCAAGCGCATCACGTCCGGCAACCTGGCCGAGCTCATCGACCAGTCGCACGTGGTCGGTGTCACCACCAACCCGTCGATCTTCCAGAAGGCGATCAGCAGCGGTGACGGCTACGAGCAGCAGCTCGCCGACCTCGCCGCCCGCAAGGTCACCGTCGACGAAGCCATCCGGATGATCACGACGGCGGACGTCCGCGACGCCGCCGACATCCTGCGCCCGGTCTACGACCGCACCGACGGCCAGGACGGCCGGGTCTCCATCGAGGTCGACCCCCGGCTGGCCCACGACACCACGGCGACGATCGCCGAGGCCAAGCAGCTCGCCTGGCTGGTGGACCGCCCGAACACGCTGATCAAGATCCCGGCGACCAAGGCCGGCCTGCCGGCGATCACCGAGGTCATCGGCAAGGGCATCAGCGTCAACGTCACGCTGATCTTCTCGCTGGAGCGCTACCGCGAGGTCATGGACGCGTACCTGGCGGGTCTGGAGAAGGCCAAGGCCGCTGGCCTGGACCTGTCCGAGATCCACTCGGTCGCCTCCTTCTTCGTGTCCCGCGTGGACAGCGAGATCGACAAGCGCCTGGACGCCGTCGGCTCCGACGAGGCGAAGGCCCTCAAGGGCAAGGCGGCCCTCGCCAACGCCCGTCTGGCTTACGAGGCCTACGAGGAGGTCTTCTCCTCCGACCGGTGGAACGCCCTGGAGCGCGTCGGCGCCAACAAGCAGCGTGCGCTGTGGGCCTCGACGGGCGTCAAGGACCCGGCGTACAAGGACACCCTGTACGTGGTCGACCTGGTCGCCCCGAACACGGTGAACACCATGCCGGAGGCGACGCTGGAGGCGACCGCCGACCACGGCGAGATCACCGGTGACACCGTGCGCGGCACCTACGAGCAGGCGCGTGCCGAGCTCGATGCGGTCGCGAAGCTGGGCATCTCGTACGACGATGTCGTGCAGCTGCTGGAGGACGAGGGCGTCGAGAAGTTCGAGGCGGCTTGGAACGACCTGCTGAAGTCCACGGAGGCGGAGCTTGAGCGCCTCGCCCCTACGGAGGCCTGAGCACTTTGTCTGTAGACGGAGCGAACCCGCTTCGTGACGCACAGGACCGGCGGCTCCCGCGCATCGCGGGGCCGTCCGGCCTGGTCATTTTCGGCGTTACGGGTGACCTGTCGCGCAAGAAGCTGATGCCCGCCATCTACGACCTGGCGAACCGGGGGCTGCTGCCGCCGGGCTTCTCGCTGATCGGCTTCGCCCGCCGTGAGTGGGAGCACGAGGACTTCGCACAGGAGGTGTACGAGGCCGTCAAGCAGCACTCGCGCACCCCCTTCCGGGAGGAGGTCTGGCAGCAGCTGGTGCAGGGCTGCCGGTTCGTGCAGGGCGACTTCGACGACGACGCGGCGTTCGAGACGCTGAAGTCGACGATCGACGAGCTCGACAAGGCGCAGGGGACGGGCGGCAACTTCGCCTTCTACCTGTCCGTGCCGCCGAAGTTCTTCCCCAAGGTGGTCCAGCAGCTCAAGAACCACGGGCTGGCGCAGAAGGAGGGCTCTTGGCGGCGTGCCGTCATCGAGAAGCCCTTCGGGCACGACCTGAAGAGCGCCGAGGAGCTCAACAAGGTCGTCCACGAGGTGTTCCCGCGTGACGAGGTCTTCCGGATCGACCACTACCTCGGCAAGGAGACCGTCCAGAACATCCTGGCGCTCCGCTTCGCCAACACGATGTTCGAGCCGATCTGGAACCGGTCGTACGTCGACCACGTGCAGATCACCATGGCCGAGGACATCGGCATCGGCGGCCGGGCCGGGTACTACGACGGCATCGGCGCGGCCCGTGACGTCATCCAGAACCACCTGCTCCAGCTGCTCGCGCTGACCGCGATGGAGGAGCCCGGCTCCTTCCACCCCAAGGCGCTGGTGGCGGAGAAGCTCAAGGTCCTCACGGCCGTGGAGCTCCCCGAGGACCTGGGCAAGCACACCGTGCGCGGCCAGTACTCGGCGGCGTGGCAGGGCGGCGAGAAGGTCGTCGGGTACCTCGAAGAGGACGGCATCGACCCCAAGTCGAAGACCGACACCTACGCGGCGATCCGCCTGGAGATCAACAACCGCCGCTGGGCGGGCGTCCCGTTCTACCTGCGGACCGGCAAGCGCCTGGGCCGCCGCGTCACCGAGATCGCCGTGGTCTTCAAGCGGGCCCCGTACCTGCCGTTCGAGTCGGGCGCGACCGAGGAGCTGGGGCAGAACGCCCTGGTCATCCGGGTCCAGCCGGACGAGGGCGTGACGGTGCGCTTCGGCTCCAAGGTTCCGGGCACCTCCATGGAGGTCCGGGACGTCACGATGGACTTCGCGTACGGCGAGTCCTTCACGGAGTCGAGCCCCGAGGCGTACGAGCGGCTGATCCTCGACGTCCTGCTGGGTGACGCGAACCTCTTCCCGCGCCACCAGGAGGTCGAGCTGTCCTGGAACATCCTCGACCCGATCGAGGAGTACTGGGACAAGCACGGCAAGCCCGCGCAGTACCCGGCGGGCACCTGGGGGCCGATCGAGGCGGACGAGATGCTCGCACGAGACGGACGGAGCTGGCGCCGGCCATGAAGATCGACCTCACGGAGACCACCTCCAGCAAGATCAACGCCGCGTTGGTGCAGGCGCGCCGGGACATCGGCACGCCGGCCATCGGCATGGTCCTCACGCTGGTGATCGTGACCGACGAAGAGAACGCGTACGACGCGCTCAAGTCGGCGAACGACGCGTCCCACGAACACCCTTCGCGGATCGTCGTCGTCATCAAGCGGGTCAGCCGCTCCCCGCGCAGCCGCCGCGACGCCCGACTCGACGCGGAAGTCCGCGTCGGGGCGGACGCCGGCACCGGTGAGACGGTGGTGCTCCGCCTTCACGGTGAACTGGTCAACCACGCCCAGTCCGTGGTTCTCCCGCTCCTCCTGCCGGACGCGCCCGTCGTGGTCTGGTGGCCGGACGGCGCCCCGGCGAACCTGATGGGCGATCCGCTGGGTGCGCTCGGGCAGCGCCGGATCTCGGACACGTACGCCTGCGAGAGCCCGCAGCAGGCGCTCGGGGACCGGGCCGCGGCCTACGCCCCGGGTGACACGGACCTGTCCTGGACCCGGATCACGCCGTGGCGCTCGATGCTGGCCGCCGCGCTGGACCAGCAGACCGTGAAGGTCACCTCGGCGGTCGTCGAGGGCGAGGACGAGAACCCGAGCTGCGAGCTGCTGGCCATGTGGCTGGCGGACCGCCTCCAGGTGCCCGTCCGGCGGACCGGTTCGCAGGGCCCCGGCCTGACCTCGGTCCGGCTGGAGACCAAGGACGGCGACATCGTCCTGGACCGGGCCGACGGCTCGCTGGCCACGCTGTGCATGCCGGGTCAGCCCGACCGTGCAGTGGCGCTCAAGCGCCGCGACACGGCCGAGCTGCTCGCGGAGGAGCTGCGCCGGCTCGACCCGGACAACACCTACGAGGCCGCGCTGAAGTTCGGCGTGTCGCGTCTGGAGGCCGCTGTGGCCGCCGGCGCGTCGGCCGCTCCGGCGAAGACGGCGCCCGCACCGGCCGAGGTCACGGCCACGGACTCCCCCGAGACCGTGACCGGCCCCAAGGCCGACGCCGGGGCCGCGAAACCCGCGGCCAAGCCCGCCAAGCCGGCCAGGAAGTCCTCGGCCAAGTAGCCGGCAGCCGCTGCGCGGAGCCGTCCCCGGCAGGGGGTCCGGCTCCGCGCAGCGGTACACGTACCCACCGCACTATCAAGAAGGCGGCACCACCATGGGTATGACGACTCCCCAGGTCGTCGTCCACCGGGACAAGGAGCTGATGGCGCAGGCCGCGGCGGCCCGGCTCATCACGAAAATCGTGGACGCGCAGGCGGCCCGGGGCAGCGCCTCGGTGGTCCTGACCGGCGGGCGCAACGGCAACGGACTGCTGGCCGCACTGGCGGCGGCCCCGGCCCGGGACGCCGTCGACTGGGCCCGGCTGGACCTGTGGTGGGGCGACGAGCGGTACGTCCCGGCCGACGACCCCGAGCGCAACCACGTACAGGCCCGGGAGGCCCTCCTGGACGCCGTCCCGGTGGACCCGGCGCGGGTGCACGTCATGCCGGCCTCGGACGGCCCGTACGGGGCGGACGTGGATGCCGCGGCCGCGGCCTACGCGGCCGAGCTGGCGAAGGCCGCCGGGCCCGAGGACCACGGCCCGGTCCCCACCTTCGACGTGCTGATGCTGGGTGTCGGTCCGGACACCCACGTCGCTTCGCTCTTCCCCGAGCACCCCGCCTCCCGCGAGACGGAGCGCACGGTGGTCGGCGTGCACGGCGCACCCAAGCCCCCGCCGACGCGGGTCTCGCTGACCCTCCCGGCGATCCGGGCGGCCCGGGAGGTCTGGCTGCTGGCGGCCGGCGAGGACAAGGCGGGCGCGGTGGCCATCGCGCTCGGCGGCGCGGGCGGCGTACAGGCGCCCGCCGCGCAGGCCTGCGGCCGCTCGCGCACCCTGTGGCTGCTGGACCGCGCGGCCGCGGCGAAGCTCCCGGCGGGGCTGTATCCGCCGGCCGCGTCCTGACGCGGCTTCCCGAACACGGAAGGGCCCGCTCTCCCCGGGGAGAGCGGGCCCTTCGTCATGACCGGGCGGCGACGGGCTCAGGCGCGGCCGCGCAGCTCCCGGTAGGTGGCCACGAGGGCCTTCGACGAGGCGTCCAGACCCGGAACGTCCGCGCCCTCCGTCAGCGCCGGCTCGACCCGCTTGGCGAGGACCTTGCCGAGCTCGACGCCCCACTGGTCGAAGGAATCGATGTTCCACACCGCGCCCTGGACGAACACCTTGTGCTCGTACAGCGCGATCAGCTGGCCCAGCACCGCCGGGGTGAGGTCCTGCGCCAGGATCGTCGTGGTCGGGTGGTTCCCCTTGAAGGTCTTGTGCGGGACCAGGGGCTCCGGCACGCCCTCCGCCCGGACCTCGTCCGCGGTCTTGCCGAAGGCCAGCGCCTGCGTCTGCGCGAAGAAGTTCGCCATCAGCAGGTCGTGCTGCGCCGCGAGCGGGGGCGGCAGTTCGCCGATCGGGCGGGCGAAGCCGATGAAGTCCGCCGGGATCACCTTCGTGCCCTGGTGGATCAACTGGTAGTAGGCGTGCTGCCCGTTGGTGCCGGGCGTGCCCCACACCACCGGACCGGTCTGCCAGTCCACCGGATTGCCGTCCCGGTCCACGGACTTGCCGTTGGACTCCATGTCCAGCTGCTGCAGGTACGCGGTGAAGCGGGAGAGGTAGTGGCTGTACGGCAGGACGGCGTGCGACTGCGCGTCGAAGAACGCCCCGTACCAGATCCCCAACAGGCCCATGAGGAGCGGTGCGTTCTGCTCCGGCGGCGCCGTGCGGAAGTGCTCGTCCACCGTGTGGAAGCCGCCCAGCAGCTCCCGGAAGGCGTCCGGGCCGATCGCGATCATCAGGGAGAGGCCGATCGCGGAGTCGAAGGAGTAGCGTCCACCGACCCAGTCCCAGAACCCGAACATGTTGTCCGGGTCGATGCCGAACGAGGTGACCTTCTCCGCGTTGGTCGACAGCGCCACGAAGTGCCGCGCCACGGCCGCCGCGTCACCGCCGAGACCCGCCAGCAGCCACTCGCGCGCCGACTCGGCGTTGGTGATGGTCTCGATGGTGGTGAAGGTCTTGGAAGCGATGATGAACAGCGTCTCGGCCGGGTCCAGGTCCCGTACCGCCTCGTGCAGGTCGGCGCCGTCCACGTTGGACACGAACCGTACGGTCAGCGCGCGGTCGGTGAACGCGCGCAGCGCCTCGTACGCCATCGCCGGACCCAGGTCGGAGCCGCCGATGCCGATGTTGACCACGTTCTTGATGCGCTTGCCGGTGAAGCCGGTCCACTGCCCCGAGCGGACCTGGTCGGAGAAGGCCGCCATCTTGTCGAGGACGGCGTGGACTTCCGGGACGACGTTCTCGCCGTCCACCTCGACCACCGCGTCCGCGGGTGCGCGCAGGGCGGTGTGCAGGACCGCCCGGTCCTCGGTCGTGTTGATCTTCTCGCCGCGGAACATCGCCTCGCGCAGCTCGGCCACGCCCGTCGCCGCCGCCAGCTCCCGCAGCAGCTCCAGCGTCTCGTCGGTCACGAGGTGCTTCGAGTAGTCGACGTACAGGTCCCCGACCCGCAGGGTGTAGCCCGTGCCCCGGTTCGGATCCGCTTCGAACAGCTCTCGCAGATGCGTCTGCCCCAGCTCTTCGCGGTGCTTGCCGAGTGCCAGCCACTCGGGCGTCCGGTTGAGCCTCGTACGGCCCTCCGGTCGCCCACCGCCACCCTCGCTCGACGCGCTTCGCTCGGCGGCCTGATTTGCGTTCATCTCGGACATCAACCCGTTTCTTCCGTCCTGTCGTGCCCCGCCGATCACCAACCTAAGGGATCGGAAGCGGCGCAACGCACGCAAAGGGGCCCGGCCCGCTGGAGAACGACTCCTGCGGGCCGGGCCCGATGTCACACCGTCACTGCTGCGTTTTCAGATCTCGCCGCGGAGTTTGGCCAGCGCCTCGGCGAGGATCGCCTCGCCATCGGCGTCCGTGCGGCGCTCCCGTACGTACGCCAGGTGCGTCTTGTAGGGCTCGGTGCGCGGCGGCGCCGGCGGGTTGTCCCGGTCTTGGCCGGCCGGGAACCCGCAGCGCGGGCAATCCCAGGTGTCCGGCACCTGTGCGTCGCTGGCGAAGCTCGGCTGCGTCTCGTGCCCGTTCGAGCACCAGAAGGAGATGCGCAGGCGGGGCGCGGATTCGCCGCGCTCGGCCTCACCCATCGGCCCCGCTCCGACCCGACTGCCACGGATCGCGTTGCCACTTGCCACGGTCGTAACTCCCTGCGTGATGGTGCCGCGAAGCGTGAGTGGATTCCGCTGCGGGCGCCCCAGTCTACGTAAGGCCCAACGCGCGTCCATCACATGGAGTTACTCACCCCACGCGCGGACGCCGTCCTCATGATAGGCGGGGCGGAGCCGACCGGACCGGCGGAATGGCCAGAACCGTCTGCTTCCCTACTTCAGCAGAATGCCGAGCGTCATGATGCAGGCGAACCAGAGGAGACCGATCACGACGGTGATGCGGTCCAGGTTGCGCTCGGCGACCGAGGAACCGCCGACCGACGACTGCATGCCGCCGCCGAACATGTCGGAAAGGCCGCCGCCCTTGCCCTTGTGCATCAGCACGAGCAGCATCAGCAGGGCGCTGAAGACGATCAGGGCGATCGAGAACCCCATAATCACGGCTGATTCCTACTTTCTGGCTTTTCTGGCTTTCCGGCTCTGCTGGATGTGCGCGGGGGCCAGTGGCTGGTCGTTCAGCCTCCTGGCCCCCGCAAGGGTACGACGGATCCGTCCTACCGCATACTCACTGCGACGATCACGCAGGTCACTGGTCGCGGAACCGGACGATCTTCACGAACTCGTCCGCGTCCAGAGCCGCGCCGCCGATCAGCGCGCCGTCGACGTCGGGCTGCGCCATGATCGCGGCGATGTTGCCCGACTTCACCGAGCCGCCGTACTGGATGCGGACCTTGTCGGCCAGCTCCTGGGAGTACAGCTCGGCGAGGCGGGTGCGGATCGCCCCGCAGACCTCCTGCGCGTCCTCGGGGGTGGCGACCTCGCCGGTCCCGATCGCCCAGACGGGCTCGTACGCGATCACGATGGACTCGACCTGCTCGGCCGGAACGTCCTTGAGGCCGCCGTCGACCTGGGCGAGGGTGTACGGGACCTGCTGTCCGGCCTTGCGGACGTCCAGGCCCTCGCCGACGCACAGGATCGGGGTGATCCCGTGCTGGTAGGCGGCCTTGACCTTGGCGTTGCAGAGCTCGTCGCCCTCGCCGTGGTACTGGCGGCGCTCGCTGTGGCCGACGGCCACGTACGTGCACTTCAGCTTCGCGAGCATCGAACCGGAGATCTCGCCGGTGTAGGCGCCGGAGTCGTGCGCCGAGATGTCCTGGGCGCCGTACTTGATCTTCAGCTTGTCGCCGTCGACCAGGGTCTGGACCGAGCGCAGGTCGACGAAGGGCGGCAGGACCGCGACCTCGACGGCGTCGTAGTCCTTGTCGGCGAGCGCGAAGGCGAGCTTCTGGACGTGCGCGATGGCCTCAAGGTGGTTGAGGTTCATCTTCCAGTTGCCCGCCATCAGCGGGGTACGCGTGGTCATAGGGGTTCAGACCTCCAGTGCGGCGAGGCCGGGGAGCGTCTTGCCCTCAAGGTATTCGAGGGAGGCGCCGCCACCGGTCGAGATGTGGCCGAAGGCGTTCTCGTCGAAGCCGAGCGTGCGCACGGCCGCGGCGGAGTCGCCGCCGCCGACCACGGTGAACGCGCTGCTGTCGACGAGGGCTCGCGCGATGGCGCTGGTGCCTCCGGCGTAGTCGGGGTGCTCGAAGACGCCCACGGGACCGTTCCAGAACACGGTCTCCGCGTCGGCGATCTTCGACGCGTACAGCTCGCGGGTCTTGGGACCGATGTCCAGACCCTCCTTGTCGGCGGGGATCTTGTCCGCGTCGACGGTCTCGAAGACGGCCGGAGCCTTGGTCTTCAGGTCCGGGAAGTTGGCCGAGGCCAGGATGTCGACCGGGAGGACCAGCTCGACGCCGTTCTTCTCGGCGCGCTCCATGTACTCCGTGACCTTGTCCAGCTGGTCTTCCTGGAGCAGGGAGATGCCGACCTCGTAGCCCTTGGCCTTGAGGAAGGTGTACGCCATGCCGCCGCCGATGAGCAGGCGGTCGGCCTTGCCGAGGAGCTCGTCGATGACAGCGAGCTTGTCGGAGACCTTGGCGCCGCCGAGGACGACCACGTACGGGCGCTTGACTTCGGCGGTCAGCTTCTTCAGGACGCCGACCTCGGTGGCGATCAGGTAACCGGCTGCGTGCGGGAGGCGCGCGGGCAGGTCGAAGACCGAGGCGTGCTTGCGGTGGACGGCGCCGAAGCCGTCGCCGACGTAGAGGTCGGCCAGCTCGGCGAGCTCGTCCGCGAAGGCGCCGCGCTCGGCGTCGTCCTTCGAGGTCTCACCGGCGTTGAAGCGCAGGTTCTCGATGACTGCGACCTGCCCGTCGGCGAGGGCGGCGACGGTCTCCTTGGCGGAGTCTCCGACGGTGTCGGTGGCGAACGCGACGTCCGCACCGAGCAGTTCACCCAGTCGCTTGGCGGCCGGAGCGAGCGAGAAGGCCGGCTCCGGGGCGCCCTTGGGGCGGCCCAGGTGCGAGGCGACGACCACGCGGGCGCCGGATTCGGCGAGCTTCGCGATGGTCGGCAGCACGGCGCGGATGCGGCCGTCGTCGCTGATCTCACCGTTCGCCAGAGGCACGTTGAGGTCCGCGCGGACGAAGACCCGCTTGCCGGTGACGCCTTCGGCGAGCAGTTCGTCGATCGTCTTCATGTGTTTCTACTCCTTATCCCCATACACGGGTTCTGCCGGTGCGGGGCCGATCGTTCGAGGCAAACGACAGGGCCCGTGCAGCGCTCCATCGCGCTGACCGGACCCTGCGTTCACGTCTTGGTGCCTAGCCCTGCTACCTGAGACTTAGAGCTGACCGCCGACGAAGACGGTCAGGTCGACGAGGCGGTTGGAGTAGCCCCACTCGTTGTCGTACCAGCCGACGACCTTGACCTGCGTACCGTCCTGAACCATGGTCAGGGAGGAGTCGAAGGTGCAGGAAGCCGGCCAGTTCACGATGTCGGAGGAGACGATCGCGTCCTCGGTGTAGTCGAGGATGCCCTTGAGCTGGCCCTCGGCGGCCTTCTGGAAGGCGGCGTTGATCTCTTCCTTGGTGGTCTCGCGGGAGAGCTCCAGGACGAGGTCGGTGACCGAGCCGGTCGGGACCGGGACGCGCATGGCGATGCCGTCCAGCTTGCCCTTGAGCTGCGGGAGGACCAGCGCGGTCGCCTTGGCGGCACCCGTCGAGGTCGGGATGATGTTCTCGGCGGCGGCGCGGGCGCGGCGCAGGTCCGAGTGCGGGAAGTCCAGGATGCGCTGGTCGTTCGTGTACGCGTGGACCGTCGTCATCATGCCCTTGACGATGCCGAAGTTCTCGTCGAGGACCTTGGCCATCGGCGCCACGCAGTTGGTGGTGCAGGAGGCGTTGGAGATGACGTGGTGGTTGGCGGCGTCGTACTTGTCCTGGTTGACGCCCATCACGATGGTGATGTCCTCGTCCTTGGCCGGAGCCGAGATGAGGACCTTCTTCGCGCCCGCGGCGATGTGCTTGGCGGCGTCGGCCTTCTTGGTGAAGATGCCGGTGGACTCGATGACGATGTCGGCACCGAGCTCCCCCCAGGGCAGGTTCGCGGGGTCGCGCTCGGCAAAGGTCTTGAAGGTGTTGTCGCCGACCGTGATGGTGTCGTCGGTGTGGGACACCTCGGCCTTGAGGCGGCCCAGAATGGTGTCGTACTTGAGAAGGTGCACCAGGGTCGCGTTGTCAGTCAGGTCATTGACACCGACGATCTCGATGTCCGCTCCCTGCTCAAGGAGCGCCCGGAAGTAGTTGCGGCCAATTCGGCCAAAACCGTTGATGCCTACGCGGATCGTCACGAACCGATCTCCTCGTTGGTGCGCCGGCCTGTCCCGCCGGCGAGCTGTATGGGATGTCCCCGACCGCTTACGACCCTACCTCTCCGTGAGCTTTTGAGTGACATCGGCCGGGACCTGACATTCCCCCTGCCACAGGGGGACCGCCGCCGGGGCACCGCACCGGGCACTCGGTGCGGCACCCCGGGGACCTCGACCCCCGTCACTCAGGGTGAGCGACGGAGGCGTTGTCGATCAACGATGCAGCGACCGGAGCGCCTTACCGACGAGTACGGCTCGGTCCGCCGCCGCCGGCAGGTGTTCGAGGCCGAAACCGAGGAGCACGGTGTTACGCGTAGTGACCGACGCGTACGACTTGAACAGCTCCCCGGACCGGGACCAGTCCCCCGGAACCACGGGGCTTCCCGCAGGGGCGCCCTGCGCGGTCCATACCCCCAGCGAAGTCTCGAACCCCTCCGCGGGCTGGTCGGCTCCGCCGACGGAGACGCGCGCGTCGTCCGCGAAGAGGCCCCGGCCGCCGGAACCGCCGTCCGAAACGTACGAGAGGGAGACCTCTACGGTCTTGCCCGCGTACGCACTCAGGTCGAAGGTGACCTGCTTCCAGCCGTCGGAGGACCCGGTGAAGCTGTTCCACTGGCCGCTGGTGCCGTTGGCGGTGCAACCGGCGCTGTCGAGGGTGAGGTAGTGCTTCAGGAAGGGGTGGCCGTTGACGTAGAACCCGGCCTCGCACTCCGTCGGGACGGCGCTGCTGGTCAGGCCTCCCGCCTCGGGCAGCGTGGTCCAGTCCTCGGCGCCGCTGGTGTGGGCCTCCAGGACCGCGTGGTCGTAGCCCTGCTCGGTGTTCCAGTTCAGGGCCATCTTGAGCTGCGGCCTGTCGGCGGCGGTGACCTTGGTCAGGTCGACCGTGCGGGTCAGCCGCTTCCACTCGTCGTCCTCGTGGGGGGCCGCCGCCATCCACGCGCCGGCGTAGGGGGCGTACGGGTTCACGACCCCGGCGTACTGGCCCGCCTGCGCGCTCTTGAACTGCGGGAACTGCGCCGCGGGCAGGGAGTCGGAGGTGACCGCGTAGGAGCCGGGGGCGTTGAGCGGGTTGCCCGTCGCGTCGCCCAGGCCGCCCTTGGCGCCGGTGAGGGCACCCGTACCGGCGAAGCCGGTGGCGCCGCGGGCACTCGTACGGCTGTAGGCGCCGAGGTAGTACTGGCTGAAGTCGTCCGTCACGGCGCGGCCGACCTGGGCGTTGCCGCCCGCGAGTTCACCGGCCTCGATCAGCTTGCCGCCCTCGTTGAGGAAGTCCCGAACGGCGAGCTGGGTGTCGCCGCCGGGGGTCTTGGCGCCGGTGTAGTGGACGGCCGTGCGGAAGTGGGAGAGCACGCCGAGGGGGTGCGGGACGCCCTGGACGGCCACGTCCCAGACCGCAGCCGACCTGCCGTTGGCGCGCAGGGCGTCGACGTACTCCTGCGCGTGCTGCGCCTTGGCGCCCTCCTCCGCGATCACCAGCACGTCGGCGCGGGGCCGCTGGGCCACCGTGTACGTGAAGTGCTCGCTGGAGACCTGCCGGCCGGAGCCGTCGCGGCCGGTGAACCAGACCTCGACCTTGTCGCCGGGCTTGGCTCCGTCCACCTTTGCCCGGTACTCGTCGAACCAGTTGTTGTCGTCGCCGCCGTAGACGTCGCCGCCCTTCCAGGCCTTGAGTCCGTCGTCGTGCGTGCGGCCGCCGTTGATGCGGAACTTGAGCTGCTTGTCCTTCAGCGCCTTGCGGGCCGTGACGGAGACCGTCTGGTCCTCTCCCTTGGCCACGTAGGAGGTGGTGAAGGGGTCCGGGGTGAAGTCCGCGGCGCTCAGGCCCACGGAGGACTTGGGCTGGTCCGGGTGGGCGGCGCTCTCGCCGACCGCGAGGGCGAAGGAGACGTTCTTCGCGAACTCCGCCTGGATGAGCTTCTCGTCGTCCGGGAAGTTGAACCCGGACTGGCAGTCCTCGGGCTTCCACCGGTCGTTGGGGTCGCTCGCGGAGGCCGTCTGGCAGGTGGTCATCTCCGGCGTGAACATCATGACGCCGTTGACGTTCGCGGCGTGGCCGTCGGCCTCGCCGTTGGTGGTGTAGAGCTCGGAGGAGATCTGCGGGTAGTAGCCCGGGATCGCGGAGTTCTCCGGGGTGCCGGCGAGCGCCTTGTACGCGACGTCGTCCGGGGTCGGGGTGGCCACCTGCCAGCCCACGCCGTAGAGCAGCAGCTCGGACGCGGAGTGGTAGTTGATCGCGTACTTGAAGCCGATGCGCTTCTCGAACTTGTCGAGGGCGACGGTCTCCGGCTCCGAGGACGCCTTGGCTCCGCGGTAGGTCTCGCTCGACTGGTTCGGCGAGGAACCCTCGTTGTCGTAGCCCCACTTGTAGGCGAAGTTCCGGTTGAGGTCGACGCCGTCGCCGGTGGTGATCTTCCCGTCGCCGTTGTTGTCGCGCAGGTTCTTGCGCCACAGCCGGTCGCCGCCCGGGGAGTGCGTGTAGTCGTACCCGTCCGGGTTGGCGGACAGCAGGAACCACAGCTCGGTGGAGTCCACCAGCTTGGTGATCCGCTGGTCCTTGCCGTAGTTGTCGAGGGTGTGGTGCATCAGCCGCCGGGTCATCTCCGGGGTGATCCACTCGCGGGCGTGCTGGTTGGACATGTAGAGCACGGACGGCTTGTCGCCGTCCTTGGTCGTGCGGGCGTTCTTAGTAACCTTCAGGGCGAGGATGTCCTTGCCCTGGACGGTCTTGCCGATGGAGACCACCTTGGCGAGGCCGGGGTTGGCCTGGGCGGTCTTGAGGATCTCCTCCTGGAGTCCGCCCTTGCCGCTGTAGGGGCGGAACACCCCGTCGCCGACGACCTGGGAGCGGGCCGCGCTCGCGGGGACCTTGTGCTCGGCGAGCTTGACGCCCTGGCCGGCGAGCTCCCTGGCCTGGCCGCCGGTGAGGAACAGCTCGACCTTGGCGGTCCCGGTCTCCGGGGCGCGTTCGGTGAGCTCGTGGGCGTCCTGGCCCGCGGCGAGGAGGAGCGGGATCTGCTCCTTGGTGACGTCCGCGTCGTAGACCCGAACCTCGTCGGCGCCGGGTGCGGCGTCCGCTGCGGGCTGGGCGTGGGCCGCCGGGAGGGCGGCCAGTGTGGTTCCGAAGACGAGTGCGCTTGCGGCGAGGATCGATCTCGCGCGGTGCCTCATGTGCCCCCCTGGGCGTCGTCTGCCACGAAAGCGTTTCGGACGACAGGCTCACGATCAGGCGATGCTCATGTCAATGGGGCGTGTCTCAAAGGGGCCCGCACGGGTGACGTGCGGGCCCCTTTGAGACGTACGGTCGGGCGTACGGGGGAGGTGCGGCCCCGGTCCTCGCGACGCGTACGGGTACGGGTACGCAGCGCGGCCGCCGGGTACGGGTCGCGGCCGGGCCGCTGCCTAGCCGGCCATGTTGTCGGCCAGGTCCTCGCTGAGGTTCGACTCGGTCCCCGGGATGCCGAGGTCCTGCGCCCGCTTGTCGGCCATCGCCAGCAGACGGCGGATGCGGCCCGCGACCGCGTCCTTCGTCAGCGGCGGGTCGGCGAGCGCGCCCAGCTCCTCCAGGGAGGCCTGCTTGTGCTCCATGCGCAGCCGGCCGGCCGCGGCGAGGTGCTCGGGCACCTCTTCCCCGAGGATCTCCAGGGCGCGCTGGACCCGGGCTCCGGCCGCCACCGCGGCCCGTGCCGAGCGGCGCAGGTTGGCGTCGTCGAAGTTGGCGAGGCGGTTGGCGGTGGCGCGCACCTCGCGCCGCATCCGCCGCTCCTCCCAGGCCAGCACCGACTCGTGGGCCCCGAGCCGGGTCAGCAGGGCGCCGATCGCGTCACCGTCGCGGACCACGACCCGGTCCACACCGCGGACCTCGCGCGCCTTGGCGGCGATGGACAGCCGGCGGGCGGCACCCACCAGGGCCAGGGCGGCCTCCGGACCGGGGCAGGTCACCTCCAGCGAGGAGGACCGTCCCGGCTCGGTCAGCGAGCCGTGGGCCAGGAAGGCGCCGCGCCAGGCCGCCTCCGCGTCGCAGGTGGCCCCGGAGACCACCTGCGGGGGAAGACCCCGGATGGGTCGGCCGCGGCCGTCCACGAGCCCCGTCTGGCGCGCCAACTGGTCACCGCCGGCCACGACCCGGACGACGTACCGGCTGCCGCGGCGCAGCCCGCCGGGAGCCATGACGACCAGGTCCGAGGAATGGCCGAAGATCTCCAGGATGTCCTTGCGCAGACGCCGGGCAGC
Organism: Streptomyces sp. NBC_00597; assembly: GCF_041431095.1. Lineage (GTDB taxonomy): Bacteria > Actinomycetota > Actinomycetes > Streptomycetales > Streptomycetaceae > Streptomyces. The sequence continues at coordinate 2,944,564 of NZ_CP107757.1, forward strand.
GATCCCGGTGTCCAGCTCCGCCTCGATGACGATCCGCCCGCTCACCAGGTGCAGCCCGCCCGCGAACCGAAGAATCGCCGAGACCTCCGCCTTCCTGCAGCAGGTCCGGGTGACGGGGAGCCGGGAGATCTCATCCTTCACCGCTGGCGTCATCGCCATGGGCCGATCCTTCCATGCATCCGAAAAATACGGTCGTACGCGGCGGCGAGCAGCTCCGGGTCATGCTTCGGAGAGCCGTCTTCCCTGGCCACCGGCGCCAGCTCGACCGCGGCACCGAACCGTTTTGCGGCATCGGCGAGGGACTCGCGGTCGGGCACGGCGGCCTCGTCGGCCAGCACCACGTCCAGGGCGAGTTTAGGGGCGTGTCGGGCCAAAACCTCCAAATGACGCTGCGGAGAGAAGCCCTCTGTTTCACCGGGCTGCGGCGCGAGGTTCAGCGAGAGGACCCGCCGGGCCTTGGTCTCGATCAGCGCGTCGAGCAGTTCCGGCACCAGCAGGTGCGGGATCACGGAGGAGAACCACGATCCCGGGCCGAGCACCACCCAGTCGGCGTCCAGGACCGCGGCGACGGCCTCCGGCACGGCCGGCGGATCTCCGGGCACCACCTGTACGGAGAGCACCTCGCCGGGGGTGGTGGCCACGGTGGCCTGCCCGCGGACGGTGTCGACCTCGTCCGGGCGGCTCTGGTCGTGGCCGCGGACCAGCGCCTGGAGCTCCAGCGGGACCGCAGACATCGGCAGCACCCGGCCCTGCGCGCCCAGCAGCTTCCCGACCAGGTCGAGGGCCTGGACGGGGTCGCCGAGCTGTTCCCACAGGGCGACGATCAGCAGGTTGCCGACCGCGTGCCCGTGCAGGTCGCCCTCGGACTGGAAGCGGTGCTGGATGACGCGGGCCCAGGTCTGGCCCCAGTCGTCATCGCCGCACAGCGCGGCCAGCGCCTTGCGCAGGTCGCCGGGCGGCAGCACGCCGAGCTCCTCGCGGAGCCGGCCGCTGGAGCCGCCGTCGTCGGCGACGGTGACCACGGCCGTGAGCTCGCCGGTGATCCGGCGCAGTGCTGCCAGGGAGGCCGACAGACCCATGCCGCCGCCGAGGGCGACGACCTTGGGTGCGACCACCTTGGGGGCTGCGCCGCGGCGGAGCCCGGTGCGGCCGGCGCCGTCCTCGCCCCGCCCCGAGGTGAGGCGGCGCAGGCGGCGCAGCCGCAGGGTGCGTCCGGTCACTCGCGCCCCATGTCCCGGTGGACTACGACGGTCTCGACTCCCTCGGAGGCGAGGCGGGCAGCGAGCTTCTCGGACATGGCCACACTGCGGTGCTTGCCGCCCGTGCAGCCGACCGCGATGGTCACGTACCGCTTGCCCTCGCGGCGGTAGCCGGTGGCGATGAGCTGGAGCAGCTCGGTGTAGCGGTCGAGGAACTCCTTGGCGCCGGGCTGGCTGAAGACGTAGCCCGACACCTCCGGGTTGAGGCCGGTGAAGGGGCGCAGCTCCGGGACCCAGTGCGGGTTCGGGATGAAGCGACAGTCGACGACGAGGTCGGCGTCGACGGGGAGGCCGTACTTGTAGCCGAAGGACATGACGGTCGCCCGCAGCTCGGGCTCCTCGTCGCCCGCGAACTGGGCGTCCATCTTCGCGCGCAGCTCGTGCACGTTCAGGCTGGAGGTGTCGATGACCAGGTCGGCGTCGCCGCGCAGCTCGCGCAGCAGGTCGCGTTCGGCGGCGATGCCGTCGGTGATGCGGCCGTCGCCCTGGAGGGGGTGCGGGCGGCGGACCGACTCGAAGCGGCGGACCAGCGCGTCGTCGGAGGACTCCAGGAAGACGATGCGGCGGGTGACGCCCTTGCTGTCGAGGTCGGCGAGGGACTCGCGCAGCGCGTCGAAGAACTGGCGGCCGCGGACGTCGACGACGACGGCGATGCGCGCCACGTTGCCCTGCGAGCGGGCTCCGAGCTCCACCATGGTGGGGATCAGTGCCGGCGGGAGGTTGTCGACGACGAACCAGCCGAGGTCCTCCAGACACTTGGCCGCCGTACTGCGGCCGGCCCCGGACATGCCGGAGATGATCACCAGCTCGGGGATGGCCGCCTCGGCGGTATCTCCGGGCTCCACTGTCGTGCCCGTACTCACCTGTGCTCCGTCTCGGTCGTGCTCGGTCGTCTGATCGGCCGTCTGGTCGGTCGTCTGGTCGGTCGTCTGGTCGGTTTCGCGCTCGGTCATTGCTCGGTCCCCCGTTCGGACGATGTCCCCCAGCCTCCGCTGGGAGGTGCCCCCACCTGCGGGGTGGGGTGCTCATCCTCAATGATCTCTCCTGTCGCCGTGTTGACGGCAGGACCAGCGGGAACCGATCGGGCGAGGGCCGCGGCCACGGTCTCGGCCGTCTTGCGACCTATGCCCTGGACCTCGCAGATCTGCTCGATTGTCGCCTGTCTCAGCTTTTTCACCGAACCGAAGTGCTTGACCAGGGCCTGCCTGCGGCTTTCCCCGAGGCCGGGCACTTCGTCGAGCGGGCCGGCCTTGAGCCGCTTTCCGCGCTTGTTCCGCTGGTACTGGATGGCGAACCGGTGGGCTTCGTCACGGACCCGCTGGAGCAGGTACAGCCCCTCGCTGGTGCGGGGCAGCACGACCGGGTCGTCCTCGCCGGGCAGCCAGACCTCCTCCAGCCGCTTCGCCAGCCCGCACACGGCCACGTCGTCGATGCCGAGCTCATCCAGTGCCCGCTGGGCGGCGGCTACCTGCGGCTGCCCGCCGTCGACCACCACGAGCTGCGGCGGGTAGGCGAACCGCTTGGGCCGGCCGTCGTCCTCGGCGAGGGTACTCCCGCCGTCCTCCACGTCCTGTGCGTCCTCCGGGGACCACTCCCCCGTCTTCAGCTTCTCCTGGAGGTAGCGGCGGAAGCGCCGCGACACCACCTCGTGCATGGAGCGGACGTCGTCCTGCCCCTCGAACGACTTGATCTGGAAGCGCCGGTACTCGCTCTTGCGCGCCAGGCCGTCCTCGAAGACGACCATCGAGGCCACCACGTCGTCGCCCTGGAGGTGCGAGATGTCGAAGCACTCGATGCGCAGCGGCGCGCCGTCCAGGTCGAGGGCCTCGGCGATCTCCTCCAGGGCCCGGGAGCGGGTGGTGAGGTCGCTGGCGCGCTTGGTCTTGTGCAGGGCAAGGGACTGCTGCGCGTTGCGGTGGACGGTCTCCATCAGGGCCTTCTTGTCCCCACGCTGCGGGATGCGCAGGCTGACCTGGGCGCCGCGCCGCTCGGCCAGCCACAGTGCCAGCGCCGGCGTGTCCTCGGGGAGCGCCGGAACCAGCACCTCCTTGGGAACGGCCTCGCCCTTCTCCTCCCCGTACAGCTGCTGGAGGGCGTGCTCGACGAGCCCGGCGGTGTCGACGGCCTCCACCTTGTCGGTGACCCAGCCGCGCTGCCCGCGGACCCGACCGCCGCGTACGTGGAAGATCTGGACGGCCGCCTCCAGCTCGTCCTCGGCGACCGCGATCAGGTCGGCGTCGGTGGCGTCGGCGAGCACGACGGCGTTCTTCTCCATGGCCCGGCGCAGCGCCCCCATGTCGTCGCGCAGCCGGGCGGCCTTCTCGTACTCCATCTCCTCGGCGGCCTCGTGCATCTGCTTCTCCAGCCGGGACAGGTACGTCCCGGTGCGCCCGGCCATGAAATCGCAGAAGTCCTCGGCCAGTTCGCGGTGCTCCTCGGGGGTGACCTTGCCGACGCAGGGGGCGGAGCACTTGCCGATGTAGCCGAGCAGGCAGGGCCGGCCGATCTGCGCGGAGCGCTTGAACACGCCAGCGGAGCAGGTCCGTACCGGGAACACCCGCAGCATCAGGTCGACGGTCTCGCGGATCGCCCAGGCGTGTCCGTACGGTCCGAAGTACCGGACGCCCTTCTTCTTGGGCCCGCGCATGACCTGGACGCGCGGGTATTCCTCGTTCATCGTCACGGCGAGGGAGGGGTAGCTCTTGTCGTCCCGGTACTTGACGTTGAACCGGGGGTCGTACTCCTTGATCCAGGAGTATTCGAGCTGGAGCGCCTCGACCTCGGTGGAGACGACGGTCCACTCGACGGAGGCGGCCGTGGTCACCATCGTGGCGGTACGCGGATGCAGACCGGCGACGTCCTGGAAGTAGCTGGCCAGGCGTTGGCGCAGGCTCTTGGCCTTCCCGACGTAGATCACCCGGCGGTGCTCGTCGCGGAATCGGTAAACCCCCGGGGAGTCGGGGATCTGCCCCGGCGCGGGACGGTAACTGGAAGGGTCGGCCATGCCAACACCCTACTGGCGGGGGCCGACAACGTGCCCGTACCACCACCCGCCCCGAGAACCCGGAGCCCCGCCCGCTCCACCCCCGCCGACGCTTGAGGCACGGGCCCTTCCAGCCGCCCGGCGATCGAGCCGCCAGGCCCAGGCGGAGCCCCAGGCCCCTCCAGCCCGCCCGACGATCGAGGCGCTGGGCCCGCGGGAGCCCCAGGCCCCTCCAACCCGCCCGACGATCGAGGCGCTGGGCCCGGGCCGAGCCCACCCCTCCAGCCCGCCCGGCGATCGAGGCGCCAGGCCCGGGCGGAGCCCACCCCGCCAGCCCGCCCGACGATCGAGCCGCCAGGCCCAGGCGGAGCCCCGCGCCCCTCCAGCCCGCCCGGCGATCGAGGCGCCGGGCCCGGGCCGAGCCCACCCCGCCAACCCGCCCGACGATCGAGACGCCAGGCCCGGGCCGAGCCCCGCGCCCCTCCAGCCCGCCCGGCGATTGAGGGCCGGGGCCGGGCGGGGCACGGTGAACGGGAGAAGGGCGGGGCGGGGAGAGGGCAACCGCCGGGCCCGGACGGCCGACGGGCCGCCCGGGCCTGGGGCCGCGCCCCGGCCGGTCAGGCGGTGGCGCGGCCCCGCCGGGACCTGCGCACCGCGATCACGCCGGCCGCGCAGAGCGCGAACGCCCCCGCCACGCCCCCGGCGGCGACCGGCGCCACCACGAGACCGGCGGGAGCGGCGGGAGCGGCGGCCGCGTAACCCCCCGCCCCGCCCGCCTTCGCGTACGCGGACCCCGGCAACTTGTCCCCGTACGCCCGGGTCACCCGCGACCGGTACGAGCCGAGGCTGGTGCCCCCGGGGCCGACGGCGCGCTCGGCGTCCTCGTCCAGCGGCAGCACCAGGCTGCCCCCGGCCACGTACCAGGCGTCGATCTGCGGTTCCCGGAACACCGTCCCGCCGGGCAGTTTCGCGGCGCCGAGCTGCGCGTAGCGGAATTCGTCGTCGCCGGTGGCGATGTTCACGACCTGCCATCCCGCCTCGGTCTCCGCGGTCCACAGCGCGGCCTGCTGCCCGTCCGAGGAGACCGCCTTGCTGGCGAGGAACTCCAGCCGGGCCACGGGCGCCCCGGCCTTGCCGGCCACGAAGTCCGGGGAGAGGTAGCTGACCGGTATCGCCTCGCCTTCGATCCGCGGCCGTGCCGCGTCCGGCGCGATCTTGCCCTCGCGGGCGAAGAAGCGGGAGAGCGTGGCGAGCGTGTCGGGGGCGACGGCCGCCCGCCCGGCCGCGGCCCTGGTCTCGGCGGTGACGGAGCGGGGCTGCGGCACGGGGGCCGCCGAGGCCTGCGGGACCGGTACGACGAGGACGGCGACGGCGGTCGCGGCGAAGACCGCGGTGGCGGCACGCTTGGTCATGGCGTTCACGCCCCGATCCGGTGGGTCCAGGAGAAAGTGCCGTTGTCCACGTACCAGGCGTGGGAGGCCCAGTTGTAGCGGTCGCTGGACGGCCACGGGTCGCCCCAGTAGACCCAGCTGTTGGCGGTGTCGTAGCCGTAGATGACGTGCATGTGGCCGCCGCCGTTCGACCACTGGATCCGGGTCTCGACGGGCCGGTTGGCGTCGATCTCGCCCTGCACGGTGGCGTAGCGCAGCCAACCGCTCACGTACGAGCCGGAGTTGATGCCGGCCCAGTTCAGGGCGGTCTGGACGTTGCCCAGGTTGGCTTGGTCGTTGGGGCAGTCGTAGCCCTGCTGGCGGTTGAAGGCGGCGTTGCAGAACTGGTTCTGGGTGTAGTTGCGGCCGAACCAGGTGGCGATGGTGTTGCCGCTCGCGGCCCAGCACCAGTTGGTCTTCTGCTGGGCCTGCATGGTGATGTTCAGGCGCTTGTACGCCAGGGCAGCGCCGGCGGCGGAGCCGGCGCCGGATTCGCGGGCGGCGACGGTGGCGGCACCGGCAGGGCTGGGGCTGGGCGTGGTACCGACGGCGGTGGCGGTACCGGTGGGCAGGACGAAGAGCACGGCGGTGACGACGGCGGCCAGGGAAAGCCGCCGGTTTCGGTTGCGCATCGCGTTCCTCCCGTGTGGGGATCTCCCCGGGTGGGGCCGGGGAGGGTGGGGATGGAGGAGCGCGTCCGGACGCTGCTGAGGAGCATCAGGGTGTTGTCGCGATCAGGTCAACAGGCTTCAATACGCCCTGACATTGCAGTGTGAACGGCAAGACCGCAGTGTGAACGACTGCCGTCCTGTCACCTGGACCCCGGGCGCCACCGGCGAGCTCTCCCGTCCCACCGCGCGTGAACGTTCACAGGAGGAGCCGTCATGCCGTCGACCGGGCAGAGCGTGCAAGGGAGCGTGCGGGGCGGCGCGCAGGCGAACGCGCAGGAGCTCGGCCACCTGCTGCGCGCCGGTCCCTTCCATCTCGCACTGCGCGCCGCACTCTCCGCCCGCGGCCTGCCCCTGCACCGGGTCCAGCACCGCCTCGCGGCTCGCGGCATCAAGCTCGGCGTGACCAGCCTCAGCTACTGGCAGCAGGGCGCCCGCCGGCCGCGCCGCCCGGAGTCCATGAAGGCCGTACGGGCCCTGGAGCAGATCCTCGAACTGCCCGGGGGGACCCTGCTGCGGTTGCTCGCCGACCCGGAGGGCGCCGGGCCCGGGACGGTCCGCCCGCCGGCCCGCTCGTACCGGGCCCTGGTCAGCGTGGGCGCGGCGGTGGAGGGCCTATTGGCCGGCATGGAGCTGCCCGCCGACGGCGGCCTGCACACCGTCGGCCACCACGAGCGGGTGCGGATCGGCGCGGGCGGCGAGTTGCTGGGTCGCGAGTCCCAGCACGTCGTACGGGCCCACCGCGACGGCGTCGACCGGTACCTCGCCGTCCACCACGGCGATCCCGGCTGCGACCCGGCCCGGGTCCGCGTCCGGGCGGACGAGAACTGCCGGACCGGCCGCGTCCGCTGGCACCGGGAAGCCGAGGTGCTGGTCGCCGAACTGCTCTTCGACGCCCGGCTGCGGGCGGGCGACACGTACGTCTTCGGCTACGGCTTCGAGGACGGAACCGGCGGCCGCTGCACCGAGTACGTGCGCGGGTTCAGCTACAGCGGCGGGCAGTACGTGCTCCAGGTCCGCTTCGACGAGGCGGCGCTGCCGGTGCGCTGCCGGCGGTTCAGCCGGTCCGGGCCGGGGGCACCGCGCAACGGACTGGCGGACCTGACGCCGAGCGGACGCCACCGCGCCGTGCACCTGGTGGAGCCGGACGTGCGGCGCGGACTGCTGGGCATCGACTGGGACTGGGCGTAGCGCCCGGCCCCCGCCGCGGTCTTCCTGCCCCCCGCGCCGGATCAGCCCGCGATGAGCTTGCCGCCCTCGGCCTTGACCGGGACGGCGGGCAGCGGTTCGGCGGCCGGGCCGCGCAGCACCTTGCCGGTCGTCACGTCGAAGCGGCTGCCGTGGCAGGGGCAGTTGCCCTCACCCTCGACGATCTTGTCCAGGACGCAGCCGGCGTGCGTGCACTGCGCGCTGAACGCCTTGTACTGGCCCTCCGCGGGGCAGCTGACGACCAGCTTCTGCTCCCGGAACAGCTTCGAGGAGCCCACCGGGACCGCGGACGCGGCGCCGAGCTCCACCGGGGCGGCCGGGACCGCCGGGGAGCCGGAACCGCTGTTGCCCTCGGTGGAACAGGCAGCGAGTGCCGCTCCGCCGCCGACGGCCCCCGCGAGGGCGGCGGCGCCCTTGAGCACGGTACGACGGGCGGCGGACTGCGACGCGGACATGCGGTTCTCCTGGCCTGGGGGTTCTGGTGGTGCTGCTGGTGTTCCCGGTTTTGCCCGGTTCTGCCGGGTCTGCCGGGTCTGCCGGGTCTGCCGGGGGTCTGCCGGGCACCCCGACGATACCGCCGCCCTGTTCCGCCGCCCGATGGGATACCTTCCCCCGCGTGATCGTCGTCGGTGGAGAAGCCCTGATCGACCTCGTGCCCGTGGCGCAGCCGCCGGGTGCGCTCGTGCCGCGGCCGGGCGGGGGGCCGTACAACACCGCGCTGGCGCTGGGCCGGCTCGGTGCGGAGGTCGCGTTCTGCTCGCGGGTCTCGTCGGACGGCTTCGGCGAGAGCCTGCTCGCCGGGCTGCGCGCCGCCGGGGTGGACCTCTCACTGGTCCAGCGCGGGCCCGAGCCCACCACCCTGGCCGTGCCCTCGCTGGCCCCGGACGGCTCGGCGGCGTACGGCTTCTACGTGGAGGGCACGGCCGACCGGCTGTTCACCCTGCCCGAGGCGCTCCCCGCGGGCACCCGGGCCCTGGCGCTCGGCACCTGCTCCCTCGCCCTGGAGCCGGGCGCGAGCGCGTACGAGGCCCTGTTGCGCCGGGAGTCCGGGCGCGGGCTGCTGACGCTGCTGGACCCCAACATCCGCCCGGCGCTGATCACGGACCCGACGGCGTACCGTGCCCGGTTCCTGTGCTGGCTGCCCTACGTGTCCGTCCTCAAGCTGTCGGAGGAGGACGCCCGGTGGCTGGGCGGGCGGGTCTCGGACTGGCTGGCGGCGGGACCCTCGGCGGTGGTGCTGACCCGGGGTGAGGACGGCCTGGTGGTCCGGACCCGGGAGGGCGCGCAGTACACGGCGGCGGCCCGACGGGTCGTCGTGGCGGACACGATCGGCGCGGGCGACACCGTCAACGCGGCCCTGCTGCACCGCCTGGCGGGCCCGTCGGCTCCGGCGGGTCCGGCCGACGGCCCGGTGGACTGGCCGGGGGTCTTGGCCTACGCGGCCCACGCGGCGGCGCTGACCTGCACCCGGGCGGGCGCGGAGCCGCCGTACGCGGCGGAGCTCAGCGGATAGCGGCCCACAGGGTCCGGGCCACGGCCGGGGCGAACTCCTCGACCGGGCGGACCACCTCCGGGCCGCAGAAGTGCAGGAAGAAGGCCCGCTGGAAGCAGGCGCCGAGCAGCAGCTCCGCGGCGGCCTCCGGATCGGCGTCGGGGCGCAGCCGCCCCCGTTCGAGCTCGCGGCGCAGCCGGCCGGTGAGGGCGTCGCGTACGACGTGGGGGCCGGTGCCGATCTCCTGGACGCCTTCGCGGTGCCGGGTGAGCAGGGCGGGCTCGGCGAAGAGCGAGGCGGCCATGGGCATGGCGTCGGCGTAGAACAGCGAGGCGTGCCGGGCGATCGCGGCGAGCCCCTCCTCCACGGAGCGCTCGGCGTGGTCCCGGGCGAGTTCCGTCATGAGCGGCCCGGCGTTCGGGGTGCGCTCCATGAGGACGCGCACGAAGAGTTCCTCCTTGTTCGCGTAGTGCTTGTAGAGCGCGGCTTCGGAGCAGCCGGCCTCGCGGGCGATGGCGGTCACCGGCCCGTCGGTACGGGCCATCGTGTCCGCGATGGCCCGGGCGGGCGTGAGCCGCTTCGCGGCGGTGAGCGCGGCCCCCGTCGGTCCTGACGTCGAGAGCGACGGGATCATGGCTCGGAAGGTCTTCCTCCCGCTGCTGCGGTGGGCCCTGCGCGACCTGTACGCGGACCTGGAGGTCATGGAGGCCGTGATCCGGGCGAGCGGGACCCGGTGGACGGTGATCCGCCCGCCGCGCTTGCTGAACAAGCCGCGGACCGGGAGCTACCGCCGGGTCATCGGTGCCAACGTCCCGGGAGCCCGGACCATCTCCCGCGCGGACGTCGCGGACGCCCTGCTGGTGTCGCTGACGGACCCGTCGACCGCAGACCGGGCGGTGGGCGTGGCGGCCTGACGGCTCGGCCCGGGCCGCGGTACGGCGTCCGGTACCAGCAGGCGGTCCCCACGGGGGTGGGGCCACCACGGTCGGCGGACACCGCGCCACGGCCCCGGAGCGGGCCCCGGCCCGGTGTGCCCGCACGCGGGCACACCCGGGACGGGGCAGGGTCCGGCTCGGCGTCGCACGAGCCGGAGCGCCCGCCCGGTCTCCGGAGCCCGAAACCCCGGGGTCAGGCCTTGCGGGCCCGCGTCGCGGTCTTCTTCGCCGGCGCGGCCTTCTTCACCGCAGCGGTCTTCTTGGCCGGGGCCGCCTTCTTCGCAGCGGCGGCCTTCTTGGCGGTGGTCTTCTTCGCCGGGGCGGCGTCCAGGGCCGCGTCCGAGACCCGCTCCGCACCGAGGATGTCCCGCAGGAACTTGCCGGTGTGGCTCGCGCCCACCGAGGCGACCTGCTCCGGCGTTCCCTCGGCGACCACCAAGCCGCCTCCGTACCCGCCTTCGGGGCCCATGTCGATGACCCAGTCCGCGGTCTTGACGACATCCAGGTTGTGCTCGATGACGATCACCGAGTTCCCCTTGTCCACCAGGCCGGAGAGGACCTTGATCAGCTTGCTGATGTCCTCGAAGTGCAGGCCCGTCGTCGGTTCGTCCAGCACGTACACCGTCCGGCCCGTCGAACGCTTCTGCAGCTCGGACGCCAGCTTCACGCGCTGGGCCTCACCGCCCGACAGCGTCGGCGCCGACTGGCCGAGCCGGACGTACCCGAGTCCCACCTCGTTCAGCGTCTTGAGGTGCCGCGCGATCGTCGGCACGGCCTCGAAGAAGTCCAGCGCCTCCTCGATCGGCATGTTCAGGACTTCGGCGATGGACTTGCCCTTGTAGTGGACCTCCAGCGTCTCCCGGTTGTACCGGTCGCCGTGGCAGACCTCGCACGGGACGTACACGTCCGGCAGGAAGTTCATCTCGATCTTGATGGTGCCGTCGCCGGAGCAGTTCTCGCACCGGCCGCCCTTGACGTTGAAGGAGAAGCGGCCCGGCAGGTAGCCGCGCACCTTCGCCTCCATGGTCTCCGCGAAGAGCTTGCGCACGTGGTCGAAGACGCCCGTGTACGTCGCCGGGTTGGACCGCGGGGTCCGGCCGATCGGCGACTGGTCGACGTGCACCACCTTGTCGACGAGGTCGTCCCCGTCCACCCGCGTGTGCCGTCCGGGCACGGACCGGGCGCCGTTCAGCTCGCGCGCCAGGTGCGTGTAGAGGATGTCGTTGACCAGGGTCGACTTGCCCGAGCCCGACACGCCCGTCACCGCGGTGAGCACGCCCAGCGGGAAGGACACGTCGATGTCCCGCAGGTTGTTCTCCTTGGCGCCATGGACGGTCAGCTTCCGGTCCCCGTTCACGGGCCGGCGGATGTCGGGCACCGCGATGGACCGCTTGCCCGACAGGTACTGCCCGGTCATCGACTCGCCGTTCTTCAGCAGCTCCTTCAGCGAGCCGCTGTGCACGACCTTGCCGCCGTGTTCACCGGCGCCCGGGCCGATGTCCACGACCCAGTCGGCCACCTTGATGGTGTCCTCGTCGTGCTCGACGACGATCAGGGTGTTGCCCATGTCCCGCAGCCGCACCAGCGTCTCGATCAGCCGGTGGTTGTCCCGCTGGTGCAGCCCGATGGACGGCTCGTCCAGCACGTACAGCACGCCGACCAGGCCGGAGCCGATCTGCGTGGCGAGGCGGATGCGCTGGGCCTCCCCGCCCGACAGGGTGCCCGCGGCGCGGTTCAGCGACAGGTAGTCCAGGCCGACGTCGACGAGGAAGCGGAGCCGCTCGTTGACCTCCTTCAGGACGCGCTCGGCGATCTTCTTGTCACGGGCGTCGAGCCGCATCCGCCCCAGGAAGTCCGCGCACTCGCTGATCGACATCGCGGCCACCTCGGCGATGGACTTGTCCATCACCGTGACCGCGAGCACGATCGGCTTGAGCCGGGTGCCCTCACAGGTCGGACAGGGCACCTCGCGCATGTAGCCCTCGAAGCGCTCGCGGCTGGCGTCGCTCTCGGACTCCGCGTGCCGGCGCTTGACGAACGGCACGGCGCCCTCGAAGGCCGTCGTGTACGCCCGCTCCCGGCCGTACCGGTTGCGGTAGCGGACCTCGATCTGCGTCTTGTGCCCGTACAGCAGGGCCTTCTTCGCCCGCTGCGGCAGCCCGGCCCACGGGATGTCCGTACGGAAGCCCAGCTCCCCGGCGAGCGCGCCGATCAGCCGCTGGAAGTAGTCCTTGGTGTGGCCGAGGGACCACGGGGAGACCGCGCCCTCGTCGAGGGACTTGTCCTCGTCGGGGACGATCAGCTCCGGGTCCACCTCCATGCGCGTACCGATGCCGGTGCACTCGGGGCAGGCGCCGAAGGGCGAGTTGAAGGAGAAGGAGCGCGGCTCCAGCTCTTCGAAGGACAGGTCGTCGTACGGGCAGTAGAGGTGCTCGGAGTACATCCGTTCACGCTCGGGGTCGTCCTCGGCGAGGTCGACGAAGTCCAGGATCACCATGCCGCCGGAGAGGCCGAGGGCGGTCTCCACGGAGTCGGTGAGCCGGCGCTTGGCGCTCTCCTTGACGGTGAGGCGGTCGATGACCACCTCGATGGTGTGCTTCTCCTGCTTCTTCAGCGTGGGCGGCTCGGAGAGCTGGACGGTCTCCCCGTCCACCCGCGCACGGCTGTAGCCCTTGGTCTGGAGGTCGGAGAACAGGTCGACGAACTCGCCCTTGCGCTCGCGCACCAGCGGCGAGAGCACCTGGAAGCGGCTGCCCTCGGGGAGGGCGAGGACCTTGTCGACGATCGCCTGCGGCGACTGGCGCGAGATGGGACGGCGGCACTCGGGGCAGTGGGGCTTGCCGATGCGCGCGAAGAGCAGGCGGAGGTAGTCGTAGACCTCGGTGATGGTGCCGACCGTCGAGCGCGGGTTGCGCGAGGTCGACTTCTGGTCGATCGAGACGGCCGGGGAGAGGCCCTCGATGAAGTCCACGTCGGGCTTGTCCATCTGCCCGAGGAACTGGCGGGCGTACGACGAGAGCGACTCGACGTAGCGGCGCTGCCCCTCGGCGAAGATCGTGTCGAAGGCCAGGGAGGACTTGCCCGACCCGGAGAGTCCGGTGAAGACGATGAGTGAGTCGCGGGGCAGGTCGAGCGAGACGTTCTTGAGGTTGTGCTCGCGAGCGCCACGAACGATGAGACGGTCGGTCACGCCGGTCCGCACCTTTCTTGAGAGAGCGGGGGCACGAGCCCCGGACTGTCCAGGGTATGGGGGGCGCCTCTGCGATGGAGAAGAGCTTGGACTTCGAGCGTATAGCACGCGCATTCGATTTACGGCACTCCGCAGACGGGTTCACCCGTTCGTGTGGGCAGGGCCCGGCGGCACTAGGCTCGGACCCATGACTGATCATGTGCACGACCTGCAATCTGTACGTGAAGCCACGGACCGACTGCTGACCGCGGTCGCGAAACTGGACAACGCCGCCCTCGCCGAGGAGTCACACCTCCCCGGCTGGACCCGCGGCCATGTGCTGGCCCACCTGGCGCGCAACGCCGACGCCCTCGTCAACGTCTTCGCGGGCCGCCCCATGTACGAGAGCGCCGAGGCCCGCGACTCCGACATCGAGCGCGACGCCCCGCGCGCCCTGGAGGTCCAGCTCGCCGACCTGCGCGAGACGCACGCCGGCTTCCTGGCCCAGACCTCGCAGGACCAGGACTGGTCGCGCACCGTCGAGCTGCGCAACGGGGTCACCGACCTCGCCGCCAACGTGCCGTTCCGCCGTCTCGTCGAGGTCGAGCTGCACCACGTCGACCTGAACATCGGCTACGAGCTCTCCGACCTCCCGGAGGAGTTCACCGCCCGCGAGATCGCCTTCCTCGCCGACCGCTGGTCCGGGAACCCCTCGGTGCCCCCGGTCACCCTCCAGGCCGAGGGCGACGGCAACGGCACCACCTGGCACACCGGCGGGACCGGGGGCGGCCCGATCACCCTGGTCGGCACCGGAGCCGAGCTGCTCGGCTGGCTGGCCGGGCGCGCGGACAAGGGCGCGCACCTCACCGTCGTCGGCGGCCTCCTCCCGGCCCTTCCCCCGCTCTAGGATCAGCACATGACGTACAGCGGAGCAGTCAAGGTCGGCGGTCCGGCCGACGTGCACGAACTCCCGGACCTGATGATTTCCAAGGTCGCGGTGGGTCCCATGGACAACAACGCGTACCTGCTGCGCTGCCGGGCCACCGACGAGCAGCTGCTGATCGACGCGGCCGCCGAGCCGGAGACCCTGCTGCACCTGATCGGTGACGACGGCATCGCGTCCGTCGTCACCACCCACCGGCACGGCGACCACTGGGGCGCGCTCCAGGCCGTGGTCGAGGCGACCGGCGCACGCACGTACGCGGGCGCCGACGACGTGGAGGGCATCCCGGTGGCGACCGACGTGCCCGTGGCGGACGGGGACGTGATCCGGGTCGGCCGGGTCACCCTGACCGCCCGCCACCTCGTCGGACACACCCCGGGGTCGATCGCGCTGGTCTACGACGACCCGCACGGGCACCCGCACGTGTTCACCGGCGACTGCCTCTTCCCGGGCGGCGTCGGCAACACCGGGGGCGACGCGAAGGCCTTCGCCAGCCTCATCGACGACGTGCAGCACAAGATCTTCGAGCAGCTGCCGGACGAGGCCTGGGTCTACCCGGGGCACGGCAACGACACCACGCTCGGCGCGGAGCGGCCGCACCTGGCCGAATGGCGCGAGCGCGGCTGGTAACGCACGCCCGGTCCTGGTCAACACCGCGACAGGAAGCACTCCTTCCGGTCGAAGATGACCGAACGCACGTCCTGGGGGTGTGGGGCGGGGTAGTTGCTGCACCATGCAACGAGACCCCTCCCCCGCCCTCCCCCGTTCCGCGGTTCCTCCCCGCCCGCCCTCGATGCTGCGGATCGCTTGGGCCTCGCTCGCCGGAACCGCCATCGAGTTCTACGACTTCTTCGTCTACGGCACGGCCGCGGCCCTCGTGCTCGGCCCGCTCTTCTTCCCGTCGTTCTCCCCGCTCGCCGGCACCCTCGCCGCCTTCGCCACCTTCGGCGTCGGCTTCTTGGCCCGCCCGCTGGGTTCCGTGGTCTTCGGCCACATCGGCGACCGCTATGGCCGGCGCCCGGTCCTGCTCGGCTCCCTGCTGCTGACCGGCCTCGCCACGGTGGCGGTCGGCTGCGTGCCCACGTACGCGACCATCGGCATGGCGGCGCCCCTGCTGCTGCTCGTGCTGCGCTTCCTCCAGGGCCTCGGCCTCGGCGGCGAGTGGGGCGGCGCGGTCCTGCTGACCGCCGAGCACGCCCCCGAGCAGCGGCGCGGACTGTGGGCGAGCTTCCCGCAGGCCGGTCCGGCGGTGGGCTTCCTGCTGGCCAACGGCATCACCCTCACCCTGTCCGCGACTCTGACCGACGGCCAGTTCGCCGCCTGGGGCTGGCGCGTACCGTTCTGGGCGGCGGGCGTGCTGGCCCTCGCCGGCCTGTGGCTGCGCCGCTCGGTGGAGGAGACCCCGCAGTTCCGCGCGCTCGCCGAGACCGGCCGGCGCTCCGACGCCCCGCTGTCCGAGGTGGTGCGCGGGCACTGGCGGCTGCTCCTGCTGACCGGCGGGGCGCTGTCCACCGGCTACGCGGTCTTCTACGCGGTCACCACCTGGTCCCTCGCGTACGCCACGGAGCACCTCCGGGTGGACCGCACGGTGATGCTGGCCTGCATCATGGCGGCCGTCGCGCTCAAGGGGCTGATGACCCCGGTGGTGGCGGTGCTGGGCGACCGCCACGGACGGAAGCCTCTGTGTCTGGTGGGTAGCGCGATGTGCCTGGTGTGGATGTTCCCGTTCGTCGCGCTGCTGCGGACGGCGGACCCGCTGCTGATGACGCTGGGCTGCCTCGGCGGCCTGCTGGGCATGGTGACGATGTTCGCCGTGGTGGGCGCGTACCTGCCCGAGCTGTACGCCCCGCGCATCCGCTGCACGGGCGCGGCCGTGGGCTACAACCTGGGCGGCGTGCTGGGCGGGGGGCTGACCCCGATCGTGGCGACGGCACTGGCGGACGGCTCCGGTCCGCCGTGGGGCGTGGCCGTGTACCTGACCGCGGTCGCCGTGCTCGGCCTGGTCTGCTTCGTGCTGCTGCCGGAGACGAACCCGACGCTCGTCCGGGCCCGGACGGGTCTCGGTTCGAAGTCGGGCCCGGACGCGGGTACGGGGGCGGCCGAAGCGGCCGCCCCCGCATAGCCCGCGGCACGGGCGCTAGGCGTCGACGCTCTCCGGGCGGGCGGCGGCCTCGGCGGCCGCCTGCCTCTTCGAGGCGATCAGGCTGGTGATCGTGGTGATCACCAGGACACCGCAGATGACGCCCAGGGAGACCGGGATGGAGATCTGCGGGACGTGCACCCCGGATTCGTGCAGGGCGTGCAGCACCAGCTTGATGCCGATGAAGCCGAGGATGACGGACAGGCCGTAGCTGAGGTGGACGAGCTTCTTGAGCAGGCCGCCGATGAGGAAGTACAGCTGGCGCAGACCCATCAGGGCGAAGGCGTTGGCCGTGAAGACGATGTACGGGTCCTGGGTGAGGCCGAAGATCGCGGGGATCGAGTCCAGGGCGAACAGCACGTCGGTGGTGCCGATGGCGAGCATGACGACCATCAGCGGAGTCAGGACGCGCTTGCCGTTGTTGCGGATGAAGAGCTTGGTGCCGTGATAGCGGTCGGCGACGCCGAACTTCTTCTCGATCGACTTGAGGAGGCGGTTCTCCTCGAACTCTTCTTCCTCCTCGTCCTTGCGGGCCTCCTGGATCAGCTTCCACGCGGTGTAGATCAGGAACGCGCCGAAGATGTAGAAGACCCACGCGAAGGAGGTGATGATCGCGGCGCCGGCGGCGATGAAGACGGCGCGCAGGACGAGGGCGATCAGTACGCCCACGAGCAGGACGCGCTGCTGGAGGTGGGAGGGCACCGAGAACTTCGCCATGATCAGGACGAAGACGAAGAGGTTGTCGACGCTCAGGGACTTCTCGGTGATGAAGCCGGCAAAGAACTCCTGGGAGGCCTGGCCGTTGCCGAAGTACAGCAGGCCGAGCCCGAAGAGCGCGGCCAGGACGATCCAGACGACCGTCCAGATGCCCGCTTCCTTGACGGAAACGTCGTGCGGTTTGCGGCCTATGAAGAAATCGGCGCCGATCAGGATGCCCAGACCGAGAATGGTCAGCACCCAGAGGGTCAACGAAACGTCCACTGTCTATTCGCCTCCGGCAGATGGCTCAGCACACATGTCAGCGTCATCGCTGCCGGAGGTCTCTTCCACCCGGGCGGCCTGGAGGCCGTGGGCCAGCGCCCCGGGGCCGACTGCGCGCTCGTGGCCGCAGTGGTCCGTATTGACGGGTACGCCGTAGCAGGAAAGCAGGAATACTCCCCTCCGCAGGCTCCAGGTTACCCGTCAGACCCCGAAAAGGTAAAGAGAACGCCAAGGGCCGGTCATGGGCGGGCATTGCGCCGGGTCGCGGCGATCCGCTCCAAGGTCTGCTCCAGGACCCGGCTGCCCCGCGGCGGCAGGTCCGGTTCGAAGGTCCAGGCGTGGCCGACCCACGGGTCGGCGAGGTGGTTGTCCGGCACCGGCGACAGCCGCATCAGCGAGCGCCACAGCGGGTCCAGCAGCGGCCCGTACGCCGAGGCCTCGTCGCGGTCCGCCACCATCAGCAGGTGCACGCCGACCGCCGGACCCTCGTCGGCCAGGTACCGCAGCCGGGTGACGGCCCGGTCGTCGAAGCCGTGCGGGAAGTCGTGCACGATCAGCAACTGGTCGGCGGTGTCCACGTCGGCCGGCAGGTCCTCGGGGGCCCCGGCCCGCACGGCCATCTGTACGAGGTCCACCCGCCGGGTCAACTCCTCCAGGGTCCGGGTGACCCCGGCGGCCCCGGCGGCGGGCGGCCCGGCCAGCACCCCGGCCTCGACCAACGGCGCCAGGGAGGCGGCACCCGCCCCGGCAGCGTCGATGACGTGCACGGAGAACCGGTCGCCGGGATGGACCGCCAGCAGCCGGACCGCGTGGGCGACAGCCATGTCCATGGCGGCCCGGCGCAGCCGGTCGGTGTCCATCGTCATCGCGGCCTCGGAGCCGGTGCGGCCGTTGTCGATCCACAGCCCGCGCTCCAGCGGGACCCGCACCAGCATGGGGATGCGCAGGTCGGGCCGCTCGGGCAGGTGCAGATCGCCGAGGCGCAGGGCCATCGGCGCCTCTTCGGGGACCCCGTGACCGTGCCAGACGGGGTTGGCCCAGCGGGCGTACGCGGCCGGCAGCGCCGGCTCGACCACCTCGGACTCGGCGATCAGCTGGGCGAGGTCCCGATCGAGCACGGCCTTGGCCTGGGCGACGAGCTCGTCGTGGCGGGCCCGGGCCTCGTCGCGGGCGGCGTTGCCGGAGTCCCCGAGGCGGTGGCGGGGGTCGGACAGCGCCTCGTCGAGCTCGCGGTCCATCCGCGACTCGGCGAAGTCGCATGCACTGCGGTAGGCGGCCACCGTCCGGGCCAGGTCCTCGAACATGCCCCAGACCTGGTTGTAGAGCCGCTCCTCCATGGACCAGCCACTGGCGTCGCCCGCGACCGGGACGGGGGGCCGGCCGGGCTGCTCGGGCTCGGCGGCCCGCGGCGCCGGTTCCGGCGGCTCGGTGGTACTGCGGCGCCGGCGCGGGTGCACGTAGCTGAGCGTGGGCGGGCCCTCGTCCGAGTCCCCGGAGTCGGCGGGGGCGGGGCCCGGCGGACCGGGGTACGGGACTCCGGAGACCGGCACCGCGACCGGCTCCGGCTGCTCGGGGGCCGCCGGGGTCGTACCCGCCCCGGCGGACTGCGGTTGCGGGAGGCCGAGCGGCGCCCCGGGGGCGGCGTCGGCGGGCAGCGGTGCGGCGGGCAGCGCCGCGAGTGCGGCCCCGTCCGGCGCGACCGCGACCGCGTCCACGACGGCGGCGGCCAGCGCCATGGCGGCCGGTGCGCCCAGCCCGGCGTCGGCCAGCAGCGCGCCGAGCCCGTCGGCATACCCCTGGCCCACGGCGCGGACCTTCCAGGAGCCCTGGCGCCGGTAGAGCTCAAGGGCCACGACGGCGGTCTCGGATTCCAGGCCGGTCAGCGTGTACCCGGCGAGCTCTGCGCCCTCCGGGTCGGCCACGGCCACGTACGACGCGGGGGCCGCGCCGAACCGCGCCGGCCCGCCGGGCGGCAGGACGAGGAGCACCCCGAGCCGGTGCACGGCCGGGGCGACGGCGTCGAGGTCGACGGCGAAGCGGTGTTCGCCCGCCACCGCCTGCGGCACCTGGAGCCCGGGCAGGCTCCGGGCACCGGGGTGGGCCACCGACTCGGGGCCGGCCAGCCGGCCCGCGTCATCGCAGGCCGAGGCCAGGGCGAGCACGGGCGTACCCGCCGAGACCCTGATCTCCACCCGCGTCCGGGACAGGGGGTGGTTCTGCCCCCGGACCAGCTCGGCCGTCATCGTGCAGCCCTCCCCCGTGCCCTTGCGCTCGTTCGTGTCGTGTCAGGTCCTGCGGACCGGTCCGGTTACAGGTGCGGCAGGATCGCCGGCATCAGGTCCTGGAAGGTCCGGCCGTTGGCCGGGTTGCCGAGGGCCGTCATCTGCCAGCCGGCGCCGACGCGCGACACCTTCGCCATGATCTGCGCGGTGTACTGGCCGCCGCCGTCCAGCGTGTAGCGGGCCAGCTCCTGGCCGTTGGTCTCGTCGACGATGCGGCAGAACGCGTTCTGCACCTCCTGGAACGTCTGGCCGGTGAACGAGTTCACCGTGAAGACGATCTGGTCGATGTGCACCGGCACGCGCTGGAGGTCGACGAGGATCGACTCGTCGTCCCCGCCCTGGCCGGCGCCGCCGACGAGGTTGTCGCCGGTGTGCCGGACCGAGCCGTCGTCGCTCTGCAGGTGGCGGAAGAACACCACGTCCACCGGCTGCTTGTCGGCGAAGAGCACCGCCGACGCGTCCAGGTCGATCTCCCGGGTCCGCGAGCCGAACAGTCCGCGGCGCTTGGCCGCCTGCCAGCCGAGGCCCATCCGGACCGCAGTCAGCGTGCCCCCGTCCTGCTTCTGCAGACTGATGGCCTGACCCTTGGTCATGTTGACCGTCACGCGCTGTCCCCTCTCCATGGCCCGCCCCGTGTGGGTGCGCAGCTTGTACCTGCGGCTGACGCCAACCCTACTGACCGCCCCCGGGTCAGGCGAGGCCCGCTTCCTTCATCTGTCGAAGCTCCTTCTTCAGCTCGCCCACCTCGTCACGGATCCGGGCCGCGACCTCGAACTGGAGCTCGGCGGCCGCGCCGCGCATCCGCTCGGTCATCTGCTCGATGAGCGCCGCCAGTTCCTCGGCCGGACGGTCCGTCAGCACCGCGGCGTCCTTGGCGGCCTTGGCCGCCTTGGCCCCCTTGACCTGCTTGCCGCCAACGGTGACCTGGCCCGCCTTGACCACGCCGAGCGAGGGCACGGGAGCCTTGGCGCCCTTGCCGTCCTTCCCCTGGCGGTATCCGGTGCCGAGCAGTTGTTCGGTGTCCAGCTCCTCCCGGGCGATGGTGGCCACGATGTCGTTGATCTTCTTGCGCAGCGGCTGCGGGTCGATGCCGTTCGCCGTGTTGTACGCGATCTGCTTCTCCCGGCGCCGGTTGGTCTCCTCGATGGCCTTCTCCATCGCCGGGGTCATCTTGTCCGCGTACATGTGGACCTGGCCGGAGACGTTGCGCGCGGCGCGGCCGATGGTCTGGATCAGGGAGGTTCCCGAACGCAGGAAGCCCTCCTTGTCAGCGTCGAGGATCGCCACCAGCGACACCTCGGGCAGGTCCAGGCCCTCGCGCAGCAGGTTGATGCCGACCAGGACGTCGTACTCGCCGGCCCGCAGTTCGCGCAGCAGCTCGATCCGGCGCAGCGTGTCGACGTCGCTGTGCAGGTAGCGGACCTGGATGCCGAGCTCCAGGAAGTAGTCCGTGAGGTCCTCGGCCATCTTCTTGGTGAGGGTGGTGACCAGGACGCGCTCGTCCTTCTCCACCCGCTGCCGGATCTCGTGCACCAGGTCGTCGATCTGCCCCTCGGTGGGCTTGACGACGACCTCGGGGTCGATGAGGCCGGTGGGGCGGATGATCTGCTCCACGAAGCCGTCGCCGCGGGAGAGCTCGTACTTGCCCGGGGTGGCGGACAGGTAGACCGTCTGGCCGATCCGCTCCTGGAATTCCTCCCACTTCAGCGGCCGGTTGTCGAGGGCGGACGGCAGCCGGAAGCCGTGGTCGACCAGGGTGCGCTTGCGCGAGGCGTCGCCCTCGTACATCGCGCCGATCTGCGGGACGGTGACGTGCGACTCGTCGATGACGAGGAGGAAGTCCTCGGGGAAGTAGTCGATGAGGGTGTTGGGCGCGGAGCCGCGCTCGCGGTCGTCCATGTGCAGCGAGTAGTTCTCGATGCCGGAGCAGGACCCGATCTGGCGCATCATCTCCAGGTCGTACGTGGTGCGCATGCGCAGCCGCTGCGCCTCCAGCATCTTGCCCTGCTTCTCCAGCTCGGCGAGGCGCACGGCCAGCTCCGCCTCGATGCCGCGGACCGCCTTCTCCATGCGCTCGGGTCCGGCGACGTAGTGGCTGGCGGGGAAGACGTACAGCTCGCGGTCCTCGCTGATGACCTCGCCGGTCAGCGGGTGCAGGGTGGACAGGGCCTCGATCTCGTCCCCGAACATCTCGATGCGGACGGCCAGTTCCTCGTAGACCGGGAAGATCTCGATGGTGTCGCCGCGCACCCGGAAGGTGCCGCGGGTGAAGGCCACGTCGTTGCGGGTGTACTGGATGTCGACGAAGCGGCGCAGCAGCTGGTCCCGGTCCATCTCCTCGCCGACCTTGAGGGGGACCATCCGGTCGACGTACTCCTGCGGGGTGCCGAGGCCGTAGATGCAGGACACGGAGGCGACGACGATCACGTCCCGCCGGGTGAGGAGCGAGTTGGTCGCGGAGTGGCGCAGCCGCTCCACCTCCTCGTTGATCGAGGAGTCCTTCTCGATGTAGGTGTCCGACTGCGGTACGTAGGCCTCGGGCTGGTAGTAGTCGTAGTACGAGACGAAGTACTCGACGGCGTTGTTCGGCAGGAGCTCGCGGAACTCGTTCGCCAGCTGGGCGGCGAGCGTCTTGTTCGGCGCCATCACCAGGGTCGGACGCTGGAGCTTCTCGATCATCCAGGCCGTGGTCGCCGACTTGCCGGTGCCGGTGGCACCCAGCAGGACGACATCCTTCTCACCTGCACGGATGCGCTTCTCCAGCTCGGCGATGGCCGCCGGCTGGTCGCCGCTGGGCTGGTAGGGGCTGACGACCTCGAAAGGCGCCACCGTGCGTTCGATCTTGGATACAGGCCGCATGACTCCACCGTACGACCCCCCACTGACACTCACGCGGCCGCTCGGGGCCGCGGCGGCCCCGGCAGGTCCGGCGGGCGGGGTGGAAGTCCTCCTTTCTGGTCCGTTTGTCGTAGTTCGGTGGCGGCCCGGTGATCTTCAACCGCATGATCGCCGTAGAGGTCCCCGTGAAGTGCATCGCCGCAACTTCTGCCATTCCGCACGCGTCTGACGCAGGAACAGGGCTCCCGAACCGAGGAGAACGCATGTACGTCCGACCCGCCGCCGCGGCCACCGCCGCATTCCTGGGCTTCACCCTGACCCTGCTGGGCGGGACGGCCTCGTCCGCCGCCACCGGCCCCACCGGCTCCACCTCCCCCACCGGCTCCACCGGCCCCGCAGGCTCCCCGGGGGTGCTCGGCCCCGTCGTGTACGCCCACCGGGGGGCTTCGGCCTACGCCCCGGAGAACACGCTCCCCGCGATCGACCTCGCGATGCGACTGGGCTTCGCCTGGGTCGAGAACGACGTCCAGCGCACCAAGGACGGCGAGCTGGTCGTGATCCACGACGACACCCTGGCCCGCACCACGGACGTCGAGCAGGCGTTCCCGGACCGCGAGCCCTGGCGGGTCAAGGACTTCACCGCCGCGGAGATCGCCACGCTCGACGCGGGCAGCTGGTTCGGCGAGCAGTTCGCCGGCACCCGGGTGCCGACCCTGCGCGAGTACCTCGACCGGGTGCAGCGCAACCGTGAGCGGCTGCTGCTGGAGATCAAGAAGCCCGAGCTCTACCCGGGGATCGAGCAGCAGACGCTCCAGGTGCTGGACGATGCCGGTTGGCTCGACGAGGACCACGTGCAGCGCCGTCTGGTCGTGCAGAGCTTCAGCGCCGATTCCGTACGCGTCGTGCACGGGATGCGCCCGGACCTCGTGACGGCGTTCCTGGGCACCCCGACCGTCGCCGATCTGCCGAAGTACGCCGAGTTCACGGACCGGATCAACCCGTGGCACACCACCATCTCGGCCGACTGGGTGGCGGCGGTGCACGGCCTGCTGGGCGCCCACGGCAAAGCGATGGAAGTGGACACCTGGATCGTCGACGACGCGGCGACGGCGCGGAAGGTACAGGGGATGGGCGTGGACGGGATCATCACCAACGCCCCGGACGTCGTACGGGACGCGGTGCTCGGGAGCTTCGTGTCCTGAGCCGCCCCGCGGCGGGCCGCCCGGGCTGTCGTACCCGCCCCGTACGGTGGAGGGGTGGACAGCACCGAGCGGCCCCGCGGGCCGCACCTCGAATGGACCGTCGTCGCCAGCGACATCGGGCCCCTGCTCCTGGCCGCGACCCCGGAGGGTCTGGTCCGGGTCGAGTTCCATGCCGGACCGGACCGCGTCGACAAGATGATCGGCTCCCTCGTCTCCCGGCTGGGCGCCGACGCCTGGCGTCCGGCACCGGGCCGGGAGGTACTGCTGGCCGAGCCGATACGCCAGCTGTCCGCGTACTTCGCGGGCTCGCTCAAGCGCTTCGAGCTGCCGCTGGACTGGCGGCTCAGCTCCGGCTTCAACCGGCAGGTGCTCCAGGAACTCGACCGCTCGGTGCCGTACGGGGCGGTCGTCGGGTACGGGGAGCTCGCGGCCCGGGTCGGCCAGCCCGGCGCGGCCCAGGCCGTGGGCAACGCCATGGGGTCGAACCCGCTGCCGCTGGTGGTGGCCTGCCACCGGGTCGTGGAGAACGACGGGGGGATCGGCGGCTTCGGCGGCGGGGTGGAGACCAAGCGGACCCTGCTCGCACTGGAGGGCGTGCTGCCGCAGCCCCTGTTCTGACGGGCGCCCCGCGGTGCGCATGCGGATCGCGGGTGGCGCGCGGGCCGGGGGCGCGGGGCCGCGGGCCGCGGGGCGGGGTCCCCGCGGGCCGGGGTCCGGGGCTGGGGGTGCGGGGCTGGGGGTGCGGGGCGGGGGGTGCGGGGCTGGGGGTCCGGGGCGGGGGGTCCGGGGCGGGGGGTGCGGGGCTGGGGGTGCGGGGCGGGGGGTGGGGGCTGGGGGTCCGGGGCTGGGGGTGCGGTCCCCGTTCCGTCGGACGGTAAGGGGTGGGAAACTGCCGCGGTGACTACTCCTACCGCCTCCGGCCGTACCGCGCCCGGACACCGCCCCGCGCCGCCGCGACGGGGGTGTACGGCGTGACCGCCGCACCCGGCACCGACCGGCCCGCCCCGCCCGCCGCCCCCACGGACCTGCCCCGGCTCCAACGCCGCACCTCCGGAGTGCTGATCGCGAGCCAGATGCTGGGCGGCCTCGGCGTGCCCATCAGCATCGCCCTGGCCCCGGTCCTCGCGACGCAGGTCAGCGGCACCGAGGCACTGTCCGGCTTCGCCTCCACCGCCGCCGTCATCGGCACCGCGGCGGTCTCCCTGCCGCTCGCCGCCCTGATGACCGCGCGCGGCCGCCGCCCGGGACTGGTCCTCGGCTACGGGATCGGCGCCGCCGGTGCGGGGCTGGTGGTCCTCGCCGCCATGATCAAGAGCTTTCCGTTGCTGATGCTCGGCATGGCCGCCTTCGGAGCAGCCTCCTCCGCCAACCTCCAGGCGCGGTTCGCGGCCGCCGACCTCGCCGCCCCGGACCGCCGGGCCCGAGCCGTCGCCGTCGTCGTCTGGGCCTCGACCCTCGGCGCGGTGCTCGGCCCCAACCTCTCCGCCCCGGCCGGCCGCAGCTTCGCCGGGACCTCCATACCCGAGACGGCGGGCCCGTTCGTCTGGGCCGGCGCCGTCTTCGTCCTCACCGGCACGCTGATCGGCGTGTTCCTGCGGCCCGACCCGCTGCTGACGGCCCGGGCGCTGGCCGAGCCCGCGGAGCAGAGCCCGGGCGCCCGCTCGCTGCGCGCCGGGTTCGCGGCGGTCAAGTCCTCCCCGCGGGCGCGCCTCGCCCTGGTCACCGTCGCCGTCTCCCACACCGCCATGGTCTCCATCATGGTGATGACCCCGGTCGACCTGGGCCACCACGGCGCCGGCCTGGAGCTCGTCGGCCTGGTGATCAGCGGTCACATCGCCGGCATGTTCGCCTTCTCGCCGGTCATGGGCTGGCTCGCGGACCGGGTCGGCAGGCTGGCGGTCATCGGCCTGGCGGCCGGCCTGCTGTCGCTCGCCGCCCTGCTCGCCGGCACCGCCGGGCCGAGCCACGCGCAGAGCGCTCTCGGCCTGTTCCTGCTCGGCCTCGGCTGGTCCGCCGGCATGGTCTCCGGCTCGGCCCTGCTCACCGACTCGGTGCCGCAGGCCGCGCGGGCCGCCGTACAGGGCTTGAGCGACCTCACGATGAACACCTGCGCGGGTGTGGGCGGCGCGGCCGCCGGCGTGGTCATGTCCCACGCGGGCTACGGCTGGCTGAACGCGATCGGCGCGGGTCTGCTGCTGCCGATGGCGGCGCTGGCCCTGTTCACGGCGCGCCGCCACCCGGCCGCCGCTCCTGCCGCTAGCAACTGATGTGGTAGGCCTTGCGCAGCGTCTCGTGGACGGTCCAGGTGGTCTTGTCGCCCTCCCTGAGCACACAGGCGGAGCCGGGACCCACCTCCAGCGTCTCGCCGCCCTCGACCTCGATGGTGGCGCGGCCGCTGACCACGACGAACAGCTCGTTCGCCTCGGTGTCGGTGACCACGCCCGGGGTGATCTGCCAGATGCCGCGCAGCTGCTTGCCGTCGGGGGACTCCCACAACACCTTGCCCGTCACGACGGGTTCGCCGGAGAGGATCTGGGCGGGATCGAGGTCCTCGACCTCCAATGCGACGTCCGGTACGGATACGGCGAACGACGCGGGGCCGTGTTCACTGGTGCTCATGCCGAGTCACCCTAATCCGGCCGTCCGGCGCGGCGGGGTGACCAGAACGTCCAGGTTCCGCCCGCCCGAGGGGTCAACCTGTCCAGCCCGTCCCGCATCCAGGGCCCGGGCCGCCGGGGCGCGGCACCCGTAGGGTTTCGGCCAGACCCGGTGGGCCGGCGGCCCGGGCGGTCGGGCCCGGCGTCCGGGTCCCGATCCCGCAGGCGTCGTCGAGCACGTGGTGCGGGACGGCGCCCGGGAGTGCGGTGAGCAGCCCGTTCAGCGCCCGGCCCCGGCGGGCGCTGCCCGCGTCGCGGCCCGCGGGCGGGAGGTCGTACCGGTCGGCGAGCCACTCGGGGAGGGCGTGCGTGTCCCGGGGGTGCGTGGGGCGACGCTACTCGGACAGGTTGGGAAGGCGGGCCGGGAGCGCGTTTGGGGGCGCACATCCGGTGCCATGGATGGGACATGCACACATCACCCGAGGTCCCCGTCCTGTCCGAAGAGGTCCGCGAGGCGCTGGAGCGGGGCCGTCCCGTCGTGGCCCTGGAGTCGACGATCATCGCGCACGGCCTGCCCCGCCCCCGCAATCTGGCCGTGGGCGCGGAACTGGAGGCGCTGGTGCGCGCCGAAGGTGCGGTTCCGGCCACGATCGCGGTCGTCGACGGCGTGGCGTACGCGGGCCTCGACAAGGCGCAGCTGGAGCGGATCGCCGGCGGCGAGGGCGTGCGCAAGCTCGGCCACCGGGATCTTGCGCCCGCGCTCGCGACGGGCGCGACCGGGGCGACGACGGTGTCCGCGACGGCGCTCCTGGCCGCGCGGGCCGGGCTGCGGGTCTTCGCCACGGGCGGGCTGGGCGGCGTGCACCGGGAGTACGCGCAGACGCAGGACGAGTCGGCGGACCTGGCGCTGCTGGCACGGACGCGGATCACGGTGGTGTGCGCGGGGGTGAAGTCGATCCTGGACGTGCCTGCGACGCTGCAGCGGCTGGAGACGCTCGGGGTGGGGGTGCTGGGTTACGGGACGGAACGTTTCCCCGGGTTCTACCTCTCCAGTTCCGGTGAGCCGGTGGACTGGACCGTCCACCGGCCGGAGGAGGTGGCGGCGGTGATGGCCGCTCAGGACGCCGTCGGCGGACCGGATGCGGCACTGCTGGTGGCGAATCCGGTGGCGGAGGCGGAGCAGTTGGATCCGGACCTGCACGACCGGGTCCTGGCCGAGGCCCTCGAAGAGTGCCACGAGAGGGGGATCACGGGGCAGGCGGTGACGCCGTTCCTGCTGGGGTTCCTGGTACGGGCGACGGGCGGGGCCTCACTGGAGGCCAACCTGGCGGCGGTGCGGGGCAACGTGACGCTCGGGGCCAGGATCGCGGGGGCCTGGGCGGCCCGCCCGTGACGGCGTACGGGGCCCTGCTGGTCGTCGGGGACGTGGTGACGGACGTGGTGGCGGTCCATCCGGAGCCACTGGCTCCGGCCACGGACACGGCTGCCCGGATCCGCACCCTGCCGGGCGGCGCCGGGGCCAACGCGGCCTGCTGGGCGGTCCACGCGGGGGCGCCGGAGGTACGCCTCCTCGCGCGGGTCGGCACCGAATCGGCCCGGTGGCACGAGCAGTCCCTGCGGGACTCGGGGGTGCGGCCGCAGCTGGTGGTCGATCCGGCCGAGCCGACCGGAACCGTGGTGGTGCTGGTCGGCAAGGACGCGGAGCGGACCTTCTTGACCGACAGCGGCGCCGCGCTGCGGCTCTCCCCGGAGGACTGGGCCCCGGCCCTGCTGGACGGGGCGGCCCATCTGCACCTGTCCGGCTACCTCTTCTTCGCCGACACCAGCCGTGAGCTGGCCCGGATCGCGCTGCGGGCGGCGCGGGCCCGTGGGGTGCCGGTGAGCGTGGACCCGGCCTCGGCGGGATTCCTGGTCGCGCTGGGTCCGGAGCGCTTCCTCGACGCCGTGGCGGGGATCGGCGTACTGCTGCCCAACGAGGAAGAGGCGCGGCTGCTGGCCGGGCTGCCGCAGTCGGCGGGGGCGGCACGGGCGGCGGCGGAGCTGAGCCGGCGGGTTCCGCTGGTCGTGGTCACCCGGGGTGCGGCGGGGGCGCTGGTGGCGGAAGGGGGCCGGGTGATCGCCGAGGTGTCGGCGGAGTCGGCCGACGCGGTGGACTCGACGGGCGCCGGGGACGCGTTCACCGGCGGGTTCCTGGCGGCCCGCCTCGCGGGCGCAGACCCGACGGAAGCCGCCGGGGCCGGGTGCCGTGCGGCCGCGCAGGCGGTCACCCGGCTGGGCGGGCGTCCGTAGGCCCCGGGCAGCGGCGGGCGGCGGGCGGCGGGCGGCGGGCGGCGGCTACGGGATGTACTCCTCCTGGCCGAGGGTCTCGATCATGCCCCTGTGGTTCACGTTGTAGTGGAACACCAGGCCCTCGTTCGGATGGGTCTCCAGCCACGAGGTGAGCTCGTGCGCGGTGATCGGCTTGCTCACGGAACCGGAGAGGATGGGGGCCATGGCAGTGATCTCGGCGTCGTCGGCGACCGGGATGTAGGTCTCCTCGCCGACCGTCACGAAGGGCGTCGTTCCTCCGGGCACGGGGCAGCCCCAGTTCCCGTGCTTGACGATCAGGCTGAGGGCGCCGCCCTCGGGGGTGTAGCGGTAGACGGCGATCTCATCCGGCGAGACCGGCGACTTGGGGGCGCAGGTGGGCCCGGGAGCGGGCGGCTTCGGCTTGGCCGCGGTGGTGGCGGTCGGGGCCGGCTTCTTCGAGGCGGCGGGTGTGGACGGGGTCGCCGCGGGTGTGGACGGGGTCGCCGCGGCTGTCGGGGCGGAGGAGACGGAAGTGGCCGACGGGGTCGCCGCGCTCGCGCCGGGGGTGGTACCGGCGGCTCCCGCTCCCGCGGCGCCGTCGTCGCCGTTGCAGGCCGTGAGGGCCAGGGTTCCGCACAGCACCAGAGCGGCGGCGCAGGCTTGCCGCCGCAGCCGTCTCGGACCCTGAACCGCTCTGCCGCGTCCGTCCATCGCCGTCTCCCTCTGCCAAGGCGCCACCGGATGGCCGCCGTCGAAGCGTGCCGTCAACGTAGCGCCGCGTTCCGGCCCGCGGCGATGGCCGGATCCCGTTCGTCACGGAGCCGGGATGGCGCTGTTGCGGATCCCGGACGTCCGTGACGGGGCGGGCCCTCAGGTCAGCCGGTGGGGCCGGTGAGACCGGTCCAGGCGGGGTGGCGGGGGTCGTCGGCCCGGACCACCGCGTCGGACCGGGCCGCGGGGTCGGTCTCCGCCTCGTAGCGGGCGAAGGCGGGCAGGGTCCAGCGGGCGGACTCCTCGGTGCGGCGGGCCAGCGCCCCCGGGGAGAGCCGGATGTGCACGCTGAGGTCGAAGGGGAACCAGTGGCCCAGCAGCAGCGGGCCGTGCACGACCACCACGCCGCCCGGCGGGAGTTCGGCGTACGGACTGCGGGTCGCCCGGTCGGTCACCGGGTCCCAGAGGTCGGGCAGCACCCGGCCGGTGCCGCCGGGATCGGTCGGGCCGAACACCTCGCGCCACAGCGCGGCGGTGTCGTACCAGCCACCGAGGTAGGAGTCCACGTCCTCGCGGCCGAACTCGAAACGCAGGGAGGCCGGCCGCAGGAATCCCCCGGCGGGGACCACGAGGACCGGGCGGCTGCGCAGCCGCAGCGCGTCGGCGAGGAGGCCGGCGAGGACGTCGGTGCCTGCGGCGGGCGCGCCGTCGATGCCCACGCGCTGCCAAGTCCCGGTTCCGGTGGAGGTCTTGTGTTCGTCCAGATGACCGGCGAGTCGCTCGGCCATCCGCTGCCATGTGATCGCTTCCAGCTGCACGGGCCCATTGTCAGTGGTCGGCCTTAGCGTTTTTCACGAGGGATCACCGGCGGGAAGGAGCCGTTGGCCCGACCTTGGGGAGGGGTCTGTCATGGCTCGCGAGACGACGTATCTGGAACTGTCGCAGGACGGCGGCGGGGCGCACAAGTTCTACGAGGTCACCGTGGACGGCACGGCCGTCTCGGTGCGGTACGGGCGCATCGGCGCGGACGGCCAGCTGCAGAGCTCGTCGTTCCCGACCGTCGAGAAGGCCCGGGCAGCCGCCGCCAAGAAGATCGGCGAGAAGGTCCGCAAGGGGTACGTGCCGGCCGTGGTCGGTCAGCGCGCGCCCCGTTCAGTGACGCGCCGCCAGGTCGCCTCGGCGCCGTCGACGGCGCGTGCGGTGGCCCCGGTGCTGTGGCGGTTCCGTACGGGCTCCTCGGCGTTCGGGATCCATGTGGACGAGGACCGCTGCTGGGTGGGGAACCAGGCGGGGGACGTCTACACGCTGAGCCACGCGGGCGAGGTACTGGCCCGGTACTCGCTGCCGGACGGGGTGAAGTGCCTGGTGGCGGACGACTTCTGGATATACGCGGGCTGTGATGACGGCACGGTGTACGACCTGTCCTCGAAGGTGCCGTTCGGCGCCTACGACATCGCGGCGGACGTGGACATCTTCTGGCTCGACATCCACGAGGGCGTACTGAGCGTGTCCGACTGCAACGGCGGTCTGACGGTCATCGACCACGAGGACGAGTTCCAGTGGTCGCGGCGGTCGTCGGGCGCCAACGCGTGGATGGTCCGGGCGGACGAGCGGGCGGTCTACCACGGGCACAACAAGGGCGTGACGGCGTACGCGGCCGACGGCGGGGCGCAGTTGTGGCACCGGCCGACCAATGGGAACGTGCTCTTCGGTTGGCAGGAGGACGACGCGGTCTACGCGGGCACCGGACGCCACACCGTGCAGCGGCTGTCGAAGGCGACGGGCGCCGAGGAGGCCTCGTACCGTTGCGATTCCGCCGTGTACGCGTGCGCGACCTCGCCGGACGGGCGGCACGTTTTCGCCGCCGACAACGCCGCCTCGGTGTACTGCTTCGACGCCGACGGGCGGCGGGTGTGGAAGCTGGGCACGGGAGGCGGTTCGGCCCTGTCCATGCAGTACCTGGACGAGCGGCTGTACCTGGTCACCACGGACGGGTCCCTGATCTGCATGGACGCGAGCGAGACGGCGATCCTCGCGGCCCAGCGGGGCTCGGTGCCGACCGCCGTGGATGTGAAGTCGGCAGCTGCGCTGCCCGTGTTCACGCCGGCGGCTTCCGCCTCGGCGGTGGCGACGGTCTCGGTGTCGGCGGCGCCCGCGGACGGCGTGGTCGTGGAGTGCGTGCAGCGGGGCGGCCGGGTCCGGGTGCAGGTGGTGTCGGGCGGCTTCGAGCCCTCGTGGAACGTGCAGTTCCCGCGCGGGATCCGGGAGCCGGGGGCCCGGTACGTGGTGGACGGGCTACACGCGGCCTCGGGAGGTTTCTACCGGGTGCGCGGGGAGATACGCCGCCTGGTCTGAGCGGGGTAGTTCGCAGGAGTCCGGTTCGCGGAAGGCCGTTTCACAGGGGGCGGGTTCACAGGAGCAGGCCCCGGCAGGCGCACGGGGTGGCGCCGGGCGGGGCGTCCGCGGGTATGGAGAAGGCTTCGCCCTCAGCGAGCGTGCAGGTCACGTACAGCACGACCGGCACGGTGCCGAGGTTGCGGCCGAGGTGGAGGTGCTCGATGCCGGGCGGCTCGACGAAGCTGGTCCCGGGCCGGTGCACGACGGTCGAGTTGTCGTACAGGATCCGGGTCAGCGTCCCGGACTTGACGAGCGCGATCAGCGGAACGCGGTGGAAGTGCCAGCCGGTGCAGGCACCGGGCTCTATGACGACCTCGCGGCCGGCGAGATGCTGCGCCGCGCCTTCCGCGCCTTCTGCCGCTGCTGCGACTTCCGCGATTTCCGCGGCTCTCACGAGCCGTGCCGTCGTCTGCCGTCCAGCCATGTGTGCGCCCCTCCCCCACGGGCATCACGGCCCTCCGCAGCCCCGACGCCCCACCGTAAGGGACTTCCGGACATCCAGCGAGAGTTGGTGGAACCCGGATCGCCCTTCGTGGCGAGGTGATAAGCCGACCGGACGGCGGTATCACCTCGTCATGAGCCTCGTGGTGTTCGAGTCGCAGAAGCAGATCCACTGCGCGCAGTGCCGCCAGGGGCCGCTGCGGCATCTCGTCCGCGAGGCCGGCGTGCCCCGCTGCCTGGACTGTGCCGACCTCGGACACCTGGTCTACCTACCGCGCGGCGATGCCGCGCTCACCCGGCGGGCCCGGGAGGGCAGTTCGCTCTGCGCCGTCGTCGTCCGCTTCAACAAGCGGCGGCGGCGCTACGAGCGCCAGGGGCTTCTGGTCGAGGACCCCGCGCTGGAGCGCGCTGAGCGCGCCTGCCTCGCGGACGCCGAGGCCCGGGCCCGCCGCCGGGAGCGGGACCGGCTGCGCCGCACGGTCGAGGACACCCGGTTCACCGCGGCCTTCGCCGCGGAGATCCGGCGGCTGTTCCCCGGCTGCCCGGCCGAACGGGCTGCGGCGATCGCCGGCCATGCCTCGGTGCGCGGCAGCGGCCGGGTGGGCCGTACGGCGGCCGGCCGGGCCCTGGACGAACAGGCGGTGTCGATGGCGGTCCGGGCGGCGGTGCGGCACGCCGACACCGAGTACGACGCCCTGCTGATGGCGGGCATCCCGCGGTTCGCGGCCCGGGCCCGGCTGGCGGCGCGGATCGACGCGATCCTGCGCGGCTGGCGCACGGCTCCGCCGCCCCCGCCCACTTCCCCACCGGACTCCTCGCCGTGCCCGCCCGTTTCCGTGCCGGCGCCCGCCTTCGCGCCCGCGGGCGGGTCCGGGTCGGGGTCGGGCCCCTAGCCTGCGGCCTACTACCGCAGGCGGAAGCGGCGGTAGAGCAGCACGCCGCCGAGTAGCATCCCGCCGCCGCCGGGCAGCAGGTAGCCGACTCCGTCGGAGCCGGTGTGGGCGAGCGCCGGGCCGTGCTGCGGCGGCGCGGCCGGGGTGACGGGCGGGGTGACGGGCGGGGTGACGGGCTGCTCGACGACGGGCGTCTGCGGCTGCGGCTGCGGCGGCTTGCCGCCTCTGGGCACGTCACCGTTGACGGAGGTGTTGCCGGCGGCGCTGTTGCCGATTCCGACGACGTTGACCGAGTTGCCGCTGAGGTTGACCGGGACATCGACCGGGAGGTGGATCCCGTTGCCGGACAGCAGCCCGGGCGAATCCTTTCCGTGCCCCTCGGCGTGGGCTCCCCCGCCCGAGCGGGTCCCGTTGCCGGCCGCGCTCCCGGATCCCGGTTGCGACGGATGCGAGGACACCGTCCCCGAACGCCCGTCGCCGCTGCGGCCGGAGTCGTTGGTACAGCGGTTGCCCGCGACCGAGTTGAGCAAGCCGATCACGCTCACGGTGTTACCGCACACGTTCACCGGGGTGTGCACCGGCAGTTGCACCAGGTTCCCGGACAGCAGCCCCGGCGAACGCTCGGCCGTCCCGCCCGCGTCCGCATCGGCGTAGGCGAATCCGCTGACACCCGCGGCCGCCAGTCCACCGCCCGCAACCACCGCCGCGATCAAGCCATTACGACGACTGTGTCGCATCAGTTTCCCTGCCTTCCGGAGGAGTTCGCGGGTGTTGCACCCGCACCGGAAACAACGCGGTAAACCCATTCGGGTTATAGAGCCGGTAGGCATTTCACCCCATCGTGTACTGGGTACTGCCTACTTCATGACTGATC
The DNA here is from genome assembly GCF_041431095.1 of Streptomyces sp. NBC_00597. Taxonomy (GTDB): domain Bacteria; phylum Actinomycetota; class Actinomycetes; order Streptomycetales; family Streptomycetaceae; genus Streptomyces. The sequence goes on from NZ_CP107757.1 coordinate 2,978,297, forward strand.
GCCCGCTCCTGCTCCTCGACGTGGACGGCCCCCTCAACCCCTTCCGGTCCCGACTGGCGGGCCTGCGGGGATACACGAGTCACCGGATGCGTCCGGCCGACTGGATGTCCCACCAGGACCCGGACTCGCGCACCGCCCGGCGCGGGCTGCGGGTCCGCCTGCACCCCGCGCACGGTGCCCGTCTGCTGGCCCTGCCCTTCGAACTCACGTGGGCCACCGCCTGGATGCACCAGGCCAACACGATGATCGCCCCGCACATCGGACTACCCGCCGACCTTCCCGTGATCGAGTGGCCGGAACTGTTCGCCGACGACCCCGACGGTCTGTTCTGGAAGACCCGACCGCTCCTCGACTGGGCAGCGGGCCGCCCCTTCGCCTGGGTCGACGACATGATCACCCCGCAGGACCGCGCCTGGATCGCGGCCCACCACCCGGCCCCGGCCCTCCTCCTGCGCATCCACGCCCGCCACGGTCTGCGCGAGCGCGACTTCACCACGTTGACGCGGTGGGCGGCGGAAGTCAGTGGCGCAGGGCGGTGAGCGGGTCCGGGGACGGTTTCCCGGTGGGCCACCAGTCCTCGGTGTCCGGGCGGGACTCGTAGGCGTACCAGAGGCCGTCGCGGCCCAGCCTGAGCTGGCGGGTGTGCGCGGTGAGGCGGTTGTGCTCGGGGCGGAAGGCGCCCTGCGACGCGGCGAGGAGTGCCGGGCGAGCCCGGTCGAAGGGGCCCGCCGGGGGGTCCCAGGGCTCTTCGAGCGCGGCGAGCGCGGGCCGCCCGCCCTGGCGCCAGGCCGCGGCGGCCCGGGCGAGGTCGGTGGTGGTGCGGCCGGTGGCGCGGGCCAGGTCCCGGTAGAGGGTGCGGGCCGCCCCGGTGAGGCCGGCGGTGTGGTGTGCGGAGGCCAGGCGGACGGCGTCCTGCCACAGGGTGAGGCCGGCGATCGGGTCCTCGGCGGTGGTGAGCAGCGCGAGGGCGCGGGCGGCGGCGTCCGTGGCGAGCTGGTCCAGGGCCAGCGGGTCTGGGGCCGCCGGGTCGGCCGGGTAGGCGGGCGGGAGGCCCGCGGCGGCGGGCGCGGCCAACGGGGCCGGCAGCGGCGGCAGGCCGGTGGTGCGGGCCAGCACGGCGCGGGCCGGCACGCCGGGGAAGTCCGATGCGGTGTCGGGCTGTTCGCGGGCGGCGTGGGCGGCATTGCGGCGGGTCAACTCATCGAGGAGTTCCCGCTCGCCCCGGCCGCGCAGGAGCAGCAGTACGAACGGCTCCTCGTCGATGAGGCGGGCCGCCCGGTAGCAGAGGGCCGCGGCGTGCTTGCAGGGCGGACGGGCGGTGTCCGGGCAGGAGCAGCGCGGGACGAGCTCGCCCGCACCGGGCAGGAGCCTCTGCGCCAGGGACTGCGGAACCTCTCGCTCAAGCAGGCTCGCGAGGGCCGTGGGGTCGCCGGCCAGCGCCTCCAGGAGTTCGCTCCACTCGGTGTCGGAGAGGGGGCTCAGGGCCAGCTCCGTGCGGTACGGGCGGGCCCGGCTGCCCCGCACGTACGCCACGATCCGGCCCGGGGTGACGGTGACCGCCTGGACATGGCCCTCGGAGGCGTACGCACCGCCCCGGGCCAGGCGGGCCGGGTCGCGGGACACCGCTTCGAGCGCCGACACCCAGGCCCTGCCCCACCAGCTGGCGGCCTGCGCCCCGGCGGGCACGGTCTCGAAGGTGCGGCGGCGGTCGTCGCGCGCGGTGATCATGCGGGCCTCCGCAGGGAGACGAGGTCGGCCAGCTCGCGGTCGGTCAGCTCGGTCAGCGCCGATTCGCCCGAGCCGAGCACGGCGTCGGCCAGGGCCCGCTTCGCCTCCAGCATCTCGGCGATCCGGTCCTCCACGGTGCCCTCGGCGATGATCCGGTGGACCTGCACGGGCTGGGTCTGGCCGATCCGGTAGGCGCGGTCGGTGGCCTGCTCCTCCACGGCCGGGTTCCACCAGCGGTCGAAGTGGATGACGTGCCCGGCTCGCGTGAGGTTGAGCCCGGTGCCCGCCGCCTTCAGCGAGAGCAGGAAGACGGGGACTTCGCCGGACTGGAAGCGGTCCACGAGCTCCTCGCGGCGCGCCACCGGGGTTCCGCCGTGGAGCAGCTGGTGGTCGATGCCCCGGGCCGCCAGGTGCCGTTCGATGATCCGGGCCATCGTCACGTACTGGGTGAAGACCAGCACCGAGCCGTCCTCCGCGAGGATCGTGTCCAGCAGCTCGTCCAGCAGGGCCAGTTTGCCCGAGCGGTGCGGGATCCGGGGCTGCTCCTCCTTCAGGTACTGCGCGGGGTGGTTGCAGATCTGCTTGAGCGAGGCCAGCAGCTTCATGATCATGCCGCGCCGCTCGATGCCCTCGCTCGCCTCGATCACGGCCATCGCCTCGTCCACCGCGGCCTGGTACAGCGAGGCCTGCTCGCGCGTGAGGGAGACCGGATGGTCGGTCTCCGTCTTCGGGGGCAGCTCGGGGGCGATCCCCGGGTCGGACTTCTTGCGCCGCAGCAGGAACGGCCGTACGAGCGCGGCCAGCCGGGCGACCGCCGCCTCGTTGCCGCCGTCCTCCTCCTGCTGGTGCTCCACCGGGCGGGCGTGCCGGGCCCGGAACGCCGTCAGCGGGCCCAGCAGCCCCGGCGTGGTCCAGTCGAGCAGCGCCCACAGCTCGGAGAGGTTGTTCTCCACCGGGGTGCCGGTGAGCGCCACGCGGGCCGGCGCCGGGAGCGTGCGCAGCGCCTTCGCCGTCGCCGAATGCGGGTTCTTCACGTGCTGCGCCTCGTCGGCGACGACCATGCCCCAGGGCTGCTCGGCCAGCCGGGCGGCGCTCGCGCGCATCGTCCCGTACGTGGTGAGCACGAAGCCGCCGGCCAGGCCGTCGAGGCTGCGGCTGCCGCCGTGGAAGCGGCGCACGGCGACCCCGGGCGCGAACTTCTCGATCTCCCGCTGCCAGTTGCCCAGCAGGGACGCGGGGCAGACGACGAGCGTCGGCTCGGGGCGGTCCCGGTGCAGGTGCAGCGCGATCAGCGTGACCGTCTTGCCCAGGCCCATGTCGTCGGCGAGGCAGCCGCCGAGGCCGAGCGATGTCATCAGGTCCAGCCAGGCCAGGCCGCGGGCCTGGTAGTCGCGCAGGGTGGCCTTGAGCCCGGCGGGCTGCGGCAGCAGGGCCTGCTCGCCGGTCAGCCGGTCCCGCAGGGCGGCCAGCGCCCCCACCGGGACCGCCGCGACCGGCTCACCCTCCACCTCGGCCGTCCCCGTCAGTACGGTGGCCAGCGCATCCACCGGGTCCAGCAGCCCCAGCTCCCGCTTGCGCGCCTTGCGCACCAGCTCGGGGTCGACGCGCACCCACTGGTCCCGCAGCCGCACCACGGGCCGGTGGGCCTGCGCCAGCGCGTCCATCTCGCCGGGGGTGAGCCGGTCGCCGCCCAGTGCGAGCTCCCAGGAGAACGCGAACAGGTGCTGGGCGTCGAAGAAGGCCGTGCCGTCGGTGGCGGAGCCCGGCGCGGTGGACCGTACGACCGCGGTGGCGGACAGCGTACGGGCGAGCTCGCGCGGCCAGTGGACCAGGACGCCGGCGGCCGCCAGCCGGCCCGCGGCCCTACCCAGCAGGTCTTCGAGCTCGGGGTCGGAGAGGGCCAGGGCATCGGGGACGGGCTGGTCCAGCAGGCGCAGTAGCGGCGGCCAGATCCGGGCGGCCCGGCGCAGCGCCAGGACGGCGTCGATCCGGGCGCGCGGCCCGAAGCCGGCGGCGGCCGCTCCGGCCCACAGCAGCCCGGCGTCGGTGACGAGGGTGGGATCGGCGAGGCTGTGCACCTGGACGACGGCGGCGCCCGCCCGCCGCGTGTCCTCCTCCTCCGCCTCGTCGAACAGGCGGAAGGAGGACAGGTCGAGCCGCAGCGAGATCCCCACCCCGGCATCGGCGCCGGCCGCGACCTGCGCGGCCCAGTCCTGTATCCCGGGCACCCGCTGCGGCTCCCGCGCGGCGAACGGCCGCCCGGCGGCCACCGGCGCGGCCGGGGTACGGGGCAGGCAGTCGGCGACGGCATCGAGGAACGCCCGGACCAGGGCCTCCGGTTCGGGCAACTGGAGCGGGCGGCGCCCGGCCAGGGGGGTGGCGTACCCCTCGTGCGGGAGTGCGGCGGCCACCGCGCGCAGGTGACCGATGTCCTCGGCGTCGAGCGGGCCGGCCCGCCAGGCGTCGATCCCCTCGGGGGTGACCCCGGGAAGCAGCCGGCCGCGGGCGACCAGCACGAGCCCGTGGCGGGCGGCGGTGCCCCAGGCGCGGGTGGCCGGATGCGTGCCGGCGCCGAGCGGGGCACGGGCGAGCAGGGGCAGGGCGTCGGCCACGGAGAGGCCGAGGGAGGGGACGGTACGGGTGCGGACGCCCTGGCCGTGCGGCCGTACGACCGTGAGCGTCCCCGGGGTGCCGGCCGGGGGCTCGGGGAGGGCGTCCCCGCCGGGTGACCAGAAGGCGATGCGGGCCTCGCGGGGGACGGCGGCGGGGAGGAACACGGCGGGGTACCGCAGGAGCACGTCCAGCGGCTGCGGCGGTGTCACGGTGTCGCCTCCCCTCCCCCTCGGTGCCATCGGGCCAGACCGGTCCGCCCGTCCCCCGAAGTCTAGGCGCGGACACTGACAACGCCGCTGAGCTGCACGGATGCCGACCCCGCGGCCCGGAATGCCGGGTCGCCGGGTGCCGGGGCGCCGTGGCGCCGAAGTGCCGGAGTGCCGAAGTGCCGGAGTGCCCTGGCGCCGAGGTGCCGGGGCGCCAGGTCGCCGGAGTGCCAGGGCGCCGGGTCGCCGGAGTGCCGGATCGCCAAGGTGCAAGGATGCCAAGGCGCAAGGGCGCCGGGTCGCCAGGTCGCCGGGACGCCGGGACGCCGGGACGTCAGGTCTCCAGGTCTCCAGGTCGCCAGGACGCCGGGACGCCAGGACGCCAGGGCGCCGGGTCTCCAGGACGCCAGGACGCCAGGGCGCCGGGACGCCAGGGCGCCGGAGTGCCGGGGTGCCGCCTGCACGTGCCGCCCCGTCCCCCTGACGGCCCCGCCACCGCGCCTGCGCGCCACGGCCCCGCCGGTGGGACCATGGACCTGAGGCGATGGCCATGCGTTCCGGGAACGAGCCGGTGACTGCCCGCAGTGCGCTGCGGCTGCGGTTCTGGCTGAGCCTGTGGGGGCTCGTCTGGGCCGTCGCCGGGACGGCCGCGTTCTCCCTGGTCGGCCGTCCCGGGTGGGCGGCCGCATGCGGGGCTGTCGCCGTGCTCGCGCTCGTGGACCTGGTCGTGGTCCTGCACCACATCCACCAGGGCCCGCACTACCAGCCGGGCCGGGACGTCCCCCCGTACGAACCCCCGCACGGCCGGTGAGGCAGGGCCGGTGAGTCAGGGCCGGTGAGTCAGGGTCCGGGCCGGCCTACTCCTCGAAGCGGGCCGCCGCCAGGTAGTCGGGCCGGGGGTCGAGCGCCGCCGCGAGCCGGAAGTGCTTGCGCGCCTGCTCGGGCCGGCCGGAGCGCTCGTGGGTGCGGGCCAGCGCGAAGTGCGCGAAGGCGTTGTCCGGCTCCCGCTCCAGCACCAGCTCGAACTCCAGCTCCGCCGGACGCAGTTGGGCGGCGGCGAAGAAGGCGCGGGCCCGCAGCAGCCGGGCCGCCGTGTTCTCCGGGTGGGCGGCGATGACCGAGTCGAGCAGCTTCACGGCACCCCGCGGGTCCCGCGCGGCCAGCAGCTGCTCGGCGGCCCGGTAGTCGATGACGTGGGTTTCCGGGGACGAGCCGGACGGTGGAGGCGGCGGTGCCGGTATGGGCGGCGGCGTGGTGTCGGACACGGTCTGTTCCTTCCCTCTGCAGGCGCGTTCAACGCCCCGCGCCCCGCCCGCTATTCCATGTGCACGTCAGGCCTCGGGGCCACCGGCGGCATCCGTGGCACCGGCTGCATCCGTGGCACCGGCCGTACCGGTGGCGGCGCCGGCGGCCGCCTCCCGCTCCATGAGCTCCGCCCACACCGTGCGCACCTGCGGCTCCAGGGCCTCCAGCGGCCCGTCGTTGTCGATCACGAGGGTGGCCACCGCCAGCCGCTGTTCGCGCGTGGCCTGCGCGGCCATCCGGGCCCGCGCCTCGTCCTCGGCCATCCCGCGCAGCGCGGTCAGCCGGGCCAGCTGCGTCGCGGGCGCGGCGTCCACCACGACCACCAGGTCGTACAGCGGCGCCAGGCCGTTCTCGGCGAGCAGGGGTACGTCGTGCACGACGATCGCGTCGGGCCCCGCTGCGGCCTCCAGCTCGGCCGACCGGGCCCCGACCAGCGGGTGCACGATCGCGTTGAGGGTCTGCAGCTTCGCCGGGTCGGCGAACACGATCGACCCGAGCTTCGGCCGGTCCAGCGTCCCCCCGGCGGTCAGCACGGACTCCCCGAAGGCCGCCACGACGGCCGCGAGCCCGGGCGTACCGGGTTCCACGACCTCCCGCGCGATGCGGTCGGCGTCCACGACGACCGCCCCGTACCCCGCCAGCAGCCGCGAGACCTCGCTCTTGCCGGCACCGATTCCGCCTGTCAGGCCCACCTTCAACATGCCCAGCAGACTAGACCCCGCGCCCCGGCCCCCGTACGGCCCCCTGCCCCTCGGCCCCTCGGCCCCTCGGCCCCAGGGGTGTCCCTCAGCCCTCGCCCTCGCGCTCCGCCAGGAACCGCTCGAACTCGCGGCCGATCTCGTCCGCCGAGGGGATCTCCTGCGGCTCGGCGATCATGTTGCCCCGCGTCTCGGCGCCGGCCGCCGCGTCGTACTGGTGCTCCAGCCCCTGCACCAGGGCGACCAGTTCCTCGTCGCCCTCGCGGATCTGCCGGTCGATCTCCGTCTGGGTGCGGTGCGCCTCGGTGCGCAGCGCGTGCGCGACCGCCGGCAGGACCAGCCCGGTCGCCGCCGTGATCGCCTCCAGCACCGTCAGCGCGGCGTCCGGGTACGGGGAGCGCGCCACGTAGTGCGGGACGTGCGCGGCGACACCCAGTACGTCGTGCCCGGCCTGGCCGAGGCGGAACTCCACCAGGGACTCCGCGCTGCCCGGCACCTGGGCCTCGTCGAACGGGCTGCGGTGCCCCGGCATGAGGTCGGTCCGGTTGCCGTGCGGGGTGATCCCGACGGGCCGGGTGTGCGGGACGCCCATCGGGATGCCGTGGAAGTTGACGGAGAGCCGGACGCCGAGGCGTTCGACGATCTGCCGCACGGCAACCGCGAAGCGCTCCCACTCGACGTCCGGCTCGGGGCCGGAGAGCAGGAGGAACGGCGCGCCGGTGGCGTCCTGGACGAGGCGCACCTCAAGCCGGGGTTCCTCGAACTCGGTCCAGTGGTCGCGCTGGAACGTCAGCAGCGGGCGCCGGGCGCGGTAGTCGACCAGGCGGTCCGCGTCGAACCGGGCCACGACCTGGTGGGGCAGCGTGTCGAGCAGCCGCTCCACGATCTGCTCCCCGGCCTCACCTGCGTCGATGTACCCCTCGAAGTGGTAGAGCATGACCAGCCCGGCCGAGTCCTGGGCGAGCGCCAGGTCCGCCACTGCCAGGCCCTTGGCATCCCATTCGTACAAACCTTGTGGATCGAGCACCGTCACCACTCCTCCTCGCCGTCTTCTCTGCGCTCAACGTCCAAGACGGCTGCCCCATTCCCCAGTTGGCCCCTTTCACAGGAACGCAACAAGGCCCGCCCCCCTGGGGGGGGACGGGCCTTGTCTTCAGCTCAGCTCACACCGGGGTGTGATGCGCTGCGATCAGCTCTGGCCGCCGGCCAGCTTCTCGCGGAGCGCGGCCAGGGCCTCGTCGGAGGCCAGGGCGCCCGAGGTCTCGTCCGACTCCGAGGAGTAGGAACCACCCGAGATGCCCGCGCTGGCGTTGCCACCGGCGGCCGGGGCGGCAGCGCCCTCGGCAGCAGCGGCCTCGTCGGCCTCGCGGCTCTTGATGACCTGCGCCTGGTGCTGCTCGAAGCGGACCTGCGCCTCGGCGTACTGGCGCTCCCACGTCTCGCGCTGGGTCTCGTAGCCCTCGAGCCAGTCGTTGGTCTCGGGGTCGAAGCCCTCGGGGTAGATGTAGTTGCCCTGGTCGTCGTAGGACGCGGCCATGCCGTACAGGGTCGGGTCGAACTCGACCGACGCCGGGTCGGCACCGAAGGACTCGTTGGCCTGCTTCAGCGACAGCGAGATCCGGCGACGCTCAAGGTCGATGTCGATGACCTTGACGAAGATCTCGTCGTTGACCTGGACGACCTGCTCCGGGATCTCCACGTGGCGCTCGGCCAGCTCGGAGATGTGGACCAGACCCTCGATGCCCTCGTCCACGCGGACGAACGCACCGAACGGAACCAGCTTGGTGACCTTACCCGGGACGACCTGACCGATCTGGTGGGTCCGGGCGAACTGCTGCCACGGGTCTTCCTGCGTCGCCTTCAGCGACAGGGAGACGCGCTCGCGGTCCATGTCGACGTCGAGGACCTCGACGGTGACTTCCTGGCCGACCTCGACAACCTCGGACGGGTGGTCGATGTGCTTCCAGGACAGCTCGGAGACGTGGACGAGACCGTCGACGCCACCCAGGTCCACGAAGGCACCGAAGTTGACGATCGAGGAAACGACGCCGGAGCGGACCTGACCCTTCTGCAGGGTGGTGAGGAACGTCTGGCGGACCTCGGACTGGGTCTGCTCCAGCCAGGCACGGCGGGACAGGACCACGTTGTTGCGGTTCTTGTCCAGCTCGATGATCTTCGCCTCAAGCTCCTTGCCCACGTAGGGCTGGAGGTCGCGGACGCGGCGCATCTCGACGAGGGAGGCCGGGAGGAAGCCACGGAGGCCGATGTCGAGGATGAGACCACCCTTGACGACCTCGATGACGGTACCGGTGACGATGCCGTCTTCTTCCTTGATCTTCTCGATCGTGCCCCAGGCACGCTCGTACTGAGCGCGCTTCTTGGACAGGATCAGACGGCCTTCCTTGTCCTCCTTCTGGAGAACCAGGGCCTCGATCTCGTCGCCGACCTTGACGACCTCGTTCGGGTCGACGTCGTGCTTGATCGAGAGCTCACGGCTCGGGATCACGCCTTCGGTCTTGTAACCGATGTCGAGCAGGACCTCGTCCCGGTCGACCTTCACGATGACGCCGTCGACGATGTCGCCGTCGTTGAAGTACTTGATCGTCTCGTCGATCGCGGCGAGGAAGGCTTCCTCGTTACCGATGTCGTTGACCGCTACCTGCGGGGTGGTAGAGGTGGTCTCGGTGCTGCTCGTCATGTGGGAAAGGGCTCCGGTTACGGACAGAAAGTCGTAGGTACTGCTACGCCGGGAGCCCTTATCGGCATCTGCCGAAGAAGCCGGACAGCCAAGGAAGCCCAAACTCCGCCGTGAAGCGGACCGGGCCTCGAAAACCGAGGGGTCATCAACAGATGCAAGCGCAGCCTGCTAGGTCTGAGGAGCACAGGCTCGCAGCGCAACTTGTAGCATACGGGGGCAGCCGGACAGGGTCAATGCGCGAAGGCGCACACCCCGGGCGGATCACCGCATATCCGGCACAATTCGTTGGCGGGCGGGCACGGATGGCCCTTCCCCCGCCTGGTTCCGAACTCATTCCGCAGACTACGACGACAGGCCCCATGAACCAAGAGGACTACGCCCCCGAAGAAGGCCACGGAGCCGACGGCGACGCCGGCGACGACGCCGAGGCCACCCGGCGTGACGCCGGCGACGCGGAGAGCAGCCGGGCCAGCCGGGGCTGGTGGGACCGCAACGCCGACGAGTACCAGAGCGAACACGGAGCGTTCCTCGGCGACGACCGCTTCGTCTGGGGTCCGGAGGGCCTGGACGAGGCCGACGCCGCGCTGCTCGGCCCGGCGGACTCCCTGAAGGACAAGGACGTCCTGGAGATCGGCGCCGGGGCCGCCCAGTGCTCGCGCTGGCTGGCCGCCCGGGGCGCCCGCCCGGTGGCGCTGGACCTCTCCCACCGCCAGCTCCAGCACGCCCTGCGCATCGGCGACGACCTCCCCCTGGTGGAAGCCGACGCCGGGCGGCTCCCCTTCCGCGACGCCTCCTTCGACCTGGCCTGTTCCGCGTACGGAGCCGTCCCCTTCGTTGCCGACCCCGTCAACGTCATGCGCGAGGTCCACCGCGTCCTGCGCCCCGGCGGCCGCTGGGTCTTCTCCGTCACCCACCCCGTCCGCTGGGCCTTCCCCGACGAGCCCGGCCCGGAGGGGCTCTCCGTCTCCGCCTCCTACTTCGACCGGACCCCCTACGTCGAACAGGACGAGCAGGGCCGCGCCGTCTACGTGGAGCACCACCGCACCATCGGCGACCGGGTCCGCGACGTGGTCGCGGGCGGGTTCCGCCTGGTCGACCTGGTGGAACCGGAGTGGCCCGCCTGGAACACGCAGGAGTGGGGCGGCTGGTCCCCGCTGCGCGGCAACCTGATCCCCGGCACCGCGATCTTCGTCTGCGAGAGGGACTGACGCCTTGATCCGCCAGGCCGACCTCGACGCCCTACCCGTACGGGAGGCCCTGCCCGCACTGGTCTGCGCGCTGGACGCCCACGGCACGGCGGTGCTCTGCGCCCCGCCCGGCACCGGCAAGACCACGCTGGTGCCGCTGATCCTGGCGGGGCTCGTGGGGTCCGGCGCCCGCCGCCGCGTCCTGGTGGCCGAACCGCGGCGGATCGCCGCCCGCGCGGCCGCACGGCGGATGGCCTGGCTGCTGGGCGAGGCCGTCGGCGAGTCCGTCGGCTTCACGGTGCGCGGCGAGCGGGTGGCCGGGCCGGACACGGTGGTGGAGGTCGTCACCACCGGGGTCCTGCTCCAGCGGCTCCAGCGGGACCAGGAGCTCGCCGGGGTGGACGTCGTGGTCCTGGACGAGTGCCACGAGCGGCACCTCGACGCGGACGCGGCCGCCGCGTTCCTGCTGGACGTGCGGGAGACCCTGCGGCCGGAGCTGCGCCTGGTCGCGGCCTCCGCGACGACCGACGCGGCCGGCTGGGCCCGGCTGCTGGGGCACGCACCGGTGGTGGAGGCCGAGGGCGTCTCGTACCCGGTGGAAGTGGTGTGGGCGCCTCCGGCCCGTCCGGTGCGGCCGCCGCACGGGATGCGCGTGGACCCGGCGCAGCTGACGCACGTGGCTTCGGTGGTGCGGCGGGCGCTGGCGGAACGCGGCGGCGACGTCTTGTGCTTCCTGCCCGGAGTCGGCGAGATCGCCCGGGTCGCGGGACAGCTGGCCGGGGTGGAGGCGGAGGTCCTCCAGGTGCACGGGCGGGCCCCGGCGGCGGTCCAGGACGCGGCGCTGTCCGCTGCCCGGCACCGCAGGGTGATCCTCTCCACGGCGGTGGCGGAGTCGAGCCTGACCGTGCCGGGGGTACGGGTGGTCGTGGACTCGGGACTGGCGCGCGAGCCCCGGGTGGACCACGCCCGGGGGCTGGGTGCGCTGGCGACCGTACGGGCGTCCCGCGCGGCCGGGCGCCAGCGGGCGGGCCGGGCAGGGCGCGAGGCGCCGGGGGCGGTGTACCGGTGCTGGCCGGAGGCCGAGGACGGCCGCCTGCCCGCGTTCCCCTCCCCCGAGATCCGGATCGCCGACCTGGCGCAGTTCGCACTGCAGGCGGCCTGCTGGGGCGACCCGGACGCTTCGGGCCTGGCGCTGCTGGATGCGCCGCCGGCCGGGGCGATGGCCGCGGCGCGGGAGGTCCTGGTCGCGGTCGGCGCGGTGGACGGCGTCGGCCGGCCGACGCCGCGCGGGCTGCGCATGGCCCGGCTGGGTCTGCACCCGCGCCTGGCCCGGGCCCTGCTGGACGGCTCCGCCGTCCTGGGGGCCCGCCGGGCGGCGGAGCTGGTGGCCCTGCTGAGCGAGGAGCCGCCGCGCGAGTACGGGGACGACCTGGCCGGAGCCTGGCGCCGGGCCCGCGCGGGCGGTGACGCGTACACCGCCCGCTGGCGCGCGGAAGCCCGCCGTCTGGAGCGCGCGCTGTCCGGCGACGCGACTGCGCGGGCCGCCGCCGAGGCCTCCGCCGTGCGGAGCCCTTCCTCTGCCCCACCCCTGCCCGAGACCGGGGCTCGCGCCCCCGGCAGCCTCCCGTCGGGCGCCGAGCGCCCGGCCCTTCGGGGCTCCGGGGCGGAGCCCCGGAGAAGGGGCGAAGGGTGGGTGGGGGACTTCCCGGCCGGCGCCGTACCGTCCGACGACCGCGCCGCCGGGCTCGTCGCCGCGCTCGCGTTCCCCGAGCGGGTGGCGAAGGCCAGGGGCGAGGGGGCGTTCCTCATGGCCGGCGGAACCGCGGCCGAGCTCGGCGACGGCTCGCGGCTGCGCAGCGCGCCCTGGCTGGCCGTCGCCGTTGCCGACCGGGGCCCGCATTCCGCGTCCGCCCGGGTCCGGCTCGCCGCCGTCATCGACGAGGACACCGCCCGCGGCGCCGCCGAGCACCTCCTCGTCGCGGGAGTGGAGGTGCACTGGGAGGAAGGCGACGTCGTCGCCCGGGCGGTGGAGCGGCTCGGGGTGATCGAGCTGGTCGCCCGGCCCCTGCGCGACCCCGACCCCGCGCTGGTGCGGGCCGCCCTCCGCGACGGGCTGCGCAGCGAGGGCCTCGGGCTGCTGCGCTGGTCCGTGGACGCGCAGGCGCTGCGGGCCCGCCTCGGCTTCCTGCACCGCACCCTCGGCGGCGCCTGGCCGGACGTCGCGGACGACGACGCCCTGCTGGACCGCGCCGACGACTGGTTGGAGCCCGAGCTGTCGCGGGCCCGGCGCCGCGCCGACCTGGGGCGGATCGATGCCGGGCAGGCGCTGAACCGGCTGCTGCCCTGGGCCACCGGCGAGGCCGCCCGCCTCGACGAGCTGGCCCCGGAGCGGATCGAGGTGCCCAGCGGCTCCCGGATCCGGGTGGACTACGGCGCCGAGCACGGGCAGCCGGTCCTCGCCGTGAAGCTCCAGGAGCTGTTCGGGCTGGCGGAGACCCCGCGGGTGGCCGGGGTGCCCGTCCTCGTCCACCTGCTGTCGCCGGCGGGGCGGCCCGCAGCCGTGACCGCCGACCTGGCCTCCTTCTGGCGGGGCGGCTACCGCGCCGTGCGCGCCGAGCTCCGCGGCCGCTACCCCAAGCACCCCTGGCCGGAGGATCCGGCGACCGCCGAACCCACCCGGCACACCAACGCCCGCCTCAGGCGCTGAGCCCCTCCCCCGCGGCCGCCGTCGCGGCGGCCGCGGGCCTCCAGCCACAGTGCCAGCCCGAGCAGCACGAGCCCGCCGGCCGCCAGGCCGAACGGGGCGTACGTGTGCAGCGCGAGGACCTTCGTACGGTTCGACTTGACCAGGTCGACGGTGTGATCGGCGTAGTCCTGGCGCATCTTCACGTGCCCCGCGAAGACGGTGAGCCTGCCGTCGGGCGCACCGGCAGCGATGCCGCCGCGCATCTCCTGCTCGATGACCTGCTCGGCGTTGACGGGCGCCCCGGTGACCGGGTCGACCCAGAACATCGCCTTGACCTGGTACCAGAGGCTGGTGCCGGTGCTCTGTTCGAACGTCGCGGGGTCGATGCCCTCGATCGGCATCTTCTTCGGCAGGGAGACCTTCGTCCACGGCACGGTCTGCTCGTAGTAGTAGACGTCCATCCCCCGGTAGGTGCGCGTGCCGACGTAGTGGATCGGCGAAGAGGTGCGGGTCTGGGCGTCGAAGTAGAGGTAGTCGCGCGGCTCCGTGAAGAAGGGCCACTTGAACTCGATGCCCTCGCGCTTGACCGGGTCCCCGTCGACCATCTCGCCGGTGGCGTGCACCGGATCCTGGGTGTGGGCGTCGAAGATGTAGCGCTCGGGGATCTGGGAGACCATCTTCCCGTCCGGGCCCATGATGTACGAGAGGGTGTCCCAGACGACGACGTCCTTGCCGGCGCTCGCCTCGATCTCCTTCGACGCCTCGACGTTGCCCTTCAGCGTCTGGACGATGGTGACCTTGTCGACCTTCTTCGGCTGCATGCCGGCGGTGTAGTCGAGGAGGGTCGCGTCCTTCGCCTCCAGGACCATCTCCTGGTACTGGTTCGGCGGGATCTTGGCGAGCCGGGGGTACGCGTACCAGCGCAGCAGCGGTGCGAGGGCTGCGCAGAACACCGCCAGGGCCAGCAGGAGGAGGCTCGCTCTGCGTCGCACGGCCGGGCCTCCTCTACTTTCCGGGCGCGGCGGGCGCGGTGGTGAGCAGCGGCTTGGGCGAGGTCTTGCCTTCGGGCACCCCGAACGCCGTGATGGCGAACACGAGGGCCAGCGCGGCAACCAGCCCGATGGCGGCGGCGACGAGTGCGCGCATGCCGGGCCTCCGGAATCTGATGGGGTGTCAGGGCGGAGGCACCGTAGCAACGCGGAGCCGAGATGAGAACCGTTGGACCGGCACCGCCGGACCGCCACGCCCTCCTAAGGGGTGCGGAGGGACGGGCTCGGGCTCGGCTTCGGGGACGCGGTGGAGCTGGCGCTCGCCGTCGGGCTCGGCTTCGGCGTAGGAGTCGCGGTCGGGGTCGGGGTCGCGGTCGGCTTGGGCGTCGACGTCGGGCTCGGGGTCGGCTTGGGCGTCGACGTCGGCGTCGGGCTCGGGGTGGGAGTCGGCGTCGGAATCGGGCTGGGGGTCGGGCTCGGCGTCGGGGTCGGGGTCGGGCTCGGCGTGGGCGTCGGAGTGGGCGTCGGGGTCGGCGTCGGGGTCGGGCTCGGGCTCGGGCTCGGGGTGGGAGTCTGCGTCGGGCTCGGCTTCGGGTCCGGGGTCGGGGTGCCGGTGGCGTTCGGGATCTCGTGCGCGCCCTTCAGGTAGTACGTGAACCAGGACTTCACCGTCCGGAGGTACTCCGCGGACTGGTTGTACGAGAGCACCGCACGGTCCAGATCCGCGGCCAGCCGCAGGTCCCGGGTCCCCGCGCACAGGTAGCGGCCGGCCGCGAGGGCCGCGTCGTACACGTTGTTCGGGTTGCGCCGGCCGTCCCCGTCCGCGTCCTGGCCCCAAGTCGCCCACGTGGACGGGATGAACTGCATGGGCCCGACCGCCCGGTCGTGGGTGGCGTCCCCGTCGTACTGCCCGCCGTCCGTGTCGCGGACGTTCGCGAAGCCGTTCCCGTCGAGCACCGGGCCCAGGATCGGCCGCAGCGTGGTGCCGGCGGCGTCCACGCGCCCGCCGCCCGCCTGCCCGGACTCGACCTTGCCGATCGCCGCGAGGAGTTGCCAGCGCAGTCCGCATCCGGGGTCGGTCCGCCCCACCTGCTGCTCCGCCATCCGGTACGCCGCCAGGACGGTCGCCGGTATGCCCTGCGCACCCTCCCCGCCGCCCATGGCCACGGGTTCGTCGTGCACCGCGGCGTCGACGCCCGGCCCGCCCGGTGCGGCCGGGGTGTCCTGCGGGAGCGCCACCGCCGGGGGTTCGGAGCCGGCCGGGGGCGGGAATTCCGTGAAGTAGGCGGAATCCCCGCCGGATCCGGCCGGCTGCGACGTCCGTGCGCCGTGCGCGCCGATCTCGCCGGCCGCGGCCGTCCGCTCCCCGGGCGGGGCTTGGGAACCCGTCACCGCGGCGACCACGGCCGCACAGGTCACGGCGGCGGCTCCGCCCCTGCGCAGCCCGCGTCCGAACCCGGCCGTGAACCATTGCGTCAACCGCGTCGTCTTCCGAACCGACATGAGTCGGGCCCCCTCCCCCTCGACGTCGGCGTGACCATACGTCAGGTCCCTTCACAGTGCACCGATCGCTGCCCGGATTTCACGACTCCCCCACGTTCCGCGCAGGTCACACATACTGTCCCGACCCGTTCGGGGCGCATTGGCCCGAAGTAAGGAAGAGATGCAATGCCGTTCACCCTCAGCCATGCGGCGGCCGTGCTGCCGGCCGTCCGGCGGGCGGGGCGCGCCCGTGGACCGCTGGTCGCTTCGGCCCTCGTCCTGGGCTCGTTCGCGCCGGACACGTTCTACTTCGCGGACGCGGTCGTCGGGGGCGTCATGCAGTACGGCGGGTTCACCCACTCGCTGCCCGGTGTGTTCACCGCGGACGCGGTGCTGACGGCCGCACTCGCCGCGTTCTGGGTGCTGCTGCGCGAGCCGCTGGTGGCGCTCCTGCCGCGGGTCCGGCAAGGCCGGATCCACACGCTGCTGCGGGGCGAGCCGTGGCGGGGCGGTCGCCGGCCGGTGCGGCTGGCGCTGTGGTTCTACCTGTCGGCGGTCGCCGGCTCCCTGACCCACGTGGTGTGGGACAGCTTCACGCACCTGGACCGGTGGGGGACGAACCTGCTGCCCCGGCTCGGTGAGCCGCTCGCCTTCGGGTACCCCCTGTACACGTTCCTCCAGTACGGGACCTCGGCGCTCGCCGCCGTCGCCCTGCTCTGGTTCACGGTGACGGCCGTACGCCGGCTGCCGGACCGGCCCGCACCCGCGTCCGTCCCGGTCCTCGGCGGGGCCGCGCTGGCCACCTCGTACGCCCTGATCGCGGCATGCGTCGCGGCCGGGGTGACGCTGCGGGTCATCCGCTTCTTCACCTTCTACGACCGGATCAAGAGCCCGCTCGACATCGTCCCGACCGTCTGCTTCGGCGCCGGCGGCGGCCTCGCCGTGGGGCTGCTGCTGTTCGCGGCGCTGGTCCGGCTGCGCCACCGCGGCCCCGGCCGCCCGCAGCCGGGGCCGCAGCCGCAGTTCGAATCCGAGCCGGCCGACGCGCACACGCGGACGCCCGCCCCCGCCGGGTAGCGGGGACGGGCGTCACGGAGCCGGCCCGGCTCCGGCCACGGCATCAGTGCGCGGCGGACTCCCAGTCGGCGCCCACACCCACCGACACGTCCAGCGGCGCGCGGAGCTCGACGGCGGCGCCCATCTCGCGGCGCACCAGCTCCTCGACCTGCTTCCGCTCGCCCGGGGCGATCTCCAGCACGATTTCGTCGTGGACCTGGAGCAGCATCCGTGACTTCAGGCCGGCCGCGCCGATCGCCTCGTCCACGCGCAGCATGGCGACCTTGACGATGTCGGCGGCGGTGCCCTGGATCGGGGCGTTCAGCGCCATCCGCTCGGCCGCCTCGCGGCGCATCCGGTTGTCGCTGTTGAGGTCGGGCAGGTACCGGCGACGCCCGAAGACCGTCGCCGTGTAGCCGGTGGCCCGGGCCTCGTCGACGACGCGACCCAGGTAGTCCCGGACCCCGCCGAACCGCTCGAAGAAGGTGTCCATCAAGCCCCGCGCCTCGGCGGGCTCGATGTTCAGCTGCTGCGAGAGACCGAACGCGGACAGCCCGTACGCGAGCCCGTACGACATCGCCTTGATCTTGCGCCGCATCTCCGCGTCGACCGCGGAGCGCTCCACGCCGAACACCTGGGAGGCGACGGTGGTGTGCAGGTCCTCCCCGGACAGGAAGGCCTCGATCAGGCCCTCGTCCTCGGACAGGTGCGCCATGACGCGCAGCTCGATCTGGCTGTAGTCGGCGGTCATGAGGGATTCGAAGCCCTCGCCGACGACGAAACCCCGGCGGATGGCGCGGCCCTCGTCGGTGCGCACCGGCACGTTCTGCAGGTTCGGGTCGGTGGAGGACAGCCGTCCGGTCGCGGCGACGGTCTGGCTGAAGCTGGTGTGCACCCGGCCGTCGGCGGCGATCGTCTTGACGAGGCCCTCGACGGTGACGCGCAGCTTGGCCTGTTCCCGGTGCCGCAGCATGATCACCGGCAGTTCGTGGTCGGTCTGCGTGGCCAGCCAGGCCAGCGCGTCCGCGTCCGTGGTGTAGCCGGTCTTCGTCTTCTTCGTCTTCGGCAGGTCCAGCTCGCCGAAGAAGACCTCCTGGAGCTGCTTGGGCGAGCCGAGGTTGAACTCGTGCCCGACCGCCGCGTGCGCCTCCTTCACCGCCTGCTGCACGGCTCCGGCGAACTGCTGCTCCATGGCCTCCAGGTGATCGCGGTCGGCGGCGATGCCGGCCCGCTCCATCCGGGCCAGCAGCTGCGAGGTGGGCAGCTCCATGTCATGGAGCAGCTCGGCGGCGCCGACCTCGGCGAGCTTGCCCGTGAACGCGTCGCCGAGGTCGAGGACGGCGCGGGCCTGCGCCATCAGGGCCTCCGCCTCGGCGGTCTCATCCGCGCCGAACGCCAGCTGGCCGTCGGCGGCTGCGGGCTGCAGCTCGCGGTGCAGGTACTCGTTGGACAGCACGTCCAACGCGAAGGAGCGGCGGCCCGGCTTGACCAGGTACGCGGCCAGCGCGGTGTCCATGGTGACGCCGGCCAGGGTCCAACCGTGCTCGGGGAAGACGCGCATCAGGCCCTTGGCGTTGTGCACCACCTTCGGCTTCGCCGCATCGGCGGCCCACGCCGCGAACGCCCGCTCATCGGCCTCGTCCAGCGCGGACGGCTCGAACCAGGCGGCGGCGCCACCGGCCGCGGCCAGCGCGATCTCGGCGACATTGCCCTGGCCCAGCGCCCAGCTGTCCACGGTGGAGACGCCGAGCGGCCCGCCCGCATGGCTCGCCAGCCACGGCGCCAGCTCGCCCGCACCCAGCACGCTCGCGTCGAGCTCCACCCCCGCGGCCGGAGCCGGAGCCTCCTCCTCGGCCGCGCCCGGGTCCACCGCCAGCAGCCGCTCGCGCAGCGAGGCGTTGCGGATCTCCAGCACGTCCAGCACGCCGGTCACCGCGGAGCGGTCGTACGGGGCGCGGGCCAGGTCGGCCGGCGTCTTGGGCAGCTCCACGTCCTTGACCATCTCGGTCAGGACCCGGTTGAGCTTCACGGCCTCCAAGTGGTCCCGGAAGTTCTGCCCGGCCTTGCCCTTGACCTCCTCGGCGCGCTCCACGAGTTGCGCGAACGACCCGAACTGGGTGATCCACTTCGCGGCGGTCTTCTCACCGACACCGGGGATGCCCGGCAGGTTGTCGGACGGATCGCCGCGCAGCGCCGCGAAGTCCGGGTACTGCTGCGGGGTCAGCCCGTACTTCTCCTCCACCTTCTCCGGAGTGAACCGGGTCAGCTCGGAGACGCCCTTCGTCGGGTACAGCACGGTGGTGTGCTCGGACACCAGCTGGAAGGAGTCCCGGTCACCGGTGACGATCAGCACCTCGAAGCCGAGCGCCTCCGCCTGCGTCGCCAGCGTGGCGATCACGTCGTCGGCCTCGAAGCCGTCGACCGCGAACCGCGGCACGCTCATCGCGTCGAGGAGCTCACCGATCAGCTCGACCTGCCCCTTGAACTCGTCCGGGGTCTTGGACCGGTTCGCCTTGTACTCGGGGAACTCCGTCGAACGCCACGTCTTGCGCGAGACGTCGAACGCCACCGCGAAGTGCGTGGGCGCCTCGTCGCGCAGCGTGTTCGCCAGCATCGACGCGAAGCCGTAGATGGCGTTCGTCGGCTGGCCGGTCGCGGTCGTGAAGTTCTCCGCGGGCAGCGCGAAGAACGCCCGGTACGCCAGGGAGTGCCCGTCCATGAGCATCAGGCGGGGGCGGTCCGCTGCGGTCGTCTGGTCGGTCTTCTTCGATGCGTTCTCTGCCACGCACCCGATCCTAGGCGGCCCCAGTGACAATTCCGGCGTCGGTGATGTCCAGGAGGCATGACAGGATCGGACGCCTACCCGGATACGCGCAGCCGCCGCGCTGCGATGCTCGACTGCTCAAAGGGGAGCGACATGGCCACCAAGCCGCCCGCAGGTGATCCCGCACAGGACGCGCCGCAGGTCGCGCCCCCCCAGCACGCCGCCGCCGGCCTGCCCGCGATCGGGCACACCCTGCGCATAGCCCAGCAGCAGATGGGCGTCGCCCGTACCGCGCGCACCCTGCTCAAGGTCAACCAGAAGAACGGCTTCGACTGCCCGGGCTGCGCCTGGCCCGAGGGTGACGAGCGGCACACCGCCGAGTTCTGCGAGAACGGTGCCAAGGCCGTCGCCGAAGAGGCCACGCTGCGCCGGGTCACCCCGGACTTCTTCGCGGAGCACTCCCTGGCCGACCTCGCCGGGCGCTCCGGCTACTGGCTGGGCCAGCAGGGCCGCATCACCGAGCCGATGTACCTGCCGGAGAGCGCCGACCGGTACGAGGCCGTCTCCTGGGAGCGGGCCTTCGAGATCATCGCCGAGGAACTGACCGCCCTCGGCTCCCCCGACGAGGCCCTCTTCTACACCTCGGGCCGCACCAGCAACGAGGCCGCGTTCCTCTTCCAGCTGTTCGCCCGCGAGTTCGGCACCAACAACCTGCCCGACTGCTCCAACATGTGCCACGAGTCCTCGGGATCCGCCCTGACCGAGACCATCGGCATCGGCAAGGGCAGCGTCTCCCTCGAAGACCTCCACCAGGCCGACCTGATCATCGTCGCCGGACAGAACCCGGGCACCAACCACCCTCGCATGCTCTCCGCCCTGGAGAAGGCCAAGTCCGCCGGCGCAAAGATCATCTCGGTGAACCCGCTGCCCGAGGCCGGCCTGGAACGGTTCAAGAACCCCCAGAACCCCTTCGGCATGCTCAAGGGCACCGCCCTCACCGACCTCTTCCTGCAGATCCGCATCGGCGGCGACCAGGCCCTCTTCCGCCTCCTCAACAAGCTCGTCATAGAGACGGAGGGCGCCACCGACGGCGCCTTCATCCGCGAGCACACCCACGGCTACGAGGACCTCGCGGCCGCCGCCGAGAACGCCGACTGGGCCGAGACCCTCACCGCCACCGGCCTGACCCGGCCCGAGATCGAGCAGGCGCTGGCCATGATCTTGGCCTCGGAGCGCACCATCGTCTGCTGGGCCATGGGCCTCACCCAGCACAAGCACTCCGTCGCCACCATCCGCGAGGTCGTCAACCTCCTGCTGCTGCGCGGCAACATCGGCCGCCCCGGCGCCGGCGTCTGCCCCGTCCGCGGCCACTCCAACGTCCAGGGCGACCGCACCATGGGCATCTTCGAACGCCCCGCGCCCGCGTTCCTCGACGCCCTCGACAAGGAATTCGCCATCACCTCGCCGCGCGGCCACGGCTACGACGTGGTCCGCTCCATCGAGGCCCTGCGCGACGGCGACGCCAAGGTCCTCTTCGCGATGGGCGGCAACTTCGTCGGCGCCACCCCCGACACCGACGTCACCGAGGCCGCGATCCGCCGCGCCTCCCTGACCGTCCACGTCTCCACCAAGCTCAACCGCTCCCACGCGGTCACCGGCCGGCGCGCCCTGATCCTGCCCACCCTCGGCCGCACCGACAAGGACGTACAGGCGAGCGGCAAGCAGTTCGTCACCGTCGAGGACTCCATGGGCATGGTCCACGCCTCCCGCGGCAACCTCGCCCCCGCCTCCCCGCACCTGCTCTCCGAGCCCGCGATCGTCGCCCGCATGGCCCGCGCCGTCCTCGGCGCCGCCTCCGCCACCCCGTGGGAGGACTTCGAGCAGGACTACGCCGCCATCCGCGACCGGATCGCCCGCGTGATCCCCGGCTTCGAGGACTTCAACGCCCGCGCCGCCCGCCCCGAGGGCTTCCGCCTCCCGCACGCCCCCCGCGACGAACGCCGCTTCCCCACCAAGACCGGCAAGGCCAACTTCACCGCCGCGCCCGTCGAGTACCCCACCATCCCCGAGGGCCGGCTGCTGCTGCAGACCATGCGCAGCCACGACCAGTACAACACCACCATCTACGGCCTCGACGACCGCTACCGCGGGATCACCGGCGGCCGTCGCGTCGTCATGGTCCACCCCGAGGACGCCGCGCAGCTCGGGCTCGCGGACGGCTCGTACACGGACCTCGTCAGCGAGTGGAAGGACGGCGTCGAGCGGCGCGCGCCCGGCTTCCGCGTCGTGCACTACCCGACCGCCCGGGGCTGCGCGGCCGCCTACTACCCCGAGACGAACGTGCTGGTCCCGCTCGACTCCACCGCGGACACCAGCAATACCCCCGCGAGCAAGTCCGTCGTCGTGCGCTTCGAACCGGCCTGATAGAACGACTCCAGGACAAGATGGTTAACGATCGTTGACGAACGGAGCCCGCCCATGGGTGAGCAGCACGCTGTGAAGTTCCCGCAGGAGGTCCTCGACGAGTACGCGGCCCTGGGCATCGACCTGCCCGCGCTGTTCTCGGCAGGCGACCTGGGCCAGCGGATGGACATCCGCATCCTCGAAGCCTCGGCCGAGCGGGTCGTCGGCACCATGCCGGTCAAGGGCAACACCCAGCCGTACGGGCTGCTGCACGGCGGGGCCTCCGCCGTACTGGCCGAGACCCTCGGCTCGGTCGGAGCGATGATGCACGGCGGCATCACCAAGGTCGCCGTCGGCGTGGACCTGAACTGCACCCACCACCGGGGCGTCCGCTCCGGCACGGTCACCGGCGTCGCCACCCCCGTGCACCGCGGCCGCTCCACCACCACCTTCGAGATCGTGATCAGCGACGAGGAGGGCCGGCGGGTGTGCAGCGCCCGGCTGACCTGCCTGCTGCGCGACGCGGACCCCGCCGCCGCCGGGGCCTGACCCGCCCGCCACGAGCCCGCAGGCCCGGATCCCGCCCCGCAGAGGGCCCGGATCCGGGCCTGCGGCACGTACGGGCCGGCCATGGAGCGCGTACGGGCCTACCCTGCGGCGCGCACGGACCGGCCCCTGCGGCGGGGCGGGAACCGGGCTGCGACGCATGCGCACCGACCCCGTGGCCCGTCCCGGCCGGCCCGTGAGGCGTAGACGAGCCGCCACCCGGGTAGGTACAGGAACCGCCCGCGACGGCCTGCGGCGCGTACGGGCCGGCCCGTACGGGCGCCCCGCCCACCTCCTGCGGCCCCGCAACCGCCCGGAATCCGCCAGTCCGCGACTGCCGCCGCAACGACTGTTGTGTCACCGAAGGTGACGGCCTACCGTCCCCTCATGGGGACCCAGCCACGCATCGCGGCCCGGTACGGCGTCACCGCACTCTTCACTGCGCTCGCCCTGTCCGGATGCTCCACATCCGCACCACCCGCCCCGCAGACCCCGTCAACGCCCGTTTCCAGCCCTTCCTCGCCCGCACAGATCTGCACAAGTCTGGTGTCCTACTGGGCGAAAGAGACCCTCAAGGGCAGCAAGTGGGCCGGGCTGGACTGGGAGCAGAAGGGCCTGTCCAACGATCAGTACGCGATCCACGAGGAGGCGGTCGCCGCAGGCCGCACCGAAGAGCGAACTGCCGGTCTGGACAAGGCACTTGAGCTGATCGACCGGTTCGTGGCGCAGCGCTGCGCCGAGCAGAACGGGGCCACCTGGAGCTCCGAGAACTGGCGACCCCCGAGCCCGGACGGGTGACCGGAATCCCGCGCACGCTGTCCGGCTTCCGGGCACCCGGCGGTGATCGGCCCATCCGCAGGTCGCAGGCCCTTCGGAACCCGGGACCAAGGTCGATCCCCTCGAAGTGGATCAAGGGGAAAAATTACCCTCAGTAATGCCGACGCCCCACAGAATCCCCTTTTTCCCCGGCGGAATGCAACCCGCCGGATTCTTTCGGACACAGCCAGCGACCTTCTGCCCGTTTTGATCAATGACAGGAGCATGAGGCCCTCAAGCCCCTTAGAGGAACGGGGAATTCTCACGATGCGGACAATCATCGAAGTCGCCAAACGCCCGATCTGTCCGTACTCCCGCCACACATTCTTGGCCTCGGCATAACAAGACAGTCACATCCTCCTTTCCCTGCTCCCCGCACTCGCCACCTCGGCCTAGAGTCACGGCCAGTCACCGCGCCGCAGGGCGCGACCAGCACGGCCGTGAACATCCCAGTGCGGCCCGGCGACCCAACGGCACCTCATTTGAGGGGGCCGCGCCAGGGAAAGGAAGAATCGTGCGACACCGTTCTCTGCTCGTCCTCACCACCGTGATCACCACGGGAGCACTGACCCTCACCGCTTGCGGTTCGCGCGACGAGGCGAAGGGCGGGGACAAGGCCGACGGCTCCAAGACCGTCGTCGTCATCGGCGTGGACGCCCCCCTTACCGGCTCGCTCTCCGCGCTCGGCCAGGGCATCAAGAACTCCGTCGACCTCGCGGCCAAGACGGCCAACAAGAACAACGAGGTCCCGGGCATCGAGTTCAAGGTCGAAGCCCTCGACGACCAGGCGGTCCCGGCCTCCGGCCAGGCCAACGCCACCAAGCTCGTCGGCAACAAGGACGTCATCGGCGTCGTCGGCCCCCTGAACTCCGGCGTCGCCCAGTCCATGCAGGGCGTCTTCGGCTCCGCCAACCTGGCGCAGGTCTCCCCCGCCAACACCAACCCCTCGCTCAGCCAGGGCGACAACTGGGGCAAGGGCGAGTTCAAGCGCCCCTTCAAGACCTACTTCCGCACCGCCGCCACCGACGTGGTCCAGGGCAAGTTCGCCGCCCAGTACCTCTTCAAGGACGCCGGCAAGAAGAAGGTCTTCGTCGTCGACGACAAGCAGACCTACGGCGCCGGCCTCGCCGCGATCTTCTCCGACGAGTTCAAGAAGCTCGGCGGCGAGGTCGTCGGCACCGACCACGTCACCGTGAAGGAGACCGACTTCTCCTCCACCGCCGACAAGGTCAAGTCCTCCGGCGCCGACTCCGTCTACTTCGGCGGCCAGTACCCCGAGGGCGGCCTCCTCGCCGACCAGGTCAAGAAGACCGGCGCCAACATCCCGCTCATGGGCGGCGACGGCATCCAGGACCCCGCCTTCATCACCGCTTCCGGCGAGGCCAACGAGGGCGACCTCTCCACCTCCATCGGCTACCCGGTCGAGAAGCTCCCCACCGCCAAGACCTTCATCGCCGACTACCAGGCCGCCGGCTACAAGGACCCCTACGCGGCTTACGGCGGCTACTCCTACGACGCCGGCTGGTCCGTCATCCAGGCCGTCAAGGCCGTCGTCGCCGCCAACAGCGGCAAGCTGCCCACCGACGCCCGCGCCAAGGTCGTCGAGGCCCTCAGCAAGGTCTCCTTCGAAGGCGTGACCGGCAAGGTCGCCTTCGACGAGTACGGCGACACCACCAACAAGCAGCTCACGGTCTACAAGGTCGAGGGCGGCAAGTGGGTCGACGTCAAGAGCGACACCTTCAACCAGTAGTCACCCCGCACCACCCGAAGTCCCAGGCCCCGGCCTGATCCTCCCCAAATGAACCACGCCGCGCGAGGGCGCAAACAGCGCCCTCGCGCGGACTCATATCCGACACGCACATCGGAGGCCCTGCGGTGCACGAACTGCCGCAACAGCTGGCCAACGGCCTTGCCCTCGGTGCCCTCTATGGCCTCATAGCCATCGGGTACACCATGGTCTACGGCATCGTCCAGCTCATCAACTTCGCCCACGGCGAGATCTTCATGATCGGCGGCTTCGGCGCCGTCACCACCTACGCCGCCCTCCCAAGCGGCACCTCCCTGCTGGTGGCGATACCGCTCATGATCATCGGTG
The DNA here is from genome assembly GCF_041431095.1 of Streptomyces sp. NBC_00597. Lineage (GTDB taxonomy): Bacteria > Actinomycetota > Actinomycetes > Streptomycetales > Streptomycetaceae > Streptomyces. The sequence continues at coordinate 3,003,569 of NZ_CP107757.1, forward strand.
GCGCGATCGCCTCCGTAGCCGTCGCAACCGCGGCGGAACGCTTCGCGTACCGCCCCCTTCGCAGCGCCCCCCGACTCGCACCGCTCATCACCGCGATCGGCCTCTCCATCGTCCTTCAGCAGCTCGTCTGGGGCTTCTACCCCGACGCCAAGAAGGCCGTCAGCTTCCCCGAATTCACCGGCGAAGCCTTCAAGATCACCTCAAGCCTCTCCATCCAGCGTTCCGACGCCTTCGTCCTCATCCTCGCCCCCCTCTGCATGCTCGCCCTCGGCGCCTTCGTCCAGAAGAGCCGCAGCGGCCGCGCCATGCAGGCCACCGCGCAGGACCCGGACACCGCGAAGCTGATGGGCATCAACACCGACCGCATCATCGTCATGGCCTTCGCCATCGGTGCCGCGTTCGCCGCCGTCGCCGCCGTCGCCTACGGCCTCGACAAGGGCCAGATCAACTTCGAAATGGGCTTCATCCTCGGCCTCAAGGCGTTCACCGCAGCCGTCCTCGGCGGCATCGGCAACATCTACGGCGCCATGGTCGGCGGCGTGGTCCTCGGCCTCGCCGAGGCCCTCTCCATCGCCTACATCGAAGACATCCCGGGCATGCAGCAGCTCGGCGGCGGAGCCTGGTCCAACGTCTGGGCCTTCGTACTCCTCATCGTCGTCCTGCTCGTGCGGCCACAAGGCCTCCTCGGCCAGCGCGTCGCGGATAGGGCGTGACAACCATGACCAACGAAGCCACCCTCCCGCTCGACGTCGAAGCCTCCGGTGCCAACTCCCGCACCGCACTGCTCTACGCGATCATCGGCGGCAGCCTTCTCACCGTCGTCAGCGCCTTCCTCGCCTGGACCTGGACCACCGAGTTCCCGGGCAACCTCACCATCAACGGCAACCCCGCCCAGCTCCAGCTCCTCACCCTGGTCGGCGCCGTCCTCACCGCCCTGCACGCGCTCTCCGCCCTCGGCATCAAGGGCCTCGGCTGGCTCACCCCCGCCGGCTCGCGCAAGGCCGTGTGGATCCTCTCCCTCGGCACCTTCGCGACCACCTTCTACACGGTCGTCGCCATCGCCTGGGTCCTCGGCGGATTCGTCCACCTCGAACCCGGCGCCTACGTCGCCCTCCTCGGAAGCCTGGTCCCGGTCCTCGCCGCGTACAAGCTCCCCGACGACGCCCGCAAGGCCGCCCCGGCGAAGAAGCTGTCCTCCTGGGCCGAAATCCTGATCATCGTCGCCGTCTTCGCCGTCGGCCTCTACGTGATCACCTTCGGCATCGGCACCGACGACAAGGAACCGCAGCTCTTCACCGCGTACCTGATCCTCGTCGCGTTCGCCTCCTTCGCGGTCATGAAGTCCGGCCTCACCCAGCGCCTGAGCGACATCACCGCGAACAACCGCCAGATCACCGTCATCGCCGCCTTCGTCGCAGCGATCGCCTTCCCCCTCACCCAGCAGGGCGGCGACACCTACACGCTGATCGCGGTCAACATCCTGATCTTCGCGACCGTCGCCCTCGGCCTCAACGTCGTCGTCGGCCTCGCCGGCCTCCTCGACCTCGGCTACGTCGCCTTCCTCGGCGTCGGCGCCTACACCGCAGCCCTCGTGTCCGGAAGCGCATCCTCCGCCTTCCACGTGCACTTCCCCTTCTGGGCCGCAGTCCTCACCGGCGCCCTCGCCTCACTCGTCTTCGGCGTCATCATCGGCGCACCCACCCTGCGCCTGCGCGGCGACTACCTCGCCATCGTCACCCTCGGCTTCGGAGAAATCTTCCGCATCGCCATGGGCAACCTCGACGGCGTCTCCGGCCCCAAGATCACCAACGGGCCCAACGGCATCACCAACATCCCCGACCTCGAAATCTTCGGCTGGAACTTCGGGCAACCGCACACCGTCCTCGGCATCCAGCTCGGCGCCTACGCCAACTACTACATGCTGATGCTGCTCGCGATGGTCGTCGTGGTCGTCGTCTTCAGCCGCGCAGGCAGCAGCCGCATCGGCCGCGCCTGGGTCGCCATCCGCGAAGACGAGACCGCCGCCACCGCCATGGGCATCAACGGCTTCCGCGTCAAGCTCATCGCCTTCGCCCTCGGCGCCACCCTCGCCGGCCTCGCCGGCACCGTGCAGGCCCACGTCCAGCACACCGTGGTCCCCGAGATGTACCAGTTCGCCGGCCCCGTGCCCCCGAACTCCGCGTTCCTCCTCGCCGCCGTCATCCTCGGCGGCATGGGAACCATCCGCGGCCCCATCCTCGGCGCCGCACTCCTCTTCCTGATCCCGGCCAAGCTGTCCTTCCTCCAGGACTACCAGCTCCTCGGCTTCGGCATCGCCCTCATCATCCTGATGCGCTTCCGCCCCGAAGGCCTCATCGCCAACAAGCGCGCGCAGCTGGAGTACCACGACGACACCGCTGACCAGGCCCCCACGGACCTGGCCACCGCCAAGGCTGGTGCGTGAACACCATGACGACCACCACCGACACCACCACCGCCCCCGCCGCCACCCCGGCCGGCGAGACCGTCCTCGAAGCCCGCGGCGTCACCATGCGCTTCGGCGGCCTCACCGCCGTCCGCTCCGTCGACCTCCAGGTCAACGCAGGCGAAATCGTCGGCCTCATCGGCCCCAACGGCGCCGGCAAGACCACCTTCTTCAACTGCCTCACCGGGCTGTACATCCCCACCGAGGGAACCGTCAGCTACAAGGGCACCGTCCTGCCGCCCAAGCCCCACCTCGTCACCAAGGCCGGCATCGCCCGCACCTTCCAGAACATCCGGCTCTTCTCCAACATGACCGTCCTGGAGAACGTCCTCGTCGGACGCCACACCCGGACCAAGGAAGGCCTCTGGTCCGCGCTCCTGCGCGGCCCCGGCTTCAAGAAGGCCGAAGCCGCCAGCGAAGCCCGCGCCATGGAACTCCTGGAGTTCATCGGCCTGGAGCACAAGGCACAGCACCTCGCCAAGAACCTCCCCTACGGCGAGCAGCGCAAGCTCGAAATCGCCCGCGCCCTCGCCAGCGACCCCGGCCTCCTGCTCCTCGACGAGCCCACCGCCGGCATGAACCCGCAGGAAACCCGCGCTGCCGAAGAACTCATCTTCGCCATCCGCGACATGGGCATCGCCGTCCTCGTCATCGAGCACGACATGCGCTTCATCTTCAACCTCTGCGACCGCGTCGCCTGCCTCGTCCAGGGCGAGAAGCTCATCGAAGGCACCGCGGCCGAGGTCCAGGGCGACGAGCGCGTCATCGCCGCCTACCTCGGCGAGCCCTTCGAAGGCGACCCCGGCGCAGCCGAGGCCGCCGCCGTCGAAGCCGCCGAAGTGCACGCGGCAGCCGAGACCGAGGCTGAGGCTGAGGCTGAGGCTGAGACCGAAGCACCGGCCGAGACCGAGGCGAACGCCGAAGCCGAGGCCGACGCCGAAGCCGACACCGAGGCTGAGGCTGAGGCTGAGGCCGACACCGAGGCCGACGCTGAGGCCGAGGCCGACACCGAGGCTGAGGCTGAGGCCGACGCTGAGGCCGACGCACCGGCAGAAGCCGAAACTGCGGCCGACGCCGAAACCACGGCGGACGCCGCGGCCGACGCAGACAGCGCCACTGGCACCACCGGCACCACCAGCACGGACGGAGACCCCAAGTGACCGCACTGCTAGAGGTCAAGGACCTCAAGGTCGCCTACGGCAAGATCGAAGCCGTCAAGGGCATCTCCTTCGAAGTCAACCAGGGCGAAATCGTCTGCCTCGTCGGCACCAACGGCGCCGGCAAGACCACCACCCTGCGCACCCTCTCCGGCCTGCTCAAGCCCGCCGGCGGCACCATCACCTTCGACGGCAAGCCGCTCGCGCAGGTCCCCGCCCACAAGATCGTCTCCCTGGGCCTCGCCCACTCCCCCGAGGGACGCCACATCTTCCCCCGGCTGACGATCGCCGAGAACCTCCAGCTCGGCGCCTTCCTCCGCAGCGACAAGGAAGGCATCGAGAAGGACATCGAGCGCGCCTACGAGATGTTCCCCATCCTGGGCGAACGCCGCAAGCAGGCCGCCGGCACCCTCTCGGGCGGTGAGCAGCAGATGCTCGCCATGGGCCGGGCCCTCATGTCCCAGCCCAAGCTCCTCATGCTGGACGAGCCCTCCATGGGCCTCTCCCCGCTGATGATGCAGAAGATCATGGCGACCATCGCCGAGCTCAAGGCCACGGGCACCACCATCCTGCTCGTCGAGCAGAACGCCCAGGCCGCCCTCTCCCTGGCCGACCAGGCCCACGTGATGGAGATCGGCAAGATCGTGCTCTCCGGCTCCGGCCAGGAACTCCTCCACAACGAGGACGTCCGCAAGGCCTACCTCGGCGAGGACTGATCCCGTACAACGCCAGAGGCCCGCCACCGCAACCCGGTGGCGGGCCTCACGCGTACACGCACCCGCTACTTCGCGGCGTTCTTCTTCTCCTCCGCGTCCTCGATGACCGCCTCGGCAACCTGCTGCATCGACATGCGACGGTCCATCGACGTCTTCTGGATCCACCGGAACGCATTCGGCTCCGTCAGCCCGTACTGCGTCTGCAGAATGCTCTTCGCCCGGTCCACGAGCTTGCGCGTCTCCAGCCGCTGGGAGAGGTCAGCGACCTCCTTCTCCAGCGCCCGCAGCTCCGCGAACCGCGACACCGCCATCTCGATGGCCGGCACCACGTCGCTCTTGCTGAACGGCTTCACCAGGTACGCCATGGCACCGGCGTCCCGCGCCCGCTCGACGAGGTCGCGCTGCGAGAACGCCGTCAGCATGAGCACCGGCGCGATGGACTCCTCCGCGATCTTCTCGGCCGCGGAGATCCCGTCCAGGACCGGCATCTTCACATCGAGGATCACCAGGTCGGGGCGGTGCTCCCGGGCGAGCTCGACGGCGGTCTGCCCGTCGCCGGCCTCGCCGACGACGGAGTAGCCCTCCTCTTCGAGCATCTCTTTGAGGTCGAGACGGATGAGCGCCTCGTCCTCGGCGATGACGACGCGGGTCGTCAGCGGCGGAACGTGCGACTGGTCGGCGTCGGGCGTGGGCGTCGACTCGTGCTCGGCGGTCACGATGGCTCCTCGGTGCGGGGCATAACAAACTCCCCTGAGCCTACCTAGCTGCGGTAAGGTGGTCTCGCGTAGGGCTCGCTTGAGCCTTCGTTTCTTAGGCCCCAGTACTCCAACTGGTCAGAGAGGCCGCTCTCAAACAGCGGACAGTGTGGGTTCGAATCCCACCTGGGGCACTTTCGTTAGATTCCATGGTCACGCGATTTTCGCGTGACCATCACTCTTTCCGGCGAAGCGCATCAAAATGCGCCACATGAGCGAATGCTGCACGGCAGCGTCGGTCGCATGTACGGCATGGCCACCCGCAGGCACGCGCTGGACCTGCTCGCCAACCCGGGCTCATCGAGCAATGCCGCGCGGCCATCACGGCCGTCCGCCCCGGCGACGAGGTCTACGTGCCGCAGCACCGAGGGAGTTCGTGCGGGGGCTGATCCACTCCGCGGGTGTCGGATCACCAACTGGACCGTGCGGAACGGCAAGCGGTACGAGTATCCGCGGTACTTAAGCCGTGTACGGACACGCTGACCGCCCTCGGGGTCCAGTGGACGGTCCTGGCCCGCGGCAGCGACCCCTTCAACGTGTCCACATCGGGCCGACGTACTAGCCACCTCAGCCGAGGACGGCGTCGACCTCGACTTCGACGAGCCAGTCGGGGTCGATGAAGCGGGAGACCTCGACGAAGGTGCAGGCCGGGCGGATGTCCGCGAAGCGCTCTCCGTGGGCGCGGGCGGCTTCCTCCCAGCTCGTGATGTCCGTGAGCATGATGCGGGTCCGTATGACGTCTTCCAACGAGGCTCCCGCCGCCTTCAGTGCGGCTTCCGCGATGTCCAGGCAGCGCGCGGTCTGGGCGTGGACGTCGCCGCGTCCCACGGTGGTTCCGTCGTCCCCGATGGGGGCGGTGCCGGCGACGGCGACGTGGGGGCCCTTGCGGACGGCCCGGGAGAATCCGATGCGGGGTTCGAGGGGTGAGCCGGAGCCGATGGTCTGGCGCGTGTGGTCCATGGCGGCATGATCCCAGAGCGGCCGCGTCGGGCGGGAGGGGCCCGACGCGGTGGCGTGCGCGTGCGCGGGTCAGCGTACGGGGTCGCCGATGTGGTGGACGCGGACCAGGTTGGTGGATCCGGTGACTCCGGGGGGCGAGCCGGCGGTGATGACGACGACGTCGCCGGGTACGCAGCGGCCGATGCGCAGGAGTTCTTCTTCGACTTGGGCGACCATGGCGTCGGTGGAGTCGACGTGGGGGCCGAGGAAGGTTTCGACGCCCCAGGTGAGGTTGAGTTGGGAGCGGGTGGCGGGGTCGGGGGTGAAGGCGAGGAGGGGAATGGGTGAGCGGTAGCGGGAGAGGCGGCGGACGGTGTCTCCGCTCTGGGTGAAGGCGACGAGGAATTTGGCGCCGAGGAAGTCGCCCATCTCGGCGGCTGCGCGGGCGACGGCCCCGCCTTGGGTGCGGGGCTTGCTGCGTTCGGTGAGGGGTGGGAGGCCCTTGGCGAGGATGTCTTCTTCGGCCGCTTCGACGATGCGGGACATCGTCTTGACGGTTTCGATGGGGTATTTGCCGACGCTGGTTTCGCCGCTGAGCATGACGGCGTCGGTGCCGTCGATGACGGCGTTGGCGACGTCAGAGGCTTCGGCGCGGGTGGGTCGGGAGTTGTCGATCATCGAGTCGAGCATCTGGGTGGCGACGATGACCGGCTTGGCGTTGCGCTTGGCGAGTTTGACGGCGCGCTTTTGGACGATGGGGACTTGTTCGAGGGGCATTTCGACGCCGAGGTCGCCGCGGGCGACCATGATGCCGTCGAAGGCGGCGACGATGTCGTCGATGTTTTCGACGGCTTGAGGCTTTTCGATCTTGGCGATGACGGGGAGGCGGCGGTCTTCTTCGTCCATGATGCGGTGGACGTCTTCGATGTCGCGGCCGCTGCGGACGAAGGACAGGGCGATGACGTCGGCGCCGGTGCGTAGGGCCCAGCGGAGGTCTTCGATGTCTTTTTCGGAGAGGGCGGGGACGGAGACGGCTACGCCGGGGAGGTTCAGGCCTTTGCGGTCGGAGACCATGCCGCCTTCGATGACGGTGGTGCGGACGCGGGGGCCGTCGACTGCGGTGACTTCGAGGGTGACGCGGCCGTCGTCGACGAGGATGCGTTCGCCGGTGGTGACGTCGGCGGCGAGGCCTTTGTAGGTGGTGCCGCAGGTGTGGCGGTCGCCTTGGACGTTTTCGACGGTGATGGTGAATTCGTCGCCGCGTTCAAGGAGTACGGGGCCTTCGACGAATCGGCCGAGGCGGATCTTCGGGCCTTGAAGGTCTGCGAGGATGCCGACGCTGCGGCCGGTTTCGTCGGCGGCTTTGCGTACGCGCTGGTAGCGGTCTTCGTGTTCGGCGTAGGTGCCGTGGCTGAGGTTGAGGCGGGCGATGTCCATTCCGGCTTCGACCAGGGCCTTGATCTGGTCGTATGAGTCGGTGGCGGGGCCCAGGGTACATACGATTTTTGCTCGGCGCATGGGGCGAGGGTATGCCCCTACCAGGCAGTAGGAAATTGGTTCCGGGTGTCCACTCAACAACCGTTGGGCAAAAGGTTGTTGACAATTGTTGAATGTGCATGGGGGTGCTCCGATGAGCACCCCCGGAGCACGTTCCGTGCGTGGTTTGGGTCAGGTCGCGGGGGTGAGGGGGCGCTCGTAGCGGATGCCGGGGCGGCCGTCGATGGTGGGGGGCGCGACCTGGGTGAATCCGTTGCGTGTCAGCACGGTCATGGAGGCGGGGTTGTCGAGGGTGGTGACTGCGGTGAGGCGGGTGAGGCCGTACGCGGTCGTGGCCAGGCGGCAGATTTCTGCGACGACGGCGGTGGCGAGGCCGCGGCCGGCGGCGCGTTCGCCGATGCGGTAGCCGAGTTCGGCGCTGCCGTCTTCGATGTCGAGGAGGTTGACGCGGCCCGCCACTGCTCCCTCGTGGGTGATGACGAGGTGGAACCGGGAGAGGCCGGTGTCCTGTTCGGCGAGCAGGGCGTGGTGGCGGGTGGTGAATTCGGTGAAGTAGGCGTCGCCGCGGTCGGGGATGGCGCGTGCGAAGTAGGCCCGGTTCTCCTGTTCGAAGGCGAGGAGGGCGGGGGCGTGGTCGGCGCGGAGGGGCTCCAGGTTCCAGGTGCCCGGCTGGTCGGCGGGGGCGTTCACAGCTGGGGAGGGGTCATGGTGAAGCGGGCATTGACCTGGGCGTGGACGATTTGGCGTTGGGGTTCGAGGTCGAGGGGCGGGGCTGCGGTTTCGTCGGTGGTGCTGAAGGCCATGGTGCGCATGCCGGTGCCGGGGGCTGCGGTTTGGTAGGGGAGGGTGTTTTCGGCGCCGAGGTCGGCGAGTTCGACGAGGGCGGCGAGGTTGGCACCGAGGGCGGTGGCGTATTCGCGGGCGCGTTGGACGGCTTCGAGTACGGCTTGGCGGCGGGCTTCCCCGTGGGCGGGTGAGGTGGGGCGCAGTGCCCACCAGGGGCCGTCGATGCTGGTGAGTTCGAGGTCGGCGAGGCGGGTGGTGAGTTCGCCGAGGGCGGTGAAGTCGGCGAGTTCGGCGGTGATGTGGACGCGGCCGTGGTAGGCGCGGATGCGTTCGGCGCGGCCGTGGCGGGTGAGTTCGGGGTTGATGGAGAAGGCGCCGGTTTCAAGTTTTTCGATTTCGTCGCCGTAGCTCTTGATGAGGTCGAGGACGGTGTTGTTGCGGCGGGTGAGGTCTTCGAGTGCGGTGCGTCGGTCGGTGCCGCGGGCGGTGACGGTGATGCCGATGCGGGCGATTTCGGGGTCGACTTCGAGGTGGGCTTCGCCGCGGACGGCTACGCGGGGCACTTCGGGGGTTCCGTAGGGCTGGTGTGCGGGGTCTTGGGTCATGGTTTCACTGTCGCACTGTCGTGTGGGTGGGCCGGTGGTCATCGGATCGAAACCTGGTGGGGGTGTTGTCGGTTGCGGCCCATCGGCCAGAATCTACGCGCGTTGTTAACGTGCGTTGTTCACGCCTCACAAGGGGAGATGGCATGGCGTTCGACCGTAGGACGTTTCTGGGCACTTCGGCCGCTACGGGTGCGGCTGTCGCGCTGACGGGGGCCACGAGCTCTCCGGCTGCTGCGGCCGGGGAGGTTTCGGGTGCTGCTGGGGAGGCGGCGGGGAGGTCGCGGACGTACTCGTTCACGGTGATGGGCACGACCGATCTGCACGGGAACGTCTTCAACTGGGACTACTTCACGGACAAGGAGTTCGACGACAAGGCGCACAACGATGTCGGTCTGGCGAAGATCTCGACGCTGGTGAACCAGGTGCGGGCGGAGAAGGGGCGTTGCAACACCCTGATGATCGATGCGGGTGACACGATCCAGGGGACGCAGCTGTCGTACTACTACGCGAAGGTGGATCCGATCACCGCGCGGCGGGGTCCGGTGCACCCGATGGCGCAGGCGATGAACGCGATCGGGTACGACGCGGCGGCGCTGGGGAACCACGAGTTCAATTACGGCATTCCGGTGTTGCGCAAGTTCGAGGAGCAGTGTGATTTTCCGCTGCTGGGGGCGAATGCGCTGGATGCGAAGACGTTGCGGCCGGCGTTCGCGCCGTACAGCATGCACCGGTTGCGGACGCCGCACGGGCGGGATGTGAAGGTGGCGGTGCTGGGGTTGACGAACCCGGGGATCGCGATCTGGGACAAGGCGAACGTGCAGGGGAAGATGACGTTCCCGGGGCTGGAGGAGCAGGCGGCGAAGTACGTGCCGAAGCTGCGGTCGATGGGTGCGGACGTGGTGATCGTGTCGGCGCATTCGGGTTCGAGTGGTACGTCGTCGTACGGGGACCAGTTGCCGTACATCGAGAACGCGGCGGCGTTGGTGGCGGAGCAGGTGCCCGGGATCGACGCGATCTTGGTGGGGCATGCGCACACGGAGATCCCGGAGTACCGGGTGAAGAACAAGGCGACGGGCAAGGACGTGGTGCTGTCGGAGCCGTTGAAGTGGGGTCAGCGTCTGACGCTGTTCGACTTCGAGTTGTCGTGGTCGAAGGGCTGCTGGTCGGTGGCGAAGGTGTCGGCGAAGGTGCTGAACTCGAACACGGCGGTCGAGGACCCGAAGATCGTGCGGCTGCTGTCGGACGAGCACGCGAAGGTCGTGGCGTACGTCAATCAGGTGATCGGTACGTCGACGCAGGCGATGTCGTCGGCGGAGGGGCCGGTCAAGGACGTCGCGATCATCGATCTGATCAGTCATGTTCAGGTGGAGACGGTGAAGGCGGCGCTGGCGGGCGGGGAGTACGCGGCGCTACCGGTGCTGTCGCAGGCGTCGTGTTTCTCGCGGACGGCGGCGATTCCGGCGGGTCAGGTGACGATCAAGGATGCGGCGGGGCTGTATCCGTTCGAGAACACCCTTGAGGCGCGGGTGCTGACGGGTGCGCAGCTGAAGGATTATTTGGAGTTCTCGGCGCGGTATTACGTGCGGACGGCTCCGGGTGAGGTGGTGGATCCGGCGAAGGTCACGAATGCGGAGGCGACGCCGGACTACAACTATGACGCGGTGTACGGGCTGGCGTACGACATCGACATCGCGCAGCCGGCGGGGTCGCGGATCGTGAACCTGTCGTTCGGTGGGCGGCCGGTCGATCCGGCGGCGCGGTTCGTGTTGGCGGTGAACAACTACCGGGCGTCGGGTGGTGGGAACTTCCCGCACGTGCCGCAGGCGAAGCAGGTGTGGGCGAATTCGGAGGAGATCCGTAACACGATCATCCAGTGGGTGAAGGCGAAGGGGACGATCGATCCGGCGCAGTTCGCGTCGGTGGAGTGGCGGCTGACTCGGGCCGGGGTGCCGGTGTTCTAGTCGGTTTCGTTCTGGTGGGTGGCCGGGTCCTGTTGTGGCAGGGCCCGGCCGCCGTGCGTTCGGGGGTGGCGTGGGGCGTGTGGTTGATCGGGGGCCTCAGGGGTGGTCGACGAGGGGGCGGAGTTCGACGGTGGGGGTGGGGCGGGTGTGTTCGCGTTGTTCGAGGCCGAAGGTGGTGAAGGCGGTGCGGGTGGGTTGGGGGTAGGGCTCTTTGCCGGTGAGGACGTTGAGGATGGCGGCGCTGCGCCAGGCGGCGAGGCCGAGGTCGGGGGCTCCGACGCCGTGGGTGTGGCGTTCGCCGTTTTGGACGAAGATGCTGCCGGTGACGGAGGGGTCGAGGATCATGCGGTGGTTTTCGTCGATGCGGGGGCGGTCGGAGGAGTCTTTGCGCAGGTAGGGGTCGAGGCCTGCGAGGAGGTTGGTGAGCGGGCGTTCTTTGTAGCCGGTGGCGAGGACGACGGCGTCGGTGGTGAGGCGGGAGCGGGTGCCTTGCTGGATGTGTTCGAGGTGGAGTTCGACTTTGGTGGTGGCGACGCGGCCGGCCGTGCGGACGCTGACTCCGGGGGTGAGGACGGCGTCGGGCCAGCCTCCGTGGAGGGTGCGGCGGTAGAGCTCGTCGTGGATGGCGGTGATGGTGGCGGCGTCGATGCCTTTGTGGAGTTGCCATTGGGCGGGGACGAGTTGGTCGCGTACGGGTTCGGGGAGGGCGTGGAAGTAGCGGGTGTAGTCGGGGGTGAAGTGTTCGAGGCCGAGTTTTGAGTACTCCATGGGGGCGAAGGAGGGGGTGCGGGCGAGCCAGGTGAGGCGTTCGCGGCCAGCGGGGCGAGAGCGGAGGAGGTCGAGGAAGACTTCGGCTCCGGATTGGCCCGATCCGATGACGGTGACGTGGTCGGCGCCGAGGATGCGTTGGCGGTTGTCGAGGTAGTCGGAGGAGTGGATGACGGGGACGGTGGGGGCGTCGGCGAGGGGGCGCAGGGGTTCGGGTACGTAGGGGGCGGTGCCGATGCCGAGGGCGAGGTTGCGGGTGTGGACGCGGCCGAGGGCTTCGGCTTCGCCGTCGGTGTCGAGTTGGGTGTAGTCGACTTCGAAGAGGTCGCGTTCGGGGTTCCAGCGGACGGCGTCGACCTGGTGGCCGAAGTGGAGTCCGGGGAGGCGGCCGGCTACCCAGCGGCAGTAGGCGTCGTATTCGGCGCGGTGGGTGTGGAACTGCTCGGCGAAGTAGAAGGGGAAGAGCCGTTCTTTGTGCTTGAGGTAGTTGAGGAAGGTCCAGGGGCTGGTGGGGTCGGCGAGGGTGACGAGGTCGGCGAGGAAGGGGACTTGGAGGGTGGTCCCGTCGATGAGGAGTCCGGGGTGCCAGCGGAAGTCGTGGCGTTGGTCGTAGAAGGCGGTGGCGAGTTCTTCTGCTCCTTGGTGGGGGAGGCCGTGGGCGAGGGCGGCGAGGGACAGGTTGAAGGGGCCGATGCCGATTCCGACGAGGTCGTGGGGTGCATCGAGCTGGGCGGTCATCGGTTGGTGCTGCCTTCCAGGAGGGTGATGAGGGTGTCCAGGTCCCGCGCGGTGGTGTGGGGGTTGAGCAGGGTGGCTTTGAGCCAGAGGCGGCCGTCGGCGGTGGCGCGGCCGAGTACGGCGTGACCGCCCAGGAGGAGGGTGCGGCGCAGGGCGGCGAGGTGGGTGTCGTCGGTGTGGGTGGGGCGGAAGAGGACGGTGCTGATGGTGGGTGGTGCGTGGAGTTCGAAGCGGGGGTGTGCGTCGAGGAGGCGGGCGAGGTGGTGGGCGAGTTCGCAGGTGCGGTCGATGAGGCGGGCGAGGCCGTCGCGGCCGAGTGAGCGCAGCGTGGTGGCGATTTTGAGGGCGTCGGGGCGGCGGGTGGTGCGCAGGGAGCGGCCGAGGAGGTCGGGGAGGCCTGCTTCGGTGTCGTCGGTGGCGTTGAGGTAGTCGGCTTGGTGGGCGAGGGGTGCGAGGAGGGCGGTGTCGGGGACGGCGAGGAGGCCTGCGGCGACGGGTTGCCAGCCGAGTTTGTGGAGGTCGAGGGTGAGGGAGCGGGCGCGGGCGAGGCCTTGGACGCGGGGGCGGTGGCGGGGGCTGAGGGCGAGGAGGCCGCCGTAGGCGGCGTCGATGTGGAGGTCGGCGCCGTGGTGGTCGCACAGGTCGGCGATGGGTTCGAGCGGGTCGATGAGGCCGGCGTCGGTGGTGCCGGCGGTGGCGGTGACGAGGACGGGCCCGCGGGCGGCGGCGAGGGCTTCGGCGAGGTGGGTGGGGTCGAGGATGCCGGCGGGGGTGGGCAGGGAGGTGGTGGGGGGTAGGCCGAGGAGCCAGGCGGCGCGGGGGACGGAGTGGTGGGCGTTGGCTCCGTGGAGGACGGTGAGGCCTGGTCCGTGGCGTTCGCGGGCGAGGAGCAGGGCGAGTTGGTTGGCTTCGGTGCCGCCGGTGGTGACGAGGGCGTCGGGGGTGGGGGTGTCGTAGAACTCGGCGGCGAGGGTGCGGGTGAGGAGGGCTTCGATCGCGGAGGCGGCGGGGGCCTGGTCCCAGGAGTCGAGGGAGGGGTTGAGGGCGGCGGCGGCGAGGTCGGCGGCTGCTGCGACGGCGAGGGGCGGGCCGTGGAGGTGGGCGGCGCACAGGGGGTCGGCGGGGTCGGCGGCGCCTGCGGTGAGGGTGTGGACGAGGGTGCGCAGGGCTTCGTGGTCGCCGGTTCCGTGGTCGGGGAGTACGTCGCCGAGGGCTGCGGTGACGCGGGCGGTGACGGTGTCGGGGCCGCCTGCGGGGAGGGGGCCGCCGCGGTCGCGGGCTCCGGTGTGCAGGGCGTCGAGGACGGTGTTCAGCAGGGGGCGCAGGGCGGTGGCGCCGGCGTGGCCGCCGGCGAGCGGGGGCAGGGGGGGTGGGGGGCCGGGCGGGGCTGTCATGCGGTGTCCTCACGGGAACGGGTCTGCGGCAGGGGGCCGGCCCTGTCGTGGGGTGCCTGACGGCGGGCGCTGCTGCGGTGACAGCCTGGTGGCCCGACCGGTACAACGATCCGACCCGAATGGGGTAACCGCCGGGGTTCGTCCCGCCGTCCGCGCCCCTGCGGTTCCGCGGGCTACGGGGACGGGGCGCCGGGGCCGGGGCGGGGGGACGCGCGCCGGAGACGGGGCGTGGGGACGCGCGTCGGAGACGGGGCCGGCCGCCGCTCCGGCCCGGTGGGGGGCGGGTGCGGCGGCCGGGGGGTGCGGGTCGCGTCGGGGTGTCAGGAGGCGCGGACGCGCAGGGCGCGGGCGAGGTCGTCGAGGTGGTCGGCGAGCTTGCGGCGCAGGCCGGGGACGACGGCGGGGTCGGCTAGGGCGGTGTGGCCGGCCTGGAGGTTGTCTTCGTCGACGGCGTGGCCGGGGAAGGCGTAGCGGCCCGCGGCTTCGGCGATGGCGGGGCCGCGGCGGGCGCCGAGGGCGACGGCTTCGGCGTAGTAGCGCGGTACGTAGTCGCGTACGAGGTCGGCCTGTTCGGGTTGCCAGAAGCCCTGGGCGGTGGCGTTGAAGAGGTAGTTGGAGAGCGAGTCGTCGTGGAAGAGGCGCTCCCAGGCGGCGGCCTTGGCTTCGGCGGTGGGGAGTGCGGCGCGGCAGCGGGCGGCGCCTTCCTCGCCGGTGGCGCTGGGGTCGGCGGCGAGGGCGGCGTCGATCTCGCGTTGCCCGACGGCGCCGAGGACGCTGAGCCGGCCGAGGATGCGCCAGCGCAGTTCGGGGTCGAGTTCGGGTCCGCCGGGGACGGTGTCGTCGTCGAGCCAGGCGGTGAGGGTGTCGGGTTGGGTGGCGGCGTCGACGAGGGTGCGTACGGCGGCGAGCCGCAGGCCGGGGTCGGAGCCGTCTTCGGTGCGGCGCAGCAGGGCGCGGCCGATGGCGGTGAGGGTGGCGAGGGCTTCGGTGCGGTGTTCGGGGGTGAGGTAGCGGTCGGCGACGTGGTGGCGGGCGAAGGCGAGGACGCCTTGGACGATGGCCAGGTCGGCTTCGGCGGGCAGGTGTGCGGCGGCGGTGGCCAGGTAGGCGGCGGGTTCGAGTTCGCCGTCGCGGACCATGTCGCGCAGGGCGTTCCAGATGACGGCCCGGGTGAGGGGGTCGGGGACGGCGCAGAGGTCGCGCAGGACGGTGTTGACGGAGGTGTCGTCGAGGCGGACCTTGGCGTAGCCGAGGTCGCCGTCGTTGAGGACGAGGAGGGCGGGGCGGGGGCCGCTGACGGAGACGATCTCGTCGGAGGGGACGTCGAGGGTGAGGAGTTCGCGGGGTTCGAGGGTGCTTTCGGGGTCGCGGTCGTAGAGGCCGACGGCGATGTGGTGGGGGCGGCTGCCCCTGTGGTCGACGGTGAGGGTCCAGCCGCCGTGGCTCTCCTCGATGCGGGGGGTGAGGGTGTCGATGCCGGTGGTGCGCAGCCAGCTGTCGGCCCAGGCGTGGACGTCGCGGTCGGTGTGGGCGGCGAGGGAGTCGACGAAGTCGGCGAGTGAGGCGTTGGCGAACTTGTGGCGGGTGAAGTGGGTGTTGATGCCGGCGAGGAAGTCCTTTTCGCCGAGCCAGGCGACGAGTTGGCGCAGGGCGGAGGCGCCCTTGGCGTAGGAGATGCCGTCGAAGTTGAGGAGGGCGCTCGCGGTGTCGGGTACGGCTTCGGGGTCGGGGGCGACGGGGTGGGTGGAGGGGCGCTGGTCGGCGTCGTAGCCCCAGGCCTTGCGGGAGGTGCCGAATTCGGTCCAGGTGCCGGTGAAGCGGGTGGCTTCGGTGAGGGTCTGGTAGCCCATGTACTCGGCGAAGGACTCGTTGAGCCAGATGTCGTCCCACCAGCGCAGGGTGACGAGGTCGCCGAACCACATGTGGGCCATCTCGTGGGCGATGGTCACGGCGCGGCTCTGGCGTTCGGTGTCGGTGACGGCGGAGCGGAAGACGTATTCGTCGCGGAAGGTGACCAGGCCGGGGTTCTCCATGGCTCCGGCGTTGAATTCGGGGACGAAGGCCTGGTCGTAGGAGTCGAAGGGGTAGGGCTCGGAGAACTTCTGGTGGTAGCGGTCGTAGCAGTCGGTGGTGATGGAGAGGATTTCCTCGGCGTCGGCGTCGAGGTGGGGGGCGAGGGAGCGGCGGCAGTGGATGCCGAAGGGCAGTCCGGCGTGCTCGGTGCGGATGCTGTGCCAGGGGCCGGCGGCGACGGCGGCGAGGTAGGTGGAGATGACGGGGGTGGGGGCGGACTGCCAGATGCCGGCGCCGTCGGTGTCCCGGTCCCCGGTGCGTTCGGTGATGCCGTTGGCGAGGACGGTCCACTGGGCGGGGGCGGTGACGGTGAATGCGAAGACGGCCTTGAGGTCGGGCTGGTCGAAGGCCGGGAAGACGCGCTGGACGTCGTCCATGAACATCTGGGTGTAGACGTACGTCTCGCCGTCCGCGGGGTCGGTGAAGCGGTGGAGGCCTTCGCCGGTGCGGGAGTAGCGCATGCGGGTGGCGATGCGCAGTTCGTGGGGGCCTTCGCCGAGGCCGGTGAGGGGGAGGCGGTTGTCGGCGAGGGTGGTGGGGTCGAGGGGGGTGCCGTCGAGTTCGGCGGAGTGCAGTGCGTCCGGTTTCAGCTCCACGAAGGTGTCCGCGGCGGCGCGGGCGGTGAACCGGATGACGGCGGTGGATTCGAAGGTGTCGTCGCCGTTGGTGAGGTCGAGGGTGACGGCGTAGTGGTGGACGTCGAGGAGCCGGGCTCGGAGTTGCGCTTCGTTGCGCGTCAGTGCGGACATGGGGCCCATGCTGCCCGACGGGCGGGCCCCGGCAGTCTGCTCCCCGCGCCTACTCTTCGCCCGCGGCGATCGTCTCGTGGTGGCGGATGACCTCGGCGATGATGAAGTTGAGGAGTTTCTCGGCGAACGCGGGGTCGAGTTTGGCGTTTTCGGCGAGCTGGCGGAGCCGGGCGATCTGGCTGGCCTCGCGGGTCGGGTCGGCGGGGGGCAGCTGGTGCTTGGCCTTGAGGTGGCCGACCTGCTGGGTGCACTTGAAGCGTTCGGCGAGCATGTGGACCACGGCCGCGTCGATGTTGTCGATGCTGTCGCGCAGGCGGGCCAGCTCGGCGGTGACGGTCTCGTCGATGGCTGCGGTGTCCGGGCCCGCGTCCTTCGCCGTGCCCTTGCCGGTGCCGTTGTCGAGGTCGCTGATGTTCATGGTTCCCGAGAATACGTGGCGGCGGCCGTGGATTCCTCTGGCAGTCGGCCTGTGAGACGACGCCGCGCGGTCGCCCTTTCGCCGGCCGGCGGGGGCCGGGCCGTCCGTCGGTGGCGTCCGGCGGTGCTGCGGGCCGTCGCGCCGGGCTGAACGGGGCTGCGGGCCGGGCTGCGAGCCGGGTTGCAGCGGGAGGACCGAGAAGGAGAGCGTGAACCGGCCGGGGTCGGTGTCGCGGACGGGGACGGGGACGGCCGTGCAGCCGAGGCCGAGGAGCGGGCCGAGGACAGCGGCGGTGCGGGCGGGGCGCGGAGCAGGACCTGGGAGAGGAGGACGAGGAGGGCGATGGCTTCGCCGCCGCCCCAGACGATGAGGGGGTGGTTGCCGAAGATGAGCAGGAGGGTGACGGTCCAGGTGACGGCGGCGGCGAACCCGGCGCGGGTCAGGAGGGGGACGGTGGGCCAGGGCGCGGCGCTGAGGCGGACGAGGGTGCCGGAGATCCATACGGCGGCGTGCGGAGGCTGGGCTGGCGGGCGAGGACGACGCCCTCGAAGGTGACGAGTGCGAGCAGGACGAGGGAGAGGGTGAGGCGGATCGCGTCGGCGGCGTGGGGGTGGCGCCGGGCCCATGTCGCGAGGGGGCTCACGGCGGGGTGGTGGCCGGGCCGGATTCCCAGGCCCAGGCGGCGATTTCCACGCGGCCCCGGGCTACGAGTTCGGTTTGGACGTTGGCCAGGTGGGTTTTGACCGTGGACAGGGAGACGTAGGGCTCGACGGCGATCTCGGCGTTGGTGCCGCCCCGGGCGACGCAGCGGACGACGTCTTGTTCGCGTTCGGTCAGGGGGTCCGTGGGGCGGCGGGCCGCCTGGGTGATGGTGGCCCGGGGGGCCATTTCGCGCAGCAGTCGTACGGTGATGGCGGGTGAGACGAGGGAGTCGCCGGCGGCTGCCGCGCGGACGGCCTCAACCAGCATCGCGGGGCTGGCGTCTTTGAGGAGGAAGCCGGATGCTCCTCCGTGGAGCGCGGCGTGGACGTACTCGTCGAGGTCGAAGGTGGTGACGATCACGATCGCCATGTGTTGCCGGCCCCACTGTCGCCCGCTGTTCGTGCCTTCCCATGGGACCGGCGGGCGCGCCGGCCCGCAACCGGGCGGGGCCGGGGCTCGGGTGCTGCGGCCGTGTGCCGGTCCGGCCGACGTTACGCGGGTACGGGGTGCGGTGCTTCGTCCTTCCGGCCCCGGTGCAATGGGCCGGAAGGACGAGGCGGGGGGCTCAGAGGCCGGCCGCGGCCGCCTTGATCGCGGAGGCGAAGGTGGAGACCTCGGAGTAGACGCCGGGGTAGCCGGGGCGGGCGCAGCCTTCTCCCCAGCTGACTATGCCGACCTGGATCCAGGCGTTGTTGTTGTCGCGGCGGAACATCGGGCCGCCGGAGTCGCCCTGGCAGGTGTCGACTCCGCCCTGGTCGAAGCCGGCGCAGATTTCGTCACTGGGGACGAGGGAGCTGCCGTACGCGCTCTGGCAGGCGGCGTCGGAGACGAAGGGGACGGTGGCCTTGAGGAGGTAGCGCTGCTGGCCGCCGCCTTCGCGGGCGGCGCCCCAGCCGGCGACGGTGAAGGTGCCGTTGTCGAAGGCCTTGGTGTCGGCGATCTTGAGGGTGGGCAGGTTGATGGGTTTGGCCAGTTTGATGAGGGCCCAGTCCTTGCCCTGGCCGTTGTAGCCGGGGGCCTGGAGCACCTTGGTGGACTTGACCTTGATGGCGCTGGAGCTGTTGAGGTCGACGACTCCGGCGGTGGCGGTGATGGAGGTGTTGTTGCCGGAGCCGTTCACGCAGTGGGCTGCGGTAAGGACGATCTGCTGGGTGTAGAGGGCGCCGCCGCAGCCCATGGAGAGGCGGACCATGAAGGGGAACTCGCCCTGGGCTGCGCGGGTGCCGCCGACGACGGGGGCCTGGGAGGCGTTCGCGGCGCCGGGCTGGAGGCTGACGGCGGCGAGGGCCACGGCGCCGACGGCGAGGGTGCGCTTGATGAGTGCGGCAAGAGTGGACACGGTCGACACACTGCCTTTCGTGGGGGGTTGGGCCGTGCGCGTCATCGGGTGAATGACACGTACATGTCACACCCGTGTCTTGCCGGGCATCAAGGACGCCTTTTCGGACAAGGTGCGGCGCGGAGGGCGGCATGACGCGAAACGGCAGGCGCAACGACCCGATCGAGCACGGATTTCCGCACCTCGACACCGTCCGCGCCGCCATCACCGCACTGTTCCGGCGGCTCTCGTACGAGGGGATCCGCACCTATGGCACGAGCCTCCCGCCCGCCGACGCCGCCTTCTCCCCCACCGACGACCTCCACCTCGGCGCCCACCGCGTGGCCTCCACCGTCGTCCGCGCCCTGCGGCTGCCCGACGCCCGGATGGTGGTCTGCTTCCGGCCGATGGAACAGGCCGCCACCGTGGAACTGACCGCGGGTCCGGAGTACTTCATCGAGGTCAACGACCGCTTCCGCACCCACCGCCGCGATCTGGCGGCCGCCCTGGCGCACGAGGTCACCCACGTCCTGCTGCACCGGCTGGACCTGCGCTTCCCCACCACCGCCGACAATGAAATCCTCACCGACACCACCGCCGCCTTCCTCGGGACCGGCTGGCTGCTCCTCGACGCGTACCGCGAGGACGAGCTCACCCACCAGAAGCTCGGTTACCTCACCCCCGAGGAGTTCGGCTACGTCCTCGCCCGGCGCGCCCTCCTGCTCGGCGAGGACCCGTCGACCTGGTTCACCAGCCCCCAGGCGTACGAGGCGTACGTGCGCGGCCGCGCGCTCGCCGAACGGGAGCTGCACCGGGCCCCCCTGGCGGCCGCGGACCGTGCGCAGCGGCGCCGCTACGCCCGGGACCGGCGGGCGGGCACTGCCGGGCCGGGGGCCTCGTACCGCTTCGAACAGCAGCCCGGCGGGGCGCGGGTGAGCTTCCCGTGCCCGGTGTGCGGGCAGCGGCTGCGGCTGCCGGTGCGCGGCCCGGTGCGCGCCCGCTGCGGACTGTGCCGAACGGTGCTGGACTGCGACACCTGACCGACACCCGACCCACATCGGCCGGCGCCGGAGCCCGGGCAGAACATGTTGGGTGACTGCGGTTCGGCGCGTGGGAGGAGTGGGTAGTGATACTTCATCGCACGACTGCAGGACCCGGTCCCGACCTCCCGCCAGGGGGCCGGGGCCGTTTGCGTGTGCCGGTCACACCGGCGCGAGTTCGGCGTCGGAGGGCTCCGGCCGGGGGGACACCGCAGCGCGCGGCAGGGCCAGGCAGAGCACGGCGCTGAGCAGGAATCCGGCGCTCACCCAGGGCATCGCGGTGGTCAGCGCATGTGTGGGATCGCCGTCGGCGAGGGCGCCGAAGAAGACGCTGCCGATGAGGGCCGCGCCCAGGGCGCCGCCGAACTGCTGGGCGGTGGAGAAGATCCCGGAGGCTCCGCCCGCGATGTCGGCGGGGACCGCGGACAGGACGACGTTCACGAGCGGTACGACCAGGAAGCCCAGGCCGGCGCCCGCGACGAGCAGGCCGGGGACGAGCGGCCAGGCGCCGGCGTGCGCGGCGGCCGAGGCGGTGGACGCGCCGGTGGACGCGGCGACGGCGTACCAGATCCCGGCGAAGCCGCCCGCCATGAGCAGCGCGCCGGCGGCGAGCACGAGACGGCCGAAGCGGACGGCGAGGGCATCGGCGGCGGGGGCGGTCAGGAAGCTGCCGACGGAGAAGGCGATGGTGAGCACGCCGGCCTGCATCGGGGTGTAGCCCTGGCTGCCCTGGAGCCAGATCGCGAAGATCAAGAAGAAGCCCTGCATGCCGACGGAGAACAGCAGCTGGACGGCGAGGCCCACGGAGAAGGCGGG
This sequence comes from Streptomyces sp. NBC_00597, assembly GCF_041431095.1. Classification (GTDB taxonomy): domain Bacteria; phylum Actinomycetota; class Actinomycetes; order Streptomycetales; family Streptomycetaceae; genus Streptomyces. The sequence goes on from NZ_CP107757.1 coordinate 3,024,465, forward strand.
CATCCGGAAGGCGCGGGCCGGGAGCAGCGGGACGGTCGTCCCGCGGCGGCGGCCTTCGAGGACGCCGAGGCCGGTGACGGCGAGGACTCCGGCGGCCAGGCACAGCCAGCCCCACAGCGGCCAGCCGTTGGCCTCGCCCTGGACGAGCGGCAGCACGATGGCGATCAGGGCCGCGGCGAGGACGAGGCTGCCGGCGAGGTCCGGGCGGCCGGCGCCGCGCTCGCGGGTGGTGGGGACCAGCACGGCGCCGGCCAGGCAGGCGGCGAGGGCGATCGGCACGTTGACGAGGAAGACGGACCGCCAGCCCCAGCCGAACAGGTCGGCGTCGGTGAGCAGGCCGCCGAGCAGCAGCCCGACGGCGGAGGCGAATCCGGCGACGGCCCCGTACATGCCGAAGGCTGCGCCGCGCTCCTTGCCCTGGAACAGGGTGCGGAACGAACCGAGCACCTGGGGCATCAGCAGGGCGGCCATGACGCCCTGCACGGCGCGGGCGGTGATCAGCTGGGTGGGGCTCTGGGCGATGCCGCAGCCGAGGCTCGCGAGGCCGAAGCCGGCGGTCCCGGCGAGGAAGAGGACCTTGCGGCCGTACCGGTCGCCGAGGTGCCCGGAGACGATCAGGGTGGCGGCGAAGCCGAGGAGGTAGGCGGAGACGAGCCACTGCAGGGCGCTCTGCGAGGCGTGCAGGTCCCGGCCGATGGAGGGGATGGCGACGTTGACGATGGTCACGTCGAGCAGGTCCATGAGCGCGGCGGCCATCATGACGCCGGCGGCGGCCCAGCGGCGTGGATAGGGCGGCGGGGGCACGGGGGCGGGAGCGGGCGGGGGCTCGGGCACGGTCATGGTGGACCTCCAAAGTCTTTCGTTCGGACGAACGAAAGACTGACATCGACGACCGTGTGATCGCAAGCCTTTCGTTCGTCCGAACTAAATACTTGCTACGGTGGATGCCATGAGCGACGAGACGGACCCCCGCCGGGAAGCGGTACTGGCCGAGCTGAACCGCACAGGCCGCGAGACGAGCGCGGCGACCGTGGTGTTCCACGAGGCGGCGGCCGCGAAGCAGGGGCTCAGTGCGATCGAGACGAAGACCCTCGACCTACTCCAGCGGCGCGGCCCCCTGACGGCGAAGGAGCTCTCGCAGTACTCGGGGCTGGCCCCGGCCTCCGTGACGGGCCTGGTCGACCGGCTGGAACGCAAGGGCTGCGTCCGCCGGGTCAAGCACCCGACGGACAAGCGCCGGGTGCTGGTGGAGGCGCTGCCGGAGCGGCTGACGGAGATCCGGCCGGTGTTCGAGGACTGGGCGCGCGAGGTGGCGGAGCTGTGCGACGAGTTCACGACGGCGGAACTGGAAACGGTGATCCGCTTCCTCCAGGGCTCCAACGCCCGCCAACTGCGCGCGGCGGCCCGGCTGACCGGGTCCTGATCCGGGGCGTCGGAGTCCCGGTCCGGGCCGCTTCGTCGCCACCGGTCGCCGCCCGGCGCGGCCGGTCGCAGGGTTCGGCTACCAGTCGCAGGGCGCGGACAGGTCCTCTACGGAGTCGGCCAGTTCGGCGGGCCGGCCGGGCCAGCCGGACCGGTGCCAGTGCGCGATGCGCCAGGCCAGCCGGCGCGGCCACACCGGTGTCCGCGGCAGGTCCGCGACGGGCACCCACACCGGGATGCCGCCGTAGGTGTCCAGGGTTTCGGGCGGGCCGAGTTCGCCCCGGGCGTCGAGCGTGAAGTAGTGCTCGCGGCGGCCGTCCTTCCAGACCCGGGCGACTTCCGCGCGGACGGCGCCGGCCAGGCCGGACTCCTCGCGCAGCTCCCGTACGACGGCGCCCTGCGGGGTTTCGCCGGCCTCGACACCGCCGCCCGGGATTTCGTAGTACGCCTCGTCGGTGAAGTGGATGAGCAGGATCCGCCCGTCGCGGATGACGATCGCGCCGGCGCGGACCCGGACGGGGGTGCGGGCCGCGGGGTCCTCGAACGCCACGTGCGGGGGCGGGTCGCCCCGGGTCCAGCCGCGCAGGACGACCTCGGCGGAGCCGACGGGACGGATCCGGGCGTGCAGGGCCTCGGCCAGGGGCAGGGCGGTGGTCGCGCCGTCCGAGCCGGCTTCCGGCAGGGTGTAGCAGACCCCGCCCCCGTCCTCGGCCGCCGTCAGGTGCAGCCCGTCCGCCTCGATCCGCACGCCGAGGGTGCGGGGCACGCCGAGGGTGCGGGGGTCGCTGTCCACCGACCGAGCGTACGCACACCCCCGCCGCCCCGGCCAGGCCCGCGCGCCCGCTCCCGCGCCGACCGAACGGCCTGGTCCGGCCCGGGCAGGCGGGGCTGCCGGGACGGGAGCGGGCGCCACGGCCGGGGCGGCCCCGGCCGCTCGGCTACTCGGCTCCGTAGACCGGGTGCGGGGGTTCGGATTCAGCGAGGAGTTTGAGGGCCGCCTCGCCCGCCCCGGTCGGGGTCCAGCGTGCTCCGCGGTCCGCCGTCGGGCCCGGACGCCAACCCTCCATCACCGTGATCCGGCCGCCCTCCGCCTCGAAGACCCGGCCCGTGACCCCCGCCGAGGCGTCCGAGCCCAGCCACACCACCAGCGGGGACACGTTCTCCGGGGCCATCGCGTCGAAGGCGCCCTCCCCCGGCTCCGCCATCGTCTCCGCGAACGTCTGCTCCGTCATCCGCGTCCGGGCCGCCGGGGCGATCGCGTTGACCTGGACCCCGTACCGGCCCATCTCCGCCGCCGCGACCAGCGTCATGCCGAGGATGCCGGCCTTGGCCGCGCTGTAGTTGCCCTGACCGACCGAGCCCAGCAGGCCCGCCCCCGAGGAGGTGTTGACCACCCGGGCCGATACCGCGCGGCCCGCCTTCGCCTCCGCCCGCCAGTGCGCCGCCGCGAACTTCAGCGGCAGGAAGTGCCCCTTCAGATGCACGCGCATCACCGCGTCCCAGTCCGCCTCCTCCAGGTTCACCAGCATCCGGTCCCGCAGGAACCCGGCGTTGTTGACCAGCGTGTCCAGCCGGCCGAACGCCGACAGGGCCGCCCCGACCAGCGAGGACGCACCCTCCGGCGAGGCGATGTCCTTGCCGTGCGCCACCGCCTCGCCGCCCAGCGCCCGGATCTCCGCGACGACCTGACCGGCCGGGCTGTCCTCGCCCGGCTGCCCGTCCAGGCCCACCCCCAGGTCGTTGACCACGACCTTGGCGCCCTCCGCCGCGAAGGCCAGCGCGTGGGCCCGGCCCAGCCCCCGCCCGGCACCCGTCACGATGACCACACGACCCTCGGCAAGTCCCATCTCAGTTCTCCTTGTTGACAGTTGCCGCATCCAGAAACGCCGGGCGCTCCCCGCCCCCGTGAACGAGCAGGCTCGCTCCGCTGACATACCCCGCCCGACCGGAGGCCAGAAACACCGCCGCGGCCCCGACGTCCGCGGGCTCCGCCAGCCGCCCCAGCGGAACCGTTGCGCCCACGGCCGCGATCCCCGCCTCGTCCCCGTAGTGCAGGTGCGCCAGCTCGGTCCGCACCATGCCCAGCACCAGCGAGTTCACCCGTACCTCCGGCGCCCATTCCACGGCCATGGAGCGGGCCAGGTTCTCCAGCCCGGCCTTCGCCGCCCCGTACGCGGCCGTCCCGGGCGAGGGCCTGCTCCCGCTGACGCTGCCGATCATCACCACCGAGCCGTGCGCCTCCCGCAGCTGTGGGTAGGCCGTCAGCGAGGCCGTCATCGGGGCCACCAGGTTCAGTTCGACGACCCGCGCGTGCCGTTGCGCCTCGCCCTCCCCCAGCAGCCGGTACGGGGTCCCGCCCGCGTTGTTCACCAGGCAGTCGAGCCGCCCGTACCGGCGCCCGATCCCGGTGAAGAACTCCTGGACGGCGGCCTGATCACGCAGGTCCAGCGGAGCGAAGGCGGCCGAGCGCCCCTCCGCGGACACCGGCTGCGGCGGCGGGCGGCGGGCGCAGACGACGACCTGCGCGCCCGCTTCGAGGAACGACCGGGCGATTCCGGCCCCGACGCCGCGGGTTCCGCCGGTGACGACGACAACCCTCCCGTCCAGCTCCATGGGCTGCTACCTTCCTCACCTAACAAATGTTTGGTGGAAAGGTAGCTGATCCTCTCATGGGTGTCTCCACCTCAAGCCCCGACAAGGGCGTCGCACTGGTCACGGTCGACTTCCCGCCCGTCAACGCGCTTCCCGTACAGGGCTGGTACGACCTCGCCGACGCCCTGCGCGCCGCCGGCCGCGACCACGGGACCCGGTGCGTCGTCCTGGCCGCCGAGGGCCGCGGCTTCAACGCCGGCGTCGACATCAAGGAGATGCAGCGCGACACCGGCCACGCCGCCCTCATCGGCGCCAACCGCGGCTGCTACGAGGCCTTCGCAGCCGTGTACGAGTGCGAGGTGCCGGTCGTCGCGGAAGTGCACGGGTTCTGCCTGGGCGGCGGCATCGGCCTCGTCGGCAACGCCGACGCGATCGTGGCCAGCGAGGACGCCACCTTCGGGCTCCCCGAGCTCGACCGGGGCGCGCTCGGCGCCGCCACCCATCTGGCCCGCCTGGTCCCGCAGCACCTGATGCGCGCCCTGTACTACACCTCGCGCACCGCCACCGCCGCCGAACTGCACGCGCACGGCTCGGTGTGGCAGGTCGTCCCGCGCGCGCGGCTGCGGGCCGCGGCCCTCGAACTGGCCGCCGAGATCGCACAGAAGGACGGCTACCTGATCCGGCTGGCCAAGGCGGCCATCAACGGCATCGACCCCGTCGACGTCCGGCGCAGCTACCGCTTCGAGCAGGGGTTCACGTTCGAAGCCAACCTGAGCGGGGTCGCCGACCGGGTCCGCAACACCTTCGCAGGGCCCGGCGAGAAGGAGCGCTCATGACCGACAAGTCCATGACCCCCGACGAGGTGGTCGGGCAGCTGCGCAGCGGGATGACCCTCGGCATCGGCGGCTGGGGATCGCGGCGCAAGCCCATGGCCCTGGTGCGGGCACTGCTCCGCTCCGAGATCACCGATCTCACCGTGGTCTCGTACGGCGGCCCCGACGTCGGCCTGCTCGCGGCGGCCGGCCGGATCCGCAGGCTCGTCGCCCCCTTCGCCACCCTCGACTCGATTCCGCTGGAGCCGCATTTCCGGGCCGCCCGCGAGAGCTGCGCCTTCACCCTGACCGAGTACGACGAGGCCATGTTCATGTGGGGCCTGCACGCCGCCGCGAACCGGCTCCCCTTCCTCCCCGTCCGCGCGGGCCTGGGCTCCGACGTCATGCGGGTCAACCCGGAGCTGCGGACGATCACCTCGCCCTACGCCGACGGCGAGGAGTTCGTGGCCGTCCCCGCCCTGCGCCTGGACGCCGCCCTCGTCCACCTGAACCGGGCCGACCGCCTCGGCAACGCCCAGTACCTGGGCCCGGACCCGTACTTCGACGACCTGTTCTGCGAGGCCGCCGACGCCGCGTACGTCTCCTGCGAGCAGCTCGTGGAGACCTCCGAGCTGTCCAAGGCCGGGCCGCCGCAGTCCCTGCTGGTCAGCCGGCACTCCGTCACCGGTGTCGTCGAGACCCCGAACGGCGCGCACTTCACCTCCTGCGTCCCCGACTACGGGCGTGACGAGGCGTTCCAGAAGCTGTACGCGGCCACCCCCTGGCCGGAGTTCCGCGCCCGTTTCCTGTCCGGCGGCAGCGAGCACGCCTACCAGTCGGCCGTCCAGGCCTGGCACGAGGAGCAGCAGTGAGCACAGCGACGGCCGCGTCCCGCGCGGAGTACTGCGTGATCGCCTGCGCCGAGGCCTGGCGCGGCAACGGCGAGGTGCTCGCCAGTCCGATGGGCCCGATCCCGTCCTTCGGGGCCCGGCTGGCGAAGCGGACGTTCTCCCCGGACCTGCTGCTGACCGACGGCGAGGCGCTGCTCGTCGGCCCGGACGGGGAGACCGAGGGCTGGCTCCCGTACCGGCGCCACCTCACGATGGTCACCGGCGGGCGCCGGCACGTGATGATGGGCGCCAGCCAGCTCGACCGGTTCGGCAACCAGAACATCTCCTGCATCGGCGACTGGGAGCGGCCGGTCCGCCAGCTCCTCGGGGTGCGCGGGGCGCCCGTCAACACCTTGAACAATCCGGTGAGTTACTGGGTGCCGAAGCATTCGCCGCGGGTGTTCGTCGAGCGGGTCGACATGGTGTGCGGGGTCGGCTACGACCGGGCCGGCGCGGCGGGGGTGACCCGCTTCCACCGGCTCCCCCGGGTGGTCAGCGATCTCGGCGTCTTCGATTTCGGCGGCCCGGACCACTCGATGCGCCTGGCCTCCCTCCACCCGGGCGTGAGCGTCGAACAGGTCCGGGAGGCCACCGGGTTCGCCCTGGCGGTCGACTCCCCGGACGGCGAGGTCCCGTACACGCGGGAGCCGACCGTCGAGGAACTGCGGCTGATCCGCGAGGTGATCGACCCGAAGGGGCTGCGCGACCGGGAAGTGCGGGGCTGACGCGATGGAGACGGCATTCACCCGGCTGGTCGGTGTCGAGCACCCGATCGTGCAGACGGGCATGGGCTGGGTGGCGGGCCCCCGGCTGGTCTCGGGCGCGGCGGGGGCGGGCGCCCTGGGCATCCTGGCCTCGGCGACGATGACCGTGGAGCAGCTGCGGTCGGCGGTCCGGGAGGTCAAGTCCCGTACGGACGCACCGTTCGGGGTCAACCTGCGCGCGGACGCCGGGGACGCGGCCGAACGCGCGCAGCTGATCATCGACGAGGGCGTACGGGTCGCCTCGTTCGCGCTCGCGCCGTCGAAGGAGCTGATCGCCCGGCTCAAGGACGCGGGCGTGGTGGTGATCCCGTCGATCGGGGCGCGGCGGCACGCCGAGAAGGTCGCCGCGTGGGGGGCCGACGCGGTGATCGTGCAGGGCGGCGAAGGCGGCGGGCACACCGGGGACGTCGCCACGACGGTGCTGCTGCCGCAGGTGGTCGACGCGGTGGACATCCCGGTGGTCGCCGCGGGCGGCTTCCACGACGGGCGCGGCCTGGTCGCCGCACTGTCGTACGGGGCCGCGGGCATCGCCATGGGCACCCGTTTCCTACTGACTTCGGACTCCACCGTTCCGGACGCGGTCAAGGCGCGGTACCTGGCGGCCGGCGTCAAGGACGTCACGGTCACGACGGCCGTGGACGGGCTGCCGCACCGGATGCTGCGCACCGAGCTGGTCGCCTCCCTGGAGCGGGCGGGCCGCACGCGCGCCCTGGCCCGGGCGGTCCGGCACGCGGCCGCGTTCCGCAGGCTCTCGGGGCTGTCGTGGCCGCGGATGGTGCGCGACGGCCTCGCGATGAAACACGGCAAGGACCTGTCCTGGAGCCAGGTCCTGCTCGCCGCGAACACCCCCATGCTCCTCAAGGCGTCCATGGTCGAGGGCCGTACGGACCTCGGCGTCATGGCATCGGGCCAGGTCGCGGGCGTGATCGAGGATCTGCCGTCCTGTGCGGAGCTCGTCGCCCGCGTCATGGCCGAGGCGCACACCGTGCTGGCACGACTGGAACGCCTGCACTCGCTCGACGCCCTGCCACCACCAGGGTGATCCCCCTTCTCCTCCTCAGGAGTCGCCACAGATGAGCCGTGCCCGAACCCGCCTGGTGACCGCGGCGCTCGCTTCCGCCCTCGCCGTCGCCACCCTGCCCGCCGCCTCCGCGTACGCCGCGCCGGTGGCGGGCGCCACCGCCTCAGGCCGGTACCACCAGCAGGCGGAAACGACTCGCCAGATCCCGCTCCAAGGCGCGGTCAACGTCCGCGACCTGGGCGGCTACCGCACCTGGACCGGCGGCCAGGTCCGTCAGGGGCTGGTCTACCGCTCCGACGCGCTCAACAAGCTGACCCCGGCGGACGTCACCACCGTCTCCGGTCTCGGCCTGGGCAAGGTCGTCGATTTCCGCATCCCCATGGAGCTCCAGTACGACGGCGCCGACCGGCTGCCCGCTGGGCTCACCGCCACTTCCCGCCCGGTCAGCGACCTCGGCCTGTACGGAACGCTCGTCGGCGCGATCTCCAGCGGTGACCCCGCCACGCAGGAGCAGATGCTCGGAGGCGGCCGCGCCGAGGCCTACATGCGCGACATCTACCGCACCTTCGTGACCAGCCCCGAGAACCGGGCGCAGTTCGCGGCGACCCTGCGGGAGATCGCGGACGGCAGCCAGGGCCCGCTGCTGTTCCACTGCACCTCGGGCAAGGACCGGACGGGCTGGATGGCTTACGTCCTCCTGCGGGCGTTGGCCGTCCCCGAGGACACCGCCACGCGCGACTACCTCGCGTCGAACACGTTCCGTGCCGCGTACGACGCCCAGGTGCGGGCGGGCCTCAAGCAGTCCGGGCGGATGCAGAACCCGGACCTGCTGATCCCGCTCCAAGAGGTCCGCCAGGACTACCTGGACGCGGCGACCGCGCAACTGGCCGCGGACTACGGCGGTTTCTACGGCTACCTCACGGACGGCCTCGGCCTGGACGCGCGGACGCTCGTGAAGCTGCAGAGCAGGATGGTCCGCTGACCCACCCCGCCCGGGGGGGGCGACAGCACGACGCCGGGCAGCACCCGCAGGTGCTGCCCGGCGTCATCGTGTGATCGGGGGCGGGTCAGACCGCCCGGCGCCGTCCCTGGCCGCCGGAGCCGACCCGGCTACGGGCCGAGGCCGCGGCCGCGCCGCCAGCGGGGGCTGCGCCTCCGCTGCGCCGGGCCTGGCCGCCGGTACCGGCGGAGCCGCCCTGGCCCCGGCGGGACTGCTGCGACCCGGCCGACGCGCCCGCGCCGCCCTGGGCCGAGCCCTGCCCGCCGGAGCGGCGGCCTCGACCGCCGGCCGCCGGGGCGCCGCCCGTGGCGGAGCCGGTACGGGCGCCGCCCGACCGGCGGCGCGTGCCGGAGCCGCCACCCGAGCCGGAGCCGCCGCGCGCCTTGGCCGGGGCCGGCTGCGGCACCTCCAGCACCACGGGGATGCCCGAGGGCTCCTTGGCGCCGGTGAGCCGGGACAGCTCCTCGTCGGAGGACTTGATCTGCGCGGTGCGCGGGGAGATCCCGGCGTCCGACATCAGGCGGGACATGTCCCGCTTCTGGTCGGGCAGGACCAGGGTGACCACGCTGCCGGACTCGCCGGCACGGGCGGTGCGGCCGCCGCGGTGCAGGTAGTCCTTGTGGTCGGTCGGCGGGTCGATGTTGACGACGAGGTCCAGGTCGTCGATGTGGATGCCGCGGGCGGCCACGTTGGTGGCGATCAGCGCGGTGACCTCGCCCGTCTTGAACCAGTCCAGGGTCCGGTTGCGCTGCGGCTGCGAGCGGCCGCCGTGCAGGCCGGAGGCGCGGACCCCGTCCGCCTGGAGCTTCTTGACCAGGCGGTCGACACCGCGCTTGGTGTCCACGAACATGATCACCCGGCCGTCGCGGGCGGCTATGCGCGTCGCCACGGCCTTCTTGTCGGTCTCGTCCATGACGTACAGGACGTGGTGCTCCATCGTGCTGACCGCACCGGCGGACGGGTCGACGGAGAAGGCGACCGGGTCGTGCAGGAACATCTTGACGAGCTTGTCGATGTTCTTGTCGAGGGTCGCCGAGAACAGCATGGTCTGGCCCTCGGGCTGGACCTGCTTGAGCAGCGCGGTGACCTGCGGCATGAAGCCCATGTCGGTCATCTGGTCGGCCTCGTCGAGGACGGTGATCGCGACCTGCGAGAGGTCGGCGTCGCCGCGGTCGATGAGGTCCTTCAGACGGCCGGGGGTGGCGACGAGCACCTCGGCGCCGCGGCGCAGGGCCCCGGACTGCCGGTTGATCGACATGCCGCCGACGACGGTCGCGATGCGCAGGTTGACGGCCGTGGCGTACGGGGCCAGGGCGTCGGTCACCTGCTGCGCGAGTTCGCGCGTCGGTACGAGGACCAGCGCGAGCGGCTGCTTCGGCTGTGCGCGGCGGCCGGCGGTGCGGGCCAGCAGCGCCAGGCCGAAGGCCAGCGTCTTGCCGGAGCCGGTGCGGCCGCGGCCGAGCAGGTCACGGCCGGCGAGCGAGTTCGGCAGCGTCGCGGCCTGGATCGGGAACGGCTCGGTGACGCCCTGGGCGGCGAGGGTCTTCAGCAGCGCCTCGGGCATGCCCATGTCCGCGAACGCGGCCACCGGCGGCAGGGCCGGGGTCAGCGGTTCGGGCATGGTGAATTCTTGCGGCCTGGCGACGGGGGCGGACTTCTGCCGTCCCGCGCCAGCCTTCGGACGTCCCTGTGCCGCACCTCGGCCCCGAGTGGGGCGGCGGCTGGGTCGTGCGGAGCTGGAGCTGGTCATGCGAGAAAGCCCTCCTGAAAACCGGCTGGTACTACAAGCAAGTCGAAACAGCAGACAAGCCGGGGCCCGCACCTCGCGGTGCGGGCCCCGGCATGCTGAAGGAATTAGGCGGGGATGATGTTCTCCGCCTGGGGGCCCTTCTGACCCTGGGTGACGTCGAAGGACACGCGCTGGCCCTCCTGGAGCTCACGGAAGCCCTGGGTGGCGATGTTCGAGTAGTGGGCGAAGACGTCCGGGCCGCCACCGTCCTGCTCGATGAAGCCGAAGCCCTTTTCCGAGTTGAACCACTTCACGGTGCCAAGTGCCATTTTAAATCTCCTGAATAGGCGGCAAAGGGCCCCATCCGGAGAGTCCGGCAAAACAATAAAAGCGCCTGAGGAACATTCCCGTCAGGCGCACATAAAGTTCATGGGTACCACAACTGCAACGGGTCCTAAGCTAGCACACCTCGCCCCCGGGCCGCCGCCGACACCACCGGGAACCCGCTGGTGCCGCCGGACGGATCTTGGTTCACTGCCCGGATGACAGCGATCAGAGAGCCCTGGGGGCTCAGCGTGCTCGGCGCCGGCAGCGTGACCGCGGAACCCCGTTTCGCCGAGATCGACCTGGCGGTGGACGTCGTCGCCCCGACGCCCAAGGAGTCCTACACCGAGGCGGGCACGGTCGTGGCGGGGCTGCGCGCCGTCCTGCGCGAGCACGACATACCCGACGCGGACGTCTCCGGCTCCCGGCTGCGCCTGACCTCCGAGTACGCCGGCTACGGCGCGGAGCGGACCTTCAAGGGGTACGGCTGCGAGGCGAAGTACACGGTTCGCACGCAGGCGCTCGACCGCCTCGAAGTACTGATCGACGACCTCGTCACGGCGGGCGTGAACCGCGTCGACGACGTGCGCTTCGAGGTGGAGGACAAGCCCGCGATGCGCGACGAGGCGCGGCGCCGGGCCGTCGCGGCCGCCCGCCGCAAGGCCGGGGTGTACGCCGAGGCCTGCGGGGTCCGCCTCGGCGCGGTGATCCACATCCAGGACGTGGACCCGGAGTCGACGGGCATGCGCAGCCACGGCCGGCGCACGGGCGGGGACCCGGAGCACGACGGGGCCCTCGCCCCGGGATCCGTCCAGGTCGAGGCGGCCGTCCTGCTCGGCTTCGCGCTGCTGCCGTAAGGCCGCGGCCGCGGTGCCGGTCGGGCGGCGCGTCAGAGGCGTTCGATGATGGTGACGTTGGCCTGGCCGCCGCCCTCGCACATGGTCTGGAGGCCGTAGCGGCCGCCCGTGCGTTCCAGTTCGTGGAGCAGGGTGGTCATCAGCTTGACGCCGGTGGCACCCAACGGGTGACCCAGGGCGATCGCGCCGCCGTTGACGTTCACCCGTTCGGGGTCGGCGCCGGTCTCCTTCAGCCAGGCCAGGACGACCGGGGCGAACGCCTCGTTGATCTCCACCAGGTCGATGTCGTCCAGGGTCATGCCGGTCTTCTTCAGGGCGTACGCCGTGGCCGGGATCGGGGCCGACAGCATGCGGATGGGGTCCTCGCCCCGTACGGACAGGTGGTGGATGCGGGCCCGCGGCCGCAGGCCGTGTTCGGCCACCGCCCGCTCGGAGGCGATCAGCATCGCCGCCGCGCCGTCCGAGACCTGGGAGGAGACGGCCGCCGTGATGGTGCCGCCCTCGACGACCGGGCGCAGGCCGGCCATCTTCTCCAGGGTGGTGTCCCGGCGGGGGCCCTCGTCGAAGCGGACGTCCCCGTAGGCCACCGTCTCCCGGTCGAAACGGCCCTCGTCGATGGCGCGCACCGCCCGCTGGTGGGAGCGGAGCGCGAACTCCTCCATGTCGCGCCGCGTGATGCCCCACTTCTGTGCGATCAGCTGCGCGCCGTGGAACTGGTTGACGGGGGCGTGGCCGTACCGGGCGCGCCAGCCCTCGCTGCCCGCGTACGGGCCCTCGGTGAGGCCGAGCGGTTCCGCGGCCTGACGGGACGCGAAGGCGATCGGGATCATCGACATGTTCTGGGTCCCGCCCGCGACGACCAGCTCCTGGGTCCCGGAGAGCACGCCCTGCGCCGCGAAGTGGACGGCCTGCTGCGAGGAGCCGCACTGGCGGTCCACGGTGACGCCGGGCACCTCCTCCGGTAGCCCCGCCGCCAGCCATGCCGTGCGTGCGATGTCCCCGGCCTGGGGGCCCACCGTGTCCAGGCAGCCGAAGACCACGTCTTCGACGGCGGCCGGATCCACCCCGGACCGCTCGACCAGCGCCTTCAGGGCGTGCGCGCCCAGGTCGGCCGGGTGGACCGCGGACAGGCCTCCCCCGCGCCGCCCCACGGGGGTGCGTACCGCTTCGACTATGTAGGCCTCGGGCATCGGGACTCCTCGGTTCGGTCGGGTCAGCTGCGTACGGCGATCCCGTCGAGCACCATCGACAGGTACTGGCGGGCGATCTCCTCGGGGCTGTGCTGTCCTCCCGGCCGGTACCAGGACGCCGCGACCCACACCGTGTCGCGGACGAAGCGGTAGGTGAGGCGGATGTCGAGGTCGGCCCGGAAGACCTGGGCGGCGACCCCGCGCTCCAGCGTCCCGAGCCAGGCCTTCTCGAACTTCTGCTGCGAGTCGGACAGGTACCGGAAGCGGGGCTGCGCGGACAGGTGCCGGGATTCCTTCTGGTAGATCGCGACGGCGGCGCGGTGCCGGTCGATCTCCCGGAAGGACTCGGTGACGAGGGCCTCGATGGTTTCCCGCGGGCCGAGGCCGGCGGCGAGGACGGTGTCGTACCCCGCCCACAGCTCGTTCAGGAAGGCCGAGAGGATCTCGTCGAGCATCGATTCCTTGGAATCGAAGTGGTAGTAGAGGCTGCCGGCGAGCATGCCGGCGGCGTCGGCGATCTTACGGACGGTGGTGGCGTTGTAGCCCTGCGCGGCGAAGACCTCGGCGGCGGTGTCGAGGAGCTCGCGCCGGCGTTCGAGTGAGGCTGTCACCTGGGGCTTCTTCTTGGGTGTCGGCCTGGTCGGCTGGTTCGTTGGCACGCGCCCATTCTCGACCTACGCGTGCTGGCTGCTGACCGAGACGGTCTCGCCCGTCATGTACGACGAGTAGCCGCTGGCCAGGAAGACGATGACGTTGGCGACCTCCCAGGGCTCGGCGTAGCGGCCGAACGCCTCGCGGGCCGTGAGCTCGCCCAGCAGTTCCTCGCTGGTGACCTTCACCAGGTGCGGGTGCATGGCCAGGCTGGGGGCCACCGCGTTGACCCGTACGCCGAACTCGGCGGCCTCCAGTGCCGCGCAGCGGGTCAGGGCCATCACCCCGGCCTTGGCCGCGGCGTAGTGGGCCTGGCCGGTCTGGGCGCGCCAGCCGACCACGGAGGCGTTGTTGACGACGACCCCGCCCCGCCCGGAGGCCTTCAGCGAGCGCAGTGCGGCGCGGGTGCAGCGGAAGGTGCCGTTCAGGGTGACGTCGAGGACCTTGCCCCACTGTTCGTCGGTCATGTCGACGAGGGCGGCGGTGCCTCCGAGGCCGGCGTTGTTGACGACGACGTCCAGGCCGCCGTGGGCCTGTTCGGCGCAGGCGAAAAGGGCCCTGACCTGGTCCTCGTCGGTGACGTCGCAGGGCAGGGAGGTGACGCGGTCGGCGCCGAACTCGGCGGCGAGCGCCTGCTCGGTCTCCTTCAGGCGGCGGGCGTGGGCGTCGCCGATGACGATGCGGGCGCCCTCCTCCAGGAAGCGGCGGGCGGTGGCGCCGCCGATCCCGGCTCCGGCGGCGGCGGTGATGACGGCGCTGCGGCCGTCCAGCAGGCGGTGGCCGGCCACGTAGCGGGGCTCGTTCATGCGCACTCCTCGACGCTGCTCATGGCCGTACGGTAACCTACCAAACACTTGTTAGGGAAGCGTGAAGGGCGTTGGAGGGGGCGGGCACCTGATGGATCTGACCCAGACGGCGGAGGTGGCGGCCTTCCGGGCCGAGGCCCGGGCCTGGCTCGCCGAGCACGTCCCGGACTCCCCCCTGCCCTCCCTGGAGACGGCCGAGGGCTTCACGGCGCACCGGGCGTGGGAGGCCCGACTACAGACGGGCGGCTGGTCGGCGGTGTCCTGGCCCGAGGAGTACGGGGGCCGGGGCGTGGACATCGAGCGGTGGCTGGTCTTCGAGGAGGAGTACTGGGCGGCGGGCGCGCCCGGCCGGGTCTCCCAGAACGGCATCAGCCTGCTCGCCCCGACCCTCTTCGACCACGGCACCCCCGAGCAGCGGGCCCGGGTGCTGCCGCCGATGGCGAGCGGCGAGGTGATCTGGGCGCAGGCCTGGTCAGAGCCGGAGGCGGGCTCCGACCTGGCCTCGCTGACGTCGCGGGCCCGGCGCACCGGCGGCGGCTGGCTGCTGTCGGGGCAGAAGACCTGGTCTTCGCGGGCGGCGTTCGCGGACCGGGCGTTCGGCATCTTCCGCACGGACCCGGAGGCTGCGAAACCGCACCAGGGCCTGACGTACCTGATGTTCGACCTGCGGGCGCCCGGGGTGACGGTACGCCCCATCGGCCGGCTGGACGGCAAGCCCGCCTTCGCGGAGCTCTTCCTCGACGAGGTCTTCGTACCGGACGAGGACGTGATCGGGGAGCCGGGGCAGGGCTGGCGGATCGCGATGTCGACGACGGGCAACGAGCGCGGGCTGACGCTGCGCTCGCCGGGGCGCTTCCTGGCGGCGGCGGACCGGCTGGTGGCGCTGTGGCGGGCCGCCGGCGACCCGGGCGACACCGCACTGCGCGACCGGGTCGCGGACGCGGTGGTCGGCGCGCGCGCCTACGAGCTGTTCACCTGGGCGGGCGCCACGCGGTTCGCGGCGGGCGAGCGCATCGGCGCCGAGTCCAGCCTGAACAAGGTGTTCTGGTCGCAGTACGACATCGCCCTGCACGAGACGGCGCTGGACCTCCTGGGGGCGGACGCGGAGCTGGCGGAGGGCGCATGGGCGGAGCCCTGGGTCTTCTCGCTGGCGGGGCCGATCTACGCGGGCACGAACGAGATCCAGCGCGACATCATCGCCGAGCGGCTGCTCGGCCTCCCGAAGGGCCGCCGCTGATGCGCTTCCTGCCGACCGTCGAACAGTCGGACTTCGCCCGTACGCTGCACGGCCTGCTCGGCGCCTCGGACGTCCCGGCGGCCGTACGGGCCTGGAGCGCCGGGGACCACGGGCCGGGGCGGGCGATCTGGTCACGGCTCGCGGGGACGGGCCTGTTCGCGCTCGCGGCGGACGAGGCGTACGGCGACCTGGGAGCGCTGGGGCTGCTTCCGGTGGAACTCGCCCTCGGCTTCGTGGAGCTGGGTCGGGCGGGGATGCCGGGGCCGGTGGTGGAGACGGCAGCGGCGGCCGTGCTCCTGTCGGAGCTCGCCCGGGCCGGGGAAGGGGGGCCGGCGAAACGTTTCCTGCCGGGGCTGCTGGCGGGCGGGGACCTGGCCACGCTGACGCTGCCGGGCGGGGGTCCGTACGCCCTGGACGCGGACGCGTCGGCGTACTGCTTCACGGTGTCGGCGGCGGGCGAACTCCGCGTCGCGGGCGGCGCCTCGGGCGGGGGTGCGGGCGGGGGCCCGGGCTGGGGTGCGGGCGGGGGCACGGGCGGCGCCTCGGGCGGGGGTGCGGGCGGGGGCCCGGGCTGGGGTGCGGGCGGGGGCACGGGCGGCGCCTCGGGCGGGGGTGCGGGCGGGGGCGGGGGTGCGGACGCAGGTGCGGCGGCGGGCGGCCCGCTGCGGTCCACCGACCCGGCGCGCCGGCTGTTCGCACCCGCGGCGGACGGTGAGCTGCTGGCCTCCGGCCCCCGGGTGCTGGCGGCGGCGGGGACGGCCCTGGCCTGGGCACGGCTACTGACGGCGGCCCAGTGCCTGGGCGTGGGCGAGGCACTGCTGGCCGACACGGTGCGGTACGTCAAGCAGCGCACCCAGTTCGGCACGCCGATCGGCGGCTTCCAGGCGGTGAAGCACCGGCTGGCGGACACCCTGCTGGGCTTGGAGTTCGCGCGGCCGCTGGTCTGGGCGGCGGCCCTGGGCCTGGCCCCCCGGGAGATCGCGGCGGCGAAGCTGGCCGCGGGCGAGGCGGCGTACGCGGCGGCCATGACGGCGCTGCAGCTCCACGGGGCCGTGGGCTACACGGAGGAGCTCGACCTGTCCCTGTGGCTGCGCAAGGCCCGGCCGCTGCGCGACGCGTGGGGGTCGCCGTCGGCGTGCCGGGCGGCGGTGCTTCAGGAACGGGTACGAGAGCGGTAGTACGTCGCGAGAGCGGTGTTCACGAGGACGGTCCCGGCGAACCAGAGGCCGGCGGCCCGCTGCCCGAGCGCGAGGAGCGCCAGGGCGGCGGCGCCGAACACCAGCGCCTTCACCGCGAGCTGCGCGGCGAGCGGGACGGCGAACCGGGCCTTGGGCGCTGCGAACGCCCCCCACAGCACGGCGGCGGCCAGCGGCGCGGCCACGGCGAGCCAGAGGTCGACGGTGGAACCCCACCAGGCCAGGACGCCGAGGGCGACTACCTCCAGCACGAACGCGAGGCCCTCGTTGACGAGGAAGAACGACCGCGCGGCGGGCCGCATCGTACGGCTCATGCGACGGCCACGCTGAGCGAGACGACGTACTGCTCCTCGACCGTCCCGTCGGGGAACAGGGGCATCAGCCGGGCCCGTTCCTCGTCGAGGAACTCCCGCGTGCCGGCCGGGCCGAGCATCAGGAACGCGGAGTGGCTGGCGTGGTTGGCGAGGTGGACGTCGAGCGGGATCCGGCGCGACCAGCGGACCTCGCGGGTGGTGAACGCCAACCCGACCGGCAGGGCGCGGAAGGTGGCCCCAGTGGCGCGGAAGAGTGCCCGGATCCGCTCGTCCTGCTCGGCGATCCAGGGGACGGTGGCGTCCATGTCGTTCCACCAGAGCGCCAGCGCGCCGCCGGGCCGCAGCACGCGGCGGGCCTCGGGGACGGAGCGGGCGGGGTCGGTCCAGTGCCAGGCCTGGGCGTACGTGAGGAAGTCGAACCCGGAGGTGACGAGCGGCAGCCGGTCGCCGTCGCCGCGCACCAGCGGGATCCGGGGATGCGCGCGCCGGAACTCGACGGCCATGCCGTCGCCGGGCTCGACGGCGACGACGTCCGCCCCGCGGGCGCTCAGTCGCCCGGTGGCGATCCCGGTCCCGGCGCCCACGTCGGCCACCCTGGCCCCGCGCAGCGGCCGCCCGGCGAGCACCTCCAGGGCGTCGAACAGCTCCTCGGGATACCCGGGCCGGTTCGCCGAGTACAGCGGGGCGGCGGCGTCGAAGGACCGGGCGCGGATGCGGGGCGTGGACGTCATGCCGTCATTGTTTTCGATCTCCGCCCCGCAGACCAGGGCCTTGCGCCGGCGGCCCTGACTCCGGTTCAGCGGAACTCGCGGACGACCTCGATCCGGCCCACGATGTGCGCGTTGAACTCGTCCAGCTCCTCCGCCGGCACCCACAGCTCCAAGATCGTCTGCCCGCCCGCCTGCTGGACGGGGTACCGGGCCAGGAACTCCGTGTCGACCTCGAAGCGCGTCACGAAGCCGACGCCACTGTGCTTGACGTTCCAGTCGCGGGCGATGCGGATCGCGTAGTCCTCGTTCAGGACGGGGTAGAAGATCGGCTGCTCCGGCAGCCGCGGCGGCCAGGCCCGCCAGTCGAGCGCGCGGACGAGGTCGAGCTCCACCGGGCCGGTCGGGCGCCAGAGGGTGGTGGTGTTCGGACTCGGGGTCGTCGGGGACATGGGGGTGGACCCTAGGCGCAGCCGTGCCCGCGTGACCAGCGGTTTTCCGTTCAGGCGGGGCGGCGGCGGAGGGAGTAGCGGATCAGGGTCAGCGTTTGGACGGCCAGGAGGATCGCGGTGCCGGTGCCGGCCGTCGGAAGGTCGTCGGCCGAGGCCCAGGCCCGGCCGCCCAGCTCCGCGACGCCGACCGCGGCGAGCGCGACCAGGAAGCGGGGCACGAACTCGGCCTCGGTGCCGTGCAGTACGCCCGAGCCGACGACGAAGACGGCCAGCAGAACCGGGATCCAGGGTGCGTCCGGCTCGCGCAGCAGCAGCGCGGCGCCGAACTCCACGGCCAGGACGAGCACGTTGCGGAGCAACATCGACATGAGCACATCATGCCGGGGATATTCGCGTGCGTCCCGGCCGGGGCCGCCTCTAGGATCCACGACAAGGCGGGGTCGTAGCACAGAGGTAGTGCGCCTACACAGCATGGAGGAGGACGCCGGTTCGAATCCGGCCGCCCCGCCCCCTCTTCCGCGAGCACGCACGTCCTCGCGTACGCTCCGCCGCAAGGGCGGGGTCGTGGTACAGCGGTCGTTGCACCCCCTCCATTGGGGAACACGCCGGTTCGAATCCGGCCGCCCCGCCCCTCCGGTCCCCCGCCCTACTGCGTGGCCCGGAGCCAGGCCGTCGCGGCCGTGAGCGCCGAGCGGGCGGCCGGCAGGGGCAGGCCCAGGAAGCCGTGGAAGACCCCCGGGTCGAGGTGGACCGTACAGTCCACCCCCGCCGCGCCCAGCCGCCGCGCGTACGCCAAGCCCTCGTCGCGCAGCAGATCGCAGTCCGCCAGGACCAACAGCGTGCGCGGGAGCCGCGACACGTCGCGGGCACGCAGCGGCGAGACGTACGGGTGCGCCGGGTCGCCGCCGTACTGCTCCCAGTACCAGACCATGTGGGCCGCGGTGTGGAAGTGCCCCTCCCCATACGCCGACACCCAAGCCGACTCCGCGGCCGGGGCGGGCGCCCCTCGCAGCCCGGTGCGGGGTCGTAGACCCGGACCGGGACGCCCGAGGCGTCGCCGTCGCGGACCGAGGCCACCTCCGGGCCCGCCGACCGACCGCCCCCGGCCGCGCCCCGCGCCCGTGATGACGACGACTTTCCCGTCCAGCGAGATCACCCGTCACCCCTCCGATACGCCTAATAGAAATACTTCTAGCAGGCATATCTGTAGGAGGAAGGGGCGTGCGGAGACCGGTCGTAGACTGCGCTGCGTGGCAGACGAGACGAACAGGCCCACGCTCCCGGCGACCAGCTGGGCGGTGCTCGGGCTGCTCTCCTTCGGCGAGGAACTCTCCGGCTACGACCTGAAGAAGTGGTCGGACCGGTCGCTGCGCTTCTTCTACTGGAGCCCGTCCTTCAGCCAGATCTACAGCGAGCTCAAGCGCCTGGAGAAGGCCGGTTACGCCTCCTCACGACTGGTCGCCCAGGAAACCGGAACCCGCGACAAACGGGTCTACCGGATCACCGGCGACGGCATGGCGGCCGTACGGGAATGGGCGCGCGAGACCCCCGTCGACCCGCCCGTGCTCAAGCACGGGCCGATGCTGCGGCTGTGGCTCGGCCACCTGCTGGAACCGGAGCAGATGCGCGAACTCCTGGACCGGCAGCAAGCGTTCGCGGAGGAGATGCGCCTGCGCGCGGTGGCCGACGCGCAGAGCGCGCAGGACGAGCCCGCCCGGGCCTACCCGACGCTCACCCTCAAGTGGGCCGAGCGGTACTACGCCTCCGAGCGCGACCTCGCGGCCGCCATGCTGGACGACGTCGCGGCGCTGGAGGACGCGGCGGCACCGGAGGACGAGCGCGAGCGCCCGTAGGCGCGCGGGGTGCGGGGGGGGGGCCGACGCGCCCTGCGTGCACCGGGAGCGCCCGGCCGCACGCCGGGGTTCCACGACCACCGACTGTCGTACCCTCGGGCCATGACCGGCAGCGCCATAGACCTCCGCAAGCTGGAAGCCACCGCTCCGGCGCTCGTGAGCCTCTACAAGAGCGCCGGGGTCTCGCTCCGCAAGCACGGCCTGGAGGGCGGGCGGGCCGCGGTCTACCTGGTCCTGGACTACTCGGGGTCGATGCGCCCGTACTACCGGGACGGCACCGTGCAGGCCCTCGCCGACCGGGTGCTGGGCCTGTCCGCGCACCTCGACGACGACGGCCGCGTACCGGTGGTGTTCTTCTCCACCGACGTCGACGCGGTGGAGGAGGTCCCGCTCGCCGGGCACCAGGGCAAGATCGCCGAGATCGCCTCGCGCCTGGGCCACATGGGCAAGACGGCGTACCACGCGGCGATGGACGCGGTCATCGACCACTATCTGGATTCGGGGACGGCGAAACCCGCCCTCGTGGTCTTCCAGACCGACGGCGGCCCGATCAACAAGCTGGCGGCGGAGAGGTACCTGTGCAAGGCGGCCCGGCTCCCGCTGTTCTGGCAGTTCGTCGGCTTCGGCGAGACGCACAGCTCACAGTTCGACTTCCTGCGCCGACTGGACGAACTGCCCGTTCCGGCCCGGCGGGTGGTGGACAACGCGGGCTACTTCCACGCGGGCCCGGACCCGCGCCAGGTCCCGGATCCGGTGCTGTTCGACCGCCTGGTGGGAGAATTCTCGTCCTGGCTGGCATCGGCCCGCGCGGCGGGCATCGTACGCACCTGAGCGACGGCTTTGATGGACGCATGACGACGAACAACTGGGCAGCGTTCGAGAATCAGGAACCGGAATTCGCGGCTACCGTCCGGACCCGCTTCGCGCAGTACCCGCACCACGTCCTCGCCACCCTCCGCAAGGACGGCTCCCCGCGCCTGGCCGGACTGAATGTCGACATCCGCGGCGGCGAGCTGTGGCTCGGGATGATGCCGGGCTCGCTGAAGGCCAAGGACCTCCAGCGGGACCCCCGGTTCGCCCTGCACACCAACCCCGGCGAGGGCGAGACGATGCCGGACGGGGACGTACGGATCTCCGGACGCGCGATCGAGCTCCTGGACCCGCCCGAACTGCACCGGTACGCGGAGGAGACGGAGACCCCGCACCCCTTCCACCTCTTCCACGCGGACCTGACGGAGGTGGTGCACATCGGCGTCGACGGCGACGACCTGGTGGTCCGCACCTGGACCCCGACCCACGGCCTGCGCACCATCCGCCGCGGCAACGACGACGAACCGCCGCGCGAGGTCACGGACGAGGACCCGCACGAGGAACCCCCGACCACCCCGACCACCCCGACCGACTGACCGGTAATGCCGCGTCAACCGGCCGGAAACGTTCACCCATCACGCGAATTTGCTACGGCCGAACGGATGACCTTGTAGCGGCGCTGCGTGGGGAGGGGGAGCGTGAACGCTCCATTGAACGCGGCGGGTTCGACCGGTGCGGAAGCAGACCCTGGCTGTCAACGGCGACAAGCTGCCCCGCGCCGACGTCTAGAGGACCCGGGGCCGGGTGCCGGGGTCGATGTCGACAGGGCCTCGATGCTCTCCTCGCCCAGTCCGGCGGCCCGGGCCCGGTCGAGCCACAGCTGCAGCTCCCGGCGCAGCGGCTGGTGCTCGGACAGCGAGTCGTCGCCGAGCGTGCCGGAGATGAACGTGCCGGCCCCCTGCTTCTTCGCGACCAGGCCCTCGTATTCGAGCTCCCGGTACGCCTTGAGCGCGGTGTTCGGGTTGATCGCCACGCTGGCCGCGAGGTCCTTGACCGTCGGCAGCCGGCCCCCCTCGGCCAGCAACCCCAGCCGCAGGGCCTGGCGTACCTGGTGGACGAGCTGCACGTACGGGGCGACACCGGAGCGGGCATCGAGGTGGACCACCGATCGCGCCCGGACACGCGAAAGCGCCCGCCGTACCTGGAGGGCGCTTTGACGGAGGGTCAGCAGATGGGAGGCGAGATCAGGACGGGCGCTTCACGGCCCGGAGGAACGGCACCCACGCGGCTGCGGGGAAAAAGATCACCGGGCCGGCGCCGTCCTGCTTGCTGTCGCGGACGGGGACCAGGCCGGGGAGGTCGTTGGACACCTCGACGCAGTCACCGCCCTCTCCGTTGCTGTACGAGGACTTGCGCCAGGACAGGCCGTTCACTTCTGCGCGCATGTCGCGTACTCCTCCGCCACCGACTCGATCAGTGTCAGGGACACCTCCGGCGACAGCGCAGCGGCCCTGGCAAGATCGTATGACCTCCAGTAGCGCTGAACCAGAGCGGGATAGTCGAGCAGTTGCCCCGCGTGGGGGCCCTCCGTATAGGCCACGTCGGGCGCATCCGGGAACTGGATGATGCGCACCAATGAGTTCAGGGCCCCATGGGCGCCGGCCGAGAACGGCACCACCTGCGCGGTGATCCGATGGGCTCGGACGTACGACGAGATGTGGCGCAACTGAGCAGCCATCACCGCCGGACCTCCGACCGCCGTCCGCAGCACCGACTCGTGCAGAACGACCCACATCTCGGGGGTCTCCGGATCGACGAGGAGGCGGGCGCGTTCGATGCGCGCCGCGACGAGGGCTTCGACGCGCTCGGTCAGCGCGGTCGGACTGGCGGCCCGGATCACCGCCCGGGCGTAGTCCTCCGTCTGGAGCAGCCCGGGAACCAACATGCAGGCGTACTCGTAGGTGGCCGTCGCCAGCCCTTCCAACTCGGCCACGGCGGCGAAGTACTCGATGTGCTTGGACTTGAACGCCCCGGCCAGCCGCACGAAGTAGTCCCCGGTGCCGAGCTCCTTGTCGATCAGCTCCGCGATCTCCGGCCGCAGCCTGCGCGTGCCGCACTCCATCTGCCCGACGTACGCCCCGCTGGTGAAGATCCGCTCGCCCAGTCCCGCCTGGGTCAAACCGGCCGCCTCGCGGTGCCGCCGCAGTTCCTCGCGGGCGAACTCCTCCGGCGTCTGCGCCCCACCCTCGTCGTTCGGCCTGGCCATGAGCCAACTCCCCGCTTCTGCAGTGCCCTCGCTCCGCGAAAAAGCGTAGTCCTCGCCGGACCGCCGGGACAACGGAATGCGTTCACACGACTACCGGTGGTGGCGACGGGGAACGCCACAGCGCCCGCCATCCCTGGTCGGGGACATGGCGGGCGCTGTGTCAGAGTTCCGCACTCCGTTGTACGGACCGTATGAGGGGTCTCCCCGGAGGGAGGGGGTGCTGCCGGTGGCCCGGGGCCCCGCACCGACGGCCGGAGGCCGACGCAGCCGGGCGAAGCCCGGGAGGCCGCCTACGGCCGAGCGGTGCGCGCCCGGCGGGAAAGATCAGACCATCAGCGAGCGGTCCGTCGGCTTGACCGGGTACGGGAGGGTGCTGCTGCCGGTCAGGAAGCGGTCCACGCCGCGGGCGGCCGAGCGGCCCTCCGCGATCGCCCAGACGATCAGGGACTGGCCGCGGCCCGCGTCGCCGGCGACGAAGACGCCGTCGACGTTGGTGGCGTAGGACGCGTCGCGGGCGACGTTGCCCCGCTCGTCCAGGTCCAGGCCGAACTGGGCCACCAGGCCGTTGGCCTGGTCGGTGCCGGTGAAGCCCATGGCCAGGGTGACGAGCTGGGCCGGGAGGACCCGCTCGGTGCCGGGCTTCTGGGTCAGCTTGCCGTCCACGAACTCGACCTCGACCAGGTGCAGGGCCTGGACGTTGCCGTCCTCGTCACCCTCGAAGTGGGTGGTGGAGACGGAGTAGATCCGCTCGCCGCCCTCCTCGTGCGCCGAGGTGACCTTGTAGAGCATCGGGAAGGTCGGCCAGGGCTGGTTGGCGTTACGGTCCTCGCCCGGCTTCGGCATGATCTCCAGCTGCGTGACCGAGGCCGCGCCCTGGCGGTGGGCGGTGCCGACGCAGTCCGCGCCGGTGTCGCCGCCGCCGATGACGACGACGTGCTTGCCCTCGGCCGTGATGGGCGGAGCCACGAAGTCGCCTTCCTGGACCTTGTTGGCCAGCGGCAGGTACTCCATCGCGAAGTGGATGCCCTTGAGGTCGCGGCCCGGGACCGGCAGGTCGCGGGAGACCGTGGCGCCGGCCGCGATGACGACCGCGTCGAACCGCTTGCGCAGGTCGGTCGCGGACAGGTCGCGGCCGATCTCGATGCCGGTGCGGAACTTGGTGCCCTCCGCGCGCATCTGCTCGATGCGGCGGTTGATGTGCACCTTCTCCATCTTGAACTCGGGGATGCCGTAGCGGAGCAGCCCGCCGATGCGGTCCGCGCGCTCGTACACGACCACGGTGTGGCCGGCCCGGGTCAGCTGCTGGGCCGCGGCCAGGCCCGCGGGGCCCGAGCCGATGACGGCGGCCGTCTTGCCGGACAGGCGCTCCGGGGCCTGCGGGGTGACGTCGCCGTTGTCCCAGGCCTTGTCGATGATCGAGACTTCGACGTTCTTGATGGTGACGGCCGGCTGGTTGATGCCGAGCACGCACGCCGACTCGCAGGGGGCGGGGCACAGGCGGCCCGTGAACTCCGGGAAGTTGTTCGTGGCGTGCAGGCGCTCGGAAGCCGCCGACCAGTCCTCGCGGTACGCGAAGTCGTTCCACTCGGGGATCAGGTTCCCGAGCGGGCAGCCGTTGTGGCAGAACGGGATGCCGCAGTCCATGCAGCGGCCGGCCTGCTTGCTGATGATCGGGAGCAGCGAGCCCGGGACGTAGACCTCGTTCCAGTCCTTGAGGCGGTCGGCCACAGGTCGGGAACAGGCGGTCTCGCGCTGGGTGGTGAGGAAGCCCTTCGGGTCAGCCATGGGTCGCCGCCTCCATCATCTTCTCCGTGGTCTCGGACTCGGAGAGTCCGGCCAGCTCAGCGGCGTCCTTGGCGGCGAGCACTGCCTTGTACGTGGTCGGGATGATCTTGCTGAAGCGGTCCGCCGAGGCGGTCCAGTCAGCCAGGAGCTTCGCGGCCACGGTCGAGCCGGTCTCCTCCTCGTGGCGGCGCACCACATCGTGCAGCCACTGCTTGTCGGTGTCGGAGAGGGCTTCGACCGCGCCCGTGTTGCCGACGTTGACGTTGTTGACGTCGAGGTCGATGACGTAGGCGACGCCGCCCGACATGCCGGCCGCGAAGTTGCGGCCCGTCTCACCGAGGACGACCGCGCTGCCGCCGGTCATGTACTCGCAGCCGTGGTCGCCCACGCCCTCCGAGACGACCAGGGCGCCGGAGTTGCGGACGCAGAAGCGTTCGCCGGTGCGGCCGCGCAGGAACATCTCGCCGCCGGTGGCGCCGTAGCCGATGGTGTTGCCGGCGATGGTGGAGTACTCGGCGAGGTGGTCGGCGCCGCGGTCCGGGCGGACCACGACGCGGCCGCCGGAGAGGCCCTTGCCGACGTAGTCGTTCGCGTCGCCCTCAAGGCGCAGCGTGATGCCGCGCGGCAGGAAGGCGCCGAAGGACTGGCCGGCGGAGCCGGTGAAGGTCAGGTCGATGGTGTTGTCGGGCAGGCCCGCACCGCCGAACTTCTTGGTGACCTCGTGGCCGAGCATCGTGCCGACGGTCCGGTTGATGTTGCGGATCGCGACCTGGGCGCGGACCGGCTGGGCCGCCTCCGCGGTGTCGGCGTTCAGCGCGTCGGCCGCGAGCTTGATCAGCTCGTTGTCGAGGGCCTTCTCCAGACCGTGGTCCTGCTCGATCAGGGCGTGGCGGACCGCACCCTCGGGCAGTTCCGGCACGTAGAAGAGCGGCTCCAGGTCGAGGCCCTGCGCCTTCCAGTGCGTGACGGCCTTGCTGGTGTCGAGGAGCTCGGCGTGGCCGATGGCCTCCTCGATCGAGCGGAAGCCCAGCTCGGCGAGGAGCTCGCGGACCTCCTCGGCGATGAACTCGAAGAAGTTCACGACGAACTCCGCCTTGCCGGAGAAGCGCTCGCGCAGGACCGGGTTCTGGGTGGCGATGCCGACCGGGCAGGTGTCCAGGTGGCAGACGCGCATCATGATGCAGCCGGAGACGACGAGCGGCGCGGTCGCGAAACCGAACTCCTCGGCGCCGAGTAGCGCGGCGATGACCACGTCGCGGCCGGTCTTGAGCTGGCCGTCGGTCTGGACGACGATGCGGTCGCGCAGCCCGTTGAGCAGGAGCGTCTGCTGGGTCTCGGCGAGGCCGAGCTCCCAGGGGCCGCCCGCGTGCTTGAGCGAGGTCAGCGGGGAGGCGCCCGTTCCGCCGTCGTGGCCGGAGATGAGGACGACGTCCGCGTGGGCCTTGGAGACACCCGCGGCGACCGTACCCACGCCGACCTCGGAGACCAGCTTCACGTGGATGCGGGCGGCCGGGTTGGCGTTCTTGAGGTCGTGGATCAGCTGAGCCAGGTCCTCGATGGAGTAGATGTCGTGGTGCGGGGGCGGGGAGATCAGGCCGACGCCCGGGGTGGAGTGCCGGGTCTTGGCGACCCACGGGTAGACCTTGTGGCCGGGCAGCTGGCCGCCCTCGCCGGGCTTGGCGCCCTGCGCCATCTTGATCTGGATGTCGTCCGCGTTGACGAGGTACTCGGAGGTCACGCCGAAGCGGCCGGAGGCGACCTGCTTGATGGACGAGCGGCGCGCCGGGTCGTACAGGCGGTCCGGGTCCTCGCCGCCCTCACCGGTGTTGGACTTGCCGCCCAGCTGGTTCATGGCGATGGCGAGGGTCTCGTGGGCCTCGCGGGAGATGGAGCCGTACGACATGGCGCCGGTGGAGAAGCGCTTGACGATGTCGGCGACCGACTCGACCTCGTCGATGGAGATCGACGGGCGGCCCCCCTCCTCGGCGGCCTTGAAGCCGAACAGGCCGCGGAGCGTCATCAGGCGCTCGGACTGCTCGTTCACCCGGTCCGTGTACTTCTTGAAGATGTCGTACCGGCGGTTGCGGGTGGCGTGCTGGAGGCGGAAGACCGTCTCCGGGTCGAAGAGGTGCGGCTCGCCCTCGCGGCGCCACTGGTACTCGCCGCCGATTTCCAGCGCGCGGTGCGTGGCCGCGATGCCGGAGGCCGGGTACGCCTTGGCGTGGCGGGCGGCCACCTCCTTGGCGATGACGTCCAGGCCGGCGCCGCCGATCTTGGTGGCGGTGCCCTGGAAGTACGCGCCGACGAACTCCTCGTTCAGGCCGACGGCCTCGAAGACCTGGGCGCCGCGGTAGGAGGCGACGGTGGAGATGCCCATCTTGGACATGACCTTCAGGACGCCCTTGCCGAGCGCGTAGATCAGGTTCTTGATGGCCTGCTCCGGCTCCAGGCCGGACAGGAACGTACCGGCGCGCAGCAGGTCCTCGACGGACTCCATGGCGAGGTACGGGTTGACGGCGGCGGCGCCGTAGCCGATGAGCAGCGCGACGTGGTGGACCTCGCGGACGTCGCCGGCCTCGACCAGCAGGCCCACCTGGGTGCGCTGCTTGGTGGCGATGAGGTGGTGGTGCACGGCGGAGGTGAGCAGCAGCGACGGGATCGGCGCGTGCTCGGCGTCCGAGTGGCGGTCCGAGAGGACGATCAGGTGGGCGCCGTTGGCGATGGCCGCGTCGACCTCGCCGCGGATCTCCTCCAGGCGGGCGGCCAGGGCCTCGCCGCCGCCGGAGACCCGGTACAGGCCGGAGAGCGTGGCGGCCTTCATGCCCGGCATGTCGCCGTCGGCGTTGACGTGGATGAGCTTGGCCAGCTCGTCGTTGTCGATCACCGGGAAGGGCAGGGTGACGCTGCGGCAGGACGCGGCCGTCGGCTCCAGCAGGTTGCCCTGCGGGCCCAGAGAGGACAGCAGAGAGGTGACGAGCTCCTCGCGGATGGCGTCCAGCGGCGGGTTGGTGACCTGCGCGAACAGCTGCGTGAAGTAGTCGAAGAGCAGCCGGGGGCGCTCGGACAGGGCCGCGATCGGGGAGTCCGTGCCCATGGAGCCGAGCGGCTCGCCGGCGGTACGGGCCATCGGCGCGAGGATGACGCGCAGCTCTTCCTCGGTGTAGCCGAAGGTCTGCTGGCGGCGGGTGACCGAGGCGTGGGTGTGCACGATGTGCTCGCGCTCGGGCAGGTCCGTCAGCTCGATCTCGCCGGTCTCCAGCCATTCGGCGTACGGAGCGGCGCCGGCGAGCTCGGCCTTGATCTCGTCGTCCTCGATGATCCGCTTCTGGGCGGTGTCGACGAGGAACATCTTGCCGGGCTGGAGGCGGCCCTTGCGGACGACCTTGGCCGGGTCGATGTCGAGCACGCCGACCTCGGAGCCGAGGACGACGAGGCCGTCGTCGGTGACCCAGTAGCGGCCGGGGCGCAGACCGTTGCGGTCGAGGACCGCGCCGACCTGGGTGCCGTCGGTGAAGGTGACGCAGGCCGGGCCGTCCCAGGGCTCCATCATCGTGGAGTGGTACTGGTAGAACGCGCGGCGGGCCGGGTCCATGGAGGTGTGGTTCTCCCACGCCTCCGGGATCATCATCAGCACGCTGTGCGGCAGCGAGCGGCCGCCGAGGTGCAGGAGCTCCAGGACCTCGTCGAAGGAGGCCGAGTCGGAGGCGTCCGGGGTGCAGATCGGGAAGATCCGGTCCAGCGCGCCGTCACCGAAGACGTCGGAGGCGAGCTGGGACTCGCGGGCCTTCATCCAGTTGCGGTTGCCCTTGACCGTGTTGATCTCGCCGTTGTGCGCGACGAAGCGGTACGGGTGGGCCAGCGGCCAGGACGGGAAGGTGTTGGTCGAGAAGCGCGAGTGGACCAGGGCCAGCGCCGAGGCGAAGCGGCGGTCGGACAGGTCCGGGAAGAAGGGCTCCAGCTGGCCGGTGGTCAGCATGCCCTTGTAGACGATGGTGCGCGCGGACAGCGACGGGAAGTAGACCCCGGCCTCGCGCTCGGCGCGCTTGCGCAGCACGAACGCCTTGCGGTCCAGCTCGATGCCCGTGCTGCCGTTGCTCACGAACAGCTGGGAGAAGGCCGGCATGGTGGCGCGGGCGCCGTTGCCGAGCAGGTCCGGGGTGACCGGGACCTCGCGCCAGCCGAGGACCGTGAGGTTCTCCTCGGCGGCGATGGCCTCGATCTGCTCCACGGCGACGGCCTGTGCGGTGCCGTCGGCGGGGAGGAAGGCGATGCCGACGGCGTAGGCGCCGGCCTCGGGGAGCTCGAACCCGGCGACGTCGCGCAGGAACGCGTCGGGGACCTGGGAGAGGATTCCGGCGCCGTCGCCCGAGTCCGGCTCGGAGCCGGTGGCGCCCCGGTGCTCAAGGTTCCGCAATACGGTCAGCGCCTGCTCGACGAGGGTGTGGGTCGCCTCGCCGGTGAGGTTCGCCACGAATCCGACGCCACAGGCGTCCTTCTCGTTGCGCGGGTCGTACATGCCCTGCTGGGCGGGGCGACCGTCCATGGGCGACCAGGCGGTGGTGCTGGGGCCGGTCGCGGAGTGCGTGGATGCGGAACGCATCGGCTCTCCCGTCGTCGTCGTGGCGTATGTGCATAGCCGAGGGACGACGTTGGCCCTCTGCGAAATTTCGTGCAGGTTACATGATGACGGCAATCCCGAGAAGCGGATATGGCGTTTCACCATGCGGACACGCACGGGTAGGAATGGGACCTTCGCAGTCACTTCAAGGGCGCACCACGGCGCGAAGGTCCAGACGCGGGTGGGCATCATTGCCCGGCGCGCCCTGGTCTGATGCCCGGCGGACACGGAATCGAAACCGCCGGGTAATGAACCCTAGGGAGGACTACTTATGCTGCGCGTTGCATAGTGTCTCATCGCTTGCGCGGTCAGCCTACGGCTCCGCCGATCCAGGTTCCCAGGACGTACGTCACACCCGCGGCCGCGCCGCCCAGCACCAGCTGGCGCAGGCCGCTGTACCACCAGGACCGCGCGGTGACCCGGGAGACGACCGCGCCGCAGGCGAAGAGCCCCACGAGCGCGAGCAGCACCGCGGGCCACAGGGACGTGGCGCCGAGCAGGTACGGCAGTACGGGCAGCAGCGCGCCCAGCGCGAAGGAGCCGAAGGACGAGACCGCGGCGACCATCGGCGACGGCAGGTCGTCGGGGTCGATCCCGAGCTCCTCGCGGGCGTGGATCTCCAGAGCCTGGTCGGGGTCGCGGGACAGTTGCATGGCGACCTCGCGGGCGAGGGCCGGCTCGACGCCGCGCGATACGTACAGTTCCGCCAGCTCCTCCATCTCGTCGACGGGGTGCTTGTGCAACTGCTGGCGCTCTATGTCGAGTTCGGCGAGGACCAGCTCGCGCTGCGAGGCGACCGAGGTGTACTCGCCGGCCGCCATCGAGAAGGCTCCGGCCGCCAGGCCCGCCAGCCCGGTGATCACGATGGCCTGCGGGGCGACGGCACCGCCGGCGACACCGGTCATCAGCGCGAGGTTGGAGACGAGTCCGTCCATCGCACCGAAGACGGCCGGCCGCAGCCATCCGCCGTTGACGTCGCGGTGGGTGTGGTTGTCGCGGTGCGCGGTGTGCAGCGGTGCTTCGATGTCGATGATGGACATGCGTCGTATCTCCCCTTTTCGTGCGAGTGGGTACGCGAAGAGAACGCGCAGGCATCCACTCCCCCTGAACACCTCGAAACTACGCACGATTTCTGCCGCCCGCCAGCAAGGAAGGCCGTACTTACCTGGGGTTTCGCGGGTCGGCGACCGGGTGACGGGGGCCCGGACGGGGCGTTTTGCGGCGAGCGACAAACCACATGCCGTGGCACAAATCCCCCATGGGCCCACGATGGGTCCCATCAGATGGAGAGGCGCGCCATGGAGCTGATTGCATGCAATCCGCAGGTCCTCCTCGAACGGGCCAGGGGCGCTCTTCTCGGCCTCGCGGCGGGTGACGCGCTCGGCGCCCCCGCCGAGAACATGAAGCCCTCCGAGATCCGGGCCAGATGGGGCCGGATCGAGGGCTTCGTCTCGGACGACCCGGCGGGCACTGACGACACCGAGTACGCGATCTTCTCGGGGCTCCTGCTGGCCCGGCACGGATCGGCGCTCACCATCTCCCACGTCGAACGGGCCTGGCACCACTGGATCGCCGACCTCGACGAGGGGCCGTTCCGCGGCGCGGGCTTCAGCGAGCGCGGCACCCTGGAGAACCTGCGCCGCGGGCTCGCGGCGCCCATCTCCGCGCAGCACCGCCACGCTTGGTCGGACGGCCTGGCGATGAGGGCCGCCCCCTTCGGGGTGTTCGCGGCGGGCCGCCCCGCCGAGGCCGCGCGGCTGGTCGCGATCGACGGCAGCGTCAGCCACGAGGGCGAGGGCATCTACGGCGGCCAGGCGGTGGCGGCGGGCGTGGCGGCCGCCATGGCCGGCGGCTCCCCCGCCTCGGTGGTCTCGGCGGCCCTCTCGGTCATCCCCTCCGACTCCTGGACCGCCCGCTCGCTGCGCCGGGCCGTCACGGCGGCTCCGCGCGGCGAGCGGGCGGTGCGCTCCGCGGTGGTGATCGGCGGCTATCCGTGGACCGACCTGGCCCCGGAGGCGGTGGGCCTGGCCTTCGGCGCCTTCGCCGCCTGCGCGGGCGACTTCAGGTGCTCCGTCCTGACGGCGGTGAACATGGGCCGCGACGCCGACACCACGGCGGCGGTGGCCGGCGCCCTCTCCGGCGCGCTGTCGGGCGTCTCCGCGATCCCGGAGGCCTGGGCGGCGGCGATCGGCCCGGTCCGGGGCAGCTGCCTCCCCTCGATGCGGGGCTACCACGTCCTGGACATCGCCGACCTCCTCACCCCGGAAACCGAGCCTTCCTGATGAGCACGCCGAACCCGTCCCCGCCGACCCCGTCCCCGCCGAACCCGTCCCCGCCGACCCCGGACCTCCCCGGCCCGGCCGCGTCCCCCACCCCGGTAGCGGCCCCGGACCCGACCCGAGCCCCGGGCCCCGCCCCGGCCCCGACCCCAGGCTCGGACCCGGACCCGGCCACGACCCCGGCCCCGGGCTCGGACTCCGCCACGGCCACGGCTCTCACCCTGGCCGCGACCACGACCCCAGGTCGGGAAGCGGCCACCGGCACGGCCCCGGCCGCCGCGAACCCGATCCCGGTCCCCGCCGCGGCTCCGGACCCGGTGACAGCCGCGTCCACGGCGCGCGCCAAGGCGACCGCACCTGCACCGGCCCGCCGCAGGGACCCGGTCCAGGGCTCAGGCCCGGCTCCCGCCCGGGCCGAGGGCCCCGGCACGGCCGAGGTCGCCGCGCAGGCCCGGGGCCCGGAGGCCTCCCGGCCCCCCGCCGGGGTCCGGCGGATCGAGGGGGTGTTGCTCGGGCTCGCCGCGGGGGATGCCGCCGGGTGGCCCGCCGCCCGGCACCGGGCCAGCCGCATGCCCGAGTGGACCCGCCGCCTCACCCGTGAGCTCGACACCTTCGCCGAGCAGAACCAGACCACGACCCTGCCCGTGCCCATCGCCCTGAACCAGCCCCCGGAGCCCCTGCGCCTGGGCCCCTCCGACGACGCCGAGTGGGCGGCCTTCGCCGCCGAATCCGTGCTCACCGCGGCCGGTGTGCTGCTCAGCGACCTCAGCCGGTCCCGCCGCATGCGGGCCGCCATCGACCTCGCCTGGAACGCCCTGGCCAGCGAGATCGCCGCCGCGGCCGAGCGTGCCCCCGAAGTGGAGTCCGCCGTCCTCCCGCTCCGCGCCCGCATCTCCGTGCGGGCCGGCCTCGGCAACCTCGCCGCCGGCCTGCGCCCGCCCGCCACCGGCCACGACAACCCGCACTACTTCGACGACGCCGCCTGCGTCCGCGCGTGCGTGCTCGCCGTCGTCCACCCCGGCGATCCGGCCGCGGCCGCCGATCTCGCCGAGTTCGACGCCCGCTACACGCAGGACGGCGACGGAGTGCACGGCGCCCGCGCCATGGCCGCCGCCATCGCGGTCGCCCTCGCCGGCGCCGACCCCGACACCGCCGTCGACGCCGCTCTCGGCCAACTCCCCGAGGCCACCGAGATCGGCCGCAACGCCCGCCACGCCGTCAAGCTCGCCCGTACCCGCGCGGACGGCCCCGGCAGCGCCTTCGCCATCGTCCCCACCCTCGAACACGAGATCGTCGACCACGTCTACAGCTACGGGATCGCGGCCGCCGAGACCGTCCCGGTGGCCCTCGCCCTCACCACCGCCGCCCGCGGCCGGGCCTCCGAGGCCGTCCCGGCCGCCGCCTGCCTGTCCCGCGTGGCGGACTCCGCCCCCGCCCTGGCCGGCGCGCTCACCGGCGCCCTCGGCGGCGGCGATTCGATCCCCACCGCCTGGCGCGAAGCCTGCCGCACCCTCTCCGGCTGCGCCCTGCCCCGCCTCGCCGGCACCGACCTCGTCGAACTCGCCGCGCTCCTCGCTCGCACGGAACTCACCTCACCCAAGGGATGATTCGGACATGACGCTCACTCTGGAAGACCGGGCGGCCGGCTGCCTCGTCGGAGCCGCCGTCGGCGACGCGCTCGGCGGCCCGGTGGAGGGTTGGTCCCCGGACCGGATCGTGGAACGGCACGGCGGTCGCGTGCACGGCATCGTCGGCCCGTGGCACGAGGACTGGCGCACGGCCCGCCCCATCGCGCCGTACCACAAGGGCGACGGCCACGTCACCGACGACACCCTCATGACGCACGCGCTGGTACGGGTCTACGAGGCCGTACGGGACCACCTCGACGCGTACGCGGTCGCCGAGCACCTGGTCCCTGACCTGATGACCAACCCGCGCTGGATCCCCGAACTCGAAGCCGAGGCGCTCCCCCTCCAGCGAATCTTCCTCGCCGAGAAGTGGATCGTGACGCGGCTGCACTACGCCCACGCGGACCCGCGCGAGGCGGGCAACGGCAACATCGTCAACTGTGGTGCGGCGATGTACATGGCGCCGGTCGGCATCGTCAACGCGGGCCATCCGGCGGGCGCGTACGCGGAGGCCCTGGACATCGCCGGGGCGCACCAGTCCTCGTACGGGCGGGAGGCGGCGGGCGTCTTCGCGGCGGCGGTGGCGGCGGCGTGCGTACCGGGGGCGACGGCGTCGTCGGTGGTGGACACGGCCCTCGCGCTGGCCAAGGACGGCACCCGTGAGGCGATCGCGGCGGTGTGCGAAGTGGCGGGCCGCCACCGGGACTTCGAGTCGGCGCTGGCCCCGCTGCGGGCGGCGGTGGCCCCGTACGACTCGGTGGGCCCGGACTACCGCTCCCCCTCGCTCGGCGCGCGCCGCCCGTCCCGCCTCCACTCGATCGAGGAACTCCCGATCGCGCTCGGCATGCTGGTGGTCGCCGACGGGGCGTACGAGGGCTCGGTCCTCGGCGCCGTGAACTACGGTCGGGACTGTGACTCGATCGCCACGATGGCGGGGGCGATCGCCGGAGCCCTGGCGGGCGTCCGTGCGGTCCCGCCGGTGTGGGCCAAGCAGGTCGCCGAGGCCAGCCGCCTGGACCTGCACGCCCCGGCGTCCGCACTGGCGGCGGTGGCCCGCGAGGTCTTCGCCCTGGACGGGGCCCGCCGCCGCAGCCACGAGTCGGCGTTCACCTCGATCGCCGCCCCGCAGTGACCGGCGCCCCGACCTGCGACGGCGCTGCGGCCGCGCCGATCCCGAGCCCGCCCCCGGCCGGGGCCGCGGGCGGCGGTGCGGCCGAGGTCGTACGGCTTACCTGGGTCCAGCCGGAGGACCTGCTCGGGCACGAGTTCCGGCAGGCCGCCGAGGACGGCCGGGCAGCGGCCGCCGAGCCGCTGC
This sequence comes from Streptomyces sp. NBC_00597, assembly GCF_041431095.1. Classification (GTDB taxonomy): domain Bacteria; phylum Actinomycetota; class Actinomycetes; order Streptomycetales; family Streptomycetaceae; genus Streptomyces. Next base: position 3,058,983 of record NZ_CP107757.1, read on the forward strand.
TGCGCACCTGGCTGGACGCGGGCGGCCGGCCCGCCCCCGCCCGGGCGGGCAGCTCCCCCGCCCCCGCCTCCCCGCAGCTCCGCGTCCTGGCCGAACGCCTCCTGACGGCCCTGGCCGCCCTCCCGCCCCCGCTCAGCGCGGACGAACCCCGCTCCTGGCCCGCCATCACCGCGACCTGGCCGGAGGCCGCCACCGGGCCGGGCCGGCCGGCCCCCGAGGCCATCGGCCCCGCACGGGCCGAGGGGCCGGACGGGGCGGACGGGGCGGACGGGCTGTGCCGGAGGCTGGAGGCGGCCTGGACGGGCCGGGCCGTCGGGTGCGTGCTCGGGAAGCCGGTGGAGAAGCTGCCGCTGGCCGGGATCCGCGCGCTCGCCCGCGCCGCGGGCAACTGGCCGTTGCACGACTGGTTCACCGCCCGCGGAGTCCCGCCGGAGCTGCTGGCCGCCCACCCCTGGAACCGGCGTTCCGCCGCCACCTCCCTCGCCGAGAACATTGACGGCGTGCCCGAGGACGACGACCTCAACTACCCCCTCCTCAACCTGCTCCTGCTCCAGCGGCACGGCAAGCGGTTCACCACCGCCGACGTCGCCCGGCTCTGGCTCGACGAGCTCCCCGCGGGCCGGACCTTCACCGCCGAGCGCCTGGCGCACCGGAACCTGCTGCTCGGCCTGGAGCCCCCGGCCACCGCCACCCACCGCAATCCCTTCCGCGAGTGGATCGGCGCCCTCATCCGGGCCGACGTCCACGGCTGGACCAACCCCGGCGACCCGGCGGCCGCCGCGGCCCAGGCCTACCGGGACGCCACCCTCACCCACACCGGCAACGGCCTCTACGCCGCCCTGTTCACCGCCGCCGCCATCGCCGAGGCCGCCGCAGGCCGGACCGACGTCCACACCGCACTCCGGGCCGGGCTGGCCGTCGTACCGCCGCGCTCACGGCTCGCCGAGGCCGTCCGGCACGCCGTCGACACGGCCGGCCGGTACGCCGACTTCGACCGCGTCGTGGACCACTTGCACGCCCGCTACGGGCATTACCACTGGGTGCACGCCGTCCCCAACACGGCACTCGTCGCGGCCGCCCTCACCCATGCCGACGGGGACTTCACGCGCTCCGTGTGCCGTGCGGTGTCCGGCGGCTGGGACACCGACTCCAACGGGGCGACCGCCGGCTCCCTCGCCGCGCTCGTCGACCCGGCCGGGGTCCCGCACCGCTGGTCCGCGCCCCTCAAGAACCGTCTCGCCACCACCGTCCCCGGTTTCGACGGCATCGGCTTCGACACCCTCGCCCAGCTCACCGCACAGGAGGCAGCCCGCCCATGACGGCCATCGCCGTGCTCGGCAGTACCAACATGGACCTCGTCGCCTACGTGGCCAAGGCCCCCCGCCTCGGGGAGACCGTCACCGGCCGCGAGTTGCGCACCGCCCCCGGCGGCAAGGGGGCCAACCAGGCCGTCGCCGCCGCCCGCCTCGGCGGGGAGGTGGTGATGATCGGCGCGGTCGGGGCCGACGGGTTCGGCGTACGACTGCGTTCCGCGCTCACCGGGGCCGGGGTCGAGACGGCGGCCCTGCGCACCGTCGAGGGCGCCAGCGGCACCGCGCACATCACCGTGGACGACGAGGGAGGGAACGCCATCGTCGTCATCCCGGGCGCCAACGCCCGCGTCACCGGCCTGGAGGCGGGCGACGAGTCCCGCATCGGCGCCGCCGACTCGCTCCTCCTCCAGCTCGAAGTCCCGCTGTCCGCCGTCCTGGCCGGCGCTCTCGCAGCCCGCGCCCACGGGGTCCGTACGGTCCTCACCCCGGCCCCCGCCCAGCCGCTGCCCGCGGAGCTCCTCGCCGCCACCGACCTGCTCGTCCCCAACGAGCACGAGGCCGCCGCCCTCACCGGGCTCACCGACCCCTACCAGGCCGCGAAGGCCCTGCTCCACGAGGTCCCGGAGGTCGTAGTCACCCTCGGCGCGGGCGGGTCCCTGTACGCCGCCCGCGGGCGGGAGCCGCTGACCGTGCCCGCGCCCCGCGTCCGCGCCGTGGACACCACCGCGGCCGGCGACACCTTCGTCGGCGCGCTCGCCGTGGCCCTCGGGGACCACCTCCCCATGCCGCGGGCGCTGGCCTGGGCCTCGGCGGCGGCCGCGCTGTCCGTCCAACGGCCGGGGGCCCAGGACTCGATGCCGACCCGCGCCGAGACGGACGCCTTCGCGGCGGCCGGTCCCGTCTCCGGTCCCGTCTCCGGAGCCGCCTCGTGACCGCCGCCGCGCCGGCGGCCGGGCCGGAGCGCGGGCAGGGGAGCGGGCAGCGGGGCGAGCCGGGGAGCGGGCCGCTGCACGGGGTGAGGGTGCTGGACCTCGCCACGCTCTTCGCGGGACCGCTCGCCGCCACCCTGCTCGGTGACTTCGGCGCCGACGTCGTCAAGGTCGAGCACCCCGAACGCCCCGACCCCTCGCGCGGGCACGGCCCCGCCAAGGACGGCATCGGCCTGTGGTGGAAGCTGCTCGGCCGGAACAAGCGGACGATGACCCTGGACCTGTCCGCTCCCGGCGGGCGCGACACCCTCCTGCGGCTGGCCTCGACCGCCGACGTGATCATCGAGAACTTCCGCCCCGGCACCCTGGAGAAGTGGGGCCTGGGCTGGGCCGAGCTGTCCGCCGCCAACCCGCGGCTGGTGCTGGCCCGCGTCACCGCCTTCGGCCAGCAGGGCCCGTACGCCCGCCGGCCCGGCTTCGGCACCCTCGCGGAGGCGATGAGCGGCTTCGCCGCGATCACCGGGGAGCCGGACGGGCCGCCGACCCTGCCGCCCTTCGGCCTCGCCGACTCGATCGCCGCACTGACCACCGCGTACGCCGTGATGACCGCGCTCGCCGGGCGCGAGCGCACCGGTCACGGACAGGTGGTGGACCTGGCCATCATCGAGCCGATCCTCACGGTGCTGGGCCCGCACCCGCTCTGGTACGACCAGCTCGGCTACGTCCAGCCGCGCACCGGCAACCGCTCCACCAACAACGCTCCCCGGAACACCTACCGCAGTGCGGACGGGCGCTGGCTGGCGGTCTCCACCTCCGCCCAGTCCATCGCCGAGCGCGTGATGCGGCTCGTCGGCCGGCCCGAGCTGATCGCGGAGCCGTGGTTCGCGACCGGCTCCGGCCGGGCCGCCCACGCGCCCGTCCTCGACGGGGCGGTGGGCGGCTGGATCGGCCGCCACAAGGCCGACGACGTGGTCGCCGCCTTCGAGGAGGCCGAGGCCGCCGTGGCCCTGGTCTACGACGTGCGGGACGTCATGGCCGATCCGCAGTTCGCCGCCCTGGACACCGTCACCGAGGTCGACGACCCCGAACTCGGCCCGCTCCGGATGCAGAACGTCTTGTTCCGGCTGTCCGAGACCCCCGGCGCGATCCGCTGGGCGGGCCGCCCGCACGGCGCGGACACCGATGCCGTACTCACCGAACTCGGCCTGTCCGAGGCCGAGATCAGCACACTCCGGATGGAGCGGGCCCTGTGATCCTGACCTGGCTCTACGTACCCGGCGACCGCCCGGAGGTGGTGGCCAAGGCCCTGCGCTCCGGGGCCGACGCCGTCATCGTCGACCTGGAGGACGCGGTGTCGGCCTCCCGCAAGGAGTACGCCCGCGCCGCCACCGCGGAACGGCTCGCCGAGCGGCCCCCGGTCCCCGTCTTCGTCCGCGTCAACGCGCTGGACTCGCCGTGGGCCGGCGCCGACCTGACCGCTCTGACCGGGCTGCGGGGCCTCGCGGGGCTGCGGCTGCCGAAGATCTCGGCGCCCGAACAGATCGTCGCGGTCGCCGACCGCACCGGCGGGGTGACCCTGCACGCCATGCTGGAGTCGGCGCTGGGCGTGGAGCGCGCGTACGAGATCGCCCGCGCGCACCCCGCCCTGCGCGCGCTCTCCCTCGGCGAGGCCGACCTCCGGGCCGACCTGGGCATCAGCGCGGACGCGGGCCTGGACTGGCCGCGCTCCCGCGTGGTGGTCGCGGCACGGGCGGCGGGACTCGCCCCGCCCGCACAGTCGGTGTTCCCCGACATCCGGGACCTGGAGGCGCTGGCCCGCTCCTGTGCCCGCGGGCGGGCCCTGGGCTTCCTGGGCCGGGCGGCGATCCACCCGCGCCAGCTGCCGGTGATCGAGCGGGCCTATCTGCCCGGCCCGCAGGAGGTCACCGCCGCCGAGGAGATCGTCGCGGCCGCCCGCCGCAGCCCGGGCGCGGTCGCCCTGCCCGACGGCCGCTTCGTCGACCCGGCGGTCCTGGCGGGCGCGGAACGCCTCGTCGCCCTGGCCCGCCGCGAATGACGCGGCGCGGGGCGCCCCCTCCGGCGCGGCCCGCCCGCCCCCGGCGCCCCCCACAGGCGCATCCCCCGAGACCGAACCGGGCCGAGCCGAACCGGGCCGAGCCGAGCCGGGCCGAGCCGAGCCGGGCCGAGCCGAGCCGGGCCGAGCCGGGCCGAGACCGAACCGGGCCGAGACCGAACCGGGCCGAGCCGAGCCGAGCCGAGCCGGGCCGAACCGGGGCGGGCCGGGCCGAACCGGGGCGGGCCGGGCCGAACCGGGGCGGGCCGAGCCAGGCCAAGCCGAACCGAGCCGAACCGGGGCGGGCCGAGCCGGGCCGGGCCGGGCCGGGGCCGAGCCGGGGCCGAGCCGGGCCGAACCGGGCCGGGCCGAGACCGAGTCGGCCCCGGAGCCGAGCCGCGGCCGAGCCTCGAAACCCAGCCGGGGTCGAGACCGAGGCGGGCCCGGAGCCGAGCCGGGGCCGCAACAACGGCAGCGGCAGCCAGAGCTGGGGCCGGAGCCCCGGGAGCGCGTGGGGTGGGGGTTCGGGGTGCCCGGTGGGCGGGGCCCGGGGCGGCTCCGCCTTCCGATCGGGCGTGAAGCGCCGGGACGTGACGTCCGTGCGCGGTCGCGCCCCACGCAGACGGGAGGGGCGCCGCGCGGTGCGCGGCGCCCCTCCCGTCGTGTTCCGGACGACCCGGTCAGAGCTTCTTGGCGGCCTTGGGCTCCTCGGCGTCCCTGGACTCGGCCGCAGAACCGCCCTCGGCGCCGGCCTCGGCCTCGGTCTTGGCCTCGGTCTTGGCCTCGGTCTTGGCCTCGGTCTTGGCCTCGGTCTTGGCGTCAGCCTCGACCGTGGCCTCCGCATCGGTCTCGGCCCCGGCGTCGACGCCGGCCTTCGGCTCGGAGTCCTTGGCCCCGGCGGCCGCGTCGGCTTCCTTCGCGGCGGGGTCGGACGCCGCGGGACCGCGGTCCGGCTCCACGACCTCCTCGCGGCCCGGCCGCAGCTTCGCCGACAGGACGAAGTAGACGACGGCCAGGACGAAGACCACGATCGCGGTCCACACGTTCAACCGCAGGCCCAGGATGTGGTGGGCCTCGTCGACGCGCATGTACTCGATCCAGCCTCGGCCGGCGCAGTACGCGGCCACGTACAGGGCGAAGGCCCGGCCGTGTCCGAGCTTGAAGCGGCGGTCCGCCCAGATCACGAGCGCGGCGACGCCGAGGCACCACAGCGACTCGTACAGGAACGTCGGGTGGTAGGTCCCGGCGACCCGGTTGGGGCCGTCGCTGATCTCCAGCGCCCACGGCAGGTCGGTGGCGCGGCCGTACAGCTCCTGGTTGAACCAGTTGCCCCAGCGGCCGCAGGCCTGGGCGAGGGCGATGCCGGGGGCCAGGGCGTCGGCCCAGGCCGGCAGCGGGATGCCTCGCAGGCGGCAGCCGATCCAGGCGCCCACCGCGCCCAGCGCGATCGCGCCCCAGATGCCGAGGCCGCCCTCCCAGATCTTGAAGGCGTCGACCCAGTTGCGGCCCTCGCCGAAGTACAGCTGATAGTCGGTGATCACGTGGTAGAGGCGACCGCCGACCAGGCCGAATGGCACCGCCCACACGGCGATGTCCGCGACCGTGCCCGGCTTTCCGCCGCGCGCGATCCACCGCTTGTTGCCGAGCCAGACGGCGACGAAGACGCCGATGATGATGCAGAACGCGTAGCCGCGCAGCGGGATCGGTCCGAGATGGATCACGCCGGTCGACGGGCTGGGGATATAGGCAAGGTTCATGGCAGAGCCGACGCTACCCTGCCGGGCGGTGCGGACCGCAACCCGCCCGGCAACCTGGCGCCAAATCGAGACGGGGCGGTCAGTCCTCCGCGGCCCCCTGCGAGGCCCCGGCCGAGCCGGCCCTCGACCCCGAGGTCGTGGACGAGGACTTCGCCGCGGACGGGGACGAGGCGGACGACGTCCCGGACCCCGAGGTCTTCGACCCCTTCGACCCCTTCGAGGAGGAGAACGACGAACCGGAAGCGGAAGCGGAAGCCGACGGCGACGGCGAGGCGCTCGCGGCCCCCGCCCCGCCCCCGGTGCCCTTCGCCGCGGCCTCCACCTGCTCCTTGAGCTTCTGCGGGGTGACCGGGTTGGCCTGGTCGGCGAAGATGTCCTTGCCGTTCAGCAGCACGCTCGGGGTGCCCCGGAACTTCCCGGCGCGGAAGGCCTCGAAGGACTTGTTCACCCAACTGTTGTGCGTCCCGTCCTCGACGCACTTGCGGAACTCGGGGGTGTCCAGCCCGGGCACCTTGGCGGCCAGCTCCAGCAGCTTCGCGTTCGTCCCGTACGCGTCGCTCGTCTCCTGCGGCTGGTTCTCGAACAGGACGTCGTGGTAGGCGGCGAACTTGCCGGCGTCCTGCGCGCAGGCGGCCGCATTGGCGCCCTTGAGCGAGCCGCTGCCGCCCATGTTCCCGTCGATCAGGGTGACCAGGTGGTAGTCGACCTTGAGCAGGCCCTTGGCCTCCAGCTCGTGGACCGTGTCCCGGTAGTTGGTCTCGAAGGACTTGCACGCCGGGCAGCGGAAGTCCTCCCACACCGTCAGCGTGGACTTGGCCTCGGGCTTGCCCGTCTGGATGACGAGCGCGTCCTTGCCGGTGGCCCCGGAGGGGGCTGACACCGGGCCCGCCTTGGCGGACTTGTCGCCCTTGTCGGTGTTGGCCGCGATCAGGCCGACGACGGCCGCCAGGCCGAGGACGCCGACCACGGCCGACGCCACGACGAGGGTCCGCCGCCGCTTTTCCCTCTTCTTCTCGCGCTCGCGCTCCACCTGGAGCCGCTCGCGGGCCGATCGTTTCGCTTCGCGGTTCGCACCGTCGTCGTTCTTCTCGCTCACGTTCGGCCAAACGAAGCGGGGAGGCACTCGCGTGCCTCCCCGCCCCCACTTCCACCCGATCGGGCTACAGAACCCGGTCAGGGGTTCGCAGCGCCGATCGAACGCGCACGCCGGCTGCGGTCAGCCCCTGCGCACGCCTTCCGCGAGCTCGCCCGCCAGCGCCCGTACGGCGGCCAGCCCGGCCGGCAGGTCCGGCGCGTCCAGCAGCAGCTTCACGAAGGCCGAACCGACGATCACCCCGTCGGCGAAGCCCGCGACCTCCTTGGCCTGGACGGCGTTGGAGACGCCGAGGCCGACGCAGACGGGGAGTTCGGTCTTCGCGCGGGTGCGCCGGACCAGCTCCTGGGCCTCGTGGCCGACCGACTCGCGGGTGCCGGTGACACCCATCAGCGAGGCGGCGTAGACGAAACCGGAACCGGCGGCCGTGATGGTCGCCAGGCGCTCGTCCTTGCTGCTCGGAGCGACGACGAAGACGGTCGCCAGACCGTGCTTGTCGGCGTGCTCGCGCCACAGAGCGGACTCCTGGACCGGCAGGTCGGGCAGGATGCAGCCCGCACCGCCCGCCTCGGCCAGCTCGGTGGCGAACCGCTCCACGCCGTAGCGGTCGATCGGGTTCCAGTACGTCATGACCAGCACCGGCGCCCCGGTCGCCGCATGGGCCTCGCGCACGGTGCGCAGCACGTCGGCGATCTTGACGCCGCCGCGCAGGGCGATGTCGTCGGCGGTCTGGATGATCGCGCCGTCCAGGACCGGGTCGCTGTGCGGGAGGCCGATCTCGACCAGGTCCGCGCCGCCCGCGATGACGGCCTTGACGGCCTCGATGCCGCCGTCGACGGTCGGGAAACCGGCCGGGAGGTAGGCGATGAGGGCCGCGCGGTCCTCGGACTTGACCTTGGCGAGGGTGTCGCTCAGCAGCTGGATGTTGCCCTTGGCGTTGCCGTCCGTGCTCACTTGCTCTCCCCCTCGGTGTCGGCCGTGTCGTCGTAGAGGCCGAAGTAGCGTGCGGCCGTGTCCATGTCCTTGTCGCCGCGGCCGGACAGGTTGACCACGATCAGCCCGTCCTTGCCGAGCTCCTTGCCCAGGTCGAGGGCGCCCGCGAGGGCGTGCGCCGACTCGATCGCCGGGATGATGCCCTCCGTGCGGGAGAGCAGGCGCAGGGCCTGCATCGCGGCGTCGTCGGTGACCGCGCGGTACTCGCCGCGGCCCGAGTCCTTCAGGAAGGAGTGCTCCGGGCCGATGCCCGGGTAGTCCAGGCCGGCCGAAATGGAGTACGGCTCGGTGATCTGGCCCTCCTCGTCCTGGAGGACGTAACTGCGGGAGCCGTGCAGGATGCCCGGCTCGCCCGCGGTCAGGGTGGCCGCGTGCTCGCCGGTCTCGACGCCGTGTCCGGCGGGCTCGAAGCCGACCAGGCGGACGTCGGCGTCCGGGATGAAGGCGTGGAAGAGGCCGATGGCGTTGGAGCCGCCGCCGACGCAGGCCGCGACGGCGTCAGGCAGCCGTCCGGCGCGCTCCAGGATCTGGCGCCGGGCCTCGACGCCGATGACCCGGTGGAAGTCGCGGACCATGGCCGGGAAGGGGTGCGGGCCGGCGACCGTGCCGAAGAGGTAGTGGGTGCGGTCCACGTTGGCGACCCAGTCGCGGAACGCCTCGTTGATGGCGTCCTTGAGGGTGCGGGAGCCTGACTTCACGGCGATGACCTCGGCGCCCAGCATGCGCATCCGGGCCACGTTCAGGGCCTGGCGCTGGGTGTCGATCTCGCCCATGTAGACGGTGCATTCGAGGCCGAAGAGGGCGCAGGCCGTGGCGGTGGCGACGCCGTGCTGGCCGGCGCCGGTCTCGGCGATGACGCGGGTCTTGCCCATGCGCTTGGTGAGCAGCGCCTGGCCCAGCACGTTGTTGATCTTGTGCGAGCCGGTGTGGTTGAGGTCCTCGCGCTTGAGGAAGATCCGGGCGCCGCCGGCGTGCTCGGCGAACCGCGGCACCTCGGTGAGGGCGCTGGGCCGGCCGGTGTAGTTGACCATCAGGTCGTTGAGCTCGGCCGCGAAGGCCGGGTCGCCCTTGGCCTTCTCGTACTCGACGGCGACCTCGTCCACGGCGGCCACGAGCGCCTCCGGGATGAACTTGCCGCCGAATTCGCCGAAGTAGCCCTCGGCGTTGGGGACGTGACCCTCCGGGTCCGGAATGAAGAACGAGCTGCTGGACATGCCCAGTACTCCTACGGGTGCGATGGGATGGATGCACCGTATTGCGCCGCGGGTCCGCCGCACGTGCACCCCGCTGCGGGGGTGCCGATGCGTACGGACGCAGCGGCCCGCGCCCGGAGCCGGCGGCTCGGGGCCACGGACCGTAAGCGAGCGCCTCGGGCGGTACGACGGGCGGCGTCGGGAGACGACGTCAGGCGTACCGGACCCGGGCGGTCCTCGTTACGGCGCTCCTGTGGTGCGCCATCGCATGCCGTTGACCTGACCGGGCTCGGAGCCGATCACGTACCGGACCCGCCGCCCGTGCACCCGCCGGGCCGGAGCGCGGCAGCCGCGGGGGCGGCAGCCGCGCGCCAGGGGCGCGTGCGCCGTCGGCACGCCGGCGGGGCCGAAGCCGGGCCGGGTGCGGACGGAGGGGCGGTCGGTGGTCATGGGACGGTCAGCTCCGACCGTGGCGCAGGGCGGGGTGGGCGCCGGCGGCGACGAGGTCGGCCACGGCCGCCTTCGGGTCGCGTCCGGTGACCAGGGATTCCCCGACGAGGACGGCGTCGGCGCCCTCGTTGGCGTAGGCGATCAGGTCGTGCGGCCCGCGGATGCCGGATTCGGCGACCTTGACGATGTGGGCCGGGATCTCGCCGACGACGCGCTCGAAGGTGGAGCGGTCGACCTTGAGGTCCTTGAGGTTGCGGGCATTGACACCGATGATCTTGGCGCCGGCCGCAACCGCGCGCTCGACCTCGTCCTCGTCGTGGACCTCGACGAGCGGGGTGAGGCCGATGGACTCGGCCCGCTCGATGAGGGAGACGAGGGCCTCCTGCTCCAGGGCCGCGACGATCAGCAGCACGAGGTCGGCGCCGTAGGCGCGGGCCTCCCACAGCTGGTACGCCGTGACGATGAAGTCCTTGCGCAGGATCGGGATGTCCACGCGCGCGCGGACGGCCTCCAGGTCGGCCAGCGAGCCACCGAAACGGCGCTGCTCGGTGAGGACGGAGATGACCGCCGCACCGCCCGCCTCGTAGTCGGCTGCGAGTCCAGCCGGATCCGCGATCGCGGCCAGCGCGCCCTTGGAGGGGCTGGAGCGCTTGACCTCGCAGATCACCTTGACGCCGTCGCCGCGCAGGGCCGCGACGCCGTCCTTGGCCTGGGGCGCCTTGGCGGCACGCTCCTTGAGCTCGTCGAGGCTCACGCGGGCCTGCCGTTCGGCAAGGTCTTCGCGGACCCCTTCGATGATCTCGTCGAGCACACTCACGCGAGCGGCCCCCTTCCGGGTCGATGACGGTCGGCCGCCTTGCAGACACGTACAACTGCAAGGTCAGCAATCAAATGGTATCCGCAGGAGGCCTTGCCCTCCGCACGCGGTTGACGCCGTCCCATTGACTGGACATTCGGAATCCAGGATTCATATGGGCCCTGTGCAGGCGTTATGGGGCCAGCGCCGATCCGAGGGGCAGGTTTCGGACCACTACGAAGACCAGTGCCAGCACCCCGATGGCCCACCAGTGCGGCCGCCGCAGGACGAAGCGCGGGGGCGGGTCGCCGCGCCAGGCGCGAACCAGCCACAGGACCATGTAGCCGGCGAAGACGAAGTAGCCGGCGACGGCCAGGGCATTTGCCCCCAAAGCGGCGATCAGATCACCATGGGCGAACGCGTGGGCACTGCGCAGCCCGCCGCATCCGGGGCACAGGATTCCGGTGAGCTTGAATAGCGGGCAGACCGGATAGTGGCCCGGTTCATTGGGATCCACGGCGCCCACGTACGCAAAGGCGAGGGCCGCCGAGGCCAGCGTGAGCGCCGGCGGGGCCAGCCGCCGGGCGCGGCCCTGCGGCGGCGCAGGAGCGGCGAAGGGGCTGCGAGAGGCGTCCACGCGCTGATTCTCTCCGCTCATGACAAAAGGCGCAGCCCGGCGGGGCCGCGCCTTTCGAAGGCTTGCACCGGTACTCGGACCTCGGCGGTCCGTCAGGCCTTGGCGGCGGCCTTGTTGGCGGCGATCACCACGGCCAGGTCATCGTGGGCGCCCTTCGGCGCACCCATGCCCGCGGCCTTCATCGCCATGCCCACCACACCGCCGAGCGCGACCACGACGAGACCGGCCCAGAACCCGAGCGGGTTCGCGAGCACCATGAAGGCACCGGAGATGCAGAAACCGATGAACGCGATGGTGACACCGGTCCAGGCGGCCGGGGTGTGTCCGTGGTTCGTGCCCGCCATGAGTTGCTCCTCGTTTGCTCTGTCGCAGTACTGCTAAGAAATCGCGGTCTGTGTCGAATGCTCGGTGCCCATTGTCCCGCACCGGGCGCGGTGCCCGGTCAGCGGGTCGGGTCCTCGCCACGGTCCAGGGCCTTCCACAGGTCCTCGGGCCGGTCGGGGTCCACCGCCGCCGCCTTGCGGGCGCGGGGACTGCCGTCCCGCTCGTAGCGGCCGCCCATCGCGGGCCAGCTGCCGCCGAACCTCAGGGCCAGCAGTCCGGCGACCAGGATCAGGGCCGCACCGGCGGCCGTGATGTACGGCCAGGCCGTGTGTGTGAGCTCCCCCACCCGGGCCGCGGTGTCCGCCGTCGCGCGGGCGGCCTGCGCGTCCAGCGCCTGACGGTCGTCGGCGGCCAGCACCGCGGAGAGCGCCGCGCCCAGGCCGCTCAGCGCGAGCAGCCCGGAGACCAGCAGCCGGCTCCTGCCGCGTACGGCGAACACGGCCACGAGGGCGGCGAGGCCCACGATGGCCAGGGCCGCCGGAAGTCCGGTGACGGCCCGCCCGTCCGCGGTCAGCGGCAGCGAGCCGCCCCCGACGGCGGCGGCGCCCCGGGCCCAGACACGGCCGGAGGCGAGCAGGACGACGGTGGCACCGAGCGCGCCGAGCAGCAGGGCGACGGCCACGCTGCGGCGGCCGCCGCGACCGTCACCGCCGTCCGCGGTGTCCGCGGCGGCGGGAGCGTCGGTGTCGTTTCGGGGTGGGGGTACGGCACTCACGTACCCCACTATCCCCTACCGCGTCAGGAGGCGTTCAGCCGGTTGGCCGCTCCCACCGCGCGCAGGACGGCGGCCGCCTTGTTGCGGCACTCGTTGTCCTCCAGCTCGGGCACCGAATCCGCGACGACTCCCGCGCCGGCCTGGACGTACGCCGTGCCGTCGCGCAGCAGCGCGGTGCGGATGGCGATGGCCGTGTCGGAGTCCCCGGCGAAGTCGAGGTAGCCCACGCAGCCGCCGTACAGGCCCCGGCGGGAGGGTTCGAGCTCCTCGATGATCTGCATGGCGCGCGGCTTGGGCGCCCCGGAGAGGGTGCCGGCCGGGAAGCAGGCGGTCAGCACGTCGAAGGCGGTGCGGCCCTCGGCGACCCGGCCGGTGACGGTCGAGACGATGTGCATGACGTGCGAGTACCGCTCGATCGACATGAAGTCGACGACCTCCACCGATCCCGGCTCGCAGACCCGGCCCAGGTCGTTGCGGCCCAGGTCGACGAGCATCAGGTGCTCGGCCCGCTCCTTGGGGTCGGCCAGCAGCTCCTCGGCGAGCTCGTGGTCCTCCTGCGGGGTGGCCCCGCGGTGGCGGGTGCCCGCGATCGGGTGGACCATGGCCCGGCCGTCCTCGACCTTGACCAGGGCCTCGGGGCTGGAGCCGACGACGTCGAAGCCGTTCTCGAAGCGGAACAGGTACATGTACGGGGACGGGTTGGTGGCCCGCAGCACCCGGTAGACGTCCAGTGCGGAGGCGGCGCAGGGGGTCTCGAACCGCTGCGAGGGCACCACCTGGAAGGCCTCGCCGGCCCGGATCCGCTCCTTGATGTCCTCGACGGCGTCCCGGTACTTCTCGCCGCCCCACAGCGCGGAGAACTCCGGCAGCTCGGAGGCGGGCAGCGGGGTGGGCGTGTACGGGGCGGGCCGCGCGAGGTCGGCCTCCATGGCGTCGAGCCGGGCCATCGCGTCCGCGTACGCCTCGTCCACGCCGGTGTCGAGGTCGTTGTGGTTGATGGCGTTGGCGATGAGCTGGACCGTGCCGTCCCAGTGGTCCATGACCGCCAGGTCGGAGGTGAGCAGCATGGTCAGCTCGGGCAGCCGCAGGTCGTCGTCGGTGTGCTCGCCGATGCGCTCCAGGCGGCGCACGATGTCGTAGCCGAGGTAGCCGACCATGCCGCCGGTGAAGGGCGGCATCCCCGCGGCGAGGTCGCGGGGGGTGTGCAGGGCCTCGACGGTGGCGCGCAGGGCGTCCAGGGGGTCGCCGTCGGTGGGGACGCCGACGGGCGGGGTCCCGATCCAGTGCGCGCGCCCGTCGCGGACGGTCAGCGTGGAGGCACTGCGGACGCCGACGAAGGAGTAGCGGGACCAGGAGCGGCCGTTCTCGGCGGACTCCAGCAGGAAGGTGCCCGGGCGTTCGGCGGCCAGCTTCCGGTAGAGCCCGACGGGGGTGTCTCCGTCGGCCAGGAGCTTGCGGCTCACGGGGATGACGCGGCGGTCCGCCGCGAGCTTGCGGAACGTCTCAAGATCCATGAGGTGGGACCCTAACTGCCTATTCGGCCAGCGGAAGGACATCGGCGTCGAAGCACGTACGGGCACCCGTGTGGCAGGCGGCACCGACCTGGTCGACCTTGACGAGGAGGGTGTCGGCGTCGCAGTCGAGGGCGACGGACTTCACGTGCTGGAAGTGGCCGGACGTGTCCCCCTTCACCCAGTACTCCCGGCGGCTGCGGGACCAGTACGTGCAGCGGCCCGTGGTCAGGGTGCGGTGCAGGGCTTCGTCGTCCATCCAGCCGAGCATGAGCACCTCACCGGTGTCGTACTGCTGGGCGATGGCCGGTACCAGGCCGTCGGCGGAGCGCTTGAGCCGCGCGGCGATGGCGGGATCGAGGGAGGACGTACTCATGGGGGCCATTGTGCCGCGACCGGGGGGCCGTAACGGATCACCGTCCGCCTGATGGGCGGGCACGGGGCGGCATCCGGTCGTAGGCTGGCCCCCATGTCTACCCATGCGAAGCGCGAACGCCTGCTGCTGGCGGACCTGTTGGAGGCGGTGGGGCCGGAGGCGCCGACGCTGTGCGACGGCTGGCGGGCCCGGGAACTGGCGGCACACGTGGTGGTCCGGGAGCGTCGCCCGGACGCGGCGGGCGGCCTGCTGCTGAACGTCCTGAAGGACCGGCTGGACAAGGCGATGGCCGAGTACACGGCCAAGCCGTACGAGGAACTGATCCAGCTGATCCGGACCGGCCCACCGAAGATGTCCCTGTACGCGCTGAAGCAGATCGACGAGGCGGCCAACGCGGTGGAGTTCTACGTCCACGCGGAGGACGTCCGGCGCGCCCAGCCGGACTGGTCGCCGCGCCAGCTGGACCCGGTGTTCTCGGACGCCCTGTGGTCACGGCTGGAGAAGCTGGCCCGGCTGACGGGCCGTCGCGCCCCGGTGGGCCTGGTGCTGCGCCGCCCGAACGGGCAGACCGTCGTCGCGCACAAGGGCACCCCGGTGGTGACGGTCACCGGCGAGCCGGGCGAGCTGACGCTGTTCTGCTTCGGCCGCCAGAACGCCGCCGCGGTGGAACTGGACGGCCCGAAGGAGGCCGTCGCCAAGCTGACGGTGGCCAAGCTCGGCATCTGACCCCTTGACGGCGCCCTCGCACCGGTCGGCCCTGACGGGCCTCCCGGGCTTCGGGCGCCTGCGGCGGATTCCGTCCGCCGACCCGGCCGGGGCGGCGAGCGCGGGCCCGCAGGCCCGGGGCAGTGCCCCGGGCTCCGTCACCGCCGCCGGCCGGGCGTCAGCGGACCGGGTGGCCCGCCTCGCGGAGGGTGTCCTTGACCTGGCCGATCCGCAGGTCGCCGAAGTGGAACACGGACGCCGCCAGCACCGCGTCGGCGCCGGCCGTGATCGCCGGCGGGAAGTGCTCCAGCCGGCCCGCTCCGCCCGAGGCGATCACCGGGACCGTGACGTGCTTCCGCACGGCCGCGATCATCTCGGTGTCGTACCCGTCCTTGGTGCCGTCCGCGTCCATCGAGTTCAGCAGGATCTCGCCGGCGCCCAGGTCGGTCGCCCGGTGCGCCCACTCGACGGCGTCCATGCCGGTGCCCCGGCGGCCGCCGTGCGTGGTGACCTCGAAGGAGCCGCCGGCCGTGCGGCGGGCATCGACGGACAGGACGAGGACCTGCCGCCCGAAGCGCTCCGCGATCTCCTGGATCAGCTCGGGCCGGGCGATGGCGGCGGTGTTCACGCCGACCTTGTCCGCGCCGGCCCGCAGCAGCTTGTCCACGTCGTCGGCGGTGCGGACGCCGCCGCCGACGGTCAGCGGGATGAAGACCTGCTCGGCGGTCCGCCGCACCACGTCGTACGTGGTCTCGCGGTTCCCTGACGACGCGGTGATGTCGAGGAAGGTCAGCTCGTCGGCACCCTCGGCGTCGTACAGCTTGGCCATCTCCACCGGGTCGCCGGCGTCCCGCAGGTTCTGGAAGTTGACGCCCTTGACGACCCGGCCGTTGTCCACGTCCAGGCAGGGGATCACACGTACGGCAAGGGTCATCGCGACGCTCCCCGGTAGGCCTCGACCTCCACCTCAACGACCATGCTGGGGTCGACGAGGCCGGAGACGATGATCATGGACGCGGCGGGGCGGACGGCGTCGAAGAGCTCCTTGTGGGCGCGGCCGACCTCTTCGACGTCCCGGGCGTGCGTGAGGTACATCCGGGTGCGGACCACGTGCTCGGGGCCGAGACCGGCCTGCTCCAGCGCCTTGAACGCCACCCCGAAGGCGGTGACGGTCTGGTCGTACGGGCCGTCGACACCGGCGGCGGTGCAGCCGGACACGAGCACGAGGCCGTTGTCGAGCTGTACGGCCCGCGAGTAGCCGATGACGTCCTCGTACGCTCCGCCGGAGGAGATGAGGCGTACTGCGTCGGAGCTCATGCGGAGACCGCCTTCAGTGCTTCTTCCAGGGTGAACGCCTCGGCGTACAGCGCCTTGCCGACGATCGCGCCCTCGACGCCCAGCGGCACCAGTTCGGCCAGCGCCCGCAGGTCGTCCAGCGAGGAGACGCCGCCGGAGGCCACGACCGGCCGGTCCGTGGCGGCGCAGACGTTCTTCAGCAGCTCCAGGTTGGGGCCGGTCAGCGTGCCGTCCTTGCCGATGTCGGTGACGACGTACCGGGCGCAGCCCTCGGAGTCCAGGCGCGCGAGGGTCTCGTAGAGGTCCCCGCCCTCGCTCGTCCAGCCGCGGCCCTTGAGGGTGGTGCCGCGTACGTCGAGGCCGATGGCGATCTTGTCGCCGTGCTCGGCGATGGCCTTGGCGGCCCACTCGGGGGTCTCCAGGGCGGCGGTGCCCAGGTTGACGCGGGTGCAGCCGGTGGCGAGGGCCGCGGCGAGCGTGGCGTCGTCGCGGATTCCGCCGGACAGTTCGACCTTGATGTCCATGGCGCCGGTGATCTCCGCGGCCAGCGCGCGGTTGTCACCCGTGCCGAAGGCGGCGTCGAGGTCGACGAGGTGCAGCCACTCTGCGCCGGCGCGCTGCCAGGCGAGGGCCGCCTCCAGCGGGGAACCGTAGGAGGTCTCGCTCCCGGACACCCCGTGCACGAGGCGGACGGCCTGCCCGTCGCGGACGTCGACCGCGGGGAGGAGTTCCAGCTTGTTGACGGGCATCAGAGGGTCTCGATCCAGTTGGTGAGGAGCTGGGCACCGGCGTCGCCGGACTTCTCGGGGTGGAACTGGGTGGCCCACAGGGCGCCGTTCTCCACCGCTGCGACGAAGGGCTCGCCGTGGGTGGCCCAGGTGACCTTGGGGGCGCGGATCGCCGGGTTGGTGACCTCCAGGCTCCAGCCGCGCACCGCGTACGAGTGCACGAAGTAGAAATGGGCGTCGTCGTCCAGGCCCTTGAAGGCCTGGCTGTCGGCCGGGGCGTCCACGGTGTTCCAGCCCATGTGGGGCACGATCGGGGCGCGCAGCGGCTCGACGGTGCCGGGCCACTCGTCGAGGCCCTCGGTCTCCACGCCGTGCTCGATGCCCCGCTCGAAGAGGATCTGCATGCCGACGCAGATGCCCATGACCGGGCGGCCGCCGGAGAGCCGGCGGCCGATGATCCAGTCGCCGCGGACGTCCTTGAGGCCCTGCATGCAGGCGGAGAAGGCACCGACGCCGGGGACGAGGAGCCCGTCGGCGTCCATCGCCTTGTCGTAGTCGCGGGTGATCTCGACGTCCGCGCCGGCGCGCGCGAGGGCGCGCTCGGCGGAGCGTACGTTTCCGAAGCCGTAGTCGAAGACCACGACCGTCTTGGTGGGGCGGACTGCGCTCATTCCCAGATTCCTTGGATCCGCAGGACTCCGGCGGCCAGACACATCGCGGAGCCGATGGCGAGCAGGACGACGACCGATTTGGGCATCTGCTGCTTCTGGAAGGAGTAGACGCCTCCGGCCAAGAACAGGCCGAAGACGATCAGGATGGTGTTCAGGCCGTTCACGGCTAGAGGGCGCCCTTCGTGGAGGGCAGGATTCCGGCGGCGCGCGGGTCGAACTCGGCGGCGTAGCGCAGCGCCCGGGCCAGGGCCTTGAACTGGCACTCCACGATGTGGTGGGCGTTGCGGCCGTACGGGACGTGGATGTGCAGGGCGATCTGGGCCTGCGCGACGAACGACTCGAAGATGTGCCGGGTCATCGTCGTGTCGTACTCGCCGATCATCGGCGCCATGTTCTCGGGCTCGGTGTGCACGAGGTACGGGCGGCCGGACAGGTCGACGGTCACCTGGGCGAGGGACTCGTCGAGCGGCACGGTGCAGTTGCCGAAGCGGTAGATGCCGACCTTGTCGCCGAGGGCCTGCTTGAACGCGGCGCCCAGCGCGAGGGCGGTGTCCTCGATGGTGTGGTGGCTGTCGATGTGCAGGTCGCCGTCCGTCTTGACCGTGAGGTCGAAGAGGCCGTGGCGGCCGAGCTGGTCGAGCATGTGGTCGTAGAAGCCCACGCCCGTCGAGACGTCGACCTTGCCGGTGCCGTCGAGGTTTATCTCGACCAGGACCGAGGTCTCCTTCGTGGTCCGTTCGACCCGTCCGATGCGGCTCATGCGTGCTGCTCCTTCTTCAGTGCGCGAACCGCTTCCAGGAACGCGTCGTTCTCGGCCGGGGTGCCGGCGGTGACCCGCAGCCAGCCCGGTACGCCGTTGTCCCTGACCAGGACACCCTGGTCGAGGATCTTCTGCCAGGCGGTGTGCGAGTCGTCGAACTTCCCGAACTGGATGAAGTTCGCGTCGGACTCGGTGACCTCGTAGCCGATGGCCCGCAGTTCGGTGACGAGGCGGTCCCGCTCGGCCTTGAGCTGTTCGACGTAGCCGAGCAGGGTGTCGGTGTGCTCCAGGGCGGCCAGCGCGGTCGCCTGGGTCACGGCCGACAGGTGGTACGGCAGGCGTACGAGCTGCACGGCGTCGACCACGGCCGGGTGCGCGGCCAGGTAGCCCAGGCGCAGTCCGGCGGCGCCGAAGGCCTTGGACATGGTCCGGGAGACCACCAGGTTGGGGCGGCCCTCGATCAGCGGGAGGAGGGAGTCGCGGTGGCTGAACTCCACGTACGCCTCGTCCACGATGACCAGGCAGGGCTTGGCCGCCTGCGCGGCCTCGTAGAGGGCGAGGACGGTCTCCGCCTCGACCGCGGTGCCCGTGGGGTTGTTGGGCGACGTGATGAAGACGACGTCGGGGGCGTTCTCGGCGATGGCCTGCTCCGCCGCCTCCACGTCGATCGTGAAGTCCTCGCGGCGCGGGCCGGAGATCCAGCCGGTCCCGGTGCCGCGCGAGATCAGCGCGTGCATCGAGTACGAGGGCTCGAAGCCGATCGCCGTGCGCCCTGGCCCGCCGAAGGTCTGCAGCAGCTGCTGGATGACCTCGTTGGAGCCGTTGGCGGCCCAGACGTTCTCCAGCGCCACCGGGTGCTTCGCGGTGCGGGTGAGGTACGCGGCCAGCTCGGTCCGCAGCTCGACCGCGTCCCGGTCGGGGTAGCGGTTGAGGGTGCGGGCGGCCTCGCAGACGCGCTCGGCGATGCGCCGCACCAGCTCCTCGGGGAGCTCGTACGGGTTCTCGTTGGTGTTCAGCTGGACGGGCACGTCGAGCTGGGGGGCGCCGTACGGGGTCTTGCCGCGCAGTTCGTCCCGGATGGGGAGGTCGTCGATCCCGAAACTCACTGGGTGGGCACCTTCCATCCGAAGCGCGCCTTGAGGGCTGCGCCGTGCGCCGGCAGGTCCTCGGCCTCGGCCAGCGTCACCACGTGGTGGGTGACCTCGGCGAGCGCGTCGCGCGTGTAGTCGACGATGTGGATGCCGCGCAGGAACGACTGCACGGACAGGCCGGAGGAGTGGCAGGCGCAGCCGCCGGTGGGCAGCACGTGGTTCGACCCGGCGCAGTAGTCGCCGAGGGAGACCGGGGCCCAGGGGCCGACGAAGATCGCGCCGGCGTTGCGCACCCGGGCGGCCCAGGCAGCGGCGTCGGCGGTCTGGATCTCCAGGTGCTCGGCGCCGTACGCGTCGACGACCTTGAGACCGTCCTCCAGGCTGTCGACCAGCACGATCGCGGACTGCTTGCCCGCGAGCGCCGGCTTGATCCGGTCCTCGACGTGCTTGGTGGCCGCGACCTGCGGCTCCAGCTCCCGCTCGACGGCGGCCGCGAGCTCCTCGGAGTCCGTGACGAGGACGGCCGCGGCCAGCGGGTCGTGCTCGGCCTGGCTGATCAGATCGGCGGCGACGTGCACCGGGTCGGCCGTGGAGTCCGCGAGGACCGCGATCTCGGTCGGGCCGGCTTCGGTGTCGATGCCGATCCGACCGGTGAAGTAGCGCTTGGCGGCAGCGACCCAGATGTTGCCGGGGCCCGTCACCATGTTCACCGGCAGGCAGTCCTCCGTGCCGTACGCGAACATCGCGACGGCCACGGCGCCGCCGGCGGCGTACACCTCGTCCACGCCGAGCAGCGCGCACGCGGCGAGGATCGTCGGGTGCGGCAGCCCGCCGAACTCCTTCTGCGGCGGGGACGCGAGCGCGATCGACTCGACGCCCGCCTCCTGCGCCGGTACGACGTTCATGACGACGGAGGACGGGTACACCGAGCGGCCGCCCGGGGCGTACAGGCCCACGCGCTCGACCGGAACCCACTTCTCCGTCACGGTCCCGCCGGGGACCACCTGGGTGGTGTGCTCGCTGCGGCGCTGGTTGCGGTGGACGATCCGGGCGCGCCGGATGGACTCCTCCAGAGCGGCGCGGACGGCCGGGTCCAGCTCGTCGAGGGCGGCCTTGAGCGCCTCGGCGGGCACCCTGACCTGCTCCAGCGTGACACCGTCGAACTTCTGCGCGTACTCGATGAGCGCCGCCGTGCCACGATGATGGACGTCCTCGCAGATGGGCCGCACCTTCTCCAGGGCGGCTTCCACGTCGAACTCGGCACGGGGCAGCAGATCGCGCAGGGCGCCACCCTCGGGGAGGGCGTCACCGCGCAGGTCGATACGAGAGATCACCTCCCAATTCTCTCAGACCGCCTCCCGCCACTGTCCGCCCGTATCACTGGCTGATACAGGCCCCGGACGTCACTGCCGCCCGTTAGCGTTCCCCTACACGTATTGCACAGCGGAGGGGGGCCGCCATGGCGGAGCCACGTGCGGGCGAGCAGCCCGCGGATCTCACCGATCCCGAACGCCGCATGTGGCAGGCGTACCGGACGGGCAGCGTCTGCGATCTCAGCGCCCGGGCCGCCGCCGAGGACGACCCCCACGACAGCGGGCGGGTCTGGGGCGGCGGGCGCAGCGTCCGGGCCCAGGTGGTGGCACTGCTGCTGCTCCACGGGCCGCCGCCGGTGCCGGGGCGGGTCGCTTCGCTGAAACTGCGCGGCGTACGGATCACCGGGCGCCTCGACCTGTCCGGCGGGCTCGTGGCGCCGTACGTCGAACTCCAGTCCTGCCGCTTCGACAGCGAGATCCAGCTGTCCGAGACCCGGTTCGTCACCCTGCGCCTGGTCAACTGCGCGATACCCCGGCTGGACGCCTCCCGGCTCCACACCGAGGGCGATCTGCACCTGCCGCGCTGCCGGGTGGCCCGCGGGATCCGGCTGACCGACGCGCAGATCGGCACCGACCTGCTGATCAGCCAGGCCGTGGTGCGCCGGGACAACAAGGGCCGGGCCATCGCCGCGGACGGGATGTCGGTGGCGCAGGACTTCCAGGGCGAGCTGCTGGAGACGGACGGGGAGGTGAGCCTGCGCGGCGCGAAGATCGGCGTGTCGATGAACCTGCGCGGGGCCCGGCTGCGCAATCCGCACGGGCGGCGCGCACTGAACGCCCCGCAGCTGACCGTCGAGCGGACCCTGTACCTGACCTCGATCGCGCTGGACTACGTCCTCGGCGACCTGGGCTCCTCCACTCCCCCGTACGGGCTCGGCCAGACGCCCACGCGCGGGCAGCGGTCCCAGCACTTCGAGTGCCGGGGCGGGCTGCGCCTGGACGACGGCCGCTTCGGTGACGCCGTCGACTTCTACGGCGCCCGGTTCACGCTGACCGAGGAGCAGGAGGTCTCGCTGCGCCGGATCCAGACGCCCGAACTCCGGTTCGTCGGCGAGCGGCCTGAGCAGGGGCGGGTGGTGCTGTCGGGGGCCAAGGTGGTCAAGCTGGTCGACTCGTCCACCAGCTGGCCCGGCCCGGGAGGCGTGTCGATCGAGGGGTTCGCGTACGAGAACCTCGCACCCCGCGGCCACTTCCCGCTGGCGCGCCGGCTGGCCTGGGTGGCGGCGGCCACCCCCGAGTACTCGCCCGAGCCGTACGAGCGGCTGGCCGCCGTACTGCGGACCAGCGGCGAGGACGCGGACGCCCGCGAGGTCCTGCTGGCCAAGCAGCGGCGGCGCCGGGCCACCCTGCCACCGGCGCTCAAGGCGTGGGGGTACCTCCAGGACTGGACGGTGGCGTACGGGTACCGTCCGGGCCGGGCCGCCCTGTGGATGGCGGTGCTGTGGGCGGCGGGCGCCCTGCTCTTCTCCCGGCACGAGCCGCCGCCGATCAAGGCGGACGAGCACCCGGGGTGGAACGCGGCCCTCTACGCGCTGGACCTGCTGCTCCCGGTCATCGATCTCGGCCAGGAGGGCCAGTGGAAGGTGGAGGGCGGCTGGCAGTGGGGTTCGGCGGTGCTGGTCCTGCTGGGCTGGATCCTCGCGACGACGGTGGCGGCGGGAGCCTCGCGCCTGCTGAGACGGGGATGACCGGCCGGACGGGAAACAACTGAGGTGACAGGCCCTGGCCCCCGGCCACTACCCTGTGCGTCGTGACCTCCGTTCGCCTGCCCCTCTTCCCGCTCAACTCGGTGCTGTTCCCGGGACTCGTCCTCCCGCTGAACGTCTTCGAGGAGCGTTATCGCGCCATGATGCGGGAGCTGCTGAAGACGGGCGAGGACGAACCGCGCCGCTTCGCGGTCGTCGCGATCCGCGACGGCCGGGAGGTCGCGCCGACCGCGCCGGGCCTGCCGGACCAGACGGCCCTGCCCGAGCGGGGCCCGACGGCCGGCTTCGGCCCGGATCCCGTCCAGGCCTTCCACCGGGTGGGCTGCATCGCCGACGCGGCGACGATCCGGGAGCGGGAGGACGGCAGCTTCGAGGTCCTCGCCACCGGTACGTCCCGGGTCCGCCTCCTGTCGGTGGACACCTCGGGCCCGTACCTGGTCGCCGAGCTGGAGGAACTCCCGGAGGAAGCGGGAGAGGGCGCGGGAGCGCTGGCGGAGGGGGTCCTGCGGGCCTTCCGGAACTACCAGAAGCGGCTGGCCGGAGCCCGCGAGCGGTCCCTGAGCTCGGGCGCGGACCTGCCGGACGAGCCGTCGGTGGTCTCGTACCTGGTGGCGGCGGCGGCCGTACTGGACATCCCGGCGAAGCAGCGGCTGCTCCAGGCGCCGGACACCGCCACGCGGCTCGCGGAGGAGCTGAAACTGCTGCGCGCGGAGACGGCGGTCATCCGCCACCTCCCGTCGCTCCCGGCGGTGGACCTGACGCGCGCACCGACCAACCCGAACTGACGGCACCGGACTGACGGCGAAGGACCGATGGCGAAGAAGAAGACCCAGGCTCCGGCGGGCACTCCGGCGATCGCGGCCCTGACCTCCGCCGGGGCGGAGTTCACGGTGCACGCGTACGAACACGACCCGGCGCACCCCTCGTACGGCGGGGAGGCGGCGCAGGCCATGGGCGTCTCCCCGGACCGGGTCTTCAAGACGCTGGTCGCGGAGGTGGACGGCGTGCTGACGGTGGCGGTGGTCCCGGTGTCGGGCAGCCTGGACCTGAAGGCGCTGGCGACCGCGGTCTCCGGGAAGCGGGCGTCCATGGCGGACCCGGCGCTTGCGGAGCGCACCACGGGGTACGTGCGGGGCGGCATCTCCCCGCTGGGCCAGCGCAAGCGGCTGCGGACGGTGCTGGACGCGTCGGCGCAGGACCACGCCACGATCTGCGTGTCGGCGGGCCGCCGGGGCCTGGAGGTCGAGCTCCCGCCCGCCACCCTGACGACCTTGGCGTCGGCCACCCTGGCCCCGATCGCCCGCCCGTAGCCGAGCCGGCGCCGCAGCGCCGGCGGTCAGGCCTTGGGGGGCTCGGGGGCCGACGGGTCGGACCCGGGCGACGGGTCGGTGTGGACGTGGGCCGGGGGGTAGGGGCCCCAGGAGGAGCCGGCGTCCGGGTCCTCGTCGTGCGGGGTCCACAGCGCCGTCAGCCCGAGGTGGACGGCCACGGCGACCATCGGCCAGACGAGCAGCACCCCGCGCGCCAGCAACTGCAGCGGCGCATCGAACGGCACTCCCTTCCCGGCCTTCAGCGCGGCCGCGGCCACGTCCGACGACGGCCCCAGCCACAGCCCCAGCCGCCATCCCACGAGCGCGGCGAAGCCGGATCCGATCGCCAGCCCGATGACCAGCGGGACACCGCCCCGGCGCCGCCACAGGAAGACGAGCACGGCGCTCAGCACCCCGAACCCCACCGACAGCAGGAAGAACGTCCCGTCGGTCCCTATCCGGGCCTCGCTCTCGGTGTTCCGCAGGAACACCGCCTCGCCGTTGGAGACGTACTGCGTCTTCGGGGCAAGCCATGCCCACAGCAGTCCGAGCAGCACCCCGGCCACTCCGGTCACCAGGGCCACGGCGGCCCCGTCGCGGATGTCCCCCGCGGTGATGCCGGCGGAGCCGCCCGGCTTCACGGGCGGCGGCGGTTCGTACGGGGACGGTGTGGTCACGGCTTCGGTCACCCCCACATCGTGCCAGGTGCCCGGCGCGTCGGCGTCAGCGGACCGCTGCCCGCCGGTACGCCCACGTCGCGACGGCCAGCGAGAGCACCCCCACCGCCCCGCACACGCCGAGGTCCAGCCCGACCGCAGCCCAGTCGGGGTGCGGGGCGAAGGTCCGTGCGAAGGCCTCCACCCCGTACGTCGACGGCAGCAGGTCCCGCGCCCAGCCGATCACGTCCGGCATCCGCTCCGGCGGCAGCACGCCCAGCAGCAGCGCCGCCGACATGCCGAGCTGCCCGGCCAGCGTGGCGAGCTCCTGCCGCGGGGCCAGCAGTCCGAGTGCGGCGCCCAGACCGGCCAGCGCGGCCCCGGCGAGCGGCACCACCGCGGCCAGGATCCACAGCCCGCTCATCGGCAGCCCGAACAGCAGGCATCCGAACACGGCCGTCACCAGCGTGCCCGGCAGGGTGAAGGACGCGTACGCGGCGGCCGCGCCCAGCACCACCGAGGCGGGCGGCACGGGCAGCGTGGCGTAGTGGTCCAGCCCGCCGCCGGCCCGCAACTGCCCGAAGTACTGCGCGAGCAGGTTCAGCGCGACGAAGGCGACCACCAGCACCGAGGACCCGGCGACGACGGCCCGGGCCTCCGAGCCCCCGTCCACCACGCCCCGCATCAGGATCATGATGCCGATGGACTGGAAGGTGGCCACGAACAGCAGCGGGATCCGCGAGACCCGGGCCCGCGACAGCTGGGCCCGGTACACGGCGGCCAGCGCCGGGAAGAGCCGCGCCCGCGGTGCCAGCGGAGCGGACGGGCCGGACACGGCGCCCGTCGCAGTGGCCGTCACCGGCGCCGGCCCGACGGCCTGTGCCACGGCGCCCGGTGTGCGGTCGCTCATGACTTCACCAGCCCTTTCGTCTTGCCGCCGAGGGCCAGGTACACGTCCTCCAGGCTGGGGGTGGCCAGGGTGAAGTCGTCGAGGGCTGCGAAGGCCGGCCCGCCGGTTACCGCGGCGACCGCGGCGCGCGCTTCATCGGGCGCCAGTCGCATCACCCAGCGCCGTCCCGACGTGACGGCGTCCTCGCGCAGCCGCGCGACCTCGGGCACGTCCATCGGAGCCCCCTCGCGCCACACCAGCTCCAGCCGGACCTCGTCGGAGACCTTGGCCTTCAACCCGGCCGGGGAGTCGCAGGCGATGACCCGGCCCTGGTCGATGACGGCGACCCGGTCCAGGACGGTCTCGGCCTCGATGACGTTGTGCGTGACGAGCAGGACGGTGGCCCCGTGCTGGGCGCGCCGCCGGTCCACCGCCGCCCACACGGCCCGCCGGGCCACGGGGTCCATGCCGGTGGTGGGCTCGTCGAGGACCAGGACCGGCCGCTCCCCCACCAGCGCGGCGGCGAAGCAGGCCAGCCGCCGCTGCCCGCCCGAAAGCTTCTTCAGGGGCCGCCCGGCGATCGCGGTCAGCCCGAGTTCCTCCAGTACGGCGTCCCGCTCGGCCCGCGCCGTCCGTACGTCGAGTCCGCGCAGTCGTCCCGTGGTCTCGGCGGCCAGCGCCACCGTGAGCTCGTCGAGGGCGGTGGACTCCTGTCCCAGGTAGGCGAGCAGCCGGGCCGCCCGCTCGGGGTGGCGCACGAGGTCGTGGCCGAGCAGGGTCACGGCGCCGGAGTCGGGCCGCATCAGGCCGGTGAGCTGGCGGACCAGGGTGGACTTGCCGGCGCCGTTGGGGCCGAGCAGTCCGAAGATCTCGCCGCGCCGGACGTCCAGGCTGATGCCGTCGGTGGCCCGGGTCTCGGGCAGGGCGGGAGCTCCGCGCCGGCCCCGTACGGCGGAATACGTCTTGACCAGGTCACGCACCGCGCAGACCACGTCCGGTGCCGCGGCTGCGGCCACTGCCGTGCTCGGTCGTGCTGATGCTGTGCCCGTACTCACGAGGGAGCAGCCTACGCGGCTTTCGTCCGCGCCCAGCCGTGAGGTACCCCCGACGCCCTACTCGGCGGCCGGTGCCGTCGGCGTCGCGGGCACGGCGGAGGGCTGCCCTGCGACGTGCTCGGCGGCCGCGCGGACGTCGATCTCCCGCCAGAACCCGGCGCGGATGGCATAGCGGTCGTGCTCGTCGATCTGGTCGTCCTTGTGCGCGAGCAGCCCGAACCGGGCCGCGTAGCGCAGCAGCTCACCGTCGATGCGGTGCGGGATCCGCGGGTACATCGTGGCGAGTTTTTGGAGGTGGACGGTCTCCGGGAGGCGTTCCATCCAGCGCCGGGCGAAGACCTGGCCGACTTCGAAGGGGTCGCCGCCGACGGTGGTGATGTCCTCCTCGCGGTCGGCCCAGCGCTGCTCGGCGCTGGTGAGCTGGGCGAGGGTCGGCAGCGAGGCGGTCTCGGCGGGTTCGCCGAGGGGGCCGGCCCGGTCGATCCAGCCCTTGTCGGAGGACCAGCGCAGGGCACTGCCGGCCGGGGGTTGGGCGCCGCCGTGTCCGCCCGCGGGCCCGGGCTGCGGGCCGGGGGCGCGCAGCGAGCCGGCGAGGTCCTTGGGCGTGGGTACGGCCTTGCCCCCGGCGGTGGGGGCGGGCACCGGCGCTCCGCTGCCCTCGGGCTCGCCGGGGGCGGGCGCGCCGGAGCCGTTGCCGCCGGCGCTGCGGGCGGCCTCGGCGAGGGCGGCCTCGGGCAGCGGGGCGGAGAGGATCGCCGCGATCTCGGGGCGTGGTGCGGGCGGCGGTGGGCACAGCCCGGCGAGGTCCCGGGCGCGGACGGCCCGGGTGATCCAGGCCCGGTCCAGGACGCGGCGCTCGTCCGCCTCGGCGACGAGGTCCTCGGACTGGTTGTAGTCGCCGTCGGCGGCCTGGACGGCCCACAGGTGGACGGCGACGCCGTGTTCCTTGGCGGACATCAGGCCGGGCAGCAGGTCTCCGTCGCCGGTGACGAGCACGACGTCGGAGCAGGCGCGGTTGCGGGCCAGTTCGGTCAGCTCGGCGTGCATGGCGGCGTCGACGCCCTTCTGCGCCCAGCGGCCGTCGCTGCGGGTGAGGGCGCCGAGGCGGACGGTGACGCGGGGCATGACGCGCAGTCGCCGGTGCTCGGGCTGGGGCACCCGGTCGGGTGCGCCGTCGAACCAGTAGATGCGCAGCAGGGGCTGCTCGGTGTCGGCTTCGGCGCGCTCGCGCAGGCCCTGGATGAGGGCGGCATGGTCGACGGTGATGCGGGAGCGGGAGGGCTCCCCTGCGAGAAGGCTGGCGGCGGCGCCCAGCAGATAGCCGGCGTCCACCAGGACGACGCAGCGGTCCACGCGTACCACCCTCTTCCCTGGGGATCCCCTGTGTTTGTCGCGGGTGCCCCGAGTCTGCCCGACCGCAAGGGTGTTGACGGCCGGAACTCGATCATCGGCGTGGCGGATCCGGCACTCGTTCCCGCGGCGGTCCCGACTCCGCACGACAAAGATCCAAAATGCGCGGTTTGTGGCGACGTGTGAGGGTGAAGGCGGTCCTGGCCCCTAGACCCTCACGGAGGCTCCACCATGGCCAAGAACAAGAACCGCCAGCACGAACAGAAGCAGCAGGCCCGCTCGTCGACGCAGGATCCGACGAAGGGCTCGGAGTCGGTGTCCGAGCCCTCGGGCAGCTCCCCGAGTCCGATGGACATGGCTCGCAAGGGCAAGCAGAAGAAGTTCGGCCACAACTGACGCCTCCGCGAGCAGCACGCACGAGGGCGCGCCCAGAGCTCTGGGCGCGCCCTTCTTCACGTGCTGCTGCGTACGGGGGCCTGGGCGACCGGCGTCATCCGGCCAGGCAGGACGGGCCGAGGAGCACCTTGAGGTCGCCGAAGAGCGCCGGGTCGGGCTGGACCCGGTGCCGGTCGAGGCGCAGGACGGTGGTGCTCCGCGGTCCCTGGAGCTTGATCCGGACCTCGGTGTTGCCCTTGTGGTGGCGCAGGATCTCGCCCAACCGGGTGACCATCGGAGGAGTGACCTTGACCGTCGGGATGGTGAGGACGACGGGGGCGTTCGTCCCGGCCGAGGAGAGGTCGGGGACCATCATCTCCATGGCGACCAGGCGGGGGACGTCCTCGCGCTTGTCGAGGCGGCCCTTGACGAAGACGACGGTGTCCTCGACCAGCTGGGTGGAGACGAGCTGGTAGGTCGCGGGGAAGAACATGCACTCGATCGAGCCGGCCAGGTCCTCGACGGTGGCGATGGCCCAGGCGTTGCCCTGCTTGGTCATCTTGCGCTGGAGGCCCGAGATGATGCCGCCGATGGTGACGACGGCGCCGTCGGAGTGCTCGCCGCCGGTCAGCTGGGAGATGCCGGCGTCCGTCTTGTCGGAGAGCACGTGCTCCAGGCCGAACAGCGGGTGGTCGGAGACGTACAGGCCGAGCATCTCGCGCTCCTGGGCGAGCAGGTAGGACTTCTCCCACTCCACGTCCGAGAACTCGACGTCGAGCCCGAAGCCGGGCTCGTCGCTGGCGCCCTCGTCACCCATTCCGCCGAAGAGGTCGAACTGTCCCTCGGCCTCCTTGCGCTTGACCGCGACCACGTTGTCGATCATCGACTCGTGGTGGGCGACCAGGCCCTTGCGGGTGTGGCCCATCTCGTCGAAAGCGCCGGCCTTGATCAGCGACTCGACGGTGCGCTTGTTGCAGACGACGGCCTCGACCTTGTCCAGGAAGTCGGGGAAGGTGGAGTACTTCCCCTTGGCCTTCCTGGTCTTGATGATCGACTCGACGACGTTCTGGCCGACGTTGCGCACGGCGGTGAGGCCGAAGAGGATCACGTCGTCGCCCTGGGCCGCGAAGTTCGGCTCGGACTCGTTGACGTTCGGCGGGAGCACCTTGATGCCCATGCGCCGGCACTCGTTGAGGTAGATCGCGGACTTGTCCTTGTCGTCCTTGACCGAGGTGAGCAGGCCAGCCATGTACTCGGCCGGGAAGTTCGCCTTGAGGTAGGCGGTCCAGTACGAGACCAGGCCGTACGCGGCGGAGTGCGCCTTGTTGAAGGCGTAGCCGGCGAAGGGGACCAGGACGTCCCACAGGGCCTTGATCGCCTGGTCGCTGAAGCCCTTGCCCCTGGCGCCCTCCTCGAAAATGACGAAGTTCTTCGCCAGCTCCTCGGGCTTCTTCTTGCCCATCACGCGGCGCAGGATGTCGGCCTCGCCGAGCGAGTACCCGGCGATGATCTGGGCGGCCTTCTGGACCTGCTCCTGGTAGACGATCAGGCCGTAGGTGACCGCGAGCACCTCTTCGAGCGGCCCCTCCAGCTCCGGGTGGATCGGGGTGATCTCCTGCTGCTTGTTCTTGCGCAGGGCGTAGTTCGTGTGCGAGTTCATGCCC
Source organism: Streptomyces sp. NBC_00597 (assembly GCF_041431095.1). Classification (GTDB taxonomy): domain Bacteria; phylum Actinomycetota; class Actinomycetes; order Streptomycetales; family Streptomycetaceae; genus Streptomyces. The sequence goes on from NZ_CP107757.1 coordinate 3,088,812, forward strand.
ATCGGGCCCGGCCGGTACAGGGCCGAGACGGCGGAGATGTCCTCGAAGTTGTCGGGCTTCATCAGGCGCAGCAGCGAACGCATGGGCCCGCCGTCGAACTGGAAGACGCCGAGGGTGTCGCCGCGGCCGAGCAGTTCGAAGGTCTTGGGGTCGTCGAGCGGGAGGGCCAGGAGGTCGATGTCGATCCCCTTGTTGGCCTTCACCATCTTGACGGCGTCGTCCATGATCGTGAGGTTGCGCAGGCCGAGGAAGTCCATCTTCAGCAGGCCGAGCGATTCGCAGCTCGGGTAGTCCCACTGGGTGATGGTGACGCCGTCGGTGTGCCGCACCCAGACGGGTACGTGGTCGGTGATCGTCTCGCTGGACATGATCACGCCGGCGGCGTGCACGCCCATCTGGCGGACCAGGCCCTCGACGCCGCGGGCGGTGTCGATGACCTTCTTCACGTCCGGCTCGTTCTCGTACATCCCGCGGATCTCGCCGGCCTCGCCGTAGCGCGGGTGCTGCGGGTCGAGGATGCCGGAGAGCGGGATGCCCTTGCCGAGGACGTCGGCGGGCATGGCCTTGGTGAGGCGGTCGCCCATGGCGTAGGGGTAGCCCAGGACGCGCGCGGAGTCCTTGATCGCGTTCTTGGCCTTGATGGTGCCGTAGGTGCCGATCATGGCGACCTTGTCCTGGCCGTACTTCTCCGTCACGTACCGGATCACCTCGACGCGCCGACGCTCGTCGAAGTCGATGTCGACGTCGGGCATGGAGACGCGCTCGGGGTTCAGGAAGCGCTCGAAGATCAGGCCGTGCGTGAGCGGGTCGAGGTCGGTGATGCCCATGGCGTACGCGACGATCGAGCCGGCCGCGGAGCCTCGGCCCGGGCCCACCGCGATGCCCTGGTTCTTGGCCCACATGATGAAGTCGGCGACCACGAGGAAGTAGCCGGGGAAGCCCATCGAGATGATCGTGTCCATCTCGTACTCGGCCTGCTTCATCCGGTCGTCCGGGATGCCTCCGGGGTAGCGGCGGTGCATGCCGCGCATGGTCTCCTCGCGGAACCAGCTGACCTCGGTGTGCCCCTCCGGGATGTCGAACTTCGGCATCAGGTTCCGGAATTTGAACATGCCCTCGGTGTCGATCTGGTCCGCGACCAGCCGCGTGTTGGCGCAGCCCTCCTGCCAGGCGTCCGAGGAGTCGATCGCGTACATCTCGTCGGTCGACTTGAGGTAGTAGCCGGTGCCGTCGAAGCGGAAGCGGTCCGGGTCCGAGAGGTTCTTGCCGGTCTGGATGCAGAGCAGGGCGTCGTGCGCGGTGGCCTCGCTCGCGTACGTGTAGTGCGAGTCGTTCGTGACCAGCGGCGGGATGCCGAGCTTCTTGCCGATCTCCAGCAGCCCGTCGCGGACCCGGCGCTCGATCTCGATGCCGTGGTCCATCAGCTCCAGGAAGTAGCGGCCCTCGCCGAAGATGTCCTTGTAGTCGGAGGCGGCCTGCACGGCCTCGTCGAACTGGCCGAGGCGCAGCCTGGTCTGCACCTCGCCGGACGGGCAGCCGGTGGAGGCGATCAGGCCCTCGGACCACTTGGAGATGGTCTCCTTGTCCATCCGCGGCCACTTCGTGAGCCAGCCCTCGGCGTACGCGTCGGAGGACAGCCGGAAGATGTTGTGCAGGCCGGTGGCGTTCGAGGCCCAGATGGTCTTGTGGGTGTAACCACCGGAACCGGAGACGTCGTCGCGCTTCTGGTGCGGCTGGCCCCACTGGATGCGCCGCTTGTTGCGCCGGGACTCGGGGGCCACGTACGCCTCGATGCCGATGATCGGCGTGATCCCGGCCTTCTGGGCGGTGTGGAAGAAGTCGTACGCCCCGTGCAGGTTGCCGTGGTCGGACATCGCGATGTGCGTCATGCCCATCTCGTTGCACGCGTTGAACATGTCCTTGAGCCGCGCGGCACCGTCCAGCAGCGAGTACTGGGTGTGGACGTGCAGGTGCGTGAACGGCTGCTTGGTCACGGTGGCAGACCTCCGGAAGGAACGAGGGGAGCAGCCTCGAAGTCTACGTCGGCGGAGTGACACAACCGGGGCACCGACCGGTACCTTCATCCGTTGCAGACCCAGGACTCCCGTCCGACCCCTCATGATCAAATGCACGCACCACTGCGCCACCAGGAGGCACCCGCCATGGCGGTTCCCGAGACGACGAACGAGCAGCGCGCCGAGCAGATACTCGACGTGTTCGACACCGCTTTCGGAGCGCTCCTCGCGGCCGACCCCGCCGCCTTCCAGGTCAAATTCAGGAAGATGGCGGCCTCCGCCTTCGCCTTCTACCGGGGCACGGCCTGCCTCTTCTACGCCGACCTGGAGCGGGACCGGCACGGCGGCCCCTACCTGGACGAGCGGACCGGCCGGGTGTGGATCCACGGCGATCTGCACGCCGAGAACTTCGGCACGTACATGGACTCCAACGGCCGCCTCGTCTTCAACGTCAACGACTTCGACGAGGCGTACGTCGGCCCCTTCACCTGGGACCTCAAGCGGTTCGCGGCCTCCGTCGCCCTGATCGGCTACACCAAGGCGCTCAGCGACGAGCAGATCAGCGCCCTGGTGCGGACGTACGCCGGCGCCTACCGGGAGCGCATCCACCTCCTGGCCACGGGCGCCAAGCACGAAGAGGTGCCCTCCTTCACCCTGGACACCGCCGAGGGCCCGCTGCTGACGGCCCTGCGCTCGGCCCGCTCCCGCACCCGCTTCTCCTTGCTGGACTCGATGACCGAGATCCGGGACTACGAGCGCCGCTTCACCTCCGGCGGGGGCGCGATCGAGCTGGACGCGGCCACCCGCTACAAGGTGCTCGCCGCCTTCGACGGGTACCTGGAGACCCTGCCCGACGAGTCCCTGGTCCGGCCGGACTCCTACCGGGTCAAGGACGTCGTGGGCCGCCGCGGCGTCGGAATAGGCTCGGCCGGCCTGCCCTCGTACAACATCCTGCTGGAGGGGCACAGCGATGCCCTGGAGAACGACGTCGTGATCTACCTCAAGCAGGCGCAGACCCCGGCGGTGTCCCGGCACATCACCGACCGGGCCGTGCGGGACTACTTCCAGCACGAGGGGCACCGAACGGTGATCTCCCAGCGCGCCCTCCAGGCACACGCCGACCCGTGGCTGGGCTGGACCGAGCTGGACGGGTCCGGGCAGCTGGTGGCCGAGGTCTCCCCGTACGCGGTGGACCTGGACTGGTCGGACCTGGACGAGCCGGAGGAGATCGCGGCCGTGGTCGCGGACCTGGGCCGGGCGACGGCGACCATGCACGCGGCGGCCGACGAGGCCGAGAGCGGGCACTCGCTGGTCCCGTTCTCCACCGAGCGGGCCATCGACGCGGCGATCGCCGCCGACGAGGAGGGCTTCGCGGAGCTGCTGGTCGACTTCGCGCACGCGTACGGGGCGCGGGCGCGCGCCGACCACCAGATCTTCGTGGACCTGTTCCGCAACGGCCGCATCATGCACTGAGTGTTTTCGGCCGCGGGTCCCCGGTCCGCTCGGGACCGGGGACCCGTTTTCACAGGTACTCGTGGCAGACTCGCGCCGATGGACATATCGAGGGCAGGACTCCGAGGGCTGCGGGCCGCGCTGTTCAGCGCACTCGTCGTGCTGCTCTCGGCCGGCTCGCACGTCCTGATGTCCCGGGTGCCGCTGCCGCCGGCACTGGTCGCCGGGGCCTTCGCCGGGGTGTTCCTCCTCACGTACGCGCTGGCCGGCCGCGAGCGCGGCTTCGGCCCCATCGCCGCCCTGCTGGTTCCGCTGGAGCTGGCCGCCGACACCGTCTTCACCGCCGGGCAGCACGTCTGCTACGGACCTGCCGGCGGGCCCGTCTCGGGGCCGCTGCGGGCACTGGGCCTGGACGAGCTGTGCGGCGGCCCGCCGGTGGGCGGGCCGCTGGCCGAGGTGCCCGGGGCCGTCCCCGACGCGGTGGCCCTGCTGGCCTCGCCCGGACCCTGGACCCCGTGGCTACTGCTCGCCGCGCACGTCTCGGTCGGGCTGCTCGCCGCGGCCTGGCTGCGGTACGGGGAGCGGGCTCTGGGCCAGCTGCTGCGCGCGGTGGCCGCCTTTGCTTTCCGGCCGCTGCTGCTGGCCGCGGCCTCGGCGGCGGCCGCCGTCGGCCCGGTGCGGCGGGCGCTGCGCCCGGCCCTTCCGGGCGCGGGGGCCCGTACCCGCTTCCCCGCCCATTCCGTGGGACTCCGGGGACCTCCCGTACGCGGCGCGCTCGTCTGCGCCTGACCCCGTACGGACGTCCCCTTTCACCGAGCCACACCCCACGGAGATCACCATGAGTTCACGCAACAGCCAGGCGAACAAGGCGGCGGCCCGCGATCGGCTGCGTGCCGAGCGCGAGAAGCAGGCCAAGAAGGACAAGGTGCGCCGCCAGGTACTGGTGGCCGGCGCCGTCGTCGCCGTCCTGGCCCTGGCCGGCGGCGTCGGCTACATGGTCGTGCAGGCCAACCAGCCCGGCGAGTGGGACAAGGCCGCCGACGCCGCGCTGGTCGCCCCGAAGAACACCACGGGCGACAACGGCACCACGGTCGTCATAGGCAAGGCCGACGCCAAGAAGACCCTCGAACTCTACGAGGACGCCCGCTGCCCGATCTGCTCGACGTTCGAGCAGGGGGTCGGCCCGCAGATCAAGAAGGACATCGACGCGGGCAAGTACAAGGTCCAGTACGTCGGGGCGACCTTCCTCGACAAGGCCTTCAGCGGCAGCGGCTCGAAGAACGCCCTGAGCGCACTGGGTGCGGCCCTGAACGTCAGCCCCGAGGCGTTCCTGGACTACAAGTCGGCGCTGTACGCCAAGGACAACCACCCGGACGAGAAGGACGACAAGTTCAGCAAGGACGACTACCTGCTGAAGATCGCGGACGCGGTGCCGGCCCTCAAGGGCAACGCCGAGTTCAAGAAGGCCGTCGAGGACGGCACGTACAACCGCTGGGCGATCGAGATGTCGAAGGTCTTCGACAAGAGCGGGGTCACGGGCACCCCCTCGCTGAAGATGGACGGCAAGAAGATCGAGATCCAGCAGATGACGCCGGAGTCCTTCACGGCCGCGGTCGACAAGGCCATCGCGGGCTGACCCGCAGCGGATCCGCACGAGATCCGCACCGGCCCCGCACCGGACCTCCACACGGGCAGGCGAACTCCGAGAGTTCGCCTGCCCGTTGCTTTCACAGGGGTGTACCAGCGGTTATACCCGTCAGTAATATGCCGGTCCGTGACCAGTCATCTCCCTTCCCCCACTGCGGCAACCCCGCGCCGCCGCACGGTCGTCAAGGCCGCAGCGGCCACGGCCGCCCTCGTGCCGTTCGCGACGGCCGCCCTGGGCATCTCGCCCTCGTCGGCGGCCTCGAACGGGCCGGCCTTCCTGCACGGCATCGCCTCGGGCGACCCACTGCCCGACGGGATCCTGCTGTGGACCCGCGTCACCCCGACCCCCGAGGCGGTCCCCGGCTCCGGCGTCGGCCCGGCCACCCGGGTGACCTGGGAGGTGGCCGAGGACAAGGCCTTCTCCCGGATCGCCGCGAGTGGTTCGGTCACCGCGACGGCCGCCTCCGACCACACCGTCAAGGCGGACGTCCGCGGACTGCGGCCGCAGACCCCGTACTTCTACCGGTTCACCGCCGGCGGCACCGTCTCGCCGGTCGGGCGCACCCTGACCGCGCCGGGCCACGACGCGACGACCCCTGGGGTCCGCTTCGGCGTGGTCTCCTGCGCCAACTGGGAGTCCGGCTACTTCTCGGCGTACCGCCACCTGGCCGCCCGCACCGACCTGCACGCGGTCCTGCACCTCGGCGACTACATCTACGAGTACGCGAACGGGGCCTACCCCGAGGCGAAGTACGTCGTACGCCCGCACGAGCCGCGGCACGAGATCCTCACCCTCGCCGACTACCGGACCCGGCACGGGAACTACAAGACCGACGCCGACCTCCAGGCGATGCACGCCGCGCACGCGATCGTCGCGATCTGGGACGACCACGAGTTCGCCAACGACGCCTGGTCGGGCGGGGCCGAGAACCACACCCCGGGCACCGAGGGCGACTGGGCGGCCCGCGCGGCCGCCGCCAAGCAGGCGTACTTCGAGTGGATGCCCGTCCGCACCTCCACCGCCGGCACCGTCTATCGTCGGCTGCGCTTCGGCACCCTCGCCGACCTGCACCTGCTGGACCTGCGCACGTTCCGCTCCCAGCAGGCCAAGATAGGCAGCGGCGCGGTCGACGACCCGGAGCGCACCATCACCGGACGCGCCCAGCTGGACTGGCTCAAGTCGGGCCTCGCGAGCTCCAACGCGACCTGGAAGTTGGTCGGGACCTCGGTGATGATCTCGCCGGTGGCCTTCGCCTCGCTGCCCGCGCACCTGCTGGCGCCGCTGACGAAGCTGCTGGGCCTGCCCGAGGGCGGCCTCGCGATCAACGTGGACCAGTGGGACGGGTACACGGACGACCGCAAGGAGCTGCTGAACCACCTCAAGGACCAGAAGATCAAGAACACGGTGTTCCTGACGGGCGACATCCACATGGCGTGGGCGAACGAGGTCCCGATGAACATGGCGACGTACCCGGGCTCCGGAACGGCCGCCACCGAGTTCGTGGTGACGTCGGTGACCTCCGACAACATCGACGACCTCCTGCACGTGCCGGCGGACACCGCGTCGCTGGTAGCGGAATCGGCGATCAAGGCCGCCAACTGGCACGTGAAGTGGCTGGACATGGACGCTCACGGTTACGGGGTGCTGGACGTGACGACCGAGCGTTCACAGATGGACTACTACGTGGTGTCCGACAAGCGGAATCCGGCCGCCACGGCCGCGTGGTCCCGTTCGTACCGGACGCCGAACGGGACGCAGAAGGTGGAGCGGACGTACCAGCCGGTTGGCTGACAGTCCGTCAATTTTGTTGTGAGAAGGGGCGCCTGGCGCAGACCGGGCGCCCCTCCTCTCACAGAAGCAACAAATCTTTTACTTACAGGCCTTGCTAAGTGCATGACATGGACACATAAGCTTCGCGCCAGCGTGAGGAAATCCCTCACCCCCCACCACGCTTCGCGAGGAGTCAACGTGCGCGCCTCTGCCCGCATATCCCCCATGCTCCGCCGCCGCCTCATGGGAACGGCCGTGCTGGCCGGAACCCTGGCGTTCGCCCCGCTCACGGCCCCCACGACCGTGGCCGCAGCCACCAAGACCGGCTCCGAGGCCTGTGCCGACGCCGGCATCTCTGCCAATGCCCGGGTCGCCCGCCCGAAGGACAACCACGCGGCCGACCCCAACGAGGTGACGGACGCCCAGGTCAAGGCCATGGACGCCGACCTGGCCAAGAAGAACGCCGAGCTCGGCCCGCAGCGCCAGATGCGCGCCGCCGAGGTCACCGCCGCGACGACCATCCCGGTGTACGTCCACGTCATCACCTCCGGCTCCGCCGGCAAGCTGACCGCCACGGACATCAACAACCAGATCGCGGTCCTCAACTCCGCCTACAGCGGCAAGGGCACCGGCAACGTCGACTCGGGCTACCAGTTCTCGCTGGTCTCCACCGACTACACCGACAACGCCGCCTGGTACAACGTCTCGGACGGCACCCAGGCCGAGACGGACATGAAGAACGCCCTGCGCAAGGGCGGCGCCAACGCGCTCAACCTCTACACCGCCAACCTCGGCGGCGGCCTGCTCGGCTGGGCGACCTTCCCGAGCTCCTACGCCTCGCAGCCCAAGATGGACGGCGTGGTCATCCTCAACACCTCGCTGCCGGGCGGCTCCGCCACCAACTACAACGAGGGCGACACCGGCACCCACGAGGTCGGCCACTGGATGGGCCTGTACCACACCTTCCAGGGCGGCTGCTCGGGCAGCGGTGACTCCGTCTCCGACACCCCGGCCGAGAAGAGCGCCGCGTTCGAGTGCCCGACCGGCCGTGACAGCTGCACCAACAAGACGGGCGTCGACCCGATCCACAACTTCATGGACTACACGTACGACTCCTGCATGTACCAGTTCACGGCGGGTCAGGTCGCCCGCATGAAGAGCATGTGGAGCGCCTACCGCGGCTAAGCACGGCTGAGTGCGGCTGAGTGCGGCTGAGCACGGGCAAACAGGAGGGGCAGGGCACGAGTTCGTGCCCTGCCCCTCCCCCCGTTCGGCTACAGGCTGTCGAGGAAGGCCAGCGCGACCCTCCAGGTCTGCTCCGCGGCCTCCGCGTCGAAGTCGTCGAGGTCCGGGTCCGTGAACAGGTGCCCGGCACCCGGGTAGCGGTGCACCTCCACGTCCGCACCCGCACGCTGCATCCGCAAGTACCAGGCGGTCAGCCAGTCGTGCGGCTCGAACGGGTCCGGGTCCGCGATGTGCAGCTGCACCGGCAGCTCGTCGACCGCGGTGTCCTCCTCCAGGTCCGCCGTCCCGTGCAGGAGCAGCAGGCCTCGCGCCTTCTCGTCGGCGAGCGCCAGGTGCTGGGCGACGGAGCCGCCGAAGGAGAAGCCCGCGTAGACCAGGCCCCGGTCGGAGTAAGGGGCGGAGGCCAGCACCGCACGCTTGAGCAGCTCGTCGCGGCCGATCTCGTCCCGGTGTGCCATGCCCTCTTCGACGGTCTCGAAGGTGCGCCCCTCGAAGAGATCCGGCACCTGGACCTGGTGACCGGCCGCGCGCAGCCGGTCGGCCGCCGCGTGCACCGCGGGCCGCAGCCCGTACGTCGAGTGGAAAAGCATGATGTTCATGTGCCCCATCGTGCCAGTTTCCGGGCGCACGTTCCGGTTAGCTGGACGTCCATGGACACGGACACCCTTCTGCGCCCGATCGCGGTCCTCGCCGGCGCCCTGGTCGTCACCCTGCTCGCCGGATGGCTGCTGGACCTGCTGCTGCGCCGCGCCGACGCCCGGCACAACGAGACCCCGCTGTGGGGGCTGCTGCGCCGCTGCCGTCTGCCGTTCCGGCTCCTGTTGTGCACGACGCTGCTGTACGGAGCCCACCGCCGGGTGGGGATCGCACCGGAGTACGTGTTCGCAGTGGGCCGCGCCCTGACCCTCGTCCTGATCGCTTCGACGGCCTGGCTGCTGGTGCGCATCGCGACGGCCGTCGTGGACTCCTCGTACGCCCGCTACGCCGCCCAACACCCGAACGAGGCGCGGGTGCGCCGGGTCCGCACCCAGGTGACGCTGATCCACCGGGCGGTCACGGCGGTCGTCGTGGTGGTCGCGGTGGCGGCGATGCTGCTCACGTTCCCGCCGATGCGGGCGGTCGGCGCCTCGGTGCTCGCCTCGGCGGGCGTCCTCGGCATCGTGGCGGGCATCGCCGCCCAGTCGACGCTGGGCAACCTGTTCGCCGGACTGCAGATCGCCTTCGGCGACACGGTGCGGATCGGCGACACGGTGGTCGTCGACGGGGAGTGGGGCACCGTCGAGGAAATCACCCTGACCTTCCTCGTGGTACGCACCTGGGACGAACGCCGGATCACGATGCCTGTGTCGTATTTCACAGGTAAGCCGTACGAAAACTGGTCGCGCGGCGGCGCTCAGATGACCGGAACGGTCTTCTGGCACCTGGACCACGGCGCACCGCTGGACCTGATGCGCGAGCAGCTCCGGCGGATCCTGGAGGAGATCCCGGAATGGGACGGCCGCACCGGCACCCTGGCGGTCACGGACACGACCCCGCACACGATCCTGGTCCGGGCGGTGGTCACCGCGAAGGACGGCTCGGACGTCTGGACGGTCCGCTGCCAGGTCCGCGAACGCCTGATCGCCTGGCTGGTGGCCCACCACCCGTACGCCCTGCCCCGCATCGCCACCTCGCCGGCGGACCCCCGCCCTGAGGCGTCCTGATCCCGGCGGCTCAGAACGTCAGCCGGAACAGGGCTCCGCCGCCCGGGGCCGGTTCCGCCACCAGCTCGGCGGCGTGCGCCCGGGCGATCTGGCGGGCCATCGCGAGGCCCAGCCCCGAGCCCGGCAGGGCCCGGGCCGTCCCCGCGCGGTAGAAGCGGTCGAAGACGTACGGGAGGTCCTCGGCCGCGATGCCGGGGCCGTGGTCCCGTACCGTCAGCTCGGCCCGGCCGCCCGGCGACGCCAGCTCCAGCTCCACCGGCGCCCCCGGCGGGCTGAACTTCGCGGCGTTGTCCAGCAGGTTCGACAGCAGCCGGGTCAGCCGCGCCGGCACCCCCGGCACCACCGCCTCCTCCCCCCGGACGCGGACGAGCACCGGTACGGACGGCCAGTGCGCCCGCGCCACCTGCGCGCAGTGCTCCACCAGCGGAGCCAGCCGGACCTGTTCGACCAGTGGCTGCGGCTCCTCGTCCCGGGCCAGCTCGATCAGGTCGTTCACCAGCCCCGTCACCTCCCGCAGCTGCCGCCCCAGCGCGAGCGAGGCCCGCTCGCGCTGCTCCGCCGTCAACCGCTCCCCGCGCGCCAGCAGCTCCGCGTTCGTCCGCAGGGCGGTCAGTGGGGTCCGCAGCTCGTGCGAGGCGTCCGCGACCAGCCGCCGCTGCGCCGTCACCGACTGCTCCAACTCGCCCAGCATGGTGTTGAAGCTCCCGGCCAGCCGCGTGATCTCGTCCTCCCGCCCGGGCGGCGGCAGCTCGATCCGGTACCGCGGATCCCGCGTCGCCGCGATCCGCTCGGCGGTGGCCGTGAGCCGGGTCACCGGGGCCAGGCCCGTCCGCGACACCCAGTACCCGAGCCCGGCCGCCAGCAGCACCCCGGCCGCGCCGATCAGGGCCAGCCACTGCGCCGCCTCCTCGATCCCGTCCTCGACGGTGTCGGCCCGCAGCGCCACCTGGAGCGCCCGCCCCTTCGCGTAGTCGGTGGTGAGCATCCGCGTCGGGTGCCCCGCGTGCACGATGTCCGTGTAGAACGGCGCCCGCCGTCCCGCGGCCACCGCCCGCGTCGCGGCGCCCACCGGCAGCAGGTACGGCGCCGCCGGGTCGTTCGCCGGGTCGGCCGGCACCACCTCCGCGCAGGCGGGCGCCGCCAGGAACCGGCACTCACCGGCCAGGGTCCCCGGCGCGGAGCCCGGGTTGCGCTGGGCCGCGAGTCGTGCGGACTGGGTGAGGCTCAGGTCCAGCTGCTCGTACAGGGCGCCGCGTACGACGAAGAAGGCCGCCGTGCACACCCCGACCGCGACCAGCGCCACCGCCGCCGTGGCCGCCAGCGCCAGCCGGGTCCGCAACGGCCGGCGCCTGCGCCAGGGCGCCCCGAGCCTGCGCCGCCCGGCGCCGCTCACGCCGTGCCCAGCCGGTACCCGACCCCGTGGACGGTGTGCACCAGCCGCGGCTCGCCGCCGGCCTCCAGCTTGCGGCGCAGGTAGCCGACGTACACGGCGAGGGAATTGGAGTCCGGTCCGAAGTCCCGCCCCCACACCAGCTCCAGGATCAGCTCCCGCGGCAGCACCTGCCCGGGGTGGCGCAGCAGCAGCTCCAGCAGCGCCGCCTCGGTCCGGCTGAACTCCAGCGGCCGGCCGCCGCGCCGCCCGGTCCGGGTCGCGGGGTCCAGGGCCAGGTCCGCGAATCCGAGCACCTGCGTACCGGCCGGATCGGGTGCGGCCCGCCGCAGCAGGGCCCGCACGCGGGCCACCAGCTCGTCCAGCGCGAACGGTTTGACCAGGTAGTCGTCGGCGCCCGCCTCCAGGCCGTCGACCCGCTCGCTCACCGAGTCCAATGCGGTCAGGACGAGTACGGGCGTACGGTCGCCCAGCGCGCGCAGCTGCCTGCAGACCCCGAGGCCGTCCAGGACGGGCATCATCACGTCGAGCACCACCGCGTCGGGCTGCCAGCCGGCCACCTCCGACAGTGCGGCCAACCCGTCGGCGGCCCCCCGTACCTCGTACCCCTCGACGGCCAGCCCGTCCTGGACGGCGGCCCGTACCTCGGGCTCGTCGTCCACGACCAGGATCCGCTGCGCGCTCGTGCTGCTCATGGGGCAAAGCCTGCCAAACAGTTCTGAGAGAACCTCTTAGAACGTTCTTAGGGCGCACCGGGAAGGTGCGGCCATGACCACACGAGGCACATCCCTCCCACCCTTGTCCGTCGTGATCGGTGCGGGCGGCACCGGCGGCCACATCTACCCCGGGCTCGCCCTCGCCGAGGCGCTGCGCGCGGCCGTTCCGGACGCCGTGGTCTCGTTCGTCGGGACCGAGCGGGGCCTGGAGACCGAGCTGGTCCCGGCCGCCGGGTACCGCCTGCACACCGTCGACATGATCCCGTTCGACCCGTCGCTCGGCGCGAAGCGCTATCTGCTCCCCGCCGCGCTCCTGCGGTCGGCCGGCCAGGCGAAGGCGGTGATCCGGGCCCAGGGCGCGCACGCCGTCGTCGGCATGGGCGGCTACCCGAGCGCGCCGGCCGTGCTGGGGGCCAAGATGGCCGGGCTGCCGGCCGTCATCCACGAGTCCAACGCGGTACCGGGCCGCGCCAACCAGTTCGCGGCCCGGCTCACCCGGCACATCGCGGTGGCCTTCGACCGCAGCCGGGCCCACCTGGCGGGCGGGGCGCACGCCCTGACCACCGGAATGCCGATCTCCGCGGCCCTCGCGCGGCTGGCGGAGCTGCCGCGGCCGGAGCGCGAGGTGCTGCGCGCCCGGGCCCGGCGGGCCCTGTACGTCCCCGACGGCCGCCGCCTGATCGTCTTCAACGGCGGCAGCCTGGGCGCCGCCCGCCTCACCGCGGCCGCCGTCGGGCTGGCCGGGCTCTGGCAGGGGCGGGACGACGTACAGCTGCTGATCAAGACGGGACCGCAGGCCCTGCCGGACACCGCCGCCGATCTCGCGGCCGGCGGCGGACAGCGGATCGCCCGGGCCGTGCCGTACCTGGACCGGATGGACCTCGTGTACGCGGCCGCCGACCTGGTGGTGTGCCGGGCCGGGTCCGCGACGGTCGCGGAGCTGGCGGCGACCGGGGTGCCGGCCGTGCTCGTCCCCTACCCGCACGCCCCCGGCGACCACCAGACCCACAACGCCCGGGTCCTGTCGGACGCGGGCGCCGGCCTGCTGCTGCCGGACGCCGCGACCACGGCCGACCGACTGGCCGTCCTCCTCGGACCGCTGCTGGCCGACCCGGTCCGGCTGGCCGCGATGGCCGGCGCCGCCGACCCCGGCCCGCACGCCCGGGCCGCCGAACTGCTGGCGGCGGAGGTCCTCCGCGTCGCCGGCCTCCCCCTCCCCACCCCCACCCTGGAGCGCATGTGAACACCCGCACCGCCTGGACCGACCGCACCGTCCTCGTCACCGGAGCCGAAGGGTTCATCGGGTCCACCCTGGTCGACCTGCTCGTGGAGCGGGGCGCCCGGGTCCGCGCCTTCGTCCACTACAAGCCGTACGCGGAGAAGGGCCACCTGGCGCGGTACCTCGCCGACCCCGACGGCCCGGTCGAGATGTGGGCGGGCGACGTCCGCGACGCGGGCCGGGTCAGCGACGCGGTGGAGGGCTGCGACACCGTGTTCCACCTGGCGGCGCTGATCGGCATCCCGTACAGCTACGCCTCGCCGGGCGCGTACGTCCAGACCAACGTGACCGGTACGGAGAACGTGGCGGAGGCCTGCCGCCGGCACGGGGTGCGCCGCCTGGTGCACACCTCCACCAGCGAGGTCTACGGGACGGCCCTGACGGCCCCGATCGCCGAGACGCACCCGCTCCAGCCGCAGTCCCCGTACTCGGCGTCGAAGATCGGCGCGGACATGATGGCGCTGTCCTTCCACCACGCGTTCGAGCTGCCGGTGACGGTGGTCCGGCCGTTCAACACGTACGGCCCCCGCCAGTCGGCGCGGGCCGTGATCCCGACGATCCTGGCGCAACTGCACTCGGGCGCACGGGAGGTCCGCCTCGGGTCCGTCTCCCCCACGCGGGACTTCACGTACGTGACGGACACGGCCGAGGGCTTCCTCGCGGTGGCCGAGTGCGACCGGGCACTGGGCGAGGTGGTCAACCTCGGGACGGGCCGGGAGATCTCCATCGGTGACCTGGCGCAGGCGCTGATCGAGGCCTCGGGGCGGGAGGCGTCGGTGGTCGTCGACGAGACCCGGCTGCGTCCTGCGGGCAGCGAGGTCCAGCGGCTCCTGTCGGACAACTCCCGTGCCCGTGACTGGGCCGGCTGGACCCCGCAGGTCTCCCTGGAGCAGGGCCTGTCCCACACCTCGACCTGGATCGCCGAGAACCTCTCCCTCTTCGCCCCGTCCCGCTACCAGGTCTGACTCGGACCGACCGACGCGCCCCTACGCCCGGACCAGCCCCGCCCCGCGCCCGAAGGCCGGCCCACGCGGCGGGCTCCCGATGCCCCGATGCCGATGCCCGGCAGGCGGCTAGGTAAGGCGACCCGCTCACGCGGCACGCCAACACCGCTCCGGGGGCCGGGCACCGGCGCGGGGCGGGCCACCGCCGAGGCGAAGGTCGGCTCCCGCCCCCGGGCCCGGACCATTGCGGTCGGGGACCGGCGACGAGCCCGTCGGGGCGCAATTCCCCCAGACTCCGTCCGGGAGGGACCCCCACCGGGCTCTGCCCGGACCCGCGCCTCAAACGCCGGCGGGGCTGGAGTTGCCCTCCGGCAGCCGCAACCTAGCCCGCCAACGGAGCCCCAGATCCGGGGCGGAAGCCCCGGTCCACGGTGGAACCCCGGGTCTACGGCGGAGCCCCGGGGCTGAACAGACTCGTCGGCGTTCTAGGCGCGGGGGTCAGGTGCTGCGCAGGCTGCGTACGTCCAGGTGGCGGAGCACCCGGTCCACGATCTCCGGATCCGCCCCCGGCTCACTGCGCGCGGCCAGCACCTCGTGCCGGGCGGCGGACATCATCTCCCGCTGGATCCGCTGGACGTCGCGGATCCGCTCCACCCGCTTCGCGTACGCCTCACGCCGCTCCTCGTCCACCATGTCGGGGCTGATCCTGGCCCCCACGTCGTACGCCCGCCGGTACAGCACTTCCACGAGGTCCTCCGGGAGGTCCTCCACCTCCTCGATCTCCTTCAGCCTCCGCTTCGCGGCCTTCGCCGCGCGGATCGCCAGCCGCCGCTCGGTTTCCCGCTCGGCGTCCTCGTCGGCCTCGACCCCCAGCACCCCCACCAGCCACGGCAGCGTCAGCCCTTGGCACACCAGCGTCACCATGATCACGGCGAACGCGATGAAGATGATCTGGTCCCGCGCCGGAAACGGCGCCCCGCCCTCCACCTTCAGCGGAATGGCCAGTGCCAGTGCCACCGAGGCCACCCCGCGCATCCCGGCCCACCACATCACCACGCTCTCCCGCCAGCTCAGTGGGATCTCCTCGGCGTAGTCGCGCCGCGTGTGCAGCCGCTTGGCGAGCCACCCGGCAGGCAGCAGCCACAGCAGCCGTACGACGACCACCACCGCGATCACCACGGCTGCCCATCCGGCCATCTCCGCCGCGCGGCCCTTCGCGACGCCGAACACGTTGTGCAGCTCCAGCCCGATCAGCCCGAACGCCACTCCCGTGACGAGCATGTCCACGACCTCCCAGAAGGTGTGCCCGGCGAGCCGCCCCAGCACGTCGTCCGCGTCGCTCGCGTACTCCGCGAGGAACAGGGCCGTCGTCAGCACGGCCAGCACGCCGGACCCCTTGAGCTCTTCGGCCAGGACGTACGAGACGAACGGCACGAGCAGTGTCAGTCCGATCTGGAGCGTGGCGTCGTCGAGCCGTCCCATGAGGGCCTTGGTGGCCCAGCCCAGCAGGAGCCCGACGCCGACGGCGACCACGGCGGAGAGCACGAACTCGCCCAGCGCGTCGGGCCAGGAGAAGCTACCGCTGACGGCGGCGGCGATGGCCACGTGGTAGAGCACGATCGCGGTGACGTCGTTGAACAGGCCCTCGCCCTCCAGGATCGACACCATGCGGCGCGGCAGCCCGAGCGATCCGGCGACGGCGGTCGCGGCGACGGGGTCGGGCGGGGCCACGAGCGCGCCGAGCGCGACGGCGGCGGCGAGCGGCAGCCCGGGGACGACGGCGTGCGCGACGGCGGCGACGGCGGCGGTCGTGACGAACACGAGGGCCACGGCCAGCAGGAAGATGGGCCGCACGTTGGCGGCGAACTGCCGCCACGAGGTGCGCTGCGCGGAGGCGTAGAGCAGTGGGGGCAGGAGGAGCGGCAGGATGTACTCGGGCGGGATGTCGACGTTCGGCACGGCCGGTACGAGCGCCAGCGCGACCCCGCCGATGGTCATCAGGACGGGAGCGGGCAGCCCGAGCCGGTCCCCGAGCGGCACGGTGACCACGGCCCCGAGCAACAGCACGAACAGCAGAGCAAGCTGATCCACTCCCCCACCCTGCCAGGCCGCTGCCGCTGGGTCGTGCGGTCCGGGGGCTGGATCCGCGTGTCGGCACTTCCCCTGGGCGGGCCCGTTCCGAGGCGCCGCCCCGCTCCGCGCGCCCCGCCCACCGGCAGGACTCGATGCGGCCGCAAGGCCTCCGCCCGGCAGGCACTGGGTGTGGCCGGGGGGCGATTCCAGTCGCGTCGGCGCTTGAGGCGCGGGGACTCGGAAGCCGGAGCCGTAGCCGCCCTGCTTGAGGCACGGGGACTCGGAAGCCGGGACCGTAGCCGCGCGGCACCCGCCGGTCCCCGCCCGGCCAGGCCGCTCGCCGCGGGAACCCACGCCCCGGCGAAGCCTCGCCCGCCTGACGGCGGCCGCGCGGCACCACGGCATTCCCGACCCACCCAGCGTTCGGGCGGGAGCCACTCCGGACACAGTCCCGCAGCAGGGGCGGAGCCCACGGGCTCGGGCGCGGCCCGGTTACGACAGGGTGCGCCGCATCGCGCGGTGCGGGATGCCCGCGTCCTCGAACTCCGGTCCGTACGCCGCGTAGCCGAGCCGCTCGTAGAAGCCGAGAGCGTGCGTCTGGGCACCCAGGTCCACCGCCGCCAGCCCCAGCCGGACGGCCTCCGCCTCGATCGCCCGTACCAGCGCCACGCCCACGCCCAGTCCGCGCGCGGACTTGGAGACGGCGAGCCGGCCGAGCGAGCCGACCGTCAGGTCGCCCGTCAGGTCGCCCGTCTTGGCCAGGGCGGCCGGCCCGTGCAGCAGCCGGCCGGTGCCGAGCGGTTCCCCGTCCGGCCCCTCGGCCAGCACGTGTACCGCGCCGGCGTCGTACGCGTCGTACTCGATCGACTCGGGCACGGACTGCTCGACGACGAACACCTCGGTCCGCACCGCGAAGCACGCCTGGAGGTCCGCCCCGGAGGCGGCCACCCTGACGGTGAAGGCCGTCACTCGCTCTCGGCCCGGATCACGTCCAGCGCGTGCTGGAGGTCCGCCGGGTAGGTGCTCTCGAACTCCACCCACTGACCGTCCGCGGGGTGCTCGAATCCGAGGCGTACGGCGTGCAGCCACTGCCGGGTCAGGCCGAGGCGCTTGGCCACGGTCGGGTCGGCGCCGTAGGTGAGGTCGCCGACGCACGGGTGCCGGTGCGCGGACATGTGGACGCGGATCTGGTGCGTGCGCCCGGTTTCCAGCTTGATGTCGAGCAGGGAGGCCGCGCGGAAGGCCTCGATCAGGTCGTAGTGGGTGACGGAGGGCTTGCCCTCCTGGGTCACCGCCCACTTGTAGTCCGCGCTGGGGTGGCGGCCGATGGGGGCGTCGATGGTGCCGCTCATCGGGTCCGGGTGGCCCTGGACGAGCGCGTGGTAGCGCTTGTCCACGACCCGCTCGCGGAACTGGTTCTTCAGCGAGGTGTACGCACGCTCGGACTTGGCGACGGCCATCAGGCCGGAGGTGCCGACGTCGAGGCGGTGCACGATGCCCTGGCGCTCGGAGGCGCCGGAAGTGGAGATGCGGTAGCCGGCGGCGGCGAGGCCGCCGATGACGGTGGTGCCGGTCCAGCCGGGGCTCGGGTGGGCCGCGACGCCCACCGGCTTCATGATGACGACGATGTCGTCGTCATCATGGACGATCTCCATGCCCGGGACGGGCTCGGCGACGAGCTCGACCGGCCGCGGCGGCGCGGGCATCTCGACTTCGAGCCAGGCGCCGCCGTGCACGCGTTCGGACTTCCCGACGACGCTGCCGTCGACCGACACCTTCCCCGCGGCGGCGAGCTCGGCCGCCTTCGTCCGGGAGAAACCGAACATACGGGCGATGGCGGCGTCCACGCGCTCGCCTTCGAGGCCATCGGGAACGGGCAGGGTGCGGATCTCGGGAATCGTACTCACCCGTCGAGTATGCAGGACTCGACGGCACGGCAGTTCCGCGATGGGCGGGCGACGGCCCCGCGATCAGTCCTTGTGGACCGTGCCGTCCGGGTCCAGACCCTTGAACGAGAGCAGCACGATCAGGATGCCGCCGCACACGATCGCCGAGTCCGCGAGGTTGAAGACGGCGAAGTGGGCGGGCGCGATGAAGTCGACGACGGCCCCCCGGAACACGCCCGGTGAACGGAAGATCCGGTCGGTGAGGTTGCCCAGCGCACCGCCGAGCAGCAGGCCCAGCGCGATCGCCCACGGCAGGCTGTAGAGCTTCCGGGCCAGCCGCACGATCACGATGATCACGGTGGCCGCGATGCACGTGAAGATGATGGTGAAGGCCTCGCCGAAGCCGAAGGCGGCGCCCGGGTTGCGGATCGCCTCGAACTTCAGCAGGTCTCCGATGATCCGGATCGGCGGCTGGTGCTCCAGCTTCGCGACGACCAGCATCTTGCTGCCGAAGTCCAGCAGGTAGGCGAGCAGCGCGACGACGAGCAGCGCGACGATCCGCCGACGCCCCTTGGGCACCGAGGACTCCGCCTGGGAGCCTTCCCCGATCTCCGGCGTACCGATGATGCTCTCCGCCTCTGCCACGTGAGTCCCTCGACTAGCTCGAACCAGGTTGCCGACGACACCGCCTGCCAGGCTCCTGGACCCTGACGAAACACGAGAGTACGTCAGGGTCCGCCCGCGGCGCCGCCCGGCCCGGGCCGCCCCAGCGCAGCCTCAGGGCCGACTCAGTGCCGCCGCTCCTGCTTCTGCTTGCAGTCGACGCACAGCGTCGCGCGCGGGAAGGCCTGCATCCTGGCCTTCCCGATGGGTTGGCCGCAGTTCTCGCAGAGCCCGTAGGTGCCCGCGTCCAGCCGTTCCAGGGCGCGCTCGCTCTGTTCGAGCATCTCGCGGGCGTTCGCGGCGAGGGCCAGTTCGGACTCGCGGGTGATGTTCTTGGTGCCCGTGTCGGCCTGGTCGTCACCCGCGCCGTCGCCGGAGTCGCGCATCAGGCCCGAGATGGCCTCGTCGGAGGCTTGCAGCTCGTTGCGCAGGCGCAGGACCTCGCTCTGCAGCTCCGTGCGCGCCTCGGTCACCTCTTCCGGGGTCCAGGGGTCCTCGCCGGGCCGTACGGCCAGCTCGCCCGGCGCCAGGGCCGCCGTGGCCCTGGCCTTGGGCAGGCCGCTGGTGGCGGCCGCAGCCGTCTTCCTGGCCGTGCCGGTGCTCTTCTTGGCAACCACTTTCCGGGCTCCCGTCTGTTGCGCGGCGTGCGCCGCCCCCTCGGCCCCGGCCGCCTTGGCCGTGGCCTTCCTCGCGGTCGTCTTCCCGACGCCGGTCGCCTTCTTGCCGGCCGCCTCGTCCACGGCCGTCGTGTTCACGGCCGAGGTCTTCTTGGCCGAAGTCTTCCCGGCGACCTTCTTCGCGGCCGCCGTCTTCTTGATCACAGCCTTCTTGACCGCCGTCTTCTTGACCGCCGTCTTCTTGACCGCCGTCTTCGCGGCCGCAGCGTTTTCGGCCGCCTCGGCCTCCGGTTCCGCCGCCTTCCCGGCCGCCTCCGCTTTCGCCGCCGTCTTGGCCGCAGCCGTCCCGGCCGTCTTCTTCGCGGCCGCGGCCTTCCTCCCGGCCGCTGCCTTGCCGACAGCCTTCTCGGCAGTTCTCCCGGCGGTCTTCTTCGCCACCATGGCCGCGGCCCCTTCACATACTGTGATCTTGCGCGCGAATCGTGCCGGAACGATAAATCGACTCCGGCCTCGCGGCAACGGGGCACGCGTCCTTCGATGCCAACCTGCATCCGTTGTGCCCAGCAGGAAGCCCGGTAATCCGCCACTCCCGCCACACCGGAGCCCGGACCGGCGCAGAGACCCGTTCGGGTCACACCGCACCGCCGTCCGGCGCCCGATCCGGGCCCGCCGCACCCCCCGCCCCGACCCTCCGTAAACCGGTCTGCCGAGCGCGCCCCCGCCCCGTACACTGGGCCCAGCGAGAGGCACGGACGGGGACGAGTAGCGTCGGACGCAGCCATGAGCGACCCGGGGACGGTGAGAGCCCGGGGGCGAGCGCGATGCGAAGGATCACCCCTGAGCCGCCGGAAGAAAGCCGTCACGGCGAGTAGAACCGGCTTCGCACCCCAATGAGGGGGCCACCGGACACGTCTGGCGGCCAAGGAGGGTGGTACCGCGGGAGCAGCAGTCGGCTCTCGTCCCTCCGGACGGAATTGACACCCCGCCGGAGGAAGAGTTCAGCCTCATGACCACACCGCCGCAGTACCGCCCGGTACCCGCCCAGGTCGACCTGCCTGCCCTTGAGCACGCCGTCCTCGACTTCTGGCGCGAGAGCAAGACCTTCGCCAAGACCCTGGAGCAGTCCGAGGGCCGCCCCGAATGGGTCTTCTACGAGGGCCCGCCCACCGCCAACGGCATGCCCGGCGCGCACCACATCGAGGCCCGCGTCTTCAAGGACGTCTTCCCCCGGTTCCGCACGATGCGCGGCTACCACGTGGCCCGCAAGGCCGGCTGGGACTGCCACGGCCTGCCCGTCGAGCTCGCCGTCGAGAAGGAGCTCGGCTTCAACGGCAAGCAGGACATCGAGGCGTACGGCATCGCCGAGTTCAACGCCAAGTGCCGCGAGTCCGTGACCCGCCACACCGACGCGTTCACCGAACTCACGACCCGGATGGGCTACTGGGTCGACCTGGACGACGCGTACCGGACGATGGACCCCGAGTACGTCGAATCCGTGTGGTGGTCGCTCAAGGAGATCTTCAACAAGGGCCTGCTCACCCAGGACCACCGCGTCGCCCCCTGGTGCCCGCGCTGCGGCACCGGCCTCTCGGACCACGAGCTGGCGCAGGGCTACGAGACGGTCGTCGACCCGTCCGTGTACGTCCGCTTCCCGCTGACCTCCGGACCGCTCGCCGGCGAGGCGGCCCTGCTGGTGTGGACGACGACCCCGTGGACCCTGGTGTCCAACACGGCCGTGGCCGCGCACCCGGACGTCACGTACGTGGTGGCCACGAACGGCGAAGAGAAGCTGGTCGTCGCCCAGCCGCTGCTGGAGAAGTCCCTCGGCGAGGGCTGGGAGGCCACGGGCCAGACCTTCACCGGCAAGGAGATGGAGCGCTGGACGTACGAACGTCCGTTCGCCCTCGTCGATTTCCCCGAGCCCGCCCACTACGTCGTGAACGCCGAGTACGTCACGACCGAGGACGGCACCGGTCTGGTCCACCAGTCCCCCGCCTTCGGCGCCGACGACCTCGCGGTCTGCCGCGCGTACGGCCTGCCCGTCGTGAACCCGGTCCGCCCCGACGGCACCTTCGAGGAGGAGGTCCCGCTGGTCGGCGGCGTCTTCTTCAAGAAGGCCGACGAGAAGCTGACCGCCGACCTGGACGCCCGCGGCCTGCTCTTCAAGCACATCGCCTACGAGCACAGCTACCCGCACTGCTGGCGCTGCCACACGGCCCTGCTCTACTACGCGCAGCCGTCCTGGTACATCCGCACCACCGCCGTCAAGGACGCGATGCTGCGGGAGAACGAGAAGACGAACTGGTTCCCGGACTCGGTCAAGCAGGGCCGCTTCGGCGACTGGCTGAACAACAACATCGACTGGGCGCTGTCCCGCAACCGCTACTGGGGCACCCCGCTGCCGATCTGGCGCTGCGAGGAGAACCACCTCACCTGCGTCGGCTCGCGCGCGGAGCTCTCCGAGCTGTCCGGGCAGGACCAGTCGAACCTGGACCCGCACCGCCCGTACATCGACGACGTCACCTTCACCTGCACGGCCGAGGGCTGCTCGCTGGAGGCCGTCCGCGTCCCCGAGGTCATCGACGCCTGGTACGACTCGGGCTCGATGCCGTTCGCGCAGTGGGGCTACCCGTACAAGAACAAGGAGATCTTCGAGAAGCGCTACCCGGCGCAGTTCATCTCGGAGGCCATCGACCAGACCCGCGGGTGGTTCTACACCCTGATGGCGGTCGGCACGCTCGTCTTCGACAAGTCCTCGTACGAGAACGTGGTCTGCCTGGGCCACATCCTCGCCGAGGACGGCCGCAAGATGTCCAAGCACCTGGGCAACATCCTCCAGCCGATCCCGCTCATGGACCAGCACGGCGCGGACGCGGTCCGCTGGTTCATGGCGGCCGGCGGCTCCCCGTGGGCGGCGCGGCGCGTGGGCCACGGCACGATCCAGGAGGTCGTCCGCAAGACCCTCCTCACGTACTGGAACACGGTCGCCTTCCAGGCGCTGTACGCCCGTACGTCGAACTGGGCCCCCTCGGCCGCCGACCCGGCACCGGCCGACCGCACGGTCCTGGACCGCTGGCTGCTGTCCGAGCTGAACACGCTCGTGGCCGAGGTCACGGACGCGATGGAGTCGTACGACACCCAGCGCGCCGGCAAGCTGCTGTCGGCCTTCGTGGACGACCTCTCCAACTGGTACGTCCGCCGCTCGCGCCGCCGCTTCTGGCAGGGCGACGCCGCGGCGCTGCGCACCCTGCACGAGGTCGTGGAGACGGTGACGCGGCTGATGGCCCCCCTGACCCCCTTCATCACGGAGCGGGTCTGGCAGGACATGATCGTCCCGGTCACCCAGGACGCGCCGGAGTCGGTGCACCTGTCCACGTGGCCGGCGGCGGACGCCTCGGCGATCGACCCGACCCTTTCCCAGCAGATGCTGCTGGTCCGCCGCCTGGTGGAGCTGGGCCGGGCCACGCGCGCCGAGTCGGGCGTGAAGACCCGCCAGCCGCTCTCCCGGGCCCTGGTCGGCGCGGTGGGCTTCGACACGCTCTCCGCGGACCTCCAGGCTCAGATCACGGAGGAACTGAACGTCTCCTCCCTGGCCTCCCTGTCGGAGGTCGGCGGCTCCCTGGTGGACACGACGGCGAAGGCGAACTTCCGGGCGCTGGGCAAGCGCTTCGGCAAGGGCGTCCAGGACGTGGCGAAGGCCGTGGCCGCCGCCGACGCGGCCGCGCTGTCCCTGGCGCTGCGCTCCGGCTCCGCGGTCATCTCGCTGAACGGCGAGGAGATCTCCCTCTCCCCGGAGGAGGTCATCATCACGGAGACCCCGCGCGAGGGCTGGTCGGTGGCGTCCGACTCCGGCGCGACGGTCGCCCTGGACCTGGAGATCACTCCGGAGCTGAAGCTGGCGGGGCTGGCCCGTGACGCGATCCGCCTGATCCAGGAGGCCCGCAAGAACTCCGGCCTGGACGTCGCGGACCGGATCGCCCTGCGGTGGTGCTCGTCGGACCCGGAGGTCGTGACGGCCCTGACGGACCACGCGTCTCTGATCGCGGACGAGGTCCTGTCGACGGACTACGCCACCGGCGAGGCGGACGCCACGTACGGCGACCCGTTCACGGACGAGTCCCTCGGGCTGACCTTCCGCCTCCGCAAGGCGTAACCGCTCCAGCCCCTGTGGCCCGTACCCCCTGCTCAGGGGGTACGGGCCGCTTCGTTTTCCGCACCACGCCCCTTCCCGACACCGGGCTCTGCCGTGACCCGGTCCTCGAACGCCGGCGGGGCTGGAAGATCCAACCCCGCCGGCGTTCGAGGCTCGGGGGCTCGGGGCAGCGCCCCCGCAGCGGCGCCGCTGCGGCACTCCCGACACCGCTCCGCGTACGCCCCCGGGTACGCGAACGGGCCGGGCCCGGTGCCCCCGAAGGGGAACCGGGCCCGGCCCGTGACTGCTGACGCCGCCCAGAGGGCGTACCGCCTAGTTGTCGTCCTCGTCGATCAGGAAGCCCCGCATCGGCGACGGCGCCTGCTGCATCGGCTGCGGCGCGGCCGGCCGCACCGGAGCCATCGGCTGCGTCATCGCGGGAGACATCTGCTGCTGACCACCGTACGAGGGGCCGCCCATCGGGGACGGGCCGCCCATCGGCGAGGGACCGCCCATGGGCGACGGGGCGCCCATGGAGTGCCCCATCGCTCCGGCCGGAGCCATCGACGGGGTCGGCGACGGCGGGAGCGCCGGGCCGGCCGGGTTGCGCGGCGGGGCCAGGGAGTCGTCCGCCTGGGTCTCCAGCTGGCGCAGCTGCGACTCCAGGTAGGACTTCAGGCGCGTGCGGTACTCACGCTCGAAGCCCCGCAGGTCCTCGACCTTGCGCTCCAGCGTGGCGCGGGCGGACTCCAGGGAGCCCATCGCGACGCGGTGCTTCTCCTGGGCGTCCCGCTCCAGCGCGTCGGCCTTGGCGCGGGCGTCCCGCTCCAGACCCTCGGCGCGGCTGCGCGCCTCGCCGACGATCTTGTTGGCCTCGGAGCGGGCCTCCGCGATCGCCTGGTCGGCCGTCTGCTGCGCCAGCGACAGGACGCGGGCGGCACTGTCGCCACCGGGGCCCTGCTGCGGGAGCTGCTGCGGCTGCTGCATCTGCTGCATCTGCTGGCCCATGGGCTGCATCTGCTGCCCCATCGGCTGCATCTGCTGGCCCATGGGCTGCATCTGCTGGCCGAGCGGGTTCTGGCCGCCCATCGAGGGCTGGCCCATCTGCTGCTGGCCCATCTGCTGCTGGCCCATCTGCTGCTGGCCACCCATGGTGTGCATGGGGCCGCCCATCGGACCCGGGCCGCCCGGACCCTGCGGTCCGAGTCCGCTGGGGCCGGCCGGAAGCTGCGGCTGGCCGCCCGGAAGCTGGGGCGGACCCATCTGCGGCGGGCCCTGCTGCGCCGGCGGGCCGGATATGGCGGCGGGCACCGGGGCGCCGGGGCCTCCGGGGCCGCGCTGGTCCTGGGGTTCCGGCTTGCGCATGCCCTGCTGCTGCTGGTTCTGCGCGGCGGCACGCGTGGCGGCGGCCAGCTTGGCGCGCAGGTCCTCGTTCTCGCGCAGCAGGCGCGTCAGCTCGGATTCGACCTCGTCGAGGAAGGCATCGACCTCGTCCTCGTCATAGCCTTCTCGGAGGCGGACGGTCGTGAACTGCTTGTTCCGCACGTCCTCGGGAGTCAGCGGCATGTCTTCTTCACCTCTACGTAGTCGTCGGCAGTCGGCAAGACCGTATCGGGACTGTCCCCACGCCTGCGGGGAAGCTCATCGTTCACACGCTTCTCGCAGCGGTGCTCACGAAACTGATGAGGATGTAAACGATGATCATCAGAACGAAGAAGGACAGGTCGAGTGCCACGCCCCCGAGACGCAACGGCGGAATGAAACGCCGGAGAAGCTTGAGCGGTGGATCGGTGACAGTGTAGGTGGCCTCAAGGACGACCACCATCGCCTTGCCGGGTGTCCATGAACGTGCGAACTGGAAGACGTAGTCCATCACCAGTCGGAAGATCAGCACGATGAGGAAGCACATCAGCGCGATGTACACCACCTGCAGTGCGACGCCCATCCCGCGCTTCCCTCTCCCCTGTTCTCACTCTGGCCCCGGCCCCGTGTCTGACGGATCGGTCTAGCTTTGGTTGAAGAACCCGCCCTCCGCGATGCGGGCCTTGTCCTCCGCCGTGACATCGACGTTAGCAGGCGACAGCAGGAACACCTTCTGTGTCACGCGTTCAATGCTGCCGTGCAGGCCGAAGACGAGGCCGGCGGCAAAGTCGACAAGTCGCTTCGCATCCGTATCGTCCATCTCCGTGAGGTTCATGATCACCGGAGTGCCCTCACGGAAGTGTTCCCCGATGGTACGGGCCTCGTTGTAGGTCCGGGGGTGCAGCGTCGTGATGCGGTACGGCTCCCGCTCGGAGACGACCTTGGGCATGATCACGGGGGCGTTCTTCTCCAGGTTCGAGCGTTCAGGTGTGATGGATGCCACGGGGGCAATTCGCGCAGGACGTCCGTTTTCCACCGGCAATGGGATGGGTTCCCGTTGCGCCGGAGGCTGAGCGATTCGTACCGGTTCGTCCGTTACGGGCGGTTGGTGCAAGGGTTGCTGGCGCCGGCGATCCCGCTCCGGTTCCGGCTCGGGCTCGAACTCGTCATCGGGGTCGTACCCCGGGTTGTCGTACCGGTCGTCCTCCACGAGGCCGAGGTAGACCGCCATCTTGCGCATCGCGCCGGCCATTCTCTGAGTCCTCCGCTCTGTGGTGGATCGCCCTGTCGCAGGTGTGTCGCTGTGTCACCAAAGTCACCAACTGCCCGCGATCCACGTGGTCTGTCCGCCCATCAGCGGGAATGACCATATTTTCTGCTGTGGTCCGACTTTCTTCGCGACGTTACCCGAGCCGGGGTCTCGCGCCGAGTACCGCAGTGCCGACGCGTACATGTGTCGCACCGGCCGCAACGGCCTGTTCCAGGTCTGCACTCATCCCGGCCGAGACCATCGTGGCAGCCGGATGGTCCGCGCGCAGGCGGGATGACAATTCCACCAGCCGCTCGAAGGCGGCCTGTTCGCGTCCCGCGTAGGGCCCGGCCAGCGGAGCCACGGTCATCAGACCGTCGAGCCGCAGTCCGGGCACCCCGGCCACGAGGTCCGCGAGTTCGGCGAGCTGCTCCGCGGCGGCGCCGCCGCGGGTCCCGCGCTCCCCCGACTCGGCGTCGAGGGCGATCTGGACGAGGCAGCCGAGTTCGCGCCCGGCACCCTCCGCGGCCGCCGACAGCGCCGTGACGAGCTTCGGCCGGTCGACCGACTGCACGACGTGCGCGTATCCCGCCACGGAACGGACTTTGTTCGTCTGCAACTGGCCCACGAAGTGCCAGCTGAGCGGCAGATCCGCGCAGGCCGCGGCCTTGGGGGCGGCGTCCTGGTCGCGATTTTCCGCCACGTGACGGACGCCCAGGTCCGCCAGCAGTCGTACGTCGCTCGCGGGGTAGGTCTTGGTGACGACGATGAGCGTCACCTCGTCCCGCCCGCGCCCCGCGGCCGCGCAGGCGGACGCGATGCGTTCCTCCACCCGCGCCAGGTTCTCCGCGAGTTCCGACTTACGATCCGTCATTCCCTAGTCCAACCAGACATATCCGGCAAGCCGCCCGGTCACCCGGTCGCGGCGGTACGAGAAGTGGTCCCGCGACTCCAGTGTGCAGACCGGCGAACGGTGGAGGTTCACCACCCCCGCCTCCGCGAGCTGGGCGTGCACCCCGGCGACCACGTCGACGGACGGTGTCCCCCAACTCGTCTCCCCGTGGGCGGCCGGCACCGCTTCGGCGACCGCGTCCCGCATCTCGGCCGGTACTTCGTAGCAGCGCCCGCAGATCGCGGGGCCGGTCCGGGCGATGATCCGCCCGGGTTCGGCCCCGAGGGAGACCATGGCCTCCACCGCGGCGGGCACCACCCCGGCGACCAGTCCGGGCCGCCCCGCGTGGGCCGCGCCAGCGACCCCCGCGACGGGATCGGCCAGCAGGACCGGGGTGCAGTCCGCGGTGAGCACCGCGAGGGCGAGCCCCCGACGGGCGGTCACCACCGCGTCCACCGCCGGGATGTCGGCGGCGGCGCCCCAGGGTCCGGGGACCACGGCCACGTCCCGGCCGTGCACCTGGTTCATCCAGACGACGCGGTCCGGCCCGATGCCCAGCTGTTCGGCGGCGATCGCCCGGTTCGCGAGAACGGCGGTGGGGTCGTCTCCGACCGCGCCGCCGAGATTGAGCTCCTCGTACGGAACGGCGCTCACCCCGCCCCACCGATCGGTGAAGGCGAAGTGGGCGCCGTTCTCGATGTGCTGCCCCAGCGTCACTTCAAGAAGTCCGGAACGTCCAGTTCCTCGGCCGGGCTGTCCTGGTACGGCCGGGCCGTCGGGACCTGCGGCGCGGGCGCCGGGGCCTCGACCGGAACCGCCTCGACCGGAGCCGGGGGCTCTTCGCGCGGGGTGACCGTACCCAGTCCGCCGAAGGCCGGGCGCGCCGGCTCGGCCGCGCGGACCGGCGCCGGGGCCGGCTCCTCGCGCTTGGTGGACGCGGCGCCGATGACGTTGTCCCGGCGGGCCGGAGGCTGTCCGCCGTCGAAGCCGGCGGCGATGACGGTGACCCGTACCTCGTCGCCGAGCGCGTCGTCGATCACGGCGCCGAAAATGATGTTCGCCTCGGGGTGGGCGGCCTCGCTCACCAGCTGCGCGGCCTCGTTGATCTCGAAGAGACCGAGGTCCGAGCCACCGGAGATGGAGAGCAGCACGCCGCGGGCGCCGTCGATGGACGCCTCCAGCAGCGGCGAGGAGATCGCCATCTCGGCGGCGGCCACGGCGCGGTCGTCGCCGCGGGCCGAGCCGATGCCCATGAGGGCCGAGCCGGCCTCGGACATGACGGACTTGACGTCCGCGAAGTCGAGGTTGATCAGACCGGGGGTGGTGATGAGGTCGGTGATGCCCTGGACACCCGAGAGCAGGACCTGGTCGGCCGACTTGAAGGCGTCCAGGACCGAGACCTGGCGGTCCGAGATGGACAGCAGCCGGTCGTTGGGGATGACGATGAGGGTGTCGACCTCTTCGCGGAGCTCGGCGATGCCGTCCTCCGCCTGGTTCGCGCGGCGCCGGCCCTCGAAGGTGAACGGCCGGGTGACCACACCGATCGTCAGGGCGCCGAGCGAGCGCGCGATGTTGGCGACGACGGGTGCGCCGCCGGTGCCGGTGCCGCCGCCCTCGCCGGCGGTGACGAAGACCATGTCGGCCCCCTTGAGGACCTCCTCGATCTCCTCGCGGTGGTCCTCTGCCGCCTTGCGACCGACTGCCGGGTTGGCGCCGGCGCCGAGGCCCCGGGTGAGTTCACGGCCGACGTCGAGCTTGACGTCGGCGTCGCTCATCAACAGCGCCTGCGCGTCGGTGTTGATGGCGATGAACTCGACGCCCTTGAGACCGACCTCGATCATTCGGTTGATGGCATTGACACCACCGCCGCCGACACCGATGACCTTGATGACTGCGAGGTAGTTCTGCGGTGCTGCCACGTCGAAGGCCTCTCGCCTCGAGTTACGTGTCGCCGCCTCGCGGGCCTGCGTTGCGACGACTGATGCCGAAATGTGGGACGGTCCGAACGTGCCGACCCGAACCCTAACCCTGAAGTTTAGGGTTAAGTGTGTGTCTGTTCCTTGGACTCTTCCGAACAGGACACTAAGTCGACAAGTAGCGCGTGTTCAACGAACACGCCGAACCTCCCGTTTTTCTTTTCACCCTATGTGATCACCCGTATCGGTGGCCAACCAGGGTGCGTCGCTGTTCGACCCGACGTCAACTCCCGGACACCGCAGGGGCGGTGGGGACGCTCACGTCAAAGTGGTCAGCCTTGGGAGCCGCTTTCAGCAGGGCGCCCAGGGCTCGGCCCTTTGCCTCGCCCCGTTCGCCACTCCCCCAGACCACGGTCCGCCCCCGGGTCAACTCCAGTACGACCGAGTCGTACGACCCCACCTTGACCTGCACGGTCTCCTTGGCGACCGCCTCGGGGAGGTCTCCGGCGACGCCCACGGCCTCGCGCAGCAGCCGCTCCTCGTCGAAGCGGCGGCCGCTCGGGGACTGCGCCGCGGACAATTCGAGGACCGGAACGCCCGCGGGTGCTTTCGGAACCGTGTCGAATCGCACACCCGATGCGTCCACTTCCACGAACTTGGCGTCCTTTTTGATGAGCAGGACGGGTTTGCGCTCCGTAACCTTCAGCCCGATTCCGTGGGGCCAGGCGCGCACCACATCGACCGAATCGACACGGGGCAGCCGGCTGCGGACCCGACCCGCGATCTCGTCGGTGTCCACGGACACCAGCGGCGCCCCGACCGGTACGGCCGCGGCGGCCAGCACCTGCTCGGGGGTCAGCACCCCGGTTCCGCTTGCGGTCACCTTCTCGACCCGGAACCAGGAGGAGCCGTACAGCACCCAGCCGCCGCCCCCGGTGAGGAGCACGGCGGCCAGGAGGGAGAGCAGCACGGGGCCCCGGTGCCGCAGACGCCGGACGAGGCGCTGGACACCGGGGCCCTGCGGGCCGGATCCCTTCGACGACCCGGGCGGCTTGGGCGGCTTGGGAGAGCCGGAGCCCCTGCCCTTGCGGGCGGACCCGGGATTGCCGCGCTGTGCGGTCGTCGCTCCGGCCACTCCTGTGCCTCCTGCGCTAGCGGTTCCTGTGGGCGGCGATCGCCTCGTACACCATCGCGACCAGCAGCTCGTCGGCGTCCCGACGGCCGAACTCGGCGGCGGCGCGGGACATCTCGTACAGGCGGTGCGGGTCGGCGAGCACCGGCAGGACCTGGCTGAGCACCCAGTCGGGCGTCAGCTCCGCGTCGTCGACGAGCAGGCCGCCGCCGGCCTTGACCACCGGCTGGGCGTTGAGCCGCTGTTCGCCGTTGCCGATCGGCAGCGGGACGTACGCGGCCGGCAGCCCGACGGCGGAGAGTTCGGCGACGGTCATCGCGCCCGCGCGGCACAGCATCATGTCGGCGGCGGCGTACGCGAGATCCATCCGGTCCACGTACGGTACCGGCACATACGGCGGCATCCCGGGCATGTTGTCGACACGCGGCAGTTCGTTCTTCGGGCCGACCGCGTGCAGGATCTGGATCCCGGAGCGCTGGAGGGTCGGAGCGACCTGCTGGATGGTCTCGTTGAGGCGGCGGGCGCCCTGCGAGCCGCCGGAGACCAACAGGGTCGGCAGGTTCGGGTCCAGGCCGAAGGCGGCGCGCGCTTCCGGGCGGACCGCAGCCCGGTCCAGGGTGGAAATGCTGCGGCGCAGCGGGATGCCCACGTAGCGGGCACCGCGGAGCTTGCTGTCGGGGGTGGAGACCGCGACGGCGTGCGCGTAGCGGGAGCCGATCTTGTTGGCCAGTCCCGGCCGAGCGTTGGCCTCGTGGACGATGATCGGCACGCCGAGCCGCTTGGCGGCGAGGTAGCCGGGCAGGGCCACGTAGCCGCCGAAGCCGACGACGCAGTCGGCCTTGGTGCGCTCCAGGATCTCCTCTGCGGCCTTGATCGTGCCGCGCAGCCGTCCGGGGACGGTGATCAGCTCGGGGGTGGGCTTGCGGGGCAGCGGGACGGCGGGGATCAGCCCCAGCTCATAGCCGCGCTCGGGCACGAGACGGGTTTCGAGCCCGCGCTCCGTGCCGAGGGCGGTGATGCCCACGGAAGGGTCCTGCCTGCGCAGGGCGTCCGCGAGGGCGAGCGCCGGCTCGATGTGGCCGGCGGTCCCCCCACCGGCGAGTACGACATGCACCGAAATTCACCGCTCTCCGGACGGACGCCTCTTGACGCTCCGTCTCATCGACTTCCATCTCTGCCCGGTCCGCTTCCAGCCGGTCTTCGGCTGGCGCATCGCGAGCGCCGCGCGCGCCGCCGGCTCCTCCCGCGCGAACGCGATGAGCAGTCCGACCGCGAACATCGTCGGCAGCAGCGCGGACCCTCCGTACGAGAACAGCGGGAGCGGGACTCCGGCGATCGGCAGTAGACCGAGCACCGCACCGATGTTGATCACGGCCTGGGCCGTGATCCAGGTGGTCACGCCTCCCGCGGCATACCGTACGAAGGAATCCTCCGTGCGTCCGGCCACGCGGATACCCGCATAGCCTAGAGCCGCGAACAGGGCGAGTACCGACAGCGTCCCTGCCAGTCCCAGTTCCTCCCCGGTGATGGCAAAGATGAAGTCGGTATGGGCTTCGGGCAGTTGCCCCCATTTTTCCACACTGGCACCCAAACCAGAACCGAACCATCCGCCGGAGGCGAGGGCGTAGATCCCGTGCACGGCCTGCCAGCACAGGTCGCCCCGGCCGGGATCCGTCGCGCCGATGCAGGCGAGCCGGTCCATCCGGTGCGGACTGGTCTTGATCAGCAGTGCGACGATCACACCCGCGAAGGTCAGCACCGCCACGAACAACCGCGTCGGGGCTCCGGCCAGCCACAGCAGGCCGAACAGGATGGCCCCGAGGATCATCGCGGTGCCCATGTCCCCGCCCAGCATGATCAGCCCGAGCAGCAGGAACGCCACCGGGACCAGCGGCACCAACAGGTGCTTCCACTGGCTCAGCAGCTCCTTGTCGCCCTTGCGCGCGAGCAGGTCGGCGCCCCACAGGATCAGTGCCAGCTTGCCGAACTCACTGGGCTGGAGCATGAACGGACCGCCAAGGGGGATCCAATTCTGGTTGCCGTTGATCGCCACCCCTATCCCGGGCACCTGGACCAGGACCATGAGGAACAGGGTTCCCGCGAGCACGGGATACGACAGCGCCCGGTGCAGTTTGACCGGCATCCGGGAGGCGGCCAGCAGCAGCCCGGTGCCGATCAGCGCGGCCAGGAACTGCTTCTTGAAGAAGTACGCGTCCCCCAGGCCCAGCTGGAGCGCCTTGATCATGGAGGCCGAGTAGACCATCACCAGGCCGAGCACGGTGATGAGCAGGGAGCTGCCGAAAATCAGGTAATAGGCGGTGAGGGGCCGGTCCCAGGCCTTGCGCAACTGCCGCTGCGTACGCCGGAACCGCTCCAGCGGCCCGCCTCCGGCGGGCCGCTTCGTGCTCCCCGCCGGACGCCTGCGGCCCTGCGCCTTGACCGTCCTGCCGGACTTGGCACCTTTGGCCGACGCCGCGGCCTTCGCGGCGGACGGCCGCCGCCCCGGCAGCACTTGCTTGGCCGGCATGTGTGACCTTCCCCTCCACTCGTACGGGACGAGCAGCCGGTCGGGGAGGACTCGCCGGCCTGGAACGGACCGGCCGGACCTACGCGCTCTCGGCAGCCAGTTCGCGCACCGCGTCCGCGAATGCGTCCCCGCGCTTGTTGTAGTTCGCGAACATGTCCATCGAGGCACAGGCCGGGGCCAGCAGAACCGTGTCGCCGGGCTCTGCGAGCCGGGCCGCTTCCCGGACCGCTGCGAGCATCGCCCCAGTGTCGGTCCGGTCGAGGTCGACGACCGGGACCTCGGGGGCGTGTCGCGCCAGCGCCTCGGCGATCAGCGCCCGGTCGGCGCCGATCAGCACGACGGCGCGCAGCTGCTTCACGGACCTCTGGACGAGCTCGTCGAAGGTCGCGCCCTTGGCGAGGCCGCCGGCGATCCACACGACGGGCTCGAAGGCCGCCAGGGAGGCCTCGGCGGCGTGCGTGTTGGTGGCCTTGGAGTCGTCGATGTACGTGACTCCCGCGACCTCGTCCACGAACGCGACGCGGTGCGCGTCGGGGCGGAAGTCGCGCAGCCCGTCGCGGACCGCGCGCGGCGTGACGCCGAAGGCGCGGGCCAGGGCCGCCGCGGCGAGCGCGTTGGCGATGTTGTGCGGGGCCGGCGGGTTGACGTCCTTGACCTCGGCGAGCTCCTGGGCGTTCTTCTGCCGGTTCTCCACGAACGCGCGGTCGACGAGGATGCCGTCGACGACGCCGAGCATGGAGGGACCGGGGGCGCCGAGGGTGAAGCCGATCGCCCGGCAGCCCTCCTCGACGTCCGCCTCGACGACCAGGGCCTCGGTGGCCGGGTCGGCGACGTTGTAGACGCAGGCGACGGTGTTGCCCTCGTAGATCCGGCCCTTGTCGGCGGCGTACGCCTCCATCGAGCCGTGCCAGTCGAGGTGGTCCGGGGCCAGGTTGAGCACGGCCGCCGAGTGGGCGCGCAGCGAGGGCGCCCAGTGAAGCTGGTAGCTGGAGAGTTCGACGGCGAGTACGTCGTACTGCTCCTCGCCGAGCACCACGTCGATGATCGGGGTGCCGATGTTGCCGACGGCCGCGGTCTTCAGGCCCGCGGCCTTCAGGATCGACGCGAGCATCTGCGTGGTGGTGGTCTTGCCGTTGGTGCCGGTGATCGCCAGCCACTCCGCCGGCGCGGCCGTGGCCCGCTCGGCGTCCGTCTCCGCCGCGGCGGCCCGGCGGGCGGCGCGGAGTTCCACGCCCGCCCCGCGCAGCCGCCAGGCGATCTCGACGTCGCCGACGACGTCGACGCCCGCCTCGGCGGCGGCCAGGAAGAGCGGGCTCTCGGGCTGCCAGCCGGGCGAGGTGACGACCAGTTCGGTGCCCTCGGGCAGGGCTTCCCCGGCGCGGGCGCCGTCGGGCAGGTGTCCCAGCCGGACCTCGATGCCCAGCTCCGCGAGTTCGGCGGCCTTCGCGCGGTGCGCGTCGCCGTCGCCGTTGTCGACGACGGTCACCGTCGCACCGAGTCCGGCCAGCGCCCGGGCGGCGCTGATGCCGCTGATGCCGAGGCCGGCCACGGTGATCCGGCCCGGCAGACCGAACCGGCCCAAGGGATCGGGGCCGAGCAGGCCGGCCAGGTCGGTGGTGCTCACTTGTCCGCTGCCCATCCCGCGTAGAAGAGTCCGAGACCCACGATCACGCACATGCCCTGGATGATCCAGAACCGGACCACCACCAGGACCTCGGACCACCCCTTCAGCTCGAAGTGGTGCTGCAGCGGGGCCATCCGGAAGACGCGCTTCCCGGTGAGCTTGAAGGAGCCGACCTGGATGACGACCGACATGGTGATGAGGACGAAGAGGCCGCCGAGGAGGGCGATCAGGAACTCCGTGCGGGAACAGATCGCAAGGCCGGCGAGCGCGCCGCCGAGGGCCAGCGAGCCGGTGTCACCCATGAAGATCTTGGCGGGCGAAGTGTTCCACCACAGGAAGCCGAAGCAGGCGCCCATCAGCGCGGAGGCGACGATCGCGAGGTCCAGCGGATCTCGTACCTCGAAGCACGCGTTGGGGTTCGTCAGGGTCTGCGCGTTGGCGCACGACTCCTGGAACTGCCAGACGCCGATGAACGTGTAGGCACCGAAGACCATCACCGCGGCGCCGGTGGCCAGACCGTCCAGACCGTCCGTCAGGTTCACGCCGTTCGACATCGCCAGGATCATGAACAGCGCCCAGACCACGAACAGCACCGGGCCGATCGACCAGCCGAAGTCCGTGACGAACGACAGCTTGGTGGAGGCCGGGGCGTTGCCGCGGGCGTCCTTGAACTGCAGCGCGAGCACCGCGAAGGCGATGCCCACGATCAGCTGGCCGGCCATCTTGGCCTTGGCCCGCAGGCCGAGCGAGCGGCGCTTGACGATCTTGATGTAGTCGTCGAGGTAGCCGACGAGGCCCATGCCGGACATCAGGAAGAGCACCAGCACGCCGGAGAACGTGGGCTGGCTGCCCGTGATCACCTTCGTCAGGGCGTACGCGATGATCGTCGCCATGATGAAGGAGATGCCGCCCATGGTGGGCGTGCCCTTCTTCCCGGCGTGGCCGCGCGGGCCGTCGTCGCGGATGAACTGGCCGTAGCCCTTCCGGGCCAACAGCTTGATCAGCAGCGGGGTGCCGATCACGGTCAGGAACATGCCGATGACACCGGCGAACAGGATCTGCCTCATCGGTCGGCGACCTCGCCATCGAGCAGCGCCTGCGCGACCCGCTCCAGACCGGCCGACCTGGACGCCTTCACCAGCACGACGTCCCCCGGCCTCAGTTCACCGTGCAACAGGTCGATCGCCGCCTGCGTGTCGGACACGAGCACCGACTCCTCACCCCACGAACCCTCGTTATATGCGCCCAGTTGCAACCAGGACGCTTCCCTGCCCCCGACTGCGACGAGCTTGCTCACGTTGAGCCGGACGACAAGCCGTCCGACCGCGTCGTGCTCGGCGAGCGAGTCGTCACCGAGCTCGGCCATCGGACCGAGCACCGCCCACGTGCGACCCCCCGTCGCCTGCGCTGCGCCCCCCATGGCGGCAAGTGCGCGCAGTGCGGCCCGCATGGACTCGGGGTTCGCGTTGTAGGCGTCGTTGACGACCGTCACGCCGTCGGCCCGCTCGGTGACCTCCATCCGCCAGCGCGAGAGCGTGCCGGCACCGGAGAGCGCGGTGGCGATCTCCTCGACGGACATGCCCAGCACATGGGCGACGGCGGCCGCGGCAAGCGCGTTCGACACGTGGTGCTCACCGTACAGCCGCAAGGTCACATCACTGCACCCGGTGGGTGTGTGCAGTGTGAAGGAAGGGCATCCCCGAGGCGTCATGCGGACTTCGGTGGCGCGGACGTCGGCGTCCTCGGCCTCGCCGAACAGCACCGTGCGGGCCTTGGTGCGGGAGGACATCGCGCGGACGAGGAGGTCGTCGGCGTTGAGGACGGCGACACCGCCCTCGGACTCGGCCGGCAGGGCCTCGACCAGCTCCCCCTTGGCCTGCGCGATGGCCTCGCGGCCGCCGAACTCCCCGATGTGGGCGGTGCCGACGTTCAGCACCAGGCCGATGCGCGGCGGGGTGAGCCCGGTGAGGTAGCGGATGTGGCCGATGCCCCGGGCCCCCATCTCCAGGACCAGGTGCCGGGTTTCCTCGGTGGCCCGCAGCGTCGTGATCGGCAGGCCGATCTCGTTGTTGAGGTTCCCGGGCGTCCACACGGTCGGCGCGTGGTGCTGGAGGACCTGGGCGATCAGGTCCTTGGTGGAGGTCTTGCCGGCCGAGCCGGTCAGGGCGACCACGTCGGTGCCGATCCGTGCCACGACGGCGCCGGCCAGGGCTCCGAGGGCGGCGACGACGTCGGGGACGACGACCGCGGGCACGCCGACGGGCCGGGTCGCGAGGACCGCGGTGGCCCCGGCGGCGACGGCCCGTTCGGCGTAGTCGTGGCCGTCGACCCGTTCGCCGACGAAGGCGGCGAACAGACTGCCGGCCTCCACCTCGCGGGAGTCGAAGACGACGGGACCGGTGACCCGCGCGGACGGATCCGGTATGTCGTGGAGCTGGCCGCCGGTGATGTCGGCGATCTCGGCGAGGGAAAGGGCGATCACTGGTTCACCTCGGCCTGTCGGACGTCGAATTGCGCATGGTTCTCGATCGCGGCGCGGAGCACCGCGCGGTCGTCGAAGGGCCGTACGACGCCTGCGGTCTCCTGGCCCTGCTCGTGGCCCTTGCCCGCCACGAGCACGGTGTCGCCGGGCTCGGCGCGCGCGATGACCGCGGCGATCGCCGCGGCCCGGTCGGCGTCGACGAGGACCGTGCCGCGCTCCTCGGCGGGGACGGAGACGGCGCCTTCGAACATCGCGGCGAGGATCGCGAGGGGGTCCTCGGAGCGCGGATTGTCGGAGGTCAGCACGGCGGTGTCGGCGAACCGGGCGGCCGCGGCGCCCATCGGGGCCCGCTTGGTGGTGTCCCGGTCGCCGCCGCAGCCGAGCACGATGTGCAGCTTGCCGGTGGTGACCTCGCGCAGCGCGCGCAGCACCGACACGACGGCGTCCGTCTTGTGCGCGTAGTCGACGACGGCGAGGTACGGCTGGCCCGCGTCCACCCGCTCCAGCCGGCCGGGCACCCCGGGGACCGCGGCGACGCCGTCGGCGGCGGTCTGCGGGTCGAGGCCGGCGGCGGCGAGCGTGACGACCGCGGCGACGGTGTTGGCGACGTTGAACGGGCCGGGCAGCGGGGCCGTGGCCCGTACGCGCTGCCCGTCCGGGCCCAGCAGGGTCAGCGTGGAGTCCATGTGCCCGTGCACGACGTCCTCGGCGCGCCAGTCGGCGGCCGGGTCTCCGGCGGCGGAGAAGGTGACCACCGGGATGGTCGCCTCCTTGGCGAGCCGACGGCCGTACTCGTCGTCGACGTTGACCACCCCGAGGCGGGCGCGGCGCTCGGTGAAGAGCTGCGCCTTGGCCTGGAAGTAGTCCTCCATGTCGGAGTGGAACTCCATGTGCTCCGGGCTCAGGTTGTTGAAGACGGCGACGTCGAAGACGCATCCGTCGACCCGGCCGAGCACCAGGGCGTGGCTGGAGACCTCCATGGCGACGGCCTCGACCCCGCGTTCGCGCATGACCGCGAACAGGGCCTGGAGGTCGGTGGCCTCGGGGGTGGTGCGCTCCGACTTGATGCGCTCGTCGCCGATGCGCATCTCGACGGTCCCGACCAGGCCGGTGCTGCGCCCGGCCCCGCGCAGGCCGCCCTCGACGAGGTACGCCGTGGTGGTCTTGCCGGAGGTGCCGGTGATGCCGATCTGGAGCAGGTCTTCACCGGGACGGCCGTAGATCGTTGCGGCGAGCTCACCCATGCGGGCGCGCGGGTCGGCGACGGCGAGGACCGGCAGCCCGGTCGCGGACGCACGCTCCGCGCCCGCCGGGTCGCTCAGCACGGCCGCGGCGCCGAGTGCGGCCGCCTGGGCCGCGAAGTCGGCGCCGTGCAGCTTCGCGCCGGGCAGGGCCGCGTACAGGTCGCCGGGGCGCACCACACGGGAGTCGTGCGTGATCCCGGTGATCTGCTGCGCGGCGCCGGCGCCTGCGCCGGGGGCTTCGATGCCCAGCAGGGTGGCCAGCTCGCCCAGAGGGGTCGGGCGGGCGGTCACGGGCCGGGGCGCTCCCGGCGGCGTTGCCGGGGCGTCTTCCTGGGCGGTTCTGGGCTGATCAGCGTGGGGCACGGCGGTGAGCGTACCGGGCGCGGCGGGCCGCTCGCGAAGTGAGGGCCCGGCCGCGCTGGCGGCGGCCGACGGGTTCCCGGGTTTCGGGGTGATCGTTGTCACTGATGGTGCCTCACGGATTTCTGGCGGGCCGGCGGGCCCGCCGGGTCACTGGCCGGGCTGCCGGCTGGGCTGGGATGCGGGCGGGGGGCCGGCGTCGAAGGTGACCGGGAGCCCGGCGGGGGCGGTTCCGGTCGG
Organism: Streptomyces sp. NBC_00597; assembly: GCF_041431095.1. Classification (GTDB taxonomy): domain Bacteria; phylum Actinomycetota; class Actinomycetes; order Streptomycetales; family Streptomycetaceae; genus Streptomyces. The sequence continues at coordinate 3,127,373 of NZ_CP107757.1, forward strand.
GGCGACCTGGAGGGTCTTGAGGGCGAACTCCATGACCTTCTTGTAGATCGGGCCGCAGATCTGGCCGCCGAAGTAGTTGCCCTTGGTGGGATTCTGGATGGCGCAGTACACGGTGATCCGCGGGTTGTCGGCGGGCGCGAACCCGGCGAAGGAGGCGGTGTAGCCCTTGTAGCGCCCGGTGGCCGGATCCACCCGGTTGGAGGTGCCGGTCTTGCCGCCGACCCGGTAGCCGGGGATGCGGGCCTTGGTGCCGGTGCCCTCCTGGTCGTCGACGACCGACTCCAGCATCTCGGACAGGGCCTTGGCGGTCTCCGGGCTGATCACACGGTTCTGCTCGGGTGCCGGGGCCGGGGTGAAGCGGCCGTCGGGGCCCTTGGTGCCGCGGACCAGGGTGGGTGTGATCCGGACTCCGCCGTTGGCGATCGTCGAGTACACGGAGGCCGCCTGCATGGCGTTGAGGGACAGGCCCTGGCCGAAAGGGATCGTGTACTGCTGGGAGGTGGACCAGGCCTCGGGCCGGGCGAGGATGCCCCGGGACTCGCCCGGGTAGTTCAGGCCGGTGGGCTGCCCGATGCCGAACTTGTTCAGGTACGAGTAGAGGACCCGGTTGGCCTCGGGCTGGGTGGCGCCGAGCTGGCCGGTGGCCAGGATCGTGCCGATGTTGGAGGACTTGGCGAGGACCCCGTTGAGGGTCAGGTACCAGGTCGGGTGGTCGATGTCGTCCTTGAACAGCCGGTCGCCGCGGTGCAGCCGGTTGGGCACCTCGACGTGCGTTTCGGGCGTGGCCTTCTTCTCCTCCAGTACGGCGGCCATCGACATCACCTTGGCGGTGGAGCCGGGCTCGTACACGTCCTGGAGGGCCGCGTTGCCCATGGCGGCGGAGCTGGCCTTCGACAGGTCGTTGGGGTCGAAGCCGGGGGCGTTGGCCATGGCCAGCACCTCGCCCGTGCGGGTGTCCTGGACGACGACGTAGCCGCGGTCGGCCTCGGACTTGGCGACCTGCTCGGTGATGGCGCTCTGCGCCGCCCACTGGATGTCGCGGTCGATCGTCAGCTCGATGTCCTCGCCGGGCACGGCGGGCTTCTCGCTGGACCCGGCGGTGGGCACGCGGCGGCCGCCGGACTGGGCGTACGTGATCGCCCCGTCCTTGCCGGCCAGCTTCTTGTCGAGGGAGGACTCCAGCCCGCCGGCGCCCTTGCCCTCGGCGTTGACGTAGCCCAGTATCCCGGCGGCCAGGTCCCCGTTGGGGTACACGCGCTTGCTGCTGTCCTCGTTGAACACGCCGGCGAGGACGTTGGCGCCGGGGCCGTTGTTCTTCTTGTCGGCGGCAGCCTTGTCGGCGAAGACCCGCTTGAGGTCCTTGATCTGGTTCCAGACCTGCGGGGTCTGGCGGCGGGCCAGGACGACGTAGCGGGTGTTCTTGGTCTTGAGGCGGGCCGTGAGCTCCTTGGCGTCCTTGCCGAGGATCGGCCCGAGCAGGGCGGCGGCCTGCTCGGGGGCGTCCGGAGCCTTGCTGTCCTGCGGGGTGAACATCTTCGGGTCGGCGGTGATGTCGTACGCGTCGACGCTGGCGGCGAGGGCCACGCCCTTGCGGTCGGTGATCTCACCGCGCTCGGCGGCCAGGGTGTAGCTGGCGAAGCGGTTCTCGGAGGCCTTGGCGGAGTACGCGGAGGCGTCGAAGGCCTGCACCTGGAGCAGTCGCACGACGAAGGCCACCATGACGAGGGTCAGCCCGACGCTGACGAGGCGCAGCCGGGGCTTGGGGCTGCCGAGGCGGATGGTGTGCGATGTCCTGGCCGGGACGGGTCTGCGCGTTGCGGGCCGGGAGTTGACGCGGGCCCGATCGGCGCCCCCGGGCCGCACACGCCCGGGTCCGGGCACCCGGCGCCGCACGTCCTGCCCCTTCACGCCGCCACCCCGCACGACCCGGCGCCCGGCCCCGGCACGCCCGGGCCCGTCGACGCGTCCGCGTGCGCCCTGCCGCCGGTGGGCCGGACCGAGCCCGGGGAACGGGAGGGGGGTGGGGAGGGGAAAGCCCCGCGCAGCGGCTGGCCGCCGGGCCTGGCGGGGGCGGGGGCGGGCAATCCGGTGCAGCGTCCCGCAGCAGCTGTCCGCGTCACGGCGTCACCTTCCGGGGGTCGGGTTGGGCTGAGGAGCTCCCCCCGGCACGGGCTGCGCGCTCGGGGGCGTACCGGCCGGGGTGGCGCCGGGGGCGGGCCCCGGGGTCCCGGCGGGGGTGGAGCCGGGAGCCGCGCCGGGGGCGGGCTGGTTCGGGGTCGCCGCCGGCGGTGGCGCGGGGGCCTCAGCCGGCGCCGCGGTCCCGGTGACCTTGCCGTCGGGCCCGATGAAGACCGGGCTGCCGCCGGGGACCATGCCCAGCTCGTGGGCCCGCCGCTGCAGCGCGTCCGGCGCCGAGTAGCCGTCGACGTCCCGCTGCAGCGCCTGTTCTTCGTCCGTGAGTGCGGTGGTCTCCTTCTTCAGCTTGCTCAGCTGGAAGGAGCCCTGGTTGAGTGCCGAGTTCAGCAGCAGCAGGCTGATCAGGCCACCGGCCAGCAGCGCCACCACCAGCAGGACGAACGGGGTCCGCGCCGCCTGCCCCGAGGGGCCGCCGCGCAGCCGCCCCAGTCCCCCGGCCTTGCTCACAGCCGCGCCTCCCGGATGCGCTCGACGCCGCGGAAGCGGGCCGGGGCGGCCCGCCGGTTCTCGGCGATCTCCTCCTCCGTGGGCAGCTCCGCGCCACGGGTGAGCAGCTTCAGCTTGGGCTGGTACTTCTCCGGTACCACGGGCAGCCCGGGCGGGGCCGTGGAGGTCGCGCCCGCCGCGAAGACCTGCTTGACGAGCCGGTCCTCCAGCGAGTGGTACGAGAGCACCGCGATCCGGCCGCCCACCGCGATCCGCTCCACCGCGGCCGGGACGGCCCGCTCCAGGACCGACAGTTCGCCGTTGACCTCGATGCGCAGCGCCTGGAAGGTCCGCTTGGCCGGGTTGCCGCCCGTCCGCTTGGCCGCCTGCGGCAGCGCGTCGCGGATCAGGTCGACCAGCCGTGCACTGTTCGTGAACGGCTCCTTGTCCCGCTCGCGGACGATCGCCGACACGATCCGCTTGGCCTGCTTCTCCTCGCCGTACTGGCGCAGGATCCGTACGAGCTCGCCCGGCGGGTAGGTGTTGAGAACCTCGGCGGCGCTCATCCCGGTCGTCTGGTCCATCCGCATGTCCAGCGGCGCGTCCTGCGCGTACGCGAACCCGCGGTCGGCCTCGTCGAGCTGCATGGAGGAGACGCCGAGGTCGAACAGGACGCCCTGGACGGTGGGGATGCCGAGCCGGTCCAGTACCTCGGGCAGCTCGTCGTAGACGGCGTGGACGAGGGTGGCGCGGTCGCCGAAGGGCGCGAGCCGCTCGCCGGAGAGCCGCAGGGCCTCCTTGTCGCGGTCGAGGCCGATGAGGTGGGCCTCGGGGAACCGGGTGAGCAGGGCCTCGCTGTGGCCGCCGAGGCCGAGGGTGCAGTCGACGACGACGGCCCCGGGCCTCTCCAGCGCCGGGGCCAACAGGTCCAGGCACCGCTGGAGCATCACCGGGACATGTCGGGACTCGCTAGTCAAAGCGCCCTCTCAGATAACGGCGCGGCAGGCATACGCCGCGCCGCGCACGCGGAGTGTTACCAGGGGGCCGGGCGGCCGGTCAGGGCCGGGCTCCGGCCGGTTCGCGTCACTTTAGTGCAACGGTCGCCGCGGTCAACGAACCGCCCCGCGCGCCGTGCACCCCTCTCGTACGGAACTCGCAAAAGCCGCTTATCACCCGAACGGCGCCGCCACCCCACCCCTGTGGGTTAACTCACAACAAGGACGGTTGACGTTCTTTGTCCACCCTCTCTCCATGCCTTTACCAGCGGTGACCACTAACGTCGTAGGCATGACGACTTCCGCATCCCTGCCCGCAGAGTCCACCACCCAGGCAGCCGGCGGCGACTCGGTCACGGACCGGCTGGTGGCAGCGAACGGACGGTACGCCGCTCAGTTCGAGGATCCCGGTATGGACGCCCGCCCGGTCCTGCACGTAGCCGTGGTGGCCTGCATGGACGCCCGCCTCGACCTGCACAAGGCCCTCGGCCTCGAACTGGGTGACTGCCACACCATCCGCAACGCGGGCGGCGTCGTCACCGACGACACCATCCGGTCGCTCACCATCAGCCAGCGCGCCCTGGGCACCCGCGCGGTCATACTGATCCACCACACCGGCTGTGGCCTCGAAAGCCTGACCGAGGACTTCCGGCACGAGCTGGAGGACGAGGTCGGGCAGCGCCCCGCCTGGGCCGTCGAGGCCTTCCGTGACGTGGACCAGGACGTCCGCCAGTCCATGCAGCGGGTCCGGACGAACCCCTTCCTGCCCCACCGCGACGATGTGCGAGGCTTCGTCTTCGACGTGCACACCGGACTCCTGCGGGAGATCGATCCCGCCTCGTGAGTGACACAAGGCCACAACGCCGTCAAGAATGCGGGAAGACGCCGCCCGGAAAACCGTCCGGGCCGGCGTCCGTGTCGGGGTGGGCCGGAGTGCGCTGAGGGCGTCGGCCCTGCGGAAAGGGCCGAGGAGAACCAGGTGACGACGTATGACGACCGAGCGAGCCTCGCGGATCTGACGAGCACGGCCGAGCGGGTGCGCCGCTCGATCGAGAGCGTGATCGAGGGCAAGCCCGAGGTCGTACGCATCGCGCTGACCGTGCTGCTCGCCGAAGGGCACCTGCTGATCGAGGACGTCCCCGGCGTCGGCAAGACGATGCTCGCCAAGACGCTGGCGAAGTCCATCGACTGCTCGGTGCAGCGCATCCAGTTCACGCCGGACCTGCTGCCCTCCGACATCACCGGTGTCAGCATCTACGACCAGCAGCGCCGCGAGTTCGAGTTCAAGCCGGGCGCGATCTTCGCGCAGATCGTCATCGGCGACGAGATCAACCGCGCCTCGCCCAAGACCCAGTCCGCGCTGCTGGAGTCGATGGAGGAGCGCCAGGTCACCATCGACGGCACGACCTACACGCTGCCCAGCCCGTTCATGGTGGTGGCCACCCAGAACCCGGTGGAGATGGAGGGCACGTACCCCCTCCCCGAGGCCCAGCGCGACCGCTTCATGGCCCGCGTGTCCGTCGGCTACCCGAGCCCCGACGCCGAGCTCCAGATGCTCGACGTGCACGGCGGGGTCTCCCCGCTCGACGACCTCCAGGCCGTCGCGCACGCCCACGACGTCGTCAAGCTCATAGAGGCCGTCCGCGAGGTGTACGTCGCCGAGCCCGTCCGCCGCTACGTCGTCGACCTGGTCTCGGCCACCCGCAGCCACCCGGACCTGCGCCTGGGCGCCTCGCCCCGCGCCACCCTCCACCTGCTGCGCGCCGTGAAGGCCTCCGCCGCCCTGTCCGGCCGGGACTACGTACTGCCCGACGACGTGCAGGCGCTGGCCGCCCCCGTCCTCGCCCACCGGCTGCTGCCCACCACGCAGGCCCAGCTCAACCGGCGCACCGCCGAGCAGGTCGTCCACGACATCCTCCAGCGCACCCCCGTCCCCGCCGCGCACGCCCGCGGCGAGATGCCGCCCGGCGCGGGCATCCGGGGCTTCTGATGAGCGCCGGTGCCCCGCGCGGCGCCGGCGGCGAGGGCCGGGGCGCCGGCGGGCTGCGCGCCTCGCTCGCGGGGCTGACCACCCGCGGCCGGTCCTTCCTGGCCGCCGGGGTCGCCGCCGCCCTGTGCGCGTACGTGCTCGGCCAGGGCGAACTGCTCCGGGTCGGGCTGCTGCTCGCCGTCCTGCCGCTGGTCTGCGTCCTCGCCCTGCACCGCACCCGCCACCGGGTCTCCGGCAGCCGCCGGCTGACCCCGATGCGGGTGCCCGCCGGATCCGAGGCCCGGGTCCAACTGCGCATGGAGAACGTCTCCCGGCTGCCCACCGGGCTGCTGATGCTCCAGGACCGGGTCCCTTACGTACTCGGTCCCCGGCCCCGTTTCGTCCTGGACCGCGTCGAGCCCGGCGGGCGCCGCGAGGTCTCCTACCGGGTCCGCTCCGACCTGCGCGGCCGATACCCGCTGGGCCCGCTCCAGCTGCGGCTGACCGACCCCTTCGGGCTCGTCGAGCTGACCCGCTCGTTCAGCACCTACGACACGCTCACCGTCATCCCGCGCACCGAGGCACTGGCCCCGGTCCGGCTGACCGGCGAGACCTCCGGCTACGGCGACGGCAGCCGCCGCTCCCTCGCCCTGGCCGGCGACGACGACGTGATCCCCCGGACCTACCGGCGCGGCGACGACCTGCGCCGGGTGCACTGGCGTTCCACCGCCCGCTACGGCGAGCTAATGGTGCGCCGCGAGGAGCAGCCGCAGCGCAGCAGGGCCACGGTCCTGCTGGACACCCGCGGCGCCGCCTTCGAGGGCGCCGGACCCGACTCGGCCTTCGAGTGGGCGGTCTCCGGGGCCGCCTCGGCCCTGGCGCACCTGCTCGAACAGGGTTTCTCGGTGCGGCTGCTGACGGACACCGGGACCTCGGTGTCCGGCGACGGCGGCGGCTTCTCCTCCGGCGGACAGGAGTCCGCGGAGGCCGCCGGGCTGATGATGGACACCCTCGCGGTCGTCGGGCACTCCGACGGCGCCGGCCTCTCGCGCGCGTACGACGCGGTGCGCGACGGCGGCCACGGCGGCGGGGCCTTCGCCGGAGCCGGCGGTGACGGGCTCCTCCTCGCCTTCTTCGGGGACCTGGACGACGTACAGACGGAACTGGCGGCCAAGATGCGCGGCCGCTGCGGGGCCGCGGTGGCTTTCGTACTGGACTCCGCGCTGTGGGCCGGACGGCCCTCGAAGGTGGAAGCACGGGTGCGCAGGCTGCGCGACGCGGGCTGGACGGCGCTCGCAGCGCCGCCCGGGGTGGCGTTCGGGGAGCTGTGGCGCCAGGCCGGGAACGCTCCGCTCGGCACGGGTACTTCCGGAGGTTGGGGATGAGCGGGCGAGCGCGCGTGACGCTCTTCGCGATGCTGGCGACGCTGCTCACCTCGTGGTCGCTGGCCTCGCTGGTGGACTCCTCGGGCTGGCTGCTCCAGGCGGCGGCCCTGCTGGCCGTGCAGAGCGGGGTGGGGGCCGGGGCCCGGCGGGTGCCGCTGGGGCGCACGCTCACCGTGGCCGCACAGGTGCTGGTGTCGCTGCTGGTGCTCGTGTTCCTGTTCGCGGGCAAGGGCGAGTCCACCGGGACCGGGCCGGTGGCCTACCTCGTGACGGACTTCGGCGCCCTGTTCCAGCGGGGCGTCCAGGACGTCGGCGAGTTCGCGACCCCCGCGCCGCTGACCGACGGCATCCGGCTGCTGCTGCTCACCGGGGTGCTGCTGATCGGGCTGCTGGTGGACCTGCTGGCGGTGACCCTGCGGACCGCCGCCGCGGCCGGGCTGCCGCTGCTCGCGCTGTACTCGGTCGCCGCGGGGCTCTCCGGCGGCGCCGGGGCCTCCGCGGTCTCCTTCGTACTGGCCGGCTGCGGCTACCTGTTGCTGCTGCTGGCCGAGGGCCGCGACCGGCTCGCCCAGTGGGGACGGGTCTTCGGCGCGGCACCCGGCGGGCGGGCGGCGGAGGCCTCCGGGTACGGCGGCCTCGGGGCCCCGACCCAGGCCGTGGCCCCCGTACGCACCGGCCGGCGGATCGGCGCCGTCGCGCTGGGCATCGCCCTGGCGGTGCCCACGGTGCTGCCCTCGCTCAGCGGCGGGCTGCTCGGCGCGCAGGGCGACGCCGAAGGCGGCGGCACCGGCATCGGCGGGACGATCTCGGCGGTCAACCCGCTGGTGTCCCTCCAGAGCAGCCTGAACACACAGGACAACCGGGTGGTGCTGAAGTACCGCACGGACAGCCCGCAGCTCGGCGAGCAGTACCTGCGGATCCTGGCGCTGGATGAGTTCAACGGCGTGAAGTGGGAGGCTTCCGGGCGGGCCCTGAGCGACGTACCGGAGCGGCTGCCGACCCCGCCAGGACTGAGCGAGCAGGTGCGGGCCACCGGAACCGAGGTGCGGACGAGCATCTCGGCGGCCGACACGTACGCGCAGCGCTACCTGCCGATGCCTTACCCGGCGACGTCCGTGGACATCCCGGGCAAGTGGCGGTTCGAGCCGGCCGGCCGGACCCTGGTCGGGGACCAGCTGGGCAAGGACAGGTTCCAGAACGTCCAGGGCGCCATGTACACGGTGCGCAGTCTGCTGCTGCGGCCGACGGCCGTCGAGCTGCAGGCGGCGCCGCAGCCGGATCCGGCGATCAAGGCCGAGTACACGAAGCTGCCGGACAACCTGCCGCCCGTGGTAGCCGACACGGCCCGCCAGGTCACGAGGGGCGCGAAGGACGACTACGCACGGGCGGTGAAGCTCCAGGACTACTTCGCCGAGGACGGCGGCTTCCGCTACGACACCAAGGTCGCCTCGGGTACGGGGCCGCAGGCCATCGCCCGGTTCCTCGCGGACAAGGAGGGATTCTGCATCCACTTCGCGTTCTCGATGGCGGCGATGTCGCGCACCCTCGGGATCCCGGCGCGGGTCGCGGTGGGCTTCACGCCCGGCGAGAAGCAGTCGGACGGCAGCGTGAACGTCTCGATGCGGGACGCGCACGCCTGGCCCGAGCTGTACTTCGAGGGCGTGGGCTGGACCCGGTTCGAGCCGACGCCGCGCCAGGGCATCACGGTTCCGGACTACTCGCGTCCCGAGGCGCCGGCGCCCCAGCCGTCCGCGCCGACGGCGCTGCCCTCGACGGGAGCGGCCCAGCCGTCGGCGGCGCCCTCGAAGGCGGACGCCTGCCCGCCGGAGGCGAAGAAGCTGGGCGAGTGCGGGGCCTCGGCGCCGCACCAGGACGCGGGCTCCGGTGGCGGTGGCCCGTCGCTGACCGCGGTCCTGGGCTGGACCCTGCCGATCCTGGCCCTGCTGGCCCTCCCGCTGCTGCCGCTGCTGTGGCGCAAGCGGGTACGGGACGGCCGGCTGGCGGCGGGAGGCGTACTGGAGGCCTGGCAGGAGCTGGGTGATGCGGCCTGGGACGTGGGCATCGCCCCGGACGGGGCCCTGTCGCCGCGGCGGGCGGCGGGCCGCGTGGTGGTGCTGGGCCGGCTGGAACTCGACGCGGCCGATGCGGTGCACCGGGTCGCGGGGGCGGTGGAGCGGGCACTGTACGCCCCGCCCGGCGCGGAGGTCTCGTACGAGACCCTGGCGGCGGACGTCCTGCTGGTGCGCGGCGCGCTGCTCGGCTCCCTGAGCCGCGGCTCCCGGCTTCGGGCGCTGCTGCTGCCGCGTTCGGCGGTGCGCCTGCGCTGGGCGGCGGCGGCCCGCTGGGCGGCCCTGACGGCCCGCGCCGCAGCCCCCCTGGCGAAGGCCGCCGGGGTCCTGACCCGCACCCGCGCCCGCCTCCCCCTCCGCAACCGCGGCTGAGTCGAGCCGGCGGGGCCGGCCCCGCCGGCATGCGCGGCGCTGGGGCTCCCCCGGACGAAGTCCCGGGGGCAGAGTCCCGGGGGGGGCAGAGTCCCGGGGGCAGAGTCCCGGGGGCCGCCCCGTACAGGCGGGTGCACGCACGGAGCGGCGAGGCTCGATCCCCCCGAGCCCCGCCGCTCCGCGTTCCCTCCCCCGTCCGGCGAAGCCCGGCCCGCACCTGCCGCCCCGTGTCGGCGGTCCGGGCCGGATCCCCGTCCGTTGTCCCCAGTCTGGCGTCCGCGCAGGTGGGGGCCCATCCGCGCCCGTACTCATTTCCGCGCCTAGGTACACGTACTCAGGCGGCGCGGCGAACGACACGCGGAGCGGGCGGCGCCACCAGTTCTACGCCGTCCCGCCGCACCACGGCACCGCCGATCGGGGGGCACCGGCCTCCTCAGCGGTTCCCGCTGACCCGTCCCCGCAGCAGCAGTGACAGGGCCGAGTGCACGTCGTCCAGCGACCTCTCGCTCTGGAACGACTGCCAGTCGAGCGCGGCCACCAGCACCATGCCCACCATCGCGGCGGCCGTCAGCTGCACGTCGATCTCCGCGCTGAGCTCCCCGCGCTCGACGCCCTCCCGCAGCACCGTCTCCACGACGGCGACCGCCTCCTGCCGGACCACCATCAGCGTGGACTGCCACGCCCGGTTGGTCCGCCACAGTTCGGCGACGTACAGCTGGGTGAAGGCCGGGTACCGGTCGATGAAGACGAGACCGGCCCGGATCATCGCGTCGAGCGCCTCGACCCGGCTGCCACCGCGCCGCTCGGTCTCCTCGGCCGCGTCGCGCAGCGAGGCCGTCAGCAGCCCGACGCCGTGCCGCAGCAGTTCCTCGAAGAGTTCGTTCTTGCTCGCGAAGTTGTAGTAGACCGTGCCCTTCGCGACGCCCGCCCGTTCGGCGATCTCGTCGACCGTGGTGGCCGAGAAGCCCTGCTCGGCGATGAGCGTGACGGCCGCCTCGTAGAGCTTCTGGCGGGTCGCCTGCCGGCGGCTGCCGCCGGTACCGGTGTTGCTGGTGTCCATGGCGCTGATTCTCACAGGTCAACCGATCTCTACAGGCTCAGTTCCGGGTGCAGCCGGTCCATCGTCCACACCTGCTTGCCGCGGGCGGCGAGCGCGGTCAGGGCGAGGGAGCCCGCGGTGAAGGCGACCAGGACCGCGCAGCCGACCCAGACCCGGGTGAGGTCGCCGCCGGAGATGAGGCGGCGCAGCCCCTCGACGATGTACGTCATCGGCAGGTAGGGGTGGATCCAGTTGAAGAAGGCGGGGCTGGTCTGAACGGGGTACGTACCGCCCGCCGAGGTCAGCTGCAGCATCAGCACGACGAGGACCAGGATGCGCCCGGCCGCCCCGAACTTCGCGTTGAGCCACTGGACCATCGCCGCGAAGCAGGCGGTGGCCAGCGCGAGGAAGCCGATGGTGAGGGCCGGGCGTTCCATCTCCAGGCCGAGGCCCCAGTGCAGCACGGACATCAGTGCGAGCACCTGCAGGACGCCGATGCCCACCACGGGCAGCCAGCCGGCGAAGGCGATCCGCCAGGGCGAGGCGCCGACGGCGAGGGCGCGCCGGTTCAGCGGCGCGATGAGCATGTAGGCGACCATCGCGCCGACCCAGAGGGAGAGGGGGATGAAGTACGGCGCGAAGCCGGTGCCGTAGTTGGGCGCCTTGTGCAGGGACTGGTTGGCGAGCTTGACCGGGTCGGCCATCACCTGGGTGCGGGTGTCGCGCTGCTGCTGGTCGTAGTCCGGGATCTTGCCGACGCCGTCGTGCAGGCCGCCGGCGAGCTCGCCGGTGCCGTCGACGAGCTTGAACATGCCGCCGTCGAGGCGGTGGGCCCCGTCGCCGAGCTTGCCGACGCCGTCGCCGAGGGCCTCGGAGCCGTCGGTGGCCTTGCCGAGGCCGGTGTGCAGCTGGCCCATGCCGGTGGCGACCTTGTGGGCGCCGGTGTTGAGGGCGTTGGCGTCGGCGACGGCCTGGTCCAGCTTGCCGGAGAGGGCGGGGGCGCCCGCGGCGAGCTTGCGGGCCTGCTTCTCCAGGTCGGTGAGCTCCTTGCGCAGGTCGGCCAGATCGCCGTTGGAGTCGTTGACCAGGGTGTCGACGTCGCCGGTGAGCTGGGCGGCTTCGGCGGTGACGTCCTTCAGCCTCTTCATGTCGGCGCAGGTGACCGGCAAGGGCTTTGCGGCAGCGCCCGTGCAGGTGCGGGTGTACGTGTCGGCGGCCAGGGCGGCAGCCTGCTTGCTGACCTTGGCTGCGGCGGGAGCCTTCTTGCTGAAGATTTCGAGGTGGTTGTTGACGACCCGGGCGGTGTCCGCGACGAGCAGCGCGGTGTCGGCGAGCTGCTTGGGGTTGTCGAGGTAGGGACGGACCTGGGAGGCGGTGCCGTTGATCTTGTCCGCGACCTGCTGGGTGCCGTCGGCGATGTCCTTCGTGCCGGTCTCCAGCTTGCCCGCGGCCGAGTCGAGCTTCTTCAGCCCGCCGGTGATCTCGCCGTTCTTCTCCTCGACCGTGTCGAGGCCGTCGGCGATCTCCTTCGCCCCCTGCTGGGCCTTGCCGGCTCCGTCCTTGAGCCGGTCGGCTCCGTCGGCGGCCTCGGCGGTCTTGTCGTGGAGGTCGGAGAAGGAGACGAAGATCTTGTCGAGGAAGCCGCGGGAGGCGTTGGTGGACGCCGCGGAGCGGACCTCGGAGAAGACGGTGCGCGAGATCGACCCGACGATGTAGTTGTTCGCGTCGTTCGTACGGACCTGCAGGGCGCTGGTGGTGGGGTCGTCCCCGGCACTGGAGGTGATCTTCGTGCTGAAGTCGGCGGGCATGGTGAGGGAGAGGTAGTACGTCCCCTTCTCCACTCCCTTGGCGGCCTCGGCGGCGCTGACCTCGCGCCAGTCGAAGGTCTTGCTGTCGTGGAGCTTCTTGGCGATCTCGCCGCCGGCGTCCAGGTGCTTGCCGTCGACGGTGGCGCCCTTGTCGGCGTTGACGAGGGCGACGGGCACCTTGTCCAGGTTCTTGTACGGGTCCCAGAACGAGCACAGGTACAGCGCGCCGTACAGCAGCGGCAGCAGGAGCAGCGCGATGAGAGCGGCGACGGGCAGCTTCCCCCGCCCGAACCGCTTCAGCTCAAGCGCGGCCAGCTTCGGCGAGCGCATCGTCGGCCCCCTTCGTGTCTTCGGTCTTGTCGGTCTTTTCGGTCTTCTCTGTGGTCCCGGCCTTCGCTGTGGCGCCCGTGCGCAGGACCGTCGCGTCGTCCGGCGCGTCGCTGCACACGGCGAGGACCGTGGTCCCGCGGTCGGCGATCGAGCGGAGCAGGGTCCAGGCCTCGGAGCGTTCGGCTTCCGAGAGCTTGAGGTCCAGGTCGTCGAGGGCCAGCAGCCGCGGCGAGCCCAGCAGGGCGATGGCCACGGACAGCCGGACCGCCTCCAGGCGCTCCAGGTCCCGTACGGAGGTGCGCGGGCCCTTGGGCAGCGCGGCGAGGTCCAGTCCGGCGGCGGCCAGCGCCGCCTCGATCCGGGCCCCGGTGCCGGTGCGGCGCTCGGCGCGCGGCCGCAGCAGGACGCGGACGGGGCCCTCGTAGCGGCGCTGGAGCAGGGCTCCCTCGCGCAGCTGCTCGGCGACGGTGAGGGACTGGTCGAGCTCGTTGACCCCGGTGACCGGGCCGAGGGCGGCGATCCGGCGGACCGCGGCCATGTGCTTCGGCAACCGGTGGCCGGCGACCTCGGCGTGGCCCTCGGTCGCCTTCATGCGTCCGGTGAGGGCCAGGAGGAGGCAGGTCCGGCCGCTGCCGGAGGGGCCTTCGACCGCGATGAGCGAGCCGGGCGGCACGTCGAGGCCCACCCCGCGGAACACCCAGCCGCGCGGGCCCTTGAGTCCGAAGTCCTCGGCCTTGACGGCCGCACCGTGCGGGCTGTCCACGCCGTCCCCCCTTCTTTTGAACTGACCGGTCAGTTCAAAAACTAGCAGCTTGAGGAGCACCACATGCGCACAGGGGGGCAGTTGACCGGACAGAGCGGGCAAAACAGCAGGTCAGGGCGATTGTCAGTGGTGAGCGTCACGATGGGGGCAGGCACAAACGCAGACACAGCAGTACGCAACGACAGGAGGTTCGTCATGGCCACACCGTCCCCGTCCCCTGTCCACCCCGTCCCGCGCAGGTCGGCAGCACCTCCGGCCGCGCTCGATCTGCTCGCCAAGGCCCGCTCCGGCCTCACCGAGGCCGTCCGGCTGACCCGGCCCAACGAGCGGTACGCCACCGCCCACCTCGCTGCGCTGCGCACCGCCGCGGCCGTGCTCGCCGCGCGCGGGCGGCCCGAGCCGGCCGGCGTGCGGCGCCGGCCCCGGATCCGCAGCGCGTGGGAGGTACTGCCGGAGATAGCGCCGGAGTTGACGGAGTGGAGCGCGCTGTTCGCCTCCGGCGCCGAGCGCCGGGCCCGCGCGGAGGCGGGGATACGGGATGCGGCGACGGTCCGGGACGCGGACGATCTGGTGCGCGCCGTGGAGATGTTCCTGCGGCTGGTCGAGCGGATGCTCGCCCTCCAGCCGCAGGCGCCGATGCTGCCGCAGCCCCGTCCCGATCATCCGCGGCCCGCGGACGCGGGCTGAGCTGCCCTGGGTGACCGGCGGGACATCCCCCAGGCAATAGGGTGGGACACGCATCTCTCACCCCTTGTCGCGCCGAGGAGTCATCAGCCGTGTCGGACACTTCCCGCCCCCGCGCCTCCCTTCGCACCGCCGTGGTGTGGGAGGTCCTCAAGGAGGCACTCGACCGCCGGGTGAAGGCGACCGGGCGGGATGTGCTCGACGTGCTGGACACCGGTGGCGGCACCGGCAAGTTCGCGGTGCCGGTGGCCCGGCTGGGCCACCGGGTGACCGTGGTCGACCCCAGCCCGAACGCACTGTTCGGGCTGGAGCGCCGCGTCGCCGAGGCCGGTGTCGCCGACCTCGTCCGCGGGGTGCAGGGCGACGCCCAGGGCCTGCTGGACGTCGTCGAGCGCGACGCGTACGACGTGGTGCTGTGCCACGGCGTGCTGGAGTACGTGGACGACCCGGCCGAGGGCGTGGCCAACGCGGTCGCCGCCCTGCGCCCCGGCGGCAGGCTCAGCCTGCTGGCCGCCGGCCTCGGCGGGGCCGTGCTGGCCCGTGCGCTCGCCGGCCACTTCACCGAGGCCCGTACGGCCCTCAACGACCCGGCCGGCCGCTGGGGTGCGGGCGACCCGGTACCGCGCCGCTTCACCGCCGAGCAGCTCGCCGAGCTGGTCGGCGGGGCCGGCCTGGAGGTCGGTGCGGTGCACGGGATCCGCATCTTCGCCGACCTCGTCCCCGGCGTCCTGGTCGACACCGAGCCGGGCGCGGTCGAGGCGCTGTTGCGCCTGGAGGAGGCCGCCGCCGAGCTGCCGGCGTTCCACGCGGTAGCCACCCAGCTGCACGTCCTCGGCACCAAGCCCCCGCGCGAGCAGCACGCCTGATCTGCGGAGTTCCTCTCACCGAGTACTGCGGACGCCCTCCGATCCGCCGTTCGGCACCGTATGATCGTTCCCAGTGACCGGCATGGTGGACGGGCCGACGGGGAATAAGCGCCCCAGTGACCGCCCACTCGGCGGTACGGTTTCGCGCAGGGTTTTTCCCGGGCAGCGCCTTTTCGGGCGGCGCCTTTTTCGGGCAGTGTTTTTGTAACCTGGCGTAGAGGGCGGGTGTCACGGGGGCGATTCCCCGCCTATCCTGAAGGGGACCCCTGGTCGCTACCCCCCGCGACCGACGGATGAGGAGGACTCCCGTGCCGCTCTCGGAGCACGAGCAGCGAATGCTCGAGCAGATGGAGCGAGCGCTGTACGCCGAAGACCCCAAGTTCGCGACAGCGCTTGAGGGAAGCGGACTGCGTACGTACACCCGGCGACGGGTCTACCAGGCAGTCGCAGGCATTGTGGTGGGTATCGCGCTCCTCATGACCGGTGTGATCATTCCGAACGTACTCTGGGTCAGCGTGGTGGGATTCCTCGTCATGCTGGGCTGTACGGTCCTCGTGGTCACCGGTTGGCGCAAGGCACCCAAGCCTGGCGAGCAGCCCGTCTCCGGCAGTTCTGGCGGTTCGGCCCATGGCCGGAACCGGCAGCGTCGGTCGATGATGACCCGCATCGAGGAGCGGTGGCAGCGCCGCCGCGACGAACATGGGCAGTAGGGCCACGCAGACATGACGTGAGGGGACGGCCGCCGTGCGGCGGCCGTCCCCTCACGTCTTCGCTCCGCCGGTCCGCCCGCCCGTCCACCGGATCGCCCGCGCCGCGGCCCGGTCCTACGGCATGATGCCCCGGTGAGTGTGCTCCCCCTGGTCTTCACCAGCGGCTGGGCCAGCGGGATCAACGCCTACGCCGTGGTCCTCCTGCTCGGCGCCTTCGGCGCGACCGGACTGACCGACGAGGTCCCCGCGTCCCTCCAGCGCACCGACGTGCTGATCGTCGCCGGTGTGCTGTTCCTCTGCGAGGCCGTCGCCGACAAGATCCCGTACGTGGACTCGGTCTGGGACACGGTGCACACCGTGATCCGTCCGCTGTCCGGAGCGGTGGTCGGCGCCCTGCTGGCCGGCCAGAGCGGCTCGCTCTCCGACATCGCCGCCGGCGCCGTCGGCGGCTCCACAGCCTTGGCCAGCCATTTCGTCAAGGCCGGCACCCGCATGGCCGTCAACACCTCACCGGAACCCTTCAGCAACATCGCGCTGAGCACCGCCGAGGACCTGGCCGTGGCCGGCATCGTCACCTTCGCGATGTTCAACCCGCAGGCCGCCGCGATCATCGCGGCCGTCCTGCTGGCCTCCGGGCTGGCGATACTCGTCTTCCTCTGGACCCGGATCCGCCGCTTCCTGCGCCGCCGGGCCCAGCGCCGCGAGGAGAAACGGCTCGCCGCCGAGGAGCGCGGGGCGGCCGCCCGGGCCCCGGCCCCACCCCGCTGACCTCCCGCCGAGCTCCCCCGGTCCCGCTCGGTAGGGTCATCCGCATGGCACGAATTGCGGTGATCGGCGCCGGCATGGGCGCGATGGCTACGGCGGCCCGGCTGGCCGTGGCAGGGCACCAGGTGACGGTGTACGAGCGCAGGTCCACGTACGGCGGCTCCGTCGGCCGGTACGAGCGCGACGGCTTCGCCTTCGACACCGGGCCCGGTCTGCTGCACCTGCCCGCCGTCTACCGCGACCTGTTCGTCAAGACCGGCAAGCGGCCCCTGGAGGACTGCGTCGAGCTGGTCCAGGTCGACCCGGCCGTCCGGCACGTCCTCGCCGACGGCACGGCCGTCACGCTCCCGGGCGGCTCCCGCGGCGGCGCCGCCGCCGTCCTCGACCAGGCCTTCGGTGCGGGCGCCGGCGACCGCTGGAACGGTGTGCTGGGCCGGGCCCGAGACGCCTGGGACGCCACCCGCCGCCCGCTGCTGGAGGAGCCCCTGCGCCCCGACTGGCAGGTGCTGGGGCGCGATCCGTACCCCGCCCTGCGCGGGAGCGGCCTGTTGCGCCGCCGCCCGCCGACCCTCGCCGAAGTGGCCGGGCGCGAGCTGGGCGGGGAGCTCGGCGAGCTGCTGGCCGCCCGAGTGCGGGCGTACGGGGTCGACCCGGCCACCGCGCCGGCCTCGGCGGCCGTGCTCCCGTACATGGAGCAGACGTTCGGCAGCTGGTACGTGCGCGGCGGGATGCGGGCGCTGGCCACCGCCGTGTACGAGCGCTGTCTGGAGCGGAAGGTCACCTTCGTCTTCGACGCTCCGGTACGGGAGGTCCTGGAGCGGGAGGGCCGGGCGGCCGGGCTCGTGCTGTCCGACGGCTCCGGGGTCGCCGCCGACCTCGTGGTCTGCGGCGTCGACCCGCGGCAGCTGCGGGCCCCGGTGCCGGCCGGCGGCGCCCCCGCCCGCGGGCCGGGGGTGGCCAGCCGGCTCACCCTGCTGCTGGCGCTGCGCGGCGCGCGCCCCGCGGACGCCGTCCACCGCACCCTGGTCCACTCCCCCGGCGCCCAGCTGACCGTGCTGCGCCCCGACGACCCGGCCGTGCGGCCCGACGCGGACCACGAGGCGGTCACCGTGAGCGCCGTCTGCGGCCCTGGGGGCGCCTCTGCTGGCCATACGGAGGAGCTGCTGGACCTGGCGGCCCGGGCCGTGCCGGAGCTGCGTGAGCGGCTGTTGTGGGCGCACGCGCGCACGCCCGCGGACATCGAGGCGGAGACCGGCGCACAGGACGGCGCGGTGCCCCCGCCCGCGCTGGCCGGAGCGGACGGCCGGATGCTCTACCCCGCCAACACCACTGCCCTGCCGGGGCTGTTCCTCGCCGGCGGCTGGGCGCACCCCGGCGGCGGCCTCGCGCACGCCGGGATGACCGGGGCGCTGGTGGCCGGGCTGATCGTGGAGGGCGCGGGGTTCCGCGGCTCCCAGTGACACGGGCGCCCCCGGGAGCAACTCCCGGGGGCGCGGCCCGCATCGGTACGGGGGCGTCAGTAGCGGTACTGCTCGTACTCGCCGGTGCCCTGGTACGGGTACTGCTGGGGCTGTTGCTGCGGGTACGGGTTCTGCTGCTCGTCACCGGGGTGGGCCGGGGCGGCCCCTTCGGTGGCGCGTTGCTGCGGCACCCACACTCCGCCGGGCGGGGTGTCCATGGAGTACTGCTGCTGCCCGCCCGCGCTCGCGTACGGGTCGGCCGTGTATTCGGGGTAGGAAGTGTAGTCGTAGGGCTGTTGCGGGATGACGGCCCCGCCGGTGCCGATGTACGGGTCCGAGTAGGCGGCGTAGACCTGCTGTTCGCCGCCCGCCGGATAGCCCGCGGAGTAGTCGTAGCTGCCCTGGTTCTGCGGGGCGTAGGCCTGCGTGTCGTAGTGGGCGGCGTACTGGTGGGCGTCCTGCTCGGCCGTGGAGTACGGCGAGGCGAACGCCGCCGTCCCGCCCGCGTCGGCGGTGGGGGCGAAGCTCTGTATCCCGTACGACCCGGTGTCCTCGGGCAGCGGCTCCGGGCTGTAGAACTCCGCGGCCGCGGCCTGGAACCGCGGTTCGGGCCGCGCCTCTTCGGGCGTGCCGGCGCCCTCCGGGTCCGCCGTCGCCCCGTCGGACCCGTACTCCAGCGCGGTCACCTCCAGCGCGGGCTCGGGGCGCGGACCGCCCGCCCGCCGGCGTCGGGTCTGCCGTACGGGCTTGCCGCCGCGGCGCAGCGCCCAGCCGGCCTCGAAGCCCTTGCGGAAGGAGAGGGTCACCAGGGTCTGGCCCACGGCGAACGCGGCCGCGCCGAGGCCGATGACCGGCACCGACGGCAGCACCACCCCGGCGACCACTCCGAGGAACCCGGCGAACGCGAGCAGCCGCCAGCGCAACCGGGCCTTGTACTGCATCAGGACCTCGGCAAGCAGCCACAGCGCGACGAAACCGAACGCGATGTAGAGGACCGTCATTCCCATGCGTGGCACCTCTCGGTACGGCCAACCGCCCAGGAAACGGGGGCCGGCCGATCAGGCCCGCTGGTGCAGGCCCAGGTTCTCGTAGATTTCGAGAGTCGCCGTGGAATTGTTCAGCGTGATGAAGTGCAGCCCCGGGACACCCTCGGACAGCAGCCGCGCGCAAAACTCCGTGGCGAACTCGATCCCAATGGAGCGTACAGCGGCCGGATCGTCCTTGACGGCGAGCATGCGCTCTTTCACGGTTGCGGGGAAGGCCGCGTTGCTGAGTTGGGGCAGCCGGTCGAGCTGCTTGATGCCCACAACAGGCATGACCTCGGGGATGATCGGGGTCTCGCAGCCCGCCTTCTGGGCGCTGTCGCGCAGGCGCAGATAATTCTCCGGATCGAAGAACATCTGGGTGATCGCATAGTCGGCGCCCGCACGGCACTTGTCCACGAAGTGACGGATGTCCGTGTCCCAGTCCTCCGAGCGCGGGTGCATTTCGGGGAACGCCGCGACGCCCACGCAGAAGTCGCCGGACTCCTTGAGCAGCCGGACCAGGTCGGCGGCGTAGTGCACGCCTTCGGGGTGCGCGACCCAGGGACCCATGGGGTCGCCCGGCGGGTCACCGCGCACGGCGAGCATGTTGCGGATGCCGGCGTCGGCGAACTGGCCGATCACGTGGCGCAGCTCGGCGATGGAGTGGTCGACCGCGGTGAGGTGCGCGACGGGGGTCAGGGTCGTGTCGGCGGCGATCTCCTGGGTGGCCTTGACGGTGCCGCCGCGGGTGGAGCCGCCGGCCCCGTAGGTCACGGAGACGAAGCTCGGGCCCACCGCCTCGATCCGGCGCAGCGCGTTCCAGAGGTTGCGCTCGCCCTTCTCCGTCTTGGGGGCCCAGAACTCGAAGGAGTACGACGGGCTCCCGGACGCCAGCAGGTCACGGACCGTGCGTGCACGGTCCGTACGGGTGGAAGCGGTACCAAGGGCCATACGGGCAGGTTAGACGCGCCTACGCGGACCCCGAAGCCGTGTCCGCCTTTTGGACACGTTTTTGGACACCTGCACGGGCGCCCCGAGAAGACTTAGGCGGAAACGCGCTCCCGGACCCGCTTGGCCAGGTCGGCGGCGACCGCACCCGGATCGGAGGCCTCGGTCAACGCGCGGACGACCACGATGCGGTCGGCTCCGGCGTCGAGGACCTCGTCGAGGTTGCCGGCGTCGATGCCGCCGATGGCGAACCAGGGGCGGGCCGAGGCCAGCGAGGCCGCGTAGCGGACCAGCCCGAGGCCGGGGGCGTACCGGCCGGGCTTGGTGGGGGTGGGCCAGCAGGGGCCGGTGCAGAAGTAGTCCACGCCCGGCTCGGCGACGGCGGCGTCGACCTCGGACTCGGCGTGGCAGGACCGGCCGATCAGGAGGTCCTCGCCGAGGATCGCGCGGGCGGCGGGCACCGGGATGTCGCCCTGGCCCAGGTGCAGGACGTCGGAGCCGATGGCGTGGGCGACGTCGGCGCGGTCGTTGACCGCGAGGAGCTTGCCGTGCCGGCGGGCCGCGTCCGCGAAGACCCGGAGGTGTTCGAGCTCCTCGCCGGCCTCCATGCCCTTGTCCCGGAGCTGGACGATGTCCACGCCGCCGGCCAGGACCGCGTCGAGGAACTCGGGGAGGTCCCCCTGCCGCTTGCGGGCGTCCGTGCACAGGTAGAGCCGTGCGTCGGACAGCTGGGCCTTCACGGACATGGGTACCCCCCGGGGTGGGAGCGGTGCACGGGCCGTCCGGGGCCCGCGCACCGCGGTTGGATCAAATGGCGCGGTTCAGAGGGCGAGCGCCTGGGCGCGGCGCTTCACCTCCGTGCCGCGATTCTCGCTCAGCGCCTGGACGGGGGTGCCGGGCAGGGTGTCGTCGGCGGTGAACAGCCACTCCAGGATCTCCGCGTCGGTGAAGCGGTCGTCGCGGAGCACGGTCAGCAGGCCGACCAGGCCCTTGACGATCTTGTCCCCGTCGATGAAGGCCGCGGGGACCTGGAGGGAACGGTTCTCGCCGCGGCGCACCGCGAGCAGCTGACCTTCCTTGACCAGCTGGCGAACCTTGGTCACTTCGATGTCGAGCATCTCCGCGATGTCGGGGAGGTACAGCCACGCGGGGACAAGGGCATCGATCTTTGCGTCAATCTCGGTCACGGGCACAAGCCTGCCACCTCGGACCGACACCCGGTACCCGAGCCGGCCCGTCCGGGGCGCGGCGGCTCCGCCGCGCCCCGCGCACCGCTCCCGGACGGGGCTCCGGACGGGGCTCCCGGCGTTCCGGCGCGGCTCGCGGACGCGACCCCTAGACCAGCGCGGATTTCAGGGGCGTGGCGGGGTCCGCGATCTTGGTCGGGTCCACCGGGGCGCCCGTCTCGATCAGCTTCCGCCCCTGCGCCAGATCCCGCGGCCGGCCCACCGCCAGGACCGCGACCAGCGCTCCGGCCCGCAGCCAGCACACCGACCAGGTCGCCTCGGCGGGGTCCCCGCGCCACATCAGCTCGTCCGCTCCCGCGTGGTGCCCCGCATACTGCACGAAGCGCCCGAACTGCTCCGACCAGAAGTACGGCACCGGGTCGTAGACCTGGGCCGGAGCCCCCGCCAGGATGTTCGCCGCGACCACGCGCGGCCCCTGCAGGGCGTTGTCCCAGTGGTGCACCAGCAGCCGCGCCCCGTAGCGCGCCGAGGGGAACGACGCGCAGTCGCCGACCGCGTACACCCCGGGCAGGGAGGTCTGCAGGTAGGCGTCCGCCGTGACCGAGCCGTCCGGCCCGAGCTCGATCCCCGAGCCCTCCAGCCACCGGGTGGCGGGCCGGGCGCCGATGCCCACGACCACCGCGCCCGCCGGCAGCTCCCGCCCGTCCGCGAGCAGGACCCGCCCGGACTCCACCGAGGCCACCTTGGCGCCGGTCAGCAGGGCGGCCCCCGCCTCCTCGTACCAGCGGGTCATGGGTGCCGCGACCTCCGCCGGCAGCGCCCCGGCCAGCACCCGGTCCGCCGCCTCGACCACGGTCACCGCACAGCCCGCCTCGCGCGCGGCGGTGGCGAACTCGGCGCCGATCCAGCCGGCCCCGACCACCACGGTCGCCGGCGCCGCGGCCAGCACCGGGCGCAGCCGGGCCGCGTCGTCCAGGGTGCGCAACAGGTGCACGCCCTGGACGCCCTCGGACCCGGGCAGGGTCAGCGGTTCGGCGCCGGTCGCCAGGACGAGCACCCCGTACGGGACCGGCCCCGCCTCGGTGTCCAGCTCGCGCTCGGCGGCCCGCAGCCCGGTGACCTCCACACCGAGCCGGAGCTCGATCCCGAGCCCCTCGAAGTCCACGTCGAAGGCGGAGTCCTCGGCCTTGCCGAGCAGTACCGCCTTGGACAGCGGGGGCCGGTCGTAGGGTTGGTGGGGCTCGGCTCCCAGCAGGGTCACGGGGCCGCTCCAGCCCTGCTCCCGAAGGGCGACCGCGGTCTGCACCCCGGCCATTCCGGCGCCGACGATGACGACACCGCTCTGAGTCTGTTCCGTCTGCTCGCTCACACCGCCCAGCCTAGCGATCTGACGCACAGTCAGTAACAGTGGACCCGGGGAGGCAGCCTTACCCGGCCCCGTCGCCGGGGTTAGGCTGGCGGTCGTACCTATCGCGGGAGTCCGGGCGCACCGGGCTGAGAGGGAGGCTGAGCGGCCTCCGACCGTACGAACCTGATCCGGGTCATGCCGGCGAAGGGAGGGGCTGGACGCCCATGCACTCATCTCGGAAGGGAACCGCCGCGGGATCCGCCGCGGGATCCGACGTCCTCGTCATCGGGGGCGGGCTCATCGGCCTGGTCACCGCCTGGCGGGCGGCCCGGAGCGGGCTGCGGACCGTGCTCGCCGACCCGGCGCCCGGCGGCGGCGCCGCGCAGGTCGCGGCCGGCATGCTCGCAGCCGTCACCGAACTGCACTACGGCGAGGAGACCCTGCTGGGCCTCAACCTCGCCTCCGCCGCCCGCTACCCGGAGTTCGCCGCAGAGCTTGCCGAGGCGTCCGGCGGGATGGACATCGGCTACCGCGCCTGTGGCACGCTCGCCGTCGCCCTCGACGCCGACGACCGGCTCCACCTGCGCGAACTGCACGCCCTCCAGCGCCGCTGCGGCCTGGAGTCAGAGTGGCTCACCGGCCGCGAGTGCCGCCGCCTGGAGCCGATGCTGGCCCCGGGCGTACGCGGCGGCCTGCGCGTGGACGGCGACCACCAGGTCGATCCGCGCCGGCTGGCGGCCGCGCTGCTGACCGCCTGCGAGGGCGCCGGCGTGGAGATCCGCCGGGCGGGCGCGGAGCGGCTGCTCACCACCGCCGACCGGGCCGTCGGCGCACTGCTCGACGACGGTACGGAGCTGCGCGCGGACCAGCTGGTCCTGGCCGCAGGCTCGCTCAGCGGCCGCCTCGCCGGCGTACCGCCGCAGGTGCTGCCCCCCGTACGGCCGGTGAAGGGCCAGGTGCTGCGGCTCGCGGTACCGGCGCCGTACGCCCCGTTCCTCTCCCGGACGGTGCGG
The DNA here is from genome assembly GCF_041431095.1 of Streptomyces sp. NBC_00597. GTDB lineage: Bacteria > Actinomycetota > Actinomycetes > Streptomycetales > Streptomycetaceae > Streptomyces. The sequence goes on from NZ_CP107757.1 coordinate 3,150,731, forward strand.
GCGGTCGTCCGCGGCAGCCACGTGTACCTGGTGCCGCGCGAGAACGGCGAGCTCGTCATCGGAGCCACCAGCGAGGAACTCGGCTGGGACACCACGGTCACCGCCGGCGGCGTGTACGAACTCCTGCGCGATGCACATGAGTTGGTACCCGGCATCACCGAACTTCCACTGACCGAGACCCGGGCCGGGCTGCGGCCCGGCTCCCCCGACAACGCCCCGCTGCTCGGCCCGACCGACCTGCCCGGCCTGCACCTGGCCACGGGCCACTACCGCAACGGGGTGCTGCTCACCCCGCTCACCGGCGACGTGATGGCACAGCTGCTGACCACCGGCACGGTGCCGGAGATCGCCCGCCCGTTCACCCCGCGCCGCTTCAGCGCCGCACGTCAGGAGTCGTACGCATGACCATCTCCGTCAACGGCGAGCCGCGCGAGATCGCGGCCGGCACCACCCTCGACGCGGTGGTCGCCACCCTGACCGCGGCGCCGTCCGGCGTCGCGGCCGCACTGAACGAAACCGTGGTCCCGCGCGGACAGTGGCCGCTCACGCCGGTGGGCGAGGGCGACCGGGTCGAGGTCCTCACCGCGGTACAGGGAGGCTGAGCACGATGGCGGACGACGCTTTCGAACTGGGCGGCCGGACCTTCTCCTCCCGCCTGATCATGGGGACCGGCGGGGCACCGAGCCTGGACCTCCTGGAACGCGCCCTGATCGCGTCCGGCACGGAGCTCACCACGGTCGCGATGCGCCGGCTGGACCCGACCGTCCAGGGCTCAGTCCTGTCGGTCCTGGACCGGCTCGGCATCGCGGTCCTGCCGAACACCGCGGGCTGCTTCACGGCGGGTGAGGCCGTGCTGACGGCACGCCTCGCGCGAGAAGCCCTGGGCACGGACTGGATCAAGCTGGAAGTCGTGGCCGACGAGCGGACCCTGCTGCCGGACGGGGTGGAGCTGCTGGACGCGGCGGAAACCCTGGTGGACGAGGGCTTCACGGTGCTGCCCTATACGAACGACGACCCGGTGCTCGCCCGCAAGCTGGAGGACGCGGGCTGCGCGGCGATCATGCCGCTGGGATCTCCGATCGGCTCGGGCATGGGCATCCGCAACCCGCACAACTTCGAGCTGATCTGCGAGCGGGCCGGGGTCCCGGTGGTCCTGGACGCCGGCGCCGGCACGGCCTCGGACGCCGCCCTGGCGATGGAGCTCGGCTGCTCGGCGGTGATGCTGGCTTCGGCGGTGACCCGCGCCCAGTCGCCGGTCCTGATGGCGACGGCGATGCGGGACGCCGTGTCCGCGGGGCGGCTGGCGTTCCGTGCGGGCCGCATCCCGCAGCGCCGCTTCGCACAGGCCTCGTCCCCCACCGACGGCCACGCCGCCCTCGACCCGGAACGCCCGGCCTTCTGACCCGGCCCTCGAACGTCGTACGGGCTGGAAAAACCGGCCCCGCCGGCGTTCGAGGCGCTGGGCGCACCCCCGGCCGGACGTCACAGCTGCGCTGCAACAATCACCACCCTGGCCGGAAGCCCGGAAGGCGCTCGTAGAATCGCCGGGTGGATACGACCCTGGATGACCCCCTCGTCGGGCAGACACTCGACGGCCGCTACCGCGTCGACGCCCGAATCGCGGCCGGCGGCATGGCAACGGTCTACCGGGCCGTCGACACCCGTCTCGACCGCGTGCTCGCGCTGAAGGTGATGCACCCGGCGCTCGCCGCCGACGGCGGCTTCGTCGACCGTTTCATCAGAGAAGCCAAGTCCGTCGCCCGCCTCGCGCACCCCAACGTCGTCGCCGTTTTCGACCAGGGCACCGACGGGCCGTACACGTACCTCGCCATGGAGTACGTGTCCGGCTGCACGCTGCGTGACGTCCTGCGCGAGCGCGGCGCGCTCCAGCCCCGTGCGGCGCTCGACATCCTTGAGCCCGTCCTGGCCGCGCTCGGCGCCGCGCACCGCGCGGGGTTCGTGCACCGGGACATGAAACCGGAGAACGTCCTGATCGGCGACGACGGCCGGGTCAAGGTGGCGGACTTCGGGCTGGTCCGGTCCGTCGACTCGGTCACCAGCACCACCGGCTCCGTCCTCGGCACCGTCTCCTACCTCGCCCCGGAGCAGATAGAGAGCGGCAGCGGCGACACCCGCGTGGACGTCTACGCCTGCGGCGTCGTCCTGTACGAGATGCTCACCGGCTCCAAGCCGCACAGCGGCGGCACCCCCGCCCAGGTGCTCTACCAGCACCTGCACGAGGACGTGCCGCCCCCGTCGGCCGCCGTCCCAGGGCTGCCCGCCGGCCTGGACGAGCTCGTCGCGTACGCCGCCGCCCGCGATCCGGAGCTGCGCCCCGCCGACGCGGCCGCCCTGCTCGGGCTGACCCTCGACGCCCGCGCGCGGCTGAGCGACGCCGAGCTGGACTCGGTACCGCCCCAGGCGTACGCGCAGGTACGGAGCGCCACCGAGGACCGCACCAGCGTGATCGCGCGGTCCGTGGCGGCGCAGCCCGCGAACCCCACGTCGCGGCTGGAGCTCCCGGACCGCGCGCAGGTGCGGCAGGCCCAGGCGGCGCCGCCGGCCCGGCGCGGGCCGCGGCGCGGCACGCTGCTCGTCATCGCCGGGGTGCTGCTGGCCCTCGGCCTGGGCACCGGGGTCTGGTACATCAACGCCGGACAGTTCACCCAGGTACCCAACCTGCTGGGCAAGAGCGAGGCGCAGGCCAAGACCGAGCTGTCCGCGGCCGGCCTCGGCGTGAAGCGGATCGACCGGAAGTTCAGCGACGCCTTCGACCGCGGGACGGTGATGAACTCCGACCCCGCCGGCGGCAAGCGGATCCGCGGCAACGGTGCGGTGGTGCTCACGGTCTCGCGCGGCCCCGAGGTCGTCGTCGTACCGGACGTGAAGGGCAAGACGCTGGAGGACGCGAAGGCCGAGCTGACCAAGAGCGGTCTGGCGCCAGGCCTGGTCACGCAGGCATTCAGTCAGGACGTCGCCCAGGGTTCGGTGATCTCCACCGACCCGACGGGCGGGCAGAAGCGCCCCACCGACACGGCGGTCGCGATCCTGGTCAGCAGGGGCCGGCCGGTACAGGTGCCGAACGTGGCAGGACGGCCCCTCGACCAGGCACGGGCCACGCTCCAGGACGCCGGCCTCAAGGTCGAGACGGCCGCCGACCAGGTCAATTCGCAGTTCCCGGCCGGTACGGTCGCCAACCAGTCGATCGGCGCCGGCGTCCAGGCCTCGACCGGTGACACGGTGACGCTCACCGTGTCCAAGGGCCCGCGGCAGATCCCGGTGCCGAACGTGACCGGCCAGGAGGCGGACGTGGCCCGCAAGACGCTGGAGGCGGCCGGCTTCAAGGTGAAGGTGGAGCGTCCGTTCCTCTCCTTCAGCAACACGGTGGACGCGCAGTCGGTGCCGGGCGGCCAGGCCGCCCCCGAGGGCAGCACGATCGTCCTGCGGACCAAGGGGCTGTAGCGGTAGATGGACCAGGTGATGCGCAATCCCGTGGGCGGGCACGTCCCCGTCGCCGGCGGGCTCGCTTCGGTGGGGCTGGCGTACGCGCGGGAGATGGGTGCGGAGGCCGTCCAGGTCTTCGTGGCCAATCCGCGCGGCTGGGCGACCCCGGTCGGGAACCCGGCGCAGGACGAGCTGTTCCGTGCGGGGTGCGAGGCCGGGTCGATCCCGGCGTACGTGCACGCCCCGTACCTGATCAACTTCGGCTCGCACACCGAGGCGACCGTGGAGAAGTCGGTGGAGTCGCTGCGGCACTCGCTGCGCCGCGGCCGGGAGATCGGCGCGCTCGGGGTGGTGGTGCACACCGGCTCAGCGACCGGAGGACGCCCGCGCGAGGCGGCGTATGCGCAGGTCAGGGAGTACATGCTGCCGCTGCTGGACGAGCTGGTGCACGACGATGACCCGTTCCTGCTGCTGGAGTCCACGGCCGGGCAGGGCTCCTCGCTGTGCTCCCGGACGTGGGACTTCGGCCCGTACTTCGAGGCGCTCGACCACCATCCGAAGCTCGGGATCTGCCTGGACACCTGCCACATCTTCGCGGCGGGGCACGATCTGGCGGAGCCGGGCGGGGCCAAGCAGACGCTGGACCTGCTGGTGGACACGGTGGGCGAGGGGCGACTGAAGCTGATCCACGCCAACGACTCGAAGGAGGGCGTGGGCGCCCACAAGGACCGCCACGCCAACATCGGCCAGGGTCACATCGGCCGGGACGCCTTCGGCGAGCTGTTCGCGCACCCCGCGATGGAAGGTGTCCCTCTGATCATCGAGACGCCGGGCGGCAAGGAGGGGCACGCGGCGGACGTGGCCCTGCTGAAGGAGCTGCGCGAACTCCACTGACCCGTTGAGGAATACCCCTGGGGGGTATGCGGTTGTGCTCGTACGCAGGACCGTTTTCAGGCGTCCCCAGGGGGTCACGATGGAACACGCACACCACACGCAGGCGGAACACTCACACGCAGAGCATGCGCACCACGGGCACCACGACGCCGGCCGGGCGAGCTGGGCCACGGCCGCCAAGGCCACCCTCCACTGCCTCACCGGATGCGCCGTGGGCGAGGTGCTCGGCATGGTCGTCGGCACGGCACTCGGCTGGGGAAACGTTCCGACGACGATCCTGGCGATCGCCCTCGCGTTCTTCTTCGGCTACGCGCTCACCTTGCGCGGGATCCTCGCCGCGGGCGTGGACCTGCGTACGGCCTTCCGGGTGGCCTTGGCGGCGGACACGCTTTCGATCGCCGTCATGGAACTGATCGACAACGGCGTGATCGCGGTGTGGCCCGGAGCGATGGACGCACACCTCTCGCAGGCGCTGTTCTGGATCGCGCTGGCGGTTTCGCTCGCGCTCGCCTTCCTCGTCACGACCCCGGTCAACAAGTGGCTGATCGGCCGCGGCAAGGGGCACGCGGTCGTCCACCGCTACCACCACTGACGGGCGGGCCCGGCCGGCTACAGCTCGGGGCCGTCCCCCGGCTCCTCCTGGTACGAGTAGCGCTGCTCGCGCCAGGGGTCGCCGATGTTGTGGTAGCCCCGCTCCTCCCAGAAGCCGCGGCGGTCGGCGGTCATGTACTCGATGCCGCGGACCCACTTGGGGCCCTTCCAGGCGTACAGGTGCGGAACCACGAGCCGCACCGGGAAGCCGTGCTCCGCAGTGAGCAGTTCACCGCCCTCGTGGGTGGCGAAGACGGTCCGCTCGGAGGCGAAGTCGGCCAGCCGCAGATTGGAGCTGAAGCCGTACTCGGCCCACACCATCACATGCGTGACCTGCGGCGACGGCGGCGCCAGGGCGAGGATTTCGCGGGCGAGGACCCCGCCCCACTCGGCGCCCGGCATGCTGAACTTCGTCACGCAGTGCAGGTCGGCCACGACCGTTTCGAACGGCAGGGCCGTGAACTCCTCGTGGTTCCAGCAGTGCTTCTCGCCGTCGGCGGTGGCACCGAAGACGCGGAACTCCCAGCGGTCCGGCTTGAACTTGGGGACCGGGCCGTAGTGGGTGACCGGCCAACCGCGCTGCAACCGCTGCCCCGGTGGAAGCTCCGGCTGTTCTGCTCCCGGAGATTCCCGGCTTTCCGGCTGACCCATGACTCCATGGTGACAGACGCAGCAGGGTGGTCACGACCAGCTACGACCCTATGAGGGCAAGTCACGCCAACTCGCACTAAGGAGGTACTTACTGGACGACCCCCTGCGGCGGTGCGAGGATGCGCGCACTCCCCCAGCCGCGGCTGGGGCGGTGCCCCAGCCCCGTCACACAGCTGACACTGCCTGGAAGGAGCCTCTGCGATGCAGGGCGACCCCGAGGTCCTTGAGTTTCTGAACGAGCAGTTGACCGGCGAGCTCACGGCGATCAACCAGTACTGGCTCCACTACCGGATCCAGGACAACAAGGGTTGGACCAAGCTCGCGAACTACACCCGTGCCGAGTCCATCGACGAGATGAAGCACGCGGACAAGCTCACCGAGCGCATCCTCATGCTGGACGGGCTTCCGAACTACCAGCGGCTCTTCCACGTACGGGTGGGCCAGACCCTGACGGAGATGTTCCAGGCGGACCGGCAGGTCGAGGTCGAGGCGATCGACCGCCTCAAGCGCGGGATCGAGGTGATGCGCGGCAAGGGCGACGTGACCTCGGCGCGCCTCTTCGAGGACATCCTGGCGGACGAGGAGCACCACATCGACTACCTCGACACCCAGCTGGAGCTCATCGAGAGCATCGGGGAGCCGCTCTACATCGCGCAGCTGATCGAGCAGCCGGAGGGCTGAGTACCGGGGGCCTGCGCGCGGACCTTGTGCGCGGGTCCTGCGCCTGAGCCCTACGCGGCTTCCGCGAGCTCCGGGTCGGCGGCGAGCACGGCGGCCGCATTGCCCTTCTCCAGGAGTTCCCGGCGCGGGCAGGCCCCGCGGCCCAGGAGGCCCTGGATGGTGCGCACGCAGGATCCGCAGTCCGTGCCGGCCTTGGTGACCGAGGCGATCTGGCGGGGGGTGCAGGCCCCGGCAGCCGCGTGGTCCTTGACCTGCTTGTCGGTGATCCCGAAGCAAGAGCAGACGTACACGCGGTTCACCTCCCTGGCAGGAACGGTCTCTGTAGCCATCCCCTATTCGGTGAGGCTTACCTAACCGTACCCAAAGCGAGGCTCGCCCAAAAGCCCTGAGAACGACGGTGGGGCACGGATCACATCGATCCGTGCCCCACCGTCGTACGAAGCCACTTACTGATCGCGGTACATTTCCGCGACCAGGAAGGCCAGGTCCAGGGACTGGCTGCGGTTGAGCCGCGGGTCGCAGGCCGTCTCGTAGCGCTGGTGCAGGTCGTCGACGAAGATCTCGTCGCCGCCGCCCACGCACTCGGTGACGTCGTCACCGGTGAGCTCGACGTGGATGCCGCCCGGGTGGGTACCCAGGGCCTTGTGGACCTCGAAGAAGCCCTTGACCTCGTCGAGCACGTCGTCGAAACGGCGCGTCTTGTGGCCGGAGGCCGCCTCGAAGGTGTTGCCGTGCATCGGGTCGGTGACCCAGGCGACGGTCGCGCCCGAGGCCGTGACCTTCTCGACGAGCTCGGGGAGCTTGTCGCGGACCTTGTCGGCGCCCATGCGGACGACGAAGGTCAGCCGGCCCGGCTCGCGCTCGGGGTCCAGGCGGTCGATGTAGGTCAGCGCCTCGTCCACCGTGGTGGTCGGGCCGAGCTTGATGCCGATCGGGTTGGCGATCTGCGAGCAGAACTCGATGTGCGCGTGGTCCAGCTGGCGGGTGCGCTCGCCGATCCAGACCATGTGGCCGGAGGTGTCGTACAGCTTCCCGGTGCGGGAGTCCGTACGGGTGAGCGCGCCCTCGTAGGCGAGCAGCAGCGCCTCGTGGGAAGCGTAGAACTCGACGGCCTTGAACTCGGCCGGGTCGGTGCCGCAGGCCTTCATGAAGTTCAGCGCGTTGTCGATCTCCCGCGCGAGCTGCTCGTAGCGCTGCCCGGACGGGGAGGACTTCACGAAGTCCTGGTTCCAGGCGTGCACCTGGCGCAGGTCCGCGTAGCCACCGGTGGTGAAGGCGCGCACCAGGTTCAGCGTCGACGCGGACGCGTGGTACATCCGCTTCAGCCGCTCGGGGTCCGGGATCCGGGCCTCTTCGGTGAAGGCGAAGCCGTTGACGGAGTCGCCGCGGTAGGTCGGCAGGGTGACGCCGTCGCGGGTCTCGGTGTCCTTCGAGCGCGGCTTGGAGTACTGGCCGGCGATCCGGCCGACCTTGACGACGGGCACGGAGGCCGCGTACGTCAGGACGGCGCTCATCTGGAGCAGCGTCTTCAGCTTGGCGCGGATGTGGTCGGCGGACACGGCGTCGAAGGCCTCGGCACAGTCGCCGCCCTGCAGCAGGAACGCCTCGCCCTTGGCGACGGCTCCCAGGCGGGCGCGCAGCTGGTCGCACTCACCCGCGAAAACAAGCGGAGGATACGATTCGAGGTCCGCGACGACAGCGCGCAGTGCCTCGGCATCGGGGTACGAAGGCTGCTGCGCCGCGGGAAGGTCTCGCCATGTCGCCTTGGCGACGGGGGCTTGGGTTTCAGCGTTCACGGTCACCTCGTACACATTACGGCGTCTTGCGCCACGTCCAGCCCGGTGCCCACTCCGTGAGACGGGTGTCTCTGCGGGACTCCTGTGGCGGTGCGGGGGCTGCGGCCGCGGCTGCGGGTGGGCTATGGTCGCCAGCATGTACGCGCACTCGAACCAGAACTGGTGGTGGCCCGCTTCCGGCGGCCCACTTCTCGCGCGTACCCACTGACACGCACGACGCGAAGGCCGCCCGAGGGGCGGCCTTCGGTGTTTTCCGGGCCCGGCCGCTCCTCTTCACCTCACCGACGGAGAAGGACGCCCGCCCATGGAACCCAGCCGCCTGCTCGAACTGCTCGACGACTCCTGCCCGCCGTTCGCCCTGCTGCGCCGCCGGACCCCCGGCCGCGACCACGACACCGTCGAGGTGCTGATCGGCGCGGTCCACGAGGCCGGGCTCCTCGCCGAGCTGCCCGTACGGGAGCTGCCCACACTCGCCCTCGTCCCGTTCCGCCAGATCCGGGAGCGCGGGTTCGACGTGCGCGACGACGGCACGCCGCTGACCGTGTTGGCCGCCGAGGAGGCGTACGAGGTCCCCCTCGCGGAGGCGCTGGCCGCGCTGCCGGACCACCCGGTGCACGTCGCGGGCGGCGGCTTCGACGTGCCCGACGAGGAGTACGCGGCCACCGTCGAGCGGGTGATCCGGGACGAGATCGGCCGCGGCGAGGGCGCGAACTTCGTCATCCGGCGCACGTACCGGGGCCGGATCGACGGCTTCGGGCGGGCCGACGCGCTCGCGCTGTTCCGGAGGCTGCTGCTGGGCGAGCGCGGCGCGTACTGGACGTACGTCGTGCACACGGGGGAGCGCACTCTGGTCGGGGCCAGCCCCGAGGTCCACGTGCGGATGTCCGGCGGCACGGTCGTGATGAACCCCATCAGCGGGACGTACCGCTATCCGGCCGGCGGCCCGACCGCCGAGTCCCTCCTCGCCTTCCTCGGCGACCGCAAGGAGACCGAGGAGCTGTCGATGGTGGTCGACGAGGAGCTGAAGATGATGTGCACGGTCGGCAACCGCGGCGGGGTCGTCGTCGGGCCGCGGCTCAAGGAGATGGCACACCTCGCGCACACCGAGTACGAGCTGCGCGGCCGGTCCTCGCTGGACGTGCGGGAGGTGCTGCGCGAAACCATGTTCGCGGCGACGGTGACCGGCTCTCCCGTACAGAACGCCTGCCGGGTGATCGAGCGGTACGAGGCCGGCGGGCGCGGTTACTACGCGGGCGCGCTGGCGCTGCTGGGCGTCGACGGGGCCGGGACGCAGACGCTGGACTCCCCGATCCTGATCCGGACCGCGGACATCGCGGCGGACGGCGCGCTGCGGGTGCCGGTGGGCGCCACGCTGGTCCGCCACTCGGACCCGGCGGGCGAGGTCGCGGAGACCCACGCGAAGGCGGCCGGGGTGCTGGCGGCGCTCGGGGTCCGCCCGGCGGCCCCGCGGGCCGGGTCCGCCGCGCCGGGCCTGGCCGGCGACCCGCGGGTCCAGGCGGCCCTGGCGGCGCGCCGCCAGGACCTGGCGCCGTTCTGGCTCCGGATGCAGGAGCGGCCGGCCGCGGAGAGCGGCCACGCCCTGGTGGTGGACGGCGAGGACACCTTCACGGCGATGCTGGCCCATGTGCTGCGGGTGTCGGGGCTGGAGGTGACGGTACGCCGCTACGACGATCCCGGACTGCGGGCGGCGGCCCTGTCCTGGACGGGCCCGGTGGTCCTGGGACCGGGACCGGGCAACCCTGCGGACGCCGCCGACCCGAAGATGCAGATGCTGCGCGGGCTCACGGCGGAGCTCCTGGCGGGTCACCGGTCCGGGCTCCTGGGCGTCTGCCTCGGGCACGAGCTGTTGGCGGCCGAGCTGGGCCTGCCTCTGATCCGCAAGGCGGAGCCGGCGCAGGGGGCGCAGACCCGGATCGACTTCTTCGGCGAGGAGGAGGTGGTGGGCTTCTACAACACGTACACGGCGCACTGCCCCGACGAGCTCGCCGGCCGGCTGGCCGTGTCGGGCGTGGAGGTCTCCCGGCACCCGGTGACGGCCGAGGTGCACGCCCTGCGCTCGGCCGCCGGCGGCTTCGCGGGAGTCCAGTTCCACCCGGAGTCGGTGCTCACCCTCCGCGGCGCGGACCTGCTGCGCGAGCTGCTGGCCGCAGTGACGGCCGCCACGGTCTAGCCAACCGGCCCCGTCGGCCCGGCCCCGGCCGGTGCGCCCCGGTCCGCCGTCCCGGGCCGCCGCACCGGGCCGCCGCACCGGGACGGCGACCCCCGCACGGGTGCGGCCACGGCTCACACGCCCGGCCGGCCCACCGCCGTGCCGCAGTCGCCGTCGCCGTCGCCGTCGCCGTCGGCGGGACCGGTCGCTCCGGTTGCGGCCCTGGCCTCGCGGCGGGCCCGGACGTCGCGTACGCCCTTCCAGACGATGACCGGCCCGAGCAGGAGCATGGTGCAGAAGGCGAGGGTCCCGTGGGGATAGGCGAGGGCTGTGGCCAGCACCACGCCGATCCCGTGGTCGGCGGCGTCCAGCGACGGCCCGGTCCGCTGCCCCGGACGGGCCCGCAGCGCCCGGCGCAGCGCGCGGACGGCGAGGAGGAGCTGCAGGAGGGCGAGGGCGAGCAGCGCCCAGCGGGCCACCACGGGTATGTTCACGCGACTGAACCTAGCCGCCGGAGCCGCGCGGCACCGATGAAGCACACCTGAACTCCGGCTGAACTCGCGTCACGAGGGACACAGGGTGTTCTCGGAGCGGCGGCCGGCCAGGTAGTCGGCCACGTTGCGGACCGTGGCGTCGACGATCTGGCCCACCGCGTCGTGCGTGTAGTACCCCTGGTGCGAGGTGACCACCACGTTCGGGAAGGTGATCAGGCGCGCCAGGGTGTCGTCCTCCACGGCCTCCAAGGACTTGTCCAGGAAGAAGACGCCCGCCTCCGCCTCGTACACGTCCAGTCCGACCCCCTCGAAGCGCCCGGCCCGCAGCTCCGACACCAGGGCCTGTGTGTCGATCAGACCGCCGCGGCTGGAGTTCACCAGGATGGCGTCGTCCTTCATCGTCCGCAGCGCGGCCGCGTCGATGACGTGGTGCGTCGACTCCAACAGCGGTACGTGCAGGCTGATCAGGTCCGCGGAGGCGAGCAGCTCGTCCTTGTCCACGTACTTCATGCCCAGCTCGACGCACGCCGGGTTCTGCACGACGTCCCAGCCCAGCAGGTTCATGCCGAAGCCGTGCGCGATGCGGGTGAACGCCTCGCCGATCTTGCCGGTGCCGAGGACGCCCGCGGTGCGGCCGTGCATGTCGCGGCCCATCAGCCCGTTCAGCCGGAAGTCGAAGTCCCGTGTCCGGTTCGAGGCGCGGACGATCCGCCGGTTCACGGTCATGGCCAGGGTCCAGGCGAACTCGGCCACGGAGTACGGGGAGTAGTACGACACCCGGCTCACCGTCATGCCGAGCTGCCGGGCCACGTCCAGGTCGATGTTGTTGAAGCCGGTGGAGCGCTGGGCGATCATCTTCGTTCCGCCGCCGGCCAGGGTCCGCAGCACCCGCCCGCCCAGGTCGGCGTTCACGCTCGACGAGACGACCTCGTACCCGGCCGCGATCGGGGCGGTGTCCTCGGTGAGGAAGACCTCCAGGCAGCGCGCCTCGTGCTGCCCCGCGGCCGCGAACGCGCTCTCGATCAGCGGCTTCTCGTCGTCCTGCACCCCGAATGCCAGGATTTCCACGTTCGCTCCCGTGCTGCGTGAAGAATCGGACCATGGGTCGTTCGTCACCTTACGGCGCGGTACGACCCACGATCCGTTCACGCGCTCCGGCTCAGCCGAAGAACACGCCGACCTCCTGGTAGAGGGCCGGGTCCACGGTCTTGAGCTTCGCCGTCGCGTCGGCGATCGGCACCCGCACGATGTCCGTCCCCTTCAGCGCGACCATCTTCCCGAAGTCGCCCTCGTGCACGGCGTCGATCGCGTGCAGCCCGAACCGCGTCGCCAGCCACCGGTCGAAGGCGCTCGGCGTGCCGCCGCGCTGGATGTGCCCGAGCACCGTGGTCCGGGCCTCCTTGCCGGTCCGCGCCTCGATCTCCTTGGCCAGCCACTCCCCCACGCCCGACAGCCGCACGTGCCCGAACGAGTCGGTGGTGGCGTCCTTCAGCACCATCTCCCCGTCCTTGGGCACAGCCCCCTCCGCGATCACCACGATCGGCGCGTAGCTCGCCTTGAACCGGGAGGTCACCCACGCGCAGACCTGGTCCAGGTCGAAGCGCTGCTCCGGAATGAGGATGACGTTGGCGCCGCCCGCCAGCCCCGAGTGCAGGGCGATCCAGCCGGCGTGCCGGCCCATCACCTCGACGACGAGCACCCGCATGTGCGACTCGGCCGTGGTGTGCAGCCGGTCGATGGCCTCCGTGGCGATGCCCACCGCCGTGTCGAAGCCGAAGGTGTAGTCGGTGGCCGACAGGTCGTTGTCGATGGTCTTCGGGACGCCGACGCAGGGGATGCCGTACTCCCCGTACAGCGTGGCGGCCACGCCCAGGGTGTCCTCGCCGCCGATCGCGACGAGAGCGTCGACCTCGTACTTGGCGAGGTTCTCCTTGATCCGCCGGACCCCGTTCTCCTGCTTGAGCGGGTTGGTCCGCGAGGAGCCGAGGATGGTGCCGCCGCGCGGCAGGATGCCGCGCACCGCGGAGATGCCGAGGGGGACGGTGTCCCCCTCGACGGCGCCGCGCCAGCCGTCCTTGAATCCGATGAACCCGCACCCGTACTCCTGGACGCCCTTGCGGACGACGGCCCGGATGACCGCGTTGAGACCGGGGCAGTCGCCGCCGCCCGTGAGCACTCCGACCTTCATGGAATCTCCCTTCGCCATGACGGTCACGCTAGTGGTGACCCAGGTCACAACAAGGGCCCTGGAGGGGCAATTCCGTTGGAGTCACGGGTTGTTGCGCACGCATGTTCACTCGTACGAGGACACAGGTGCGGGCGGCGCCACCCGCTAGGCGTCGTCGAGCCCGCGCTCTATCGCGTACCGGACCAGCTCCACCCGGTTGTGCAACTGGAGCTTGCCCAGGGTGTTCTGCACGTGGTTCTGCACCGTGCGGTGCGAGATGACGAGGCGCTCCGCGATCTGCTTGTACGAGAGTCCCTTGGCCACCAGTCGCAGCACCTCGGTCTCCCGGTCGGTCAGTTGGGGGGCCTTCGGCTCGTCGGAGGCGGCGGGCGCCGGGTCGGTGGCGAGGCGCCGGTACTCGCCGAGGACCAGCCCGGCCAGGCCCGGGGTGAACACCGGGTCGCCGGCCGCGGTGCGGCGGACCGCGTCGATCAGTTCCTGGGCGCCCGCGGACTTCAGCAGGTAGCCGGTCGCGCCGGACTTCACCGCCTCCAGGACGTCGGCGTGCTCGCCGCTGGCGGACAGGACCAGGACGCGCAGCGCGGGGTCGGCGCCGACGAGCTCCTTGCAGACCTGCACGCCGGGCATGCCCGGCAGGTTGAGGTCCAGGACCAGGACGTGGGGGGCGGCGGGCACGGCCCGGCGGACCGCCTCGGGGCCGTCGCCAGCCGTGGCGACCACGTCGAAGCCCGCGGCGGCGAGGTCGCGGGCGACCGCGTCCCGCCACATCGGATGGTCGTCGACGACCATGACCTTGATCGCGCCGAGCTCGTTCAGTGCTTCGGGCCCGCCGGCCCCGTCGGTCTGGCTCACTGGGTTCTCCCCCTCGGTACTTTCAGTTCCACTTCGGTGCCCTGCCCGGGGACGGACAGCAGCTCGGCGCTGCCGCCGAGGTCCCGCAACCGGCCGCGGATGGACAGGGCGACCCCCATCCGGCCCTCGCCCTCGGCCTGGTCGAGCCGGCCCGCCGGGATGCCCGGGCCGTCGTCGCGGACGGTCACGATCACTTCGTCGCCCCAGTCCTCGACCAGGATCCAGGCCCGGGCCCCGTCCCCGGCGTGCCTGCGCACGTTGTCGAGGGCGGCCCCGACCGCGGCGGCCAGCTCCTTCGCCGCGGGCACCGGCAGCAGCACCGGGGTGCCCGGCTCGGCGAAGCTGACCCGGGATCCGGCGTGCGGGGCGAGGAGGGTCCTTAGATCCAACTCGCCCCCGTCGGCGCCGGGCTCCTCCACCTCGTACGCGGCGACCAGCGCGCCGAGCGACTCGTCGCGGGAGACCCGGGAGGCGGGCAGCAGCCCGCTGGAGACCAGGGTGCGCAGCGCCACCTCCTGCTCCCCGGCCATCCGGCCGAGCTCGGCGGCCTCGCCGCCCAGCTCGGTGCCGCGCCGCTGGACCATGGCGAGGACCTGGAGGACCCCGTCGTGGATGTCGCGGGCCAGCCGCTCGCGTTCGCGGGTGGCGGCCTCGATCTCCAGGGCGCGGGCCAGGGTGGCCTCACTGGCCCGGGCGACCTCGACGACGTACCCGATGGCGATCGAGGCGACCCAGACCAGCAGCACGTTGTGCAGGGTGTCGCGGGTGGGGTCGCCCCCGTGGACGAGGACGTTGGCCGCGGCCACGAAGGTCGAGGCGAATCCGGCCCAGCGCCAGCCGCCCTTGATCGCGAAGGCCAGGACGGAACCCGCCGTCCAGATGCTGGGGAGGGTGGGCCCGCCCGCGGCGATCCGCTCGTGGGTGTCCGCGTACGGGGTGAGCAGGATGCCGGCCAGGGCGACGGTCAGGTCCGCGCACAGGAAGCGCTTGGTGCAGCTGGCCGCGTTCGCGACCTTGCGGAAGGTGACCAGGGTCCACAGCGCGAGGCCGGCGAGGTAGCCGGCCGCGGCGCCCGGGTGGTCGAACTCCTCGTACGCGGAGAGGAAGAGCAGCACCGCGTAGACCATGGTCAGCAGCCGGTAGCCGGTCAGGGCGCGCCACAACGGCTGCTCGACCGACATGCGCACGACACGTTCGCGTTTCGCCAACTCCCCCACCCCCGCGGGCGGACCTGCCCGTGTCGTGCGAACTACTCGCTCTTGCCGGCCTCGTCGGCCTTGGTTGCCTTGGCGGCCTTCTCCGCGTCGGCGATCTGCCGCTTGGCGGCCGTCGCGTAGATGTCCACGTACTCCTGGCCGGACAGCTTCATGATCTCGTACATGACCTCGTCGGTCACCGAGCGCAGGATGAAGCGGTCGCTGTCCATGCCCTGGTAGCGACTGAAGTCCAGCGGCTTGCCGATCCGGATGCCCGGGCGCATCAGCTTCGGGACGACCTTGCCGGGCGGCTGGATCTTCTCCGTGTCGATCATCGCCACGGGGATCACCGGCGCACCGGTGGCCAGGGCCACGCGGGCCAGACCACCGGGCTTGCCGCGGTAGAGGCGACCGTCGGGTGAACGCGTGCCCTCGGGGTAGATACCGAACAGCTCCCCGCGCTCGATGACGTCGATGCCGCTCTTGATCGCGGCCTCGCCCGCACCGCGCGCACCGGAGCGGTCCACCGGAAGCTGGCCGACGCCCTTGAAGAAGGCCGCCGTCAGCTTGCCCTTGACGCCCGGGGAGGTGAAGTACTCCGCCTTGGCGATGAAGGTGACCTTCCGGTCCAGCACGGCCGGTAGGAAGAAGGAGTCGGAGAACGACAGGTGGTTGCTCGCGAGGATCGCCGGCCCCTCGGCGGGGATGTTTTCGAGGCCCTCCACCCACGGCCTGAAGGCGAGCTTCAGGGAACCCCCGATGGAGAACTTCATTGCGCCGTAGATCAACTCGAAAGCCTTCCTGTGTCTGTCGAACAGACCTTAACCCCTGGCTCGGTGCGGAGCGGTCGACGACCCTGGTCGGTGTCACCCCTGTCGCGTACGGTGAAGTCACACAGCGCTACGCACCCCCCACCCGTCGAAGGAGACCCTGGTGCCCGTCCTCCCTGGAGCCGAGCCGTTCCGCCACGAGGGCGGAGAGGTCGGCGTCCTCCTCTGCCACGGCTTCACCAGTACCACTCAGTCCATGCGCCCGTGGGCGGAGTACCTGGCCGCGCAGGGTCTGACGGTCTCCGTACCGCTGCTGCCCGGGCACGGCACGCGCTGGCAGGACATGCAGCTCACCGGCTGGCAGGACTGGTACGCCGAGGTGGACCGGGCGCTGCGGGAGCTGCTGGAGCAGTGCACGCGGGTGTTCGTCTTCGGGCTGTCGATGGGCGGTGCGCTGACCCTGCGCCTGGCCGCCCGGCACGGGGACGCCGTCAGCGGCATCGTCCTGGTCAACCCGGTCAACAAGGTCGACAACCTGATGGCCTTCGCCCTTCCGGTCGCGCAGCACTTCCTGCGGTCGACGCCGGGCATCGCGAGCGACATCGCCAAGCCGGGCGTCGCCGAGATCGGCTACGACCGGGTCCCGACCCGGGCCGCGGCCTCGCTGCGGCAGTTCCTGAAGCTGGTCGACACCGAACTGCCGCAGGTGACGCAGCCGGTACTGCTGCTGCACAGCAGGCAGGACCACGTCGTGTCGCCGGCCGACTCGACGCGGATCCTCGCGCGGATCTCCTCGACGGACGTCACCGAGACGCTGCTGGAACAGAGCTACCACGTCGCGACGTTGGACCATGACGCGGAGCAGATCTTCGCGGACAGCTATGCGTTCGTCGGGCGGCTCGCGGAGAGCGTCGGCAGGGAGGGGGCGGCCAGCGGTGGCTGAGCACGAGGAGTCCCCGGGGGGTGTCCCCCCGCTGGACGAGGAGGCGGCCTGGGCGGCGATCGTCGCCGGGTACGGGCAGGAGCCGCCGGATCCGCCGGGGGCCAGGCCGTTCCGGCCGATCGAGAACCTGATGCTGCCGGAGGAGGACGTGGAGCCGGCCCCGGAGTCCAAGGGGTCCCCGGAGTCCAAGGGGTCCCCGGAGTCCAAGGGGTCCCCGGAGCCCAAGGGGTCCCCCGAATCCAAGGGGTCCCCGGAATCCCCGGCGGTGCCGTCCGCCGAGCCGCCCGCGCCGCCCGCGCTGGGCAGCTCGGTGGTGTTCGCCCCGGGTGTGGGCGTGGGTGGCGCCGGTCCCGGGACCGGGCCCCGGGACCACACCCCGGAGGAGCCCGACGAGAAGGACGAGGGCCACTTCGTGCCCCCGGAGCCGGAGCTGCCGCAGGCGGACGCGACGGCGAAGTTCGCGTGGCTGGCGGTGGTGGGCGGGCCGGTGCTGCTGCTCGTTGCCGTGCTGTTGCAGTGGGACATGACCTGGTGGCTGACGACGCTGGGCATCGGCGGCTTCCTGGGCGGGTTCGCGACGCTGGTGGCGCGGATGTCTCAGGACGACGACGAGGACGACGACCCGGGCCGCGGCGCAGTGGTGTAGCCGGCGTTCCCCCCGGACCGAGTCCGGGGGGAAAGATCCGGTCCGGTCCGGCCCGCGCGCCGGGACCCCGGTGCGCGCACCCGAACCGTCCGGCGCGGCCACTGGCCGCAGGGCTACGGAGTGGCCGGGAGGCGGAGCGTTGCCAGGACCGGGAGGTGGTCGGTGGCGGCACGCAGGTCCCTGGGGAACACCCCGGGCAGGCCATCGGGCACCCCGCAGGCCAGGACCTCCACCCCCGGAGAGGCGAAGACGGCGTCGATCCGCCGGTCCGGCGCCCCCGCCGGGAAGGTGCGCTCGCCTCCCCACGGGGACACCGTCCAGCAGTCCCGCAGGCTCTCGGTGAGGCGCCCGAAAGCCGGCCCGCCGGGGGTTTCGTTCACGTCGGCCGCCACGATCGCGTGCGGCGCCCCCAGTGATGCGGCCCGCTGCGCCAGCAGTCCCGCCTGATCGGCCCGCTCCGCCCGGTCCAGGGACAGGTGCGCGCTGACGGCCCCCACCCGCGCGGCCCCGAAGCGGACCACCGCCGTGGCGAAGCCCCGCCGGTGCTGGCCCGGGGTCAGCGGGAGCAGTACGTCCTCGGTCCGTTCCACGAAGGCCCGCAGTGAGCACAGGAGGAGCGGGCCCGCGGCGGTGGCGCCCCCGCTCAGCACCACCAGGTCCGTCTTCGCGGCGAGCCGCGCCGCGTGCTTGCGCCAGCGGAAGAACCGCGGGGCCTCCTGGACGAAGACCAGGTCGGGGGCGCACGCGCGGATCACCCTGACCAGCGCCTCCTCGTCGTCCCGCATCGAGCGGATGTTGTAGCTGAGGGCGCGGATCACCGCGGAGCCGTCGGGTTCCGTCGCAGAGTTCGGCAGCATGAAGGGCAACATAACCAGACTGCCCGCCGTGCCCCAGGGGGCGCGGCGGGCAGTTCTGTGAACGGGCGGCGTCAGCCCTGGCGGGCCAGGTCCGCCGCGCCGACGAGTCCGGCCTTGCCGCCGAGCTGTGCGGCGAGCACCTGCGCGTGCGGGCGCCACGCGCCGCCGATCAGCCAGCGCTTGAAGGACTTGCGGATCGGGTCGAGGACGAGGTCGCCCTCGTCGGAGACCCCGCCGCCGACGATGAACGCCGACGGGTCGAAGAGCGAGGCCAGGTCGGCCAGGCCGGCGCCGGCCCAGCGGGCCAGTTCGCGGAACGAGTCGATGGCCACCAGGTCACCGGCCCGCGCGGCCTCGCTGATGTGCTTGCCCTCGATGCCGTCGGGGGTGCCGTCGCCCAGCGAGAGGAGGACCGCCGCGTTCTCGGGGGTGGCGTTGGCGCGCTGCTTCGCGTACCGGACGAGCGCGCGGCCGGAGGCGTACTGCTCCCAGCAGCCCTGGCTGCCGCACCCGCAGAGCAGGCCGTCCGGGACGACCCGGATGTGGCCGAACTCGGCGGCCACGCCGAAGCGTCCGCGGCGCAGCTTGTTGCCGATGATGATGCCGCCGCCCAGGCCCGTGCCGAGCGTGATGCAGATGACGTCTTCGTGGCCCTGGCCGGCGCCGAAGCGGTACTCGCCCCAGGCCGCGCAGTTCGCGTCGTTCTCGACGACGACCGGCAGACCGATGCGCTGCTCGACCTTGTCCTTGAGCGGCTCGTGCCGCCAGTTGATGTTCGGCGCGAAGAGCACGGTCGCGCGCTTGTCGTCCACGTATCCGGCGGCGCCGATGCCGACGGCGTCGATGGTGTGGCTGCTGCTGACTTCGGACACTGCGGCGCAGATCGCGTCCGTCACTCCGTCCGCGGTCGGCGGGGTGGGCACCTTGTACGTCTCAAGGATGGTGCCCTCTTCGTCGACCACGCCGGCCGCGATCTTCGTGCCGCCGATGTCGACGCCGATGGTGAGTCCCATTAGTCCCTCGGTTTCCGGTCAAACCCCGCCACGGCCAACGGTACCCGAGGGCAGCAGGGTCTCAGTCGAGATCGATCCGCT
The DNA here is from genome assembly GCF_041431095.1 of Streptomyces sp. NBC_00597. GTDB lineage: Bacteria > Actinomycetota > Actinomycetes > Streptomycetales > Streptomycetaceae > Streptomyces. Next base: position 3,169,998 of record NZ_CP107757.1, read on the forward strand.
GCGCGGGGCCGCTACCGCCCTCGTCGCGCGGATCGGAATGATCGCCGGAGGGCCGGTCCGAGGGTCCCGGGGCGGGTTCGTCGCGGGTCCAGCGTCGCTCGTGGCCCTCGACGGCCGAGCGGTACGCGGCGAGCAGCTCGGATCCAGCGGCCGCGAGGTGGTCGAAGACCTCGGGATTGCGCTCGACGACGGGCTTCGCGGCGGACTTCGCCTGGTTGACGAACTGGCGTACCGCGCCCTGGGCGGCGGCGCCGAGCAACGGATTGTTCAGCCCGGAGACCTTGTCGGCGACGGCCTCGAACAGTTTGAACAGTTCCTCTGCGGCGGTCCCGGTCCCGGCGTCGGCGCCGCCCTGCCGGGCCCTGCGGCGTTCCTGCTCCGCGGCGAGGTCCTCGGCACAGGCCTTGGCCCAGGCGTCTTCGTCGGTGGGACGGTCGGTGGCCTCGCTCATGGCGGACTCTCCTGCGGCAGCTGCTGGACGTGCGGGTGCGTACTACCTTCGACGTTACCCGAACGGGGGTACGCGGTTCAGGGCCTGCGGGGCCACAGGTCCGGGTCCGGGGTGAAGCGGATGCGCAGCTCCCCGTCGGCGAGGGCGGCTCCGGACACCGTGCAGCGGCGCAGCGCCGAGGGCAGCGGAACGATCCTGCGGTACGGGCCGGCCGCGAGCAGCAGCTCGTCTCCGCGCCGCACCAGGTCGAGGTCCCCCTTGTGGGCGCCGGGCAGCGCCACCACCCAGACGAGTACCCCGTCGCCGGCGAGGCGGTCCTCGACCGGCCATGCCCGGCGGGCCGGGGACGCCGGCGCGGGAACCCCCGGAGCGAGCGCCTCCGCGCCGGGGAGCCGGGTCAGGTCATCGGGTCCCAGGGGGTCCCGCCCGAGGTGGCCGAGCGCGAGCACGGGCGTGTCGCCGGCCCACTGGGCGGCGTACTTCTCCTGCTGGGCGGCGAGCCCGGCCAGCCAGGGGTCGGGCGAGCCCTGCGGCACCATCCGGTTGGCGACGATCCCGCCGACCGGGAGCTGTTCGAGGGCGAGGCCGAGCAGTCCGGTCCGCAGCGCGGCATCGGCGCCCGGTCCCGGCTCGGCGACCAGCCGGAGCGAGGTGCCGGCGGACTCCACGACGGCCTGGACGGCAGCCAGCTCCTCGTCCCAGCGCGCGGCGGCCTCGTACAGCCACTGCGCGGGCATGGGTACGCCGGCCAGCTGGGCCAGTACGGGCCGCAGGGCGCGGGCCGCCTGCCGCTCGGCCGGGAGCAGCCGGGCCAGGTAGCGGCGCAGCTGGGCGGGGAGGGCGAGGGTGGCCACGGTCTGGTGCAGCGGGGGCATGTCGACGACGACGAGGTCGACGCCGGGTGCGCCGGCGGCCCGGCGCAGGGCGCGCAGCAGGGCGAACTGTTCGGCGCCGGGCAGTTCGGTGAGCTCCTCGCCCCCCAGCGGCCGGGCCCCGACCATGCCGAGCAAGGCGGATCCGCGCTCCTGGAGGGCCACGAGCTCCTCGCGGAACTCCTCGCCGGAGTCCACGCGGGCCACGAGGACCCCGCCGGCGGGTACGGCGGTCAGTCCCGGCGCGACCTGGACGGGTTGCCCGGTGGGCTCTCCGACCAGTGCGGCCAGGGGGTCGCCCGGGTCTCCGGAGAGCAGCAGCACGCGCTGCCCGGTCCGTGCGGCGGCGAGGGCCGTGGCCGCGGCCACGGTGGTCCGACCGGCCCCGCCGGGGCCGGTGATCAGCAGTGTGTGCATGGTGCAGGTGCTCCTCGTGCGCACCGGCGGAGCCGGGCTCCGTCCGGACCCGGGGTCGTGCCCCGACCCCGCGCCTCAGGCCGATTCGGTGGATTCGACGCGCTTCTTCAGGCCGGCCAGGGCGCGGTCGATGATGACCTTCTCGGCCTTGCGCTTGATCATGCCGAGCATCGGGATCTTGACGTCCACGGTCAGCTGGTAGGTGACCTCGGTGCGCTTGCCGCCTTCGAGGGGGGCGAGCCGGTAGGACCCGTCGAGCTGGCGCAGCATCTGCGACTTGTCCAGGGTCCAGCTGACCTCGTCCGCGCCCTTCCAGCTGTAGGCGAGGGTGTGGTCGTCCTTGATCGCGCCCGCGTCGAGCAGCAGCCGGACCTTTTCCGCGCGGCCCTCGGCGTCCGTGGCGAGCACCTCGGCCTCCTTCACCTCGCCGGTCCACTCGGGGTAGCGGGCGAAGTCGGCGATCACGGCCATCACGTCGGCCGGCGCCGCCTCGATCGTGATGCAGGAGCTGGTGTGTTCGGCCATGGCGGTCGCCCCTCCAGGGAGTGTTCGAGGAAGTGTGCGGCCCAGGGCCGCCGCGTGCAGGCTACCGTGCGTGCGGAGGTCACCACTCCAGGGCCCAGGGCCTTCCGGTGGCGGCGAAGTGCCCGACGTTCACGCATTCCGTGCCGCCGATCCTCATCCGCCGGGCGAGCGGCTGGTGCACGTGCCCGAACAGCGCGTACCGCGGGCGGGTCCGCCGGATCGCCGCGAGCAGGGCCTCACTGCCCCGCTCGAAGCGGCGCGCGACCGTGTCGTAGCAGAGCTCCGGCACCTCAGGCGGGATGTGCGAGCACAGCACGTCCACTTCGCCGAGCGCCTCGACCTTGGCTGCGTACTCCTCCTCGTCCACCTCGTACGGGGTGCGCATCGGGGAGGGCAGTCCGCCGCCGACGAAGCCGAAGACGCGGCCGCCGATCTCCACCCGCTGCCCGTCGAGGACGGTGGTGCCGGGGCCTGCGTACTCGGACCACAGACCCGGGATGTCGACATTGCCGTAGGTGGCGTACGTGGGGTGCGGGAACGCGGCGAACATCTCGGCGTACTGGCGGCGCACGGCGCCCTCGATCAGTTGTTCCCGGTCCAGGCCGGCCCACAGCCGCCGGCCGAAGTCGCGGGCCTCGTCGAAGCGCCGCGCGGTGCGCAGCTCCACGATCCGATCGGCGTTCTCGACGCCGAACAGGTCGGGGAAGATGCCGCGGGAGTGGTCGGCGTAGTCGAGGAAGAGCACGAGGTCGCCGAGGCAGATCAGTGCGTCGGCGCCGTCCCCGGCCCGGGCGAGCGCCTCCGCATTGCCGTGGACGTCGCTGACGACATGGACCCGCGTACTGCTCTTCCTGCCACCCATGCGCTCCACCCTAGGGGGGCCCGGGAACGGCGGGTAGAGGGGGTGGCACAGCCGGCCTACCTGCGGTTACTTCCGAGTCTTCAAGGGGGTCGACTACTGTCGGCATGGCACGGCCGTGTCATGTGACGCACGGAACATCTGGCCGGTTCCCTCTATCCGGAACCCACTACCGGTGGGTAACGTCCGGTCGGTCCACATGGTGGCGATGGCGCCCAGAGGAGCAGCAGTCTTGCGCGAGTTCAGCCTTCCGGCCCTGTACGAGGTCCCGTCGGACGGGAACCTGACGGATCTCATCCGCCGCAATGCCGCGCAGCATCCCGACACCGCGGTCATGGCCCGCAAGGTCGACGGCCGGTGGCAGGACGTGACGGCGACCGAGTTCCTCGCCGAGGTGCGCGCCACCGCCAAGGGCCTGATCGCGGCCGGTGTCCGGCCCGGCGACCGCGTCGCGCTCATCTCCCGCACCCGCTACGAGTGGGTGCTCTTCGACTTCGCGATCTGGAGCGCGGGCGGCGTCACCGTCCCCGTGTACGAGACCAGCTCGCCCGAGCAGATCCAGTGGATCCTCGGCGACTCCGGCGCGGTCGCCGTCGTCGTCGAGAGCCCGGGGCACAGTGCGGCCGTGGCCTCGCTGCGCGACCGGCTGCCGGAGCTGCGCGAGGTCTGGGAGATCGAGCAGGGCGCGCTCGCGACGCTGAAGGCCGCCGGTGCGGACGTCGCCGACGCCGAGGTCGACGCGCGCAGCTCGCTGGCGAACGCCGACGACCCGGCCACCATCGTCTACACCTCGGGCACCACGGGCCGCCCCAAGGGCTGCGTGCTGACCCACCGCAACTTCTTCGCCGAGTGCGGCAACGTGGTGGAGCGCCTGAGCCCGCTGTTCCGCACCGGCGAGTGTTCCGTCCTGCTCTTCCTGCCGGCCGCGCACGTCTTCGGGCGCCTCGTGGAGGTGGCGGCCGTACTGGCGCCGATCCGCCTGGGCTGCGTACCGGACATCAAGAACCTCACCGACGAGCTGCAGTCCTTCCGGCCCACGCTGATCCTCGGCGTCCCGCGGGTCTTCGAGAAGGTCTACAACTCGGCGCGCGCCAAGGCCCAGGCCGACGGCAAGGGCAAGATCTTCGACGCGGCGGCCGAGACGGCGATCGCGTACAGCCGTGCGCTGGACAACCCGGGCGGCCCGTCGTTCGGGCTGAAGCTCAAGCACAAGATCTTCTCGAAGCTGGTCTACAGCAAGCTGCACACGGTCCTCGGCGGGCGCGGCGAGTACGCGATCTCCGGCGGCGCCCCGCTGGGCGAGCGGCTCGGCCACTTCTTCCGCGGCATCGGCTTCACGGTCCTGGAGGGCTACGGCCTCACCGAGTCGTGCGCGGCCACGGCCTTCAACCCGTGGGACCGTACGAAGATCGGTACGGTCGGCCAGCCGCTGCCGGGCTCCGTGGTGCGCATCGCCGACGACGGCGAGGTGCTGCTGCACGGCGAGCACATCTTCAAGGAGTACTGGAAGAACGAGACGGCGACCGCGGAGGCGCTGACCGACGGCTGGTTCCACACCGGCGACGTCGGCACCCTCGACGAGGACGGTTACCTCGCGATCACCGGGCGCAAGAAGGAGCTCATCGTCACGGCGGGCGGCAAGAACGTGGCCCCCGCGGTGATCGAGGACCGGATCCGGGCGCACGCGCTGGTCGCGGAGTGCATGGTGGTCGGCGACGCGAGGCCGTTCGTGGCCGCACTGGTCACGATCGACGAGGAGTTCCTGGGTCGCTGGGCCGTGGAGAACGGCAAGCCGGCCGGGGTCACGGCGGCGGAGCTGCGCGAGGACGCGGACCTCATCGCCGCCGTCCAGAAGGCCGTGGACGACGGCAACGCGGCGGTTTCCAAGGCGGAATCGGTGCGGAAATTCCGCATTCTGCCCTCCCAGTTCACGGAGGAGTCGGGTCACATCACGCCCTCGCTGAAGCTGAAGCGGAACGTGGTGGCGAAGGACTTCGCGGACGAGATCGAGGCCCTGTACCGGGGCTGATCCCGGATGGCCTGCGCCCCGCGGCCGGAGGCCGCGGATCAGCGCGGGTCGGCGAGGATCCGCTCCATGTTCCGCTCGGCGAGCGCGGTGATGGTGACGAACGGGTTCACCCCGAGCGAGCCCGGGACCAGGGAGCCGTCGACGACGTACAGCCCCTGGTAGCCCTTGACGCGGCCGTAGTCGTCGGTCGCGTCGCCCAGGACGCAGCCGCCGAGCGGGTGGTACGTGAAGTTGTCGGCGAAGTTCTTGTTGTCGCCGAACAGGTCGTACCGGTAGATGGTGAAATTGGCCCGGTTGATCCGGTCGAAGAGGCACTTGGCGGCCTGCACGGACGGGGTGTTCTGGTCCCGCCGCCAGTTGAGCCGCGCCGAGTCGCTCGCGGCGTCGTAGGTGAAGTGCCCGCGCTCCGGGTTCTTGGTGATGGCCAGGTACATCGAGATCCAGTGCTCGAAGCCCATCGGCAGCGGGGCGATCTCGGCGAACACCGGGTTGGCGGCGTTGTCCCAGTCGTCGATGCCCAGGGCGGGCATGGTGGCCTGGTTGGCGCCGACCGTGTCCCAGAGGTGGTTGGCCCGGGCGGTCATCACGTTGCCGTTGTGGCCCCAGCCGAGCCCGACCTTCTCGCTGAGCGCGGGCAGGGTGCCGCGCTCGCGGGCGCGCAGCAGGATCTCGGTGGTGCCGAGGCTGCCGGCGCCGAGGAAGAGCTGGTTGCAGCCGAGTTCCCTGACCTGGGTGACCTTTCCCGTCAGATCGCTGGTCCGCACCGTGAGCACGTAGCCCCCGGCCGGGTCCTGGCGGACGCCGACGACGCGCTGCATGGTCTCGATGGTGACGTTGCCCGTGCCGATCGCGGCCGCGAGGTAGGTCTTGTCGACGCTCTTCTTGCCGTGGTTGTTGCCGTAGATGACCTCGCCGGCCAGCGCCGAGCGGGTGGCGGTGCCCGCGGCTTCGCGCTGCATGTACGAGAAGTCGTACACGTTGGGCACGAAGGTGGTCTTCAGGCCGGTGTTCTGGGCGTGCTTGCGGGAGATCCGGGCGAAGCGGTACCACTCCGTGGACTCGAACCAGCCCGGGTCGATGTCGTTGACCCCGAGCGCGGCGCGGGCGCGCGGGTAGTAGGTGCCGTACATCTCGTCGGCGTCGACCTGGGGCAGCACCTCGGAGAAGTAGGAGCGGCGCGGGGTCGGCGCCATTCCGCCGTTGACGAGGGAGCCGCCGCCGACGCCGCGGCCGACGTACACGGACATGTCGCCGTAGTTCACCCGGTCGAGGACGCCGGGGTAGGAGCTGATGTTCCGGTTGACGACGTCGAGCCACAGGAACTGGGCGAGCGGGGCCTCGGTGCGGGTGCGGAACCACATGGAGCGCTGGTCAGGCGCGGAGGTGGAGGGGAAGACCTTGCCGTCCGGGCCCGGGGTGTTCCAGAGCCGGCCCATTTCGAGGACGACGGTCCGTACGCCGGCCTGCCCGAGCCGGAGGGCGGCGACGGCCGAGCCGTAGCCGGAGCCCACGACGATGGCGGGCGCGTATTGCGCGGCGGGGGGCTCGGCGGCGGCGGCCGATTGGAGCCCTATGCGGGTGAAGCCGAGGGCCGCGGCGGTCTGGAGGGCGCCGATGCCCAAGAAGTGACGGCGCGTCAGCTGAGGTGTCATGGCCGCATCATGGGCGGAATCCGGCCGTCCACCCAGAGGCGGTGTTGACAGACTTCTGAGGGACAGTCAGACATGGCGGAGAATCACGGCCCCCGCAAGCGCTCCGGGGCCGGCAGCGGCCCGACCCGCGCCTCAGACCTGCTCGGTCGGGAGGACCACCATCTCCGACACCGCCGTCCGCCGCGGCCGCGTGACGCCGTACGCGATCGCGTCCGCGACGTCCTGCGCCTCCAGCCGGTCGATGCCCCCGAACATCTGCGCCAACGCCTGCTGCATCTCGGGAGAGTTGTGGCCGCGCAACTCGGTGTCCACGGCGCCCGGCTCGACGACGCAGACCCGCACGTGCTGCGGCGCCAGCTCCTGGCGCAGGGCCTCGCTGAAGGCGACCACGCCGAATTTCGTGGCGCAGTACCCCGTGGCCGTGGCCGCGGCCCGGCGGCCCGCCAGGGAGGACACGTTGACGATGTCGGCCACCTGCCGGGGGCCGTCCCCGGCAGCGCTGACGAGGTGCGGCAGGGCCGCGTGGGTGGTGTGCATCAGGGCGGTCAGGTTGACGTCCACCATGCGCTTCCAGTCGGCGAGGGGCGCCTCTGTGGCGTACCCGAGGAGCATCAGGCCCGCATTGTTGACCAGGACGTCGAGGCGCCCGAGCTCCCTGACCGTACGCTCCACCACGCGCGCGGCCTCGGACTCGTCGGCGATGTCGGCGGGCAGGATCAGGGCCGAGCCGCCACCGGCCTCGATCTGGGCCGCCAGTTCCGTGAGCCGCTCCGCGCGCCGGGCGGTGAGCGCTACGGCGGCGCCCCTCCCGGCGAGCGCCAGGGCCGTCGCCCGGCCGATCCCGCTCGAAGCACCGGTCACCAGGGCCACGGTGCCGCGCAGCACGTCGTCCATCGTCCTCACCACTCCCCGCCGGCGCACGACCGTCGTGCACGTCCTCGGACATGCCTTCCGCGCTCGGCGCACGTCGCACGGCCGGGGGCCCGACCCGCCCGGTTCGGCGTAATAGCCGACCAGCACGCTCCGACCCGGCGCAGCTGCGCGGCGCGCCCCGCGGCTCTCAGAGCAGCTCGCGCAGACGGTCGGCCAGCAGGTCCCAGCGCCACTTCTCCTCGACCCAGGCGCGGCCCCGCTCGCCCATGCGGCGGCGCAGCTCCGGGTCCCGGAGCAGGGCGATCACCCGGTCCGCCGCGTCCTCGGGGACCCCGCCCCGGACCACCCAGCCCGTCTCGCCCTCCAGTACGGCGTCCGGCGCCCCGCCCGAGTCGCCCGCGACCACCGGCAGGCCCGTCGCCGAGGCCTCCAGGTAGACGATGCCGAGGCCCTCCACGTCCAGCCCGCCCCGCCGGGTCCGGCAGGGCATCGCGAAGACGTCCCCGGCGCCGTAGTGGGCGGGCAGCTCGGCCCACGGGACGGCGCCCGTGAAGACCACCGAGTCCGCGACCCCCGTGGACGCGGCCAGCGCCCGCAGGTCCGCCTCGTACGGGCCCCCGCCGACCACCAGCAGCACGGCGTCCGGCACCGCGGCCAGGATCCGCGGCATCGCCTCGATCAGCGTGTCCTGCCCCTTGCGCGGGACCAGCCGCGAGACACAGACCACCACCGGCCGGTCCGACAGCCCCAGCCGGGCCCGGACCGCGTCGCCGCCCGACCCCGGGTGGAAGGTCTTCTCGTCCACCCCCGGCGGGAGTTGCACCATCCGCGCCGCCGCCCGGTCCGTCAACGCCGAGGCGATCCGCGAACGCGTGTACTCGCCCAGGTAGGTCAGTGTGTCCGTGCCCTCGCCGATCCGGCGCAGCAGCTGCCGTGCCGCCGGGAGCTGCGCCCAGCCCGCCTCGTGCCCGTGGGTCGTCGCCACGATCCGCTTCGCGCCGGCCCGGCGCAGCGCCGGGCCCATCAGCCCCAGCGGAGCCGCCGCCCCGAACCACACCGACTCGCAGCCGTGTTCGCGCAGCAGCCCGACCGCCCGCCGGGTGACCCGCGGGGTCGGCAGCAGCATCGTCGTCCGGTCGCGCACGACCTGGAACGGCTGCTCGGCATCGAAGGCGGCGGTGGCTTCGCGGCCCTCCGCACCGTGCTTCCAGGTGGAGGCGTAGACGACGATCCGGTCGGGATCCAGCCGCAGCGCCATGTTGTGCAGGAAGGCTTGGATGCCGCCCGGTCGCGGCGGGAAGTCATTGGTCACGATCAGCGTCTTGTGCATCGCCAGCCGACAGTACCGGACGCCCCCGCGCGGCCACCGGCCCAGGCCGCGCCCGCACCGCGCGCAGCCCGTACGGGCCGGCGCCGGCCGGGTCAGGGGGCGGTCAGGTCGTTGCGGAGGGAGGCCTGCCAGGCTGCCGTCAGGGCGGGCGGGTCGGTGTCGGTGGTCTCCCGGAGCGCCACATCCAGCGGTTCGCGGCCCGCCGCCTCGTAGAGCCGGACCAGCGCGGCGTCGCCCCAGCGGGACGCGATCAGTCGGCAGGCCAGCCACGCGCCCTCGTACGCACGGGCCAGCGCCTCCGGGTCGCCGCCGAAGGCGAACGCCCCGTCGGCGGGCAGTGCGCCCGGCAGCTCGCCGCGGCGGACGGCCCGGCCCAGCGCCGGCGCGCCCTGCTGCGGGGTGGTGGTGCCGCCGCGGTACGCAGCCCAGTCGGCGAAGCCCTCGGACAGCCACAGCGGGGTCCGGGCGGAGGTCGCGGCGCGGGTGGCGACGTGCGTGACCTCGTGGGTGAGGATGACCCCGCGGCCCGCGGAGCTGAGTTGCGCCCACCCCTCGGGGTTGACGACGACCCGGTCGGCGGGTGCCTCGGCGGCGCCCACCCGGCCCGTCGTGACGGCCCCCATGCCCCGGTACTCGGCGGCCGGCCGCCCCAACAGCTGCGCCATCCGCTCCAGCGAGCCCGGCACGAGCACCACCACGCGGCCCGCCCACGGCCCCGGCCAGGCGGCGCTCACCGCCGGTACCGCCCGCTCGGCCTCCGCCGCGACCGCGGACAGCGTCCCGGCGTCCTGCCCGCTGCCCAGCACCAGGGAGTGCGCGCCCCGGACCACCGCCACCGGGCCCTGGTCCCACAGCTGGGGTGGTGCGCCCGGTGCGGGCCGGTCCCCGGTGACCCGCCACCGCCCGCCGTCCCGGCTCAGCCGGACCTCGCGCGCCGAACCGGCGGGGGCCGTGTCGTAGCCGGTGAGCCGGTAGTGCAGTTCCGCCCGGGCGGTGGCCTGCGCGCCGCTGCGGCGGACCGCGGAGACCTCGTACGCCCATCCCTCCAGCGGGATCCCGGCGAGCTGTGCGGGCGGCGTCCGCGCCCAAGCGGCGACGGCGTCCCGGACCGCCCGCTCGGCAGTGTCGGGCGCGGCGGGCGCCCCGCACCCCGCGAGCAGCCCGCTCAGCAGGAGCGGCAGTGCGCGTACGAGGAGCCGACGGAGCGGGGACATCCGACGATCGTACGCACGGCCGCGTCAGGGCCGGGTGACGGAGGACACCGGCATCATCCCGACCGGGTCGTAGCGCACCCGCGCCCCCGGGTACGGGGCGTGCACCACCTGGCCGTTGCCGACGTACATGCCGACGTGGCTGGCGTCCGAGCGGTACGTGACCAGGTCGCCGGGCTGCGCCTGCGAGAGCGGGACCTGGCGGCCCGCGTGGCGCTGGGCCTGCGAGGTGCGCGGCAGGGAGACGCCCGCCTGCCGGTACGACCACACCATCAGCCCGGAGCAGTCGAATGCGGAGGGCCCGGTGGAGCCCCAGACGTACGGGCGGCCGACCGCCGACCGGGCGGCCATCACGGCGGTCGCGGCGCGCCCCGAGGACGGGACCGACGCGCCCGGGTCGGGCACGCCCCCCGGCCGGTCGCCCGAGCGTGAGGCCCGCTCGAAGTCGGCCCGCTCCTGCGAGGGCATCGCGTTCAGCAGCCGGCGGGCCGCGGCGAGCTTGGCGGTGACGGCACGCTTCTGGCGGGCCACGTCGGCGCGTACGGCGTCGAGTTCGGCGAGCTTCTGCGAGGCCTCGTGTCGCTGCTGGCCCAGCCGGCGCTGCTCCTTGCGCAGTTCGTCGAGCTGCCGGGCCTGCCGGTCCGTCAACCGGGCGAGCTGGGACGCCCTTTCGAGGTACTCGTCCGGGTCGTTGGAGAGCATCAGCTCGACGGCGGGATCGATGCCGCCGGAGCGGTACTGGGCTCCGGCGAAGGCGCCGAGGACGCCGCGCATGGTGTTGATGCGGTCCTGGCCGCGGGCCAGTGCGTCCTGGGCCCGGTCGATCTCGGTGCGCAGCCCCTCGGCCCGCTCGCCCGCCTTGTTGTAGCGCTCGGTGGCCTGTTCGGCCTCCTCGAAGAGCCGGTCGACCTGGGCGCGGGTGCCGGCCGGGGGCTCCTGCGGCAGGGCCGGGGCCGCGCTCGCCGTCGCGCCCGCCATCGCTACCGCGGCGGTTGCGGCGACGGTGAAGACGGTGACCTTGGTGCTCCGGTCGAGGCTGCCGAGCCCGGTCCGGCGATGGGACGCCACGTGGAACCGCTCCCTTCCGCTGCGCAGGACCGGGTCCGCCCCCCGTGGACGGCCGTGTGCCGGGCTCCGCGCTGGCAGACAGTAACCGCGCGACCACGAACCGACCAACGACCGCCGGGGGCCGCGCACGCCGACGCCCCGCCGGAGACGCAGGTCACCGGCGGGGCGTGTGGTCACAGCGGGGCCGCGGAATTCGCCCGGATGGGCGGTGTGCGGCACGTCTCCCCGGGCCGGGGAGCGCGGGATCAGCCGACGCGGACGCCGAACTGGAAGGGCATGTTCTTCATGGCCTCGTACCGAACGCCGCCGGTCGGGTTGGAGGCGTGGAAGACCTGGCCGTTGCCCGCGTAGAGACCCACGTGGTGCAGGTCGTCGTAGAAGAAGACCAGGTCTCCGGGCTGGAGCTCGCTCATGCCGATGCGCGTGCCGTCGTTGGCCTGCGTGTAGGTCGTGCGGCTGATGTCGACGCCGGCCTGGCCGTAGGCCCACTGGGTCAGGCCCGAGCAGTCCCACGAGTCGGGACCGGTGTCGCCCATGTGGTAGCGGTCGCCCTTCTGGGTCAGCGCGGCGGCAAGGGCGGCCCCGGCCCGCCCCGAGCCCTTCACCGCACCGGGCTTGGCGCCCCCGCCGGCGGCGTCCGCGGCGGCCTGGCCGTCCTTGGCCGCGTCGCTCTTCAGCTGGCTGCGCTCGTCCGCGGTCAGCGTGTTGAGGAGGGCCTGGGCGTCGGCGAGCTTGGCCTGGGCGGCCGCCTTCTTCTCGGCGAGCTCCTTGCGGACGGCTTCGAGGTCGGCGAGCTTGCCGGTGGCCTCCTGGCGCTGCTGCGCGAGGCTGCGCTGCTTGGCCTGGATCTTCGATATCGCCTCGACCTGCTTGCCGCTCAACTGCTGGAGCGTGGAGGCCTTGTCGAGGAAGGCGTCCGGGTCGGCGGACAGTAGCAGCAGCACGGACTGGTCGAGGCCGCCGCCGCGGTACTGGGCGGTCGCCATCGAACCGAGGGTGTTGCGCAGGCTGTTGAGCTCGTCCTGGCCGCGCGCGACCCGGTCCTGGAGCTGCGAGATCTCCTTCTCCAGCTTTTCCTGGCGCTCTTTGGCCCCGTTGAACTTCTCGGTGGCCTGCTCGGACTCCTCGTAGAGGGCGTCGACCTTGCTCTTGACCTCGTCCTTGTTCGGCTTGTCCGGTGCGGCCATGGCCGACTGGGAGGAGAGGGCGACGGCCGCAGTGGCGAGGGCGGTGAGCACGCTCACACGGGTGCGGGTCGGCGGCTTGGGTCGACGGTGGGACGCCACGAACGCGAGCTCCTTTTTCCTGGAGCCGCCGAAGACGGTCGCAAGGCTCGGCAGCGCGCCTCCGTCGTCACCCCGAATGAGTGAACTGCCGCACGAAGGTTTGAGGTGACCCTAGTGACCTCGCTGCGATCAGTTCAAATCCTGTCGGGAAAAACTTCCTCCCCGACCAGGTTCTTTACCTACAGCCCACGCTCCGTACAGGGCACTTGACGGTACGTTCCCTGACGCCCATACCAAATCGGGCATTCCAGCAAGGAGTTACGAAACGCGCGAAAGCCGCTTCAGCAACAAAGCGGACGCAACCGGCCGGGCACCGGCCTTCGCCACGCCGTCGGCCACCTCGCGGTCGGTGGACACCACGACCACCGGCCGGCCGGGCGGCTCCGCCCGCACCAGCTGGCGGATCAGCTCGTCCGCCGTCACCCCGGGCTTGGAGAACAGCACCCGCACCCCGCGCGGCGGCGCGAGCAGCACCGGGGCCGCCAGTTCCGCGCCGTCGAACACGCACGTCATCTCCGCGCCGGTCTGCGCGGCCAGCATCGACAGCCCGCCCAGCAGCCGCAGCCGCTGCTTCTCCAACGGCATCGTCGGATAGCCGGTCTTCGTCACGTTGTAGCCGTCGACCACCAGATGGACCTGGGGCAGCGCCAACAACTGGTCCAGCAGCGCCGGATCCGTCTCCGACAGCGCCCGCGCCGCAATGTCCTTCGGGGTCATCCGGCCCGGCTCCACCGCCTCCACGGTGTCGGCCGGCCGCGTCGACACCGGCGGCAGCGCCAGCTCGCGGCGCAGCCCCTGGGCCGCGTCCAGCACGGTGTCCAGCAGCAGCCGCAGCCGCATGTCCTCGACGCTGCGTCCCTCGCGGGTGGCCCGGCGGGAGGTCTCCAGCGCGGTCTCCACCTCGGCGAGGCGGGACTTCAGGCGCCGGGTCTCGCTCTCGGCGGCGGCCACCTGCGCGGCCGCCTCACCGCGGATCCCGTCGATCTCTGCGGTCACCTTGCGCAGGGCCGCCTCGCCGCGCTTCACATCGCTCTGGGCGCTGCGCAGCTTGCGATGAAGCGATTCCGCTTCCTTGCGCGCCGCGTCCAGCTCGGCCCGCACCTGCTCGCCGCCGAGGCGCTGTACGTCCCGGGCGTGCGCCAGTTCCTCGCGGAGCCGGTCCAGTTCGCGCCGGGTCTCCTCGCCGACCCGCTCGGCGTCGGCGCGCTGCGCCTCCTCGCCGGCGGCGGCCACCAGCTTCACCCAGCCGACCGGCCGCAGCACGTACGCGGCGGCCGCCACGTCCAGCGGGTCCGCGGCGGCGGGCGGGGCACCGGACTCCAGGGCGCCGGTCAGCTCGGTCTGGGCCTCGCGCAGCTTCTCGGCGACGCGGCCGCGGAAGACGGGATCCGTCTCCACTGCCGCGGCCATCGCGTTGCCCGCGAACTTGGCGCGCCGGGTCGGGGTGAACCGGGCGTACTGGCGCAGCTGCGCCGGGAGGTCCGCGACCGTCAGTCCGCCGAAGGCGTCCGAGACGAGCGCGACGACCCGGCGCCGCACGCCTTCCGGCAGCGGGCGGTCGAGCACCTCGGCGGCGTCGCCGGCCGCGTCGGCCGGCTCAGCGCCGCTTGCTGGCTCCACAATCCGTCACCCCTACCGTGATCTACTGTGGGCCCGGCTCCGTCAGGAGTCCGCGCCCGGCCTGTCCACGAGCTCGATCTGGTCCACCGCGTTGCACCAGCGGCAGCGGACCGACTCGATGGTCTCATTGACCACCTCGCGCTCCTCGACCTTGGGCTCCCCGGCAAGATCCAGGTGGACGTACTCCACGACCTTCGACGAACGAGTGACGTCGAAACGCGTGAGGTTGCCGCACAGGGTGCAGCGCCACCGGGTGGTGTCGGTGGGCAGGGGAACCGTCATCAGGCCGCTCTCTCCTTCGTAGCTCTTTCAATTAAAGCCGCCGTCCGCGTCAATCGGCGGACCGCAGCACGTAACCCTACGGCCTGCCGGTGCTCCGGGCGGGTCCGCTTGGGTCATGCTCGATCGCATGATCGTAAAGTGGCAGGCCCTCCGGGAGGCGGCCCGGGGCCCGGTGGTCGTCCACGCACTGATCGCCGGCTGCTGCGTGGTGTTCCTGCTCGGTCCGGCTTCGGGCCTGAATCCCTCGTACGGAACGGGCGAGCGGCTGGTGGAGACGGGGACCGCTTACTTCCGGCGCTGGGGAGTGGTCCCGGACGAACTGTTCACCGGCTCCGCGCGGGCGCTGCTCACTCCGCTCACCGCGCTGTTCGTACACGGCAGCTGGCTCCACCTGCTCGGCAACATGCTCTTCCTCTACGTCTTCGGCGTGATGGCGCAGGAGCGGATGGGGCGACCGGAATTCCTGGCGTTCTACGTCTGTACGGGGTACCTGGCGCTGGCGGCGTACGCGGCGGCCAACGCAGCCTCGGACCAGACCCTGGTCGGCGCGTCCGGCGCGATCTCGGCGGTACTGGGCGCTTTCCTGTGCCTCTTCCCGCGGGCCAGGGTGACGAGCCTGTTCCCGTTCCTCTTCTTCCTGCCGCTGCGCTTCCCGGCCTGGATCGTACTGATGTTCTGGTTCGGCCTGCAGTGGCTGGCGGCGCACCGCGCGGGGAGCGGCCCGGGGGTGGCGTACCTGGCCCACGTGGTGGGCTTCTCGCTCGGCTTCGTCTACGCGTGGGTGCGCTATCGGCGTACGACTAGAGTGAGGCGACCAGCGACGGCCACCGAGGGAGACAGCCAACCGTGATCACCGCGATCGTGCTCATCAAGACCAGCGTGGACCGCATCCCCGAGATCGCCGAGTCCATCGCCGCGCTGGAGAACGTCAGCGAGGTCTACTCCGTCACGGGGACGTACGACCTGATCGCCCTGGTGCGCGTGGCCCGCCACGAGAACCTGGCGGACATCATCCCCGGCCGCATCAGCAAGATCCCGGGCGTGGAGGCGACGGACACGCACGTGGCGTTCCGCACCTACTCCCAGCACGACCTGGAAGCGGCCTTCGCCATCGGCCTGGACGCGTAGCGTCCGACCGTTCACAGTTCCGGCAGCCGCTCCCCCGGCCGGGGCACGCGGCGTTCCTGCAGCCAGAACGGGTAGCCCCGCAAGTGGTCACCGAGGCCGGTGTCGAGGTGCGCGAGGTACGCGCGGGACCCGCCGGCCGCCTCACGCTCGTCCTCCCGCTCCGACGCCGACCGGCTCCGGTCCAGGCCCACGGCCCACTCGCGGTCCCGGCCCCGGTCCCGCCACCGGTCCCGGACCAGCTCCGGGGTCCAGTGCGCGTCGCCGTCGCACTCGTACCCGGCCATCGGGTCCTGCCGGGCCGCGGCCATGACCCGGTACGTCTCCTCGGGCGTGCACGGCTGGCGGTGGACGAACTCCCCGCCGGACTCGTCGTCGTACAGGACGTGGGCCGGCGCGACCTCGCGGCCCACCCAGCAGGTGTCGGTAGCCGCCCCGTAGAACGGCCCCGGCGCGTTGCGCCAGTTGCGCTCCCGCCACGCTTCGGGCCGGCCGCCCCACGGCGGCTGGTACGCGGGCACCCAGTTCGCGAGGCCGGGTAGCGGCTCGCCCTCCGCGCAGGCGCGGACCGTCGGCAGCGGATCCCAGTAGGTCATGCCGAGCAGCCCGTCAGACGGCCGGGACGCAGCGACCCTCCTCCGTGCGGTACTGCCACTTGGCGCCGTCCCGAACCAGCTCGCGCACCGCGCGCACGAACCGTTCGACGTGCTCGTCCGGGGTGCCCGCGCCGAAGCTGACGCGGATCGCGTTCAGCGTGGGGGCACCCCCGGACGAAGTCTGGGGGTGTTCGCCCGGGGCCGCCTCGGGGGCCCCGCATTCGCCCTGCGCCTGCGGCTCGCTGCCGAGCAGGGTGCGGACCAGCGGGTGGGCGCAGAACAGGCCGTCGCGGACGCCGATCCCGTACTCCGCGGACAGCGCGGCCGCGAAGTGCGAGCTGTTCCAACCGTCCACCACGAAGGAGATGACGCCGACCCGCGGGGCGTCGTCGCCGAACAGGGAGAGGATCCTGACCTGCGGGACCTCGGCCAGGCCTGCGCGGACCTTCGCGATGAGGTGCCGCTCGCGGGCGACGAGGTTCTCGAAGCCGGCCTCGTCCAGCGCCCGGCAGGCGGAGGCGATGGAGTACACGCCGATGACGTTCGGGGAGCCGGCCTCGTGGCGGGCGGCCGTGGTGTGCCACTCGACGTCGACGCCGCCGTCCTCACGGCGGGCGACCTTCCGGGAGGCGCCGCCGCCGGCCAGGTACGGCTGCGCCTGCTGGAGCCAGTCCGCGCGGCCGGCCAGTACGCCGGAGCCGAACGGCGCGTACAGCTTGTGCCCGGAGAAGGCGACCCAGTCCACGTCCAGCTCCTGGACGGAGACGGGGTGGTGCGGGGCCAGCTGCGCGGCGTCCAGGACGATCCGCGCGCCGTGGGCGTGCGCGGCGGCGGCGAGTTCCTTCACCGGCCACAGTTCACCGGTGACGTTGGACGCGCCGGTGACGCAGACCAGCGCCGGCCCGTGCGGATCGCGGTCCGCCAGCGCCCGGTCCAGGGTCTCGACGGCCTGCACCGGGGTCCGCGGGGCGTTGAGGTACGTGACCTGCGCGTCGCCCCACGGCAGCAGCGAGGCGTGGTGCTCGGTCTCGAAGACGAAGACCTGACAGCCGGCGGGGAGCACGGCGGCGAGCAGGTTCAGGGAGTCGGTGGTGGAGCGGGTGAAGACCACCTGGTCGGCGGGCCGGCAGTCGAGGAACTCGGCGACGGTGGCCCGGCTCTGCTCGAAGAGGTCGGTGGAGAGCTGCGAGAGGTACCCGGCCCCGCGGTGGACGCTGCCGTAGTAGGGGGCGTACGCGGCGACGTCGTCCCAGACCCGCTGGAGCGCGGGGGCGCTGGCCGCGTAGTCGAGGGCCGCGTAGCTGACCTCGCCGCCGATGACGAGCGGGACGGTCACGTCCCGGCCGAGGACCGGCAGCGGCTCGGCACGGGCGGGGTCGACGGGCGGGGTCGCGACGGACGCGGTGGCGACGGCGTTCGGGTACGTGGACATGGCGGTATCTCCCGGCAGGACAGGCGGAATGGCTTCGGAAGGCCCGTACGTGGGTGCACGGATGCGCGGGCGCGCGGCAGCGCGGATGCACATGTGCCAGTGGTACGGGAATTGCCTCGACGCGCGGACGACTGGGGACCGCACGGAGGGTGAAGAGGGGCGGAGTCGCCCTATCGCATTCGCTTGCTCACGGAAAAGCTCCTCGGGAGACCAGGACCCCTGGTGTCGAGGGATCCGCGCTTGCCGTAGGCCTTTCTGGCTACGACCTGGTCATCACCCGGGGCACCCCGCCACGGAAGGAGGGTTGCCGGACAGCAAGCCGGGGCCGAAACGCTGTCACTCGTGACCTGGTGAGCATCCTGCCACATGATCCCCAACGCGCAAGACCCCGGTCCGCATGCTGGACCGGGGCCTTGGCCGGAAAAGATCAGGCGCTGCCTACGCGTTGCTCGCCGCCACCCAGCGGTCCAGGGCGGCCTTGGCCGCGCCCGAGCACCAACCCCCGACGCCGCACTCGCGCCGCTCGGCCGCAGGCGGCCTCCCGGGCATCGACCGGCTGCGCCGACCTCCGGCCGCCGGGGAACGCGAGCCGGTGGCCCCCGCCTACGCGTTGCTGGCCGCCACCCAGCGGTCCAGGGCAGCCTTGGCCGCGCCCGAGTCAATGGATTGCGCCGCCCGGGCGATCGCGGCGCGGATCTCGTCCTCCAGGGAGCCCGTGCCCGGGTCCAGGGCCACCAGGGCCGCCGCCGAGTTCAACAGCACCGCGTCACGGACCGGCCCGGTCTCGCCGGCCAGCAGACGGCGGGCGACGTCCGCGTTGTACGAGGCGTCCGCGCCGCGCAGCGCCGAGACGTCGACCAGGGGGATGCCCACGTCGCGCGGGTCGAACGACTGCTCGTCCACCCGGCCGTCGCGGACCCACCACACCCGGGAGGTGGCCGTGGTCGTCAGCTCGTCCAGGCCGTCGTCGCCTCGGAACACCAGCGCCGAGGAGCCGCGCTCCGCCAGCACGCCCGCCACGATGGGCGCCACCCGCGGGTCCGCGACGCCCGTGGCCTGCGCCCGTACCCGCGCCGGGTTGGTCAGCGGGCCGAGGAAGTTGAAGGTGGTCCGGATCCCGAGCTCCTTCCGGGCCGCGGCCACGTGCCGCAGCGCCGGGTGGAACTTCACCGCGAAGCAGAAGGTGATGCCGGCTTCTTCGGCGACCTCGACCACCCGCGCCGGGGTGAGGTCCAGGTTGACGCCGAGCTTCTCCAGCACGTCCGAGGACCCGCTCGCGGAGGACGCGGCCCGGTTGCCGTGCTTGACCACCTTGGCACCCGTGCCGGCCACCACGATCGACGACATCGTCGAGATGTTCACCGTCTTGGCCCCGTCGCCGCCGGTGCCGACGATGTCCACCGTCCGGCCCGGCACCTCGATCAGGTTGGCGTGCTCGTACATGGACCGTACGAGGCCGTTGATCTCCGCGACCGTCTCCCCCTTGGCCCGGAGCGCCACCACGAAGCCGGCGATCTGGGCGTCGGTGGCCTCCCCGCGCATGATCCGGTCCATGGCCCAGGCCGTTTCGTCGGCGCGCAGGTCCTGGCCGGTGAGCAGGGCGTCGAGGAGACCCGGCCAGCCACGGGCCGCCACGCTGTCGCCGCCTGCCGGGGTCACAACGTTCATGGTCCGCTCCTGCTGCTGGTCGGCCGTCCGATGCCGGGGCCCACGTCGAATGGGAAGGAGATCAGCCTATCCAGCCCCGGGGACGGCAAAGAGCCCCGTCCAGACACTGGACGGGGCTCTTGCCGTGGCGACACCGGGACTGGCGTGAATCAGTCCCTCATGGGATCAGTGGTGGCCGTGGCCGCTCTGGATCTCCTTGTACTCCTCCACCGTGGGCTTCGGAATCTGGTTGTTCTCGGCGTAGAAGCCCTTGCTGAGCTTCGCGCGGAGCTTCTCCATGCGGCCGACCTTGCGCTCGACACCGTTCTCGTCGACCGTCGGGCCGATCTCGACCGGCTTGTACTGCTCGTGCGCGGTCAGCGTGTGCAGCTTGCCCTGCGGGAGCGGCTCGTGGATCTCGACGAACTCACCGTGCGGCAGGCGCTTGATGATGCCGGTCTCGCGACCGTGCAGCACCTTGTCGTGGTCCCGGCGCTGGAGGCCGAGGCAGATGCGCTTGGTGACGATGAAGGCGAGGACCGGGACGACGAAGAAGCCGATCCGGACGAACCACGTGATGTTGTTGATCGAGAGGTGGAAGTACTGCGCGAACATGTCGTTTCCACCGCCGATCAGCAGCACGATGTACTCCGCGATCCAGGCGACACCGAAGCCCGTACGGGTCGGGACGTTGCGCGGGCGGTCCAGGATGTGGTGCTCGCGCTTGTCACCGGTGACCCAGGACTCGATGAACGGCCAGGCGGCGATCGAGCCCAGCACCAGCGGGAAGATCAGCAGGGGGATGAACACGCCGAGAACGAGCGTGTGGCCCCACAGGTTGATCTCCCAGCCCGGCATGGCACGGATCAGGCCTTCCGGCATACCCATGTACCAGTCGGGCTGCGCGCCGGTGGACACGTGGTCCGGGCGGTACGGGCCGAGGGCCCAGATCGGGTTGATCGAGGCGATCGCCGCGATGGCCGCGATGACACCGAAGACCAGGAAGAAGAAGCCTCCGGCCTTGGCCATGTAGACCGGCAGCAGCGGCATGCCGACGACGTTGTTGTTCGTCTTGCCGGGACCCGCGAACTGGGTGTGCTTGTGGTAGAAGACCAGGATCAGGTGGGCCACCAGCAGGCCCATCATGATGCCGGGCAGCAGCAGGATGTGGATCGAGTAGAACCGCGCGACGAAGTCGCCGCCGGGGAACTCGCCGCCGAAGAGGAAGAACGAGATGTACGTGCCGACGATCGGCACGGACAGGATCGCGCCCTCCATGAAGCGGACACCGGTGCCCGAGAGCAGGTCGTCCGGCAGGGAGTAACCGGTGAAACCGGTGAACATGCCGAGGACCAGCAGCAGGAAGCCGAAGATCCAGTTGACCTCGCGCGGCTTGCGGAACGCGCCGGTGAAGAAGACGCGCATCATGTGCACGACCATGCCGGCGACGAAGATCAGGGCCGACCAGTGGTGGATCTGCCGGATGAGCAGACCGCCGCGGACGTCGAAGCTGATGTCCAGCGTCGAGGCGAAGGCCTCGGACATCTGGACGCCCTGCATCGGCACGTACGAGCCGTGGTAGACGACCTCGTTCATGCTCGGGTGGAAGAACAGCGTCAGGTACACACCCGTGAGGATGATGATGATGAAGCTGTAGAGGCAGATCTCACCCAGCATGAAGGACCAGTGGTCCGGGAAGATCTTGCGCATGTTGGACTTGGCCAGGCTGTAGATGCCCAGGCGGCCGTCCGCCCAGTCGGCTACCCGCTCGCCGGCCGGCGCTTTGCGCTTCGAATCGGTGGCAGTACTCATCCGCGCTCCCAGAATGCAGGACCGACGGGCTCTTCGAAGTCGCCGAGCGCTTCAAGGAAGCCTTCGCCGTTCACGCCGATCCGCAGCTGCGGAAGCGCGTGGCCGGCCGGGCCGAAGATGACACGGGCGCCGTCGGAGAGGTCGAAGGTGGACTGGTGGCACGGGCAGAGCACGTGGTGCGTCTGCTGCTCGTACAGGCTGATCGGGCAGCCGACGTGGGTGCAGATCTTCGAGTAGGCCACGATGCCCTCGTGGGACCACTCCAGCTCCTGCTTGTCCTTGATGTCGTCCGGCTTGATCCGGACGATCATCAGGGCAGCCTTGGCGATCTGCGTCTGGAAGTCGTGCTGCTCCTCGTCCAGGCCCTCGGGCCGGACGAAGGTCAGCGAACCGACCTGGACGTCCTCGGGACGCAGCGGCTCGTTCGTGTTGTCGTTGATGAGCAGCTTGCCCTTGGCCCACACGGTCTTGCGCAGCTTCTCCTCGGGCAGCGGGCCCAGGTCGCGCATGATCATGACGGCGGACAGCGGCAGCATGGCCAGCGCGCCCAGCATCGTGTTGCGGATCAGCGGGCGACGGCCGATGGCGGACTCGTTCGCACCGTCGGCGAAGTCCGACAGGACCTTCGCCTTGACCTCCGGCGGCGCCGCGATCGCGTGGCGCTCGTCGGCGACCTCCACGTCGGACATCAGGGTGCGGGCCCAGTGGACCGCGCCCGCGCCGATGCAGAAGAGGGCGGCACCCAGGGTCAGACCGAGGGCGAAGTTGAGCCCGCTCACCTTCCCGACGGGGAAGATGTAGACGATCTTGTCGACCGGGATGGCCACGTACGAGACGATGAAGCCGATCGTGGCCAGCATCGACAGCGTGAACAGCATCGCCACGGTGCGCTCGGAGCGCCTCGCGGCCCGCTCGTCGATGTCCTGGATACGGGGCTTGTGGACCGGCAGGCCCGGGTCGGCGAACGGGTCGTCCGCGACTGCTACGCCACCGTGGTGCGCGTCGCCCTGCTCGCTCGGCAGGTGCTTCTCTTCGGGAATGTCTTGGCTACTCATGACTTCTTGGCCTTAGCGGTGTGGGCCGCGACCCAGACGGCGACAGCGATCAGCGCACCCAGACCGAAGATCCAGCCGAACAGACCCTCGGAAACGGGGCCGAGGCCACCGAGCTTCAGGCCGCCAGGGCTGACCGACTGCTCGCCGTTCACGTGCTGGATGTACGCGATGATGTCCTTCTTCTCCTTCGTCGGCATGGTGCTGTCCGGGAAGGAGGGCATGTTCTGCGGGCCGGTGAGCATGGCCTCGTAGATGTGCTTCGGCTCGACGCCCTCAAGGCTGGGGGCGTACTTGCCGTTCGTCAGTGCGCCGCCTTCGCCGGTGAAGTTGTGGCACTGCGCGCAGTTGTTGCGGAACAGCTCACCACCCCTGGCGATGTCGGCACCCGCCGGGTCGTACTGCTTCTCGGTCGGCACCATCGGGCCGGCGCCGAGGGAGGCGATGTAGGCGGCGAGCTGGTCGATCTGCGCCTGGTCGTAGACGACCGGCTTCTTCGGCACCTGCGCGCCGGGCTGCTGGGCGGGCATGCGGCCCGTGCTCACCTGGAAGTCGACGGCCGCGGAGCCGACGCCGACCAGGCTGGGGCCGTCAGTGGAACCCTGACCGCTGGATCCGTGGCAGCTTGCGCAGCTCACGGCGTAGAGCTTCTTGCCCTCGTCGATGGCGAGGGACTGGGCGGTTTCATCGGCCTGCGCCTTGCCCGCGGGGGCGAAGGCGGCGTACAGCCCCCCAGTGGCCGCCAGCGCGAGGAGTAGAACGACGACCGCCGCCAGCGGATGGCGTCGTCGTGCGGAGAGCTTTTTCACGGATTACCCCGGTGTCAGGATCTTCTGCGTCGGTGTGTCTGGATGGAGTGCCGGGTCGGGCCCGGTGACGTGTTCGCTACTTGATCAGGTAGATCGTCGCGAAGAGGCCGATCCAGACGACGTCGACGAAGTGCCAGTAGTAGGACACGACGATGGCCGACGTGGCCTGTTCGTGGGTGAACCTCTTGGCCGCGTACGTCCGGCCGAGGACCAGCAGGAAGGCGATGAGACCGCCCGTCACGTGCAGACCGTGGAAGCCGGTGGTCAGGTAGAACACCGAGCCGTACGGACCTGACTTGAGAGACATGCCCTCGTGCTTGACCAGCTCGGTGTACTCGAACACCTGGCCGCCAATGAAGATCGCACCCATGACGAACGTGACCATGAACCACGACCGGAGCTTCTTCACGTCACCGCGCTCGGCTGCGAATACGCCGAGCTGGCAGGTGAGGGAGGAAAGCACCAGGATCGTCGTGTTCGTCGCCGAGAAGGGCAGATTCAAGGCCGAAGCCTGCTCTGCCCAGTACTCGGCGCCTGTCACGGATCGCAGGGTGAAGTACATCGCGAAGAGGGCCGCGAAGAACATCAGCTCGGAACTCAACCAGATGATGGTTCCGACGCTGACGAGGTTCGGCCGGTTGACCGTCGGGTGCGCGTGCCCGGTATCTACTGTCGTTGCTGTCGCCACGACCGACATTATGTCGGTCGCTTATCCCGCCCTCACCCCGGGGGGTGCCGTTCGGAGTGTCAGGGGCGTGTGCAAGGCCCGAACGGCCCATCAGATCGGCCCCGGAGCAACACCCGCGAGGCTGTTCGAACCGATGTTGACACCGGGTCGGACGGAGTAGCATCCCGCGCAACACCAACGTGATTCACGGCACCGTGGAGGAACGAAATGCGGTCGACTGCACGGGTTCTGGTCTACAGCGACGACGCGAGCACCCGGGAGCAGGTGCGGCTGGCGGCCGGGCGCAGGCCGGCCGCGGACCTGCCTCCTGTCGAATTCGTGGAATGCGCCACGCTCCCGGCGGTCCTGAGCGAGCTGGACGCGGGCGGGATCGACGTGTGCGTGCTGGACGGCGAGGCGGTCCCGGCCGGCGGCATGGGCGTGTGCCGGCAGATCAAGGACGAGATCTTCCGGTGCCCGCCCGTGCTGCTGCTGATGGGGCGTCCGCAGGACGCCTGGCTGGCCACCTGGAGCCGCGCCGACGCGGCGGTGACCCTTCCCGTCGACCCGGTGGAGTTCCCGGACGCCCTGGCGGGCCTGCTGCGTTCACGGCTCTCCCACAACGCCGCCTGACCCCCACCAGGCTCCGCCGGCCCCGTTCGGGGCTGGCGGAGCCGGTGCGGCGCGAGCGCGGGCCTACGGGGCGCTCAGACGGTGGGCCGCAGGCGGGTCTGGTCGACCGGGCTGCGGCCTTCCTGGGTGTCCTTGAGGAGGGCGCTGCCGTCGCGCCACTCCTTCCAGTCGAGGTTCCAGTCGCCGAAGCCGTTGCCGAAGGGCTCCATGTCGTCGCCTACGCTGTTGATCACCTTGACGATGTCGCCCTCGGTGATGTTCTCGTAGAACCAGGCGGCGTTGCCCGTGCTCATGCCGGTGCAGCCGTGGCTGACGTTCTCGGAGCCCTGCGATTCCACGGACCACGGCGCGGCGTGGACGTATTCACCGCTCCAGGTGACGCGGGTCGCGTAGTAGACGGGCAGGTTGTAGTACTCGCTGCCGCCGATGCCGACGGTGTCACCGCGCATCTGGACGAAGTACTGCTTGCCGAGGACCACCTTGATGCCGTTGCGGGTGGAGAACCCGGGCTTTCCGGTGGTCACCGGAATGGTGTTGATCACTTCTCCGTTGCGCTTGAACGTGAGGTAGTGCGCGGACGCGTCGGTGGTGACCTCGACGCGGTCCCCGATCTCCAGCGTCAGTGACTTGCTGGCGGCCCCGTGGAGGTTGTCGGAGATCCTGATGCCCTCCAGATTGCTCCGTACGGAGACGGTGGAGTGTGCGGGCCAGTACTCCTTGGGGCGGTAGTGCAGGTGCTTGTCGTCCACCCAGTGCCAGGCGCCCTCGACGCCCGAGGGCGCGTCGACCACCAGACCCCGCTCTACGAGCGCCCGGGCCGCCTTGTCCTGGACGGGCTCGTTGAGTTCGGCCGTGATCGGCTGTCCGACGCCGTACTTGCCCTCGTCCGGCCCGAATTCGACCTTGAGGACCTCATGGGCCGGAGTGGTCTTGAACGTCAGCCTGCGCTGCCCCGGAGCGCCGCGTTCGTCCTCGGTCTCCACCAGGACCGTGTAATGGGCGCCGGCGGCCAGCGGGACGGTGCTGTGCCAGCGGTCGCCCTTGGCGCTCAGCTCGCCCGCGAGGCGGCGCCCTTGGGCGTCCACGGCGGTGACGTCGGTGATCCGGCTGCCGCCGGTTCCCTTCGCGGTGATCTCCAGCGGCCGCTCGGGGTCGACCGGCCGGCCGCCCGGGGGCTGGTTGAAGACGACCTGGTCGCCCGCGTCGTACGGGCGGGCTGACAGCGGGTTGTCTCCGGGCCCGCAGCCGGTGGCGCCGGCCCCGAGGGACGCCACCAGCACGGAGCAGCCGACTACCGTCCAAAGACGCGGTGAGTGCTTCATGGAGCCAACGCTATGAAGGTATGACAAATACGGCGCGCCGGGTGACTGCAAACGAGGGGCCCGGACTCCTCCGTTGGAGGTGTCCGGGCCCCAGGTCTTTGCTGCGCGAGTGCGGTCCTACTGGTTCTGGTTCTCACCGCGGTAGTACTCGTACACCCAGCCCCACAGGCCGATCACGATGATCGGGGCCGAGAAGTACATGAGCCACCAGCCGAAGATGACGCCCATGAACGCGAGCGCACCGCCGATGCCCAGCGAGAGCGGCTGCCAGCTGTGCGGGGAGAAGAATCCCAGCTCGCCCGCCTCGTCGGCGACGTCGGCCTCCAGGTTGTCCTGGGCCATCTCGTCCACGCGCTTGGCCGTGAAGGCCAGGTAGTAGCCGATCATGACGCTCAGGCCGAAGGCCAGGAAGAGCGCGGTGGTTCCGACGGGCTCCTTCGACCACACGCCGTACACGACGGCCATGATCAGGATGAAGAAGGAGAGCCAGAGGAACATCTTGCCCTGGATCTTCACTTGCCGGCCTCCTTGCCACCGGTGACGGCCTTGGCGGCCACGCTGTGGTCCTCAAGGTGGTCGAGGGCCGCGATCTCAGGGTGGTGCAGGTCGAACGCCGGGGATTCGGAACGGATCCGCGGCAGGGTGAGGAAGTTGTGCCGCGGCGGCGGGCAGGACGTCGCCCATTCGAGCGAACGGCCGTAGCCCCACGGGTCGTCGACCTCGACCTTCTTGCCGTACTTCGCCGTCTTCCAGACGTTGTACATGAACGGCAGCATCGACATGCCCAGCAGGAAAGAGCTGATCGTCGAGATCGTGTTCAGCGTGGTGAAGCCGTCGGCCGCGAGGTAGTCGGCGTAACGACGCGGCATGCCCTCGGCACCCAGCCAGTGCTGCACCAGGAACGTGCCGTGGAAGCCGATGAACAGCGTCCAGAAGGTGATCTTGCCGAGACGCTCGTCCAGCATCTTGCCCGTGAACTTCGGCCACCAGAAGTGGAAGCCGGCGAACATCGCGAACACCACGGTGCCGAAGACGACGTAGTGGAAGTGCGCGACGACGAAGTACGAGTCGGAGACGTGGAAGTCCATCGGGGGCGAGGCCAGGATGACGCCGGTCAGACCACCGAAGGTGAAGGTGACCAGGAAGCCGATCGTCCAGAGCATCGGGGTCTCGAAGGACAGCGAGCCCTTCCACATGGTGCCGATCCAGTTGAAGAACTTCACACCGGTCGGTACCGCGATCAGGAAGGTCATGAAGGAGAAGAACGGCAGCAGCACACCACCGGTGACGTACATGTGGTGGGCCCACACGGTCACGGAGAGGCCGGCGATCGCGATCGTCGCGGCGATCAGGCCGATGTAACCGAACATCGGCTTGCGCGAGAAGACCGGGATGATCTCGGAGACGATTCCGAAGAACGGTAGCGCGATGATGTACACCTCTGGGTGTCCGAAGAACCAGAAGAGGTGTTGCCACAGCAACGCGCCGCCGTTTGACGCATCGAACACGTGCGCACCGAACTTGCGGTCGGCCTCCAGCGCGAACAGCGCGGCGGCCAGCACCGGGAAGGCGAGCAGGACCAGGACACCGGTCAGCAGCACGTTCCAGGTGAAGATCGGCATGCGGAACATCGTCATGCCCGGGGCGCGCATGCAGATGATCGTGGTGATGAAGTTGACCGAACCGAGGATCGTGCCGAAGCCGGAGAAGGCCAGACCCATGATCCACATGTCGGCGCCGATGCCCGGCGAGCGGACCGCGTCCGACAGCGGGGAGTAGGCGAACCAGCCGAAGTCGGCGGCGCCGTTCGGCGTCACGAAGCCGGCCACCGCGATGGTCGAGCCGAAGAGGTACAGCCAGTACGCGAACATGTTCAGCCGCGGGAACGCCACGTCGGGCGCGCCGATCTGCAGCGGCATGATCCAGTTCGCGAAGCCCGCGAAGAGCGGGGTGGCGAACATCAGCAGCATGATCGTGCCATGCATGGTGAACGCCTGGTTGAACTGCTCGTTCGACATGATCTGCGTGCCCGGACGAGCCAGCTCGGCGCGCATGAGGAGCGCCAGCAGACCGCCGATGATGAAGAACACGAACGACGTGACCAGGTACATCGTGCCGATGGTCTTGTGGTCGGTAGTGGTCATCCACTTCACGACGACACTGCCCGGCCGCTTGCGCCGCACCGGAAGCTCGTTTTCATACGAGTCGGCGGCGGCACCCTGAGATTCGTTGAGGATGCTCACAGTTTGTTCGTCTCCGCATTCCGGGCCGGGTCGGTCTGCTTGATGCCGGCCGGGAGGAAGCCGGTCTGCCCCTTCTCGGCCAGTTCCTTGAGGTGCGCCCGGTAGGCCTCGGGCGAGACGACCTTGACGTTGAACAGCATCCGGGAGTGGTCGACGCCGCAGAGCTCGGCGCACTTGCCCATGAAGGTGCCCTCCTGGGAGGGGATGACCTCGAAGACGTTGGTGTGGCCCGGGATGACGTCCTGCTTGAAGAGGAACGGAACCACCCAGAAGGAGTGGATGACGTCGTTCGACGACAGGATGAAGCGGACCTTCTCGCCCTTGGGCAGCCACAGGGTCGGACCCGGGTTGCCGGTCTGGGGGTTCCGGTCGCTCGGGACACCCTTCTCGTAGACGCCCTCGGCGCCCACCTGGAAGTCCTTGGTGAAGCGGTCCGGGATGTTGGAGAGCTCCTTGGGGATCTCCCCCACCTTCGGGGTCGCCGCATCGCCGTCGACGTTCTCGATGTAGTTGAAGCCCCAGCTCCACTGGAAGCCGATCACGTTGATCGTGTGCGCCGGCTTCGGGGTGAGGGCGAGCAGCTTCGACTCGTCACGCGCGGTGAAGTAGAACAGCACCGAGACGATGATGAGCGGGACCACGGTGTACAGCGCCTCGATGGGCATGTTGTAACGGGTCTGCGGGGGAACCTCCACCTTCGTCCGGCTGCGCCGGTGGAAGATGATGCTCCAGATGATCAGGCCCCAGACCAGGATGCCCGTGATGAGGGCAGCTGCCCACGACCCCTGCCACAGGGACAGGATGCGAGGCGCCTCCTCCGTGACCGGATAGGGCATTCCGAGCCGGGGGAAGTCTTGCCAGTTGTACGAGCAACCAGTGGCGGTCGCCAGGACCGCGCCCGCAGTCAGCGCCTGCAGCAGCTTCCGCCGCATCGGGCGCCGCGGCGAGCGGTCGGAGCCGTAGGGACTCACGTAGCGCCTTCCCGAGAGTCTCGGCCCGCGCGGCCGGCCGCGGCCGTATTCGGGTCGGTCGCCGGCCCTGACGCAGGCAGGGGTTTGGATGTTTATGCGGACCAAACCCTACTGGACGCTATTTGGGGTCGCGCGGGGAGGGTGCCCAACGCGCCGCTACTGCCCCCGAAGGGATGGATCCGCCGTACGGGGGACGGCTCAACACCCCCTGAATGGCGGCCTCCGGAGGGCATCTGACGGCCCCTGACCTCGAACGACCCCGGCCGCCGGCTAGCGTGGATGGATGCCGTACTTCGACACCGCGTCCGCCGCTCCCCTGCACCCCGTCGCCCGGCAGGCGTTGCAAGCGTCCCTGGACGAGGGCTGGGCGGACCCCGCCCGGCTCTACCGGGAAGGCCGGCGCGCCCGGCTGCTGCTCGACGCGGCCCGCGAGGCGGCCGCGGAGGCCGTGGGCTGCCGGCCCGACGAGCTCGTCTTCACTCCTTCGGGGACGCACGCGGTTCACACGGGCGTCGCGGGCGTCCTCGCCGGGCGCCGGCGCGTCGGCGGTCATCTGGTCGTATCGGCGGTCGAACACAGTTCCGTCCTCCATGCGGCGGCGGTGCACGAGGCCGCCGGGGGGACGGTGGCGCAGGTCCCGGTGGACCGCCAGGGGGCGGTCTCCCCGGCCGGATACGCCGTCGCGGTGGACTCCTCGACGGCCCTGGCCTGCCTCCAGTCGGCCAACCACGAGGTGGGCACGGTGCAGCCTGTGGCGGAGGTGGCCGAGGTCTGCGCGGCAGCGGGGGTTCCACTGCTGGTGGACGCGGCCCAGTCGCTGGGCTGGGGCCCCGTCGAGGGCGGCTGGTCGGTACTTACCGCGAGCGCGCACAAATGGGGCGGCCCGGCGGGGGTCGGGCTGCTCGCGGTCCGCAAGGGGGTCCGGTTCTCGCCCCAAGGGCCCGCCGACGAACGGGAGTCGGGCCGCTCCCCCGGCTTCACCAACCTCCCGGCCATCGTGGCGGCCGCGGCCTCACTGCGGGCCGTACGGGCCGAGGCCGACGCGGAGGCGGCCCGGCTGCGCATCCTGGTGGACCGCGTCCGGCGGCGCGTGGCGCGGTTGGTGCCGGACGTGGAGGTGGTCGGGGACCCGGAGCGGCGGCTGCCGCACCTGGTCACGTTCTCCTGCCTGTACGTCGACGGCGAGACGCTGCTGCACGAGCTGGACCGGGCGGGCTACTCCGTCTCGTCCGGCTCGTCCTGTACGAGCTCCACACTGACCCCGAGTCATGTGCTGCGGGCGATGGGCGTGCTGTCGGAGGGGAACGTACGGGTCTCCCTGCCGCGGGGGACGACGGCCGAGGAGGTGAACGGCTTCCTGGAGGTCCTGCCCGGGGTGGTGGCGGGGGTCCGCGCCACGCTCGGCGTGGGCGAACCGACGGCCGTGGAGCCGGTGTCGGACGCCCTGGAGATCGACGCCCTGGGGCTGCGCTGCCCGCAGCCGGTGATCGAGCTGGCGCGGGTCATCTCCGCGGTCGCGGTCGGCGGGACGGTGACCGTCCTGTCGGACGACGAGGTGGCCCGGCTGGACATCCCGGCCTGGTGCGCGATGCGCGGCCACGCCTACCTGGGCGAGGCCCCCCGCCCGCGCGGGGTGGCGTACACCGTCCGCCGGCAGGGCTGACGCCGGCGGGGCCGGAATCCGGCCCCGCCGGTGTGCGCGGCGTGCGTCCTACGCGGCCAGGTGGGAGCGGACCTCGGAGGCGGCGGCCTCGCCGTAGGCCTTCGTGAAGCGGTCCATGAAGTGGGCGCGGGCCAGGGTGTACTCCTGGGTGCCCAGCGTCTCGATCACGAGCGTGGCCAGCATGCAGCCGACCTGCGCGGCCCGCTCCAGGCCGACGCCCCAGCCCAGACCGGTCAGGAACCCGGCGCGGAACGCGTCGCCGACGCCCGTCGGGTCCACCTTCGCGGTCTCCTCGGGGCAGCCGACCACGATCTGCTCCTCGCCGGTCCGCTCGATGCGCACGCCGCGCGAGCCCAGCGTCGTCACCCGGGTGCCGACCTTGGCGAGGATCTCCTCGTCGGACCAGCCGGACTTCGTCTCGATGAGGCCCTTCTCGTACTCGTTCGAGAACAGGTACGTCGCGCCCTCCATCAGGGTGCGGATGTTCTCGCCGTCCATGCGGGCGATCTGCTGCGAGAAGTCCGCCGCGAAGGGGATGCCGCGCGTGCGGCACTCCTCCGTGTGGCGGAGCATCGCCTCGGGGTCGTCGGCGCCGATGAGGACGAGGTCGAGCCCGCCCACCCGGTCCGCGACCGCCTTCAGCTCGATCAGACGGGCCTCGCTCATCGCGCCCGTGTAGAAGGAGCCGATCTGGTTGTGGTCGGCGTCCGTGGTGCACACGAAGCGCGCGGTGTGCAGCACCTCGGAGATCCGCACGGAGGTGGTGTCGACGCCGTGCCGCTCCAGCCACGCCCGGTACTCGTCGAAGTCGTAGCCGGCCGCGCCGACCAGGACCGGGCGGGTGCCGAGCTGGCCCATGCCGAAGCAGATGTTCGGGCCGACGCCGCCCCGCCTTACGTCGAGGTTGTCGACGAGGAAGGAGAGGGAGACCGTGTGCAGCTGGTCCGCGACGAGCTGGTCGGCGAAGCGGCCGGGGAAGGTCATGAGGTGGTCGGTGGCGATGGAGCCGGTGACTGCGATGCGCACGGCGTGGACGCTCCTGCGGAGGACGGCGAGGGGGACAGTCAAAACTACCCGGTCGCGGGGCGACAGCCGAACGCACGAAACTACCCCGTAGTAGGTCTTTCTCCGCCCGCGGCGCCGTGCCTACCGTGCCTGCATGACCTACACCGATGGTTTCGGGTACGCCGCTGCGGCCGAGAACGCTGCCGACACGCAGCCGGGTTTCGCCCGGCTGCTGGGTGACTGCGCCAGGATGGCACCGCACTGGGCGGTCCCGGCGGACCCCCGGCCGGACCGGGTGGCTCCCTCCCAGATCCATGGGATCAGCGTCCCGCCGGCCTCGGCCCGGCTGATCGCCTCCACGGCGGAGTACGGCGACTGAGTCCTCCCTTCGGGGGACCTTCCGAAGCCGTTCTTCCGGAGCCGGGGAACCGGTTCGCCGTCTGTTCCGTCACAGCCGCATCAGCCACCTGCGGCGAGGGCGAAGGAGCAAGCGGTGACCAGCGAACAACCCGACACATCACGCGGCACACGGCGGCGGCCGGCCTGGGCCATCGGCTCGATCGCGGCCGCCGTCCTGCTCGCGGGCGGCGGTACGGCGTACTGGGCGTCGACGGCCTACGGCGACGGCGGGCCGGGCCGCCGCACGGGTGACAGCGCGGCCTCGGCGCCCCGCGTCGCACCGAGCCCCTCCCGGCCGGGCATCGCCCCCGGCGAGCCGGATCCGCACGGCAGCGGGGTGACGTACCGGGCCGACGTGGCGCTGCCCGAGGCCCCGGCGACCGCGCCGGCGTTCGCCGCGACCGGCGAGGTCACCTCGGAGGAGGTGGCCCGGCTCGCGACGGCCCTCGGCATCCCCGGCACCCCGCGGCTCACGGGCGAGGTCTGGCAGGCCGGGGAGAGCGCCGACGGCTCCGGACCCCGGCTCACGGTGAACCGCAAGGCTCCCGGGACCTGGAACTTCTCCCGCTTCCAGGGGACGGGCGGCGCCGGCGACGACTGCAAGCGCGGCAAGGACACCTGCGGCCCCGCCACCCTCCCCGAGGGCGCCCGGAGCGCCCAGGGGGCGGACGGCACGGGCGCATCGGACGCCGCCGCGGGCGGCAAGGGCGGGACGCCGGTGAGCGAGGAGGCGGCCAAGGCCGCCGCCGCCCCGGTGCTCGCGGCCCTCGGCCAGGGCGGCGCCAAGCTGGACGCCCGGCTCACGCAGGGCGCCGTACGCGTGGTGAACGCCGACCCGGTGATCGAGGGGCTGCCCACGCAGGGCTGGGCCACGAAGATCAGCGTGGGCGCGGACTCCCAGGTGGTGGCGGGCAGCGGCGAGCTGAAGGCGCCCGTACGCGCCGCGGAGCGGCCGGTGGTCGGAGCCACCGAGGCGCTGGCCCGGCTGAACCGGTCCTCGGCCGGGTCCGGCGGTACGGACCCCGGTCCCAGCGGCTGTGCGACCTCGGTCCCGCTGACCCCGGACACCCCGGTCGGCCCCTCGGACACGCTGCCCTGCAACCCGGAGCCGCGTCCGATGAAGCCGCCGAAGACCGAGACCGTGCAGGGGGCGGTGCTGGGGCTGGCCCCGGGGACCGTGGACGGGACGCGCGGTCTGGTGCCGGCCTGGCTGTTCGAGGTGGCGGGCAGCAACGGCGGGCCCGGGCGCACGGTGGCCCAGCCGGCCGGTGAGGACGCCTCCGGGACGCCCTCGGCCCCCAAGGGCGGGAAGACGGTGCCCGGGTTCTCGTACAAGGAGGACGACCGGAAGCTGACCGTGAACTTCTGGGGCGGTGCGTGCAGCACCTACGCCCTGGAGGCGCGGGAGGAGGCGGGGTCGGTGATGGTGAAGATCACTGACACTCCGAACGAGCCGGGCCGGTCCTGCATCATGATCGCCCAGGACATGACGGTGTCGACGACGCTCCGGGAGCCGCTCGGCGAGCGCAAGGTGGTCGACACGACCTCGGGCAAGCCGCTCCCCCGGCAGTAATCGCACCCGCGCACGCGAAAGGCCCCCGGCACCTCTCGGCGCCGGGGGCCTTCGTCGTACGAGCTCGCCGCAGGCTTAGCTGAACGAGTCGCCGCAGGCGCAGGAGCCGGTGGCGTTGGGGTTGTCGATCGTGAAGCCCTGCTTCTCGATGGTGTCGACGAAGTCGATGGAGGCACCGTGCAGGTACGGGGAGCTCATCCGGTCCGTGACGACCTTCACGCCGTCGAAGTCCTTGACGACGTCGCCGTCGAGGGAACGCTCGTCGAAGAAGAGCTGGTAGCGCAGGCCGGAGCAGCCACCGGGCTGGACGGCGACGCGGAGCGCCAGGTCCTCGCGGCCTTCCTGCTCCAGCAGGGTCCTGACCTTCTCGGCGGCGGCGTCGGACAGGAGGATGCCGTCGCTCACAGTGGTCTTGTCGTCCTGTACGGACATCTGCATTCACTCCCGAAGTGGGCGGCTCCCCGCCGCGGGCGGGGAAACGTCGGACTCTTGCCGTCGATGGCAACGAGCGGGGCCGCGGATTCATTCCGGACCCGACGCATGTTTCAGATATTCATGCTCGCACACCGGCGCGGGGTGGTGGCCCCGACGGACCGGGGGCTTCGTCACGGGCGAATTCGTCACATCGACACTATCGGCATCGTCAAAGTGACGTGAAGCGGCTATCATAGATAGCGTCAAATAGACGAGAAGTCGGAAGCCCTCCTTCAGAAGTCCCCTTGTCGCAGAACAGAAAGGGTGCGTGTCGTGACCACCGCCCAGCCTTTGGACGTCCAGCCGACGCCCCTTGCCCTGCTGCTGCTCGGCCGTGAGGCCGACCCCAAGAGCGAGCGCGGGGTGGAGTGCCCGGGCGATCTGCCGTCGCCGTCCGACCCGGACCTGGTCGCGCGCGCCCGCGCGGCGAAGGAGAAGCTCGGGGACAAGGTCTTCATCCTCGGCCACCACTACCAGCGCGACGAGGTGATCGAGTTCGCCGACGTCACCGGCGACTCCTTCAAGCTGGCCAAGGACGCGGCCGCCAAGCCGGAGGCCGAGTACATCGTCTTCTGCGGCGTGCACTTCATGGCCGAGTCCGCGGACATCCTCACCTCCGACGACCAGAAGGTCGTCCTGCCGGACCTGGCCGCCGGCTGCTCGATGGCCGACATGGCCACCGCCGAGCAGGTCGCCGAGTGCTGGGACGTGCTCACCGACGCGGGCATAGCCGGGGCGACGGTCCCCGTCTCGTACATGAACTCCTCCGCCGACATCAAGGCCTTCACCGGCAAGCACGGCGGCACGATCTGTACCTCGTCCAACGCGAAGAAGGCCCTGGAGTGGGCGTTCGAGCAGGGCGAGAAGGTGCTCTTCCTGCCGGACCAGCACCTGGGCCGCAACACCGCCGTCCGCGACATGGGCATGTCCCTGGACGACTGCGTGCTCTACAACCCGCACAAGCCGAACGGCGGCCTGACGACCGAGCAGCTGCGCAACGCCAAGATGATCCTGTGGCGCGGCCACTGCTCGGTGCACGGCCGGTTCTCGGTCGACTCCGTCAACGACGTGCGCGCCCGCATCCCCGGCGTGAACGTCCTCGTCCACCCCGAGTGCAAGCACGAGGTCGTGGCGGCCGCGGACTACGTCGGCTCGACGGAGTACATCATCAAAGCGCTGGAGGCGGCCCCGGCCGGCTCCAAGTGGGCCATCGGCACCGAGCTGAACCTCGTCCGCCGCCTGGCGAACCGATTCGCCTCGGAGGACAAGGAAGTCGTCTTCCTCGACAAGACGGTCTGCTTCTGCTCGACGATGAACCGCATCGACCTCCCCCACCTGGTGTGGACCCTGGAGTCCCTGGCCGACGGCACCCTCGTCAACCAGATCCAGGTCGACAAGGAGACGGAGAGCTTCGCGAAGCTCGCTCTGGAGCGCATGCTCGCGCTCCCGTAACGGGGCGGAACGGATCGGCGAAAGGGGCACCCTCCGGGGTGCCCCTTTCGTTTAACCTCCCCGGTACGAAGGGGGAGTTGATCGCCATGACGCGCTACATCGAGGTACTGGCCGACGCAGGTCCGGACGCCGACGCGCAGGAGCGGGAGGAGGCCCGGGCCGAGCTGGTGGCGGCGCTGGACGAGCTCGGCGTCGACGAGGTCCGCGTACGGGAGCGGCCCGCTCCGCCGGGGTCCAAGTCCGGCGGCCTGACGACCGCCGAGATCCTGGTGGCCGTGGGACCACCCCTGTTCGCCGCCGTGGTCGCGGCGTTCGAGTCCTGGGTGCAATGGGCCGGCTCCCGGCAGGTCCGCGTGCGCATCGGGGAGGACGAATTCGAGGCCGCGCGGCTGACCGAAGGGGAACGGCAGCGGCTGCTCGACCACTTCGTCGCGCAGACCACGAGGCCGGAGGCGCCGCGCAATGGCGGTGCGTGAAGCGCTCGTCATCGGCACTTCCACCTACGAGGACTCCCGGCTCAACCGGCTCCGCTCGCCGGGGCTGGACGCCATGGAGCTGTCCGACGTGCTCAGCGATCCGGGCATCGGCGGCTACGCGGTCCGACCCGTCATCGACCAGCCCTCGCACGTCGTCCGGCGCGAGATCGAGCGCTTCTTCCGCGCCCGCAGACCCGACGACCAGCTGCTGCTGTACCTGTCCTGCCACGGCATCAAGGACTCCAAGCTCCAGCTGTATTTCGCCGCCGCCGACACCGACCGCGACCTGCTGGAGTCGACCTCCGTCCCGGCCGCCTTCGTCAACGGCCGGCTGGTCCGGTGCGGTTCCCGCAAGATCCTGGTGCTGCTGGACTGCTGCTACAGCGGGGCGTTCCGGCCGGGCGGCGCGAAGTCGGCGGACACCGCCGTGCACCTGCTGGAGGAGTTCAAGGACACCGGAGTGGCGGTGATCACGGCGACGGACGCGCTCCAGCAGGCCTGGGAGGGCGAAGGCCCCGTCACCGAGACCGGGGAGGGGCAGCTGTCCGTCTTCACCGCGGCGGCCGTGGAGGGCCTGCGGTCGGGACGGGCGGACCGTGACGGCGACGGCTGGGTCTCGGTCGAGGACCTGTACGGCCACGTCCGCGAGGAGATGCTGGCCCGCGACGCCCGGCAGAGCCCGCTGCGCTGGGTCCTGGGCGGCCAGGGCACCCTGAAGGTGGCCCGCCGGGCGGCCCCCGACGGCACCGGGCCGGTCCGCCTCCCCCGCCCGCTGCCCACCCTCGGCACCCCTGCCGTCGAGGTCCTCACCGGGATCACCTCGGCGGCCGCACCGCTGCGGCGCACCCTGGGGCCCGTCCCCCGGCGGGTGCTGCTCACCGGCCCGGACGGCGTCCCGTACAGCAGCACCGACACCCGGGAGATCGTCGCCGCGCTACCGACGGGGTCCGGGCACGCGGCGCTCGGCGTCGGCCTCGTCCGCGATCTGGTCGCCGACCAGTACCGGCGGGCGCAGGACGGTACGGCGACCGCGGTGGTGCTCTTCGAAGCCATGGTCCGTGCGCTCCAGCCGGCGCTGGCCGGGGGCTCCCATCCGACTCCGCTGGCCAGGACCGTCTCAGAGGTCCTCGATTCGGCGAGGAAGCTGCTCACTGAGTGGAATCCGCGTCCGGTGGCCATGACCCAGGTGGACGTCGGCCGGGTGGTTCCCCCGGAGGTGTTCAGTGGGCACGTCGTCAGGGCCGTGCACGGCGCCGGTCTCGGGGCCTTCGTCCTGGTCGAGCCCTCCGCGGGTTCCGGCATCACGAGCCGTGTCTCCGACGCCTGTGTTCTGGGCGGCCACTTGTCGCCGTACCTCCCCGCCGACGAGGTGACGGGACGAACGGCGCTGCGGGACGCCTCAGTGCTGGTGTGCGGGCAGCGGCTCTCCTCGGCGTCCGATGCCCGGTGGGCCGTCTCGTACGGGGACAAGCGGCGGCCCCTGGTCGTGGTGGCACCGGCGTTCGACGAGGAGGCCCACGCGGCCCTCGCCGGGCATTTCCGGGACACCGGCCGCCCCTGCATGGCCGTCGCCCCACCCGCTTTGAGCCGCCCCTGGCGCGCGGTCCAGTGCGAGATCGCGTCCCACTTCACCGGGGCCTGCGTCGCCGTCCCGCAAGCCACGGCCGTGAGTCTCGGCAGCGCCCGGCTCGTGGTCGCCACCACACAGTGCACAGCGCTGGTCCGCGACCGCGGCAGTCCCGAGGCGCACGCCGAGTACGTCGAGAAGCTCCGCACCGAGATGACCCCGTCGTCGGACCCGGCGTTGACCGAGTGGCACCTGCTGACCGGCAAGGTCGCCGAGGTCTTCGTCGGCGGTTCGGACGAACGGGCCCGCCACCGACGCGTGGCGCAGGTGCGGCTGGCCGTCCGCAGGGCACAAGCCGCCCTGGTCCAAGGTGTTCTGCCCGGTGAGGCCGCGGCTCTCGCGGCGCTGGGCCGCCGGCTCCACCGGGACACCCGGCCGTGGGAGGAGCGCCCGGTCGAGGCGGCGCTGAAGCGGGCGCTTGCCCAGCCGCTGTGGGCTCTGGCCGAGAACCACGGAGAGCGGGACCCGGCCAAGGTGGTCGAGGCGGTCCAGGCGGACTGGCCGGCCGTCACCTACGAGGCGGTGCACCACCGCGGGGTCGTGCCGTCCGAGAGCGAGTACGTGTGGACCCCCGCCACGCACCCGTGGGTGATGCTGCACGCCGTCGAGGCCGCCGTGACCGCGTACCTGTCGCTGATCTGAGAACGAGAAGGGGCGCCCCGCCGTGCGGGACGCCCCTTCGGGCCCGTCAGTGGGTCAGACGCCGGCCGGGGTCTCCTCGGAGACCTGCGGGACCACCGTCAGGCGGGAGTTGCGCTTGGCCTCGCGCTTCGAGCGGCGGCGCTCCTTGCGGAGCTCGATCATCGTGTAGAGCGTCGGGACCAGGAGCAGCGTCAGCAGGGTCGAGCTGACCAGGCCGCCGATCACCACCACCGCGAGCGGCTGTGAGATGAACCCGCCCCCGCCGGTGACGCCGAGCGCCATCGGGAGCAGCGCGAAGATCGTCGCGAGGGCGGTCATGAGGATCGGGCGCAGTCGGTGCCGGCCGCCCTCGATGACGGCTTCGACGACGCCGAGGCCCTGGGCGCGGTACTGGTTGACCAGGTCGATCAGCACGATCGCGTTGGTCACGACGATGCCGATGAGCATCAGCATGCCGATCATCGCCGGGACGCCCAGCGGGGTGCCGGTGACCAGCAGCAGGCCGAGTGCGCCGGTCGCCGCGAACGGGATCGAGACCAGCAGGATCAGCGGCTGGACCAGCGAGCGGAACGTGGCCACCAGCAGCATGAACACGATCGCGATGGCCGCGAGCATGGCCAGGCCCAGCGAGGCGAACGCGTCGCTCTGGTCCGAGGAGACGCCGCCGATGGTGGCGGTGGCCCCGTCGGGCAGGTCCAGTGCCTTGATCTTCGTCTGGAGCGCGGCGCCGATCGCGCCGGTGTTGTCGCCGACCGGCTTCGCGGTGATGGTCGCGGCGCGGGCGCCGTCGATCCGGGTCATCGAGACCGGGCCGGGGACCTCCTTGACCTCCGCGACGTCGCCGAGCTTGACCGGGCCGACGGGCAGCGCCTGCAGTTCGGCCAGGGTGGTGGCAGGCTGCGCGGACTTGATGACGACGTCCCGCTCGGTGTTGTCCAGTACGGCCTTGCCCGCCGGGGTGCCGCGGACGGCCTGGGCCACGATCGCGCCGAGGGCGGCCTGGTTGAGGCCCGCCTCGGCGGCCTTCGGGGTGGCGGTCACGGAGATCCGGGGCACGGACTGGGACAGGTCGCTCTGGACGTCGGTGACGTCGTCGAGCGTGGCCACCTCGGCGCGGACCTGCTCGGCGGCCTTGGCGAGGACGTCCGCGTCGCCCGCCTTGACGACCACGCTGAGGTTCTGGCTGCCGAAGCCGCCGCCCGCCGAGATGCTGGTGTCGCCGATGCCTCCAAGCTTGCCGAGCGCGTCCTCGATGCGCTTCTTGACGCCCTCGGAGTCTCCGGAGTCCTCCAGGGTGACCTGGTACGAGGCCTGGTTGGAACCCGTACCGCCGCCGAACGCGGCCAGGAAGCCGGAGGAACCGACGGTGACCTGGTAGTCCTTGACGCCCTTGACCTCGGTCAGGGCCTTCTCGACCTTGCGGCTCGCCGCGTCGGAGGCGGCCAGCGAGGTGCCCGGGGGCAGCTGCTGCTTGACCGTCAGGACGCTCTGCTCGCCCTGGTCGAAGAAGTTGGTCTTCAGCAGCGGGGCCATCCCGAAGGTGGCGACGAGGACGATCACCGCGACGGCCAGGGTGGCGATCCGGCGGCGGGTGACCAGGCCCAGGGCCCGGACGTAGAAGCGCTGGAGGCGGCTCTTGGCCTCCTTCTCCTCGGCTTCGCGCCGGGCCTTCGCCACGCTCTCGGCGTTCGCCAGGTCGACGCCCTTCGGCGCGCGCAGGAACCAGTACGAAAGCACCGGGACGACCGTCAGGGAGACGATCAGCGAGGCCAGCAGGGCCGCGGCGACCGTGAGGGAGAACGGGCCGAAGAACTCGCCGACCATGCCGCCGACGAAGCCGATCGGGAGGAAGACGGCCACGGTGGTGAGCGTGGAGGAGGTGACCGCGCCGGCGACCTCCTTGACCGCGGCGAGGATGGCGGCTTCGCGCTCCTCGCCGTAGCCGAGGTGGCGCTTGATGTTCTCCAGGACCACGATCGAGTCGTCGACGACACGGCCGATGGCGATGGTGAGCGCGCCCAGGGTCAGCATGTTGAGCGACAGGTCGCGGGTCCAGAGCACGATCAGCGCGAGGACCACGGACAGCGGGATGGAGACCGCGGTGACCAGCGTCGAGCGCAGCGAGGCCAGGAAGACCAGGATCACGATCACCGCGAAGAGCAGGCCGAGGAGGCCTTCGGTGGTGAGGCTGGAGATGGACTTGGCGACGGGCGGTCCCTGGTCGCTGACGACGGTCAGTTCGGCGCCGGCGCCGAGGGCGGAGCGCAGCTCGGGCAGCTTGTCCTGGACGGCGTTGGAGATCGCGACGGCGCTGCCGTCCTTGTCCATGGTGAGGACGAGGGCGAGGCTGGGCTTGCCGTTGGTACGGGTGAGGGAGACGGCCTTGGCGGGTTCCTGCTTGACGGCGGCGACGTCGCCGAGGCGTACGGCCGGCTTGCCGGGGCCGGCGCTCAGGCGCAGGTCCTGCAGCTGGGCGAGGGAGGTGTAGCCGCCGCCGACGCGCACCGTCCGGTTCTTGCCGGCCTCGTCGAAGGAGCCGGCGGGGACGGTCGCGCCGCCCGCCTGGAGGCCCTGGGCGAGGGCGGCGCCGTCGAGGCCGGCCGCCGCGAGCTTGGCGTTGTCGGGCGTGATGGCGACCTGGAGGTCCTGGACGCCGTCCACGCTGACCTGGCCGACGCCTTCGACGTCTTCGAGGACGGGGACGACGGAGCGGTTCAGCTGGTCGGCGAGCGCCTGCTGGTCCTTGTCCGACGTGACGGCGAGGACGACGGTCGGGATGTCGTCGGTGGAGCCGGCCACGACCTGCGGGTCGACTTCGGCGGGCAGCCGTACCCGGGCCCGGTTCACGGCCTGCTGGACGTCGGCGACGAGCTGCTTGGTGCCGCTGTCGCCGTAGTCGAACTTGGCCATGATGAGGGCGTTGCCCTCGCTGGCGGTGGAGGTGATGCCGGTGATGCCGTCGACACCCTTGAGGGTGGCCTCGATCGGCTCGATGACCTGCTTCTCCACCACGTCGGGCGAGGCGCCCTGGTAGGGCGCGAGCACGGACACCATCGGCAGTTCGATGGACGGCAGCAGCTGCTGCTTGAGCTGCGGGATGGCTATGGCGCCGAAGAGCAGTGCGGTGATCGACACGAGGCCGATCAGCGCTCTTTGGGCCAGGCTGAAGCGGGACAGCCAGGACATGGGTGTGGGATCTCTCTGCAGTGGCGTGCGCGGGGCTGGGCCTGAAGGCCGCGGGCCTTCAGCCTTCCGCACGCCGGGGCGGTGCTGCGTCGCCCCCAGGTGCCGCCTCTTTATGCGCCGCATACCGCGTCCGCAGTACGCGGCCGTACTCCACGCCGCTGCGCGCTGTCGTGCTCCCGGACCCGTGTACGGCCGGCGGCGCTACTCGGCCCGGGGTCGGACCAGACCCGATTCGTAGGCGATGACGACCAGTTGGGCCCGGTCCCGGGCACCGAGCTTGGCCATGGCCCGGTTCACGTGGGTCTTCACGGTGAGCGGGCTGACTTCGAGCCGTCCGGCGATCTCGTCGTTGGACAGGCCGGCGGCGACGTGGACGAGGACCTCGCGCTCCCGGACGGTCAGTGCGGCGAGCCGCTCGGCGTGCGCGGCGGGGGCGGCGGGATCGGCTCCGCCGCCCTGTGCGAGGAAGGTGGCGATGAGCCCTTTGGTGGCGGCCGGGGAGAGCAGCGCCTCCCCGGCCGCAGCTACGCGGATGGCGTTGAGGAGTTCCTCGGGCTCGGCGCCCTTGCCGAGGAAGCCGGAGGCGCCGGCCCGCAGGGACTGCACGACGTACTCGTCGACCTCGAAGGTCGTCAGCATGACCACGCGGACGGCGGCGAGTTCGGGGTCCGCGCTGATCATGCGGGTGGCGGCGAGCCCGTCGGTGCCGGGCATCCGGATGTCCATGAGGACCACGTCGGGCCGGGCCTGCCGGGCGAGCGCGCAGGCCTGGGCGCCGTCGGAGGCCTCGCCGACGACCTCCATGTCGGGCTCGGAGTCGACCAGCACCTTGAAGGCGCTGCGGAGCAGGGCCTGGTCGTCGGCGAGCAGCACCCTGATGGTCGTCGGCGTCTCTTCCACGCCCCGACCCTACGCGGTCCCCTCTCCGGGGAGGGCGGTCAGCCCAGGGCCAGGACGACGAGGGCGGTGGTCCCCGCGATCTCGGCGAGGGCGCCGAAGACGTCGCCCGTGACCCCGTCGAAGCGGCGTACGCACCGCCGGAGCAGGAGCTCCGCCGCGCCCAGGGCGATCAGGACCGCGCCCGCGCACTGGACGGCGGCGCCCGGCCCCACCGGCAGGGCGGCCACCCCGGCCGAGGCGGCCACCAGGGCGGCGATCCCGGCGGCCGAGCGCTTGGGGAGCACCCCGGCCACCGCCGCCCCCAGCCCTTCGAGGCGGGCCGGCGGCACGCCGTCACGGGAGGCCACCGTCATGGCCAGCCGGGCGGTGACGGCCGCGATGACCGTCGCCAGGGCCCCGTGCACCCAGCTCTCGGCGTAGAGGTCCGCCAGCGCCCCGGCCTGGACCAGCAGCACCAGCAGCAGCGCCACCACCCCGAACGGGCCGATGTCGGACTGCTTCATGATGCGCAGCGCCACATCGGCCGGCTTCGCGCTGCCCAGCCCGTCGGCGGTGTCGGCGAGCCCGTCGAGGTGCAGTCCCCGGGTCAGGGCGGCCGGTACGGCGACGGTGACGGCCGCCGCGAGCAGCGGGCCGCCGCCAAGGACCAGCAGCAGCACCCCCGGTACCGCCGCGAGCACGCCTACGACGAATCCGGCGAGGGGTGCGCAGGCCATGCCGGTGCGGGCTGCGGGCCGGTCCCAGCGGGTGATGCGGGCGGGCAGCACGGTGAGGGTGCCGAACGCGAAGCACAGGCCGTCTCGCAGGGAGGCGCGCTCGGCGGGCGGCGTCAGGGGCGGCGCGGGAGGCTGGTCATCGAACGAATCTTTCATCGGCGCGAACGCTACCTGTTCGCCGCGGACGGTAAATTGCCTCATACGG
Organism: Streptomyces sp. NBC_00597; assembly: GCF_041431095.1. Lineage (GTDB taxonomy): Bacteria > Actinomycetota > Actinomycetes > Streptomycetales > Streptomycetaceae > Streptomyces. Next base: position 3,213,100 of record NZ_CP107757.1, read on the forward strand.
GAAAAATAGGGAGCTGCCACGACAGGGGAGCCGGCGGTATGGGTCACTGGTGGTACCGGAACATCGTCGAACCGGGGAAACTGCCCCTGCTCCTCGCGCTGCTCTCCTTCGTCATGTCGTTCCTGGTCACCCGAGTGATCACCCGGCTGATCCGGGCGGGGCGGGGACCCTTCAAGAACATCACCCCGGGCGGCGTGCACGTCCATCACGTGGTGCCCGGCATCATCCTCGTGATCATCGGCGGGTTCGGGGCGGTCGGCAGCGGCCGGTACGGTCTCGGCGCCATGGCCTCCGCCGTCATCTTCGGGCTGGGCGCGGGCCTCGTGCTGGACGAGTTCGCGCTGATCCTGCACCTCGACGACGTCTACTGGAGCGAGCAGGGCCGCAAGAGCGTCGAGATCGTGGTGTTGACGGCGGCCCTGGTGGCGCTGGTGCTGGGCGGGTTCCTGCCCTTCGGCGTCAACGACCTGACCGCCGACGAGCGGCAGAGCCGCGGGCTGGTCATCATGAACACCGCCACCAACTTCTTCCTGGCCTTGATCGCCCTGTGGAAGGGCAAGGCGCGCACCGCGCTCTTCGGCACGGTCATCCCCTTCGTGGCACTGATCGGGGCGATCCGGCTGGCCCGGCCGGGCTCCCCGTACGCGAAGAGGTTCTACGCGAAACGCCCGCGGGCCCGCGCCAAGGCCAGGCTGCGCGCCTTCCACCACGACCGGCGCTGGGCGGCCCCGCGCCGCAAGTTCGAGGACTTCATCGGCGGGACCCCCGACCCGGCGCGGGCTCCCGTCTCCAAGCCGACGAAACACTGACGAAGCACCGACGAGGCGCTGACGAAGCACTGACGGAGCGCTGAGGGAAAACCGGCGGCGCCCGGCCCGCCCCCGCGAAGGGGGCCGGCCGGGCGCCGTCACGTCCGGGTCGCGGCGCCGGGGCTCAGCCCGGGATCAGGCCGTCGTCGCTGAGCATCTGCCTGACCTCGTCGAGCGAGGCGTCGCCCGCGGGGAGGATCAGCTCGGACGGCTCCAGGGCGTCGTCCGGCAGTGGCGTGCCGAGCCGCCGCACGGCGTCGAGCAGCGCGCCCAACGTGCGCCGGAAGGCGTCCTCGTCCCCGCCCTCCATCTCCGCGAGCAGTTCGTCGTCCAGCTTGTTGAGCTCGGCGAAGTGGCCGTCGGCCACCTGCAGCTGTCCTTCCCCCATGATGCGGACAATCATGACGGGCCCCGTCCTACTGCTTGTCGAAGCGGTGCTGGGTCTGCGACTGCTGGTTGTTGCCCGGGGCCCCGCCCTCGATGGCCTGCTGCTGCGCCGACGGGCCGCCCGCCAGCTCGGCCTTCATCCGCTGGAGCTCCAGCTCCACGTCCGTACCGCCGGAGAGGCGGTCCAGTTCGGCCTGGATGTCGTCCTTGGAGCCGAGGCCGCTCTGGTCGTCCAGGGCGCCGGAGGCCAGCAGCTCGTCGATCGCGCCGGCGCGGGCCTGGAGCTGGGCGGTCTTGTCCTCGGCGCGCTGGATGGCCAGGCCGACGTCGCTCATCTCCTCGGAGATGCCGGAGAAGGACTCCGCGATGCGGGTCTGCGCCTGCGCCGCCGTGTACGTGGCCTTGATGGTCTCCTTCTTCGTGCGGAAGGCGTCCACCTTGGCCTGTAGGCGCTGCGCGGCCAGCGTCAGCTTCTCCTCCTCGCCCTGGAGGGTCTGGTGCTGCACCTCCAGGTCGCTGACCTGCTGCTGCAGCGAGGCACGCCGGGACAGCGCCTCGCGGGCCAGGTCCTCGCGGCCCAGGGCGAGGGCCTTGCGACCCTGGTCCTCCAGCTTGGCGGACTGGCCCTGGAGCTGGTTCAGCTGCAGCTCCAGGCGCTTGCGGGAGGTCGCCACGTCGGCGACGCCGCGGCGCACCTTCTGAAGCAGCTCCAGCTGCTTCTGGTACGAGTAGTCGAGGGTCTCGCGCGGGTCCTCGGCCCGGTCCAGGGCCTTGTTCGCCTTCGCGCGGAAGATCATCCCCATACGCTTCATGACACCGCTCATGGGCTTCGCGCGCCCCCTTCTGACGGACTTCGCTCCAGGTCACCAGCCATGGCGATCATCCCGGTCCCCCGGGCCGACCGCCATCAGAACCCACAGTACGGGCCCTGTCTCCATTACCGCACTGTTCGTGTACGGATGCGCTCCTCCTCCAGGACGACTCCACCCCCGCCCGTGTCAGGCGTAGGGAGTAGGTGCTCCCCCGACCGGCGCCGGGGGTCCGGGATGAGGCCCGACCCGCAGTACGAACCCTGCACAGGGAAGACGCAGGCCGTTGCCGGATCGTTCCCGAGCGGAGTGGGGTACCCGGCCGCGACCACGTAGGCTTGGGTTTTGTGTTTGGTAGCCGCTCCTCCAAGGAAGAGAAGGCCGCCGCCACCGACAAGGTGAGCGCCGACCTCTCGCAGCCCCGTAACCCGCAGGCCCCGAAGGGCCGCCCGACGCCGAAGCGTGCTGTGGCCCAGTCGCAGCGCAAGGCCGTGGTGGCCTCGACCGGCAATCGCAAGGAGGACGCCAAGCGTGCCCGTGAGCGCCGCCGCGTAGAGATGGCCAAGCAGCGCGAAGCGCTGGCCAGCGGTGACGAGCGCTATCTGCCCGCCCGTGACAAGGGCCCCGTCCGCCGGTACGTCCGCGACTTCGTGGACTCCCGCTACTCCGTCGCCGAAATGTTCCTGCCGCTCGCGGTGATCATCCTCGTGCTGAGCATGGTGCGGGTGCCCTCGATCCAGAACATCGCCCTGCTGCTGTGGCTCGCGGTGATCGCCCTGATCATCCTCGACTCCATCGGCCTGGCCTTCCGGCTGCGCAAGGCCCTCGCCCAGCGCTTCCCCGACGAGCCGCGCCGCGGCGCCGTCGCGTACGGCCTGATGCGCACCCTCCAGATTCGCCGGCTGCGCCTGCCGAAGCCGCAGGTCAAGCGCGGGGAACGGCCCTGAGCGGAGGGAAGCCCGGAACGTCGGGGGACGGCTTCGCGGGGGGCGCCAGGCTGTGGCTTGAGGGACTGGGCGGACTGCGCAACGCCGTCCGCCAGGAACTCGTGGGCCGGCAGGTCGACGAACAGATCGCGCAGCGCTTCCCGGTCGGGCAGCGGCTGCGCGTCCTCGACGTCGGCATGGGCCAGGGAACCCAGGCGCTGCGCCTCGCCCGCGCCGGGCACAAGGTCACCGGGCTGGAGCAGGACCCGGCCATGCTCGCCGTCGCCCATGCGGCGCTGGCGGCCGAGCCCGCCGGGATCCAGGACCGGGTCGAGTTCCTGGAGGGCGACGGCCGGGAAACCGGCGCGCACTTCACGCCGGGCAGTTTCGACGTGGTGCTCTGCCACGGAGTCCTGATGTACGTGCCCGAGCCCGACGCGATGCTGGCCGGGCTGGCCCGGATGCTGGCGCCCGGCGGACTCCTGTCCCTGCTGGTGCGCAACGGCGACGCCCTGGCGATGCGGCCCGGGCTGGACGCCGACTGGGCGGGTGCGCTGGCCGCCTTCGACACCGTCGACTACACGAACCGGCTGGGCCTGGACGTGCGGGCCGACCGGCTGTCCGGGCTCACGGCCACGCTGTCCGGGATCGGTGCGCCGCTGCAGGCCTGGTACGGCGTGCGCGTCTTCACCGACGGGACCGAGGCCGGCGAGACGCTGCCCCCCGACGAGGAGCTGGAGCGGCTGCTGGCCGCCGAGGACCGCGCCGGGCGGACCGACCCGTACCGCGGGGTCGCCGCGCTGCTGCACCTGTGCGGCGTACGGGGCTGACCCGACGCCTCCCCGAAGAGACCGAGAACCGCAGAAGCCCGGACCCCGTGCGGGGTCCGGGCTTCGTGCATCGGCGGGCGCCGCTCAGGCGTCCAGCGCCTCGCGCAGGCTCATCGCGTACAGCTCGGTGCCGTTGTCGTCCGACAGCTTCACCTTCTCGGTGCCGCCTTCCAGCAGGTCCTTCCAGTACTCACCGATCCAGGATTCCGCGTCGCCCTGCGTCGTGAACTCCTCCGGCTGCACCGACGGGCTCGTCTCGCTGCCGTCGGCCGTCTCGAACCGCCACGTCCACGCCATGTCCGCCTCCGTTGCTCGTCCGCTGCTCGCACGCTTCTCGCCTTGAGTCTGCCCGCAGAGTAACCGGGCGCGCACCACTCTCGGCGACGCGGGAGGATCTTCTCGTGGAACTCACTCTGCTCGGCACCGGCACACCCGAAGGACTGCCCCGCCCCGGCTGTCCCTGCGCGGTCTGCGCGGTCTCCGTCGGCCCCCGGGCGCGCGCCGCGACCTCCCTGCTCGTCGACGGGGCGCTGCTGCTCGACCTGACCCCCGGGGCGGTGCTCGCCGGCGCCCGCGCGGGGCATTCGCTGGCCGGCGTGCGCCAGGTCCTGCTCACCCATCCGCACGACGGCCCGCCGGTCGAGTTGCCGCCGGGGCTGCCGGCGGCCGGGCGGGTGCCGGACGGGCAGGAGCTCGCGGTGATCAGCGGGCACCGGGTGCGGGCGGTTCCGATGGACGCGCCGGGCACCGGGTACGAGGTGACCGGCCCGGACGGGAGCCGGCTGCTGTACCTCCCGCCCGGCGGAGCACCGGCCGGGACGGACCACGGCGACGGGCAGCGCCCCTACGACATGGTCCTCGCGGACGTGCTGGGCCGGCCGGAAGCGCTGGTCCGGCTGCGGGCGAGCGGCGCCGCCGGGCCGACCACGGACGTGATCGCCGTCCACCTGGACCACGACACCCCGCCGGGCCGGGAGCTGGAGCGCCGGTGTGCCGCGGCCGGGGCACGGGCGGTGCCGGACGGGACGACGCTGACGGTCGGCGAGTACCACGCGGTGCCGGACCTGCCGCGCCGGACGCTGGTGCTCGGCGGGGCCCGCTCCGGGAAGTCCTTCGAAGCGGAACGGCGGCTGGCGGGCTTCCCGGAGGTGGTCTACGTGGCCACCGGCGGCTCTCGGGACGGCGATGCGGAATGGGCGGCGCGGATCGGCCTGCACCGGGAGCGCCGGCCGGGGAGCTGGCGGACGGTGGAGACCTGCGAGCTGGTGCCGCTGCTCGTGGAGGGCGGGCCGCCGCTGCTGATCGACTGCCTGGCGCTGTGGCTGACGGACGCGATGGACCGGGCGGGCGCCTGGGACGACGCCGTCTGGGCGGGGCAGGGGCAGAAGGACCTCCGGGAGCGGGTGGCGGAGCTGGTGGCGGCCGTGCGGGCGACCCGCCGCACGGTGGTGGCCGTCAGCAACGAGGTCGGCTCGGGGGTCGTTCCGGCGACCGCTTCCGGCCGGCGTTTCCGCGACGAACTCGGGCGCCTGAACAACCTGGTGGCCGCCGAGTGCGAGCACGTCCTGATGGTGGTGGCCGGGCAGGTCGTGGTCCTCAAGGGCTGACTCCGCGGCCCGCCCGGCGAGCACCCCCGACGGGGCTTGGGGAGGGCCTTACCCGCTGTACGCTCTGGCAGATGACCACGCTGAATCTCGACGACTTCTCCGATCTGATCGAGCGCCCCGACGGGGGCGTCCGGCGTGACGCCGAGGAACGCCGTGAGCGGCTGGCCGTGCCGGCCGGGGCGCTGGGGCGGCTCGACGAGCTCGCCGAGTGGCTCGCCGCGGCGCAGGGGCGGGTGCCCGTCCGGCCGATCGAGCGGCCGCGCGTCGTGCTGTTCGCCGCGGACCACGGGATCGCCGCCGAGGGGGTGTCCGCCCGCGCCGCCGGCAGCGCGCACGAGTTGGTGCGCTCCGTGCTCGACGGCAACAGCCCCGTGTCGGTCCTCGCCCGGCGCCTGGGCGCCGGCGTACGGATCGTCGACGCCGGCCTGGACTGCGAGCCCGGGCTGCTGCCCGAGGACGTGGTCCGCCACCGCGTGCGCCGCGGCAGCGGACGGATCGACGTCGAGGACGCGCTCACCCTCGAAGAGGCCGACGCGGCCCTGCGCCTCGGCATGCGGATCGCCGACGAGGAGGCCGACTCGGGCACCGACCTCGTGGTCCTGGGCGACTTGAGCGTCGGTGGAACCACGGTCGCGGCGACGCTCGTCGCCGCCCTGTGCGGAACCGACGCCTCCGTGGTCACCGGGCGCGGCGGCCGGCCCATCGACGACCTGACCTGGATGCGCAAGTGCGCGGCGATCCGCGACGCGCTGCGCCGGGCCCGCCCGGTCCTCGGCGACCAGGTCGCCCTGCTCGCCGCGGTCGGCGGCGCCGACGTGGCCGCGATCACCGGCTTCCTGCTCCAGTGCGCGGTCCGCCGTACGCCGGTCATCCTCGACGGCGTCGTCTCGGCGGCCTGCGGACTGGTGGCCCAGCGCGCCGCGTTCCGGGCCCCCGACTGGTGGCTGGCCGGTCAGGCCAGCGGCGAACCGGGCCAGACGAAGGCCCTGGACCGGATGGCACTCAACCCGGTGCTCGACCACGGCGTCACAGTGGGAGAAGGAACCGGGGCATTGCTGGCCCTCCCCCTGGTCCAGGCGGCCGCCGCACTCGCGGCGGAGCTCCCGGAGCAGGCGGTGCAGGAGCCGAAGGACTGAACGCCCCGCTCCGGGAGTTACGCGGCCCGACCGGCCGCGTACCCCGGACCGGGCCACTCATCGACGGCGGGGCCCCATATCATCGCGTTTCATGGGAGAGGCCCGCTTGACCAGCGCAGACACCGACCGGACCGCCACACAGGCCGCCAAGACGGCCCAGGGCTCCGGCAAGGACACGAACAGCAGGAAAGACGAGAGGAAAGACGACAAGAAGGACGAAGGGGGCGGCCGGGGAACCGGCCGGGGGTCCGCCCGGTCACGGCGCAGCGCCGCGTTCGCGGTCTGGTACCTGCGCGCCGTCACCTTCGTCAACTTCCTCAGTGCGGTGTGGCTTTCGCTCGGGCAGGACCTGCGCCGGCACAACACCGCGGATTTCTACACCCCGTACCTGCTCACGGCCGGCTTCGCGTCCGGCCTGTTCTCGTTGCTGCTCGCCGTCACCATGGGCCGGCGCAAGCGGGCCGCGTGGATCCTGAACCTCGTGCTCAGCGGCATGCTGCTGTTGGCCTTCGCCACCGCCGCCTTCGCCCCGTGCACCAGCGGTGACTTCAACCTCTGCTACCCGGAGTTCCGGGACCACACGCAGAACTGGGTCTCCCTCGCGCTGACCGCCGGCTTCGTCGGCGCCCTGCTGCTGGGCCGCCGCGAGTTCTACGCCAAGGGCGACCGCTCCAACCCCAAGCTGGCCACCGCCGTCGGCGCCGTCGGCCTGCTGATCACCTCGCTGCTCGCCGCGCTGATCGTCGGCGCCGCCAACACCGACCCGGACGCCGCCGACGCCACGTTCCTGGCCCGCTGGCGGTACGGCGTGATGCGGCTGATCACCCTGGAGCCGAACGCCCGCGACTACGCGGCGATCACCACCCCCGGCTGGGTCGACATCGTGATCAACGTCATGTCGACGCTGCTCCTGATCGCCGTGCTGCTCGCCGCCTTCCGCTCGCGCCGCGCCGTCGACCCACTGACCGAGGAGGACGAGGAGAAGCTGCGCGCGCTGCTCGCCAGGCAGGGCGACCGCGACTCGCTCGGCTACTTCGCGCTGCGCCGCGAGAAGTCCGTCATCTGGTCCCCGACCGGCAAGGCGGCCGTCACGTACCGCGTCGTCGGCGGCGTCTCGCTGGCTTCCGGCGACCCGATCGGCGACCCCGAGGCCTGGCCCGGCGCCATCGAGCCCTGGCTGGCCGAGGCCCGCGAGCACGGCTGGGTGCCGGCCGTGATGGGCGCCAGCGAGGAAGCCGGGCAGATCTACGCGCGGCACGGACTGGACGCGCTGGAGCTGGGCGACGAAGCCATCGTCGAGACCGACGAGTTCACCCTGGAGGGCCGCGCCATGCGGACCGTCCGGCAGGCCTTCAACCGTGTCAAGCGCGCCGGGTACACCGTCCGCATCCGCCGCCACGCCGACATCCCCGGTGACGAGATGGACGTGCTCCTCACCCGCGCCGACGACTGGCGCGACGGCGCGACCGAACGCGGCTTCTCCATGGCGCTGGGCCGACTGGGCGATCCCGGCGACGGCCAGTGCGTGATGCTGGAGTGCACCGACGGCAAGGGCGAGCTGCGCGCCGTGCTGTCCTTCGTGCCGTGGGGCCCCAAGGGCCTGTCGCTGGACCTGATGCGCCGTGACCGCGATTCCGAGAACGGCCTGATGGAGTTCATGGTCATCGAACTCCTGGAACGCTCCAAGGAGATCGGCGTCACACAGGTCTCGCTCAACTTCGCGATGTTCCGTTCCGTCTTCGAGCGGGGGTCCAAGCTCGGCGCGGGTCCGGTGCTGCGCATGTGGCGCTCGCTGTTGAGCTTCTTCTCCCGCTGGTGGCAGATCGAGTCCCTCTACCGGGCCAACGCCAAATACCGGCCGATCTGGGAGCCGCGGTTCATGCTCTTCGAGAAGAGCTCCGACCTCCTGCGGATCGGTATCGCGGCGGGCCGGGCCGAGGGCTTCCTGGAGGCACCCGGGCTGCCGAAGTGGCTGAACCGCAAACATCTGGAGACCAATCGTTGACGGCTTGGACGACAACCCCCCTGCGGCGGTTCGCCCGCCGCGAGTGGGGGCCCCTGTTCTGGACCGTCCGGGACGCCCTCGTCCGCGACAAGTGGCGGGCCGCCCCGATGACCCTGGGGGCCGTCTGCCTGACCTCGGTCTTCCAGATCGTCCAGAACACGTCCTGGGGGTTCCAGCCGGTCCAGAACCTCGGGTCGGTCAAAGCCGTCGACCCGCTGTGGCTGGCCGTGCTGCGGACCCCGCTGTCCCTGTTCGTCCCCGCCCTCGACCTGCCCGTGTGGGGGGCGCTCGCCCAGATCCTGCTGGTCTTCGGGATCTCCGAGATCTGCATCGGCTGGTGGCGCACGCTGGTCATCGGCTACGTCGCCACCCTCGCCGGGACCACGTACGCGCGGATCGGGCTCTCGCTGGGCGCCGACCACCCCTTCGGCCTGCCGGTGTCCGACCGCGTGGTCAACGACACCGGCCCGTCGGCGGCGGTGGTCGGCCTCGCGATCTACGTGTGCTGGCGCTACCGGGCGTACCTGACCGGCGCCGTCGTCATCGCGGTGATGATCGGCGAGGTGCTGGTCAAGGACAACCTGGCGGGCAAGGAGCACCTCGCGGCCATCGCCGCCGTCATGGCGGTGTGCGTGGTCCGCGCGAAGTGGGGGCCGGAGCGCTCCCGCACCCCCCTCGGCAGGCGCCCGCCCCCGGCGGCCCCGCTGCCGCCGCAGCGGCCGGGCGCCTGACCGTCCCGTCCGGCGGCCCGGAGGCAGGCCGTACCGTATCGGGGTGACGACAGACCTCGGGCCGTTCGCCCCCACCCGGCACTGGATGCGGGCCCATCCGCTCGCCACCGATGCCGTCCTCGCGCTCGGGGCGCTGGTCTCCATGGTCGTCGGCTCCTTCGCCGACCCGCACGGCGCGCACGGGCCCACCTTCGGGACCCGGACCCCCGAGCCGTTCTCGCTGCTGCTGATGGTGCTGGGCGCGGCCGCGCTGGTGTTCCGGCGGCGCCGCACCCGCACCGTGCTCGCCGTGACCATCGGGCTGTGCCTGCTGGAGCTGACCACCGGCGAGCCGCGGGCTCCCGTCGCCATGTCCACGGTGATCGCCCTCTACACGCTGGCCTCGCGCACGGACCGGCCCACCACCTGGCGGATCGCCGTGCTCACGATGGCGGGGCTGACGGGCGTGGCCATGCTGGCCGGCCCGCTGCCCTGGTACGCGCAGGAGAACATCGGGATCTTCGCCTGGACCGGGATGGCCGCGGCCGCCGGTGACGCCGTGCGCAGCCGGCGGGCGTTCGTCGACGCCATACGGGAGCGGGCCGAACGGGCCGAACGGACCCGCGAGGAGGAGGCCCGGCGGCGGGTCGCCGAAGAGCGGCTGCGGATCGCCCGGGACCTGCACGACGTGGTGGCCCACCACATCGCCCTGGTCAACGTGCAGGCGGGGGTGGCCGCGCACGTCATGGACAAACGCCCGGACCAGGCCAAGGAGGCCCTGGCCCACGTCCGGGACGCGAGCCGCTCGGCGCTGAACGAGCTGCGGGCCACGGTCGGGCTGCTGCGGCAGTCCGGCGACCCGGAGGCACCGACCGAGCCGGCTCCGGGGCTGGCCGTCCTGGACGAGCTGGTGGACACCTTCCGGCACGCCGGGCTGCCGGTGAAGGTGATGGTCGAGCTGGGCCGGGAACGGGACCCGCTGCCGGCCGCGGTGGACCTGGCGGCGTACCGGGTGATCCAGGAGGCCCTGACCAACGTGCGCAAGCACGCGGGCCCGGAGGTCCGTGCCGAGGTCAGCGTGGTCCGGGTCGGCACCTCGGTGGAGGTGACGGTGCTGGACGACGGCGGCACCGCCGAGGTCGCCGAGGACGACGGCGCGGGCGGTGGCCACGGGCTGCTCGGCATGCGCGAGCGGGCCACGGCGCTGGGCGGCTCCTGCTTCACCGGTCCCCGGTTCGGCGGCGGCTACCGGGTGCACGCCGTCCTCCCCGTCACCTAGCCCCCGGTCTTCGTCCGGTCCGCTACTTCTCCTGCTCGTTCCCGGGCGGGCAGAACTGGCGCCAGACGCCCAGCTCGTACTTCTTCTGCAGCGAGCTGAGCCGCAGTTGCTGCGAGCGCGGGCACCACTTCCCGATCCGGCCCTCGTACTCCACGTGGAAGACGGCCTTGCCCGCCGTGACGAACGGGGTGAGCCGCTCGCACTCGTCGTACTCGAAACACTGCTCGTTGACCGCGAAGTCGAAGTCCCCCACCAGCTGCGGGATCTGGTCGAGGTCGTTCTTCAGCCCGACCGCCAGGCCGCGGTCGTGCGCCAGCTTCGCGATCAGCCGGTTGTACTTCAGCTGATCGTCGGCGGTGAGCGGGAAGCCCGTCTCGTTGCGGTAGCCGTCCATGTTGTCCGGCTCCACCGCGTCGAAGCCCTTTTCGCGGCACATGTCGAACCGTTTCGCCATCAAGGGCTCCAGCTCCGAGGTCCGCCGGACGTCCAGCCAGCGCTCGCCCTCCCAGCCGTTGCCCTCGCCGAGCAACGCCTTCGGGAAGGCGGCGGCGTCGGGGCGGAACTCCTCCCAGGCGCCGGTGGACACGTAGCAGATGGTCCGGCGGCCGGCCCGCTCCAGCTCGGCGACCTGTTCCTCGGTGGTGTTGAACCCGTCGACGTCGTACACGGCGGCCTTCACCGAGGTGTCCAGCTTCTCGGTGAGCTGCCACTGCCAGCTGACCCCCGGCTTCGGCTGCCAGCGCTCCCCCGGCGCAGGGGCGAGCGACCGGTCGTCCGGCTCCTGCGGCCGCTCGCTGGTGCAGGCGGCCAGCAGGAGCAGCAGGAGCAGCGGCACGGCGCGGCCGGCGCGGCCGCGGCCGGTGGTGCGCGTCATCCGGCGGCCTCCAGGGCGTACGGGAGGGTCCCCCACGGGTGCGCGCCGGTCCCGGGGACCGCGCAGTGCACCGCGGCCCCCCGTCGGCTGGCCAGTTCGGCGGCGGGCGCGCCCGGCGGGACCGCGTACACGAGGTGGCAGAACCGCTGGGCGGGGTGGTCGGCCGTCCAGGGCGGCACCGCCGCGTCCCGGTAGGCGTCCCAGGGGCCCTCGAAGGTGACCAGTAGATCGGCGAGTGCGGCGTAGTCGGGGTGCGGGTGGACCCCGTGGTTGAGCACGAGGGTCCGGGCGCCGGCGGCCCGGGCGGCGACGGCGAGCCGCCCGTAGTGCGACAGCAGGGCCTGATCGGCGGAGGCCTGGTCGAGGAAGGCCCCGTCGGCGCCGTACCAGTCGCGGTGGCGCAGCAGGTCCTGCACCACGGCGGAGTGCGGGCGCCGCCCGTAGTCGGTGTCGGTGTAGCCGAGGACGGGCACCCCGGCGTCGCGCAGTCGCTGCGCGACGGCGGCGAACCGCTCGTCGGGGGCCTCGCCGGGCCCGCTGGCGGGGTTGAGGACCACGGAGTGCAGCCGGCCGGCGGAGCGGATCAACAACTCCCAGTCCTCGGGCCGGTCGTCGGGGTGCTCGTAGAGGGGCACCAACAGCATGGGGGCCTTCTTCTCGTACGGGGTCACGTCGTTCGGGGTCGCGTCGTTCGGGGTCGCGTCGTTCGGGCTGTCGCGGATCGGGGTCACGTCGTACGGGCTCACCGGGATCAGCGGTGGGCCGTCGCGCGGCCGAGCAGGAGGCAGACGAGCGTGCCCAGCGCCGCCGCGGCTGCACCGGCCACGACGAGCTGGACCAGCCGCGGCTGCCCGAGCCCGAGCAGCAGCGCCAGGCTCTGGGCGACGGCCGCCGAGGCGCAGACCACGGCCGCGGGCCGGACCGCGCCGAAGGACTGGAGCAGCAGCCCGGTCCACATGACGGCGCCGAGCAGCAGCAGGGTCGCGGCCCGGACCCCGGTCAGCGCGGGGGCTCCCGGCCACAGCAGGGTTCCGGTGAGCCCGAGGAGCAGGAGCACCGCCAGGTACGCGGCGAGGCAGCGGCCCAGCGTGCCGAGCATCCTCAGTCCGAACTGCCGGGGCGAACGGGCCGCCCGCAGCCCGGCCAGGCTCCCGCTGCGGAACCGGTGGAGCAGCCATTCGGCGGGCCCCATGCTGAGGGTGAGCGCCACCGCCGACGGGGCGGCGACGGCCTCGGCGGGACCCCCGGCGAGCACCTCCCCGAGGGCGGCGTACAGCACGAGCAGGCCGGTGCCGAGGCCGAACACGCCGTACGGCACGGAGTCCCCGATCCGGGGACCGCGCGGGCCGTACTCCTCCTCGGCTCCCCGCAGCATCCGCCAGCGCACCGGGCCCTCGCCGGGTCCGTGCCCGGACCAGTCCCGGATCCGGCGCACGCCGGACCGTACGCCCTCGGCCAGCGGCAGCTCGTGTAAGGCGAGGGTGCAGGCGGCCAGCAGGGACACCAGCAGCAGGCCCACCCGCACCGGCAGGGGCGGGTCGGTGAAGAGCGAGAGCAGCGCCCCCGCGGCCATCGGGGCGAGAGCGGCGAGCAGCACCCGTTCCCGGCCGAGGACCAGCAGCACGGTGGCGGCGCCGACGTACAGGGCCTGGCCTGCGGCGAACGCGTACGAGAACGGCGGCCCGCCGGGCACGGTCAGCGCGGCGGCGATGCCGAGCAGGGCGCCGACGGGGGCGCCGACGAGCAGGGTCCGCCCGGCGGCGGCCCTGTCTCCCAGACCCAGCCAGGAGTAGGCGCGGTGGGACAGGGTCTGGTCCCACACCCAGCCGATGAGCGCCCCGGCGAGCAGGGTCAGCGTCCCGGCGGGCAGGCCCAGGCGGTCCTTGGGGCCCTCCAGCAGCGGGGCGCCCAGGACGTAGGCGAGACCGGGCAGCGCGAAGATCAGACCGCGCAGCAGACAGGCGGTGAGGGAGACCCTCCAGGGGTCGGGGACGTGCTCCGGTTCGGGGAAGGAGCGGGGCACCCGGACGTAGAGCTCCTCGGCGAGGCCGAAGGAGTCGTGACGCCCGTAGGCGAGCCGGATGTGCTCGTCGGTCATCCCGTCGGATTCGAGGATGGCGGCGATCTCGTCGGGATGGACGGCCGCCGCGATGAAGGGGCCGAGGCGTTCGGCGAGTTCGTCCATCGGGTCGCCGGCGGGGCCGGGCTCCCCCGGCCCGGTGCGCCGGGGCCGGGGGATGGCGGGCAGGGTGTCGCCGCCGGGGACGCGCAGCCAGAGGGATCCGCTCACCACAGGCTCCCGTCGGCGGCGAGTTCGCGGTACCAGGGGTCGGCGAGCCGCTGCGTCCAGTCGTCGCCCTCGCGGACGGGCAGGACGGGCTGGCCGGCGAGTTCCCGGTAGATGTGGCGGAAGCCGTCCACGGACTGGTGGAGGGTGAACTTCTCGACGACCCGCTTGCGGGATCGCCGGCCCAGTTCGGCGCGGCGTTCGTCGTCGCGGAGCAGGGCGAGGGTGGCGCGGGCCATGGTCTCCGGTTCGCGCGGCGGGACGACGAGCCCGGTGTCGCCGACGGCCTCCCGCACCCCGCCGACGTCGGTGGAGACGGTGGTGCGGCCGCAGGACATGGCTTCGATGATGCTGAAGGGGAAGCCCTCGCTGATGCTGGAGAGCATCACGACGCTGCCCGCCGCGTAGGCCCCGGCGACGTCCGCGACGCGGCCCTCGTACGAGATCCCGTCGGTCACGCCGAGTTCGGCGGCGAGTTTCTCCAGGCGGAGCTTGTACTCCTCGCAGCCGGCCGGGACCGGGCCGAACAGCCTCAGCCGCAGGGCGGGCAGCTCTTCGCGCATGAACGCGTAGGCCCGGACGAGGGTTTCGAGGTCCTTGATCGGGTCGATGCGCCCGCACCAGCTGAGGGTGGGGACCTCGGGTTCGGGTCCGGCGTCGGGGAAGGCGTACGGGTCGACGCCGTTGTACACCGTGCGGATGCGGTCGGGGGCGGCGCCGCCGCGCTCCTCCCAGCGGCGGTTGTACTGGTTGCACGGGGTGATGAGGTCGGCTTGCCGGTAGCCCTCGGTGTTGAGCTCCCGGTAGAAGCCGAGCATCAGGGCCTTGACCGGCCAGCGCTGCTGCGCGGTGCGGTAGCCGAGGTAGCGCTCGCGCAGGTAGATGCCGTGCTCGGTGAGCAGGAAGGGCACCTGGTCGAGGTACTTGGCGGCGAGGGCCGGGAGGGTGGCGAGGCCGCTGCTGACGGAGTGCGCGACGCTGTCGGGCGGGATCCGTACGGCGAGCGGCCGCAGCGCGTGCTCGATCAGGTCGGTGGCGGTGAGCGCGTCGTGGATGGTGGGCCCGGCGGCGGCGGTGGAGACGCCGGGGCGCGTCCACACGTCCATGAGGAGGCGCAGGACCGTTTCGGAGCGCAGGGCCGGGGCGAGGCGGCCGGCCCGGGCCAGGACGGCGAATTCGCGGAGGGCTTCGGAGAATCCGCCGCGGCCGGGGGTGCCCCCTGCGGTGGCCGGGGGAGGATCGAGGAGCGAGAGCAGGAAGGTTTCGTAGGTGTCGGCGAACCGGCGGTGCGCCTTGCCCCGCAGGACCGAGCGGCGGCCGGGCGTCGCTCCCCAGAGCGGGACGGCGGTGTGCCGGTAGACGTTGCGGGGCAGCTCCCACGTGACGGGCTCACGGCCGGAGCCGGTCAGGGCTATGACGTTGAAGTCGACCTCCGGCATCCCGCGCACCAGTTGGTCGCACCAGGTGCTGACTCCCCCGTGGACGTGTGGATAGGTGCCTTCGGTGAGCATGGTGACATGACGCCCATGACTCATGCGCTGTGTCCCCCCAGGACGGAAAAGGGGCCGGCGCCCGTAGATGTGCGGAGCGCCGGCGCTAGGTGGTACCAGGTGGTACTGGCGTCGGAGTGACGCGGTGGTCAGCTGGGCAGCTTGAGCGTGACCGCGCTCTGGAGCATCTCGGGCGCGGTCCACGCCGAGCGGTTGCCCGCGTAGGCGGTGCCGAAGTCGGCGGTGCCCAGCAGGAGCTGCTTCTTCGTGCCGTTGGGTGCGGTCAACGGGGCGACGACCCCGGAGGGCGCCTTGACGGTGACGGCGGTCCCGATGCGGTAGGCCGTGACCTTGCCGTCGGCCAGGGCCTTGTCCCAGGCGGCCCGGCGGCTCAGCTCGACGCCGGTGTCCTTCATGCTCTGGTTCACGATCGGGGCGCTGGGTGCGTAGAGCGCGCGGTAGGTGTCGAGGACCTGGTTGAGCACCGGGTAGAGGGTGCGGTCCTCGGCGAGGTTGGACTGGTGGACGTAGTGCGGACGCGGGTCGTTGGCCAGGACGTGGCGCAGGGCGGTCCGCGCCTCGGCCGGGACGATGTAGTCCAGGTAGCCGGTGGAGGCGTTCAGCGGGGCCGGCAGACAGGTGGAGGTCGCCGGGTTGTCCTCGCAGGTGCCGCTGCCGCCCTGGGCGCGACTGGTGTAGATCCAGTTGTACTCGTCGGCCATCTCCGCGTTGGTGCCCGTGTTGTAGTACACGTTCATCGGGTAGCGGGGGACGGTCAGGGCGGCGCCGACCGCGCGCTGTGCGGACTCGCGCGAGTTGTCGCTGCCGGCCCACTTGACCCCGTTGTCGGCGAGCGCGCCCGCCAGGTTCGGGTTGTCGACGGGCTGCTCCGGGAGGGTCTTGAGGCCCGAGTGCTCACCGGTGACGAGCTCGGAGCGGTCGGTGGTGATGCCCTTGGCCGCGGCCCAGTTGTTGTTGTCGCGGATCTGGGCGGAGATCTCGGACCGGCTCATCCAGTTGACGGCGCCCTGGGTGTTCTTCGTACAGGTCCACGGGACGGTGGTGGTGTCCTGGACGCAGCCGAGGAACGGGTGGGTGTAGGTGTGGTTCATCCAGCGGTACTTGGCCCGGTCCGCGACGAGCTGTGCGGTGAGGGCGTCGGTGCCGCCGTTCTCGGTCTTCCACTCCTCGCCGGCGCCGGCGTTGAAGAGGAGGTCGAGTTTGAAGTTCTTGCTCGTCTGCCACTGCGCCGCGTACTGGGCGTCGGCGGCGGACATCCGGATGGTGCTCTCCTTGCCCTCGCCGCCCGCACAGGCGTAGTCGCCGGGCGTGCAGTTGAGGTCCTTGCTCCACCGGGCGTCCGGGGCGAAGACGTCGTCGACGTGGACGGCGAAGTACTGGCGCTCCTGGCCGAGATGGACCCCCTGGGTGAGCCAGTCGACGATGCCGCGCGCGAGCAGCCGGAACTGCTGCTGGTACTGGTTGTAGCCGAAGGTGACGACCAGTTCGCTGCGGCCGTCGTGCGCGTACTCGCCGACGAGCGAGGCCCGTCCGCCGGCGACGGGCGCGTCGAGGTAGCTGGTGTAGCCGGCCCGCGGCTTGCCCATGAACCCGTAGCTCTCGGGGACCAGGGCGGAATTGTCTTCGAAGGCGACCTGGCCGGCCAGGTAGTTGAACGGGCCGGCCTTGCCGGCGGCGGTGACGGAGGCCTGGGTGCCGTCGAGCTGCCCGCTGTAGCCGCCGTTGTCGGTATATTCGAGGCCCACGCCCGGGTGGGCCCAGGTGTAGGCGTCGACCTGGCGGATGTTGTACGTCGTCTCGTACGTGCTGAGTGCGGCCATCTCGGCCGAGCCCTCGCCGAACGGGTTCTCGTTCGGCAGCACGACGCCCTGGTACTTGGCGCGCGGCCGGCCGTCGACCGTGTCGCTGAGGAACCCGGCGTTGATCACCGGGCGGCCGGAGCTGCCCAGGACGACCCGGGTGTAGGGCACCCCGGTGTCCCGGAGCTGGGCGGTGATCGCCTCGACCGAGCTGCCGCCGTCGTCGACGACGAGCACCTTCAGGTCGATGCGCGGTGTCACGACCGCCTCGGCGGTCGCGGCGGGCATTGCCACGGACATCAGCGCTGCCACGGCCATTGCGGCGGCAGCCCTGTTCATCCGGTTCTTGTTGACCATTTCGGCCTTTCCCCCCGCAGGCATCACTCGACTACGGCCCCATGGCGGTCGGCCGGGCCGAGGAGGCTCTGTGGAAATCATGCAAAGGGACCCCGCGTCCCCTTGCGAGAGTGGACCGAGTCTCTCGGACCTCGTCAGGTCTAAAGGGCAAACCTGGAACAGAAGCCACAGATGGGTGAACCTGTCGGCGGCTTGATCGAACAACTTGCCAAACCTTCGAGTGCCGTACGGACGAGCCGCTACGCGTAGGCTCATTTCTGGCGGCCGTCGGGCCGGAATACGATCGCTACGGATGGCCGTCCACCCACTCGGCCCACAACACAAACGGAAGCGAGACTTCACCACCGTGACTGCTCTGACTCTCAGCACTGCCGGCGCGGCGACGCTGCGCGCCGACGCCCTCGTGGTCGGCGTGGCGAAGGGCCCGAAGGGCCCGGTCGTCGCCGCAGGCGCCGAGGCCGTGGACAAGGCGTACGACGGAAAGCTCGCCGCCGTGCTCGACGCGCTCGGCGCCTCCGGCGCCGAAGGCGAGACCACCAAGCTGCCGGCCCCGGACGGCCTGAAGGTCCCGGTCGTGCTGGCGGTCGGACTCGGCTCCGTCCCCGAGAAGGACGAGTCGTACGACGAGGAGGCCCTGCGGCGCGCCGCCGGCGCCGCCGCCCGCGCCCTGCACGGCTCCAAGAAGGCCGCCTTCGCCCTCCCCCTGGACGACGCCTCGGCCGTGACCGCCGTCGCCGAGGGCGCGCTGCTGGGCGCGTACGCCTTCACCGCCTACCAGGGCGGCGAGAAGAAGGCCTCCGGCAAGAACGGCGGCCCGAAGCAGCCGCTCGCCGAGGTGACCCTGCTCGGCGCCAAGCCGCGCGACAAGGAGCACAAGGCGGCCGCCGAGCGCGCGACCGTCGTCGCCACCGAGGTCAACGTCGCCCGCGACCTGATCAACACCCCGCCGAACGACCTCACCCCCGAGGCCTTCGCCGCCGTCGCCTCCGCGACGGCCAAGGAGAACGGCGTCAAGGTCCAGGTCCTCGACGAGAAGGCACTGGTCAAGGGCGGCTACGGCGGCATCATGGGCGTCGGCAAGGGCTCCGAGAACCCGCCGCGCCTGGTGAAGCTCTCCTACACCCACGCCAAGGCGGAGAAGACCCTCGCCTTCGTCGGCAAGGGCATCACCTACGACTCGGGCGGCATCTCCCTGAAGCCGGCCGGCCACAACGAGACGATGAAGTGCGACATGTCCGGCGCCGCCGCCGTCTTCGCCGCCGTCATCGCCGCCGCCAAGCTGGGCCTCCAGGTCAACGTCACCGGCTGGCTCGCGCTCGCCGAGAACATGCCCTCCGGTTCCGCCACCAAGCCCGGCGACGTGCTGCGCATGTACAGCGGCAAGACCGTCGAGGTCCTGAACACGGACGCCGAGGGCCGCCTGGTCCTGGGCGACGCCCTGACCAAGGCCTCCGAGGACAACCCGGACGCGATCGTCGACGTCGCCACCCTGACCGGCGCCATGGTGCTGGCCCTGGGTGACCGCACCTTCGGGATCATGGCGAACGACGACGCCTTCCGCACCGCGATCCACGAGATCGCCGAGGAGGTCGGCGAGGCGTCCTGGCCGATGCCGCTCCCCGAGGACCTGCGCAAGACCATGGACTCCCCCACCGCCGACATCGCCAACATGGGTGTCCGGATGGGCGGCGGCCTGGTGGCCGGCCTCTTCCTCCAGGAGTTCGTCGGCGAGGGCATCACCTGGGCGCACCTCGACATCGCGGGCCCGGCCTTCCACGAGGGTGCGCCGTACGGCTACACCCCCAAGGGCGGCACCGGCTCGGCCGTGCGCACCCTGGTGCGGCTGGCCGAGCGTACGGCCACCGGCGACCTGGGCTGACGTACCTCACCCAGCGCACCTACCACGTGTGAGGCGTGCCGCCTGACATGTGATGTGTGACGCGTGACGCACCCCGGGGCCTCGAAGATCAGTCGATCGAGGCCCCGGGTTCGTTCACCCACAACGAAATCCGTAGGTTTCTACGCTTCGGTAACCCCTACTTCGGGCAGAACGACCTGCCACAGTGCGGGCCCGGCGTCCCGCGTTCCCCCGACAAATGCGAAGATGGGTTCTCGGCAGGACAGGGCCCCCACCACAGGGCCGAATCAACAAGCGGCCGATTACCAGCCGCCGCCCGGTCACAGAGGACCGGTGCTCGGCGCACATGCATGGAGGACGTGACGTGGCGAACGACGCCAGCACCGTTTTCGACCTAGTGATCCTCGGCGGCGGCAGCGGCGGTTACGCCGCGGCTCTGCGCGCATCCCAGCTGGGTCTGGACGTTGCCCTGATCGAGAAGAACAAGCTCGGCGGCACCTGCCTGCACAACGGCTGCATCCCCACGAAGGCCCTGCTCCACGCGGGCGAGATCGCGGACCAGGCGCGCGAAGCCGCCCAGTTCGGCGTGAAGGCCACCTTCGAGGGCATCGACATCGCGGGTGTGCAGAAGTACAAGGACGAGGTCATCTCGGGCCTGTACAAGGGCCTGCAGGGCCTGGTCGCCTCCCGCAAGGTGACGTACATCGAGGGTGAGGGCCGCCTTTCCTCGCCGACCTCCGTCGACGTGAACGGCCAGCGCATCCAGGGCCGCCACGTCCTGCTGGCGACCGGCTCCGTGCCGAAGTCGCTGCCGGGCCTGCAGATCGACGGCAACCGCATCATCTCCTCGGACCACGCGCTGGTCCTGGACCGCGTTCCCGAGTCGGCGATCGTCCTGGGCGGCGGCGTCATCGGCGTCGAGTTCGCCTCGGCGTGGAAGTCCTTCGGCTCCGACATCACCGTGATCGAGGGCCTCAAGCACCTCGTCCCGGTCGAGGACGAGAACAGCTCGAAGCTGCTGGAGCGCGCGTTCCGCAAGCGCGGCATCAAGTTCAACCTCGGCACCTTCTTCGACAAGGCCGAGTACACCGAGACCGGCGTGCGCGTCACGCTGGCCGACGGCAAGACCTTCGAGGCCGAGGTGCTGCTGGTCGCCGTCGGTCGCGGCCCGGTCTCGCAGGGCCTCGGCTACGAGGAGCAGGGCGTCGCGATGGACCGCGGCTACGTCCTGGTCGACGAGTACATGCAGACGAACGTGCCGACGATCTCGGCCGTCGGCGACCTCGTCCCGACCCTGCAGCTCGCGCACGTCGGCTTCGCGGAGGGCATCCTCGTCGCGGAGCGCCTGGCCGGTCTGAAGACCGTCCCGATCGACTACGACGGCGTTCCGCGCGTCACGTACTGCCACCCCGAGGTCGCCTCCGTCGGCATCACCGAGGCCAAGGCCAAGGAGATCTACGGCGCGGACAAGGTCGTGGCCCTGAAGTACAACCTGGCGGGCAACGGCAAGAGCAAGATCCTGAAGACCGCGGGCGAGATCAAGCTCGTCCAGGTCAAGGACGGTGCCGTGGTCGGCGTCCACATGGTCGGTGACCGGATGGGCGAGCAGGTCGGCGAGGCCCAGCTGATCTACAACTGGGAGGCCCTGCCGGCCGAGGTCGCGCAGCTCATCCACGCGCACCCGACCCAGAACGAAGCGCTCGGCGAGGCCCACCTGGCCCTGGCCGGCAAGCCGCTTCACTCCCACGACTAATACGTCACGGGCGCGACGACCACTTCCGCACATTCGTTAGGAGCAACTGAAACCATGTCGGTTTCCGTAACCCTTCCGGCGCTCGGAGAGAGCGTTACTGAGGGCACTGTCACCCGCTGGCTGAAGGCCGAGGGCGAGCGCGTCGAGGCCGACGAGCCGCTGCTCGAAGTCTCGACCGACAAGGTCGACACCGAGATCCCGTCCCCCGTGTCCGGCATCCTGGCCGCCATCAAGGTCGCCGAGGACGAGACCGTCGAGGTCGGCGCCGAGCTGGCCGTCATCGACGACGGCTCCGGCGCGCCGGCTGCCGCCGAGGCCGCGGCCCCGGCACCGGCAGCAGTCGCCGAGGTTCCGGCCGCGCCGGCCCCGGTCGCCGAGGCCCCCGCCGCCCCGGCCCCGATCGCGGAGGCTCCGGCCGCCGCTGCACCTGCCGCCTCCGGCACGGACGTCGTTCTCCCCGCCCTGGGCGAGAGCGTCACCGAGGGCACCGTCACCCGCTGGCTGAAGCAGGTCGGCGAGTCCGTCGAGGCCGACGAGCCGCTGCTCGAAGTCTCCACGGACAAGGTCGACACCGAGATCCCCGCGCCGGTCTCCGGCACGCTGCTGGAGATCCGGATCGGCGAGGACGGGACCG
Organism: Streptomyces sp. NBC_00597; assembly: GCF_041431095.1. GTDB lineage: Bacteria > Actinomycetota > Actinomycetes > Streptomycetales > Streptomycetaceae > Streptomyces. The sequence goes on from NZ_CP107757.1 coordinate 3,234,671, forward strand.
CCGAGGTCGGCGCCGTCCTGGCCGTCATCGGTGCCGCCGGTGCCGCCCCGGCCGCCGCTCCGGCTCCGGCCGCCGCTGCTCCGGCCGCCGCCCCGGCGCCGGTCGCGGCTGCGCCTGCCGCTCCGGCTCCGGTCGCCGCCCCGGCTCCGGTCGCCGCCCCGGCTCCCGTGGCCGCTCCGGCTCCCGTTGCCGCTCCGGCTCCGGTCGCCGCCCCCGCCGCTCCGGCTTCCGCCGGTGACGAGGGCGCGTACGTGACCCCGCTGGTGCGCAAGCTCGCCTCGGAGTCCGGCGTCAACCTGGCTTCGGTCTCGGGCACCGGTGTCGGTGGCCGCATCCGCAAGCAGGACGTCCTGGCCGCCGCCGAGGCCGCCAAGGCCGCCGCTGCCGCCCCGACTCCGGCCGCCGCCCCGGCCGCGAAGGCCCCGGCTGCCGCCGCGGTCTCCGAGCTGCGCGGTCAGACCGTCAAGATGACCCGCATGCGCAAGGTCATCGGCGACAACATGATGAAGGCGCTGCACTCGCAGGCTCAGCTCAGCTCCGTGGTCGAGGTGGACATCACCAAGATCATGAAGCTGCGCGAGCAGGCCAAGGCGTCCTTCCTGGCCCGTGAGGGCGTCAAGCTCTCGCCGATGCCGTTCTTCGTCAAGGCCGCCGCCCAGGCGCTGAAGGCCCACGCGGTCGTCAACGCCCGGATCAACGACGACGAGGGCACCATCACCTACTTCGACTCGGAGAACATCGGCATCGCCGTGGACTCCGAGAAGGGCCTGATGACCCCGGTCATCAAGGGTGCCGGCGACCTCAACCTGGCGGGCATCTCCAAGGCGACCGCCGACCTGGCCTCCAAGGTCCGCGGCAACAAGATCACGCCGGACGAGCTGTCGGGCGCGACCTTCACCATCAGCAACACCGGTTCGCGCGGTGCGCTGTTCGACACGGTCATCGTGCCCCCGAACCAGGTCGCCATCCTGGGCATCGGTGCCACGGTCAAGCGTCCGATGGTCATCGAGACCCCCGAGGGCACCGTCATCGGCGTCCGCGACATGACGTACCTGACCCTGTCCTACGACCACCGCCTGGTGGACGGTGCGGACGCGGCCCGGTACCTCTCGGCCGTCAAGGCGATCCTCGAAGCGGGCGAGTTCGAGGTCGAGCTCGGCCTCTAAGGCGCACGCCGCACCGGCAGCCCCTCGTACGGCGCCCCCGCCCGGAACCACTTCGGGCGGGGGCGCCGTCGTCATACCCTGGTGGGTCCATGTGTGACATCTCGGGGGGCGTCGTATGGCACGGGCACGGGTGACGGATCTCGTCGTGGTACTGCCGGGCATCTTGGGCAGCCGGCTGGCGGACGCCGACGGCGGGGCCGTCTGGGACCTGGCGGGCGCGGACCTGTTACGCGGCCTGCGGACCTTCGGCCGTTCCCTGAGCGCCCTGCGCCTCCCGAAGGACATCGGCGACGGGGATCCGGGAGACGGCGTCGTCCCCGTGGGCCTGATGCCCGACCTGCACGCCCTGCCCGGCATCTGGGGCCCGGTGGACGGTCACACGGACCTGTTGCGCTGGCTGGAGCGCCGTTTCACCCTGTCCGTTTCGGACAACCTCCTCACCTTCCCGTACGACTGGCGGTTGTCCTGCCGGTACAACGCGGAGCGGCTGAAGGGCCGGATCGACCTGGAGCTGGAGCGCTGGCGGGCCTCGGCGCCCGAGCGGCGCGAGGCTCAGGTGGTCTTCCTCTGCCATGCGATGGGCGGGCTGGTGGCCCGGCAGTACGTGGAGCGCCTCGGCGGCCACGAGGTCACCCGCCGCCTGATCACGCTGGGCACGCCGCACCGTGGCTGTGTGGAGGCCCTGGTCGGCCTGGTCGACGCCGGGGACCCCCTGGGCCTGGGCCCGGACCTCGGCGCGTTCGCCCGCAGTCTGCCGTCCCTGCACCAGCTGGCCCCCGACTACGCCTGCCTGGCGGGCTCCGACGGCCTCGCGCACCCCCGCGACCTGCCGGGGCTGCCCGGCGTCGACGCGGCCCTGCTGGCGGACGCGGCCCGCTTCCACGCGGACCTGCGCAGCGCCCCGCCGCGGGCCGAGCTGCGGGTGGTCGTCGGGGTCGGCCAGCCCACGGCGACGACCGCGACCTGCGACGGGGAGCGCCTGACCCTCCTGGAGGAGGCCGATGGTGACGGCACGGTGCCGCGCCCGGCGGCCCTCCCGGCGCAGCCGCCCGGCGACGGCGGCGCGGCCACCGAGTCCTTCGCCGCGTACGAGCAGCACGGCTCGCTGCACAACAACCGGGCCGTACGGGCAGCCCTGCGGGGCTTCCTGGGCGATGAGCGGGACCGGCGCACGGTCCCCGCGGACCCGGCAGCCGGGCTGGGCGTGCGGGCGCCCGCCGTGCTGGCCGCGGGGGCCCCGTACGAGGTCACGGTCACGGCCCCCGGCGAGGGGCTGCGGCTGATGGCGGAACTGCGCCCTACCGACGGCGGGAGCCCGACGGCCCGCCCCCTGCGGGGCCTGGGCGGCGGCCGCTACTCCGTCGCGTTCGCGCCGCCGCAGCCGGGCGCCTACCGCCTGACGGTGGGCTCGGTCACGGCTCTTGTAACCAGCCTCACCCAACGGCCCTGACCAGGAAGGCATCCCGGCGGGCTACTGCGCCGTATTGTCTACGCATCGAAGCGATCGTGCCGTCACAGGAGATGAAGCCCGGATGATCACCCCACCCGTCGTGCACTCGCTGCGCGAGCAGATCCGCGAGCACATCGTGGAGGGGATCGTCAGCGGGCGCTGGAAGCCCGGTGAGCGGATCGTGGAGCGTCGGATCGCCGTGGAACTGGAGGTCAGCCAGACGCCGGTGCGCGAGGCGCTGCGCGAGCTGGAGACGCTGCGGCTGATCGAGTCGGCGCCGAACAAGGGCGTGCGCGTACGGAACCTGTCGGCGGCCGACCTGGAGGAGATCTACCCGGTCCGGGCCGGTCTGGAGCAGATCGCGGCAGAGCTGGCCGCACCCCGGCTGGCGGCCGACTGCTCGACGCTGGAGCCGCACGTGGCGGCCCTGTGGGAGGCCGACCGGATCGAGGACGGGACCGCGCAGGTGCGGCACACCGTGGGCTTCCACCGGGAGCTGGTGCGGGCGGCCGGGAACAGCGTGCTGCTGCACACCTGGGAGAGCCTGGGCATCGAGGTCTTCACGGCCCTGTCCATCCGCTGGCTGGGAACCGTCCAGAAGTCGTACGCGGAGGAGCACGCGGCCCTCGTGGAGGCGTTCCGCAATCAGGATCCGGACATCGGCGTGCTGGTGAAGCGGCACGTCCTGGGGTGCGCGCCCCGCGCCTGACGGTCGCACCGACAGGTTGGTTCGTCCCGTTTTACCCGGCACCGGGTGCCTATTTTCATGGCACCGGGTGCCGACTTTCGGCCGCTGGACATTTCTTCGCCACATTCATTTGATCGATCATCGATCAGCGATTTACAGTCGACGACGGACCCCACCCGGGTCCACCGACCCTGTCCTGCCCGTCAGGGATTTTTCACCACCTCTCCTTTGTCCGGAAGGCGGCGCACACCGATGTCCGACCCCGTAGGAAAGCTTCCGAGCGAGCTCGACCAGCTCCCGGACCGCGACACCGAGGAGACCGCCGAATGGGCGGCCTCCCTCGACGCCGTCGCCAAGGCCGCCGGTACGCGCCGCGCCGAATACCTGCTCCGCCGCACCCTCCAGCACGCCGAGGCCGCCGGCCTCGCCCTGCCGAAGCTGCTGGAGACGGACTACGTCAACACCATCCCCACCTCCGCCGAGCCCGAGTTCCCGGGTGACGAGGAGATGGAAGCCAAGATCACCGCATGGAACCGCTGGAACGCGGCGGCCATGGTGACCCGCGGCTCCAAGTACGGCGTCGGCGGCCACATCGCCACCTTCGCCTCGGCGGCCTGGCTCTACGAGACCGGCTTCCAGCACTTCTTCCGCGGGAAGGAGGCCGACGGATCCGGCGACCAGCTCTACATCCAGGGCCACGCCTCCCCCGGCATCTACGCCCGCGCCTTCCTCGACGGGCGCATCTCCGAGCAGCAGCTCGACAACTTCCGCCAGGAGGCCGGCGGCAACGGCCTGCCGTCCTACCCCCACCCGCGGCGCCTGCCCTGGCTGTGGGAGTTCCCGACGGTCTCCATGGGTCTCGGCCCGCTGTCCGCGATCTACCAGGCGCGCTTCAACCGCTACCTGCAGAACCGCAGCATCAAGGACACCGCCAACTCGCACGTCTGGGCCTTCCTCGGCGACGGCGAGATGGACGAGCCGGAGTCGACCGCCGCCCTGGCCCTCGCCTCCCGCGAGCAGCTGGACAACCTGACCTTCGTCATCAACTGCAACCTGCAGCGCCTCGACGGTCCGGTCCGCGCGAACTTCCGCGTCGTCCAGGAGCTGGAGGCCCAGTTCCGCGGCGCCGGCTGGAACGTCATCAAGTCGCTGTGGGGCTCCGCCTGGGACGAGCTGTTCCAGCTCGACACCACGGGCGCCCTCGTACGCCGCCTGCGCGAGGTACCGGACGCGCAGTTCCAGACGTACGCGACCCGCGACGTGGCCTACATCCGCCAGCACTTCTTCGGCGCCAACGCCGAGCTCGTGCAGCTGGCCGGGGTGCTCTCCGACGCGAAGATCGCCGAGTGCTTCCACAGCTCCCGCGGCGGCCACGAGCCCCGCAAGGTCTACGCCGCGTACAAGGCCGCCCTGGAGCACAAGGGTGCGCCGACGGTCATCCTCGCGCAGACCGTCAAGGGCTACACGCTGGGCGCCGGGTTCGAGTCGAAGAACGCGAACCACCAGATGAAGAAGCTGACGACCGACGAGTTCAAGAACATGCGCGACCTCCTGGGCCTCCCGATCCCGGACAGCGCCTTCGTCGACGGCAAGGTCCCGTACGGTCACCCGGGCGCGAACAGCCCCGAGGTGCAGTACCTGAACGAGCGCCGCGCGGCCCTCGGCGGCCCCGCCCCGGCCCGCAAGGTCCACCACGTGGCCCTGCCGGCTCCGGCCGAGCGCTCCTTCGCCCCACTGCTCAAGGGCTCCGGCAAGCAGGAGATGGCCACCACCATGGCCTTCGTCCGTCTGGTCAAGGACCTGATGCGCGACAAGGAGACCGGCAAGCGCTGGGTTCCGATCGTCCCCGACGAGGCCCGTACCTTCGGTATGGAGTCCCTGTTCCCGTCGGCCGGCATCTACTCGCCGCTGGGCCAGACGTACGAGCCGGTCGACCGCGACCAGCTCATGTACTACAAGGAAGCCAAGGACGGCCAGATCCTCAACGAGGGGATCACCGAGGCCGGCGCCATGGCCGACTTCATCGCCGCCTGCACGTCGTACGCGACGCACGGCGAGCCGATGATCCCGTTCTACATCTTCTACTCGATGTTCGGCTGGCAGCGCACCGCCGACCAGATGTGGCAGCTCGCCGACCAGCTCGGCAAGGGCTTCATCGTCGGCGCCACCGCCGGCCGCACCACGCTGACCGGTGAGGGCCTCCAGCACGCGGACGGCCACTCCCACCTGATCGCGTCCACGAACCCGGCGTCGCTCAACTACGACCCGGCGTTCGCGTACGAGATCGCGGTGATCGTCAAGGACGGTCTGCGCCGCATGTACGGCGAGAAGCCGGAAGACGTCTTCTACTACCTGACGGTCTACAACGAGCCGAAGCCGCAGCCGGCCATGCCCGAGGGCGTGGAGGAGGGCATCCTCAAGGGTCTGTACCGCTTCAACACGGCGGCGGACCTGGCGGAGGCGGCCCCGGCCGCGGACGCCCCGAAGATCCAGCTGATGGCCTCGGGTACGGCCATCCACTGGGCCCTGGAGGCACAGCAGCTGCTCGCCGCCGACTGGAACGTGGCCGCCGACGTCTGGTCCGCCACCTCCTGGGGCGAACTGCGCCGCGACGCGCTGGAGTGCGACGAGGCGCTGCTGCGCGGCGAGATGCGCACCCCGTTCGTCACCCGCGCCCTGGAGGGCGTCACGAGCCCGGTCCTCGCGGTGTCCGACTGGATGCGCCAGGTCCCGGACCAGATCAGCCAGTGGGTGGAGCAGGACTGGACCTCGCTCGGTACGGACGGCTTCGGCCTGTCCGACACCCGCGAGGGCGCCCGCCGCCACTTCGGCGTCGACGCGCAGTCGATCGTGGTGGCCGCGCTGGCCCAGCTCGCCCGCCGCGGCGAGGTCCCGGCGTCCGCCATCAAGGAGGCGCGCGAGCGTTACGGCCTGTAGCCCTCGGGCACGGGCACGGTAGGCCGAAGGCCGGTGTACGACCTCGTAAACGGGGTCGTACACCGGCCTTTGGCCGTATGCGCGGTGGCGGCGAGGGGGCGCACCCGTGATGCTGGAGCGGTGATGGACGAGACGGAGTTCTGGGAGATCGTCGACCGTACCCGCGAGGCCGCCGAGGGCGACCCCGAGGAGCACGCCGAGCTGCTCGTGGAGCGGCTGGCGCAGCTCGACCCGGACTCCGTCCTGGACTTCGCCCGGCACTTCGAGTCCCGGTACAACCGGGCGTACACGTGGGACCTGTGGGGCGCGGCCTGGGTGCTGCTCGACGGGGCGAGCGACGACGCGTTCGACTACTTCCGGTGCTGGCTGATCGGCCAGGGCCGGGAGGTCTTCGAGGGCGGGGTGCACGACCCCGACGCGCTCGCGGAGCTCCTGGAGGAGTTCGACGAGGAGATCGACGGGGACGGCGAGGAACTGGGGTACGCGGCCGACGAGGCGTACGAACAGCTGACCGGGGCGGTGGCGCCGGACTTGGGGATCGCGCTCCAGGCCGCCGAGCCGGAGGGCACCCCGCTGGACTTCGAGGACGAAGCCGTGCTCGCGGAGCGCTTCCCCCGGCTGTGGGACCGCTTCAGGGGCTGAGCGGCTAGTAGTGCGTACCGCCGTCGATGCGGATCTCCGTACCGGTGATGAAGGCGCCGTCCTCGGAGCCCAGCATGGCGACGACGCCGGCGACGGTCTGCGGACCCGCGAAGCCCTGGCCGAGGGCCGGGGCCAGCTTGGCGAACAGGCTCCAGTCGGTGTCCTCGGGCAGGCCGGGGCCGTTGCCGGTGGTCATGCCGCTCTCGATGGAGCCGGGCGCGACGGCGACGAAGCGCAGGCCCTGCTTGCTGTACTCGGCGGCCAGGGCGTGGGTCATGGACTGGATGCCGCCCTTGCTGGCCGCGTAGGCGGACATGTAGGGGTGGGCGAAGGACGCCGAGGTGGAGCTGAAGTTCACGACGACCGGCTGGTCGCCCTCCAGCAGCGCCGGGAGCGACTCGCGGATCATCAGGAAGGTACCCGTGAGGTTGACCCCGATGACCTGGTTCCAGAAGTCGAGCGTGGTCTGGTGGGTGTGCGCGGAACGCAGGATGCCGGCCGCGTTGACCAGGACGTCGAGCCCGCCGAGGGACTCGACGGCGGCGGCGACACCGCTCCGTACGGCGGCCTCGTCGGATATGTCGAGGACGGCGGTGGTGAGCCGGCCGGCGTGGCCGTCGGCCGCGGCCTGGTCGGCGGTCGCCTTCAGGCCGGCCTCGTTGACGTCCACGGTGTGGACGCGGCCGCCCTCGGCGAGGATGCGGTGGACGGTGGCCCGGCCGATGCCGGAGCCCCCGCCGGTGATGAGGACGCGACGTCCTTCGTAACGGTTCATGGGGCGAGCGTACGAGCATGCGACATGTTTTGCCAGAGTGTCAAAGCATGCAATCCCTCTCATTGCCGAGGGGTAGGCTTCACCCGTGAGATCCCCTCGTCCGTACTCCCCCCTGGCAGGCCCCGGAGCCCAGTCGCTGACCGAGCGCCGCAAGGCCGCCACCCAGCTCGACATCGCCCGCGCGGCCTGCGCCCTGTTCGCCGAACACGGCCCCGACGGCACCACCGCCGAGGACATCGCGCACCGCGCCGGCGTCGCGCTGCGTACGTTCTACCGGTACTTCCGCAACAAGCAGGAGGCCGTGGCCCCGCTGCTCGCCGGCGGCGGCGACGCCTGGCGCGCACTGCTCGCCGAGGAGGACCCCGGCACGCCCCTCGACGAGGCCCTGGAACGCGCGGTGACCCGCTCGCTCAGCGACTCCCGGACGGTCGAGGAGGGCCTGGAGGTCACCCGCGGCCTGCTCCGCGCGGCCCAGGTCGACGAGGCGTTGCGCGCGGTCTGGTACCGGGTGAACCAGGACTCCGAGGAGCGCCTGGTCCCGGTGATCGCCCGGCTGGTCGGCGAGGACGCCGACCCGCTGGGCGTCCGCCTCCTCGCGGCGGCGGCCACAGACGCCATCCGCATCTCCCTGGAACTCTGGTCGACCACGGACGCCCCGGTCTCGGGCACCGGCTGCCCCGCCGAACTCGCGGTCCGCTGCCTGCGCGACCTGACGGGCGCGATGCCGCTGCTCCGCCGGCCCGGAGGAACGGCCGCGGCGCCGGGAGCCTGAACGACGAACGGCCCCGCCGCTCTCCGGGGAGAGCGGCGGGGCCGTTGCGTGCACTGCTTCTTAGATGTCGAAGTACATCTCGAACTCGTGCGGGTGCGGGCGCAGGGCGATCGGGGCGATCTCGTGCGTGCGCTTGTAGTCGATCCAGGTCTCGATCAGGTCGGGGGTGAAGACACCGCCGGCCAGGAGGTACTCGTGGTCGTTCTCCAGGGCCTTGAGGACGTCCTCCAGGCTGGTCGGGACCTGCGGGACGCTCGCGTGCTCGTCGGGGGAGAGCTCGTAGAGGTCCTTGTCGATCGGCTCCATCGGCTCGATCTTGTTCTTGACGCCGTCGAGGCCGGCCAGCAGGAGGGCCGCGAACGCCAGGTACGGGTTCGAGGACGGGTCCGGGGCGCGGAACTCGACGCGCTTGGCCTTCGGGTTCGAGCCCGTGATCGGGATGCGCATGGCGGCCGAGCGGTTGCGCTGCGAGTACACCATGTTGACCGGCGCCTCGAAGCCCGGGACCAGGCGGTGGTACGAGTTCACCGTCGGGTTGGTGAAGGCGAGCAGCGACGGGGCGTGCTTGAGGATGCCGCCGATGTAGTAGCGGGCGGTGTCCGACAGGCCCGCGTAGCCGGCCTCGTCGTAGAACAGCGGGTCGCCGTTCGCCCACAGCGACTGGTGCACGTGCATGCCCGAGCCGTTGTCACCGAAGATCGGCTTCGGCATGAAGGTCGCGGTCTTGCCGTTGCGCCAGGCGACGTTCTTCACGATGTACTTGAAGAGCATCAGGTCGTCGGCCGCGGCGAGCAGTGTGTTGAACTTGTAGTTGATCTCGGCCTGGCCACCGGTGCCGACCTCGTGGTGCTGGCGCTCGACCTGGAGGCCCTGGGCGTCCAGTTCGAGGGAGATCTCGGCGCGCAGGTCGGCGAAGTGGTCGACCGGGGCTACGGGGAAGTAACCACCCTTGTAGCGGACCTTGTAACCACGGTTGTTCTCCTCGGAACCGGTGTTCCAGGCGCCGGCCTCGGAGTCGATGTGGTAGAAGCCCTCGTTCGCGGAGGTCGCGAAGCGCACGCTGTCGAACACGTAGAACTCGGCCTCGGGGCCGAAGTACGCGGTGTCGGCGATGCCGGTGGAGGCGAGGTACGCCTCGGCCTTCTTCGCGATGTTGCGCGGGTCGCGGCTGTAGGCCTCGCCCGTGATCGGGTCGTGGATGAAGAAGTTGATGTTGAGCGTCTTGTCCTTGCGGAACGGGTCCAGACGCGCGGTGGTGATGTCGGCACGCAGCGCCATGTCGGACTCGTGGATCGCCTGGAAGCCGCGGATCGAGGAGCCGTCGAAGGCGAGCTCCTCAGCCGGGTCGAACGCCCGAGCCGGGATGGTGAAGTGCTGCATCACACCAGGCAGGTCGCAGAAGCGGACGTCGACGAACTTGACGTCGTTCTCCTCGATGTACTGCTTCACTTCGTCGGCGTTCTGGAACATCCAACTCCTCCTACTCCCGGCCCCGGGGCAGGGCGGGCTTTATAGCTCGTGGTGCGTCAGTGCGGTGCCGCACGCTGACCCGACCATAAGCAGACGGGATTTCTCAAGCATGACCCATTTGTTTCGCACAAGTTAACCAGGGTCCCGCCGGAAGGCCGTGGAGCCGCACAGGTACCGTGGTCGGGTGGACAACAGGCAAGCACTCGGATCCTGGCTCTCCGGCCCCCGCGCGGCCGCCGAGGACATGGGCGTCGACTTCGGCTACCCGGGCCAGCGGCTCGGACTGCCCCAGGAGGGGTCCGGCTCCGCGGCCCGGTTCGGCCGCCGCTTCGGCGCCGTCGCCATCGACTGGATCGGCTGCCAGGTGATCGCATACGGGCTCATCACCGGCGGCAACGCGACCGCCACGGGCAACTGGACGCTCGCGCTCTTCGTGGTGCTGAGCATCCTCACCGTCGGCACCGTGGGATTCACCCCCGGGAAGCGGCTCGTGGGCCTGCGGGTCGTCCCGGAGGGCGGCGGCCGCCTCGGCTTCGGCCGGGTCGTGCTGCGCACGCTGCTGCTCGCCCTCGTCATCCCGGCGCTGGTCTGGGACCGCGACGGGCGCGGCCTGCACGACCGCCTCGCGCGCGCCGTCCAGGTCCGCATCTAGGAAGACGCACGACAGAAGGGGCGCCCCGGACCGATCGGTCCGGGGCGCCCCTTCTGTCGTATACGAAGATCGCCTGAACGGGTCAGCGCATCTTTCCGCCGCGCGGCATCCGCGTGCCCTTGGGCATCGGGCCCTTCGGCAGCGGCATGTTGCTCATGAGGTCACCCATGGCGCGCAGCTTGTCGTTGACCTGGGTGATCTGCGGGCCGGCCAGGACGCGCGGCAGCTTGAGCAGCGTCGTACGGAGCTTCTTCAGCGGGACCTCGCCCTCGCCGGTGCCCACGATGAAGTCGTGCACCGGGACGTCCGGCATGATCCGGGCCAGCTTCCGCTTCTCGGCGGCGAGCATCGGCTTGAGCCGGTTCGCGTTGCCCTCGGCGATCAGCACGACGCCGGCCTTGCCCACGGCCCGGTGGACGATGTCCTGGCTCCGGTTCATCGCGACGGCCGGGGTGGTCGTCCAGCCCCGCCCCACGTTGTCCAGTACGGCCGCGGCCGCGCCCGGCTGTCCCTCCATCTGCCCGAAGGCAGCCCGCTCGGCCCGCCGTCCGAAGACGATCGCCATCGCGAGGAACGCCACCAGGAAGCCCAGGATGCCCAGGTAGACCGGGTGGTCGATCAGGAAGCCGATCGCGAGAAAGACACCGAAGGTGACGATTCCCACGCCCGCGACGATCAGACCGACCTTCGGGTCGGCCTTGCGCGTCATCTTGTACGTCAGGGCGATCTGCTTCAGTCGCCCGGGGTTCGCAGCAGTCTCTGCGTTTGACTTCCTCGCCATAGAGCGAAGTTTACGTGGCCTGCGGGGTCCGGGTCGCCGCGGCCTCAAGTACGTGTTCGGTTTCGACCCGGTCCTTGGCTCTGCGGCGGTCCTCCAGTACGGCGGTCCACGCGTTGCGGCGGGCGCCGCTCATGAGCAGGGACTCGAAGCCCCGGAAGGCGTCGGTGAACGACGGAATGGCAATGGCGCGTACGGGCGCGGCCTGCATGATGTCGATCCCTTTCACGGTGCTCACGGTGCTCGTCGGGGGGCCGAGGTGCACGGCGGGGAGGGTCAGCGGTGTGTGCGGTGCGTGGACCCATCGTCACTGACTGGTGTTACCAGGGCATGACCGCTCGGTCAAACGGTGATGAAACATTTACGCGGCCCGCCGGGCTCTTCGTTACAAAAGAGCCTAGGGGCCGCGTCGATGCGGTGTTACCCGTTGGTAAGACTTTGTGCGTGAGTTCACACAGTCCGGGTGGTAGCGCGCGTCACACCCTCACGCGCGTCCCCCGGACCCGGCTGCGCTTCTCCGTCCCCGCGGTCGAGCTCCACCTCGCCACCGCTCCGGCCGAGTGCCCGCCCTCGTACCTCGGGCGGACCCTCAACCTGCGCTCAGACTCGGCTGCGCTTCTCCATCGCCTGCTGGTAGAGGCGGCCGGCCCGGTACGAGGAGCGGACCAGCGGGCCCGACATCACGCCGGAGAAGCCGATCTCCTCGGCCTCCTTCGCCAGCTCCACGAACTCGGCCGGCTTCACCCAGCGCTCGACGGGGTGGTGCCGCGGCGAAGGCCGCAGGTACTGGGTGATGGTGATGAGCTCGCAGCCGGCCTCGTGCAGCTCCTTCAGCGCCTCCGAGACCTCCTCGCGCTCCTCGCCCATGCCCAGGATCAGGTTGGACTTCGTGACGAGGCCGTAGGCGCGGGCCTGCCGGATCACGTCGAGCGAGCGCTCGTAGCGGAAGCCGGGGCGGATCCGCTTGAAGATCCGCGGCACCGTCTCGACGTTGTGCGCGAAGACCTCGGGGCGGGAGGCGAAGACCTCCTCCAGCAGCTCCGGGACCGCGTTGAAGTCGGGGGCCAGCAGCTCGACCTTGGTGTGGCCGGCCTCGCGGCCCGCCGTCTGCTGGTGGATCTGGCGCACGGTCTCCGCGTACAGCCAGGCACCGCCGTCGGCCAGGTCGTCGCGCGCGACGCCCGTGATGGTGGCGTAGTTCAGGTCCATCGTGACGACCGACTCGCCGACGCGGCGCGGCTCGTCCCGGTCCAGGGCCTCGGGCTTGCCCGTGTCGATCTGGCAGAAGTCACAGCGCCGGGTGCACTGGTCGCCGCCGATGAGGAAGGTGGCCTCGCGGTCCTCCCAGCATTCGTAGATGTTGGGGCAACCGGCCTCCTGGCACACGGTGTGCAGTCCTTCGCCCTTCACCAGGGCCTGCATCTTCGTGTACTCGGGACCCATCTTCGCCCGGGTCTTGATCCACTCGGGCTTGCGCTCGATGGGGGTCTGGCTGTTACGGACCTCCAGGCGCAGCATCTTGCGTCCGTCGGGTGCGACTGCGGACACGACCGGCTCCCTGTGACTTCGATTCTTCGGCGCCCACCAGGGTACGCCCGTAATTTCATACGCTCTTACGTCGGCCAACCTGGGGGCGGCCGGACGCATTCCCCCCGGTCGTCAGCCCGCGGCGGGCTCGATCTCCCGGGGCCGCAGCTCGGCCTGCTCCAGTACGTCCTTCAGGTGGCGTTGGACGACCGGCAGCACGTCGGCGATGGTGATCTCGCGGCCCAGTTCGTACGAGAGCGAGGTCACACCGGCGTCCCGGATGCCGCAGGGAACGATCCGGTCGAACCAGGTGTTGTCCGGGTTCACGTTGATCGCGAAGCCGTGCATGGTGACGCCCTTGGCGACGCGGATGCCGATGGCGGCGAGCTTGCGGTCCTCACGCCGCTGGCCGGCGTTGGAGGGGGCGTACTCGGGGCCGTTCAGGCGCGGGTCGAACTCCTCGTCCGTCAGCCGCGGGTCGAAGTCGAGCGAGAGGCCGCCGATCTTCGGGCGCTCCTCGATCGGGTCGCCGAGCACCCAGACCCCGGAGCGGCCCTCGACCCGGGTGGTCTCCAGGCCGAACTCGGCGGCGGTGCGGATCAGCCCCTCCTCCAGGCGGCGCACGTGCGCGACGACGTCGACCGGGCGGGGCAGCTTCATGATCGGGTAGCCGACGAGCTGGCCGGGGCCGTGCCAGGTGATCTTGCCGCCGCGGTCCACGTCCACGACGGGCGTGCCGTCCAGCGGGCGCTCGTTGTCGGCGGTGCGCCGGCCGGCGGTGTAGACGGGCCGGTGCTCCAGCAGGAGGCAGGTGTCGCCGATCTCGTCCGCGAAGCGCGCGGCGTGGACCCGCCGCTGCTCCTCCCACGCCTGGGTGTACTCGACGTAATCGGGTCCGAAGCCCAGATGGACAAACCCAAGCTCAGCCACCGCAGCGCCTCCTCATTGAACCTGCCGTGTGCACGTATCGCACCAGCCAAGGGTACGGCGGCCGGTTTCCTACCCCTCAGCGGCCCGTTGGCGGAGCGTCCTCGGGGCCCGGCGGCAGCGGCTTGGGCCGCTTGCGGCCCCGGGGCGGCCGGTCCGGGTCCTCGTCGGCCCGCGGCAGCCGCCGGTGGCCCTCCGAGTGGTCGTTGACCCAGCCGCACACCCCGCACGCGTACCGGCCGTCGAGCCCCGCGATGTACGTGCCGCAGCGGCGGCACTCGGCCTCGGTCAGTTCGGGCGCGAGCAGTGGCGCGGTGGCATCGGCGGAGGGATCCGCCCCGGTGGGCCTGCGGGTCATGTCGCGCAGCGTACGCGGACGGAGGAGGCCAGTCCGTAAAGGGCCCTACCGATTCTGCACACAAACGAGTGAGTGTGGCTTTGACCTGTACGTATGGGCTGCTCCATGTGCTAATGCCAGCACATCTCAGCACGGGGTCATCACCGGTGCTGAGTCGCCGTTACGCGGCCAGCCCCAAGATCCCGTCGAGCACGTTCACGGCCTGGAGCATGGAGTCCGGCGTCATGCGCCCGTACGTGCCGGCTGTGATGGTGATGGAGGCGTGTCCGAGCACTTCTGGCACCTGTCGCAGCTAGCGGGAGGCTGCGGCCACGGGGGCATGAAGAGCTTTGCTGCCTGCTGCTGTGCCGTCGTTGCTGCCGCCATCACCGCACCCCTTCACGTCACCCTCGCTGCGTCGGCAGCAATAGTGACCAGGGCCGGAGACAGTTCCTAGCCGGTTTCCTGTTCCCTCAAAAACCCGTCTCGGATACCTTCAACGAGACTCCGCATTCCGTCGCCGGACAAGGCCGATTTCTCGAACCCTTCGAACTTCCGGACGTACATTTCAACGTCTCGTGGGTCCGTTACGACTATCTCGGCGTGAACGGCTTCGACGGTCACCATCCGGTCGTCACGGATGACGAAGGCGTGGTTCGCGATGTCCGCCTGTGGGGCCGAGAGCGGCACCACTCGGATATCCACGCCTCGCTGAGGTCGTGGCGTTGCAGGATGGCGCGGATGTACTCGGGGGTCTGGAGCAAGCCGGGGACCAGGGCGGGCTGGAAGAGCCGCAGGACAGCAGATTGGCTTCCCCTCTCCCGTGCGGCGGAGTGACGCGTTCGATGGTCCCGAGCCGGTGACCACAGGGTCAAGGGATCAACCATGGAGAGAACGGGAAACCGGACGGCACAGCAAAAACCCCCGGCCTCGTGACCGGGGGTCCCTCGCGGCTGGAATCCAGCACCACGCCAGCACCGCTACACCTATCCAGCACTGACGCGTCTAGATGGGTCAGTTATCGGCCAACGATCCTTCTTGGCCACGGGCCACTGTCCACCCCGGGCTCTGTTCTGCACACGATCGGATGAATGTGGGACAGAGAGGGCGGCATGGGCGGAGTTCGCCGCTACATTCACGCCGTTCACAGGGCCGGGACTCCGGTCCGTCACGTCAGGAAACCGTGGAGCCGATGACGGAACGACCTGCCCAGCGCGTCCCCAACCGGCAGCTCGCGGCGCTGATCGCGGAAGCCGGGTTCTCCAACGCCGGTCTGGCCCGCCGCGTCGACCAGCTCGGCCTCGAACACGGTCTCGATCTGCGGTACGACAAGACCTCCGTGACCCGGTGGCTGCGCGGGCAGCAGCCGCGCGGCACCACCCCGGCGCTGATCGCCGAGGTCTTCACCCGCCGGCTGGGCCGGCGGCTCTCCGCCCAGGACCTGGGCCTGGACGCCTGCGCGCCCGTCTACGCCGGTCTGGAGTTCGCGGCCACCCCGGAGGAGGCCGTCGACATCGCCAGCGGTCTGTGGCGCAAGGACTCCGGTTCCCACGCCGAGCTGCGGAAGATCGCGTTCACCCCGGCCGGACTGGTCGTACCCAGCCGGGACTGGCTCATCGGGCGGCCCGACGAGCGGGTGGGCCGCGGCGCCGATCCGACGACCGCGACCCGGGTCCCGGTGCAGGGGCGCGGCTCGGTGCCCCGCCAGCGGCAGATCGACCGGGGGCCCGGCCAGCGGGTGACCGGCGGGGACATCGCGGCGCTGCGGTCGGTGAGCGAGCTGTTCCGGACCCTCGACCAGGCCTACGGCGGCGGGCACGCCCGACAGGCCCTGGTGCGCTACCTGGAGCACGAGGCCGAGCCCATGCTCCGCGGCACCTACGGGGAGACCACCGGGCGGCGGCTGTTCTCCGCCGCCGCCGACCTGACCCGGCTCGCCGGCTGGACCTCGTACGACATCGCCGCGCACGGGCTCGCCCAGCGCTACTTCGTCCAGGCCCTGCGCCTCGCACAGGCGGCCGGGGACCGGCCGTACGGCTCGTACGTGCTCGTGACCATGAGCCGGCAGGCCGTCTACCTCGGCCACGGCCGGGAGGCGGTGCAGCTGGCCCGGGTCGCGCAGCAGGGCGTCGGCTCCGGGCCGCCGCCGGTGGTGCAGGCGCTGCTGCACTCCGCGGAGGCGCGCGGGCACGCGGTGCTGGGCGAGGTCCGGGCGGCGACGGCTTCGCTGGTGCGGGCCGAGCGGGCGCTGGGCGGGGCCCGGCCGGGGGACGACGTACCGCACTGGGCGCGCCTCTTCGACGAGGCGCAGCTGGCGGACGAGTTCGGGCACTGCCACCGGGACCTCCAGCAGTACCGGGCCTCGGCCCAGCACGCGGAGCGCTCGCTGCAGCTGCGGGCGCCGGGCTTCGCGCGCTCGCGGCTGTTCTGCCGGGTGGTGCTGGCCACGGCCCGGTTGGGGCTGGGCGAGCTGGACCAGGCGTGCGCGCTGGGCGCGGAGGCCGCGCAGCAGGCGATGGAGATGCGGTCGGTGCGCGCGGTGGAGTACGTACGGGACTTCGAGCGCCGGCTGGAGCCGTACCGGGACGCCTCGGCAGTACGGACGTACCGGGACCGGGTCGCGGCCCTGCCGTGAGCACCGCCGGCGAGGCGGTCGGGGCGGTGGGCGGGGCGGTGGGCGGGGCCCGGTTCCGCGGAGGGAACCGGGCCCCGGTGTCGGGCTTCTCAGGCCACCGCCGGAAGGGCTGGTTCCGCGCTCGCCGGGAGCCGGATGCCGAAGTCGCGCAGGACGGCCGTGGCGGCGCGGCGGGCCGAGTGCAGCGCCCCCTGGACCGTGTTGGAGTCGCGGTGGTCCCCGCACACGTACAGCCCGGCCAGGACCCGGACCGGACGGCGCAGGTCGTACGGCGGCGGCATCGCGGGGACGGCCTCCGGGGCGTGGTGGACTGCCAGCAGCTCCCAGTCCCGGGTGCCGGTCTCGTACAGCCGGGCCAGGCGCGAGGCGACCGTGCGGGCGGGCGGCGGCGGGCCGAGCACGGTGGTGGTGACCAGGCTCCGGCCGGCGGGGGCCCGCACCGGGTCGACCGCGCTCATCACCGCGGTGTGGGCGACGGGCCACCGGGTGTCGGCGTCCAGCAGGAGCGAGCCGTCCCAGGGGAGCGGCGCGGCGGTGGCGTGGTGGATGACGGTGACCTCGTGGAACGCCGGAACCCGCAGCCCCGGCAGCAGTTCCGAGGCCGCCCGCGCCCCGGTGGCCAGGACGGCGGAACGGCAGCTGAAGTCGCCGTGTTCCTCGGTGGTGACCAGGTTGGTCGCCACCGACCGGACCCGGACCCCGGTGCGCACCGTGCCCGGTGGCAGCGCGGCGGCGAGCAGGTCGGGCAGGGCCGCTGCTCCACCCTCGGGCACGGCGAGCCGGCCGCGGGCGAAGGTGCGCAGGGCGAGGTCGGCAACCCGGCTGGAGGTGGTGAGTTCCGGATCGCGGAGCAGCGCGGAGAGCAGGGGCCGCAGGGTCGCGCCGTGGGTCCGGGAGCGCAGGGCGGCCAGCGCCGTGCGCTCGGGGCGGGCCAGTACGCGTTCCACCGGCAGGGCGGCGAGCCGGCCGAGGTAGGCGCTGAGCCGGGCCTGGTCGAAGGATCCGCTGGCCAGCGCGCGGGCCGGGGTCAGGGCCCCGGCCCGCAACTGCCTGCCGTCGGTGTGGACGAGCACCCCCGGCGCGAAGGGCCGCAGGACCAGGCCGGCTAGGCCGGGGGTCCGGTCGAGCTCCGTGTACGAGGTGTTGAGCAACTGCCCGATCCGGTCCAGCCGGAATCCGTCGACGTGCTCGGTGGCCATCCGGCCGCCGGGATCGTCGGCGGCTTCCAGGACGGTGACCGCGACCCCTGCCGCGATCAAGTGGTGCGCCGCCGCGAGTCCTGAGACCCCGGCTCCTACGATGACGACGTCCGCATGCTGTGCGGCGCGGTGTGAGCTGCTGAGCACGTGCCCCTCCCCGAGGTCGGCGCGGCTGTGTGGGAATCCTCCTTCCCCCAACCGGCTCCAGGGGAACCCGAGTTCGGTGGGGTATTGCCGTCGGGCCCGGTCGCACGGCGGTCGCATCCGGGTCACAGACGGTCGCACGGGGCCGGCGGCCGGGGCCGGGAAGGGCCTCGGACGGGGGCCGGGCAGCGCGGGAGCAGGGGCCCGGGCGGTGCCCGCTACCGGCCGAGGGCGGCCCGGATCGCCTCGTCGATCCCGGGGTGCCGGAAGGTGAACCCGGACTCCAGCAGCCGGGAGGGCAGCACCCGCTGACTGCCCAACACGTCCCCGGCGAACTCGCCGAGCACCACGCGCATGGCCGCCGCCGGTACGGGGAACGGCGTCGGCCTGCGCAGTACGCGGCCCATCGCGGCGGTGACCTCACGGTTCGTCAGCGGCTCGGGGGCGGTCAGGTTGACGGGGCCGGACAGCTCCGGGGTGTCGACGGCGTACCGCAGGGCGGCGATCTCGTCGTGCAGGGAGATGAAGGACCAGTACTGGCGGCCGTTGCCGAGCCTGCCGCCGACCCCCGCCCGGAAGATCGGGAACAGCTTGCCCCAGGCCCCGCCCTCGGCGGCGACCACCAGTCCGGTCCGGGCGAACACCGTCCGTACGCCGGCCTCCTGGGCGGGGGCGGCGGCCGCCTCCCACTCGATGCAGACCTCCGGCAGGAAGCCCTGCCCCGCCGGGGCGTGCTCGTCGACGGCGTGCTCGCCGGTGTCGCCGTAGTAGCCGACGGCGGTGCCGCAGACGAAGACGGCGGGCGGCGCGTCCAGCGCGGCGATCGCCCGGGCCATGGCGTCGGTGCCGCGGACCCGGCTGTCCCGGATCTCCCGCTTGTACGCGGCGTTCCACCGGCGGTCGCCGACCCCGGCCCCGGCGAGGTGGACGACGGCCGCGCAGCCGGCGAGCCCGGCGGGGTCGACGTACCCGCGGCGCGGATCCCAGGCCGCCTCGTCGGGAGCGGCGGGCGTGCGGCGCACGAACCGCACCACGTCGTGCCCGTCCGCCCGCAGGGACCGTACGAGGGCATGCCCGATGAGCCCGGTCGACCCGGTGATCGCAATGCGCATGCCCCCATGATGCAACCCCGCCCCACGACAGGGGTGCGGCGCGACGCGGCGCGCTCAGACGGTTCCCAGCCAGGTGCCCACCGCGTACGTGACCGCCATCGCCAGGGCGCCGCCGGTGACGTTGCGCAAGACCGCCCGCGGGGCGGGGGCACCGCCCAGCCGTGCGCTGATCACCCCGCACAGGGTGAGCGCCCCCAGCACCGCCGCCACCGTCACCGGTACCCGCTGCGACGGCCCCGGCAGCACGATCGCCAGCAGCGGCAGCACCGCCCCCACCGTGAAGGCGATCAGGCTGGCGAACGCCGCGTGCCAGGGGTTGGCCAGCTCGTCGGGGTTGATCCCGAGCTCCACCCGGGCGTGCGCCTTCAGCGCGTCGCGCTCCGTCAGCTGCACCGCCGCCTCCCTGGCGAGTTCCCGGTTCAGCCCCCTGGCCTCCAGCAGCTGGGTCAGTTCCTCCAGCTCCGCTTCCGGCTCCTCCGCCAGCTCCCGCCGCTCCGCCTCCAGGGCGGCCCGTTCCGAGTCCCGCTGGGAGCTCACCGAGACGTACTCCCCCGCCGCCATCGACAGCGATCCCGCCAGCAGTCCGGCCACTCCCGCCTCCAGGATCGACGCGCGCGAGGTGGTGGCCCCGGCCACGCCCACCACCAGCCCGGCGGTGGAAATGATCCCGTCGTTCGCGCCGAGCACCCCCGCCCGCAGCCAGTTCAACCGTGTGCTGATCGCCGCGCTCTGCTCCGCCGACCCGTGCGTACCCGTATCCGTCACGGGACCACTGTCGGCGCCCGGCCCCCGCACGGCCACCCGGCAGGCCGGTCCGGGGTGCGCGGCCCCGGCGCGCGTACCAGGGTGGAGGGGTGAGACGCCGACGCGAGGAGCCCGGCTGGCTGCAGGGAAAGCCACCACCACGCTGGGCGCGGCTCGCACCCGCCGTGGCGCTGGTGGGGCTGGTCCTCGCGCAGCGGGCCACCCCGGGTGACATCGAGCTGGGCTTCTTCCTCGCCGGCCTGCCCCCGGTGGCGGCGTTCGCGTACGGGGCCGCCGGGACCGCCGTCTTCGCCGCCCTGGTGCTCTTCCTGCTCGGGGAGCCGTGGATCGGGGTCGCTCACGCCCGGGGCACCGACCTGGCCACGGTGGCCGCGATCGGGCTGCTCAGCGTGGTGATCGCCTGGGTCCGGCGGCGCCGTGACGCCCAGCTGGTCAGCGTACGGACCGTCGCGGAGGCGGCGCAGCTGGCGGTGCTGCCGCCGGTGCCGGACCGGGTCGGTCCGGTGCGCTGCGCCGGGCTGTACCGGGCCGCCCAGCGCGGCACCCTGGTCGGCGGCGACCTGTACGACGTACGGGCCGGGCCGTACGGGGTGCGGGCGCTGGTCGGGGACGTGCAGGGGCACGGCCTGGCGGCCGTCGGCACGGTGGCCGCCTTGCTCGGCGCCTTCCGGGAAGGGGTACTGGACGATCCGGAGCTCGCGGGTGTGGCGGCCCGGCTGGACCGCAGACTGCTGGCCGACACCGCGGCCCCGGCGCGCCCTGCGGCGGACACCACGGGCCCGCCCGGCCCGGCGGACCCGGCCGGCCCCGCGGACCCCGCCGGGCCGGGCGACGGATCGGCCGGGCATCCGGAGCTGTTCGCGACGGCGCTGCTGCTGGAGTTCCCGCCCGGGCTGGGGCTCGTACGGATCGTTTCGTGCGGGCATCCGCCGGCGCTGCTGCTCCGGGCCTCCACCGTGTCGGAGGTGACCGTCGAGCCGGGCCCTCCGCTGGGGCTCGGGCTCGCCGGAGAGGACCTCGCGGTGGTGGCCGACGTACCTCTGCTGCCGGGCGACCGGCTGCTCGCGCACACGGACGGGGTGACCGAGGCCCGGGACGCGGCGGGCGAGTTCTACCCGCTGGCCGCCCGGGTCCCGGTCCTGGCGAAGGATCCGCAGGGGCTGGTCGGGGCGGTGTGGCAGGACCTGGTGAAGTTCACCGACGGCGGCCCGCGCGACGACGTGGCCCTGCTGGTGCTGTCCCTCCCGGACTCCACGGACGGCGCCGGATGACCGGCCGGGTCGGACGCGTCGGGTCCGACCCGGCCGGGCGGTGCGGTGTGGCGCGGTGCCGTGCGGTGAGGTGAGGTGCCGTGCGGTGAGGTGCTCAGGCTCCGTTGCTGATGATGAAGGCGCGGACCATCTTGCACGTGACATTCGACGGACGGTGGACGCCCGTGCGGACCGCCATCGTGCGGATCTTCCGGTTGGTGGCGCGGCGGGCGTCGTACGTCCCCGAGTCGAGCAGGGATATTGCCAACCGCATCGCCTTCAGACGGCGGTTGTGGCTCTCGTACCACTCGCGGGGCAGGCCCGCCGGAAGCGGCTTCTTCTTGACGGGCCCCATGGTCATGGCAGTGGCCATCTACAGCCTCCCAAACGGTAGTTGGCTTCCTGTCGTTCTCCCTCGATTTTACCGGGGACCACTGACAGAAGCCCCTGGCCAGACATGCTCCGGATAGGCTGGCGGCCATGGAGATCTGGATCAATCCCGCCTGTTCGAAGTGCCGCAGCGCGCTGACCTTGCTGGACGCGGAGGGTGCGCAGTACACGGTGCGCCGGTACCTGGAGGACGTGCCGAGCGAGGGCGAGATCCGCGAGGTCCTGGACCGGCTCGGCCTGGAGCCGTGGGACATCACGCGCACCTCGGACCCGCTCGCGAAGGAGACCGGCGTACGGGACCTGCCGCGCGAGGAGACGGACGAGGCCCGCGGGCTCTGGATAGCCCACCTGGCGGCGCACCCGAAGCTCATCCAGCGCCCGATCATCACAGCGGAGGACGGCACGGCGGTGGTCGCCCGCTCGGAGGAGGCGGTCCGCGAGGCCCTGTCCCGCCGGGGCTGAACCGTCCGACCTGCGCGGACGGCCCGCTGATCGCCCGCCGACGCGCGGGGACGGCCGCCTACGCTCCCCGTATGACGTCCGACGACACCGCCCCCGCGTCCGCCACGGGCACCGATCCGGGCAGCGGCTCCGGCGGGGCCGATCTGCACCTTGAGCTCCCCGCGCACGGTGCCCGGCGGGCCGCCCTGGCCCGGGCCCTGCGGGACGCCGTGCGCAGCGGCCGGCTCGTCGGGGGGACCCGACTGCCGCCGTACCGGGCGCTGGCCGCCGACCTCGGGCTGGCCCGCAACGCCGTCGCCGACGCGTACGCCGAGCTGGTGGCCGAGGGCTGGTTCACCGCCCGGCAGGGCTCCGGCACCCGCGTCGCCGAGGGGGTCGCCGTCGCCACCACCCCGGCGGCGCCGGCCGCGGCCGTCCCGGAGGGGCCGCGGCACGACCTGCTCCAGGGCAAGCCCGACCCCGCCTCCTTCCCGCGGGGCGCCTGGTCCGCGAGTGCCCGGCGGGCCCTGGCCGAGGCTCCCACCGAAGCCTTCGGGCCCGGCGATCCCCGGGGCCGCCCGGAGCTGCGGCGGGCACTGGCCGCGTACCTGTCCCGGGCCCGGGGCGTGCGTACCGACCCGGGGAACATCGTGGTGTGCTCCGGCTTCGCGAACGGCCTGCGGCTCCTCGCGTCGCTACGGCCCCGCGACTGGGCCGTGGAGGAGTACGGACTCCCCTTCCACCACGGCATCCTCGAAGCCGCCGGGGTCCGCCCGCACCCCGTGGCCGTCGACGAGGACGGCGCCCTTACGGACGCGGTCCCGGCCCGGGCGCGCACGCTGTTGCTGACCCCGGCCCACCAGTTCCCGACGGGGGCCCGGCTGCTCCCGGCGCGGCGTGCCGCCGCCGTGGAGTGGGCCCGTACGACGGGCTCCCTGATCGTGGAGGACGACTACGACGGGGAGTTCCGCTACGACCGCAAACCGGTCGGCGCGGTCCAGGGGCTAGCCCCCGGGCACGTCGTCTACGCGGGCTCGCTGAGCAAGTCCCTCTCCCCCGCGGTCCGCCTGGGCTGGCTGGTGCTGCCGGACCACCTGGTCGAGCGGGTCCTCGCGGCGAAGGGCTTGCGGGAATCCTGGGCGAGCGCCCTGGACCAGCTGGCACTGGCCGACTTCATCGAGTGCGGCGCCTACGACCGCCACATCCGCCGCATGCGCCACCGCTACCGCGACCGTCGCGACCAGCTGGTGTCCGCGCTGGCCTCCCGGGCCCCGCAGTTGCGGGTGACGGGCATCTCGGCGGGTCTGCACGCGGTCCTGGAGCTCCCGCCGGGTACGGAGGCCGCGGCGCTGGGGGCGGCCCGGGCGGCGGGCCTGGCCCTGGACGGCCTCTCGGGGTACCGGCACCCCGCCGCGGCGGGGGCGGGAGGGGGCAGGGAGGGGCTGGTGGTGGGGTACGCGGCGCCGCCGGAAGCGGCGTTCGGTCGGGCGGTGGAGGCACTGGCGGCTGCGGTGGGTTCCGTGGCCGCGCCACGGCCGTAGCGCCGGGTGGCCGGGGCGGCGCCCGACCACCGTCGACACCCGTCGCGGGGGCCGCGCGCCCGGGCCCTCATCTCGCCCTCACACCTCGCCCCATATGGTGTAGACCATAGGAAAAGGGATGTACCACACCGAGGGACGGCGATGACCGACACGAAGGACCAGCAGCAACTCCTGCCCCGACTGCCGCCCACGGGGTCGCGCCCCGCCGCGCGCCGGGGTGCCGACTGGATGTTCGGCGGGGTCTACGGGACCGTGCTCGCGTCCGGCCTGCTGGCCGCGCTCGATCGGGCGGGCGGCGAGTACACCCCGTTCTACGACGCCACCTGGGTACTGGTGACCGCCGGTGCGGCCGCCCTCGCGCACGGCTACTCGCACCACATGGCCGGCCACCCGGCCGGATCCGCCGCCCACAGGTGGCGGGCGCTCGTGCGGGCGTTGTGGAACGAGTGGCCGATGATCGTGGCCACCCTTCCCACCGTCCTGCTGCTGGTCTTCGCCGGGCTCGCCCACTGGGACTCCCCCGGGGTGACCGCCGTCGGGCTCGGCCTGAACACCGCGCTGCTGTTCGCCTGGGGGTCCTTCGTGGCGCTCCGCGTCGGCTACCGGCTCGGCCCGGCCCTGCTCATCGGCATGGCGGACGCCACCATCGGTCTCGTGATCATCGTGGCCAACGCCGTCATCAAGTAGCCGGCCGGGCGCCGCGCCCGGGCCATGGGCCGCCCCCGGCCGGGGATCGGCCTCAGGCCGGCAGCTGCTCCTCGGCCTCCGCCAGGATCTGCGTCAGCCGGGCCGCGAACTCCGCGTCGCGCGGGTCCGCCACCCCGGTCCGGGCGGCGGTGACCAGCGCGTCCAGGGCGCGCCCGTACGCCCCGGGCACATCGGTCCAGTTGGGCAGCGAGAACACCCCTTCGGCCCCGCGCAGTTCCAGCCCCACCCCGGCCGCCGCGGCCGGCGCGCCCAGGCTGAGCACGGCGGTGCTGGCGGCGCCCGACGCGTGCCGCAGGACGAGCTGGACCACGTCGGACGGCCCGCGGGCGGCGGTGACGGACGTGACGTCGCCCAGGACCGGGATCAGGACGGACAGGGCGTGCGGGCCGACGTCCCAGAGCCCGCCCTTGTCCTTGCGCCAGGGCGAGGCGGCGTACGCGCTGGGCGCACCGTCGGGCGGGAAGACGGCGCCGAGCCAGTGGGCGCTCGCGGTGAACCAGCCGGAGCGGGCGGCCTGCTCGGCGACCCAGCCGGCGGCGGGCTCGGCGAAGCGGAGGGTGAGGAAGACGACGGAGGCGACGCCGTGCCGGGCGGCGGCGTCGGCCACGGCGCGGGCGTCCCGGGTGGTCGTGGCGACGGGCTTGTCGAGGAGCAGGTGGCGGCCCGCGGCGGCGGCGCGCACGGCGAGCGGAGCCTGTACGTCCGGCGGCAGGGCGAAGGCAACGACGTCACAATCGGCGAACAGCGCGTCGGGGTCTTCGTACACCTTCACGCCGTACGCGTCGGCCAGCTCGGCGGCCGCTTCGGGGCGCCGTCCCCACACTCCGGCGAAGTCGGAGCCGGAGTGCGCGGCGAGGGCTGGGGCATGGGTGCGGTGGGCCCAGGGGCCGGTGCCCAGCAGGCCGACCCGGGGGCGGGCCGGCAGGCGGGAGGAGTCCGTGGGGCCACCGGTCGAAGTCAAATCGTACGAAATGCTCACCTGCTCAGTCTGCCCCACTCGGACGGGCGTGCTGCGACCAACCCGCACAACCCGCTCGACCTGCGGCGTAAACCTCGGTAACACGGGGTTCACACATGGGCAACGGTAGAGAAATCGCGAGCGGGCACGCTGCGGTCCACACCGCAACGACATCGCAGCACCGCGAACGCAGCACCCGCAGAGTCTGCGCCGGAGCGACGCACCGAAGGATGGGGCCCGTGAGCTACAAGGCTGAGTACATCTGGATCGACGGCACCGAGCCGACGGCGAAGCTGCGCTCCAAGACGAAGATCCTGGCCGACGGCGACGCGCTGCCGATCTGGGGCTTCGACGGATCGAGCACCAACCAGGCCGAGGGCCACGCCTCCGACCGCGTGCTCCAGCCGGTGTTCTCCTGCCCGGACCCGATCCGCGGCGGCGACAACCTCCTCGTGCTCTGCGAGGTCATGAACATCGACATGACCCCGCACGAGTCGAACACCCGCGCCCTGCTGCGCCCGATCGCCGAGCAGTTCGCGGACCAGGAGCCGATCTTCGGCATCGAGCAGGAGTACACCTTCTTCGACGGCATCCGGCCGCTCGGCTTCCCGGTGGGCGGCTTCCCCGCCGCGCAGGGCGGCTACTACTGCGGAGTCGGCTCGGACGAGATCTTCGGCCGCGACATCGTCGAGAAGCACCTGGACCACTGCCTCGCGGCGGGCCTGAGCATCTCCGGCATCAACGCCGAGGTCATGCCCGGCCAGTGGGAGTTCCAGGTCGGCCCCGTCGGCCCGCTGGAGGTCTCGGACCAGCTGTGGATCGCGCGCTGGCTGCTGTACCGCACCGCCGAGGACTTCAACGTCTCGGCGACGCTGAACCCGAAGCCGGTGAAGGGCGACTGGAACGGCGCGGGCGCGCACACCAACTTCTCGACGAAGGCGATGCGCGAGGACTACCGCGCCATCATCACCGCGTGCGAGTCGCTGGGCGAGGGCAGCAAGCCCCTGGACCACGTCAAGAACTACGGCGCCGGCATCGACGAGCGCCTGACGGGTCTGCACGAGACCGCCCCGTGGAACGAGTTCAGCTACGGCGTGTCCGACCGCGGCGCCTCGGTCCGCATCCCGTGGCAGGTGGAGAAGGACGGCAAGGGCTACATCGAGGACCGCCGCCCGAACGCCAACGTGGACCCGTACGTGGTGACCCGTCTCATCACGGACACCTGCTGCGCGAGCCTGAAGAAGGAGGGCCTGGTCTAGCACCCGGCCCCCACTGCGCGACGCACGGCGCCCGCCGAGCCCCCGTGGCCCGGCGGGCGCCGCCGCGTTCCTGGCCCGAGCCCGCCCTGCGTCCACGCTGTTGACCAGCATGCGATACGGGGCGCCGGTCCGGACGGGCCGACGAGGCATGCCGGGTGACGGTTTGTCCGGGTTACTGGAGGTCCACTGGAGATGTTCTCGCGGAATTTGAGATTCCGCTCCAGCAATTGAGACGGGGCCTGCCCCGCAACCGCCGCATCTGATTCAATGGGCGCATGGCCAGCCACTCGCACACCTCGAACGGTCGCAGCGACCTCGAACCGTTCTGGCCCTCCCGTCAGCACCACGATTTCGACCGGGTGTGTTGCCGCGCGAAGAACGCGCCGGCCCTCTAAAGCCTTCCGGGACCTCCCACCGGACGTCCCCCGCCGAGGCCTTCGGTCTGCGCGGTACGCGTTGACGTACGTACGTCTCCTGCCGACCACTCCGCGTGAAAGAGCTGACCACTCATGTCTCACTCCCGTTCCCTGACCTCTGCCGCTTCCGCCGCGACCGCTGCGAGCGCGCCCCTCTCCTATCCGCCCAGTCCGCGCCACCGGCTGCGCGCCGTGGACCGCAACGAGGTCGCCCGCGTGGTCGACCTCCTGCCGCCCGGCGCCACCTGGCTGCCCGCGCCGCAGCACACCCTGCCCACGCTGCCGGGCCAGCCGCCGATGATCGGCTACCTGGTCCTCGTACCGGCCGGGTCCGCGGACCAGCAGCCGCCGATCGCCTTCGCCCCGCAGTCCGTTCCCGCGCCGGCCGCCTCCCGCGGTGCCGCGGCCACCACGAGCGCTGCGCCCACCACCGGGGACGAACTCGTCCGCATCGACGCGGCGCAGCGCACCGCCGAGGTCGACGGCCGCGTACTCGACCTGACCTACCTGGAGTTCGAGCTGCTGGCCCACCTGGTGGCGCACCCGCACCGGGTGCACAGCAGGGACCAGCTGGTGACCACGGTCTGGGGCTACGGCCACGTCGGCGACGGCCGGACCGTGGACGTCCACGTCGCCCGCCTGCGCCGCAAGCTGGGCGCGGCACACCGCGGCGCGATCCAGACCGTGCGCCGCGTGGGCTACAAGTACGCGCCCTGAGCACGGCACGACGTACGCCGGTGGGCCCGTACTCCGCGAGGGAGTACGGGCCCACCGGGCCGTCGGGGCCGGACCGTCCGGGTCAGGCGGTGCCGGCCGCCCCGGCGCGGCGCGCCGCGACCGCACCCAGCAGCACGTCGACCGCCAGGAACGCGACCAGGCTGATGCCGAGCAGCGGTACGAACCACCCGACCACGGCGGTCACGGCGGCGAGCGGGAGCAGCAGGGTCAGCGGCACCTTGCGCCAGGCTCCGCGCGGCTGGGCCCGGCCGGCCGAGAGGGCG
This sequence comes from Streptomyces sp. NBC_00597, assembly GCF_041431095.1. Taxonomy (GTDB): domain Bacteria; phylum Actinomycetota; class Actinomycetes; order Streptomycetales; family Streptomycetaceae; genus Streptomyces. Next base: position 3,262,611 of record NZ_CP107757.1, read on the forward strand.
CGGTCCTTGGTGGGTCGGCGCAGCCACCACATCCGGTAGCCCCAGAACACCAGGAACATCACCGCGACGGCGAGCGCGGCGAGCGCGATCTGGTTGGCGAGGCCGAGGGTCTTCCCCATGTGCAGGTCGATGCCGAAGCGGGTCAGCTTGGCGAGGACGGGGTAGTCGGCGAAGCGCAGTTCGTCGATGATCCGGCCGTCGGCGGGGTCGACGGAGACGGAGTCGAGGTGCACCGGCAGCTGCTTGTCCTGCTCCTTGATCACGTAGCCGTTGCCCTTGGCGGGCAGGGTGATGCGGAGCTCTTCGTTGACCCCGGCGGCGCGGGCGGCTGCCACGGCCTTGTCGATGCCGATGTCCGCGGTGGGCGGCGTCGCGGGCATCTCCGTGCCGTCGGGCATGGCGTGCCCGGTGTGTCCGGCGTGCGCGTCGGAGCCGGAGTTCGAACCGGGGGCGAGGGCGGCGGACACGGAGGGGGTGGCGCCGCCGAGCCGGTCCTGGAGCTGCCCGATGTTCTCGCCCGCGTACTTCGACCAGGTCAGGCCGGTGGCGGAGAGGGCGACGAGTCCGGTGACGGCCCAGATGCCGACGGCCCCGTGCCAGGAGAGGGTCTTGCGGCGCCCGGTGGCGGCGCGGTCGGGCACGACCAACAGGGCCTTGCGGGAGCGGCGGCGGCCGATCCACAGGGCGAGGCCGCCGAGTGCGACGACCCACAGCCAGCTCGCGGCGAGTTCGCTGTAGTTCCGGCCGAACTCGCCCAGCTGGAGGCTGGAGTGGAACTCGCTGAGCCAGGCGCGCAGCGGCAGCGCGTCGCCTTCGGTGGTCAGCGTTCCGTTGACGTGACCCGTGTACGGATCCACGAAGACGGTGCGGGTCTGGCCCTCCTCCAGCCCCGGGGCCTCCATGATCACGCGGGTGGTCGCCTCGGCGTCGGGCGCGGGCCACACGCCCACGACCTTGCCCTCGGGGACGGTGCCCCGGGCGGCCGTGACCTGGGCGCTGAGCGGCAGTGCGCTTCCGCGGACCTCGGTGACGGTCAGCTCGTCGGAGTAGATGATCTTCTCGGCCTGCCAGGAGCCGGCGTACAGCAGGCCGGTGGCGGCGGCGAGGAACAGCAGCGGGGCTATCAGGATTCCGGCGTAGAAGTGCATGCGCAGGAGCAGCGGCCGCAGGGCCGCCCAGGTGCCGGACTTGGCGGGTGCGGCGGGTGCGGCGGAACCGGCGGGTGCGGTTGCCGCGGCCGGAATGTCGGTGGTGGCGTCCGGGGTGCGGACGTCCTGGACCTCTTCGAGGGACATGTGTGTCCTAGGTGTTGGCCTGTTGGCGAAGACATGGGTGATCGGGCCCCGGGTCTCGCCCCCTCGCCGATGAGGGAGGTGCGCCGGTCAGGCGCAGGCAGGACGGCCGGGGGCCGTGGCGCGGGTGTCTCGCCGCCCGGGCGGACCGCGGCGCACCAGGGCGTGCGCGGGCACGGCCCCGCGCAGCCTGCGCGGGGGTTCGTAGGAGGGCCCCGGCGCGGGCGGCGGCGGTACGGCGGCCACGCGGGCCCGCACCAGTGCGATCGCGCGGGCGATCGGCCGGGCCGCGAGCAGCGCGGCGGCGCCGAGGACGGCGGCCAGGCGGAACACGGCGGCCTCGCCCCGCGCGAGCCAGACGGCGCAGAACAGACCGGCGAGGACGTGCGCGGCGACCATGCCGGGGCCGCCGTGCCCGGCCATGTGGGCCATGTCGGCCATGTCGGCCATCCCGCCCGCCTCAGCCGTGCCGTGCATGTCGGCCATGCCGCCCATGCCCGCCATCCGGTGGTGCCCGGCCATGGGCGCGGACCGGGCGGAGTGGCCCGCGTGCCCGGCCTGGCCGGCGGAGAAGAACAGGTGCAGTACGCCCTGGACGGCGAGCAGTGCCGCGCCGATCCCGACGGGTCCGCGGCGGCGCCCGGCTCCGAGCCACGCGAGCCCGCCGGTCACCCCGAAAGCACCCAGAAGGGCTATCAGGGGAATATCGGTGTCAGACATGTACGAATGCCCCAGAGCGCCCAATGCGGTGCACACCGCCGCGAACATCGCGGCCCGTGTGGCGCGTAGCGGCGCGGGGGTTCCTGGCATGGCTGAAACATGCTCGCACGGGCCCCGGTTCCACCAGCCCGGGGGTCGTATCCGATCATGATCCGATGAAATCACTGCTCTGGCCGCCGCCGACCCTCGGCGTGGTGTATGCGGGCGGGGTCCAGCTCGGCGCGTACGCCCTGGAGCGACTGGGGGCGGCGGAGCGGGACCGGGTGCTGCGGGGCTGCTCGACGAATGTCGACAACCTCGTCGCCGGCCGCTGGGAGACCCTGCTGAGCAGCGCGTTCGTCGTCGAGGAGCCGATGCCGCTGCCGTACGCGCTGCTGCTCGTCGCGGTCCTCGGGTACGCGGAGTACGCGTACGGGGCCTGGTGGACGGCCGCGGCGTTCTTGTTCGGGCACGCCGCGGCGACGCTCCTCGTCCACGGCGGGCTGCGCCGGACCGCCGATCCGGCCACCCGGCGGGCCCTGGACGTGGGGACCAGCTACGGCTTCAACGCCGTGCTCGGTGCGCTGACCTCCGCGCTGCCGCGCGGGCCGGTCCGCACGGCCGCCCGGGTCGGGCTGCTGACGCTCGCCGCAGGGCCCGTGTTGAAGCGGGAGCGGACCTTCACGGACGCCGGGCACCTTGCGGCGCTGGGGATCGGGGTCGGCCTCTCGCTCGCTCTCGATTGCCTATCCGGCCCGAAACATCAGAAAATCGGGTGAATACATCCGATCTGCACCACATCACCGGCACTACCCGCCCCACCGGCACTACCCGTACTACCCGCCCCACCCGCACCGCCCGCGCCGTACGCACACCGCTGGAGCCGCCACGATGACCACCACCACCCCCTCCACCACCGTCGCCAACCTCCGCGACCTCGGCGGCACCCCCCTCTCCGGCGGCCGCACCGTGCGCCCCGGCCTGGTCCTGCGCTCCGGCCAGCTCGACCGGCTCGACGTCGACGCCGACCCGGTCGTGGCCGCGCTGGGCCTGCGCACGGTCATCGACTTCCGCACGGACGCCGAGCGCGGCGCCCACCCGGACCGGATACCGGACGGCGCCCGCCTCCTCGTCCACGACGTCCTCGCCGACAAGCTGCGCTCCGGGAAGATCCCGGCCGCCACGCAGCTCAAGGACCTGCTGTCCGACCCGGCGATGGCGCAGGAGCACCTGGGCGGCGGCAAGGTGCAGGCACTGTTCGCCGACACCTACCGGTCCTTCGTGTCGACCGCTTCCGCGCAGGCCGCGTACCGGACCCTGCTCTCCGAGCTCGCGGACCCGCAGGCGGGCCCGCTGCTGTTCCACTGCACGGCCGGCAAGGACCGTACGGGCTGGGGCGCGACCGTCGTCCTGTCCCTGCTCGGCGCGGACGACGAGACCCTGATGGCCGAGTACCTCTCCGTCAATCCGGCGGTCAAGCAGGCCTTCGCCCGGATGATCGAGGGCTTCACCATGGCCGGCGGCGACCCGGACATCGCGCTGGGCCTGATCGGGGTCTTCCCCGAGTACCTGGAGGCCGCGCTCCACGAGGTGAACACGCGCTACGGCTCGATGGAGAAGTACGTGCGCGAGGGTCTCGGCGTCCCCGACGGCACGGTCGAGGCGATGCGCGTCCGCCTGACGACCTGACCCGACCCCCGGGCCCACCCCGATCCCGGTCCCTCCGGGCCGCCGAAGCCCGCTGAGGCCCGCTGAGGCCCGCCTGCGACCGGCATTCGACCCGAACGTGTGACCTGGGGGCGGGTGACCATCCGACGATTCGCTCGTTCTGCTGAACGTGACTGCGCCGGATACCGCCACCCGCCCCCCGTCTCCCGTGCCGCCCGACGTCGAGCTGGCCGAGGCCGCCATCGTCGAGCACTACCCGCGGCTGGTGCGGCTCGCCTATCTGGTGCTGCCGCCCGCCCTCGGCCGCAACCGGCGGGTGCTCACCGCGCATTCGCTGGCCCAGCGGGCACTGCCGCGCGGGCGGCGCGGCGCCGGCGCGGATGCCGCCGCCGCGGCCGCCGTGCAGGGCGGGGTTCCGGGCCAGCGCGGGACCGCGTCCGCCGAGTCGGGGTACGCGTACGTCCGACTGCGGGTGCTGCGCGCCGCCCTGGAGGCCGGGATCCCGCTGACCTTCCGGGCGCTGCCCCGGCGGGCACAGTTGCCTCCGCTGCTCCCCCAGGTGTGGGGGCTGCGGCTGTTCCCGCGCTCGGGCGGCGCCGAGGAGCTGGCCCTGGACCAGTGGCTGGCCACGCTGGACGGGCCCGGCCGGGCGGCGTGCGTACTGCGCGCCCTGGAGCGGCTGCCGGAGCCGGAGGTGCTCCGCGTGCTCGACGAGGCGGGTGTGGCGAACCCCGCCGCCGCGGTCGCGGAATCCGGGGATCCGTCGAACGACGCCCTGTTCGCCTCCCCCGAGTTCGATCCCTGCGTGCTCCAGGCGCGGCCCACCGACCTGCTGCGCCGGCGCCGGTTCGCGCGGGCCGCCCTCGCCGCCGGGGCCGCCCTCGCCGTGTGCGGGGCCCTGCTCGCGCTGCCCGGCGGCGGCTGGGGTGCGGACGGGGCCGCGGCCCCGCCGTACGCGCTCAACGCGGCGGCGGAACGGGCCCTGGATCCGGGGAAGCTGGTCCGCATCGCACCCACCGCCTGGCGCACCTCCTCCCGTACCGACTTCTCCACCTGGCCCGCCCGCGGCGACCGCACCGACGACGCCGAACTGCTGCGCCGGGCGCTGGCCGTCTGGGCCCGGCCCGGCTCCACGGTGGTCGCCTCGGCCACACCCGGCACGCCGCCCGGACCGCCGATGGGACCTCCGCAGCTGCTGTTCGCGGGCACCGTCGACCAGGCGGTCGTGGTCCTGCTGTACGACGGCCTGCGCGTGGTCCGGTACGCCGAACCGCGCACCGGGACCTCGGTCGCCGCCCTCGACTTCGCCCGGACCGACGGCGCCTCGGCGGACACCGCGACCGCGCTGGTGCTGAGCCGGGTCGACGGCAACGTCCGCTATCTGACCGCGCCGTGGATCACCGGCGTGGGACTGCGCGACCTGCTCAAGCCCGGTGACGCACCGACGACACTGAAGCCGAGTCGGGACGGGATCACCCCGCCGGTGGCGAGCCCCGCCCCGACGGGCAGTTGCACCGGCTGGAACGCGCTGGCCCTGACCGGCGCCGGCACCACCCGGCTGGTCACCGACCTCGGCGAACTGACCCCGGCCCGGCTGACGTCGGGCGCACCGGGTGCGGAGCGCGATGTGGCGGAGGGTGCGGAGCTCGGCGACTGGTCGCGGATCGCGTGCCTGCTGCCGTCGGTCCGCTCGCACGGCGTCCGCAGCGTCAACGCCTGGACGTACGCGAAGCAGCCGCTGCCCGAGGGCGACGGCACGGCGACCTGGCTGTGCACCCGGGCGGACACCTGGGCGGGTACGGAAGACCGGGTGCAGGCGCAGTTCCTGACCCCGGGCGCCCCGCTGGCGGCGCAGGCGGCGAAGGCGGAGGGCTCGCCGGCCTGCGGGCCGCGGGAGCCGCGGGTGCTGGCGGGCGTGCTGTGGAAGTCGAAGGCGGGCCAGTGGTACGTGCTGGCGGCGGGCAGCGCCCAGTTCGCATCGCTGTCGGTGACGGGCGGCGGAGTGAACGGTTCGGCGAACGGCAACCGGCTGGCGGTGAAGGCGCCGGCGGGCGCGCAGGTGGAGCTGGCGGGCAAGCTCACTGACGGTACGAAGGCAGGGGTGCTCCGGTAGCGCCATGACTGGTGGGTGAATCTTCAACCGTCAAGCATGGCGAGGGAGTTGGCGGGATCCGGACATGACTGCCGCAGTGCACACATGGCATGATCGGGTTCCGGTTACCTCGCGGTAACCCCCCACACCCCTCACGTACCGAAGGTTCACCCACGTGCGCTTGCTCGCCCGACGTCTTCTGCTGCCCGGCCTCACCACACTGGCGCTCACCGCCACCGGCTGCTCCTCGTCACCGCACACCGGCCCCGCCGACGCGGCCGCCCCCGCCACCCTCGCGCCCACGGGCGACGGAACGTCACAGCTGGAGGTGGCCGCGGCACCGCAGGGGACGCCCACACCGGCCGCCGTGGCCCGCGCCGACGGAAAGGGCAAGACCCAGCAGTCCTCGCTGAAGGTCGCCTCGTACGACCAGGCGAGCGGACGGGCCGTCATAGCCAAGGCCCCGCAGGGGCCCGCCCCGTCCTCCTCGTCCTCGTCCTCGTCCTCGTCCTCGCCGAGCAAGAAGCCGGAGCCGAGCAAGAAGCCGGAACCCGGCAAGTCCCCCGACGCCGACAAGCCCGTCGCGGTCGGCGACGTCATCGCCAGCGCGCCGGCGCCCGGCGCCCCCAACGGCCTGCTGGCCAAGGTCACCGAGGTCGTCGGAAAGACCGACCGCGGCACCGAGGTCAAGACCGCCTCCACCACGCTGGCCTCCGTCCTGAACGACGACAAGGCCGACGGCAAGGTCCCCGTCGACCCGTCGTCGGTCACCGTCGAGCCCCTGATGAAGGGCGTCACCTTCTCCTGGGCCAAGACCGGGGGCGTGAAGTTCGGCCCCCAGAGCGCCAAGCTGCCCCTCGGCAACCTCCGCCTGGACGTGAACGCCGCCGTCGACACCGCCCCCGACGCCCCCGCCTCGGCCGGCGCCTCGGTCTCCGGTTTCGTCCAGCTCGCCCCGCAGGTGGAGTTCTCGTACGACGGCAGCGGCGGCTCCGGCCCGCGCGGCGCCTTCCTCGGCATGAGCGGCGACTGGTCCTCCCAGTGGAAGCTCCAGGGCCGCGCGGCCGCGAGCACCGGGGCGCCCAAGCGGATCCCCTTCGCCAAGCTGCACAGCGCCCCGGTCATCCAGGTCGGCCCGGTCCCGGTCGTCGTCAACCTCGACCTGACCTGCTACGTCCAGGTGGAGGCCGACGGCCGCGTGACCCTCGACGTCCAGCAGGACGTCAAGGGCGACTTCAAGGTCGGCGGCAGCTACGCACTGGGCAAGGGCTGGACTCCGGTCAGCCAGTCCAACGTCAAGAGCACGCCGGTCACGGCGACCGTCACCGCCTCCGGCAAGGTCAAGGGCGCGCTCGGTGCCGAGGCCTCCGTCGGCCTGTACGGGGCCGTCGGCGTCAGCGCGGACTTCGCCCCCTACCTGCGCGGCGAGGCCGACGCCAAGGCGAGTGCGTCCAGCGACGGCAAGACCTCCCTCAGCGGCTCCTGGGCGCTGTACGGCGGCTTCGACCTGAGCGGGAACCTGCACCTGCAGCTCTCCCTGTTCGGCACGCCGCTCTTCGAGCGCAAGATCCCGCTGGGCACCCTCAACCGCGAGTGGGCGCTCGCGAGCGGCCACGCCGAGCTCTAGCCGCAAGGCCGGGCAACCGGTCCGAGTCCCCCGGGCGCCGTGCGCGCCCGGGGGACTCTTGCGTGAAGTGGTGGACGCAGAGGGGTTTTCCTCCCCCCTACCCCTCAGTACATTGACACCATGTCTAATACGCCGCTCGCGCCCGCCCCCGTGGCGTCGGAACACATAGGGCTCAAGGCGCGGAACGTGTCCTTCGGCTGGGAGGGCACCCCGCTCCACTGGCTGCCCGGCGACCCGTTCACCACGCACACCATCAACGTGCTGCACCTGCTGCTGCCCGCGGGCGAGCGCTGGTTCGTGCACGTCTACAAACAGGTGCTCCCGTACATCAAGGACGAGCAGCTGCGCGCGGACGTCGTCGGCTTCATCGGCCAAGAGGCCATGCACGCCGCCGCGCACGACGACGTGCTCCCCCACCTCAAGCGCCTGGGCCTGGACCCGACCCCGTACACGGCGCAGGTGGACTGGCTCTTCGAGAAACTGCTCGGCGACCGGACGCTGCCGCCGGGCAAGGCCCGCCACTGGTGGCTCATGGAACGGGTCGCGATGATCGCGGCGATCGAGCACTACACGGCGTTCCTCGGGAACTGGGTCCTCAACGCCGACGAACTGGACCGCCGGGGCGCCGACCCCGTGATGCTCGACCTGCTGCGCTGGCACGGCGCGGAGGAGGTGGAGCACCGCTCGGTGGCCTTCGACCTCTTCATGCACGTGGACGGCGGCTACCGCCGGCGGACCCGGACCTGGGCCACCGCGTTCACGGCACTGGTCTTCCTGTGGCAGCGCGGCGCCCGCTTCTTCATGGAGAACGACCCGGAACTGACCGGCGCCAAGGCCTCCCTCGGCCAGTTCTTCCGCGCGGGCCGGCAGGGCACGCTGCCCTCGACGGGCGCGATGCTCAAGTCGATCCCGACGTACCTCTCCCGTACGTACCACCCGTCGCAGGAGGGCTCGACCGCCCAGGCCGTGGCCTATCTGGCCTCCTCGCCCGGCGCGAACGGCGGTGCCACCGCATGAGCCGCACCCTGAAGGTGGCGGCGCTGGCGGGTGCCGCACTGCTGATCCGCCGCACCCTGCGCGGGCGCATCGCCCGCTCGCCCCTGTGGCCCCTCCCGGCACTGGAGACCCCGATCTCCGGCCACTCCCCGCGCCGTTGGCTGCCGACCCTGATCGTCTCCCGCACGGAGCCCGCGGCCGGCGTCCTGCACCTGGCCCTGGAATCCCCGGACCTCCCGGAGTGGACCCCGGGCGCGCACGTGGACGTACGGCTCCCGTCGGGCCTGATCCGCCAGTACAGCCTCTGCGGGGACCCGGCCGACACGGGCCGCTACACGATCGCGATCCGCCTGATCGAGGACGGCCGCGGCGGCTCCCGCGAGGCACACGCCCTCCTTGCGGAAGGCGCCGAACTGGCGGTCCGGCCGCCGCGCAACCACTTCGAGCTGATCCCGTCCGGGTCCTACGCGTTCGTGGCGGGCGGCATAGGCATCACGCCCGTCCTCCCGATGCTGCGCGCGGCAGCGGCGGCGGGCGCGGACTGGACCCTCCTCTACTGCGGCCGCAGCCGGGCCTCGATGCCGTTCCTCGCCGAACTCTCGGCCCACGGCTCCCGGGTGACCGTCGTCCCGGAGGACGAGGCGGGCCTCCCCGACCTGTCCCCGCTGGCCGCCGCCGCCCCCGGCACCCTGATCTACTGCTGCGGCCCGGAACCCCTGATGGAGGCGGTCCGGGCGGTGGCCCCGGCCCCCTCGGCCGTCCACCTGGAGCGCTTCACCCCCGCTTCCGCGACCGGGCCCTCCCGCCCCTTCACCGTGGAACTCCACCGCACGGGCCGCACGATCGAGGTCGCGGCGGAGGAATCCGCACTCACCGCGGTCCGCCGCGAACTGCCCACCACCCCGTACTCCTGCGAACAGGGCTTCTGCGGCACCTGCCAACACCGCGTCCTCGCGGGCGAGGTGGACCACCGCGACACCCTCCTCACGGACGGGGAACACGAGGACTCGATGCTCCTGTGCGTCTCCCGCGCCAAGGACGACCACCTGGTCCTCGACCTCTGAGCGCTGCCGCGCGCCCAGTAGGGTGTCCGCATGACAAGCGGGACGCGGCGCAGGATGGGTGTCGAGGAGCGGCGGCAGCAGCTGATCGGGGTCGCCCTGGAGCTGTTCAGCCACCGGTCGCCCGACGACGTGTCGATCGACGAGATCGCGGCTGCCGCGGGGATATCGCGGCCGCTCGTCTACCACTACTTCCCGGGCAAGCTGAGCCTGTACGAGGCCGCCCTGCGGCGTGCCGCCGACGAGCTCGCGCAGCGGTTCGTGGAGCCGAAGGAGGGGCCGCTCGGGGCGCGGCTGCTGCGGGTCATGGGCCGGTTCTTCGCGTTCGTCGACGACCACGGGCCCGGCTTCTCGGCGCTGATGCGGGGCGGCCCGGCCGTCGGCAGCAACCGGGCCAACGCCATGATCGACGAGGTCCGGCAGGCCGCGTACCAGCAGATCGTCACGCACATCGGGATCGAGAAGCCGCCGGCGCGCCTCGAACTCGTGGTGCGGTCGTGGGTGTCGCTGGCGGAATCCACCGCGCTGATCTGGCTGGAGGGGCGGCGGATCCCGAGGGCCGAGCTGGAGCTCCAGCTGGTGCACGACTTCGCCGCGCTGGCCGCCGTGAGCGCCGCGTACGACGCGGAGATGGCCGGGATCCTCGGACGGATCCTCGCCGACGAGCCGGCCGACGGCCCGTTCGGGGAACTGGTCGGGCGGCTCGGGGCGCTCGTCCCGGCGGCGGTGGAACCCGCGGTGCCCTCCCCGCGGTGATCATCCGCGTGATAATACGCGCGTGATCATTGATGACGGGATCTTGTTCCGGCGGGCCGTGGAAAAGGACGCCGCCACCCTCGTGGCCCTGTACGACCAGGCGGCCCGGTGGATGCGCAAGCACGGGATCGACCAGTGGAAGCCCGGGGACAAGGACGCCCCGCACTTCCTGGCGAAGATGCGCGAGGGCGAGGTGTGGCTCGCCGGGGACAGCGACGGCCGGATCATCGGCGCGTACGAGCTGTGGTGGTCCGACGAGGAGGCCTGGGGCGTGCAACCGCCGGTCGCCGGCTACGTGCACCGGCTGATGGTGGAACGCGAAACCGCGCCCGCGGGAGCCGGACGCCGGCTGCTCGAACATGCCGAGCGCCGGATAGCCGGGGCAGGATTGCCGCGGGCGCGGCTGGACTGCGTCTCCACCAACCCCCGGCTGCTCGCGTACTACCGGGGTGCGGGCTACCGGGTGGTCGGGGAGTTCCCCCACAAGGAGGGCAAGGACGGCCGTGTGTACGGGGTGATCCTGCTGGAGAAGCGGCTGGATCAGCTCAGCGTCGTGTGAAGACCGCGACCGTGCGGGCCGGGGTGGTGAACTCTCCCGTCCGTGCGTCGTAGGTGGCCTGCTTGACCGCGGGGTCGGTGCCGGCCGCCTGGACCGGGTGCAGGGCGTAGCCCGTGCCCGCGAGGGCCGGGATGCGCTGGGGCTGGGCGGCGGGAGTGGCGTTGAAGACCACCACCAGGTCGCCGAGCGTCATGGTGATCACGCCCGGGGTCTCGTCCTTGCCGGAGAGCGGGAAGGCCAGCGCGGCCTGGACCGCCTGCGGTGTGGTGAGGGCGAAGGCCCGTTCCGTCGTACGGATCCGCAGCAGGTCGCGGTAGGCCGCCGAGGCTCCGGTGATGTCGGCGCAGCCGGGCGCCGGGCGGCCGCTCAGCAGGGGCTTCGCGTACGGCCACTTGGAGCCGTTGTCGGCGGCGGGCGGCAGGCCCCGGCCGAAGCCGTTGCCGTCGCGGCAGTCCCAGTGGATGGCGTTGAACCAGTCGCCGCTGTCGTACGAGTTGCGGTCGAGGGACTTGGAGCGGAGCAGGTCCGTGCCCGCCTGGGACAGCGACGGGCCCTGCGAGAGGGTGCCGACGGCCATCGCCAGGACCTGCATCCGGGCCTGGTCGGCGGTGGAGGTGCCCTGCGGGAGCTTGTACGCGAGGGCGTCGGCCAGCGTTTCGTTGTCGTGGGCGTCGGCGTAGGCGAGTGCGTCGCCGGGGGCCGCCGCGTAGCCGGCCGGGGAGCCGTTGTAGTCCACCTCGGAGCCCTTGACGGGCCGGCCGGCGGTGTCCGTGAAGGCGTACGAGGCGAGGTTGCCGGACAGCCCGACCTTGATCAGGTCCTGGTCGTGCAGGAGCCGGGCCCGCTGCTGCTCCGCGGTGCCGTTCGCGGGTGAGGCGTTGGGGGCGGTGAACAGGCCGGAGGCGAAGCCCTGGACGCGCGGGTCCTCGTCGAAGGGGCCGCCGCCGCGGACCGCGTCGCGCGAACGGTCCGAGAAGGTGGCGATGCCGGTGCCGGCCATGTTCTTCTGCGTGGCCTGGACGAAGCGGGCGTCGTCCGCGACCTCGCCGAAGTTCCAGCCCTCCCCGTACAGGATGATCTTCTTGCCGTCGACGCCGTCCTTGGCGACGGTCAGCGCGTCGAGGGCCGCCCGGACGGCCAGGATGTTCGCCTTCGGGTGGTGGCCCATCAGGTCGAAGCGGAAGCCGTCGACCTTGTACTCCTTCGCCCAGGTGACGATCGAGTCGACGACGAGCCGGCCCATCATGGCGTTCTCGGGAGCCGTGTTGGCGCAGCAGGAGGAGTTCGCGACCGAGCCGTCCGCCAGCAGCCGCTGGTAGTAGCCGGGCACGATGCGGTCGAGGACCGACTTGTCGGACTGGCCGGCGGCGACGGTGTGGTTGTAGACCACGTCCATCACCGTGCGCAGGCCGGCCCCGTTCAGCGACTGGACCATCCTGCGGAACTCGACCGTACGGGCCGTGCCGTTCGGGTCGCTCGCGTACGAGCCCTCCGGGACCGTGTAGTGCAGCGGGTCGTAGCCCCAGTTGTACGCGTCCTTCGCGGCCGCGGCGGCCACGCAGGCCTGCTGCTCCGGCGAGTCCGGCGCGTACACCTTGAGGTCACAGGCGGGTTCGGTGCGGTCGGAGGCCTTCTCCGGGATCGTGCCGATGTCGAACGCGGGCAGCAGGTGGACGTAGGAGGTGCCGGACGCGGCCAGAGCGCGCAGGTGCTGCATGCCCGCCGAGCCGGTGTCGGTGAAGGCCAGGTACTGGCCGGGGTGGGCGCTGGTGGGGTCCGCGACCGAGAAGTCGCGGATGTGGAGTTCCTGGATCTGCGCAGAGGTGAAGGGGACGGCCGCGGGCTTGCGCAGGTTGCGCCAGCCGGGCGGGGCCAGCTTCGGGGCGGCCAGGTCGACGGCGAGGCTGTAGGTGGAATCGGTGGTCAGGGCGGTGGAGTACGGGTCGGTGACGAGGTTGCGGACCATCCGGCGGGTGCTCGGGGCCCACACGCTCACGTCGTAGCGGTACGGCTTGCCCGTCCAGCTGCGCTCGCCGCGCACCGACCAGACGCCGGTGGTGTCGTCGCGGTGCATGGCGACGGTGCGGCCGTCGAGTTCGAGGGCGACCTGCCGGGCGGTGGGGGCCCACACGGACAGGGTGGGACGGCCGTCCTTGAAGACCGGGCCGAGGGGGGCCGTGTTCGCGTACAGGTCGTCGAGGACGCCGGCGAGCTGGACGCCGGTCGCGGCGAGAACGGCCCCGTTCGCGGCGCGGGCGCTCGCGACGAGCTGGCCGCGCAGGGCCTCGCGCACGCGGCCCCGGTCACGCGGGTCGACGGTGTACGCGGCGTACCCGGCCAGGTGCGGGAACTTCTGCTTCTGGGCGGCGGTGAGCTCGGACTTGGCGAGGCGCAGCCACTGCGCGCCGTCCGCGTGCAGGGCGCCGTTCTCCGCGGTGACGGTGCCTTCGCGGGAGGCGAGGAGCTGGACGGACGCGGCGGCCGCGGGGGCGTTCCAGGCGAGGGTGTCGCGGTCGATCCAGACGGCCTCGGACTTGGTGAGGTCCAGGGCTGCGGAGGAGCCGGCGGGCTGCGGGAGGAGGTACGGGGCCCGGCCGCCCAGCATCCAGACCTCGTGGCCGGTGGCCTTCAGGTCGAGGGACTGGTCGGTGGGGAGGTCCTTCTCGTCGCCCTTGTGGAGGATGTAGCTGAGGCTGGTCGCGCCTTGCGCGAGCGGGACCTCGTACACGGCGCCGTAGGAGTCGGTGCGGGCGGGCGCCAGCGGCTTGGACCAGTCGGTGGGGGTCGCGGCGCCGGTCCAGACGTGCAGGCCCCAGCCGTCGTAGGCGCCGTCGGCGCGCTGGTAGTGCAGGACGGCCTTGGCCTGGTCCTGGGGCGGCTGGGCGGGGCGGTCGGTGGTGGCCGCTTCCTTGCCCTGTTCCAGCCAGACCTCGCCGCTCTTGGTCACGTCGAGGGTGCGGTCGGTGGCGACGTCCTTGTTGCCGTCCTTGTCGATGACGAGGTAGCCGATGGAGGAAGCGCCGGGCTTGAGGCGGACGTAGGCGAAGGCGCCGTACGCGTCGCGGCCGGTGAAGTCGTGTCCGGCGGGCCACGGCGTGGCTTCGCCGTCGGCGAGGTCGCCCCAGGCGTACAGCCGCCAGTTCGTGTAGTCGCCGTCGGGGCGCCGGTAGTGGACGACCGCGTAGTCGCGCTGGGTGGCGGTGGGGACGGGGACGGGCGGGACCTGGCCGGAGACGGACTCGGCGAGGGCGCTCGCGGTGCGGCCGCAAGCGTCGACGACGACGGCCTTGTAGCGCAGGGCCGTGCCGGCCGGGGCCGTGACGTTCTGGGTGACCTTGTACGGGGCGTGGTCGGCGGTGCCGAGGACCTGCCACGGGCCGGTGCCGCTCTGGGCGGCGAAGACGACCCGGTTCAGGCCGCCTCCGGTGACGTCGGCGGACAGCTCGACGGTGCCGGTGGCGCCGGGGGCCGGGGCCTTCAGGGTCAGGGCGGGCTTGGTGGCGGGGGCGGCGAGGGGGGCGATGCCCTGGAGGACGACCGAGCCGAAGGCGGGGACGGTGACGGTGAGCTTGCCGGCCGCGGAGGAGCGGATCAGCGCGGTGCCGCCGTACAGGGTGCGGTACTGGGCGCCGGCCGGGGCGTCGAGTTCGACGGTCCGGGCCTCGGCGGCGTTGTTGGCGGCGACCAGGTACTCGGTGCGGCTGCGGGTGTCGGTACGGGCGAAGGCGTAGACGGATCCGTCGGACAGGCGCTCGCTCTGGACGCCGTCCCGCAGGGCCGGGTGGTCCTTGGTCAGCTTCGAGAGAGCGCTGATCTCCTTGTAGAGCGGGTGTCCCGGATCGTAAGCGTCGCTCGCATGCGTGCGCACCGTTCCGAGCTGGTCGTCGTCCAGGTAGTCGGCGACCTTCGTGGCGAACAGCGGCTGCCGGGCGTCCTTGTCGCCGCCCGCGCCCGTGAAGCCCTGCTCGTCACCGGAGTAGATCACCGGGTTGCCCCGGGAGAAGAACATCAACTCGTTGGCGAGCCGGTAGCGGTCCAGTAGCTCCTGCTCCCCCGCCCCCGGCCGGTCCTGCTTCAGGAAACTCCCGAAGCGGCCCATGTCGTGGTTGCCGAGGAAGGTGACCTGCTCGTACGCGTTCGCCTTGTCCGTGGTGTACCGGTAGTCGTCGGCCAGTACGGAGCCGAGCCGCGGGGCCGCCGCGCCCTGGGAGGCGTACGCGCGGATCGCGTCCTGCAGCGGGAAGTCGAGGGTGGCGTCGAGCCGCCCCTGCGTCACGTACGGGGAGGTGACGGCGGTGTCGGCGGAGTAGACCTCGCCGAACATGAAGAAGTTCTTCCGGCCGCGCTGGGCTGCGTACTTGTCGAGGGCGGTGGCCCACTGCGTCCAGAACCCGGTGTTGACGTGCTTGACCGTGTCGATGCGGAAGCCGTCGATCGCGAAGTCCTTGACCCACTTCTCGTAGATCTTCTCCATCCCGCTGACGACCTCGGGGCGCTCGGTCCACAGGTCGTCGAGACCGACGAAGTCACCCTGGTCGGAGGATTCTCCGGCGAAGGTTGAATCGCCCCGGTTGTGGTACATCGTCGGGTCGTTCAGCCACGCCGGAGCCTTCAGCCCCTTCTTCTCCTCGGGCACGAACGGCGTCCGTGGAAAGGAACCGGCGTCGACCCGCGGGAACTTCTTCTTCCCGTCCGCGTAGTCGGAGTCCTCGAAGGGCACTCCATCCTTCGTCAGATAGGGAAAGGCCCCCTTCGACAGGTAGGAGTAGGACTGCTCCCGGTAGTCGACGACATCGGCGGTGTGGTTGGTGATGACGTCGAAAAATACCTTCATCCCCTTCCCGTGCGCCTTGTCGATCAGGCGCTCCAGATCGGCGTTGGTGCCGAAATGCGGGTCGACCTGGGTGAAGTCGGTGATCCAGTACCCGTGGTAGCCGGCGGAGACATCGGCCCCCTTGCCCTGTACCGGCTGGTTCTTGAAGATCGGCGCCATCCAGATGGCCGTCGTCCCGAGCCCCTTGATGTAGTCGAGCCGGTCGGTCAGGCCCTTGAGGTCGCCGCCCTGGTAGAAGCCCTTGTCCGTCGGGTCCAGTCCGGTCTCCAGCCGGGTGCCGGTCAGGCCGCCGGTGTCGTTGCGCGGATCACCGTTCGCGAACCGGTCCGGGAGGACGAAGTAGAACTGCTCCCGGGTCAGGTCGTGCCGCGCGGGCTCGGCGGCCAGTTTGGCGTCCGAGGGCGGGGCGGGCGGCGCGGCGGCCGCTGCCGGGAGGGCGGGCAGCAGCGTCACGGCCAAGGTGGCGGCGATCACTCCTGCGGCGGGGCGTATCAAGGCGGGTCTCCTTGTGTACGGGAGGGCCGCCCGGTGGATGGCAGGGTGGGACACCGGGCGGCCCTGGTCTGTGGGGTGTGGTGTTTCAGTTGCGCCAGGTGTCGTTCAGCGCGACCTTGCCGCTCCCCGGGACGGTGGCGGTGCGGTTGGCCCCGCTCTCCCAGGTCACGTTCCCGGCGGCGTCCTTGCGCAGGTACTTGTACGAGAACGCGGTTCCGGCCGGCAGGGACACGTCGAGCTTCCAGACGGGGTAGGCCGCCAGGTCGAGCTTGAGGGCGCTGCCGATGTTCCAGCTGCCGAGCTCGGCGCGGTCCCCGGTGACGTATACGTTCTGCCCGGGGACGGTGGTGGCGTTGACGGCGAAGGCGGCGCCGGCGGAGTTCGCGGGCGTGCCGGTGCAGGTACGGGCGTTCACGTGCAGGGCGAGCGCGGTACCGGCACCGAGCGTGGCGGTGAACTGCCCGGTGGAGTTCACGGTGACCGTACGCCCGCTCTGCACGTCGCAGTAGTCGCCGGCCGCCAAGGAGGTCTGGAAGGTCCGGGTCAGGCCCGCCCCTTCGTGATTGATGGCGACGTAGGCCTTGTTGCCGCGCCCGAACGCGATCTGGTCGCCGCCGTTGTCCCACCAATCGGTGACGGCCTGACCGCGGGCCGCGTTGCGGAAGCCGACCATGGAGGAGATCTCGCGCCAGGCGTGCTGGCACTTCCACCCGTCGGAGTAACAGGCGTTCACCGTGCCGCCGTTCGGCGGGCCGGCGTCCTTGTCGGTCCACTCGTAGCCGGAGTGCACGTCGGGGGACCCGTACGGCCAGGCCAGCATGAAGACACTGGCCAGCGTGTAGGCGGAACCGTCCTTGTAGTTGAGGGTGTCGCCGCCGCGCTCGGTGTCGTGGTTGTCGACGAACACCCCGGCCTGCCCGCTCGGCATGTACCCCCAGGCCTCCCCGAAGTTCTTCAGGTAGGCGAGGTTCTCGTTCTGGAAGACCCGCTTGAGGTCCCGTGCGTAGCGGAACTCCTGCACGTCGCCGTTGCCCAGGTACTCGGAGGGCTGGACGGCCTCGCCGGCCCCGTAGATCGCCTCCTGCTTCCAGTACGCCCCCGGATTGCTCAGCCGGGACTTGATGTTGGCGAGGTCGGCGGCGGGCATGTGCTTGGCGGCATCGATCCGGAACCCGTCCACGCCCAGCGACAGCAGGTCGTTCAGGTACCCGGCGATCCGCCCGCGCACGTAGTCCTCGCCCGTGTCCAGATCGGCCAGCTGCACGAGCTCGCAGTTCTGCACGTTGGCCCGGTCCTGGTAATTCGAAATGGTCACGCGGCAGTCGTCCATGTCGGCGCCGGAGTAGATCCCGGGATAGCCGTACTTGGTATAGGACGAACCCCCGGTCCCGACGCCGTCGCCGGCGGCCATGTGATTGATGACGGAGTCCGCGACGACCTTCACTCCGGCCGCGTGACACGTGTCGACCATGGCCTTGAACGCGGCTCGGTCCCCCAGCCGCCCGGCGATCCGATAGCTGACGGGCTGGTAGGAGGTCCACCACTGCGACCCCTGGACGTGCTCCTGGGGCGGCGAGACCTGCACGTACCCGTACCCGGCCGGCCCGAGAGAATCCGTGCAGGCCTTGGCGACGGAGTCGAACCGCCACTCGAAGAGCACGGCGGTGACGTCCTTCCCCCCGGGCGCGGCGGCGACGGCCCGAGGCGCCTGCCCCGCGAGCCCGGCGGCGGCAAGTGCGGTGGCGGCGAAAAGAGTTGCAGCTCTGACGGCTCTGGCAGGCATGTGGGGGGCCTCCTGGCGGACGAGGTGGGGATGGCAGCGACCGTAGGGGCCAGGTATGAGGCCTGCAAGACTTTGCGCAAGAGATTGCAGAATTGTTTCCCCGACGTGTCCTCCCGGCCACCCGGGCCTGCCAGTTGACCCCCCGGCCCCGACGGGGCAGACCAGGCCGCGACGCCGACGGGCCGAGTTCGATCGCGTCGCGAGGCGACGGCGAGGTGCGTCGGAAGTTCTCGATCTACGTCCTCGCCCGGCTCGCCTCATCGGGCCGCCAGCCCGAGACCGCCGTCGGACGCCGTGCCGGGCGAAGCGCGTAGCGATCTGTCGCGCCTGGAGGCCGACCGGAGCCGTGCGCGCACCTGCGCGCTGCGCTGCTCCGGCTTGGCCCCGCCCCCGACCCGGGACTGCTGGCGCCGGACCCCTGACGGAGCCGTTCCCCTCCCTGCGCCGCATCCGGGCCGGGCTCGGGGGCGCCGGCAGCCCGGCTCCGGATGACGGAGCCGCCGGCCGGGATCTCTGATGGGTCCGCCCCTGGACGTGAACCTCCCGGCCGTTCCTTCGGGGGTTCCCGACGGTCTTTGGCATTCCGGGACGGGACGGGCGGTCAAGGGTGGCCGAAGGCCGTCGCGAAGCGACGCGAACGAAGAGAGCGCCCTTGACGGGCCGGCACGGCACGGCACGGCACGGAAGGACGGTGGACTGCCCGGACGCCCCCGGACACTCCACCGACACCGCTTGCCCGAAGCCGCCCGAGCCCGTCCGAGACGGGCTCGGCTTCCCGAAAGGTCCTGCGCCCCGCACTCCCCCCGGAAGGGCTCGGCTGCCCGGTGCCGGCCCCGCGCTCGCGGCCAAGACCTTCTGCGGTGGGGCGCGACGTCCGAAAACGAGACGGACAGCGGCGGCAACGGAACCCGGTACCCGCAGGGCAGCGCGGCTACGCCGACGGGGCCGCCCGGCGCCGGCCCCGCCCGCCCTGCTCCCCCGGCCGCTCTACTCGCCCGGCCCCTGTCCCGTCGAGCCCCGGACCACCAGTTCCGGTTGGAACACGTATTCCGTGCGCTGGACGGGGGTGCCGCCGACCGCTTCCAGGAGGGCTCCGACCGCGGCGGTCGCCATGGCGCGGACCGGCTGGCGGACCGTCGTCAGCGGCGGGTCCGTGAACGCGATCAGCGGCGAGTCGTCGAAGCCGACCACCGATACGTCCTCGGGTACCCGCAGCCCCCGTTCGCGGGCCGCGCGGATCACGCCGAGTGCCATCGGGTCGCTGCCGCACACGATGCCGGTGCAGCCGCGGTCCAGCAGGGCGCCGCCCGCGGCGTGGCCGCCTTCCACCGTGAACAGCGTGCGCTGGATCAGCCCCTCCTCCTCGGCCCCCGGCAGCGCGGCCTTGAACCCCTGCTCCTTGCGGGCCGACGGCACGTACCGGGTCGGCCCGATGGCCAGGCCGATCCGACGGTGTCCGAGGTCCTCAAGGTGACGGACGGCCATGTCGGCGGCCGCCCGGTCGTCCGGGGAGATGAACGGGGCGTTGACGTGTTCGTTGAACCCGTTGATGAGGACGAAGGGGACACCGCGGGAGGACAGCCGCTGGTAGCGGGAGGGGTCCAGGGTCGAGTCGGAGTGCAGGCCGGACAGGAAGACGATCCCGGTGACCCCGCGTTCCTCCAGCTGCTCGACCAGTTCGTCCTCGGTGGCTCCGCCCGGTGTTTGGGTGCACAGCACCGGTGTGTACCCGTGGCCGGCCAGTGCCTGCTCTATGACCTGTGCGAACGCGGGAAAGATGGGGTTGGTGAGCTCCGGGATGAGGAGTCCCACCAGCCCGTTGCTGCGGCGGCGCAGCCGCACGGGCCGCTCGTAGCCGAGCAGGTCCATGGCGGCCAGCACCTTGTGCCGGGTGCCGGCCGCCACGCCCGCCTTGCCGTTGAGCACACGGCTGACCGTCGCCTCGCTGACCTCGGCCTGCGCGGCGATGTCCGTCAGCCGGAGGGGGGAGGTCACACCTGCCACCACACCGCCGTGTCGGCGGGCAGCGTGCCCGGGTCGGCCAGCTCGGCGCTGGCGAGCAGGACGGCGGTGCCCCGGGCCGGCATCCGTACCGGCTCGCCCGTCGTGTTGACGGTGCAGACGAACTCGCCGCGGCGGAAGGCCAGGACGCCCTCCGGCGCCTCCAGCCACTGCACTGCGTCGCCCGCGCCCAGGTCGGCCCGCTCGCGGCGGATCCGCAGCGCCGCCCGGTACAGCTCCAGGGTGGAGGCGGGGTCGCCGGTCTGGGCGGCCACGCTCAGGCCGGCCCATTCGGCGGGCTGCGGCAGCCAGCTGCCGCCGTCGCCGAAGCCGTACGGGGCCTGGTCGCCGGACCACGGGATCGGTACGCGGCAGCCGTCGCGCAGTCCGTCCTGGCCGTTCTCCTTGAAGAAGGACGGGTCCTGGCGGACCTCGTCGGGCAGGTCGACGACCTCGGGCAGGCCGAGCTCCTCGCCCTGGTAGACGTACGCGGACCCGGGCAGCGCCAGCATCAGCAGCGCGGCGGCCCGCGCCCGGGCCAGGCCCTGCGCCCCGCCCCCGTACCGCGTCACGTGCCGTACGACGTCGTGGTTGGACAGCACCCAGGTCGTCGGGGCGCCGACCGGCCGCATCGCGTCGAGCGATTCGTCGATGGCGCCGCGCAGCGCGGCCGCGTCCCAACCGGTGGTCAGGTAGTGGAAGTTGAAGGCCTGGTGCAGTTCGTCGGAGCGCAGGTAGAGCGCGGTGCGGTCGGCGCTCGGGGTCCAGGCCTCGGCGACGCCGATGCGGTCGCCGGCGTACTCGTCGAGGACGGTCCGCCAGGAGCGGTAGATCTCGTGCACTCCGTCCTGGTCGAAGAAGGGCAGCACCTGGTTGCCGAGCAGCTTGAGCTGTTCGTCGCGGCCGAGGTCGGGCAGGCCGGGGGCCTTGACGAGGCCGTGGGCGACGTCGATGCGGAAGCCGTCGACGCCCAGGTCCAGCCAGAACCGCAGGACCGACCGGAACTCGTCCTGGACGGCAGGGTGCTCCCAGTTGAAGTCGGGCTGCTCGGGAGCGAACAGGTGCAGGTACCACTCGCCGTCGGCCACCCGCGTCCACGCCGGCCCGCCGAAGATCGACTCCCAGTCGTTCGGGGGCTCGGAGCCGTCCGCGCCGCGGCCCGGGCGGAAGTGGAAGCGCTCGCGCAGCGGGGTGCCGGGGCCTTCCCGCAGTGCCTGCTTGAACCATTCGTGCTGGTCGGAGCAGTGGTTGGGGACGAGGTCCACGATGATGCGCAGGTCCAGCCGGTGCGCTTCACGAATGACGGCGTCGGCGTCGTGCAGGGTGCCGAACATGGGGTCGATGGCCCGGTAGTCGGCGACGTCGTAGCCGGCGTCGGCCTGCGGGGAGGCGTAGAAGGGGCTGAGCCAGACGGCGTCGACGCCCAGCTCCTTGAGGTAGGGCAGTCGGCTGCGGATGCCTTCGAGGTCCCCCATGCCGTCCCCGTTGGAGTCGGCGAAGCTGCGCGGATAGACCTGGTAGATCACCGCTTCTCTCCACCAACCGGGCAGGGTGCTGCCGGCCGGGGTGGGGAGCGTTTCGGCGAGGTGCTGGGTCATGTCGTCCTTGAAGAGATCGGGCCGGGGGTGTGTGGGGGCGGGCGCCGGGTGGTCAGCCCGTGGTCGCGAGGGGGTCAGCCCTTGGTCGCGCCCGCCGTCATCCCGGCGACGAGGTGACGCTGGGCGAAGAGGAAGAAGATGGCCGCGGGGATGGCGATGAGGACGGAAGCGGCACTCATCGCACCCCAGTTGGAGGTGTACTGCGTGACGAAGGTCTGCAGGCCTCCGGCGAGGGTGAGGTGCTCGTCCCCGACCATGAAGGCGGAGGCGTAGGCGACTTCGCCCCACGCGGTGATGAAGGAGTAGAAGCCGGTGACGGCGAGGCCGGGCTTGGCCAGCGGGAGGATGAGGCGCCAGAAGGTGCCGAAGGGGTTGAGCCCGTCGACGCGTCCGGATTCGTCGATCTCGATCGGGATCGTGTCGAAGAAGCCCTTCATCATCCAGGCGCAGAACGGCACGGCGATGGTGAGGTACGTGATGATCAGGCCGAGCGGCTGGTTGAGCAGTCCGAGCTGTCCCATGAGGTTGTAGAGCGGGACGATGAGGATGGCCATGGGGAACATCTGCGTGATGAGCAGGGTCCACATCAGCGGCTTCATGCCGGGGAACTTGAACCGGCTGACGGCGTAGCCGGTGGTGGCGGCGATGAACACACCGAGGACGGTGGTGATGCCGGCCACGAGCACGGAGTTGCCGAACCAGCTGAGGAACGAGGTCGACTCCAGCAGGTACCGGTAGTTGTCGAAGGTCGGTTCCTTCACGAAGTCCGTGGAGATCGCGTGCTTCGCGGGCTTGATGGAGGTCAGCAGGACCCACAGCACCGGGAAGACGGCGATCACGGACGCGACGATCAGGGTGGCGTGCAGGCCGGTGGAGGCGAGCGCCGAGCGCTGCCCCCTGACGCGCGGGGTGCGCGAGGTGCCCGGGGCATCCGGGGTACGCGAGGTCGTCATGGTCACCACACCTCTCCCTGCTTGCGCAGCGAGCGCCGGTAGACCAGCGCGAAGATCATGAGTAGGGCGAGGATCAGCACGCCCCAGGTGGCGGAGCCCGCGAAGTCGCGCGGACTGGCCACGAAGGCCTCGCGGAAGGCCTGGGTCACCAGGATCTCGGTGGAGTCGCCCGGTCCGCCCCGCGTCAGCAGGAAGATCACCGGGAACATGTTGAAGGTCCAGATGGTGGAGAGCAGGATCACGGTCATGCTCACCGTGCGCAGTCCGGGCAGGGTGATGTGCCGGAACCGCTGCCAGGCCGTGGCACCGTCCATCTCGGCGGCTTCGTAGAGCTCTGCCGGGATGGACTGCAGTCCGCCGAGCAGGGCCACCATCATGAAGGGGACGCCGAGCCAGACGTTGACGGCGACGACCGAGAACTTCGCCCAGGTCGGGTCGTCGAGCCACGGGACGGCGGAGATGCCGCCGCCGTCGAGGATCTTGTTGAGGATGCCGCTGTCGCGGTTGAAGAGGAACCGCCAGGCGAAGACGGACACGAAGCCGGGGACGGCCCAGGGCAGGATGAGCGCCATCCGGTAGGCGGCGCGGCCCCGGAAGTCCCGGTTGAGCATGTTGGCCAGGGCCAGTCCGAGCGTGAAGGTGATCGACACGCACAGGACGGTCCAGGCGACGGTCCACACCAGCCGCTGCAGGAACACCGGGTCGGCCAGGACGTCCGCGTAGTTGTCGAGGCCGACGAACTTGTACGTGGCCTCGATGTGGTTGGCGCCGATGGTACGGGCGACATTGCGCTCGTTGGCGTCGGTCATCGACAGGTAGACGCCGCGGAAGAGCGGCCAGCCGATGATGACGGCGAGGACGAGCACCACCGGGGCGACCATGGCCCAGGCGTACCAGTGGGTGGCGAGGGCACGCCTCAGTCCGCCCCTGGTCCTGCCGGGGGCCTTGCTGTCAGTCCTGCGGCTCCGGCCGCGGGCGGCGACGGTGTCTTCTCCGTCGCTGCCCGCGGCCTTCACCACCGACTGGCTGGTGTCAGCAGCCATCGTCTTGTTACTTCCAGCCCTTGAGGATCTTGCGGAACTCGACGCCGGCCGCCTTGGCCGCGTCCTCCGGGCTCGACGCCCCGGTGACCGCCTTGGTGTATTCGACCTTCAGCGGCTCGAAGAGGGAGCCGTTCTCCGGGATCCAGGCGCGCTCGACGGCCTTGTCCACGGCCGGCTTGAAGAACTGGACCATCTCGCTGGACTTGACGTCCGGCTGCTCGTACGCGGCGGTCCGGGTCGGGAGCAGGCTGAGGTCCTTGGTGGACTGCACCTGCACGTCCTGCGAGGTCATGTACTCGACGAAGGCGTGCGCGGCGGCGCGGTTCTTGGAGCCGGCGTAGACGGCGAGGTCGTGGCCGCCCTGCGGGGCGCCGGCCTTGACGGAGCCGGCCGGGACGGCGGCGACGCCGAGGTTGGCCTTGTCCTTGAACTGGTCGCCGGCGTAGGTGTCGGCGACGGCCCACGGACCGTTGATCATCATCGCGGCTTCGCCGGTCTTGAAGGCGGTCTGCATGTTGACGTAGCCGTCGGTGGCGTTGGTGATCGCCGCGCCGGAGGAGACCAGGTCACGGGCGGTCTTGAACGCCTTGACGCCGGCGGGGTTGTCGACGGTGACCGTCTTGTTCTTCGCGTCGACCAGGTCGCCGCCCTCGCCGTAGATGAAGGGCAGGAACCAGTACGAGTCGTCGCCGCGCAGGTAGAGGCCGGCCTTGCCGGTCTTCGCCTTGATCGCGGCGGCGGCGGTCTTCAGCTCCTCCAGGGACTTGGGGGGCTGGACGCCGGCGTCCGCGAGCATCTTCTTGTTGTAGAAGAGGCCGAGGGTGTCGATGACCTGCGGGACGGCGTAGGTCTTGCCCTCGAACTTGCCGCTGGCCGCGGCCTGGGGCAGGAACTCGGCGTCGACCTTCTTGGCCGTCTCGGCCGGAACCTCGTCGAGGTAGCCGAGCGAGGCGAAGTCGGCGACCCAGCCGACGTCGGCGCGGATCACGTCAGGGGCTTCGGAACCGCTGCTGAAGGCGTTCTTGACCTTGTTCTGCGCGTCGCCGTACGGGACGTTGACGTACTTGACGGTGACCTTCGGGTGCTTCGCGGTGAACGCCTCGGCGATCTTCTGGAAGCTGGCCTTCTCGGCGTCGTTCGAGGTGTCCCACCACGTGACCGTGCCGGAAAGCTCCCCGCCGGCCTTGGTCTCGCCACTGTCACCCTTGGTGTCACCGCCGCAAGCCGTCGCCGCGAGCGCCAGGGTCGCGACCAGCGCGGTGGCCGCTATGCCACGCCGCATATGAACTCCTTCGATGATCCCGGCCGCGCCCTCGCGGTCCCGAGTTGCAGGGAACGTAACAAGCCTGAAAGCCGACCGAAAGAGCTTGCGGCAATTTTCTGCAAGCGAGGCCGATCGTTACATCCGTGTGTCCTGAAGGTTGCCACTACTTGCTGGTTGTTCGAACTTCCTTCGGGTCGTCAGGCCCGCAACCAGGGGGCATGTACCCGCGTTGGGACCGGTATGACCCATGAGCTGACCGCGTCCCGGCTTGCAAGCGCTTCCAGCAAGGCCACCGCAAGCGGCGGCTGGTGGCGCGATGCCGTCATCTACCAGGTGTACGTCCGCTCCTTCGCGGACAGCGACGGCGACGGCATCGGTGACCTCCGCGGGGTGCGCGCGCGCCTGCCCCATCTGGCCCGGCTCGGGGTCGACGCCGTCTGGCTCACCCCCTTCTACCTCTCCCCGCAGGCCGACGGCGGCTACGACGTCGCCGACTACCGGGCGGTCGACCCGCTCTTCGGGGACCTCTCCGACGCGGACGAGCTCGTCCGGGGCGCCCACGCGCTCGGCCTGCGGGTCATCGTCGACGTCGTGCCCAACCACACCTCCGACCGGCACGCCTGGTTCCGGGAGGCCCTCGCCGCCCCCGCCGGCCACGCCGCCCGGGACCGGTACCACTTCCGCCCCGGCCGAGGAGCCGCCGGCGAGCTGCCGCCCAACGACTGGGAGTCCGTCTTCGGCGGCCCCGCCTGGACCCGGACCCCGGACGGTGCGTGGTACCTACACCTGTTCGCGCCCGCGCAGCCCGACCTGAACTGGGAGCACCCCGAGATCGCGGAGGAGTTCGCCTCCGTCCTGCGCTTCTGGCTCGACCTGGGCGTCGACGGGTTCCGCGTCGACGTCGCCCACGGCATGGTCAAGGCCCCCGGCATGCCCGACATCGGCCGCGGCGCCCAGGCCACCTTGATCGGCACCGAACCGCTCCCCTTCTTCGACCAGGACGGCGTGCACGAGATCCACCGCTCCTGGCGGCGGCTGCTCGACTCCTACGAGGGCCCGCGCATCGGCGTCGCGGAGGCGTGGGCGCCGACCTCCGAGCGGCTCGCCCTGTACGTCCGGCCCGACGAGCTGCACCAGGCCTTCAATTTCCGCTTCCTGAACTGTCCCTGGGACACCCGCGCGATGCGGACCGTCATCGACGAGTCCCTGGCCGCCACCGCCTCCGTCGGCGCCCCGACGACCTGGGTGCTGTCCAACCACGACGTCGTACGGCACGTGACGCGGTACGGGGGCGGGGCGCAGGGCCTGGCCCGGGCGCGGGCCGCCGCGCTGCTGATGCTGGCGCTGCCCGGGTCCGCGTACGTCTACCAGGGCGAGGAGCTCGGCCTGCCCGAGGTCGTCGACCTGCCCGACGAGGTCCGCCAGGACCCGTCCTTCGTCCGCTCCGCCGGGCAGGACGGACTGCGCGACGGCTGCCGGATCCCGCTGCCCTGGTCCGGCGAGGAGCCCCCGTACGGTTTCGGGCCGGCCGGCAGCTGGCTCCCGCAACCCGCCGACTGGGCTCCGCTCAGCGTCGCCGCCCAGACCGGCGACCCGCATTCCACCCTGGAGCTGTACCGGGCCGCGCTGGAGCTGCGCCGCGCGCTACCCGGCCTGGGCTCCCCCGATGCCGGCCCGCTGACCTGGCTGCCCGCGCCCGACGGCGTCCTGCTGTTCACCCGGCCCGGCTTCGCCTGCACCCTCAACAGCCGCTCCGATCCCCTCGAACTTCCCTCACCGGGGCGGCCCGTACTTTCCAGCGCGCCGGTGGAGACGGACGGCCGGACCGTGCTGCTTCCCTCGGATTCGTGCACGTGGTGGGCGTTGTGAGGGGGGAGCCGGTACAGTCCAATCCCGTGACCGCACGGCTAGCCGACATCGCAGCCCAGGCGGGGGTCAGCGAAGCCACAGTCAGCCGCGTGCTCAACGGCAAGCCCGGTGTGGCCGCAGGCACCCGAGAGTCCGTGCTGGCCGCGTTGGACGTCCTCGGCTACGAGCGTCCCGTCAAGCTGCGCCAGCGCAGCGCCGGCCTCGTCGGCCTGATAACCCCGGAACTGGACAACCCCATCTTCCCGGCGCTCGCCCAGGTCATCGGCCAGGCTCTGACCCGGCAGGGGTACACCCCGGTACTGGCCACGCAGACGCCCGGTGGGTCCACCGAGGACGAGCTCACCGAGATGCTGGTCGACCGCGGGGTCTCCGGCATCATCTTCGTCTCCGGGCTGCACGCCGACACGACCGCCGACATGGGCCGCTACGACCAACTCCGCGGGCAAGGGGTTCCGTACGTCCTGATCAACGGGTTCTCCGACAAGGTGCAGGCTCCCTTCGTCTCCCCCGACGACCGCGCCGCGATGCAGCTCGCCGTGACCCACCTGACCGCGCTCGGGCACACCCGGATCGGGCTCGCGGTGGGCCCCAAGCGCTTCGTGCCCGTCCTGCGCAAGATCGAGGGCTTCCGGCTCGGGATGAAGGAACGGCTCGGCCTGGACGAGGCCGAGGTCGAGGAGCTCATCCAGCACTCGCTGTACACCCTGGAGGGCGGGCAGGCCGCCGCGTCCGCGCTCATCGCCCGCGGCTGCACGGCCGTCGTCTGCGCCAGCGACATGATGGCGCTCGGCGCGATCCGGGCGGCCCGGCAGCAGGGGCTGCGGGTGCCGCAGGACGTCTCGGTCGTCGGCTTCGACGACTCCCCCCTCATAGCGTTCACCGATCCGCCGCTGACCACCATCCGGCAGCCCGTGCAGGCCATGGGGCAGGCGGCCGTCCGCACGCTCCTGGAGGAGATCGGGGGTACCCCGGCCCCCCACAGCGAGTTCGTGTTCCTGCCCGAACTGGTGGTCCGCGGCTCCACCGCCTCCGGCCCGCAGCTGGGGGCACCTCCCGGCCGGAGGCAGGGGCAGTAGGGGAACGTCTCGTCCCCGAGGGTGAGGGGCTGCGCCGTAGACCCTCCGGAGGGATGATCGAAGGCGAGAGTGCATCTGGCAGACTCTTTCCCCATGGGTGAAGCGAGCGTGAAGACACTGGAAACCCGAACGGAAGTCTCGTCACCCCCCGTGACCGAGAGTGAGACCCGTCCGGGAGATCAGCGCGCGCTCCTGCCCCGGCTGCGCGCCCCGCGCCGGCCGCGGATCTGGTTCGAGGTCTTGCTCATCGGGGTCAGCTACTGGACGTACTCGCTCATCCGCAACGCGGTTCCCGAGCAGAAGGCGGTCGCCCTCGCGAACGCCGACTGGCTGTGGGACCTCGAACGCACCCTCGGCATCGCCGTGGAGCAGTCGGTCAACCACGCCGTCAACTCGGTGACGTGGCTCATCGTCGGCATGAACTACTACTACGCCACGCTCCACTTCATCGTGACCATCGGCGTCCTGGTGTGGATCTACCGCTTCCATCCGGGGCGGTACGCGGCCACCCGCATGATCCTCTTCGCCACCACGGGCGTGGCCCTGCTCGGCTACTTCTTCTACCCGCTCGCGCCGCCGAGGCTGATGAACGGGGGGCACTTCGTCGACACCGTGCTGGTCCACCACACCTGGGGCTCCATGGCCTCCGGCAACCTCAAGCACATGTCGAACCAGTACGCCGCCATGCCCTCCATGCACATAGGGTGGTCGCTCTGGTGCGGGCTGACGATCTTCGCGGTCGCCTCCGCCCCCTGGGCCCGGATCCTGGGCCTGCTCTATCCGGCGGCCACGCTCGTGGTGATCGTGGCCACCGCCAACCACTTCTGGCTGGACGCGGCGGGCGGCATGCTCTGCCTCGCGTTCGGTTACACCGTCTCCCGCGCCTGGTACGGCTCGCTCCCCCACCGCCTGCCCCGTCACCCGGAGACCACGGACCCCCACCCGGCGACGGCCGCCCTCCTGAACCGCTTCCGCGCCGGCCGCTGACCCGGGCCGCGGGTCGTCCCGAGGGGCCCGCAGCCGTGATCGACCGGCCACCCACCGTGCGCAGCCGGTGCCCCCGCGTGCCCCGTCCGCCCGTTGTCAGCGGGCGTTGCTAGCGTGCGCGTCGCAAGGTGAAACGATCAAGGAGTCGGCGTGCAGGACGTGAAGCGGCACGAGGTCAGCGAGCACCGGACGTCCCAGGCACTGGCGGACGTCACCGGACGGACCTACGACCACTGGCACGGGCTGCGGTACGGGGGGAGGCTGTCCCTGAAGGGGCTCCACGAGACCCGCGACGACCTCCTCGACCACGTCGGCGCGCAGACGCTGACGGACCCCGAGCTGAGCGGAGCCGTCGTACGCCGTGCGCTGCGGACGGCCGCCGAATGCGCGCTCGGGGAACTCTCCCTCGGTTGCTTCCCCGACGGCGACTTCGAGGTGCCCCTCCCGCTGCTCGACGAGGAGCTCAGCAGCATGGACATCTCCTTCGGTGACGCCGTCGACCAGGCGCCCACCGCCCGGACCTGGCTGGACGCGTTCGCGCTGTGCGTGGTCAGCGGGGCGGTGCGGGAGCGGGACCGGGTGATCGGGCTGCTGCTGCGGAGTGACTTCGCGCCCGCCCTCCACGACGGCGTGCCCTACTCGCCGCTCGACTCGCACTCCGACCCGGCCGAACTCGCCGAGATGGACGCGCTGTGCCTCTACCTCACCCCGGCGGCCGGGCACCTGCCGCGGGACTGGCCGGACGCGACCCTGTGCGAGCCCGACGCCGCCGAGCGCGCGGAGGCGGCCCGCCGGCTGGACGCCCTCGGTGTGCTCACGCCGGACCAGCGGCTGCTGCGCGTGCTCCTCGACGACGACCAGCCCGCCTTCGAACGCGCCCTGGCCGGGAACCTCACCGACCACCGCGAGGGCGCCCGCCCCGACGCGGCCCCCCGCACCCTGCTCCCGACCGGCACGATCGCCGTGGCGGCGCTCGCCGTCCAGGTCCACGGCTGGCAGCTCGGCGTCACCTCCGCCTACCTCCCGCAGAGCCTGCTGAACGCCTGACCGTCGCCCCCTCCGGCTAGCGCCGGCCGGAACTTCCTGCCGTACGTGATCCGGCCGCCCGACATCGTGAGCCGGATCGGGGACTCGGCCGGCTCGTCCGGGGCGGTGCCCACGGGGTCCATGGCCCGTCACCCGCTGCTCCCCCTCTCCCCCGGGGGCGAAACGGCCTGAGGAGGCCGTCAGTGGGGACGCGCTGCGTGCGGCCCCCGCCATCTCCGCAGCAGTCCCCGCCGGGCGGAGGGCACGGGCGCCCGTACGGGGCCGTCCGCGCTCGGTCCGATCCGTTCCAGGGCCTCGGTGAGGGTGCGGACGTAGGTCTCGTCGGCCAGGATCCGTCGGCTCTCGAAGGGGTGGCCGAGGCGTTCCCCGGAGGCCAGGATCCTGCGGAGCAGGGGCGCCGCCGCGGCGGCCGGGGCGCCGATCTCCCCGAGGCGGCGCACAGCCTCCCGGGTCGGCAGGGCCGGGTTCCCGGTCCAGTCCGGGTCCACGGCCGCCAGCAGCACCGGCACGGCGGGCTCCGGGTCTCCGGTGATCCGCCAGTGCGCGTGGGCCGCGGCGACCCGGGTCCACCCGCCGGGCGAGTCCATCAGGCCGCGCACGGTGTCCGCGTATTGGGCGGCCAACGGGCCGAGATCCGCGAGGAAGGGCAGGCCGTGGCTCCCGGTCCCGGACCCCACGGCCGCGCCGCACACGTCGAGGGCGAGCGCGGGGTCGCCGGTGACCTTCCAGTGCGCCCAGGCGGCCCGCCGCGGATGGTGGCGGCCCGCGAGCCCGGCGCGACCGGTCGCGAAGTCGGCCAGCCGGTCCGCGGCGACGGCCGCCGCGGGACCGATCCGGCCGAGGACGCGCAGGGCGTCGTAGGCGTACGGCGTCTCCAGGTACCGGACCACCTCGGGCACGGCGGGCGCGGCGGCCGGACCCCAGGAGGCGAGGAGTTCGAGCGTGAAGGTGCTCGCGTGGTACGGCGGCGGCTCCTGCCGCAGGACGGTCCGCATCGTCGGGAGCAGCTCCGCGGCGGGCAGCCCGGCCAGGGTGCGGGCGTGCGCGCGGTCGGACGGGAGGTGGTTCTCCTCCCCGAGGCGCCGCAGGGCGGGCAGCGCCCGGGCGTCGCCCATCCCTGCGAGCGCGAGCGCGAGTTCCTCCACGCTCCCGAGCCGCTTGTCGAGGGCCTCGGCCATCAGATCGGCATGGGCGGAGATGGCGGAGCCGGCCTGGGCCACCGCCTTGTTGGCGTCCCAGCTGTGGCACGTCCCGTCGCAGACGGCCGCGACGACGACTTCCCAGCACTCCGGATCGGGCCGCCGGTAGCGGAACACCGCCTTGACGGCCGAACCCAGTGTTCTCACGCGGTCGCGTAGCTGACGAAGCCGTTCCAGGCGGCCGGGGTGACGGCCAGGCGGGCGTGCTCGGGACGCTTGGAGTCCCGGACGAGGACGGTCCCGGGGATCCGGGCGACCTCGACGCACTCGGGTCCGTCGTTGGTGCTGTAGCTGCTCTTGGTCCAGGCGACCTCGACGCAGTCAGCCCCGTCAGCGGTGCTGTAGCTGCTCTTGGTCCAAGCCACTTCGATGCAGTTGGGTCCGTCGTTGGTGCTGTAGCTGCTCTTGACCCACGTCAGTGCGGAGAGGCCCTCAGCCGACGGCTTGATGCTCATGTCTCCCCCAGTACCTTCTCGATGAACGTCAAAGATTCGCGAGGCGTCAGAGCCTGTGCTCGGATCATGCCATAGCGCATGTCCAGGACCTGGACCTCTTTGGGTTCAGTGATCAAGCGGCTGACCAGCTGAACTTCGTTGTGCCCAACGGTCTTTCCGTCCTTGAGGCGCATGACCGTGAGGGATCCGGCGAGGCCTGCATGCTCCTCGACGGCGGTGGGCATCACCTGGATCTCAACGTTGCGCAACTGGCCGACCTCCAGCAGGTGCTCCAGTTGGCGGCGCAGCACCATCTTGCCCCCGACAGGCCGTCGGAGGACAGCCTCTTCCTGCACGACGGTCAGCAACGGGGCCGGATGTCGTCGGAGGATGTCCTGGCGCGCCACCCTCGCCGCGACCAGACGTTCGGTCTGGTCCTCCGAGTAGGCTGGGCGCCTCACCGCGTAGAGGGCACGGATGTACTCCTCGGTCTGAAGCAAGCCCGGGACCACGCCGTTGTCGTAGGACCCGATCTCCACCGCCTCGGATTCCAACTTGGCCAGATCCCGGACCTTCTTGGGGTAGCGGGCCTTTTCGACATCCACCTTCATCGCGGCGATCTTTCCGCCCGCACCGAGAACCTCGTCCGCCTTGTCCAGGAACTCCGGACGCGGAATGCGGGTGCCACTCTCGATCTTACGGGTCAGGTCCGCCCCGTAACCCATTTGTTCAGCGAAATCGGATCGGTCGATTCCGGCCGCCTCCCGCCACATTTTCAACTGGCGTCCCACCGCCGCGACGACCGCCACGGATTCGTCCTCCGGGTCGAGCGCCCAGCTCGACTCATCGGCGCCCTCTGCGCTCACTGCCACCTCCGTTGGCCTGCAACTCCGTTCAGGCTACGCACGGGTGACCACGCCGAGTCACGTGAATCAGGAAATCCGTTTTCACCGGATCGAGGTCTCCACGACCCGGTGGGCCAATATCCGGAACCGCCCGACATCTAAAGACAAACAACCGGGGGAAATGACCTCTCCTAACCTCCCCCCTCCCCCTCTCACTCGGACGGGTGAATCGCCCCAACCCGGCTGGCGCATATGGCAATTCGCCGGGCAGTCTGTCTCTCGACAACCCCATAAACGCGAACGGCCCCCGTACGGGACGGCAATCCCGGCCGAGGGCCTCGCCGCTGAGGAAGCAGGACCTTCCCGTGGCTGAACAGCAGCTTAGCGCGCCCTCGCGCGCTCCGTACCGCATTCCGAGGCCCGGTGTCATGCACGAGAAAGACCGGCAGCCCGAGCGCTACGTCAAGATCGGCAACCACCTCGCCCAGCACCGCGAGTTGAGCCTGACGGCGATCGGCCTGTCCACGTACATCCAGTCCCTGCCCACCGGCGCCGATGTGTCGATCAAGGCCCTGGCGCAGCGGTTCACCGAGGGCGAGACCCGCATCGCTTCGGCCCTGCGGGAACTGGAAGCCCACGGTTACCTCTCCCGCACCCGGGAGCGGCTGCCTTCGGGACAGATCGTCACCCGTACGGTGTCGTACAACAACCCTCCCGCCAGGCGGCTGAAAGCGGCGGAGCGCCCTGTCCAGCCCCCGGCAACGGCACCCGCGCCGGCCCGGACGGAGGTTCCGGACCCCGACCCGGAACCTGAGCCGGGACCCGGACCCGAACCGGCCCCGGCGGTTCCGGAGATCGAGCTCCAGGCCCGGGAGTTGCTGGCCCGGCTGCGGCTGCGCGATCCCCGGCTGGTGCTGTCCGAGCGCGACACGGTGAGGCTGGCGCCCGCCGCAGCCGCATGGCTGGAGCGCGGGCTGACCCCGAGCGCCGTCGCCACCGTCCTGACCCGCACCTTGCCGATGACCCCGATCCACTCCCCTGCGGGGCTGCTCGCCCACCGCCTGCGGGAGCTGGTCCCGCCCCGGCTGCCGGCCCCACGGGCGGCGCACCCCGTACCGCCCGACCGCGAGATCCATCCCCTCCGTACCTGCGACGGCTGCGACCGCGCCTTCCGCTCCCCCACCCCCGGCCACTGCCGGGGCTGCGCCCCGTCGGCCGACGCCGCTTAGCGCGACATCGTTCCCCGTACGCCGATCCAAACACAGCCGCAGGTCCCCCCTAACGGGCGAACGTAGCGCTGCGTAATCGACTATCACGCTCCGTGCGCACATGATGAGTCGGCACCACTCATCACCCCGCACCGCCGCGCGTCCGGCCCGCCCGGACTGCCGAGCCGTGCGCGCAGATCAGAAGGAGATATCCCATGCCCTCGGCCCAGAACGACAAGGACGCCCAGGCGGAACAGATCAGCGGAAGCCTGATCGCAGCGGCACCGCTGAGTTCGCCGCCGCCCGTCCAGGTCCCGGTGCACCAGCGCGACACGGAATGGGAGCTGCCGAACGGCTTCGCCTGGGTCTACTACGGCGAGGGCACCGACTCCGTCCGGAAGCCGGTGATCATGGCTGACGGCTTCAACCTCGGCCGAAGCGATCTGCAGTGGCTCGCCCAGGGCCTGGACGGCGGGGAGTACAAGTTCCTGACCGAACTGCGCAAGCAGGGGCGCACCGTGATCCTGGTCGGGTTCGACGAGCGCACCGCGCCGATCCAGGAGAACGCCGAAACCGTGATGGCCGCGATCCAGCGGACCCTCGGGGAGCGCGTCGGTGACGACCGGCTGACCGTCGGCGGCTTCAGCATGGGCGGCCTGATCACCCGCTACGCGCTGGCCAAGCTGGAAATGCGGCGGATGGACCACCAGGTCGGGCTGTACTTCTCCTACGACACCCCGCACCGCGGCGCCGTGATCCCGATCGGACTGCAGGCGTTCGCGCACTTCATCCCGCAGGGAAACGACTTCGCACGGCAGATGAACAGCCCGGCGGCCCGGCAGATGCTCTGGCGCCACTACAACAGCGAGACCGGCAAGAACGAGATCGACCCGCTGCGCACCGAGCTGCTGGCCGAGTTGGACCACATGGGCGGCTGGCCGCGGATCCCGCGCACGATCGCGGTGGCCAACGGCACCGGCGACGGCATGGGCCTCAGCATTCCGCCCGGCGAGATGGCGCTGAAGAGCACCGGCCTGATCGCCTTCCCCGGCACGACCTTCTACGCCCAGGCCTCCGGCAACAACGTCACGGTCGCCGAGCTGAAGCGGCTGTTCCCGCCCGCCTCGAAGCCGGTCACCACCAGCGGCTTCCCCGAGCTGGACGGCGCACCGGGCGGCACCCTCGCCTCCTACAAGATCGTGGCGGACGAGCTGGTGGCGAAGGGCGGCAAGGTCGACCTGCGGCACGAGGCCATCTGCTTCGTCCCGACCGTCAGCGCGGTGGCGATCCGCGACATCGACAAGCAGGAGGACCTGTACGCGAAGGTCGCCACCCTCGACCCGAACGAGAGCGAGGTGGACGAGTTCTTCTGGTCCTCGACCACCACCCCGCACACCGCGATCACCCGAGAACTGTGTCAGTGGATCATCAAGCGGCTTCCGTAATGACGCCACGCCGTCACCGCTGGTCCAGCCGATGATCCAGCCGCCCGCCCCGGACCTCTCTGCGCCGGGCGGGCGGCCTCGCGGCGCGCCGGCGTCGGACCGCCGCCGGGGAACCGGACCGCTCAGGCCCCGTAGAACAGGTCGTCCACGACCGCCCGGGCCCGGCGGGTGATGCGGCGGTAGTCGTCGAGCAGCTCGCCGGCCGTGCCCTCCGCGTAGCCGAGGTAGCGGCCGACGGCCGCCAGCTCGCGGGCCTCCGACGGGAAGGTGTCTCCGGCGCGGCCTCGGACCAGCATCACCGCGTTGCGGACCCGGGTGGCGAGCACCCAGGCCTCGTCCAGGATCTGCGCCTCCTCGGTGGCGATCAGCTCGGCGGCGCGGGCGGCGGCCAGGGCCTCGCGGGTCCGGGTGGTGCGCAGGCCGGGCTGCGACCAGGCGTGCCTCATCTGGATCAGCTGGACGGTCCACTCGACGTCGCTGAGGCCGCCGCGGCCCAGTTTGGTGTGGAGCGTGGGGTCGGCGCCGCGCGGGAGGCGCTCGGACTCCATGCGGGCCTTCAGACGGCGGATCTCGCGGACCGCGTCCTCGCCGAGGCCCTCCACCGGGTAGCGCAGCGGGTCGATCAGCTCGATGAACCGCGCGCTGAGGTCTGCGTCGCCCGCGACCGGTTCGGCGCGCAGCAGGGCCTGGCTCTCCCAGGTCAGGGACCAGCGCCGGTAGTAGGCGGCGTACGAGGACAGGGTCCGTACGAGCGGCCCGGAGCGGCCCTCGGGGCGCAGGTCGGCGTCGATGAGCAGCGGCGGGTCGGCGGTGGGGAGTTGGAGCAGCCGGCGCATTTCGGCGATGACCGTCTGGGCGGCCTTGGCGGCTTCCTGTTCGTCGACGCCTTCGCGGGGTTCGTGGACGAACAGGACGTCGGCGTCGGAGCCGTAGCCGAGCTCGTGGCCGCCGAAGCGGCCGACTCCGATGATCGCGAAGCGGGTGGGCAGGGTTTCGCCCCAGTGGTCGCGGACGGCGGCGCGCAGGGCTCCGGCGATGGTGGCGGCGGTGAGGTCGGAGACGGCGCCGCCGACCAGGTCGACGAGGGCTCCGGGGTCCTCCTCGGCCGGACTGTCCTCCGTACCGTACGAGCGGATGATGTCGGCGGCGGCGGTGCGGAACAGCTCGCGGCGGCGGACCCCGCGGGCGGCGGCGACGCCGGCCTCGGAGCTGTCGGCCCGGCCGACGGCGGCGAGCACCTCCTGTCCCAGGGCCTCGGGCGTACGGGGTTGGAGTCCTTCGGGGTCGCCGAGCAGGGCGACGGCTTCGGGGGCGCGCATCAGCAGGTCGGGGGCGAGGCGCCCGGCGGACAGGACGCGGGCCAGGTTCTCGGCGGCGGCGCCCTCGTCACGGAGCAGCCGCAGGTACCAGGGGGTCTTGCCGAGGGCGTCGGAGACCTTGCGGAAGTTCAGCAGGCCTGCGTCCGGGTCGGCGGAGTCGGCGAACCAGCCGAGCATGACCGGGAGCAGGGTGCGCTGGATGGCGGCCTTGCGGGTGACTCCGGAGGCGAGGGCTTCGAGGTGGCGCAGGGCCGAGGCCGGGTCGGCGTAGCCGAGGGCTTCGAGGCGCTGGCCGGCGGCGCGGGGGGAGAGCCGGGTCTCGCCGGGGGCGAGCTGGGCGACGGCGTCGAGCAGCGGCCGGTAGAAGAGCTTCTCGTGCAGGCGCCGGACCACGGAGGCGTGGCGGCGCCAGGCCTTGTTGAGTTCGGCGACGGGTTCGGTGCGCAGGCCGAGGGAGCGGCCGAGGCGGCGCAGGTCGGCCTCGTCCTCGGGGACGAGGTGGGTGCGGCGCAGCCGGTAGAGCTGGATGCGGTGCTCCATGGCGCGCAGGAACCGGTACGCGTCGTTCAGCTGGGCGGCGTCGGCGCGGCCGACGTATCCGCCGGCGGCGAGGGCGTGCAGGGCGTCGAGGGTGGTGCCGGAATGCAGGCCGGCGTCGCTGCGGCCGTGGACGAGCTGGAGCAGCTGGACGGCGAACTCGACGTCGCGCAGGCCGCCGGGGCCGAGTTTGAGCTCGCGGTCGACCTGGGAGGCGGGGATGTTGTCGACGACGCGGCGGCGCATCTTCTGGACGTCGGCGACGAAGTTCTCGCGTTCGGCGGCCTGCCAGACGAGGGGCGTTATGGCATCGATGTACTGGGCGCCGAGGTCCGGGTCGCCGGCGACGGCGCGGGCCTTGAGCAGGGCCTGGAACTCCCAGGTCTTCGCCCAGCGCTGGTAGTAGGCGAGGTGGGAGGCGAGGGTGCGGACGAGGGGGCCGTTGCGGCCCTCGGGGCGCAGGTTCGCGTCGACGGGCCAGATGGTGCCCTCGATGGTGGTCTCGGAGCAGATCCGCATGAGGTGGGAGGCGAGGCGGGTGGCGGCCTGGAGGGCGTTGCCCTCGTCGGCTCCGTTCGCGGCGTCCCCGACGAAGATGACGTCGACGTCGGAGACGTAGTTCAGCTCGTTGCCCCCGCACTTGCCCATGGCGATGACGGCGAGCCGGCAGGCGGCGGCGTCATCGGGTGCGGCGGCGCTCGCGATCCGGAGGGCGGCGCGGAGGGTGGCGGTGGCGAGGTCGGCGAGCTCGGCGGCGGTCTGGGCGACGTCGATGGTGCCGCAGACGTCGCGGGCGGCGATGGACAGCAGGCAGCGGCGGTAGGCGACGCGCAGGGCGACGGGGTCGTGCGCGCCGGCCAGCCCGCGCTCGAACTCGGGCAGCCCGGGGTGCAGATCGGCGGCCTCGTACGTGACGAGGGCGTGCCAGTCGCGGGGATGGCGGGCGAGGTGGTCGGCGAGCGCCTCGGACGCGCCGAGCACGCCGAGGAGGCGGTCGCGCAGCGGCTTGGCGCTGACGAGGGTGTCGAGGAGCACGGGCCGCTCGTCGTCGCTCTGCGCCTCGGCTAGCCGGACCAGGCCGAGGAGGGCGAGATCGGGGTCTGCGGTGGCCCCGAGGGCGTCGAGGAGCACCGGATCGGTGCGTACGGAGTCCAGCGCATCGGAGTCGAGCAGCCGGGCTGCGGCCGAGGGGTCGGTGAACCCGCTGCGCAGCAGCCGGATGAAGGTGCTGCTCCTGCGTCCCGGGACTGTCATCCCGCCGCCTCCCGCGTACGTCGCCGCCACTGCCCAAGGCCCGGGCGTCCTGGGGGGAGCCTAGCCGGAGCAGGCGTTCGACTCACCGGCGTGTCCCGGCACATAACCTGACGCGGATTGTCGGATTATCTGGATACTTATTCCGAACAAGCTCCCGAACGCCCTTCCGGACACGTGCCCTTGCTTCGGGCCGCTACCCGCCCGAGGACCCACATGCCCGACGGACCCCCCGCCCAGGGCCCTTGGCACGCCACCGGCCCGGCCGGCCCGGCGTGGAACGGACCGCACGCGGACCCGGCCGGCCCTGGCGGCCCGTCGGCCCCACCACCGCACCCCGGCCCGGGCCAGGCGCAGCCGTGGCCGGGCGAGCCGTCCGCGTACCCGTCACACCCCGGCCCCGGCCCGGCACAGCCCTGGCCAGGGGAACCGTCGGCGTACCCCGGCCCGGACCAGGCACAGCCGTCGCCGGGCATGCCGTCCGCGTACCCGTCACACCCCGGCCCGAGCGCGGCACAGCCCTGGCCAGGGGAACCGTCGGCGTACCCCGGCCCGGACCAGGCACAGCCGTCGCCGGGCATGCCGTCCGCGTACCCGTCACACCCCGGCCCGGGCTCGGCGCAGCCCTGGCCAGGGGAACCGTCGGCGTACCCCGGCCCGGACCAGGCACAGCCGTCGCCGGGCATGCCGTCCGCGTACCCGTCACACCCCGGCCCGGGCGCGGCACAGCCCTGGCCGCAGGGCGGACCGGCCGGGAGCCCGGCGGCCGGACCCGGCTGGGAACCGGCGGTCGGACCGGCAGCGGGCCCGACCGCCCCGCCGTACACGGGGGCTTGGGCAGCGACGGGGCCCGACGCCCCGTCCGCCCCGCCCGGCAGCGGGACTTGGCGGGGCGCGCCCCCGCACGCCCCCGCCCCGGCGGCTCCCGGAGCCCCGCTGCACGACCACCGCGGCGGCATACCCGGCGCCGTTCCGGCCCGGACCCGGAGCGGCCCGCCCCCGCACGCCGTGCCCGGCACCGCCACGGCCGACGCACCCGACCCCCGCCGCGCCGCGCTCCGTACGGGCACCGCCGAGCCCGCGGACACCGCCGACACCGCCGACACCGCCGACACCGCCGGCAGCCGCTCCCGTCGCGCCGCGCTCCGTACGGGCACCGCCGACGCCGACCCGGGGGGCCGTCGGCCGGGGCGCGGGGGCGCGGGCCGGGCGCGGAAACGGGCGCGGGTCGTCAAGGGCGTGGCCTTCTGCGCGGCCGCCGTCGCCTCCTGCATGCTCGTACTGCGCGCCAACGAGGCCCTCGGCGGCATCGGTCACCGCCCGACGGCCGCCCCGGCGGCCCCCGTCGACGCACCCGACCCCGGCCGCGTACTGCAGATCGTCGCCCACCCCGACGACGACCTGTACTTCATGAACCCGGACCTGCGCTATTCCATAGCCTCCGGCCACCCCGTCACCACGGTCTACCTCACCGCCGGCGAGGCGGACGGCATCAACGCCACCGAAGGCAAGCAGGCGTCCACCCCGCCCAACAAGCCCGCCTACGCCGAGGCCCGCCAGAACGGCATCCGCGCCGCCTACGCCAAAATGGCCACCGGCGACCGCGCCAGCGCGTGGAAGCGCACCGTCGTCCCCACCAAGGGCGGCGGCCACGCCGAGGTCGACGTCCTCCTCGCCAAGCCCGAGGTCAACCTCGTGTGGCTGCAGATGCGCGAGGCCGGCACCGTCTACGACAGCGCCCCCGACAGCCTGCACGGCCTGTGGGACGGCAAGGTGGCCCGGCTGGAGTCGGTGCTCGCCTCCGGCACCCCCGCCAAGCAGCGGTTCTCGTACTCGAAGGAACAGGTCGTCCAGACGATCACCGGTGTGTTGGAGCAGTACAAGCCGACCACGGTCCGCGCCCAGGACCCCACCCCCGGCCGGTTCCCCGACACCAAGCGGTACACCGACCACCAGGACCACTTCTACGGCGCCCGGTTCGTACAGGCCGCCCTCGCCGCCTACGCGAAGGACGTCGGCCCCGAGCAGCGCCCGCACTTCGCGGTGCAGAACTACGTCGGCTACTTCAACGGCTCCCTGCCCAGGGCCCTCGATCCGGACGAGGCCAAGGAGAAGCTGGACATCCTGGACACCTACGCCTGGCTCGACAAGCAGAACCACTGCGGCAGCGACGCCGGCTGCGGCGACCTCAAGGTCGCCGACCACCCGGCCGGCAACGGCTGGACCTCGACCGTCAACTACGCCCGCGGCACGAGCACCTCATGGCTGACCTCCGACAAGGAGCACGGCCTGTGGGCCTTCAAGGTGCTCGACGGCCAGGTCGCCGTCTGGCACCGGTCCGGCCCGATCGGGGCGTGGAGCGGTCCGCGGCTGCTGCCCGGCACCGGAATGGACCCGGGCGTGTCCACCGTCACGCTGCCGGACGGGCGAATAGCCGCCTTCGGCACCCGTACGTCCTTCGGCGCGCGCCCCACGGACTACCGGCGCGAGGTCGTGTACGCGGTCCAGAAGGGCCCGGGCGCGCCGGAGTTCGGCGACTGGCAGTCGCTCGGCACGCCCGAGACCGTCGACGAGAACTGGACCTCCGACATCAGCGCCCCCGCCGTCTCGGTCGACGGCACCGGTCAGTTGGCGGCGTACGTCCGCGACGGCGCGGGCGGCCTGCGCGGGCGGGTGCAGGCCGCGAACGGCAGCTGGGGCCCGTGGGTGCAGTACGGCGGCACCGACCTGCACGGCACCCCGGCCACCGCGACCGACGGCGCCGGGCGGCGCATGGTGTTCGCGGCGACCACCAAGTCCGTGCTGGGTTGGGTGCAGCCGAAGCCGGGCGCGCCGCTGGGGCCGGCCACGGCGACGGGGCTGCCGGACACGACGCTGCCGCTCACCGCGGAGGGGCGCGAGGGCGGGGTGCGGTTGTGGTTCCGCAAGCCGGGTTCGGGCAACGTCCGTACCGCCCTGGTGACGGGCGACGGCGGGCTGAAGGCGAACGGGCTGACGGACCTCGGCGGACTCCAGGGCTTCGGCGCGGTGACGGCGAGCGGGCACGTGCTGGCCGGCCGGTCGGCGGGCGGCCGGCTGGGCTCGGACCTCGGGTCGGGGCGGCCGTGGGAGCGGTCGCCGCTGATGTTCGTCGGAGCCCCGTCGGCCACGACGACCGGCAAGGACATGGTCAGCCTGGCGGTGGTGGGGCTCGACGCGCGACTGTACGTGACCTCGTCGGCGGACGACGCGAACGCTCACCTGGCGCCGTGGCTGCCGGTGGGTCCGCGCAACGTCACGCCCCGCTGAGGCACCGGCTGGGGCCAAGTAGCATCCACATCCCGGGCACATGTCACCGGATCAAAAACGTACGGGCACAATCACATCCGGTCGTTTTCGGAAAGCAGGAGTCATCGAGCCCATCGGTGAACCAAGTCACCCGATTTGGCCTCTCACTCAATGCAACGACCGTCCGGAACGACCCCAAGGCGTGACCGATGCCGATTGCCCGTCGCCGCTTCCTGCTCGCAGCCCTCCTTCCCGTACTCACCGTCGGTGCCACCGGCGTGCTCGCGGTCGCGACCGGCCAGCAGACGTCGGCCGAGGCCACGCAGGAGAAGGGCCCGGCCGTCGCACTGCCCGTGAGCACCACGTCCGGATCGATCGTCCAGATCGTCGCCCACCCCGACGACGACCTGTTCTTCATGAACCCGGACCTCAGCCGTTCGCTGACGGCCGGCCTCCAGCTCACCACCGTCTACCTGACCTCCGGCGAGGCCGACGGCCGCAACGAGGCCCACGGGGCCGGCGCCACGGACCCCGAACAGCCCGCCGACCGCGCCCACTACGCGGAGGCCCGGCAGAACGGCATCCGCTCCGCGTACGCCCAGATGGCCACCGGGGACCGCACCAGCGCCTGGAAGCGCACGGTGATACCCACCACGGGCGGCGGGCGGGCGGAGCTCGACGTCCTGATGGCCAGGCCGCAGGTCAACCTGGTCTGGCTGCAGCTGCGCGAGGCCCGCAACCCCACCGCCGAGAACCCGGACAGCCTGCGCGGCCTGTGGAACGGCAAGATACCCGCGCTCGGAGCCCAGCTGACCTCCGGAACCCCGGTCAAGCAGCCGTACGCGTACACCAAGGACCAGCTGGTCCAGTCGATATCCGGGCTGCTCTCGCTGTACAAGCCGACGACGATACGCATGCAGGACCCGACGCCGGGCCGCTACCACGACACCGGCAAGTACACCGACCACCAGGACCACATGTACGGCGCCCGCTTCGTGCAGGCCGCCACCGCCGCGTACGCCGCCCAGGCCGGCGACCGCCCGCGGTTCTCGGTGCAGAACTACCTCGGCTACCACAACGGCGCCCTGCCGCACGCGCTGGACCCGCAGACGGCCGAGACGAAGATCGGCTACCTCAAGACGTACGCCTGGCTCGACCACGAGAACTACTGCGGCAGCCCCTCCGGCTGCGGCGACCGCAAGGTGGCGAGCAGCCCCACCGGCCGCAACTGGGCCCAGTCGCTGCGCTACGCCCGCGCCGACAACACCTCCTGGCTGGCGGCCAGCGGCACCGGCCGGCTGTACGCCTTCGCGGCGCTGGACGGGCAGATGGCCGTCTGGACCCGGCAGAGCGGCCCGGCCGGCTGGACCGGCCCGGCCCTGCTCCCCGGCACCGGCATCGACCCGGGCGCGAACACCACCCGCCTCCCCGACGGCCGCATCGCGGTCCTCGCCACCCGCACGAACCTCGGCCCGGCGCCCGCAGACTACCGGCGCGAGATCGTGTACGCCGTCCAGACCGCGACCGACGGCCCGTTCGGGCCGTGGCAGTCGCTCGGCACCCCCGAAGGACCCGACGAGGACGGCACCTCCGCGATCAGCGCGCCCGTGGCCACCGTGGCCCCGGACGGCCGGCTCACCGTCTACGTCCGCGACTCCCACCGCACCCTGCGCGCCCGCGAGCAGCAGCCGGACGGGGGCTTCGGCCCGTGGCAGCACCTGGGCGGCGAGGACCTGCAGAGCGACCCGGTGACGGCGGTCGACGCCGCCGGGCGGCGGCAGGTGTACGCCGCCACCACCAAGTCGGTCCTGGCCTGGACCCAGCCCGCCCCGGGCGCCCCGCTCCAGGGGCCGTTCCCGACGGGCCTACCGGCCACCACCGTCCCGCTCTCGGCGGCCCCGGAGGGCGCGGGCACCAGGCTGTACTTCCGCCGTCCCGACTCGGGGGTCGTCCGTACCGCCCTGGTCACGGCGGGCTCCGGCAAACCGCAGGTCTCCAGCGTCTCGGAGGCCGGCGGCCGGGCGGGCTACGGCGCGGTCGCCGTCGCGGGCCGCCTCCTGGCGGGCCGCGCGGAGACGGGCACGGTCAGCACGACGGGCCTCGGCGGCCCTCCGGCGTGGACGGAGTCGAAGATGCTCTTCGCGGGCGCCCCGGCCGGTGTCCTCGAACCGGCGGGCGCGACGACGACGGCGGTCCTGGGCCTGGACGCCGAACTCCACACCACCACGACCCCGCCCGCCACCCCGGACCCCACCCAACCGTCCCGCACCACCTGGCACCCCGCGCTCCCCCGGACCTAACCCCGCGCCCCCGACCTGCGGCACGGCCGTCACCAGTCGTGCGCGTGAGCCATCGCGTTCAGAGGAACACGTCGTCTTCACGACCGGGCCAAGCGAGCGTGATCCCCACGCGCTCGCACAGGTCGACCCACCGCGACTCCGACGGCTCGCGCTCCACCCACAGGACAGCACGCACGGAGTCCGCCCTGTCCCTGAGCCTGTCGTGGTAGTCGAGCAGTTGCCCGATGCCCGTGCGCAGCTGACGCGTCTCGTTGGCCGGCGTCAGCGACTTCACCTCGCACACCGTCAACTCGGTGGCGACCGGGCGCCACCCGATATCGAAGTCGGGGTCCGCGAGGCCAGGTGACAACACCTCCAGCCCGCGCGCCTCGGCCGCCTTCGCCAAGTCGTTCTGCAGCTTGCGGTGCGCCTTGAGGTTCCTCCCGACGAGATCGGAATCAGAAGGGCTGAGCTGGGCGGGGGAGGGCTCTACCGATTCGTCCGCCACGCGGTATCCACAGCCGACCGGGACGCTCGCCGGCTGGGTGGTGCTGCCGACCGGCACCAGGTGGAACCGGATGACCTTCCGGAGCGGCCCGCCGCCCGTCTCCGGCGCCTCCCCCCACGAATACGGCTGCTCCGGGTCCACCGCGAACTCGCCGACGTAGCGGACGACGCCGCGCGACCCTTCGAAGAGCCGCAACGCGAGCCCCAGGCTCACGTGGTCCCGGGTGGAGGCGTTCCCCAAACTGTCGAAGGTCTGCGGCCCGGTCTGGCCGTCTCCCGTGTAGTGGAACGTGCCGTCCTCGGCCCACTTGTCGAAGTAGCCGTGCTGGTGGCCCGTCTTCGGATCGCTGAACAGCA
This sequence comes from Streptomyces sp. NBC_00597, assembly GCF_041431095.1. GTDB lineage: Bacteria > Actinomycetota > Actinomycetes > Streptomycetales > Streptomycetaceae > Streptomyces. The sequence goes on from NZ_CP107757.1 coordinate 3,306,959, forward strand.
GTACGTTGTCCGACTTGGCGCACTTGCTGATGCCGCCCTGGCGGCTACCGCCGTACCGGTCGTGCAGCTCCTTGCGCTTGATGGTCTGGCCGGGGAGCAGGTGCCAGGCAGGGGCGGTGTCCCCGACCTGCCCGCTGGCGAAAGCCTCTTCGAAGGCACTCCACTGCTCCTCCGTCACCCTGTGGGGGTTCGTGGCGAACAGGGAGCGCAGCGGGGACCGCTCTTGAAAGCGCGCGTCCTCCTGGAAACGCTGCCGCGGGACCGCCTGCGTGAGCCACTCGTCCATGACCAGCGGCGCGTACCAACGCGTCCCCGGGTCCTCCTGCCAGTACTCGTCGGGGGCGCTCGCCTGCTGCGTCGGGACGCCGGTGATGCGCCCCCTGCCGACGAGTCCGCCGCGGGGCCCCGTCACCCACATGACGAACTGGTCGCCTGCGACCAACTCCTTGAGGTGCCGCCCGACGCTCCAGGAACTCAGGTCGTGCCCGTCCTGCCGGTACCTGTCGAGCTCGAACATCTCCTGGTTGCACGCCAAAAGCCACGTCGCCATACCCACCCCCGTCGGGTCGAGGAGATCAACCACACGAGGCTACGACAGGGGTACGACAGGACACCCGGGCGCCGGCGGGGGCCGGGACTCCCCGAAGGACACGGCACGGGCATCTCGCCCGAGCACACGCGAGCCGGCCACGGATCGAACGCGATGCACGGCGGTCGAGGTCCGGCAGAAGGAGACCTGGCCGCCGGCAAGAGCACCGCGGCGGCGCGCAACGGCCGGATCCTCTTCGAGGGCGAATCCGGGCAGTCGACGACGCCGCCGCGGGCGAGGAAGTGGGGAACGCCAGGGCCGCGCAGCCCTTAGATGAAGTTCTTGTCGACCAAGAGGCTCACGACCTCCCGATAGAAGTCAGGGTAATCCATCGGGACGATACCCAAGTGGGTCCTCTCGTTCCTCCTGTCCTTCAGATACTTGATGACATCCGGCAAAATGATCTTTGTGGTCACCTGGGGCCACATGTTGTCCGAGTAGCTCGTGAAATTCACATACATCTGATCGGCGTTTTGGTTCCGCCAGGCATCGTCGAAATGATTCACGATGGCCTTGATCTTCGCGAAATTGTTAGTGTTCCAGATGTCCTGCGTATTGAAATACTTGCTGCCGGACCAATCGAGTATGCCCCAAGTGTTTTCGAAGTCTGCTGCCACGATGACCTTGCCGCGAACCTGCCCCAAATGGGGCCAGGACGGGTTAGTCCAGACCAGACTCCTGTAGCCCAAGTCGTCCAGGTAGTAGTTGAAGCGGCGCCGGAACTCTACGGGGTCAAGGGCCTGCCCGCCCTCGTTTTCATTCTTCACCCGCATGATGACGGTCTCGCTGCGATACTCTCGCAAGTACCTGCGGCAGTCTTCCAGAACATCCTGAAAACGCTTTTCCTGATACCAGGAGCCGTGGTAGACGCCAAGCTCGTTGCGCGCACCCTGAAGGCCATTCAAGCGAATGTCGAGGAAGCGAATTCCGCGCTGGAGCTGTTCGGTCACACCCCAATTCTGGGTCTGCGCCCACTTCGTTCCATTACTGGGGTCCGTGCAGCACGAATCGTGGGTGCCAGGGATCGTGAGGTGGGGAAGATAGGTATTGTCAGGGAGCCGGGCCATCCACGAGAAATAATAATCAGCTGCATGGGCGCTCGCCGGCAGGCCGAGTGTGGCTGCGGCGGCCATACCACCGGCGCCGACTCCCCATTTCAAGACGTCACGACGGGTGGGGCTCATACTTGTTCTCCACATCATTGCGAGATGTACACGAATAAGGGCGGCGAAGAAGATCCGGAATCCAACCGCGTCGGCTTCGGCCAGCCCGAGGCAGAACGCGCCTCCAGCACGCCCTGCGATCCATCCCTCTTGCTCCCACTCACGGCGATGCTCCTTCTAGGAGTCCGACGGGGCGAGGGAGCGCGGGGCCGGAGCGCGTCGGCCGGCTCTGGTCCCGGGTCCGCGGTGTCCAGCCAACCCGTGGGACGGGGAACGGACCAGGAAGTCGCATCGGCAGAAGTGGAGTTGACATACTTCTGCCGGTAGGTCCGCCGGTTCGGGGGACCGCGCTGACCAGGGGATTTCAGCCATGAGTAGTGGGGGGTTCGCCGCGCGCCTGTACGCCCTGCGGACGGGTGCGAAGCTCAGCCAGGAGGAACTGGCGCAGGCCGCGGGGGTCAGCGTGCGGGCCGTGTCGGACATGGAACGCGGTCGCTCCCGGGGGCCACAGCGCCGCACGGTCCAGGCCCTGGCCACCGCCCTGGGACTGGACGCCACCGGCGCCCGCGATCTGGAAAGTGCCGCCGCCCTGGGCCGCCCCCGCCCCCGCCGCGCAGCCAGGCCCGCCAGCCCGCCGGCAGGCCGAACAGCGACACAGTCCACCCCGCACCACACGCTGGGACTGCCACGCGATCTCGCCGACTTCACCGCACGCGGCCCCGCCCTGGACCGGCTCCGCACTCTGGCCGAACACCTCGACCCCGCCCACCCACCCGTCGCGGTGGTCTGCGGACAGCCCGGCCTGGGCAAGACCGCCTTCGCCGTACACGCCGCCCATGCCCTCGCCCCCCACTTCCCGCACGGGCAGTACGCCATCGACCTGCGCGGCATGGACCCCCAGCCCACCGCTCCGCGCGACGCACTCGCCCGGCTGCTGCGCGCCCTCGGCGTCGCCGACAGCGCCATCCCCACCACCACCGACGACCGCAGCGGGCTCCTGCGCTCCGTACTGCGCGAGCGCCAAGCACTGCTCCTCCTGGACAACGCCGCCGACGAGGACCAGGTCCGCCCCCTGCTGCCCGGCCGCAGCCCCACGCTCACGCTCATCACCAGCCGCAACACCCTGGCCGGCCTCGAATCGGTCCACCGCCCCGAACTGACCCTGCTGCGCCGTGAGGAAGCGGTCGAACTCCTCACCCGCGTCATCGGCCCCGAGCGGGTCGGCCGGGAGAGCCAGGCCGCCCGCGATCTCGCGGACCTGTGCGGGCACCTCCCCCTGGCCGTCCGCATCGCGGCACAACGCCTCGCCGCCCGCCCTGACGAACACCTCACCAAACTCGTCACCCAGCTCGCCGAAAACACGACGCGCCTGGACACCCTGCAAGCCGGCTCACTGCAAGTCCGGGCCGCCTTCGCCCTGTCCTACCGGCAACTACCCCCGCCAGCCCGCACCCTCTTCCGCCGCGCCTCACTCGCCGCCGGCCCCGACTTCAGCCCCCGGAGCGCCGCCCTCCTGGCCGGCCTGCCCCTGCGCCAGGCAGCCAGGTGCGCGCAGGACCTCACCGACGCCGGACTGCTCCAGCCCCACCCCACCGCCGACCGCTACCGCTTCCACGACCTCCTCCGCCTCTTCGCCGCCGAACAGCTGGCCGAAGAGGACGAGCCCGCGCACATCACGGCCGCCCTGAGCCGGGCCGACCTGTGGACACTGCGCCGGGCGACCGCCGCCGCCCGGTTGTTCGACACCGAACCCCACCCCGACACCAGCCCCGATCCCGACCCGGACCCCGCCACCGCGCCCACCGACCACGATCAGGCCCGGAGCTGGTTGGAGGCCGAGCGCGCCCAATGGCTCGCCGCCCTGGGCCGCGCCCAAGACCGCGGCCTGCACCAGCAGGTCATCGACGCCGCCGAGGCGATGCACTGGTTCTCCGACCGCACCCCGCACTGGGAACTGTGGGCACAGGTCTTCCGGCGGGCCGTCAGCTCTGCCCGCGCCTTGGGCAGCAAACGGGACGAGGCCATCCACCTCAACTACCTGTCCTGGGCCTACAACATGTGCCTCTACGACCACGCCTCCGCCCTGACCACCGCACGGGCCGCCCTGATCGCGGCACGCGAGAGCGGCGACCAGCTCCAGGTCGGCTGGGCCTTGGGCTACGTGGCCGGAGCGCTCCACCGGCTCGGACGCACCGAAGAGTCGATCACCCGACTCCAAGAAGCAGCAGACCACCTCCACAGGCAGACCTGCGCACAAAGCCGCCTGGCCGAACTGACGGTCCTCAACACCCTGGGCCAGCACCTGCGCCACACCGGCCGAGCACAGGAAGCCCTGACCATCCACCGCCGCAGCGAAGCCATCTGCCGCGCCGGCGTCCCCGGAAAGCCACAAGAACTGATCGGCCTCTACCTCGCGGTGACCCGCCAGCACATCGGCAACGACCGCGCAGCCCTGCACCAGTGGAACGAGGCCGAAGACCCCCTGCGCTACGCCCTCACCCACTTCGAGGCCGCACACATGCCCGCCTGGAGCGAACCAGCACGCCTCGACCTCGGCATCGTCCTGCGCCACCTCACCCGGCACCGCGAAGCCCACGAGACCCTGACCACCGCCCACGACGCCCTCGTCCGGCTGAACAACCCCCGCCACATCGAAGCCGCCGACGAACTCCAGCAACTCAACTCCGTGTTCGACGGTCGGCCACGAGGAGACTCGGCTCGCGCCAGGCGATGACCACACGGCGGATCGGGGACCGGAGGATCAGCTGGGAGGGTGACACGCCTCCGGGCCGGCGGTCATGGACCGCCGGCCCGGAGCGTCGTGCACGCCTGCTGTTACAGCACCGGAAGGTTCTTGCGGAGCTCGAAGGCCGTGACCTCGGAGCGGTATTCCTCCCACTCCTGCTTCTTGTTGCGCAGGAAGAAATCGAAGACGTGTTCGCCGAGGGTTTCGGCCACCAGTTCGCTGCGTTCCATCAGGGAGATGGCCTCGCCGAGGTTCTGCGGGAGGGGTTCGATGCCCATCGCGCGGCGTTCCGCGTCGGAGAGGGCCCAGACGTCGTCGTCGGCGCCCGCCGGGAGTTCGTAGCCCTCCTCGATGCCCTTGAGGCCGGCGGCCAGCAGGACGGCGTACGTGAGGTACGGGTTGGCGCCGGAGTCGATCGAGCGGACCTCGATGCGGGAGGAGCCCGTCTTGCCCGGCTTGTACATCGGGACGCGGATCAGGGCCGAGCGGTTGTTGTGGCCCCAGCAGATGTACGACGGGGCCTCGCCGCCGGAGCCGGCCGTGCGGGATGAGCCGCCCCAGATGCGCTTGTACGAGTTGACCCACTGGTTGGTGACCGCCGCCGTCTCCGCCGCGTGGCGGAGGAGACCTGCGATGAAGGAGCGGCCGACCTTCGAGAGCTGGTACTCGGCGCCCGACTCGTAGAAGGCGTTGCGGTCCCCCTCGAAGAGGGAGAGGTGGGTGTGCATGCCCGAGCCGGGGTACTCCGAGAAGGGCTTGGGCATGAAGGTGGCCTGGACGCCCTGTTCGAGCGCGACCTGCTTCATGACCAGGCGGAAGGTCATGACGTTGTCCGCCGTGGAGAGCGCGTCCGCGTAGCGGAGGTCGATCTCCTGCTGGCCCGGGGCACCCTCGTGGTGGCTGAACTCGACCGAGATGCCCATGGATTCGAGCATGGTGATCGCCTGGCGGCGGAAGTCCATGCCGACGTTCTGCGGGGTGTGGTCGAAGTAGCCGGAGTTGTCGGCCGGTACCGGGCGGGTCCCGTCCAGCGGCTTGTCCTTCAGCAGGAAGAACTCGATCTCGGGGTGGGTGTAGAAGGTGAAGCCCAGGTCGGAGGTCTTGTTCAGGATGCGCTTGAGCACGTACCGCGGGTCCGCGAAGGAGGGGGAGCCGTCCGGCATCAGGATGTCGCAGAACATCCGGGCGGTCCCGGGGGCCTCGGCGCGCCACGGCAGTATCTGGAACGTGCTGGGGTCCGGCTTGGCGATCATGTCGGACTCGTAGACCCGCGCGAAGCCCTCGATGGCCGAGCCGTCGAAGCCGATGCCCTCGTCGAAGGCCTGCTCCAGCTCGGCGGGGGCGACCGCGACGGACTTCAGGAAGCCCAGTACGTCGGTGAACCACAGGCGCACGAAGCGGATGTCGCGCTCCTCAAGCGTCCGGAGGACGAATTCCTGCTGCTTGTCCATGCCTTCATCCTCGCAGTTCAGACGGCCTGTGTACCACCTCCCCCGAGGGCGGGGGCACAGTCGGGCGGGCCCAGTATCGCCGGCCGCGGTTTCCGCCACATTACGCACCCTTGAAAGATGGCGGCACCCCCGCACTGACCGTGGGCCGGTCATGAGCATTACCATCTGCGCCCATGGGGGGCTGGGAGCACATACGGCGCGGGCGCATCGGGCGCCACGTACGTCGGCGCGCCGTCATCGCGGTCGCCCTTTCGGTGCTGCTCGGAGCACTGTTCCTGTGCGTACGGCCGGGTGATCCGCACGCCGTGGGCGGCGCGGCGGGAGCGCCTGCGGCGAGTGCCGCGAGCGGGCCCACCCACGAGTACGGGACGCGCGCCGTCTGCGTGTCGCCCGACGAGCCGCCCGGCTGCTCCCCCTTCTCGCACGTGGCCCCCGGCGTCCTGCCCGCCCCGCCGCCGCCCGTGACCGTGGCGGGCTCGGTCCCGGACACCGTCGCGCGCACCGCCGGCGCCGGGCCGGCCCGGCCGCCCGGGACGCTCGCCCGTGCCCCCGACCTCCATGCCCTCCAAGTGCTGCGGACCTGACGGGTCCGGGCGGCGTACCGCGCTCCACCGGATCCATCCCTCCACCCCCCTCAGCAGAAGGATTCAGGGCACATGGCCAGCTGGACCCCGAACGACAGCAACTCCCCGCAGGCCCGCATAGCCGAGATGCGCCGCGCCGAGCGCGCCCGTGACCGGCGCAACGCGGCCATCGCGGTCACGGCCTCGGTGGCCGTCGCCGCCGGGCTCATCGGTTTCGGCGCGTGGGTGATGATCGACAAGAAGGAGAAGCGGGAGGCCACGGCGGCGGCCCGCAAGGCCCCGGTGACCGGCGAGCAGAGCTGGGACGCGAAGACGCTGGGCCGCAACCACGTCGAGACCCCGGTGAAGTACCCGGTGAACCCGCCGGTCGGCGGTGACCACAGCCCCCGCTGGATGAACTGCAACGGCGACGTCTACAAGAACGCCGTCCCCGAGGTGAACGCCGTCCACTCGCTGGAGCACGGCGCGGTCTGGGTGACGTACAACGAGAAGGCCTCCAAGGGTGACCTCGACGCGCTCGCCGGGACGGTGTCCAAGACCCCGTACACCCTGATGAGCCCGGACAAGGAGCAGGCCGGCACGATCGTGCTGAGCGCCTGGGGCAAGCAGCTGACGGTGGACAAGGCCGACGACCCGCGGGTCGCGCAGTTCTTCACCAAGTACGTGCAGGGCCCGCAGACCCCCGAGCCGGGCGCGGCCTGCACCAACGGGCTGGCCGAGAAGTGACCCGTACGGCCCGTACCACCCGTACGTACTGGGCGGCGGGGACGGCCGTCCTGCTCGCGCTGCTGTTCGCGGCGGCGGCCACGGTCACCGCCGCGAGCAGCAGCGACGGCTCCGGCTCCGGTACGTCGGCCCGCGCGCCGGGCCTCTACTCGCCGGACGCGGGCTTCGCCCGGGACATGGCCGTGCACCACCAGCAGGCGGTGGAGATGTCGTTCATCGTGCGGGACCGCACGAAGGACGAGGCCGTGCGCGGGCTGGCCTACGACATCGCCAACACGCAGGCCAACCAGCGGGGCATGTTGCTGGGCTGGCTGGACCTGTGGGGGCTGCCGAAGGTGGTGGCCGGCGAGCCGCCGATGTCGTGGATGGGCTCCGCGGACGAGCACGGCGGCGGGCACGACATGAGCGGCCACGACATGAGCGGGCAGAACACGGCCGGCCAGGACACGAGCGGCCACGACATGGGCGGCGCCGTCACCAAGTCCGGCGCGCTGATGCCCGGCATGGCCACCAAGGAGGAGCTCTCGCAGCTCGGCGCCGCCGAGGGCCGCGACGCGGAGGTGCTCTACCTCCAGCTGATGACCGACCACCACAAGGGTGGTGTCGCGATGGCCCGGGGCTGTGCGGCGCAGTGCGAGACCCCCGTCGAGCGGGCGCTGGCCCAGGGGATGGTCGAGGCGCAGCAGTCGGAGCTCACCCTCATGGCGGACATGCTGAAACAGCGCGGGGCTGCACCGCGCGGGTGACGGGCCACGCCCGTACGGTGGTGGGAGGCGCCCTCATCAGGCCCTCCCCCCACCGGCTTCCCGAGGGTGCCGTGGCGGGCGCGTCCGCGCCCGGCCGCACCGGCATCCCCAGGAGGCAGGCAATGACCACCGCGGCAGACATCATGCACCCCGGGGCCCAGTGGATCCCGGCCACCGCGACCTTGGACGAGGCCGCCCGGCTGATGAGCCGGCTCAATGTGGGCGCCCTTCCCATCAGCGATGCCGCCGAGCGGCTGTGCGGCATCATCACGGACCGCGACATCGTCGTGACCTGTGTGGCCCAGGGGCTGAACCCGGCCGAGATGACCTGCGGTGACATGGCTCAGGGCACCCCCCGCTGGATCGACGCGGGCGCCGACGTCACCGATGTGCTGGACGAGATGGAGAGCCACCGCATCAAGCGGCTTCCGGTCATCAAGGACAAGAAGCTGGTCGGCATGATCAGCGAGGCCGACCTGGCCCAGCACCTCGACGAGCACCAGATGGCGGGCTTCGTCGAGAAGGTCTACGCGAGGCGCTGACCACCCCACCCGCCCGGCGCAGCCCGGCCACCGGCCCACCCCGTCGGTACGACTACCGCACCACCGCGTCCAGGACCGCCCGGGCCACCCGGCCCGGGCGGTCCAGCATGACCAGGTGCCCCGCCGGTTCGGCGACCTCGAAGCGGGCGCCGAGCCGGTCGGCCAGCCCCGCCTGCCGGGCGAGCCAGCGCAGCGCCCCCCGCCCGGCCGAGCCGTCGTACCCGGCGAGGACGGTGACGGGCACGGCCAGCGGGCGCCCGGCCCGCAGGGCCAGGACCTCGGCGGCGGTGTCGGGGTAGCGGGAGTTCTCCAGCAGGGCGCCGCGCCAGACCCGGCCGGTGCGGTAGCAGCGGCGTACGAGGTCCCGCGCGGCTGGGGGTCCCCCCGCCGAAGGCAGGGGGAGGTCGCCGCTGCTGGTGCGGGAGGCCCGTACGACGGCGCGGCGCGCGAGCGGGCCCAGCGCGGCGGGCAGCCCGGCGGCGGTCAGGGCCCGGCCCAGCAGCCGGGCGGCGCCGGTGCGCACCCCGACGGGCAAGGCCGTGCGGGGGTCCTCCTCGACGCTGCTGTCGACCAGGACCAGCGCGGCGGTGCGCTCGGGGTACAGGCGCGCAAAGGCCTCGGCGTGGAACCCGGCGATCGAGTGCCCGACCACGGTGACGGGGCCGGCCAGGCCGAGCGCGTCGAGGAGCCCTGCGATCCGGCGGGCTTCGCCGGCGGCGGTCGGCGGGGCGGTGGCGGGTGCGCTCAGGCCGTGCCCGGGCCGGTCGAAGCGGACGACGGTACGGCCCTGCGCGACGAGCAGCGCGGCGACGGGGTCCCAGTCGAACCAGGCCATGGCGAGGCCGGCACTCAGCACCACGGGCGGCCCGCTCCCCTCCACGACGACGTGCAGCGCAGCTCCCTCCACCAGGACGAAACGGCCGGTCGTCACGTGCGGTGCTCCTTGTGGACGCAGTACGCGAGCAGGCCCAGCCACAGGGCCACGAACAGCACCTGGAGCCGCTGCCCGGCGCCGAGCGCCCAGGTCCCGCGCCCGGCGGTGAACAGCGAGATGGCGGACAGGGTCCAGACGGTGGCCAGCAGTTCCAGTGCGACCAGGGCGGGTCCGTAGCGGGCGAGCGGGGCGTGCCGGCCGTAGCGGCGGGCGGCGACGGTGAGGGCGACGATCCCGACGAGGGCTCCGGTCATGGCGAGGCTGCTGCTGACGGCGTGGGCCTGATGGGTGGCCGGGACCAGGCCGGCGGTCTCCCGCGCGGCGCAGACGGGGTCCACGGTGGGTGTGCAGCTGAGCGGGAGCCAGGCGTCGGCGGCGGTGGCCGCGCCGAAGAGGGTGACGCCGGCCCAGCCGGCGATCGACCAGGGGCGCCGGGACGCTGCGCGGCGCAGCAGCCCGACCAGGGCGAGCAGGCCGCCCGCGAAGGCGAGCAGGCCGGCCGTGAAGTCGGTGGCCCGGAACAGTCCGCCGAGCGGCTGGTCCTGGGCGGCGAGCTCACTGACGTACGTCTCGATGGGGTTCAGGCCGGTCGACAGTACGACTTCGAGCACCCACGCCGTGTACGCGGCGGCGCCCAGGCCGATGAGGAGGGCGACCGGCCCTGCGCTCTTCACGAGAAACCCCTCTTCGGGCTTTGTGGACATCCTGCGCATCATCCTCAACACGGCGGACCCGGTCCTACGATCAGATACCCACCCGGGGTAGGGTTCCGCCCATGACGCGCCCCGCCCTGCGCACCGACCGGCGAGCCGTCCGGTGGCCCCGGCGGCTGCTGTTCGCTGCGCTGCTCCTGGGCATCGTCACCATGCACACCCTGGGCCATCCGAGTCGTTCCCACGCCATGGAGGACGCGACGGCGGTCGCCGCCGTTGCCCCGGCCGGGCGTGCCGCCGACCACACCGCGGGTCGGGCTCCGGCCCTCACTCCGGACCACAACCTGGCCCTCACGCCGGACCACACCGCGGGCCCCGCGCCGGACCACACCGAGGGCCGACCGCCGGCCCTCACGCCGGACCACACCGCGCGCCTCACGCCGGACCACACCCCGGGCCGGGCTCCGGCCCTCACGCCGGACCACACCGCGCGCCTCACGCCGGACCACACCCCGGGCCGGGCTCCGGAGCGCGCCGCGGGCCCCGCGCCGGGCGTCCACACCGCAGACCCCGGTGCCCCCGGCCCCGCCGCCGAGGCCCCGCCGGTCGGGTCCGGCATGGACCCCATGTCGGTGTGCCTGGCCGTGCTCGGCGGACTCACCCTGCTGATCCTGGGCGCCGGACCGGCCGGCCTCCGCGACGCCGCGCCGCTCGGGGGCGCGGCCCGCGCGCCGGGCCGGTCCGGCGGACCGGACCCGCCCTCGCCCCGCGAACTCCTCACCCGGCTGGCGGTGCTGCGCGTATAGGGACGGGCCCGCTGCCGCCCCCGCATGCCCGCGCCCCGTGCGCAGGGCCCGAGCGGCGGCAGCAGACGGCGCCCATCCGCTCGCTCGACCACACCACGAGGTGCTCCCATGCGCTCTCTTCCCACCCGCCGCGCCGTTCTCGGCGCCACCGCCGCCCTCGCCGGTTCGGGGCTGCTCGCCGCCTGCTCCGACGGCTCCGGCACGACCGGCACGGGCCACGGCTCCACGGGCCACGGCTCCATGAACCACGACGGCTCCTCCCCCGCCGCCACGCCGGGCGGCTACGTCGACCCCGCCGGGCCCGAGGTGCAGGCCGCCGAGGCCGCCCGCAAGGCCACCGGGCCCGTCTCCGAGGTCAAGCTGACCGCCACCGCCACCCCGCTCGACCTCGGCGGCGGGTTCACCGTCCGCTCGTGGGCGTACGGGGACGAGCTGCCCGGCCGGGAGGTCCGGGTCACCGCGGGCGGCACCCTCGCCGTGACCCTGGCCAACAACCTCCCCGAGGCCACCTCCCTGCACTGGCACGGCATCGCCCTGCGCAACGACATGGACGGGGTGCCGGGCCTGACCCAGCGGGACGTCGCGCCGGGCGCGTCGTTCACGTACCGGTTCGCCGTCGCGCACCCGGGGACGTACTGGTTCCACCCGCACTCGGGACTCCAGCTGGACCGGGGCCTGTACGCGCCGCTCATCGTCGAGGACCCGAAGGAGCCCCTCTCCTACGACAAGGAGTGGGTGGTGGTCCTGGACGACTGGATCGACGGGGTGGACGGGTCCACCCCGGAGGCCGTCCTCGCCGAACTCCGCAAGGGCATGGACACGGGATCGGCCCCGACATCGGGCGGGCACGCCGGCCACCACGGCGCCGTCGCCTCCCCGCCCCCGGCCGGGGGCGCGCCCGCGCGGATGCTCATGGGCGGGGAGAGCGACGTCCTCGGCAAGGACCCCGGCGACATCACCTACCCGCACTACCTGGTCAACGGCCGGACGCCACAGGACCCGTCGGTCTTCACCGCCAAGCCGGGCGACCGGATCCGACTGCGGATCGTCAACGCGGGCGGGGACACCGCCTTCCGGATCGCCCTCGGCGGCCACGAACTGACGGTCACCCACACCGACGGCTACCCGGTGGAGCACGCGAAGACCGGCTCCCTGCTGCTGGGCATGGGCGAGCGGTACGACGTCCTGGTCACCGCGCAGGACGGGGTGTTCCCGCTCACCGCGCTCGCCGAGGGCAAGGGGGCCTCGGCCTCGGCCCTCGCCGTGCTGCGCACCGGGCCGGGGCAGGCTCCCACCGCCGGGACCCGGCCCGCCGAGCTGGCCGGGACGCCGCTGACGGCGGTCGGGCTGCGGGCCGCGCAGCCCGTCGCACTGGCGCCCCGTACGCCGGACCGCACGATCGGGATCAAGCTGACCGGGGGGATGGAGAAGTACGACTGGGCCTTCGACGGCAAGCCGTACACCCCGGACCAGCGGCACCCGGTGAAGGCGGGCGAACGGGTCCGGTTGGAGTTCAACAACTCGACAACGATGTTCCACCCGGTGCACCTGCACGGGCACACGTTCGCCCTCGCCGGTGGAGCGGGCGGCGCCCGAAAGGACACCGCACTGGTCCTGCCGGGCGAGAAGCTGACGGTGGACTTCGATGCCGACAACCCCGGTCTGTGGATGGCCCATTGCCACAACGTGTACCACGCGGAGGCCGGGATGATGACGGTGCTCGGCTACCAGCGGTAGCTCCCGAAGGGCGTTCGGCTCCCGGCCCGAGGGCCGGGAGCCGAATCCCCCTTGGAGCCGTCCGGGGCGCATGGCAGGCTTGGTGATCACCGAGCACACCATCCCCCGTGAGGACTTCCGCCAGGTATGAGCACGCCCCCGAACCCGCCCAGCAATCCGTCCGGTCCGCCGACGGAATCCGCGGGCACGCCCATACCGGAGCCGGCGACCGAGCCGGCACAGCCGCTGTCGCTCCGGAAGACCCCGGAGCCGGAGCCGGCCCCGGAGCCCGCACCCGCGCCGGAGCCGGCCCCGGAAGCAGGAGCCCAGCCCGAACCGGGATCCGAACCGGACCCGCAGCCCGCCGCGGCCCCCACGTCGGCTGCGCCCCCCGAGCCGACCCCGGCCCCGGCCCCGGCCCCGGCCCCCGAGCCTGCCCCCGCTCCCGCCGCCGCGCCGCAGCCCGCGCCCGTCCCGGCGCCCGCGCCCGTCGACGCCTTCGCACCGCCCGCACCCGGGGCCTTCGCGCCGCCGACCGCGCCCGTGCCCCAGGCCCCCGCGTTCGGCGGGCCCGTGCCGCCCGCCAACGTCTGGGGCGCCCACGCCGCTCCCGGCGCTGTCCCCGGCAACCCGTGGGGCGCGCCCGCCCCACCCACCAACGGCCTGGCCGTCGCCGCCCTCGTCCTCGGCATCGCCGCGGTGGTCATCGGCCTCGTCCCGTTCCTCTTCTGGGCGGGCACCCTCCTCGCCGTGATCGGCATCGGCATCGGCATCGGCGCCCTCGTCCGCGCCTCGCGTGCCGGTCGCAAGACGATGGCGATCGTGGGCACGATCCTCGCCGTGCTCGGCCTGGGCACCTCGGTCGGCGGTTTCCTCTTCACCGGGCTCATCCTCGACAAGGCGGCCGCACGCCGGCTGGACGAGGACCGGGACCCCCCGGCCGACCTGCGCCCCGGCACGCGGCCGTTCGCGAGGCCGTCGCCGACGCCGACGCCCTCGCAGGTGCCCGGCATGACGACGCCGCTGCCGTTCGGCGAGACGTACACGTACCCGAACGGCATCAAGGTGACCCTCTCGACGCCGAAGAAGTACGTCACGAAGAACAAGTACTCCACCGTGGGCAACGCGGTGGAGATGACGCTGACCATCACCAACGGCTCTTCCGCCGCGCACAACGTCATCTACGCGATGCCCAACGTCCGCGACGAGAAGGGCATGACCGCCAAGCTCGTCTTCGACGGCGACGTCCCGAAGATGATCAGGGGCGACATCCTGCCGGGCGAGTCCGCCAGCGGGGTCGTGGCCTTCGAGGTACCCGAGGGCACCGAGCACATCAGCGCCGACATCTCGCCCGGAGTCATGCTGCCCAACGCGAAGTTCAGCGGCGCGATCGGCTGACCGGAGCGCCGCCCGGGCACGACCGGAGCACGCCGGAAGCACGGGACCCAGGACATCGCGTCAGAAAGACGATTAGACTGGGTCCCGTGCCTCAACTTCGCCTCGCTCTGAATCAGATCGACTCGCAGGTCGGCAACATCGCCGCCAACGCCGACTCGGTCGTCCACTGGACCCGGCACTCCGCCGAGCAGGGCGCCCACCTGGTGGCGTTCCCGGAGATGGTGCTGACCGGGTACCCCGTCGAGGACCTCGCCCTGCGCGGCTCGTTCGTCGAGGCCTCCCGCACCGCGCTGCGCGCACTCGCGGAGCGGCTGGCGGCCGAGGGCTTCGGGGAACTGCCGGTCATCGTCGGCTACCTCGACCGTACGGAGAAGGCCGCCCCGCGGCTCGGTCGTCCCGCCGGCTCCCCGGAGAACGCGGCGGCCGTGCTGTACGGCGGGAAGGTCGTCCTCCGGTTCGCCAAGCACCACCTGCCCAACTACGGCGTGTTCGACGAGTTCCGGTACTTCGTGCCGGGCGACACCCAGCCGGTGATCCGGGTGCGCGGCGTCGACGTGGCCCTGGCGATCTGCGAGGACCTCTGGCAGGAGGGCGGCCGCGTGCCGGCCACCCGCTCCGCCGGCGCCGGCCTGCTGATCTCCGTCAACGCCTCCCCGTACGAGCGCAACAAGGACGACCTGCGCCTCGAACTGGTCCGCAAGCGCGCCCAGGAGGCCGGCTGCACCCTCGCCTACCTGGCGATGATCGGCGGCCAGGACGAGCTGGTCTTCGACGGCGACTCCATCGTCGTGGACGCCTCCGGCGAGGTCGTCGCGCGCGCGCCGCAGTTCTCCGAGGGCTGCGTCCTCGTCGACCTCGAACTGCCCGCGGCGTCCAGCGACGCTCCCGAAGGCGTCGTGGACGACGGGCTGCGGATCGACCGCGTGATCCTCTCCGAGGAGCCGGTGGAGCCGTACGAGCCCGTGGCCACCGGCGGATACGCCGACCGCCTGGACGACGACGAGGAGGTGTACGACGCGCTGGTCGTCGGCCTGCGCGCGTACGTCAAGAAGAACGGATTCCGTTCCGTCCTGATCGGGCTGTCCGGAGGCATCGACTCCGCCCTCGTCGCCGCGATCGCCTGCGACGCGATCGGCGCCCAGAACGTGTACGGCATCTCGATGCCCTCCAAGTACTCCTCGGACCACTCCAAGGGCGACGCGGCCGACCTCGCCGAGCGGACCGGCCTGAACTTCCGGACCGTGCCGATCGAGCCGATGTTCGACGCGTACATGGGCGCGTTGGGCCTGACCGGCCTGGCGGAGGAGAACCTCCAGTCCCGGCTGCGCGGCACGATGCTGATGGCGGTGTCCAACCAGGAGGGCCACATCGTCCTGGCCCCGGGCAACAAGTCGGAGCTGGCCGTCGGCTACTCCACCCTGTACGGCGACTCGGTGGGCGCGTACGGTCCGATCAAGGACGTCTACAAGACGGACGTCTTCCGGCTCGCGCGCTACCGCAACCGGGCCGCGACCGAGCGCGGCGAGGCCCCGCCGATCCCGGAGAACTCGATCGTCAAGCCGCCGAGCGCCGAGCTGCGCCCGGACCAGGTGGACACGGACTCGCTGCCGGACTACCCGGTGCTCGACGCGATCCTGGAGCTGTACGTGGACCGCGACCAGGGCCTGGACGCGATCGTCGCGGCCGGCTTC
Organism: Streptomyces sp. NBC_00597; assembly: GCF_041431095.1. Taxonomy (GTDB): domain Bacteria; phylum Actinomycetota; class Actinomycetes; order Streptomycetales; family Streptomycetaceae; genus Streptomyces. Next base: position 3,322,704 of record NZ_CP107757.1, read on the forward strand.
GACGCGGAGCTCGTCGCGAAGACCCTGCGGATGGTCGACACGGCGGAGTACAAGCGCCGCCAGTACCCGCCGGGCACGAAGATCTCCGCGAAGGGCTTCGGCAAGGACCGCCGGCTGCCCATCACGAACGGCTGGCGCGAGCAGGCCTAGCCGCTACGCCCGGCAGGAACGGGGAGGGGGGCCGGGCCGCTTCGGCGGCGAGGCCCCCCTCGAACCGTTCGGGTGCACCCGGCGGTGCCGGAACCGGCCGCCCCTGAGCCGGCGGCACGGCCCCGGCCCGGCCCCGGCGGAGCCTATTTGCGCACGGTCACCCGCGCGGCGACCGGCAGGTGGTCGCTGCCCGTGCGCGGGAGGGTCCAGGAGGCGTCGGGCGTGATCCCGCGGACCATGATCTGGTCGATGCGGGCCATCGGGAACTGGGCCGGCCAGCTGAAGCCGAAGCCGTTGCCCGCCGCGCCCTGCGTGGAGCGCATCTGCGAGGTGACCTCGGACAGGGAGCGGTCGTTCATGGTGCCGTTGAGGTCGCCGAGCAGGATGACCTTCTTCAGCGGTTCGGCGGCGAGCGCGGCGCCCAGGGCCCCGGCGCTGTTGTCGCGCTGGTTGGCGGTGAAGCCCGCGTTCAGTTTGACCCGTACGGAGGGCAGGTGGGCGGCGAAGACGGCGATCGGGCCGTGCGGGCTGTCCACGGTGGTGCGCATGGCGCGGGTCCAGCCCATCTTGATGTCGACGGGCAGGCTGGAGCTCAGCGGGTACTTGCTCCACACGCCGACCGTGCCCTCGACGGCGTGGTACTTGTACGTGCCGGCGAGGGCCTGCTCGTAGACGGGGACCACGCTGCCCTTGAGCTCGGTCAGGGCCAGGACGTCGGCCCCGGACTTCGCGACCTGGGCGGCGGTGCCGCGCGGGTCGGTGTTGTCGGCGTCGACGTTGTGGGTGGCGACCATCAGGTTGCCGCCGGAGCCGGACTTGTCGAGGACGAGGCCGCCGAAAAGGTTCACCCAGACGACGGCCGTCAGCAGTATCGCGATCAGCGCGGTGGCCGACTTGCGGACGACGGCGGCGGCGAGCAGGAGCGGCACGGCCAGGCCCAGCCAGGGCAGGAAGGTCTCGGTGAGGCTGCCGAGGTTGCCGACGTCGTTCGACAGCTCGGCGTGGAAGATCATGACCAGTGAGATCAGGGCGGCCAGGGCCGCGGTCACGATCCCGCGCCGCCAGATGCCCCGGTCGTGGCGCAGCCCGGCCAGTCGGCGCCGGAGGCGGGATCCGGAGGGCTCGGGCTCCGAGCCGCCGTTCCCCGTCTCCGTCATGTACGCCTGTGCCATGCCACTGCCCTCGCTGCCGTGCTTGCGCTCCGTCCCCGCACCTTGACCCTAGGCGATCGACGAAGCCTTCCGTGCCGTGTTCCGGCCGTACGTCCGCAAGGACGAACAGCCGTGTGGCCGAGGTTCCGCTTGTCACGAAACGCGCACATTCGCTCTCGCGCGCGCCGAACGCCCCAGGAGGGGACCATGAGGGGGCCATGAGGGCGCCTCGTGTGGGCCGGGAGTGTGACGCACCGGTCTTCGCGCCACTTTCCCCACGGGCCGGGCAGGTGCCACCATGGTGGATGAGTCCGGGGACGCCGTGAGGGCGCCTCGAGATGACACAAGGAGCAGTTGCAATGACGCATGCCGTTTCGCCTGCCCGCGAAGCCACCTCCCCCACCCTGTACGGAGGCACGGGCACCCGGCGGATCACCGTCCGCGACCTCACCCTCGCCAAGGAGCGCGGCGAGAAGTGGCCCATGCTCACCGCCTACGACGCGATGACCGCGTCCGTCTTCGACGAGGCCGGCATCCCGGTCATCCTCGTCGGCGATTCCATGGGCAACTGTCACCTCGGCTACGAGACCACCGTCCCCGTGACGATGGAGGAGATGACCCTGCTGTCGGCGGCCGTCGTACGGGGCACCAGCCGGGCCCTCGTCGTCGGCGACCTGCCGTTCGGCTCGTACCAGGAAGGCGCCGTGCAGGCGCTGCGCAGTGCCACCCGCCTCGTGAAGGAGGCCGGTGTCGGGGCCGTGAAGCTGGAGGGCGGCGAGCGCTCGCTGCACCAGACCGAGCTGATCGTGCAGTCCGGCATCCCCGTCATGTCCCACCTGGGCCTGACCCCGCAGTCCGTGAACGCCATGGGCTACCGGGTGCAGGGCCGCGGCGACGAGGCCGCGCACCAGCTGCTGCGCGATGCCAAGGCGGCGCAGGACGCGGGCGCCTTCGCGGTGGTGCTGGAGCTGGTCCCGGCCGAGCTGGCCGCCGAGGTCACCCGGTCCCTGCACATCCCGACGGTCGGCATCGGTGCCGGCGCGGAGTGCGACGCGCAGGTGCTGGTGTGGACCGACATGATGGGTCTGACCGGCGGGAAGATGCCGAAGTTCGTGAAGCAGTACGCGAACCTCCGCGCGACCATGGGCGACGCGGCGAAGGCGTTCGCCGAGGACGTGGTCGGCGGAACGTTCCCGCAGGCCGAGCACAGCTTCCACTGACCCGGTCGGATCCCGGCCCGACAGCCCGCCGACGTGTCGTCGGCGGGCTGTCGGCTGCCTGTCGGTCGCCTGTCGGTGCGTTGTCGGTCGCGGATGGTCCCATGATGGACATGACGCGAAACGACAAGAATCCCCTGAACGGCTCGCACGCCGTCGAGGTGCGGGGACTGGTCAAGCACTACGGCGAGACCAAAGCCCTGGACGGTGTCGACCTGGACGTGCGCGAGGGCACGGTCCTCGGGGTCCTCGGTCCCAACGGCGCCGGCAAGACGACCCTCGTACGCTGCCTCTCCACCCTGATCGTCCCGGACTCCGGCACCGCGATCGTCGCGGGCTACGACGTGGTCCGCCAGCCGCGGCAGCTCCGGCGCACCATAGGCCTGACCGGCCAGTACGCCTCGGTCGACGAGAAGCTCTCCGGCTGGGAGAACCTCTACATGATCGGCCGGCTGCTCGACCTGTCCCGCAAGGAGGCCCGGGCCCGCGCCGACGAGCTGCTGGAGCGGTTCTCGCTCACCGAGGCCGCCAAGAAGGCCGCGATGAACTACTCCGGCGGCATGCGCCGCCGGCTCGACCTGGCCGCCTCGATGATCGGCCGCCCGGCCGTGCTGTACCTGGACGAGCCGACCACCGGCCTCGACCCCCGCACCCGCAACGAGGTGTGGGACGAGGTGCAGCGGATGGTTGCCGAGGGGGCCACCGTCCTGCTCACCACCCAGTACATGGAGGAGGCCGAGCAGCTCGCGAACGAGCTGACGGTCATCGACCGGGGCAAGGTCATCGCCAACGGCAAGGTCGACGAGCTGAAGGCCCGCGTCGGCGGCCGGACCCTGAAGATCCGCCCCGCCGCCGCTTCCGACCTGCCGGGCATGGCCCGTGCGCTGGCGGAGGCAGGGCTCGACGGCATCGCCGGTTCGCAGGCCGTCCCGGACGAGGGCGTGCTGCTGGTCCCGATCCTGAGCGACGAGCAGCTGACCGCCGTGGTCGGCCTGCTGGCCGCCCGCGGATACGGGATCGCCGATCTCGGCACGTACCTGCCCAGCCTGGACGAGGTGTTCCTGGCCATCACCGGCCATCGGCCCACCTCGATCGAGGAGTCCGTTCCCACCGAGAAGACCGAGGAGGTCGCGGCATGAGCACCGTCACCACCACCAAGCCCGTGGCCGCCCCGGCGGCCGCGGCGTCCGCCCCGTCCGAGGACGGCCGGATCGGCCTGCGCGCCAACCTGCGCCACATCGGCGCCCTGGTGCGGCGCAACGCCCTCCAGATCAAGCAGGACCCGGAGTCGATGTTCGACGCCGTGTTCATGCCGATCATCTTCACGCTGCTGTTCGTGTTCGTCTTCGGTGGCGCGATGTCCGGCAAGGGCAACCAGGAGCAGTACGTCAACTACCTGGTCCCGGGCCTGATGGCGATGATGGGCATGAACATCGCCATGGGCGTCGGCACCGGCGTCAACGACGACTTCAAGAAGGGCGTGATGGACCGGTTCCGGTCCATGCCGATCGCCCGGTCCTCCGTGCTGATCGCCAAGATCGTGGTCGAACTCGGCCGGATGATGGTCGCCAACGCCATCCTGCTCGCCGTGGGCTTCATGCTCGGCCTGTCCGTCCATTCGGTGCCGGCGCTGCTCCTGGCCATCGGGCTGTCGGCCGTCTTCGGCGCCTCCCTGATGTGGATCTTCATCCTGCTGGGTCTGACGATGAAGACCGCGCAGGCCGTCCAGGGCATGGCGATGCTGGTCCTGATGCCGTTGCAGTTCGGCAGCTCGATCTTCGCCAAGCCGACGACCATGCCGGGCTGGCTGCAGTCCTTCACGGACTACAACCCGCTGTCGAACCTGGCCGACGCGGCACGCGGCCTGATGAACGGCACCCCACTGGGCCACTCGGTGTGGATCACTCTGGCCTGGTCGGTCGCCATCACCGCGGTCCTCATGCCGCTCGCCGTCCGCAAGTTCCGCCAGAAGACCTGATCCGGGACGGTCGGTCCGTTCCGGATCGCGTCCCGGACGGGCCCCGCACGGGGGGCCGGGTCAGATGAGGGCGGTGGCCTCCTCCAGGGTGAGGCCGCCGCCTTCGGCGTACGCCGCCTCGTAGGCAGCGTCGCCGAGCGCGGCGCGCGTCAGCTCCTCGGCGCGGGCCGCGTCCTCGCGTTCCGTGCTGACCGCGAAGTGCAGGGGCGGCAGCAGCGCCCGGTACGCGCCGAGCAGCCGCGCGGCGTCGTAGGCGTCCTGCGGGCCGCCGAGGCAGATGCGGGAGAGGGCCGCCGTCATCAGGTACACGGCGGGAAGTTGTGGGGTGACCATCACGGCGAGCGGGTCCCGGACGCTCTCCATGGCCTGCCGCAGCAGGGCGAGGGCTTCCGTGTACTTGCCCTCCCGGTTCTCCAGCCAGGCCATCGTGCCGAGCAGGAACCCGTCGAAGACCCCGTGCACGCCGAACGCGAACTCCTCGCGCAGCAGCCGGAGGTGGCGGTGGGCCTCGGCGATGCGCCCGGTGCGGCCGTTGATGATCGCGAGGAACATCCGGGCGGCCGGCAGGGCCTCGTTGCCGTAGGACCGCGTGGTGTCCACGGCCTCGGTGAGGATCTCCTCGGCCTCGGCGAGGGCACCGCTCTCGATCAGGCCCCCGGCCATCCTCACGCGCAGAACGGAGACCTGGGACGGGGCGCCGAGCCGCTCGGCGTGTTCGATCGCGGACCGGTAGTCGTTGGCGGCCGACGCGAACTCGCCGCGCTTCTCCAGTGATTCGGCGCGGGCGGAAAGGGCCTCCGCGCAGCCCCAGTCGTCGCCGAGCGCCTCGAAGAGGGCGAGGCTCTCGTCGGCGTCGCGGGCCGCGTCGCCGGACCAGTCGGCCCGGTTGGCCAAGACGTTGGCCCGTACCTGGAGGGCGGCGGCCAGCTCCCAGCGGAAGTCCAGCTCGCGGGCGGTGTCGACGGTGACGTCGAGGACCTGCTGGAGCAGCGCGGGATCCCCGGCGATCATCACGGCGAAGATCCACAGACCTGCCGGGTACCGGCAGGTCTGCGGGAGGCCGGGCCGGTAGGCGGCGAGGACCCCCTCTGCCCGTTCCAGGACGTCGGGCGCGTTCCAGCTCCCGCTGTGCTGGTCGCGGGCTGCCAGCTGGATCAGCCGGATGCCGCGCCAGGCCTCGTTGAGCTGGTCCCCGCTGTACGGCGGGGGCGAGTCCACGAGCCGCTCGTACACCGGCTCCGCGGGGACGACGGGCGCGAGGAAGGGGTCGGGGCCGAGCGCGGCGGCGGCGTTGGACCAGTGCCGGGACTCGGCGCGCAGGTCGTGCATCTGCCAGTACCAGACGAGGGAGTGGACCAGGCAGAGCACCTCGCCGGTGTCGCGGGCCGCGACGGCGCGGCGCAGCGCGGTACGGAGGTTCTCGTACTCGGTGGCGAACCTGGTGGTGGCCTCGCGCTGGCCGCGGCCGTGCAGCAGCGGCTCGGTGGTGCGGGCGAGTTCGCGGTAGTACGTGAGGTGGCGGCGCTCGGCGTCGGCGCGGTCCCCGCCGGCTTCGGCCAGCCGCTCGGCGGCGTACTCGGCGACGGTCTCCAGCATCCGGTAGCGCATGCCGGTGCCGTCGGGGCCCGGGGCGGCCACGACGAGGGACTTGTCGACGAGGGAGCCGAGCAGGTCGAGGGTGTGGGGGTCGGCGCACACGGCTTCGGCGGCGGCGACGTCGCAGCCGCCGGCGAAGACGGACAGCCGGCGCAGCACGGCCCGTTCCGGTGCGTCGAGCAGGTCCCAGGACCAGTCGACGACGGCGCGCAGCGTCTGCTGGCGGGGCAGTACGGTCCGGGCGCCGCTGGTCAGGAGCCGGAAGCGGTCGTCGAGCCGGTCGGCGATCTGGCGCGGGGTGAGGAGGCGCAGCCGGGCCGCGGCGAGCTCGATGGCGAGCGGCAGCCCGTCGAGGCGGCGGCAGATCTCGGCGGCGGCCTCGGGGTCGTCGTCGGTGCGGAACCCGGGCCGGGCGGCGGCCCCGCGCTCGCCGAGCAGGCGCAGTGCGACGGGGTCGGGCAGCGGCTCCACCGGTCGTAGGAACTCGCCGGGCACGCCGAGGGGTTCGCGGCTGGTGGCCAGGATCCGCACGCCGGGGCAGCGGGCGAGGAGTTCCTCGGCGAGTTCCGCGGCGGCGCCGATGACGTGCTCGCAGTTGTCGAGGATCATCAGCATCCGGCGGCGGGCGCAGTGTTCCGCGAGCCGGCCGAGGGGCTCGTCCCCGGCCCGGTCGGTCAGCGCCCGCAGCTCCTCGGTGGCGGTGCGCAGCTTGGTCTCGCGCGCACCGAGCGCGGTGAGCGCGGCCTCGGCGACGTCCTCGGGGTCGTCCACCGGAGCCAGCTCCACGAGCCACACGCCGTCGGGCCACGCCCGGGCGGCGTGCTCGGCGGCCTCCTGGGACAGCCGGGTCTTCCCGGCCCCGCCGGGCCCGAGGAGGGTGACGAGCCGGGCCCGCCCGAGGTCCTCGCCGATGACCTTGATGTCGTCCTCGCGGCCGACGAAGCTGGTCAGCCGCACCCGCAGGTTCCCCTGGCCATGCCCGGCGGCGACGGGCTCCGGCACCGGCTGCGCAGGGTGGGCGACGGCGGGGGGCCGGGGGGTGTCGGCCGGCGGCGGGGCCAGGAGGGCCGTGTGGAGGGCCCGCAGTTCGGGGCCCGGGTCGGTGCCCAGGCGGGCGGCGAGGTGCCGGCGGACGGTGTCGTAGGCGGCCAGTGCCTCCGCCGCCCGGCCCGTGTCCCGCAGCGCCCGGATCCGCAGGACCTGGAGCGGCTCGTCCAGCGGGCGCTCCCCGCACAGGACGGTCAGTTCCGGGAGGGCCCGCTCGGCTTGGCCCAGGGCCAGGGCCGCCGCGAGCCGGCCCCGGCGCGCGTCCATGCGCACGGCCTCCCAGCGGACGGACTCGGCCGCCGATTCGGGCAGGTCCGCCAGTGCCGGGCCGCGCCACAGCGCCAGGGCCTCGTCATAGCGGGCGGCCGCCTCGGCGGGGTCCTGCGCGGCGGCTCCGGCCCGGACGAGCCGCTCGAAGCGGTACAGGTCGACGTCCTCGCTCGCGGCGACGAGGAGGTAGCCGCCCTCCACCGAGCGCACCGCCCCGTGTCCCAGCGCCTTCCGCAGCCGGCCCACCAGGGCTTGGAGCGCGGCCGGGGCGTCCGCCGGCCGGTCACCGTCCCACACCTCCGCCACGAGGAGGTGCGCCTGCACCGCCCGTCCGGGGCGCAGCGCGAGCGCGGTCAGCAGCGCGCGCAGGCGTGTTCCGCCGACGGCGACGGGTGTCCCGTCGTCGCTGCTGGCCTGGGCAGTACCGAGAATCGCGTAACGCACGGGCCCATTGTCGCTGGCCCCACCCCCTGGCCCGTACTCCTTTTGGCCCCCTGCCCGGGGTAGGTTTCGCCGCATGGGTCATCAGGGCAGCCGCGGCGAGCGGCAGATCAGTTCCGTATTCCTCGGGATCGTCGCGGTCATGGCGGTCACCGGGTGGGCCGTGTGGACGGGGTATTCGACGAGCACCGGGCTCGCCGTGTTCCTGTTCGTGACCTCGGCCTGGATCGTCTCCCTGTGCCTGCACGAGTACGCGCACGCCCGCACGGCCCTGCACAGCGGGGACCTCACGGTCGGGGCCAAGGGCTACCTCACGCTGAACCCCTTGAAGTACACGCACGCGCTGCTCAGCATCATCCTGCCGGTGATCTTCGTGATCATGGGCGGGCTGGGCCTGCCCGGCGGCGCCGTCTACATCGAGCACGACCGGATCCAGGGCCGCTGGAAGCACAGCATCATCTCGGCGGCGGGCCCGCTGACCAACGTGGCGTTCGCGGTCGTCTGCACGGCGCCGTTCTGGCTGAACGCCCTGGACGGCGTCCCGATGGCGTTCCGCTTCGCGCTCGCCTTCCTCGCGCTGCTCCAGGTCTCGGCGGCGATCCTGAACTTCCTGCCGGTCCCGGGCCTGGACGGCTACGGGATCATCGAACCCTGGCTGTCGTACCGGATCCGCCGCGAGGTGGCGCCACTGGCGCCGTTCGGGCTGATCGCGGTGTTCGCGCTGCTGTGGATCCCGGAGGTCAACGGGTACTTCTTCGACGTGGTGCGCAATCTGCTGTCCACGCTGGGCGTGTCCGACCTGGAGACCTTCTGCGGCCGCGACCTCTACCGCTTCTGGCAGGACACGAACGGCTTCTGCGCCGCACCCCAGCCGTGAGCGGCCGCGCCTAGCCCGCGGAGCGCGAGGCCTTCTCGGCCTTGGCCTTGCGCAGGTAGAACCAGGCCATGTTGGACGTGAGGCCGGCCAGTAGCACCCACACGATCCCCAGGAAGCTGCCCTCCACGAAGGCGACCACGGCCGCGGCCACGGACAGGACGCAGACGACGATGGCGAACACGGCAAGGCGGGGCATGGGGAACAGCTCCTCGGCAACACGGAACGGGGTCGAGCCCCACCAGTGTCCCCCATGCCCCGCAGTGCTCCCGTAAAGGCAGCCAGGTCTGCCTGCGCCTGGGCGGGGAACTCGGGCAGAAGGCGCTCCCCGTGCAGCGCGCCCGGCGCGGAAGCGACCCGCAGGCGCGTCGTGCGGCGGCGGCGGAGAAGCTGTGCCGGGACGGGCGGCTCACGGCGGAGCTGCGCATCGACGGGACGAGCAGCGTCCTCGCGGTCACCGCCGATCTGCGGACGGGCAAGGTCCGCACCTCGGTCGACGTACCGGCGCCGGCGGGCTCGTATCCGCTGACCACGGTGAAGCGGCTGGTTCGGCTGCTGGCCGAGGCGCCGGCGGACCTGCACGTGGAGAGCCTCGTCGAGGAGGGGAACGGGCCGCGCGGCACCCTGGAGCGGCTGCGCCCCGAGCCGGGCGACCTGCTGCCCAAGGGCGGCGCACCCCTCACCGGGTTCCGGCTGTCGCTGATCAAGGGCATGGGCAACACCCGCGGGAACACGGAGTCCGGTTTCATCCGCAGCGTCGACGAGGCCGTGGACCGCTTCTACCAGGGGGTCGTGGCGCATCTGGGGCCCGTCGAGGCGCGCGGCGGACGCCGGGGCTGACCGGGGCTGACCGGGGTGGCGGCGCCGCCGGGCCCGGCGGACGGCTTCGGGAGGCCGCCGGGCCCGACGGCCTCCCCTCAACGTCAGATGTCCGACGTCAGATGTCAGATGTCCGTGACGCGCAGGCCCGTGTGGGCCTTGTAGCGGCGGTTGGTGGAGATGAGGTTGGCGACCAGGGATTCCACCTGGTGGGCGTTGCGCAGGCGGCCCGCGAAGACTCCGCGCATGCCCGGGATGCGGGCGGCCAGGGCCTGGACGATGTCCGTGTCGGCGCGGGATTCTCCGAGGACCATCACGTCGGTGTCGATCTCCTCGACCGAGGCGTCCTGGAGCAGCACCGCCGAGAGGTGGTGGAAGGCCGCCGTGACCCGGGAGTCGGGGAGCAGGGCCGCGGCCTGCTGGGCGGCGCTGCCCTCTTCGACCTGGAGGGCGTACGCGCCCTGCTTGTCGAAGCCGAGCGGGTTGACGCAGTCCACCACGAGCTTGCCCGCGAGGTCCTCGCGGAGGGCTTCGAGGGTCTTGGCGTGGCCCTCCCACGGCACGGCGATGATCACGATGTCGCTGCGGCGCGCGCACTCGGCGTTGTCCGCGCCCTCTACGCCGAGGCCCAGCTCGTCGGCTGCGCCCTGCGCACGGTCGGCGGCACGGGAGCCGATGATCACCTTCTGGCCGGCCCGCGCCAGCCGGTAGGCCAGGCCCCGGCCCTGGTCGCCGGTGCCGCCGAGGACGCCGACGACGAGGCCCGACACGTCCGGCAGGTCCCACGGGTCCTTGGCCGGCGCCTTCGCCGGTGCCGTGGCGGGCGGAATCTGATTGCTGTCTGAGGAGGTCATGGGGGCGAGGGTAATGCCGTGATCCGCAGAGTCGAACGGACACGGGGCCCGCACTGCCGGGCGAAGCGGGGCGAAGCGCTCCTGTACGTCCCTTCCATGCGGCAGGATGCCGATATGGACGCCGTGAGGGTCGCGCTGCTGCGCGAGGTGCTCGCCGGTACGCAGTGGCCCGCGACCGCGCGCCGCTTCGCCGGGTCGCTGCGCCGTTCCGTGGCTCCGGCCGGCGGGAGCTTGCTCTTGGTGGGCACCGAGCAGTACGAGCCCTGGCACCTGGCGGCCCACCTGGTGGACGAGGCCGCCTGGTCGGGGCTGCCGGAGCTGGCGCCCACGCTGGTGCGCCACCGCGTGCTGCCCGGGGCGCCGCCGCACCTGGCGGTGGGGCTGGGCCGGCTGGAGGGGGCCCGGCGCGGGCACACGCTGCTGGTGGTGGCGCCGGAGCGGCCCGGGGCGGGGCTGCTGGATCGGGTGCACGACGCCCGGCGCGCGGGGGCGACCGTACTGTCCCTGGACGGCGGTGATCCGGATCTCGCCGCGCTCGCGCACGACGCCCTGTCCGTCCGGGAGGGCGCCGGCGAGCTGGACCTGGACACGGTGCAGCACCTGGTCAGCGCGGCGGCCGGGGAGAACGGCCTGCCGGAGCAGCGCGGGCCGCGGCGGCTGCGGGACCGGCTGGCGCGGCTGGCCGACCAGCTGACCGCCCCGCCGCCGAGCCGCTGGTAGCCCGCCCCGGCCCGGCGGTCCTAGGGCGCGGCCGTGCCCTCGTCCTCGTCGGGGGTCTTGTCGTTCCACTTGGGGTCGTTCTGCCATTCGAGGTTGCGTTCCTGCGCCGTCTCCATGGCGTGGTTGGCCTCCTCCGGCGTCGCGTACGGTCCGAACCGGTCCTTCGCCGGGCATTCCGGGCCTTCCTCGACCTTGTGGTGGACCAGGCAGTAGTACCACTCGCCGGGTTTGCCCACCTGGCGCTTCTTGAACAGGGCCATCGTCGTAGGGCTCCTCTCGATACCGCTCTCTGCCGCCATGCTGCCCCATCCCCGCTGGATACACTCGCTTGCATGTCTGGCCAGTCGCTGCTCGTACCAGGCGAGCTTTCTCCCGTCCGTTCCGTTCCCGGAAACATCCGCAGGCCCGAGTACGTGGGCAAGCCCGCGCCCACTCCGTACACCGGACCGGAGGTGCAGTCGGCCGCGACCATCGAGGCCATGCGCATCGCCGGTCGGATCGCCGCCCAGGCGATGGAAGAGGCCGCCAAGCTGATCGCCCCGGGGGTGACCACCGACGAGTTGGACCGGGTCGCGCACGAGTACATGTGCGACCACGGCGCCTACCCGTCGACGCTGGGCTACCGGGGCTTCCCCAAGTCCCTGTGCTCCTCGGTCAACGAGGTCATCTGTCACGGCATCCCCGACTCCACCGTCCTGCGCGACGGCGACATCGTGAACCTCGACGTCACCGCGTTCATCGGCGGCGTGCACGGGGACAACAACGCCACGTACCTGTGCGGGGCGGTGGACGAGGAGTCGCGGCTGCTGGTGGAGCGCACCCGCGAGGCCCTGAACCGGGCCGTCAAGGCCGTCAAGCCGGGCCGCCAGATCAACGTGATCGGCCGGGTCATCGAGTCGTACGCGAAGCGCTTCGGCTACGGCGTGGTCCGGGACTTCACCGGGCACGGGATCAACTCGTCCTTCCACTCCGGCCTGATCATCCCGCACTACGACAGCCCGCACGCCACGACGGTCATCGAGCCCGGGATGACCTTCACGATCGAGCCGATGCTGACCCTGGGCACGCACGAGTACGACATGTGGGCGGACGGCTGGACGGTCGTCACGAAGGATCGCAAGCGCACCGCGCAGTTCGAGCACACACTGGTGGTGACGGACACGGGAGCCGAGATCCTCACCCTGCCGTAAAACTTCCGCCGGGAGTGTTTTACCGACAGCACGTCGGGAACACATTGACTTAGGTAACCCTAAGCACGAGGATCGGGCGTGGCGGCCGCGCCGTCACGCCCGCCGGGCCCGAGCCCGTCGGACCCGTCCCTCGTCCCGTCTCCGGAGGATTGTCTTGGACGCCTTCTCCACGGTCATCCGTGTCGCCTCGCACGAGCAGCACACCGAGGCGGAGACCTCGACGTTCATGAGCGACCTGCTCGGCGGCCGGTTGGGGGTGGACGCGTACGCGCGCTACACCGAGCAGCTGTGGTTCGTGTACCGGGCTCTGGAGGACGCGGCCGCGTCCCTGAAGGACGACCCCGTGGCGGGCCCGTTCATACGGCCCGAGCTGATGCGCGTCGACGAGATCGAGCGGGACCTGGCGCACCTGCGCGGACCGGCCTGGCACGAGACGCTGATCGCGCTGCCCGCGACGCAGGCCTACGCGGCCCGCGTGGCGCAGTGCGCGGCCACCTGGCCCGGCGGATACGTCGCCCACCACTACACCCGCTACCTGGGCGACCTCTCGGGCGGCCAGATCATCCGCGACAAGGCGGAGCGGACCTGGGGCTTCACGCGCAAGGGCGATGGGGTGCGGTTCTACGTCTTCGCGGACATTTCCAACCCCGCGGCCTTCAAGCGGACCTACCGGGACCTGCTGGACGCGATCGCCGCGGACGACCTGGAGAAGCAGCGCATCATCGACGAGTGCAAGCGCGCCTTCGACTTCAACGGGGCGGTCTTCCGCCAGCTGGGCGAAGCGTTCCCACTGAGCGCCTGAGTCAGTCGCCCTGGATCAGCCAGACCGCCAGGCCGATGCAGAACAGCAGGGCCTCGGCGCCCTTGGCGTAGAAGAGGGCGAGCGCGCAGCCGATGCTGCCCGCCACGATGCGGTTCGTCCTCTGCTGCGGGGTCCGCGGCCGCCGCCAGGTGGCGGCGGCCAGCCCCAGCGGGATCAGGTACGGCAGCAGGAGCCAGCGCGACGCCTGCGGCAGGTAGGAAGTCGAGTAGCTCAGGCCTGCGGCCGCCAGCGTCAGCGCCGTGAAGAGCGCGGGGACCAGCAGCCACTGCTGCGTTCCGGTGGGGTGCTGCGCGGCGGTCGAATTCGTGTTCATGCGCCCATTCCACCGCAGGCGCCAGCCCGGCCCCAGGGTGCGCGTACTCAACTTCGGGTGCGCGCCTACTCAGTTCCGGGGCGGGCCTGCGGGGGCTTGGCGAAGCGGACGCGGCCACCGATCTCGACCGTGCCGTCCGGGCCGGGCGCGGTGAGGATCTGGGAGCCCGCGCCCTGGGTGATGTTCAGGGCCCGGTTCAGCTCGGCGGTCAGCAGTATCGCGGCCGAGCCGGTGGCCTCGTCCTCGGTGATGGCCCCGTCGGGGCGGCGCGGGAAGCCGCGGGCCCTGATGCGGCCCGCGGTCTCGTCCTCCCAGGCCCAGGCGTACAGCCAGCCCTCGCCCGGCGGCGGCGCGGGCAGCGCGTCGACCTCGGCGGGGCTGGCGTACTGCTCGGTGCGCTTGCCCTCGACCCACTCGGGGAGGGCCGTGATCCAGGTGAACTCGCCGTCGTCACGGGCCCATACGGAGCCGGCCGGCGGCTGGAGCTCCTCGATGTCGAGCAGCCAGGCGACGCCGACCAGCGGATGACCCGCGAAGGACATCCGCGTTCCGGGGGTGCGGATGTCGACGACCCCGCGCTCGGGGTCGTCGACGAACACCGTCTCGCTGTAGCCGAGTTCAGCGGCCAGGGCCTGCCGCGACGCGTCGTCGGGGCAGGACCGGCCGTCGCGCACGACGCCGAGCAGGTTGCCGTACCGCCCGTCGCCCGCACAGAAGACACTGAGCACATCGAGATCGTTCACGCTGGAATTGAAACACGGTTCACATCCGGACTGAGCGCCGCCTGCGCGCGAGGTGGACGGCGCCCGCACCGGCCACGACGGCTGCGCCGGAGGCGGCGAGCAGGGCCGTGGCCGGGAGTTCGGCGCCGGTGCTGGCGAGGTTCCCGCCGATGCTGCCGCCAGCGCCGCCACCTCCCACGGCGCCTCCCGTGCCGCCGGCGGTGGCCGGCGCGGGGGTCGCGGTGGGCGCGGTGGCGGGCGTCCCCGTGGGGAGCACGGCGTCCTTGTCGACGGACACGGAGAGGGTGACGGGGTCGGTCGGCTTGCCCTCCGCGTAGTCCGGGCTGGGCGCCCCGATGGCGGCCGCGCCCTCCGCGGTGAAGGCGGCGGGGACGGCGTTCAGGGTCAGCAGGCCGCCCGTGGTCCGGTACTCGGTCTTCGACAGGTCGAGCGTGGCGAAGGGGACGTCCGCCTTGGTGGCGGTGGGCGTCTTGACGTCCAGGACGAGGGTGCCCTTCTTGCCCTCGGCGTTGACGCGCAGGTTCGCGAAGGTCATGTCGACGCCGTGGTCGGCCCGCTGGAAGCGCAGGCTGCCCGCGAACGAGGCGCTCAGCTTCTGCTTCGCGGTGTCCAGCTCGCCCTTGCCCAGGGCGAAGGCGAAGGTGTCGCCGCTCGCGACGGCCCCGCCCGCCGGGGTGACCGAGCCGCCGCCCTTCACCACGTACGAGCGGAACGAGTCCTTCACCCCCCAGGTCAGCCGGCCGCCCACGAGCTGCTGGGGCCCGTCGGCCGCCGGGGAGCCGGTGCTCTGCGAGGGCGCCGCCCCCGTCGACGGGGCCGAGGCGGACGGGGACACCGGGGCGGACGTCGTCGCGGACGGAGAGGGGGACGGCGAGGGCTGCGCGAACTCCAGTGCCGCCGTGAGCGGGTCGCCGGCCAGACCGACGTACTTGTCCGAACCCAGCTGCTCCGCCGCCTCCTTGGTGAGGGTGGTGCCCAGCTTGTCCATCGCCGGGCCGCCGAAGGCCACGTCCGCCAGCGGGACGCCGGGGGTGAGGGTGCCGTTCTTGGTGACGTCGGCCGTCAGCTTCTTCGTACCCGTGTCGAAGCGGAGGTTGGCGAGGGTCACCTTGAAGCCGTGGGCGGGCGCGTCGAAGGTGACGCTGCCCTTGAAGGCGGCGGTCACCACGTGCCCGCCGTCCTTGTCGTACCGGCCCGTCGCCGAACCGAAGCGGAAGGTGCCGTCGGAGTTCAGCGCGGCCCCGTCCGCCGGGGTGATCGTGCCCTTGGCGATGTTGAGGACGTACGAGCGGTAGCTCGCCAGGACGCCCCAGTCGAGGGTGCCGTTCACGATCGGCGTCGGCGCGGCGGCGACGGCCGCCGGGGCCTGCCCGCCGCCCGCCGCCGTCGCGGGCAGGACGAAGGCGGTGGCGCCGAGCACCGCCGCGGCGGCGATGGCGAGGGCGAGGGGACGGCGGTGGGACGAGGTCATGGGGCAGGCCTCCTGAAAGGCGACGGGGGTGGCTGACGGAACGGGAGGGGCAGGGGCGGGAACGACGGGGGTGTCAGGGCCGGGACTGCTGCGGGCCCCCGGACCCGGCGGAACCGCCCGGGGCGTCCGAGGTCGTCGGGGCGGTCGGGGTCGTCGGGGCATCCGGGGCGGGCGGGGCGATCGGGGCGTCCGGTCCGGCGGGGGTGGGCTCCGTACGGCGGTTGCGGCGCAGGAGGAGGAGGGTCGCACCGCCGACCAGGACCAGGACGGCCACGCCGAGGGCGACGTACGGCCCGGCGTTCGAAGACTCCCCCTCCTCGGCGACGGGCGCGGGCGACGGGCCGGGGGCGGCGGGCGGGGCGGGCGGGGCCGTGGAGCCCAGGTCGGGCAGGGCCGGCAGCTTCGCGGTGGCATCGAGCGCGACGGCGAGGGAGACGGGGTCCATCTCGGTGCCCGCCTTGTACATGGAACCGAAGGCCTGCGAGCCGCCCTCGGTGAGGGTCGCGGGGGCATCGGTGAGGGTGGCGAGTGCGCCCTCGGTCTTCAGCCCCTTGGCGTCGAACTCGACGAGCGGGACGGCGCCCTTCGTCTCACCGCCGGTGGTGACGTCCGCGGACAGGACGCCCTTGCCGTTCTCCACCGTGACGCGCGGCCTGCCGAGTTCGAGGTCGAGATGGACGCCGGTGAAATGGACCGTGCCGGCGAAGGAGGCGTCGAGCGTCCCCTTCGAGCCGTCGTACGCGCCCTTGCCCTGCGGGAACCGGAACAGCGCGCCGCCGTCCCGGGCCCCCTCGGCGAGGGTCCATCTGCCCTGGCCGACGGACCCGGTGACGTACTCGCGGAACGTGCGCCGGACACCCCAGTCGACGGCGGCGTCGGCGAACGCTCCCCGGGCGGCCTGCGGGTCCGGCGGAGGCTGCGGGGTCTGCCCCGGGGCGCTCGCGGACGGCGGGGTGCCGGCGGCCGGGGCGGCTTTGACGTCGACGGAGAGGGAGAGGGGGTCGAGCCGGTCGCCCGCCGAGTAGTAGCCCGCGAAGGCCTTGGCACCCTGGTCGGTGAGGGTGACCGGGACGCCGGTCAGGACGACGGGGCTGGCGCCGCCCTTCATGTTGATCCCGCCGAGGCCGAGGGTGGCGAAGGGAACCCGGGTCCGGGTGCTGACCTCGCCGGTGTCCTTGGCCTTGCCCGTGACGTCCGCGTAGAGGGTGCCGCCGCCTCCATCGATCTTGACGGTGGGGCGGCTGACCGTCAGGTCCAACTCGTACGCACCGTCCGGCTTCTGGTGGCCCTGGAAGCCGACGCCGCCGCTGAAGGAGGCCTCGAAGGCTCCGGAGTCCGGATCGTAGGAGCCGGTGGCCGAGTGGAAGCGGAACAGGCTGCCGCCGACCGTGGCGGCGCCGTTCTTCAGCTGGAAAGCGCCTTTCGCGACGGGACCGGTGACGTAACTCTGGAAGGAGGATTTGATGCCCCAGTCCAGCCGGCCCCCCTGTACGGGGCGTTCGGCCGCATGGGCGGCGGTCGCCGGGAGCAGGGCGCCCCACAAGGCCGCCAGGGTCGCCAACAGGGCGACTGTCGACGCGCGGGCCGGTCTTGCAGGCATGGACGCCCCCCAGGGCTAGTTAATAAGGTTAGGCTAACCTAAGCTACCTCCAGTCGGAGGGGAACCCCCGATTCCCCGGAACCTCGACCCGGCCCCCGGATCCCAGACCTCCAGCCGGACGATCAGGACGGTGCCTTCGTGCCTACGCCCGCCGCTTCAACCCGCCTGCCCCGCCGCGCCCTTGCCCTCGCCCTCGTCCTCACCGTCGCCGCGCTGGCACTGGCCGCCCTGACGGGCTGCGCGGGCACGTCCGCCACCGGCTCCGGACCCGGCACGGCAGCCCGGCCCGCCGCCGTGCCCGACCGGGTGGAACCGCTCGCCCCGGCGCCGCTGCCCGCGCTCCCGGTGACCGTGTCCTCGGCGGACGGCCGGCAGGTGACGGTGACCTCCGTGGAGCGGGTGGTCCCGCTGACCGGCGGCTTGAACGAGATCGTCCAGACCCTGGGCCTCGGTCCCCAGGTCGTCGCCCGCGACATCACCGCCACCTTCGAACAGGCCGCGCAGCTACCGGTGGTGACCCGGGGTCACGACGTGTCGGCCGAGAGCGTGCTGTCGCTGCGCCCGACCCTGGTACTGGCCGAGACCACCACCGGCCCGGCCGAGGCGATCGGGCAGATCCGCGACGCGGGCGTCCCGCTGCTCGTCGTCGCCCCGGCCAAGTCCCTGGAGGACGTGCCGAAGCGGATCGGGACGGTCGCCGACGCGCTCGGCGTCAAGGACGCCGGGGTGCGATTGAACCAGCGCACCGCCGAGCGGATCGCCGCCGTCCGCAAGGACATCCCCGCGACCGCGGCCACCGGGAAGAAGCCCCGGGTGGCCTTCCTCTACCTGCGCGGCACCGCATCCGTGTACCTGATGGGCGGCTCCGACTCGGGGGCGGCCTCACTGCTCGAAGCGGCCGGCGCCGTGGACACGGGCCAGGAGTCGGGGCTCGGCAAGGACTTCACCCCGATCACGAGCGAGGCCCTGGCGGCTGCCGCGCCGGACGCCATCCTGGTCATGTCCAAGGGGTTGGAGTCCGTGGGCGGCACGGAAGGCCTGGTGAAGATCCCGGGCGTGGCGCAGACCCCTGCCGGAATGGACCGGCGGGTGGTCGCCGTCGACGACGGCGTCCTCTTGAACTACGGCCCGCGCACGGACCAGGTGCTGGGCTCCCTGATCTCCCAGCTCTACGGAAGGACCGCGTGACGTGACGGGACGGAACACGGTCACCGCGGCCGCCCCGGACCTCGTCCACGGGGAGCCCCGGACGGACGGGGCGCCCCGCCGGACCGGGGCGTGGCTGGCCGTGGGGCTGGTCGTCGCGCTCGGGGGGCTGGCGCTGGTGTCCGCCGGGGTGGGGGCCTACGGGATACCCGTCGGAGAGGTCCTCGGGTCCGTCCAGCACCGCCTGGGGCTCGGCGGAGCCCCGCTCGACCGGGTGGGCGAGAGCGTGCTGTGGAACGTTCGGCTCCCCCGGGTCGCGCTCGCCCTGCTCGTCGGTGCGAGCCTGGGCTGCGCGGGGGCCCTGATGCAGGGGGTGTTCGGCAATCCGCTCGCCGAGCCCGGCGTCATCGGGATCTCCGCGGGCGCCGCCGTCGGCGCGGTGGCCGCCATCGGACTCGGGCTCGGCTTCTTCGGCAACTGGACCATCACCGCCTGCGCGTTCGTCTCCGGGCTCGTCACCGTCGGCTCCGTCTACCTCCTGTCCCGCAACGGCGGCAAGACCGAGGTCGTCACCCTCATCCTGACCGGCATCGCGGTCAACGCCTTCGCCGGCGCCCTGATCGGCCTGTTCGTGTTCTTCGCGGACAGCGGCCAGGTCAACCAGATCACCTTCTGGCAGCTCGGCTCCCTCGCCCAGGCCACCTGGCCCAAGGTGCTCGCCGTCCTACCGTGCGCGCTGGCCGGCCTGACGATCGCTCCCTTCTACGCCCGCAAGCTGGACCTGCTCTCGCTGGGCGAGCGGCCCGCCCACCATCTCGGCGTGGACGTGGAACGGCTGCGCGTCGTGCTCGTCCTCGTCGTCGCGCTGCTCACCGCGGCCGCCGTCGCCGTGGCCGGCATCATCACCTTCGTCGGGCTGCTCGTCCCACACCTGCTGCGCATGGCGAACGGCCCCGGCCACCGCTCCCTGGTCCCGGGCAGCGCCCTCGCCGGCGCTGTGGTGCTGCTCGGGGGCGATCTGGCCGCCCGGACCATCGCCCGGCCGGCCGAGCTGCCGCTCGGCGTGCTGACCGCGCTGATCGGCAGCCCCTTCTTCTTCTGGCTGTTGCGCCGTACCCGCCGCAAGCAGGGAGGCTGGGCGTGAGCACCCCCTTCTCCCTCCCCTTCTTCCGGCGCGGCGGGCGCGGGGTTCCCGCCCGGCCGGCCCCCGGTGCGGCGGTCGCCGAGGCCGTCGGCCTCCACGTCAGGCTCGGCGGGCGCACGGTGTTGGCCGGGATCGACCTGACCGCCCGGGCCGGCGAGGTACTGACGCTGGTGGGCCCGAACGGCGCGGGGAAATCGACCCTGTTGGCCGCCCTCGCGGCCGATCTGCCCGCCGCCGAGGGCCTCGTACGGATCGACGGGCGGCCGGCGGGCGACTGGCCGGCCCCGGATCTGGCACTGCGCCGGTCCGTGCTGCCCCAGTCGGCGACCGTGTCCTTCCCCTTCCCGGTCGGGGACGTCGTCCGCATGGGCCGCGCCCCGTGGTCCGGCACCCCGCTCGCCGACTCCGACGAGGAGGCGGTGGCCGCCGCCATGGCCGCCACGGAGGTGGCGGACTTCGCCGATCGCCCCTTCTCCGCGCTCTCCGGCGGCGAACGGGCCCGGGTCGCCCTGGCCCGGGTGCTGGCCCAGCGGGCCCCGCTGCTGCTCCTCGACGAGCCGACCGCGGCACTGGACCTGCGCCACCAGGAGCTGGTGCTCCGGATCTGCCGGGAGCGGGCCGCGGCCGGGGACGCGGTGGTCGTCGTCCTGCACGACCTCGGGCTGGCCGCGGCCCACGCCGACCGGGCCGCCGTGCTGCACCGCGGGCGGATCGCGGCGGACGGGCCACCGGGCGAGGTGTTCGGGGACGAGCTGCTGAGCCGGATCTATCGGCAGCCCGTCGAGGTGCTGCCACATCCGCGTACGGGGGTTCCGCTTGTGCTCCCCGTACGGGACGAGGACCTTTCCGTCCTACGGAACGGCCACACCGACTTGACCTCCGCTTGACCTTTCTTTGGGCTGGACCTGAAGGCACCGTGACGGCCCCGTGTCCGGCGGTCGTATCTGTGGCCTGAATCACTGGACCCGCGAGCATGGGTCAGGTAAGCCTCGGTTAAGTTAGGTCCGCCTCACCGGCCGCCCTCCTGATCGGGGCGGCCGTCTGCCGAACGCCAGACAGCCAGGAGCCAGCCCATGCGCCCCGCCCGCCTCACCGCCCTCACCGCGGCTGCCGCCGTGGCCGCGCTCACCGCCGTCACCGGCTGCGCCGAGAAGAGCGGCGCCGGCGACGGGGCCATCAAGGTCGCCGCCTCCGACAGCGCCTGCGAGGTCTCCAAGACGGAGTTCCCGGCCGGCAAGGTCACCATCGAGGTCGAGAACAAGGGCTCCAAGGTCACCGAGGTCTACGTCCTCTTCCCGGACGACCGCATCGTCGCCGAGCGCGAGAACATCGGCCCCGGCACCAAGGCCTCCATCACCGCCGAGATCAAGGCCGGTGACTACGAGATCGCCTGCAAGCCCGGCATGAAGGGCGACGGCATCCGCCAGAAGGTCAAGGCCACGGGCAACGGCGCCGCCGAGAAGCGCAGCCCGGAGCTGGACGCCGCGGTCGCCGCGTACCGCAAGTACGTGCAGGAGCAGGCCGACGAGACCCTCCCCAAGGCGCAGGCCTTCGCGGACGCGGTCAAGGCCGGCGACGTCGAGGCCGCCAAGAAGGCGTACGCCGTGTCCCGCATCGGCTGGGAGCGCACCGAGCCGGTCGCCGAGTCCTTCGGCGACATCGACCCGAAGGTCGACGTCCGCGAGGACGGCCTGGAGGCCGGCCAGGACCCGGCGAAGGACTGGACCGGCTGGCACCGCCTGGAGAAGGCCCTGTTCGCCGACAACAAGATCGGCGACGACGAGAAGAAGCTCGCCGACCAGCTGATGACCGACCTCACCGGCTGGCAGAAGAAGGTCGGCCAGGCGGAGATCACCCCGACCTCCATGGCGAACGGCGCCAAGGAGCTGCTGGACGAGGTGGCCAGCGGCAAGGTCACCGGTGAGGAAGAGCGCTACAGCCACACCGACCTGGTCGACTTCAAGGCCAACGTCGAGGGCGCCCAGAAGGCGTACGAGCTGCTCAAGCCGGCCGCCGCGAAGAACGACCCGGCCCTGTCCGCGGAGCTGGACAAGCAGTTCGCCGCGATGAACACGCTGCTCGACAAGTACCGCGCCGACAAGAACACCTACGACTTCGCCTCGTACGAGACGGTCGGCCAGGACCAGCGCAAGGAACTCTCGGACGCCGTCAGCGCGCTCGGGGAGCCGCTGTCGAAGCTTGCCGCCGCCGTCACCAAGTAACGCGTATCAGGGGTACGGACATGTCTGAGGACACCAGCACCACCACCACCGACGCAGCCGCCGAGTCCGCCGCGTCGACCGAAGCCGTCGCGTCCGCCACCGGCAGCGATGCCACCGGCGGGCCGTCCCGCCGGTCCGTGCTCGGCTGGGGCGGTGCCGGGCTCGCGCTCGGCGCCGCCGCGGCGGGCGGCACGGTCGCCGCGCTCAGCAGCGGCAGCGACGCGGTTCCGGCCGCGCTCAGCGGCTCCGCCGTGCCCTTCCACGGCGCGCACCAGGCCGGCATCGCCTCCGCCGTCCAGGACCGGCTGCACTTCGCCGCGTTCGACGTGAAGACGAAGGACCGCGCGGAGCTCGTCCAGCTCCTCAAGGACTGGACGCGGGCCGCCGAGCGGATGACGGCGGGCCTCCCCGTCGGCGAGGGCGCGGTCGGCGGCCTCCCCGAGGCGCCGCCGGACGACACCGGCGAGGCCCTCGGCCTCAAGCCGTCCCGCCTGACGCTGACCATCGGCTTCGGCGCCTCGCTGTTCGCCAAGGACCGGTTCGGCCTGGAGGACCGGCGCCCCGAGGCCCTGGTCGACCTGGAGCAGTTCCCCGGCGACAACCTGGACCCGGCCAAGAGCGGCGGCGACCTCTGCGTGCAGGCCTGCGCGGACGACCCGCAGGTCGCGGTGCACGCGATCCGCCAGCTCGCCCGGATCGGCTTCGGCAAGACCGCGGTGCGCTGGTCGCAGCTCGGCTTCGGCAAGACCTCGTCCACCACCCCGGACCAGCAGACCCCGCGCAACATGATGGGCTTCAAGGACGGCACCCGGAACATCGCGGGCACCGACACCGCCGCCCTCGACAAGCACGTGTGGGTCGCGGACGAGGCCAAGGGCGCCTCGGCGTGGATGGCCGGCGGCTCGTACCTGGTCGCCCGCCGGATCCGGATGCACATCGAGACCTGGGACCGCACTCCGCTCCAGGAGCAGGAGGACATCTTCGGCCGGGACAAGGCCGAGGGCGCACCGGTCGGCAAGTCGAAGGAGCGCGACGAGCCGTTCCTGAAGGCGATGAAGCCGGAGGCGCACGTCCGCCTGGCGCACCCCGACAGCAACAACGGTGTGACGATCCTGCGCCGCGGCTACTCGTTCACCGACGGTTCGGACGGACTGGGCCGGCTCGACGCGGGCCTGTTCTTCCTCGCGTACCAGCGGGACGTCCGCAAGGGCTTCATCCCGCTCCAGCGCAACCTGTCCAAGCACGACGGGCTCAACGAGTACATCCAGCACGTGAGCTCGGCCCTCTTCGCCGTCCCTCCGGGCGTCCGTGACAAGGACGACTGGTGGGGCCGGGCGCTGTTCGCGTAGTTCCGCGGAACGGAAAGGAACCGACGTGTTCAGCAACTACCTGATCGGCCTGCGTGAGGGGCTTGAGGCCAGCCTGGTCGTCTGCATCCTCATCGCCTACCTGGTGAAGACCGGGAACAAGGACAAGCTGGGACCGCTGTGGCTCGGCGTCGGCCTCGCGGCCGCGCTCAGCCTGGCCTTCGGCGCGGCGCTCGAATTCGGCACCTCGGAGCTGACGTTCCAGGCGCAGGAGGCGATCGGCGGCAGCCTGTCGATCGTCTCGGTCGGCCTGGTGACGTGGATGGTCTTCTGGATGAAGCGCACCGCACGGCACCTGAAGACCGAGCTGCACGGCAAGCTCGACGCGGCGCTCGCGATGGGCACCGGCGCCCTGGTGACGACGGCTTTCCTGGCCGTCGGCCGGGAGGGCCTGGAAACCTCGCTGTTCGTGTGGCGGTCGGTCCACGCGGCCGGTGACGGCGCGGGTCCGCTGGTGGGCGTGCTGCTCGGCATCGGATCGTCGATCGTGCTGGGCTGGCTGTTCTACCGCGGCGCGCTGAAGATCAACCTGTCCA
This sequence comes from Streptomyces sp. NBC_00597, assembly GCF_041431095.1. Classification (GTDB taxonomy): domain Bacteria; phylum Actinomycetota; class Actinomycetes; order Streptomycetales; family Streptomycetaceae; genus Streptomyces. The sequence continues at coordinate 3,346,376 of NZ_CP107757.1, forward strand.
AGTTCTTCACGTGGACCGGCGGGATGCTGGTCGTGGTCGCCGCGGGCGTGCTCGCGTACGGGGTGCACGACCTCCAGGAGGCCGAGTTCCTGCCCGGTCTCCTGAACAAGGCCTTCGACGTCAGCGCGGCGATCCCGCCGGACAGCTGGTACGGGACCCTGCTGAAGGGCACGTTCAACTTCCAGCCCGACCCGACCTGGCTCCAGGTCTCGGTGTGGCTGCTGTACCTGGTCCCGACGCTGCTCCTGTTCCTCGGGGTGTTCGCCCGCAAGGCGGCCCCCGCGGCGCCGGCACCGGCTCCGGCGGCCCAGCCGGCGGGCGTCCCCGCGAAGGCCGAGGGCAGCGGCTCGTAAGGCATCGGCGAAGGGGCCCGGATCGAGATGATCCGGGCCCCTTCCGCACGTCCGGGCCGGGTCACCAGAGGCGGTCGACGAGCCCCGGGTACAGGGCGATCCGTACGCCCGTGAACGCCGCGGCATCGGTGTGCGGGCCGGGGAAGTCCGCGAGGACCTCCTTGTCGAACCCGGGCGCGTCCGTGGCCAGCGGCTCCTCGGGCGTCCCGCCGACCAGTACCGTCCCGGGGAGCCGGGTGAAGCCGGCCGCCTCGTAGAAGGGGGCGAGCGGACGGTCGCAGCTGAACAGGACGAGGTCCACGGCCGGGTCGGCGGCCAGCGCCGCACGGGCCGCCGCCACCAGGTGCCCGCCGTGCCCGCGGCCCCGGGCCGTGTCCAGGGTCACCACCGCGCTGAGCCCGGCCGCGCGGTGGGTGCGCCCCGCGTGCCGGACCTCCTTGAACAGCAGGGCGAGGGAGGCGGTCACCGTGCCGCCCTCGTCCACGAGGACCATCACCTTGGGGGCCAATGCCGGGTCGTGCCCGCCGCCGGCGCCGGGCCAGGCCTGCGCCTCCAGGGCCGCGACCTGCGCGGCGAGCCCGCCCGGGAGCTCGGCCTGTGCGTAGGCGAGCACCGTCATCACGGCCGGGCCTCCGCTGCGCGCCGCCGCTTCCTGCCGCGCGCCACAGCGGCGCCCCGCACGGGCGTCTGCCCCGGCCGGACGGTTGCCCGGCCCGTACGCCCCGCCGGGGGCGTACGGACAGCGCGGACCACCGGGCCGGGCAGAGCCGCCGGGGCCTCTGCCCGGTAGGCGGGTGCCGCCACCAGGCCGTGGCTCATCCGATCCGGACCCCGCTGCCGCCCACCCTCACCCGCGGGTCACCGGCCCGCAGTTCCACCGTGAGGACCCCGGGCCGGCCCATGTCCTCGCCCTGGTGGAGGGTGAGCACGGCGTCCGCCGGGACCAGGCCGAGTTCGCGGGCGTACGCCCCGAAGGCCGCCGCGGCGGCTCCGGTGGCCGGGTCCTCGACGACGCCGCCGACCGGGAACGGGTCCCGTACGTCGAACAGCGCCGGACCCGCCCGGTGCACCAGCTGGACGGTGGTCAGGTCCAGGCGCTGCATCAGCGCCTCCAACCGGGGGAAGTCGTACGCGAGGTCCGCGAGCCGGGCCCGGGTGCCGGCGCCGAGCACCAGGTGACGGTTTCCGGCGTAGGCGATCCTGGGCGGGAAGGCCGGGTCCAGGTCGGCCTGCGGCCAGTCCAGCGCGGCCAGCGCCTCGGCGAGGTCGTCCGGGGCGACGTCCTCGACGTGCGGTTCGACGCTGGTCAGGACGGCCCGCAGTCCCTCGTCGGTCGCGGTGACCGAGACGGGCACCGTCCCGGCCGGGGTTGCGAAGACGAGCTCGCCCGGACCGATCCGCTCCGCCAGCGCCACCGAGGTGGCCACGGTGGCGTGCCCGCAGAAGGAGACCTCCGCCTTCGGGCTGAAGAACCGCAGGGTGAAGGCCCGTCCGGGCTCCCCGCCGAGGCCGTGTGGCGGTGCGGTCAGGAAGGCCGTCTCGCTGTAGCCCAGGTCGGCCGCGATCTCCAGCATCCGGGCGTCGTCCAGGCCGCTCGCGTCGAGCACGACCCCGGCGGGGTTGCCGCCCGCGGGGTCTGCGGAGAACGCCGTGTAGCGCAATACCTCAGTCGTCATGATCGGCTCAACTCCGGCCCGGGGCACGGCATTCCCGCCGGTCCGCCCCCGCCGGCGCCGGCGGGGTTCAGCCCCGCCCGATGTACGGCATCGTCGTCGCCATCACCGTCGCGAACTGCACGTTCGCCTCCAACGGCAGCTCCGCCATGTGCAGCACGGTGCGCGCCACGTCGGCGGCGTCCATCACCGGCTCGACCGCCAGCTGCCCGTTCGGCTGGAGGATCCCGGTCTGCATCCGCTCGGTCATCTCGGTGGCCGCGTTGCCGATGTCGATCTGCCCGCAGGCGATCCGGTACGGGCGCCCGTCCAGCGAGAGCGACTTCGTCAGGCCCGTCATCGCGTGCTTGGTCGCGGTGTAGGCGACCGAGTTCGGCCGGGGCACGTGCGCGGAGATCGAGCCGTTGTTGATGATCCGGCCGCCCTGCGGGTCCTGCGCCTTCATCTGCCGGAAGGCCGCCTGCGCGCACAAGAAGGACCCGGTCAGGTTGACGTCCACCACGTGGCGCCAGGCCTCGTAGGCGAGGTCTTCCAGCGGGACCCCGCCCGGGCCGAACGTGCCGGCGTTGTTGAAGAGGAGGTCGAGGCGCCCGTACTGCTCCCGTACCGCGGCGAACAGTGCGGCCACGTCGTCCGGATCGCTCACGTCCGCCGGTACGCACAGCACGTCCGCATCGGCCCCGGCCGCCTTCGCCGTCTCCTGGAGCGGTTCGGTCCGGCGGCCGGCCGCGGCCACCGCCCAGCCCGCGGCGGCCAGGGTCAGGGCCACGGAGCGGCCGATGCCGGAGCCCGCACCGGTCACGAGGGCGATCTTCTTCCCACTTGCGTTCATGGGGCCGCAGGGTACGTCACATGTCGCATCGCTCCACGGACGTTCCGATAGCTGAGAGCATGGGTCGGTCGGGGGTGTGAAAAGACGACGAAAAGACTGGAGTTCCGCATGTCGGAGAGAGGCCCCGCGACGGCCCCCTCGCACGAGCCGTCGCCCGAGACGCCCTCCGCACCGCAGACCGTTTCCACACCGAAGACCAAGTCCGCCCGCAGGACCGGACTGCTCGTCACCTTCATACTCGGCGGCCTCAGCGCCCTCCCCCCACTGTCCATGGACATGTACCTGCCGGCCCTGCCGGAGGTCACCAGCGCCCTGCACAGCCCGGCCGCCACCATCCAGATCACCCTCACCGCCTGCCTCGCCGGCATGGCGCTGGGCCAGGTCGTCATCGGCCCGATGAGCGACAAGTGGGGCCGGCGCCGGCCCCTTCTCTTCGGCATGGTCGTCTACGTCCTGGCCACCGCGATCTGCGCCCTCGCCCCGACCGCGGAAATGCTGATCGGCTTCCGCCTGATCCAGGGCCTGGCCGGGTCGGCCGCGGTCGTCATCGCCCGGGCCGTCGTGCGCGACCTGTACGACGGGGTCGAGATGGCCCGGTTCTTCTCCACGCTGATGCTCATCTCCGGCGTCGCCCCGATCATCGCCCCGCTCATCGGCGGCCAGATCCTGCGCTTCGCCGACTGGCGCGGGGTGTTCGTCGCCCTCACCGGTGTCGGCGCCGTGCTCACCCTCGTCGTCTGGCGCAGCCTCGGCGAGACCCTGCCGCCCGAGCGGCGGCAGACCGGCGGCGTGGGCTCCGCGCTGCGGACCATGCGCGGGTTGCTCGCGGACCGCGTCTTCGCCGGGTACACCCTGACCGGCGGCTTCGCGTTCGCCACGCTCTTCTCGTACATCTCCGCCTCGCCGTTCGTCGTGCAGGAGATCTACGGGGCCTCGCCGCAGACCTTCAGCCTGCTGTTCGGCCTCAACTCGGTGGGCCTGATCGCCGCCGGGCAGGTCAACGGCAAGCTGCTGGTCGGCCGGGTCCGCCTGGACAGGGTGCTGGGGGGCGGGCTCGCCGTCATCACCACGGCCTCGGTGGCGCTGCTGCTGATGTCCTCGGGGGTGTTCGGGGCGGTCGGGCTGGTACCGATCGCGGCCGCGCTGTTCGTGCTGATGACGGCGATGGGCATGGTCCTGCCGAACACCAACGCGTTGGCGTTGATGCGCACCCCGCACGCGGCCGGCTCGGCTTCCGCGCTGCTGGGCACCTCCTCGTTCCTGGTCGGGGCGATCGCCTCGCCGCTGGTCGGGATCGCGGGCGAGGGCACGGCGGTGCCGATGGCGGTGGTCCAGCTGGTGTGCTCCCTGCTGGCGGTGGGCTGCTTCACCGCGATGTGCCGGCCGTGGCAGAACCGGGAGTCCGCGGTCTGAGCCTCGGCGGGCACGGCGCCCGGGGTGCACGGCGTTCGGGGTGCACGGCGTTCGGGGTGCGCCGGGCGCCGTAAACTTCGCTGGTGAACGCCTCCGCCTCCGTCCCCACCACCGCCGAAACGCTCCGGTCCGCGCTGGGCGGGCTGCTCGACGGGCTCCCGCCGAAGCAGGCCACCGCCGCCGTCGAGCGGCTGATCGCCAACTACCGCGGCCGGACCCCGACCGACGCACCCGTCCTGCGCGACCGCTCCGACGTGGCCGCGTACGCGGCGTACCGGATGCCGGCCACCTTCGAGGCCGTACGGTCCGCCCTGGACGCCCTCGCCGAGGCCGCCCCGCAGTGGTCCCCCGGCTCCCACGTCGACGTGGGCGGCGGCACGGGCGCGGCGACCTGGGCGGTGGACGCGACCTGGGACGGCCCGCGCGGCACCACGGTCCTGGACTGGGCGGAGCCGGCGCTGGCCCTCGGCAAGGAGCTCGCGGCGTCCTCCGGATCGCAGGTGCTGCGCGCCGCCGAGTGGCGGCGGGCCGTCATCGGATCGGAGCTGGCCCTCCCCGGGGCGGACCTGGTGACGGTGTCGTACGTCCTCGGCGAGCTGACGCCGGAGGCCCGCCGGGCCGTGGTCGCCGAAGCGGCCCGCGCCGGGCAGGCGGTGGTGCTGATCGAGCCGGGCACGCCCGAGGGGTACCTGCGCATCCGCGAGGCCCGCGACCAGCTGATCGCGGCGGGGCTGAGGGTCGCCGCGCCGTGCCCGCACGACGGCACCTGCCCGATCGAGGTCGGGCAGGACTGGTGCCACTTCTCGGCGCGGGTCAGCCGGTCCTCGCTGCACCGGCAGGTCAAGGGCGGCTCCCTGCCGTACGAGGACGAGAAGTTCAGCTACGTGGCCGCGACCCGCTTCCCGGTGGAGCCGGTCCCCTCCCGGATCACGCGGAGGCCGCAGATCCGGAAGGGGCTCGTCCTACTGGACCTGTGTGGTCCGGAGGGCGAGGGCCTGACCCGGGCCACCGTGAGCAAGCGCCACGGTGACCTGTACAAGGCGGCGCGGGACGCCGACTGGGGCCAGGAGTGGCCGCCGGCCACCCGGTAGCACCCCGCGGCCGCTACATCCGCAGCTCCTGGGTGCAGCACTTCACGCTGCCGCCGCCCTTGAGCAGCTCGCCCAGGTCCATGGGGACCGGCTCGAAGCCGCGGTCCCGCAGCGGTGCGAACAGCCCGGCCGCTGCCTGCGGGAGCAGGACGTGCCGGCCGTCCGAGACCGCGTTCAGGCCGAGGGCCGCCGCGTCCTCGTCGCCGGCGATCAGCGCGTCCGGGAACAGCCGCTTGAGCACGGCCCGGCTGCCGGGCGAGAAGGCGGACGGGTAGTACATGACCTCGTCGCCGTCGAGCACGCAGAGCGCCGTGTCCAGGTGGTAGTAGCGCGGGTCCACCAGGTCGAGGCCGATGACGGGCCGGCCGAAGAACTCCTGCGCCTCGTCGTGCGAGAGCGGGCTGGAACGGAAGCCCCGGCCGGCCAGGATGTAGCTGGCGGTGACGGCGAAATCGCCCTCGCCCTCGTTGACATGGGACGGCTCGTGGATGTCCTCGAAGCCGTGGGACCGGAACCATTCGAGGTGGATCTCCGCCTCGGCGGCGCGCTCCGGGTAGGCGAACCGGGCGCCGAGCACCCGGCCGTCGACGACGAGGGCGCCGTTCGCGGCGAAGACCATGTCGGGCAGCCCGGGGTCCGGTACGAGCGTCTCGACGGTGTGGCCGAGCGAGCGGTAGCGGTCCCGGAGGTCTTCCCACTGGGCGTGTGCGAGGGGCAGGTCCACCGGTTTCGTGGGATCCATCCACGGGTTGATGGAGTACGTGACCTTGAAGTGTGCGGGTGGGCACATCAGGTAGCGCCGGGGTGTGGCGTCTCTGCGCAAAGAAGGCTCCTCACGACTCACGGAGATGTCGAGAGAATCGTCTCTCCTCAACCGGGACCGCGCAGTGAACTGATTGGGTGGTTTACGGAATGACACGAAGACGAGACATCTCGCGTTGCTAATTTGTCCGGATGAGCAGCAGAACCTCCGACGGGAAAGCCCCCGACCCCGCCCGCCGCAGCGACCGTTCCCGGCGGGCCATCCTCGACGCGGCGCTCGCACTGGTCGGTGAGGTCGGCTACGACAAGCTGACCATCGAGGCCATCGCCGCCCGTGCGGGCGTCGGCAAGCAGACGATCTACCGCTGGTGGCCGTCCAGGGCCGCGGTCCTGCTGGACGCCTCGCTCGCACTCGGCGCGGACGCGGAGGCCGAAAGCGGCTGGACCGGCTTCCCCGACACCGGGGACCTCGCCGCCGACCTCAAGCTGGTGCTGCGGGCGACGGTCGACCAGTTCAACGACGAGAAGTACGCGGCCCCCACCCGCGCCCTGACCGCCGCCGGGGCGACCGACCCGGAGCTGGGCGCCCGCTTCACCGAGCAGCTGCTGGAGCCGCAGCTCGCCCTGTACGAGGCACGGTTGCGCACCGCCCGGGAGGCCGGGCAGCTCGCGCAGGACGTGGACCTGCGCCTGACGGTGGAGATGCTCGTCGGGCCGCTGACGTACCGCTGGCTGATGCGGACGGCGCCGCTGACGCACGCGTACACGGACGCACTGGTGGACCGGGTGCTGGGCGGGGTGGCGAAGGTCACCGACGACTGACGGGTGATGGCCGGGCGGGGACAATTGGCCGAATTTCAACAGTATGTGACGGTATCCCGTCTCCCCTTCCGCACGCTCCGTGCACCGCTCCCCCACCCCCGGTTGGGGAGTGCGGTCACCCGGACCGCAGGATGGTGGGACCATGTGAGGGTCTGCCGGGGAAACGGTGAGGTGAGGGGATAGATGGGGTCTGAGTCCGGCCGCGTCAAACGCGGCGAGCAGAGCAGGATTTCCCAGTGGCTGCGTCGGCGGCCCAAACCCTCCCCCGAAGACCCCGAGCGCGTGCGCGAGGACCTCCTGCTGGCCGTGGCCGCCGCAGGCCTGCCGCTCGCCCCCGCCGCCCATCCCGCCGGCTACCGGTGTTCGTGCGACCGGATCGGCTGTCCCACCCCCGCACGCCACCCCCTCTCCTTCGCCTGGCAGACGCAGTCGACGACCGACCGCGCACAGATCGAACGCTGGGCGCGCAACCAGCCGCAAGCGAACTTCATCACCGCGACCGGCATGGTCCACGACGTACTGGACGTCCCCCTCGAAGCCGGAGCGAGCGCGCTGGCCCGCCTGCTGGCGGCGGGCGTCGAGGTCGGCCCCGTCGCCGAATCGGGCGGAACGGGCGACCAGGCCCGGATGCTCTTCTTCACGGCGACCCGCGGCACCCCCGAGGACGAGGACGAATGGTGGCCGTGCGAACTGGACTGCCACCCGGAGACGATGGACGAACACCCCGGCCTGCGGTGGCACTGCCGCGGCAGCTACGTGCTGGTGCCGCCGGCGGCCCTGCCGGGTGACCTGGCGGTGACCTGGCTCCGGGGCACGGAGCACCCGCTCCCGGATCCCCTCACCCTGCTGGAAACCCTGACGGACGCCTGCGCCACGTACGCGGTGGCGGCCGACCGATCCCCCACGGCGGCCTGGCCCCTGAGCCACTGACCGGGCCCCGCGGCCGGCCCGTACGACCCGGCCGGTGGGCCACCGGCCCGCGGGGCGCTCAACCGACCGCCGGCGTCGGCTGCTGCGTGTCGCCCCGCCCCACCCTTCGACCGTTCCCGGGGCGCCGGGCGGCGCGCCCACAACGGCGCCGCGCCCGGCCCGGGAGCCCGGACGGTCAGTGGATCTGGGTGACCACCACGTCCAGGGACCAGGGCCTGGCCGGCTTCGCGGGGGCCTGCGCCTCGACCGTGTACCCCAGGTCGCGCAGGGCCACCACCAGCTCCGCCGGGGTCGCCGGCACGACACCCTCGACCAGCAGGTCCCGTACCAGCCGCCCCTTCGTCGCCTTGTTGAAGTGGCTCACCACCGACCGCTTCTCCACCCCGTCCACGATCTGCGCGTGCAGCACCCGCACCGTCGCCGTGCGCCCCGCCACCTCGCCCTTGGGCTTCCACGCCGACGCGTAGGCCAAGGACCGCAGGTCCAGCACGAGCCCGTCCCCCGCCGCGGCCGGCATCACCGCGGCCATCGGCTCCCGCCAGTAGGCGCCCAGCGCGCCCAGCCCCGGCAGCTTCACCCCCATCGAGCAGCGGTACGAGGGGATCCGGTCCGTCACCCGGACCGCGCCCCACAGACCCGAGAACACCAGCAGCGACCGCTCCGCCCGCGCCCGCGCCGCCGCCGGGAGGTCCGCCAGGCCCAGCGCGTCGTACAGGACGCCGGTGTAGACCTCACCCGCCGGCCGGGCCACCGCGGACCGTAGCCCGGCGTTCTTCGCCACCTCGCCGCGCAGCCCCTCGCTCAGGCCGAGCACCCCGCGGGCCTTCAGCTCGTCGCCCGCGCACAGCTCGACCAGTTCCTCCAGCACGGCCGCCCGCGCTTCGGCCAGTCCCTGCAGCGACAGCGTCTGCGGCTCCAGGGGCGCGCCGGAGGCGCCGGCGGCCTTTCCCTCGGACGGCGGCAGCAGCACGAGCACGGTGGTTCTCCTTCAGTACGACGCGGCGCAGGGGGTGCGGCCCCCGAGCCAGGGTAGACGGCTCGCCGCGCCACCAGCGCCCACCCGCCATACGCTCGATCCATGCCACGCCGTCATATGCACATGACCGGCGCAGACGGGACTGCCCTGCGGGCCGCGCTGCGTGAACTGCGGACCGCCCTGGGGGTGCCCGGGGAGTTCCCGGCCGCGGTGCTCGCCGAGGCCGAGCGGGCCGTCCGCGATCCACGGCTCCCGGACCTCGATGCCACCGACCTGCCCCTGTTCACCATCGACCCGCCGGCCTCCCGCGACCTGGACCAGGCCATGCACCTGGCGAAGCGCCCGAACGGCGGCGGCTACCGCGTGCACTACGCCATCGCCGACGTCGCCGCCTTCGTCGCACCCGGCGGCGCCCTCGACACCGAGGCGCACCGCCGCGTCACCACCCTGTACTTCCCCGACGACAAGGTCCCCCTGCATCCGGCGGTGCTCTCGCAGGGCGCGGCCAGTCTGCTGCCCGGCCAGACCTGCCCGGCGCTGCTGTGGCGGTTCGACCTGGACTCCGCCGGCCGGGTGGAGACCACCGAGGTCCGCCGGGCCCTGGTCCGCAGCCGCGCCAAGCTCGACTACGAGGGGGTACAGCAGGCCATCGACTCCGGGACCGCCGACGAGTCCCTGGCCCTCCTGCGGGACATCGGCAGGCTCCGCGAGACCCTGGAGCAGGAGCGCGGCGGCGTCTCGCTGAACGTGCCCGAGCAGGAGATCGTCGCGCACAACGGCTCGTACACCCTCGCCTACCGGGCCCCGCTCCCGGCGGACGGCTGGAACGCCCAGATCTCCCTGATGACCGGCATGGCCGCCGCGGACCTGATGCTCGCCGCCGGCGCCGGCATCCTGCGCACCCTCCCCAGCGCCCCCGACGGCGCGGTCGGCCGGCTCCGGCGCACCGCCACCGCCCTGCGGATCGACTGGCCGCACCACGTGCCGTACGCCGAACTCGTCCGGACCCTCGACCCGCACCTCCCGGCCCACGCCGCGTTCCTCCAGGAGTGCACGGCCCTGCTGCGCGGCGCGGGCTACACGGTCTTCACCGGCGGGGCGACCCCGGACCCCGTCCTGCACGCCGCGGTGGCGGCACCGTACGCGCACTGCACCGCCCCGCTGCGCCGGCTCGTCGACCGGTACGCGGGCGAGCTGTGCGTGGCGGCGGTGGCGGGGGCCGAACCCCCGCAGTGGGCGCTGTCCGCGCTGGACGGGCTCCCGGAGCGGATGGCGGAGGGCAGCAGGCTGTCCAACACGGCCGAGCGGGAGTCCGTGGACCTCGTCGAGGCGGCCCTGCTGAAGGACCACGTCGGCGAGACCTTCGACGCGACCGTGATCGACGTGAAGGACCACGAGCCGCTGGTGGGCACGGTCCACCTGGAGGAACCGGCGGTCGTCGGCCGGGTCGAATCGCCGTCCGCGCCGCTGCCGCTGGGCGACCGCATCCGGGTCCGGCTGACGGAGGCCGACCCGGGCCGGGCGAAGAAGATCACGTTCGCCCCTGCGTGAGCGGTGTCCGCCGCAAGGCCGGCGTGCGCGCTGCGGCGGGCTGGCCTAGCGTCGAAAGGGGAGGGGCCGTCGTCCGGCGCCCCCGACCGGGTCCGCGAGCTACCGGATCCGTGAGTCCCCTGACCGCCCGGAGAGCAGGTGCCTCCCATGCGCATGTCGGTTCGCATCACCGGTGTCCTCACCGGTCTGATCCTCGCCCTCGGCGGCGGGGCCTTCGTCGCCCGCGCCGACATCCCGGCCTGTACGAACCTGGTCGCACAGTCGGGTGTCGCGGTATCCGAAGCCGTCACGACGGCCTGCACCCAAGGTGTGCACGGTGATCTGACCGGCTGTGTGAGCGCCATGTCCGCGGCCGGCGTGGCGGGCGGCGCCGCGCACGGCGCCTGCCGGATGGCGGCCAACCCTCCCGCCTGATCGGCCACCTCCACCTCACGGGCCGGTGGGCCCCGCCGCCACCGGCCCGGCCCGACGCAGGGCAGCGACCAGCGTGCGCGGGTCGTCGGCGTGGAAGCGGACGGTGCGGGCCTCGGCGCGGGAGCCGAGCGGCCGGGTGAAGGGGAGCGGACGGGTCAGTTCCAGGGTCACGGTGGTCTGGCTGGCGACGATCAGGTCGAGCACCCCGTCCTCGGAGAGGGTGACGAGGCGGCCTTCCGGGTAGCGCCGGTCCACCCGCACCGAGGCCACGGCGTCCGGCGGGACGGTGAGGTCGAACAGGGCCCCGTAGCGGATGCGCAGGGAGCCGTCCGCGCCGACCACGTGCGGCCGGGTCACGCAGGCGGCGTGCATCGCCAGGACCAGCAGCACCCCGTACGCGTCGAGGACCAGCACCACGCGGTGCACGGCCGGCCAGGGGATCAGGACGGCCAGCCCGACGGTCTCGATCAGCGACACGAACAGCAGCCCGTACGTCATGGCCGTCTGGGGTCCGGTGTACCCGGCGGCGAGTTCGCCCGGCCCCACCCCGTGCGCGGGACGGCGCAGTGCCCACCGCCCCAGCGAGGCGGCGGTGCGCAGCTCGTGCAGCACCAGTCGGCGCACCGGCTCGGGCACGACCGCCCGCACCGCCGCCCGCCGCGCTGCGCGGGGTTCGGCGCCGCGGGCCCGCTCGGCGCAGTACAGCGACCGGAGCACCCACAGCTCCAGCAGCAGCACCCCGGCGACGAGCACTTCGGCCGCGGCCGCGACCGTGAGCGGTGGGCGCACCCCGGCCGCCAGGCACACGACGAGGGCCAGTTCGCCCGGTATCGCCGCGGCGGCGGCGATCCGGGCCGCCCGGACCCGGCTCATCGGCTGCTTCCCTTCTGCGCGAACGCCTCCATGACCTGGCGCACGACCTCCGCCTGGGCGGGGGCGTACTCCGCGAGCAGCGCCTGCGTGAAGCCCGGGGCGGCCGGGCCGTCCGCCGGGATCACGTCGAACACCCCGTCGGGGACGGCCGCCACCAGATCGGCGGCGAGCACCGGGATCCGGGGGTCGTCGGTGGGGGCGTCGGCGAGGTCGTCGAGCCGCTCGTACAGGGCGAGCACGGCCGGATCGGCGGCCATCGCGGCCATCGCCTCGTACAGTTCGGGGCCGCCGGCGCCGGCGGTGTCCAGCAGGATGAGGTGCTCGCGGTCGAGGGCGGCGGACGGCGACGTCGTTTCGGGGGCCTGGGCGAGCAGTGCGGCGAGCGCGGGCGGGAGCGGCCCGTCGTCCACGGGTGGCGCGGCCCGCAGCGCCGCGAGCCGCTCCCGGCGCTCGCGGATCGCGGCCTCCTGCCGGGCCAGGTCGGCGTCGAGTTCCTCCAGTACGTCGGCGAGCTCGCGCCCGGCGTCGTCCCCGAGGACGTCGCGCACCTCGTCGAGGCTCAGCCCCAGCTCGGTGAGCCGGCGCACGCGGGCCAGCAGGACGGCGTCGCGCACGCTGTACGCGCGGTAGCCGTTGGGGCGCCGCTCCGGCTCCGGGAGCAGCCCGACGTGGTGGTAGTGCCGGACGGCCCGGGTGGTGACCCCGACCAGCGCGGCGATCTCTCCGATCCGCATGGCGTCCAGTAGAAACCCTGCCGCTGCGTCAAGGTCAAGCGTGGCGCCGGGCGCGGGTAGCATGGTCACTCGCAGAACAACCGGAGCGGGCGGCCGCGTCGGGATCCCCGGATCCCGCCGAGGAACGTCCGGGCTCCACAGGGCAGGGTGGTGGCTAACGGCCACCCGGGGTGACCCGCGGGACAGTGCCACAGAAAACAGACCGCCGGGGGCTTCGGCCCTCGGTAAGGGTGAAACGGTGGTGTAAGAGACCACCAGCGCCTGGGGTGACCCAGGCGGCTAGGTAAACCCCACCCGGAGCAAGGTCAAGAGGAGTCGTCTTCGGACGGCTTTGCGCGAACGTTCGAGGGCTGCCCGCCCGAGTTCGCGGGTAGACCGCAGGAGGCCGGCGGCAACGCCGGTCCTAGATGGATGGCCGTCTCCCCGGCGACCGCGAGGTCACCGGGCGACAGAACCCGGCGTACAGCTCCGGTTGTTCTGCACTCGACGAAGCCGAAGGGCCCGTCCCCGTCAGGGGGCGGGCCCTTCGCCGTACCCGGTCGGACCGGCCGGCTACCGCAGGTGCGAGGTGTCGTTCAGGAGGCGGACCGAGGCGTTGCCGTCGGCGTAGTAGGCCACCGCCGACAGGGAGGCCGCGGACAGCTCCATCCGGAACAGCGACTCCGGCGGGGCTCCCAGCGCGAGGCGCACCAGGATCTTGACCGGGGTCACGTGGGTGACCAGCAGCACCGTGAGGCCCGCGTACGCGGCCAGCAGCCGGTCCCGGGTCGCCGAGATCCGGCGGGTGGCGGCCGTGAAGCTCTCGCCGCCGCCCGTCGGGGACGCCTTCGGGGAGTCCAGCCAGGCCTGGAGGTCTTCGGGGAAACGCTCCCGCACCTCGGCGAAGGTCAGGCCCTCCCAGGCGCCGAAGTCCACCTCGCGCAGGCCCTCCTCGACGGTGACCGTCAGCCCGAGGCGGTCCGCGACGGCCTGCGCGGTCTCCCGGCAGCGGCGCAGCGGGGAGCTGACGATCGTCTGGACGGTGCCGCGCGCGGCCAGTGCCTCGGCGACCGCGGAGGCCTGGCGGCGGCCCGCCGAGGACAGTTCCGGGTCGGTACCGCCGCTGCCGGAGAAGCGCTTCTGCGGGGTGAGGGCGGTCTCGCCGTGGCGCAGCAGTACGAAGGTCGCCGGGGTTCCCATGTCGGGGCCCCAGCCCTGGCCGCCCGCGGGGGGTGTGGCCGGCTGGGCGGGACCGGCGTGACCGGTACGGGGCGGTGTGCCCGCTCCGGCTTCCGCTCCGGCGAACGGCCCGTCGGCGGCGCCGGTTCCGGCGGCGCCGCCGGTCGCTCCGGCGAGGGCGGCCCGGACGGCCGCGGCCCCCTTCGCGGCATCCCCCGGAGGGCCCGCCGGCGGGGTGGCCAGGGCGCGGGCCGCCGAGGCGTCCAGGGCCGCAGAGGAGGCCGACGGCTCCCACTGCCTGCCGTGCTTGCCCGCGTCCATCGCCTCGTTGGCGAGCCGGTCCGCGTGCTTGTTCCGCTCGCGCGGGATCCACTCGTACGTGACCTGCGCGCGGGGCAGGATCGACGCCGCCTCCGCCGCGAGGGGCTTCATGTCCGGGTGCTTGATCTTCCAGCGGCCCGACATCTGCTCGACGACGAGCTTGGAGTCCATGCGGACCTGGACCTCGGCGTCGGCGGCCAGTTCACGGGCGGCCTTGAGGCCCGCGATCAGGCCCTTGTACTCGGCCACGTTGTTCGTCGCGACGCCGATGTACTCCGCACGCTCGGCCAGTGTCTCGCCCGTCGCCGGGTCGAGGACGACGGCGCCGTAGCCGGCGGGCCCCGGGTTGCCCCGGGAGCCGCCGTCCGCCTCCACGACGAACCGGAGCATCAGATGCCCGAGTCGGCCGTACGGACCAGGATGCGGCCGCAGTTCTCGTGGCGTACGACCTGGTCGCGGGCCGCGGCCTTGATCTCGTTGACCTCGGCCATGTCGAGCTCCAGGCGGCAGCCCTCGCAGCGGCGCTGGTACAGGCGGGCGGCGCCGACGCCGCCCTGCTTGACGCGGATCTTCTCGTACAGGGCCATCAGGTCGGCCGGCATCGACGCGACGATGACCTCACGGTCCTTGGTGACCTTCGCGGCCTCGGCGTCGAGCTCGGCGGTGGCCGCGTCGCGGCGGGCGGTGGCGTCGGCCTGCTTGGCTTCGAGGGCGGAGACCCGCTCGGTGAGCTCGGTGACCCGCTCCTGCGCGCCCTCCAGGCGCTCCATGACCTCCAGGACGACGTCCTCCAGGTCGGCCTGGCGCTTGGCGAGGGAGACGACCTCGCTCTGCAGGTTCGCCAGGTCGCGGGCGGAGATGCCCGCGCCGGAGTCGAGCCGCTGCTGGTCGCGGGCCGCGCGCTGGCGCACCTGGTCGACGTCCTGCTCCGCCTTGGTCTGCTCGCGGGCGGCGTCGCTCGCCTGGGTCTGGGCCGCCACGAGCAGGTCGCGCTGCTGCGTCAGGTCCTTGGTCAGGGACTCGACCTCGGTGTGCTCCGGCAGGGACTTGCGCTTGTGGGCGAGCTGAGACAGCCGGACGTCCAGGGCCTGGACGTCGAGGAGTCGGATCTGGTCGGCGGGCTCGGCGTTCAGTTGGGGGCTCCAGAGATAGAAGGGGGTGTTACGGACGGCTCGTGAACCGTCCACGGGTCGGTGACCGTGCGCGAGACGTGGGTGCGCAGACCCCAGCCGTGGCGCTCGGAGATCGCGTCGAGCTGCGCGGCGGCCTGCTCGCACCACGGCCATTCGGTGGCCCAGTGCGCGGCGTCGACGAGGGCGAGCGGGCTCTGCTCGCGGGCCTCGGACGCCGGGTGGTGGCGCAGGTCGGCGGTGAGGAAGGCGTCCACGCCGGCGGCGCGGACCTGCCCGAAGAGGCTGTCGCCGGAGCCGCCGCTGACGGCGACGGTGCGGATGACCGCGTCCGGGTCGCCGGCGACGCGGATGCCCTGGGCGGTCTGCGGCAGCCGGGCGGCGGCGCGGGCGGCGAACTCCCGCAGGGTCTCGGGGTGGTCGAGTTCGCAGATCCGGCCGAGGCCCCGGCGGCCCGCGGGGTCGCTGGCGTCGGAGACGAGCGGTCCGGTGATGCGCAGTCCGAGGGCGCCGGCGAGGGCGTCGGAGACGCCGGGGTCGGCGGTGTCGGCGTTGGTGTGGGCGACGTGCAGCGCGATGTCGTTCTTGATCAGCGTGTGCACGACGCGGCCCTTGAAGGTGCCGGCCTCGACGGTGGTGGTGCCGCGCAGATAGAGGGGGTGGTGGGTGACGATCAGGTCGGCGCCCAGCTTCACCGCCTCGTCGACGACGCCCTGCACGGGGTCCACGGCGAACAGGACGCGGCCGACCTCGGCGTCGGGATCGCCGCAGACGGTTCCGACGGCGTCCCACTGCTCGGCCCGCGAGGGGGGCCACAGGACGTCCAGCGCGGCGATGACTTCGGAGAGACGGGGCACAGGCCAAGGCTACCGTCCGTACGGGAGCGGCAGAGTCCGTACGGGGTCCCGGGCGGCCGGGGCTCCTCACGCGCCTCCGACGGTCCCGGGCACGCCCCTGCACCGCACAGCACAACCGTCCCCGTTGCCACGGTCGAACCGCCCGGCGGCCACCCGTACGTGTGAAGCGCGGAACGTCGTGCTGTTCGGGCCGAAGTGCGATAACTAGCTTCCTCACCGGAGGTGACGCACGGATGACTGTCTGTGCCATCGAGATCACGATGACGGCCCGGTTCACCATCGCCGCGGACGGGTCGTACGCGGCCCGACTGGCCGGGGACGGCGAAGCCCGCTACCCGGAGCGCTGGACCCTGGCCGGGCCCGAGCCGTACGCGGTGCCGCTGCCGCTCGCGCAGCCCGAGGAGGCCGACAGCGAGGTGCTGGCCCTGACCGACGGGCGGGTGCTGATCCACCGCCGGGTCGCCGAACGGCACGCCTTCGCCCTGTTGTACCCGACGGGCGGCGCCGCGGCCGGACCGCGGACCGGGGAACTCCCGCTGGGCTCGGTGGAGCCCGGGGCCGAGGGCGTACGGGTGTCCCTGCTGCCCCCGTCCCCGGACGGACACGGGGCCTTCGCCCTGGCCGCCTCGGCCACCGGGAGCACCGTCTGGCAGGTCGCCGGCGGCCCCTTCGGGCCGGTCGCGCGGATCCCGGGCCGGTGCACCGGCGGTGTCTGGCTGGACCGGGCCGGCCGGATGCTCGCCCTGGACCGCGAGTTCCGGGGCACCACCAAGGCCGTCGCCGTCGACCTGGGCCGCGGCGGCGAGGTCTCCCCGCTGCTCCAGATCGCGGACGGCAGCGACGACCGGCTGTTGCTGGCCGACCCCGACAGCGGGCTGCTGCTGATCCGCTCGGACGCCCCGGGCGAACCGCGCCTGGGATGGGGGGTACTGGGCAGCTCCCTCCCGGTCCGGTTCCCCGAGTGCCTGCGCGGGGAGGCGGGGATCCCGTTCGCGGTGCAGCCGGGCCAGGCGCTGATGCCGGAGACCTGCGCGGTCGCGCTCCGCCTGGAGAACGGTGGGATCGGCCTGTGGCGGCCCGCCGACCGGCACGTCTTCCGACTCGCGGCGCCCGACGGGTGGCTCGGCACCGGCCTGTGGAGCCGGGAGGGCCGCCTGCACCTCCCGTACGCCACACCCGAGATCCCCTGCGGGATCACCGGGCTGACCCTGCCGGTGTCCCCGCCGGCCCCGGTCCGGCTGGACCCGCCGCCGGCGGCGGCACCCCGGCCCGTACCGCTCCAGCAGGCGCCGCTGCACTGACGCGGAGCCCCGCCGACGCGGAGCCCTGCCGGCCGAAGGCCCTGCCGACGCGGGGCCCTGCCGACGCGGGGCCCTGCCGACGCGGGGCCCTGCCGGCCGAAGGCCCCGCTGACGCGGGGCCCTTCGGTCAGCGGCCCTCGAAGGCCAGGTCGCGGGCCGAGCCGAGCGCCGTGGCGACCGCGCCCAGCAGGACCGCGTCCTCCCCCAGCCCGCCGGCCGCCACCTTCGGCCGCAGCGGCGTCAGGGTGCGCAACGTCCGCCGGACCGTGCGGAGCAGCAGGTCGGCGCTGTGGCCGATGCCGCCGCCGAGGACGACGAGGTCCGGGTCGAGGACGGCGGAGACCGCCGCGACGGTGTGGGCGAGGCGTTCGCCCTCCTGCTCGACCGCCCGGGCGGCGGCCGCGTTCCCCGCCCGGGCGGCGTCGAAGACGTCCTTGGCGGTGAGCGGCCCGGCCATTCCGTGGGCGCGGGCCGCTCGGACCACGGCTTGCGCGGAGACGGCGTCCTCCATGCCGTCGGGCTCGGAATCGCGGTCGGGGCCGGGCTCCGGGGCCCGGCGGCCCGCCCACGGCAGGAAGCCGATCTCGCCGGCTCCGCCGTGCGCCCCGGTGAACAGCCGGCCCTCGTTGACGATGCCCATGCCGAGGCCGGTCCCGATCATGACGTGGACGAAGAGCCGGCTGCCCGCGCCGACGCCGTACGCGTACTCGCCGAGCGCGGCGAGATTGGCGTCGTTCTGGACGGCGACGGGCAGGCCGAGCCCGTCGCGGATCCGGTCGAACAGGCCGGGCCGGCCCCAGCCGGGCAGTTGTCGGGCGTACCGGACCCGGCGCGCGTCCCCGTCGTAGACGCCGGGCGTGCCGACCACGGCCCCGGTGACCTTGCGCGGGTCCACTGCGCAGTCGGCGACGAGCCCGCGGGCGGCGGACACCGCGAGGTCAGCCACGCCGTTCGCGGTGCGGGCCTGGTTGCGGACGTCGCAGCGGGCCACGATGGTGCCGTCGAGGTCGGCCAGCGCCACCCGCAGCCGGCTGCGGCCGATGTCGACGCCGAGGGCGTAGCCGGCCGTCGGATCGGGGGCGTACAGCACGGCGGTGCGGCCCCGCCCGGGTGCGTGCGTACCGGCTTCCCGGACCAGGCCGGCCTGTTCGAGGGCGGCGAGGGCGCTGGAGACGGTGGGTTTGGACAGGCCCGTCTCCCGCGCGAGCTGCGCCCGCGACGCGGCCCCGTCGGACCGCAGTCGCTCCCACAGCAGCCGCTCGTTGGCACTGCGCTGCCGCTGGGGCCTCCAGGGCCGCTCAACACCCGCGTCGCTGCTGCTCATCGGGCCATTCTCACGTAGCCCGGAGGCCCGCGGCGGTGCGCCGGAACGGGGGGCGGGCGAGGTCCGGCGTGCACCACGAGACGGCGTCAAGGATTTCTTGACAAGTCGGCCTCGTCAAGGTTTCCTTGACGCATGTTGATCTTGAATTCGAAGGTTCGGCACCGGGACGTCTTCCCCGCCACCGCATCCATGGCCGCCGTGCTGCCGCTCGCCGTGAGCCTGCCGGCCATGGCCGTGATGTTCGGCGCCCGGCTCGGCACCTCCGCCACCGTCGCCCTGATCGTCGCGGGCCTCGTACTCATCGCCTGCACGGCCGGCCTGACCGCCCGCGCCACTGCCCACCACAACGCCGCCGCCGAGCGGATGCGCCGCGACGAGGCCGTCCTCGACGCCCTCGAACCCCTTGCCGGACTGAGCCGATGAACGACAACCAACCGCTGCTCCACCCGGTGGAGATGGACCGGATCCGCGAAGGGATCGCCGCAGCCGTCCTCGGTGCCCCCGAGGGGCTGGCCGACTCGCTCGAACACGACGCCCACGGCTACCTGCGCCTCGTGGACGCCTCGCGCGTCGGCGCCGAGGAGGCGAGCCGACTGCTGCGCGAGGCCGTCCAGGGCGCAAGGGCCGCCGGCCACAGCTGGGACACGGTGGGCCGCGTCCTGGGGGTGAGCCGCCAGGCCGCCCAGCAGCGCTTCTCGGGCAAGGCCGGCACGGGCCCGTCGGCGCCGCCCACCAAGGGACCGAACGCCCCGAAGCGCCGCACCCTCAGCGGGTTGACCGCCTTCAACGAGATGGCCGCCCTGGAAGAGGCCGGCCGCGACGGCTGGCACATGATCGGCTACGGCCCCTTCTTCCACGAGGTGGAGGCGTCCGGCCACCCCTGGGAGCACTGCCGGGTGACGCTCCCCTCCCTCGCGCGACACCGGCGGATGGAATCAGAAGGTTGGATTCCGGTCGGGGCGGGCTGGTTCCCCTGGCGGTACTACAAGCGGCCCGTCACCGCCGCCACCTAAGCCCCCCGGTCGTGCTTGAGGCCCAGGACCTCCGCCGCGGCGAACGTCTCGTTCGCCGGGCGGGAGTCGTAGTGCGGGGTCAGGACCTCGTCCAGCTCCTCGAAGGAGAAGGCCTCCTTGGAGGTGTCGAACTTGGCGGCCACCTTGGGCCGGTCCATCACGACCACGATCCCGCCGTGCACGACGAACAGCTGCCCGTTCGCCCTCGCCGAGGCCGGCGAGGCCAAGTAACCGACCAGCGGGGCGACGTGTTCGGGGGCGAGCGGGTCGAGCTTGCCGTCCTCCGGGAGCTGGAAGCCCGCGAAGACGTCCTCCGTCATCCGGGTCCGGGCGCGCGGGCAGATGGCGTTGGCGGTGACCCCGTACTTGGCGAGGGCCAGCGCGGTCGAGGTGGTCAGCCCCACGATGCCGCCCTTGGCCGCCGCGTAGTTCGGCTGGCCGGCCGAGCCGCCGAGGAAGGCCTCCGAGGAGGTGTTGACGATCCGGCCGTACACCTGCCCGCCCGCCGCCTTCGACCGCTCGCGCCAGTGCACGGACGCGAAGTGCGTGGTGTTGAAGTGGCCCTTGAGGTGGACCCGGATGACCGAGTCCCACTCCTCCTCCGACATGGAGAAGACCATCCGGTCGCGCAGGATGCCCGCGTTGTTGACCAGGACGTCGAGCTTCCCGAAGCTGTCGACCGCCAGCTCGACCAGCTCGCGGGCCTGCTCGAAGTCGGCCACGTCGCCGAGGTGCGCCACCGCCTGTCCGCCCGCGGCACGGATCTCCGCGGCCACTTCCTCCGCCGGAGCGGCCGAGGCCTCTCCGGAGCCGTCCCGTCCGCTCTGGCCGAAGTCGTTGACGACCACGCTCGCGCCCAGCCGCGCGAGCTCGATCGCCTCGGCCCGGCCGAGCCCGCGGCCCGCGCCGGTGACGATGGCGGACAGCCCCTCAAGTGGGAGTGACATCTACCGGATTCCTCTCAGAGTTCGATGCAGGTGCGCAGGGCCACGCCCGTGCGCATCTGGTCGAGGGCGTCGTTGATCTCGGCGAGGTGCACCCGGTGCGTGATCAGGCCCGCCAGGTCCACCCGGCCCGCCCGCCACAGCGCGATGGTGCGCTCGTACGAGCGGAGCACGTCCCCGCCCCCGTACATCGACGGCAGGATCTTCTTCTCGTCGAAGAACAGCGAGAACATGTTGATCGAGTAGTTGTCGTCGAGCGCGCCCGCACCGACCACGACGACGGAGCCGCCGCGCCGGGTCATTTCGTACGCGGTGTGCGTGGTCGCGGACTTGCCGACGACTTCGAAGACGTAGTCGAAGCCCTCGCCGGCCGTGATCCGGTTCTTGGCGTCGGCGAAGGCCTCCGGCGCGACGGCCTCGGTGGCGCCGAAACGGAGCGCCGCCTCGCGCCGGGAGGCCACCGGGTCCACGGCGATGATCTGCGCCGCGCCCTGCACCTTGGCGCCCTGGATGACGGAGATGCCGACGCCGCCGCAGCCGATGACGGCGACCGAGGACCCGGCCTCCACCTTGGCGGTGTTGATGGCGGCGCCGAGACCGGTCGTGACCCCGCAGCCGATCAGCGCGGCGATGTCGTAGGGCAGGTCGTCGGGGATCGGCACGGCGCACGCGGCCGGCACCACCATCTCCTCGGCGAAGGTTCCGGTGCCCGCGAAGCCGAAGACGTCCCCGGCCCCCGAGCGGCGGAAGTTGGGCGTGGCCACGTTCGCGAAGGACTCCAGGCACAGGTGGCCCTGGCCGCGCTTGCAGGCGGGACAGTGCCCGCACGGCGGCAGCCAGCAGACGAGGACCCGGTCGCCGATGTGGTGGGTGCTCACCCCGTCACCGACGTCGACGATCTCGCCCGCGCCCTCGTGGCCGGGGATGAAGGGGGCGGGCTGCGGCAGCACGCCGCTCATCGCGGAGAGGTCCGAGTGGCACAGGCCGGTGGCCCTGATGCGGATCCTGACCTTGCCGGGGCCGAAACCCGCGGTCTCCATGTCGTCGACGACTTCGAGCTTGTCCTGGCCTATCTCGCTCTGCAGTGCTGCGCGCACGGTGCGGCTCCTTGTGTGTCGCGAAGGTCGGGCGTTACGCGTGTTCGACGACGGTGTCGGCGAGGACCGGCGCGTCGTCCCGTTCGACTGCGGTCACCGAGACCCGGACCCGGCCGGGCTCCTCCCACATCCGGATCCGCAGGGTCTCGCCCGGGAAGACGATCCCGGCGAAGCGCGTGCGGTAGGCGCGGACCCGCGAGACGTCCCCGCCCAGCGCCGTGTCGACGACGGCCTTGAGGGTCATCCCGTACGAGCACAGACCGTGCAGGATCGGCCGGTCGAAGCCGGCAAGCTTGGCGAATTCGGGGTCCGCGTGCAGGGGGTTCCAGTCTCCGGACAGCCGGTACAGGAGCGCCTGCTCCTCGCGGATGTGCCGCTCCTCGACCCGGTCGGGTGCGCGCTGGGGCAGCTCCTCCGTCACGGAGGGGCCCCGCTCGCCGCCGAACCCGCCTTCTCCCCGTACGAAGATCTGCGCGTCGCTGGTCCACAGGGGCCCGTCGGCGTCCGCGACCTCGGTACGCAGCACGATCACGGCCGCCTTGCCCTTGTCGTAGAGGGCGGCGACCCGCGCGCTGGAGGAGGCCCGCCCCTTGACGGGGATGGGCCGGTGCAGCTCGATGGACTGGCCGCCGTGCAGGACGTTGGCCAGGTTGACGTCGATCCCGGGTGCGGCGAGGCCGCCCAGCATGGCCATGCCGGCACCGGCGACGGTCGCGAAGCTGGGCAGGACGTGGAGCTTGGACTCCAGGGTGTAGCGCAGCTCGTCGGGGTCGGTGGCGGGGCTGGCCTTGCCGGGGTTCGTGCCCGCGCCGAGTCCGAGGTGGTAGAGCTGGATGTCCTTGTGGTCCCAGGCGATCTCCCCCTGGCGGGGGTCTGCGGCGAGGGCCCTGGCGGCATCGATCGGCATTGAGGATGCTGCTCCTTGTTCGGTTCCCACTTGCTTGGAAGAGCTTGGAAGCGCTTGGAAGACCTCGGTGCGGCCGTCCGCACCGTCGGCCACACCGAGGTCGTCTGCGGGACCGGTTCTAGAACGCGTTCTAGGATCGGTGAGGCATGTATAACGCACGCCCCACCAGTTGGGAAGACTCCTGACTCCACGTCAGAGTGGCTTTGGCCGGGGCGTGTTGCCGGACCCGCAGAGGGCGGGGCCCTAGGCTGACGGGGTGGACGAGATGCCCCGGAATTTCCGTACGACGAGGTCGTTGCGGGTCCTGCTGGCGGAGGGTCCGGGCATGTCGGCCGGCGCGCTGGCGGTCCTGCTCGGGCTGGAGCCGGACCTCGACGTGGTCGCCCGGGTCGCACCCGGTGCGGACGTGGGCGCGGCGGCGCTGACGGCCTGTCCGGCGGTGGCGCTGGTGGACGCGGACCGCCCGGACGTGCTCGCTGAGGTGGCGGCGGTGTGCCGCGAGGCCCCGGAGTGCCGGGTGCTGCTGCTGGCCGGTTCGGCCCGGCCGGGCCTGGTCGAGGGGGCGCTCGCCGCGGGAGCGGCGGGGGTGGTGCTGCGGGACGACCCTCCCGGGGCGCTGGCCGAAGCCGTCCGCCGCGCCGTGACGGGCGAGGCGGTCACGGACCCGACGCTCGAACCGTAGTGAAGCCGGGCGGGACCCCCGTTCCCGGCCACCGATTGACGAATTCCGCCGCAGCGCTGCTCCACGTACCGGGCCAGGATGGGGCTCCCGCAACCTGGTTTCGTGGAGGAATCATGCGCGTATCCGTCCTGCCCGCCGCCCTTGCGCTGGTGGCCGCCACGCTCGCCGCAGGAGCGGCTCCGGCCGCTGCCGACACCGCGGCCGGCCCGGTCCTGACGGTCGACCTGGAAGCCGGCACCGCCGCCCTCCACCACAACACCGCGAGGGTGACCTACGCGCGCGTCGACGGCGAGGTGAACTCGGTCAGGATCATCTCGGTGGAGATCGTCAGCGGCGAGCGCGACTGCGCCTGGGTGTCGTGGAACGACCCGCACAACGTGAACGGCTGGTCCAACCTGACCAGCGAGCCCTCCTGCAACGGCACCGGCCTGGTGGAGTCGCCCGACGAGGTCATCAAGGCGCCGGCCGGCCACCCCCTCAAGGTGCGCCTGGCCGCGGACCACGGCTCGGACGTGGTGCACAAGGACATCGAGAAGCTCTGACCGGGGGCGGGTGGGCCCGGTCGCTACGCGCCGTCGCCGGCCCGCGCGTGGGCGAGGGCGGCCAGGAGGTCGCTCTCTTCCGGGCCGGTGAACAGCCGCTTGGGCAGCACCACGAGGCAGGTCCGGCGGCGCGAGCGGCCCGTGAACACGTGCAGCCGGGGCGTCTCGTGGTACGAGCGCACCTCGTCCCAGACGATCCGCTGCGACTCCCCGCCGCGGGACACCTCGATGCCCGCACCGTCCACCACGGCCCGCTTCTCCTCCTCGGCCCGGCCGGCGCGGAAGCCCCGGGCGACCGCCCACCGGGGCAGGACCAGCAGCACGACGAGGCCTTTGGCTTTGTGGCGACGCCATGCCCCCAATCATTACCCCTCGCCAAGCACCTCAGCATCGTAGCCAAGCAGCATCTTCTCGAATGCCTCCGGGACCTGCCCATAAGTGGTGGCAACGCCGCTGCCCAGCGCAATCACGGCACCATGCTCGTCGATCGCAAGGAAAGCCACCCCTTCCGCGCGTTCCCCGATCGGGAAGAGAGACAGCGCCAGTTCCTCGCCCCACTCAAGGAAGACCTCCTCTTCGCCCTCGCATACCGACGGGTCGAGCAGGAACGGCTCTCGGGCGCACTCGACACCCGGCCCCGAGAACATGAATCGCAGTCCGCCGAACTCTGCCAGAAATGCTCGTGCCGCAGTATGCGCCGTCAGCCCGCCATCTTCCAGCAGCGCAACCCAGCCTTCTACGTCTACGGACCGTCCAGGCTGCCAGCCGGCAGCCCGGAGCTCCTCCACCACTGCAAGGGAATATTCGTTATTCAAGGTCAGCGAGTCCAATGATTCCGTCGACATCACCCAATTGGCCGAGGTCATCCATACCTCCCACCGTCGTGAAGTCTAGTTCGAAGGCATCCTCAAGTGCCACGCAGCTGTCACACGGACCGACTCGCCCCCCCTGGTCCTTGTGTGTCAGGTTGTTACGGATCTTGACCGCAGCAACCCGTCCACCAGTCGGATTCTGGCCAGCGTCCAATGCCTGCGAGATACAGACCGGCAGACCACACTTTCCATGCACGCTTCCAGCAGCCCGGTCAGCCGTAGGCACCGCATCCAGAACTTCTTGGACCAGGGGATGAAGCGGACGCTGCTCGCCGCTGCTAGTGGCCGAGTAAACCCGACCATTGGAGAGTTCCAGTGACTCGGCGACCTTCGGACGAGATCGGCTCGAGAAGTTCTTGTCCAGCGTGGTCTTATTGGCCAGTTCCCTGGCCTCTTCCAGGACTCCGCTCCCATCAGACGAATCAGCCCCGGATGCACCGCCCTCGCCTGCCGGCGTCTTCGGCGTACCTGCGCCCGGCTCGCTCGGAGCTGTCGTGTCCGGGGCGTTTTCGTGTGGGGTTTCCTTCGCCGACGGGGTCGGGACGTCGTCGTCTAGGAGCTTCTTTAGTGGTGCGGCGCTGCCTTCAGCGGCCTCTGCCGCCTTGGCAGCGGCACGAAATCCCTTGACCAGCTTGAATGCCCCGACACCGTCCATGAGCATCGAGCCGATGACGCCCGACCAGAACCCCTGCTGGTACCTCTCGGAGGTCGTGTCGATGCCGAAGAGTTCGGCGGTGGGATGGTCGCCCCAGAGGTTGGGGATCTTGTAGTCGCTGCCGTCCCAGCCCGTCCAGTCGTTGAAGTCCTCGTTGTCGCCGTTCCAGATGTCGACGCAGTTGTCGAGGGCCCAGCCGCCCGGGTTGATCCAGAGTTCGTTGCCGCCGCCGGAGACTCCGTCGATAAGGCCGCTGAGGTAGTCACCGGCATCGCTGAAGATCGAGAGGCCGGAGGGGTCGCTCGCGTTGATGGGGTCGTTGCCTGCGTAGGCGTAGCCGCCCATCTGGTTCGGGTCGCCGGCTTCGAAGACCGGGTCACACGTGAGGAAGCGGCCTATGACCGGGTCGTAATTGCGGGCGCCGAGGAGGCTGAGGCCGGTGGCCGTGTCCGTGGGCTGGCCCAGATAGCCGCGGTTGTCAGCCCAGCTCGGCGGGGCCGGGCCACGCTGGGCTCCGTACGGATCGAAAGCCCTGCGGGTGACGTTGAGCGTGGCCGCGTCGACCTGGAGCTGGGACGTGTTCTGCGGGTTGGTTGCCTGGTAGACGACGGTGCCGGTGGAGGAGCGGGTGATCTTGGTGCCGTCGGGGCCCTTGTAGTTGCGCAGCCCTGCGACCGTGGTCGACGTCTTGTTCAGGGTGAGCTGTTCGGCGCCCCCGAAAAGGTAGAGCGTGTCGCCGTCCGGCCCTCGCTGGATCAGCAGTTCGCCGTCGGCGTCGTACAGGTAGTTCGAGGTCTGCGTTCCGCCGACGGGCTTGGGCGTGACGACGGTGTCGGTACGACCCTTGGCGTTGTAGGTGAACGTCTGGGTCGTGGCCGCGGCCGCGCCGACCTTGGTGTCCCGGCTGGTGGTGTTGCCCACGGCGTCGTAGTGCGGGGTGAGGGTGGTCGTGCCGTCCGGCCCCGTGGTGGTGATCGTGGTCGCCGTGTTGGGCTGGGCGGCCGGTGTGGTGCCGTTGCCGGGGTAGGTGATGTTCTGGGTGACGTTCTTGAGCGGGTTGCCCGACGTGTCGTGCTTTACCTGCTGGGTTCGGTCGCCGAGCAGGTTGTACGTGTAGTTCTGCCAGTACGGGTTGGGTCCGCCGATCGTGGCGGCTGTCGGCTGTGCGGTGTTGCACTTGGATATCTGGCCCGGCTTCGCGGCTGCGAGGCCCTTGGTGTCCGTCCATGCCTGGGCCAGGCGGTTCTGCCCGTCGTAGAGGAAGCACTGCGTGTCGGTGCCGGTGACCGCGCCGCCGCTGGACTGCACCGTGGACGTACCGGTGAGGTTCCCGGCCTCGTCGTAGGCGTAGGTGGTGGCGTCGATCGGGCTGTTGCTGCTGGTCTGCAGGCTCACCGTGTTGGTGGCCAGCCGGCTGGTCGCCTGGTCGTACGTCTGGGCGGTGCGGAACTGCTTCCCGTAGACGCCGTAGGTGGACTGGACGACCTGGCCGAGCGGTGTGTAGATGGTCTTGTTCAGGTACGGAGTCGTGCGGGAGCCGAACTCCGTCTCAAGGCCCTGGAGGTTGTAGCCGTAGCCGACCGTCTCGGCCGGTAGCCCGCTATCCGCCCCGAAGGTGGTGGACTGCAGCAATCCCACGGTGGGGGTGTACTCGGCACTTGCCGTGTAAGTGCCGGCGAGCTTGCCCTCCGTCGCCGGGATCACCATGGTGGAGCCGGTGGGCTGGTAGGCCGTGTTGTAGCCGTTGATCTTCTTCGTGTAGGCCTTGCCTCCGACTCCGCCCACGAAGCGGGTGGACGAAGTCTGTCGCCCCTTGAGGAGGGTGTCGTACGTCCACTCGGCCAGCTTCTTGGACTGGTCGGTGGTGCTGGTGCCCTCGTACTCACCGGTCTTGCGGCCGAGAGAGTCGTAGGTGGTCGAGACGCTCTTGCCCAGCGCGTCGGTGCTCAGGACCTGCCGGCCGAAAACGTCGTAGCCGAAGGTCGAGAGGCCCGTGTCCGGGTCGGTCTGGGAGGTCTTCTGGCCGAGGAGGTCGTATGTGTAGGTCCACTTGTTGCCGACGGTGTCGCTGATGGACTTGACCTCGCCGGCGGGCGTGTACGTGTACGAGGTCTTGGTGTCGGCGGCAGCCGCCTTGCCGGCGGTTCCCGAAGACCAGATGGCGGTGCCCGCGGCGTTGTACATGCGGAAGTTGCCATCGCCCTTGACGATGGCGAATCCGCCAGTGGCACCGGCGGTACCCGTGCCGGAGGTCCACAACACCGTGCCGGTGGTGCCGGTGACGACCAGGTTGCCGTCGGCGCGGACCGTGGCGCTCGCGCCC
The DNA here is from genome assembly GCF_041431095.1 of Streptomyces sp. NBC_00597. Classification (GTDB taxonomy): domain Bacteria; phylum Actinomycetota; class Actinomycetes; order Streptomycetales; family Streptomycetaceae; genus Streptomyces. Next base: position 3,373,926 of record NZ_CP107757.1, read on the forward strand.
GGGTTGCCAGCAGTGCCCGAGGACCACAGGGCCTTGCCGTTGGCGATGCCCGTCAGGACGAGGTTGCCGTCGGCCTGCATGTCGAGCCGGACGCTCTTCGACGAGAACGTCGTACCCGACTGGATGACGGTGCCGGCCGTCAGCTTGCGGTCAGCGGTGGTGTCGAGGGTCTGGGTGGCCGTCGTCTGACCAATGGCATTGGTGTAGCTGGCCGCCGCCTGCCCGCCCTTCGGCGGCGTGCTGATCGTTTTGTCGACGCCTGGGTAGGACGTGGTGGCCTCCCAGAGCTTGGCCCCCTTCGACCACTGCTGGGCGGCCGTGACCCGGCCCTGGCCGTCGTAGACCTGGCGGGTCTGGTTCGGGACCGTGTTCTCGGTCTCCACCCACAGCGTGGTGCCCGGAGCCGTGGTCGGGTCCGCGTACGTCGCGATACTAGAGGCCGTCCACCCGTGGCTGTCGTACGAGGTGGACGAGATCAGTCGGCCCGCAGAATTGTCCGCCGTCGTCGACTGCTGCTGGCGAACGCGCAGCAGCCCATCGTAGAGGGTGACGGACTTGCCGTAACTCCCGTCCTCACGAAGCGTCTCCGTAGTGACGGCCGAGGGGTTCGGGCTGTCACCGGCGCCATTGACGGAGTAGGCGAACTTGCGGTCCGGAGTCTGGGTGGCCCGGTCGCGGCCCGGCGTCCAGACCGCGGTACGCCGGCCCAGGGTGTCGTAGGTGCTGCTGGTGACACGTCCGTTGATGTCGACCGACCGCTTGTTGAGACCGCGTGTCGGGGACACATCCGTGGTGGTGGTCCAGTTGTACGGCTGGGGGTAGGTCGTGGTGACCTGCGTCGGCAGCGTGCCCGAGGCAGGGGAGAACGCGGTGGTGGTGACCTGGGACGCCACGTCGATCTGCTTGGTGACGCGACCGTAGTCGTCGTACACCACGCCACCGTTCGTCTGGAATACGGGATTGCCCGCACCGTCGTACTTGGTGACGACCTGCACTGCCGTTACCTGACCGACCGAGTGCGTCTTGCCGTCAGAGGCCCAGGCCTGGCCCAGCTTCCCGTAGGTACCCGGGCTGGTCACGGAGCCGTCGCCATCGTAGAAGATCCGCTTGTGGCTGAGGGTCGTGTCCTTGCCGGGCTTGGTGCTGCACGGGCCCGAGACCGAGAGGATCTCGCTCGGGTGCATCAGCATCATCGGGTTGTCCGCCGGCGCCGATGCGTAGTCGGTTGTGGTGCAATTCTCCTGCTCGGGGGCGGTGACGTCACCCTTGTCATCGACCTGGTGCACCCGGCCGAGGCTGTCGTACGTCGTCACCTTCTTGGAGGTGCGCCAGCTGCCGCTGGACAGCAGGCCCATCGACCGGTTGGTCACCTCCGTCGAACGACGGGACACCAGATCGGGCAGTGTGGAGAGAGATGCCGGCGCCGGGTCCTTCGAGGTCCAGGCCGTCCGGGTGCTGGAGCCGGTGTCCAAGGTGGCGAGCGGTCCGTTGAGGGTTTTTGTGGTGACCGTGCCGCCAGCGGCGGTGAAGGTTTGCGACTCCAAGGTGGCACCAGCCAGCCAATCGCTGTCGGGGAAGGACTCGCCCAGCGAGTTCGTCACCGACACCGATCGCTTGGTGCCGTCCTGCTTGTAGTCGCCGTCCATGCCCTGCAGGTACGTGGAGACTGTCTGGGTGATCGGGTCCGGAGCCACACCGGACGTCGTGGTGACGGTGCGGTACCCACGGAAGTCGTTCCACGTCCGGTACTGGTCGTCGGTGAGTTCGGAGTCATCGCGGTGCCAGGCCGCACCACCGTCGTAGGCGTAGCCGGTGACCTTGGCCGGCGAGCCTGCCTTGGTGAGGTCGCTGTTGACCACCTGGGTGACGAGCGTCTTGACGAACCAGTCGGCCACGGGCTCGGCGGCACCCGGCGGGAACCAGTTGACCGGGTAGCAGGCCATCGTGTTGGCGTCCGCCGACGCCGGCATCGTGTTCTTGGTGCGGGAGCACTCGGGGTCCCGGTAGGTGACCGCCGAGGACTCGCCGGACTCCGTCCGGACACTGGAGATCCGTGGACGGTACAGCGGTGGGGCCGCCGGTTCCAGGCCGTCGACGCGGTTGTCCATCTCGATGCCGGTGAACGTGACCGGGTCCAACGTCAGGGGGGTATCGCCGCCTGCCGTGGTGTCACGGCCGGTGTGCTGGATCGAGGACAGCCACATCACCGACTGGAGCATGCCGGCGCTCTCCGTCTTGCCGGTCTTTCCGGTGACGGGGTCCATCACACCGCCCGCGTCCGAGAAGACGTGGGTCAGGGTGTAGGCGTCGACGTCCTGCCAGTCGGCGCCGATCTTGACCTGGGTTGTGATGTCCTTGAGGCGGTATGTGGACCAGAAGGTGGGCGAACCGAAACGGCAAACGTCGTCGCCCTCGCCCTCGGTCTTGTAGCTGGAGGGGCAATTAATGTCGTACGGGACGTCAGGCCAGTTCTTGGCCGTGTCCTTCGACAGGTTGTCGCCCGTGCACACCGTGTCCGAAGTGGTGCACCGTTGCTTCGTGCCGAAGTTGATCCGGGCCGCGGGGTCCTTGCCGGCGACGGCGTCTGCGAGCTTGTAGCCGTAGGAGATGCGGGTCAGGTAGCCCGAACGGGTGTACTGCGTCAGGGTTCCGCCCTTGCCGTCCTTGACGACTTGGCCGTAGCCCATGTTGTAGTAGTTCGACTCGGTCGCGTAGTCGTAACGCTGGACGTTGCCCTGCGGGTCGACGACGAAGTCGAGGTTGAATCGGTAGCCGACCTGCTTGTCGCACTGCGACGCATTGCCCTTGGACGAGCTGTAGCAGGGGTCGTCCGACTTGGGGTGGTAGAGCGGCACGCCCCAGGCGCTGTTGGTCGCGGTGTCGCCGGACGCGCCGGGCGCGTGGTTCAAGCCGAGGTAGTAGGCGGTGCCGTCGGGCGTGGTGACCTTGAAGTACTCGCCCTCCCAGAGGTCGTTCGTCGCACCGGTCAGCCGCTCGATCTTGGTGCCGTCGTCGGATTCCAGCCGGTAGACGCCGTCACTGCCGCGCACAAGCTGTCCGGTGTGGGCACCGAGCGACAGCGTCGCGTTGTAGCCCGCCCAGCACAGGTCGCCGGAATTCTCGATTCCTGAGTTCTTGCAGGGCTTGTAGGAGCGCTCGATGAAGCCGGGGGTGTAAGCCCAGCCGTCACCGATCCAGGAAGACTGCGAGTTGCGGGCCGAGGTCTTGCCGTCTACGGACTGCGAGTTGTAGGTGAGTGCCACGGACGGTGCGGTTCCGCCCAAGGAGGGCGGGACCGCGACGGGGTAGTTGTACGTGAAGGCCCCGGAGGCCGACTGCGCCCACGATCCCGAAGCCGAGAGAGAGGTCGCGCCATAGTCGCCTTGCGAGCCGGCCGTGCCCGACACCGCGGCGACGGCGACGGCTTGGCTGCTGGCAGCCGCTGCCATCGTCCGCTGCTGCCCGGACAGGACCGCGTCCTTGAACGGTGCCGCGCTGGTGCCGAGATTCACGTCGGCGGTGAGCCGCTGGTTCTTCGGATCGTTGGCCGTCTGCAGCGGCTGCTGGACGCGGCAGGCCGCGACGTCGGGAGTGGTGAGGGCGCACCCCGGCAGGGCCACGAGGTGCAGTCGTGAGGCCCAGCCGCCGCCGTAGGCGTCTGCCAGCGCGCTGTAGTCAAGGCCCACAGAGACCTTGCCTCCGGCGGCGACACCGTCGGCCGGTGTGAGGCCGACCAGCATTCCGTTCACGTTGGCCGAGGCGGCCCGCTTCCGGTCTGCCGTCTCCACCCGGACGGTGGTGGGGCTGCTGTTGGCGGCGGGTGCGTTTGCCGACCCGGTCGTCGAGCGGGCGGTAGCCGCAGACGCCGCCGGCGCGATCCAGACGGGTGATGTTCCGGCCTGAACCGGTGCCCCTGCCGGGGCCATACCGCTTTCCACCGACTTGCCCATGCCGCGGACCTGCTGGGACGGGTGGGCGACCGTTACGGTCTCCGTCCGTGCGGCGGGCCACTTGGGCGTCTTGGGCACGTGCGCACGCATCTCACGTGCACCCTGGGGTACGCGGGTCACCGCGGACTTGGCGGCCTGGCCGACCGGATGTCCCTTGACCACAGGCAGGTCGGGCAGTTCACCGTCCTGCCAGGATTTACCGGTGTAACGGTATCCGCCGACCGTGTCCGCTCTGGCGAGCGGCACGACAAGTGACATCGCGGCCGTCATGGCCACGACAGCATATGCCCGTCTCCGCCGGCCTCTTCCAGACATATGGACAGGCCAGCGCATCGATGTACGCACCTCGACAGTCCCCACCCCAAGTGCGCGGCCCGACAGGGCCGAAAGAAAGAAGGGGCCACGGCGGGCCCCACAAGATCAGCGGAACATTATTGCTGTGTACACGCAAACGCAATACCCTTCCCGCGAATCCACCCCGCCCGGGCGCCGTGCGCCGACCAGACCGACGAGTCCGGCGTGCGGGATGCCGGGGTGGAGCTTTCAGCACGCCTTACTCTGGGGGGAATCAGCGCTTATGCGCCATCATCGGCATCAACACACCAGACGCACTGTCGGCTTGATCACATCGCTGGGGCTCATGCTCGCGACGCCGGGGGCCGCGCTCGCGGCCACACCGGAGGCCGCGCCCGGCGCGCACTCCGTCACAGCCGCCACGTCCCCCACAGGCGCACTACCGAAGGCCCTCCAGCAGGCCAAGGCGGAGCAGAAGCCGGTCCCGATCACCGCCTTGACCACTCCGACCGCCGAAACCGTCGCGAACCCGGACGGGACCTTCAGTACGACCACACACATCAAGCCCGTTCGGGTACTGAAGTCGGGAAAGTGGAGCTCTCTCGATGCCGCCCTGCAGCGCAACGCGGACGGGACGTACAGCCCCCTCGCCACACCCGCCGGCGTCTCGCTCTCCGGTGGCGGTACGGGCCCGCTCGCAACACTGACGAACGGCGAGGGCCGGCGCCTCGCCATGTCCTTCCCCGTCGCGCTCCCCGCCCCCCGGGTCAGCGGCAGCAGCGCCCTGTACCCGAACGTCTTCCCCGGAGTGGACCTCCAGGCATCCGTCAGTGACCAGGGAGCGTTCAGCGAGGTGCTGATCGTCCACAACGCCGAGGCAGCGGCGAATCCGGCACTGCGCAGCCTGCGCCTGGCCACCAAGGCCGTTGGTCTGAATGTGGGCAGCGACTCAGCCGGCAATCTCCAAGCCACCACGCCTGAGGGAGCGATGGCGTTCACCAGCGCCACACCCCTCATGTGGGACTCAAGTAGCTCCACGCAGAGGACTCTTACGAGCGAGAGCTTCGTCACCGGCCGCAGCGCGGCGGCCGCCCAGGGCACCGGGACTCCACCGGCGCCGCTCGTCGATTCCCCGGGACGGTCGTCGGCCACCAGCCCCGGAGAAGGCGCCCAGGTGAAGCCGATCACCATCTCGGCACAGCCCGAGGCCTTGACCTTGACCCCCGATCTGGGGTTGTTGACGGGGCCGACGACTGCCTACCCGGTCTTCATCGACCCCGTGGTCAACCCCGTGACCTCGGGGACGGGCCACTACGTCGTGGCTCAGGAAGGCTGCCCGGGAGCGAACACCTATGACACCGCCCAGGACTGGGGCGAGGGCGTCGGCTACCAGCAGTACACCTCCAACTGCTTTGGGATGCAGGAATCGTTCTTTGAGATCAACACGAGCGCTCTCACGCCTCAGATGGTGATCCAGAAGTCGACTCTGTACCTCACCGAGACCTATGGCGCGGACCACGGCTGCTCGAACACGTGGCCGATCACCTTGAAGCACACGAACGGCATCAACAGCGGCACGAACTGGAACAAGCGGCCCGGTGCGATCGCCACGATCGGGACGCAGCAGATCTCCAGTGCCAGCCCTGCCAACGACTGCGGCTACAAGAGCGCCAACTTCGACGTCACCGACCGCATCAGGCAAGGGGCGTCGCAGGATGCCGACACCTGGACATTCGGCCTCTACGGCGACAGCAGCAAGACGATGTCGAACCTCGGCTTCATGCGGTTCAGCACCAACCCGTACCTCGTGACGGTGTTCGACATCCCGCCGTACGCTCCGGACTCCGTGAGCACCACCCCCGACTCCGCGAACCCCGCCGGCGCAGCCTGCAACAACGGTACTCGGGGCTGGATCGGCAGAACTTCCACCGCCTACGGAGTCACCAACTTCTCCCTCAACGCCCGCCTGACGACGCCCATGGAGGGCGTGAACCTCCAGGCCGTCTACATGGTCTGGGACGACATGAAGAACAACGGCAGCGGAGCCCCCGCCACCGTGTCCCAGCCCAGGAGCACCTACGTCGCGCCCGGGACGACCGCACGCACCAACGTGGGGATCACACTTGCCGACGGCCATGCGTACGGCTGGGGCGTCAAGGCCTTCGACGGCACCCTGGAAGGCCCCTGGACCCCGTACTGCGGTTTCAAGGTCGACCTGACGCCGCCCACCGCCGTCGCGTTCGCTGATTCGAAGGCGTTCCCCCCGCTCGCCAGCGGGCGCACGCCCACCGCACACGCCGGCGACACCGGGATCACCATCGCCGTCTCCAGCAAGGACGTCGCCCCTACCGGATGTGAGCTCTCGGCCTGCATCAAGAGCGACATCCGCCGGTTCGAGTACTCGCTCGACACGCCCATCCCGCCGACCGGTGCCCAGTCGATCGCCGTCACCCCCGACGCGAACGGCGCCGCCACTGCCAACATCCCGATCAACCTCACCGCCCAGCAGTGGGGCACGCACACCCTCTACGTCCAGGCCGTGGACGGGGCGAACAACGCCCGGCCCGCCGGATACCGCTTCTACGCCCCCTGGAACCCGGCGGCTCCGGTGACGGCGGGAGACGTGACCGGAGACGGCATACCTGACACCCTCCGGCCCGACCGCAGCGGAAGCGGCAGTCTGCTCCTCATCCCCGGCAACACCGACGCGTCCGCCACCGCGATCACGGCGTCGACAACGGCCCAGAGTCCCGACAAGACGGGCTGGGACAACTACCTCGTCACCCACCGCGGAAGCCTCAGCCAGTCCGGCGTCGACGACATCTTCGCCTACAACCGGAACACCCATCAGCTGTACGCCTACGGCAACGACGCATCCGGGATCGGCGGCACGCCCGGACACTTCAGCCTCACCCAGAGCGTGATGCCCATCTCGGCCAAGCCGGCGTGCAATCCGGCGGCTCAGTGCACCGGATATGCCGCGGACTGGTCGAAGGTCTCCCAGATCCTCGCGCCGGGCAGCTTCGACAATCCGCGCGGGCTCGCGGATCTGATCACCATTGAGGACAACCGCCTCTGGTACTACCCTGGTACCTCGTTCGGCGGCCTGCACCTTGACCAGGGCATGCTGCTCAGCTCCGGCGACTGGTCACGTACCACCCTCATCGCCCCGGGCAAGGTGGGTGACACTCCCACCTTGTGGGCACGCGACGACGCCACCGGCCGCATCTACAGCTACGCGCTGAAGTTCGATTCCAACGGCATCCCCGCCGCGTTGCTGGCACCTCCTTCGGCGCAAGCGCCCTCGACCGCCATCGCAACGCTCGACGCTGCGGTGTACCCGCAGGTCGGCTCCTACGGGGATCTGAACGGCGACGGACGTGCCGATCTGTGGGCGATCAATGCCAACCAGCAGCTCCTGGCCTTCAGCGGGACGAGCACCGGCTTCTCGCCGGCTCCCGTTTCCCTCGGAAACCTCAACGTGCCGGCAGCCCAGTGGAAGCTGACCGGCCACAGCGGCGGCATCACTCCGAGCACCGACGGCAAGTACCCGGCGACATCGTCCGGCATCACGTGGTCCACGGGCTCCATCGGCGGCGTCCAGACCTCGTACCCGGAATTCAAGGGGTCCCAGTCGACGATCACGGCCAACGGCCCCATCGTCGACGCGCAAAAGAGCTTCACCATCAGCACGTGGGCCAAGCCCGGATCCAAGACGAGCATCATCGCCAGTCAGGACATGAACCGCACCAGTTCGTTCTTCCTCTACGCGGATGCCAATTCCTCCCAGTGGCATTTCGCCCTGGCGAGCGCTGACTCCGATGGATGGCCATTCGACTACACCTACGCCGCCAACGACGCCGCGCGGTTCACTCCCGATGCCTGGACTCACCTGACCGCCGTCTACAACGCTCAGAGCGGCCTGATGAGCTTGTACGTCAACGGTGTCCTGGCCAGCACTGGCCAGCACAAGGCGTCCACCAGTCCGGCCTCTGGCGGACCGCTCGTCTTCGGCCGGTTCAAGGCCAACGGGGCACCGCAGGACAGCCTCACGGGCGGTGTCAGCAACTTCGCCGTATACCCCTATGCCGCTGCCCCCACCGCCCCCGGCACCGCCGGCCCGATCACCCTGGCCGCCGCCTCGGCCAACTGCATGGACAACGACTACGCCAGGCCCGACGACGGCAACAGGATCCAGGTCGCCCGGTGCAACGGCACCTCGGCCCAGAATTTCGAGGTCCGAGGTGACGGCACCCTCCGCGTCCAGGGCAAGTGCGTCGACGCCAGCAACGCCGGGACGGCCAATACCACGCTGCTCATGCTCTACACCTGCCACGCGGGACCGAACCAGCAGTTCGTGCCCCGTGCCGACGGCTCTCTCTACAACCCCGTCTCCGGCCGCTGCATCGACCTCGGAGACTTCAACACCACCCCAGGCACCCAGCTCTGGCTGTACGACTGCAACCTCTCCAACGCTCAGCGTTGGACCATCCCCGCACTGACCACGGCGTCTCTTCCCGTCCCCAGTCCGTAGCAACCCCGCCGGACAGACGACGGTCTCCCCAGCCCCACGGGGGTGGGGAGAGCGTCCAGGCGGGGCCTGACGGAATCAGCGTCGCAGCAGGGTGACGACGGCCGCGCCGCCCAGGCCTATGTTGTGGGCCAGGGCCGTACGGGCGCCCGGGACCTGCCGTGCGCCGGCCTGGCCGCGCAGCTGCCAGACCAGTTCCGCCGCCTGCGCCAGACCCGTCGCACCCAGCGGGTGGCCCTTGGAGATCAGCCCCCCGGAGGGGTTCACCACCCACCGCCCGCCGTACGTGGTCGCGCCCGATTCCACCAGCTTCCCGGCGGCGCCGTCCTCACACATGCCCAGCGCCTCGTACGTCAGCAGCTCGTTGATCGAGAAGCAGTCGTGCAGCTCGATCACGTCCACGTCCTCGATGCCGAGCCCGGACGCCGAGAACACCTGCCGCCCCGCCGCGGCGGTCATCGGCTTGCCGACGACGTCGATGCACGACCCCGACGCGAAGGACGCCTCCGTGTCCGTCGTCATCGCCTGCGCGACGATCTCCACCGCTTCGTCGTGCAGCCCGTGCCGGACCACGAACCGCTCCGAGACGACCACCGCGGCCGCCGCCCCGTCCGAGGTCGGCGAGCACTGGAGCTTGGTCAGCGGTTCGTGGATCGGCTTCGCGGCCAGGATCTCCTCGACCGTGTACACGTCCTGGAACTGCGCGTTCGGGTTGTTCGCCGAGTGCCGGTGGTTCTTGGCCCCGACCGCCGCCAACTGTGCGGCCGTGGTCCCGTACCGCTCCATGTGCTCGCGCGCCGCGTTCCCGAAGATCTGCGCGGTCGGCGGGGACATCTCGAAGCCGTGCCCGGCGGCCATGATCCCGTAGTGCCGGGCGACCGGCGAAGTCTTGAAGTCGGAGCCCGCGTCGGCGCCCCCGCCCAGTGCGCCCTTCTTCATCTTTTCGAAGCCGAGCGCCAGCACGCAGTCGCTGATCCCGCCCTCGACGAACTGGCGGGCCATCATCAGCGCCGTGGACCCGGTCGCGCAGTTGTTGTTCACGTTGTAGACGGGGATCCCGCTGAGCCCCAGTTCGTACGCGGCCCGCTGGCCGGCCGTGGAGGCCTGGAAGCAGTACCCGACCGGCACCTGTTCGACCAGGTCGTAGCCGATGCCCGCATCGGCCAGCGCCGCCGTCCCGGCCTCCTTCACCATGTCCCAGTACTGCCAGTCCCTCGACTCCGGCTTCTCGAACTTCGTCATGCCGACGCCCACGATGTACGACTTCATGCCCGACAACTCCTAGTCCCTGTCCTAGTCCCTGGGGAGGCCGAGGATCCGCTCGGCCACGACGTTGAGCTGGACTTGTGTGGTGCCCCCGGCGATGGTCAGGCAGCGGGACATGAGCATCTCGTGCACCGCCCGCTCCCCCGCCCCCTCTCGTACCGCGCCTGCCGGGCCCAGCAGTTCGAGCGCGAGCTCGGCGGTCCGCTGCTGGTGCGGGGTCTGGACGAGCTTGCGCACGGAGGCGCCGGCCCCCGGCTCCAGCCCCGACACCTGCTGGAGGGTGGTGCGCAGCCCGATGCAGGCGAGGGCGTGGGCCTCGGCGGTGAGCGCCCCGATCCGGGCCCGGTGGGCGCCGTCGAGTTCGGCCGAGCGGGCGATGAGCACTTCGAGGCCGGTGCCGAAGGTCATCTGGTCGGCCATGTAGACCCGCTCGTTGCCGAGCGTGTTGCGGGCGACCTTCCAGCCGTCGTCGGGTGCGCCGACGAGGGCGTCCGCGGGGAGCGGGACGTCGTCGAACCAGACCTCGTTGAAGAGGGCGTCGCCGGTGATCTCCTTGAGGGGGCGCACGTCGATGCCGGGGCTGTTGCGCATGTCGACGACGAAGTAGCCGAGGCCCTTGTGCTTGGGGGCGGCGGGGTCGGTCCGGGCCAGCAGGATCCCGAAGTCGGCGCTGTGCGCGGAACTCGTCCACACCTTCTGCCCGTTGATCTTCCAGGAGCCGTCCGCCGTCCGCTCCGCCCTGGTCCGCAGTGAGGCCAGGTCCGAGCCGGCTCCCGGCTCGGAGAAGAGCTGGCACCAGGTGACGTCCCCGCGCAGGGTCGCCAACAGGTACTTCTCGCGCTGTGCGTCGCTCCCGTAGGCGAGCAGCGAGGGCACGACCCAGGTGGCGATCCCCAGGTCGGCGATCTTGACTCCGGCCGCGGCCAGCTCCTGCTGGACGACGAGCTGTTCGACGGGCCCGGCGCCGAGCCCGTACGGGGGCGGCAGGTGGGGGGCCGCGTAGCCGGTGGGGGCCAGGACGCGGCGGGCGGCGGCCGGGTCGAGGCCGCGCGCGTCCTCGATGGCGGTCCGGGCCCGCTTCCGGTACGTCTCGGCCTGCGCCGGGAGTTCGAGGCGCAGCTCCCTCCGCGCACCGGCGGCTGCGAGCCGCACGGCCCGTACGCGGTGCCCGTCCCCGGGGCCGAGCAGTTGTCGGGCGACGATCGCGCGCCGCAGGTGGACGTGGGCGTCGTGCTCCCAGGTGAAGCCGATCCCGCCGAGGACCTGGATGCAGTCCTTGGCGCAGGTGTAGGCGGCGTCGAGTGCGTTCCCGGCGGCCAGGGCGGCCACGAGCGAGCGGACCTCCGCGGGCTCGTCGGCCGCCCGGGCGGCGTCCCAGGCCAGGGCCCGGGCCTGTTCGAGGCGCACCAACATGTCGGCGCACAGGTGCTTGATCCCCTGGAACCTTCCGATGGGCCGGCCGAACTGCTCGCGGACCTTGGCGTACTCGGTGGCGGTGTGCAGCGCCCAGGCGGCGGTGCCGCAGGCGTCGGCGGCGAAGAGCGTGCAGGCCAGGTCCCGGACCAGGGCGGCGTCGAGGTCGAGGAGGCGGCCGGGTGCCACGGTGACCCCGCGGGCCCGTACCTCGGCGGTGGGCCGGGTGGGGTCGGCGCTGTCGTGGGTGCGGACGTCCAGCGCTGCGGCGTCGACGGCGAACCAGCAGGTGCCGTGCGCGGCCTCGGCGGCGAGCAGGACGAGGTCGGCCTCCCCGGCGCCGAGCACGGGCGGCGCGAGCCCGTCGAGGAGGTGTCCGCCGCCTTCGACGGCGACGGCGGTCAGGCTTCCGGGGCCGAGGGCGACCGCGCCGACCCGCCCCGCGAGGGGTTCGGCTCCGGCCCGGTCCAGCAGTACGGAGGCCAGCGCGCTCGGCAGGTACGCCCCGGGCAGTGCGGCCCGGCCGGCTTCCTCGACCACGACGGCGAGGTCGAGCAGGGTCCCGCCCTCCAGGTGCGGCTCCAGCAGCCCCGACTCCGCCAGCGCGTCCCAGTAGGCGGGCCGCACCCCGGTCCGCGGCGGGCTGTCGAGCAGCTTGCGCACCTCCTCGGGCGGCACGGCGCGCGCCACCCAGCCGCGTACGGCCTCGGCCAACTCCCGCTGTTCCCCAGTGATTCCGATGCCCATGGGCAGGCAGGCTAGAACACGTTCCATTCTGACGGAAGGTCAGAACGAGAACGTGTTCTTCTCGGGCCGTCGGTTGCCGTCCGCGGCCGCCCGCAGCCTTCGGTGGCACGTCCGTGGACGGGCGATCCCGTGCCGGGTCCGTGCGGTGTGATGAACTGCGCTCCGTTCACCGCTGGCCACGAGGGGGAATCATGACTGCTGACGCTCCGGCACCACACGTGCCCGATCCCGCAATTGCGGCACCGGCCCACGCCGAAAACAGGCGCCGGGAAGCGGGCCGCATCGAGGGGTGGTCGATCGCGTGGATGCTCTTGGCCCTGACCCTCTGGGGAGGGTTCGTCTTCCTGATGCTCGCCGACTACGGACCCGACCACCAGGGCAGGGCCATGTGCCGGGGCCCGCTGGTCGGCCCGTCGACCAGGGACGCCGCGTGCCGCGACGACGCACTGCGCCAGTGGCCCGCCCTGCTGGGCGTCCTCGCGCTGGCGGCCGTCGCCACCGTGACCGCGGCGGCGACCACGGTGTACGCCAAAGTCCTCTCCCGCCTGGTACCCGGCGACGGGCCCGGCGCGCGGCCGCACGACTGAGCCCCGGCGGGGCCGGTCACGGCCGAGGGACGGTGCGCCCAGCCGCGTGACCGGATACCGGAGTGCGTCAGGTACGGCGCGGGACGGCCGCCAGCGCGGCCCGGGCGATCTCCTTCGCCTCGCTCTCGCAGGTCGCGCCGGGATGCTCGGCGCCGCCGAGGGCCACCCGCACGACGAGGTCGCCGTCACGCACGTGCAGCCGACAGGTCTCCGCGGCCTCGGGAGCACTCCAGTACGCGGCGTCCCCGGCACCCAGCGCGATCTCCTCCCGGCCGGATCCGAAACCGAGCCGCTGGGCCCGCGTCCCGCTGCCCGGGGTGCGGCCGCTGGGCTCCAGACGCCACTCGACGATGGCGTGCGGCGCCGGCTCGCGCTCGGTGACCGCGTCATAGGCCGGAAGCCAGGCGCAGTGCGTGAACGCCCGCTCGGGCAGGTCCTGGTAGCCGTCCTTTCGTCCCTCCGGGCCGGCAGCGGCAGCTTCACGGCCGCCTCGGCACAGGTCGGCAGGCTCAGGTACTCGTCCGCCTCGACCGGCGGACCCGGCGCCGGCTCCTCGCGCCCGCTCAGCGCGTACGCCGCCGCGGCCGCCGCCGCCAGGAGGACCGCCGAGAGCAGCAAGCTCCTCCTGCTCGGGCTCAGGCGCAGGCGCAGAAGCCGGCCTCGCGGTGCGTGCGCCCCCTGCGGCCGGGCCGCTCGCGCGGCGGTGGCCGTGGCGGTCGCCGCGTCCGGGTCCACGAACCTGCGAGGCCAGCCAGGGCGTCTTCGCGTCGGGGTCGGCGTCGATCACGGCCGCGGTGTACCCGCCGGCCACCCGCCGCGAGGCGTCCACCTCGCGGCGGAACCGCGCCCGGAACCCCTCGTCCTCGGCCAGCTCGGCATGTACCTGCTTGACCGCGACGTACCGCCCGTCCGGCGCCGCCGCCAGCAGCACCCGGCCCTCCCGCCCCGGCCGAGCACGGTGACCGTCCAGAACGGTCCTATGTGCTCCGCCCCTTACAGGGCGCCGACGAACGCAGCGAAGGCGGCAGGGCTCACGGTGAAGGCGGGACCGTCCGGGTTCTTGGAGTCCCGCACGGCGATGAGGCAGGGCCGGGCGGCGACCTCGACGCACTCGCCGCCGGTGCCGCCGCTATAGGAGGCCTTGCGCCAGGCGGCGGCACCGAGGGGGGCGCACTCGACACAGTCGCCGCCGGTGTTTCCGCTGTACGAGGACTTACGCCACCTTGCGCCCGTCAAGCCTTGGCTCGTGCCCATAACGCTCCTCCATTACACGGGCGATCAACGCCGCCGAGTCCTCCACCGAGAGAGCGGCGGCTTGCAAGTGAGCGTAACGAAGGGCGGCCTCCTTCACAGTGTCAGGGTTGGCCGACATGTGACCCGAGATGAGGTCCTCTGTGTACACGAGGTCTGGGTCGTCATCGAAGCGCAGAGTATTGAAGGATCCAATCAGGCTTGCGTGTTCACCTACGGAGTACGGGAGCACCTGCACTTGCACCCACCGCGAGTCCCGCAGACCCAACAAGTGATTCAGTTGCTTCCGCATGACCGCTCGCCCACCGATCGGCCGATGCAGTGCCGCCTCGTCAAGCACCACCCAGACCATGGGTGGACTCTCCCTGGCCAGGATCCGATGGCGTTCCATCCGGGCGGCCACCAGCTCGTCAAGGTTGTCCGGAAGGCCCGTCGCCAGCACCGCCCGCGCGTACTCCTCCGTCTGCAACAGCCCGTAGACCAGCTGCGCCTGGTAACTGGAGATGTACGTCGCCTTCGCCTCCATCTCCGCATACGCCTGGAACCAGTGCGGCAGCTGACTCCTCAGCACCAGCCCCACCAGCCGGGAGAATGCCCCGTTCGTGTCGAGCGCCGCATCCACCCGCTCGGAGAAGTCCCGCGTCGGGACCTTCCTGGCCGTCTCGATCTGCCCGATCAGCGAGGCCGTGCAGAAGACGATGTCCCCGAGCTGCCCCTGTTTCAGACGGGCCTCCTCCCTCAGGCGGCGCAACTCCGAGCCGTAGTAGTCCAGCGGAGAGGCGCTCGGGTCGAGATCGCGGATGTTGACCATGAGGAGGTCACCCCCAAGTACACGCCGTGCAGCGTTCGTTTCGGTCCGTAGCCGAGCGTAACCACACCACCTCACGCTGGTGCCGTGAATCACGTAACTGAGTACTCAGCAAGCGAAGTTGGCGAGAGCTACCGGATGGGCTTCACCGTCGGTGAGCATTCGGCCCGGCACATGCGGCGCATCCTGCGGATCTACCTGGCCAGTTGGGGTCTGGCCGGGCTGACGCACTCCGCCGAGCTGGCGCTGACCGAGCTGGTTTCCAACGTCGTCCGGCACGTCCCCGGGCGGGGTTGCTCGGTGCTCATCCTGTGCGGGCCGGGCGGGCTGCGGGTCGAGGTGACGGACTGCAGCCGGGAACCGGTGCGCGTCGCGCGCGGTGACGACGGAGAGCTCGGCGAGGGCGGGCGCGGGCTGCTCCTGGTCGAGGCCGTGACCGACCGCTGGGGCGCGGAGGCGACGGCCGCCGGCAAGACGGTGTGGTTCGAGTGCGACGCGCCCCGCCACGAACCGGCAAGAACATAAACCGGCCGTGGCCTGAAATCGCTCTGGATACCCTCGGTATCAAATGATCCAATCTGGGGCGTTCACGCCACCCCCTATTCACCTCCAGGACGGAAATCACCCGTGAATTCCCTCACGTACGTGGACCTGCACCGGCAGGTCTCCTTCGACATCCAGAAGGAAATGGAGACCGCTCTCCTGAGGCTCGCCCCCGCCTCGGGGTCGAGCGCCGCCAAGAGCGCGGTGGGCAGACTCCTGCGGCATCAAAAAATGCGGCACCCCCTGTCGGTGCTCCCGATGATGGTGCACGCCGTCGAGACGGGTGATCCCGGACCGGCCGTCCCGCTGTCCGCCGTGCACCTGCTGTGGTGGACCTCGGCCTGCTACCTCGATGACCTGGCCGATGGTGACGGAACGACCGCTTCCGAAAGCCTGGACCAGAACGAGGCGCTCCTGGCCTCGACGCTCAGCGGAACGGTGCTCCCGATCCGGATCATCCGGGCGCTCCCGGTGCCGGCGGGAGTGCAGGGCGCGCTGACGGCGGAACTCGCGACCGGCTGGGTCGTGGGCGTCGAGGGGCAGCTGAGCGATATGGCCGGAGACGCCGAGAGCGCCACCCGGAACTCCGTGATCGCGGCCTACCGCGGGAAATCCGGCGGCCCCTACTCGATGATCACGGCGATGGCGGCGATATTGTCGGGCGCGAGTGACGAGAGAGTGGAGTTGTGGCGGGAGTTCGGATACCTCTTCGGTATACTCTGGCAAATATTCAACGATCAGGAAGACATCCTGTCGGGCCGCAATGAGGACCTCCGCAACGGGACGGTCACCTACCTGCTCAGCTGCGCCCTCGACGACGCCCCCGACCTCCGGGCCCGGGAGGAGCTCCTCGACTGGTGCGCCGCCGCACGGCACTCGGAGCGGGCGCGCACGGAACTCACCCGCCTCCTCCTCTCGCCGGAGGTGCTCCACCCGTACTCCGCGGAACTCGACGCCTTCCGCAAGGAGGCCCACCGCCTGCTCACCGACCTCGGAGGGCACGAACACCACCTGCCGCCCATGCGGCACCTCGTGGACCACGCGGCCCAGATGCTCCTGCGGCCGGCCCTCACCCCTGCGGTGGCGGCCTCCGCGTAGGGCGCCACCACCGCGGCAGTCCAGCCGCGCACCGCCGCCGGCGCGGGCCGACCGGGACTCGGATCCGATCGGGGCGGCACCCGCTCATGCAGGGACATAATGCTCCTACCGAGCGAGTGGATCACGGTGTAACGGGGGCCGACGGCGTGCGGGAACTGATCGACGACCGGTACGAGCTCGACGAGTTGCTCGGCCGGGGCGGATTCGGCGAGGTCTGGCGGGCCAAGGACAGCCGAGTGGGCCGCTGGGTCGCAGTCAAGATCGGCTATCCGCAGACGTACGAGGACACGCGCCGCTTCGAGCAGGAGGCGAGGCTCGCCGGGAACCTCGCGCACCCCAACATCGCCACCCTCCACGATTTCGGCCGCACCGAACGCGCCGGGCGCAGCGCGGTCTTCCTCGTCATGGAGTTGCTGCAGGGCCGGAGCCTGGACGGCGTCCTGGCCGACGGCGTGCCACCGCTCGCCGACGCGCTGGACTGGACGATGCAGGTGGCGGCCGCGCTCGGGGCCGCGCACGACGCGGGAGTCGTCCACCGGGACGTCAAACCGGCCAACGTGATGGTCACGGAGGGAAGCCGGCTCGCGAAGGTCCTCGACTTCGGCATCGCCAAGGCCCAGGACGGTCCCGGGACGGAGCTGACGGCGACGGGCATGGTCATCGGCTCGTTCCCGTACATGGCCCCGGAACGCTGGACCGGCGGCGCCAACGGGGTTCCCGTCGACGGGCGGGCCGACCTGTACGCCCTCGGCTGCGTCCTCATGGAGCTGCTCACCGGCTCGCGGCCCTTCCCCGCCGGGCAGATGCACGAACTCCTGGCCCTGCACCTCACGGCCGCGCCGCCCGCGCCGAGCTCCCTGCGGGCGGGGCTGCCGGCCGCACTCGACCCCCTCGTACTGGACCTGCTCGCGAAGGACCCCCGCCACCGTCCCGCGAACGCCCGCGAGGTGAGCCGGCGGCTGGCGGAGATCGCCCGGGGCGAACGGGACGGCCCCGGCCGTCCCGCCGACCCCCGCGTGGCGGTGCGGTCGCCGGAGCGGGACGCGGCAGCGGCGTCCTGGCCGCCGCTGCCGGCCTACGCCCCCACCGTGCACACCCCGGCCGGGGATCCCGTCCGGGTGATGCTGGGCCAACGGCTGACCCGCCTGCTGGAGGACGCCCCGGCCGGCCTCACGGATCGGCTGGGCATGCTGGTCGCCGATCTGACGGAGGAGCTCGGTGCGAGCGACCCGTTGACGGTGCGGGCCGCCTACCACCGGGCCGTGAGCGTGCGCGGGCAGTCCCCCACCGACCTGGAGCGGATCCTGCCCCGCATGATGCGGGTCCTCGGGCTGGCGGACCCCGACACGATCACCGCCCGTGCCGTGTACGTCGGCGAAGCCGCGGCCCACGGCCCCGGCGACGGCCGCCGCCACGAGGGCGAGCTGCGCGAGATCATCGAGCAGGCGGGCCGGGTGCTCGGTCCCGGCGATCCGGTGACGCTGGTCGCCCGGTACCACCTGGCCGGTGCGCTCCACCGCGGTGCGCGCGACCGCGACGGCCAGTGGGACCCGCGCACGCCCGAGCGGGCGGAGAGCGAACGCGCCTGGCTGGGGCCGCTGTTGCCCGACCTGGAACGCGCGCTGCCGGCCGGCAGTCCGGTCCTGCTCGACATCCGGCGTCGCCTCGCGCACGACGCCTGGCTGGTCGGTGATTTCGCCGCCGCGGCGCCCCTGTACCTGAGGCTCTTCCCCGACCTCGAAGAACTCGCGGAACACGGCGATCCGGAGGTGGGCTACCGCGTGCTGCGCAGCATCGGCGAGGCGGGGGATCCCGCACTGGCCCTGGCGCACATCAATCCGCTGCTGCACCGCCTCCCCCTGCTCTTCGGGAACACCCACTGGCTGGCCCAGGAGCTCTCCGACACCCGGGCGGACTTCCGGCGGGCCCTGCGCGAGCAGCGACGGGCGAGCGGGGACGGCGGCCTGTCCCGGCTGTTCGGCCGCTGACCCCGGGCCGCCGACCTCGGCCGCCGGCCCGGGGCGGGGGCCGGGGACCCCGGCCGTAGCGGCCTACCGGGCGGTAGGGCAGCATGGGCCGCCCACACGCAGCGCAGGAGGAACCCCATGGCCCCCGCCACCCCCAAGCCGGAGACCCTCGCCGCCTTCGAGGCAGCCAAGGGGTTCATGCCCGTACGCGAAGGCCTCGCCCTGTACGAGGCCGCCGCCGGGGCGGCGGCGCTGGGCCTGCCGCTGCTGGAGGTCGGCACGTACTGCGGGCGCTCCACGATCCTGCTGGCCGATGCCGCCCGCGAGGCCGGGGTGGCTGCGATCACGGTCGACCACCACCGGGGCAGCGAGGAGCAGCAGCCGGGCTGGGAGTACCACGACCCGACCGTCGTGGACCCGGAGGTCGGCCTGATGGACACCCTCCCGACCTTCCGCCGCACCCTCCACAAGGCGGGCCTGGAAGACCACGTCATCGCGATCGTGGGCCGCTCGCCGCAGGTCGCCGCGGCATGGGGCGGCGGGCTCGGATTCGTCTTCATCGACGGCGGCCACACCGACGAGCACGCCAGTGGCGACTACGAGGGCTGGGCCCCGCACGTCGCCGAGGGCGGCACGCTCGTCATCCACGACGTGTTCCCGGACCCGGCCGACGGCGGCCAGGCCCCGTACCGGATCTACCTGCGCGCCCTCGCCTCCGGTGCCTTCGAGGAGGTCTCGGTGACCGACTCCCTGCGGGTCCTGCGCCGCATCGCCCCGGGCATCTGACCCCGCCGGCCAGACCTGGCGCAGCCGACCCTGCCGAACCTGGCGCAGCGTCGAGCCCCATCCGGGGCCGCGTCGGGCCCCCGCCCGGGTCCTGGGGCGGGCACCGCTCGGCTTCCGTCGGCGGCACAGCCGTCGACGCCTGCCGGGCCGGCTGCCCGGCTGAGGCCCGGCCGGCCGATCCGGGCGCATAAGCGGATAATCTCACCACGCCCCCGGATGGCCCACGGTCCGCGCCGTCGGCGGAGCGCCGGTCTAGGCTCGCGGCGTGCGCTACGACGACAGTCCCCCAGCCCCCGAGTCCGCCTCCTCGGTCAGCCCGGAGCGGCGGTGGTTCGCGCGCCGCTCCGGCCTCGCCGTCGGGGCGGCCCTGCTCGCCCCGACCGCCCTGGCGGGGTGGGTCCTCATCCAGCTGACGACCGGGGCGGGGGCGGACGACGCCCGCCCGCCGCGGATCGTGATGCCGGCCGGCTCCGCCTCCGCCGCCACCGACGCCACCCCGAAGGCCGACCCGAGCCCCTCCAAGGGCCCGCTCGCCGGCCGGACCGTGGTCATCGACCCCGGCCACAACACCGGCAACTTCAAGCACACCTCCGAGATCGACGAGAAGGTCGACATCGGCACCAACCGCAAGGAGTGCGACACCACCGGCACCACCACCAACTCGGGCTACATGGAAGCCGAGTTCACCCTCGACGTGTCCCGTCGGCTGCGTACCGTACTGGAGGCCAAGGGCCTCAAGGTGGTTCTCACCCACGAGGCCGACCGCGCCTGGGGCCCCTGCATCGACGAGCGCGCCCGCATCGGCAACGGGGCCGCCGCCGACGCCGTGGTCTCGGTCCACGCGGACGGCGTCTCCGAGGGCAACCGCGGCTACCACATCATCCTCCCGGCCAAGGTCAAGGGCGGTGCCGCGGACACCGCCCCGATCGTCGGCCCCTCGCGGGACCTGGGCGAGCGGATCGCCTCGAACTTCGCCCGGACCACCGGCTCCGCCCCCGCCAACTACCTCGGCAGCGGCACCGGATTGGTCGTCCGCGACGATCTGGGTGGACTCAATCTCTCTACCCGGCCCAAGGTGTTCATCGAATGCGGCAACATGCGTGACGCCAAGGACGCGGCGCTGCTGACGAGTCCGGAGTGGCGCCAGAAGGCGGCGCAGGGCATCGCGGACGGCATCGTCGGCTTCTTGGGCGGGTAGTCCCCTCCGGGACAGCCCGCCGCCCCGATCCTCTCGGTCGCGGTGAACCTCCGTACCATGGTCCCGCCCGCCCCGCTCCTGCACGTGCGCGACCGCGGCACCACGAGACGACCGAGACCGAGAAGGACACCTAAGACGTGAACATCCGCTCCCTCACTCGAGGCGACGGCGTGGTGATCGGAGCAGCGGCGCTGCTGTTCATCGCCTCGTTCCTCGATTTCTACTCCGCGACCGGCATCGACATGCCGGGCGCGTGGGACACCGACGCGTACGGGCTGGTGCTTCCCTGCATCTTCCTGCTCGCTTTCATCGCGACCGGCCTGCTGATCGCCGGCCGCTTCCAGCCGGAGAGCCGCAAGCTCGCGGGCCTGCCGCTGCCCGCCTGGGGGACGGTGCTCGCGATCGCGGCGGCCTGGTCCTCGCTCTGGTCCCTGATCGCCATCCCGAGCAGGGTGAGCCTCGGCCCGGGCTGCATCATCGCCTTCCTCGCCACCCTCGCGCTGGCCGGCGCGGCCGGCGCCGACAAGAAGGTCCCGGCGCTCGCCGGCCCCCTTCTGCCGGAGCCGAAGCCCGTCGCCCCCGCGCCGTTCGGGGCGCAGCCGCAGCCCGGCGCCGGGTACGGCTACCCGGGCGGCCAGCAGCAGCCGTACGGGGCCACGCCGCAGCCGGTCCCGCCGTACGGCGGCACCCCGACCCCGACCCCCGCGCCGGCCCCGCAGGACGCGACGCCCGCCCCGGCGGCGGACTTCACCCCGTTCTGGTTCGCGGTCCCGGTGGCCCGCCCCCTCTTCGCCGAGGACGGCTCCCCCACCCCGATCG
Source organism: Streptomyces sp. NBC_00597 (assembly GCF_041431095.1). Taxonomy (GTDB): domain Bacteria; phylum Actinomycetota; class Actinomycetes; order Streptomycetales; family Streptomycetaceae; genus Streptomyces. Next base: position 3,395,184 of record NZ_CP107757.1, read on the forward strand.
CCGAACTCGCGCCGGGCACCTGGTACCTGGCCGTGGACCAGCGCGGTCCGGCCACGCTGATCGCCCAGACCCAGGACGGCCGTCGCGGCGTCCTGAACGACACCTCGGGCATCCAGCGCGGCTGACCCGCACCGCACGGCACCACCGACGGCCCCCCGCCCTTGGCGGTTTCTAGGGATCGTCGCAACACCTGGTTGGTTTGATCAGGCGGCAAGTAGTTTATGCAGGCGCTCGGCTGGGGTCTCCCAGCCGAGCGTTTTGCGTGGGCGCCCGTTGAGCTGGGCCGCGACGGCGTCGAGGTGGTCGCGTCCGTGGACGGACAGGTCGGTGCCCTTGGGGAAGTACTGCCGCAGCAGGCCGTTGGTGTTCTCGTTCGAGCCGCGCTGCCAAGGGCTGGCGGGGTCGCAGAAGTAGACCGGGATGTCGGTGGCATCGGTGAACGAGCCGTGCGCCGCCATTTCGCTGCCTTGATCCCAGGTCAGCGAGCGCACCAGGTGTGCGGGCAGCGTCTGAACCGTCTCGACGAGGGCGTCGCGGACGTGTTCCGCGCTGCGGCCGTCGGGCAGGTGCAGGAGCATCACGTAGCGGGTGGCGCGTTCGACGAGGGTGCCGATCGCGGAGCCGTTGTCTTTGCCGATGATCAGGTCGCCTTCCCAGTGGCCGGGCACGGCCCGGTCCTCGACCTCGGCCGGGCGTTCACTGATCATGACCATCGGGGTGGTGAAGCGGGGCTGGCGCTGCTGGGCCTGGCGGCGCGGTGTGCGGCGGGCGCGTCCCAAACGCAGGGCGCGGGCCAGCTCTCGGCGCAGTTCGCCGCGGCCCTGGACGTAGAGGGCCTGGTAGATCGTTTCGTGGACCACGTGCATCTCCGGCCGGTCGGGGAAAGTCCGGCGCAGACTCTCGCAGATCTGCTCCGGGCTCCACTTCAGGTCCAGGCCGTCCTGGACGAAGTCCTGCAGCACGGGGTTCTGGCCGATCTTCCCCGGCTTGGGGCGGGGCCGGCGGGCGTCGGCGCGGGCCTGGGCCGCGTGCGGCCGGTACTGGCCGTTACCCGGGTGCCGATTGCGGCGGATCTCCCGGCTGACCGTGGACGGGCTGCGGCCCAGCTCGGCCGCGATCGTACGGATGGCTGCCTTCTCGCGTAGCCGGTCGGCGATGTGGATCCGGTCCGCCTCGCGCAGAAAGCGCGAAGGACCGGACGAGGGCGCTACCGCTGTGAGCGGTAGCGCCCTTCCGGTCCTGCCGGACGGGGCGCGGCCGTTACGCCACCGCTTCCCCGTCCTGAGGTTGATACCGACGATCCGGCACGCTTCCCGACTGCTCACGCCTTGCTGCATGAGCTGAAGGTAGGCACGCCGTTCCTCGGTCAACGAACGGCGTCCCCGGTTGACTGAACGGTCCCGGATCTCGAAGTCCATCGCACTCCCCGAATCGGGGTGTTGCGACGATCACTAGAACTCAAGCTTCCGGGCGGGGGGCCGTTGCCCTACAGTCACCTGACGCATCGTCAGATACGGCTGGAGGGGACGACGTACATGCGCCTCGGACTCGCACTCGGCTACTGGGGCCGCGGCCCCGACCGCGCCCACCTCGACCTCGCCACCGAGGCCGAGGACCTCGGCTACCACTCGGTGTGGACCGCCGAGGCCTGGGGCTCGGACGCCTTCACCCCGCTGACCTGGATCGCCGCGCACACCTCACGGATCCGCCTCGGCACCGCCATCGCCCAGATGGCCGCCCGCACCCCCACCGCCACCGCCATGCACGCCCTCACCCTGGACCACCTCTCGGGCGGCCGGATGATGCTCGGCCTGGGCCTGTCCGGCCCGCAGGTCGTGGAGGGCTGGTACGGGCGCCCCTTCCCCGCGAGCCCTCTCACCGCGACCCGCGAGTACGTCGACGTCGTCCGCCAGGTGCTGCGCCGCGAGGGGCCCGTCACCCTCGACGGACGCTTCCACCAGCACCCGTACCGCGGCGCGGACGCCAGCGGCATCGGCAAACCGCTCAAGCCCATCACGCACCCGCTGCGCGCGGACCTGCCGATCCTGTTGGGCGCGGAAGGCCCGAAGAACATCGCCCAGACGACCCGGATCGCGGACGGCTGGCTGCCGCTGTACTGGTCGCCGACCCGCACCGACGTCTACGAGGCCTCCCTGACCGACCTGCCCGAGGGCTTCATGATCGCCCCGATGGCCCGGGCCAGGGTCTGCGACGACGTCGCCGAGGGCCTGCTGCCCGTCAAGGCCATGCTCGGCTTCTACATCGGCGGGATGGGTCATGCGGCCCGCAACTTCCACGCCGACCTGATGGCCCGGATGGGCTACGAGAAGGAGGCCCGTCGCATCCAGGAACTCTTCCTCGCCGGACGCAAGGAGGAGGCGGTCCTCGCCGTACCGGACGCCTTCGCCGACGAGATCTCCCTGATCGGCCCGCGCGAGCGGATCGCCGAACGCCTCGAACTGTGGCGGGGCGGCCCGGTCACCGACCTGCTCCTGACGGCCCCGGACCCGCACACCCTGCGCGTCCTCGCGGAGCTCAACAGCTAGAGGTCCGGTTGTGAGGATCTGAAGTGACAGCGACTGCCCCAAAGAAGGATGATCATCGCTGCTCGTCACGTCTTCTCGAAGGAACCCTTCTGTTGCGTCCCACTGGTGCGACCGTCCTGCTGACCGCGGGTCTCGTCACCCTCCTCGGGGTCCCGGCCGCCGTCGCCGCCGACGCCCCGTCCACCCTCTACGTGGACAACGACCGCGCCGTGACCGACTGTTCCGATGCCGGGCCCGGTTCGCTCGACCTGCCGTACTGCACCATCTCGGCGGCGGCCGGGGCCGCACGGCCCGGCCAGACCGTGCGCATCCACACGGCCAAGCCGTATCCCGAAGCCGTCACCATCGGCCGCTCCGGCGAGCCGGGCAAGCCGATCGCCTTCGTCGCCGACGGGCCGGCGGCCGGTGACCTCGTACAGATCGGCCAGGGCCAGGCCCTCAGGGTCGACGGCGCCTCCCACGTGGTGCTGCGCGGGCTGCGCTCCTCCGGAGGGGTCCAGGTCAGCCGTTCCACCGACGTCGAGCTGGACCGGATCACCAGCGCCACGGCCGGCGCCGCCTCCCTCGTCGTGGACTCGGGCAGCACCGACGTGCGCGTGACCAGGAGCAACCTGCTCGCTCCGGCCCGGATCGAGGGCGGCGCCCGCGACACCGTGCTGAGCCGCAACCAGATCCGGGGCCGCATCACCGCGACGGTCGACGCGGTCGAGGCACCCGGCACCATCGTCACCAACAACACCCTCTACCTCGGCTGTGATGCGGCCGTCTCGTTCCGCAGCAACTCTTCCGGCTCCGGGGCGTTCAACAACCTGATCTACATCGGCAACCCCACCTCGTGCGTCAACCCCGATCCCCGCAGCGGCATCCTGGTGGGACAGAGCGCCGCGGCCGGCACCCGCGCCGACTACAACCTGCTGGCCGGCTTCCCGGCGGACGGGGTCATCGCCTACAAGTGGGCCGATGCCGGCTACGCCACCGCGGCGGCGTTGCAGGCCGCCACCGGACAGGGCGCGCACGACGTCCTGACCCCGTCGGCGCAGGGCGTGGGCCCCGTGGACGGCTCCCCCACCATCGACTCCGGCGACCCGACGGCGCCGGGCGTCCTGCCTACCGACTACAACGGGTACCCGACGGCGGACGACCCGCGCGTGCCCAACACGGGCAAGGACGGCGGCTTCATCGACCGCGGCGCCCGCGAGACCCAGGACGACCTGCGCAGCGTCCGGCTGGAGATCGCCCAGAACTGGGCTCCGGTCGGTACCACGGTCCGGGCGAAGGCCATCGCGGACAACACGTGGCCGGGCACCCTCACCCACCACTTCGACTTCGGCGACGGGACGGCTCCGGTCGTCACCAAGACGGCCACCGCCGAGCACGTCTACCAGGCGCCGTGCGCGTGCACGGTCAAGGTGACGGCGGTCGACTCCGCCGGGCGGAAGGTCTACGACCAGCAGCCGACCAAGGTCACCGCGGCCGGTCCGCTGACCACGGCCCTCACCGGCCGGGCGGTCTTCCCCACCGCGGACGCCCCCAGGGAGTTCGTCCCGCCGCTGTCCGTCGAGGTCGATCCGCGGACCACCGCCGCACCGTGGCCGGTCCAGCGGATGGACCTGGACTTCGGTGACGGCACGAAGGACGTCCGGGACGCACTGGACCCGGTCCGGCACGCCTACAAGCAGCCCGGCACGTACGAGGTGACGGTCACGCTCCAGGACGTCAAGGGCGCCACCTCCACCGCCGAGCGGACCGTGCAGGTCGCCTACGCCCCGGCCGGCTACGTCGCCCTCGACCCGTTCCGCGCACTGGACACCCGCACCACCAACACCCCCGTCCAGGGTGGCACCGCAACCCCGATCACCCTGCCGGTCGTCTACACCGGCTCCGGCCCGAGCCACACGGCCGGCGCGTCCGCGGCGATCTTGAACGTGACGGTCACCGGGGCCACCGAGGACACCCACCTCAGCGTCTGGGCCGCGGGTCAGCCCCGCCCGGTCACCTCGAACGTCAACGTCAAGGCGGGCGGCACCTCCTCCAACACCGTCACCGTCCCCATCGGCGCGGACGGCAAGGTCTCCGCGCAGCTCAACTCCGGAACGGCCGCGCTCATCGTGGACTTCGTCGGCTACTACCAGCCCAACGGCGGGCAGCGGTTCTCCCCGCTCTCCCCGACCCGCGTCGTCGACACCCGCACCGCGGGCGGCGCCCTGGGCGGCGGGCAGACCCGCACGGTGAAGGTCGCAGGGGTCAGCGGGATCCCCGCCGACGCCACGGCCGTCGCCCTCAACCTCACCGGCACCGGCGCGACCGAGAACGGCCACGTCATCGCCTACCCGGACCCGGCCAGGCGCCCGGCCACCTCCAACCTCAACCTCGAACCCGGCAAGGACAAGTCCAACCAGGCCATCGTCCCCGTCGGTCCGGACGGCACCATCACCCTCTACACCAACACCGGCTCCACCCACCTGGTCCTGGACGCGGTCGGCTACTACGCCAAGGACGCCGAGGCGCTGTTCACCCCCGTCGTCCCCCAGCGCCTCGCCGACACCCGCAGCACCGGGAAGCTGGCCCCCGGCGCCACCACCACCGTCGCCGGGCTCCCGGCGAACACGATCGGTGCGGCGCTGAACGTCACGGCCACCGACACCACCGGCCCCGGCTTCCTCACCGTCCACGGACACGGCAGCACCCGCCCCGAGGCCAGCAGTCTCAACACCCGGACCGGTGAGACCGTCCCCAACCACGTCACCAGCCCGGTCGGTGACGGCCGCATCAGCATCTGGAACAGCTACGGCGGCAGCAACCACGTGATCACCGACCTGTTCGGCTACTTCACCCGGGGCTGACGTCCCCGCAGCACGCCGGAGCCCCGGTCACCGCGCACTGCCCGGCGACCGGGGCTCCCCGCGTGTCAGGGCGACGGTTCGTCCGCGTCCGGCGGCGGCACGGCCGCCAGCAGTTCCCGCAGGTCCAGCGGCATCACCGCGATCTCGATGGTCCCGCCGGCCGCGCCGCCCTCGCCGCTCCCGTACGTGCAGGCCACGATCCGCGATCCGGGGTTGATGGAGATCCCCTCCTTCACGGACGGCGCCCGCACCCCGGTCGCCAGGCCGCCGGGCAGCGCAACGGGCTCACCGCGCCGGGGCACCCAGCGCACCCCGCCGGGGCCGGTGAACACCCGGCCCATCCGCCAGCGGCCCGCGCCGGCCGGGTGCCGCACCATGCACGGGATCCCCTGCGGTGACCCGGCGGCGACCCGCTGGCGCTGCTTGCGCCGCACCAGCCACCCGGCCCCGACGGCGGCGGCCGCGACCACCAGGAATTCGATCATCCGCCCATTGAAACAGCCGGGCGGGCGGGCGGCCCCGGCAGGGCAGCGGCAGGCCGGACGGGCGACGCTGCCCGTCCGGCCCGGCGACCTGCCCGGCCCACCCGGGTTGCCGACCTACCCGGCCCGCCCGGCCTGGATCCGGAGGTCTACCCGCCGCTCAGCTGGGAGACGCTCGGAACCCTGTCGGTCACCGTGGCGCCCGCGCTCTTGCCGGCGCCCTTGACCCCGTTGATGACGTCCTCGAAGGAGCCGATGTCGGCATCGCCCGCGCTACCCGCGCGCAGCTTCGAGCCCAGCCCCTTGAGGGACGCGATGCCCGCCGTCAGCGGCACCATCGCCTTCGACAGCAGCGGGTCGCCCTTGGCGTTGTCCGCCGCCGCCTTCAGCCGGTTGTACGCGAACGCGCCCGCGAGGCCCGCCTTGATGAGCGCGAACGTACGACCCTTGGCGCCCTTCTTGAACTTGCCCGCACGGTACGGCTTGATGATCCACTGGTAGGTCGCCCCGGCCGCGAGCCCCGCGTTGGCGACGAAGCGCGTCTTGGCGAACTTCTGCTTCTCCGCGCTGGTGGTGGGCGTGGGCTCGGCGAGGGCCGCGACCTCCGCCGCTTCCGCCGCCTGCCACGCTTCGGGCGCCGCCACTTCGACGGCCGGCGCCGCGGGCACGGACAGGGCCGCGTCCTCGCCCCGGCCCCTGCCGCCACCTTCGCTGCCGCAGGCGGTGGCGCCGGCGAGCAGCGCGCCGGACACGAGCAGGGCGGTGAAGGCGCGTCGGAATCGGGTCGTACTGGGTATGGACACGCTGGGTATGGACACGTGAGCCTCCGGGGAGTGAGGTGTCTCCCGCAGCGTCACCCGGGCCCCGGCACTGCGCCACTTGGATGACCCATTCGGGTTTGCTTCACCCCGACGGGGCAAGACGCGCTGCATGCGCACACACACCGGAGTACACGCCCGCGGAGGCGTTCAAGCCGGCCGGGTCGTCGCCACGGTGGCGGACGTGCTGGCCTTCACGATCGGCCTGTGGATCCTGCTCTACTTCCTCGAAGCCAACCGGGGCAACGGCCTGGTGGAGTTCATCCACGACGCCGCGAGCTGGCTGGCCGGCTGGTCCTACGACCTGTTCACGTTCGACCGGGAATGGGTCCAGGTGGTGGTGGGCTACGGCGTGGCGGCCGTGGCGTACCTCGTCCTGGGCCACCTCATCGCGGGCCGGCTCTACCGCCGCTGACCGCGAGCCACGTACGGGCAGGCCGCCTCCCCGGCGGCCTGCCCCACTCTCGTCCGTCCGGCCCTGCGCGGGCTAACGGCAGCAGTCCGGCTCCAGTCCGGACGGCAGCTCCAGCCCCCCGAACACCGCCCCGGTGGCCTCGTCCCCACCCAGCGCGGCCACGGCGAGCAGCAGCGACCCGGCCGTCCAGGTCGTCTGCTCGACCGGCCACACCGCCTCGTCCTCGAAGACGTAGCCCGTCCAGTACATGCCGTTGTCCGCCCGCATGTGCGTGATGGACCGCAGGATGTCCAGCGCCCGGTCCGACTCGCCCATCGCCCACAGGGCGAGCGCGAGCTCGCAGGACTCCCCGCCCGTCACCCACGGGTTCGGCAGGACGCAGCGCACGCCGAGGCCCGGGACGACGAACTCCTCCCAGCGCTCCTCGATCCGCGCCTTCGCCTCCGCGCCGGTGAGCGCACCGCCCAGCACCGGGTAGTACCAGTCCATCGAGTAGCGGGACTTGTCCAGGAAACGCTCCGGGTGCCGCCGGATCGCGTGCCCGAGGGAGCCCGCCGCCAGCTCCCAGTCCGGCTGCGGCTCCTCACGGTGCTCGGCGATCGCCAGCGCGCACCGCAGTGCCTGGTGGATCGAGGAGGAGCCGGTGAGCAGCGCGTCCGTGACGGGCGTGCCGTCGGCCTCGCGCTTCCAGCCGATCTCGCCGCCCGGCTGCTGCAGGCCGAGGACGAACTCGGTCGCCGCGTAGACGACGGGCCACATGCGGTCCAGGAACGGGTCGTCGCCGGTGGCCAGGTAGTGGTGCCAGACGCCGACGGCTATGTACGCGACGAAGTTGGACTCCCGGCTCGCGTCCTGCGGCTCGGCGGTGTCCACCCCGTCCGGCCGGTCGGCGTACGCCGCGAACCAGGAGCCGTCGGCGTTCTGGTGCCGGGCCAGCCAGTCGTAGGCCCGCTCCGCCGCCTCGTGCTCGCCCGCCGCGTCCAGGGCCATCGCGGCCTCGGTGTGGTCCCACGGGTCGAGGTGGTGCCCGCGGAACCACGGGATGGCCCCGTCGGAGCGCTGCGCGGCGAGGATGCCGGCCACCGTGCCGGCGGCCTCCTGCGCGGTCAGCACCCCGTCCAGGACCAGGCGTTCGGTGCGCCCGGGGGAGCTCACTTCGCCGCGCCGACGGGAAGGTGCGGCTTCGTCGCGTACGCCACGAAGCTCTTGCCGATGACCGGGTTGAGCGCCTGCTCCGCGAGCCGCGTCGCGAGGGGCTTCTTCATGATGTCCCAGACCAGGAGCTTGTGGTACGCCTTCACCGGCAGCGCCTTGTCGTTGTCGACGCCGAACGCGCACTTGAGCCACCAGTACGGGGAGTGCAGCCCGTGGGCGTGGTGGGTGCCGTACGTCTTGAGGCCGGCGGCCGCCATCTTCCCGAGCAGCTCGTCGGCCTTGTAGATGCGGATGTGACCGCCCTCGACCTCGTGGTAGGCGTCGCTCAGCGCCCAGCAGATCTTTTCCGGGCCGTAGCGCGGCACGGTGATGGCGATGCGGCCGCCCGGCTTGAGGACGCGGACCATCTCCGCGAGCACGCCCTTGTCGTCGGGGATGTGCTCCATCACCTCGGAGATGATGACGACGTCGAAGGAGTCGTCGGGGAAGGGCAGGGCCAGCGCGTCGCCCTCCATTGCGGTGGCGGTGGCGCCGGCCGGGGCTTCGCCGGCCTCCTTCATGGCCGCGAACCACTTGGCGACCTCGCGGATCTCCTCGCCGTTGCGGTCGACTGCGACCACCTGGGCGCCGCGCCGGTAGCACTCGAAGGCGTGCCGGCCGGCGCCGCAGCCCAGATCGAGCACGCGGTCGCCTGCGGCGAGCGGGAACCGGGAGAAATCGACGGTCAGCACGGGGTCCTGCCTTCGCGGTCGCGGGGGTGGAGAGGATGGGGGTGGTGGAGCGGGTGGCTGAGGTGCCGGGGAAACGTCATGGGGCGGAAGGTCACCGCGCGCTGCGGGTACGGCCGGCCGCGCGCTCGATCGCGGCGCGGTAGTGCGCGGCGGTGCCCTCGGCGGCTCTGGCCCACGTGAACCGGGACAGCACCCGCTCGCGTCCGGCCGCGCCGAGGCGCGCCCGCAGCTGCGGGTCGCCCAGCAGCCGGCCCAGCGCGGCGGACAGCGCACCCGCATCACCGGGCGGCACCGCGAGGCAGGTCTCGCCGTCGGGGCCCGCGACTTCGGGGATGGCACCGCCGGTGGTGGCGACCAGCGGGGTGCCGGTGGCCATGGCCTCGGCGGCGGGCAGCGAGAAGCCCTCGTACAGCGAGGGCACGCAGGCGATCTGCGCGCTGCGCACCAGGTCCACGAGTTCGGCGTCGGTGATGCCCTTGACGAAGCGCACCGCGCCCTGGAGGTCGTACTTCTCGATCGCGCGGGCGACCGGCCCCTGTTCGGCGCGCTTGCCGACCACGACGAGGTGTGCGTCGGGCTGCTCGGTCCGCAGCTTCGCGAGCGCCTCGACGAGGTGCACGAGGCCCTTGAGGGGGACGTCGGCGCTGGAGGTCGTGACGATCCGCCCCGGTACCTCGGCCACGGACGCGTCGGGCGACCACAGGTCGGTGTCGGCGCCGATGTGGACGACGTGGATGCGCTCGTCGCGCACGCCCAGGTGCTCGGCGATCTCCTGCTTGGAGGATCCGGAGACGGTCAGCACGGAGGGCAGCCGGCGGGCGACCCGCCCCTGCATCCGCGTGAAGCCGTACCAGCGGCGCACGGAGAGCCGCTTCTTGCGGTCGTGGGCGGCATCGAGGTCCAGCTGCCGGTCGACGGTGATGGGGTGGTGGATGGTGGTGACCAGCGGCGCGCCGAGGTCGGCCAGCAGGCCGTAGCCGAGGGTCTGGTTGTCGTGGATGACGTCGAACTCGCCCGCGCGGGCGGCGAGGTGGCGCCGGGCCCGCAGCGAGAAGGTCAGCGGCTCGGGGAATCCGCCGGTCCACATGGTGGCGACTTCCAGCGCGTCGATCCAGTCCCGGTACTCGTCGCGCTTCGGGGTGCGGAACGGGTCGGGCTGCCGGTACAGGTCGAGGCTCGGCAGCTCGGTCAGCGTGGCACCGGTGTCGAGGACCGGGTACGGCTGCGCGCCGATGACCTCGACGGAATGTCCCAGCCTCACGAGCTCCCGCGAGAGGTGCCGGACGTAGACGCCCTGACCGCCACAGAACGGGTTCCCCTTATAGGTGAGGAGTGCGATGCGCAACGGGCGGTCGCCGTCGGTGGCGGAACCCACGAAAGGGCTCGTCACCATGGCCTCAGCGGTCACTCTCGGCCCCCTTATCCCTGCAACTTTCGCCGGAGCGTAACCGCTCGCATAATGTAGAACAAGTTTCAGACTTGATCCGTCGAAGACCATTGAATCTACCGGCCGGAAACCACACCGTAAGAGGCGGAGCAGGTGATTCGCGCCACGGCTCGGACGCCTGCCATGCTGACTGTCGATCACCGTCGAAGTCACGACACGAACGGCCCGGAAATCAGCACCGCAACGACACGGAACGCCATGGAACGGGACAGATGACAGCGGATGCGAAAGCCGTCGCCACGACGGCGTCCCCTCCCCTGACGGAGCGCCAGGAGGCGCGCCGCCGCCGGATCCTGCACGCCAGCGCCCAGCTGGCCAGCCGGGGCGGTTTCGACGCCGTCCAGATGCGGGAGGTGGCCGAGGCGGCCGGGGTCGCGCTGGGCACCCTGTACCGGTACTTCCCGTCCAAGGTGCACCTCCTCGTCGCCACGATGCAGGACCAGCTCCAGCACATGCACACGACGCTCCGCAAACGGCCCCCGGCGGGCGAGGACCCGGCGGCCCGCGTGTCGGAAACCCTGATGCGGGCCTTCCGCGCGCTCCAGCGGGAGCCGCACCTGGCCGACGCCATGGTCCGCGCGCTGACGTTCGCGGACCGGAGCGTGAGCCCCGAGGTGGACACGGTGTCCCGGCTGACCACGGCGATCATCCTGGACGCGATGGGCCTGGACGCCCCGCCGACGGCGGAACAGCTCTCCGCGGTGCGGGTGATCGAGCACACCTGGCACTCGGCGCTGATCACCTGGCTCTCGGGCCGCGCCTCGATCGCCCAGGTGAAGATCGACATCGAAACGGTCTGCCGCCTCATCGACCTGACGACGCCACGAGAAAAGGCCTGAACCGGGCAGTTGGCACCGCGCGCCGGTAGGGCCCCGGAGCCCTCGGGACGTCAGGCCGCGCGGCGCTTGCTGTTGAGCGCGGTCTCGGCGCCCTTGTCGTAGCCGGCCTGCCAGTTCGGGCCCGGTTGCGTGAGGTGCTGCGGCTGGGTCTTCTTGCAGGACTCAAGGGTGTCCTTGAGTCCTTGCCGGAAGCCCTTCCCGTACTGGTCCTGGCTCTGGTCCGTGGAGGTGCCCGCGCCCCCGGTGCACTCCGTGTGCTGGTAGCACGTGCTGGTCGCCGACGCAGACGGGGCCGCCGGTGCGCGGGCGGCCGGGAAGACTCCGGCCAAGGAGAGGACGAGGGCTCCGACCAGGGCCGGTCGGCCGGGTCCGTTCATGGTTTCGCCTTCCCCTGAAGGTGCGGCCAGGGGTCATCTGCCTCCCTGCCCACGACCCTCCCCCGCCTCCCCCTGTCGACCGGACCCGGACCGGCCCCGGACCCCGCGCCGACACCGGCCGGCCCGGCCGGCCCGCCCCTCACTCCTCCGGCGGGAACACCGCCTCCCCCGTGCCCGCCAGGGTGATCAGGATGGCTTCCACCGGGCAGCCCTCCGCCGCCGTCAGGACCGGCTCGTTCGCGTCCGTCTCGGGATCCCGCGGATGCGACTGGCGCGCCGAGTCCAGTGCGAAGCCCTCCGGTGCGTGGTTCACGCACATCCCCGAGCCGATGCAGACGCCCCGGTCCACCTCCACGTGCCACCGGTCGCCCATGCCGTTCACGCACCCGCCGCGTAGCCCGCCGGCAGGTGGATCATCTTGTGCTCCAGGTACTCGCTCAGCCCCTCGGGCCCGAACTCCCGTCCCACGCCGCTGTTCTTGTAGCCGCCGAAGGGCCCCAGCATGTCCAGGCTGAAGGTGTTCACGTTGAAGGTGCCGGTCCGCACCTGCCGGGCGAAGTCGATGCCGTGCTCGACGTCCGCGGTCCAGACGCTGCCGCTCAGGCCGAACTCCGAGTCGTTGGCGACCCGTACCGCTTCCGCCTCGTCCCCGTACGGGATCAGGCAGACGACCGGTCCGAAGATCTCCTCGCGGGCGATCCGCATCGAGTTGTCCACGTCCCCGAAGAGCGTCGGCTCCACGTACCAGCCCTGTTCCAGGCCCGCCGGGCGGCCGCCGCCCGCCAGGACCTTCGCGCCCTCCTCCTGACCGATCCGGATGTAGTCCAGCGACCGCTGCTGCTGCCGCTGGGCGACCAGCGGCCCGAGCTGCGTCGACGGGTCCAGCGGGTCGCCGACCACGAGCGCGCCGGCCGCGGCCGCGAGGGCCTCGGCGACCTCCTCGTAGCGGCTGCGCGGCGCGAGGACGCGGGTCTGGGCCACGCAGGCCTGCCCGTTGTTCATCCAGGCCGCAGGGACGATCCCGGCGATGGTGGTGTCGAGGTCGGCGTCCGGGAGGATCACGGCGGCGGACTTGCCGCCGAGTTCGAGCGTGACCCGGGTCAGGTTGCGGGCGGCGACCTCCATCACGCGCCGGCCGGCGGCGACGGAGCCGGTGAAGGCCACCTTGTCGACGCCGGGGTGGCCGACCAGGTACTCGCTGACCTCCCGGTCGGCGGGCAGGATCGACAGCACGCCTTCCGGCAGCCCGGCCTCCCGGGCGATGTCGGCGAGGATGTACGAGTCCAGCGGCGACTCGGGGGACGGCTTGAGGATCACCGTCGACCCGGTCAGCAGCGCGGGGGCGAGCTTGGCTGCGGCCACGAACTGCGGCACGTTCCAGGGGATGACGGCCGCGACCACGCCCACCGGCTCCCGGCGCACCAGGATCGGGCCGAGCGCTCCCTGGCGGCGCTCCTCGTACGGGTAGGCGCGCGCGACCTGGATCGCGGCGTCGTAGACCATCATCGGGCCGAGTGCCTGCGCGAGGACGCTCCAGGAGTACGGGGAGCCGTTCTGCGAGCTGATCGACCGGGCGATCTCCTCGTGCCGGACGGCGATCGCGTCCTTGATCCGGGTGACGACGGCGATCCGCTCGTCCAGGGACGCCCTGGGCCAGGGCCCCTCGTCGAAGGCCTTGCGCGCCACGGCGACGGCGCGGTCCACGTCCGCGCGGGAGGCGTGCGGGACGCTGCCGATGACCTGCTCGGTGTGGGGGGAGACGATCTCGATCGTGTCGGTGCCCAGCGGATCCGTCCACTCCCCGCCGATGAACAGGTGTCCGTGTTCCACGAGCTCGGTCATGGCTGCTGCCTCCTGCGGCTTGGCGTTCCCGAACTGATACCAGTTCTAGTTCCAGGAGTCCACGGCCAGGACGGAACGACCCGGAAGATCCAACGGGCGGTTACGACTAGTCAGGACGGGCCGCAGATGGTCGACTTGGGCGACTACTGCAACACGTTCTCGTATGAGTGGGCCGGGCGGCGCGGACGCGGCGGCCAGGCCCGGACAGGGAGCCCCCATGCCGCAGGACACGCATCCGACCACACCCCCGACCACACCCCCGCTCACCCCGCACGTCACCGACCACGGCGGCGGCGTCCGCGGCATCAAGGTCCCGATCCCCGACAACCCGCTCGGCCACACCCTCGTCCACGTCCTCGACACCGACCGCGGCCCCGTCCTCATCGACACCGGCTGGGACGACCCGCAGTCCTGGGACACCCTCGTCGCCGGCCTCGCCGCACTCGGCATCGCCGTCGCCGACGTCCACGGCGTGGTCATCACCCACCACCACCCCGACCACCACGGCCTGTCCGGCCGCGTCCGCGAGGCCTCCGGCGCCTGGATCGCCATGCACGCCGCCGACACCGAGGTCGTCGTACGGACCCGGTCCGCCGAGCCCGGCGTCTGGTTCGACTACATGAGCGGGAAGCTCGCCGCCGCCGGAGCACCCGAGGAGCACGTCGCACCGCTGCGCGCCCGCGCGAGCGGCCGCATGCTCCCCCATGGCCTTCGGCACGGGAGGGGCCCCCACCTGCCCGGGCTGCGGGCCGCCGTCCCCGACCGGGAGATCGTCCCCGGCGAGCTGCTCCCCCTCGCCGGGCGCCGGCTCCGCGCCATCTGGACCCCCGGGCACACCCCCGGCCACGTCTGCCTGCACCTGGAGGAACAGCACCCGGCGAACCTCCCCGGCAACGGCCGCCTCTTCTCCGGGGACCACCTGCTGCCCGGGATCTCCCCACACATCGGTCTCTACGAGGCTCCCGACGAGAACGGAATCACCCGGGTCACCGACCCCCTCGGCGACTACCTCGACTCTCTCGAACGCATCGGCCGCCTCGGCCCCGCCGAGGTCCTCCCGGCGCACCAGCACGCCTTCACCGACGCCCCCGCCCGCGTACGGGAACTGCTGCGCCACCACGAGGAACGACTGACCGGACTGTGGGAGCTGCTGGCCGAACCGCTGACCCCGTGGGCGCTGGCGGAACGCATGGAGTGGAACCGTCCCTGGGAGCAGATCCCGTACGGCTCCCGCAACATCGCCGTCTCGGAAGCAGAAGCGCATCTGCGGCGGCTGGTGAAGCAGGGCCGGGCCGAGGCGGTCCCGGGCAGCGACCCGGTCACGTACCGCGCCCTGTGACGGCGGGCCCGTCGGTAAGGGGCGCCAAGGTCTGGCGCCACCCTTCCGGACTCCTACGGGCCGGTACAGTGAACCCGTCGTCCACCCTTCCGTACGGGGGGAAGCCGGTGCGATTCCGGCGCTGACCCGCAACCGTGACCCGCCCCGGCCCCGCCCGGGCGGCAAGCCGGACCGCCCCGTACGCGAGGTGCGCGGCTCGCGCCGCCGGAGCCCCGGCGGCCGGCACCGTCGAGGTTAACGGGGCCGGAGCCCGGTGCCCTGTGCGCGCCTGCCTCCCGGCCCCCCAGCACGAGAGGCACCCGCCCCCATGAACGTCCGTCGCAGCGCCGCCGCGCTCGCCGCCTCCGCCGTGCTCTGCGTGGGCGCCGCCCCCGCAGCCCTCGCCGCACCGTCCCCGTCGGCCCCGCCGGCCCCGGTGATCCCCTCCGGCCTGTTCGGCAAGAAGGACCCGACGTACGACGGTGTGTGGCGCCAGTCCTTCGCGCTGCTGGCCCAGCAGACGGTCGGCGTGAAGCCGGCCGAGGAGGCCGTCGCCTGGCTCGCCGGACAGCAGTGCGCGAACGGCGGCTTCGCCTCGTTCCGTGCGGACGCCGCCGCGGCCTGCGACGACAAGACGATGTACGACACGAACGCCACCGCGATGGCCGTGCAGGCGCTGAAGGCGCTGGGAGGCCAGGACGCGGCGGTGAAGAAGGGCGTGGACTGGCTGAAGTCCGTCCAGAACGAGGACGGCGGCTGGGCGTTCGTCCCCGGCACCCCGAGCGAGGGCAACTCCACCTCCCTCGTCATCAGCGCGCTGGCCGCGACGGGCGAGAAGCCGGCCGAGGTGAAGTCGAAGGCGGGCAAGTCCGCGTACGAGGGCCTGCTCTCCTTCCAGCTGGGCTGCGCCGCCGAGCCGGCCGCCGACCGGGGCGCCTTCGGGTACCAGCCGGCGGACGGCAAGCTCGCGGCCAACGCCGACGCCACGGCCGCCGCGGTCCTGGCCGGGCTGGCCCAGGGCTCGGTCGTGGCCCCTGCCGCGACGGACACCCCCGCGGCCGCACTGGCCTGCCCGGCCGGCTCCGCCGACCCGGCGGGTGCGGCACAGGGCGCGGCCGGCTACCTGGCCGAGGCCCTGAAGAAGGACGGTCACCTCACGGCCGTCACCCCGGGCGCGGACCAGCCGACCGCGGACACCGGCAACACCGCCGACGCGGTGATCGCCCTGGCCGCGGCCGGGCACAAGCAGTCGGCGGCAGGCGCGCTGGAGTGGCTGAAGGCGAACTCGGCGGACTGGTCCAAGGACAGCCCGGCGGCCCTCGGCACCCTGGTCCTGGCCGCGCACGCGACGGGCACGGACCCGAAGTCGTTCGGCGGCACGGACCTGGTGACGGCACTGAACGCGACGGGCCCCGCCGCACGGACGGCTGACGCGTCCGCGTCGCAGGCCAAGGACGAGAAGAAGGACGAGAAGGACTCGAACCAGAACGTTTGGTGGATCGTGGGCGCGGGCCTGGCGGCCGGCATGGGCATCGGCGTCCTGCTGAGCGGCCGCCGGAAGAAGAACCAGCTCTGATGCGTCGTAGCCCGATCCCGCTGGTCCTCGCGTTCGGTGTCCTCCTCACCCTCCTGGCGTCCTCGCCGGCGCTGGCGGCGGGCTACCGCTACTGGTCGTTCTGGGAGGGCACGGGGGGCCAGTGGCAGTACGCCACGCAGGGCCCCTCGACGGCCCGCCCGGCCGACGGCGCGGCGCTGGGCTTCCGCTTCGCGGTGAGCCAGGACGCGGCGGCCGAGGCGGCGAAGCCGCGCGCGGCTGCCGATTTCGCGGCGGTCTGCGCGTCCACCCCGGCCGTGGAGGGCCGCAAGCGGATCGCGGTCGTCGTCGACTTCGGCGTCCCGGCGGACGCCCCGGCCGGCGACGCCCCGCCGCAGGACACCCCACGCACGGCCTGCGCCCAGGTCGCCCCGGACGCCACGGCGGCCGAAGCCCTGGCACAGGCCGCCAAACCGCTCCGCTACAACAGCGCTGCGCTGCTGTGCGCGGTGTCGGGCTACCCGAAGCAGGGCTGCGGCGAGCAGATCGCGGACGCCGGAGCGAAGCCGGAGCCGAAGCCGTCGGCGCAGGCCGGACCCAAGGCCGACGGCGGCCCGTCGACGGGCCTCCTGGCCGGCCTGGCCGCGGTGGCCGCCCTCGCCGCGGCGGCAGTCTGGCAGTCCCGCCGCCGCCGATGACTCCCGACCAGCCCGCCCCCCGGCGCGCCGCCTCCACCGAGGGCCCCCACCCGGCGGCCCCCACCACCACCGAAGGTCCCGCACGGGCCGACGCGCCACAGCCCGCCACCGCCGCGACGCCCCGCCCGGCGAACGCCGCCGCACAGGGCCACGTGGGGGGTGGCGGGGCGCTCGCCGACGCCGCTCGGCCGGCCGCGGGCCGGGGCACCGTGCGCACCCACCGGCCCGCACCCGGCGACCCGACCCCGCCCGGGCCCGGTCCGGCCGGGGCGGGTGACACCGGGTCCTGGCCGACGTACGAAAGGATCAAGGCGCCGCTGGCCCGCCGCGGCAACGCCCTGCACGCGGGCGCATGGTGGCTGTGGGCCCTCGGCCTCGCCACCGCCGCCTCCCGCACCACCAATCCGCTCCTGCTCGGCCTGATCGTCGGCGTCGCAGGTTACGTCGTGGCCGCCCGCCGGACCTCCGCCCCGTGGGCCCGTTCGTACAGCGCCTTCCTCAAGCTCGGCCTCTTCGTCATCGGGCTCCGCCTCTTCTTCTCCGTACTGCTCGGCTCCCCGATCCCCGGCGCCCACACCCTCTTCACGCTCCCCGAGCTCCCCCTCCCCGCCTGGGCGGCCCAGGGCATCCGCGTCAGCGGGCGCGTCACCGCCGAGCAGCTCGTCTTCGCCTTCTACGACGGCGCCAAGCTCGCCGCCCTCCTCGTCTGCGTCGGCGCCGCGAACGCCCTCGCCAACCCGGCCCGGTTGCTGAAGTCCCTCCCGGCCGCCCTCTACGAGGCCGGTGTCGCCGTCGTCGTCGCCATGACCTTCGCGCCGAACATGGTCGCCGACGTCGCCCGACTGCGGACCGCCCGGCGTCTGCGCGGCCGTCCCACCGGCGGCATCAAGGCGGTCCTCCAGATCGGCCTGCCCGTCCTGGAGGGCGCCCTGGAACGCTCCGTCGCCGTCGCCGCCTCGATGGACGCCCGCGGCTACGGCCGTACCGCACAGGTCCCGCCCGCCGTCCGGCACACCACCAACGTCCTCACCCTCGGCGGCTTGCTCGGCATGTGTGCGGGCACGTACGGGCTGCTCGCCGCCGAGGGCGCCGCGTACGGGCTGCCCGTCCTGCTCATCGGCCTGGCCATGGCCCTCGCGGGCCTGCGCCTGGGCGGGCGGCGCAGCATCCGGACCCGCTACCGGCCCGACCGCTGGGGCGGGCGCGCCTGGCTGGTCGCCGGATCGGGCGCGGCCGTCGCCGCCGCCCTCGTCCGCGCCGCGGCCGTCGACCCCGACGCCCTGCTGCCCGGTGTCGTCCCCCTCGTGGCGCCCACGCTCCCGCTGTGGCCGGCGGCCGCGATCCTCATCGGCCTGCTCCCCGCCTTCGTGGCGCCCGTACCGCCCAAGGAGGCATCTCAGTGATCCGCTTCGAGCAGGTGTCGGTCACGTACGACGGCGCCGCTCAGCCCACCCTCCGCGATGCCGACTTCGTCATCCCGGAGGGCGAGCTCACGCTCCTGGTCGGCCCTTCGGGCGTCGGCAAGTCGACCCTCCTCGGTGCGGTCTGCGGCCTGGTCCCGCACTTCACCGGGGGCACGCTGCGCGGCCGCGTCACGGTCGCGGGCCGCGACACCCGTACCCACCGGCCGCGCGAGCTCGCCGATGTCGTGGGCACCGTCGGGCAGGATCCGCTCGCCCATTTCGTCACGGACGTGGTGGAGGACGAGCTCGCCTACGGCATGGAGTCGCTCGGCCTGGCCCCGGCCGTCATGCGCCGCCGGGTCGAGGAGACCCTTGACCTGCTCGGCCTGAACGAACTGCGCGACCGCCCCATCTCCACCCTCTCCGGCGGCCAGCAGCAGCGGGTCGCGATCGGCTCGGTCCTGACCCCGCACCCGAAGGTCCTGGTCCTGGACGAGCCCACCTCGGCGCTGGACCCGGCGGCCGCGGAGGAGGTGCTCGCGGTCCTGCAGCGCCTGGTGCACGACCTGGGCACCACCGTGCTGATGGCGGAGCACCGCCTGGAGCGGGTGGTCCAGTACGCGGACCGGGTGCTGCTCCTGCCGGCCCCGGGCGCGGCTCCGGTCCTCGGCTCCCCGTCCTCGATCATGGCGGTCTCGCCGGTCCACCCCCCGGTGGTCGCCCTGGGCCGCCTCGCCGGCTGGTCCCCCCTCCCCCTGTCGGTCCGCGAAGCCCGCCGCCGTTCCGCCCCCCTCCTCGCCCGCCTACCGCAACCGACCCCGCCAACGCTCGCAGCACCGGTCCCGAGCCAGGGCCCCACCACCCCCCACCCCGAACCCGGCGCGGAATCAGCCCCGCCGGCGCTTGAGGCGCGGGGTCCGGGGCGGAGCCCCAGGTTCGGGAAGGGGCGGGGTGGGGAAGAGGCCCCGCGCAGCGCCGCAGGCCCCGGCGTCCTGTCCCGCCTGCTCCGCCGGAGCGGGCCGACCCCCACCCCCGGGACGGCCACCGGCACCACCCCGGCGGAGCCGGTGGCCCGCCTCACCTCCGTCTCCCTCCGCCGCGGCCGCGCCGAGGTCCTCCACGGCATAGACCTCTGCGTGGCCCCCGGCGAGACCATCGCCCTCATGGGCCGCAACGGCGCCGGCAAGTCCACCCTCCTCGCCACCCTCATCGGCACGCTGGCCCCCACCACCGGCTCGGTGACCGTCTGCGGCAGCACCCCCCACCTCACCGCCCCGCAGGAGATGGTCCGCCGCGTCGGCCTGGTCCCGCAGGAGCCGCGTGACCTCCTCTACGCCGACACCGTGGCCGCCGAGTGCGCCGCGGCCGACGCCGACGCCGGCCGCCCGGCCGGGACCTGCCGGGCCCTGGTCCGCGAGCTGTTGCCCGACGTCCCCGACGGGACCCATCCGCGGGACCTCTCCGAGGGCCAGCGCCTGGCCCTGGCCCTGGCCCTCGTACTCACCGGCCGGCCCGCCCTGCTGCTGCTCGACGAGCCGACCCGTGGTCTGGATTACGCGGCCAAGGCCCGTCTGATCGAAATCCTGCGGGCGCTGGCCGCCGACGGGCACGCCATTGTCCTGGCCACCCACGATGTGGAGCTCGCCGCCGAGCTGGCGCACCGGGTGGTGATCCTGGCGGGCGGGGAGATCGTCGCGGACGGCCCGACCGCCGAGGTCGTCGTGTCGTCCCCGGCGTTCGCGCCGCAGGTGGCCAAGGTCCTGGCGCCGGGGCACTGGCTCACGGTGACCCAGGTCGCTCGCGCCCTGGCCGGGGACGGAACCCTGACCGGGGACGGGACCCTGACCGGAGCCGCAGCCGCAGCCGCAGCCGGGGACAGGTCCGCGGCCGGCGACGGGGCGACGCCGTGAGCCACCGTCCCGTGCGCCTCGGCCCCCGCGCGGCCGTCGCCCTGCTCTTCGTGACGCTCATCGGGATCGCGGCCTTCGGCTGGCCGCTCCTCGCTGACCGACAGTCCGGACTCGCCCATTCCCAGGACGCTCCGTGGCTTTTCGCCGGCTTGCTCCCGCTCCTCGTCGCGGTGGTCGTCGCGACCATCGCCGATCAGGGGATGGACGCCAAGGCGGTGGCGATGCTCGGTGTGCTCGCCGCGGTCGGGGCCGCGCTGCGCCCGCTGGGCGCGGGGACGGCGGGTCTGGAGCCGATGTTCTTCCTGATGGTGCTCAGCGGCCGGGTCCTCGGCCCGGGCTTCGGCTTCGTCCTGGGCTCGGTCACGATGTTCGCCTCCGCGCTACTGACGGGCGGGGTCGGGCCGTGGATGCCGTTCCAGATGCTGGCCATGGGCTGGTTCTCGCTGGGCGCCGGGCTGCTGCCGGGCGCGGAGCGGCTGCGGGGCCGGGCGGAGCTGCTGATGCTGGCGGCCTACGGGTGCGTGGGCTCGTTCGCGTACGGCACGGTCATGAACCTGCAGGGCTGGGTGCTGTTGCAGGGCATGGGCCAGGGCATCTCGTTCCGTCCGGGGGACGCGGTGGCGGCGAACCTGGCGCGGTTCGCCGCGTACTGCGCGGCGACCTCGTTGGGCTGGGACCTGGGCCGGGCCGTGCTGACGGTCGTACTGACCCTCGCGATCGGGGGGACGCTGCTGAAGGCGTTGCGGCGGGCGGTACGAAAAGCGGCGTTCGAGGCACCGGTTTCCTTCGGTTCGGGTTGAAAGTGGCCCGGCGCACACCCCATTTCGTGTAGCGAACCACGACAGAAGGTGACATTCGGCCCCCCTCGCGGTGACTCACCCCATAGGACCCACGTCACATACGGCCCGCGATAGTAGGCTGCGCGGCCGTTCGCCAGCACCCGGGGCGGGGATCCGCGGGCCCGCGGCTGCGAGGGCGGCTAGTAACCGGGGTCGTTGCCAGGCCCTCGGCGGCCTGGCTAACTGGTGATGTCGCCACGGCGGCGGGGCGCTTCGCCCCTCGCCCGACGAACCCCTCTCCTTTGCGTGAGTGGCTCACGCATGTCTTCGGCATGCCGCGACAGTCCTTGTCCCCGTCGGAAGGTTTCCTCCGTGTCCAACGTCATCCGCCGCATCGCCGCCTCCAAGAAGACCCTCGCCGGCTCCATCGTCGCCCTGGGCGTCGCCGGCACCATGCTCGCCACCGTGCCCGCCCAGGCGGCCCCGATGGACGCGAAGGCGATCGCGCACCAGATGATCAAGGACCCGGCCCAGTTCGCCGCCTTCGACAAGATCATCTCCCACGAGAGCGGCTGGAACCACACCGCCACGAACGCCTCCTCCGGCGCGTACGGCCTGGCCCAGGCCCTGCCGGGCTCGAAGATGGCCTCGGCCGGCGCCGACTGGAAGACCAACCCCCGCACCCAGATCAAGTGGGGCCTGGACTACATGAACTCCCGCTACGGCAGCCCGGTCGGCGCCTGGAACTTCTGGCAGGCCAACCACTGGTACTAAGCCACCAGTGACCGCGGGCGCCCCACAGCGGCACCAGCAGTGCGAAGGCCCCGGTGGCCGGACCTCCCCAGGTCCGACCACCGGGGCCTTCTGTTTCCCATCCCACAGGGTCCGTGCGGTGCCGACGCGCCCAGCGCCCAGCGACCGGCGACCGGCGACCGGCGACCGGCGACCGGCTACCGGCTACCGGCTACCGGCTACCGGCGACCGGCTACCGGCTACCGGCTACCGGCTACCGGCTACCGGCTACCGGCTACAGCCGCTGGATGATCGTGCCGGTCGCCAGCGCGCCGCCCGCGCACATGGTGATCAGCGCGAATTCCTTGTCGCGGCGTTCCAGCTCGTGCAGCGCGGTGGTGATCAGCCGGGCTCCGGTCGCACCGACGGGGTGGCCGAGCGCGATGCCGCCGCCGTTGACGTTGACCTTCTCCAGGTCCTGTCCGAACACCTGGGCCCAGCTGAGGACGACGGAGGCGAAGGCTTCGTTGATCTCGACGAGGTCGATGTCCTTGAGGGACATGCCGGCCTTGCCGAGCACGGCCCGCGTCGCGTCGATCGGGCCGTCCAGGTGGTAGTGCGGGTCGGCGCCGACGAGCGTCTGGGCGACGATCCGGGCGCGCGGCTTGAGCTTGAGGGCGCGGGCCATCTTGCGCGAGGCCCACATCACGGCGGCGGCGCCGTCCGATATCTGCGAGGAGTTCCCGGCGGTGTGCACGGCGGTCGGCATGACCGGCTTGAGCCGGGCCAGCGCCTCCATGCTGGTGTCGCGCAGGCCCTCGTCCCGGTCGACGAGGCGCCACATGCCCTGACCTGCGCCCTGCTCCTCCTCCGTCGTGGGGACCTGGACGGCGAAGGTCTCGCGCTTGAACCGCTCCTCGGCCCATGCGGTGGCGGCGCGCTCCTGGGAGAGCAGCCCGAGCCGGTCGACGTCCTCGCGGGTCAGGCCCCGGTGGCGGGCGATCCGCTCGGCGGCCTCGAACTGGTTGGGGAGGTCGACGTTCCACTCGTCCGGGAACGGCTTGCCCGGGCCGTGTTTGGAGCCGGAGCCCAGCGGCACCCGGCTCATCGCCTCGACGCCGCAGGCGATGCCGATGTCCATGACCCCGCCGGAGATCATGTTGGCGACCATGTGGTTGGCCTGCTGGGAGCTGCCGCACTGGCAGTCCACGGTGGTCGCGGCGGTCTCGTACGGCAGGCCCATCGCGAGCCAGGCGTTGCGCGCCGGGTTCATGGACTGCTCGCCGGCGTGGGTGACCGTGCCGCCGACGATCTGCTCGACGCAGTCGGGCTGGATTCCGGTCCGGGCGAGGAGTTCGCGGTACGTCTCGCCGAGCAGGTAGGCGGGATGGAGGTTGGCGAGCGCGCCCCCGCGCTTGCCGATGGGGGTGCGTACGGCTTCGACGATGACGGGTTCCGCGGCCATGAGCTCGTCCTCTCCTGCACTGTGCCGGCGCGGCGGGCCGTCCCGGCGCCCCGCCCGAACTAGTACGCGTTCTAGTTCCCCTCGCAGTCTTATGACCCGGGGGCCCGGCACGCAAGGGTCTTGCACGCGGCTTACACGGATTCCACACGCAACAGTTGGCGCGAGGACCCTTGTCACTTCTAGAACTCGTTACTACCTTCAAGCCAAACATCTGATGGGCCGTCAGACTTTGGAGTCGCCCGATGCCCTGTCCCGAGCTGCCCGAAGGCTTCGACGCCACCGACCCCGACCTGCTCCAGGACCGCGTCCCCTTCCCCGAGTTCGCACGGCTGCGGCAGACCGCACCCGTGTGGTGGTGCCCCCAGCAGCGCGGCGTCACCGGCTTCGACGACGAGGGCTACTGGGCCGTGACCCGGCACGCGGACGTCAAGTACGTCTCCACGCACCCGGAGCTGTTCTCCTCCACCACCAACACGGCGATCATCCGCTTCAACGAGCACATCCAGCGCGAGCAGATAGATGCCCAGCGCCTGATCATGCTGAACATGGACCCGCCGGAACACACGCGGGTACGCCAGATCGTGCAGCGCGGTTTCACCCCGCGGGCCATCCGCGGCCTGGAGCAGGCCCTGCGCGACCGGGCCCGAAAGATCGTCACGCAGGCGCTGGCCGCCTCCGCCGACGGCAGCTTCGACTTCGTCACGCAGGTCGCCTGCGAGCTCCCGCTCCAGGCCATCGCCGAACTGATCGGCGTACCGCAGGAGGACCGCCTGCGCATCTTCGACTGGTCGAACAAGATGATCGCCTACGACGACCCCGAGTACGCGATCACCGAGGAGGTCGGCTCCAACGCGGCGATGGAGCTCATCGGCTACGCCATGAACCTGTCCGCCGCCCGCAAGGAGTGCCCGGCCAAGGACATCGTCACGCAGCTGGTCGCCGCCGAGGGCCAGGGCAACCTGGGCTCCGACGAGTTCGGGTTCTTCGTGCTGCTGCTCGCCGTCGCGGGCAACGAGACCACGCGCAACGCCATCAGCCACGGCATGCACGCCTTCTTGACCCACCCCGACCAGTGGGAGCTGTACAAGGCGAACCGGCCGGCGACGGCTGCCGAGGAGATCGTCCGCTGGGCCACGCCGGTGGTGTCCTTCCAGCGCACCGCCACCCGCGACACCGAGCTGGGCGGGCAGAAGATCAAGGCGGGCGACCGGGTCGGGCTGTTCTACTCCTCCGCCAACCACGACCCCGAGGTCTTCGAGAACCCCGACGCCTTCGACATCACCCGCGACCCGAACCCCCACTTGGGCTTCGGCGGCGGCGGCCCGCACTTCTGCCTGGGCAAGTCCCTGGCCATCATGGAGATCGACCTGATCTTCAACGCGCTGGCCGACTCCCTGCCCGACCTGCGGCTGGCCGGCGAGGGGCCGCGCCGGCTGCGCGCGGCCTGGCTCAACGGCATCAAGGAGCTCCGGGTCAGCCACGGTTGAGCACCGCGTCCGCGGCCGTACCGGTTCCACGACGGCAGGGGTCACTCCTCCCACGCCCCGGCCCCTGCCGTCCCGTGGAACACCGCCGGACGTGCGCCGAAGCGCCCTCGGCGTGCGGAAGGGGGCGTGCTCAGCGCGCGGGAGGGGGCGTGCCGGGGGCGCACGTATGCCGGATTGTTGGCTTCCGAACCATTGTCCTGGGGCCGGTGGGGCGTCACACTGCGCGGATGAACCTTCACGCTGCCGATACAGACACCGCTCACCGGGTGGATGCCCGCTGGCAGCGGCTGCCCACCACGTGGCAGCTGATCCAGGAGCGAGGCGGGCCCGACACGCTGTGCCGCGGTGTCATCGAACTCATCGAGGCCGCCTCCGCGCAGCCGGAGCTGCGCCGGCTGTACCCGTTCACCCGCCAGTGGACCCTGTGGTTCAGCTCCCGCACCCGCCACCCCTTCGAGGTGGAGGCGCCGGCCGCGGAGCCCTTGCCCGACGGCCGCTTCCGCGTGCGCAGCCCCAGCCTGAACACCGTCATCGCCGAGACCGACACCGCCGAGGCCGCCATCGCGCTCGTCGTGGACCGGCTCTGCGCGGACGGCGCGGCGGCCAGCTGATCGCCCCGAGTGGCGCAGGCGCCGCCGACGGCGGATCCTGACAGGACGCGGCGATCCACCGAAGGGGCGCCGGGCGGCACACGGCCTGCCCGGTAACCCTTCGCGCCGCGCAATCCGCCATCCGCCGCCGGCGCGGCGGCTCGGACCCGGCGGCCCACGCCCGACTGCGCGTGGCCGCTCAGGCCCGGCGGCTCAGGCCCGGCTGCTCAGGCCCGGCTGCTCAGGCCCGGCTGCTCAGGCCCGGCTGCGCGTGGCGGCGCCCAGCCGCTCCGACTCGCGCGGGTGCGGCACGCCCACCGCGTCCGGCAGCACGGCTCCGCGCGGCCCCGACAGTACGTGGACGAGCCCGAACCCGGCGCTGACGACGACCGCGCCGCCGACCGCGTCGAGCACCCAGTGGTTGGCGGTGGCGACGATCGCGCACACCGTGATCAGCGGGTGCAGCGCCCCGAGGACCTTCTGCCAGGCCTTCGGCGCCAGCGTGACGATCACGATCCCGCACCACAGCGACCAGCCGAAGTGCAGCGAGGGCATCGCCGCGTACTGGTTGGAGATCGCGGTCATCGCCCCGTACTGGGGGTTGGCCAGGTCCTGCGGCCCGTGCACGGTGTCGATGAAGCCGAGCGCCGGCATCAGTCGCGGCGGTGCCAGCGGGTACAGCCAGAAACCGATGAGCGCGAGGACGGTGGCCAGGCCCAGCGCGGCGCGGGCCCAGCGGTAGTCGCCGGGCCGGCGCCAGTACAGGACCGCCAGGATCGCCAGCGGCACCACGAAGTGGAACGACGTGTAGTAGAAGTTGAAGAACTTCTCCAGCCAAGCCGTGTTCACCACGGCGTGGTTGACGGCGTGCTCGATGTCGATGCCCAGCGCCCGCTCGGCGGCGTAGATCTGGCTCCCGTGGCCCTCGGCGAGGCTGCGACTGCTGGGCGCGGCGGCCCGGATGTGCGAGTACAGCGAGTACCCGACCCGTATCAGCAGCAGCTCCAGCAGCAGGTTGGGGCGCGACAGCACGCGCCGCCAGAACGGCATCAGCGGCACCCGCGACCACCGGGCGGCGGCAGGCCGGCCGTACTCCGTCGGGACGGGCTCGCGCCAGTACGGCGAGGAGCTCGGCAGGAACGGCACCGCGCAGGCCGCCGCCAGCGCGGCGAGCAGCAGCACGTTGTCGCGTACGGGGGCCAGCGCGGCCAGGTTGGGCAGCAGTACGTCGCTGGGCAGCGTCATGGCCAGTACGACGGCCACCGGCCACACGGGCCGGTCCGCCGCGCGCTCGCCGACCTTCCCGGCCACCGCGAGCAGCACCCACAGCAGCTGGTGGCGCCAGCCGGTCGGTGCCACGGCGACGGCGACGCAGCCGGTGACGGCGACGGCGAGCAGCAGCTGGCCGTCCCGGGCGTAGCGGGCCGCACGGCGCAGGCCCACCCACGTGATCGCGGCGGCGAGGGCCGCGTACAGCAGGACCTCGGCGGGCCCGTTCACCCCGAGCCGCAGCAGCGCGCCGTGCACGGACTGGTTGGCGAGGCCGTCGGGGGCGCCGCCGAGGCCGGTGCCGGCCAGGTGGTGGACCCAGTACGTCCAGGAGTCGCGCGGCAGGACCGCCCAGGACAGCGCGGTGGCTCCGGCGAACGTCACGGCCGCGGCCCCGGCGGTGGGGCGGCGGCCGGTGAGCCACAGCAGCGGCGCGAAGAGCAGCAGGGCCGGCTGGAGCGCGGCGGCGAGGCCGACGAGGAAGCCGGCCGGACGCTCGCCGGGCACCCGGAACACGGCCAGCAGCACCAGCAGCACGGGCAGGACGGCGGTCTGGCCCGGCGAGGCGGCGGCGCGGACGGGCAGCGACACCATCATCAGGCCGACGAGTACGGGCGCGGCGAGCAGCGCGGTGCGCCGCGGCACGGGGTCGGGCAGGCCGCGCGCGGCGACCAGCCCGACGGCTGCGACCAACAGCAGCGTCACGCAGGTCCAGGCCACCTCCAGCGGCGGCGCCGCGAGCCCGAGGAACGGCCTGAGGACCAGCCCGGCGAAGGGCGTCCCGGTGAACTGGCCGCTGTCGTACAGCGACCCGGGGAAGCTGTTGGGGATACGGAAGTCGGTGAGCCACTCGCCCGGTGGCATGCGCAGCGCGGCGGCGGCCTGTCTGACGGCGAGGACACCGGCCAGGGCCCACAGCAGGAAGCGTGCCGCCCCCAGTCTGCCGCTACCGCCTATGACCCCGGCATGTCCGTTCGCACCACTGTGCTCCGCCGCGTTAGCCACGCCTCGCCGGCCTCCCGCCCTGTTGACCGCAACCTTGACTTCGCCTGGCTGCCGCGTTTCATGCACCACGTCATTACCCGGGACGACGATATCCCCCACGGCATCCCTAGGATGGCGGGCATGAGCATCGTGAAGATCAATGCGCTGACCGTGCCCGCCGAGCAGCGGGAAGTCCTGGAGCAGCGGTTCGCCTCGCGGGCGGGCGCCGTGGAGGGTTCGGACGGGTTCGAGTGGTTCGAGCTGCTGCGTCCCGTGGAGGGGACGGACCAGTACCTCGTGTACACGCGGTGGCGGTCGGAAGAGGACTTCCAGGCGTGGATGGAAGGGCCCATGAAGGCCGCGCACCAGGGCGGCGGCGCGGGTGGGGGCGAGCGGCCCAAGCCGGCGGCCTCCGGGTCGGCGGTGTGGTCGTTCGAGGTCGTGCAGCAGGCGGCGCCGAAGCCGCAGGGCTGAGCGAGCGGGGGCGGGCTGGGCGGCGAGGAGGTTCTGACCGGTCGGGGCTCAGCCCCAGAAGGCGTCCTCCTCGTCGATGTCCTGCGTGCACTCGTCGATGTCGGTGATCTTCCCGCCGACGATCGTGAAGAACAAGCCTTCCTGGATCTCGATCCCGTGGTCGCCGCGGTCACCGCGCGCGGTGTGGAAGGACATGACGTGGCCGCGGCCGTCGACGAGCACCGCGTGCAGATCGACCTGGAAGGTGCCGTTCGTCTCCTCGCCGAACCGCCGGTACAGGTCGAGGACGGCTTCGCGGCCCTTGTGGTGCCCGGAGAGGGGATTGCTGCCGGGCACGTGGTGGATGACGTCCGCCGTCATCAGCGAGCCCAGCGTCTCCATGTCGCCCTTGCCGAAGGCCTCGTAGCCACGGCGGATCAGGGCAGCGTCAGGGTGCTCGGACATGGCGTTTCACGCCCTCCATCTGAGTGAAATGCGTCTTTTCCTATCATCGGCCCGTACCTGTGGATATTCCACGCGGCGAAATCCGCCCGGACTCCACAATGACGCCATGAACATCAACAGCACGAGCAGCAGCCCCACCACCGCCACCACCACAACCGGTACGGCAGCCGCACCCGCACCCGCACCCGCAGCGGTCGACTGGACCGTCGTCGCCGAACACTTCGCCACCGCCGACGCCACTGCGCTGCGCCGCGCTTACTACACCGAAGTCGCCAGCCGGTACTGGAAACGGCCCGCCACCGAAGCCGAGATCGACAAGGGCCTGCGGGACGACCCGGCCGACGAACTCGTCCCGCCGACTGGCCGGTTCGTGGTCGGCCGGCTCGACGGAACGCCACTGGCCTGCGGCGGCATACGGCTGCTCGACCCGGTCACCGCCGAACTCACCAGGGTGTACGTGGACCCGCGCGCCCGCGGCACCGGCGGCGGGGCGGCGCTGCTCACGGCCCTGGAAGACGAGGCCCGCGCGCTGGGCGCCGAGCGGGTCCGACTCGACACCCGGTCGGACCTGGTGGAGGCCCGGGCCTTGTACGCGCGGCACGGGTACGCGGAAATACCGGCGTACAAAACGGGCCCGTACGCGGAGCACTGGTTCGAGAAGCCCCTGGCCTGACATCGGCCGGGCGCGCCCGGCACCCGGGGTCAGGGCGCGGCGTGGTCGCGGCGCGCCTCGGCGTCGTAAGGCTCTTCGGCGTCGGATCCGCAGAGTTCCGCGTTGATCTCCTTGACCAGCTTGACCAGGTCGGTCGGCCGGTCCGGGCCCCACCAGTCGCCGAGCAGTTCGGCGAGCGAGTCCTCGCGGGCCTCCGCCAGCTTCCCGGCGGCCTCCCGGCCGCTCGGGGTCATGACCAGCGGCAGTCCGTCCCGTACGGCGAGGCCGCGTTCTTCGAGCTGGCGGGCGGCGTCCGTGATCACCTTCACCGGCACGGTGGTCCGTTCCGCGAGCATCGCCGGCTCGGCCGAGCCGTACTTCTTGATCCGCAGCAGCAGCCAGCTCGCCGCGGGCAGCAGGTCGAGGCCGGCCCTCTCGGTGATCTTCTCGTAGACGTGTCGGCGGCCCTCACGGGTCCCGAGGACCGTCAGCGCGCGGGCGACCTCGTCGCGGGAGGACCGGTGGACGGGGTTGGAGGCGAGGGTCTCGGTGACGTCGGGGGCGGTGACCGATCCGCGCAGGACGTCCTCCTTGAGGAACCAGGCGATGACGAAGGCGACGAGGACGACGGGCACGGCGTAGAGGAACACGTCGGTGATGGAGGCGGCGTACGCGTCGAGCACGCGGGGCCGCACCTCGGCGGGCAGCCGTCCGATGGCCCGCGGGTCGGCCTCCACCAGCGCTGCCGAACCGGGCGGCAGCGGCAGCCCGGCGAAGGCGGTGGCGAGCTTGCTGTCGAGGCGGTTGGTGAAGACCGTCCCGAAGATCGCGACGCCGAAGGAGGCGCCGATGGAGCGGAAGAAGGTAGCGCCGGAGGTGGCCACGCCGAGGTCGGCGTAGCTGACGGCGTTCTGCACGACCAGCACGAGCACCTGCATGACCAGACCCAGTCCGGTACCGAAGACGAAGAAGTAGATGCTCATCTCCCAGGTACCGCTGGTGCGCTCCAACTGGTGCAGCAGGAGCAGCCCGACGGCCGTCACGGCGGTCCCCGCGATCGGGAAGACCTTCCACCGTCCGGTGCGGCTGACGATCTGCCCGGAGACGGTGGAGGCGATCAGCATGCCGAGCACCATCGGCAGCATGTGGACGCCGGACATGGTGGGCGAGACGCCCTGGACCACTTGGAGGAAGGTCGGCAGGTAGACCATCGCACCGAACATCGCGAACCCGATGACGAAGCTGATCACCGAGCAGAGGGTGAAGGTGCGGATCCGGAACAGCCCCAGTGGCAGGACGGGTTCGACGGCCCGCCGCTCCACGAGGAGGAAGACGGCCAGCAGTGCGGCGCCGAGGACAGCCAGGCCGATGATGCGGGCCGAGCCCCAGCCCCAGGTGCCGCCGAGGGAGGCGACGAGTACGAGGCAGGTGGCGACGCAGGCGATGAGGAACGTGCCGAGGTAGTCGATGGTGTGCTTCGAGCGGCGCACGGGGATGTGCAGGACCGCGGCGATGACGACGAGCGCGACGAGCCCGATGGGGAGGTTGATGTAGAAGACCCAGCGCCAGGACAGGTTGTCGACGAACAGGCCGCCCAGCAGCGGTCCGAGGACGCTGGTCGCGCCGAAGACGGCACCGAAGAGGCCTTGGTATTTGCCGCGCTCGCGGGGCGGGACGATGTCGCCGACGATCGCCATCGACAACACGATCAGTCCGCCGCCACCGAGGCCCTGCAAGGCGCGGAAGCCGATGAGCTGTGGCATGTCCTGGGCGAGCCCGCACAGGGCCGATCCGATGAGGAAGAGCACGATGGCGCCCTGGAACAGCTTCTTGCGTCCGTATTGGTCGCCGAGCTTGCCCCACAGGGGTGTGGCGGCGGTGGAGGCCAGCATGTAGGCGGTGACGACCCAGGACAGGTGCGCCATCCCGCCGAGCTCGCTGACGATCGTCGGTAGTGCGGTGGAGACGATCGTCTGGTCGAGGGCGGCGATCAGCAAGCCGAGCAGCAGGGCGCCGATGGAGACGAGGACCTCACGGGTGGCGTGTTCTGCGGTGGGGCCGGACTGGTGCGGATCGGGGACGGGGTTCGCCGCGTCCGCGGTCACTTCCTGAGCCATCCGCTCCTCCTCGGGCCGGATCAACATGTCCATCCTGAGCGGTGTGGCCGGTTATGGCCTCTCGGGCGGGTTGGGCGGACCCCTGCGGGTCTGCATAATCGCTGGCAATGGCCAGGGAGGGATTCCAGTGAGCGCTGAGCGCTGTCCAGAATGCGGCGCCGTGGGCGTCGACTGCGGGTGTGTGCCGGGGGGCGGTTTCGAGCCACTGCGCATCCGTCCGTACGTGACGCTGCCCGACCCGCGCCACTCCGACGGGCCGCCGCTGTCGCCGCAGCCGGTGCACGGCGTGGTGTCCGGACCGGCGCAGGGGTACACCCACCCCGGCGCGACGCCGTCGGGGGACGACACCCCTGCGTACGGCATACCCGCGGCCTGGCCGGACGCCCCGCCGCAGGCACTCTGGCCGGCCGAGACGGTCCAGCTCCGGGCAGCCACCCCGGCAGCCGACGGCAGACACGAAAACGGGGGCGGGGGGAGGGGAGGGGGAGGGGGCCCCACGAAGCGGTCCGGCGGCTCCCGTCGACGCCGGCTCCCGACGGTCCTGGCCGGTGCCGGCACGGTGGTCGCGGTCGGCACCGCGGCCCTGGCGCTGGGGCTGCTCCCGCATTCCGGTGGCAGCGACACCGTGCTGTTGGACGCGAAGCCGTCCGCGCCCGCCGTGGACGTGGCTCCGGCCGGTCCGACGCAGCCGTCCTCCACGGTCAGCCCGTCCCGCTCGGCCTCCGCTTCGGGTTCGCCGTCACCGAGCCCCTCGAAGTCGGCGTCCCGTTCCGCCTCCCCCAGCGCCTCCCGCAGCTCGACGCCCCCGTCCCCCACCCCGTCGGCTAGCGCGAGCCGCACGCCGAGCGCCCCGGCGCCGCCGCAGGCTCCGACGTTGAGGTACGGGGATTCGGGCCCGGAGGTGGAAAAGATGCAGCGGCTCCTGACGGGTCAGGGCCTGTACAGGGGCCGGGTCAGCGGCAAGTTCGACGACCGTACGGAGAACGCGGTCTCGGAGTTCCAGTGGCGCAACAACATCGACGAGGACTGGGGCGTCTACGGTCCGCTGACCCGGCGGGCCCTGGAGGGCACGGGCTGACCACCCCCGGGTAGCGCGAACCGCCCCCGGTTTTGTATCGTGGAGGAACAAAGTGGTTCCGCCCGCATTCCCTGACCGGTGGGCGGAACCGCTTGTTCTCTTTTCCCGCGTCTGGAGCACCTCCCATGCCGGCCAGCACCACCACCGCGCCCGTCGTCCTGACCGCCAAGGCCCTGCTCCTGGACATGGACGGCACCATCGTCAACTCCGACGCGGTGGTCGAGCGCTGCTGGCGCGACTGGGCCGTGTCCCACGGGCTGGATCCGCAGGAAGCCCTGAAGGTGGTCCACGGCCGACAGGGCTACGCCACGATGGCCATCCTGCTGCCGGAGCGCCCGATGGAGCTCAATTACGCCGAGAACTCCGTGATGCTCGCCCGCGAGACCGCCGACACCGACGGCGTGGTCCCGGTCCGCGGGGCCGCAGTTTTCATGGCGGCGATCGCGGACCTGCCGCACGCCCTGGTCACCTCCGCCGACGCCACCCTGGCCACGGCCCGGATGACGGCCGCCGGCCTGCCCATGCCCGAGGTACGGGTCACGGCCGAGTCCGTACGGGCCAGCAAGCCCGACCCGGAGGGCTTCCTCAAGGGCGCCGCCGAACTCGGCGTGGACCCCGCCGACTGCATCGTCTTCGAGGACTCGGCGGCGGGCATCGCCGCGGGCCGGGCCGCGGGCATGCGCGTGATCGGCATCGGCCCCAGGGCCGCAGCCCACGCCCCGACGGCCCACACCCCCGACCTGACCTCGATCCGGGTCACCACCACCCCGGGCGGCTCGATCCACCTCACCCTGACACCGGACGCCTGACCGGGGCGGGGCCGGCGCCGGCGCCCGCCGGCCCGGGAGGGAAGCACCCGGAGGACACCGCGTCAACGCCCACCGACCCGGCCCGGAAACCACAGCCGGAACGCCGGGGGCGGCACGTTCCAACGCTCCGCCCAGGAAGCAGGCCGGGACCTCCGGGGGGCTGAGCCGAGCGGTGTCGGCGGGGTCAGCCGGGATACCGGGGCAGGGTCTGAGTCGAGCGGTGTCGATGACATCAGCCGGGATACCGGGGCGGGGTCTGAGTCGAGCGGTGTCGGGAGAGTGTGCGGGGGCGTCCCGTCAGTCCACTGTCCTTCCGTGCCGTGCCGGCCCGTCAAGGGCGCTCTCTTCGTTCGCGTCGCTTCGCGATGTCGCTGCGCTCCACCCTTGACTGCCCGTCCCGTCCCGGAATGCCAAAGACCGTCGGGAAGCCCCCGAAGTCGTACGTCCTCGCCGGCCATCACCTGGCGGAACCAGTACTGCTCCACCCCTGCCAGGTTCCGTACGAGCCCCAGTAGTGACGGGTTCGACGGCTCCACCGAGCGGCGCGCCATCACCTCGGCGTCGAGCCCGGCGCATTTCAGTTCCAGCGTCAGCCGCTGATCGCGCAGGTAGCCGGCGAGGACGGCGCGTTCGCCCTTGAAGCCGCCGTCGGTGCGGGTGTCCTGGTCGGGGTGGACGAACATGTTGGACCGGCGGAAGCGCCGTTCCGCCTCGGGCGCGGGCGCAGAGTCAGCAAGGTCAGCAGAGTCATCGGTGGCGTGCACGCCCGCGAGCGCGACCCGTACGTACGTACGCGGCCCGGCAACGAAATATCCCGGCGCCGTCAGCCCGCGATCGCCTCGTACAGCGAGAACGCGGCAAGTGCCGCCATCACGCCCGCCGCGACCTTCGTGATCAGGCGCAGCGGTACGTACTTCATGAGGGTCTTGCCGCCGAGGATTCCGATGCCCGCGACCGCCCAAAGGGCGAGGACGGCGCCGATGCCTACGGAGAAGGGGTTGTCGTAGCGTGCGGCGAGGTTCGCGGTCATGATCTGGGTCAGGTCGCCGAATTCGGCAACCAGGATCAGCATGAATCCGGCCCCGGAGACCTTCCAGAAGGACTGGTCGGCGGGTGCCTTGACCTCGTCGTCCTCGTCACTCTTCTTCAGGAGCAGCATGGCCGCGCCCGCGAGGAAGAGGACTCCGACGACGGCCTGGACGAGCCGGTGCGGGAGGAGGGTGAGCACGCTGCCCGCGGCGATGGCGAGTGCGACGTGTACGGCGAAGGCGGCGGCAACGCCGGCGAAGACGTACGAGGCGCGGTAGCGGGTGCCGAGCATCAGGCCGGCGAGGGCGGTCTTGTCGGGGAGTTCGGCGAGGAAGACGACTCCGAAGGCGATCGCCGTGACGGTGATGCTGAAGGTGGTGCTGAACACGGGGGTGGAACCTCAATCGGTCGGGCAGGACGCCATCGGTACCGAGAGACCTGGGGTGTTTCAGGGGTCGCTTCGGCTCGGCGGCGCCCTGGATTGGAGCAGGACACTGCGGCCGAAGGTCTCGCTGGCCGGCCGCTGTGTGCGGCTTGCCTCCGGGCGCCGGCTGGGGTGACCCAGCAGTATGTCGACGGTCCGGCGAAGAGCTACTCCCCTTCTGCACTCCTCAGGGTACGGGACGGCCACGGCGGCCTGGAATAGGCCTTTGGTCCCTGCGTGGTCCGGCGCGTCGGCCCCGTCTGGTCCCGGCCCGCCCGCTCCGGCCGGGTCTCGCCGCCACTTCGGTCGGGCGTCGCCGCACCCCGGCTCATACGGATGCACAACTTCCGTTTAATTCAGGGAAGTTGGCTACCTACGTCTGACGTGCTCATGTCGCAAGCCTGTAACCTTGCGCCCGCCGCCACGCAATCTGGCGCCGCCACCATGGCCGCGCCCCTCCGGGGCCGACCGGCCACATCCCCCCGCATCCAGGGAGCCCCCTCATGGCCCTCAAGACCCTCATACCCGCTGTCTACGCGCGTCGAATTGGCGTGATCGCGTCAGCAGGCACGCTCGCCGCCCTCACCTCCCTCGTGAACGCGCCCCTCGCCCAGGCCTCCCCGCCCGCCCCCATCAGCGCCGCGGCCGCCCGCTCCTACCTCGCCACGGTCACCCCGAAGACCGAGGGCTCCCTCAGCGGCTACAGCCGCAGCCTCTTCCCCCACTGGATCACCGTCTCCGGCAGCTGCAACACGCGCGAGACCGTCCTGAAGCGCGACGGCGTCGGCGTCGTCACCGACTCCTCCTGCGCCTCCGTGAGCGGCAGCTGGTACTCCG
The DNA here is from genome assembly GCF_041431095.1 of Streptomyces sp. NBC_00597. Classification (GTDB taxonomy): domain Bacteria; phylum Actinomycetota; class Actinomycetes; order Streptomycetales; family Streptomycetaceae; genus Streptomyces. Next base: position 3,430,712 of record NZ_CP107757.1, read on the forward strand.
AGTACGACGGCGCCACCTGGACCAACGCGGCCGACCTCGACATCGACCACGTCGTACCGCTCGCCGAGGCATGGCGCTCCGGGGCCGCGTCCTGGACCACCGCCAAGCGCCAGCAGTTCGCCAACGACCTCACCCGTCCGCAGCTCATCGCGGTCACCGACAACGTCAACCAGGCCAAGGGCGACCAGGACCCGGGCAAGTGGCTCCCGTCGCGGACCGCCTACCGCTGCACGTACGCCCGGATGTGGGTGGACGTGAAGCAGTACTGGGGTCTGAGCATGGACTCCGGCGAGAAGACGGCCCTGGTCAACATCCTCAACGGCTGCTGACGGGCCCGCCGACGGTTCACCCGGCCTTTCCCCCGCCAGGGGGAGGCCACGCTCCCCCTCCCCGTCGTACCGTGATCGAAGGGGCTATGGAGGAGGGGGAGTTGCATGGCCGGATTGCGTCTGGGGCCACTGCTTCGCTACGTCGACTGGGACACGGGCGGTTCGGCCACGATATGGGTCGAGGCCGACCGGCCGTGTACAGCTGAAGTACGGTGCGCCGACGGAGCCGGCGGCAGCGTGCGCACCTTCCAGGTGGCTGGGCACCACTACGCGCTGGTACCGGTGACCGGCCTGACCTCGGGGCGCACCACGGCGTACGAGGTGTTGCTCGACGGCGTGCGCGTCTGGCCCCTGGCGGGCTCGGCGTTCCCGGCGAGCACGATCAGCACGCCTGCCGTCGCGGCGGCCGGGCGGGCCGCCCCGGGGCTGCGGGTGACGTTCGGGTCGTGTCGGCAGGCTGCGCCGCCGGCTGGCCGGCACGGGCCGCACGGTCCGGATGCGCTCGACACGCTGGCGTCGCGGCTGGCCTCCGATCCGGATGAGGTGCGGCCGGATGTGCTCCTGCTGCTGGGTGACCAGGTGTACGCGGACCAACTGTCGCAGGAGACCAGACAGTGGCTGGCGGCCCGGCGGGATCTGCGGGATGCTCCTGGCGCGCAGGTCGCGGACTACGAGGAGTACACCCGCCTCTATGACGAGTCCTGGCTCGACCCGGAGATCCGCTGGCTGTTGTCCACGGTCCCCAGTCTGCAGATGTTCGATGACCACGATGTCGTGGACGACTGGAACACCAGCGCGGCGTGGCTGGCGGAGATGCGGGCGACGCCATGGTGGCAGGAGCGGGTGCTCAGCGGGCTGATGTCGTACTGGGTGTACCAGCACCTGGGGAATCTGTCACCGGCCGAGCTCGCGGCCGATGCGGTGTACGCGGCGGTGCGTGAGGGTCCGGACGGTACGGATGCGCTGCGGGCGTTCGCCGCCGCGGCGGATGCCGATCCGGGGTCGGTGCGCTGGAGCTACCGGCGTGACTTCGGGCGGTCGCGGCTGCTGATGGTGGATACGCGGGCGGCGCGGGTGCTGGCCGAGGGCGGGCGGGCGATGCTCGATCCGGCGGAGCAGGAGTGGCTGCGCGACAACGCCCTCGCGGGGCACGGTGGTTATGACCATCTCTTGATCGGGTCGTCGTTGCCGTGGCTGATGCCGCCGTTGATCCATGACGCGGAGGTGTGGGATGCCGCACTGTGCCGTGGGGAGCGGGGGCCGTGGTGGGCGCAGATCGGGGAGGACCTGCGGCGGCGCAGCGATCTGGAGCACTGGGCTGCGTTTCCGGCCTCGTTCGCGGCGTTGAGTGATCTGATCGAGGAGGTGGGGACGGGGCCGCGGGCGCCAGCGACGGTGTGCGTGCTGTCGGGGGACGTGCATCACGCGTATGTGGCCGAGCCTCGAATACCCAGTACGGCGCGGGTGTTCCAGTTGACGTGCTCGCCGGTGCACAACTCGATCCACATGGTGGTGAAGTGGGGTTTCCGGCTGGGTTGGTCGCGGGCGGGGCGGTGGCTGGGGCGCGGGTTCTCGCGGCACGGGCGGACGGGTCGGCCGCCGTTGAGCTGGCGGCGTACGGGTGGGCCGTGGTTCGGGAACCAGCTGATGACGTTGGCGCTGGCGGGGCGGTCGGCCCGGCTTCGGCTGGACCAGGCGCGCCGGGGGCGGAAGGGGGGTGCGGCTGCCCGGTTGGTGACGGTGTTGGACCGGGAGCTGACGGCTGCGGATTGAGGGCTGCGGAATTGGCGGAGCGCACGGGCGGCCCGGGCTGACACACTGTGGGCCCGGGCCGCCCCGGGCATACGGTGTGCCAACGCCAGGCGTACGCTGTATGGCTGTCAAGCCGCCCCTGCCGCTCCCCCGCGACGTCGCGGCGCTTCATGCCGAAGCACGTCCATCGGACTGGGGAGTCCCGCTGTGTTTGAGACTCTGGGGTCGCTGACCGCGAGCCCATGGATCTATGCCGTGGTGGCGCTGTCCGTCGTGCTCGACGTCTTCTTGCCGGTGCTGCCGAGCGGGGTTCTGGTGATCACTGCTGCGGCGGCTGCGGCGGCTGCTGGTGCGGCGGGTCCGGTGGGGGTGCCTGCTCAGGTGCCGGACATTCTGGCGCTGCTGGTGATCGCCACGACGTCGTCGGTGCTGGGTGACATGGCCGCGTTCCGGCTGGCTCGGCGTGGCGGGGCCCGGCTGGACCGTGCGATCGCCCGGTCCCGTCGGCTGACTCGCGCCCATGAACGTCTGGGGACGGCTTTGGCGCGTGGCGGCGGTGCTCTGGTGGTGATCGCCCGCTTCGCCCCGGCCGGCCGTTCGGTGGTGTCGCTGGGCGCGGGTAAGACGCACCGCAAGGTGATGGAGTTCCTGCCGTGGTCGGTGCTGGCGGGCATGGCTTGGGCCGGGTACAGCGTGGCTCTGGGGTATTTCGGTACGCAGTGGCTCGGCGCGACGTGGCTGGGCACAGCAGTGTCGGTGGTCGCGCTGTTCGCGGCGGGGGCCTTGGCGGCCTTCGTCATCCGCCGGCCGGCCCCGACGGCGGCTTCGGCGGCGTAGCCGCGCGTCCCCGGCCCAGCCACCTGTCCGGTTCCCCCGGGCGGAGCAGCGGCTCACCCGTTCACCCGGCACCGTTCGCCGCCCGGGGCTCGGGCTCCTAGCGTCCACAGCACGGCGCGCAAAACCGAATCCGCGTCACATCCGTGCCCTGGCCGCATCGTTTCGAGGAGCCCGAGGAGTTTTCTCCATGCCCGCCAAGCCGCTCGCCCAGCCGTCGAACCGCCGTCTCCTGGCAAGGGTCGCGGCCGCGTCCCTCGTCCTCGCCGCGGCCTCGCCCATCACGCTCGCCCACGCCGCTTCCCCCTCTGCCGGCGTTTCCCCCACGGCCGTGGCCCCCGGCGGCCGTGTCAGCTTGAACATCGCCGGCTGTGGGACGAAGACCGGCGTGGCCTCGTCGTCCGCCTTTGGCGAGGTACGGCTGACCCCCGGCAACCTCGAAGCCAGCAACCTCTTCGGCAGCGCCACCGTCAACGGCAACGCCACCGCGGGGGCGTACTCCGTCACCTTCGAGTGCGGGGGCTCCGGCGGACAGCGGGTCACCGTATCCCTGCAGGTCACTCCTGGTGCGGCGCGCGGCGGGCTGGGCGGCAGCGTCGGCGTGATGAGCCCCGGCCAGATCGCCTTGGGCGGCGCTCTGGCCGCGGGCGGGCTCGGCACCGGCATCTGGGTGCTGCGCCGCCGTTCCCGTATGACCTGAGCGCTGCCTATGCGGTGGCGACCGCGCCTCTGACCTGTAGTCCGTCCAGCAGGTCACGCGTGGCTTCGGCGATCGCGTCCACGGCGGCGTCGAAGACCTCTTGGTTGTGCGCGGCGGGCGCCCGGAACCCGGAGACCTTCCGTACGTATTGCAGGGCAGCGGCGCGCATCTCCTCCTCGGTAGCCTTCGCGGGGATGGCGGGCGGGCGCAGCGTCTTAATGGATCGGCACATACCCCCACTATGGCGCTACCGGGGTAGCTCGGCCCCGGACAGTTTCATGATCAAACCTGCTTGGAGCCGTGCCCGTAGCTCGGGGTCCGCCACCTCGTCGAGCAGCTCGACGGCCCGCTGCATGGCGGTGGCCGCCCGCCGGTCCTCGCGCAGGGAGGCCGTCTGCGCGGCCATGTGCCGCAGTGCGACGTCGGCCCGGCGGTGGAACAGCTGCCCGATGAGGGTGACGACGAGCCCCACCGAGCTGGTGACCACCCCGAGGTACAGGTCCCCGGTGCTCTCGGCCTTCCACACCGCGAGCGCCACCCCGAGCAGCAGGATGGCCGCGCCCGCCCCGGCGAACAGCTGACTGGTGACGAAGCTGCTGCGTGCTTGTGTCAGCCCGTACGCGTAGTACTCCACGAGCACGGACGTGAACTCGGCGTCCCCGTGCCCCTCCCGCCCGGCCGGTGTCCGCCCGACATCGGCGTACTTCGGGTCCCCCGCGGCCGGCGCGGCCTCTGCCACCTGCGCGAGCAGCCGCTCCCGCTCGGCATCCCGGCGCTGCTCGAAGCCGCGTATCTCCCTCCCCCACCCGACCAGGACCGCGCCGGCCAGCACGACCGCCACCCCGCCCGCTGCAAGCCACTCCCCCATTCCCGCCCCATCCCCCGCCCGGCACCCCTCAAACCCCGACGGCGCAGGGGGGAAGCCGGCGATGCGTGCCAGCCGTTCCCGGCGATCGCGCCTACACGTCGTGTACGCCCACGTCGCCCAGGACACCCAGGACACCCAGGACACCCAGCGCATGGCGATGGGGCACAAGGACCGGCCGCTGCACCGCCGGCAGCCGGCCGAGTGGGCGACTGCCGTCGCCCGTAACCGTCAAAGGCCCCCAACCGTGACCGGTTGGGGGCCTTCGTGCTGGTGGGCGTGGACGGTTTCGAACCGCCGACATCTGCTTTGTAAGAGCAGCGCTCTACCCCTGAGCTACACACCCGTGGATGAGTGGACAGCCTACATGGCGGGCGCACCCCCCACGCAAACCCGTTCCCGTGGGAGAGAATGGACCGGGGCATGGCGGAGGCGGTACGGGAGAGGGATTGTGACGACGGCATCCCGGCGGTGGTTCGGTGGGCGGGACGAGAGTCGGCGGGCGGATGCGCAGGCGGCGAAGGATGCCGCCGCGGCCGCGTTCTACGAGTTGGATACCGCCCAGCGGGATCTGCGGATCTCCATGGAGACCATCGCGGCCGCCGACGGGTCTCCCGCGGCGCGGCAGGCCGGGGAGGGGTTCGCCGCACTGGGGCAGCGGATCGACCAGGTCAGCCACGTGTACATCGATGCCGTCGATGCGCATGACCTCGACCGGGTGGATCTGGAGGGGTCCGTCGCCGCGCGGGCGCAGGAGCAGCTGACGCGGGCGCGGGACGAGCTCGTGCGGGTCAAGGGTGAGCTGGACCGGTTCGCGCAAGGACTGCAGCCGCTGCTGGACAAGGCCGAGACGCAGTTGGCCCGGGTGGCGCCGGCCCGGGAGCGGGCCAGGGCCGCGCTGCTCGCCGCGAGTACGGCGCTGGACGACGTGCGGGGCAAGGGGATGCGGGCCGACGAGTTCGCGGCGCGGCTGGCCGCGCTGGGGCCGGAGCTGACCCTGCTGAACCAGGGCGCCGCGCAGCACGGGGTGCAGGAGACCGTCCAGCGCGCGGACCGGATCCTGCGGGACGCGGAGGCGATACGGGCCGAGGTGGCGCGGCTCCCGGAGCGGGCCGCGGAGATCGACCGGCGTCTGGTGAGTCTGCGGACCCGGGCTCAGGCGCTGCGCAACCGGGCGGACCGGGTGGATCCGGTCCTCAGTGAGCTGCGCCGGCGGTTCAGTGCCGCGTGCTGGCAGGACCTGCAGCAGGTTCCCGATCAGGCCGTACGGGACGTGGCGCGGGCCGAGGAGCAGCTGGCGGAGGCCGCGCGGGCGCGGGAGGAGCAGCGCTGGGCCGATGTCGGGGCGCTGGTCGAGTCGGTGCGGGGTGCGCTGGATGCCACCGATGAGGCGGTGTCGGCGGCGCAGGACCGGCTGTCGCGGCTGGAGGCGGTCGCGCGGGATCCGCAGGCGGAGGTGCAGCGGACCCGGTTCGCGATCCGGGATGCGCAACGGCTGGCGATGGAGGGGCGCAGTGTGCCCGATCCGCGGCACGCGGGGCCGCTGGACGGGGCGGTGGCGCGGATGGAGCGGGCGCTCGCCGGGCTGGAGGAGCGGCATCCGGACTACTGGCATTTCCTTCAGGAGATGGAGCAGGTGCGGGCCGATGTGGCGCGGGTCGTTGCCGATATCCGGGGGCGGCGCGCGTAGGTCCGGTCCGCGGAGGGCCGCCCGCGGGGTCACCGGCGCCCGTCGCGGGCGCGGCGGGCGGAGCGCGGCGGGCGGAGCGCGGCGGGCGGAGCGCGGCGGGCGGAGCGCAGCGGGCGGAGCGCAGCGGGCGGAGCGCAGCGGGCGGAGCGCAGCGGGCGGAGCGCAGCGGGCGGAGCGCAGCGGGCGGAGCGCAGCGGGCGGAGCGCAGCGGGCGGAGCGCAGCGGGCGGAGCGCAGCGGGCGGAGCGCAGCGGGCGGAGCGCGGCGGGCGGAGCGCGGCGGGCGGAGCGCGGCGGGGGGCCGGCCGGGGGGCGAAGCAAGCAGGCTGGGGGGCGGCCGCGCTTGTCGTGGGGTGGGCTTCGGCGGATGCTGGAAGTGGCCGGTACCGGAGCTTAGGAGGGCATGATGGCTGCCCGTACTTCCCCCACCTCTCGTGCGCCCGATGTGCCCCCCGCGACCTCGTCCGGAACGGCGAACGCCCCGCATGCGGCGTACGGGTGCCACGAGCCCCACGAGCAATACGCGCCGTACGTGTCGCACGGGCCGATCGAGATCCCCCAGCCGCACGTCCCCTATCTGGTGCGGCGCGTCGCGCATCCCGTCAATGCCCGGCTCGACGAGCACCTGCCCACCGATCACAAGCTCAGCCACGTGTACCGGGTGGGTGCGGGTGTGGTGGGGCTGCTGCTGGTCGCCTTCGGGATCCTCGGGCTGATCGACCGGATCGGCTTCTTCGACACCGGCGGTGCGACGGTGCTCGCCCTGAACACGAACGGTGCGCTGAGCGTCCTGTCGATCTGTATCGGGCTGCTGCTGTTCGTCGGGATGGTGATCGGCGGGAACTTCGCTTCCACCCTGAACATCGTGCTGGGGCTGGCGTTCATCGCCAGCGGGTTCGTGAATCTGGCGCTGCTGGACACCGGCCTGAACTTCCTGGCCTTCGAAATCCAGAACGTGCTGTTCAGCTTCGTCGTCGGCGTGATGCTGATGTGGTTCGGGATGTACGGGCGGGTGGGCAGCGCCCTGCCGCACGACAATCCGTACTGGCGGGCCCGTCACCCCGAGCAGGCCGCGCGGGAGGACCGGGCGCGGGCCGCCCGGGCCGGGGCCGTCCACGCCCACTAGGGACCCTCCGCCCTCCGGGGGCTGTGGCGGACGGCGGACGGCTCGGTAGCCTTGGGCCATGCCTCGTTACGAATTCCGCTGCCGGACCTGCGACGACACCTTTGAGGTCAGCCGACCCATGGCCGAGTCGTCCGCTCCCGCCGACTGCCCGGCCGGGCACGCCGACACCGTGAAGCTGCTGTCCGCCGTTGCCGTGGGCGGGACCAGCAGCGCCCCCGCCCCGTCCGGCGGGGGCTGCTGCGGCGGCGGGGGCTGCTGCTAAGCCGGGTCCGCATCACCCTGGCGCTTGCGCGACAGGGTGATGCCGTCCGAGATCGCCAGCAGGACCGATTCCATGCGGGAGTCCGCCGCGACGTGTTCGTTGTAGGCGCGCACTCCGGCCGCCGAGCCCGTGGCGGACTCGTCGAGGACCGTGCCGTGGTACAGGGTGTTGTCCGTGACGATCAGCCCGCCCGGGCGCAGCCGTGGAACGAGCTCTTCCCAGTACGCGATCTGGCTTTCCTTGTCGGCGTCCACGTAGGCCATGTCGATGTGCGGTTCTTGCGGCATGGCGCGCAGCGTGTCCAGTGCCGGGGCGATCCGCAGGTCGATCCGGTCGGCGACGCCGGCCTTCTGCCAGGCTTCGCGGCCGTACGAGGTCCACTCCTGCGAGACGTCGCAGGCGATGAGCGTGCCGTCCGCGGGCAGTGCCTGTGCCATCGACAGGGTCGAGAAGCCGGTGAACGTGCCGATCTCGACGATGTGGCGCGCGCCGGTCAGCCGGACCAGGAAAGCCAGCAGTGGTCCCTGCTCCTCCGCCGACTGCATGCCGGCGACGTCCGGGAACCTCTCGTACGTGGTCGCCACCAGCCCTTGCTGGATCGGGTCCAGCGGCGGGTTGTGGTCGAGCACGTAGCGGTACAGCTCGTCGGTGATCTTGGTGCTGTTGCCCTTGGTCATGATCCCAGTGTGCCGATTTCGCCTGCCGTGCGGGCGGTCTCGGCGGATTGCGCAGCCTCGACGGACTCGCGGGCGGCCTCGCGTGCGGACTCCTGGGCGACCTCGCGGGCGGCCGTGCGGCCGAAGGCGCGCACGATCTCCTCGCCGGCCAGGACGCCCGCCGTGGCCAGGGGCGTGACCGTCGGCGCGGTCCAGCCCGCGTCGGCCAGTTCGCCGTGGCCGGGCCGCCAGGCCGCGTCCGCCGCCAGCAGCAGGTCGGCGTCGAGCAGGGAGTCGCCCGCGGCGAGGGTGGTGGTCGCACCCGTACGGCGGGCAACCTCGCGCATGGCCGCGCTCTTGGTCAGCGGGCGGGGCACGGCGTAGATCTTGCGGCCCTGGAGGGAGACCGTCCAGCCGCGGGCTTCGGCCCATTCCGTCAGCGCCTTGATCCACTCCTGGGGTACCAGGGCGCGCTCGACGACGAGGTAGGCGAACAGGTCCTCCGCGACGCGCGCCTTGCGCAGCCACTCCGGGTCCGCGGTGGCCAGCAGGTGCCCGTGGACCTCCTCCAGCGGGGCGCACTCGGCGGCCAGCCGCGCCGTCACCCGGCGCCGCCAGTCGCGGTCGGGGACGCCGTCCACCAGCAGCTGTCCGCCGTTGGCGCAGATCGCGTACTTCGCCGGGCGGCCGGGGAAGCGGATGCGCTGGTACTGCTTGCGCGTGCGGGTCGTGGTCGGGACGAAGACCACCGCGGGATCGGCGGTCAGTTCGGCCAGCAGCTTCGCCGCCGTCTCCGTCATGTACGACAGCGGCTTGCTCTCGTGCACCTCGACGCACAGCAGCCGCGGGGCCACCGGGTCGGGCATGGTGAGGCCGAGCGCGGCCGTCGAGTAGATGAGCGTGCGGTCGAGATCACTGGCTACCAGGACAGTCACTTGGAGGCCACAGCCTTTCCGTCGGCGCCGGTCGCGCCGCGCGTGAAGCGGGGGTGGATGAGTCCTACGCACGTGTAGGGCAGCCCGTCGACCTCTTCCACCGGTACGCCGCGCTGCTCGGCGAGCAGCCGTACGTGGTCCAGGTCGGCTCCGGCGCCGCGCTGCGCCAGGATCTTCCACGGCACGCGGCGCAGCAGCACCCGCGTGGTCTCGCCGACGCCGGGCTTGACCAGGTTCACGTCGTGGATGCCGTACTCCTCGCTGATCCGCTCCACCGCCGCCCAACCCTCCCAGGTCGGGGTGCGGTCGGCGGCGAGGAGCTCCTTGACCTCGGCGTCGACGGCGTCGGCCACCTCGTCGAAGCGGGCGGCGACGGTGTCGATGAAGTCGGTGGAGACATCGGCTCCGGCGAGCTCGCGGTAGAACTTCGCGCCGTGGAAGTCGGCGGGCCCGACCAGGTCGGACCTGAGCACCGTACGCGAGATCAGTCCGGAAACGGTGGAGTTGAGGCAGGCGGAGGGGATCAGGAAGTCCTCGCGGGTGCCGTACGTGGACACGCAGGAGCCGGGGTCGGCGAGGACCACGATCTCCGGATCGAATCCGGGTCCCCCTGCTTCCTGTTGGGCTGCGAGGGCGGCCGACAGTTCGCGGGTGATGGCGCCCTTGCCGGTCCAGCCGTCCACGAAGACGACGTCGGCGGGGTCGTGGTGGGCGGCCAGCCAGCGCAGTGCGTTGGGGTCGATGCCGCGGCCGCGCACGATGGAGACGGCGTAGTGCGGCAGGTCCAGGCCGTGGCGGGCCCGGGCCCAGCGGCGCATCAGCACGCCGACGGGGGTGCCGGCGCGGGCCAGCGAGACGAGGACCGGGGAGGGGGACCGCTCGGCGAGGACGGTCTCGGTGACCGTGCCGACGGCGCGCGCCATTCGCGCGGCGGATGCGGTCAGCGCGCTCCGGTACAGCTCCTGGTACTGGGGGGACGGCTGGTATTCGACGGGCAGCGACTCCGCGTAGTGCGCGCCGCCCGCCTGGATGGCCTCCTCCCGCTCCTCGGTCGGGGCTTCGAGCGCCACGTCGGAGAGGTCCTGGAGCAGCCAGCCGACGTCTTCGGCGGCGTACGAGGAGAACGCGGGCCCGCGCAGGGGCTCGGGAAGGACCGGGGCGGTGAGGACCGGGGCGGTGAGGACCGGGGCGGTGAGGGCAAGGTCGGGGAGGACCGCTTCGGGCATGATCGGCTCCCGCCGCTCGGGTACGGAGGTCGGTACGGGGGCCGGTACGTACGACGGTACGGGGACCAGCAGGACGCGGCCGGTGTGCGGGGCGAGGGCCGCGAGCAGTCCGGTGCGCAGTTCGGGGGTGTCGCCGGTCGAGTCGACGACGGCGACGACGACGTCGAAGCCGGCTCCGGCGACGTTGTAGGCGTAGCGGTCGCCGGGCCCGTCGGCGGGGCCGTCGTGGGCGGGGAAGACGAGTCGGGTGCGGATGGCGTAGCCGGGGTCATCGACGGCGAGGACGGGCGAGCGGGTGGTGGTGGAGAAGCGGACCTCGCGGGCGGCGCCCGACTCCTCCAGGGCCTTCGCGAGGCGCAGCGGGGCGTACATCAGCTCTTCGTTGCCGAGTACGAGGACCCGTCCCGGCTGCTCGCCGAGCGCGTCGGTGAGCCGGCGGGCCACTGCGGGGAGCAGCGCGTCCAGGGTTTCCCGGTGGGCGGGGGTGAAGCCGTGGCGGCCGCCGTCCGGGAGGCCGCCGGGCCAGTCGAGCCGGACCCGCTCGTGGTCCGGCTCCGTGCCGTCCTGGGCTGCGGGGCGGGCCCCGTCGCCGCTGTTCGCGGCGGGGACCTCGGCGGCGGCCCCGTACTCCTCGACCAGCGCCCGGCCCTTGGTCAGGACTCCTTCGGGGAGGTGCACCGTCCCGGAGGCCAGGGCGATCAGGTCGACGCGCGCGCCGAGGTCGGCGGCGAAGGCGGTGAGCCGGTCGCGGTCGGCCGGGGAACGCATGTCGACGAGGGCGACGACCACGTAGTGCGCGCGGGGGTGGCGGGCGTGCAGGTCGCGGATGGTGTTCAGGACGGTGTTGCCGGTGGAGAACTCGTCGTCGACGAGGACCAGCGGCCCGCTGCCGGCCAGCAGCTTCGGGTCTTCGGGCAGCAGAAGGTGCGAGGTGGCGTGCGAGTGGGCCTCCTCGAACCCGCCGGCGGGTTCGACGCCCGGGACGGGGCGGCGGGTGGAGTGCAGGTAGGGGGCCGCGCCGAGGCCGTCGGCGACGCAGTGGCCGAGTCCGGTCGCGGTCTCGGCGTAGCCGAGGACGACCGCGGAGGCGGCGTCGTCGCCCAGCAGGGCGCGGACGCGCTCGCCGAGGCCGTGTCCGGCGGCGTAGACGGCCGTCGGGGACTGGGGGACGTGCTTGCCCAGCACCTGTGAGACCAGCAGGTGGGCCCGCTTCGGGTTGCGGCGCAGGGCCAGCCCGAGCAGTTCGTCCAGCCGTGGCGATCCCGGATCGCCGGCCTCCTGCAGGCGTACGCCCAGCCGGTCCGCGACCCAGGTTCCCGACCACACCGCGTCGATCTTCTTGCCCTTCTCCGTGTTCACGTGCGGACTCACACTTGGAGCCCGGCCGTGAGGAGGTCGACGAAGCCGACCTCTTCCTTCGCCACGCCGAAGACCTCGGCGCGGAGCATGGTGCGCTCGGCCCAGGCGCGGTGGGGCTTGACCTCGTTCATTTTGTTCGTGTAGGCGGAGCGCATGACTCCGCCGCCGCCGCGCTCGGGGCGCAGGATGTCCTGGGCGTCGCTGAACTCCTCGTGGGAGACCACCGAGAGGGCGTGGACGGGGGTGACGTGGGCGGGGTGGATGCAGGTCTTGCCGAGGAGTCCGTTGGCCCGGTCGAGTTCGATCTCGCGCAGGAGCCCGTCGAGGTCGTGCTCGATGAGGGTGGTGCGCAGTTCCTCGGCACCTTCCTCCAAGAAGGGGCTGCGGCGCAGCTGGGGCTTGAAGAGGCGCTGCTGGCTGCGGAAGTACTCCCAGACGGGTCCGGTCACGGTGAAGCCGGTGCCGTCGGCGCGGCTGAGGACGTTCACCACGTCGGCGATGACTCCGGCGACGATCTGGACGTCGTAGGCGGTCATGTCCGGGGTGCGGCGCAGTCCGTAGACGGAGCAGAAGTCGGTGACGCCGAGGCGCAGGGCCAGGACGCGGTCGCGGTAGCGGTTGACGGTCCGGGAGATGCCGGCGAGGGCTTCGATGCGCGTTTCGAGGTGGAGGAGGTCGGGGGTCTCCAACACGGGCATCGCGTACAGCGGGTGCTGTCCGCTTTCCGCTTCCGCCTGGGCCACGGCGTCGAGGAAGGCGGTTCCGCGGCTCTCGGTGAACTTGGGGAGTACGAATCCGGCCAGTCGGCGGGCGGAGCCGCCGAGGCGGTGGACGAGGTCGGGTATCTGCTCGGGCGTGCGGACCCGGATGAAGAGGAGGGGGAGCTCGCCGCCGTCGGCATCGAGGGCTGCGAACTGCCGGACCAGGTTGTCCTCGGCGTCCGCGACCTCGGCGTCGCTGATGGAATCCTCCAGGCACAGAACCATGGAGACGACTCCGCGGCGGGCCTGCTTGTGGACGTCCCCGGCGAGGTGGGGGCGGGTCGCGGGGCTGTAGAGGGTGGCTCCGAGGGCGGCGGCGAGGATGCGGGAGGGGGAGGCGGCGGTGAACTCGGCCGGCTCCTGGTGGAAGAGGTCCTTACGGACGGTGGGCGATATGTGCCCAAAGTGACGCATGTGCTTCCCCCGTACTGCCTCGGCGGCCCAACTGGCGTGGCCGGTAATAGTACGTACGAATGTGAGTCAAGAGTTCCTCAAGCACATGAAGTTCAGGTAACCCTCTTGCACAATGCCCAGGACTTTCGTCCGCGACAAGGCCCTGCGGGGGGCCGCGTTGTTCCGCACCGCCCCGGGAGGGCAGGATGACGGGCATGACGCACGCGATGCAGAAGGGCTCGAACATCCCGGTGACCGCCGTGTCGGTCCGGGCGGTGCTGCGCTGGACCGGCGGCCCCGAGGTGCCGGACGTCGACGCCTCGGCACTGCTCGTGGGCCCGGACGGGCGCGTGCGCTCGGACGAGGACTTCGTGTTCTACAACCAGCCCCGGCACCCCTCGGGGGCCGTCTGGCGACTCGGCAAGAAGCAGCTCGGCGACACGATCACCGATGCCGTGCAGGCGGACCTGCGCGCGGTGCCGCCGGTGGTGGACCGGATCCTGGTGGTGGCCTCCGCCGAGGACGTGCCGTTCCAGCAGGTCCAGGACCTGCGGATCCTGCTGTACGACGCCACCGCCACCGGCGGCTCCGAGCCGATGGCCTTCTTCGACGTACGCCCCGAGACCGGTGCCGAAACGGCCCTGATCTGCGGCGAGGTGTACCGGCGCGGCGACGGGTGGAAGTTCCGGGCGCTGGGCGAGGGCTACTCGAACGGGCTGGTGGGGCTTGCGACCGACCACGGGATCTCCGTGGACGAGAACGCGGCGGAGGCCTCCGGTGCGGCGCCCGCCGCCGGGCCGACCGCCGAGCAGACCGCCGCGATGCGCCCGCCGGCCCAGCAGAACCCGCAGGCACCGCAGGCACCGCTGACGCAGGCCCCGCCGGCCGCGCAGCCGGCGTACGGGTACCCGCAGCCGGTGTCCCCGGCCCCGGTGCCGGCGCCCGGCGGCGACCCGACGTTCCGGCTGCCGGTGCAGGGCCCGCAGTTCGTCCCCCGCTGACACCCTGCCGCCCGACGTCCCCGACGTCTTTGACGCCCCTGGCGTCCCTGACGCCCGGCCTGGCCGGAGCCCCCGCCGCGGGTTCCGGTCAGGCCTTTGCGCTCTTGTAGCCCCGCCCCCACTGCAAGCCCCACCCGTACAGCCGGTCCAGCTCGGCCTGGAACCCGTACACGAACTTCACCTCGCGCCGCACGATCAGCTCGCCCTTGACGTGCTCCAGGGTGAGCACCGCGCAGGAGCGGGCCTGCGGCTGGCGCTCCTCCAACGGGATCTCGATCCGCGGCCCGGTGATCGGGTAGAGGGTGATCATGGCGTGCGTGCGGTCGAAGGCCGGGGTCTGGTCGTAGATGTAGACGAACACCAGCAGCCGCTTGATCTCTTCGGCGTGGTCGAGGTTGACGAACACCGTCTCCCCGGAGGGCGCCCCGAACCGGTCGTCACCGCTGAGCTTCACGTACGGCGGGTTGTTGATGTCGCCGTGCAGGTTGCCCAGCGGCTGCACTACGCCCCGGGTGCCGTCGGCCAGCTCGTAGAGGCAGCCCAGGTCGAGGTCGACGTTGACCATGCCCTGGGTGTGCGCCTGCACCATGTCGGGCTTGAACAGCTTGAACGGATGGCGCAGGAGCCCGCCGCCCTCGCCGCCGCGGCCGCCGATGTCCGAGCTGCGCATGCGCCAGGACAGGTTGACCCGCAGGTTGCCGTGGACCGCCCCCTGTTTGGTGAGCGACACCGTCGGATGCCGCTTGGTGAGCTCGATCGCGTTCGACGAGGCGCTGCCCGAGTCGAACTGTAGGGCCCGGCTGCCCCTGATCCCGTCGAAGAATCCCATTCCCCTACCCCCCTTTTGAATACGCGGACGGGGCGGCCCGGCAGTCCGCAGACCAGCCCGGCCGCCCCGCAGATGGAGCGTTCCGCATTACCGCCGTGATCATGCCTCGGCGGCGGAACCCTCCAGTTCCAACCGCTTGTTGCGCCGCACCGAGGACCAGAACGACCAGGCGATGAGCACCACGCCGACGAGGCCGGTGATGACCTCGTGGATCTCGTACTGGATGGTGACGAGCAGGATGACGGCGAGCGCGCCGATGGCGTAGTGCGCGCCGTGCTCCAGGTAGACGTAGTCGTCGAGGGTGCCCTGGCGGACCAGGTAGACCGTGAGCGACCGGACGTACATGGCGCCGACGCCGAGGCCGAGGGCCATCAGCACGATGTCGTTGGTGATGGCGAAGGCGCCGATGACCCCGTCGAAGGAGAACGAGGCGTCGAGGACTTCGAGGTAGAGGAACATGAAGAAGGCGGCCTTGCCGGCCATGACGACGGCCGAGACGGGCTTGCCGCTCTTCTTGGCCGCTTCCTCGGCCTCGTGCTCGGCTTCTTCCTCCTCTTCGAGGCGGTTCTCGAAGTAGCCGGAGAGACCGCCGACGATCATGTACGTGATCAGGCCGGCGACGCCGGAGACCAGGACGGTCTGCGCCTTGTCCACCACGGCACCGCCGTGCTGGTGGGCGTGGGCGGCGAAGGTCATGGACGTGATCAGCAGGACGATCAGCGCGATGCACGCCGACAGCATGTCGATCTTGCCCAGCTTGGCGAGCGGGCGTTCCAGCCACGCGAGCCACTTGATGTCCCTGTCCTCGAAGATGAAGTCGAGGAAGATCATCAGCAGGAACATGCCGCCGAAGGCCGCGATCGCCGGGTGGGCGTCCGTGACCAGCTGCTGGTACTGCTCCTTGTCGGTCAGCGCGAGATGCACGGCCTCGATGGGCCCGATCTTGGCGGTGACCGCGACGATCACGACGGGGAAGACCAGGCGCATGCCGAACACGGCGATGAGCACGCCGACCGTCAGGAAGATCTTCTGCCAGAAGGCGTTCATCTTCTTCAGGATTCCGGCGTTGACCACCGCGTTGTCGAAGGACAGCGAGATCTCAAGGATGGTCAGGATCGCGACGATCCCGAGCCCGGTCATACCCCCGTAGAACCACGCTGCGACCAGACCGAGCGCAGTGACTGCGAACGACCAGCCGAAGGTTTTGAGAACCACTGGCACCCCATCGTCTTGTACGGCTTTACGAAACGTTGACCCCGAAGTCTAGAGCGATGCCCCGGAGCCCCGACGCGTACCCCTGCCCCACTGCGCGGAACTTCCATTCGCCGCCGTACCGGTACACCTCGCCGAAGATCATCGCGGTCTCGCTGGAGGCGTCCTCGGTGAGGTCGTAGCGGGCCAGCTCCTGGCCGTCCGACTCGTTCACCACGCGGATGAAGGCGTTGCTGACCTGGCCGAAGCTCTGTCGGCGGGCCTCCGCATCGTGGATCGAGACCGGGAAGACGATCTTGTCGACGTCGACCGGCACCTTGGTCAGGTCGATGATGATCGACTCGTCATCGCCCTCACCCTCGCCGGTGAGGTTGTCCCCCGTGTGTTCGACGGAGCCCTCGGGGCTCTTCAGGTTGTTGTAGAAGACGAAGTACGCGTCCCCCAGGACCCGGCCGTCGCGGCACAGCAGTGCGCTGGCGTCGAGGTCGAAATCGGCCCCCGTGGTCGAGCGCGCGTCCCAACCGAGACCAACCAGGACCCGGGTGAGGTTCGGTGCGGCCTTGGAGAGGGAGACGTTGCCCCCCTTGGCGAGTGTGACGCCCATGTTGTGGTCCTCCCCGGACGACGTGGTGATCGCGGCACGCTCGCGTGGCGGGCCGACGGTGGTGGTGCGTTGGTGCAAAGCACGTCCGGCGCCGTACACACAGTGCACGGCGCCGGACGGGTGACTGCGGGCAGGCTCAGACGTTGACGCCGAAGTCCTGGGCGATGCCGCGCAGGCCGGAGGCGTAGCCCTGGCCGATGGCGCGGAACTTCCACTCCGCTCCGTTGCGGTACAGCTCGCCGAAGACCATGGCGGTCTCGGTCGAGGCGTCCTCGGAGAGGTCGTAGCGGGCGAGCTCGGAGTTGTCGGCCTGGTTCACCACGCGGATGTACGCGTTGCGGACCTGGCCGAAGCTCTGCTGGCGGCTCTCGGCCTCGTAGATCGAGACCGGGAAGACGATCTTGGCGACATCGGCGGGGACGCCGGCCAGGTTGACCTTGATCGCCTCGTCGTCGCCCTCGCCCTCACCGGTGGTGTTGTCACCGGTGTGCTCGACCGAGCCGTCCGGGCTCTTCAGGTTGTTGAAGAACACGAAGTTCGAGTCGTTGGCGACCTTGCCCTGGTCGTTGGTCAGGATCGCGCTGGCGTCGAGGTCGAAGTCAACACCGGTGGTGGTGCGAGCGTCCCAGCCCAGACCGACGATGACCGCCGTCAGATTCGGCGCGGCCTTGGTCAGCGAGACGTTTCCGCCCTTGCTGAGGCTGACTCCCACGGGTCCTCCATTGGGTTCATGTGTGGGGCGGTGCCCCGTCGTGCGGTTTCTACCGGGATCAACGTTTCGATCCTAGTGACGGGTTCCCGCCTGTCGGCGTCTTTCCCGGTGAACACTTCCCGGAACCCGCCCGGAGCACGGCAAGTACGGCGGGTGCCGCGGCTGCCGGGGCCGGACCGGCCCGGCGGTCCTCAGAGGCTGTCGAGGGCCTTGACGTACTCGTTCAGGTCGCGCGCGTCGGGCAGGCCGTTGACGACGGTCCAGCGCACCACGCCGTCCTTGTCGATGATGAAGGTGCCGCGGACCGCGCAACCCTTCTCCTCGTCGAAGACGCCGTACGCGCGGGAGGTCTCGCCGTGCGGCCAGAAGTCGGACAGCAGGGGGTAGTCGAGGCCCTCCTGCTCGCCGAAGACCCGCAGGGTCGGGACGGAGTCGTTGGAGACCGCGAGGAGCTGGACGTCGTCGTTCTGGAAGCGCGGCAGCTGGTCGCGCAGTTCGCAGAGCTCGCCGGTGCAGACACCGGTGAAGGCGAACGGGTAGAAGAGCAGCACGACGGCCTTCTCCCCGCGAAAGTCGGAGAGCCGCACGGTGGCGCCGTGGTTGTCCTTGAGCTCGAAGTCCGGGGCCTTGCTGCCGACCTCGATCGCCATCTCTCGCATCCCTTCGTTCCCGCATCCCTGCGTTGGGCTGTTCGGGTGGGCCCCAGCCTAGGGGGACCGGGTGCCCACAACGCACGCACCCCGCCGACCGGGGGTGATCCGGGTCGACGGGGCGTACGTCCGCTTGGCTGCGAGTGTGCGGCTCAGCGCTTGGCCTTGGCGGCCTTCGGCGTCACCAGCTTGGTGGAGGTCCACTCCTTGCCGACGGGCAGGCCCTTGGCAAGCGAGAGGCCGGCCGTCACAGCCGCCTCGCTGATGTCGCTGGCCTCGACGTAGCCGTCACGGCCCGTCTTGGGGGTCAGCAGCAGGATCAGTGCGCCGTCCTCGACCAGCTCGGTCGCATCGACCAGGGCGTCCGTCAGATCGCCGTCCTCGTCGCGGAACCACAACAGCACCGCGTCGGCGACGTCGTCGTAGTCCTCGTCGGCAAGTTCACTGACGAGCTGATCGACGGCGTCACGGAATTCCTGATCGACGTCGTCGTCGTAGCCGATCTCCTGGACCACCTGTTCGGACTGGAAACCCAGCCGGGCGGCCAGGCTCTCCGCGTGGTCCGCGGTCGCGCTCACGGGGTGCCTCCTGCTCATGTTCGGTGAATGTCTTCGGCGGCGCGCGTACGCGCAGCATTGGGCGTAGTCCACACGGGCGCGGCGGATCGCGCAAGTACCCGGCCGTCGAGACCGTCGAAACGGTGACGATTACGGCCGTCTCGCCGCAACTTTCAGCCTTCCCGTGTGCACCTCTGGTGATTCATCCCACACCATTCCAGCTCATTCGGCATCATCGGCAACGCTTACCGGCTTTCCTACCTGTTTGAGGGACCGAACGGCCTTACGAACCAGCTGATCGTCTTGGGCGTAAGGTTGCGGTTTGGCCGGACCGCCGCCGCCTGCTCTCACGGATCGCTGCGGACTCCAGTGATTACCCAGTGGTACAGGTGACGATTCCGACCGAGCGTAAGACGATGGGAGGCGGCGAAACCCCATGGCACGACTCCCCTGACAGCGAAGGAACAGCGTGGCTTCCGCATCCGATCGCAATCCGATCATCATTGGCGGCCTGCCGAGCCAGGTCCCGGACTTCGATCCGGAAGAGACGCAGGAGTGGCTCGACTCCCTGGACGCCGCCGTCGACGAGCGGGGCCGTGAGCGCGCCCGCTACCTGATGCTGCGGCTGATCGAGCGGGCCCGCGAGAAGCGCGTGGCCGTGCCCGAGATGCGCAGCACGGACTACGTCAACACGATCGCCACCAAGGACGAGCCGTTCTTCCCGGGCAACGAGGAGATCGAGCGCAAGGTCCTGAACGCCACCCGGTGGAACGCGGCCGTGATGGTCTCGCGCGCCCAGCGTCCCGGGATCGGCGTCGGCGGCCACATCGCCACGTTCGCGTCCTCCGCCTCCCTCTACGACGTGGGCTTCAACCACTTCTTCCGGGGCAAGGACGAGGGCGACGGCGGCGACCAGATCTTCTTCCAGGGCCACGCGTCCCCCGGCATCTACGCGCGCGCCTACCTCCTGGACCGGCTCTCCGAGCAGCAGCTCGACGCGTTCCGGCAGGAGAAGTCGAAGGCCCCGTACGGCCTGTCCAGCTACCCGCACCCGCGGCTGATGCCGGACTTCTGGGAGTTCCCGACCGTCTCGATGGGCCTCGGCCCGCTCGGCGCGATCTACCAGGCCCGGATGAACCGGTACATGGAGGCGCGCGGGATCGCCGACACCTCGAAGTCACACGTTTGGGCGTATCTCGGCGACGGCGAGATGGACGAGCCGGAGTCGCTCGGCCAGCTGTCGATCGCCGCCCGTGAGGGTCTGGACAACCTGACCTTCGTCGTGAACTGCAACCTGCAGCGGCTCGACGGTCCGGTGCGCGGCAACGGCAAGATCATCCAGGAGCTGGAGTCGCAGTTCCGCGGTGCCGGCTGGAACGTCATCAAGCTGATCTGGGACCGCTCCTGGGACCCGCTGCTGGCGCAGGACCGCGACGGCATCCTGGTCAACCGGATGAACTCGACGCCGGACGGCCAGTTCCAGACGTACGCGACCGAGACCGGTGCCTACATCCGCGACCACTTCTTCGGTGACGACCAGCGGTTGCGGGCGATGGTCGAGAACATGAGCGACCAGCAGCTGCTGCACCTGGGCCGCGGCGGCCACGACCACAAGAAGATCTACGCGGCGTACGCGGCGGCCAAGGCCCACAAGGGCCAGCCGACGGTGATCCTGGCGCAGACGGTCAAGGGCTGGACGCTCGGCCCGAACTTCGAGGGCCGCAACGCGACGCACCAGATGAAGAAGCTGACGGTCGACGACCTCAAGCGCTTCCGCGACCGCCTGCACATCCCGATCACGGACGCGCAGCTGGAGGGCGGCGCCCCGCCGTACTACCACCCGGGCCCCGGTTCGCCGGAGATCCAGTACATGCACGACCGGCGCAGCTCACTGGGCGGCTACGTGCCGACGCGCGTGGTGCGCGCGAAGCCGCTGCAGCTGCCGGACGACACGGCGTACGCGGCGGCGAAGAAGGGCTCGGGCCAGCAGTCGATCGCCACGACCATGGCGTTCGTGCGCATCCTGAAGGACCTGATGCGGGACAAGGAGATCGGCAGGCGGTTCGTGCTGATCGCCCCGGACGAGTACCGCACCTTCGGCATGGACGCGTTCTTCCCGAGCGCCAAGATCTACAACCCGCTGGGGCAGCAGTACGAGGCGGTCGACCGCGACCTGCTGCTCGCGTACAAGGAGTCGCCGACCGGCCAGATGCTGCACGACGGCATCTCGGAGGCGGGCTGCACGGCCTCGCTGATCGCCGCGGGTTCGGCGTACGCGACGCACGGCGAGCCGATGATCCCGGTCTACGTCTTCTACTCGATGTTCGGTTTCCAGCGCACGGGTGACCAGTTCTGGCAGATGGCCGACCAGCTGGCGCGCGGTTTCGTGCTGGGTGCGACCGCCGGCCGGACCACCCTGACGGGTGAGGGCCTGCAACACGCCGACGGTCACTCCCAGCTGCTGGCGTCGACGAACCCGGGCTGCGTGGCGTACGACCCGGCGTACGGGTACGAGATCGCGCACATCGTCCAGGACGGCCTGCGGCGGATGTACGGGCCCGAGGCCGAGGACGTCTTCTACTACCTGACCGTCTACAACGAGCCGATCCAGCACCCGGCCGAGCCGGCCGACGTGGACGTGGACGGGATCCTCAAGGGGATCCACCGGGTGGCCGCGGGCTCGGCGGGCTCCATCGGGGCGCAGATCATGGCCTCGGGCGTGGCGGTGCCGTGGGCCCTGGAGGCGCAGCGGATCCTGGCCGAGGAATGGAACGTTCGGGCGGACGTCTGGTCGGCGACCTCCTGGAACGAGCTGCGCCGCGAGGCCGTCGAGGTGGAGGAGCACAACCTGCTCCACCCGGAGGAGGAGCAGCGCGTCCCGTACGTGACGCGGAAGCTGTCGGGTGCGGAGGGGCCGTTCGTGGCGGTCTCGGACTGGATGCGGTCCGTCCCGGACCAGATCTCGCGGTGGGTGCCCGGCGCGTACACCTCACTGGGTGCGGACGGGTTCGGTTTCGCGGACACGCGCGGCGCGGCCCGGCGGTTCTTCCACATCGACGCGCAGTCGGTGGTGCTGGCGGTGCTGACCGAGCTGGCCAAGCAGGGCAAGATCGACCGTTCCGCGCTGAAGCAGGCGGTGGACCGGTACCGGCTGCTGGACGTCGCGGCGGCCGACCCGGGCGCGGCGGGCGGCGACGCATAGCGCTCCGCGGGGCGGACGGCTGACGGCGGCGGGCCGGGGTGTGCGGGAGTGCGCCCCGGCCCGCTGCCGTTGCCCCGGCCGCTGCGGCACTGCGCCGGCCCATTCCGCTTTACCTGTTCCTTACGATGCTCCGTATGAAGGAACCCTCCCGCCAGCTGCGGTGGGAGCGGCGGAGTCAGACCCCGCTGCTCGTGCTCGCCGTGGCGTTCGCCGTCGCCTACACCGTGCCGATCGTCGTACCCGACGCGAATGCGCAGGTGCACCGGGCGTGCACGGTCACCGAGTGGGTGGTGTGGGGCGCGTTCGCCGCGGATTACCTGATGCGGCTGGGTCTGTCGACGGCGAAGAAGGCGTTCGTGCGGACCCACTGGCTGGACCTGGGCGCGGTGGTGTTGCCGATGTTCCAGCCGCTGCGGCTGTTGCGGCTGGTGTCCACGCTGCTGCTGGTGGGCCGGCGGGCCCGGATGGCCCCGCAGATCCGGCTGACCACGTATGTGGCGGGGGCGGTGGTCGGGCTGCTGATGTTCGGCTCGCTCGCCGTGCTGAGCGTGGAGCGGGACGCCCCCGACGGCAACATCAAGAACCTGGGCGATGCCGTGTGGTGGAGCTTCACCACGATGACGACCGTCGGGTACGGGGACCACTCCCCCACCACCGGGCTCGGCCGGATCATCGCCGTGGGGCTGATGCTGTCGGGGATCGCGCTGCTGGGTGTGGTGACCGCCAACATCGCGGCCTGGTTCATCTCCCGTTTCGAGCGCGACGACCAGGTGGAGCGGGCTCAGACCGCGGCGATCGCCGAACTGTCGGCGGAGGTACGGGCGCTGCGCGCCGAGATCGGGCGGCTGGGCGGGGCGTCGGCGGTGGCCGCCGAAGCCCAGGCGCCCGCTCCGGGTGCGGGAACCGCCCCGGGCTCCGGGGCCGACGTACCGGCCCTGGTGCCCGGAGCGGCCCCTGCGGCGGGTGCCGCTAGCGCTCCCACACCTTGAACGCGCGGATGAGGTAGGGCGATTCGGGCAGCCAGACCCCGTCGCCCGGGTAGGTCTGGAACTCTCCGGTCTCCTGGCACTCGGCCGACTGGTAGGTGGTCACGGGCCGCCCGGTGCGGTTGATCAGCGACTGGGCGCTGGTCCCGGCGGGCAGTGCCGTGCAGCTGTTGATGTCGAGGGTGCTCAGCTCGTGGGCGTGTCGGGTGCCCTTGAACTCCGGCTTCGCCCACAGGCACAGCTGGCCGGTGGCGCAGGCGGGTGCCTTGCCCGGCGGGGCGCCTGCGGCGTGTGCGGCGGTCGCCGTGCTCGGGATGAGGGCGGCGAGGGCCAGCAGGGTCGCGGCGAGGACGGTGGTGGACCGTGCGGGTGAACTCGTACGCATGACGGGTCAACTCCTTGTGGACCAGGGCGCCCGGACCGGTTCCGCAGCGCCTCTGACACCACGCTGACCTGCGAGGACGGCCGGGCGGAAGGGGTCAGGGGCGGGTCCACCCGGATAGGCGACGGCCCCGCCGGAACCGTCCGGCGGGGCCGTCGCGCCCACGAGGTTGACGCCGGTGCGGCTCAGACGTGGGCCGCGCCCGCCCCGGCTGCGGCGTTCTCGCCCCGCTTGGTGAAGCAGGCGACGAGCGCGGCGAGCACCGCGACGCAGCCGGCGACGGTGAAGGCGGTGCTCATGCCGGACACGAACGTGTCGTGCGCGACCTTGGTGATCGCCTCGGCGACCGGGGCCGGGGCCTCCGGCGGGACCGGGGCGATGCCGACCTGGACGCCCTTCTCGGCGAGGTCCAGCTGCTCCGGGGTGAGCGGGGGCAGCTGCGCCCGCTCCCAGTTGTCGCCGAACGAGTTGCCGACGGTGGTGGCCATGACCGCGCCGAGGACGGCGGTGCCGAGGCTGCCGCCGACCTGCATGGCGGCCTGCTGGAGCCCGCCCGCCACGCCGGAGAGCTCCAGCGGGGCGTTGCCGACGATGACCTCGGTGGCGCCGACCATGACGGGCGCGAGGCCGACACCGAGGAGGGCGAACCAGAGCGACATCTCCAGGGTGCCGGTGCCCGGGGTCAGCGCGGACATCCCGAAGCAGGCGGCGGCGGTCGCGACCATGCCGGTGACCAGCGGGATCCGCGGGCCGACGGCGGTGATGGCGGCGCCGGCCAGCGGCGAACCGATGATCATCATGCCGGTCAGCGGCAGCAGGTGCAGGCCGCTGTCGACCGGGCTCATGCCGTGCACGTTCTGCAGGTAGAAGGTGACGAAGAACAGGCCGCCCATGAAGGCGAAGGCCATCAGCACCATCAGCACCGTGCCCGCGGACAGGGGCAGCGAGCGGAACAAGCCGAGCGGGATCAGCGGCTCGGCGACCTTCGACTCCCAGACGGCGAAGAGCGTGAAGCAGACGACGGACGCGAGGAGGAACAGGATGGTCCGGGTGTCGCTCCAGCCCCACTCCGAGGCCTTGATCAGCGCCCAGATCAGCGAGAACATCGCGGCCGACAGCAGCAGGACACCGACGGCGTCGAAGGACTTCGGGGCGTTCTCGGCGCGGTGGTCGAGCAGGATGAACAGGCCGAAGGTCAGGGCGATGATGCCGACGGGCACGTTGATGAAGAAGACGGACTGCCAGCTGACGTTCTCCACGAGCAGGCCGCCCACGATGGGCCCGGCGGCGGTCGAGGCGCCGATGACCATGCCCCAGATGCCGATGGCCATGTTGAGCTTCTCGGCCGGGAAGGTGGCGCGCAGCAGGCCCAGCGCGGCGGGCATCAGCAGTGCGCCGAACAGGCCCTGCGCCACGCGGAACGCGATGACGTACTGGACGCCGGAGGAGAGGCCGATGGCGGCGGAGGCCGCGGCGAAGCCGGCGATGCCGATGAGGAAGGTCTGGCGGTGGCCGAAGCGGTCGCCGAGCTTGCCCGCGGTGATCAGCGAGACGGCCAGGGCCAGCAGGTAGCCGTTGGTGATCCACTGGACGTCGGCGAGCGAGGCGTGGAGGTGCTGCTGGATCGCGGGGTTGGCGACGGCGACGATCGTGCCGTCCAGGGTGACCATCATGACGCCGATCGCCACGGCGAAGAGGGTCAGCCAGGGGTGCCCGCGCAGCCCGGACCGGGCTGGGCCGGGACCGGATTCCTTGACGGGTAACCGGTCGCCCTGGTCTTCGATGGTGATCTGACTCGTCATGCGAACAGGCTAGTGACAGCGACTGACACTTCACAAACGGGTTAACGGGGCCATGGCTGTCAGCTCGGTCACAGGTACCCTGTCCGCTCACTCAGCGTCAGATTCGGCATGTGGAACATGCGGAAAGGACACCCCTCGGTGATGACCGACGAGGCGCCGGCGCCGGCGCCCGCGCCCGGACTGCGCGAACGCAAGAAGCGGCGCACCCGGGACGCGCTGCTGCGCGCCGCCCTCCTCCTCTTCGTCGCGCAGGGGTACGAGCACACCACCGTCGACGAGATCACCGACGCCGTCTACGTCTCCCAGCGCACCTTCTTCCGGTACTTCGCCAACAAGGAGGAGGTCGCCTTCGCCGTCCAGGACCTGGTCGAGGCGCACTTCGTCGCCGCGCTGCGCTCCCGGCCGCCCGCCGAGGGCCCGCTCGAAGCCCTGCGGGGCGCGGTGCTCGACGCCTGGGACACCCTCGACGAGGCCCTCTCCGACGTGGTCCCGGTCGATCTCTACATGCGCACCTACCAGCTGATCGAGTCGACGCCGGCACTGCTTGCGGTGCACCTGCGCCGCTCCACCGAGCTGGAGGAGCGGATCGCCCGGCTGATCGCCGAGCGCGAGGGGCTGGACGTGGACGCGGACCCGCGGCCCCGCGTGGCGGTCGCCGCGTTCTCCGGGGTGATGAGGGTCACCGGGCGGCTGTGGGGGCGGGGAGAGGACGCCAGCGTGGCCTCGATCCGACGGATGACCGAGTCCTACCTTGACCAGATCGGCCCTGCGCTGGCTGCGGACTGGCGCTGAACCCCCGTACGGAGTCGCACGGTCGACCGTGAACCCGGTCACCCCGGGCCCCGTGTCCGGATCCGGTCTCCTACGCTGGTCCCAGTGAACCTGCCCGGCCTCGCCCCCTCCATCGTCGGCGCCGACCCGCGCCCTGCCGCCCTGCGCACCCTGCTCGCGCTCGCGGTGGTCTTCATCATGCTGGCGACCACCGGCTGGACCGCGGTGCACCGCCCCGACGCGGGCACCTCGCTGCGGGCCGCCGCCCTCGCCTCCTGGGCCACGGCCCGGATCGACGGCCGGCCCCTGCCGCCCGCCGACGCCCCCGTACGGACGGTGGCCCGGTTCTTCGCCGGCCTGGACGGATCCCAGCGGGCCCGGCTCGCCGAGGGGTACCCCCTGGTCGTCGGCAACCTCGACGGGGCGCCCGCAGCCTTGCGCTACCGGGCCAACCTGCGCGGCCTGGAACAGGCCGAGCGGGTGGAGGACGCCCGCAGCCGGGACGTCAGCCTGACCCCGGCCGACCGCTCGACGGCCAGCCGGCGCTCCCACCGCTTCGCCTCCCTGGCCGAGCCGGGCCGGCAGATCCTCGCGTTCGACCCGACCGGCAACGGCCGCGTCGCCGAGGTCTTCGGCGACCTCGACAAGGCCGACCGGATCTCGGTGGTCGTCCCCGGCGTCGACACCGACGTGCTCACCTTCGAGCGCAGCCAGCGCCGCCTGACCGCCCCCGTCGGCATGGCGCAGTCGCTGTACGAGGCCCAGCGCACGCAGGCCCCCGGCAGCCGGACCGCGGTCATCGCCTGGGCCGGCTACACCGCGCCCACCGGGGTCGGCATGGACGCCGCCACGGGTCGGATGGCGATGGACGGCGCGGTACGACTGGAGGCCCTGACGGCGGCGCTGCCCGGGGACGCGGGCGTGGCGCTGTTCTGCCACAGCTACGGCTCGGTGGTGTGCGGGGTCGCCGCGCACGCACTGCCCCGGCGGGTGTCGGACGTGGTGGTGGCGGGCAGCCCGGGGATGCGTGCGGATTCTGTGGCCGGCCTGCACACGTCGGCCCGGGTCTGGGCCACGCGCGATTCCGGGGACTGGATCGCGGACGTGCCGCACGTGGAGGTCGGCGGGGTCGGCCACGGTGCGGATCCGGTGTCGCCGGAGTTCGGGTCGCGGCTGCTGTCCTCGGCGGGGGCGAAGCTCCACACCGGCTATTTCGAGCCAGGCACCGGATCCCTGGACAACTTCGCCAAAATCGGAACCGGTGCGTTCGGTTCCGTTGTGTGTGCGAGCGGCGACGATGCGTGCCGCCGTGGAATTTCCGGGACAGACGGGGACTGACACGTGTAGAGCCGCGGAAAACGGTCTCCGCACCGAGGGGGACGCACGGGGGTGCGTCCCTTTACCATGTGCCGCATGGGTGACGTACTGGCCGGAAATCATGCCGTCTGGGAGTTCGACTCGGACTCGTTGGTCATCCGCTTCGCACGGGGGATGAGAACACCGAAACTCCTTCATGCCCTCGGGGCGCGGCGGATCCCCTTCGAGGCGTTGTCGGGGGTGACGGTGAACGCGACCGGGTCCGGAGGAAAACGGGACGCGGTGGTGCTGCGTGCCGTGCCGCGGGCGGGTGCGGATCCGCTGATGGAGGTCGCGGCAGGACAGCTGCGGGAGGTCTGCGACCCGTACCGGCTCGTACTGCCGGGCGACCGGGCCGGGCGGGCTGCCGAGTTCGCGGACGCCGTACGGGCCCGGCTGGGCCCCGGATCCGACGGTCCGGCGGAACGATTCCTCGTCCAGGTGCCGGAGCCGCCGCTCCAGCTGAAGGCGTACGACGCGCGCCTGGGGTTCGACGGCTCGACCGTCACCTTCCACTGGTCGCGCACGGGCGCCACGAGCGCCAAGTGGAAGGCGGGCGACCAGCGTTGTCCACTGTCCGCGCTGACCGGGGTCGAGTGGCGCACGCCGGAGGGCCCCGGCGGCCACCTGCGGCTGCTGCGCAGGGACGCCGCCGCCGATCCGCGCCCCGACCACGACCTGGCGTCCGCGGTGTTCGGCGTCGGGTACGGCTCGGTGCACGAATCGCTGCCGTTCGCGGCGGCCGTCCTCGCCGCCCTGCGCGGCCGCACCCCGGTGGCCTCGGTCCCGGCGGCCCGCACGGACGAACGCCTGCAGCACCTGAGCGAGCTGCACAGCGCGGGGCTGCTGACGGACGCCGAGTACTCGGCGCTGCGCGACCGCTTCACCGCCGAAGCCTGACCTCCCCGGCCGGACCCCGGCGCCGCCCCGGGTCGGGCCCGGCCGGGCCCTGGCCAGGCCCGGCTGACCCGGCGCGGACCGGCTGGCCCGGCGCGGCCCGGCTGACCCGGCGCGGACCGGCTGGCCCGGCGCGGACCGGCCGGCGACCGGTCGACGGTCGTTCCCGGGGTCCCGCCGCCGAACGCCGGGAGGCATTGCGGCGGCGGCGCCCGTACGGGCCCGGTCCGCTCGGCCGGCTCAGTCCTCGCGGGCCGCGGACGTCCAGGTCATGTCCGGGTAGCGGTCGCCCGCGACCTGGGCGGCGATCGGCTCCAGCAGGGCCAGCTCCGCCGGCGTCAGGGTGATCCGGGTCGCCGCGGCGTTCTCCGCGAGGCGGCCGGGCTTGCGGGTGCCCGGGATCGGGACCACCGTCAGCCCGTGCACCTGCGCCTGCTGGTGCACCCAGGCCAGCGCGATCTGCGCCGGGCTCGCCCCGTGCGCCTGCGCGATCTCCCGGACCGGCGCCAGCAGGGCCGCGTTGGCCTTGGCGTTGTCGCCGGTGAACCGGGGCTGGAAGCGGCGGAAGTCCGCCGCCGACAGATCGGCCGCCGCGTCCGAGAACGCGCCGGTCAGGAAGCCGCGCCCGAGCGGGGAGTACGGCACGAAGGCCACGCCCAGCTCCGCCGCCGCGCCCACCGCGCTGCGCTCCACGTCCCGGCTGAACAGCGACCACTCCGACTGGAGTGCCGCGATCGGGTGCACCGCGTACGCCTCGCGCAGCTCGGCGCCGGTGACCTCGCTGAGCCCCAGGTGGCGCACCTTGCCCTCCTGTACCAGCTCGGCCATCGTGCCCACCGACTCGGCGAACGGCACGGCCGGGTCGCGCCGGTGCATGTAGTAGAGGTCGATCACGTCGGTCCCGAGCCGCCGCAGGCTGTCCTCGACGGCCTGGCGGATGTACGCGCGGTCGTTGCGGATGCCCCGGTACTGCGGGTCGTCGCTGCGCGCGATGCCGAACTTGGTGGCGAGGGTGATCTCGTCGCGGCGCTCGGCCACGAGCGGCGCGAGGAACTCTTCGTTGGCGCCGCGCCCGTAGGTGTCCGCCGTGTCGAAGAGGGTGACCCCGGCGGCCAGGGCCGCTTCCAGGGTGTCGCGGGCGCGGGCCTCGTCGGTCTCGCCGTAGAACTCGCTCATGCCCATGCAGCCGAGGCCCTGGACGCCCACCAGCGGGCCTCCCTTGCCGAGTTCAACCTGCTCGATGGTGGTGTTCTGCGTCATTGCTGTGTCGCCTTCCCCGCGGTCGTGCCCGTGGCATACATGTCGATCTTGAAGTCCAGTACGGCGAGTGCGTCGGTCAGTTCCGTGATCCGCGCGCGGACCTCGCGCCGCGTCTGCTCCAACAGTTCGCGGCGCTGGTCGACGGTGTGCTCGCCCTCGCGCACAAGTTCTGCGTAGCGGACCATGTCGGCCACCGACATCCCGGTGGTGCGCAGCTTGCCCACGAAGGCGAGCCAATGGAGGTCCTTGTCGCTGAACCGGCGCTGTCCCGAGTGGGAGCGGTCCACGTGCGGCATCAGGCCGATCCGTTCGTACCAGCGCAGGGTGTGCTGGGTCAGACCGGTCCGGGCCTCGACCTCGCTGATCGTGTACCGCGTCTGCGTCAGGCTCATGGCGACCACGCTAAAACCTTGGAGTGCACTCCAAGCAAGTAGGCTCGGCCGCATGGAGAGCGTGGAGACCCTACAGAGCCTGCGGACCATCGAGAACTGGCCGGTACCGACCGCCGCGGCGGCCGTCGTGCGCGCGGACGGGAGCCTGGCCGGATCCCACGGGCCCGTCGACCACCGCTTCGCGCTGGCCTCGGTGACCAAGCCGCTCGCCGCGTACGCCGCGCTCGTCGCGTACGAGGAGGGGGCGATCGAGCTGGACGAGCCGGCCGGGCCCGAAGGTTCGACGGTCCGTCACCTGCTCGCGCACACCAGCGGGCTGGCCTTCGACGAGCACCGTGCGATGGCCGCGCCCGGCACGCGCCGGCTGTACTCGAACGCCGGTTTCGAGGTGCTCGGCGACCACATCACGAAGGCCACCGGCATCCCCTTCGCCGAGTACGTGCACCAGGCGGTGTTCGAGCCGCTGGGCATGGCCTCGACGACGTTGGAGGGCTCGCCCGCCAAGGACGGCGTCTCGACCGTGTCCGACCTCGTCCGCTTCGCGGCGGAGCTCCAGGCGCCGCGGCTGCTGGACGTGCGCACGGTCGCGGAGGCCACCTCCGTCGTCCACCCGGGCCTCAAGGGCGTGCTCCCGGGGTACGGGATCCAGTCCCCCAACGACTGGGGGCTCGGCCTGGAGATCCGCGACGGCAAGGCCCCGCACTGGACGGGCGCCTCGTCCTCGCCGCGCACCTTCGGCCACTTCGGGCAGGCCGGCACCTTCCTGTGGGTGGACCCGGACGCCCGCGTCGCGTGCGTGGCGCTGGCCGACCGCGCGTTCGGCCCGTGGGCCGTGGAGGCCTGGCCGCCGTTCACCGACGCGGTCCTCGCCGAACTCGCCGGCCGCTGACCTCCGCGCCGCTCCGGCGCCCGATCCGCAGGAGCAGGCCCTAGGGCAGCTCCCAGATCAGCAGTTCTCCCGGGGACCCGGCGACGATCTCCAGGTTCCGTTCGTCGGTGATCCGTGCCGCGTCCCCGGGGCCGAGCTCTTCCCCGTCCAGGCGCAAGTCCCCGCGCACCACGTGCAGGTAGACCCGCTGCGCCGCCGGTACGGCGACCCGCTCGCCCGCGCCCGGCCTGCGTACGTGCAGGACGGCGCCGGCCGCGGGGACCTCGTACGGGGTGCCGTCGGCGAGACCCGTCACCAGCGTGTACGAGGGCTCCCCGCCGGGGGCCTGCGGCGCGAGCCACAGCTGCACGAAGCGCAGCGGCACGGCGCCGTCGTTGCGCTCGATGTGCCGGGCGCCGGATCCGGCGCCCAGGTGCTGTACGTCTCCCGGGTGGACCAGGGTGCTCTCCCCGGTGCTGCCCTTGTGCGCGAGCTCGCCCTCGACGACCCAGGTCACGATCTCGGTGTGGCTGTGCGCGTGCTCGTCGAAGCCCGCGCCCGGGGCGAGGGTCTCCTCGTTGCAGGCGATGACCGGGCCGAAGCGCAGGTTGTCCGGGTCGTAGTGCCCGCCGAAGGAGAAGGCGTGCAAGGTGGTGATCCCGGCGTCCGGATCCCCGCCCCCGTACCGGTCGGCCCCGCGGCGTACGTCAATCATGAGTGCCACCGTAGTCCCCCGGAGGACGGCCGCCACGGGACCGGACTCCGCGCCGCCGTCCCGATAAGGCAGTCTTGTCCCGTGCCCCAACCCGAACGTGAGCATTCCCCCGCGCATCCCGCTCCCGCCCATCCGCACGCCGCGACGCTGCGCCGACTGGAGAAGTCCTCCGGCCGGCTCGCCGCCAACGCGATCGCCCGCATGGACGAGGCCCTGCCGTGGTACCGGGCGATGCCCCCGGAGAACCGGTCCTGGATCGGCCTGGTCGCGCAGGCCGGCATCGCCGCGTTCACGGAGTGGTTCCGGCACCCGGAGACTCCGCAGGCGATCTCGACGGACGTCTTCGGGACGGCTCCGCGCGAGCTGACCCGGGCGATCACCCTGCGCCAGACCGTGGAGATGGTCCGTACGACGATCGAGGTCATGGAAGCCGCGATCGAGGAGGTCGCGGCGCCGGGCGACGAGTCGATCCTGCGCGAGGCGCTGCTGGTGTACGCCCGGGAGATCGCGTTCGCGACGGCCCAGGTGTACGCGCAGGCCGCCGAGGCGCGCGGGGCGTGGGACGCCCGGCTGGAGTCCCTCGTCGTGAACGCGGTGCTGTCGGGCGAGGCCGACGAGGGCGCGCTGTCGCGGGCGGCGGCGCTCGGCTGGAACTCGCCTGAGCACGTGTGCGTGGTGCT
Source organism: Streptomyces sp. NBC_00597 (assembly GCF_041431095.1). Taxonomy (GTDB): domain Bacteria; phylum Actinomycetota; class Actinomycetes; order Streptomycetales; family Streptomycetaceae; genus Streptomyces. The sequence continues at coordinate 3,462,474 of NZ_CP107757.1, forward strand.
CGGCACCGCGCCGGAGGGCGACAGCGAGCTGACGGTCGAGGCGATCCGGCGCGCGGCCCGCCACCACAAGCTCCAGGTGCTGACGGGTGTGCTCGGCGACCGGCTGGTGGTGATCGCGGGCGGCAGCGACAACCCGATCCAGGTGGCGAAGTCGCTGATCGGGCCGTTCGCGGCGGGCCCCGTGGTGGCCGGTCCGGTGGTTCCCGATCTGCTGAACGCGACCAAGTCCGCTCAGGCCGCGGCGGCCGGGCTGAAGGCGTGTACGGCCTGGCAGGACGCCCCGCGGCCGGTCCTGGCGGACGATCTCCTGCCCGAGCGCGCGATCGCCTCGGATCCCTCCGCGCGGGAGCAGCTGGTGGAGGAGATCTACAGACCGCTGGAAGAGGCGGGGTCGGCGTTGCTGGAGACGCTGAGCGTGTACCTGGAGCAGGCGAGCAGCCTGGAGGGGGCGGCGCGGATGCTGTTCGTGCACCCGAACACGGTGCGCTACCGGCTGCGACGTGTGACCGACGTCACCGGCTGGTCACCCTCCGATGTTCGCTCGGCGTTCACGCTGCGAATCGCCTTGATCCTCGGGCGTCTGGCCGACGGCGATCTGCAGTCCTAGACTTTTGTCGGACATCAACAATTACCCCGACGGTTCTTGGTCCCTGTCCCCACGGGCGGCGGGGACCATCCACAAGAGAGAGTGTGAGGGTGCTCGTACTCGTCGCTCCCGGCCAAGGCGCACAGACGCCCGGCTTCCTGACTCCCTGGCTCGACCTCCCCGGTGCCGCTGACCGCGTCGCCGCCTGGTCGGACGCCATCGGGCTCGACCTTGCCCACTACGGCACGAAGGCGGACGCGGACGAGATCCGCGACACGGCGGTGGCGCAGCCGCTGCTGGTGGCCGCCGGTCTGTTGTCCGCTTCCGCGCTCGCCCCCTCCGATGGGCACGGCCGTGCGGCCTTCGGTGCCGTCGCGGGCCACAGCGTCGGTGAGATCACGGCCGCCGCGTACGCCGGTGTGCTGTCCGACGCGGACGCGCTGTCGTTCGTACGGACGCGCGGTCTGGCCATGGCCGAGGCCGCGGCCGTCACCGAGACGGGCATGGCCGCCGTGCTCGGGGGCGACCAGCAGGTCGTCGTCGCGCACCTGGAGAAGCTGGGCCTGACGCCGGCCAACATCAACGGAGCGGGCCAGATCGTGGCCGCGGGCACGATGGAGCAGATCGAGGCCCTGGTCGCCGAGAAGCCCGAGGGCTCCATGAAGGTCGTCGCCCTCAAGGTCGCGGGCGCCTTCCACACGCACCACATGGCTCCCGCGGTCGCCACGCTGGAGAAGGCCGCGCAGGCCCTCGCCCCGGCCGACCCGGAGCTGAAGTACGTCTCGAACAAGGACGGCCACGTCGTCACCACGGGCGCCGACGTCGTCGCCCGCCTGGTCGGCCAGGTCGCCAACCCGGTCCGCTGGGACCTGTGCATGGAGACGTTCGGCGAGCTGGGCGTCACCGGGATCATCGAGCTCAGCCCGGGTGGCACGCTGACGGGTCTGGCCAAGCGCGCGCTCAAGGGCGTGCCGACCGTGGCCCTGAAGACGCCGGACGATCTCGAAAAGGCCGCTGCGCTCCTCGCCGAGCACGCGGCCTGAGAGAAGGAGCCCACACAGCATGTCGAAGATCAAGCCTGCCAAGGGCTCCCCGTACGCCCGCATCCTCGGCGTCGGCGGCTACCGGCCGACCCGCGTGGTCTCCAACGAGGTCATCCTGGAGACGATCGACTCGTCCGACGAGTGGATCCGCTCCCGCTCCGGCATCGCGACCCGGCACTGGGCCTCGCCCCAGGAGACCGTCGCGGCGATGTCGGTGGAGGCCTCCGGCAAGGCGCTGGCCGATGCCGGGGTCTCGCCCGAGCAGATCGGCGCCGTGATCGTTTCGACGGTCTCGCACTTCAAGCAGACGCCCGCCGTCGCGACCGAGATCGCGCACCGGATCGGTGCGGTCAAGCCGGCCGCGTTCGACATCTCCGCGGGCTGCGCCGGCTTCGGCTACGGCCTGACGCTGGCCAAGGGCCTGGTCGTCGAGGGTTCGGCCCAGTACGTGCTCGTCATCGGCGTGGAGCGGCTGTCGGACCTGACCGACCTGGAGGACCGCGCGACGGCCTTCCTGTTCGGTGACGGCGCCGGCGCCGTGATCGTCGGCCCCTCGGACGAGCCGGCCATAGGCCCCACGGTGTGGGGTTCGGAGGGCGACAAGTCCGAGACGATCAAGCAGACCGTGCCGTGGGACGAGTTCCGCAGCACGGACAGCGCGCAGAAGTTCCCGGCCATCACGCAGGAGGGCCAGGCGGTCTTCCGCTGGGCCGTCTTCGAGATGGCCAAGGTGGCCCAGCAGGCGCTCGACGCCGCCGGAATCACTGCCGAGGACCTGGACGTCTTCATCCCGCACCAGGCGAACATGCGGATCATCGACTCGATGGTGAAGACTCTCAAGCTGCCGGAGCACGTCACGGTCGCCCGTGACGTGGAAACCACCGGCAACACGTCGGCCGCCTCGATCCCGCTCGCCATGGAGCGGCTCCTGGCGACCGGAGCGGCGAAGAGCGGCGACACCGCGCTCGTCATCGGCTTCGGGGCGGGGCTCGTCTACGCCGCAACGGTCGTTACCCTCCCCTAGGGCTCCGGATCCGTATCCAGCCCTGTTTCACCTCAGTTAGCTAGAGAAGGAGCGCCACATGGCCGCCACCCAGGAAGAGATCGTCGAAGGTCTCGCGGAGATCGTCAACGAGATTGCCGGCATCCCGGTCGAGGACGTCGAGATCGGCAAGTCCTTCACCGACGACCTGGATGTCGACTCGCTGTCCATGGTCGAGGTCGTCGTCGCCGCCGAAGAGCGCTTCGACGTGAAGATCCCGGACGAGGACGTCAAGAACCTCAAGACGGTCGGCGACGCCGCTGACTACATCCTGAAGCACCAGGCCTGAGCCTGACGAGCGTTTGTCGCCACCCGGCGGTGGCGCCGTGACAATTCAGCACCCCCTGAGACGTGGAGAAAGAATTCCTGTGAGCCCGACCAATCGCACCGTGGTCGTCACCGGTATCGGCGCAACCACTCCGCTGGGTGGCGACAGCGCTTCGACCTGGGAAGGTCTGCTCGCCGGTCGTTCCGGCGTCAAGCCCCTTGAGGGCGAGCGCTTCGCCGAACTCCCGGTCCGTATCGCCGCCCCGGCCGCCGTGGACCCCAGTGAGGTCCTGCCGCGCCCGCTGGCCCGCAAGCTGGACCGCTCGGCCCAGTTCGCCGTCATCGCAGCCCGTGAGGCCTGGGCCGATGCCGGCTACACCGCCCCGGCGGGCGAGGACGCGTCCATCGCGCCCGAGCGCCTGGGCACCGTGATCGCCTCCGGCATCGGCGGCGTCACCACCCTGCTCGACCAGTACGACGTACTGAAGGAAAAGGGTGTGCGTCGGGTCTCCCCGCACACCGTCCCCATGCTCATGCCGAACGGCCCGTCGGCCAACGTCGGCCTGGAGGTGAACGCCCAGGCGGGCGTGCACACCCCGGTCAGCGCCTGCGCGTCCGGCGCCGAGGCCATCGGCTACGCCGTCGAGATGATCCGTACCGGCCGCGCCGACGTGGTCGTCGCGGGCGGCACCGAGGCGGCGATCCACCCGCTGCCGATCGCCGCGTTCGCCAACATGATGGCGATGTCCAAGAACAACGAGAACCCCGAGCAGGCCTCCCGCCCGTACGACAAGGCCCGCGACGGCTTCGTCCTCGGCGAGGGCGCGGGCGTCGTCATCCTGGAGTCCGCCGAGCACGCCGCCGCGCGCGGCGCCCGGGTGTACTGCGAGGTGCTGGGCCAGGGCCTGTCCGCGGACAGCCACCACATCGCGCAGCCGGAGCCGACGGGCCGCGGTGTCGCAGCCGCGGTGCAGAACCTGCTGGACAACACGGGTCTCGACCCGGCCGAGCTGGTCCACCTGAACGCGCACGCCACGTCGACCCCGCAGGGTGACACGGCCGAGCTGAAGGCCCTGCGCAAGGTGCTGGGCGACGACCTCGACCACATCGCGATCTCCGCGACCAAGTCGATGACCGGTCACCTGCTGGGCGGCGCCGGCGGTATCGAGACCGTCGCGACCGTGCTCGCGCTGTACCACCGGATCGCCCCGGCGACCATCAACGTCGACGAGCTCGACGATGACATCGACGCGGACATCGTCGTCGGCGAGCCGCGCAAGCTGCCGGCCGACGGCCCGGTCTCCGCGATCAACAACTCGTTCGGTTTCGGCGGCCACAACGTCACCCTGGCGTTCCGCACGGTCTGACGCCCCGAGCCGCACGCAGAAGGCCCACCCGGGAGACCGGGTGGGCCTTCTGCGTGCCCGGGGTTCAGACGACCTGGTGGAGCCAGCGCACCGGGGCGCCCTCTCCCGCGTAGCGGAAGGGTTCCAGCTCGTCGTCCCAGGGCTTGCCGAGCAGTTTGGCGATCTCCGCCTCCAGGTCGGTCTCGCCGCGGGCGGACCGGGCCAGGGCGGCGCGCAGCCGGTCCTCGGGGATCAGGATGTCGCCGTGCATGCCGGTGACGGCGTGGAAGATGCCGAGCTCCGGGGTGGAGCTGTAGCGCTCGCCTTCGGCGGTGGGGCAGGGTTCGGCGGTCACCTCGAAGCGCAGCAGGTGCCAGCCGCGCAGCGCGGAGGCGAGCTTCGACGCGGTGCCGGCTTCGGCCTGCCAGGAGAACTCTGCTCTCCATGTGCCGGGTGAGGCGGGCTGCCTGATCCAGTCGAGGTTCACCCGCACCCCGAGCACGCCCGCAACTGCCCATTCCACGTGCGGGCAGAGCGCGCGCGGTGCGGAATGCACGTACAGAACTCCACGTGTCGTCACCGGGACCTCCAGTGTGGGACGAGGTCGGGAATAAACTCCAGAAAAAGGACAGAATGTGACGTGATGTAATGTAACGGAAATTATTTGACATTGCGCAACGGGACCTGCGGCCGAAACGCCACGGGAAAAAGCTACCGTGCGCCAGGGGTCATGGTGTGACGTACGGTCGGTCCGAGGCCGCCAAACACCGAGCTTTCACTCAGCAGGACGCCCCCGGAGTACGCGGGGCGACGAGGAGGGAACCACCCGATGCGCACCACCGCCCCGCGACGCCGCGCACGCCGGACACTCGCCGGAGCGGGCGCGGCGATGGTCGTCCTGACCGGTGCGCTGACCGGGTGTCAGTCGGGCGGGTCGGCCACGGAGGGCGAGCGGGGGGCCCAGGCCGGGCCGCGCTGGAACACCGCCCCCACGTCGATCGCCGCCGTCGGCGATTCCATCACGCGGGGCTTCGACGCCTGTTCGGTGCTGGCGGACTGCCCGGAGGTCTCCTGGGCCACCGGGAACGACCCCGCCGTGCACTCCCTCGCCGCCCGGCTGCTCGGGGACGCCGGGGTGCCGGAGCGCAGCTGGAACCTCGCGGTGACGGGCTCTCGGATGGCGGACCTGGCGGGGCAGCTTGCCTCGGCTGCGGAACACAAGCCCGACCTGGTCACGGTGATGGTGGGCTCGAACGACGCCTGCCGCCCGCTGGCCTCGTCGATGACTCCGGTGGCGGATTTCCGGGCGGGGTTCGAGAAGGCCCTCGCCGGTCTGCGGGCGGCCTCTCCCGCGTCCCAGGTGTACGTCTCCAGCGTGCCGGACCTGCAGCGCCTGTGGGAGCAGGGCAAGGACAGCCCGATGGTGCGGCAGATCTGGAAACTGGGGATCTGTCAGTCGATGCTGGCGGACCCGCTGTCGGCGGCGACGGGGGCGACGTCCCGGCGCGAGCAGGTGCGGGCGCGGGTGGTCGAGTACAACGAGGTGCTGCGCGAGGTCTGCGCGAAGGACCAGCTGTGCCGCTACGACGGCGGTGCGGTGTTCCAGTACCCGTTCGCCGCCGACCAGTTGAGCCACTGGGACTGGTTCCACCCGGGCAAGGACGGGCAGGCCCGGCTCGCAGAGCTGGCGCACCGTCAGGTGACGGCGGCCGAGCCGCCGCGCTGACGCGCAACGCGTCGCAGACGGCGCCGGAGGGACCGGGGGCGGGTGTCAGGGCCCGCCCCCGGCCCGGCTCATGGGTGATTTCCGGCCAGTCCGGATCTTCTAGATCTCCAGGGTCGCCGTCAGCCGCGTGTCGCCGTGGGCGTGGCTCGCGCGGACCTCGTAGGCGCCGTCGATGCGCTGCCAGCGGCCGGCCGGCTCGTCCCAGATCTCGAAGGCCCGGGCGGGCAGGGCGATCTCGGCCTCGACGCTCTCCCCGGGGCCGGCCTCGACCCCGGCGAAGGCGGCCAGCCAGCTCGCGGGGCGCTCCACGGTCGCGCTCTGCGCGCCGTCGGACGCGGTGTCCACGGGGGCGAGGTAGAGCTGGACCACCTCGCGGCCGGGCCGGGTGCCGGTGTTGGTGATGCGGACCCGGGCGGTGGTGCCGGTGACCTCAAGGGACTCGTACGCCCAGTCGGTGTAGCCGAGGCCGTGTCCGAACGGGTAGGCGGGGGCGATCCCGTGGGCCTCGTACGCCCGGTAGCCGATGAGGAGCCCCTCGCGGTACTCCAGCCGGCCGCCGTCCGGGACGACCTCGGTGACGGGCACGTCGGCGAACCGCGCGGGCCAGGTGGTGGGCAGCCGCCCGCCCGGCTCCGCGTCCCCGAGCAGCACGTCGGCCAGCGCGGCCCCGCCCTCCTGCCCGGGGAACCAGGCCAGGAGCACGGCGGCCACCTCCTCCCGCCACGGCAGCTCCACCGGGGAACCGGCGTTGACGACGACCACGGTGTTCGGGTTGACGGCGGCGACGGCGCGCACCAGGTCGTCCTGGCGGCCCGGCAGGGCGAGGTCCTGCCGGTCGAAGCCCTCCGATTCCACGCGCTCGGTGGTGGCGACGACCACGACCGCGGTGTCGGCGGCGCGCGCGGCGGCCACGGCCTCGGCGATCAGCTCGTCGGCGTCGCGCTGCGGGCCGAGGTGGAGCAGCGAGAACATGATCGCCTTGAGCGGCAGGGTGGTCGTGTCGGGGACCTGGAAGGTCAGCGAGACGTCGACTGCCTCCCCCTCGGCGAGGTCGACGCGGCCGCGTTCACTGGGGGCGCCGAAGAAGGCCTCGAAGGGGTCGGCCTCGTCGCCCATCGGCTGGACGCCGTCCCAGAGGGTCTCGCCGCCGACGGCGAGGGCGAACGCGCCGAGCCCGCGGGTGCCGAAGGCGTGCGCGCCGCTCTCGCGCGGCACGAAGGTCCCGGTGACCTCGATGCTCGCCATGGTCTCGTACGAGGCACCCGCGGGCAGGTCGTCGCCGATCCACTGGACCTGGCCGGTCGGCAGGCTGCCCTCGCCGAGGACGGCGCCGGAGGCGTCGCGGCAGATCGCGCGGAGCTCGAAGCCCTTGTCGGCGGGGGTGAGCTCCTCGCTGGGGTCGGCGCCGACGGCGAAGGTCAGCGATCCGGCGGGCAGGGCCGCGGTCAGCCCGTCCAGCGGGGAAACGATCCGTTCGGGGAAGACGGTGGCCGAACCGCCGCCCAGGACGCGGGCGTCGCGGGCGGCGGCCCCCAGCAGGGCGACGGTGCGGCCGGGTGCGGCGTCCAGCGGCAGGGCGCGCCGCTCGCCGGCCACGGGCTCGTTGCGGACGAGGACGAAGCCGCGGGCGGCGATCTCGCGGGCCAGCGCCTGACCGTCGATCTCGGCCGGGGGCCCGGTGACGGCTGCGGGGGCGCCCTCCAGGATCCCGACACGGGCGGCGAGGCGCAGTACGTTGCGCACGGCCTCGTCCACGGCGGACTCGGGGACCTCGCCGGCCCGGACGGCCTCCGCGAGGGGAGGGCCGTAGACGGTCTGCGGTCCGGGCATGGCGACGTCGAGGCCGCCGAGGATGTCGCCGGTGGTGGAGCGGGCGGCCATCCAGTCGGAGACGTTGCACCCGTCGAAGCCCCATTGGCCCCGCAGGACGTCGTTCACGAGGTACTGGTGCTCGGTCATCGTCGTGCCGTTGACGCGGTTGTACGCCGTCATGATGCCCCAGGGGTGGGCATTGGCGACGATGGCCTCGAAGGGCGCCAAGTACAGCTCGCGCAGCGGGCGCGGGGCGATGACGCTGTCGACGGTGAACCGCTCGGTCTCGGCGTCGTTGCCGACGAAGTGCTTGACGGTGGTGCCGACGCCGCCGTCCTGGACGCCCTTCACGTAGCCGGTACCGATGGCGCCGGTCAGGTACGGGTCCTCGGAGTAGCACTCGAAGTGCCGGCCGCCGAGCGGGGAGCGATGCAGGTTGACGGTGGGGGCGAGGAGGACGTGGACGCCCTTGCGGCGGGCCTCCTGGGCGAGGAGCCGGCCGGCGCGGCGGGCGAGCGCCGGATCCCAGGCGGCGGCGAGCGCGGTCGGGGAGGGCAGTGCGATGGACGGGTCGTCGGCGGTCCAGCGCACGCCGCGGACCCCGATGGGGCCGTCGGACATGACCAGGGACTCCAGCCCGATCTCGGGAACGGCGGGCAGGGACCACATGTCCTGGCCGGCCAGCAGGCGGGCCTTGGTGTCGAGGTCCAGTTTGCCGAGCGCCGCCTCTACGGCGTCGTGGCGGGCCTGATCGGCATCGGTCACGGCCGTGCCTCCTCATCGTGTGCGTGCGGTGGGGTGTGGTGCGGGCGCCGCGGGGGTGTCCCCCATCGTGGACCTGATACCTGTAGAGCGGTAGGGTTCGTAATGCGTTCGTGATGTTCCGATAGCGTACGTACAGCTCCGCCGCCGAGGCGGGGCGCGGCGTGGACGGAAGGGGAGCCGGGGCGATGGCCAGGGCGAGGAGCGAGGAGCGGCGCGGCGACATCGTCCGCGCGGCGGTCGAGGTGATCGCGGAGCGCGGCTACCGCGGCGCGTCCCTGGGCGCGGTGGCCGAGCGCGTCGGCCTGACCCAGCAGGGGCTGCTGCACTACTTCCCGACCAAGGAGGCGCTGCTGGTCGCGGTGCTGGAGGAGCGCGACCGCTGGGACACCGGCGGCGGCTCGCGCGCCTCGGCCGGCACCTGGCGCCTGGAGCTGCTGGCCTCGCTGGTGGAGTACAACGCGATGCGTCCCGGCATCGTGCAGACCTTCTCGGCGCTGCTGGGCGAGAGCGTCACCGACGGGCATCCGGCGCGGGAGTTCTTCACCGAGCGGTACGCCCAGGTGCGCGCCGAGATGGCGGCGGTGCTCCGCGCCGAGTTCGGCGACCGACTCCCCTCGGGCCTCACCCCGGAGCAGGCGGCGCCCCTGCTGACCGCGGTCATGGACGGCCTCCAGTACCAGTGGCTGCTCGCCCCGGAGTCGGTGGACATGCCGGCGGCGTTCCGCTCCTTCCTGGCCCTGCTGCGCGGGCCCGAAGCGTCCTAGGGCCGGCCCAACAGCGGGTCGTGGACGGCGCAGCGCGGGCGCCGGGACGGGGCGGGGACCCGGTAGTAGACCCGGTCGCGCAAGCGTCCCGTCCAGGGCTCCCGCTCCGAGCGCCGCTTGACCAGGAGATGGCGGCTGCTGCCCGCCTCCAGGTGGGTGCGGTACGCGGCGAGCAGCTGGTCCGAGGCGCCGAGGAAATCCCGGATCTGGTCCTCCACCAGGCAGAACGGGCAGTGCGCTCCGGGCGGCAGGTGGAACTGGCGGCCCTCCGGATGGTCGTCGTCGGCGAAGGCGGTCAGCGCCGTCGCACCGCTGAACATCACGCACACGCCCAGGACCTGGGGCCCCGCGGCGCCCGCCGCCTGCCGGATCAGCCCCTGGAACTCCTCGGCGTCGACCCGCCGAATACGGGCCGCCAGGCTCCGCATCGCCGCCAGCAGGCTGTGCACCGCGGCCACCAGGGACACCAACGCGACCGCGACCACGGCCCAGGGCGGCGCGGTGGACGCGAGCAGGCACAGCACGCCCGCGTTCAGGGCGGCCATGAGGAGCACCGCCACCCGCAGGCCGGCGCCGCTGGTGCGGACCATGCGGTACGACACGACCAGGAAGGCACCGGCGAGGACCGGTCGGATCCAGTCGGGCATCAGCCGGCCCTCCGTCAACTCCGGCGAACACACGGGCCGTTACAGCATCGCCCGGCCGCACCGCCACGTCGAGCCCCTCGTCGGTGCCTGCCTCGAACCCTGCCTCGAAGCCTGCTTCGGGACGCACGGCGGGCCGCACGTCTGCCCGCCCGTCGGGAGCTGCGGCCGCGCTGGCATGCTGAGTTCGTGAAGATCGCAGCAGCGCAGCTCAACTGCGTCCCGGCCGACGTCCCCGCCAACACGCGGCGCAGCGTCGCACTCGCCGTACGGGCCCGGGCGCAGGGCGCCGAGCTCGTCGTGTTCCCCGAGTTCACGCTCACCGGCTACGAGTTGGAGGCCCTGGCCGCCGACCCCGGACTGTGGATGGCGGACGCCGACGACCCCCGGCTGGATCCGCTGCGGTCCGCCGGCCTCGCCGTCGCCGTCAATGTCGCGCTGCGCACGACCGGCCCGCTGCCCGCCATCGCGACACTGGTGTACGGGGCGGACGGCGCGCACCTGACGACGTACACGAAGCAGCACCTGTACCGGCACGAGCAGGGCGCCTTCGTAGCCGGCGAGGGCCCGGGCCGCTTCACGCTCGGCGGGATCCGCTTCTCGCTCGGCATCTGCTACGACAACCACTTCCCGCAGCTCGCCGCCCGCGCGGCGGCGGACGGCTGCCGGGTCCACCTCGCGAGCTCCCTGTACGGGACGGGCGACGGGATCCGGGAGCGGGCGAGCGTCCACACCGGGATCGCCGAGGAGCACGGCCTGTACGTCGCCCTCGCCAACCACGTCGGCCCGTCGGGCCCGTGGACCGGCTGCGGCCGCGCCGCGCTCTGGGCCCCGGGCGGCGCGCTGCTCGCCGAGGCCGACGACCGTACGGCCTCCGTGGTGACGGCGGACGTCGGCCCCTGACGGCCGCCGGCGCGCCGGCGCGGCGGGACACCGGCGCGGCGGGACACCGGCGCGGCGGGACACCGGGCGGCCCCTCGGGACGTGGACCGCCGTCAGCCGACCGCCGGGACCTTCGAGTGCCGTCCGGTGCGCGTGCTGTCGTCCCGCTGCACGGGACCCTCCGCCGGAGCGGCCCCGCGGTCCCGCACCAGCGCCGGCAGAACCAGCGCGAACGCGGCCGCCGTGTACACGCCGGTCCACAGCACCCAGCCGCCGGGCGGCACCCAGTGCGCCGAGAACGGCACCCACGGGCCGTTGACACCGACCGCGAAGCGCCGCAGGGCCCAGAAGAACGCCGCCGCATTGGCCAGCGCGAGCCCGGCCGCGCCGAAGCCGACCAGCCTGCGCCACGGGAACCCCTGCTCGGGTGCCCTGCTCGCGCAGATCAGCACCGCCATCAGCGGCAGGCCCACGGCGAACGGCAGCAGGTAGCGGCCCTGCCAGACCATGCCGAGCTGCTCCGCCTGGGAGGCTTGCGCGACGACCGGCACCACGACGATCGCCACCAGCATGCCGATCAGCGCCACCGCTTCGCGCGCCCGCCCGTACGCCAGCCCCAGCGCGGTGAGGACCGCGATCACGCCGAGCCAGACCAGCCAGGTGAACGCGGGCGCCGGGGTGTCCAGCCAGCCGAAGTAGCCGAGCATCTGGTGGACGTACGTCTCGGTGTTGCCGAAGGTCTGCCGGGCGGCTTCCTTGGCGGTGAGCGTCTTGGGCGTGTTGATCACCGAGTTGTCGGGGTGCGCACGGGCCCAGAGCAGCGCACCGGCCGTGGCCGCGCCGAGCAGGGCCGTCCAGACCCACAGGGCCTTGCGGCGCAGCACCGAGCGCACCACGCCGCGGTGTGCCAGGAGCAGGCCGAAGAAGACCGCGCCGGAGAACCAGATCAGCCCGAGCGGGCGGATGTTGATCAGCACCAGCCCGCCGATGCCGACCCGGGCCAGGCGCCGGTTCAGCAGCCTCGGATCGGGCGACATCAGGATCGACAGCAGGGCCGTCCAGACGAGGATGCCGGCGGCGATCTCGCCGCCGCTGGGGTTGACCATGCCGGCCATGTAGAGGGCCATCGGCGTGGCCGCGGTGAACACGCCGAGCAGGGCGAGCGAGCGCCCGCGCCGCCATTCGGCGGCCGTGACCACGGCACCGGCCAGCAGGGCCGAGCAGAGCGCGGCCGACATCAACCGCATCAGGTACAGCCCGTTGGGGCCCTTGACCAGCAGGCTCGGCCAGCCCGTGGCGAGGTAGTAGGCCGGGTGGTAGCGGCCGGCGGCGGTGGTGACCTGGACGATCTTCTCGGAGTGCCCGATCCGGGGCGCGCAGGAAGCGGGTTTGTCCTCGTGCCAGGCGTAGCACTCGTGCTGCTTGGGCAGCGGCCCGTACCACTCGGGCAGCTGTACGCCGGTCTCGGCGAACTTGCCCTCGATGCCCGCCACCATGTGCGGGACCATCACCTCGGGGCCGCCGATCTGGCCCCGGGCGACGGCGGCCGCGCGGATGAAGTGGGCGTGCTCGTCAGGGGAGCCGCCGAGCGGGGTGGCGGCCGACCAGGAGGCCGCGAGCGTGAAGAACAGCGCGAAGGCGATGGCCCAGAGCCGCTTCGGGGTCCGGGCCGACCAGTCGGCCAGGCGCGTCAGTGCGGAGATCATCGCTTCCCTCTGATCATCGGATGTAGCTCAGCCAGCTCTGGTCGCCGTCCTTGGAGCACTCGTGCTTGGGCGCGAACTTCGGGCACTTCCCGTCCTGCTTCCGGATGGTGTGCGAGACCCACGGCAGGATCCGGTAGGTGCCGTCCTGGGCCGGCATGTAGCGGTCGGACATCGAGGAGGAGACCGTGCCGAGCAGCAGCAGGAGGGCGCAGAGGGTGCCGATCACCGCTCCCTCGCGGCCGGGGAAGCCGACGGCGCTGCGAACCGGGGAGGTGCTGCCCGGAACGGGTGCGCCCGCACCGGTCGCGGTGCGGCGCTCGGCCAGCTTCAGCGAGACCAGGTGGGCCACCAGTGCGCACAGGATCAGACCGCAGTAGAGCAGCTGGTTGTTGGTGCGCGTGTACAGCTGGACGGTCTGCGTCTCGTACATGTGGGAGGCGATGTACATGCGCATCACCCACGCGCTGATGAACATCGCGGCGATGGTGACGACGAGCGGCTTGCGCAGGCCGAGCCAGATCGCGGCGCCCAGGCAGACGAAGGTCACCAGGGCGAACAGCCCCACCCCGCCGAACTCGCCCGGCGGCGGCCAGTCGCCGACCTTGCCCGGCATGTCGGTGCGCCACATCAGGTAGTAGGCCGGGTCGGTGAAGTTGTCGAAGCGGAAGTTGTAGTCCTTGGTGGTCTGCCCTTCCTTCAGCATGACCATCAGGTAGCGCCCGGCGACCACGAGGAAAGCCGCCAGGGCTGCGCCCATGAACGCCGCGCCCTTGACCCGGCCCGTCCGCCACGGGAAGTACAGCAGGGCGGCGAACAGCACGCCGGCCGCGCTCCACAGGAACCAGCCCGAGTAGGTGAGGAACAGCACGCCCAGCAGCGCGCCGAACCCGGCGCCCTTGAGCAAGAGGGGCCGCCAGCCCTCGGTGCCGCTGCGGCGCAGCGCCACGACCATCGCGACCAGGACCGGGATGAGCAGCGCGAGCACCGTCTGGCTGTACGGCTTGTACGCGTCGATCAGCGCGAAGGCGGGCACGACGCCGAAGGCGAGCGCCCGGAGCGGGCTCAGCAGCATCCGCCAGGCCAGGTAGACGAGCGGGCCGAAGGCGGCGGCGCCGAGGATCTGCAGGTCCTTGAAGGCGTACGCGGTGTTGCCGCCACGGAACCACTCGGCGTAGTAGCCCAGGGTGTAGAGCGGCATCGGCGGGTAGACCGGCGAGCCCGAGGGCTGTCCGTTGGCGACGGCGTGGGCCCATTCGACGATCCGGCCGCTGTCGCCGTTGAGGCCGAACATCGGCCAGGGCGTGCCCAGCAGCGCGACGACCGCGCCCGCCGCGACGAAACCGCTGGCCAGGCCCGCGACGGCCGCGGCGGCTATGCGGGTCGCGAGGTCGAAGTGGCGGCCACCGCGCAGCCGCATCGCCAGCAGTACGGCGGCGACGAACAGCAGCCCGATCAGCGCGAACCGCAGCTGGATCGCGGCCAGGCCGCTGACCTGCGCGATCCGGTTCAGGGGGTTGAGCTTGAACCCGCGCGCCAGCAGCGGGAGGGCCAGGGCCGCGGCGAACGCCACGGCGGCTTCCAGCAGCAGGAGCCCAGCGCGGGAGCGCAGCGCGCGGCGCGGGGCCGGGCCCGCGGATTCCGGGGCGCCGGGTGCGTGCGCGGCCGGTCCGCTCGGGGGAACAGGGCGCACGGCCGCCGACCCCTCGGTACTGACTGTCACTGACGGTGTCCCTACTGCTGGTCGGTGCGCGGCGCGACGGCCGGTCGGCGTTCTCGGTGAGCCACTGCCCGGCTCCGGGCCCGCAGGTCCGGTGCGCCGAAGCCGTGACGGCTCCGGACCCGTGCGGCGGGCGGCGGGCGGCGGGCCGGGGGACGGTGTGGGACGGCCCCGGCTCTTGCCGCCACGCATACTATCGGGCCGCCTGTGACGGGTGCGGGTTCCGCGACGGCGGCCGTCGCCACAGGGAGAAGGCGCAGGTCAGTCGAGGACGCCGAGTCCGGCGAGGAGGAAGAGGAGCACCCAGCCGCCCAACGACAACCAGCCGAGCACCAGGCCGATCGTCGCGGGAGCCGTCCCCTCGTCCCCGCGGGCGCGGATCTGTGCCTTGGCGACGTGCCCGGTGATCACGGCGCCCAGGCCCGCGAGGCCGAGCGTCGGCAGGCTCAGTACGCCGAGCGCGAGCGAGGCGATCGCCATCCCGTTGACCGGACGGTGCGGTACGGGCATGGGCATCGGCATCGGAACCGGCGGCCCGTAAGCGGCCGGCAGCCCGGGCACCGCGGCACCGAACGGAGCCGCCACGGGCCCCGCCGGCAAGTCCGCGACCAGCTGCGCGAGCTGGCCGTACGTCTGCGCCTGGTACACGGCGTCGAAGCGCTGCCCGTACTCCTCACGGGAGAGTCGGCCCTCCGCGTAGGCGGCCTTGAGCACGTCCACCGTCCGGTCGCGGTCCGTGTGCGAGGCGCGCATCGCGGACTGCGCGGTGTGCGCGGGCTGCCACGGCTGCCCGTACGGCTGCTGCTGCGGGCGGACCGGGTACGGCTGCCCCCACGGCTGTTCGGCCATCCGGCCACCTCCGAAACCCCTGCGCGCGGTGCGCGCCTCCAGGATGGAGGACGAAAGGGCAGCCGCGGTAGTTGCGGGCCTCCCGGGCCGGTACCTGCGACGAGGGCGACGCGTGTGATGAGGTGGCGGGCATGACCGACTCGATGACGATCACGGTTCCGGCCCACCTCAGCGGATATCCCGGAGTGGCGTTCGGCGGCTACGTGGCCGGGGTGCTGGCCGCGCGGGCGGCCGCGAAGACCGTACGGGTGGACTTCCGCCGGCCGGTGCCCACGCAGGCCCCGGTCCGGCTCGCCCCGACGGCCGGCGGCGGCGCGGAGCTGTTGGACGGTGAGCTGCTGCTGGCGGCGGCGAGCCCGGCCGAGCCGGCCGTGGAGGCCCCCGGGGCCCCGTCCTGGGAGCAGGCGTCGGCGGCGGCCGAGGCCTACCGGACGGCTCCGCCGGACGGAATGGTCGACTGCTTCGGCTGCGGCCTGCACCGCACGCCCGACACCGGACTGCGGCTGCACTGCGGCCGCGTGCCGGGGAGCGCGGTGGTCGCCGCCGCCTGGACCCCCGGCGCCGCACTCGGCGACGCGGACGGGCTGCTGCCGCCCGAGCTGGTGTGGGGCGCGCTGGACTGCCCGGGCAACGCGGCCGGCCGACTGCTCGACGACCGGCGGGCCGGTGCGGTCACCGCCGCCCTGACCGCGCGGCTACTGCGGCCGGTGCCGGTCGGCGAGGGCCTCGTCTCGTACGCCTGGCTGCTGGGCAGCGAGGGCCGCAAGTACCGCGTGGGCACGGCCCTGGCCACCGCCGGTGGCGACCTGTGCGCGGTCGCCGAAGCCCTCTGGGTGGAGCCCCGCTCCCAGGCTTAGGCTCCGGGCCGCGGGGAGGTCAGCGGTACGGGTTCGACGCGGGCCCGTGGTTTCCGGCCTCGCCGCCGCCCGGGTACTGCGGGGGCTGGTACTGCGGGGCCTGGTACTGCGGGGGCTGCTGCGCGTACGGGTTGTGCTGGGGCGCCGGGTACTGCTGGGGCGCCGGGTACTGGGGCTGGGCCGGGTACTGCGGCGCCGCGTACGGGGCCTGCTGCTGCGGGAGCGGGTGGGAAGGACGGCCTGGGTCCTCGGCCCCGTCTGCGGCGGTTCGTTCTTCGTCCTCGCCGCGCAGCTCCCGGACCATGAGCGTGGCTCCGGCCACCGCACCCGGCATCAGGAACACCGCGACCAGCGGCACCAGGAACGCCAGCACCAGCGGTACGCCGAAGCCGAGCGCCATCGAGCGGCGGCCGCGCAGCAGGGCGAGGCGGTCCTTCAGCTCCACCTCGCGGCGCTGGAGCGCCACGGCGGTGAGCTCTTCGGTGAGGAAGAACCCGGACACGCAGAACCCGACCACCGGGATCACGGTCTGTCCGACCACGGGGATGAAGCCCAGTGCGAAGAGCGCGATCCCGTACAGCAGCACCCGGACGAGCACCTTGATGCTGTCCCGGGCCGAGATCCACAGCTCCCGGGCCAGCGGCAGCCCGGATTCGGGGGCGTCGCCGCCGACGCTGCGGTCGACCTGCTCCGAGAGGGACTCGTAGAACGGCTGGCCGATGAGCAGGGTCACCGCCGTGAAGGTGATCACCGCGATGAAGAGGCCGAGGCAGAAGACCAGGGCGGTCAGGAAGCCCCGGAAGAGGCCGAGCCAGGGAGAGCCCCAGTCGTCGGCGAAGGGCGTCGCCCATGCCGTCAGGTCGTCGGCGCCGTAGCCGAGCCCGACGAGTGCACCGGCGTACAGCACCAGTGCGAGCAGCCCGGGCAGCAGGCCGAAGCCCAGCCACCGGCCGTTACGGAACACCCATCTCTGTCCGGCCAGCAAATGGCCGAATCCCCCCGCAAGATCACGCATGGGCACAGCTTACGGCGAAGGCCGCACCCCGGGATCGGGGTGCGGCCTCCGGTGAGCGCGAGCCGGATCAGACGGCGAGCTCGACCGTGATGTTGCCGCGGGTCGCCTTGGAGTACGGGCAGACCTGGTGGGCCTTCTCGATCAGGTCCTTGGCGGTGGCGGGGTCCACGTTCGGGATCACGGCGGAAATCTTGACGATGATGCCGAAGCCCTCGTCGTTCTTGCCGATGCCGACCTCGGCGGTGACGGTCGAACCGGAGATGTCCGCGTTCTCGTTGCGGGCGACGACACCGAGGGCGCCCTGGAAGCAGGCGCTGTAACCGGCGGCGAACAGCTGCTCCGGGTTGGTGCCGGCGCCGCTGCCGCCCATCGCCTTCGGCGGGTTCACGACGACGTCGAGCTGGCCGTCGTTGGTGGCCACACGGCCGTCACGGCCGTTCTCGGCGGTGGCGACAGCGGTGTAGACGACATCGGACTGCTGGATGGACATGTAAAGAGATCCTCCTGGTAATCGCCGTGACTCGCGCCCACGATCACGACGGTGTGCAGTGAGCCTAACCGGTGAAGGAAACGATCATCTTTCCGGTGTTCTCACCGCGCAGCATGCCGAGGAAGGCGGCGGGCGCGTTCTCCACGCCCTCGACGACGGTCTCGTCGACCACGAGCGCACCGGAGCGCAGCCAGCCGGCGACGTCCTGGACGAACTGCGACTGGAGCCCGGCGTGGTCGCCGACCATGACGCCCTGCAGGCGCAGCCGCTTGCCGATGACCAGGGCCAGGTTGCGCGGGCCGGGGGTCGGCTCGGTGTCGTTGTACTGGGCGATCGCCCCGCACAGGGTGGCGCGGCCGTGCACGTTCAGGGAGGAGATCGCGGCCTCCAGGTGATCGCCGCCGACGTTGTCGAAGTAGACCTCGATGCCCTCGGGGGCGGCTTCCTTCAGCTGCTCGCCGACGGGGCCGTTCTTGTAGTTGAAGGCGGCGTCGAAGCCGTACTTCTCCGTGAGGAGCGTCACCTTCTCGTCCGAGCCGGCGGAGCCGATCACGCGGGAGGCGCCCTTGATCTTCGCGAACTGGCCGACGAGGCTGCCGACCGCGCCGGCTGCGCCGGAGACGAAGACGGAGTCGCCCTCCTTGAAGGAGGCCACCTCGAAGAGGCCTGCGTAGGCGGTCAGGCCCGGCATGCCCAGCACACCGAGGTAGGAGGAGAGCGGCGCGAGCGAGGCGTCGACCTTGGTGGCGTGCTTGGCGTCGAGGTCGGCGTACTCGCGCCAGCCCAGGCCGTGCAGTACGTGGTCGCCCACCTCGAAGCCTTCTGCGGCGGAGGCCACGACCTCGCCGACCGCGCCGCCGTCCATCGGCTTGTCCAGCTGGAAGGGCGGGATGTAGGACTTCACGTCGTTCATCCGGCCGCGCATGTAGGGGTCCACGGACATGTGCAGGTTGCGCACCAGGATCCGGCCCGGGGCCGGGGCCGCGACCTCGACCTCGCGCAGGGCGAAGTCCTCGGCCACGGGCCAGCCCTGCGGACGGCGGACGAGGTGCCACTCGCGGCTGACGGCGGGGATCTGAGACATGGGTGCTCCCGAATCGAGGTGTCGGCACCTGGGCGCCGAGGAATACTTCAGTAACTGAAACAACCATGCGCCTGGATATTTCATGTTGTCAAGTAAATGGGTACTCTGGATCCATGCCCAGTCGTCGCGCAGATCCCCTGACCCTTGAGGTTGTCGAGCTCATCGGCTCCGTCGTGGCCCGCTACCACGAGGAGTACGAGCACGCGGCAGCCAGCCACCAGCTCACCGGCGCCCAGGCCCGGGTGCTGAACCTGCTCTCCCTGGAGCCGATGCCGATGCGCCGGATCGCGCAGCAGCTCAAGTGCGAGCCCTCGAACATCACGGGCATCGTGGACCGGCTGGAGTCGCGCGGCCTGGTCGAGCGCAGGCCGGACCCGGCGGACCGCCGGGTGAAGCTGGCCGCACCGACGGAGGAGGGCCTGCAGACCGCGGACCGGCTGCGCGAGTCGCTGGACTTCGCTCGCGAACCGCTGGCCGGGCTGTCCGCGGCCGAGCGGGCGGTCCTGCGGGACCTGCTCAAGCGGATGCTGGGCTGAGGGCAGGTCCGGGCAGCGGAAAAGGGCTGCTCAGCAGAGCTCAGCAGAAGAAGATGAACCAGCAGCCGCCGCTGGTCGGCGTCGGGCTCGGGCTCGGCGCCGGAGACGGGGGACGCGCCGTCCCGGAAGCGCTCGGCGAGGCCTTCCCGGACTGACCGGGCTTCACGGACGGCCCCTTGCCGGGGGAACCCTTCGTCGGTCCGGGCTTGCCGGATGCGGAGGCCGACGGAGACGGATCCGGCTCCGACGAACCCTCGGCCGACGCCCCGGGCTCGGCCGACCGCGTCCCGCCCCCGGTGGCCTTCGCGGCCGCGGAGGCCTTCACCGGCTTCAGCGCCGAAGGCGCGGCGGGAGTCCCGTGCCCGCTCGGCAGCGGAGCCGGGTCCTGCGGGCCGTTCCCGTCGGTGAGCACGACCTCGGCGGCCCGGTCGGTCTTCTGGCCCTCGGTGACGATCCGGGCCAGCGCGACCGTGCCCCCGGCGGCGAGCGCCAGTCCGAGCCCGATGGTCAGCACGGTCCGGCGGCGCCGGCGGTGCGTGGCGCGGCGCCGCGCGCCCGAGCGGCCCTCGTGGGCTCCGGCCAGCACGACGATCGAGTCCGCGAACGGGTCGGCGGGCTCCGGACCGGGAGAGCCGTACGGGGCGCCGGAGCCGTAGGGGGCTGCGGGCACGCCGGAGCCCCCGGGCGCGGCGGGCGGCAGGTACTCGATCGGGGTTCCGCACCCGGCACACGCCAGGGCTCCGTTGAGGTGCCTCCGGCACGCGTGGCAGTAGTCCATGACGACCGCACGCTACGTGGTTCCGCGCAACATCCGTATCGCGGGTTCGTGGAGGTCCTGTGTGGAATCGTGGCTTCCATGACTCCGTCCGCACCTTCGGGACCCTTCGGTCCGGCCGCCTTCCAGCTGGTGCTGCTGCGCCGGATGGCGGACTTCCGGCCGGACCTCGCCGAGGCGGCGCGGCAGCACCTGGGCGCCTCGCTCGCCGATCAGCGGGAGGCGAACAAGCGCTGGCAGGCGATGGTGCGCTCGCCCCGCTCGCGCGGGGCGCTGGCCCGCTACCGCTCGGTGCTCGGCCCTCCGGAGTCGACGGCCGCCCGCACGATCGGCGACCTGGAGTGCGAGGCCCTGGTGTGGCCGGTGCCGCTCTGGCCCGACCTGCGCTTCGAGGTGCTGGCCGCCCCGGACGGGGCCGTGTGGAACGAGTGGCTGGTACGGGCCCCGGGCGCGCGGGGGCCCGTACTGGAGACGGTGCAGGACCTGCGGCCGTGGTCGGCCACGGTGGACGAGGTGGCGCGGGCCTTCGCCCCGGTGCGCCCGATGGAGGGCACGGCGCCGACCCGGTGGCGCCTCGCGTTCACCGCGCGGGGGAGGCCGTGCGTGGCGGAGTTCACGTACGGCCTGCTCCAGCGCCTCGCGGTGGACGGCGTCGAGATCTGAGGGCGCCGGGGCCCCGGAGGTCGGGATCTAGGAGGCGAGGAAGGAGCGGACGCCCGCCGAGGTGGCGTCGTCCCCCAGCAGGTCGTTGTGCTTGATGCAGCCGACGGGCGTGTTGGCCGCGCCGGCGAGCGGGACGCTGCTGTCCGGGTTGACGACCTCGTCGCAGTTCGACCAGAAGGTCGCGTACTTCACCGCGCCCGGCGTCTCGTCCCCGGAGTTCAGGTTCTTCACGACGTACGAACCGGGGGTCATGTCCCGGCACGCCTGGTCCCACAGGGCGCAGGCCCACGCGGTGGAGGTGCCGTGGTTGGGGCCGGCCAGCGAGACCCAGTGGTCGACGGTGGCGGTGCCGCCGCCGAACTTCACGTACCAGCGGCCGACGAGCGAGCCGAGGGAGTGCGCCACGACGTCGACCTTGGCGGCGCCGGTCTGCCGGCGGACCTGGTCGACGTACGCGCCGAGCTGCCCGGACAGGACCTCGTTGACGGACTGGTGCGTGTCGTATCCCCAGGAGAAGAGCTCCGAGTCCGTGTACCCGGCGGCGCGCAGGTCCTCGCGCAGACCGCCCCAGACGCCCGGGTCGGCGTTGTAGCCGTGGATGAAGACGACCGGGTTGTGCGACTGCACGGGCGCGGCGGCTCGGGCGGGGAGGGGTGCGAGCAGGGCCAGGCAGAGCGTCAGGAGCGCGAGCAGTTTCTGGCGGGGCGTCAGCATGGGGTCCCCTTACCTTGTTACGCACGAGTAGCGCGGTCAGTGCGCGCATGGTGCTGCCTGTCGGTACAGAAATCCACCCCCGTGCAGCACCTCTCGCCCCGTGCGACACACCCGGCCGGAGCAGCCCAACGGGCGCTATACCCCATTCGCCCGAGAAGATATGAAATGCAGCCGGCAGTCGCCGGTCTTCTTGCGTTAGCGCTCTCGGGAGGATCTGCCGTGACCGTCAGTCTTGAGCAGTTGCGCCGCTGCCACGTCGCCGTCGACTTGGGAGCCGCCAGGACCCGCGTCTACGTCAAGGGCGCCGGCCTGGTCGTCGACGAGCCCAGCGTCGCCGCCGTCAACACCCGTACCGGTGCACTCATCGCGGTCGGGACGTTCGCCGAGCGGATGACGGGCCGCACGCCCGACTACATCCGTGTCGTACGCCCCGTCTCCGGCGGCACCGTCGTCGACATCGAGATGGCACAGCGGATGCTGCGCCACCTCCTCGGCGAGAAGCTGCGCCGCGCCCTGCGCCGCAAGCCCCGGCTGCGCGCCGCCGCCTGCACCCCGCACGACGCCGACCCGCTCGCCCAGCGGGCCGCCGTCGAGACGATGGTCGGGCTCGGGGCCCGGCGCGTCGAACTCGTCGACACCCTGATCGCGGCGGCCGTCGGCTGCGGCCTGCCCGTGGAGCAGCCGACCGCGACGATGATCATGGTGTGCGGGGCCGCCGCCACCCAGGTCGCCGTCCTCTCCCTCGGCTCCATCGTCACCGCCCAGCGGATCCCGGTCGGCGGCGAGGCCATCGACCACGCCGTCGTCCAGCACCTGCGCCACGCACACGAGCTGATGCTGCCCAGCCAGGCCGTCCGGCCGCTCCAGCTGGCCCTGCACGGCAACGGCATCACCGACGGGGGCCCCGCCTCCACCCTCATCCACGGCCGCGACGTGGCCACCGGGCTGGCCCGCTCCGTCCACGTGGACACCGCCGCCGTCCGTGACGCCATCCACACCCCGCTGACCGCCGTCCTCGACGGCATCGGCAAGGTGCTGCGCGACTGCCCGCCCGACCTGGTCGCCGACCTGACGGACCGGGGGATCATGATGGTGGGCGGCAGCGCCCTGCTGCCGGGCCTGGACCAGATGCTGCGCGACGCCACCGGAATGCCCGTCGCCATCGCGGAGCGGCCGGACGTGTGCGCCATCCTCGGTCTCGGCATGATGCTCGAAGGGAAGATCGCCCCGATGGTCCTCAACCCGCTGGCCGAATGACGAACGCGGAGCCCGAGCCGGCCGACCCCGCGGAACGGGCGACTCTGCCCGTACTCCTGGAGGCGGTGCTCAGCGTCGGCTCCGAACTGGAGCTGCAGGCCACCCTCCAGCACATCGTGGAATCGGCGACCGAGCTGTGCACGGCCCGGTACGGGGCGCTCGGGGTCATCGACCCCGAGCGCCTGCGGCTGACCGAGCTCTACACGGCCGGGCTGAGCGAGGCGGAACGCGCCGCGATCCCCCACCTGCCCGACGGACGCACGGGCGTGATCGGCGCGCTGATCACCGATCCGCGCCCGCTGATGCTGGAGGACCTGTCGAAGGACCCGCGCTCGGCCGGGTTCCCGCCGGGCCATCCCCCCATGCACAGCTTCCTGGGCGTCCCGATCCGGGTCCACACGGAGGTGTTCGGCAACCTCTACCTCACCGAGAAGCAGGGCGGCGGGCCGTTCACCGACGAGGACCTCGCCCTGATGCGCGTCCTGGCCTCCCAGGCGGGGATAGCGATCGGCAACGCCCGGCTGTACGAGACGGCGCGCCGCCGGGAACGCTGGATCGAGGGTGCCGCCGCCGTCACCACGACCCTGCTGGCCGGCCGCCCGGCCGCGGACGCGCTGATGTGCGTGGCCGAACGGGCCCGGCTGCTCGCCGACGCGGCGGCCGGGGTGGTGCTCCAGCCGACCCCGGAGGGCGGCATGGAGATCGTGGCCGCCTCCAC
Organism: Streptomyces sp. NBC_00597; assembly: GCF_041431095.1. Lineage (GTDB taxonomy): Bacteria > Actinomycetota > Actinomycetes > Streptomycetales > Streptomycetaceae > Streptomyces. Next base: position 3,485,732 of record NZ_CP107757.1, read on the forward strand.
CCACGGGGACACCGGGGACCTGATCGGCACCGCCATCGCCCCCGGCTCGGCGGTCCTGGAACAACTCCTCGGCGGCGAACCCGTCTTCATCGAGGACTCGGCGACGGACCCGCGGATGACCACGCACGTGCGGGAACGATTCGGCCCGAGCATGATGCTCCCGCTCCAGAGCAGCGGCCAGCTGATCGGCACCCTCGCCCTGCCACGGGCCCGCGGCGGGCGCCCGTACGACGCCGTGGACCGGCTGCTGGCCTCGCAGTTCGCCTCCCAAGCCGCACTGGCCCTCGTACTGGCGGACGCACAGCACGACCGGGAGCAGCTGGCCGTCTACGAGGACCGCGACCGGATCGCGCGGGACCTGCACGATCTGGTGGTCCAGCGGCTGTTCGCGACGGAAATGATGCTGGAGAGCACGAAGAAGCGCTCGGCGGCCGCACCGTCCGGGGACACGGTCGGCGACGAACTCGGCCGGGCGGTGGACGAACTCGACTCCACCATTCAGGAGGTCCGCACCGCCATCTTCGCCCTCCAGCAGCCGCCGACCGACGCGCCGACGACGTTCCGCGGCCGGGTCCTGCGGGAGACGGGCGGGGCGGCGGTCCTGCTGGGCTTCCAACCCTCGGTCCGCTTCGCGGGCGCGGTCGACGCCCTCGTCGCGGAGCCGGCCGCGGGCGACCTCCTGTCCGCCCTGCGCAGTGCCCTGGCCGCGGCCCACCGCCGCCCGGCGGTCACGTCGATCGAGGTCGACGTGGACGCGACCCCGACCCGCGTCCGCCTGACGGTCACCGACGACGGCCGCACGGAGAAGGGAACGCACGGAACGACCCTGCGGTGGCAGGCGGCGTTCTAGGCCGGCCGGTGGGCGGCCCGCAACGCGATCCGGGTACTGGACTGCGCCACCCCGGCCTCCCGCTTGAGCCGACGCAGCAGCGCGTCGAGCGCGGCAGGATCGGCGGCCCGGGCCCGTACGAGGTAGTCGTACTCCCCCGTCACGTGCACCACCTCGGTGATCCCCGGAAGGGTGGCGACCTTCGCCTCGAACTCGTCGTTGCTGACGTCCTGGCGCAGTACGAGATCGATGAACACCACGAGCCCGCCCCGGGTGTCGGCGGCCGGATCCACGATGACGGTGAACCCCCGGATCACCCCGTCCCGCCGCATCCGGCGCACCCGATCGGCGGTCGCGTTGGCGCTGAGCCCGACGCGGACGCCGAGGTCACGGTACGAGATCCGCGCATCCTGCTGCAGGATGCCGAGGATTTCCCTGTCGAGGCGGTCCATACCGCGATTCTCGCAGCCGGGGCCGATATGCGCCGCTGCGCCCGCACCCCCGCCCCCCACCCTCCCCTCATGAACGGATTCCTCTCCCCCGCGCTGTCGGGCGCGGTCGCGGGCCTGGGCGTGGCCATGCCAATGGGTGCCATGAGCGTGCTGCTGCTCCAGGAGGCGGTGCGGCACCGCCGCACGGCGATGGCCGCGGCGGCGGGCATCGCCACCGTCGACCTCGCCTACGCGGCCCTCGCCACGACCCTGGGCCCCTGGGTGGCCTCGCACGTCTCCCCGATCGAAGCCTGGATCCGCCTCACCTCGGCGGCGATCCTCCTCTGCATCGCCGCCCACGGCCTGCGCCCCACCCTCCCAACCCCGCCGACGCTTGAGGCGCAGGGACCGGGACGAAACCCCGACCCCTCGGCCACGCCGGCGTTTGAGGCGCGGGGTCCGGGGCGGAGCCCCGGTTTCGGGAAGGGGCGGGGTGGGGAACTGCCGCCCGCAGGGCCCCACCCCACCGACGTCCCCGCACCGGAACCCCTGACCGGAGCCGAGGTCGGGCCCCGGGTCGGGGCAGGGACCGGGGTCGGGGCAGGGACCGGGGTCGGGGCAGGGACCGGGGCCCGGTCGGACGGCAGGGGCGGTGCGGCGCGGGCCTTCACCCGGTACGTCGGCCTCACCGCCGTGAACCCCACCACCGCCCTCTACTTCGCCGCCCTCACCACCGCCCAGGCCGCCACCCTCACCACCCCCACCACCGCCGCCGTCTTCCTCGGCGGCGTCGCCGCCGCCTCCCTCCTCTGGCAGCAGACCCTCGTCGCCCTCGGCGCCTTCGCGGGCCGCAAGATCTCCCCCACCGCCCGCGCCTGGACCTTCCGCCTCGGCTACGGCCTCGTCGCCGCCTACGCCCTGAAGATCGCTTTCCCCCTGCCGAGCCTGACGTGACCCCATAGGGTGAATCCGTGACGACGACCCGCCTCTCGGCCCGCGCGGCCATCGCCTCCGTGGCCGACCCCGGCAGCTTCGCCGAACTCCCCGCCCCCCGGCGCGATTCCGCCCCCGACGGCCCCCTGACCTGGGCCGGATACGACGACTCCCGCGCCCGCGCCACCACGCGGACCGGCGAGCAGGAGTCCGTCGTCACCGGGACCGCCCTCATCGGCGGCCGTCAAACCACCGTGATCTCCTTCGAGTTCGGCTTCCTGGGCGGCTCGCTCGGCGAACGCACCGGAGACCGGCTCGAAGCCGCCTACACCCACGCTCGCGAACACCGCCTCCCCCTCGTGTCCTTGATCGCCACCGGCGGCTCCCGCATGCAGGAGGGCATGCTCGCGCTGACCCAACTCCAGCGCGTGGCACGCCAGTCCGTCCTGACCCGGGCCGCCGGGCTCCCGCAGATCGCCGTGCTCCGCGATCCCACCACCGGTGGCGGCTGGGCCACGCTCGGCGCCGGGGCGGACGTGGTGCTCGCGCTCCCGGGGGCCCAGGTCGGCTTCGCCGGCTCCCGGGTGCGGCCGGCGGACGCGGACCCGGCGGCGTACACCGCCGAGGGGCAGTACGCCGCCGGCCACGTGGACGCCGTCGTCCCGGCCGCCGAACTGCCCGCGACGCTGGCCGACTGGCTCCGCGTCCTGGCCGCGCCCCGCTCCGCCGAACCGGTCGAGCCCCCGGCGGCGCTGTCGGACGTACCTCCTCCGCCGACCGGCTGGGACGCCGTACGGCAGGCCCGTCACCCGGACCGGCCGCGCGCCGGGGCGTACCTGGACGCGTACTTCGCGCTCCGCCTCCCCCTCTCGGGGGACCGGGCGGGCGCCGTCGACCCCGGGATGCTGTGCGGGTTCGGGCTGCGGGAGGGGCGGGCCGTCGCGTACGCCGCCCAGTGCGGCACCGCGACCCGCCCGGCGGGATACCGTACGGCGGCCCGCGTGATCCGCCTCGCGGACCACCTCGGGATCCCCGTGCTCACCCTGGTCGACACCCCCGGCGCGGCCAACGACGCCGCCGCGGAACACGCCGGCGCCGGCGCGGCCATCGCGGACACGTTCGCGGCGGTCGCGGCGGCCGGGGTCCCGGTGACCACCCTCCTGATCGGCGAGGGAGGCTCGGGCGGGGCGCTGGCCCTGGCCGCACCGGGGAACACCTGGGTCACCCCGGACAGCTACTTCTCGGTGATCGCCCCCGAGCTGGCGGCGGCCATCCTCAAGCGTCCCGCGTCCGAGGCCCCGTCCACGGCGGACCAGCTCCGCATCCGCCCCCAGGACCTGGTCGCCCTCGGCGTCGCCCGCGGCGTGGTCGCCCCCGCCTGACCCCCGCCCCCGCGCGCAACGGCGGCGCGCGGTCGGTTCCCGGCGCGCCCGGCGGAGGCCTGGTTCGCCGTCGCGCGGCCCTCCGGGGCCGGGCGCAGGGACGGGACCGGTCCTCCGCGGCCGCTCCGGCCGGCACGACGCACCAGGACCGGCCACTCGGGCGACAACGGACCCGCCGACCCCCTTCACACCCGCCCGGACCGGGCGAACCGCGCCGGACTGATCCCCACGTACCGCCCGAAGTGCCGGGTCAGATGCGCCTGGTCATAGAACCCGGCCGCGGTGGCCACCGCCGCCGGCCGCATCCCGGCGAGCAGCAGCTGCCGCGCCCGGGCCACCCGCCGCCCGGTCAGATAGGCGTGCGGCGGCAGCCCGTACGCCTGCCGGAAGCTGCGGATCAGGTGCGTGGGATGGAGGTGTCCCAGCTCGGCCGATGCCTGCGCGAGGGTGACCCCCTCCACCACCCGCGCATCGAGCAGCTCGCGCAGCCGTACGGCGGTGCCCGCACCGCCCGGCCCGCCGCCGGGCGTACTCTCCCGGCCCGCCAGCCGCATCCGCAGCCGCTCCCCGACGAAGGCCAGCCGCGAGTCCGCCTCGAAGCGCTCGGCCGGGGATTCCTGCGAGCCCAGTGCCAGGTGCAGCCCGTGCACACGTGCCCGCAGCGCGGGGTCGTGCAGCAGTGGGGCGTCGACGGCTGCGCCGGTCAGGTGCTCGGGGAGGACGGAGGTGTCGAGGTAGAGCACCCGTTTGCGGAAGCCGGCCTCGGTGACGGTCCGCCCGTCGTGCACGACGCCGGGCGGCAGCAGGATCACCGCGTCCGAAACCCCGACGCCGTGCCGCTCCCGGTCCAGCGCGAAGTCGACGCGGCCGCCGTCCAGGATCATCAGCGCCCAGGTGTCGTGCACGTGGGCGGGGTACGCGTGGTCGGTGAAACGGGCGTGGAAGACCTCGGCGACGCCCGGAACCGACGGCTGCCAAGCGGAGACGGTGCTGCGCGGACGGATCGCGGCCATGCCAGGAACGTACAAGACGGCCCCCGGCCCACCCGGGCAGCCTCTCCCCATGACAACGCATCCGGTGAACATCGCACAGAAGCTGTCCGCGTTCGACGAGCAGTGGGCCCCGCGCCGCATCGCGCGCATCAACGACTACGAGGTCAAGGCCGCCAAGCTCCAGGGCGAGTTCGTGTGGCACAGCCACGAGGACACCGACGAGCTGTTCCTCGTCGTCAGCGGGACCCTCACGATCCGCCTCCGTGACGGGGACGTGGTCCTCGGCCCCGGCGAGCTGTACGTCGTCCCCCGCGGGGTCGAGCACTGCCCGGCGGCGGACGAGGAGGTCTCGATCCTGCTGTTCGAGCCGGCCGGCACGGTCAACACGGGCGGTGCGGGCGGCGAACGTACCCGGGAGCCGATCGACGCCTGAGCCTTCATCACGGGTCACGCGCCACACGTCACGCCTCACGCCTCATGCCTCGCGCGTCACGCCTGCGGCGACCTCGCGTCGTAGCGGGCGAAGCCTCGCCAGCGCAGGGCCAGCAGGAGCAGCACGAGCACGCACGCGAGCCCGCCGCCCGTGATCGCCACGGCCGGGGAGGTCAGGTCGGCGGCGGTCCCGGCGAGGAAGTCCCCGAGCCGGGGCCCGCCCGCGACGACCACGATGAACACGCCCTGGAGGCGGCCGCGCATCTCGTCGGGGGTCGCGGCCTGCATCATCGTGGAGCGGAACACCATGGAGATGGTGTCGGCGCAACCGGCCGCCGCCAGGGAAAACAGTCCGAGCCACAGGTTCCGGGTGAGCCCGAAGACGGCCACGGCCAGCCCCCAGCCCGCGACGGACAGCAGGATCGCCAGGCCGTGCCGGCGGATGCGGCCCTGCCAGCCGGAGAACAGGCCTCCGAGCAGTGCCCCGACGGCGGGCGCGGCCACCAGCAGGCCGACGGTCTTGGCGTCGCCGCCGTACCAGAGCCCGGCGACGGCCGGGAACAGCGCCCTCGGGCTGGCCAGCACCATCGCGGACATGTCGGTGAAGAACGTCATTCTGATGTTCGGCCGGGTGCCGAGGAAACGCAGCCCGTCCAGTACGGAGGCCCGCCCCCGCCCGCCGTTCTCCCGGGCGGGCAGCATCGCCGGCAGCCGCCACACCGCGTAGAGCGCGGCGAAGAAGGTGACGGCGTCGATCAGGTAGGCGGCCTGGTAGCCCCACCAACCGACGACGAGTCCGCCGAGAACCGGGCCGATCATCGTCCCGGAGGTCATGGTCACCGAGTTCAGCGCGTTGGCGGCGGGCAACTGCTCGGCGGGGAGCAGCCGGGGAATCATCGCGGACCGGGCGGGTCCGTTGAGGGCGCCGCAGACCGCCTGGAGCGCGACGACCGTGTACAGCAGCCAGACCCGGTGGTAGTCGAACAGTGCGGCGCCGGCCAGCGCCGTCGACAGGGCGGTCAGGCCGAGGGAGCTGTACAGGCCGAGCTTGCGCCGGTCCACGGTGTCGGCGATGGCCCCGCCGTACAGGCCGAACACGACGAGCGGGACGAGCGAGAAGAGTCCGACGAGCCCGACGGAGAAGCTGGACCGGGTGATGTCCCAGACCTGGAGCGAGATCGCGAGGGAGGTCATCGCCTGGCCCATCCAGGAGATGGTGCTGCCGACCCAGAGCCGGCGGTAGTCCGGTGAGGTGCGCAGCGGGGTCAGGTCCGCGAATATCCGCGTCGGGCGTCGGGTGGGAGTGCTCGTACCGGTCACAGCGGATGATAACCAGCGGCCCTCCGCCCGGACCCCGGGATTTTCCCGCACCGCACCAGCCGCCCCACGCTGACCGGCGGCCTCAGACCGGGCGGCTCCTTGCCGGTAACTCGCCACTGTCGCAGGACATTTGACTGAATCGACCCGCGCTCCGCCGTGGCGTTCAGCTCATGATGAAAAGACTCGTATGTCCAGGGAGGCGTAGTGATCGAACCTGGCAACAGCACCACGAGCACCGGCAGCGCGGACAACGGCGTCCACGCGGCTCCCCTCACGGCCCCGTTGACCGTCGGTGTCGAGGAGGAGTTCCTCCTCGTCGACAACCACACCTTCCGGGTGGTTCCGGCCGCCCCGCTCGTCCTGGCCACCGCCGCGGGCCTGCCCCACGAAGTGCACCCCGAGGGCACCCGCTACCAGGTGGAGATCTCCACCCCGGTCGCAGGCTCCGCGACCGTGCTGCGCGAGGAGCTCGCCACCTTGCGGCGCACCCTCGCCCGGGCGGCCCGCGCCCACGGCTGCCGGTTGCTGGCCGCGCCCTCGCCGGTCGTGGCCGTGGAGGGGCCGCTGCACCTGACCGACGACGAGCCGCGCCAGCGCGAGCAGCACCGCCGCTTCGGCTCGCTCACCGACACCCTGGTCAGCTGCGGCCGCCACATCCACATCGGCACCTTCGACGTGGACACGGCGGTGGCGGTGTCCAATCGGGTCAGACCATGGCTGCCCACGCTGATCGCGCTGGCCGCCAACTCGCCGTTCTGGGGTGGCCGTGACACCGGTCACGCCAGCTGGCGGGCGATGGCCTGGTCGGGCTGGCCCTCCGCCGGACTGCCCCCGCACTTCACGTCCACGGCCCACTTCCGGCGCTCGGTGCAGACCCTGCTCGGCTCCGGGGCGGCACTGGACACCAAGATGGTCTATTGGGACCTGCGCCCGTCCGGGCACTGGCCGACGCTCGAAATCCGGGCACCCGACATGTCCGCGGACATCGACACGGCGATCCTCCAGGCCGAGCTGGTCCGCGCCCTGGTGGCGACGGCCCTGCGGGACATCGCGGAGCAGCGTCCCGAACCGGCGCTACGGGACGACGTACTGCGCCTCGCGCGCTGGCGGGCGGCCCACGACGGGCTGGAGGGCTTCGGTCTGGACCCGTACACGGGCGCGGAGCTCCCGGCGGCGGACCTGGCGGAGGCCCTGCTGGACCTGGTCGCCACGGAACTCGCGGCGTCGGACGAGCTCGACCACGCGGCCAAGACCCTGGGAGGCCTCCTGCGCGACGGCTCGGGCGCCCACCGCCAACGCGCGGCCTACGCCCGCCGCCAGGACCTGAACGACGTACTGCGCCACCTGGCGGACGAGACGGAGAACTTCTAGAGCGGGCGGACGCCCCGGCAGACGCACCCGGCTCCGGCCCGTTGCGGACCCGGGGCCTCTGCCCGGTTGATGGTCCGACAGCCCCAGGAAACGCCAAAGCCGCAGGTGCAATCGTTTCTGCACCTGCGGCTCGCAGTGGGGCGGGTGGGACTCGAACCCACGGCCGACGGATTATGAGTCCGCTGCTCTAACCGGCTGAGCTACCGCCCCTTCACGGCGTGGCGCGTACATGTGTGCGCGCCGTCTGCCGCAGCATAGCCGCTCATACGATCTCCTGCCTCGGATGCCCCGCATGATCGGCTTCGCCTGCTGAGGGAGACCGTTCTGAGGGCTGCCCGGTTCCCCCACCAGGGCAAAAAAGAAAGAGGACCCGCAAGAGGTCCTCTTTCTTTCACGCTCCCCCGACTGGACTCGAACCAGTAACCTGCCGGTTAACAGCCGGCTGCTCTGCCAATTGAGCTACAGGGGACTGCGCTCCCCCGACTGGACTCGAACCAGTAACCTGCCGGTTAACAGCCGGCTGCTCTGCCAATTGAGCTACAGGGGATTGCTGCGGTGCGCCGAACAGCCCACCTCCGGCCTTGCCGGGGGGCGAGCGCCCGTTGCGAGTCATAGATTAGCGCAAGCAGGGGGGTGCTCCGCCAATCGGTATCGCCAGCAGGCCGGGCACCACACGACGAAGGGTGGCAGGCATGCGCTACAAGGTCACGTTCGCGGTCGGACTGGCCCTCGGGTACGTGCTCGGAACGCGCGCCGGGCGCGAGCGTTACGAGCAGCTGAAGAAGTCCGCCCGCGAGATCGTGCAGAACCCGGCGGTGCGCAATACCGCCGAGACCGTCGGACACACGGGGCGGCGGTACGCCGGGCGGGCCTTCGTCGCAGTGAGCGACAAGGTCAGTGGCGTGGTGCCGTCCTCCCTGGCCGGGCGGGTGCGGGGACTGCGTGACCGGGCCGGCGGCGGCTCCGAGGACGACTGGGGCACCAGCAACACCTGAGCCGGCGGGTTCCCCCGGGATCCGGCGCCTCCGGGCGCCGGATCCCGGTCCGGCGTGCGGCAGAATTCTCCGCATGGGGATAGTCGCCGGGCTGGACAGCTCTTCCGCCTTCACTCGCATAGTCGTCTGCGACGCCGAAACCGGTGCCGTCCTGCGCCAGGGCTACGCGCCCCATCCGCAGCCCGCGGGCGATCCCGAGGGTGTCCACCCCCATGAGACCGACCCGCAGGCCTGGCTGCTCTCCCTCGGCGAGGCCGCCGGCGGCGGGCTCCTCGAAGGCGTCCAGGCCATAGGCGTTTCCGCCCAGCAGCACGGACTGCTGCCGCTGGACCAGCAGGGCGCCCTGGTGCGTCCGGCCCTGATCGGCAACGACAAGCGCGGCCAGGTCGCCGCCGCCGACCTCATCGAGGCGCTGGGCGGCAGGCAGGCCTGGGCCGAGGCCGTCGGGTCCGTCCCGCAGTCCGCCCAGCCGGTGGCGAAGCTGGCCTGGCTGGCCCGCGCCGAGCCGGAGGCGGCCCGCCGGGTGGCGGTGCTGATGTCCGCGCACGACTGGCTGGTCTGGCAGCTGCTGGGCCGTCCGGCCCGGCGGACCACCGACCGGGGCGGCGCCTCGGGGACCGGCTACTGGTCGGCGGCCACCGGTTCGTACCGCCCCGACCTGGTCGAGCTGGCGCTCGGGCACATGGCGCTGCTGCCCGAGGTGCTCCCGCCGGCCGAGGCCGCCGGGATGACGCCGGAGGGGCTGTTGATCTCCGCCGGCACCGGGGAGACCATGGCCGCAGCTCTCGGGCTCGGCCTCGGACCCGGTGACGCGGTGGTCTCGCTGGGCGCCTCCGGCTCGGTGATGGCCGTGCACCACGAGGCGCTGTCGGAGCCGGGCGGACTGATCACCTCGCTGGCCGACGCCAGTGGCATGCACCTGCCGGTAGTGAACGTCTCCAATGCCGTACGGGCGCTGCGGGGCACCGCCGAGCTGCTGGGCACCGACCTTCGAGGTCTGTCCGAACTCGCGCTGAAGTCGACGCCGGGTGCGCACGGGCTCGTGCTCCTGCCGTACCTGGAGGGCGAGCGGACCCCGAACCTGCCGCACAGCGCCGGGACCCTGGCCGGCCTGAGGCGGGACTCGATGAAGCCCGAGCACCTGGCGCGCGCCGCGTTCGAGGGCATGCTGTGCGGGCTGGCCGACGCGCTCGACGTGCTGCGTTCGCGCGGGGTCGAGATCCGCCGGGTGTTCCTGCTGGGTGCGGCGGCCGAGCTGCCCGCCGTACAGGCCGCCGCTCCCGGGCTGTTCGGCACGCAGATCGTCGTGCCGGCGCCGGCCGACTACGCCGCGCTGGGCGCGGCGCGCCAAGCCGCGTGGGCGCTGGGGGTGCAGCAGGGCACGCTGGCCCCGCACACCCCGCCGGTGTGGCCGGGGCCGGCGGCGCAGGTCTTCGAGCCGGGCGAGGAGTACCCGGCGTGGCAGGGGGTGCGCCAGCAGTACATCGCGACGCGCGAGCAGATCCACCCGGGGGCGTTCCAGGGCTGAGCCGCCGAGCACCCCGGTGCCCGCTCGGGCGCGGGGCCTACTGCCACGGGAGTAGGCCCGGCGGCCGGTCTCCTCCTTTTGGCCGGCCTTTGCGAAAACGGGTGGGGATCGGCCGCGCGGTGGCCGAAGATGGAGTGAACCCCCTCGATCTTGCTGACCGGAGCCTGCGCGTGCTCATACGACTTCTGCGGACCCATCTGAGTCCGTACCGGAAACCGATCGCCCTACTGGTCCTGCTGCAACTGCTGCAGACCAGCGCAAGCCTCTACCTCCCCACGCTGAACGCGGACATCATCGACAACGGTGTCGTCAGCGGAGACACGGGCTACATCCTGCGCTCCGGCGCACTGATGCTCGGCGTCTCCCTCGTCCAGTTGGGGTGCAACTGCGGCGCCGTCTACTTCGGCGCCCGTACCGCGGCCGCCGTCGGCCGCGACGTCCGCGCGTCCGTCTTCGACCGGGTGCAGAGCTTCTCCGCCCGCGAGCTCGGCCAGTTCGGCGCGCCGTCACTGATCACCCGTACGACGAACGACGTGCAGCAGATCCAGATGCTGGTGCTGATGACCTTCACCCTGATGGTCTCGGCGCCGATCATGTGCATCGGCGGCATCGCCATGGCGCTCTCGCTCGACGTGAAGCTGTCGGGCATCCTGCTGGCCGTGGTCCCCATCCTCGGCCTGTCGGTCGGCGCGATCGTCTTCCGGACCCGGCCGCTGTTCCGGAAGATGCAGGTCCGCCTGGACACCGTGAACCGGGTGCTGCGCGAGCAGATCACCGGCAACCGCGTGATCCGCGCCTTCATCCGCGACGAGTACGAGAAGGATCGGTTCCGCGAGGCCAACGCCGACCTGACCGGGGTCTCCCTCGCGGCCGGCCGGCTGCTCGCGCTGATGTTCCCGACGGTGATCGTGGTCGTGAACATCTCCAGCGTCGCCGTCATCTGGTTCGGCGCGATGCGCATCGACAGCGGCGAGATGGAGATCGGCCAGCTGACGGCCTTCCTCGCCTACCTGCTGCAGATCGTCATGTCCGTGATGATGGCCACCTTCATGTTCATGATGGTTCCGCGCGCCGAGGTCTGTGCCGAGCGCGTCCAGGAGGTCCTCGACACCGAGTCCAGCGTCGTCCCGCCCGTCGAGCCGGTGCGCGAGCTCGTGCGGCGCGGCCAGCTGGAGCTGCGCGCCGCCGACTTCCGCTACCCGGGCGCCGAGGTCCCGGTGCTGCGCGGGGTGGACCTGGTGGCCCGTCCCGGCGAGACCACCGCGGTCATCGGCTCCACCGGCAGCGGGAAGTCCACGCTGCTGGGCCTGGTCCCGCGGCTGTTCGACGCGACCGGCGGCGATGTGCTGGTCGACGGAGAGGACGTACGCCGTCTCGATCCGGAACTGCTGGCCAGGACGGTCGGCATGGTCCCGCAGAAGCCGTACCTCTTCTCCGGAACCGTCGCCTCCAACCTGCGGTACGGACGCCCCGACGCCACCGACGAAGAGCTGTGGCACGCGCTGGACGTGGCGCAGGCCAAGGACTTCGTGTCCGAGCTGGAGGGCGGTCTGAACGCGGCGATCACCCAGGGCGGAACGAACGTCTCCGGCGGCCAGCGCCAGCGCCTGGCCATCGCGCGCACGCTGGTGCAGCGCCCGGAGATCTACCTGTTCGACGACTCCTTCTCGGCCCTGGACTACGCGACGGACGCGGCGCTGCGCGCGGCGCTCACGCGCGAGACGGAGGAGGCGACGGTCGTCATCGTCGCCCAGCGGGTGTCCACGATCCGCGACGCCGACCGGATCATCGTGCTGGACGAGGGCCAGGTCGTGGGCGAGGGACGCCACCACGAGCTGATGGCCGACAACGAGACCTACCGGGAGATCGTGCTCTCCCAGCTGACGGAGGCGGAGGCCGCATGAGCGGGCCCGGAGGACGGATGATGATGGGGCCGGCCGAGCGGTCCCTGGATTTCAAGGGCTCGGGCAAACGGCTGCTGAGCCAGATCGCGCACGACCGGGTCAAGCTGTGGGGCATGGTCGCCGCCGCCGTCGGCAGCGTCGCCTGTTCGGTCGTCGGCCCGAAGATCCTGGGCCAGGCCACCGACCTGGTGTTCGCGGGGATCGTCGGCCGTCAGATGCCGGCCGGGATCACCAAGCAGCAGTCGCTGGACGGGCTGCGCGCCAAGGGCCAGGGCGGGATGGCGGACATGCTGTCCGGCACCGACTTCACCCCCGGCGAGGGCATCGACTTCGGTGCCGTCGGCGTCGTGGCGATCTGGGCGCTGGTGGTGTTCACCCTCGCCGGCCTGTTGATGCTGGTCGCGACGCGGCTGTCGAACCACATCATGAACGGCACCGTGTACCGGATGCGCGAGGAGCTCCAGGCCAAGCTGTCGCGGCTGCCGCTGTCGTACTTCGACCGGCACAAGCGCGGCGAAGTGCTCAGCCGGGCCACCAACGACATCGACAACATCGGGCAGACGCTCCAGCAGACGATGGGCCAACTGCTCAACTCGCTGCTGACGATCGTCGGCGTGCTGGCGATGATGTTCTGGATCTCCCCGCTGCTGGCGCTGGTCGCGCTGGTGACGATCCCGGTGTCGGTCTTCGTCGCGGCGAAGATCGGCAAGAAGTCGCAGCCGCAGTTCGTGGCGCAGTGGAAGTCGACGGGCGCGCTCAACGCGCACATCGAGGAGATGTACTCGGGCCACACGCTGGTCAAGGTCTTCGGCCGTCAGAAGGAGTCCGCGGCCATCTTCGCCGAGCACAACGAGGCGCTGTACCGGGCCTCGTTCAAGGCGCAGCTGGTCAGCGGGATCATGCAGCCGGTGATGTTCTTCATCTCGAACATCAACTACGTGCTGGTGGCGGTCGTCGGCGGTCTGCGGGTGGCCTCGGGCAACCTGTCGATCGGTGACGTGCAGGCCTTCATCCAGTACTCGCGCCAGTTCTCGATGCCGCTGACGCAGGTCGCGTCGATGGCGAACCTCGTACAGTCCGGTGTCGCCTCGGCGGAGCGGGTGTACGAGCTGCTCGACGCGCAGGAGCAGGAGCCGGACGCGGAGGTCCCGGAGCGGCCGGAGCAGGTCCGCGGCCAGGTCACGCTCGACAAGGTGGCCTTCCGCTACGAGCCGGACAAGCCGCTCATCGAGAACCTGTCGCTGACCGTCGAGCCCGGCCACACGGTCGCGATCGTCGGCCCGACCGGCGCGGGCAAGACCACCCTCGTCAACCTGCTGATGCGGTTCTACGAGGTCACGGGCGGCGAGATCGCCCTCGACGGGGTGGACATCGCCAAGATGACCCGCGAGGAACTGCGCGGCAGCATCGGCATGGTGCTCCAGGACACCTGGCTGTTCGGCGGGACCATCGCAGAGAACATCGCCTACGGTGCGGCCCGCGAGGTCACCCGCGCCGAGATCGAGGAGGCGGCGCGGGCCGCCCACGCGGACCGGTTCGTCCGCACCCTGCCCGACGGCTACGACACCGTGCTGGACGACGAGGGCGCGGGCGTCAGCGCGGGCGAGAAGCAGCTGATCACCATTGCCCGGGCGTTCCTGTCGGACCCGGTGATCCTGGTGCTCGACGAGGCAACGAGCTCGGTGGACACCCGTACCGAGGTGCTGATCCAGAAGGCGATGGCGCGCCTCGCGCACGGCCGTACGTCCTTCGTGATCGCGCACCGACTGTCCACGATCCGCGATGCGGACGTGATCCTGGTGATGGAGAACGGCTCGATCGTGGAGCAGGGCACCCACGAGGAGCTGCTGGAGGCGGAGGGCGCGTACGCGCGGCTGTACGCGGCGCAGTTCGCGCAGGCGGTGGCCGAGGTCGACTAGCGTCGGCCGATGCCGTGCCAGGGGTGCCCTCTCGCCGGGGGCACCCCTTCTCAGTCCAGGTAGCCGCGGAGCTGGTCGGCGAAGGCGTGGTCACGCAGCTTGTTGAGCGTCTTGGACTCGATCTGGCGGATCCGCTCGCGCGTAACGCCGAAGATCCGCCCGATCTCCTCCAGCGTGCGGGGCCTGCCGTCGGCCAGGCCGTAGCGCAGCTGGACGACCTTGCGCTCGCGCTCGCCGAGGGTCGACAGGACGGCTTCCAGGTGTTCGCGGAGCAGGAAGAACGCGGCGGACTCCATGGGCGAGGCGGCGTCCCCGTCCTCGATCAGGTCGCCGAGGGCGACGTCGTCCTCCTCACCGACGGGCGCGTGGAGCGAGACCGGCTCCTGGGCGAGGCGCAGCACCTCCAGGACGCGCTCGGGCGTCAGCTCCAGATGAACGGCGACCTCTTCGGCGGTGGGTTCGTACCCGCGTTCCTGGAGCATGCGGCGCTGGACGCGCACGACGCGGTTGATCAGCTCGACGACATGGACGGGCACGCGGATGGTGCGGGCCTGGTCGGCGAGGGCCCGCGACATGGCCTGCCGGATCCACCAGGTGGCGTAGGTGGAGAACTTGTACCCGCGGGCGTAGTCGAACTTCTCAACGGCCCGGATGAGCCCGAGGTTCCCCTCCTGCACGAGGTCGAGCATGGTCAGCCCGCGGCCCACGTAGCGCTTGGCGACGGAGACGACGAGCCGCAGGTTGGACTCGATGAGGCGCCTCTTGGCCATCCGCCCCATGACGACGAGCTTGTCGAGGTCGAGGGCGAGCCGCAGATCGAGGTCGGGACTGCCGCCCAGCTTCTCCTCGGCGAACAGGCCGGCTTCGACGCGGCGCGCGAGCTCGACCTCCTCGGCGGCGGAGAGCAGCGGGATCCTGCCTATCTCGCGCAGGTACTGCCGGAACAGGTCGGCGGAAGGGCCCGCTCCGCCGCTGTCCGCGCGCCGGCGCGGCTCGGGCGCCGGCTCGATCAGCTCCAGCACCTCGGGCTCTTCGGGCTCGTCGTCCACGGCGTCGACCTCGGGCTCTTCACCCGCAGTGGCCTCGGCGTCGTG
This sequence comes from Streptomyces sp. NBC_00597, assembly GCF_041431095.1. Lineage (GTDB taxonomy): Bacteria > Actinomycetota > Actinomycetes > Streptomycetales > Streptomycetaceae > Streptomyces. The sequence continues at coordinate 3,500,862 of NZ_CP107757.1, forward strand.
CACGGGCGGGCTCACGTTGACGGTCAGGATCTGGGTCTGCACGGGGGCGACCTCCAGGGCTCCGAGGACGGGGGCACCGCACCTCAGTGTGGAGTACGACACATCACTGCCACGAGGGGCGTGCGTGCACTTTCTGAGTCCGGTGCGTGACCGGATGGTTACCCCCCGCCGGGAATCCCGATGCGGATCGGACGCATGTCCGAGAGGATCGGCGCAATGTCCGCCTACGGCACCCGCGTGCCCCCGCGCCGGCCGGGCCCGGTGGCCGACGCACCCCCAAGTCCGGCCCGTGACCGGACCGTTGGGTCACACCGGCTCGACGCGGACCGCGCAGACCTTGAATTCGGGCATGCGGGAGGTGGGGTCCAGGGCCGGGTTGGTCAGGGAGTTGGCGCGGCCTTCGCCCGGCCAGTGGAACGGCATGAAGACCGTGTCCGCGCGGATGGCGTCCGTGATGCGGGCCGGGGCCACGGCGCGGCCGCGGCGGGAGACGACCGCGAGCGGGGCGCCCTCGACCGCGCCGATACGGGACGCGAGGCGCGGGTGGAGCTCCACGAAGGGACCGGGGGCCGCCTCGTTCAGCTCGTCCACGCGGCGGGTCTGGGCCCCCGACTGGTACTGGGCGACCACGCGGCCGGTGGTGAGCAGGACCGGGTACTCGGCGTCCGGCATCTCGGCCGCGTCGCGGTGGGAGACGGGGACGAAGCGCGCCCGGCCGTCGTCGGTGGCGAAGCGGTCGAGGAACAGGCGCGGGGTGCCGGGGTGGGACTCCTGCGGGCAGGGCCAAAAGACGCCCTGTTCGGCTTCGATGCGGGCGTAGGAGATGCCCGAGTAGTCCGCCGGGCCGCCGGCCGAGGCACGGCGAAGCTCCTCGAAGACCTCCTCGGGGGCGGTGGGGAAGCCCTTCTCGATGCCCAGGCGGGCGGCCAGGCCGTGCAGGACCTCCAGGTCGGTGCGCACCCCCGGCGGCGGGGTCAGGGCGCGACGGCGCAGCAGGACGCGGCCCTCCAGGTTGGTGGTGGTGCCGGTCTCCTCCGCCCACTGGGTGACGGGCAGGACCACGTCCGCGAGGGCCGCCGTCTCGGAGAGGACCACGTCCGCCACCGCCAGGAACTCCAAGGAGCGGATGCGGTCCTCGATGCGGGCGGCATCGGGGGCCGAGACCACCGGGTTGGAACCCATGAGGAGGAGGCCCTTCACGTCCGTGCCGAGGGCGTCGAGGAGTTCGTACGCACTGCGCCCGGGGGCGGGCAGGCTGTCGGGGTCGACGCCCCAGACCTCGGCGACGTGCGCCCGCGCGGCCGGGTCGGTCAGCTTGCGGTAGCCGGGGAGTTGGTCGGCCTTCTGGCCGTGCTCGCGGCCGCCCTGACCGTTGCCCTGGCCGGTGAGGCAGCCGTACCCGGAGAGCGGGCGGCCGGCGCGGCCGGTGGCCAGGCACAGGTTGATCCACGCGCCGACGGTGTCGGTGCCCTTGGACTGCTGCTCGGGTCCGCGGGCGGTCAGGACCATCGCGGAGGACGGTGCGCAGAACAGGGCGACCGCCTCGCGGAGTTTGGGGACGGGCACGCCGGTGATCCGCTCGACCAGCTCCGGCCAGTGCGCCATCGCTGCGGCGCGGGCCTCCTCCCAGCCGGTGGTGCGGTCGGCGATGAACTCCTCGTCGGTGCGGCCTTCGGCGACGATCAGGTGCAGCAGGCCCAGCGCGAGGGCGAGATCGGTCCCGGGGCGGGGGGCGAGGTGCAGGTCGGCCTGCTCGGCGGTCCGGGTCCGGCGCGGGTCGATGACGATCAGCGTGCCGCCGTTCGCCTTGAGCTCGGTCAGGTAGCGCAGGGCGGGCGGCATGGTCTCGGCGAGGTTCGAGCCGACGAGGATGACGCAGCCGGTCCGCGGGACGTCCTCCAGCGGGAAGGGGAGTCCGCGGTCCAGGCCGAAGGCCCGCTGGTGGGCGGCGGCGGCCGAGGACATGCAGAAGCGGCCGTTGTAGTCGATCTGCGAGGTCCGCAGGGCGACGCGGGCGAACTTGCCGAGCGCGTAGGCCTTCTCGTTGGTGAGCCCGCCGCCCCCGAACACCCCGACCGCGTCGGGCCCGTGCGTGCGGCCCGTCCGGGCGAGGCCCTCGGCGACGGCGCCGAGGGCCTCCTCCCAGGTGGCCGGCTCCAGTGCTCCTGTGGCGTGGGTGCGGACGAGCGGCCCGGTCAGGCGCACCCGGGAGGAGAGCACGGCGGGGGCGGTGCGCCCCTTGCCGCACAGCGCACCCCGGTTCACGGGGAAAGCGGCCCGCTCCTCCACCACGACCGTCGCGCCACCCGGTTCAGGACGGAGGAACATCCCGCACTGCAGCGCGCAGTACGGGCAGTGCGTGGCGGTGGCGGAGTCCGGGGTGTGCATACGGCCCAGCCTGCGCCGGTGGTGTTACGCGGGCCGCCGCCCCCGGTTACGCCTCCTGTACGAGCACCTCAGCACGCCTGCCGGAGCCCGGTGAGGGCAGGCGGAACTCGGGCCGGTACGGGACCTCCGCGCACACGATGCGGTCCCGGACGACTACGACGTCGAGGACGAGGTACCCGCCGTCGACCGGCAGCGACACACAACGCTAGCCGGGCCCGCACGCAGTTCCCCGCGGCTGCGAGGCTGCCCGAATGCTCTGGCCGGGACCGGGCTGGGCCACGGGGCTGGGGGCTGGGGCTGGGCCGGACCAGCAGCCGGCCCCACTTGGACGCCCGGTACCCGGCGGTGAGGGCCAAGCCGGTGAGCCCGACGGCGGGGCCGTCTGCGCGCCCTCCTCCTCCAGCACGTCGGTGATCAGGACGCTGCCGCCGCCCTGCACGACGGCCCGGGCGGTCGCCGCGCCCAGCCCACGGGCTCCCCCCGTGATGACGACGGCCTTGCCGCCCAGATCCACAACAGCCACGGTTCCCCACCCCTGCCACCGAGGCGGACACACTGCCATATGACTAATCGGCATAGGCGGCCGACGGCGCGTCAGTCTGCCAGAGTGCCCAGGGCCCGCGACACCCCCTGCTCCTTCGGCCCCATGAACCGCGGCTGCGGCTTGAAGGCCGCGTCCAGCGCCGCCTTGCCGGCCGCGAAGACCTCGCGCGTGCCGCCGTAATACCAGGTCGCGTCGTGCTCGTCGTCGACCCCGACTCCGTACGCGTCCACGCCCGCGACGCCGCACAGCGCCACGGCCCGGCGTATGTGGAAGCCCTGGCTGATCAGCACCGCCCGCTTCACCCCGAAGATCTCCTTGGCGCGGACGCAGGAGTCCCACGTGTCGAAGCCGGCGTAGTCGCTGACGATGCGGTCGGCCGGAACCCCGTGCGCCGTCAGGTACGTCCGCATCGCGTCGGGCTCGTCGTACTCGGTGCGGCTGTTGTCCCCGGTGACGAGCACGACCTTGGCCTTGCCCGTGCGGTACAGCTCGGCGGCGGCGTCGAGCCGTCTGGCCAGGTACGGGGTCGGCCTCCCGTTCCACAGACCCGCCCCGAACACCACCGCCACCTCGGCGGCCGGCGCATCGGCCGTGGTCCGCAACCGGTCCGCGGCCGCCGCATGCGTCCACGCCGAGGGCAGCAGCGCCAGCACGCACCCGGCCACCACCGCCTGGACGGTCCGCCGCCGCCCCGCCACCGTCCTCATCCAGCCCGGCATCAGTTTCATGGTCGATCCCCCCGCTTGCCCACACGCCGTTCGCACACATTGACGATCTACGCCCGACGTCCAGTTCCCCGCCCCCCGCCTTTCACCCGTACGAATGAGCGGGTGAGGTGCTGGTAAACACCCGTCACCCCCGCGCAACGCACCCGCAATCTCCGGGCCGCAGGATCGGTTCATGACGGAGCTGGTGCACCCTCCCGAGTCCCTGTCCCTCCCCTTTCCCCCCGCCACCGCCACGGAGCTGCTGACCCGGATCACCACCCAACTCGGCACGCAGCTCAGCGGACTGCGCCCGTGGCGCGCGGCGGGGGGCCGGTCCGACGGAGTCCCCGCATGCAGCCCACCCTCGTCGCCGTCGCGCACGGCAGCCGCGATCCCCGCGCCCTCCCCGCCGTCCTGGCCCTCCTCGACCGGGTCCGTGAGCTCCGCCCCCGCCTCGACGTCGAGCTCGGACACGTCGAGCTGAACCGCCCGCTGCTCGGCGACACCCTCCGGCACACCAGCGGCGCTGCCGTGCTCGTCCCGCTGCTCCTCGGCCGCGGCCACCACGTCAAGCGGGACCTCCCCGCGGCCGCCGCTCGCGCCGCCCATCTGGAGACCCGCGTCGCCGCCCCGCTCGGCCCCCATCCGTTGCTGGTGGAGGCCCTGTACGAGCGCCTCCTGGAGGCCGGCTGGACCCCGAGCGCCGACCCCGGCGGCCCCGGCAACCGCGGCACCGGCTGCGACCGGGGACCCGCCGTCGTACTCGCCGCGGCCGGCTCCCGCGACCCCGACTCGGCGGCAGACACCCGCCGCACCGCCGCCCTGCTCTCCGAACGCCTCGGCGGCGCGCCGGTCGTACCGGCCTACGCCTCCGCCGCCGCCCCCACCGTTCCCGACGCCGTCCGCGCCCTCACGGCCCGCGGCCACCACCGGGTCGCCGTGGCCTCGTACTTCACCGCGCCCGGGCGCTTCGCCGCGCAGAGCGCCGCCGCAGCGCCCGGACCGGCGGCCGCCCCGCTCGGCGACCACCCTGCCCTGGCCCGCCTCGTACTCCGGCGCTATGACGAGGCCCTGGCCCGGCAGCAGACGCCCCTCACCTCTCCGACCCCGCTGAAACTGGCCACCGCATAAGACCGCGTTGGTTCGGATTGCTCAGATTGGTCGTCTTGTCGGTGTTTCCGGTTACCGTCTGAGCATGGAAGGCATGGAAGGCACCGGCAGCGCACCCGTCCGTCACCTCGTCCCGAACGCCCCGTACGACGCGTCCGACACCGAGCGCTGGGCCACCGAGCCCGACAAACGGCCCGGCCGGACCGCCTTCCAGCGCGACCGGGCCCGCGTGCTGCACTCCGCCGCGCTGCGCCGACTCGCCGGGAAGACCCAGGTGGTCACCCCCGGCAGCCGCTCCTACGACTGGGACGCCAGCCCCCGCACCCGCCTGACGCACTCTCTGGAGTGCGCCCAGGTTGGCCGTGAGCTCGGCGCGGCCCTCGGCTGCGATCCCGACCTCGTCGAAGCCGCCTGCCTCTCCCACGACATGGGCCACCCGCCGTTCGGGCACAACGGCGAGGAGGCGCTGAACGAGTTCGCCAAGGACTGCGGCGGCTTCGAGGGCAACGCCCAGTCGCTGCGCCTGCTGACCCGCCTGGAGCCGAAGCGGTTCGTGCCCGACCCGGCCACCGGCGAGCTGGTCAGCGTCGGCCTCAACCTCACCCGGGCCTGCCTGGACGCCGCCACCAAGTACCCCTGGGCCCGCGGCGGCCACCCCACCGACCCCGACTCGGTCAAGTTCGGCGCGTACGAAGACGACCTGCCGGTCTTCGAGTGGCTGCGGCGCGGCGCTCCCGCGGACCGCAAGTGCTTCGAGGCCCAGGTGATGGACTGGTCGGACGATGTCGCGTACTCCGTCCACGACTTCGAGGACGGCTTGCACGCCGGGCACCTCGATCCCAACCTCCTCTTCGCCGAGCCCGAGCGCGCCTCCATCTGGCAGGTCGCGATCGGCCGGTACGTGCCGGCCGACACCGAGCCGGAGGAGCTGCGGGAGGCCCTCGACCGGCTGATGGAGCAGGACTGGTGGCCGCACGGGTACGACGGGTCGGCCGTCGCCCAGGCCCGCCTCAAGGACGCCACCAGCCAGCTGATCGGCCGGTTCTGCCTGGCCGCCGAGGGCGCCACCCGCGAGGCGTACGGCTCCGGCCGGCTGACCCGGTACGCGGCCGAGCTCGTCGTCCCGCGCGAGGCGCGCAACGAGTGCGCGGTCCTGAAGGCGGTGGCCGACCTGTACGTGATGCAGCGCGACGAGCAGGAGCGGCTGCGCGCCGACCAGCGCATCGTCCTGGCCGAACTCGCCGAGGCGCTCAGCGCCCGTGCGCCCGAGGGACTGGACCCGCAGTTCCGGGCCATCTTCGATGCCGCGCCCGACGACAGGGGCCGCAAACGCGCCGTCATCGACCAGATCGCGGCGCTCACGGACGCCTCCGCGCGCTCCCTGCACGCCCGGCTCACACGGCGCGCGCGCCGGTCCGAAGGGTGAGCCGATCGGGCCACTCCCCCTTCACGCGGCAGGCTCGGTGCGGGACGCTCGCATGTGCTCGCATGTGGCGGAGAGGTTATGAGGAGGCATCAGGTGGTCGACGCACACCGGACGTTCGTCATCGTCGGCGCAGGGCTCGCCGGGGCCAAGGCGGCTGAGACGCTGAGGTCCGAGGGGTTCACGGGGCGGGTGATCCTGGTCGGCGACGAGCGCGACCACCCCTACGAACGGCCCCCGCTGTCCAAGGGCTACCTCCAGGGAAAGGAGGAGCGGGACAGCGTCTTCGTCCACGAGCCGTCCTGGTACGCCAAGGCCGACATCGAGCTGCACCTCGGCCAGCCCGCCGTCCAGCTGGACCGGGATGCCCGGAAGGTGGTCCTCGGCGACGGCACGGCGCTGCACTACGACAAGCTGCTGCTGGCCACCGGGGCGGAGCCGCGTCGCCTCGACATCCCGGGGACGGGCTTGGCCGGGGTGCACCACCTGCGCCGGCTCGCCCACGCCGAGCGGCTCAAGGGCGTACTGGCCACCCTCGGCCGGGACAACGGCCACCTGCTGATCGCGGGCGCCGGGTGGATCGGCCTGGAGGTCGCCGCCGCGGCCCGCGGGTACGGGGCCGAGGTCACCGTGGTCGAACCGCTGGCAACCCCGCTGCACGCGGTGCTCGGGCCGGAGGTCGGCCGGCTGTTCGGGGACCTGCACGCCGAGCACGGGGTCCGCTTCCACTTCGGTTCGCGGCTCACCGAGATCATCGGGCAGGACGGCATGGTGCTGGCGGCCCGGACCGACGACGGCGAGGAGCACCCGGCGCACGCCGTGCTCTCGGCGATCGGGGCGGCGCCGCGGACGGCGCTCGCCGAGACCTCCGGGCTGGCCCTGGTCGACCGGCAGCACGGCGGCGGCATCGCCGTGGACGCCTCGCTGCGCACCAGCGATCCGAACGTGTTCGCGGTCGGCGACGTGGCCGCCGCGCACCACCCGCTGCTCGGGACCCGGCTGCGGGTCGAGCACTGGGCGAACGCGCTCAACGGCGGCCCGGCCGCGGCGCGGGCGATGCTGGGGCAGGAGGTGTCGTACGACCGGGTGCCGTACTTCTTCTCCGACCAGTACGACGTGGGCCTGGAGTACTCGGGGTACGCCCCGGCGGGCGGCTACGACCAGGTACTGATCCGCGGGGACGTGGCCAAGCGGGAGTTCATCGCGTTCTGGCTGGCGGACGGGCGGGTGCTGGCCGGGATGAACGTGAATGTGTGGGACGTCACCGAGCACATCCAGGCCCTGATCCGGTCGAAAGCGCCGGTCAACCGCGAGGCGCTGGCGGACCCGTCGGTTCCGCTTGGCTCCCTCCTGCCGGCCGAGGGGGCCTGACGGGTTTGCCGGCACCCGGCCGTAGACTTCACGGGTGGCAGGACGGATCAACGACGACGACGTGAAGGCGGTACGGGACGCGGTCCCGATCGATGCCGTGGTCTCCGACTACCTCCAGTTGCGCAACGCGGGCGGCGGCAACCTCAAGGGCCTGTGCCCCTTCCACGACGAGAAGTCCCCGTCCTTCCAGGTCAGCCCCAGCAAGGGTCTCTACCACTGCTTCGGCTGCCAGGCGGGCGGGGACACCCTCGACTTCATCATGAAGATCGACCACCTGTCGTTCTCGGAGGCGGTCGAGCGCCTCGCGGGCCAGGCGGGCATCACCCTCCGGTACGAGGAGGGCGGGTACACCGCGGGCACCAGCGGCCGCGGCGAGCGCATCCGGCTCGTCGAGGCGCACAAGGCGGCCGCCCAGTTCTACGTCGACCAGCTGGGCAGCCCCGAGGCCGAGATCGGCCGCAGGTTCCTCGCGGAGCGCGGCTTCGACCAGGCCGCGGCCGAGCATTTCGGCGTCGGTTACAGCCCTGCCGGCTGGGACCACCTGACCCGCTTCCTGCGCGGCAAGGGCTTCAGCGACAAGGAGCTGATCACCTCCGGCCTGGCCCAGGACAGCCGCAGCGGCAAGCCCATCGACCGCTTCCGCGGCCGTCTGATGTGGCCGATCCGCGATATCAGCGGCGAGGTGGTCGGCTTCGGCGCGCGCAAGCTGCGCGACGACGACAACGGGCCGAAGTACCTGAACACGCCCGAGACGGCGATCTACAAGAAGTCCCAGGTGCTGTACGGCATCGACCTGGCGAAGAAGGAGATCGCGAAGACCTCGCGGGCCGTGGTGGTCGAGGGCTACACGGACGTGATGGCCTGCCACATGGCGGGGGTCACGACCGCGATCGCGACCTGCGGCACCGCCTTCGCCGGCGACCACATCAAGATCCTGCGCCGCCTGCTGATGGACAACGCGACCGCCGAGGTGATCTTCACCTTCGACGGTGACGCGGCCGGCCAGAAGGCCGCGCTGCGCGCCTTCGAGGACGACCAGAAGTTCGCCGCCGAAACCTCCATCACCATCGCCCCCGGCGGCATGGACCCGTGCGACCTGCGCCTGGCGCAGGGGGACGCGGCGGTGGTCGGGCTGGTGGACGCCCGGACCCCGCTGTTCGAGTTCGCGCTGCGCCACATCGTCGCCCGGCACAACCTGGAGAACCCGGCGGGCCGGGCGGCCGCGCTGGACGAGGCCGCCCCGGTCGTCGCCAACATCAAGAACATCGCGATCCAGCACGAGTCGGCGGTCCAGCTCGCGGGGATGCTCGGCATCCGGGACGAGCAGTTCGTGGTCAAGCGGGTCGCGCAGCTGGCGCGCTGGGCGCGGGAGCGGGGCAACCAGCCGGGCGGGCAGCAACAGGGCCGCGGCCGCCAGGTGTCCTCGTCCTCGTCTTCCTACGAGGCGGCAGCCGCGCCCTCCGCCGCGGCCGCGGGCGGACCGGCGCTGAACCTGCGCAGCCCGGCGCACCGCACCGAGCGCGAGCTGCTCAAGCTGGCGCTCCAGCGGCCGGCCCTGGTCTCGCCGGCCTTCGACGCGTACGGGGTGGACGAGTTCACCGCCCCGCCGTACGCGGCGGTCCGCGAGGCCATCCAGGCCGCGGGCGGCGCCTCCCTGGGCACCGACGACTACCTGGCCCGGGTCCGCGACGCCGCGCCGAACGACACGGTCCGCGCGCTCGTCACCGAGCTCGCGGTCGAGGCCATCCACGCCAAGACGGTGGACGAGGTCTACGCGGGCGTGCAGCTGGTCCAGGTCCGGCTGCGCGCGGTCGACCGGCGGGTCCACGAGATCCAGGGAACGATGTCGCGCCTGGGCCCGCAGGCCCCGCCGGAGCAGCTGGCGGCGGTCCAGGAGGAGCTCTGGGTCCTCCAGCAGTACGGCCAGCGCCTGCGCAACCGCGGGGCCGAGGGCCTGTAGGGCCGGCCCGTACGGCTTGCAGGGCCCGTGGCGCGCTCGGCCCTGGGCGTCAGACCCTGCGGGCGAACCAGTCGCCGCCCGGTATCTCGGTGCCGGACTCGCGCAGCCGGCGAGCCAGCAGCGGTGCCGCCAGGTAGACCCAGGCGGCGGTCCGGCTGCCGTCCGGGCGGACCGCGTCGAGGCGGACCCGGTCGTAGATGTTCAGCGGCCGGCCCGGTCCGTGGTACTCCTCCAGCCGGTCCAGTTCGGCCAGCAGCCCCCCGTACGCGCCGGGCGCCGCAGTGACCAGCTCGCCGACGATCTGCGATCCCGGGTGCTGGACGGCGTACGGATATCCGGGACCGTCGTACAGGAGCGCGTCCGGGAGCCGGGCGGGCTCCTCGGCGGCCGTGCGGCCCCGCAGGAACAGGGCGTGGTTGACCTCTCCCGGACGCAGGGTCCCGTACACGAAGAAGGGGAGCTCGGCGGTGCTCATCGGGCCGTCACCTCCGCCGCGACCCACGCCGGGTAGTCCGCGCTGCCCCGCACCACCGGGGTGGCGATGATCTCCGGCGTGTCGTACGGGCGCCCCTCGGTCAGCCGGGCCTCCAGGGCCGGGTAGGCAGCCGTGGTGGTGGTCTTGAACAGCACCTGCCACTCCTCGGAGGTCTCCAGCGCGTCCTCCCAGCGGTAGACGGAGGTCACCGGCCCGGAGATCTGCGCGCAAGCGGCCAGCCGCGCCTCCACCGCACCGCGGGCGAGCGCCGAGGCCGCCTGCGCCGAGTCGACGGTGGTCAGCACGGTGAGCACCGCGAGCTCTGCCGACTGCGGCTGCGGCCGCGGCGGTCGTGGCGGTTCTGGCCGATCGGATGGTGTCACGGAGCCCTCCCTCGGTTGTGCCGGACGGCGCGCGGCCCGGGACTTTGGTCCCGAATCCGCCCGCGTTCCTCCACGGTACGGACCGCTGTCACACAACCTCCCGGCGCCCGTGACCGTCGCCCTCTACCGTCGGTTCCCCCTCCCCCGATCCCCTTGGCCTCCCTTTCCCATGACGCGACCCCTGGCGCGACCTTTGACGCGGCCGGCCCGCCCCCGCACCACCGCCGCCCTCCTGTGCGCCTGCCCTCTGCCGCTCGCCGCCGGCGGCTGCTCCGCGCCCGGAGGGCTCGCCGTCGGTGAGCCCGTGCCGCCGGTGTCGGCCCGGCCGCAGCCCGAGTCGCTCTGGCCGCCGTGGACCGACCGCTCCGCCGCGGCGTCCGGCAAGCCGGTCGGCACCCGGGAGCCCCCGCCACAGCCGCTGAAGAACGCGCCGGAGGTGGCTCAGCCGGACTGGCCGCGGTGAACGTACGGGACGTCGTACGAGCCGACGAGCAGATGAAGCCGTTCGCGGCGAAGGGCTGGATCGACGCACCGGGCAAGGTCGGGATCCGCCCGCCGCTGTACCGCGACCTCACGGGCGACGCCAGGCGCAGCTGGTCGGGGCGCGGGTGACCCTGGCCAACCCGGCCCCGGCGGGCACGGCGGCGACGGTGGTGCTCCCCGGCCTGATTACGGCCCGGCCCGGGCTCCGTCCCGCGTCCGCCCTCACCCGGACGGGGTGGCCCGCTCGAACGGCCGCATGCAGGGCCATGACCTGCGACAACGGCAGCCGCGCGCACCGAACTGACGGCACATCAGCAGGCGGGCCGCGGGCAGGCCGGGTTACCTCGGGAACACGACCCCGTGTCTCCAGGAGCCCCCATGCGTCGACGCACCGCCCATGTGCTCACCACCACCGCGCTGACCGCCGCCGCGCTCACCGGCCCGGTCACCGGGGCGGTCGCCGCCGCGGACTTCGGCACGACGGGCGTCGCCCCCGGCGACTTCGCGAAGCTGGAGGTATGGCCGAAAACCGCTGCCCCCGGGGCCGGCATCACCGTGAACACCACCGCCTGCGGAACGGGCGGCCATGCCGACGGAGATGCCACCACGGTCGGCGGCGGCCGCTTCAAGCTGGTGCCGGGAACCCACAAAGAGGTGGTCACCGGACAGTTCCAGATCGCCCGCGACACCCGCCCCGGCACCTATGCCGTGGGCGCGACCTGCGCCGACGGCAAGTTCGCCACCGGCGACCTGGTCGTCACCGAACGCGGCCCGAAGGGCCACGTCCGTACCGGGGTGGGTGGCGCAACGACCACCACCGTCGACCCCACCAAGATCACGGCGGGAGCGGTCTTGCTGGCCGCGGCCGCCGTCGGCGGTACCTGGCTCCTGCGTCGCCGGGCGAGCGGCACGCGGAGCTGACGGGCGCCCACCGCGGCTGCGGCCGCGGTCCGACCGGTACCGCCCCCCGTCGCCCGCCCCGCGAGGTCCCCCCGTTCGCGGGGCCGGGCGACGGCCTGTCACACAACCGGCAAGCGGACACGCGAGCACGCGGACACACGGACACACGGAGTACGTAGGCACCGGATACGCAGAGCACACCATCGCACCGCCAGGGGGCACGCATGGGCAAAGGCCAGGCCGGCCGCGGCGGGCTCGTCGCGCTCGCCGCCTGCGTCGGCATCTGGCTGATCGGCAGCGGATCGGGCCAGTCCGTCGGACCTCCGCTGCCCTCCCCCGCCGAGGCGCTGAACGGGCGGGTGCGCTACCCCGGCAGCATCGCCCCCCTCCCCGGATCCCCGCCGACCCGGATCCGGATCCCGTCCATCCGGGTGGACGCCCCGCTGACCGGGCTGGGCCTCGGGCCCGACGGCAGCATCGAGGTGCCGCCGCCCGCCCGCCGCGATCTGGCGGGCTGGTACCGCGACGGCACCACCCCCGGCGCCGTCGGTACGGCCGTCGTCGTCGGCCACGTCGACCACGCCACCGGCCCGGCGGTCTTCTACCACCTGGGCGCGCTGCACCGTGGGGCCGCGATCGAGGTGCCGCGCGAAGACGGACGCACGGCGGTGTTCACCGTCCACGCGGTCGAGGTCTACGAGGCCGACCACTTCCCCGACTCCCGCGTGTACGGGCCCTCGCCGCGCGCGGAGCTCCGGGTGATCACCTGCGGCGGGGGCTTCTCACCGCGCACCGGCTACCAGGGCAACGTGGTCGTCTTCGCCCATCTCACGGGAACGTACTAGCGGGGAGCCGAGAGCGGTTTCCGGTCGGCCCGGTCGGCCCGGTCCGCCCGGTCAGCCCCACTGCTCCAGACCGAGCTTGATCACCAGCGCGCCGACCACCGTCAGCAGGACGCCGCGGACGAACCCGCTGCCCTTCTTGAGCGCCATCCGGGCGCCGATCATGCCGCCGGCCAGGTTGAACACCGCCAACAGCGCGGCCAGCTGCCACAGCACCATGCCCTGGTACGCGAACATCGCGAGCGCCCCGGCGTTGGTGCAGCAGTTGACGATCTTGGCGGTCGCGGAGGCGGTGACCAGGTCGAGGTGGAGCAGTGCGGTGAGGGCGAGCACCAGGAAGGTGCCGGTCCCGGGCCCGATGAGCCCGTCGTAGAAGCCGATGCCGAGCCCGGCGAGCCCGATGGCGAGCAGCACCCGCTGCCGGCTGACGGGCGCGGTCGAGGGGGCGCTGCCGAAGCCCGGCTTGAAGATGACGACGCCCGCGACGACCACGAGCACGCCCATGATGAGCGGGCGCATGGCGTCCTTGCTGATCCCGCCGGCGAGCGCCGCGCCGCCCATGGAACCGGCGAGCGCGGCCAGGCCGATCCGGACGGCGAGCTTCACATCCACCGGCGCCTTGCGTAGGTACGTCACCGCCGCGCCCGCGGTGCCGACGATGGCCACGGCCTTGTTGGTGCCGAGCACGGTGGCCGGGTGGGCGCTGGGCAGCCCGAGGAGCAGGGCGGGCAGGAGCAGCAGTCCGCCGCCGCCCACCACCGCGTCGATCCAGCCGGCCGCGGCGGCGGCCACGCACAGAACGATGATCATGGTCGTTGATATGTCAGGCACGGACACGACCCTATGGAGCTGATGGGTGCAGGACCCATCAATCGCCGGAAACTTGCGCAAAGGTTGAGCTTTGTCGGGCCGGCGCCCGGTCCGGGGCCACGGGGGCGGCCGGATCCACCGTCGCCGTCAGAGCCGTCGCGGCCAGCACGCTGGCCAGACCGAGTCCGGCCGCGAGTCGGCGCGCGGGCGGTACGGCGGCCAGCGCGGCGGCGCCCACCCGCAGCGCGGAGACCCGGCGCGGCTTGCGGTGCCGGGCCGCGGAGCGGACGGAACCGGCGCGGACGGAACCGGCGCGGACGGCCGGGGCAGCGGCGGCGTTGGCCGGCCCGACCGGTACGGACAGGGGGACGTGCAGCGGATGGCGCATGGCGCGGCGACCTCTCGGAACTCGGGTCGGGGTCAGAAGCTGAAGCACTCGCAATGGATGCGCCCGGCCGGCACCCCGGCCCGCAGCAGCGCGCTCCGCGTCGCCTCGGCCATCCCCGGCGGCCCGCACAGGTACACGTCGTGCCCGGTCAGGTCCGGCACCAGCGCGAGCAGTGCCTGCGGGGCGAGCGGATCGTAGGCGGCATCGGAGGACCCGAGCAGGTAGTGCAGCCCGGCCTGCCGTTCGGCGGCGATGGCCTCCAGCTCGGACCGCAGCACCAGGTGCTCCTCGGCCCCGGCCCGGTAGAGGAGGGTGAGGTCCCCCGGGCCGCCGGGCAGCGTCTCGAACAGCGCCCGCATCGGCGTGATGCCGACCCCGCCCGCGATCAGCAGCACCTTGGGCCGGGTCCGCCGGGCGGCGGTCAGCGCCCCGAACGGCCCGGTGGCGATGACCCTGGTGCCGGGGCGGAGCCGACGGATCCGGCGGGAGTGCCCACCGAGCGCCTTCACGGTGATCCGCAGGGCGTGCCCGCGGACCGGCGCGGACAGCGAGAACGGCAGGGCGGTGTGCCACAGCCGGCGCTGGAGGAACCGCCAGCGCAGGAACTGGCCCGGCTCCGCGCGCAGTTCCTCCAGGTGCTGCCCGTACACGACGACGGAGACCACCCCGGGCCCCTCGACCCGCACCTCGGCCACCCGCAGCGCATGCCGCAGGGCCTGCCGTACGGGGACCACGGCCCGGTACCAGACCAGCAGGACGGCGACGGTGGCGTGCGCGAGGGCCCAGAACCAGCCGGCGAGGGCGAGATCGGGCCCGGCGAGCTGGTGGCCGAAGGCCAAGGAGGCGGCGAGGTAGACGAAGAGGTGCACCCCGCGCCAGGTTTCGTGGCTGACCCGTCGGCGTACGGCCCGCGCGGAGGTCACCCCGACGACCGCCAGCAGCGCCGTTCCGGCGAAGGCGGCGGCCACGGCGGGATAGCCGAGCAGCCCGCGGACGGCGCAGACCACGTCGACGCCCTCGTGGACGGCGTATCCGCACAGGGCGAAGAGCGCGTGCCCGAAGCAGAGCAGCAACACGTGCCGACCGCCCAGCGCGTGCCAGCGGGCGATCCGGTCGGCGCCCACGCCGTGCTCCACCGCGGGCACGCGGGCCATCAGGAAGAGCAGGACCAGCACCCCGTACCCGGCGAGCAGACCGGTCAGGTGGGCGCCGGTCGCGAACAGCGCGTCGAGGCGGGCGGAGGGGCGCACCTGGGCCGCCCAGAGCAGCGCCACAGCCCCCGCCCCGCCGAGCATCCCGCCCTTGGCCCGCACCGCCGCATCTCGCATACGGATCACGCTAAGGCTGCTCAGAACGCCGCTGACCTGCCCGAACCGATCCTTAAGTCGGTCTTGAGGAACGCCTCACCGACCCTTAACCCGGGCGCTGAGGTGCGCGTTCCTCCCGGGTAACAGTGGCGATGCGGAGGGGAAACAGCGGACGCGCACGCTCGTGCCATGACCTCGAAGCAGCAGCGTGTGGTGGTGATCGGCGGTGGCCTCGCGGGCCTGCGGGTCGCTGCGCGGCTGGGCGCGGCCGCGGGTGCGGATGCCGGCGCCGGTGGTGCCGAAGTGACGGTCCTCGGCGAGGAGTCGCACGTTCCGTACAACCGCGTCCTGCTGGCGGAGGTCCTGGCGGGCCGGTACGCACCGGAGGTGACCGCTCTCCCGGACGCCGGGCCGGCGCTGCGGCGGGGCGTCCGTGCGGTCCGCATCGACCGCGCCGACCGCACGGTCCACTGCGACGACGGCAGCACCGAGCGGTACGACACGCTGGTCCTGGCCACCGGTTCCAACGCGGTCCTCCCGCCACTGCGCGGCCTGTTCGAACCGGAGGGCCGGGAACTGCCCGACGGGGTCCACGCGTTCCGCACGATGGACGACTGCCTGGCCCTGTCGGCCGCGGTGGGCGCACGGTCCGGCGTGCGCGCCGTTGTGATCGGCGGCGGCCTCCTCGGCGTCTCCGCGGCCCGCGCCCTGGCCGAGCGCGGCGCCCAGGTGGTCCTGGCCCAGCAGGGCGAGCGCCTGATGGAACGCCAGCTGGACGCGGACGCCTCGGCGCTGTTGCACGACCACCTGACCACCCTCGGCATCGAGATCCACACCCAGTGCCGGGTCCGCGGCCTGACGACGGCGCCGTCTGCGGGCGGCGCGGGAGGGCGGCGGGTCGGCGGGGTCGAGTTCGCCGACGGGTACCGGCTCGACGCGGACGTCGTCGTGCTCGCCTGCGGTGTGCGGCCCCGGACCGGGCTCGCGCTCGCCGCCGGGCTCCGCGTGGGCACCGGGATCCTCGTGGACGACCGGCTGCGCACCAGCGACCCGCACATCCACGCGGTCGGCGACTGCGCCGAGCACGCGGGCCGGGTGTACGGGCTCGCGGGCCCCGCCCTGGAGCAGGCCGATGCCCTCGCGGCACAACTGACCGGCGCGAGCGGCCCCGCCGGAGTGACCGAAGGAACCGAAGGAACCGGAGGAACTACCCCCGGATACACCGGAACCCGCGCCCTGACCCGCCTCACCCTCGCTGCCGCCACCGGATCCGATGCCACGGACACCGGCCCGCTCGATCTCGCCGCCTTCGGCGAGACCACCCCGCTTCCCGGGGACGACGTGGTCCGCCTCGCCGACGCCACCCGCCGGACCTACCGGAAGGTCGTCGTCCGCGGCGACCGCCTCGTCGGCGGGGTCCTCCTCGGCGAACTCTCCAGCGTGGGCGCCCTCGCCCGCAGCTGGGAGGACGCCGAGACCCTGACCGACCTGTTCCACCTGCTCACCGACGACGGAGGCTCCTGATCATGGCCGCACCCACGCCCACTCCCGCCATCGTGCTCATCGGCCACGGCATGGTCGGCCAGCGCTACCTTGAGGCACTCGCCGAGCGCGGGGCCACCTCCACGCACCGGATCACCGTGCTCTGCGAGGAACCCCGGCCGGCCTACGACCGCGTGCACCTCACCTCGTACTTCTCCGGCAGCACCGCCGAAGACCTCTCCCTCACCCCCGCCGGCTTCATGGAGCAGCACGGGATCGACCTGCACCTGGGCGACCCCGCCGAGACCATCGACCGCGGGGCCCGCACCGTCACCTCCCGCTCGGGACGGGTTTTCCCGTACGACGTGCTCGTCCTGGCGACCGGCAGCTACCCCTTCGTGCCGCCCGTCCCCGGCAAGGACGCCCCCGGCTGCTTCGTCTACCGCACCATCGAGGACCTGCTCGCGATCGAGGAGTACGCCAAGACCCGCACCAGTGGCGCGGTCGTCGGCGGCGGTCTCCTCGGGCTCGAAGCCGCCGGCGCCCTCCAGGGCCTCGGACTCGCCACCCGCATCGTGGAGTTCGCCCCGCGCCTGATGCCCGTCCAGGTCGACGAGGGCGGCGGCGCGGCCCTGCTGCGCACCATCGAGTCGATGGGGCTGACGGTCCACACCGGCGTCGGCACCCAGGAGGTCGTCACCGGAGAGGACGGCCACGTCAGCGGAATGCGCCTCTCCGACGGCTCCACCGTCGACACCGACCTCGTCGTCTTCTCCGCCGGGGTCCGCCCCCGCGACGACCTCGCCCGCGCCTCGGGCCTGACCGTCGGCGAGCGCGGCGGCATCGGCGTCGACGCCCGCTGCCGCACCTCGGACCCCCGCGTCTACGCCATCGGCGAGTGCGCGCTGGCCACCGACGGCCGGGTGTACGGACTGGTCGCCCCCGGCTACGAGATGGCCGAGACCGCCGCCGAGGACCTCCTGGGCCGCGACAAGGAGTTCACCGGAGCCGACCTCTCCACCAAGCTCAAGCTGCTCGGCGTGGACGTGGCCTCCTTCGGCGACGCCCACGGCGCGGCCCCCGGAAGCCTCGACGTCGTCTACTCGGACTCCCGCTCCGGCGTCTACAAGAAGCTGGTCGTCTCCCCCGAGGGGGTCTTGCTCGGCGGGGTCCTGGTCGGCGACGCCGACTCGTACGGCCTGCTGCGCCCGCTCACCGGCAGCGTCCCGCCCGTCAGCCCCGACCAGCTGGTGCTGCCCGCCGGCCTCGGTGCGCCGGTCGCGCTGGGCCCGTCGGCGCTGCCGGACTCCGCGGTGATCTGCTCCTGCCACAACGTCACCAAGAAGGCGATCACCGCCTGCGCGAGCCTCCCCGAGGTCAAGCAGTGCACCAAGGCGGGCACCGGCTGCGGCAGCTGCCTGAAGGTGATCGGCCAGCTGCTGCCCGCGGCCGCCGACAAGGGCCTGTGCGGCTGCTTCCCCTTCACCCGTGCCGAGCTCTACGAGATCGTCCGAACCCGCCGGCTCATCTCGTACGAGCAGCTCCTCGACGGCCACGGCCGGGACGCGGCCCGCGGCGGCGACGGCTGCGAGGTCTGCAAGCCGGCCGTCGGCTCGATCATCGCCTCGCTCGCCCCCACCCTCGGCGCGAGCGGCTACGTCCTCGACGGGGAGCAGGCCGCCCTCCAGGACACCAACGACCACTTCCTCGCGAACCTCCAGCGCAACGGCTCGTACTCGGTCGTCCCGCGCATCCCCGGCGGCGAGATCACCCCCGACAAGCTCATCGTGATCGGCGAGGTGGCCCGAGACTTCGGGCTCTACACGAAGATCACCGGCGGGCAGCGCATCGACCTCTTCGGTGCCAGCGTGGACCAGCTCCCCCGGATCTGGGCCCGGCTCGTCGACGCCGGGTTCGAGTCCGGCCACGCGTACGGGAAGGCACTGCGCACGGTGAAGTCCTGCGTGGGCCAGACCTGGTGCCGCTACGGCGTCCAGGACAGCGTGCGGATGGCCATCGACCTGGAGCTGCGCTACCGGGGACTGCGCGCCCCGCACAAGCTCAAGTCGGCGGTGTCCGGCTGCGCCCGCGAGTGCGCGGAGGCGCAGAGCAAGGACTTCGGCGTGATCGCGACGGCGAACGGCTGGAACCTGTACGTCGGCGGGAACGGCGGGGCCACCCCGCGCCACGCCGACCTGCTGGCCCAGGACCTGTCCGACGCCGAACTGGTGCGGCTCATCGACCGGTTCCTGATGTTCTACATCCGCACCGCGGACCGCCTGGAGCGCACCTCCACCTGGCTGGACCGGCTGGAGGGCGGCCTGGAGCACCTGCGGGACGTGGTCGTACACGACTCGCTGGGGCTGTGCGGCGAGCTGGAGTCGCTGATGGCCGACCACGTGGCGCACTACCGCGACGAATGGGCGGAGACGCTGGAGGACCCCGAGCGGCTGCGCCGGTTCGTGTCCTTCGTGAACGCCCCCGGCGCCCCGGACCCGACCGTGAAGTTCATCCCCGAACGCGACCAGGTCAAGCCCGACCTGACCATTCTCGACATCCGGCCGCTGGAGGCCGTGGGAGGCACCCGATGACCGTGGAACTGCAGGTGGCCGAAGGCTGGCTGACGGTGTGCGAACTGACCGACCTGACCCCCGGGCGGGGCGTCGCGGTCCTACTGCCCGACGGGAGGCAGGCCGCGGTGTTCATCGGCCGGTCCGGGGGGTTGTACGCCATCGACAACCGGGACCCGTTCACCGGTGCGGCGGTGCTCTCGCGAGGGCTGGTCGGCTGTGTGGACAACAAGCCCTTCGTGGCCTCGCCGCTGCTGAAGCAGCGCTTCGACCTCGCCTCGGGGCGCTGTCTGGACGACGAGGAGGCGGCGGTCCGGACCTATCCGGTGCGGACCGCCGTGACCTCGGCGGCGGTGGCGTAGCGCGCGAGCGGGGGCATCAGCCCTGGACGGCCGCCGGGTCCATCCACACGTACTCCCAGACGTGGCCGTCCAGGTCCTCGAAGGCCCGGCCGTACATGAAGCCGAGGTCCTGGGCCGGGCGGGGCTCGGTGCCGCCGGCCGCGAGGGCGGCGCCGACGACCTCGTCGACCTTCTCCCGGCTCTCCGCGCTCAGGGCGAGCATGACCTCGGTGGTCTTGGTGGCGTCCGCCACCTCCTTGGTCGCGAAGTCCTTGAAGCGCTCCTCGGTCATCAGCATCGCGAAGATCGTGTCGCTGATGACGAGGCAGCCGGTCTTCTCGTCGCTGAACTGGGGGTTGAAGGAGTAGCCGAGCTCGCCCCAGAACGCCTTGGCGGCGTCGATGTCCTTGACGGGCAGGTTGACGAAGATCATGGTGGGCATCTCGGTTCCTCATCTCTCGTGTACGTGCTTTCGAGAGATAGACCGGGGTGCCCGGGAAAACTCATCGCTGCGGCGGAAAACTTTTCCGAAGTTCCCGCCGGGCAGCCGGGTGGGGCGCGTCAGCGCAGGTCAGGCCGTGGAGCGGAGCTGTAGGGCGGCCAGCGGGACGAAGCCCCGGGTGTCCTCCCGGCGGAGCAGCGCCGGGTCCGGCCCGGCCAGCCGCTTGTGCAGGGCCAGGGCGATCCGCTCGCCCGTCGCCTTCGCCCGCTCCGCGTTCGGCCCCCGGTACAGGCCGTCGACGGCGGCGCGCCACAATTGCACCCACCGTCCGAAGTCCTCGGCGGTCATCGCCCGCGCCGCGTGCAGGGCGGCGTGCGGGGCGAAGGCGTCGCGCCCGTAGCCGGCCGTACGGAACAGGGCCCGCTCCCAGAAGTCGGTGATCCGCGGCAGGTGGACCTCCAGGTCCGTGCCGGCCACCTCGGTGAAGAACGGCCCGATGCGCCGGTCGGCGAATGCGGCCGTGTAGAAGCGGCGCAGCACGACGGCGAGGTCGGCGCGGCCGCAGATGTCGTTGTCCGCGGCGAACTGGTTCATCGTTCCAGCATCTTGGCGCGGGCCCGCGGCCGCCAGGGCTGAAAGTCCTGCGGTTCGTCACTTCGTGGGCCGTGGCCCCGGACCGCGCTTCGCGCCCCGGGGCCGCCGGGCACACTACGAGGCCACCGCTCCGCCCTTCAGCAGCGCGGCCCCCAGCGGGGTCACCGTGTGCAGGACGGCGTTGCCCCGGCGCAGGGTGGTGACCAGACCCGCCTCGCGCATCACGCAGGCGTGCTGGCTCGCGGAGGCCAGCGAGACCCCGGCCCGGCGGGCCAGCTCGCTGGTGGTGGCGCCGTCGCCTATGGCCCGCAGCACCACCGAGCGGGTGTGCCCGACGAGCTTGCCCAGCGTGCGCTGGCGCTGCTCCTCCAAGGGCCGAATCGATTCGGCGCCGGTGGGGGCCGAGGCCAGCTGCGCGGCCGCCGGGTAGACCAGCACCGGGGGCAGCTCCGGGTCGTGCAGGGTCACGGCGGTGCGCCGGCAGAAGAAGGACGGCTGGAGCAGCAGCCCGCGCCCCCGCAGCCGTACGTCGCGGTCCACGGGGTAGTCGCACTCCAGGACCGGCGCCCGCCAGCGCAGCATCGGCGGCAGCGAGGCCAGCAGCTCGTCCGCGCCTCCGTCCAGCAGGGCCCGGCCGCGCGCGGCCCGCTCGGCCTCGATCTGGGCCTGGATGTGCGTCCAGTACGGCTCCACGGCCGCCCGGTGGTAGCCGCGCAGCTCGCCCAGCAGCCTCGGCAGGTGCTTGGTGCCGCCGTCCATGAAGTCGCGCAGCCGTCGCGGGACCAGCGCGTCGGCGCCCCCGCTCACGGCCGAGGGCATGCCGAACGCGGCTCCCACGGCTGTGCCCGCGCCCAGTAGCGCGAGCTCGCGCCGCATCCGCTCGGGGCGGATCCCGCGCAACGCGTCCAAGCCCACGTCCCACCCGTACTGCCCCTCAACAGGGGTCAGGAAATCGGGAAAATAACCACGACTCGGTATGAGCGCACCGAGCAAACGTGTTTCACTATTCAACCTGCTCCGGGTTTCCGTACGCCATTCACCGAAGAGCCGCGCATCACGCCGGTCTCTTAAGCGGTGAAAACTCAGAATCGTTTCCCACAACGCATCGGGACGCCCTGCCATCCGTACGCGTGCCAGGTCCACTCCAGTGAAATGGATACGCAGCACCGAACCCCCACCTGTGCAACCGCAATCCCCCCGCCTCATGAGTATGCATGCCGTCACACGTTGTCACCACGCCCTTTCGGCCACAGTTGAAACCCCTTTCGGCAGGGGCGTGACAACCGAAATCCTGTACTCCGCCAGGCACACTCCAGTGCGACCGAAACGCTCCGTGAAGGCCGTGGGGGGCTTTGCGGGGCCTGGCGGTCGGTCGCACCGGGAAGCGCCGACGTGCCTGGCAGATTGACAGCAGGCGGTGGACGGGTGGGGATCCGTCCACCGCCTGCTGGCGTAAAGATTTGTTGAACAACAAAAAATGGGCGCGTCCGCCCTCGGGGGTCAGGGAACCCGGGGGCGGACGCGCAGTCAGCGGGCCCTGTCAGGGCCGTGAAGGGCTCAGCGGCTGTCGCTGCCCTTCGCCTCGGCCGCGGCGCGGCCGGCCTCCAGGCGCGCCACCGGAATGCGGAACGGCGAGCAGGAGACGTAGTCGAGACCCACCTCGTGGAAGAAGTGGACCGACTCGGGGTCACCGCCGTGCTCGCCGCAGACGCCGAGCTTGAGGTCGGGGCGGGTCGCCCGGCCGGCCTGGACCGCACTGCGGACCAGCGCGCCGACGCCGTCCTTGTCGATGGTCTCGAACGGCGAGACCCCGAAGATGCCCTTCTCCAGGTACGCGGTGAAGAAGCTGGCCTCGACGTCGTCGCGGGAGAAGCCCCACACCGTCTGGGTCAGGTCGTTCGTACCGAAGGAGAAGAACTGCGCGGCCTCGGCGATCTGGGCGGCCGTCAGGGCGGCGCGCGGCAGCTCGATCATCGTGCCGATGGTCAGCTTGAGGCTGGTGCCGGTGGCGGCCTCCACCTCGGCGATGACCGCGTCGGCCTCCTCGCGGACGATCTCCAGCTCCTGGACGGTGCCCACGAGCGGAACCATGATCTCGGCGCGCGGGTCGCCCTTGGCGTTCTTGCGCTCGGCCGCGGCCTCGGCGATCGCCCGGACCTGCATGGCGAACAGACCGGGGATGACCAGGCCGAGACGGACACCGCGCAGACCCAGCATCGGGTTCTGCTCGTGCAGCTTGTGCACGGCCTGGAGCAGGCGCAGGTCGTTCTCGTTGGCGTCCTTGCGGGCCTCGGCGAGGGCGACGCGCACCGACAGCTCGGTGATGTCGGGCAGGAACTCGTGCAGCGGCGGGTCCAGCAGGCGGACGGTGACGGGCAGCCCGTCCATCGCCTCGAACAGCTCGACGAAGTCCTTCTTCTGGAGCGGCAGGAGGGCACTCAGTGCCTCCTCGCGCTCCTTGTCGGTGTCCGCGAGGATCAGGTGCTCGACCAGCTCGCGGCGCTCACCGAGGAACATGTGCTCGGTGCGGCACAGGCCGATGCCCTGGGCACCGAAGCGGCGGGCGCGCAGCGCGTCCTCGGCGTTGTCGGCGTTGGCGCGCACCCGCAGCCGGCGGACGCGGTCCGCGTAGGCCATGATCCGGTGGACGGCGGCGACCAGCTCGTCGGCGTCGTCGGCACCTGCGTGCATACGGCCCTCGAAGTACTCGACGACCGGGGACGGTACGACGGGTACCTCACCGAGGTAGACCTTGCCGGTGGAGCCGTCGATGGAGACGACGTCGCCCTCCTCGATCACCTGGCCGCCGACCGTCATGCGGCGGCGCTTGGTGTCGACTTCGAGGTCCTCGGCGCCGCAGACGCAGGTCTTGCCCATGCCGCGGGCCACGACGGCCGCGTGCGAGGTCTTGCCGCCGCGCGAGGTCAGGATGCCCTCGGCGGCGATCATGCCGTCCAGGTCGTCCGGGTTCGTCTCGCGGCGGATCAGGATGACCTTCTCGCCGGAGCGCGACCACTTGACGGCCGTGTACGAGTCGAAGACGGCCTTGCCGACCGCCGCACCCGGGGAGGCGGCGATGCCGCGGCCGAGCAGGGTCGTGGTGGCGCCGTCGTCGAAGCGGGGGAACATCAGCTGCGCGAGCTGGGCGCCGTTGACGCGCTGGAGGGCCTCGGCCTCGTCGATCAGGCCCTGGTCCACGAGCTGGGTGGCGATGCGGAACGCGGCGCCGGCGGTGCGCTTGCCGACGCGGGTCTGCAGCATCCACAGCTGACCGCGCTCGATGGTGAACTCGATGTCGCAGAGATCCTTGTAGTGGGTCTCCAGCGTCGTCATGATCGTCATGAGCTGGTCGTACGAGGCCTTGTCGATGGCCTCCAGGTCCGCCAGCGGGACGGTGTTGCGGATGCCCGCGACGACGTCCTCGCCCTGGGCGTTCTGCAGGTAGTCGCCGTACACGCCGGCGTGGCCGCTGGCCGGGTCGCGGGTGAAGGCGACGCCGGTGCCGGAGTCGGGGCCGAGGTTGCCGAAGACCATGGAGCAGATGTTGACCGCGGTGCCCAGGTCGCTCGGGATGCGCTCCTGGCGGCGGTAGAGCTTGGCGCGCTCGGTGTTCCAGGAGTTGAAGACCGCCTCGACGGCGAGGTCGAGCTGCTCGCGGGCGTCCTGCGGGAACTCGCGGCCGGCCTGCTTGGCGACGATCTTCTTGAAGCGGGTGACCAGCTTCTTCAGGTCGGCGGCGTCGAGGTCGGTGTCGACGGTGACCTTCTTGGCGGCCTTGGCCTCGTCGAGGGCCTCCTCGAAGAGCTCGCCGTCCACGTCCAGGACGGTCTTGCCGAACATCTGGATCAGGCGGCGGTACGAGTCCCACGCGAAGCGCTCGTTACCGGCCTGGGAGGCGAGGCCGGTCACGGATTCGTCGGAGAGGCCGATGTTGAGGACCGTGTCCATCATGCCGGGCATGGAGAACTTGGCACCGGAGCGCACGGAGACCAGGAGCGGGTCGTCCGACTGGCCGAGCTTCTTGCCCATCTTCGCCTCAAGGGCGGCCAGGTGGGCGCTGACCTCGTCGCGCAGCGCGGCCGGGGCCTCACCGCTGGCGAGGTAGACCTTGCAGGCCTCGGTGGTGATGGTGAAGCCGGGAGGGACCGGCAGACCCAGGTTGGTCATCTCGGCGAGGTTGGCCCCCTTGCCGCCGAGAAGGTCCTTGAGGTCGCGGTTTCCCTCGGTGAAGTCGTAGACGAACTTCTGATCTTTGTTTTCCGACACGGGTCTCGACTCCTCGAGGACTCGGTGGCTGCCCTGACGGCCAGGAACATACCCAGATCGAAGGCTTCTGGGTACGTCCACTTGGTCGTCATGCGGCTGTAACCACCCGTGCGCCACCAGATCGAAAGTAACCGAAGAGTAGCCAGAACCTACGAAGAGCGTTCACCTCCCGAAGGGTGAAGGGGCTCCTGCGGCGTGTTTACGCTCGGATGAGCGATCATCGATACATTTGCGTTCAAGTCTTGAACAAACAAAGGGTGGCACCCAGTGCCACCCTTTGGAAGTCTTACCCGTGATTTTCGCGCTCATGTGAGCGCAACCCCACCCATGCGTGGCGTATGTCACGCCGCCGGCGGCATAGTTTGTCAGCTGTTTCTCAGCCCCCGGACGTGTCCAGTTCGGCGTCCTCGCTCACGCCCGCGCAGTCGTACGGATCCTTCAGCCAGCCATCCGGAAGGACAACCCGGTTGTTTCCGGACGTCCGGCCGCGCGGGCCGTCCGCACTCTCGGGCCACGGCTGGTCCAGGTCGAGCTCGCTCAGATGAGCGTCCAGCTCGGCCAGCGACGAGGTGACCGCCAGCTTCTTGCGCATCTCGGAGCCCACCGAGAAGCCCTTGAGGTACCAGGCCACGTGCTTACGGAAGTCGATCACCCCGCGCGCCTCGTCGCCGATCCACTCACCGAGCAGTTCGGCGTGCCGGTGCATCGTGGCCGCGACCTCGCGCAGCGTCGGCTTGTGGAAGTCCTCCGGTCGCCCCTCGAACGCCGCGACCAGGTCGTTGAACAGCCACGGGCGTCCCAGGCAGCCGCGCCCCACCACCACGCCGTCGCAGCCGGTCTCGCGGACCATGCGCAGCGCGTCCTCGGCGCACCAGATGTCGCCGTTGCCGAGCACCGGGATCTCCGGCACGTGCTCCTTGAGCCGCGCAATGGCGTCCCAGTCGGCGGTGCCGCCGTAGTGCTGGGCGGTGGTGCGGCCGTGCAGGGCGATGGCGGTGACGCCCTCCTCGACGGCGATCCGTCCGGCGTCCAGGTAGGTGAGGTGGTCGTCGTTGATGCCCTTGCGCATCTTCATGGTGACCGGCAGGTCACCGGCGCCCGCGACCGCCTCGCGCAGGATCGCGCGCAGCAGGTTCCGCTTGTACGGGAGGGCGGAGCCGCCGCCCTTGCGGGTCACCTTGGGGACCGGGCAGCCGAAGTTGAGGTCGATGTGGTCGGCGCGGTCCTCCTCGACGATCATGCGGACCGCCTTGCCGACCGTCGCCGGGTCGACCCCGTACAGCTGGATCGAGCGGGGCTTCTCGGAGGCGTCGAAGTGGATCAGCTGCATGGTCTTCTCGTTGCGCTCGACCAGGGCGCGGGTCGTGATCATCTCGCTCACGAACAGCCCCTTGCCGCCGCTGAACTCGCGGCAGAGGGTACGGAACGGGGCATTGGTGATGCCGGCCATGGGGGCGAGCACCACGGGGGGCTGCACGGTGTGCGGGCCGATCGCGAGCGGCGGGGGGAGCGTGGTCATCCCCCCATTGTCGCCCAGACGAATCGCATCACGCATTTCTTTAGTTAGGCGTACTATCGTAACTATGCCCGAGTCGAGTCGTCGTCGCAGACTCCTGGTCCTGGCGATCTGCTGCACGAGCCTGCTCATCGTCAGCCTCGACGTGACGGTGCTCAACGTCGCCCTGCCCTCGATGCGCCGCGAGCTGGACGCGTCCGTCGCCGGCATGCAGTGGACGATCGACGCGTACACGCTGGTCCTGGCCTCGCTGCTGATGCTGGCGGGCTCCACGGCGGACCGGATCGGGCGCCGCAGGGTCTTCGCCGCGGGCCTGGTGGTCTTCACCGCGGGCTCGCTGCTCTGCTCGCTCGCGCCGAGCCTGGAGTGGCTGATCGCCTTCCGGATGGTCCAGGCCGTGGGCGGCTCGATGCTGAACCCGGTCGCCATGTCGATCATCACCAATACGTTCACGGATCCGCGCGAGCGGGCCCGTGCCATCGGCGCCTGGGGCGCGGTGGTCGGCATATCCATGGCCGTGGGCCCGCTGATCGGCGGACTGCTCGTGGATTCCGTCGGCTGGCGGTCCATTTTCTGGCTCAACCTCCCGGTCGGGCTGCTGGCGCTGGTGCTGACGCTGCGCTTCGTCCCCGAATCGCGGGCCGCGCACCCGCGCCGCCCGGACCCGGTGGGCCAGCTGCTGGTCATGACCCTGCTGGGCTCCGTGACGTACGGGATCATCGAGGCGCCGACCGCGGGCTGGAACGCTCCGGTCATCCTCGGCTGCGCGGCCGTGGCCGTGGCCTCGCTGGCGGGGCTGCTGTTCTACGAGCCGCGCCGGGCGGAGCCCCTGATCGACCCCCGGTTCTTCCGGAGCGCTCCCTTCAGCGGCGCGACGGTGATCGCCGTCAGCGCCTTCGCCGCGCTGTCCGGGTTCCTGTTCCTCAACACCCTGTACCTGCAAGACGTACGGGGGCTGAGCGCGCTCGACGCCGGGCTCTACATGCTGCCGATGGCTGCGCTCGCCTTCATCTGCCCCCCGTTGTCGGGGCGACTGGTGGGCAGTCGGGGGCCGCGGCCGTCGCTCCTGATCGCGGGGACGGCGATGGCGTCGAGCGGGCTCCTGTTCGCCGCCTTCTCGGCGCAGACCTCGACGCCGCTGCTGTTCACCGCGTACGTGTTGTTCGGGCTGGGCTTCGGCATGGTCAACGCGCCCATCACGAACACGGCGGTCTCCGGTATGCCCCGGGCCCAGGCGGGTGTCGCGGCCGCGGTCGCCTCCACCAGCCGGCAGACCGGCGGCACGCTGGGCGTGGCCGTGATCGGCGCGGTGCTGGCCGCGGGGACGGCCGGCGGCGCCGATTTCACCGAGGCGACCCGGCCGGCCTGGTGGGTCATCACGGCCTGCGGACTGCTCGCGCTCGTCGTGGGCGCCGTGACCAGCGGCCGGTGGGCGATGCGGACCGCGGCACGAACCGCCCGCACGCTGGAGCGGACGCCCGCGGAACCGAAGCCGGCCGCTGTCCCGCCGAGGGGCTGACGGGGCCCGCTACTCGGTGCAGTTGAAGTCGTCGGCGTTCGAGTCGATCCGGGCCAGCAGCCCGCGCAGTGCGTCCCGGTCCTGCTGCGAGAGCGCGGCGAACATGGCGAGTTCGACCTCGTCGAGCGCCGCGTTCGTCTTGGCGAGGGCGGCCGATCCGGCCTCGGTGATGGCCACGTTGTGACGGCGGCGGTCGGCCGGGTCCCGGCGGCGGACGGCCAGGCCCTCGCCCTCCAGGTCGTTGAGGATGCCGACGAGCACGCTCGGGTCCACCTCCAGCCGCTCGGCGAGTGCCCGCTGACCGACGGGGCCGACCTCCAGGTGCATGAGCGTCATCGCGTGCCGCGGGGTGAGCCCAGCCGTGCTGAGCGCCTTCTTCATCCGGGTCTCGGTGATCGAGCCGTGCCAGGCCAGCAGCAGGCCCAGCCGCTGCGGGGGGTGCGGGGATTCCTGAGCTGCCTGAGCTGCCGTCATATCGGACATCGTAACAACCCGGGAATGGTTGCAGACTATCGATCGTTGATGCTATTCAATTATCTGCAACCCCCGATCGTTGGAGTCCAACATGTTCATTGCCTATGCCGTCGTCGCCGGCCTGCTCGCACTCGTCCTGGCCGCGTCCGCCACGTTCACGCTCCAGCGGAACGAGGCGGTCATGGCGAGCATGCGGAAGGTCGAGGTCCCGGACAGCTGGCTGCCCCGGCTGGCCGCACTGAAGGCGGCCGGTGCGATCGGACTGGTCGCCGGCCTGTGGGTGACACCACTGGGCGTCGCCGCCGCCGTCGGCGTGACCCTCTACTTCGCGGGCGCGGTGATCAGCCACCTGCGCGTCAAGGACTTCGAACTGGCCCCGGCGGCGGTCCTGACCCTGGCCGCAGCGGCTGCACTGACCCTGCGCATGGCGGCATAGCCGCACTGACGAGTGACAGATATTGAAATCTGTCACTCGTCATGCCATGGTTCTTCCATGACGACGAACGAGAACACCCGCACCCTCGGCTCGACCGGCCCCTCCGTCTTCCCGCTGGGTCTGGGCTGCATGGGCATGTCCGCCCTGTACGGGGAGGCCGACCGCAGCGAGTCGATCGCGACCATCCACGCCGCCCTGGACGCCGGGGTCACGCTGCTCGACACCGGCGACTTCTACGGCATGGGCCACAACGAGCTGCTCATCGGCGAAGCCCTGCGCACCGCGCCCGCCGCCGCCCGCGAGCAGGCGCTGACCAGCGTGAAGTTCGGCGCGCTGCGGACGGTCGAGGGCGGCTTCGCCGGCTATGACGGCCGCCCCGATGCAGTCAGGAACTTCCTGGCCTACTCGCTCCAGCGCCTGGGTCGGGACCACATCGACGTCTACCGGATCGCCCGCGTCGATCCGGCGGTCCCGATCGAGGAGACCGTCGGTGCCATCGCCGAGGCCGTCGAGGCCGGGCACGTGCGGCACATCGGCCTCTCCGAGGTCGGCGCGGACACCCTGCGCCGGGCCGCGGCCGTGGCTCCGATCGCCGACCTCCAGATCGAGTACTCGCTCATCTCCCGCGGCATCGAGGAGGAGATCCTGCCGACCGCCCGCGAGCTGGGCATCGGGATCACGGCGTACGGGGTACTGAGCCGCGGCCTGATCAGCGGGCACTTCAGCCGTGACCGGGAGCTGGCGCCGGGCGACTTTCGCGGGATGAGCCCCCGCTTCCAGGGCGAGAACCTCCGGCACAACCTCGACCTCGTCGACGCCCTGCGCAAGGTCGCGGAGGACAAGGGGGTCAGCATCGCGCAGACCGCCATCGCGTGGGTGCTCTCGCGCGGCGAGGACATCGTGCCGCTGGTGGGTGCCCGCCGCCGGGACCGACTGTCCGAGGCACTGGGTGCCATGGACGTGAAGCTGAGCCCTGCGGACCTGGCGGCCATCGAGGAGGCGGTCCCGGCCGGAGCCGCGGCCGGCGACCGGTATCCGGCAGCCCAGATGGCCCACCTCGACAGCGAGCGCTGAGCGGGCGGTACGGTCGTACTCATGCCCCCCGCTGCCGCCGAGCCCCTGACACCCGAGCGCATCCTCGAAACCACCGAGGAAGTGCTGCGCCGATTCGGCCCGACCAAGGCGACCGTGGTGGACGTGGCCCGGGCCCTGGGCGTCAGTCACGGCAGCGTGTACCGGCACTTCCCGTCGAAGGCGGCGCTGCGCGAGGCCGTCACGGACCGCTGGCTCGCCAAGAGCGTGGTCCGCCTGGGGGAGATCGCCTCGGCCCCCGACGGGACCGCGCCCTCCAAGCTGGAGGCGTGGCTGGAGGCGCTCTTCGAGGCCAAGCGCCACAAGGCGGGTGACGACCCCGAGCTGTTCGCGACGTACACGGTGCTGCTCGCCGAGAACAGCGGTGTGGTGGACCACCACCTGACACAGCTCATCGACCAACTGGGCCGGATCATCTCCGAAGGCGTCGAGGCGGGCTCGCTCAGTGCGCCCGACGTGCCGGCGGCCGCCCGTGCGGTGTTCGACGCCACCGGCCGTTTCCACGATCCGCAGTACGCGGCCGATTGGCTCTCGCCCACGATCATCACGGAGTTCGAGGCGGTCACCTCGCTCGTGATCCGGGGCCTGCGCGCCTGACCGGGGGCCACACCGTACGGAACGAGCCACTCCGCACAGCTTGATGATCATTTTGGGTGTGGCTTACTTGTCCGTAACCCGTCAAATTTCATACGGTCCCCCTACCGCACTTCATCAGGCACGTTCCAGGGGGAACCTTGTCCGCTCAGTCCACTCAGGCAGCGCCGCCCGCACCTCCCGCCCGTTCGGGCGGGGCCGCTGCAATCGGCTTGATCCTGTCCATCGCGCTCAGCGCGGTCGCACCGATCGTCACCTACAACACGCTCGTCGACGACCACGGTTGGAGCGAGGCTTCGGCGCTGCTGGCCAGTGGCGCCTGGCCGGTGCTCGACACCGCCGTCATGGTGGCCTGGCGGCGCAAGCTCGACGAGTTCGCCATCATCGCCCTGGTGTTCCTGGTGATCACCGCCGTGGTCTCCCTCGTGGGCGCCCAGTCCGCCCAGGCCCTGCTGGTCAAGGACTCCGCCGTCACGGGCCTGTTCGGGCTGCTGTGCCTGGCGACGCTGCTCGCGCCGCGTCCGCTGATGTTCTACTTCGGCCGCAAGTTCGGCACGGACGGCACCCCGGCGGGCGTGGCGTACTACAACGACCTGTGGCGGTTCGAGGGCTTCCGCAACACCCAGCGCCGCATGACCCTGGTCTGGGGCGTGGTGTACCTCATCGAGGCGGCGGTCCGGATCGTCCTGTCGTACATCCTGGACACCTCCACCATGGTGACCCTCAGCCCGTTCATGATCTACGGGACGCTCGGCGGCCTGTCCCTCTGGACGGTCCGCTTCGTCAAGCACGCCAAGGCGGAGGGCGAGAAGCGGGCCGCCGAGGCGGCCGCCGCCGCGCAGGCCGCGGGCTCCGCGGCCTGACCTCTCGGACGGCCCGGTACGGAAAAGACCGGTGGCCCGGTGCGCGATCCGCGCACCGGGCCACCGGTCGTTCAAGCGAAAAACGAGCAGCCAGGCAGGAACTAGCAGCCGAGCAGACGGCTGCCCAGGTAGCTCTGGATCTGGTCCAGGGAGACGCGCTCCTGCTTCATGGTGTCGCGCTCGCGCACGGTCACCGCGTTGTCGTCCAGGGTGTCGAAGTCGACGGTGACGCAGAACGGCGTACCGATCTCGTCCTGACGGCGGTAGCGGCGGCCGATGGCGCCCGCGTCATCGAACTCGATGTTCCAGTTCTTGCGCAGGTCAGCGGCGAGGCCCTTGGCCTTCGGCGACAGCTGCGCGTTGCGGGACAGCGGCAGGACGGCCACCTTGATCGGGGCCAGGCGCGGGTCGAAGCGCATCACGGTGCGCTTCTCCATGACGCCCTTGGCGTTCGGGGCCTCGTCCTCGTTGAACGCGTCGAGCATGAAGGCGAGCATGGCGCGGTTGACACCGGCCGCCGGCTCGATGACGTACGGGGTGTAGCGCTCCCCCGACTCCTGGTCGTGGTAGGTGAGGTTCGCGCCCGAGGCCGCGGAGTGGGCCTTGAGATCGAAGTCGGTGCGGTTGGCGACGCCCTCCAGCTCGGAGAACTCATTGCCACCGAAGTTGAAGCGGTACTCGATGTCGGCGGTGCGCTTCGAGTAGTGGGACAGCTTCTCCTTCGGGTGGTCGTACCAGCGGATGTTCTCCTCGCGGATGCCGAGGTCGCGGTACCAGTTCCACCGCTCCTGCATCCAGTACTCCTGCCACTGCTCGTCCTCGCCCGGCTTGACGAAGAACTCCATCTCCATCTGCTCGAACTCGCGGGTGCGGAAGATGAAGTTGCCCGGCGTGATCTCGTTGCGGAAGGACTTGCCCATCTGCGCGATGCCGAAGGGCGGCTTCTTGCGCGAGGTGGTCTGCACCACGGCGAAGTTGGTGAAGATGCCCTGGGCGGTCTCGGGGCGCAGGTACGCCTTGGAGCCGGTGTCCTGGGTCGGGCCGAGGTGGGTCTCCAGCATGCCGGAGAACTGCTTGGGCTCGGTGAACTGGCCCTTCACACCGCAGTTGGGGCAGTTGATGTCGGCGAGGCCGTTCTCGGGGAGACGGCCGTGCTTGGCCTCGTACGCCTCTTCCAGGTGGTCGGCGCGGTGGCGCTTGTGACACGAGGTGCACTCGGTGAGCGGGTCGGAGAAGGTCGCGACGTGACCGGAGGCGACCCAGACCTCGGGGGCCAGGATCACGGAGGAGTCGATGCCGACGATGTCCTCACGCCCGGTGACCATCGCCTTCCACCACTGGCGCTTGATGTTCTCCTTGAGCTCGACACCGAGCGGGCCGTAGTCCCAGGCGGCCTTGGAGCCGCCGTAGATCTCACTGCACGGGAAAACGAAGCCACGGCGCTTGCTCAGGCTGACGATGGTTTCGATCTTGTCGGCGGCCACGGTGCTCTCTTCATTACGAGGACGAACGGCGAATGCCTCAGGTTACCGGCGCCCGCACCCCCCCTTTCAAATCGGTTCCCGTTCCACGGCCCCTCGGCCGGGCCTCCGACCAGGGTTTTTGACAACCGTTTCCATCTTTGATGAAAATGGATGTCATGAACGCACGACGACTCATACCCGCCGCCGCCCTCGCCGGAGCCGTCGCCCTCGGCGCCACGGCCCTCACCGCCTGCTCCGGAGCCTCCGCCGCAGGTGGCCGCGAGGACGGCAAGCTGCAGGTCATGTCGTCGTTCTACCCGATGCAGTTCCTCGCCGAACAGATCGGCAAGGACCACGTGAAGGTCGCCACCCTGACCAAGCCGGGCGTCGAACCCCACGACCTGGAGATCACCCCGCGGCAGACCGGCCAGCTCGGCGAATCCGACGTGGTGATCTACCTCAAGGGCCTGCAGCCCGCCGTCGACAAGGCCGTCGCCCAGTCCGGCGTGAAGCACGTCGTCGACGCCGCCGCCCTCACCGAACTGGAGGTCCACGCCTCCGCCGGCCACGACCACGCCCACGAGGGCGAGGAGGCCCACGCCGGGGAAGAGGGCCACGACCACGGCCACAGCCACGACGAGGCCGGCGAGGACCCCCACGTCTGGCTCGACCCGGTGAAGTATGCGGAGGTCGCCAAGGGCGTCGGCGCGGCCCTGGAGAAGGCCGACCCCGGCCACGCGGCCGAGTACCGCAAGAACGCTGACGAGCTGGCCGGCAAGCTGGCTGCGCTCGACACCGAGTTCAAGGACGGCCTGAAGGACACCGCGTCCAAGACCTTCATCACCACGCACTCCGCCTTCGGCTACCTCGCCGAGCGCTACGGCCTCGACCAGGAGGGCATCTCCGGCGTCGACCCCGAGTCCGAGCCGAGCCCGGCCCGGATGAAGGAGCTCCAGGCCGTCGCGAAGAAGGACAATGTCTCGACCGTGTTCTTCGAGGCGCTGGCCAGCGGCAAGACGGCCAAGACGCTCGCCACCGACACGGGCCTGAAGACCGACGTCCTCGACCCGCTTGAGGGCATCTCCGACAAGTCCCAGGGCGCTGACTACTTCGAGGTCATGCGGTCCAACCTGAAGAACCTGCAGAAGGCGCTCGGTAGCAAGTGATGGCAGTAACGGAGGCGCGTGCCATGGAGTCCAAGCCCGCCGAGGTCGCGGACCAGCCCGTCATATCCCTGCGCGGGGCCACGGCCTCGCTCGGCTCCCGCCCCGTGTTGCGCGGGGTCGACCTCACCGTCCGGCGGGGCGAGGTCGTCGCCCTGCTCGGCGCCAACGGCTCCGGCAAGTCCACCGCCGTGCGCGCCGTCGTCGGGCAGGTCCCGTTGTCCGACGGCGAGCTGGCCCTGTTCGGGACGGACTTCAAGCGCTTCCGCGCCTGGTCGCGCATCGGGTACGTCCCGCAGCGCACCACCGCGGCCAGCGGCGTCCCGGCCACCGTCCGCGAGGTCGTCTCCTCCGGCCGGCTCGCCCGCTCCCGCTTCGGCATCCTCCGCAAGGCTGACAGGGCCGCCGTCGGGCGGGCCCTGGACCTCGTCGACATGGGCCAGTACGCCGACGCCTCGGTCAACGCCCTCTCCGGCGGTCAGCACCAGCGCGTGCTCATCGCGCGGGCGCTCGCCGTGGAGCCCGAACTGCTGATCATGGACGAGCCGATGGCCGGCGTGGACCTCGCCAACCAGGAGGTCCTCGCGAACGCGCTGCGCGAGCAGGTCGCCGCCGGCTCCACCGTCCTGCTCGTGCTGCACGAGCTGGGCCCGCTGGAGCCGCTGATCGACCGCGCCGTCGTCCTGCGCGACGGCTGCGTCGTCCACGACGGCCCGCCCCCGGAAGCCGTGGGCCAGCACGCCCTGCCCGGCCACGACCACGTACACCCGCACGCGGCGCACGACGCCGAGCCCCTTCGGACGGGACTGCTGAGCTGATGGACCTCTTCACCTACGCCTTCATGCAGCGGGCCCTGCTCGCGGCCGTCCTGGTCGGCGTCACCGCCCCGGCCATCGGCACGTACCTGGTGCAGCGCCGCCAGGCCGTCATGGGCGACGGCATCGGGCACGTGGCCATGACCGGTGTCGCGCTCGGTTTCCTGCTCAACGCGAGCCCGGTGTGGATCGCGACCCTGGTCGCCGTCGTCGGCGCGGTCGGCATGGAGCTGATCCGCTCCCGCGGCAAGACCAGCGGCGACATCGCGCTCGCCATGCTCTTCTACGGCGGCCTGGCCGGCGGCGTGATGATCATCAACCTGGCTCCGGGCGGCTCGACGGCCAGTCTGACCAGCTACCTGTTCGGCTCGATCACCACGGTCTCCGCCGAGGACGTCACCGCGGTCGTGGTCCTCGCCACGTTCGTCGTCGCCGTCACCCTCGGCCTGCGCCGCCAGCTGTTCGCGGTCTGCCAGGACGAGGAATTCGCCCGGGTCACCGGCCTTCCGGTGCGGTTCCTGAACCTGCTGATCGCGGTCACCGCCGCCGTCACGGTCACCGTGGCCATGCGGATCGTCGGCCTGCTGCTGGTCAGCGCCATGATGGTGATCCCCGTCGCGGCGGCGCAGCGCGTCACCCGCGGTTTCACCGCCACCCTGTCGGTGGCCATGGTGATCGGCGTGCTGGTCTCGCTGTCCGGCACGATTGCGACGTTCTACATCGACGCCCCCTCCGGCGGCACCATCGTGCTGCTCGCCATCGGCGTCTTCATGGTGATGACCGCCCTGTCCACGCCGCTGGCCCGGCGCCGGGCGAAGGCGGCCCGCGCCGCCGAAGAGGTCTGCACGCGCGATGATGTGAAGGTCTAGGAGGGACGGCCGCCTGGCACAATGGGCCGAGGCCGATACGAGGAGGAACCGGTGGCGACTGCGCCTGGCGAGATGAATACCGCGCCAGTACGAGGACGGTCCACCCGGCAGCGGGCAGCCGTCGCCGCGGCGCTGGACGAGGTGGACGAGTTCCGCAGCGCCCAGGAGCTGCACGACATGCTCAAGCACCGCGGTGACTCCGTGGGCCTGACCACCGTGTACCGCACCCTCCAGTCGCTCGCCGACGCCGGCGAGGTCGACGTCCTGCGCACCAGTGACGGCGAGTCGGTCTACCGGCGCTGCTCCACCGGGGAGCACCACCATCACCTGGTCTGCCGCAAGTGCGGCAAGGCGGTCGAGGTGGAGGGCCCGGCGGTGGAGAAGTGGGCGGAGTCCATCGCCGCGGAGCACGGCTTCGTGAACGTCGCCCACACGGTGGAGATCTTCGGCACCTGCGCCGACTGCGCGGCCGCCGGCTAGAGCCGGTTCAGGTTCGCGTCCAGGAGCGCGCGCAGCCGCTCGACCTCCGCGGGGCCCTGGGCTCCGCGCTTGGGCAGGATCGTCATCGCCACCGCCCGCTTGGCGACGCTGAGCGTGACGAAGGTGTCGGCCGTCTCCATGTACATCGGCTGCGCGGCCCAGTTGATGCGTGTCTGCGTGTCGGTGGTGCTCACCTGCAGCCCGGTGGCGTCCACCACCGCCGTGGTCTCCCCCGCCTTGGCCAGCAGTCCCGCGAAGGCCCGCGCCGTGAGCTGCGGGCCTTGGAGCGTGAGTGCGAGCAGCAGGACCCCGCACCCCGCGATGAGCAGCGGCTTGCCGACGGGTCCGTCGCCCAGGGCCGCCACCCCTCCGAGGGTCAGCAGCAGCACCGCGAAGCCCGCCGTCAGCATCCGCTTGCGGCGGCCCGCGGGCACCCGGGCGTCACGCGCCCGGAGCGCCTGCGCGACGTCCGCCGTGGTGATCCGGTAGGCGAGCCGTACCGGCACCTGTTCCACGCTCATGTCCATGACAGCAAACCCTATGGTCGGGGCGCGTTCCCGGCGACGGCCTTTCGCGCCGGGCCGGCCCCGACCGGGGTCAGGCGCTCGGCTCGGCCTGGTTCGGGACCGCGCCACCGAAGCGGCGGTCCCGCTGGGCGTACTCCAGGCAGGCCTGCCACAGGTTGCGGCGGTCGAAGTCCGGCCACAGCACGTCCTGGAAGACCATCTCCGCGTACGCGCTCTGCCACAGCAGGTAGTTCGAGGTGCGCTGCTCGCCGCTCGGCCGCAGGAAGAGGTCCACGTCGGGCATGTCCGGGTAGTACATGTACTTCGCGAAGGTCTTCTCGTTGACCTTCGACGGGTCCAGCCGGCCCGAGGCCACGTCCCGCGCGATCGCCTGCGCCGCGTCCGCGATCTCCGCGCGGCCGCCGTAGTTCACGCAGAAGTACAGGGTCATCGCGTCGTTGTCGACGGTCTGCTCCTGCGCGACCTGAAGCTCCTGGACGACCGACTTCCACATCTTCGGCATGCGGCCGACCCAGCGGATCCGGATGCCCAGCTCGTTCATCTCGTCGCGGCGGCGCCGGATGACGTCACGGTTGAAGTTCATCAAGAAGCGGACCTCGTCGGGCGAGCGCTTCCAGTTCTCCGTCGAGAAGGCGTACAGGGAGAGGTTCTTGACGCCCATCTCCAGGCAGCCCTTGAGCACGTCGAGCACGACGCCCTCGCCGACCTTGTGGCCCTCGGTGCGCGGCAAACCGCGCTCCTTGGCCCAGCGGCCGTTGCCGTCCATGACCACGGCCACGTGGTTCGGGACGAGCTCGCCGGGGATCTTCGGCGGGACCGCACCGGACGGGTGCGGCTCGGGAACCTTGTACTCCCGGCGAGAACGTCCCAGAATCCCGCGTCGTGCCATGTGTCCAGCTCCTATTTCTCGACGTATCGCAGGGAGCGTAGCCCGCGCTCCAGATGCCAGTGCAAATAGGCGGAGACGAGCCCGCTGCCCTCCCGCACGTACCGCGCCTCGCAGGCGTCCGCATGCCCCCAGTCGCCCGTCAGCAGCGCGCTGAGCAGGGCGATGGCCTCCGACGAGGGTACGACGCTGCCGGCCACCCGGCAGTCCCCGCAGACGACCCCGCCCGCGGCGACGGAGAAGTGCCGGTTGGGGCCGTGGATCCCGCACTTCGCGCAGTCCGTGAAGCTGGGCGCGTAGCCGTTGACGGCGAGGGAGCGCAGCAGGAACGCGTCGAGGATGAGGTTCGGCTCGTGCTCGCCGCGCGAGAGCGTGCGCAGGGCGCCGATCAGCAGCAGGTACTGCTGCACCGCGGGTTCGCCCTCGTTCTCGGTGAACCGTTCGGCGGTCTCCAGCATCGCGGTGCCGGCGGTGTAGCGGGCGTAGTCGGTGACGATGCCGTTGCCGTACGGGGCGATGATCTCGGTCTGGGTGCAGAGCGGGAGGCTGCGGCCGACCAGCTCGCTGCCCCGGGCGAAGAACTGCACGTCGGCGTGGGAGAAAGGTTCCAGCCCGGCGCCGAACTTGGACTTCGTGCGCCGCACCCCGCGGGCGACGGCCCGCACCCGTCCGTGGCCCCGGGTGAGGAGCGTGATGATGCGGTCCGCCTCACCCAGCTTCTGGGTGCGCAGCACGATGCCGTCGTCGCGGAACAGACTCATGCGCCCATTGTCGCCTGCCCGGGCACGGCGACGGCCCTCCGTCCGGACACGGGTCCGGACGGAGGGCCATCGCCCCTTGGGAGGGTCAGGAGGCGGGCGCGGCCTCCTCGTCCGCGTCTGCCTTCACGGCGGTGGCGGCGGCTGCGCTCACGGCGGCGCCGACCGTGGCCTCGGCCACCGTCTCCGCGTCGGCGGCCGCCTCGGCTTCCACACCGGCTTCCGCCTCGGCCGGGGCCGCCGCCTGGGCCGGCACCGCGGCCGGTACGACGCTGTGCGCATCGTCCTTGGCCAGGCCGTTGAAGATCAGGTTGAGCACGATCGCGGCCGTGGCTCCGAGCGTCACACCACTGTTGAGGAGCGAGGACAGGTCCGCGTCCATGTGGTCCTTGAAGAGGACCGGGACGGTGGCCGGGAGCAGCGCGAAAGCCAGGGAGACGCCCACGACCAGCGCGTTCTTCTCCTCCTTGAGGTCGACCTTGGCGAGGGTCTGGATACCGGCCAGGGCCACCATCGCGAACATCACCGTCGCCGCGCCGCCGAGCACTCCGTGCGGGACCGCGGCCACGATCGCGGCGGCCTTGGGGATCAGCCCGAGCGCGATCATGAAGACGCCCGCGGCGACCACGACGAAGCGGCTCTTGACCTTGGTCATGCGGACCAGGCCGACGTTCTCGGCGAAGGCCACGTAGGGGAAGGAGTTGAGGATGCCGCCGAGGGCGGTCGCGGCTCCGTCGGCGCGCAGGGCGCGGGCCACGGTCTCGCTGTCGATGTCCTTGCCGACGATGTCGCCGACGGCGTACGTGTCACCGGTCGTCTCGACCATGGTGATCAACATGACGATGAGCATCAGCAGGATCGGGAACCAGGCGAACTTCGGCGCTCCGTAGTGGAACGGCGTGGTGATGCCGATCCAGTCCGACTTGCTCACGTCGCCGAACTTGGCGTCGCCGAGCAGGAAGGCGACGACGGTGCCGCCGACCAGGCCGAGCAGGATGGAGATGCTGGAGAGGAAGGGCTTGCCGAGCTTCATCAGGACGAGGATGAAGAGCATCGTGCCGCCGGCGTACGCGAAGTTCTTCGGGTCGCCGAAGTCGGGGGTGCCGACGCCGCCCGCGGCGTCGTTGAGGCCCACGGGGATCAGCACGATGCCCAGGACGGTGATCACCGTGCCGGTGACGACCGGCGGGAAGAGGCGCATGACCGCCCGGAACGCCTTGGGGGGCAGCCACGCGAAGGCGAAGGTGGCGATGCCGGCCGTGATCACGGCGCCGTAGATGACGAGCAGGCCCGCCGTTCCGCCGCCCGCCCCGAGGCCGATGGCGATCATCGGGGACACCGCGGTGAAGGTGACGCCCTGGATCAGGGGCAGGCGCGCACCGATCCGGCCGATCCCCCACGCCTGGATGATCGAGGCGATGCCGCAGGTGAACAGGTCCGCGTTGATCAGGTAGACCAGCTGCTCGGTGGTCAGGCCGAGGGCACCGCCCACGATGATCGGAACGATCACCGCACCGGCGTAGAACGCGAGTACGTGCTGGAAGCCGTACAGCGCGAGCTTGGGGAGGGGGAGCACCTCGTCGACCGGGTGCGTGCTCTGCTCTCCGTTGGCGGAAAGCCGGGCGGCGACACGTGCCATCTCTGCCTTGCCCTTCAAGAGGTAGGTAATCGAGAGGAATCTGGTTATCCCTGGCCGAAGTGGGTCTCTCTCCCGTTGGTTCGCCAGGGTTGTCAGTGCGTTCACGTGAATCGAAGCCCCGCTGTGTTACTGGCGGCGTCTCGTCGTGTGACCGGAATTGAACGCCTGTGGGAGGGCTCACAGATATCGTCGACTTCCACAAAGTGTTGACGTTTGAGGATGTCTGATCTGTAGGTTTCGCCAGTGGCGGATGCCTCCGCAGGGGCGTATGGCCGAAACCCTCCGGGTCGATCCACCTCGACTACGCAACAGCGAAGCGATGGCCCCTGAGCTGCTCATATGGACTTTGCGGCATTCGGCAGCGCAAAGTCGAGGGTTTCGCTCCCGGTGTCCAATTGGTGGATCAACCGACGCCGGAGCGCGCGGCTCCCCGCTTCGCACGGCGTGCGCGGGGCCGCGAATTCGGTCGCACGAGGCCGGATCGTTACCTCGGCCGAAGGCGTTTCGGCCGGTTCTACGCGCGGAGCCCATCGAGGCGGCGGAACCGGCCCGCCCCGGCCGTCCGCAACGGCCGCCGGATCAGGCAGCCGCCGCGGACCTCACTGCGGCCCCGCCGACGGGCTACGGCGCGCGGACGGCCGACAGGAGGCGGGTCACCTCGTCGGAGGCGATCCGCAGGGCGGCGCCCACCGTGGCGAGCACCTCGCGCTCGGCCGGGGTGTACGGGCCGTCCGCGAGGGCGATCCGCGCACCCTGCAGCAGGATCGATTCGCGCCCGGGCCCGGACAGGTGCGGACCCAGCGGTTCCAGTGCCTCGTGGAGCTCGATCGCCAGCGCGGCGCCACAGCACTCGGGGCCGTCGTACAGCCCGATCCGGCCCTCGTCGGTGGCCAGCGCCTCCACCAGGGACTCCAGCTGGTCCT
Source organism: Streptomyces sp. NBC_00597 (assembly GCF_041431095.1). GTDB lineage: Bacteria > Actinomycetota > Actinomycetes > Streptomycetales > Streptomycetaceae > Streptomyces. Next base: position 3,541,665 of record NZ_CP107757.1, read on the forward strand.
CCGTGCAGTCCTGGAAGCCCGCCGCCCGTACGGCTGACACGGCGGCCTCCAGCGCGCCGCGCGAGGCGGTCCCGCCCGCCGCGAGCACGGCCAGCGTCACGGTGTGCACGGCGTCGCGCAGCATCGCCGAGAAGCGGGTGGTGGTCAGGTGGTCGAGGACCTCGGTCTCGAAGCGCTCCCGGCAGCCCTGGCACTCGATGACGGGCCCGGCCTGTCCGCGCGGCAGCAGCGGGATGCCGAGGACCGTGAACCGGCGGCGCCCGGTGCGCCGGCGGTAGTTGCGGTCGCCACCGCAGTCGGGGCAGAAGAACTCCCCGTCGCCCACGGTGTTCCAGGTGGTGCGGATGCCCCAGACCATCAGCTTCCGGCCGTCCCCACCCCGAACTGGCAGCACGTAGCACCTCCGTAACTCCCCCGTGGCTCTGCGGGCACGGGCGGGAACCCCAGGCAGCATCGCCGGGTGGGCGTGATGTTAGCCACATCGGTGAGGATGCGTCAGTCGTGTGACAAGACAACATGCCCCGCCGCCCGCACTTGGCCGGTCTGCGTCCCCGCGCCTGCGCCCGCCGGCGCCGCATTGTGCCTACGCTCGCCCGCGTGAACGAGAAATCCTGTCTGGTCACGGGCGCGGCGAGCGGGATCGGCCGCGCCACCGCCCGTCTGCTGGCCCGCTCCGGCGCCTTCGTGACGGCGGCCGACATCAATGGCCCCGGCGTGGAGGAACTCCGTACGGAACTGGCTGCCGAGGGGTTCGCCATCACCGTCGTGGCAGGTGACGTCGCCGATCCGGATGCCAACCACGCGATGGTCGAGGCAGCGCTCGGGGCGTACGGACGGCTCGACGTCGCCGTGGCGAACGCCGGAGTGATCCCTCTTTCGGATGTACGCGAGACCGGCCCGGCCGACTGGGACCGGGTCATGTCGATCGACGGCCGGGGGATGTTCCTGACCTGCAAGTACGCGATCGAGGCGATGCTGGCGCAGCCGGACCCGGGCGGGGCGCTGGTCTGCGTGTCCTCGGTCTCGGGGGTGGCGGGCCAGGCCCGGCAGGCGGCGTACGGGCCGGCGAAGTTCGTGGCGTCGGGGCTGACGAAGCACCTGGCGGTGGAGTGGGCGGCGCACGGGATCCGCGTCAACGCGGTGGCACCCGGCACCATCCGTACGGAGCGGGTGCTGGCGCTGAAGGACGAGCCGGGCGGCCCGGAATACCTGGCGGAGGTCTCCGCGGCCCATCCGATGGGCCGGCTCGGCGAGCCGGAGGAGGTGGCCCGGGTCATCGCCTTCCTCGCCTCCGACGCGGCCTCGTTCGTGACGGGCGCGGTGGTGCCGGTGGACGGCGGCTACCTGGCCCGCTGAACGCCGCGGCCCCGCCCCTCCGGGTGGAGGGGCGGGGCCGCGGCGCGGCAGGCGGATATCAGCGGCCCGCGCGGTTGACGGCGGAGATGACCGCCTTCAGGGAGGCGCGGGTGGTGTTGGCGTCGATGCCGATGCCCCACAGGACGCGGCCGTCGATCGCGCACTCGATGTACGAGGCGGCCACGGCGGAGGCGCCCTCGCTCATCGTGTGCTCGGTGTAGTCCAGCAGGCGGGCGTCGACGCCGATGCCGGCCAGGGCATCGAAGAAGGCCGAGATCGGACCGTTGCCGGTGCCGTTCAGGACCGCGTCCACACCGTCCACGACCGCCTCGACGGTCAGCGTGTCCGTGCCGTCCTTGTCGGTGGCCGTCGAGCCCGAGCGCAGCTGGATGCGGCCCCACGGGTTCTCGGGGTTGGGCAGGTACTCGTCGGAGAAGACGTCCCAGATCGCCTTCGGCGTGACCTCGCCGCCCTCGGCGTCGGTCTTGGCCTGGATGATCCGCGAGAACTCGATCTGCATGCGGCGCGGCAGGTCCAGCTTGTGGTCGTTCTTCAGGACGTACGCGATGCCGCCCTTGCCGGACTGCGAGTTGACCCGGATGACCGCCTCGTAGGAGCGGCCGACGTCCTTCGGGTCGATCGGCAGGTACGGGACCGCCCACTCGATGTCGTCGACGGTCTTGCCCTGGGCGGCCGCGTCGGCCTCCATGGCGTCGAAGCCCTTCTTGATGGCGTCCTGGTGGGAGCCGGAGAAGGCGGTGTAGACCAGGTCGCCCGCGTAGGGGTGGCGCGGGTGGACCTCCATCTGGTTGCAGTACTCGCTGGTGCGACGGATCTCGTCGATCTGCGAGAAGTCGATCTGCGGGTCGATGCCCTGCGAGAACAGGTTCATGCCCAGCGTGATCAGGTCGACGTTGCCGGTGCGCTCGCCCTGCCCGAACAGGCAGCCCTCGATGCGGTCGGCGCCGGCCATCAGGGCCAGCTCGGCGGCGGCGACGGCGGTGCCGCGGTCGTTGTGCGGGTGCACGGAGATGCAGACGTGCTCGCGGCGGGTCAGGTTGCGGGCCATCCACTCGAAGCGGTCCGCGTGCGTGGACGGCGTCGAGCGCTCCACGGTGGCGGGCAGGTTCAGGATGATCTCGCGGCCCTCGGCCGGCTGCCATACGTCACAGACGGCCTCGCAGACCTCCAGGGCGAAGTCCAGCTCCGTGTCGGTGAAGATCTCCGGGCTGTACTGGTAGCCGAAGGTGGTCTCCGGGCCCAGCAGCTTCTCGGCGTACTCCATGACCAGGCGGGTGCCGTCGACGGCGATCTGCTTGATCTGCTCCTTGGAGCCGCGGAAGACGACCCGGCGGAAGGTCGGGGCGGTCGCGTTGTACAGGTGAACGGTGGCGCGCTTGGCGCCGACCAGCGACTCGACGGTCCGCTCGATCAGGTCCTCGCGGGCCTGGGTCAGTACGGAGATGGTGACGTCGTCCGGGACCGCGCCCTCTTCGATGATGGAGCGTACGAACGCGAAGTCGGTCTCGCCGGAGGACGGGAAGCCGACCTCGATCTCCTTGTACCCCATGCGCACCAGCAGGTCGAACATCTCGCGCTTGCGGGCGGGGGTCATCGGGTCGATCAGCGACTGGTTGCCGTCGCGCAGGTCGGTGGAGAGCCAGCGGGGGGCCTTGGTGACGCGGGCGTCCGGCCAGGTGCGGTCGGCGATGTCCACCTGCTCGTACCGGCCGTACTTGTGGATCGGCATCCCGGAGGGCTTCTGGGAGTGGGTCGCGTTGGTGATGGGCGTGGGGCGACCGACAAAAGGCTGCTGGCTCATGGCGTTGGGCTCCTCGCGTGTCCGCGTGTAGTTCGCTGGGACGGCCGACGGCGGTCGTAAAAACCGCAACACCAAACTCCGCGGGGAGGGGGTCGGCCTACGACTACAGACCCTCGCCGCGGCAGCTAAGGAGAAGCAGCCCGAAACGCATGATGGGCCGAGCCTATCCGAGCCGCGCCGTAACGCGAGGACCTGTTTCAGTATGCGGGACTGCCATGTCCGATTTGTACCTAATGTGAGCTACGCCTCTTTCCTCGCTACAGGTCAGGTTGATCCGTCAACGCGGCGTGACGGATTTCAGACAACTGAATGAATCATGGTTGCAGGTAGTGACACCGTCATGACCCACTGCCACATTGCCGGGATGGATGCCTCCCACGTTCACCGCCACCCCGTCTTCTGCACGGTGGTCCCGCCCCACCTGCTCGACAAGATCGCCCGGTCCGAGGACGCACGGCGCGCCGACGCCGCCCAGCGCACCCTTGAACAGGACGCCTTCCTGCGCACACGGCGCCGGGTCACCACCGTCCGGGGGATCGCCCCCGCCCCGGGGACGCCCGTCTCCGACGAACCGCAGCGGACCGTTTACGACGCACAGCACCGCACCCGGCTGCCCGGGAAGAAGGTGCGCGGGGAGGGCGGCGAGGCGAGCAAGGACGCCACGGTCAACCGCGCGTACGCGGGACTCGGCGCCACGTACGAGCTGTTCCTGAAGGGCTTCGGCCGGCACTCGATCGACGACTCCGGGCTGGCCCTCGACGCGAGCGTGCACTACGGCCAGGAGTACAACAACGCCTTCTGGGACGGCCAGCAGATGGTGTTCGGCGACGGGGACGGTGACCTGTTCCTCGACTTCACCGTGTCGGTGGACGTCATCGGGCACGAGCTCACCCACGGGGTCACCCAGTACACGGCGAACCTCGACTACCACGGGCAGTCGGGCGCCCTGAACGAGTCGATGTCCGACGTCTTCGGCTCGCTGATCAAGCAGTACTCGCTGGACCAGACGGCCGGGGACGCGGACTGGCTGATCGGCGCCGGACTGCTCGGCCCGAACGTCAGCGGGGTCGCGCTGCGCTCGATGAAGGCGCCGGGCACCGCGTACGACGACGACGAGCTCGGCAAGGACCCGCAGCCGGCGACGATGGACGACTACGTCAAGACCTCACAGGACAACGGCGGGGTGCACATCAACTCCGGCATCCCGAACCACGCGTTCTACCTCGTGGCCACCGAACTCGGCGGCAAGGCGTGGGAGCGGGCCGGGCGGATCTGGTACGACACGCTGACGGGCGGCGAACTCGCGGCCGAGGCGACCTTCCAGGACTTCGCGCGGCTGTCGGTGGCGGCCGCGGTGGCCCGGTACGGGGACGGCGGCGCGGAACACCAGGCCTTGCAGAAGGCGTGGTCGGCGGTCGGCCTGGGATAGCCGGCCCATCCGGGATAGAAAGGCGGGCATGCGGATTCTGGTGGTGCGGACGGGCGGCTTCGCGGGCATCGAGCGCCGGGCCGAGGTGGACACCTCGGGCCTGCCCGACGAGGACGAGTGGCGGGCCCTTGCCCAGCTGTCGCTGAAGCCCGTACCGGCCGCCCCCGGATCGGACCGGGTACGGGACGGGTTCTCGTACCGGATCACGGTCGACGGCCGGACGGTCGCCTGCCAGGAACCGAACCTGTCGCAGGCCCAGCGGACGCTGATCTCCCGGCTGCTGAAGGAAGGTGCCTGACGAAGGCGCCCGAAGGAAGGTCGTCACCCTTGCCCGGGTGGCCGAAACCAGCCCCTGACCGGGCCGCGGTGGAGGCCCGCCCGGGCGATTTGCCGGAACGGCAACGATGTTTGCCCGGGTGTCGGGCACCGGCGCAGCATCGAGGGGACAGGCACCCGCAGGGAAGAGGTCCCCCATGTCGCAGCACCGGCAGCACCAAGCGCCCGAGTCCGCGCCCACGTCCGCGTCCGCGCCCGCATCACCGTCCGAGTCCGCGTCACCGTCCGAGTTCGTGGGCGAGCAGTTCTGGGACTCCCGCTACCGCGAGGGCAACCGGATCTGGAGCGGCGACGCCAACGCCGTCCTCGTCCGGGAGGTCGCGGACCTCACGCCCGGCCGAGCCCTCGACCTCGGCTGCGGCGAAGGGGCCGACGCCGTCTGGCTGGCCCACCGGGGCTGGCGGGTCACCGGGACCGACATCTCGGGCGTCGCCCTGGAGCGGGCCGCCGGGCACGCCGCCGACGCGGGTGTGGCCGACCGGGTCGAGTGGCAGCGGCACGACCTCGCCGAGTCCTTCCCCGCCGGGGAGTTCGACCTCGTCTCCGCGTGCTTCCTGCACTCGTTCGGGGACTTCCCCCGCGAGCGGATCCTGCGCGCCGCCGCCTCCGCGGTGGCCCCCGGCGGAATCCTGCTGATCGCCGGGCACGCCGGTTGGCCGGCCTGGCAGCAGGACTCGCGCCCCGAGGTCCACTTCCCGACCCCGGACGAAGTCGTGGCACAGCTGGAGCTGCCCGAGGGCGCGTGGGAGGTCCTGCTCGCCGAGGAGCACGAACGGGTCCAGACCCGGCCTGACGGCCGGCCCGGGACCCGTACGGACAACGCGGTGAAGGTGCGACGGCTCGGTTAGCGGGACCGCAGGGTCAGAAGCCGAGCTTGCGCAGCTGCTTGGGGTCGCGCTGCCAGTCCTTCGCGACCTTGACGTGCAGGTCGAGGAAGACCGGGGTGCCGAGCAGCGCCTCGATGTGCTTGCGCGACTTCATCCCGACCTCCTTGAGCCGGGAGCCCTTCGGGCCGATGATGATGCCCTTCTGGCTGGGCCGCTCGATGTAGACGTTCGCGTGGATGTCCAGCAGCGGGCGGTCCGCCGGGCGGTTCTCCCGGGGGATCATTTCCTCGACCACGACGGCGATGGAGTGCGGGAGCTCGTCCCGTACGCCCTCCAGCGCGGCCTCGCGGATCAGCTCCGCGACCATCACCATCTCGGGCTCGTCGGTGAGGTCGCCCTCCGGGTACAGCGGCGGGCTCTCCGGCAGCAGCGGCGCGATCAGGTCGGCCAGCAGCTGGACCTGGGTGTCACCGACCGCCGAGACCGGGACGATCTCGGCCCACTCGAAGCCGAGCTCGGCGCCGAGCTGGTGCACAGCGAGGAGCTGCTCGGCCAGCTGCTTGGACTCGACCAGGTCGGTCTTGGTGATGATGGCGATCTTGGGGGTCTTCTTGATCCCCGCGAGCTCCTTGGCGATGAATTTGTCGCCGGGGCCGAGCTTCTGGTCGGCCGGCAGGCAGAAGCCGATCACGTCGACCTCGGCCCACGTGGTCCGCACGACGTCGTTCAGGCGCTCGCCGAGCAGCGTGCGCGGCTTGTGCAGGCCGGGCGTGTCGACCAGGACGAGCTGGGCGTCGGGGCGGTGCACGATGCCGCGGACGGTGTGGCGGGTGGTCTGCGGCCGGTTGGAGGTGATCGCGACCTTGGTGCCCACGAGTGCGTTGGTCAGGGTCGACTTCCCCGCGTTGGGGCGGCCGACGAAGCAGGCGAAGCCCGCACGGTGCGGGCTGGTGGACTCGGGGGAACGATCGCTCATACGGGCCATTCTCCCCGATGCGGGTCCCAGCGCCGACCAGCCCGCCGCGACGAGGGCGACGGCGCCGGCAAGTACGGCCACCAAAGGGGGCCGGGCGGCGTACGGGGTGAGCGCCCGGTCGACGGTTCCCGCGGCCTCGGCGCGCACCGAGACCTCGGCCCACTCGACGGCGGGCGGGTGCTCCCACCTGGTGCCGAGCCGGACTTCCTGGCCGGGGAGCAGCTCTGCGGGGAGCCCGGTGAGCTCGCGGCCGAGCAGACGGCGGCCGAGGGCTCCCGAGGCGGTGAGGGTGGCGCGGGGGCGCAGGGTGACGTTGCCGATGTTGTGGAGCGTGTACGAGACCCCGGTGCCGGAGGCGCGCAGGTCCTCGACGGCCAGGGCGGGGGCGGTGGGGCCGGCCACCCTCAGGTACAGCCGGGCGGCGACGGCCTGGCGGACGCCGATCCCCGCGGCGGGGGCGGCGGCCGTCTCCTCCAGGGCCACGATGGCGCCGGGGTGGTCGCCCGGTTCGGCCCGGTCGGGGACGGTGAGGCTGAAGCCGACGCTCACGGACCCGCCGGCCGGGACGGTGACCCGCTCCCGGGCGAGCCTGGCCCAGGCGGCGGTGGCACGGCGGGGCTCGTCGGGGCCGCGGAGCGCGAAGCCGCCGTCGCGGGCGGTGTTGTAGGCGTCGGCGGCGTAGAGGCGGAAGGTGCGGGGGCGGTCGGTGCGGTTGGTGACGGTGACGGCGTCGTCGACGGTCCCGCCGGGGGCGGCGGCCAGGTAGAAGCAGGGCCGCTGGGCCACGCTCGTGGCGGCGGGGAGCACGGACCACTGCCCGTCGTCGGCAGCGGCCGTCCCGGGGGTCAGGAGCAGCACGGCTGCGCCGATCACGCCGCCGAGCAGCGCCACCCCGACCGGCCGGGCCCGCCGTGCCACGGCCCGGGGGACCCGCGGCACGGGGGTCACGAGAGGGTCAGGGTCAGGACCGCCCGGTACGCGCCCGGCGGGGTGTACGGGGGGAGGGTGAGGGTGACCGTCGCATCGATCGTGAACGTCCCGCCCACCTGCGCGGCGTCGGGCGAGAAGGCGAGCACCGCGCCCTCCGGGCCGACCGCCCCCGGGCTGCCGGGCGCGCACCGGCTCGGGCTGCCCGCCGCAGCCGTGCAGGTCGGGGTCCAGCGCAGCGAAGCCCCCGGGACGCGGACCCCGCCCGGGCCCGTGAAGTCCGTGACCTTGCCGATCAGCGTCCATCCCGCCGGGCCGCCCCGCGCGTCCTTGACGGTGACCGTGCCGATCCGGCCGGGGGCCGCGCCGCCCTCTCCGTACGGGACCGCGCCCAGCGCGATCGACTCGCCCTCCTGGTTCATCGACAGCGCGCCCGGCTCGACCACCACCGTCACCTTCCGGGTACCCGGCGGCGGCGGGGGCGCGTCCTCGATCACCGTGTACGCCGCCGGGCCCGAGCCCTGCTGCGCCGACCATGCCGGGCCCTCGTACGCGACCACCGCCGTCGTCGTCCGGTCCGACACCGGCAGCTGCGCCAGGACCGCGCCGTGCTCGTCCGCCGTGACCGCCACCCGGTCCGCGGTCCCGGCGGCGCCCGCCCGGCCGGCCACGGTCACGGCCGCGCCCGGAGCGAAGCCGGCGCCGGTGACCGTGACCTCGGCGCCGGGTTTCCCGTACGCCGCGGCGAGCGCGACCGACCGCAGGTTGGCCCGGGGCAGCGGGCTCGCGGTGAGCCGCTCGGACACCGGCGCCCCGGTGACGGTGCAGACGGTGTCCAGGTCCAGGAGGTGACTGGTGTGCAGGGTGTAGCCGCCCGGGGCCAGGGTGATCTCGCCGGGCGCGGTGACGGTGAACGTGCCGGTCATGGTGACGGCGGGCAGTTCCGCACCTGCCTGGACGGGGTCGTTCCGCTTCGCTCCCACGACCGTGACCTCACCGCTCTGCGCACCCCCCAGCAGGATCCGCCCGGTCGGGGTCAGCGCATCGGCCGGGAGTTCGGTGCCGACCGGGTTCACCGCGGGGGTCCGGGCCACCTGGTACGTCACGGTGACCGTGTCGCCGAGCTTCGGCGCCGGGTCGTCGACGGTGATGCGGGCCGTGGTCGGCCCGTCGGCGGGCGGCAGTCCGGCCTCCTGCGGCGGCAGGCAGTGCGTCGGGAACTCGACCTGCCCCGGGGGACCGGCAGTCGAACCGGCTACTTCGGCGGCGGGCGCACCGGGCGCGACCCCGGTCGTGGCAGCCAGCACCGCCACGCCGACGGCCACCGACCATCTCCTGCTGCCCGCCCGTGTTCGCACGGCCCGCCCCCTGGGTTCCTCGCGCCGACAGGGGGCCATTCACGAGCGGACGACGGGAGAAGTCAATGCACGGACCCGGCACCAACTGATGGCCCATCAGGAGATGGCAGCCTCTCGTCGCCGCTCCCGCCCCCACCCCCGCTCGTCGCGCGGAACGTGCGCCGGTACGCCGTGGGGCTCACCCCCAGCGCCGCCTGGACGTGCTTGCGCAGCGACTGCGCCGTCCCGAACCCGGTCTCCCGCGCCACCTGTTCCATCGGCAGGTCCGTCTTCTCCAACAACCGCCGGGCCCGCTCCACCCGCTGCCCGACGATCCACTCGCCCGGGCTGACCCCGGACTCCTCCCGGAACCGGCGCGTGAACGTCCGTACCGACATGGCCTCTTGGCGGGCCAGGTCGACCAGCCGCACCGGCTCGTGCAGCCGGTCCAGCACCCAGGCGCGGGCCGCCGCCGTACTGGCCAGCTGCGGCTGCGGCACCGGCCGGTCGATGAACTGGGCCTGCCCGCCGTCCCGGTGGGGCGGTACGACGGTCCGCCGGGCCACGTCGTTGGCGACGGCGGCCCCGTGGTCGCGGCGCACGATGTGCAGGCACAGGTCGATGCCGGCGGCGACCCCCGCCGAGGTCAGCACGTCCCCGTCGTCGGTGTAGAGCACGCCGGCGTCCACCCGTACGGCCGGGAAGAGGCGCTGGAAGTGCTCGGCGTGCGCCCAGTGGGTGGTGGCCGGGCGGCCGTCCAGGAACCCGGCGGCGGCCAGCACGTACCCGCCCGTGCAGATGGAGACGAGCCGCGTCCCGGGCCGGATGTACGCGAGCGCCGCGGCGAGCCCGTCGCCGAGCCGGCCGTGCTCGTACACCGGCCCCAGCTCGTACGAGGCGGGCACCACCACGGTGTCGGCCGTGGCCAGCAGCTCGGGTCCGTGCTCGACCTGGACCGCGAAATCGGCGTCCGTGCGCACCGGCCCGGCGGCCAGGGCGCAGGTGAGGATCTCGTACAGGGGCTGCCCGGTGGAGTCCTTGGCGCGGCCGAAGATCCGGTGCGGGATGCCGAGCTCGAAGGGCAGCAGCCCCGTGAGCGCGAGGACGACGACGCGATGAGGGGCCATGGCCCGATCATATCGAAGGGTGTCGGTCAGGCCACTGTCGTACGGGGGCTCCCCGGCCGGAAGCTTTCTGCGTGACCCAGACAGCTCCCCACCCCGCCCCGCACACCCCCGGTCCGGCCCCGGCATCCCCGGGGCGCGTCCACCGCGCGTGGTTCGTCGCGGCCGTCGCCTTCGTGACGATCATCGGCGCCGCGGCCTTCGCCTCCCTCCCCGGCCTGCTCATCGAGCCGCTGCACGAGGAGTTCGACTGGTCGCGGGGCACGATCGGCCTCGCCGTCTCGGTGAACCTCGCCCTGTACGGGCTGACCGCACCCTTCGCCGCCGCCCTGATGGACCGTTTCGGCATCCGCAAGGTGGTGGCCCTGGCCCTGCTCGTCATATCCGGCGGCACGGTGGCCACGCTGTGGATGACGACGCCCTGGCAGCTGGTGCTGTTCTGGGGCGTACTGGTGGGCCTGGGCAGCGGCTCCATGGCGCTGGCCTTCGCGGCGACCGTCACCAATCGCTGGTTCACCGCCCGGCGCGGCCTCGTCACCGGCATCCTGACCGCGGCCGGCGCCTCCGGGCAGTTGATCTTCCTGCCGCTGCTGTCCTGGCTGGTGGTGCACCACGGCTGGCGTCCGGCGGCCGTAACGGTGTCGCTGGCGGCGCTGGTGGTCGTCCCGTTCGTCTGGCTGCTGCTGCGCGATCACCCGGCCGACGTGGGGCTCGCCCCGTACGGGGGCACCTGGGCCGAGAAGCCGGCGCCGGCCGTGGGCGCGGCGCGGCGAGCGGTGACGGTGCTGTTCAAGGCGGCCCGGACCGGCCCCTTCTGGCTGCTCGCGGGCACCTTCGCGATCTGCGGGGCGTCGACCAACGGGCTGGTCAAGACCCACTTCGTACCGGCGGCGCACGACCACGGCATGCCGGTGACGGCGGCCGCGGGACTGCTCGCGGTGATCGGCGTGTTCGACGTGATCGGCACCATCGCCTCCGGCTGGTTCACGGACCGCTTCGAGGCGCGCCGCCTGCTCGCGGTGTACTACGCGCTGCGCGGGATCTCGCTGCTCTTCCTGCCGATGCTGCTGGCGCCGTCCGTGCACCCGCCGATGGTCTTCTTCATCGTCTTCTACGGGCTGGACTGGGTCGCCACCGTCCCGCCGACCATCGCGCTGTGCCGCGAGCACTACGGGGAGGACAGCGCGATCGTCTTCGGCTGGGTCCTGGCCTCCCACCAGGTGGGCGCGGCGCTGGTGGCGTTCCTGGGCGGCCTGGCCCGTGACGCCTTCGGCTCGTACGACCTGGTCTGGTACGCCTCGGGCGCGCTGTGCGCGATGGCCGCGCTGATGGCCATGGTGATCCGCCGCCGCGCCCATGATCCACTCACTGCGTGACCACACTGACGCAGCGCGCCTTCGAGGCGATCGGCAGGTTCAACGACGCCCACCCCTGGGACCACAACGCCCACTACCACCGATGGATACTGCGGCAGCTGCCCGGCCGGTTCGGCAGGGCGCTGGACGTGGGCTCCGGCAGCGGGGACCTGGCCCGGCTCCTGGCCGGCCGGGCCCCGGCGGTGGACGCCATCGACGCCGATGCGGCGATCGTCGCCCGGGCACGGCAGCTGACCGCGCCGGGCACCCCGGTGACGTTCTCCGTGGGGGACGCGCTGACGGAGCTCCCACCGGGGCCGTACGACGTCATCACCTGCGTCGCCACGATCCACCACCTGCCGTTCGGCGAGGCCCTGCGGCTCCTGCGCCGACGCCTGGCGCCGGGCGGGACCCTGGTCGTCGTCGGTCTCGCGCGGGCGCAGACCCCGGGCGACCACCTGCTCGGCGCGGCTGCGATTCCGCTCAACGCCGCCCTGGGCTGGATCAAGAACAAGGGGCGTACGGCTCCCCGGCCGCCCTCGATGACCGCCCCGACCCGCCCGGCGGACATGGGCTTCCGGGCCGTCGTCCGCGAGGCCGGGGCCGTACTGCCGGGCGCACGGCTGCGCCGGAGGCTGTTCTGGCGCTACACCCTGGTCTGGCGCCAAAGCTGACGGGTACGAGGTCCGGCGGACGCAAGGCCCGGCAGGCACGAAGCCCCGCGGACGCAAGGCCCGGCGGGCACGAAGCCCCACGGACGCAAGGCCGGCAGGCACAAGGTCCAGCAGGCACGAAACCCAGCGGACGCAAGGCCCGGCAGGCACGAAGCCCCGCAGGCACGAGGTCCGGCGGACGCGAAGCCCAGCGGACGCAAGGCCCGGCAGGCACGAAACCCGGCGGGTGCGAGGTCCGGCAGGCACAAGGTCCAGCAGGCACGAAGCCCGGCGGACGCGAAGCCCAGCGGACGCAAGGCCCGGCGGGCACGAAGCCCCGCAGGCACGAAACCCAGCGGGCACATGGTCCGGCGGGTGCGAAGGATGCCGGACGAGAAGGCCCGTGGGCGCGAAGGCTGCCGGGCGGGAAGGCCGACGGACGCCCGGCCTACCGGCCCGACGGGTCGACCGGGTCAGGAGCCTGCCGGGGTGGTGGACTTGAGGGAGCCGTCCGGGGCCGCCAGGAGGACCGGGGTGGCCGGGCCACCGAGGTCGCGGACCGCCGCGCGGTCGGCTTCGGCCACCGCCTCCACCGAGCTGACCACGGCCGCGGCCTCCAGGGACTCGGCCCCGCTCGCCACCGCCATCGCGACCGCCGTTTGCAGGGCGCTCAACTTCAGGGACTCCAGGTCCACCGTCCCGGCGACGTAGGTACGGCCCGTCTCGTCCCGCACCGCCGCGCCCTCGGGCACCCCGTTGCGGGCCCGGGCGCTGCGCGCCAGCGTGATGATCTTGCTGTCCTCGGGGTTGATCCCGGTGGTGTCGGTCATGGTCGAAAGCATAGGGAGCGCCTCGGCGGGGCCGCGCAACGACCCCGCCCCACCTTCACGGCCGGTCGGGCCTCACGGCCGGTCGAGTCGCAGCCGCTCCGCCCTCGGCAGGCCCGCCACCACCAGGTCGTACGAGTCCTCGATCAGCTCCCGCACCAGCGCGTCCGGCAGCCCGCCGACCGTCACCGTGTTCCAGTGCCGCTTGTTCATGTGCCAGCCCGGCGCGACCGCTTCGTGCTCCGCACGCAGCCGTACCGCCTGCTCCGGCTCGCACTTGAGGTTCACGGTCAGCGGGTCCCCGTCCAGCCCGGACAACGCGAACATCTTGCCGAGCACCTTGAACACCGAGGTTTCCGGGCCGAAGGGGAACTCCTCCACCGCCGCGTTGAAACCCAGGCAGAACGCACGCAGCTCCGCCGGTGTCATTCGCCCTCCCCGCCCTCTCCCGCCGCCGGAGCCACCGGCTCCACCAGCACCGTCACGATCTTGTTCCTCCGGCCCGCCGGGGACTCGGCCGTCAGCCGCAGCGGCCGCCCGTCCGGCAGCTCCACGAGCGCCGAGGCGCCCGCGATCGGGACCCGGCCCAGCGCCTTCGCCAGCAGCCCGCCGACCGTCTCCACGTCCTCGTCGTCGAAGTCCTCGACCTTGAACAGTTCGCCGAGGTCGGTGATGTCCAGGCGCGCCGTCACCCGGTAGCGGTCCTCGCCGAGGTCCTCGACGGGCGCGAGCTCGCGGTCGTACTCGTCGGTGATCTCGCCGACGATCTCCTCAAGGATGTCCTCGATGGTGACGATGCCGGCCGTGCCGCCGTACTCGTCGATGACCACGGCCACGTGGTTGCGCACCTGCTGCATCTCCCGCAGCAGATCTCCCGCGTTCTTGGTGTCCGGCACGAAAACCGCCGGCCGCATCGCCGTCGTCACCAGGTCGGCCTCCGCCTCCCGGCTGATGTGCGTCTTGCGGACCAGGTCCTTCAAATACACGACGCCGACGATGTCGTCCTCGTTCTCCCCGGTCACCGGGATGCGCGAGAAGCCCGACCGCAGGGCCAGCGTGGTCGCCTGACGGACCGTCTTGTACCGCTCTATGCAGACCAGGTCGGTCCGCGGCACCATCACCTCGCGCACCAGCGTGTCGCCGAGCTCGAAAACCTGGTGCACCATCCGGCGCTCCTCGTCCTCGATCAGCGACTCCTTCTCCGCCAGGTCGACCATCGCGCGCAGCTCCGCCTCGGAGGCGAACGGCCCCTTGCGGAAGCCCTTTCCGGGCGTGAGCGCGTTGCCGATGAGGATCAGCAGCTGCGGGATGGGCCCCATGACGCGGGCGAGCGGGACCAGGACGTAGGAGGCCGCCGTCGCCGTGTTGAGGGGGTGCTGGCGGCCGATGGTGCGCGGGGAGACCCCGACGGCCACGAACGACACCAGCACCATCACCGCGATCGCGACGAGCAGCGCTTTCCAGTTGTCGCCGAATTCGTCGAGGCAGACGTACGTGACCAGCACGCCGGCCGCCATCTCGCAGGTGACACGCACGAGCAGCGCCACATTGAGGTAGCGGGTCGGGTCGGCGGCGACCTGCGCGAGCTTCTCGCTGCCGCGCCGGCCCTCCCGTACGGCCTGCTCCGCGCGGAAGCTGGAGATCCGGGCGATCCCGGACTCGGCGCACGCCGCGAACCAAGCCACCACCACTAGCAGCACCGCGCCGGTGATCAGCTGCGGGGCGGTCACGAGACGGTCGGGGCCGGGGACGGACCGGTCATGCCGCGCTCACCGCGCCAGCCGTCGACGATGGCCGCCTGGAGGCCGAACATCTCGGCCTTCTCGTCCGGCTCCTCGTGGTCGTACCCGAGCAGGTGCAGCACCCCGTGGACGGTCAGGAGCTGGAGCTCCTCGTCCATGGAGTGCTGGGTCGGGGCGTCCTCGCCCTGCTTCTTCGCCACTTCGGGGCAGAGCACGATGTCGCCGAGGAGCCCCTGCGGGGGCTCCTCGTCGTCCTTCGCCGGCGGACGGAGCTCGTCCATCGGGAAGGACATGACGTCGGTGGGACCCGGCAGGTCCATCCACTGGATGTGGAGCTGCTCCATGGCGTCCTCGTCGACGACGATGA
Organism: Streptomyces sp. NBC_00597; assembly: GCF_041431095.1. GTDB lineage: Bacteria > Actinomycetota > Actinomycetes > Streptomycetales > Streptomycetaceae > Streptomyces. The sequence continues at coordinate 3,556,743 of NZ_CP107757.1, forward strand.
CGGAGAGCTCGGACAGCGGGTGGATCCGCATCCGGGTGAGCGCGTAGCGGGCGATGTCGAGGATCGCCCGCTCGTCGACCTCGGTTCCGGACTCGTTGTTGACGTCGATCGACATGGTGCGCTGGGTTCTACTTCCGCTGGTAGCCGTTCCGGGACTGGGCGTCCTGGGTGTCGTCGTACTTCTCGTACGCATCGACGATACGGCCGACCAGCTTGTGCCGGACGACATCCTCGGACGTGAGCCGCGAGAAGTGGATGTCCGGGACCCCTTCGAGGATCGTCTGGACCTGGCGCAGACCCGACTTGGTGCCGCCGGGAAGGTCGACCTGGGTGATGTCACCGGTGATGACGATCTTCGAATCGAAGCCGAGACGGGTCAGGAACATCTTCATCTGTTCCGGGCTCGTGTTCTGCGCCTCGTCGAGGACGACGAAGGCCTCGTTGAGCGTCCGGCCGCGCATGTACGCGAGCGGCGCCACCTCGATGGTCCCGGCCGCCATGAGCCGGGGGATCGAATCCGGGTCGATCATGTCGTGCAGTGCGTCGTACAGCGGGCGCAGGTACGGGTCGATCTTGTCGAAGAGCGTGCCCGGCAGGAAGCCGAGCCGCTCTCCCGCCTCGACGGCGGGGCGGGTCAAGATGATGCGGCTGACCTGCTTGGACTGGAGCGCCTGGACCGCCTTGGCCATGGCGAGGTACGTCTTGCCGGTACCGGCGGGGCCGATGCCGAACACGATCGTGTTCTTGTCGATCGCGTCGACGTACCGCTTCTGGTTGAGGGTCTTGGGGCGGATGGTGCGGCCACGGCTGGAGAGGATGTTCTGGGTGAGTACCTCTGCGGGCGTCTCGTCCGGCCCGTTGCCGTTACCGCTCGCCTTGAGCATGGCGATCGAGCGTTCCACTGCGTCCTCCGTCATCGGCTGCCCGGTGCGGAGCACCAGCATCATCTCGTCGAACAGGCGCTGGATCAGGGAGACTTCCGCCGTGTCTCCGACCGCGCTGACCTGATTGCCCCGAACATGGATGTCAGCCTTCGGGAAGGCCTTCTCGATCACGCGCAACAGGGCGTCACCCGAGCCGAGCACCGTGACCATCGGGTGCCTGGCCGGAACGGTGAAGTGGGCTCGCGCCTGCCCCGGCGCCGGTGTCTGGGCTGTGGGTGTCTGAGTCATGGGCCGGCACTGTGGCCTGCACATACCTCCCGCTGAGGGGCCTCGCCGATCGACGACCTCCGGAGTACCAAGGGTACGACTCCGCCGGACCATCCCCGAGGGGTTTTCCCCGCCCCGCCGCCCCCGGCGCCGGGCACCCCTCAGACCGGGTGGCGGAAGCCGATGGTCGGGACCGCCCTGCGCCGGGGGGCGGTCTCCGCACCCGGCGGGACCAGCGCGTCCAGGAAGGCGTAGCGCGGCCGCAGGGCCTCGGGGGCCGCGCGCCACCAGTGGGCCACCTCCGGCCAGCCCGGGGCGGACAGCGAGCCGCCGAACTCCTGGACCGAGAGGGCCGCCGTCAGGCCCGCGAACGCCAGCCGGTCCGCCAACGGCCACCCCGCCAGGGTGCCGGTGACGAAGCCCGCCACGTAGACGTCGCCCGCCCCCGTCGGATCCAGCGCGTCCACCGTGATCCCGGGGACCTCCGCCGTCTCCCCGGTCCGCCCGTCCACCGCGCACGAGCCCTCCGCGCCCATGGTCACCACCGCGACCGGCACCTTCCGCGCGAGCGCCCGCGCCGCCGCCCGCGGACAGTCCGTGCGCGTGTACCGCATCGCCTCCCCCGCGTTCGGCAAGAACGCCTCGCAGTGCTCCAGGTCGGCCAGGGCGTCCAGGTCCCAGCGCCCGCTCTCGTCCCACCCCACGTCCGCGAAGACCCGGGCCCCGCGCCGCGCCGCCTCCGCGATCCACGCGTCCGTCCGCCCCTGCCCCAGCGAGGCCACGGCGGCCCGGGTGCGCGGCGGGCACTGCGGGAACGGCCCCGGGCCAGCCGGGGGCGGGGCCTCGTGGCCGTGCGAGACCATCGTGCGCTCCCCCTCGTACGCCATCGAGACCGTGACCGGGCTGTGCCAGCCGGGGATGGTCCGCGACATGGACAGGTCGATGCCCTCGCCCTGCTCCAGCGCGTCCCAGCAGTACTCGCCGTAGTGGTCGTCGCCGAACGCCGCGGCGAGCGAGGTGCGCAGGCCGAGCCGGGCCAGCGCGGTGGCCATGTTGGCCACTCCCCCGGGGCTGGAACCCATGCCGCGCGCCCAGGACTCCGTACCGCGGACGGGGGCCGAGTCGAGGCCGGTGAAGATGATGTCGAGGAAGACCGTGCCGGTCAGGTAGACGTCGAACCCCGGTTCGGCGGGGTCCCGCAACGGGCCGAGCGGATCCACGGCTGCGCTGCGGCTGGTGCGGCTGTCCCGACTGGTCACGGTGTACTCCCCGTTTGGTGCGAAGGCTCGTTTCTGCAAGCGGGCATTCGATGGAAAGCTGCCAGCCATGCCCGTCCCCGACAGGGCCAAAACCCAGTGTGTCGCACATCACTCTCGTGCCGCTCTTCTCCGGGTCGTGGACCACTTGATAGACAAAGGCGCCGCGGTTCCGCGGAACACCCCGCCCCACCTGCGCACCACCGGGAAAACCTCCGTGTCCGACAACACCTCCGCGCCGCCCGCCGCCTGGCCCCTGGTGGCCCTCTTCACCGCCGGATACACCGCCTCGTACCTGCTCCCGACCGTCGTCGGACGGCTCGACGCCCACCTCCCGCTGAGTCCCGCTCAGGCCGGGCTCGTCGGTACCGCCCTGCTGCTCGGCTCCGCCACGGCCGGCTTCACCCTGGCCTCCCGCATCCCCCGCCACGGGCCCCGCCCGCTGGCCCGGCTCGGGCTGCTGCTCGCCGCCCTGGGCTACGGCACGGCGGCCTCGACCGCCCTGATCCCGCTGGTGGTCGCGGGCGTCGTCGTCGGCGGCTTCGGTTCCGGTACCGCCACCGCAGTGGCCGCCGCCGGCATCGCCGGGCAGCGCGATCCGCGCCGCACCTCGTCCCTCGGGCTGCTGTCGGTCTCGGCGACCGCGGGGGCGCTGTACCTGACCCTGCCGCGCCTGGGCGGCGGCCACGGGCTGCCGTTCGCGGCCATCGCCCTGGTCGCGGCACTGGTCTGGCCGGCGACCGGCCGACTCGGCGGGCCCACCCGCCCGGGTCCTTCCGTACGGGGCTCCGGGCGGCCGCCGCACCCGCGCGCCGGGGCGGTGCTGACGGGCTGCCTGCTGTTCTGGTCGCTGTCCCAGGAGGCCCTGTGGGGCGTCAGCGGCCGGATCGGCGCCGAGCAGGCGGGCCTGCCCGAGGCCACCCTGGGCGTCGTCTTCGCCGTGGCGCTGGGCGCGGGCCTGCTCGGGGTCACGGCCGCCTCCGCGTTCGGCGCCGGGCTGGGGCGGGCGTTCCCGGTCGGCGCGGGCACGGCGGCCATCGCGGGCTGCATCGTGCTGACCTCCGCCGCGGACGGGCTCGCCGGGTTCGCCACCGGGGAGATCCTGTGGAACGCGGTGTACCCGGTGGTCCTCTCGTACGTGATCGGCCTCGCGGCGACCCTGGACCCGCGCGGCCGCTGGGCGGTGCTCGCCGGGGCCGCCTCCTCGCTGGGAACGGCCTGCGGGCCCGTGGCGGGCAGCCTGCTCGCCGAGGCGTTCGGCTTCCCGGGCATGGGGCTGGTGCTGGGCGCCCTGCTGCTCGCGGTGGCCGGCCCGCTGACCGCCGTCGCGCTGCGCGCGGGCGCCCGCCCGGCGGCTGCGGCCGAGGAGCCGGTCCGCCGCGGCGGGACGGCCCCGGCGGCGCACCCCGGGACGGGGGCCGGGACCGGGGCCGGGCCGGAGCCGGCGGGCGCGCCCGTCCGCGTACGCCGCACCCCGCGCCGGGTGCTGCTGCTCTCACCGGCGGCCCGCCGCTCCCGCGACCGGGAGCGCGAACGGTCCGGCTAGCCGCGCTTCGGCAGGGGGACCCGTACGAGGTCCGCGGCGATCGTCAGTTCGCCCTCGAAGCCGGCCGCGCGGGCCTGGCGTTCGAACTCCTGCGGGTCCGAGTAGCGCTGCGAGAAGTGCGTCAGCACGAGGTGCCGTACACCCGCGTCGCGCGCCGCCCGGGCCGCCTGGCCGGCGGTGAGGTGCCCGTGGTCGGTGGCCAGCGCCTCGTCCTCGTCGAGGAACGTGGACTCGATCACGAGCATGTCGCAGCCCGCGGCGAGCTCGTCCACGCCGGGGCACAGCCGGGTGTCCATGACGAACGCGAAGCTCTGCCCGGGCCTCGGCTCGCTGACGTCGTCGAGAGTGACCCCGCCCAGCTGCCCCTCGCGCTGGATGCGGCCCACGTCGGGGCCCTTGATCCCGTGCCGCGCGAGCAGTTCGGGCACCATGCGGCGGCCGTCCGGCTCGGTGAGCCGGTAGCCGAAGGACTCGACCGGGTGCGAGAGCAGACGGGCTTCGAGGGTGTACGAGGGCCCCCGGGCCAGCGTCCCGTCCCCGGCCACCGGTTGCTCGCCGAGCGCGACGGTCTCCCGGTAGGCGGTGGCGTACCGCAGCCGGTCGAAGAACTTCTGCCCGGAGGCCGGGTAGTGGGCGGTGACGGGGTGCGGGACCCGGTCCAGGTTGATGCGCTGGATCACCCCGGCGAGACCGAGGCTGTGGTCCCCGTGGAAGTGGGTGATGCAGATCCGGTTGATGTCGTGGGCGGCCACCCCGGCGCGCAGCATCTGGCGCTGGGTGCCCTCGCCCGGGTCGAAGAGGATCCCCTCGCCGTCCCAGCGCAGGAGGTAGCCGTTGTGGTTGCGGTGACGGGTGGGCACCTGGCTGGCGGTGCCCAGCACCACGAATTCGCGTACGGACACGGTCTATCCGGGGGGCCACTGGAGACCGCGGCCGCCGAGGACGTGCGCGTGCGCGTGGAAGACGGTCTGGCCGGCGCCGGCGCCGGTGTTGAACACGACGCGGTAGCCGTGGTCGTCGACCTTCTCCTCGGCCGCGATCCGTCCGGCCTCGGCCAGCAGGTCGGCGGCGACGGCCGGCTCGGCGGCGGCGAGCGAGGCGGCGTCGGGGTAGTGCACGCGGGGAATCACGAGGACGTGCGTGGGCGCCTGCGGGTTGATGTCCCGGAAGGCGAAGGTCGTCTCGGTCTCCCGGACCACGGTCGCCGGGATGCTCCCCGCGACGATCTTGCAGAACAGGCAGTCCGCCTGCGGTTCCCCGGCCATTGCTTCGCCTTCCGTGACAGTGGCGTTGACGGGCCGTCGACGCCGGTGTTGATCAGCCCGGGCATCGTATCCGGCGCCGTCGGCGCCCTCACGTGCGTTTCAGGACCAGCGGCCGGTGCGCGCCAGGAGGACCGCCGTCGCCGCGGTGCCGGCGGTGGAGGTGCGCAGGACCGAGGAGCCCAGGCGGTGGGGGTGGGCGCCGGCCTCCGCGAAGACGGCCAGCTCCTCCGGCGAGACCCCACCCTCGGGGCCGACCACCAGGACGACGGAGCCGCCGGCCGGGAGCTCGGCCGTGGCCAGGGCCCCCGAGGGTGCGTCCCGGTCCTCGTGCAGGACCATCGCCAGGTCGGCGCCGGCCAGCAGCGCCGCGACCTGCTTCGTGGACATGGCCTCCGCCACCTCCGGGAAGCGCACCCGGCGGGACTGCTTGCCCGCCTCCCGGGCCGTGGCCCGCCATTTGGCCAGGGACTTGGCGCCGCGGTCGCCGCGCCACTGGGTGATGCAGCGCGAGGCCTGCCAGGGGACGATGGCGTCCACGCCGGTCTCGGTCATGGTCTCGACGGCGAGCTCGCCGCGGTCCCCCTTGGGCAGGGCCTGGACGACGGTGATCCGCACGGCAGGTTCCGGTTCCCGGCCGGTGGCGGACACCGAGACGACCAGCCGGTCCTTGCCCTCGGCGGCCTTGACCACGGCCTGCGCCCAGCCACCGCGGCCGTCCGTGAGGACCACCGCCTCACCGGGGTTCAGCCGTTTCACGGACACCGCGTGCCGGCCTTCCGGGCCGTCGAGCACGAACTCCGGCCCCGCGGGGACCTCTTCGACCACGAACACGGGGGCGGTCATGACGTACTCCTCTTCTGCATTTCCTTCAACGCGCTGCGGGCCTCGGCCAGTTCGGCCGCCAGCACCTCCATCAGCTCCCCCGCGGGCAGCGCCCGGGCCAGCCGGTGGCCCTGGCCCGCCCACAGGGCCATGCCCTGCGGGTCCCCGGCCGCGGCCGCGGCTTTGCGCAGCCCGGCGGTCATGTGGTGGATCTGCGGGTACGCGGCCGGGGCGTACGGCCCGTGCTCCCGCATGAACCGGTTCACCAGGCCCCGGGCCGGTCGTCCCGAGAACGCCCTGGTCAGCTCGGTGTGGGGGAACAGGGGGTCCGTCAGCGCCTTCTTGTGCAGCGGGTGCGCGCCCGATTCGGGGCAGGCCAGGAACGCGGTGCCGAGCTGCGCCGCCTCCGCGCCCGCCGCCAGCAGCGCCGCGATCTGCGAGCCCCGCATCAGACCGCCCGCCGCGATGATCGGGAGGGCCACGGCCTCCCGTACCTGCGCGACGAGCGCGAGCAGGCCCACGCCCGCCGTGCCGTCCGCCTGCGGGTCGTCGCGGTGGGTGCCCTGGTGGCCGCCCGCCTCCACGCCCTGGACGCAGACGGCGTCGGCGCCCGCGGCCTGGGCGGCGCGCGCCTCCTCGACCGAGGTGACGGTGACGACGGAGTACGTGCCCGCCTTGCGCAGGGCGGCGAGGACGGCGGGCACGGGAACGCCGAAGGTGAACGAGACCACGGGAACCGGGTCTTCGAGGAGGATCGCGAGCTTGGCGTCGTAGCCGTCGTCGCTGGTGCCGATGATGTCCTCGTCGGCCAGGGACACGTCGTACCAGCCGGCCTCGCCGGCCAGCTGCCCGCGGTACGCCTCCACGGCGGCCGGGTCCACGTAGCCGGTCTGCGGCATGAAGAGGTTCACGCCGAACGGGCGCCGGGTGAGCGCGCGCAGCCTCTTGATCTCCTGGTACATGCCGTCGGCGGTCTTGTAGCCGCCGGCCAGGAAGCCCAGTCCGCCCGCCTCGCACACGGCGGCGGCGAGCGGCGGACAGGAGGCGCCGCCCGCCATGGGAGCCTGCACGATCGGGTACGGGGAGAGACCGTTCGGTGCGGAGGACATGGACTGCATCGTGCCACGTCCCGCGCACCGGGCCGAATCACCGCATTCGCCTGGCATAGTCCGCTCCGCCGGAGGCGTCCGGATCAATGCGCCGAGCCCGGTCCGGGGCATCCCCGGACCGGGCTCGTACATGCGCTCGCGGGCCGGTCAGCGGCCGTTGAAGGCGTCCTTCAGGCGGCTGAACAGGCCCTGCTGACCCGGCGCGAACTGGCCCATGGGCCGCTCCTCGCCGCGCAGCTTGGCGAGCTGGCGCAGCAGCTCCTCCTGCTGGGCGTCCAGCTTGGTCGGCGTGGTGACCTCGACGTGGACGATCAGATCGCCGCGGCCGCCGCCGCGCAGGTGCGTGACGCCGCGCCCGTGCAGCGGGATGGCCTGGCCCGACCCGGTGCCGGGACGGATGTCGATCTCCTCCAATCCGTCCAGCGTCTCCAACGGGCATTTGGTGCCCAGGGCCGCTGCCGTCATGGGGATGGTCACCGTGCAGTGCAGGTCGTCCCCGCGCCGCTGGAAGGTCGGGTGCGACAGCTCGTGGATCTCCACGTACAGGTCGCCGGCGGGGCCGCCGCCGGGGCCGACCTCGCCCTCGCCCGCGAGTTGGATCCGGGTGCCGTTCTCGACACCGGCCGGGATCTTGACCGTGAGGCTGCGGCGGGAGCGGACCCGGCCGTCGCCCGCGCACTCGGGGCACGGGGTCGGGACCACGGTGCCGAAGCCCTGGCACTGGGGGCAGGGGCGCGAGGTCATGACCTGGCCCAGGAAGGACCGGGTGACCTGCGACACCTCACCGCGGCCACGGCACATGTCACACGTCTGCGCCGAGGTGCCGGGGGCGGCACCCTCGCCGGAGCAGGTGGTGCAGACGACGGCCGTGTCGACCTGGATGTCCTTGGTCGTGCCGAAGGCGGCCTCGTCCAGTTCCAGGTCGAGGCGGATCATGGCGTCCTGGCCGCGGCGGGTCCGCGAGCGCGGGCCGCGCTGCGAGGCCTGGCCGAAGAAGGCGTCCATGATGTCGGAGAAGTTGCCGAAGCCGCCCGCACCGAAGCCGCCCGCACCGCCACCGCCGCCGGAGGAGGACAGCGGGTCGCCGCCGAGGTCGTAGACCTGCTTCTTCTGCGGGTCCGAGAGCACCTCGTACGCGGCGTTGATCTCCTTGAAGCGCTCCTGCGTCTTCGGATCCGGATTCACGTCCGGGTGGAGTTCGCGCGCGAGGCGGCGGAAAGCCTTCTTGATCTCGTCCTGCGATGCGTCGCGGCGCACGCCGAGAACGGCGTAGTAGTCCGTGGCCACTTACGACTCCGCCAGGATCTGTCCGACGTAACGTGCCACTGCGCGTACCGCTCCCATCGTTCCGGGGTAGTCCATGCGGGTCGGTCCGACCACGCCGAGTTTGGCGACAGTTTCGCCGCCCGAACCGTAGCCGACCGAGACGACGGACGTGGAGTTCAGTCCCTCGTAGGCATTCTCATGCCCGATCCGTACGGCCATCCCCGACTCGTTGGCCTCGCCCAGCAGCTTGAGGAGCACGACCTGCTCCTCCAGCGCTTCGAGCACCGGCCTGATCGTCAGGGGAAAATCATGTCCGAAGCGCGTGAGATTGGCGGTTCCGCCGATCATCAGCCGCTCCTCGGCCTCTTCGACCAGCGTCTCCAGCAGGGTCGCGAGCACGGTCGACACCGTGCTGCGGTCCTCCGGTTCGAACGACTCCGGCAGATCCTGCACGAGCTGCGGCACGTCGGTGAACCGGCGGCCGACGACCCGACTGTTGAGCCGCGCCCGAAGATCGGCGAGCGAGGTCTCGCCGAACGGCGTCTGACAGTCGACGAGCCGCTGCTCGACCCGGCCCGTGTCGGTGATCAGCACGAGCATGAGCCGGGCCGGAGCCAGCGACAGCAGCTCGACGTGCCGGACCGTGGACCGGGTCAGGCTCGGGTACTGGACGACGGCGACCTGCCGGGTGAGCTGCGCCAGCAGCCGCACCGTCCGGCCGACGACGTCGTCGAGGTCGACGGCGCCGTCGAGGAAGTTCTGGATGGCCCGGCGTTCGGGCGTCGACAGGGGTTTGACACCCGCCAGCTTGTCGACGAACAGCCGGTAGCCCTTGTCCGTGGGGATCCGGCCGGCGCTGGTGTGGGGCTGGGCGATGTAGCCCTCCTCCTCCAGCACGGCCATGTCGTTGCGCACGGTGGCGGGCGAGACGCCGAGCCGGTGCCGCTCGGTGAGCGCCTTGGAGCCGACCGGCTCCTCCGTCCCGACGTAGTCCTGGACGATGGCGCGCAGCACCTCAAGTCTGCGTTCGCTGAGCATGGCGCACACCTCCAGCTGGTCGTCGGTGAATCGTCGTGGTCGGTTTCATCTGCTGCGTTGGCACTCCGGGCGTTCGAGTGCCAGAGATCCCCCGGCCAGTGTACGGCCGGGTAGTCAGCCCCTGGCAAGGGCGGCCCGCCAGGGTAGCGTCCCTGCATGGACGTGCATTGGGAAGAGGCGGGCTGGGAGCGGCTGACCGGGCGGACCGGGCGGCGGCGGCTTCCGGTGTGGGACTGCACCGTGGGACTGGTGGTGGGGGACGAATCGGTCCTCCTGATCGATCCGGGCTCGTGCGTGCGGGAGGGTGCGCAGCTGCGGGCCGAGGCGCAGCGACTGACGGGCCGGCGCGTGACGCATATCGCATTCACGCACGGGCATTTCGATCACGTACTGGGCGTGGCGGCGTTCTCCGGCGCCGAGGTCTTCGGGGCGGTCGGGCTCGACGCCGAACTGTCGACCGGCCGCGAGGAGCTGCGCGCCGGTGCGGTCCGCCAGGGGCTGGCGGAGGCCGAGGCCGCCGAAGCGGTGGACCTGCTGGTGGTGCCGAGGCATTCGGTGTCGGGCGAATGGACGCTGGAGCTGGGCGGGGTCCAGGTCCTGCTGGCGAACGTCGGCCCCGGGCACACCCGGCACGACCTGGCGGTGTTCGTCCCCGGAGAGCGCGAGGTGGTGTTCTGCGGGGACCTCGTCGAGGAGTCGGGCGAACCCCAGGCGGGCAGTGACGCCGTGCCGGCGCAGTGGCCGGCGGCCATGGGCCGGCTGCTGTCGCTGGGCGGCGACGACGCCCTGTACGTGCCGGGTCACGGAGCGGTGGTCTCCGCGGACTTCGTCCGTGCGCAACGCGACACACTGGCACGGCGGTTCGGCGTGTCGGACGCGTGAGCGCCGCCTCTCTCGTAGCGTCGGCCGGATGCGTGAGTACTCCCCCGACCTGACCCCGCAGTGGAAGCGCGCCAAGGCCGTCCCGCAGGTGCCGGCCGAGCCCGACCTGGTGGTCGAGGTGGCGGGTACGGACTTCTGCGGCGCGGTGGTGGCCTGCGAGGCGGGCACGGTGACCCTGGAGGACCGCTTCGGCAAGCGCCGGGTGTTCCCGCTGGAACCGCGGGGGTTCCTGCTGGAGGGCGCCGTGGTGACGCTGACCCGCCCCTCACGGGCCCCTCAGGCGCCCCTGCGCACCGCCTCGGGCTCCGTGGCGGTCCCGGGGGCGCGCGCCCGCGTGGCGCGCGCCGGGCGGATCTACGTCGAGGGCCGGCACGACGCCGAGCTGGTGGAGCGGGTCTGGGGCGACGACCTGCGGATCGAAGGCGTGGTGGTGGAGTACCTGGAGGGCATCGACGACCTCCCGGCCATCGTGGCGGAGTTCGACCCGGCCCCGGACGCCCGTCTGGGGATCCTGGTGGACCACCTGGTCCCGGGCTCGAAGGAGTCCCGCATCGCGGCGGCGGTGACCTCCCCGGACGTACTGGTCGTCGGCCACCCGTACGTGGACGTGTGGCAGGCGGTGAAGCCCTCCGCACTGGGCATCGGGGCGTGGCCGGTGGTGCCGCGGGGCCAGGACTGGAAGACGGGCGTCTGCCGGGCCCTGGGCTGGCCGGAGAACACCGGGGCGGCGTGGCAGCACATCCTGTCCCGCGTGGCGTCCTACAAGGACCTGGAGCCGACCCTGCTGGGCTCGGTGGAGCACCTGATCGACCACGTCACGGCTCCGGCCGACTAGCCCCGGCCGACGGGTCGGCCGGTCGACCCGGCTCGTCGAGCCGTCGGCTAGTCGACCAGGTCGCGGACCACCGCGTCGGCCAGGAGCCGCCCCCGCAGGGTCAGCACGGCCCGGCCGCCCTCGTACGGCCCCGGCTCCAGGAGCCCGTCCGCGAGGGCCTTGCGGGACGCCGTGAGCCCGGCCGGGGCCAGCAGGGACAGCGGGGCCCCGTCGACCAGCCGGAGCTCCAGCAGGATCCGCTCCACCCGCCGGTCCTCCGCGGACAGCAGCTCGCGCCCCGCGCCCGGGGAACGGCCCTCGGCCAGGGCGGCGGCGTAGGCCCCGGGGTGCTTCACGTTCCACCACCGCACTCCGCCGACGTGCGAGTGCGCGCCGGGCCCCGCGCCCCACCAGTCGGCGCCGCGCCAGTACAGCTCGTTGTGCAGGCAGCGGCCCGCCTCCGTGGTGGCCCAGTTGGAGACCTCGTACCAGGAGTAGCCGGCCTCGGCCATCACCGAGTCCGCGATCAGGTACCGGTCCGCGTGCACGTCGTCGTCGGTCATCGGGACCTCGCCCCGCCGGATCCGGCGCGCCAGCTGGGTGCCCTCCTCGACGATCAGCGCGTACGCGCTGATGTGGTCGGGCCCGGCCCCCAGCGCGGCCGTCAGCGACGCCCGCCAGTCCTCGTCCGACTCCCCCGGCGTCCCGTAGATCAGGTCCAGGTTGACGTGTTCGAAGCCCGCCGCCCGCGCCTCCGCGACGCACGCCTCGGGCCGGCCCGGTGTGTGCGTGCGGTCGAGCACCTTCAGGACGTGCTGCTTCGCGCTCTGCATGCCGAACGAGATCCGGTTGAAGCCGCCCGCCCGCAGCTCCGCCAGGTACTGCGGGTTCACCGACTCCGGATTGGCCTCCGTGGTGACCTCGGCGTCCTCGGCCAGGCCGAATTCGTCGCGGATCGCCGCGAGCATCCGTACGAGGTCGGCGGCCGGCAGCAGCGTCGGCGTGCCGCCGCCCACGAACACCGTGCGGACGGCCCGCGGGTCGTCCCCGAGCACCTTGCGGGCGAGGCGGACCTCGTCGATCAGGGTGTCGGCGTAGTTCTCCCGGGAGGCGAGCACGCCGCCGGTGCCGCGCAGCTCGGTCGCGGTGTACGTGTTGAAGTCGCAGTACCCGCACCGCGTGGCGCAGTACGGGACGTGCAGGTAGAACCCGAGCGGCCGGTCCCCGGCACCCGCCAGGGCATGCGACGGCAGCGAGCCGTCTTCGGGCATGGGGTCACCGTCGGGCAGTGCGGAAGGCATGCCCCCATTGTCCCGCACCCGCCGCCGGGCCGGTCCCCGCGCACCGGCGGGGCGGTTCCCGCCGCACGGCCCCGCGGGGCGGCCTGCTGCCCCGCCCCGCAGGGCCCGGCGCGGACGCTACGCCTCGCGCGACCCCTCGTACATCTCGTCGATGAGGTGCTTGAACTCACGCTCGACGGCCGGCCGCTTCAGCTTGAGGCTGGGCGTGAGGTCGCCGTGCTCCACGTCGAGGTCGCGCGGCAGGATCCGGAACTTCTTGATCGTCTGCCAGCGCTGGAGGCCCTCGTTCAGGGTCTGGACGTACGTCTCGATCAGCCGGTTCGTCTCCGCCGCGGCCAGCACCTCGGCGTACGTCTTGCCCTCCAGCCCGTTCTCGGCGGCCCAGCCCAGGATGGACGGCTCGTCCAGGGCGACCAGGGCGGCGCAGAAGTTCCGGTCGGCGCCGTGCACCACGATGCTCGACACGTACGGGCAGATCGCCTTGAAGCGGCCCTCGATCTCGGCCGGGGCGACGTACTTGCCGTTCGAGGTCTTGATCAGGTCCTTCTTGCGGTCCGTGATGCGCAGGTAGCCGTCGGGCGAGAGCTCGCCGATGTCGCCGGTGTGCAGCCAGCCGTCCTCCTCCAGCACCTCGGAGGTCTTCTCGGGCTGCAGGTGGTAGCCCTGCATGATGCCGGGGCCGCGCAGCAGGATCTCGCCGTCGTCGGCGATGCGGACCTCGGTGCCGGGGAGCGGCTTGCCGACGGTGCCGGTGCGGTAGGCCTCGCCGGGGTTGACGAAGGAGGCCGCGCTGGACTCGGTGAGGCCGTAGCCCTCAAGGATGTGGATGCCCGCGCCGGCGAAGAAGTAGCCGATCTCCGGGGCCAGGGCGGAGGCGCCGGACACGGCGGCGCGCAGTCGGCCGCCGAAGGCGTCGCGGAGCTTGGCGTAGACGAGCGCATCGGCGATCTTGTGCTTGGTGGCGAGGCCGAAGGGGGCCGTGGCCTGGCCGGTGCGCCGGTAGTTGTCCTGGGTGACCTTGGCGTACTCGCGGGCCACTCCGACCGACCACTGGAAGATCTTGTACTTGGCGCCGCCGCCCGCGCGGGCCTTGGCCGCGACCCCGTTGTAGACCTTCTCGAAGATCCGGGGCACGGCGGCCATGTACGTGGGCTGGACGACCGGCAGGTTCTCGATGATCTTGTCGATCCGGCCGTCGACGGCGGTGACGTGCCCGACCTCGATCTGGCCGGAGGTCAGGACCTTGCCGAAGACGTGCGCGAGCGGCAGCCACAGGTACTGGACGTCGTCGCTGGAGATCATCCCGGTGGCAACGGTGGCCTTGGCCATGTACGACCAGTTGTCGTGCGGCAGCCGCACGCCCTTGGGACGGCCGGTGGTGCCCGAGGTGTAGATCAGCGTGGCGAGCTGGTCGGGGGTGATCGCCCCGATCCGCTCCTTGATCGCCTCGGGGTGCTTGGCGAGGTACTCCTTGCCGCGCGCCTCCAGGTCGGCGAGGGAGAGCACCCAGCCCTCCGGGTCGCCCTCGGCCTGCACCGCGTCGGCGGCCTCCAGGACCACGACGTGGGCGAGCTCGGGCAGGTCGGCGCGGCACTCACGGGCCTTGGCCAGCTGGGACGCGTCCTCGGCGATCAACACGCGGCTGGCCGAGTCGGAGAGGATGAACGCCGACTCCTCGGCGTTGGTGCTCGGGTAGATCGTGGTCACGGCTCCACCGGCGCACATGACGCCCAGGTCGGAGAGGATCCACTCGACGCGAGTGTTGGAGGCGAGCGCGACCCGCTGCTCCGGTTGCAGGCCGAGGTCGAGCAGACCGGCGGCGATGCCGAAGACCCGCTCGGCCGCCTGGCCCCAGCTCAGCGACTTCCAGTCGTCGGGGCCGCTGCCGCCGGCCGCGGGCACCGGGAACCGGTACGCCTCGGCGTGGGGCGTGGCGGCGACACGCTCAAGGAAGAGTGCCGCCACGGTGGGCGGGCGGTTCTCGATCAAGGTCTGTGTGTCGCTCACGGACGTCCTCCGGACCACGCGGCAGGGCCTGTCATCCAAGGCGGTGAATGACGGCTTCCAACAGGGCTTGCAACCAGCGCTTGTAACTGGCGAGTAACCAACGGGCAGTGATCAGACTAGGGGCCCTCCGGCTGGCGCGTAAGGGCCCTTGAGACGCCGATTCATAACGAAACAGGCCCCCGCGCGACTGCGCGGAGGCCTGTTTCACATGCGGCACAAGGCCCGTCGGGGCCTGCGGCTACTTCTTCTTGCCACCGGACTCGTCGCTGGAGAGGACGGCGATGAAGGCCTCCTGGGGCACCTCCACCGAGCCGACCATCTTCATGCGCTTCTTGCCTTCCTTCTGCTTCTCCAGCAGCTTCCGCTTACGGGAGATGTCACCGCCGTAGCACTTGGCGAGGACGTCCTTGCGGATGGCGCGGATGGTCTCGCGGGCGATGACGCGCGAGCCGACGGCCGCCTGGATCGGCACCTCGAAGGCCTGCCGCGGGATGAGCTCGCGCAGCTTGGCGACGAGCCGCACGCCGTACGCGTACGCGGCGTCCTTGTGGGTCACGGCGGAGAAGGCGTCGACCTTGTCGCCGTGGAGCAGGATGTCGACCTTGACGAGGCTGCCCGACTGCTCGCCGGTGGGCTCGTAGTCGAGGGACGCGTAACCGCGCGTCTTGGACTTCAGCTGATCGAAGAAGTCGAAGACGATCTCTGCGAGGGGGAGGGTGTAGCGGATCTCGACCCGGTCCTCGGAGAGGTAGTCCATGCCGAGCAGCGTGCCGCGGCGGGTCTGGCAGAGCTCCATGATCGCGCCGATGAACTCGGTGGGCGCGAGCACGGTGGCCCGGACGACCGGCTCGAACACGTCCGAGATCTTGCCCTCGGGGAACTCGCTCGGGTTGGTGACCGTGACTTCCTTGCCGTCCTCCAGGACGACGCGGTAGACCACGTTCGGCGCGGTGGCGATCAGGTCGAGGCCGAACTCGCGCTCCAGGCGCTCGCGGACCACGTCCAGGTGCAGCAGGCCGAGGAAGCCGACGCGGAAGCCGAAGCCCAGTGCGGCCGAGGTCTCCGGCTCGTAGACCAGCGCGGCGTCGTTGAGCTGGAGCTTGTCCAGGGCCTCGCGCAGGTCCGGGTACTCGGAGCCGTCGAGCGGGTAGAGGCCCGAGAAGACCATCGGCTTCGGGTCCTTGTAGCCGCCGAGGGCCTCGGTCGCGCCGTTGTGCAGGCTTGTGATCGTGTCACCGACCTTGGACTGACGGACGTCCTTCACGCCGGTGATGATGTAGCCCACCTCACCGACGCCGATGCCGTCGGCCGGGGTCATCTCCGGGGAGGAGACGCCGATCTCCAGCAGCTCGTGCGTGGCGCCCGTGGACATCATCCGGATGCGCTCGCGCTTGTTGAGCTGGCCGTCGACCACACGGACGTACGTGACGACGCCGCGGTACGAGTCGTAGACCGAGTCGAAGATCATCGCGCGGGCGGGGGCGGCCTTGACGCCGACCGGGGCCGGAACGGTCGCGACGACCTTGTCGAGCAGGGCGTCCACGCCGAGGCCGGTCTTCGCGGAGACCCGCAGGACGTCCTCGGGCTGGCAGCCGACCAGGTTCGCGAGCTCCTCGGCGAACTTCTCCGGCTGGGCGGCCGGCAGGTCGATCTTGTTCAGGACCGGGACGATCGCGAGGTCGTTCTCCATCGCCAGGTACAGGTTGGCGAGGGTCTGGGCCTCGATGCCCTGGGCGGCGTCCACCAGGAGGACCGTGCCCTCACAGGCGGCGAGGGAACGCGAGACCTCGTACGTGAAGTCGACGTGCCCGGGGGTGTCGATCATGTTGAGGATGTGCGTCTTGCCCACGCCCTCGCCCACGGTGGGCGCCCAGGGCAGCCGGACCGCCTGGGACTTGATCGTGATGCCGCGCTCACGCTCGATGTCCATGCGGTCGAGGTACTGGGCACGCATCTGCCGCTGGTCGACGACACCGGTGAGCTGGAGCATCCGGTCGGCGAGCGTCGACTTGCCGTGGTCGATGTGCGCGATGATGCAGAAATTGCGGATCAGCGCCGGGTCGGTACGGCTCGGCTCGGGCACGTGGCTGGGGATCGCGGGCACGCAGTGTCCTGATTCTCGGGTCGCAGTCGGAAGCGTTTCCGGCTCTCGTCGGATCTGTACGCAGACTCCCATGGTCCCATGGACGGGGCGATGCGCTCGGTTTGGGCCGGTCGGAGCGCGCCTGGTAGCCTGGGCAGCTGTGTCTCGTATGCCCTCTCAGCTGTCGGGACACAATCCGAAGATCAAATCTCTGAACCTGAAAAGGCTCTTTCGTGGCGAACATCAAGTCCCAGATCAAGCGGAACAAGACGAACGAGAAGGCGCGCCTGCGCAACAAGGCCGTCAAGTCTTCGCTCAAGACCGCGATCCGCAAGGCCCGTGAGGCCGTGGCCGCCGGTGACGTCGAGAAGGCCACCGTGGCTTCTCGCGCCGCCTCGCGTGCGCTCGACAAGGCCGTCTCGAAGGGTGTCATCCACAAGAACGCCGCCGCCAACAAGAAGTCGGCGCTGGCCACCAAGGTCGCCACCCTCCAGGGCTGAGCTCTGATGTGATCGCCGGAAGGGATCCAGCGGGCCCTCTCTCCCGCTCCCGACCGGCCCCCGCGCCGCACACGAAGCGTTCGCCACGCGGGTGCGGTGCAACCGAGCAGTGAACGAAGGCCCCGGCCGCCTCCCTTCCCCAGGGCGGCGCCCGGGGCCTTCGCCTTTCCTGCGTCCCGGCGCGGCTCAGCGGCCGTCTCGACGGCGGGCCGGACGGTGTTCGGCGGCGGACCGCGCGCGGTTCAGCGGCGGACCGGACGGGGTTCAGCGGGGGCGGACGGGATTCCGGCGGCGGACCGCGCGCAGTTCAGCGGCGGCCCCGGACGGGGTTCGGCGGCGGGCGGGGTTCCGGCGGCGGGTCGGGCGGGGTTCAGGGGCGGGTCGGGCGGGCGGCGCGGGCCACCGCCACGACCGCCTTTTCCAGGGCGTACTCCGGGTCGTCGCCCCCGCCCTTGACCCCGGCATCGGCCGCGGCCACGGCACGCAGGGCCTCCGAGACCCCGTCCGCCGACCAGCCCCGCATCTGCTGGCGTACCCGGTCGATCTTCCACGGCGGCATGCCCAGATCCCGTGCCAGGTCTCCCGGCCGGGCCCCCCGCGGTGCGGAGGCGAGCTTGCCGATGGCCCGGACCGCCTGCGCCAGTGCGCTGGTGATCAGCACCGGCGCCACTCCCGTGGACAGCGACCACCGCAGCGCTTCGAGGGCCTCCGCCGCACGTCCCTCGACCGCCCGGTCGGCGACCGTGAAGCTGGAGGCTTCGGCGCGGCCGGTGTAGTAGCGGCCGACCACGGCCTCGTCGATCGTGCCCTCGACGTCCGCGCAGAGCTGCGCCGCCGCACTCGCCAGCTCCCGCAGATCGCTCCCGATCGCATCGACCAGCGTCTGGCAGGCCTCCGGGGTGGCCGACCGGCCGAGCGTGCGGAACTCGCCCCGGACGAACGCCAGCCGGTCCGCCGCCTTCGTCATCTTCGGGCAGGCGACCTCGCGGGCCCCGGCCTTGCGGGCCGCGTCCAGCAGCCCCTTGCCCTTGACCCCGCCCGCGTGGAGGAGCACGAGGATGATCTCCTCGAACGGCGCCGCGAGGTACGCCTTGACCTCCTTGACCGTGTCCGCGGACAGGTCCTGCGCATTGCGTACGACCAGTACCTTGCGCTCGGAGAAGAGCGAGGGGCTGGTCAGCTCGGCGAGCGTGCCGGGCTGGAGCTGCTCGGGGGCGAGGTCGCGCACGTCCGTGTCGGCATCGGCGGCCCGGGCGGCCGCCACCACCTCTCGTACGGCACGGTCGAGCAGCAGGTCCTCCTGCCCCACCGCGAGGGTGAGCGGGGCGAGCGGATCGTCGGTGGAGTTCTTCCTGGTGGCCATCGCACCCAGCATCCCACGCCGCACTGACAGCCCCCCGCACAGCGGCCCCCTCGCCCCGTACCCGAGAATGACCGCGTGAACGTGCGACATGTACTGGTCCTGCCCGACCGCGACGCCGCCGAGGAGGTGGCCCGGGAGGCGGTCGACCGCTTCGGCCTCCCCGAGGAGCCGCAGTTGGTCCGCGACGCCCTGGCCGGCGAGGACGACGCCGAGGACGCCCAGTGGCTGGTGGTCGTCGAGGACCCGCAGGAACGGCTCGACGCCACCGTGCTGGACGGCCTCGCCTCCGAGTACGAGGGCTGGCTGGAGACCCCGTAGCGCCCCGCCGGCCCGCCTTGCGCGCCTTACGCCTTGTGCACGATCTGGATGTCCAGCACGACCTCCACGCTCGAACCGAGCGCCGCTATCCCTTGAGCCAGCAGGGACTGCCAGTTCAGGGCGAAGTCCTCGCGGTGCAGCTCGGCGCTCGCCCGGCACGCCGCACGCGGTTCGCCCTCCAGCCCCGTACCGAGGCCCAGGTACTCGGTGTCCAGGGTCACCGAGCGGCTGACCCCGTGCAGGGTGAGGGCGCCCGCGACGGCCCAGCGGCTGCCGCTGCGGTGGATGAACCGCTCGCTGTAGAACTCGACCGTCGGATGCCGGGCCGCGTCCAGGAAGTCGGCGGAGCGTAGGTGGTCGTCCCGCATCCGCACACCGGTGTCGATGCTCGTCGCGTCGATGATCACGTGCATGGAGGAGTCCTCCATGCGGTCGGCTATCCGCACCGCGCCGGCAAAGGTGTTGAACCGGCCGCGGATCCGGGCGAAGCCGATGTGCTGGGCGGTGAAGCCGATGGACGAGTGCGTCGGGTCGAGCTCCCAGTGGCCGGGCGCCGGCAGCAGCGGCGGTTCCACGGCGTCGAGGACGATCTCGCCGGTACCGGGCTGTGCCGGGTCCCCCACCAGCGTCGCCCCGTGGAAGGGCGCGTACCCCTCGGCGGTGACGGAGAGCCGGTACTCCCCCTCCGGGACGGCCGCGGTGAAGCCGCCGTACGGATCGGTCTCGCCGCTGACGATGCGCCGGCCGATCGGGTCGGTCACCTCGAACTTGGCCTGTCGGACCGGCTGGTGGACGGTGTCGAGGACACGACAGCTGAGCAGCCGCGCCGTATGAGGCAGCGTCAGTGTGGCGGACGTCTGCGAACCGGCGCTTCCGGCCGTCTCCATCCCTCTTCGACGACTGAACATGGTTGGGGCACCCCCGTGCTGTGTGGACGCGTACCGCTCTGGCGAAAACGCATTCGATCATGCTGCCGGGTTGTGGGCAAACAGAAAGACCGTGTCCGGTATGCCCGTGTCGGCGCCGCCGCCGGCGGGAGGGGAAGGCCCGCATCCGCGGGCCGCTCCCCGCGACGGCGATCGAGCCGTCGGTGTCGGTGCGCAGCACGGTCGCGCCCAGGGTCCGCAGGTGCGCGAGGGTGCCCGGAGCGGGGTGCCCGTAGCGGTTGCCCTCGCCGACCGGGACGATCGCCAGACGGGGCCGGACCCGGGCCTGGAGGCCGGGGTCCTGATGGGCCGAGCCGTGGTGGGCGACCTTGAGGACATCGACCGGACCCAGCTCCGGATGGGCCCTCAGAAGCGCTTCCTGCGAGGGTGGTTCGAGGTCCCCGAGCAGCAGGAGGGTCAGGCCCGCCCCGCGGACCAGGAGGGCGACGCTGGCGTCGTTGGGCCCCTGCGGCCGCGGGCCGTCGGGCGCGGGCCACAGCACCTGCCACTCCAGGGGCCCGGCACGGCGCCGCTCGCCCGCCGAGGCCGCCACGACCGGAACGTGCGCCGCGGCCGCGGCCCTTCGGACGAACTCAGCCTGCGCGGGCGGCTCTTCCAGCGTAGTGGTCTGAATCACACCCACGGTCCGGTCGTGCAGCACCCCGGACAGGCCGCCGACGTGGTCTGCGTGAAAGTGCGTCAGCAGGAGCAGCGGCACCCGACGCACCCCCAAGGAGTGCAGGCACGCGTCCACCGGGCCCGGTTCGGGACCTGCGTCCACCACGACGGCCGTGCCCGGGCCGGCGGCGAGTACGGCGGCGTCGCCCTGGCCGACCGCGCACTGGACGTAGCTCCAGTCGGGCGGCGGCCAGCGGGTGAGCGTACGGGTGAGCTGCGGCGGCCGCAGGACCGCGAGGAGCAGCAGTACGGCCAGTGCGGAGCACACCCACGGCCGGTGCCGGAGCCGTGCGCCGATGCCCACGACGGCCAGGGTGGCGGCGGCCAGCAGAAGTCCCCCGGTGAGCCCGCCCGGCCAGGCGAGCTCCGCGCCCGGCAGCCGCGCCCCGGCCCGGGCCACCGCGGCGATCCAGCCGGCCGGCACCCCCGCGCACCGGGCGAGCAGCTCCGCGACGGGCATGCACAGCGGAGCCGCCGCGAGCACGGCGAAGCCGAGCACGGTCGCGGGACCGGCCGCGAGTTCGGCGAGCAGGTTGCAGGGCACCGCCACGAGGCTCACCCGGGCCGAGAGAACGGCGACCACCGGCGCACAGACCGCCTGCGCGGCCGCCGCGGCGGCCAGCGCCTCGGCGAGCCGGGGCCGCATCCCGCGGTGGCGCAGGGCTTCGCTCCAGCGCGGGCCGAGCGTGAGCAGCGACCCGGTGGCCAGGACCGAGAGCAGGAAGCCGGGGCTGCGGGCGAGCCACGGGTCGTAGAGCACGAGCAGCAGCACCGCGGCCGCCAGGGCGGGGATCAGGGATCTGCGCCGCCCGGTGGCGATGGCCAGCAGGGTGATCGCCCCACAGGCCGCGGCCCGCAGCACGCTCGGCTCCGGCCGGCACACGACCACGAACGCCAGGGTCAGCACCGTCCCGCACAGGGCCGTCGCCCGCAGGGACAGCCCGAGGCGGGGTGCGAGGCCGCCCCGCTCGGCGCGCTGCGCGGCGGCCGGTGCGCCGATGAGCAGGAACAGCACCACGGTCAGGTTGGACCCGGACACGGCCAAGAGGTGCAGCAGGTCCGTGGCCCGGAACGCCTCGTCCAGGTCGGGCGGCACCCGGGAGGTGTCCCCGACCACCAGCCCCGGCAGCAGGGCCCGGGCGTCCGGCGCGAGCCCCTCGGTGGCCTCGCGCAGCCCGGCCCGCAGCCTCCCGGCGGCCCGCTGGACGGTGCCGGGTCCGCCGGTCACCCTCGGCGGGGTGTCCCCGGCCGGGCGGAGCAGCGCCACGGCCCGCTCCCCGGACCGGCCCGGGGCCAGCCGGGCGACGACCGCGACCCGGGTCGACGGCTGGAGCCGGGCCCACTGCGGATGCCCGGCCAGCACCCGTACGGGGGTCTCGACCCGGGTCTGCGCACCATCGGGTCCGGTCACCCGGTCGAGCACCGCGTCCAGGACCACCACGGGCGGGCCGCTACCGCTGCGCGCCGTCCGCGGGTCGGAGCCGATGGTGAGCTCGGCGAGGACCCGGGCATGGTCCCTGGCCAGCCCCAGGACCGGACCGGCCCGCGCCTCGGCCCGTTGGAGGCCCGCCACCCCGGCCCCAGCGGCCGCGCAGAGCAGGACGGCGGCCCCCGCCGTGCCGATCCGCCACAGCGACTGCGGACGCCGGCAGCCGGCCAGGAGCAGCAGCCCCGCGCCGAGGACCGCCGCCCCGGCCCCGGCGGCGGTCCAGCCGGCGGGTGCGCCGAGGGCGAGGGCGGCCGCCGCCCAGCCGGCCAATGCCGGTACCGCGAGGCGCAGATCCACCGGGCCCGGCCCCTCGGGGCGCTTCACGGCCTGACCAGCTTGCGCAGGTCGGCGAACCGCCGCTCTCCGATGCCGTCGACCTGCCGGAGCTCCTCCACCGAACGGAAGCCGCCGCGGGCGGCCCGGAACTCCACGATGTGCTGCGCGAGGACCGGGCCGACCCCGGGCAGGCCGTCCAGTTGCTCCACGGTGGCCGTGCCGAGGCTGAGCGGCCCGGCACCACCACCGGGGCCCGGGCCTCCCGGGGCGGGCTGCGCCGGTGCACCCACCGCCACCTGCTCGCCGTCCACCAGCACCCGGGCCCGGTTGAGCCCGGTGGTGTCCGTACCGGGCCGCACTCCCCCGGCGGCGGCCAGCGCGTCCTCGACCCGCGAGCCGGTGGGCAGCCGCCGCACGCCGGGGTCACGGACCTTTCCGCTGATGTCGACGACGATCCGCGTGCCGGCTCCGCCGGAGGCGACCGGGGGGCTGGGAGGCGCGGCCGAGGCCGGGGTGACCACCGAGGGCGCGGTCACCGGCTGCGGCCTCGACGTCCAGTACTGCTGGGCCCCGAAGGCGACCGCGGCGACCAGCACCACCGCGCCGGCGGCCACCGAGCGCGGCTCCACCGCGCAGCGCGCCTGTAGCCAGAGCGGCAGCCGCTCCCGCACGGCGAGCCGGAGCGCGGTCCCCCCGGCCAACGGGACCTCCCCCGGCGGACCGGCCACGGACCGGATCGCCGCCCCCGGACCCGGCGCCCCCTCCGGTGACGGGGACTGAGGCGGGGGCTCCGGTGACGGGATCTGCGGCGGGCCGCTGCCGCCGAGCAGGGCTTCGGCCCGGCGGCGCACCGCGGCGGGCTCGGGGTGGTGCGGGCGGGCGCGGCCCCTGCCGTGGCGCAACCGCCCGTCGGAAAAGCGGAGGCGGCCGGGGCCGCCGGTGGCTCCGGAGGAATGCGAAGTGCGTGTACGAAGAGTCATGCCACGACGGTAAGGACGAATCCCGACCGCAGTTCGGATTTATCAATTCCGGTGGATATCCCGGCCGTTGTGGATATCCCCGCCACTCTTTCCGGTGATCAGCGGGGGGAGACGACCGCCGCCAGCAGCCCCGGACCCGTGTGTGCGCCGATCACCGCACCGACCTCGCTGACGTGGAGCTCGACCAGTCCGGGGATGCGCTCGCGCAGCCGCTCCGCGAGCTTTTCCGCCCGTTCGGGGGCCGCGAGGTGGTGCACGGCGACGTCGACGCCGCCCGCCCCGGCGCGTTCCACGGCCAGTTCCTCCAGGCGGGCGATGGCCTTGGAGGCCGTACGCACCTTCTCCAGCATCTCGATCCGCCCGCCCTCCAGCGTGAGCAACGGCTTGACGGCGAGGGCCGAGCCGAGGAGTGCTTGGGCGGCCCCGATACGGCCGCCGCGGCGCAGGTAGTCGAGCGTGTCGACGTAGAAGTACGCGGACATGTCCGCGGCGCGCTTCTCGGCGGCGGCCACGGCCTCGTCGACGGAGCCGCCGGCTTCGGCCGTTTCCGCGGCGGCGAGCGCGCAGAACCCGAGGGCCATCGCGACCATGCCGGTGTCGACGACGCGGACGGGGACCGGGGCGGTCTTGGCGGCGACCACGGCGGCGTCGTAGGTGCCGGAGAACTCGGCGGACAGGTGCAGGCTGACGATGCCGGTAGCGCCGGCCTCCGCGGCTGCCTGGTAGGCCCGTACGAACTCCTCCGGGCTGGGGCGGGACGTGGTGACCGGGCGGCGCTTCTGCAGGGCCAGGGCGAGGCTGCGGGCCGAGATCTCGGTGCCGTCCTCAAGCGCCTCGTCGCCGAGGACCACGGTCAGCGGGACGGAGGTGATTCCGTGCCGCGTCATGGCCGGTCGGGGCAGGTAGGCCGTGGAATCGGTGACGATCGCGACATGGCGGGACATGAGCCGGAGGTTACCGCCAGTGGGGGTGGTACGGCAGCCCAGCCCCTGGCCTGGGGGTGGACGGAGTGGCTGCCCAGCCCCGCCGCGGGCTGCCCGCGCGCCCGGCCGCGGCTCGGCGCGGGGGGTGCCGGGCACGCTCCTGCCGCGCCACCGGAGGTGCTCGGCCGCTCGTCTGCGCCCGCACCCGAGGGCACCCGCTACCCGGGCGGTCGCCCACCGACCCGAGCCCACGTGTCGCAGGCTGCCGCTAGGCACGGCCCCGTCCGGCTCAGTGCCCGGGGGTGCAGGGCCGAAGCTCAGCGCCAGGCCTCAGGACCAGGGCTCGGAGCCAGGGCTCAGGACCAGGGCTCAGCGCCCGGGGCTCGGGACCAGGGCTCGGGACCAGGGCTCGGGACCAGGGCTCGGAGCCAGGGCTCGGAGCCAGGGCTCAGCGCCCGGGGCTCGGGACCAGGGCTCGGGACCAGGGCTCGGGACCAGGGCTCGGGACCAGGGCTCGGAGCCAGGGCTCGGAGCCAGGGCTCAGCGCCCGGGGCTCGGGACCGGGGCTCGGGACCAGGGCTCGGAGCCAGGGCTCAGGACCAGGGCTCAGGACCAGGGCTCAGCGCCCGGGGCTCAGCGCCCGGGGGTGCGGGGCCAGGGCACAGCGCCCGGGGCTCGGGGCCAGGGCTCAGGACCAGGGCTCAGTGCCCGGGGGTGCAGGGCCGGAGCCCGGAGCCCGGAGCCCAGGGCTTCAGGGCCGGGCCTCTGGCCCGACCCGGGCCTTCCGCTCACGTCGTCGCTTCCGGCCTCGGGGTCTTCTGCCAGGGGTGGCGGGTCGGTGCGGGGGTGGGGTTCAGGGCCGCCGGGCGGGCCGACGGGGGCTCCGGGGCGCGGTCGGCGGTCCCGGACGGGGGCTGCGAGGTGTGCCCGGCCGGGGGCTGTTGGGCGTCCCAGGCCGCTGCCGCCGCCGCGAGGTCGTCCACCGATTCCCGGGACCAGTCCCGCAGCGCACCCGATTCGACCTCGATCTGCGCCGACAGCGCCGACAGGTCGTCCTGGGCGAAGCGCCGGGCACGGTCGCGGGCGGCCCACCGCAGCGAGTCCGCCGCCTGTGTGATCTTGGCGGTCCGTTCCTTCAGGTCGGGCAGCATGCCGGCGATCCGCCCGCGGTCCGGCTCCTGCTCCAGCCGCTTCAGCTCGTCGTCCAGCTCGTGTCCGTGCTCGCTCAGCCGCTCGAACAGCCCGATCGACTCCTTCAGCGAGGCGTCCGTCTGCACCCCCTGGTACAGCGCCTGCTGCGTGGCCCGCATGGACGTCCGCAGGTCCAGCCGCAGCTGTGCCAGTGCCCCGGTGACACCCACCTGCCCGAAGCTCTTCGCCTTCAGCGCGGTGTCCTCCACGGTGCGGCGGGCCTGAGTGATCGTACGGTCCACGCCGCGCTTCGCCGCCCCGACCACCTTCACGGTGGCCCAGGCCCCCAGCCCCAGGAAGGCGAACAGCACCAACAGGGCAAAGATGATGATCAACGCGCCCGCCTCCATGAGAGGCTCCCTTCCCCTGCCGTTTCCGTCCCTTCCACGGTAAACGCCACGGGCAGGTTGGGGGTTCCAAACGAACCCCCAACCTGCCCGTACGGGAATCCCCCTAGATCGGGGGAGCGACGCTTCAGACGACGATGTTCACCAGCTTCGGCGCGCGCACGATCACCTTGCGGATCTCGGCCCCGCCCAGTGCCGCCACGACCGCCTCGTCGGCCAGCGCCAGCTGCTCCAGGTCACCCTCGGAGATCGTCGGCGGCACCTCCAGGCGGGCCTTGACCTTGCCCTTGATCTGGACGACGCAGGTCACGCTCTCGTCCACCACGTACGCCGGGTCCGCGACCGGGAAGTCCTGGTGGACCACCGAGTCGGGGTGGCCCAGGCGGTGCCACAGCTCTTCCGCGATGTGCGGGGCCAGCGGGGCGATCAGCAGGACCAGCCGCTCCGCGACCGAGCGCTCCAGCGGGCGGCCGGCCTTGGTCAGCGCGTTGTTCAGCTCGGTGATCTTCGCGATGGCCGTGTTGAAGCGCAGGCCGGCCATGTCGGCGCCGGCCCCGTCGATGGCCTTGTGCAGCGCGCGCAGGGTGTCCTCGCCCGGCTCGGCGTCGACGACGGTGACCGCACCGGTCTCCTCGTCCACGATGTTGCGCCACAGGCGCTGCAGCAGCCGGTACTGGCCCACCACGGCCCGGGTGTCCCACGGACGCGAGACGTCCAGCGGGCCCATCGCCATCTCGTACAGGCGCAGGGTGTCCGCGCCGTACTCCTCGCAGATCTCGTCCGGCGTGACGGCGTTCTTGAGGGACTTGCCCATCTTGCCGTGCTCGCGCTTGACGGGCTCGCCCCGGTAGAAGTAGCCGCCGTCGCGCTCCTCGACCTCGGCCGCAGGTACGTACACACCGCGCGCGTCGGTGTAGGCGTACGCCTGGATCATGCCCTGGTTGAACAGCTTGTGGAACGGCTCGGCCGAGGAGACGTGCCCCAGGTCGAACAGGACCTTCGACCAGAAGCGCGCGTACAGCAGGTGCAGCACCGCGTGCTCGGCGCCGCCGACGTACAGGTCGACGCCGCCGTGCGGCGCGTCCTCGCGCGGACCCATCCAGTACTGCTCGATCGCCGGGTCCACCAGGGCCGACGCGTTGTGGGGGTCCAGGTAGCGCAGCTCGTACCAGCAGGAACCGGCCCAGTTGGGCATGGTGTTGGTCTCGCGGCGGTACGAGCGCACCCCGCGCCCGTCACCCAGGTCCAGCTCGACGTTGACCCACTCCGCGTTCCGCGACAGCGGGGTCTCCGGCTTCGAGGCGGCGTCGTCCGGCTCGAACGTGCGCGGCGAGTAGTCCTCGACCTCGGGCAGTTCCAGCGGCAGCATCGACTCGGGCAGCGGGTGCGCGACGCCGTCCTCGTCGTAGACGATCGGGAAGGGCTCGCCCCAGTAGCGCTGGCGGCTGAACAGCCAGTCGCGCAGCCGGAAGTTGACCGTCCCCTCACCGATGCCCTGCTCGGCCAGCCACGCCGTGATGGCTGCCTTGGCCTCGACGACGCCCAGGCCGTCCAGGGAGACGCCCTCGCCCGTCGAGTTCACGATGGTGCCGTCGTACGAGGAGAACGCGTCCTCCCACTCCGCCGGGTCGGCGTCGCGGTCGTCCGAGGGCTCCACGACGCAGCGCATCGACAGTTCGAAGGCGCGGGCGAACTCGAAGTCGCGGCTGTCGTGCGCCGGGACGGCCATGATCGCCCCGGTGCCGTAGCCCATCAGCACGTAGTCCGCGATGAAGACGGGGACCTGGTCGCCGCTGACCGGGTTGGTCGCGTACGCGCCGGTGAACACACCGGTCTTGTCCTTGGCCTCGGCCTGGCGCTCGACGTCCGACTTCGCGGCGGCCTGCTTGCGGTACGCGTCCACGGCCTCGCCGGGGGTGGCGGCGCCGCCGGTCCACACCTGGTGCGTGCCCTCGGGCCACTCGGCCGGGACGATCTTCTCAACCAGCGCGTGCTCGGGCGCCAGCACCATGTAGGTGGCGCCGAACAGGGTGTCGGGACGCGTGGTGAACACGGTGATGGCGTCGTCGCCGACCGCGAAGTCGACGCGCGCGCCCTCGCTGCGGCCGATCCAGTTGCGCTGCTGCAGCTTGATGGCCTCGGGCCAGTCCAGCGCGTCCAGGTCGTCCAGCAGGCGGTCCGCGTAAGCGGTGATGCGCATGTTCCACTGGCTCAGCTTGGCCTTGAAGACCGGGAAGTTGCCGCGCTCGGAGCGGCCGTCCGCGGTGACCTCCTCGTTGGCCAGTACGGTGCCCAGCCCGGGGCACCAGTTCACGGGCGCGTCGGAGGCGTACGCCAGCCGGTGCTCGTTCAGTGCGTCGGCCCGCTCGCCCGCGGTCAGCTCGGCCCAGGAACGGCCGCCGGGGACCTCACGGGAGCCGTCCTCGAAGGCGGCGACCAGCTCGGCGATCGGACGGGCCTTGGCCGCGTCCGCGTCGTACCAGGAGTTGTAGATCTGCAGGAAGATCCACTGGGTCCACTTGTAGTAGTCCGGGTCGATCGTCGCGAACGAGCGGCGCTTGTCGTGGCCCAGGCCCAGGCGGCGCAGCTGGACCTTCATGTTCTCGATGTTCGCCTCGGTGGAGACGCGCGGGTGCGTGCCGGTCTGCACGGCGTACTGCTCGGCCGGCAGGCCGAAGGCGTCGAAGCCCAGGGTGTGCAGGACGTTGTGGCCGCTCATCCGCTGGTGGCGGGCGAAGACGTCGGTGGCGATGTACCCCAGCGGGTGACCGACGTGCAGGCCCGCACCGGAGGGGTAAGGGAACATGTCCATGATGAACTTCTTGGGCCGCGCGACGACCGCCGCCGCCTCGGCGGACTCGGCCCCGGCCAGGTCACCGGTCGGGTTCGGGGCCTCGTAGGTGCCCTCCGCGTCCCATACGTCCTGCCAGCGTGCCTCGATGTCGGCGGCCATGGCAGCCGTGTAACGGTGCGCCTCGGCCGCCTCGGCCGGGGTGTTCGTCTCGCTCATGATTTCTGAAGCTCCATCGATCGTCTCTGCCGTCTCTGCCTGCCCAAACGAAAAAACCCCTCGCACAGGAGGGGGCGCCGCGCCGATGCCGACCGTGTCGAAGGTCGGTACTGATCAGCGCGGCTCGGTAAGCAGAAGGCGTACGGCACGCATGGCGCCAGGGTACCGCAGCGGCCTCGACCGCCGCTCGACCGTTCCGCACAACGAGAAGCGGGCCACCCGATCCGGGTGGCCCGCTTCTCTTCTGTGGAGCTAAGGAGAATTGAACTCCTGACCTCCTGCATGCCATGCAGGCGCTCTACCAACTGAGCTATAGCCCCTTGCTTCTCTGCCGCCGGGCCCCTTCTCGGTTTCCCTTGCCGGTTCCCCCTGGCGACATCGAGAACATTACACGGTCATGGCCCAGGTCCAAAAATCGGTTTCCGGGCGATGCGCTTCGCCCGGTTCGCCCGATCTGCGGCCCCATCGGCCATGCCCGTTCCCTGCCGCGGCCCTACGCCCTGGCGAACTGGTAGAACCGCTTGAGCGTGCAGTGTTCGTCGAGTAGGCGGCCGTAGATCGGCTCCCCTTCCAGCTCGCGGTACGTCTCGATCGGGTCGCCTTTTATGATCAGCGCCCGCGCGCATTCCTCGCACCAGTACTGGTAGTCGGGGTTGACCGGGTCCATGTCCCGCACGATCGGCGTGCCGTTGTTGCACCAGTCGCACCGCCGCCGGTGTGCACCCATCCGTCAGCGACTCCCTCCCGCATCGGGCCGTCGACTCCCCCTCCGGCGTTCCGATTCTGCCACGCGGGTGCGGGGCAGGTCAGCAGGCGCCGAAGGTACAAACGGAAGGATCCCGCCCCCTGTTGGGGACGGGATCCTGATTGTGGAGCTAAGGAGAATTGAACTCCTGACCTCCTGCATGCCATGCAGGCGCTCTACCAACTGAGCTATAGCCCCGCTCTCCGCTGCGCTCCCCCCGTTTCCGGTGTTCTGCGCTGCGAACAAGAAGAACTCTAGCCTGTGACCAGCCGGAAAGTGAAATCCGGGTGGGAGCCGCCCTGAGGCGGGCTCAGTCGTCGTCGCCGAGCACCGGTTCCGGCAGCGTGCCGGCATTGTGCTCCATCAGACGCCAGCCGCGCGCGCCCTCGCCGAGGACGGACCAACAGCAGTTGGAGAGCCCGCCCAGGCTCTCCCAGGCGTACGCCTCCAGGCCCAGCAGCCGGCCGATGGTCGTACGGATGGTGCCGCCGTGGCTGACCACGACGAGCGTGCCGTTCTCCGGCAGCCGGCCGGCGTGCTCCAGCACCACCGGCGCCGCGCGGTCGGCGACCTCGGTCTCCAGTTCGCCGCCGCCGCGGCGGACGGGCTCGCCGCGCTTCCACGCCGCGTACTGCTCGCCGTACTTCTCGATGATCTCGTCGTGCGTGAGGCCCTGCCACTCACCGGCGTACGTCTCGCGCAGCGCGGCGTCCTGCGCCACGGGCAGGCCCGTGACCGCGCCCAGTTCGGCTGCAGTGGCGGAGGCCCGCCGCAGGTCGGAGGCCACGATGGCGTCCGGCTTCAGGGAGGCGAGCAGCCGGGCGGCGCGGCGCGCCTGCGCCACACCCGTCTCGGTCAGCTCGATGTCCGTGGAGCCCTGGAAGCGGCGCTCCAGGTTCCACGACGTCTGGCCGTGTCGCCAGAGGACGATCTTCCGGCCGGTCTTCCGGAGGGCGGTCGTGCTCAGAACAGATCACCGTCCAGGTCGTCGTCGCCCGCCGCCTCGCGCAGCTTGGCGTGCTCCTCCGCCTTGCCCTTGGTGAGCTTGGCGTCCTCGGGCAGCTCGATCTCGGGGCAGTCCTTCCACAGGCGCTCCAGCGCGTAGAAGACCCGCTCCTCGCTGTGCTGAACGTGGACGACGATGTCGATGTAGTCGAGCAGGATCCAGCGGGCGTCGCGGTCGCCCTCGCGGCGCACCGGCTTGGCGCCGAGGTCCTTGAGCAGGCGCTCCTCGATCTCGTCGACGATCGACTTGACCTGGCGGTCGTTGGGCGCCGAGGCGAGCAGGAAGGCGTCGGTGATCGACAGCACGTCGCTGACGTCGTACGCGATGATGTCGTGCGCGAGCCGGTCGGCCGCGGCCTGGGCGGCGGCGGTGATGAGCTCGATGGAGCGGTCCGTGGCGGTCACTGGCCATGCTTTCGGGTTGGCGGGCAGATCCTTACAAGGGTCTCATGTACCGCCGACCCCGCCCGCGCGGAACGTCCCGCGCGGGCCGGGCACCTGCCGATGGCCTGGTCAGGACGGGTCAGGACGGCTTGTAGTCCTTGCCCAGGGTCACCACGATGTCGGCGTTCACGGCGTTCTCGCCCTTCTTCACGACGGTCTCGGGCAGGCCCAGCGTCTTGGCGACGTCGACCGCCTTGGCCCGCTGCGCCTCGTCCTGGTACGTGATCTGCGTGGTGGACTGGGTCTTGTCGGCCTTGCCGCCGTCCACGAAGGTGTAGCCGCCGTTCAGCAGCGCCGCCTTCGCCGCGATCTGCGTCTTGTCGTCACCGGTGGCGTCCTTGAGTCCGACGCGGGGCGCGGCGCCGGCCTGTGCCGCCGTGAAGCTGCCGCCGAGCACCTCCTTGACGACGTTCTTGTTGGCGTCGTCGGTGAGCGCGCCGTCGGGCTTCACCGCGAGGGCGTCCGTGCGGTACGCGCCTTCCTTGGCGTGCTCGCCGAGCTTGGACAGCAGGGTGCCGAGGGTCTGGGCGTTCAGGGAGGGGTCGAGGATCTGGCCCATGCTCTCGACGGTGACGGTCGCCGACTTCGGGTCGCCGGGGACCTTGCGCAGCACCCCGTAGAGCACCTTGCCGAAGCGGTCCAGCTGCTTGGCCTCGGGCTCGCCCTGGGCGCGGTGGGTGGCGTACGCGACGGCCATCGCACCGCTGAGGTGCTGCTTGGCGCCCTGCCCCACGGCCGGGGTCTTGGCGGCGTCGTCGGCCGGGATCGCGGTGTCGGTGTCGATCTCGATGCCGCCGACCAGCTCGACCAGGTTCTCCAGGAAGGGGGTGTCCAGGCGCCAGGTGCCGCCGATGTGGGTGCCGAGCACCGAGTCGAGGGAGTCCCGTACTCCGCCGCCGCCTTCCTCGACCGCCTTGCCGAGGGTCGTGCCGGTGCCGTCGTCCTTCGGGACGCCCAGCGCGTTCGGCAGCAGGACGGTGGCGCCCTTCCCGGTGGTGACGTTGTCGACGAGCAGCGCCGTGGAGGTGCCGCCCTTCTTGGTGTTGTACAGGTGGACGGCGATCATGTCGCGCTTCTGCGCCCCGGCTGCTGCCGCGCCGGCCTTCTTCTGCCCGGGGCCGTCGAGGAACGGCAGCTTGCCCGCGTACCAGAGGTAGCCGACGCCACCGACGACGAAGAGGGCGAGGACGACGAGGAGCGCGACCACGCGGTTGCGGCCGCGGCGGCGGGCCTCCTCGCGGCGCTCGGTGCGGCTCTCGGTGAACTTGAGCCAGTCGATGACGTCTTCGGAGTCGTCGTCCGGCTGGTCGATGAAGGCGAACTGCTCGGTGCGGTAGTCCGGGTCGGACGGCCCGCCCTCGGGCCGGCGCGGTTCGGGGATCCGGTCGGGGCGCGGCGGCTCCGGCTCTGCCGCGGGGGCGCGGGCGGGGGCCGGGGGCTCGGGGGCGGCCTGCTGGGGGATCCACTGCTGGGCCTGCTGCGGGTGCTGCGTTTCGTACCCGTAGGCGGGGGCCTGGGTGTACTCCTGCTGCCCGTACGCCGGGGCGGCCGGCTGCTGCGGCTGCTGTTGCTGCGGCTGCTGGTACGCCTGCTGCGGCTGCCGGCCGTAGCCCTGCTGGTCGTAGCCGTACTGCTGCTCGTACTGCTGCGCGGGCGCCTGGCCGTACACCGGCTGCCCGTACGGGTCGTAGCCGATGAGCTGCTGCTCCTGTGAGGCGTACGGGTCGTACGGCTCCTGTCGGTCGTTCACCGCGGGGCCCCTCTCTCCGGAAGCTCAGGCTCCCCGGTACAGCTCACGCTTGTCGATGTAGCGCACCACACCGTCGGGCACCAAATACCAGACAGGATCGCCCTGGGCGACCCGGGTGCGGCAGTCCGTGGACGAAATCGCCAGCGCGGGCACCTGCACCAGGGAGACGCCGTCCTCGGGGAGCCCGTCGTCGGTGAGCACGTGGCCCGGCCGGGTCACTCCGATGAAATGGGCGAGCGAGAAGAGCTCGGCGGCGTTGCGCCAGGTCAGGATCTGGGCGAGGGCGTCGGCGCCGGTGATGAAGAACAGGTCGGCGTCTTCGTTGAGCGCGCTCAGATCACGCAGGGTGTCGATCGTGTACGTCGGGCCGCCGCGGTCGATGTCGATGCGGCTCACCGAGAACTGGGGGTTCGAGGCCGTCGCGATGACCGTCATCAGGTAGCGGTCCTCGGCGGGGGACACGGCGCGCTGCGACTTCTGCCACGGCTGGCCGGTCGGTACGAACACCACCTCGTCGAGGTGGAACAGGGCGGCCACTTCGCTGGCGGCCACCAGGTGTCCGTGGTGGATCGGGTCGAATGTCCCGCCCATCACGCCGAGCCGGCGCTTGACCGGGCCGGTAGGCATCTCCTGCTCTCCCATGAGCGCAGAGCCTACTGGCCCGGCGGAGCGGTGCGGACCCGCACTTCGAGCACGTGCGCGAGCGCGGTTCAGCGGTCGCGGTTCAGGCGGGTGGTCACCCAGAGCATCAGCAGCAGGATGCACAGCGCGCCGCCACCGGTCAGGTACGGGTTCAGGCTGTCGTGGTTGCCGCCGTGCTGCTCGGCGCCCTCCGACGCGAGAACGACCAGGTTGTGGGCGGTGGAGGAGAGGCTCATCAGGCAGATACCTATCGAGTCGGGGAGCGGGCGGAGACTTCGCTCACATCGTATGCGGGGGCCTGGGGCACGCTCACGCCGACTCAGGCGTTGGAGAGGATAGACGCAGCAGCACTCAGGCCGACCAAGGGGGAGGGCGTTATGACGGAGACCGGATTCGAGAAGGTGCCGGCGCGGGACCGCAGGAGGTTCCCCGGTATTTCTTCGCGCGCGTACGAGCACCCGGCGGACCGCTCGGCGCTGGTCGCGCTGCGCAAGCTGAGCGGTTTCGACACCGTGTTCAAGGCCCTGAGCGGCCTTCTTCCGGAGCGGAGTCTGCGCCTGCTCTTCCTGTCGGACTCCGTCCGGGTGGGCGAGACCCAGTTCCCGCACCTGCACGAGATGCTGCGCGACGCCTGTTACATCCTGGACCTGGAGCAGGTTCCGCAGATGTACGTGCAGCAGGACCCGAAGCCGAACGCCATGTGCATCGGGCTGGACGAGCCGATCATCGTGGTGACGACGGGCCTGGTGGAACTCCTCGACGAGGAGGAGATGCGGGCGGTCGTGGGCCACGAGGTGGGCCATGCGCTGTCGGGGCACGCGGTGTACCGCACGATCTTGCTGTTCCTGACGGGGCTGGCGCTGAAGGTCGCGTGGATCCCGCTGGGCAATGTGGCGATCACGGCGATCGTGACCGCGCTCCGGGAGTGGTTCCGCAAGTCGGAGCTGTCGGCGGACCGGGCCGGACTGCTGGTCGGGCAGGACCTGCAGGCCTCGATGCGGGGCCTGATGAAGCTGGCGGGCGGCAACCACCTCCACGAGATGAACGTGGACGCCTTCCTGGCCCAGGCGGAGGAGTACGAGTCCAGCGGCGACCTGCGCGATTCCGTGCTGAAGATCCTCAACATGCTGCCGCGGACGCATCCCTTCGCCACCGTGCGGGCGGCCGAGCTGAAGAAGTGGTCCCAGAACCGGGACTACCAGCGGATCATGGACGGCCACTACCCGCGGCGGGACGAGGACAAGGACACCTCGGTGACGGACTCCTTCCGCGAGTCGGCCGCGCACTACGCGGACGCCGTGCGCAGCAGCAAGGACCCGCTGTTCAAGCTGGTCGGCGATATCGCGGGCGGCGCGGCCGATGTCGGCGGCAAGCTGCGCGACAAGTTCACGGGCACGGCCGGCGGCGCGGGTACGGGCCCGGGCACCGGGAACAAGGGTGACGGAGCTACGGAGCAGGGCTGACGGGGGCGGCCCCGGCGGGCGTGGGCGGGGCCAGTACGCCGCACAGCCCGGCGGTGCGCCGCGGGGTGCCGCTGGCGTACGGGTCGCTCGCGGCCGGGCCCACGGTGGTCGGCCCGGCTCCGGCCAGGACCGGGCGGAAGCCTTCGGCGGGCTCGGTGGAGCAGTCCTGCGGGCCGGCCATCACGTAGGCGGAGACCAGCTCCGCCCGCCGGGTCGTGAGGTCTTCCTGGTCGAAGCGCAGTCGCAGCTCGCGCCGGACGGTGAAGAGCGAGGCGCCGTCCGCCGCGGCCGGGGATCCGGTGGCGGGGCGCACGGCGTACACGAAGGTGTGATCGGTGCTCACTTCGAGGACGTCCGCGGAGACCTCCTCGAAGACGAGGGTTCCGTTGACCCGGACCCGGGTGTCGGCCACGGCCGCGGTGCCCGGGTCGAAGCGGACCAGCCAGCCGGTGGCCGCGTGCCGCCCGTCGCCGGAGGGCGAGGTCATGCTGAGGTCGAACTGGGCCAGCTGGTCGGGGTCGAGCAGGACCCGCACGGGCCGGGTGGCGGCGCCGGCCAGCACGTCGGGGTCCAGCGAGGACTGCACCAGGTAGTCCTTGGCGATGGACAGTGCGGTGACGACCTGCCCTTCGGTGAAGTGGTGGGTGCGGCGCGCGGCGGGCAGGGTGATCCCGGCCGCTCCGACGCGGTAGTCGGCCGCCGGGCTCTTTGCGAAGAGGTCGACGGGCCGCCCGCCGGGCACGGCGGTGCTGGGGGCCAGGGGTACGACGGTGCTGGTCAGCGGTTCGGTGCGGCCGGTGTACGGCGGGACCGTCGGGTTGCTCAGGCCCATGTAGACGGCCGCGGCGAAGGCCACCGCGATGAGCAGCACGAGCAGCATGCCCTGGCGGGCGCCGCGGCCGGGGGTGCTGGTCCGGGGCTTGGCGGAGCCACCGCCGGACCAGATGGACCGGCTGCGCACGGCACGGGCGTGTTCGCCCATCCGCTCCTGTGCGGAGAACTCCTGGAGCCGGGCGGCCCGGACGAAGTCCTCGTCGAACACCACCGACCGGTACTCGTCCGACCGGTACTCGTCCGACCGGAATTCCTCGTCGCCCCCGCCGATGCCCTCGGGGGTGCCGTCGGGTGGATCTCCTGGCACGGCCATCGCTTCTCCCCGCTGTCCCCGCTTCAGAGAAGCCCCCGGCTCCGGTGAACGCGAGCGGGGTCGTTACCTTCAGGGTTGGCGGCCGACGGGGTACATAAACGCTCCGGCGCCGGTGACTTCCGTGAGCGGCGTGCTGGCGGGCGCGGGAGTGTGGTCGGCGTCGCTCGACGCGCTGCGGTAAACGGCGCTGAAGGCGAGGGCGACCATGCCGAGGCCCATGACGAAGGCGAGCACCCAGGCGACCGGGCGCAGCCAGCGCGAGCGGCCCCGGTAGGGCCTCAGGGCGCCGCCGTAGGCCCCGTACGGGCCTTCCGGGTAGCCGGCGGGGCCGTGTTCCCATCCGGGTTCGTCGATGCCGTAACCGTCGGGGCGGCCGTAGCCGTAGCCGTCGTGGTCGTCGTCGGACGTCCAGCCTCCGGCGACGGCGCGGGCGGCTTCCGCCTCGGCGCGTGCCCGATCGGCGGCCCGCTGGCGCTCCGCGGCACTCGGTTCATGAATTTCGGCGTTCCGGACGAAGTCCTCGTCGAACACCACGGAGGCGAAGTCATGATCCGCGCCTCCGCGGTCGTCGCTGTCGGGCTCCCCGTCGTCCGGGAACTTGCCCCCCACGTCGTCCGGCACAGCAACAGCCTAGACCTGGGGGGCTGCTTTGGGCAGGGTGTCAGCCGAAATCCGGCCACCCGGTGTTTACTGTCCGACTACCGAACGTGTCCGTCGCCGGTGACGATGTACTTGGTGGAGGTGAGCTCCGGCAGGCCCATCGGGCCGCGGGCGTGCAGCTTCTGGGTGGAGATGCCGATCTCGGCGCCGAAGCCGAACTGGCCACCGTCCGTGAACCGGGTGGACGCATTTACGGCGACGGTGGTGGAGTCGACCAGCTGGGTGAAGCGGCGCGCAGCGGCCTGCGAGGTGGTCACGATCGCCTCGGTGTGGCCGGAGGTCCAGCGGCGGATGTGGGCGACCGCGTCGTCGAGGGAGTCCACGACACCGGCGGCGATGTCGTAGGAGAGGTACTCGGCGGCCCAGTCCTCGTCGGTGGCGGGCAGCGCGGTGGCCTTGGAGTCCTTGGCGGCAGCGAGGACCCGGTCGTCGCCGTGGACGGTGACGCCGGCGTCGGCGAGGGCGTCGAGGGCGCGCGGCAGGAAGGCGTCGGCGATGTCGCGGTGGACGAGGAGGGTCTCCGCGGAGTTGCAGACGGAGGGGCGCTGGGCCTTGGAGTTGACGAGGATGTCCACGGCCATGTCGAGGTCGGCCTGGGCGTCCACGTAGACGTGGCAGTTGCCGGTACCGGTCTCGATGACCGGGACGATGGACTCCTCGACGACGGTCTTGATGAGGGAGGCGCCGCCGCGGGGGATGAGGACGTCGACGAGGCCGCGGGCGCGCATCAGCTCGCGGACGGAGTCGCGGGACTCGCCCGGGACGAGCTGGATCGCGTCGGCGGGCAGCCCCGCACTCTCGACGGCGTCGCGGAGGATCGTGACGAGGGCGGTGTTGGAGGCGTAGGCGGAGGAGCTGCCGCGCAGGAGGACCGCGTTGCCGGACTTGAGGCAGAGGGCGGCGGCGTCGACGGTGACGTTGGGCCGGGCCTCGTAGATGATGCCGACGACGCCGAGCGGGACGCGGATCTGGCGGAGGTCGATCCCGTTGGGGAGCGTCGAGCCGCGTACGACCTCGCCGACGGGGTCGGGGAGCGCGGCGACGTCGCGCACGTCGGAGGCGATGGCCGCAACGCGTTCCGGGGTGAGGGTGAGGCGGTCGATGACGGTCTCGCTGGTGCCGGCGGCGCGGGCCTTGTCGGTGTCGACGGCGTTGGCGGCGACGATCTCGGCGGTACGGGCCTCCAGGGCGTCCGCGATGGCCAGGAGCGCGGTGTCCTTGGCGGACCGCGGGAGCGGGGCGATGGCCGCGGCGGCGGTGCGGGCCGCTTGCGCGGTGGCGATCACGGGCGAGACGGTGGCGTCGAGCGAGGTCATGCCGCCCAGGGTAGTCCCCGGCCCCGCCCGGGCCGACGGGGTTCCATCCCGCGAGACGCCCGCCCCGGACGGGGTCCGGCGCCGCCGCGACCGGCCTCCGGCCTCGGTGGTGCGTCTCGCCGCCGGCGGGCACCGGGCGGTGGGCGGGTCCCGATGGGGGTCCTGCGGGGCTTGGTCCCCTACCCGCCCTTCGCCCGTTCCCCGGGCTCCGCCCGGACCCGTCCCCGGGGCTCCGCCCCCGGACCCCCGCGCCTCGAACGCCGGCGGGGCTGGATCCGGCTGCGCGGGCAGGTCAGCCCGGCGCAGCGGCCCGAAGCGCGCGGAGCGGTGCGGGGCGCGCGTTCAGTAAGGATGCACGCCCACGGGGTGGGCCGGCGGGGGGCCGTAGCCCTCTGCCACGCGCAGGTGGTAGGTGGCTCGGTCGATGACCTCCAGGCCGACGATCTCCCACGGCGGGAGCTGGGCCGAGGAGCGGTGTTCGCCCCACAGCCGGAGGGCGACGGCCGCGGCGTCGTGGAGGTCGCGGGCCTCCTCCCAGTACCGGATCTCCGCGTGGTCGTCGGCGTACCTACTGGTCAGCAGGAAGGGGTGGTCATGGGCCAGCTGTTCCAGCCCGCGCCTGACCTCGGACAGCGGCGCCGGCTTGCCCGAGACGCTCAGGGTGACGTGCCAGAGGCGGGAAGTTTCTTCCTGCTCGTCCCCGCCGCCGCTGATGCTGGTCAGCGCTCGTCTCACCAGCCGCCTCCTGTCTGCGCCATGCCTGTCCGCCCTTCACAGTTGACCAGTCCCCGGCCCGCCGCGCGGCGGTTTTACCGAACCTCAGCCCTCCAGCAGGACCAGATCGTCGCGGTGTACGACCTCGCGCTCGTACTCCGGTCCGAGTTCCTTGGCCAGCTCCCGTGTGGAGCGGCCGAGGAGCTGCGGGAGTTCCTTGGCGTCGAAGTTGACCAGCCCGCGGGCGACGGCGCGGCCGTCGGGCCCGCGCAGTTCCACCGGGTCGCCGGCGACGAATTCGCCTTCGACGGCGGCGATCCCGGCGGGCAGCAGGGAACTGCCGCGTTCGGTCACGGCGCGTACGGCGCCCTCGTCCAGGACCAGGTGCCCCTGCGGGGTCGAGGCGTGCTGGAGCCAGAGCAGCCGGTCGGCCGAGCGCCGGCCGGTGGCGTGGAAGTGCGTGCCGGTCGCCCGTCCGGCCAGGGCGTCGGCCGCCTGGCTGGCCGAGGTGAGGACGACCGGGATGCCGGCGGCCGCCGCGATCCGGGCGGCTTCGACCTTGGTGACCATGCCGCCGGTGCCGACGCCCGCCTTGCCGGCGCTTCCGATGGAGACGTGCGCGATGTCCTCGGGTCCGCGCACCTCGTCGATGCGGGTGGTGCCGGGCAGTGAGGGGTCGCCGTCGTAGAGGCCGTCCACGTCGGACAGCAGGACGAGGAGGTCGGCTCGGACCAGGTGGGCGACGAGGGCCGCGAGCCGGTCGTTGTCACCGAAGCGGATCTCGTCCGTGGCGACGGTGTCGTTCTCGTTGACCACCGGCAGGGCGCCCATGGCCAGCAGCTGGTCCAGCGTCCGGTAGGCGTTGCGGTAGTGGGCCCGGCGGCTGGTGTCGTCGCTGGTCAGCAGCACCTGGCCGACGCGTACGCCGTACCGGGCGAAGGAGGCGGTGTACCGGGCGACCAGCAGCCCCTGGCCGACGCTGGCGGCCGCCTGCTGGCGGGCCAGGTCAGTGGGGCGCCGGCGCAGGCCGAGCGGGGACAGGCCCGCGGCGATGGCTCCGCTGGAGACGAGGACGATCTCCTTCTCGCCGCCGCTGCGGGCCTTGGCCAGTACGTCGACCAGGGCGTCCACCCGGTCCGCGTCGAGTCCGCCGGCCGCCGTGGTCAGGGAGGAGGATCCGACCTTGACCACGATCCTGCGGGCGTCCACGACACCTTGCCTAGCCGCTGACACGTCTGTCCCCTTGCCCCTTGCCGGTACGTCTGCCACCTCAATCTACGGGGTGGTGTGCGGCGCCCGCGCAGGGGTTTCAGACGGTGGACGCGACCGGCGGGCTCAGCCGGCGGACCCGCTGCGGGCCGGCTGCGGTTCCTCGGCCTGCGCGGCGGCGCCCGGGACGAGGATCTTGCGGGACAGCAGGAAGGTGAACGGGATCGCCACGACGGCGGCGACGAGCGGGGCGATCCGGGTGTCGAGCCCGGCCCAGGTCACCAGGGCGTAGAGCCCTGCGGACTGGATCACGTAGTTCGTGACGTTCGTCAGCGGGAAGAGGAGGAACTTCTTCCAGGTGGGCTTGGTCCGGTAGGTGAAGTAGGTGTTCATGAAGAACGAGCCGACCATCGCGAGCAGGAAGGCGAGGGTGTAGGCGAGGAAGTACGGCATCCACGGGTGCAGCAGCAGGTAGATGCCGAAGAAGGTGCCGGTGTTCACGGCTCCGACGAGGCCGAAGCGGAGGATCTGGCCGAGCTGGCTGCCCATGGTTCAGCGCACCTCGCGCTCGGCGGCGACCGTCAGGCGCGAGTCGGACAGGCCGCCGCGCTCGCGCTCCGCGGTGCGGACCCCGGCGGCGTCGGGACGGGCCTGGGGGTCTGCGCCGTGCGCCTCCTTCACGAGGAAGTGCGGGCGGCGCTTGGTCTCGTAGTAGATGCGTCCGATGTACTCGCCGATCAGACCCAGCATGACCATCTGAACGCCGCCGATGCCGACGATGATCGCGACGAGGGTCACGTAGCCGGGAGCGGTGACGCCGTGGGTCATGGCCATGATGACGATCCACAGCGCGTACAGGGCGGCCAGCCCCACCAGCGACACGCCGGCCCAGATGCCGATCCGCAGCGGCCGGTTGTTGAAGGAGATCAGCCCGTCCATGGCGTAGTTCAGCAGGGCGCCGAACTTCCACTTCGTCTCGCCGGCCTCGCGCTGGGCATTGCGGTAGTCGAAGTGGACGGTGTCGAAGCCGATCCAGGAGAAGAGGCCCTTGGAGAAGCGGTTGTACTCCGGCAGCGAGAGCAGCGCGTCGACGGCCGGCCGGGACAGCATCCGGAAGTCGCCGACGCCGTCGGTGAGCTCCACGTCGACCCAGCGGTTGACGCCGCGGTAGTAGAGGCGGCTGAGGGCGGAGCGGACCTTCTTGTCGCCCTCGCGGGTGCGGCGGGCGATGATCTGGTCGTGGCCCTGCCGGTAGTAGTCGAGCATGGTGGCGATGAGCTCCGGCGGGTGCTGGAGGTCGGCGTCCATGATCACGACGGCGTCTCCGGTGGCCTCGCGCAGGCCGGCGAGCATGCCGGCCTCCTTGCCGAAGTTGCGGCTGAAGGAGACGTACCGGGTGTGGTCCCCGTGTTCGGAGGCGATCTTGCGGAGTTTGGTGAGTGTTCCGTCACGGCTGCCGTCGTCGACGTAGCAGACCTCGTACTCGACGGGCAGGGAGTCCAGGACCCTGCGGATCTCCACGTCGAAGCTGTCGATCACGGCTTCTTCGTTGTAGCAAGGGACTACTACGGACAGCTTCGTCATGAACACTTCCTGCTGGGTCCGAACGGGTGATTGTCGGCGACCGGACCCGCCACACACCTCTTCCTTAGAAGTATGCACGCCGAGGGTCGGCCTGCCGGATCCGAGCGCGGCACACGGTAGCTTTGACGGGTTAAGCGGAATGGAACGAAGGGATCGAGGTGCACGTGCCTGACGTCTCCGTGGTCGTCATCGTCTACAACGACGCAGAGCGTCTGCCGACAGCCGTCCAGTCGGTTTTGGACCAAACCCTGCACGGGGTCGAAGTCGTGATCGTCGACGACTGCAGCAAGGACCGGTCATATGCGGTCGCGCAGGAGCTAGAAGCCGCACACCCGGACAGGGTGCGCGCCTTCCGGCTGCCCGAGAACAGCGGCGGCTGCGGCGCGCCGCGCAACCACGGCATCCAGCAGGCCACCGGCACGTACGTCATGTTCCTGGACAGCGACGACGTGCTGGAACGAAACGCCTGCCGGAACATGCTGGCCGCCGCCGAGCGGACCGGTTCCGACCTGGTCTCCGGCATGTGCGTCCGCGTGCACCTCGACAACCGGTGGGGCAAGACCACCGAGTGGTACCCCTGGATCTACTCGCGCACCCGCACGCTGGAGTCGATCACCGAGGACCCGGACCTGCTGGTCTACGACACCCTCTCCACGAACAAGTGCTACCGGCGCGCGTTCCTGCTGGAGCAGGGCCTGGAGTTCCCGGTCGGCATCCACTACGAGGACCTGCTCTTCTCCGCGCAGGCCTACGTCGCCGCCCGCCGCATCACGCTGATCCCGAACCACGTCTACTACTGGAACGTGGTCGAGAAGGCCGCGTCGAAGTCGATCAGCAACCGGCGCCACGAGATCGCGAACTTCGTCCACCGGATGGAGATCCACCGCCGCGTCGACGAGCTGCTGGCCGCCAAGGGCCACACGGCGATCAAGTCCGCGAAGGACGCCAAGTTCCTCAAGCACGACCTGGTGCTGCACCTGCGCGACCTGCCCCTGCTGGGCGACGCGTACCGCCAGGAGTTCGCCCGCCTCGCCAACGGCTACCTGGCCGGCATCGACCCGGCCGCGTACGAGAACGTCACGTTCCTCCAGGCGATCTGCGCCTACCTGCTGGGCAAGGAAGACTGGGACAACCTGCTCCCGGCCGCCGACGCCATGACCAACAAGGGCCGCCTGTCCTCGCCGCTCGCCGAGCGCGACGGGCGCGTCTACTGGTGCGCCGCGCACATCGACGACCCGGACGACGCGGAGGCCCGTCGGATACTGGACGTCACCGATCAGGGCTTCCACACCGCCCCGCTCGGCTCCCTCGCACTGGGCAACCGCCTGACCTCGTACGAGGACGACGGGCGCGGTACCGTCACGCTCTCGGGCACCGTGGTGAACCCGCTGGGCCGGATCAGCCCGGAAGCGGAACTGGAGGCCACGCTGGAGTTCCGGGCCCGCCGGCAGATCGGCGTGAGGTCTTTCAGCTTCCCGGTGGCAAGCGTGCGCCACGCCGGTGACACGATCGAGTGGACCGGCACGGCCGACATCGGCAGCACCGTGCGCCCCCTCGGCATCATCGACGCCGTCTGGGACGTCCGACTGAAACTGAAGGCCGGCGGCGACCGCCTCACCACCCGCGTCTCCGTCGGCGGGGTCGACATGGAGTCGGCGGCCCGCCTGCGCGTGCGTCCGCGGCTGACCAGGCTGGTCTCCGACCGCTTCGAGCCGGAGGTCACCAAGAAGGGCAACCTCTCCTACGTCCTGACCGCCGAGGGCGCCGCAGCCGTCCGCACGCAGACCCTGATCAGCAGCGCGATGCACGGCAGGGCCGCCGGCGTCGTCAAGCGGGGCCTGCGCAAGGCGCTGCGGGCCCGCCGCAACCTCGGCTCGGGCGAGCAGAAGGTGAAGGTCTACCACGAGATCTTCTCGAAGCTGCCGGTCAAGAAGGGCACGGTCGTCTTCGAGAGCCACATGGGCAAGCAGTACAGCGACAGCCCGAAGGCGATCTACGAGGAGATGGTCCGCCAGGGCGTCCCGTTCGAGGCGATCTGGTCGTACGCGGGCGGCAAGCCCACCGGCTTCCCCAAGGACGCCACCCTCGTGCGCCGCTGGAGCTGGCCGTACCTGCGCGCGCTGGCGCAGGCCGAGTTCTGGGTCGACAACCAGGGCTTCCCCCTGGCCCTGACCAAGCGCGAGGGAACCACGTACATCCAGACCTGGCACGGCTCCGCGCTCAAGCGCATGGGCTTCCACGAGCCCCGCACCAAGGCGCAGGGCAAGGCCGGCCAGGACAAGTTCCAGGCGGCCGTGAACCGCTTCGACCACTTCCTGATCCGCTCCGAGCACGACGCCCGCACCCTCGCCAAGGGCTTCAGGCTGCGCGACGAGGTGCTGCTGCGCACCGGCTACCCGCGCAACGACGCCCTGGTCGAGGCGCAGCGTGCCGAGGCGCAGAGCGGGGAGCGGGTGCGCGGGTCGCTCGCCGCCGAGCTGGGTCTCGACCCGGAGAAGAAGGTGCTGCTGTACGCGCCGACCTTCCGGGCGACCGCGGACGGCGCGGTGGAGGGCTTCGAGTTCCCCTTCGACGTCGAGGAGTTCGCCGAGCGGCTCGGTGACCGGTTCACCCTGCTGGTGCGCACCCACTACCTCAACAGCGTCTCGCTGCCGCCGTCGGTCGCGGGCCGGGTCGTCGACGTGTCCCGGCACCACGACATCACCCCGCTGCTGGCGCTCGCC
The DNA here is from genome assembly GCF_041431095.1 of Streptomyces sp. NBC_00597. Taxonomy (GTDB): domain Bacteria; phylum Actinomycetota; class Actinomycetes; order Streptomycetales; family Streptomycetaceae; genus Streptomyces. The sequence continues at coordinate 3,600,686 of NZ_CP107757.1, forward strand.
GACGGGCTGATCACCGACTACTCGTCCGTGATGTTCGACTACGCGGTCATGGACCGGCCGATGCTGTTCTTCGCGTACGACTACGAGAAGTACGCGACCGACATCCGCGGCACGTACTTCGACCTGAAGGAGAAGGCGCCCGGTCCGGTGGTGGCCACGGCCGACGAACTCCTCCAGGCCCTCGCCGCCTTCGACGAGGCGGACGCCAAGTACGCCGAGGCCCGGCAGCGTTTCCTCACCGAGTTCGGCGAGTACGACCGCGGGGACGCGGCCCGCCAGATCGTCGAGAAGTTCTTCACCAGGAGCGGCAAGTGAGCCAGCAGACCGCCGATTCCGCAGCGGACACCGACCGGCCCGGCGGCCGTGACGTCTTCATCGTCTCCAACAGCGTGGACGAGCTCGGCGGCGTGACGACCTGGTCGCACCAGATGGCCCGGCTGTTCACCGACCGCGGGCACCGGGTGCACATCGTGGGAATCGCCCCGGTCGCCGAGGAGATCCGGCAGAAGCTGCCGCAGGACCTGCCGTACGCGATGACCACCCTGTACGAGGCGCACCCGCCGAAGGCCCGCCGCCTGCGCGGGATCAAGGGTCGCCTCAACGCACCCGAGCGGCGCCGCCAGGCGGCCCGGCGGGCGAAGATGCGGGCGAAGGCGGAGCAGCTGAACGAGCTGTTCCGCGCGGCCCGCCCCGGGGCCGTCGTGATCGTCACGCAGGTCTGGGCGATGGAGTGGGTGGCGCTCGCCGACACCAAGGGGCTCAGCGTCATCGGCATGAGCCACGAGTCGTTCGAAGCCAGCCAGAAGTCCACCCGCGGCAACCGGGTCCGCCGGTACTACCCGGAGGTCGACCGGCTGCTGGTGCTGACCCCCGAGGACGCGGACCTGTGGATCCGGGCCGGCATGGAGAACGTCGGCAGCATGCCGAACCCGCTGCCGTTCATGCCGGACTCTCCCGCCCCCCGTTCGGAGAAGGTCGTCGCCAGCGTCGGCCGCCTCGCGTTCGAGAAGGGCATGGACCTGCTGCTCGACGCGTGGGCCGACGCCGCCCCGCACCATCCCGACTGGGTCCTGCGGATCTACGGGGCGGGTGTGGAGGAGCCTGCGCTGCGGGCGCACGCCGCCACCCTCGGGCTGACCGACTCGGTGCAGTGGATGGGCAGCACGGACGACGTGCTGGGCGCGCTGCGCGGGGCCTCGGTCTTCGCGCAGGCCTCGCGGGCCGAGGGCTTCCCGATCACCTTGTTGGAGGCGATGGCCGCGGGCGTGCCGGTGGCCGCGTTCGACTGCGCGCCGGGCGTACGGGAGATCGTCGAGCACGGCGAGGACGGGCTGCTGGCCCGGCTGGGCAACACGATGGAGCTGGCCGGGCACCTGCGCGTGTTGATGGCGGACCGCGAACTGCGCGACCGGCTCGGCGACAACGCCTTCCGCAACGTGCAGCGCTACTCCAGCGCCGAGATCACCGACCGCTGGGAAGAGCTGTTCACGTTCTTGGAGCGCTGAGCCCCGGGGCGCTGAGCCCTCCCCCGCGTACGCAGCCGCCCGCCCCGGAACGTGTCCGGGGCGGGCGGCTGCGTGTGTGCGGTGTACGCGCTCAGCGCGCGACGTGGGGCAGCTCGCCCTTGCGGTTGGCCTCCCAGCCCGCCCAGGCCGAGGTGATCATCTCGCGGACGTCGTGCTTGGCCTTCCAGCCCAGCTCCGCCGCGATCTTGTCGGCCGAGGCCACGACCTTCGCCGGGTCTCCGGGCCGCCGCGGGACGACGACGGGCTCGTGCGCGTGCCCGGTGCCCTCGTTCAGCAGCTGCGCCATCTCCCGTACGGAGACGCCCTCGCCGCGGCCGATGTTGACGGTGAGGTCCTTGTACTCCCCGGTCGCGCCCCACTCGACGAGCTTGCGGGCCGCCACCACGTGGGCCTCGGCGAGGTCCTCGACGTGAATGTAGTCGCGGATGCAGGTGCCGTCCGGGGTCGGGTAGTCGTCGCCGAAGATGCGGGCGCCCTCGCCCTTGTCGAAGCGCTCGAAGACCATCGGGACCAGGTTGAAGACCCCGGTGTCCGCGAGCTCGGGGGCGGCCGCGCCCGCCACGTTGAAGTAGCGCAGGCAGGCGGTGGAGATGCCGTGCGCCTTGCCGGCGGCGCGCACCAGCCACTCGCCGGCCAGCTTGGTCTCGCCGTACGGGCTCAGCGGCGCGCACGGGGTCTCCTCGGTGACCAGTTCCACGTCGGGCATGCCGTACACGGAGGCGGAGGAGGAGAAGAGGAAGTTGCGGACGCCGGCGGCGGCCACCGCCCCCAGCAGGACCTGCAGGCCCTCAACGTTCTCGTGGTAGTAGTACAGCGGCTTCTCGACGGACTCGCCGACCTGCTTCTTGCCGGCCAGGTGCACCACGCCGGTGATCTTGTACCGGAGGATGGTCTCGTCCAGGTTCAGCCGGTCCAGGACCGAGCCGATCACCAGCGGGACGCCCTCCGGGACGCGGTCCTGGTTGCCCGTGGAGAGGTCGTCGTAGACGACGACCTCCTCACCTGCGGCGACCATCGCGCGGACGACGTGGGAGCCGATGTAGCCGGCGCCACCAGTGATCAGAAAAGTCATGCGTACCTCCCTGGGGACCCCGGACCGAGTCCGGGGGCCTGTCCGAAATCTCAGGCGACCTTGAGGGTCGCCGGCTGTCTCACTCCGATCCGCGGCCTGCCCGGGCCCGGTGGAGACGGTTGCGTACGAGGCTCAGCGCGCCCGCGGCACCCGGCGCGAGCCTCAGGGCCAGTGATCCCCCGCCCGTGCGGAACGGCTGCGCCAGCAGAACACCGTACCTGCTGCTCGGCAGCGCCCGGCGGCGCAGGAGGTCGTCGAGGGGGCGCGGAGAGGTGAGCAGGGAGCTCCCTTCGGCGAAGTCCACGCCCACCTGGACCCCCCAGGACTGCATGCCGCGGCGGCCCCGGCGGCGCCCGGCGGCAGCCACGCCGGTGAGCCGGAACGGCAGCTCGGCGGTCCAGCCGTCACCGTCGGCGGCGACGCGCAGCTCCACCGGCCTGTCCAGGACCGGCTCGCCGCCCGAGCGCGGCACGAAGCTCAGTCGGGCGGTGCGCGGTCCGGCCTCGGCGAGACGCCCGTACAGGTCGCGCACCCGGATCCGGAGCCGGCCGGCGCCGAGGGGTTCGGCGTCGATGCTGACGGGCAGTTCGGCCACCGGCAGCCCGTCCAGCCCGTCCAGGACCACCGGGAGCCCCTCGCTCCACACGGGCAGCCCGTCGGGGCCGGTCGCGTACGGGGGCAACAGCCGCGGCGGCTCGGCGGCGAAGCGGGTGAGCCGCTCCACGTCGGCGGGCGGGGCCGGGGCGGCCCGCAGCAGCCGGACGATCCAGCGGGCGTGCGCCCCGGCGGCCTCGACCGCGGCCTCGTCGAACCCGGCGACGTAATCGCGGGTCAGCGTCCACCAGGCGGCCTGGTACTCGGGGTCCTTGCCGAGCTCGCGCAGGTACATGCGCAGGTCGTACTCCAGGAACTTCACCTGGCAGGCGAGGCCCAGCTCCGGGGAGGACCCGGTGATGATCCGGCGGGCCGAGCGGTGGGCCTCGATCCGGGAGCGCCAGTTGCCCACGTCCTTGCGGTCCAGGGAGATGGACACCTGGGCGGCACTGCGGCGCACGTGCCAGACGTAGACGAGGTCGCCGATGACGGCGATGCGGGGCGCTGCGGCCAGCACGCGCGCGGTGAAGACGAAGTCCTCGTAGACGAACCGTCCGTCGGGAAAGCGGATGGCGTGCTCGTCCAGGAACGCCCGCTCGTAGAGCTTGTTGACGCAGAGGGTGTCGCGGACCAGCTCGGGCCGGTCGGCGGGCCGCTCGATCACGTCGCCCGCGGTGTAGAGACCGGGCATCCAGGGCACGTCGTGGTACTGGGGCAGTTCACGCCGTACGCACGCGCCGACGGTCACCGGCGCGCGGTGCTCCTCGGCGGCGCGCACGAGGGCGTCGGCCGCCCCCGGGGGCAGGACGTCGTCACTGTCGAGGAAGAGCACGTACGGCGAGGTCGCAGCTGCGATCCCGTCGTTGCGCGGCGTACCGCATCCGCCGCTGTTCTGCGTGCGGTGCACGACCTTGAGGCGGGGATGGACGGCGGCCAGCTCGTCCAACACCCGCGCGGTGCCGTCGGACGAGGCGTCGTTCACGGCGATCACCTCGGCGACGACCGGGCCCTGGGCGAGGGCCGACGAAACGGCCTCGCCCACGAGCACGGCGTCGTTGTACGCGATCACCACGACGGAAACGCTGGGAGTGTTGGTGCTGCTCACCCCTGGGATCCTAGGCGACCCGCGTAAACATCACTTCAAGCCCGCCGTCCGGGCCCGCCGAACGGCGAAACAGCAGATCAGAACGGCCGGAACTCGTCGTACTCCTGCTGCGCCGAGTCCCCGCGCTTGGCTTCCTTCTCCTTGCGGCGGGTGGTGGCCGGACGCGGAGCCTCCAGGCGGTGGTCCTCACCGCGGCGGCCCAGCATCTCGGCGCCGGCCATCATGGTCGGCTCCCAGTCGAAGACGACCGCGTTCTCGTCGGAGCCGATGGCGACGCCGTCGCCGGCGCGGGCGCCGGCCTTCTTCAGCGCGTCCTCGACACCGAGGCGGTTGAGGCGGTCGGCCAGGTAGCCCACGGCCTCGTCGTTGTTGAAGTCGGTCTGGCGGACCCAGCGCTCCGGCTTCTCGCCGCGCACCGTGTAGACGTCCTCGACCTCGTCGTACGTGACGGTGAAGCCGGCGTCGTCCACGGCCTTCGGGCGGATGACGATACGGGTCGCCTCCTCCTTCGGCTTGCGGGCGCGCGCCTTGGCGACGACCTCGGCGAGGAAGTACGAGAGCTCCTTGAGGCCCGTCCGGGCGACCGCGGAGACCTCGAAGACCTTGTAGCCGCGGGCCTCCAGGTCCGGGCGGACCATGTCGGCGAGCTCCTGGCCGTCCGGGATGTCGACCTTGTTGAGGACGACGAGGCGCGGACGCTTCTCCAGGCCGCCGCCGTAGATCTTGAGTTCTTCCTCGATCACGTCGAGGTCGGCCACCGGGTCGCGGTCGGACTCCAGGGTGGCGGTGTCCAGGACGTGCACGAGGACCGAGCAGCGCTCGACGTGGCGCAGGAACTCCAGGCCGAGGCCCTTGCCCTGGCTGGCGCCCGGGATCAGGCCGGGGACGTCGGCGATCGTGTAGACGGTAGAGCCGGCCGTGACGACGCCCAGGTTCGGGACGAGGGTGGTGAAGGGGTAGTCCGCGATCTTCGGCTTGGCAGCGGAGAGCACCGAGATCAGCGAGGACTTGCCGGCGCTCGGGAAGCCGACCAGGGCCACGTCGGCCACGGTCTTGAGCTCCAGGACGATGTCGCCCGTGGTACCGGGGACGCCGAGCAGCGCGAAGCCGGGGGCCTTGCGGCGGGCGGAGGACAGCGCGGCGTTGCCGAGACCGCCGCGACCGCCGTCGGCGGCCACGTACGTGGTGCCCTGGCCGACGAGGTCGGCGAGGACGTTGCCCTCCTTGTCGAGGACGACGGTGCCGTCCGGCACGGGCAGGACCAGGTCCTGACCGTCCTTGCCGGAGCGGTTGCCGCCCTCGCCGGGCTTGCCGTTGGTGGCCTTGCGGTGGGGGCTGTGGTGGTAGTCCAGCAGGGTGGTGATCGCCTGCTCCACCACCAGGATCACGTCGCCGCCTCGGCCGCCGTTGCCGCCGTCGGGGCCGCCGAGCGGCTTGAACTTCTCCCGGTGAACGGAGGCGCAGCCGTGGCCCCCGTTACCCGCGGCGACATGCAGCTCGACGCGGTCCACGAAGGTGGTCATGGTTGTTCCTCCAGATACATACGGGAATGTCCCAGGCAGGCCTTGCTGCCCATTAAACGTGTCTCTGTACCAACGCGCCGAGGGCGGACCTCTCTTCCCGGCTTGCGCCGGGAAGAGCTGAGATCCGCCCTCGGGAAGTTACGTACCGCTGATCAGCAGGAGCTGGATCAGGCGGCCGGAACGATGTTGACGACCTTGCGGCCACGGTGCGTGCCGAACTGCACGGCACCCGCCTGCAGCGCGAACAGCGTGTCGTCGCCGCCACGGCCGACGCCCGCGCCCGGGTGGAAGTGCGTGCCGCGCTGGCGGACGAGGATCTCACCAGCGGAAACGACCTGACCGCCGAAGCGCTTCACGCCGAGCCGCTGAGCATTGGAGTCGCGCCCGTTCCGGGTGGAAGATGCGCCCTTCTTGTGTGCCATGTCTCAGTCCCTCTTACTTCGCAGCCGCGGGGATACCGGTGACCTTGATCGCCGTGTACTGCTGGCGGTGACCCTGGCGACGGCGGTAGCCGGTCTTGTTCTTGTAGCGCAGGATGTCGATCTTGGCGCCCTTGTGGTGGTCCACGATCTCGGCCTGGACCTTGATCCCGGCCAGCACCCACGGGTCGCTGGTCACGGCGTCGCCGTCGACAACGAGCAGGGTCGAGAGCTCGACCGTGTCGCCAACCTTGGCAGTGGAAATCTTGTCAACCTCAACGATGTCACCAACAGCAACCTTGTGCTGGCGACCACCGCTGCGCACGATGGCGTACACGCGGATCTCTCTCTCACTCGGGACGGATGCTCCTGAAGCCAGCCGCTCAGGCAGGCCCCTCTTCAAGACGGGGACCGCACAGATCCGGATTGGACGAGCGGCCTCTCCCGCGGGCGGTGCCCGGCCGGAGGAAGGTGCTCAGGAGCGCGACGCGCACTAGACGTAACCATCTAGGACATGCCGACGGTCTAGGTTACGGGGCCGGTTCCGGAGGGTCAAACCGGGCCCCGTGCGGCCGTGGACCCCGCCTCTCGGCGGGGTCCACGGCCGGGTGGGCGGATCAGGCTTCGGTCGGAGCCGAGACGGACGGCTGCGACTGCTGCTCGGCCGCCGCGGTCTTCTTCGTCGCCCGCTTCGCCACGGTCTTCTTGGCCGTCGCCTTCTTCGCGACGGTCTTCTTGGCGGCCGTCGCCTTCTTCGCGACGGTGGCCTTCTTCGCCGGGGCCTTCTTGGCGGCCGTCTTGCGGACCGCCTTCTTGGCCGGCTTCTCGGCCGGGGCGTCGGCCTCCTCGGCCTCGGCAGCCTCGACCGGAGCCGGGGCGGCCTCGGGCTCGGCGGCGGGGGCCTCGACGACCAGCACGGCCGCCTCCGCCGCGCCTGCCGGGGAACCCGCGGGTGCGGTGGCCTTACGGGTGGCACGCCGACGCGGACGGGCCGGTGCGGCCTCCGCCACGGGGGCCTCGGGGGCCTCCTCGGCAGCCGGGGCGACGGGCTCGGGCTCCGCCGGGGCGACGGGCTCCGGGGCGGCCTCCACGACCGGCTGCGCCTCCGCCTGCGGGGCGGTCCCGGCGACCGGGGCCGGGGCCGTCGCCTTGCGGGTGGCGCGGCGACGGGTACGACCCTTGGGGGCCGCCTCGACGCTCTCGACGGCCTCGGCGGTCTCCACGGCCTCGGCGACGACCTCGGGGGCCGGCTCCAGCACCGTTTCGGCCGGCTCGGTCACCGGCTCGGCCTCGACGACCGGCGCGGCCGGCTCGGCCTCGGCGGCCGGAGCCGCCTGGGCTGCGGCGCCGCGCGGGGCACCCGCCGGGGCGGTCGCCTTGCGGGTGGCACGGCGGCGGTTGCGGCGGCCGCTCAGACCGGCCGCGGCCTCCGCCTCCGCCGGGCTGCCGTAGAGCTCCTCGTCCGCGGCGAACGCCGGCTCGGGCAGCGCCACCGGCGCGGCGAGCTCGGCGGCCACCTCGGCCTCGGTCTCGGCTTCGAGGGCCTCGACCTCCACGGTCTCGACGCCCTCGATCTCGTGGTCGTGCTCGTGGCCGCGGCCACCGCGACGCTTGGCGCGCTTGCCGTTGCCACCGCCGCCGACCGCGGTCGGGGTCTCCATGTGCACGATCACACCGCGCCCGTTGCAGTGGACGCAGGTCTCGGAGAAGGACTCCAGCAGGCCCTGGCCCACCCGCTTGCGGGTCATCTGGACCAGGCCCAGCGAGGTCACCTCGGCGACCTGGTGCTTCGTACGGTCGCGGCCCAGGCACTCCAGCATGCGCCGCAGGACCAGGTCGCGGTTCGACTCCAGGACCATGTCGATGAAGTCGATGACGACGATGCCGCCGAGGTCGCGCAGCCGCAGCTGGCGCACGATCTCCTCGGCCGCCTCCAGGTTGTTCCTGGTGACGGTCTCTTCGAGGTTGCCGCCCTGACCGGTGAACTTGCCGGTGTTGACGTCGATGACGATCATCGCCTCGGTCTTGTCGATCACGAGGGAACCGCCCGAGGGCAGCCACACCTTGCGGTCGAGCGCCTTGGCGAGCTGCTCGTCGATCCGGTACGTCGCGAAGACGTCGACCTCGGAGGTCCAGCGCGACAGCCGGTCGGCCAGGTCCGGGGCCACGTGCGAGACGTAGCCGTGGATGGTCTCCCAGGCGGTGTCACCGCTGACGATGACCTTCGAGAAGTCCTCGTTGAAGATGTCGCGCACGACGCGGACGGTCATGTCCGGCTCGCCGTACAGCAGGCTCGGCGAAGAGGTCGAGATCTGCTTCGACTTCTTCTGGATGTCCTCCCACTGGGCCTGCAGACGCTCGACGTCGCGGCGCAGCTCGTCCTCGCTCGCACCCTCGGCGGCGGTGCGCACGATGACGCCCGCGTCCTCGGGGACGATCTTCTTGAGGATGGTCTTCAGGCGGGCGCGCTCGGTGTCGGGCAGCTTGCGGCTGATACCGGTCATCGAGCCCTCGGGCACGTAGACCAGGTAGCGGCCGGGCAGCGAGACCTGGCTGGTCAGGCGGGCGCCCTTGTGGCCGATCGGGTCCTTGGTGACCTGCACCAGGACCGACTGGCCGGACTTGAGGGCGGACTCGATGCGGCGCGGCCCGTTGGCCATGCCGAGCGCCTCGAAGTTGACCTCACCGGCGTACAGGACGGCGTTGCGGCCCTTGCCGATGTCGATGAAGGCGGCCTCCATGGACGGCAGCACGTTCTGGACCTTGCCCAGGTAGACGTTGCCGACGTACGAGGTGGCCTCTTCCTTGTTGACGTAGTGCTCGACGAGCACGTTGTCCTCAAGGACGCCGATCTGGGTGCGCTCGCCGGCCTGGCGGACGACCATCACGCGCTCGACGGCCTCGCGGCGGGCCAGGAACTCGGCCTCGGTGATGATCGGGACGCGACGGCGGCCCTGCTCGCGGCCCTCGCGGCGGCGCTGCTTCTTCGCCTCCAGACGGGTCGAGCCCTTGATGGACTGCACCTCGTCGGACGGCTCGGCCTTCTCGCGCGCCGGGCGCGGCTCGCGGACCTTGACGACGGTGCGTACGCCGTCCTCCTCGCCCGCGGCCTCGGCAGAGGTGTCGGCGGGCTCACCGCTGCGGCGACGACGGCGACGGCGACGACGGCTGGAGCTGGAGCCCAGGGCGCCGGCCTCCTCGGCCTCGTCCTCTTCCTCGTCGAGCTCGGCGGCCTCCTGCTCGGCGGCCTCCGACTCGGCCTCGTCCTCGTCCTCGGCGGACTCGTCCAGGTCGGCGGCCTCGCCGCGGCGACGGCGACGGCCACCGCGACGGCGCCGGCGGGACGGGCGCTCGCCCGTCTCGTCGCCCTCTTCGAACTCGGCGGACTCTTCGTCGAGCTCGGCGGCCTCGGCCTCGGCCTCGCCCTCCATCTGCTCGACGTCGGCCAGGGAGACCGGCGCGGACTCGGCGACCGGAGCGGCCTCGACGCCGCCGCGGCCGCGGCGGCGGCGACGGCCGGCCGGCTGCGCGGCGGGGGCCTGGACGGCCTCGACCTCGGCCTCGGTCTCGTCCTCCTCCTCGGCCTCTTCCGCCTCGACGGCTGCGGCGGCGGCCGCGGCGGCCATGGCGGCGGTCTCCGGGGTCTGGAACATCGGCTCGGTGAAGACCGGGGCCTGGAACACGGCGACGGCGGGGCGCGTGGCGCGACGGGCGGCCCTGGACGGAGCCGGGGCGGCGGGCTCCTCGGCCACGGGCTGCGCCGGGGCGGCGGCCTGGGCTGCGGGGGCGGCGGCGCGGGTGGCGCGGCGGCGGCCGCCGCGCTTCGGGGAGTCCACGGCGTCGGCGACGGTGACGGTGGCCTTCGGGGCGGCGGCCTCCTCCGCGACGACCTCGGCAGCGGGGGCCTCGGCAGCGGTCACGGCGCGGGTCGCACGGCGACGGGCACGCGGCGCCGGGGCAGCGGCCTCTTCGACGACAGGAGCAGCCGGAGCGGCCGGAGCAGCAGCCTCGACCACGACCTCGGCGGTGGCCGGAGCCTCCGGAGCAGCCACGGCGCGGGTCGCACGACGACGGGCACGCGGCGCCGGAGCAGCCGCCTCCTCCTCCACGACAGGAGCAGCCGGAGCAGCAGCCTCGACCACGGCCTCGGCAGCGGGGGCCTCGGCAGTGGTCACCGCGCGGGTGGCACGGCGACGGGCACGCGGCGCCGGAGCGGCGGCCTCCTCGACGACCGGAGCGGCCGGAGCAGCAGCCTCGACCACGACCTCGGCGGTGGCCGGAGCCTCCGGAGCAGCCACGGCGCGGGTCGCACGACGACGGGCACGCGGCGCCGGAGCAGCCGCCTCCTCCTCGACGACAGGAGCAGCCGGAGCAGCCGGAGCAGCAGCCTCGGCAGCGGGGGCCTCGGCAGTGGTCACCGCGCGGGTGGCACGGCGGCGGGTACGGGCCGGGGCGGCGGCCGGAGCGGCCTCCTCGGCAGGGGCGGCCGGAGCGGCCTCGGTCAGCTCGGCGGCAGCGGTCGCGCCGGGCGGGCCGGCGGGCCGGGACGCGGCGCGGCGACGCCTGCGCGGAGGCAGGTTGTCGCTCGGGCTGCCGCTGTCGGCGCCACCGGTGGTGTTGTTGGTTTCGTTGTTGAGCATGCGGGCGGTTCTCCCGTCACGCTCCCGGGCGCCGCGGCTGACTTCCGGTCCGGCACGGCCCCGCGCGATCAGCGCGGACCCGGCCTCCGGGGCGCGTTCGCCACACGGGAGCTGTAGTCCATGGCCGCCGGTTCCGTACGTCTTGTCCGTACGGCCTGGCGGAAGTCTTCAGGTCAGTGCGCGGCCCGACCCAGGTGGCTCCCGAGTGCCAGGGCTGCGCGACGACGACGATCCCTACGCGGCGGGACCTTCCGGCGCCTTCGCGTCGGCGGCTACGGCGGCCGTGGGTGGGGCGGCCGTGACAGCCTCGCGGTCGGGCGCGAGCGGGTCGGTCACCGTGCCGGACTCCTCGTCGAAGAGCCCCTGCGCCAGCCTGGTCATCGCTGCGGGGACCGGCGGCGCCAGGTCGGCCACAGCTCGGAGACCGGACAGGACGTCGTCGGGTCGCACGGCAGGTGTCAAATGCCGAACAACCAGCCGCAGTATCGCACAGGCATTGTCCAGCGGCCTATCAGCCGGGGCAGGAACCGACTCAAGGCTCACCACGGCACCGCGGGTGTCGAAGGTGCGCATGCCGTTCTTGGTGCGGCGCTGCACCTCCACGGTCTCGGCGGCGAGGAAGGCTTCCACCGCCCGCTCGGCGTCGGCGCCCTGCACGCCCTCCAGCCGCAGCTCCCACACGGAGGCGGTCAGCCGGTCGGCGAGCCCGGAGGTGCGGGCCTCGACGGCGTCGATGATGTCGAGCCCGAGCGGCATGGACTCGTCGAGCAGCTCGCGGAGCTTCTCCGGGTCGCGGGCATCGGCGAGGGCGATCTCCAGGTACTCGGCCTCGCTGCCGGTGCCGGTCGGCGCGGCGTTCGCGTACGACACGCGGGGGTGCGGGGTGAAGCCCGCCGAGTACGCCATGGGCACCTCGGCGCGGCGCAGGGCCCGCTCGAACGCGCGCTGGAAGTCTCGGTGGCTGGTGAACCGGAGGCGGCCGCGCTTGGTGTAGCGCAGTCTGATGCGCTGCACCACCGGTGCGGGGGGCGGGCCTTCGGGCTGTCGCTTGCCCAGTGGTTCTTCTCCTTGTGCGGGGCTCCGCGGCTCGCGCGTCGCCCTGAGGTCTGGTGAGCCTGCGGCCCACGCCGTGCCCTCCGGCTCACCCCTGCCGCTGGGGCAGGGCGCTCTCGGGGGCGGGCGTGTTGTCCACGGCTGTCGTACTACCCAGAGTACGCGCCCGTGACCTCACCGGTTCCCGGCCGGGGCCCCCGAACAGCACCTTTCGCACCTCGGCCCGGACCTCGCGGACGGTCGACCGGACGGTGCGCCACACCTCTCGTACGACATGTCCGACCGGTGTCAGCACGTGCCGGTACACCTGCGACACGGGCCACCCCACCAGCACCCATCCGACCAGTCGGACCGCCCGCCACACGGCCCGCACGATCCGCCCGGCGACGTGCCAGGCCCAGACGAGCGCCTGCCCGAGCGGCGCGAGCACGTACCGGTACGCCCCGAACCCGACCGGCCGCAGCAGGTACCGCCAGACCACGGCTCCCGACCACGCGCACGCCCGCCCGACCGGGGTGAGCACGTACCGCAGGACGAGCCCGGCCAGCCACAGCAGCCCCCGGCCGACGGGCGCGAGCACGTACCGCCACAACCCGACCCACGGCCAGACGAACAGGGCCATGCCGAGCGCCCACGCGGCCCACGCCACCCCCTTGGCGAGCGGCGCCAGCAGGTACCGCATCCCGCCGCGCCCGATCCAGGAGAGCGCCTCGCCGAGCGGACGCAGGAGGTACGCGTACAGCAGCCGGCCGCCCGGAGCGAGCAGGTGGACGTACAGCGGCTCCAGGACGAACCGCCACGATCCCACCCACGGCCAGACGAACACCAGCTTGAGCAGCACCGTCAGCACCCAGCCGGTCGCGCGGAGCACCGGCTGGAGGACGTACACGGAGAACGGCCCCAGCACGTGCCGGTGCACCGCCCGCCCGAAGGCGACGAGCAGATCCCAAACCACCCGTACGGGCAGTACGACGATCAGCGCCACGATCTTGACGGGTACCCGGATGACGCCCACGAGGCAGCCCTCACCAGGGTCCGAGGGCTGCCGCTTGTCGAGTTCCATACCCGTAAGGACACCCGAAACCCCCCGACCGTTGCGGCGGGGGCGGTCAAATGGCCACGCCCCCCACCCTTTCCGGTGGGGGGCGTGGCCGAGGTGCGTGCGCCGTCAGCCGCGGGTCACTTCACGACCGTCAGCGGGAGCAGCTTCTGGCCCGTGGGGCGTGTCTGGATGTGCGTGTCCATCTGCAGGCATACTCATACAGGGCTATATCGGCTTTTCACCTTCGCATCGCTCGACGCACGACCCGCCGCAATCGCTGCCACACGCCGACAGGAGCTGACTGCCCAGCGATCCCGATGGCTCCGCGCCGGGGACGCGGTACAGCCTCCACATACAAGGGGGTCGCCACGATCAACCTGTGCTGCCACACCCCGGGAGGGAAGTTGCACAACACTCGGGCGTGGCCGTGAAGGTGCGCGGGCCCTTCGTACTCGGTCAGAAGCATGTCGTAGGCAGAACGCGCAGCGAACTCCTTGTCGCGCCGGCTCGTGGAATCAAGGTCATCCGGCAATGACGTATCTCCTTGCCCTTCCCTCTCGACCAAGGCAGCGGCTAGATCATGCAGCCAGTCAGACCCAGACCCCATTCGCGTCGGTGGAGCCTCAGTCTCGGTCAGGACGTGCTGCCGTGAACCACAGAGGATGACCTGAACACCAGCGCAGCTGTCGTCACCGTGCCTCAGCGCACACGACGGGTCTTCAATCGACATGAACGTGTACACACCTCTGTCGATGAGTCCCCAGTCCCGCACCCTGGGCCCATGCTGGAAGAACCCTGTGAACTCAAGCCAGTCATAGGCGGTGAGCGACTCGCAGGAGTCCGGGAAGCTCGTGTGCGCCTCACACTTGGCACTGACGTGATCAAGCACCTGCTGTAAGCGCTCCCCCAGTGACTCTTCAACGGATGGGGATTCACCCACCGCCAGGCGCATACCCGCGCCGAGCGCTGACACTTCTGCCTCCACCGCCCGACCGGAGAACCCACCACCCCTCTCGGGCAGGAACTCTGCGAGCTTCGCACTGGACAGGTACAGCAACTCCCTCATGCCGCCTCCAGGGCCCCAGAACCAGCCCACCAGGCAGGCGGGCTGGGTGAGCATTCCCGAACACGCGCCGGACTCAACCAGTTGGACGGTTCACCGCGACCAAGGACCCTGATGTGTGTTTCCATGCAGGAAACAACGAGACAAGACTATATTCAATCTATACTCTCCGTAACCATGAAGACGTACGACATCGAGAGCGAGTGGACTGCCTCGGACCTGGACCTCCTGGAGGACCTGAAGCGGGCGGAGGCTCTGCTCCCCGAGGACGCTCCGCGCGCACTCCTCTCCGTCCGCCTGTCCGTACTTACGGAAGACACGACATCGCCGGTGCTACAGGAACTCGGCCTACGTCTCCTGGCCAGGGAGAAGGGGTATCGCGTCGTCGGCGTCGCCTCCGATCTCAACGTGTCGGCGACGAAGGTTCCGCCGTGGAAGCGGAAGGAACTCGGAGAGTGGCTCAACAACCGGGCCCCGGAGTTCGATGCTCTGCTCTTCTGGAAGCTCGACCGCTTCATCCGTCGCATGACGGACCTGTCCACGACGATCGAGTGGTGCGAGCGGTACGGGAAGAACCTCGTATCGAAGAACGACGCGATCGACCTCAGCACGACCGTGGGCCGGATCATGGTCACGCTCATCGGCGGCATCGCCGAGATCGAGGCGGCGAACACGTCGACCCGCGTCACGTCACTGTGGGACTACGCGCGCACGCAGGACTCATGGCTCGTCGGGAAGCCGACCTACGGCTACGTCACGACGAAGGCGGACGGCAGGCCGGCGCTCGCCATCGAGCCGAGCGCACACAAGGCACTGCACTGGGCCCGACGCATGGCGCTCCGGGGCGTCTCCGCCCGACGCATGGCCCTCTGTCTCGTCCGCTCCGGTCTCATGTCGACGGGGCTCACGACGTCGACTCTCCTTCGCCGCCTTCGTAACCCCGCACTTATGGGCTACCGGGTCGAGGAGAACAAGGAGGGCGGGAAGCGACGGAGCAGGCTCGTCCTCGGCAACGACGGCAAGCCGATACGGGTCGGCCCCCCGATCTTCACCGAGGAGGAGTTCGAGACCCTTCAAGCGGCACTCGATCGCCGGGGCAAGAGCCAACCCACTCGGCAGGCGGGCGGAGCGACGCAGTTCCTCGGCGTATTGATCTGCGTCGACTGCTCGACCAACATGACCGTGCAGAAGAACATGAGCAACGGCCGGAGCTACACCTACCTGCGCTGCGGCAAGTGCAAGGGCGGCGGGCTCGGCGCACCCAACCCGCAGGACGTCTACGACGTCCTCGTGGGCGACGTGCTGCGCGTCCTCGGCGACTTCCCCGTCCAAGTCCGGGAGTACGCGAAGGGAGCCGAGGCACGCGCCGAAGTGAAGCGGCTCGAAGATGCCATCTCCTATTACATGGCGGAGCTCGAACCAGAGGGCCGCTTCTCGAAGACGCGGTTCACTCGCGAGCGAGCGGAGAAGACGCTCGACAAGCTCACGGAAGAGTTGAATGCCGTCGATCCCGAGACCACGCAAGACCGTTGGGTCCTCGTGCACAACGGCAAGACCTTCCGGGAGATGTGGGAAACGGGCGGCATGGAGGCCATGGCTGAGGACCTGCGCCGCGTGGGCGTCACGTGCGAGGTGACCCGTAAGAAGGTCAAGGGGGTGCGCGCCCCGTCCGTACACCTGCGGCTCAAGATCCCGCGCGACGTCCGCGAACGCCTGGTCATCAAGGGCGACGACTTCGCCGCAACGCTCTGACGAGGGAGCAGGGACAGACATCTCCGGGCCCGGGTTCCGGATGGGAAGACTCCCCCGCTCCTTCTGGGAGCGGACACCGTAGCTCCTGCCGTTCAGCGACGGTAGAGCTGGCCACTCCGTGAGGAGCCGCGATCCCGAGGGGCTCGCAGGGACGTCGAGGACATCCCGAAGCGCAGGACGGTACCGCGCGACTTCCACCCAACGCCGAGGCGCGGCTCCGTGCTGTCCTCGGCCAGCGCTAGGAGTCACCAGCCCTTGAACATCACGATCGAAGTCGTCTGGACTTGTGAGGTCTGCACCTCACCCCTCATCGAGGGAGAGACGCACGACAGCGGCCATGCCCCGCAGGAAGGGGGGCGGCTGGTGGCTATCAGCCCCGCACCACCATGGCGAACGACGTACAGATCCGCCGAAAGCCGCGATGGTTGCTCAGGCCGGTGTGGCTCATGCACTCGACATCGACCGCCGCGCCGTCCGTCGACGGCTCCGCCTTCCACTTGCAGTGCAGGCACTCCGCCTCATAGGTCACGTCCGTGTCCGGATGCTGCGTGATCCGGTGCGTCACGAACCGCAGGACCGTGCGAGCCATCACTCGGCCCCGTGGTCTGCCCGCAGGTGCGTGCGGAGCACGACGTTCGCGTCCGTCGCCTTCGAGTAGTCGCCGACCGATCGGGCGTTGGCTCGGGCCACGGCGACGCCGAGGCAATGCCGACATCCCGCGACGGGGTTCGGGTCTCCCATGGGAAGGGTCAGGTTCACCGGCCCTGCCATCGTCGTCGTCGTCTTCGTCTTCGTCTTCGTCTTCGGTGTATTCATCCGTGCGGCCTCCCGACTGTTCGCCTGCCGAAGGATGATCCCCCCGGGTGCGCACGGGATGGCGCTTCAGTCGCGTAGTCGACTGAAGTCATGCACGGCAAGCGGCGGACCACTCGGCGAGCCGTGCCCGGAGGTCTTCGTCGAAGAGGGCGTGTTCCTCGTACCCGGTGAACTCTTTCAGGTACGCCTGAACGTCTCGGCTGTCACGGAGCACGAGGCTTCCCGCCGTCGTCTCG
Organism: Streptomyces sp. NBC_00597; assembly: GCF_041431095.1. Lineage (GTDB taxonomy): Bacteria > Actinomycetota > Actinomycetes > Streptomycetales > Streptomycetaceae > Streptomyces. Next base: position 3,617,527 of record NZ_CP107757.1, read on the forward strand.
ATGGTGACCAGCGCGGCGTCGTAGATGGTGAACGTACTCAAAGGGGTTCGGGGCGTCGGTGCACCTACAGGGATCACCCCGATCTGAACGTTCGGGAGGTAGGACAGGGACGCCAGCCGGTCCATCTGCTCGGCCAGTGCCAGCGGGGAGACGACCGGCCAGCGAACCGCCTGCTCGGTCAGAACGAACGTGAACCGCTTCGAGGCATCGTAAAGAACGGCTTGCCGTCCCAGCTTCCCCGCCACTGACTTGCTCGTGTCGGCCGTCGAGTGAGCCAGACTCGCCCGTACATACTCCGGTGTCGCGAGCAGCCCGGTGACCATCGAGAGCAGGAAGTACCGCATCTGCGTGGAGGACACTTCGAGCGACTTCAGCTCGGCCTGTCTCGTACCGAGCCCCTTGCGCCGAAGCTCTCGGAGGTTCCGCCACTCGGTGTTCGCCATCCTGGCGAGGGCGGAGACCTCGACGACCAGTGCCGGCGGAGCGTCCAGCGCCCGCAAGATCTGCTCGACATCGACCAGGGACGGCCGTGTCCGGCCGTTCTCGATGCGAGACACCTTCGACTGGGACATGTTGCAGCGCGCTGCGAGCCGATCCCCGGAGAGACCGGCTCGCTTGCGTAGATCTCGGAGCAGCGAAGCAAGTTCCGGGCCGGACTCGCCGAGCTGCTCAGCTTCGAACGTCACCCGTTCACGTACTCCAAGAAGGGAACCGACTCGGCAACGGCGATGCGCTGCCACTCGATGAACGGCGCAGGATCACCCTTGTACAGCTCCCGGCCGATCTGCGTGCCGTCGCCCTCATAGTGCATCAGGACGACCGTCGAGCGGTCGAACATCCAGAAGTCCTCGACATCCGGCAACGGGTTCTCCCGCTCGGTCACGTCAAGGATGCGGATGTCCTCCCCGGCGAGCACATGCGGGGCGTAGTACCGCGAGAACTCGAAGCGCAGGTACTCGGAGAGCGGTCGAGTCAGGATGTGCACTCGCCCCTTGGTCTTCCCTTCGCCGCGCAACCGCTTCAGGTCTTCCGTGTACGCGGACGAGTAGGCGTGTGGGGCGACGCGCTTGCCTGCCCGGAAGGCTTCGAGCTCCTCCGCCTCCTGCGGTACGAGGTACTGGGGCAGGGTCTCCAGTCGCCACGCCTCCGACTGGAAGCCCCGGAGCATCGCCCGCCACTCGTCACCATCCAAGAGCACGAACAGCCTCCCGAAGCACACTCTCGGGGATCTCCACGAGCCCTTCCCCCTGCGGGGGAGTAAAGGCGTCGGACACATCGCCCTGAACCACGATGGAGCCGGAAGCGGTGCGGTAGACGTTCGGGCAGTCGTCCTCTCCACACGTGCCGTTGCCGTTGCCAGTGAGCCGAGTCAGCTCTTCGCGTGCCATGCGGAACCCCCTTGGCTTGCCGGCCCGGACGGGCCGGCAGAGACGACCGTACGGGGGCCGATCGCGACCGTCCATGCACGGACGTGACTCATGCACGTTGTCGCATAAACAGGGCCCATGAACGCCGAGAGGCGCCCGGACAGGATCGTCCGAACGCCTCTCTACGCCCTACACCCACTCGACCGCCGAGACGATGCCCGGGTCCCGCCGAGGGGCGGGGAGCGGCGTGCGCCGCGTGGGGCGGGGAGCCTGCTCGCGCTCCTTCACGCCGAGCCCTCGAAGGGCTTCGGCACGCTCCGCCTCGGGTACGTCGGCAAGCGCCTCAGCCATCCGCTGGATGGCATCGCCGCTGTTCACAGCTACTTCTTGACCGTGAGCGGGAGCAGCTTCTTGCCGGTCGGGCCGATCTGGATGGCCGTGTCCATCTGCGGGCAGACGCCGCAGTCGAAGCACGGGGTCCAGCGGCAGTCCTCGACCTCGGTCTCGTCGAGGGCGTCCTGCCAGTCCTCCCAGAGCCAGTCCTTGTCGAGACCGGAGTCCAGGTGGTCCCAGGGCAGGACCTCCTCGTAGGTGCGCTCGCGGGTCGTGTACCAGGCCACGTCGACGCCGTACGCCGGGAGCGTCTTCTCCGCGGCCTCCATCCAGCGGTCGTACGAGAAGTGCTCGCGCCAGCCGTCGAAGCGGCCGCCCGACTCGTACACGGCGCGGATGACGTCGCCGATGCGGCGGTCGCCGCGCGAGAGGAGGCCCTCGACGATGCCCGGCTTGCCGTCGTGGTAGCGGAAGCCGATCGAGCGGCCGTACTTCTTGTCGCCGCGGATCTTGTCCCGCAGCTTCGTCAGGCGCGCGTCCGTCTCCTCGGCCGACAGCTGCGGCGCCCACTGGAACGGGGTGTGCGGCTTCGGCACGAATCCGCCGATCGACACCGTGCAGCGGATGTCGTTCTGGCCGGAGACCTCGCGGCCCTTGGCGATGACGTTGACCGCCATGTCGCCGATCTGGAGGACGTCCTCGTCGGTCTCGGTCGGCAGGCCGCACATGAAGTACAGCTTCACCTGGCGCCAGCCGTTGCCGTACGCGGTGGCGACGGTGCGGATCAGGTCCTCTTCCGAGACCATCTTGTTGATGACCTTGCGCATGCGCTCGGAGCCGCCCTCGGGGGCGAAGGTCAGGCCGGAGCGGCGCCCGTTGCGGGTCAGCTCGTTCGCCAGGTCCACGTTGAACGCGTCCACGCGGGTCGACGGCAGGGACAGGCCCACCTTGTCGTCGCTGTAGCGGTCCGCGAGGCCCTTGGCGATGTCGGCGATCTCGGTGTGGTCCGCGGAGGACAGGGAGAGGAGGCCGACCTCCTCGAAGCCCGTGGCCTTCAGACCCTTCTCGACCATCTCGCCGATGCCGGTGATGCTTCGCTCCCGCACGGGGCGCGTGATCATGCCGGCCTGGCAGAAACGGCAGCCGCGGGTGCAGCCGCGGAAGATCTCGACGGACATCCGCTCGTGGACGGTCTCGGCGAGCGGGACCAGCGGCTGCTTCGGGTACGGCCACTCGTCGAGGTCCATGACCGTGTGCTTGGACACGCGGTACGGGACGCCCGACTTGTTCGGCGCGACGCGCGCGATGCGGCCGTCGGGCAGGTAGTCCACGTCGTAGAAGCCCGGCACGTAGACCTGGCCGGTCTTGGCCAGGCGGAAGAGGACCTCCTCGCGCCCGCCCGGACGGCCCTCGGCCTTCCACGTACGGATGATCTCCGTCATGTCGAGGACGGCCTGCTCGCCGTCGCCGATGACCGCGCAGTCGATGAATTCCGCGATCGGCTCGGGGTTGAAGGCCGCGTGGCCGCCCGCGAGGACGATGGGGTGGTCGACCGTGCGGTTGCGGGCCTCCAGCGGGATGCCCGCCAGGTCCAGGGCCGTGAGCATGTTCGTGTAGCCCAGCTCCGTGGAGAAGGACAGGCCGAACACGTCGAAGGCGCCCACGGGGCGGTGGCTGTCCACGGTGAACTGCGGCACGTCGTGCTCGCGCATCAGCTCTTCGAGGTCGGGCCACACGCTGTACGTGCGCTCCGCGAGCACGCCCTCGCGCTCGTTCAGCACCTCGTACAGGATCATGACGCCCTGGTTGGGCAGGCCGACCTCGTACGCGTCCGGGTACATGAGCGCCCAGCGGACGTCACAGGAATCCCACGGCTTGACGGTGGAGTTGAGCTCACCGCCGACGTACTGGATGGGCTTCTGCACATGCGGGAGCAGAGCTTCGAGCTGTGGGAAGACCGACTCGGACATCACGCGACTTTCGAGAAGCGGGCAGGGGGCGACTCTCAAGCGTAACCCGAGGCGCAGCCGCCTCCCGCCGCCAAGATCACCGCCCCAGTGCCGCCTAGGCGCCGAGGTCCGCCCGGAAGGTGGGGTCGGCCGCTTGCCGCCATACGTCCGGAAGCTCCCTTTCGTTCCGCTCGGCCAGGGCCTCCTCGTGGGCGTAGAGCACGCCCCAGGTGAAAGCGGACTCTCCCGCTCCGGCTGCTTGGACGCCGAGGCCGTGCAGGGCCTGGCGGGCGACGACGCTGTCCTGGTGGTCGCCGAGCAGGCTCTGTACCGATTTCGCGGCCTTGGTCAGCTGCTTCGCCGGTTTGCCGAGCTTCGGCGTGGCCGCCTCCGCCGCGTAGCGGGCGCGTTTGGCGGCCTTGCGGGCTCCGTGGAGGGCGAGGTCGCGCGGTTCGCCCGGATCCTGGTCGAGGGCGTCCGCGACCCGGGTGGCGAGGCGGTCGTAGTCCTTGAGCACGGCCTTGGGCAGGACCCGGGCGGCGGGCTCGGCCGCGGCCGGGCGCAGGGGCGGGTCGGCCAGCAGGGCGTCGAGGGCGTCGAGCAGGGCCGCGTACCGCTTGCCGTCGAGCGCGGCGAGGGCCCTGCGCCGCGTACTGGAGCGGCGGGCGTTGTTCCATACCCGCAGACGGCCGCGGACCGGTCCGATCACCAGGGTGCGCGGGAGCTCGGCGATCCGGGTCTGGATCCGTTCGAAGAGGACTTCCTGGTCGCGGTCGAGGCCGAGCTCGGCGCCCAGCCAGCGGAGCTCCTCGCCGAGCGGGTCGGTGGCGGCGCGGTCGAGGACCTTGCGGTGGGACTTGAAGGCGCTGCGCATCCGGCGGCAGGCGACCCGCATCTGGTGGACGGAGTCGGGCAGGTTGCGGCGGACGGCGGGGTCGTGGGCGATGAGGGAGTCCCGTTGTTCGCGCAGGTACGCGAGCACGTGAGCCCCGGCGGTGTCGTCGGCGGGAGCGGGATCGGGCCGGTGCGGCGGCTCGCCACCGGTTTCGGTGAGGGCTCGGGCGAGTTTGGAGGGGGCGTCGCTGACCTGGAGCCCGGCTTTGCGGAACTTCTTCTCGACGGCGTCGAGGAGGGCGGGGTCGATGCCGTCGGCGAGTTCGACCTCGACCTCGGTCCAGGACGCGGAGGCCTCGTCGCGCTCGGCGCGGACGGCGTCGGTGGAGAGTTCCGCGAGGAGGACGCCGTCGGCGTCGAGGAGGTGGCTGATGCGGCGGGAGGACAGCAGCCGGACCTGCGGTTCCAGGGCGGCGTCGCGGACACGGGAGCGGACGAGGGCCGCGAGGGCGCGGGGGACGGTGTCGCCGAGGGGGGCGGCGATCTCGTCACGGACGCCCGGGGAGACGGGCAGTTTGAGGTGCCAGCCCGCGTCGGCGCCGCCGGTGCGGCGCCTGAGGGTGAGGCCGTCGGCGGCGAGCCGCTGGTCGGGGGTGTCGTAGTAGACGGCGTCGAGGTCGACGGTGCCCTGGTCGGCGACGACCGCGATCGCGGCCGTGCCGGTCAGGTCCGGGACTCCGCGGCGCGCGGCCTTGCTCGTCGTGAACTCGAATTTGCGCTCGATCTCGCGTTTCGTGTCCGCCATGGATCGAACTTAGTCCTGAACGGACGGCGACGTCAGGGTGAACGGGCGATCGCTGGTGGAACCGGCCGAAGATCGGCCCCCGCTAGGCCGACATCGGCCGTTGCACCCTGATCGACTGGAGCAGTCCGACCGCCACCCACACGGCGAACATCGATGATCCTCCGTAGGAGACGAACGGCAGCGGGAGCCCCGCCACCGGCATGATCCCAAGGGTCATGCCGATGTTCTCGAACGCCTGGAAGGCGAACCAGGCGATGATCCCGGCGCACACGATCGTCCCGTACAGCTCGGTGGTCTCGCGGGCGATCATGCAGGCCCGCCAGAGCACGATGCCGAGCAGGACCAGGATCAGCCCGGCGCCGACGAAGCCCAGCTCCTCCCCCGCCACCGTGAAGACGAAGTCGGTCTGCTGCTCGGGCACGAACTGACCGGTGGTCTGCGAACCCTTGAAGAGTCCGGAGCCGGTGAGGCCGCCGGAGCCGATCGCGATGCGCGCCTGGTTGGTGTTGTAGCCGACGCCGGCGGGGTCGAGGTCGGGGTTGGCGAAGGCCGCGAAGCGGTTGATCTGGTACTCGTCGAGCACGCCGAGCTGCCAGATCAGGACGGCGCCGGCCGCGCCGGAGCCGAGCAGGCCGAGCACCCAGCGGTTGGAGGCGCCGGAGGCGAGCAGCACGCCGAGCACGATGATGACCATGACCATGACGGAGCCGAGGTCGGGCATCAGCATGACGATGCCCATCGGCGCGGCGGCCAGGCACAGCGCCTTGACCACGGTCCGGTGGTCCGGATGGGTGAGGTCGCCCGCGTCCACCCGGGTGGCCAGCAGCATCGCCATGACCAGGATGATCGTGATCTTCACGAACTCGGAGGGCTGGAGCGAGAAGCCGCCGCCGATCACGATCCACGCGTGGGCGCCGTTGATGGTGGCGCCGAGCGGGGTGAGCACGGCGAGGATGAGCACCAGGGACAGCCCGTACAGGATCGGCACGGCGCCGCGCAGGGTGCGGTGGCCGAGCCAGATGGTGCCGATCATCAGCACGAGGCCGATGCCGGTGTTCATGGCGTGCCGGACCAGGAAGTAGTACGGGTCGCCCTGGTTGAGCTGGGTGCGGTTGCGGGTCGCCGACCACACCAGCAGCGCGCCGATGAAGGACAGGGCGAGCGCGGAGAGGAGTATCGGCCAGTCGAGCCGGCGCAGCACCGAGTCGCGCGAGGTCAACTTGGCCATCGCGCCGCGCTCGGGCGCGTACCGGGATACGGAGAACTTGTTCGCGGTCTGCATCGGGGTCTCAGTCCTGCCGCGCGGCGGGCGGGGCGGGGGGACCGGCGAGCGCGGGCGGCGCCAGTTCCTCCGGGGACGGGGGTACGTACGGCTTGATGTCGGGGGCGTCGATCGAGCCGTCGGGCTGGATGGCGGGCAGCTTGCTCTCCGGCTTGAGCAGGAAGGCCTTGTTGACGTCCTGCTTGCCGGCCATGTCGAGGCCGTAGATGGCGTTGTAGATGTTGCGGACGGCGGGGCCGGAGGCACCCGAACCCGTACCGCCCTGGGAGATCGTCATCACGATCGTGAAGTCCTCGGTGTACGTGGCGAACCAGGAGGTGGTCTGCTTGCCGTAGACCTCGGCGGTGCCGGTCTTGGCGTGCATGGGGATCTGCTTCTGCGGCCAGCCGCCGAAGCGCCAGGCGGCGGTGCCGCGGGTGGCGACACCCTCCAGGGCCTCGCCGATCTGGCGGCGGGTGGTCTCGGTCATCGGGAGCCGGCCGTGGGCCTGCGGCTTGATCTCCTCGATCTGCTTGCCGTCGGCGCTGACGATGGCCTTGCCGATGGTCGGGTTCCACAGGGTGCCGCCGTTGCAGATGGCAGCGTAGATGGTGGCCATCTGGATCGGGGTGACCAGGGTGTCGCCCTGGCCGATGGAGTAGTTGATGGCGTCGCCGGCGCGCATGAGGTTGCCTTCGAGGCAGTTCTCGTAGGACAGCAGCTCGACGTAGGTGCCGCCCTTCTTGCCGACCTTGCACCACATGTCCTTGTTGGCCTTCCAGAACGCCTGCTTCCAGCGGCGGTCCGGGACCCGGCCCTTCTCCTCGCCCGGCAGGTCCACGTGGGTCTCGGCGCCGAGCCCGAACTGGTGGGCGGTCTTGTAGAAGATCTCGGCCGGGGGCTTCTTCGGCTTGAGCCCGCCGTCCTTGAGCCACTCCTTGTGGCCGAGGGCGTAGAAGACGGTGTCGCAGGAGACTTCGAGGGCCCGGCCGAGGGTGATCGAGCCGTGGCCCTGGGACTCGAAGTTCTTGAAGACCTGGCCGCCGATCGAGTACGAGCTCGGGCAGGGGTACTCGCCGTCGAACTTGTACCCGGCGTTGACCGCGGCCGCGGTCGGGATGACCTTGAAGATGGAGCCCGGGGCCGCCTGGCCCTGGATCGCCCGGTTCATCAGCGGGACGTTGGACTCCTTGGCGGTGAGCTTGGCGTAGTCCTTGCCGGAGATCCCGCCGACCCAGACGTTCGGGTCGTACGTCGGGGCGGAGGCCATGGCCACGACCCGGCCCGTCTTGGATTCCAGGACGACGACGGCGCCGGCGTCGGCCTTGTACGGGACGCCTGTGTTGCGGTCGATCTGCTTGCGCGCCTCGACCATGGCCGCGTTCAGCTCGAATTCGGCGACGCCCTGGACGCGGGCGTCGATGCTGGTCACGAGGTGGGCGCCGGGGATCGCCGGGTCGTTCTTGGCCTGGCCCATGACCCGGCCGAGGTTGTCGACCTCGTAGCGGGTGACGCCGGACTTGCCGCGCAGGGTCCTGTCGTACGTGCGCTCCAGGCCGAAGCGGCCGACCTGGTCGGAGCGCAGCAGCGGCGAGTTGGTGTTCTTGGCCTTCTGGATCTCGTCGTCGGTGACCGGGGAGAGGTAGCCGAGCACCTGGCCGGTGTTGGCGCCGCCGGGCGCGGGGTAGCGGCGTACGGCGGTCGGCTCGGCGGTGATGCCGGGGAACTCCTCGGGGCGCTCGCGGATCTGCAGGGCCTGCTGGGTGGTGGCCTCGGTGGTGACCGGGATCGGCTGGTAGGGGGAGCCGTTCCAGCAGGGCTTGGGGGTCTGGGAGTCGCAGATGCGGACCTTGTTCATGACGTCCTGCGGCTTCATGTCCAGCACGTCGGAGAGCCGGCCCAGGACGTCCTTGCCCTTGTCCTTCATCTTCATCAGCGCCGTGCGGCTGGCGGAGACGACCAGACGGGTCTCGTTGTCGGCGATCGGGACACCACGGGCGTCCAGGATCGAGCCGCGGACGGCCGGTTGGACGACCTGCTGGACGTGGTTGCTCTTGGCCTCGTGGTAGTACTCCGCGCCGTTGCGGATCTGTAGGTACCACAGGCGCCCGCCGAGGGTGAACAGGAAGGAGAAGACGAGCACCTGGAGGATCACGAGCCGGATCTGCACCCGAGAGGTGCGGCCGGTCTCGGGAACGTTGGTCACGGGAACTCCCCCCTCACAGCTTCTTGACGCTCTTCACACTCTTGATTCCCTTGACGCCCTTTATCCGGACGGCCTTGTTGGCTCGGCTGCGGGCGATCCCCCGCCGCAGGCCGCCGCGCTGGCTGCCGATGCGCAGGCCGGTTCCGCCGGAGAGCCATCCGGAGGACACGTCAGCGGCCTTGGCGGGGCCGCCGTTCGCCTCGACGGCCATCGGGTCGTTCTCGGCGCGCCGGGCCAGCGCCATGATGAACGGCACGGTGAACGGGGCGAGCAGCAGGTCGTAGAGGGTCGCGGTGAACAGCAGCCCGGTGAGCCCGACGTGGCGGGCGGCGGTGTCGCCGACAAGGGCGCCCACGCCCGCGTACAGGAGGGTGGAGCCGATCGCCGCGCCGACGACGGTCAGCAACGGGCCCCAGGCGGACCGGAACCGCCCGGAGTCGGGCCGGACCAGGCCGGCGGCGTACCCGATGACGCACAGCACGAGCGCGTACCGCCCGGCGGCGTGGTCGGCGGGCGGGGCCAGGTCGGCGAGGAGTCCGGCGGCGAAGCCGATGAGCGCGCCGCTGAGGTGCCCGTACACGAGGGCGAGGGCCACGACGGTGAGCAGGACCAGGTCGGGTACGGCTCCGGGCAGTTGCAGCCGGCCCAGTACGGAGACCTGGATGACGAGGGCGACCACGACCAGCGTGGCCGAGAGCAGGATCCGGTTGAAGCGCATGGGGTCAGCTCCTACTCGTCGGCCGGCTTGCCGGGCACACTGGCGGACGGTGACGGGGTGACCGTGACGGTGACCGTCGGGGTGGGCTTCACCTCGGGCTTGGGGGGCAGAACGGCGTCGCGCGGGTCCTCGCGCGGCGGCATGACGACGACGCCGACGATGTCGAGGCGCGAGAAGCCGACGAACGGGCGGACCCAGATCGTGCGGGTCAGGTCGCCGCGCGAGGGGTCGACCTTGACCACCTCGCCGATCGGAACGCCGGGCACGAACGGCTTGTTGCCGCGGGAGCCGAAGGTGACGAGCCGGTCGCCGGGGCTGACCTTGGCCTTGCCGTTGAGCATCTGGACGGACAGCGCGCGGTCGCCCTGGCCGGTGGCGAAGCCGAGCTCGCCGGTCTTCTCCAGGCGGGTTCCCACCGTGAAGTCGGGGTCGTTGGCGAGGACGACGGTGGCGGTGTCGGGGCCGACGGTGGCGACCCGGCCGACGAGTCCGTCCCCGTTGATGACGGTCATGTCGCGCTCGATGCCGTCCTTGGTCCCGGCGTCGATCGTCACGGTCCAGGAGAAGCCCTGGGCCGCTCCTATGGCGATGACCTCGGCGCCCTTGATGCCGTACTGTCCGGCGCCGGCCCGCTTGAGCATTTCGTCGAGCTCGTGGATGCGGCTGCGGGTCTGGTCGTCACTGCCCAGCTTGGCCTTCAGGGCCGCGTTCTCGCGCTCCAGCGTGGCGATGCGGTTGTGGCGCTCGCCGGAGTCCCGTACGGCCCCTATCGCGTTGGCGACCGGGTCGACCGCGGTCGCCACGCCCTCCTCGACCGGGCCGAAGACCGCTGCGGCGGCCTGCCGGGCGCCGTCGACCGGTGACTCCTCGCCTGCCCTGATGTCCACCGTGATCAATGCGAACGCGATGGCGATCAGGAGCACCAGGAGCAGCCGGCTTTCTCGTGTGTCCCTCACGTGCGGCGGCCGTGCCTTCCTCGTCGAAATGTTCTTGGTCTGTATATCAACGATCCGCCGCACGGGCGCGGCAGCACCCGTACGGCGGATCCTTGTGTTCCGCATGGCCCCCGGACGGGGGTCTTTATCAGCGCCGGGGCTGGGCGTCCAGGACCTGCTGGAGCGCTTCGAACTCCTCCACGCACTTGCCGGAGCCGAGGGCTACGGAGTCGAGCGGGTCCTCGGCGATGTGGATCGGCATGCCCGTCTCGCGGCGCAGCCGCTCGTCGAGGCCGCGCAGCAGGGCGCCGCCGCCGGTCAGGACGATGCCGCGGTCCATGATGTCGCCGGAGAGCTCCGGCGGGCACTTGTCGAGGGTCGTCTTGACGGCGTCGACGATGGCGTTGACCGGCTCCTCGATGGCCTTGCGGACCTCGGCGGCGGAGATCACGACCGTCTTCGGGAGGCCGGAGACCAGGTCCCGGCCGCGGATCTCGGTGTGCTCGTCCTTGTCGAGGTCGTACGCCGACCCGATGGTGATCTTGATCTGCTCGGCGGTCCGCTCACCGAGGAGGAGCGAGTACTCCTTCTTGATGTGCTGGATGATCGCGTTGTCGAGCTCGTCGCCGGCCACCCGGATGGACTGCGCCGTGACGATTCCGCCGAGGGAGATGACGGCGACCTCGGTGGTGCCGCCGCCGATGTCCACGACCATGTTGCCGGTGGCCTCGTGGACGGGCAGGCCCGAGCCGATGGCGGCGGCCATGGGCTCCTCGATGATGTGCACCTGGCGGGCGCCGGCCTGCGTGGACGCCTCGATGACGGCGCGGCGCTCCACTCCGGTGATGCCCGAGGGGACGCAGACCACGACGCGCGGACGGGCCAGGTAGCGGCGCTTGTGGATCTTGAGGATGAAGTACCGGAGCATGCGCTCGGTGATCTCGAAGTCGGCGATCACGCCGTCCTTGAGGGGCCTGACGGCGACGATGTTGCCGGGCGTCCGGCCGATCATCTTCTTCGCCTCGGAGCCGACCGCCAGGATGCCGCCGGTGTTCGTGTTGATGGCGACCACGGACGGCTCGTTCAGGACGATCCCCCGGCCCCTCACGTACACCAGCGTGTTGGCGGTCCCGAGGTCGATCGCCATGTCACGGCCGATGAACGACATGTTGTTCCCCTTGTTCCCCATGAGGAGCGTCTGGCCTTCCAGTTGATAGCGGCTGCTGTCAGGTCGGCGAGGTGGGTGTGTGGGTGGAGGCCCCATCGTAGTGCCGTAAGTACGAACACCGCGCGACGGGACTCCGGCAATCCCGCCGGAACGGAAACCCGCCCCCTTAGTGGTGACGACGTGTCCTGCACATGCGTTCCCGCAAGCGCCCGGCTATACCGAAGGGCGACCGAAATTACTTCGGTCGCCCCAGGTCATGAGCGCTATTCGGCTGATGTTACGTCAGGAAGGACTCATCCCAGGGTGGGGAAGAACAGCTTCAGCTCGCGCTCGGCGGACTCCTCCGAGTCCGAGGCGTGGATCAGGTTCTCGCGGGTGACGGTGCCGAAGTCCCCCCGGATGGAGCCGGGTGCCGCGGCAATCGGGTCAGTGGGACCGGCCAGCTGGCGGACACCCTCGATCACGCGTTCCCCTTCGGCCACGAGGACGACGACGGGACCACTGGCCATGAAGCCCATGAGGGGCTCGTAGAACGGCTTGCCCTTGTGCTCGCCGTAGTGGGCCTCCAGGGTCTCCTGGTCCAGCGTGCGCAGCTCCAGAGCGGCGATGGTCCAGCCGGCCTTCCGCTCGATGCGGCCGATGATCTCGCCCACCAGGCCGCGACGGACGGCGTCCGGCTTGAGGATGACGAGAGTGCGCTGGGTCATTTTCCAACTCCTTGCGGCAAACGGGTGCGGTTCCCCGAGGCTACAGGGGCCCCGGGTAGGGCCCTCGCACGGACCCGGTCAGGCCTGGGCCTCGCTCTGCGCCGCCCAGCGGGCCTTGATCGCGTCGATCTTGGCGCCGTAGTGCACCGAGCACCACCACAGCCCAGCGAACACCGCACCGAGGAAGAACATCATCGGGACGACGAAGCCGCTCAGGATCAGCCCGATCTGCAGCGCCCAGCCGATCTGGACCGCGCCCGGGCGCGACAGCATCCCGCACAGCAGCACCGACAGCAGCATGGCGATCCCGCAGACCGTCCACACCGTGGCCTGGGTCAGGTCCGGGTTCTTCATGGCCACCAGCCCCGCGAAGCCGATCACGAAGAACTCGCCGATCAGCGTCGAAGCACACAGCGTGCGCATCCCTCAGCCCCTCTTCAGCAGCAGGCGGGCCTCGCCCACCGTGATCACGGAACCGGTCACCAGGACCCCGGCCCCTCCGTACTCGGCCTCTTCCTCCGCGAGGGTGATCGCCGCCTCCAGGGCGTCGTCCAGCCGCGGCTCCACCTGCACCCGGTCCGGTCCGAAGACCTCGACCGCGACCGCCGCCAGCTCGTCCGCGGACATCGCCCGGTGGCTGGAGTTCTCCGTGACGACGACCTCCGCGAAGATCGGCTCGAAGGCCTCCAGGACCCCCTTCACGTCCTTGCCCTCGCTCGCGGCCATGACCCCGATCAGCCGGCTGAAGCCGAAGGCCTCGGTCACCGCTTCCGCCGTGACCTGCGCGCCCGCCGGATTGTGCGCCGCGTCCAGGACCACCGTCGGGCTGCGCCGCACGACCTCCATCCGGCCCGGCGAGGTCACCGAGGCGAAGGCCCTGCGCACGGTCTCCACGTCCAGCTCGCGCGACTGCTCCGCGCCGACACCGAAGAAGGCCTCGACCGCAGCCAGCGCCACCGCCGCGTTGTGCGCCATGTGGGCCCCGTACAGCGGCAGGAAGATGCCGTCGTACTCGCCGCCCACGCCGCGCAGCGTCAGCATCTGCCCGCCGACCGCCACCTCGCGCGAGACGACGCCGAACTCCATGCCCTCGCGGGCGACCGTCGCGTCGACCTCGACGGCCTTCTTCAGCAGCACCTGCGCCGCGTCCACCGGCTGCTGCGCCAGGATCACGGTGGCGTCCTGCTTGATGACGCCGCCCTTCTCCAGGGCGATCTCGCCGGGCGTGGCGCCGAGGCGGTCCGTGTGGTCCAGGCTGATCGGAGTGATGACCGCGACCGAGCCGTCGATCACGTTCGTGGCGTCCCAGGTGCCGCCCATGCCGACCTCGATGACGGCCGCGTCGACGGGGGCGTCCGCGAACGCCGCGTACGCCATGCCGGTGAGCACCTCGAAGAAGGACAGTCGGAACTCCTCGGAGGCGTCGACCATCTCCACGTACGGCTTGATGTCGTAGTACGTCTCGACGAAGCGCTCGGCGCTGATCGGCGCCCCGTCGAGGCTGATCCGCTCGGTGACCGACTGCACGTGCGGGCTGGTGTAGCGGCCGGTGCGCAGCTCGAAGGCGCCCAGCAGGGCCTCGATCATGCGGGCGGTGCTGGTCTTGCCGTTGGTGCCGGTGACGTGGATGGAGGGGTACGCGTGCTGCGGTTCGCCCAGCACGTCCATCAGGGAGGCGATCCGCGTGACGGACGGCTCCAGCTTGGTCTCGCCCCAGCGGGTGGAGAGCTCCTGCTCCACCTCCTGGAGCGCCCGTGCCACCTCCGGGTCGAGGGGCCGCGCGGATACCGGCTCACCCCGGGGCGGGCCTGCCTGGGCGCGCAGGGTGCGGCTGCCGGCCTCGATCACCGCCAGGTCGGGGTCGCGGTCGGACTCTTCGGCCACGATCCGGTCGAAGACCTCGGTGGTCTCGTCGCGGTCGTCGGGTCCGTTGCTCTCGGGCTGCTGCTCACTCACGGGGCCAGTCTACGGACGGGGGACCCGGGGACTTTCGACCCGGCCGTTTCGGGACGTTCGGCGCCCGTTGCGACCGGATCGTTATGCAAGCCTTGCGGGCAGGAGATAGGGGAACAAATGCCGCAGGCCAGCAGTAACAAGTCCGCTTCCAGCCGCGACATAGGGATCGATCTGGGGACCGCGAACACCCTGGTCTACGCCCGGGGCCACGGGATCGTCCTCAATGAGCCGTCCGTGGTGGCCGTCAAGGCGGGCACCACCACCGCGCTGGCCGTCGGGGCCGAGGCCAAGGAGACCATCGGCCGCACCCCCGGCTCCATCACCGCGATCCGCCCCCTGAAGGACGGGGTGATCTGCGACTACGAGGCCGCCGAGGAGATGATCCGGCATTTCGTCCGCAAAGCCGTGCCCGGCCGGCGGCCCCGCACCCGGATGGTGATCTGCGTGCCCTCCGGGGTCACCCCGGTCGAACGGCGGGCCATCGTCCACGCCTCGACCCGGGCCGGAGCCAGGGCCGTCCACCTGATCGAGGAGCCGATGGCGGCGGCGATCGGCGCCGGCCTGCCGGTGGCCGAGGCGCGCGGCTCGATGGTGGTGGACATCGGCGGCGGCACCACCGAGGTCGCCGTCATCTCGCTCGGCGGAATCGTCACCGCCCGCTCGCTGCGGGTCGGCGGGGACCGGCTGGACGCCGCGATCACGGACTACGTGCGCAAGGAGCACGGGCTGCTCATCGGGGAGCGCACCGCCGAGGACGTCAAGGTCGCCGTCGGGTCGGCCTGGCCGGTGCCGGACCGGCCGGAACTGGAGGAGCGGACCTTCACGGTGCGCGGACGGGAGCGGGTCGGCGGCATGCCGAGGACGCTCCCGCTGGGCGCGGCGGACGTACGGGCCGCGCTTGACGAGCCGGTCGAGGCGATCATCGCTGCGGTGCGCGCCACCCTGGAGGAGTGCCCGCCGGAGCTGTCGGGCGATGTGATGGAGCACGGCATCACCTTGACCGGTGGCGGCGCGCTGCTGCCGGGCCTGGACCTGCGGCTGGCCTCCGCGACGGGCATCCCCGTCTTCGTCGCCGACGCCCCGCTGGACTGCGTGGCGCTGGGCTCCGGCAGGTGCGTGGAAGACCTGGACACCCTGGGCAGCCTGCTGGTGCCGGCGAAGGCCTGAGCAGCCGTCACCCGCGCGGGAGGGTGGCCACCACCGTGTACGCGTCCTGCGTGCGCGTCGCCGTCAGGGTTCCCCCCAGGCTGCGCACGCGCTCGGACATGCTCGCCGTCCCCGAGCCCGCGGAGACGGGTGCGCGGGCCGGCGCGCGGGCGGCCAGGCCGTTCCTGACGGCGATCCGTAGCTGTGGGCCGTCCGCCTCGATCGACACGTCGACGGTCTCCCCGCAGGCGTGCTTGGCCGCGTTGGTTAGGCACTCCTGCACCACCCGGTAGACCGCGGCCTGGCGCAGCGGCGACAGCCCGTGCACGTGCGGGTCAAGGGTCAGCCGTACGGGAGAGCCGGCCCGACCGCTCTCCTCGGCAAGGGCCGGCAGCCCGTCCACCCCCGGGGTCGCGGCCCGTTCCCCGCGCTGCACGATGATCTCGTTGAGCACCAGATGGGCCCGGCGGGCGGTGTCGGCCAGCTCTTCGAAGTCCTTCGCGTGCGCCGTCTCGCGCGCCCGCACCGAGAGCACTTCGGAGCGCACCGTCAGCAGCGTCAGTTCCCGGCCGACGAAGTCGTGGACGTCGCGGGCGACCGAGGTGCGCTCCTGCTGGACCGCCTGCAGGACGGCCGACTCGGCGCGCCGGGCGGCCACCTCGCGCACGAGGTCGTGCCGGTAGGCGGCGACGCCGACGGCCGAGGCGAGCACCCCGATCGGCACGACCAGGCTGAGGAAGGCGCTGAGGGTCGCGGCATGCGGTTCGGGCCAGCCGGGGACGCTGAAGACGATGAGCGCGAAGGCCACGTACCCCAGGGTGGCCAGGACCGCGGGGCGTCGCCCCCGGTAGCGGCCGACCGAGTAGAGCGCGAACTGGATCAGTGTCAGTTCGTGCAGCCAGCCGATGAAGAGCAGCGCGGTGAGGTACGAGACCCAGGGCGCCCGGCGGCGCACCACGAGACCGGTGCACCCGGCGGCGAGCACGACGGCGGCCGTCGGTCCGGTGAGCGAGTTGTCCGCCGCGGCCAGGCCGGGCAGGTCCAGCGCCATCAGGGCCAGGCAGCTCAGTGCGGTGAGCACGTCAAGCGCCCGGGGTGATCCGGCCCAGCTCTCGCCGAGCCGGCGGCCGGCGGCCGCGGCCCGGTGGAGCGCCGAGGCGACGGGCGGGACGTACATGCCTTCCATCATCCGTGCTCGCCGAGGGGGATCGGATCGGCCAACCCGGCTGAAAACGTGATGTCCGACACTCCGGACAACTCGGGGCATCCGGTCAGGACGCGGGTTCGGTGCCCGGACCCGCGTAGTCGGAGCCGAAGCAGGAGCGGATCTCCCGCTCGGTGTCCGGGCGGCCGGTGAAGTTGAGCCGGGACTCCTCCTCCTTCGGAGCGGCCTTGGGGTCGGAGTCGAAGTAGACCGACCACCAGTAGACGCCCGCCATCTTGCGCTCCCGGACGACCTGGCAGACCGCCTTGTACCAGTTGGCCTGCACCGCGGGATTCAGCCCGCGCTTCGCGTAGAAGTCGCCGGGTGCGTGGTACGCCCCGTCCATGGCACTGATGCCCGCCTCGGCCAGCACGATCCGCGGCAGTGCGCCCTTGCTCTTCTTGTCGAGCCAGCCGTTCCAGCCGGCGACGAGCTGGTCCACGGGAGCGTCGTCGGCGACCTTCACGGGGAAGTAGGCGTCGACGCCGAGCCGGCTGACGGGCACGTCAATGCGGCCGCCCACGTAGTTGTCCCAGTTCGCGTCGTAGGACACCTCGCCCTTGAACCGCTTCTCGGCCGCCGCGATCAGTGACTTCCAGGCCGGGTGGCCCTCCATCGAGTTCAGTTCCGTCCCGATCACGAACGTCGCCGCCTGCTGCCGCCGCGCCACGTCGAGGTACGGGCCGAGCAGGGCTTCGTACGACTCGAACCAGGCCTCCTTGTCGGCCGGCTTGATGTTGCCGCGCCAGCCCTCCGGCGGCACGAGCGCCGCCTCGTCCAGGGTCGGTCGGACGGTGGTGCGCAGTCCCGCCTCGTGGAAGACGCGCAGGACCGTGTCGAGGTGCTCGGGCGTCGGGGTGCTCTTGCCCGCCGCGAGCTTCGTCGAGGTGCGGCCCTCCGTGTAGAACGGGAAGGAGACGGCGACGGCGTTGGCCTTCAGTGCGACGAGGTAGTCGGCCTGCTCGCGCGCCTTCTTCTCGACGTACGCGTCGCTGTGCTCCTTCTTGTCCTCCCAGAAGATCTGGACGCCCCACTCGGGCATGCCGGGCTTCCAGGGCTTGTCCACCTTCGGTGCGGGTCCGGCGGGCTCTGCGGGCTCGGCCGCGCCCCCTCCCCCGCCGGCGAGGACGGCGGCGGCGCCCTTGGCGGGAGTGGAGTCGTGCAGGACCAGGATCGGCTTGAGCGAGCCCGACCTCCAGCGCAGGGGGTGGTCGCCGATCACGAAGGGTAGTCCGAGGACCAGGGAAGTCACGGTCACCGGGAGGACCGCGAGCAGGGGGACCTTGGAGCGCTTCGTCTTCGCGCCGTTCGCGCTGCTCTCGTTGGTCGCACTGTTCTCGTTGGTCGCGTTGGTCGCGTACTTCTCGTTCGTCACGAGGGGCTCTCGGTTTCTCATGCGGGCGCTCATGCGGGCTTGGCGATGACGACGAACTTGTTCTCCTCGCGCTTGATGAACTTGATCAGCCCGCGCAGGCCGCCGAGTCCTTCGAGTACGGAGAACAGCGGGATGAGGCCGAGCACGGCGAACGGTTCCCACCAGCGGCGCTTGCCGTTCGCGGAGACCAGGGCGTTGAGCCGCAGCCCCTCCCAGTACGTCCAGATGACGTACGCGAAGCTGAGCGACCACATGATCACGACGGACTGGGTCACGGGCGAGGTGTTGAAATCGCCGATGAACCAGGCCACCAGGAGGACGGTCGCGACGTGCTGGAGCGGGCCGAGGACCCAGCTGACCATGCAGAGCATCAGGAACCAGCGGTAGCGGAACGGCACCGTGCGGTTGAAGCAGAGCGCTACCAGCCCCCACGCCCAGCGCTCGCGCTGCTTGATGAAGTCCCTGGTGGTGGCCGGGGAAGCGCCGTAGCAGCGGCCGTTGAACCAGTCGCTGCGGCCCGGGTACTTGCGGCAGAACGTCAGCGCCAGCTGCGCGTCCTCGACGATGGCCTTGGGCCCGAAGTCCCAGCCGATCGTCGCCTCGATGGAGGCCCGGAGCAGCAGCAGTTCGCCGTGCACGCCGGCGACCGGGGTGCCGAGGCCGGTGAAGGCCCGGAACCGGGCTATGTCGTCAGCGGGGCGGACCGCGTCGGCCAGCCAGGTGAAACGGTTCACCGCGTTCTCGCGGGGGTAGGCGAGGATGCCCTGCGCCATGTGCTTGCCCGCGGCGCCCTCCCGTCGCTGGCGGTTGACGAACTGGGCCATGGACGCGGCGGTGTCGGGGCCGACCCCGGTGTCGTCGTCCATGTGCAGCACCCAGACGTCGTCGAGGGCCTCGCCCTCGTCGATCCGCAGTTCGTGGGCGTAGTGGTTCGCGCGGGCCTTGAACCGGGTCCCGTTGGCCGTCTCGTACGCCTTGGGCACGGTGACCACGCGGATCAGGTCGTTCATCGCGGCCAGGTCGTCGATCCGGGCGGCCGCCTCGCAGTCCTCCTCCGTGAGCACGTCGACCCGCATGCGCGGGAAGTACGCAGGAAGGTGGTCCACGTAGCTGAGGACCGAGCGCTCCAGCGCCGGGTAGGTGTCGTGGCGGCCGATGGTCGGCACGAGCACGATGAGGAAGTCCTCCTCCACCGGCGCCGGCGGAACCATCTCGTGCGCCTTGCGCAGCCGGCGGCGGATCAACAGGACGCCCTGGAAGCCGACCATGACACCGATGGCGGGCAGCGACCAGATGACCGACAGGGTCCAGCCGAGCGGGGTCGGGTTCGGCTCGAACACCCACAGGCCGAAGCTGACGAGGACCAGGAAGGGCAGCAGGAAGGCCAGCACGCTGGGCTTCCAATCGGCATGGCGCTGCACCAGTTTCGCATCGCGACGGGACGTCGTCGCGACCTCTTGTAAGGGGGCGAGGGTCATGGGAAGGATCCTTCGGGATTCCTACTGCTGTTGCGGCGGCGACTGCTGGGGCTGCTGGGGCCAGGCGGACTGGCCGCCGTAGGGGCCGGGCCCGTAACCGGGTTGCGGCGGCTGGGGCTGCTGAGGCTGGGGCTGCTGAGGCGGCTGCGGCTGCGGCTGCGGCTGGGCGTAGCCCGTCTGCGGCAGCTGGGGCGCGGGCTGCCCCGGGTAGGACGGAGCGGGCCCGAACCCGTGTGCGGGCTGCGCGGGTTGAGGCGCCTGCGGCATCTGCTGCTGCGGGAACTGCGGCTGCTGCTGGAGTTGCGGTTGCGCCTGCTGGGCAGCTGACGCGCGCTGGGCCTGCTCGTGGGCCTGCCGGGCCTCGTGTGCCTGCTGGGTCCAGGGGTTCACCGGTGGCTGCCAGGGCTCGTACGCGGCGAAGTCCCGCAGCAGCAGCACGATCAGGGCGCCGGTCACGAGGACCCCGACGGCGAACGTCGCCAGCTTCAGCCCGCCCTGGAGGGTCGAGGTGAAGTAGTCGGTCTGCTTCTCGTCGAACAGGGCGCCCGTCAGGCTGCGCATCCGGTTGTAGCCCTCGATGGCGGCGCCGCCGATGACGATGCCCCGGCCGAGGGTGTTCCCGCGCAGCACGAGCAGGCCGCCCGCCACGTAGACGACGCCCCAGTTGAGGTTGAACGTCTCGGCGGCTCCGGAGCCGTCGCCGATGCCGTAGTAGACGATGCCTTGCAGGAAGTCGACGACGCCGACCTGCCAGAAGCAGTTGTACAGGGCCCACAGGAGCAGGACCCCCGCCCATCCGATGGCCACGAAGGCGGCCACGCGGTGGGCGCGTGGCGTTAGCGCGCTCAACTTCACTCCTTCTCGGGTGATCCGTCGTGCAGGGTGAGCCACTGCACTCCAGCGGGGCCCGGTTCACGGCCCCCGGTGATCGTCTTGGGGTCGTTGTAGGTCTGCTGCACGTCCGCCGGGGAGTTCTTCGCGGTGAGTCCGTCGCCCCACACGGTCCACAGCACCCAGGGGGACTGGTCGAGCGTCGTGCGCTGCGCGGCGCCCAGCGGCACGTGGAAGGACTCCGCGAGGATCCGGGGCTTTCCGTAGTCCTTGAGGCCGTGGTGCCAAGTCGAGGTCCAGGCGGCCGGGTCGAAGGGCTGGTCCGGGCTTCCGCTGTAGTCGTCGACACCGACGACGTCCACGTACTCGGCGCCCGGGTAGAAGTCCCACGGATCGCTGCCGTGGACGGCGTCCCAGGCCGTGGGGGCCCAGACGAAGATCAGGTTGTGCAGGCCGCGGGAGCCGACCAGGTAGTGGTAGAGCAGTTCCCACAGGGCCGTGTACTGCCGGGGCTTCAGCCCCGCCCACCAGAAGCTCTGTTCGCCGCCGAGGGAGTTCATCTCGTGGTACGGACGCAGCAGTACGGGAACGTCGTAGGCGGCCAGGTAGCCGAGGTGGTCGGCGAGGAACGAGAGGTCGAGCAGGAGCGCGGCGTGCTCGGGGGTGCCGGGGGTGATCAGCCGGTCGATCCAGCCCGGGTCCTTCGCCGAGGGGGCGTTGCGACGCAGCGTCTGGTCGTAGCTCTTGACGGGGCTGCCCGGCCACGGCTGGTGGAACGACATCCCGACCAGGCCTGCGGGTGCTCCCCCGTTGGTCGGCAGCACGGTCTTGGTGCCGTTCCAGAGGCGTTCGGTGCCGCTCGGGTTGTAGGACCCGTCGTCTTTGCGGGGCAGTCCGTGCCAGACGCCCATGGCGAGGTCCACGACGTCGTTCGTGTAGGTCCAGAACTCGCGGCGGGCGGGCCAGGCGGCGCGCGAGTAGTCCCGCGGCTCGCCCACGCCCCAGCTGTCCTGCTGGTAGCCGGGGCCCAGGTCCAGTTCGAGGAAGGCCGGCAACTTCCCGGTGATGTCCTGGGGTTTTCGGTAGTAGTAGCCGGGTGGTTTGGGACCGCTGTGGTCGCCGTACTCCGGGTTGTACCGCTCGTTGTGCACCTCGGCGTGCTGGCCCATGAGGGTGCCGCGGCGCCGGCCGGCACGGGCATCCGCCTCCAGGCCTGCCAGTAACTTGTACACGGCCCGGGCCGCCTCGGAGGCCTTGGGATCGCGTGACACCAGGTCCTGTTGGAGGCCGGTGGCGGGGGCTCGCGAGGTGCCTAACGCGGCGACTCCGGCGAGGGCGCCGCCCGTGGCCGCGGTGGCCGCCGCCCCGAGGAGGAGGTTGCGGCGCTTCAGCTCGCGGCCCAACACCAGGCGGCCCGAAGCCTGTTGCCCCGGCGCCACCCGATCCGGCGCCACGTGACCTGGCACGTCACGACCCCACACTCCGAGACCCCCCTCGGTCGACAGCCCGCCGACTACGACCCCCTGCCGTTGGGCGAAACCCCTGGGGCCGGTGTCACCCTACGCGTCGGCCCCCGAGCAATGTGCTCGGGGGCCGAGGGTTCACCGTTCGTACGTGTTACGCGGCGGGCAGAGTGTCCAGCTGGGCCTGGATGCGGGCGATGTCCGCCTCCGCCTTGGCCAGCCGGCCCTTGATCTTGTCCACGACGTTGTCGGGGGCCTTGGCCAGGAAGGCCTCGTTCCCGAGCTTCGCCTCGGCCTGCTGCTTCTCCTTCTCGGCGGCGCCGAGGTCCTTGGTGAGGCGCTTGCGCTCGGCGGCCACGTCGATGGTGCCTGAGAGGTCGAGCGCGACGGTGGCGCCGGCGACCGGGAGGGTCGCGGTGGCGCTGAAGTCGTCGCCCTCGGGCTGCAGGCGCAGCACCTGGCGGATGGCCGCCTCGTGCGCGGCCAGCGCGGTGCCGGCCAGGTCCAGGCGGGCCGGGACCTTCTGCTTGTCGTCGAGGCCCTGCTCCTTGCGGAACCGGCGGACCTCACGGACCAGGCTCTGGACGCCCTCGATCTCGGCCTCGGCGGCTGCGTCGCGGAAGCCGCTGTCCTTCGGCCAGTCGGCGATCACGAGCGACTCGCCGCCGGTCAGCGTGGTCCACAGGGTCTCGGTGACGAACGGGACCACCGGGTGCAGCAGCCGCAGCATGACGTCGATGACCTCGCCGAGGACCCGGCTGGAGACCTTGGCCTGCTCGCCGCCCGCGAAGAACGTCGTCTTCGACAGCTCGACGTACCAGTCGAAGACCTCGTCCCACGCGAAGTGGTAGAGCGCCTCGCTGAGCTTGGAGAACTGGAAGTCGTCGTAGTACGCGTCGACCTGCGCGACCGTCTTGTTGAGGCGGGACAGGATCCAGCGGTCGGTGGCGGACAGCTGCTCGACCGGGGGCAGCTCGCCCTCGATCGTGGCGCCGTTCATCAGCGCGAAGCGCGTGGCGTTCCAGATCTTGTTGGCGAACTTGCTGGAGGCCTGGACCCAGTCCTCGCCGATCGGCACGTCGGTGCCCGGGTTGGCACCCTTGGCCAGGGTGAAACGGACGGCGTCGGAGCCGTACTTGTCCATCCAGTCCAGCGGGTCGACGACGTTGCCGAAAGACTTCGACATCTTCTTGCCGCGCTCGTCGCGGACCAGGCCGGTCAGCGCGATCGTCTTGAACGGCGCCTCGCCGTCCATGGCGTACAGGCCGAACATCATCATCCGGGCGACCCAGAAGAAGATGATGTCGTGGCCGGTGACCAGGACGTCGGTGGAGTAGAACTTCGCCAGGTCCGGGGTCTTCTCCGGCCAGCCGAGCGTGGAGAACGGCCACAGGCCGGAGGAGAACCACGTGTCGAGGACGTCGGTGTCCTGGTGCCAGCCCTCGCCGGTGGGCGCCTCGTCGTCCGGGCCGACGCAGACGATCTCGCCGTCCGGGCCGTACCAGACCGGGATCCGGTGGCCCCACCACAGCTGGCGCGAGATGCACCAGTCGTTGAGGTTGTCGACCCAGTCGAAGTAGCGCTTCTCCATCTCCTTCGGGTGGATCGTGACCCGGTCGTCGCGGACCGCGTCACCGGCGGCCTTGGCGAGGGTCTCGACCTTGACCCACCACTGCAGCGACAGGCGCGGCTCGACGGTGGTGGAGCAGCGGGAGCAGTGCCCGACGGAGTGCAGGTAGGGGCGCTTCTCGGAGACGATCCGGCCCTGCTCGCGCAGCGCTCCGACGACCGCGGACCGGGCCTCGAAGCGGTCCAGGCCGAGGAAGGGGCCGTGGACGGTGATGTTGCCGTGCTCGTCCATGATCGTCATGTTGGGCAGGCCGTGGCGCTGCCCGATGGCGAAGTCGTTCGGGTCGTGCGCCGGGGTCACCTTGACGCAGCCGGTGCCGAACTCCGGGTCGACGTGCGTGTCCGCGACGACCGGGATGGAGCGGTCGGTGAGCGGCAGCTTGATGAGCTTGCCGACGAGGTGCTTGTAGCGCTCGTCGTCCGGGTGGACGGCGACGGCCGTGTCACCGAGCATCGTCTCGGCGCGGGTCGTGGCGACGACCAGGGTGTCCTCACCCTCGCCGTACTTGATCGAGACGAGCTCGCCCGCGTCCTCCTGGTACTCCACCTCGATGTCGGAGATGGCCGTCAGACAGCGGGGGCACCAGTTGATGATGCGCTCGGCGCGGTAGATCAGCTCGTCGTCGTAGAGCTTCTTGAAGATCGTCTGGACGGCCTTGGACAGGCCCTCGTCCATGGTGAAGCGCTCACGAGACCAGTCGACGCCGTCACCGAGGCGACGCATCTGGCCGAGGATCTTGCCGCCGTACTCTTCCTTCCACTGCCAGACCCGCTCGACGAACTCCTCGCGGCCCAGGTCGTGGCGGGACTTGCCCTCCTCGGCGAGCTGCTGCTCGACCTTGTTCTGGGTGGCGATGCCGGCGTGGTCCATGCCGGGCAGCCACAGCGACTCGAAGCCCTGCATCCGCTTGCGGCGGGTCAGGGCGTCCATGAGCGTGTGCTGGAAGGCGTGCCCCAGGTGCAGGGAGCCGGTGACGTTCGGCGGCGGGATGACGATGGTGTACGCGGGCTTCTCACTCGCGGGATCGGCCGTGAAGTAGCCACGCTCTACCCAGCGCTCGTAGAGCTTCCCCTCTACCTCGGCCGGAGCGTACGCGGTCGGCAGTTCGGAGTTGGGGCTGCTGGGTGTCTGCGTGTTCTCGGTCACGAGGCACAGTTTAGAGCCGTAACAGTCCAGTCATGAAACCGGTAATCGGGGGGCCCGGCGCCTTGCGCAGCTCCGGCTTCCGTCAGGATGTCTGAAACACATAAAGGATTCCTGAAGGGGGACGCGGGCATGAGTTACAACCAGCCTGGGCCGTACGGCCAGCAGCCGCAGCAGCCGGGACCGTACGGAGGCCCGCAGCCGGGGCCCTACGGGCAGCCCGCTCCGCAGCCCGGCTACGGCTACCCGCAGCAGCCCCCGCCGGGCGTCCCCCCGCAGGGCTACCCCCAGCAGCAGCCCCAGCAGCAGCCCCAGCCGGGCTACGGCTACCAGCAGCCGGGCATGCCGCCGCAGCAGCCCCCGTACGGCGGGCAGCCGCCGAAGAAGTCGAAGGCGGGCGTGGTGATCGCGGTTATCGTCGCGGTCGCGGCGATCGGCGGCGCCGGCTGGTACTTCACGAAGGGCGGCGGCGCCTCGGGCTCGGTGGCCGCGGACACCAAGGGCTACAAGCTGACCTACCCGGCCTCGGTCGACAGCTACGCGAAGAACGACCAGGCGGTCGGCACCGCGAAGGGTGACACGCCCCTGACGGGCGAGCAGAAGGCCAAGGCCGAGGCCATCGGCGTCAAGGACGCGCACCAGTCGAGCCAGCAGTACTTGAGCGGCACCCCGGGCAAGGCCAAGCAGATGACCGCGAGCGGCTTCTGGGGGCAGATCGATGACCCGGAGAAGGCTCTCGACGGCTATTTCAACTCGATCGGCGCGCCCAACCCGGACACCGACAAGCTCGGCCTGAAGTACGAAAAGGTCGGCTCCCCCAAGGCGTTCACGCCGGACGGATTCAAGGGCGCGGTCATGAAGTGCGTCGAGATCAAGATGACCACGACGAAGACGACCAAGCCCGGCGAGCCCAACTCGATCGTGCTCCCCACCTGCGCCTGGAGCGACTACTCCACCCTGGGCGCGGTCAACCACATGGACCAGACCACGCTCCTGACCGGCGGCAGCCAGGGCACCCTGGAGGACGTCGCCAAGCTGGCGGCGAAGCTTTACAACACCTCGCGGACCAAGGTCTGACCGGACGGGCGGCCGGCGCGGGCCCTCGCCCAGCGCCGGACTCGCTCCTGAAAACGAGGAGGGGCGCCCCGGATGTCCGGGGCGCCCCTCCTCGTGTTGCGTCAGGTGACGGCTACGCCGACTTCTCCTGCGGGCCCTGGTCCTTCGGGACGATGCGCGGGACCAGCGTCGGGTTGACGTTCGAGCGGACGACGTCCGCCGTGATGACCACGCGGGCCACGTCCTTGCGGGACGGGACCTCGTACATCACCGACATCAGGACCTCTTCCATGATGGCGCGCAGGCCGCGCGCGCCCGTCTGGCGGAGGATCGCCTGGTCCGCGATGGCCTCCAGCGCCTCGCGCTCGAAGTCCAGCTCGACGCCGTCGAGTTCGAACAGCCGCTGGTACTGCTTCACCAGCGCGTTCCGCGGCTCCACCAGGATCTGCAGCAGCGCCTCGCGGTCCAGGTTGTGCACCGAAGTGATGACGGGCAGACGGCCGATGAACTCCGGGATCATCCCGAACTTCACCAGGTCCTCCGGCATGACCTCCTGGAACTGGTCGCTCGCCTCGATCTCGCGCTTCGAGCGGATCGTCGCCCCGAAGCCGATGCCCTTGGCGCCCGCACGCGACTCGATGATCTTCTCCAGGCCGGCGAAGGCGCCGCCCACGATGAAGAGCACGTTCGTCGTGTCGATCTGGATGAACTCCTGGTGCGGGTGCTTGCGGCCGCCCTGCGGCGGGACCGAAGCCGTCGTGCCCTCCAGGATCTTCAGCAGGGCCTGCTGCACGCCCTCACCGCTCACGTCGCGCGTGATCGACGGGTTCTCGCTCTTGCGGGCGACCTTGTCGATCTCGTCGATGTAGATGATCCCGGTCTCGGCCTTCTTGACGTCGTAGTCGGCCGCCTGGATCAGCTTGAGCAGGATGTTCTCGACGTCCTCGCCCACGTACCCGGCCTCCGTCAGCGCCGTCGCGTCAGCGATGGCGAACGGGACGTTGAGCATGCGCGCGAGCGTTTGGGCGAGCAGCGTCTTGCCGGAGCCCGTCGGGCCCAGCAGCAGGATGTTGGACTTCGCGAGCTCGATCGCGTCGTCACGGCCCTGCGCGCCGCCGTTCTCGCCGGCCTGGACGCGCTTGTAGTGGTTGTAGACCGCCACCGAGAGCGCCTTCTTCGCCGGCTCCTGGCCGACGACGTAGCTCTCCAGGAACTCGTAGATCTCGCGAGGCTTGGGGAGTTCCTCCCACCGGACCTCGGAGGTCTCCGCGAGCTCCTCCTCGATGATCTCGTTGCAGAGGTCGATGCACTCGTCGCAGATGTACACACCGGGTCCTGCGATGAGCTTCTTCACCTGCTTCTGGCTCTTTCCGCAGAACGAGCACTTGAGCAGGTCGCCGCCGTCACCGATGCGTGCCACGAGGTGCTTCCCCTTCGCCTGGGAGACGCTTGGTTCAGCGCTCCTGGTGCCTCATATCCGACGGTACCTTGCCGGGGGCCCCCTACGGGGCCCCCTTGACGTGGTTCACATCGCCGAATGTGACGACGTGCCCACGCCAACTGGCGGCAAGGGTCAGTGGGAGTTCTTGCGGGTCGAGACGATCTGGTCGATCAGGCCGTACGCGAGCGCGTCCTCGGCCGTCAGGATCTTGTCGCGCTCGATGTCCTCGCGGATCTTCTCGATCGGCGTGGTCGAGTGCTTGGCCAGCATGGTCTCCAGCTGGTCACGCATGCGCAGGATCTCCCTGGCCGCGATCTCCAGGTCGGAGAGCTGCTCGCGGCCGGTGCCGCCGGACGGCTGGTGGATCAGCACACGGGCGTTCGGCAGCGCCATGCGCTTGCCGGGGGTGCCTGCGGCCAGCAGGACGGCGGCGGCGGAGGCCGCCTGGCCCATGCAGACCGTCTGGATGTCCGGCTTCACGAACTGCATCGTGTCGTAGATGGCCGTCAGCGCGGTGAACGAGCCGCCGGGGCTGTTGATGTAGATCGAGATGTCGCGGTCCGGGTCCATCGACTCCAGGCACAGCAGCTGCGCCATGACGTCGTTGGCGGAGGCGTCGTCGATCTGCACGCCGAGGAAGATCACGCGCTCCTCGAAGAGCTTCGCGTACGGGTCGTACTCGCGCACGCCCTGCGAGGTGCGCTCGACGAAGCGCGGGACGACGTAGCGGTTGTCCACCGGCGCGCCGGTGTAGAGGCCGCTCGCGGGAGAGAGGTTGTTCATGTGCATCTGGGTGTTCACCATCCTGGTGGCGTTCTGCGGGCTGGGGCTTGCCGGGTGCGGGCGGGCGTACGGGGCCTCGTACGAGGCCCCGCGCGCCGGGGCCGGGATCAGGCCCCGGTGCCGCCGCCGCCCGGGACCAGCGACGCGGCGGAGATGATCTCGTCGATGAGGCCGTACTCCTTGGCCTCCTCCGCGGTGAACCAGCGGTCGCGGTCGCCGTCGCGGATGATCGCCTCCACGGTCTGGCCGGAGTGGTGGGCGGTGATCTCGGCCATGCGCTGCTTCGTGCGCAGCAGGTACTCGGCCTGGATCTTGATGTCCGAGGCGGTGCCGCCGATGCCGGCGGAGCCCTGGTGCATCAGGATGTCCGTGTTCGGGAGCGCGAAGCGCTTGCCCGGGGCGCCGCCGGTGAGCAGGAACTGGCCCATGGAGGCCGCCATGCCCATGCCGATGGTGACGACGTCGTTCGGGATGTACTGCATGGTGTCGTAGACCGCCATGCCCGCCGTCACCGAGCCGCCCGGGCTGTTGATGTACAGGTAGACGTCCTTCTCCGGCTCCGCGGCCAGGAGGAGGAGCTGCGCCGTGATCTTGTTCGCGATGTCGTCGTCGACCTGCTGGCCGAGGAAGATGATGCGCTCGCCGAGCAGCCGGTTGTAGACATGGTCGCCGAGGCCGCCACCGATGGACGGCTCACCCGCGGCGTAAGGCTTCAGATTCGTCACGTATCCACCTGCTCGTCTCCGACGGCCACATGCCGTCTCAGCGTCTCGTTCTGGGGCGCGGACCGGTCGGCGGCCGTGGCCGTCGGCGTCCGGGTACTCCCGTGCCCTCGTATTCATGGACCCTAACGCGCAGGTCGGACAACGCCATCCCGCTTCCCGAACTGTTCGCTCGGAGCGCAAGGTCCGCGGGCTCTGCGCGGGCCGGCTGCGGGCCCTGTGCGGGCCACCGGGAGGGGCCCTCGCGACGGTACGCCGAAGGGCCCGTACACGGCTGCGTACGGGCCCTTCGGGATGCTGCTCAGCGGGTGCCGCGCGGGGCGGCACCCAGGGTGTTACTTGGCCTCTTCGGCGTCACCCTCGACAGCGGCCTCGACGGTCTCCGTGGCCGTCTCGACCTCGTCCTCGTCGTCGGACAGGTCGACGACCTCACCGTTGGTGTCGACGACCTTGGCGGCCTCGACGACGACCGCGAGGGCCTTGCCGCGGGCGACCTCGCCGACGAGCATCGGCACCTGGCCACCCTCGACGACGGCCTGCGCGAACTGGTCGGGGGACAT
The DNA here is from genome assembly GCF_041431095.1 of Streptomyces sp. NBC_00597. Classification (GTDB taxonomy): domain Bacteria; phylum Actinomycetota; class Actinomycetes; order Streptomycetales; family Streptomycetaceae; genus Streptomyces. The sequence goes on from NZ_CP107757.1 coordinate 3,646,598, forward strand.
GCCGGAGGAAGCGGCACGGCGCATGAGGTGCTCGGTGAGCTCCTCCTGGTCGACGCCCAGCTTCTCCTTGTTGACCAGCGCGTCCAGGACGAACTGGGTCTTGATGCCCTTGATCGCCTGGTCCTTGGTCTCGGCGTCGAACTCCTCGACCGTCTTGCCCTGGAACTCCAGGTACTTCTCGATGGTCAGGCCCATCTGGCCGAGCTGGTGGTGCTCCAGGTTGTGCTTGCGGGTGTTGACCTCGTCCTCAAGCAGCTTCTCGGGGATCGGCACCTCGACGAGCTCCAGCAGCTTCTCCAGGACGCGCTCCTGGGCCTGCGTGGCCTGGTCGTACTGCTTCATGTTCTCAAGGCGCTTGCGGCTGTCCGCCTTGAGGTCCTCAAGGGTGTCGAACTCGCTCGCCATCTGCGCGAACTCGTCGTCCAGCTCCGGCAGCTCGCGGGCGGAGACCTTGGAGACCTTGACGGTGACCTCGGCGTCCTTGCCCTCGGCGGAGCCGCCCTTCAGCTGGGAGGTGAAGGTGGCCTCGCCACCGGCCTCCAGGCCCTTGACGGCCTCGTCGATGCCGTCGAGGAGCTCGCCCGAGCCGATGGTGTACGAGACGTCGGAGGCGACGCCGTCGGGCAGCACCTCGCCGTCGACCTTGGCCTCCAGGTCGAGGGTGACGACGTCACCCTCGGCGGCGGCGCGCTCGACGTCGTTCGTGGACGCGAAGCGGCCGCGCAGCTGCTCGACCGACTTCTCGATGTCCTCGTCGGAGACCTCGACCGCGTCGACCTCGACCTCGATGCCGGAGTAGTCCGGGATCTCGATCTCGGGGCGGACGTCGACCTCGGCGGTGAAGGCCAGCAGTTCGCCGTCCTTCAGCTCCGTGATGTCGACCTCGGGCTGGCCCAGCGGGTTCAGGTCGGCCTCGTTGACGGCCTCGGTGTAGAACTTCGGGAGCGCGTCGTTGACGGCCTCCTCCAGCACCGCACCACGGCCGAAGCGCTGGTCGATGACCCGGGCGGGGATCTTGCCCTTACGGAAGCCCTTCACCGTGACCTGCTGGTTGATCTTCTTGTACGCCGCGTCGAGGCTGTCCTTGAGCTCCTCGAAGGGCACCTCAACAGTGAGCCGAACCCGAGTCGGGTTCAGGGTCTCCACGGCGCTCTTCACGGTTCGGTCTCCTTGTGGCTGACTGCTTGGGGTTCTGCGTCCACGCTGCGATTCAGCGGTTCGGCGGATTCGGCCCGGTACATCAGACACACGGGCACGCAGCTTGCATAGTAACCGCAAGCGGCAATCAGCCCACAACGCGATCTTGCGATGGCGATGCTGGTGGTCGGGGTGGCCGGATTCGAACCGACGACCTTCCGCTCCCAAAGCGGACGCGCTACCAAGCTGCGCCACACCCCGTCGGTGCGACACGTAGGGTACATGCCTGGAGACCCTCTGATGCGCGGGGTTTTGAACGAACGTTTCAGGACGCCGCACCGCGGGCGCGCAATGGAGTGTGCACTCCCCCGGCCCGACCCGCTAGGATGCTGTCCGTGCCGCGGTCCCCGGACCTGCGGCGCACGTGTTGCGGGCGTAGCTCAATGGTAGAGCCCTAGTCTTCCAAACTAGCTACGCGGGTTCGATTCCCGTCGCCCGCTCTGAAGCACGAAGGGCCAGGTCAGAGGATTTTTCCTCCGCCTGGCCCTTAGTCATTCCCGGGGTCAGCGATCAGTCCTACATGCCCCTTGCCCTTGCGCGTGTCCTTCCGCGTGGCGGTCAAAGTCCCGGCGGCTGGAGACCAGCCCGCCCGAACCTTCCGTTGGGTACGCGACCAAGGCGGCCGAGAACACCGGCACGCTCAACTGGCGCGTCGGGAATCGCGAGGCGCTGGTGCTCCTCCACGTGCCGGACCACACCGCACGCCTGATCGGGGCCCGCTTCGACCTCGACCCGCTCTATCCGGACCGGCGCCTCGCCGCCTGGTCGCACATGCTCGGCTTCCGCGGTCACTTCTCCACGAAGTCGCGCTCCTACTCGACCACCCTCGGGGCCTTACGCCAGACCCGCGCCGACTACCGCGCCGCCCAGGAACGCGAAGCCCGTGGCCTGGACGACATCGAGCCGGACAGCGTGCTCGTCCTCGTCTCCTGGCAGTACGCCGGCCACGGGCGCAGCCCGGGGGAGTCGGTCCTCGCCGCCACCCGTCGCCCGCGACATCCAGCTCAACCGAGAGACCGCCCGCGAAGCCCTGAAGGGGGAGCAGCATGGCTGATCGATACCTGTCCGTCGTCCAGGTCGCCGAGCTGCTCGGGACCACCGTGAGGTTTCCTCGGCGGCTGGTCGAGGAGCGTCGGATCACCTACGTGAAGGTCGGGCGGCGCGTGCGGATCCCCGAGAGCGCCGTGTACGCGTACACCGCCGCCAACACCGTCGAGCCTCGTCGGTGTGGGCTGGTGGCTGCCTGATGGCTGGAAAGCGACGGCGTAAAGCGCCATTTGAAGCCCGTCTTCGGCGCCGTCAACATGGCGGAGATTTCAGCGCCACTCGTACGGCGTTGCCGGGCCGACAAGCTGGCCAGCGGGACCGGGCAGACCGCCGTGGCCAAGGCATACGCCCTGCTCAGGGCCATTCTGGGGACGGCGTTGTCCGATCAAATGATCAGGCGGAACCCGTGCCAGATCAAAGGGGCTCCGGGTCCTCGTCCTGATGGCCGGCTTCCTCGGGCTGCGGTGGGGCGAGCTGATCGGACTGCACCGGCGGGACACCGACCTTGAACAGGGGACCCTGCGGGTCCGGCGCGCCGTCGCCGAGCTCGGGGCCGACGGGCGCGTGTTCATCGGGGCAAAGGGGGCGACTCCTCGCCAGAACCACTTCAACCCGCTGTGGCACAAGGCCTGTCGGAAGGCCGGGATCAAGGGGCTGCACTTCCATGATCTGCGGCACACCGGGAACTCCCTGGCCGCCTCGACCGGGGCGAGCACGCGGGAGTTGATGGCCCGGATGGGGCACAGCACCGCCCGTGCCGCACTGATCTACCAACACGCCAGCGCCGACCGGAACCGGTTGATCGCCGACGCGCTGAGCAAGCTCGTGCTGCATTCCGTGTCCGTGGCCGGGGCCGTGCTGCGCGAGGACGGCCGACTCCTGGCGATCCGCCGAGCGGACGAAGGCACTTGGGAGCTCCCGGGCGGAGTCCTCGAACTCACCGAGTCCCCGGAGGCCGGCGTCCGCCGTGAGGTCCTGGAGGAAACGGGCATAGAGGTCGAGATCGACACGCTCACCGGGGTTTACGAGAACACCCACCCGCGGCATCGTCGCCCTGGTCTTCCGCTGCGAGCCCTCCGGCGGCACAGAACGTACGTCCGACGAGTCGACCGCGGTGACCTGGCTGACCCGGGAAGGGGTAGCGGCCGCATGTCCGAGGTCTACGCGATCCGCCTCCTGGACGCCCTGGACGAAGAGGGCCCCCACATCCGCAGCCACCAGCTCCCGCCTCAACCCTTACCGGCCGGCAGCCGCGACGCCCCCGCCATCCTGGAGCCTGAGGCCCCCGCCGGGGGCATGTCGGTGAGTGACGGCACCGCCGGCCTGTGGGGCTCGACTCATGCCCTTGGCCTGTCCCGTCTTACCGCGCAGGCCTGGGGTCAGAGCGCGATCGGCTTGTACGCCATGGCGCGGTCTACGACCTTCTCGGCGCTCAGTGCGGGGTCAAAGTCCCAGTACATGTAGTTGCTGATGTGAGGGCAGGCCAGGCCGCGTTGGAGAGTTGCGATGATCTTGTCTGCCTCTGGCTCGGTGGCATCGCCGTCCAGAAGGCGTTGGACCAAGAGGACGGCCTCGTCGCGGGTCAGGCTTCGCTGTGTGGTCATGCCGCCGACCTATGTGTCGAGCTCGTCGCCGGGCTGCGACCACCGTTTGATGATCTTTGCTGGAAATTCCGGGGCTGGCCACACCTGGATACGGATCTTCTCAGTGGTTTCGGGGCTCTCGTCAGAGTCGATGTCGGCCTGAGCTGCCCGAGCCAAGTTGCTTCGGGACACGCGAACACGGTTCCAGCCTGGCGGGACCTCGAACGTAGCCGCATCGGGGCCGTAATCCGTGCAACCCAGAACCATCATGCGGCCCAACGACACATCGAGGCTGGCCTCAACCACGTGATCAAATTCCGTGCTGTCATCACTCGGCTCCTGAGGCAGGACGACAACAGTGACAGATACGTTGACATTGACAGCCGTGCCGATGCCCAGTGCATCCCGTGCAACCGCGAGATGATCGGCAACGGCCTGGGCCGTCCACGCATCGCCTAGATCACCGTCCGAATCCGCATCGGTTAGGTGTATCTGGAAGTAGTCGGCGAAGAGGGTGAGCTCTGTCGTGGTCGTCATGGCGGCACAGTGCCATGCAGCACTGACAGGAGATGCGGTACAGCAGACAAGCGCAGCAACCGTGCTGACCGTGCATTTCGGCAGAGAGATCGTCCGCAAAGACCGAACGTTCCTGGGCGTGCCGAAGATCAGTTCCCGTTGGATCCTCTGAAGGTTCCTCAAGCCCGAACAGTCCGCGTAGTCCGATCAGGCAGGTTTGTCGGACTATTCGAGGGACAGGCCGATCGCCCCCGATGCCGCGCTGCCCGGCCGGGGCACCACATGTTCGTTCGCGGGGCGCTCGCGCCGCACTGAGAGAACGACGTCAGGGCGTACCTCTTTCCCGCATATGCGTACTGAAAGGCCGGGAGAAGCCAGATGCTCATCGAAGTAAGCAGGTTCCTACGGCGCCGCTGGCTGCCACAGGCGACAGTTGCGGTAGTGGCAGGGGCAGCCTGCCTGGCGGGAGTGGTACCAGCCGCGGCTGCCCAGGTGACCTGGGTGAGCTGCAGCGCCAACCCCAACGCCCTGCAGCCCGCCATTACCGCCGCTTCGCCCGGCGACACCCTGCTGGTGAGAGGGACCTGTACCGGCCCCTTCACCATCGACAAGGACCTGACCCTGTGGGGCGTCGGTGGGGCGGTGCTCGACGGTAACCAGGCGGGCTCCACCGTCACGGTCGGCAGCGGAGCCCGGGTTCTCCTGGACCACGTGATCCTCACCCATGGCAGCGCTGCGTCCTCCGGCGGCGGCGTCAACAACCAGGGCACGTTGACGGTGAGCCACTCCACGGTGAGAGACAACACGGCGCCCTCAGGCGCGGGTGGAGGCATCCACAACCTGGGCACGCTGACGGTGGTCAGCTCCACGGTGAGGGACAACTACTCAATCGGCGCCGGCGGCGGAATCAACAACAACGGGTCCCTCACGGTGCGTGACTCCAGTGTGTTCGGCAATTCCGGAGACAATGGCGGGGGCATCTTCAATTACCTCGCCGGCCAAACGGTCACGCTGATCCGCTCGTCGGTGCACCACAACACCGCGAGAGTGAGTGACGGCGGCGGCATCCTCAACTACCTGGGCGAGATGACGGTCTCCAGCTCCACGGTGTACAGCAACACTGCCCCCTTCGGCGGCGGCATCTGGAACCAAGGAACGCTGACGGTGACCCGCTCCACGGTGCAACGCAATACCGCGACGGGCGGCCCCGGCAGTGGCGGCGGCATCTACAAGGCCGGCGGCTCCTTGACCCTCGACCGGTCCGTGGTTCGTAACAACACCCCGGACAACTGCGCTCCGCCCGGAAGTGTCCTGGGCTGCACAGGCTGAAACACCGCCGTGCAGCCCTGGAGGCACCGCCACCCACCCGCTCCGCCGACCTTCGGACACTGTCCACGGGGCACGCATCCGGGGTGAACGCGCGTACGGATCAGATGCTGCCCGTGCCCTAGCCGTGCCAGGTAGGACGGACAACGGCGGTCAAAGGCGGGTGCCATGGCGAGCCCTAGCGTTCTCCGTGGCACCCGTTCGCGCCGGTCAAGGCGGTAATGGACGCGTGAAGATCGGTGATTCCCAAGCTCAGAGCACGGTGCCACCTTCACCACTGCGTAGGTCTCCGGCGGGCGCAGGAGTTGCTGATCTCTCAAGGCGTGTTGGAGGGGCGGGCGGGGTCCGGGACGTACGTGGCCGCGCCGCCGCAGCGTGTGCGCGTGGAGGCGGCTCGTTCCTCGGCCAGGGGGCAGCCGGGCGGCTCACCGTTCCGGGCCGACGTGCGGGCGCTGGGCAAGCAGGGGAACGGGGAGAGCCGGACCGAAGCGAAGGTGCCGGCCCCGGCCGAGATCGCGGCGCGGCTCGGGATCGCCGAAGGCGACCTGTGCGTGCGGACTGTCTACGAGTTCCTTGCTGATGCTCGACCGGTGCAGCCGTCGACCAGTTGGGAGGCGTACGAACTCACCGCCGGCACGCTCGTCGTCCTGCCGGAGGTGGGCCGCACGCGGGCGGGGGCGTCGTGAACCGGATGGCCGCGATCGGGATTGCGGTCAACCATGCCGTTGAGCAGCCGAAGCCGCGGCAGGCGACTGCCGAGGAAGCGTCGCTCCTCGGGATCCAGAAGGCCGCGTGTCGCCGGTGGGATCTGCGCTGATCTCACCCTTTGCCCGACAGACGCAGCTCTCGCCTGCTAAGAAGCGGCCATGGACGCGGCTCTGACGGGACTTGCAGGCACGACCGTAGGTGCGCTGGCGGGATTCGCGGGCGCCTGGCTGGCTCAGCGTGGGCAGCTGCGCCAGCAACGAGAGCAGCGAGCGTACGCGGAACGCGTGCGTTGGCTGGATGACAAGAAGGGCCTGTACCGCGACCTCCTGATCGCGATGTACGGCTGGCATGATTCGCTGGTTTCGATCTGGCTCGACGAGGACGACGGCCGGCTCTCCGAGACGCGGGGAACGGCCTATAAGTGGGGCGTCGAGGCTTCCCTCATCGCGTCAGAGCCCGTCCAGACCGCCATTGAGGATCTGCGAGGCAGGTTCCTGTCAGCACAGTCCGTGATCCTCAGCCGGACGCGTACGACGGAGCGGGCGCCTCTTGAAGCCGTGCAGGAAGGGCTTGCGCTACTGGAGAGTGCCCTGAGGGCGGAACTCTCCGACCCGCACCGTCCGGAGGTTCGCAGACGCTCCGGCCGCCCCTGGGGTGTACAACGTGGCCCGTCCACGGAGGGGACACGCGCAGTCGAGCGACAACGTTCCAACTAGACGTGCCCCGCGTGCCTGATGGGATGGCTCCGCATGGGGAGTCTCGGGGAACTGCGGGGAGGCTGGTGGGAACGTGCAGGTCAGTGGGGTGGCTGCTCGGGCAGGAGGTGCGTACGCGATCTTCCGAACCAGCTACGCGGGTTCGATTCCCGTCGCCCGCTCTGAAGCACGAAGGGCCAGGTCAGAGGATGTTTCCTCCGCCTGGCCCTTCGTCGTTTCGTCTCAGTAGTGGACCGCGGTGCACGTGACCGTGGTCTTGCCGTCGGCCATCTTGACTTGGTACTTGCCCCCGCTGAGGCCGCCGAGGTCGAACCTTCCCGACTTGTCGATGGGGACCGAGCCCGAGGTGGAGCCGGAGTAGGTCACCGTCGTGCCGGCGGGGAATCCCTGACCCCATACGTGGTACTTGCCGGCTGAATCCAACTCGACGTTGCATTTCGCGGCCGCGGGGGCCGTGGTGGCCGAGGCGTGGGCGGCTACGGCGGGGCCCACAGCGAGGGCGGGAGCCAGCAAGAGCGTGAGTACTGCAAGACGACGTGTCCGGTTCATCATTCGACCTGCCTTGGACGCTGACGGTGCGGCCGGTGGGGCGTGACGGCTCCGATACCCGCGGCAGCGGTCGCACGGGGGCGCCGGGGAGGAAATTCTCGCTCCGTTACGCCGTGCTCATGGCGATCTTCATCTTATCGTCCGGTTCGTCCTGCGGCATCTCGCGGACGGTCTTGACGGCGGTGGGGGGAGGTTGTGTACTCCCCGCATGTCGGGGGCGGGCGGGGCTCGGGAGTACGTAGAGGCGCGGCTGAGTCAGTACCAGCAGTGGTACGACCGCAAGGCCGTGCGGAACAAGGCCGTCTATTTACGGATGCGGACCCTGTCGGTCGTCGGCGGGGCGCTCGTGCCCGTGCTGGTCAATCTCGACATGCGGTTCGCCCGGATCGGCGCCACCGTCCTGAGCCTGCTCGTCGTCGTCTCCGTGTCACTGGAAAGCGTGTACCGGTACCGGGAGCAGTGGAAGAACTACCGGTCGACCGAGCAACTGCTGGGGCACGAGCGCGTCTACTTCGAGACCGGGGTCGGGCCGTACGCCGGGTTGTCCGAGCGCGATGCGTACACGACGCTCGTGTCCCGGGTGGAGCAGGCGATCGCCAACGAGAATTCGGCCACCCTCAACGTCATGACGCTGGGCGGCCAGGTGAACTCCGACCTGGAATGCCGGCGGTCGACAGGGTAGGCCGGCCCCCGTGCGGGTGGGACCGGCTCCGGCTGCCGGACTAGAGCTTGATCCCCGCGATGGTGTCGGCGAGGGAGTTGAGGAAGCGGTTGACGTCGGGCGCGATGGAGCTGGACGCCAGGAAGAAGCCGAAGAGGACCGCGACGATCGCGGGGCCGGCCTTGATGTGGTTGCCGCGGACGAGCACCACCAGGATGACCGCCAACAGAACCACCACTGACAGCGAAATGGCCACTACTGATCACACCTTCGGTCGTCCCCTGGTCGGCCCGGGGCGCACGGCCGCGCACGCACCCACATGGACCATCCTCCCACCAACGGGCCCCGGCTATCCGCCCCGTGGCGAATCGACACCGGCGCGTTCCCGCCAACCGCTGCTGCACCGGACATGTTTCGGCTGTGGGGCCGGTGTCACGGCCCGGTGAGACCGAGGAGGGAGCGGACATATGCGTACTTCGCGGACAATCGTTCCCGGGTGGGGCCGTCCAGCACGGAGAGCCGCGCGGGGTCCGCGTTGTGCTCCAGGTCGGCCTCCTTGACCAGGAGGGCGCCCGGGGTGGCGAGGATCCGGGCCGCGTACTCCTCCAGCGGTTCGCCGGCGCGCTTGGTGACCGCCAGCACCATGTCCTTGACGGGCTGGGGAAGCGCGGCGGAATCCAGCCACTCCCGGCTGAGCGCATCGTCCTCGACCGCGTCGTGGAGCCAGGCCGCCGCCTGCTGTTCGGCGCTGCCGCCGCGGGCGCGGACTCCCTCGGCGACGGCCGCGAGGTGCTCCGCGTACGGCCGGCCGGCCTTGTCGGTCTGGCCCTCGTGCGCGGAGCGCGCCAGCGCCTCGACCTCGATCAGGGTCAGCGGTTGCTGCTGCGTCATGTGGTCCCCTTCGCTGCCGTCCGTGCCGTCCGTGTCGCGTGTGCCCCCTGTGCCGCCGCCTCACGCAGGGCCCGCGCGGCCCGGCGCACGTCGGCCTGCGTGGTACGCCAATTGGAGAACGCCGCACGCAGGGCGGGGGTTCCCGCGTAGACCGTGGGGGTGACGAAGACCTCCTCCTGAGCCGCCTCCCGCAGGGCCGTCAGGCGGGCCTGCGTGGGGTTTTCGGCGAGGGTGAAGCAGACGACGTTCAGGTGGACCGGGGCCAGCAGACGGAAGGCGGGGTCCTGCTCCAGTTCGGCGCCGAGGGCCCGGGCGCAGGCGATGTCGCGCTCGACGATCTCGCGGTGGCCTTCGCGGCCGTACGCGCGCAGCGTGAACCAGGCGGCGAGAGCGCGCAGTCGGTGCGAGTTCTCGGGGGTGAGGTGGACCAGGTCGGGGTGGTCGCCGAGGGGGCCGAGGTAGGCGGCGGCGTTCTGGAAGACCCGGGCCTGGAGGTCCTGGCGGCGGGTGAACTGGACCGCGCTGTCGTAGGGGACGTTCAACCACTTGTGCAGGTCGATGCAGACGGAGTCGGAGTCGTCGAGGCCGTCGACGAGGTGGGCGTGCTCCGGGGAGAGGGCGGCGAAGGCGCCGAACGCGGCGTCTGTGTGGAGCCAGAACGCGTGGCGTTCGCGGAGAGCGGAGATCGCTCGGAGGTCGTCGAAGTCCACCGTGTTGACGGTGCCGGCGTTGGCGACGACGACGGCCGGGCCGGAGGTGTCGGCGAGGGCGCGGTCCAGGGCGGCGGGATCGACGGCCTCGCGGCCGGGGAGGGTGGGGACGGGGACGAGGGAGCCGCGGCCGAGGCCGAGGACGGACAGGGCCTTCGCGATGGAGGAGTGCGGGGCTCCGGACAGGACGCGCACCGGGCCGAGGGCTGCCGCGCCGTCCTCGGAGGGCGAGACGCCGAGGCGTTCGCCGAGCCACTCGCGGGCGATGGCGAGGCCGGTGGTGTTGGACATGGTGGCGCCGCTGACGAAGGTCCCGGTGTGCGCGTCGGTGAGGCCGAAGAGCTCGCGGAGCCAGGTGGTGGTTTCGCGTTCGAGGTCCTGGCCGGCGCCGTCCAGGGCGGAGTTGGAGTTCTGGTCGTGGACGGAGGTCAACCAGTCCCCGACGAGGGCGGCGGGGGTGGCTCCGCCGGTGACGAAACCGAGGTAGCGGGGGCCGGCGGAGGCGGAGAGGCGCGGCGCCCAGCGCTGCGCGAACTCGTCGAGGGCGGATTCCGTGCCGGTGGCGTGGACGGGGAGGGGCGGCTCCGCTTGCGGCGGGGTCAGGGATACGTGGGGTACGAGCGGTACGACGGGACGGGCGTCCAGGGCTTCTAGGGCGTCGGCGGCGGTGCGGCGGGTGGCCTCCAGGAGGTCGGGGAGGCGGGCGAGGTCGGAGGCGAGCGTGCGGTCCATGGGGGCACGGTAGGGACCCGGCGGGCGCGGCGGACCGGCCAATCGGGGGTTATTGGCCGGTCCGGCGGTCCGCCGGCTCCCGTGCCGCGCCGCTGCGCGAGCGGCCCCGGGCCGCGCCCGGGCCTTCGGGGCTCCGCCCCGGACCCCGCGCCTCAAACGCCGGCGGGGCTGGAGGGCGGCGTAGGGTCGGGGGATGGTGGGGACTCGGTGGGTCGTGGGGGTTGTCGGAGTCGTCTGCTTGGCGGGGCTGGTGGTGGGGTGCGATACGCCGCCCCCGCCCGCGGCGGCGCCGGGGCCCGATCCGGTGGGGGCCGCGCCCGCCCCCCGTTCCCCGCAGCCCGGACCCTCGGCCGGCTCCCCGCAGCCGGAGGACTGTCCCGAGGGGGGCGTGCGGTTGCGGGAGGGGAGCGGGGATTCCGCGATGGGGCTCCGGGTCGCCGACATCCAGCTGGTCAACTGCGGTGCGCAGCCGTACGTGCTCCAGGGCTATCCGGAGGTCCGGCTGCTGGACAGGAAACGGGCCCCCGTGGAGGTGACGGTCGTGCACGGCGGTGAGGGGATCACCGGTGCACCGACCGGCGTGGACGGTGATCCGCAGCAGGTGGAGCTCCGGCCCGGTCAGGCGGCCGCGGTCGGGATGGTGTGGCGGAACCTGGTGACCGATACGACGGTGCCCGCCGCAGAGGGATGGGTGGTGGAGGTGACGCCGCGGGCCGGTGCGCCCCGGGTGGAACTGGAGCTGGGCCATTCCGTCGACCTCGGGAACACCGGGAAGCTCGGGATCGGCCCCTGGAAGGCCATGGCCCGCTGACCGCCCCGTCCGTCCCGTCCGGCTCGGTGGGCCCGGCAGACGGCGTACCGCGTACGGGCTGCACCGTGCCGGAGCCGCCGTAGCCGGACGGGCGGCGGGCGGGCGTACGCCGGCGGTTCGGGCCGGAGCGCCGGCTACGCGGTGGCGCCGACCCGAGTGCGCCGGCCGGCCCTGCTGCCCAGCCCCGGCGCATCCGGTTCGGCTACGCCGGCACGGTCGTCCCGCCCCGGCGCAGGGCCCAGCGGGCCGGGAGGAGGGTGGCGGCCAGGCCCAGGGCCAGGGCGGTGGCCGCGAAGGAGGCGTACAGCACGGGTGGGATGTGCGGGGGCGCCCCGGTGAGGGCCTTGGTCAGCGGGAACAGGGTGGCCAGGGCGATCGCACTGCCGAGGGCGACGCCCGTGCCGCCGATCAGGAGGGCCTCCCAACGGAGCATGCGGAGCACTTGGCGGCGGGTGGAGCCGACGAGGCGCAGCATCCGCAGTTCGCGGCGGCGGTCGAGGACGGTCATCACGAGGGTGTTGGCGGCGGTGACGGCGGCGAAGCCGCCGAGGACGGCCGCCATGGTGGTGTTGGCCCAGGCGTTGACCTCGCGGTCCAGGTTCTGGGCGGTGGTCCAGGCCGAGGCGGTCACTGCCGGGCCGAGGCCTGACGGGACCGGGCCGCGGATCAGCAGTTCGGTGGGGTGCCCGGCCGTGGTGTGGCCGGTGAGGTCCGCCGCCGGGAGGGTGATCTGGCCGAGGCCGAGGCCGCGGGTGTAGACGGCCACGATTTCGGGGGTGACCGGGGCCCCGTCGGGGAGGCGGAGTTCGATGCGGTCGCCGACGGTGGCGTGTGCGGAGTCGGCGAGGCTGCGGTCCACGGCCACGGTGCCGGGCCGGAGCGCGGCGAGGCTGCCTTCGCGTACGCCCGGGTCCTGGACGGTGGTGAGGTCGCCGGCGACGCCCTGTGCTGAGGCGGGGCGCAGCGAGCGTTCGGCGCCGGTGCCGGACATCGCGAGGACGGAGGTGCGGGTGATCGCGACGCCCGCGCGGGTGGCGTCGGAGGGCGGGTCGGCGATCACGTGGTCGGCGAGCAGTCCGGCTTCCTGTTGCTGGCGGACGGCCCGTTCCTCGCTGGTGTGCAGGAAGACCAGGGTCGAGGAGAAGGCCATGGCGAGCACGATGGGGGTGATGGCGGAGGCGAACCGGCGGGCGTTGGTCCGGGAGTTGGCGGCTGCGAGCGAGCCGGACGGGCCGCCGGCGCGCAGCGGGAGGCCGAGTACGGCGGCGCAGGCGCGGGCGATCAGGGGGCCGAGCAGGGCCACGGCCAGCATGAAGAGCATGACGACGCCGAGCGCGGCGTTGGCGGCGTCCTCGCCGCGGCCGGTGGTGGCCAGGGCCGCGCAGGCGATGCCGCCGGCGAGGGCGGCGATGCCCAGGGGCGTACGGATCCACCCCGGGCGCAGGCGTTCCACGGCGGCTTCGGCGAGGGCGCGGCCGGGCCGGATCCGGGCGGGTCGGCGGGCGGCGGCCCAGCCGGCGAGCAGGGCGGTGACGAGGCCGGTGCCGACGGCTGCGACGAGGGGGATCCAGGAGACGGTGAGTTCGACGCCGGCCGGGATGGCGCCCTTGGCCCGGAGCTGTCCGAACCACCAGGCGGCGAGGCCGATGCCGGGTATGCAGCCCAGTAGGCCTGCGGCCGGTGCGACGAGCAGGGCTTCGGTGGCGACGGTGCGGCGGATCTGCCGCGGGGTGGCGCCGACGGCGCGCAGCAGAGCGAACTCGCGGGAGCGCTGACCGACGGACAGGGCCACGGTCGCGGCGGCGGTGAAGACGGCGACGAGGGTGGCGGTGCCGCCGAAGGATCCGCCGAGCGCCATCAGGAGTTCCCTGGCGCCCGCGAGCTGCGGGTCCACGGCGCGGGCGGAGCCGGTCAGCACCTGGGCGCGGCCGTCGACGGCGGCGCGGACCCGGGCCGGGTCGGCGTCGAGGAGGACGACGGCGTCGAGGGCTCCGGGGTGTCCGGAGAGGGTGCGGGCTTCGGCGTCGGAGAACCAGACTCCGGTGCCGCCGGCGTGTCCCACCACGAGGAACTGCCGCTTGCCGACCGGGGTGTCGAGCGTGATCCGGTCTCCCGGGGCGCCTGCGCCGGCGCCTGCGCTCGTGCCCGCACCGCCACCCGCGCCGGCACCGGCACGGGCACCCGCACCCGCACCGGTGCCCAGTACGACCTCGCCCGGGGCGGCAGCCGCCCGGCCCCTGGTGAGCTGCGCACGGGTGAAGGCGGCGGAGCCCCAGCCCGAGGCCTCCACGGCGGCGCCCGCGTCGCCGCGTACGGGGAAGACCACGTCGGGCACGGTCCGCCCGAGCGGGGCCAGCCGTTCCAGTAGGGCGGCGTCGACCCTGGCCCGCTCCGGGACCCGTACCACTTCCTCGTACGCGCCGTCGCCGCTGCCCACCTGCTGGCGGATCTGTTGGTCGGAGGCGACCACGACGGGGGCGTGGGCGTACCGGGTCGGCGGGACGTCCGCCCGGACTCCGCTCTCCAGCAGGATGCCGCAGGCGGAGACGATGGTGACGGTCATGAGCAGGGCGATGAAGGTGCCGGCGAAGGCGGCGGGGCGAAAGCGCACCGCCGCCCGGGCCAGGCCGTTCGGGCGGAGCAGCATCAGGCGGCCGCTCCCGCGTACGCCGGGGCGGTGAGGGCGGTCATCCGGGCGGCGATGGTCGCGGCGGAGCTGTGCGGCAGCCGGTCCGCGATCAGCCCGTCGGCGAGGAAGAGCACCTGGTCGGCGTGGGCGGCGGCGGCCGGGTCGTGGGTGACCATGACGATGGTGGCGCCGAGGGAGTCCACGGCGGCCCGGAGGAGTCCGAGGACTTCGGTGGCGGTGGTGGTGTCGAGGGCGCCGGTGGGTTCGTCGGCGAAGACGACGTCGGGCCGGGTGACCAGGGCGCGCGCGATGGCGACGCGCTGCTGCTGCCCGCCGGAGAGCTCGGCGGGGCGGCGCCGGCCCTTGCCTTCGAGGCCGACGCGGGCGAGCAGGTCGGCGGCCCGGTCCCGGTCCTGGCGTCCACCGGCGAGCCGCATCGGGAGCAGTACGTTCTGCTCCACGGTGAGGGAGGGCAGCAGGTTGAAGGCCTGGAAGACGAAGCCGAGGCGGCTGCGGCGCAGTTCGGTGAGTTCGTTCTCGTTCATGCCGGTGATCTCGGTGCCGCCGAGGCGGACGGAGCCCGCGGTGGGCAGGTCGAGTCCGGCCGCGCACTGTAGGAAGGTGGACTTGCCGGAGCCTGAGGGGCCCATCACGGCGGTGAAGCTGCCGCGGGGCAGGCTGAGGTCGATCCCGCGCAGGGCGTGCACGGTGGCGGCGCCGCGTCCGTATGCGCGTCGTACGCCGCGCAGTTCGACGGCGGCCGCGCTGTCGTACGCCGCCTGCTCGCTCTCGCGCTGCCGCCTGCTCCGCCGGAGCCCCATGGTGTGCCGCCTTCCGTGTTCACCGCCCGGACCGAGCCGGTGTGCCGTTCGTGGTGTCGACGCTACGGACGGGGTGCGGGGGCGGACATGGCGGAGCCAGGCGGATCGGTGGTGGGGAAAACCCCCGTAAGGAGGTCGAAGACTCCCGTAGGGGGGTCAGGGCGAGCGGCGGATCAGCAGCAGGGCGCGGTCGTCGTTGACGTCCTTGGCGACCTTTTCGATCAGGTGCCAGGCGGCGCCCTCCCAGCCTGCGGCGACGTAGCGGTCGGCTTCGCCGGTGAGCCGGTCGATGCCCTCGCTGATGTCGCGGTCGGCGGTCTCGACCAGGCCGTCCGTGAAGAGCATGAGGACGTCGCCGCGGCGCAGGTTGCCGCGGGCGGGTTCGAACTCGGCGCCGTCGTAGACGCCGAGCAGCGGGCCCTCGCCGGACTTCTCCTGCCAGCGGCCGGTGCCCGCGGAGAGCTGGAGGGCGGGCAGGTGGCCGGCGGAGAGGAGTTCGTAGTCGCCGGTCTGCAGGTCCAGGACGAGGTGGATGGAGGTGGCGAAGCCCTCGTCCCAGTCCTGGCGGAGCAGGTAGCCGTTGGCGGCGGGCAGGAAGCCGTGCGGGGGCAGGGCGCCGAGCAGGCCGCCGAACGCGCCGGACAGCAGCAGGGCGCGGGAGCCGGCCTCCATGCCCTTGCCGGAGACGTCGGTCAGGACGACCTCCAGGGTCCGGCCGCCGTTCGTGCGGGCGGCTACGACGAAGTCGCCGGAGAACGACTGGCCGCCGGCCGGGCGCAGGGCCATCTCGCGGTGCCAGCCGCGCGGCAGGGCGGGCAGCTTGCTCTGGACCCGGATGCGTTCGCGCAGGTCGAAGAGCATGGTGCCGCCGCGCCGCCACGGCACGCCGACGCGGCTGCGGAACTGCGCGATGACCAGTCCGAAGAATCCGCAGGCGGCCACGACCAGGACCGTCCCGGGAGTGACCCGGGCGGGGCCCAGGGTGTACGGCCCGAGGACCAGGGCTTCGACGATGAGGGCCGCTGCGGAGGCCGCGTACAGGGCGAGCAGGCTCGCGGGGCGCAGCAGCAGGCCGCCCGCGACGATCGGCAGGACGAGGGCGGACGGCGAGAACCAGACGGGCAGCATGAGTGTGCCGCAGGCGATCGCGGGCACGGTCAAGAGCAGTCCGGCGAAGGCGAGCCAGTCGGAGGCGTCGCCGCGGAAGTAGTCGACGGCGGATTTGCGCAGGGCTGTGCGGGCCCGGTGCGACAGCATGCGCGTCCGGGCCATGAGCGTCTCCGTGCGTGCTCCGGCCATTGCTTCGGGACCCTATCCATCCTGGCTGCGCGCGCGCAGGGGGACCCCCGGACCGGGGGGTCCCGGCTCGTCGAAAACCCTTCGACTGTGCCGGAATGTCCTGGTAAGGATGGCCGTATGGCTCTTGAGATGCGCGTATTGCAAGCCGATGAGTGGGATGTCTGGTACGACCACCTGGAACTGGCTTTCGGCGGGGTGCCGGAGTCTGCCCAGGAGCGGGAACTCTACAAGTCCCTGACGGAGTTCGGGCGCTCGCTGGGCGTCTGGGACGGCGAGGCCTGCGTCGGCTCGGCCGGCGCCTTTTCCTTCCGCCTGTCGGTGCCGGGCGGGGCGCTGGTGCCGGCGGCCGGGGTCACGATGGTGGGGGTCGCGCCCACGCACCGCCGCCGCGGGGTGCTCACGTCGATGATGCGGCGCCAGCTGGACGACGTCCGGGCGGGTGGCGAGCCGCTCGCCGTGCTGACCGCCTCGGAGCCGGCTATCTACGGGCGTTTCGGCTACGGCACCGCGACGTACGAGCTGTCCGTGAGCGTCGATACCGCACGCGTACGGCTGTCGGTGCCGCCGGGGACGGACGAGGTGCGGCTGCGGCTCGTCGATCCGCTGAAGGCGCTGCCGGACTGCGAGCAGGTGTACGCGGCACTGGTCGCCCGGAGGCCCGGCATGCCGGCGCGGCAGCCCGGTTGGGAGCGGGTGGTGGTGCTGGACCCCGAGTCGGGGCGCGGGGGCGCTTCGCCGCTGAAGTGCGTGGTGGCGGAGCGGGCGGACGGCGAGGTGGCCGGGTACGCGCGCTACCGGGTCAGGGCCGACTGGGAGGCGCACGGTCCGGAGGGCAAGGTCGAGGTGGCCGATCTCGATGCGCTGGACCCTGCGGCGACGGCCGCGCTGTGGCGCTACCTCTTCGAGATCGACCTGACCTCCACGGTACGGGCCCGCAAGCGGCCGGCGGACGATCCGCTGCTCCACCTGGTCAGCGACGTGCGGCGGGCGCAGCCGAGCCTGCGCGACTCGCTGCACCTGCGGCTGGTGGACCTGCCGGCGGCCCTGGAGGCACGAACGTACGGCGCCCCCCTGGACGTGGTGCTGGACGTCGAGGACGCGTTCTGCCCGTGGAACGAGGGGCGCTGGCGGCTCGTCGCCGGTGCGGACGGCTCGGTGGGCTGCACTCGGACCGCGGACCCGGCGGACCTGGAGCTGTCGATACGGGAGCTGGGCTCGGCGTACCTCGGCGGGATCACCCTGGCCTCCATGGCGGCGGCCGGCCGGGTGCGCGAGCTGCGCCCGGGCGCCCTGACGGCGGCCTCGCGGGCGTTCACGTCCGACGTGTCCCCCTGGCTCCCCCACGGCTTCTGACCGAAACCGCGACCGGGGGCCGGCACCGCCGCGGTCGGCCCGCCGCGGACCACCTGGCCGCGGGGCCCGTGCGGACGGCTCCCCCGGCCACCCCGTCCCGGGGCGGCCGGGGCCGGTCGGCGGGACCGGTGTTCCGCGCGGCTAGCGCTGCTGGCAGTCCGGACACCAGAACAGGTTGCGGGCCGCGAGGTCGGCGGTGCGGACCCCGGCACCGCAGATGTGGCACGGCATGTTCGCCCTGCGGTAGACGTACACCTCGCCGCCGTGGTCGTCCACGCGCGGCGGGCGGCCCATCGCCTCGGGCAGGTGTTCGTCGCGGACGGTGTCGATCCGGTTGTTCCGTACGCCCTCGCGCATCAGCACCACCAGGTCGGCCCACATGGCGTCCCATTCGCCGCGCGTGAGGTCCTTGCCCAGGCGGTACGGGTCGATGCCGTGCCGGAAGAGGACCTCGGCGCGGTAGACGTTGCCTACGCCGGCGATCACCTTCTGGTCCATCAGCAGGGCGGCGACGGTGGTGCGGGAGCGGGAGATCCGCTTCCAGGCGCGGTCCGGGTCGTCGGCCGGGCGCAGCGGGTCGGGGCCGAGCCGTTCGTGTATCGCCTTCTTCTCGGCTTCGCCGATCAGGGCGCAGGCGGTGGGGCCGCGCAGGTCGGCCCAGTGCTCCGGGTTGAGCAGCCGCAGCCGGACCGTATCCGTGGCCGGGGGCGCCGGGGCGGGGCCGAAGCCGAGCTTTCCGAACAGGCCGAGGTGGATGTGGATCCACGTGTCGCCGAGTTCCAGGAAGAGGTGCTTGCCGTGCGCCTCGGCGCCCTCCAGGTCCCGTCCGTCGAGCAGGGCCGCACTCTCGGCGAACCGGCCCTGGGGGCTGCTCACCCGGACCGGCCGCCCGGCGAACCGCTCGGTGTGGTCCTGGGCGAGGCGGTGGATCGTATGCCCCTCGGGCACGGCAGTGCTCCTACGTCTGGAAACGGCCGTGCCGCCGGAGGCTCCGGCGGCACGGCGAAGCGGAAGATCAGCCCTGCGGGTGGTGGGCCGGGATCGGGGGGAGCTCGCCGGTCTGCTCGTAGGCGGAGAGCATCTCGATGCGGCGGGTGTGGCGCTCCTCGTCGGAGTACGGGGTCGCCAGGAAGGCCTCGATGAAGCTGACGGCCTCGTCCTGCGTGTGCATCCGGCCGCCGACGGAGATCACGTTGGCGTTGTTGTGCTCACGGCCGAGCTTCGCGGTCTCGACGCTCCAGGCCAGGATGGCGCGGACGCCCTTGACCTTGTTCGCGGCGATCTGCTCGCCGTTGCCGGAGCCGCCGATGACGATGCCGAGGCCGTCGGCGTCCGCGGCGGTCTTCTCCGCGGCGCGCAGGCAGAACGGCGGGTAGTCGTCCACCGCGTCGTAGATGTGGGGCCCGCAGTCGACGGGCTCGTGGCCGTTGTTCTTGAGCCAGTCCACCAGGTGGTTCTTGAGCTCAAAGCCGGCATGGTCGGATCCGAGGTACACGCGCATGTCACGAGTGTGGCACGGGCACCCCCCACAGACCGCAGCAGGGTGTCGCGTAAGTCACTTCTAAAGCTCAAGTAAACCCAAAGAACGCAGATGGGACAGGGCGGGACCGGGGTCTTGGACGTTCGCCCCAACGCAACGATCCGGACTGAGGTCTTCCGTCCTGCGTTCATCTCAGGTTTGAATGCCCGGGCTCGCAACCCGAGAACCTAAGGATCCGTCCATGAGCTCCACGACGACCCTTCAGAAGGCAGGCGACCCGTCCGGTAACTCCGGCGACACGCAGCCCTCAGACGGTCTGAAGGCCGGTCTCAAGAACCGCCACCTGTCCATGATCGCCATTGGCGGCGTCATCGGCGCCGGCCTGTTCGTCGGCTCCGGCGGCGGTATCGCCAAGGCCGGCCCCGCCATCCTGATCTCGTACCTCCTCGTCGGCGCGATGGTCGTCTTCGTGATGCGGATGCTCGGCGAGATGGCCGCCGCCAGCCCGAACTCGGGCTCCTTCTCCGCGTACGCCGACCGCGCGCTCGGCCGCTGGGCCGGCTTCTCCATCGGCTGGCTGTACTGGTTCTTCTGGGTCGTCGTGCTCGCCGTGGAGGCGACCGCCGGTGCGAAGATCCTCGAAGGCTGGGTCCCGGCCGTCCCGCAGTGGGGCTGGGCCCTGATCGTGATGGTGGTCCTGACGATCACCAACCTCGGCTCCGTCTCCTCCTACGGCGAGTTCGAGTTCTGGTTCGCCGGCATCAAGGTCGTCGCCATCGGCGCCTTCGTGATCGTCGGCATGCTCGCCGTCTTCGGCGTGCTGCCGGGCTCGGACAACCCTGGCGCGGGCTTCGCCCACCTCACCGACGCCGGCGGCTTCATGCCGAACGGCTGGGGCTCCATCCTCACCGGTGTGCTGATGGTCGTCTTCTCCTTCATGGGCAGCGAGATCGTCACCCTGGCGGCCGGCGAGTCCGAGGACCCGCGCCGCGCGGTCACCAAGGCCACCAACTCGGTGATCTGGCGCATCGGCGTCTTCTACTTGGGCTCGATCTTCATCGTCCTCACCCTGCTGCCGTGGAACGACAAGTCGATCGTCGACAAGGGCTCGTACGTCGCCGCCCTGGACTCCATCGGCATCGCGCACGCCGGCCAGATCATGAACGTGATCGTCCTGACCGCCGTGCTGTCCTGCCTGAACTCGGGCATGTACACGGCCTCCCGCATGGCGTTCTCGCTGGGCGAGCGCGGTGACGCGCCCAAGGTCTTCTCCAAGGTCAACAAGCGGGGCGTGCCCACGGCCGCGATCCTGGGCTCGGTGGTCTTCGGCTTCGCCGCCGTCTACTTCAACTACAGCTCCCCGGACACCGTCTTCAGCTTCCTGCTGAACTCCTCGGGTGCGATCGCGCTCTTCGTGTGGCTGGTCATCTGCCTGACGCAGCTGCGGATGCGCAAGATCCTGGTGCGCGAGGCGCCGGACAAGCTCACGGTCAAGATGTGGCTCTTCCCGTACCTGACGTGGGCCACCGCCGGCATGATCACCTTCGTCCTGGCCTACATGGTCTACGACAAGGACAACCGCGAGACGGTCATGCTGTCGCTGCTGGTCGCCGCCGTCGTGCTGGCCATCGGCGTCGTGCGCGACATGCGCCGCAAGGCCGCCGAGCGCGCCTAGTCGAACATGCACGGCAGCCCCGGACCACACGGTGGTCCGGGGCTGCCGTGCTTGCCGCCTGTCACCGCGGCCGTGCGGGCGCTACTTGCGGCCGACGAGCTTCCACGTGGCGGGCAGCAGGCCCATCGCCAGCGCGGCCTTGAGCGCGTCGCCGATCAGGAACGGGGTCAGGCCCGCCGCGACGGCCGCGCCGAAGGACATCCCGGTGGACAGCGCCAGGTACGGCACGCCCACCGCGTAGATCAGCGCGGAGCCCAGCACCATCGTGCCCGCCGTGCGCAGGACGGAGCGGTCGGCGCCACGACGGGCCAGGGCGCCCACGACGGTGGCGGCGAGCAGCATGCCGAGCACGTAGCCGAAGGAGGCGCCGCCCGCGCCGGAGGTGCCGCCCGCGCCGGAGGTGCCGCCCGCGAACCACGGCATGCCCGCCATGCCGGCGAGCGCGTAGAGGGCGAGCGAGAGGAAGCCGCGGCGGGCACCGAAGGCGGTGCCGACCAGCAGGGCCGCGAAGGTCTGGCCGGTGACCGGGACCGGGGAGCCGGGGACGGGCACCGAGATCTGCGCGGCGAGGCCGGTCAGCGCGGCTCCGCCGACGACGAGCGCGATGTCGCGGACGCGGCTCGCGGGCAGCAGGTCGGCGAGGACGGCGCCGGGGCGGAAGGAGACGGAAGCAGTGCTCATCGGAGGCTCCGCGGAGTGAGGGTGACGGGACGATCACCGACGCTAGTGCGCGGCCGGGCGCCGCCCCACCTCCGGCCGGGACAAAGCCCTACTCACCGGTTTGGTGGGGAGTGCACAAAGGGGCGGGTCCACACCCGAGGGGGAGTGATCCGCGTCACGAGCCAGATTCAGACAACACGTCCGTTTTGCGCGGATGGGCGCCGTACGGCGAGACTGTAGGGTCCCGCCAATCCAATGCGGAGCCCCCACCGCCGCTGCCGAGCACGAGAGTACGAGCATCCACTCATGCGCGACCGCTTGCCCACCACTCCTCCAACCGGACCTACCGGGCCCGACCTGCCGGTGGAACCCCTCAGCCACAGCCTCAAGCAGCGCCACCTGACCATGCTGGGCCTCGGCGGCGTGATCGGCGCCGGGCTGTTCGTCGGCTCCGGCGCCGGCATCGGTATCGCCGGGCCCGCGATCATCTGCTCCTACCTGCTCGCGGGGGCCCTCGCCATGCTGGTGATGCGCGCGCTCGGCGAGATGTCGGCGGCGATGCCGGCCTCCGGCTCGTTCTCGGTGTACGCGGAGCGGGCGCTGGGGCGCTGGGCCGGCTTCTCGGCGGGCTGGCTCTACTGGTTCCTGCTGGTCGTGGTGCTGGCGGTGGAGGCCACCGGCGCGGCGAAGATCGCGAACGGCTGGCTGCCCTCGGTCGACCAGTGGGTCTGGGTGCTGATCTTCATGGTGGTCTTCACCGTGAGCAACCTGGCCGCCGTGAAGAACTTCGGCGAGTTCGAGTTCTGGTTCGCGGCCCTCAAGGTCGGCGCGATCGTCCTGTTCCTGATCCTCGGCACCCTCGCGATCTTCGGCCTGCTCCCCGACACCGACCCGGTCGGCATGGCCAACCTCACCGGTCACGGCGGCTTCTCCCCCGCGGGCTTCGGCGGGGTGGTCGCCGGCATGCTCGCCGTCATCTTCGCCTTCGGCGGCCTGGAGGTCGTCACCATCGCGGCCGCCGAGTCCGACGACCCGGCCAAGTCAGTGGCCCGCGCGGTGCGCAGCGCCGTGTGGCGCATCCTCTTCTTCTACGTCGGCTCGATGCTGGTCATCGTGACCCTGCTGCCGTGGCACTCGCTGGAGCCGGGGCAGAGCCCGTACGTCGCGGTCCTGGACTCGATCGGCATCCCGGCGGCCGGCCAGATCATGAACATCGTGGTGTTCGTGGCGCTGCTCTCCGCGCTCAACGCCAACCTGTACGGCTCCTCGCGCATGGTGTTCTCGCTGGCCGAGCGCGGCGAGGCGCCCGGGGCACTGCTGAACGTGTCGGGCGGCGGCGTGCCGCGCCGGGCCGTCTTCGCGTCGGTGGCCTTCGGTTTCGTGTCGGTGGTGCTGAACCTGCTGTGGCCGGACACGGTCTTCCTCTACATGCTCAACGCGGTCGGCGCGGTACTGCTGTTCGTGTGGGCGCTGATCGCGGTCTCCCAGCTGAGGCTGCGCCGCACGCTGGAGCGGGACATGCCGGAGCGGCTGACGCTGCGGATGTGGTGCTTCCCGTACCTGACGTGGGCGGCGCTGCTCGGCATGGCGGCGGTGCTGGTTCTGATGCTGTTCGACGACTCGGCGCGGCCCCAGCTGCTGTGGTCCGCGGGTGCGGCGGCCGCCGTGCTGGTGGTGGCGTGGGTGCGGGAGGTCCGGGCACCGAAGGCGTGATCGCGCGGATGCGATGACGGAGCAGGCCCCCGCGCCGGACGCGCGGGGGCCTGCGGTGTGTTCGGGGGCCCTCAGGTCCGCAGGTACGAGGCGCCGTTGACGTCGAGGACGGTGCCCGAGCTCCAGGCCGCCGCGGGCGAGGCGAGGTGGAGGACCGCGGCGGCGACCTCTTCGGGGGTGCCGACCCGGCCGAAGGGGCTCTGGGCGCGGATGCGTTCGCCCTCCTGGCCGTCGAGCCGGCCGGCGACCCGTTCGGTGGCCACGAAGCCGGGTGCGACGGCCGCGACCGCGATGCCGTGCGGGGCCAGGGAGACGGCGAGGGACTGGCCGAGGGCGTGCAGGGCCGCCTTGGTGGCGCCGTACGCCGGGTGGTCGGGCTCACCACGGAAGGCGCCGCGGGAGCCGATGTTGACGACGCGGCCCGCACGGCCGCCGTCGATCATGCGGCGGGCGACGCAGTGCATGAGGTTGGCGGCGCCGAACAGGTTGACCTCGGCGGTGTGCTGCCAGGCCTCCTGCCAGTCGGCGTACGAGGTGGTGGGCAGCGGGTGCGCGACCATGACGGCGGCGTTGTTGACCAACACGTCCACACCGTCCAGCGCGTCCTCGGCCGCGGCGGCCAGGTCAGCCACCTGTGCGGGGTCGGCGAGGTCCCCGGTGAGCAGGACGTGCCCGTCCCCGGGCAGCTCGGCGAGGGTCCGTTCGGCGTCGGCCCGGCGGGCGGTGCAGTGCACGGCGACCCTGTCGCCCTGGCGGGCGAAGGCGGTGGCGACGGCCCGGCCGATGCCCCGGGAGGCTCCGGTGACCAGTACGCCCCGGCCCGTCGCCGCCAATTCCCGTATGCCGTGGTCCATTCGGCCCCCTGCCGCGTCTTGGGTGTCTTGTCGCGAGCGTACGGGGGCGATCACCGATGGTCATCCCGTTGTCCGAATAACGGACGTCCGGCGTCCGATGATCGGACAAAGGTGAGACTGGGGCACTTCCTCCCGTCCACCCGCACACCGGACAGGCAACACCTCCATGAGCCAGACCTCCACCGCGCCCCGCGCCCAGGACGCGCCGCCCCCGGGCGGCGCCGGATCCGGAACCGGATCCCCCCTCGGCAACGGCCTCAAGCAGCGCCACCTCTCGATGATCGCCCTCGGCGGGGTCATCGGCGCCGGGCTCTTCGTGGGTTCCGGCGCCGGCATCGCCGCCGCCGGCCCCTCGATCGTGATCGCGTACGCCGCGTCCGGGCTGCTCGTGATGTTCGTGATGCGGATGCTCGGCGAGATGTCCGCCGCGAACCCCGCTTCCGGCTCCTTCTCCGTGCACGCGGACCGGGCGATCGGCCCCTGGGCCGGGTTCACCGCCGGCTGGATGTTCTGGACGCTGCTGTGCGTGGGCGTGGCCATCGAAGCGATCGGCGCGGCGCACATCATGACCGGCTGGTTCCCCGGCACGGCGTCCTGGATGTGGGTGCTGGTCTTCATGGCGCTGTTCTGCGGCACCAACCTGGCCGCCGTCTCCCACTTCGGCGAGTTCGAGTTCTGGTTCGCCGCGCTCAAGATCGGTGCGATCGCGCTGTTCCTGGGCTTGGGCGTACTGGCCGTCATGGGGCTGTTGCCCGGCACCTCCTCCCCCGGCGCCGCCAATCTGGTGCACGACGGCGGGTTCCTGCCCAACGGCACGCAGGGCCTCCTGGTCGGACTGCTCGCCTCGGTCGTCGCGTACGGCGGCCTGGAGACGGTGACCATCGCGGCCGCCGAGTCGGACAACCCCGTCAAGGGCGTGGCCCGGGCCGTGAAGACCACCATGTGGCGGATCGCGATCGTCTACGTCGGCTCCATGCTGGTCATCGTCACGCTGCTGCCGTGGAACGACCCGGCGGTGGCCGAGGAGGGCCCGTACGCGGCCGCCCTGGACCACCTGGGCATCCCGGCCGCCGGCGAGATCATGAACGTGGTCATCCTGATCGCCCTGCTGTCGGCGATGAACGCCAACGTCTACGGCTCCTCGCGCATGGCCTACTCGCTCGTCTCGCGAGGCCAGGGCCCGAAGGCGCTCGGCAAGGTCAGCGGCCGGGTGCCGCGGCGCGCGGTGCTCGCCTCCTGCGGGTTCGGCTTCGTCACCGTGCTGCTGTCCTACTGGTACCCGGACACCCTGTTCGCCTGGCTGCTGAACATGGTCGGCGGGGTCATCCTCGTCGTCTGGGGCTTCATCGCCGTCTCGCAGTTCGTCCTGCGGCGCCGGATGGAGCGGGAGGCTCCCGAGAAGCTCGTCGTGAAGATGTGGGGCTTCCCGTACCTGACCTGGGTGGCGCTGGCCGGGGTGGCCGGGGTGCTGGTCCTGATGGTGCTGGGTGAGGACACCCGGGTCCAGGTGGTCTTCACCGGCGGCCTCACCCTCACCCTCGCGGCGACCGGCTACGTGATGCAGCGTCGGGCGGCGGCCCGCGCCTGACCGGCACGCTCACGACGAAGGCGCTCCCCGTGCACGGCGCGGGGGGCGCCTTCGTCGTGCACGGACGCGTCAGGTGACCCTTGCGTGATCACAGGAATAGATACTGCTAGCGTGCAGTTGCGCATTGATTGCAATAAGCAGTTGGCACGCTGAGGGGACCGGATAACACGCATGGCCATCTACACGCTTCCTGAGCTTCCGTACGACTACGCGGCGCTGGAGCCGGTGATCAACCCGCAGATCATCGAGCTGCACCACGACAAGCACCACGCGGCCTACGTCGCGGGCGCCAACACCACGCTGGAGCAGCTGGAAGAGGCGCGCGACAAGGAGAACTGGGGCGCGCTGAACGGCCTGGAGAAGAACCTGGCCTTCCACCTCTCCGGCCACATCCTGCACAGCATCTACTGGCACAACATGGCCAGCCCGAAGACCGGCGAGGGCGGCGGCGAGCCCGCCGCCGCGGACGGCATCGGCGAACTCGCGGACGCCATCGCCGAGTCCTTCGGCTCCTTCGCCAAGTTCAAGAAGCAGCTGACCTTCGCGTCCTCCGCGACGCAGGGCTCCGGCTGGGGCGTGCTCGCGTACGAGCCGGTCAGCGGTCGCCTGATCGTCGAGCAGATCTACGACCACCAGGGCAACGTGGGCGCCGCGAGCACCCCGATCCTGGTCTTCGACGCCTGGGAGCACGCCTTCTACCTGCAGTACAAGAACCAGAAGGTGGACTTCATCGAGGCCATGTGGAACGTCGTCAACTGGCAGGACGTGGCCAAGCGCTACGCGGACGCCAAGGCGAACACCCCGCTGCTGATCCCCGCCAAGGGCTGATCGCCGCCCCCGAGCCGTCCGCCTCGTGATCGTCTTCTCAGCCTTCGCGTGCGGACGTGTCCAACGGAAGACCCCCGCAAGGACGTGACTTGCGGGGGTCTTCTGCGTCCCAGGAGCCGGCGGCGGACCGGCCGGGAGGCCTACTCGAAGCTCGGGCCCTTGGTGCGGGTGCGCTTGATCTCGTAGAAGCCGGGGGTGGCGGCGACCAGCAGGGTGCCGTCCCACAGCCGGGCGGCGGCCTCGCCGCGCGGGGTGGGCGTGACGACGGGCCCGAAGAAGGCCACGTCGTCGCCCTCGGCGCCGGGTACGGAGATCACCGGGGTGCCGACCTCCTGGCCGACGCGGTCGATCCCGTCGTTGTGGGAGTCGCGCAGCACCTGGTCGTACTCGTCGGAGTCGGCGTAGGCGAGCAGCTCGGCGGGCAGGCCGACCTCGGCCAGCGCCTCGGCGATGACCTCGCGCGTCGCACCCTTGTCCTCGTTGTGGATCCGGGTGCCGAGCGCGGTGTAGAGCTTGCCGGTGATCTCGTCACCGTGCTTCTGCTGGGCCGCGATGACCACGCGGACCGGGGCCCAGCCCTTGGGGCCGAGGATTTCGCGGTAGCGCTCGGGCAGCTCTTCGAGCTTGTTCTCGTTGAGGACGGCGAGGCTCATCACGTGCCAGCGCACCTCGACGTCGCGGACCTTCTCGACCTCCAGCATCCAGCGGGACGTCATCCAGGCCCAGGGGCAGAGCGGGTCGAACCAGAAATCGACCGGGGTCTTCTCGCGCACCTGGGTGTCGGCCATGTCTCTCCTCGGAGTCGCGCGGGTATCGGTGGTCCTGTTCCTCCTCGCCAACCAGGCCAGGACCTCCCGCATTCCCCCGTGCGAGGATTCGATCAGGTATCGCGATCACGCACGAAGGAGTGCACGTGCCCGGAGAGAATCTGTCCCGTGACGAGGCCCGCGAGCGGGCGGAGCTGCTGTCCGTCGACGGGTACGAGGTCGTCCTCGACCTGAGGTCCGCCGTGGACACGGCGGAACCGGCCGAGGGCCCCCGGACCTTCCGCTCGGTGACCACGATCCGCTTCCGGGCCGCGGCCCCCGGCTCGGCCACCTTCGCCGACCTCGTCGCCCCGTCGGTGAACTCCGTCACCCTCAACGGGCGCGCACTGGACCCGGCAGCCGTCTTCGACGGGGCGCGGATCGCGCTGACCGGGCTGGACTCCGAGAACGTCCTCGTGGTGGACGCGAACTGCGCGTACAGCCGGACGGGCGAGGGCATGCACCGCTTCGTCGACCCGGAGGACGGCGAGGTCTACCTCTACACGCAGTACGAGCCGGCCGACGCCCGCCGGGTGTACGCGAACTTCGAGCAGCCCGACCTGAAGGCGCCCTACCGCTTCGAGGTGACGGCGCCGGAGGGCTGGCACGTCTGGAGCAACGGGGCGGAGGAGTCCCGCGAGGGCCAGACCCGGCGCTTCGCCGAGACCGCGCCGATCTCCACGTACATCACCTGCGTGGTGGCCGGCCCGTACCACTACGTGACGGACACCTACACGCGCGGGGACCTGACGATCCCGCTGGGTGCGATGTGCCGCAAGGGGCTGGCCAAGCACTTCGACGCGGACGACGTCTTCCTCGTCACCAAGCAGGGCTTCGACTTCTTCCACGAGCACTTCGACTACCCGTACCCCTTCGGGAAGTACGACCAGGCCTTCGTGCCGGAGTACAACCTGGGCGCGATGGAGAACCCGGGGATGGTCACCTTCCGCGAGGAGTACATCTTCCGCGGGAAGGTGACGCGGGCCGCGTACGAGCGCCGCTGCAACACGATCCTGCACGAGATGGCCCACATGTGGTTCGGCGACCTCGTCACCATGAAGTGGTGGGACGACCTGTGGCTGAAGGAGTCCTTCGCGGACTTCATGGGCTCCTTCTCGCAGGTGGAGGCGACCCGCTTCGACCAGGCGTGGGTGACGTTCGCCAACAACCGCAAGGCGTGGGCGTACCGGGCCGACCAGCTGCCCTCCACGCACCCGATCACGGCCGACATCCGTGACCTTGAGGACGCGAAGCTCAACTTCGACGGCATCACGTACGCCAAGGGCGCGGCGGTGCTCAAGCAGCTGGTCGCGTACGTCGGCCGGGACGCGTTCCTGGAAGGCGCGCGGCGCTACTTCAAGGCCAACGCGTACGGGAACACCACGCTGGACGACCTGCTGTCGGTCCTCGCGGAGGTCTCCGGACGGGACATGGCCGAGTGGTCGCGGGCATGGCTCCAGACGGCGGGCGTGAACGTGCTGACGCCGGTGGTGACGTACGACGCGGGCGGCCGGGTGACCGAGCTGGCGGTGGTCCAGGAGGGCAAGGAGCTCCGCCCGCACCGGGTCGCGGTCGGCCTGTACCGGCTGGAGGACGGCTCGCCGGTGCGCTACGCGCGGGCCGAGGCGGACGTGGCGGGCGTGCGGACGGTCGTGGCGGAGCTGGCCGGGCAGGAGCGTCCCGATCTGGTGCTGGTCAACGACGACGACCTCACCTACTGCAAGATGCGCTTCGACGAGGGCTCGCTGGAGACGCTGCGGCAGCGGCTCGGGAACGTGGCCGATCCGCTGGCGCGGGCGCTGTGCTGGTCGGCGCTGTGGAACCTGACGCGGGACGGCCTGATGCCGGCGCGGGACTTCGTGGCCCTGGTGCTGGCCCACGCCGGCCGCGAGACGGACGTCGGCGTGCTCCAGATGCTGCACTCGCAGGCGCTGACCGCGGTCACGCACTACGCGGCGGCCGACTGGCGCGAGCAGGGCGGCCGGGTGCTGTCGGCGGTCGCGCTCCAGGAGCTGCGGCGGGCGGAGCCGGGGTCCGAGCACCAGCTGACCTGGGCCCGCTTCTTCGCGGCGGGCGCGGCGACGGAGGGCGACTTCCAGCTGCTGCTGGGGCTGCTGGACGGGTCGGCGCGGATCGACGGGCTGGAGGTGGACCAGGAGCTGCGGTGGGACTTCCTGCTGCCGCTGGCCGCGCACGGCGCGGTGGACGAGGCCGTGCTGACGGCCGAACTGGTGCGGGACGACACGGCGTCGGGCAAGCGGCACCAGGTGCGGTGCTTGGCGGCGCGGCCGTCCGAGGCGGTCAAGGACCAGGCGTGGGCGGCGGTGGTCGAGTCGGACGCGCTGTCGAACGCGTTGGTGGAGGCGACGATCGCCGGTATGCAGCAGTCTTCGCAGCGGGCGCTTCTGGCGCCTTACGCGGAGCGCTACTTCACGGTGATCGAGCGGATCTGGTCGGAGCGCTCCATCCAGATCGGCATGCACGTGGTGAAGGGGCTGTACCCGTCCCTGGAGGACTCCGAGGCGACGCTCGCCGCCACGGACGCCTGGCTCTCCGCGCACGACGGCGCCGCCCCGGCACTGCGCCGCCTGGTGCTGGAGGCCCGTGACGACCTGGCCCGCGCGCTGCGTGCGCAGGCCTGCGACGCGGCCGCCGCCGAGGCCTCCACAGCGGTCTAGGACGCGCCCCGGCGGGGCTGGTCCGCCAGCCCCGCCGGAGGAGGCGAACGACGGTATCGGCTTTCGAACGGCCGTACTTTAGTGCGGTCTTGTCCGGATTTGTCGACGGGAACGTAACAGGGGTTAGCGGGGCCGGGGCGAGCGGGAATCTCCGCCGCATGAACCACAACGCGCCCCTCCCCCTCGCCCACCTCACCGGCAGCCGCCCCCGCGTCATGAGCCTCGCCCAGCTCCGCGAGCACGGCGTCAGCGCCTCCGACGTCGCCGAACGGCCCTGGCAGGAGATCCTGCCGGGGGTGTTCCTGCTCCACCCCGGCGCCGCGACCAGCGAGGAGCGCCTGCACGCCGCCCTGCTGTACGCGTGCCGCCGCGGCGGCGGCGGCGAAGCCATGGTCACCGGGCTCGCGGCCCTCGCCCTGTACCGGTTCGCCTCCGCGCCCGCGCTGCCCGCCCTCACGCAGATCGACGTGCTGGTGCCGCACACCCGCCGGCTCCGCTCCGTCGGCACCGTGCGGATCGTGCGCACGCACACCCCGCCCCACCCGCAGGAGGTGACCGGGCTGCCCGTCGCCCCCGTGGCCCGGGCCCTGGCCGACGCGGTCGGGCAGCTCGACGACGCCGGCACCGTACGCCGTCTGCTCAGCGAGGCCGTGCGCGGCGGGCACTGCGAACCCGCCGCCGTCGTACGGGAGCTGACGGTGGCCCGGCTGCTGAACCGCCCCCACGTCGTGGACGCCGTCGAGTCCCTGCTCGCGGAGGGCCGGGCCATCGCCGAGGACCGGCTGTACCAGCTCGTACGGGGCCACGAGCTCCCCGAGCCCGTCTGGAACGTGGACCTGCGGCTGCCCGGCGGCCCGCACCTGGGCGGGGTCGACGCGTTCTGGCCGGAGCAGAGCGTCGCCCTGGAGATCGACACCCGCGCGCCGCGGCAGGGCGAGGACGAGGAGTTCTCGGAGGCCGTCCGCAAGCGGGAGAGCCTGGAGCGGCTCGGGGTGACCGTCCTGCACATCACCCCGCGCAAGCTCCGCGACTGGCCCGAGCAGCAGGCCGCGGTCGTGCGGACCGCCCTGACGGCCTCCGCGGACGGCGAGCCCGCCGCCTACCTGGTCGTACTGCCCCGGTGAGGCGCCA
Source organism: Streptomyces sp. NBC_00597 (assembly GCF_041431095.1). Lineage (GTDB taxonomy): Bacteria > Actinomycetota > Actinomycetes > Streptomycetales > Streptomycetaceae > Streptomyces. Next base: position 3,677,560 of record NZ_CP107757.1, read on the forward strand.
GCGCCGGGTTGGCCGGCGAGTACTCCGGGGTGCTCCAGCGCAGCCGCCCGGGGTGCAGGCTCTCCACCACCGAGTCGATGCGGAAGCGGATGCTGCGGCTGCCGTCCGGGCCGAAGCCGGTCCGGGCCCGCCCGCTGAGCTGGAGCACCGCCCCGCTCTCCCAGTCGGGGAACAGCAATGCGGCCCGCGGATCCGCGGTGAGGTTGCCCAGGGTGAGGAACATGGCGTTGCCCGGATAGTCCGGCCAGGACAGCTCGATCGGCGAGAGCACCTCGACGAAGCCCGGCATCCCGCCCCGGTGGCTGGCGTCGGCCCCGCCCTCGGCGGTGGTGGCGACGAAGAAGGTGTCGGCGGCCCGGACGGTCCGCTCCTGGTCGGGGGTGAGCGCACCCCCGAGCCGCACGACACCGGCCCCTTCGGCGACCAGTTCCAGCGGCTGCCGCTTCTGCAGGTACTTGGGGCAGTTGGCGAAGACCCGTTCGGCCGCGACCGCGAACCCGCCCGCCGTCACCTCCAGGGTCCCGCCCAGCCGCATCCGGCGCCGGGTGCGCGGGTCGACGGCGATGGTCCCGACCCGGGTGCCCTCCGTGGCCAGGGCCTCGGCGAGGGGGTCCCCGGCGGGCAGTCCGCCGTCGACCGCCATCCGGTGCGGACCGGCGGCCCGTACGAAACCGGGCGCGGCGGTGAGCAGCGAGGCCCACAACCGGCCCGTCGCGTCGGCGGCGCCGACGACCAGGTGCGGCTGCCGCTCAAGGAAGGCCGCGGCGCCTTCCCCGATGTCCGTGCCGATCGAGCGGCCGACGTGCTCGGCGAGCTCGCGCACGCCGACGCGTTCCTGCACGGCCAGCGAGCCCCAGTGGTACCGCCCCATGACGCCGCCTCCCGTCACCGACCCACAGACCTAACCTTCTAAGTCAACTTTAGAGGTTAGGCCCGTCGACGTCAAACCGGTCACGTAACCTTGAGGGGTTAGTAGGCGCGCGCAGAGGAGCGACGAGATGGCGACAGAGGCGGCGGATCCCCGCCCCCTGACGGGCGAGCCGGTCTCCCTGGACCTGCTGAATACGCGGTGGACGCAGGACGGCGAGAGCGTCGACCTCTTCGCCGGCGCCTTCGGGCTGACCCGCATCGAGGGGCTCGCGATCTGGCTGCGCAGCACCGGGCTGGCCGACCGCTTCCGCGCCGACGCCGCGACCCTCGTCCACCTGCTGACCGCCCGCGAGGCGCTCGCCCGCGCGGTCGCGGACCCGGCCGACGAGAGCGCGCGCGCCCTGGTCGACGCCGTCCTGGAGCACGGCCGGATCCGGGCCACGCTGACCGCCGAAGGCCCGGGCGAGCGCACCGAGTTCGAGGACCCGACCTGGGGTCCGGCCTGGACGGCCGCCCGCGACTACCTGGAGCTCCTGGGCACCACGCCCGAGCGGATCCGCACGTGCGCCTCCGAGACGTGCGTGCTGCACTTCCACGACACCTCGCGCAACGGCACCCGACGGTGGTGCTCGATGTCCGTGTGCGGAAACCGGGCGAAGGCCTCGCGGCACTACGCGCGCACGCGCGTGCGCTGAGGAACCGGAAGTTGTCACACCCGACCTGAGACCGGACACCGCGCCTTCCTCGCAATGAGGTCGGGAAGTCGATAAATCAACTCTTCAACCCCTGTGATTCGCACGCGTACGCCCCGGTACGGCCTCGATGGCGCATGGTCTGACCTGGCGAGAGTCCGCCATGTCAGGTCTCGGTCAATGACAACGCTCCCCAAACAGCTGTCACTTGCGCAAAGCTGACCGGTCATCCGGCACCGAAATCCGGACCGTATCTTTCACTTATCCAGGGATGCTGATGACCCTCGAATCCCCCAGCTCCATATCCGGGGCCAGACGCGTCGCGCGCGTCGCGGCCGCGGCCGGCCTGGTCGCCGCGCTGGCGACCGCGGGCGCGATGCCCGTGTTCGCGGCGACGGGCACCGGAAGCGGCACCCCGGGCACCGGCCCGGCGGTCAAGTCCGCGGACCAGAAGATGGGTTCGGCGGACGCCGAGCTGCTCCAGGAGGCCAAGGCCAAGGGTGACGCGACCGTCACCGTCATGGTGGCCACCGCCCCCGGTCAGACCAAGCAGGTCGCGGACCAGCTCACCGCGGTCCAGGGCGCCTCGGTCGGCCAGACCAACGACAAGCTCGGCTACGTGCGCGCCACGCTGCCCACCGGCAAGGCCGAGGCCGCGCTGAAGGCCGCCGCCAAGCTGTCCTCGGTGCACGCCATGGACCTCAAGCACGAGATCCAGCTGTCGGACCCGCGCCCCGACGGCGGGAAGGACTCGGGCTCGGCGAAGAAGACCGCCTCCGAGACCTACCCCGGTCCGGACAAGAACACCCCCGCGAAGAACCCGTACAACCCGTCCTTCGAGACCGGTGCGGTGGACTTCGTCGCCAAGAACCCGCAGGCCGACGGCCGCGGCGTGACCATCGGCATCCTGGACTCGGGCGTCGACCTCGGCCACCCGGCGCTCCAGAAGACCACCACTGGTGAGCGCAAGATCGTCGACTGGGTCACCGCGACCGACCCGATCACCGACAACGACGCCACCTGGCGCGCGCAGATCACCCCGGTCACGGCCACGGGCGGCACCTTCAGCGCGGGCGGCCAGAGCTGGAAGGCCCCGGAGGGCTCGTACCAGTGGAGCCGCTTCAGCGAGTCGATCACCGCCACGGGTGACGCGAAGGGCGACGTCAACCGGGACGGGGACACCACCGACCGGTTCGGCATGCTCTACGACGCCGCCGCCGGCACCGTCCGCGTCGACACCGACCAGGACGGCGACTTCACGAACAACGAGCCGATGAAGCCGTACAAGGACGGCTACCAGATCGGCTACTTCGGCACGGACAACCCGGCGACCGACGTCGCCGAGCGCATCCCGTTCGTGATCCAGATCCGCAAGGACGTCCCGATGGACCCGCTGGGCGGGGACTGGGTCGGCAAGAAGGCCGACTTCGTCAACATCGGCATCATCGAGTCCGAGCACGGCACGCACGTCGCCGGCATCACCGCCGCCAACAGCCTCTTCGGCGGCAAGATGAACGGCGAGGCGCCCGGCGCGAAGATCGTCTCCTCGCGCGCCTGCTCCTGGTCCGGCGGCTGCACCAACGTCGCGCTGACCGAGGGCATGATCGACCTCGTCGTCAACCGCGGCGTGGACATCGTCAACATGTCCATCGGCGGCCTGCCGGCGCTGAACGACGGCAACAACGCCCGCGCCGAGCTCTACAAGAACCTCATCGACACCTACGGTGTCCAGCTCGTCATCTCGGCGGGCAACGAGGGCCCCGGTGTCAACACCATCGGCGACCCCGGTCTCGCGGACAAGGTCATCTCCGTGGGTGCCGCGGTCTCCAAGGAGACCTGGGCCGCCAACTACGGCTCCGGCGTGACGAAGAAGTACAACATGTTCCCGTTCTCCTCGCGCGGTCCGCGTGAGGACGGCGGCTTCACGCCGACCATCACCGCCCCCGGCGCGGCCATCAACACCACGCAGACCTGGCTGCCCGGCTCCCCGGTGAAGGAGTCCGGCTACAACCTGCCGGCCGGCTACTCGATGCTGCAGGGCACCTCGATGTCCTCGCCGCAGGCGACGGGCGCCAGCGCCCTGCTGCTCTCGGCCGCCAAGCAGCAGCACATGACGGTGACCCCGGCGAGCCTGCGCGTGGCGCTCACCAGCACCGCGAAGAAGATCGACGACGTCCCGGCGCACGCCCAGGGCGCGGGCCTGATCAACATCGTCGACGCGTGGGAGTCCCTCCAGCGCGGCGCCAAGGCCAACGAGTTCACCGTCAAGGCACCGGTCGACACCGCGATCGACCAGTTCCTGAAGACCCCGGGCTTCGGCACTGGCCTCTACGACCGCGAGGGCGGCCTCAAGGTCGGCCAGAAGAAGGTCTACGACGTCGTCGTCACCCGCACCACGGGCGTCAAGTACGGCACCCGGCACGACCTGAGCTGGCGCAACAACGACGGCACGTTCAAGGTCGTCGGCGGCTACGACTACGTCACGCTGCCGCTGAACAAGCCGGTCACCATCAAGGTCGAGGCCAACCCCAAGACGGCCGGCGTCCACAGCGGCATCCTGCAGCTGGACGACGAGACCACCGAGGGCATCGACAAGCAGATCCTGACCACGGTCGTCGCCTCCACCCCGCTGGCGAAGCCGTCGTTCACGATGTCGGACACCTCCTCCGTCCAGCGCAACAGCCACAAGTCGTACTTCGTCACCGTCCCGCAGGGTGCGAAGTCCCTTGAGGTCGCCCTCGGCGGTCTCAAGACGGGCAGCCAGACGCGCTTCATCTCGATCCACCCGTACGGTGTGGGCGTCGAGGACAGCGCGACGACCCAGTGCTACCCGAACTACGACAACCCGGCCAACACCTGCCGCCCCGACCTGCGTTCGTACGACAACCCGACGCCGGGCGTCTGGGAGATCGAGGTCGAGTCGCGCCGTACGTCGCCGCTGCTCGACAACCCGTTCAAGCTGGACGTCAGCGTCCTGGGCGCGGGCTTCGACCCGGCGGTCAAGGTCCTCCCCGAGGTCAAGCAGGGCACCCCGGCCCCGGTCCAGTGGACCGTGAAGAACGACGGTGCGGCCATCGCCGGCGGCAAGCTCCAGGGCGGCCCGCTCGGCTCCGCGAAGGTCGCCAAGCCGACCATCGCCAACGGCGAGACCCAGACGAGCACCGTCACCATCGGTGAGGGCGTCTCCCGCCTGGACGTGGCCATCGGCGGTGTCTCCGACACCGGTGCCGACCTCGACCTCACCATCCTCAAGGACGGCGTGAAGGTGGGCTCCTCCGCCGACGGCGACTCCGAGGAGGCCGTGACCCTACTCAACCCGGCCGCCGGTACCTACACCATCGAGGTGGCCGGTTACGCGGTTCCGTCCGGCTCCACCACCTACAACTACCGCGACGTGTACTTCTCGTCCGCCCTGGGCTCCGTCCAGGTCGACGGGGCCGCCGCGGTAAACCTCGCCAACGGCGCCTCGGCGGCCGTCACGGCGAACGTCCTCGCCTCCGCTCCGGCCCCCGAGGGCCGTCAGTTCTTCGGCGAGGTCAAGCTGCTCAACGGCCGCGGCACCGCCGCCGGCACCGGCAGCGTCCAGATCGAGAAGGTCACCCCGTAGCTCCACCGGTTCCACACCGAAGGGGCGGTGCTCGTCGGAGCACCGCCCCTTCGGGCTTTTTCCCCCGGGCCCGGGTCCGCCCGGCTACCTGCCCAGCGAACTCAGGTCCTGGGCGTACGTGCCGACCGTGTGAGCGATGACGTCCAGGTTGGTGTCGAAGGCCTTCAGGTCCAGGTTCTCCAGGGTGTCGCCCGCACCGTGGTAGTTCGGGTCGTACGGGGCCCCGGCCGTGCCGCCGTACCGCCGGGCCTGCTCGGCGCTCTTGACGCCCTCGGCTCCGGTGAAGGTGCCGCCGGCCGGGATGCCGTTCGCGATGAACGGGCCGTAGTCGGAGCGGCCGTCGAAGTCGCTGCCCTCGTGCGGCTTGCCCTTCCCGTCGAGGAAGCCGTTGATGAGCGCCTCGATCTGCGCCGAGCCGGCCGGGCCCGCGCCCTCGCCGGTCTTGTCCGAGTCATCGCCGTCGTAGACGAACTGCACCGGGTTCGGCGAGGCGATCATGTCGAAGTTCAGGTAGAGCGCGATGTCCTCCTTCTGTTTCGCGGACAGCTGCGCCACGTAGTGTTCGGACCCCAGCAGGCCGAGCTCCTCCGCCGACCACCAGGCGAAGCGGACCTTGTTGGCGGGCCCCTTCCCCTTCTTGTTCGCGCCCTTCCCGGCGAGCTTGAGGGCCACCTCCAGCAGGCCGGCGGAGCCGGACCCGTTGTCGTTGATGCCCGGGCCCTCCGGCACCGAGTCCAGGTGGGCGCCGACCGTGACGACGCGGTCGGCGCGGCCGCCCCTGGTTTCGGCGATCACATTGCGGGTGGTCCTCTTCACGTGCTCCTGGTCGAGGTCCAGGCGTACGGTCACCTCGCCGCCGCCAGCGGCCGCGGCCAGCGCCTCGCCGTCGGCGAGGCTGATCCCCGCACTCGGGACGATCCCCTCGGCGGGCGAGGAGAACCCGCCCCGGACCGGGGTGGTGCCGCTGTGGTTGTAGACGATCACGCCGGCCGCACCCGCGGCGGCGGCCGCCCTCTGCTTCTCCACGAAGGTGCAGGCACCCCGCTTGACCAGGGCGATCTTCCCGGTGAAGGCTCCCGCCGGATAGTCGGCGGCGTCGCAGCCCGGGGTCTCGTCGACCCGGGCGAGCGCGATGGGGGCGGTCAGGCCGCCGGCCGGCGTCGACGTGGTGAAGGTGAAGGCCGCGGTGGCCAGCTCGCGCGGGGCCGCCCCGAGGACGGTGGTCCGCTCCGTCTTCGTGTGCGCCTCGTGGATGTCGAAGTCCTGGTACGAGACCCGGTACCCGGCCTTCTCCAGCGTGTCGTGGACGTACGCCACCGAGGCGGCGTGGCCGGGCGTGCCGGCGGCGCGGTTGCCGCCGTTGGCCTCGGCGATCTGCTGGAACTTCGCCAGGTGGCGGTGGGCGCCGCGGGCGGTGACCTGTGCCACCAGCTCCTCGGCCAGCCCGCCCTCGCGCGGGTGCGCGGCCGCCGGGGCGGCGGCCAGCAGGACGGGTGCGGCGACGGCGGCGGCCGCGAGGGCGGCGAGCGCCGGTATGGACCGGCGGCGGTGGCGGATGGCGCGCACGGTGGTACTCCCCGAGTTCGGTGTGCGGAACGCACGTCCGGATACCGGACGCGACTGATCGGACCGTAACCGGCTACCACCAGGCAAAACGGGCGTTCGGCAGGGGTGCAACACGGCCGCCACGAACGTGTCACGAGGGTTCACATCGGGGACACCGTCCGTTCCTCGGACAATGGATTGGACAAGCCTCGTGGGGTCGAACGCATGATGGCTCCACGCGCCCGCGTCGTACGTACCAAAAGGAGTCACCGTGAGGGTCGGAATCGTCGGAGCCACCGGACAGGTCGGCGGAGTCATGCGCGGCATCCTCGCCGAGCGCAAGTTCCCGGTGGACGAGCTGCGGCTGTTCGCCTCGGCCCGTTCCGCGGGCTCGACCCTCGCATGGGAGGGCAAGGAGATCACCATCGAGGACGCCTCCACGGCCGACTACTCCGGCCTGGACATCGTGCTCTTCTCCGCGGGCGGCTCGACGTCCAAGGCCCTCGCCGAGAAGGTCGCCTCCCAGGGCGCCGTCGTGATCGACAACTCCTCCGCGTGGCGCCGCGACCCCGAGGTGCCGCTGGTCGTCTCCGAGGTCAACCCGCACGCGATCAAGAACCGCCCCAAGGGCATCATCGCGAACCCGAACTGCACCACCATGGCCGCGATGCCCGTGCTGCGCCCGCTGCACGAGGAGGCCGGCCTGACGGCGCTGGTCGCCACCACCTACCAGGCCGTGTCCGGTTCCGGCCTGGCCGGTGTCGCCGAGCTCAAGGGCCAGGCCTGCGCGGTCGCCGAGGCCGCCGACCAGCTCACCTTCGACGGCGGCGCGGTGGACTTCCCGGAGCCGGCCGTCTACAAGCGCCCGATCGCTTACAACGTGGTCCCGCTCGCGGGCAACCTGGTCGACGACGGCTCCTTCGAGACCGACGAGGAGCAGAAGCTCCGCAACGAGTCCCGCAAGATCCTGGAGATCCCGGAGCTCAAGGTGTCCGGCACCTGCGTGCGCGTACCGGTCTTCTCCGGCCACTCCCTCCAGGTCAATGCCCGCTTCACGAACCCGATCAGCGTGGAGCGCGCGTACGAGCTGCTGAAGGACGCCCCCGGCGTCGAGCTCTCGGAGATCCCGACCCCCCTCCAGGCGGCGGGCAAGGACGCCTCGTACGTGGGCCGCATCCGCGTCGACGAGACCGTCGAGAACGGCCTCGCGCTGTTCCTCTCGAACGACAACCTCCGCAAGGGCGCGGCGCTGAACGCGGTCCAGATCGCGGAGCTCGTCGCGGAGGAGCTCCGCGGCTGAGCCCGCGACCACGGCGAAGGGGCGGCACCCACGGGTGCCGCCCCTTCGCCGTGGTCGCGCCGTGTTCGCGCCGGGGCCGCACCGGGGCCGCGCCGGTCAGTACGGCCTGCGGACCTCGAACAGGAAACAGCCGAACTCGGTGGCGCGGACGTGCACCAGAGCGACGTTCGGGTCGGCGAAGGCCTCCGTCAGGGCCTCCTCCAGCGAAGCGTCCGGCTCCTCGCCGAGGGAGAGCGCGCGGCCTCCGAGGATGCGCCCCCCTGCGTCGTAGCGGCGCAGCGTGCGCAGGGCCCCGGGCTGGGCGAAGGGGTGGCCGTGGGTCCGGGCCGGGCCGCCGCAGTCGGCGGCGTGGACGAACACCGGGCCCTGCTCGTCGTAGGCGCCCGGGTCGGCGCCGGTCTCGGCCGCCCAGCGGCGCAGCGGCGCGTAGGAGACGAGTGCGATCCGCTCCCCGGGGCGGCTGCGGCGCAGGCAGCAGCGCAGCGGGGCGCCGCCCTCGGGGTCCTCGTAGGGCAGGCAGGGCCGGCCCGCGTCGTCGCGGATCCGCAGGGCGGCGAGGGTGTCGGGGGCGACGGGGCGTACTGCGTGGAGCGCCGGTCGGGGCGCCGGGTGCGTGGTCATGCCGACCAGCGTGCGCGCCCGGACCGGCTGAAGCTGGCGGAAATCGGACGTCGCGTTTCGCCCGTGGATTACTCCGCCCACCTGGTCGGCCCCGCGTGGAAGGATGGCCGGGCAACGTCACCATCAAAGGAGATGACCGCGTGCCTGGCACGAATCTCACCCGTGAAGAGGCTCAGCAGCGGGCGAAGCTGCTCACCGTCGACTCGTACGAGGTCGAACTCGATCTCAGCGGTGCGCAGGAGGGCGGCACGTACCCCTCCGTGACCACCGTGCGGTTCCGGTCCGCCGAGGCCGACGCCGAGACCTTCATCGACCTGGTCGCGCCCGCCGTGCACGAGGTCGTCCTGAACGGCACGGCGCTGGACGTGGCCGAGGCCTTCAAGGACTCGCGCATCGCGCTGAAGGACCTGGCGGCCGGCGCCAACGAGCTCCGCGTCGTCGCGGACTGCGCCTACACCAACACGGGCGAGGGCCTGCACCGCTTCGTCGACCCGGTCGACCAGCAGGCCTACCTGTACACCCAGTTCGAGGTGCCGGACGCGCGGCGCGTGTTCGCCAGCTTCGAGCAGCCCGACCTGAAGGCGACGTTCCAGTTCACCGTGACGGCCCCCGAGGGCTGGACGGTCATCTCGAACTCCCCGACGCCGGAGGCCGCGGACGTCAAGGACAACGTCTGGCGCTTCGAGCCGACGCCGCGCATCTCCACGTACATCACGGCGCTGATCGTCGGCCCGTACCACGCGGTGCACAGCTCGTACGAGGGCCCGAACGGCCAGTCGGTGCCGCTCGGCATCTACTGCCGGCCGTCGCTCGCCGAGTTCCTGGACTCCGACGCGATCTTCGACGTCACGCGCCAGGGCTTCGACTGGTTCCAGGAGAAGTTCGCGTACGACTACCCGTTCGCCAAGTACGACCAGCTCTTCGTCCCCGAGTTCAACGCGGGTGCGATGGAGAACGCGGGCGCGGTCACCATCCGCGACCAGTACGTCTTCCGCTCCAAGGTGACGGACGCGTCGTACGAGGTGCGCGCGGAGACGATCCTCCACGAGCTGGCGCACATGTGGTTCGGCGACCTGGTCACCATGGAGTGGTGGAACGACCTGTGGCTGAACGAGTCGTTCGCCACCTACACCTCGATCGCCTGCCAGGCCTACGCGGAGGGCTCGAAGTGGCCGCACGCGTGGACCAGCTTCGCCAACTCCATGAAGACCTGGGCGTACCGGCAGGACCAGCTGCCGTCCACGCACCCGATCATGGCCGACATCCGTGACCTGGACGACGTCCTGGTCAACTTCGACGGCATCACGTACGCCAAGGGCGCCTCGGTGCTCAAGCAGCTCGTGGCCTACGTCGGCATGGAAGCCTTCTTCAAGGGCGTGCAGGCGTACTTCAAGGCGCACGCGTTCGGCAACACGCGCCTGTCGGACCTGCTGGGCGCCCTGGAGGAGACCTCGGGCCGCGACCTGACCGCGTGGTCGAAGGCGTGGCTGGAGACGGCCGGCATCAACATCCTGCGCCCCGCCATCGAGACGGACGCGGACGGGAACATCACCGCGTTCGCGGTCCGCCAGGAGGCCCCGGCACTGCCCGCCGGAGCCAAGGGCGAGCCCACGCTGCGCCCGCACCGGATCGCGATCGGCCTGTACGACCTGGACGGCGACAAGCTCGTCCGTACGGACCGGATCGAGCTGGACATCGACGGCGACCTGACCGCGGTGCCGGAGCTGGTCGGCCGCCCCCGGCCGGCCGTCGTGCTGCTGAACGACGACGACCTGTCGTACGCCAAGGTCCGCCTGGACGAGGTCTCCCTCGCCAACGTCACCGCGCACCTCGGCGACTTCACGGAATCCCTGCCGCGCGCACTGTGCTGGGCCTCGGCGTGGGACATGACCCGCGACGGCGAACTGGCCACGCGCGACTACCTCGCCCTCGTCCTGGCCGGCATCGGCAAGGAGTCGGACATCGGCGTCGTCCAGTCGCTGCACCGGCAGGTGAAGCTGGCCGTCGACCTGTACGCCGACCCGGCGTGGCGGGAGCAGGGCCTGGCGGCCTGGACCGAGGCCACGCTGCAGCACCTGCGCGGCGCCGAGCCGGGCAGCGACCACCAGCTGGCGTGGGCCCGCGCCTTCGCGGCCACCGCCCGCACCGAGGGACAGCTGACCTACCTGGCCGCGCTGCTGGACGGGGCGGCCGAGATCGAGGGCCTGGTCGTGGACACCGAGCTGCGGTGGGCGTTCCTGGAGCGCCTCGTCGCCACCGGTGTCCTGGCCGAGACGGCCATCGCGGCGGAGCTGGAGCGCGACCGGACGGCGGCGGGCGAGCGCCACGCGGCCACGGCGCGGGCCGCGCGTCCGACGGCGGAGGCCAAGGCCGAGGCGTGGGCCTCGGTGGTGGAGTCCGCGGACCTGCCCAACGCCGTGCAGGAAGCGGTGATCGGCGGCTTCGTCCAGACCGACCAGCGCGAGCTGCTGGCCCCCTACACCGAGAAGTACTTCGCGGTGGTCAAGGGGATCTGGGACGACCGCAGCCACGAGATCGCCCAGCAGATCGCGGTGGGCCTCTACCCGTCGCTCCAGGTCTCCCCGGAGACCCTCGCGGCGACGGACGCCTGGCTGGCCTCGGCCGAGCCGAACGCGGCCCTGCGCCGGCTGGTTTCGGAGTCCCGGTCGGGCGTGGAGCGCGCCCTGAAGGCCCAGGCCGCGGACGCGGCGGCAGCCTCCGCCTGACGCCCCGCCCGGCTGCCCCGGCCCACCGGACCCTTCCGGCGGCGCCGGGGCACCGCACACGTCCGGCGCCGACGCGGGTCGGGGCAAAGCCGGGTACCCGGCTTTGCCCGGGGCCCGACGGAAACCCGGAGCCCGACGGAGCCCGGAGCCCGGCAGAACCCGGGGTGCCCGGCGAAGCCCGGGGAAGCCCGGGGTACTCGGCAGCCGATCCAGGGGCCCGGCGAAGCCCGATGCCCGACGGAACCCGGGGCCCGACGGAAACCCGGAGCCCGACGGAGCCCGGAGCCCGGCAGAACCCGGGGTGCCCGGCGAAGCCCGGGGAAGCCTGGGGTACTCGGCAGCCGATCCAGGGGCCCGGCGAAGCCCGATGCCCGACGGAACCCGGAGCCCGACGAAGCCCGGGGTCCCGACGGAGCCCGGGGCCCGGCGGAACCCGGGGCCCGGCGGAACCCGGGGCCCGGCGGAACCCGGGTGCCCGGCGAAGCCCGGAGCCCGACGGAACCCGGAGCCCGGCGAAGCCCGGGGCGCCCAACAGAACCCGGGGCTGCCCGGAGCCCGGCGAAGCCCGGGGTACTCGGCAGCCGATCCAGGGGCCCGGCGAAGCCCGGAGCCCGACGAAGCCCGGGGCCCGGGGCCCAGCGGAACCCGGGGTGCCCAGCGGAACCCGGGGTGCCCGGCGAAGCCCGACGAAGCCCGGGGAATCCGACCAAGCCGGGGAACCCGGAGGCCGGCCCGGGCTTTGTGTCTGGTGCGGCCGGCGGGTTCGGAGCCGGTCTCGGAGAGGACGACGGCGCCGCGCAGCGGGGCCTCAGGGCCCGGTCAGCGAGCGGCAGCGGCCTGGCGGAGGGCCGCCAGGGCGTGGGCCACCGCCGGCGCCGATTCCGATCCCCGGCGGGTGGCCGCGATGACGTGCCGCGTGGGGCGGTCGCGGGTCAGGACCCGCACCGTCACCCCCGAGGCCCGGCTCGACACCATGCGCGGCACCAGCGCCACGCCCATCCCCGCCTCGACCATCGCGAGGATCGCGGTCCACCCGGCCGCCGCGTGCACCTGTTCCGGCACGAACCCCGCGGCCTCGCACGCCGTCCGCGCGATCTCCTGCCACGGCCCGCTGCCCCCGTAGATCCACGGGTCCCCCGACAGGTCCGCCAGCCGCAGCTCGGCCGCGCCCGCCAGCGGATGCCCCGGCGGCAGGGCCACGTCGAGGGGGTCCTCCAGCAGCACCATGCGGGTGAACCGCGGGTCCCGGGCGGTCGGGGCGTGCGCCGCCAGCGAGAGGGCGAGGTCGACCGCGCCGGCCGACAGCAGTTCGTACGACTCCGCCGCCTCGGTCTCCCGTACCCGTACCTCCACCCCCGGGTGGCTGCGCCGCAGCGCCGCCACCGCCGGGACCACCAGCACCGGCACGGCCGTGGAGAACGCCCCGATCCGGACCTCCCCCGCGTCCCCGACCAGGTACCCGGCCAGTTCGGCGTCCGCCCGCTCCAGCTGCGCGAACACCGCCTCGGCGTGCCGCAGTACGAGGTGTGCGGCATCCGTGAGCCGGACCCGGCGCCCCTGCGCCTCCAGCAGCGGCACCCCCAACTGCCGTGCGAGATTGGTCAGCTGCTGCGAAACGGCCGAGGGCGTCATGTGCAGCGCCTCGGCCGTCGCGGTCACGGTCCCCCGGTCGGCCAGGGTCCGCAGGATCCGCAGCTTCTTGATGTCCCACTCGGTCATGGGACCGAACCTACCGCCGGGCCCCCAGGCTCACGCCGCCCAGGATCAGCGCCATGCACAGCAGCTGCGCCGGGCCCGTCCGCTCGCCCAGCAGCAGGAGGCCGAGGCCGGCGACGCACACCGGCTGAAGGTAGTAGACGACTCCCGACCGGGCAGCGCCGATCAGCGAGACGGCCTTGTTCCAGGCGAAGAAGGCGACCGCGGAGGACATGACGCCGACGTACAGCAGCATGCCGGCGGTGCCCGCGGTGACCTCGAACCCGCCCTGGACGGTGACGGACACGGCGTAGGCGGGGGCGAGCATCAGCGCGCCGAGCACGAAGGTGGTGATCAGGAAGGCCAGTCCGCCGAGCTCGGCGGGCTTGCGCTTGAGGAGCGCGCTGTACGTGGCGAACGACAGGGCGGCGGCGAACATCCACAGGTCGCCGGCCCCGAAGTCGAAGCCGAGCGAGCCGTCCCCGACGAGCAGCAGGACCCCGAACGCGGCGAGGAGCAGTCCGAAGGTGCGCCGGGCGCCGAGCCGTTCGCCGCCGAGCCGGGCGTAGAGCGCCATGATCACAGGCGACGCGGCCATGATCATGCCCATGTTGGAGGCGGAGGTGGTCAGTCCGGCCTGGTGCACGAGCGTGTTGTACAGGGCGACACCGAACAGCGAGGCGAGGGCGACGAAGCCGAAGTGCTTGCGGATCAGCGCCCGCTGCTGCCAGGCCTGGCGGGCCGCGAAGGGGGCGACGGCGAGGGTGGCGATGATCCAGCGCCAGAACACGGCCTGGACGGGCGGGACGGTGTCGGCCATTCCCCGGGTGGCGACGAAGCTGCCGGACCAGACGACCGTGGCCACCAGGGCGAGCAGGACGCCGAGTCCGGCGGACCCCTTCGCGGCCTGGCTGCCGGGCTGGTGCTGCGTAACGGTACGGACCCTGTCCATGACGGCCACGGTGTGTTCTCCCCCTCGGGTGTCGGTCTGAAGTGGGTCTACCGTCGCACTTCGTCACCCGTCAGGTCCATCGAAACATTTCGATCATTCTCTTCAGTAGAACTGAACGGTTCTGCGGGGGCGGGGGTCCGGGCGGCGAACAGCTGGCCGGCGACGGTGGCCCCGAAGGCGATCGCCATGCCCATCAGCTGTACGGGCGACAGGGCCTGCCCGAGGGCCGCCCAACCGATGACGGCGGCGGTGAGCGGGGAGAGCGGGCCGAGCAGGGTGACCGAGGTGGCGGTGAGGCTGCCGATGCCGCGGAACCAGAGCCAGTACGCGATGCCGGTGTTGATCAGCATCATGTAGCCGTAGCCGAGGAAGGCCTTGCCGTCGAGCGCGGGCGGCGCTCCCTCGATCAGGGCCGCGACGGGGATGATGACCAGCCCGCCCGCGGTGAGCTGCCAGCCGGTGACGGCCAGCGGGCCGACCGCCTCGGGACGCCCCCAGCGCTTGGTCATGACCGTGCCGGCGGCCATGGAGGCGGAGGAGACGACACCGGCGACGATCCCGACGAGGTCCAGCCGGGCCGCGGAGGTCAGGACGACCATGCTCACGCCGAACGCCCCCACGACGGCGGCGAGTACGGTCCGCAGCCGGGCCCGCTCCCCCAGGACGAGGGCGGCGAGTCCGACGACGAACAGCGGGCCCGCGGAGCCGAGGACGGCCGCCACGCCGCCGGGCAGCCGGTACGCGGACAGGAACAGCAGGGGGAAGAAGGCGCCGATGTTGAGCGTGCCGAGGACGGCGGACTTCCACCACCAGGCGCCGGTCGGGAGTCTGCGGGCCAGGGCCGTGAGCAGCAGTCCGGCGGGCAGGGCCCGCATCACCCCGGTGAACAGGGGCCGGTCGGGCGGGAGCAGTTCGGTGGCCACGGCGTAGGTCGAGCCCCAGGAGATCGGGGCGAGGGCGGTCAGGGCGACGGTGGCGAAGCGCTTCATGGCGGGTGACTCCTCGGGCGGGTGAGGAACGCGGGACGGAAGGGGAGGGCGGGAACCAGGGCCGGTCCGGCCGGGCGGCTCAGACCGCCGGGGCCGACACCGGGTCCGACACCGGGGCCGGGGTCCGCGGCGCCGAGGCGGCCGTCACGACCGACGGCTGCGGGTACACGGCCTCGACGGGCAGCCGGCGCTCCAGCCGGACCAGCGCCAGGGCGGCGCCGGCCGCGGCGACGGCGAGGACGGCCCAGGGCAGGCGGCCGTCGACGGCGAGCAGGGCGGTGAAGAGGGAGGGGGCCAGGGCGGTGGCCAGCGAGTAGGACACCTGGTAGGTGGCCAGGTAGCGGCCGCGCACGGCTTCCGGGGCGGCGGAGACCGACAGGGCCCCGCCGGACGGGCTGTGCACCAGCTCGCCGAGGGTGTAGACGACGACGATGACCAGCAGGGCGATCAGGGTGGCGGTCTGCCCGGGGCGCAGGGTGCCGAGCACGATCTGGCCGACGAAGGCGGCGGCGAAGAGCAGTGCGCCGAGCGCGGCCGAGCGGGTGCGGCGGGCTCCGGAGCGGCGGACCCGGCCCGCGACGAGCACTCCGATCCCGGCGCACAGGGCGGTGTTGAGGGTGAAGGCGGCTCCGGTGAGGGAGTCGGGCCCGTGCAGCCAGGTGGCGATGTAGAGCGGGAAGAGTACGGACAGGGCCGCGTAGCCCAGTGCGGTCAGGAAGTTGGCGGCGGTCAGGGCGAGGAAGGGGCGGTCGCGCAGGACCATCCGGTAGCCGGCGGCCGGCCGCTTGGCGGAGGCCGTCAGGGCGTCGCGCACCGGGCGGACCCGGCGGACGAGCAGTCCGGCGAGCGCGAAGGCCAGCGCGTTGCCCCAGACGGTGTACGTGAAGGCGGCGGTCCCCCACAGCGCCAGCACTCCGGAGACGATCAGGGCTCCGGCGCCCATCCCGGCGTTCTGCAGGGCGCGCAGGGAGGCCTGGAGCCGGTCCCGGTCGGCGCCGCGCGCCACCTCGCCGATCAGGGACTGCTGGACGACGGGGAAGGACCGGTCGGCCAGGGCGGTGACGAGGGCGACGGCGGCGAAGGCGGGCAGTGAGCCGGCGAAGGGGTAGAGCGCGAAGCCGAGCGCCCGGACCGCGTAGAGGGCGAGGACGATCCGCTTGGCGCCGAACCGGTCGACGGCGGAGCCGGCCAGCGGCAGGAACGCCAGTCCGGCGAGGCCGGTGACGGTCAGGACCAGGCCGACGAGGGCGAAGGAGAGGCCGGTGACGTGGTGGAAGAAGACGAGCGAGAACGGGACGTACATGCCGGTCCCGACCGCGCTGACCCCGGCACCGACGAGCAGGGACCGTTCCCCCGCCACCCTTGATTCCTTGGCCGTGGCCATCGTTCCCCCCAAGTAGGTTGATAGGAAGTAGCTTACTCCTAAGCTACTTTCCGTCAAGCAACTTTCTTGCGATCTACTGGAGGAACACTCGATACTGCGCTCATGACCGAGGCCAACAAGGACGCCGTCGACGCGATCATCGACCAGTGGCACGCAGTGCGACCGGATCTGGAAACCGCCCCCATGGCGGTCTTCGGCCGCATCTACCGGATCGCCCGGAGCATGGGGGACGCGATGGATCGGGCCTACGCCCGCTACGGGATCTCGCGCGGCGAGTTCGACGTCGTCGCCACATTGCGGCGCTCCGGCGCC
This sequence comes from Streptomyces sp. NBC_00597, assembly GCF_041431095.1. GTDB lineage: Bacteria > Actinomycetota > Actinomycetes > Streptomycetales > Streptomycetaceae > Streptomyces. Next base: position 3,694,253 of record NZ_CP107757.1, read on the forward strand.
CCGTACACGCTCTCACCGCGCCAGCTGTCGGCCACGCTCATGCTCACGACGGGCGGCATGACCGGGCGCCTGGACAAGCTGGAGAAGGCCGGGTTGCTCTCCCGCAGGCCCGATCCGCACGACCGCCGCGGGCTACAGGTGACGATCACCGACCGGGGGCTCGCACTCATCGACGAGGCCGTCGCCGCCGGGCTGGAGGTGCAGCGCGCCGCGCTCACCGGGCTCGACGACGAGGAGGTCGCCGCTCTGACCGGCCTGCTGCGCAAGCTGCTGGCTGGGGTCTAGGACGGACCCCGGGGCGCTCCGCGGGCCCCTGACGGGCGACGGAAACGCACAACGGAGCGCCGGAGGTCCGCACCGGAGCCGGAAGGCATCGGCGTGCGGACCCCCGGCGCCCCGGAAGTCTGTTGTGTGCTGCCCCGCGGGGTCAGCCCGTTCAGCCGGTGGGCTGCTGCTTGCGCGTCTTGTCGGTGACGATCACGAGGCCCGCGATGATCAGGAACAGCGCGATCGGCGTGAAAACGTACAGGCCGAGGGTCTGGGCGATGCTCAGGCCCGGGCCCGGGTCGTCGCCGTCGTCGCGGGTCACCGCGAGGGCCGGAGACGTCATCAGCAGCATCATCAGCGTCGATCCGGCCGTGACGGCGCCGGCGCGCAGAGCGTTCTTCTTGTCCACGGTGCAAACGTAGCGAACACCTAAACGCGGCGCGCGCCCGGGGGTGCCGTACGGGCACTCACCCCCTCCCGCACCGCTCCCAGCAGGGCGTTCGCCCGGGGGGAGGCGGCCAGCGCCTCCAGGGTCAGCGGCCGCCCCGCCGGGTCGGCCACCGGCAGCCGCCAATTGGGGTACTGGTCCCAGGTCCCCGGCAGGTTCTGCGGACGCCGGTCCCCCACCGCGTCGGGCAGCCATACGCCGACCAGGCTGGCGGGGGTGCGCAGCAGGAAGCCGTACAGGGCCCGTACGGCGGCCTCCTCGCCCTTGGTGTCCAGACCGAGCCGCTCCAGTACGTCCAGCCACTGCGCGGTGTCCGCGGCGTCCTCGGTCTGCTCCTGCTCCACGGGGCGGGTCAGAAGGCCGAGCCGGTCGCGCAGTTCCACGTGGGCGCCGGCCAGTTTGGCGGCGGTGGGCGGCAGGTCGTGGGTGGTGGCGGTGGCCAGGCAGTCGGCCCGCCACGCCTCGGGTGCGAGCGGCTGTCCGTCGCCCGCCCAGTCCCGTTCGAACCACAGCACGGAGGTGCCGAGCACCCCTCGCCGGGCCAGCGCCCGACGGACCCGCGGCTCCACCGTCCCGAGGTCCTCGCCGATCACGAGGGCCCCGGCCCGGTGGGCCTCCAGCACCAGGACCGCGAGCATCGCCTCGCCGTCGTACGAGACGTACGTGCCCTCGGCGGGCGGCGCCCCCTCCGGGATCCACCAGAGCCGGAACAGGCCCATGACGTGGTCGATCCGCAGGGCCCCGGCGTAGCGGAACACCCCGCGCAACAGGTCCCGGAACGGCGCGTATCCGTCGTCGGCGAGCCGGTCGGGCCGCCACGGCGGCAGGCTCCAGTCCTGGCCGCGCGCGTTGAACGCGTCGGGCGGGGCGCCGACGCTGACGGCCGTCGCATAGAGGGACGGGCTGGAGGTGTCGGAGCCCTTCGGGTGCACCCCGACGGCCAGGTCGTGCACGATGCCGACCGCCATCCCGGCCTCGCGGGCGGCCAGCTGGGCCGCACTGAGTTGGGTGTCCGTCAGCCAGACCAGCCAGCGATGGAAGTCGGCCCCGGCTCTCGGGTCGTCGCCGGCGTGCTCGGCGCACCACGTGGCGTGCCGGTCCAGCTCCGTTCCCTGTTCGGCGCGGAACACCTGGTAGGCGGCCTCCCGTTCCTGCGTGCGGGGGACCGCGTACAGCAGCTCCAGGGCGGCGCGCTTGAGGGCCCAGACGGCGTCCCGGTCGATCAGTGCGCCCTTCTCCAGGACCTCGCGGCGCAGTTCCCCGCCCCGGGCGGCGAGTTCGGCGAGGGCGTCGGAGTCCGGGCAGTCGGCGTACTCGGGGACGTCCTCGATCCGCAGGTGCACCGGGTCGGGGAAGCGGCGCGAGGAGGGCCGGTACGGGGAGGGGTCGGTCGGGGTCCCCGGCACGGCCGCGTGCAGCGGGTTGACCTGGATGAAGCCGACGCCGTGGGTGCGGCCGGCCCAGCTGGCGAGCGCGGCCAGGTCACCGAGGTCTCCCATGCCCCAGGACTGTTCGGAGAGCAGGGAGTACAGCTGGACGAGCAGTCCGTGGGCCCGCTCGGGCGCGGCGGGGGCCCGCTCCGGGGCGATGATCAAGGTGGCGGCCCCGGTGCGACCGTCGGGGGCCTCGGCGATGAGCCGGTGCACACCGAGCGGCGGCACCCGGGCCGGTTCCGGTTCCGGGGCCGGAACCGGGCCGGGGTCCGGGTCCTGGGCCGGGTCCCGGGCGGGCTCCCCGCCGGAGTCCTCGCCCGGCAGCCAGCCTCCGGCCTCGTCGCCCTCCAGCCGGATCCGCGTCCCTGCCGGCAGCGCGGTGAGCTCGGCGGGCGGCAGCGACCCGGCCCACCACACCAGCACGGGCGGCAACAGCCGCTGCGCCGCCTCGCGGTCGGCGTCGGCCAGGTGCCCCCGCACGGCCTGCGGGGTGTCGCAGTCCACGCCCAGCTCCCGCAGCACGGCGGCCACGGTGGCCTCCGGGACCCGGACCGTGACGTCCTCGGCGGGCTGGTAGGTGGTGGCGACGCCGTGCAGGGCCGCGAGCCGGGCGAGGTCGTCCATGTGAATACCCGTGTCCTTGTGTCTAGTCGCCTGCGGCGGCGGCCGCGGCGGGCGTGGTCGGTTCGCTCGTCAGCGGGGCCTCGTCGGTGAGCGGGGGCTCGCTGGTCAGCGGCGCGTGTGCGGAACCGGCGAGCGGGGGCTCGCTGGTCAGGGGCCCTTCGGCGGGCCCGGCCTGCGCGGGCAGGTGGGCGAGCGGCGGGGCGGCGGGGGCGGTTCGGGTGCCGGGTGCGGTGTTCACGGCGGTTGCTCCTTCTTCCGTAAGGGGTGCTGAGGGTGGGTCAGGGCCATGGAACACCGCCGGGAACAACGCAGCCATACCCCGTGGGCAGCGGTGCATTCCTGGCGTATCCAGGTCAGAACACCCGCCCACATTGACACTCCGGGCGCACGGGTGGTGGGCTCGGGGTCATTCGTACGACCGGGGAACGACTCGGGGCGAGGAGGCTTCGTGCAGCTCAGGGCCAGGAAGCGGACGACGGCTGCGGCGGTGGCGGTCATCGGGACGCTGCTGGGGGGCGGGGTGTTCGTCATGTCGCCCGCCATGTTCGAGCTGCCGGGCTCGCCGGCCGTCCCCGGACCGGACCACGGCCCCGGACCTGCGGCCGGAGCCGGCGGTGCGCGCGCCGGCGGACCGGCGTCCGCCACCGCGGCGGGGGCTGCGGGCGGGCCCGTCCTCGACCCGGGCGCCGACGTGCCGCGAGCAGCCTCCGAGGGCCCGGCCGTCTGGCCGCGCCCGCAGTCGATGACCGCCGATGCGGCGCGCGAGGTCCCGCTGGGCCCCGAGGCCGTCCTGGTGGCGGCGCCGGACGCCGATCCGTACGCGGTCGGGCTGGTCCGCACCGCGCTGCGCGAGGCGGGCGTACGGGCCCTGCACGAACCGGCGCCGGGAGAGCCGCTGCCCGAGCGGGGCACCGTCGTACGGCTCCAGGGACCCCAGGCGCAGGAGGCCCTGCGGGCGCTGGGTGCGTTCGGCACCGGAGCCGGAGCCACGGCCGCGGAACTGCCGAGCGGCGGCTACCGGCTCGCCGTGGGCAAGGCCGCGGGCCGGGACACGGTCGCGCTGGCTGGTGTGGGCGAGGACGGCCTGTTCCACGCGGCGCAGACGCTGCGCCAGGTGCTGGCCGCAGGCGGCCCCGGCGCCGGGAAGGTGCCCGGGGTCGTGGTGCGGGACTGGCCGACCGCACCCGTACGCGGAACCACCGAGGGGTTCTACGGGCAGCCGTGGACGCAGGACCAGCGGCTCGCGCAACTCGACTTCATGGGCAGGACCAAGCAGAACCGGCTGCTGCTCGCGCCCGGCGACGACCCGTACCGGACCTCCAACTGGCGCGAGGACTATCCGGCGGCGCAGCAGGCGCAGTTCCGGGAGCTGGCCGAGCGGGCCCGCGCCAACCGGGTGGTGCTGGCCTGGGCGGTGAACCCCGGGCAGTCGATGTGCCTGGCCTCGGCGGCCGACCGGGCGGCGCTGGCGCGCAAGATGGACGCGATGTGGGACCTGGGCTTCCGGGCGTTCCAGGTGCAGTTCCAGGACGTCAGTTACACCGAATGGGGCTGTCGGGCCGACCGGGTGCGGTACGGGACGGGTCCGGCGGCCGCCGCGAAGGCGCACGCCGAGGTCGCCGGCGAACTGGCGGCGCACCTCGCCGCCCGGCACCCGGGCGCGGCGCCGCTGTCGCTGATGCCGACGGAGTACCACCAGAAGGGCGCGACCACGTACCGGACCGCCCTGGCGAGCCGGCTCGACGGGCGGGTGGAGGTCGCCTGGACGGGCGTGGGCGTGGTGCCGCGGACCATCACCGGCAACGAACTGGCGGGGGCGCGCAGCGCCTTCGGCCAGCACCCGCTCGTGACCATGGACAACTACCCGGTCAACGACTGGGATCCGGGCCGGGTCTTCCTGGGCCCGTACACGGGCCGGGAGGCCGCGGTGGCGGGCGGCTCGGCGGCCCTGCTGGCCAATGCGATGCCGCAGGCCGCCCTGTCGCGGATCCCGCTGTTCACGGCGGCGGACTTCGCGTGGAACCCGAACGGCTACCGGCCGGGCGAGTCCTGGGCGGCCGCGGTCTCCGACCTGGCGGGCCCGGACCAGGCGGCCCGCCGCTCGCTGGCCGGGCTGGCCGGGAACACGGCCTCCTCGGGGCTCGGCCAGCAGGAGTCGGCGTACCTGCGCCCGCTGGTGGACGAGTTCTGGCGCACCCGCGGCTCGGGCGACCAGGCGGCCGGGGACAGGCTGCGGGCGGCGTTCACGGCCCTGCGGGAGGCGCCCGCGCGACTGCCGGGGCTGTCGGCCGAGGCCGGGCCGTGGCTGGCGCGGCTGTCGGCGTACGGAACGGCGGGCGAGCTGGCGGTGGACCTCCTGCGGGCCCAGTCCCGCGGGGACGGGGCGGCAGCGTGGAAGGCCTCGCAGGATCTGGCGACGGCCCGCAAGGCGCTCGCGGACCCGGGCGCAGCCCGGGTCGACAAGGCCGTACTGGACCCCTTCCTGGCACAGGCGGTGGCGGAGGCGGACGCGTGGACGGGAGCGGCCCGCCAGACGGGCACGGTGTCCCGGGAGCCGGACTCGTTCACGGTCCATCTCAACGCGGTGCGGCCGGTGTCGGTGGTGACCGTGATGACGGACCCGCTCCCGCCGGGGAGCCGGGGCGCGGCGGTGGAGGCGCACGTTCCGGGCGAGGGCTGGCGCAAGGTCGCGGACGCCTCGGCGTCGGGCTGGACCCAGGCGGACGTCGGCGGCGTGGGCGCGGACGCGGTGCGGCTGTCGTGGGCGGGACTGCCGGCTCCGGCGGTGCACCAGGTGGTGCCGTGGCTGGCGGACGGGCCGGAGGTCGGGTTCGAACTGGCGCAGGCCGTGGACGTGGAGATCGGCGGGGCCGCGCAGGTGGTGCCGGCGCAGCTGTCGGCGCTTCGCCCGGGCGGCGTCAAGGGCCCGCTGGCGGCTACGGCCCCGCCGGGGGTCGAGGTGAAGCTCCCGGCGGAAGCGACGGCTCCGCGGGGCACTCGGGTCACGGTGCCGGTGTCGGTGACGGTCCCGGCGGGCACCCCGGCGGGCAGCTACCCGGTGTCGGTCACCTTCGCGGGGCAGACCCGGACGCTGACCGTCCGGGCGGTCCCGCGCACGGGCGGCCCGGACCTGTTCCGCTCGGCGCGGGCCTCGTCGTCGGGGAACGAGACCCCGGCGTTCCCGGCCTCGGCGGCGGTGGACGGCTCCGCGACGACGCGCTGGTCGTCCCCGCCGGTGGACGGCGCGTGGTGGCAGGCGGAGCTCCCGGCCGCGGCCCGGGTCGGCAAGCTGGTGCTGCACTGGCAGGAGGCGTACCCGTCGGCGTACCGGGTGGAGACCTCTGCGGACGGCACGACCTGGCGGCCGGCGGGTGCGGTCGCGGCGTCGCGCGGAGGCCTGGAGACGGTCCGCCTGGACGCCTCTGCGCCGGCCCGCTTCGTGCGCATCACCTGCGAGAAGCGCGCCACCCGGTTCGGCTGCAGCCTCTTCTCGGCGGAGGCCTACGCCGCCGTCCCGTAGCCGCCGTCCGGTGACCGGCGTCGGTGGCCGCCGTCCGGCACTGCGGTGGCCGGCACTGCGGTGGCCGGCACTGCGGTGGCCGGCACCGGATCCGCAGACCTCGGGCCCTCGGGCCCGCGGACCCTGGGCCCGGGTGTCCGGGGCCGAGGTCAGCGGGCGCGAGGTCCGTCGGTCCGGCCGGTCAGGAGGCCGCCGCGCCGATGCGGTCCAGGGCGTCCTCCGCGCCGTAGGCCTGGAGGTACGGCATCCAGCGCGGGTCCCGGTGCCCCGTCCCGATGATCCGCCAGGCCAGACCGGACGGCGGAGCCGGCTGGTGGCGCAGTCGCCAGCCCAGCTCCAGCAGGTGCCGGTCCGCTTTGACGTGGTTGCACCGCCGGCATGCGGCGACCACGTTGTCCCACACGTGCTGCCCGCCGCGGCTGCGCGGGATCACGTGGTCGACGCTCGTCGCGACCCCGCCGCAGTACATGCAGCGGCCGCCGTCCCGGGCGAAGAGTGCGCGGCGGGTGAGCGGAACGGGCCCCCGGTAGGGGACCCGCACGAAGCGCTTGAGCCGGACCACGCTGGGCGCGGGGACGACTCTCGTCGCGCTGTGCAGAAAGGCGCCGGATTCTTCCAGGGAGACGGCTTTGTTCTCCAGGACGAGGACGAGCGCGCGGCGGAGCGGTACGACGCCGAGCGGCTCGTACGACGCATTGAGGACCAGGACGTGCGGCACGGACTGCCTCCTTGTACGCCGGCGGCGCGTGGCTCGCGCCGGGACGATCTGCTCTCCAGTCTCTCCTTAGGGCTGGTCGAAGCGCCACCACGCGCCCGTAACGGGTCCGAGGTGTTTTCAACCACACCGGGTTCATCCCCGGGTGAGCCTGGTCTCTCCCTCGAACACGGCAACAGGGTCACTGGAATGCCCCGTTAGTGTGGAAGGCCTGCCCCGCACACCCCTTTCAGAGGGCAGACCGCTACACCTGGAGGTTCCCGTCGTGCCCTGGCCTGCCGCCCTGCTGCCCCTGGCAGCCGACACCCCGGACCCGGCCGCTTCGGTGAAGGAGGCCCACGAGAGCGTCACGAACGCCGCCAGTTTCATCGAGGAGAACTGGGCCGGATGGCTGTACCTGGGCCTGAAGATCCTGCTGATCCTGGTGATCGCGGCCGCGTTCCGCTCGCTGGTCCGCAAGTCGCTGACCAAGCTGATAACCAGGATGAACCGGGGCGCCGAGGCCGTCGAGGGCATGGCGCTCGGCGGGCTGCTCGTCAACGCCGAGCGGCGGAGGCAGCGCTCCGAGGCCATCGGTTCGGTCCTGCGTTCGGTGGCTTCGTTCCTGATCCTCGGCACGGCCGGGCTGATGGTGCTCGGCGCCCTGGGCATCAACCTGGGCCCGCTGCTCGCGAGCGCCGGTGTGGCCGGCGTGGCGATCGGTTTCGGTGCGCGCAACCTGGTGACGGACTTCCTGTCCGGCGTGTTCATGATCCTTGAGGACCAGTACGGCGTCGGCGACAAGATCGACGCGGGGGTGGCCTCCGGCGAGGTCGTCGAGGTCGGCCTGCGCGTCACCAAGCTCCGCGGGGACAACGGTGAGATCTGGTACGTCCGCAACGGCGAGATCAAGCGGATCGGCAACCTGAGCCAGGGCTGGGCGACCGCGGGCGTGGCCGTCCAGATCAAGCCGTCGGAGAGCCTGACCCGGGTCCGCGAGGTGGTCAAGCACGTCGCGGAGAACATGGCGAAGGAGTCCCCGTGGGACGAGCGCCTGTGGGGCCCGGTGGAGGTGCTGGGCCTGGACGAGGTGCTGCTGGCCTCGATGACGGTGAAGGTGTCGGCGAGGACGATGCCCGGCCAGCAGTTCGCCGTGGAGCGCGAGCTGCGCTGGCGGATCAAGGAGGCCTTCGACGAGGCCGGCATCCGGATCATCGGCGGCCAGCCGGCCGTCGACGGCGACGAGGACGAAGCCGCGGCCGACCCGACGGCCGCCGTGGCCGCGCCGTCGGCGCTCGCCAACCCGGCATCCCCGCAGTCCCTGGCCACCACCCCGATCCCGTCGCCGGCCAGCGGCAGCCCCCGGATCACCAAGTAGCGCTCCCTCTCCCAACGCGTCGCGCCGCTGCCCCCGCAGGTTCATTTCTGCGGGGGCAGCGGCATTGACACGGCTCGAACACCGATAGGAAACTTACCTAACAGTTCTTGCCCACGGCGTGCGCCGATGACCCGATGACCCGATGACGGAGAGAACGCTCATGACCGGCACCACCCCCGGAACGCCCAGCCTGCTCCGCGTCATGAACGACCGCGCGGCGCTGGACCTGCTGCTGGAGCACGGGCCCCTGTCCCGCACCCGGATCGGCCGGCTCACCGGGCTCTCCAAGCCCACCGCCTCCCAGCTGCTGGCCCGCCTCGAAGCCGCCGGACTCGTCGTGGCCTCCGGCACCTCCGGCGGCCGCCCCGGCCCCAGCGCCCAGCTGTACGGGGTCAACCCGCGCGCCGCCCACGTCGCCGGACTGGACGTCACCCCGAACGGTATCGTCGCGGCCGTCGCCGACCTCACCGGCGAGGTCACCGGCAGCCACGAGCTCCCGTACGCCGAGGGCACCGCGGCCGTCGACCGGGTCACCCGGGCGCTCGGCGAGGCCGTCAAGGACGCCGGCCTCCAGCGTTCCGACATCCACCGGGTCGTCATTGCCACCCCGGGCTCCTTCGACCCGGGCACCGGGGCCCTGCGCTACGCCGACCACCTCCCCGGCTGGCACTCCCCCACCCTCCTGGAGGAGCTGGCGGCGGCCCTGCCGATGCCGCTCGAGTACGAGAACGACGTGAACCTGGCCGCGGTCGCCGAGCAGCGCCTCGGCGCGGCCCGCGGCCACGGCGACTTCGTCCTGTTGTGGAACGAGGAGGGCCTCGGCGCCGCCCTGGTGCTCGGCGGCCGGCTGCACCGCGGCTGGACCGGCGGCGCGGGCGAGGTCGGGTTCCTGCCCGTGCCGGGCCATCCCCTGGTCCGGCAGGTCACCCGGGTCAACTCCGGTGGCTACCAAGGGCTGGCCGGTGCACAGGTGGTGCCCGGGATGGCGGCTGCCCTGGGCATCGCGCCGCCGCCCGGCGCCGCAGCCGGGCCGGGGCACGAGGCCGGACACGAAGCGGGGCCGGGGCACGAAGCGGGATCGGGGCACGGCGCCGGGCGCGAAGCCGGGTCGGGGGCCGCGCTGGTCGCCGCGGCGGTCGCGCTGCTCGCGCAGGCCGCCGAGCACCCCGAGGGGGCCAACCTGCGGCTCCTCCAGCAGTACGCCACCGCGCTCGCCACCGGTCTGGCCTCGCTGGTCGCCGTACTGGACCCGGAGATCGTGGTCCTGTCCGGCGCGGTGACCGCCGCCGGCGGGGACGTGCTGCGCGAGCTCGTCGAGGCCGAGCTCGCCGATCTCGCCCCCTCCCGGCCGCGCCTGGTGTCCGGCACCGTGCGCGAGCGGCCCGTACTGCGCGGCGCGCTGGAGAGCGCCCTCGCCACCACCCGCGACGAAGTCTTCGACACCTCCCGCCGCTGACGGGCCCCGGCCCCCTCCGCCCGTACGACCAGCACCAGCACCTGCACCTGCACCCACACCTGCACCACCCGACGCGACGCCGCACCCCCTGGCACACCCCCCGGAAGTTCCTCCCGCAGAGAGCGAGCACCGCCATGTCCAGAAACCGCCGTCTGACCGCCGCGGCCGCCGTCGCCGCGATATCCGTCCTCGCCACCGCGTGTACGGGCCAGAGCGGCAGCGCGGCCGCCGACGATCCGGCCAAGGACGTCACGCTCAACTTCTGGCACGGCTGGTCCGCGCCGAGCGAGGTCAAGGCGATCGAGGAGAACATCGCCCGGTTCGAGAAGGCCCACCCGAACATCAAGGTCAAGGTCACGGGCAACATGACCGACGACAAGATCAACCAGGCGTTGCGCGCGGGCGGGGACAAGGCTCCCGACGTGGTCTCCTCCTTCACCACCGACAGCGTCGGCAAGTTCTGCAACTCCGGAGCCTTCGCCGACCTGAACCCGTTCCTGCGCAAGTCCGGGGTCGACAAGGCGAAGGTCTTCCCCAAGGCCCTGCTGGAGTACACCCAGTTCAACGGCAACCAGTGCACGCTGCCGCTGCTCAACGACGCGTACGGCCTCGTCTACAACAAGGACGCGTTCAAGGCCGCCGGCATCACCGAACCGCCGAAGACCTGGAGCCAGTTCACCGAGGCCGCGCAGAAACTGACCAAGACCGACGGGGACTCGTACGACCAGCTCGGCGTCATGCCGACCTTCCACGGCTACGAGAATGCCCCCGTGCGCCTGACCGCACAGTGGAGCCCGACGTACTTCGGCGCCGACGGCAAGTCCAACCTGGCCAAGGATCCGGCCTTCGCGAGCATGCTGACCGCGCAGAAGGACCTGGTGGCCAAGCTCGGCGGCTACGAGAAGCTGGAGAAGTTCCGCAGCACCTTCGGCGACGAGTGGAGCGCCGAGCACCCCTTCCACAAGGGGCAGGTGGCGATGCAGGTCGACGGCGAGTGGCGGGCCGCGATGGCCAAGGAGGCCGGGGTCACGTTCGAGATCGGGACGGCGCCGCTGCCGGTCCCGGACGACCAGGTCGCCGACTACGGCAAGGGATACCTCTCCGGCACGATCATGGGCATCGCCGCGGGCAGCAGGAAGCAGAACGCCTCCTGGGAGCTGGTGAAGTACATGACCACCGACACCGAGGCGGTCGTGGCCTTCGCCAACGCCATCCACAACGTGCCCTCGACGCTGGCCGCCCTGGAATCCCCGAACCTCCAGGTCACCCCGGAGTTCAAGACCTTCCTCGACATCGCCCGGCACCCGAAGTCGAACACCACCCCGGCCCAGGCCGACGGCGGCACCTACCAGCTGACCTTCCAGGACCTCGCGTACGCGGTCGAGAAGGGCGACGTCGCCGACGTCCCGGCCGGCCTCGCGAAGGCCGGCCAGCAGATCGACACGGACATCGCGAAGGCGAAGTAGCCCCGATGACCGCCACTGCGCCCGGCCCCTCCGCGCCCGCGCTGCGTGCGAAGCGCCGGCGGTCCGCCCTGCGGACCGCGGCCTTCATGTCGCCCTGGCTGATCGGGTTCGCCGTCTTCTTCGCCTACCCGCTCGTCTCCACGGCGTACTTCTCCTTCACGAAGTACGACGGCTTCCGCCCGCCCGTCTTCAACGGCCTGGACAACTGGGCGTACGTCTTCACCGACTATCCCCTGTTCTGGCCGGCCATGCGCAACACCCTGTGGCTGGTCGTGGTGATGGTGGGCTGCCGGGTCGTCTTCGGGCTCGGCACCGGCCTGCTCATCACCCGGATCAAGACCGGGGCGGGCATCTTCCGGACCCTGTTCTACCTGCCGTACCTGGCCCCGCCGGTGGCCGCGACGCTGGCCTTCGTCTTCCTGCTCAACCCCGGCACCGGCCCGGTCAACACCCTGCTGGACGCGGTCGGCCTGCCCGCCCCCGGCTGGTTCACCGACGCCGACTGGTCCAAGCCCGCGCTCACCGTCCTCGCGGTGTGGGGGGTCGGCGACCTGATGGTGATCTTCATGGCAGCGCTGCTCGACGTCCCGAAGGAGCAGTACGAGGCCGCCGAGCTGGACGGGGCCGGCGCCTGGCAGCGGTTCCGGCACATCACGCTGCCGAACATCTCGCCGATCATCTTGTTCGCGGTGGTCACGGGGGTCATCCAGGCCATGCAGTACTACACGCAGCCCCTGGTGGCGGGAAAGGTCGCCGCGGGTGTCATCGGCGGCTCGGGCGAGCAGTTCGAGCCGGGCTACCCCGACAAGTCCACGCTGACCCTCCCCCAGGTCATCTACAACGTCGGCTTCCAGCGCTTCGACTACGGCGCCGCGTGCGTCGTCGCGCTGGTCCTGTTCGCCCTCTCCATGGCCTTCACCGCACTCCTGATGCGCCGCCGTGGCGGGCTGATCGGAACGGGTGACTGAGCATGCGCCGTAACCACAAGCCCGTCCTCCACTGGATCGGCGTTCACGCCCTCGGTGTCGCGGCCGCCCTGTTCTTCGTCCTCCCGTTCGTCTTCCTCTTCCTGACCTCCCTGATGAGCGACCAGCAGGCGCTGACCCGCGACCTGGTGCCCGACACCTGGGAATGGGGCAACTACGCCAAGGTGTGGCACACCCCCGGCTTCCTGACCTGGTGGCGCAACACGCTCCTGTACGCGGGACTGGGCACACTGCTGACCGTGATCTCCTCGGTGCCCGTCGCCTACGCCCTCGCCAAGTTCCGCTTCCGCGGGCGACGGCTGGCGCTGCTGCTGGTGATCGCCGCGATGATGCTGCCGCCGCAGGTGGTGGTCATCCCGATGTACCTCTTCTGGGCCAAGCAGCTCGACCTGTCCGGCACCCTGTGGCCGCTGATCATCCCGATGGCCTTCGGCGACGCCTTCTCCATCTTCCTGCTCCGCCAGTTCCTGTTGACGATCCCCGACGAGTACCTCGACGCGGCCAGGGTCGACGGCTGCGGAGAGCTCCGCACCCTGCTGCGCGTCGTCCTGCCGATGGCCAAGCCGGGGATCGCCGCTGTGGCGCTGTTCCAGTTCTTCTACGCCTGGAACGACTACTTCGGCCCCCAGATCTACGCCTCGGACAACCCCGCCGCCTGGACCCTCAGTTATGGACTGGAGTCCTTCAAGGGGGCGCACCACACCAACTGGAACCTCACCATGGCCGCGACCGTGCTGGTCATGGCGCCGGTGATCGTCCTCTTCTTCTTCGCCCAGAAGGCGTTCGTCGAGGGCGTCACCCTGACCGGAGTGAAAGGCTAGTGCCCATGAAACTCGCAGTGGTGGGCGGCGGTTCCACCTACACCCCCGAGTTGATCGACGGCTTCGCGCGGCTGCGCGACACCCTGCCCGTCAGCGAGCTGGTGCTGATCGACCCCGCCACCGAGCGGCTGGAGCTGATCGGCGCACTGGCCCGGCGGATCTTCGCCAAGCAGGGGCATCCGGGGCGCATCACCACCACCGCCGATCTCGACGCGGGCGTCGACGGGGCCGACGCGGTCCTGGTCCAGCTGCGCATCGGCGGGCAGGCGGCCCGGCTGCAGGACGAGACCTGGCCCCTGGAGTGCGGCTGCGTCGGGCAGGAGACCACCGGTGCGGGCGGGCTCGCCAAGGCGCTGCGGACGGTACCGGTGGTGCTGGACATCGCCGAGCGCGTTCGGCGGGCCAACCCGGACGCCTGGATCATCGACTTCACCAACCCGGTCGGGATCGTCACCCGCGCCCTGCTGCGGGCCGGGCACAGGGCCGTCGGCCTGTGCAACGTCGCGATCGGCTTCCAGCGGAAGTTCGCGGCGCTGCTGGACCTGGCCCCGGCCGACATCCACCTCGACCACGTCGGGCTCAACCACCTCACCTGGGAGCTGGGGGTGCGCAAGGGCGGCCCCGACGGCGATGACCTGCTGCCCGGGCTGCTCGCCGAGCACGGCGCGGCCGTCGCCGAGGACCTGCGGATGCCGCGCGCGGTGCTGGACCGCCTGGGCGTCGTACCGTCGTACTACCTGCGGTACTTCTACGCGCACGACGCGGTGGTGCGCGAGCTGGGCACGAAGCCCTCGCGGGCCGCCGAGGTGAGCGCCATGGAGCGGGAGCTGCTCGGCCTGTACGCCGATCCCGCACTGGACGAGAAGCCGGAACTGCTGGCCAAGCGGGGCGGGGCCTTCTACTCGGAGGCGGCCGTGGACCTGGCGGCCGCCCTGCTGGGCGACGGAGGAAGCGCCGTGCAGGTCGTCAACACGCTCAACCGCGGCACCCTGCCGTTCCTCCCGGACGACGCGGTGATCGAGGTGCAGGCGCGGGTGGACCGGTCCGGAGCGGCGCCGCTGGCCGCACCGAGGCTGGATCCGCTGTACGCCGGACTGGTCGCGCAGGTCACGGCGTACGAGGACCTGGCGCTGGACGCGGCCGTACGGGGCGGTCGCGAGCGGGTCTTCAAGGCGCTGCTGGCGCACCCGCTGGTCGGCCAGTTCGACCTCGCCGAGGGGCTGACCGACCGGCTCCTGGCGCACAACAAGGAGCACCTGCCATGGGCGTGACCGGTGCCGCCCGGAGCGACCGGCCCTCCCGGCCCGCCGTCCTGGCCATCGACGCGGGCAACAGCAAGACGGACGCGGCGCTGATCGCCGCGGACGGCACGGTCCTCGGCACCGGGCGCGCGGGCGGCTTCCAGCCGCAGCGGACCGGCACCGGGGCGGCGCTCGACGTCCTGGGGAAGGCGGTCGCCGAGGCCGCCGAGGCGGCCTCGCTGCCCCGTCCGGCGCCCGGTGCGCCGTACGCCGACCAGGTCTCGGCATGTTTGGCCAATGCGGATCTGCCGGTGGAGGAACGGCAGCTCGCGGAAGCGATCGGCGCGCGGGGATGGGGCGCGGCCACGGAGGTGTTCAACGACACCTTCGCGATCTTGCGGGCCGGGCTGACCGGGGCCGGGCCGCCGTGCGGGGTCGCGGTGGTGTGCGGGGCCGGCATCAACTGCGTGGGGATGCGGCCCGACGGGCGCACGGCCCGCTTCCCGGCGCTCGGCCAGCTCTCCGGGGACTGGGGCGGTGGGGGCGGCCTGGCCGCGGAGGCCCTGTGGTGGGCGGCGCGGGCGGAGGACGGCCGCGGCGGGACGACGGAGCTGGCGGCGGCGCTGCCGGGGCACTTCGGGCTCGACTCGATGGCCGAACTGATCGAGGCGCTGCACCTGGGGGCCCTGGCGCAGCGGCGGACCCACGAGTTGGTGCCGGTGCTGTTCTCGGTGGCCGCTGCGGGCGATCGGGTGGCCTCGGCGCTCGTGGAGCGGCAGGCGGACGAGGTGGTGGCGCTGGCGTCGGTGGCGCTGGCCCGGCTGGACCTGCTGGACGAGGAGGCTCCGGTGCTGCTCGGCGGGGGCGTGCTCACGGCCGGTCACGAGCAGTTGGACGGGCGGATCGCGGCGGGGCTGGCGCGGCGGGCTCCGCACGCCCGGGTGTCGGTGGTCGCGGCCCCGCCGGTGCTGGGGGCGGGGCTGCTGGGGCTGGACGCGCTCGGGGCACTGCCCGGGGCCCAGGGAAAACTCCGTGCCCATTTCGGGTGAACCCGCCCCGGAAGGCTCCGGGTCTGGAACCGTGGCGGCCGTGGGGACGTATTCACGGTGAAGGGGTGGGGTCGGCGCGCACAGGGGGGTGGATCGCCCGAGATCCGCGACCGGGTGATGTGGTCGACCGTCACTACGGCCATACTGCTGCGGAGCAGAGGACCGAGGGGGAGGTCAGGTGGCCATCACATCACGCGCGCCCGCGCCCGGGGGCGCTGTCGCCGTGCCGCCCGCGGGTCCGCCGGCGGGGCCTGCTCCCCGGCGCGGTACGGCCTGGGCCGAAGGTGTCGAGCGGCTTCGCGCGGCGGCGACGACCGAGCCCGGCCGGCTGCGGATCATCGGTGCGGTCCTGGCCGCGCTGGTGCTGCTGTTCGGCGCGGTGACCGTGTGGGAGATCTCCGTGCGGGTCGGCGCCGCGGACGACGTGGTGGGCCGCAGCCAGCCGCTGAGCGCGGACGCGGCGAGCATCTACCGCTCGCTCGCGGATGCCGACACGGCCTCCTCCAGCGGCTTCCTGGCCGGCGGCGACGAGCCGCGCGAGGTGCGCCAGCGGTACGAGAAGGACATCTCCAACGCTTCGAAGCTGCTGGTGAACGCGGCCGCCAACACCGGGGCGGACGAGGACTCGCGCAAGCAGATCGCGCTGCTGAGCGAGCAGCTGCCCCGCTACACGGGCCTGATCGAGCAGGCGCGGGCCACGAACAAGCAGGGCCTGCCCCTGGGCGGCGCCTACCTGCGGTACGCCAACGAGCAGATGAGCACCCAGCTGCTGCCCGCCGCGCAGCGCCTGTACGAGGCGGAGACGGACCGGCTCTACACGGACTACGACGACGCCCGATCGCTGCCGCTGGCCTCGCTCGGCACGGGCCTGCTCGCGCTCGCCGCGCTGGCGTGGGCGCAGCGCCGCAATTACCGCCGGACGAACCGGGTCTTCAACCACGGTCTGGTGGCGGCGACGGCCGCCTCGCTGGTGGTGCTGATGTGGCTGCTCGTGGGGCACACGGTCGCCCGGTCGGAGCTGGCCGAGGCCAGATCGGACGGGCAGGAGTCGCTGAAGGTGCTCAACGACGCGCGCATCGCCTCGCTCCAGGCGCGCGCCAGCGAGAACCTGACGCTGATCGCCCGGGGCGCCGTACTGGCCGCCGACAACAAGTCCGACAAGTACGACGTGGACTTCACGAGTGAGATGAAGGAGCTGGACGCGGGGCTGGCGACGGCGCAGCGGCTCGCCGACGACAGCAGTGGGCGGGAGCCGGTCGCCCGCGCCGTGGAGGGGGTCAAGCAGTGGAAGCAGCGGCACGCGGCGGCCCGGGAGACCGACTTGCGCGGCGACTACCAGGACGCTTTGCCCCAGGTCATCGGGGACAAGGACCACAAGGACAGCAGCGGGGCCTCGTTCGACACGGTGGACGCGTCCCTGGAGCAGGCAGTGGCCCATGAGCAGAAGGAGTTCACCGGGGCGGCTCGGGGCGGGCTCGGTGCGCTGGGCGGTTTGGTAACGGGTTCGGCGGCCCTGGCGGTCGTCGGCGCCGCGGCGGCACTGCTCGGCATCGGCCGCCGGCTTTCGGAGTACAGGTGACAGCGATGCGGATACGCGTGAAGTCCCACGCCGAGGGCCACGACGGCGGAACCGGCCGGCCCGACGGGCGGGCCGGAGCGTCCTGGGTGCGCCGTTCGGCGGCGCGGCTGCGCGGCTGGGGTGGGGTCAGCGCGATGGCCGCCGCCTGCGCGGTGACGGCCGCGGCCGTCCTGCTGCCGCTGGCCCATGCGGCCCCGGAGACCGGCCACCCGGCCCTGGTCCGCGAACCCGCCTCGATGGCGGCCGCCCCGGCGCCCTGGACGCTCACCGACACCTGCCAGGACCCGGAGGCCAGCCTGAGCCCGTCCGCCGTGGACGGGCCTACCATCGAGCGGATCCGCAAGGCGGGCAAGCTCGTCGCGGGCGTGGACCAGAACAGCTTCAAGTGGGGTTACCGCAACCCGGTCGACGGCCGCCTCGACGGGTTCGACATCGCCCTGGTCAAAGCCATCGCCAAGGACATCCTGGGCGACGAGAACGCGGTCATCTACCGGGCCATCCCCACCAGCCAGCGCGTGCCCGCGCTCCAGGACGGCCGCGTCGACGTCGTCGTGCGCACCATGACGATCAACTGCAAGCGCCTGGAGGACGTGGCGTTCTCGACGGCGTACTTCGAAGCAGGGCAGCAGGTCCTGGCACCCAAGGGCTCACCGATCACCGGGTACGACGCCTCCCTGAAGGGCCGCCGGATCTGCACCGCCGCCGGCTCGACCGCGGAGGCGGCGCTCAAGGCCCAGCCGTACGGCTCGGTCCCGGTCAGCGTGCCCAACCAGCTCGACTGCCTGGTCCGGCTCCAGCTGGGCGAGGTGGACGGCATCATCACGGACAACGCGCTCGCGGCCGGCCAGGCCGCGCAGGACCCGTCGGTGCGCTTGGTCGGCTCCCCCTTCACCAAGGAGTTCTACGGGGTGGCCATGAAGAAGGACGCCTCCGACCTGGTGCGCCGGGTCAACAAGGTGCTGGAGAACTACCGCGCCGGTGGTGACAACAGCCCCTGGATGCAGGCCTACGTGACGCACCTCAAGCCCGTTCTGCCCGGGGTGGCCGGACCGCCCGCGCCGAAGTACCGGGACGGCTGAGGCCGGTGGTGGAAGTACCTCCCGCTCGTGGGGGAGAGTCGGAGCCCGATGTCAGGAATACGGAGGCGGGGTCTGTGGAGGCGCAGTCGGCAGTGATGGACCGGGACGACGTCGACCGCGCCCTGGCCCGGCTCGGCGCGGAGCACGAAGCCGTCGAGACCTCGCTGCTCGCCCTCCAGGACCATGCGGGGCGCCGGCTGCTGGAAGGGGCCGGGCTGACCGGCGTCACCAAGGAGCGCTGGGCGGCCGCCGATGCCGCCATCACCCGGCTGTGGACGTACTTCGACGCCTACAGCGGGGCGCTGGGCGCTGCCCGGGAGATCCGCGAGCGACGCCGCTGGCCCGGCCGCGAGGAGCTGATCGAGCTGACCGAGCGGCTGCGCGGGCCCGGCGTGCTGATCGCGGGTGCCGCGGCGGAGGGCGTGGCGCTGGCGGAGCGGCTCTCTCTGGCCGAGCTGGTGGCGCGGATGAACGAGCTGTACGCGAGCTCGCTGGACGTGGTGGTGGCCGCCGACTCGGTGTGGTCGGCGCTACCGGCCCGCATCGACCTGCTCGCCGCCGAACTGCACCGCACGCGTTCGCTGGCCCACTCCGTGGGGGTCCGCCCGGGTGAGCACCCCTCGGGCGACGACCTGGAGGCCATCACCGCCGAGCTGACCGGGCTGCGGGAGCAGGTGATCGCGGATCCCCTGGCGTTCTGGCAGCCGGTGTCCGGGAGTTCTGCGCCCGGCGGCGGCCGTCCGGACACCGCCCGCTACGACCGGGCCGCCGTCGCGCTGGAGGACGTACGCCGGGAGATCGAGGCGGTCCTGGCCGTGCGCCAGGATGCCGAGCAGCGGCTGATCGCCCTGCGGGACGTGCTCTCGCGGGCCGACCGGACCCTGGCGGAGGCGCGGACCGCGCGCGGCGAGGTGCTGGCGAAGATCGCGGCATCGGAGGTGCCTGTGGTGAGCGGTCCGCCGACGGCGCTCCAGGAGCAGCTGGCGGCGGCGGCCGAGTACCGGCGCCAGGCACAGTGGCACCGGCTCTCGCCGCTGCTGGACTCGTTGGAGGAACGGGCCGAGGAGGAACTGCGACGGGCCCGCGAATCGTTGACCGCGGTGACGGCGCCCTTGGCGGTACGGGCGGAACTGCGCGGGCGGCTGGACGCGTACAAGGCGAAGGTGGCCCGGCACGGCATGGCGGAGGATCCGCTCCTGATCGAGCGGTACGACGCGGCCCGGCGGATGCTGTGGAGCGCGCCCTGCGATCTGCGGGCCGCCGAGCAGGCCGTGCTGCGCTACCAACAGGCCGCGGCCGAGTCACTGGCACCGCCGCAGCCGCAGTACCGGCCCGAGGGGCCGGGGAAGGAGGACGCATGAGTCTGGTCGGAACAGCGTGCGTTCGCCCCGGCTGCCCGGGGTCGTACGAGGACATGGGCGACGGCGAGCTGTACTGCGACACCTGCGGTCTGGCTCCGGTCGGCTCCGTCGCCGCGGGCGCGGAGGAGCTGGTCTCACCGCCGACGGGAATGACGAGCGCGGCCCGGCACGGGGACTCGCACGGCTCCCGGGGCTCGGACCGATCGGGCCGGTCGGGGTCGACCTCGGCATCGGCTCGGTCCTCGCGGTCCTCGCGTTCGTCCTCCTCGCGGCGCTCGGTGTCGGGCCGGCTCTCGCGCTCCTTGTCGGGGGCCGCGTCCACCCGTTCGGTGTCGGTGCGCAGTTCGGGTTCGGCGGCGGGGCCCTCGGGGCGCAGCCGGCTGGGCGCCGGGCTGGTCAACGTCCCGGAGGTGCCGCGGCCGGATCCATCGGCGGCGGTGCTGGAGAACCCGGAGGTGCCGGAGCGCAAGAGGTTCTGCTCCCGCTCGGACTGCGGGGCTCCGGTGGGCCGGTCCCGTGGTGACCGGCCGGGCCGGACCGAGGGCTTCTGCACCAAGTGCGGGCACCCGTACTCCTTCGTGCCCAAGCTGCGCGCGGGGGAGGTCGTCCACGGCCAGTACGAGGTGGCGGGCTGCCTGGCCCACGGCGGCCTCGGCTGGGTGTACCTGGCGGTGGACCGGGCCGTCTCGGACCGGTGGGTGGTGCTCAAGGGCCTGCTGGACACCGGGGACCAGGACGCGATGGCCGCGGCGATCTCGGAGCGGCGCTTCCTCGCGGAGATCGAGCACTCCAACATCGTGCGCATCTACAACTTCGTGGAGCACCTGGACCAGCGGACGGGTTCGCTGGACGGGTACATCGTCATGGAGTACGTGGGCGGCAAGTCGCTGAAGGAGATAGCGAACGAGCGGCGCAGGCCCGACGGCCGGCGCGATCCGCTGCCGGTCGAGCAGGCCTGCGCGTACGGGATCGAGGCGCTGGAGGCGCTCGGGCACCTGCACAGCAGGAATCTGCTGTACTGCGACTTCAAGGTCGACAACGCGATCCAGCAGCAGGACCAGCTGAAGCTGATCGACATGGGCGCGGTGCGCCGGATGGACGACGAGGAGTCGGCCATCTACGGCACCGTGGGCTACCAGGCGCCCGAGGTGGCCGAACTCGGTCCCTCGGTCGCCTCCGACCTGTACACGGTGGCGCGGACGCTGGCCGTCCTGACCTTCGACTTCCAGGGCTACACGAACGTGTTCGTGGATTCGCTGCCGGATCCGGAGCACATCGAGGTGTTCGGGCGGTACGAGTCCTTCTACCGGCTGCTGGTCCGGGCGACCGATCCCGATCCGGACCGGCGGTTCTCGTCCGCGCAGGAGATGGCGGACCAGCTCACGGGCGTGCTGCGGGAGGTCGTCGCCCTGCAGACGGGCCGGCCGCGGCCACAGCTGTCCACGCTCTTCGGGCCGGAGGTCCGGGTTCCGGACACCCGGCTGTTCGCCGACGGGGCCGGGGCCGAGGTCTCCCGCCTGGGCGCTCGGGCCCTGCCGGGTCCCGCGGTCGGCGGCCTCCGGCTCGGCCGCAGGCCCGTTCCGTCGGCGGTCCCGCCCGCTCCGGCGGCCGCGGGGGCGGTGGTGCCCCCGCTTCCCGCCGGGCCTGCGGGGGCGGCGGCCCTGTCCGCGCCGCTGGGGACCACGGCCACGCACAAGGCCGGCGACCCCGCCGCGGGCGTCCCGGCCGGCCGCCGGGCCCCGGTGCCGGCTGCCCGGCAGGCCCCGCCGACGGCTGCGGCCGGGGCGAGCGCTGCGGCCGGGGCGGAACCCGGGCCGGCCGTACGGCCCACCGAACTGGCCGCGCTCGACGCCCGGGGCATGGCGCTGGCCCTGCCGGTGCCGCTGGTGGACTCGGGCGACCCCAACGCCGGCTTCCTGGCCGGACTGCTGGCCTCCGCCCCGGGTGACCTGCTGGGCGCCCTGCGCTCGGCGCCCGCCGACTCGGCCGAACTGCGGCTGCGCGAACTGCGGGCCCGGCTGGAGCTCGGTGAACTCGTCGCGGCCGGGGCCGCCCTGACCGACCTGGAAGGCCGACATCCGGACGACTGGCGGGTGGTGTGGGCCCGCGGGATCGCCTCGCTGGCCACCGGGGACGACGAGATAGCGGCCCTGTCGTTCGACGCCATCTACGACGCCTTCCCGGGCGAGCCCGCACCGAAGCTGGCGCTGGGCCTGTGCGCGGAGATCCTGGGGCAGTTGGACAACGCCGCCGAGTACTACCGGCTGGTCTGGATCACCGACCCGGGGTTCGTCAGCGCGGCGTTCGGGCTGGCCCGTGTCCAACTCGCCGCGGGCGACCGGCCCGGGGCGGTGCGCACGCTGGAGTCCGTGCCGGAGGCATCGATCCACTACACCGCCGCACGGGTGGCGGCGGTACGGGCACGCCTGCGCGACCGGTCTCCCGAGGAGCCCCTGCTGCCCGATCTCGCGGCGGCTGCCGCGCAGGTCGAGGCGCTGGAGCGGTTCGGCCTGGACGCGGTGCGCCACGAACGGCTGTCGACGGAGGTTCTGGGCTCGGCCCTGGACTGGGTACTGTCAGGTAGCCGGGGTTCCGACCCCGGCCGGACCTCGCTGCTCGGCAGTCAACTGGACGAGCGGGGCCTGCGCTTCGGCCTGGAGCGCTCGTACCGCGTACTCGCGCGGCTGGCGCAGCGGGGCGAGGACAGGATCGAACTGGTGGAGCGGGCAAACCGTTTCCGTCCCCGGACGTGGGTGTGAGTGATGTCGATGCATCGGCCGTCTGGCTGCCCCAGCTGCGCGGAGCCCTTTGAGGAGGGTGACCGTTTCTGCGGGGTCTGCGGCTCGCCCGTGTCCGCCGCTCCCCCTCCCGTGTCCCGGGACGACCCGACGCTCCCGATCCCGACGCTCCCGCCCGCCCCACCCTCCTCGGCGGGCCCGACGGGGGGATACGCCTTCGCGGAGCCCGCGCCCGGGTGGGGCAACGTCGCGGCCGGGGCGGCGCCCACGCTGGTCGGGGAAAGCGCCGAGTGGTCGCCGGCGGCAGATCCCGCCGCCCGGCCCGGCGGGGAGCCGGCGCCCCGGTCCGGTCCGGTGCCACCTCCCGCTGCCGCTGCCGCACGGCCCGTCGCACCACCGCCGCCGGTGGCCGCGCCCGCCGCCGGGGCCGCCCCCGTACCGCCGCAGGGCTCCTCGTACGGCGCGCCCGATCCGGCGGCCGGCGGCGAGATCCGCCACGACCGGCCCGACAGCACCCCCACCCCGCCCGAGGGGACCCCGTGGGGCGCACCGGAAGCCCCGTACAGCGGTGTCGGCCCCGGGCACGAGGACCCGTACGCCTCCACGAGCGCGCAGCCGACCGGCAGTGCGGACGGCGGGAAGACCTGCGTGGCCTGCCGGGCCGGGCGGGTCGACACCGACGGGTACTGCGAGCACTGCGGGCACGCCCAGCCCCGCGAGCGCGACCACCTGGAGGAGGAGCTCGGCAGCGTCGCCGCCGTCAGCGACCGGGGGCTGCGACACCACCGCAACGAGGACTCGTTCGCGGTGGCCGCCACGGCCCTGCCCGACGGCTCGGCCGCCACGGTGGCCATCGTCTGCGACGGCGTCTCCTCCGCCAGCCGTCCCGACGAGGCATCGGCCGCCGCGGCCGGCGCCGCCAACGAGGCCCTGCTCGAAGCCCTTCCGCGCGGCGCCCACCCCCAGGAGGCCATGCACGACGCGATCCTGGCCGCGGCCGCCGCCGTGAACACCCTGGCCCCGGACGTCCCGGGCGCGCAGAACGCCCCCGCCTGCACCCTGGTGGGAGCCGTCGTCAGCGGCGGCCTGCTGACCATCGGCTGGGTCGGCGACAGCCGCGCGTACTGGGTCCCGGACGACCGCGACGCGCTGCCGCGCCGTCTCACCGAGGACGACTCGTGGGCGGCGCAGATGGTCGCGGCCGGGCTGATGGGCGAGGCCGAGGCGTACGCCGACGTCCGCGCGCACGCCATCACGGGCTGGCTCGGGGCCGACGCGTACGAACTGGAGCCGCACACCGCCACGTTCAAGCCGGACCACGCGGGTGTGGTGGTCGTCTGCACCGACGGCCTGTGGAACTACGCGGAGTCCGCACAGGAGATGGCCCACGTGCTGCCCCCGGATGCCGCCGCCCGACCCCTGCACAGCGCACAGGTCCTGGTGGGTCATGCCCTCGACGGGGGCGGCCACGACAACGTCACGGTGGCCGTCGTCCCGTTCGCCGCGCCGTCGGGGCCGGAACAGCCGCAAGCGGAACCGAAAACGGAAGCGGAAGCACGCCCTCAGGCCTGATCCACCCGCACCCGCACCCAGTCCTTCTCCGAGGAGTCCAACCGATGGCGAACTTCGCCAAGCCGAGCGCCCCGCGCTTCAGCGTGGAGGTGTACCAGAACGAGTTCCTCCCCGAGGGCGGGCGGGACGTCCACGCCATCGTCACGGTCACGTCCACGGGTGGCGCCACCGCCACCCGTGCGGCGTCCGCCCACGGCTCGGCCGCCGTCGTGATCATGGTGGACTGCTCGGGGTCCATGGAGTACCCGCCGGACAAGATGCGCGGCGCCCGCGAGGCCACCGCCGCCGCGATCGACACCCTGCGCGACGGCACCGCGTTCGCCGTCATCGCCGGTACGCACGTGGCCAAGGAGGTCTATCCCGGCCAGGGCCGCCTCGCCGTCGCCGACCCGGCCACCCGCGCCCAGGCCAGGGAGGCCCTGCGCGGCCTGAGCTCCGGCGGCGGGACCGCCATCGGCACCTGGCTGCGCCTGGCCGACGGCCTGCTGCGCCAGTCCTCCGCCGCCATCCGGCACGGCATCCTGCTCACCGACGGCCGCAACGAGCACGAGGACCCGGCCGTGCTGCGCGCCACGCTCGACGCCTGCGCGGGCCGCTTCACTTGTGACGCGCGCGGAGTGGGGACGGACTGGGAGGTCAAGGAGGTCACCGGCATCGCGAGCGCCCTCCTCGGCTCGGCGGACATCGTCGCCGACCCGGCGCACCTCACCGAGGACTTCACGCTCATGATGGAGAACGTCATGGGCAAGGAGGTCGCGGACGTCGCGCTGCGCCTGTGGACCCCCGTCGGCGTGGAGATCCAGTACGTCAAACAGGTCGCGCCCACCGTCCAGGACCTCAGCGACCGCCGCACCGGGGCGGGCCCGCGCGCCGGCGACTACCCGACCGGGTCCTGGGGCGACGAGTCCCGCGAGTACCACGTGTGCGTCCGGGTCCCCGCCGCGTCCGTCGGGCAGGAGATGCTGGCCGCCCGGGCCACGCTCCTGCAGCCCGGCGCGCCGGGCGAGCCGCCGGCCACCCTCGCGCAGGGGCTGGTCCGGGCCGTGTGGACGGACGATCTGGCCGCCTCCACCGCCATCAATCCGCAGGTCGCCCACTACACGGGGCAGGCGGAGCTCGCGCAGGCTATCCAACAGGGGCTGGAAGCGCGCAAACTGGGCGATGTCGACGGCGCCACGGCCAAGCTCGGCCGTGCCGTGCAACTGGCCAGCGCCTCCGGAAACGCGGACACGGCCAAATTGCTCGCGAAGGTGGTGGATGTCGTCGATGCGGCGGCGGGTACTGTGCGGCTGAAGGCGAAGGTCGCGGATGCCGACGAGATGACCCTCGAAACGCGTTCGATCCAGACCGTCCGAGTGAAGAAGACCTGAGAGACCTGAGAAGACCTGACGCGATGACGCAGGCTGAAGGGGGAAGAGCCGCCATGCCGACCTGCCCGAACGGGCACCAGTCCGCCTCCGACGACTGGTGCGAGGTCTGCGGCCACCGCATGGCTGCCGCCGCGGGTGCGCCCGCGGCGCCTTCCTACGGCTACGGCTACCCTCCCACTACCGGTGAGCCGACCGCCCAGGCGGAGCTCTGCCCGCAGTGCCGGACCCCGCGCGAGGCCATGGCCCCGTTCTGCGAGGAGTGCCGGTACAACTTCCTGACGCGCTCGGCGACCTCGTACACCCCGCTCGGGACGGACGCGGGAGCCGTCAGCGGGAACGGCGCCGGGGCCACCCCGCCGCCTCCGCCTCCGGCGCCGCCCGCACCTCCGGTGCCCGCCCCGGCGCCGTTCTCACAGGACCACTTCGAGTACCAGGGCTCCCGGCCGTCCCGGGTCAACCGGCCGGCCGAGCCCCTGGAGCGCGAGGACGACTGGCTGTTGCCGCCGCCGGCCCACGAGCAGCCGCAGGTCCAGCCGCAGCCGCCGCAGGAGTACCGGCAGCCGCAGGAGTACCAGCTGTCGGAGTACCAGCAGCCGCACGAGTACCAGCAGCCTCAGCAGGCGCAGCAGCAGCACGTGCCCCAGCAGCCGTTCCCGCCCCAGAGCACCGGCGCCTGGAGCGCGACGATCGGCCCCGACCGCTCGTACTTCATGGCGATGATGCACCGCAGCGGCCCCGAGGCGGCCGCGCTCAACCTGCCCGCCTACTCCCCGGAGCAGCACCTTCCGCTCTCCGGCGGTCAGATCACGATCGGCCGTCGCCGCGCCTCCACGGGCGAGTCCCCGGACATCGACCTGTCGGTGCCCCCGGAGGACCCGGGCGTCTCCCACCAGCACGCGGTGCTCGTCCAGCAGCCCGACCTCAGCTGGGCGGTAGTGGACCAGAACTCCACCAACGGCACCACCATCAACGGCGGCGAGGAGTCGATCCAGCCCTACGTCCCGATCCCGCTCTCCGACGGCGACCGGGTCCACGTGGGCGCCTGGACCACGATCACCATCCGCCGGAGCTGATCCCGGGACGCTGCGCTACTCCCCCAGGGGCCATACGTACGGGCCCTGGGGGTCGTCGAGCCACGACCACTGCCCCTCCGCGCTGACCGTCACCCCGAACCGCTCGCGGCCCGGCCGGCCCTCGCCGCGCCACAGGTCCAGGGCCTCGCGCGGATGCAGCGCGCCGGCGGTCAGCACGAGCATGAACTGGAAGTGGTCGTTCTCCACCAGCTCGTACGGGAGTCCGTACGGCAGCCCGGGCGCGGCCGGTGCGGCCGTGGCCCCGCGCAGCGGGACGAAGTAGGCGGGGGTGTGCAGGAAGCGGCCCTCCGCGAAGTCGGCGTCCTGGACGCGCAGCGCGATCAGCCCGGTCGACAGCGGGGCCAGGATCCGCGCCCCCGGCCGGCACTGGCCGAGCCAGGCGTGCGGGACCAGCGGCAGCATGCACGTCACCAGGATCCGGTCGAACGGGGCCCGGGAGGGGCAGCCCCGCGCCCCGTCCCCGGTGACCACGGACGGCCGGTGGCCGAGCAGGGCCAGGTGCGCCCGCGCGGACTCGGTGATCTCCTCGTCCAGGTCGACGGTGGTGACGTGCTCGTCGCCGAGCCGGTGGCACAGCAGCGCGGCGGTGTAGCCGGTGCCGGCGCCGATCTCCAGCACGTCGTCCCCGTCGCGGACGTCGAGCGCCGCCAGCATCTTCGCCATCAGGGACGGCTGGCTGCTGGAGGAGAGCAGCTCGCCGTCGCGCAGCCGGGTGGCGAGCGGGGCGTCCGTGTAGACCCCGCGCAGCCAGCGGGCCCGGCGGGCCGGGTCCGGGTCCTCGCCCCAGAGCCGCTCGTGGCCGGCCCCGCGGCCGGTGAAGAAGTACGGGACGAAGACGTGCCGGGGCACCGCCGCGAAGGCCGCCCGCCAGGCGGGGTCCTCCAGCACCCCGGCTGCGGTCAGCTCCTGCACCTGCCCCGCGTGGGCGGCGTCGCGCAGGTCCCTCGTCTCGCCCTCCGCGGTGCGCGGGGGGCGGGTGGTACGCGTGGAGTGTCCGGAGTGTGCACCCATGGCTCCACTGTCCTGCTGCCGGGCTCCGGAGGCGAGCGGTGGTCCTGGCTGGTCCTAAGTCCCCGGTCCTCCGTCCGGGCGTCTGAGACGATGGTCGGGTGAATGAGATTCCGCGGGGCACGCTTCAGGAGCAGACGTTTTACGAGCAGGTGGGCGGCGAGGAGACGTTCCGCCGCCTGGTGCGGCGCTTCTACCAGGGGGTCGCGGAAGATCCGCTGCTGCGCCCGATGTATCCGGAGGAAGACCTCGGCCCCGCCGAGGAGCGTTTCGCCCTGTTCCTGATCCAGTACTGGGGCGGCCCGAACACGTACAGCGAGAACCGCGGGCACCCTCGCCTGCGGATGCGGCACGCCCCGTTCCAGGTGGACGCGGCGGCGCACGACGCGTGGCTGGGGCACATGCGCGTGGCGGTGGACGAGCTGGGCCTGGCGCCGGAGCACGAGGCGCAGCTGTGGCGGTACCTGACGTACGCCGCCGCCTCGATGATCAACACCGCGGGGTAGCGCGTACGCAGGTACGTACGCGGAACCCCTGGCGGAAGGTCGGGAGCCGCAGCTGCAGTCGCAGCTGCCGAGCCCGAAGGCCGGACGAGTGCTAGAGCGGCCGGACCTGGAGGGCGCCCAGGCCGCCGGTACCGCCGGGGCGGCGCATCGCGATCGAGCCGTACGGGGTGCGCAGCCGGAGCCAGCCGCCGGAGCCGAGCAGGGCCACCGGGTCGGGGGTTCCGGGGGCGGAGGGCGCGCCGGCGCCGCTCGCGACGGCCGACCGGATCGGACGCAGGAAGCCCAGGGACTGCGCGGCGTGCACGGCGCGCAGCGGGAGTTCGGTGTCGCCCAACGTCCGGGACCAGATCTCACGCCCGATGCGGTCCCGCTCGGACCGGGTCCGGTGCTGCGGGGGCAGGGCCTCGTCACGGGCCCGGAATTCGGCGACCGAGGCGCTGAGGGCGGCCCGTACCTGCTCGGGTCCGGGCAGCCCGGGCAGCTGCTGCCAGCCACCGCGGGGCGGGAGCACCCCGGTCCAGGGCGGGCCGGTGACCGGCCCGGGGACGACGGCGCTCGCGGCGGCCTCGTCCACGGATTCCAGCAGCTCGCCAGCGGACACGGTCACGTCCAGCGGCCCGGAGACGGGCACCGCGAGGCGCACCGTACGGATGGCCAGCACCTCGAAGGACGCCGGCCGTCCGAAGACGGCGACCGCGCCGCCGCCCGCCTGGAGGCGGACCGCGGCGGCACGGTCGTAGTGCACCAGCCGGCCCAGGAAGGCGGCGAGGTCCGCCGCCTCCCCGGAATCGGCGAAGCACAGCCGTTCGGTCATGCGGCGATGCGGCCTTCCGCGCGCGAGCCCACGGGCTCGTCGAGGTACTTCTCCAGGAAGTGCTTCTCCTCGGCCGTGATGCGGCGGGGCCGCCCCTCGGCGAGGTTGTACGGCACGACCACGGTCGAGGCCCGCACGTAGACCTTCTCCGGTGCGTCCTCGGTCGCCTCGTCCTTGACCTCGTAGCCGATGGTCAGCGACGCGGCACCTATCCGGGTCACCCAGGACTCGATCAGGACGGGCTCGTGACGGTGCACGAGGGGCAGCTTGTAGTCGATCTCGTGGCGGGCCACGACGGACCCGCCCGTGAAGGACTCACTGCCCTCCCCCGGCGCCAGCCGGAACATGAAGTCGATCCTCGCCTCCTCCAGGTAGCGGAGGAAGACCACGTTGTTGACGTGGCCGAAGGAATCCATGTCCGACCAGCGCAGCGGGCACCGGTAGTGATGTCTGGCCATGTTGCTCAGCCTCGGGTGAGCTTCTTGTACGTGGCGCGGTGCGGACGGGTGGCGTCCGGGCCGAGCCGCTCGATCTTGTTCTTCTCGTAGGACTCGAAGTTGCCCTCGAACCAGAACCACTTCGAGTCGCCCTCGTAGGCCAGGATGTGGGTGGCCACTCGGTCCAGGAACCAGCGGTCGTGGGAGACGACCACGGCCGCACCGGGGAACTCCAGCAGCGCGTTCTCCAGGGAGCCCAGGGTCTCGACGTCGAGGTCGTTGGTGGGCTCGTCGAGGAGCAGCAGGTTGCCGCCCTGCTTCAGGGTGAGCGCGAGGTTCAGGCGGTTGCGCTCACCGCCGGAGAGCACACCGGCCGGCTTCTGCTGGTCCGGACCCTTGAAGCCGAAGGCGCTGACGTACGCGCGGGACGGCATCTCGACGTTGCCGACGTTGATGTAGTCCAGCTCGTCCGACACGACCGCCCAGAGGGTCTTCTTGGGGTCGATGTTGGCGCGGCCCTGGTCGACGTACGAGATCTTGACGGTCTCGCCGACCTTGATCTCGCCGGAGTCCGGCTTCTCCAGGCCCTGGATCATCTTGAAGAGCGTGGTCTTGCCCGCGCCGTTCGGACCGATGATGCCGACGATGCCGTTGCGCGGCAGCGTGAAGGACAGGTCGTCGATGAGGACCTTGTCACCGAAGGCCTTCGAGAGGCTGTTGACCTCGACCACGATCGAGCCCAGACGCGGGCCCGGCGGGATCTGGATCTCCTCGAAGTCCAGCTTGCGCATCTTGTCGGCCTCGGCCGCCATCTCCTCGTAGCGGGCGAGACGGGCCTTGGACTTGGCCTGGCGGCCCTTGGCGTTGGAGCGGACCCACTCCAGCTCTTCCTTGAGGCGCTTGGCGCGCTTCTCGTCCTTCTTGCCCTCGACCTTGAGGCGCTCGGCCTTCTTCTCCAGGTAGGTGGAGTAGTTGCCCTCGTAGGGGTGCGCGCGGCCGCGGTCGAGTTCGAGGATCCACTCGGCGACGTTGTCGAGGAAGTAACGGTCGTGGGTGACCGCCACGACGGCGCCCTTGTACTGGGCGAGGTGCTGCTCCAGCCAGTTCACGGACTCGGCGTCGAGGTGGTTGGTGGGCTCGTCGAGGAGCAGCAGGTCGGGGGCCTCCAGCAGCAGCTTGCAGAGGGCCACGCGGCGCTTCTCACCACCGGAGAGGTTGGTGACCGGCCAGTCGCCGGGCGGGCAGCCCAGGGCGTCCATGGCCTGCTCCAGCTGGGCGTCGAGGTCCCACGCGTTGGCGTGGTCCAGGTCGTCCTGGAGCTTGCCCATCTCCACCATCAGCTCGTCGGTGTAGTTCGTCGCCATTTCCTCGGCGATCGCGTTGAACCGGTTGAGCTTGGTCTTGATCTCGCCGACGCCGTCCTCGACGTTCTCCAGGACGGTCTTGCTCTCGTCGAGCTTGGGCTCCTGCATGAGGATGCCGACGGAGTAGCCCGGGGACAGGTAGGCGTCACCGTTGGACGGCTGCTCCAGACCCGCCATGATCTTGAGGACGGTCGACTTGCCGGCGCCGTTCGGGCCGACCACGCCGATCTTCGCCCCCGGCAGGAAGTTCAGGAACACGTCGTCGAGGATCACCTTGTCGCCGTGCGCCTTGCGCGTCTTGCGCATGGTGTAGATGAACTCAGCCAAGAGAAACCGTCCGGCAGATCGATGGGTGGGCAGATACACCCCATCTTGCCAGTCGTCCACACCTACGGGCGAATGGGTTGCTCAGCGCAGGCGGAGGGCGCCCGGCGCCTGGTCCTCGATGATCTCCGTGAGGACGTCGAACAGGGTTGGGCCCCGGCCACCGCGCGCCAGCGCGAGCTCTTCGGCGACGCGCTCGCGGTTCGTCGGATGGCAGCGCGCCAGCACGCCCTCCAGGCGCCGGGCCGTCTCCGGGTGGCCGAGGGCCCGCCGGGAGGCCTCGTGATCGCGCCACTCGACCACGAAGCCACCCTCGTCGGGGGTCCCGAAGCCGCCCCGGAGACAGTCGATGAAGCTGTCCAGATTCCGGCCGAAGTAGCCTCCGGGGCCGTTGACGGCTTCACCCATCAGGGTCCAGAAGTCGTCCAGCGTGCCGATCCGGCTGCCGTCCAGTACGTAGGTCGTCGTCACGGTCAGGGAGCCTAGATCGTCTGCCGGCCGGTCAGCCGGGGCGGTAGACGGTCAGGGCGTCCGGGAGGGTGTCGAGGACGAGGGCGGCCGGGGCGCGGCCGTACTCGCCGTCGTACGCGAGCGGGGTGCCCGGCGGGATCTCCCCGATGCGCAGGCTGCGCAGGCGGGTGGCCGTGTGGACGGGGCTGCGGCTCAGCGGGCCCGTGAGGGCGGCGGCGAGCAGGCGGGGGCCGGGGCGGCCGCCGCCGTGGACGAGCCGGAGGTCGAGCAGGCCCTCTCCGAGGCTGTCGCGGCGGCGGGGGGTGGCGCCGGTGCCGTGGTAGGTGCCGTTTCCCGCGAAGAGCAGCCAGACGCTCCGGGGTCGGCCGGCCAGCCGGAGCCGTACGGGGCGTTCCGCGCGCAGGACCCGCCAGGCGGCCAGCAGCGCGGCGGGGCCGCCGCCGATCCGCGGCCCCCAGTGCAGGCGGTGCCGCAGCAGCTCGGGGTAGGCGCCGATGCTGAAGGTGTTCAGGAAGTAGCCGGAGCGGTCGTCCTCGGGACCGGGGCCGGGGGTGAAGCGGCCCACGCTGACCCGGACCGCACTGCCGTCGGCGAGCGCGCGGCAGGTGTCCTCGGCTCCGGCCAGGCCGAGGTCGAGCGCGAAGTGGTTGAGGGTACCGCCGGGGAAGACGGCCAGCGGCACACCGGCGCGCAGCGCGGCGGTGGCGGCCGCGTTGATCGTTCCGTCGCCGCCGCACACGCCGAGCACGGTGGAGCGGGCGGCCGCCGCCTCAAGTTCCGCGGGCAGCTCCGGGCCCGTGCACCGGACCACTTCGGCCTTGGGCAGCCGGGTGCGCAGTATGTCGAGGCCCGCGTCGGCTGCCGTGCCGGACCCGTCGTTGACGACCACGGTGAGCCCGGCCCCGTCCGGCAGTGCGGGCGCGTCGGTGGCCGGCCGCTCGGCGCCGGGCACGAGCCGCGCCTCCTCCACGCCGCGGGCGATGCGGCGTACGGCGTAGCCCGCGGCGACACCCAGCGCCGCTCCGGCGACCACGTCGGAGGGGTAGTGGACCCCCGTGTAGACGCGGGAGAACGCAACCGACGCGGCCACCGGGGCCAGTGCGGCACCCCAGCCGGGGGCGTGCAGCGCCAGCCCGGTGGTGAAGGCGAACGCGGAAGCCGAGTGGCCGGACGGGAAGGAGGTGGTCGTCGGCTGCGTCACGAGCCGCCGTACCTCGGGCACTCCCTCCAGCAGCGGCCGGGGCCTGCGTACGGACCACTTGCCCACGGTGTTGACGGTCGCCGAGGCCAGCGCCAGCGAGGCGGCTCCGCACAGCGCCGCCTTGCGGGCCCCGGCCGAGCCGAGGACCGCGATCGCCGCGGCGGCCCCTCCCCACAGCACCCCGTGGTTCGCGGCCCGCCCCAGCCTCGGTAGCACCCGGTCGGCCGCGGGCCAGTGCCTGCGGGCCACCTCGTCGAACAGCTTCCGGTCCCATCGTGCGGCGGCGCCCCGCCAGGTCAGCTCTTGATCAGCCATTTCCACCGCCTACCCGGACCTCCCGCCCCGGAATCAACACGCCCCGCCAACCAGCCCTGAGGAGGTGCCCGGGGACCCGAATGCCGGAGCACCCCATGCACGACGTGCCGCTGCCCGTGGGCCCGTTCCCCCAGGGCATGCGCCTGCCCGCTGCCCGGCCCGGTCCCGTTGGGCCCGGCCCCTCCTAGGCCTGGTCCTCTTCCTCGTCCAGTGGGCGCTTGCGGAGCAGGAGGACCACCAGACCGCCCAGCACCACCAGGCCCACGGCCAGCGAGGCGATGACCGGAGTGGCGGCCGAGCTGCCACTGGTGGCGAGCCGCTCCTCGTCCGGGCTGGACTCCGCGGAAGCCGCCGCCGCTGCCGCCGCCGCCGAGCCGGAGGCCTGGGGCACGGCTGGCGCTTCCCCGGTGGTTCCGGCCTCCGCCACGACGGGCTGCGGCCAGACCGCGCTCGCCCTCGCCGCCGACGCGGACTCGCTGGAGCCGGCCACGATCTGGGCCTGGGCCGGCACCTCGCTGGTGAAGACCCGCCCGACCGGCACCTTCGTGGAGCCCTGGACGGTGACCGACGCCGAGCCGTCCGGCGTGCCCGCGGGCACCTCGAAGTACAGCCGGCTGCCGTTGGCCGCGCTGGTGAGCGGTCGCCCCTCGGCGTCCACCACCCGCACCCCCAGGGCCACGGCCGCCGCGTCCGGGGTGACCGTCACGCTCTGCGCGCCCGTCCGTACTGTGACCGGCCCGAGGCGGGTACCCACGGGCCCCGACACGTTCCCGGGATCCAGCCCCAACGAGGCCGGCGGCTCCGGGAGCTTGCCCGCGGACCGCTGGAGGTAGCCGGCCAGCTTCTCCGCCGCAGGGTCGGCGGCCTCCACCTGCGCGCCGTCCGCCAGCCGCCAGATCGCGACCTGCGTCCCGGCCGCCGCGCTCTGCGCGGTCAGCGCCCCGGCACCGGCCGCCTTGGCCAGCCCGGCGAGGTCGTTCAGCTGCGGATAGGAGTGCTCAAGGACCCAGCGGATCCGGCCCGCCTCTCCGTTCCCGGCGAGCAGGCTGCCGCTCCAGCCGCTCTCGGTGTACCGGGCCTGCGGCTGGGCGTTGCCCGCCACGCCGACGCCGTAGGTCTGGAGCGTCCCGCCGCCGTCGACCCGCATCTCGTACAGCCCGGCCGGTATCTGGCGGACCGACCCGTCCTTGGCGTGCAGGACCGCCTGCCCGTACGTCTTGAGCCCGTCCAGCACGGCGCTCGCGCCCTCCGGTGTCCGGGGCGAGGGCGTCCCGGTGTCGGCGGCCGCCCGCGCGCCCGGGGCTGCGGCCAGGGCCGCGGCCAGCAGCGCAGCCGCCAATGGCCGCCGCCCGGGGGCCCGTACGGGCGCTGCCGCCGCAGCAGGCACGGCAGACTCGGCAGGCAGACCGGAGGTGCGGGCAGCAGCGAGCGAGGAGCGAACGGATCCGGGCACCGCATCAGGTACCGGAGCAGGAACGGAATCAGGAGCGGAGGATGCGGGAACGGCAATCGACACAGTCTTCCCCTTCGGGCCAGCGACCCAGGTGCCCGTGAGTACCGGGGAATCCTAACCGCCTCGAACACTCAGACCACCGCCGCCTTCTGAGTATCCATCAGCGGGAGGTCCACCTTGACGACCCGCCGGAACGCCGCCGTCCCCCGGTTCAGGTCGTGGCCGATGGCGGTCGCGTCGATCTCCGCCGAGAACCACCCCTTGCCCTCACCGTCGGGCGGGTCCGCCCGCACCCGCAGCCTCCCGTGCACCACCAGTGGCTCCCCCACCGCGACGGAGCCGGCCAGGTTCACCGCGAGCGTGCGCCGCGCCCACACCGTGTAGAAGCTGGTGGACCCGTCCGTCCAGGCGTCCTTGCGCCGGTCGAAGTAGCGCGGCGTCACGGCGAACCGGAACCGCGCCGACGGCCCGTTCACCGTCTCCTTGTAGTCGATCTGCGTGGCCACGTGGCCGACCAGCGTCACCAGGGTGTCGTTCATCCCGGCAGCCCTCCCCCGCATCCGCACCTGCACCCGCACGGACCATCCGCACGAGGTACGAACCATGCTGGCGCGACCCCCCGGTCCCCGCTCCGGCCTGTGGACTACTCGCGGGTTGTGGACAACTTCGTCCCCCCTGCGGACACCGTCGCGTACTGCTCGCGCACCTCCCGGTAGCGCAGCAGCTCCGCGGCCACCGGCTCCAGCACGCGGGCCCGCCCGCAGCCGGCCGCCGCCTGCCGCAGCCGCCGCTCCGCGTCCTGCCCGTAGCGCCGCGCCGGACCGCGGGCCGCGATCGAGCAGGCCCACTCCACCAGCGGCCCGCCGACGATGCCCGCCACCATGAGCAGCACCGGCGGCATCAGGCGCGGCTCCAGCACCCCGGCGATCTGCCCGACCAGCCACAGCCCCCCGTAGATCTGCAGCAGCGTCATCGCCGCCTGCGCCAGCACCGCCACCGGCCACCACCGCGGCCGCGGCGGCTTGACGCTCGGCACCGTGACCGCCGACCCCAGCGTCACCGCGATCTCGTCCAACGCCTCCGGGAGCTGCTCGGCGCCGCGCACCGCGGTCTCCCGCACCGCCTGCGCCCAGGCGTCGGGCAACCCGTCGGCCGCCGCGTCGGCGACGGTCCGTACGGCCTGTTCGACCCGCTGGCGCGCGGTCACCTCCTCCTCGACCGCAGGCTCCGCGGTGACCGGGCCCCGGCCGCCGATCGCCGCCAGGGCGGCGAGCCCGGCCAGGGTGCGCGGGGCGCGCCGGTCCTCGTACCACCGCCACAGCCGCAGCCACGGGGTGCCGCACGCCTTCCCGGCGTTGCGGCGCCAAGCGCGCTCGGCGGCGAGTCCGGCCGCGTACGCCCCGACGGCCTCCGCGAGGCGGTCCTCGAACTCGGCGCGCGCCACCTCCCCGATCTCCGGCCCGGGATGGCCGTCGGCCACGTACAGCGGGCGCAGCCGCATGGCGGCCCGGTCGACGTCGGCGGCGATCCGCCGGGTCGCGGCGCCCTTCTCCTGGGTGAACTGTGCGAGGAGGTCGCGCAGTTCCCCGACGCCCTCGCCGGTCAGTGCGGACAGCCCGAGGACGGTGGCGCCGGGTTCGTCGTACTCGCCGAGGGCGATGCCGTCGTCGTCCAGCAGCCGCCGCAGGTCGTCCAGTACGAGGTCGGCGGACTCACCGGGCAGCCGGTCCACCTGGTTCAGCACGACGAAGGTCACCTCGGCGTGTCCGGCGAGCGGTCGCAGGTACCGCTCGTGCAGCACCGCGTCGGCGTACTTTTCGGGGTCGACCACCCACACCACCGCGTCGACGAGGGCGAGCACCCGGTCCACGTGCTCGCGGTGGGCGCCGACCGCGGAGTCCAGGTCCGGCAGGTCCACCAGGACCATCCCGCGCAGCGCCCCGGCCTCGGAGGTCTCGCGCGGCCGGCGGCGCAGCCTGCCCGGGATCTCCAGCCGGTCGAGCAGCCCGGCCGCTCCGTCGGACCAGCTGCAGGCGATGGGTGCGGCGGTCATGGGCCGGCGCAGCCCGGTCTCGGAAATCTGCACTCCTGCCAGTGAATTGAAGAGCGTGGACTTGCCGCTTCCGGTGGCTCCGGCGATGGCGACGACCGTGTGCTGCGAGGACAGTCCGCGCCGGGCGGCCGCCTCGTCCAGCACCCGGCCGGCCTCGGCGAGGGTCTTGCCGTCGAGGCGGGTCCGCGAGAGCCCGACCAGTTGGCGCAGTGCTTCGAGGCGGGTGCGCAGCGCCTG
The DNA here is from genome assembly GCF_041431095.1 of Streptomyces sp. NBC_00597. Lineage (GTDB taxonomy): Bacteria > Actinomycetota > Actinomycetes > Streptomycetales > Streptomycetaceae > Streptomyces. The sequence goes on from NZ_CP107757.1 coordinate 3,730,612, forward strand.
CCCCTCGGGGCTGAGCGGCGACGAAGGCGCCTTGCCCCCGTCGCTGCCGGCGCCGGAGACGGCGAGGACGAGCGCGTCGTCGTCCTCGTCTCTCCCGTCCTCGGTGTCGATCTCGCCCGCGCGGCGCGAGCGTGCGATGAATCCGTCGTCCCAGCGGTCGTCGGTGCGGTCGGTCACGGTGGTCACCGCGTCACCTCTCCTTCTGCAGTAGGGACAGCGCGGCGATCAGCTCGGCCTGCGGTTCCGGCGTGACTTCGAGCGCCTCCAACGGGGCCAGCCGCCGGTCCCGTTCGGCCCGCAGCACCTGCTCCAGGTGATCCGCGACCAGTTCGCCGCCGCGGTCGCGCAGCCTCACGGCGGCCTGTACGCCGATCCGCTCGGCGAGTTTCTCCCCGGCGGGCCGGGCCCGCTTGCCGCCGAGGAGGGCCGCGACGAGCAGGGCGGCGATCGCGTCGGGGTGGGGCGCGGGCTGCTTGTCGAGCCGGGCCACCTCCTCCTCGGCGAGTTCCTCCAGCACGCGCCGCCAGTGCCGTACGGCCACGCCGATGCGCTCCCCCGCCTCCCGGTCGGGCCCGGGCAGTTGCACGGCGCCGGCGGCCGGTTCGCGCCGCCAGGCCTGGGCGATGCGCTCGTCGGCGGCGGCCACCGCGCACTGGAGCAGCGCGGCGAGCGACTCGGCGAGGGAGTCGAGCAGTTCGTCGGCGCTCGTGTCGAGGGGGTAGCCGCGCCAGCGGGTCAGGGCGTCACCGGACAGTACGGCGCCCTGGTCGAGCCGGTTGCGGACCCGCTTGCCCTCCCGCTTGTACGCGTCCTCCACGGCCGAGGTCATCCGTACGGCGGCGGCGTGCTGGGCGGCCACGGCGGACGCCAGCTCGGGCATCCGGCGCCCGAGGGAGTCCAGTGCGCCGAGCGCGGTCCGCCCGACGGCGTGCTGCCGGGCGGCCGGGTCCTGCGCGTGGTGGGCGAGCCACGCGAACAGCGGGGCGACGGCGCTGGCGGGCAGCAGTCCGCCCCCGCCGGCCGATTCGGGCAGCTCGGGCACCGTGAACCGCGGGACGTCGCCCAGCCCGGCCCGATTGAGAAGGGCCCCGTACTGCCGCGAGACCTCGGCGAGCACCTGGTGCGGGACCCGGTCGAGGACGGTGATCAGGGTGGCCTTGTACTGCTTGGCGGTGCGCAGCAGGTGCCACGGGACGGCGTCGGCGTAGCGCGAGGCGGTGGTCACCATGACCCAGACGTCTGCGGCGCAGATGAGTTGGGCGGCGAGCGTCCGGTTCTCGACCACGAGGGAGTCGATGTCGGGGGCGTCGAGGATGGCGAGCCCGCGCGGCAGGCCGGCGACGGTCTCGATGCGCAGCTCACGGGTGGCCGCGGTGGTCCCGTACCCGCGGGGGGAGCCGCGGTGGGGTCCGGGGAACTGGTCGTCCTCGCCGGGCGGGGCCCAGACCCGCATCAGGTCGGGGAGCACCCGCATGCCGGCGAACCAGTGATGATCATCCGGATGGCAGACGAGCACGGGGATCCGGGTGGTGGGGCGCAGTACGCCGGCTTCACTCACCTGGCGCCCCACGAGCGAGTTGACGAGAGTGGACTTACCGGCCCCGGTGGACCCGCCTACGACGACGAGCAGCGGCGCCTCGGGCGCCTTCAGCCGGGGTACGAGGTAGTCGTCGAGCTGCGCCAGCAGCTCGGCTCTGGTCTGGCGGGCGCGCGGGGCGCCGGGCAGGGGCAGCGGCAGACGCACGGACGCGACCCGGTCGCGCAGGGCGGACAGGGCATCGAGCAGCTGAGGCCGAACATCCAAGGTCACCACATGCGAAGAATGCCCAATTTGGGGCCATTTTTGAAGCTTATACGCCCTCTGCGCGCCGATCGCGACTCCAGTGGGACCTTTTGGACACAGCGGACGAGTGGGGCGCAGGCATAACGAGTGCACAACACCAAGGGCGCCGCGGCGCAAAAGCGGTGCGAGAATCGCACCTGCCTGCGATTATCGGGACCGCTTCACCGAACCTCCACATCGTGGCACGCGGGTGAAGCAACCGGGACAAGGCAACCGGAGCCCTATCCTTGACCTGGCACGGACGACGGTCCCACCCCCATCCCGGGGCTCCAGGCCACCACGGCCACCTTCCGGCCCCCGTAGCTCAGTGGATAGAGCAGGTGCCTTCTAAGCACTTGGCCGCAGGTTCGAGTCCTGCCGGGGGCACTCACCGCCAGCCGCCTCAGCCCTCCCCCCGGGGAGGGCTTTCGTGCAGGTCAGAAGTCTTGCGGAGGAGTCCGCTCGCTACCGATCACACCTTCTCGGCGCCCGTCTTGCCGCCGACCCCACCTTCTCGGCGCCCGTTCGGTGCCGTTCGGGGGGTGCCTGCGGGAAGATGGGGGGATGACGGACGGATCCCGGGAGCGGGCGCGGTCGTTCAGCTCGGCGGCCCGGCGCTACGGAGAACATCGGCCTTCCTATCCGGAGGCGCTCCTCGATGCGCTGGAGGAGCTCGCCGGATTCGCGCTGGCCGGGGCGCGGGTCGCCGACGTCGGGGCCGGGACCGGGCTCGCGACCGGCCTGCTGCACGCCCGTGGGGCGCGGGTCGTCGCCGTGGAGCCGGGAGAGGGGATGGCCTTGGAGTTCCGTCGGCGCAACCCGCGGGTGCCGCTCGTACGGGGGGACGGGGACCGGCTGCCGTTCGCCTCCGGTTCCCTCGACCTCCTCGCGTACGCGCAGTCCTGGCACTGGACCGATCCGGCCCGTTCCGTTCCGGAGGCCCTGCGCGCGCTGCGGCCGGGCGGCGCGCTGGCCGTCTGGTCGAACGATCCGGACACCGGTGTCGGATGGATCGCCGACCAGCAGGCGCGCATCGAGAAGGACTTCGGCCCGGGCTGGTACATCAACGACCATCCGCGGTCACAGGGCGGCCTGGAGTTCACCACCCGACTGCTGCGCTGGTCGCGCCGGATCCCGGTCGGCGCCCATCTCGCCAAGCTGGCGACGCACTCCCTCTTCTTGATCGGCGCACCCGGTACGGACGACTTCCTCGCAGCCGAGCGCGACCGGCTCCGCGCGATGTTCCCGGGGGGAACGATCGAGGAGCACTACGTGGTCGACCTCAGGCTCGCCCGCGCGCCGGGGGCCTAGGCGGCGGGGGCGTCCTGCGGCACGTCCTGCGGGGAGACGCCGAAGGCCTTGACGGCCTGGTAGTAGGTCCAGGCGGTGCTGTCGCAGGAGCCCTTCTTGACGCCCGAGTACGCCGAGCAGACCCGCTTGAGGTCCGCGTAGAGGGCGTCGTCCAGCCGGGACTTGTTGGCCGTGAACGCTCCTGCGGCCTTGTAGTTGCGGTAGCCGAAGTCATGGCGGGCGCAGGATGTCTGGAAGGGGAACCCGAAGGGGTTGTCGGGCGAGGAGGAGCAGTAGTCCGTCGACCAGTCGAACCCGTACGCCGACCACTTGCCCTGGTTGCCGCGCGCAGCGACCCAGGCGTTGTAGCTGGTGGCGCTGGTCTGCGTCCAACCACCGAGGACCTGAGGCTTGTCGGCCGGGGCCGCCGACGCGGGAGACGCGACGACGAGCACACCGGCGGCGGCCGTGGATGCGAGGAGTGGAGCGAGACGACGGCGCATGGCATTCCTCCGGGACGGGGGTGGGGGGGGCCGCCCGGGTAACCCCCGGTACGGCGTCGGGTTCCACCGTCGGGGCACGTCCTATCGCCGCCCCTTAACGCCGCTATAACGGCTGCTCGCAGGCCTGGGTGGTGGGGTGACGAGGGGTCAGTGCCGCTGCTGGGTGCCGTTCCCGGCCGTGCGCCGGACCCGTGCCGGCCCGTGCTGGCCCGTGCTGGCCCGTGCCGACCTAGCGCCGGCCTCGTCCCGGGCGTCCGTCGTGCCGGATTCCGGGGCCCTTCGTAGTCGGGGCAGCCCTCAGGTAGGACGCCGTATCAGACTTCCGGCAGATATCGGGTTCGTCCTACGGAGGGACGCGCCGGGAGGCGCCGAGGCCGAGACTGGATCACATGAACCGCCGTCCCCTCGTCATCGCCGCCGCCACCGTGGGAGTCGTCGCCACCGCCGCTTTCGCGTTGCCCAACCTCCCGCCCAATCCGCTGACCGACTCCATCAACGACCAGGTCTTCAAGGAGAAGAGCAAGCACTTCGCGACCACCGCCGATGCGCCGACCCGCGGCAACCCGGCCTTCACGCTGCCGTCCTGGGTGCCCAAGGACGCCACCGACATACGCATACGCGCGCGTACGAGCGGCGAGGCCAGGCTGATCCGCTTCACGCTCGGAACGACCTCGCTGGACGGCCCGCAGTGCTCCGCCGGCGCGCCGAAGGACCTGGGCGGGCGACGGCGGCTGGACGCCAAGTGGTGGCCGCACGGCACCCGGGCCGAGGAGCGGCCCGAGTGCCGGGACTTCTACCAGTACCAGGTCGCGGTGCGCGGCAAGCGGGTCTACGCCTGGACCGACGGCACCCCGTCACCGGGGGCGAAGGCGGAGGACGGCGCTCCGGCGCCGGCCCACGCCCGCAGCCGCGGCTAGGGCCAAGACCTGGCCTGGGCCCGGGCCTGGTTCTAGGGGGTGAGTGCGGCGGCGGTGGCCTGGGCGAAGGCTTCCGGGTTGTCGAGCATGATGTTGTGCCCGCAGTCCGGGACGGGGACCACGGACACCCCGGCGCTCTCCAGGGCCTCGGCGCCGGCGAGGGGTCCGTCGGCCGCGGGCAGCAGGTAGCTGCGCGGGATCTTCAGCTCCAGCAGCAGCTCGCGCATGGTCGGGCTCGTGCCGGCCGCGAGGTGTACCGCCGTCCGGTGCAGGGCCGTACGGTCCGCCAGGCGCATGGTGGACCACCAGTGCGCGCCGACCCGGTCGCGCACCTCGGCCCAGCCACCGGCCAGGAACTCCTCCTCGGTGTAGGAGGCGATCCCGCTGCTGCCGGCGGTGCGCGGGACGATCGGCACCGGGTCCAGGTTGGCGTCGACCAGCACCAGCCGGGAGACCAGGCGGGGGTGGCGGTGGGCGAGCACGATGGCCACGGCGCCGCCCATGCTGTGGGCGATCAGCTCGGCGCCGGTGACACCGGCCGCGTCGAGGGCGGCGGCGAGGGTGTCGGCGTGCGCCTCCAGGGTGTACGGGAAGTTCTCGGGCCGGTCGCTGTGCCCGTGCCCCAGCAGGTCGACCAGGAGTGACCGGCGGCCGGCCAGCAAGGGGTGCACGGCGCTCGCGGCGAAGTAGGCGGGCGAGGTCGACCCCAGCCCGTGCACGTACACCCGGGCGGGCTCCTCCCCCGGCAGTTCGACCCAGCGGATCCGGTCATCTCCCGGCGTGACGGCGGCACTTCGCACCATGGGCTCCTTGATCGACGAGAGGACGAGAGTAACCAGGGCCGCAGCGGGCGCCTCGACTACCCTCGTCGGGTGAGTACGCATGTGAACCGACTCGGCGAGGACACCCCGCGGACAGGCCTGCTCCCGACGGGGACCGGCGTGACGGTCTGGTCCCTGGACACCACCCTCGACGTGGTCGGTGGCCACCGGGTCGACGAGGCGCTGCCGATCCTGGACGCGAACGAGCGGGACCGGGCCGGGCGGCTGGTGCGGGCCGGGGACCGGCACCGGTACCTCGCCTCCCACGTGGGGCTGCGGGTCCTGCTCGGCGGCTACCTGGGGATGGCTCCGCAGGACGTCTGCCTGGTCCGGGAGGACTGCCCGTGCTGCGACGGCCCGCACGGGAGGCCTGCGGTCGCGGGGGGCGCGGTGCAGTTCTCGCTCTCGCACAGCGACGACCTGGCGTACCTCGCGTTCGCGGGGGTGCCGGTCGGGATCGACGTGGAGGCCGTGCCGAGCGCGGCGGCGGTGAAGGACGTGCTGAACAGCCTGCACCCGGCGGAGACCGCGGAACTCTCCGCGCTGCCCGCGGCGCAGCGGCCGGAGGCACTCGGCCGCCTGTGGTCGCGCAAGGAGGCCTACTTCAAGGGCACGGGCACCGGCCTGGCCGAGGGCCTGGCCGAGCCGTACATCGGCTCGGGCCCCGGCCCCGCCGCCGTCCCCGGCTGGCGCCTCATCGACCTCCCGGCCCCACCGGCCTACGCGGCGGCCCTGGCCCTGCGCGTCTGACCCGGACCGGCCCCGGCCCCGGCACCGCGGCCGGGGCGTCCTCGGCCGGTCGCCGGCGCGCCGCCCGCCGGGCCGTTCGCCGCGCCGGGCCGAAATCACGGTCGCCGCTGGTCATACACGCCTATCGTGGCCGACATGGACATCCGCGCCGCCCGCACCGTCGCCGAACTCCAGGCCGCGGAGGGGCTCTTCGACGGCCCCGCCCCACTCGACCGGTCCGAGCGCTTCCTCGCCGCGCCGGGACACCTGATGCTCATCGCCTACGTCGACGGCATCCCCGCCGGCATGGTCTCCGGCGTCGAGATGAGCCACCCCGACAAGGGCACCGAGATGTGCCTGTACGAGCTCTCCGTCGACGAGGGCTACCGGCGCCGCGGCATCGGCCGGGCCCTGACCGAAGCGCTCGCCAACGAGGCCAGGGCGCGCGGCTGTTACGGCATGTGGGTGGGGGTCGACACCGACAACGAGGCCGCCCTGGCCACGTACGCCGCCGCCGGGGCCCGCGACGAGGGTGTCTTCGCGATGCGCGGCTGGCCCCTCTCCGGCTAATCCCTCCGGCGGCGTGTCGTGCGCCCAGTCGGCGCACCCTCCGCGCGCCCGGCCCGTGGCTCGCCGAGCATCGGCCGCATGACCGCACTCACCGCGCTGCTTCCGGCCGCCGCCCTGTTGGCGGCGGCCACTGCCCTGCCGCCGCACCCCGCACTCGCCGCCGCCGACCGCGCCGATGCCGCCACCGCCCCGTACGTCGTGGTCCTGAAGGACAACAGCTCCCGCGCCCCGAACCGTGCTGCGCTGGCCGCCGAGGCAGAGGCCTCCGGGGACAGGGTCGGGGCCGTCTACGACACCGTCATCAGCGGCTTCGCCGTCCGTACCACCGCCGCCCGCGCCGCGGCGCTCGCCGCTGACCCCCGGGTGGCCTCGGTGGAGCCGGACTCCGAGTTCCGGATCAGCGACGCGCAGAGCCCGGCGCCCTGGCCGCTCGACCGGATCGACCAGAGCGAGCTCCCGCTCGACGGCTCGTACACGTACGCCACCACCGCGCAGGGGGTCACCGCGTACGTCGTGGACACCGGGATCAACACCGCCCACCAGGAATTCGGGGGCCGGGCACGGGTCGGCTACAACGGGGTGTTCCTGGAGAGCTCGGGCGACTGCAACGGCCACGGAACGCACGTCGCGGGAACCCTGGGCGGGGCGACGTACGGGGTCGCGAAGGGGGTGTCCCTCGTCGGGGTCAAGGTCGCCAACTGCAAGGGGTCCGCGACCCTGACGTCCATCCTGGGCGGCCTGGAGTGGATGGTGAAGGACGCCGCCAAGGCTCCCGGCACCCCCGCCGTGGCCAACATGAGCATGGGCGGCACCCGCAGCTCCTCCCTGGACACGGCGGTGACGCGGGCGGTCGCCGCCGGGATCACCTTCACCGTGGCCGCCGGGAACGCTGCCGACGACGCCTGCACCGGCTCCCCCGCCGCCGTGCCCGCCGCGGTCACCGTCGGCGCGGCCGACGCCGCGGACCAGTGGGCTCCGTTCTCCAGTTACGGCCGCTGCGTGGACCTCGTCGCGCCGGGCGTGTCCGTGACCTCGGCCTGGAAGGGCTCGACGACCGCCCTCGCCCGCGCCTCCGGCACCTCCATGGCGGCCCCGCACGCGGCGGGCGTCGCCGCGCTGATCCTCGCCGAAGGCCTCGCGGCGGGCGGTACCGCGAAGACGCCCGCGGAGGTGTCCGACGCGCTGGTGCGGGGCGCCGTGCCGAGCCGCCTCACCGGCGTCCCGACCGGCACGGCCAATCTCCTCCTGCACGCCCCGCCGGCCGCCCGCTAAGGGCACCGGTCCGGTGGCCGCCGGGCAGCGGGGCCGCCGGCCACCCGCCGCCCGGCCACCCGGCCACCCGGCGCCGGTCGACGGCGGGCCCTGCCCGCTCCCCTCCCGGACCGCCGCACCGCCGCGCCGCCGCGCCGCCGGACCAACCGCACCGCCCCACGGCCGCACCGCCGCACTCCCTGATCACCGCCCACCCGCGCCCGATCCGCGGATCACCGGACTGCCAGGTCAGCCACCTGCCGGCACCCCACCCATCCCATCCGCCCCGCACCCCGACAGACCCGGCCTGATGGGACATCAATTTCTGTGTGCTTCGGGCGAAAGCAAGTCATTGACTTCTCAACACCGCGACGCGTCAATGTCGGCCACCGCACCGGCTCGGCCTCCCCCACACAGCGGGTGGGGGGAGGGGTTCGTCTGACGAAGGAGTCGCGACCCAGTGAGTACAACGTTCCGACGAAGAGTTCTGGCCGGGGCGGGCGCCCTGTCCCTCGCGCTGGCGGGCGGCGTAGTGAGCCTGACCGGCACCGCTCAGGCGGCGACCGTGACCACCCCCGTCTTCGAGAACTGCGACGCCCCTGCTCCGCAGCCGGACGGTTCGGGCAACCAGAACTACACGATCACCGTGCCCGATCACGCCAAGGCCGGGGACGTCGTGCCGATCACGATCGACCCGGGTGCGAGCCCGCTGATCCCCGGCTTCTCCGTCACCACGGTGAACACCACCAAGATCACCCTCAAGGTGGGGGCGACCACCCAGGTGGTCACCAGCCCGCCCGAGACCGTCAGTGTCGTCGCCGGCACCCCGCTCGACCCCAAGGCCTTCTCCGGAACCATCAAGGTCCCGGACGGCACGGAGGGCACCGCGGTCGACGTCAAACTCGACCTGGCGGTCACGGACGCGGACCTCAGCGGTTCGGTGTTCACCACCACCTGCACACCTGCGCCCCGACCCAGCGCCACCCTCGGCTCGGTCGCCGTCGAGGCCCTGCCGAAGGACCCGGTCACCACCAAGCTGACGCCCAACAGCGGCAAGGCCGGTACGGCCGTCGTCGTGGGCGGCGCGAACTTCCCGGCGGGCCCGGTCACCTGTTCCGCCCTCCTTGCGGGTGCGGCCACCGGTGACACCGGTAGCGGTACGGCGGACGCGTCCGGCGCCGCCACCTGCAACATCACCGTGAGCAAGAAGGCCGACGCCATCAAGATCGACGGCTCGGTGACCCCGTACAAGTCCTTCGTGTACCTGGAGGACCAGGCAGGCGTGAAGAACCCGGTCGACATCGAGGTCCTCCCCGGCCCGCTGGCGCTCGGCCCGAAGGACGGCCAGCCGGCCGTCGCCTTCCCCTCGGTCACCATCAACGGCAAGGCCCAGTCGGTGGTCGGCGTGTTCAACGCCGCGACCATCCAGGACTTCCGCGGCGGCACGCTCGGCTGGGACGTGACGGCGACCCGTACGCCGTTCCTGAACCAGGCGACCGGTCACTCGATGGCGAAGGCGCAGATCGGCATCCAGCCGTCCTGCACCGTGACCAACCCGGACAGCCCGAGCACCTGCACCGCGGGCACGCCCGGCGCGATCTCCGAGACCCCGATGAAGGTGGCCTCGCAGGCCGCCGGCGGGGACGAGCTGACCGGCGGTGAGTTCGCCGTCGGCGGCGCCGGGATGATCCAGCTCCCGCCGTTCATGTTCGCCGACACCTACCAGACGGTCGTCACCTTCTCGATCGCCTGACCCGGCAGGAGTAGCGCCATCCCAGGGTGGTGCGGCGCCACGGTGCCGCACCACCCCTTCGCCGTCCCACTCCTTGCCGCGCCCCCGTGCCCCCATGCCCCGCGCCCGCGCGCCCGCACCCCCGTGCCCCCCGTGCCCCCCGTGCCCCCCGCGCCGACTGGAGAACCGCCCATGCACCCCCGTCCCCGCCGCTCCCGCGTCTTCGCGTACGGTCCGCTGCTCGCCCTGGTGCTGCTGCTCGCGGGCCTGCTCCTGCCCGCCGCGACGGCGACGGCCGCGGACAACGGCACCTGGGGGGTGTTCCCGACGCCCCCCGCCGGCGCGCCGATGACCGACCGCGCGTACTTCTTCCACCAGGGCGCGGCCGGGACCACGATCAGCGACAGCGCGACGATCCTCAACTCCTCCGACAAGGAACTGACCTTCCAGGTCTTCGCCACCGACGCGGTGAACACCCCGGTCGGCGGCGCCTTCGCCCTGCTGCCGGTGGACCAGAAGCCCAAGGACGTGGGCGCGTGGATCGCACTGGCGCCCGAGGCCGCGACCACCGTGACCGTGCCGCCCAAGGGCCGCAAGGACGTCCCGTTCACCGTGAAGGTCCCCCAGGACGCGACGCCCGGCGACCACGTCGGAGGGATCGTCGCCCTCAACACGGCCGTGGAGGGCATCCGGCAGGAGGGCAAGGTCCAGGTCGGGGTGAAGCGGCAGGTCGGCTCGCGGATGTACTTCCGGGTGCCGGGTCCGGTGACGCCGGGGCTGAGCGTGGAGGACGTGAAGGTCAGCCGGTCCGCACCGCTGTTGCCGTGGGTCAAGGAGGCCCGCGCCACGGTCTCGTACACGCTGGTCAACCGGGGCAACGTGGTCGTCGAGCCCGAGGTGGCGGTGTCCGCGAAGGGGTTGTTCGGCCGTACGGTACTGGACCGGCCTGCCCGTGAACTGAAGCTGGTGCTGCTGCCCGGCCAGCGGGTGCAGCTGACCGAGCCGTGGGCGGACGCACCGCAGTCCGACTGGGTCACCGTACGGATCTCGGCCGGGGCCACGGCCCATCCGGACCTGGCCCCGCAGTCCGAGGCGGAGTTCATCGCCGTGCCGTGGCCCGCCGTCGGCGTGCTGCTCGTCCTGGCGGGCGCCGTGATCACCCTGCTGGTCCTGCGGCGCCGCCGCGCCCGGTCGTCCGCGGTCGACGGCGAACGGGCCGAGCTCACTGCGGACTTGGCCGGAACCCGTTGACCGGCGAGGGTGTCCGCCGGGCGGGAACGGAGCTCGCCCCCCGCGTGAGGGTGCGGGGGGCGAGCCGGTCCTGAGGTCCTGCGTGAGGTCCTGCGTGAGGTCAGTGGTTGCGGGGGAAGCCCAGGTCCACGCCGATGTGGCCTTCCGACGGGTCCGGCCAGCGGGTCGTGACGACCTTGCCGCGCGTGTAGAAGTGGATGCCGTCGTTGCCGTAGACGTGGTGGTCGCCGAAGAGGGAGTCCTTCCAGCCGCCGAAGGAGTGGTAGCCCACCGGCACCGGGATCGGCACGTTGACGCCGACCATGCCCGCCTCGATCTCCAGCTGGAAGCGGCGGGCGGCGCCGCCGTCGCGGGTGAAGATCGCCGTGCCGTTGCCGAACGGCGAGGCGTTGATCAGCGCCACGCCCTCCTCGTAGGTCTCGGCGCGCAGCACGCACAGCACCGGCCCGAAGATCTCGTCGCGGTAGGCGTCGGAGTCGGTCTTGACGTTGTCGAGGAGCGAGAGGCCGATCCAGTGGCCCTTCTCGAAGCCGTCGACCGTGTACCCCGTGCCGTCGAGGACCACGTCGGCGCCCTGGTCCGCGGCACCCTTCACGTACGAGGCGACCTTGTCGCGGTGGGCGGCGGTGATCAGCGGGCCCATCTCGGACGCCGGGTCGTTGCCCGGGCCGATCTTGATCTTCTCGGCGCGCTCGCGGATCTTCTCGACCAGCTCGTCGCCGATGGCGCCGACGGCGACGACCGCGGAGATCGCCATGCAGCGCTCGCCGGCCGAGCCGTAGGCGGCCGAGACCGCCGCGTCGGCGGCCGCGTCCAGGTCGGCGTCCGGCAGCACCAGCATGTGGTTCTTGGCGCCGCCCAGGGCCTGGACCCGCTTGCCGTTGGCGGAGGCGGTGGTGTGGATGTGGCGGGCGATCGGCGTGGAGCCGACGAAGGAGACCGCGGAGATGCCGGGGTGGGCGAGCAGCGCGTCGACGGCGACCTTGTCACCGTGGACGACGTTGAGCACACCGGCGGGCAGACCGGCCTCGGAGGCCAGTTCGGCCAGCTTGTTGGCGGCCGACGGGTCCTTCTCGCTCGGCTTGAGGATGAAGGTGTTTCCGCAGGCCACGGCCAGCGGGAACATCCACATCGGCACCATCGCCGGGAAGTTGAACGGGGTGATGCCGGCGACCACGCCGAGCGGCTGGCGGATGGCGGCGACGTCGACCCGGTTGGAGACGGAGGTCGACAGCTCGCCCTTGAGCTGGGTGGTGATCCCGCAGGCCAGCTCGACGATCTCCAGGCCGCGGGCGACCTCGCCCAGCGCGTCCGAGTGGACCTTGCCGTGCTCGGCGGTGATCAGCTCGGCGATGGCATCTCGGTTGGCGTCGAGCAGGGCGCGGTAGGCGAACAGCACCTTGGTGCGGGCGGCCAGCGAGGACTGGCCCCAGGTCTGGAACGCCTCCTGGGCGATCCGTACCGCCGCGTCGACCTCATCGGCGGACGCGAGGGCGACCTGCGTGGTGACCTCGCCGGTGGCCGGGTCGGTGACCGGGCCGTAGTTGCCCGACGCGCCCTCGACGGTCTTGCCACCGATCCAGTGGTGGACGGTCTTCATGCCTATTGCTCCTTCACAGATGGCGACGTCGCTGCGCGGCTTGCCGGTCGTACTCTTCGCGGGCCGCGTTCGCGGACGCACGGGTCGCGGTCTCGGCCACAGGAACATCCCACCACGCCTGTGCCGGGGGCGGGCCCGACACAGTGTCGGGTGTTCGGGTCTGTGCGTAGACACATGTGGGGCGGTCTGCCTCACGCGCTTCGGCGAGGGCTTTCCGCAGGTCACCGATGGTGCGGGTGCGGATCACGGCCATTCCGAGGGAGGCTGCGTTGGCTGCGAGGTCCACCGGCAGGGGTGCGCCGGTGTACGAACCGTCGTCCGCCCTGAAGCGGTACGCGGTTGCGAAGCCCTCGCCGCCCACGGCCCCCGAGAGGCCGCCGATGGAGGCGTAGCCGTGGTTGTCGAGGATCACCACCTTGATCGGGACGCCCTCCTGCACGGCCGTGACGATCTCGGTCGGGTTCATCAGGTACGTCCCGTCGCCGACCAGCGCCCACACGGGGCGACCGGGGGCGGCGAGCGCGGTGCCGATCGCCGCCGGGATCTCGTAGCCCATGCAGGAGTACCCGTACTCCACGTGGTACTGGTCGGCCGCGCGGGTCCGCCACAGCTTGTGCAGGTCGCCGGGGAGGGAGCCGGCGGCGTTGATCAGGATGTCGTCGGCGCCGACCAGCTCGTCGAGCAGCCCGAGCACCTGGACCTGCGTCGGGGCGGCGTCTTCGTCGGGGGCCGCCCAAGCCTGGTCGACCAGGTGCTCCCAGTTCCGTTTCCTTTCTTTGTACGTCGTCTCGTACGCGGGGTCCACGCGGTACCCGGCAGTCTCTTCCCGGAGGTCTTCCAGGCCCACCCTCGCGTCGCAGACCAGCGGCCGGGCGGCGAGTTTGTGGGCGTCGTACGGGTCGAGGTTGAGCCCGAGGAAGCGGACGGCGGGGTTCTGGAAGAGGGTCGAGGAGGCGGTGGTGAAGTCCGTCAGCCGGGTCCCGGCGGCGATGACCAGGTCGGCGCCGCGGGCCAGCTCGTCGGCGGTGGCCGTGCCGGTGTGCCCGATGCCACCGACATCGGCGGGGTGGTCGTACGGGAGCGCCCCCTTGCCCGCTTGTGTGGAGGCCACCGGGATCCCGGTGGCCCCCGCGAATTCCGCCAGCGCGGCCTGGGCCCCGCTGTGCCGGATCCCGCCGCCGGCGATGATCAGCGGGCGCGCGGAGCCCCGTACGGCCTCGGCGGCCCGTGCGAGCTCGTCCCGGTCGGGTCCGGGCCGGCGCACCCCCCACACCCGCTCGGCGAAGAACTCGGGCGGCCAGTCGTGGGCCTCGGCCTGGACGTCCTGGGGCAGCGCGAGGGTCACCGCGCCGGTCTGGACGGGGTCGGTGAGCACCCGCATGGCCTGGAGGGCGGCCGGGATCAGGGCCTCGGGCCGGGTGATCCGGTCGAAGTGGCGGGAGACGGGCCGCAGGGTGTCGTTGACGGAGACGTCGCCGGCGTAGGGCACCTCCAGCTGTTGGAGCACGGGATCGGCGGGCCGGGTGGCGAAGGTGTCGCCGGGCAGGAGGAGTACGGGAATCCGGTTGATGGTGGCGAGGGCGGCCCCGGTGACGAGGTTGGTGGCGCCCGGCCCGATCGAGGTGGTGACGGCGTGGGCCGAGAGCCGCTCGCACTGGCGGGCGTACCCGACGGCGGCGTGCACCATGGCCTGCTCGTTGCGCCCCTGCAGGAACGGCATCCCTCGCGGGCCGCTCTCCAGGAGGGCCTGCCCGATGCCGGCGACGTTCCCGTGCCCGAAGATCCCCCAGGTTGCGGCGATCAGCCTGCGGCGACGGCCGTCGCGCTCGGTGTACTGCTGCGCGAGGAAGCGGACGAGGGCCTGCGCGACGGTGAGCCTCATCGGGTCTCGTCCTCCGCTCGGTGGAAGGGCAGCCTGGGGTCGGCGTCCTGACCGGTCCAGGTGTCCCGGATCCAGGCGTGGTCGGGGTGGTCCCGGATCAGCCACTCCCGGGGCCGGCCTGGAGGGCCGGCCATGACGTTGAGGTAGTACATGTCGTGGCCGGGCGCCGCGATGGACGGGCCGTGCCAGCCGTCCGGGATGAGCACCGCGTCCCCGGTCCTCACCTCGGTGAGGACGTCGGTCTTCCCGGCCGGGGAGGGGGTGACACGCTGGTAGCCGAAGCCGGGCGTGTCGCCGTGCGGGGCGATCTCGAAGTAATAGACCTCTTCGAGGCAGGACTCCCGACCGGGGAGGAACTCGTCGTGCTTGTGGGGCGGGTAAGAGGACCAGTTCCCGCCGGGCGTGAGCACTTCGACGGCGATGAGGCGGTCGCAGTCGAAGACGTCCGCGGCGGCGAAGTTGTTGACCTGACGAGTGCACTGGCCGGCCCCGCGGATCTCCACCGGGACGTCCCGGGCGGCCCCGTACCGGGCCGGGAGCGCGATCTCGCACCGCGCCCCGACGAGCGCGAACCGCCCCCCGGCGGCGGACCCGATCTCGGCCCGCCCGTCGCGGGGCAGGTACGCGAAGTCGGTGACGGCCGTGAACACGCTCTCGCGCCCCCGCAGTTCGAACACCGGGGCGGGCGGTCCGCCGACGGGATCCGCGCAGCGGACCGTGCACCCCCCGACCAGCGGGAGGACGATCCACTCCCGGTCCCCGCACGTGTGCGCGTACGTCTCGCCCGGGGCGAGCTCCAGCACTCGCAGCGCGGCGAACTCCATCTCGTGGGAAGCGGTCGGCGTCACGGCTCCAGCACCTCTTCCACTTCCTTGGCGTACGGCATCGCCGCCGAGCACGCCAGCCGCGAAGCCACGATCGCCCCCGCCGCGTTGGCGAAGCGCAGCACCCGCTCCAGGTCCCAGCCCGCCAGCAGCCCGTGGCACAGCGCCCCACCGAAGGCGTCCCCCGCGCCGAGCCCGTTCACCACCTGCACCGGGACGGGCGCGGCCTGCGCCACCGTTCCGTCCCGCCGCATCGCCAGTACCCCGTCCGGCCCCCGTTTCACCACCGCCAGCTCGACCCCGGCCTCCAGCAGCGCCCGTGCCGCGGCCCGTGGGTCGCTCTCACCGGTCGCGATCGCGCACTCCTGGACGTTGCCGACGGCCACCGTGGCGAGGCCCAGTGCCTGCGCGTACGGCTTCCCCGGTTCCTCCTGCCACAGCATCGGCCTCCAGTCGAGGTCGAAGACCGTGATCCCGGACTTCGAGCGCGCCTCCAGCGCGGCGAGGGTCGCGGAGCGGCTCGGCTGTGCGCTCAGGCCCGTGCCCGTCATCCAGAACACCCGTGCGGCCCGTACCGCGGCCAGGTCCAGCTCCTCCGGTTCGATCTCCAGGTCGGGGGCCTTCGGCAGCCGGTAGAAGTACAGCGGGAAGTCGTCCGGCGGGAAGATCTCGCAGAACGTCAGCGGGGTCGGGTACCGCGCCACCTCCCCGGCCCACCGGTCGTCGACTCCGAACCCGCGCAGCTCAGAGCGCAGATAGGCCCCGAAGGGGTCCGCCCCGGTCCGGGTGATCACAGCTACCTTCCGGCCCAGCCGGGCCGCTGCGACGGCGACGTTGGTGGGCGAGCCGCCCAGGAACTTCCCGAAGGTGTCCGCCTCCGCCAGCGGTACGCCCGTTCTCAGCGGGTAGAGATCCACCCCGATCCGCCCCATCGTGATCAAGTCGAACGCGACATCGTCCGCGGTGGTCACAGGCAGTCCTCCCTCTCGTCTCGCACCCTAAGGTGGCCGTCATGACGTCCTCCCCGCCCGCGTTGACCCGTATCCGCATCGGTTCGGCCCCGGACTCCTGGGGTGTCTGGTTCCCCGACGATCCGCTGCAGACCCCGTGGGACCGGTTCCTCGACGAGGTCGCCGACTCCGGATACGAGTGGATCGAGCTCGGCCCGTACGGCTATCTCCCCACCGACCCCGCGCGCCTCGCCGAGGAGACGGCCAAGCGGGGCCTGCGCGTCAGCGCCGGCACCGTCTTCACCGGACTCCATCACGGACCCGCCGTCTGGGCGGACACCTGGGAGCACGTGTCGCGGATCGCGGAGCTCACCCGGGCCACGGGGGCGGGCCACCTCGTCGTCATCCCGTCGTTCTGGCGCGACGACAAGACCGGCGAGGTGCTGGAGGACCGCGTCCTCACGCCCGCGCAATGGCGTGAACTGACCGAGCAGACCGAGCGGCTGGGGCGCGAGGTGCAGGACCGGTACGGCCTGCGGATCGTCGTCCACCCGCACGCGGACACGCACATCGACACCCCGGAGAACGTGGCGCGCTTCCTGGACGCCACCGACCCGGACCTGGTCTCCCTGTGCCTGGACACCGGGCACTACGCCTACTGCGGCGGCGACAGCGTCCAGGCCATCGAAACCTTCGGCGAGCGGATCGGCTACCTCCACCTCAAGCAGGTCGACCCGCGGATCCTCGCCGAAGTCGTCGCGGAGCAACTGCCGTTCGGCCCGGCCGTGGCCCGCGGCGTGATGTGCGAACCGCCGTCGGGGGTGCCCGCGCTGGAGCCCGTGCTCGCGGCCGCCCAGCGGCTCGGCGTGGACCTCTTCGCCATCGTGGAGCAGGACATGTACCCGTGCCCGCCCGACCGGCCGCTGCCGATCGCCCGCCGCACCCGCGCCTACCTGCGCTCCTGCGGCGCCCGCTGACTCCCCGGAGGGAAACACGACATGAGCACGCTGGGCATCGCCGTCATCGGGACGGGGAAGATGGGCGCCGACCACGTCCGCCGGATCGGGCGGACGGTCGGCGGGGCCCGGGTGGTGGCCGTGGCCGACCCGGACGGGGACCGGGTCAAAGCGGTCGCCGAGGCTCTGGACGGCGCGAGCGCGCACACGGACCCGGCGGCCGCGATAGCCGCACCCGGAGTCCAGGCCGTACTGATCGCCTCCCCGGGACCCGCCCATGAGGAGGCGATCCTGCACGCCCTGGGGCGGGAGCTGCCGGTGCTGTGCGAGAAGCCGCTGACCCCGGATCCGGAGGGGGCGTTGCGGGTGATGGAGGCGGAGCAGCGGCTGGGCCGACGCCTGGTGCAGGTGGGGTTCATGCGGCGGTTCGACACCGAGTACGAGCGGCTGAAGGAGCTGCTGGACGCGGGCGGGATCGGCCGGCCGCTGTTCCTCCACTGCCGGCACCGCAATGCCGCCTCGCCGTCCTCCTTCACCAGCGACATGCTGATCAGCGACTCGGTCGTGCACGAGGTCGACGCGGCGCGCTGGCTGCTCGGGCAGGAGATCACGGCGGTGTCCGTGCTCTCCCCGACACCGACCTCGGCGGCTCCGGAAGGGCTGCGCGATCCCCGACTGGTCCTGCTGGAGACCTCGGGCGGGGTGGTCATCGACGTGGAGATCTTCGTCAACTGCGGTTTCGGCTACGAGGTGCGCTGCGAGGCGGTGGGCGAGTCCGGGAGCGCCCAGATCGGTGAGGGGCAGGCGATGGTGGTCCGGTCCGCGGGCCGCCGCTACGACGAGATCGCCCAGGACTTCACCGTGCGCTTCGCCGACGCGTACGACCGCCAGCTGCGGCGCTGGGTGGCCGCGGCCGCGCGCGGTCGGGTGGCCGGGCCCGACGCCTGGGACGGTTACGCGGCGGCCGCGGTCTCCGCGGCGGGACTGGCCGCCGGGCGCACGGGCGTACGGACCCCGGTGGAGCTGGTGGACCGCCCGGCCCTGTACCTCTGAACCGCCGTACTGCTGAACCCCGGTACTGCTGAACCGCTGAACCGCTGAACCGCCGTCCAGGGGAGACCCGTTGTGCCGCATCTGTCACAGCGGTCACCCTTGTGTCACGCATATCCGCATTTCGCAGGTTTTCCGTCACAGCTGTTCAACAGCCCCTCCCCCGCCTTCACCCCCCGTCGTTCTCCGGGCACAACCTGAGTGAACGTCTGTGTCCACGCGTCGGCTCCCCCGACGGCCTCCCGGCCGGCCCCGCGCCGTGGACTAGGAGGTGTCGTCGATGAGCGACCGACAGCTGTGGTCGTACAAGGAGATCGCCGCTCACATCCGGGTCCAGCCGGACACGGTGCGCTCGTACCGCAAGCACGGCCTGCTCCCCGCTCCCGACCACGTCGAGGGCGGGAAGCCCTACTGGTACGCCGACACGATCCGCACCTGGGTGGCCCGCCGCCCCGGCAACCGGGGCCGCCGCGACGACTGACCCCCCCCCGGCGGTCGCCGCCCCACCCCTGGACGGGGCGCGCCGGCGCCTAGCGGCTGCCCGCCGGTATCCGGTCCGGCTCTGGCGCCTCCCCCGGCGCCTGCGCCACCACCGCCGGCGGCGCGGACTCCCCCTCGCTCAGTCCGAACCGCTCGTGCAGTCGCCGCAACGGGCCCGGCGCCCACCAGGTGGCCCGCCCCGTCAGCTTCATGACCGCCGGTACCAGGAGGCTCCGTACAACCAGCGCGTCCATCAGGACGGCCAGCGCGATCCCGAGCCCCAGCATCTTGGTGTTGGTCACCCGGGAGCTGCCGATGGCCACCATCACCACCGCCAGGATCACGGCCGCCGCGGTGATCAGCCCGCCCGTGCGGACCAGTCCGGTGCGCACCGCCCTCTCGTGGTCCCCGGTCCGCTCGTACTCCTCCTTGATGCGGGATATGAGGAACACCCCGTAGTCCATGGAGAGTCCGAAGGCGATGCAGAACATCAGGACGGGCAAGTTGGTCTCGATGTCCCCGGTGGAGGTGAAGGAGAGCAGTCCGGAGAGGTGTCCGTCCTGGAAGACCCACACCACCGCCCCGAACATCGCGGTCAGGCTGAGCGCATTGAGCAGGACCGCCTGGACGGGTATCAGCACGCTCCCGGTGAGCAGGAAGACCAGCAGCAGCGTGGCCAGGACCACCAGGGTCAGAGCGGCCGGCAGTTCCTCCGCTATCGCCTTCTGGGCGTCGACGAGGACCGCCGCCTGTCCGGTCACCGCGGTATCGAAGGGGGCGTCGACCTTGCGCACCTCCGCGACGAGGTCCTGGGCCTGCTCTCCGGCCGGCTCGCCGTCGGTGACCACCGAGAAGTACGCGGTCCCCGACCCGGAGGCGGAGGTCACCGGCCCGTTCACCCGCACTCCGGGCAGGGCGGCGAGCCGCTCCCGGTAGGCGGCGAGGTCGGCGGGGCCGGCCACGCCCTCGGCCAGCACGGTCAGCCCGGCGCCGGGACTGCCCGGGAAGCCGTCGCGGATCTGCTGCTGGACGATGTGGGAGGTGGCGGTCGCCGGCAGCTGCCGGTCGTCCACGGTGCCGAACTTCACCCCGAGGAAGGGCAGTCCGAGGAGCAGCAGCCCCGCCGTGGTGGCGATGGCGAACACGGGGGCCCGGCGCATCACCAGCGCGGTCGCCCGCGCCCAGCCCCGCCCGGCCCCGGCGACCGCGCCCGGAGCGCCGGCGGCCGGTGTCCCGGCGGCGGCCCGGGCCCGCTTGCGGGCCCACAGCCGCCGCAGGTCGAAGGAGTTGACCCGGTCCCCGAGCAGCACGAGCGCGGCCGGCAGCAGGACGAGCGCGGCGGCTGCCGCGAGCAGGACCACCGCGACCCCGGCGTAGGCGAAGGAGCGCAGGAAGTACATCGGGAAGAACAGCATCGCCGAGAGCGACACGGCCACGGTCAGCGCCGAGAACAACACCGTGCGCCCGGCGGTGCGCAGGGTGGCCCCCACGGCGGCGGCCGGATCCCGCCCTGCGGCGAGCTCCTCGCGGAACCTGCGCACGATGAACAGGGCGTAGTCGATGGCGAGTCCGAGGCCGAGCGCGGTGGTCAGGTTCTGGGCGAAGACGGAGACGTCGGTGAACTCGGTGAGGCCGCGCAGCACGGCATTGGTGCCGAGGATGGCGACGATGCCCACGCCCAGCGGCAGCAGTGCGGCGACGGCGCTGCCGAAGACGATGACGAGCAGGACGAGGGTAACCGGCAGGGCGATCACCTCGGCGCGCAGCAGGTCCTCCTGGATGGTGGTGGTCACCTCGCGCTGGACGGCGACCGGCCCCCCGAGGGAGACGCGCACCGGCCCGTGCTCGCCCCGGTAGTGCGGGGCGATCCGCTCCAGCACCGCGGCGCGGGTCTTCTCGTCACCGAGCACCCGGGCGGCTATCAGGGCTTGGCTGCCGTCCTTCGAGCGCAGCGCGGGCAGATGGGTTCGCCAGTACGAGCCGACTCCGGCCACCCCCTGCTCGGAGGCGAGCCGCTCGGTCAGCCGCTCGGCCTCGGCGGCGACGGCGGGGTCGTCCACCCCGGCACCTGCCGCCTCACCGGCCTCGACCAGCAGGAGCAGGTTGGGCTGGGAGCCCGGGAACTCGCGCTCCAGGACCTTGGCGGCGTAGGTGGACCGGGCGTCCGGGTCCTCCCAGCCGCCGCTGCCCATCCGGTCGGCGACGCCACCGCCCGCGAGGACGGCCAGTGCCGTGACCACGAGGGCGAGCAGCAGCGAGAGCCGCGGCCGGGCCGTGACGATCCGGGTCCACCGCCCGCTCTCCCCTGACGACGGCGGTTTTTTGACTTCGGACATGACTCGGTGTCCCCTTCACCGTGATTGCCAGCCAACTTAGACTGGCAAACACGAGCAGTCGCTCGCGTTTCTCAAGAATGCGAGCGCCCTCTCGCGTTTGTCAATCACCCACGGGAAGCAAGGGACGGAACATGCCGGAGAGGTCCCAGGCCGAAAGCGCCACCAAGGCCCCAAAGGCCACCAAAAAGACTGCCGCTCCGCGACGCCAGGCCCGCGGGGAGCGCCGGATCGCCCAGCTCCTGGCGGCTGCCGCCAGTGTGTTCTGCCGCACCGGCTACGCCGCGGCCAGCACCAACGCCATCGCCCGCGAAGCCGAGGTCTCGCCGGGCACGCTCTACCAGTTCTTCCCGAACAAGGAGGCCATCGCCATCGAGCTGGGCGGCCAGCTACTCCGGCGCGCCCACGAGATGCACGGCCAGGCCTTCCTCCCGGAGAACCTGGACAAGCCACTGCCCGAGCTGCTCGACGCCGTCCTGGACCCGGTCATCGCCTTCAACTGCGAGAACCCGGCCTTCTGGGCCCTGATGCACGGCTCCGGCATCCCCGGCATCGCCCAGGAACACGAGGAGCTGCATTCCGGGCTACTGACCCGCGTCGAGGGCGTCCTGCGCACCTTCTGCCCGGACGGCACGCCCGAAGAGATCACCCGCGTCTCCAACATGATCCTGGGCATCTTCAAGGCCTCGCTGGACCTGATCCTCGCGAGCGAGGGCGCCGAGCGCGCCGCGTACGTCGCCGAGGCGAAGACCGTGCTGCTGCGCTACGTGGAGCCGATGGTCACCACGCCCCACCGGCACTGACCGCGGCCCCCGCCCCGCACTCCGCAGCCCGGACCGGCCCGGGACCGGTCGAACCGGCCGGAAGTGGCGGCGCACGCTCGCATTGATACCCCCTAGGGGTATAGTCTCGAAGTGTCGGGAGGACGGTGGGGTGACACCGCCGCCCCCAGGCGCCCGGATACGCCCCTGAAGAGGAGAACGACATGAACGCCGAGACGGACACCCGGACCACCACCGTCTACCGCGTGACCGGCATGACCTGCGGCCACTGCGAGGGCGCGGTGACCACCGAGATCTCCGCCCTTCCGGGCGTCAGCTCGGTCAAGGCCGTCGCCGCGACCGGCGAGGTCACCGTGGTCTCCGCCGCCCCGCTCGCCGACGAGGACGTGCGTGCCGCCGTCGACGAGGCCGGCTACGAGTTCGCCGGCCAGGCCGGCTGAGCAGCGCCACCACCCGCCCCTCCTCCGCAGTACCCCGCCGGGTCGTACCGGCCAGCTCATACTGGTTCCGTACGACCCGGCCCTCCCCCTGGAGCCGGACATGAGCAGCAGCACAGTGCACGACGGGCCCATAGCGACCGCCCCGGCCGCCGAGGTCGAGCTGAGCATCGGCGGAATGACCTGCGCCTCCTGCGCCGCCCGCATCGAGAAGAAGCTGAACCGGATGGACGGGGTCACCGCCACGGTGAACTACGCCACCGAGAAGGCCCGCGTCTCGTACGGCGACGGCGTCGAGGTCGCCGACCTGATCGCGACGGTCGTCAAGACCGGCTACACCGCCGAGGAGCCCCCGCCGCCCGCGCCGGAGCCCGAAGCGGAGGCCCCGGGCGCTCCCGGACCCGCGCCCGTCCCCGAACTGGCCGCGCTGCGCCAGCGGCTGCTGGTCTCCGCCGCCCTCGCCTTCCCCGTCGTCCTGCTCTCGATGGTCCCGGCCCTCCAGTTCGACAACTGGCAGTGGCTCTCGCTGACCCTGGCCGCCCCCGTCGTCGTCTGGGGCGCCCTCCCCTTCCACCGGGCCGCCTGGACCAACGCCCGGCACGGCGCCGCCACCATGGACACCCTGGTCTCGGTCGGCACCCTCGCCGCCTTCGCGTGGTCGCTGTGGGCCCTGTTCTTCGGCCACGCCGGCATGCCCGGCATGCGGCACGGGTTCGACTTCTCCGTCTCGCGCGCGGACGGCTCCTCCGCGATCTACCTGGAGGTCGCCGCGGGCGTCGTCAGCTTCATCCTGCTCGGCCGCTACCTGGAGGCCCGCTCTAAGCGGAAGGCGGGCGCCGCCCTGAGGGCCCTGCTGGAGCTGGGCGCAAAGGACGTGGCCGTGCTGCGCGGTGGCAGCGAGGTGCGGATCCCCGTGGCGCAGCTCGCGGTCGGCGACCGGTTCGTCGTCCGCCCCGGAGAGAAGATCGCCACCGACGGCACGGTCGTCGAAGGGACGTCCGCCGTGGACGCCTCGATGCTGACCGGCGAGTCCGTCCCGGTCGAGGTCGGCGTGGGCGACTCCGTCACCGGGGCCACCGTCAACGCCTCGGGCCGGCTCGTCGTCGAAGCCACCCGGATCGGCGCCGACACCCAGCTCGCCCGGATGGCCAGGCTCGTCGAGGAGGCGCAGAACGGCAAGGCCGAGGTACAGCGCCTGGCCGACCGGATCTCCGGAGTCTTCGTACCGGTCGTGCTGCTGCTGGCGCTCGGCACCTGGGTCACCTGGCTGCTGATCACCGACGACCCCACGGCCGCCTTCACCGCCGCCGTGGCCGTCCTGATCATCGCCTGCCCGTGCGCCCTGGGCCTGGCCACCCCGACCGCGCTGATGGTCGGCACCGGGCGGGGCGCGCAGCTCGGCATCCTGATCAAGGGGCCCGAGGTGCTGGAGTCCACCCGCCGCGTCGACACGGTCGTGCTCGACAAGACGGGCACGGTCACCACCGGCCGGATGACCCTGTCCGGCGTGCACCCCGCCGCCGGTGTCGACGAGCTGGAGCTGCTCCGTCTCGCGGGCTCGCTGGAGCACGCCTCCGAGCACCCGATCGCCCGCGCCATCGCCACCGGCGCCGTCGAGCGCGCCGGAGCCCTGCCGGCCCCGGAGTCCTTCGAGGCCCTCGCCGGGCTCGGCGTCCAGGGCGTGGTCGACGGGCACGCCGTCCTGGTGGGTCGCGAGCAGCTGCTGGCCGACTGGTCGATCCCGCTGCCGTCGGCCCTGGCCGAGGCCAAGGCCGACGCCGAGGCGCTGGGCAGCACCGCCGTCCTGGTGGCCTGGGACGGAGCGGCCCGCGGGGTCCTGACCGTGGCCGACGCGGTCAAGGAGACCAGCGCCGAGGCGGTGTCGCGGCTGCGCGCGCTGGGCCTGACCCCCGTCCTGCTGACCGGGGACAACAAGGCCGTGGCGGAGACGGTGGCCCGCGAGGTGGGCATCGACGAGGTGATCGCCGAGGTGCTACCGCAGGACAAGGTGGACGTCGTACGCCGGCTCCAGGCGCAGGGCCGTACGGTCGCCATGGTGGGCGACGGGGTCAACGACGCGGCCGCGCTGGCCCAGGCGGACCTGGGCCTGGCCATGGGCACCGGCACGGACGCCGCGATCGAGGCGGGCGACCTGACCCTCGTACGGGGAGACCTGCGGGTGGCGGCGGACGCGATCCGGCTCTCCCGCCGGACCCTCGCCACCATCAAGGGCAACCTGTTCTGGGCTTTCGGCTACAACGTGGCGGCCCTGCCCCTCGCGGCCGCGGGCCTGCTCAACCCGATGATTGCGGGGGCCGCGATGGCGTTCTCCTCCGTTTTCGTGGTGAGCAACAGCCTCCGGTTGCGATCCTTCCGCTAAGGGATCTTCTCCCCACTCTGCGCACACTTCCTTCACGGGAGACGCAGATCACAGTGATTGCAACGTAACCATCTGGCACTGCAGTGGGTCTAATGGGGCGGTGCCAGGAACGTCTTGGGGGACGTTCACGGGGGTCTTGGGGGACATCCCGGGCATCAGCCGGCCGGGACGCGTGCCCAACGGGGTGCTTTGAGCGGCCTTCCCGACCCGTACGGGTCCCGGCAGACACCCATGGGGCGCACTCCGCGTGCGCTCCTCGCAGACGCCCCGGCTCGGGTCCCGTGGGGGGAATCCGTTCCGGGGAAAGGAAAGCGCCCCGACCGTCGACCCGTGGGGGGATCGACGGCGGGGCGCTTTTCGCTTGCCTGCGGGCCTCGGATTGAGCCTCGGGTCAGCGGGCCGCGGTGTGGGCCTCGGGTCAGCGGGCCTCGACCGGGACGAAGTCGCGCAGGACCTCACCGGTGTAGATCTGGCGCGGACGGCCGATGCGGGAACCCGGCTCCTTGATCATCTCGTGCCACTGGGCGATCCAGCCGGGAAGGCGACCGAGCGCGAAGAGCACGGTGAACATCTCGGTCGGGAAGCCCATGGCGCGGTAGATCAGGCCGGTGTAGAAGTCCACGTTCGGGTAGAGGTTGCGCGAGACGAAGTACTCGTCGGCCAGCGCGTGCTCTTCCAGCTTGAGCGCGATGTCGAGCAGCTCGTCGCTCTTGCCGAGGGCCGAGAGGACGTCGTGCGCCGCCGCCTTGATGATCGTCGCCCGCGGGTCGAAGCTCTTGTAGACGCGGTGCCCGAAGCCCATGAGGCGGACGCCGTCTTCCTTGTTCTTCACCTTGCGGATGAAGGCGTCGACGTCGCCGCCGTCGTTCTTGATGCCTTCCAGCATCTCCAGAACGGACTGGTTGGCGCCACCGTGCAGCGGACCCCACAGGGCCGAGATGCCGGCGGAGATCGAGGCGAACATGTTCGCCTGCGAGGAACCGACCAGGCGCACGGTGGAGGTCGAGCAGTTCTGCTCGTGGTCCGCGTGCAGGATCAGCAGCTTGTCGAGCGCCGAGACCACGACCGGGTCCAGGTCGTACTCCTGGGCCGGCACGGAGAAGGTCATGCGCAGGAAGTTCTCGACGTAGCCGAGGTCGTTGCGCGGGTAGACGACCGGGTGGCCGACCGACTTCTTGTACGCGTACGCCGCGATCGTCGGGAGCTTGGCCAGCAGGCGGATCGTCGAGAGGTTGCGCTGCTTCTCGTCGAACGGGTTGTGGCTGTCCTGGTAGAACGTCGACAGCGCGCTGACCACGGAGGACAGCATCGCCATCGGGTGCGCGTCGCGCGGGAAGCCGTCGTAGAACCGCTTGACGTCCTCGTGCAGCAGCGTGTGCTGGGTGATGTCGTTGCGGAACGACGCGAGCTGGTCGACGGTCGGCAGCTCACCGTTGATCAGCAGGTACGCGACCTCGATGAAGGTCGAACGCTCGGCGAGCTGCTCGATCGGGTAACCGCGGTAGCGCAGGATGCCCTGCTCACCGTCGAGGTAGGTGATCGCGGACTTGTACGCGGCGGTGTTGCCGTAGCCGCTGTCCAAGGTGACGAGCCCGGTCTGGGCCCTCAGCTTCGAGATGTCGAAGCCCTGGTCACCGACGGTGCTTTCGACCACCGGGTAGGTGTATTCACCGTCCGCGTACCGGAGTACTACAGAGTTGTCGCTCACGTCATCCCTCACCGACGTAGTGCCTCTTCTTCGAGGTGCCCTGACTGCCTCTACCTTCCCCCATTTGGCGCAGGAGAGTGCACTCGGGGTCGGCCTTTGGTCTTTTTGACGGCACTGAGTGCCTTCAACCTGCTCATCCTGCCCCCTCCACACCGGCGCGGGAACCCCAAATGATCGATCATCTAGGTGATGTTTCCCACCGGTATCTGGCCGGACAGCCTGGACGCGACCGCCGTGTACCTCCTACCTGCGGAAACGGTACGCACAGCCTGGCCGAGGGCCTTGCGGGACCCGACCAGGACGACCAGTTTCTTCGCCCTGGTCACCGCCGTGTAGAGCAAGTTGCGCTGGAGCATCATCCAAGCGCCGGTGGTGACAGGGATCACCACGGCCGGATATTCACTGCCTTGGGAGCGGTGGATGGTGACGGCGTACGCGTGCGCCAGCTCGTCCAACTCGGCGAACTCGTAGGCCACCTCCTCGTCCTCCTCCGTCCGCACCGTCAGCCGCTGCCCCTCCTCGTCGAGGGCGGTGACCACGCCGACCGTGCCGTTGAAGACGCCGTTGGCGCCCTTCTCGTAGTTGTTCCGGATCTGGGTCACCTTGTCCCCGACCCGGAAGACCCGGCCGCCGAACCGCTTCTCGGGCAGATCCGGCCGGGCCGGTGTGATCGCCTGCTGGAGCAGCCCGTTGAGGTTTCCGGCGCCGGCCGGGCCGCGGTGCATGGGGGCGAGCACCTGGACGTCACGGCGCGGGTCCAGTCCGAACCTGGCCGGGATCCGCCGGGCCGCCACGTCCACGGCGAGCCGCCCGGCCTCCTCGGTGTCCTCCTCGGGGAAGAGGAAGAAGTCGGGCAGCCCGTCGGTGAGCGGCGGCAGGCCGGTGTTGATCCGGTGGGCGTTGGTGACCACGCCCGACTGCTGGGCCTGCCGGAAGATCCGGGTCAGCCGGACCGCGGGCACCGGGCCGCCCTCGGCCAGCAGGTCCCGCAGCACCTCCCCGGCGCCGACCGAGGGGAGTTGGTCCACGTCCCCGACGAGCAGCAGGTGGGCGCCCGGAGCCACCGCTTTGACCAGCTTGTTCGCCAACAGCAGGTCCAGCATCGAGGCCTCGTCGACGACCACCAGGTCCGCGTCCAGCGGGCGCTCGCGGTCGTACGCCGCGTCCCCGCCCGGCTTGAGCTCCAGCAGCCGGTGCACGGTCGAGGCCTCGGCCCCGGTGAGTTCCGCGAGCCGTTTCGCGGCTCGGCCGGTGGGGGCGGCGAGCACGACCTTGGCCTTCTTGGCCCGGGCCAGCTCCACGATCGAGCGGACGGTGAAGGACTTCCCGCAACCCGGCCCGCCGGTCATGACCGCCACCCGGCGGGTCAGCGCCAGCCGGACGGCGTCCCGCTGCTCGGGGGCCAGCTTGGCCCCGGTCCGCCCGGCGAGCCAGCCCAGGGCCTTGTCCCAGTCCACGTCCTGGAAGCCGGGCATCCGGTCCTCCTCGGCATGCAGGAGCCGCCGCACCTGCCCGACCAGCGAGAGCTCGGCCCGGTGGAAGGGCACCAGGTACACGGCGGTCAGCGGCGGCCCGCCCCGCGGATCGGGCACCGCTTCCCGTACGACGCCCTCCGGGTCGGCGGCGAGCTCGGCCAGGCATTCGATGACGAGGCCGGTGTCCACCTGGAGCAGCTTGACCCCGTCGGCGATCAGTCGTTCCTCGGGCAGGAAGCAGTGGCCCTGGTCGGTGGACTGGGACAGGGCGTACTGGAGTCCGGCCTTGACCCGCTCGGGACTGTCGTGCGGGATGCCGACGGCCTGCGCGATGCGGTCGGCGGTGAGGAAGCCGATGCCCCACACGTCCGCGGCGAGCCGGTACGGCTGGTTCTTGACCACCGAGATGGAGGCGTCGGCGTACTTCTTGTAGATCCGGACCGCGATGGAGGTGGAGACGCCGACGCCCTGGAGGAAGACCATGACCTCCTTGATCGCCTTCTGCTCCTCCCAGGCGGCACCGATCAGTCCGGTCCGTTTGGGGCCGAGCCCGGGTACCTCGATCAGCCGCTTGGGATCCGCCTCGATCACATCGAGGGTGTCGGTCCCGAAGTGCTCCACGATCCGGTCGGCGATCTTCGGACCGATGCCCTTGATCAGGCCCGAGCCGAGGTAGCGCCGGATCCCCTGGATCGTCGCGGGGAGCACGGTGCGGTAGTTCTCGACCGTGAACTGCTTGCCGTACTGGGGATGGGAGCCCCAACGGCCCTCCATGCGCAGCGATTCGCCGGGCTGGGCCCCGAGCAGGGACCCGACGACCGTGAGCAGGTCGCCGCTGCCGCGCCCGGTGTCGACCCGGGCGACCGTGTACCCGCTCTCCTCGTTGGCGTAGGTGATGCGCTCAAGCACCCCCTCGACCACCGCGTGTTGCACCGCCCCGTTGCTCGCCATGGCACGAAGTTACCGCCCGGCACCGACAGCCCGTCAGGCCTGTGGAAACCGGAGCGGGTCCGGGGAGGACCCAGAAGGGGGTCCGGCCTCGCGGCCGGACCCCCTCACGGTTACCCCTCCCGTGTCGGACTTCCCGATCCCCCCAGATCCCTCCCCGGAAGTGCCGACGCACCATACGACCCGCTGCCCCGCCCGGGGGTTGCACACGGAATCGGAACTTTACGTTTCCATTACCTCAAGGGCCTCAGGCGTCCATCCGAAATACCGCTGAATCACCGCGGAAGTAGCGTTTCCGGCATGAGTGAACCTTCGTTCCAGGACGACGTGCTCGGCGAGCTGGGCCCTCCGGGCTGACCGAGATCGCCGGCCTGCTCGGCACCGACGCCGCGGGCGCGCGCGAGACCGTCACGACCACGGTCGACGCCATGACCGGCGGCCTCCAGCAGAAGGCCGACGCCGGGGACGCCGACGGCAATGAGGTCCGCGACGCCCTCGCCGAGATCGCCGAGCCCCGCTGAAGGGTGTGGCCACGCTCGGCGGGGGCCTGCTCGGCGGCGGCCTGATGGCCGGGGTGCTCGCGAAGGCGAGCAAGCCGGTCGCCGCGGCGGTGTCCAAGAAGACCGGCATCCCCGCGGCCACCGTCAGTCGTGTCATCGAGTTGCTGATCCCGGTGCTGCTGGCGGTCTTCGCCAAGCGCGCGGCCGCCGGCCAGGGCGCCGCCGCAGCCCCGGCCCCCGGTGCCGCGCCGGCAGGCGCACCCGGAACGGCTCCGGCGGAGGGCGGCGGCCTCGGCGATCTGCTCGGCCAGATCCTCGGCGGCGGCAGGAAGTAGCGCCCGTCCTGCCCGGCCCCGTCCCGCCCTCGCCCTCGCCCTCGCCCTCGCCCTCGCCCCACCATGACCCCGCCCCGGCCCGCCGCCGCGCGGCCCCCGCCGCGCTATCCTCGGGCGCCATGGAGCCCCCTGCTAGCAACTCCGACGCACCGGTACGGCTGCGGGCCCCGGAGCCCGGAGACCTGGGCTGGATCGTGCAGCGGCACGGCGCGCTCTACGCCGCCGAGTACGGCTGGAACACGGACTTCGAGGGCCTGGTGGCCCGGATCGTCGCGGACTTCGCCGAGGACCACGACCCGTACCTGGAGCGGGTCTGGATCGCCGAGCTGGACGGCCGCCCGGTCGGCTCGGTGATGTGCGTCCGCGAGGACGGCTCGCCCGGCACGGCGCGGCTGCGGCTGCTCCTGGTCGAGCCGGAGGGCCGCGGGCACGGCATCGGCGCCCTCCTGGTCGCCACCGTCGTCGCCTTCGCCCGCTCCGTCGGCTACCGCGAGCTGGTGCTCTGGACCAACGACGTGCTGACCTCGGCCCGTTCCCTCTACCAGCGCGCCGGGTTCGTCCTGGTCGCCGAGCGCCCGCACCGCTCGTACGGCGCCACGCTCACGGGGCAGGACTGGCGGCTGCCGCTGCAGGAGGACTCCCCGCACTGACCTCCGCGCCCCCGCCCTGCGCCACCGTGCGGGTTCCTGCGCGGGTGGGCGCCAGCGAGGTCATGCCCACCCCGCCGACCAGCAGCAGCGCCGCCACCCAGCGCAGCCCCGAGACCTCCTCGCCCAGGACCAGCGCGGCCGAGGACATCCCGAACACCGGCACCAGCAGCGAGAACGGCGCGACCGACGAGGCCGGGTAGCGCCTTAGCAGGTGGTTCCAGGCTCCGAACCCGAACACCGTGGAAACCCAGGCGACGTACCCGATGACCGCCGCTGCGGACCAGTCCAGCCCGCGCAGCGCGGCCAGGTCCCGCTCGGGCCCCTCCAGCAGCAGCGACAGCGCGAACAGCGGCAGCACGGGGACGGTGCACACCCAGACCATGAAGTTCAGCGCGTCGGGCGGGGACGCCTTCCGCGTCAGCACGTTGGACACGCCCCAGCAGGCGGCGGCCGCGACGACCAGGGTGAAGCCGAGCACCGGCCCGGAGGTGCCCCCGTCCACGGCGGCGACGACGATCCCGGCGAGCGCCACCGCCATGCCGGCCATCCGGATCCGCCCGGGCCGCTCGCGCAGGACGACGGAGGCCAGGACGGCGGTGAAGACGGACTGCACCTGGAGCACGAGGGAGGACAGTCCGGCCGGCATCCCGGCGGCCATGCCGGTGAAGAGGAGACCGAACTTGGCGACGCCGAGGGCCACTCCGACGGCAATGATCCACTTCCAGGCGGCCTTGGGCCGGCCGACGAAGAACACGGCGGGCAGCGCGGCGACGAGGAAGCGCAGGGCGGACAGGAGCAGCGGCGGGAAGTGGCCGAGACCGATCTCGATGACGACGAAGTTGAAGCCCCAGACGGCGGCGACGAGTACGGCGAGTGCAGTGTGAACGGGACGCATGCTTCGAGCATCGACGCGGCAACCATGTAGCACCAGCGCGGATCCCTTCCGGGATGGATGAAGCATTGCTTACGGGTCCCCGGCGGTCCGGCGGTGCCTACCATGGGCCGCATGCTCGACCTCTCCCGGCTGCGCGCCCTGCACGCCGTCTCCGTCCACGGCTCGGTCGCGGGCGCGGCGGCCGCCCTCGGCTACACCCCCTCCGCCGTGTCCCAGCAGATCGGCAAACTGGAGCGGGAGACCCGGACCACGCTGCTGGAGCGGCGCGGGCGCGGGGTGGCGCTCACCGAGGAGGCCCGGCACCTGGCCGAAACGGCCCAGGAGTTGCTGGCTATCGTGGAGCGCGCCGAGACCACCCTGGAGGAGCGGCGCGGCCGGCCGAGCGGGCTGCTGACGGTGGCCGCGTTCGCCTCGGCGGCGCGCGGCCTGCTGCCGGGGGTGCTCGCCGATCTCGCGCGCCGGCATCCCGCGCTGGACGTACGCCTCACGGAGGTCGACCCCCACCTCTCGGTGGACCTGGTGGCCCGGGGAGTGACCGACCTGGCGGTGGCCCACGACTGGGACATCGCCCCGCTGCCGGCCCCGGAGGGCATCGATCAGGCGGTCATCGGGGACGACCGCTGCGATCTGGTGGTACCTCAGGGCCATCCGTTCACGCAGCGGGCGGTCATCCACAGGACCGACCTCGGCGGCCAGCGCTGGGTCTGCCAGCCGCCCGGCCGGGTCTGCCACGACTGGCTGATGCGGACGCTGCGCACCGCCGGGTTCGAGCCCGACATCGCGCACGTGGCCGAGGAGAACCACACGATCGTCGCGCTGGTCGCCGCCGGGCTGGGGGTGGCCGTCGTACCCCGGTTGGGCACCGGGGCGCTGCCGCCGGGAGCGGTGGCCGTGCCGCTGGAACCAGGCCCCGTCCGCAGGTTGTACGCCCTGTGGCGGACGGGGGCGGCCCGCCGGCCGGCGATCACCGAGGCCGTGCGGGCCCTCCAGGAGCAGTGGGCGTACGCGGCACCCCTTCCGGGGGACCTCCCGAGTGTCCACGGCTGCGGGGGCGCTGCCCGGCAGTAGGGTCCGGCGCGTGTCGTACCACGCCTCCCGCAGGTCCCTGCTCACCGCGGCCGCCATGGCCGCCGTCACGGCCGCCGGGGTGGCCTCGTACGCCGTGGGCGGCTCTCCGGGCGGTCCGGACGGCCGGCCGCGCCCCGACGACGCGCGCCCCGGCGACCGGCCGCCCGGACCGGCGCCCGACCGGGCGGCGCTGCGCCGCCTGGTGGCCGGGATGAGCCTGGCCGAGCAGGTCGGGCAGCTCTTCGTCTCCCGCGCGTACGGCCATTCGGCCACCGACCCCGATCCGGCGGACGCCGAGCAGAACCTGAAGCTGTTCGGGGTGCGCTCGGCCGCGGAGCTGGTCGCCCGCTACCACCTCGGCGGGATCATCTACTTCTCCTGGGCCCACAACACGCGCGACCCGCAGCAGATCGCCGAGCTGTCGGCCGCGCTCCAGCGGACGGCCGCCGGCTCCGGGTCCGGCGTCCCGCTGATGCTGTCCACTGACCAGGAGCACGGTGCGGTGGCGCGCATCGGCAAGCCGGCGACGCTGCTGCCGGGGGCGATGGCGCTGGGGGCACGGCGCGGCGCGGGCGGCGGCTCGCCCGCGGCCACCGGATCCGCAGGGACCGGATCCGCGGGCACCGGATCCGCGGGCACCGGATCCGCAGGAACCGATTCCGGGGGCGCCGATTCGGCGGGCGTCGCCGAGGCCCGCCGCGCCGCGCGCATCGCGGGTGCCGAGCTGGCCGCGATGGGCATCCGCCAGAACTACGCGCCGGTGGCCGACGTGAACGTGAACCCCGCCAATCCGGTGATCGGCGTACGGTCCTTCGGCGCCGACCCGCAGGCGGTGGCGGCCCTGGTCGCCGCCCAGGTCCGCGGCTACCAGGGCGCCGGGGTGGCCGCCACCGCCAAGCACTTCCCGGGTCACGGGGACACCGAGACCGACAGCCACGTCGGGCTGCCGGTCATGCGGCACAGCCGGGCGCAGTGGGAGGAGCTGGACGAGCCGCCGTTCCGGGCGGCGGTGGCCGCGGGCGTGGACGCCGTGATGACGGCGCACATCGTCTTCCCCGCGCTCGACCCCTCGGGGGACCCGGCGACCCTCTCGCGACCGATCGTGACCGGGATCCTGCGCGAACGCCTGGGCTTCCGGGGCGTGGTGGTCACCGACGCCCTGGACATGGCCGGGGTCCGCCAGAAGTACGGGGACGACCGGGTCCCGGTGCTGGCCCTGAAGGCGGGCTGCGACCAGCTGCTGAACCCGCCGGACCTGGGGCTCGCGCACCGCAGCGTGCTCGCGGCCGTCGAGGCGGGCGAGCTGACGCGGGAGCGGATCGAGGAGTCCGTGCTGCGGATCCTGGAACTGAAGTCCCGCCGGGGCCTGTTCGACGCCGCGCACACCGCCGCCGGGCAGGTGGGCGCCCTGGTGGGGATCCCGGCGCACCTGAGCGCCGCCGACGAGATCGCGGCGGGTACGACGACCCTGCTGGCCAATCCCGTGAAACTGCTGCCGCTGGATCCGGTGGCGGCACCGCAGCTGCTGGTCACCGGGACCGATCCGGCCTCCCCCAGCGGTACGACGGGGCCCCCCACGCTGGTACTGGCCCGGGAGCTGACCGCCCTGGGCTGCCGGGCGACGGCCGTGCCGCCCGCCCGGGCGGTGGCCGCGGCCCCCGGCAACGCGGCGGTGCTGGTGTGCACGTACAACGTCCCGGAGGGGGACAGTCCGCAGCGCACCCTGGTCACGGAGCTGCTGGCCACCGGGGTGCCCGTGGTCCTGGTGGCGATCCGTAATCCGTACGACCCGGCCCGGCTGCCCGCCTGCGCGGCGGAGCTGGCGACGTACACCTGGACGGACGTGGAGATGCGGGCGGCGGCCCGGGTGGTCACCGGCGCGGTACGGCCCACGGGCCGCCTGCCGGTCCCCGTACCGGGCCGCTACCCGCTGGGCCACGGGCTGGCGTACGACTAGCGCGTACGCCAGCCCGCGGCCGGGAGCTGCCCGCGGGCTACGGGCTACGGCCGCAGCTGCGGCTCGCGCTCCTGGTCCTTCTGGTCGAGCACCGCGTCGGGCTTCGCCAGCGGCGTCGCCCGGCCCGCGTCGACGAGTGCGGCGGCGGGGGCGACGCCGGCCCACTGCAGGATCTTCTGCGTGGCCAGCGCCTTCTCGCCGTCCTGGAGCTTGGCGACGTTGGCCCCGTGGTT
Source organism: Streptomyces sp. NBC_00597 (assembly GCF_041431095.1). GTDB lineage: Bacteria > Actinomycetota > Actinomycetes > Streptomycetales > Streptomycetaceae > Streptomyces. The sequence continues at coordinate 3,764,941 of NZ_CP107757.1, forward strand.
GGCGCCCGGCGCGATCATCACGTAGCTGTCGTGCACCCCGTAGCCGAGGTGGAACGGTTCGGCACCCCACGGGTCGTTCTGCCCGTACACGAACAGCATCTGGTTGGCGTTGCGCTTCACCCAGTTGTCCACGTCCGCCATGACCCCGGGCTGGAAGGTCATCGGGATGTCGCGGGGCACGAAGTTGCGCGGCGACTGGTAGCCGTAGCGGCTCAGGCCCTTGAGGTGCGGCTGCTTGATGTCGGGCGAACCGAGCTGCGTACCCGCCTGGTAGTAGTACGGCGTGTACGTCTCAAGGCCCTGGTCGGCGTAGGCCGAGAAGCCGGAGATCGTGTCGACCGAGTCCCAGATCTCCTGGTCGCTCGCGGCCTTGGCGTCCGGGATGGAAGCGCAGTCGGCCAGCAGGCTGTACTGCCAGAACGCCCACACGTAGTCGAGCACGACGGCCTCGTAGGCCTTGTCGAGGTTGCCCACGGTGGTGAAGGTCCAGCCGTTCTCGGCGGCGGCCGCCGCGTACTTGGCCTCCAGCGGCTCACGGCGGACGAGCGCCTCGCGCTGCACCGCGTTCAGCTTGTCGCGGCACTCCTTGGTGCCGACCTTGTTGAAGAACCGGTCGTAGGCCGAGTCCTCGTTGTTGACGACGTCGTTGGGCGCGACGTACGCGACGACACCGTCCATGTCGCGCGGGTAGTAGCGCTCGTAGTAGGTCGCCGTCATGCCGCCCTTGCTGCCGCCCGTGGCGAGCCAGTTCTTCTTGTAGACCTTCTTCAGGGCGGTGTAGAGGCGGTGCTGGTCGCTGGCGGCCTGCCAGATGTCCAGGTTGGCCCAGTTGGCCGGATCGGGCCGGGAGGGCGTGAAGAACCGGTACTCCAGCGACACCTGGTTGCCGTCGACGATGGTCGTGGGCTCACTGCGGCGCGGGCTGGTGTTGACGTTGTAGCCGGAGGTGTAGAAGACCGTGGGCCGGGAGACGTCCTTGTGCAGCAGGGTGAAGCGCTGCTTGAAGGTGCCCTTCGACGGGTTCCGGTGGTCGACCGGCTGCTCGTAGTTCAGTACGAAGAAGCGGTACCCGGGGTACTCCTTCTCCTCGATCAGACTCATCCCCGGGATGGCGAGGATCTCGTCCTTGATGTCCGTCGCGGCGGACGGCCCTGCGGCGGTGGCCGCCTGAGCCGTGAAGCCGGCTGCCCCCATGGTGCCGATCAGCACCACGAGTGACAGCAGCCAGCCGAGCGTCTTGCGCATTCACCCTCCCCTTGAGTTCACTTCGGTCGAACGTGAACCTAGCGGGGCCAACGCGCCACTGAATAGACCTAGTTGGGCCGCCCGTTCAGCACAGAATCCAGCCGGAATCGACAGATCCGGCCTCGATGCTTCCCTTTACATACACGCAGCGGCTGATCGCACCGACGGTGACAGGACCGGCATACCGGGTGAATTGCCCGGCGTCGCGGACGGGGACCCCGCCGCGCGGCTGGATGCTCACCGCCATCGGCCGGCGCCGCCCCGGATCGCCGGCCACCGTCACCGCGCAGGCCTGCGTACGGCTCTTGTAGACCCGCACCTCGCCCGTCGGCAGGGGCAGGGTCCTGACCAGGGCGCCCCCGCAGCCACCGGTCGCCGCCTGCGCCGGCGGCGCCGCGAGCAGGCCGCCCACGCACAGCATCAGCGCGAAGGCCCCTGCAGACGCGGCCCCCCGGCCGCGCCCCTTCCACCCGTACCCCATGCCGCCCCCGATCGGTCGTACGCAACACGTACGCACGTACGACGCGCAGGGCCCCCGGAAGGTTGCATCCGACAAGATCCTGCCCGGCCCGCCGCCCACCGCCCCCGCGACCACGGCCGAGGGCCCCGGAGCCGTCGGGTGACGGGTCCGGGGCCCTCGTCGCTGGGAGGGGCTGCGGCGGCGGTCTAGATCGCTGCGGCCGGTTCGTCCTCGCCGATGAAGGTGCGCCACAGTTCGGCGTAGCGGCCGCCGCGGGCCACGAGTTCGGCGTGGGTGCCGTCCTCCACGACCCGGCCGCGGTCCATGACCACGACCCGGTCGGCGCGCGCGGCCGTGGTCAGCCGGTGCGCCACCACGAGGGTGGTGCGCTTGCCGGCGAGCCGGTCGGTGGCCTGGTTGACCTGGGCCTCGGTGGCCAGGTCGAGCGCGGCGGTGGCCTCGTCCAGCAGCAGTACGTCGGGGTCGACGAGTTCGGCGCGGGCCAGGGCGATCAGCTGGCGCTGGCCGGCCGAGAGGTTGCGGCCGCGCTCGGCGACGGTGTGCAGGTAGCCGCCGTCGAGGGTGGCGATCATGTCGTGGGCGCCGACCGCACGGGCGGCCGCCTCCACCTGCGCGTCGCCCGCCTCGGGCCGCCCGTAGGCGATGGCGTCGCGGACCGTCCCCGGGAACAGGTACGGCTCCTGGGGGACGACCCCGAGCCGATGGCGGTACCCCGCCAGGTCGAGCTCGCGCAGGTCGGTGCCGTCGGCGGTGACCCGGCCGGAGGTCGGGTCGTAGAACCGGGCCACGAGCTTGACCAACGTGGACTTGCCGGCGCCGGTTTCGCCGACGAAGGCCACGGTCTGGCCAGCGGGTATCCGCAGGCTGATTCCGGCCAGCGCTTCGTCCTTCTCCCCGCGCTCCTCGGCGGTGCCGTACCCGAACCGGACGTCCTCGAAGGCGATCTCGCCGCGCAGCTCCCCGACCGCGCGCGGCTCGGCCGGGCGCGGGGTGCTGGTGGGTTCGCGCAGCAGTCCCTGGATCCGGCCGAGGGAGACGGTGGCCTGCTGGTAGCCGTCGAAGACCTGGGAGAGCTGCTGGACGGGCGCGAAGAACAGGTCGATGTAGAGCAGGTACGCCACCAGCGCGCCGGTGGTGAGGGTGCCGGCCTCCACCCGACCCGCGCCGACGATCAGCACGGCGGCAGCGGCCCCGGAGGACAGCAGCTGCACGAAGGGGAAGTAGACGGATATCAGCCACTGCCCGCGCACCCGGGCCTCGCGGTACGAGTCGCTGCGCTCCGCGAACCGGGCGGCGCCGGCATGCTGGCGGCGGAAGGCCTGGACGATGCGCAGCCCGGAGACGGACTCCTGGAGGTCGGCGTTGACCAGGCTGACCCGGTCGCGGGCGAGCTCGTACGCGGCGACCGACTTGCGGCGGAACACGATCGTGCCGATCACCAGCAGCGGGAGGGTCGCGAAGACGATCAGCGCCAGTTCGACGTCGAGCACGAGCAGCGCGATCAGGATGCCGAAGAAGGTGAAGACGGAGACGACGGCGGTGACCAGCCCGGTCTGCAGGAACGTCGAGAGGGCGTCCACGTCGGTGGTCATCCGGGTCATGATCTTGCCGGTCAGTTCGCGCTCGTAGTAGTCGAGGCCGAGGCGCTGGAGCTGGGCGAAGATCTTGACGCGCAGGGCGTACAGGACGCGCTCGCCGGTCCGCCCCGTCATCCGGGTCTCGGCGAACTGGGCGGCCCACTGCGCGACCACGACGGCGAGCGCCAGGGCGGCGGCCACCCAGACGGCCCCGAGGGCGGCCTGCTCGACGCCCTTGTCGATGCCGTGCCGGATCAGGATGGGGAGCAGCAGCCCGGAGCCGGCATCGACGGCGACGAGGCCGAGGCTGACGGCGAGGGGCGCCCAGAAGCCGTGGAGCAGCCGGCGCAGGTTGTAGCTCTGTTCGGCTGCCGTGGCGCGGTCCTCGTCCACGGCGGGCTCGTCATCGGCGGGCGGCAGTGCGGCCACCTGTGCGAGCAGTTCGGGGGTGGCCGGCATTCCGGCGACGGCGCCGGCCATGGAGTGGCCCGCGCCGGGGGCGCCGGTCCCGGCGGCGGGGGAAGCGGTGGACTCCGCTTCCTCCTGGCGGCGCCAGAGCTCGGGGGTCACCCCGTCGACGGCCCGGCGCTTGGCATTGACCGGCTCGGAGTCGATTTCGGCTTCGAGCTCGATGTCCCGTTCGAGGTTCCCGTCGATGTCCCGCTCGAACTCGCCCATCGCGACCGCATCGGGGGTGCGCGGCGAGCCGGCGCCGAGCGCGTCCGGGTCGGTGAGCAGCCGCCGGTAGAGGGGTGACCTGCGCTCCAGCTCCTCGTGCGTACCGATGTCGGAGAGCCGCCCGCGGTCGAGTACGGCGATCCGGTCGGCCAGCGCGAGCGTGGAGCGGCGGTGGGCGATCAGGAGGGTGGTGCGGCCGGCCATGACGGCGCGCAGCGCCTCGTGGATCTCGTGCTCGACGCGGGCGTCGACGGCGGAGGTCGCGTCGTCGAGGAGCAGCAGCCGGGGGTCGGTGAGGATCGCGCGGGCCAGTGCGATGCGCTGGCGCTGGCCGCCGGAGAGGGTGAGGCCCTGTTCGCCGACCTTGGTGTCGTACCCGGCGGGCAGGGCCTGGATGAACGATTCGGCCTGGGCGGCGCGGGCGGCGGCCTCGATCTGCACGTTGGTGGCGTCGGGCTGCCCGTACGCGATGTTGGCGCGGATGGTGTCGGAGAAGAGGAAGGAGTCTTCCGGTACGAGCCCGATGGCGGCGCGCAGGGAGTCGTACGTCAACTCGCGCACGTCGTGCCCGCCGACGCGGACGGTGCCGCGGTCGGCGTCGTAGAAGCGGGGCAGCAGGAGCGAAACGGTGGACTTGCCGGAGCCGGAGGCCCCGACGACGGCGACGGTCTCGCCCTCGGCGATGGAGAGCGAGAACCCGTCCAGGACGGGCCGCTCGGGGTCGTATCCGAAGACGACGCCATCGAAGTCGACGGTGGCGGGGGCGTCGGCGGGCAGCTCGTGGCCGCCCTCCTCGATGGCGGGCTCGGTGTCGATGAGCTCGAAGACGCGCTCGACGCCGGCCCGGGCCTGCTGGCCGACGGTCAGGACCATGGCGAGCATGCGGACGGGGCCGACGAGCTGGGCGAGGTAAGTGGAGAACGCGACGAAGGTGCCGAGGGTGACCTGCCCCTTGGTGGCCATCCAGCCGCCGAGGGCCAGCATGGCGACCTGCCCGAGGGCGGGTACGGCCTGTAGGGCGGGGGTGTAGCGGGAGTTGAGCCGGATGGTGCGCATCCGGCCGGCGAACAGCCGGCGCCCGGCGGTGCGCAGCTTGTCGGTCTCCTGCTCCTCCTGGCCGAAGCCCTTGACGACGCGGACGCCGGTGACGGCCCCGTCGACGACGGTGGCGACGGCGGCGGCCTGACCCTGGGCCCACCAGGTGGCGGGGAAGAGCTTCTTGCGGCTGCGCTTGGCGATGAACCAGAGGGCGGGGGCCATCAGCAGCGCGACGAGGGTCAGCACCGGGGACAGCCACAGCATGATGCCGAGCGATATCGCGAAGAGGAGGAAGTTCCCGATGGTCATCGGGAGCATGAAGAGCAGGCCCTGGATGAGCTGGAGGTCGCTGGTGGCCCGGCCGACGACCTGGCCGGTGGACAGCTCGTCCTGGCGGCGCCCGTCGAGGCGGGCGATGGTGTCGTACATGTCGGTGCGCAGGTCGTGCTGGACGTCGAGCGCGAGACGGCCGCCGTAGTACCGGCGTACGTACGTCAGGACGTACACGAGGACCGCGGCGCCTATGAGCAGCCCGGCCCATGTGCCCATCGGTTTGCTGTGGTCGCCGATGACGTCGTCGATGATGACCTTGGTGACCAGCGGTACGAGCGCCATCACGGCCATGCCGGCCAGCGAGGACCCGAGCGCGAGCAACACATTGAGCCGGTACCGCCAGGTATAGGCGGTGAGCCGCCTGGCCCAGCCCTGTTTCTCGCCCGCTGCCTTCTCTGCCGCCGTCACGTGACGCCTCCCCGTTGGTCCTGTCCTGCCGCCTCCCCCAACGCCCCGACCGGCGGATTTCATCCCGCCGCAACAATGCGAAGGTGCGCCCGGCGAACCTGCGGCGCACGCCGGGAGCGGCCGACCGTGGCGGCGGGGTGCGGCGGCTGGGCGCGGCGGCGTCATCCGGAGGGGCGTACGGACCGCCCTGCCGTCACTCCGCGGGCAGGTGGGTCGGGGCGAACATGCGGAGGGTGACCGGGAGGACCAGGACCGTCGGGCCCGGGGTGGCCAGCGCGTGCTTCAGGTCGTCCCGCAGGCTCTGCGGGCTCGTCGTCGAGGCCGCGACGCCGAAGGACCGGGCCAGGGCGGTGAAGTCCGGGCGGGTGAGTTCCGTGCCCGTCGTGCGGCCGTCGAAGGAGTCCGTCATGTACTCGCGGAGGATGCCGTAGCCGCCGTCGTCGACGATCAGCCAGGTCACGTCCAGGTCGTGCTGCTTCGCCGTCGCCAGGTCCGCGATCGAGTACATCGCTCCACCGTCGCCCGAGACCGCCAGGACCGGGGTGTCCGGTTCGGCGACGCAGGCGCCGAGGGCGGCCGGGAAGGCGTAGCCGAGGCCGCCCGCGCCCTGCGCCGAGTGCATCGTGTTGGGGTGCTTCGCGTCGAACGCGGACCAGGCCCAGTAGGACAGGATCGTCATGTCCCAGAAGGACGGGGAGCGGGCGGGCAGGGCCGCGCGGATCGAGGCGAGGAGCTGCCGCTCCACTGCCACGTCCTGGCCGGACAGGCGGGTGTCGATCTCCGAGAGGACCTTCGCCACCCGTTCGGGAGCGGAGTCGTCCGCGCGTTCCGGGGCGGTCTCCAGCAGGGCCTGGAGGGCGAGGCGGGCGTCGGCGTGGATGCCGAGGGCGGTGTGGTTGGACTCCAGCTTGCCGAGGTCCGCCTCGATCTGGATGACCCTGCCCTCGGGGAAGAACGTGTGGTAGTTCGAGGACAGTTCACCGAGGCCGGAGCCGACGACCAGGAGTACGTCCGCGTCCTCCAGGAAGTCCGTCATGTGGCGGTCCTCCAGCCAGGACTGGAGGGACAGCGGGTGGTTCCACGGGAAGGCGCCCTTGCCGCCGAAGGTGGTGACCACCGGGGCGTTCAACCGCTCCGCCAGCAGGCGCAGCTTGCCGGCCGCGTCGGAGCGGATCACCCCGCCGCCCGCGATGATCACCGGGCGGGCGGCCCTGCCCAGCCAGTGCGCCGCGAGAGCGGTGAGCTCGGGGCGCGGGGCGAGTTCGTGCGGGGTCGCGTCCACGCCCGTGACCTGGGGGATCATCGTTTCCGCGCGGAGGACGTCCTCCGGGATCTCGATCCAGACCGGGCCGTGCGGAGCCGTCAGCGCCGATTCCCAGGCCTCCGCGATCACCGAGGGGATCTGGGACTGCGTGCGGGCCGTGTGGACCGACTTCACCACGTCCCGGAACGAAGCCGACTGCTCCCGCAGCTCGTGCAGGTGCCCGCGCCGGCCGCCGCCCAGGCCCGCGACCGGGACCTGGGAGGCGATGGCGAGGACCGGGGCGGAGGCGGCGGCCGCCTCCGCCAGGGCCGGCAGGGCCATCAGCGCGCCCGGGCCCGTGGAGAGCAGGAGGGGGACCGCCTCGCCCGTGACGCGGCCGTACGCGTCCGCCGCGAAGGCGGCGTTGTTCTCGGTCCGCAGCCCGATCAGCCGCAGGTCCGAGCGGCCCACCGCGTCGAAGGTGCCGAGCGCGTGCTGCCCCGGCAGCCCGAACACGGTGGTGGCGCCCAGCGAGCGCAGCGTCTCCACGACCAGGTCCCCGCCCGTCCGACCCGGCGGCGGCGCGAGAGCGGCCGCCGTCTGGGCCTCGGTGGGACGGAGTACCAGGTCGTGGTCGTGCGTCACGGGTGCGGGGTGCCCTTCTTACTTCGCCTTCGCGGCAGCGATCTGGCGGCTCATGATCGTCGTCAGCTCGTACGCGGTGTGCGAGGCGGCGACCGAGGTGATCTCGGCGTGATCGTACGCCGGGGCGACCTCGACGACGTCCGCCGAGACCAGGTTGCAGGAGGACAGACCCCGGATGATCTCCAGCAGCTCGCGGGAGGTCATGCCGCCCGCCTCCGGCGTACCCGTGCCCGGGGCGTGCGCCGGGTCCAGCACGTCGATGTCGATCGAGATGTACAGCGGGCGGTCGCCGATGCGCTGGCGCAGCTGGTCGGCGACCTCGTCGGCCCCGCGCCGGTAGACGTCGGCCGAGGTCACGATGCCGAAGCCCATCTTGGCGTCGTCGTCGAGGTCCTGCTTGCCGTACAGCGGGCCGCGGGTGCCGACGTGCGACAGCGCCTCGGTGTCGAGGATGCCTTCCTCCACGGCGCGGCGGAACGGCGTGCCGTGCGTGTACTCGGCGCCGAAGTACGTGTCCCAGGTGTCCAGGTGCGCGTCGAAGTGCAGCAGGGCCACCGGGCCGTGCTTCTTGGCGACGGAGCGGAGCAGCGGGAGGGCGATGGTGTGGTCGCCGCCGAGGGTCATCAGGCGGGAGCCGGCGCCGAGGAGCTCGTCCGCGGCCGCCTCGACCGTCTCGACGGCCTCGTTGATATTGAAGGGGTTCACGGCGATGTCGCCGGCGTCCGCCACCTGGGCGAGCGCGAACGGGGAGGCGTCCTGCGCCGGGTTGTACGGGCGCAGCAGGCGGGAGGCCTCGCGGATGGCGTTGCCGCCGAAGCGGGCACCGGGGCGGTAGGAGACACCCGAGTCGAACGGCACGCCGACGACGGCGACGTCCGCGGAGCCGACCTCGTCCAGACGGGGCAGCCGGGCGAAGGTCGCCGGGCCCGCGTAGCGCGGGATGCGGGAGGAGTCGACCGGTCCGCGCGGCGTCTGCTCGTTGCTCATCGGGGTGTGCCCTTCTGGAGGTCCTACGGTGCGGTCCTTCGAGCGTAAGCGGCGCGCACCGGGGCGCGAAGTGTACGTTTCATCCATCGGGTGGCGTTGAAATGTACGGAGCATCCATGACGAAGCCTGCCGGGACCGACATCCCGCCCACGCCCGCGGTCGCGCTCGGCGCACTGCTCGCCGATCGCGGGCTGGAACTGCGGCTGGTCGCCGGGCCCGAGCGGGCGGAGGTGCACGGGGTGCACGCCTCGGAGATGGCGGACCCGTCGCCCTACCTCCTGGGCGGCGAGCTGCTCCTCACGGCGGGGGCGGGCTTGACGGCCCCGGAGGCCGGCCCAAGCGGCGCGGGCGGGCCGGGCGGCGCGGTCGGACCGGGCGACGCGGGCGACGCCGGCGGCATCGCGGGCGACGCTGACGCCGCCGCCGATGCGTACGTACGGCGGCTGGTCGGGTCGGGGGTGGCCGCGCTCGGGTTCGGGGTGGCGCCGCTGCACGCGGAGGTGCCGCCGGAGCTCGTCCGGGCGAGTGCGCGGCACGGGCTGCCGCTGCTGGAAGTGCCTCCGCAGACCCGGTTCACGGCCGTGGCCCGCGCCGTGTGGCGGCTGATGGCCGAGGCGCGGACCCGCGAGCTGCGCCGGGTCACCGAAGCCCAGCAGGCCCTCGCGGCCGCGGCCGCCCGCCCCGATCCGGTCCCGGCGGTCCTGCGCCGCCTGGCGGCCAGCCTGGGCGGCTGGGCAGCCCTACTGGCCCCGCCGAGCCCCGCCGGGGCCGCAGGGGCCGCAGGGGCCGCCGTTGCCGCAGGGCCTGCCGTTGCCGCAGGGGCTGCCGGTGTCACCAGGGCGGCACGGGCCACCGGGCCCACAGGAGCCCCTGGGTCCGCCGGGACTGCCGGAGCCACCGGGGCCGCAGGGGCCGCCGGTGTCACCAGGGCGGCAGGGGCCACCGGGCCCGCAGGAGCCTCTGGGTCCGCCGGAGCTGCCGGGTCCACCGGGCCCGCGGGGGTCGCAGGGGCTGCCAGTACTCCCAAGGTCGGAGCGGATGTCGGGGGCATTGGGGCCGCAGGGGCCGTAAGGGCTGCCGCGGCCGCCAGGGTCGGAGGGGGTGCCACTGGGGCCGCCGAGGTCCGAGGGGGTGCCGAGGCGGTCGGTGGTGGCGTGGGGGTGGGCCGCAGGGTTGTGTCCGCCTGTGCCGGACCCGCGCCCTCCGCCGAGGCGATGGCCGCACTGGTCGCACTGGCCGGTCGGGTGGCCCCCGACGCCGCTGCCACGGCCACCGCCACCGCGGACGGGGTCCAGCTCGCCGCCTACGCCCTCGGCGGCGGCCAGGCCCTGGGCGTTGCCACGGCCGAGCGGGCGCCCGGCGACCACACGATCGCGTCCGTGGCCGCCGTCCTGCTGGCCCTCCTCACGGCCGATCGGCCGGCCGGCGCCGAGGCCGCATCGCTGGCCCGGCTGCTGCTGGGCGGCTCCCCCGCCGGGGCGCTCGGAGGGCCCGGGCCCTGGTACGCCGTCCACGCCCGGGGCGGCGCCGACCCGCGGGCCCTCGCCGCCGCGCTGGGCACCGTACTGCTGGACCCGGACGGCCCGGCCGTACGGCTGCTCACCGACCGGGATCCGGCCCCGCAGCACGGGTGGCGGCTGGGGGTCAGCGCCCCGGCCGGGCCCGACGCGCTGGCCGCCGCAGACGCACAGGCCCGGCGCGCCCTGGACCGCGCCGAGGCGGCCCGCACCCCGCTGGCCCGGCACACCGACCCCGGCTTCGCGGGCCTGGTGGGCGAAGCCGAGGCCCGTGCCCACGCCGAGGCGCTGCTGGGACCGCTCTCCCCCGCCCTGCGCGAGACCCTGCGCGCCTGGCTGTCCCACCACGGCAGCTGGGACCGCAGCGCCGCCGCCCTGGGGCTGCACCGCAACACCGTGCGCCAGCGCGTCGCCCGCGCCGCGAACCTGCTGGACCGCGATCTGGACGACCCGGACATCCGGATGGAGCTGTGGTTCGCCCTGCGCCGGAACACGGAAATCTGACCGGGGCCCGGCCGGACGGCTGCGCCGTACGAATGGACTCGGGCCGTCTGGCGGCGGGTGCCGGGGCTCGGCATGCGAAGCGGCCTACCTTCGCACTGCTCCCCACCTCCACGAAAGGCAGTACCCGTGCGATCGATCCGCCTCGCCCTGACCGCTCTCGCCGCCGGTGGCATCATCCTGGCGGGCGCGTCCGCCGCCTTCGCCGACGGCGCCTTCACCGTCTACGCACCGATCGACAACACGTACTCGATCGTCTTCGGCGACCTGAACCAGCTGGCCGGCGACGACGTCTTCAACGCCGGACGCGACAACACGGTCGGTTCCCACAACGGTGCGGCCCCGACCGGCGACATCGGCATGGCGGCCATGCCAGGGACGCAGGTCCTGAGCAACGACGCCATGATGCACGGCGCCGCCGGCCAGTGGACGGGCAGCGTCCTCGGCAGGTAGTTCCCCGTGTGATGTCCGCCGGTGGACCGCCGTGGCGGTCCACCGGCGGACATCACACCCGGTACCCCTCCCCCATGTCTGGACAGCCCGCCCAACCCACCGGTAACTTATTGGTCTGAGCAAGCGCTTAGACACGGCGCGACAGCGCGACGGGCGACAGGATCGAGGAGGCGGCTGTGCGCCGTACCGTTTTCAACGAGGACCACGAGGCGTTCCGCGAGACCATCCGCGCCTTCATAGAGGCCGAGGTCGTCCCCGTCTACGACGAGTGGTTCGCGGCCGGCCAGGCCCCGCGCGACTTCTACTACAAGCTCGGCGAGCTGGGCGTCTTCGGCATCAACGTCCCCGAGGAGTTCGGCGGCGCCGGCCTGGACACCCACAAGTTCGAGGCCGTCCTGTACGAGGAGACCTCCCGCGCGGGCGTGAACTTCGGCGGCTCCGGCGTGCACGTGCTGCTCGCCCTCCCGTACATCAAGATGCTGGCCGACGACGAGCAGAAGAAGCGCTTCCTCCCGAAGTTCGTCTCCGGTGAGGAGATGTGGGCCCTCGCGATGACCGAGCCGGGCACCGGCTCCGACGTCGCGGGCATGAAGACCACCGCCAAGCTCTCCGAGGACGGCACGCACTACGTCCTCAACGGCTCCAAGACCTTCATCACCGGCGGCGTGCACGCCGACCGCGTGATCGTCTGCGCCCGTACCTCCGCCCCGAGCGAGGACGACCGCCGCTTCGGCATCTCCCTCTTCGCCGTGGACACCAAGTCCGAGGGCTACTCGATCGGCCGCAAGCTCGACAAGCTGGGCCTGAAGACCTCCGACACCGCCGAGCTGGCGTTCGTCGACGTCAAGGTCCCGGTCGAGGACCTGCTCGGCGAGGAGGGCAAGGGCTTCTACTACCTCGGCCACAACCTGGCCTCCGAGCGCTGGGGCATCGCGTTCGGCGCGTACGCCCAGGCCGCCGCGGCCGTCCGGTTCGCCCAGCAGTACGTCACGGACCGCACCGTCTTCGGCAAGCCGGTCGCGCACTTCCAGAACACCAAGTTCGAGCTGGCCGCCTGCCAGGCCGAGGTGGACGCCGCCCAGGCCGTCGCGGACCGCGCCCTGGAGGCCCTGGACGCCGGCGAGCTGACCCCCGCCGAGGCCGCCTCCGCGAAGCTGTTCTGCACCGAGGTCGCGCACCGCGTGATCGACCGCTGCCTCCAGCTGCACGGCGGCTACGGCTACATGAACGAGTACCCGATCGCCCGCCTGTACGCCGACAACCGCGTCAACCGCATCTACGGCGGCACCAGCGAGATCATGAAGACCATCATCGCCAAGTCGATGGGCCTGTAAGTCCCCTTGAACGAGGCACTGCAGGATCTCCTCGATCTGCTCGACCTGGAGCAGATCGAGGAGAACATCTTCCGCGGCACCAGCCGGACCTCCCTGGTGCCGCGCGTGTTCGGCGGCCAGGTCGCCGCGCAGGCCCTGGTCGCCGCCGGCCGGACGGTGCCCGGCGACCGGCTGCCGCACTCGCTGCACTCGTACTTCCTGCGCACCGGCGACTCGGGTGCGCCCATCGTGTACTCCGTGGACCGGATCCGCGACGGGCGCTCCTTCACCACCCGCCGCGTCGTCGCGGTCCAGCACGGGCAGCCGATCTTCCACCTCTCCGCGTCCTTCCAGACGTACGAGGAGGGGCTGGAGCACCAGAGCCCGATGCCCACCGCGCCCGACCCGGAGTCGCTACCGACGGCGGCCGAGGCGCTGCCGCATTACCGCGACACCTTCCGCGACCCGGGAACCGTCGAGAGGTTGCTCGAATCGCGCGGCGCCGTGGACCTGCGGTACGCGACCACGCCGCCGTGGGGTTCGGTCGGCCGGCCGACGGAACCGCGCTCGCAGGTCTGGTTCCGCACCCAGGGCAAGCTCGCGGACGACCCGTTGCTGCACATCTGCCTGGCCACGTACGTCTCGGACATGACCCTGCTCGACTCGGTGCTGCTCGCGCACGGCCGGGGCGGTTGGGCGGTCGGTGACGTGGTGGGCGCCTCACTGGACCACGCGATGTGGTTCCACCGGCCGTTCCGCGCCGACGAATGGCTCCTCTACGACCAGGAGTCCCCCTCGGCGGCCGCCGGGCGGGGCCTGGGGCAGGCCAGGATCTGGACGCAGGACGGGCGCCTCGCCGTGACCGTCATCCAGGAGGGCGTGGTGCGCGTTCCGCGCGCCTGACCCCGGACGGCCGCGTGCGCTCGGCCACAGGACGGAACTGACCGGGCGGGCGGGGCGTCGACTGCAAACATGATCGTCGTGCTCCTCCTCCTCGCCCTGGCTTCCCCCTTCGCGGGCGTCCTGGTCCTCGGCCGGCTCGCCGTCCACCTGGTGGCCACGGTCCGGCGGCGTGACGCCCCGGACCTCCTCGGCGCGGGCGCCTTCCTGCTGCTCGGCGTCCTCGCGCTGTGCGTCGCCGGCTCCGCCTACATCTGGGGCCTGTCGTACGGCGTGTACGTCCTCGACCCCGACGAGGTGTGCGGGTACGCCCGGTGGGGCGAGCAGGAGAAGACGGTCGTATGGGAATCCTCGTTCCCGCTCTCCGTCCACTGCGCCGACCATCCCGGGGATCCGGGCGGGCGGCAGCTGATCCCGGGCTGGGTCAACCCGGCCGTCACGGCCGCCGCCGCGGCCGGCGCGGCGTGCGTGCTCGCGGCGCCGTTCGCACCCCGGCTGCGGCGCAGGGCGCTCGCGGCCCGGACGGCCGACTCCGCTCCTAGTTCCGGCTCTGCGGCGGGGACTTGAGCTTGGCCCAGATCGATTCCAGGGCGGCGATGTCGGCGTCGTCGAGCCGGTCGTCGAAGACCTCGGCGAGGGCCTCGCGGCGGGTGGCGTCCGCCTCCGCGAAGGCGCGGCGGCCCGCGTCGGTCAGGGCGATGCAGACGGAGCGGGCGTCCGTCGGCGAAGGTATCCGCTCGATCAGGCCGCGGGCCTGGAGCGAGTCGGCGACGCGGGAGACCTGGCTCCGGCTGAGCAGGGTCCTGGCGCCCAGCTCGGAGGGGGCGACCGGCTCGTGCTGGGCGTACAGCCACAGCATCACCTCGAACCACGAGAGCGGCAGGTCGTGGCGCCGCGTGAGGGCCTGGTCGACCCGGGCGGTGAGGGTGGTGCCGGCCCACACCAGACCGTAGAAGGCGTGGTCGCGGGGGGTGAGGCCGCCCATCCTGAGCTCGTTGTTCGCCATGGCAGCAGAATACCCGGGTTGCGTGCACACGCACACAAGGTTAATGTGTGTGTGCACGCACAAATAGAGGGAGACACTTCCATGAACACCAAGACCGTCCTCATCACCGGCACGTCCTCCGGCATCGGCCTGGCCGCCGCGGTCGCCGCCGCCCGGGCCGGCTGGCACACCGTCGCCACCATGCGCGACACCACCCGCTCCGACGCCCTGGTCAAGGCCGCCGCCGAAGCCGGCGTCGCCGACCTCGTCCAGGTCAAGCGGCTGGACGTGACCGACGCGGACTCCGTGGCCGCCTGCGTCGCCGAGGTCGTCGCCGAGCACGGACACCTCGACGCCGTCGTGAACAACGCGGGCGCCGGCTTCGTCGGCACCGTCGAGCAGCACGGCATGGAGCAGGTCCGGTCCGTGATGGAGGTCAACTTCTTCGGCGTCGTTGAGCTCACCCGGGCCGCGCTCCCCCACCTGCGCGCCTCGGGCGGCCGCGTCATCACGGTGACGAGCGTCGGCGGCGTGATCGGCCAGCCGTTCAACGAGTCCTACTGCGCGGCCAAGTTCGCCGTCGAGGGCTTCATGGAGTCCCTCGCACCGGTGGCCGCGTCCACCGGAGTCCAGGTGTCCGTCGTCGAACCGGGCGCCGTCACCAGCGAGTTCGTGAACAACGTACGGCTGGACCTGCCGGCCATGCTCGCCGAGGCCGGCCCGTACGCCCCGGCGCTCCAGGGCTACGCCAACCACGCCATGGAGGCCTTCAGCAGCAACAGCGCCCAGACCCCGGA
This sequence comes from Streptomyces sp. NBC_00597, assembly GCF_041431095.1. Lineage (GTDB taxonomy): Bacteria > Actinomycetota > Actinomycetes > Streptomycetales > Streptomycetaceae > Streptomyces. The sequence goes on from NZ_CP107757.1 coordinate 3,780,042, forward strand.
CCAGGCGGCGGCGCCGGTCATCGAGGCGCTGACCGGCGAGACGATGCCGTTCCGGATCCAGACCTCCGACTGGGCCCGCGACTTCGTCGCCCCCAAGCTCGCCGACCTCGACGGCTCGGCCGTGCAGTCGATGACCACCGCCTGGCTGGGCTAGGCGCCGGGCCGCTACCGGCACACCGGCCCGCCCGCGCCCGCCGGGCTTCCGCCCGGGGCGCGGGGCCGGCGCCCGCGGCAGTCAGAGGAGGCCGGCGGGGATCAGAGCAGACCGGCGGCGGCCAGCAGGTACGCGACCATCGGGTCGTAGAAACGCGGGTCACGGACGTGGTCGTCCAACGGGACCGCCACCTGGAGGGTGCCCTCCGCCTCGCCGAGGAAGAGCGCGGGGTCGTTGCAGTCCGCGTAGCCCACCGCGTCCAGCCCGCGCTGCGCCGCGCACCCCGCCCAGCCGTGGTCGGCGACGACCAGGTCCGGCTGGGGGCGGTTCGCCGCCGTCAGGCCGTCCAGGATGGCGGCCATCGGCTCCGGGGAATGCGTGTGCCACAGCGTCGCCCCGCGCTCCAGCACGGCGACGTCCGCGAACTGCCACACCGAGCCCTCGTCCGCGACCAGACCCTGGGGGATCACCACGATCTCGCAGCCCGCCGCGCGCAGCGCCGCCGCGGTCGCCCGGTGGACGTCCAACAGGCCGCCCGGGTGGCCCGTGGCGAGCAGCACGCTCTGCCGGTCCAGTGCCGCCTTGTGCAGCCGGGCCGCCATCCGGTCCAGGCCGGACACGGTCAACTCCGGGTCGATGGTGTCCTGTCCGAACCGGTACGCGGCGTCGTCGACGACCCCGCAGCGCTCCGCCATCACGGCGAGCACGTCCTGCTCGTCGGCCCAGCGGTCGCCCAGCTCCAGGCCGAGCCAGTAGTGCCGGTCGCCGTTGGCGAGCTTGCGGTAGTGCGACAGGTTGTTCTCACGCGGCGTGGCGACCTGACCCGAGATCCGGGTGCGGATCAGGTGGTCGACGAGTTCGGCACGGCTCGGTACGGGCGTCTCTATCGGCTTCGGCATACGGCCCATTCTGCCGCCGCGACGCCCCGGTCGCCGGTGCCATTCCGACCAGTGGGCGCGTCGCCTCACCCCGACAGCGCCCCGAACGCCCCGTGCGCCAGCCGACGCAGCAGCGATTCCGTCGCCGCCCGGCCGAGCGCCGCCAGGTGCGGGGTGGAGTTGAGCAGGCCGAAGACGGCGTGGACGGCCACCCGCACCTCGGCCTCGCCGACCTCCGGGTGCAGTTCCCGTACGACCTCCACCCACAGCTCGACGTACTGGCGCTGGAGCTGGCGGACGAGCTTGCGGTCGGCCTCCCGCAGCCGGTCCAGCTCGCGGTCGTGCAGGGTGATCAGCGCCCGGTCGTCGAGGGCGAAGTCGATGTGGCCGTCGATGAGGGAGGCCAGCACGCCGTCCGGGTCGCCGGCGGCCTCGGCCACCCGGTGGCGGCCGCCGGTCAGCAGCCGCTCGCTGATCCCGACGAGCAGCTCGGCGAGCATGGCGTCTTTGCCCGCGAAGTGCCGGTACAGGCCGGGGCCGCTGATGCCCACCGCGGCCCCTATCTCGTCCACGCCGACACCGTGGAACCCGCGCTCGGCGAAGAGGCGGGCGGCCTCACTGAGGATCTGCTCGCGACGGGTCGGGGCGGCCGCTCTGGTGCTCATGGGAATCCATTCTAGACAGGGCCGTTAGCGGTCGTTAACCTAAGCGGTACATGCGTTAACGCTCATTAACAGCGTGCACCGAGCAAGGGAGCTCGACCGATGCAGCAGGCACCAGTGCTGACGAGCGCCGCGGACCCGGCGTCCGAGGCCTGGCGGACCAACGAGGCCGCCCACCGCGAGCTCGCCGAGGGGCTGCGGGCCCGACTCGACGCGGCCCGGCTCGGCGGTGGCGAGAAGGCCCGCGCCCGCCACACCGCCCGCGGGAAGCTGCTCCCCCGCGACCGCGTGGACACCCTCCTGGACCCCGGATCGCCCTTCCTGGAGCTGGCCCCGCTGGCCGCCGAAGGCATGTACGGGGGCGCGGCCCCGGCCGCGGGGGTCATCGCGGGCATCGGCCGGGTCAGCGGCCGCGAGTGCGTGATCGTCGCGAACGACGCCACCGTCAAGGGCGGCACGTACTACCCGATGACCGTCAAGAAGCACCTGCGCGCCCAGGAGGTGGCACTGGAGAACCGTCTCCCCTGCCTGTACCTGGTCGACTCGGGCGGCGCCTTCCTCCCCATGCAGGACGAGGTCTTCCCCGACCGGGAGCACTTCGGCCGCATCTTCTACAACCAGGCGCGCATGTCCGGCGCCGGCATCCCGCAGATCGCCGCCGTCCTCGGCTCCTGCACGGCGGGCGGCGCGTACGTCCCGGCGATGAGCGACGAGGCCGTCATCGTCCGCGGCCAGGGCACGATCTTCCTCGGCGGCCCGCCGCTGGTGAAGGCCGCCACCGGCGAGGTGGTCACGGCCGAGGAGCTCGGCGGCGGCGAGGTCCACTCCCGGACCTCGGGCGTCACCGACCACCTCGCGGAGGACGACGCGCACGCGCTGCGGATCGTACGGAACATCGTGGCGACCCTGCCCGAGCGCGGGGCCCTGCCCTGGTCGGTCGAGGCTCCCGAGGAGCCGAAGGTGGACCCGTACGGGCTGTACGGCGCGGTCCCGGTCGACTCGCGCACCCCGTACGACGCCCGCGAGATCATCGCCCGGATCGTGGACGGCTCCCGCTTCCAGGAGTTCAAGGCGGAGTTCGGGCAGACGCTGGTCACCGGCTTCGCCCGGATCCACGGCCACCCGGTCGGCATCGTCGCCAACAACGGCATCCTGTTCTCCGAATCCGCCCAGAAGGGCGCGCACTTCATCGAGCTGTGCGACCAGCGCGGAATCCCGCTGCTGTTCCTCCAGAACATCTCGGGCTTCATGGTCGGCCGCGACTACGAGGCCGGCGGCATCGCCAAGCACGGCGCCAAGATGGTCACGGCCGTCGCCTGCACCCGGGTCCCGAAGCTGACCGTGGTCGTCGGCGGCTCGTACGGCGCGGGCAACTACTCGATGTGCGGGCGGGCGTACTCGCCGCGGTTCCTGTGGATGTGGCCCAACGCCAAGATCTCCGTGATGGGCGGCGAACAGGCCGCGTCCGTGCTCGCCACGGTCAAGCGCGACCAGATCGAGGGCGCCGGCCAGGAGTGGCCGGCCGAGGACGAGGAGGCCTTCAAGGCCCCGGTCCGCGCGCAGTACGAGGAGCAGGGCAACGCCTACTACGCCACCGCGCGGCTGTGGGACGACGGGGTCATCGACCCGATGGAGACCCGGCAGGTGCTGGGACTGGCCCTGACCGCGTGCGCGAACGCCCCGCTGGGCGACTCCGCTTTCGGCATCTTCCGTATGTGACGTGAGGACCCTGCAGATGTTCAGCACTGTTCTGGTGGCCAACCGGGGCGAGATCGCGGTACGCGTCATCCGCACCCTTCGCGAGCTCGGGATCCGCTCCGTGGCCGTCTTCAGCGACGCGGACGCGGACGCACGGCACGTGCGGGAGGCCGACACGGCCGTCCGGATCGGCCCGGCGGCCGCCGCCGAGAGCTACCTGTCGGTGGAGAAGCTGCTCGACGCGGCCCGCCGCACCGGCGCCGAGGCCGTCCACCCGGGCTACGGCTTCCTCGCCGAGAACGCGGCCTTCGCGGCCGCTTGCGCGCAGGCGGGCCTGACCTTCATCGGGCCGCCGGCCCCGGCGATCTCCCTGATGGGCGACAAGATCCGGGCCAAGGAGACCGTGAAGGCGGCCGGGGTCCCGGTCGTGCCCGGCTCCTCGGGAAGCGGGCTGTCGGACGCCGAACTGGTCGCGGCCTCCGAGGAGATCGGCATGCCGGTGCTGCTGAAGCCCTCGGCGGGCGGCGGCGGCAAGGGCATGCGGCTGGTCCGCGACGCCGCGCTGCTGGGCGAGGAGATCGCGGCGGCGCGCCGCGAGGCGCGGTCCTCCTTCGGCGACGACACCCTGCTCGTGGAGCGGTGGGTCGACCGGCCCCGGCACATCGAGATCCAGGTGCTGGCGGACGCGCACGGGAACGTGGTGCACCTCGGCGAACGCGAATGCTCCCTCCAGCGGCGCCACCAGAAGGTGATCGAGGAGGCCCCCTCGGTCCTGCTGACCCCGGAGATCCGGGCGGCGATGGGCGCCGCGGCCGTGGAGGCGGCGCGCTCCTGCGGGTACGTCGGCGCGGGCACGGTGGAGTTCATCGTGCCGGGCGGGGACCCGTCCTCGTACTACTTCATGGAGATGAACACCCGCCTCCAGGTCGAGCACCCGGTGACGGAGCTGATCACCGGGCTGGACCTGGTGGAGCAGCAGCTGCGGGTGGCCGCGGGTGCTCCGCTGGCCTTCACGCAGTCGGACGTCACCCTGACCGGCCACGCCATCGAGGCCCGCGTCTGCGCCGAGGACCCGGCGCGCGGGTTCCTGCCGTCCGGCGGTACGGTGCTGGCGCTGTCCGAGCCGTCGGGCGGTGCGGTGCGCACGGACTCCGGGCTCGTGGCCGGGGTGGACGTGGGCTCCACGTACGACCCGATGCTGTCGAAGGTGATCGTCCACGGCCCCGACCGGGCGACGGCCCTGCGCATGCTGCGGGCCGCCCTCGCCGACACCGTGATCCTGGGCGTCCAGACCAATGCCGGTTTCCTGCGGAGGCTGTTGGCGCATCCCGATGTGGTGACGGGCGAGATGGACACGGGTCTGGTCGAGCGGGACCTGTCCGAGCTGCTCCCGGAGGGCGTCCCGCCGGAGGTGTTCGCGGCCACCGCACTGCTGGCCCAGGCTTCTCTCCCCCACTCCGCTCCTTCCCGAAACCCCGCCGGGGGCTCGGGGGCGGCCACGTCCGCTGCGGGCGGCGCCGGCTGGGTCGACCCGTTCGATGCGGCCAACGGCTGGCGCCTCGGCGGAACCCCCGCCTGGACCGTCCACCACTTCCGCCTCCCGGGCCAGGACCCCGTACAGGTCCGCACCCGCCCCGCCGGGCCGGGCTCCGGCTCGGCCACGGAGCTGCTCCTGGCCGACGGCGCTCAGGCCGCAGCCGCCGGCGACGCCGGCCAGCATCAAGCCCCGCCGGTGTTCGAGGCGCGGGGTCTGGGCCAGAGCTCCGGCTCACCGGTTCGCGGCCGCATCATCGACCTCGGCCACGACCACGTGACCGTCGAACTGGAAGGCATCACCCACCGCTTCAGCCACGCCGCCTCCCCGGAGGGAACCTGGCTCGGGCGCGACGGCGACAGCTGGCACGTCCAGGGCCACGACCCCGTCGCCGCCAAGGGCGCGGCCGCCGCGGGCGCCGACACCCTCGCCGCGCCCATGCCCGGCACCGTCACCGTCGTCAAGGTGGCCGTCGGGGACACGGTGGTGGCCGGGCAGAGCCTGCTCGTCGTCGAGGCGATGAAGATGGAGCACGTCATCGCCGCCCCGCACTCCGGCACGGTCACCGAGCTCGACGTCTCCCCCGGCACGACCGTCGCCATGGACCAGGTCCTGGCCGTCGTCACCCCCGACGAGGAAGAGGAGGCGACCCGGTGAACGGGCTGCCCATGACCGTCCCGGCCCCCGGGCTGCCGGCCCGCGTCCGCATCCACGAGGTCGGCGCCCGCGACGGGCTACAGAACGAGAAGACGACCGTACCGACCGAGGTGAAGGCCGAGTTCGTCCACCGGCTCGCCGCCGCCGGCCTCACCACCGTCGAGGCCACCAGCTTCGTGCACCCCAAGTGGGTTCCGCAGCTCGCCGACGCCGAGCAGCTCTTCCCGCTGCTGGGCGACGTGGAGGCCGACCTGCCGGTGCTCGTCCCCAACGAGCGCGGCCTCGACCGCGCGCTCGCGCTGGGGGCCACCCGTATCGCCGTGTTCGGCTCGGCGACCGAGACCTTCGCCTCCCGCAACCTCAACCGGACCGTCGCCGAGTCCCTCACCATGTTCGAGCCCGTCGTGGCCCGCGCCAAGGAGGGCGGGGCGCACGTCCGCGGCTACCTCTCCATGTGCTTCGGCGACCCGTGGGAGGGTGCGGTACCGGTCCACCAGGTGGTCCGCGTGGCCAAGGCCCTGTTGGACCTCGGCTGCGACGAGCTGAGCCTCGGCGACACCATCGGCGTCGCCACCCCGGGTCATGTCCAGGCCCTCCTCGGCGAGCTCAACGAGGAGGGCGTGCCGACCGACCGGATCGGCGTGCACTTCCACGACACCTACGGCCAGGCCCTGTCCAACACCCTCGCCGCGCTCCAGCACGGGGTGACCACCGTCGACGCCTCCGCGGGCGGCCTCGGCGGATGCCCGTACGCGAAGAGCGCCACCGGCAACCTCGCCACCGAGGACCTGGTGTGGATGCTGCAGGGTCTCGGCATCGACACCGGTGTCGACCTGGCCGCCCTCACCGCCACGAGCGTGTGGATGGCCGAACAGCTGGGCCGCCCCAGCCCCTCCCGTACCGTCCGCGCCCTCTCCCACAAGGAGTAACGAAGATCATGGCCCTCGACCACCGGCTCACCCCCGAGCACGAGGAACTCCGCCGTACTGTCGAGGCGTTCGCGCACGACGTGATCGCCCCCAAGATCGGCGATCTGTACGAGCGGCACGAGTTCCCCTACGAGATCGTCCGCGAGATGGGCCGCATGGGCCTGTTCGGCCTGCCCTTCCCGGAGGAGTACGGCGGCATGGGCGGCGACTACCTCGCCCTCGGCATCGCCCTGGAGGAGCTGGCCCGCGTCGACTCCTCGGTCGCGATCACGCTGGAGGCGGGCGTCTCGCTCGGCGCCATGCCCATCTATCTGTTCGGCACCGAGGAGCAGAAGCAGCAGTGGCTGCCGAAGATGTGCGCCGGTGAGGTCCTCGGCGCGTTCGGTCTGACCGAGCCGGACGGCGGCTCCGACGCCGGCGGCACCCGCACCACGGCCGTCCGCGAGGGCGACGAGTGGGTGATCAACGGCTCGAAGTGCTTCATCACCAACTCCGGTACGGACATCACCGCTCTGGTCACCGTCACCGCCGTCACCGGCCGCAAGGCCGACGGCCGCCCGGAGATCTCCTCGATCATCGTCCCGTCCGGCACCCCCGGCTTCACGGTGGCCGCACCGTACTCCAAGGTCGGCTGGAACTCCTCGGACACCCGTGAGCTGGCCTTCGACAACGTACGGGTGCCCCTGGCCAACCTGGTCGGCCAAGAGGGCCGCGGCTACGCCCAGTTCCTGCGCATCCTCGACGAGGGCCGCATCGCGATCTCGGCGCTCGCCACCGGCCTGGCGCAGGGCTGCGTGGACGAGTCTGTGAAGTACGCGAAGGAGCGCAAGGCCTTCGGCCGGCCCATCGGCGACAACCAGGCCATCCAGTTCAAGCTGGCGGACATGGAGATGCGCGCGCACATGGCGCGGATCGGCTGGCGCGACGCGGCCTCCCGCCTCGTGGCCGGCGAGCCGTTCAAGAAGGAGGCGGCGATCGCGAAGCTGTACTCCTCCACGGTCGCCGTCGACAACGCGCGCGAGGCCACCCAGATCCACGGCGGGTACGGGTTCATGAACGAGTACCCCGTGGCGCGCATGTGGCGGGACTCCAAGATCCTGGAGATCGGCGAGGGCACCAGCGAGGTGCAGCGCATGCTGATCGCCCGCGAGCTGGGCTTCGCCGGCTAGCGACCCCGTGGACCGCCGGACTGGGGCGATCACCGGCCCGGTCCGGCGGTCCGGCGGTCCCGGGGCCCGTGGTCCCGTGATCCCGCGGTCCGGGTCACACCTGCTCGCGCTCCGCTTCGGCGACGAAGGGCTGCAGGAACGTCGCGATGTGCTGCTCCACATCGGTGATCCGCTGCTCGTACACGTAGAGCTGGTCCCGCATGCCCGCCTTGGCCTGCTCGTCCATCCGGGACTCCTCGATGTTGCGCTGGACGATGCCGATGAGGTCCTGGAGCTGGATGTGCAGCGTTTCGCTGATCCCGCCCCACACGGCGCGCAGGTCGGCGGCGCGACTGTCCGCGTACTGCTGGGCGGTCTGACCGGCCGAGTCCTTCACGTGGGCGGAGAACTCCTCCGCCGCGCGGGACTGCAGCTTGCCGTCGGCGAAGAGGACCGCCCCCGAGGCCATCAGCGGTCCGATGGCCGCGCCGATGGCCACCGCCACGCCGACCGGCGGAACGGCCAGGCCCAGGCTGATCAGCCCGGCCGCCGCGGCGGCGGCCGTCCCGCCGACGACCACCGCACCGGTGCCCGCGCCGATCGCCATGAGCGAGCTGGGTCGGAACAGCAGGGGCACGTCGTCGCCGCGGTGGCCTCCGGGGCGCCCGCTGCCCTTGCCCGCCGCGATGGCCAGCGTGTAGAGCAGGTGGTTCTGGTCCCGGACCGACTGCGTGCCGGTGAGTTCCGTGCGGAGCTTGTCCAGGAGGTCCGCGTGTGCCCGGATCAGCGGTTCGAGCTGGCGCACCAGGTCGGCCTGCCGCTGTTCGATGAGCCGGTCGAGGCTCTGGGTGCAGAAGACCTGCATGCGCTCCTGGAGTTGGACCGTGTAGGCGTCCAGCAGCTCGTGCTGGGCGGCGACGCGGCCCCCCTTGGTGAAGGAGCGGACGGCCCGGCTCAGGCGTCCCGGGCCGGACGTGACGTGCCAGCCGCCGATCTCGCGGCTGATGTCGCTCAGGAACGAGCCGAACCTCAACTGGAGTTCGCTCTCGATGTCGGCGATCTTGCCGCCGACGATGTCGCGGATCGCGTCGGCGCTGGTGCGCAGTTGGTCCTGGGTGGACTGGCTGCGGTCGAGGAGCTCGCGCAGCTCCGCCGTCGACTTCATCAGGATGGCGCCCTCGTCGTGCAGCCGCACGCGCAGGTTGACCGCGTTGTGGCGCAGGAACTCGGCGAGCCGGACGAACTTCACCCGGGCCGCGTCGCGCATGCAGAAGACCTCCAGGGCGGACTCCAGCCGTCCGATCCCCGAGGCCTTCAAGCCTTCCTCGTCGCCGTCGATCCGGGCCCGCAGGGCCTGGAGGGCGCTGATGAAGAAGACGTTGGCGGTGGCGGTGGCACCCGGTTCCCCGCTGAGCTCGGCGACCGCGTTGCGGCAGCGGCTCATCACCTCCGCCCGCTCCTCCTCATCGATCCGGTCGAACTGGTTCACCACGAAGAAGATGTCGCGGTGTCCGAGTTTGCGGACGCGGGTGAGGTAGTTCTCGGTCTCGTGGAGGGTGAACGGGCGTCCGGCATCGGTGACGAAGACGACGGCGTCCACCTCCTCCAGGTACCGCAGGGTCACCAGTTCGCGGTCGGAGCTCTCGTTGATCCCCGCCGAGTCCACGATCTCTACGGAACTGCGCAACAGCTCCAGCGGTTGTTCGACGACGGCCAGCGCGAACGAGGGGGTGCGGGGTGCGCCGTACGCGTCGATCTGGAGGGAGACCTCCCGTTTGAACTCCTCCGTCGTGACGGCCGTCTCGCCTCCCCGCCGGTCGGCGTCCCGGTACAACCAGGCCCGCTCGGTCTCGCCCCACCGCAGGACCGTGGTGAAGGCGGTGGCCGGATTGGCCTTGGTGGGCAGTAGCCGTTTGCCCAGCAGGGCGTTGATCAGGGTGCTCTTGCCGCTGCTGAACTCGCCGAGCACCATGATGCGGAAGGTCTCGCGTTCGAAGACCGCCCCGTTGATCCCGAGGTCCAGCGGCCCGGCCGGACCGCCCGGCGGTGCGATGACCGCCGCAGCCTCGCCGGCCACCTGCTGCAGGCGCTGGTAGTACGAGCGCAGTGTGCCGATGTTGTCGCTCCAGCCGCGGAACTGCGTGGCCGGTGATTCCTGGCCGGCCGGTAACTGCCGGTTGCCGTGCGCCATCAGGCCCCTTCCAGGGGAGAGAGGAGGGCGTGCACGGAGCGGCCCAGCGACCGCGCCGTACTCCGCAGTGAACGCCAGTGGTCGAGGGACTCCGGCTGCGCGGCGACGGCCGTCGTGTGCAGCCGCCACCACTGCTCGTCGCGCTCCCGGGCTTGGCTGAGCAGGCGGTCGTACACCTGGACGATGCGCACCTCGGTCCGCGCCACCTGCTCGGTGAACGCCGCCTCGACGATCCGTTCCAGGTCGCCGATGGCGCGCTCGCGGCGCTCCGCCAGGCCGTGTTCGAGTGCCTCCGAAACCAGCGCCGTGCCGGCCGCTCCCGCGATCTGCGCCACGACTTCGGTGGAGACGGGCGTCAGCACGCTCTCGATCGCGGTCCCGACGAACTCCGGCAGCCAAGAGGCGTCCCAGCCGGTGGCGTTCTGCGACTCCGCGGCGGCGGCCGCGTCGGCCACCCCCGGCAGGGCCGCGGCCGGTACGACCCGCCCGGCGCCGGGGGCGGCCAGTCCCTGGAACAGTTCCTCGCCGGGCCGGTTGCGGAGCAGGATGTCGCGCAGCCGGCGGGTGTCGTCTTCGAGTGCCCGGTCGACGGTGCCGGTGATCCACGATTCGAACTGCTGGAGGGCCTCGGCGGTGTACGGGATCGCGTGGAGGCGGATGAAGTGCTGCTCCTCGGGCGTCTCCAGCATCCGGGAGAAGCGCGCGGCGAGTTCGCGGGCCGCGGCCGTCCGTCGCCTGCGCGCCTCGACGCCGATCGTCTGGACGAGCGAGGCGCGCCACTCCCCGGCGTCGGCGCTGAGCACGATCCAGTGGAAGCGGGCGCTCTCGTGGGCCGTGTGCCAGATCTGTGCGGCCCGGGTCCGGACGGGGTCGGGCCGGTGCGCGTCGGCCAGCGCCCGCCCGGCGGCCTCATCCACCAGGCCGCAGGTGGCGGCGAGGAGGTGCAGCCTGCGGATGGTCCGCAGCGCGCGGCGCAGCCGTATGCCGGCGAGCTGGCCCAGGGCCGCACGGAGCGGGTCGAGGCCGTCGGGCTCCCCGGCCGCCGGCGCCGCAGCGGTCTCGGGGACCGGGCCGGGCACGGGGCGCGGGCCGGGCACGGGGCGCGGGCCGGGCAGGACGAGCGCCTCGGGGGCCAGCACCGCGACGAGGTGGTTGACGCGTCGCAGGATGTCGACCGCCTCGTCCTCGACCTCGGCGAGCTTGGTGACGACGACGGCGAGCGGCGGGCTGTGCGGAGCGGCGGCGAGCGCCTTGATCCGGGCCTGTTCGGTGGCGAGCATCGCGCGGCGCGCCTCGGTGACGACGACCACCACGTCGCAGTCGCCGACGATCCTGGCGAGGGCGGCGGTGTCGGGCTGGCGCACTCCGGACCAGCCCTCCCAGCCGGGGGTGTCGACGAGTTCCACTCCGGCGCGGGCCGGCCAGGAATCGGCGGGAACCTCGACGCGTACGGTACGCAGCCCCGCCTCGCCGGAAACCCCGACCCCGGCTCCGGCTCCGGACCCGGACCCGGACCCGGCGGACTCGGCGGCCCGGGCCGCCTCCGCGGAATCCGCGGGCTGCGCGACGAACGGGCGTACGACGACGGGCGGTCCCTCCGTCGGGTGCACGGACACCGGCAGGCAGGCCGTGCCGATGAGCTCATTGACGAGGCGGGACTTACCGACGTTGCTGCCGCCGATGATGCAGATCCGGGCCTGCGGGGACACGGCGCGACGGGCCGTGCGGCGGATCAGCGAGGCGGCGGAGTCCGCTCCGGCCCGGTCCGCGAGCAGGGCCACCTGTTCGGCGAGCGCGCCCTGGCGCAGCTCCCGCTCGTGCTCCCCCGTACCGACCACAGCGCCGCCACCCCACCCCGTCAGGACCTCCCGGCGCGACCATGATGCCAACGGATGCCGCTGAGCGCCCCCGGTTCGGAGCCAGTTCACCCGGGGCTGCGCGGCTCCGGCCGCGGTCGCACGAAGAAACTTAGGGCCGCCTTACCAATTCCAGCCAAGGTTAGGCTAACCTTCCCTCCGAACGGCCCCGTGGCCGCCCGGCACGCACGAAAGCGGACATAGACATGCCCAAGTCCCGTACCTCCCACCTGTCCCGCCGCGGTCTCATCGCCGCCGGCGGCGCCCTCGGCCTCGTCGCGGCCCTCACCGCGTGCGGCGGATCCGACTCGAAGGGCGGGGCGGACGACAAGGACAAGGGTGCTGCGGCCTCGGGCGCCTGGTCCTTCAAGGACGACCTCCGCAAGGACGTCAGCCTCAAGGCCAAGCCGAAGAACATCGTGGCCTACACGGGTACCGCGGCCGCGCTCTACGACTACGGCATCCAGGTCAAGGGCGTCTTCGGCCCGACCAAGACCGCCGACGGCAAGCCCGACACGATGGCCGGCTCGATGGACATCTCCAAGGTCGAGATCCTCGGCAACGTCTACGACGAGTTCAACGTCGAGAAGTACGCCGCCCTCCAGCCCGACCTGCTGGTCACCAACACCTGGGACGGCAGCTACTGGTTCGTGCCGGAGGCTTCCAAGGACAAGATCCTGAAGCTGGCCCCGGCCGCCGCGATCGGCGTGGGCGGCGACGCCTCCCTCGACAAGGCGCTGGAGCGCACGGCCGACCTCGCCAAGTCCCTGGGCGCCGACCTGAACACCAAGCAGTCCGCCGACGCCAAGGCCCGCTTCGACGCGGCCTCCACGAAGGTCCGCGAGGCGGTCAAGGCCAACCCGGGCATCAAGGTGCTCGTCGGCTCGGGCTCCGCCGACCTGTTCTACGTCTCCACCCCGAAGACCTCGGCCGACCTGAAGTACTTCGAGTCCCTCGGCGTCGAGTTCGTCACCCCGGAGAAGGACAAGCTGGACACCGGCGGCTTCTTCGAGAGCCTGAGCTGGGAGAACGCCGGCAAGTACAAGGCCGACCTGGTCCTGCTCGACAACCGCACCGGCACGCTGCAGCCGGAAGAGCTGAAGGCCAAGCCGACCTGGGCCGAGCTGCCCGCCGTCAAGGCCGGCCAGGTCGCCCCGCGCGTGACCGAGCCGATCTACTCGTACGACAAGTGCGCCAAGGTCCTGGAGGACCTCGCGAAGTCCATCCAGAACGCCAAGAAGGTCAGCTGACCCTCGGCGCCCGGACCAGGCGCCGCCGCCACTCCCAGGGGGGACCCTCCGCATGACCGCCACCGCATCCGAAGCCCCGGCGTCCGACGCCGTCCCGGCCGCCGCGCACTTCCGGTTCTTCGCGTTCGAAGTGCTCCGCACCCGCCGGCTCGGGCACTCGTTCCTGCGGGTCACGTTCGGCGGAGAGTCCCTCGCGGGCTTCCGCTCGGGCGGCCACGACCAGAGCCTCTCGCTCTTCCTGCCGCCCGAGCACGAGGAACACACCGTGCTCCCGTCCACCGACGAGGACACCTGGTTCGGCGCCTGGCGCGCGATGCCCGACGCCGACCGGCCGGTGATGCGCTCCTACACCGTGCGCGAGCAACGCCGTACGCCCGGGGGCGTGGACGAGGTCGACGTCGACTTCGTCCTGCACGGGGACCCCGCCGGGGCAGCGGCTGATGTCACGGCCCCCGCGTCCCGGTGGGCCGGGCGGGCCGTGACCGGCCGCCGGATCATGGCGATAGGGCCGGCCGTCGCAGAGAACAAGTCCGTGCGGTTCCAGCCGCCGGCCGCCACCGACGCGCTGCTGATGTACGCGGACGAGACGGCGCTCCCGGCGGCGGCCGCGATCCTGGAGCGGCTCCCCGCCGGCATGCCGGTCACGGCCTGGTTCGAGGTCCCGCACACCGACGACCGGCTCGTCCTACCGACGCCCGCCGCCGCGGACATCACCTGGATCGTGCGGGAGGCCGGCGCGGGCAAGGAGCGCACCGGGCGCGTGCTGGAGGCACTCCGGGCGGCCGAACTCCCGGCCGCCGAGGCTCCGTACGCCTGGCTCGCGGGCGAGGCCGGAACGGTGCGGGCGGTACGCAGGCACATCGTGCAGGAACGTTCCATCGACCGGCGGGCCGTGCGCTTCACCGGCTACTGGCGGCTCGGCGCGAGCGAGGAGGAACTCCTCGCCGAGGCGTACGCGGGCCAGGCGGCGAGCGAGGACCCGACGTCCGCACTGTAGTCAACTCCCTTTCCACATCCTCCTTTTCAGCGGTGGGCCCCGGCTTTTGGCCGGGGTCCACCGCTATTTGGCATGAAGATTAGGTTAGGCTAACCTAAGCAACACCTTCCCCGCCCCCTCTCCCCCAGCCACCGCTGGGTGGTGCCCCCACCTGCCCGGAGGAACGTTGATGCGCTCGCATCTGCTGAACGAGACGACCGCAGACCTCTACCGGCGTTCCGTCACCGAAGGCGTCGAGCGCGTCGCCGCCAAACTCGCGACCACGCAGCGCCCCCACACCGGGATCTCCGTCGACGAACTCGCCCCGGTCATCAACGGGATCGACCTGGACCGGCCGCTCGAAGACCCGGCAGCCGTCCTCGACGAGCTGGAAGAGGTCTACCTGCGCGACGCGGTGTACTTCCACCACCCGCGCTACCTGGGCCACCTCAACTGCCCGGTCGTCATCCCCGCCGTCCTCGGCGAGGCCGTCCTCTCGGCCGTCAACTCCTCCCTGGACACCTGGGACCAGTCCATCGGCGGCACGCTCATCGAGCGCCGCCTGATCGACTGGACCGCTCAGCGCATCGGCCTCGGCCCGGACGCGGACGGCATCTTCACCTCTGGCGGCAGCCAGTCCAACTTCCACGCACTGCTGCTGGCCCGTGACGAGGCCTGCCGCAAGGTCATGCAGGGCAGTCAGCGGCCGCTCGCGAAGTCCGAGGTCCTGCCCCGGCTGCGCATCTTCACCTCCGAGGCCAGCCACTTCAGCGTCAAGAAGTCGGCCGCCATGCTCGGGCTCGGCTACGAGGCCGTCATAGCGGTCCCGGTCGACCGGGGCCGCCGCATGGACACCTCCGTGCTCGCCCTGGAGCTGGAGAGCTGCGTCCGCGAGGGCCTCTTCCCGATGGCCGTCGTCGCCACCGCCGGCACCACCGACTTCGGGTCCATCGACCCGCTCCCCGAGATCTCCCGGCTGGCCGCCGAGCACTCCGCCTGGATGCACGTGGACGCCGCCTACGGCTGCGGACTGCTGGTCTCACCGACCCGCCGGCACCTCCTCGCCGGCATCGAGCACGCCGACTCCGTCACCGTCGACTACCACAAGTCGTTCTTCCAGCCGGTCAGTTCCAGCGCCGTGCTGGTCCGCGACCGCGACACGCTCAAGCACGCCACGTACCACGCGGACTACCTCAACCCGCGCCGGATGGCCGAGGAGCGGATCCCGAACCAGGTCGACAAGTCCATCCAGACCACGCGCCGCTTCGACGCGCTCAAGCTCTGGATGACCCTGCGCACCATGGGCGCCGACGGCCTCGGCTCCCTCTTCGACGAGGTCATCGAACTGGCCGCCGCGGGCTGGGACATCATCGACGCCGATCCGCGCTTCGAGGTCGTCGTCCGCCCGCAGATCTCCACCCTGGTCTTCCGCTACGTACCCCGCCCCGAGGGCGTCGACGTCCGCAAGGACCTCGTCGACGAGGCCAACCTGCACGCCCGCAAGGCGCTGTTCGCGTCCGGCGAGGCCGTCGTCGCCGGCACCAAGGTGGACGGCGACCAGTACCTGAAGTTCACCCTCCTCAACCCGCAGACCACGACGGCCGACATCACGGCCGTCCTCGACCTCCTCGCGTCCCACGCCGAGCAGTACCTGGGAGAATCCCTTGCAGTCGTCTCGTGAGCCCCGTGATCCCCGTCGGACCCACGATTTCATCGGTATCGGCCTCGGTCCCTTCAACCTGGGACTCGCCTGCCTGACCGCACCGATCGGCGAACTGGACGGCCTCTTCATCGAGTCGAAGCCGCACTTCGAATGGCACGCCGGGATGTTCCTGGACGGCGCGCACCTACAGACGCCGTTCATGTCGGACCTGGTCACCCTGGCCGACCCGACCTCGCCCTTCTCCTTCCTGAACTACCTGAAGGACAACGACCGGCTGTACTCCTTCTACATCCGGGAGAACTTCTACCCGCTGCGGACCGAGTACAACGACTACTGCCGCTGGGCCGCCGACCGCCTCGACAACGTCCAGTACTCCACCTCCGTCACGGAGGTCACGTACGACGAGCGGGCCGAGCTGTACGAGGTCCACACCGACCGTGGCGAGACCCACCTGGCCCGCCGGCTGGTCCTGGGCACCGGAACCCCGCCGTTCGTCCCGCAGGCCTGCGCCGCACTGGGCGGCGACTTCACGCACAACTCCGCCTACGTGCAGAACAAGGCGGAGCTCCAGCAGAAGAAGTCGATCACGCTCATCGGCTCCGGCCAGAGCGCGGCGGAGATCTACTACGACCTGCTGTCCGAGATCGACGTGTACGGCTACCAGCTCAACTGGGTGACGCGCTCCCCGCGGTTCTTCCCGCTGGAGTACACGAAGCTGACGCTGGAGATGACCTCCCCGGAGTATGTGGACTACTTCCACGCCCTCCCCGAGGAGACCCGGTACCGGCTGGAGAACCAGCAGAAGAACCTCTTCAAGGGCATCGACGGCGAGCTCATCAACGCCATCTTCGACCTGCTGTACCAGAAGAAGGTCAGCTCGCCGGGCCCGGTCCCGACCACCCTGCTGACCAACACCTCGCTGAACTCGGCGGCGTACGACACCACCACGGGCGCCTACACCCTGGGGCTGCGCCAGGAGGAGCAGGAGCGGGACTTCTCGCTCTCCACCGAGGGCCTGGTCCTCGCGACGGGGTACAAGTACACGCTGCCGGAGTTCCTGAACCCGGTGCGCGACCGCCTCGCCTTCGACGGCCACGGCCGCCCCGACGCGGCCCGCAACTACAGCATCGACGTGACCGGCCGCGGGGTGTTCCTCCAGAACGGCACGGTGCACAACCACTCCATCACCTCGCCCGACCTGGGCATGGCCGCGTACCGCAACGCGTACATCGTCGGCGAGCTCCTCGGCCGCGAGTACTACAAGGTCGAGAAGTCCATCGCGTTCCAGCAGTTCGCGGCCCCGGAAGGCATGCACGCATGAGCACCACCACCGAAATCCTCTACACGCGCAGCGACACCGTCCTCGGCACCTTCGCGATCCGCCCGCTGGACCCGTTCGCCGACGCGGAGCTGCTCCACGGCTGGGTCACGCACCCCAAGGCCTCCTTCTGGATGATGCAGGACGCCTCGCTGCCGGACGTCGAGCGCGAGTACATGAAGATCGCCGCGGCCGAGCACCACGAAGCCTTCATCGGTCTCCACGAGGGCCGCCCGGCCTTCCTGATGGAGAAGTACGACCCGGCCGAGCTGGAGCTGGTCGGCCTGTACGAGGCGCAGCCCGGCGACGTCGGCATGCACTTCCTCGTCGCGCCGAGCGAACGGCCGCTGCACGGGTTCACCCGTGCCGTGATCACCACGGTGATGGCCGCGCTGTTCGCCGACCCGAAGACCGAGCGGGTCGTGGTGGAGCCGGACGTGGAGAACACGGCGGTGCACGCCCTGAACGAGGCGGTCGGCTTCGTCGCCGACGGCCCGGTCCGCAAGCCCGAGAAGACGGCCCTGCTGAGCTTCTGCACCCGTGCGCAGTTCGAGGCGGCCACCGGCTCGACGGGAGCCTCCATATGAGCCTCACCGATGCGATCTCGCACCTCTCGCCCGAGCTGTGGGCCCGGGCGAACCGCGCGCTCGTCCGCAAGGCCCTGGCCGAGTTCTCGCACGAGCGCCTGCTGACCCCGAGGCCGCTGGGCGACTCGGCGTACTCGGTGGCGAGCGACGACGGCTCGGTCGAGTACCGCTTCACGGCCGCCCGCCACGCCCTGGACCACTGGGCGGTGGACGAGGCCTCGGTCACCCGCCTCAAGGACGGCGGCGAGCTGCCGCTGGACGCCATCGACTTCCACATCGAGATGCGCGAAGCCCTGGGCCTGAGCGCGGAGGTCCTGCCGGTCTACCTGGAGGAGATCTCCTCCACCCTGGCGGGATCGGGCTTCAAGTACACGAAGCCGCAGGTCCCGTCGGCGGTCCTGGCGAAGTCCTCGTTCCAGGACATCGAGACGGGCATGACCGAGGGCCACCCCTGCTTCGTGGCCAACAACGGCCGGCTGGGCTTCGGCGTGCACGAGTACCTCTCGTACGCCCCGGAGACGGCGAGCCCCGTCCACCTGGTGTGGGCGGCGGCCCGCAAGGACGTCTCCACCTTCACGGCGGGCGCGGGACTGGACCACGACGCGTTCATGCGCGCCGAGCTGGGCGAGGAGGCGATCGCGGCGTTCTCGGCGCAGCTGGAGGCCCTGGACCTGGACCCGGCGGACTACCACCTGCTGCCGGTCCACCCCTGGCAGTGGTGGAACAAGACCACGGTCACCTTCGCCGCGGAGATCGCCAACCGCCGCCTGGTCCTGCTGGGCGAGGGCTCCGACGCGTACCTCGCGCAGCAGTCGATCCGCACGTTCTTCAACACGACCGCCCCCGCGAAGCACTACGTCAAAACGGCGATCTCGGTGCTCAACATGGGCTTCATGCGCGGGCTGTCGGCCGCGTACATGGAGGCCACCCCGGCGATCAACGACTGGCTGCACCAGCTGATCCAGGGCGACGAGGTCCTGCGGTCGGTGGACTTCTCGATCATCCGCGAGCGGGCGGCCATCGGCTACCACCACCGCCAGTACGAGCGCGCCACCGACCGCTACTCCCCGTACCGCAAGATGCTGGCCGCCCTGTGGCGCGAGTCCCCGGTGGAGTCGCTCCGGGAGGGCGAGCGCCTCGCGACGATGGCCTCGCTGCTGCACGTGGACGCCGAGGGCCGGTCCTTCGTCGGCGCGCTCATCGAGGAGTCGGGGCTGGCCCCGGCCGAGTGGCTGCACCACTACCTGCGGGCCTACCTGGTGCCGCTGCTGCACTGCTTCTACCAGTACGACCTGGCGTACATGCCGCACGGAGAGAACACGATCCTCGTCATCGAGGACGGCGTCGTGAAGCGGGCGATCTTCAAGGACATCGCCGAGGAGATCGTCATCATGGACCCGGACGCGGTCCTCCCTCCGGCGGTCGAGCGCATCAAGGCCGACATCCCGGAGGACATGAAGCTGCTGTCGATCTTCACCGACGTCTTCGACTGCTTCTTCCGCTTCCTGAACTCGATCCTGGTCACGGAAGGCATCTGCACCGAGGAAATGTTCTGGCAGGCGGTGGCCGACTGCGCCCACGACTACCAGGACTCGGTCCCGGCCCTCGCGGACCGCTTCGCCCGCTACGACCTCTTCACTCCCGAGTTCCAGCTGTCCTGCCTGAACCGCCTCCAGCTGCGCAACAACAAGCAGATGGTCGACCTGGCCGACCCGTCGGCGGCGCTCCAGCTGATCGGCACCCTCAAGAACCCCGTCGCGGCCTTCGCCCGACGGTGACCGGGGGACTGGCGGGTGGCCGATACGGTCCCTCGACCACCCGCCCGTCCCTACTCAGTCACGATCTGCTCGACGGAGCTCTCCGGCCACCACAACGACACATGCGGCGCCGACGAAGAGCAAACCGGGGATGCCGAACATCATGCGCTGATCGCTCTCCAGAACGACCTGGTACTGGCTGCGGGTGACCTCGACCGTGCGGTGCGCCTGCGGCGTGCTGTCCATGGCGAAGTACCGGCCTTCCTTCACCTCCGCTGACTGCAGGTGCCCGTCACCTGTCGAACTGAAGACCATCATCGCGAAACCCGACACGACCAGGGCCCCAAGTCCCAGCTGGACCTTTCGAGGAAGACACCGGAAGGCCGGCCACAGCGAGTCCCGGTGTGGGCGCGCCAAGAGCGCACGCACCAGAGCCGAAACGAAGATCGGGAAGAGCAGCACGACGATCACCGCCAACGGCCACTTGGCCCCGGTCAACGGCAAGGTTCCAGGCAGCCAGGTGAGTGCCGTCAGTACCAGCAACACGCTGCCCAGCACGGCCGCGAAACCGCCGTGCAGTTTGAATGTCCACCCCATGCGACGCAGCCTGGCACAGGAAAAGATCCACGTCACCGGGTAAGTCGCGTCCGCTTCTCAGTCCGCAGTCAGGGCCCGCTGGAAGTCGGTGACGATCCGCCGAAACCCGGTGTGCCCGGTCTGCCACGCATGCCGCAGGGCCCATACGGCCGGGCCGTCGTCGTCATCGGCCGGCCCGGAGCCGGCGAGGCAGGACGTGCACTCGACCTCGTAAATCGCCTCGCTCCCGGTCCGGTCGGGGGTCAGCAGCCAGGCCGTCACGGCGCCTTCACGGACAGCTCGGCCCACACCCGCTTCCCGGGGCCGACCCGCGCCCCGACGGCCCACCGATCGGCGACGACCGCCACCAGGCAGAGCCCGCGCCCGCCGTCGTCGTCCTGGTCCGGTTCCCCGACCACGGGCCGTACGGGACTGGTGTCGTGCACCTCGACGCGTACGCCGTTGCCGAGCCGGACGTACCGGGTCTCGATCTCCCGGTCGCGGGGAGCGGTGGCGTGCCGGACGGCGTTGGTCACGAGCTCGGAGGCGACGAGGAGGGCGTCACCCTCCAGCTCGGAGAGCCCCCAGTCGGCCAGGGCCTTGCGTAGTTCGGCCCGCGCGAGCGGCACACACCCGGCCTCCCGCCGCCACCGCCGCACCACTTCTTCCGGTTCGTTCACCGGGCCACCGCCCGCCCGTGGATGACCCGGGGGCCGAGATCGATCCCGTACGTCGCGAGGACGAGCACTTGCCTTCGCCACCACTGCCGTAGCGGTGGCACCAGCCCGATAAAATGCAGCACGTTGACGCTCCTTGAGTAAGCGTTGGCCATGCCCCCGGACTGTTCGCGCAGTCGCGGGGGTCTTCTGCTGTAGACCTCCGACCATCACTCACCGTTTCAAGTCAGCACGGTGAGTGATGCAAGTCCAGACTCCTCCGCTCACACGCAATTCGCAAGTGACTCTTTGGAACTCGTTCCATGATCTTTTGTGACGGGTAACCTCTAATGGCACCAGTCCAGTTGGGGAGAATCCAATGTCCGAGAGCAGGCCAACTGTTCGACGCCGTCGGCTCGCAGCGCTCCTGGTCAAGTTCCGGGAAGAAGCCGGCAGGACGTCCGAGGAGGCTGCCGAGCGCATCGGCTGCCACAGGACAAAGATCAACCGCATCGAGAACGCTCGACTTGGGATCTCACTCGGCGAATTGCGGGACCTACTGACGTTCTACGGCATCACAAACGACACGCAGATCGACGAGATGGTCACGCTCGCCCGGCGAGGACGAGCCCCCGGCTGGGTGCAGCGTGCGAGCCTGGCCCGACCGTCCTACTCCGACTTCATCGGGTACGAGGAGACGTCCGACTACATCCGGTCGTTCCAATCGAACCTGATCGCAGGTTTGCTGCAGACCGGCGATTACGCACGTGCCGTGATCAACGCAGCCCAGGCAGGACTGAGTAGCGACGAAGTCGACGCACTGGTCACCGCACGTCTGGAGCGGCAGAGCGTCCTCCAGCAGTCCAAGCCGCCACGTCTCTCCGTCATCCAAGGCGAAGCCGCGCTGCGCATTGCCGTGGGAGGCCGCTCAACCATGGCCCAGCAGCTCGATCACCTGGCCAAGATGGCGCAGCATCCCCTCATCGAACTGCAAGTGATCCCCGACCGAGCCGGTGCGCACGCCGGACTGTTCGGTTCGTTCGTCCTCTTCGGCTTCCCCCATCGGGACTTCTCCGACGTCGTATGCGTCGAACACCGAACAGGAACGCTGTTCATGGAGACCCCTGAGGAGACGGCAGAATATACGCTGATCTTCGATTCGCTCCGAAGCATCGCACTGAGCCCCGAAGACAGCCTGGAACTGATCGCCAGCGTGCGCGGGGCACTGTAGCTGCACGTTGGAGAGGACAACACTCATGCAAACCCCCCTTCCCCACGGCGCCACTTGGCACAAGAGCAGCTACAGCGGCTCCGGCGGCGACTGCGTCGAGGTGGCGACGACGGCCGACGGCGGGCGCGCGGTCCGGGACAGCAAGGACACCACCCGCCCCGGCTTCCGCTGCGCGGCCCCCGCCTGGGCCGACTTCGTCGGCGGGCTCAAGAGGACGGCCTGACGGCCGTCAGCGCAGATCGAGCAGCATCACGTCACGAAGCTCCGCGCCGTCGACCAACGGCCGCGCCTCGCCGATCTTGCGGTATCCCCATGCCCGATACGCGGCCGACGCCTCCCCGCTCGCCTGGTTGACGTTCAACATCACCCGCTCCGCTCCGACGGCGTCGAGCAGCAGTGCCGTGTGCAGACGCCGCGCGACACCTTGCCCGCGCCACGGGCCCCGCACGGCGAGTTCCATGAGCCCGAAGGTGCGCCGCCCGTCCTCGCGCCGCATGGCTTCGGGCACGGGCTCGGTGAGTTCGTCCCACCACACCGTGTCCGGCCCGAGCGGGAAGCCGTACGCCATGCCGATCGGCTCGCCGTCACCCTCCGCGCGGGCCAGGACCGCGCGGAAGCCGTGCTTGCGGGCCTGAACGGGGAAGCGGCGGAAGGCGGCAGCGACGTCCTCCTCGGTCTCGCCGTACGGAGGCTCGGCGAACGCTTCGGCGTAGATCAGCCTGAACGCCTCCCCGGCCCGCACCGCGGCCGCCCCGTCCATGCGCTCTATCGCGATGATCCCTTGCTGCGGCATGTGGTCCCCTCTCACGTCCGCTGAAACTCCCGGATCTTATCCACGAAGGACAGCGAGGCAGGCGATCTCCTTCGCAGCCCTACTGAGCCGTGCCGGTGGGTTCCGGGCAGTGGTACTTCCTGCACCATCGACGGCGGTTCCGCGCCACTCCTCCGCCCGAGGCCGGAGCCGGAGTCGGCACCGTGGCGGGAGCGGACGGCACGGGCCCCGGCCGGGCCCGCCGTCAGCCCGGTGAGCAGTGCGCCTGACGTGATACCGCGTCCCGGAATGCGGTGAAGATCTCCGCGTCAGGGCGCAGGGCCTTGGCCGCTGCACTGTTCTTCGCGGAGTCGGTGAACGGGGTGTTCAGCTGGAGGAGGGTGGGCTTGCCTGCACAGGTGAGCAGGGCCTGGTTGCCGCCACCGGCGTCAGCTGCCCTCCGGGAGACGGCGATCAGGGTGGGGTCCTGGGTGGCGGTGAGATTCCGCAGCCCCTTCTCCCCCTTGGCGCTGATGGCGCACGACCAGAGTCGCAGGTCTCCCTGTGTCACGTACTCCTCGATGCTGAAGTCGTCGGAGGTGAAGGGGTCGAAGCCCGGCAGGCCGCATGCCTTCGCCCGGTCGATTGGGCGGGCAGTGAGGAGCTTCGGAGACTCGCCGGGTGAGCCGAAGGGGATTTCGGCGCATCCGAGTCGCGTGGTGAGGTGAGCTGCGGACTTCATCAGGACGTCAATCATGCGCTTCTGGACCAGCCCGTCCTTCCACACCTTCTCTTGGTCACCCACAGGGTGGATCTGAAGGTACGGCCATCTCTTGAAACCCATACCCCGCGAACAGGAGGCCGGGAGGAGGACGCCTGCGTAGGACCTGTTGACCCAGCCGGGCACCCCGTCGATCGGGGCGCGGACGAGGGACTCGGCTGCGGCTTCGTCCGCTGTCGGCCACACTCCCATGCCCTCGTCGACGCCTTGGACCTTGAGCTGGAACTCGGGGTACTTCGTGTCGTCGCCGTACACGAGGCAGCCGGCCGACGGCCGCTCCTTCAGGTCGTCCTCCTTCGACTCGTACCGCTTGTATGACTTCGGGCTCAAAAGAGCCACGTCGTCCTTGGCGAGGGACTCCCAGCAGAAGCTGGTCTGCGGTGCTGCACCCTTCTCGCCGCGCGTGAGGGCGAACGCGACGGCCCCGGCCACCAGCACGGTCAGAGCCAACGCGGCAATAAGGCCTCCACTCCTCCGGCTCGTCCCGTTGATCACGTCCTAGTGCCTTCCGGCAGGTGGTCGAAGGACGAATCCGTGCAACGGTACGTGCGGGTCAGGTTCCTGGCGGACTCCAGGAGAGCCGTACGGGCCGCCTCAGCCCGCTGCGGACCTGCGGCCGGGTCGATCTTCAGTTCCAGGAGCACGCCGGCACCCCCGCCACCCATCGGGAACGAGCACTTCTCCGGCAGCCGCACCCACGACCATTGCGGCCCGACCCAGCCGGTGAGCCCGCCCCCGATCGGGGCGGCGTCACGCGGGGCCGGCTCGTCCGACAGGGCGGTACGGATGCCGAGCCCGAAGAGCAGCACGCCGGAGTTCTCCTCCGGTGACACCAAACAGATGGGCCCGTCGTGGGCGAGTTGGCCCTCCGCCGCGGGCAGCGCGCTCATCTCTTCCGCGTGCAGCCCACTTCCGCCGTCGGTGCGGAGCTGCGCCGCCGAGTTCTTGGACAGCAAGCTCCAGCACATGCGCTGACTCGCCGGATCCGTGCGGAGCACCGACCACAGCACGGTCGTCGCCACGGCGGCCACCAGCACGACCGGCAGGACCAGCCGCTTGTCCCGCAGTTTCAGCCCGCTCATCAGTAGCGCTCCCCCATGTATCCGTTCGCACCCTTGATGCCGCTTGCGTACCACTGCTCCGCCAAAGGCTGGAGCTGACCTTCGAACTCGCCGGTGCTCCTGTCCATCTCCGCCGGAGTCAGTCCCCTCTGTTTGGCTGCTGACTCCAGGATCGTGTCCATGTCGCGGGTACCGCTGGAGAAGTGGTCGGCCATGTTCTTTCGGGTCGCCTCGTCCACCGCGGCGTTCAGTTCGTTCATGTGCATGGTCGTGCCGATGTCAACGCCTCGCTGGATCATGTCTCCAACCATCGGCATGTTGGTGAAGAGCGCGCCGATGCCGTGGTAAGCCGTCATTCTGTTCCAGGCGTTGACGTCCTTCTCCGCCTGCCCCAGGTCGTAGAGGACATCTCCCCGCACGCCGTCGAGATAGCCGAGAACGGACGAGGACTCCCTGACCCAGGAGCGCAGTTCCGATTTGTCGTCGCCGTGCCGGAAGGCCTCCGCCGGGAAGTCGTGCATCTTCTGGTTGATCACCTCCAACTCGGCATTGCGGATGGTGGCGAATGCCTGCGGGTCGTCGGAGGTGGCACGGATGACCCGGGTCAGATCTTCTCTGGTGAGGGAGAGGGGGAGGTGGCTGAATTCGGTGGGAGCCTCCAGGTTCTTGCCGAGGATCTGGTGCACGTCGGAGGCGTAGTCGCCGATCATGTTGCCCATGGAGTGCCGCAACGGGGCGGGCATGTTGCTCTGCACCCCCTTGGTCTGCTCTCCGTAGTACTCGATGGTCCTGTCGAAGATGGCGGACTCGGCCCCGTCATGCCGGGCGGGGACCCCGTGAAGGGGCGAATTCGGCTCCCTCCCGGTACTCGCCGCCTCCAGCGCCGCGCCGAACTGTGACCGAGCCGAGGTCTTCACCAGGTCGTCGGGCATCTTGGACTCGACGCTCGCTCCCGGCCAGTCACGGTCCTTGAGGAAGTAGTCGAGGTTGTCGCTCTTCGCCGGGTCGAAGTAGGCGGTGGAGGCTTCGGGGTTGCGACTGAAGGCCTTCATCAGGCCGCCCACGGGGTCTTCCTGGGAGCCGACCCAGTTCTTGTCCATGCCCTCGTAGGGGTGCTTGGTGTGGGTCTCCCAGTCTCGGATCGAGTTGCCCACCGAGGTGAGGAAGCCGCCGTCGTACTTTGCGTCGCCCGCGCCGATCATCTTGGTGAGGGCCGAGTAGCCCTGCTGCCCGCCTGGGAGCGAGCCGGGGACCTGCCTGGGCAGGTCGTTGCCCTTGCGGGCGAGTTCCAGGAGGCGGTCGGTCCAAGGCGTGTGGGACCCGACGACCGGGCCCATGACCGGGCAGAGGGGCGAGCCGGGGGCGGTGGCGGTGGCGAGGTTCCCGGACAGCGCGTTGAGCAGCCGGGTCTCCGAGCCGGATATCTGGCCGTCTCGGCCACCGCCCTCCAGGTTCGCGGCCAGCAGGAGCAGCGCGTCCTGGTCCTTGCGACCCTGGAAGTCCAAGTGGGTGAGCAGCTCGGCACTGAACGCCGGCGAGTTCTTGCCCCGCTCTGTGAGCTCGATCAGGCGGGCCCGCTCTTTGTCGTCCAGGTAGTCCACGCGACTGAAGAGCTTGGCGGCCTCGTCGGCGTCCTTGCGGTCCTGGACGTCCTTCTCCGCCTGGCGGGCGTTCTTCGCGTCCTGGATCGAGTTGTAGTCGGTGCTGCCGAAGTCATTGGGGTGGTCCTTGACCAGGCTGCGCAAGCCCCAGGAGCAGAGTTCGTCCGCCTCGGCCGCCCGGTTGAGGATGCCTTCGAGCCGCTGCCGCAGGGCGTCGAAGTCGGCCTGGGTGGCTACCGGTTCGGTGCTGTCCTTGCTGCGCCGGTCGGGGTGGACACGATGGCTCAGGACTCCGTTCGGGTAGATGGTGATCCCGGCCGGTGGTGCCTCATAGACGGCCTTGAGGTCGGCTTTGGCGGCCTTGATCTTCTCGCCCGCGTCCTTGAGGAGATCGCGGACGCTCTCCGCCTCCGTGACGGCGTCGCCGAACTCCTTGGCCGTTTTGGCTATGAACGGCTGCGTGACAGAGGCGTTCTCGCCCCGCCACACTGCTCCGTCCGCGCGGGTCTTCATCGCTCCCGCCTCGGTACGCAACTGTTCGAGGCGCGTGATCATCTGCGTCCAGTCGGTGACTGCGGTCTCGAGGGGCCCCAGGCTGATGTTCAGGAGCTGTTCGAACGACGGCACTGCGGCTCCCTTACTTGAACAGATCGTTGATCTTGGACGCACTCAGGGACTTGAGACTGGTCTCGATCCACTGGTCTGTCGCCTGGTTCGTCTTGGCGCTGTACTCGAGATGGTTCGAGATGTGGGCGCATGCCTGCTTCAGCGTGGTGACCTGCGTGTCCCACACCTGTTCAGCTCGGCCAGGGCATTGCCGGTGTCGAAACCGCCACCCTTGAGCGCCGTCGCCGCGGCCTCGCTGCCGGCCTGGGCGTGCTTGCCCGCACCGTCCATCCCGTTGAAGAGGAGGAACGCGTCATGGCCGATCCGGCCGAGGTCGTCGGCGTGGACGATGTAGTCGGCCGTGCCCGGGCCGCCGCCGTACTCGCCGGTCCCACCGGGGTCGTATGCGGGTAAGCCGTTCAACCGCATCGACACTTCGTCCTTGTGCTGCTGCCACTCCTCGTCGAACGACACGCGAGGCCCCCACCTCAGTGATTCGAACACCCGGCGTCGGCACGCTACCCAAGCGGCTCCCCGGCGACCGGGGAAATGATCAATTCATACGGATCCCATACAGGGCACCCTCCGGCATGGCCCTACCCCCACGGCACGTCCGGGGCCCGGTAGTACGTGATGCCCTGGGCGTCCAGCCTCGGCCCCTGGGCCGCCACGCGCTGCCGGTACTCCGTCCAGTTCCGCGGGCCCGGGCTCCAGCCCAGTTCCGCGAGGCCCAGGAGCCGGGGGAAGGCCATGTACTCCAGGTCGGTGCGGGTCGCGATGGTCTCCGTCCACAGCGGGGCCTCGACGCCGAGTACTGCGGATTCCGGGACTCCGGACGCGGCCAGGTACGTTCCTGGGTCCCAGTCGTAAGCCCTGCGCACCGGGACGAGGCCGGCCCACGCCAGTCCGGGCTTCGTCGCCAGGTCGTACTTCATGTCCAGGTACAGCCGGTCCGCGGGCGAGAGGATCAGCGGGTGGCCCGTCTTGGCCGCCGCGGCCACGGCCGCCTTCTCGGTGGCCGCGGTCTTGTCGTGGCCCCAGTACTGGAGCACGGCCCCCGGCGCCGGCCCGGCCGTCGCCAGCTGGTGCCAGGCCACCACCGTCTTGCCGTGGCGCTCGACGATCTGCTGGGCGCGGTCCATGAACGCCGCGTAGTCCGCCGCCGGCGTGGAGTGCGCCTCGTCGCCGCCGATGTGCAGGTAGCGGCCCGGCGTCAGTTCGGCCAGCTCGCCGAGCACGTCGTCGATGAACTCGTACGTCCGCTCCTGGCCGACGCACAGCGAGCTGAAGCCGACCTTGATCCCGGTGTAGCGGGCGGGCGCCTTGCCGTCGCAGTTCAGTTCCGCGTACGAGGCCAGGGCCGCGTTCACGTGCCCCGGCATGTCGATCTCCGGGACCACGTCGACGTACCGCTCGCCGGCGTAGGCCACCAGGTCCCGGTACTGGTCCTTCGCCCAGTACCCGCCCGGCCCGCCGCCGACCTCGCTGGCGCCCCCGTACTCCGCCAGCCGGGGCCAGGAGTCGATCGCGATCCGCCAGCCCTGGTCGTCGGTCAGGTGCAGGTGCAGCGTGTTGACCTTGTACTGGGCGAGTTGGTCGACGTACAGCTTCACCTGCTCCGCCGTGAAGTGGTGGCGGGCGATGTCGAGCATCGCCCCCCGGTACGCGAAGCGGGGCGCGTCGGTGATCTCGCCCCCGGGCACCGTGCCCGGACCGGCCACCGGCAGCAGCTGGCGCAGCGTCTGCCCCGCGTGGAACAGACCCGCGGGGGTGCGGGCGGTCAGCGTGACCCCGTCCGGGCCGGACTCCAGCCGGTACCCCTCGGCGCCGGTGCCCTCGGCCCCCTCGTCCAGCCGGAGCCGGATCCCGTCGCCACCGGCCCCGTCGACCACCGGCAGCGGGAGCCGGCTCGGGCCCCTGAGCTGCTGCGCGAGGAGCTCGCCGACCCGACGGACCTCCTCGTCGCCGGTCGGACCGGTGCGGATGACCGTACCCGCGCCGAGGGCGTACCCGGGGCCCCCGGCGCGCGCGGAGGCGGGCGCCGGGAGCAGCTGTGCGTAGGGGGCGAGGAGGGCGGGGCGCGCGTCGCCGGGTCTGGCGTCGGCGCCGCGGGACGCGGCGCAGGAGGCGACCGCGCCGAGGGCGAGGAGGGCGGCGAGCGTGCGTCGCAGGACTCTCATAGGGCAGGTATAGGCCAACTGGCCTCCCGGGGCCGGTGCGAGAATCGTCGGATGGCGGAAATCATCCAGAAGGACGGCACATGGACCTTCGACGGGGACGCGGTGCGCATCGTGCCCGGCCGCGACAAGGGGGTGGGGCTGCTGCGCCAGACATTGGGCGAAGTGGTCGTCCCGCTGCGCGCGCTCGCCGGGATCAGTCACGAACCGGGCCGCAAGGCGGGCCGGTTGAGGCTGAAGCTGCGTGACGGCGCGGACCCGCTGCTCCAGGTGACGGGCGGACGGCTGCCGGAAGCCTCCGATCCGTACCGCCTGACCGTGGACGCGGACCGGACCGGGGTGGCGGAGTACTTCGTGGACGAGGTCCGCAACGCGCTGCTGCTGGACCAGGTGGACGCCGGCCCGGCGGACGCCTACCTGCTGCCGGGGCCGGCCGTGCCGATCACGGTGGCCGCCGGGGACGGGACGGTCGCCTTCGACGGGGACCGGGTGGCACTGGACTGGAACTGGACGACGGAGGAGGCCAAGAGCTCCGGCGGCCCGCGCGAGTTCCGGGTCGCGGACCTGCGGGCGGTGGAATGGTCGCCGTCGAAGGGCCTGGACAACGGATGGATCCGGTTCACGCTGGCGGGCGCCCCGGCGGCCCCCGCGCCCAAGTACGACCCGCACACGGTGGAGCTGTTCGGCTTCAAGAAGGACCCGCTGATGGCGCTCGTCGCGGCGGCCGTGGCGGTGCGGATGCCCCATCCCCGGGGCGCGGCGGTCGCCTCAGAGCCGGCCCCGGCCCTGTCCCCGGCGCCGGTGCCGGAGCTCGCGGCTTCGGCCCCCGAGCCGACGGCTGCCGAGGACCACGACGCGCTGCTGCGCCGGCTGCGCGAGCTCGGCGATCTGCACCAGGGGGGCGTCCTCACGGCCGAGGAGTTCGCCGCAGCCAAGCAGGCTGTTTTGCGTCGTTTCTAGCCCTTTACCACCCTTTAGCTACCGGATTTACACCTTCCGCTGGTCTGGACCAGATGGATCCTGCCCGATTTCGGGCAGAATCTTTGCGTTCCTCGCCGTAGCCCGTCAATATCTACGAGTGCTCGACCGCCGCCCGTCTCATGACGACCTCGTCGACCACCTGGTGCGCAGCACCGCGCTGCAGCGCGGCGAGGCCGCCCGGGTGGTGCTCGACGTACTCGCGTACTTCGACGAGACGACCGAGGAATTCGTGCGCCGTCGCCACCGTGAGCTCCAGTCCGGCGGCGCGGTCAACGCGGAGATCTTCGAGCGGATCGCGGCCGAGCTGCCGCACCGCGCCGTGGCGCCGCCGGAGCTCTCGCTCCGGCAGTTGCGCCGCATCGTCTACGGCTGAGCGACAGGGCCGGTAGACGGCAGGCGCGGCGACAAGAGCGGCAAGGGCAACCGAACTTCAGGAGGGGCAAGACTTTATGTGCGGAATCGTGGGTTACATCGGCAAGCGTGACGTGGCACCGCTGCTACTGGAAGGCCTGCAGCGACTGGAGTACCGCGGGTACGACTCCGCGGGCATCGTCGTCAACAGCCCGAAGTCCCCCGCGCTCAAGGTGGTCAAGGCCAAGGGTCGCGTCCGCGAGCTGGAGTCGCGGGTGCCCAAGCGCTTCGCCGGCACCACCGGCATCGCCCACACCCGTTGGGCCACCCACGGCGCGCCGAGCGACCTCAACTCGCACCCGCACCTGGACGCCGACAGCAAGGTCGCGGTCGTCCACAACGGCATCGTCGACAACGCCGACGAGCTGCGCGCCAAGCTGGAGTCCGAGGGCGTCGTCTTCGTCTCGGAGACCGACACCGAGGTGATCGTCCACCTGGTCGCCCGCTCCCAGGCCGACACCCTTGAGGAGAAGGTCCGCGAGGCCGTCAAGGCGATCGAGGGCACGTACGGCATCGCCGTCATGCACGCCGACTACGCCGACCGCATCGTCGTGGCCCGCAACGGCTCCCCGGTCGTCCTCGGCATCGGCGAGAAGGAGATGTTCGTCGCCTCGGACGTCGCCGCGCTCGTCGCCCACACCCGCCAGGTCGTCACCCTCGACGACGGCGAGATGGCCACCCTCAAGGCCGACGACTTCCGCACCTACACCACCAGCGGCGCCACCACCACGGCCACGCCGGAGACCGTGGAGTGGGAGGCCGCCTCGTACGACATGGGCGGCCACGACACCTACATGCACAAGGAGATCTCCGAGCAGCCCGACGCGGTCGACCGCGTGCTGCGCGGCCGGATCGACGACCGCTTCAACACCGTGCACCTGGGCGGCCTGAACCTGGACCCGCGCGAGGCGCGCGGCATCCGCCGGGTCAAGATCCTGGGCTGCGGCACCTCGTACCACGCGGGCCTGATCGGCGCCGGCCTCATCGAGAGCATGGCCCGCATCCCCGCGGACGCCGAGCCGGCCTCCGAGTTCCGCTACCGCAACCCGGTCGTGGACCCCGACACCCTGTACATCGCCGTCTCCCAGTCCGGTGAGACGTACGACGTGCTGGCCGCCGTGCAGGAGCTCAAGCGCAAGGGCGCCCGCGTCCTCGGCGTCGTCAACGTCGTGGGCTCCGCGATCGCCCGCGAGGCCGACGGCGGCGTGTACGTGCACGCCGGCCCCGAGGTCTGCGTCGTGTCCAC
Source organism: Streptomyces sp. NBC_00597 (assembly GCF_041431095.1). Taxonomy (GTDB): domain Bacteria; phylum Actinomycetota; class Actinomycetes; order Streptomycetales; family Streptomycetaceae; genus Streptomyces. Next base: position 3,811,378 of record NZ_CP107757.1, read on the forward strand.
CAAGTGCTTCACCAACACGGTCGTGGCCTTCGCGCTGCTCGCCGTGCACCTGGGCCGGATCCGGGACCTGTCGGTCACCGACGGCAAGCGGATCATCGAGGGCCTGCGCAAGCTGCCCGCGCAGATCCAGGAGATCCTCGAAGGCGAAGAGGACATCAAGAAGCTGGCGGCCGAGTACGCCGAGGCCAAGTCGATGATGTTCATCGGCCGGGTCCGCGGCTACCCGGTGGCCCTGGAGGCCTCCCTCAAGCTGAAGGAGATCTCCTACATCCACGCCGAGGCCTACCCGGCCTCCGAGCTCAAGCACGGCCCGCTCGCGCTCATCGAGCCGGCGATGCCGACGGTCGCGATCGTCCCCGACGACGACCTGCTGGAGAAGAACCGCGCGGCCCTGGAGGAGATCAAGGCCCGCAGCGGCCGGATCCTTGCGGTCGCCCACCGTGAGCAGGAGAAGGCCGACCACACGATCCTCGTGCCCAAGAACGAGGACGAGCTGGACCCGATCCTGATGGGCATCCCGCTCCAGCTGCTGGCGTACCACACGGCCCTGGCCCTGGGCCGGGACATCGACAAGCCGCGCAACCTGGCGAAGTCCGTCACCGTCGAATAGTCGGGCCTGCGCACCGGTAATACCGCGTGCGTGCACCGAGCGCGCGGAACGGCCCCCGGGGGGATGGCGGTTTCTAGGGATCGTCGCAACACCTGGTTGGTTTGATCAGGCGGCAAGTAGTTTATGCAGGCGCTCGGCTGGGGTCTCCCAGCCGAGCGTTTTGCGTGGGCGCCCGTTGAGCTGGGCCGCGACGGCGTCGAGGTGGTCGCGTCCGTGGACGGACAGGTCGGTGCCCTTGGGGAAGTACTGCCGCAGCAGGCCGTTGGTGTTCTCGTTCGAGCCGCGCTGCCAAGGGCTGGCGGGGTCGCAGAAGTAGACCGGGATGTCGGTGGCATCGGTGAACGAGCCGTGCGCCGCCATTTCGCTGCCTTGATCCCAGGTCAGCGAGCGCACCAGGTGTGCGGGCAGCGTCTGAACCGTCTCGACGAGGGCGTCGCGGACGTGTTCCGCGCTGCGGCCGTCGGGCAGGTGCAGGAGCATCACGTAGCGGGTGGCGCGTTCGACGAGGGTGCCGATCGCGGAGCCGTTGTCTTTGCCGATGATCAGGTCGCCTTCCCAGTGGCCGGGCACGGCCCGGTCCTCGACCTCGGCCGGGCGTTCACTGATCATGACCATCGGGGTGGTGAAGCGGGGCTGGCGCTGCTGGGCCTGGCGGCGCGGTGTGCGGCGGGCGCGTCCCAAACGCAGGGCGCGGGCCAGCTCTCGGCGCAGTTCGCCGCGGCCCTGGACGTAGAGGGCCTGGTAGATCGTTTCGTGGACCACGTGCATCTCCGGCCGGTCGGGGAAAGTCCGGCGCAGACTCTCGCAGATCTGCTCCGGGCTCCACTTCAGGTCCAGGCCGTCCTGGACGAAGTCCTGCAGCACGGGGTTCTGGCCGATCTTCCCCGGCTTGGGGCGGGGCCGGCGGGCGTCGGCGCGGGCCTGGGCCGCGTGCGGCCGGTACTGGCCGTTACCCGGGTGCCGATTGCGGCGGATCTCCCGGCTGACCGTGGACGGGCTGCGGCCCAGCTCGGCCGCGATCGTACGGATGGCTGCCTTCTCGCGTAGCCGGTCGGCGATGTGGATCCGGTCCGCCTCGCGCAGAAAGCGCGAAGGACCGGACGAGGGCGCTACCGCTGTGAGCGGTAGCGCCCTTCCGGTCCTGCCGGACGGGGCGCGGCCGTTACGCCACCGCTTCCCCGTCCTGAGGTTGATACCGACGATCCGGCACGCTTCCCGACTGCTCACGCCTTGCTGCATGAGCTGAAGGTAGGCACGCCGTTCCTCGGTCAACGAACGGCGTCCCCGGTTGACTGAACGGTCCCGGATCTCGAAGTCCATCGCACTCCCCGAATCGGGGTGTTGCGACGATCACTAGAACTCAAGGATTCCCCCGGGGGCCGTTCCCGTACGTCGGCCCGGTCGGCCCGGTCGGCCCGCGGCGCTCAGCCCGCGGCGACCGCGCCCCTGCGGGAGGCCTTGCCCAGCGCGGTGGGCCAGTGGGCCAGCGCCGCCGTGGCGCCGTACCAGAACAGCAGGCCGGAGAGGGCCGCCACCCAGCCGGCGACCTTGGCGAGCCCGCCGCTGCCGGCGAAGGAGCCGACCGCGAGGAGCAGCAGGGAGAGGGTGAGCAGGGCGTACGCGCCCTGACCGAACAGTCCGCTCGACGCGCTGACGGTGAGGGTCAGTGCGAGCAGGGCGAAGAGGACCAGGAACAGTCCGGCGGCGTGTGCCGAAACCTTTCCGTCCGCCCCTGCGGCCCAGGTGAACCAGAAGGCGCCGAGGCCCGCGAACGCGGTGCCGTTGAAGCCGTTGCCGCCGCGGAATTCGAGGACTCCGAGGACGAACAGAGCGAGCCCGCCGACGTAGGTCGCGAGTGACACGGAGTTGGCCGCGGACACGCCGCTGACAACGGCGGTGTGGCCGATACCGAATGCGAGAAGGGTGAGACCCAGGGCTATGTTCCCGAGGGTCGAAGTCGAGGCCGTGCTTCCCGCAGAGACACCATTGTCCACGGCGGGCTCCCTTCGATCTGCAGTTGTTTGCTGCGTCCCAGCAGCACTTATCTACCCTTTACATGGGGGTTCACAACCGCACGAGCGACGTACAGCGGGTTACGGAATGACAACGACCGGTCGCTGTGCGCGCTTGGCCAGCCGGCCCGCCACGGAACCGAAGATGCGCCCCACGATCCCGTGCGTGGAGCCGACCACGATGGCGTCCGCCGAGTACTCCCGGCCGACCTCCTCCAGCTCGTGGCAGATGTCGCCGCCGCGCTCGACCAGGATCCACGGCACCTCGGCCAGATAGTCCGCGCAGGCCAGTTCCAGCCCCAGCACCTCGGTGCGGTGGTCGGGCACGTCCACGAAGACGGGCGGCTCGCAGCCGGCCCACACGGTGGTGGGCAACCGGTTGGCCACGTGCACGATGATCAGGCCGGATCCGGAGCGGCGGGCCATCCCGATGGCGTACGCCAGGGCGCGTTCACTGGACGTGGAGCCGTCGAACCCCACCACGACCCCGTGCCGGAAGGCCGGGTCGCAGGGATGACGTGCCTGTTCCGCCGCGCGCAGGTCGCTCGACGTGTGGTCGGCGAGCGGTTTGCGCTTGCGGTCCGCGGGTTCGTGGAATTCGTGACCGGCCATGGATGTCTCGGCGAAGGGGTCCTCGGGGGAAGGGACAAGGCGGCGGGGCGACATTGAGCGGAAGTGCCGATTGAAAAAATGACGACTCAGGGTGACGGAGCTCTGTCCGGGAAGCATCTTCCCAAGCCCATACCCACCAGGGTACGGCGACACTCCTGTCCTGCACAGGGCTTGCCGCCCTTGGAGAGCGTCCCAGGGAGCATGCCGGAGCGAGGGCGCGTTGGCAATGTCCGCTGTCCCCTACAGCCAGTGACGAGTCCCCGCGCCCGCCACCCGTGCGCGCAGTGACCGAGCCCCGCCGCGCGCCGTTGGACAGACGTCCGACCGTCCAGGAAGAGCCCGCAGGGAGCACGCCGTGCCCGGCCATCCGGTTCACCCCGTCCAGCCCGCTCAGCCGACCCCGTCCGTCCGGTCCGCGCGGACCGCACAGCGCACCGACGCGCGCACCGACACGACCACCCGCTTCACGCCCGCCACCGTTCACCCGTCCGTGCGGTCCGGCAGACGCCCCCATGACGACCCCGCGGGTGACGTGGTGCGCTGGGCCGCCTTCAGCTGCCTGCTCGTGCCCGTGGTGCTCGTCGTCTACGGGACCTCCTACGGCGGGGCCGCCGTCGCGACCCTCGGACTGACCGCGGTCACCGCGGCGTGCCGGGCGATGCTGCGCTACTCGGAGAAGGCGGAGCGGGCCGCCCTGGTCCTCGCGGAAGGCCGGATGCCGCCCGGCGGGCGCCGGCGGCATTCGCGCGCCGGGTCCGGCGCGCGGCCGCGTTCCGGTGGCCGTGCACGCCGCGGCTGCTACACGTCCGGTGGAATTTCCCAGAGGACTGACTGATTCGCACACCCACACCCGCATGTTTTCAGCCAACTTCCCGGAACAGTGCCGGTCTTGCCGGAATGCCCCCTCAACCCCCCTACCACCAGCGACGACAGCGCCAGGGGGACTCCGAGACCCTACGGGTACTGGCCATGGCCGGGCGGCGAGCTTCCCACTCCGGTAGCGGAGTGGAAGGCTTCCTGATCGAATGCTTTTCGCCAAGTTGCCAAGTCGACATAGCGCTGCGTGCTGAACTTGTCACGCCGACACCACGGGACGCAGTAGATTCGATCATGTATTTACGGCGGGGGATCCACGTGCAAGGCCGAGGGGAAACGTGCAGGTGCGACCAGACCAAGGAGTCGCGACACCCAAGGGGGGCTTAGCCATGAGCCAGGATTCCACCGCCGTCGTCGCGGACGCCGGCAGGAAGCTCGCGGGGCGTCGCCGCAGGGAGATCGTCGCGGTGCTGCTGTTCAGCGGCGGCCCGATCTTCGAGAGCTCCATTCCACTTTCCGTGTTCGGCATCGACCGGCAGGACGCGGGAGTTCCACGCTATCGACTGCTCGTGTGCGCCGGGGAGGAAGGTCCGCTGCGGACCACCGGCGGACTTGAGCTCACCGCGCCGTACGGGTTGGAGGCGATCGCCCGGGCAGGCACGGTCGTCGTTCCCGCCTGGCGCTCGATCACTTCACCACCGCCTCCGGAGGCGCTCGACGCACTGCGTCTGGCGCACGAGGAGGGCGCCCGGATCGTCGGACTGTGCACGGGAGCCTTCGTGCTCGCCGCCGCAGGTCTGCTGGACGGCCGGCCCGCGACGACGCACTGGATGTACGCGCCGACGCTGGCCAAGCGCTACCCGTCCGTCCATGTCGATCCGCGCGAGCTGTTCGTCGACGACGGCGACGTGCTGACGTCCGCGGGCACCGCGGCCGGAATCGATCTGTGCCTGCACATCGTGCGCACGGACCACGGCAGCGAGGCGGCCGGGGCGCTGGCCCGCCGGCTCGTCGTCCCGCCGCGCCGCACGGGCGGCCAGGAGCGCTATCTCGACCGGTCGCTGCCGGAGGAGATCGGCGCCGACCCGCTCGCCGAGGTCGTCGCCTGGGCACTGGAGCACCTCCACGAGCAGTTCGACGTGGAGACGCTCGCCGCCCGCGCCTACATGAGCCGACGCACCTTCGACCGGCGCTTCCGCTCGCTGACCGGCAGCGCACCGCTCCAGTGGCTGATCACCCAGCGGGTGCTCCAGGCCCAGCGGCTGCTGGAGACCTCCGACTACTCGGTCGACGAGGTCGCCGGGCGCTGCGGGTTCCGCTCACCGGTCGCCCTGCGCGGGCACTTCCGGCGGCAGCTGGGGTCCTCCCCGGCCGCCTACCGCTCGGCCTACCGGGCGCGCAGGCCGCAGGCCGACGTGTCCCAGGTGACCGAGATCCAGGGGAGCCCGGTCCCGCACCAGCGCACCCCGCAGCCCCAGCGGGCGGCGGCGGCCCTGGCCGCGGCCGGCTCGACGGTCACGGAGCTGTACTCCCCGAACCGGGTCCTGCGCGAGCACGCGTAGCTCCCGCCCGGGGCACTGCCCGCGGAAGGTCCCCCGCATCGGTCGTCACCGAAGCGGGGGACCTTCCGCGTAATCCGCATAAGCTGGGCCGCATGAACGATCGCATGGTGTGGATCGACTGCGAGATGACCGGGCTCTCGTTGACGGACGACGCACTTATCGAGGTGGCCGCACTGGTCACCGACTCGGAGCTCAACGTGCTCGGCGAAGGCGTGGACCTCGTGATCCGCCCGCCGGACGCGGCCCTGGAGACCATGCCCGACGTGGTGCGCGAAATGCACACCGCCTCCGGCCTGCTCGACGAGCTGGCCGGCGGGATCACCCTCGCGGACGCCGAGGCCCAGGTCCTGGCGTACGTACGGGAACACGTGAAGGAGCCCCGCAAGGCTCCGCTCTGCGGGAACTCGGTCGGCACCGACCGCGGTTTCCTGCTGCGCGACATGCCCGCGCTGGAGAGCCACCTGCACTACCGGATCGTGGACGTGTCCTCGGTCAAGGAGCTGGCGCGCCGCTGGTACCCGCGGGCCTACTTCAACAGCCCGCCGAAGAACGGCAACCACCGGGCGCTCGCGGACATCAAGGAGTCCATCGCCGAGCTGCGCTACTACCGGGAGGCGGTCTTCGTGCCGCAGCCCGGGCCCGACTCGGACACCGCCCGGACCATCGCCGCCAAGCACACCCTGTCCGCCGAATAGGACCCGGCAGGACCCCCCGGAGACCTGGCGGGAAAAAGGAGGGCGCGAGCACCCTCCCGGACCCTGTACCCTTTTCTTCGGCCGGTCGGTTTTCCGACCGGACATGGTGGGTGTAGCTCAGTTGGTAGAGCACCTGGTTGTGGTCCAGGTGGCCGCGGGTTCAAGTCCCGTCACTCACCCTGCGAGAGGGCCCCGGTACGCGAAAGCGGACCGGGGCCCTCTGCGTTGCCCCGGGCCCTCCGTGCCGCCCGGACCCTACGGGGCTCACGAGGACTCCCGCACCACCAGCTCGGTCGGCAGCACCACGGCCGCGCCCCCGGGATCCCCCGCCCCGCCTGACTGCCCGGCGATCCGCGCCAGCAGTACGCGCGCCATGGTCCGGCCCATCTCCTCGACCGGTTGGCGCACGCTCGTCAGCGGCGGATCCATGTGCCGGGCCAGCACCGAGTCGTCGAAGCCGACCAGCGCCACGTCCTCGGGTATCCGGCGGCCGGCCGCACGCAGCTCGCGGCGGGCGCCCGCCGCCATCACGTCGGAAGCGGCGAAGACGGCGTCGAGGTCGGGGCGACGCTCCAGCAGCTCCCGCACGGCCCGCCGACCGCCCTCCTCCGTGAAATCACCGTCCGCGATCAGCAGCTCGTCGGCGGGGACCCCCGCAGCCGTCAGGGCCTCCCGGTAGCCGTCGAGCCTGCACTGCGCGCCGTACACGTCCAGCGGTCCCGTGACGGTGGCTATCGCGCGCCGGCCCCGGCCGAGGAGGTGGCGTACCGCCTCGGCAGCACCCGCCAGGTTGTCGCAGTCCACGGACGGCAGCGTCTCGGCGGCCGAGCGGCGGCCACTGATCACCGCCGGAATGCCGAGCTCGGCCAGCAGCTCGGGCAGCGGGTCGTCGGCGTGGACGGCGACGAGCAGCACCCCGTCGACGCGGTGCGCGGACAGGTACTGGGCGAGCCGGCGGCGCTCGCGGTCGTTGCCGGCGAGGGTGAGGACCAGCTGGACGTCGGTTTCGGCGAGGGCGGCGCCGACCCCGCGGACCACGTCGGAGAAGTACGGCTCGGTGAAGAAGCGGGACTGGGGCTCGGGAACGACCAGGGCGACGGCGTCGGCCCGGTTGGCGGCCAGGGCCCGGGCGGCCCGGTTCGGGACGTACCCGAGTTCCGCGACGGCGGCCTCAACGGCGGCCCTGGTGCGCTCGCTAACCTTGGAGGATCCGTTGATCACCCGGGAGACCGTGCCACGCCCCACTCCGGCGCGCGCCGCGACCTCTTCCAGCGTCGGCCGTCCCCCACTGCGCCCATGCCCGTTCATGGCGTCCTCCCGGTGGTGAATCTACTCCCTGACAGGCGTGGGAGCGCTTCCATACGCTGTCACGGAGAGGGCGGGATCACCGCCGCCGGCGGCCCGCGTAGAACATGGTCGCCGCGGTCAGGAGGAAGAGCCCGCCGGTGATGCCGAGACCGACCGGGTCGACGGCGCGGTTGTGGGTGGCCTCGATCCACGGGTCCAGGCCGCCCAGCCGGTCCTTGAAGAGGACGACGCGCCGCCCCGTCGCGAACTGGCCGTGGCAGTTCTGGATGTCGCCCAGTTCCGCGCGGCTCCCCGAGTCGTCGACGACCCGGCAGAAGTGCCGGACGTCGCCCTTGGCGTTGGCCCGCTCCCCCGCCTCGGCGACCACCGCGCCCGTCCGTTCACCGAGCTGCTTGACGTACGTCTCGTTGAGGTTGGACCCGGCGAACAGCCCCAGGGCGAGGGCGGCGAACCCCACCAGGGTCGCGGCGCCCGCCCGGCGCCAGACGGACCCCGCCACGATCGGACCTGCGGCCGCCGCCGCGAGGACGATCAGGACTCCGACCCACAACATGCCGTAGGGGTACTGGCTGACGAAACCGCCCACCGTGGCCGCCGTCGGAATCAGCGCAGTCCAGAACAGCGTGTTCGCCGTCCGCTGCGGCGGCACGGCCGTAGCCGTCTCCGCGGTCCCGGATATCCCGAATGCCCGCATGCCGATCCCCTCAAGCCCGGTACCCAACTCCGATCACCCTAGGCACGGAAGGCGTCCGCGTGGTCCTGGGCCCAGGTCTCGAAGGAACGGGCCGGGTGCCCGGTCAGGTGCTCCACGGCGCCGGTGATCTCGACCGGGAGCCCGTCACTGGACGCCCAGTAGGCCAGGAGCGCGTCGGCGTAGGGGCCGGATATGTACCCGTCGACCTCGGCCTTCCACTGCTCGGGGGTCACCGACTCGAACGGCACGGGGGCTCCCAGGACCCCGCCGAGTATCGCGAGTTGGGTCGCGAAGCTCAGCGAATGCGGGCCGGTCAGGTGGTACGCGCGGCCACCGAGGGCCGGGTCGGTGAGGACGGCGAACGCAGCCTCGGCCAGGTCGGCCTCATGGACCGGGTCGCCGTGGGAGCCCGGGTAGGGCAGGTGGACCGGGCGGCCGGACTTCAGCGACCAGGCCCAGCCGAGGGAGTTGCGGGCGAAGGCACCGGGGCGCAGCAGGGTGGTGCGCAGCGGCGAGGCCAGCAGGGCCTCCTCCACGGCGAGATGAGAGGCGGCCAGCCGGCTGTCGGCGGCTCCGGGGGCGAGCACCGACGAGGAGGACAGGAGCACGACGTGCTCGACTCCGGCGGTGACGGCCTCCTCGACGAAGGCTCCGATCGCGGAGGCTTCGGCGTAGAGGAAGACGGACCGGACACCGGCCAGGGCGTCCGGGAAGGTCGAGGGATCGCCGAGGTCACAGTGGACGATGCCGGGAGTGTCGGGCTCGCGGGAGGCGAGGCGGTGGGGGACGCCGCGGGCGGCGAGGAGGGGGACGAGGCCGCGGGCGACGGCGCCGCGGGCACCAGTGACGAGGATCGACATGGCGGTTCCTGCTTCCTGTTCCGGAGCTTGGTTCACGCTAAGATGAATACGCGACACAGATTCTGCACGACCAATATTCTGTGTCACACAGATAAATTTGAGGCATGGAGAAGCCGATGTCAACCGATTCCCCCCGTTCGAGTGAGGCCCGCGACGAGTGGAGCCGCGCCGAGCTGCTCGCGCGCATCGTCACCGAGAGCCAACGGCACTACGCCGACTACTCGCTCTTCAACCAGGCGATGGCCGACCACGTCGGCCTTCACCCCACCGACATGCAGTGCGTCGCCCTCCTCGACATGGAGCCCGGCCCCGTCAGCACCGGAGACATCGCCCGCCTCACCGGCCTGACCTCCGGCTCCGCCACGCGCCTCGTCGACCGTCTGGTCAAGGCCGGCATCGTCGAACGCAACGCCGACCCCCACGACCGGCGCCGCTCCCTCGTCTCCCTCGCCCCCGAGGCCCGAGCGCGGATCGGCGCAGCCTGGGACACCCCCGGCCGTGCCTTCGGCGCCGTCCTGGAGAGCTACTCCGACTCCGAACTCGCCGTCATCGCCGACTACCTGCACCGCGCTGCCGAGGTCGGCCGGTCCCAGGCCCAGCGCCTGAACTCCGGCGGCTGACCCCCGGCAGCCGACCCCCCGCAGCCGACCGCGCGCATCCGACCCCGCGGCAGACCCCCGCCGCAACTGACCCCGGCAGCCCCCAGCAGCGGACGAACCTCCGACTCCCCACCCGCCTGCCGGGCGAACAGGGGGCTCGCCGTCGCCGCCGGGCTCACCGTCCCGCAGGTCGGCCCGCTGGCGCGGGCCCGCTGGGCGCACCTCGCGCGCGGGGACAAGGCCCTGCTCGGCGCGGCGCTGTCCTTCGACACCACCCTCGACGAGGTCGGGTTCATGGTCGGGCCGGCCGTCGCCGGAATCCTGGCCGTGACCGTGCACCCGGCGTCCGCGCTCGTGCTCGCCGCCGGTCTGATCCTGGTCTTCGGGACGCTGTTCGCCGTCCACCCGAGCACGCCCGGCCCCCTCGGCGCAGCGGATGCCGGTGCGCGTGCCGGCGTACGACTGTGGTCGCCGGAGCTCGCGCTGCTGTGCGCGATGGCCGTGTTGCAGGGCGCCGCGTGGAGCGGGGCCAACACCGGGGTCAACGCGCTGGCCGAGTCGCTCGCCGCACCGGGGACCGCCGGGCTGGTGTGGGCGGCCATGGCCGTGACCAGCTCGATCGCCGGTTTCGTGACGGTCGCCCGGCCCGGGGCCGCGGACCTCGGCGTACGGCTGCGCCGGACCATTGCCGTGCAGGCCGTGCTCACGCTGCCGCTGCTCGCCGTGTCGGGTCTGCTCGGCGCGGCCTTCGCGGTCGCCGGGATCGGGCTGGCCGTGGCCCCGCACCTGATCGCGCTGTTCGGGCTCGTCGAGCGGGCGGGCCCCGCGCAGCGGATGGGCGAGGCCATGACAGTGGTGGGCAGCGGGCTGATCGTGGGCCAGGCGCTGGCCGCGGCGGCCGCCGGGCCGCTGGCGGGGGCGTACGGCCACCGGGCCGCGTTCGCCGTGTCGTGCGCGGCGGCGGCCGCCTCCGCGCTGCTCGCGCGGGCGGCCTCCGGCCGTGGGGCCTTCTCTCAGCCGGGTGAACCGGAAATCGCCGCGAGCCCCTTCGCCAGTCCTGCCGCGTCCATGACCGGAGACACCTCCACTTCCGCGTTCTGCGAGAACAGGTCCTGCAGCAGCGGCGGCAGATCCGAGCTTTCCTGAAGGTCGAAGACGATCCAGCGGGACCGGACCCCCTCGTGGAGCCCGAAGTAGGCAGCCTCCGGCTTGACCGTGTCCATGAGCTTCTTCACGGCCTGCGGCAGGGCACCGGTCTTGATGCCCTCGTTGGTGGCGGCCGTGTCCATGTGGGCCCTGAGCATGACTTTCATGCCTGACTCCTTCCGTCAGGGCCCACATTCGGCGCAGCCATGGGGCAGCCGGACGGGCAGACGGGCAGACGGGCAGACAGTTCCTCAGCCGGTCTGCGGCGACGCGCCCTGGATGTGGAAGTTGAAGTCCGCGTGACCGAGGGTGCCCATGAGGCGCAGCCAGATCGGCAGGAGCATCTCGGTGCCTCGGGCCGTCTCGATGCCACCGAGGTCGATGACGCCCGCCTCCGGCCACCCGAAGGAGTACAGCAGTTCGCGTACGGACTTCTTGGCGTCGGCGTCCTCGCCCGACAGGAACACGGTGTGCTCGCCCGGCACCCGGGCCGGATCGACCATGACCCGGCAGTTCATCGTGTTCAGCGTCTTGACCACCCGTAGGCGCGGGAACGTCCGCTGGAGCAACTCGCCGAGGCTGTCGTCGTCGACCGGGTCGAGGGTGGGCGGGAACCCGTGCGAGAAGTCCAGCGGGTTGGCGATGTCGATCAGCACCTTGCCGTCGAGGTGTTCGGCGTCCGCCTCCGTCAGGGCGGTGACGCTGACCTGCCCGCCGGTGGCGTTGACCAGCGTCTCACCCTGGCGTGCGGCCTCCGCGAAGGAGGCGAGGCCGACCTGCGGGTGGGCCTGCTGCCATTCGGCGTACTCGGTACGTCCGTGGGTGGCTCCGGGGTCCCGGGTGCCGATCACCACCTCGTGCCCGAGGGAGGCGAGGCGGGCGGCCACCGTTCGGCCGACGATCCCGGTGCCGAGGACTGCATAGCGCATGACCGGTTCCATTCCGTTCGGGGAAGGAGCGCGAATGAAGGAGCGCGCGTGAAAGAGCGAAAGAGCGAAAGAGCGGAGGAGCGGAGGACTACCGACAACCCCGTACCGTATGCCTCCGGACGCCGCGTCCGGTCCAGGATCGGCCCCGGCCTCGGCAATGATTTCACCGCCTCGGCCGCGCCGCCGCAGCCGCCGCAGCCTCTTCAGCCGCCCAAGCCGCCCCAGCCGCCCCAGCGCTTACGGCGACCCCGGCGCGTCCGCACGCCGCCCCCGCCGCCCCGCGCCCGGTCGTCCAGGGCGATCCACACCCTGACCTCGGTCCCGCCCAGCATCGAGCGGCCGATCCGGACGTCCCCGCCGGTCGATTCCGCGACCCTGCGCACGATGTCCAGGCCGAGGCCCGTCGAGCCGTCCCGCCCGCCGTCGTTGCCGCGCCGCAGCGCCGCGTCCGGGTCGGCGATCCCGGGGCCGGCGTCCGATACGAGCACGATGACCGCGTCACCCGCGTCGTGGACGTCCACCGCGAACGGGGTGCCCTCCGGGGTGTGTCGGAACACGTTGCCCAGCAGGGCGTCGAGGGCGGCCGCGAGCTCCGGCCGGGCGACCGGGAGCCGTACCGTGCGGTCCACTCCCGCGAGCCGCACCTCGCGGCCCTCGTCCTCCGCCAGCGCCGACCAGAAGGCCATCCGGTCGCGGATCACCTCGGAGGCGTCGCAGCCCGCCCCTGCCCCGCCCGCGGCGGACGCGGGTGCGCGCTGTTCACGGGCCGTACGGATGATCGTGTCGACCTCCCGTTCCAGCTGCTCGACCGCGGCCCGGGTCTGCTCCGCGGCCGGCCCGTCGCCGAGCGAGGCCGTGTTGAGCCGCAGCACCGTCAGCGGCGTCCGCAGCCGGTGCGAGAGGTCGGCGGCCAGCTCCCGCTCATTGGCGAGGAGTTCCACCACCTGGTCCGCCATCGAGTTGAACGCGACGGCTGCCGAGCGGAGTTCCTTCGGCCCGTCCTCCGGCACCCGCGCCCCCAGTCGGCCCTCCCCCAGCTGGTGCGCGGCGTCCGCGAGCCGCTCAGCCGGCCGGACCAGTCGGGCGCCGAGCCGGTCGGCGACCGCCACCGAGCCCACGATCAGCGCCAGGCCGACGCCCGCGAGGACCAGCCAGGCCGTCGCGACGCCATTGCTGACCTCGCTCTCGGGCACGAAGATCTCCACGACGGCTATGTCCCCCGACCCGAGGGCGGTCGGCTGGAGCAGCGCCGAACCACCACCGGCCACCCGGGCCGTCATCGCCCGGCCCATCCGCCGGGTCTCCTCCACGGCGTGCGCCCCGGCCCGCCCGGTGCCGATCTCCACCGGCGCGCCGCCGCCGACGGCGGGGACGTGGACGGCCATCCGCTGGGCCGCGCCCATCTGGGTGGACTCCACGGCCTTGCGCAACTGCACCGGGTCGGTGGTGATGGACAGGGTCGGCCCGATGGTGGCTGCCTGCCGCTCGGCGTTGGAGAAGGCCCGGTCGCTGGCCATCTCCTGGACGACGAGCCCCAGCGGCACGGCGAAGGCCACGACCACCATGGCCGTGACCGCGAGGCACACCTTGACCAGCGCCCACCTCATCGCGCGCCCGCCCTGCCCGCCGCGCCCGCTGCTCCCACCGCGCTCACAGCGGCGGCTCCAGCTTGACGCCGACCCCCCGCAGCGTGTGCAGATAGCGGGGGCTGGCAGCCGTTTCACCCAATTTGCGGCGCAGCCAGGACAGATGCACGTCGATGGTCTGGTCGTCCCCGTACGACTGCTGCCATACCTCGGCGAGGAGCTCGCGCCGGGCCACGACCACCCCGGGCCGCCCGGCGAGGAAGGCCAGCAGGTCGAACTCCCGCCGGGTCAGGTCCAGTACGGCCCCGTCCAGCTCGGCTTGTCGCCGCAGCGGGTCGATGGACAGGCCGCCCACCCGCAGGACCCGCGAGGGCGGTTCGGCCCCGGCCGCAGCACGGGCGCGGCGCAGGACGGCGGCCATCCGGGCGGACAGGTGCTCCACCGAGAAGGGCTTCGTCAGGTAGTCGTCGGCGCCGTCGTTGAGGAGCCGGACGATCTCGGCCTCGTCGTCGCGGGCGGTGGCGATGATCACGGGTACGTCGGTGATGCCGCGCAGCATCTTCAGCGCCTCCGACCCGTCGAGGTCGGGCAGCCCGAGGTCGAGGATGACCACGTCGAACCGGTGGTGGGCGACCTCGCGCAGCGCCTCCAGGGCCGTACCGACGCTCCGCACGGTGTGCGAGGCCTCGGTCAGGTGCCGGATCAGAGCCGAACGTACGAACTGGTCGTCCTCGACCACGAGCACACTTGCCATGGGCGGCACCGTAGTCCATTCGGTGGATCCGGCGGGTGTCGGGCCGTCTCCTGGGCGGGTGGTGCAGTATGTGCCCTGATGCACCGAGGACTTGTTCATGCTCTCGCCTGGACGCTGGCGACCGGGGCGGCGGTGACGCTGTCCTGGTGGGGCGTGCACGCGGTCATGTCCGGAACCGCCTACGATCCGCCGCTGGCGGTGCCGCTGACCACGCGGCCGCTGTCCTCCTCGACGCACGGCGCGTCGGCGCCGTCGCCCGGACCGGCTTCTGGCTCGCCGTCCCCGTCCGCCTCCCCGTCGGATTCGCCGTCCGCCTCGGCGTCCCCCGCGAAGCCCCCGCAGAAGGCGGCCCCGCCGGGTCCGAGCCCGGACGGGCAGCAGGGCGACGGCGGGGACCCGGGCAGCGTGAAGGCCTACCCGGTCACCGGCGGCCGGGTGGTCTTCGACCTCGGGACGTCCTCGGCGGAGCTGGTCTCGGCGACGCCGGACGCCGGCTGGCAGATGCAGGTGTGGAAACAGCCGTACTGGATCCGGGTCACCTTCACGAAGGCGGGCCGGGAGATGTCGGTCTTCTGCACCTGGAACGGCCACCCGCCGCTGGTGGAGACCTACGACGGCTAGGCCGTCTCTTTGGGATCTTGCCTAGTCGGCGTCCCACTGTGCCCGTACCCAAACCAGCTGCGTGTCGCTCAGCAGGGGATCGAACCCCTCCGGGAACAGGAGCATCTTCGGCTGCGGCCACATGCTCTCCGGCCCGTGCTCGTCGCAGTGCAGGGCGATGAGATGCGGCCCTTCCCCGCAGGACTCGTGCCAGTAGGGGCGGTCGTGCGTCTGGCAGAAGTACCCGAACCTCCAGCAGTCATCCTCTTCCGTCGGCTCGTAGAAGCCCGGATCGCGCACGATCGTGGTCACGGGCTCCTGCCGGTTGAACCGGGGGACGGGGCGGGGGTCGCACCACAGCAGTCGGGGAGGTACCACGCGCCCATCCTGCCTCGGGGCCGACCCGATCGGATCCGGGTGCCTCGACCACGCGGGCGGTCTCGGGTGGGACCGGTCATGGTGCTGCCGTGCTCGGGCGTTGCCGAAGACCTGCCCGCCTCCGCGGTGATCGGAGCGCAGGGCCGTCTGAACGGGGGCGCGTCGCGACGGGCTCCGTGCTCAGTGGAAGACGGACGGCGGGGGCTCCGGCGAGGCCACCGCCGAGGCGTCCGCGACGGGGGCCGCGCCCCCCGCGAAGTCGGCGAGGGCCCGTCCGTGCTCAACCCGGCCGGGATGCGGGTCGCTCGCGACCCGGCGGGTGAACTCGCCGACGGGAAGCTCCCGGTCGGCGGCCACCAGCACCGCATTGCCGAATCGTTTCCCTCGCCACACCACCGGGTCGGCGGCCAGCGCCAGGTGCTCGAAGCGGGAGGCGGCCGTGGCGATCTGGCCCTTCAGGTGCGCGAGCGGCGGACCGTCCGCGAGGTTGGCCACGTACCACCCGCTGGGCGCGAGGGTCCGCCGTACGTCGTCCAGGAACTCGGCGCTGGTCAGGTGCGCCGGGGTGCGCGCCCCGCTGAACACGTCCGCGATCACCAGGTCGGCCCAGCCGTCCGGGACCTTGGCCAGGCCGGCCCGCGCGTCCACCGCGCGGACCCGGATCCGTGCCTGCGGGTCCAGCGGCAGGTGTTCGCGTACGAAGGCCACCAGGGCGGCGTCGATCTCCACGACCTGCTGGGTCGAGCGGGGACGGGCGGCGGCCGTGTAGCGCGCGAGGGTGAAGGCGCCACCGCCCAGGTGCACCACGTTCAGCGGCTGCCGGGCGGGGGCGACGAGGTCGATGAGGTGGCCGATCCGCCGTTGGTAGGCGAAGTCCAGGTACTGCGGATCGCCCAGGTCGACATGCGACTGCGGGGCCCCGTCGATGAGCAGCGTCCAGCCGTCCGCGCGCTCCCGGTCGGGGGCCAGCTCCGCCGTGCCGCCGTCCACCTGCCCGACGACCGCCTCGGAGCTCCCGCGTCCGCGCTGCCTGCTGCTGCCCTTGCCCTTGCCTGCCACCACCCCATTGTCACCGGTCAGCAGCAGTTGTCCGCCGCCTCGATCAGCCGGGCGGCCTCGCCGAGCGCGGCGCGCAGCACCTCCGGGTCGGTGACCGGACCGACGGCTTCCGGGGGGAGCAGCCAGCCGGTGTCCCCGGCGGTGGGCGACACGTCGCCGAAGCGCATGCCGCGACCGTTGGTCTGGGTGCAGGCACTGCCCGGCATGTCCCAGGCGTCGGCGGTGCCGGGCGGGACGAGGAAGCCGAGGGTGTCGCCGGATCCGTCGTGCAGCACCGGGCCGACCCCGCCGGCCGGGCTCGCGGCGCGGCGGATGATGTCCACGGCTTCCAGGCCCTGCCGGGCGGGCACGGTCACCAGGTCCGGCGCCTCGGCCGGGGCGGACGTCACGACCAGGACGGCCGGGACGGCGACGACGGCCGGAGCGGCCACGACACCCACGCCGGCCGGAGCGGCCACGACGCCCACGGCCGCCGGGGCGCCCACGGCGGCCGGGACGGGGGTCGCGCCCGAAGACACGGGCGCGGTGTTCATTCCAGTGCTCTCCATGCCGCCCTCCACCAAGGGAACCCCTCCTCGATCCGCGTACGAGCGGGACGGGGGTCACCTCACACCCCGCATGGGCTCAACGCGCCAAAGCGTCAACGGGTGCGGTGGCAAGACGCTGCAAAGGATGGCAGTTCATGGCGGATCGCGGGTGAGATATCCCTTTTGTAGCCAAACACCGCATGAACCACCCGTCCCTGGCGGTACGTTCATGCGCGCCGGGCCCGGCCCCATCCCGCGGAACCGGCGGTGCGTCCCTTGCCAGAGAGGCCACGTCCATGGCGGCGTTCCCCCACTCACCCAATCAGACGTTCCGGCGACTGCGAGGCCGGCACTCCCCGGCCGAGTTCGCGGCCATGGTGCGCCGCGCGGCGAAGGAGATCGGAGAAACGGTTTCCTGCGACGCCCGCTACATCGGCCGGGTCGAGTCCGGCGAGATCCGGTGCCCCAACTACGCGTACGAGCGCGTCTTCCTGCACATGTTCCCCGGCCGAACCCTGGCCGACCTGGGCTTCTCCCCGCGCGAGGCGGTCCGCGGCCGGTCCGCGCAGCGCACCGCCCCCATCACCCACAAGGAGAGCGACGTGCTGCGTCGCGCGTTCATGGCGGGCGGCTCCGCGACCGTGGCGGCCGCGACGATCGGCCTCACCCTGCTCGGCGACACCCGCCGACCGCCCTCCCGGGCCGGCGAGTCCGAGGCGGCGGCGGTCGAGGAGGCCGTGCGCCAGATCCGGCTGCTGGACGACCGGCACGGGGCCGACGCCCTGTACCGCAAGGCGGCCGAACCCCTGCGCGCCGCCTACGCGTTGCTCGACGCGGGCGCCACCCGGCAGTCCACCGAGGACCGGCTGCACGCGGGCGCCGGCGAGTTGGCCATCTCCGTGGGCTGGCTGGCGCACGACTCCGGCCGCTTCGACGACGCCCGCTCGCACTACGCGGAGGCGCTGGCGACGGCCCGGGTCTGCGGGGACGCGGCCCTGGAGGCGCACGCCTTCAGCAACATGGCCTTCCTGGCCCGGGACTGCGGCCGGCCCCGGGAGTCGGTACGGGCCGCCCAGGCGGGCCGCCGCGCCGCGCGCTCCCTCGGTTCCCCGCGGCTGCTGTCGCTGCTCGCCCTGCGGGAGGCGGGCGGCTGGGCGGGCATGGCCGACCGCCGGGCCTGCGAGGAGGCGCTGACCCGGGCGCACACCGATTTCTCCCGCGGCGAGAGCTCCGCGGACCCGGAGTGGATGTCCTTCTTCGGCGAAGCCGAGCTGGAATCGCTGGAATCCCGCTGCTGGGCGGCGCTCGGCGAGCACGCCCGCGCGGCCCGGCACGCCCGTCGCGCGGCGGACCTACAGGACCCGCACTTCGCCCGGAACGTGGCCCTCTACACGGCCGAGCTGGCCGACGACCTTGCGCGTGCGGGTGCCCCGGACGAGGCGGCCTGGGCGGGCGGGCGGGTCCTGGACCTGCTCACCGAGGTCCAGTCCACGCGGATCCGGTCCATGCTCTCGGGCACGGCCCGCGCCCTGGTGCCGCACCAGCGCAGCCCCCGCGTGGCGGCCTTCCTGACCCGCCACGCCACGGCCTGACCCGGACCGGCCCCGTACGGGACCCCGGGCCGCGCGGTCAGAGGTCCAGGTGGCCCGTGTCGTTCCAGCGCTCCAGCGCGGGGGCCCCGTACGCCCAGCCCAGGACCGAGAGGGAGGTGGGCTCCAGGCGGATGCGGGCGCCGAAGGAGGCCTCCAGGCCGAGCCAACGGGCGGCCAGGGTGCGCAGGACGTGGCCGTGGGCGAAGACCAGCACGTCGTGCTCGGCCGAGCGGGCCCAGGCGACGACCTCGTCTGCACGGGCCGCGACGTCGGCCACGGACTCGCCGCCCGGGGCGCCGTCGCGCCAGATCAGCCAGCCCGGGCGGATCGCCTGGATCTCGGCCGGGGTCATGCCCTCGTAGTCGCCGTAGTCCCACTCCATCAGCGCGTCCCACGGCTCCGCCCGGGCGCCGAAGCCCGCCAGGTCGCAGCTCTCGCTCGCGCGGACCAGGGGGCTGGTGCGCACCTCCACGCCGGGCAGGCCGTTCCACGGGGCGCGGGCCAGTCGCTCGCCGAGCAGCTTCGCGCCCCGCTTGCCCTCCTCCAGCATGGGCACGTCGGTGCGTCCGGTGTGCTTGCCGAGCTGGGACCACGCCGTCTGACCGTGGCGGGCCAGGAGGATGCGGGGGGCCATAGGAATTTCTCCCGGTACATAAGGATTTGTGCGGTCTATACGGTTGGTGCCGGTTCGGGCGAATGCATCGTCCACCCATCATCCATCACGTGAACACCAGGCAACCCACCCAGTCGCACAAGCGTCCTACACCGTATGACTGATCGGCAGAAGCCCACCCGGTGGTGGGCCGAACTGCTGCTCCTGGGGCTCGTCTACGGCGCGTACACCGGTGGCAGACTCCTCGCCCGCGGCGACGTGCACCTCGCCGTCGGACACGGACTCGCGATCCTCCGGACGGAGGAGCTGCTGGGCATCGACTTCGAACACCCCCTCAACCGGCTGTTCTCCCAGCAGGGGATCCTCGGGATACCCGCCGACTTCGTCTACGCCTCCCTGCACTACCTCGTCACCCCGGCGGTGCTGGTCTGGCTGTACCTGCGCCGGCCGCGGCACTACCGCAGCGCCCGTACCTGGCTGGTGGTCTCCACCCTCCTCGGGCTCGTCGGCTTCACCCTGATGCCCACGTGCCCGCCGCGACTGCTGGACTCCGCGCACGGGTTCACGGACACGATGGCCCAGTACAGCGGCTACGGCTGGTGGGGCGCCGAGGCCAGCGCCCCGCGCGGACTCGGGAGCCTGACCAACCAGTACGCGGCCATGCCGAGCCTGCACGTCGGCTGGGCCCTGTGGTGCGGGGTCCTGTTGTGGCGGCACGGGCGCCACCCGCTGCTGCGGGCGCTGGGCATCGCCTATCCCGCCGTCACCACGCTCGTGGTCATGGGCACCGCCAACCACTACTTCCTCGACGCTGCGGCCGGGGCCGCCGTGATGGCCGCCGGGTACGCGATCTCGCGCCGGCTGCCCTCCCGAGCAGCCGGTTTCCGCAGTACGACCACGATTGTCAGTGGCGGATGGGACACTTCCGCCCGTGAGCTCCTACCCGCCCAGCGGCCCGCTTCCGACGACGACACTGCGGCAGCGGCTCGCTGACCTGCGCGGCCCCGCCGTGCCGCCCCGTCCGCTCGACGCCCGTGCGCTGGCGGCGCTCGCCGCCAACCCCGGCTGCGGCAGACGCACCCTGCTCGACGGCGCCGGCGTGGACAAGACGGCCCTGGCCGCGGCCCTCGGCTCGCCCGCCCCGTTCGGCCAGTCGCAGTTCGCCATCGCCCGCGGGAACTCCTTCGAAGCCAGGGTCAAGGGCGACGGCGGAGCCGTCCTGCTGGAGCTGGTCCACCGGCACCTGGACGCCGGGGCCGAGCCGCCCGGCCCCGACGCCCGCGTCCCCGATCTGACCGCCGCGGGACCCGAGGGCCGCGCGGCCCGCACCGCGCTCGCGCTGCGCGAGGCGACCGCCGCCGGCGCCGCCTTCGGCGCCTGGACCCTGCTGGACCACCCGATGCTGGCCCTGGAGGTGGCGGGGTCTCCCGCCTACCTGGAGCCCGACGCCGTCGTGGTGCACCCCGACGGCCGCTGGACCGTCGTGGAGATCAAGTCGTTCCCGATGATCGACGGGGCGGCCGACGCCGCGAAGGTGGGGGCCGCCGCGCGGCAGGCCGCCGTGTACGTCCTCGCCCTGGAGAAGACCGCCGGAAAGCTGGCCTCCGCCGTGGTCGGGCACACCGTGCTGCTCGTCTGCCCGAAGGACTTCTCCAACCTGCCCGCCGCCGCACCCGTCGACGTCCGGCGCGAGCGGGCCGTGACCCGGCGCCGCCTGGAGCGGCTGACCCGGGTCGAGGAGCTGGCCGCGGCCCTCCCCGAGGGACTCGGCTTCGACCCGGAGCTGCCCGCCGAGGAGCTGACCGCGGCGGTCTCGGCGGTCCCGGCCGCCTACGCCCCCGAGTGCCTGGCCGCCTGCGAGCTCGCCTTCCACTGCCGCGAGCGGGCCCGCGCGGCCGATGAGGTGACGGCGCTGGGCCGCTCCGTACGGGGGGAGCTCGGCGCGCTCACCACCGTCGGGCAGGCCCTCGCGGCCACCGCCGACGGCGGGCACGCCGACGACCCGGCCGCGGCCGCGCTGCACCGGGCGGCCCGGCTGCGCGCCGAAGCCCTGGAGGCGGCCGCATGTCCCTGCTGAACACCCTCGCGCGCCTGAAGGCCGTCCGGGCGGGCCGGGCCGAGGTGCTGGCGACCGTACGGCACCGGCATCTGAGCGAGCGCCCGCTGGTCCTCGTACCCCTGACGACGGCGGGCGAGGCCGGCGCCCCGCTCGGTGTGCTCGTGGGCACGGATCCGGCGGAGCCGCGGCTACTGGTGGTGCCGCAGCCGCGCGACCGCGACCTGCGCTGGAAGTTCCTGGCGGACCTCGCGGAGACGGTCCTGCCGTACGTGGACGGGTACGCCGACGACGTCGAGCACGTCGAGCGCACCGAGACCGATCCGGAGACCGGCGCGAAGTGCAAGGTCGCCGCCGAGCTGTGCCTGGACGCACCGCAGCTGATCGTGCCGAGCCGGGCCGGCATCGAGTACGTGCGCCTGCTGGGGCGCTCGATGCGGTTCCGGCGGACGGCGGAGGAGGACCCGGAGAACCCGTATCCGGTGCCCGCGCGGGTACCGCTGCTGGGGCGCTGGTTCACGCACCTCGGCGAGCGCTCCCGGGTCCCGGGGGCCTCGATGCTGCTGTCGGCGACGGAGCTGCTCGGGCGGCACTGGGCCACGGGCCAGAGCAATCTGGAGGACCAGCACCTGGGCGCCCTGCTGGCGTGGATAGCCCCAGCGGAGGGCGAATCGGGCGCGGCGGCCGCGCTGCGCGCCGAACTGGGCCGCGACCGCGACGGGCAGCTCCTGGTCCCGCCCGCCGGACCGGCCACCGACCCGGCCTTCGACAACAAGCTGCTCGCCCCGGCGATGGCCCGCTACGACGCGGCGCGCGCCGGGGGCGGCCCGAAGGCCGTGGAGCGCGCCGAGGCGGCCGTGCGCGAGCTCGTCGCGGAACAGATGCGGCCCACGTGGCGGGCGGTGTGGCAGTCGCTGGAGCTGCTGCGTGCGCTGGCCCCCGGGGAGCGGGCCGAGGAGCGCTGGACCCGTGACCGCTGGTCGTACACCGGCCACCGGGACCGGATCCGGGCGGGCGAGCCCCCTCAGCCGCGCCGCGACGACGCGGTGACGGCGGCGCAGAAGCTGGCGACGCGGGAGACGGAGCAGGTGCGGCTCGACGCCCAGGAAGCACTGGACGATCCGCTGGTGATGGCGGGCCGGCGGCTGGCGGGCGAGGCCTTCGCGGGCGAGGTCACCGAGGTCGTGATGGAGTGGACGGAGTCGAAGCGGCCGAGCCCGCGCCCGCTGGTGACGGTGGCGACGGAGGACCGTCCGCAGCTCGCGGAGGGCGGCGGCAAGGTGTTCCGCTCGCTGGAGGGACGCCCGCAGGCGGCGCAGTTCGTCCGCTTCGAGGAGGACGGTCGGCTCGTGCTGCGGCTGCTGGACAAGATGGGCCGCGGCCGGGAACCGGCGCCCGGTTCGGTGCCGGAGAAGGGCGACCGGGTCTGCTGGACGCTGTTCGAGCACGACGCGCGCGGCGGCCCGAAGCTGCCGGACCCGGAGCGGACGCCGTGGACGCACGGCGGACCGCCGGCCTCCGCGACCGCCGCCGCGTTGCCCGACGCCGTCACCGACGAGGACATCCTGTGAGCACCGCATTCGATCCGGGCACGGCCGCCGCCGAGGCGACCGCCGCCATCCTGCGCGACACCCTGCACGGGAACGAGCGCGGCGTGGTCGTCGACTCCCCGCCCGGGGCCGGCAAGTCCACGCTCGTGGTGCGGGCCGCCCGGGAACTGGCCGCGGCCGGGCGCAGGCTGATGGTGGTCGCGCAGACCAACGCGCAGGTCGACGACCTGGTGCTGCGGCTCGCCGACAAGGATCCGGAGTTGAAGGTCGGCCGGCTGCACAGCAGTGACGGCGATGCGTACGACCCGGCTCTGCGCGAGCTGCCCTCGGTCACCCTCTCGGCCAAGCCGGGGGACCTCGCCGAGCTGCCGATCACCATCTCGACGGCGGCGAAGTGGGCGTACGTGAAGGACGCGGAGCCCTGGGAGCACGCCATCGTCGACGAGGCGTACCAGATGCGCTCGGACGCGCTGCTGGCCGTGGCCGGGCTGTTCGAGCGGGCGCTGTTCGTCGGCGACCCGGGGCAGTTGGACCCGTTCAGCGTGGTCGGCGCCGAGCAGTGGGCGGGCCTGTCGTACGACCCGTCGGCCAGCGCCGTCAGCACCCTCCTCGCCCACAACCCGCACCTGCCGCAGCACCGGCTGCCCGTGTCCTGGCGGCTCCCGGCGACGGCCGCGCCGCTGGTCTCCCGGGCTTTCTACCCGTACACGCAGTTCCGCAGCGGTACGGGCCCGGGTGAGCGGCGGCTGTCGTACGGGGTCGCGGGCGACGGCTCGGGCCCGGACCGGGTGCTGGACGAGGCCGCCGAGGCGGGCTGGGGCCTGCTGGAGCTGCCGGCGCGGCACACCCCGCGGACCGACCCGGAGGCGGTCCGGGCGGTGGCCCTGGTGGTCCGCCGGGCGCTGGACCGGGGGGCGGTGACGACGGACGAGCGGGCCGGGGCCCCGGCCCCGCTGACCGCCGACCGGATCGCGGTCGGCACGGCGCACCGCGACCAGGCGGCGGCGGTCCGCGCCGCCCTGGCGGAGCTGGGCGTCGCCGGGGTCACCGTGGACACCGCGAACCGGCTCCAGGGCCGGGAGTACGACCTCACGGTGGTGCTCCACCCGCTGTCGGGCCGCCCGGACGCGACGGCCTTCCATCTGGAGACGGGCCGACTGTGCGTCCTGGCCTCACGGCACCGGCACGCCTGCGTGGTCGTGGCCCGGGCGGGGATCGCACAGCTGCTGGACGACCATCCGTCCACGGAGCCGGTCCAGTTGGGGGTGACGGTGAAGTTCCCCGACGGATGGGAGGCGAACCATTCGGTCCTGGCGCACCTGGCGGAACACCGGGTCGCCTGGCGACCGTGAACCGAGCCGGCCCGCCCCACCCGGGCGCCGGACCAAGGGCCGTGGCCCGGTGGCCCGGATGCCCTGAGGCCGGCGCTCTTGCGCGGCGTTGGACAATGGAGGGTGGCCCGGAGGATCCAGAACGCGCACCAGGAGGACAGGTATGGCTGAGCCCGAGCGGACGACCGAGCGGAAGCCGCGGCCCGCGCCGCTGCTCTTCGAGCCCTCGGAGGCCGCCACGGACCCGGAGCACTTCTTCGACCTGGAGTCGATCGAGGACCCGCGTGAGCTGCTGGCCCGCGCCACCGAGCTGACGCTCGCGTTCCGGGCGGCGCAGGAGCGGGCGGTGGAGTTCCAGGCGCTGGCCGCCGCGCAGCTCGCCGATCCGCGGCGGTTCGACCGGCTGCCGGCGGCCGAGATCGCGGCGCAGGCGGACTGGACCGAGGACTACGCGTACAAGATGATCGAGTTCGGCGAGTCCCTCCGGCGCGAAGCGGGCCCGGAAAGCGCCTAGGGGGCGTCGCCCTGCCGGGTCGGGCCGGGCGGGGTGGCCGCGCCGGTGGTCCCGCCGGATGCGACGAATGCCACACCTGGCATATGCGGGGCGCAAGATAGCCCACCACCCCCCGCCGTGTCCGGGTTTCCGTAACTCCCGGAAACCGGATCGCTACGCCCGGTAGACCGGTCCGCATGACGACGCTGACGACGGCACCCGCCTGCCCCACCCACGACGTAAGCACCGCCACCCACGTCACCCCCCAGGGCGCCGCCTGGCTCGCCTCCGCGTCCGCGCATCCGCACAGCACCCTCGAAGTCTGGGAGGCCCGGGCCACCGCGCCGGCCGTGCTGCCCTGCGGGACCGCCTTCGACGTCGTCAACGTCCCGCTCGTCCTCGGACGGCGCATGCTCGACCTGCTCTGGGCCGAAGGCCCCGGCTCCGGTCCCGTCGCCGTGCACCGCGGCCGGATGCTGCTGTTCGCCACGACCGGGACCGCGCACCGCCTCCCCGCGCTGCTGGCCTGGGAGGAGTGGGGCAGCTCCGTGCCCGCGCCGCTGTGCCACGGCCGCGGCGACGCCGTCACCGTGCCGCCGCTGGCCGCCACCCCCGGCCCGTCGCGCTGGCTCGTCGCCCCCGGCACCCGCACCCCCTGGCTGCCGGGACCCGAGGCGCTCCTGTGGGCGTACGTCCGCGCCGCCCGAGCTGCGGATATCGATTTTTCCTTCCGGCCATCCGCCTGCTAATGTCTTCCTCGTCAGCAAGCGCCGCTAGCTCAGTTGGTTAGAGCAGCTGACTCTTAATCAGCGGGTCCGGGGTTCGAGTCCCTGGCGGCGCACAGACGGAAGAAGGCCTCCACGCAAGTGGGGGCCTTCTTCGTCGTCCGGGAGGTGCGCTAGGTCGTGATCTTGACCGTGTACGCGCCCGAGGGCGTGCGGTCCGCCACCTCGATCCTGATCCGCTCCCCCGGCACCGTGAACGCCTCGCCCACCTCCAGCGGCGCGTCGGCCAGCGGCGGGTACACCGAGCGGTCCCAGCACGCCTCCGAGTTCGGATGCCCGTCGAGCACCTCGATCGGCCCGCCGCCCGACGCCGCCTCGTTGCGCACCCGGTAGACCAGGACCCCCTCCGTACAGGTGTCCCCGTCGTTGCCGGCGGAGCCCCGCGCCTCGACCGCGATCGCGCTGCCGGTCCCGGTACGGATCACCGCGAGCCGGGTGCCGCCCGTGGCGCCCGGCACCGGGGCCTGGGCGAGCGGCAGCAGGGTGTGCAGCGAAGAGCCGGACTGCACGCAGTCCACCTGGGAGGCGTCCAGCCAGCCGAGCTTCCACTTGTGCCAGGCGAACAGGTCCGGCGCCATGCCGAACTGGCTGCCCATGACGTCCCAGTCGCCGACGTACGTGTCCCAGTCGCCCTTGCCGTCCGTCGGCCGGTGGTAGAGGTCGGGCAGGTCGAAGACGTGGCCCGTCTCGTGCGCCAGCACGTTGCGGTCCGGCGGGTGGCGCTCGAAGACGGTCACGATCCGCCGCAGGTCGGTCCCGTCGGCCCTGATCGGCCGGTCGAAGTTGACGACCTTGGTGGCGTCCGAGTCCACGCCGGGCGCGTCCGGGTCGGCGACGAAGTACACGACGTCGTACTGCGAGAAGTCCACCTCGGGGTCGGCTGCGGCGACGGCGTCCCGCAGGTACGCCGCCCGGTCCTGGGCCACCCAGTCACGCTGTATCCCGTACGCCGTGGACGGCTTGGGCATCCGGATCCACTGCTTCTGCGGGTGCGGGACCAACCGGAACCTCCCGTACGAGGCCCGCTCGAAGAAGTCGCTGGTCGCGGGGAAGTAGTCGCCGGTCAGCTGGTCGGTCGTCAGGTTGGTCCGGTGGTCGGGGAAGGAGAGGAACACCATGACCGCGTTGAGGGTGCGCTCCGGCTTGGGGTAGGCGCGGTTCCAGGTGTCCAGGCCGAGGGAGTGGTGCGCCGAGGTGCGGGTGAGGGCGCACGGCCCGGCCCCCGGATCGGCGACCGCGGGACCCGCGACGAGCGACATGGCGGCCAGCGCCGTCAGGGAGGTGAGCGCGGCCGCCATGCTTCTCATCGGGGAGCGTTCCACTCCCCCGGGTGTCTGCTGTCGCGGCACATCGACCTCCGGTGGTGGATTCGTACCATCTCGTTCCACCCTGAGGCGATTGCCTTATTAATGCCCTGTTCCGCTGCCCCACAAGAGTGAGCACTACGGCAAGTCGGTGACCCGCGGGGTCACCCACACGCCTACAGAACGTCACGACCGATCACGGGAGATCATCGGCAGCCTTCCGCTGCTCAGAGCTGCGCAGAAACGATCGCGCGGGGTATGCCCGAAGGGGCGTCAGCACGCCGAAGTCCCGTGCCCCGCACGGCGGCGCCGCTGGATAGGTCCGTACGGTGCCTCTATGATCGGCACACTTTCCTGCACGGACACTCACGAGCACTGCGGGAGCCAACGGTGAGCGGAACCTCAGAAGGAACCGGTTCGGCGGCCGACAGCATCCGATCGGACATTACGGAGCGTCACCAAGCAGTGCCGGACATGCCGACAACGCCCACCCGCACCGACTCCGAACTGCGCGATTACCGGGCCGCCTTCAACGCGGCCCACCTCGCCATGGCCGTCGTCGACCGATCCGGCTACGTCGTCGCCGCCAACGCGGCCCTGGCCGGACTCCTCGGCACCGAGCCGCACGCGCTCGTCGAGCAGTGCGCGGCCGACCTGGTCGACCTGGGCGCCGAGGCCCGCACCTGGCAGGCCTACCAGGAAGTGCTCCGCGGCCGGCAGGCCAGACTGCGCTGCACCCGCCGACTCAAACACCCCGACGGGCACTCCATGTGGACCGAGGTCACCCTCGGGCCCGTGCCCGGCACCCGGGACGTGCTGCTGTCCGTCGCCGACATCAGCGACCGCCGTGACCTCCAGGCCCGGCTGCGGCACCTCCAGATGCACGACCCGGTGACCCGGCTGCCCAACCGGGCGCTGTTCTTCGAGCGGCTCTCCGCAGCCCTGGAAGCCTCCTCGTACGATCAGGGCGGCACCGGGCGGATCGGCCTGTGCTACCTCGACCTGGACGGCTTCAAGGCGGTCAACGACACCCTCGGGCACCGGGTCGGCGACCGGCTGCTGACCGCCGTCGCGGCCCGGCTGACGCAGTGCGCCGACCAGTCCGGCTACGGGCGCACCGGCGGGCACCTCGTCGCCCGGCTCGGCGGCGACGAGTTCGCCCTGCTGGTCGAGGACTCCACCGGCACCGAGCAGCTCGCCGACCTGGCACGGAGCGTCCTGACCGCCGTACAGGAGCCGTTCGACCTGGCCGGCCAGCGACTGTCGGTCTCGGCGTCCATCGGCGTGGTGGAGCGGGCCACGGACGGGACCTCGGCGACTGCTCTGATGCAGGCCGCGGACACGACCCTGTACTGGGCGAAGGCGGACGGCAAGGCCCGCTGGACGCTGTTCGACCCGGAGCGCAACGCACACCGCATGACCCGGCAGGCGCTCAGCTCGACCCTGCGGCCGGCGGTGGAGCGGGGCGAGTTCGAGCTGGAGTACCAGCCGCTCGTGGACCTGGAGAGCGGGGCGGTGCGCGGGGTGGAGGCCCTGGTCCGCTGGAGCCACCCGCAGTTCGGCACGCTGACGCCGAATCGGTTCATCGGAATTGCGGAAGAGGACGGCTCCATCGTCCAGTTGGGGCGGTGGGTGCTGCGGACCGCCTGCCGGCAGGCCCGGCGCTGGCAGATCGAGCAGCCCAGCGACTCCCCGGTCTTCGTCTCCGTCAACGTGGCGGTACGGCAGGTGTGGGACTCCGACCTGGTCGGCGACGTGGCGGAGATCCTCGCCGAGACCGGGCTGGCCCCGCAGCTGCTCCAGCTGGAGCTGACCGAGTCGGCGGTGATGGGCTCCGCGGGACGCCCGCTCCAGGCCCTGCAGGCGCTGAGCGACATGGGCGTGCGGATCGCCATCGACGACTTCGGCACGGGCTACTCGAACCTGGCCTATCTGAGCCGGCTCCCGGTGTCCGTGCTGAAGCTGGACGGCTCCTTCGTCCGCGGATTCCGCTACGACGAGGGCGCCCACCCGAACCCGGCCGACGAGACCATCGTCGAGGCCCTGGTGCAGCTCGCGCACCGGCTGGGACTGACGGTGACGGCGGAGTGCGTGGAGACGGCCGGCCAGGCGGCCCGGCTGCGCCGCGTCGGCTGCGACACCGGCCAGGGCTGGCTGTACTCGCGCGCGGTGGCCCCCGAGCTGATCGCCGAGATGATCGGCACCCGCCCGGGCGCGAGCGACGCCGGCTAGGCGTTCCGCTCGCCCCGCGGCACCCCCTCCGACACCCCTCCGGGCGGCCACCGTGAGCCGTCGCCCACCAGCCGCCGAACGGCCGAAGACCGCTGGCCACCGCCGGTGGGTGGGCCACCTCGGGCGTCGCCGACGGCTCGCCGTACGACTCCGTGACCGCGGCCGACCTGCGCGTCGCGATCGCGCGGACCATCACCGACCCGGCCACGGGCAGGGCCGTGAACCGGGAGGCCCAGAAGGCCCTGGCCGGCAGGGTCGAGGACCTGCGCGCCTCCCTCAAGACCGGTCGCGCGATCGCGCAGGACGAGGACGACCGGGTCGCCATCGCCGAGCTCCTCGCCGACCCGGCCACCGGCAGGCGCGCCGGGCGCGAGGCGAACAAGGCCCCCGACGCCACCGCCGCCGGGCCGCCGCGTTCCGGAAGACCGGCCCGCGACCGACCCGAACCGAGGACGACCGCGTCGCGGTCGCCCCGGATCCCGGCCCGTCCGGGCAGCAGCGACGCCCTGTACGCACGCGGCGGCCCGGAAAGCCGTGGGCGGCACCCCGGAGGAGCCGCGCCACTTCATCGCGGTCGGTCAGTACCAGGTCTGACCGGCCCGCGGGCACACGGCCGCCCCCGGCCTCTTCGCGAGGGGGACGGGGGCGGCCGGCGCTCGGCGCGGGGTGGGGGGAGATCAGCAGGCGCCGAGGTCCTTCCAGACGCCCCATTCACCGGTCGTGCCGGGCTCCTCGTTCTGCGTCCACCACTGGGCCTTCCACTTGTGGCCCTTGTGCGAGACCTCGTTGCCGCCGGTGTAGACGGTCCCCGCGAGGTACGCCGGTGCCGGGCAGCCCGAGGTGGGCGGTGTGGTCGGCGGCGTGGTCGGAGGGGTCGTGGGGGGCGTGGTCGGAGGAGTCGTCGGCGGAGTCGTCGGAGGCTGCGTGGTGCCGCCGAGGGCGTCCGAGATCTGGTTGAGCAGCGTGGTGTTGTCGTCCAGGCCGAGCAGGGAGTACATCATCGCGCCGGCCAGGCCGCGCTGCTTGCCGTAGTCGACCCGGGCCTGGACGGACCGCTGGTTCAGGCCGGTGAAGAACTCGCCGTCCTTGTAGAAGTACGAGGCTTTCGCCTGGTCGTCCCAGAAGGTGGTCGCCGGGTTGTCGACGATCCCGCCGAGCTCCTTGTAGTTGGCGATGCCCGCCTGCTGGCTGGTGGGCCGGGCCGCGGAGGGGCCGGTCGCGCTCTGGGCGAGGCCGCCCGCGGTCCCGGCGGGGACGCCCTTCCAGCCGCGGTAGTAGAACTCGTAGCCCAGGGTCAGCTTGTTGGCGGGGAAGCCGCCGGCGATGCCGTACGCCGCGTTGCCGTCGATCCAGGAGTCGATGGCGTTCTTGATGCCGTACTTCTGGGTGCCCGGGGCGATCGGGTCGGTCGGATCGGCCGCCGAGTTGTCCAGCGGGGACTGGTGGTACGTGGGCCCGTCGCCGTCCCAGGCGCCGTGCATGTCGTACGTCATGATGTTCGCGTAGTCGAGGTACGAACCGATCTTGTCCGTCTCGATGTACTTGATCTTGTCCTGGCCGGCCGGGAGCGCCGCGGTCAGCAGGTACTTCTTGCCGCCGTTGGCCGCGCCGTAAGCGTCGAGCTGCTCGCGGAACTCCTTGAGCAGGAGCGTGAAGTTCTGCTTGTCCTCGGGGGCGTAGTGGTTGCCCAGGTGGCCGCCGGAGGAGCCGGGGTACTCCCAGTCGATGTCGATGCCGTCGAAGATGCCGGCCGCGGTGCCCGGACCGCCGTATCCGCCGTCGACCGGCAGGTTCCCCTTGATGTACTGGTCGATGCAGGAGGACACGAGCTTCTTGCGGGAGGCGTCGGTCTTGGCCGCGTCACTGAAGTACTTCGAGTACGTCCAGCCCCCGATCGAGATGTTGATCTTGAGGTTGGGGTATTTCGCCTTCAGCTGCTTGAACTGGTTGAACACGCCGACGATCGGCTGGTCCCACTTGTCGGCGACGCCGCTCACGCTGTCCGCCGCACTGAAGGACTTCTGGTAGTCGGCGTACGAGTCGCCCGCACCGTCACCGGCGTTGGGGTTGTTGTCGTCGCCCGCGGCCTTGTTCGCCTCGAAACAGGTGAGGTTCGTGGGGTGGATGTTGCCGAACGAGTAGTTGATGACGTTCAACTTGCCCGCTATGCCGCGGGTGTCGAGGTGCTTGGGGTAGAAGGCGTTCCCGTACACGCTCCACTGGTCGTAGTACGCGATCTTGACGTTGCCGCCGCCCGCGGCGGCGGTCGCATCGGCGGCCTGCGCGGTGCCGAGCCCCGCGAAGCCTGCCAGCGCTCCGGCTGCCAGCGCGGCCGTGGCGGCGGCCGCGATGAGGGGTTTACGGATGTGCATGAACTGCCTCCGGGGGGGGTGGGAGGGGGAAGCAAGAGGTTCGGGTGTGAGAAGTGATAGCGATCACCCGAGGTCCGAGTCAATGGTTTGGACCAAAGAAGGACTAGACCACTTGCCGGGGAAATCCCCTCGTCAGAGGCCTGAGGGCCCATGCGAAACCGCCCGCCACCCCGGGTGACGAGCGGTTTAAGGATGCCTTAGGCCACGCTCCCGCAAGGTTGCGGCAACAAACCAGCAGAACTCCGTTCGCACGAGATCCATCAACTGGCGCTACGGCGCCGGCCGGCGCCGCGGCCGGATCAGACCGACCAGCGCTCGCGCATCGTCTGCACCTCGCCCTTGGAGTTGAGCGTGATCTCGTAGACGTTGCCGTAGCAGGAGTAGGGCTGCTTGACGACGTTGTAGTCCTCGCGCAGACAGCCGTCGATGTGCTTCGACAGCTCATCGCGGTTCACAGGCTGGAACTTGCCCGGACCCGTGGCCAGTTCGCCCTTGACGTCGGCGGGCAGCTTGTAGCCCTTCGGCTCGCCCTCGCCGTGGTAGATCCAGTCGTTGGACGTGCACACGGGCTTGGCGTCCATGGCCTCGAAGACGCTCGCGTCGCGGTGCAGGCCCACCTGGACGATCTTCACGCCGGCGGGCGGCGTCGGCGGCTTGCCGCAGTCCTTCTCACCGCCGCCCGACCCGGAGGGGTCGGCCTTGGAGCCGCCCGCGGGCGCGGATGCGGACGGCTTCGTCGCGGCGGAGGGCGCCGAGGGGGAGCCGCCGGCGGCGTCCTCCTGCGGGCCGCACGCGGCCAGGCCGCCGAGCGCGGCGACGAGCGCGATGGTGCCGATGACGTGCCGATTGGAACGCATGGAAGTCTCCCCCGTGTCGAAATGTGGCGTGGCCATGATGAGCCGAACACGGGTTCTACCTGATGGCCGCGATCAAGATCCAATCTGGACGGCGCCCGTCACGGGGCTGTTACCAGACGCTCGCCGACTACGGACAGAACCGGACGAGCGGGCTCCGAACGGCACCCCCGGGCGGAGCCGGACGGGTCATACCGCGGGGGCCGCGGGCGGAGCCTGCACCGGCATGCCGTACGCGTCCGCCACGAGTCCGTACGAGCGCACCCGCGCTGCCCCGCTGTGGGCGTTGGAAGTCAGCATCAGCTCGTCGGCCCCCGTGCGCTTGACCAGGGCGTCGAGCCCGGCGCGAACCTCGTCGGGCGTGCCGTGGACGACGTTCGCGAGCCAGCCGTCCACGAACTCCCGCTCCAGCGGGGAGAAGTCGTAGGCCGCGGCCTCCTCGGGCGTCGGGATCAGCCCGGGCCGGCCGCTGCGCAGCCGCAGCATCGACAGGGCCCCCGTGAGCACCTGGGCGCGGGCCTGCGCGTCGGTCTCGGCGGCGAGCGCCGACACCCCGATCACCGCGTACGGGGCGTCCAGCACCGCCGAGGGTCGGAAGGCCTGCCGGTAGAGCTCCAGCGCGGGCAGGGTGCCGGCCGCCGAGAAGTGGTGGGCGTACGCGAAGGGCAGGCCGAGCTCGGCGGCGAGGCGGGCACTGAACCCGGAGGAGCCGAGCAGCCACAGCGGCGGCCGCCCGGCGGGGCCCTGCACGGGACCCGGTACCGCGTGGACGCGGGCGTACGGGTGCCCGTCGGGGAAGTCGTCGTCGAGGAAGCGGGTGAGCTCCACGAGCTGCCGGGGGAAC
This sequence comes from Streptomyces sp. NBC_00597, assembly GCF_041431095.1. Taxonomy (GTDB): domain Bacteria; phylum Actinomycetota; class Actinomycetes; order Streptomycetales; family Streptomycetaceae; genus Streptomyces. The sequence goes on from NZ_CP107757.1 coordinate 3,844,151, forward strand.
TCCTCCGCGGCCTCGTCGAGGCGCCCGGGTCCGCGCAGGGCCGCGGCCGTGCGGCCGTCGGTGCCGGGTGCGCGGCCGAGCCCGAGGTCGATCCGGCCCGGGGCGAGCGCCTCCAGGGTGCCGAACTGCTCGGCGACGGCGAGCGGGGCGTGGTTGGGCAGCATGACCCCGCCCGAGCCGAGCCGGATGCGGGAGGTGTGGGCGGCGAGGTGGGCCAGGATCACCGCCGGGGAGGAGCTGGCCACCCCGGGCATCGAGTGGTGCTCGGCGACCCAGTGGCGGTGGTAGCCGCGGGACTCGGCGAGTCGGGCGATGTCGACACTGGTGCGCAGGGACTCGCGGGCGGTGCTGCCGGCGCCGACCGTGACGAGGTCCAGCACCGAGAGCGGCACCGGTGCGAGGCCGCGGACCTCACCCCGGATCCGGTCTCCGAGTCCACCTTGGTCCGTAGCCCGACCCGCGTCCCCGGTGTCACTCATAGTCGCTCCCGCCTCGCATCGCCGTCCGTACGAAGAACTCGAACCATCGGCGGCGGGCCCGCATTCCCGGCGTCCCCGGACAGCGGCCATGACCTTGGCATATGCCAATGGAGTAGACACAGGCAGGGGGACGTGATCGAGCCATCAATCTCATCAACAGGCGCTCCACGCGGGCCTCTTGATGGCTATCGTGGTAGGGCAAGCGGTAACAACCTGCTAGGGGGAAAACCGTGGCGCTGAAGCCCGAGCCGACCGCGCCGTTCCATTCGGTGCAGTACGCCCTGCGCGTACTCGAAACGATCGCCCGCCACACCGGCGGCGTGACCGACATACAAATCGCGCGTGAGACCGGCCTGCCCGCGGCCCATCTCGCGCCGATGCTCCTCATGCTGCGCCGTGAGGGGTACGTCCTCCAGGTGTCGGACGGCGCCTACGCCATAGGTGACTCCTTGGTGCTGCTCGGCTCCGGCATAGACAGGCAACAGGCCCTCCAGAACAAGCTCCAGGAGACACTGGACCGACTCCGGGACTCGGTGGGCGCGGCCGTCTACATCAGCCGGTACGTGGACGGCGAAGTGAAGATCACGCAGTTCGCGGACAGCCCCCGCACCCCGAAGGTGCACGAGTGGGTCGACTTCCGCTCCGCGGCGCACGCCAGCGCGGTCGGCAAGTGCCTACTGACGCAGCTCGACCAGAACGGGCGGCGCGACCACCTCTCGCGACACAAGATCGCCCGGCTCACGTCGAAGACGATCGTGAACGAGCGGATCCTCTTCTCCAAGCTGGACAGCCAGCCGGCGACGGTTCCGGTGCTGGACCTCCAGGAGTACGCGGTGGGCACCGTCTGCGCCGCGGTTCCGATCACCGCCGGGGCCTCGGTGGGGTGCCTTGCCCTGTCGATGCCGGTCGAGCACGCGCACCGGCTGCGGGCCGCCGCGGACGCACTGAACCGGAAGGCCGCGCCGCTGCTGCTGTCGCTCACGCTGTGAGCCCCGGAGGCCCGGAGGATCCCGAGGGCCCGGAAAGTCCAAAGAGTCCGGAGTTCTTTCCGGAAAACACTTCGGGCGGTTCCCGGTGAACCGGAAACCGCCCGAAGTACAGGTGCGCCGCCAGGGACTCGAACCCCGGACCCGCTGATTAAGAGTCAGCTGCTCTAACCAACTGAGCTAGCGGCGCCTGACAGAGAAAATACTACCTGGTCCCCAGGGGTGCTCAAAACCAATACCCGCGGTGCGGGGATCAGCGGTCCAGGAGCTCGCCCCGGCCGTGGGCCGCGTACGCCGCCAGCAGGCCTGCGAGGTCCTCCTGGTCCAGGAGCCGGTAGCCGGAGCCGCCCGGCGGGCACCACCAGACCGGGTCCGGGCAGCGGAAGCCGGAGCGGCGCAGGGCGACCCGGTGGATCTTGTTCGTGGCCGTGGTCGGCATGGACTCCACGATCCGGACGTAGCGCGGGGACATCTTCGTGCCGAGGTCCGGCTGGGCGGCCAGGAACGCGGAGAAGGCGTCCGCCGAGAACCGCTCCCCCTCCTCCAGTGCGACCGCCGCCATCACCTGGTCGCCGGCCGCCTCGTCCGGCACGGCGTACACGGCGACCGCGGCCGCCGGGGCCCAGCGCGCCAGGATGTCCTCGATCACCGCCGCGGCGAGGTTCTCGCTGTCGACCCGCAGCCGGTCGTCGGTACGGCCCGCGAAGTAGAGGAACCCGTCGGCGTCGCGGAAGAAGAGGTCGCCGGTCCAGTACCAGCCGTCCCGGGTCCGTGCGGCTTCCGCGTCGGGATTGCGCCAGTAGCCCTCGAAGAGGCTCCGGCCCCGGTTGACCAGCTCGCCGATCGCCGCGGAGCCGTTGACGAGGCGGCCGCGCGCGTCCAGGACGGCCGGCGGGCACTCCGCGCCCGTCTCCGGATCGATCACCGCCAGGTCGTCCCCGGCCCCGGCGCGGCCCAGGGCGCCCGGCGGGGTGTCCGGGGTGCGCTGGACGGAGGCCCCGCCCTCGGTGGCCCCGTACCCCTCCACCAGCCGGACCCCGAACCGGTCGGCGAACCGCGCCGCGTCCACCGAACCGGCCTCGGTGCCGAAGCCGAGGCGCAGGGTGTGCTCGCGGTCGTCGGGGCGGGGCTCGGTGGCCAGCAGGTACTGGACGGCCCGGCCGACGTAGGTGAAGTACGTCGCCCCGTACGCGCGGACGTCGTCCAGGAACGCGGAGGCGGAGAACCGGGGGCGCAGGGCCACGGCCGCTTCCCCGGCGAGGGCGGGCAGCCAGTCGGCTATGACGGCGTTGCCGTGGAAGAGCGGCATGCAGATGTAGTGCACGTCGTCCGGGGTCACGGAGAACTGCCGGACGAGCGAGGCGCCGGCGGCGGCGATCCTGCCCTGGCTACAGAGGGCGGCCTTGGGGGCGCCGGTGGAACCCGAGGTGAAGTAGAGGAGGAAGCGGGAGCCCGGACCGGGGGCGGCGAAGACGGCCTCGCCCGGCTTCGCGCCCGCGTACGGGGCGAGCAGGTCCTCGTACTCCTCGGTGCCGGTGACCAGGATCCGTACGCCGGGCAGGTCGAGCCCGCGCAACAGCGGCAGGTGGGCGCGCTCGGTGACCAGGATCCGGCAGTCGGTGTGCAGGATGTCGCGGGCCAGCTCGGGACCGCGCCGGGTGGGGTTGATCCCGGCGACGGCGGCCCCGGCGAGGGCCGCCGCGCCGAGCCAGAACGGGAACTCGGGGGTGTTGTCGAGCAGCACCCCGATGTGCGGTTCGGCGTCCGAAGGCAGGAGGTCGACGAGCAGCGCGGCGCGCGCCGCGGCCTCCTGGGCGGTCCGGTGGCGGCTGAGGACGGCGGCGTCCGTGCTGCCGCCGTACTTCAGCCCCGGCCGGTGGTCGCCCCATTGGCGTGCGATGAGCTCCGCGACGGTTTCGGGTGTCGTCCGCATGCCGCCGGAGGGTAGCTGACGTTCCGTCAGAATTGAATGCCGGAACCCGCCTCCGGGACGGGTCGCCAGAGCCGGGGCCGAAGCCTCAGAACTGGACGTCGGAGCAGGAGTAGAACGCCATGGGGGTGTCGTTGACCGTCCAGACGGCCAGGATCATGTGCCGTCCGGTCTTGCCGCTCGGCATGGCGCCCTGGTGGACGGTGGTCATGTCGGGCCGGGCACCGTTGTAGGCGACGGTGAGGAACGGCTGGGATTCGAGGGAGGCGCGGGTGAGGGGCTTGGTGGAGTCCCAGCCGTTCTTGGTGACGTAGTACTTGAAGTCGGTGGTGGAGTGGTTGGCGGTGAACTGCCAGCGGAAGCCGTAGCTCTGCCCGCTGGTGACCTTGGTGGTGGGCCAGGCACCGCCGCGCGGGTCGTCGAGCTGCGCGAACTCGCCGTGCCCGCCGGAACATATCTGGCCGTCGGCCGGACCGGCGGCCGGGAAGCCCTTGTAGCCCTCGACGCTCTGCGGCTCCCACTGGATCGGGCCGCAGTCGGCGACGGTCTTGTTGGCGCAGAGCTTCTGGCGACTGATGGGGGTGTCGGTGTAGCCGTGGCTGCTCGCGGTGGGGGCGGTGAGGAGCGCCAGGCCGGCGACGACACCGAGGCCGAGCGCGGCGGCACCGGCTCGTCTGGGCAGGTGAACGGGCATGCGGATGGGACGCATGATGCTCCTTGAACGTGGGGGGAGACCGGCGAGAGCGTGCGCACGCATGGGGATTCAGGTCTAGACCAAGTACCAGGTTATTGACGGGAGTTGGCCATGTCCAGACCAATGGGGGAACGGGTGGTCCGGTCGATTCCGGCCACCCGTTCGCTCGTCGGTCCCGCTCCTCGCGGGGCGCCCTACTCCGGACGCCCCGTGTAGAAGGCGACGGTGAGGTCCTTCACGAGGGCCTTGCGCTCGTAGTCGTCGAGCTCGACCAGCCCCCGCGAGGTCAGCCGGTGGACGGTGTCGTCGACCGCGTCCACGACCGAGGTCAACACCGTGTCCCGGTGCTTCGCGTCGATCGCGGCGACCCGCCGCCGCCGCATGGCATCGGCGACCTCGGGGGCGTACTCGATCCGCGTCGGCTGGGCCGAGTAGACCTCGATCCCCACCGCCTCGGTCTCGGTCGCCAGCATCCGGGTCAGCGCGTCGCCGACCGCCTCGGAATCGCGCAGCGTCGGGGCGTCCTCGTGGAACGCGTCGGCGGGCAGCTGGGACAGGACCCGGGCCATCGCCGATTCGACCTGCTCGGCGAGGTACTCCGTGTGGTCCTCGACGGCGAGGGTGGCCCGGGCCGTGTCCTTCACCTGCCACACGACCTGGACGACGACCCGCAGGGCCAGGCCGCCGGAGTCCACCGCCGGCATGGGATCGCTGCGCCAGTGCCGCAGCCGGACGTCGACGCGACGGCGCAGCAGCAGCGGGCTGACCCAGGTCAGCCCCGTACGGCGGACCGTGCCGCGGTAGCGGCCGAACAGCGTGAGCACCCAGGCGTGACCGGCCTTGGCGCGGCCCAGCCCGCCGAGCGCGAGCAGCGCGACGATGCCGAGGAAGGCGAGCGGGGGCCAGTGGGTGGCGCGGAGCCCGTGGTAGGCGCGGGGGCTCGCGCCGAAGGCGGCCACGAAGGTGGCGGGGACCGCCCCGGCACGCCAGAGCACCGCCAGGCAGCCGGCGAGGGCGAGCCCGCCGACGCCGACGCCGACCCAGCCGGGCAGTACGGGGCCGCGGTGCTCCCGGAGCCGTTCGTCGCCGCGCGGGACCCGTCGGCCGGGGGCTGCGGGCCGGGAGGTGCGCGGGGCGGACCCGGCGGCCGGGGGCTTGGGGGCGGCCGGGCGGGCCTCCCCGCGGAACGGCAGGTGCACCGGCACTTCGGTGGCCGCCGCCCCGCGGACGGGCGCGACCCGCGGCAGGTCCTGCGTGTCGCCCTCCATGCCGCGGGCCACGGCCTGCGCCACGATCTCGGCGACCGCAGGACCGGGCACTCCGGTGGGACGGCCCTCGGCATCGGCATCGCCGTTCGGGTGCGGGTGCGGGTGCGGATGCGCGGGCTCGGACCCGGACCCGGACCCGGAGCCGGAGCCGGGTACGAGCCCGGAGCCGGACTGCGGGCCGGCGGGCGGCCACGGCTCGCCGTACCGCCGCCCGGGACCGTCCACCACCGGCCCGGCCTCCGCCGGCCAGACCGGTCCCTGCGGGGACGGGGGTTCGCCCCCGCCGTCGAGGGCGCGCAGCCGCAGGGTGGCCACGCCGGTGTGCGCGTTCTCGTCGTGCGACCCCGCCGGGGCCGGTACGCAGACCACGGGATCGGGTTCCTGACCGTATGAGATGCCGCCGGACTCGGCCCGGTCGACGCCCCCGGCCAGCGCGTGCACCGGCTCGGGTTCGACCCGGACCCGGGCCGCCGGAACCTCGCTCCAGCCGGTGTCCGTGTCCGCAGCCGGCCGCCCGTGCGGCACAGCGACCTCACGGGACCCGCCCGACTCCGGAGCGGTCCGAGCCGCGTACGCGAGCGGATCCCCGAGCCCCGGAGCGCGGTCTTCCGCACCCCGAAGCGGGTCGGCCACCGCGGGCGGTGGGGAAGCCTGGGCCTCGTGCGGCAGCGGACCCGCGGCCGCGACGGTGCTCTCCGGACCCGCCTGGGCCGCGTACGGGGCCAAGGTCACGGCCACGGCCTCTGCACCGGGAAACAGGCCCGCCGGCGCGGCCGTACGAGCCGGCTCCGGCTCGGCCTGAGCCGCGTGCGCGAGCCGGGGCACCGCCGCGGGCTCCGCCGGCGCGGACGGAGAGGGGACCTCCGGCCCGGGGTGAGCCGCGTGCGGGAATGCGGCCGGGGCCGCCGGCGCAGCGTGCCGGTGCGGATCCGCAGGTGGAGGGGGAGCCTCCGGCTCGACCTCGGCCGGATGCGGCAACGGGCCTGCGGCCGGGAGGGCGGACTCCGGGGCGGCCTGAACCGCGTACGGGGCCGGGATCGCGGCCGTGGCGGCATCGGCCGCAGGCGCGGGCTCCACCGCCGGGCGCGGGGACGGCGCCTGGGGCTCGGAGTCCGGCTCGCCCTGCGCCGCGTACGGGGCGGGAGTCGCGGCCGTGGTCGCAGGTGCGGGCTCCGGAGCCGGCGGGCGCTGCGGGGCGGGGTACAGCTCGCCCGTGCCCCGCGGGGCCAGGGCCTGCGGCACCTGCGGGGCCGCCGGGGCCTGCGGGGATGCCTCCGCCGGTGGCACGCGGAAGGTGCCCGTCGTCGAGGTGGTGCGCGTGGGGTACATCGTTGCCTCCGTCATGCGAACAGCCGGCGCCAGGTTTCCGGGCCCGGGTAGCCGTTGGCCTCGGCGCCGCGCCACCCCTGGGCGCGCTGGAAGGCCTCGACGCTGCGACGGTCGGCCTCGCTCCAGCGGGGCCCCGGGCTGGATGTGTAGTTCTTGCCGAAGCCCTTCTTCACCAGCTGGCGGCCGAGGGCGGTGATGAACGGGTGCGAGGCCCCGGGGCGGAACACCGACGACCCCGGATAGGCCGGCACCCCGGCGGGCCCCGGTGCGGCGTCCACCGTCGGCCGGATGTCGTTGCCCTTGTGCTCGACCAGCAGTTGCCAGGTGTTTGCGCCGGGAATGCCGTCCGCGTCCGTGCCCGTCCAGCCCTGGGCGCTCTGGAATGCCTGCGTGGCCAGCTTGTCGGCGTCGCTCCAGGCCGTGCTCGCACCCTTGGGGTAGAAGCGGCGGCCGCCCCGGTCGATCAGCATCCGGGCCAGCTGGGCGACGTGCTCGTTGTTCGCGCCCGGACCGAACTGCGTGGCGCCGGGGAAGGCGGTCGGGACCGCGGGCTTGGGGTCGGTCGCCGGGTCCTCGGCGATCGCGCTGGTCACGCCGTTGAACCGGTACGGGAGGTACTTCGTCGCGTTGTTCCAGTAGCCGTACGGGGTGGCGCCCTTCCGCGTGTTCGGGCGGGTCTGCTCGTACGCGACGTAGTGCGTGCGCGTCTCGTCGACCCATCCGCCGAAGAGCACCACGTGCGAGCCGTTGGTGGGGTCGGCCGGGTTGTGGAAGAGCAGCATGTCCCCCGGGAGCAGCTCCTCTTTGGTGATCTTGGTGGCGAATTTGTCGAGGCTTCCGGTCCACTCGTTCGTACCGAGGTTCCAGGCCATCGAGACGAAGCCGGAGCAGTCCTGGCGGTAACCGTCGGACCAGTACGTGGACATGCTGTACGGGACCTTCGCGTCCAGCCACAGCTTCGCCCGGGTGATGATCGACGTCCGGTCGATCCGCCTGACCGCCGACGGCGCGCCCGGCGCACCCGCCGGTTTCGCCGGTGCCGGGCGGCCGTGCAGCGGGGACCGGCCGCCCTGCGGGGAGCCGGGGATGTCGAGGGAGACCGGGCCCGGGCCGGGGACCGGGTCGGCCGCCGCCAGTGCCGCCGAGCCGCCGCCGCCCAGGACCACGCCCGCCGCGGTGGCCAGCACCAGCGCCCGGCGGGCGCCTCGCGCGGCCGGGTGGCCGCCGTCACGGAGCGGTATGGCCCGGGCGCGGGCGAGGGAACGCCGGCGCTGCGTGCAGCCCAGGCAGACGCAGTCGCCCGCGGGCTCGTACTCCTCGAAAGCGGGCATCGGCATCGGTGCGGTCGTCTGCACATGCACCGGAGGCTGGATCGTCATGCGGTTCCGTCCACTCCCCTGCTCGTCGCTGGTCAGGCGGGCCGGGCATCTGTCGGGGCATCAGATGCGGTCGGCTCAGACATATCGTGCACGATGAACCCCCCAAACATGGGTTAATCGGACAAGGCGGGCGCGGCTGGTCACGAGCACGGGTGGAGGTGGGGTAGAGTTTTCCCTGTCAGCAAGCGCCGCTAGCTCAGTTGGTTAGAGCAGCTGACTCTTAATCAGCGGGTCCGGGGTTCGAGTCCCTGGCGGCGCACAGACAAGGGGAAGCCCCTCACAGCGAAAGCTGTGAGGGGCTTCTTCGTCGTGTCCCCCGGGCGGCGGAGCAGCCGGTGCGCACGGGCGTGTCCCTGCCCGTGCCCGAATCCTCGCCTCACACCGCCGCGCCGGGCCGCCCTCCCGCACCCGCGGCTTCGCCCTCGCCCGTCAGGTAGGCCGAGACGACCACGTTCGCCGTGTACTCCCTGGCCGCCTTGTCGTACGTGCCCCCGCAGGTCACCAGGCGCAGCTCGGCCCGGCCCTCGATCCGCGGGCCGTAGGCCCGGTGCGCGTCGAAGCCCGCCCGCTCGTAGACCCGTACGTCCTCGATCGTGAACTCGGCGACCGACCCGTCCATCCGCACCACCCGTACCTTGCCGCCCGGCTGGGCCGTGCTCAGGCCGTAGAAGACGGCCGGCTTCGACGCCGTGTCCACGTGCCCGACCAGCAGCGCGGCGCCCGCCTCGCCCGGCTTGGCCCCGGCGCCCCACCAACCCACCGCGCCGGGCTGCTCGAACGGCGGCGGCTCGATCGCGCCCTGGGCATCGAGGCCGCGGGAGATCACCGGCGCCTGGATGCCCATCGACGGCACGTCGACCCGGGCGGGCACGGACGCCGCGAGCGGGGTGTGCGCGGCGGGCAGCCCGGGGACCGGGAGCGCGGACCCGCCGGCCAGTGCGGACGACGGGCGCGGCGGGACGCCGGTGATCTCGCGGCCCCACAGCCACAGGCCGAGCACCAGCACGGACCAGGCGGCGAAGGTCAGCAACCGCCCGCTGCCGGAGGACTTCGGCTCCCCCCGGCCCGTCACCGCAGGGCCCTCACTCGCCGCTGCGGCGCCGACGCAGGGTCAGCGCCCGGAACGCGACGGCCAGTGTGGCCGCGGCGGCGAGCACTGCGCCGATCACGGTCTGCGGGAGGCCGGGGCCCTCGCCCCCGTGGCTCTTCTTGGTGGCCGCGGCCTGGTCCTGTGCCTGCGCCGCGAGCTCGGCGGACATGCCGCCACCGCCCGCGTGGACGGGCCGGACGGGCGACTGGTGGGGGTTCGGCCGGTCGCGGTCCTGTTCGCGGTCGTCGCGACGGCGGATCACCTCGATGGAACCGCGTACGCGGTCCTCGCCCCCGTCGCACTTGACCTTGATGTCGTGCCAGCCGGGCTGGGCGTGCGAGCTGACCATCGCGTCACCCGACAGCGTCTTGTCCCCGTCGCGGCCCGACGACAGGTGGACCTCCGACACGAAGGCCGCGGACTTGGCCGACGCCCATTTGTCGTCACAGCCGCGGACGCGCAGCTTGACCTGCGCCCCCGGCTCGGCCTGGTGCGGATCGACCGAGACGCCCGCACGGTTCTCCTCGCCCGCCAGGGCTGCGGGCGGGGACACCGCGGTGAGCGCCGTCAGGGCGACGGCCACCCCGGTGGCACGGAGAGCGATCAGAGCACTGCGCATGGTGAACCTCCTCAACAAGGAGGTTCACGCGCGGCGCACCGCTCCGCATCCGGAGCGCCGCGCGCTTGACCCGTTCGGATCAGACGAGATCGACCAGGTCGGCGATGGAGTCGACGGTCCTGGTCGGGCGGTACGGGAACTTCTCGGTGTCCTCGATGGAGGTCAGTCCGGTCAGCACGAGGAAGGTCTGCATCCCGGCCTCCAGTCCGGCCAGGACGTCGGTGTCCATCCGGTCGCCGATCATCGCGCTGCTCTCGGAGTGCGCGCCGATGGCGTTCAGGCCGGTCCGCATCATCAGCGGGTTGGGCTTGCCGGCGAAGTACGGCTGCTTGCCGGTCGCCTTGGTGATCAGGGCGGCGACGGCGCCCGTGGCGGGCAGCGGGCCTTCGGTGGAGGGGCCGGTCTCGTCGGGGTTGGTGCAGATGAAGCGGGCGCCCGCGTTGATCAGGCGGACGGCCTTCGTCATCGCCTCGAAGCTGTAGGTCCGGGTCTCGCCGAGGACCACGTAGTCGGGCTCGTGGTCGGTCAGGATGTAGCCGATGTCGTGCAGGGCGGTCGTCAGGCCGGCCTCGCCGATGACGTACGCGGTGCCGCCCGGGCGCTGGTCGTCGAGGAACTTGGCGGTGGCGAGCGCGGAGGTCCAGATGTTCTCGACGGGGACGTCTAGGCCCATCCGGAAGAGCCGGGCCTGGAGGTCGCGCGGGGTGTAGATGGAGTTGTTGGTCAGGACCAGGAAGGGCTTGCCGGAGTCGCGCAGCCGCTTGATGAAGGCATCGGCGCCCGGGATCGGGGTGCCCTCGTGGATGAGTACCCCGTCCATGTCGGTGAGCCAGGATTCGATCGGCTTGCGCTCTGCCACTGGACTGTTCTCCGCTCTCTGACCGCTGGTCTGTACCACCCTATCGGGGCCGGGCCGTGGCCGCGTTCGGCGTCCACAGCCCGGACGGCGGGGGCCTGGATCAGCCGAGTTTGACGTTGTCGACGGTCCAGAACCAGTTGTTGCTGCCGGTGTAGCGGAAGCGGATCTGGACGTCGGTGGCGCCGGCCGGGACCTGGAGGGCCAGGGACTCGGCCTTGGCGACCGCGTCGGCGGTGTAGCTCTTGACGACGGTGGGCGTACCGCCGTTGTAGGAGACCAGGACCTGGGCGCTCTGGCCGGCCTCGTGGCGGTAGTGCGTCTGGAAGGTCAGGTTCTTCGTGGTGCCGCCGGTCACGGCCCACTGGGGAGTGATCAGGGTGGAGTCGTATGAGCCGGTGTGGGACTTGTCGTCCCACTCGTCGGAGTCGGCGACGGCGAACACGTCACGGGAGCGGACGTTCAGCTCGCGCCACTGGTCGCGCTGGGACTGGCTCCAGAACTCGTCGGTCGCGAAGGCCCAGCCGGCCCATTCGGTGACACCGCCCGTGCCCGTCTTGGAGTTGTCGACGGACCAGCCGGCCGGCGGGGTGTGCGTGAAGCCCTTGACGCCTGCGGGGATGCCCGTCTCGTCCACGCGGCCCTGGAGGCTCGGCCGCAGGGTGTCGAACGGGTCGTTGTCGTCGGGGGCGCCCAGCGGGACGCCGTCGATCGCGGAGCCGGCGTCGACGCCGACCTGGGCGAGCGCGGTGGCCGCCACGTCGACGAGCTTGACGTCGGTGCGGACCGAACCGGCCGGGATGCCCGCGCCCTTGGCGATGACGAAGGTGCCGCGCTCTTGGATGGAGGAGCCGCCGTGGCCGCCGGCGTCGGTGTGCCCGTGGTCGGTGGTGACCAGGATCTTCCAGTTCTCCTGGGCGTACGTGGGGCGGTTCTGCACGGCGGTGAGCAGCTGGCCGACCATCGTGTCGACGCGGCCGATGGCGTCGAGGTACTGCTGGCTGGCGGCTCCGTAGGAGTGCCCGGCCGAGTCGACCTGGCCGAGGTAGACGAAGGAGGCGTCCGGGTTCTGGCCCTGGAGTTCGGCGGAGGCCGCGGCGGCGATCTTCGGGTCCTCGGTGCCGTAGCCGTCGCGGTCGCCCTTGAGGCTGAGGCGCTTGTCGACCTTGGCGGAGAAGACCGGGCCGTTCTGGTCGGTGGAGGTGAGCGGTTCCCAGTCGGCGGCCGCGTACGTGTTGAGCGCCGGCTTGGCGTTCTCGATGCGGGTCAGGAAGTCCGGGTAGGCCGTGAAGTTCTTGCCTGTGAAGGAGTTGTCCTTCACGCCGTGCTTGTCGGGCCAGACGCCGGTGGCGATGGTGGACCAGCCAGGGCCCGAGGAGGTGGCGGCCATGGGGTTGGCGTACAGGGTGCTCTTGGCGGTGAGCCCCTGGGCCATCAGGCCGTTCAGGTTGGGGGCGTTGGCGGCCTTGACGCGGTCGAGGACCACGCCGTCGATGCCGATGACGAGGACCTTGTCGGTGGTGGCGGCCGCTGCGGCGGTGGCGGTGTGGGTGCCGAGCGCGGTGGCGAGCAGGGCCGTGGCGGTGGCGGTCACGGCGAGGGCGCGTCCTGACAGGACAGTGGGCACGTACTCCTCCGGGAGTAATCGTGGGAACGGCGCTGGTGGACATGCGCCGGGTCCGGACCGAAGGTGCGGTCTTCGGTCCAGACCCGTTATGCAAGCGTCACTTTCCTGGACGGGAGTGACCAGGAGGCAACCAATCAGCTTCCGGTTGCCGACTTCCACGCGTCGACGTAGCCCGCGAGGTTCTTGTCGATGTCCGCCCAGTCCGGCTCGAAGACCTCGACGCCCGTCATCAGCTTGGTGAGTTCGACGGCGTTGGCGTCGGTCGGCTTGACGTCGGTGCTCGCGGGGAAGCCACCGCCGACCTCGCTGACCCGCTTCTGGGCGTCCTCGCTGAGCAGGTAATCGAGGAGCTTCTTGCCGTTCTCGGTGTGCGGGGCCTTGTCCACCAGGCCGGCCGCGTACGGCAGGGCGAAGGTGGTCGGCTTGCCGCCGTCCTTGGCGGGGAACCAGATGCCCAGGTTGGGCATGGACTTGGACTGCGCGAAGTTCATCTGGACGTCGCCGTTGGCGACGAGCAGCTCGCCCTTGTCGGTCTTCGGCGCGAGCTTGCTGGTGGAGGAGGACGGGCCGACGTTGTTGGTCTGGAGCTTCTTCAGGTACTCCATCGCCGCCTCCTTGCCGCCGAAGTCGTGCATCGACTTGACGAGGACGGCGGTGCCGTCGCCCGCGACGCCCGGGGTGGAGTACTGGAGCTTGCCCTTGTACTCGGCGTCCAGCAGCTCCTCCCAGGTCTTGGGGGCGTCGGTGAGCTCCTTCTTGTTGTAGACGAAGCCGAAGTAGTTGTTGACGACCGAGGTCCACTTGCCGTTGGCGGCCTTGTTCGCGCCGTTGACCTTGTCGGATCCCTGCGGCTTGTACTCCTGGAGCAGGCCCTTGCCGTCCGCCTGCTGGATGAACGGCGGCAGGGTCACCAGTACGTCGGCCTGGGTGTTGGTCTTCTCGCGGACGGCGCGCTGCACCATCTCGCCCGAGCCGCCCTCCACGTACTTGACCTGGATGCCGGTCTTCTTCGTGAAATCGGCGAAGACCTTGTCGTACCAGCCGTCGCCCTTGTCGCTCTTGAGCCCGTCGGCGCTGTAGACGGTGACGACCTTCTCGCCGCCCGCCTTGGAATCGGCGGCGGAGGAGCCGCCGCAGGCGGTGAGGCCCGCGGCGAGGGCGAGGCTGCCGGTGGCGGCGGCCGTGGTGCGCAGGACGGTACGGCTCACGGGGGTTCTGGACATGGAACTTCCTTACGGGAAAAAGGGAGTCAGCGGTAGGAGGCTCTGGTGCGGATGCGGGAGACGGCCAGGAGGACCAGGAGGGTGGCGGCCATCAGGACCACGGCGACGGCGGAGCCGCCGAACAGCGAACCGCGGTCGGTGGCGGTGAAGATCCGGACCGGGAGGGGCATCCAGTCCGGCGGGTAGAGCATCATCGTGGCGCTCAGCTCGCCCATGGACAGGGCGAAGCAGAGTCCGGCGGCCGCGGTGAGGGACGGCAGCAGGAGGGGGAGCTTGACCCGCCACAGGACGTACGCGGGGCCGGCGCCCAGGGAGGCCGCCGCCTGTTCGTACGCGGGGTCGAGACGAACGATGGCGGCCGAAACCGACTGGTGGGCAAACGCCGTGACAAGAATCGTGTGCGCCAGGATCACGATTGAGCTGGTGCCGTTGAGCAGCAGCGGGGGCTTGCTGAAGGCGACCAGCACGGCGAGCCCGACGACCACGGACGGCACGGCGACGGGCAGCATGAACAGGGCGTCCAGGGTCCGCTTTCCGCGCCGTTTCAGCCCGGCGGCGGCCAGCGCGGCCCAGGTGCCCACGGTGAGCGCGAGCAGGCTCGCGACGAGGGCGGTCACCAGCGAGGTGGTCAGCGCCCGGAGGGATTCGCCCTGCACGGCGGAAGCGTAGTTCGTGGTGGTCGGGCCGGAGGGGAAGGCCCCCGACCAGTGGGTGGCGAAGGACGCGGCGACCACGACGAGCAGGGGCAGGGCGAACAGGGGCAGGAAGAAGAGGCCGAACAGGGCCCAGGCGGCCCAGCGGCCGGTCCGGCTATGCACCAGCACGCTTGCTCACCACCCGGTAGAGGCCGAACAGGCCTACGGAAATCGCGATGTTGACGACGGCGACCACACAGGCGGCCGAGTAGTCGGATTCGAGGATCGCCTTGCCGTAGACGAGCATCGGGAGCGTGGTGACGTCCTTGGCTCCGGTGAACAGGACGATCCCGAACTCGTTGAGGCACATCACCAGGACCAGGCTGCCACCGGCGGCGAGCGCCGGGAGGGCCTCGGGGAGGATCACCTGCCGGATGATCCGGGCGGGCTTCGCGCCGAGCGAGGAGGCCACCTCCAGCTGGGCGGTGTCCAGTTGGGAGAACGCGGCGAGCAGCGGGCGCATGACGAAGGGCGTGAAGTACGTGATCTCCGCGAGCAGTACGCCCCACGGGGTGGTGAGGAAGTGGAAGGGCCCGTCGGCGGCGCCGGTCACGTCGGTCCAGACCCCGTTGGCCATGCCGGCCGTGCCGTAGATGAAGAGGAGGGCCAGGGTGATGAGGAAGGAGGGGAAGGAGAGGAAGACGTCGATGAACTTCGCGACGGCCCTGGCCCCGGGGAAGGGGACGAAGGCGATGACCAGCGCGAGCGCGAAGCCGAGGAGGAGGCAGCCGACGGTGGCCCCCGCGGCCAGCCAGACCGTGGTGCCGAGCGCCTCGCGGAAGGCGTGGGAGCGGAAGACGGAGGCGTACGCGTCGAAGGCGCCGCCGCCGTTCTCGGGGGTGAGGGACTGCTGGACGACCAGGGCGAGGGGATAGAGGAAGACCAGCGCCAGCACGGCCACGGGCGGTACGGACCACAGCCAGCCGGGCACGGTACGGGCCCCCTGCGGAGTGCGGGAGCCGGACGGAGTGCGGGAGCCGGACGGAGTGGCGCGGTGTTCGGGGGTGGTTTCGTCACCGACCGCGGTGCCGTTGCGCGGGCGGCGGCCGGACGGCGCGGGCGCTTGCGACGCCGCGGCGGGAACGCCCTGCGGGGTGCCCTGCGTGGCGTCGGTGTGCTCCGGAGCCCGGGTGCCCGGTAGGTGCACCGTTCGCCGCCCGTCCAGGCGCGGGGCGTCAGTCATCCGACACCCCTGCGGCCAGCAGCACGGCGTCCCGCGGTTCGAAGTGCAGCGTCACCCGGTCGCCCAGCGCGGGGGTCTCGCGCAGTTCCGGCAGATCGGCCTTGATCCGGTGGCCCTCGACGTCGACGTACAGCCGGTGCGTCGAGCCCCGCCACTGCACCTCGGAGATCGTGCCGGTCAGCGCGTTGGGCCCGGCCCCGAGGCCGAGCAGGTGCGGCCGCACGCACAGGGTCGCGCTCGCGCCGGGGACGGCGCGCCCGCGGTCCAGTTCCAGGGGCCGGCCCGCGAAGAGCGCCCCGGAGTCGGCGACCGTCACCGGCAGCAGGTTGGCGTTGCCGACGAACGATGCGGTGAACTCGGTGCGCGGCGCCCGGTACAGCTGCTGCGGAGTGCCGCAGTCCTGGAGCCGGGCCTTGTCCATGACCGCGATCCGGTCGGCGAGCGTCAGCGCCTCCACCTGGTCGTGCGTGACGTACAGGATCGATACGTCGGGCAGCTCCCGGTGCAGCCGGGCCAGTTCGGCGAGCATCCCGGAGCGCAGCTGCGCGTCGAGCGCGGACAGCGGCTCGTCGAGCAGGAGCACCCCGGGCCGGATCGCCAGGGCGCGGGCGATCGCCACGCGCTGCTGCTGCCCGCCCGAGAGCTCGCGCGGGTAGCGCCGGGCGTACGCCGCCATCCCGGTCATCTCCAGGGCCTCGCCGACGCGCCCGGGTATCTCTGCCTTGGGGGCCTTCTGCGCCTTGAGGCCGAACGCCACGTTGTCCTCCACCCGCATGTGCGGGAAGAGCGCGTACTGCTGGACGACCGTGCCGATGCCGCGCTTGTGCGGCGGGAGCGCGGTGACGTCCCGGCCGCCGATCAGTATCCGGCCCGCGGCGGGCCGTACGAAACCGGCGACCGCGCGCAGCGCCGTGGTCTTCCCGGACCCGGAGGGGCCGAGCAGCGCCATGACCTCGCCGGGCTCGACGGTCAGGTCGAGCCGGTCCAGCACGGTGGCGGCGCCGTACGCGACGCTGACCCCCTCGAAGCGGATGCCGCTCACGCCGACTCCAGCAGGACCTGGGGCAGTTCGGCGATCGAGCCGAGGACGTGGGTGGCGCCGTGCTCGGTGAGCACCGCGCGGTCGTGGGCGCCGGTGAGGACGCCGGCCACGATCGCGGCGCCGGAGCGGCGGCCGCTGAGCATGTCGTAGGCGGTGTCGCCCGCGACCACGACGTCCCGTACGTCGTCGACGGCGCCGGTGCGCAGGAACGCGGCCAGCACCATGTCGGGGTGGGGCCGGCCGCGGCCGCCCGCGTCGGCGGGGCACAGGGTGAGGTCGGCCAGGCCCTGCCAGCCGAGGGCGTCGAGGATGGCGTCCTGGGTGACGCGGGCGAAGCCGGTGGTCAGGACGACGGTGCGGCCGTCGGCGCGGAACTTCTCGATGGTCTCGCGGGCGCCGGGGACCGGGGCGATGAGGCCACCGTCGACGAGCTCGCCGTACGCCTCTTCGAAGGCGGAGTTGGCGCGCCGGGCGAGCTCTTCCGTGCCGAAGAGGTGACGGAAGACGGAGATCTTCGACTCGCCCATGGTGTCGCGGACGTACTGGAGCTTGGCCTGGTGGTCGGCGGTGCCCGGTTCGACGCCGAGGCGTTCGGCGGCGCGCTCGAAGGCGCGCTCGACGAGGCCGCCGTCGGCGACGGTGGTGCCGGCCATGTCGAGGACGACCAGGTTGCGGGATGCGTTGGCGGGGTTGCTCATCTGTTTCACCAGCCCAGTTCGTTCGCGGTGGTCTCGGCTATGGCGGGCGAGCAGGTCATCCCGCGGCCGCCGGGTCCGGTCACCAGCCAGACGCCGTCGGCCACCTGCTGGCGGTGGACGACGCGGGCGGTGTCGGTGCATTGCGCGTACACGCCCGCCCAGCGGTGCCTGATCTTCGGCAGCGGGCGGCCCAGGAAGGCCTCGACGACCCCGGTGAGGTGCTCGTACGGGTCTTCGAGGGTGTCGAAGGCGAAGGGGTGCTCGTACTCGTGGGTGTCGCCGATGGTCAGCCCGCCGTCCTGGCGTTGGACCATCAGAAGCTGCATCTTGTGCGCGGCGGCGACCGGCGCCTGAGCCTGTTCGGCGTTGAGGACGTCGAGGGCATCGCCCCGGTAGGCGGGGTAGTAGCGGAAGCTGTCGGCGTCCGCGACGGAGGTGGTGAGCTCCTCGCCGAGCGGGGCGGTCTGCATCATCTGGAGCCGTACGCGGCGCACGGGCAGCTCGGGGGCCAGCTCGCGGACCAGTCCGGAAAGCCAGGCGCCGGTGGCGAGGACGACGGCGTCGCCCCGGTGGACGTCACCGTGGTCGTCGCGGACGGCTCCGTTGCCGACGACCTCGCGCACCTCCCGTCCGGGCAGGAAGGTGTACCGGCCGCTCGCCCGGAGGGCCTCGCGCAGGTGGAGCTGGGCGGTGCGCGGCTCGACGGCCGCGTCCCGCTCGCACCACAGGGCGGCCTCGAAGGCGCCGCGCAGGGCGGGGTTGATCTTCCGCGCCTGCTCGGCGGTGACCAGTTCGTAGCCCCGGGCGGCGGCGTCGGGGCGGGCAGCGGCCGCCTCGGCGACCGCGTACTCGCGGGCGTTGCGGACGGGGGTGAGGGAGCCGATCGCGCGGAAGCCCAGGCCGGGCACCTCCGCGCCGATCCGCTCCCAGAGCTCGCGGGCCCGCAGGGCGGTCTCCAACTCCTCGCCCCCGGCCCGTCCGCTGACCCAGATCTGGCCGAAATTGCGCAGTGACGCGCCGCGGGCCTCGGCCTCTCGCTCGATCTGGACGACCTCGTGGCCGCGTTCAACTGCTTGCCAGGCGTGCATGGTGCCGACCACGCCGCCTCCGACGACTATGACTCTCACGCGCTCCACGGTGGCCGCGGCCCGTGGACCGGGGGGATCGCGGCGGCAACGGGACGGTGAACAGCCCTCGACACTTGGCCTAGACCCGTTACCTCTTCGTGATCCGAATGCGTCGCCCGTACGTCCCTTTTCGGCGTCTTGGCGGGGATCCGCTCGGGCCTATCCGAGCCGCAGGTGGGTCGTGAAGCTGAACCGGTCACCACGGTAGAGCGAACGCACCCGCTCCAGGGGACGCCCGTCCTGGTCCCGCGAGAAACGGTGGATGAGCAGCATCGGCAGGGCCGGCGGGGTGCCGATCAGCAGGGCCTCGCGGGGGGTCGCCAGGACCGTCTCCAGCTTCTCGTCGGCGTCGCCGAACGAGATCCCGAGCCGGTCGAGGAGGTACCCGTAGAAGGACGAGTCCGGCGGGAACTCGCTGTCCAGGCGCGGTGCCCGCGCCACCCGGATGTACGTGCTCTCCAGACCCACCCGCTCGTCGTCGGCGAGCAGGACGCGCTCCAGGTGCCAGACGGGCTCGCCGGGCTCGGCGCCGATCCCCGGGGCCAGCTCGGGCGGGCAGGGGAACTGCTCCAGCCCGATGAGGTTGCGGCCGGGCCGGCGGCCCTGGCGGCGCACGCCCTCGGTGTAGCTCGCGAGCGACAGGGGCTGTTCGAGCTTCGGACCGGCGACGACGGTGCCCCGGCCGGAGCGGCGGAGCCGGCCCTCCAGCAGGAGCTCGCGCAGGGCCTGCCGTACGGTCTCGCGGGACACCTCGTACCGCTCGGCGAGATCCCGCTCGGTGGGGAGCAGGCCACCCTCGCCGAGGTCGTCGAGAAGGTCCGCGATCCGGGCCTTCACGGCGTAGTACTTGGGGATGCGGCCGTGCTCCGGGATACCGGAGCGCACGGGCCAGCCGGGGCGGTGGTGCAGGTTCTGTTCTTCCACCCTGGGACTGTACGCGGGCCGGGTGTACGGAGATCAGCGCGCGGGAGTACCGGGGGTGCGGGGGGCGGCGGGGGCGCCGGGGGTGAGCGGGGTGCCCGTCGTGCGCAGCCGCCGGGAGGCGAGCAGGAACCCGCCGCCGGTGACGAGGGCGGCGGCAGCTCCCGCGCCGAACGCCCAGTCGCGGGGGCCGGTGTGGGCGAGGGATCCGGCCGCGCCCGTCTCCTCCTTCTCCGCGCCCTCGACCGAGAAGAGGTACGCGCCGGCCTCACCGATCCAGTCGCCGTCGTCCCCCTTGCGCTGGACGAGTGCGGCATCGGCGACGACCTCCCCGGCGGGGGTGCCGGGGGCGAACGCCAGGTGGACCTTGACGGTCAGGGAGCCGCCGGCCCGGACGGCGAACCCGGAGAAGGCCTCGCCCCCGTCGAAGACGGCGATGATCTCGTCGCGGTCGCTCCGCTCCAGGCTGACCGGGAACGTCCCGCCGGGGGCCTCGAACTCCATCCGGAAGTGGGCGGGGAGCAGAGCGCGGGCCTTGTCCGTGAACACCACGACGGGGTGGATGGCCGTGCACTCGGAGTTCGTCGTGTTCGTGAGGTCCAGGAACCAGGTCTGCGGCCCCCCGCCCGTCCGGTACACCGCCGGGCCGCCGCGGATCCGCGCCCCGATGGGAAAGGCGCTGCTCTTCCCGTCCCCGCAGGTGGCCTCGATCCGGGACGGCAGCGCGGGCGCGGGCCGGGCACCGCCGCCGTTGCCGACGTCCGCGGCGGCGTTCGGCACGCAGACGGCGAGGGTGGCGGCCAGGACGGCGGAGTGGGCAAGGGCTTTGCGCAGTCGCATGGAAGACCTTCGCTTCGCTGCTCGCCGGACGGGACGGGACGATGGTCGGACGAGGCGACAATCACCCCGGCCTCCCCGCACCCTCCCACGCCCCCGCGACCCCCTCCGCCCGCCACGCCTGCCGGCCGCACCCCTTACGCCTGATCGGCCCCACGCCGCGGTCCAGCCGAGGTGGAGCGGCAGGACCGCCGCCCGCGCGCCGAGTTCGGCCGGCTCCGCGGCGGTCGGTGTCCGGCGGCCGGTACCGACCAGCAGTGCGTCCCGGTCGGTGAACGACCCGGGGAAGGCGGCCCCGGCGATCCGTTCCAACAGCGCGCGGGACCGGGCCAGGCCCTCCGGGGGCGGGGGCGGTGCGTCCGGGAGGTGTGCGGTCAGGTCCACCCCGCCGGCGAGGCGCCCGGCGGGGCCCTCAGCCCACGCGGCCGAAGAGCGGGGCCAGGGCCAGTTCCGCCGCGCCCTCGGCGACACCGTCCTCGGACGCGGCGACCTCCGGGATAGGGCCGCCCAGGGTGCGGGCCTCCAGGACGCGGCGGACGCCCCTCGTGAAGACCTCCGGTGCGGAGTCCACCACCCGTCCCCCCAGCCATACCCGGTCTACGTCCAGGAGCGCGACCACGTTCGCAGCGCCCTCACCCAGGATCCGCGCCGCCTCCTGGAGGTCCCCGCGGGCCACCGCCGTCAGGCACAGCACCTCCGCGCACCCGTGGCCTCCGCACCGGCAGGGCGGGCCGTCCAGCATCAGGACCTGGTGCCCGAACTCTCCCGCTGCGGACCGTTCCCCGCGGAAGACCTCGCCGCGCAGTCGGAGCCCGGCTCCCAGGCCGGTGCTCAGGTGCAGGTACAGGGAGGTTCCGACGGCTCGACGGCCGGGGACCGCGGCCCCCGCGTTGGTGTCCTTGTCCAGCACCACCGGCGGGGCGTCGGGCCCGAGCCGGTCCACCACCGCCTGCCGCATCGGGAACCCTTCCCACTCGGGGTATCCCGTCACCCGACCCAGTACGCCCGCCCGCCAGTCGAGCGGTCCCGGCGTGGCGACGCCCACGCCCAGCAGGGACCCTGCGCCGGCCTCCCCGCACAGCCGGTCCACGGCCCGTGCGACCTCGTCCGCGACGACGTCCGGTCCGGACGCGAAGTCCAGGGGGCCGCGGAACCGCTCGACGACGGTGCCCAGCATGTCCACCCGTACCGCCCGCATCTCGTCGCGGTCGGCGTGCACCCCGACGGCGTGCCGGGCGCCGGCGGCCAGCTGGAGCAGCGTCCGCGGCTTGCCCCCGGTGGACGCACCGCGGCCGGCCTCGGCGACGAGCCCCTCCGCACGCAGCCTCGCCGCGATCTTGCTGACGGCCTGCGGGGTGAGGCGCGTGAGGACGGCGAGATCGGTGCGGCCGAGGCCCTCGATGCCCGCTTCGCGCAGCAGGGCGAGGACGAGCGCGTCGTTGTGACCGCGCACCGCCGGTAGGTTCGCGCCGCTTCCGTTACTTCCACTGCCCCGGTCCACCTCTCCATTGTCCACCCTCCTTGCACTTAAGCAACACTGTTGCCAAAGTGGCTGCATGAACGCCTCCCCTTCCGCTTCCCCCACGCGGTCGAACGGCCCGCTCCGCGTAGGTCTCATCGGCTACGGACTCGCAGGCTCCGTCTTCCACGCACCGCTCGTCTCGGCCACCGACGGACTCGTCCTCGACACGGTCGTCACCTCCGACCCGAACCGGCAGGCCCAGGTGCGCGAGGCGTACCCGGACATCCGGATCGTGAGCACCACGCAGGAGCTCTGGGACCTCACCCCGGCGCTCGACCTGGTCGTCATCGCCTCCCCCAACAAGACCCACGTCCCGCTCGCCACGGCCGCGCTGAACGCCGGCGTCCCGGTCGTCGTGGACAAGCCGCTCGCCGCCACCGCCGCCGAGGCCCGACAACTCGCCGCCCTCGCCGACGAGACCGGCACCTTCCTGTCCGTGTTCCAGAACCGCCGTTGGGACAACGACTTCCTCACCCTGCGCCGCCTCATCGCGGACGGCGAGCTCGGCGAGGTCCAGCGCTTCGAGTCACGGTTCGAGCGGTGGCGCCCGCAGCTCAAGGGCGGCTGGCGCGAGTCCGGGGCCCCGGAGGAGATCGGCGGCCTGCTGTACGACCTCGGCAGCCACGTCGTCGACCAGGCGCTGGTGCTGTTCGGCCCGGCCGTGCGCGTGTACGCGGAGACCGATGTGCGCCGCCCGGGCGCCGAGGCGGACGACGACACCTTCATCGCCGTCACGCACGCGAACGGCGTCCGCTCCCACTTCTACGTCAGCGCGACCACCGCACAACTGGGTCCGCGCTTTCGGGTACTGGGCTCCCGGGCGGGCTACGTGAAGTACGGACTCGACCCGCAGGAGGCGGCCCTGCGCGACGGGCAGCGGCCGGACGGCGAGAGCCCGTGGGGCGAGGAGCCCGAGCACCTGTGGGGCCGGGTGGGCTCCGGCGAGTCCCCGCTGACCGGTGGCGGGGCCCCGGTGCCGACGGTGCCGGGCGACTACCCCGCGTACTACGCGGCGGTGGCGGCGGCCCTGCGCGAGGGCGGCCCGGCTCCGGTCACCGCGCACGAGGCGGCGCAGTGCCTGGAGGTGCTGGAGGCGGCGCGGACGTCGTCCCGGGACGGGGTGACCGTGGAGCTGAACCCCGCCTTGTCCTGAAAATGGACAGTTTGAGGGTCGTGGGCGATCTATCCTGCACAGGCTGTTGATCATCATGCGTGTGAAGAATGGAATCCGTCTGTGAAGCTGCCCCGGATCGCATCGGTCGTCGCCACCGCCGCGATAGCCCCGGCCGTCCTGCTCGCGTCGCCCGCCTTCGCCACCGACGCCCCGTCGGCGGGCGCACCGGCCGCGTCGACCGTGCCGGACCTGCCCGCGGGCCGCGCCGAGTTCCTGGGGACCGGGCAGTTCGCGGCACGCGACAAGGACAAGGCCGCCGGGCAGACCAGCACCGGCGCGACCTCGGCCGGCAACACCCACCTGAGCGCGGCAGGCGGTTCGGCCGCGCTCGCGAGCACGGGCGGCGGGTCCGCGACCGCTCTGATCGCGGGCGGCAGCGCCGCCGCACTGGGCGCCGGCGCCGGCCTGATCTACGCCAACCGCCGTCGCCGCGCGGCCTCGAAGAGCTGAGCGCCGAGCACGCAACGGGGCGGGCCGCCCTTCGACGGTCCCGCCCCGCACCTCAGCGCCGCTGCCCCTCGCTACGCGCTCTTGAACTCCTGGCGCTGGCGGCCGAGGCCCTCGATCTCCAGCTCCACGACATCACCGGCGCGCAGGTACGGCTTCGGCTCGGGCTGGCCCATGGCCACGCCGGCCGGGGTGCCGGTGACGATGACGTCGCCCGGGTACAGGGTCATGAACTGGCTCAGGTACCGGACGACCTCGCCGACCGGGAAGATCTGGTCGGCGGTGTTGCCGTCCTGCTTGAGCTCGCCGTTGACCCACAGCTCCACGTCCAGGGCCTGCGGGTCCGCGACCTCGTCGGCGGTGACCAGCCACGGGCCCAGCGGGGTGAACGTCTCGCAGTTCTTGCCCTTGTCCCAGGTGCCGCCGCGCTCGATCTGGAACTCGCGCTCCGATACGTCGTTGACCAGTGTGTAGCCGCCCACGTGGGCCAGGCCCTCCGCGGCGGAGGACAGGTAGCGGGCGGTGCTGCCGATGACGACGCCGAGCTCGGCCTCCCAGTCGGTCTTCACGCTGCCGCGCGGGATCAGCACGGTGTCGTCCGGGCCGACCACGGTGTCCGTGGCCTTGAGGAACAGGATGGGCTCGGCCGGCGGCTCCGCACCGATCTCGGCCGCGTGCCCGAAGTAGTTCAGCCCGATGCCCACGATCTTGCCGATCCGGCCGACCGGCGAACCGATCCGCAGGCCCTCCGCGTCCAGGGCCGGGAGCCCGCCGGTCGCCGCCGCGTCCCGTACCCGGGACAGTACGGAGTCGTCGGCGAGCAGGGCGCCGTCCACATCCGTGATCAGGCCGGACAGGTCGCGCAGGATCCCGTCCTGGTCGAGCAGCGCGGGGCGCTCCGCCCCGACCGGTCCGACACGCAGCAGCTTCATGGGCATTCTCCCGTGGTCGTGGGTGGTCGGCCCATGGGCGTGCCCGGGCCTGCCGATGGGTTGCGGCCATCGGAGAATTGGTTGATCCTCCAAGATGGTCGCCCAATCCGCAAGACCCTGTTCACAGGCTGGAACGCTCGCGCTCCTGCGCCGCCTCCTTGCGGTGCTGGAGCCAGGCCCGCTCCGCCACGGACCACGCGGTGGTGGTCACCAGGTACAGCCCGGCGGCCAGCGGCACCACGGCCGCCGTGATCAGCGACCCGAACGACAGCAGCGGCAGTACGCCGCCGATCTTGCGCACCATCTCCTGCTGTTCGGCGCTCATCTCGGCGGCGACCGCGGGCTTGCCCTTGGCCCCGGGCTTGCCCTTGGCCCGGGACGTGGCCGGTAGGGCCTGCACGGGAGCCGCGGCGGCCGCGCGCCGCCCTCGTACGGCACTCCACGCGGCGACCGCGGCGATGGCCGCGAACAGCCCCAGGAACACCAGCCCCTGCGCTCCGAGGAGGCCGCCCGCTCCGAGGGCATCGCTCCAGCGGGCCCCGAGCGGCGCGGCGAACAGCCGGTGGTCCAGCAGCTCGCCGGAGGAGGAGAAGGCCCGGTACATGAGGAAGAACACCGGCAGCTGGAGCAGCACGGGCAGGATGCCGGCCAGCGGGGTGGCACCGCGGAACGCGGCCCGGTTCAGCGGATGCAGGGCGAGCCGTACGAGCACGGTGAACAGCACGATCGCGGCAGCGGTCGCGGCCTCGGCCAGTACGGGCTCCAGGAGCCGGCCCAGCTCGGCAACGAGAGAGGTGAAAACGGACACGGTGGCCCTCCGAAGGGTCTCGTCGAACGTCGAAAGAACTGCATTTCGGCGCGACGACCCACGAGGGGCGCGACTACTCGCGACAACAAAGGAAGGAAGGGGCGCCCCTACGCGGCCGTCGGAACGAGACGACCGGGCGCCCTGGGCCGCGACCGGCCCGAGGCATCGGGATCACGCTGCGGCAGGAACGCCGTGCGCTGCTCGCGATCACGGATCGCGGTGCGTATGCGGTGGGGAGGCACGGGCCGTACGAGTCGGGCGGCCAGGGCCGCGGCGCCCATGGCGACGGTGGTGGCGAGGACGCCCACGACGGCGCCCAGCCCGCTGCCCGGCTCCCCCGCGGACATCCCGAGGAGCGCGAGGAGCCCGAGGACCCCGGCGAACAGCAGCAGGGGCATCAACAGCCGCCCACGGTCGTGCCGAGCCATGCGGTGCCCCCCTTCCCAAGATCGGTTGCCTACCGAAGACAAGAACGCGGGCTATCGCCTGATGGTTCCCCACACCACGAGCCGGTTTGTGGAGGTGTACTCGGGCGTGCAGGTGGTGAGCGTGATGTACGCGCCGGGCTCGTCGTACCCGTACTCCGGCCGGACCGTACTGCGGGGCACGGGCGCGATCACCCCGGTGTCCCGCGCACTGGTCTCCGGAAGGACCTTCCCCACCACGTAGGTGTACCGCCGCCCCCGTACGTCGACGGTCAGCTCGTCCCCGGCCCGCAACCGGTTGATGTACCGGAACGGCTCGCCGTGGGTGTTGCGGTGCCCGGCGAGCGCGAAGTTCCCCTCCGCCCCGGGCTGCGCGGTCCCGGGGTAGTGCCCGACGTACCCCTTGTCCAGCACGGCCCGCTTGTCGACGCCCTGCGCGACGGGCACGACGACCCCGAGCCGGGGGATCCGCAGGACCCCGTACGCCGACTCCTGCGCGGGCGGCGGGTCGGCGGCGGGGCGGGCGGGACCGACGGACGAACCGGATGAGCCGGACGGCACGGAAGGCGCCCCGGAGGACGACTCGGAGGGCGACGGTGAAGGCGGCCCGGCGGGCCCGGAAGGTACGGCGGGCGACGCAGCGGGGAGCGTCCACTCCCTCTCCAGTGCCCGGACCTGCTCGTGCGCGGCGGCGAGGGCCTGCCGGTTGGTCCACCACACCTGGTGCACCACCAGCAACAACACCACCACGCCCACCGTGACGATCAGTTCGGCGGCGCCCCACAGCACCCCGGCGAGACCGGCCCGGCGCCCCCGCCGGTCACCCCCCTGCACCACCACACGCATGTGATCCCGCACGGGCCGCACCTTAAGACCTCCCCCGTCAACAGACCAGCCGCAGTACGGTGTGAACCATGCGCCCTGACACGCCTGCCGAGCACATCGCCGAAGCCGAGCGCCTCATCCGCACGGCGACCCGTTACCCCGAGGACCAGGAGCCCTTGCTCCTCCAGGCCGCGGCCCACCTCGAACTGGGTGACGCCCGGGAACGCGCCAGCGCGCTGTACGACCAACTCCTCGCCGCCTCGCCCGCCGATCCGCACCTGATCAAGGCGCTCCAGGCGGCGAACCTGTGGGAGTACGGCCACGAGCCCGAGGCCCGCGCCCTCATCCAGGGCATCCGAGCGGCCGCGCCCGCGGACCCGGCGCCCTGGGAAGTCATCGCGGAAGCCCTCGAAGCACACGACGAGTTGACCGCTTCCGAGGAGTGCTTCACCCAGGCGGCCACCCTGCTCATCACGGAGGACACCCCGCTCACCCCGGCCACCACGGCCCTGCTGACCGGCCGGCACCGGGTGCGCCGCCTCCTCGGACTCCCCCACGACGACTGGGACATGGTCGCCGACACCCGCCACATCGGCCCGATCCCGCTGGACGAGCTCCACGACCCCAAGCGCATCTGGGCCCTCGGCTCCGACGACCCGGCCGAGCTCCGCGCCGAGATCGCCCGCCTGCGAGCCGAACTGGGCGACCGCCGCGCCGCCCTGTCCCGCCCCTTCCCGGTGGCCATCCTCCACTGGCCCGCCCGCGAACTGGCCGAACTCCTCACCTCTTACCCCACCCTGGCGGCGGAATACCCCTCGCACGCGGCACACCTCACGCACATCGAGGCGTCCCTGCGCGCCCTGGCGGCCTCGGGCACGACGAACCTCGGCATCGTGACGGCGAGCGTCCCGTCGTACGAGGCCTTCGCGGCATCCGAGAAGACCTCGCCGGCCTCCCCCTCGCTCCTCCCCGAATACGCAACGACCCTGGCAGCCCGCGGCAAGGCCACGTCCTGGCCCCCCACCCCCAACTCCCCCTGCTGGTGCACCTCGACGAAGCCCTACTCGGAGTGCCACGGCCAGGTCGCCGACTGATCGGTCACGCCGCCGGAAGCTCCAATTGCACATGGCCGCGGGCCAGGGCTGCGGGTGGGGTGGGGCGCGTCGTGGTGAGGGCGAGGAGGGTGCGGAGGGCTGCGATGACCTGGCCGGGGCTCTCGCGGATCATCAACGGGGTCGCGCTGACCACCAGGACGCCTTGGGACTCCAGGCGCAGGCGGCGCCGGAGGGTGGCGTGCCAGGCGTCGCGCGTGTAGTGGTACTCCGCCGAGTCGATCTCCAGGGCCACGCCCTCGTCCGGCCAGTACGCGTCCGGGCTGGCCAGGAAGCTGCCGTCCGGGGTGTAGAGGCGGGCGTTCCACAGCGGGGTCGGCAGGTCCGTCGCCGTGAGGGTGTCCCGGGCCAGGGCCTCGGCGATCGAGCGGACCCCGGCGACGAGCTCCGACGCGGCGGCACGGATCTCCGGGCGGGTGAGGAGCCGGGCCGCGCGGAGCTCGGCGTGCAGGTCCTGCGGGTGGCACCAGCCCGCCTGGACGACACGGGCCAGCGTCGAGCGGATCCGCACCGGATCCGCCGCTCGGGAGGCGAAGTCGGCCGCCGCGGGCACCGGGCGGGTGCTCGGGATACCGGAGACCGTCATGGTGCGCGGCCAGCGGGCGGTGGCCAGCGGGCGCACCTCCGGGGTGCCGGTGAGTCGACGCGGGGCGCGGACCAGGACGTCGGCGGGGGTGTGCGGGACGTCGCGGACGCCGAGGAGGGCCAGGGCGGCGCTGCCGGTGAGGACGGCGGTGTCGCCGGACAGCGGGTCCGCGGTGGGCTCGGCGGCGTACAGGACGGCGGCGAGGGCGCGTTGACGGTGGTCCGGGGGGCCGGTCTGCAGGAGGTAGACCCGGGGCAGTAAGCGTGGCCAGGGCCCGCCCGGGCGGGTGCGGGAGGTGATCGTGCCGTCCGGGATCCCGGACGCGGTGAGCTGGTGGCGGGTGGCGGGTGGCGGGTGGCGGGTGGCCAGGTTGAGTTGCCTGCGCAGCAGCGGCTTCGGTGTGATCATGCCGCGGGGCGCGATCGGCGGGAACTCCTAGCGGCCCGGGTGGTCCGGGGACAGGAAGACGATCACCCCCGTCTGCGTGCCGGGCAGGGAGGTGACCTCGTGCCAGCCCAAACGCCGGTACGTGGCCACCGTGTCGATGGCCAGCCGGGACGTCAGCAGCCAGGCCCGCCGGTCCGGGGCGTCGGCGGTGATCTCGGTGAGCAGGGCCCGGCCGGTGCCGTGGCCGCGCGCGTAAGGGCGCACGGCGAGTTCGTCTATCTCCAGCGCGCCGGTGAGGAGTTCCCGTACCCGCTGCGGGCCGAGCTGCGCCGAGACCTGGGCGTATCCGCGGTCCTTGGGGAAGGTGGCCGGGGTGAGCCAGGCGGTGGCGAAGCCGTCGATACCGGCCGCGGACTGGGCGAGAGCCGTACGGAAACCACGGCGTCGGCTGTCGGCCTGGAGGCGGACCGAGAATTGGCGAATGGTTTCTTCGTCCTCGTTCCACGGCGGGGCGGAGAAGACGTCGGCATAGGCGTCGACCAGTTCGTCCACGAGGTCGAGGACGGCCCGTCCGTAGCAGATCACAATGTCCGAACTCCTCTTTTTCCCGTTTGGGGTGGGAGAGTCAATTTATGCCGGTCCGGTTGCCGGGGCGCGTATCGCACGGATCCGGCGAGTGTGCGACAAATCCCCTCCCCGCCCTCCGTGTCGGGGGACGGCGGAGCGCGTTGAGCAGCCCGTGGACAGACTGCTTCGGGCCGCCGGCCGGTGCGTGCTCGCCTTCCTCCTCGTCCTGGGCGTGGTGGCACTGCTGCCGCGCGCCGTACAGGACGCCGTACCGGACGGTGTGATCGGCGGGGCCGTGTTCGTTCTCGGGGCGCTGGGTGCCCGCCGGGTGGCCAAGGGCCCGCGTTAGCCTCGTAGTAAGACAAGTGGTTCAGACGACTTCAGGAGTTGGGCATGGTGCGCGTACCGAGTTCCGCAGTGGCGGCCGCCGGACTGGTCGGCGGATACGCCGTCGCCCGGTGGACCAAGAAGCGCCCGCTGGGCGGTGTCGTGCTCGGCGCCGCCGGGCTGGCCGCCGGGCGGGAATGGCACCGCCGTGGCGGCGTCCCCGCGGCGGCCGGGCTCGGCGCGCTGTACCTCGCCGGCTTCGCGGGCTCGCATCCGCTGGCCAAGAAGGTCGGGGCCTGGCCGGCCGTCCTGGGAGCCGCCACCGTGGTGGCGGCCGCTTCCTGGGCCGTCGCCGACCGCGGCTGAGCCGGACCGCGGGCCGGGCCGGGCCGGAGTGCGGCCCGGCCCGCGAACCGGGCTGGGCTACGCGCCGAAGGCCTGGGACAGGGTGTAGATCAGCAGACCCGCCAGGGCGCCGACCACCGTGCCGTTGATGCGGATGAACTGGAGGTCCCGGCCGATGTGGGCCTCGATCTTCCGCGACGTGTGCTCCGCGTCCCACCCGGCCACCGTGTCCGTGATCAGCGAGATGACCTCGGCCCGGTAGGTGGTCACCACGTACACCACCGCGCCCTCCATCCAGCCCTCCACCTTGTCCTGGAGCCGGCCGTCCGTGGCCAGTCGCGCCCCCAGCGACAGCAGCGACGACCGGACCCGCAGCCGCAGCTCGCTCTGCTCGTCCTCCGCCGCCGAGATGATCATCGACCGGATCGCGGTCCACGCGGAGGCGATCACGTCCTGGACCTCCCCGCGCTGGATGATCTCCGACTTCAACCGCTCCACCCGTGCCCGGGTGTCCGTGTCCGACTGGAGGTCGGCCGCGAAGTCCGCCAGGAACCGGTCCACCGCCCCGCGCGCCGGGTGCTCCGGCATGTCCCGCATCTCCGTCAGGAAGCGGAGCAGTTCCTTGTAGACGCGCTCGCCGACCTTGCGGTCCACGAACCGCGGGGTCCAGCCGGGCGCGCCGCCCTGGACCGCTCCCATCACCGAGTCCCCGTGCGTCACCAGCCAGTCGTGGGCCTTGACGCAGACGAGGTCGACGACGCGGCGGTGCCCGCCGTCCGCGACGACCCGCTCCAGGGTCTTGCCGATCCCGGGCGCGATCTCGGCGGTCTCGGCCCGCCGGGTGATGACCTCCCCGACGACGGCCTGGACATCGGAGTCGCGCAGCACGGTCAGGGCTCCGCGCAGTGCGGTGGCCAACTCGGCCGTGACGCGGTCGGCGTGCGCGGGCTCGGCCAGCCAGGCGCCGAGGCGGGCGCCGATGCCGAGGGCGTGGAGGCGGGCACGGACCACGTCCGGGGAGAGGAAGTTCTCCCCGACGAACTCCCCGAGGGAGACGCCTAGCTGGTCCTTCTTGGTCGGGATGATCGCGGTGTGCGGGATGGGCAGGCCGAGGGGCCGCCGGAACAGTGCGGTCACGGCGAACCAGTCCGCGAGCGCGCCGACCATGCCGGCCTCGGCGGCGGCCCGGACGTAGCCGGCCCAGGCGCCGGCCCCGGTGTGCTCCGCCCAGGTGGTCAGTACGTAGACCAGCGCGACCAGGGCCAGCAGGCCGGTGGCGGTCGTCTTCATGCGGCGGACGCCGCGGCGGCGCTCCTCGTCGGCCTCGCTGAACACGAAGCCGCCAGGACTGGTCCCCGTGATGCGGTTGTCCACGTGCTCCTCCCTTCCCCCGAGCGCCGGGTTTGTCTGCATAGCATCCGACTCCCCGGAGCCCCGAGGAGTTCCCGGCGCGCCGATTTCCTCCCGCGCCCAGCGGCTGCGCCGCCCGTACCGCACCGACCGGGGCGCGGGAGGCCACCCACTCCACCCAGGCCCGTCGAGCCAGCGCAAGGCCCCGGCACGCCCCTGCGACGAGCCCATGCGGCACGCCCGGGCGGCGGGCCTGGACAGCGGGCCCGAGCGGCGGGCCCGAGCAGCCAGCCCAAGCGGCACGGCCAGGCAGCCGGCCCAGGCAGCCGGCCCAGGCGGCAGGCCCATGCGACCCCGGCAGAGGCCCGGGCAGCCGACCCAGGCAGAGGCCGGGCAGCGGGCTCCGGCGGAGCTCCGACCCATCCCCGACCGCGGTTCCAGCACGGCTCAAGCGCCGGCTCCGGCCCGGCTCCCGGCTCCTACAGCTCCTTGCGGAGGTTGGGGCGGGTGCCCTTGACGGGTTTGGGGGTCTTGGGCGGCTTCACCTTGACCTCCACGCCGCCCCAGAAGGCCAGGCCCGTCACGACCACCCTCGGCGCGCCCGGGGCGGGCGGGCCCGGAGTGGCGCGTTGGTCGAAGGCGCCCATGAAGCCGAAGCCCCGGACGTCCACATCCACGCCCGGCGGGATGGTGATCTCGATGCCGCCCATGATCGCGACGCAGTTGATGACCACCTCCCGCTCCGCGAAGTTCGCCTCGCGCAGGTCGAGCTCGCCGCTGCCCCAGAACGCCACCGCGTCGAGGCGGGCGGGCACCGTCCAGTTGCCCTTGCGCTGGAAGGAAGACATCACCGCCACCGCCGCCGAAGAGGACGCCGGCACCCCCGCGCCGCCGATCCGCGACGGCCACGAGCCGTCCGCAGGCACCGGGGCGGCCGCCCCGACCGGCATCGGCGCCCCGCCGGGCGCCGGCAGGTCCAGGGTCAGTGGCTCCAGTTCCGCGTACGTCTTCGACGTGTACGCGACCTCCAGCCGCTCCTCGAACTCCTCCATGTCGATCCGGCCCTCGGCGACGGCGTCCCGCAGACGCTCCACCACCCGTTCGCGGTCGGCGTCCGACGCCCTCAACTCCGGCAACGGCTTCTCCGGCCGCTCGTCAGTCATGGGGAACAGCCTATGCAGCCACGCAAGGGAGTTGTATGGCCCAACCCCTGCCCGGACCCCCGCTCGCCCCTGATTTATCCCTGGTCCCCGACCCTGGTCCCCGACCCTGGTCCCCGGCCTCGGCCGCACATCCGGCCGCGGACCCGGCCGCGGACCCGGGCCCCGGTCCGAAGTCCGGCGTCGTTCAATCGCGTCCCGCGTACATCCGCGCGATCACGTCCTCGATGTCCGGCTCCCGCACCGACAGGTCCAGCAGCGGATAGCGCGCCGCCACCTCCGCCACCAGCGGCGCCGCCGAGGTTCCCGCCGGGAACGCCAGCCACTGCCGCGGGCCGTCCACCTTCACCACCCGCGCCCCCGCCACGCTGATTTCCGGAAACTCCCGCTCCAGGTCCACCACCAGCGTCCGCTCGCTCTCCCCCATCGAGTGCAGCCCGGTCAGCGGCCCGTCGTACATCAACCGCCCGTGGTCGATCACCATCACCCGCTCGCACAACTGCTCGATGTCTTGCAGGTCGTGGGTCGTCAGGAGCACCGTCGTACCGAGTTCCTCGTTCAACTGCCGCAGGAAGCCCCGCACCTTGGTCTTGCTCACCAGATCGAGCCCGATCGTCGGCTCGTCCAGGTACAGCACGTCCGGATCGTGCAGCAGTGCCGCCGCGATGTCCCCGCGCATCCGCTGGCCCAGCGACAGCTGCCGCACCGGTACGTCCAGCAACTCGGCCAGGTCCAGGCGGTCCACGCAGCGCTCCAGGTTCTCCTTGAACCTGGCCTCGGGGATCCGGTACATCCGCCGCATCAGCCCGTACGAGTCCTTCAGCGGCAGGTCCCACCACAGCGTCGTCCGCTGCCCGAACACCACCCCGATCCGGTGCGCGAGCCGCATCCGCTCCCGGGCCGGGTCGATGCCCGCGACGCGCAGCCGGCCGCCGCTGGGGGTGAGGATGCCGGTCAGCATCTTGATCGTGGTCGACTTCCCGGCGCCGTTGGGCCCGATGTAGCCGACCACCTCCCCCCGCGCCACCTCGAAGCTGATTCCGTCCACAGCCCTGACCTGCCGTTTCTCCCGGCGCATCAGACTCACCCTGCGGCGTACGTCGAAGACCTTCTCGACCCCGTCCAACGCGATCAGCACATCCGTGCTCGTGCTCGTGCCCGCCACTCTCAGCTCAGCTCCCCGTACTCCGGTACGAACGAAGACCCGCGCGCCACGCCAGCGACGCGGGTACGAACACCACCACCGCCACCAGCGGGCTCAGGAACGCCACCCACCCCGGCAGCTCCAGCGGGTACGGCCGCCCCAGCACGTACAGGGCGGGCAGCCAGTTCACGAAGGCCAGCGGCACGATGAAGGTGACCCCGCGCAGCAGGTCCGCCGCGAACACCGTCGGCGGGTACTGGAGCATCGTGTTCCCGCCGTACGTGAAGGAGTTCTGCACTTCCGCCGCGTCCCCGGCGACGAACTGGAACGCCGCCCCGGCCACCAGCACCGCCCCGAAGATCGCCGCCCCGGCCACGATCATCACGGGCATCAGCAGCACCTTCGCGGCCGTCCAGTCCACGTCCAGGGCCACGACCGCCCAGACCAGCACCGCCAGCCCCTGCCCGGTCCGCCCGACCCTGCGCAGCGCGAAGCGGTCCGCGGCGACCTGTGCGAGCACCGGGACCGGGCGCACCAGCATGGTGTCGAGCGAGCCGTCGCGGATGCGGGCTCCGACCCGGTGCGTATTGCCGAGGACCAGGTCCGCGATCCCCAGGGAGATCGAGGAGGACCCGTACAGCAAGGCGATCTCGGGCAGCGTGAAGCCGCCGAGCGCGTGCACGTGCGAGAACATGATCCAGATCGCGACGAAGTCGAGGAGCTGGATCGCCGCGTTCCCGAAGGCGGACAGGAAGAACGACGTGCGGTACGTCATCGTCGACCGGACCCACATCGCCACGATCAGCCCGTAGCCGCGCAGCCCTTCCACGGCCCGGTTCCGCTTCGGCACGTCGATCGGTACGCCGATCGGTACGCCGATCGGTACGCCGATCGCCCCGTCGAACGGCAGGCCACCCCCTCGCCGCGCGCCCGCCACCGCGCCCGGCGCTGCGCCCGCCACCTCCGCCACCTCCGCCGCACCCGACGCCCCCAGCGCATCAGCCACCTTGGACCACCACCTTCCGCGTAGCCGCCGACTGCAACAGCCGTCCCGCGCCCAGCAGTACGAGCACCCACCCCGCCTGGAAGCCCAACGCCCCCACCGCGCCCCCCGCACCGGCGTGCTCGCCCATCAGCACGTCCAGCGGCACCTGGATCATCGCGGACCACGGGAGGAGGCGGACGAACTCGCCGAATCCGCCCGGGAACACCGTCAACGGCAGCAGCATCCCCGAGAAGAAGATCGTGACGACGACGGCCATCAGGTTGATCCCCGTCCCGTCCATCAGCCAGAACGCGGCCAGCCCCAGCAGGTACCGCACCGCGAAGCTGACGAGCAGCCCGAGCAGTACGGACACCAGGAACAGCAGCCAGCGCAGCGCATCGGCAGGCAGCGCCAGTTGGAACGCCAGCGCCCCCGCGAGCAGCGGCACCACCCCGCGCCCGAGCAACTGGAAGCCCGCCCGCCCCAGATCGGCCGCCAGCCACCACATCTGCAGGTCGGCCGGCCGGTACAGGTCGACGGCGATGTCACCCGTACGAATGCGTTCCTGCATCTCCTCCTGGAAGCCGCCGCCGATGAGCGCGCCCGCGGCGAGCAGCGACTGGCTCACCCAGACGAAGGTCAGGGCCTGCGCCTGGTCGTAGCCGCCCAGCCCGGGTCGTTCGTCCCACAACGCGACGTACGTGTAGGCGAGGATGAAGCCGAAGACGGTGTTGGTGAACACCCCTGCCGCCGTCGCCGTCCCGTAGGTGGCGTACCGCCGGAACCCGCCGGCCGCGACGGCCGGATAGAGCCATGCCCTGCGAGCCGTTCCCTGGCGCACCGTATCCCTCCGTTTTCCCGGTCGTTCCTACGTCGGCCAAAGCGCGCGAGCTTAGTGCGGAGGGGCGATCCACGCGACCGATTTACGCCCGTCCGACGCGGAATGAGTGGCCATCGGGTAGACAGCATGAGGTACAGACGTGGATATTTCGTACGGCAGTGTCGAGGAGTCCTGGCGATGAGCGACCAGTCACCACCACCGGGCTGGACGCCTCGTGACCCGGACGCGCCGGCCGGCCCCGCAGGACCTCCCGCGCGGCCGCAGCCGCGGCCGTCGAGCGCGTCCCGGAGCCCCGAGGGCTCCCGGAGCGGCAGGCGGGCCCGCAAGGACGCCAAGAGGGCGGAGCGGAGACGGAAGCGGACCGGCTGGCGCCGCCTGATTCCCACCTGGCGCATGGTCCTCGGCGCCGTCCTGCTGCTCGCCCTGCTGGTCGTCGGCGCCCTGGTGGCCGGCTACCTGCTGGTCCACATCCCGCCCGCCAACGCCGCCGCGACCGCACAGTCCAACCTCTACCTCTACGCCGACGGATCCCAGCTCGCGCGCGACGGCGAGGTCAACCGCGTCAACGTCCCGCTGTCGCAGATTCCCCGCACGGTGCAGGAAGCCGTACTGGCCGCCGAGGACCGGGACTTCTACTCCGAACGGGCGGTGGACCCGAAGGCGATGCTCCGCGCCGCCTGGAACACGGCGACCGGCAAGGGCACCCAGTCCGGCTCGACCATCACCCAGCAGTACGTCAAGAACTACTACCTGGGCCAGGAACAGACGATCAAGCGGAAGGTCAAGGAGTTCTTCATCGCGATCAAGCTCGGTCGCGAGAAGTCGAAGGACTACATCCTTGAGGGCTACCTGAACACCAGCTACTTCGGCCGCAACGCGTACGGCATCCAGGCCGCCGCCCAGGCGTACTACGGCAAGGACGTCGGCAAACTCACCACCGCCGAGGGCGCGTACCTCGCCACCCTCCTCAACTCCCCCAGCGCCTTCGACGTCGTGTCCCACCCGCAGAGCCGCGACCGCGCGCTCGCCCGCTGGAACTACGTGCTCGACGGCATGGTCAAGAAGCAGTGGCTGCCGGCGACCGAGCGGGCCGCGACCCGGTTCCCCGAACCCGGCAAGGTCCGCCCGGCCGCCGGACTCTCCGGCCAGCGCGGCTACCTCGTCGAGGCCGTCAAGGACTACGTCGTCGAACACAAGATCCTCGACGAGAAGACCCTCGCCGAGGGCGGCTACCGCATCACCACGACCATCGACAGGCGCCGCCAGAACGCCTTCGTCGACGCGGTCGAGGAGAAGATGGCCGACGAGCTCGACCCGGAGGCGCGCAAGGCCGACCGCGTCGTCCGGGCGGGCGGGGTCTCCATCGACCCGGCCACGGGCAAGGTCGTCGCCATGTACGGGGGCGTCGACTACACGAAGCAGTACGTCAACAACGCGACCCGGCACGACTACCAGGTGGCCTCCACCTTCAAGCCGTTCGTGTTCGCCGCCGCCGTCGAGAACGACTCCCGCACCCAGGACGGTCGGCTGATCACCCCCAACACCGTCTACAACGGCGACAACAAGCGCCGCGTCGTCGGCACCCGCACCCCCTACGCCCCCGAGAACGAGGGCCAGATCTCCTACGGGAACATCCCCGTCAGCACCGCCACCGACCTCTCCGTCAACGCCGTGTTCGCGCAGATGGTCGTCGACGTCGGCACCGCCAAGGTCAAGCGGACCGCCATCGACCTCGGCGTCCCCGAGGACACCCCGAACTTCGTCGCGAGCCCCGCGATGGCGCTCGGCACCATGCAGGCCAGCGTCCTGGACATGACCCAGGCCTACGCGACCCTCGCCGACCACGGCCGCCGCACCCCGTACACCCTCGTCGAGAAGATCACCAAGGGCGGCGCCGACGTCCCCCTGCCCGACCGCACCCCGAAGCAGGTCATCAGCCGCGAAGCCGCCGACACCACCACGTCCATGCTGGTCTCCGTCGTCGACAACGGCACCGGTACGGCCGCCCTCGCCGCCGGACACCCGGCCGCCGGCAAGACCGGCACCGGCGAACTGGACCGCTCCGCCTGGTTCGCGGCCTACACCCCGGACCTGGTCACGGTCGTCTCGATGATGGGCCAGGACCCCGACACGGGAGCCCTGGAATCCCTGTACGGGGCGCTCGGCGAGGCCCGGATCGGGGGCGGCGGCTACCCGGCCCGGATCTGGGCGCAGTACACGAAGACGGCCCTGGAGGGCAGCGACCCCCTGGACTTCGACCTCGAACTCCAGCCGGGCGCGGCCCCGTCGCCGCCGCCGTTCGTCCCGAGCAACCCGGAGCCGACGCCGGACGAGGAGAGCACCTCGCAACCCCCGGCACCGCCGAGCCGACCGAACCGACCGAACCGGCCGACGCCGCCCACCGCCGGCCAGGACCAGGGCGGCCAGGACCAGGGCCAGGAGCAGGGCCAGGACCAGGGGCAGAACACCGACGGCCAGAGCACGGAGGGCGACACCACCGGGGGCCGGACCGACACGGGCACCTCCACCGGAACGACCACGGGGACGACGGGCGGTACCACGACGGGCACCACGGCCGGCGTCCTGGGCGGCGTCACGGGCGGCCGGCGCGGCCGTCCGCCGTCGGAGTACCTGGAATAGGCGCCGGAAGGCCGGTGGTCATCGGCCCGTGGCCGGTGGCCCGTGGTCAGTGCCCGGAGGTCGCCTTCAGCCCCACCACGGCCACCAGCAACAGACAGATGAAGAAGATCCGGGCGGCGGTGACGGGCTCACCCAGCACCGCCATGCCGAGCACCGCCGCCCCGGCCGCACCGATGCCCACCCACACGCCGTACGCGGTACCGATGGGCAGGGTCTTGGCCGCGTACGAGAGCAGCACCATGCTGGCGACGATCCCGGCACCGGTGAACACGCTGGGCCACAAACGGGTGAAGCCCTCGGTGAACTTCATACCGATCGACCAGCCGACCTCAAGCAGACCGGCGACGAGAAGCAGGACCCAGGCCATGACGGCACCTCCGGAACGAGAGCGAACGGGGTGCGTCGTCTTGTCTTGCAGCCACGGCCACCCGGTACGGCGCGTCTCGTCGGGGTTCCCCACCACCGTAGCAAAACCCGTGCAAAAGGGCCGGTGACACCGGTCACCGGCCCTTTTGCACGGGAAACGATCTAGAGGTACAGCCCGGTGGAGTCCTTGGACCCTTCCAGCCGCTCCGCGGCCACGGCGTGCAGGTCCCGCTCGCGCATCAGCACGTACGTCGCACCCCGCACCTCGACCTCGGCCCGGTCCTCGGGGTCGTACAGCACCCGGTCGCCCGGCTCCACACTGCGTACGTTCTGCCCGACCGCGACCACCTCGGCCCAGGCCAGCCGCTTGCCGACGGCAGCGGTCGCCGGGATCAGGATGCCGCCGCCCGAGCGCCGCTCGCCCTCGGGCGAGTCGGACTTCACGAGCACACGGTCGTGCAGCATGCGGATCGGCAGCTTGTCGTGGGTGGTGTT
The DNA here is from genome assembly GCF_041431095.1 of Streptomyces sp. NBC_00597. Classification (GTDB taxonomy): domain Bacteria; phylum Actinomycetota; class Actinomycetes; order Streptomycetales; family Streptomycetaceae; genus Streptomyces. The sequence continues at coordinate 3,882,572 of NZ_CP107757.1, forward strand.
GGTGTCGTCGCTCACGCCACGAACCTACCCGTCCGCGCCCCGCCCGTGCGCCGCAGGGTCATCAGCGCTTGCGCCGCGCCGAGGTCACGAGCACGCCGATCACACCCGCGGCGAGCAGCGCGACGGGCACGATCCGCTCGAAGCGCGGGGTGCCGTCGTCGTTCCGCAGACCGTCCCGCACGTCCGTCAGGAGACGGTTCACGGCGACGACGGCACGCCCGGCGGTGTGGTCGACGGTCGAGGCGACCCTGGCCTTCGCATCCCCCATGATCGTCTTCGGGTGCACGCGCACGCCGATCTCGTCGAGCGTCTCGGCGAGCTGCTCGCGGCGGCGGACGATGTCCGCCTCGATCTGTGCGGGGGTCCTGGCTTCCGGCACCGCGCTGCCTCCGTCGTCGTCGTGGTCGGTCGTGCTCGGTCGTGCTCGGTCGTGATCGTCGTGGGGGGCGTAGCCCACCATGGACAGTCTGTCAGCTTAGTCTCGGACCGTACCGATCCCCTCCCGAGGAGACTGTTGACATGAGCGAGCGACTCCAGCCGGGCGACACCGCCCCCGCCTTCACCCTGCCCGATGCGGACGGCAACGAGGTCTCGCTCGCCGACCACGCGGGCCGCAAGGTGATCGTGTACTTCTACCCCGCGGCGCTGACGCCGGGCTGCACGAAGCAGGCCTGCGACTTCACGGACAACCTGGCCGTGCTCGCCGAGGCCGGGTACGACGTGATCGGCGTGTCCCCGGACAAGCCGGAGAAGCTGGCGAAGTTCCGCGAGCAGGAGCACCTGAAGGTCACCCTGGTCGGCGACCCGGAGAAGAAGGTCCTGGAGGCTTACGGGGCGTACGGCGAGAAGAAGCTGTACGGCAAGACGGTGACCGGGGTCATCCGCTCGACGGTGATCGTGGACGAGGAGGGCAAGGTCGAACGCGCCCTCTACAACGTCAAGGCGACGGGCCACGTAGCCAAGATCATCAAGGACCTGGGCATCTGACGTCGCCGCACGCCCCCCTGCACGGCCCGCACCACCCGGTGCGGGCCGCTCCGTTCATCGGAGGGGCAACGATGGCGGTGAGCCCGTACACGCGGGAGCGCGACTGGGGTGACGACCGTCGCGAGAACCTGCGACTGCTGTGCCCCAACTGCCACGCCGTCACCAGCACCCGGTGCCGGGGAGGGCGCCACCGCCGATAGGGGCACAACTGGGAACACAAAGCGCCGCCCTCCGGCTAGGATTGCGGCGCGAGCGGTCGTTGCTGAATGGTATAAGCGGAGGTTTTAGGTGCCTCTGGGCGAAAGCCCATGTGGGTTCGAATCCCATCGGCCGCACAAACCTTGGAACGAAGGCCCCGGTTCACGCAAGTGAGACGGGGCCTTCGGCGTGTGCGTGTGCGTGTGTGTGGGGAGGTCAGCCCACCAGGGCGCGGATGAACGGGACCAGGGCGCGGAAGGCCTGGCCCCGGTGGGAGATGGCGTTCTTTTCCGCCGGGGTGAGTTCCGCGCAGGTGCGGGTGTCGCCCTGCGGCTGGAGGATCGGGTCGTAGCCGAAGCCGCCCGTGCCCGCCGGGGTGTGGCGCAGGGTGCCGAGGAGGCGGCCCTCCACGGCGCGTTCGGTGCCGTCGGGGAGCGCCAGGGCCGCCGCGCACGCGAAGTGGGCCCCGCGGTGTTCGTCGGCGATGTCCCCGAGCTGGGCCAGCAGCAGGTCCAGGTTCGCCTTGTCGTCGCCGTGCGTGCCCGCCCACCGCGCCGAGAAGATGCCGGGGGCGCCGTTCAGGACGTCCACGCACAGACCCGAGTCGTCGGCGATCGCCGGCAGGCCCGTGGCCCGGGCCAGGGCGTGGGCCTTGAGGAGGGCGTTCTCGGCGAAGCTGACGCCGGTTTCCTTGACGTCCGGGATCTCGGGGTACGCGTCCGCGCCGACCAGCTCGTACGGCAGGCCGGCGTCGGACAGGATGGCGTGGAGCTCGGCGACTTTGCCCGCGTTGCGGGTGGCGAGGATCAGGCGGCTGGTCATGGCGCCCATTATTCCGGCCGGCTGCGAGCGGGCGCGGGTCAGCCCGGGGTGCACACCTTCGACAGTTCCTTCGCCGCGTCGGCGACCGGCTGGACGTCCGGGTTGGGGTTGCCGTTCTCGATGGCGGTGCGGACGTTCTTGACCGCGGTGGTCATGGAAGCGACGGCCTTGCTCAGGTCGGCGTTGTCCGTCTGGTCGCCGACCTTCTTGAGGTTCGTCTCGATCTGGTTCAACGCGTTCTGGGCGTCCTGGGGGCTGTTGCCGGCCTGGGAGACCGCCTGCTGGAGGTCGCCCGCGCCGTCGGTGATGGCCACGGCCGTGTTCGCGCAGTCCATCGCCGTCGAGATCGCGTCACAGGACGTCAGCGCCGGGACGGCGAGGGCCGCTGCGAGGACGACCGCCGCTATGCGGTGCTTCGGGTTCATGGTTCGGGTCTCCAAGGGGCCGGGAAGAACGTGGGTGCGAGGACGGGCGCACGGCTTTGACACCGTGCGCCCGTGTAGAGGAGGACGCCCGAGCGCCCTCTGCGGTTCTGGCTGGCGCCCGCCGCGAGCCGGCTAGAGCTGGAGCGCGCCCAGCTGGATGGCTTCGAGGTCGGCGCAGCCGCCGGCGGCCAGGTCCAGGAGGGCGTTGAGCTCCTTGCGGTCGAAGGGCTCGCCTTCGGCGGTGCCCTGGACCTCGACGAAGCGGCCGTCGCCGGTGCAGACCACGTTCATGTCGGTCTCGGCCCGCACGTCTTCCTCGTAGCAGAGGTCGAGCAGCGGGACGCCGTCCACGATGCCGACGCTGACGGCGGCGACGGTGCCGGTGAGGGGCTTGCGGCCGGCCTTGATCAGCTTCTTTTGCTGGCCCCAGGCGACGGCGTCGGCGAGGGCGACGTAGGCACCGGTGATGGCGGCGGTGCGGGTGCCGCCGTCGGCCTGGAGGACGTCGCAGTCCAGGACGATCGTGTTCTCGCCGAGGGCCTTGTAGTCGATGACGGCGCGCAGGGAGCGGCCGATGAGGCGGGAGATCTCGTGGGTGCGGCCGCCGATCTTGCCGCGTACGGATTCGCGGTCGCCGCGGGTGTTGGTGGAGCGGGGCAGCATCGAGTACTCGGAGGTGACCCAGCCTTCGCCGCTGCCCTTGCGCCAGCGCGGGACGCCTTCGGTGAAGGAGGCGGTGCAGAAGACCTTGGTGTCGCCGAAGGAGATGAGGACGGAGCCCTCGGCGTGCTTGCTCCATCCGCGTTCGATGGTGACCGGGCGGAGCTGTTCGGGCGTGCGGCCGTCGATGCGAGACATGGGTCCGAGCCTAGTCGGTGCCGGCCCGGGCCCGTGTCCGTGGGCGAAGTCCCCGGCTTCCACGCGAAGACCCCGTCCGGGTGCGTGCGGGACGGGGTCTCGTGGGGTGTGCCGGCGGGTGTGCGGCCACCGTGCCGGCGGTGTTGCGAGCGGGTGTTCAGCTCACATCATGTCTTCGATGTCGGCGGCGATGGGGTCGGCGTCGGTGCCGATGACGACCTGGATCGCCGTGCCCATCTTGACGACGCCGTGGGCGCCGGCGGCCTTCAGGGCGGCCTCGTCGACGAGCTCGGGGTCGACGACCTCGGTGCGCAGGCGGGTGATGCAGCCCTCGATCTCTTCGATGTTTTCGATGCCGCCGAGCCCGGCGACGATCTTCTCAGCCTTGGTGGCCATGCGTTTCTCCCTGAGTTCTACGAAGAACGAGTCTCGGCGGTCCAGGTCCAGCCAGCGCGGCCCGCTTTGTCACGGTAGCCCACTGTTGGCCCAGCTACGCGAGCGCGGGTCCAGCTTCTGCCGAATGATGACGATCAGCAGCAACCTGCCCTCCGGGCGGGTGGATGCGACCGCATCATAAGTGGTCTACACCAGTGTGCCGCACGGGACGCACCTGCCCAAACGGGCCCGCCAGGGAGGACGCCGATGAGCGCGAGCAGCGCCGCAGAAGCACCACGGCCGAAGTGGTGGAGCGGCTTGTACCCGGGGCTGCAGAAGATGGGGCGGAGCCTGCAGTTGCCGATCGCGGTGCTGCCCGCGGCCGGACTCCTCAACGGACTCGGGCAGCCCGGCGTCTTCGGCGCGGACGGCCTGAAGTGGACGATCGTGTCCAAGGTGATGGTGGCCGCGGGCGGCGCCCTGCTGAACGCGGACCTCGGCCTGCCGCTGCTCTTCTGCATCGGCGTCGCGATCGGCATGGCCAAGAAGGCTGACGGTTCGACCGCGCTCGCGGCGGTGGCGGGCTTCCTCGTCTACCGGGGCGTTCTGCACGCCTTCCCCAACATCTGCCCGGTCGGCACCGCGAACATCGGCGGCGGCTGCCTGGGGCCGAACAACACCTTCGTGGAGTTCACTTACCAGAACCCGGGAGTGTTCGGCGGCATCATCATGGGCCTGCTCGCAGCCTGGTTCTGGCAGCGCTTCCACCGGGTCAGGCTGGTGGACTGGCTGGGCTTCTTCAACGGCCGCCGACTGGTCCCGATCATCATGGCGTTCGTGGCGATCGGGTTCGCAGCGCTCTGCCTGTGGATCTGGCCGCCGGTCGGCGACGCGCTGGAGAGCTTCTCCGACTGGCTGGTGGGGCTCGGCTCCTGGGGCGCCGGCATCTTCGGCGTCGCCAACCGCGCGCTGCTGGTGATCGGCCTGCACCAGTTCCTGAACGTGCCGGTGTGGTTCCAGTTCGGCAGCTACACCAAGCCGGACGGGCAGACGGTGCACGGCGACATCAACATGTTCCTGGCGGGCGACCCGAACGCGGGGCAGTTCCTGAGCGGCTTCTTCCCGATCATGATGTTCGCGCTCCCGGCGGCGGCACTGGCGATCACGCACTGCGCGAAGCCGGCACGGCGCAAGGAGGTCGGCGGCCTGATGCTGTCGGTGGCCCTGACGTCCTTCGTCACCGGCATCACCGAGCCCCTGGAGTACTCGTTCCTGTTCGTGGCACCGGTGTTGTACGCGATCCACGCGGTGCTGACGGGCGTGTCGATGGCAGTGACGTGGGCACTGGGCGTCCATGACGGCTTCAGCTTCTCGGCGGGGCTGATCGACTACGTCATCAACTTCGGCCTGGCGACGAAGCCGCTGCTGATCGTTCCGATCGGCCTGGGCTTCGCCGTCGTCTACTACGCCGTATTCCGTTTCGCGATCACGAAGTTCGACATCCCGACCCCGGGACGGGAGTCGGACGAGGAGATCGCGGCGATGCAGGCGGAGAACACGAAGGCATAACGGTCACCGCGCCGCGCGAGGCCCTCGGATCCCACGGATCCGGGGGCCTTCCGCTTGTCCCGGACCGCGAGTCGCCGCCACGGGCGGAATGTGGCGTAGACCACAGGAAATCGAAGGTTCCTTATCTATCCCCGACCATGCTACAACTGGTCTACACCAGCAATTGGTGTAGACCACGCGCCCTCATCGGGAACCGCGTACCCCCAACGAAGACGTCGCCGTCCCATGTCCTCCGGCGGCGCCTTGCCCTCTGGAGGAAGTTGTGACCACGGCTGCCGCCGCCCCCGCGGCCCAGAAGAAGAAGGGCTCCGGCGCGATGGCTGTCATGCAGCGCATCGGCCGCAGCCTCATGCTCCCCGTCGCGGTGATGCCCGCCGCCGCGCTCCTGGTCCGCTTCGGCCAGGACGACATGCTGGCCCGCGCGTCCTTCCCGGACTTCGTCCAGAAGCTGGCGGGCTACATGGCTGCGGGTGGCGACGCCATCCTCGGCAACATGGCGCTGCTTTTCTGCGTCGGTATCGCCATCGGCTTCGCGAAGAAGTCGGACGGCTCCACCGCGCTGGCCGCGGTCGCCGGTTACCTCGTCTTCCAGAAGGTGCTCGCCACATTCACCGACTCGCACCTGCCGAAGGTGGCCAAGGTCCTCGACGGCAAGATCGTGAACGTCGAGGCCCCGGTCAACGCCGGTGTCCTCGGCGGCGTCGTCATGGGCATCGTCGTCGCGCTGCTCTACCAGAAGTTCTACCGGACCAAGCTGCCGGACTGGGCGGGCTTCTTCGGCGGGCGCCGTCTCGTCCCGATCCTCTCCTCCTTCGCCGGTCTGGTCATCGGCATCGTCTTCGGTCTCATCTGGCCGGTGCTCGGTGCGGGACTGCACAGCTTCAGTGAGTGGCTGGTCGGTTCCGGTGCCGTCGGGGCGGGCATCTTCGGTGTCGCCAACCGTGCGCTGATCCCGATCGGCATGCACCACCTGCTGAACTCGTTCCCCTGGTTCCAGGCCGGTTCCTACACCGACGGCGGCACCGACTACCACGGCGACATCGCCCGCTTCCTGCACGGCGACCCGACGGCCGGCCAGTTCATGACGGGCTTCTTCCCGATCATGATGTTCGCCCTCCCGGCGGCCTGCCTGGCGATCACCCACGCGGCCCGCCCCGAGCGCCGCAAGGTCGTCGGCGGCATGATGTTCTCGCTCGCGCTCACCGCCTTCGTCACCGGCGTGACCGAGCCGATCGAGTTCACCTTCATGTTCATAGCCCCGGTGCTGTACGCGATCCACGCGGTCCTGACCGGTGTCTCCATGGCGCTGACCTGGGCGCTCGGCATGAAGGACGGATTCGGGTTCTCCGCCGGCGCGGTCGACTACCTGCTCAACCTGGGCAAGGCGACCAACCCGCTGGGCCTGGCGGTCGTCGGCCTGTGCTTCGCGGCCCTCTACTACGTGATCTTCCGCGTCGCGATCAGCAAGTTCAACATCCCGACGCCGGGCCGCGAGTCCGACGAGGAACTCGCCGAGCTGCTCAAGGCCGAGGCCAAGTAGGCATCGCGCACACGCGAGCCCCCGCTCTCCCTTCTCGGGAGGGCGGGGGCTTCGTCGTACGCGGCGCGCGCGCCTTACGCGCCTTACCTGTTGTACGGGTCGTGCGTCAGATCTCGTAGACGGCGCCGGCGTACGCCAGGTCGATCGGGCCGTCGTAGACCTCGCGGGCGTCGGCGAGGTTCTGGTCGGCGTCGGTCCACGGCGGGATGTGCGTAAGGACCAGCCGGCCGACCCGGCCGCCGTGCGCGAACTCCCCGGCCTCGCGGCCGTTGAGGTGGAGGTCCGGGATGTCCTCCTTGCCGTGCGTGAAGGACGCCTCGCACAGGAACAGGTCCGCGCCTTCGGCCAGCATCCCCAGCTCGGGACAGGCGCCGGTGTCGCCGGAGTAAGTGAGGGAGCGGCCGCCGTGCTCGACGCGGATGCCGTAGGCCTCGACGGGGTGGCTGACCCGCTCGGTGCGGACGGTGAACGGGCCGATCTGGAAGCTGCCGGACTTCAGGGTCCGGAAGTCGAAGACCTCGCTCATCGAGCGCTCGTCGGGGACGTCCTCGTACGCGGTCGTCAGGCGCTTCTCGGTGCCCTCGGGGCCGTAGACGGGGATCGCGGAGCAGCGGCCGCCCTCGTGCCGGTAGAAACGGGCGACGAAGTAGGCGCACATGTCGATGCAGTGGTCGGCGTGCAGATGGCTCAGGAAGATTGCGTCGAGGTCGTAGAGACCGATGTGGCGCTGCAGCTCGCCGAGGGCGCCGTTGCCCATGTCGAGGAGCAGCCGGAAGCCGTCGGCCTCGACGAGGTAGCTCGAACAGGCCGATTCCGCGGACGGGAACGACCCCGAGCAGCCGACGACGGTGAGCTTCATGGAGCGTAAACCTCCGGGGACGGTCCGTGGACGGAATGCGGGCCGTGCGTGGGTCGAGCGTAAGGCGCGAAACGTCAGGTCGCTCCTCCGCGGCAGGCCGTTGTGGGGGGAATCACCTGTCCTGTCACCCGGGGGAGCGACGGTGGGCACGGGCGTGCCGGTGCACTGCCGTGCCGGGGGGTCCGGGCGCGGCTACCTTCGGAATATGGACACGTCCTGGTGGCCCGCGGCGGCCGCGGTGGTGGCCGTGGTGCTGGTGGTGCTGGTCGTGGGGCGGCGGCCGGCGATCGGCCGGCGGGCCCCGCCGCCGCACGGACCGGGCGCGGCTCCGCAGCCGCGGGCCGGTGAGCTGTGGTCCCTCGCCGACGGGCGGCTGTGCCTGGTGCTGGCGGTGGCGTCCGTACGGGCCCACCGGGCGCGGGTCGCGTGGATCACCGCGAAGTACGACGACCGGCGGGCCGGGGTGATCCCGCTGCCGCCGGGGACGGTCGGGGCGCAGGGCCGGGCGAGCTTCCTGGAGGCTGACCGGCCGGCCGACGTGTCGGTGTGGGAGTTCGGGAGCCGGCTGGGTGTGCTGGATCCCGCGGTGTGGGACGAGGTCAAGGGACTCGGAGGTGGCGGCTGATGGGGGTGCGGCGGGCACGGGTGCGGGTGCGGCGGGTGTACGACCCGCCGGAGCCGGGGGCTGACGGCGTACGGGTCCTCGTGGACCGGCTGTGGCCGCGGGGCCTGGCGAAGGCGGTGGCGGCGGTGGACGAGTGGCCGAAGGCGGTGACCCCGTCCGGGGAGCTGCGGAAGTGGTTCCACGGGGGCGGGGGCTCGGCGGAGGAGTTCCGGTCGCGGTACGAGGCGGAGCTGGCGGAGCCGGGGGCGGTTCAGGAGCTGGAGCGGCTGCGCGCCTTGGCCGGGGCGGGCCCGGTCACCCTCTTGACCGCGGTCAAGGACCCCGCCACGAGCCACGCGGCCGTCCTGGCCGATCTACTGTCCGGCTGAGTCCCGCTCCGGCCGGCACCCGGTTCGGCCTTGCCGCCGGTCCGCTGCGCGTTACGTCCTCCCCGCCCCGGGCGGAGTCCGGGACCCCTTGTGAAGCGGCGCCACTGTCGGGGCCGGCCCCGCGCCCCAAACGCCGACGGAGCTGAATGGGACCGGCGTCGCAAGCCCCCGACCGCCGCTCGTCCGCGGCGCCACTGTCGGCGCCCCGGCCACGGCCCCGCGCCCCAAACGCCGACGGAGCTGAATGGGACCGGCGTCGCAAGCCCCCGACCGCCGCTCGTCCGCGGCGCCACTGCCGGCGCCCCGGCCCCGCGCCCGCGCCCCGGCGCCGGCGGGGCTGGGTATCCGGGGTCAGGCGGCGGGGGCCGGCTGGGTCAGGCCCAGAGTTGGCCCTGGAGGGTTTCGATCGCTTCTTTCGTCGTCGCCGCCGTGTAGACGCCCGTCGACAGGTACTTCCAGCCCCCGTCGGCCACGACGAACACGATGTCCGCCGATTCGCCGGCGGCCACCGCCTTGCGGCCCACGCCGATCGCCGCGTGCAGGGCGGCTCCCGTGGAGACGCCCGCGAAGATGCCCTCCAGCTGGAGGAGTTCGCGCGTGCGCGTCACCGCGTCCGCCGAGCCCACCGAGAAGCGGGTCGTCAGGACCGAGGCGTCGTACAGCTCCGGGACGAAGCCCTCGTCCAGGTTGCGCAGGCCGTAGACCAGGTCGTCGTACCGCGGCTCCGCCGCGACGATCTTGATGCCTTCGACGTGCTCGCGCAGGTAGCGGCCGACGCCCATCAGGGTGCCCGTCGTGCCCAGTCCCGCCACGAAGTGCGTGATCGACGGGAGGTCCCGCAGGATCTCGGGGCCCGTCGTCGCGTAGTGGGCTCCCGCGTTGTCCGGGTTTCCGTACTGGTAGAGCATCACCCAGTCGGGGTGCTCCGCCGCCAGTTCCTTGGCCACCCGGACCGCGGTGTTCGATCCGCCCGCCGCCGGCGACGAGATGATCTCGGCCCCCCACATGGCCAGCAGGTCGCGCCGCTCCCGGCTCGTGTTCTCCGGCATGACGCACACGATCCGGTAGCCCTTGAGCTTGGCCGCCATCGCGAGCGAGATGCCGGTGTTCCCCGAGGTGGGCTCCAGGATGGTGCAGCCGGGGGACAGCCTGCCGTCCTTCTCGGCCTGCTCGACCATGTGGAGCGCGGGCCGGTCCTTGATGGAGCCGGTCGGGTTCCGGTCCTCCAGCTTGGCCCAGATGCGGACGTCGTCCGAGGGCGACAGCCGGGGCAGCCGGACGAGCGGCGTGTTGCCGACCGCGGCCAGCGGGGAGTCGTAGCGCATCAGACGGAGCCGCCGGCGACCGCCGGGAGGATGGTGACGCTGTCGCCGTCCTTGAGGGCGGTGGTGATGCCGTCGAGGAAGCGGACGTCCTCGTCGTTGAGGTAGACGTTCACGAAGCGGCGGAGCTTGCCGCCGTCGACGATGCGCTCCTCGATGCCCTTGTGGCGCGTCTCAAGGTCCGCGAACAGCTCGGACAGCGTGGTGCCCTCACCGCTGACGGCCTTCTCGCCGTCGGTGTAGGTGCGGAGGATGGTGGGGATGCGGACCTCGATGGCCATGGCAGGCTCCAGTGGTGAAGTAAGGCGGGAGGGGCGTAAGGGCGCGCGGCGCGATGGCCCCCGCGCGAGGGCCTGTGGTGCTCAGGCGGCAGGACAGATGCTGCTGGCGAGGCGGCACAGGTCGACGTGCAGCCGCGCCACAAGCAGCAGCCTGCTGGGCGTCTCGATGCTCACGTCGTGGGGAACCATGCGGTCATGTTAACGATTCCCGGTCCCCCGTTTGGAGTGTGATCCCGCATCGTGGACGCAAACCGCTCACATCGTGGTCAGTAGGCTGCTACGACCTGCACTTCTTCCTCCGTGATGACGCCTTCGACGATCCGGTACGAGCGGAACTGGAACTCGCCGAGGCCGTCGGTGTCCGCCGTGGAGACCAGGACGTAGTGCGCGGCGGGCTCGTTGGCGTACGTGACGTCCGTACGGGAGGGGTAGGCCTCGGTCGCGGTGTGCGAGTGGTAGACGATCACGGGTTCCTCGTCCCGGTCGTCGAGCTCGCGGTACAGCTTGAGCAGATCCTTCGAGTCGAACTCGTAGAACGTGGGCGAGCGGGCCGCGTTGAGCATCGGGATGAACCGCTCGGGGCGGTCGGTGCCGGCCGGTCCGGCCACGACGCCGCAGGCCTCGTCGGGGTGGTCCTTGCGGGCGTGCTCGACGATCTGGTCGTACAGCGCCTGGGTGAGGGTCAGCATGGTCGACAGGATAAGCAGACGGGCCCTCCCGTACCGAGGTGTGGTACGGGAGGGCCCGGATGCTGGACACGGGGCCGTTCGGGGCCCGGTGGCGGGGTGGGTCAGGCGACCGGCTCGGACACCTTGTTGAAGGCGGCTCCGCGCGGGTTGCGCTTCTTGAGCACCAGGTACGAGGCGCCCAGGATCAGGCCCCACAGCGGGGCGCAGTACAGCGAGACGCGGGAGTCCTTGTCGATGCCCATCATCACGATGACCATGCCGATGAACAGCAGGGCGAACCAGCTGCTCCAGGGCGCTCCGGGCGCCCGGAAGGGGGACTGCGGCAGCTCGCCGCGGTCGGCCTTGGCGCGGTAGCGGATCTGGCAGACCAGGATCATGATCCAGGCCCACATGCCCGAGATGGTGGCGAAGGAGACGACGTAGTCGAAGGCCTTGCCCGGGGCGACGTAGTTGATCCAGACGCCCACCAGCATCAGCGCGGCGGAGAAGGTGGTGCCCACGAGCGGGGTGCCGCTCTTGGTGAGCTTGGTGAAGAACTTCGGTCCCTGGCCGTTGAGGGCGAGGTCGCGCAGCATGCGGCCGGTGGAGTACATGCCCGAGTTGCAGGAGGACAGGGCGGCGGTCAGCACGACGAAGTTGACGATCGCGGCGCCGACGCCGAGGCCCATCTTCTCGAAGGCCAGCACGAACGGGCTCTCGCCCGCCTTGAAGTTGGACCACGGGATGACCGACATGATCATGATGAGGGCGCCGACGTAGAAGACGGCGATGCGCCACGGCACGGTGTTGATGGCCTTGGGCAGGGTCTTCTCGGGGTCCTTGGACTCGCCGGCGGTGACGCCGACCAGCTCGACCGCCAGGAAGGCGAACATGACGATCTGGAGGGTCATCAGCGTCTCGCCGATGCCGTTCGGGAAGAAGCCGCGGTCGCTCCACAGGTTGGAGACGGAGGCGGTGGCGGCGGCGTCGGAGAAGCCGACGGTGAGGATGCCGGCGCAGATCAGGATCATGCCGACGATGGCGGTGACCTTGACCATCGAGAACCAGAACTCAAGCTCGCCGAAGAGCTTCACGGAGATCAGGTTGGCGGTGTAGAGGATGACCGTGAAGATCAGCGCGTAGGCCCACTGCGGGAAGCTGTCGTGGGTCCAGTACGACATGTACTTGGCCGCCGCGGTCACCTCGGTGATGCCGGTGACCACCCAGAAGAGCCAGTACGTCCAGCCTGTCGCGTACCCCCAGAACGGGCCGAGGAACTCCCGGGCGTAGTCCGAGAAGGAGCCCGAGACCGGGCGGTACATCAGCAGCTCGCCCAGGGCGCGCATGATGAAGAAGATGACCAGGCCCGCGATGGCGTAGGCCAGGATCAGGCTCGGGCCGGCCTTCGAGATCGCCTTGCCGGCGCCCAGGAAGAGGCCGGTGCCGATGGCTCCGCCGATCGCGATCATCTGGATCTGGCGGGCTCCGAGTGCGCGGTGGTAACCCTCGCCGCCCTCGGCCGCGGCGCCCTCTCCGGGCGTCCTGTCGTGCTGCTCGACCTGCACAGAGGTCATGTCTTGGTGCGCCTTTCTCCACGCCGACCCGCGCCTTTGAAGGCTGCGGATCGGGTCCTCGATCCCCCCGGATACGGATGGAGTTGCACCCGGCGGTCAGCCGGTTCAAGCGGGCCGGGGGACATGGGTGGCGCCCCGTCGGCGGTCGTGAAGATTTATCACGGGCTTATGGGTGACCGAGGTGTGGAAATGTGATGTGCGACACATGGAATTCGGAACAAAAGTCCTGCAACGCATCAGATCACCGCAACGCGGTGATCTGATCGTTATCCGGATTTGAGCGTCCGCTGAGCGAACATTCGCCGAACAACGCCCGCCCGGCCGACTCAGAGGGTTTCGATGAGCGTCTCCTGGAGGCCCCCGAGCCACAGGTAGGCCATCACCATCGGCTTGCGCGGATCGTCGTCCGGCAGCCTGAAGAGCATCGCGCTCTCCTCGTCCTCGGTGATGTCCAGGCGGGCCGCGATGGTCAGGCGCAGGTCATTGAGCGCGCCAAGCCAGCGCAGCGGGAGCTCCCCGGTGAGCTCCAGCACGGCCGCCCCGTCGCCGCCCGGGACGAGCCCGTCCAGGCTGCGCACGACGCAGAGGGCGTCCTCCCGCTTGCGGCTGCGCAGGTCGTTCTCGGTGAACCGGCGGAATTCCGCCGACCGGTCGGCGAGCTCGGCCGGGTCCACGCCCTGGTCCTCGGGGCCGGGGCCGCCGTAGGCGTCGGGGAAGAGCCGGATCAGCGCGGGGTCGGAGGGCCGCTCGGTGGGCCCCGCGTTGCCCTCGGCGAACAGCACGGCCAGCGGGTCGGCGTCCTCGTCCGGCTCGGGCGCACCCGGGCCGATGAGCTCCAGCAGCTGCACGGCCAGCGAGCGCAGGATGGAGATCTCGATCTCGTCCAGCGCGATGGTGGCGCCGCCGCCCTTCAGGGCTTCGAACATTCCGGCGGAGCGCCCCATCAGAAGCGGTCCTGGGAGAGGGTCGCCCACAGGCCGTAGCCGTGCATGGCCTGCACGTCGCGCTCCATTTCCTCGCGGGTGCCGCTGGACACGACCGCCCGCCCCTTGTGGTGGACGTCGAGCATCAGCTTGTGCGCCTTGTCCTTCGAATAGCCGAAGTACGCCTGGAACACGTACGTCACGTAGCTCATGAGGTTGACCGGGTCGTTGTGCACCAGGGTCACCCAGGGAACGTCGGGTTCTGGGACCGCGAAGGTCTCTTCGGCCGACTCGGTGCGTTCGATCTCAATGGGAGCAACACTCACTCGTCCCATGCTGCCACTGTGACCGGCCGGTCGCACAAACGGGTCCCGAGATCTCGTCACTTTGACGAAATGTGCGCTAGCATCCGTGACATGAACCCTGCGGACCTGGGCCTGCCGGTGGACGTGCCGTCGACAGCGCTCTTCACGGATCATTACGAGCTCACGATGCTGCAGGCCGCCCTGGCGAACGGCACCGCCGACCGCCGCTCGGTCTTCGAGGTCTTCACCCGGCGGCTGCCCGAGGGGCGCCGCTACGGGGTGGTGGCGGGCACCGGCCGCGTCCTGGACGCGGTGGAGAACTTCCGCTTCGACAGCGCGGTGCTGGAGTTCCTGCGCGAGCGGGCCGTCGTCGACATGCGGACGCTGGACTGGCTGTCCTCGTACCGCTTCTCGGGCGACATCTGGGGCTACCCGGAGGGCGAGGTCTACTTCCCCGGCTCGCCGCTCCTGCGCGTCGAGGGCAGCTTCGCCGAGTGCGTGCTGCTGGAGACCGTGATCCTGTCGATCCTGAACCACGACTCGGCGATCGCGGCCGCCGCCTCCCGGATGGCCTCGGCCGCCGGCGAGCGGCCGCTGATCGAGATGGGCGCCCGGCGCACCCACGAGCTGGCGGCGGTGGCGGCCTCCCGGGCCGCGTACGTCGGCGGCTTCACCTCCACCTCGGACCTGGCGGCCGGCTTCCGGTACGGGATCCCGACGGTCGGGACCTCGGCGCACGCCTTCACGCTGGTGCACGACACCGAGCGGGACGCGTTCCAGGCCCAGGTGGCCTCGCTGGGCGGCGGGACGACCCTGCTGGTGGACACGTACGACGTCGCCGAGGCCGTACGGACGGCCATCGAGGTCGCCGGGACGGGGCTGGGGGCGGTCCGGATCGACTCCGGCGACCTGCTGCTGGTCGCGCACCGGGTCCGGCAGCAGCTGGACGAACTCGGGGCCACCGGGACGAAGATCGTGGTCACCTCCGACCTCGACGAGTACGCGATCGCCTCGCTGGCGGCCGCGCCGGTGGACGCCTACGGGGTCGGCACGCAGCTGGTGACGGGCAGCGGGCACCCGACGTGCTCGATGGTCTACAAGCTGGTGGCGCGCGCAGCGTCGGCGGACCCGAAGGCCCCGCTGGTGCCGGTGGCGAAGAAGTCCTCCGGCGGCAAGACCTCGATCGGGGGCCGCAAGTGGGCGGCGCGCCGCGTGGACGCGGAGGGCGTCGCCGAGGCCGAGGTGGTCGGGACCGGGCCGGTGCCGTCGGCCCTGGCGGACCGGCAGCTGCTGGTCCAGCTGGTCAAGGCCGGTGAGGTGGTGGCCCGCGAGCCCCTGGAGACGGTCCGCGACCGCCACCGCGAGGCCCGTGCCGGACTCCCGCTTTCCGCGACGCAGCTGTCCCGCGGCGAGCCGGTGCTCCCGACCGAGTACGCGTAGCGGACCCCCGGCCCGCCCCTCGCCAGGTTCGGGGAGGGGCGGGGCGGGGGAAGAGCCCGCGCAGCGGCAATCACGACAACCGAAGGACCGACATGCACCGCGCACTGATCGTCGTCGACGTACAGAACGACTTCTGCGAAGGCGGCAGCCTCGCGGTCACCGGCGGGGCCGATGTCGCCGCCGCGATCACCGAGCTCATCGGGCAGGCCACGGCCGGCTACCGGCACGTCGTCGCGACCCGCGACCACCACGTCGACCCCGGTTCGCACTTCGCGCACGCCCCGGCCGAGCCGGACTACGAGACCTCCTGGCCGGTCCACTGCGTCGCCGGCACCGAGGGCGTCGGGTTCCACCCGAACTTCGCGCCCGCGGTCGCCTCCGGCGCCGTCGCCGCCGTCTTCGACAAGGGCGCGTACGAGGCCGCGTACAGCGGGTTCGAGGGCGCCGACGAGAACGGCACCCCGCTCGGCCAGTGGCTGCACGACCGGCAGGTCACCGAGGTCGACGTCGTCGGGATCGCCACCGACCACTGCGTGCGGGCCACGGCCCTCGACGCCGCCCGCGCCGGCTTCGCCACGCGCGTGCTGCTGGACCTGACGGCAGCCGTGGCCCCCCACACCGCCGCACGGGCGGCGGAGGAGCTCCGCTCGGCCGGGATCGAGCTCGTCGGCGAGAGCCCCCGCCAGAGCCCGTGACGGGCCCTTGCCCGGCCGGGGGCGGCCAGCCGGACCCGGCCGGGCGCCCGACCTAGTGGCCCAGGAGGGTCCGGATCGGGTGCCAGAGCTCCTGGGCCCGGTCCGGGGCGCCGCGCCACAGCAGCCCGTCGGGGTGGTGCAGGACGGCCGTGACCTCGTCCGGGGTCGGCGGCTGCGCGTTGCCGCGCAGGTACACGGCCCGCATCCCGAGGTTCCGCAGCCTGGTCAGGGCGCGGGCCCGGTTCGCGGCGTGGACCAGCACGCGGACGTTTCCGCCCTCGCCGCACGGCCTCGGCAGCGTGAGCGCGACCACCACGCTGCCGCCCGGCAATCTGACGAAACCTCCACCTGGCATGATCTTCAGCTCCCCCGTCAATAAGAAAACTCGCAACCGCATCTAAACGCGATCGGCCGCCGCCCGCTAGAGGGCGACGGCCGATCATGCTTTGACCTGTGGGTTTGCCGAATTACTTGGCGGCGGGCCCGACCTCGATCGTCATCTGGAGACCGTCGTACGTCTCCTTCGCGATCTTGATCTTGGTGTTGGTGTCAGCGACCTTCACCGAACCGGTCGGGTTCTCGTCGTAGTAGTACTTGCCCTTGTGGTCGTCGAAGACCAGGTTCGTGGGCTTCGGCTTGACGAAGAGCGACTCACCGTTCTTGTGCAGGGTGAAGGCGTCCGTCGAGTACGCGCTGAACGGCGCGTCGTACGGCTGGATCTTGTTGCGCAGCAGGGTGCCGTCCGACCACTTCATCGGCTTGGCGTTGGCGTCGATCGGGAGGATCAGACCCTGGCCCGGGTGCTGGCTGGTGTTGTTGTCCTTCTGGGACTTGTCCCACAGCCAGATCAGCAGGCCGTCCTGGTAGGGGTAGTGCTCGACCCAGCCCGGCTTGGAGTTGGCCCAGCCGAAGTTGTACGGGCCCACCTTGAGGGTGGAGTCGTACGAGACGTAGCGGCGGTTCTCCGCGATGTAGTACTGCGGGTACTCCTTGGTGAACCCGCCGCCGACACGGGAGAAGCCCTTGCCGGTCCAGCCGTTGTCGCCGTTCTCGGCGCCGTCGGTGAACAGGGTCTGGCCGTCCGCGGTGATCGCGAGGGCGTCGGCCGTGAAGCCCTTGCCGCCCGCGCCGCCGTCCGTCTGGTAGCGGAAGCGGAGGTCGATCTTCTTGCCGGCGTAGGCGTCGAGCGGGAACTTCAGGTCCTGCCAGCCGCCGGAGGCGTCGGTCAGACCGGCGTTGCCCGCGGCGTCGGCCGGGATGGCCTTGCCGTTGGCGGTGCCGCCCAGGACGGTCCAGGTGGCGCCGCCGTCCGTGGACACCTCGGTGTAGAGGTAGTCGTAGTCCTTCTCGATGTCCCACCAGCCCTTGAGGCCCAGTGCGGCGGAGGACTTGCCGGTCAGGTCGACCGAGCGGGTGAGGGTGTTCTTGAGGTCGTCACCCATGTTGCTCCACCACTGCGAGGAGCCCTCGGCGGGAGCGACGATGTCGGTCTTGACCTGCTTCTTCGGCAGCTCGACGACCAGCGCCTGCTTGTCCTTGGTGTTGTACTCCGACACACCCAGCTTGTGGGTGGACTTCGTCGCGGCCTTGGCCGTGTCGTAGTTCAGCCAGCCCAGCTGCAGCTTGTCCCAGGCGGTCATGTCGCCCGGCATGTCGCCTATGGAGTCCTTGCCCTCGCCGAGCCAGGAGCCGGCGGACATCAGGGACCAGAAACCGACCGAGTTCTCGCCGCCACCGGAGGTGTCGTAGAGGTCCGGCAGACCGAGGTCGTGGCCGTACTCGTGCGCGAAGACGCCGAGGCCGCCGTTCTCCGGCTGCATCGTGTAGTCGCCGACCCAGATGCCGGTGTCGCCGATCTGGGTGCCGCCGGCCTTGTTGTTCGCCGGGCCGGTCTTGCCCGCGTCGGTGCCGTAGGCGTACCAGCGGTGCGCCCACAGGGCGTTGGTGCCCTGAACGCCGCCGCCGGCCGACTCGTCCTCGCCCGCGTGGACGATCTGGAAGTGGTCGATGTAGCCGTCGGGCTCGTTGAAGTTGCCGTCGCCGTCGTAGTCGTTGCGGTCCCACTGGTCGTACTGCGCCAGCGTGGCCTTGATTTCGGCGTCGGACTTGCCGGCCTTCTTCTGGGCGTCGACCCACGCGTTGACGCCGTCGCGGACGGTGTCCCACACATTGGCGCAGTTGGTCTGGCCGCAGTAGTTCGAGCCGTAACGGGCCTCATTGTTCGGGATCTTGACCCAGTCGGCGACCTGGCCGTCGACCGAGTAACGACCCGAAGAGGTCTTCTCGTAGTAGGTCTTCAGCGAGTCCTTGCCCTTACCGGTACCGAAGTACAGGTCCTGGAAGTAGTCGCGGCTGAAGTCCTTGCGCCAGGCCGTGCTGTTGTTGTTGGCACGGTCGGGCTGCGCGATGGTGTTGTGCGCCGGACCGGGGGTGCCGCCGTACTTCGGGACGGCCGGCTTCGGGCCGTCCGGACCGTCCGGGTCGAACATGGTCGCGTTGTCGACCTGGTCGCCGAACTCGACGAGGATCGTGAAGATCTTGTCGGTCTTCTCGCGGCCGAGCTCGACGTACTTCTTGTCGTCGAGCTTGACGACCTTGGAGGCGCCGCGCTGCTCGACGGTCTTCTTGCCGGACAGCACCTGGTCCAGGGCGGCTTCGCGGGCTTGCGCCTGCTGGTCGCTGAAGGGGCCCTTCAGGTTGTGCTGGACCTGCTCCTTGGCGGGAGCGGTCGGGTCCTGGCGTTCCGCGGCGGGCGCGGTCAACGGCGCCTCGGAAGCCTGGGCAGTGACGAGGAAGGCGCCGGAAGCCGCGGTCGCGGCCAAGGTCACACCGACGGCTGCGGCACGCAGCGCTCGTCGACGACTGGAATTGCTGGTCACTTGATGTCGTTCCCCTCCCGCGGCCGCGACACAGGTCGGAACGTCTCCATAGGAGCGGGGGGTTCCGCGCGGCGCGCGTCTCAAGTGACGACATTTGACCGGAGAGTCTAAAGAAAAGACAGACCTTGACTTCTTCCTTACAACTGCACTATGCGGTCAGGGAGTTCCGCTATCCGGACGTTCCTCTGCCATACGGGACGAAGGGCGCGTCCTGACCACATGGTGGGACGGGGAATGAATCCGTGCGCCCCCCGTGCTCCGGGCACCGTGGGTTAGGTCACGCTTACTAGCGGTTCCGCCCGGGAATCCCTCGACGTAGAGTCACTTGCCGCGCGACCTCGTTGACGACCTAGTTGAGCAGACTCCCCCTCCCCGCCTTGAGGACGGATATCGCCATGCCGCGTCCGACTGCCGCCCAGTTGTTCTACGGGTCCGCCACCGTAGTCGTGTCGACGATCGCCATGCTGCTGCTCTCACAGACGAGCACGGGGCGCGGGATCGCCGTCATCGCCACCGCCGCACTGGCCCTCGGACTGCTCGTCGCGCTCACCGCGGCGAGCCCCCGCCGCCGCGGCCGCCACGCCTCATCGGCCGGGGCCGCGGGATCCACCGCCCGTACCCCCGCCGTTTCCCCCGGTGTTGCCGAAATCACGTCCGAAATCACGCCCGGGACCACGCTCAGAGCGACGCCCGGGCCGGTCCCGGCAGACGCGCAGGCGGCCGTCCGGGTGCCTGAACCCCGGACGGCCGCCGCCGAACAGCCGGTGCACCACTGAGCCGTACGCCGCCCTTCCGCCGTACGCCGGTGCCCGTCGCTATGCCGCGCTCACCACCACGGTCTTGCCCACCTTGTCGTGGAGTCCCTGCTTGTACGGCTTGTCCACGAGCATCGACACGATCAGCGCGATCGGCCACAGGCAGAAGCAGCAGAGCAGGGTCGGCAGCCAGAGCACCGCGGCCCGGGACAGGGCGGGGCCGGACTGCGGCACGCTGCCGTCGTTGAGCATCGCGACCCGCAGCCCCATCGCCTTCTTGCCGATGGTCTTGCCTTCCTTCTTCGTGAACCACCAGTCGTAGCCGACGTACAAGACGATCGAGATCAGCGTCATGATCAGACCGGTGCCGCTGTACGACTTGGTGAAGACCTCGCTGACGTCCTCGCCCTTGTTCGTCTCGACCATGTACCGGTTCGTGCCGAACGCCAGCTGGATCAGGAACAACGGGATCGCCACGATGATCACGTCGATGATCCGTGCGGCGAGCCGTTTGCCGAAGTCCGCCAGCGGGGGCATCCCGGCGAGCGGATCGGGCATGCCGTAGCCGCCGCTGCCACCGTACGGGTCCCCCGGCGGGGGCGGCGGCGGGGGCGGCGGGTATCCGCCGCCGCCTCCCCCTCCTGCGCCCGCGCCGCCGTACGGGCCGCCGGGCGGCGGGGGCGGCTGGCCGCCCGGCGGCCGGTCGTACGGTGAACCGCCCGACGGGGGCGTCGGCTCCTGGGGCTTCTTCAGGAACGGGTCGTCCTCGGGCGGCTGGCCCGGCGGCGGCTGATCGGTACTCATGGCCCGAGTCGAACCCGGCCCGGCGAACCCCGCAACGGGACGGCGTCCGTTCGGGGTACGCGGCCCCCGACGGCTGCGGACCCCGCCACGCGGCGGGGCCCGCGGGCGGGCCTCAGCGGGCCACGTACGTCTTCGCCGCCCGGTCGTGCCAGCCCCGGCGGCGGGGGCCGTCCCCGAGGCACCAGAGGCTGCCGGGGAGCCCGAACAGCGCGTACACGAGCCAGCGGCACAGGGCCGCGGCGAACGCGGGCGGGCGGAGCGTCGCGGCGGACAGCACGCGGACCCCGAGGAGCTTCTTGCCCGGGGTGCGTCCCCAGCGGGCGGTGGGCAGCACCTCGTAGAACACCCCGAAGAGCAGTACGGCGCCGAGGACGAGCCCCAGGTACCCGGCGATGGTGGCGTCGAACAGCCACACGGTGGTGGTCCGGCCGCTGCCCTTGGCGGCGTCGACCTTGGCCTCAAGATGGGCGGTGGCCGCGGGGAGGAGGGGCCAGGCGGTGCCCGCGGCGACCGCGGCGAACACCAGGGTGTCCAACAGGCGGGCGACGGCCCGGCGGAAGAGCCCGGCGGGGCGCGCGGCCCGCTCCGCCATCCGCTCGAACACGGCCCGCTCGGTGGGCCGGGAGACGGACGGGCGGTCCGCCTCCGGGGACGCCCCGGCCTCCGCGGCTGCCCGGGAGGGGGCCTCCTGCGCGGCCGGCGCCGGAACCGCTGTCGCCGCAGGTACGGAGCGGACCGCCGCGGCGTTGGCGGCCTGCGCTGCCTGGGCTGCTGCTGCGGCCTCGGCTGCCGCTGCGGCCTCGGCGTCGCGGTCCGGCGCGGGCGCAGGCGCAGGGCGGCGGACCACCGGGGGCTCGGGCTCGGGCTCGGGCCTCGGCGCCGGGTCGCGCCGTACCGGGGACTGCGGCCAGGAGGAAGTGAGCCCGGACCCGGCGCTGCCGCCGGGCGCGGCGGGCCACTCGGCCTGTACGGGAGCGGGGGCGGGAACCGGAGCCGGAGCGGGGGCGGGCGCGGGGGCGGGAGCAGGAGCCGGGGCCGGGGCCTGGCCGACCGGGGAACGCGCCGACAGGATGCCCACGCTCTCGGCGGAACCCCGGGCCGCCGCGGCCGGCGCGGGGAACCGCTCCGCGGTCGCCGCCGCGGCGGACGGCGTACGGGCGAAGGACACGCCCGGTCCGCGTTCGGCCCGTTCGGCCCGTTCGGCCGCGTCCAGCGGCTCCGGGCGCGGCCCGCGGCCCGGCGAGATCCCCGCCGGGCGGGCGGGCGCGTGCCCCGCGTCGGGCTCCGGCTGCGGGGGGTTGCCCCAGGACACCCGGTGGTCGCGGGGGCCGCCGAAGCCGGACTGGTGCAGGGGATCGGCCTGCCAGGACGGGGCGGGCGCCGGCACGACCGGGGCGGCGGGCCTCGCCACGGCTTCGGGCCGGGGATCGGGCCGGGGATCGGGTTCGGGCTCGGGCTCGGGTTCGGGCAGCGCCTCCGTCACGCCGGTCTCGTCCAGGAACACCGGGCCCGTCTCGTCGGACCGGGCGGCGGGGCGGCTCGTACCGGGCACCCAGTTGAGGCCGTTCCAGTACCGGACGAACCCGGGGATGGACGGATCGGGGTAGTAGCCCTCGCGGGCCGCGTGCTCGCCGTCACCAGGGGAGGCCGTCAATGTCCCCAACTCCGATCGTGGCTTGAGGCTTGTGCAGGGGAGGACCATAGCCAAGAACCGTGCCCCGACAGGTCCGGTAACGGGAGAATCCAAGCCTTTGAGCGAATGCCGCCCCTACGGCAGTTTTCAGCCATACGACAGGATCAGGCCAATCGACGGTTCGGTGCGCGAAGTCGCGTCATACCCGGGCACACGGGTGCTCTCTCCAGGTGTGGGGCGCGAACCCGGCCCCGCGACACGCACCGGAGAACCCGAAGTGAGGCCGTCATGCACCACCCCGTCGTCGAACGCGAGCTGGAACTCAAGCTGGTCCTGTCCCCCGAGCGCAGCATCGCCGTCCCGGCCCGGCTGGTCTACCTGACGGACGACCCGTACGCCGTGCACATCACCTTCCACGCCGGCTCCAGCACCCCGGTCAACTGGACCTTCGCCCGCGAGCTGCTCGTCGAGGGGGTGTTCCGCCCGTGCGGCCACGGGGACGTCCGGATCTGGCCCACCAAGGTCGACGACAAGGCCGTCCTGTGCATGGCGCTGACCTCCCCCGACGGCGACGCCCTGCTGGAGGCCCCGGCCGGCACGGTGTCGGCGTGGCTGGAGCGCACGCTGCGCGTGGTCCCGCCGGGCACCGAGGCCGAACGGCTGGGCCTGGACGACGCGCTCGCGGAGCTGCTCGCGCCGACCCCGGCCGACGACCTGTGGATGCGGGACCCGTGGCCGTCGGACGAGTCGGCGGACGGTGACCTGTGATGCGGGGCCGTCTGCGTCTCGTGCGTCCCGTACGCGTCATACCCGACGGGCGGTCACCAGGCCCGGAAGGGTCAGAAGCGTCAGAAGGGTCAGAAGGGTCAGAAGGGTCAGAAGAGCTTGCCCGGGTTGAGCAGGCCGAGCGGGTCGAAGGCCTGCTTGACCGCCCGCTGCATCTCCATCCCCACCGGCCCCAGTTCACGGGCGAGCCACTCCTTCTTGAGCACCCCGACCCCGTGTTCGCCGGTGATGGTCCCGCCGAGGGACAGCCCCAGCGCCATGATCTCGTCGAAGGACTCGCGGGCCCGCCGCGTCTCGTCCTCGTCGGCCGGGTCGAAACAGACCACCGGGTGGGTGTTGCCGTCGCCGGCGTGCGCACAGACCCCGATGAGCAGGTCGTACGTCCGGGCGATGGCGGCCGTCCCGTCCAGCATCTCGGCGAGCCGCGAGCGCGGTACGCAGACGTCGTCGATCATCGTCGCCGGCCGCAGGGCGTCCAGCGCGGTCAGCGACATCCGGCGCGCCCGGAGCAGCAGTTCGGACTCCGCCTCGTCATCGGCGGGCACGACGGCGGTGGCCCCGGCGGCCGTGCACAGGTCACCGACGGCGGCGAGGTCGTCGGGCGCGTGCGGGGTGTCGAAGGCGGCGAGGAGGAGGGCCTCGGTGGAGTCGGGGAGCCCCATCTTGCCGAGGGCGTTGACGGCGCGGACGGTCGTACGGTCCATCAGTTCCAGCAGCGAGGGGGTCAGTCCGGCCTCCATGACGGCGCAGACGGCGGCGCAGGCGGCCGCGGCGGAGGGGAACTCGGCGGCCAGCGCGAGCTGGCGGGGCGGCGCGGGACGCAGGGCGAGGACCGCCTGGACGACGACGCCGAGGCTGCCTTCGGAGCCGACGAACAGCCGGGTGAGGTCGTACCCGGCGACGCCCTTGGCCGTGCGCCGGCCGGTGCGCAGCAGCCGACCGTCGGCGAGGACCACGTCCAGGCCGAGCACGTACTCGGCGGTGACCCCGTACTTGACGCAGCACAGGCCGCCGGACGCGGTGCCGATGTTGCCGCCGATCGTGCACTGCTCCCAGCTGGAGGGGTCGGGCGGGTAGGACAGGCCCCGCTCGGCGACGGCCCGTGAGAGCACCGCATTGACGACGCCGGGTTCGACGACGGCGATGCGGTCGACGGTGTTGATCTCCAGGATCCGGTCCATCTTGACGAGGGAGAGCAGGATGCAGCCGTCGGAGGCGTTGGCGGCGCCCGACAGGCCGGTGCGGGCACCCTGCGGGACGACGGGGACCCGCAGGGCGGTGGCGGTGCGCAGGACGTGCTGTACCTGTTCGACGGTGCGGGGCAGGACCACGACCGCCGGGGTGCCGGCGGCGCAGAAGTTGGCCATGTCGGTGGCGTAGGAGGCGGTCACCTCGGGGTCGGTGAGGAGGGCCTCGGCGGGGAGCCCCTGGAGGAGGCTCGCGCGCAGACGTACGGAGAGATCGTCGTCCATGACATCCATGTGCCCAGCGTGGCACCCGGGGCCATCGGTGTGAACACGGCGGCGACGGGCTTCGGACACCTCGGCGAACTCTTCATATTGACGCACAGTGACCCCATGGACCGTATCGACCGTATCGACGAGGAAGCGCACCAGCCCGCGCCATCCGTGACCTTCACCGGCCGCAAGACGCTCGTGGCGGCCGGGGTCGCGGTGGTCCTGATCGCCGGGGCCCTGCTGATCCGGCCGGCCCGCCAGGGCGACGACGCCCGGCCGCCGGGGCCCACCGAGCGGGCCGCCTCGGCGGTCGGCATGGGGGCTCCGGCCGCGGCGGTGGACCTGACGGCTCTCGTCGCGGACCGGGAGAAGTGGGTCGCGGGGCACGCGAAGGACGACGCGTCCTGGGCGGTGCTCGGCGCGGCCTATCTGGAGCAGGCGCGCCGGACGGCGGAGCCCGCCTGGTACCCGAAGGCCGAGAAGGCGCTGAAACGGTCGCTGGAGATCCGCCCGGCCGAGAAGGGCAACTTCGACGCGATGACGGGCATGGGCACGCTCGCCAACGCCCGGGGCGACTTCGGTACCGGGAAGAAATGGGGCGAGCTCGTACGGGCGCAGGCGCCGAAGCGGTGGGCGGCGTACCCGGTGCTGGTGGACGCGTACACGGGCCTCGGCGACTACAAGGGCGCCGAGCGGTCGCTGGAACAGCTGCTCGACCTGCGGCCGGGGCTGGCGGCGTTCATCCGGGCCTCGCAGGTCTACCGGGACCGCGGCTGGCGCGAGGACGCGACGATGGCGATGGAGCACGCGGGGGGTGCGGCGAAGTCGCCGGCGGAGAAGGCGTACGTACTGTTCCGGCTCGGGGAGCTGGCCTGGGAGCGGGGGGACGCGGCGGAGGCCCTGCGCCAGTACGAGGGCGCGCTGCGGGCGGACCCGGCTCAGGCGGAGGCCCTGGGCGGTCGGGCCAGGGCCCTGGCCGGGCTGGGCCGCGGCGGGGAGGCGGTCCGGGACTACCGGATGGCGCTGGGCCGGGCGCAGGTGCCGAGGCTGGCGCTTGAGCTGGGCGAGCTGCTGGACGCACTGGGACGCGGCGACGAGGCGAAGGTCCCGTACGACATGCTGCGCACGGCCGCTGCGCGGGGCGCGGCGGACGGCGTGAACGAGACGGTGGTCCTCGGCCTGTTCGAGGCGGACCACGGGGATCCGGCGGTTGCGGTGCGGCGGCTGACGCAGGAGTGGTCGCGGCACAAGGGCATGCAGGTGGCGGACGCGCTGGCGTGGGCGCTGCACAAGACGGGCGACGACACGGGGGCGCTGGAGTACGCGAAGAAGTCGACGGACCGGGGGGTGCGGAGCGCGGACTTCGCGTTCCACCGGGCGATGATCGAGCGGAGCCTGGGCGACGACGCCGGGGCGCGCCGCCACTTGCAGGAGGCGCTGCGGACGAACCCGCGCTTCTCCCCCGTCCGGGTTCCGCAGGCGAAGGAAGCCCTGGCCTCGATCGGCCAGCCGGTGCCGGGCGGCCCGGAGAACATGCAGCCGCGCACCCCGTGGGTGGCCCCGGAACTCCCGAAGGCGGAGAAGCCGAAGCCTGCTGCGGCGCAACCGAAGCCGCCGGCCACGAAACCGAAGCCGTCCCCGCAGCCGAGCCCCCCGGCCAAGACCTGAGACCGCCGGTCGGACCCGGTCGGACCCGGCCGCGCCGGATCCCGCGCCGGATCCGGCCCCGCCGGCGTTCGAGGCGCTGGGGGTCCGGGGGCGGAGCCCCTGCAACGGCGCTGCGGACAACTCCGCCCGACCGCCGGGGGCAATGGCCGGGCCCCCCGCGCCGGCAGGGGCGCGGGGGGCCGGGGAGCCGCGACCTACAGGTTGCCGCGCTTGGCCTGCTCGCGCTCGATCGCCTCGAACAGGGCCTTGAAGTTGCCCTTGCCGAAGCCCATCGATCCGTGCCGCTCGATGATCTCGAAGAACACCGTCGGGCGGTCCTGCACCGGCTTGGTGAAGATCTGCAGCAGGTAGCCGTCCTCGTCGCGGTCGACGAGGATCTTCAGCTCGCGCAGGGTCTCCACCGGCACGCGGGTCTCGCCGGCCCACTCGCCGAGGGTGTCGTAGTAGGAGTCGGGGGTGTCCAGGAAGGCCACGCCCGCCGCCCGCATCGACCGCACGGTCGCGACGATGTCGTTGGAGGCGAGCGCGATGTGCTGGACGCCGGCGCCGCCGTAGAACTCCAGGTACTCGTCGATCTGCGACTTCTTCTTCGCGATCGCCGGCTCGTTGATCGGGAACTTGACCTTGAGGGTGCCGTCCGCGACGACCTTCGACATCAGCGCCGAGTACTCGGTCGCGATGTCGTCGCCAACGAACTCCTTCATGTTCGTGAAGCCCATGACCTTGTTGTAGAACGCGACCCACTCGTTCATCCGGCCGAGCTCGACATTGCCCACGCAGTGGTCGATGGCCTGGAAGGTGCGCTTGGCCGGGGCCTCGACCATCGGGTCGACGGCGACGTAGCCCGGCAGGTAAGGGCCGGTGTAGTCCTTGCGCTCCACCAGCGTGTGGCGGGTCTGGCCGTAGGTGGCGATGGCGGCGAGCACGACCGTGCCGTGCTCGTCCTTCACCTCGTACGGCTCGTCCAGGCCGCGCGCGCCGTGCTCGACGGCGAACGCGTATGCGGCCCGCGCGTCCGGGACCTCGATCGCGAGGTCGACCACGCCGTCGCCGTGGTCGGCGACGTGCTCGGCGAGGAAGCGGCCGTGGTCCGTGGTCGCCTTGATGACCGAGGTCAGCACGAAGCGCGCGGCGCCGTTGGTCAGGACGTAGCTGGCCGTCTCGCGGACGCCGTTCTCCGGTCCGGAGTAGGCCACGAGCTTCATGCCGAACGCGGTGGAGTAGTAGTGCGCGGCCTGCTTGGCGTTGCCCACGGCGAAGACGACGGCGTCCATGCCCTTCACCGGGAAGGGGTCGGCCTCACGCGCGGTGTGGGGGATGGTTTCGAGGTTCGCCAGAGACTCAGTCATGACCGCAGAGTCCCGCCGATCCACAAGCTGCGCAATAGTTTCCTATTTGGCTGTACACACTGCCCAGCCGAGGCGGAGGATGGCTGAAAGATCTGTGCAGTATGACCACCCCGCGGAGCGGCCCGGAGGCAGCCATGGGAATCGACGAACTCGACGGCCGGCTCATCGTCCTGCTCGCCCGCGAGCCCCGGATCGGGGTCCTGGAGGCCTCGCGCCGGCTCGGCGTGGCCCGCGGCACCGTGCAGGCCCGCCTCGACCGGCTCCAGTCGAACGGGGTCATCCGCGGCTTCGGCCCCCAGGTGGACCCGGCGGCCCTCGGGTACCCGGTGACCGCGTTCGCGACGCTGGAGATCAAGCAGGGCCAAGGAGCCGACGTACGGGCGCACTTGAACGGCGTACCGGAGGTGCTGGAGCTGCACACGACCACGGGGCACGGGGACATGCTGTGCCGGCTCGTGGCCCGGTCCAACGCCGATCTGCAGCGGGTGATCGACCGGGTCGTCGGCTTCGAGGGGATCGTGCGGGCCTCGACGGCGATCGTGATGGAGAACCCGGTGCCGCTGCGGGTGATCCCCCTCGTGGAGCAGGCGGCGCACGAGGGCTGAGCCGTCCGGGTAGTTCCAAAGAAGGCGTTGCAAAGAAACCCTTGCATAGAAGTCTTTGCAACTCTACGGTTGTGCCATGCCCGAAGAGCCGGAAGCCCCGGAACCACCACTGCCGCCTGGACCGCCACTGCCGCCCGAGCCACCGCTGCCACCGGCGCCTCCGGATCCTCAGGTCCGCACGCTCGACGCCCGCTCCCTGCGCGGACTCGCCCACCCCCTGCGCATGCGCATCCTGGCCGCCCTGCGCCACGACGGTCCCGCCACCGCGTCACAGCTGGCGGAACGGCTCGGGGAGTCCAGCGGGGCCACCAGCTACCACCTGCGCCAGCTCGCCGCGCACGGGTTCGTCGAGGACGCGCCGGAGCACGGCAAGGGCCGTGAGCGCTGGTGGCGGGCCGCCCACGACGGCACCCGGTTCGACGAGGAGCTGATGTACGCGGAGGACCCGGCCACGCGTGGCGCGGCGGACCTCTTCCTGCACGAGATCGCGACGATCCACACGCAGGAGATGAGCACCTGGCTCGGCACGGCACACACCTGGTCCCCGGACTGGCGGCGCGCCTCGGACCTCAGCGACTTCACGCTGCGCCTGACGCCCGACCAGGCGCTCGAACTGATCCGCAAGGTCCACGACCTGATCAACGGCTACCGCGACCTGCCGCCCTCGGAGGGCACCGAGATGGTCCGCTTCCACACGCACGCGTTCCCGCGCGCCGGCGAATAGCACGCCGCCGATCCGATCGCCGGTCGATCCCCTTCCCTCCCCCGCATCTCCCGCACTTCCCGCATCTCCCGTATTCCCGCATCTCCCGCAGAAGGAGTCCTGCCGTGCACGCCTTCACGCCCGCCGAGATCCACGCCGAGACGCACGCCGCCCGTACCACCGCCCTCGCCGCCGAGGCCGCCGCCTGGCGCCTCGCCCGCGGGAGCGGCCCCGCCGCCCAGGCGTCCCCGGTCCTCGCCGTCTCCCCCGCCCTGCGCAACCGGATCGGCGAGGCCCTCGTCGGCGCCGGGATCCGTCTGATGCAGCCCGAGCACGTCCACGCCCGGATCACCCGCGCCCCGCACGCCGCCGCATGAGCCGGCGGCCCCTCGCGGCCGTCCTGGCCGCCAACACCGTTTCCATAGCCGGCACTTCGCTCACCTTGATCGGCGTCCCGTGGTTCGTGCTCCAGACCACGGGCAGCGCCGGCCGGGCCGGGTTCGTCGCCTTCTGCGCCACCCTGCCCGTCGTCGTGGCCGCCCTGGTCGGCGGCCCCGTCATCGACCGGATCGGCCGCCGCCGGGTCTCGGCGGCCTCCGACCTGATCTGCGCCCTGTCGGTCGGCGCGATCCCGCTGCTGCACTACGCGGGCGTGCTGGAGTTCTGGATGCTCTGTGCGCTGATGGCCGTCGGAGGCCTCGTGCACACCCCCGGACTGACCGCCCGCGGCGTCCTGCTGCCGAGCCTCGCCGAGCACGCCGGCACCACCGTGGGCCGCGCGGCGAGCCTGTACGACGCGGTCTCCCGCGGAGCCCGGATGATCGGGGCCGCGCTGGCCGGCGTACTGATCGCGGCCTTCGGCGCCGAATCCGCCCTGCTGCTGGACTCGGCCACCTTCGCGGTCTCCGCGCTGCTGGTCACCGTTTTCCTGCGCGGGGTCCCGGCCGCCGAACCGCTACCGGGCGCTGGGAAGACCTCCTTCGCCGGCTACCGGGCCGAACTGGCCGAGGGCTGGACCTTCCTGACCCGTTCGCGCCTGCTGGCAGCCATCACCGTGATGGTGATGATGACCAACGGCCTGGACCAGGGCTGGTCCGCCGTCCTGCTGCCCGTGCACGGCCGCGAGGCCCTCGGTGGCGCCACCGCGGTCGGCCTGCTCGTCTCCCTCTTCGGCGGCTTCGCACTGCTGGGCGCCCTGCTCTACGGGGCGTGGGGCGAGCGCTTCCCCCGCAGGACCGTCTACGCGGCCGCCTTCCTGCTGTGCGGTGCGCCCCGGTACGCCGTGGCCGCCTTCACCGACACCCCGCTGCCGCTCGCGGTGACGATGGCCCTGTCCGGGCTCGGCGCGGGCGTCCTCAACCCGATCCTGACCGCCGTGATCTACGAGAGGGTCCCGGACGAGCTGCGCAGCCGCGTCTCGGGTGTGACGATGGCGGGCTGTGAGCTGACCATGCCGCTGGGCGGGCTCGCGGCGGGCCTGCTGGCCGACGGGTTCGGGGTGAGGGGCGCGCTGCTGCTGTTCGGCGGCGCGTACCTGCTGGCCACGCTCGCACCGCTGGTCTTCCCCGCCTGGCGCACGATGGAGCGGCCGACGGAACCCACCGCGGAACCTACGGCGGAGCCCGCCGCGGAACCGGCCGGGGTCAGCAGGACGGAACCTGCTCCCCCCGGTTCAGCGCACGCAGCGCCTGCACCGCGTCCGTCAGCGTAGTGACGGGGATCAGCCGGAGCCCCTCCGGAAGTTCCGACCGGGCGTCGGAGCACTCCGCCTCCGGTACGAGGAACACGCTCGCCCCGTCGCGCTGCGCGGCCTGGGTCTTCAGGGCCACGCCGCCGACGGCGCCGACCTTGCCGTCCTCGCTGATGGTGCCCGTACCGGCGATGGTGCGGCCGCCGGTGAGATCGCCGCCGCTGCCGTCGCCGTCGATCTTGTCGACGATGCCGAGGGAGAAGAGCAGGCCGGCGCTCGGGCCGCCCACATCGGCGAGGTTGAGCTCGACCTTCACGTCCTTCGGGTCCTTGTGGAGGTGACCGAGGGCGGCCTGGGTGGCCGTCGACTGCGACTTGGCCATTTGCTCCAGGTTGTGCGCCTCGATCTCCTTGTCGCTTCCGCCCGAAGGGTAGACCGCCTCCTTGGGCATGACCGCCCGGCTGCTGTCGAACCAGTCGTCGAGCAGCTCGGGCAGCTTCACCGTGGTGGAGGGACCCGTGGCCTGGATGGTAGTCATCCGGAGCTGGCCGGTGGTCTGCCGGGTCGGGGTGCCCGTCACGGAGATGACGGGCTTGCCGTCGCGGGCACCGAGCACGTCGGCCGTGAGCCCCGGCTGGGCGATCACGAAGGGCAGCGGCGCGAAGGCCGCGGCGGCGAACAGCCCGAGCACGGGCACGGCGCAGACGGCGAGGGCGGCGGGACGCGGCAGACGTGTGAGGCGAGAGAGCACCCGGTCAATCTATCGGGCGCCCCCGGCGGCCCCGCCCCCGCCGGGCGACACGCACCGGCGCGGGGCTCCGGCTTCGGCGCGCCGCGTCGGCGCGGGGCTGCGGAGCAAGGGCGTCAGCGCAGCGCGTCGGCGACCTCTCGGGCCGCGTCCACGACGCGCGGGCCGACCCGCTCCGGTACGGCGTCGGCCAGCATCACGACGCCCACGCTGCCCTCCAGCCCCGTGATGCCCACGAGGGGCGCTGCCGCGCCACTGGCGCCCGCTTCGAGCTCCCCGTGCGTCAGCGTGTACCCGGGCTCGATGAGCGTGCCCTGACGGGCGGCCAGAATGGCCCGCCCGGCCGCGCCCCGGTCCAGCGGGTGGCGGAAACCGGGCCGGTAGGCCACGTGGTAGTCGGTCCAGGTCGGCTCGACGACGGCCACGGCGAGCGCCTCGGTGCCGTCGACGAGGGTCAGGTGCGCGGTGGCGCCTATGTCCTCGGCGAGGGACCGCAGCGCGGGCAGGGCCGCCTCGCGCACCAGCGGGTGCACCTGCCGCCCGAGCCGCAGCACCCCGAGCCCGACGCGCGCCCGGCCGCCGAGGTCGCGGCGGACCAGGGCGTGCTGCTCAAGGGTGGCCAACAGGCGGTAGACCACGGTGCGGTTCACACCGAGGCGGTTGGAGAGCTCGGTGACGGTCAGACCGTGGTCAGTGTCGGCAAGCAGTTTGAGGACTCTGAGTCCTCGGTCCAGAGTCTGGGAGGTTTCCGCGGTCACGACGCCTCTCCCTCTCTCGGTGAGCGGCGGTGACTCTCTGGGTGGATGCGGCGCCGGTCCGACGGCGACGCACGAGAGGCCGCCGGTAGCGGCCATGGCACCGGCTGCGCTCCCGCGGCGGCGCTGCCACGGGGCGTTCGATGCGGGGACATTAGCGAGCGGGTCCGCTCAGCGGAAGGGCTCGTCCAGAATCCGGGCGCCAACTACCCCTTTGTGTCGGTTCACGATCGCCGGGGGAGTCGTTTCGTGACCTCGGCCGGCCCGTTGGGCCTGTGCGATCCGCTGACACCGATCACGGTCGTGCGCCCCCGGCGGCGCGGGCCTCGGCCCGCGCGACGGACACGGAACGTGACGGGTTTCCGTACGAAGCTCCGCACGCCCCGCCCCCACGGTCCGTACGAACGGCCCGTGCGAACGGTCGACGCGGGCCGGCCTGGGCGGGCCGTCAGGGGCGGGGCGGGCAGGGGCGGGGCGGGCAGGGGCGGGCGGACCGTGGGCTCACCGCATCCGGGTGGCCCACTCCTGCACCTTCTTGATCCGCTCCCGCAGCTGCCCCGCCGTGGCCTCCGCGCTCGGCGGTCCGCCGCACACGCGGCGCAGCTCGGTGTGGATCACCCCGTGCGGCTTGCCGCTCTGGTGGACGTACGCGCCCACCATCGTGTTCAGCGACTTGCGCAGCTCCAGCAGTTCCTTGTGCGAGACCACCGGGCGCCGGTCGGCCGGCAGCTCCAGCAGGTCCGCCTCGGTGTCCGGCTTGCGGCGGCTGTGCGCGATCTGCCGCGACTGCCGCTTCTGGAGCAGCATCTGCACCTGGTCCGGCTCCAGCAGACCCGGGATGCCGAGGTAGTCCTGCTCCTCCTCGCTGCCGGGGTGCGCCTGCATGCCGAACTCGGCGCCGTCGTAGAGCACCCGGTCGAAGACGGCGTCGGACTCCAGCGCCTCGAAGGACATCTGCTCGTCCTCGCCGGTGTCCTCGTCCTCCTGCCGGTTCGCCTCGTCCATCTCCTTCTCGGACTCGGCGTAGGGGTCCTCGTCGCCCTTCTTCTTCGGCTTGTCGAGGACGTGGTCGCGTTCGACCTCCATCTCGTTGGCGAAGCCGAGGAGGTAGGGAATGGTCGGCAGGAACACGGAAGCCGTCTCGCCGCGCCTGCGCGAACGCACGAAACGCCCGACGGCCTGCGCGAAGAACAGGGGCGTCGAAATCGTCGTGGCGTAGACGCCGACCGCGAGGCGCGGTACGTCGACGCCCTCGGACACCATGCGGACGGCGACCATCCAGCGGTCGTTGTTCGCGCTGAAGGTGTCGATGTTCTTCGAGGCGCCGGTGTCGTCGGACAGCACGACGGTGGCCTTGGTGCCGGTGATCTCGCGGATCAGCTTCGCGTACGCGCGCGCCGCGTCCTGGTCGGCGGCGATGACCAGGCCACCTGCGTCCGGAATGCCCTTCCGGACCTCCGTCAGCCGCTGGTCGGCGGCGCGCAGCACGTTCGGCATCCAGTCGCCGCGCGGGTCCAGCGCGGTGCGCCAGGCCTGCGAGATGGCGTCCTTGGTCATCGGCTCGCCGAGCCGGGCGGCGATCTCGTCGCCGGCCTTGGTGCGCCAGCGCATGTTGCCGCTGTACGAAAGGAAGATCACGGGCCGGACGACGCCGTCGCCCAGGGCGTTCCCGTATCCGTAGGTGTAGTCGGCGGAGGACCGCCGGATCCCATCGTTCCCCTCCTCGTACGTGACGAAGGGAATGGGGTTGGTGTCGGACCGGAAGGGGGTACCGGTCAGCGCGAGCCGCCGGGTCGCCGGGTCGAACGCCTCCTGGCAGGCCTCGCCCCAGGACTTCGAGTCACCGGCGTGGTGGATCTCGTCGAGGATGACGAGGGTCTTGCGCTGCTCGCAGCGGTTGCGGTGCAGCATCGGACGTACGCCGACACCCGCGTACGTGACGGCGACCCCGTGGTAGTCCTTGCTCAGCGGCCCGGCGGAGTACTCCGGGTCCAGCCGGATGCCTATCCGGGCGGCGGCTTCGGCCCACTGCTTCTTCAGGTGCTCGGTCGGCGCGACGACGGTCACCTGCTGCACGACGTGGTGGTGCAGCAGCCAGGAGGCGAGCGTCAGCGCGAAGGTCGTCTTGCCGGCGCCGGGCGTCGCGACCGCGAGGAAGTCCCGCGGCTGGGTCTCGATGTACCGGTCCAGCGCACCCTGCTGCCAGGCGCGCAGCTTGCTGGCGGTACCCCAAGGGGCACGGCCGGGGAAGGCGGGTGAGAGGTGGTGGGAGGCGGTAGTAGTCACGGTCTCCGGTTCGGGCTCTCGGTGGCGGTCGTACGTAGGACAACCGGGCCACCCTACCGGGGCGCGCCGGCCCCTCGCGGAGGGACAGGCCCGTGACCTCGGCAGGTGCGGCGAGCGTCACATCCGGCGCAACCGCTGGGCGATACGCGCCACATCGGCCTCGGCGCCGGCCGCGACATCGATGACCAGCTCGTACGCGGCGTCCTGGTCGACGCTCCCGAGATCCACTCCGTTCACGGCGAGGAAGGTCGCGGCGGCGAGCCAGGCGGTGCGCTTGTTCCCGTCGACGAGGGGGTGGTTGATCGCGATCCCGTGCAGCAGCGCGGCGGCCTGCTCGTACAGGTCCTCGTAGGCCGGGGTCCCGAACATGCGGGCCCTCGGCCGGTGCACTGCCGACTCCAGCAGTCCGGGGGCGCGCAGCTCCACCTGCTGCCCGTTGGCCAGGCAGGCCGGGCCGGCCAGGTCGGTGACCTCGGCCAGGGTGAGGTGGCGGACGGTGCTCATGCGCCGAGCCTCTCCAGGAGGGCGGCGTGCCGCTCGGCCAGCCGCCGGGCCTGCCCTGCGACGGCCTCGCGCTCGGCGCGCAGCCGATCGCGCACTGCGGCCAGGGCGTACTCCTCGGGGGTGTGGCCGGTCGCGTCGGCCAGGTCGGCGAGCTCCGCGCACTCGGCGTCGGAGAGGTGGATGATCAGCTCGGTCACGCGCCCGACCCTACGGGCTGCCGGGTCCCGGGTCAGGCGATTTCCACGGAGCGGGGCGGGAACGCGCCTCGGGGTCGGGCGGGCGCACATGAGCGGGCGCCGGGACCGCCGGGGCGAGGCCGGACGCGCGGGGCCGGACGGTCGGCTCGGGCAAGACCAGACGGGCGGATCGCGCGGAGCCGGACGGGCAGCTCGGGCGGATCGGGCGGGGCCGGACGGGCAGCTCGGGCGGATCGGGCGGGGTCGGGCGGGCTCAGGGCTTCGCGGGGTTGACGGTCGGCGGGTCCAGCCGGGTCGCGACCCAGGCTCCCACCAGCGCCACGCAAGCCATCGGCAGGAACACCACCACGAAGGCGGCGGGGTGCGCGGACCCGCCCGCGCCCTCCGACACACCGTGGCCGGCCCCCACCGCGCCCCCGCCCAGCACGGCGAACGCGGCGCCGCCGGCCGCGAGCAGCACCACGTTGGCCAGCGCGTCGGAGATCTGCAGCGCGGCGGAATTGGCCCCGGCCTCCTCCGGCGCGGACAGCTCCAGCAGCAGCACGCTCGTCGACCCGATCACCAGCCCCATCCCGAGGCACCCCACCGCCCAGGCCAGCGCCAGCGTCCACACCGGCACCGACTGGATCAGCACCGCCGGCGCGGCCGCGATGGCGACGGCGACGAACACCATCCCCAGCACCATCAGCCGCTCCCGGTACGGCGCCATCCGCCCCTTGGACTGCAACCACGAGCCGCCCGCCCACGTCAGCCCGCCCGCCGCGAGCGAGAACCCGGCCAGCGTCGGACTCAGCCCCCGCTGGGTGACCAGCATCAGCGGCACGAAGCTCTCCGCCGCGATGAACGACCCCGCGGCCACGCCGCGCAGCAGCACTACCGAAGGCAACCCGCGCCGCGCCAGGTACGTCCCGCGCGGCAGCAGCCCCCGTACGGCGGGCACCAGCAGCGCCGCACCCGCGACGGCCGGCAGCAGCGACAGCCACCGCAGGTCTTGGGCGGCGTACTGGAGCAGCCCCGCCCCGAACGAGATCCCGAAGGCCAGCCGGATCCGCCGCCGGTCGAATGCCGCGGGCGGCGCGCCCGTGTCCACCGGCCCCGACGCGGTCCGCCGTATCGCGGGCAGCGCGACGACGAGCGGCACGACCACCAGGCCCGGTATCCCGAGGAACACCCAGCGCCAGCCGAGGTGCTCGGTCACGGTCCCCGCGGCCAGCGGCCCGACGATGGACGGCACCACCCAACTCGCGGCGAAGGCGGCCATGATCGCGGGCCGCAGCCGCTCCTCGTACGCGCGGCTGACCACGACGTACAGCGCGACGATGACGAGCCCGCCCCCGAACCCCTGCACGGCCCGCCCCAGGACGAACACCCACATGTCCCCGGCGGTCCCGGCGCACACCAGCCCGGCGGCGAAGGCCCCGATCCCGACGGTCAGCGGCCGCAACGGCCCCTGCCGGTCGGCCCACTGCCCGGACAACACCATGCCGAAGAGGCTGGTGGTGAAGTACGCGGAGAAGGCGAAGGCGTAGAGCGCGATCCCGTCCAGCTCCCGGGCGGCAACGGGCATGGCGGTGCCCACGGCGGTCGCCTCGAACGCGATGAGGAAGATGACGGAGATGATCCCGATGCTGAGCGTCCGGTACGCGGACCCCAGGATCCCGTCCTGCGGCTGGGGCGGAACGGGCACACTGCGCTGTGGCACGCGGGGCTCAAGGGCACTCATCGCCCCAGGGTAAGGCCCGTGGCCCGGTTGCACCCCTGTCAATTCGACGGATCCCGCACTCGTCCGCGAGTCCTAGGCCCCGAGAACTGTGAACGCGGCATGGCAGTCACATTGCACCCCGGCCACCCCCCTTCCAACCCCCCGCCCCCGCCCGTACGGTCATGCCATCACCACCCCACAGCCGTGTGCCCGAGTGGTTGAGGGACTCGCCTGCAAAGCGAGGCACGCGGGTTCAATTCCCGCCACGGCTTCTGAAGGGAAGGCCGCTCAGACCCCGTCTGAGCGGCCTTCCCTTCATGGCGTGGTCTTGGCGGCCTTCTGCTTGACGACCAACACGGCCGGCAGACCACCGTTGTCCCTGCACCCCAGCTCCCGGCTCATCGCGAGAGCAGCGGAGTGCGCGATGGCAAGGTTGGCTTCCCGCAGGGACGGCTCGTCCCCTTTGGACCCGGACGAGAGACTGACACCCACCTTGACCGGCACCGCGGTGTCGGGTCCGGCGAGGCGAGTGCCAGCGCAATCGAAGAACAGGTGAGCCTGGTCGGAGAGGACGAGGGCGTTTCGGCCCAGTTCGTACTCCCAGTAGAAACCCTTTCCCTGCTCGCTCCCCTCTCCCGTCCGCTGCGATTCGTGCTGGATCTCGAACGACACCGACAGACGTCGCCTGTTCGTCGTGTCGAACGGCACCGCCTCGCAGACCGTGCCGCCCTTGGAGGCGCCGATCGCGGCATAGCCGCCGGACAGGTGCTCTGCCACCGCCACCACGCTCTCAACGGCACCCTTGCGCGGCGGATCGAATTCGGAGGCTCCGGTGAGCAGCTCGACCCCGCGTGCGGCGCCCGTGTTCAAGAGGCCGTCACGGCACACCTCGGCTGCGGAGAGGCGGACCGGTTGACCGTCCTGTTCGTCCCCGCCGCATCCGACCACGAGAACGGCTGCCACCGTCGTCCCCAGCGCTACACCGGCACGCCGCGCCCGTTGCCGCCCCGAACTTGCGCGCCGCCCCTTCACTCGCCGGGCTTCTTCGTCTGGGACTCGTTGCCGGTGTGCCGCTCAAGGCCCCAGCCCGTGTTGTAGCCGGTCATCGACGACTGCCTCAGGACCTCGTCCAGCGGGTCGTCGTCGCTGACCGGGTGCCGCTCCAGGAAGTGGTCCACGGGCCCTCGGGACTGACGTTCGCCTTCTTGGTACACGCTCGCCTTGTCGTCGTGGGCCTTGCCTTCGATCTTGTCCTTCTTGCGCTCCGACTCCGCGTCCGACCAATCGCTGACGAGCCCACTCGCGGCCTGCTCCAGCACCCCGCTTCCGGTGTCGACGGCGAGCGGCACGATCACGGCGGCTGCACCCGCCGCCAGGGCGGTGGCCGGCAGGAACGCGACACCGGCCGCGATTCCCGCGGTGGTGCCGAACTCGATCCAGCCCGAGCGCTTCTCCAGGGCTCGGTCGTAGTCCTTGAGCCACTTCTCCGCGTCGGCATCGATCTGTTTGCCGCGGGACTCGTCCAGGATCCCCTGGAACTCCCCGCCCGCTCGCGCCGCCTCCATCAGGCCGCTCTGGTTGAGCTTTCCGTCCGCGCCCACCTGGCTCTCCAGCACGGAGGCCTGAAAGATCGACTCCGCGCGCGACATCGTGAGCCAGGAATCGGGATGCTGGCCCAGGCTGCTGAGGAATTTACGGGCCTGCTCCTGATCGAACAGCGCATGGCCGTCGGCAGCCCGCACGAAGACGCTCTTGGAGTTGTTGCCGTTCAGAGCCCCGTTCAGGTCATCGATGTAACCGGCCCCCATGCGCCCGAGACTGTCCGCCATCGACTCCTGGTTCTTCAGCAGCGCCGCATCGCCACCGTATTTGGAGACGACCTCCTGCATGATGCGCGAAGAGACGTCGTCGCGTTCCAGCCTGGGCGCCGGGTCGTCCCAGGCGTGGCCCAAGGTCGCCGCTTCCAGGGCGTGGCCCAGGGCGTCCGGCATGTACTGCTGGACCTTCTTCAGGTCGTCCGGGTTCGTGCCCTCCATGTCGATGGTGAAGTCGTACTTCGCGTTGCCGAAGAAGTCGAGGTAGCCCTTGATCGGCTTCTTGTCCGCGCCCTTGCCCAGATCGGCCGCCCCGGACTTCTCCGTGCCGTCCTGGTTGTACGCGTGCGGCGACCGTTCGGGGTCGAAGAACTGCTGGGCCGCCTCCGGGCTGTGGCCCAGGGCCTCCAGGAAGCTGACCACCGGGTCGTAGCCGGCGCCGTTGGTCCCCGAGGGGTTGAAGAGGTTCTTGCCGTAGCCGTTCAGCTGCCGCGTCCCGTTGAAGAAGTCCGGGTCCTTGGCGTGGATCTGCGTGGCGTGCTCGGCGATGGGGACCAGGAACTTCGGGTCGTAGTTCCCGTACCGCATGATGCCGCCGAGCAGCTGGTACCCGTACGGCGGGTTCTGGTCGTACCTGGCGAGCGGGATGTGCTGCGTGCCCAGCTTGCGCAGGTCCTGCGCGAAGCTGTCGGGCAGGTGCGGCTCGTTCTTCGAGTTCGTGGCCGTGGCCAGGTTGAGGCCCAGGTTCTTCTGGAGCTCCTGGACGTCCTTGAGGCGCTGTTCGTCGAGCTTCGAGTAGTCGTAGGTGTCGGTGGCCATGTACCCGAAGAACTGGAGCGCGCCCTTGGGTCCGAGGGCCGTGTAGAAGTCCTTGGAGAATTCTGGGACCTTGGCGTTGTCCGCCAGCAGCTCGTTGAGCTCGACGAGTTCGGCGTGCGTCAGGTCACGCCCCTTCTTGGCCAGGTCTGCGGCACGGCCGGCCTGCTCCGTGACGAGGCTCGCGTACGTGGGCCCGCTGAAGTCGTGGCCGTCGGTGACGTTCGCGGCCAGCGTGCGGGCCAGCGACTGGTCGACGTCGTCGCAGTTGTCGACGATGTCGTCGATCTTCTTCTGCCACAGCCCGCGGTTCTCCCGGATGGACTGCTGGTAGTCCGGATCGTGGCGGGCCGCGTTGCGGTCGGCCTCGGTGGCGAGCGGGGTGGCGGTGACCTTGCCGTCGGCACCGACCTGGAAGCCGGCCGCCGGCGCCTCCTCGGTCGCGATCTTCTGCAGTTGCTCCTTGGAGGCCTTGAAGACGGCGAGTCCCTCGGTCAGGGCCGTGTGGACGCCCTTGGCCTCCTTCGCCGCGTCCTCGAACTCCTTGGCCGTCTTGTCGACGAACCCTCGCGCCACACCGGCGGTGACGCCGCTCCACCGGGCCTTGTCGGACTTCGCCTTCATCCCGTTGCGGGCCGACTCGGCGAGTTCGTCGAGCTTGTCGGCCATCGCCTTCCAGTCGGTGACGGCCGTCTGGAGCTTGTCGACGGGGGCGTTGAGCACGTTCTCGTACGTCAGCATCGTGGGCGCCTACTTCAAGTACGTGTCGATGGCGGAGGCCGTGAAGTCGGCGTGGAGCTGCTGTTCCTCCTTGGCGTGGGAGGAGAGCGAGTAGTTGAGACCGTTGGAGATGGTCGCGCAGGCGGCCACCAGCGTCTTCACCTGGCTCTCCCACGTGGCGTTGACCTTGGCCAGCGCAGCACCCCCGGCGAAGCCCTCCTTGGTGAGCGCACCGGCCGCCTCGGCCGAAGCCGTCGCGGCGTGCTTGCCGTCGGTCAGGAGGCGGGTGTGCAACTTGTAGGCCTCGGAGCCGATGGCGCCGATGTGGTCCTGGTTGATCTCAAGATCGCCGCTCCCGCCGCTCCCGCCGCCACCGCCCCCGCCCGGGTCGGCGGGTACGTGATCGAGTCGCATCGAGACGTTGGCCGCGGCGGTGGCTCGCGCGGTGGACCATTCCTCGTCGAACGACATCGCGTGCTTTTCTCCTTGTGTCACATCAGCGTCTAACACGTTGAACTGCGGCTGTGGTTACGGCCCCGGCGACGAGGAGGCAGGCTCCCATCCCGAGGACGGCCCAGGGAAGGAGCCGGCCGCCGATTGTCTTGTTCTGCGCGTGAGCGGCGTACGCCGGAGCGAGCGCGGCGGACGCGCCCGCCACCTCGGCGGCCGCGAGGTCGGGGAGTGGGTAGACGTCCGCGGGACCGGGGTCTCCGGGGGCGTTGCGGCCTCCGGACGCGTCGGGGCCGGGGGCATCGGGGCCTCCGGGTGCGTCGGGGGCGAGGAGGGCGGTGCGGGGGCGTACGACGCCGTAGCCGACGTGGTCGTCGCGCTCACCCCCGTCGGGCTTGCCGGCGGTGTTCAGCAGCACCCGCAGGACCTGGTTGCCGGTCCAGTCGGGGTGGGCGGACCAGATCAGGGCGGCCGACGCGGAGGCGAGGGCGGTGGCGTCGCTGGTGCCGTGGTGACTGCAGAAGCTCGCGCCGGAGTCAGCCTCGTCGGCGCAGCTGGTGACGATGTCGACACCGGGGGCTGCCAGGTCGACCTGCGGGCCGTGCTGGGACTCCTCGGTCGCTGCATCGTCCGCGCCGACGGCCGAGACGCCGACCACTCCGGGCGAGCCGGAGGGGTACATGACCTCGTTGGGTCCCTCCCCGTCGTTGCCGACCGAGGAGAAGATCAACTTGCCCTTGTCCAGGGCGTACCTGACGGCGGCGTCGAGCTCCCCGCTCTCGCCCGGCCCGCCGAAGGAGATGTTCAGGACCTTGGCGTCCGAGTCCGCCGCGAAGCGGATCGCCTCGGCTATCGACTGGTGGAGGCGGAGGTTCCCGCCGCCCTCGGAGACGCGCAACGGAAGGATCTTGGCCCCGGGAGCCAGCCCGAACGCCCCGTCGCCGGACGGGCGCTTGCCCGTACCGGCGATCAGGGCGGCGATACCGGTGCCGTGATCGCCGTAGTCGGTGCGCTCGTCGCCGTCGTAGCCGTGGGAGAAGTCCTTGCCCCGGACCACCTGGCCGTCGAGCTCGGGGATCCGGCCGACGCCGGTGTCTATGACGGCGACGGTGACGCCTCGACCGGTGCTGATCTGCCAGATGTCGTCGGCGTGCATGGCACCGAGATGCCACTGCTCCGGCCGAGCCGACCGGGCCTGGGCGGCCGGAGCCGCGCCGACCCCGGCCAGCAGCAGGCCCACCAGGGCCGAGGTCGTCCGGCGCATCCGCATCGGGTGACGTTAGGCGTTCCTGCGCCGAACGACAACAGCGACGACGGCCCCGCCGTCCGCGTGGGCCGGGATCGCGGCGACCCTGGCCAGGAGGAGACCCACCAGGGCCGAGGTCGCCTTACGCATGCGCACGCGTGTCGTCAGCGGTTCCTGCGACGGACGAGCACCGCGGTCACGGCTCCACCGATCAGCACGCAGGCACCCAGCCCGAGGGCAAGCCAGGGAAGGCTGCCGCCCTCGCTCTTCTTCGCCTCGGCATTGGGCGCGCTGGACTCGGGCTTTTTGCTGTTGGTCGACGGAGCGGGCGAGTTCTTCGCGTCTGCCGCTGCCAGGTCGGGGAGCGGGAAGACATCCGCCGGACCGGGGTCGCCGGGGGTCGGCACTGCGATCCGGGGGCGCACCACGCCATAGCCGACGTAGTCGTTCCGCGGACCGTCATCGGGCTTGCCGGCCGTGTTCAGCAGAACTCGGAGGACCTGGTTGTTGGTCCAGTCGGGGTGCGCGGACCAGAGCAGGGCCGCCGAGGCGGAGGCGAGGGCGGTGGCGTCACTGGTGCCGTGGCTGTTGCAGAGCCCTGTGCCACCATCACATC
Source organism: Streptomyces sp. NBC_00597 (assembly GCF_041431095.1). Classification (GTDB taxonomy): domain Bacteria; phylum Actinomycetota; class Actinomycetes; order Streptomycetales; family Streptomycetaceae; genus Streptomyces. The sequence continues at coordinate 3,924,589 of NZ_CP107757.1, forward strand.
CTGTCAGGATATTTATGCCCGGCGCAGACATATCAACATATGCATGGTGCTGCGACTCATTAGTCGCAGCACCATCAGCATCAACAGCGCCGACACCCACCACACCCGGCGTCGCAGCCGGATAGTAGATGTCACCGTTCCCGTCATTGCCAACGGCGGCGAAGATGAGCTTCCCCTTACCAAGGGCATACTTGACCGAATTGGTGAGATTCTCGCTCTTGTTAGAGCCTGCCATCGAAATGTTGAGGATTTTTGCATCCGAGTCAGCCGCAAAGCGGATCGCTTCACTCATAGCCCGAAACGGCGTGCCGCCATCGCCGCCAATATCGATCCTGAGAGGCAAAATCTTTGCGCCCGGAGCCAGCCCAAAGGCGCTGTCCACACCCCGGGGCCCCTTCCCATTCCCTGCGATGATCGCAGCCATGGTCGTGCCGTGGTGACCGTAGTCCGTACGTTCATCGCCTTCATAGCTGGGCGCCGCGAAGTTCTTGCCTGGGAGGACTTGGCCATCAAGTTCGGGAATCCGGCCAACACCTGTGTCGATCACCGCGACGGTGACCCCTTTTCCAGTGCTGATCTTCCAGATGTCGTCGGCCTTCATGGCGTCGAGATGCCACTGCTTGGACCGAACCGTCTCCGCGTGGGCCGGGGTCGCGGCGACCCCGGCCAGCAGGAGGCCGACCAGGGCCGCGGTCGCCTTACGCCTGTGCATCCCGTGCAATGTCCGTTCTGCTCAGTCGATCACCGGCGGAACAACGCGATCGTTGCTCTGCCAGGTCTCTTCGTCTTCTGCCAGGTAGTCAGGGCGCTCCCCACCCTGCTGGTCACGCCGGTTGCCGGGAGCGTGGACACCCGCACCTGCATGCCCCATGGTCCCGCGGGCCGAACCGGCTCCGGAACCATTGCGCACGAGGCCCGAGCCACCCTGTGTGAACGGCTGGCTTCCCGTGGTAGGACGACCGATCGGGGCGGATTGACGGCCACCGACGACACCGCCGGGCTCCATGGCCAGCCGGCGCCCCATGCCGGAACCGCCGCCCTGGCCAGCGTGCGGGCCGCCCCCGCCGCCGGGGTGCATTCCGCTACCCATGCCCCGGCCGAGTGCCTGCTGGCCGCCTTCCTGGCCGATGACCGTGCCACGCGGGATACCAGCGGTCGGTCCATTGGTGGTCACCGGGCGACCACCCATGATCCCGGTGTCGCGCGGGAGAAGGCCTCCGGGGCCACCAGCCTTACTGAGGGGAGGAGTCGCGACCTGGAACTTGCCGCCGGGTCCGCCACCGGACGGGATCGGCGTACCAATGGGCGGGAGAGTGATGGGCGCAACGGGGCCGAGCCCGGGGCCGCCACTCGGTCCCGGGCCGGGGGTCGGAACGTTGGGCAGACCCGTGACCGGAGGAAGCGTCTTATCGGGAAGCGTCGCAACGTGGTCGAGGTCCACGTCTACATTCCGGTCTGGCAGGCTGGGAACCAGTGCGGGACCGGTCGTCGGGAGCGGCGCGCCGTCCGGGTGGCGAGTCGTTACCTGGCCGAGCTCGTTCGAGGAACCGCCGGGCGGTGTCGATGGCACATACGAACTCCCACCAGAACCTGAGCTTCCTCCAGAACCCCCAGAAGAACGCTCTACATAGACGTCGCTGCCCTTTGCGCCGTCCGGCTCAAACGCCCCCGGCGGCGGCGGGAACGTCGGGATTTCTGCCTTGCCCATCTGGGTCGTCGACTGGTCGTACGAGCCCGCAAGCTTCGTCAGGGCGTCGACGGCTTTCTGATGGTCGCCGTTCAGCTTGACGCTGGCGATCTGGCCGACCTTGACCGAGTCCGGGTCGTTGTGGAAGTCCTTGGCGGCCTTCAGATCGGCGGCCGCACCCGTGTCGTAGGCCGGCATGTTCTTCTTGACCTCGACCATGGTCTGCGCGGCCTCGGTCATCCACTTGCCGCCGGCCTCGCTGTAGTCGCCCAGGCGCAGCGTCGCGCTGCCCGTCTGGCCGATCCAGGTCTCGAAGGCCGTGGCGGCTTCGCCCTCCCAGCCCTTCACCCGATGCTTCTTGAGGCTCTCGCCGATCTCCTTGATCGTCTTGGCCGCCTCCGTCAGCTGGGTACCGCGGGTCTTCACCGTTTCCGCGTCGAGGGAAGCGATCATGGCGAGCAGCTGCTGGTGCGTATAGCCCTCAAAGTCCGTTGCCATCAGATCTTGCCCTTCCCCGTCTTGCCCTGGCCCGTCGGAGTCGGCTGAGCGGCCTTCTCCTTCTCCTTTTCCTTCACCAGCGGGTCGCGATCAGGAACGTAGTCCTTCTTGGCCTGCGCGACGATGGCGCGCATCCGCGCCTCGGTCTCCGCGTCGACGCCGCCGTAGCCCTTGCCCGCCGTCAGGATCGCGATGCCCAGGGCCTCGATCTGCCCCGCCAGGCCCTTCGACAGGTTCTGCAGCTGGGTGTGCACCGTCGAGTACGTCTTGTGGAGGGCGTCCGCCTCCGCGAAGCCGTGGCCCAACACCCCGTCGGGCAGGGTGGTGTGGGCCAGCTTCTTGTCGGCCGCCTGGGATCCGTCGAGCTTGTCCAGGAGCTCGTCGACCCGGTTCTTGAAATCCTTCATCGACTCGAACTCGACCTCAAGCGCCTTCGCCTGCGCCAGGATCGCGTCCGCCACACCCGCACCGATACCGCCCAGCCCCAACAGGCCAGGCGCCGACTCCTCTGCCACGATGGCCTCCCCGACTCCCCGTCATCCCCGTGGTTACAGCGTTTCCGCTGCTTCACGGCCCCGTTCGCACCCGTTCGCACGCGCACGTACTACGTCTTACCGATCACTCTAGCGACCGGTTCCGACAGTCCCAAGCTCGGGGTTGCACGTGCAATGCGGGTCACACGGTCAAGAGTTGGGCGTCGCGACCGCTGCCGAGGGCCGGATCGGGAGCCTGTTCACCGGGCGGCCCGTCGCCGAGCGCACTGCCGAGGCTACCGCTGCCGGGGCCGTCACCACAGGGATCGCGCTGGCCGCCTTCGCGCCGAACGGGGCCACCACGTCCCGCTCTTCGACCAGTTTGACGATGCGGACCACCGGGGCGTCCAGCGCCGTCGGCAGGGCGTAGCCCGTCAGGTCCGGGTGGCGGACCAGGCCCGACACCGAGCGGAGGTTCTCCGTCAGGGCCGCGCCCACTCCCTGCGTGACGCCCGCTTCGATACGGGCTTCCAGCTGGCGGGGGTTGAGGATGCGGCCCACGTCCTGGGCCACCGCCAGTTCGACCACGCGCACCGAGCCCAGCTCGATGTCCACGTCCACCACCGCGCGGATCGCGCAGAAGGCGAGGCCGACGAACGCGTCGCCCTGGCCGTCGCCGTCCAGGGGCTCCGTCGGGTGGGGGCGGCACTGGGCCGTCGCCCAGAGTTCCTTGCCCGCCATGGCTTCGGCGACCGTCGTCGAGAACGCGCCGTCGTACGACGTGATCCGGCCGTCCTGGATCTGGAGGAGTTCCGTCGACATGCCGAGCTTGTGGGCCATCGGCTGGAGGAGTTGGGTGCGGACCATCTTCGCGGCGCGTTCGACGGCGCCTCCGGACACCCACGTGTGGCGGCCGTGCGCCGCCGAGCCCGCCGGCGGTTGGTCGGTGTCGACCGGGGCCATGACCACCTCGTCCACGCCGAGCGTCTCCTGGACGATCTGGCGGGCGAGCGTGGAGAAGCCCTGGCCGGTGTCGACGGCCGCGCAGATGATCGTCGCCGCCCCGTTGACGACCTTGACCGTCGCCGTCGAGACCTCGTCCGTGCCCTCCGCGCCGAGCATGTGGACCATGCCGACGCCGTACCCGACCCCGCGCCGTACCGCGCCGGGTTCGCCCGCGCCCTCCAGGCCGCCCGGCAGCAGCCATTCTTCCTCCGGGGCGTCCTTCGGGAGGGAGGGGAGCTCGAAGTCACGTACGGCGCGCAGCAGTTCCGCCACGGGGGCCGGGCAGGTGACGGTCTGGCCGGTGGGCAGGAGGTCGCCGGTCGCCAGCACGTTGCGCAGGCGCAGTTCCGCGCCGTCGATGCCGAGGGCGGCTGCGAGCTTGTCCATCTGGCCTTCGTACGCGGCGCAGACCTGCATCGCGCCCTCGCCCCGTACGTGGCCCGACGGCGGGTTGTTCGTACGGACAGCCCAGCCCTCGACGAAGGCGTGCGGGACGACGTACGGGCCGCAGGCGAAGGCCACCGCCGCGGCCAGGGATTCGGAGGACGAGTCGGCGTACGCGCCCGCGTCCATCAGGATCTGGGCCTCGACCTTGACGAGCCTGCCGTCCGCGTCCGCGTGGTGGCGGTAGCGCAGCAGCGTCGGGTGGCGGTGGGTGTGGCCGAGGAAGGACTCCTCGCGGGTGGCGGCCAGCTTGACCGGGTGGCCGGTCCGCAGGGCGAGCAGGCCGAGCGGCAGCTGGAAGGCGGCGTCCTCGCGGTCGGCCGTGGCGCCGGGGACACCCGTGACGACGACCCGTACCCGGTCGGGTTCGAGGCCGAAGCACGCCGCCGCCAGGTCGCGGTCCAGGTGCGGGTCGGTGGAGGCGGTGTAGATCTCCACTCCGCCGTCGGGCCGGGGCACTGCCAGCCCGGCCTCGGCGCCGATGGGCGCGGGGTCCTGGCGGCCGATCCGGTACAGGCCCTCGACGACGACCTCGCCGGTGGCCTCCGGGTCGCCGTAGCGGAGCGGGATGTGCCGGATCAGGTTGCCGTCGGGGTGCAGGGCGGGGGCGCCGAAGGACTGCTCGGGGTCCGTGACGGCGTCGAGGAGCTCGTACTCGACGGCGATCGCCGCGGCGGCGAGGCGGGCGGTGTCCGGGTGGTCGGCGGCGACGGCGGCGATGGGCTCGCCGTGGTGGCGGACGACGTCGTGGGCGAAGACCGGCCGGTCGGCGATGCGGCGGCCGTGCGTGGTCGCGCCGGGGACGTCGGCGTGGGTGACGACGGCGCGTACGCCGGGCATGGCGGCGGCTGCGGAGGTGTCGACGGAGAGGATGCGGGCGTGGGCGTGCGGGGAGCGCAGGACGGCCGCCCAGAGGAGGCCCTCGGCCCACAGGTCGGCGGCGTACGGGAAGGTGCCCTCGCTCTTGGCGCGGGTGTCGGCGGAGGGCACGGAGGCGCCGATTCCGCGCGGGACCTGCTGCTCGGCCGCCTCGGGCGCGACGGCGGCCGAGACACCCGTGGAGACCGATACCGTCGCCGTCGCCGTGGCCGCGTCGTGCCCGCTCACGCCATGCCTCCGTTGTGGTGGATCCCGCCCTCGCCGGGCGGTGCCTGGTGCGGAATACGCGCCTCCGAGCCGTTCCCTGGCCCGTGCCCGGGTTCGTGCCCGTGCCCCGGTTCGTGTCCGTTGCCGGGTCCGGCCGCAGGCGCGTCGGCCGTGGCCGTCGCCTCGCGCTCGGCGACGACCTCGCGGACGGCCTCGATGACGCCCTTGTAGCCGGAGCAGCGGCAGAGGTTCCCGCACAGGGCCTGCCGGGTCTCCAGCTCGCTGGGGGCGTGGTTGCCCTCCAGCAGGTCGTGGATGGTCATGGCCATGCCGGGCACGCAGAACCCGCACTGCACCGCGCCCGACCTGCACAACGCCTGCTGCACGTCCGAGAGTTCCCCGCCGCTGGCGAGCCCCTCCACGGTCCGTACCTCGCTGCCCGCCGCCGTCGCGGCCGGAACCAGGCAGGAGGCGACGAGCCGGCCGTCGACCTTCACGGCGCACGCCCCGCATTCGCCCTGCGAGCAGCCGTCCTTGGCGCCGGCGAGGCCGAGGCGCTCGCGCAGCACGTAGAGCAGGGACTCGCCGATCCACGCACCGGTGACGGGCCGGTCGGCGCCGTTGACGCGCAGGACGTAGGAAGCCAGCGGGTGCTCGTGATGGGCGACGGCCCCGGCAGCCGGTTCTTCTTCGTACGTCGGCACCTCGGCCGGGAAACCTTCGGCCGTTCCCGCATCCGGTGTTGTCACGGCGATGTCGGCGGTGTCCGCACCCGGCGTTCCCGCGGCCCCGGCTCCGCCCGGACCCGAACCCCGGCCCCCGACCGCCCCGGCCTCCGGAACCACCCCGGCGGCTTCGGCCGACCCGGCGGCTCCGGCGGCTCCGGTGAAGCCGCGCCCGTCGGTGTCGGCGGGCTCCGCCGTGAACCCGTGCTCACCAGTCGGCCCGGGCTCCGCCCCGGCAGGGCCGTGGCCGGGGCCATGGCCGGATGCCGTGAAACCGTGCCCGTTCGTGTCGTGCCCGGTCGTGTCGTGCCCGTTGGTGTCGTGCCCGATCACCTCGTGCCCGGTCACCCCGTGCCCGATCGTGACCCCGGGCTCCGCGAAGCCGGTGGCGCCGGGAGCACCCGCAAGGGCGTACTCCGCGGCCGCGACGGCGCTCGCTTCGCGCTCCGGCTCCACGACCGCGACCGCGTCGGCCGTCATCTCGGCAGCCGCGCCGACCGGAACCGTCCCCGGCAGCTCGGTGGCCTCCGCGCCGGGGTGCGGACGCTCGGCCGTCACCGGCGTCGCCGCCGGGCCGTGGGCGGCCTCGATGTCGTGCGGGGCCGGATGCGCCGGCTCCTCCTCCGCCTCCGGGAGGGTGCCCACGCCCGGTCCGCCCAGGACGCGCGGGCCGCGTCCGGGGCCGCCGACGCCGGGGCCGCCGAGCCGGCGCAGGCTCGCGCCCGAGGTGCCGGCGTCGCCCGCGTCGGGCCGCGCCTCGGGCAGCACGCCCGAGCTCATCACGGCATCCGGACGCGCGGCTTCGAAGTCGGGGTGGGTCGCCCAGGGGGCGGCGGCGCCGCCCGGCAGCGTCGCCGGGGCCTGGCTCCAGTCCGCGGCCGGCGCGCTGTGCCGGAACTCGCCGGTCTGCTCCTGCAGTTCCGGAAGGGTCCACTGGCCGGTGGTCACGGGCTCGGCGTCCTGCACCGCGTCCGGGAAGCGCCACTCGGCGGTCGCACCGGGATCGTGCTCACCCTCGACCGATGCCTGGGCCTGGCCCTGAGCCTGGCCCGCCACCCGGCCCGAGTCGTGTCCCGCCACCTGCACCGGAGCCTGCCCCGGATCCGCGAACGCCGCCGCCACCGACGCCGGGATCGGGATCGACGCCGGGATCGGCCCGCCGACCGGCGCGGGCGCGGCCACGGCCGCGCCTGACTCAGCCATGGCGGCCGTGGCTCCCCCGCCGTCCTGGGGCGTCGTTCCCGCGTCCGGCCACTGCACCGGAATCGTCCACGTGCCCGTCGCCGTCGGATCGGCGCTGCCGGAGCCCAGCGGCACGATCATCGGCGGCGGCACGTAGCCGTGCCCGGGCGCCGCGAGCGGCTCCCCGGTGCCGAGCGCGTCCAGCATGTCCTGCGGCAGCTTCACGAAGGCCGTCGCGTCGGAGTCGTACTCGCCGCCCTGCGGCACCGGCTCCCAGCCCCAGCCGGCTTCGGTGTGCGCCGGCCCCGCGGGACCCGCGTCCCCCGTCGTTCCGCTCACGTTCTCGTTCCCACTCATGAGGTCAGCGCCCTCCCCAGGGCCCTCCGTGCCAGCACGGCGACCGTCCGCCGCAGATGCAGTACCCCGGGAGCCACCGGTTCGCCCTGGTCGGGGACGCAGGCGGCCGCGACGTACTCGCCGAACGCCTCCAGTGCCTCGGGGGCGAGCGTCCGCCCCCCGTCCCAGTCGATGAGCGAGGCCACCCATTGCTCGGCCTCCAGCGGCCGCAGCGGCATCGGGGCGACCGCGCCGATCGCACAGCGGACACCCCGGCGCGCGGGATCCAGTACGAGCCCCACGGACGCCACGGCGCGCCCCGGCCCCGTACGCCCCGTGGCCTTCAGGAAGACCTGCGGCGCGTGCAGCAGCGGCACCCGTACGAATCCGATCAGCTCGCCGGGCCGCAGCATCTCGCGGCCGGCCAGCAGGTACGAGACCGGGATCTCCCGTCGTGACCCGCCGGGGCCGTGGACGACGAGGATCGCCTCCAGCGCGGCCAGTACGGGCAGCGCGTCGCCCGTCGGCGCGGCGGTGGCGATGTTGCCGCCGAGGGTGCCGGCGTTGCGGATCTGCGGGGGTCCGGCGGCGCGTGCGGCCGCGGCCAGTGCGGGGATCAGAGCGGCGAAATCCGGCCGCCCCATCCGCGCGTGGGTGAGCCCGGCGCCGAGCAGGGCGTGCCCGTCCTGGTACTGCCAGCCGCGGATCTCGTTGATCCGGCCCAGGCCCACCAGCGCGGCGGGCCGCAGCTGCCCGGCGTTGACGGAGGCCATGAGGTCGGTGCCGCCGGCGACGGGCACGGCGGCGGGCATGGCGGCGAGAGCCGCCACGGCCTCGTCGAGCGAGGCCGGCAGCGTCACGGACTGCGCCGCCTGCGGCCCCTGAGATGAATGCAGTGCATGCGGTGCGTGCGTGGTCAACCCAGCTGCCCCTTCCCGATGTCCCGGTCCCGGCGCTCACGCCTGTCCGCCGTACGGTACGTCCTCACCGCCGGGACGTGGCAACTCTGGCACATCTTCCCCACCGCCCGGCGCGAGGGTCCCGCGGGCGCCCCCTGGAGCTTCCGGCCGTCCGGTTTCACCCGTATCCACCGAAACAGCCGGATCCAAGAGTTTCGCCCAATAAGCCGAAATCGAGCAAGAGTTCCCGGCACCCCCCAAGAACGAAGGACGTCCCGGAACGGTCCGGGGTTCCGAAGAAGTCCGAAGGATTCCGATCGGGGACGAACAGTCCGAAAGAGTCGCGCCGCCATCGGGCCGGAGCGTGCGGACGGGTTCCGGCCACACCGGCCACGCCGGCCGCGCGGTCACACCCCGACCACACCCCGACCACACCCCGGTCGCACCCCGTTCACCACCCGCTCACCACGCCGGTCCGCCCCACCCACCTCACACGTTCGGGGGCTCCCCCTCGATCGGACGGCCGAGCACCCCGGGCCGCCGCTGCCACGGCAACGGCCCGCCCGGCGGCCGGTAGTCGACACCCAGTACGTCAAGCCGCCGGTAGTGCCCGCCCATCCGGGCCTCGAAGCCCGCGTAGTCCCGTTCGTCCGGGTCGGGCAGCGGCGACCACACCACCTCCGCGAAGGCCGCCAGCCGCGGGAACACCTGGTAGTCGACCCGGCTCTGGTTCTCCATCACCTCGGTCCACACGTTGGCCTGCGCGCCCAGTACGCGGGCCGCCGCCTCCGCGGACAGCTTCGGCGGCACCGGCTCGAAGCGGTACACGTCCTCCAGCGAGCGCACGTACCCGATCGGCACCGGCTCCTCCGGGCCGCCCGCCTGACGGTGGTCCAGGTACACCCGCTGCTCCGGGCACATCACGACGTCGTGCCCGGCCTCGGCGGCGGCGATCCCGCCCGCGTACCCGCGCCAAGAGGACACCGCAGCGCCCGGCGCGAGCCCGCCCTCCAGGATCTCGTCCCACCCGATCAGCCGTCGCCCGCGCTCGGCGAGCCAGCCGTCGAAGTGCCGGATGAACCAGGACTGGAGCCCGTCCTCCCCGTCCACCGCCAGCTCCCGGATCCGCTCCTGTGCGGCCGCCGAGGCGCGCCACTGCTCCTTGGGGCACTCGTCGCCGCCCACGTGCACGAAGGGCGAGACGTCCGAGGGGAACAGCTCCAGCAGCTCCTCGAAGACCCCCTCGTAGAAGCGCAGTACGGCCTCGGTCGGCGCGAGCACGTTCTCGTTGATGCCCCAGTCGTCCCACACCTCCAGCGCGGCGGTGTCCACGACGTCGGTGTTGCCCAGTTCCGGGTACGCGGCGATCGCGGCCTGCGAATGCCCCGGCACGTCGATCTCCGGGACCACCCGGACGTGCCGCTCGGCGGCGTACGCGACGATCTCGCGGATGTCGTCCTGCGTGTAGAAGCCGCCGTGCGGGGTCTCGTTCCACAGCGGCGACGCCCGGTGCCCCCACCGGCTGCGCGGCCGCCACGCGCCGACACCGGTGAGCCGCGGGTGGCGTTTGATCTCGACCCGCCAGCCCTGGTCGTCCGTCAGGTGCAGGTGCAGCACGTTGAGCTTGTGCGCGGCCAGCAGGTCGATGTACCGCAGCACCCCGTCCTTCGGCATGAAGTGCCGGGCCACGTCGAGCATCATGCCGCGCCAGCCGAAGCGGGGGCCGTCCTGGACGCCTCCGATCGGCAGCCGCCAGCCGCGGCCCGGCGCGGTCGGGGCGCGGCGGTAGGCCTCGGGGCCGAGCAGCTGGCGCAGCGTCTGCGCGGCGTAGAAGAGGCCCGCCGGGTCAGCGCCTTCGAGCAGCAGCCCCCGCTGTGCGACGTGCAGCTCGTACGACTCCGCACCGACGCTGCGGGCCAGCTCGGGGCGGAGCACCAGCCGGATCACCGCGCGCCCGCCGTACGCCTCGCCCGGGGCCGGCGCGGGCAGCTCCCAGCCGGTCGCGCCGCCGAGCTCACGGCGCAGCCAGCGGGCGGTGCCCTCGGTGCCGGGGCCGACGTCGAGCAGCGGATCGTCCAGCAGGCACTCGCCTGCGTCGCGGGCGAATCGCGCGTACCGCGGTTCCGGAATCAACTCGGGCATGGCCTCGACCCCTCCACCGTCCAGCCGTTGCAGCATGCGCAACGCACGTTTCACGTGGCGCGCCCGGCGCCCGTGCGGCCGACCCTAGCCCTCGCCCCTCGCACGGCAAAGGCCCCCGGACGCGCACCAGCGCATCCGAGGGCCTTTCGGGTCCTTCGGGGTCCTCGGTCCTGCCGGGAACGGGCCGGACGGACGGGCAGGACCGGACGCAACGGCAGGACCGGACTACTTGTCCTTGCCGCCCTTGTCCTTGTCCCCGCCGGGACCCATGGACTCGTAGATCTCCTTACACATGGGGCAGACCGGGTACTTCTTCGGGTCCCGGCCCGGTACCCACACCTTGCCGCAGAGCGCGACGACGGGGGTGCCGCCGAGCGCGCTCTCCATGATCTTGTCCTTCTGGACGTAGTGGGCGAAGCGCTCGTGGTCGCCGTCGCCGTGGGACACCTGCGGCGTCGGCTCTACGAGGGTCCCCGTACCAGTCCCGCGCTCGGGCTCAAGAGTGCTCATAAAAGCCAGGGTACCGACCCGTGCGCGGGTCAGTTGAGCGACGGGTCGTCCGGATACGTGGCGACCATCGCGAGCTCGTTGCGCTGGCGGCGCAGCACCGCCCGCCACAGTCGTTCGGGATCGGGGAACGACACGTCCCCCGGCTCCGACTCCACGACGTACCAGGCGCCGTCGCCGAGCTCGATCTCCAGCTGGCCCGGACCCCAGCCCGAGTACCCGGCGAAGATCCGCAGCGAGCCGAGAGCCGCGGCCAGCAGCTCCGGCGGGGTCTCCAGGTCGACCAGTCCGATCGCCCCGTACACGCGGCGCCATCCGAGTGGCCCCTCCTCGCCCGGAATGACCGCCACGCCGAGCGCCGAGTCCAGCCCCACCGGGCCGCCCTGGAAGACGACCCCGGGATCGCCGGCCAGGGTCGCCCAGGGCAGCAGGACGTCGCCGACGCCGACGGGGGTGGGCCGGTTCAGGACCACGCCGAGGGAGCCCTGCTCGTCGTGGTCGAGCAGGAGCACCACCGCGCGGTCGAAGTTCGGATCCGCGAGGGCGGGGGTGGCCACGAGCAGCCGCCCTGTGAGGGAGGACACCTCGGTCATGCCGACATGATCCCCCACATTCGCCCTTCAGGGGGAGCGGGCGGGGCCAACGGATCGCACGCAGCTCAGGGCGCACCGCAGCAGGAAGGAGCGCGCGGCACCTCCGCGGGCGGAATGCAACACTCCGCCATGAGGTGGGCACTGTGGGTGTTGTGGCTAATTCATGACAGTCCTACGGCCGCGTCAGCCTTACGAACAAGGGGGTCGTGCCCCTTACCCTTTTCCCTGGCCCCCTGCCCACCCTCCTCTGGCCTCGCCGGGGGAGCCCCTCTCCGGAACGCGAGATTCATGACCGGCACAGACAGAGACGACGTACTGCTTGTCCATGGCGGTACCCCGCTTGAGGGCGAGATCCGTGTCCGCGGTGCGAAGAACCTCGTGCCCAAGGCCATGGTCGCCGCTCTGCTCGGCAGCGGACCCAGTCGGCTCCGCAACGTTCCCGACATCCGCGACGTCCGGGTCGTGCGCGGGCTGCTCCAGCTGCACGGGGTGACCGTCCGCCCCGGCGAGGAGCCGGGCGAGCTCGTGCTCGACCCGACCCACGTCGAGAGCGCGAACGTCGCCGACATCGACGCGCACGCGGGTTCGTCGCGCATCCCGATCCTGTTCTGCGGGCCGCTGCTGCACCGCCTCGGCCACGCCTTCATCCCGGGTCTCGGCGGCTGCGACATCGGCGGCCGGCCGATCGACTTCCACTTCGACGTGCTCCGCCAGTTCGGCGCGACCATCGAGAAGCGCGAGGGCGGCCAGTACCTGGAGGCCCCGCAGCGCCTCCGCGGCTGCAAGATCCGCCTGCCCTACCCCTCGGTCGGCTCGACCGAACAGGTGCTGCTGACGGCCGTTCTGGCCGAGGGCGTCACCGAGCTCAGCAACGCCGCGGTGGAGCCGGAGATCGAGGACCTCATCTGCGTACTGCAGAAGATGGGCGCCATCATCTCCATGGACACCGACCGGACCATCCGGATCACCGGTGTCGACCGCCTCGGCGGCTACAACCACAAGGCGCTCCCGGACCGCCTGGAGGCCGCCTCCTGGGCTTCCGCGGCGCTGGCGACCGGCGGCAACATCTACGTCCGCGGGGCGCAGCAGCGCTCGATGATGACCTTCCTGAACACGTACCGGAAGGTCGGCGGCGCCTTCGAGATCGACGACGAGGGCATCCGCTTCTGGCACCCGGGCGGTCCGCTCAACGCGATCGCGCTCGAAACGGACGTGCACCCCGGCTTCCAGACGGACTGGCAGCAGCCGCTGGTGGTGGCCCTGACGCAGGCCGCGGGCCTCTCGATCGTCCACGAGACGGTCTACGAGTCCCGCCTGGGATTCACCTCGGCCCTCAACCAGATGGGTGCACACATCCAGCTGTACCGGGAGTGCCTGGGCGGCAGCGCCTGCCGGTTCGGGCAGCGCAACTTCCTGCACTCGGCGGTCGTCTCCGGCCCGACCAAGCTGCAGGGCGCCGACCTGGTCATCCCCGACCTGCGCGGTGGATTCTCGTACCTGATCGCGGCGCTGGCGGCCGAGGGCACCTCGCGGGTCCACGGAATCGACCTCATCAACCGCGGCTACGAGAACTTCATGGAGAAGCTCGTGGAGCTGGGAGCGAAGGTCGAACTCCCGGGCGGCGACCTCGTCTGAGGCACCGGTGAGGCGGGCGCACCCGAGGGAGCGCCCGCCGAACCCCGCGCGGTCCGCGGTGCGGTCCGGTCCCGCGCAGTCCCGTGCAGTACCCGTCAAGGCCCTGCAAGGGGCCCTGGACAGGCCGAAGGGCGGCCACCCACCCGGGTGGCCGCCCTTCGGCGTTCGCTGCGTACTGCTGCCGTCCCGAGGGCCAGTGCGGCCCTCGGCACAAGGGCGGACTACTTGCCCTTGGCGGCTTCCTTGAGCTTGGAGCCCGCGGAGACCTTCACGCTGAAGCCGGCCGGGATCTGGATGGGGTCGCCGGTCTGCGGGTTGCGCGCGGTGCGAGCGGCACGGTGGGTGCGCTCGAAGGTCAGGAAGCCGGGGATGGTGACCTTCTCGTCGCCCTTGGCGACAATCTCGCCGACGGTCTCGGCGAGCGCGGCCAGAACGGCGTCGGCGTCCTTGCGGGTCACCTCGGCGCGCTCGGACAGAGCGGCCACCAGCTCACTGCGGTTCATGTTGTACTCCCGTGTTCAACTTGCCTTAGAGGCGTGAGATCGAAGCCGATGCTGCCAGGGCCCTCGGACAGTCCCCGGACCCGGGTCTGAACGTCAGACCCTCTCGCCCGGTTACGCATCCTGCCCCCACCAGCGGCGGGAAAGCCAATCCGGCACCCGCCAGGGTCACACGAAAAGCGCCACAGTCACGCCGCGGTGACGCTCCGTCCGCACTTGGTGGATGCGGACCGCGGACCTCGCGGGCATCCCCGCAACCCTAGAGGCGGCCCGCCGGGCCCGCATCTCGCGACGCGCCGGGACGGGCGAGCCGTGAGGGCCGTCACAGCGGCCGCCGGCCCCGTGCCCGACCGGGTGCGGGGCCCGGCGCCGGCCCCGTGCGGGACACCGCGCCGGACCCCGCGACGGACGGGCTCCGTGGACGACTGCGCGTCAGATCGCCGACGCGGCCTTGCGGACGGCGCCGGCGACCGCACCGGCCACCTTGTCGTTGAAGACCGACGGGATGATGTAGTTGGCGTTGAGCTCGTCCTCGCCGACGACGTCCGCCAGCGCACTCGCGGCGGCCAGCATCATGTCCGTGTTCACCGTGCGGGACTGGGCGTCCAGCAGGCCGCGGAAGACACCCGGGAAGACCAGCACGTTGTTGATCTGGTTCGGGAAGTCGGAGCGGCCGGTGGCCACGACGGCGGCGGTCTGACGGGCGACGGCCGGGTCCACCTCGGGGTCCGGGTTCGCGAGCGCGAACACGATCGCGCCTTCCGCCATGGCCGCGACGTCCTCACCGGACAGGACGTTGGGGGCCGAGACGCCGACGAACACGTCGGCGCCGACCACGGCCTCCTTCAGAGTGCCCGTGTAGCCCTCGGGGTTGGTGTTGTCGGCGATCCAGCGCAGCGGCGAATCGACGGCGGCGTCGACCAGGTCGGGGCGGCCCGCGTGCACGACACCGTGGATATCGGCGCTGACGACGTTCTTGACGCCGGCCGCGAGGAGCAGCTTCAAGATGGCCGTGCCGGCCGCGCCGGCGCCCGACATGACGACCTTCACGTCGCCAACTGCCTTGCCCACCACGCGAAGTGCGTTGGTGAGGGCGGCGAGGACGACGATGGCGGTGCCGTGCTGGTCGTCGTGGAAGACGGGGATGTCGAGGGCCTCGCGCAGCCGGGCCTCGATCTCGAAGCAGCGCGGCGCGGAGATGTCCTCAAGGTTGATGCCGGCGAAGCCCGGGGCGATCGCACGGACGATCTCGACGATTTTGTCGGTGTCCTGGGTGTCCAGGCAGATCGGCCACGCGTCGATGCCCGCGAAGCGCTTGAAGAGGGCCGCCTTGCCCTCCATGACGGGCAGCGCGGCCATCGGGCCGATGTTGCCGAGGCCCAGTACGGCGGAGCCGTCCGTCACGACTGCGACGGAGTTGCGCTTGATGGTGAGGCGGCGCGCGTCCTCGGGGTTCTCGGCGATGGCCATGCACACGCGGGCGACGCCCGGGGTGTAGATCATCGAGAGGTCGTCGCGGTTGCGGATGGGGTGCTTGGACGCCATCTCGATCTTGCCGCCGAGGTGCATCAGGAAGGTTCGGTCGGAGACCTTGCCGAGGCTGACGCCCTCGATCCCCCGGAGCTTGCCGACGATCTCGTCGGCGTGCGCGGTGGAGGTCGCGGCGATGGTGACGTCGATGCGGAGCTTCTCGTGGCCGGAGGCGGTCACGTCGAGGCCGGTGACCGACCCCCCGGAAGACTCCACGGCGGTGGTGAGCTGGGAGACCGCGGTTCCGCTCGCGGGCACTTCCAAGCGGACCGTCATCGAGTACGAGACGCTGGGCGCCGTTGCCATGGCCGTGTTCCTCTTCTGTCCCTGGTTTTTTGTACACACAGGGCCCGGCTGCACGGCAGGTGCGGCAGGACCTGTTGTTCGATCGTCCCACCTACCGGCCGGTACAAGGTAACCAGCTACAAATTTCGGAAAGACACTTCCACCATACGAGATAGATCAGGTGTGGGGAAGCGTGGCCCCCTACGAAAAAGGTCCGCGCCCCTCGGTATCCGAGGAGCGCGGACCTGTACGAACGACTGAGACACCGACCCGCCATGCTCGCCTCGCGGCAAGTGGTCGCTCTAAGCGACGAAGGTTGGGCCCGGGGGCTTGGATCGAGCCGGTGTCGTACCCAGGCTAACAAAGGATCGCCGGAAGCGATCCCCCTCCGGGGAGTTGACCTGCTCTCACCACGCGTGTGGCCGCGGGCCATCCGGTCGTACGGAGCCCTGGGCGGGCCGGGACCCCCGTGGTGAACCGCCCCCGCGGCCCCGCACCGTCCGGCGCTACGGCCTCAACAGGGCGGGCACGCCGTCCGCGTCGGGCTCGTCACGGACGCCACCGACCACCGTCAGCTGCTGCGTCGCGCGGGTCAGGGCCACATACAGCACCCGCAGGCCCGCCGGGGACTCTTCCGCGATCTCCGCCGGCGAGACGACCACCGTGGCGTCGTACTCCAGGCCCTTGGCCTCCAGGCTGCCGAGCGCCACCGCCCGCTCCCCCAGGTCCGCGAGCCAGCCCGCGGCCTCCTGGCGCCGGTCCATGGCCACGACCACGCCGACCGTGCCGTCGACCTGCTCCAGCAGCCGCCGGGTCTCCTCCCGGACCGTCGCGCCCAGCTCGCCGTCGGCGGCCGTGAAACGGGGCTCCAGGCCGGTGGAACGGACCGCCGTCGGCGGTTCCATGCCCGGCATCGCGAGCCGCAGCACCCGGGCCGCGACCTCCGCGACCTCCGCCGGGTTGCGGTAGTTCACCGTCAGGGTGAACCGCCGGCGCGGCCGGGACCCCAGGGCCTCGTCACGGGCCTCGGCCGCCTCGTCCGGGTCCGTCCACGAAGACTGGGCCGGGTCGCCGACCACCGTCCACGTGCCGTGCCGGCCGCGGCGGCCCACCATCCGCCACTGCATCGGCGTCAGGTCCTGCGCCTCGTCCACGATCACGTGCGCGTACTCGGTGCGCTCCGCCGCGATCCGCTCGGCGCGCTCCCACTGGGTCTCCTCGCGGGTCGGCATCAGCTCCTCCAACCCGCTGAACTGATCGAGCGGGTCGAGCTGCCGCTTGCGCTTGGGCCGTGCCGGCGCGCCGAGCAGCAGCTGGAGCTCGTCCAGCAGCGCCACGTCGTGCACCGACAGCGGACCCTTGCCGTCCGGGCCCACCCGGCGCAGCGAGCGGGCCAGCTGGCGGGTCTCGCGCGGGTTGAGGACCCGCCGCGACCAGCGGCCGAGCCTGCGCTCGTCGGCCATCGCGGCGAGCACCCCGCGCGGGGTCAGCTCGGGCCACCAGGCGTTCAGGAAGTCGATGAACGCGTCCTCGGTGGAGATGTCCTCGTCGAACGCGGAGCGCAGCTCGGCGGCGAGTTCCGGGTCGCTGTGCCGGCCGGCCCCGCCGGACCTCGCGTACAGGGCGTCGAGCAGCAGTTTGCGGGCGCGCGGGCGCAGCAGGTTCACCGGCGCGGTGCCGCTGAGCACGTTCTGCCGGATCCGGTTCAGCTCGTCGGCCTCCAGCTCCTGGCGGCGGCCGAAGGCCACGACCCGCAGCCGCTCGGGCGCGTCACCGAGTTCCAGTGCGCCCCGTACGGCCTTGTGGAGCACCTTGCGCATGCGCGAGGAGCCCTTGACGCGGGCCACGGCCGGTTCGTCGTACGTCGTCGCCTCGGCGCCGTCGACCAGCGAGCCGAGCGCCCGGATGGCGACCTGGCCCTCCTCGCCGAGCGAGGGCAGCACGCCCTCGGTGTACGCGACGAGCAGCGGGGTCGGCGAGACGATCAGGATGCCGCCGGAGTAGCGGCGCCGGTCCTGGTAGAGCAGGTAGGCGGCGCGGTGCAGGGCGACGGCGGTCTTGCCGGTGCCGGGGCCGCCCGCGACCTCGGCGACCGAGGCGGCGGGGGCCCGGATCACCATGTCCTGCTCGGCCTGGATGGAGGAGACGATGTCCCGCATCGAGTGCGTACGGGCCCGCCCGAGCGCGGCCATCAGGGCGCCGTCGCCGATGGCGGGCAGCTCCCGGCCGTCGAGGGAGGCGGTGATCTCGGGGCGCATCAGGTCGTCCTCGACGCCGAGCACCTTGCGGCCCTTGGAGCGGATGACGCGGCGCCGTACGACCCGGCCGGGGTCCTTGGGCGTGGACCGGTAGAACGGCGCGGCCGCCGGCGCCCGCCAGTCGATGACCAGCGGCGCGTAGTCGGCGTCGAGCACGCCGATGCGCCCGATGTGGAGCGTCTCGGCGATGTCGGCGGTGAGGTCCTCGCGGATCGCCTCGTCGGCCGGCTCGACGGAGGTGTACGCGCCGTCGGGGCCGCGCTCCCCGTCCTTGCCGAGGACCAGGTCGATCCGGCCGAAGAGGAAGTCCTCGAACTCGTTGTTCAGCCGGTTCAGGTGGATGCCCGCCCGGAAGACCTGTGCGTCGCGTTCGGCGAGCGCGCCGGGCGTGCCGACCTGGCCTCGCTTGGCCGCGTCGTTCATCAGGAACTCGGCCTCGTCGATCTTCTCTTCGAGGCGGCGGTACACCTGGTCCAGATGCGTCTGCTCGACCGCGATCTCCCGATCGCGGACGGAATCCGCCGTGTTGTCGACAGCGGCATTCTGCGCGGCCACCAAGGCCCCCTTCTGACGTGCATGGGCGACCGTCAACCGTACGCGAATCCGCACCGTGTCCGCACGCCCGTTCCGGTGACCGGGCGAAGATCACTACCCGGGGCGGGCCGCGAGGAGCCTGCGGCGGTGCCGGGCGACCCGCTCACGGTTGCCGCACAGCTCGCTGGAGCACCAGCGGCGCCGGTGGCCGCGCGAAGTGTCCAGGTAGATGCGGGTGCAGCCGTCCCCTTCGCAGGACCGCAGCAGGGCCCGCTCACCGGGATCGGTGAGCAGTTCCACGGCGTCCCGGGCGACGACGGCCAGCAGCGCACCGCACTCCACACCGCCGCACAACTCCCGTACGAGGTGACCCTCTTGGTCCTGTACGGCACACAGTCCCGGGGGTGGACCGGCGGCCAGCGCGTTGACCCGGGCCAGCGCGCCCCCGTCCGGACCGGTCCCGACGAGCTCGGCCCGTACGAGGCTGCCCACGTCGCGGCGCAGCGCCCGGAAGGCCTCCACCCAGTCGGGGCCCACCCGGGCGATCGGCGTCCGGTCGGGCACGAGCCCGGCTCCGGCGAGCCACAGCCGCAGCTCGTCGCCGTCCCGGATCTCCTCGGCGCCCGCGGGGGCGGCGAAGGTGGCCACCAGGTCCAGGCAGACCCGCCCGGAGTCGAACCACATGCCCGTCACCGCCTCTTTGCCTAGGGGCGTGCCTTTCAGAGTGCCGCGCGGCGCCTCGATGCGGAACCCCCCGTACGGGGGCTGCGGTCGGGCTAGAGGGGCGGGTCGTCGTGGAGGAGGCGTTGGAAGAGGCGGTGGTCGCGCCAGGCGCCGTCGATGTGCAGGTAGCCGGGGGCGAGCCCGTACTGCTCGAACCCGGCCTTCGCCAGGACGCGCTGCGAGGCCAGGTTGTCGACCAGGGTCCCGGCCTCGACGCGGTGCAGCCCGAGCTCGTCGCGGGCGATCCGGCAGACTTCCGTCAGGGCGGCGGTGGCCAGCCCCCTGCCGGTCCAGGCCTGGTCGACCCAGTAGCCGACGCCGCCGCTGCGGAACGGGCCGAGGGCGATGCTGCCGAGGTTGATCATCCCGATGGGCGTGCCCGTACCGGCCTCGACGAGCACGTAGGGGGCGAGGCGCCCCCCGTCGCGCTCGGTGAGCAGCGCCGCGATGCGGGCGGCCTGCCCCTCCTTGGTGAAGAACACCTCGGACCGCCACGGCTCGAAGGGCGCCATGTACGCCCGGTTCCGCGTCAGCGTGTCGGCCAGCCCGGCGGCGTCCCCGACCTCGACGCCCCGCATCTCCACCCCGTCAATGATCACCAGAGCACGCTAACCAACCCCGCCGGCCACATCCAGCCCCCGCGCGTCCCACCCCGCCCGCCACGTCCACCGCGCGCACACCCAGCCCCGCCGGCGTTCGAGGCGCAGGGTCCGGGACGGACGGAGCCCCGGCAACGGCGCCGCACCCGACCGACCCGCCCGCACCGGACCCGGCCCGGCCCGGCACGGCAGGCACGGCAGGCACGGCAGGCACGGACGCCGATGGGGCGGGCCCCATCGGCGGCCGAGCGGACGGGCCCCGCTCAGCCGGCGGAGCCGTTACCGCATTCGCCCGCGTCCAGCGCCAACCGGTACCCCCGCTTCACCACCGTCTGGATGAGGTTCGGAACCGCCAGCGCCCCCCGCAGCCGCGCCATCGCCGTCTCGACGGCGTGCTCGTCCCGCCCCGCCCCCGGCAGCACCCGCAGCAGCTCCGACCGCGCCACCACCCATCCGGGCCTGCGCGCCAGTGCCCGCAGCAGGGCCATCCCGGCCGGCGGCACGGGCCGCAGCTCCTCGTCCACGAGCACCGCGTGCCCCCGGATCTCCACCCGGTGTCCCGCCACGGGCAGCACCCGGGCCCGTCCCGGCAGTTCCTGGCACAGCAGCTGTACCAGCGGTCCCAGCCGGAACCGCTCGGGCTGCACGGTGTCCACCCCGGCCGCCTGCAGCGGCAGCGCCGTCACCGGTCCCACGCACGCCGACAGCACGTCCCCCCGAAGCCCCTCCAGCACCGCCTCCCGCACCCCCCTCTGCTCCGCCCGGGTCAGCAGCGAGGCCGCCGCCGGGGCGGAGGTGAAGCTCACCGCGTCGACCGCGCCGACGGCCACCGCGTCCAGCAGCCGGTCCAGCGGCCCGAGGTCCTCAGGGGCCATCCACCGGTACACGGGGACCACGACCACCTCGGCCCCGCCGGCCCGCAGCGCCTCGACGAACCCGGGCAGGGGTTCCCCGTGCAGCTGGAGCGCGATGCGCCGCCCGGCGACCCCGGCAGCGAGCATCCGGTCGAGCACCTCGGCGAGGGACTCCGAGTCCGGGGACCAGGTCTCCACGAGCCCGGCGGCCCGGACGGCGCCCTTGACCTTCGGCCCGCGCGCCAGCAGTTCGGCGGCCCGCAGCCGTGCCAGCAGCTCCTCGCCGATCCCCCATCCGTCGGCGGCTTCGATCCATCCGCGGAATCCGATGGCGGTGGTGGCGACGACCGTGTCGGGCGCGCAGTGGATCAGGTCCTTGGTGGCGGCGAGGAGTTCGCTGTCGTCGGCCAGCGGCACGATCCGCAGGGCCGGGGCGTGCAGGACGGTGGCGCCCCGCCGGCGCAGCAGGGCGATCAGCTCGTCCGCGCGCCGGGCTGCGGTGACCCCCACGGTGAATCCCGCCAGCGGGCCCGCCGTCGGCTTGGCGGGTCCGTCGGGGGTGTGCGTGTCGTCCATGGTGACCTGCCTTGCCCAGTGGGTCGGTATCGCATCGCGCCATCACGTGTCACGCGAACGGGACCGAGCCTGTCAAGTCGGCGTGTCAGGCTCGGTTCCGTCGTATTTCGTGTCCGTAAACCGCCGTTACACCGAGGTGAGCTGCGGCTTCGCTTCGGACCCGGCTGCCGGGAGCACCGCGGGGGCCGGCCGGCGAAGGTATACCGCCCACGTCACCGCGCAGCACGCCGCGTAGAAGCCGAGGAAGGTGACGAAGGCGGCCGTCCCGGATCCGGAGGTCGAGAACGCCTCCCGGAAGGCCAGGTTGATGCCGAGTCCGCCGAGGGCGCCGATCGCGCCGATGAGTCCCATGGCGGCCCCGGACAGCCGGCGCCCGTACGCGGCGGCGGCTTCGCCGCCCATGCCCCGGGCCAGTGCCTTGGCCTGGAAGATGCCGGGGATCATCTTGTACGTGGAGCCGTTGCCGAGCCCGCTCAGCGCGAACAGGGCCACGAAACCGGTGAGGAAGACGGGCAGCGACTCCCGGCCCGAGGCGTAGATGACGACGCCGGTCGCGGCGGCCATGGCCACGAAGGTCGCGAGGGTGATCCGCGCACCGCCGAACCGGTCCGCGAGGGCGCCGCCGACGGGCCGGATCAGCGAGCCGAGGAGCGGCCCGACGAAGGTGAGCGAGGCCGCCTGGAGCGGGGTGCGGCCGAACTGGGTCTGGAGTACGAGCCCGAAGGCGAAGCTGTAGCCGATGAAGGACCCGAACGTGCCGATGTAGAGGAAGGCCATGATCCAGGTGTGGGCCTCGCGGACCGCCTCGCGGACGGCCCCGGTGTCGCTCCGTACGGGCGCCAGGTTGTCCATGCGTAGCAGGGCCAGCGCGGCCGCGGCCACGACCAGCGGCAGGTAGATCCCCAGCAGCAGCCTGGGGTGCCCGGCCCCGGCGGTCCCGATGACGAGCAGGGCGACGAGCTGCACGACGGGCACGCCGATGTTGCCGCCGCCGGCGTTCAGGCCGAGCGCCCACCCCTTCTTGCGCAGGGGGAAGAAGGCGTTGATGTTGGTCATGGAGGAGGCGAAGTTCCCGCCGCCCACGCCCGTCAGCGCGGCCACGGCCAGGAAGACGGGGTACGGGGTTCCCGGCTCCATGACGACCAGGGCGGCCGTGGTGGGCGCGAGCAGCAGCAGGGCGCTGACGACGGTCCAGTTGCGTCCGCCGAAGCGGGCGACGGCGAAGGTGTACGGCACCCGGACGAGGGCGCCGACGAAGGTGGCGGTCCCGATGAGGAAGAACTTCCCGGCCGGGTCGATCCCGTACGCGGGGCCCATGAAGAGGACCATCACCGACCACAGGGACCAGATGGAGAACCCGACGTGCTCGCTGAGCACGGAGTAGAGCAGGTTCCGGCGGGCGATGCGCTCCCCGCCCTCCTTCCAGAACGTCTCGTCCTCGGGTTCCCACCGCTCGATCCAGCGGCCCCCCTTGCGCGGTGCGGTCGTACTGGTCATCACACGCCTCCACAGCTGTCGCGTCCGTGGTGACGACGGTAGGAACGGCGCGTTTCGGCCCCGGTCCCCGCCGGATGACCGGTGGGAAACCTTGCACTCACCCGCTGCCGGGGGCTCCTGTGAGCGCGGCGGGCCGCCAGCTCGCCGGGGGCACGTCCAGCCAGCCGCACTCGGCGGCGGTCGCGGCCGCCGCCCGGTGCAGGGCGTCGAGTCCGGGGTGGTCGAAGCCCTTGCGCCACACCATCGACAGCGGGGACAGCGGCACCGGGTCGACCAGGGGCCGCTTCACGCTGCCGGGCAGGTCGAGGAAGTCCACCGTCACCAGCACCGGATTGCGGGTCTTGGCCATGACCCGGCGGAACTCGTCCTTCCCGACGGCCACGGGCGCGGGCGGCGCCAGGGCGATCCCGCGTCCGGCGAACAGCTCGCGGGCGAGCCCGGTCCACTCCAGGGTCCGCGGGTTGCCGGCCCCGGCGTACACGGTCTCCCCGGCCAGCGCGTCCAGGGGTACGGCTGCCAGCGCGGCCAGCGGATGGCCTTCGGGCAGCAGCACGGCGAGCGGCTCGTTGCGCACCGGCCGGTGCGCGAGGCGGCCCCGCAGCGCCGGGTCCAGGCCGTGCGCGTATCCGAAGGACACGTCCAGGCGCCCGGCGGCGACCTCGGCGGCGGCGTGCGTCAGCCCGCTCTCGAAGCGGGCCATCAGCTCGCAGTCCGGGGCGAGTTCCCGGGCCCGCTCCAGCACCGTGCGGGCGGTGCTGGGCCCGTCGGTGTTCAGGTCGACGAGGAGCGCCCGCGGGCCGGCGAAGGCGGCGGCGAGGGCCTCGTGCGCGGCCAGCACCCGGCGGGCCAGGGGCAGCAGCCGCTCCCCGTCGGCGGTCAGCTCGACGGCGCGGGTCGTACGGACGAACAGCCCTGCTCCCAGGGCTGCTTCGAGGCGTCGTACGTCCCGGCTCAGCGCCTGCTGGGCGACGTACAGGCGGGCGGCGGCTCGGGTGAAGTGCAGTTCCTCGGCCACGGCGACGAACCCGCGCAGCAGCCGGGGTTCCACATCACGGGGATTCACCCGAGCAGACTAACAACGGGGACGCGTGAATGGCTCCGGAACAGGTGTTGGACGCCCGGGCACCGGGAGCCGGAGCCTTGGACCATGCCGCAGACCACCTCCGCCCCGCTGATGACCGTGACCGGCTCCACCCTCGTCTTCGCCCCCGCTCCGCGCCGGCGGACGGCCCGCGTGCCGGGCCCGTACGCGCGCCTGTTCGCCCTGCCCGGCACGCGCGCCTTCACCGCCGGAAACCTCATCGCCCGCCTCCCCATGGGCATGTTCGGCATCAGCGCAGTGATGATGATCGCGGGCCAGCGCGGCTCGTACGCCCTCGCCGGCGCGGTCACCGCCACCGGGCTGGCCGCCACCGCGCTGGTGGCGCCGTGGACCGCCCGCCTGGTCGACCGGTACGGCCAGGCCCGGATCGCCGTCCCCGCGACGCTGATCGCGGTGCTCGGCTCGGTGGGGCTGATCCTCTGCGTCCGTGCGCAGGCCCCGGCCTGGACCCTGTTCGCCTGCTACGCCGCCACCGCGACCACCCCCAACATCGGCGGCATGTCCCGGGCCCGCTGGACGCACCTGCTGCGCGGCGCCCCCGCCGCGCACCACACGGCGATGTCGTTCGAGCAGGCCGCCGACGAGCTCTGTTACATGTGCGGCCCGGTGGTGGCGGCGTTCCTCTGCTCGGCCGTCTTCCCGGAGGCGGGCACCCTCACGGCGGCCGCACTGCTCCTCACCGGCATGCTGCTGTTCACGTCCCAACGCGCCACGGAGCCCCCGGTGTCGGCGCCCCGGCACGGCACCTCCCCGTTCCGCGCGGTGTTGCCCCTCCTGGCGCTCTTCCTCCCGCTGGGCGTGCTGTTCGGCTCGATGGAGGTCACCTCGATCGCCCACCTCGACGCGCAGGGCCTGGGCGCCGCCACCGGGCTGGTCCTGGCCCTCCAGGCGGCGGGCTCCTGCGCGGCGGGCCTGCTCTACGGCGCCCTGCGCCCGCGCAGCCTGCGGACCTGCCTGCTCGCACTGTCCCTCGCGATGACCCTCCCCTGGGCGGCCGCCGCAACCGGCTCGCTCGCCCTCCTGGCCCTCGCCCTGCTCCTGGCGGGCATGGCCACGGCTCCGACGATGGTCACGGCGATGTCCGGCATCCATGCGGCCACCCCGCAGGGCCGCCTCAACGAGGGCATGACCCTGGCGGTCACCGCCATCTTCGCGGGCATCTCCCTGGGCTCGGCCACGGCGGGCTCCCTGGTGGACCACCTGGGCCCCACCACCCCCTACGCCCTCCCGGCCGCGGCAGCCCTCCTGGCCCTCCTCGTGGGCAGCATCCGCCGCCCCACGCCCGTAGCGTAGATCCGGCCCCTGGCAGGAGGCGGTCGGTCCACCTGTCGTGGCCGTCGGCCACCGCCGCGAGACCCACCGCATCCTCTAGCCGCCCCGCAGACATGACGAAGGCCCCGCTGCCTGACGGCCGCGGGGCCTTCGCCCACATGGGATGAGTGGAGATGGCGGGAATCGAACCCGCGTCCAACGGTGCAGAAGCAGGGCTTCTCCGAGCGCAGTCCGCTGCGCTTTTCTCGGCCCCGGAGATCACACGGACAAGTCTCCGACGGGCTCAGTCACTGTTTGGTTTCCCTCCAACCCCCGTGACCGGGGCTAGAGGTTTAGATCCCTAATTGACGCCAGGATCCGGACCGGGACCACTTCCGGGCTGACGCTCCTCACAGAGGCTTCAGCTCACTGTTATTAGGCAGCGAGGGTGAAGCGGGAGTTATCGCTCTTGGAGTTGGCGATTATTTTTTGCGACATGTGGTTAGCGAGATCATTGCCGCTTCCTCGGCTCGCTTCCCCTGCATCGACATCCGCTGTCGAAACCGATCATCCCCATGTTTTGTTTACAAGCTGCTCCGACCCCGAAGGGGCGGTGCTGACGCCATGGTACGCGAAGTGGACCACGGGATGCCAGGAGATTACAGCTGACCTCGCTCCTTGCGCTTCACGGCCGAGATCACCCGGTTCGTCTCGCGCGTGTCCTGCTTCTCGCGCAGCGCCTGGCGCTTGTCGTACTCCTTCTTGCCCTTCGCCAGCGCGATCTCGACCTTCGCCCGGCCGTCCTTGAAGTACAGCGAGAGCGGCACGATCGTGTTGCCCGTCTCGCCGGTCTTCGAGTCCAGCTTGTCGATCTCCTCGCGGTGCAGCAGGAGCTTGCGCTTGCGGCGGGCGCTGTGGTTGGTCCAGGTGCCCTGGCTGTACTCCGGCACGTGCACGTTGTAGAGCCAGGCCTCGCCGCTCTCCACCGACACGAACCCGTCCACCAGCGAGGCCCGGCCCTGGCGCAGGGACTTGACCTCGGTACCCGTGAGCACGAGGCCGCACTCGTAGGTGTCGATGATCGTGTAGTCGTGCCGCGCCTTCTTGTTCTGGGCGATCAGCTTGCGCCCTTTTTCCTTAGCCATAGTGCAGTCATTTTCGCACTACGACCCCACCCCGAGGCCACCCAATACCGCTCGCGCCCGTTCCTCGACGCCGTCGCCCGCCGCCAGGTCCGGGGTGATGCCGTTGCCGTCGAGGCTGCGGCCCGCCGGGGTGCGGTACGTGCCGACCGTCAGCTCCGCCACCGAGCCGTCCGGGAGTTGCGTCGGCATCTGCACCGAGCCCTTGCCGAAGGTCCGCGTGCCCACCGCCACCGCGCGCCCGCGGTCCTGCAGGGCGCCCGTCACCAGCTCCGCCGCGCTCATCGTGCCGCCGTCGACCAGCGCCACCAGGGGTCTGGCGGTGTCCCCGCCCGGGCCGGCGTACAGGGCGCGCTGGTCGCCCCGTACGTCGTACGTGGCGACCAGGCCGCCGTCCAGGAACGCGGAGGCGGCCGTCACGGCCTCGGTGACCAGGCCGCCCGGATTGCCGCGCAGATCCAGCATGAAGCCGGCGCCGGGCGGGGCCGCGCGGACGGCGGCCCGGACCTGTTCGCCCGAGCCGCGGGTGAAGGAGGCGACCTTGATGAGGGTGATCCCGCCCGGGAGTTCCCGCACGGTCACGGGCTCGGTGTGCAGCTGCTCGCGGCGGAGGGTCTCGGTGAGGTCGGCACCGTCGCGGGTGAGGTGCAGGACGACGGGGGTACCGGCGTCGCCGCGCAGCAGGGCGACGACTTCGCCGACGGGCATACCGGTGACGGCTTGGCCGTCGATGCTCAGCAGGCGGTCCCCGGCCCGCAGGCCGGCGCGGGCGGCGGGGCTGTCGGGCTGGACCTTGTCGACGTCGATGTGGCCGTCCCGGCGGCGCTCGGTCCACAGGCCGACGCCGGTCCAGCGGCCGTCGAGGTCGTCGGTGAAGGCGGCGTACTCGCCCCGGTCGTAGACCATGCCCCAGCGGTCGCCGCTGCGGCTGACCTCCTCCTGGGCGGCCTTCTTCCCGGACTTTCCCTCGGCGGCGGCCTCGGCGGCGGCGCGGGCCACGGCCTCGCGGTCCGCGGTGCCCGGCTCCCGGGGCGCCTCGGGTACGGCCGCGGGGTGCTGCGTACCGGCGGCCGTTAACCCGCCGCCGGCGGCGTCGGCCCGGTCCCAGCAGCCGGTGCCCGCCGCGGTGCCCACGGCGGCGATGAAGGCCAACGTCAAAACGGCCCCGCGACGCAGGTCGCGGGGCCGGAGACAGAAGGCGGGCAGACCCGGCATGGCGCCGAGTCTAGGACAAGCCCCGTGGAGGAACGGCGGGTTGAGCGGACCTCACACGGGGCGCTTGTCACACCTTCAGGTACTTGCGCAATGCGACGAACGCGGCCAGCGAAGGCATCAGCACCCCGATGACCAGCACCAACGGCAGCTTGGCCAGGACGGAGTCCCAGCCGATGAAGTTGATCAGCTCCATCTTGCTGCGCAGCGCGGCTCCGTGGTCAATGACGAAGTACTGGCCGGCGCCGAGCATGCCGCAGGCGAACACCGCGCCGATGAGGCCCGCGAAGGCGGCCTCCATGATGAACGGGACCTGGATGTAGAAGCTCGACGCGCCGACGAGCCGCATGATCCCCGTCTCCCGCCTACGGCTGAAGGCGGAGACGCGCACGGTGTTGACGATCAGCAGCAGGGCCACGATCAGCATGATCAACATGATGCCGAGGGCGGCCATGTTGAGGTAGCCGAGCATCGTGAAGAGGTTGTCCAGCTCCTGGTGCTGGTCTTCCACCGACTGCACGCCGTCGCGGCCCGCGAAGGCCGTGGTGATGACCTGGTACTTCTCGGGCTGCTTGAGCTTCACCCGGAAGGATTCGGGCATCTGGTCCGGGGTGACCACCGTGGCGAGCGCGGTGTGCCCGAAGCGCTCCTTGTAGTGCGTGTAGGCCTCGTCGGAGGACTCGTAGTGGACCGTCTCGACGAGGTCCATCTTCTTCAGGTCGGTCTCGATCTGCTGCTTCTGATCGGGAGTGACCGCGCCCTTGGCGCAGGCCTTGCTCCCGCCCTCGGCGTTGTCCTCGGCGTCGCTCTTGTTGCAGAGGTAGATCGAGACGTTGACCTTGTCGTACCAGTAGCCCTTCATCTCGCTCACCTGGTCGCGCATGAGCAGGGAGCCCCCGAACAGGGCCAGCGACAGGGCCACGGAGATGATGACCGCGAAGGTCATGGTGAGATTGCGGCGGAGACCGACGCCGATCTCCGACATGACGAACTGGGCGCGCATGACGTCTCAAGGGCCTTTCAGTGCTGGTAGCCGTAGACGCCGCGCGACTGGTCGCGCACGAGTCGGCCCTGTTCGAGTTCGATGACGCGCTTGCGCATCTGGTCCACGATCTGCTGGTCGTGGGTGGCCATGATCACGGTGGTGCCGGTCCGGTTGATCCGGTCCAGCAGCTTCATGATGCCGACCGAGGTCTGCGGGTCGAGGTTGCCGGTGGGCTCGTCCGCGATCAGGAGGGCCGGCCGGTTGACGAAGGCGCGGGCGATGGCCACGCGCTGCTGCTCACCGCCGGAGAGCTCGCCGGGCATGCGGTCCTCCTTGCCGCCGAGGCCCACGAGCTCCAGGACCTGCGGGACGGCCTTGCGGATCTCGCCCCGGGGCTTGCCGATGACCTCCTGGGCGAAGGCGACGTTCTCGGCCACGGTCTTGTTGGGGAGGAGACGGAAGTCCTGGAACACGGTCCCCAGCTGGCGGCGCATCTGCGGCACCTTCCAGTTGGAGAGCTTGGCGAGGTCCTTGCCGAGGACGTGGACCTGGCCGTGGCTCGCCCGTTCCTCGCGCAGGACGAGCCGCAGGAAGGTGGACTTGCCGGAGCCGGAGGAGCCGACCAGGAAGACGAACTCGCCCTTCGCGATGTCCAGCGAGACATCTCTGAGTGCGGGGCGGTTCTGCTTCGGGTAGGACTTGGAGACGTTGTCGAATCGGATCACGGGTGCACCACGGTCGCCGGGAGTAGGTGTGCGTGACCATACGCGAACGGGCGGGGGGTGGGGGCCCCGCGTCCGGAGTTGCCCGATATATCCCCTGGTCCGGGGGGTACGGTGCACGATTGCCCGGACGGGCCGCGCCGAATGTCGCTGGAGCTGGCACAGTGGTAGGGGAACGTAGTCGTTCCTTCAAGCGTTGTTCAAGGGGACGGAAGGAGGAGAGCGCATGACTTACGACCGGCTCGTGTGCGCGAACTGCGCCGCGCCCGTCAGCCAGGGCCGCTGCCCGGTGTGCCGGGCGAACCGGGAGCGCCTCCAGCAGGAGGGCCCCTTCGCCGGCCTGAATCCCATGGCGCTCATCGTGCTCCTGGTGGTCCTGGTGGCAGCCCTGGCCCTGGTGGCCCAGCAGACGGCGTAGCCTCTCACGTCCCGATCACGGCATCTCGATCACGGCGTCCGATCAGGGCGTTCCGATGACGGCGTCCATGCGGAGGAAAGCGAAGGCCCGGACACCTGCGGTGTCCGGGCCTTCGTACGTGCTCTGCGCGTTACGCGGTCTGCTCCTGCTGCTTGCGCCAGCGGATCCCGGCCTCCAGGAAGCCGTCGATCTCACCGTCGAGGACCGCCTGCGGGTTGCCGACCTCGAACTCCGTCCGCAGGTCCTTGACCATCTGGTACGGGTGCAGGACGTAGGACCGCATCTGGTTGCCCCAGGAGCTGCCACCGTCCTTGAGGGCGTCCATCCTGGCCTGCTCCTCCTGGCGGCGCCGCTCCAGCAGCTTGGCCTGGAGGACGTTCATGGCGCTGGCCTTGTTCTGGATCTGCGAGCGCTCGTTCTGGCAGGAGACGACGATGCCGGTCGGGAGGTGCGTGATGCGCACCGCCGAGTCGGTCGTGTTGACGCCCTGGCCTCCGGGGCCGGAGGCGCGGTACACGTCGACGCGCAGCTCGGTCTCGTCGATCTCGACGTGGTCGCTGGTCTCGACGACCGGCAGCACCTCGACGCCCGCGAAGGAGGTCTGGCGGCGGCCCTGGTTGTCGAAGGGCGAGATGCGCACGAGGCGGTGGGTGCCCTGCTCGACCGAGAGCGTGCCGTAGGCGTACGGGGCCTTGACGACGAAGGTGGTCGACTTGATGCCGGCCTCTTCCGCGTACGAGGTCTCGTAGATCTCGGTGGCATAGCCGTGCCGTTCGGCCCAGCGCAGGTACATGCGCTGGAGGCGCTCGGCGAAGTCGGAGGCGTCGACGCCGCCGGCCTCGGCGCGGATGTTGACCAGCGCCTCGCGCTCGGCGTACTCGCCGGAGAGCAGGGTGCGGACCTCCATCTCGTCCAACGCCTTGCGGACGGAGACCAGCTCGGTCTCGGCCTCGGCGAGGGTGTCCGCGTCGTCCATCTCCTGGGCGAGGTCGAACAGCACCGCGAGGTCGTCGATGCGGCCGCGCAGGGTCTCGGTCTTGCGGACCTCGGCCTGGAGGTGCGAAAGCTTGCTCGTGATCTTCTGGGCGGCCTCCGGGTCGTCCCACAGGGACGGCGCGGCGGCCTGCTCCTCAAGCACGGCGATATCTGCCCTCAGCTTGTCGAGGTCCAGGACGGCCTCGATCGACCCCATGGTCGAGGAGAGGGACTTCAGCTCTTCGGAAACATCGACGACTGCCACGGGTCCAGCGTAGCCGGTCCGCGGGCGGCGCTGTCCGGGCAGGCCGGATCACCCGTTCTGATGACCGGGGGAACGGGCGTACGCTCACGGTATGACTCTCCTCCTCGTCAAGCGCCGCCATGTGGACCACATGCGTGTCACGACGACGAGCTGTCTGCCGCCGGACCATCCCCAAGCCTGATCCACCCCGATCCGACTTGGTCCTGTACGCGGCCCAAGCGGCTCCGGCGCCATCCCTGCCGGCGGCCCTCCCCACCCGCTGCCCCGACACCTCTGGGGAACAGGACCCCGTGACATCCGAAACGGAGCCGTCATGCCGTCCGCGCACACCCTCCCTGTCATCGACCTCTCCCAGGCCGACGATCCGACCCTGCGGGCCGATTTCCTGAAGGAGCTGCACGCGGCAGCCCGGGACACCGGTTTCCTGCACCTCACCGGACACGGCATCACCGATGCGGAGACCGCTCGCATCCTTGAGCTGACCAGGGCCTTCTTCGCCCTGCCGGAGGCCGACCGGCTCTCCGTGAGCAATCTGAACTCGCCGCACTTCCGCGGCTACACCCGCATCGGCCACGAGCTGACCGGCGGCGCCTCCGACTGGCGCGACCAGCTGGACGTCGGCGCCGAGCGCCCGGCGCCGGTGGTGGGGCCCGACGACCCGCCGTACCTGTGGCTGGAGGGCCCGAACCAGTGGCCGCAGGCCCTGCCGGACCTGCGGCCGGTGGTGCTGGAGTGGCAGTCCCGGCTGGCCGCGGTGGCCCACCGCCTGCTGCAGGAGCTGCTGGCCTCGATCGGCGCCCCCTCCGACTTCTTCGACGCGGCGTTCGCGGATCGGCCGCACCTGCACACGAAGCTGATCCGCTACCCGGGCTCCGCCCCGTCCGGCGCCGACCAGGGGGTCGGGGCCCACAAGGACTACGGGTTCCTGACGCTGCTGCTCCAGGACTCGGTGGGCGGCCTCCAGGTGCGCCAGGGCGACGGGTTCCTGGACATCCCGCCGATGCCGGGGGCGTTCGTGGTCAACCTGGGCGAGCTGCTGGAGATCGCGACGGAGGGCTACCTGGTGGCGACGGACCACCGCGTGGTCAGCCCGCCGGGGGCGGTGGAGCGGTACTCGGTGCCGTTCTTCTACAACCCGCGGCTGGACGCGGTGGTGGAGACGGTTCCCGGCGAGTACCTGCGCTCCGCGCCCGGGGTGGCCCACGACGCGTCGAACCCGCTGCACGCCGAGTACGGGCGCAACGAGCTCAAGGGCTGGACCCGGGCCCACCCGGCGGTGGCCCGCCGCTGGCACCCGGAACTGATCGCCGCCGGCGCATAGCCCCGCCAGAACCCACACGCGCTCCCACCCCGGCCCGGGCCCCGGCCGCCAACGGCTGCCGCTGCCGCTGCCGCTGCACCGAGGGCGGGTAGCCGACGCACGCTCCGCCGGAGGCGGGGGGCCGGCGTTCAACCCCCCGCGGCACCGGTTCGACTTCGCCGGGGGCGGGGGCCAGCGTTCAGTCCCCGATGGCTACGGGTTCGGCTTCGCCGGGGGCGAGGAGCCGACGCACGCTCCGCCAGGGGCGAGGGCCGGCGTTCAGTCCCCCACGGCTACGGGTTCGGCCTCGCCGGGGGCGAGGAGCCGACGCGCACTTCGCCAGGGGCAGGGGGCCGGCGTTCAGTCCCCGCGGCTACGGGTTCGGCCTCGCCAGGACCGAGCGCCCGGCTCCCGGCCCGGCCCCCGCAGGGCGCGTCCGGAGCCGGTCCGTGAACGGCGGACGGGGTCCCCAGCACCCGCCAACGGCTGCCGCTACGCCGAGGGCGAGGAGCCGACGCGCACTTCGCCAGGGTCGGCGGGGCCGGCATTCGGTCCCCCGTGGCTAACGGTTCGGCTTCGTCGGGGCCGAGTGTTTGCCGTTCTGGGGCGGCTGCGGCTCGTCGCCCGAGGAGGCGAGCCAGCCGCCCAGTCCGAGCGCGGCGGCCAGGGCGAGCGCCGCCGCCGTCAGCGCGAGTCGGCGCCTGCGGACGGTGTCCGCCCGGTGGCGCGCCGAGCCCGGCCGGTGCCCGCCCGCGGGGCGCGGTACCCGGGCCGTGCCCAGCGCTCCCCCGGCCAGCTCGTCCGGCCCCGGCACCCGCATCGAGGTGTGCGTGTCCCGGTTCGAGTCCGTCGCGGAGCCCGGCACGAGCGGGACCACGCCCCGGCGGCGGACCGGGTCGGCTTCCAGCGGCTCCACCGAGGCGGGATCCAGTTCGGGCTCGTCCGGCTCGTCCACGTCCAGCGGCGGCATCCCGACCAGCAGCGGCAGCAGGTCGCGCAGCCGCGCCGACAGCTCAGAGGCCCGCAGCCGGGACGCCGGCGCCTTGGCCAGGCACTGCACGATCAGCTGCCACAGCTCGTCGGGGATGCCGGGCAGCGGGACCACGGTCTCCGTCACGTGCCGCCGCAGCACCGCGCCCGGGTGGCCCCCGCCGAACGGGGTGAACCCGGCCAGCAGCTCGTACAACACGGTGGCCAGGGCGTATATGTCGACGGCGGCCCGCGGCGGCAGGCCCTCCACGATCTCCGGCGCCAGATAGTCCGGCGTGCCGATGATCCGGGTCGTGGGGGCCGTGGCCCGACCGGTGGAGGCCCGCCGCGGCGAGTCGATCAGCTTGGCCACGCCGAAGTCGGTCAGCAGCGCCGGGTGCGAGCCGCCCGGCCCCAGTGGCCCCTGCATGTCCAGCAGGACGTTCTCGGGCTTCACGTCCCGGTGCACGACCCCGGCGGCGTGCGCGGCGGCCAGCGCGTCCGCGACGTCGGCGACGATCGCCACGGCCGCCTCGGGGGCGAGCCGGCGCTCCCGGTCGAGGCGCGTGCGCAGATCCGTACCGCGTACGAGGTCCATGACCAGGGCCAGGTCGTTGCCGTCGACGACGAGGTCGCGGACGGACACGATGTGGGGGTGGTCCAGGCCGAGCAGCGCGCTGCGCTCCTGGACGAAGCGTCCGACCAGCTCCTGGTCGGACGCGAGGTCCTCGCGCAGCAGTTTGACGGCGACGGGCCCGTCCGGCCCCTCGCCCAGCCACACCGTGCCCGCGCTGCCGCGCCCCAGGATCTGGTGCGCGGTGTACCGGCTGCCGATCTTCCGTGCCACGACTGCTCCCTCAGCGGCTGGCGTACGCACCAAAGCTACGCGGCCGGATGGGGGTTGGAGGACCCGGAACACGGCGACCTTCACTTCTGGGGGCGAAATCACGCCCCAGAAGTCGACAAATCTACGAAGTCGGCGCTACGGGGGCCCGGTTCAGGGCGTGCCGCCGCCCGTCCCGCTACCCGTGGAGTCCGCGAGCGCGCCGACCCAGTCGACGATCTCTGAGCCCCAGGTCCACAGCTGGTCCCACCAGCCCTTGCCGGTGCCGACCCACTCCTGGAGCGGGGTGAGCTCCCAGACCAGCCAGCCCGCCACCACGAACAGCAGGATCATGACCAGGCAGCCCTTGAGGCAGCCCAGGCCCGGGATCTTGATCGGGTTGGCGCTGCGGGGGCGCGGCTCGCGCGGCTCCCTGGGGGCGCGCGGCGGTGCCTGCGGGGGCTGCTGCTGCGGGGGTGCCTGCCGCTGCGGGGCCTGCCGCTGGGGGGGCTGGGGCGGCTGCTGGTACGGCGGCTGCTGCGGCTGCTGGTACTGCTGCGGCGCCGGCTGCTGCGGGTAGTACGGCTGCTGCGGAGGCTGCTGGTACGGCGGCTGCTGCTGGTACTGCTGCGGCGGCGGACCCTGGCGGTACTGCGGGGGCTGCTGCTGCGGCGGCGGGGGCGCCTGCCGCTGCGGGCGCCGGCGCAGGGGGTCCTCGCTCGGGTCGAGGTAGTGCATCTGCGTCTGCTCGTTGCGGTCGCGCGCGGCCTGCATCTGCGACTGCCACGGGTGCGGCTGGTCCGGCCGCTGCACCGGGGGCATGACCGAGGTCGGGTCCGCGCCGGGGCCGCCCGCGCTCGGCAGCACCGAGGTGGCGTCGGCCGCGCCGACCGGCGGGAACACGCTGGTCATGCCGTTCGGGTCGTAGCCGCCCATCGGCGCACCGGCGCGGCCTGGCAGCACCTGGGTGGGGTCGGCGCCGCCGCCGTCCGGGGTCGCGGGGACCGGCGCGGGCGAGGGGTCGGGCGCGAGCAGTGCGCCGACGCCGAGGGCGGCCTCCACCTCGGAGGGGGCGCTGTGCACGCCGATGCCGGAGGCGACCACGCGCAGGGCGCGGGCCAGGTTCTCGGCGCTGGGGCGCTCGTTCGGCTCCTTGCGCAGGCAGCGCTCGATGACGATCCAGAGCGGCTCGGGCACGTTCGGCGGGCGCTGCGGGTCCTCGCTGAGGTGGCGGTGCAGCACTTCGAGGGCGGTGCCGCCGGCGAACGGCGGGCGTCCGGTGACCAGTTCGTACAGCAGGATGCCGGCGCCGTAGATGTCGACGGCGGAGGTCTGCGGGCGGCCCTCGGCGGACTCGGGTGCGACGTAGGCGGGGGTGCCGACGAACTCGTGCGTGCGGGTCAGCCCCGGGGAGTCGGCGAGGCGGGCGATGCCGAAGTCGGTGAGCATCGGCTTCATCTGGCCGCCGCGCTCGTCGAGCAGGACGTTGGCCGGCTTCAGGTCGCGGTGGACCACGCCGTCGGCATGGCTGGCCGCGAGCGCGTCCGCGATCTGGGCGGTCAGCAGGCTCGCGGCCACGGGCGTGAAGGGGCCGTTCTGCCGGATGTACTTGTGCAGGTCCGGGCCGTCGATCAGGTCCATGACGAGGGCGAGGAGGTCGCCCTCGACGACGAGGTCGCGGGTGCGCACGATGTTGGGGTGCGTCAGGCGCAGCAGGACGGAGCGCTCCCGCAGGAACCGCATGACGATGTCCGCGTCCTGGGCCAGCTCCTCTTTGAGGACCTTGATGGCCACGGTCTCGCCGGGCTGCCCGGCGACGGCTGCCTCCGCGCCGGCGGTCTCCCGCTGGCGGGCACGCCAGACGGTGCCTGTGGCGCCGCGTCCGAGCGGCTCCTCAAGCAGGTACTTGCTGCCGACTGGCCGCACGTCTCGCGCTCCCTGCTGTCGTCCCTGCCGTGGTTCTTCAGGGTGGTGCTTTTTCCGGCCCACTCTAGGGGGTGTCCCTGGGGAAGACGCGGGGTGCCGGAGGTTGGTTGCCGCACATATGTACGAAGAGTGATGTTTGAGGGGTATGCCGGGGGCGTTTTCCCGCGACTTTTGGTCGACCCGTATGCCCCGACGTGTACGCGACACGCGCAGAGGTGTGATCATTCAAGATCATTTATTGCCGGGTGCCGGGCGTGTTGTCCGTGACAGGTGCGAGGATGCACCCGTACGGAACGGCCGGGACGGGAGCCCGCCTTCCGGCAGACCTGACCGGACGACGCGCCGTGCCGGGTGGGGGGTCGAGCGGGCGGGCACGCCCCGTCGCACCCCTGCCGGGCGCACGCACCGCGCACCGCGCAGAAGGGACCGCTGACGGCGATGCAGATCCGGCTGACCGTCCTTGGGTCGCGCAGCGGCCACCAGACCGCGCCCGCCGGCTGTGACGTGCTCGTCACCGCACCCGTGGGCACCGCCCTCGCCGCCGTGGCCTCCGGCCTCGCGGCGACCGTAGGCGGGCCCGACACCGGTGGCACGGTCGTGCTGTACGCAGGCAGGGAGCGGCTCGACCTCCAGCGGCGGGTGCTCGGGGAGCCGCCGCTCGTGGACGGGGCGGTGCTGGGGCTGCACGCCCCGGTGCCGGACGTCCTGCCGGACGGGACGGACGGGACGGACGGGGCGCAGCTGCACGTGGTGGCCGGACCGGACGCGGGCGGGGTGCACCTGCTGCACCCGGGGGCGATCCGGATCGGACGCTCGGCCGACGCGGACGTCCCGCTGGACGACCCGGACGTGTCACGGCTGCACTGCGCGGTGACGGTGATGCCGGACGGGCGGGTGGCCGTGGCCGACCTGGACTCGACGAACGGCACGACGGTGGACGGCGCGGCGGTGGGCCCGCAGCCGGTGGCGCTGGCACCGGGTGCGCTGCTCCGCATCGGCGAATCGACGCTCCGCCTGGCCCCGGACACGGCGTCCGCCCTTCCCGTCGTCCCGGATCTGGAGGGCCACCTCTCGCTGGCGGCGCCCGAGGCCCCCGGGGACTCCGCGGGCGCCGACCTGACCGGGCAGGTGCCCGTCACGGACCTGCCCCTCGGCACGCCCGGCACGGGCCGGTCCGACGCGAACGCGAGCGGCCGGCCCGGCCCGTCGTACGGGGCGCCTGGCGCGGGCCACGTGGCCGGACCGGGGACGGACCGCGACGCGGGCCGCGATGTCGGTCCGGGCCCGGAATCCGGCGCGGCTCGCCCCGGGTGGAGCGGCGCAGTCGGCCCCGGCCCCGACGCGGGCCGCAACGGCCGGACCGGCCCGGCCTACGGCACCTCCGGCGCAGGCCGGGGGGCCGGACCGGGCGAGGGCCGCCAGACCGGGCCGGGCACGGAGTCAGGTGCGGGCCGCGGGGCCGGGGCGGAGCACGGCGGCTCCGGCGCCGGGTGGACCGGTGCGGGCGGACCCGGCACGGGCCGGCCCGGCGCGTCGTACGGCGCCCCCGGCGCGGGCCACGACCTGCGCCCGGCGGCCGGACCGGGGACGGGTGCCGGCGCGGGCCGCGCGGCCGGGCCGGGCACAGGATCCGGCGCGGGCCGTGGCCCCGGGGCGGAGTCCGGCGCAGGCGGCTCGGCGGGACCGGGTTCGGAGCCCGGAGCCGGGCCGCGCGGGGTGCGGAAGCGGGGGTTCGGGGCCTGGGCGCGGAAGTGGGTGCGGGGGGAAGAGACCTCCGGGGCGGAGGGCGTGGCCGCGCCGGCCGCGGCCGCCGCGCCGGACGCCGATGATCCCGCCGCACTGTTGCTGGCCGCTCTCGGGCCGACCCGGCGGTTGTGGTCCCGACCCCGGGGCCGGCTCGACGTCGGCCTCGGGGCCGGCAGCCGGGTCGCGTTCCAGGACGTCGGCGCGCTCGGCATCGCCGGGCCGCGCGGACGGCTGACCGGGGTCGCCCGGTCCGTGGTCGCCCAGCTCGCCGCCCTCCACGGGCCCGGCGAGCTGGAGATCGTGCTGCTGGCCGCGGACCGCGCACGCGGCATCGCCGAGCGGCGAGCCGACTGGGGCTGGCTCGGCTGGCTGCCGCACGTGCGGCCCGCGCACGGGCAGGACTGCCGGCTGCTCCTGGCGTACGACCGGGACCAGGCCGGCGCCCGCACCGCCGAGCTGACCCGCCGCCTCGACGACAGTCCCCTCGGTACCCACTGGGCCGCCGCCGACCCCGACGACGTCCGCGAAGCCGCGTACGCCCACCAGGGCCCGTACACGCTCCTCGTTATCGACGGGGAGCCCGGCTCCGGTGCGCTGCGCGACCTCACCGGCCGCCTCGCCTCGCACGGGCCGGCCGCCGGGATCCACGTGCTCGTGCTCGCCGAGACGCCGGCCGCCACGCCCGCCTCCCCGCTCACCGAGACGTACGAGGCCGCCTGCGCGAGCAGCCCCGCCTTCCGGGACTGTGGCGCGATCGCCCTGCTCAGCGGTGATGTGGCCACGACCGTACGGACGTTCACGGTGACCGGCGGCAAGCCCTCACCGCCCGGAACCACCGCCACCGCCGACGCCGTCTCCGCGGCCTGGGCCGAGCGGTTCGCCCGCGCCCTGGCCCCGCTGCGCGCCGAGCCGTCCCCGGCCGGACCGCGGCCGGCCGTTGCCACCGCGCTCCCGAACACCGCTCGGCTGCTGGACGAGTTGGGGTTGGCCCGGGCCACCCCGGCTTCGCTGATGGCCCGTTGGGCCGCCGCCACGGACCAGGGGCAGGACGTCGGCGGGCGCGCCGAGCTCGTGCTCGGCAGCGGGCGGCGCGGGCCGGTCGGTGCCGAGCTGGTCCAGGACGGGCCGCACCTCCTCATCGAGGGACCCACCGGAAGCGGCCGTACGGAGCTGCTGCGGTCGGTGGCCGCGTCCCTGTCCGCGGCCGCCCGGCCCGACCGGCTGGGCCTGGTCCTGCTGGACGGGGCCGGCGGCGAGCGCGGTGACGGGCTCCAGCCGTGCACCGAGCTCCCGCACGTCGCGGCGCACCTCGTCGCCGCCGACCCGGTTCGCATGCGGGAGTTCGCCCAGGCCCTCGGCGCCGAGCTGAAGCGCCGCAGCGAGCTCCTGGACGGGGTCCCGTTCGCCGAGTGGCATTCTCGCCGCGCACTGTCCGACCGGATGGTCTCACCCCGTCAGCCGAGTCCCGGCGAACTGCTCGGCGATCTCGACCCGCAGCGCTCGGGCACGCTGCGGCTGCGTTCCGCCGCGCCGCGCACCGAACCCGCCGGGCCGGGCCCGCTGCCCCGCCTGGTGGTGCTGGTGGACGACTTCGACGCGCTGGTCGCGCCGGGACTGGGCAGTACGGGCCGCCCCGCCGCCGGATCCGTCGTACGGGCGCTGGACGCGGTGGCCCGCGACGGCGCCCGGCTCGGCGTGCACCTGGTGGCCACGAGCGCCCGCCCGGACCGTACGGCCGACAGCGAGCTGGCCCGTACGAACCCGCTCCGGATCGATCTGGACGCCCCGGACCAGCCGGGCCCGGGCCGGGGCCGGCTGCGGTACGCCGACGGGCGGACGGTCCCGTTCCAGGGCGGCCGGGTGACCGGCCGGATCCCGCGGACGGCGACGCAGCGGCCGACCGTGGTGCCGGTCGAGTGGGAGCGGATGGGCGATCCCCCGGCCCGCCGCCCCGTGCGCGAGCTGGGCAACGGCCCCACCGACCTGGCGCTGCTGGCGAGCGCTCTGGACCGGGCCTCGCACCTGGTCTCGGCGATACCCGTGCTGTTCCCGCCGGCTCCCTGAGCGGGCGGGAACTGCCCGCAGCGACACGCTGCGGCGCGGGCGAGGCGGTATTGCGGGGGTGCGCGGCTCGGCGTAGACCTTGTGGGACGAGTCACACCACGGGCATCCGGGGGCAGAGCCATGCGCAGGCAGGGAACGAGCCGCACGAAGGACCGTAGTCGTACGGAGCACCGCAGAAACGGCCGGGCGGCCGCGTGGGCGGCCCTGGTGGCCGCGGGCGCGCTGACGCTGAGCGGGTGCGGGGGCGGCGGTGACGAGAAGGAGGACCCGCCGCAGGGCGGGGAGGCCTCGACGGCCGGGCAGCGGGTGGAATTACCGAAGCTGAACGGCGAGAAGCTGGAGGTCGCCGCGGTCTGGACGGGACCGGAGCAGGCGAACTTCACGAAGGTCCTGAAGGAGTTCGAGAAGCGGACGGGTGCGACGGTCACGTTCGTCCCGGCGCAGGACCCGATCGTCACGTTCCTCGGCACGAAGATCGCGGGCGGTCAGCCGCCGGACGTGGCGCTGCTGCCGCAGGTCGGGGCGCTGGTGTCGGCGGTGCAGAACAAGTGGGTGCAGCCGGTGGGGCCGGAGGCGCGGGCTCAGCTCGACAAGAACTATTCGGACGGCTGGAAGAAACTGGGAGCGGTCGACGGCACCCAGTACGGGGTGTACTACAAGGCCGCCAACAAGTCTCTGGTCTGGTACAACGCGAAGGCCTTCGAGGCGGCGGGCGTGCAGCCGCCGAAGACCTGGAAGGAGCTGCTGACCGCGGCCGACACCCTTTCGGCGTCCGGTACGCCGGCCGTCTCGGTGGCCGGTGCGGACGGCTGGACGCTGACGGACTGGTTCGAGAACGTCTACCTCTCGCAGGCGGGCCCGCAGAAGTACGACCAGCTGTCCAAGCACCAGATCAAGTGGACGGACGACAGCGTCAAGCAGGCGCTGATCACCCTCGGGGAGCTGTTCGGCCGCAAGGACTTCCTGGCGGGCGGCACGGCCGGGGCGCTGGCCACCGAGTTCCCGAAGTCGGTGACGCAGACCTTCACCGGGGGCGACCGGCCGGCGGCCGCGATGGTCTACGAGGGTGACTTCGTGGCGGTGAACATCGGGCAGACCGAGGCGAAGGTGGGCAAGGACGCGCTCGTCTTCCCGTTTCCGGCGGTCGGTGGCAAGGCGCCGGTGGTCTCGGGCGGCGATGTCGCGGTCGCGCTGAAGCCGTCGAAGGGGGCTCAGGCGCTGCTGACGTTCCTGGCCTCCCCGGACGCGGCGGAGATCCAGGCCCGCGAGGGCGGTTTCGTCTCCCCGAACAAGTCGGTGGACCTGAAGGCCTATCCGAACGACATCCAGCGGGGCATCGCCAAGGCGTTGATCGCGTCGGGCGACGACTTCCGCTTCGACATGTCGGACCAGGCTCCGGCGGCGTTCGGCGGGACGCCGGGGGCGGGCGAGTGGAAGGCGCTCCAGGACTTCCTGGCGAACCCGTCGGACGTGGCGGGCACCCAGGCCAGACTGGAGGCGGACGCGGCCAAGGCCTACGGGAACTGACCCCGTGGCGGCCCCGGCCACGTCGGCTGCACGGTCCGCGGAGGCCCGGCGCCGCCGCCTCGTCGCGGCGGCGTTCCTCCTGCCCGCCCTGGTGCTGCTCGGCGCGCTGGTCGTGCATCCGATCGGCTACTCGATCTACCGCAGCTTCTTCGACCGCTCCGGCGACACGTTCGTGGGCGACGGCAACTACCGGGAGATCCTGCACGACGACACGATCCGCACGGCCCTGAAGAACACGGCGCTGTGGGTGGTGCTGGCGCCGACCACGGCCACCGCCCTCGGTCTGATCTTCGCGGTGCTCACCGAACGGGTGCGCTGGGGCACGGCGTTCAAACTGCTCGTGTTCATGCCGATGGCGATCTCGATGCTGGCGGCGGGCATCATCTTCCGGCTCGTGTACGACCACGACCCCGATCGGGGGG
Source organism: Streptomyces sp. NBC_00597 (assembly GCF_041431095.1). Taxonomy (GTDB): domain Bacteria; phylum Actinomycetota; class Actinomycetes; order Streptomycetales; family Streptomycetaceae; genus Streptomyces. The sequence goes on from NZ_CP107757.1 coordinate 3,966,006, forward strand.
TCGCGAACGCGGTCTGGGTCGGGGTGCACGACACCTTCGCGCAGTCCTCGGCCTTCCCGAAGGCGCGGCCGGGCCGCGACTCCCCGCTGGTCCCGGCCGAGGGGGAGCAGGCGGGCGGCTTCACGACCCGTGCTCCCGTCCGGGCGGGCGTGCCGGTGCTGCTCCCGCTGGTCGGCGTGGCCCCCGAGGCCCTGCCCGGGGGGACCCGTACGGCCGTGGCGGCACCCGCCGAGCCGGGGAAGGTCACCGGGACGGCCTGGCAGGACTTCACCCGGGGCGGCGGGGGCCGGACGAACGCGGTCGACCCGACCGAGTCCGGGCTCGCGGGCATCCGGATCGAAGCGGTCAAGGACGGCCGGGTGGTCGACTCGGCGACGGCCCGCGCCGACGGCACGTTCACCCTGTCCGCGAAGGCCGACGGGGCACTGCTGCGGCTTCCCGCGTCGAACTTCCGGGAGGCGTACGCGGGGGTGGAGTGGCTCGGCCCGACGCTGGTGACCCCGGCGGTGATCGGCGCGTACGTGTGGATGTGGGCCGGTTTCGCGATGGTGCTGATCGGGGCGGGGCTGGCCGCCGTGCCTCGGGAGCTGCTGGAGGCGGCGCGGGTGGACGGGGCGAACGAGTGGCAGGTGTTCCGCCGGATCACGGTTCCGCTGCTGGCGCCCGTGCTGGCGGTCGTCCTCGTGACCCTGGTGATCAACGTGATGAAGATCTTCGACCTGGTGTTCGTGATCGCGCCGGGCTCGGTGCAGGACGACGCGAACGTCCTGGCGCTCCAGCTGTACCGCACCTCGTTCGGCACCGACGCCGATCCGGGCCTGGGCAGTGCCATCGCGGTGCTGCTGCTGGCGCTGGTGGTGCCGGTCATGCTCTACAACATCCGCAGGCTGCGGAAGGAGGGGTCCCGATGAGCACCTCCGCCCAGGCCCGCCCGGGAGCGGGTGCCGGCGCCCGCCCCGCCCCCCGTGCCGGTGCACGGGCCGGCCGGCTCGCTGCCGGTGCGGCGGCCGGAGCCGTCCGCGTGTTCCTGGTCCTGGCCGCACTGTTCTGGCTGCTGCCGACGCTCGGGCTGCTGATCTCCTCCTTCCTTTCCCCCACCGACCTGAACGAGGGCGGCTGGTGGCAGGCGCTGACCGCGCCGGCACGGCTGACGACCGACAACTACGCACACCTGCTGGCCGACGACACCATCACCAGCGCCCTCCTCAGCACGGTGGCCATCACGGTCCCGGCGACGCTGCTCGTGGTGGTCCTGGGATCGCTGGCCGGATACGCCTTCGCCTGGCTGGAGTTCCCGGGCCGGGACTGGCTGTTCCTGGTCGTGGTCGGGCTGCTGGTCGTCCCCGTGCAGGTGGCGCTGATCCCCGTCTCGAAACTGTTCGGCTCCATCGGGCTGTTCGAGACCACGGCCGGGGTGGTCCTGTTCCACACCGCGTTCGGGCTGCCGTTCGCCATCTTCCTGCTGCGCAACTTCTTCGCGCAGATCCCGCGCGAACTGCTGGAGGCGGCCCGGCTGGACGGCGCGGGCGAACTGCGGCTGTTCGCCTGGGTGGTGCTGCCGCTGGGCGGGCCCGCGATCGCCTCGCTCGCCATCTTCGAGTTCCTGTGGGTGTGGAACGACATGCTGGTCGCGCTGGTGTTCGCGAACTCGGCGAACCCGCCGATCACGGTCGCGCTCCAGCAGCAGGTACGGCAGTTCGGCAACAACATCGACGTGCTGGCGCCCGGCGCGTTCCTTTCGATGGTGGTTCCGCTCGTGGTGTTCTTCGCCTTCCAGCGGCAGTTCGTCTCGGGGGTGATGGCGGGAGCGGTCAAATAGCGCAATTCGGGTGGTTGACGTGCGGGATTGACGCTGTGTAACCCGAATGCCGCACGCTGCGTAACCCGATCGCCACGCCAGGGGTTCTGGGGCAATAAACCCGCGCCGACCCCTGGATGTGCCGTGCCCCGGTTCAGCGTCATCGTGCCCGCATACAACGTTCAGGCGTACCTCCAGGAGAGTCTGGACTCGGTCCTGTCGCAGTCGTACCCGGATCTGGAGCTGATCGCGGTCGACGACGCCTCGCCGGACGCCTGCGGTTCGATCATCGACGAGTACGCGGCGCGGGACCCCCGGGTGACCGCGGTGCACCTGGCGCACAACCTGGGCCTGGGCCCGGCCCGCAACGCGGGCCTGGCCCGGGCCACCGGCGACTACCTGGTCTTCCTCGACGGTGACGACACCCTCGCCCCGGGCGCCCTGCGGGCCATCACCGACCGGCTCAAGGACACCGGATCCCCGGACGTCCTCGTCTACGACTACGCGCGCACCTTCTGGACCGGCGAGCTGGTGCGCAACCGGCTCTCGCACCGGCTGGCCGAGGAGGGTCCGGCCAGCTTCCGGCTCGCGGACCGCCCGGCCCTGCTCGGCATGCTGATGGTGGTGTGGAACAAGGCGTACCGCCGCGAGTTCGCGGAACGCGAGGGCCTCGCGTTCCCGCCCGGTTTCTACGAGGACACCCCCTGGACCTATCCGGCGCTGCTGGCCGCCGAGTCCATCGCGGTCCTGGACCGGGTGTGCGTGCACTACCGCCAGCGGCGCACCGGCTCGATCCTGACCACCACCAGCCGCCGCCACCTGGACATCTTCGACCAGTACGACCGGGTCTTCGGATACCTCGGCTCCCGCCCCGAGCTGGAGCGCTGGCGCCCCAGCCTGCACCGGCGGATGGCCGAGCACTTCTGCGCCCTGTACGCCGACCCGCGCCGCCTCCCGCGCGCCTGCCGGGCCGAGTTCTTCCAACGCGCCTCCGCGCTGCTGCGCCGCTACCGGGCCGCGGGCTCGCCGCCGCTGCCGCAGTCGCTGTCGCTGTCGCGCACCGACCGGGTCCGGCACGCCCTGATGCGGCTCGGCGTGCGCCGCACGTACCGCACGCTGTCGGTGCTCCGCTCGGCCGCGCTCGCGGCGGGGCGCGCCGGGGTGTCGCTGTGGCGGGGGCTGCGCGAGACGGCGCTGCGCCTGCACTACCGCCTCCAGCGGCTGTTGCCGCTGCGGCCGGAGCTGGCGGTCTTCTCCGCGTACTGGCACGGCGGCTACGCCTGCAACCCGGCGGCCATCGAGGCCAAGCTGCGCGAGCTCGCGCCCCGGATGCGGACGGCGTGGATCTGCGACCCGCGGCACGCGGCGACGCTCCCGCCGGAGACGGCCGCGCTGCGCCCGGGCTCCGCGGCGTACTGGACGGCGCTCGCCAGGGCCGCGTACCTGACCACGAACGTCAACTTCGACCGGGCCCTGGTCAAGCGGCCGGGCCAGGTCCTCCTCCAGACCCAGCACGGCACCCCGCTCAAGCGGGTCGGCCTGGACCTCCAGGACCGGCCGGCAGCCACTCCGACGACCGATTTCGCGGGCCTGCTGCGCGGCGCGGACCAGTGGGACTACCTGCTGTCCGCGAACCGCCACTCCACCCTGGTGTGGGAGAAGGCGATCCCGTCCTCGTACACGACGCTCGAATACGGCTACCCGCGCAACGACGCCTTCCACCGGGCCACCGTGGACGACGTCGTCGCGCTGCGCGAACGCCTCGGCATCCCGGCGGGCTCGACCGCGATCCTGTACGCGCCGACCCACCGCGACTACCGGCGCAGCCGGCCCGAACACCTGGACTTCGAGCGGGTGCTGCGGGACCTGGGCCCGCGCTTCACGATCCTGACGCGCACGCACCTGACGTACGCGGACGCGTCCGTCCCGGCGGTGTGCCACCCGCGCCTGGTCGACGTCTCCGGGTACCCGTCGGTGGAGGAGCTCTGCCTGGCGTCGGACGCGCTGGTGACGGACTATTCGTCGCTGATGTTCGACTACGCGGCGCTGGACCGGCCGATCGTGATCCACGCGGAGGACTGGGAGGCGTACGAGGCCGCCCGCGGCACGTACTTCGACCTGCGCTCGTGTCCGCCGGGGGCGATCGCCCGGACCGAGGACGAGCTGGTGGACATCTTCGCCACGGGGCACTGGCGGGGCTCGCGCTCGGCGCAGCTGCGGGCGGCGTTCCGGTCGCGGTTCTGCTCGTACGACGACGGGCACGCGGCCGAGCGCGTCGTGCGCCGGGTCTTCCTGGGCCAGCCGGCCGCGGTCCCTGCGGTCGTCCCGCTCCCGGACCGCCGCCCGGCGCCGCCGGCCCCGTCCGGCGTGCCGGAACCCACGCTCGCGTCCGTGACCACGCAGGGCGTGTGGCCGTAGGGGCGGGCGCGGGCGGTCCGGCCGGTCCGGCCGGATCCGCCGGTCAGGACCCGGGCGACACGGCCTTCAGGCCTGCCACCACCGAGCGGGCCAGGTCGTCCAGGTAGGGGCCCGGAACGGCGTCGCGCGCCACCACCTGGCGCCAGTAGAGGGGGCCGATCGCGAGGTCCAGGGCCCGGCCCGGGTCCGTCCCCGCCGCCAGTTCGCCGCGTGCTACGGCCTCCGAGACGATCCCCTCGGCCATCCGCCGCTCCCCGTCCAGCAGGGCGCCGCGCACTGCGTCCGCGATCTCCGGGTTGCGGGCCGCCTCGACCAGCAGGTCGGGGATGACCGCCGAGGCGACCGGGTGCCGCAGCACGTGTGACATCACTTCGAGCAGGGCCCGTACGTCGCCGTACAGCGAGCCCGTCGCCGGCACCGGCAGGCCGTCCACCGCGAAGGCACCCACCAGGTCCAGCACCAGGTGCAGCTTCGACTTCCAGCGCCGGTAGACGGCCGTCTTCCCGACGCCCGCGCGCCGCGCGATCCCTTCGATGGACATCCGCGAGAACCCGACCGCGGCCAGTTCCTCCACCACCGCCGCCCGGATCGCCTCGGTCACGTCCTCGCGCAGGACGGCGGCCCCGGCGGGGGTGCGGCGGGCGGGTGCGGGGACGGCGGCGTCGGCAGGGTCCGTGGTCATGCAGCGAGCATAGCCGCGCACGCCGTCACCCACTCGTCACGACGATACGGTTGCGTTCCGTCGTACCGCGCCCTACTCTCGCCGTAGCGACGATACGGACCCGTCCCGACGCACTGACCCCGTCGAAAGCGACCCCCCGTGACCCCCGTGACCACTACGCCGGACCGGCCCGCCCCGGCCGCCACGCTCGCAGAGCTGGCGTCCGCCCACGGCCTGACCGTCAGCGGCGCCCGCCCCTCGCTCCCCAGCTACGTGCGCCAGCTCTGGGGCCGCCGCCACTTCGTGACCGCGTACGCCACCGCCCGGATGCACGCCACGTACAGCACGGCCAAGCTCGGCCAGGTCTGGCACCTGGTGACCCCGCTGCTCAACGCGGCCGTCTACTACTTCATCTTCGGCGTCGTCATGAACGCCAGCCACGACGTGCCGGACTACATCCCGTTCCTGATCACCGGCGTCTTCGTCTGGGACTTCATCGGGAGCTCCATCAACGCTTCCACCCGCGCCGTCCACGGCAACCTCGGCCTGGTCCGCGCCCTACACTTCCCCCGCGCCAGCCTGCCGCTGTCCACCGTCGTCCAGCTCTTCCAGCAGCTGCTCGTCACGATGGGCGCGCTCGTCCTCCTGCTGTTCGCCTGCGGACAGACGCCGACCGCGAAGTGGCTGCTGGTCGCCCCGACCCTGGTCCTGATGGCAGTCTTCTGCGCCGGCGTCGCCATGGTGATGGCCCGCATCGGCAGCAAGAGCCCGGACGTCAGCCAGCTGATGCCGTTCGTCCTGCGCACCTGGATGTACTCCTCCGGCGTCATGTGGTCCATCGACCAGATGCTCAAGAAGGACCACCTCGCGCACTGGGTCACCGTCGTGCTCAAGACCAACCCGGCGGCCGTCTACATCGACCTGATGCGCTACGCGCTGATCGACAGCTTCGATGCGCACGCGCTCCCGCACCACGTGTGGGCGATCGCCGTCGGCTGGGCCCTGCTCGCGGGCGTCGGCGGATTCATCTACTTCTGGAAGGCTGAGGAGGAGTACGGCCGTGGCTGACACCGCAACCGCACACGCTGTCGCATCCGTGAGCGGCGCACCGGCCGCACCGGTCGACGACACCCGCGTCCCCACCGTCATCGCCGACGGGGTCCACATCATCTACAAGGTGCACGGCTCGGGTGCCCGCAAGGGCGGCGCCACCGCCGCCCTCAGCCGGATCTTCTCCCGCAAGCCCGCCCCCGGCATGCGCGAGGTGCACGCCGTCAAGGGCGTCACCTTCGTCGCGTACAAGGGCGAGGCCATCGGCCTGATCGGCTCCAACGGCTCCGGCAAGTCCACCCTGCTCTCCGCGATCGCCGGCCTCCAGCCGGTGGCCCGCGGCAAGATCTACTCCCACGGCCAGCCCTCTCTCCTCGGCGTGAACGCGGCCCTGATGAACGACCTCACCGGCGAGCGCAACGTGGTCCTCGGCGGCCTCGCGATGGGCATGTCCAAGCAGCAGATCCGCGAGCGCTACCAGGGCATCGTCGACTTCTCCGGCATCAACGAGAAGGGCGACTTCATCTCCCTGCCCATGCGTACGTACTCCTCCGGCATGGGAGCCCGGCTGCGCTTCTCCATCGCCGCCGCCAAGGACCACGACGTGCTCATGATCGACGAGGCCCTCGCCACCGGCGACGCCGCGTTCCAGCGCCGCAGCCAGGCCCGCATCGAGGAACTCCGCGAGCACGCCGGCACCGTCTTCCTCGTCAGCCACAGCATCGGCACGGTCCGCGAGACCTGTGACCGGGCGATCTGGCTGGAGTCCGGCGTCCTGCGCATGGACGGCCCCTCCGCCGAGGTCTGCGACGCGTACGAGAGGTTCACCTCCGGCCGCTGACGAGCGACGCGCACCAGGGGAAACGGGCGGGCCCGGGACCATCAGGTCCCGGGCCCGCCCCCGTCACACCGGCTCACCGCGGACGCGCAAGGGCGGCCCGGGCCGAAGCCCGAGCCGCCCTTGCGTCATGACGTCATGGCGTCACGGCCCCGCGGGGCCTAGCCGTGCGCCCTCAGCAGCGAACGCATCGTCCGCATCGCGACGGACAGGTTCGCCAGGTCGAAGTCGTCCGAGCCCCGGATCTCGTCCAGGGTCGTCCGGGCCCGGCTGATGATCGCCGCGTTCTTCTCCTCCCACGCCTTGAAGCGCTCCTCGGGAGTCGATTCGCCGTTGCCCACCCCCAGCACGTCGGCGGTCAGCGCGGCGTGCGCCGCGAACAGGTCCTCGCGGATGGAGGCACGGGCCATGGACTGCCAGCGGTCGGACCGCGGCAGCTCGATGATCCGGTCCATCAGCTGGGTGATGTCCAGGCGGTCGGCGAGGTCGTAGTACACCTCGGCGACACCCAGCGGGTCGACGCCCGTGCGGTCCGAGATCGCGACGATGTCCAGCGTCGGGAAGGCCGAGGAGAACCCGGCGACCTTGGCCGCCAGCTCCTCCGGCACGCCCTCACCCGTCAGCTCGTCCACGATCGACTGGTACCAGTCGAGGTCGGCGCCGCGCACCAGCTTGGGCAGCTCGGACCAGACGTGGGCCACCCGGTCGGCGAACAGCTCGATGGTCTCGGTGATCTGGAGCGGCTGCGGCCGGTTGTTCAGCAGCCAGCGGGTGCCGCGCTCGACCAGGCGCCGCGAGTGCAGCCGCACCCGGGTCTGGACGTCCGCCGCGACCTTGTTGTCCAGCGCCTCGACCGCGTCCCACACCTCGGCCATGCCGAAGATCTCGCGCGCCGAGAGCTGCGCCCGGACGATCTCCTCCGTGGAGGCCCCGGTCTCCTCGCGCAGCCGGTGCAGGAAGGTCGAACCACCGCTGTTGACCGTGTCGTTGACGAGCAGCGTCGTGATGATCTCGCGGCGCAGCGCGTGCCCTTCGATCTGCTCCGGGAACTTCCCGCGCAGGGCGGCCGGGAAGTACGCGTGCAGCAGACGGCGCAGGTACGGGTCGTCCGGCAGCTCCGTGGCGATGAGCTCGTCCGCCACCGTGATCTTGGTGTAGGCGAACAGGACGGCCAGCTCCGGCTGGGTCAGGCCCTTGCCGGCGCCCAGCAGTTCGCGGATCTGCCGGTCGGTGGGCAGGAACTCGATGCCCCGGTCCAGCCGTCCGGCGGACTCCAGACGGCGCATGAAGCGCTGCTGGGCGTGCAGCAGGCTGGGGGCCTGGGCGGTGCCGTTGGCCAGGGCCGTGTTCTGCGCGTAGTTGTTGCGCAGCACCAGGTGGCCGACCTCGTCGGTCATCTCCGCCAGCAGCTTGTTGCGCTGCTTCACGGTCATGTCCCCGTCGGCGACGACCGCGTTGAGCAGGATCTTGATGTTCACCTCGTGGTCGGAGGTGTCCACGCCCGCGCTGTTGTCGATGGCGTCGGTGTTGACCTTGCCGCCCTCGCCGCCGGCGCCGATCCGGGCGAACTCGATCCGGCCGAGCTGGGTCAGGCCCAGGTTGCCGCCCTCGCCGATGACCTGGGCGCGGACGTCCCCGCCGTTGACGCGGATGGCGTCGTTGGCCTTGTCGCCGACGTCGGTGTGCGTCTCGGTCCCGGCCTTGACGTACGTACCGATGCCGCCGTTCCACAGCAGGTCCACCGGGGCCTGGAGGATGGCCTGCATCAGGTCGGCCGGGGTCATCTTGGTGACGCCCGGCTCGATGCCGAGGGCCGCGCGCATCTGCGCGTTGACGGGGATCGCCTTCGCCGTACGCGGGTGGACGCCGCCGCCCGAGGACAGCAGAGCCGAGTCGTAGTCGGCCCACGACGAGCGCGGCAGCTCGAACAGGCGCCGGCGCTCGGCGTACGAGGTCGCCGCGTCCGGGGTCGGGTCGATGAAGATGTGCCGGTGGTCGAAGGCGGCGACCAGGCGGATGTGCTCGGAGAGCAGCATGCCGTTGCCGAACACGTCACCAGACATGTCGCCGACGCCGACGACGGTGAAGTCCTCGGTCTGGGTGTCGTGGCCCAGCTCGCGGAAGTGCCGCTTGACGGACTCCCAGGCGCCACGGGCGGTGATGCCCATGCCTTTGTGGTCGTAGCCGGCCGAGCCGCCCGAGGCGAACGCGTCGCCCAGCCAGAAGCCGTACGCCTCGGCAACGCCGTTGGCGATGTCCGAGAAGGTCGCGGTGCCCTTGTCGGCGGCGACGACGAGGTAGGTGTCGTCCTCGTCGTGGCGGACCACGCCGTTCGGCGGCACGACCACGCCGCCGACCATGTTGTCGGTGATGTCGAGCAGCGCCGAGATGAAGATCTTGTACGAGGCGATGCCCTCGGCCAGCCACGCGTCGCGGTCCACCGACGGGTCCGGCAGGTTCTTGGCGACGAAGCCGCCCTTGGCACCGACCGGCACGATGACGGTGTTCTTGACCATCTGCGCCTTGACCAGGCCCAGGATCTCCGTACGGAAGTCCTCGCGGCGGTCGGACCAGCGCAGGCCGCCTCGGGCGACCTTGCCGAAGCGCAGGTGGACGCCCTCGACGCGCGGGGAGTACACCCAGATCTCGTACGCCGGTCGCGGCGCCGGCAGGTCCGGGATGGCCTGCGGGTCGAACTTCATCGACACGTACGCGTGCTGCTCGCCCGCGTCGTTGAGCTGGAAGAAGTTCGTGCGCAGGGTCGCCTTGATGAGGGTGAGGAAGGAACGCAGGATCCGGTCCTCGTCGAGCGAGGCGACCTGGTCCAGGGCCCCGTCCAGCTCCTCCAGCATGGCGTCGATGAGCTCGGTGCCGGCGGACTGGCGGCCGGGCGACATCCGGGCCTCGAAGAGCGAGACCAGCAGCCGGGTGGTGTGGACGTTGTTGCGGAGGGTGTCCTCCATGTAGTCCTGGCTGAAGTTCACGCCGGCCTGGCGCAGGTACTTCGCGTACGCGCGCAGCACCACGGCCTGGCGCCAGGTGAGCCCGGCGCTCAGCACCAGGGTGTTGAAGTTGTCGTTCTCGGCGTCGCCCTGCCAGACCGCGGCGAAGGCGTCCTGGAAGCGTTCGCGGGCGTCGTCGCCGAGGTAGTTGTCGCCGTTGCCGGCGGGCAGCGGCATCCGCAGGCCGAAGTCGTAGATCCACGCGTTGGTGCGGTCGGTGGCGCGCAGCTCGTACGGGCGCTCGTCGGTGACCTCGACGCCCAGGCGCTGGAGCACGGGCAGGACCGCGGACAGCGAGACCTGCTCACCCGTGCGGTAGATCTTGAACCGGCGCTCGCCGGGGCCCGCGCCGACCGGCTCGTACAGCGAGAGCGCGAACGGGCGGTCGCTGGCGGAGAGCCGCTCCAGGTGGCAGAGGTCGGCCACGGCCGCGCGCGGCTTGTGGTCGGCCTTGTAGCCCTCGGGGAACGAGGTGCCGTACTTGCGCAGCAGCTCGGCGGCGCGCTCCTCGCCCACCTCGGCGACCAGGGCGTCGGCGAAGCCGTCGGCCCAGGAGCGGGCGGCCTCGACGAGGCGGGCCTCGATGCGCTCGACGTCGCCGTCCGTCAGGACGGGCAGTTCCTTGCCCTGCGGGACGCGGATGACGAAGTGGATGCGGGCCAGGATCGACTCGGTGTTCCAGGCCGTGAAGTCGACGCTGCTGCCGCCGAGCTCCTCCTGGAGGAGCGCGATCAGGCGCAGCCGCACGCCGGTGGTGTAGCGGTCGCGCGGCAGGTAGACGAGCGCCGAGTAGTAGCGCCCGTACTCGTCCTGACGCAGGTACAGCCGGAGCCGGCGGCGCTCCTGGAGGTACAGGACGGAGGTGGCGATCTCGCGGAGCTTGTCGACCGGGGTCTGGAACAGCTCGTCGCGCGGGTAGGTCTCCAGGATCTGGAGCAGGTCGCGGCCGTCGTGGCTGTGCGGCGAGAAGCCGGCGCCGTCGAGGACCTCGGCGACCTTGCGGCGGATGACCGGGACGCGGCGCACCGACTCGGTGTACGCGGCGGAGGAGAACAGGCCGAGGAAGCGGCGCTCGCCGACGACGTTGCCGTCGGCGTCGAACTTCTTGACGCCGACGTAGTCGAGGTACGAGGGGCGGTGCACGGTGGCGCGGCTGTTGGCCTTGGTCAGCACGAGCAGGCGGTGCTCGCGGGCCTTGGCGCGGGCGTCGGCCGGCAGCCGGTTGAAGGACGGCGAGACGGGGTGGTCGTCCTCCTGGCCGCTGTGGTGCGGGTCGGAGCGCAGGATGCCGAGGCCGGTGCCGGGCACGGCGGCCAGGGCGTCGCCGTCGACGAGGTTGTACTCGCGGTAGCCGAGGAAGGTGAAGTGGTCGTCGGCGAGCCAGCGCAGCAGCTCGCGGGCCTCTTCGAGCTCGTACTCGCGCAGGTCGGGCGCGGTCGGCTCGTCGGGGAGGTCGTCGGCGAGGCGCAGCGCGGCGTCGCGCATCTTCTCCCAGTCCTCGACGGACTCGCGGACGTCGGACAGGACGCGGCGCAGGTCGTCGGTGATCTGCTTGAGGTCGGCGCGGTCGGTCTCGCGGTCGATCTCGACGTGGATCCAGGACTCGACGAGGGAGTCGTGGGGGCGCGCGGTCTTGGGCCCGTGCGCGTCGCAGTCGGGACCGAGGATCTCGATCAGCTTGCCGGTGACGTCACGGCGGACGACGACCTGCGGGTGGATCACGACGTGGATGCCGCGGCTCTGCCGGGACAGCTCGTTCGTCACGGAGTCCACGAGGAACGGCATGTCGTCGGTGACGACCTCGACGACCGAGTGGCTGGACGTCCAGCCGTTCTCCTCGACCGTGGGGGTGTGCACGCGTACGTTCGCGGTGCCCTGCGGCCGGTTCTCGGCGAGGCGGTAGTGCGAGAGCGCCGCCCCGAACACGTCGACCGGGTCCCGGTCGAGGAGGTCCTCCGGGGCGGTGTGCAGGTAGTAGCGCTGGAGATAGGCGAGAGTCGTGTCCCGGTCGGCCCGCTCCCCCTGCTCGGACCCAGTCGGAAGTAGCCCCCCGGCCGGGCTGTTCTCAGCTACCCGTGCCGCCCGCGCGAGCAGCTCGGCCTTTGCTTCGTCCAGCTTGGTCTGCATGTCCTCTGGCTCCTGTCGCGCGCCATTGCGTGACGTAGGTGAAGGAAGGAATGACGTAGCGCCGCGATGCGGGGTGTCCGTTCGGGATCGGCGCCATGCCGTCGTGAGAGCCGCCCGGGAGGGATTTGGCCATGATCGGCGCGAGGTCCCGGCAGCGGGGATCAGCGAAGGCCCGGGCACGGTCGTGCGCCGGGCGCTGGCCGGAGGCGTCAATGCCCCCGATGACTATCGCGCTGATCACGGGTACCAGGCTATCTCGCCTGACCCCCTCCTCGTCACGCACCAGATCTGTACAAAAGCAGGTCGGTAAATTTGACGATGTGCGCAGTGACGCGGACCGACCGGAGCCAGTACTTATTCGGCCAGCTCGCGAGCAGTGCGTACCGCTTCGGCCAGCGAGTCCACGACGGGGACCCCGGCTCGTTCCAGACTGCGACGGCTGTGCGAACCACCTGTGTAGAGGACGGCCCGGGCGCCGACATGAGCCGCGGCGAGCGCATCGTCGACGGCGTCCCCGATGAGGATCGTGCGGTCGGCCGTCACTCCGGTCCCCTCCATGGCCGCCATGTGGCGTATGAGGTGTACGGCTTTGCTGGTGTGCGAGGGGCCGGTGCGCCCGTCGACGCGCAGGAAGTGTCCGCCGATTCCGTGCGCCTCCACGAGGGGTACGAGCCTCTCGTGGGGCGCGAGGGAGAGCAGGGACTGGGTGAGTCCGCCCGCCTGCCAGTCCCGCAGGAGCTCCCGGGCCCCTTCGGTGAGCCCGGCGGCGTCGGCGGCGGCCCAGTAGTGCCGGTGGAAGGTCGCGTCCATGACCTCCCACTCGGCGTCGGTGGGCAGCCGTCCCATCAGCCGCTCGTAGAACTTCGGCACCGGTACGACGTACAGCTCGCGGTAGCGCTCCAGCGTGATCGGCGCGAAGCCGAACTCGGCGAAGGAGGCGTTGGTGGCGGCGATGACGGCGTCGATGTCGTGCAGCAGCGTGCCGTTCCAGTCCCAGACGATGTGGACGCCGGCGGCGGAGGTGACGGGGATGCTCATTTCAGCAGCCCCGGGATCTCCTGGACGCCGAACCACAGCAGTTCGTGGTCCTCGGCGCCGTCCACGGTGGACTGCGCGTCGTCGTCCCCGGCGTCGGCGGCCTCCAGGGCAGCGGCGGCGGCCGTCACGTCGCCCAGGGCCTCATCGGCGTCGACGTGCACGGCGGCGGCCACGGACAGCCGTACGGCCGCGGCGAGGGTCACCCGGCCGAGAGCGGCCTCGTCGTCCCCGGGGGCCGCGGTGGCGGCCTCGTCGGCCACGTCGACGGCCACGACGACGCGCTTGCGCGGGGCGCCGTCCTGCGCGGCGAGCAGGCGCAGGGACGCGGCGGCGGCCCGGCCGAGCGCGGCGTACTCCAGCTCCTCCAGGTCGTCCGACACGTACCACTCCCGCAGGCCGGGCGTGACGGCGTACGCCCGCAGCGGGGCGGGGCCCAGCTCACCCGCCTGGTGCGCCTCGGCGAGCCCGGGAAGGGTCAGGGGGACGTACACGCGCATGGCCGGCTGCTTTCGGTAGTCGGAAAACGCCCTCAGGATACGACTTGACGGGACTGCGCCGGGTGACGACGGCGGTCCCCCTTCGGGCTGCGGGGCGCCGGCCGGATTCCGTCCACGGTGTGCCCCGCGCACCCGCGGCCACCGGCCCGGGGCCGCACCGCACCCACCCGGATAGGTGAAGGCGCCCCGGCCCGCCGCGACCCCGGAGGCGTCGTTGCGGAGGGTGTGCACGGACCGTAGAAGTCCCCTAACAAGTTACCGCCCGGTACCGCTCCGGGCCCGCACATCTCGGGGACGACCGCCATGACCAGGACCAGGAACACCACCCGGCCCCCCGGCCGCCACGACCAGCGCCGCCCCCGCGCGCCCCGCGGCCCGCACGACTGGTTCGCGGAACGGCTCCTGGCGGTGGTCAGCGGCCAGCGGCCGGTCCACTCGCTGCTGGGCCACACGGTGGGCCCGGCTTACGACCAGCTGGTCACCCTGGCCCCCGCGGCTCCGCTCCGGGAGCGCCTGCGCCCGGTCCTGCGCCAGTGCGGCCGCTTCCACCCGGGACCGGGCGTGATCGAGGCCTTCGCGCGCATCGCGACGGGCGACCGCGTCTCGGCGATGGCCTTCCGCCTCGAACAGGGCCCCGACCTCCGCTGGCGCTGCGCGGCCATCGAAATGGGCCCCCTGCCGTGACCGGCCCCTACCGGCCGGTCCACCATGCGGCGGCTCCGGTGCCGGCGGCCGTGGTCACGAGCGTGACGAGCCAGGCGGGGACGCGGTGGATGATCACGTGCAGCCCGCCGCACCGCAGCTCGAACTGCGGCTGCGCGCGCTGGGCCTCAACTCGCTTGTCCATGACCTCAGTTAAGCACCGCCGCCACCCCGCCCGTCATGAGCCGCATCTGTACAAAAAGCAGGGGCGAACTTTGACGCCGTGCACAGCGCACACCGCCCGGCAGGGTGCCGGGAGCAGCCCGGGGGCGCGTTGCGGGAGGGGCACCGCCCCGGCGCAGCGCCGGGCCCTCCGTACGGGCGGGCGTGCGATCGGACGGGCGGGCCCTGGCCGGTTTCCGCCCCCGTCACGTGCGGCCCCACAACGAGGCCGGGGCCGGACACCGTGTGGTGTCCGGCCCCGGCCGGGGTGCCCCGAGGGGCGGTGGCTACTTCTTGCGGCGGCGGCCGCCCGCGGCCTTCTGGGCCTTGCGGCGCTCGGCCCGCGTCATGCCGTCCCCGGCCTCGTCCGCGTCGAAGTCGCCCTCGACGACCCCGCCCTCGCCGTCCACCGACGGTGCGGAGAAGTGCAGGCGGTCCGGCCGCTGGGGGGCGTCCAGGCCCTTGGCCCGGATCTCCGGACGCACGGCTGCCGGCTCCTTCGTCAGCGAGGGGGCGTCCTGCACCGGAAGCTCCTCGACCTGCTGCTCGACCTGGACCTCCAGGTTGAACAGGTAGCCGACGGATTCCTCCTTGATGCCCTCCATCATGGCGTTGAACATGTCGAAGCCCTCCCGCTGGTACTCGACCAGCGGGTCCTTCTGGGCCATCGCCCGCAGGCCGATGCCCTCCTGGAGGTAGTCCATCTCGTAGAGGTGCTCGCGCCACTTGCGGTCCAGGACCGACAGGACCACGCGCCGCTCCAGCTCGCGCATGATGTCGGAGCCCAGCGCCTTCTCGCGCGTCTCGTACTGCTCGTGGATGTCGTCCTTGACGGACTCCGCGATGAACTCGGCGGTGATGCCCGCGCGGTCGCCCGCCGCGTCCTCCAGCTCGGCGACCGTGACCTTGATCGGGTAGAGCTGCTTGAAGGCGCCCCACAGCCGGTCCAGGTCCCACTCCTCGGCGAAGCCCTCGACCGTCTCGGCGGCGATGTACGCGTCGATCGTGTCGTCCATGAAGAACCGCACCTGCTCGTGCAGGTCCTCGCCCTCCAGGACGCGGCGGCGCTCGCCGTAGATGACCTCGCGCTGGCTGTTGAGGACCTCGTCGTACTTCAGGACGTTCTTGCGCGTCTCGAAGTTCTGGGTCTCGACCTGCGACTGGGCCGACGCGATCGCGCGCGTCACCATCTTGTTCTCGATCGGCACGTCGTCCGGCACGTTCGCCATCGACATGACGCGCTCGACCATCTGCGCCTTGAACAGGCGCATCAGGTCATCGCCCAGCGACAGGTAGAAGCGGGACTCGCCCGGGTCGCCCTGACGGCCGGAGCGGCCGCGCAGCTGGTTGTCGATACGGCGCGACTCGTGCCGCTCGGTGCCCAGCACGTACAGCCCGCCGAGCGCCTTGACCTCTTCGAACTCGGCCTTCACGGCCGCCTCGGCACGCTTGAGCGCGGCCGGCAGCGCGTGCGCCCACTCCTCGATGTGCTCTTCCGGGTCCAGGCCCTGCTGGCGCAGCTCGGCGTCGGCGAGGTCGTCCGGGTTGCCGCCGAGCTTGATGTCGGTACCGCGGCCGGCCATGTTCGTGGCGACGGTGACGGCGCCGCGGCGGCCGGCCTGGGCGACGATCGAGGCCTCGCGCTCGTG
Organism: Streptomyces sp. NBC_00597; assembly: GCF_041431095.1. Lineage (GTDB taxonomy): Bacteria > Actinomycetota > Actinomycetes > Streptomycetales > Streptomycetaceae > Streptomyces. The sequence goes on from NZ_CP107757.1 coordinate 3,981,948, forward strand.
CTGCTTCGCGTTGAGCACCTCGTGCGGGACGCCCCGCTTGGAGAGCTGCTGCGAGAGGTACTCGGACTTCTCGACCGAGGTGGTGCCGACCAGGATCGGCTGGCCCTTCTCGTGCTTCTCCGCGATGTCGTCGACGACGGCGGCGAACTTCGCGACCTCGGTCCGGTAGATCAGGTCCGGCTGGTCCTTGCGGACCATGTCGCGGTTGGTCGGGATCGGGACGACACCGAGCTTGTAGATCTGGTGGAACTCGGCGGCCTCGGTCATGGCCGTACCGGTCATGCCGGACAGCTTGGTGTAGAGGCGGAAGAAGTTCTGGAGGGTGATCGTCGCGAGGGTCTGGTTCTCGTCCTTGATGTCCACCCCTTCCTTCGCCTCGATCGCCTGGTGCATGCCCTCGTTGTAGCGGCGGCCGGCGAGGATGCGGCCGGTGTGCTCGTCGACGATCATGACTTCGCCGTCGATGACGACGTAGTCCTTGTCCTTCTTGAACAGTTCCTTCGCCTTGATGGCGTTGTTCAGGTAGCCGACGAGCGGGGTGTTCACCGACTCGTAGAGGTTCTCGATGCCGAGCCAGTCCTCGACCTTGGCGACACCGACCTCGTGGATGGCGACGGTGCGCTTCTTCTCGTCGACCTCGTAGTCGCCGGTCTCCTCGATGCCCTTCAGCGGCTCGCCGGGCTCGCCCTTGGTCAGGCGGGTGACCAGCTTCGCGAAGTCGGCGTACCACTTCGTGGCCTGGTCGGCCGGGCCGGAGATGATCAGCGGGGTACGGGCTTCGTCGACCAGGATCGAGTCGACCTCGTCGACCACGGCGAAGTTGTGGCCGCGCTGCACCAGCTCGTCCGCCGACCACGCCATGTTGTCGCGCAGGTAGTCGAAGCCGAACTCGTTGTTCGTGCCGTACGTGATGTCGTTGTTGTACTGCTCCCGGCGCTGCGCCGGCGACATGTTCGCCAGGATGCAGCCGACCTCCAGGCCGAGGAACTTGTGCACCCGGCCCATCATCTCGGAGTCGCGCTCGGCCAGGTAGTCGTTCACCGTGATCAGGTGGACGCCCTTGCCGGACAGCGCGTTCAGGTACGCGGGGAGCGTGCCGACGAGGGTCTTGCCCTCACCGGTCTTCATCTCGGCGACGTAGCCGAGGTGCAGCGCCGCGCCGCCCATGATCTGGACGTCGTAGTGCCGCTGGCCGAGGACGCGCTTGGCGGCCTCGCGGACGGTCGCGAACGCCTCGGGCAGCAGGTCGTCCAGGCTCTCGCCGTCCTGGTAGCGCTGCTTGTACTCGTCCGTGAGCGCCCGCAACTCGGCGTCGGAGAGGTTGACGAAGTCCTCTTCGATGGAGTTGACCTGGTCCGCGATGCGGTGCAGTTTGCGCAGGATCTTGCCTTCGCCTGCACGCATGAGCTTGTTGAAGACGGACACCGAGGTTTGTCTCCTTGCCGGTCGGGCCTGGCACTGGTTCGTACACGGGCACGGAGGGTGGGCCCCACCGCAACGGCCATCGTAAGCGAGGACGAGGTCGCGTCGGGAGGTCCGCCGTATCCCGCAGGGCACGGGCGCCCGGAATGAGAACGTACGAGGTACCTGGAAGGTGCCGGGGTCCTCGGCACGTCTTGCGCGAAAACTGCTCGCCCGGCCCGCCGCGGCCGCGCAGAATCCGTACATGGAGCCCACGACACTGAACACGGCCCGGCTGCACCTGCGCCCCTTCGTCCCGGGCGACGAGGAGGAGGTGTACACCGCGGTGCAGGACCCGGACATCCAGCGCTGGACGATGGTGCCCTCCCCCTACGAGCGCGAGCACGCGCGCAGCTTCGTCTCCGAGACCGTCCCCGCCGGCTGGCGCGAGGACACGGCGTACAGCTTCGCCGTCCGCCTCGGCCCGGACGGCCCGCTGGTCGCGGCCGTCGGCGTGCACGTGCGCGGGCCGGGCTCGTACGAGATCGGCTACTGGGCGGCCAAGGAGCACCGGGGCCGCGGCTACATGGCCGAGGCCGTCGCCGCCGTCTCCCGCTGGGCCTTCACCGCCGTGGGCGCCGTACGGCTGGAATGGCGCGCCGAGGTCGGCAACGCGGGCTCCCGGGCCGTCGCGGAGAAGACCGGCTTCCGCTTCGAGGGCGTACTGCGGGGCGCGGTGCTGCGGCGCGGCACCGCGCGGGACTCCTGGGTGGGCGCCCTGCTGCCCTCGGACCTCGGTCTGACGCCCTCGCTCCCGTACCTCCCCGCTGTCGGTGGCACCCCCTAGGCTCCGGCCCATGACCCTCGCAGCCCCTGTGTCCCTGTCCGCCGACGACGCGCGCCGGATCGCCCTGCGCGCCCAGGGCTTCCTCGGGGCGCCCGACCGCCGGGGTGGGGTGCGGGGCGTGCTGCGCCACCTGGGCGCCGTCCAGCTGGACACGATCTCCGTCCTGGCCCGCTCGCACGAGCTGATCCCGTACGCGCGCCTGGGCGCGGTCGGCCGGCCGGCGGTCGAGTCGGCGTACTGGTCGGACCGGCACGCCTTCGAGTACTGGTCGCACGCGGCCTGCATCCTGCCGATCGAGGAGTGGCCGCACTTCGCGTTCCGGCGCCGGGCCCGCCGGGCCCGCGGCCACCGGTGGCACGTCCTGCAGGACAAGGAGCGCTCGACGCGGGCGGTACTGGACCGGCTGCGGGCGGACGGGCCGCTGACCTCGACGGAGCTGGGCGGCGCCAAGAACGGCGGCGAGTGGTTCGAATGGTCCGAGACCAAGATCGCGGTGGAGTGGCTGCTGGACACCGGCGAAGTGGTCTGCACCGAGCGGCGCGGCTGGAAGCGGGTCTACGACCTGCCCGAGCGGGCGGTCCCGGACGCACTGCTCCACGACGACCTGGACGACCACGAGTGCCTGCGCCGCCTGGTGGCACTGGCCGGACAGAGCCTGGGCGTCGGCACCCGCGCGGACATAGCGGACTACCACCGCCTCAAGGGCGACCAGGTCGACGCGGTGATCGCCGACTCGGGCCTGGTCCCGGTCGAGGTCGAGGGCTGGTCCAAGCCGGCCTGGGCCGACCCCGCCGCGCTGGCGACGGTCCCCCGCGGACGCCACCGCACCACCCTGCTCTCCCCGTTCGACTCCCTGGTGTGGGACCGGCCGCGCACGGAGCGGATCTTCGGCTTCACGCACCGGCTGGAGGCGTACGTCCCCAAGCCCAAGCGGATGCACGGGTACTTCGCGATGCCGCTGCTGGCGGGCGGGCGGCTCCAGGGCCGGGTCGACCCGGCCCGCGAGGGCGGCACGCTGGTCGCCCGGCAGCTGTCCCTGACCACCCTCAAGGCGGCCCGCCCCATGGCCGAGGCGCTGCGCGAGGCGGCCGGCTGGGTCGGCTGCGACTCCGTCCGCATCGAGCGGGCGGGCTCCCCCGAAGAGGCGGCCGCGGTCACCGCCGAACTCGCCGCGCTCTGAGACCCGGAGCGGATCCGGGCGCGGGACGGGGAGGAGGACTCAGCGGATTTCGAGGATCTTCTCCCGCATCGCGTAGACCACGGCCTCCATCCTGGAGTGCAGCTGGAGCTTCTCCAGGATGTTGCGGACGTGGTTCTTCACTGTGTTCTCGGAAATGAACAGTTCCTTCGCGATGTCGCGGTTGTTCATTCCCGTTGCCACGAGCTTGAGCACTTCCAACTCGCGGTCGGTCAGCCGGGGCGCCGGGACCAGCCGCCGCTCGTCCGTCCGCTGGATCATCGACTTGAACTCGGTGAGGAGTTTCGACGCCATCGAAGGACTGATCTGCGACTGTCCGTCGGCCACTGCGCGGATCGCGGTGGCGACCTCGTCGGTCGAGATCTCCTTCAGGAGATATCCGGTGGCGCCCGCCTTGATCGCGTCGTAGAGGTCCGCCTCCTCGTCGCTGATCGTCAGCATGATGATCTTCGCGGAGGGGGCCACCTCCTTGATCGAAGTGCACGCCTCGATCCCGCCGCGCCGGGGCATCCGCACGTCCATCAGCACGATGTCCGGCAGCAGGTCGGCCGCCTTGTCCACCGCCTCCGCGCCGTCCCCCGCCTCGCCGACGACCTGGATGTCCTCCTCCTGCGCGAGGACGATCTCCAGCCCGCGCCGGAACAAGGCGTGGTCGTCGACGACGAGCACCCGGATCGGCTCACCGCCGTCGTCACCGCGCTCCGGCCCGAAGCTGTCCGCCATCGTTCCTCCCCCTGCATGTACCGAGTTGCCGGGCCAACCGGACGGAGTCGTCCGCCGGTTGACTGCCCGCCATGATTCCATGCCCGCGCCACCCGGCGGGGAGCCTCGGACGGCCACCTGGCGCATTAGAGCCACACAGAGGCCCCCGGGGACACCACAGTGTCCCCGGGGGCACTTCACCGAAATTCAGGACGCGGCGTCAGCCGCCGAGCGCCCCGCCCGCGCCCGCGCCGGGCTCGCCCGAGCTGGAGGCCTGGTCGGAGTTGAGGTGGATCACGCCGTAGTCGTAGCCGTGGCGCCGGTAGACGACGCTCGGCATCTTCGTGTCGGAGTCGACGAACAGATAGAAGTCGTGGCCGACCAGCTCCATCTCGTACAGAGCCTGGTCGAGCGGCATGGGTGCGGCCGAGTGCGTCTTCTCGCGGACGATGAGCGGGCCTTCGCCCTGTACCTCCAGCGATCCGATCCGGGTGGTCGGGATCGCGTCCGCCGCCTCCTCCGTAACCGGCTGGCCGCTCCCGTTCAGCCGGGCCACGCCGGGAACCACGTCGGCGACCTCGGCCGCCGAGAGCCGGCCGTTGCCACGGCGGGTGTAGCGCTTGTCGTGCTGCTTGCGCAGCCGGGCCTCCAGCTTGTCCTGTGCCAGGTCGAGCGCCGCGTACGGGTCTGCGGCGGCGGCCTCGGCACGGATCACCGGGCCCCGCGAGTGCAGGGTGATCTCCACGCGGTCGGAACGGTCGGCCTGGCGCGGGTTGTGCTCCTTGGACACCTCGACGTCCAAGCTGATCACCTTGGCGTCGAGCTTCTGGATCCGCTCAGGATTCAGCTTCTCGGCCACGTGCTTGCGGAACCGCTCGGGCACCTCGGTCTTGCGGCCCTTGACGACGATGTCCACGCAGAACTCCGTTCCCGGATAGCTCCGCCTCCTGGGGCGAAGCGTCTCCCTTTCGCACCAGGCTCCGGTGAACACCGGAGCCTCGGACTGGCGACTTTCACCTCCTCCTCCCCCATCGGCAAGATCTACACCCCACCGACTTCGGAGTCGAGAGACAGCCTCTGACACGAAGATTCAGAAAATACGAAACGTGCGATCCGATGCGTGGGGCCAGGCCTCGCCAGTTCCTTACAACCGAACATATCCCTCCATGCCGGTTGTCGGCACCCGCTACCGGACCGTACCTCCGTTCAGGGGGCTGTTCCTTCTCACTACCTGCAACGATGCGCCTTCCCCGGGAGTTCCAAATCTATTCACAAGAACGTTGGTCTGTACGGGTTGTCGACGGAATTGCTCAAAAAAGAGTCCGCCGGGGCCGCCACCACGGCCGCGCCCGCCACCCTCCCGATCGACGCCACCCGCACCGCCCGGGCCGCCTCCGCGAGCGTGGCTCCGGTGGTGATCACGTCGTCGACCAGCACGACTCGCGCCCCCTCCGGCAACCGCACACCGCCGCCGCGGCGCACCCCCAGCGCCCCCGAGAGGTTCTCCCGCCGCTCCCGGGCCCCCAGCCCCGCCTGATCGGCGACCGGCCGGGCATGGCGCAGTAGCGACGCCACCCGCGCGGGAACACCGGCCCGCCGCAGCCGCGCCGCGGCCGCCAGGGCGGTCCTGCGCGCCGGATCGTGCCCGCGCGCCCGCACCTGGCGCCGCGCCGAGGGCACCGGCACGAGGACCACCTCGGCAGCGACCAACGCAGCCGCGCCGCCCCTGACTCCGCCTCCGCCGGGAATCCCGGCGGTGAGCCCGACGGCCACCGCCAGGGCGGCCCCGAGCGGCCCGGCCAGCGGCAACGCCCCGCGCTCCTTGTGCGCCAGTACGACCTCCCGTACGGGGCCCTCGTACACGGCGGCCGCATGCACCACGGGCAGCCCCGCGGGCCCCGCAGACGGGCGCACACACCCCGCCGCGGCCCCGCTCAGCGCCTGCGCGCAGTCTGCGCACAGCAGCATCCGGGCGGCCCCGCAGCCGGTGCAGCCGGCCGGTAGGACCAGCCCGGCGAGCTCCTGCCACCACCCCCGCATGCCCTCACTGTGCCGGGCGCGCCGGGCACCCCGCCACCCCTGTGGACAACGCCCGGCCAGAACGAGAAAACGGCAGGTCAGCCGGGGTAGACCGGGTCCCGGCCGCCCTCTGCGACCGTGCGCCACTGCGCGCCCGGCGGCAGCCACACGATCCCGTCGTCGGCCGAGTAGGCGACCACCGGCTTCTTCTCGTCTTCCGTCGCCGCGACCGCAACCAGCCCGGTCGCCCCGGGCAGGCTCGCCGCGATCATCGAACCGTCGGCCAGCATGTAGCGGGCCTGCACGACACCGCCGTTCTCCCGGCCCACCACCAGCAGCCGGCCCCGCGGCGCCCAGCTCAGCGCCGTCACGCTCGCCATCTGCGGGGCCGCCGGGCGCAGCTCGCGCACCGACACCGGCGCCGCGTCGCCCTTGCCCTCGGGCCGCTCGATCCGCCCGATGTACAGGTTCTTGCGGTTGTCCTTCTCCACCAGCAGTGCGATCCGCACCCCGTCCGGCGACGCCTTCAGCGCGGTGATCCGTCCGTCGAGCCCGGCCACGTCGATCTTCTGCGGGACCGCGGTGGCGCCCGGCACCCGGTACAGCGCCGGATTCTGCGGATCCTGGTCCGCGATCCACACGTCGCCCGCCGCGTCCCAGCTCGGCGCGCCCAGCCCGTTCGGCTTGGTGCCCTTGCTGTTCAGCACCGGCTGCGGCACGGCCCCGGCCGTCGTCAGGTTCACCAGGTGCAACGCGTGGCCGTCCTCGGACACCACCGCGGCGCGCTTCTCGTCGTACGACACGGCCGCGGAGCCGACCTTGAAGCCGGGGCTCGCCGAGGTGGCGGACAGCGGACCCGGCACCGGCTCGGGCCGGTACTGCTGGTCCTCGCTGGTGACGTCGAGCTTCATCCGGACGAGCCGGTCGCCGCTGTCGACGTAGTACTGGTACTCGGGAACCGGCGGCCGGTGGGCGATCGTCGTGGCGGTCGTCTCGGTCAGCGAGCACAGCGAGGACCGGTCCGCGCGCAGCAGCTCGACCCGCGCCAGCCGGGAAGCCGTCAGGTCCTGCACGGTGTACAGGAGTTGTGCTGCCATCTTCTCGCACTGCGGCTGTGCGACGTTGTCGACCTTGTCGTTGAGCGGCACCTTCAGCACGTTCTGGCCGTCGTACGCGAGGGACTTGGTGCCCTCCCGCAGTTCGGTGCCGGTCGGGAAGCTCGAAGTGACCACGGGACCCAGCCACTTGGACGGACCGGCGAGCAGCGACTGCACGGTCTGCGTCGTCGGGTCCATCCGCGAGTCGGGATCGCTGCGCTGGCGCACGTACACGGGGTCGGCGACCAGGCTGCCGCCCGCGAAGTAGTACTTGTTGACCGGCATGTAGATGCGCTGGAAATCGGACTCGCTCAGCACGAGGCTGCTCGGCGGCGTCGCGATCCGCCACTGCTTGTTCTCCTGGACCAGCTGGAGGTACTCCTCGTACCGCTTGTTCGGTGCGGTCTCCGGCTGGTAGGCGCTGCGCTCGTCGACCGTCGCGAGCTTCGTGCCGGTCATCTTGTAGCGCGGGCCCGAGGGCTCCTTCTCGCCGCCGACGGAGAACCGGTCGATGCCCGCGGAGAGCACGGTGACGGCGGAGCCGGGCTTCCAGTTCTTCGCCGCGTCCTCGGTGAGGTACTTGCGGGCGGTCTGCAGCTGCGGGTCGTCGCTGGTCATGGCCTCCAGGAAGCCGTCGACGATGTCGGCCGGACCGGCCTTGTCGGCCGGCGGCACACCGAACACCCGCACCTGCGAGTCGACACCCTGCGAGGCCCTCACCTCGCGGATCTCGCCGTGGTCGGGCATGGAGGCGCAGCCCGCCAGCAGCAGCCCGGCCGCGCCGAAGGCGTACGCCCTCACCGTCCGCCAGCGTCGGCGGCCGTCCCTGCGCACCCGTGCGGGCTCAGCTTCCACCTGCGCCATCCTCCTGTGCTCCTGCTCCCTGCTCGGCGTCGGGGGCCCGGTCGGGGGCCGTCGCCTGGTCGGCCGGGCGGGCCACGACACGGGCCCCGTTGCCGGGAAGGGCCGTCGGGTCCGAGGGCACCGGCAGCGCGCCGGCGACCGCCGACCGGGGCGGTATCGGCGACCGGTCGGGCCTGGGCGGGCCCTGGGGCGCCCTGGGGGCCGTACCGGAGCCGGCCGCTTCGGCGGCGGCCCTGGCCCGGTTGGCCCGGGAATCCTCCGGCTCCAGCGGGATCGGGGACCCGCGCAGCGGCTCGTCGGCGGTCCGCGGCAGCGTCAGCCGGAACTGCGAACCGCCGCCGGGCTCGCCCCAGGCCTGCAGCCAGCCGCCGTGCAGGCGGGCGTCTTCGACGGCGATCGACAGGCCGAGGCCGGTGCCGCCGGTGGTGCGCGCGCGGGCCGGGTCGGCCCGCCAGAAGCGGTTGAAGACGCGGGTGGCCTCGCCGGGCTTGAGCCCGACGCCGTAGTCCCGTACGGCCACGGCGACGGCCCCGCCCGCGGACGCGAGCCGGACCACCACGTCGCGGCCCTCTCCGTGTTCCACGGCGTTGACGACGAGGTTGCGCAGCACCCGCTCCACGCGCCGGGAGTCGGCCTCGGCTATGACGGGCTGGGTGTCCCCCAGGACCCGGATCCGGGTCCCCTTGTGCTCGGCGAGCGGTTCGGCGCCGTCGATGACCCGGCGCACGACCTCCCGCAGGTCGATCGGTTCCGCCTCCAGGGCCGCGGCACCCGCGTCGAACCGGCTGATCTCCAGCAGGTCGGCGAGCAGCGACTCGAAGCGGTCGAGCTGCCCGGCGAGCAGTTCGGCGGAGCGGGCCGTGATCGGGTCGAAGTCGACGCGGGCGTCGTGGATGACGTCGGCGGCCATGCGTACGGTCGTCAGCGGCGTCCGCAGCTCGTGGGAGACGTCGGAGACGAAGCGGCGCTGCATCCGCGACAGGTCCTCCAGCTGCTGGATCTTGAGCTGGAGGTTCTGGGCCATCTTGTTGAAGGCTTCGCCCAGACGGGCGATGTCGTCTTCGCCGGTGACCTTCATCCGTTCCTGGAGCCGCCCGGCCGAGAGCCGTTCGGCGATCCCGGCGGCCATCCGCACGGGCGTCACGACCTGCCGTACGACGAGCCAGGCGATCGCGCCGAGCAGCACGACCACGAACACGCCGGCGGTGGCGATGGTGACCTTGATCAGGTTGAGGGACTCCTCCTCCTGCGTGAGCGGGAAGAGGTAGTACAGGTCGTACGGGTCCCCGTTGATGTCGGTGAGCCGTTTGCCCACGACCAGCGCGGGCTCGGGCGCCTTGTCCCCGGCGCCGGCGGTGTACCGGATCTGCGAGAAGGTCTTGAAGGTCCCGGTGGTGTGGTTGACGGACCGGCGCAGCGCCGGTGGGACGCTCGCGGTCGGGTCCACGTTGCCGGAGGCGCGGGCGCCCTTGACGCCCGAGACGAACGGTCCGCCCGGCTGCCCGCCGGGTTCGCCGCCCGCACCGGGGCCGGTACCGAGCGCGACGACCTCGAAGGCCGTCTGGCCACCACTGGCGAGCTGCTTGACCAGCGAGTTCATCCAGGTACTGGCGTCCCGGCCGACCTTGTTGTCGGTGACGTCGGGCCCGTCCACCGTGGAGGGCGTGTTGGCCTTCTCCTGTGCGACCGCGAATCCGCCCGCCGCCTGGCTCTGCGCGGCCTCCTCCTTGGCGTCGAGGAGCCCCTTGCTGACCTGGGCGATCACCACGAAGCCGAGCGCGAGGACCACGGCCAGCGACATCAGCAGCGTCGCGGCGACCACCCGGAGCTGGATGTTGCGCCGCCACAGCCGGACAGCCGGAAGCAGCGGTCGTCGTACGAGTCGTACGAACAACCGCAGCACAGGGCCGCCGGGAGCTCCGTCGGCCATCTGACGGAGCTGCCGACCGCCCCGCAGGACTCCTCGGCGGGAGCCGCTGTGGGGCTTGCCGGGCTGCACGTCAGCTCGGTCCGGCCTTGTAGCCGACACCACGCACCGTCACCACGATCTCGGGGCGCTCCGGGTCCTTCTCGACCTTGGAGCGCAGTCGCTGCACATGCACGTTGACCAGGCGGGTGTCCGCCGCGTGCCGGTAGCCCCAGACCTGCTCCAGCAGAACCTCGCGGGTGAACACCTGCCAGGGCTTGCGCGCGAGCGCGACCAGCAGGTCGAATTCGAGCGGGGTCAGGGCGATCGAGGCGCCGTCCCGCTTGACCGAGTGCCCGGCCACGTCGATGACCAGGTCACCGATGGCCAGCTGCTCGGGCGCGGGCTCTTCCGAGCGGCGCAGGCGGGCCCGGATGCGGGCCACCAGCTCCTTCGGCTTGAACGGCTTCACGATGTAGTCGTCGGCCCCGGACTCCAGGCCCACGACGACGTCCACCGTGTCGCTCTTCGCGGTGAGCATCACGATCGGCACGCCCGACTCGGCCCGGATCAGTCTGCAGACCTCTATGCCGTCCCGTCCGGGCAGCATCAAGTCGAGCAGCACGAGATCCGGCTTCGCCTCGCGGAAAGCAGCCAGTGCCTTGTCGCCGTCCGCTACGAACGACGGCTCAAAACCTTCTCCACGCAGCACAATGCCGAGCATCTCGGCCAGCGCGGTGTCGTCGTCGACGACAAGGACTCGTCCCTTCATGCTTGACATCATCCCATTAGCTAATCGTTACCCGGCGGTGAGCTGTCCCACAGCCAAAAGGGCTGGAAATCGCCCTTCGGACCTGCGTGGAGACCAGGTCGTCCAGTCTGCCCCGGATCCGGGCGACAATTGAAGGCGCGGGCCGCCGGAGATCCGGGGGGACGGCCGGTCCGCTCAACGTTCCCACGTGGCACGATGGCAGCCGACCAGCGCCCCCGCCCCCGTAGGTGCACGTGAAGGAGCGACGATGAACGACTCTCCGGGCTGGGCCGTGCCCGGACCCTCCCCGTCCGACGGCGAGCGGCCGGGCGCATCCGACGGCCAGGGCGGCACCGACGGCGCACAGGCGCAGCCGCCGCAGCAGCCCGCCGGCGGACAGAAGTGGTCCGCGGAGCAGCCACCGCCCGGCGAGTGGTCCAGCCCCGGCACCCCCCAGGCCCCGCAGCAGCCGCAGCCGCAGCCCGGCGCGGGCTGGGGGTCGTACGGCGGCCCGCAGGGCGCCCAAGGCCCCCGGAGCGGGCAGTACGGCTACCCGGGCGGCCCCGGCCAGTGGGGCAAGCCCCCGGCCGCCAAGCCCGGTGTGATCCCGCTGCGCCCGCTCGACCTGGGCGAGATCCTCGACGGCGCCGTCGCCACCGTGCGCAGCCACTGGCGTTCGGTCCTGCCGATCACGCTCGTCGTGGCCACCGTCGTGCAGGTCATCAGCGTCCTCGTGCAGAAGTACGCGCTCTCCGACCTCGCCGTCGGCTCCGAGCCGGACGCCAGCCTGCAGGACCTCGTCGACACCCTCAGCGGTGCCATGACGGCCCTGCTCGCGAACGGGTTCATCCAGCTCATCGGGACCATCATCGCCACCGCCATGGTCACGATGATCTTCAGCCGTGCCATCCTCGGCCAGGGCTCCACGATCGGGCAGGCCTGGCGCGAGGCCCGTCCCCGGCTGCTCCACCTGCTCGGGCTGACCCTCCTGCTGGGCCTCGGCGGCGCCGTCCTCGTCGCCGTGCTGGTCCTGCCCGGCGTCCTCCTGCACAGCATCGGCCTCGGGCTCCTCGGCGGCTTCGCCGCCGTGCCCCTCGTCATCTGGCTCGGGATCAAGTTCAGCCTGGCCTCGCCCGCGCTGATGCTGGAGAAGGGCGGCGTCCTCACCTCGCTGCGCCGCTCGTCGCGGCTCGTCCAGGGGTCGTGGTGGCGCATCTTCGGCATCACCGCCCTGACCGGCCTGATCACCACCTTCGTCTCGGCCGTCATCGTCTACCCGCTGACCGCCCTCGGCCTCGCGATCGGCCTCGCCGACGGCGGGGTCACCGGCCTGGAGAACGGCACCGCCGCCACCGGATGGGTCCCGCTGATCCTCTCGGCCGTCGGCGCGGTCATCGCCCAGATGATCACCATGCCGATCCAGTCGGGCGTCACCGTCCTCCTGTACGTCGACCAGCGCATCCGCCGCGAGGCCCTCGACCTGGACCTCGCCCGGGCGGCGGGCCTGGAGAACTACGGCTCGGACCCGGCCGCACCGACCACCGGAGGGTGATGCACCGATGATGAGTACGGGGGGCCTCATCACACACGCCGCGGCGCTCCTGCCGACCGCGGAGCAACCACCGGTCACGACACCGCGCGTACCGGCCCGCGAGGCGGCCGAACGCGAACTGTCCAAGCCGATGTACCACCAGGACGATCCGGGCCTGCTCCAACGCGCCCTGGACCGCTTCTGGGAATGGGTCGGCCACCTCTTCGACCGCGCCCAGGGCGCCACCCCCGGCGGCACCCTGGGCCTGGTCGCGATCGTCGTCCTGGCCGTCCTGGCCGTCGCCGCCCTGTGGTGGCGGCTCGGCTCCCCCCGCCGGACCTCCACCGGCCCGGCCGACCTGTTCGACGACGCCCTGCGCAGCGCCGCCGACCACCGCACCGCCGCCGACGCGCACGCTGCCGCGGGCCGCTGGACCGAAGCCGTCCAGGAGCGCATGCGGGCCGTCGTCCGCTCCCTGGAAGAGCGCACCCTGCTCGACCCGCGCCCCGGCCGGACCGCCGACGAGGCCTCCGCCGAAGCCGCCGCGTCCCTCCCGGACCACGCCGAAGCCCTCCGGGCGGCGGCCCGCGCCTTCGACGACGTCACCTACGGCGGCCGCCCCGCCGACGCCGACATGTACGCCCGCCTGCGCACCCTCGACCTCACCCTGACCCGCACCAAGCCGCTGCTGACGGGACCCCCGGCATGACCGCCCCCACCCCGGCCCCGGGCAACGACGCGCCCCCGCCCGGCGGCACCACCCACGGCACCGCGGCAACGGCTGCCGCCCCGACACCCGCCGGAGCCCCTGCCCCGCTGCCCGGCGGCAGCGGTGGCCCCGCGCCCGGCAGAGCCACCCGTGGAGCCACCGGCCGGGGTGGTGTCCTCGTGGTGTGGCGGCGGTACCGGGGCGGGCTGATCTGCCTCGGCATCCTGCTCGTCGCCGCGATCACGCTCGCGGCCCTCGGCTCCGGCAGCCGACACGGCCGGCTCGACCCCCGCTCCGCCGACCCCGACGGCAGCCGGGCCGTCGCCGAGCTGCTCCAGGCCCACGGGGTCACCACGCGCGTCGTCACCACCGCCCGCGAAGCCGCCGCGGCGGCCGGCCCCGGCACCACCGTGCTGGTCACCGACCCCGACCGGCTCGGCGACACCCAACGCCGCACCGTCCGCTCCGTCATCGACCTCTCCGGCGGCCGGACCGTCCTGCTCGCCCCGAGCGCCCTCAGCCTCCACGACCTGGCCCCGGCCGCCCGCACCAAGGGCGCTGCCCTCGACCGGGACCTCGACCCCGTCTGCACCCTGGCCGCCGCCGTCTCCGCCGGCCGCGCCACCACCGGCGGCGGCTACCGCTACACCACCGGCGCAGCCACCGGCACGGGCTGCTACCCCACCGACGGCCACCCCACCCTCCTCGTCCTCCCCTCCGGCACCACCGGCGGCGACACCGTCCTCCTCGGCTCCGAATCGATCCTCCTCAACAAGGAGCTCGCTTCCGAGGGCAACGCCTCCCTCGCCCTCCAGCTGCTCGGCTCCCGCCCCGAACTCGTCTGGTACCTGCCCTCCCTGACGGAGGTCCAGGACGAGGACCCCGGCCAGCAGAAGAGCCTCTTCGAGCTCGTCCCCCGCGGCTGGGGCTGGGCCCTCCTCCAGCTCTTCTTCGCCGCCGTCCTCGCCGCCCTCTGGCGCGCCCGCCGGCTCGGCCCCCTCGTCACAGAGAAGCTCCCCGTCGCCATCCGCGCCTCCGAGACCACCGAGGGCCGCGCCCGCCTCTACCGCAAGGCCGGCGCCCGCGACCGCGCCGCGACCGTGCTGCGCGCCGCCACCCGCGAACGCCTGGCCGCCCTGGTCGGCGTACCGCCCACCCAGGCCCACGAACCCGCGGCCCTGCTCCCCGCCGTGTCCGCCCGCCTGACGGACGCTCACCGGGACCTGACCGCCCTCCTCTTCGGCACCACACCCGACGACGACGCGGCACTCGTCGCGCTCGCCGACCACCTCGACGCCCTCGAAAGAGAGGTCCGCACCTCATGACGGCCACCACGGACAGCGCCCGCTCCTCCCTGGAAGCGATCCGCACCGAGATCGGAAAGGCCGTCGTCGGCCAGGACTCGGCCGTCACCGGTCTCGTCGTCGCCCTGCTGTGCCGCGGCCACGTCCTCCTCGAAGGCGTGCCCGGCGTCGCCAAGACCCTCCTCGTACGGGCCCTCGCCGCCTCGCTCGCCCTCGACACCAAGCGCGTCCAGTTCACCCCGGACCTGATGCCCAGCGATGTCACCGGCTCGCTCGTCTACGACGCCCGCACCGCCGAGTTCTCCTTCCAGAACGGCCCGGTCTTCACCAACCTGCTCCTCGCGGACGAGATCAACCGGACCCCTCCCAAGACCCAGTCCTCCCTCCTCGAAGCCATGGAGGAGCGCCAGGTCACCGTCGACGGCACGCCGCGCGTCCTGCCGGAGCCGTTCCTCGTCGCCGCCACCATGAACCCGGTCGAGTACGAGGGCACGTACCCCCTGCCGGAAGCCCAGCTGGACCGCTTCCTCCTCAAGCTCACCGTGCCCCTGCCCTCCCGCGAGAACGAGATCGGCGTCCTGACCCGGCACGCCGCCGGCTTCGACCCGCGCGACCTCCACGCCGCGGGCCTGCGCCCGGTCGCCGGCGCCGCCGAACTCGAAGCCGCCCGCGACGGCGTCGCCAAGGTGTCCGTCTCCCCGGAGATCGCCGGGTACGTCGTCGACGTCTGCCGCGCCACCCGTGAATCGCCGTCCCTCACCCTCGGCGTCTCCCCGCGCGGTGCGACCGCCCTGCTGGCCACCGCCCGCGCCTGGGCCTGGCTGACCGGCCGCGACTACGTCACCCCCGACGACGTCAAGGCCCTCGCGCTGCCCACGCTGCGCCACCGCGTCCAACTCCGCCCGGAGGCGGAGATGGAGGGGGTCACGGCCGACGCCGTCATCACCGCGATCCTGTCCCACGTCCCCGTCCCCCGCTGATGGCCCTCACCGGACGCGCCGCCCTGCTGGCGGCCCTCGGCAGCCTCCCCGTCGGCCTCCTCGAACCGAGCTGGACGGGGATGCTCGCGGTCAACGGCGCACTCGGCCTGGCCTGTGCCGTCGACTACGCCCTCGCGGCGCCGGTCCGGCGGCTCACCCTCGCCCGCTCGGGCGACACCTCCGTCCGCCTCGGCGAACCGGCGGAGGTCCACCTCACCCTCACCAATCCGGCCACCCGCCCGCTCCGGGCCCGCGTCCGGGACGCCTGGCCCCCCAGCAGCTGGCTCCCGGGCACCGAGGGCGACGCCTCCCGGCACACGGTGACCGTCCCGCCGGGCGAACGCCGCCGGATCACCACCCGGCTGCTCCCGACCCGCCGCGGAGACCGGCACGCCGACCGGGTGACGATCCGCTCGTACGGGCCGCTCGGCCTGTTCGCCCGCCAGGGAACCCACACCGTCCCCTGGACGGTCCGGGTCCTGCCGCCCTTCACCAGCCGCAAGCACCTCCCCTCGCGGCTGGCCCGGCTGCGCGAACTGGACGGCCGCACGAGCGTCCTGACCCGCGGCGAGGGCACCGAGTTCGACAGCCTGCGCGACTACGTCCCCGGTGACGACACCCGCTCCATCGACTGGCGGGCCACCGCCCGCCAGGACAAGGTCGCCGTGCGCACCTGGCGTCCGGAGCGCGACCGGCACATCCTGATCTGCCTGGACACGGGCCGCACCTCGGCGGGCCGCGTCGGCGACGCCCCCCGCCTGGACTCGGCGATGGACGCCGCCCTGCTGCTGGCCGCGCTGGCCTCCCGCGCGGGCGACCGCGTCGACCTGCTGGCCCACGACCGCCGCAGCCGCGCGCAGGTCCAGGGCCGCTCGGCCGGCGACATCCTCCCGGCGTTCGTGAACGCGATGGCGACCCTGGAACCGGAGCTCGTCGAAACGGACTCCCGGACCCTGGTCTCCACCATCCTCCGCAACGCCCCGCGCCGGTCCCTGGTGGTCCTTCTGACGAGCTTGGACGCGGCCCCGATAGAGGAAGGCCTGCTCCCCCTCCTCCCCCGCCTCACGCAGCGCCACACGGTCCTACTGGCGTCGGTGGCGGATCCGCGCGTCGAGGATATGACGAAGTCCCGCGGCACGCTCGACGCGGTCTACGAGGCCGCGGCCGGCACCCAGTCCCAGGCGGCCCGCCGGCGCACGGCGGAGCAGCTCGCCCGCCACGGGGTCCACGTCGTCGACGCCACCCCGGACACCCTGGCCCCGGCCCTGTCCGACGCCTACCTGGCCCTGAAGGCCGCGGGCCGCCTGTAGCGTCCGGCCCTCGGGCTCAGCCGGTTTTGGCGTACCCGAGAGCCTCGATGATCAGTCCGTCGCGTACCCGCATGACGTTGACGCAGCGGACGTAGTCCTTCTCTCCCGGACCGAACAGCAACTTCCAACGGATCACCGACAGCTCCTCAGCGCAGGCGACGTCCTCGACCTCGAAGTCGTTGGCCGGGTCGGTGGCGAAGTCGCTCCAGAAGCGGATGCACTCCTCGGCCCCTTCGACCCGGGTGCCGGCGGGCGCGGGCGAGAGCCCTTCCATCACACAGTCCGCGCCGACCAGGGCGGCGAGCCCGGACGGGTCCCGCTGCTGGAAGACCTGGTTGAAGCGCTCGATGACCTCGGCGGTGGTCGGCGTAGCGGCAGACATGACGCGCCTCCTCGTGAGTGGTGAGGCACTGATCGTCCGCCACTCCCTCCCGCCGGACAATTCCCGCCAGGGTATGAGCCCAGAACGCAGAAAAGCCCCGCACCAGAAGGTGCGGGGCTTTCCCACAATGATTGTTCGGCGGCGTCCTACTCTCCCACAGGGTCCCCCCTGCAGTACCATCGGCGCTGAAAGGCTTAGCTTCCGGGTTCGGAATGTAACCGGGCGTTTCCCTAACGCTATGACCACCGAAACACTATGAAATTTGAACGCTGGCTAAAATCACAGCTGTTCGTTATTTCAGAACTAACACAGTGGACGCGAGCAACTGAGGACAAGCCCTCGGCCTATTAGTACCAGTCAGCTCCACCCGTTACCGGGCTTCCACATCTGGCCTATCAACCCAGTCGTCTACTGGGAGCCTTACCCTCTCAAGGAGGTGGGAATACTCATCTTGAAGCAGGCTTCCCGCTTAGATGCTTTCAGCGGTTATCCCTCCCGAACGTAGCCAACCAGCCATGCCCTTGGCAGGACAACTGGCACACCAGAGGTTCGTCCGTCCCGGTCCTCTCGTACTAGGGACAGCCCTTCTCAATATTCCTACGCGCACAGCGGATAGGGACCGAACTGTCTCACGACGTTCTAAACCCAGCTCGCGTACCGCTTTAATGGGCGAACAGCCCAACCCTTGGGACCGACTCCAGCCCCAGGATGCGACGAGCCGACATCGAGGTGCCAAACCATCCCGTCGATATGGACTCTTGGGGAAGATCAGCCTGTTATCCCCGGGGTACCTTTTATCCGTTGAGCGACGGCGCTTCCACAAGCCACCGCCGGATCACTAGTCCCGACTTTCGTCCCTGCTCGACCCGTCGGTCTCACAGTCAAGCTCCCTTGTGCACTTACACTCAACACCTGATTGCCAACCAGGCTGAGGGAACCTTTGGGCGCCTCCGTTACCCTTTGGGAGGCAACCGCCCCAGTTAAACTACCCATCAGACACTGTCCCTGATCCGGATCACGGACCGAGGTTAGACATCCAGCACGACCAGAGTGGTATTTCAACGGCGACTCCACAACCACTGGCGTGGCTGCTTCAAAGTCTCCCACCTATCCTACACAAGCCGAACCGAACACCAATATCAAACTGTAGTAAAGGTCCCGGGGTCTTTCCGTCCTGCTGCGCGAAACGAGCATCTTTACTCGTAGTGCAATTTCACCGGGCCTATGGTTGAGACAGTCGAGAAGTCGTTACGCCATTCGTGCAGGTCGGAACTTACCCGACAAGGAATTTCGCTACCTTAGGATGGTTATAGTTACCACCGCCGTTTACTGGCGCTTAAGTTCTCAGCTTCGCACACCCGAAAGTGCACTAACCGGTCCCCTTAACGTTCCAGCACCGGGCAGGCGTCAGTCCGTATACATCGCCTTACGGCTTCGCACGGACCTGTGTTTTTAGTAAACAGTCGCTTCTCGCTGGTCTCTGCGGCCACCCCCAGCTCACGGAGCAAGTCCGATCACCAGTGATGGCCCCCCTTCTCCCGAAGTTACGGGGGCATTTTGCCGAGTTCCTTAACCATAGTTCACCCGAACGCCTCGGTATTCTCTACCTGACCACCTGAGTCGGTTTAGGGTACGGGCCGCCATGAAACTCGCTAGAGGCTTTTCTCGACAGCATAGGATCATCCACTTCACCACAATCGGCTCGGCATCAGGTCTCAGCCTTAATGAGGGACGGATTTGCCTACCCCTCGGCCTACACCCTTACCCCGGGACAACCACCGCCCGGGCTGGACTACCTTCCTGCGTCACCCCATCGCTTACCTACTACAAGTCTGGTTCGTCGGCTCCACCACTTTCCTTTCCCCGAAGGGTCCGGAACGGCTTCACGGACTTAGCATCGCCTGATTCGATATTGGGCGTTTCAAAGCGGGTACCGGAATATCAACCGGTTGTCCATCGACTACGCCTGTCGGCCTCGCCTTAGGTCCCGACTTACCCTGGGCAGATCAGCTTGACCCAGGAACCCTTAGTCAATCGGCGCACACGTTTCTCACGTGTGTATCGCTACTCATGCCTGCATTCTCACTCGTGAACCGTCCACAACTAGCTTCCGCTGCTGCTTCACCCGGCACACGACGCTCCCCTACCCATCACAGCGGGCGTTGGCCCTATTGCTGCAATGACACGACTTCGGCGGTACGCTTGAGCCCCGCTACATTGTCGGCGCGGAATCACTTGACCAGTGAGCTATTACGCACTCTTTCAAGGGTGGCTGCTTCTAAGCCAACCTCCTGGTTGTCTCTGCGACTCCACATCCTTTCCCACTTAGCGTACGCTTAGGGGCCTTAGTCGATGCTCTGGGCTGTTTCCCTCTCGACCATGGAGCTTATCCCCCACAGTCTCACTGCCGTGCTCTCACTTACCGGCATTCGGAGTTTGGCTAAGGTCAGTAACCCGGTAGGGCCCATCGCCTATCCAGTGCTCTACCTCCGGCAAGAAACACACGACGCTGCACCTAAATGCATTTCGGGGAGAACCAGCTATCACGGAGTTTGATTGGCCTTTCACCCCTAACCACAGGTCATCCCCCAGGTTTTCAACCCTGGTGGGTTCGGTCCTCCACGAAGTCTTACCTCCGCTTCAACCTGCCCATGGCTAGATCACTCCGCTTCGGGTCTAGAGCGTGCAACTCAATCGCCCTATTCGGACTCGCTTTCGCTACGGCTTCCCCACACGGGTTAACCTCGCTACACACCGCTAACTCGCAGGCTCATTCTTCAAAAGGCACGCAGTCACGACTGTATGTGCAAGCACATACAGCGACGCTCCCACGGCTTGTAGGCACACGGTTTCAGGTACTATTTCACTCCGCTCCCGCGGTACTTTTCACCATTCCCTCACGGTACTATCCGCTATCGGTCACCAGGGAATATTTAGGCTTAGCGGGTGGTCCCGCCAGATTCACACGGGATTTCTCGGGCCCCGTGCTACTTGGGAGATTCTTAAGCAAGCCGCTAATGTTTCGTCTACGGGGGTCTTACCCTCTACGCCGGACCTTTCGCATGTCCTTCGACTACATCAACGGTTTCTGACTCGCCGACCGGCCGGCAGACCGATCAAAAGAATTCCCACAACCCCGCATGCGCAACCCCTGCCGGGTATCACACGCATACGGTTTGGCCTCATCCGGTTTCGCTCGCCACTACTCCCGGAATCACGGTTGTTTTCTCTTCCTGAGGGTACTGAGATGTTTCACTTCCCCTCGTTCCCTCCACACTGCCTATGTGTTCAGCAGTGGGTGACAGCCCATGACGACTGCCGGGTTTCCCCATTCGGACACCCCCGGATCAAAGCTCAGTTGGCAGCTCCCCGGGGCCTATCGCGGCCTCTCACGTCCTTCATCGGTTCCTGGTGCCAAGGCATCCACCGTGCGCCCTTAAAAACTTGGCCACAGATGCTCGCGTCCACTGTGTAGTTCTCAAACAACGACCAGCCACCCATCACCCCACCAGACAAGCTGGCGAGTTCACTGGGGCCGGCACTGAAGACATGACCTTACGGCCGTACCTTCAGGACCCAACAACGTGCCAAGCACGATCCCCTCCACTTCACTGTGTTCCACGCCGAAGCAGTACTTACAGAGAGTTTTGGAAACCGTGCCAACTAATCAACGTTCCACCCATGAGCTGACCGTGCAGAACGTTTGTCTGCAATCGGTACTGTGCTCCTTAGAAAGGAGGTGATCCAGCCGCACCTTCCGGTACGGCTACCTTGTTACGACTTCGTCCCAATCGCCAGTCCCACCTTCGACAGCTCCCTCCCTTACGGGTTGGGCCACCGGCTTCGGGTGTTACCGACTTTCGTGACGTGACGGGCGGTGTGTACAAGGCCCGGGAACGTATTCACCGCAGCAATGCTGATCTGCGATTACTAGCAACTCCGACTTCATGGGGTCGAGTTGCAGACCCCAATCCGAACTGAGACCGGCTTTTTGAGATTCGCTCCACCTCACGGTATCGCAGCTCATTGTACCGGCCATTGTAGCACGTGTGCAGCCCAAGACATAAGGGGCATGATGACTTGACGTCGTCCCCACCTTCCTCCGAGTTGACCCCGGCGGTCTCCTGTGAGTCCCCATCACCCCGAAGGGCATGCTGGCAACACAGGACAAGGGTTGCGCTCGTTGCGGGACTTAACCCAACATCTCACGACACGAGCTGACGACAGCCATGCACCACCTGTATACCGACCACAAGGGGGGCACTATCTCTAATGCTTTCCGGTATATGTCAAGCCTTGGTAAGGTTCTTCGCGTTGCGTCGAATTAAGCCACATGCTCCGCTGCTTGTGCGGGCCCCCGTCAATTCCTTTGAGTTTTAGCCTTGCGGCCGTACTCCCCAGGCGGGGAACTTAATGCGTTAGCTGCGGCACCGACGACGTGGAATGTCGCCAACACCTAGTTCCCAACGTTTACGGCGTGGACTACCAGGGTATCTAATCCTGTTCGCTCCCCACGCTTTCGCTCCTCAGCGTCAGTAATGGCCCAGAGATCCGCCTTCGCCACCGGTGTTCCTCCTGATATCTGCGCATTTCACCGCTACACCAGGAATTCCGATCTCCCCTACCACACTCTAGCTAGCCCGTATCGAATGCAGACCCGAGGTTAAGCCTCGGGCTTTCACATCCGACGTGACAAGCCGCCTACGAGCTCTTTACGCCCAATAATTCCGGACAACGCTTGCGCCCTACGTATTACCGCGGCTGCTGGCACGTAGTTAGCCGGCGCTTCTTCTGCAGGTACCGTCACTTTCGCTTCTTCCCTGCTGAAAGAGGTTTACAACCCGAAGGCCGTCATCCCTCACGCGGCGTCGCTGCATCAGGCTTTCGCCCATTGTGCAATATTCCCCACTGCTGCCTCCCGTAGGAGTCTGGGCCGTGTCTCAGTCCCAGTGTGGCCGGTCGCCCTCTCAGGCCGGCTACCCGTCGTCGCCTTGGTGGGCCATTACCCCACCAACAAGCTGATAGGCCGCGGGCTCATCCTTCACCGCCGGAGCTTTTAACCCCCGCCCATGCAGGCAGGAGTATTATCCGGTATTAGACCCCGTTTCCAGGGCTTGTCCCAGAGTGAAGGGCAGATTGCCCACGTGTTACTCACCCGTTCGCCACTAATCCACCCCGAAGGGCTTCATCGTTCGACTTGCATGTGTTAAGCACGCCGCCAGCGTTCGTCCTGAGCCAGGATCAAACTCTCCATGAATGTTTACCCGTAATCGGGTGCACACGCACTTAGAGCGGGACGATCATGTCGGAATATGACCGACCGTCCACTGCGTCCTCGCTGTGTTGTTGCCTGCCCCGAAAGACAGGACTTTTTCAAAGGAACCTCATCCACCGAAGTGGACGGGGTATCAACTTCTGGCGTTGATTTTTGGCACGCTGTTGAGTTCTCAAGGAACGGACGCTTCCTTTGTACTCACCCTCTCGGGCTTTCCTCCGGGCTTTCGTTCTTCGTTTCCGACTCTATCAGACTCTTTCGTGTCCGATTCCCGGTCGAAGCGGGGTTCGCTTTCCAGGATTTCGCTTTCGCGTTTCCCTTTCCGGCGATGCCGACTCTATCAGAAGTTTTCCACCGGATTTCCCGGCTTCAGATTCCTGGAGGAGGAGTCGACCGTGCCCCATTGGAATTCAATTCCTTGGGGGCGAGAAAGATCTTAAACGATCGCTGCCGAACTTGTCCAGTTCGAGGCAACCGTTAAAATCTACCTCCCCGCGGCGACGGTGTCAATAGTCGCTGCGGGACGACGAGGAGACTAGCAGCTCAGCGGGGTCGTCCGCACATCAGGCGGCGGTCGGGAGCGTCGCCGCCTGGTCGGCGGCCTCGACGTCGCCCACCTCGCCGGCCCGCACGGCCCGGCCGCCGAGCACGTAGACGTACGTCAGGAACAGGGCCTCGGCGACGACGCCGATCGAGATGCGGGCCCAGGTCGGAAGGCCGGAGGGGGTTACGAAGCCCTCGATCAGGCCCGATGCGAACAGGACCACCGCCAGGCCGATCGCCATGCCCAGCGCGGCGCGGCCCTGTTCGGCGAGGGCGGCGCGGCGGGTGCGGGGGCCCGGGTCGATGACCGTCCAGCCGAGGCGCAGGCCGGTGCCCGCCGCCACGAACACGGCGGTCAGTTCGAGCAGGCCGTGCGGAAGGATCAGGCCGAGGAAGACGTCGAGGCGGCCCGCGGAGGCCATCAGGCCGATGCCGACGCCGAGGTTGAGCATGTTCAGGAAGAGGATCCAGAGCACCGGTATCCCGAGGAACGCGCCCAGCACCAGGCAGACCGCGGCCGCCTGGGCATTGTTCGTCCACACCTGGGCGGCGAACGAACCCGCCGGGTTGCTGGAGTAGTACGTCTCGTACCCGCCCCCCGGTTTCGTGAGCGCCTTCAGGTCGTCCGGGGCTGCGATCGCGCCCTGCACCTCCGGGTGCGTGGCTATCCACCAGCCGATGAGGACGCCGACCGCCGTGGACAGCAGCGCCGTCGGTATCCACCAGCGGCGGCTGCGGTAGACGGCGGCGGGGAAGCCGGCGGTGAAGAAGCGGGCCGCGTCGCGCCAGCCGGCCCGCCGGGCGCCCGTCACGGTGGCGCGGGCACGGGCGACGAGCTGCGTCAAACGGCCCGTGAGCATGGGGTCGGGGGTGCTGGACTGGATCAGCGAGAGGTGCGTGGACGTGCGCTGGTAGAGCGCGACCAGCTCGTCCGCCTCGGCACCGGTCAGCCTGCGGCCGCGGCCCAGGAGCTGTTCCAGGCGGTCCCATTCCGCCCGGTGGGCCGTGACGAAGACGTCGAGATCCATCCGGTTACCGCTCCCCTGCCCCAGGACCCGCTTCTGCTTACTCCTACCGTGGTCAGCTTGGCAGACTGGGAGACCCAAGGGGCGGGACCGGTCACGGGAAAGGTGTGCAGGGTGAGCGATCTGGTGACGGGGGACGCGGTCGTCCTGGGTTTGCGGCCGGCGAGACTGCCGAGCCGAGCGCTGGCGATCTTCCTCGACCTGCTCGTGTACCTCACGGGGTACCTGGTCATCTCGATCGGGCTGACCGTCGCGACCGCCTCGCTGGATCCCGCCGCGCAGGCCGCGGTGTCGGTGGCGAGTTTCCTGCTGGTGCTGGTCGGCGTGCCGATCGCGGTGGAGACGCTGTCCCACGGGCGTTCGCTCGGCAAGCTCGCCTGCGGGCTGCGGGTGGTCCGGGACGACGGCGGGCCGATCCGCTTCCGGCACGCGCTGGTGCGCGGGGCGATGGGGGTCGTGGAGCTGCTGATGACCTTCGGGGCCGTGGCCTGCATCGCGTCGCTGGTGTCGGCGCGGGGCCGGCGGCTCGGCGACGTGTTCGCGGGGGCGCTGGTCGTCCGGGAGCGGGTGCCGGGGGCGCGGGTCATGCCGGTGCCCCCGCCGCCGCCGTGGCTGGCCGGGCGGTTCTCCGGGCTGGACCTGTCGGCCGTACCGGACGGGCTGTGGCTGGCGATACGGCAGTACCTGACACGGATGAACCAGCTGGACCCGCAGGTGGGCGCCGCGATGGCGGCGCGGCTCGCGGATGATCTGGTGGCGCGTACGGGGGCACCGCCGCCGGTGGGGGTGCCGGCCGCGGCGTTCCTGATGGCCGTGGTGCACGAGCGGCAGGCCCGGGATGCGGCCCGCGCCTTCGGGCCGGTGGGTCCGGCGGGCTTCGGCGCCCCCGTTCCAGGTGGGCCCGTCCCGGCCGCGCCCGCGCTCGTCGCACCGGTGATGCCCGTGATGCCCGTGGGTCCGGCGGCTGCACCGGCCACCGCTCCTGCCCCGGCGGCCCCGCCCGCCGCGCCCGTGGAGCCCGTACGGCGGACCGGGTTCGCACCGCCCGCCTGAGCCGCTACTGCTCGAACGTCGAGGGCGGGGTCTCCAGGTGTTCCAGCTCGATGCCCGGCGCCGAGAGGACGACGTCGCCCGCCAGGTGGACCGTGTGGACCTCGCCGGTGTCCAGGGCGGTGACCTGGTACTCGTCCACGACGAGCGGGCCGCTGTCCGTCGCGTGCTCGGCCCGCCCGAGCAGGGCCCAGGCCTGGTCGACCGTACGGGGGGCCAGCACCGGGTCGGTGAGGGCGACGAGCCGGACCCGGGTCGCGGGGGCGCCGGGCGTCAGGCGCAGCAGGCGGGCCGTCGCCACGAGGAAGGCCGGCGAGGTGCCGGTGAAGCCCGCGGCGGCGACGTTGCCCTCGGTGGCCTCGGTGCCGGCGGGGTCGGAGCGCACCCAGGTGACGCCGTCGATGGCGGCGCCGCGGACCTGCCAGCTCGATGCGTTGAGTTCGAGGCGGATGGGGCGGCCGAGTTCGTCGACCGCCAGGTCGACGGATCCGCGGTGGTCGCCGTCGGGGCCGGTGAGCTGGGAGACGTAGCGCCAGCCGGAGGGGCCGGGCGCGCAGTGGAAGTGCTCTTCGCCGAGGGGGCTGTGGTCGTGCGGGTCGTGGAGCGAGTAGCGGCCGCGGGGCATCGTGTCGTTCCTTGCCTGGGTACGGGGGCAGGCCCCCGGCATCTCGCCGGGGGCCTGCGGGACGTGCTGGTGCTGCTGCCGCGTGCGGATCAGTAGCGGTAGTGGTCCGGCTTGTACGGGCCCTCGACCTTGACGCCGATGTAGTTGGCCTGCTCGGGGCGGAGCGTCGTGAGCTTGACGCCGAGGGCGTCCAGGTGGAGGCGGGCGACCTTCTCGTCGAGGTGCTTGGGCAGCACGTAGACGTCGGTCGGGTACTCCTCCGGCTTGGTGAAGAGCTCGATCTGGGCCAGGGTCTGGTCCGCGAAGGAGTTCGACATCACGAAGGACGGGTGGCCGGTCGCGTTGCCCAGGTTCAGCAGGCGGCCCTCGGAGAGGACGATGAGGACCTTGCCGTCGGGGAACTTCCAGGTGTGGACCTGCGGCTTGACCTCGTCCTTGACGATGCCGTCGATCTTGGCCAGACCGGCCATGTCGATCTCGTTGTCGAAGTGGCCGATGTTGCCCACGATCGCCTGGTGCTTCATCTTGGCCATGTCGGCGGCCATGATGATGTCCTTGTTGCCCGTGGTCGTGATGAAGATGTCGGCCGTCTCGACGACGTCGTCCAGCGTCGCGACCTGGAAGCCGTCCATGGCCGCCTGGAGCGCGCAGATCGGGTCGATCTCGGTGACGATGACGCGGGCGCCCTGGCCGCGCAGCGACTCGGCGCAGCCCTTGCCGACGTCGCCGTAGCCGAAGACGACCGCGACCTTGCCGCCGATGAGGACGTCGGTGGCGCGGTTGATGCCGTCGATGAGGGAGTGGCGGCAGCCGTACTTGTTGTCGAACTTCGACTTGGTGACGGCGTCGTTCACGTTGATGGCCGGGAAGAGCAGGCTGCCCTCGGCCATCATTTCGTACAGGCGGTGGACACCGGTGGTGGTCTCCTCGGTGACGCCGCGGATCTCGGACGCGAGCTGCGTCCACTTCTGCGGGGTCTCGCCGAGGGTGCGGTTCAGCAGGGTGAGGATGTGGCCGTACTCCTCGGAGTCCGCCGTGGACGGGTCCGGGGCGGAGCCGACCTTCTCGAACTCGACGCCCTTGTGGACGAGGAGGGTGGCGTCACCACCGTCATCGAGGATCATGTTCGGGCCGCCGGTGGGGGTGTTCGGCCAGGTCAGCGCCTGCTCCGTGCACCACCAGTACTCCTCCAGCGTCTCGCCCTTCCAGGCGAAGACGGGGACGCCCTGCGGGTTCTCGGGGGTGCCGTTCGGGCCCACCGCGATGGCGGCGGCCGCGTGGTCCTGGGTGGAGAAGATGTTGCAGGAGGCCCAGCGGACGTCGGCGCCGAGGGCGACCAGCGTCTCGATCAGGACGGCCGTCTGCACCGTCATGTGCAGGGAGCCGGTGATGCGGGCGCCGGCGAGCGGCTGGGCCGCGGCGTACTCGCGGCGGATCGACATCAGGCCGGGCATCTCGTGCTCGGCGAGGGTGATCTCCTTGCGGCCGAAGGCGGCGAGGGAAAGGTCGGCGACCTTGAAGTCCATGGGTACTGCTCCTCATGGGTCGAGAGGTGGGTACGGCTGAGCCGTGCATCGTCCGTGGGACGGTTGCACCGGGCGCTCAGTCCGTCGGGGGTCCTCTCTCCCCTCGGCCGGTCCCCGAGGACCGCCCGACCGCCATCAGCAGCGACGCCTGACACTATGCCAAACCTACACCGGTCGGCGGAACGTGCCCCGGCTGCCGGGAAAGAAGTTGCCACGTGAACGGCTGCGCGGAGGGCTGCGCGAAAGCCGCACGCACCTGCGGGCGGGGCCCGCCGGCGGGCAGGGTGCCCGGCCTTTCGGACTTTTGGTCGGCCCGGACGGTCCGGAGCGCCCGGTCGTGATCCGCGAGATCCGCCGGGCCGTACGATCTCCCGCGCACGCACAGCCGTTCGGGAGGGACACGTACATGGAGCGCACGCCGGGGCGAAGACTCGGGATGTGGGCGGTGGCGCTGCTGGCGCTCGGCGGGACGCTGGCCCTCGGGGTGACGGTGGCGACCGCCGTCCTGGTCGAGGACGGGTACACGTCCCGTTCCGTCCCGAGCGTGTCGATGGACCCGACGTACCGGCGCGGGGACACCGCCTACTTCACGCTCGGCGGTGGCAGCGGGATCCGGCGCGGGGACATCGCCCTGATCTCGGCTCCGACCTGGGTGCCGAAGGGGGACGTCCTGAAGCGGGTGGTGGCCCTCGGCGGGGACCGGATCTCGTACAAGGCGGGCGATCCCACGCTGGTGCTCAACGGCGTGCCGTTGGAGGAGCCCTACCTGAAGGACCGGGCCACCCCGGCGACGGCCTCCTTCGACGTGATCGTGCCCGAGGGGCGGATGTTCGTACTCGGCGACAACCGCGGCAACTCCAACGACTCGCGCATGCGGCTCTCCGACCACGACGGGACCCTGCCGGTGTCGGCGGTCCGGGGCAAGGCCGTCGCGGCGCCCGCGGGTTTCCTTGCGGCCGGCGCGGCCGGCCTCGTCGGGATCGCCCTGATCCTCGCCGGCGGCGGCGTGGGCGCCGCGGCCCTGGTGGTGCGCGGGCGGGCGCGGCGGAAGGGTCGACTCCAGCAGGTCGGGCAGGTGCAGGCGGTCGCCCGGTAGCACCGGCCCGTGCCGTCCGGTCGTACGAGGGCCCCCGCGGCGCGTCTGCGCTGCGGGGGCCCCGGCACGGAAGGGGTGGGGAGCGTCAGCCCTTCGCGGCGGCTTCCGCGTGGTAGATGTCCGGCTCCAGGTAGATCACGCGGGCGATCGGGACCGCCTCGCGGATCCTGGCCTCGGCCGCGTTGATGGCGTCGGCGATCTCGGTGGCCGTGTCGTCGTGCTGGACGGCGATCTTGGCGGCGACCAGGAGCTCCTCCGGGCCGAGGTGGAGGGTGCGCATGTGGATCACGCGGGTGACGACGTCGCCGTCGACGAGGGCGGCCCTGATCTTCTCGACGTCCTCCGTGCCGGCGGCCTCGCCGAGCAGCAGGGACTTGGTCTCGGCGGCCAGCACGATCGCGATGAGGATCAGCAGCGTGCCGATGCACAGGGTGCCGATGCCGTCCCAAACGCCGTCGCCGGTGGCGAGGGCGAGGCCGACGCCGCCGAGGGCGAGGACCAGGCCGACGAGTGCGCCGAAGTCCTCCAGTAGGACCACCGGCAGCTCGGGGGCCTTGGCGCGCCTGATGAACTGGCTCCAGGACAACGTGCCGCGGATCTCGTTCGACTCCTTGATCGCCGTCTTGAAGGAGAACCCCTCCGCGACGAGCGCGAAGAGGAGCACACCGATCGGCCAGTACCAGTCCTCGATGGGATGCGGGTGCTGGACCTTCTCGACTCCCTCGTAGATGGCGAACATGCCGCCGACGGTGAAGAGCACGATGGAGACGAGGAAGGCGTAGATGTAGCGTTCGCGCCCGTACCCGAAGGGGTGTTGCGGCGTCGCCTCGCGCTGGGCCTTCTTTCCGCCGAGGAGCAGCAGCCCCTGGTTCCCGGAGTCGGCCAGCGAGTGGACGCTTTCCGCGAGCATCGACGACGACCCACTGAAGACGAAGGCCACGAACTTGGCTACAGCGATGGCGAGATTGGCGGCGAGTGCCGCCACGATCGCCCTGGTACCGCCGGACGCGCTCATGGGTTTCTGAAGTCCCTTCCTCGGTACGGCGGCCCTGCCGGGGGCGCCGCGCTACGGCGGCACATTGTTGCAGCCGTGGCCGCGGACGCCACGTCAGACGGCGACGGTGGCCCGGAAGACAGTACCGATACCGGACAGTTCAACCTTTTCGCCCGCCGGGACGAAGACCGACTCCCCGGGGGACAGGGTCTCTTCGCCGACCTTAGGACGACCCGCCGTACACAGCAGGATCTGCGGGGCCGCGTCCGGGAGGGGGTGGGGGGCGGCGCCGGGGGCCAGGGCGAAGCGGGAGAGCCGGAACTCGTCGACGGGGGTCTCGTAGACCTCCTCGCCGTTGCCCTCGGGGCGCTGTACGGCCGGGTCACCGGGCTCGAACCGCACGATCTTCAGCAGCTCGGGCACGTCCACGTGTTTGGGGGTGAGTCCGGCGCGCAGCACGTTGTCGGAGTTGGCCAGCAGTTCCACGCCGAGGCCGTCGAGGTAGGCGTGCGGGACGCCGGCACCGAGGAACATGGCCTCGCCGGGCTGGAGTCGGACGTGGTTGAGGAGCATGGCCGCGATCACGCCCGGGTCACCGGGGAAGTGGTGGACGAGCTTGGCGTACGGCGCGTACGGGGCCCCGAGGCGTTCGACGGCGGCGCCCGCCTCGGCGACCGTACGGGCCATCTCGGCGCGGTCCGCGGTCAGTACGGCCGTGAGCATCTCGCGCAGTGCCGCCTCCTCCGGGTGGGCCCGGAGGAGGTCGACGTACGGCTTGAGGGAGTCCACCCCGAGGCCCGCGAGGAGCTCGGCGGCCTCCAGCGGCGCGCGGAACCCGCACAGGCCGTCGAAGGGGGTGAGCGCGCAGATCATCTCGGGCTTGTGGTTTGGGTCCTTGTAGTTGCGGTGGGCCGCGTCGATCGCAATCCCGCGGCGCTCCTCGTCGGCGTAGCCCGCCCCGGCCTGCTCCAGGTCGGGGTGGACCTGGAGGGAGAGCGGGGCTCCCGCCGCGAGGATCTTGAAGAGGAAGGGCAGCCGGGGGCCGAACTTGGCGACGGCGGCCGCGCCGAGCTCCCGCTCGGGGTCGGCGGCGATGACGTCCGCGAGGGTGGTCTCGCCGGCGCCCCGGTCGAGGCGCGACGGGGCGCTCGGGTGCGCGCCCATCCACATCTCGGCCTGGGGCTCCCCGGTGGGTTCGACGCCGAGGAGCCCGGGGATCGCGGTCGTCGATCCCCAGGCGTAGGGGCGGATCGTGTTCGTCAGGCGGTCCATCTTCGTCCGTCTTCCTGGATGAAGGGCCGGCACGGTGGCGTGCTCAGCCGTGTCCCCTGCTCGCCAGCGCCAGGTAGGCGGTGGCGAAATCCGTGACGGCGAGGAGCTCGGCGAGCTGTTCCAGTTCGCCGCCCTCCTCGGGTTCGAGCTCGCTGATGGCCGTGTCGTGGCTGAGGGCGAGCTCGCGCGCGGCCGGGGCGGCGCTGAGTCCGCCCGTGGGCCGGTCGCGCAGCAGGACGATGCGGGCGCGGAGGGCCTGGGGCTCCTCCACCCGGTCACGGAAGAAGTCTTCGGGATCGGCGCCGGCGGCGAAGGAGCCTGCGAGCAGGACCCCGTGGGCGGGCAGCGCCTCGGGGAGGTCGGCGGCGAGTGCGGGGCGGCCGGCGAGCTCGGCGAGGGTGGCGGCGAAGCGGCGGCCGGCCGGGCCCGCGCCCGCGCCCTCGCTCCAGATGAGCGGGAGGGAGTCGGCGAGCTCGGCGGCGAGCGTCTTCGCCGGGTTGGAGTACGTGGCGATGGCCGGTCCGCAGCGCTCGGCGGTGCGGTCGAGCCGGTCGGCGACGCGCTGGAGGGTCTCGGGCGCGGCGGTGATCAGGCCGACCTTGTCGAGGAGCACCAGCAGCGGCGTCAGCAGGGCCCACAGGGCTCCGGGTCCGGCCGCGGCGGACTCGTCGTACTCCTGGTACGGGGCCTTCGCCATCGGTACGAGGAGCCCGTGCGCGCCGTCCACGGCTTCGCTCAGCGGGGACCGCTCGGGCGCGACGGCGACGACGGTGCAGCCGCGCCGGTAGGCCTGCTCGGCGAGGACGGCGAGTCCGGGTTCGCTGCCGTCGGTGGTGGCGACGAGCAGCAGGTCGAGGGAGCCGGCCCAGCCGGGCAGCGCCCAGCGCAGGGCTCCGGCGGCGTGGGCGACGCCGGTGGGGTGCAGGCGGATGACGGGTGCGGAGGCTCCGGCGAGGGCGCCGAGCAGGTCGGCCACTCCGGTCGCGGCGGTGCCGGGCCCGGCGATGAGGACGGCGCGGGGCCGGCCGTCGGGGCGCAGGCCGTCGAGGCCGGCCTCGGTCGCGTGCCGGGCTGCGGTGCGGACTCTGGCCCCGGCCTCGGCGGCGCCGCGGAGCAGGCCGCGGCGGTCGGCGCGGGCGAGCTCGTCCGGTGCGTCGAGGAGCGACTCGTCGAGCATTTCGGCCTCCGGCTGGGTCAGAAGGGCGGGCGACTCGGTTGCTCGGGCGCCCGGCTGCGGGGGACGCCCCTGTGCTGCGTGTGCGTGCGGCCGCGGTCCGGACCGTGGCGGCCGCGGACCCCGGACCGTGGCGGCCCGGGCTCGGGCGGGCCGGCGCCTCAGGCGGGGCGGCGGGCCTCGTCGACGAGGAGGACGGGGATGCCGTCGCGGACCGGGTACGCGAGGCCGCAGTCCCGGCCGGTGCAGATCAGCTCGGGAGCCGCTTCGTCGGCCGACTTGTCCTCAAGGGGCGAGTGGCAGGCGGGGCAGGCGAGGATCTCCAGAAGGCCGGCTTCGAGCGGCATGGGGCGGTTCCCTTCGAACATGCGGATTGGGCGAGGTCAGCGTACCGCCGGGCCGCACGTCGCGCGGCCCGGCGGTGACACGGCGCTTACGCGCGGACGAGCGCGAGGACCTCGTCACGGACCTTGGCGAGGGTCGCCGGGTCGCGGGCTTCGACGTTGAGGCGCAGCAGCGGCTCGGTGTTGGAGGCGCGCAGGTTGAACCACCAGTCGGCGGAGGTGGCGGTCAGGCCGTCGAGCTCGTCGAAGGTGATGCCCTCGGTGGAGCCGTAGGCGGCCTTGACGGCGGCGAGGCGGTCGGCCTGGTCGGCGACGGTGGAGTTGATCTCGCCGGAGCCCTCGTAGCGGTCGTAGGAGGCGACCAGTTCGGAGAGCGGCCCGTCCTGGCCGCCGAGGGCAGCGAGGACGTGGAGCGCGGCGAGCATGCCGGTGTCCGCGTTCCAGAAGTCCTTGAAGTAGTAGTGCGCCGAGTGCTCGCCGCCGAAGATGGCGCCGGACCTGGCCATCTCCTCCTTGATGAAGGAGTGGCCGACGCGGGTGCGGACGGGGGTGCCGCCGTGCTCGCGGACGACCTCGGGGACGGACCAGGAGGTGATCAGGTTGTGGATCACGGTGCCGGCGCCGCCGTTGCGGGCCAGTTCGCGGGCCGCGACCAGGGCGGTGACGGCGGACGGGGAGACGCCCTCGCCGCGCTCGTCGACGACGAAGCAGCGGTCGGCGTCGCCGTCGAAGGCGAGGCCGAGGTCGGCGCCCTCGGCCTTCACGCGGGCCTGGAGGTCGACGAGGTTCTTCGGGTCGAGGGGGTTGGCCTCGTGGTTGGGGAAGGTGCCGTCGAGCTCGAAGTACATCGGGACGAGGTCGAGGGGCAGGCCCTCGAAGACGGTGGGGACGGTGTGGCCGCCCATGCCGTTGCCCGCGTCCACGACGACCTTCAGCGGGCGGATCGCGGTGAGGTCGACCAGGCCCTTGAGGTGGTCGGCGTACCCGGCGAGGGTGTCCCGCTCGGTGACGGTGCCCGGGACGGTGCCTTCCGCGACGGCGGGGGCGCCCTCCTCGGACCACCGCTCGACGCGTTCGCGGATCGTGGCGAGGCCGGTGTCCTGGCCGACCGGGGCGGCGCCGGCCCGGCAGAGCTTGATGCCGTTGTACCGGGCCGGGTTGTGCGAGGCGGTGAACATCGCGCCGGGCAGGTCGAGGATGCCGGAGGCGTAGTACAGCTGGTCGGTGGAGCACAGCCCGATCAGGGTGACGTCGACGCCGCGGGCGGCGGCGCCGCGCGCGAAGGCGCCGGACAGGGCGGGCGAGGAGGGCCGCATGTCGTGGCCGACGACGATCGCCGTGGCGCCGGTGACCTCCACGAAAGCAGCCCCGAACAGCTCGGCCAGCGACTCGTCCCACTCGTCGGGTACGACACCACGTACGTCGTACGCCTTGACGATGTTCGAAAGATCTGCGGCCACTGCCTGCCCTCCTGAGGTGCTGTGCGGTGGAGCAAACCTACCGTGCACGCAGAGGGGCTTTTCAGACCATGTGATGTCAGGAGTCGGGCGAGCGCAGGACGCGCAGGTGTCCGCGGCGGGTCTCCCCGGTGCCGCTGCCGCCCTTGCCGGGACCGGTGCCGCCGGCCTCGGCGGAGCGGTCGTACGGACGGGCCGCCTCACGCACGGCGTTGGCCAAGGCTTCGAGGTCGTCGCCGCTCGGGCGGGACGGCGCGGAGCCGTCGGTCAGGCGGACGACGTCCCAGCCGCGCGGGGCGGTCAGGCGCTCGGAGTGCTCGGCACACAGGTCGTAGCAGTGGGGCTCGGCGTAGGTGGCGAGCGGGCCGAGAACTGCGGTCGAATCGGCGTAGACGTACGTCAGTGTCGCGACGGCAGGGCGGCCGCACGCGGTGCGCGAACAGCGACGTACAGGGCTCACGACGTTGGACGGTACCGCACTCTTGACCGGGCCGCGACGACTCTCCCGCAGGCCACTCCCCGTGTCGTGCCCGCGGCGGGGCGCGGCGGGTCCGGAAAGGCCCGGGTGGGAAGGGCTCTGCGGGCTACGCTGCGGGGGTGACGGACACCCCCCTGCCCCCCGGCCCGCCCCGCTCCACCGAGCCTCCCGCCGAACCGCGGCCGCGCCGTCGCGACCGGCACGGGCGGGGCATGCGGGGGCCGCTGGCGCCGCCGCAGGTGCCGCTGTCGGCGAGCCGGGCGGAGCTGTTCGGGGACCTCGTACGGGACTCGGTCGAACGGCTGGAGCGGCGGTGGCCGCAGCTGGCGGAGGTGGAGTTCGTGGTCGCGGACGTGCCGGGGCCGCCGGGCGGTCCGGACGCCGGCTGGAACGACGAGGCGGTGCCGCTCGGCGCACTGTCGGAGGCGCCGGAGCCGGGCCGGCCGGCGCGGGTGGTGGTGTTCCGGCGGCCGGTGGAGATCCGGACGAAGAGCCGGGACGAGCGGGCGCTGCTCGTGCACGAGATCGTGGTGGAGCAGGTGGCGGAGCTGCTGGGGCTGTCCCCGGAGACGGTCGACCCCCGGTACGGCCAGGACTGACGGATCCGTCCCGACCGGACCGGGCCGGGACCGGGCTAGTCGGTCAGGACCGTGAGGTCCTGGGTGGCCTTGGGGACCGAGACCATCGCGTGGTCGTCCGACAGGGGCTGGATCGTGAACATCGGGATGCCCTCGTGGGGCAGCGTCAGGGTGCGGGACGCGTACACGGTGCCGCCGGAGACGGTCTCGACGGTCAGCGCGTAGGCACCCTTGGCGCCCGCCGGGGCCAGGGCCACCGTCTGGGTCGTGCCCGCCTTGACCGTGACCTCCTTCGAAGCCGGTTCCCCGGCCTCCGTGCCCGCCGACGCCGTCACCTTGACCTTCGCTTCGCCACCCACCGCCGTCAGCGAGAGCACCGTCGCGTTCTCGTCGGCCCGGTCGTCTGCGACCGTGGCCCGCGTTCCGACCGGCCCGGCCGCCGGGATGAACGCCATCTCCTGCTTGGCGCCGCTGCCGCGGACCACGTGGACGGCCGCCACCACCGGAACGGCCTTCTTGCCGTTCGCCGGGGTCAGCACCAGCGAGCCCGCCTCGCCGCGGGTCACGTCCTTGAGGTCGAGGCTCGCCGTCATGCCGCCCTTGAGGTGCAGCTGTTCGTTGCCCGCCGGGCTGATCGAACCGTTCGGGCCGGCCAGCTTGACGGTGAGGTCCGCGTCCTCCTCGCCGGGGGCGAAGGCCACCAGCCGTACGGAGGTGGCGTCCGCCGGGATCCCGGGCAGTACGAGCGAGCCGGCCGGGTCGGCGGAGGCCGCCAGCCAGTCGGCGCCCACCCCTTCCTCGCCGACCTGCACGGAGGCCCCGACCCGGCCCGCACGGGTCGTCACGTGGGCGGTGACGTCCGCGAGCTGGGCGCCGGGGGCGAGGGAGGCCAGCGAGACGGCCTTGGTGGACTTGGGGTCGATGCGGATGTTCTCGCCGGTGCCGCCCTCGGACTTGACCGCCCCGTCCGGGCCGAACATCTTGATGTCGATCACGGCCGCCGTGGCGTCCGGGTTGGTGAGGTGCACGTAGTCCTCGCGCCCCTTGGCCGTACTCGCGCCGGGGAACCAGAAGTCGGTGCCCGGCGTGGTGCAGCCGACGCCGAGGACGCCGCGTGCCCGGCCGACCGCGACCTTCGTGGTCTGCTGCGCCGTCCAGCCGGGGGCCAGGACGCCGTCGGCGACACCCGTCAGCGCGGGTGCTTCCGCGCCGGAGGCGGTCGCCCCGGCGGGCTTGGCGCGCTCCTTGAGCTCCAGCACCGGCTTGGCCTCCTTGGTCGCGCCGAGCAGCCGGGCCGTGCCCTTGCCGCCGGCACCGGCCGCGCCGGGGGTGATCGCCGTGTACGTGGTCTCCGCGATGTCCGAGGAGCTGGGCGCCGGGCAGACCAGCGCGGACCGCTCCACCGGCATCCGGGCCGCGGCCGCCGTCTTGGCGTCGGCTGCCGGGGCGGCGGGGGCCGTGAGCTGGGCGATGCCGGTGACGGCCGCCAGGGCCGCGACCGCAGCCGCCAGCGTCAGGGGTGCGCGCTGCTTCACTGCTGGGGGCTCCCGTCCGGACGCGGCTGTTGCTGTCCGTAGGTGTCGTACGGCTGCTCGTGGGGCTGCTCGTGCGGCGGGTAGGGGTACGGCTGCTGCTGCGGCTGCGGCGGGTACGCCTGCTGGGGGTCGTAGCCCTGCTGCGGGTACGGGTACTGCTCGTACTCCGGGGCCTGGGCGGGCGCCGGCACGTACGGCTGCTGGGGCTGCTGGGGCTGCTGGGGCTGCTGGGGCTGCTGGGGCTGCTGGGGCTGCTGCTCGTAGGCGTAGCCCTGGTCGCCGTACGTCTGGTACGCGTACGCGTCGTCGCCGTACACCGGCTGCGCCGGGATCCCGGCGTACGGATCGGCGACCGCGCCCCCGGCCTCCGCGGCGCCGGCCGGCGCCGCGGAGGCCGGGGACTGCGCCTCGGCGCGCAGCCGGCGGGCCCGGCGGCCTTCGCCGGCCTCGCCCGCGGCGGCGCGGTCGGCGGCCTCGGTCTCCTCTTCCGGCAGGTCGTCGTCGAGGCGCGCCCGGCGGCCCGGCAGGGCCATGACGAGCAGCACGAGCGCGAGCAGGCCCTGGGCCCAGTGCCAGGCCGTGCGGGTCAGCGCGTCCTGGTGGACGAGGTCGAGGCGGCCGCCGGCGGCGGGGAGTTCGAAGCCCTGGGCCCAGCCGTCGAGGGTCTTGGGCTTGAGGGGCTTGCCGTCGAGCGTGGCCTGCCAGCCGGGGGCGGCGGTGTCCGCGATGCGCAGCACGCGGCCGGCCTCGCCGGCCGGGATCTTGGTGTGGACGTCCACGGGTCCGGAGGCGACCGGGATGGGGGCCTCGCCGGGCTTGCCGGAGACGATGGTGGCGCGGGCGACCTGGCGGTCCACCCGCCACAGGGCGCTGCCGTCGAGCTGGCTGAGGCGGCTGAGGCCGGGGGTGGCGTCGAGGACCTTGCGCATCTGCTGCGGGGCCCGGTCGCGGACCAGGACGTAGCGGATGGCGAACCCGCTGAGCTGGTCGCTCTGGTCGGCGCCGGAGCCGGCGACGAGGCTGGAGACGACCTTGTCGAGCCGGGGGCTGCTGCCGGCCGCGGCTGCGGTCTCGGCGTCGCCGAGGCGTCCGCCGGAGCCGCGGACCAGGGTGTAGGAGACGGTGGCGGGCGAGGCGCCGCCGAGGACGAGGGTGCGGGCCTGGTCGCGGGTGCTGCTCTCCTCGGCGACGAAGGCGGGGACCTGGACCGGGTCGCGGCGTTCCAGGGGGCCGTCGGCGCCGCTGATCATCCAGCCGGCGGCGCCGAGCAGCGGTCCGGCGGCCGCCGCGAGCGCGATCAGCGCGGCGAGCGGCTGGCGCCAACCGAAGCTGCTGGCGGCGACGCGCTCCTTGGCGCCGTCGGCGCCGACGACTGCGGCGGCGAGCAGGGCCAGTCCGTAGACGAGGGTGGCGGGCCCGGCCCAGCCGGTGCGGTTGACGACGACGGCCAGCAGCAACGCGGCGAGGGCGGTGGCCCAGGCGGTGCGGACGGCGAACTGCCGCTCGGCGCGCAGCAGGGCGGCCACGGCGGCGAGGACGGTGCCGACGAGCAGCAGGCCACCGGCGGTGCGGGGGCCGCCAGGGCTGAAGCCGAGCAGGTCCAGGGCGGTGGCCGAGCCGGATCCGTACGGCAGTCCGGCTTCGTGCAAGAACCGGTCGGGATGCGTGAGCAGGCTCAGCGACCAGGGGGCGAGCACGACGAGCGGGACGGCGAGGGTGGCGAGCAGCCGCAAGCCGTACGTCTTCCACTCGGCGCGGTGCAGCACGAGGGCGGCGGTGCCGAGGACGGCGGCGAGCGGCCACACGACGGGGGTGAAGGCGACGGC
Organism: Streptomyces sp. NBC_00597; assembly: GCF_041431095.1. Classification (GTDB taxonomy): domain Bacteria; phylum Actinomycetota; class Actinomycetes; order Streptomycetales; family Streptomycetaceae; genus Streptomyces. The sequence goes on from NZ_CP107757.1 coordinate 4,019,747, forward strand.
CAGGCTCAGCAGGAGGGTGTACGTCCACACCGGGCGCCAGCCCGCCCGGTCGCCCTCGGCCACGCCGAACCCGAAGGCGGCGACGGCCGAGCGGGCGATGAGGGGGAGCAGGACGGCGAGGACGGCGGTGCCGAGGCGGCCGCCGGCGAGGGCGCCGGTGACGGCGGGCAGGAAGGCGTAGGCGACGGCGGCCCAGGCGCGCAGCAGCCGGGATTCGACCAGGGGCCGGGAGGCGAAGTAGGCGGTGAGCCCGGCGAGCGGGACCGAGCAGACCAGCAGCAGGGTCAGGGCGGCGCTGGTGGAGCCGAACAGCAGGGTGGCGAAGGCACCGAGTACGGCGAGGTAGGGGGGCGCCCCGACGGTGGAGCCGGTGGCGACGGGCTGCCAGTCGTGGGTGTAGCCGCGCCAGAGGTCGAGTCCGCTGTCGGGGGCGGGCAGCAGGGCGCCGCCCATGAGGGAGCCGCCGCCGAGCAGGGCGCGGCAGGCGATGACGGAGACGAGCAGGAGGAGGGCGAAGAGGACGGGCGCGGGGTTGCGGGCGATCCGCTTCAGGCGCGCGAACTGTTCGATCTCCAGGTAGTCGGCGTCGTCGCCGCCGGGGCCTGATTCGACGGCTCCGCCGTGTCGTCCGATGGTGGCCGTGTCGTGGTCGCGGTTTCCGCCGAAGTACCCGGCGAGCTGTTCGGCGTTGGCCCGCAGGCTCGCGCCGGGCGGCGGGAAGAGGGGGCGCAGTTCCTTGGCGGGGACGGCGGGGCGGCCGCGTCTGCGTCGGGCGCCGAGGATCCGGCCGGGGCGCAGCAGGGTGGCGAGGAGGCCGGTGATCTCGTCGACGGCCTGGCCGGGGGCCTTGCCGACGAGGTAGGCGAGGGTGCGCAGCACGGTGCCGACGAGGACGCGCAGCAGGACGTACGGCAGGGCGCGGCCGGAGCTGTTGACGAGGACGGTGTAGACGGCGCCGGCCTTGTCGACGCGGTGCGGGCTGGAGCTCGTCCGTCCGGCGCAGTCGACGGTGCGGCGCTCGCGGGCGGAGGCCTCGGCGTGGCGCAGGACGGCGTCGGGGGCGACGAGGACGGTGTGGCCGGCACTCTGGGCCCGCCAGCAGAGGTCGACGTCGTCGCGCATGAGGGGCAGACGGCGGTCGAAGCCGCCGAGGGCGTCGTACACGTCGCGGCGCACGAGCATGCCCGCGGTGGAGACGGAGAGGACGGGGCGGACCTGGTCGTGCTGGCCCTGGTCCTGTTCGCGGCGGTCGAGGCCGGTCCAGCGGCGGCCGCTGCGGGCGATGGTGACGCCGGCTTCGAGGAGCTGCTTCTTGTCGTACCAGCCGCGCAGCTTGGGGCCGATCACGGCGGCGTCGGGGTTCTCCTCGGCGACGCGCAGCAGTTCGGTGAGTGCGTCGGGCTCGGGGGCGCAGTCGTCGTGGAGCAGCCAGAGCCACTGGACGGGTTCGCCGTGGGGGAGTTCGGGCAGGTCGTAGGCGTCGTCGCGCCAGGTGCGGCTGACGGGGTCCCAGCCGCTGGGGCGCTTGAGGTACGGGAGGTCCTCGGGGCTCAGGGGTCCCACGGCGCGGGCGGCTTCGTCGACGGCGGCGCCGAAGCCGGTGCGGCGGGCGAGGTGCAGGACGCGGTCCTCGCCGAAGGCTTCGCCGAGCAGGCGTGCGGAGTCGTCGGCACTGCCGGTGTCGGCCGCGATGTGGCTCTGGGCGGGGCGTTCCTGGCCGAGGAGGCCGGCGAGCGTCTTGGGCAGCCAGCGAGCGCCGTCGTGGGCGACGAGGACCGCGGTGACGACGTGCCGGGGGAACTCGGGTGTGGCGGCAGCCTGGTAGGAGGCCGTCGACTGGCTGTGCAGGGACATCGCTCTACTGGCCCTCCGGCCTGGGGTTCCCCCCGGACGCGCGGTCCGGGGAGGGGGTCCGGGGGTGGTGTGCTCCCGGAGGCTGCTGGACAGCGCCCCACACTAACGGCTGGAAACACAGCGGTCCGCCTCCTGCGGGGAAGGTGCAGGAGGCGGACCGTTTGCTCTGCTCATTGCTCTGTCGTGCGCGTGGTGGTGCGGGTGGTGGTGCGCACCTGTGCGTGTTGCTCTGCTTACTCAGACCGCTGCTTTTTTCAGCCGTCGGCGCTCGCGCTCGGACAGGCCGCCCCAGATGCCGAATCGCTCGTCGTTGGCGAGTGCGTACTCAAGGCATTCGGAGCGGACTTCGCAGGCGAGGCAGACCTTCTTGGCCTCGCGGGTGGAGCCGCCCTTCTCGGGAAAGAAGGACTCGGGGTCGGTCTGGGCGCACAGAGCGCGCTCCTGCCATCCGAGCTCTTCGTCCGCCTCCTCGACCAGCAGTTCCTGAAACAGCTCGGTCATGTGCGCCCCTCGCTCTGTCTGTGCGTCCCCGTGGTGATGTCGTTACTCATCGCTACGTAACGACACGAGTGAAATTACAAGTGGGTGGCTCCAGCGCAGTCAAGCCGAGATCTGCTATTGGGCCCCTTATTCACTCTGCGGAACCAAGCGTATGCAGAAAGTGTTCATATCGCCAAAAATCGTGACACATGCATCTGACGCCACACTGCGCCCGTCTTCACCCGCAATCGACGCGACACCTTGGAAGGTGGTTGCAATCAAGCCAAAGAAGCGGCGCAGATCACATTTCGATCACGGGACGGCGATTCGGGTTTGGACGGAGCAAGTGCGTGTCGTGGAGCGCCACCTCCCCTACATCGGTTTGCACAAACCTTTCTCCCAGCGCAGCAACCGGATCAGATGAAACTTTTGCGGCAAACGAGGCATTGGGTTGACAGTCCGGCCTTCGACCCGGTCTCCTTGTCCCCATGTCAGTGACCTCGGCCGCCACCCGGACCCCCATTCGTGGGTTCCTGAGTGCTGCCCAGGTTCGCTGTTGCTGTTGCAGCTGTTGATGCCTTCGGAGCTTCGGCTCCCCTGAGCTCCGGCCACCCCCACAGCGACCGCCAGCACGACTGACATCCGTCGAGGACACCCCCACGATGAACAGCGCCCCCACCACCACCTCCGTCCCCACCCCCCTCGCCGTCGAGAGCGACCTCCAGATCGCCGGCGACATCCTCTCCGTCCAGCACCTCCTCCAGCCCGCCCGCGAACACCCGGTCACCGTCGCCGAGTTCGTCGGCCTGGCCCGCTCCATCGCCGCGAACCGCGCCGAATGGGAGCACCTGGTCGAGTACGACGCCACCACCCGGTGGTACCACCGGCTGCGCACCGGCCCCGGCTACGAGGTCTGGCTGCTCAGCTGGGTCCCCGGCCAGGGCAGCGGCCTGCACGACCACGGCGCCTCCTCCGGCGTCCTGACCGTCCTCGACGGCGAGCTCACCGAGCACGGCCCGCGCGGACCCCTCACCCTCGGCGCCGGCTCCCAGCGCGTCTTCGCCCCCGGCTACGCCCACGAGGTCGTCAACGACACCCTCGACGGAGCGGTCAGCCTGCACGTGTACTTCCCCGGCCTGACCGAGATGCCGATGCACAGCTGCTCCCCGGCCCAGCAGGAGCACGTACCCGCCTGACAGACTGCCGTGCATGCGCATTGTTGTTCTGGCCGGCGGCATCGGCGGCGCCCGTTTCCTCCGCGGACTCAAGTCGGCGGTTCCCGACGCGGACATCACGGTCATCGGCAACACCGGTGACGACATCCACCTGTTCGGGCTGAAGGTGTGCCCCGATCTGGACACGGTGATGTACACCCTCGGCGGTGGCATCAACGAGGACCAGGGCTGGGGCCGCACCGACGAGTCCTTCACCGTCAAGGAGGAGCTCGCGGCGTACGGGGTCGGACCCACCTGGTTCGGCCTCGGTGACCGCGACTTCGCGACCCACATCGTCCGTACGCAGATGCTCGGCGCGGGCTATCCGCTCAGCGCCGTCACCGAGGCCCTCTGCGACCGCTGGCAGCCCGGCGTCCGGCTGCTGCCCATGTCCGACGACCGCGTCGAGACCCACGTCGCCGTCACCGACCCCGACACCGGCGAACGCCGCGTCATCCACTTCCAGGAGTACTGGGTCCGCCTGCGCGCCTCCCTCGACGCCGAGGCGGTCGTACCCGTCGGCGCCGAACAGGCCAAGCCCGCTCCCGGCGTACTGGAGGCCATCGCGGCCGCCGACCTGATCGTCCTCCCGCCCTCCAACCCGGTCGTCTCCGTCGGCACCATCCTCGCCGTGCCCGGCATCCGCGAGGCCGTGGCCGCCGCCGCGGCTCCCGTCATCGGCCTCTCCCCCATCGTCGGGGGCGCGCCCGTGCGCGGGATGGCCGACAAGGTGCTGGCCGCCGTCGGCGTCGAAGCCACCGCGGCGGCCGTCGCACTGCACTACGGCGGCGAACTCCTCGACGGCTGGCTCGTGGACACCGCCGACGCGGACGCCGTCGCCGAGGTGGAGGCCGCCGGGATCGCCTGCCGCGCGGTACCGCTGATGATGACCGACGTGGCCGCCACCGCCGAGATGGCCCGCGCCGCACTGGCCCTCGCGGAGGCCTCCCGGTGAGCGCTCCCTCGTACGAGGTGCGCGCCGTCGCCGGGATCCCGGAGGTCCGCCCCGGCGACGACCTCGCCCGGCTGATCGCGGCGGCCGGACCCGGACTGCGCGACGGGGACGTCCTGCTGGTCACCTCGAAGATCGTCTCCAAGGCGGAGGGCCGGATCGTCCGCGCTGACTCCCGCGAGGACGCCATCGACGCGGAGACCGTACGTGTCGTCGCCCGTCGCGGCCCGCTGCGGATCGTCGAAAACCGACAGGGCCTCGTCATGGCGGCGGCCGGCGTCGACGCGTCCAACACCGAGCCGGGCACCGTACTGCTGCTGCCCGAGGACCCCGACGCGTCGGCCGCCGCGATCCGCGCCGGTCTGCGGGAACTGCTGTCCGTCGACGTCGGCGTCCTCGTGACCGACACCTTCGGGCGTCCCTGGCGCACCGGACTCACCGACGTGGCGATCGGCTCGGCCGGCGTACGGGTCCTGGACGACCTGCGCGGCGGCACCGACGCCCACGGCAACCCGCTGAGCGCGACGATAGTGGCCACGGCGGACGAGCTCGCCGCGGCCGGGGACCTGGTCAAGGGCAAGGCGGCGGGGCTCCCGGTCGCGGTCGTGCGCGGCCTGGGCCACGTGCTCGGCGAGGGTTCGACGGCGGCCGACCTGGTGCGCTCGCCGGCCGACGACATGTTCCGGCTGGGCACCTCGGAGGCAGTACGGGAAGCCGTGACGCAGCGCCGCACCGTACGGGCCTTCACCACGGAGCCGGTGGATCCCGGCGCGGTCCGCCGCGCGGTCGCCGCCGCGGTGACGGCCCCGGCGCCGCACCACACGACGCCGTGGCGGTTCGTCCTCCTGGAGTCTGCGACGGCCCGGGTGGAGCTGCTGGACGCGATGCGGGACGCCTGGGTCGAGGACCTGCGGCGCGACGGCAAGTCCGAGGAGTCCATCGCCCGGCGGATCCGGCGCGGGGACGTGCTGCGCCAGGCCCCGTACCTGGTCGTGCCGTGCATGGTCACGGACGGCGCGCACGACTACGGCCACGCCCGGCGCGATGCCGCCGAGCGCGAGATGTTCGTGGTCGCGACGGGCGCGGGCGTCCAGAACTTCCTGGTCGCACTGGCCGGGGAGCGGCTGGGCTCGGCGTGGGTGTCCTCGACGATGTTCTGCCGGGACGTCGTGCGCAAGGTCCTCGGGCTGCCCGAGAGCTGGGAGCCGATGGGGGCGGTGGCCGTGGGCCACGCCGCGGCGGCACCGGCGCAGCGACCCGCGCGGTCCGCGGAGGAGTTCATCGAGGTCCGCTAGGCCTTGCCCGGGGCGTCCTGCGGGCCGCGCCGGGACGGGGTCAGAGCCGGCCGATGTCCGTCTTGCGCATCCGCGGGGCGCGGCGGGGCGGGGCGTGGCCCGCGAGGAGGACCAGGCGGGCCGCGCGGTGGCGCTGGCCCGCGTACGGGGCGAGCAGTTCCAGCATCTCGGCGTCGTCGGCGTCCCGGTTCCCGGCGAGGGCGTAGCCGATGATGCCGGGCAGGTGCAGGTCGCCGGTGGTGACGGCGTCGGGGGCGCCGTTGCTGCGCTGGAGGGTTTCGGCGGAGGTCCAGGGGCCGATGCCGGGAACGGCCTCCAGCCGGGCGGCGGCCTGCGGGAGCTCCATCGCGGCGGCCTCCTCCAGTCGGTTCGCCACGCGCGCGCAGCGGACGATCGTGGCCGAGCGCTTGATGTCGACGCCGGCCTTGTGCCAGTCCCAGGACGGGATCAGCGCCCAGGTCCGGGCGTCGGGCACGACGTACAGGCCCGGCGGGCCGTTCTCGGGGCCGGGCGCGGGCTCCCCGTGCCAGGACACCAGCCTGCGCCAGGCGCGGTAGGCCTCGTCGGCGGTGACCTTCTGCTCCAGGACGGTCGGGATCAGGGACTCCAGGACCAGCCCGGTGCGGGTCAGCCGAAGGCCGGGGCGGCGGCGGTGGCTCGCGTGCACCAGGCGGTGACGGGGGACGAAGGCGGCGGGGTCGTCGCCGGAGCCGAGGAGGGCGGGCAGGCCGTCGAGCATCCACTCGGCGCCGGGGCCCCACGCTTCGGCGACGGCGGTCCCCGTGCCGGGGCGGAGGGCCACGCGGAGGGTGGCCGGGCCCTCGGGGGTGCGGCTGGTCCGCCACACGGAGCCGTCGGGGGTGGTGCGGAACGTGGGGTCGCCGGGGCCGCGTCGGAGCGGGCCGAGCGTGAGCCCGAGGTCGAGACCCCCCTCGGCCGTCCACTCCCGGGCCCGGGCGCCAGAGCCGGGGCCGACACCGGCACCGGGCTGTCGGGCCGGGCTGCCTGCGGGCACGGCGGTGCGGCCGCCGCGGACGGTGGTGCGGGTGAGGGGGTCGTAACGGCCGGCCATGCCATCGAGCGTAGCCCTGTGGGGCAGCCGCCCTGCCCTCCCCTCCCCTCCCTCCCTTGCCCGTTCCCCGGCTCCGCCCGGAGACGCAGGGTGCGGCTCCGCTGCCGGGGCCGGCCCCGGAGCTCCCCCGGCTACCGCGGGGGGGTTCCCAGCGCCTCGAACGCCGGTGGGCCCGGTCCTTCGTCAGGGGCGGCCCTGGAGTTTGGCAGAGGTGGTGCGGGTCGGGGGGAGTTGGCCGTAGAGCAGTTTGCCCGGGCACTCCGTCGCGAAGCCGTCCCGGTGCCCCGAGATCACGTTCAGCTTCACGTTCGTGCCCTTGGCGAACAGGTTCCCCCCGCCCGACTTCAGGGTGGTCTTCGCCCGCGGGTCCCTGTTGAACAGCCCCAGCTTCCACGCGGTGAGCTGGGCCACCGCCTTCACCGCGGCCGCGGGCGGGGCGGTGGTCGTGTAGGTGCCGATCACCGCGATGCCCATGCTGTCCGTGTTGAACCCCATGGTGTGTGCGCCGAGCACCGCCTTGGCGACTCCGCCCGCCCGGCCCTCGTACACCGTGCCGCACTTGTCGACGGCGAAGTTGTAGCCGATGTCGCGCCAGCCGCTGCTGACCACGTGATAGCGGTACAGGCTGCGCAGCACCGCCGGGGCGTCCTTGCAGGCGTAGTTGTTGCCGGAGGCGCTGTGGTGGACGAAGGCCGCCTTGACCGTGCTCGTGTAGACGAAGCCCGCTTCGCGCAGGGATTCATCGGCGCCCCAGCCCAGCCGTGTGACGATCCGCGGCCGCGGGCCGATGTAGGGGCGGGCGGCCGCGCTGAGGGAGCCTTCGCTGGCGAGGACCGCGTCGGCGGTGGAGTCCGCCTTGTTGAGTGCGCCGATCTCCTTCGCCCCGAGCGCGGCCAGCGGGACGTTGGCGGAGGAGGATTCAGCCGCCTCCATGGTCAGGCCCGGCAGGGCCACGACGTCGCCCTTGTCGTCGCCTTCCGGTTCGTCGCCCGTGCCCGATGCGCCGTTCTTGGCGTCGGCGACCGTGACCGGGTCGGTCGCGCCCGGGTCGACGAGTTCGATCCGCATGCCCGAGGGGAGCCCGGTCGCGGCGCGGGTGGCCGGGGCGCCGGGTTCCGCCTGGACCCGGACCTCGACGCCGTCGGAGTCGCCGACCCACAGGGGGGCGGTGCTGCCCCGGACCCGCCCGGAGCCGCTTTCGGTGGTGCCGAGGTCGGGGGCGTGTTCGCTGTTGCGGGTCTCGATGTCCTGCCAGGACGACCAGGTCCCGGTCCGTACCGCGCGGGTGCGGACCTGGACCCGGCCGAACAGCTGGGTGCTCGCGTCGTCCCAGACGACGCCGACCAGCGAGAACCTCTTGACCTCGCGCTGCGGTAGGCCCTGGGTCTCGGGCAGCCGCGGCGAGGTGCTCATGCCGGGGACGCCGGGGGACCTGTCGGCCGCGGGTCCCAGTGGGGCGAGCGGCAGCGACTGGGTGGACCCGGCTGGGGTCACGGGGGCGGCCGCGCCCAGGGCAGGCGCGGCCGCGGCCGGAGTGGAGAGCGCGAGCGGCAGGGCCAGGGCGGCAGCCGTCGCGACACCGATCGAGGAAGCAAGGAATCCACGCATGAAAGCGATGCTGAGCACAGTCACCGCCGAGCGCCATCGGAAAACTGACGGCCCGTCCGATCCGGTCCGCGCGTCGCCTCGCCCGTACGGAGGAGCCGGCGCCCCCGTACGGACGAGGGCCCCGCGTAGGCTGGGGCGGGTGAACGCCACTGACCGCACCCCTGCCGACCTGCTGCGATCCGCGCTCGCCGCCGATCCGGGCCGCCCGCTCGTCACCTTCTACGACGACGCCACCGGCGAACGCGTCGAATTGTCCGTCGCGACCTTCGCCAATTGGGTGGCCAAGACCGCCAACCTCCTCCAGGGCGATCTGGGTGCCGAGCCCGGCGACCGGCTGGCGCTGCTGCTGCCCGCGCACTGGCAGAGCGCCGTGTGGCTGCTCGCCTGCGACTCGGTCGGGGTCGTGGCCTCGGTGGGCGGGCACCCGGGCGACGCCGATCTCGTCGTCAGCGGGCCGGACTCGCTGGAGCGGGCCCTGGAGTGCGACGGGGAGCGCGTGGCTCTCGCGCTGCGGCCGCTGGGCGGACGGTTCCCACAGGCGCCGGCCGGGTTCGCGGACTACGCGGTCGAGGTGCCGGGGCAGGGCGACCGGTTCGTACCCTTCGTCCCGGTGGAGGCCGAAGGGCCCGCGCTGATCGTCGGCGGCGAGGAGTTCTCGCACGTGGCCCTCGTGGCGCGCGCCCGCGAGGACGCGGCGAAGCTCGGCCTCGGCGAGGGGTCGCGCCTGCTGACCGGGCTGGGGTACGACACCTGGGAGGGGCTGTCCGCCGGGCTGTACGCCGCCCTGGCCGCGGGCGCCTCGGTGGTGCTGTGCCGGAACCTGGACCAGCTGTCTGCGCAGGCGCTGGCGCAGCGGACCGAGAGCGAGCGCGTCACCCACACCGCCGCCTGAGCCCAGGGCTGGACGCTGCCGCCCGCTCCGTCCCGTCTCGCCGCGGGGCGATTTGTCACCCGCACGGGTCTAGACAGGGCCCTGCCCCCATGCCACCCCGCCGGGTCCGGGGCACGATCGACAGAGGTCGTGCTTCCACCCGTACGGCCCGCAGGGTCACCGACGCAGCGGACGCAGCTCCGATGCGGTGAGGGGACGGAGCGCGAGTGAGGGACAGTGCAGGCATACCGGGCGGCACCGACGCGGCCGGAGGTTCCCCGGATCCTCCGCGCAGCCGCCGGCGCCGCCTGCTGCGCTGGATCGCGCTCGGCCTGGCCCTGCTCGTCCTGTGCGGGGCGGCCGTCGGCTGGTGGCTCTACCGCAAACTCGACGGGAACATCACGGAGGACACCTCCGCGGCAGCCGAGCTGGAGCGCTACGAGCGGGAGCGCCCCACGCACTCCGTGGGCGGTTCGCAGAACATCCTGCTGATCGGCTCGGACTCGCGCTCCGGCAAGGAGAACGCCCGGTACGGGCAGGACCGGGGCACCGAGCGCTCGGACACCGCGATCCTGCTGCACCTGCCCGCGGACCGCAGGAGCGCGACCGCGGTGTCGATACCCCGGGATCTGATGACGCTGATACCGGCCTGCCTGACGGAGGACGGGCGGCGGACCGCGGAGCGGCTCGCTCAGTTCAATTGGGCGTACCAGTGGGGCGGGGCCGCCTGCACGATCCGTACGGTGGAGAAGTTCACCGGAATTCGGATCGATCACCACATGGTGGTGGATTTCGGCGGGTTCAAGAAGATGGTCGACGCGGTCGGCGGGGTGGAGATCTGCCTCAAGCAGCCGATGAAGGACCCCGAGGCGAAGCTGAAGCTGCCGGCCGGCCGGCAGACCCTGCACGGGGAGCAGGCCCTCGGCTTCGTCCGGGCCCGCTACAGCCTGGGCAACGGGAGCGACACCGAACGGATGGAGCGCCAGCAGCAGTTCCTGGGTTCGCTGGTCAGGAAGGTGCAGAGCAACGGGGTGCTGCTGAACCCGGCCCGGCTGTACCCGCTGCTGGACGCGGCCACTTCGTCGGTGACCACGGACCCGGGGCTGGCCTCGCTGCGCGACCTGTACGAACTGGTCAGGGGCATCCGGGACATACCGACCGATCAGGTCAAGTTCCTCACGGTGCCGCGTCGCCCGTACGCCGCCGACCCGAACCGGGACGAACTCGTGCAGCCGGACGCAGCCCAACTGTTCGAGCAGCTGCGGACGGACCGTCTCGTGGCGGTGGCCCCGCCGACGGCCGAAACCGAACAGGCCCCGCGGACGGCCCGCGCGGCCGAGGGCGGCGCCTCCACGGCCCCGCAGGGAACCGGATCCACCTCGACGCCCGTCCCCACCTTCACGGGGACCACGGCGGACACGGCCGATTGCCGGTAAAGCAATCCCAAAAGGCGGTGCCCGAACTGAAGGGCTTGGGCGGTTTGCCCTGTTATAAGGGGAGTGGAATTTGTCACCACCATGGTTTGCAGCTGACCAGGGCGGATAAGGTGAGCGATCCGGTGCCCCGGCCAGAAAAGAGGCCGTGCACCAGCAGCCGGATCGTTGACCGGGCGTCTTGGGGGAGGCGCGTCGCGAGGCACCGACGGAGGATTCGAGCAACCGTGGATGCGCAAAGCCGTGGGCGGGCAGACGAGATCGACCCCGCAGACCAGTGGGTGCTCAATCCCCGCACCGGCAACTACGAACTGCGACTGGACCGTTCCGCTGCGCAGCAGCAGCCCTCCGTCGCCGCACCCCGCAGACCGTCCTCGGCCCGCCGCGGAGCCCCCGGCGCCCCCGCGTCCCCCAAGGCCCCGTCACCAGCGGTCCCCGGGCCGCGGCGCGGCGAGGGTCCGCCCGGGCGGCGCGGCGGGCGTCCACGCAAGGGCGGCGGAGGCGGCGGCCGGCGCAAGAAGGCCCTGGTCATCACCGGCGGCACCCTCGCCTTCCTGCTGGTCGGCGGCTCGGTGGGCGCGTACCTCTACTACGACCACCTGAACAGCAACCTCAAGGTCACCGACGTCGGCGACGCGGGCACGGGCGGGTTCAAGAAGGACCAGCCCATCAACATCCTGGTCATCGGCACCGACAAGCGCAGCGGCGCGGGCAACGAGGGCTACGGGGACGCGGAGAGCGTCGGCCACGCCGACACCACGATCCTCTTCCACGTCTCCAAGGACCGCAGCAACGCGACCGCGCTGTCCATCCCGCGCGACCTGATCACCAACATCCCGGCCTGCCCGACGAAGCAGCCCGACGGTTCGACGAAGACCATCCCCGGCGAGAAGGGGACCCGGTTCAACATCAGCCTCGGCCAGGAGGGCCGCGACCCGGGCTGCACGATGCGCACGGTCAAGGAGCTCACCGGGATCACGGTCGACCACTTCATGATGGTCGACTTCAACGCGGTGAAGGTGCTGAGCACGGCGGTCGGCGGCGTCCCGGTCTGCCTCGCGAAGCCCGTGGACGACAAGGACTCCAAGCTGAAGCTGGACGCCGGCGAGCACCGGCTGCAGGGCGAGCAGGCCCTGGCCTTCGTACGGACCCGGCACTCGTTCGGCAACCACGGCGACCTCGACCGGATCAAGACCCAGCAGCAGTTCCTGGGTTCGATGATGCGCGAGATGAAGTCGAAGGAGACACTGACCAGTCCGAAGAAGTTCTTCTCCCTCGCGGAGGCGGCCACCAAGTCGCTGAACGTGGACTCGGGCATAGGCTCCATCGACAAACTCACCAATCTGGCCGGTGAGTTGAAGGACATGAACCTGAAGAACATCACCTTCACCACGCTCCCGGTGCTCGACAACCCGGCCGAGCCCGAGGGCCAGAAGGCGACCGTCGTCATCGAGCACGGGTCGGCCGATCCGCTGCTGAAGATGATCCAGGGGGACGTCTCCCTGACGGAGGTCGAGAAGAAGGAGCAGGCGGCGAAGGACGCGGCGGACGCGGACGCCAAGAGCAAGGCGGACGCCCTGCTCCAGGGCAACCGCGCGCCGGCCGGCGACGTACGGGTGGACGTCTACAACGGCGGCGGCCCCGGCGGCTCCGCGTCCACCACCCTGACCTGGCTGCAGAACAGCAAGGGCGTGAACAAGGCCAGCAACCGGGGCAACGCGCCCGCCAAGGTCGACACGACCCAGCTGGAGTACGCGCCCAACCAGGCCGACCAGGCCCGGGCGCTGGCCGACATGATGGGGCTGCCGGCCACGGCACTGAAGATGGGCTCGGCGGACGCCGCGCCCAAGACCCCGATGAAGCTGACGCTCGGCGCCGACTTCAAGGGGGCGGGGATCTCGCTGACGGCGCCGCAGAAGGCGCCGGATGACCTTCAGCGGGTCGAGGCCGACAAGGCGGTCTGCGCCAAGTAGGCCCGGTATGACGGAGCAGGACCGAGCAGTGCGAGCAGGCCGGACGGCCCGGTGGGCCGGGGCGGTGCGGCCGACGGCCGGCTCGTGCCGGTGAGACCGGCGCACCACGACACCAAGTGATCTTGAGGGGGACGTGTGAGGCACAGCAGCGTGCGGGGGGAGGGGGCGCCCACCCAGCCCGGCGGTGACATATCCGGCGGCGGATCCGGCGCGTCCGGCGCGGTCCCTCCACCACGGAACGGGTCCGGCAGCGGTGGCGACGGCGGCTCGAAGCGGAGCGGTCGGCGGCGGGTGCTGCGTTGGGTGTCCTCCGTCCTGTCGTTCCTCATACTCGCGACGGCGGCGGGCGGCTACCTCTACTACCGCCACCTCAACGGCAGCATCAAGACGGACGTGCTGAACCTCGGCGAGAACAAGCTGGGCGGTTCCAAGCCCAACGCCTTCGGCCAGACCCCGCTGAACATCCTCCTCATCGGCTCCGACGCCCGTGACGACGCGGCCAACCAGGCCCTCGGCGGGGCCAAGGACACCTTCGGCGGGCCGCCCCTCGCGGACGTGCAGATGCTGCTGCACCTGTCGGCGGACCGCAGCAACATGTCGGTCGTGTCGATGCCGCGCGACACGATGCTGATGATGCCGAAGTGCACCGAGCCCGGCGGCAAGGTCCACCAGGCCAGCAAGGGCCTCGTACAGACCAACGAGTCCCTGAGCCGGGGCGGACCGGGCTGCACGGTCGCCGCCTGGCAGGAGCTCACGCACATCCCGATCGACCACTTCATGATGATCGACTTCAAGGGCGTGGTGACGATGGCGGACGCCATCGGCGGCGTCCCGGTCTGCGTCCAGCAGAACGTGGAGTCGCGCACCAAGGAGGGCAAGGGCTCCGGCCTGAAGCTGCCCAAGGGCGAGAACGTCATCCAGGGCGAGCAGGCCCTGCAGTGGCTGCGCACGCGCTACGGCTTCGAGGACGGCACCGACCTCGGCCGCACCCACGCCCAGCACATGTACATGAACTCGATGGCCCGCGAGTTCCGCAAGAACGCCAAGCTGAGCAACCCCGTGAAGCTCAACAGCCTGGCGCAGGCGGCCATCAAGGCCATGGTCGTCGACCCCGGCCTGGACAAGATCGACAAGCTGTACGACCTCAGCGTGGAGCTCAAGAAGGTCCCCACCGGGCGGATCACGATGACCACCATGCCGTGGGTGTACAGCACCCGCGAGGAGGGCCGGGTCGAGCCCAAGCCGGGCGAGGCCGAGGACGTGTTCCGGATGGTCCGCGAGGACATCGCGCTCGACGGCAAGGGGTCCGGCAACCCGGCCGCCACCCCCTCGGGGCCGGCCGCCTCCGGCACCCCCGCCCCGTCCCAGCCGGCCGCCGACCCGGCCGCTCCCCCGGCGAAGATCCCGGTCACCGTGCGCAACGCGACCGGCGGCAAGGACGGCGCCCAGACCCGGGTCAAGGGCCGGGCCGACGAGGTGGCCGCCATCTTGACCGGCAAGGGCTTCACCAAGGCCTCGGCCACCACGCAGACCGCGGGCGAGGACACCACCGTGGTCCGCTTCTCCAGCTCGGACCAGGCGGGTGACGCGACGGCCGTGGCCACCGCGCTCGGCCTGCCGGCGAGCTCCGTGGAGAAGACCGACGACGTCACCGGGATCGTCCTGTTCGTCGGCAAGGACTGGCGGACCGGCAACGCGCCGACCCCGCCGCCGCCGGCCCCGACCAAGGCCCCCGACTCGGCCCGCCCGCTCAACGGCGACGACGACAAGGAGTGCATGGCGATCCAGCCGGGCTTCACCTGGTAGGACCCGTGCACGACCTCCGCGCGAAGCACGCGAAGGGGCCCGTGGCGCTGTCGGACCGACAGCGCCACGGGCCCCTTCGCGTGCAGGTCGCCCGCTCAGACCTCGCTGGCGAGGTCGCGGCGCACCGCCGGGCGGCGGCTCGCGATGACCTTGGCCGCGAGCGAGCGCGGGCTGGTCAGGAAGCCGAAGCCCCAGGACATGTGCATGGTGGCCATGGCCACCGGGATCTGCGCCCGCGCCTTGAGGGACAGGCCCTTGCCGGCCGGGACCGAGCCGACGGTGATCGCCGCGAGGTAGCCGGCCGGGACCACGAAGCCCCAAGGGCTGACGACCGAACCGACCACCACGCCCGCCGCGATCGCGCACAGGGCGGTCGGCGAGGCGAGGTAGCGCAGGTTGATCGAGCCCGAGTGGTAGCGGGCCACCACGTGCCGCCAGCGGCCGTAGTCCTTGTACTGCTTGGCGAGCGCCCGTACGGAGGGCCGCGGACGGTACTGGACCTTCAGCTCGGGCGAGAACCAGATGAGCCCGCCGGCCTCGCGGATGCGGAAGTTCAGCTCCCAGTCCTGGGCGCGGATGAACTCCTCGTTGTATCCGCCCGCCTGCTCAAGCGCCTCGCGGCGGAAGACACCCAAGTAGACCGTGTCGGCCGGGCCGGCCTTGCCTCCGGTGTGGAAGGCCGCGTTGCCGACGCCGAGCCGGGAGGTCATGGCCGCCGCGACGGCGTCCTCCCAGGCGTTCTCGCCCTCGGCGTGCATGATGCCGCCGACGTTCTGCGCACCGGTCTCCTCCAGGAGGCGGACCGCGGTGGCGATGTAGTTCGGCGAGAGCATGCCGTGGCCGTCGACGCGTACCACGATCGGGTGACGCGAGGCCTTGATGGCGGCGTTGAGTGCGGCCGGGGTGCGGCCGGAGGGGTTCGGAACGGTGACGACGCGGGGGTCCTCGCGTACGAGCTCGGCGGCGATCTCGTCGGTGCGGTCCATGGACGGCCCCAGCGCGATCACCACCTCCATCTCACCGGCGTACTCCTGTCCGAGGATGTGACGGACGGAGTCACGCAGATGGCGCTCCTCGTTGAGCACCGGCATGATCACCGAGACTGCGGGCTGCTGGGCGGGCATGTGGTCCTTCAAGGTCGGGTATCGGTGTCACGTTACCGCGTACGAGGGAAACGGGTGCGCGCCGCATGATCGATAGGGACAGAGGCTGATCGTATGGGCCTACTGTTCTGACGATCTGCCTGATGTGTCTGGTTCGTTCCTGTCGGCCCCACTGCCCCCGCGGAGGTGTCCCCCGTGCCCCAGCCGCACCGTCCCACCCGACCCGCCCGGCCCCCGCAGCCGCAGCGCGCGCGGCGGGGCGGTGGTCCGGCCCGGCGCCGGGGGGACCGACCCCAGTGGGGGGTGCGGCTGGCGGCCGGGCTGGCGGTGGCGGTGCTGGGCTCCGGGGCGATCGGTCACGCGGTGATGACCGGCCTGGACACCGGGATCGAGCGCGTGGACCCCTTCAGGGACATGAAGAACCGGCCGCAGGCGGGGCACGGGCTGAACTTCCTTCTGGTCGGCACCGACGGCCGCGACAAGATCACCTCCGAGGACAAGCGGGACTACCGCCTCGGCGGCGCCCCCTGCCACTGCACCGACACCGTCATGCTCGTCCACCTCTCCGCCGACCGGGAACGGGCCAGCGTGGTCAGCCTGCCCCGCGACAGCTACGCCGAGCTGCCCGCGCACCGCGACGAGTCCAGCGGCAACCAGCACGGGCCGCACCCCGTGAAGCTGAACGCGGCGTACGCGGAAGGCGGACCACAGTTGACCGTGCGGACCGTCGAGAACATGACCCGGGTGAAGATCGACCACTACCTGGAGGTCGACTTCACCAGCTTCATGAAGACGGTCGACGCGATGGGCGGCGTGGAGATCTGCACCGCCAAGGCCCTGCACGACCGCAACACCGGCCTGGACCTGCTGCCGGGCACCCACCGGCTCAGCGGCGGCCAGGCCCTCCAGTACGTGCGCTCGCGCCATGTCGACGGGGCCGCGGACCTCGGTCGGATGCAGCGCCAGCAGCGGTTCGTCGCGGCCCTGATCAAGCAGGCGACCGGCGGCGGGGTGCTGCTGAACCCCGTCAAGTTCAAGGAGGTCAGTTCCACGCTGCTGGGCTCGGTCCGGGCCGACCGGGGCTTCGGCTCGGAGCAGATGCTGGCCCTGGGCCAGGCCCTGCGCGATTTCACCCCGTCCTCCTCCGAGTTCGCCTCGGTGCCGATCGGGGACACCTCGTACCCCGTCAAGGGCATCGGCTCGACGGTGAAGTGGGACGGGCCGAAGGCCGAGCAGCTCTTCGAGGCGCTGCGCCAGGACCGGCCGCTGGCCCCCGCCGCGCCGGGGCAGCCCGCGCGCCGGCCGCAGCGGCAGCCCGCGGTCCCGGTGGACGTACCGCCGCAGCGGATCCGGGTGCGGGTGGAGAACGGCACCCGGATCGACGGGCTCGGCGGGCGGGTGGACTCGGCGCTGCGCGCCACCGGTTTCGACACCACCCGGGCCCCGGGCAACGGCGCGAGCCGCGACGTCAAGCGCACGGTGATCGCGTACGACCCGCGCTGGGACCGCTCCGCCCGTACGGTGTCGACCGCGCTGCCCGGCAGCGAACTGCGGGCGGTACCGGGCCAGGGGCGGACCGTGCTCGTGATCGCCGGCGCGGACTACCGCAAGGTGGTGCCGGTCCGGCCCGAGGACCCGCAACAGGGCCAGTTCGGGGTGGTCACCGGCGACCAGGTGATCTGCGCCGGGTGACCTGCGCGCCGCGACCTGCCGGGGCCGCGGTCAGTCGTCGTCGAACCCCTGGGCCGCGCGCTCCTCGCGCAGCGCCATGATCGCCCGGCGCCGGGCGAGCCGGTGGGTACGGCGGATCTGGGCCTCCTGGTTGCGGCGCCGGTCCTGGTCGGTCTCGGGGAGCACCGGCGGGACCGTGCGGGGCTTACCTTCGGCGTCGACGGCGGTGAAGACGAGGTAGGCGCTGCCGACCTGGGTGGCGGGGGTCGACTCGTTCCACCGCTCGGCCAGGACCCGTACGCCGATCTCCATGGAGGAGCGGCCGGTCCAGTTGCACTGGGCCTTGACGTGGACCAGGTCGCCCACGCGGACCGGTGCGAGGAAGGCCATCTCGTCCATGGACGCGGTGACCGCGGGGCCGCCCGAGTGCCGCCCGGCGACGGCGCCGGCCGCGTCGTCGACCAACTTCATGATCACGCCGCCGTGCACCGTGCCGAGGAGGTTGGTGTCATTGGCCGTCATGATGTGGCTGAGGGTGGTCCGCGAGGCCGAGATCGGCTTTCCCCGCAGGTCGCCGGCGGTAGCGTCCGGTATCTCTGTCATACGGCCACCTTAAAGCCGACACACAGGCATCAGGTGTGCAACAGCACCGGAACGAAGCGACGCCCGGACTGTCGGGCACCGTATCCGGCCAGGCATCCTAGGCGGCATGAGTGAGTGGCCCGAAGGGCGCAACGACAACGGCGACGACCTGTACGGACGCGGCAGCGCACGGGCGCAGCCGGAGGGTGCCCGGCGGATGCCGCACGTCCAGCGCCGGCAGCAGCGGCCGGTGCCGCCGCAGCAGCAACCGCAGCGACCGGCGCAGCCGCCGGCCCGGCCCGGGCAGCCGCCCGTGCACGGGGTACCGCCGCAGCAGGCCCCGAGCCACGACACGTACGGCGGGTACGACAGCGGCTACAACACCGGCCAGGTCTACGGACGGCCCCAGAGCAGCCCGGCCGGTCCGGGTGGCCCCGGCGACCCCGGGGGCCCGGGGGGTCCCGGCGGGCCGGGGCAGCCGCCGTCGGCGCGGCCGGGCCGCCCGGCCGGACCGGCTCCGGACTGGCGCAAGCGGATCAAGATCGGCTCCATCGTGCTCGTCACGGCGCTGCTGGCGACGACCATCGGCACGTACTTCTGGGCCGACTCCAAGGTGCGCCGCGAGGTCGACCTCGCCAAGGTCATCGAGCGCCCCAAGGAGGGCGACTGCACGACGTACCTGATCGTGGGCTCCGACAGCCGCGAGGGCATGTCCGACGAGGAGAAGAAGAAGCTCCACACGGGCTCGGCCGAGGGCAAGCGCACCGACTCGATGATGATCTTGGCGGCCTGCTCCAGCGGGAACACGATGATCTCGCTGCCGCGCGACTCGGACGTGGAGGTCCCGTCCTTCGTCGGCTCCGAGACCGGGAAGAAGTTCGCCGCCACGGGCAAGCACACCAAGCTGAACGCGACCTACGCGGACGACGGCCCCGAACTGCTGGTGCGCACCGTGGAGTACAACACGGGCCTGCGCATCGACCACTACGCGGAGATCGGCTTCGCCGGCTTCGCGAACATCGTGGACGCCCTCGGCGGTGTCGACATGAACATCGAGAAGGGCTTCAAGGACGAGAAGTCGGGCGCCGACTTCAAGGCCGGCGAGCAGACGCTCAACGGAAGTCAGGCGCTGGCCTTCGTCCGGACCCGGTACGCGTTCGCCGAGTCGGACCTGGCGCGCACGAAGAACCAGCAGAAGTTCCTGGCGACGCTGGCCAACCAGGCGGCCACGCCGGGCACGATCCTCAACCCGTTCAAGCTGTACCCGGTGCTGGGCGCGGGCCTGGACACGCTGATCGTGGACAAGGACATGTCCCTGTGGGACATGGGCGACATGTTCTTCGCCATGAAGGGCATCAGCGGCGGCGAGGGCGTGTCGATGAACATCCCGATCTCGGGTGAGCGCGGCGGCAACCTGCTCTGGGACAAGCCGAAGGTGCAGCAGCTCGTGAAGCAGATCCAGAACGACGAGAAGGTCACCGTCACCGGCAACCGGTGATCCGGCCCGGAGCCCGGAGCTCGTAGCCCGTAGTACGTAGTACGTAGTACGTAGTACGTAGTACGAGGATGCCGCCGGCCCCGTGGCCGGCGGCATCCTCGTACGGTGTCAGCGGTCGGAGGAGAAGCGGACCGCGGCGGAGGGCAGTTCGGCCCCGCACCACACCCGCGCGCCGGCGCGCAGTTCGTTGTCTGGGCCGACGACGGAGCCGTCACCGAGGACCGCGCCGTCGAGCACGGTCCGGCTGCCCACCGAGGCGCCGACGCCGATCAGGCTGGCGCGCACCTGGGTGTCCGGGCCGATGACCGCGTCGTCGAGCACGATGGAGCCGTCGATGACCGCGCCCGCACCGATCCGGGCTCCGGCGCCCACGACGGTGCCTCCGGAGAGCTTGGCTCCGGCCGCCACCTCGGCGCCCGGGAGCACCAGGGACTCGCCGCGCGGGCCCGGGACGGCCGGGGAGGACACGACTCCGCGGACGAGGTCGGCGGAGGCCTGGACGAAGGATTCGGGCTTGCCGAGGTCCAGCCAGTACGTGTTCTCGGTGACGCCGTGGAGCTTGGCCCCGGAGGCGAGCAGGCCGGGGAAGGTCTCGCGTTCGACGGAGACGGGGCGCCCGGCCGGGATCGAGTCGATCACGCTGCGGCGGAAGACGTAGCAGCCGGCGTTGATCTGGTCGGTGATGATCTCTTCGGGGGTCTGCGGCTTCTCGGTGAAGGCCAGCACCCGCCCCTCGGAGTCGGTGGGGACCAGGCCGAAGGCGCGCGGGTCGTCCACCCGCACCAGGTGCAGGGAGACGTCGGCTGCGGCCGCCTGGTGGGAGTCGACGAGGCCGGCGATGTCCAGGCCCGTGAGGATGTCGCCGTTGAAGACGAGGACGGAGGAGTCCGGTCCGCCGGTCAGCCGCCGGGCGGCGTTGCGGATGGCTCCGCCGGTGCCGAGCGGTTCGTCCTCTACGACGTACTCAAGGGAGACGCCGAAGGCGGAGCCGTCGCCGAAGTACGGCTCGAAGACCTCGGCGAGGTAGCAGGTGGCCATCACGATGTGCGTGACACCGGCGGCAGCAGCCCTGGCTATCTGGTGGGCGAGGAACGGAACACCGGCCGCGCGCACCATCGGCTTGGGGGTGTTGACCGTGACGGGGCGCAGTCGCGTCCCCTGCCCCCCGACCAGCAGGATGGCTTCCAAAATTGTTTCCCCCACCCGGTTCGGGAGTCCGAAGTCCAAAGTTAGCCCATCCGGGAGGCGGCACAGGCCGGAGGCGGCTCGATAGTGCTGCCGCCTCCGGCCGACGGGACCGCTACGGCAGGTTGCGCGCCATGACG
This sequence comes from Streptomyces sp. NBC_00597, assembly GCF_041431095.1. Lineage (GTDB taxonomy): Bacteria > Actinomycetota > Actinomycetes > Streptomycetales > Streptomycetaceae > Streptomyces. Next base: position 4,040,484 of record NZ_CP107757.1, read on the forward strand.
ATGCGCTGGACCTGGTTGGTGCCCTCGTAGATCTGGGTGATCTTCGCGTCGCGCATCATGCGCTCGACGGGGTAGTCACGGGTGTAGCCGTAGCCGCCGAGCAGCTGGACGGCGTCCGTGGTGACCTCCATGGCGATGTCGGATGCGAAGCACTTGGCCGCGGCGCCGAGGTACGTCAGGTCGGCGTCACCGCGCTCGGAGGCGGCGGCGGCCTGGTAGGTCAGCGCGCGGGCGGCCGAGACCTTCATGGCCATGTCCGCGAGCATGAACTGCACGCCCTGGAAGTCGCCGATCGGCTTGCCGAACTGCTTGCGCTCCTGGACGTAGCCCTTGGCGTAGTCCAGGGCGCCCTGCGCGATGCCGAGCGCCTGGGCGGCGATGGTGATGCGGGTGTGGTCGAGGGTCTTCATCGCGGTGGCGAAGCCGGTGCCCTCGGCGCCGATCATGCGGTCCGCGGGGATCCGCACGTTGTCGAGGTAGACCTCGCGGGTCGGCGAGCCCTTGATGCCGAGCTTCTTCTCCGGGGCGCCGAAGGAGACGCCCTCGTCGCCCTTCTCGACGACGAAGGCGCTGATGCCCTTCGAGCGCTTCTCCGGGTCGGTGACGGCCATGACCGTGTAGTACTCGGAGACGCCCGCGTTGGTGATCCAGCGCTTGACGCCGTTGAGGACCCAGAAGTCCCCGTCGCGCACGGCGCGGGTCTTCATGCCGGCGGCGTCCGAGCCCGCGTCGGGCTCGGAGAGGCAGTACGAGAACATGCCGTCGCCCTTGGCCAGCGGGCCGAGGTACTTCTTCTTGAGGTCCTCGGAGCCGGAGAGGATCACCGGGAGCGAGCCGAGCTTGTTCACGGCCGGGATCAGGGAGGAGGAGGCGCAGACGCGGGCCACCTCCTCGATCACGATCACGGTGGCGAGGGCGTCGGCGCCGGCGCCGCCGTAGGTCTCGGGGACGTGGACGGCGTGCAGGTCGTTGGCGACGAGCGCGTCGTGGGCCTCCTGCGGGAAGCGGGCCTCCTCGTCGACCGCGGCGGCGAACGGCAGGATCTTCGCCTCGGCGAGCGAGCGGACGGACTCTCGGAGCATGTCGTGCTCCTCGGCCGGGCGGTACAGGTCGAAGTCGGCAGAACCCGCCAAGACTCTCACTCCCCAAGTGTGCTGCGTGATGCTAACTACCGTTAAGTAACCCAAATCTTAGTGCTCGGCCGCCCAGCAGCGATATGTACGCAGTACGTGAGCTGCGTGACAGCCGTGTCTCCTGGGGAACGTCCCCCCGGACCGGCCCGACTATGCTCAGTGGCCGCAAACGGCCCCGCACCTCTGGAGCACCCAATGGCCCCCCTCAGGATCACTGTGATCGGCACCGGCTACCTCGGCGCCACGCACGCCGCGGCAATGGCGGAGCTGGGCTTCGAGGTGCTCGGGCTGGACGTGGTCCCGGAGAAGATCGAGATGCTGGCCGCGGGCCGGGTCCCGATGTACGAGCCCGGGCTGGAGGAACTCCTCGCCGCGCACGTCGCGGGCCTGCCCGGCTCCACCGGGCGGCTGCGCTTCACGCAGTCCTGGGAGGAGGTCGGCGCCTTCGGCGACGTCCACTTCGTCTGCGTGAACACCCCCCAGAAGCACGGCGAGTACGCCTGCGACATGTCGTACGTCGACTCCGCGATGGAGTCGCTGGCTCCGCACCTGACCCGGCCGGTCCTGGTCGTCGGCAAGTCCACCGTGCCGGTGGGCTCCGCCGAACGCCTCGCCGCGAAGCTGGCGGAGCTGTCGCCGGCCGGCGCGGACGTGGAGCTGGCGTGGAACCCGGAGTTCCTGCGGGAGGGCTTCGCCGTGCAGGACACCCTGCACCCCGACCGGATCGTGATCGGCGTCCAGGGCGACCGCGGCGAGAAGCTGCTGCGCGAGGTGTACGCGACGCCGATGGCGGAGGGCACCCCGCTGGTGGTGACCGACTTCCCGACGGCCGAGCTCGTCAAGACCGCCGCCAACTCCTTCCTCGCCACGAAGATCTCCTTCATCAACGCGATGGCGGAGGTCTGCGAGGCCGCCGGCGGCGACGTGGTCAAGCTGGCCGAGGCCATCGGGCACGACGAGCGGATCGGCTCGAAGTTCCTGCGCGCCGGGATCGGCTTCGGCGGCGGCTGCCTGCCCAAGGACATCCGGGCCTTCATGGCGCGCGCCGGCGAGCTGGGCGCGGACCAGGCGCTGACCTTCCTGCGCGAGGTCGACTCCATCAACATGCGCCGGCGCGGGCACATGGTCGAGCTCGCCCGCGAGGCCGTCGGCGGCTCCTTCCTCGGCAAGCGGGTCGCGGTGCTCGGCGCCACCTTCAAGCCGGACTCCGACGACGTCCGCGACTCCCCCGCGCTGAACGTAGCCGGACAGATCCACCTCCAGGGCGGCCAGGTCACCGTCTACGACCCGAAGGGCATGGACAACGCCCGCCGCGTCTTCCCGACGCTCGGCTACGCGGACTCCGCTCTGGAGGCGGCCCGCGGCGCGGAGGTCGTCCTGCACCTCACCGAATGGCGCGAGTTCCGCGACCTCGACCCGGTGGAGCTGGGCGCGGTCGTCACCGACCGCCTGATCCTGGACGGCCGCAACGCCCTCGACACCGACCGCTGGCGCTCGGCCGGCTGGACGTACCGGGCGATGGGCCGCCCCCGGGCCTGAGCCGCGCCACGGCCCGGGCCGTGGCTCCCGGCTCCCGGCTCCCGGCTCCCGGCTCCCGGCTCCCGGCTCCCGGCTCCCGGCTCCCGGCTCCCGGCTCCCGGCTCCCGGCTCCCGGCTACGGGCTACACCGGTCTGCGGTGCTGGGCGGCGCGCGCCGTGAATTCCGCGTCGCGCAGCACCCGCTGGGCGTTCTCCCAGGTCAGCAGAGCCAGGTCGGTCTCCGTCCAGCCGCGCTCCAGCAGTTCCGCGATCAGCCGCGGATAGCCCGAGGGGTCCGTCAGACCCATCGGACGGGGAACGCCCGGTTCGGTGCCGAAGGTGGCGCCGAGGCCGACGCACTGCGGACCCGCCACGGTCCGTACGTGTTCCACGTGGTCGGCCACGGCGTGCAGCGAGTCCCCGGTCTGCTCCGCGTCGAAGGTGACCATCGCCAGGCCGTTCGACGCCCGCAGTGCCAGCAGCACGTCATCGGTCAGGTTCCCCGGATGCTGGTTCAGTGCCGCCGCCGCGGTGTGCGAGACGATGACCGGCGCCTTGGAGGCCCCGGCGAGCTGGCAGGCCACCTCCGGCGTGCAGCCGGTCAGGTCCACGAGCATCGCCAGCCGGTTCATCTCCTTGACCACCTCGTGGCCGAAGGGCGTCAGCTCTTCCCGGGCCCAGGGCGCCCCCGCGGGCGCGAGGATCCGTACGCCCAGTGCGTGGAACGCGCGCAGCGCACCCAGCGAGTCGGTCAGCGTACGGCCGGGAACGGGACCCAGGAACGAGGCGATCCGGCCCCGGTTGCGGGCGTCGGCCATGTCGTCCGCCGTCAGCGCGAGGGACAGGCTGTCGGGGTAGCGGTGGATCAGGGTCAGCGCCACGTCGATCTGTTCGAGGGTGTCGGACACCACCTGGTCCGCGGCCGCGGCCTCCTGCGGCAGCAGCAGCGACCAGAACTGGGCGCCGACCCCGCCGGCGCGCAGCCGCGGGATGTCGGTGTCGACACCGCTGTCCGGGGTGTCGATGTCGTGGTACGGACTCTGGCGCAGGGTCCAGACCAGGGTGTTGTGCCCGTCGGCGACGGGATGCACGGACAACAGCGCGACGGCCCGTTCCAGGGCGCTGCCCGCCACCGCGGCGGGCGCGTCCTCGGCTCCGGCGGAGCCGGGCCCCACGGGGATCATGGCCGCGGTGCCCGCGGTGTGGGCGGTGGGCGCCGTGGGCGCGGGGAAAGCGGCGTGCGGTTCATCCTGCAGGTCGGCCATGGCGTTCGGCTCCGGTCTCGGCGGCAGCAGGGAGAGGTGCTGCCACCGTGACACGCCGCACGGCCCGATCGCCCGGCGGATGTGGCGTTCGGGTTACCCCGCGGGTCACCCCGCCCACCGCATCCGCCGGGAAGGCCCCACCGGCTACAGCACCGCGTTGGACGGGCCGCGGGACGCCGAGAGCTCGCGCGCCACCGCTTCCGCGTCGCGCAGCGCCCGTACCGCGTTGGACCAGGTCAGCTTGGCCAGGTCGGCGCGCGACCAGCCGCGCGCGAGCAGCTCCGCGATCAGGTTCGGGTAGCCCGCCACGTCGTCCAGCCCGGCCGGGGTGAAGGCCGTGCCGTCGTAGTCCCCGCCGATGCCGATGTGGTCGACGCCGGCCACCTCGCGCATGTGGTCCAGGTGGTCGGCGACCGTGGCGGCCGTGGCCACCGGGCGCGGGCGCTCGGCCTCGAAGGCCCGGTGCAGGGCCATCGCCCCGGGCGTGGTGTCGAGGTGGTGGAAGCCGTGTGCGCGCAGGTTCTCGTCCGCCGCCCGGGTCCACTCGACCGCCGCCGGGAGGATGAACTTCGGTACGAACGTGGCCATGGCGACGCCGCCGTTGGCCGGCAGCAGCGCCAGCACGTCGTCCGGGATGTTGCGCGGGTGGTCGCAGATCGCCAGCGAGGACGAGTGCGAGAAGATCACCGGCGCGGCCGAGACGGCGAGCGCGTCCCGCATCGTCGTCGCGGCGACGTGCGAGAGGTCGACGAGCATGCCGATGCGGTTCATCTCGCGCACGACCTCGCGGCCGAAGTCGCTCAGGCCGCCGTGCCGGGGCTCGTCGGTCGCCGAGTCCGCCCAGTCGATCGTGTCGTTGTGCGTGAGCGTCATGTACCGCACGCCCAGCCGGTGCAGGGCGCGCAGCGTGGCGAGCGAGTTGTTGATGGAGTGGCCGCCCTCGGCGCCCATCAGCGAGGCGATCCGGCCGTCGGCGCGGGCCGCCTCCATGTCCTGCGCCGTCAGCGCCCGTACCAGGTCCGCCGGGTAACGGTCGATCAGCTGGGCGACGGCGTCGATCTGCTCCAGGGTGGCGCTGACCGCGGTGTCGCCCGCGTAGTCGGAGCGGACGTACACCGACCAGAACTGGGCGCCGACCCCGCCGGCGCGCAGCCGGGGGATGTCGGTGTGCAGCCGGCCGCTCTGGTCGGCCGCGATGTCACGCTGCGCCAAGTCGTAGCGGACCTGCTCGCGCAGCGCCCACGGCAGGTCGTTGTGCCCGTCGACGACCGGGTGCTCGGCGAGCAGCTCCCGCGCCTCGCCGAGGCGCTGCGCGGCGCTCACTTGCCGAACCCGAAGGACTCGGCGCCCGCGACCTTCGCCCGCAGCCGCTTGCCCTTCTCCGTGGCCTGGTCGTTCAGCTCCTGCTGGAAGTCCTTCATGCGGCCGAGCAGCTCGGGGTCGTGGGCGGCCAGCATCCGTACGGCCAGCAGCCCCGCGTTGCGCGCTCCGGCGACGGAAACGGTGGCGACGGGAACCCCTGCGGGCATCTGGACGATCGACAGCAGGGAGTCCATGCCGTCGAGGTACTTCAGCGGCACCGGGACGCCGATGACCGGCAGCGGGGTCACCGAGGCGAGCATGCCGGGAAGGTGGGCGGCGCCGCCGGCCCCGGCGATGATCGCCTTGAGACCGCGCTCGGCGGCCCGCTCCCCGTACGCGACCATCTCGCGCGGCATCCGGTGCGCGGACACCACGTCGACCTCGTAGGGGATCTCGAACTCGTCGAGGGCCTGGGCGGCGGCCTCCATGACGGGCCAGTCGGAGTCCGAGCCCATGACGATGCCGATGACGGGCCCTGCGGTGGAGGTGCTCATGCGGTGATCGTTCCCCTGAGGTAGCCGGCTGCGTGGCGTGCGCGTTCCAGCACATCGTCCAGGTCGTCGCCGTAGGTGTTGACGTGGCCGACCTTGCGGCCGTGTTTCACGTCCTTGCCGTACATGTGGATCTTGAGCTGCGGGTCGTGGGCCATGCAGTGCAGGTATGCCGCGTACATGTCGGGGTAGTCCCCGCCGAGCACGTTCGCCATGACCGTCCAGCGGGCCCGGGGGCGCGGGTCGCCCAGGGGGAGGTCCAGGACCGCGCGGACGTGGTTGGCGAACTGGGACGTGATCGCGCCGTCCTGGGTCCAGTGGCCGCTGTTGTGCGGGCGCATCGCCAGCTCGTTGACGAGGATCCGGCCGTCGGCGGTCTCGAACAGCTCCACGGCCAGGTGGCCGGTCACGCCGAGCTCCTTGGCGATGCGCAGGGCGAGCGCCTGGGCCTCGCCCGCCAGCTCCTCGGACAGGTCCGGGGCGGGGGCGATCACCGTGTCGCACACGCCGTCTACCTGGATGGACTCGACGACGGGGTAGGCCACGGCCTGGCCGTGCGGGGAGCGGACGATGTTGGCCGCGAGCTCGCGGACGAAGTCGACCTTCTCCTCCGCCAGGACCGGGACGCCCGCCTTGAACGGGGCCTCCGCGTCCTCGGGGATCCGGACGAACCACACGCCCTTGCCGTCGTAGCCGCCGCGGACGGTCTTGAGGATGATCGGGAAGCCGCCCACCTCGTCCGCGAACGCCGCCGCGTCCGCCGGATCGCTCACGATCCGGTGGCGGGGACTCGGGGCGCCGATCGCGTCGAGCTTCGCGCGCATCACCCCCTTGTCGGCGGCGTGCATCAACGCGTCGGGCCCCGGGCGGACGGGAACGCCGTCCGCTTCCAGGGCCCGCAGGTGCTCGATGGGCACGTGCTCGTGGTCGAAAGTGATCACATCGCAGCCGCGCGCGAAGGCGCGCAACGTCTCCAGATCGCGATAGTCGCCGATGACGACATCGCTCACGACCTGGGCCGCCGAGTCCTGTGGGGTGTCACTGAGGAGCTTGAATCTGATGCCGAGGGGGATACCCGCCTCGTGGGTCATGCGGGCGAGCTGTCCGCCGCCGACCATGCCGACTACCGGGAACGTCACCCCTCCAGAGTATCCGCCGGTATTCCGCCATCCGGACGTGGCCCTGGCACGTTTTGGTCGACTCGCCCCGTCGGGACCTCACCGTGTGCCGTGCGTCGCACGGTGTGAGAAGGCACAGACGGGCCCCTGGGACGACACTTAGCATGGGTGGGTTGACCGAAGGCGGCAGACGCCTCCACGGACGCCCCCGAGCGGGGCTGCGACGACAGGACTGATCCATCACATGAGCAGGCCGCAGCAGGTTTCCGCGCTCGAACGCGTACGCGGCCTCGCCCGCGAGGTCGCCAAGTTCGGGGCCGTCGGCGGCGTGGGCGTGCTCGTCAACCTGGGCGTCTTCAACCTGATCCGCCACACCACGGACCTCCAGGTCGTCCGGGCGAGCGTCATAGCCACCGTGGTGGCCATCATCACCAACTACATCGGCTTCCGGTACTTCACCTACCGGGACCGCGCCCGCTCCGGCAACTCCCGCGAGCTGCTGCTGTTCGTGGCCTTCAGCGTGATCGGTCTGGTGATCGAGAACGGCGTGCTGTACACCGCCACGTACGGGTTCGGCTGGGACGGCCCGGTCGCCAGCAACGTGTTCAAGTTCATCGGCATCGCCACGGCCACCGTGTTCCGCTTCTGGTCGTACCGGACCTGGGTCTTCAAGGCCCTGCCGGAACCGGCGACGGCCGCGGAACCGGCCCCGGCCCCGGCCTCCGTGGTCGGCTCGACGCCTGGTGGGGCCGGGACCGGCCCGAGCGCCGCCCGCGCCCCCGAGCCCGCCGGCAAGTAGCCCGCCGGCTAGTAACCCCACGGCGGCCCGGGCCCCGGGTGCCCGCTCAGCCGGGCCCGCTCAGCGGACCGTCTGCTCCGGCTCCGGCCGCTCCGGCGCGGTCCGGCTCAGGAACAGCGCGAACACCGCCGGCTGCGTCTGCAACAGCTCCAGGCGGCCCCCGTCTGCCTCCGCGAGGTCCCGGGCCACCGCCAGGCCGATCCCGGTCGAATTGCGGCCGCTGATCGCCCGCTCGAAGATCCGGTTGCCGAGGTCCGGCGGGACCCCCGGCCCCTCGTCCGTGACCTCCAGCACCGCCTGGTTCCCGATCACCCGGGTACGCAGCGCGACCGTGCCGCCACCGTGCATCAGCGCGTTCTCCACGAGGGTCGCCAGCACCTGCGAGACCGCGCCCGGCGTCCCGACGGCCCGCATGCCCGTCTTGCCGGAGCGCACGATGGCCCGGCCCGCGCTGCGGTACGCCGGCCGCCACTCCTCCACCTGCTGTTTGACGACCTCGTCCAGGTCGAAGGGGACCGCAGAGCCCGTCCGCGGGTCCCGCGAGTTCGTCAGCAGCCGCTCGACCACGTCCGTGAGCCGCTCCACCTGGGTCAGGGCGATGCTCGCCTCCTCCCGCACGGTCTCCAGGTCATCGGTGACCGTGATCTCCTCCAGCCGCATCGACAGCGCCGTGAGGGGGGTGCGCAGCTGGTGCGAGGCGTCCGCGGCCAGCCGCCGCTCGGCGGTGAGCATCCGACCGATCCGTTCCGCGCTGGAGTCCAGTACGTCCGCGACCCGGTCCAGCTCGGGGACCCCGTACCGCCTGTGCCGGGGGCGCGGGTCGCCGGATCCCAGCCGCTCGGCCGTCTCGGCCAGGTCGGTGAGCGGGGAGGCGAGCCGGTTGGCCTGCCGTACGGCGAGCAGGACGGCCGCCACGACGGCGAGCAGCGCCACCGCGCCGACCACGGCCAGGGTCCGCCCGACCTCCCGGGTCACCGTGGAGCGGGACTCCTCGACGACCACGGTCTCGCCCTGCTCGCCCTTGGCGGTGCCGCGGATGACGCTGTCGGGGATCCGGTCCCCGACCTCCACGGGCGGCTGTCCGGGGACCGTGATCCGGGCGTAGCCGCCCATGTCCAGCTGCTCGGCGAGGGCACGGGCGTCGATGGGTTTGTGTTCCAGGACGCTGGACTCGACGATGCCGACCAGGCGCAGCGCCTCGGACTCGATGCGGTCCTGGGCACTGCTGGTGATCGTCCGGGTCTCCACGATCACCAGGGAGACCCCGAAGACGGCGATGACGACGAGCACCACGGCGAGCGTGGAGTTGATCAGGCGGCGGCGCATGGCTCGGGAGGTCGCTCAGCTCTTCTCGAAGCGGAAGCCCACCCCGCGGACGGTGGCGATGTAGCGGGGGTTCGCGGCGTCGTCGCCGAGCTTCTTGCGCAGCCAGGAGATGTGCATGTCGAGGGTCTTGGTGGAGGACCACCACGTGGTGTCCCACACCTCGCGCATCAGCTGGTCGCGGGTGACGACCCGGCCGGCGTCGCGGACCAGGACCCGCAGCAGGTCGAACTCCTTGGCCGTGAGCTGGAGCTCCTCCTCGCCCATCCAGGCGCGGTGCGACTCGACGTCGATGCGTACGCCGTGGGTGGCGGGAGCCTGGGTGGCGTCGCCCGCGCCGCGCCGGAGCAGGGCCCGGACCCGGGCGAGCAGCTCGGCGAGGCGGAAGGGCTTGGTCACGTAGTCGTCGGCGCCGGCGTCCAGGCCGACGACCGTGTCGACCTCGTCCGCCCGGGCGGTGAGCACAAGAATGGGGAAGCCGTGGCCCTCGGCGCGCAGCCGGCGGGCGACTTCGAGGCCGTCCATGCCCGGCAGGCCCAGATCCAGGACGACGAGGTCGACGCCGCCCTGAAGTCCGGCGTCCAGGGCGGTGGGGCCGTCCTCCCGGACCTCGACCTCGTACCCCTCCCGGCGCAGGGCGCGGGCCAGGGGCTCCGAGATGGATGCGTCGTCCTCGGCGAGCAGTACACGCGTCATGTGGGTGATGGTAGTCCGCGGCGGGTGCGAGCAGGGTCGCGCCGGCACACCCCTGCCGATCTGGTCTTATGGCGGGGGGCGGCCTTCGAATGTGAAGAAACGGTTCCCGGCTCGCCTGTGATCCATGTCTCAAGTCCTTTCATATGCCGCAGTGTCGTGTCGTATGGTGGCGAGACGCCTGATGCACTACCTCTGAGACCTTTGCGCCGAAAAGCGAGCCGAAGGTCTCGATTCTGTCCGGATCGATCAGGGGGTCTTGACGACCTGCCTCATCGAGTTCGGTGACAGTGAATGACCTGTGGGCCGGGCCCTGCGCGCGAAGCTGCGCGTCGGGGCGTGGATCCCGGTTACGAATGTCCCCTGCCCCCCTCCTCGCCGGACGGGGGCAGACCCCTGGGCGTGGGGTGGGACACCGTCGCCGGTGCCGGCCACCCCCCACCCGGGCGCTGTTCCGCTCACGAAGCGAAGCGTCCCGAGCAAGCAAGGATCGACCATGGCTTCCAGCCTGACGAAGGGTTCGGCGGATCCGTCCACCGAGAAGACCTTCTTCGGCCACCCCCGTGGCCTGGCCACTCTGTTCATGACCGAGATGTGGGAGCGCTTCTCCTACTACGGCATGCGTGCACTCCTGGTGTACTACCTGGTCTCGGGCGGCGCCGACGCCGCGACGGGCAGCCAGGGTGGCGGTCTGGCCATGACCGCGGCCACGACCACGGCCATCTACTCCGTGTACGTCTCGATGGTCTACCTGATGGCCATGCCGGGCGGCTGGTTCGGTGACCGTGTCTGGGGCGCCCGCAAGACGGTCGCCATCGCCGGCTTCGTGATCATGGCCGGTCACCTGTCGCTGGCCGTTCCCGGCCAGGCGATGTTCTTCGTCGGTCTGATCCTCGTCGCGGCGGGTTCCGGTCTGCTGAAGGCCAACATCTCCACGATGGTCGGCCACCTGTACGACGGCCCGGACGACCCGCGCCGTGACGGTGGCTTCACCCTCTTCTACATCGGCATCAACCTCGGTGCCTTCGTGGCCCCGCTCGTCGTCGGCACCGTCGGCAAGGAGCACAACTGGCACCTGGGCTTCGCCCTCGCCGCGGTCGGCATGGGCCTGGGTCTGACCCAGTTCCTGCTCGGCACCAAGCACCTGAGCCCGAAGAGCAGCGTGGTCCCGAACCCGCTGACCCCGGAGGAGCGCAAGGCCGTCCTCACGAAGCTCGTGCTCGCGGTCCTGGGCATCGCCGTCTTCTACGGTGCCGTGGTCGCCCTCGGCGCCTACACCCTGAACTGGGCGCTCGTCCCGCTGACCCTGGCCGGCCTGTTCATCCCGATCGCCGTCCTGACGCGCATCAAGCGCGACAAGGACCTGTCGGGCGCCGAGCAGTCGAAGATGACCGCGTACATCTGGTTCTTCATCGCCGCCGCCGTCTTCTGGATGATCTACGACCAGGGTGGCTCCACCCTGTCCCTGTTCGCCGACGACAAGACCGCCGACACCGTCTTCGGCCTCGGCTTCTCGGCCACCTGGTACCAGTCGCTGAACCCGCTGTTCGTGATGGCGCTGGCCCCGGTCTTCGCCTGGCTGTGGGTGTGGCTGGCGCGCAAGAACCAGGAGCCGAACACCATCGTGAAGTTCGCGATGGGCCTGGTCCTGATCGGTGCCTCGTTCTTCGTCTTCATCATCCCGATGAACATGGCCGGCGACGGCACCAAGGTCTCCCCGATGTGGCTGGTCACGATCTACATGATCCAGACCATCGGTGAGCTGTGCGTCTCCCCGGTCGGCCTCTCCGTCACCACGAAGATGGCCCCGCAGAAGTACGCCTCCCAGATGATGGGTGTCTGGTTCCTCGCGGTCACCGCCGGTGACTGCATCACCAGCCTCCTGTCGATCGGCGGCGTCGACCTCAACGGCACCTGGGTGATCGCCTTCCAGGCGCTCGCCGCGGCCCTGGCCGGCTTCGCGGTCTACGCGTACCGCAAGCAGGTCCAGGTGCTCATGGGCGACGTGCACTGACGCACCCCCCGGCACGGAAGCGGCCCGGCACACCGAACGGTGTGCCGGGCCGCTTCCGTGTCCGGGCTAGCGCGTGCCGCGCAGGCGGCGCCACGGGGTGAAGGTGAAGACCGCGCCCCCGAGCAGGATCACCGTGCCCGCGACCAGGGCCAGGGCCTTGATGCCGCCCTCGTCCTCGGCGCCCGTCTCAGCGAGGCCGCCCGAGGCGGTGGTGGAGCCGGTGGTGGTGGAGCCGGTGGTGGCCGGCGAGCCGGAGCCGCCCTCCTGGGCGGTGGTGTCGAGCTCCAGCGAGACGCCGCTGCTGGCCGCCTTGCAGGGCACGTTGATCGGCGTGGCCCCCGGGGCCATCGTGACGTCGATCGTCAGCTGGTCCGGGCTCAGCGTGACCTTGCCGGTCTTGCCGGGCTTGTAGGTGCCCGTCATGTCGCTGAGGCTGACCGGAGCCTTGTCCGGAATCGGCTCGGCGTTGGCCGGGCCGGAGACCTTGACCGTCCCGCTGTCGGCGCCGCCGAGCTTGACGTTCATCGAGGGCTTGAGGGCCCCCGCCGGCAGGGCCATCGGGCTGGCCATCGCACCCTTGGCGGTCTTGACGGTCAGGTCGTAGCTGCCGCCGTTCTTCTTGGCGTTGATCGTGACCGGGGTCTTGATGCCGCCGGGGACGACCGGACCGCAGTCGAAGGCGACCTCGACGGGCTTCCCGGGGAAGTCGGTCTGACCGCCGCCGCCACCGCTGGTCGAACCGCCGCTCGTCGAACCGCCGCTGGTGGACCCGCCGCTCGTCGAACCGCCGCTGGTCGAGCCGCCGGTGGAACCGCCGCCCTCGGTGACCTTGATGGTGGCCCCGACGCCGGCCGCCTCCTTCGGCGAGCAGTGCGTGACGAAGCCGCTGAAGTCGACGTCGTACTTGCCGGGCGTGATCGTGACGTCCCCGGCCTTGGTCAGCTTGACCTTGCCCTTCATGTCGGACATGACCATGGGGGCCTTCTTGGGGATGGGCGGGTTCTTGCGCTCGCCCTCCAGCTTCACCTCCGCGCTGAGCGCACCGCCGAGCTGCACGAAGCCGGTGGGCTTGACGGTGTCCTTGCCCAGGTCCATGAGGTCGGTGTTGTTCGAGGCCGGCTTGACGGTCTTCCAGACCACCTCGACCTCGTCGCCGACCTTCGCGGTGGCGGGCGCGGTGATCGAGACGGTGGTCGTGCCCTGGACGGGCCCGCCGCCGCCCGCCGGCGGGATGCACTCCACCTTGTACGAGACGTCGGCCGCCTGGGCGGGGCTCGCCGCCAGCAGGATGCCCGCGCCGCCGAACAGCAGCGCGACCGCGGCCGCACTCACCCTCCGTTGGGTCTTCACGAATGTCCCTTCGTTGTCGGACTGTTCTCAGACGGTGCGGACGCCTGTGGTGCGTGTGGTGTCGGTGGTACGTGTGGTGCTCTCGGCCCCGGCGCGCTGTCCGGGGTGAACCACGGCAGGACCGCCGTGGTGGTCTGGCGGGAGTCCGCCGCAGCCGTCGCCGCCGGCGTCCCGTACTGCGCGCCCGGTCCAGGGGCCTGCGCGCCCCGGTGGCGGCCCCCGGTCTGCGCCGCGGGCGGACGGACCTTGTCGACGACGGCCATGCCGATGCGGAAGACCGCGGCCGGGATCACCACCAGGAGCAGGCCCCAGAACAGCAGCACCCCGTACGGGCGGTCGACGCCCCAGGGCTGCGTGGCCACCACCGTGTCCCCGTACTTGAGCGAGACGGTGTAGTCCCCGTGGGCCCCCGCCGACAGGCTGACGTTCAGCCGGACCTCCGCCTTGCCGCCCGGCGGGATCGTGCCCTTCCAGCGGACCTCGTCCCACAGCGGCGCGAACACGCCGTGGGCGGTCCCGAGCTGGAAGACGGGGTCCTTGACCGGGGCCGAGCCGAGGTTGCCGACGGTGACCGTGAACTTCCGGCTGGGCGGGGCACCGAACCAGGTCAGCACCCCGTCCTCGCCTTCGAGCCGGACGCCGGTGAGCATGGCCAGGCGCGCCGTGCCGGACTCGGCCGGCAGCTCGGCCACCGGGTGGTCGGTGATCTTCAGCGGGACGGCGACGGTGGACTGGTCCCCGTTGACGGAGGTGACGTTGACGACGCAGGGGCAGGGCTTGGGCGGGGCCGCCACGGCCAGTCGGGCGGTGAAGCGTCCGTCGTCGCCGACCGAGACCGCGGCGCCGTCGGCGTTGGCGCAGCTGTTGGTGCCGCCGATCATGTTCTGTCCGCAGACCAGCAGCATCACCAGGGTCTTGGCCCGCCAGCCGGTGCCGGTGACGGTGATCTCGGTGCCCTTCGCGGCCTCCTGGAGCGAGAGCGCCACGGCGGCCTTGCCCTCGGCGCCGGGGGCCGCGACCGCCGGAGCCGGGAACAGCACCAGGGCGCACACCGCCAGCAAGGCCGCGACGAGGGCCCCGACCCTCCCCCCGACCTCTGGGCCGGTCGCTCCGCGGGGCGTTCCGCCGGCTTTGGCGCTCACCTGGATGCTCCCGTCAGCTCGTGTTCCGGTGCCCGGTTCCCCGCGGGTACGGGCTCTTCGTCCGCCGGCGGCCCACCGCGGGCCCGCCGGTTGCGTACGAGGAACAGCGCGGCCAGGGTGACCGCGCCGAGGCCGAGCAGCCCCGCGCCGGTCCGGCCCGCGATCCCCCAGGGCACGAACCGCGCCGAGGCGGTGGCGGTGGCCGGCGCCGCGCCGGGGGCGGTGACCGTGAGGGTGAGGGCGACGTCGTCGAGGACGGGGGCTCCGGGCCAGGGCTCGGTCAGCGACACCCGCTGGCCGGGCAGCAGTTCCACGGGCAGGGCCCGGGCGGTCCGGCCCGGGACCCCGCCGAAGAGTCCTTCGGCGCGCAGGGCCAGTTCGGGGGCGAGGGCCACGTTGCCCCGGTTGACCAGGGTGTACGCGACCACCGCGGCGGCGCCCTTGCCGCGTACGGAGACGTCCTCGACCGTGAGGGCGGCCAGCGTCGGGCCGCCGACGCGCAGGTGGACCCGTACGCCCGCCTCGCGGCCGTCCGCGGTGGCGACCACGGCGGCCGGGTGTTCGCCGGGGAGGGCGGCGGGCGGCAGGGTGACGGTGAAGGGGACCACGGCGCGGGTGCGGGGCGGGACCTTCACCGTGGCGGCGGCCCCGAAGCTGATCCAGGAGCCGGCGCCGCTCGCCGCGCCGTCCTGGCGGGCCCCGGCCGCGGGCGCGGCGGGGCGCACGGCGAGGGCGCCGTCGGCGGTGTTGTAGGCGTCGGCGCCGCGCAGGGTGACGGTGCGTTCCCGGTCGGAGGTGTTGGTCAGGGCCAGCCGGTCCTCCAGGACGGTGCCGGCGGGGCCCGCGAGGTAGAAGTACGGGCGCGCCCGTGCGGCGCCGCCGGCGGCGGGCTCGGCGGTCCAGCCGGGCTCGTCCGCGGCGGCCGCGGGGACCGCTGCGGCCGCGGACAGCAAGAGTGCGGCGAGCAGCGCGGAACACAGGCGCCCCAGGGGGGTGCGGATGGGGAGCACGGGCATGGCCGGGGGCGCTCCGTTCAGGACCGGGCCCGCCGGCCGCGCCGGTTCAGCCAGAGCACGCCGGCGGCGCCGGTGAGCAGCACGGTGCCGCCGAGCGTGCCGAGGGCGAGGGCGGAATCGGTGGGGCCGGTCTGCGGGAGGGTGTCTTCCGTGGAGCCCCCGGACTGCGCGGCGGCGCTCACGTCGAGTTCCAGGGACGGCTTGGGGCTGTTGCCCGGGGTGCAGGTGGTGGTGGTCCCCAGCGCCTTGATGGTGAGGACGCCCGCGGTGAAGGTGACCTTGCCGCTCTTCTTGGGGGTGTAGGTGCCCGAGAGGTCGGTGATCTTGATGGGGGTGTTGGCGGGCACGGCCTCGGGGTTGGACGGTCCGGAGACCGGCACGGACGCCTTCTCCGCGCCGTCGGCCAGGATGACGGCGCTCGGGCTCATCGCGCCCTTGCCGAGTTCGACGGGGCTGGAGGAGACGCCCTTCTGGAAGGACATCGTCAGCTTGTACCCGTCGCCCTCCTTGACCGCCTTGATGTCGATGGGCGAGACCGCCGACTTGTCGCCGATGGGGGTCTTGCAGTCGTACGCGACGTCGACGACGTCGGCGTGGGCTGCGGGGGCGGCCAGCAGGACCGTCGTTCCGGCCAGCGCGGAGGCCAGCGCAAGCGCGGTGGAGCGTTTCCGGTCGGTCACCTTCGTCTTCCCCTCGGGCCACAAGTTACTGACGACACATCAGATTGGTGGCTCAAGGTACGCCCGGGGCCTTGAGGAGGGAAGACACGGGACGGGCCCGGATCCGCGGCCTGCCGGCCGCCCGGATCCGGGCCCGTGAGTGAGGGTCGGGAAGGGTTCAGGCGGCGCGGACACCCCGCTGCCAGACCGCGGAAACGAGCGGGACACCAGGACGGTAAGCCAGGTGGACGTGGCTCGGCGCCTCCAGGAGCGCCAGGTCGGCGCGGGCCCCGGGGGTCACGACACCCACGTCGGTGCGGCGCAGCGCGCGGGCCCCGCCGGCGGTGGCCGACCAGAGCGCCTCGTCCGGCGTCATCCGCATGTCCCGCACGGCGAGCGCGATGCAGAACGGCATGGAACTCGTGTACGAGGAGCCCGGATTGCAGTCGGTGGACAGCGCGACGGTGGCACCCGCGTCGATGAGGCGGCGGGCGTCGGGCCACTGGGCGCGGGTGGAGAACTCGGCGCCGGGCAGCAGCGTGGCGACGGTGGTGTCCGCGGCCTGGGCGAGGGCGTCGACGTCGGCGTCGGTGAGGTGGGTGCAGTGGTCGGCGGAGGCGGCCTGCAGTTCCACGGCGAGCTGCACGCCGGGGCCGTAGGACAGCTGGTTGGCATGGACGCGCGGGATCAGCCCGGCGGCGGCGCCGGCGGTGAGGATCGCGCGGGCCTGGTCGCCGTCGAAGGCGCCCTTCTCGCAGAACACGTCCACCCAACGGGCGTACGGGGCGCAGGCCCTCAGCATCTCGCCGGTGACGAGGTCGACGTAGCCCGCCGGGTCCTCGGTGTAGTCGGGGGAGACGATGTGCGCGCCGAGGTAGGTGACCTCCTCGGTGTGCGCGGCGGCGATGCGCAGGGCGCGGGCCTCGTCCTCGACCGTGAGGCCGTAGCCGGACTTGGTCTCGAAGGTGGTGGTGCCCTGGCGGCGGGCCTCCTCCAGGTGGCGCAGCAGGTTGGCTTCGAGGGCGGCGTCCGAGGCGGCGCGGGTGGCGGCGACGGTGGTGCGGATGCCGCCCGCGGAGTAGCTGTGGCCGGACATCCGGGCGTTGAACTCGGCGGTGCGGTCGCCGGCGAAGACGAGGTGGCTGTGGCTGTCGACGAAGCCGGGGATCAGCGCGCGGCCCCGGGCATCGAACGCCTCGTCCGCGGCCGGGGCCTTGGCGGCGGGGCCGACCCAGGTGATGCGGTCGCCGTCGATGACGACCGCCGCGTCCTGGATGAGGCCGAGGGGGCCGTCGCCGAGGGCGGGGTCGTTGGTGACGAGGCTGCCGATGTGGGTGATGACGGTGGTGGTCACGGGTTCCTCTCTGTTCCTGGGGCTCCGCCCCAGACCCCGCGCCTCAAACGCCCGGGCCTGGGCCCCGGTTTCGGGAAGGGGCGGGGTGGGGTGGGGTGGGGGAAGGAACTGCGTCAGCCGCGGACGGCTGCGATCGAGTCGGCCAGGGCTGCGGCGACGTCCCCGACCAGGGTGTGGGCGCCGTCGCGGACCACGTGGCGCCCACCGACCACCGTGTGGCGCACGTCGGCGGCCGAGGCCGCGAAGACGGCCGTCTCGGCGCCGAGCCGAGGGAGCGGCCCGGCCGTCCGGACCGAGTCGAGCGCGAGGGTGGTGAAGTCGGCGAGCGCGCCCGCCTCCAGCCGGCCCGCGTCCGGCCGACCGAGGGCCTCGTGGCCCCCGCCGGTCGCCGCGGTCAGCAGCGCGTTCGCCGTCCAGTGGCCCCTGGTGCGGCTGCTCAGGCGCTCGTTGAGCTCCATCGCGCGGGCCTCCTCCAGCAGGTCGATCACCGCGTGGCTGTCGCTGCCGAGGGACAGCGGGCTGCCCGCGTGCTGGAGCCGCCCGGCCGGGCCGATGCCGTCCGCCAGGTCGCGCTCGGTGGTGGGGCACATGCACGTACCCGTGGTGGTGCCGCCGAGGAGCGCGATGTCCTCATCGGTGAGGTGCGTGTTGTGGACGCCGGTGGTGCGCGGCCCGAGCACCCCGTGGTCGGCCAGGAGCTGCGTCGGGGTGCGGCCGTGCGCGGCCTGGCAGGCCTCGTTCTCGGCGGTCTGCTCGGAGAGGTGGACGTGCAGGGGGGCCTGCCGCTCCTCGGCCCAGCGGGCGACGGTGGCCAGCTGGCCGGCCGGTACGGCGCGCACGGAGTGGATCGCCGCCCCGATCAGGGCGTGCTCGCGGGGCTTGAGGGCCGAGACGCGTTCGGCCCAGGCGTCGGCCGTCCCGTCGGAGAACCGCAGCTGGTGCGGTTCGGGGGCCGCGCCGAAGCCGGACGAGAGGTACGCGGTGTCGAGGAGGGTGATCCGGATGCCCGCCGCGGCGGCCGCCTCGATCAGCGCCTCGCCCATGGCGTTGGGGTCGGCGTACGGGGCGCCGCCGGGGGCGTGGTGGACGTAGTGGAACTCGCCGACGTTGGTGATGCCGGCCAGCGCCATCTCCGCGTACACCGCGCGGGCGAGCGCGAAGTACGTGTCGGGGGTGAGGTTCTGGGCGACCCGGTACATGACCTCGCGCCAGGTCCAGAAGGTGCCCGAGCCGACCTGGACCACCGAGCGCAGGGCCCGGTGGAAGGCGTGGCTGTGGGCGTTGGCCAGGCCCGGGACGGTCAGCCCGCGCAGCACCTCGGCGCCCGGCGGCGGGGTCTCGACCCCGGTGCGCAGGGCGCCGATCCGTCCGTCGGCGGTGACCTCAAGGACCAGGCCCGGCTCGACGTGGGTGCCGAGCCAGGCGTGCTCCAACCAGTACCTCGTCAGCGGCATGCCAGGCCTTCCAGTACGTCGGCGAGGGCGAGCACTCCGGCCACGCAGTCGTCCTCGGGGGCGAACTCCCGCGGGGAGTGGGAGACACCGGTGGGGTTCCGTACGAACAGCATCGCGGTCGGGACGGCGGCGGAGAGGATTCCGGCGTCGTGTCCCGCCCCGGTGCCGAGGACGGGGACGGCCCCGCCGAGGATCCGGTTCATCTCGTCGCGCAGGGCGTGCTCGAACTCGACGACCGGGGTGAAGGACTCCCGGACGACGGCCAGGTCGATGCCGTCCTGGTCGGCGCGCTCGCGGGCGGCCTTCTCGATCGCGGTGACGACCGTGTCGAGGGTGTCCTGGTCGGCGGCGCGGGAGTCGAGCCAGCCGCGTACGAGGGACGGGATGGCGTTGACGCCGTTCGGCTCGACGGCGATCTTGCCGAACGTCGCGACGGCGCCGGCGAGGGCGGCCTCGGTCCGGGCGGCCAGGACGGTCGCCGCGTACGTGAGCATCGGGTCGCGCCGGTCCACCAGGCGGGTGGTGCCGGCGTGGTTGGCCTCGCCGCGGAAGTCGAACCGCCAGCGGCCGTGCGGCCAGATCGCGGACGCGATGCCGACGGAGTCGCCGGACAGGTCCAGGGCCCGGCCCTGCTCGACGTGCAGCTCGACGAAGGCGCCGATGCGTGCGAGGCGCTCGGGGTCGGCCCCGATGGCCTGCGGGTCGTACCCGGCGGCCTCCATGGCCTGGGGCAGGCTGATCCCGTCGGCGTCGCGGAGCTCGTACGCCTTCTCCTTGGTCAGCTGCCCGGCGGCGAGCCGGGAGCCGACGCAGGCGAGCCCGAACCGGGCCCCTTCCTCATCACCGAAGTTGGTGATGGCCAGGGGCCTGGAGAACTCCGCGCCCCTCCTGCGGAGTTCGTCCAGCGCCGCGAAGGAGGACACCACGCCGAGGGGACCGTCGAAGGCGCCGCCGTCGGGCACGGAGTCCAGGTGGGAGCCGGTGACGACCGCGTCACCGGCGAGGGGGTCGCCGAGCCAGGCCCACTGGTTGCCGTTGCGGTCGGTCTCGTAGGCGAGGCCGCGGGCCTGCGCCTGCTCCTGGAACCAGCTCCGGCAGTCGGCGTCGGCGCCGGTCCACGCGTAGCGTCGGTACCCGCCGGACTCGGCGTTGCGGCCGATGGGCCGCAGCTCGTCCCACATGGTGTGGAACGAGGCTGCGGCCGCCGGGACGTCCTTGCTCACGCCGAGTCGCCTTCGCGCATGGGGACGCGGACACCGCGCTCGTCCGCGACCGACTCGGCGATGTCGTAGCCCGCGTCGACGTGGCGGATGACGCCCATGCCCGGGTCGTTGGTCAGGACGCGGCGGATCTTCTCGCCCGCGAGCTTCGTGCCGTCGGCGACGGTGACCTGGCCGGCGTGGATCGAGCGGCCCATGCCGACGCCGCCGCCGTGGTGGATGGACACCCAGGAGGCGCCGGAGGCCACGTTCACCATGGCGTTGAGCAGGGGCCAGTCGGCGATCGCGTCGGAGCCGTCGAGCATCGCCTCGGTCTCGCGGTACGGGGAAGCCACCGAACCGCAGTCGAGGTGGTCTCGGCCGATGGCCAACGGAGCGGCCAGCGTGCCGTCGGCCACCATCTCGTTGAAGCGCTCGCCGGCCTTGTCGCGCTCGCCGTAGCCGAGCCAGCAGATGCGCGCCGGCAGGCCCTGGAAGTGGACGCGCTCGCCGGCCATCTTGATCCAGCGGTGCAGCGACTCGTTCTCCGGGAAGAGCTCCAGCATCGCCTTGTCGGTCTTCGCGATGTCCGAGGCCTCGCCGGACAGGGCCGCCCAGCGGAAGGGGCCCTTGCCCTCGCAGAACAGCGGGCGGATGTACGCCGGGACGAAGCCGGGGAAGGCGAACGCGCGGTCGTAGCCGGCCAGCTGGGCCTCGCCGCGGATGGAGTTGCCGTAGTCGAAGACCTCGGAGCCCGCGTCCATGAAGCCGACCATGGCCTCGACGTGCTTCGCCATCGACTCGCGGGCCCGCGTGGTGAAGCCCGCCGGGTCCTTGGCCGCGTACGCCGCCATGTCGTCGAAGTCGACGCCCACCGGCAGGTACGCCAGCGGGTCGTGCGCCGACGTCTGGTCGGTGACGATGTCGATCGGGGCGCCTTCCGCGAGCATCTGCGGGAGGAGCTCGGCCGCGTTGCCGAGCAGGCCGATGGACAGCGGTTTGCGGGCGTCGCGCGCCTCGACGGCCAGCTGGAGGGCGTGGGCGAGGCTGTCGGCCTTCACGTCCAGGTAGCGGTGCTCGATGCGGCGCTCGATGGCACGCGGGTCGACGTCGATGCAGATCGCGACGCCGTCGTTCATCGTCACGGCCAGCGGCTGGGCGCCGCCCATGCCGCCGAGGCCGGCGGTCAGGGTGATGGTGCCCGCGAGGGTGCCGTTGAACTTCTTCGCCGCGACGGCCGCGAAGGTCTCGTACGTGCCCTGGAGGATGCCCTGGGTGCCGATGTAGATCCAGGAGCCGGCCGTCATCTGGCCGTACATGGTCAGGCCGAGGTGCTCCAGACGGCGGAACTCCTCCCAGTTGGCCCAGTCGCCGACGAGGTTGGAGTTGGCGAGCAGCACGCGCGGCGCCCACTCGTGGGTCTGCATCACGCCGACCGGGCGGCCGGACTGGACGAGCATCGTCTCGTCCTGCTTGAGGGTCTGCAGGGTGCGGACCATCGCGTCGAACGAGCGCCAGTCGCGCGCGGCCTTGCCGGTGCCGCCGTACACGACGAGCTTGTCGGGGTGCTCGGCGACCTCGGGGTCGAGGTTGTTCTGGAGCATGCGGAGGGCGGCTTCCTGCTGCCATCCCAGGGTGCTGAGCTCGATGCCTCGCGCAGCGCGTACGGGGCGGGGTCCTGACATGGCGTTGCCTCCTCCGATGTTGGTCAATCCATTCACATCCTGACCGGCTGAATAGATTCAGTCAACAGCTGCGGGCCGACCCGTCGGGTGATTGGCTGGCGGACATGGCTGTCGAGACGCACACGGCGACGGGCGCGGCGGACGCCGCGGCCCGCCGGGACCTGGCCGTACGGGCCGCCGTCGAGCAGGGCCTGGTGGGTGGGGAGGAGGGCGCGCAGCCGCTGGTCTGCCTGCTGGACGTCGCCGGGATCCGGTCCTCCGCCGCCGCTCTGACCAGCGCCTTCGCGGCCGCACTGGCGCCGGGCACGCCCGTGCTGCACGCCTTCGCGGTGAAGGCCTGCCCGCTCGTGCCGGTGCTGCGGCTCCTCGCGGAGTGCGGCCTCGGCTGCGAGGCCGCGGGCCCCGGAGAGCTGGAGCTGGCCCGCGCGGCCGGCGTCGAACCGCAGCGGACCGTCCTGGACTCCCCCGCCAAGACCGTGGCCGAACTGCGCGGGGCATTGGCCCTCGGGATCGCCGTCAACGCCGACAGCCGACAGGAACTGGAACGCCTGGACGGGCTCGTCGCCGCAGCCCCCACCACGTCCCCCATCGGGATCCGGATCAACCCGCAGACGGGCGCCGGCGCCATCGACGCCCTGTCCACCGCCACCGCGACCTCGAAGTTCGGGATCGCGCTGCGCGATCCCGGAGCGCGCGCATGGATCGTACGGGCCTTCCTGGAGCGGCCGTGGCTGACGCGGCTGCACATCCACTCGGGCTCCCAGGGCGTACCGCTGTCCCTGATCGCGGAAGGCGTGCGGGAGCTGTACGCCCTGGCCGAGGAGATCAACGCGGCGGCCGGGCGCCGCCAGGTCGACACCCTCGACATCGGCGGGGGCCTGCCGGTGAACTTCGCGTCGGACGCCCAGGCCCCGGCGTACGCGGAGTACGTGGCTGCCCTCCGGGAGGCCGTCCCGGCCCTGTTCCGCGGCCGCTACGGCCTGGTGACGGAGTTCGGCCGGTCCCTGCTGGCCAAGCACGGGCTGGTGCTCTCCCGCGTCGAGTACACGAAGACCACCGGGGGCCGTCCGATCGCGCTCACCCACGCAGGGGTCCAGCTGGCGACCCGTACGGTGTACGCGCCGGCGGCGTGGCCGCTGCGGATCCTGCCGTACGACGCGAAGGGCACCCCGAAGACGGGCCCGCCCGTCGCCCAGGACATCGCGGGCCCGGCGTGCTTCGCGGGCGACCTGCTGGCCACGGCCCGGGAGCTGCCGGAACTGGCCCCGGGCGACCTGATCGCGGTCCCGGACACGGGCGCGTACTTCTTCACGGCCCACTACGGCTACAACAGCCTGCCCCGCCCGGCGGTCCACGGCTTCACGACGACCCCGTCGGGCACGGTCCGCTTCGCCCCGGCCCGCCCTGCCCAGTCGCTGCCGGAGCTGGCCTCGGAGTCCGGGGCCGCCTTCCGCGACGCCCTGCTCTGACCCCGGCCGGGGCCGCGGCGGGCCCAGCAGC
Source organism: Streptomyces sp. NBC_00597 (assembly GCF_041431095.1). Classification (GTDB taxonomy): domain Bacteria; phylum Actinomycetota; class Actinomycetes; order Streptomycetales; family Streptomycetaceae; genus Streptomyces. Next base: position 4,063,559 of record NZ_CP107757.1, read on the forward strand.
CGAAGTCGGCGGTCCGGGCTCAGTCCGGGTCGGACAAGGTGGCCGCCAGGGCCGGGGTGAGGCCGGCGACGACGGCCTCCGGGGTCAGGGAGGTCACCGCGGGCAGGCGCAGCAGATAGCGGGTCAGTCCCAGCCCCAGCAGCTGCGCCGCGACCAGCCCGGCCACCCGCGCGGCCCGCGCCGGGCCGACCACGGCCGCCAGCGCCGGAGCGACCTGCGCCGCGAACACCTCCCGCATCCGCTCCGCCGCCCGCTCGTTCGTCACCGCCGATCGCAGCAGCACCAGCAGTGCGTCGTCCGCCGGGTCGCCCTCCCACCGGTCCAGGAAGTGCCGCACGAGCGCGCCGGGCAGCTCCTCGGCCGGCACCTCCGTGAAGTCCGGCAGCCGCAGGTCCACCGCCAACGCCGCCTCGAAGAGCTTCTCCTTGCTCCCGAAGTACCGCATCACCATCGACGGGTCGATCTCCGCGTCCGCCGCGACGCCGCGGATCGTCGTCCGTTCGTACCCCTGCGCCGCGAACCGCTCCCGCGCCGCCCGCAGGATCGCCGCCCTGGTCTGCGCGCCCTGCGGCCTCTGCGCACCCTGCGCACTCCGTGTCATGCCAACAAATGTAGGCCAACAACCGTTGACATGCCATCGCCTCCAGGCGCACGCTAATGCCAACAGTTGTTGGCCAACGCTTGTTGGCTCACCCGAGGAGGACCCCATGACCGCCGTGTCCGCGTCGCCGCTCCCCTCCCGGACCCGCGTCGCCGTCGTCGGCGCCGGCCCCACCGGCCTCGCCCTCGCCGTGACGCTCGCCGGAGCCGGCGTCGACTTCGTGCTCCTCGACCGCCAAGCCGAGGGCGCCAACACCTCCCGCGCCGCCGTCGTCCACGCCCGCACCCTGGAGGTCCTCGACGAGCTCGACCCGTCCGGCGCGCTCTCCGCCGAGCTGGTCGCCCGCGGCCTCCCCGTCAGCCGGTTCCGCATCCGTGACGGCGCCCGCCTGCTGGCCTGCGTCCCGTTCGACGGCTTGCGCACGGCCCACCCGTACGCGCTGATGGTCCCCCAGTACGAGACCGAGGCGGTCCTCCTGGCCCGCCTGCGCGCCCTCGGCGGCGACGTCCACCGCCCGTACGAGGTCACCGGCATCACCCAGGACCCGGACGGAGCCACCCTCACGACCGCCACCGGCGAGACGCTGCGCGCGGACCACGTCGTCGGCGCCGACGGCATGCACAGCACGGTCCGCGGGGCGGCCGGGATCGGCTTCACGGGGAGCGCCTACGAGGAGTCCTTCGTCCTCGCCGACGTGACCATGGACTGGGCCCCCGGCCCCCAGGAGGTCTCGCTCGCCTTCGGCACGGCCGGACTGACCGTCGTGGCCCCGCTGCCGGGCGGCTCCGACGCGCCCGGCGGGACCGCCAGCCGCTACCGCGTGGTCGCCACCGTCGCCGAGGCCCCCGCCGAACCGGACCTCGCCTTCGTGCAGGGCCTGCTGGACGAGCGCGCCCCGGGCCGGGCCCGCCTCCACACGCTCGTCTGGGCGTCCCGGTTCCGGGTCCACCACCGGGTCGCCGACCGCTACCGCGCCGGCCGGCTGCTGCTCGCCGGGGACGCCGCCCACGTGCACAGCCCCGCCGGCGGCCAGGGCATGAACACCGGGATCCAGGACGGGTACGCGCTCGGCCGCGCGCTCGCCGAAGGCGACCCCGACGCCTACGAGGCCGCACGCCGCCCCGTCGCCCTGCACGTGGTGGCCCTCACCGACCGGATGACGCGGATCGCCACCACCGGCAACCCGGTCCTGCGCGCCGTGCGCAACACCGCGTTGCCCCTGCTCACCCGCGTCCCCGCCCTGCGCAACCGCCTCGCCACCGAGCTGGCCGAGCTCGACTACCGCTGAGCGGCCCCCGGCCGGCCGCTACTCCACGAACAGCCCGCGCGCCGCGGCCCGCGCGTCGAACGCCTCCAGCCGCGCCTGCGCGTCCGGCAGCGCGTCCGCCATCGCCTCCAGCAGCACCCGCCCCAACAGCATCGGCGCGCACGCCGTGTCGAAGGCCAGGCCGGTGCCCACGGGCGCCGGGATCAGCAGGTCGGAGGAGCGGGCCACCGGGGCGAAGGCCGAGTCGGCGACCGTCACCACCTGCAGCCCGGCCTGCCGTGCGTGGTCCAGGGCCTCCGTCACCTCCCGGGGGTGGCGCGGCAGCGCGAAGCACAGCAGCGCCGAGGCCCCGGCGGCGGCGGCCGCGTCGATCCGGTCGGCGAGCATCGAGCCGCCCTCGTCGAGCAGCCGTACGTCCGGGTGCACCTTCGCGGCGAAGTACGCGAACCCGCGCGCCTGCGAGGACGCCGCCCGCAGCCCCAGCACGGGAAGCGGCCTGGATCCGGCGAGCACCCGGCCCGCCTCCTCGACCGGGGAGGGGTCGGCGAGCATGGCCGACAGCTGCCGCAGGTTCTCGATCTCGCCCTGGACGGCCTGCTGGTACTCGTTGTACGCGTCCTCCCGCGCGGCCGCGGCGCGCTCGGCGGGAGCCACCTCGCGCAAGTGCCGGCGCAGTGCCGGATACCCGTCGAAGCCGAGCGCCACCGCGAAACGGGTCACCGAGGGCTGGCTCACCCCGGCCAGCTCGGCGAGCTCCACGCTCGACAGGAACGGCACGTCCGCCGCCCCGCGCACCATGCAGTGGGCGATGCGCCGCTGGGTGGGCGTCAGCCGGTGCCCCTCGAACAGCTTCTGCAGCCGCGCTGCCGGGCTGTCGCTCATCCCGACCCCTCCGTCCCCATGGTTATTCAGTCACGGAGCACTTTGCATGCGGTTATGCAGCACGGCAAGCGGCGGACCGTTCCGCGAGACGGGCGGCGGGCCGGAAACCGGTGCGAACACGGGCGAACACCAGCGGAACACGGGCGGATGCGGGTGCGGGCGCGCAGGCGGATACGGGGGCTGCCCCCAGTGCCGGGACCGGCTCCCGTTCCTACGCTGGGCGCATGGAGCCCCAGGAGCTGAAGAAGGAACTCGACGCGACGTTGCACGCCCGGCGCGAGCTGGGGCCGGACTACGAGACCGCACTCGTGGATTCCTTCGTGGAGAAGGTCGACACCCAGGTCCGGCGGCGGCTGGCCGAGGAACGCCTGGCCACCGCCCGCGGCGGCCGGGGCGGCGGGCCGTCGCCGCTGGAGGGCGGCTTCGGCGAACGCTTCGGCTTCGCCATCGTCACGCTGGTCCTGGCGATCCCGCTGTCGGCCATCGGCGCCGCGCAGGCGGGTTTCAAGGGACTGCTGGTCGCCTGGGCGGGCGTCCTCGGCGTGAACTTCGTCCACGCGACGAAGCGCCCGCGCCCCCGCGACGCGGCCGAATAGGCCGCCGAAAGCTGTGTGCGGGGACCGCCGCACCCTCGGGTGTGCGAGGGGCGGGACGACGGCGGTCCCCGCGAGGGACACGGGCCGGGTCAGGGCCGGCCGCGTCCAGGGCGTTCGCGCGTTCCGGGAGCCGCTCCGGAAGTACGCCAACGCCGTTCGGTGGTGCCGGCCGGGGCGTTCGTGCGCCCCTGCCGACAACCACCACTGTGCCGGAGCCGTGTTAAGCCGGTGCTGCCACCACATGACGGGCCCGTACCTTTTGCGCGACGGGCCGACACGGTGTCAGCACGGATCCGGCAACGACTACTTCGCGCCCTTGGCGAGGAACGCCAGCAGGTCCTGACGGCTCACCACGCCGGTCGGCTTGCCCTCGACCAGCACGATCGCCGCGTCCGCCTCGCCCAGCACGGCCATCAGCTCGGAGACCGGCTCGCCCGAGCCGACCTGCGGCAGCGGGCGGCTCATGTGCTTCTCCAGCGGGTCGGACAGCGAGGCCTGCTTCGCGAACAGGGCCGCCAGCAGCTCCTTCTCCACGACCGAGCCGATGACCTCGGCGGCCATCACGTCCGGGTGGCCGGCGCCGGGCTTGACGATCGGCATCTGCGAGACGCCGTACTCGCGCAGCACCTCGATGGCCTCGCCCACGGTCTCCTCGGGGTGCATGTGGACCAGGGACGGCATGGCGCCCTCCTTGTCCGCGAGCACGTCACCGATGCGCGCCGCCGGGCCCGCCTCCTCAAGGAAGCCGTGACCGGCCATCCACTCGTCGCTGAAGATCTTGCTGAGGTAGCCGCGGCCGCTGTCCGGCAGCAGGACGACGACCACGTCGTCCGGGCCGAGGCCCTCGGCGGCCTTCAGCGCCGCGACGACCGCCATGCCGCAGGAGCCGCCGACGAGGAGGCCCTCCTCCTTGGCGAGGCGACGGGTCATCTGGAAGGAGTCCTTGTCGGACACCGCGATGATCTCGTCCGTGACGTTCGGGTCATAGGCGGTCGGCCAGAAGTCCTCGCCGACGCCCTCGACCAGGTACGGGCGGCCCGAGCCGCCGGAGTAGACCGAGCCCTCGGGGTCGGCGCCGATGACCTTGACCTTGCCGCCGGACACCTCCTTCAGGTAGTTGCCGGTGCCCGAAATGGTGCCGCCCGTGCCGACGCCGGCGACGAAGTGGGTGATCTTCCCGTCCGTCTGCTCCCACAGCTCGGGACCGGTGGTCTCGTAGTGCGAACGGGGGTTGTTCGGGTTGCTGTACTGGTCGGGCTTCCAGGCGCCGGGCTCGCGCGCGAGGCGGTCGGACACGTTGTAGTACGAGTCCGGGTGCTCGGGGTCGACGGCGGTCGGGCAGACCACGACCTCGGCGCCGTACGCGCGCATCACGTTGATCTTGTCCATGGACACCTTGTCAGGGCAGACGAAGATGCACTTGTAGCCCTTCTGCTGGGCCACGATGGCGAGTCCTACGCCGGTATTGCCGCTGGTCGGCTCCACGATGGTGCCGCCGGGCTTGAGGGCACCGCTCTGCTCGGCGGCTTCGATCATCCGGACGGCGATCCGGTCCTTCACGGATCCGCCGGGATTGAAGTACTCGACCTTCGCAAGGACGGTGGCCTGCAGGCCTTCGGTCACACGGTTGAGCTTCACCAGCGGGGTGTTGCCGACGAGGCTGATCATCGAGTCGTGGAATTGCACCATGTTCTCCAAGGAGGGGACTCCACGGGTTCTCCGGGAGGTCCGGCCAGACTATGCGGAAAGGGATTGACTGACCGGCACTACGGGGCAGGTAGGTCAACGAGGCCAGGCAGGGAAGCGAGGTGGCGCGAGGGGTGTCCAGAGCGAGGACGGCCCGCCGGATCGCGGCGGGCGCGGCGTACGGCGGAGGCGGGCTCGGGCTGGTCGGGGTCGCCGCCGTGGGACTGGTGCTGGCGGAGGTCCAGTTCGCGAAGCGGACGGTGGGCACCGGGCTCGGGGCCCCGCCGCGGGCCGACGGGCTGTACGGGAGCGAGTTCGCCGGGCCGCCGGGCCCCGGACCCGGCCCGCTGAGGCTCGGCATGATGGGCGACTCCACGGCCGCCGGGCTCGGCGTGCGCCGGGCCAGGCAGACCCCGGCGGCGCTGCTGGCCTCGGGGCTGGCGGCGGTGGCCGAGCGGCCGGTGGAACTGCGCAACGTGGCCCTCTCCGGGGCCATGTCCGACGACCTCGACCGGCAGGCCGGGCTGCTCCTGGACGGGGCGCTGCCCCCGCCGGACGTGTGCGTGATCATGATCGGCGCGAACGACGTGACGCGGCGGATGCCGCCGACGCAGTCGGTCCGCCACCTCACCTCGGCCGTACGCCGGCTGCGGCTCGCGGGCACCGAGGTGGTGGTCGGGACCTGCCCCGACCTGGGCACCATCGAGCCCGTGTACCAGCCGCTGCGGTGGCTGGCCCGCCGCGTCTCGCGCCAGCTGGCCGCCGCCCAGACCATAGGGGTCGTCGCGCTGGGCGCCCGTACGGTCTCCATGGGGGACCTGCTCGGCCCCGAATTCGCCGCCAACCCGCGCGAGATGTTCGGCCCGGACTCGTACCACCCCTCGGCGGAGGGTTACGCGACCGCCGCCATGGCCGTGCTGCCGACCCTGTGCGCGGTGCTGTCGCTGTGGCCGGAGTCCGACCGGCTGGAGGTGGCACGGCACGAGGACATGCTTCCGGTGGCCAAGGCCGCGTCGGCCGCCGCCGGGCAGGCGGGCACCGAGGTCACCCCGGCCCGCGGGCCGTGGGCCCTGCTGAAGCACCGACGCCGCCGCCGCGTCCCGGCCGAGGACCTGTCCTCGGACCCCGACTCCGTCCCGGGCCCCCAGGTGGCGGGCGCCTAGCCCCGGGGCCGCCCGCACCCGGGCTCCGGGTCCGCAGCCCCCGGCGGCCCGATCCCAGCCCCGCCGGCACGGGGCGCGGGCCGGGCGGGCGCCGCCGCGCCGGGCGGTCCCCTCCCCGCCCAGCCACCGTTCCCCTGGCTCTGCCCGGACCCGGTCGGGCGGGGCCCGGATGCCGACGGAGCCCCGCACCCGGTGCGACGGGCCGCCGCGCCGGGCGGGTCCGGGAACAGCAGGCCCGGAGGAGGCGTTCCACCCGCGGAGCGACCGGCATCACACACCCAAGGCGGTGACCTCGACCGTACGGGCCGGTAACTTCGCTTGCGGTCCCGCAACGAGCCGCAACTCACCCCCCTTGGAGCCCCGATGCCCGAAGCCGTCATCGTTTCCACTGCCCGCTCCCCCATCGGGCGCGCCGGCAAGGGGTCCCTCAAGGACGTCCGTCCGGACGACCTGACCGCGACGATCATCCAGGCCGCCCTCGCCAAGGTCCCCGAGCTGGACCCGCGCCAGATCGACGACCTGATGCTCGGCTGCGGCCTCCCCGGCGGCGAGCAGGGCCACAACCTGGCCCGCATCGTGGCCGTACAGATGGGCATGGACTACCTGCCCGGCACGACGATCACCCGTTACTGCTCCTCCTCGCTCCAGACCTCCCGCATGGCGCTGCACGCCATCAAGGCCGGCGAGGGCGACGTCTTCATCTCCGCGGGCGTCGAGACGGTGTCCCGGTTCATGAAGGGCTCCTCGGACGGCCTGCCGGACACGCACAACCCGCTCTTCGCCGACGCGGAGGCCCGTACGGCCGCCGTCGCGCAGAGCGAGGGCTCTTCCTGGCACGACCCGCGCGAGGACGGCCTGGTCCCGGACGCCTACATCTCGATGGGGCAGACCGCGGAGAACCTGGCCCGGCTCAAGGGCGTGACCCGTCAGGACATGGACGAGTTCGGCGTGCGCTCCCAGAACCTGGCCGAGGAGGCCATCAAGAACGGCTTCTGGGCCCGCGAGATCACCCCGGTCACCACCCCGGACGGCACGGTCGTCTCCACCGACGACGGCCCGCGCGCCGGTGTCACCCTGGAGGGCGTCCAGGGCCTCAAGCCCGTCTTCCGCCCCGACGGCCTGGTCACGGCCGGCAACTGCTGCCCGCTCAACGACGGCGCCGCCGCGCTGGTCATCATGAGCGACACGAAGGCGCGGGAGCTGGGTCTGACCCCGCTGGCCCGGATCGTCTCCACCGGTGTCACCGGCCTCTCCCCCGAGATCATGGGCCTGGGCCCGGTCGAGGCGTCGAAGCAGGCCCTGAAGCGGGCGGGCCTGACCGTCGGCGACATCGACCTGTTCGAGATCAACGAGGCCTTCGCGGCGCAGGTCATCCCGTCGTACCGGGACCTGGAGATTCCGCTGGAGAAGCTGAACGTCAACGGCGGCGCCATCGCCGTCGGTCACCCGTTCGGGATGACCGGTGCCCGCCTCACCGGCACGCTGATCAACAGCCTCCAGTTCCACGACAAGCAGTTCGGCCTGGAAACGATGTGCGTGGGCGGCGGCCAGGGCATGGCCATGGTCATCGAGCGGCTGAGCTGAGCCGGAGCGGAGGGTAGGGGTCGCCGCGAGGAACGAGCGGCGGCACCTGCCCGCAGCGGTGGCGAAGCCCAGCGCGACCGAAGAAGAGGGCGGCTGAGCTGAGCCGGAGCGGAGGGTAGGGGTCGCCGCGAGGAACGAGCGGCGGCACCTGCCCGCAGCGGTGGCGAAGCCCAGCGCGACCGAAGAAGAGGGCGACTGAGCTGAGCCGGAGCGGAGGCGCCGCAAGGGATCCGCTTGATCCCTTGCGGCGTACTGACACCGATTCCAATCCCGTCGCGGCCGACCTGTGACCGAATCTCCCCCAGGATGTGACCTTTGTCCTGGGGGTTTGGCATTTCCCCAGGTCAGGGCAGGTTCACACCGCCCCCGTGTGACGAAAGCCCTGTCCAATTCGTGACGTAATGCACTGCACGCCATTCCCAGGTCGGGACACTCTGATGTAGGAAGTCGGGGGATCGAATCAATCGGGAGTTAGTCAGTGAGCGCCATGTCTCTTGCCCTGCTGCTGACCACGGCCGCCGCCGCGGCCGTGGGCGCTGCTGCGCTGCACGCCGTACACGGCCTGCGCAAGCAGGTGACGGCCCTCCGCGGTGAGCTGGCTTCGCCGGCCAACCCCCGCGGTGCGACCGTCCCGCACGCCCGCAGCGCCGTGCATTCCCCCGCCGCCGAGATACGAGCCGCCGTGGCCGAGGCCCTGGCCGAGGAGCGCGAGCGCGAGCTCGCCGAGGCGCGGGCCTTCTGGGCCGCGCAGGAGGCCCGTGACGCCGCCGACGCGCCCTCGCTGCTGGGTGGCCTGCCCGGGCTGGGTGAGGACGGTCCTGCCGTCTTCCTGCCCCGCCAGGCGGACCTGGTGGGCCTGGAGCCGCTGCTCGGCGACGAGGCCGTCGACGACTACCCCGAGGATTCGGCCGAGCTGGCCGCCGCGCGCCGGCGCCACCCCTCGCACCCCGACTTCGTGCCGGCCCAGGCCTCGGCTCCCGGCGCGGACCACGAGCGCACGGTCTCCCGTCTGGAGGAGCTCGCGGAGGCCCGTACGGCCCTCGCGGACGTCCGCCCGGGCCCGCTGGGCACGCTCGACGTGTACGTCTTCACCGACGGCACCACGCTGTGCATGACCCCGGGCCACCGGGAGACGGCGGAGCGCCTCGCGGAGGCGCTGCGCTCGGGCACCGCGCCGGTGCTGCTGGGCGGCTCGGGCATTTCGGGCGCCTATGCGCTGACCTTCTCCTGCGGTGACGCCCAGGACCCCGAGAACAACGTCTACATCCTCGCGGACCGCGTCATCGCGTCGCTCTGACCTGCGCCTGCTCCACCAGCCGCACGGCCTCGTCCAGCACCTCGGACGGGGCCTTCGCGGTTTCCCGGGGGCTTTCGGCGGGTGCGGCGCGCAGCGCCTCGGCGAGGTCGGTTCCGGCCACCGCCAGCTGGTCCCCGACGACGAAGACGCCCGCGTCGGGCATGTCCCGCGCCGGAGCCGCCCCCGCGCCCTGCTGCGCCGCCTCCAGCGCCTGGGCGCGTACGGAGAGTTCCCTGGCCAGCTCCAGCGCCTGGGCGGCGGCCCCCTGTTGGAGGCGGCTCTGCGGCATGGCCCGCAGCCGGTCGGCGAAACGTTCCACGGCGGCGGTCAACGGCGAAGTATCAAGCACCCGGCCGACCTTACGCGCCGTCGCGGCACCATTGCCAACGGGCGAACTCTCCGGCACGGTGGCGTGAAGAGAACAGCACAGCACGGCGATACCTCCGGAGGCGCCCATGTCCGTAGAGTTCTCCGAGCAGACCCACCGGAACATGATCGACAGAATCCCCCTGACCACCGGTCGTGAAGTCTCCGACTGGCTCCGCACCGTGGACGCCGGCCCCTCCCTCGTCCGGTTCGAGGAGAAGGTCAGCTGGCTGCGCGGGGCGCACGAGCTCTCGTACGGCCAGGCCAAGGCGATCATCCACGAGTACGACCTGCGCAGGGCGGCCCGCAAGTTCGGTTGAGCCCTCCCCGTTCCGACCCCTCGATCCCGACCGGTCCCCGATCCCTGCTCCCGACCCCGTACCCCCTCCGAGACGCGGGAAGGCCCCGCGAGCGGTGAGCTCGCGGGGCCTTCCCCTTGCCGTGCACAGGCGCCGGCAGTGGCCGGCCGGTACGACTAGTCGTCGCCGGAGAGGATCTGGAACAGGCGCAGCAGCTCCAGGTAGATCCACACCAGCGTCATGGTGAGGCCGAAGGCCGCCAGCCAGGCTTCGTCGCGCGGGGCGCCGTACGCGATGCCGTCCTCGACCTGCTTGAAGTCCAGGGCGAGGAAGCAGGCGCCGAGGATGACGCCGATGATGCCGAACAGGATGCCGAGGCCACCGCTGCGGAAGCCGAGGCCGTCACCGCCCGCGAAGAGCGAGAACAGCAGGTTCGTGACCATGAGCAGCATGAAGCCCATGGCGGCCGCCATCACGAAGCCGTAGAAGCGGCGGGTGACGCGGATCCAGCGCATCTTGTACGCGAAGAGCACCGAGGCGAACACGCACATCGTGCCGAGCACGGCCTGGATGACGACTCCGGCGCCCAGGTAGGTGCTGGTGGCCGAGCTGATGACGCCGAGGAAGAAGCCCTCGAAGGCCGCGTAGCCCAGGATGAGCGCCGGGGAGGCCTTGCGCTTGAAGGTCTGGACGAGCCCGAGGACCATCGCGACGAGCGCGGCGCCGATGGCGATGCCGTACGACTTGTTGACGTTCGCCGGGTCGACCGGCAGGGCGATCCACGCGATCGTCGCCGTGAGGATGACCGTGCCGAGCGTCATGGCCGTACGGCTCACGACGTCGTCCATGGTCATGACGCCGGCGCGCGCGGGCGCCTGCGGCATGCCGGTGGTCACGTCGGTGGCGTAAGGATTCGTCGCGTACGGGTTGGTCCCGGCCTGCTGGTGCTGCGCGTCAAAGTTCGCGTAGCCCCCGCTGTCGCGGCTGAACCCCCGTCGCGAGAAGACCGGGTTACTGCTCCTCATCTCACTCCTCCATGGCCACCGTGCGCAGCCTTGCGACAAGAGTAATGCGTTAGCAAAAATCTGACCCTACTGCTCAGGGAGGATCTTTGCCCAGCACCCGGGCAGGTTCCGCACCCCGCGCCGGACCGCCCCGGACCGGCCGGGCGGGACCGCACCGGGGCCCCCGGCCGGACGCATCCGAGCCTTTGCGCGGCTCCCTCAAGAGATCTTCGCGTAGAAGCGCCGAGAATCCACTGAATTCCACGCGGGCAAAGACCTCCGCCAATTGGGCGTCCCCGCCCCCGCAACAGACGTGCTGTCATTTCCGCCCGCACCCCGGCGACACCCGCCCACGCACTCCGGTTCGACCCGACCCCGCCGGTTCGAGCGCACGTTCGCCACCGGCCCGGAAACAGGACGGCGGGGGTGCCCTTGGGGGCGCCCCCGCCGTACCTCGCGCGGTGTGGACAGAGCGCTGTCGTGCCCGGAGCCGGACTCGAACCGGCACGGCCTAGGCCAGCGAGGTTTAAGCTCGCCGTGTCTGCATTCCACCATCCGGGCAGGGCGTATCGGCTCCCGTACGAAAAGCACTGAACGCTGCGCCGAGCCTATCCGGATCATCGAGGTCCACACTGGGCCGTCTATCCGATGTTGTCTGATTTTATTGGCGCTTGAGGGTGCGTCAGGCCCGAGAACACACGGTGGGCCCGTTACGGGCCGCGATCGTCCCCGATGCGGGATTGACGGGATTTCGATGGCTCGCGCCACCCCCGCCCGCCACCCTCGCGCCACCCCGGGCCACCCCGCGCCCTTCGGCCCGCCTCCGCGGCGTCCCCGAGTGCAGCCCGACCCTCCGTCATACCAGAGGAGGAGGCGGCCCGCCCCGCGATCAGACTCCAGTGGGCCAGGGAACGGGCACCTCGGCTGATCCCCGGCGCGCTGGGCGCGGTGAGGATGGAAGGGTCCCGCCGATCCGCAGACCGCACCCGGTCCGCAGCCCGAGGAGTCGCTCCCGTGACCACCATGAACTACGCCCCGCACACCACCCAGGCCGTGGCCGCCCGGGCCACCGGCCTCTCCAAGGTGTACGGCCAGGGCGAGACCCAGGTGGTCGCCCTGGACAACGTCTCCGTGGACTTCGGCCAGGGCCAGTTCACCGCGATCATGGGCCCCTCGGGTTCCGGCAAGTCCACCCTGATGCACTGCGTGGCCGGTCTGGACACCTTCTCCGCCGGTTCCGTCCGCATCGGCGAGACCGAGCTCGGCACCCTGAAGGACAAGCAGCTGACCCAGCTGCGCCGGGACAAGATCGGATTCATCTTCCAGGCGTTCAACCTGTTGCCGACCCTGACGGCGCTGGAGAACATCACCCTGCCGATGGACATCGCGGGCCGCAAGCCCGACCAGCAGTGGCTGGACACGGTGGTCGACATGGTCGGGCTCTCCGGCCGCCTCTCGCACCGCCCCACCCAGCTCTCCGGCGGCCAGCAGCAGCGCGTGGCCGTGGCCCGCGCCCTGGCCTCCCGCCCCGAGATCATCTTCGGTGACGAGCCCACCGGAAACCTCGACTCCCGCTCCGGCGCCGAGGTCCTCGGCTTCCTGCGCAACTCCGTCCGCGAGCTCGGCCAGACCGTCGTCATGGTCACCCACGACCCGGTGGCCGCCTCCTACGCGGACCGCGTCATCTTCCTCGCCGACGGCCGCATCGTCGACGAGATGCTCAACCCCACCGCCGACGGGGTGCTCGACCGCATGAAGGCCTTCGACGCCAAGGGCCGCACCAGCTGAGGGACGTTCCCTCCCCGCCCCCGCTGACCCCTTACACCTGGACTCCTCCACCATGTTCCGTACCGCGCTGCGCAACGTGCTCGCGCACAAGGCCAGGCTGCTGATGACGGTGCTCGCCGTCGTCCTCGGCGTCGCCTTCGTCTCCGGCACCCTCGTCTTCACCGACACCCTCGGCAAATCCCTCAGCAACCAGTCCGCGAAGAGCTACGAAGGCGTGGCGGTATCCGTCACCTCGTACGGCCAGATGCGCAACACCAACGGCCAGAAGGAGGGCGAGCCCGGCATCAGCCAGCAGACCCTCGACAAGGTCAAGGCCGTCAAGGGCGTCGACGCCGTCACCGGCCGGGTCTCCGGCTTCGCCGGCGTCGGCGACGAGGACGGCAAGCTGATCGGCCAGGGCTGGGCCAACAAGGGCTCCAACTTCGTCCCCCTCAAGGACGGCAAGGACCCGCGCTACACCTTCACCGACGGCACCGGCCCGGCCAAGGACGACCAGATCTCCCTCGATAAGGAGAGCGCGTCCAAGGGCGGTTACAAGGTCGGCGACAAGGTCCGCGTCGCCACCAACGGCCCGGTCAAGGAGTACGCCCTCACCGGTGTGTTCACCACCGAGGACGGCTCGGTCAACGCGGGCGGCAGCCTGGTGCTCTTCGACACCGCCGTCGCGCAGCAGCTGTACCTGAAGCCCGGCTACTACGAGGAGCTGTCGATCAGCGCCAAGGCCGGCACCAGCGCCGACCAGCTGCTCGCCGAGGTCAAGCCGCTGCTCGACGGCAAGCGCACCAAGGCCCAGACCGGCGCCGCGCTCGCCAAGGAGCAGGCCAAGGAGATCGAGAAGGGCATGAGCAGCATGAACACCATGCTGCTGATGTTCGCCTTCATCGCGCTGTTCGTCGGCGTCTTCCTGATCTACAACACGTTCACGATGCTGGTCACCCAGCGCACCAAGGAGCTGGCCCTGCTGCGCGCCGTCGGCGCCAACCGCGGCCAGGTCATGCGCTCCGTGCTCGCCGAGGCCCTGGTCGTCGGCATCGTCGCCGCCGCGATCGGCCTCGCCACCGGCATCGGCCTCGCGGTCGCCATGCGCTCGCTGATGAACTCCTTCGCGGCCAAGATCCCGGCCGGCGACCTGGTGGTCGCCCCGACCACGATCGTCGCGGCCTTGGTCATCGGCGTCCTGGTCACCGTCCTCGCCGCGCTGCTGCCCGCCTGGCGCACCGGTCGGATCGCCCCGGTCGCGGCCATGGGCAGCGCCCACCTGCCGGCCTCCGCGAAGTCCCTCGTCCTGCGCAACGTCATCGGCAGCGTCCTCGGCCTGCTCGGCATCGGCGTGGTCATGCTGGGCGTGTCCATGGGCAGCGACGGCCGGATGGTCATCGGCGGCGGCGCGTTCTTCCTGCTCCTCGGTCTGATCGTGCTGCTGCCGCTGCTGTCGCGGCCGGTCATCTCGGCCCTGCGGCCGCCGCTGCAGAAGGTGTTCGGGGTGCCCGGCAAGCTGGCCGCGCAGAACGCCCTGCGCAACCCGCGCCGTACGGCCGTCACGGCCGCCTCGCTGGCCATCGGCCTGACCCTGGTCACCGCGCTCTCGGTCGTCGGCATCACCATGGGCAAGGCCGTGGACCGGATGAGCACCGACAAGATCAAGGCCGACTACAAGGTCACCATGAACGGCGGCATCGGCAGCCTGGACAAGTCCGTCGCCGAGACGCTGGCGAAGGCCCCCGGCATCAAGGCCGTCTCCCCGCAGACCGCCGGCGGGCTGAGGATGGGCGACGACTTCAACGCCGCTTCGGGCGTCAACCCGGCCGCCATCGGCCAGATGCTCAACATCGAGGTGGTCAGCGGTTCGCTGAGCAGCCTGGGCAAGGGCGAGGTCGCCGTTGCGGACAAGACCGCGGCGAAGGCCAAGCTCTCGGTCGGCTCGACGTTCGAGGTCATGTACGACGACGGCCAGAAGGGCTCGCTCAAGGTCGGCGCGGTCTACAAGGAGCTGGAAGGCCTGCTCTCCCCGTACGTCCTCGACGACAAGATCCTCAGCGCGCACGCGGACGAGCAGTACATCCCCGAGGTGTACGTCAACGCCGCCGACGGCGGTTCCAATGCCGGCGAGAAGGCCGTCCGGGACGCGCTCGGCAACAACCCGGCGATCGGCGTCGCCACCCAGCAGGACATGCGCAACGAGATGGGCGGCATGGTCAACGTCGCGCTGAACATCATGTACGGCCTGCTCGGCATGGCACTGATCATCTCGGTGCTCGGCGTGGTCAACACCCTGGCGATGTCGGTCTTCGAGCGCAAGCAGGAGATCGGGATGCTGCGGGCGATCGGCCTCGACCGCAGCCGCGTCAAGAACATGATCCGCCTGGAGGCCGTGGTCATCTCGCTCTTCGGCGCGATCCTCGGCATCGGCGTCGGCGTCTTCCTCGCCTGGGCCGTCGGCACCACCTTCAGCAAGTCCGTACCGGGCTACGAGCTGGTCATCCCGTACGACCGGATCGGCATCTTCCTGCTGCTCGCCGGTGTGGTGGGCGTCCTGGCCGCCATGTGGCCCGCCCGCAGCGGCGCCCGGCTGAACATGCTGACCGCCATCAAGACCGAGTAGCGCGCACGGTTCGCAAGGACCCCGCAAGGGGGGAAGGGCCCCGGGGCACGCGCCCCGGGGCCCTTCCCGCTGCCGTACGGGGTCACGCGCCCCAGGTGCGCAGCCGCAGCGGCAGCCCCGACCGGCCGGCGGCCGCGGGCTTCACCGCGAGGATCTGGTTGACGCCGAGCCGGCCGTGCTCGAAGCCCAGCGCCGAGGCCGCCATGTACAGCCTCCAGGCCCGGGCCCGCCCCGGTGAGGTCAGCCGTACGGCCTGCTCCCAGTGCTCCTCCAGCCGCGCCACCCAGGCGCGCAGCGTCAGCGCGTAGTGCTCGCGCAGCGCCTCCACGTCGCGGACCTCGAACCCGACCCGTTCCAGCTCGCCCACCGTCGTGCCCAGCGGGGAGAGTTCGCCGTCGGGGAAGACGTAGGCGTCGATGAACTCGTCGATCCGGTAGGCCTCTTCGTCCGGCTCCGGCGGGCGCGCGATCTGGTGGTTGAGCAGCCGGCCTCCGGGGGCCAGCAGGGCGTGCAGGGTCCGGGCGTATTCGCGGTAGCGCTCGGCGCCTACGTGCTCGGCCATGCCGATGGACGAAATCGCGTCGTACGGGCCGTCCTTGACGTCCCGGTAGTCCTGGATCCGGATGTCGACCCGGTCGGCCAGGCCCTCTTCCGCGGCCCGCTTGCGGGCGTACACGGCCTGCTCGCGCGAGAGGGTGACGCCGGTGACGCGGACCCCGTACTCCCGGGCCGCGTGCAGCGCCATGGAGCCCCAGCCGCAGCCGACGTCGAGGAGCCGCTCGCCGGGCTGGAGGCCCAGCTTCCGGCAGACCAGGTCGAGTTTGTCCCGCTGGGCCTCCTCCAGGGTGGAGCCGGGGCTCCAGTAGGCGCAGGAGTACACCATCGAGGGACCGAGGACGTGCTCGTAGAACTCGTTGCCGACGTCGTAGTGGTGACTGATCGCCTGCCGGTCGCGGTACTTGCTGTGCGTCTGGCCGCCCCGGCGGGGGGCCTCCTCGGGCGGCGGTGCGGGCGCCGGCCACGGCCGGGCCAGGGCGACGAGGTCGCGCAGCGCGGCCCGGGCCTCCGGGTCGCGCAGCAGCGCGGTGGTCCCGGCGACGCCCGCGGCGCGCTCCGGCAGGCCCGGCAGGTACGGGCGCAGGGCGCGCAGCTTGCCGAGGCCCGAGCGGCGGACCGCCTGCGGGGCCTCGGGGACGTCGGCGGGTGCCCGCTCCCAGAGCAGGCCGGCCACCCGGTCGAGCAGTTCGAACAGGTCGCCTTCCACCGTCAGGTCGCCGGCCACCCAGGCCCGGGCCAGGCCCAGTTCACCCGGCCGCCACAGCACGCGGCGCAGGGCGCGGCGGTTGGCCAGCACCAGGGTGGGGCCGGCGGGCGGTCCGGCCTCGCTGCCGTCCCAGGCGCGGATCCGGACGGGCAGGGGGGCGCCCAGCAGGGTCTCGGCAAGAGCGGCCAGCCGCGGCGCGGCATCGGTCATCGTAGGCACCTCCGGAAACGATCCGACCCGACCCGACGGCCTACCCGTTTCCGGAGGCCCTCAACCGGGAGGGAACGCCGAAGGGGCCGCCCGCACCACGGATGGCGGGCGGCCCCTTCGGGGACGTGCTGGAGGAGTTGCCGGTCAGGCCCGGGTCAGGAGGCCTTGGCCTTCGCGGCGGGGGCTGCGGTGGCGGCCGGAGCCGGCGCCGGCTTGGCAGCCTCGTAGAACTCCTCGCGCGGGGTCTCCAGCGCGCCGAGGGAGACGACCTCGCGCTTGAGGAACATGGCGAGGGTCCAGTCGGCGAAGACGCGGATCTTGCGGTTCCAGGTCGGCATGGCCATGCCGTGGTAGCCACGGTGCATGTACCAGGCGAGCCGGCCCTTGAGCTTGATCTTCATCTTGCCCATGACGATCATCGCGACGCCCTTGTGGAGGCCGAGGCCCGCCACCGCACCCTTGTTGGAGTGGGCGTACTCGTGCTGCGGGAAGCCCCGCATGCCCGAGATGACGTTGTCGCCGAGGACCTTGGCCTGGCGCAGCGCGTGCTGGGCGTTCGGCGGGCACCAGGCGTTCTCGACACCGGCCTTGCGGGCGGCCATGTCCGGGACCTGGGCGTTGTCGCCCGCGGCCCAGATGTAGTCGCTGCCCTGGACCTGGAGGGTCGGGGCGGTGTCGACGTGGCCGCGCGGGCCCAGCGGCAGGCCGTAGCGGGCCAGCACCGGGTTGGGCTTGACGCCGGCGGTCCACACGAGGGTGTCGGAGTCGACCTCAAGGCCGTTCTTCAGCACCACGTGGCCGTCCACGCAGGAGTCCATCGAGGTGTTGAGGTAGATCTCGATGCCGCGCGACTCAAGGTGCTCCTTGCCCCAGGTGCCGAGCTTGGGCCCGACCTCGGGGAGGATCTTGTCGGCCGCGTCCACCAGGATGAAGCGCATGTCCTCGCGCTTGATGGTGGTGTAGTACTTCGCGGCGTCGCGGGCCATGTCCTCGACCTCACCGATGGTCTCCGCACCGGCGAAGCCGCCGCCGACGAAGACGAAGGTGAGGGCCTTGCGGCGGACGTTCTCGTCCGTCGTGGACTCGGCCTTGTCGAGCTGCTCAAGGACGTGGTTGCGCAGGCCGATGCCCTCTTCGACGCCCTTCATGCCGATGCCCTGTTCGGCGAGGCCGGGGATCGGGAAGGTGCGGGAGACGGCGCCGAGCGCGATCACCAGGTAGTCGAAAGGCAGCTCGTACGCCTCGCCGACGAGCGGCGTGACGACGGCGACCTTGCGGTCCTGGTCGATGCTGGTGACCCGGCCGGTGAGAACCTCTGCCTTGGGCAGCACGCGTCGCAGCGGGACGACGACGTGCCGAGGCGAGATGCTGCCTGCGGCCACTTCAGGGAGGAAGGGCTGGTAGGTCATGTACGAGCGCGGGTCGACGACCGTGACGGTCGCCTCGCCGTAGCGCATCTTCTTCATGATGCGCTTGGCTGCGTACAGGCCTACGTACCCACCTCCTACAACGAGGATCCTGGGACGCTCCGTGGTGCTCATGGAACGAGTATCCAGCACCCAAAGGGGTGCCGCTCGTGAGCCCCTTCACAAGGTGCCATGAGGCCTCTGCTACACTGCGCGGCCCACGTGACGGAGGTCATGGCGCGAAACGGGAACCAAGGTGTAACGGGAGTCGTTGTTCACCCGTCCTGAACTGGCCTCCAAGCCCGTAACCGGAGTAGACCACCGGGTTGGTGGATACCTACCGACTACACCGGAGTCGACGCCCGAATCGCACGAACGCCCGCATGAAAAGGGCCCGTGGGCCCCGGAAGCACCCCGAAGGACCCTTCCCGTGGCCCATCAGGCCTCTTTTCCTTGTGAAGAACTTCACGAACTTTCTGTGGAGGAGGGGACCTAAGACCCCCGTAAGGGCTTCCGAAGGTCCTCTGGACCCGCCCAAAACATGGCAGCGGCGCTCCGGTAGCCACCGGAGCGCCGCTGTTGGGGCGGGTAGGGGTCAGGATCGCAGGCGGTCGGCCTCGACCTCTTCGGCCGTCTTGATCGCGATTCCGTCGAGGATGTCGTGTTCCGAGACCACGACCTCCGCGGCTCCGGTCCGCTCCATGATCGCGAGGAGCACCAGGGCGCCCGCACCGATCACGTCCACCCGGCCCGGGTGCATCACCGGGATCGCCGCGCGTTCGGCGTGCGTGGCCGTCAGCATCCGCTCGCTGATCTCCCGCACCGTCGCGTACGGGATCCGCGCGTGGTGGATCTCCGAGGAGACGTACTCCGGCAGCCCGAGGGCGATCGCGGCGACCGTCGTCACCGAGCCTGCCAGGCCGACCAGCGTGCGCGCCTCGGCGAGCGGGACCGTCTGCTCGGCCAGGTCCAGCGCCGCCTCGATGTCGGCCCGTATGGCGGCGATCTGCTCCGCGGTCGGCGGGTCGGTGACCACCCCGTCCACGACCAGGTGCCGTTCGGTCATCCGGACGCAGCCCACGTCGACGGAACGGGCCGCCCGTACGTGCTCCTCGCCGACCACGAACTCGGTCGAGCCGCCGCCGATGTCCACCACCAGGAAGGGCTTCTCCAGGGGGGTCGCACCGGACGGGGCCTGGGGGAGGGTGGCGCCCGTCAGCTCCTTGGTGGCGCCGACGAAGGAGAACTCCGCCTCCTGGTCACCGGAGATCACCTCGGGCTCGACGCCCAGGATGGCGAAGACGCCCTGGACGAACTCGTCCCGGTTCTCGGCGTCGCGGGAGGCCGAAGTGGCCACGAACCGCACCCGCTCGGCACCGAACTCCTTGATCACCGCCGCGTACTCGCGGCACGCCGCGAAGGTCCGCTCCAGCGCCTCCGGGGCCAGCCGGCCCGTCTTGTCCACGCCCTGGCCCAGCCGGACGATCGTCATACGCCGGTCCAGTTCGACCAGCTCGCCCGTGGCGGGGTCGAAGTCCGCGACGAGCAGACGGATGGAGTTCGTACCGCAGTCGATGCCGGCGACCCGGGTCACGCGTCCGGTCCCTGCTGCTCCGCGGCCTCCGCGGTCTGCGCCTTCGGTGCGCACGGCGTGACGCAGGCGCCCTTGGCCCACCACTGCGGCAGCATCGCCAGGGCCTCGTCGCCGAACGGGTTCACGCCGGGTCCGGCCGCCAGCGAGTGGCCGACCAGCACGTGCAGGCACTTCACCCGGTCCGGCATCCCGCCGGCGCTCGGGAAGCCCTGGAGCACCTCGATGGCGTCGCGGCGGCGGATGTAGTCCTCGTGCGCGGCCTGGTAGGCGGCGGCGAGCTCGGGGTCCTCGGCGAGCCGGGCCTGCATCTCCTTCATCACGCCGTTGGCTTCCAGCGTGCCGATGGCGGAGGCCGCGCGCGGGCAGGTGAGGTAGTACAGCGTCGGGAAGGGCGTGCCGTCGGGGAGCCGCGGCGCGGTCTCCACCACGTCCGGCTGGCCGCAGGGGCAGCGGTGGGCGATGGCGCGCAGCCCGCGCGGCGGGCGGCCGAGCTGCTGCTGGAACGCTTCGATGTCCGCGTCGGTCGGCTCGGTCCGGTCGGTCTGGGGCGGGGGCGTCTGCATGCCTACAGGAAGTCTCTTCGTTCTCGTGGGTGGGTGCGGGTGCTCGTCACTCGCCGGGGCGGTCCGCCTTGTCGACGCCGTCCCAGACGTTCGAGTACCAGGGCCGGTCGGATCCGGCTGCTCCGGTGCGGTGCCGCTCGGCGGCCCCGGCCCCGGGGTCGGTCATGATGTAGCTGATCTCGCCCGGGCGGACGAAGTGCAGGTGCTTGCGCGCCTGCTGCTCCGCGTACGCGTTGTCCTGCCAGCGGGCCTTCTCGTCACGGAGGCGTTCGAGGCGCCGGCTCGCGGCCTCGGCGGCCCGCTGCTGCTGCGCGATCTCCGAACGCTGGGACACGTACTGACGCATCGGATACGCGAGGGCGACGACCAGCGTACAGAGGACGAGCACCAGCAGCGCGGCCCGGCCGGTGAGCCGGCTGCGGCGGACCTGGCGGCGCGTCTGCGAGCGGTAGACGTGGGCGGCGGTCCGCTCGCCGAGCTGCTTGAGCCTGGTCGCGGTGGAGAAGGTGGAGAACCGATCCCGGTTCCCGGCCATTGATCCCGCCTCCCCTATGTACGCGCTACGCAATACGTCCCCGCACACGGTACGGGACCGAGTGCGGGGACGTACGGAGGCGGGAAGGGCAAGAGCGTGATTGCCCCTTGCCGTGCCCGCCGGCAGCGCTTAGTTCGCGCGGAACCGCGGGAAGGCGGAGCGGCCGGCGTACACCGCGGCGTCGTCGAGGATCTCCTCGATGCGCAGCAGCTGGTTGTACTTGGCGACGCGGTCCGAGCGGGCCGGGGCGCCGGTCTTGATCTGGCCGCAGTTCACCGCGACGGCGAGGTCGGCGATGGTGACGTCCTCGGTCTCGCCGGAGCGGTGCGACATCATGCACTTGAAGCCGTTGCGCTGGGCCATCTCGACGGCGTCGAGGGTCTCGGTCAGCGAACCGATCTGGTTCACCTTCACGAGCAGGGCGTTCGCGGAGCCCTCCTCGATACCGCGGGCCAGGCGCTCGGGGTTGGTGACGAAGAGGTCGTCGCCGACGATCTGGACCTTGGCGCCCAGGCGGTCGGTGATGGTCTTCCAGCCGGCCCAGTCGTCCTCGAACAGCGGGTCCTCGATGGAGACGAGCGGGTACGCCTCGACGAGCTCGGCGTAGTAGTCGGTCATCTCGGCGGCCGAGCGGGACTGGCCCTCGAACTCGTACTTGCCGTCCTTGTAGAACTCGGACGCGGCGACGTCGAGCGCGAGCGCGATGTCCTTGCCCGGGGTGTAGCCGGCCTGCTTGATGGCCTCGATGATGAGGTCGAGCGCGGCGCGGTTGGACTCCAGGTTCGGGGCGAAGCCGCCCTCGTCGCCCAGGCCGGTGGAGAGGCCCTTGGTGTGCAGGACCTTCTTGAGGGTGTGGTAGACCTCGGCACCCCAGCGCAGCGCCTCGGAGAAGGACTCCGCGCCGATCGGGGCGATCATGAACTCCTGGATGTCCACGTTGGAGTCGGCGTGCGACCCACCGTTGAGGATGTTCATCATCGGAACGGGCAGCAGGTGCGCGTTCGGGCCGCCGAGGTAGCGGAAGAGCGGGAGGTCCGAGGCCTCGGACGCGGCGTGCGCGACGGCGAGGGACACGCCGAGGATGGCGTTGGCGCCGAGCGAGCCCTTGTTGTCGGTGGCGTCCAGGTCGAACATGGCCTGGTCGATCAGGCGCTGCTCGGTGGCGTCGTAGCCGACGAGCTCCGGGCCGATCTGCTCGATGACCGCGAGGACGGCCTTCTCGACACCCTTGCCCATGTAACGGTTGGGGTCACCGTCACGGAGCTCAATGGCCTCGAAGGCACCGGTGGAGGCACCGGACGGAACTGCAGCACGGCCGGTGCTGCCATCGTCGAGGCCCACCTCGACCTCGACCGTGGGGTTGCCTCGGGAGTCCAGGATTTCCCGGGCTACGACGACGTCGATGGACGGCACGAGCATCTCCTTCTGGGATGTGACGCTGGGTGTGCGGTGGCATGTCAGGCCGTGGGACGGCCTTGCCGACTAGAGCCTAACCGGCTCCGGGCATTCGGCCCGCCGACCGCCCGCCTCCTGGGACGAAAAAGGGCCCGAATACCCGCCTTCCAGGACATAGGGGCGCCGGATCGGGGCGGGAAAACACCGCCGCCCGGCGCGTGGGGGGAGTCGCGCCGGGCGGTGGGGATGTCGCGTGCCGTGCATGCTGCCGCGATTGTTACGGCAGGATTCAGCTGAGCTTCAGCATCTGACCCGGGAAGATCAGGTCTGCGTCCGAGACGATGTCCTTGTTGAGCTCGAAGAGCTTCTCCCAGCCGCCCTTGACGCCGTTGGCCTCGGCGATGGTGCCCAGGGTGTCGCCGGACTTGACCTCGTACGAGCCGTTGCCGGTCTTGATGACCGGGGCCTCGGCGCGCTCGGAGCGGGTCGTCGGAGCCGGAGCCTCGGAGCGCTTCGTCGTCTCCTTCTTCGGCTCGGTCTTCTTCGGCTGGGTCTTCTTGGTCTCGGTCTTCGTCTCCGTCTTCTTCGGGGTGTCGGTCGTACCACCACCGCTGTAGGAGGAGTTGGAGAGACCCTTGCCGCAGACCGGCCAGGCGCCCTTGCCCTGGCCCTTGAGGACCTTCTCGGCGACGGCTATCTGCTGCGACTTGGAAGCCTGGTTGGCCTGCGAG
This sequence comes from Streptomyces sp. NBC_00597, assembly GCF_041431095.1. Classification (GTDB taxonomy): domain Bacteria; phylum Actinomycetota; class Actinomycetes; order Streptomycetales; family Streptomycetaceae; genus Streptomyces. The sequence goes on from NZ_CP107757.1 coordinate 4,086,392, forward strand.
GCGTAGGCCTTGCCGCCGTACGCGGCCCAGGTGGAGGACGAGAACTGCAGGCCGCCGTAGTAGCCGTTGCCGGTGTTGATGGCCCAGTTGCCGCCGGACTCGCACTGGGCGACGCGGTCCCACTCGGAGCCGGTGGCGGCGGAGGCCGAACCGGCCGCCATCAGGGGCGCGGCGACCGCGACACCGGCGACGCCGGCGAGCGTGACGATGCGGGTGGTCCGTTCGATGGCCGTGGCGCGGCGGTGCTTGCCCTTGCCGGAAAGCAGCATGGAGTTCTCCTCACCGACGCCTACGAGGTGAGCTGTCGGGTTCGGGCTGATGAGTGCCCGGCCGTGCATGGCGCACGACTTAACCCCTAGCCGTTTCCGTGGCCGTCTCTCAACGGCCGGTCCCGGCGCCTACCTTGGTTCCCCCGCTCCTGCCTTCGGCGCTTTACGCGACGACTGTTCCCCCCGTCCGCCGGCAGGATTCGGCGATGCGGTCGAAGGAGCCCGCGGTGGCGGGCGACTCAGAAGGTAGACAGGTCTCTCCCCGATGTTCAACGAGGAACACCGGGGAGAAACGGGCCCTACTTGCGCTCCCTTTAAGGGCGTTTGCGCAGGTGAGGAGCGGGTTTGCGGAAGACGGCAGACGGGACACGCCAGTTGACCGGAAGAGACACATGTCTCACTTGCAGATAGCGGACATTCCACTCTTTCCGGGTGCCCGAAGTGCCGTTATTACTAACTTAGATCCAGATTCTGACCGGGCTTGATCAGATCGGCGTCCTTGCCGATGACCTGCTCATTGGCCGCGTAGAGCGCGTTCCAGCCGCCCTTGACCTTCCTGGCGGTCGCGATGGTGGCCAGGCTGTCGCCCTCCTGGACGGTGTACGAGGGGTTCGACGCCGCGGCAGAGGTGACGGGAACCTCAACGGCGGGCGTACCACGGTGCTTGCCGTTGCCGGAGGTGTCCGGGATGCCGGCCGGGTCGGTGGAGGCACCCGGGGCGCCGGGGGCCGCGGGGGCGGTGGGGTCGGCCCCGGGGGTGATCGGAGCGGTCGGGTCCGCCGGGTGGGCCGGAGCGGTCGGAGTTCCCGGCGCGGTGGGCGTCGTCGGGGCCGTGGGGGTGCCCGGGGTGGTGGTCGGGTCGCCCGGGAGCACCGGGACGGTCGGCGACGTGGACGGCGCGTCCGGATCGGGCATGACGGGCAGTCCGCTGCTCGGCGCGAGCGGCGCGGGCGGAAGCGTGAAGTCGGGGGCCGGAGCCGGGGTCGGGGCGCCGAAGTCCGTCGCCTTCGCGCCGGAGCCGCCCTTCGGGACCGAGTTGTCGGGGCGCGAGGCGCTGGGGGCGACGGGACCGAGCGTGCCGGGCAGGCCGGGGTCCACGGCCGCCGCGGGGGACTGCCGGGTCAGTCCTGCCGACTCCGAGCACTGCCCCCAGGCCTGGGGGCCCTGGGTACCCAGCACGCGTTCGGCGACGGCGATCTGCTGCGAACGGCTGGCGAGGTCAGGGCGCTCGGCGAACTCCTGGCCGCCCGAGGCGTTCCACTGCTCCTGCGTGAACGAAAGTCCGCCGTACGACCCGCTGCCGAAGTTCGCGCTCCAGGAACCGCCGCTCTCGCATTCGGCGACCTTGTCCCACGTGGAGGTGTCGGCCGCGCTCGCGCTGGTGGCGGCGAGCAGCGGCAGTGCCAGCGCGGAGCCGGTGACTCCGGCGGTGACGACTATCGCGGGTACCTGGCGGGGGCGTCTGTGGCGGCCGTTCCCGGAACGCATGAGCTGCACCTTTCGCATAACGACTGGGTAACGGCAGAACCTAGCCTTCTTGGCATGCAAGTCACAACTCTTGACCGGGGCTGACTTCTGGTCAGGGGACGTTCAGGTGTTTCGAGGTGCGAACCGGACGGGAAGAGTGCGCAGGCCACGCATGATCAGACCCCCGCGCCAGCGAAGCTCGTTGGGCGGAACAGCGAGTTCCAGATCCGGCAGACGCGTGAGCAAACTCGCAAGCGCCGTCTGTCCTTCAAGTCGTGCGAGCGGCGCGCCCAGGCAGTAGTGGATGCCGTGCCCGTATCCGAGGTGCTGGTTGTCGGTGCGGGAGAGGTCGAGGGTGTCCGGATCGGCGAACCGCTCGGGGTCCCGGTCGGCCGCGGCGAGGACCACGAGCACCGGGTCGCCGGCCGCGACGTCCTGGCCGCCGAGGCTCAGCGCCTCGGTGGCGAACCGCCAGGTGGCCAGCTCCACGGGGCCGTCGTAGCGGAGCAGCTCCTCGACGCCGGTCTCCAGCAGGCCGCTCTCCCCGGCGGCGAGGGAGTCCTGCAGGCGGGTGCGCTGGTCGGGGTTCATGAAGAGGGAGTGGACGCCGTTGCCGATGAGGTTGACGGTCGTCTCGAAGCCGGCGAAGAGCAGGATGAAGGCCATCGCGGTGGCCTCGGCCTCCGTCAGGTGGTCGCCGTGGTCGCTCGCGCGGATCAGATCCGAAATCAGATCATTGCCCAGATCATCCCTTTTTCGGTGGATGAGTTCACCGAGGTAGGTCCGCATCTGCTTCACGGAGCGGGCGACCCCGCCCCGCGGACCGCCGCCGTGCCGGATCATCATCCCCGCCCAGTCGCGGAAGTCGTCCTGGTCCTCGCGCGGTACGCCGAGCATCTCGCAGATGGCGTAGATGGGGAGCGGGAAGGCGAACTCGTGGATGAGGTCCGCTTCACCCCTGCTCGCGAACCGATCGATGAGGTGGTCGGTCAGCTCCTGCACCCGCGGGGCGAACTCGGCGACCCGGCGCGGAGTGAACGCCTTCGACACCAGCCGCCGCAGCCGGGTGTGGTCCGGCGGATCGATGTTGAGCAGATGGGTCATCAGCTCCGCCTTGCGCTCCCCCGGGATCCCGGTCTTGCCCTTGGCGTGCGCCGGCTCCGCGTGGTGCGCCGGGTTCTTGCTGAGCCGCTGGTCGGCGAGGGCCTGGCGGGCATCGGCGTACCGGGTGACCAGCCAGGCCTCGACCCCGCTCGGCAGCTTGGTGCGGTGCACCGGGGAGTGCTCGCGCAGCCAGGCGTACGCCGGGTACGGATCGGTGGCGAACTCCCAGTCGAACAGGGTCGGGCCCTGGGGAGGAGTGTTGTCGTGGGGGGCTGCGGAGGTCGGCTCGTGCACCCGCTGACCGTATCCCGCGCGCCGGCGGCCATCCCATATGGGGTGTTCGCCGCGGCTGTCCGTAGATCCGCCATCGCTTGACGTCGCGTTGCCCGACGTTCCTACTTTCGGTTTTGTGGATGTGAGGATCTTGAAGAGCAGCTTCGCGGTGGTGGAGAGACGGGCCGAGCACGCGGTCAAGTACTTCTACTCCCACCTCTTCTGGCACAACCCCGGGTTCCGTGAACTCTTCCCGGCCTCCACCGAGGGCATGGAACGCCAGCGCGACCGGCTCTTCGCCGCACTGGCCCACGTGGTCGCCCGCCTCGGCGACGAGAGCCTCCTCCCCTATCTCCACGCCCTCGGCCGTGACCACCGCAAGTTCCTCGCCGGCCCCGAGCACTACGCGGCCGTCGGCTCCAGCCTGCTCGCCGCGCTTGCCCTGACCTCCGGCGAGGCCTGGACCCCGGACGTGGAGAAGACCTGGTCCGAGGCCTACCAGGTGATCGCCGACGCCATGATGGCCGGGGCCGCCGCGAGCGAGGACCCCCCGTGGTGGGACGCCGAGATCGTCCGCCACCTCCAGTACGGGCAGGACATAGGGGTGCTGACCCTGCGCCCGCACGCCCCCTACCCCCATGTACCGGGCCAGTACGTGAGCGTGAGCAGCGAGCGGGTCCCGGCGACCTGGCGCACGTACTCCATCGGCAACGCCCCGCGCCCCGACGGCACCCTCGACCTGCACGTCAGCCGCGTCGACCACGGCCGGCTGAGCACCGCCCTGGTCCGCGAGGCCCGGCCCGGCGAGGTGCTGCGGCTCGGCGCGGCCGGCGGGCAGCTGACCCTGCGCCGCGCCGGCCGCCCCGTCAGCCTCATCGCGGCGGGCACCGGCTGGGCGCCGATCCGGGCCATGCTGGAAGAGCTCGCCGGGCAACCCCCCGATCAGGACGTACGGCTCTTCGTCGTCGCCCGCGACGCCGCGCACCTCTACGACCGCCCGCTGATCGACGAGTACGCCGCCACCTTCGGCTGGCTCGGCGTCACCTACATCACGCCGGCCCCCGGGCGGCACCGCAACCAGGCCACCGGGCGGCTCGCGACCGCGCTCGGCCACCGGGCCCTGTGGCCCGAGCAGGACGTCTACCTCAGCGGCCCGCCGCCGTTCGTCGAGCAGACAGTGCACCTGCTGGAAGAACTGGGCGCCCCGCCCGGGCGGATCTTCCACGACTGCGTACCCACCGCCGGCCACGGCCCGAACGGACGCCCCCTGGGCTTCGGCGAGTGGTTCCTCAGCCGCCCGGCGCCGCACTGGCACGACCCGTCGGGCCGCTCGCCGCGGGCCTGAGGGGGCTCCGGCGGCAGAACGACGCGGGCTACGCGCCGGGGCCCTCGCCGTCCTCGCCGGCGTCCTCGCCAGTGTCCGCGCCGACTCCTTCCGCGGACCGGATCGCGTCCCGGTAGACGCGGGCCGCCGCCCGCAGCGCGGTCTCGGGGTCGATCCCCGCCGCCTCGGCGCGCGCCGCCAGCTCCAGCAGCTCGTAGCCGATGCCCTCGCCCCGGGGCAGCTCCACGGCCACGCCGCCCGCGCGGACCCGGCCGGCGAGCTTGGCCGCGAGCGCGAGTCCGGGCTGGCCCAGCGGAATCCCGTCGGTGACCGACTCCCGCTGCTTCTCGACCGCCTTGGTGCGCTGCCAGTGCGCGCTGACGTCCTCAGGGGTCTGCGCCTGGGCGTCCCCGAAGACGTGCGGATGCCGGTGGATCAGCTTCTCGACGAGGCTGCCGGCCACGTCGTCGACGGAGAACGGCTGCTCGGGGTGCTCCTCGGCGATGCGCGCGTGGAAGACCACCTGGAGGAGCACGTCACCGAGTTCCTCGCGCAGCGCCTCCCTGTCCCCGTCCTCGATCGCCTCGACCAGCTCGTACGCCTCCTCGATGGCGTACTTGACCAGTCCCTCGTGGGTCTGGCGCGAGGTCCAGGGGCATTCGCGGCGGACCCGGTCCATCACCTGGACGAGGTCGAGCAGGCGGGCGCCGGGCAGATCGTACGAGCCGGGCAGCAGTTCGAGGTCGGGCATGTCGACGCGGCCGGAGCCGGCGAGCCGGGCCAGCCCGTCGGTGAGCCGCTGGTCGCCCTCGCCGCCGGGGATCACGACGACCGTGCGGCCGCCGGCGCAGGCCTCGACCAACTCGCGCGCGTCCGGGGTCTCGTGCGCGACCTCTACGCCCGCCTCCCGCAGGTACGGCAGCTGCGGGTGGCCCGGGTCGGCGCACAGCACCCGGTCCGCGGCGTGCAGCGTCTGCCAGGCCGGCCACGACAGCAGCCCGGGGGCGACCCGGTGGCTGGCGGTCAGCAGGACGATCCGGCCGACGGCGGATGCGTCGGCCGCGGGCACGGCGGGGGCGGGTTCGGCGGCGTGGTCGTTCACCCTCCGAACCTACCTCCTCCCCCCGGCCTGCGGCCGGGGTGCCCCGGGTCGCTCAGGTTCCGGCGGGAGGCTGCTCGGTCCGGGTCCGCTGGACGATCCAGGGGGTGTCCTGGTCGCCGAGCACGATCTGCTGCGCGTCCCAGACGCCGTAGCGCGGGTTCACCTCGATGTGCAGCGCCTTCGCTGCGGACGCGAGCTTCTCGACGGCCTTGTCCTGGCTGCCGTAGTGGTCGAAGAGCTTGTCGCGCAACAGCTTGAAACGGGCGTCGGCGTCAAGTTGGTCGGGCGCCAGCTGGGCCTGCTCCAGGGCCGCCGCGGCCAGCTTCTCACTGCCGCCGGCCTTCTCCAGCTGGGCCTTGCGGAAGTCCTGGACCTCCTTCTCGCCGACGCTCACGCCCGCGTCCTCGGCGGCGCGTTCCAGGACGACGGTCTGGATCATCTTGTTGAGCTTGATGCGCTCCAGGCCGGGCGAGGCCTGGATCAGCTGGGCGGCGGTCGGCCCGGACTCGTTCTGCGCCGCGCGGACCTCGTTGACCTGGGCCTGGAGCGCGGAGGTGGTGATCCGTTCACCGCCGACGACGGCCGCGGTGCCGGGGCGGGCCTGGCCCGAGCAGGCGGACAGCAGGGGGGCCGCCACGAGCAGGGCGGCGGAGACGGAGAGCGCTGTGCGACGGTGCAAAGGAGCCTCCAGGGCCGGGAGATTGTGCGTCGGTGCACAAGGGCCGTGCGGTGATCGATGGTATGCAGTCAGGGTGATCGGAGCCACCGGTTCGACCAACGATTCCCGGGGTGTCGGGGTGCGCGTCTGTTGATGTGCCCGCCACTCTGTGGCCACCCTCCGGTCCACCGGTGCTGCCAAGGTCGGCCCACCATGTCGACACCGCACCGCTCGCCGCGCCGCCGGAGCCTGTCCGGCTCGGCCCTCGCCGCCCTGATCACGGTGGTGGCCGTGTGCACCGGGGACGCGGTCGCCCGCGTGTTCCCGTACGGGCACCGCCACCGCAGCATCAACGACCTCGGCAACCAGTTCGTCCCCTTCCACGCCCACCTGTGGGACCTCCTGCACGGGCGGGCGCAGGGCGGTCTGCTGTTCAACTGGCAGTCCGGCTACGGCACGAGCTTCCTGCCCGACTTCGGCACGTACCTCTCCAGCCCCTTCGCGGTGCTCGTCGCCCTCTTCCCGCGCGAGGACATCGACCTCGCGGTGTACGTGGTCACCGTGCTCAAGACGGCGGCCGCGGCGGCGGCCATGGTCTGGCTGCTGCGCACCCAGCGCCGCGGGCCGTGGTGGGCGGCGGCGCTGCTGGGGGCCTCGTACGCGCTGTGCGGCTGGTCGGTGATCGAGGCCTCGTACAACCCGATGTGGCTGGACGGGCTGATCGCGTTCCCGCTCCTGTGTCTGACGGGGGAATGGGCGCTGCGGGGCCGCCGGCCGGCGGCCGCCGTCCTCGTGGTCGCGCTGTGCTGGACGGCGAACTTCTACACGGCGTACATGGCGACGCTGGGCGCGGCGCTGGTCCTCCTGGTGCGGGTGGTGTTGACGCGTGAGGGGGTACGGGCGCGGGTGCGGGTGCTCGCCCGCGGGGCGGCGACGACCCTGCTGGGCATCGCGGTGTCGGCTCCGGTGCTGGTCCCCCTCTTCCTGAGCTCGAAGCAGGCGTACCCGGGGTGGACGCGGCAGTTCCAGCCGGTGTCCTGGCCGGACGTGTTCGCGCGGATCCTGCCCGCGACGTACTCCTTCTCTTCGCCGGCGCTGTTCGTGGGCACGGGGACGCTGCTGCTGGTGGCGGCCCTGCCCTTCCACGCGGCGGTGCCGGTGCGCACCCGCCTGTGGTGGGCGGGGCTGACCGCGGCCGTGCTGGTCTCCTTCCAGTGGACGCCGACGCACCTGGCCTGGCACGTGTTCGCGACCCCCAACGGCAGCCCCTACCGGCAGACGTTCGTCCTGGCCGGGGTGGCCGTGATCGCCGCGTGGACCGCGCTGGCGGCCGGGCTGCCGGGGCCTCGGGCGCTGGCGGCGGGCACGGCGGTACTGGCCGCGGCGGCGCTGGCGGCGAGCGGCAGCACGCTGGCGACGACGTGGGGGTTCGGGCTGTTCGGTGGCGGGCTCGCGCTCGCGGCGGCGGCCTGGTGGTGCCTGCGCCACCGCAGGCTGGTCCTCCCGGCGGCCGGGGTGCTGGCGCTGGTACTGGTCGGACAGGCGGCCGCGACGACGGCGTTCGGGCACAAGGGGAAGCTGGCCGGACTGGACGACTACCCCTCGTGGGGTGCGGCGCACACCGCGCGCTCCGCGGCCCTGGCCGGCGCGGAGGGCTGGCCCGGGTACCGCACGGACCCGAGCCGGCCGGCCCTGTCGGGCAACGATCCGCTGCTGCTCGGCGGGGAGGGCGGCGCGTACTACAGCAGCCACACCCCGGACGTGTTCACGCGGACGATGGTGGCCCTCGGCGCGGGCTGGACCTCGCGCGGGCGCAACGTGCAGAGCATCGACAACCCGGTGACGGACGCGGTGTTCGCGGTCGGCGCCCGGCTGCGCCCGGACGGCACGGTCGGCCGCGCACAGGTGCCCCCGCTGATCACCGTCCGCCCGCCGGGACCCGCACCGTCCTATGCGGACGGGCCCCCGTTCGCCAACCAAGAACTCCTGCTGGGCGCCGCCGTGTACGAGGACCCCGTCGCGCCGGGGGTCTGCCGCGCGGGCACGGAGGCCTACCTGTGGGCCCCGGAGTACAACGCGACGGCCCGCCTCGCGGACGGTCCCGCCTTCCGGCTGAACGGCAACGCGCCCCGCAACCGGGCGGCCCTCCAGCCGCTCGGCACCTCCCGGGGCGCCTCCTCGGCCCTCGTCTTCGACGCTCCCGCGCCGCCGCGCCGGGCCCTGTCCTGCCTGGACCGCGGGCGCCTGGACACGGCGGTGGCCGCGCTCCGAGCGACGGCTCCGACCTCGCTGCGGGTCGGCTCCTCGGGCATCCGCGCCACCGTCCCGGCCGGCACCACGGGAACGGCGGTCCTGTCGTCCCCGGCGATCGCGGGCTGGACCTGCAACGGCCACCCGGCCGCCGGCTACCTGGGGCTGGTCTCCGTCCCCGTGACCCCCGGCACCACGACGATCAGCTGCACCTTCCGGCCCCCGGGTCTCCTGCCGGGCACGGCCGTCGCGGCGACGGCCCTGCTGCTCCTGGCCGTCTTCCTGGCGGCGCAGCGCCGACGCGGTTCCCGGGCCGGACGGACCGCCCGGCCCGACGAGCACGCCCTGTCCGCGTAGGGCGCGGCGCGGCACGCTCCGGGGCGTGCGGCGCCGCGGGCCTCAGCGGACCTGGCTGAGCCAGTGGAGGGTGCGGCGTACCTCCGTGGAGAAGGGGTGCGCCGGGCCGTGGACGCGGTCCGCGTCGAACAGGAGGCGGGCCAGGGTGTCGTGGGCCGCCATGCGGTCGCCCATGGAGAGCTGGAGATGGGCTATCCGCCTGCGGACCTCCAGCGGCAGGCCGGGGTCCGGGTTGGCGTAGTGGTTCTCGAACAGCGGGAGCAGGGAGCGGTATTCGGCCAGGGCCGCCCCGGCCTCGCCGAGCTGCTCCAGGCACTGGGCCGCGTCGTAGCGGAAGCGCAGGGCCTGGGCGTCGCCGGCCGGGAACTCCTCGGCGAGGCGGCGCAGTTCGGGCAGGGCGCGGCGGTACTGGCCGTCGTCCATGAGCGTGGCGGCGTACTGCTTGCGCAGGGAACGGACCACCGGCGAGTGTTCGCCGTGCTCGGCGGCGGCGGCCGGGAGGATGCCTCCGAGGATGTCCACGGCCTGGGTGAGGCGGCCCTGGTCCAGCAGGCTGCGGGCCTCGTCCACCGCGGCCGGGATGTCCGGCCGGACCGGCGTCGGCGGTGCGGACGGCTGCGGCGGGATGGTGGCGGCGCGGTCCGGCCAGGGGGCGTGCGGGCGCAGGAAGGGGCGGGTCGGGTCGAGCGCGCCCTTCGGGGTGCCGTCCTTGGGCAGCAGCGGCACGAGGGCCTCGTACACCTGCTGCGCGGAGGCGGGCCGCTCCTGCGGGTCCTTCGCCAGGAGGTGGAGCAGGACCGCCTCCAACTGGTGCGGGACCTCCGGGCGCAGCCTGCGCACCGGGACCGGCGGCTCGTACAGGTGGCGGTGCAGCACGCCGAGCGCGGTGGACCCGGCGAACGGGACGTTGCCGCTGAGGAGTTCGTACAGCAGGACGCCGAGGGCGTAGAGGTCGGTGGAGGGGCCCACCGCGCCGCCCATGGCCTGCTCGGGCGCCATGTACGCCGGGCTGCCGATCGGGGTGCCGGTGCTGGTGAGGCGGGTGGTGTCGGTGTCCATGACCGAGGCGACACCGAGGTCGAGGACCAGCACGGTGCCGTCCGGGCGGACCATCACGTTGCGCGGCTTGAGGTCGCGGTGCACGATCGGCACCGCGTGCACGGCCGACAGCACCCCACACAGCTGCGCGACCACGGCGACCGCCCAGGGCCAGGGGTACGGGTCGTGCTGCGCGAGGTGGTCCGCGAGGTCGGTGCCCTCGACGTGGCCCATGACGAGGAACAGCTCGTCGCCGTCGCTGCCCGCGTCGTGGACCGTCACCAGGCCCGGGTGGTCGACCTGCGCCGTGACCCGGCATTCGCGCACGAAGCGGCGGCGCAGCTCGTCGGCGACGGAGCCGGGGCCCGCCACCTTGTCGGGGCGCAGCAGCTTGACGGCGACGCGGCGGTCCAGGCGCTGGTCGTACGCCGTCCAGACCTGGCCCATGCCGCCCTGCCCCAGGATGGAGGCCAGCCGGTAGCGCTCGCCGATGATCCGGTCGTCGTCCGTCACCGGGCCGGGCCCTCACCCTCGTTGCCGGGCGTGTTCGGGTTCGCCTGCGGGTTCGGGTGCGGGTGCGGCGTCTGCTTGCGCAGCAGTTCGCTCAGCTCGTCGAGCTCGGCGCGCACCTGCCCGATCCGCGGCGGGGTGGCCGGGCCGGGCGCGGGGTTCGGGTTGGGCGTCGGGGTGGGCGTCGGCGTCGGGATCGGCGTCTGCTGGACCGGCGGGTAGCCGTACGCGGGGCGGGGCTGCTGCTGCGGCGGCACGTACGGCGCGGGCTGCGCCGGGTACCAGGCGCCGGTCCGGGCCGCGACGGCCCGGGCTTCGTGGTGGCGGATGTCGGCGACGAGGAAGTACACGCAGGTCGCGAAGCCGGTCAGGATGACGCCGAAGGCGCCGGTGTTGCCCTGCCAGCCGTCGGTTTTGGGGGTCGGGTCGGCGCCGATCAGCGCGATCCAGGCGACGGTGAGCACGCAGTTGAGGGCCAGCAGCCACCAGTCCCGGGGCTTGCGGGTGACGACCGCGAGCCGCAGCATCGTGCCCCAGCCCAGGAAGCCGCAGCTCAGGACGGGCAGCAGGGCGAACAGCACGCGCAGTGCCACGACTCCCCCGGTACTGGGCTGGGGGCCTTGCTGCGGCGGGAGGCCGGGGCCGTGCATCGCTGCTCCTGACGGACCGTGTCGACGAAAGTTCGGGTCTGAGCGTATACAGCGTTTCCGGCCGCTCGTGAGGGGATGCGCGCAACCGTTGCAGGGTCGCCGCACACCTGCGTCCGACCGCGGGCCGTGCGGGCCGCGCGGCCGCGCGGAAATCATCGACGGCCCCTGACCGGCGGCGACTACGCTCGGCCGTCGAGTTGTCGTTCCAGGGGGGAATCCACATGCGGAGCCGGACCATCGGTGTCTCGGTACTGGCCACGACGGCCTTGTTCGGGGTGACGACGGCCTGCGCGCCCGTCGGCGGGAGCAAGGCCGCCGACATCGGCAGGCACGCCCGCGCCGCGGGGCAGGTCCCGGCCGGGGCCACGCCCCCGCCGGCTGCCAAGGGCAAGTCGACGGGCGGGCTCGCCGACCTGTCGGGCGCCGAGGTCCTGAGCCGGTCGCACGAGGCCATGCGCACGGTCGAATCGGCCCGTGTCGCCGCGAAGATGCGTGAGGACGGCAACCCGGCGGAGTTCGAACTCTCCCTGGACAAGAAGGGCAGCTGCAACGGCACGATCCGGTACGAGGGGATGGGCAAGGTGGACATCGTCAAGTCCCCCGAGCTGATCCACTTCAAGGGCGATGCCGACTACTGGCGGGGCACGGCCGCGAAGAAGCACACGCCCAAGAAGCAGACGGACGCGATGGTCACGATGCTCGCCGACCGCTGGCTCAAGATGCCGCTCTCCGACGCCCGGGCGTCGGCGGTGGGGCACATCTGCGACCTGGACAAGCTGACGGGCGGCGGTGGCCGACCCAACCCGCTCGCCCGCAAGGGCGAGACGGTCACCATCGACGGCAAGCAGGCGCTGGCGGTCATCACGGCGACCAAAGAGGGCACGGAGACCGACTACATAGCCACCCAGGGCACTCCGTACGTCCTCAAGTCCACCATGTCGGGTGACGAGACCGGGGAGATGCTCTTCTCGGCCTTCGGGACGCCGGTCGATACGGCCCTGCCGGAAGGCGCGGACGTCCTGGACCTGTCGAAGCTGGGCAGCGGCGTCCCCGCCGAATCGGTCTGAGCCCTGCGGCCCGGCCCTCGGCCTCGGCGGGCGGATCCCCCGAAACGCGCGTAGCGTGCAAAAGGGATATGGAAGGAGCCCTCGGATGGGGATCTTCGACAAGGCCAAAGCCATGCTCCAGGGCCACAGCAAGCAGGCGAAGCAGGCGTCCGACGCCACCGAGCAGCAGATCAACCAGCGGACCGGCGGCAAGTACACCCAACAGGTCGACCAGGGCCAGCAGGAGGCTGAGCGGCGCCTGGGGATCGACGACGACCCCAACAGGTAGCCCCACCGGCGGCCCCGTGCCGACCACGCCCGGGAACCGGCACTACCGGTTCCCGGGCAGGCGCGTGCGGCGGCTCCCGCCGCACGCGGCGCCGCAGGCGGGCTACGACCCGAGGATCGTGGTGAGGAACTCCCCGGTCCAGGCCAGCAGTTCCCGCCCGACCAGCGGCTTGCCGCCCACCCGGGCGGTCTTCGGCCGCGGGACCAGCACCTGCGAGGTGGCCGGCTTGAGGACCGAGCCCGGGTAGAGCCGCTTCAGCCGCAGCTCCTGCGATTCGCGCAACTCCACCGGCCCGAAGCGGATGTTGACCCCCTGGAGGGTGATGTCGCCGACCCCGCAGGCCCGCGCCAGCATGCGCAGCCCCGCCACGAGCAGCAGGTTCTCCACCGGCTCCGGCAGCTTGCCGTACCGGTCGTGGAGCTCCTCCCGTACGGCCTTGATGTCCGCCTCGGAGTTCGCCGACGCGATGGACCGGTACGCCTGCAGGCGCAGCCGCTCGCCCGGCGCGTAGTCGTGCGGGACGTGCGCGTCGACCGGCAGCTCGATCTTGACCTCCAGCGGCGGCGCCTCCTCCACTCCTCCCTCGACGGCGGCGCGGTAATCGGCCACGGCCTCGCCGACCATGCGGATGTAGAGGTCGAAGCCGACGCCCGCGATGTGGCCGGACTGCTCGCCGCCCAGCAGGTTGCCCGCGCCGCGGATCTCCAGGTCCTTCATCGCCACGTACATGCCCGCGCCCATCTCGGTGTGCTGGGCGATCGTCGCGAGCCGTTCGTGCGCGGTCTCGGTCAGCGGCTTCTCAGGCGGGTAGAGGAAGTACGCGTACCCGCGCTCGCGGCCGCGCCCGACGCGGCCGCGCAGCTGGTGCAGCTGGGAGAGGCCGAAGTTGTCGCCGCGCTCCACGATCAGGGTGTTGGCGTTGGAGATGTCGATGCCGGACTCGACGATCGTCGTCGAGACGAGCACGTCGAACTTCTTCTCCCAGAAGTCCACGACGACCTGCTCCAGCGCCTGTTCGGACATCTGGCCGTGCGCCGTCGCGATCCGCGCCTCGGGCACGATCTCGCGCAGCTTGGCGGCCGCCCGGTCGATGGATTCGACCCGGTTGTGGATGTAGAAGCACTGGCCCTCGCGCAGCAGTTCGCGCCGGATGGCCGCGCCGATCTGCTTCTCCTCGTAGGGGCCGACGAAGGTCAGGACCGGGTGGCGCTCCTCCGGCGGGGTGGTGATCGTCGACATCTCGCGGATGCCCGTCACCGCCATCTCCAGGGTGCGCGGGATCGGCGTCGCGGACATGGTCAGCACGTCGACGTTGGCGCGCAGCTTCTTCAGCTGCTCCTTGTGCTCGACGCCGAAGCGCTGCTCCTCGTCGACGATGACCAGGCCCAGGTCCTTGAACTTCGTCTCCTGCGAGAACAGCCGGTGCGTACCGATGACCACGTCGACCGAGCCCTCCTTGAGGCCCTCCAGGGTGGCCTTGGACTCGGTGTCGGACTGGAAGCGGGACAGCGCCTTCACGTTGACCGGGAACTGGCCGTAGCGCTCGGAGAAGGTCCCGAAGTGCTGCTGCACGAGGAGCGTGGTGGGGACGAGGACGGCGACCTGCTTGCCGTCCTGCACCGCCTTGAAGGCCGCCCGCACCGCGATCTCGGTCTTGCCGTAGCCGACGTCGCCGCAGATCAGCCGGTCCATCGGGACCGACTTCTCCATGTCTTCCTTGACCTCGGCGATCGTGGTGAGCTGGTCGGGCGTCTCCGCGTACGGGAAGGCGTCCTCCAGTTCGCGCTGCCAGGGGGTGTCCGGGCCGAAGGTGTGGCCGGGGGCCGCCATCCGCGCGCTGTACAGCCGGATCAGGTCGGCGGCGATCTCCTTGACCGCCTTCTTCGCGCGCGCCTTGGTCTTCGTCCAGTCGGCGCCGCCGAGCCGGTGCAGGGTCGGGGCTTCGCCGCCGACGTACTTGGTGACCTGCTCCAGCTGGTCGGTGGGGATGTAGAGGCGGTCGCCGGGCTGGCCGCGCTTGGCGGGGGCGTACTCGACGAGGAGGTACTCGCGGGTGGCGCCCTGGACGGTGCGCTGCACCATCTCGATGTAGCGGCCGACGCCGTGCTGCTCGTGGACGATGTAGTCGCCGACCTCCAGGGTGAGGGGGTCGATGGACTTGCGGCGCCGCGTCGGCATCCGGCCGAGGTCCTTGGTGGCGGTGCGCTGGCCGGTCAGATCGGTCTCGGTGAGGACGGCCAGCTTCAGCGCCGGGTCCACGAACCCGTTGTCGAGGGAGCCGCACGACACGTGGACGAGGGACGGCTCCAGCGTCCGCAGGTCCGCCTCCAGCCGGGCCGCGATGCCCTCGCCGCCGAGCACCTCGACGGTGCGGGCGGCCGGGCCGTGGCCCTCGGTGAGGTAGACGGTGTGCCAGCCGTCGGCGATCCAGCCCTTGGTGTCGGCGAGCGCCCGGGCGGTGTCGCCGCGGTAGGCCTCGGGTGCGCGCATGCCGAGCGCCAGGGTGTCCACGGCCAGGTCGGCGTCGTCCGCCGCGAAGGGGGACACCGACCACCACATCATGCCCAGCCCGCGCGCGTGCTCCCGGACGTCCGCGATGCCGCGCAGCGAGGCCGCGCCGACGTCGATCGGGGCCTGTCCGCCGCCCGCGGTCGCCGCCCAGGACGCCATCAGGAACTCCTGCGAGGTCGCCACCAGGTCGGCGGCCCGGGTGCGCACCCGCTCCGGATCGCACACCACGGCCATGGACCCGGCCGGCAGCACGTCGATCAGCAGTTCCATGTCGTCGACGAGGACCGGCGCGAGGGACTCCATGCCCTCCACCGCGATCCCCTCGGCGATCTTGTTCAGGAGTTCGCCGAGCTCGGGGTGCTCCTCGGCGAGGGCCGCGGCCCGCTCCCGTACGTCATCGGTCAGCAGCAGCTCCCGGCAGGGCGGGGCCCACAGTCCGTGCTCGGCGACCTCCAGGGACCGCTGGTCGGCGACCTTGAAGTAGCGGATCTCCTCGACCTCGTCGCCCCAGAACTCCACGCGCAGCGGGTGCTCCTCGGTGGGCGGGAACACGTCGAGGATGCCGCCGCGCACGGCGAACTCACCGCGCTTCTCGACGAGCTCGACGCGGGCGTACGCGGCCGCGGCCAGCGCCTCCGTGACCTCCCCCAGATCGACGCTCTCGCCGTGCCGCAGGCTCACCGGAACCAGCTCCCCGAGCCCCTTGACCTGCGGCTGGAGCACGGACCGGATCGGCGCGACGACGACGGAGACCGGCCCTGCTGCCGGGTCGTCCTTGCTGGGGTGCACGAGGCGGCGCAGTACGGCGAGCCGCCGGCCCACGGTGTCGCTGCGCGGGGAGAGCCGCTCGTGCGGAAGGGTCTCCCAGGACGGGTACTCGGCGACCTCGTCGGGCGGCAGGAAGGACCGCAGCGCGGCGGCCAGGTCCTCGGCCTCCCGGCCGGTGGCGGTCACCGCGAGCACGGTCCGCTCCGTCTTGGCGGCCAGCGCGGCGATGGCGAAGGGCCGTGCGGCGGGCGGTCCGACGAGGTCCACGTGCATGCGGTTGCCGTCCCCGGCCGCGGTGACCGCCTCGGCGAGGGCCGGGTCCCGGGTGACGGCGTCGAGCAGTCCGTGCAGGCTCATGAAAGGAGGCTTCCGTCCGGTGGAGGGGCAACGCGAAGGACCCGACACGTCTCACGGGCCGGGGGTTCCCACCCTACGACGCCGCTCCCGCACCCGCGCGAGGGATTGCGGCCACGGCGCGGAGGGACGACGTCGGCCCCGGCCCGCCCCCGAAGGGCTGACCGGGGCCGGCGTTCCCCCGAACGACCGCGGAGCTACTCGCTCGCGATCGCGTTCAGTACGTTCATCCGCCCCGCCCGGAAGGCCGGGACCAGTGCGGCGAACAGGCCTACGAAGGCCGACCCGGCGAAGACGCCGATGATCGTCGGCCAGGGGATCTCCAGGACCTTCAGTCCCTGCAGGGCGAGCAGCTGCTGCGCGCTGGTTCCCCAGCCCATGCCCAGGCCGAGGCCCAGCAGGGCGCCGAAGAGGGCGATGACCACCGACTCCAAGCGGATCATGCGGCGCAGCTGGCGGCGGGAGAGGCCGATGGCGCGCATCAGGCCGATCTCTCGGGTCCGCTCGACCACGGAGAGGGCCAGGGTGTTCACGACGCCCAGGACAGCCACGATGATCGCGAGGGCGAGGAGCCCGTAGACCATGTTCAGCAACTGGCCGACCTGGTCCTTGAGGGCCTTCTTGTAGTCGGTCTGGTTGCGCACCTTGTACTGCGGGTACTCGGCGAGCGCCGCCTTGACGGCCGTGTACGCGGTCTCCGACTTCCCGTCGGCGGCCTTGGCCAGGAGCATGAAGGGCCGCGGCATGCGGTCCGCGGGCACGTACTGCTCGGCCGTCGCGGTGGCCACGTACATCACGCCCTTGTCGAGGTTGCCCTCGTCGGAGGTGATCGCGGCGACCTTCAGCTTGGCGGTCTTGCCGCCGGTGAAGGCGAGCGTCATCTCGTCGCCGACCTTGACGCCGTGCTCCTTGGCGTAGATCGAGCCGACCGACATCGCTCCACTGCCGTACGCGGCCGCGTGCACGCCGGAGGTCATCTTGCGCCGGACGTCCTCGGCGTAGCTCGGGTCGGTGACGCTGACGTGGTCGTCCTTGACGGAGCCGTCCGGGCCGGTGACCTTCACTTCCAGGCCGCGGTAGGCGGTGACGTGGGCGAGGCCCTTCGTCGCCCGCAGTGCCTGCTCGGCCTGCGGCACGACCGGCTGGCCGTTCTCGGAGGCGATGATGTAGTCGGCGCCCACCGACTTGTCGAGCTCGTCGGTGGCGGAGGCCACCATCGAGGAGCCGACCACCGACAGGCAGGCCACCAGCGCCAGCCCGATCATCAGTGCGGCGGCGGTGGCGCCGGTGCGGCGCGGGTTGCGCAGGGCGTTGCGTTCGGCGAGGCGCCCGACGGACCCGAAGGGCCGCAGGACCACGCCGGAGAGCAGCCGGACCACGCCGCCGGCGAGCAGCGGGCCGATCACGATGAAGCCGATGAGGGTGAACAGCACGCCCATCGCCAACCAGAGCGAGCCGGCCGCGGCCTTGTCGGCGGCCGCGGCGAGGAGCAGGCCCGCGCCGCCGATGCCGGTGAGGACCAGGCCCACGGCGGCCCGGATGCGGCCGGCCTTCTTGTCGCCGGGGGTGCCGGCGTCGCGCAGGGCGGCCATCGGAGAGACCTTGCCGGCCCGGCGGGCCGGGATGAAGGCCGAGACGACGGTGACGATGATGCCGAGCACCAGGCCGACGACCGGCGTGGTCCAGGCGACGGTCAGGTCGTCGGTGGACAGGTGCATGCCCATCTGACCCATGAGCTTCATCAGTGCGACGGCCAGGCCCACACCGGCGCCGACACCGAGGACCGAACCGACCAGGCCGAGAAGGAAGGCCTCGACGATCACGGACTTGAGCACCTGGCCGCTGTCGGCGCCGATGGCGCGCATCAGGCCGATCTCGCGGGTGCGCTGGGCGACCAGCATCGAGAAGGTGTTGAAGATCAGGAAGATGCCGACCAGGAAGGCGATCCCGGCGAAGCCGAGCATCACGTACTTCATGACGTCGAGGAAGGAGCCGACGTCCTTGCGGTTGGCGTCCGCGGCTTCCTTCGCGGTCTGCAGCTTGTACGTGTCCGCGCCGACGGCCGTGGCGATGTTCCGCTTCAGCTGCTCGTCGCTGACCCCGTCCTTGGCGGTGACGTTGACGTGCGTGAAGAGACCGGGTCCGCCGAGCAGCTTCTCCTGCGCGGTGGCGGTGTCGAAGTAGACGATCGCCGCACCCGGATTGGTCACGGTGAAGGTGGCGATGCCGGTGACCTTCGCGCGGACGTCGCCGGTGACGGCGATGGTGCGCAGTTCGTCGCCCAGCTTCACGTGGTGCTTCTCGGCGGTGTCGGCGTCGACCATCATCTCGGCCGGGCCGCGCGGGGCCTGACCCGAGGTGATCTTCATGGACTTGAGCTCGTTGTCGTTCCAGTTGCCCGCGACGGTCGGGGCGCCGGTGGTCGAGCCGAGGTTCTCGTTCTTGGCGTTGACGAGCGTGACGGACGTCGAGACGACGCCACCCTCGGCGCTCTCGACGCCTTCGGCCTTCTTGACCTGCTCGACGGCCGAGGCGGGCAGCGCCTCGGGCTTGCCGCGGTTCGCGACGTCCTCGCCGCCCGCGGCCTCCTTCGGGCTGACCGTGACGTCGGAGCTGGTGACGGCGAACAGCTTGTCGAAGGTGGTGTTCATGGTGTCGGTGAACACCAGCGTGCCGCAGACGAAGGCGACGGACAGCAGGACGGCGATGGCGGAGAGCGCCATCCGCCCCTTGTGGGCGACGAAGTTGCGCCGCGAGGTCTTCAGTACGGTGCCCGCGCTCACGAGGTCCGCCCGCGCGCGTCGAAGTCCTTCATGCGGTCCAGCACCTGGTCGGCGGTGGGCCCGTACAACTCGTCCACGATCCGGCCGTCTGCGAGGAAGATCACCCGGTCGGCGTACGAGGCGGCCACCGGGTCGTGCGTGACCATCACGATCGTCTGGCCGAGCTCGTCGACCGAGCGGCGCAGGAAGCCGAGAACCTCGGCGCCGGCCCGGGAGTCCAGGTTTCCGGTGGGCTCGTCGCCGAAGATGATCTGCGGGCGGGCCGCGAGGGCGCGGGCCACGGCCACGCGCTGCTGCTGGCCGCCGGAGAGCTCGGTCGGGCGGTGCTTGAGGCGGCCCGCGAGGCCGACGGTCTCCACGACCCGGTTCAGCCACTCCGCGTCGGGCTTGCGGCCCGCTATGTCCATCGGGAGCGTGATGTTCTCCAGGGCGTTGAGCGTGGGCAGCAAGTTGAAGGCCTGGAAGATGAAGCCGATCCGGTCGCGGCGCAGCTGCGTGAGCTTCTTGTCCTTCAGCCCGGTGATCTCGGTGTCGTCCAGGTGGATCTGCCCGCTGGTCACCGTGTCGAGACCGGCGAGGCAGTGCATCAGCGTGGACTTGCCGGAGCCGGAGGGGCCCATGATCGCCGTGAACCGGCCGCGCTCGATGTCGACGTCCACCTCGTCGAGGGCGACCACGCGGGTCTCCCCGGCGCCGTAGGCCTTGACGACCTTGCGCGCCCGGGCCGCGACGGCTCCATGCCCTCCAGTACCCCCGTGCCTGGTTTCGGTCATAGCCGTTGTCACGGTGCTTCCCCTCGTTGGTTGCGTTGCTGCGCGTGTGGCCGTTACCGGCGTGCGTGGCTGGTTTTCGCTGTGGTGCCGTCGTGAAGTCTGCGGGGCGGAGGCGTCCGGCGCGCTGGTGCCCGTCGCCGTATCCACCGGGGGGTTAGCCCCACCCCCGCTCGTATGAACCAGTTAAGGACGTCGCGGGGCGGACTTCCTCCTCCGCCGGGACGAACGGCCCCTGGACCCTTGTGAGGAGCAACCCCTAGGGGTTCTCCACCTTTTGGTGGACCGGTTCTGGGGGATACCGGGGGGATACCGCCGGATACCCCGTGATGAGAGGGTGTTCTCCACAGGTACGTGCACAGTGAAAGGATCTTGGTGGGCGCGGAGGAGAGCACGGGCGAGCGCACCGGGGACGCCACAGGGAAGGGCGGTGACGGCCCGGCCGGCGGCGGCATATCGGCCAAGACCGGCACGGCGGGGGCGTCCGCGCACCCGGGCGGCGGGGCCGGTGCCGGCGGGCGGGGTCCGCGCACCTCGCTGGTCACCGCCCTCATGCTGGCCATGGCCCTCGTCGCCCTCGACAGCTCCATCGTCTCCACCGCAGTGCCCCAGATCGTCGGCGACCTCGGCGGCTTCGCCGTCTTCTCCTGGCTCTTCGCCGGCTACCTGCTCGCCGTCACCGTCACCCTCCCGGTCTACGGCAAGCTCTCCGACACCTTCGGCCGCAAGCCCGTCCTGCTCTTCGGCATAGCCCTGTTCCTCCTCGGCTCCCTGCTGTGCGCGCTCGCCTGGAACATGGCCGCCCTCATCGCCTTCCGCCTCGTCCAGGGCCTGGGCGGCGGCGCGCTCCAGGGCACCGTGCAGACCCTGGCCGCCGACCTGTACCCGCTGAAGGAGCGCCCGAAGATCCAAGCCAGGATGTCCTCGGTCTGGGCCGCCTCCGCCGTGGCCGGCCCGGCACTCGGCGGGTTCATCGCGGCGTACGCCGACTGGCGCTGGATCTTCCTGATCAACCTGCCGCTGGGCGGTCTGGCCCTGTGGATGCTCGCCCGCCACCTCGTCGAACCCGTGCGGTCCCCCGGGCGGCGCGGCCCGATCGACTGGGCGGGCGCGCTCGGCGTCTTCGCCTGCGGCGGACTACTGCTCTTCGCGCTGGTACAGGGCGGGGTCGCCTGGCCCTGGCTGTCCGTGCCCTCCCTCGGCCTGCTCGGCGCGAGCGCGGCCCTGGCGGCCGTGGTCGTCGCGATCGAACGCCGGGCCGAAGAACCGATCCTGCCCGGGTGGGTGTGGCGCCGGCGCACCATCGCCGCCGTGAACCTGGCCCTCGGCGCACTCGGCCTGCTCATGGTCGCCCCGCTGGTCTTCGTCCCGACGTACGCCCAGTCCGTCCTCGGCCTCGGACCCGTCAGCGCCGGGCTCGTCATGTCCGCGATGACCCTCAGCTGGCCCGTGTCCGCCGCCTTCAGCCAGCACGTCTACCGGCGCATCGGCTTCCGCAACTCCGCGGCCGTCGGGATCTCGCTGGCCGCCGTGATCCTGCTCGCGTTCACGCTGCTGCCCCATCCCGCCCGACCCTGGCAGCCCACGCTGATCATGCTGCTGCTGGGCGCGGCCCTCGGCCTGTTCCAGCTGCCGCTGATCGTCGGGGTCCAGTCCACCGTGGGCTGGTCCGAGCGCGGTACGACGACGGCCTCGGTGCTGTTCTGCCGCCAGGTCGGGCAGAGCCTCGGGGCCGCCCTGTTCGGGGCCGTCGCCAACGCGACCATCGCCGCCCGGCTGGCGCACGCCCCCATGACCGGGCTGCCGGACCACCTCGACGGCGTGTCCAAGGCCCTCGACCGGCCGGAGCTGCTCCCCCGCGTCGCCGCCGACTACCTGCGCGAGTCGGTGTCCGTCGCCGTGGACCACATCTTCCTCGGCGCGACCGCCGCGGCCGTGGCGGCCCTGCTGGTCCTGCTGCTCGTGGCCCCGCGGCACTTCCCGATCCTGGAGGAGCAGCGGGAGGACTAGCTCCTGTGTGGGACCGGTGAGGACCGGCGGGGCACGCCCGCTGCGGCTTGTCATGGCCCCGGTCAACGGAGTACACCTCGGAGTCCTGCAACCGAGCTGTACTCCGGGGGGACGAACATGGCTTCCGCACTCTTCGCACTGGCCTTACTGGCTGCCGTGGCCGGGCCGATCGGCTGGCGGCTGCGCCGCCGTCCCGGCTTCATCACCGGCCGCGACGGCCGGCTCTCCACCTCCACCACCCTGGCACTGGCCTGGACCGTGATCCTGGTCTGGCTCCTGCTGACGATCCTCGCGTACGGGCTCACCGCGGGCGGCGGCGTCGGCTGGTTCACCGGGGAGCACGGCCCGCTGTCCTCCCTGACCACCGTGTACCTGCCGCTGCTCGGGGGCCCGTACGTGGCCCTGATCGCGGCGAAGACCGTCGTCGGCATCCGCGTGGAGAACGGCAGCATGGCCAAACCCGCCCCGAAGCCGACCACCTCCGGGCAGCGGCCGCTGCGCGAGCTGATCGCGAACGACAGCGGGCGCACCGACCTGGTCGACCTCCAGTACGTGGCGCTCAGCGCGGTCACCATGCTGTACGTGGTGCTGTTCTTCGTCTCCGACGTGGGCGGCGGACTGCCCCGCCTGCCCGCCGAGATCTGGGCGCTGACGGGCGCACCGGCCGGGGCGTACCTGGTGAACAAGATGGCCACGCGCGCGAATCCGGTGATCACGTGCGTGACGGTGGCGGGCACCGCGCTCGTCGTCGAGGGCGGCGGCTTCGGCCCGGAGGCGCGGATCGAGATCGACTCCACCGCGCTGGCGGCAGAGTACGACCCGGCCACGGGCACCCTGGCGGCGCAGCTGCCGGCCACCGCGCCCGCCACCTTCACGGTGGTGGTCTCCTCCCGCGGCCTGCGCAGCGACCCCTACCGCTACACGCCCGCGGCACCGGCACCGGCACCGGCCCAGCAGCCGGCGCCAGCCCAGCAGCCGGCCGCCGGCTAGCGCCCGCGGGGCGGGGTCGGTCACGGGAGTTTCGCGAGGAACCCGCCGATCAGCGGGGCGATCTCCCCGAGGTGCGTCTCCAGTGCGAAGTGCCCCGCCCCTTCGAAGACGTGCACCTCGGCGTCCGGCGCGTCCCGCAGGTACGCCTTCGCGCCCGCCGGGGTGAAGAACGGGTCCCCCGCGCCCCATACGACCAGGACTGGCACCCGGGCGGCCCGCAGCCAGGCCTGCCAGGCGGGGTAGTGGGCGAAGTTGGAGGCGTAGTCGAAGGCCAGGTCGGCCTGTGCGTCGGCGCGCCCCGGCAGGCCGAGGTAGTGCACGTCGAGGGTCCAGCCGTCGGGGGAGATCAGGCCGGTGTCGGCGACGCCGGTCTCGTACTGGAAGCGGGTGCCCTCCGCGGTGAAGAGCTTCCGCACCCGTTCCTCGTTGCCCGGCACGTCGCGCCGCAGTCCTGCGAACTCGCGGGCCGCGTCGGAGAGCCCCTCCTCGTACGCGTTGCCGTTCTGCACGATCAGGCCCGTCACCCGCTCGGGCCGGCGCGCGGCGAGCCGCAGCCCGACGGGGGCGCCGAAGTCGAAGACGTAGAGCGCGTAGCGCTCCAGCCCGAGGGCGTCGGTGAAGCCCTCCACGACGTCGGCGAGCCGGTCGAAGGTGTACGTGAACCCGTCCGGGGTCTCGGTGCGGCCGAAGCCTGGGTAGTCGGGGGCGATCAGCCGGTACGGGGTACCGCCGAGCGCGTCCATCAGCCGGGCGAACTGGTGCGAGGAGGTGGGGAACCCGTGCAGGAGAAGCAGGACCGGGCCGTCGGCCGGGCCGCTCTCGCGGTAGGCGACGCGGACCCCGCGCACATCGGCGGTGCGGTGGTGGACGAGCTGCATCACATGCCTCCAGAGATCTAAGTTCCATTAGTTTCACCGTCAATTCCTAACGGGTCAAGTGGTTCCGGTAGCATTAGCCGCATGACGGCGCCCCCCACGTTCCCGCTCACCGGCGAACCCCTCGCCCTGGACCTGCTCAACACCCGGCCCACCGGTGCGGGCGATCTGATCGCCGGTCCGGAAGGGCTCGCGGCCTGGCTGGCCGCCCAGGAAGGCAGGCTCGGGCCGATCGCGAAAGCGGGTCCGGTCGAAGTGGCCGCCGTACACGCCGTACGGGAGGCGGCCGGCGCGGCGCTCGCGGCCGCGCGGCGCGGCGAACGGCCCCCGGCCGACGCCCTGCGCGCACTGAACGAGGCGTCGGCGGCCGCCCCGGCCCACCACGAACTCGCCTGGACCCCGGACACCGGCTTCACGGTGGCACCGCACCGCACCAGCACCCCCGCCCGGCGGCTCGCGGCGGAACTCGCGCAGGCGGCCGCAGAACTCCTGACGGACCCCCGCGTGCGGGAAGTCCGGGAGTGCGAGGGCGCCGACTGCGTCCTGCTGTTCCTGCCGGCCCACCCGCGGCGCCGCTGGTGCGTGGCCTCGGCCTGCGGCAACCGGGCCCGGGTCGCCCGCTACTACGCCCGCCACAAACCCTGACCGGGCCGGACGGGCCGGGGCCGGGGGCCGGCGACCTCGTCAGCCCTGCGTCCTCGTCACCCCTCCGCCGGGGCCCGGCCCGTCAACGCCGCCAGGCTGGAGCGGACGTGGTTCATATGGGCCCGCATCTCCTCCTGCGCCTCCCCGTGCTCCCTCAGGATCCGCTCGGTCTCACGGCCCGTGCGCTCCTCCTGGATCCCGGCCTCCGCCAGCAGCTCCGCCGCCCGCGCTTCCGCGTCCTCCTGCCCGTGCCGCGCCGACTCCTCGGCCTCCGCGTAGCCGCGCCGCGCCTCCGCCAGCCGGCCCTCCGCGAACCGCTCCAGCTCCGCGTGCCGAGCCTCCAGATCGGCCTCCCGCTCCGCCAGCTCCCGCTGCGCCGCGTCCCACCGCTCCACGTGCTCCTGCTCGCGGTCCGCCAGCAGCGCGTCCGACCGGCGCCGCATCTCCGTCAGGGCCGCCTGCGCCTGCGAGCGCCACTCCCCCGCATCGTCCCTGGCCTCCGACCGGACCGCATCGGCCTCCCGCTCCGCCCGCAGCAGCCCCTGCCGCGCCCGGACCTCCGTCTGCTCGCGCACAGCCTCCGCGTCGAGCCGGGCCAGCTCCGCCACCCGGTCCGCATACGCCTCTGCCGCACCCGTCGCGTCCACCGCGTCCGCCCGGGCGTCCCGGCGTACGGTGTCCGCTTCTTCCTCCACCAGCAGCAGGATCCGCCGGGCCCGCTCGCTCAGCTCGTCGTACGTCTGCGGGGCCAGCGCGGCCACCGCCTCGCGCAGCCGGCCCGCCTCCTCCTCCATCCGCTTCGCCAGCACGGTCAGCCGCGCCACCCGCTCCCACGCCTCGTCCCGGCTGCCGGAGAGCCGGGCCAGATACCGGTCGACATCGTCCACGCGGTAGCCGCGACCTCGTACGGTCGCGAAACCCGGTCCGTGAGGTGACATGGGTGCAGTCATCCTGGAAGCGCCTCTCTCGGGGGGATTCCCGTCAAGGATGCGCCATTTGCTCTCAGAAGCCGGAATGGCCGGGCCGGGACCCTGTACGAGGGTCCCGGCCCGGCCAATCACCTGATCATCCGATCAGAGCAATCCGTCCCACATCTGCTCCAACAGCACCGACCACCAGCTCTCCGGCGACGCCAGCGCCGCACTGTCGAGCCCCGCCAGATTCGTCTGGAAATCGACGGTCCAGCGCCCCGCCTGCTCCGGCGTCAGATGCTGGCGCAGCCGCCACATGTGACCCATCATCGCCAGCGAACGGGCGAACTGCGGCAGGCTCGAATTCACGAACTGCGGCGGCACCGGAGCGCCACCCGGACCGGCCTCCACCGGAACCGCCACTATGTGCGCCGTCCCGTACTGCACGCACAGCGCCTTGCCGAAGTCACTGCCCACGACCAGGTACGAACCCGCGTCGGACGCCGCCTGCACCTGCCGCTGCGCGGCCAGTTCGGCGAGCGTGGGCACCGGCTGACCCGGCACCGCCTGCGCCCAGAAGAACGGACCGAAGTCCGTCGGCAGACCCGCCCACACCAGGGTCTGCGCCACGATCTCCGGCACACCCTGGCGGGACACCGCCCGCTGATCGAAACGGAACACACCCTGCGGACCGAACGCCCCGGCCAGCTCCGCGCCGATGGCATCCAGCGGAATCGCCGGCTGGAGCGGCACCTGCGCCAGCGGCGTCCGTACCGGCGCGGGGCGCGCCGGACCGTCCGCCACCTGGTGCAGCTCACCCTGATGGGTCAGCAGGTGCCGCATGCCCTGCTGACGACCGGCGTGGTCCTTGCCGTACGGGGCCACGCTCGTGATCCGGACCTGCGGCCAGGTCTCCCGGATCATCCGGGCGCAGTAACCACCCGGCAGCTCGCACGACTCCAGCTCGGTGTGCAGCTCCAGCACCTGCTGCGGCGGCACGTTCATCGCGCGCAGCTCGTGCAGGATCTGCCACTCGGGGTGCGGGGTACCGGGTGCCGAACGCCGGATGAGCTGCTGCTCGGAGCCGTCGGGCGCGCGGTAGCGCAGGACCGCCTGGTACCCCGGGCCGACCGTCGGCGCACCGGTGGGGACCGGGGCCTGCGCCGCGGGACCGGCTTGCGGCTGCCCGGGGGGACCGGGAGGCGCCGGCGGTTGACCCGTCACGGCCGGACCAGCCAGCATCGTCGCGGCATGGTCGAGCCCGCCCCCGGGCGGGCCGGGGGGCGCGGGCGGCTGACCGGCACCGGGAGCGCCGGGCGGACCCGGAGGCGCCGGAGGCTGACCCGTCACGGCCGGACCCGCCAGCATCGTCGCCGCATGGTCCAGCCCACGCCCCAGCGAACCCGGAGCACCCGGCGGACCCGGAGGCGCCGGAGGCTGACCCGCACCCGGAGCACCCGGAGCGCCG
The DNA here is from genome assembly GCF_041431095.1 of Streptomyces sp. NBC_00597. Taxonomy (GTDB): domain Bacteria; phylum Actinomycetota; class Actinomycetes; order Streptomycetales; family Streptomycetaceae; genus Streptomyces. Next base: position 4,112,814 of record NZ_CP107757.1, read on the forward strand.
GGCGGACCCGGAGGCGCCGGAGGCTGACCCGTCACGGCCGGACCCGCCAGCATCGTCGCCGCATGGTCCAACCCACGCCCCAGCGAACCCGGAGCACCCGGCGGACCCGGAGGCGCCGGAGGCTGACCCGCACCCGGAGCACCCGGAGCGCCGGGCGGACCCGGAGGCGCCGGAGGCTGACCCGTCACGGCCGGACCCGCCAGCATCGTCGCCGCATGGTCCAACCCACGCCCCAGCGAAGCCGGGGGCGCCGGAGGCTGACCGGCACCGGGAGCACCGGGCGGACCCGGCGGCGTAGCGGGCGGCGTACCCGGCCGGGAGAGCTGGGCCCTGCTCGTCGGCGCGTCGGCGATGGACCCGGCGTCCGGGCCGCCCGCATCGGCCCCGAGGTGCAGGGCCGGCGCGATCGCGGTCCTCGGGAGCTGGCTGCCCCCGGCCATGAGCGTGGTCTTGGCCTCGGAGGCCCCGCCGGACGGCGGCGCCACGTCCTCCAAGTCCGAGCCCGACAGCGGCGGCGCGAACACCGTCGCGGGCAGCGGTACGGACACGTCGTCCGCACCGGAATTCACATCGGTCCCGGCCCACGGCGTGGCCCCGACCGGCACCCCCTCGTTCGAGGTCGGCTCGTACGGCACCTCGCGGCGCAGCGGAACCGCCTCCACCGGCTCGGGCGCGGGGACCTGAACGGGAGCCGGTGCCGGAGCCGGCGCGGCCGGGGCAGCCGGAACCACGGGCTCCGCAGCGGCCACCGGCGCGGGAGCCGGAGTCGCCGGCGGAATCCCCGCCCGGTCCGCCGCCTCCTGCAGCCACTCCGGCGGACTCAGCATGAACGAGGTCTGCTCCGAGTCGATCCGCGGCGTCGGCACCGAGGCCTCCGCCACCGGCGCGGCCGCGGCACCGTACTCCTCCTCGTACCGGCGGATCACCTCACCCACCGGCAGCCCCGGCCACAGCGTCACCTCACCGCTGTCCCGCGCGATGACCAGCCGCTGCCGGCCGCCACCGGACACCGGAGCGGCCGCGCGGTCCTCCGCCCACACCACGAACCCGAGCCCGAACTCCCGTACGCGCACCTCTCGGTGCTGGTACGCGGGCACGTCACCGTTGATCCACTCCTCGGCGCGCTCCTGCGCCTGCGCAAACGTCACCATCGCGCCGTCACCCCTCCACCGGTGCCGCACCCGACACGGGAACCGAGCGTGCGAATCCGCCGTCCACCATCAGACCGGCCACCGTTTCCAACTCCGGCGGGTTGCCCGCCAACCGCTCAAGAAAGGCATCGAAATCGGCACCGCACGGCAGCAACAAACGCTCCACGCGCTCCTGTACCGACCAGCCGTCCTGGTCGCGCGCGTCGTCGTACGGGGAGAACCACACCGAGCCGACCGACGCGCCCCTCACCTTCACCGCGAGCAGACCTCCCTGGGCGAAGGCCACGCACAGGTAGTCCTTCGTCAGGTGGTCGCGCAGGCACTTGTTGACGTACACGAGGTCGTTGACCGCCGCCTCCTCACGCACCGTGAAGAACGGCTGGTCCACCAGCACACCGAGGTCCACGTCGAGCCCGGCGCCCACCGGCGCACAGCCGCCCGCCGCCTTCAGGAACGCGCGGTACGCCTCCGGCAGCCGGTAGCCGAGGTCCTCCTCGACGCCCTGCACCGCCTCCTCGGAGACCGAGACCACCGCCTTGGGCAGCCCCAGGTGCGCCGGGCGCACCTCCTGCAACGGACGCGTACCGCGCTTGTCGTGGTCGACCGGCGCCGTGGCCAGCCCCGCGTGATGCCGCAGCAGCGCCTTCACCTCGACCGGGACCAGTTCCATCCGCCGCGTCTTCGCCACGTGGTGCCAGGTCCAGCCGTGCGGGGTCGCCACCGGCCCGACGGTGTCCCACAGCGCATGACCGGCCGCCTGCATCGCCGCGTTCGCGGACACGTAGTCCGTCAGCCGCAGCTCGTCCACGCCGAAGCCCTCCGGGGGTTCGGCGATCTCCACCGCCGCTCGCGCGTACGGGGAGAAGTCGGGATGTCCGTCCGCGTCCATGCGTACCCCGTGGGGATGCCGAGCGGCCCGGACCGGGTCCGGGAAATGCACGACCTGCCCCGAGTACGCGGCGTTGGGTGGCACGGCCTGCTGCCCGAGCCGACCTGTCGTCATGGCGGTAGCCCCCTGCTGGATCTGGCTGGTTCACCACAGCCTATGTGGTCCGGCAAGAGGGGCACCCGCCCGCGACCCCCGGGGCCGCACGACGGCCAGGAACATCCGAATTGATACGAATATTCGACCCCGCTTCCACACGACAGGGGACATTTGACAGGCTGTCCCCTCAGCACGGGGGCGTGCGCGACAGCGGCCGACACCGCCGCCACGGGAGGGAAGGCGCGACCATGCAGAACACGGCGACACGCTCGGACACGGCCGACGGCGCCTCGGGACCGGGCGACCAGAGCGGACAGGGCGGGCCGGGCGGACCCGCGACCGGACAGCCGGCCGCCCCGGCCGGCGACCCACGCCTGCGCTGGAGCAGCGCCGACGGCCGACCCGCCGCACCCGTCCTGCGCTTCCGCCGCGACGGCATCCTCCCGACCATCGCCGCCGCCCTCTCCGTACGCGGCGAAACCCTCACCGGCACCGCGGGCAAGGCCGACCAGCCGCCCTCCCTGCACCACCTCGTCCAGGACTTCCTCGACACCCTCACCAGCGGCCAGCGGGAACGCTTCACGGGCCGCTGCCCGGAAGCCATCCTGGTCTCCCGCCACCTCACCGCCGTGGAGAACGCCCGCAGCCGGCGCGCCTCCCGCAAACCCCTCACGGCCAACGAGGCCCGTCGCTCCCTCAAACAGTCCAAGATCACCGCCCGTCGCATCCGCGAGGACGGCGACCCGCTGCACGGCAGCTACGCGCCCCCCTGCCGCTCCTGCGAAGCACTCCTCGCACACTTCGGCGTACGCGCCGTCGACCTCACCCCCGCGTCAGAGAAGGCCTGACCTCCGCCACCATGAGCACCTCCTCAGCCTCCTACGACCGCTCCTCGGCCACCCGCTTCCCCACCGCCGTGGACACCGCCCTGCGCACCGCCGGCTGGGAGCCCGGCCGCTGGGACATCAAGCAGGCGGAGTTCTGGGCCGACGCCCTCCGGGACCACACCACCCCCGCCGGCCACCGGCACACCGTCTTCCCCGCGGCCGTCGAAGCCTGGGCCGAGTTCGGCGGGCTCACCGTCACCGCCGCCGGGCCCGGCCGCCAGACCGCACCGGTCCCGGTCCGCCTCGACCCCCTCACCGGCCTCCACCTGGCCCGCACCTTCGCCGACCTCGGCCGCGCCCTCTCCACCCAGCTGTGCCCGCTCGGCGTCGACTCCGACGGCGGTTCGCACCTCGCCATCGACCGCGAAGGCCGCGTCTACGGCATCGACCACACCGGCGACTGGTACCTCGGCGCAGGCGTGGACGAAGCCCTGACCCTCCTGCTGACGGGCCTCCAACCCACCCGCCTCACCACGGCTCCCTGACCCGACGCCGGCCCGGCCGCGGCCGGGCCCGGCCCCACGGCGGCACGGCCGGGGGCCGGGCGGGGCGCCGCGTCAGTTCTGCCGGGCACCCCGGGGGAGGACCACAGAGACCTTGAAGCCGCCCCCGTCCGTCGGACCGGACACGAACACGCCGCCCAGCCCGAGCACCCGTTCCCGCATCCCGACCAGCCCGTTCCCGCCGCTCGGCAGCTCCGGCTGGAGCACGTCCGCCCCGCACGGTCCGTTCTCCACCTGCATGGCCACCTCACCCTGCCGGTGAGCCAGCCGCACCACGACCTCCGCGCCCGGCGCGTGCTTGTGGCAGTTGGTCAGCGCCTCCTGCACCACCCGGTACGCGGTCTGCTCCACCTCCGCCGGATACCCCGACCCCGCACCGCGGACATCCAGCTCCACGGCCATCCCGGCCGCCCGCGACTGCCCGACCAGGACCTCCAGCTCACCCAGCGTGGGCCCGGGCCCGTCCTCGAAGCCCCCCACCAGGGCGGCCACCGGCACCCTCACGGGCGCCCGCTTCGGCGACTCGGCCGCCCGCAGCACCCCCAGCATCTCCCGCAGCTCCGTCAACGCCTGCCGCCCCATGTCCCCCACCAGCGCCGCGTTCTTCGCCGCCCGCGCCGGGTCCTTGGCGGCCACCGCCTCCAGCGCGGCCGCGTGCACCACCATGAGCGACACCCGGTGCGCCACCACGTCGTGCATCTCCCGCGCGATCCGCGTCCGCTCCTCCGTACGGGCCCACTCGGCCCGCTCCTCCGCCCGGTCCGCCAGGAGCGACAGCTCCCGCTCCAGCGAGTCCGCCCGCTCCTGCAGGCTCTCCATCAGCCGGCGGCGCGCCCCTATGTAGAGGCCGAGCAGCACCGGCGGCACGGTCAGCGCGACCGCCACGAACACGGACAGGATGATGACGAGCGAACGCGAGGCCCCCTGGTTCCCGCTGGTCCGCAGGTACATCACCACGAACGTCGCGACCAGCGACATCGAGGCCAGCGTCGCGGTGATCCGCCGGGGCACCTCGCAGGCGGCGAGCGTGTACAGCCCGACCACCCCGAGCAGGAACCCCATCGCGGCCGGCGCCACGGCGATCCCGACCAGCACCACGGCGATCGGCCAGCGCCGCCGCAGTACGAGCGTGGACCCCACCAGGAGCCCGAACAGCACCCCGACGGCCACCGGCACCCCGGCCTCGCGCGCGAAGGGCACCCCCTCGACGGCGCACTCGACCGCGGACACGGCCGCGAGCCCCACGTCGAGGACGGCCCCGCGCCGCCGCTCCCACCACAGCGGCCCGTCCCGCCCGGCCCCTTGCTCTTCCCCCGTATAGGTCATGCCGTCCAGCGTACGCAGCGCCCCCGGCGCACAGCCGGGCGGAATTCCGGGAAACCGGAGGACCGGAAACGGCAAACCCCCCGGCGAACAGTGATCCATACCGTCGCATCGAGGGGCGGTGGTGCGGCATAGTAGGTGCCGTCGACTCGACCGCAAGGGCGTAATGTCCGGTTTAGTCGGAAATTATCCCCTGTGGTGTAATTGGCAGCACTGAGGCTTTTGGTGCCTTATGTCCGGGTTCGAGTCCTGGCGGGGGAGCTTTTCAGGTTCGGGTCCCGGCCGGCACGGTCGGGACCCGCCCTCGTTAGGGGCCCGTAACGCCCCGGTATCCTTCACGGGTCCAGCACCCGAAGCCGAAGGGCACACCCGTGAGCGCCAACCGCCCGGCAGCCGTCGTCGTACTCGCAGCGGGTGAAGGCACCCGCATGAAGTCGGCCACTCCCAAGGTTCTGCACGAGATCTGCGGGCGCTCGCTCGTGGGCCACGTCGTCGCCGCCTCGCGCGAGCTGGACCCCGCACACCTCGTGGTCGTCGTCGGCCACGCCCGCGAGCAGGTCACCGCGCATCTCGCGGAGGTCGACGCCGGCGTGCGCACCGCCGTCCAGTACGAGCAGAACGGCACCGGGCACGCCGTCCGCATGGCCCTCGAAGAGCTGGGCGGGCAGCCGTCCGGCACCGTGGTCGTCGTCTGCGGCGACACCCCGCTGCTGACCGGCGAGACCCTGCAGCAGCTCGTGCAGACGCACGAGGCCGACGGCAACGCCGTCACCGTGCTCACCGCCGAGGTCCCGGACTCCACCGGCTACGGCCGGATCATCCGCGGCGAGGACGGGGCCGTGACGGCGATCGTCGAACACAAGGACGCCACCGACGCGCAGCGTGCGATCCAGGAGATCAACTCCGGGGTCTTCGCCTTCGACGGCGCCCTGCTCGCCGACGCCCTCGGCAAGGTGCGTACGGACAACAGCCAGGGCGAGGAGTACCTCACGGACGTGCTCGGCATCCTGCGCGAGGCCGGTCACCGCGTCGGGGCGGCCGTCGGCGGCGACCACCGGCAGATCCTGGGCATCAACAACCGCGTCCAGCTCGCGCAGGCCCGCGCACTGCTCAACGCACGTCTGCTGGAGCAGGCGATGCTCGCGGGCGTGACGGTCGTCGACCCGGCGAGTACGTTCGTGGACGTGACGGTGACGTTCGGGCAGGACGCGATCGTCCACCCGGGTACGCAGCTGCTGGGTGCGACGCACGTGGCGGAGGGCGCCGAGGTCGGTCCGAACACGCGGCTCAAGGACACGCAGGTGGGTCCGCGGGCCCGGGTGGACAACACGGTGGCGGACACGGCGGTCGTCGGGGAGTCGGCGTCCGTGGGTCCGTACGCGTACCTGCGTCCGGGCACGCACCTGGGTGCGAAGGCGAAGGCCGGCACCTACGTGGAGATGAAGAACGCGACGATCGGCGAGGGCACGAAGGTGCCGCACCTGTCGTACGTGGGCGACGCGACCATCGGCGAGTACAGCAACATCGGCGCGGCCAGCGTGTTCGTGAACTACGACGGTGAGCACAAGCACCACACCACGGTCGGCTCACACTGCAAGACGGGTTCGGACAACATGTTTGTGGCGCCCGTCACCATCGGGGACGGCGCCTACACGGCGGCCGGCTCGGTGATCACCAAGGACGTGCCGCCCGGTGCGCTGGCAGTGGCCCGCGGCCAGCAGCGGAATATCGAGGGCTGGGTGGCCCGCAAGCGTCCGGGAAGTGCCGCTGCAACGGCGGCGCAGTCGGCGGTCCATGAGGACTCCGACCCGCGTTGAAACCTCGTTGAGGTGAACTGACCGGAAACAGGTACGCCCGGGACGGCGTACCGTGATAGGTGCACGCAATTCGGCTGGCTCACCGTGTGCGGGACGGACGCACACGGGGGCGAGCAGCTTTCAACACGTCTGAGGAGACTGTGCTGTGACCGGGATCAAGACGACCGGCGAGAAGAAGCTGATGCTCTTCTCCGGCCGCGCCCACCCCGAGCTGGCCGAGGAGGTTGCGCACCAGTTGGGCGTCGGCCTCGTGCCGACCAAGGCTTTCGACTTCGCGAACGGTGAGATCTACGTCCGCTTCCAGGAGTCGGCTCGTGGCGCGGACTGCTTCCTGATCCAGAGCCACACGGCTCCGATCAACAAGTGGATCATGGAGCAGCTGATCATGATCGACGCGCTGAAGCGCGCGTCGGCCCGCTCCATCACCGTGATCATCCCGTCCTACGGGTACGCCCGCCAGGACAAGAAGCACAAGGGCCGCGAGCCGATCTCGGCCCGCCTGGTGGCCGACCTGCTGAAGACCTCGGGTGCGGACCGCATCCTGACGGTCGACCTGCACACGGACCAGATCCAGGGCTTCTTCGACGGCCCGGTGGACCACCTTTCGGCGCTGCCGGTCCTCGCGGACTACGTGGGCGCGAAGGTCGACCGCACCAAGCTGACGATCGTGTCCCCGGACGCCGGCCGCGTACGCGTCGCCGACCGCTGGTGTGACCGCCTGGACGCCCCGCTGGCCATCGTGCACAAGCGGCGCGACAAGGACGTCGCCAACCAGGTGACGGTCCACGAGGTCGTCGGCGAGGTCCGCGGCCGGGTGTGCGTCCTGGTCGACGACATGATCGACACCGGCGGCACCATCTGCGCCGCGGCCGACGCGCTGTTCGCGCACGGCGCGGAGGACGTCATCGTGACGGCCACGCACGGCATCCTGTCGGGGCCGGCGGCGGACCGCCTGAAGAACTCGAAGGTCAGCGAGTTCATCTTCACGAACACCCTCCCGGACCCGTCCGATCTGGAGCTCGACAAGATCACGGTCCTGTCGATCGCGCCGATGGTCGCGCGCGCGGTGCGCGAGGTCTTCGAGGACGGCTCGGTCACCAGCCTCTTCGAGGAGCAGCAGTAGCCGCTGCGCGGTAGATCCTTTTGGTGCGGCCTCCCCCGCCCGGGTACACTCCATGAGTTGCTCGGCGAGGGAGGCCGTACCTGTTTGCCCAGGTGCCGGCGCTCCGTTATCGACGCGCTCTTCGTAGCAGGCCGTTCCGGCCGGGTGACTCTGTCCGCTTTCCGTCACCCCACGAGGAGTGAGCATGTCCGAGATCAAGATCGCCGCCGAGACCCGCACCGACTTCGGCAAGGGCGCTGCCCGTCAGGCCCGTCGCGACGCCCTGACCCCCGCCGTCATCTACGGCCACGGCACCGACCCGAAGCACGTCAACGTCGACGCCCACACCCTTCAGCTGGCGCTGCGCACCCCGAACGTCCTGATCTCCCTGGACATCAAGGACGGCGGCACCGAGCTGGTCATCCCGAAGGCCGTGCAGAAGCACCCGCTGAAGCGCTCGATCTCCCACGTCGACTTCCTGATCGTCAAGAAGGGCGAGAAGGTCACCGTCGACGTCGCGATCGTCACCGAGGGCGACCTGGCCGCCGGCGGCAACATGCTGGAGACCCTCCAGAACACCATCTCCGTCGAGGCCGAGGCCACCCACATCCCGACCGAGGTCACCGTCTCGATCGAGGGCCTTGAGGCCGGCGCCACCATCCACGCGTCCGACCTGGTCCTGCCGGCCGGCACCACGCTGGCCGTCGACGGCGACATCGCCGTCCTGCAGGTCGTCGCCCCGCAGGCCGAGGAGCCGGCCGCCGAGGCCGAGGGCACCGAGGCCTGAGCCTCGCCTTCCCCCCTCAGCACTTGCTGAACGACCGCCGTCCGGCTCCACTGGAGCGGGACGGCGGTCGTCTTCGTATAAGGAGCTTTTGATGTCGGACGACGCGGCGCCCTGGCTGATCGTGGGCCTCGGGAACCCGGGAGCTGAGTACGCGGGCAACCGCCACAACATCGGGTTCATGGTGGTCGATCTGCTGGCCGAGCGGATGCGCGGGAAGTTCAAGGCGCACAAGGCGCGGGCGCAGGTGGTCGAGGGCCGGATGGGTCCGCCGGGGCCGGCGAACCGCCGGGTCGTGCTGGCGAAGCCCATGTCGTTCATGAACTTGTCGGGCGGCCCGGTGACGGCGCTGCGCGACTTCTACAAGGTGCCGCTGGACCGGATCGTGGCGGTCCATGACGAGCTGGACATCGACTATCCGACCCTGCGGCTGAAGCTGGGCGGCGGGGACAACGGGCACAACGGCCTGAAGTCGATGACGAAGTCGATGGGCGGCGACTACCACCGGGTGCGGTGCGGCATCGGCCGTCCGCCGGGCCGCATGCAGGTGGCGGACTTCGTGCTGAAGGACTTCTCGTCGACGGAGCGCAAGGAGCTGGACTGGTTCGTGGACCGGGCGGCGGATTCCGTGGAGTGCCTGATCGCGGAGGGCCTGGAGCGCGCCCAGTCGGCGTACAACTCCTGAGCCGCCAACTCCTGAGCCGCCTGATGTACGAAGACCCCCGCCGTCCGGTCCGGACGGCGGGGGTCTTCGTGCGTTGCGCGGTCAGCCGGTGTTGCGCAGACCGGCGGCCACGCCGTTGACGGTGAGCAGCAGGGCTCGGGCGAGCAGCGGGTCGGGGTCTTCTCCGCGTTCGGCGGCGGCGCGCTGGCGGGCGAGGAGGGAGACCTGGAGGTAGGAGATGGGGTCGAGGTAGGCGTCGCGGACGGCGAAGGTCTGCTGGAGGACGGGGTGGGAGTCGAGGAGCTTCTCACCGCCGGTGATGCGCAGGACTTCGCGGACGGTGAGCTCGTGTTCGGCCTCGATTTGGGCGAAGACGTGCTTGAGGTCGTCCGGGACGAGGGTGTCGACGTAGTGGCGGGCGATCCGCAGGTCGGTCTTCGCCAGCGTCATTTCGACGTTGGAGAGGAAGTTGCGGAAGAAGTGCCAGCGCTCGCCCATCTCGGCGAGGGCGGTTTCGCCGCCGGCCTCGCGCAGGGCCTTGAGGCCGGAGCCGACTCCGTACCAGCCGGGGACGATCTGGCGGGACTGGGTCCAGCCGAAGACCCAGGGGATGGCGCGCAGTCCGTCGAGGCCGGCGCCCGAGTCGGGGCGGCGGGAGGGGCGCGAGCCGAGGTGGAGGTCGGCGAGCTGGTCGACGGGGGTGGCCGCGAAGAAGTAGGCGGGCAGGTCGGGGTCTTCGACGAGTGCGCGGTAGGCGGCGTGCGCGGCGTCGGAGACGGTGTCCATGGCCGCGTCCCAGCGGGCGAGGTCGTCGTGGGACTGGCGGGGGGCCGTGTGCAGGGCGGAGGCCTGCAGGGTGGCCGCGACGGTCAGTTCGAGGTTTTCGCGGGCCAGGGACGGGACGAGGTACTTGTCGGAGATGACCTCGCCCTGTTCGGTGACCTTGATCTCGCCTTCGAGGGTGCCCCAGGGCTGGGCGAGGATCGCGTCGTGGGAGGGGCCGCCGCCGCGGCCGACGGTGCCGCCGCGGCCGTGGAAGAGGCGCAGCCGCACGCCGTAGCGGTGGGCGACGTCGCGCAGGCGGCGCTGGGCTCGGTGGATCTCCCACTGGCTGGTGGTGATGCCGCCGAACTTGGAGGAGTCGGAGTAACCGAGCATGACCTCCTGGACGTCGCCGCGCAGGGAGACGAGGCGCCGGTAGGAGGGGTCGGCCAGCATCTCGTCGAGGATGACGTCGGCGGCGCGGAGCTCGTCGGTGGTTTCCAGGAGCGGGACGATGCCGATCTTGGCCCAGCCCGCGTGGAGGTCGATGAGCCCGGCTTCGCGAGCGAGGACGGCCGCGGCGAAGACGTCGTCGGCGCCCTGGCACATCGAAATGATGTAGGACTCGATGACTTCGGGGCCGAACTTCTCGAAGGCGTCCTTGATCGCGAAGAAGACGCCGAGGGTCTTGTGGCCGGCGGCGTCCAGGGGCGCGGGGGTGGGGGCGAGGGGGCGCCGGGAGCGGAGTTCCTTGGCGAGGAGCTTGCCCCGGTAGTCGCGGGGCATGTCCGCGTAGCGCCAGGACTCCTCGCCGAGCCGGTCGAAGAGCTGACCGAGGGCGTGGTGGTGGGCGTCGGCGTGTTCGCGGACGTCCATGGTGGCGAGCTGGAGGCCGAAGGCGGCCAGCGTGCGGATGGTGCGGTCCATGCGGCCGTCGGCGAAGAGGGCGCCGCGGTGTTCGCGCAGGGAGGTCTGGATGAGGGTGAGGTCGGTGAGGAGCTCGGCGGTGCCGAGGTAGTCGCGGCCGTCCTCGTGGGGGGTGCCCTTGGCGAGGCGCTCGCGGGTGTTGACGAGCTTCTGCCGGATGCAGGTGGCCTTGAGGCGGTAGGGCTCTTCGGCGTTGAGCCGCTTGTAGCGCGGGCTGATCTCGGGGAGGCGTTCGAGGTCGGCCTGGAGGGAGGAGAGGAGTTCCTCGGTGGCGCCGGTGTAGCGGATGGAGTTCGACAGCAGGCCGCGCAGGAAGTCGACGAGTTCGAGGGCGTCGGTGATGCCGTGTTCGTGCTGGAGGATCAGTACGTCGCGGGTGACGTCGGGGGTGACGTTGGGGTTGCCGTCGCGGTCGCCACCGATCCAGGTGCCGAAGGTGAGCGGGCGGGTGCCCGCGGGCAGCTCGACGCCGACGCGCTGGAGCTCGGCGGCGAGGTCTTCGAGGACGTCGCCGACGGCGCCGGCGTGCAGCTCGTCGAGGTAGTAGATGGCGTTGCGGGCCTCGTCGGCGGGTTCGGGGCGTACGACGCGCAGCTCGTCGGTCTGCCAGACGAGGTCGATGTTCTCGGCCAGGCGCAGGTCGTGGCGGCGGCGTTCGCCGGCGCCGGTAACGGGCTCCTCCAGCAGCGCGGCGATGCGGCGCAGCTTGTTGAGGACGCTGCGGCGGGCCGCCTCGGTGGGGTGCGCGGTGAAGACGGGGCGCACGTTGAGGTTGCGGACCGTCTCGCGCAGGTGCTCGGGGTCGGCGTCCTTGAGCATGTCGGCGGTGCGCGCGAGGAGCCCGCCCTCGGCGGCCCGGTGGGCGCGCAGTTCCTTGCCGCGGTGTACCTGTTCGGTGACGTTGGCGAGGTGGAAGTAGGTGGAGAAGGCGCGCACCAGCTTGGCGGCGGTCTCCAGGTCGGTGTCGCCGAGCAGTGCGGCGGCGGCTTCGCCGTCGGTGCGGGTCAGGGCGCGCACTTGTTCGACGAGGTCGAGGAGTTCTTGGCCTTCCTGACGGACGAGGGTCTCGCCGAGGAGGTCGCCGAGGCGGCGGATGTCCGCCCGCAGTTCCGCGTTGGCGGCGGCGACGGCGGTGGCCGGGGCCTTGGCCGGGGTGGAGGAGGCCTGGTCAGCACTGCTCACAGGTGCGGCTCCTTGCAGTGTTCGAGCGCTACTGGGAGGTGGGCTCCGGCATGCGCGGGGGTGTCCCCGGACCTTCTCCCGCTGTCGCTGGGAGGGGCCCAGAGGGTGTCCCCCACCTGGTGCGCAGCTCGGCTGCCCGTGCGGACCGCGCTGTCCGACGACACCAGGATAGGTGTCCGGGCCTCGTGCCTCGCTAAACGTCTCACCAGGCGGCGCGCGGGCAGTGTCGGGCGCCCTTGAGAGCGCCTCGGGCCCGGCCGCGCTCCTCTTGTCGCGGGCGCAGGCTTTGCCATACTTACGTTGCCGTAGGTTACGCATCCGTAGCCTGGGCAGGCGCCCCCCGGCGCCTGCCGATTCCTCACCCCCCAGGGGACCCTCATGACCACCAGTCCCGAGCTGATCGAGGACGCCTCGGCGGCCTCCGATACCGACTCCCCCGTGCCCTCCGCGACGCTCGGAGGCGAGAACAAGCGGTCCGTCGAGCAGATCGCCCTGCTGTTGTTCATCGTCGTTCCCTTCCTGGCCCTGCTGGCGGCCGTTCCGCTGGTCTGGGGCTGGGGAGTGAGCTGGCTGGACCTCGGCCTGATGGTGTTCATGTACTTCCTGGCCTGCCACGGGATCACGATCGGCTTCCACCGGTACTTCACGCACGGTTCCTTCAAGGCGAAGCGGCCGCTGCGGATCGTGCTCGCCGTGATGGGTTCGATGGCGGTGGAGGGGCCCCTGGTGCGCTGGGTGGCGGACCACCGCAGGCACCACAAGTTCTCCGACCACGAGGGCGACCCCCATTCGCCGTGGCGGTTCGGGGAGACGGTCCCGGCGCTGATGAAGGGGCTGTGGTGGGCGCACATCGGGTGGCTGTTCGACGAGGAGCAGACCGATCAGCAGAAGTACGCCCCCGATCTGATCAAGGACCCGGCGATCCGGCGGATCTCGCGTGACTTCGTGCTCTGGACGATCGTGTCGCTGGCGATCCCGCCCCTGGTCGGCGGCCTGGTGACGATGTCGTGGTGGGGCGCGTTCACGGCGTTCTTCTGGGGTTCGCTGGTGCGCGTCGCGCTGCTGCACCACGTGACGTGGTCGATCAACTCGATCTGTCACGCGGTGGGCAAGCGTCCGTTCAAGTCCCGGGACCGTTCGGGCAACGTGTGGTGGCTGGCGGTGCTCTCGTGCGGGGAGTCCTGGCACAACCTGCACCACGCGGACCCGACGTCGGCGCGGCACGGGGTGCTGCGCGGCCAGGTCGACTCCAGTGCCCGGCTGATCCGCTGGTTCGAGCTGGCGGGCTGGGCGACGGACGTGCGCTGGCCGTCCGGTGCCCGTCTCGACGCCCGGCGCAGGGAAAACGCGTCGAACGCGGCATGATGGGGGACGTGGCGATCGACGGCAGCAGTTCCAGCAGCGACAAGCCCCGGCGTGGCCGTCGGGTCCGGATGACGGGCGCCGAGCGGCGTCAGCAACTGCTGGACATCGGCCGCACCCTGTTCGCGGAGAAGGGCTTCGAGGGCACGTCGGTGGAGGAGATCGCGGCGAAGGCCGGGGTGTCCAAGCCGGTGGTGTACGAGCACTTCGGGGGCAAGGAGGGCCTGTACGCGGTCGTCGTGGACCGGGAGATGCGCCAGCTGCTGGACGGGGTGACGGGTGCGCTGACGGCCGGACATCCGCGGGAGCTGCTGGAGCAGGCGGCGTTCGCGCTGCTGGACTACATCGAGTCGTACACGGACGGCTTCCGCATCCTGGTGCGGGACTCGCCGGTGGCCCAGTCGACGGGTACGTTCGCGTCGCTGATCAGTGACATCGCCACGCAGGTCGAGGACATCCTGGGACTGGAGTTCAAGGCGCGCGGGTTCGATCCGAAGCTGGCCCCGCTGTACGCGCAGGCGCTGGTCGGGATGGTCGCGCTGACCGGGCAGTGGTGGCTGGACGTGCGCCGGCCGAAGAAGGCGGAGGTCGCGGCGCATCTGGTGAACCTGGCCTGGCACGGGCTGGACGGGCTGGAGTCGAAACCGCGGCTGGTGGGCCACCGCAAGAGCTGAACGCCGCGGCGCGACGGCGCCCCGTCACCGGTGGTCCGGTGGCGGGGCGCCGTCGCGTCGCACCACATCATCGAGGGGTCGGGCAGTCGGGCACCCGGGCCGTCAGCCGAGGGGTTCCAGGAACTCGATCCGGTTGCCGACGGGGTCCTCGGAGTAGAAGCGGCGGTGCCCCGGCAGGTTGTCGTCCCAGACGACCTCGGCGCCCCGTTCCTCCAGGCCGGCCGCGTACGCCTCGATCCCGGTCACCCGCAGCCCGGGGTGCGCCTTGCGGGCGGGCCGGAAGTCCTCCTCGACGCCCAGGTGCAGCTGTACGGGCCCGGCGGCGAACCAGCAGCCGCCGCGGGCGGCGAGGACGGGGGGTTTGGAAACCTCGGTCATGCCGAGCACGTGGACGTAGTACGCGCGGAGCAGGTCCTCCGAGCCGGGCGGCGCGGCGAGTTGGACGTGGTCGACTGCGGTCAGCACGGTCAGGACTCCTTACGGGCAACGGCGAAGATCCGGCGGAACGGGAACACCGTGCCGCGCGGACCGGGCGGATAGGCCTCGCGCAACAACTCGCGGTATTCGGAGAGGAACGCGTCCACGGCCTCCCGGTCGTCCCCGAGGGCGGTGAGGACGGGCCGCAGAGCGGTGCCCTTGACCCAGTCGAGCACCGGATCGGGGCCGGACAGCATCTGGTGGTACGTCGTCTCCCACGTGTCAACGGCGCAGCCCAGCTCGGTGAACCGGGCCAGGTATTCCGCGGGTTCGAGGAGGTGGACGTAGCGGGCACCGTGGCCGCCCAGCCGCTCGCGCCAGCGCGGGGTGTCGCAGAGCCGGGCGAGGAGGGCGTGGCTGGGGGCGGTGTAGTTGCCGGGGATCTGGAAGGCGAAGGTGCCACCGGGGCGCAGCCCGTTGATCCAGGCGGGGAAGGAGCCGGGGTGGCTCGGGACCCACTGGAGGGCAGCGTTGGAAACGATCAGGTCGTAGGGCTCCTCGGGGAGCCAGTTCGCGAGGTCGCCGGGGCGGAAGTCGAGGCTGCCGCCGCCGGCGGTCTCGCCCGCGTACTCGGCATCGGCGCGCCGGAGCATCTCCGGGGACAGGTCGAAGCCGGTGATGCGGGCGTCGGGCCAGCGATCGGCGAGGAGCGCGGTGACGTTGCCGGGTCCGCAGCCGAGGTCGGCGATGCGGGCGGGGCGGGTCGGCAGTTCGGGTATCCGGTGCAGGAGGTCGAGGAAGGGTCGGGTTCGGTGTCCTGCGTGCCGGAGGTATTGCTGCGGGTCCCAGGTGGGCGCGGCCTGGGTGGCGGCGGCGGGAATCCTTGCCGACGCGGTATCGGAATGCATGTTCGAGCCTCCCTGCTGGCATGGCGGGTGGAAGCGGAAGCCGTTCCGGCACCCTCCATGCCCATCGTCGCCCAAAATATATCTTGACGTCAAGACTCACGACATCGAGATATCTATTCCCGAGATCCTCGATTTAAAGAGACTTCACGTCGACAGACCCCTTACACTGATCGGCATGGAGGACGAGGTCGACCGATTGGTCGCGGCATGGCGGCGGGAGCGCCCTGACCTCGACGTGGAACCGCTCGAAGTACTGAGTCGCGTCAGCAGGCTCGCTCGCCATCTCGACCGCGCCCGCAGGCTGGCCTTCTCCGAGCACGGCCTGGAGCCTTGGGAGTTCGACGTCCTGACGTCGCTGCGCCGCGCCGGTGCCCCCTACCAGCTCTCCCCCGGCCAGCTGCTGACGCAGACCCTGGTCACCTCGGGCACCATGACCAACCGCATCGACCGGCTCGCGAAGAAGGGCCTCGTCGAGCGGCTGCCCGACCCCAACGACCGGCGCGGGGTGCTGGTCCGACTGACGCCGGAGGGCCGCGACCGCGCCGACCAGGCCCTGGCTGGCCTGCTGGCCCAGGAGCGGGCGATCCTCGCCCAGCTCTCCCAGGCCCAGCGCGGTGACCTCGCGGCGCTGCTACGCCAGTTGACCGCTCCGTTCGACAACATCCCCGGCTAGGTCGGCCGGCCGCACCCCGGCCCGGCGGGCCAGTGCCACCGCCGCGAGCGTGGAGTGCACCCCGAGCTTGCCCAGCACGTTCTGCATGTGCGTGCGGACCGTGTGCGGGGACAGGAACAGCCGCGCCGCCACGTCCTTGCGGCCCAGCCCCGCCACCATGCAGCGCAGCACCTCGTGTTCGCGCGGCGTGAGGGACTCCACGAGCCGCTCGCTGTCCGTACGGTGCTTGCGCGCGGCGGTCAGTTCCCGCAGCACTCCGGTGAGCAGCGCGGGCGGAAGGTGGGTCTCCTCGCGCAGGACCCCGCGGATGACGGCCAGCAGCCGTGAGAGCGAGCAGTCCTTCGCCACCCACCCGGAAGCCCCGGCCTGAAGGGCGAGCGCGGCCCGGCGCGGGTCGTCGCGCTCGGCGAGCACGACGGTGCGGACCCCGGGGTGGGACACCCGCACCCCCGCGACCAGGGCGATCCCGTCTGCGCCGGGCGGCGGGCCGGAGCCCGACTCGCGCTGGGCGGGCACGGTGCCGGCGGCGGCGCCGAGGTCGGCGTCGACGAGCAGGACGTCGAAGCGGCGGCCCTCGGCCACCGCCCGTTCGAGGCAGCGCAGCGCGGCGGGACCGCTGCCGGCCGCGGACACGTCCACGTCGGGCTCGGCCGCGAGCGCGGCTGCGAGCGATTCGGCGAAGATGCGGTGATCGTCGACCACGAGAACCCGGATGCGAACCACAAAACCCCCAAGGGTCGGGGAACGGACGACTGCGGGTACGGCGCCCGGACCGGGTGATCCGCAGCTGCCGCGGCCGCCGCCGAGACATCTCT
This sequence comes from Streptomyces sp. NBC_00597, assembly GCF_041431095.1. GTDB lineage: Bacteria > Actinomycetota > Actinomycetes > Streptomycetales > Streptomycetaceae > Streptomyces. The sequence continues at coordinate 4,129,750 of NZ_CP107757.1, forward strand.
GCACTACCCCGGACCGGACGCCGTACCCGGCGTGTCTCGACCCCTGAATCAACACCGGCCCCCACCGGTGTTACGCATCAGCGTAGAACGGGTGGCGGCTCGCGGTTGGCCGAATAGCAGAAGTTTTCCGAGCGATTTTCCGGTTGGGAAGGCGCGAACCCAGTTTTTCGTGGCCTGAATTCGACCATGTGGACGGTTTGGAAGACGGATTCCGACCTGTGCGTGCCACGGGCAGTTGCGCGGGGGCATTTCACCCGGCGCGTGCACTCCGAGCGCCCGCGCAGCGCGCCCGTCCACGGCGCTGACCCGCCCGCACGCGCTCCCCGCGCACGCTGCCGCACGCCACCGCGCCCCCCGCACGGTCGAGTGCGGGGGGCGCGGTGCGCGGGTGCGGCGGGGAGTCAGGAACGCAGCGTGCGGGTGAAGTTCCAGGCGTCCGCGATGATGCCGGTGAGGTCAGCGCGGGCCGGGGTCCAGCCGAGCCTCTCGTGGGCCGCGCGCGCGGAGGCGACGAGCACCGCCGGGTCGCCGGCCCGGCGCGGGGCGACGACCTCGGGGATCTCCGCGCCCGTGACCTTGCGGACGGTCTCGACGACCTCGCGGACCGAGAAGCCGTTGCCGTTGCCGAGGTTGCAGATCAGGTGCTCGCCCGCCGTGGCGGCCTCCAGGGCCGCCAGGTGGGCCTCGGCCAGGTCGGCGACGTGGATGTAGTCGCGCACGCAGGTGCCGTCCGGGGTCGGGTAGTCCTCGCCGAACACCGAGATCGACTCGCGCTCGCCCAGGGCGACCTGGAGCACCAGCGGGATCAGGTGGGTCTCGGGGTCGTGCCGCTCGCCGAACTCCCCGTACGCGCCGGCCACGTTGAAGTAGCGCAGCGAGACCGCCCCGACGCCGTGCGCCGCGCACTCTCCCGCGATCATGTGGTCGACGGCCAGCTTCGAGGCGCCGTACGGGTTGGTGGGCTTGGTGACCGAGTCCTCGGTGAGCAGGCCCTCAGTGGGCTCGCCGTAGGTGGCGGCGGTGGAGGAGAACACCAGCTTGCGCACCCCGGCGCCGCGCATCGCGGCCAGCAGGGCGAGCGTGCCGCCGACGTTGTTCTCCCAGTACTTGCCCGGGTTGGCCACGGACTCGCCGACCTGCGAGGACGCCGCGAAGTGCAGCACCGCGTCGTAGGAGGCGTCCAGGTACCGCTCGGCGTCCTGGATCCGGCCTTCGATGAAGGTGGCGCCCGCCGGGACGCCCTCGCGGAAGCCGGTGGAGAGGTCGTCGAGGACGGTGACCTCGTGCCCGGCCTCCAGCAGGTGCGCCGCGACGACGCTGCCGACGTAACCGGCGCCGCCGGTGACCATGTACTTGGACGTCGCCGTTGTGGAAGTCGCCGTCTCGCTCACTCGTCTACTGCCTCTCGCGGTGGGATGCACGCGGGCGCGTGCACATGCCGGTCACTGGCTTACCGGATTAACCGCCTCCGGGGAAATCGGCGCCCGCCGGAGACAGTCCCGCCCGGTCCAGCAGACCGGTCCGGGCGGCCAGTGCGGCGGCCTCCAGCCGGGAGCCGACGCCCAGTTTCATCAGCACCCGCTGCACGTGCGTACGGGCGGTGCTCGGTGCGATCTCCATGCCCGCGGCGATGAGCCGGGTGTCCTCGCCCTCGGCGACCCGGACCAGTACCTCCACCTCCCGCGGGGTGAGCAGCCGCAGCAGCCGGCTGCCCTCGTCGTCGGGCTGGGCGGCGGGGTTGAGGAGCTCCGCGAAGGCTCCCTGGAGCAGCTGCGGGGAGATCGCGACCTCCCCCGCCCGCGCCTTGGCCAGCGCCCGCTCCACGCCTTCGATCCGCTCGTCGTGGCGTACGTACCCCGAGGCTCCGGCGGCGAAGGCGGCGGCGATCCCGCGCGGGCTGGGCACCGGGCCGAGCACGACGACGGCGATCTGCGGCCGTTCCCGCTTGATGCGGACGACCGGCTCGAAGACACCCGGCTCGGCGGGCGTGGCGGTGCCCAGCAGGCAGACCTCCGGCGCCCGGCTGATGACCAGTTCGGCGGCGCCCGCGGCGGGAGCTGCCGCGGCGAGCACCCGGTGCCCGCGCAGCTTGAGGGCCGAAGCCAGTGCCTCGGCCAGCAGCCGGTGCTCGTCGAGCACCATGACCCTTACGCCCATCGGGCACCCACCCCCCACCCCTTCTGCCCCGGCAAGCTACACGCTTGTTCGACGGCGCGCGGCGGATACCGCGCAGAAGCCCCCGGAAGGCGGACCTTCCGGGGGCTCGTGCCCGCTGCGGGGAGCGGCCGGGATCGGCCGGGGATCAGCTGGCGCTGAAGGAGACGAACAGGTACTCGGGGTCGCCCTTGTCCGAGTACGGCTTCCTGGCCGTCGTGCGGGAGATGAAGAGCTTGCCGTTGTGGTAGCGGTATTCGGAGTAGTCGGGCGAGAAGGCGGTCTCGGCGCTGCGGCTGGTCTTCTCCGCCGGGTTCTCCATGAGGACGGTCTCCTTCATGGTCGTGCCGTCGATGCTGACGACCTGGCCGCCCTTGTCGTACGGGGGCACCTTGTAGGCAATGATGTTCGCCCCGTCCATGCGGAGCGGGAACATGGTGTACCGCTCACCGGCGTCGGCGCGGTCGGTGGTCTGCTTGCCGGTCTCCAGGTCGAAGGAGAGCAGCTCGTTCGTACGGCCGGCCGCCTCCTTGCCCTGGTGCTCGATCGAGGGCAGGTAGACCTTGCCGTTGCCGACGACGAAGCCGGAGCACTTCTCGACCTCGGTGCCGCCGCACTTGCCGCCGAAGTTGCCGGAGGCCAGCGAGATGCGGGCCTTCAGCTCGCCCTTGGGGTCGACGACGAACAGGTCGCTGACGCCGGTGGCGTTCTTCGCGGTCTTGCCGACGTCGGCGGCGACGATCAGGGGCTTCGTGGAGACGATGGACGCCCACTCGATGCCCGGGGAGAGCTTGTACGAGGCGGTCTGGGCGCCGGTGGCCGGGTCCAGGGTCTGGGCGTAGAGGGTCTGGTTGTCGCCGCGGCCGCACTTGCGGATCACGCCGAGCGCCTCGCCGCCGGCGTAACCGCTGTCGTAGCAGCCCTCACCGTCGACCTTGGGCGTCCACAGGGACTTGCCGTCGGCCAGGTTCCAGGCGGCGCCGCCGCTGGTGCCGCCCGCGGCGACGGTCTGGCCGCTGAGCGTGACCTCGTAGTAGGAGGCGGGCTTGTCGCCGGTGGTGGCGCCCTTGGCGTTGCTCGACCAGAGGAGCTTGCCGGCGGCCAGGTCGATGACGCCGACCTCGGTGCACGCCGGGTACTTGTTCTCGGGCGTGGGCTTCGTCGGCCGGAAGATGATCGCGGTCTTGTTGTCGCTGACGTGCTTGGTCGCGCCGCAGAGCTCGCCCGGGAGCGGGACCTCCCACTTCTTGCCGCCGTCGACGGTGTTGTAGCCGACGACCTTCGCCACGTCGGACTTCACGTACGTGGAGTCGGTGAGCCAGGATCCCGCGACGGTGACGACCTCTTCGGGGGTCGGGTTCGGCTGGTTGAACAGCGGCTTCGACTTGGTGTTGGCGGGCGCCTTCTCCGAACCGGAGGTGCCGCCGGCGGGCTTGTCGCCGCCGGTGCTGCCGTTCGCGGTGGGCGAGCCGCCCCCGCCGTCGCCGTCGTCGGAGACGTACCAGAAGCCGCCCGCGATGATCAGGACGATGGCCAGCAGGGCCGCGCCGACGATCATCAGCTGGGTGCGCTTTTCGTTGCCGCCGCCACCCGGGCCGGCCGGGGCCGAGGGCTGGGCCGCCTGCATCGGGGCCGTGGGCGCGCCGTAGGGCGGCGGGACGGCGGTGCCGGGTGCGGGCTGCTGCTGCTGCGGGTAGCCGTAGCCCTGCTGCGGATAGCCGTACGCCGGCTGCCCCTGCGGGGGCACGGCCGGGCCGGCCGGCACGGTCGGCGGTACGGGCGGCTGCTGCGGGGCGCCCTGGGGCGCGGGCGGCTGCTGCGGGGCGGCCGGCGGCACCGGCGGCGGCGCACCGAAGCCCCCGGACGCGGGGTCCTGCGGCGCACCGAAGCCACCGGGCGGCGGCTGGTGCGGGGGCGGCGGGGTACTCGGGTTACTCATCGGGTTCTACTGCCCTCTCGGTGGGCGACTCGGTGGACTCGTTCACTTGCCGAAGACCATCAGGAGCTTCTCGGCCGTGCCCTGGGCGCGCAGGTGGGTCTGGGAGACGAAGAGCCGGCCGCCCGCGTAGTCGAGGTTCGGGGTGTAGAAGGAGCTCTCGATCGGAGCGGAGGTTCCCGACGGGTTGCGCAGGAGCGCGGTGGGCGTGCCTCCGGCGGCCGGGATCGAGACGACCTCGCCGCCCTGTTCGGCCGTTGCCTTGCGGTAGGCGATCAGCTGCCCGTTCGCGGCCGAGATCGGGGTGATGGTGCGGCCTTCGCCCGCCGGGGTGCGCCACTTGGCCTTGCCGGTGCCCAGGTCGAAAGCGACGATCTCGTTGGCCTTGCCGGACTCCGTTACGGTCGGCATGTAGAGGGTGTTGGCGTCCACGGCGGTGGTGTTGCAGACCTCGACCGAGCGGAAGAGGCCGTTGGTGCACTCCGTGGCGAAGTTGCCCTCGCCGCTGACGGTGGCGCGCTGCTTGCCGTCGGGGCCGAGGACCACGATGGCACGTTCCTTCTTCTCCTCGTTGCCGATGCCGAGGACCAACGGGTCTAGCGAGTAGACCGCGCCGACCTTGTACTTGGCGGGCAGTTTGAAGGTCCAGGTCTTCTTGCCGGTGACCGGGTCGGCGTCGGAGACCTCGCTCGACATGTCCTCGTCGTAGCAGGTGGAGATGGCGATCATCTTGCCCTTGTCCGCGACGTAGGAGTCGGGCTTGCAGCCTTCGGCGGTGGCGCTGCCGAACAGCTTGTCGCCGGTGCTGACCTTGAAGGCGCTGGCGGTGCCGCTGCGGCTGACGGCGACGGTGTCGCCGATGATGCCCAGGCTGGGGCTGGTCATGATGTCGAAGAGGCCCTCCTTCGGGACCTCCTTCGTCCAGCCTTCCTTGCCCGCCTTGAGGTCGACCTGCTTCATCTGGTTGCAGGTGGCGGAGTCGCCGTCGCCGTCCTTGAACATGACGACGGTCTTGCCCTCGGCGGTGGTCTGGCGGGTGACGGAGCAGACGGGCGCAGGGAACGCGATCGTCCACTTCTCCTTGCCGTCGGTGATCCCGTAGGCGGTGAGGTTCTTCCAGACGCTCTTGACGACGGTGTCGCCGACGATCCACTGGCCGGCGGACTCCACGCCCAGGCCCGGTCCGTCGATCTTGGCGGTCTTGAGCCAGAGGGTCTTGTCCTCGCCCTGCTTGCGGCCGGCGTTGAGGTCTTCGGTCTGCTCGGAGCCGTTGCCGCTTCCGTCGCCCTTGTCCACTCCGGCGGAGGGCTCGGCGTCCGCGGGCCCGGAGCTCTGCGCCACGGGCTTCTTGACGTCGTCGTCACTGCCGCCGAAGAACGCGAACCAACCGCCGGCACCGAGGACGAGCACGCCGGCGACCGCGGCGGCGATGACGACGGCCGTCTTCTTCCCCGCGGGCGGCTGCGGCGCGCCGGCGCCCGGGTACATCCCGACGGTCGGCATACCGGGGGGCGGCGGCGGGAGATGGCCCTGCTGCGGCACGTACGGCGCGGGCTGCACCGGATGCACGGGCTGCGTCGGCGGCTGCTGCGCGTACGGGTTGTCGCCCTGCTGCGGGTACCCTCCCCCGGCTACCGCTGGCTGGTGCCCCCATCCGGACTGCGGGGGGCCGGGGAGGTGACCGTAACCGGAAGGTGTCTGCGGCTGGTTCGGCGGCTGGGGCGGCTCGGTCATCAGCGCATACCTTCGGCGTCGGGTGGCGTAGGGGGGATGACCTTTCTACCACTGACGGTGTACTTACATCGGGCCGGTCCGTCCCCTGTTCCCAAGGGAGGACCGGCCCGTGACAACGCCGTTATCCGGTCGGTCGCCGCCCCTGACGGGCCGGAATCTAGGCCTCCTCGGCCAGCTCCAGCCAGCGCATCTCCAACTCGTCCCGCTCCGAGATGAGTTCGCGGAGCTCGGCGTCGAGCTTCGCGACCTTGTCGAAGTCGGTGGCGTTCTCGGCGATCTGGGCGTGCAGGTTCGTCTCGCGGTCCGACATCTTGTTGAGCTGGCGCTCGATCTTCGCGAGCTCCTTCTTCGCGGCGCGGGAGTCGCCGGAGGACGTCGACTTGGCGGCGGCCGGGGCCGGTGCCGGGGCGGCCGCCTCGATCATCTTCTGGCGGCGCTCCAGGTACTCGTCGAGGCCGCGCGGCAGCATCCGCAGGCTCGCGTCGCCCAGCAGCGCCATCACCGTGTCGGTGGTGCGCTCGATGAAGAACCGGTCGTGGGAGATCACGATCATCGAGCCCGGCCAGCCGTCGAGGAGGTCCTCCAGCTGGGTGAGGGTCTCGATGTCGAGGTCGTTGGTGGGCTCGTCGAGGAAGAGCACGTTGGGCTCGTCCATCAGCAGCCGCAGGATCTGCAGCCGGCGCCGCTCGCCACCGGAGAGGTCCCCGACGGGCGTCCACTGCTTCTCCTTGGTGAAGCCGAACTGCTCGCACAGCTGACCCGCCGTCATCTCACGGCCCTTGCCGAGATCGACGCGGTCGCGCACGCGCTGCACGGCTTCCAGGACCCGCAGGGACGGGTCGAGTTCGCCGACCTCCTGCGAGAGGTACGCCAGCTTGACCGTCTTGCCGACGGTGACGCTGCCGGCGGCGGGCTGGACGTCGCCCTGGGTACGGGCCGCCTCGGCAAGGGCGCGCAGCAGCGAGGTCTTGCCCGCGCCGTTGACGCCGACGAGGCCGATGCGGTCGCCGGGGCCCAGGTGCCAGGTGAGGTGCTTGAGCAGGACCTTCGGGCCGGCCTGGACGGTGACGTTCTCCAGGTCGAACACGGTCTTGCCGAGGCGGGCGTTGGCGAAGCGCATCAGCTCGGACTTGTCGCGCGGCGGCGGCACGTCGGCGATGAGCTCGTTGGCCGCCTCGATGCGGTAGCGCGGCTTGGAGGTCCGGGCGGGGGCGCCGCGGCGCAGCCAGGCCAACTCCTTGCGCATCAGGTTCTGCCGCTTGGACTCCTCGGTGGCGGCGATGCGCTCGCGCTCGGCGCGGGCGAAGACGTAGTCGCTGTAGCCGCCCTCGTACTCGAAGACGGAGCCGCGCTGGACGTCCCACATGCGGGTGCAGACCTGGTCGAGGAACCACCGGTCGTGGGTGACGCAGACGAGGGCGGAGCGGCGCTCCTGGAGGTGCTTGGCCAGCCAGGAGATGCCCTCGACGTCGAGGTGGTTGGTGGGCTCGTCGAGGACGAGGAGGTCCTGGTCCGCGATGAGCAGCTGGGCGAGCGCGATGCGGCGGCGCTCGCCGCCGGAGAGCGGGCCGATGACGGTGTCGAGGCCCTGGCCGAAGCCGGGGAGGTCGAGGCCGCCGAAGAGCCCGGTGAGCACGTCGCGGATCTTGGCGTTGCCGGCCCACTCGTGGTCGGCCATGTCCCGGATGATCTCGTGGCGGATCGTCGCCGCGGGGTCGAGGGAGTCGTGCTGGGTGAGGACGCCCATGCGCAGGCCGCCGCTCTGGGTGACCCGACCGGTGTCGGGCTCCTCCAGCTTGGCGAGCATCCGGATGAGGGTGGTCTTGCCGTCGCCGTTGCGGCCCACGACACCGATCCGGTCCCCCTCGGACACGCCGAGGGAGATGCCGTCGAGCAGGGCACGGGTGCCGTACACCTTGCTGACTGCCTCGACATTGACCAGATTGACGGCCATCAGACGCGCTCCAGGTGGGGGTCCCCCCGGACGGAGTCTGGGGAAGGGTGTGGATCAGCCCCCCAGCCTAACCCTCCGGGCCGCCCCGGAACGTTCCACCAGGAGCCAGCCGCCCAGTGCCATGGCGATCGCGGCGGGCGCGGTGACCGGAAGGGCGATCAGAGTGGCGCTGTGTCCTTCGAGGAGGCCGCCGAGCCCGGTCATGGACAGGCCGAGGATGCCGAGCAGGCAGAGGGTGGTGCCGAGGGCGGCGAGGGGTCCGCTGCCGGGCTCGCCGCCTCCGGGTACGGGGGCTTCGAAGCGGCGGAAGAGGGCGACGAGTACGGCGGTCAGCCCGGCGGCGGCGAGCAGCCGCAGCGGCACCTGCGCCCACCAGGCGGCGGAGGCGGGCTCCGGGAGGGTGATGCCGAGCGCGAGCTGGGCGGCGTACACGGCGAGCATGGCGGTGAGGTGCCAGAGGAACGCGGTCATGGCGATCCCGTTGGCGGCCACGACGGTGCGCCAGACGCGGGGCCGGGCGAGCCAGGCGGTGGCGGGGGCCCGCAGCAGCTGCACGGCTCCGACGAGCCACGTCCCGTGCGCGAGCAGCGCGAGGGTGGGCGGCGCCATGTTGGACACCTTCTCGCCGGGCATCCCGACCATGGACAGCGGGTACGGGCCGTACGCGACGAGCAGTACGGCGCCGACCAGTCCGGCGGCGGCGAGCGCGCCGGGGCGGGTGATGCGGCCGTCGGCGCGCAGGAAGCCGAGCTGGTGGACGGCCAGCCAGACGAAGGCGAAGTTCAGGAACTCGACGTACGGGACGCCGAACGCGAAGCGGAGCACGTCGACGGCGGCCGCGGCCCCGACGAGGAGGGCGAAGGCCCCCCAGCCCCAGCGCCGGTGGAGCTCCAGCAGGGCCGGGGTGAACGCGACCATGGCGAGGTAGATCCCGATGAACCACAGCGGCTGGGTGACCAGCCGCAGCGCGGCCCCGGTCAGCCGCCCCTCGCCGGCTCCGGCGAGCTGTACGGCGAGCGCCCCGGCGCTCCAGACGAGGACGAAGACGAGGGTGGGCCGCAGCAGCCGCCGGAGCCGGGCGCGCAGGAACGCGGCGTAGACGGGCCGGCCGTCGGCGCGCCCGGCCAGGGAGCGGTACGACAGGGCATGCGAGAACCCGCCGACGAAGAAGAACACCGGCATGATCTGCAGGCCCCAGGTGAGCACTTGGAGGGCGGGGACGAGGGCGAGCAGGTTGCCTATGCCGTCGCCGCTAACGGCGGCCATCAGCCAGTGCCCGCACAGCACGGTCCCGAGCGAGGCGACGCGCAGCAGGTCGACGTACCGGTCCCGGCTCGCGGGGGTGGCCTCGGCGAGGTCCTTGGCGGTGTATCCCATGGGGCCACGCTCGCGCGCCGGACCCGGCCGGGACCAGAGCGAAGGTACTCACTTCGCTCTGGGTACCCGTGCCGTACGGGGGCCGGGAATCAGGCGGGCAGGACGGTGGCGCCGGGAGCCGGGCCGGTGGCGGTGCGGGTGGTGCGGCAGGTCCCGGAGGCTTCGAGGGCCGCGGCGACCTTGAGCGCGGATTCCGGGTCGCGGACCAGGAACGCCGTCGTCGGGCCGGAGCCGGAGACCAGCGCGGCCAGGGCTCCGGCGGCGGTGCCCGCCTCCAGCGTCGCGGCCAGCTGCGGGCGCAGCGACAGGGCCGCCGGCTGGAGGTCGTTGGCCAAGGTCGCGGCGAGTGCGTCCGGGTCCCCCGAGGCGAGGGCCGCGAGGAGCGCCGGGGAGGCCTCGGGGGCCGGGACGCTCCGGCCTTCGGCCAGGCGGTCGAACTCGCGGAACACCGCCGGCGTGGACAGCCCTCCGTCGGCGACGGCGAACACCCAGTGGAAGACGCCGGCCTCGACCGGGGTCAGGAGTTCCCCGCGGCCCGTGCCCAGTGCCGCCCCGCCGAGCAGGCTGAACGGCACGTCGCTGCCGAGCTCCGCGCACAAGGCCAGGAGTTCGGCCTGCGGCGTGTCCAGGCCCCACAGGGCGTCGCATGCGAGCAGGGCGCCCGCGCCGTCGGCGCTGCCGCCGGCCATGCCGCCGGCGACGGGGATGTTCTTCGCGATGTGGATGTGGACGGCGTCGGACAGGCCGTGGCGGGCCGCGAGGACCTCCGCCGCGCGGGCCGCCAGGTTGGTGCGGTCGAGCGGGACCTGGTCCGCGTCGGGACCCTCGCAGGTGACGGTCAGGGCTTCGGCCGGGGTGACCGTCACCTCGTCGTACAGCGACACCGCCAGGAAGACGTTGGCCAGGTCGTGGAAGCCGTCCGGCCGGGCGGCGCCCACCGCGAGCCGGACGTTGACCTTCGCGGGGACCCGTACGGTCACGGAGCGGGGGCTGTCGGCGGCGCTCACAGGGCCGGCCTCGGCGCCGCGGGCTTGTGCTCGGCGATCGCCGCGAACTCCTCCACCGTCAGTGACTCGCCGCGCGCCTGCGGGGACACCCCGGCGGCGACCAGTGCGGCCTCGGCGCCCGCCGCCGAGCCGGCCCAGCCGGCCAGGGCGGCCCGCAGCGTCTTGCGGCGCTGCGCGAAGGCGGCGTCCACGACGGCGAAGACCTCCGCCTTCGAGGCGGTCGTCTTGATCGGCTCAGCCCGCCGCACCAGCGAGACCAGGCCCGAGTCCACGTTCGGGGCCGGCCAGAACACCTTGCGGCCGATGGACCCGGCGCGCTTGACGTGCGCGTACCAGTTCGCCTTGACCGAGGGCACTCCGTACACCTTGTTGCCCGGCTCGGCGGCCAGCCGGTCGGCGACCTCCGCCTGCACCATGACCAGCGTGCGCTCGATCGTCGGGAACCGGTCCAGCATGGTCAGCAGCACCGGCACGGCCACGTTGTACGGAAGGTTCGCGACGAGCGCGGTCGGCGGCGGCCCCGGCAGTTCCTCCACGAGCATCGCGTCGGAGTGCACCAGCGCGAAGCGGTCTTTGCGGGCCGGCATCCGCGCCTCGATGGTGGCGGGCAGCGCCGCGGCCAGGATGTCGTCGATCTCGACGGCGGTGACCCGGTCGGCAGCCTCCAGCAGCGCGAGCGTCAGCGAGCCCAGCCCGGGCCCGACCTCGACGACGACGTCGTCGGGGCGTACCTCCGCGGTGCGCACGATGCGGCGCACCGTGTTCGCGTCGATGACGAAGTTCTGGCCCTTCTGCTTCGTCGGCCGTACGCCGAGTACGGCGGCCAGCTCCCGGATGTCGGCCGGGCCGAGGAGGGCGTCGGAGGTCGTGCTGGTCGTGCTCTCGGGCTGCTGCTCTGCGGTGCTCACCCGTAAAGCCTACGGCCGCAGTGCGGCCACGGGGTCGCCCCCCGCTGCACGTAGAGCTTCTTCGCCCGGTACGTCTGTTCCGAGCCCGGTGCGTCCTGCGGGCGGCCGCTCCCACCGAGGCTGTGCCAGGTGCTGACGTCGAACTGGTACAGGCCTCCGTACGTGCCCGAGGCGTCGGTGGCGGAGGGGCGCCCGCCGGACTCGCACTGGGCCAGCGCCCCCCAGTCGAGGCCGTCGGCCCCGGCGACGGAGGTCGGCAGCGGCTTCGTGCCGATCCTGACGAGCTGGGTGACGGGTTCGCGGACGGTCTCCTCGGCGACCTTGCGGGGCTTTTGCCGGACCCCGTTGACGATGCGCAGGACGTACGTGGCGCGGCGCGCCCCGGGCCGGCCCGCCTGCTCGACGACCTCGGTGCCGGCGAACAGGTCGTCGTCCTCGGTCCTCTCGATCTCGTAGGGGATGCGCTCCTCGCGGACCTCCCGGGTGCCGGTGATGCGGAGCACGGTGACGGTCTGGCCGTCGCGCGGGAAGGAAGCGGGCGGGACGGAGGTGGTGTCCTGACCCTGGAGGGTGATCCCGGCCTGGCCGAGGGCCTCCTGGATGGTGGCGGCGTTGGTGCGGATGGTGCTCTCGCGGCCGTCCGCCATGAAGGTGACGCTGCGTTCGGTGCGGACGGCGAGGGAGAACCCGGCGCGGGGCACCGGGGCGGTGCGCGGGGCGGAGAGGTAGGCGCCCTCGACGCGGACCCCGAACTGGCGCAGTGCGCTCTCGACGGTGCCGGCGGTGGTCCACACCTGGCGGGTCTGTCCGTCGAGGGTCAGGTGCACGGGGCGGCCGTAGCGGACGACGATCTCGTCGCCGTCGTCGAGCGCCGCCGCGCGGCCGGGGGCGACCAGGTCGTGGGGGCCGACGCCGAGGCCTTCGGCGGCGAGGAGTTCGCCGACGTCGCCGGCGAAGGTGTGCAGGGTCCTGGGCTCTCCGTCCACGGTGAGCCGGACCGACTTGTCGGCGGCGACGAAGGCCGTGGTGCCGCCGGCCAGGAAGGCGACGACCAGTGCCTGCGGGACGATCCGCCGCCAGCTGTCTCGGCCCGCGGCCGTCCCCGCGGGGGCGGCGCGGCGGCGCCGCCCGGTCGGGGCGGCCGTGGGCTTCGCGGCGGGACCGGGGTCGGGGCTGCGGCGCCGTCCGGTGCCGGGTCCTGCGGGGGCCGCGAGGTCCCCACCGGCGGGCGCGCCCCGGCGCCGTCCCGTCGGGGCGCCGGGCGCGGGTCCGGCCTCGGCGCTCTTGCGGCGCCGGGCGGCCCGCCGGTCTGCGGTGCGGGGGGCGGGCACGATGGCGGGCTGGGGGTTCGGGGCGGCTTCGTTCCCGTACACCCCGGTGAAAGGACTCTCGCTCACGACGCTCGCTCCACTGGTCCGGCCCCATCGGTTCGGGCACGGCACCCTAGCGGAGCGTCCGTCACCCACCAAAGCCGGACGACTACCCAGCGTGTCGCAGGAGCGGCGGCTCAGTAGTCGAAGGCGCGCGCCGTGTTCGCCGCCAGGGCGGTGGCCATCGCGTCCTCGTCGATCCCGCGCACCGCCGCCATGGCCCGTACGGTCAGCGGAATGAGGTACGGCGCGTTGGGCCGTCCGCGGTACGGCGCGGGGGTGAGGTAGGGGGCGTCCGTCTCGACGAGCACCAGTTCCAGCGGGGCCACGGCGAGGGCGTCGCGCAGCGGCTGGGCGTTCTTGAAGGTCACGGTCCCGGCGAACGACATGTAGTAGCCGGCGGCGGCGCATTCGCGCGCCATGTCGGCGTCGCCGGAGTAGCAGTGGAACACGGTCCGCTCGGGCGCGCCCTCCTCGCGCAGGATGCGCAGGACGTCTGCGTGGGCCTCCCGGTCGTGGATGACGAGGGCCTTGCCGCGGCGCTTCGCGATCTCGATGTGGGCGCGGAAGGAACGCTCCTGCGCGGCCATTCCCTCGGGTCCGGTGCGGAAGAAGTCGAGGCCGGTCTCGCCGACCGCCTTCACGTGGGCGAGCTGCGCGAGTTCCTCGATCTCGGCGAGCGCCGCGTCGAGGGCGGCCTCCCCGCCGCCGGCCCGCGCGCCCTGCCGCGACCATCCGTCGGGGTCCCCGTGCACGATGCGGGGCGCTTCGTTCGGGTGAAGGGCGACCGCCGCGTGGACGTTCTCGTACGCGGCGGCGGTCTCGGCCGCCCAGCGGGAGCCCTTCACGTCGCAGCCCACCTGGACGACGGTGGTCACCCCGACGGACGCGGCCTTGGCGAGCCCCTCCTCGACGGTGCCGCCCTGCATGTCCAGATGGGTGTGGGAGTCCGCGACCGCCACCCGGAGGGGCTCGGGCAGCGGCGGCGGGGTGTCCTTGGAGGCAGTGCTCATGGAGCCGATCTTATGACCGGCGGAAGATCCTCCTCAGCCGGGAGAGCAGGCCCCCGCGCTCCGCGGCCCCGTCCACCGGGACGGGCCCGGGGGCGTCGTGCGTCGGGGTCTTGCGCTGCTTCGGGGTCCGCGGGACGTTCGCGCCGGCCGGTACCGGGCCGGCGATGCCGGGCGAGATGCGGTGGTGGTAGAGCTTGTCGATCGTGCCGAGCACCGACGACACCTGGCCCTCCCGCATGATCCGCACCACGTGCCCGCCGCAGTTGTGGCAGGTCGGGTTGGACAGCGGGGAGGGGACCCGCTCGCCATTGACCGTGTAGATGATGAAGGGCTGGCCCTTGCCGTCGACGTGGTGCTCGATCTCGTAGCCCTGCTCCCACCCGTACCCGCACTTCATGCAGGCGAAGGAGTACGCCTCGTGCACGGTCGGCACACCGGGCCTGGGCACGGTGACGGGTGCTGCGGGCGCTGACGCGGGCGCGGGTACGGGGGTCGAGGTGTCTGCGATCTCACTCATGCCAGCTCCTCTTGTTCCACTGGTGCCATTGCCAGTGGACGCCTCTTCGGGCGGGAGCGCATCAGGCCCTGTCTACTGTTGGACGGCCTTTGGGCGACTCATGCCCAAAGCGCCCGGTGCGCGGTCTGAGCTTTGCTTTTCAGGTTAGCTCTTTACCGTCCTGCGGCATGTTCCGAGCCGCATTCTTTGCCGCGACGACCGCGTCGAAGACCTCCCGCTTGGGTACCCCGGCCTCGGCCGCGACCGCCGCGATGGCGTCTTTCCGCCGCTCCCCGGCCTCCTCGCGCACCCGCACCCTGCGCACCAGCTCCTCGGCGTCCACGTCGCCGGGCCCGGCGGCCGGGGCGCCCTCCACGACGACGGTGATCTCGCCGCGCACGCCCTCAGCGGCCCAGGCCGCCAGCTCGCCGAGCCCGCCGCGCTTGACCTCCTCGTACGTCTTGGTCAGCTCGCGGCACACCGCGGCCCGCCGGTCGGCGCCGAACACCTCGGCCATCGCGGCGAGGGCGTCGTCGAGCCGGTGCGGGGCCTCGAAGTAGACGAGCGTGCGGCGCTCGCCCTCGACCTCGCGGAGCCGGCCGAGGCGCTCGCCCGCCTTGCGGGGCAAGAACCCCTCGAAGCAGAAGCGGTCCACCGGCAGCCCCGAGAGGGCCAGCGCGGTCAGCACCGCCGACGGCCCGGGCACGGCGGTGACCTTGATGTCCTTCTCGACGGCGGCGGCGACCAGCCGGTAGCCGGGGTCGGAGACCGACGGCATGCCGGCGTCGGTCACCAGCAGCACCCGCCTGCCCTCCTCCAGCGCCTGGACCAGCTCCGGGGTGCGCGCCGACTCGTTGCCCTCGAAATACGACACGACGCGCCCGGTGGTGTGCACGCCGAGTCCCTGCGTCAGCCGGCGCAGCCGCCGGGTGTCCTCGGCGGCGACCACGTCGGCCCGCTCCAGCTCGGCCGCGAGTCGGGGCGGGGCGTCGGCGAGATCGCCGATCGGGGTACCGGCGAGCACGAGCACGCCTGCGGAGGAGGCGGAGGAGGAGGTCGAGGAGAAGGTTTCGGAGCCGGCAGGCTGGTCAGTCGTCACCCGCCCATCCTCTCAGCCGCCCCACCCGGCACACGCTCCGGCGGTCCCCGGCACTGGGGTTCGCACAGGTGCGTTCCCTACGATGAGCCGGTGACCAGTACCGCGACGCCGCCGCCCAGCCCCGCGGGGGCCCCTCCCGCTCCTCCGGCGGGACGCGCAGAACAGCCGTCCACCTGGCTGCGCCGGCTGCGCAGCTTCGGCTACGCGCCGACCGCGGACGCCCGCCGCCCGGACGTCCGCGCCCGCCTGGTGCCCCCGTACGCCCGGCCCTCCGAGCAGCTGTGGACGGCGCTCGGCATCCCGCTGTCCGCGGCGGGGCACTGGCAGCGCGTGCTGGCATGGGCTGGGCCGCTGCTGGTGGCGCTGGTGGCCGGGGTGCTGCGCTTCGTGCACCTGGGCAGCCCGAAGGCGGTGATATTCGACGAGACGTACTACGCCAAGGACGCCTGGGCCACGATCCAACAGGGCTACGAGGCGAGCTGGCCCAAGGACATCGACAAGTCGATCCTCGCCAACCCCGACGGGATCGCCCTCCCGCTGGACCCCGGCTACGTCGTGCACCCCCCGGTCGGCAAGTGGGTCATCGGACTCGGCGAGTGGATGTTCGGCTTCACGCCGTTCGGCTGGCGGTTCATGACGGCCGTGCTCGGCACCCTGTCGGTGCTGCTGCTGTGCCGGATCGGGCGCCGCCTGTTCCGCTCCACCTTCCTGGGCTGCCTGGCGGGCGCGCTGCTCGCGGTGGACGGCCTGCACCTGGTGATGAGCCGCACCGCGCTGCTCGACCTGGTCCTGATGTTCTTCGTGCTCTGCGCGTTCGGGGCGCTGCTGATCGACCGGGACAAGGCCCGGGCCAGACTGGCGGACGCGCTGCCGGTGGACGAGGAGGGGCGCACCCGCCCGGACGTCACCGTCGCGGAGACGCTGCGGCTGGGCTGGCGCCCGTACCGGATCCTGGCGGGCGTCTGCCTGGGCCTGGCCTTCGGCACGAAGTGGAACGGCCTGATCGTGCTGGCCTTCTTCGGGGTGCTGACCGTCCTGTGGGACGCGGCCGCGCGCCGTACTGCCGGGGCGGGCGCCCCGTACGCGGCGATGCTGCGCCGTGACGCGCTGCCGGGCTTCCTCTCGACGGTGCCGGTGGCGGTGGCGGTGTACCTGGCCTCCTGGACGGGCTGGATCCTGAGCCCGGACAACGGCAAGGGCGGGTACTTCCGTGACTGGGCCGCCAAGAACGACCAGGGCAGTTCGCTGTCGTTCCTGCCGGAGTGGCTGCGCAGCCTGTGGCACTACGAGACCGAGGTCTACAAGTTCCACGTCGGTCTGACCTCGGGCCACACGTACGAGTCGAACCCGTGGAGCTGGCTGGTCCTGGGCCGTCCCGTCTCCTACTTCTACGAGTCCCCCGACCCCGGTACGGCCGGCTGCCCGGCGACGGAGGCGGGCAAGTGCGCCCGCGAGGTGCTGGCCCTGGGCACCCCGATGCTGTGGTGGGCGGGCTGCTTCGCGCTGCTGTACGTGCTGTGGCGGTGGTTGTTCCGCCGCGACTGGCGGGCGGGCGCGATCGCGTGCGCGCTGGGCGCGGGCCTGCTGCCCTGGTTCAACTACCAGGAGCGGACGATCTTCTTCTTCTACGCGGTGGTCTTCGTCCCGTACCTGTGCCTGGCGGTGACGATGATGATCGGCGCCCTACTGGGCCCCTCGGGCTCGACGGAGCGCAGGCGCGCGCTCGGCGCGATCGCGGCGGGCGTGCTGGTCCTCCTCATCATCTGGAACTTCATCTACTTCTGGCCGATCTATACCGGCCAGTCCATCCCGATGGACTCCTGGCGCAACCGCATGTGGCTGGACACCTGGGTCTAGCAGCCACGACGGCGGGCCCGGCACCTGGTGGTGCCGGGCCCGCCGTTTTTCATGTGGAATATATCCGTCCAGTAACAAGGTGTGCACGCTGCGCGAACTCCGCGTAAGGTCTGCACCTGGAGTTCTTTGAACGCGTTCAGGGAACTGTGGCTCCTGGGGAGGGGACGTACGTGAACGGGGCGGCGAAGGGTGCCATCGTCGGCGGGGTGTTCCTCGCGATGGTCGGCGGGGCCGGGTACGGGGTGTACGCGCTGGTAGACGGCAGCGGCGGGGACGACGGCGACGCCAAGGGGGGCGCCTCCGTCCAGTCCGCGAAGGGCAGCGGGCCCGTCACCGACAAGGAGGCCGCACAGACCGCGAAGGCCTTCTTCGCCGCTTGGGCGGCCGGGGACGCGCGCGCCGCCGCGGAACTGACGAACAACGTGCAGGCCGCGCAGACCGCCGTGGCCGACTACCGGGCCAAGGCGTACGTGTCCAAGGCCGTGATCACCCCCGGGGCGCAGACGGGCACGACCATCCCGTTCGGCGTCGCCGCGGAGGTCACGTACGAGGGCGCCACCAAGCCGCTCGCGTACGAGTCCAAGCTGACCGTCGTACGCGGAACGACCAGCGGGAAGCCGCTCGTCGACTGGCAGCCCTCGGTGCTCCACCCGCAGCTGCAGAAGGACGAGAAGCTGCGCGCGGGCGCCCCGACGGCACCCCCGGTCAAGGCCGTGGACCGCAACGGCGAGGAGCTCAGCGCCGAGAAGTACCCGTCGCTGCGGCCGGTCCTCGACCAGCTGCGCCAGACGTACGGCGGCAAGGTGGGCGGAAAGACCGGGGCCGAGCTGTGGATCGAGCCGGCGGCCCAGGACGCACCGAAGCGGACCCTGCTGACGCTGGTGGAGGGTGAGCCGAGCACCCTGAAGACCTACCTGGACGCGAACGTGCAGGCGGCGGCCGAGAAGGCCGTCGCCAAGTACCCGGAGTCCTCGGTGGTCGCCGTCCAGCCGAGCAACGGGCACGTCCTGGCCGTCGCCAACAACCGCAAGGACGGCTTCAACGCGGCGATGGAGGGGCGGCGGGCGCCCGGCTCGACGATGAAGATCGTGACGTCGGCGATGCTGATCGACCGGGGCAAGGCGGCGGCCGACCAGCCCGCGGAGTGCACCAAGGACGCCTCCTGGGGCGGCCGCACCTTCCACAACCTGAACAACTTCGAACTGCCCGGCGCGAACTTCGCGACCAGCTTCGCCAAGTCCTGCAACACCGCCTTCATCAAGCAGATCGACAACGTCGACGACGACGCGGCGCTGGCGAAGGAGGCCAGGGAGGTCTTCGGCCTCGGCCTGGACAACTGGAAGACCGGCATCCGATCGACCGACGGGAAGGTCCCGGAGGCGACGGGCGCGGAGGCGGCCGCCGAGTACATCGGGCAGGGCCGGATCACCATGAACCCGCTGAACGTCGCCTCCTTCACCGCCACCGCGCGCAGCGGGTCCTTCCACCAGCCGCTGCTCGTCTCACCGGACCTCGACGGACGGTCCGTCGCGCAGGCAGCCCGACGGATGAAGCCGTCGGTGCAGCAGCAGCTGGTCCGGATGATGAAGCTGACGGCGACCAGCGGCACGGCCGCGCAGACGATGAGCGCGGTGGGCGGCTCCGACAAGGGGGCGAAGACCGGCTCGGCGGAGGTCGACGGCGCGGGCAGCCCGGACAGTTGGTTCACGGGCTACAGCGGGGACGTGGCCGCGGCGGCCATGGTCGAGGCCGGCGGCCACGGCGCCGACGCGGCGGGCCCGATCGTGGCGTCGGTGCTGTCCGCGTCCTGACGCGCCGGGCTCCCTACGGGGGGCTCGGGGCCGGGCCCGGGCCCCGGAGGCCCCGGCCCCGGCGCGCCGGTCAGCGTTCGCGGACGTCGGTCAGGGTGGCGCCGGCGTGGGTGACCAGGTCCCGCGGGGCCATGGCGAACACCGAGTGCGGGGTTCCGGCGGCCGCCCAGACCACCTCGTGGGCCAGCAGCGACCGGTCCGCCAGGACGCGCGTGCTGACCCGGTGCCCGAACGGCGGAACGCCGCCGATCGCGTATCCGGTGGTCTCGCGGACCAGCGTCGCGTCCGCCCGGGTGACCTTCTGCGCACCCAGCTCGCGGCGGACCGCGTCCACGTCGACGCGCGACGCCCCGTCCATCAGGACCACCACCGGCACCCCGTCCGCGGCGAAGATCAGCGACTTCGCGATCTGACCGAGTTCACAGCCGATCGCGGCTGCCGCTTCGGCGGCGGTGCGAGTGCCGTCGGGGAAGGTGCGTACGGTCACGTCGAGTCCCAGCTCCGCCAGGGCTTCTGCGAAACGGGGATGGGTGCTGGTCGTCATGCGGGCACGCTAGCGCCCCGCGCACCCCTCGGGCGAGGCACTTTCCCCCCGCCCCCCGACGACTGCGCCGCACCCGGACCCGGACCCGCACCAGGACCCGCACCAGGACCCGGCGGCGGGTTAAAGGCAGGCCTGGACGGCCCGGACCAGGGCCTGGGCGCGGGGGTCGGCCGTGACCGACTTGGCGTGGGCGTTGGTCACGTAGCCGAAGCCGATCCCGGCCTCCGTGTCCGCAAAGGCCAGCGAGCCGCCGCGCCCCGGGTGCCCGAACGACGCCGGGGACAGCAGTGGCGACGCCGGGCTGTGCAGCATGTACCCGGGGCCGAAGCGCGTGTTGACGACCAGCACCCGGTCCGGCCCGGACGAGAGCTCCGTACCGGCCAGTCGGAGCGTCTGCGGGGTGAACAGGCGCGTGCCGTCCTCGGTGTCGCCCAGCAGCGCCGCGTACACCCCGGCCAGGCCGCGCGCCGTGCCGATGCCCGCCGACGCCGGGAGCTCGGCCGCCCGGTACTCCGGGGCGTTCTCATCCGGCAGCGGCGTGATCGCCGCGAATGCCCGCCGGGTCAGGGACGCCGGATCGGCGTACGCCTCCGAAACGTTGCGCCTGGGTCGCGTGCGCAGGCCGCCCGCCGTCTCCGGCGGGTCCACGGGACCCACCCGGCCCACCCGGCCGGCCTGCGCCTGCGGCAGGCCGATCCAGAACTCCAGCCCGCGCGGGCCCGTGACCTCCTGCGCGAGCCACTGGCCCAGCGAGGCCCCGGTCACCCTCAGCACCAGCTCCGACAGCAGCCAGCTGTACGTCTGCGCGTGGTAGCCGTGGGCCGAGCCCGGCTCCCAGAAGGCCCGCTGCTCGGCGACGGCGCGCGCACCGGAGATCCCGTCCGCGGCTTCGGCGGGCGTGAGCGGCACGTCCAGCGCGGGCACGCCCGCCCGGTGCGCGAGCAGGTCCCGGACCAGCGCCCGCTCCTTGCCGCCCGCCTTGAACTCCGGCCAGTACGCCGCCACGGGTGCATCCAGGTCGAGCAGCCCGCGCTGGTTCAGCAGCAGCGGTACGACGGCGGCCACGCCCTTGGTGGCCGAGCGCACCACCTGTGCGGTGCCCGCCTCCCAGGGCTCGCCCGCGTCGCCGCCGGCGTCGCCGTCGACGTGCTTCGGGCCCGCCCACAGGTCCACGACCTTCCGGCCGTCCCGGTACACGGCCACCGCCGCGCCCCGGTCCCCGAGCACCTCGAAGTTGCGTACGAAAGCGTCCCGGACGGCCTCGAAGCCCGCCGCCACCTCACCCTGGATGTTCACGAGCGGTCCAACAATCACCTGGTCCGACTTATGCCACCGCCGACACGGGTCCCGCCGGCTCAGGCCACCGACACGGAGCGCGGGTCGAAGCCGAAGGGGAGCTCCAGCCGGTGGGCGCGCATCAGCTCCTCGTCGCACAGCAGGTCCTGGGTGCGCCCGTCGGCCGCGATGACGCCCTCGCTGAGGATCACCGACCGCGGGCACAGCTCCAGCGCGTACGGCAGGTCGTGGGTGACCATCAGCACCGTCACGTCCAGCGAGCGCAGGATGTCGGCGAGCTCGCGGCGTGAGGCCGGGTCCAGGTTCGACGAGGGCTCGTCCAGGACCAGGATCTCGGGCCGCATGGCCAGTACGGTCGCGACCGCGACCCGGCGGCGCTGCCCGAAGGACAGGTGGTGCGGCGGGCGGTCCGCGAAGGCCTCCATCCCGACCTGAGCCAGCGCCTCGCGGACCCGCGCCTCCAGTTCCGCGCCGCGCAGGCCGGCGGCGGCCGGGCCGAAGGCCACGTCCTCGCGCACGGTCGGCATGAACAGCTGGTCGTCGGGGTCCTGGAAGACGATGCCGACCCGGCGCCGGATTTCCGCGAAGTTCCGCTTCTCGACCGGCAGCCCGGCCACCGTCACGGTGCCGACCCCGCCAGCGAGGATGCCGTTGAGGTGCAGGACGAGGGTCGTCTTGCCGGCGCCGTTCGGGCCGAGGAGGGCCACCCGCTCGCCCTGTCCGACGGTCAGGTCCACCCCGAAGAGGGCTTGGTGCCCGTCCGGGTAGGCGTACGCGAGGCCGGCGACCTCAAGGGAAGCGGCGGAGGCGGGAGCGGGCGCAGGAGTCACAGGGTCCATCCCATCAGACAGACGGCGAGCGCCGTCGCCGGGAGCGCGGCCGCGTACGCCCACTGGGCGCGGGTGGCCACGACTTCGTCGATCACGGGCATCGAGCCGGTGTAGCCGCGGCTGACCATCGCGAGGTGGACCCGCTCGCCGCGCTCGTAGGAGCGGATGAACAGGGCTCCGGCGGTCTTGGCCAGCACCCCCCAGTGGCGGATGCCGCCGGCCTCGAACCCGCGCGAGCGCCGGGCGATCGACATCCGCCGCAGCTCGTCGGTGATGACGTCGCCGTACCGGATCATGAAGGAGGCGATCTGCACGAGCAGCGGCGGCAGCTTCAGCCGCTGGAGCCCGAGCAGCAGCGCGCGCAGTTCGGTGGTGGAGGCGAGCAGGACGGAGGCGGCGACGCCGAGGGTGCCCTTGGCCAGTACGTTCCAGGCGCCCCACAGGCCCGAGACGCTGAGCGACACGTCGAGTCCGCCCATACCGACGCTGATCCGCTCGCCCTGCGCCACGAACGGCATGAGCACGGCGAAGGCCACGAACGGGACCTCGATCAGCAGCCGCCGCAGCAGGAAGCCGGCCGGGATCCGGGCGGCCGCCGTGACCGCCGCGATGAGGACGGCGTACAGCCCGAAGGCCCACACCGCTTCGCGCGGTGTGGACACGACGACCACGACGAAGCCGAAGGCCGCGGCCAGCTTGCAGTGCGGCGGCAGGGCGTGGATCGGCGAGTGCCCGTGCCGGTAGAGCTTGTGGGCGTGTCCGGCGCCCATCTCAGAGCGCCGTCGACGCGGTCGAGGCGGCCGTCAGGTCCTCGGCGCGGCGGCGGCGCACGGTCCAGAAGATCCCGGTGCCGACGGCGATGGTCGCGCCGACGCCGATGACACCGGCGAGGCCTCCGGAGAGGCGGGCGTCGCCGATGTCCTTGACGCTGTAGTCGGCGAGCGGGGAGTCGGCGGTGGCGTGCTCCTTCCCCTTCTGGTCGATGCCCTGCTCAGCGGCGACCTTCTCCAGGCCGTCGGGGCTGGTGGAGGCGTAGAAGGAGACGAAGCCGGCCAGTACGAGGGCGGTGACCAGGCCGGTGATCCACACGGACTTGGCGGAGCGGGCGGGGGCGGGTGCCGCGACCGGCGCGGCGGCCGGGGCGTCGACCAGTTCCCCGCCCACGCGCAGCTTCAGCGGCGCGGCCAGCCCGCGCGCCCCGTGCACCAGGTCGGGCCGTACGGCCAGTACGGCGCCCACGGTCGCGGCGGTGATGACGGCCTCGCCGATGCCGATCAGGACGTGTACGCCGACCATGGCGGTGAACACCTTGCCGAGCGGGACGTCGGTGGTCCCGCCGAGGGCGTACAGGAGGCTGAACATGACGGCCGCGCCGGGCACCGAGAGCAGTGCTCCGGCGAAGGCGGCCACGGTGACCGAGCGCCGGGTGTCGGGCAGGAGCTTCAGCAGACCGCGGAAGACGGCGTAGGCGACGACCACGGTCACGACGGCCATGTTCATGACGTTGACGCCGAGGGCGGTCAGGCCGCCGTCGGCGAACAGGACGCCCTGCATGAGCAGGACCACGGACACGCACAGCACACCCGTGTAGGGGCCCACGAGTATCGCGGCGAGGGCTCCGCCGAGCAGGTGTCCGCTGGTGCCTGCGGCGACGGGGAAGTTCAACATCTGGACGGCGAAGATGAACGCGGCGACGAGCCCGGCGAGCGGGGCCGCCCGCTCGTCGAGTTCTCGGCGGGCGCCGCGGAGGCTGACGGCCACCGCGCCCGCAGCGGCGACACCTGCGGCGATGGAGACGGGGGCGTCGATGAAGCCGTCGGGCACATGCATGGGGGTGCTCCGCTTCCTGCGGTGTTGAGCTGACGAAATCTTTAGCTGCTCAAGAATAGTGCCCAGTTGCAAATGATTGGCAAGAGCGCCCACAGCACAAATACGGCCGCGCAGATTCGTGGGAATGTGCGAGGCTGGGGGAAATACGGACTCATATGTTCCGATTAGAGGAGTCTTGTCGTGTCAGGCACCGCCGAGAATCCCCCCGCGACGGCAGCCGCGACCGCCGTCGCCACCGCCGTCGCGACCACCACCACCGCCGTCACCGTCGCCGCCGTCGAGGACCGCGTCATCGCCCGCGTGATCAGCGACGACCCGCTCTTCCGGAAGATCCCGGTCGCCCTGCGCTTCGCCCCTGACGAGCCGCTCGCCGTACGGATCGTCTTCCCCGCCGGCCTCTCCCCCGAGGGCACCGACAACGAGTGGGTCTTCCCCAGGGCCCTCCTCGAAGCCGGCCTCCAGGCCCCGACCGGCACGGGCGACGTACGCGTCTGGCCCTGCGGACGCGTCCAGGCGGTCGTCGAGTTCCACTCCCCCGAAGGGGTCGCGGTCATCCAGTTCGACATCGCCGCGCTGCGCCGATTCCTGCGCCGTACGAACGCCGCCGTCACCCGACAGGCCTAACGGGACCGGCCCCGTACCTGACGATCAGGTACGGGGCCGGTCCTTCCTGCCGGGGCGGGTCAGGCGTTGACCAGCTCGCGGTCCTTGTCCGGGCCCTCCGAAGACCCGTCGGCACCTTCGAGGTGCTTGCGCAGGCTCTCGCCCTCCACGTCCACGTTGGGCAGCAGCCGGTCCAGCCAGCGCGGCAGCCACCAGGCCTTGTGGCCGAGCAGTGCGAGCACCGCCGGGACGATCGTCATACGGACGACGAAGGCGTCGAAGAGGACGGCGATGGCGAGACCGAAGCCGATCATCTTGATCATCTGCTCGCTGGCGCCGATGAAGCCCGAGAACACCGCGATCATGATGACGGCGGCCGCCACGACCACCCGAGCGCTGTACTGGAAGCCGGTCACCACGGCCTGGCCCGGGCGCTCGCCGTGGACGTACGCCTCACGCATCCGGGTGACGAGGAAGACCTCGTAGTCCATGGCGAGGCCGAAGACGACGCCCACCATGAAGATCGGCATCATGCTCATGATCGGACCGGTCTGCTCCACTCCGAAGACCGAGCCGAGCCAGCCCCACTGGAAGACCGCGACGACGGCGCCGAGGGCGGCGACCACCGAGAGCAGGAAGCCGAGGGCCGCCTTGAGCGGGACCAGGATGGAGCGGAAGACCAGCATCAGCAGCAGGAAGGCGAGGCCGACCACGAGCGCCAGGTAGGGCAGCAGCGCGTCGTTCATCTTCTGCGAGAAGTCGATGTTCATCGCGGTGGCGCCGGTGACGAGGACGTCGTCGCCGCTGCCGTCGCGGATCGTGTGGACCAGGTTCTCGGTCTCCACCGAGGACGGACGGTCCTTCGGGATGACGGTGATCACCGAGGCGTCGCCGTCCTGGTTCGGGGTCGGCGGGGTGACCGCGGCCACGCCCTCCAGGCCCTTGATCCGGTCGACCGTCTCGTCGGCGAGGCTCTTGTCGCCGTCGACGACCACCATCAGCGGGCCGTTGAAGCCCGGGCCGAAGCCCTCCGACAGCAGGTCGTACGCCTTGCGCTGGGTGGTGGAGACCGGCTGGGCGCCGTCGTCCGGCAGGCCCATCTCCAGCTTGCTCGCCGGGATCGCGATGGCGCCGAGACCGATGACACCGACCAGCAGCACCATGACGGGGCGGCGCAGCACGAAGCGGGCCCAGCGGGTGCCGCCGTTGGCCTTGGGCTCGGCGCCGGCCGGCTTGCCCTTGCCGAACAGCTTGCTCTTCGTACCGGCGGGCAGGACCTTCTTGCCGGCGAAGCCCAGGATGGCCGGGACCAGCGTCAGGGCGACGAGGACGGCGATGACCACGGTGCCCGCGGCGGCGAAGCCCATCTTGGTCAGCATCGGGATGTTGACGACGGCCAGGCCCACGAGGGCGATGACCACGGTGAGGCCCGCGAACACGACGGCCGATCCGGCGGTTCCGGCGGCCCGGCCCGCGGCCTCGTCCCGCTCGCGGCCCTCGGCGAGCTCCGCGCGGTAGCGGGAGACGATGAAGAGCGCGTAGTCGATGCCGACCGCGAGGCCGATCATCATCGCGAGGGTGGAGGTGGTGGTGCCGAGGTCCAGCACGTTGGCGAGCGCGGTGATGGAGGAGACGCCGATGCCCACGCCGATCAGCGCGGTCAGCAGCGGCAGCCCGGCCGCGATCAGCGAGCCGAAGGTGATGACCAGCACGATCGCCGCGATCAGGATGCCGACGATCTCGCCGGAGCCGGTCTCGGGGGGCGTCATCAGGGCGTCGCCGCCGATCTCGACGGTGAGCCCGGCGTTCTTGGCCGCGGTGCCGGAGTCCTTGAGCGCGTCGCGCGTCTCGTCCTTCAGCTCCATGCCGCTGACCGTGTACTTGACGCTCACGTACGCGGTGGAGCCGTCCCGGCTCACCGCCTGCGCCTGGTACGGGTCGGCGACCGAGGCGACCTGGGCCTTGCCCGGGCCGCCCTTCAGGTCGGAGACGATCTTCTCGACCTCGGCCTTGTTCTTCGGGTCGTTGACCGAGGCCCCCGCGGGCGCCTTGACGACGATGCGGGCGGTGGCGCCGTCCGCGGCCATGCCCGGGAACTTCTTGTCCAGCACGTCGAAGGCCTTCTGGGCCTCCGTGCCGGGTATCGAGAACGATCCGGAGGTGGGCGCGGACGCCGTCGCCGCGCCGAAGCCGGCGGCGAACAGCAGCGCCACCCAGACGAGGGCGACGAGGCCACGGCGCCGGAAGGCGCCCCTGCCGAGTCGATAGAGGAAGGTAGCCACGGAGGCGGTTCTCCCGTTCAGGTCGTGGGATGGATCCGGGATGGATCAGGGCGTGGAGAGCCGGCCCGACGACGAGAGCGGCGTGTCAGGAGCAGCATGAGGGAGTCGCGAGGACTCAGACGCCGAGGGCGGGGAAGACCACGGAGTCGATGAAGTCGGCGAGGAACGCCTGGTCCACGGATCGGTCCTCCATCAACGGCAACGCGATGAAGGCGCCGATCAGCATGTGCGGCACGAAACGGATCGCGGGGCAGTCCGGGGCGACCTCGCCCCGTTCCACGGCCCGCCGCAGGATCTCGTCGAGTCCGGAGATCTCCGGCTCCATGAGCAGCCTGCGCAGTGCCTGGTGCAGTTCGGGGCTCTCGTGGACGGCGTGGGCGAGGCCCCGCAGCAGTGCGGTGTCCTTCGCCATCTGCGCGTTGTCGGAGAGCTCGACCATGCGGTGGAAGTCGCCGCGCAGCGTGCCCGTGTCGATCTCCCGCAGGGAGGCCGGCTGGGTGCACCGCAGGGCCTTGGCGACCAGCTCGGGCTTGCTCCCCCACTGGCGGTAGAGGGTGGCCTTGCTGGACTTCGTACGGGCGGCGACCGCATCCATGGTCAGCGCCTCGTAGCCGACTTCGCGGAGCAGGTCCAGGACCGCCCCGTGGAGTTCGGCTTCCCGCTCGGGGGTGATCCGGCTGCGCCGCGACGAGAGTTCTTCGGACATCTCCGGCACCTCCCATCCGAACGAAACCGTTTCGTACACGATGACGATACCCCCGACCCGAACGAAACGAAACCGTTCCGTTTCGTTTCGGCGGGTGGCATGGATCACCTGTACGAGTTGCCAGGCCCCCTCGGCACGGAAAGCATTGTGGGGTGAGTCACGACGGCGCGTACCTCCGCTTCCCGCACCTCCACGACGATCTGCTGTGCTTCGCCACCGAGGACGACCTCTGGGTCGCCCCGCTGGTCCCCGAAGGCCAGGCCCCCGGCCGCGCCTGGCGGATCACCGTCGACCGGACCAGAGTCGGCCACCCCCGATTCTCCCCCGACGGCCGTCACATCGCCTTCACCACCTGGCGCAGCCTCGACCCCGAGATCCACCTGGCCCCGGTGGACGGCGGCCCCGCCCGCCAGTTGAGCTTCTGGGGCGCCACCGACACCCGGGTCTGCGGCTGGACCCCGCCCGACAAGGACGGCCACAGCGACATCCTCGCCGTGTCCTCGCACAGCCAGCCCTTCTCCTACTTCGCCTGGGCCTACAGCGTGCCGACCGACGGCTCGCCCGGCGGCAAACTGCCCTGGGGGCCGGTCTCGGACATCGCCGTCCACGAGGAACCGGGTGGCGAGCGGCGCACCCTCCTGCTGACCGGCAAACCCCCGCACGAACCCGCCGCCTGGAAGCGCTACCGCGGCGGCGCCACCGGCCGGCTCTGGCTGCACGGCGAGCGGCTGCTGGAGGACATCGAGGGCCACCTCGACGCCCCGATGTTCGTGGACGGCCGCATCGCCTTCCTCTCCGACCACGAGGGCATCGGCAACCTGTACTCCTGCCTCCCCGACGGCACCGACCTGCGCCGCCACACCGACCACGAGGAGTTCTACGCCCGGCACGCCTCCAGCGACGGCACCCGCGTCGTCTACCAGTGCGCCGGGGACCTCTGGCTCGTCGACTCGCTGTCCCCGGACGCGGCCCCGCGCCGGCTCGACGTCCGCCTCGGCGGCCCCCGCGCGGGCCGCCGCACGTACCAGGTCTCGGCGGCCAGCCACGTCGACTCGCTCTCCGTCGACGCCACCGGCCGGGCCAGCGCGGTCGTCATCCGCGGCAGCCTGTACTGGCTCACCCACCGCGACGGGCCCGCCCGGACCATCGCCGACACCCCCGGCGTGCGGGTACGGCTGCCCGAGATGCTCGGCAGCAGCGGGCAGGTCGCTTACGTGACCGACGCGGAGGGCGAGGACGCGATCGAGATCGCCTACCTCCCCCGGGCCTCCGGCGACCGGGAGCCGCGCCGGCTGGCCTCCGGCGAGCTGGGCCGCGTACTGGAACTGCTCGCCGACCCGGACGGGGAGCGCCTCGCCATCGCCTCCAACGACGGTCGGCTGCTGCTCATCGACGCCAGCGAGGAGTCCGGGGGAGGCGAGGTCACCGAGCTGATCCGGTCCATCAACGGGCCCGTCACCGACCTGGCGTTCTCCCCCGACGGGGCCTGGCTGACCTGGTCGCACCCGGGCATCGGGCGCTCGCTGCGCCAGATCAAGATGGCTCGGATCTCCGGCCCCGGCCCGCGGTCGATCGTGGACGTCACCAACGGCCGCTTCGAGGACGAGAATCCGGTCTTCACCCGGGACGGCCGCTACCTGGCCTTCCTCTCGTGGCGCGGGTTCGACCCGGTGTACGACGTCCACACCGGCGACCTGTCCTTCCCGCTGGGCTGCCGCCCGTACCTGGTGCCGCTGTCCTCGGCGACCCCCTCGCCGTTCGCGTTCACCCCCGACGGCCGCCCGGCCGCGGGCGGGCTCGACCCGGGCGAGGGCGAGGCCAGCGAGGGCGAAGGCACGGTCATGGTGGAGGTGGAGGGGCTGGAGAGCCGCGTCACCCCGTTCCCGGTGACGGCGTCGAAGTACTCGGCCCTGTACCCGGTGCACGGCGGCGGACTGGTGTGGCTGCGCTGGCCGATCTCGGGCGCCCTCGGCGAGACCTTCGCCAGCCCGACCGACACCAGCGGCAAGCCCACGCTGGAGCACTTCGAGATCACCAAGGCGCGCAAGAGCGAACTGGGCTCCGGACTGGACTGGTTCGCGGTCAGCGGCGACGGCACCCGGCTCGTCATCAACGACGACGGGGACCTGCGCGCCGTCCCGTCGACCGAATCCGGCGACAGCGACTCAACGGTCTACCTGGACCTGCGGCGCATCCTGCACGAGGTGGACCCCGCCGCCGAGTGGCGCCAGGCGTTCGAGGAGGCCGGGCGGCTGATCCGCGCGTACTTCTGGGAGCCGGACATGTGCAACATCGACTGGGACGGGGTGCTGCGCCAGTACCGCCCCCTGGTCGAACGGGTCGCCTCGCCCGACGAGTTCGCGGACCTGCTGCGCGAGGTCCTCGGCGAACTCGGCACCTCGCACGCCTATGTCTCGCCCGCGCGCCGCAACGAGGGCCCGCCGCACTACCACCGGCCGATCGGGCTGCTCGGCGCCAACTTCGTGCCCCGCGAGGAGGGCTGGATGCTCGCCCGGATCCTGCCGGGCGAGTCCTCCGACTCCAAGGCCCGCTCCCCGCTCGCCGGCACCGGCATCCGGGAGGGCGCCGTGCTCACCCACGTCGACGGCCGGCCGGTGGACCCGGTGGCCGGCCCCTATCCGCTGCTCGCGGCGGCCGGCGGCACCACGGTCGAGCTGACCTTCGTACCCGCCGAAGGCGAGGGCAGGGCCCGGCGGGTCGCGATCGTGCCGCTGATCGACGAGCGGCCGCTGCGCTACCAGGACTGGGTGTCCAAGCGGCGCGCGGTGGTCCGGGAGCTCAGCGGCGGCAAATGCGGCTACCTGCACATCCCCGACATGGGCGGCTCGGGCTGGGCGCAGTTCAACCGGGACCTGCGGATGGAGATGTCCCGGCCCGCGCTGATCGTGGACGTGCGCGGCAACGCGGGCGGGCACATCAGCGAGCTGGTGGTGGAGAAGCTGACCCGCTCGATCCTCGGCTGGGACCTGACGCGGGGCGCCCAGCCGGTGTCGTACGCCTCCAACGCGCCCCGCGGTCCGATCGTGGCGCTGGCCGACGAGGCGACCTCCTCGGACGGCGACATGATCACGGCGGCCATCAAGCTGCTCGGGCTGGGTCCGGTGGTCGGCCAGCGCACCTGGGGCGGGGTGGTCGGCATGACCGGCCGGCACACTCTGGGCGACGGAACGGTCATCACGGTGCCGATGAACGCCGCCTGGTTCCCGGAGTACGGCTGGTCGGTGGAGAACCACGGCGTGGAGCCGGACCTCGCGATCCTGCGCACCCCGCTCGACTGGGCGGAGGGGCGGCACGCGCAGATGGACGACGCCGTGCACCTGGCACTGGAGCTGCTGGAGCAGGAGCCGGCCGCGGTGCCGCCCGGGTACGCGGACGTGCCGGACCTGCGGCGTCCGAAGCTGCCGCCGAGGCAGTAGGGCACTCGCCGGGCGTGCGAGAGGGGCGCGACCGTGCCGTGCACGGTCGCGCCCCTTCGGGTGTGCGGCTCCCGGCTGTCCGGGCCTCAGAAGTCCCAGTTGTCGTCGAGCTCGTCGTGGACCTTTTCCTTCTTCTTCTTGCCCTGGTCGGGGGCGTGCGCACTGCGCTCGGACGTCTCGTCCTTCGCGCCCTGCTGGGCCGCCTTGGCCTTGTCCTTGAGCTCTTGCGCCTTGTCCTGGAACTGGTCCTTGATGCCCATGCTGTTCACTCCTGGAGGGGTGTAGGGGACCGGGCTGCGACCAGATTTGCACGAGGGGACAAAGCTCGCATTTCGATCAATGACGCTCCGAGTCCCGCGTGCGCTCCTTCTCGTCGGCGGCCCCTCCGGCCCCCACCAGCCCGCGGGAGACCCCCGACAGCCTGGGCTCGAAGCGCTTCATCTCCCGCTGCCCGACGGTCGCGATGATCCCGGGCAAGTAGCCCCGCACGCCCTGCATCCCGCGCAGCCACCACTGCGCGTACACGTGCGGCGAGCGCCGCTCGATCCCGGCGACGATCCGGTCCACGGCCGGGCCCAGCGGGTACGTGCGGTTCGACGGCCACGGCAGCCGTTGGCGCAGCTCCCGCATGACCTCGTCCCGGTCGGCGCCGCGCACCATGTCGGTGTCGGTCCAGGAGAGGTAGCCGACGCCCACCTTGACGCCCTTGTAGCCCACTTCGGCGCGCAGGCAGTGCGCGAAGGCCTCGACGCCGGACTTGGAGGCGCAGTACGCCGTCATCATCGGCGCCGGCGTGATCGCGGCGAGCGAGGCGATCTGGAGGAAGTAGCCGCGGCTTTCGGTCAGTACGGGGAGGAAGGCACGGGCGGTGACGGCGCCCCCGATCAGGTTGACCTCGATCACCCGGCGCCAGGCTTCGGGGTCGGAGTCGGCGAACGGACCGCCCGCGGCCACGCCCGCGTTGGCGACGACGACGTCGACCTTGCCGAAGCGCTGCTTGACCTCCTCGGCGACCCGGGCCATGGCCTCGTGGTCGGTGACGTCGGCGTGCCAGTGGCCGCTGTCGGTGTGCAGCCGCTCGGAGACCTCCTTGAGGGCCTCCGGTTCCAGCCCCACCAGTGCCACCTTCGCACCGCGCGCGGACAGCTTGCGGGCGAGGAGCTCGCCGACCCCGCGTGCGGCGCCGGTGACGACGGCGACCTGCCCTTCCAGACTCCTGCTCGCGCTCACGGCGTCTTCTCCTTCAGGTCCTTGAGGAAGTGGGTGGTCAGCTCGCGCACGGCGTTCGTGACGGCCTCGGGAGCCTCGATCGGGGTCATGTGCCCCATGCCGGTCAGCTCGGTGAGCCCCACGCAGTGCGGCAGGGCGGCGGCGAGCTGCCGGGCGTGCACGATCGGGGTGAGCCGGTCGTTCTTGCCGCCGATGACGGCGGTGGGCACCGTGAGCGCCGCGAGGTTCGCCTCAAGGTCCAGCCCGGCCAGCACCTCGGACCAGGCGTACCGGACGCCGGTGGGGCAGGCGTGCACGATACGGGCGCACGCCTCGACCTTGTCGGGCGCGGAGCCGGGGCCCATCGTGGCGTACTTCAGCACCCGCTTGGCGACCGGCGTGACGGGCCCGAGGGGGGCGCGTGCGCCGAGCACCGCGCCGGTTATACGGGTCCTCGCGCGCCCTGGGCGCAGCGGCACGACCAGCGCCTCCGCGACGAGCCGGGCGCTGCCGGTGCTGCACAGCAGCGCGGCGGCGGCGTGCTCGGCGAACTCCAGCCGCCCGGCGGCAGCCATGATCGTCATCCCGCCCATGGAGTGCCCCGCGACGACGGCCCGCTCGCCGGGGGCCAGGGTGGCCCGCAGGACCGAGACCAGGTCATCGGCGAGTGCGGTGGTGTCGTAGCGGGAGGCGGCGGGGCTGCGGCCGTGGCCGCGCTGGTCATAGGCGATCACCCGGTGGTCCTTGGCGAGCTCGCGGATCTGCGCGGCCCAGAAGGCGGTGGAGCAGGTCCAGCCGTGCGCCAGCACCACGGCCGGCGCGTCCTCGTCCCCGTGTTCCTCCACGTGCAGGCGGGCTCCGTCGGCGGAGACCGCGACCAGCTCCCGCCGGGCGGCGGGCGGGGCGTAGCGCCCGGAGGTGACGTACGCGGGCCGGCTCACGCGGCGTCCTCCTCGGTGGTGGCGGTGGCGGTGGCGGTACCGGTGGCCGCGCCGGCGGCTGCGGCCTTGTCCGTGCCGGCCTTGCCCGCACCGTTGCGGCCCGCGGCCTTCGTCCGGGCCTGCGCGACCCGGGCGGGGACCCGCTCGCGCTCGCCCTCGCCCTCCGTCAGGCGGACGACTTCGTACTCGGAGAGGTCCACGCTCCGCGTCTCCTTGCGGAACTCGCCGGTCGTGCCCGGCCAGACCGTCGTGTTGCGGCCCTGCGCGTCGAGGTACCAGCTGGTGCAGCCGCCGGTGTTCCACACCGTGCGCTCCATGCGGGTCTGGACCTGGCGGTTCCACTGGTTCACGGCGGAGGGCCGGGCCGCGAGTGCGACCGGTCCGCCCAGCACGTGGAGCTGGCGCAGGTAGTCCGCCATGTAGTTCAGCTGCGACTCGATCATCAGGATCATCGAGCTGTTGCCGAGCCCGGTGTTCGGCCCGATGATCGTCATCCAGTTCGGGAAGCCGGCCGCGGTCGCCCCGCGCAGCGACTGCATCCCGTCCTTCCAGTGGTCCGCGAGGGTCCGGCCCTCCGCGCCCACCACCCGGTCCGCGATCGGCATGTCGGTCACGTGGAAGCCGGTGCCGAAGACGATCGCGTCGACCTCGGTCTCGGTCCCGTCGGCGGCGATCAGCGTGTTGCCGCGGATCTCCTTGAGCCCGGAGGCGACGAGGTCCACGTTCGGCCGGGCGAGCGCCGGGTAGTAGTCGCTGGAGAGCAGGATCCGCTTGCAGCCGATCCGGTACGAGGGCGTCAGCTTGGCCAGCAGCGCCCGGTCCTTGATCGAGCGCGCCATATTGGCCTTGGCCAGCGATTCGATGAGCCCGAGCTGGTTCGGCCGCTTGGTGAACGCGCTGACCTGGAGCTCCCGGATCCCCCAGAGCAGCCCACGGCGGGCCGCCCGGGTGAACGGCAGCTGGCGGTGCAGCCAGCGCTCCACGCTGCTGATGGCCCGGTCGGTGCGCGGCATCACCCACGGCGGGGTGCGCTGGAACAGCGTGAGCCGCTCCACGTCGGGCGCGATGGCCGGGACGATCTGGATGGCCGAGGCGCCGGTGCCGATCATCGCGACGCGCTTGCCGCGCAGGTCGTAGTCGTGGTCCCAGCGCGCGGAGTGGAAGACCTTGCCGGGGAACCCGTCGAGTCCGGGGATCTCCGGCATCTTCGGGTCGGACAGCGGACCGGTGGCCGAGACCACGACGTCGGCGGTGAGGTCCCCGGCGTCGGTCTCGATCTCCCACCTCAGCCGGTCGCCGTCCCAGCGCATCATCCGGACCTCGGAGTTCAGCCGGATGTGCGGGCGCAGCCCGAACGTGTCGGCGACGTGCTCCAGGTAGGCGCGGATGGCCGGCTGCCCGGAGAACGTCCGCGGCCAGTCGGGGTTGGGTGCGAACGAGAACGAATAGAGATGGGAGGGGACGTCGCACGCGCACCCGGGGTAGCTGTTGTCGCGCCAGGTCCCGCCGACGGAGTCGGCGCGTTCCAGTACGACGAAGTCCGTGATCCCCTCGCGGCGCAGCCGGACGGCCGCGCCCAGCCCGCCGAAGCCGGACCCGATCACCGCCACCCGTACGTGCTTGCGCCCGTCCATGCCACCACTCATGCCCGCCGCCCTCCGCAGTCCAGCCAAGCCAAGCCCAGTCACAACCACAACCACAACCACCGACAACACTGCCAGTAATCACTGGCGCAATCGGGAGAGTAGAGCAGCTCCGTACTCATGGGTAGAGGTCGCGACCGGAAAGTTACTGCCGGTACGCCATAGGCTGCGCCTGTGGAAGACACGGAAGCGGGGATGACAGTGCGCGAATACCGTACGGAGGAACTGGCCGAGGCAGCCGGCATCCCCGTCCGCACCCTGCGCTTCTACCGCGAGCGCAAGCTCCTCCCGCCGCCGCGCCGCGAGGGCCGGATCGCCTGGTACGACGACCACCACCTGGCCCGGCTGCGCACCATCGCCGCCCTGCTGGAACGCGGCCACACCCTCGGCGGCATCGCCGAGCTGACCGCCGCCTTCGAGAGCGGCCGCGACGTCGGCCAGCTCGGCGAACTGCTCGGCATCGGCTGGTCCGAGGAGACCCCGGTGCGTCTGACGCCGGAGGCGCTCGCCGACTACTTCGAGGGCGAGGTCACCCCGGAGAACCTGGCGGCCTCCCTCGACCTCGGCTACCTCGCCACCGACGGCGACGAGATCGTGCACGTCAGCCGGAGGCTGCTGGACGTCTCTTCGGCGCTGGTCCGCGAGGGGGTCCCGCTCTCGGCGGTCCTGGAGACGGGCCGCCGGGTCCGCGAGCACGCGGACGCCATGGCGGCCCTGTTCACGGAGCTGATCTCCGCCCACCTGGCGGAGGAGGCCCTTCCGCGGCTGCGCCCCCTCGCCAAGAGCGTGGTCGAGGCGGAGCTCGGCATGGCGATGGACCGCCTCCTGGCTTCAGGGGTTCAGGACGCCGACTCGTAGACCACGGTCACGGGCGCGTGGTCGGACCAACGCTCCGGGTGCGTCTCCGCCCGCTCGACGAACGCCTTCACGGCCCGGGCGGCCAGCCCCGGAGTGGCGACCTGGAGGTCGATGCGCCACCCGGCGTCGTTGTCGAAGGCCCGCCCGCGGTAGGACCACCAGGAGTACGGCCCCTCGGTGTCGGGGTGCAGCGCGCGGACCACGTCCACGTACCCGGCCTCCTCGTAGACCTTCCCGAGCCACTCCCGCTCCTCGGGCAGGAAGCCCGCGTTCTTCCGGTTGGTCTTCCAGTTCTTGAGGTCGGCTTCCCGGTGGCAGATGTTCCAGTCGCCGCACACGACGACCTCCCGCCCCTCGGCTGCGGCGCGCGCCTTCAGCGCGACCAGATGGGGGAGGAACTCCGCCATGAAGCGGTACTTCTCGTCCTGCTTCTCGGTCCCGGCCTCGCCGGAGGGCAGGTACAGGCTGGCGACGGTGACACCCGGAAGATCCACCTCCAGATAGCGCCCACCGGCGTCGAACTCGTCGCTCCCGAATCCCACCTGCACCCGCTCGGGCTCACGGCGCGTGTAGAGCGCGACCCCGGCCCGACCCTTCGCGGCGGCCGGCGCGAACACCGTGTGCCAGCCCTCGGGCGCCCGGACCTCCTCCGGAATCTGCCCCTCCTCGGCACGCACCTCCTGGAGGCAGACCACGTCGGCATCCGACCCGGCCAGCCACGGGGAGAACCCCTTCTTGGCGGCGGCGCGGATCCCATTCACATTCACGGAGGTCACGGTGAGCATCCCCGCACCATAACGGGAGCCTTCCGTACCATGTTCCGATGTCTCACGGGATACAGATCCGCGTCATGCCGTACGACCACCCGGACGCGGTCAAACTCAACGACCAGGTCCAGCTCGAATACCAGGCGCGCTACGGCGGTGAGGGCGATGTCACATTCCTCGACCCGGCAATGTTCGCCCCGCCGAACGGCCTGTACCTGCTGGCGTACGACGCCTCGGGCACGCCCGTCGCCAGCGGCGGCTGGCGCAGCCAGGACGAGAACGACGAGGGCTACTCGGACGGCGACGCCGAACTCAAGCGCATGTACGTGGTCCCCGAGGCCCGCGGCCTGGGCCTGGCCCGCCGCATCCTGGCCGCTCTGGAGGACGACGCCCGCTCGGCGGGCCGCACCCGCATGGCCCTGGAAACGGGAGACCAGCAGCCGGAAGCCATAGCCCTCTACCGCTCGTCCGGCTACACCCCGTCGAAGAAGTTCGGCCACTACCGCACGTACGACTCAAGCCGCTGCATGGCCAAGCCCCTGCGACCGTCCTGACGGGCGGTCCCGGCCGAAGGCCCGGGCCCGCCCCCGCCGCCACGGCGGCAGCGCTACCGCGGGAGCCACTGGGCCCGGTCCGTCCCCCACCGGGACGGACCCCGCCCCCAGTCCCCGAACGGCACCGGCGACCCTGCGTACCGCAGCACCCCGTATCCCGAGTCCACCTCCCGCAGCCAGGACTGCGCCGCGTACCCCGCCCCGGCGGGGTAGGGCGCGGCGGGCACCTCCCGGACCAGCCACGACGCCGTCCCCGCCAGCGAGAACCGCAAGGACCGCCCGCCGCCCGCGGCCAGCGCCCTCAGCACGCCGGCGGCGACCAGGTACCCGGTCCCGTGGTCCAGCGCCTGCGCCGGCAGCGCCCCGGGGACCCCGTCGTCGCCGTACGCCGCGGCCACCCCGTACCCCGCCTGCACCAGCGAGTCGAACCCCCGCCTCCCGGCCCACGGCCCCCGCCATCCCCACGCGCACAGCTGCGCCACCACCAACCCCGGCCGACGGTCCAGCAGCTCGTCCGCCCCGAGCCCGTACCGCTCCAGCGCCCCCGGCCGGTACCCGGTCACCACCACGTCCGCCCCGGCCAGCAGCCCCTCGAAGACGGCCCGGTCCCCGGCGTCCGCCAGATCCAGCAGCGCGGAGCGCTTCCCGAACCCGGTGTCCGCGTACGCGTCGTGCGACTCCGGCAGCCGCGGCGAGTCGATCCGCAGCACGTCCGCCCCCAGCAGCCCGAGCGTCCGCGTCGCGACGGGTCCCGCGATGACCCGCGTCAGGTCCAGCACCCGCACCCCGGTCGCGGGCAGCGCCCCCGGCCCGAGCTCCCGCCCGGCGCCCCCGGACTCCCGCACCTCGGCCAGCGGCTGAGGGTCCCCGTACGCGTCCGCCACGGCGACGGCCAGGCCGCCCTCCCCGTAAGCCAGTTCCTGCACCTCGGCGGCCGCGCGCCCCGCCACGGCGTCCCGCAGCGCCCCGGGGGTCGCGGAAGGCAGCCCCAACGCCCGTACCAGGGCGGCCCGGTGGTGCGGATAGTTGGCGTGCGTGCGCACCCACCCGTCCGCCGCCCGCCAGAACCCCGACAGCGGCGCGAAGTTCACCGGCTCGCGCCCCTCCACCCGCAGGTGCCGCTCACTGACGAACGCCGTGGCCACCGCGCCCTCGTCCACCACCAGCGGCTCCACCGCGTCCGCCGGGGCCCCGGCCCGTACCGCGGCCAGCTCCGCGGCGGCCAGCGCGCACACCCCGACGCAGGCCCGCGCCAGCTCCCGTACGGGCAGCGGCCCCTCCCCCAGCCCGCTCGCGCCCCGGTAGGCCACCCGCCCCACGAGCCCGTCCGCCCCACCGAGCGCACCCCAGGCCTGCCGCGTCGCACCGTCCAAAGTCGTCATGGGCCCATTCTCCGAAGCCCCTCACGGCCGGCGCGAGGAACCGACCGTGAGGCGGGGCACGTGTCCTTCTCCGAGATCCGATCTCGTAAGGGGCTGTGCTTCGTGGAACTCAATGAATAGCGAGAACCCCACCGGGGCCCAGCAGTGGCCGGGCTACCGCTCGAAGCCGTCCTACGACCCCGGCCAGGCCCTGGTCTTCCCCGCCCCGGTGCCCGAGGAACTGCGGGCGTTGGGGCAGGAGGTCCGGGCGGCCGACTGGCCGGTGCGGCTGGCCTTCCGCGCCTCGCGGATCGACCTGCTGGACACCCTGTGCCGCTGGCAGACCCTGCGCGCGCTGGCCTGTGTGCACGTGCTGGCCGCCGGTACCGCGGACGCCCGGCTGCTGGGCGACCTGCGGGTGGTCCCGGGGCCGGAGACGGCCGGCGATCCTGCACTGTCCGAACTGCCGGCACGGCTGGAGCGGTACGCCCTGGCCCTCCCGCCGGACCTCGTGGACGCGGTCGTGCGCGACGCCGGCGGGCTGCTCACGGACAACCGGTTCACCGCGTCCGTACTGGCCGCCGGGCTCTGCGCCGATTCCCGTCCGGCCGACACGGACGAGGCGGTCGCGCGCGCGGTGGTGCTCACCAGCTACTGGTACGAGACCCCGGAGCAGCGCGGCGCCCTCGCCCTGACGTGGAGCGCCAACCTGTTCGTCCGCTCCTGGCTGTGGTGGTCGGCGAGCTTCTCGTACGGCGATCCGGCGGGCGGCACCGGCATCACGACGGACCCGCGCCCGGCCCGCCCGCCGCCGTCCGCCCTCCCGGCCTGGGCGGCCCCGCTGCTGGACCGGGCTGCCGGCTGACCGGCCCCGGGGCAGGGCCCGTTCGGGCCCCGCCCCGGGCATTCCCCTCAAACGCCGAGATCCCGCCCGGTCTTTCGACCGGACGGGATCTCATGACGTTCACGAGAGCTACTCGCGAACTGTCGTTTGTGGACCTGTGGGGATTTGAACCCCAGACCCCCTCGATGCGAACGAGGTGCGCTACCAGACTGCGCCACAGGCCCTTGCGACGTGTGAAACATTAGCATCCCCGCGCGGGTGCTCCAAAACCGATACCGGGGAGCGTCCGCGCAGGTCCATCATTCGTTCGCGGCGCGGGGGCGGTCATCGCTCTCGTACTGGTCGAACAGCGGTGTGCGGCCTCGGCCCTGGCCGCGCGGGCGGGCGTTCGGGTGGGCCTTCTGGTCCGACTTCCGGTCCGCCTTCGGCTCGGCCTTCGGGGTGGCCGGCGCCGGCTGGGCGCGCAAGCGCGGGTCCGTCGGCTCGGCCGTGCTGGAGCGGGTCGCGCTCCAGGCGTCCGGGGCCGCCGGACCGGTGGCGCGCGGGGCGACCGGGGCCGTGACGTACGTCGGCAGCGGGACCGGGACCGGCTCCCAGCTGTCACCGCGGGCGGGGCCGCGTTCGCGTTCGCGCTGCTGGTCCACCCACTCGGCGTGGTCGGTCTGCTCGACCAGCGCGCGCCGCCCGGCCTCCTGCGGGGAGACGGGTGGCGCGGGGTCCGGTTCGGATCCCGCGGCGGCCTCCGGCTCGCGCCGGCGCGGACGGTTCTCGCGCAGCTGCCGCGCGGCGGCCTCGGCTCGCCGCCGGTCCATGGTGAACTCGTAGCGGCGCCGCTCCTGGACCCGCAGGTGCACGATGTACACGCTCAGCAGCAGGGCCGGCACCGCGGGCGCCCAGAGGTAGCCCAGGCCGCCGACCGCGGCGACGATCGCGCCGAGCGTGAAGATCAGGAAGAGGAGCGCGGTGGTGCGCCGGCGGCGCGCGAGCACCTGGAGACGCTGCTCGCGCCGGTGCCGCTCCGCGACGGCCGACCTCGGCTCCGCCCTGGTCGGGGGCACGCCGAGGGCCCGGGCGTCGGCGTCCACGGAATTCACCGTTTCCGTCGCGGCGTCCGGGTCCGCGCGGTACTGGGGCTCAGCCTCCTGGTCGCCGCGTTCCCGCAGCCCCTTGGCGTAACGGCGCTCCATTCCCGCCCGGCCGGAAAGCAGCCGAATGGCGGTGGAGAAGCGTTCCGTCGGACGGGCTTCGTTCAGCTCGTCCTGCCTCCGGAGCCACATGGGCACCAAGTAGGCGGCCCAGGCCCCGACAATGACTGCGTAGATGAGGCCGCTGCTGCTCACACCTCACACCGTAGAGGGGCGCGGCCGGGCGGATCCGCCAATTGGACCGGTGTGTCGCACGAACCGGCTGATATCACGGACTTTTTTTGTGATTCTTCGGATCAGGTTATGGGCGAATCGGTTCCCGCCCCCGATAATTCGAACAACTATTCGTTTATTGGGGTGTGGTTCCCTGCGTGCGCCCCCGGTGCCAGCGGCGCAGCAGACCCTCCGGGACCTCCTCCGCCGTCAGCGCGTACACGAGGTGGTCGCGCCATGCGCCGTCGATGTGGAGGTAGCGCGGCCGCAGCCCCTCCTCCCGGAAGCCCAGCTTCTCCACCACGCGCCGGCTCGGCCCGTTCTCCGGGCGGATGCACACCTCCATCCGGTGCAGTCCGACCTTCGTGAAGCAGTGGTCAACGGCGAGCGCGACCGCCGTCGGCATCACGCCCCGGCCCGCCACCTCGCGGTCCACCCAGTACCCGACGTGGCCCGCGCACATCGAGCCCCAGGTGATCCCGGCGACCGTCAGCTGGCCCACGAGGCGGCCGCGGTACTCGATGACGAAGGGCAGCATCCGCCCCGCGTTCGCCTCGGCCCGCAGATGGCGGACCATCTGCCGGTACGTAGGCCGGTGGATCACCGGCCCCCACGGCGCGGGCGGCGGGATCGTCGCCTCCCACGGCCGGAGCCAGTCGCGGTTGCGCCGGTTGACCTCGCGCCAGGCGTTTTGGTCCCGCAGTTTTATCGGCCGGAGCGTGACGTCGCCGTCGGTCAGCACCACCGGCCAGGAAGGTCCGTTCAGCTCGGGCTCCCGGCGGATCTACCCGGAGGCGCGGGGTGGTCGCCGCCCCGGATCTGGTCCACGGCGTGCGGCAGGATCCGGGTGAGGACCGCGAGGCCGTCACGGACGCCGCCGGTGGAGCCGGGCAGGTTCACGATCAGGGTGCGGCCGGCCACGCCCGCCAGGCCCCGGGACAGGGCCGCGGTCGGCACGTTCACCATGCCCTCGGCGCGGATGGCCTGCGCGATGCCCGGGATCTCGTAGTCCAGCACCCGCGCGGTGGCGTCCGGGGTGCGGTCGGTCGGCGAGATGCCGGTGCCGCCGGTGGTGAGGATGACGTCGTACCCGGCGGCCACGCCCTCGCGCAGCGCCTGCTCGACCGGGTCCCCGTCGGGGACGACCCGCGGGCCGTCCACCGTGAATCCGAGCTGCTCCAGGCCCTCGGCCAGCAGCGGCCCGCCCCGGTCGGCGTACACGCCCGCCGAGGCGCGGTTCGAGGCGGTGACCACGAGCCCGCGCGGGGGGCGCCCGGGCTCACGGGCCGCGTCCGCCGCCTGCCCGACGGGGGCGGCCTCCGGAGCGGCTTCCGGGGCGGAGACGTGGCTGAAGGCGTCGCCGCCGCGCGGGGCGTTCACGCGCGCGTCCAGTCGCCGGACTTGCCGCCGGTCTTCTCCTCCACCCGGACGTCCGTGATGACGGCGCCCTTGTCGACGGCCTTCACCATGTCGATGACGGTGAGCCCGGCGACCGCGACGGCGGTCAGCGCCTCCATCTCGACGCCCGTGCGGTCGGTCGTCTTGACGGTGGCGAGGATCTCGACGGCGTCGTCGGCGACCGAGAGGTCCAGCTTCACGCCGGACACGGCCAGCGGGTGGCAGAGCGGGATCAGGTCGGGGGTCTTCTTCGCGCCCATGATCCCCGCGATCCGCGCGGTGGCGAGGGCATCGCCCTTGGGCACGCCCTCGCCCCGCAGCAGCTCGATCACCCGGGCGGAGACGAGCACGCGCCCGCTGGCCCGCGCCGTCCGCGTCGTGACGTCCTTCTCCGAGACGTCCACCATGCGGGCCGCGCCGGCCTCGTCGATGTGCGTCAGCCTGCTGTGCTCAGGGGTGCCGGGGGTCTCCCCCCGGGAAAACGCTGCCATAGGTTCGTGCCGCTCCCGCTCCGGGCCCCGCAAGGGCCTGTGTGGTGCAACACGCTACCCGCACCGGCCGGGCTTCAGCCGAGCAGGACCACTTCGAGCTCGGCCCCCGGCTCCGCCGAGGTGACGTCCTCCGGTACGACGATCAGGGAGTCGGCGTGGGCCAGCGCCGCGATCAGGTGGGAGCCGGATCCGCCGACCGGGCTGACCGTGCCGCTCTCCGGGTCG
Organism: Streptomyces sp. NBC_00597; assembly: GCF_041431095.1. Classification (GTDB taxonomy): domain Bacteria; phylum Actinomycetota; class Actinomycetes; order Streptomycetales; family Streptomycetaceae; genus Streptomyces. The sequence continues at coordinate 4,171,643 of NZ_CP107757.1, forward strand.
TACGTGCCGCGCAGGAACTGGCGGCGGCCCGCCGGGGAGCCCAGTGCCTCGTCGGCCTTCAGGGTCGCCCGCACGCTGGGCCGGGCGACGTCCGGCAGGCCCATGAGCGTGCGGATCGCGGGGCGCACGAACAGTTCGAAGGAAACGTACGAGCTCACCGGGTTGCCGGGCAGGGCCAACAGGGGGGTGTGGTCCGGGCCGATGGTCCCGAAGCCCTGCGGCTTGCCGGGCTGCATCGCGAGCTTGCGGAAGTCCATCCGCCCGCCGTCGGCCCCGTCCTCCTCGCCGCCGACCGAGGACAGTGCCTCCTTGACCACGTCGTACGCGCCGACGCTGACGCCGCCCGTGGTGACCAGCAGGTCGGCCCGGATCAGCTGGTCCTCGATGGTGGAGCGCAGGGTGTCGGCGTCGTCGGCGACGGCCCCGACCCGGTAGGCGATCGCCCCGGCGTCGCGCGCTGCGGCGGCCAGCGCGAAGCTGTTCGAGTCGTAGATCGTCCCGGCGGCCAGGGACTCGCCCGGCTGGACCAGCTCGCTGCCGGTGGACAGCACGACCACCCGCGGGCGGGGGCGGACCCGTACGGCACCCCGTCCGACGGCGGCGAGCAGCGCGATCTGCGGCGGGCCGAGCACCGTGCCGGCGGCCAGGGCGAGGTCCCCGGCCTGGACGTCGCTGCCGCGCGCCCGTACGTGGGCCCGCGGCTCGGCGGCCCGGTGCACCCGCACCTCGCCGCCCGCGCCCTCGGGGGCCGCGCTGGCCGGGGTCATGCCGGCGGCCGCGCCGCCGCCCGTACCGCCGTCGGTCCACTCGACCGGAACGACGGCTTCGGCGCCGGGCGGGAGCGGGGCGCCGGTCATGATGCGGGCGGCCTGGCCGGGGCCGACGGTGGGCAGCTCGCCGCTGCCCGCCGCCACGTCCCCGATGACCGTGAGCACCGCGGGGAACTCCTCGCTCGCGCCCTGGACGTCGGCCGTGCGGACGGCGTAGCCGTCCATGGAGCTGTTGTCGAAGGGCGGGAGGGCGACGGGCACGGTGACGTCCTCGACCAGGACGCAGCCCTGGGCGTCGAGCAGCTGGAGCTCGATGGGCTCCAACGGCCGGATCGCGGCGAGGACGTCCGCGAGGTGCTCGTCGACCGACCACAGACGCTGGGCGACGTGGCCGGTGTCCTGCGGTGCGCGGCTGCTCAAGTCCTACATCTCCTCCGTGACGTAACGGTGAAGCCAGGTGCGGAACTCCGGGCCCAGGTCCTCACGCTCGCACGCGAGGCGGACGATGGCCCGCAGGTAGTCCCCGCGGTCCCCGGTGTCGTAGCGGCGGCCCCGGAAGACCACGCCGTGCACCGGGCCGCCCACGGTCTCGTCGGCGGCCAGCTTCTGCAGGCCGTCGGTGAGCTGGATCTCCCCGCCGCGGCCCGGCTCGGTCTCCCGCAGTATGTCGAAGATCGCGGGGTGGAGTACGTACCGTCCGATGACCGCGTAGTTACTGGGGGCGTCCGCCGGGTCGGGCTTCTCGACGAGCCCGGTGATCTTGACGACGTCCGCTTCGTCCGTGGCCTCGACTGCGGCGCAGCCGTAGAGGTGGACGTTGGCGGGGTCGACTTCCATGAGGGCGATGACGGTGCCGCCGGTGCGGGCGTGGACGTCGGTCATCTGGCGCAGCAGCGGGTCGCGGGGGTCGATCAGGTCGTCGCCGAGGAGGACGGCGAAGGGCTCGTCGCCGACGTGCGGTTCGGCGCACAGGACGGCGTGGCCGAGGCCGCGGGGGTCACCCTGGCGGACGTAGTGCATGGTGGCCAGGTCGCTGGACTCCTGGACCTTCTTGAGACGGTCGTCGTCGCCCTTGGCGATGAGGGCCGACTCCAGCTCGTAGTTGCGGTCGAAGTGGTCTTCGAGGGCGCGCTTGTTACGTCCTGTGATCATGAGGACGTCGTCCAGGCCGGCTGACACGGCTTCCTCGACGACGTACTGGATGGCCGGCTTGTCCACGACCGGGAGCATTTCCTTGGGCGTCGCCTTGGTCGCCGGAAGGAAGCGGGTACCGAGACCTGCGGCCGGGATCACGGCCTTCTTGATCACAGGGTGCAACTGAGTCATGGGCAGAACGATAGTGGGTCGTACGGACCACTCCGGGTTTGATTCCGGTAACTAGGTCCGATAATGCACCGATTTGAAAGGAAATCAGAGTCAGCTGTGGTAGGGAACCCGCCGAACCCGTCCGAAAAGGCCCGGCTGCGCCGAGAACTCCTCGCCGCCCGCCGCGCCTTGTCCCCCGAATCCCTGCGCACGTCGGCCCGCGCGCTCTCCCGTTCCGCCCTTGAACTGCCCGAACTGGCTGATGCGCAAACGGTGGCCGCGTACGTCTCCGTCGGCACCGAACCCGGCACCCGCGATCTGCTCGACGCCCTGCGCGCGGCCGGGAAGCGGGTGCTGCTGCCCCTCCTGCTGCCCGACAACGATCTCGACTGGGCCGGGTACGAAGGCCCGGACAGCCTCGCCGAGGCCGCCCACCCCGGCAGGATGCGGCTGCTGGAGCCGGCCGGGCCGCGGCTCGGACCGGACGCCGTCACCGGCGCCGACGCCGTCCTGCTGCCCGGGCTGGCCGTAGACGGCCGCGGGATGCGCCTGGGTCGCGGCGGGGGCTCGTACGACCGGGTGCTGGCACGTCTGGCACGCGCCGGGGCGCACCCCGCGCTGGTCGTGCTCCTCTACGACGAAGAGGTGGTCGCGCGGGTCCCGGAGGAACCGCACGACCACCCCGTTCAGGCGGTGGCCACCCCGTCGGGGGTGGTCAGGTTCACGGCTTGAGCGTCAGCGTCTCCACCGTCGCCTTGTCCACGGCCTCCTTGCCGAACGCCCAGTCCAGCAGCTCGCCCTTGGCCCACATGTCCGTCTGGTCGTAGTAGTTGTCGTGGTACGCGTGGCCCGAGGCGCCGGTCAGGTTGATCCAGCGGGACTTGTCCAGGTCGCTGAGGTTGACGATCATGCGCATCGACGGGACCCAGGTGACCCCGTAGCCGCTGGAGGCGTTCCAGCCGGTCGCGTTCACGGTGGCCTCGCCGCCGCCCAGGTTCCACGGGCCGCGGTTGAGGAGCCACTGCATGAAGCCGGGGCCCTCGGTGCCGATGGTCTGGTTCTTCAGCGTCAACTGGTGCAGGCGGCCCCAGCTCCAGGTGGACTGGTCCTTGCCGAGCTTGGCGGTCAGCTCCCAGCGGGCGTCCTTCATGGCCCGCGCGAACAGCTGGTCGCGGGTGGTGGTCGCCGGCTTGTTGCGGGCGGCCGGCGTCTGCCACCAGGCCGACTTCTCGTCCTTGACCAGGCGGCGGACCACCTCGAACCAGCGGTCGCCGCCGTCCGGCTGCGCCGAGTCGGAGTCGCGCGCACCGCACTCGCGGACCGTCTTGGCCAGGTCGTCGACCGGACCGCTGCTCTCCTCCTGGACGTTCATGCAGCTGCCCTCGATCCGCAGCTCCTTGGGCATCTTGTCGCCGAAGGACAGCTTGAGGATGTTGCGCCAGATCGCGTTGAAGTACGCGGCCGCCGCCGAGTCGGGCTCCTGCGTGTAGTTCCAGCCGTCCAGCAGCTTCTGCGCGGAGCGCACGTCCGGGTCCGAGACCTCGATCTTGGACAGCATCGGGGTCAGCAGCGCGGCGATCTCGCTGCTGTTGTCCATCTGCATGCCGCGCATGTCATCGGTGGAGATCTTGCCGCTGTCCTTGATCTTCGCCTCGATGAGGTCGTTGATCCGCTGGCTGCGGGCGCCGTAGCCCCAGTCCGTGGTCAGCACGTACGGGTACTTGCCCGCGCCGGTCCCGCTCTCCACCACGGCCTGGTTCGCGGTGACGATGTAGCCGCGCGACGGGTTGTAGTCGTACGGCATCTCGTCCTGCGGGACGTAGCCCGCGTAGCCGTCCTTGCCGCCCTTCCAGGCGTACTTGGAGTCCCAGCCGGGGGCCGGCATGCGGCCGTCGCCGGCGCCGCGGATCGGGATGCGTCCCGGCGCCTGGTAGCCGATGTTGCCCGAGGGGCCCTTGTTGTCGGCGTAGATCAGGTTCTGGGACGGCACCTCGAAGTCGCGGGCCGCGGCGCGGAAGCCCGCGAAGTCCTTGGCCCGGTCGAGGGCGAAGACCGCGTCCATCGACTTGCCGGGGTCCAGGGCGGTCCAGCGCAGGGCGACGGCGTAGCCGTTGCCTCGGTCCGGGGCCGAGCTGGGGACGGGGGCGCGGCTGCCGACCGTACCGAGCTCGTCGCTGCGGTCGGAGATCAGCGGGCCGTTGTTCGTGGTGCGGACGGTGATCTTCTTGCTCGTGCCGCCCGCGATCTTGATGACCTCTTCGCGGGTCGCGAAGGGGACCACCTTGTTGTCGTAGACGTAGCCCTCGGGCTTGACCTGCTCCAGGTAGAGGTCGGTGACGTCGGCGCCGAGGTTGGTCATGCCCCAGGCGATGTCGGCGTTGTGGCCGATGACCACGCCGGGCATGCCCGAGAAGGTGTAGCCGGCGACGTCGTACTTGCACTGGTTCGAGACCGCGCGACAGTGCAGGCCCATCTGGTACCAGACCGAGGGCATCTGCGGGGCCAGGTGCGGGTCGTTCGCGAGCAGCGGCTTGCCGGTGGTCGTGTACTGGCCGGAGACGACCCAGGAGTTCGAGCCGATGCCGCTGCCGTTGGGGCCGAGGATCGCGGGGACCTGGTCCAGGGTCTTGGCGAGGGAGGTCAGCGAGGTGCGCAGGCCCACGGTCGCGCCCTGGGCGGTGGTGTCGTCCGCCAGGCCGGTGGGCGTGGTGGGGGCGGGCGAGCCCTGCGAGCCGGTGGAGGCCTGCGAGCCGGTGGCGCTGCCACCGGAGCCCTTGCCGGTGCCCGATCCCGTGGAGCCGGCGGCGGCGCTGCCCTGCGGGGCGTACTTCCCGCCCTCGATCTTGCCCGCGTCGACGATCGGCTTGTTCCGGTCGAAGGGGTAGGGCGGGTAGAGCTCGTCGATCTGCTGCGGCGTGAGCTTGTTGGACATCAGCGCGCGGTCGATCTCGTCCTGCATGTTGCCGCGCAGGTCCCAGGCCATCGCCTTGAGCCAGGCCACCGAGTCCACCGGCGTCCACTGCTCGGGCTGGTAGTCGTCGCTGAGCTTGAGGGCGGCGTGCTCGACGGAGAGGTCCTTGCCGGACTTCCCCTTCAGGTACGCGTTGACCCCGTCGGCGTAGGCCTGGAGGTTCTTCTTGGTTTCGGGCGAGAGCTTCGTCTCGTACTCGGCCTGCGCGACCTGGCGCCAGCCGAGCGTGCGCAGGAAGGCGTCGGTCTCGACCTGGCCGGGCCCGAACATCTCGGAGAGCCGGCCCGAGGTCATGTGGCGGCGGACGTCCATCTCCCAGAAGCGGTCCTGGGCGTGGACGAAGCCCTGGGCGCGGAAGAGGTCGTCGTCGTTGTCGGCGTAGAGCTGGGGAATGCCGTGGGAGTCGCGCTTGACCTCGACGGTCCCGGTCAGGCCGGGGACCTTCAGGGTGCCGGTGGCCTGCGGGAACGAGGCACGGACGTTGTCCATGCTCCAGTACGTCCCGTACCCGAAGCCCGTGAGGAGCGCCAGGACCAGCACGAGCACGATCAGACGGGCGCGTCGTCCCTTCTTCTTGACGGAAGGGGCGGTTTCGTTGGCGGGCATCGCTGTCCTTAGAGGGGCAGGGTGGTCCTGGGAGTGCTGGGAGCAACCATAGGCGCAGGACCCCGTCCATTGATCCGCCAGGGGTCGAGGTGACGAGGACAGGACCGAACGGGCGTTTCACAATGTGGTTATCGCGTAAAGGGCGCGTCAAATATTAGGTAAGGTAACGAAGTACTTATCGATCTTGCCGGACTTGTCGCCCGGAGGAGGAACGTTCCGCCTGGCGACTTGAGGAAAGGGCCGCCCGCTGACCGTCCACACGCTCAATGAGCTCCTGCTGGTCTGCTCGCTCGTGCTGCTCGTCGCCGTCGCGGCGGTACGCATCTCTTCACGCAGCGGCCTCCCCAGCCTGCTCATCTACCTCGGCATAGGCATCGCGATAGGCCAGGACGGCATCGGCAACGTCGTCTTCGACAACGCCGAGCTGACCCAGGTCATCGGCTATGCCGCGCTGGTCGTGATCCTCGCCGAGGGCGGTCTGGGCACCAAGTGGAAACAGATCAAGCCGGCCCTACCGGCCGCGATCGTGCTGTCGCTGGTCGGCGTCGCGATCAGCGTCGGCGTCACGGCCGCGGGCGCGCACTACCTGGTCGGGCTGGACTGGCGGCAGGCGCTGCTGATCGGTGCGGTCGTCTCCTCGACCGACGCCGCGGCCGTCTTCTCCGTCCTGCGCAAGGTCCCGCTGCCCTCCCGGGTCACGGGCGTGCTGGAGGCCGAATCGGGCTTCAACGACGCTCCCGTCGTCATCCTGGTCGTCGCCTTCGCGACCGTCGGCCCGGTGGACCCGGGGTTCGTCCTGGTCGCCAAGATCGCCCTTGAGCTGGCGATCGGCGTCGCGATCGGCCTGTCGGTGGGCTTCCTGGGGGCGTACGGCCTGCGACACGTGGCCCTGCCCGCCTCCGGCCTCTACCCGATCGCCGTGATGGCGATCGCCGTGACGGCGTACGCGGCCGGCGCGATGGCGCACGGCTCCGGCTTCCTCGCCGTCTACCTCGCCGCGATGGTGCTCGGGAACGCGAAGCTCCCGCACTGGCCGGCGACCCGGGGGTTCGCGGACGGGCTGGGCTGGATCGCCCAGATCGGCATGTTCGTCCTGCTCGGCCTGCTGGTCACCCCGCACGAGCTGGTGAACGACTTCTGGCCCGCGGTGGTCATCGGCCTGGTGCTGACGATGGTGGCGCGGCCGCTGGAGGTCCTCGTCAGCCTGCTGCCCTTCCGCATCCCGTGGCAGGAGCAGGCCCTGATGTCGTGGGCGGGCCTGCGCGGCGCCGTGCCCATCATCCTGGCCACCATCCCGATGGTGACCGGGATCGAGGGGAGCGACCGGGTCTTCAACATCGTCTTCGTGCTCGTCGTGGTCTACACGCTGGTGCAGGGCCCGACGCTGCCCTGGCTGGCCCGCAAGCTGGAACTCGGCGACACCGACGAGACCGCCGCCGACCTCGGGATCGAGTCGGCGCCGCTGGAGAAGCTGCGCGGGCACCTGCTGTCCTTCGCCATCCCGGCCGCCTCGCGGATGCACGGCGTCGAGGTGAGCGAGCTGCGGCTGCCGCCCGGGGCCTCGGTGACGCTGGTGGTCCGGGACGCGAAGAGCTTCGTACCGCTGCCGTCGACGGTGCTGCGGCGCGGAGACGAGCTGCTGGTGGTGGCCACCGATCCGGTACGGGACGCGGCGGAGGCCCGACTGCGGGCGGTGGCGCGGGGCGGCAAGCTGGCCGGATGGCTCGGGACGGGCTCGAACGGAGCCTGAGCCGGGGCCGTGGCGGGCGCCGCAAGGACTTCAACAGAGCGTTAGAACGTCATTCTAAATCTGTGTTTTCGCGGTGTGCGGCCCGTTTCACCCCGCTTTCCCGTCCCATGGAATGCGAACTTCCAGTTAATCGCAGGTGAAGGCACAACCTGTCGCCGGAATCACAGGACACAAAGCCGGTCTGCCTGTACGATAAAGGCACACCACATCGAACCAACTCTGCCTGACGCAGAGCTGGCGCGACCGCAAAGCGGCCGTGGCACCCTCCCGCAGTGGGCGCCCAGGTATCACTCGGTTCTGCGCAAGAGGACAGCTCTCGGGGCTCCCACATGTACGGGTGCGGTCGCTCACGAGGCGGCACACCGTCCGCAGACGGGGACGCTCTACCAGGCAGCGGAAAGGCCAGGCCGTGACATCCGCGGTCACGACCGACAACTCCGCCCGCCCCGGCTACGGGCAGCTGCTGCGCACGCCCGGCGCCCTCGGCTTCGTTCTCCCGGGATTCGCCGCCCGGCTCCCCTTCGGCATGCTGACCATCAGCATCCTGCTGCTCGTGCAGCACACCACCGGTTCCTACGGCAGCGCCGGCATCGTCGCCGCCGTCACCGGCGTCTCGATGGCGCTGTCCGCCCCGGTGATGGGCAAGCTCACCGACCGCCGCGGCCAGAGCGCCGTCCTGGCCCCCGTCGTCCTCATGCACTCCGCCGCCGTCAGCACCCTCGCGGCACTCGCCCTGCTGGGCGCCCCCGTGTGGGCCCTGGCGCTGGCCGCCGTCCCCGCCGGCGCCTCCGTCCCGCAGGTCGGGCCGATGGTCCGGGCCCGCTGGGCCGCCCGGCTGGAAGGCTCCCCGCTGCTGCCGACGGCCGCCGCGTTCGAGTCCGTCACCGACGAGTTCACCTTCGTCGTCGGCCCGGTCCTGGCGACCGCCCTGTGCACCGGCGTCCACCCGGCCGCCGGTCTGATCACCGAGGCCGCGCTGACGCTCGCCGGCGGCCTGGTCTTCGCCGCCCAGCGCGCCACCCAGCCCAAGGTGCACGCCGCCCCGGCCGGCGGCGAGAAGCACGCCTCCGCACTGTCCTTCCCCGGCCTGCGCGTCCTGATCGTGGCCTTCCTCGGCATCGGCGCCGTCTTCGGCGGCATGCAGGTGTCGCTGGCGGCCTTCTCCAACGAGATCGGCAACCCGGGCGCCAACGGCCTCCTCTACGGCATCTTCGCGGCCGGCAACATGACCGCGGGCATCGCCTGCGGCGCCATCGCCTGGAAGATCGGCCCGCGCCGCCGGCTGCTCCTCGGCTACACCGGCCTCACCGTGGCCGCCTCGGTCCTGTGGACCGCGCACTCGATGGTCCTGCTGGGCGCCCTCGGCCTGGTCGTCGGCCTGTGCATCGCCCCGGCCCTGATCACCGGCTACACGATGATCGAGTCACTGATCCCGGCCAACGCCCGGACCGAGGCCTTCACCTGGCTGACCGGCGCGGTCGCCTTCGGTCAGGCCACCGCCGTGACCCTGGCCGGCCGTCTGACGGACGCGCACGGGTCCTCGTACGGCTTCCTGGTGCCCATGGCGGGCACCGTGCTGGCGCTGGCCACCCTGCTCGCGCTGCGGGCGAAGCTGGCCCCGAAGGCACCGAGCCGGATCATCAACTCGTCGGCGCCGACGGCGACGGCCGCACGGGCGAACGAGCGTGGTGTCGGTCACCGCGTGCCGGTGACGGTGGACTGATCGGCCGGAATACGTCACCATGGAACGTCGTTAGCACTCATTGAGTCAGAGTGCCAGGAGGAAATTCGTGCCGACCTACCAGTACCAGTGCACCGAGTGCGGTGAGGGCCTTGAGGCCGTGCAGAAGTTCACCGATGACGCACTGACCGAGTGCCCGAACTGCCACGGACGCCTGAAGAAGGTGTTCTCCGCGGTCGGCATCGTCTTCAAGGGATCCGGTTTCTACCGGAACGACAGTCGCGGCGCTTCGTCGAGCAGCACCCCTGCCTCGAAGCCGTCCACGCCCGCCGCCCCGGCAGCCCCCGCCGCTTCGTCGACGTCCTCGTCGTCGAGCAGCAGCTCCACCTCGGCTGCCTGATCGCGGATCCCCGATCTCTGAGCCCGTCCGTTCTTCGCAAGGCCCCGTCGCCCCTTCCGGGCGGCGGGGCCTTGTGCATGCCCGGTTAGGGTGGCGCCATGGCTAACGCAGAGATCGGTGTCATCGGCGGTTCGGGCTTCTACTCCTTCCTGGAGGACGTCTCCGAGGTCCGGGTGGACACCCCGTACGGACCCCCGAGCGACTCCCTCTTCCTCGGCGAACTGGCCGGGCGCCAGGTGGCCTTCCTTCCCCGCCACGGCCGCAGCCACAAGGTCCCGCCCCACAAGATCAACTACCGGGCCAACCTGTGGGCGCTGCGCTCCCTGGGCGTGCGCCAGGTGCTCGGCCCGTGCGCGGTCGGCGGGCTGCGCGCCGAGTACGGTCCGGGCACGCTGCTCGTTCCCGACCAGCTGGTCGACCGCACGAAGTCCCGGGCGCAGACCTTCTTCGACGGGGAGCCGCTGCCCGACGGGACCGTCCCGAACGTCGTGCACACCACGTTCGCCGACCCGTACTGCCCGGTGGGCCGCTCGGTGGCCGTGACCGCGGCGCGGGGCCGCGCGTGGGAGCCGGTGGACGGCGGCACGATGGTCGTGGTCGAGGGCCCGCGCTTCTCGACCCGCGCGGAATCGAAGTGGCACGCGGCGATGGGCTGGTCGGTCGTCGGCATGACGGGCCACCCGGAGGCGGTCCTCGCCCGCGAGCTGGGGCTCTGCTACACGTCGATGGCGCTCGTGACCGACCTGGACGCGGGCGCGGAGACGGGCGAGGGCGTGTCCCACACGGAGGTCCTGAAGGTGTTCGGCGAGAACGTCGGGCGCCTGCGCGAGGTCCTCTTCGACGCGGTGGCGGCCCTCCCGCCCACGGAATCCCGCGCGTGCCTGTGCACCCACGCCCACGACGGCTGGGACCTGGGCATAGACCTCCCGTAACCGCGGGAATCCGTGCGGGGCCGTCACATTTCTGCGGGCTGTCCGGTCTCGGCTGGTGAAGGACCACCGAGACCGACCGTTCGATCCAGGAGGCGACCGCCATGTCGCGCATCTCGCTCAGCCCGCCCCGCACCCTCCTCATGCGCATCGGCGCACGGTACTCGCGCCGCCGGTACGGCAAGGTGCTCGACCCCGGCCGGGCGTACGGACACAACGGGCGCGTGCTGTTCGCGTACGTCCGCCTCGAACGGCGTGCGGCGAAGTGGAACGCCCTCGACGCCGGGCTCAAGCACCTGGCGGTGATGGCCGCCGCGGCCCGGATCAACTGCTCGTGGTGCATGGACTTCGGCTACTGGGAGGGGCTGGAACGGGGACTGTCCGCGCAGAAGATCGAGCGGGTGCCGCGTTGGCGGGAGCACCGCGAGGCCTTCTCTGAGCTGGAGCTGCTGGTCATGGAGTACGCCGAGGCCATGACGGAGACCGAGCCGGTGGTCACGGACGAACTGGCCGCGGATCTGATCGCGCGCCTCGGGGAGGCGGCGTTCGTCGAACTCACCGCGATGGTCGCCCTGGAGAACTTGCGCTCGCGGGCCAACCGGGCCTTCGGGCTGACCAGCCAAGGGTTCTCGGAGGCCTGCGAGATCCCGACCCGGCAGTGAACCTGACAATGGCGGGGTGATCAACGACAACGGGACGATCGTCGCCCTCGACTTCACGAGCCGCCGGGACGCCGAGGCGCTGGTCGCGCGGCTCGGGAACGCCTGCAGCCACTACAAAATCGGGCTGGAGCTCCTCACCGCCGCCGGGCCCGCACTGGTCGAGGACCTCGTCGGGCGCGGGCACGAGGTCTTCCTCGACCTGAAGCTCTTCGAGATCCCGAATTCCGTGGCCGGCGCGGTGCGCGCCGCGGGCGCCCTGGGCGCGTCCATGGTGACCGTGCACGCCATGGGCGGTACGGGGATCATGGCCGCCGCGGTGGACGCGGCCCGGGAGTTCCCGGGCCTGCGGGTGCTCGCGCTGACGGTGGTCACGAGCATGACCGGGAGCGACCTCGCCGACATCGGCATGGGCGGCGGCACGACCACCGACGAGCAGGTGTTGCGGCTGGCCCGGCTGGCGGTGGGTGCCGGTTGCGACGGGGTCATCGCCTCGCCGCGCGAGGCGGGCGCGCTACGGGGCGTGCTGGGGCCACGACCGCTGATCGTGACGCCGGGCGTGACCCTGCCGGGCGGGAGCGCGGGCGAGCACGGCTCCCGGGCCGCAACGGCGCAGGCCGCCTTCGCGGCCGGGGCCTCGCACGTGGTGGTGGGCCGGTCGGTGACGCGGGCCGCCGACCCGGTGGCCGCGCTGCGGCGCGTACGGGCCGGCGGGTAGCGGCCCGCCGCTCACTCGCCCGCGACCCGCAGCAGGAGCTTGCCGGTGGTGGCTCGGCCGGCCAGCAGTCGGTGGGCCTCGGCCGCCCGGTCGAGCGGGAACTCGGCCGTGACCGGCAGCTCGACCTCGCCGCGGGCGGCGAAGCCGAACGATTCGGCGGCGAGAGCGCGCAGCGCCTCGGGGTCGTCCTGGGCGAGGGCGAGGATGGAGAAGCCTCCGACGGAGAGCCCGCGCGGGTTCAGCTCGGGCTGCCCGATTTGCCAGGGGGCGGCTCCGCCCGCGTTGCCGAAGGCGACGAGGCGGCCGAAGCGCGCGAGGGAATCCAGGCTGCGGCGGAAGGTGTCGCCGCCGACGGGGTCGAGGGCGAGGTCGACGCCGCGGCCGCCGGTGGCCCGGCGCACGTCCTCGGTGAACCCGTCGCCGACGAACACCTCGTCGTAGCCGTGCTTGAGGGCTTCCCCGGCCTTCTCCGGGCGGGAGACGACCCCGTAGACGGCGCTCGCCCCGGCGAGGCGGGCGAGCTGGCCGGCGACGGTGCCGACGCCGCCCGCCGCGCTCTGGACGAGTACGGTCTCCCCGGCGCGCAGTCGGCCGACTTGGTGCACGAGCCCCTGGGCCGTGGGCAGGACGGTCGGGAGGGTGGCGGCGGTGCGCAGGGAGATGCCTTCGGGAAGCGCGAAGACGGTGGCGGCGGGGGCGACGGCGACCTCCGCGTAGCCGCCGTGCGAGGTGAGGGCGGCGACTTCCTGGCCGGGGCGCAGGCCTTCGACGCCGGGGCCCACGGCCCGGATCCGGCCGGAGACCTCCAGGCCGGGGCGGAAGGGCAGGGCCGGGACCCGGTAGCCGTCGGCCCGGGCCAGGACGTCGGCGAAGTTGACTCCGGCGTAGGCGACGTCGACGCTCACCTCGCCCCGGCCGGGCCCGGGCACGGGGACCTGGGCGATGTGGAGGACCTCGGGTCCGCCGAACTCCTGGAACTCGATTGCGTGCACGGCTGGTACCCCCGGCTAGACTGTTCAATGAAATACGAACACTGCGGACCATGAATGTACGGTTTCCATCGAACATTTCGCAAGGCCGCACCGGGACAGGGGGAACCGCGATGGGACACCGGGCCGAACCCGAGCACACCCACCCCGACGAGGTGCCCGTCCAGGCCGCCCTCGCCGCGCTCGCCGACCCGGTGCGGCTGCGGCTCGTACGGGAGCTCGCGGGTGCGGCCGACTGGGAGCGCGCCTGCGGCACCTTCGACGTGCCGGTCGGCAAGGCCGCCCTCAGCCACCACTTCGCGGTACTGCGCGCGGCCGGGCTGCTGGAGCAGCGCGACCAGGGGCGGGGGCGCGTCAACCGGCTGCGGCGCACGGAGTTCGACGCGCGCTTCCCGGGGCTGCTGGCCCTGGTCCTGCGCGAGGAGAACACCGGGGCCTGACGGCTGCTCACCCGTGTGGGTGGCGGCGATGTCCACAGGCTGGGGATCGTCCACAGGCGCGAGCGGGATTTCGCGGGGCGGCAGATCGTGAGGGGTGTCCGGGCGCTGGGTCCGGGCACTGGAAACTCGACCCGCTGGTGGTGTCCGTCATGTCCAAGACCATGCCCGAGGCCATGTCCAAGACCATGCCCAAGAGCGCGTGCGTCCCTGTCCCTTCCGCCCCTTCCCCCGCCTTCCCTCCCTCCACGTGTCCCCCCGCGCGCCCGGTACCGCCCTTTCCTCCGCTTCGCGTGGGCCGGGGCGCGGACCGCCTGCGCCGTGCCGTGCGGCGTCGGCGGCGAGCCGCGTCGGCCGGCCTGGCCGTCGTGGCGGCCGCACTGGCAGTCGTGGGCGGCACGGAGGCACAGGCTTCGCGGGGTGCGCCGCCGCCGGAGGTGAAACCGCCGCCCGCGGCGGTGCGGTGGGTATCGGCGCCAGTACGCATCGCGGACGCGGCGACGGTGCGGCTGCTACGGCCCGGGGACCGGGTGGACGTGGTCGCGGCGGAGCGGACCGGGCCGCCGCGGGTGGTGGCCGCGGGCGCGCGGGTGGTCGAAGTGCCCGCTCCGGAGAAGGGGGTCGGGGACGGTGGGGCGCTGGTGGTCCTGTCGGTCCCCCGGGACACCGCGCGGGCCCTCGTCGGGGCCGGCACCGTGGCGCGACTGGCGGTGACGTTGTGCTGAATCGGACGGGCGTGCAGTCAAGTCGCCACAAGACGGGCACCGATTGGACACGCCGGGCCCGGACTGCCGTAGCTTTCGGAACCGTTGGCTCCATGTTCGGCGGATTCGAAGAGAGGCTCAGTGGTGAGCGAGAAGAAGAAGGAGAGCGTCCTGGCGGGCTTCAAGGCCTTCCTGATGCGCGGCAACGTGGTCGACCTGGCGGTGGCGGTCGTCATCGGCGCCGCGTTCACGAACATCGTGAACTCGGTGGTGAAGGGGATCATCAGCCCCCTGGTGGGCGCCGTCGGCACGAAGAGCCTGGACGGCTACACGTCCTGCCTGAAGGGTCCCTGCGGCATCGATGCGAAGGGGGATGCCATCGGCGTGAACATCCTCTGGGGATCGGTGCTGAACGCCGCGCTGACCTTCCTGATCACCGCCGCAGTCGTCTACTTCCTGATGGTGCTGCCGATGGCGAAGTACCTCGCCAGGATGGAGCAGCGCCGCCGGGCCAGGGAGGGCGTCCAGGAAACCATGGAGATCACCGAGCTGGTGGTCCTCAAGGAGATCCGGGACGAGCTGGTCGCCCAGCGCGCCCACAGCACCCAGAACGGTCAGCACGGCCAGACCGGCTACGGGAACCAGGGCAGCCACGGCGGCCAGGGCAGTCAGGGCGGTTACTCCGGACACCCGGGCTCGGGGTACTAGCAGGTCAGATGTGGTGCGGCGGCTTCTCGTCGAGGAAGCGGGCCAGGTCGGCGGCGCTCCCCCCGGCGGGCGGCCGCTCGCCCCACCCGCGGTCGGTGTCGTCCGAGGACTGCTGGTCCAGCGGGTCGTCGAAGACGAGCCGCGGCCTGGGCTTCGCGGCGGGCGCCGCCTCGGGCCGGGAGTCGGGCTGCGAGGACTGCGGGTCGGAGGCGGGGGCGGTGCTCATGCCTCCAGGGTACGGCCGCCCCCGGCCCCGCCCGGGGGCAGCTGGGGGCCTCGGCGCCCTGGCGGGCGTAGAACCACCAGCACACGGTCAGGCAGGTGGTGTAGAAGCCGATGAACAGCCACAACGCGCTCGTGACGGCCATGGCTGCGAACATCGCGGGAATGAAGAAGAAGCCGTAGGCGGCGATGGCGGAGGAGAAGCCGGTGACGGCACCCGCCTCCATCTCCGACTGCTTCATCGCCGCGGCCTGCGCCTCGGCGCCCCGCCCCTCGGGGTTGTGCTTGCGCTTGAAGATGATCTTCTGCTGGCTGAAGGGGGCCGCGGCCACCCTGAGGTCGTTCATCAGGAACCAGGCGAGCAGCGCCATGATCACCAGCAGCGGCACCCAGAGGAACGCGCCGTTCTGGAGCCAGATGTCGCTGTTCCCCTTCGCGTCGTGCTGCGGGCCGCCCGCCGGCGCCCCCAGCACGGCGGTGGTGACCACCAACGGGGCGACCAGCTGCACCACGCTCACGCCGAGGTTGCCGAGGCCGCCGTTGAGGCCGTTGGCGCTGCCCTTCTCCCGCTTGGGGATGGCGGTCAGCCAGAACAGTTGGGACTTCGAGAAGCCGAAGCCCACGTCGTTCAGCTTGACCACGGTGACCGACCAGACCTGCCAGACCACGAAGCCCAGCATCAGCGCCGGGATGGAGACCCAGAGGTTGCGCTGGGCGACCGCACGGCCGGTGAACTGCCAGAAGTCCTCGTCCTCGGGCCGCCATTCGCCGATGGTGGCCCCGGGCTCATAGGTCTCCCGGTGGTGCGGGCGGACAGCGGACCGGGTGGGCGTGGGGAGGGACACGGTCATCGGTCCTTCGGGTCGAGGAGCCACAGTCCCAGCACGACGAGGAAGGACAGGACCAGGAACCCCGCTCCCCACCAGGCCGGACCGCTATTGCCCTTCATCCACTCGTTGACGGTCACCGTGAGCGCCCACAGCTGGCCGATCACGACGGTGAGGGCCAGCGCCAGACGGGCGTTGAGCTTCGAGGACCGCTCGGGCTCGTGCTCGGTGCCGGCGCCCGGGCCGGGGCCCGTGCGCCGGATCCGCGGGTCGCCGTAACCGCTGGTGGGACGGATCTGCGGATATCGCTCCTGCACCGGCCGGTTCAGCCGGGGCTGTTCACTGCCCGGGTGGTAGTCCGGGCGCGGAGGCAGCGGGCCGTCACTCATGTCCGCCTGCTCTCGGTGGAGCGGTCCACGCCGAGACAGCCGAACCCGCGGGCCATCTCGGGGCGGGACTTCGCGAACTGCCGGCACAGGGCTTCCCTCGCCGGCTCTCCCGACCGGGCGGTCGCGACGGCCCAGACGCTGCCGTCGCTCTCCTCGGTGAGGAAGATCCTGGGCAGCGGGCGCGGCGGCGGGCCCGCGGTCACCTCGCCGGTGCGGGCGTCGAAGACGCCTTCGTGGCAGGGGCAGTACAGCTCCCCGTCGGCGCCCCGGTCCGCGCGCCACAGCACGGCGCATGCCAGGTGGGTGCAGACGGCGGAGTAGCCGACGAGGGAGTTGTCCGCCAGCCGGACCGCCAGGGCCCGGTCCTCGTCCCCGGGGAAGCGGAAGGCCACGGACTCGCCCGGCGCTAGGTGGTCGGTGACCTTCTTGGTCCGGGGCAGGGCCTCGCTGTCGCCGTGCCGGTGCAAGATGCCGGAGGCGACGCCCGCGCCGCCGATGGCGAGGCCGCCGGAGACGGTGGCCACGATCCGCAGGTAGTCGCGGCGGGTGGTGAGGGAGTCTGCGCTGATCCGGTCGCGCAACCGCTCCGCGGCGTCCTCTCCCGCGAGGTCCGGTCCCGCGACCGGCGGGGGCGGTTCGGTGAGGCTCATCGGACATCCACTCCGTTGATCTCGACGACGGGCAGGCCGCCGGGGACGGGCCACTCGACCTTGTCGGCCGGCACGACCATCGCGACGCCGGTGCTGACCACCACGTCGCCGAAGGCGAAGGAGTCGGCGACCTGGACGCCGGGGCGCTCGGCCCGGAGCTCTTCGAGGGTTCCGTAGAAGAGGGCTCCGGTCGGGCAGACGGTCGCGCACATCGGGGCCAGGCCGTAGGCGGTGCGGTCGTAGCAGAGGTTGCACTTCATCTGGAGCTTCGCCTGGAGGTCGATCTTCGGGACGCCGAAGGGGCAGGCGTTGACGCAGTTGGCGCAGCCGATGCAGCGGGAGGTGTCGGCCTGCTGGACCACTCCGTCGGCGGTCACCAGGATCGCGTCGGCGGGGCAGACCTCGGCGCAGGGGGCGACCGGGTCCTCGCAGTGCATGCAGACGGTCGGAAGGGAGGCGACGGACGTGCCGGGCTCGGTGTAGTCCAGGTGGATCATCGATTTGCCGCGGTGCGAGTCGCATTCGCGGCAGGCCGAAACGCAGGCCTGGCAGCCGATGCAGCGCCCCGGGTCGATGAAGATCGTGCGGCCCATCATGGCGGGGTCAGCTCCTCTCCGCCGTGCCACGGCCCTGCGGGGACGTGGGCGGCAGGCGGTCGGTGCGCGAGGCCTGGGCCTCCGGATAGGCCTCGTGGCCCGGGGCCATGGGCGGGGCGGGCACCTCGTCGACCTGCTCGGCGGCCTCGATGCGGGCGGCGCAGACCTTGTACTCGGGGATCTTCGAGCGGGGGTCGAGGGCGTCGATGGTCAGGGCGTTCGCGGCCGTCGGGACGGGCCAGTGGTACGGGATGAAGACGGTGTCCGGCCGGATGGCCTCGGTGACCAGTGCCGGGAAGACCTCGCTGCCGCGGCGGGTGACCACCCGGACGGGGTCGCCGTTGCGAAAACCGTGCGCGGGGTGGACCTCCACCCAGGGGCGCGGGGTCTGCTCGACGAGGGCGCCCAGGCGGCGGGTCTGGTTGCCGGAGAGGAAGTGCGCGACGGTGCGGCCGGTGGTGAGGGAGAGCGGGAACTCGTCGGTGTAGGCGTCCATGGGCGGATGCCATTCCACGACCTGTAGGTGGATCTTCCCGTCGGGGTGGCGGGTCCGGCCGTCCTCGAACAGCCTGGGCGTGCCCGGATGATCGGTGGAGGGGCAGGGCCAGGCGATCCCCCCGGTTTCCTCCAGCCGCTCGTAGGTGATGCCGTAGTAGTCGTTGACGGTGCCGGCGGAGGCGATCCGCAGCTCCTCGAACACCTCGCGGGAGCCGGGGAAATCGAAGTGCGCTCCGGCGCCGAGCCGCCGGGCCAGCTCGCAGATGACCCAGGTGTCGGTGCGCACCCCGGCGGGGGGCTCCTGGGCCTTGTTGTGTTTGACCACGCGTGCTTCGGCGTTGGCCATCACGCCCTCGTCCTCGGCCCAGGTGGTGACGGGGAAGACCACGTGGGCGTTGGCCGCGGTCTCGGAGAGGAAGAAGTCGAACTGGGCATGGAACTCGGCCGTGTCGTAGCCCTCCTTGACCACCGGATAGTTGGGGAGGGAGACGAAGGGGTTGTTGCAGATGCCGATGAGGCCGCGGATCTCCCTGCGCTGCATCTGCCAGACCATCTCCATCATGGAGGTGCCGGCGCCGGGGAGTTCGGACTCCTCGATGCCCCAGATCCGGCAGATCTGCGCCCGGTGCTCGGGGTTGCTGATGGAGCGGCCGCCGGGCAGGAGGTCGGACTTCTGGCCGTGTTCGCGGCCGCCCTGGCCGTTGCCCTGCCCGGTGATGGTGCCGTAGCCGGCGCCGGGCTTGCCGATGTTGCCGGTGGCGACGCACAGGTTGATGACCGAGAGGCAGTTCTCGACGCCCTGGGAGTGGTGTTCGATGCCGCGGGCGTGCCAGGCCATGGCCTTGCCCGCGCCGGCGAAGGCACGGGCGACCTGGACGATCTGCTCGGCCGGGACTCCGCAGGTCTCGGCGGAGCGGGCGGGCGGGTACTGGGCGACGGTCGCCTTGACCTCGTCCCAGCCGGTGGTGTGGGCGGCGAGGTAGGCCTCGTCGGTCAGGCCCTCGGCGACGACCACGTGCAGGACGGCGTTGAAGAAGGCGGAGTCGGTGCCGGGCTTGATCGCGACGTGGATGTCGGCGGTGCGGGCGATGGCCGTCTCGCGCGGGTCCACCACGATCAGGGTGGCGCCCCGGTCCCGGGCGCCCCACAGGTACTGGGTCATCACGGGGAAGCACTCCCCCACGTTCGACCCGGCGATGAGCAGGCAGTCCGTGAGGAGGATGTCGGAGAAGGGGTTGCCGGCCCGGTCGATGCCGAAGGCGAGTTTGTTGGCGCCGGCAGCGCTCACCATGCACAAGCGGCCGTTGTAGTCGACGTGCTTCGTCTTCAGGGCGACCCGGGCGAATTTGCCGACCAGGTACGTCTTCTCGGAGAACAGGCTGGCGCCTCCGAGCAGTCCGAACGCGTCGTTCCCGTACCCGCCCTGGATGCGGCGGATCTCGGAGACGGTGAAGTCCAGGGCCTCGTCCCAGGAGCACTCCCGGAACTCCTCGTCCCGGGAGCGGCGCATCAGCGGACTCGTGAGCCGGTCGGGGTGGTTGACCTGCTGGTAAGCGTTGATGCCCTTGGGGCACAGCCGCATCCGGTTGATGTCGTGGTTGCGGGGCTCCACGCCGAAGACCTTGCCCCTGTGGTCCACCCGCAGGTACATGCCGCACTGCACCCCGCAGAAACAGCAGTGGGTGGGGACGAGGGTCTCGCCGTTCTGGTCGGCGTGCCACCGGTCGGCCGGGATGCCGCCCGCGTCGCGGAAGTTGCGCGTGCCGGGCGGGGCGATCGACGGGTCGAGGGGCAGTGGGTCCGTCTTGGCGGGGTCCGTCTCGGCGGGGTCCGTCGCGGTCACTTGAAGCCCTTCTTGACGTGCGCGAGGTAGGCGTTGCCGCGCAGCACCCGCTTGCAGCGCGGGCAGTACTCGACGAAGGCGTTGAAGTCGAGCTTCAGGTCCTGCATGGTGGCGCGCAGGTTCTCCACGTACGGGGCCGTGTCGACGGGTTCGCCGCAGCGTCTGCAGGCGAAGACCTGCTCGTCCTGGCGGGCCGTGTACTTGAACAGCTGCATGCCGACGGCGGCGGGCCGCTGGACGATGTGGAAGAACTTCCCGAACGGGATGTAGATGAGGGTGAACACCACCGACACCATGTGCAGCAGTGCCAGGAACTCGTAGCCGCCGCCGTGCAGGAAGATCGACGAGAACGTCAGCAGCAGCCCGGTCACCGAGATCACGATCAGGCAGATCAGCGGCAGCAGGTCGTAGGCGAAGCGCTGTCCGGTGATGGCGCCGCGGTCCTTCATCCGCCGCCACAGGAAGTACGAGGCCCCGGGGATGACGAGCGCGGCGGCGATGTCCAGGCCGTGGAACATCAGCCAGCCCACGGTGTTCAGCGCGTTGAAGCCGAGGACCTTGAAGCCCCAGATCCGCATCTCGTACCCGGGTCCGGAGCCGCTGCCCGAGGTGAAGGTGAACCAGCCCCAGGTCAGCGGGAAGGTGATGGCCGCCGCCAGCAGGCAGCCCCAGAAGATCAGCTGGTGGGCGGCCCAGCGGGAGCGCGAGCGCGCCCCGAGGAACTTCTGGAACCCGAGGTAGGTGGCGATCATCCGCGGCAGGGCGGTGGGGGCCTTGCGGAAGTTGGCGGCGGAGAAGAAGCTGCCGAAGCCCTTCGTGAACAGGCGCCGGGCGCCGGGCGCGGAGACCCACACCGTGTACCGGTAGGCCACGCCGAAGGCCAGGAAGACGGTGGCGACGGCGTACGGCAGAAGCGCGGAGTCGAAGTCGCGCAGGAGCCGGCTGCCGAGCACGATCGCGGCGATGAGCAGGAGCGAGACGACCGTCCCGGCGAGCGTGGCCCGTGCGGTGACGGGCGGCCCGACGGGCGGGAGGGTTCCGGCCGTCGGCGGTCCGGCCGGACGCGCGGGCACGGACGGGGGCGGGGGCGGCTCCGCGGCGAGGACTTCTGGGGGCTCGGACACAGCACCACGCTAGGCGTTGTGTACAGGTTGGGCCCGTTATGTCATATCTGCGTGTGGACCAGACGGGTGAGCCTCCGTCGACTCACCCAGCACACCCAACACACCCGGCTCACGTGGGCTCACACGGCCGTCAGCCCCTGCGCCTCGAAGACCGCCTTCGCCCGCGCCAGCTGCTGCGCCGTGTGCGCGGGGGTGTCGTGCAGCGTGAACGGCATGCCGACGTCGGCCGGGCGGTGGGCGAAGTCCAGCGTCGACTCCAGCGGCCGCCCGGTCACCTTCCGGTACGTCTGCCGGTCCCAGGACTTGACGTCCAGGGCACCAGGTCCACATCACGCAGCAGCGCGTCGGTGGCCCGTGCGCCGAGGAAGCCGGAGGTGTCCAGGGCGGTGTGCAGTCGCAGCTCGCGCTCCATCCGGTGCAGCAGTTCGCCCGAGAAGGCGGGCGTGTCGGTGTTGTGGCGGTACTGGCAGGTCAGCGCGCGGCCGGAGAGGAAGGTGACGAAGCGGGTTCCGGGTCCGTCGACGCCGGTCGACAGGTCCCAGGAGTGCACCGAGCCCTCGCTGGGCCGGCGGGTCGCCACGGCGGCCGGGGTCGAAGGGCCGAACAGGACGGGCACGGCAGGCACCTCTTGAGTTGTGGTCCGTCGTTTCTCGATCTCGGTCGGTGATCCTTGGCGTGCGGTCCGGAGCCGGGTGAGGGCCGGCCCCGGACCGCATGCTCCCGGGGGCTACAGCGAGCCGTGGAAGGCCGTCACTGGCCATGTGGCCGTCGAGGACGCCCGCCAGGTTCGCGATCCGCTCCTCGGGGGTGCGGCCCAGGCCGTCGGGGGTCACGGTGCCGGTCAGCGAGATGCCGCCCTCGGCGTCCTCGGCGTCCTCGTACGGCAGCTTCGCGACCGACAGCGCGGAGGTGACGTAGCCGTGGGTGTCGCGGCCGTTCATCGGGTTGGCGCCCTCGGCGCCCCGGTACGTCGGGTGCCGGCGCAGCTTGCGCATGAGCTCCTCGACCAGCCGGACCGCGATGTCGTCGACGCGGTCGTCGTGGAGGTCCCTTCGTCCGCGGTGCGCAGGTCAGGGGTTCCGCGGCCCCGCCGGCCGCGCGCCTCGCCTGCCGACCGGCGTACGGCTGCTGTGCTGGCGGTATGACATACGTACCGATGACCTCCCGAAGCCGGGACGAGGACCACCGGGCCTCGACCCCGCTGGAGCTGTTCTTCGACCTCTGCTTCGTCGTGGCGGTGGCGCAGGCCGGCCGGCAGCTGGTCCACGCGCTGGCCGAGGGGCACGTCGGCGACGGCATCACCGGCTACCTCTTCGTGTTCTTCGGCGTGTGGTGGGCCTGGATGAACTTCACCTGGTTCGCCTCCGCCTACGACGTCGACGACGTGCCGTACCGGATCGCGACCCTCGTGCAGATCGCCGGTGTGCTCATCTACTCGGCCGGTATCCCGCGCGCCTTCAACGACAACGACTGGACCATCGCCGTCCTCGGCTACGTGGTGATGCGGCTCGCGCTCACGGTGCAGTGGTTGCGCGCCGCCGCCGGGGAGCGGGGCCCGGCCCGGCGGTGCGCGCTCACGTACGCGGCGGGGCTGTTGGTGTGCCAGGCCGGCTGGGTGGCGCTCCTCGCCGCCCCCGAGCACGCCCGCAGATGGCTGTTCCTGGTGCTGGTCATGGCGGAGCTGCTGGTCCCGGTGATCGCCGAGCGCGGCTACCAGACCCAGTGGCATCCACACCACATCGCCGAGCGGTACGGCCTGTTCACCATCATCGTGCTCGGCGAGTCCATCGCCGCCAGCACGGTCGCGGTCCAGTCGGCGATCGACGAGCACGAGGCGCTGGGCGAGCTGCTGCCGATCGCGGCGGGCGGGCTGCTGCTGGTCTTCGCGGCATGGTGGATCTACTTCGCCGTCCCCGCGCACGACCGGCTGCAGAGCAACCGCGAGGCCATCCCGTGGGGGTACGGGCACTTCGTGATCTTCGCGTCGGCCGCGGCCATCGGGGCCGGCATCGAGGTGGCGATCGAGCAGGCGGTCGGCAAGGCCCACGTCTCGACGCTGTCCGCCAACCTCTCGGTGACCGTGCCGGCGGCGCTGTTCCTGGCCTTCGTGTGGCTGCTGCACTCCCGCCACTTCAAGCACGGTGCGACCCAGCAGCTGGTGCTGCCGTTCTCCGCGCTGGCGATCCTCGCGTGCGCCTGGACCGGCGCGCACGCGGTGCTGTGGGCGGGGTTGGTCGCCGCGGCAAGCGTCGCGGTGGGCGTGACCTTGGTGCACCGGGAGCGTTCTGGTGCGTGAGGACGGCGGGCGGCGACGGCCGCGGCGGCCACGTCGAGCGCGCCGGCGACAGGGAGAAGAAACGATGAAGGTCCCGGTACAGCGGTACGCGGACACGGGCTCGGCGGTGGCGGAGTACGGGGAGCTCGCCGACCCCGCGTTCTGGCAGCAGCCCCCGGCGGCGCGGCTGGCGGCATTCGCCCGGCTGCGGGCACTGGACTCCCCGGTCTACGTGCCCGAGGGGAAGGGCCGCGGGCATTGGGCCCTGGTACGGCACGCGGACGTGCAGGAGGCGAGCCGGCTCCCCAAGGTGTTCGCCAGCGCGCCCGGGGTGACCACGCCCGAGCCCGCCCGGTGGGTGCGGGCGCTGTTCGGGGACTCGATGGTCAACCTGGACGGCTCGGACCACGCCCAGCTGCGCAAGATCGTGCAGCGGGCGTTCACGCCGCGGCTGCTGGCGGCGGCCGAGGCGGACATCCACGCGGTGGCCGCCCGGATCGTGGACGACGTACTGGCGGACGAACCCGACGAGTTCGTCTCGGCCGTGTCCTCCCGGCTGCCCCTTGAGGTCATCTGCAACATGATGGGCATCCCCGAGCGCTACCGCGCCGAGATCGCCGACCGGGTCAACCACGCTTCGGAGAACATCGGCGTCGAGCGGGGCCTGGCCTCAAGGCTGCGGATGCCCGGGCGCGGGCTGCGGGCCCTCGCCAGGATGCAGCGGATGGTCGCGGGCATCGGGCGGGAGCGGCGCAAGAACCCCACCGACGACCTGATCTCGGCGCTGGTCTGCGCGAACGTCAACGGGGCGGCGGGCGAACAGGCCCTGGGAGCCCGCCAGCTCGGCGCGTTCTTCTCGCTGCTGATGGTGGCCGGGGTGGAGACCACGCGCAATGCGATCACCCACGGGCTGACCCTGCTGACCGACCACCCCGCACAACGGGACCTGTTGCTCGGCGACTTCGAGGCGCACGCGGACGGAGCGGTGGACGAGATGATCCGCCACTCGACGCCGATCATCCAGTTCCGCCGGACGGTCGCCGCCGAGCACACCCTGGGCGGGCACCTGTTCCGACCCGGCGACAAGGTGGTGCTGTACTACGCCTCCGCCAACCGCGACGAGGCGGTCTTCCCCGACCCGGACGCCTTCGACATCACCCGCTCGCCCAATCCGCACTTGGGCTTCGGCGGTGGCGGTCCGCACTTCTGCCTGGGCGCGCACCTGGCCCGGGTGGAGATGAAGGCCCTGTTCCGCGAGCTGCTGACCCGGCCGGTCGGACTGCGCGCGGTGGGGCTGCCGGACCTGGCGGGCTCGAACTTCGACAACCGGGTCCGCTCGCTGCGCTTCGCCTTCGAGCGCCCGTAACGCGCAGGGCCGGCGACGGGAGCCGGCCCGGGGAAACCGGCCACCGGGCGGGCTGGGAGCCCGGCGGCCGGAGCGGGGGCGCCTTCCCGGGGGGCGCGCTCTCCCGGGAAGGCGCTGCTACTGGAGGCGCCGGACCGCGAGGACGCAGTGGGCGCTGCCGGTGAGCACGGCCTCGTCCCCCGCGAACTCCTGGAGGGTCTTCGGCTCGACCGGCTGGCCGGGGACGGCCTCGGGCCAGGCCCGCGTGGCGAAGAGGAAGTAGGCCTGGCCGCTCTCGTTGGCCGCGGCGACCCATTCGTCCGGGGCGGTGCAGGTCGCGTTCAGCCCCGGCAGGGTCAGCCCGACCTGGTTGTCCGCCAGCACGATCTGCACCGGGAAGGCGGCCGGGTTGCGGGTGCCGTCCATGACCACGTCACCGATGGGCAGGCCGATCTCCTCCAGCAGCCCGCGGGCGGCCCGCTCGCCGGCCTCCCGCCCCTGGGGTCCGTCGCCGAGGGTGTAGGCGAGCAGGTACGGGATGTCGTGGCCCTCGGAGGGGTCGCCGATCCAGGCGAGCACGGAAAGGGTGCCGAGCTGGGACCGGTCGATTTCGGCTTGAGTTGAAGTCATGCGCCGCACCCTAGTGCTCTCTCCCCGGAGCCTTTCACGGCCTTTCACCCGGGCGGGCTAGACCGCCCAGAATCCCTCTCCGGAATTCGTCTGCATGTTCGCGTCCCTGTACTGGAGCCGCACGATGCGCGCCTTTTCCGGGATTTCGAACACCACCCATCCCTCGGCCCGCTCACCGACCGCGAGGGAATCGAAGACGAGGGGTTTGCCGGTGGTCAGTTCGCCGGTCGGCACCACCGGGTGGCGACCGCCCGCGCTGTCGTACGCCCACATGCGCCCGAGGGCCCCGTACGAGTCCCCGCCGACGTTGACGAACGACATCGAGGCGGCCACCCAGCGCTTGCCCGCGGGCGGCGCGTAGTTCTTCTCCACGCTGACCGCGGGGTCGACGTACGCGTTGAGCACGGCCTGGAGGTGCCGGCCCACCTGGCGGCCGCGCACCCGTACGGAATCACCCACGTGGGCGTCCTTCGAGGCGGCCAGGTCCGCCCCCGGGGCCGGGTCCGGGTCTTCCCCGGCCCCCGGCACGCCGTCGTCCACCGGGACGGCCGGCGCCGCGGCGGGGGCGAGCGCGGCACCCTCTGGGGCACCGGAGCAGGCCGTGGCGCCCAGCAGCAGGAGGGGCAGGAGAGCGGCGGCGAGGACGGAAGCGGACTGACGCATGCGCGATCCCTTCGGGGACCTTCGGGGATGTGTTCCGGCCAGTCTCACGCGCCCGAGCGGGCAATTGCACACACCGACACGAGTGCGCGGAAGGAGTTGCCCGCCATCTGCCAGCAGAATGCGTTTCGGCGCTTTTGTGCCGACCCACACCCCCATGGAGGATTCATGCGAGTTTCCACCCGCCGAGTGGCCGTGACGGTGCTTTCCGCGCTGGCTGCGGCCAGCGTTTTCACCACGCCTGCCGACGCCCGCTCCCAAGGTGATGAGATTTCCGTACAAGAATTCGGTCACATCTCCGAGGATGGCCGCGTCACCCTTTTCGGGACCTATTCGTGCACGCCCTCATCACCCCGTGGAGTGCACATCCAGGTCACGCTCGCACAGGACGGGACCCAGCTGGGCTTCGGCGGGGAGGAGGCCGTCTGTGACGGCGCGGAGCACGCCTGGTCGACGAGCACCTCGCTTCGCATGACCCCCGACGTGCACCCGGGCCCGGCCACTGCACAGGCCCGCCTGCAGTCGTCGAGCCTGCACTCCGGGATGACCCTGCGGGTGTCGTACCTGGCGCAGGCGGAGCGGAACATCGTGCTGGAGGAGAAGCACCGCTGACCCGGCCCGTAGCCGGTAGCCACCGCTACCGGCAGGCGGGCGCCGCACCGGTCATCGACATGAACGCGACGGTCCGGCAGGCGGGGTCGGGGTGCGGGCGCCCGGTCACCCGGTTCACGGCCGTCGGCACCGCGACGGCCAGCAGGAGCGCGAGGAGAGCGGTCGTGGCGCCTTTGCCCGGCCGTTTGTTCAGCCGGTGCACGGCGGGATCCGTTCGGATGAGGTGGTCCTGGTGGTCCGTTCCATGGACCGCATCATCACTCCGGCCCCGGCACCCCACAACTCGGCGTGAGCACCGGGTCACCCGTACGCGCGTCCCGGCAGGTCGATCGCCCGGCCGCTCACCCCGGCCGGTCGCCCGTGCTCCGTACGCTGCCGGCGACGTCGAACTCGCACCACACGGCCTTGCCGTCGCCCCGGGACTCCACTCCCCAGTGCGTGGCCAGCGCGTCGACCAGCAGCAACCCGCGCCCGGTGGTGGCGGCCTCCCCCGGGGTGCGCCGGCGCGGCCAGACGCTGGAGCGGTCCTTCACCCACAGCCGGATCCGCCGGACCGGCTCCGGCAGCACTTCCATGGTCAGCACCGCCCCGCCGTCCGTGTGCAGCAAGGCGTTGACGAGGAGTTCGCCGGCGGCCAGTTCCACGTCGTCGGCGAGGTCCGGCATGCCCCAGTCGCGCAGGGCCTGGCGCAGGGCGTAGCGGGCCTCCGAGAGGCCCTCCGGGTCCGCCTGGTGGATGTACTGGTGGATCCGCGGAGCCCGGTGGGTGCCCGGGTCCGGGGCCCGGCGCAGCACCAGCAGCGCCACGTCGTCGCCGGAGCCCCAGCGCTCCCAGAGCCGGTCGGAGAGGTGGTCGGCGAGCGCCCCGGCCTCCTGCGGCCCGCTGCGCACGGCGTGGGCGAGGGCCTCCATGCCCTGGGTGATGGCGGTGCCGGGCTCCTCCACCAGGCCGTCGGTGCACAACACCAGCGTCTCCCCGGGGACCAGGTCGAGCCGGGTCTCCGGGAAGTCCTCCTGCTCGAACACCGAGGCCAGGCCGAGCGGCAGGCCGCCGCGCACGTTGGGCCATCCGGTGCGCCCGTCCGTGTGCCGGATCAGCGGCCCCAGGTGGCCCGCGCGGACCGCCCGCACCCCGCCGGTCTCCAGGTCCACCTGTGCGTACATGCAGGTCGCGAAGCGCTCGGTGTCCAGCTCGGCCAGGAAGCGCGAGGCCCGGGCCAGCACGGTGGACGGCGGATGACCCTCCCCCGCGTACGCGCGCAGCGCGATCCGCAGCTGCCCCATGACCGCCGCCGCGTGCGTGTCGTGGCCCTGTACGTCGCCCACGACGATGCCGACCCGGTCGCGGGGCAGTGCGATCACGTCGTACCAGTCCCCGCCGACCTCCCGCCCGCTCCACGCGGAGTGGTAGCGCACCGCGATCTCCCCGCCGCTGATCTCCGGGATCCGGCGCGGCAGCATCGAGGCCTGGAGGCTGGTGGCGAACTCCCTCTCCTGGTCGAACAGGAGCGCCCGCTGGAGGGACTGCGCCACGATGCCGGCCAGGCCCAGGCACAGGTTGCGTTCCTCCGGGCTGAACTCGGTGCGCCGCCGGTAGAACAGGACGAGCCCGCCGATGGCCTTGGCCTGCGCGATCAGCGGCAGATAGGCGGCGGCGTCGAAGCGGATCCGGTTGAGGTAGTCCGCGAGCAGCGGGAACTCGCCGGCCAGGTCGGTGAGGGAGGTGACGAACCGTGCCTTGCGGGTGAGCACCGCCTGCGAGAGCGGCAGCGAGCCGTCCAGCCGGGTGAACTGCCGCTCGCTGAGGATCTCCAGCGACTCCCCGCTCAACGCGATGATCTTGATGGCGCCGTTCTCGACCAGTCCCAGGGCGAGGCCGTCCGCGCCGAGCCGCTCCAGCGCGCCCGCACCGGTCAGCGTGGCCGTGACGTCGTCGACCGTCACCGCCCGCGACAGGGCCTCCGTCGTGCGCTGCACGATCGTGGCCTGCTGGGCCCGCGCCGACTCCAGCTTGCGCAGGATGGTGGCGTGCGCGAGCTCGGCCGTGGCGTCCCGCACGATCCCGACGATGCGCACGGCCTGCCCGTCGGCGTCCCGCAGGATCCGGCCCTGCGTGTGCGTCCACTGGTCGACGCCGTCGCGCCGCTGCACCGTGAAGTACGAGCCGTACGTCTCCGCGCCGCCGTCCAGCGCGACCGTCGTGGACTCCGCCAGCCGCACGGCGTCGTCGGCCGGAATGCGCAGCCCCAGACCCTCCGGGGTGCCGTCGAACTCCTCCCGTTCGAGGTCGAAGACCACGAGCCCGGGCTCGTCCAGCGTCAGCGTCCCGGCGGCCAGGTCCCATTCGAAGCTGCCCATGCCGTTCAACGCGAGCCGCTCCGCGGGCCCGGTCACGGGGTCCCGGCGGCCCTGCTCGGATCTGTCGCGCTCCGCCGCTGACAAGAGACACACCACCTAACGGCCGGGCCAGCACGGCTGGGAGATCAGCCGCTCCCACTCCTCGTCAGGATGCCCCGGAAGGGTGCGCCCGGCCTCCTGCCAGCGCCTGACGAGGGAGAGGTAGATCGTCGGCTGGTCCGGCGCCCCGTACCCGGGAGGGGCGTACGGCGGGGCGGTCCGGGCCGCGGTGCTCCTGGCCCCCGCGGTCCTGGCCGCCGGGGCGGGCTGCTCCGTACGGCTCGCGGGAATGTGCACCCAGCCACGGCCGCCCTGTGCTCGCTGCTCCGCACTCATCGCGGACCCCTCTCGACCTCACCGCAGAGACGTCTTCGGATGCCCGGCACCGGCCCGGTCGGGCCGTACGGTCCCGGTGGAGCCCGCCGGCCCGACCCGGGCGCCGAGGCGCTTTCGTACTCCTCTGACCAGTCTCCCCGCCGTGAACCCCGCACCGTGCACGAATCGCATGGAAGGGCCGAATGAGGGAGCCGTCAGCAGCCCCGCGAAGAACAGTCCGGGCCAGGAGGACTCGAAAGCGGCGCTCAGCTCCGGCGTGCCGCCGTCCCCGACGACGGCGAGGGCGGCACGCAGCCGCGCGTCCAGCAGGCCCAGCCGGTCGAGGTTCGGGGTGAACCCAGTGGCCGCGACGACGTGCGCGACGTCCAGTACGACGGACTCCCCGGCCGCGGTGGTCAGCCCGAGCCGCGTCCGCCCGCCCACCGGCACCGCCCGGTGCAGGCGGTGCCCCAGCAGCGCCGGGACGCTCCGCTCGAAGCGGTCCCGCAGCCACCACGCCCCGGCGGGCCCGAGCGCGGTCGCCGCGATCCGCTCCCGGGTCGGTGCGGGCAGCCGGCGCACCGCCCAGGGCAGCTCCGACCACGCCCAGCTGCGCCAGCCGGTGCCGAGGCCGCTGTGCGGATCGCGCAGGGCCCGCAGCGCCGGACGCTCCAGCGGCTGGGGCACGGTGTTCCAGTTCAGCCGGGACCGGCGGGCGACGAGGCAGGGCCTGGCCCCGTTCTCGGCCAGCAGGGCGGCGGTCTCCAGGGCCGCCTGCCCGGCCCCGATCACGGCGACCTCCCGGCCGGCGAACCGAGCCAGGTCGCGGTGGCCGCTGCTGTGCGAGCAGTGCCCGGGGGGCAGGTCCCGCAGCGCCTCCGGTAGGTGGACGAACGGCATCACCCCGACGGCGAGCGCGACCGTCCGGGCGAGCAGCGGCGGCCCCTCGGCGGTCCGCACCAGGAAGCCATCGCCCTGGGGGGTGACCTCGGTGACCGTCACTTCCTCCACCTCGGGCACGGCCTGCCGCGCGAACCACATCCCGTACGAGCTGAACGTGCCGATCGGGAGCGGGCTGCCGTGCTCGGCCACCAGCCCGCGGGTGGCGCAGTACGCGGCGAGCGTGTGCCGGCCGGCCGGCGCGGACAGGTTGGAGGACCACGGCTCCGACTTCAGGTACATGCCCTCGGGCATGTGGTCCCGCCAGGAGGCCATGGGCCGACCGAGCACCCGCACGCCGAGTCCGGCCGCCGCCGCGTGCGCGGCGATCGACAGCCCGTACGGCCCGGCGCCGACCACGACAAGATCGTCCATCCGCGTCACTGCTGTCCCTCCAGTCTCGTGGACCCCCTGTCTGCGCTGCTTCCGCCCGCCCGGAGGTTCCGGGCGGGCGCTACAGGGCGGGCGTCATCTGGTCACCAGTTCGTCCGGTTCGGCCGGGGCCGCCGGCGGGGTCAGGTCGCGGGCGCGCTGGCGCGGGGCGCGGACCACGGCGCGGGCCGTGCGGCGGCCGTGCGCCGGAACACCCCGCAGGACGCGCACGCCCTTCCCCGCGCCCCGGCCGAGGAACGCGGCGAGCATCGCGAGGAACGGCAGAGGGTCGTCGGCGGCGAACCAGGCCGCCTCCGTCCGCCCGCGCTCCGACCGCGGCACCACGCGTACCGGACCGCTCCGGTCGCCCCCGGCACGCTCCGGCCCGGCCCCGGCCGAGTCGGCCCGCGCCGGAGCGGGTACGGAGCCGGGGCGCCGTACGGCCGGGGCAGTCGGGCCCGCCGGGGCCGTGTCGGCTGCGCCGCGGCCGGGAGTCGAGGGGGCCTGGACCGGGCTCTGGGCCTGGGTCGGGAGCGGCGCAACGACCGGAGAGCGCCAGGGAAGTTGCCGGCCCCGGACCGCCGCCAGCAGGGCGTAGTTCTCCGCGACGAACACCCGCCCCGGACCGCCCGAGGTCTCCGGGACCCGTTGCTCCGTCAGATCCAGGTACATCGCCTGGACCACGTCCAGCCCGCCCGCGTCCGTGAACAGCCGGAACTGCGCGCCCGGGCGCGGGTTGAAGTCCACCAACCGGAAGCAGCCGTCCTCGTCCCGCCGGAAGTCCAGGTCCAAGATCCCCTGGTAGCCCAGCCGTTCGGCGATCCGCAGGCCGGCCTCCTCCACCGCCGGATCGGGCAGCCAGCGCCCCACCGCCGTCAGCCCCGTCCGGACCGGCCACGACAGCTCCTTGCGGCCGGACCCGGCGAGCAGCGGGTGCCCGCCCCGGGCGAACGCCCCGTGGAAGAACCAGTCGGTGTCCGTCCCGGCCGGCAGGAACCGCTGGAGCAGCAGCCGGCTGCCGGCCTCGGCCGTGCGCTCGTACAGCCGGCGCGCCTGGGCGGCGGTGTGCACGAGCGTGGTGCTGCGCAGCCCGGCGCCCGAGGGCAGCAGCCAGGGCCGGCTCCACTTGGCCACAACCGGCAGGCCGAGCCGCCAGGCGGCCTCGGCCGCTTCGGCCCCGCTCGCCGGGATCACGGTCTCCGGGTGCGGGATGTCCCAGCGCGCGCACAGCTGCGACAGCTCCGCCTTGTCCGCCACCCGGGCGGGCAGCCCGTCGGGCTGATGGGGGATCCGGTACCGCCCCTGGAGCATCGGCGCGATCCGCGCGACGGTGATGGCGCTCAGGTCGTCCATCGCCACGAGCACCGCCGACCTGCCGATCCGCTCCGACACCCCGACGAGGCATTCCAGCAGCGTTTCCGGAACCTCGGGATCCAGCCCGCCGGCCGGGCCGGGATGCGCGGCGTGCAGGTACCGCGAACGCCCCATGGGACCTCCCCCGGCCTCGACGACGGCATGGACCTCCACGCCCCTGCGCCCGAGCGATCTGACGGCGCCGAGGGTTCCGTGGTGGAACGGATTCCGATCGAGTCTGAGCACTACAGCGGGCACATGGCTGACGAACGCGTGCATGGGAACGGTGTCTTTCACCTAGTCGGACCAAGCGGGGAGGATACGCAGCTGCGAATGGCCTAGGCGGCGGTCACCGGACAGGCCATTCGTCAGATGTGATGCCTAACGTCTTTGACAAGCAGACCGATTCAGGAAAGTTCGGGAGACGCCATGCCCAGACCACACCGCCGACTGGCGAGCACCTGCATCGGTACGGTGACGGCCGGACTGCTGGCCACCGGGGCCGCGCTCGCGGCCCCCGAGGAGGAGCAGCCCAGGGGCTCCGACATCGCCATGGGCGCGTTCCTCGACTCCGGTCCGCCCGGCGTCACCCGGATGCCGCAGCTGTCGCGCTGGCTGGGCGGCAAGGAGATCCGGGTCGGGCACACCTATCTGCCCGGAGACCGGTGGGCCCGCATCGAGGATCCCGACTTCCTGGGCTCCTGGGCCCAGTGGCGCCGGGCCAAGGCGAACCGGCTCTTCGTCCTCAACGTGCCCATGCAGGAGCGCAACGAGGAGCACGTCCCCGACCGCCAGGTGGCACAGCTGATCCGGGCGGGCGAGGCCGGCGAGTTCGACCGGCACTTCGGGCGGCTCGCCGAAAAGCTGGTGGAACTGGGCCTGCCGGACACGGTCATCGTGCTCGGGTGGGAGATGAACGGCTCCACGTACACCCACCGCTGCGCGCCGGACCCGGAGAACTGGAAGCAGTACTGGCGGCGCATCGTCAATACGATGCGCTCCGTGCCCGGTCAGGACTTCAAGTTCGATTTCGCCCCCAACCGCGGGTCGGACGCGATCGGCTGGACCAAGTGCTACCCGGGCGACGACGTGGTCGACGTCATCGGCATGGATTCGTACGACCAGGCTCCCGGCCGGAACTTCGACGAGATGATCAGCCAGCCGTACGGGCTCCAGCAGCACGTCAATTTCGCGAAAGCGCACGGCAAAGAGATCTCGTACCCGGAGTGGGGGCTGTTCCGGCACGGGGACAACCCGGACTACGTGCAGCGCATGCTGAAGTGGATCGAGCAGCACAAGCCGCTCTACCACACCATCACCGACTACTGTCCGCACGGCGTGTGGCAGTGCAAGCAGAACCCCCGGTCCGCGAAGGCGTTCCGCGGCGCGCTCGCACCCCAGTGGCCGGGCTCGGTGATCCCGACCCCCGTGGTGCCCACGCCGGTCATCCCGACACCGGTGGTCCCGACGCCGGTCATCCCGACACCGGTGGTCCCGACACCGGTCGTGCCGACCCCGCAGGTCCCGACCCCCGAGATCCCCCTGCCCTCCCCGGCGGTCCCGTCGCCGGACGTCCCGGTGGTCCCGGTGGTCCCGAGCACGGCCCCGAGCACGAGCCCCGGCCACGACCCCGACCCCGAGCCGGTGCCCGTGCCCTCGCCGGCCGTTCCGTCGCCGCAGACCCCGGTGAGCCCGAGTCTGGACCCCGTCCCGGTGCCGGTCCCGGTCCCGAGTCCGGTCGTGCCGAAGCCGGAGCCCGTCGAGCCGCCCGGCAACAGCACGCAGTGGTGCTTGCCGGTCAACTTCGGCGAGTGGCTCTCCAAGCTGATCGGCAAGCAGTCGGTCTGCATCAAGCTCGACTGGGGCAAGGACTCCGGCTTCTGGCCCTGGTAGAGCCCTCATCGGACCCGCAGTTCGTTGAGCCGGGCGCGCCAGTCCCTGGCGGCCGGCAGGGCCTCGCGCAGTACGTCCACCGCCCGTTCGCGCCCCGCCACCTGCGATTTGTGCAGGCGGAGCAGGGGCGCGAGCGCCGTCCTGGCCAGCAGGAACCGCTGGTTGACGACCGTCTCGGGCCGCCAGTGGTTCTTGTACGGCTCGTTGCCGCGCAGGAAGCTCACCACCGGTCGGCCCTCCGCCAGTGCGCGGCCCGCCTCATAGCGCAGCAGCAGCGTCGCCACGTCCACCTTCCGGGTCCGCAGGTCCGGGTCGGCCCCGTACAGGTAGCCGCCGCTCAACGCCCCCGACAGCAGCGTGAGGTTGGCGGCCACCACCTTCCCGTCCAGCCGGAACTCCGTCAGCCGGCCCTCGCCGGCCCGCACCATCCGCCGGGTGGCCCGGGTCAGGTGTTCGGCGAAGCGGGGCCTCAGGTGTTCCGGGGTCACCCCGCGCCCGCGCCACTGCTTCTCGTGGAGCCGCAGCAGCGTCCGTACGGCGCGCGGCACTTCCTGCTCGGTGACCTCGCGCTCCTCGATCCCGGCCGCGTCGGTCTTGCGCAGCTTGGCCCGCACCCGCTGGGCGCCGGAGGCCGGCATCCGCTTGACCAGTTCGTCGAACGGCAGCGCGGGCAGCTCCATGCAGGTGGAGTCGGTGAGCGTGCTGCGGATCCCGGGCCATTGGTCGTACAGCGCCTCGGCGGCCGCCCCGGGCCGTACCTCGCGCAGGTCGACGACGGCGCCACGGGCGGCCTTGTGCAGGCCGCGGGCCAGCGCCGGGACGACCTGGTCGGCGTGCCCGGCGGCCACCAGGACGTCGAAGTAGTCGGTGATGCCGCCGCCGAGCGGCACCAGGAGCGGCAGCGGCCGGTGGACGAGCATCAGCGCGCACGCGCCGACGAGCTCCTCGCCGCACCGGACGAGCACGATGCGCAGCCGCCCGTCCCGGCCGTACGAGAGCCACCACGAGTGCAGCCAGGCGTGGCTCTGGAAGGGGGTGGCGGTGGGGCAGGCCCGGAAGAGCCGGTTCCACGGCTCTTCCAGCGCGGCGAACTGCCGGGGGTCGCGGCACAGCGTCACCGACAGGGCCCCGGTGGAGCCCGTGGTCATCGCACGGACTCCTTCTCCTTGGCCGTGGTGGGCTCGCCCTGCGCGGGCAGGGAGGCGTACTCCTCGACGACGGGCTGCATGTCGTGCCGGCGGCCCCGGCCGGGCCGGGCCAACAGCCACAGCCCGCCCAGCAGTCCGCCGGCACACAGTCCGACGGCCCCGCTGATGGTGGCGGACGGCGAGGCGGGCTCGCTCGGCGCGACGGCCTGGTTGAACAGCAGCAGCTGCACGCCGGTGTTCTTGGCGGACTGGTTGCTGTTCAGCGAGAGCGCGTCGGCGACGGCGTTGGCGATGTCGGCGGCCTCGGTCGGGCTCTTGGAGGTGCCGGTGATGGCGATCATCGGGGACTCGGGGGAGGTCTCGGCGCGCACCTGCGTACGGAGCCGGCGGGCGGTGACGCCCGCGCGGGGCTGGGCGTACGCGAGGGTGGAGCTGCTGGTCGCGATGCGCGCGTACGCCTGGGCGAAGCCGAGGGCGGTGGCTGGCTCGGTGGTGTCGTCCGGGACGGCGACGACGTAGCTGGTGGCGGCGTACTCGGGTGCCTTGAGCACCCCGTACGCCCCGCCCGCGGCCAGCCCCAGCACGGCGACGGCGGGCAGCGGCCACCACGCGGGCGGCGGCAGCAGCCGTACCTTGCGGCGACGGCGGTCGGTCTTCTTCTGATCGGCGGTGTCAGCCATGTGCGTGTCTCTTTCCTGATGGAGGAGGGTTGGTACGGGTCCCGTACGGGGACCGCTGCGGGGGCCGGGTCACCCGGCCCCCGACCGGGCCGAATCGCCCGCTTGCGCCGGTGTCTGCGTCCCCGGGCCCGGCGGTTCCTGGGCCGCGGGTTCCGGGGCTTCGTTGCGGGCGGACGGGGCCACGGTCGGGGCGGGCGTGAAACTCCGCACGCCGTGCCCGGTCGGGGCGGGGGCGTGCCCGCTCGTGCGCTGCGCCAGGGCCAGGCCGTAGACGGAGAGCAGCTGGTCCGCGCTGCCGGCGATGTCGTAGCGGCGGACCACCGGTGGCGGGGGCAGCCGTCGCGCGCCCGCTTCCATGTGCCCGCGCAGCGCAGCGACCAGCTCCTCCGTCCCGGTCCCGATCCGCCGCGCCCCCGGTGCCTGCGCGGCCGGGAGGTCGTCGATCGCCGGACAGGTGACGTGCAGGACGGGCAGTCCCGCGGCCAGCGCCTCCACCACCGCCAGCCCGAACGCCTCCTCCCGCGACGGCGACACGAACACGTCCATCGCGGCCAGCAGCGCCGGAATCCCCGGGGTCCGCGCGTCCGCGCCGTCGCCCAGCGGGTCGCGCTCCCCCAGCAGGTGGATCCGGCTCTGCGCGCCCAGTTCCGCGGCCAGCCGCCGCAGCGCCGCCCGCTCGGGCCCGTCCCCGGCCAGCAGCAGATGCGCTCCGGGCAGCGCCGCAACCGCCCGGACCAGCGAGTCGAACCGCTTGCCCGACACCAGCCGCCCGACGCCGCCGACCACGAACGCCCGCTCCGGCAGCCCGGTCCGGGCCCGGGTGGCCCGGCGCACCCCCTCGTCGAAGCGGAAGCGCCCGGCTTCGATCCCGTTCGGTACGACGTGCACGCGCGCGGCCGGCACCCCCCACGCCTCCAGCCGCGCCGCCACGGTGTCGGACACGGCCACGGTCGCCGCGCCCAGGCGTTCACTGGCCAGGTACAGGCCGCGCACCCCGCGCGTCAGCGGCCGGCCCTCGATCTCGCGCTCGCCGAGGGAGTGTTCGGTGGCCACGCTCGCCCCGACCCCAGCGAGCCGGGCCGCGATCCGCCCGTACACGCAGGCCCGGTACAGGTGGGTGTGCACGAGGTCGTACTGCTCGCGCCGCATGAAGCGCACCAGCCTCGGCAGTGCCCCCAGGTCCCGGTTGCCCCGCATGCCCAGGTGCACGACCCGGACCCCGTCGGCCCGCAGCCCCTCGGCCACCGGCCCGGGGTTGGTCAGCGTGAGCACGTCGCAGCGCATCGGCAGGTGCCGCAGCAGCAGCCGCAGTTGCTGCTCGGCGCCGCCGACGCCGAGCCCGGTGATGACGTGCAGTGCCCGTACGGACTTCACCGGTGCACCGCCCGCCGCAGCTCTTGCACCCGGTGCCGCAGCTGCTTGATCCGCAGCCGCCCGGCCCCGTCCGCCTGGCTGACGTGGGTGCGCGGGAGGGCGTGCGGGCCCGCCAGCCGGCCGGGGTCGATGGCGCAGGCGTAGCCGTACCCTGCGGCCCTCGTCGCGGCGACGACCCGTGCGTCGAGGTGCCCGTACGGGTAGCAGAACCCCTCGGGCAGGGTCCCGGTCAGCTCCCGGATCAGCTCCCGGCTGCCCCGCAGCTCCTGCTGGAGGATGTCGTCGGCGGCCGCGGTGAGGTCCTGGTGGAGCAGTCCGTGCGAGCCGATCTCCTGCCCGGCGGCGGCTACTTCGCGGATGCCCTCGGCGGTCAGCAGGGACTTGCGCGGGCCCAGCGGGTCCCACACGTTGTCGACCCCGAGCCGGCCCGGCAGGACGAACAGGGTGGAGGTGCAGTCGTGGCGGCGCAGCAGCGGCAGCGCCCGGGTGAGGTAGTCGGTGTAGCCGTCGTCGAACGTGAGCCCGACCAGCCCGGCGCCGCGTCCGGCCGCCCGGGCCCGGAGCAGTTCGCCGACGGACACCCCGCGCAGGCCCCGCGAGCGCAGCCACACGAGCTGGGCCTCCAGCGTGGTCGGGGTGACGGTGATTCCGTACGGGTCCTCGGCGGGGTCGGTGAACTCGGCGACCGAGTGGTACATCAGGACCCACGGCGAGGCGGTCCGGCGGGCGGGGACCGTCGTGGCGGCCGGCGCCGTGCGGGTGTCAGCGGGCATTGCGGAACCTCTGGGTCATCTGGGTGATCTGGGCGGGCAGGGCGGTGATCTCAAGCGCCCGTATGGCCATGCCGCAGGCGCCGAACATGGCGGGGACGAGCAGGCAGCCGAGTGCGACGCTCAGCAGCGGGTCGGGGATCATCGGCCCGGCGATCCAGCCGGTGCCGCAGGCACCGACGGCGGCGACGGAGAGCCGGCCGATACTGAGCGCGACCCGGCGGACCTGGATGGCGACGATCCGCGAGCCGAGCCCGGTGAGCAGCAGGGCGGCCGTGGTGGAGATGCCGGCGGCGTTGGCGGCGGCGATGCCGTACGTGCCCCACCAGCGGACGGCGAAGGCTCCGGCCACGATGTTGACGAGGAGTCCGGCACCCATCGCGAGCGCCGGGAACCAGGTGGGCCGGGCGGTCGAGAAGAAGGGCCGGGACAGTGCCCCGACGAGGCAGTGGCCGAGGAGTCCGAGGGCGTAGACCCGCATGACGTTGGCGGTGGCCAGGGAGTCGCGGTGGGTGAACGCACCGCGTTCGAAGAGGACCTGGATGATCTGCGGGGCGTACCCGATGACGAGGGCGCTGCCCATGAGGACGGCGAGGGAGGCCAGTGCGAGGTCCTGTTCGACGCGCCGCCGGGCCTTCTCCCGCTCTCCGCCGGCCATGGCCTGGGCGACGACGGGGAAGGTGACGGTGCAGATCATCAGGGACAGCACCATCGGCATCTGCGCGACCTTCTGCGCGTAGTTCAGGTGCGAGATGGCCCCGGGGGGCAGCGAGGCGGCGAGGAACCGCTCGACGAGGACCTGTGACTGCCGGAACACCGCGAAGAAGATCACCGGGGCGATCAGCCCGAACGCGATGAGGGTGGGCCGGTCCCGGTCGCGCTGGCTGCGCGGGGCGTCCTTGGCGCGGGGCGGCCCGAAACCCACGTTGCGGATGAACGCGGGCAGTTGGACGAGCGCCATCAGCAGGCCGCCCGCGGCGACACCGGCGGCGGCGGCCCGCACCCCCCACACGGCGTGGAGAGCGATCATCGTCCCGATGATCCCCACGTTGTACGAGACGTAGATCGCGGCGGGCGGTACGAACGAGCGGTGGGCCCTGAGCGCGGCGCTGAAGTACCCCGCGACGCCGAAGGACAGCACGGTCAGCGCGGTCATCCGGGTGCACTCCACGGCCAGGGCCGGATCGGGCAGTCCGGGCGCGAGCACGGCGACGACGAGCGGCGCGGCGACGACGAGCAGGGAGGCGACGGCTGCCAGGAACACCGTCAGCCGCGGCAGGGTCGCCCCCACGAGCAGCCGTACGGGGTCCTGTGCGCGGGCCTCCTTGCGGGTGAGCCCGGCGCGGGTGGCCGCCCGGCGGGCCAGGGCGTGGCTGAACGCGGGCACCATCAGCAGCGCCATGGCGTCCTCGATCAGCAGGGTCGAGGCCATTTCGGGCACGGTCCAGGCGATCAGGAAGGCGTCGCTGTCGTGCCCGGCCCCGAAGAGGTGCGCGATCGTCTGGTCCCGGACCAGCCCGAACACCGCCCCGGCGGCTGTCAGTCCGGCGGTGACGGCGGCGGCCTTGGCCAGGAACCGCCCGAGCGGAGCCGCAGCCGTGCTCCCGCCCGCGGGGCCGGCCCCCCGGGGTGCGGCGGCCGTGTCGTCCGTTCCGGGCGCCGGGCCGTCGGGCAGCTCACGGCGCGCGGCGGCCCGGGCCGCCACCCGGACGGACCGCGCCGCGCCGGCTCCGGTCCCGGACGGGACCGGGGCGCCCGTCCCGGACGGGGGCCGGGAGCCGGCGGAGCCGTGCGGGGCTACGGGGGACGCCGGGGCCGGCGTGCCCGGGACGCGGGCGGGGCCCGCCCCGGCCGGGGGGCCGGAAGCGGGCCGCCAGGGCGTCGTATCGGTCACCGGCCGTCCGCACCCGGAACGGCGCGCAGCGCGGCCACGAGGCCGGTGCGCCCGCCCGCGGCAGCAGCGTCGCCCGGACCGCGTCCCGCGCCGAGAGTCGTGCCTGCCCCCGGCCGGCCGGGGCCGCCGGGAACCTCGTCCCGACCGGAAGGCTCGGGCAGCGCCCACCAGGCCGCCAGGCCGATGATCACCCCGGTCAGGACGGTGGACGGCCCGCCGATGTCCGCGTACAGGAAGTCGGTGAGCTGCCAGACGAACAGCCCGATCGCGATCAGCCCGCAGTCGCGGAGCGCGGAGCCGCCGGTGACGCACCGCCGCAGACCCGCGACGAGCAGCGCCGCCCAGCCCCCCGCGAGCGCGGTCAGCCCGATCAGGCCCTGCTCGCTGAGCACCAGCAGGTACATGTTGTGCGGGGAGAGCAGCGGCTGGCGGATGTACGCCTGCCCCGCGCCGGCGGTGTCGCTGCCGGAGGACAGCCCCAGCGAGGAGTGCCCGTCGCGGTTGGCCGGGAAGCCCTTGAGGCCCACGCCGACCGCCGGACGCTCGCGCCACATCGACTCGGCGGCGGCCCACATCGTGTAGCGGTCCGTCACCGACTGGTCGGGGGCGCTGGAGACCTGGGTGATCGAGGTCAGCCGCTCCGCGACCATCTCGGAGCCGACGCCGAGCCCGCCCACCAGCACCATTGCGGCCGCGGCCAGCGCGAGGAGCAACTTGAGCGCGCGCCGGATGCCGGCCAGCATCATCACGAGCACCGCCGTGCCGACCGTGGCGATCCACGCGCCCCGGCTGAACGACAGCACCAGCGGCACGACCAGCACCAGGGCCGCGCCGCCCGCCATCCGCCGCACCCGGCCCGGCAGTCCCGGAGCCAGCGCCACCGCGGTCGCCGCGACCAGCCCGTACGCGACGACCGTGGCCATGCCCATCACGTCGCCGGGCCCGAAGGTGCCGACGGCCCGGATGTCCTCGCCCTGGTACGAGGCCCCGGTGTGGGTCGCGTACTGCACGACCCCCACCGCGCCCTGCACCAGCGCCAGCACCACGAAGCACCCGGCGGCCAGCCGGAAGTCCCCGGCGTCGCGCACCAGCAGCACGATCGCCGCCGGGACCAGCACGAACACCTGGAGGTAGCGCACGAAGCCGGGCAGCGCCGCGTACGGGTCCCCGGCGGTCGCGGTGGCGACGGCCAGGCCCACGGCGGGCACGCCGAGCACCAGCACGCCCAGCGGGCTCAGCTCCCTCACCCGGCCGCGCAGCGCCTGCACCGCGCACACCAGCACCAGCAGCAG
The DNA here is from genome assembly GCF_041431095.1 of Streptomyces sp. NBC_00597. Taxonomy (GTDB): domain Bacteria; phylum Actinomycetota; class Actinomycetes; order Streptomycetales; family Streptomycetaceae; genus Streptomyces. The sequence continues at coordinate 4,212,367 of NZ_CP107757.1, forward strand.
TGAAGCGGCGTCGGCCGGGCCTACCTTGCCGGAGGTGCTCGCGTCGCCCGCCGCGATCGGGGCGAGCAGCAGCAGGACGGTCGCCGCGAGCGGCAGCAGCGGCCAGTGGCGCCGCAGCAGCCCCGTCACGTCGGGCCGGGCCCCGCCCAGGGGTACGGCGAGGCTCATCAGCTGCCCCCCAGCCGGAAGCGGAAGAAGGAGGCCGCGGTGCGGGCGAGGATCCACAGGTCCTGCCACAGCGACCATGTGTCGATGTAGTGGTTGTCGAAGCGGGCCCGGTCCTCGATGGAGGTGTCACCGCGCAGCCCGTTGATCTGGGCGAGCCCGGTGATGCCGACGGGCATCCGGTGGCGGGCCTCGTAGCCGGGGTGCACCGCGGCGAACTTGGCTACGAAGAAGGGCCGTTCCGGGCGCGGTCCGACCAGGCTCATGTCACCCCGGACGACGTTCCACAGCTGCGGGAGCTCGTCTAGCGAGGACTTGCGCAGGAAGGAGCCGACGGGGCTCATCCCGTGGTCGCCCGCGACGGTCCACCGGGTGGCGGACTCGTGCTCGTCGGCGCGCAGGGTACGGAACTTCAGCAGCGTGAAGGGGCGCCCGTACAGGCCGACCCGCTCCTGCCGGAAGATCACCCCGGGGCCGTCGGAGAGCCGTACGACCAGTGCGCACAGCCCCATCACGGGCGCGGCGGCGATCAGCGCGATCGCGGCCAGCGCCCCGTCGACGGCCCGCTTCACCCAGCGCTCCACCGGCCGGGACGGGCGCGGCAGCAGCGGCTGTACGGCGTACCCCCACAGCTGGTCGGCGGGCTGGGCCACCCGCATGCCGGTCACCTTGGCGGTGCCGGCCGGGTCGGCGAGCCAGAGCCGGCAGCCGTGGTCGTGGAAGAGCCGGACCAGGGAGGCGGTGCGCTCGTCGGCCTCCGGCGGGCGGGTGAACACCGCGTGCCGGACCGAGTTCTGGATGACCGCGCGCCGGACGTCCTCGTGCGTGGCGAGCACCGGCACGCTGCCGCCGTCCTCCTCCACCGAGCCGGTTTCGGCGAGCCCGACGGGGCGCAGCCCGTACTCGGGACGCCCGTGCAGGGCGGCGGCGACCGCGCTCGCCCCGGCACCGGGGCCGACGACCAGGGCGGAGGCGGGCCGGAGGCGGGCGGAGCGGCGGCGGAGCCGGTTGGCCAACCCGCGCCCCGTGCACGTGAGGACGATCTGCAGACAGACGGCGGTCAGCAGGGCGGACCAGCCCAGGGCCCGGCCGGGTGCCGCGGCGGCGACGACGGCGGCGGCTCCGCACCACAGGACGGCGGCCCGCCCGGCCAGCGCGGGCAGTTCGAGCAGCGCGGAGGGCGCGAGCCGCGGCCGGTACAGCCCGGCCTGGGCGTGCAGCGCGGCGGCCAGCACGGCGATCGGGGCGGCCGCCTCGGGCGGCACCGCCGCCCCGGGCCGGGCGACGACCGCGGTCGCGAGTACGGCGGCCAGCGCATCGGCGGTCAGCAGCGGGACGACCCCGTCGCGGCGCCGGACCCGCTGCGGCCGCACCAGGGGCCCGGCCGGGTCGGCCCTGGGCCTGCGTGGGGGGTGGATGGCGGTCACGGACCGTCGGACGGCTGCGGTGCCGGCGGTGCCGCCGGCAGGCCCCGTGCCGCCCTGCCCGGTGTGCCGGGCGGGTGCGCTGTCCATCGTCATCGGCTGATGCGCTCCTGGTTCAAGGGCCGGGGCCTGCCCAGCAGTTCGTGGTACAGACCGGTGACGGCGTCCGTGGTCCGCCGTACGTCGAAGTCGGTCCGGGCGTGCTGCTGGGCCTGCTCCCCGAGTTCGGCGAGCAGCCGCGGTTCGGCGAGCAGCCGTCCCAGGGCCTTGGCCAGGGCCGTCGGGTCCTCCGGCGGTACCAGGCAGAGCCGTCCCTGGCCGGGCGGCAGGCTCTCCCTGGCACCGCTGACGTCGGAGACCAGGACCGGTCGGCCGCAGGCCATGGCTTCGAGCGGGGCGAGCGCCATGCCTTCCCACCGCGACGGCAGTACAACGAGATCGGCGGCCCGAAGCCACGGTCGGATGTCGGGGGCGGCCCCTGCGAAGAGCACTCCGGGCGGGGCGCTGCGGCGCAGCCGCTCGGTGTCGGGGCCGTCGCCGACGAGCGCGAGACGGGCTTCGGGGATGTTGCCGAGCACCTCCCGCCAGGCCCGGAGCAGGATGTCCTGGCCCTTCTGCTGGCAGAGCCGGCCCACGCAGACGGCGAGCGGCCCGTCGCCCAGGAAGGCGGCGGGCAAGGGAAGTTCGGTACGCGCCCGGGCCCGGTCGGTGTCGCGGTCGGGGCCGCCGGGGCGGAAGTGGTCGAGGTCCACTCCGTTGCGGATCACCGACCAGTGGGCCGTGATCCCCTCGGCCTCGCCGGCTCGGCGTTCGGCCTCGCTGACGCAGAGCACCCGGTCGGCCCAACGGGCACCGAACCGCTCCCAGCGCAGCGCGAGCGCGGCGGTGGCTCCGCCGACGGCGTCGAAGGACCAGGCGTGCGGCTGGAAGACGGTGGGCACGGCCCCGCGCACGGCGAGCCGCCCGGCCAGTCCGGCCTTGGCGCTGTGGACGTGCAGGACGTCGGGCCGGACCAGGCCGATCACCCGACGGGCGCCGAGCACTTCGGCGGGCAGGTCGGGTCCGGGGGCCCGGCCGGCCCGCCAGGTGAGCACCTCGGCGCCGGCCGCGCGGGCGGCGTCGGCGAGCTGTCCGCCGCGCGGGCAGCCGACAGCGGTGCGCAGACCGGCGGCGGTCTGGGCGCGGACGAGGTCGACGACGACGCGGGCGACACCGCCGTCGACGGGCTGGACCAGGTGCAGGACGGACAGGGGGCGGGGGATCGGAGGCTGCGCTGGGGAGGACTGCGCAGGGGGAGGTTGTGTCGGCACGCGGAGCGGTCTCCTACGTTCAGCGGCGCGCGTCTGTCTGAACGAAGAGCACGCCGAGGAATTGACCCTGGCTTTCGCCCGTGAACCTGAAGCTCAGGCTGTGGGCGCCACCGGACAGGGCGGGACTCAGGTCGAACACGTCCGCGTCATATCCGAGATTGTTCACGTGTTCGGGCTGTCGCACGAACGAAGGATGTCCGAATTCCGTGATGGTGGAATTCATAACATCATTAAAAGGATTTTCTGCATCGCTGACATTGACCCGGCGACCACGGTCGGAGGTCACCGTGAGCGAGTCCCCGAGGGTGCCGCGGTCCCCGTCGTACGCGACGACCCCGGCCTTGCCCGCGGACCCTGCGGCCGCGTCCAGCCCGGCGATCTCGACCGTTTCACCGGCCGCCTCGCCCGCACCCGCGTCGAGCCCCTCGAAGCCGTCCCACAGGGAGATCCGGCGCACCGGCTCCTGCGGGTGCTCGTAGGCCACGACCAGCGTCCAGCCGCCCCAGGCCCCCACCTCGGAGTTGCCCATGGCGATGTTCAGCTGGGAGACCGTCCACATGCCCGCGCCGCCCTTGCGGACCAGCGGGGTCACATCGGCCGAGGCCTGGTAGGCATCACTGCCCGCGTCCGAGCGGTGGCCGATCACCGTGTCGGCGAGGACCTCCTTGTACGCCCCGCCCGGCTCGGCGACCAGCACCCGGCCGTTGTCCTCCGGCGGCTTCTGCTCGCCCACCCGCAGGTTCCCGCCCCAGTACAGGCGGGCGTACGAGACCTTCGCGCCCTGCGGGACCTTGAGCTCGGCCCGGGTGGAGTTGTAGGTGTCCGGATCCTTGTCGACCTCGCTGTAGAACATGTCGAAGTCGCTGTTGACCCCGGCCGCGCCGCGCTTGACGTCGGCGCAGGGCTCGACGTCCGGCGCCTCCTCCCGACGGCAGCCGATGGAGGAGTTGGAGGCGCGGACCAGACCGCCGCGCTGGACGGACTGGTAACGCTGCGTGAACGGAACCTTGGCCATTTCCCGCACGGCGGGAGCGGCGGGAGCCGCGGGACCCGGCGGGGCAGCGGCGTCCGCAGCAGGGACGTTCGCCGAAAGCGCGAGGCAGGACAGTAGACCGAGCGCGCCGAGGATTCTGCGGGACGAACCCATGACCCCGTCTCCATTTTCGATCAAGCGGACAAAACAGTAGTGAACGTTGTCAGAAATCAGGCTGGAAATCACGCCGGACTCGCACGTACGGCCTTTTGGGCGATAACACGCACCCTCACAGGGGGCGAGTCGTTATGCCGTGCACCATTGTTCGAACCGAAAGGAAAATCGGAGATGAAGAAGAGGCTGATGCGCGGCACCACCCTGGCGGTCGCGGGCGCTGCGGTGCTGATGGGCGGCGCGGGCCTCGCCTCCGCGGACAGCGGCGCCGAGGGCATCGCGGCGGGATCCCCCGGCGCAGTGAGCGGCAACCTGGTCCAGGTCCCGGTTCACGTGCCGGTCAACGTCTGCGGCAACACCGTCGACGTGGTCGGCCTGCTGAACCCCGCGTTCGGCAACCACTGCATCAACGCCTGACCGTCGACGCCTGACCGTCGACGCCTGACCGTCGACGCCGGCCCTCGACCCCCGGCCGTCGGTCCACCCGTCAACCGCGCTGCCCGAAACGACGGCATCCGGGTGAAGGCACGCAACCCGAACCGGGGCGCGCCCGTTGATCCGAGTGCTCCACTACCGGGCAATCCTGAAAAAAGGGACGAAAATGATCAAGAAGATGATGGCCACCGCGGCTGCTGCCGCCTCGGTCGTGGGCATCGGTGCAGCCATGGCCCCGCAGGCGATGGCGATCGGCAACGACAACGGCATCAACACCGTCAACGGCAACGGCGCCTCGCAGATCTACGGCAACCAGGCCACGTACGGCAACATGAGCCCCCAGATGGCGCTCATCCAGGGCTCGTTCAACAAGCCCTGCATCGCCCTGCCGGCCAAGGTCAACGCCCAGTCGATCCTCGCGCTCGTCAACGTCGGCATCCAGGACATCCCGGTCCTGTCCAACCCGATGAACCAGCAGTGCACCGAGAACTCCACCCAGGCCAAGGGCGACGAGCCGCTCTCGCACATCCTGGACAACATCCCGGTCCTGTCGGGCAACGTCTCCGCGGGCAGCTGACCGCACCCCGCGTCTGCGAGGCCGTCGCACCCCTCCGGGTCGCGGCGGCCTCGCCGCTTGTCGGCACCGCGAATATCCCGCAAATCCTCCCCGAATTTCCGGTGGGGCACGTCAGGTAAATTTCGGAGCCACCCCCGAAAATCTTCGGTTTCCTTTCCCTGACCCACTCGTTGTCATTTCTGCAGCGGACAAGCCTCTGCGGGAAGGATCAAATACAAATGACGTACAAGAAGGCAGTGGTGCTGGCCGCCGGCGTTCTGATGGCCGCCGGTGCCGCCTCCCCCGCCATGGCCGACTCGTCGGCCGAGGGCGCGGCCGTGGGCTCCCCCGGTGTCCTCTCGGGCAACCTGGTCCAGGTCCCGGTTCACGTTCCGGTCAACGTCTGCGGCAACACCGTCGACGTGGTCGGCCTTCTGAGCCCCACGTTCGGCAACCACTGCATCAACGCCTGACGAAGCGCCTGCGCCCGCGAGGGCGAACCTCCTCGGGGTGGCCCCGGAGTGCACGGCGGTGCACTCCGGGGCCACCTTCGATTCAGCACCGGCGGGAGAGCCGGTAGACAGGGAAGGACCCATGCGACAGGTACTCAGCCGACAGGTACTGGGCAAGGGAGTGCTCACGGCGGCGGCCGCCACAAGCCTGCTGTCGATCGCAACCGGCGCGGCCTACGCGCACCAGGGGGCGACGGCCGAGGCCTCGCATTCCCCGGGTGTGCTGTCCGGCAACAGCGTCTCGGTACCGATCACCTTCTCGCCGAACGTGTGCGGCAACAGCGTGGACGGCGGGGCGGCGCTCAACCCCTCGTTCGGAAACACCTGTGCCACCACGACCGGTTCGGACGCGCACCGAGCCGACCGCGGCTACGAGCGCTACCTCAGCCCCGAGCACGCCCAGGCCTTCGAGCGCTACCTCGAAGAGCAGCCGGGCGGCCGGCACGCGCTGCCGCAACAGCGCCACGAGGAGCCCCGGCAGGAGGAGGCCCGCCGCCACGCGCCGCGGCACGCGGCACCCCGGTACGAGGAGTCCCCGGACGAGGGCGGCTACGGCGGACCGGGGAAGGAGGCCGACCGGAGCCAGGGCGGGCCGGGCGGATACGGAGGCTCGGACGAGAAGGAGTGCGACGACCACCCGCACGCCCTCCCGGCTCCGGCACCGGCGGCCCACCACGCTCCCCCGGCGCCCCAGCGCCCACAGCCCCGGCCCCACGCCAAGCCGAAGCCGCAGGCCGAGCACCCGGCCCCGCGGCCGGCGCCCAGGCCCGCGCCGAAGCCCCCGGTCCACGAGGGGCCCGCGGCGCACGCGCCCGCGCCGCCCGCGGTCCCCGCACACCCGGTGACCCTTCCGGCCCCGGTCCAGGAAGCGCCCGTACCGCTTCCCGCCCCGGTCGAGGAGGCGCCCGTCCCCGCGCCGCCGCACGGCAGCCAGTTCGTGGAACACCCGGCTCCCGCTCCCGCGCCGGAGGTCGTCCGTCCCGCCGACCAGCCGCCGGCCGCCCCCGCCGGTGACATGCCCGTCCACCTGGCACCGGCACCGGCGCCCGTCCCCGTGACGCCGGCCGCGCCCGTCCCCGCGCCGGCTCCTGCTCCCGCCCCCGCGCAGGTGTCGGCGCCGGCGCTCGCCGAGACCGGTGCGGGCAACCCCGGCGCCGCGGCGGCCCTCGCCTCGGCGCTGGTCCTGGGCGGCGCCATTCTGTACCGGCGTTCCCGCATCTCCTGACCGGCAATCACGGTAATCAGAAGAAATATCGGCCGGAGAATCCCCGACGGGTTCTCCGGCCGTTGCCGTACGCGTTTCCGGAGCGGCCGGGAATCGTTACGCAGGGCGAAAGCGACTCGACGGTCGCCACTGCCCCCTGTTCACGAAAGAAGAGGATTTCGATAATGAAGCTCACGAAGGTAGCCGCGGTCATCGCCGGATCCGTTGCCGCGCTCGGCGGCGCCGCTCCCGCCTTCGCCGCCGAAGCGCCGGCCGCGATGCCCACCATGAGCCTGACGGGTGGCGCCACCGAGGCCGTCAACTCGCTCGCCCCGGTCACCGAGTCGCTCCCGCAGACCCTGAGCAACGGGGTGGCCGAGCAGGGCGAGGCCGTCACCAAGGTCTTCGACACCGCGCAGCGCGTCAACGACTTCCGCAACAATGCGCCGGGCAAGGTGCTCGGCGCGGCGAACGGGGTCACGCAGGCCTCTCCGCTCCTCGGCGGCGTGAAGCTCAACGGCGGGGCCCACTGAGCCGGTCGAGGCACCCGCCCCCGGCGGGCACGCGGCAAAACTGTGGGCGCCACCGGCGAGGCCGGTGGCGCCCACAGTCAGGTGTTCCGACTGACGTCAGTTGTTGAGGCAGACGTTGCCGAACGTGGGGTTCAGCAGGCCGACCACGTCGACGGTGTTGCCGCAGACGTTGACCGGAACGTGAACCGGGACCTGGACCTGGTTGCCCGAGAGGACACCGGGGGAGCCCACGGCCGCGCCCTCGGCCGACGAGTCGGCCATGGCGGAGCCGGCGGCACCGGCCGCAGCGAGACCGGCGGTGGCCAGGACCAGGGCGGCCTTCTTGGCAGAGTTCATGGGAAGTGCACCTTCTGTTCGATGTGTTCTGCCCCGACGCGGGGCTCACACCGAGCGAAACGGTCCAGCGTCCCAGACGACACGGCTCCGCGCGCAATCAGACCTGTTCAGCTCAATAGTCGTAACCACGCGCGATTTCCGAGCGCCTTCCTCCCTACCGCCCGCCCGCTGCGGGAGGCCGGGACCCTACGGCACGATCTCCACCGGTGTGAGCACCGGGTTGGCCGGAGCCGGTGCCGCCGGTGCAGCCGGCTTGGCGACGGGCGCCGCGGGCTTGGAGACCGGAATCTCGGGAATCGCGGGGATCTCCGGAATCGCGGGGACCTCCGGGACGGACGGGATCGACGGGAGCCCCGGGATCGACGGGATCTCGATCGGCAGCGTCGGGATCTCCGGCAGGCTCGGCAGGCTCGGCAGCTTGATCGGCGGGAGCGTCACCCCGGGCAGCAGGGTCTGGAGGTACTGGGTGAGTCCGTCCAGGGTCGCGCCGATCCCCGCGAGGAGGTCGTCGAGCGGACCGGCCGCCGCGACGCGACGGTCGATCTGCTGCTGGGCGGCGGCCACTCGTTTTCTGGCGGCGGCCTCCGTGCCGCCGTCCGCGGCGCCCGCCGGGGCGGCCGCGCCGGAGAGTATGACGACGGCGAGGGCCGACGGGACGAGGACGCGGATGCGGGACGGCTTCGTGCGGTGCATGGGGGTTCCTTCGGTGGTCGCACAGAGGCGGACCCGAGCGATCCGCTTCCTTACTCACCGTGCGGACACCCCCTACGGAGCGCAACAGGATCTTGAACCGTTCCGGCCGGTTCTGCGGGCTGCGTACGGGCTTCGCGCACGCGTCCGCAGAAGGCTCACCCGGGGCGGGGAAAACCCCGCCCCGAACGGGCCGTTTGAGTGAAGCAGCGGAACCAACCCCCTGACAGGGCAGTTGTCCAGGGCGCTCCACTAGCGGGCACTCGTGCGACAAAAGGACCAATGATGTTCAAGAAGATCATGACTGCTGCCGCCGTCACCGCCGCCGCCGTCGGCGCGGGCGCTGCCGCTGCGGCCCCGGCCATGGCCATCGGCAACGACAACGGGATCAACACGGTCAACGGCAACGGTGCCGTGCAGGCCTACGGCAACCAGAAGACCAAGGGCGACATGAGCCCGCAGCTCGGCCTGGTCCAGGGCACCCTCAACAAGCCCTGCATCGGTCTGCCGGTCAAGGTCAACGCGCAGTCGATCCTCGCCGCGCTCAACATCGGCGTCCAGGACATCAACGTCCTGTCCAACCCGATGAACCAGCAGTGCACCGAGAACTCCACCCAGGCCAAGGGCGACGAGCCGCTCTCGCACATCCTGGACAACATCCCGGTCCTGTCGGGCAACGGCTCCATCGGCAGCTGATCCCCGCTCCTCTCCTTCTGCGGTCCGGGCCCGCCCCGCCCGTGGAGCGGCGCAAGAGGGCCCCGGCAGCCTCCAGCTGCCGGGGCCCTCTTGCGCGCCGGGCCGTCACCCGGTCCAGAAGTCCCACCACCGGGTGAGGATCAGCATCCCGATCACGCCGATGTGCAGGGCCGGCGGGGCCCAGCCGAACTCGGTGCAGAAGCCCCGCACCGGCCGGGGCACGGGCAGCGCACCCGTACGGACGTTGTGGGCGGTGACCGCCCAGAACATCAGCAGCGTGGCCACCCAGGTCAGGCAGCACCACAGGCAGAGCGCGTTGATCTCGTACAGCGACTGGACCATCAGCCAGGTGCAGAAGCCGACCCCGAAGGCCGTGCCGGCGTTCAGTCCCAGCCAGAACCAGCCGCGGTAGCGCGCGCCGGCGAGCAGGCCCGCGCCGACGCACACGACGACTCCGAACGCGACCAGCCCGAGCAGGGGGTTGGGGAAGCCGAAGGCCGCCGCCTGGTCGCTCTTCATGACGCTGCCGCAGGAGACCACCGGGTTCAGGCTGCAGGCGGGCTTGAAGTCCGGGTCCTCCAGCAGGAGGAACTTGTCGAGGGTGATCACCCAGGAGGCGAGCACTCCGGCGGCGCCGGTGAACGCCAGCAACCAGGCCAACGTCCTTGGGGTGGCGACCGGTTCGTCCTCGTGTTCACTTCCGGGCCGCCCCTGCTGGCGGGGAAGGTCCACTGTTTTCGTTGCCATACGGCCCATGTTCCCGCGCTCCGGCACAGACCCGGGCGAACCATGCACATCCCTGCGCAAGTTGACCTGAAGGGGTGGCGGGAACCCCGGATGCTTCCCGGACGTTTTACCGAACCCCGGACGTGATGTCAGGCCCAGGGGCTACGTTGAGCTTCCGCGAAGTCACTAGCTGCGACGGCCTGGAGACCCACCTTGAGCGATCCGTACGAGACAACCGAGGCGCACCTCGATCGACTCCTGGGCCGCGCCCTCAACTCCTTCGACCTGCCGGACCGGTTGGTCGAGCGCCTCGGCACCGCGCTCGCCCACAGCTCTTCCCTGTACACCACCCACCACAGCCCGGCGGCGGGACCGTGGCGGGAGACCCACCGGCACACGTACCTGCTGTCCGACGGCGGTTCGGCGTCCTTGTGGGAACTGGTGTACCGGTTGGAGGGCGACCGGACGATCCGGCACGAGGTCTTCGTGAACAAGGCGGAGACCTGCCTGGCCGTGGCCCGGCTGTTCGGCGACACCCCGGCCGAGGCTGCGTTCGACCCGGCGCTGGATCCGGTGTTTGCCGCCGCCGAGGAGGAGTCGGACGACGATGCTGCGGCGCTGAGCGCACTGTTCGCGGCTGTCCCGCCGGCGCAGCGGCACCGGGAGTACGCAGTGGAGGACTCCGCCGACCACGCCCGCCGGGTGCTGCGGCGCGCGGAGAACCCGGACCGGCCCGGGGAACGGACGGCGCTGCTGCTGAAGTCGGCGTACGCGCACCAGATCACCCAGGCGTTCGGCACGCGGCACTGCATGGCGGACGGGCGGGGCGCCGGATTCAGCCTGTACGAGCACTCGTTCGTGCTGCTGGACGGGAGCGAGCTCAGCCTGTGGGAGGTCGAGCACACGGCGACGCCGGACGGGCGGCACATGTGCGAGGTGTACGAGAGCGAGCCGGCTGCCCGCGGGGCGATGGAACTGCGCGCGCAGGTGCGCTGAGGCCTGACCAGGACTGACCCGGCCCGACCAGGACCGACCCCCTACCGACCCGGAAGGCGGGTCCTAGTAGAGGGCGCGGGTGGACAGGGGCTGGTCCGGGGGCGGGTTCTCGGTGATGCGGACCGTCTCGGGGCGCAGGTCCGCGGGCGTCGGCATCGCGCTGCCGGGGAGCTGGACCGCGGCCGCGCCGTGGGCCAGGGCCGAGGCGAGGGCCTTGGGTCCCGTTCCGCCCGCGATGAGGAAGCCGGCCAGGGAGGCGTCGCCCGCGCCGACGTCGCTGCGGACGGCGGTCACGGGGGCCGTGCCGTGGAAGGTGCCCTCGGCGCTCACCAGGAGCTGGCCGTCCGCGCCGAGCGAGGCCAGCACCGCGCCCGCGCCCCGGGAGCGGAGCTCCTGCGCCGCGCGGACGGCCTCGCCCAGGGTGGTCAGTGGGCGGCCGACCGCCTGGGCGAGCTCGGAGGCGTTGGGCTTGACCAGGTCCGGGCCGGCCGGCAGTGCGGCGGTCAGCGCCGGTCCCGAGGTGTCGAGTGCGACCCGGGCGCCGGCTCCGCGGGCGCGGGCGACCAGGTCGGCGTACCACTCGGGCGGCAGGCCCCGCGGGAGGCTGCCGCAGGCCGCGATCCAGGAGGGGCCGCCCGCGGCGGTGCGGACGGTCTCCAGCAGGAGGGCGGACTCCTCCGCGGTGAGTTCGGGGCCGGGCGCGTTGATCTTGGTGAGGGTGCCGTCCGGTTCGACGATCGAAATGTTGGAGCGGGTCTGCCCGACGATGGTCACCGCGGTGACGTCCACGCCCTGTGCGCCCAGCAGTTCGGCGATCAGTGCACCCGGGTAGCCGCCGAGCGGGAGGACCGCCGTCGTGAGCGCTCCCGCCGCGGCCACCGCGCGGGAGACGTTGACCCCCTTACCCCCGGGGTCGACGCGGTCGCCGGTGGCGCGCAGCACCGCACCGCGGTCCAACGAGGGGACCTCGTACGTCCGGTCGAGGGAGGGGTTCGGGGTGACGGTGAGGATCATACGAGCACGACTTCCGTACCGGCGGCCTCGATGGCCGCCTGTTGTGCGGGGGCGAGCCCCTGGTCGGTGATGAGGACGTCCACGTCCGCGAAGGAGCCGAAGCACGCGAAGTGCTCCCGGCCCGCCTTCGAGGAGTCGGCGAGCAGTACGACCCGGCGGGCGGCTGCCATCGCGGCCCGCTTGACGGCGGCCTCCGCGAGGTCGGGGGTGGTCAGGCCGTGCGCCGTGAAGCCGTTGGCGGCGAGGAAGGCTACGTCGGCGCGAATCTCGGCGTAGGCGCGCAGGGCCCATGCGTCGACGGCGGCGCGGGTGCGGTGGCGGACGCGGCCGCCGACGAGGTGGAGGTCGATGCCGGCGTGGTCGGCGAGCCGGGCGGCGACGGGCAGCGCGTGGGTGACGACGGTGAGCACGGTGTCGACGGGCAGTGCGGCGGCGAGGCGGGCGACGGTGCTGCCCGCGTCGAGGACGATGCTGCCGCCTTCGGGGAGTTCGGCGAGGCCCGCGGCGGCGATGCGGTCCTTCTCGTCGGCGCGGGTGGCGTCGTGCTCGGTGAGGTCCGGTTCGATGTCGAGGCGGCCGGCCGGGATGGCCCCGCCGTGCACGCGGCGGACCAGGCCGGCCCGGTCCAGGGACGTGAGGTCGCGGCGCACGGTCTCGGCGGTGACCTGGAAGCGCTCGGCGAGGGAGAGGACGTCGATGCGCCCCGCCTCGCGGGCGAGGCGGAGGATCTCCTGCCGGCGCTCGGGTGCGTACATGTGGGTTCGTGTCCGTTGGGGATGTCCGGGTGTCCGACTATGGAAATTATGCCCCACCATGAGCCGGTATGCCATGAAACCAAAGCAAACGGGCATGTCCGCCAACAGAAGCGGACATGCCCGTCAGGGGGAGCGGGAGCCGGTCAGCCGGCCGGGACCGCCTCCGCCTCCGGGGCGGCCTGGGCGCCCTGCTCGCCGCCCTCGCGCTCCTCCATGGGGATCTGCTTGCGCGGCAGCACGAACATCACCGCGAAGATCGCGACGAGCACGGCCACGACCCACCACAGCGCGCCGCGGAAGGCGTCGACGTACGGTGCGCCGAGGACCCGGTCGTCGTCGATCGATCCGAAGAAGACGACGGAGGTCAGGGCGAGCCCGAGCGCGTTGCCCATCTGGCCGGTGGTGTTGATCAGGCCGGAGGCCGAGCCGGCGTGCTCGCGCGGCACCTGGGACAGGATCGTGTCGTTCAGCGGGGCCACGATCAGGCCCATGCCGATGCCCATGACGATCAGCGGGGCGGCCATCTGCCAGGAGGCGATGTGCATGCCGTAGCGCTCGGACTCCCAGATGTAGAGGAGCAGGCCCGCGGCCATGGCCAACGCGCCGGCCTGGAGCACCTTGCGGCCGAAGCGCGGGACGAGCTTCTCGACGGAGAGGCCGGCGGCGACGGAGACGGCGATGGAGAAGGGGATGCCGGTGCTACCGGCGCGCAGGGGGGACCAGCCGAGGCCCATCTGCATGTAGAGCGTCCAGACCAGGAAGAAGATGCCGGTGGCCAGGCCGAAGGTCAGTTGGACCGTGATGCCGCCGGCAAAGCTCTTGATCTTGAAGAGGGAGAGCTCGACGAGCGGGGAGCCATCCTTCTTGATCTTGTACTTCTCGTACGCGATGAAGGCGGCGAAGACGAGCGGCGACGCGATCATGCAGACGAAGCCCCACAGCGGCCAGTCGTTCTCCCGCCCCTGGGTGAGCGGGAAGATCAGCATGACCAGCGCGAGGGTGGCGAGGACGACGCCGACCAGGTCCAGGCGCAGGGCCTTGGGGGCCTTGGACTCCGAGATGAACTTGCGGCCCAGGATCACGGCCGCGATGCCGACGGGCAGGTTGATCAGGAAGATCGTGCGCCATTCGAGGCCGAAGAGGTTCCACTCGGTGAGCAGCGCGCCGAGCATCGGTCCCGAGACCGCGCCGAGGCCGACGATCGCGCCGAACATGCCGAAGACCTTGCCGCGCTCGTGCGGCGGGAAGGTGACGTGGATGATCGCCAGGACCTGCGGGACCATCATGGCCGCCATGCCGCCCTGGAGGAGGCGGGAGGCGACGAGCATGGAGGGGTCGGCGGCGACGCCGCAGAGCAGCGAGGCGGCGGTGAAGCCGGCGACGCCGACGAGGAAGAGGCGCTTGCGGCCGTAGATGTCACCGAGACGGCCGCCCGTGATCAGGCCGGCGGCGAAGGCGAGCGCGTAGCCGGCGGTGATCCACTGGATCGCGCTGGTCGATGCGCCGAAGTCCTGGCGCATGCTGGGTATCGCGATGTTGACGATCGTGACGTCGACCAGGTCCATGAAGGACGCGGTCATCACGATGGCTAGCGCCAGCCAGCGGCGGCGGTCGGCGGACGAGGTGGTCTCGGAGGTCATGAAGAGAAACTTAGACGGGATCTAGGTCAGTTGATGTCCTATTTCTCATGGCAATCTGGATCGTATGACCGACACGCCGGCACGGCTGCTCACCCTGCTCTCCCTCCTCCAGACCCCGCGCGAATGGCCCGGCAGCGAGCTGGCGGAGCGGCTGCGGGTCAGCCCGCGGACCATCCGGCGCGACATCGAGAGGCTGCGGGAGCTGGGGTACCCGGTCGAGGCCACGCTGGGCGCGGACGGCGGGTACCGGCTGGTGGCGGGGGCCGCGATGCCGCCGCTGCTGCTGGACGACGAGGAGGCGGTGGCGATCGCGGTGGGGCTGCGGGCGGGTGCCGGGCACGCGATCGAGGGCGTCGAGGAGGCGTCCGTACGGGCCCTCGCGAAGCTGGAACAGGTCCTGCCGGGGAGGCTCCGGCACCGGGTGGGCGCACTGCAGTCGGCCACGATCGCGGTGACCCGGGGGGACGGGGCCACCATCGACCCGCGGACCCTGACGACGATGGCGGCGGCCGTGGCCGGGCCGGAGCGGCTGCGCTTCGCGTACCGGGCTCGGGACGGGATGGCCTCGCGGCGGCTGGTGGAGCCCTACCGGCTGGTGAGCACGGGGAGCCGGTGGTACCTGATGGCGTACGACCTGGACCGGGGGGACTGGCGGACCTTCCGGGTGGACCGGGTGGCGGAGCCCTTCGCGACGGGCGCGCGGTTCACGCCGCGGGAGCTGCCGATGGAGGCGGCGGAGTTCGTACGGCGCGGGATGCGGGGCGGGGAGACGTACGCGGTGGACGTGTCCTTCGAGGCCCCGGCCGATGTCCTGCCGGTGTGGCTGCAGCAGCACGCCGAGCCCTCCGGGTCCGAAGGGGGCTGCCGGGTTCGGTTCCGGAGCTCGGAGTCCCCGGAGTGGACGGCGGCCCGCCTGGCGTTGACCGCGATCCCCTTCACCGTCCACACCCCGGACTTCCTGGCCTCCGCGGCCCGCGCGCTGGCGGCCCGCCTGACCTCTGCGGCGCCCCCGCAGGGGTAGCGCAGAGCCCCCGGCGCCTGGGGGGGTAGGCGCCGGGGGCTCGTTCGGGGGGCTTCGCCGAGGGCCGGTCAGGCCACTGCGTCGAAGCCGGTGTCGCGGGCCATGCGCTTCAGTTCCAAAAGGGCGTGCTTCTCGATCTGGCGGATCCGCTCACGGGTGAGCCCGTGCTGCTTGCCGACCTCCGTCAGGGTCCGCTCGCGGCCGTCTTCGATGCCGTACCGCATCTTGATGATCGAGGCCGTGCGCTGGTCGAGCTTGCCCAGCAGGTCCTCCAGCTCCTCGCTGCGCAGCAGGGACAGGACGGACTGCTCCGGGGAGACCGCGGAGGTGTCTTCGAGGAGGTCGCCGAACTGGGTCTCGCCCTCGTCGTCCACGGACATGTTCAGGCTGACCGGGTCGCGGGCCCAGTCCAGTACGTCGCCCACGCGCTTCTCCGTCGAGTCCAGCTCGGCGGCGATCTCCGCGTGGTCCGGGTCCCGGCCGTTCTCGCGGTTGAACTCGCGCTGGATGCGGCGGATGCGGCCGAGTTCCTCGACGAGGTGGACGGGGAGGCGGATGGTGCGGGACTGGTCGGCGATGGAGCGGGTGATGGCCTGGCGGATCCACCACGTGGCGTACGTGGAGAACTTGAAGCCCTTGGCGTAGTCGAACTTCTCGACGGCGCGCACCAGGCCGGCATTGCCCTCCTGGATCAGGTCGAGCAGGGGCAGGCCGCTGCGCGGGTAGCGGCGGGCGACGGCCACGACCAGGCGGAGGTTGGAGCGGATGAAGATCTCCTTGGCGCGCTCCCCTTCCGCGGCCAGGGCTTCCAGCTCCTCGCGCGCCGGCGTCTCGCCCTCGCACTCCGTCTCACCGTCGAGGATCTGCTGGGCGTACACGCCCGCCTCGATGATCTGTGAGAGCTCCACTTCCTTGGCCGCGTCGAGCAGCGGGGTACGCGCGATCTCGTCCAGGTACATGCCCACCAGGTCGCGGTCTGCGATCTCCCCGCCCACAGCGCGGGCGCTGCCCCTGGACTGACGACGGGCGACGGCGCGGGTTGCCATGCGTGCTCCCTTGCAATGAGTTAGGTCGCGGTGCGGCTGCTGGAACGCGGCTCCGCGTCCCTGGACACTCTCCCGAGTGCCCGCTTCCGAAGGAAACAACGACTGGAATCGGGACAGAATTCCCACGCCGATCCCTCTTTTTCGAGATCTTGCAGTATCCTGCCCCGCCATCCCTCCCCCACGGTCGGGGCGGAGGCTGTCAGAACCTCGGGACGTGCAGGTCAGGCCCACGTTCGGGGCCGATGCGAAAGCCTTCGCCGCTCCGTCCGACCACCGCGTCCGTGAGACCGCCGTCACACTCCGCGGCCGGCGCCGCGGCCGCACTCCGCCCCTGAAGACGGCTGCCGCCGGCTTCTGGTTGCCCGGACAAGCAACCCATTACCGACAAGACGAAACCCCGCATCGTTCGCATGTGAACGATGCGGGGTCTTCAGTCATTACCGGGGGTGTACCCCGAAGCGCGTCAGTGAGCGATCACCGGGATCTTCACGTCGGCGTCCGCACCCGCGCCGTCACCGGAGGCGACCGGACCGCCGGCACCCGGGCGGCCCGTGGTGATCAGCGTCAGGGCGATGGTCGCACTGGCGGCGAGGATGCCGACCGCCCACCAGATGGCGCTGGAGTAGCCCTCCACCATCGCCTGGGCCTGGACCAGCTTCGCCGCCGGGCCGCCGGCCGCGACCTCGGCCGCGTGGTCGGTCAGGTACGCGGTCGTCGCCGAGGCGGCGATCGTGTTCAGCAGGGCGGTGCCGATCGCGCCGCCCACCTGCTGCGAGGTGTTGACCATGGCGGAGGCGACACCGGCGTCGGCCGGGTTCACCCCGTGCGTGGCCAGCGACATGGCCGGCATGAACGCCGTGCCCATGCCCAGGCCGAGGAGCAGCTGCGCCGGCAGGATCAGCGCCGGGTACGAGGACCCGACCTCCAGCTGGGTGAGCAGCAGCATGCCGGTGGCGGCGAGCAGGAAGCCCGGTCCCATCAGCAGTCGGGGCGCGACCCGGGTCATCAGACGGGCGCCGATCTGGGTGGATCCCGTGATCATGCCCGCGATCATCGGCAGGAAGGCGAAGCCGGTCTTGACGGGCGAGAAGCCCTTCACGACCTGGAGGTAGTACGTGAGGAAGAGGAACAGGCCGAACATCGCGATGACGGCGAGGCCCAGGGAGAGGTAGACACCGCCTCGGTTGCGCTCCAGCAGGACGCGCAGCGGCAGCAGCGGCGACCTCACGCGGGACTCGACGTACACGAAGGCCCCGAGGAGCGCCGCCGAGCCGACGAACATGGCGACGGTGACCGCGTCGGACCAGCCGGCCGACTCGGCGCGGGTGAAGCCGTAGACCAGCGCGACCAGTCCGAGCGTGGACAGGACCACGCCGGGAATGTCGAGCGGGGCGCGGTTGCGGCTGCCGGCGGGTTCACGGATGACCATCCAGGCACCCGCGGCCGCGACGATCGCGAACGGGATGTTGACGAAGAACGTCCAGCGCCAGTTCAGGTACTCGGTGAGGAAGCCGCCGAGGATCAGGCCCACGGCGCCACCGCCACCGGCGATCGCACCGTAGATGCCGAACGCCTTGGCGCGCTCCTTGGCGTCGGTGAACATGACGGCCAGCAGGGACAGGGCGGCCGGCGCGAGCAGTGCGCCGAAGGCGCCCTGGAGGGCGCGGGCACCCAGCATCATCGCCTCGCCGTTGGCGGCGCCGCCGAGCGCGGAGGCCAGGGCGAAGCCGATCAGGCCGACGGTGAAGGAGTTCTTGCGGCCCCACTTGTCGGCGATGCGGCCGCCGAAGAGGAGCAGCCCGCCGAAGGCCAGCGCGTACGCGGTGATGACCCACTGGCGGTTGCCGTCGGAGATGTCGAGGTCGGTCTGGGCCGACGGCAGGGCGATGTTGACGATGGTCGCGTCGAGCACGACCATCAGCTGCGCCAGGGCTATGAAGACGAGCGCCTTCCAGCGACTGGGGTCGGCAGCAGCCGGCGCGAGGGTCGCGGCTGTTTTTGGCATGGGGGTACCCACTTCACTATGCGGAATGACTGAAAAACAACGTTAAAGACTGCTATGAAGGCTTTGCGACGCTAGTGGGCGCGGCCCCGGGCGTCACATGGTTTTCTGCCTCAGGTCCTCCAGCGTGGCCGCCGAGCCCGGCAGCTCGGAGCGGGCCGGCGCCTGCAACCCGTCCAGGAACAGCTGGAGATGGCGGTGGACGAACCCGTCCACGTCCAGGCAGGCGATGCCCGGCAGCGGCCGGCTGAGTTGGGAGAGGGCGACCATCAGGTCGCCGACGCCGACGTCCGTACGGATCAGCCCGGCCTGCTGGCCGGCCTTCACCAGGGTCTCGACGGCTTCCGCCAAGGCTTCGCGGGCCGCGATGAGTTCGGGGTGCTCCCGGTCGAAGTCCCCGGAGAGCATGGGGCACAGAGCGCCGATCCGCTCGTCGGCCGCGGCGTGCGTGAAGCGGCACAGCGCGGCGAAGGCGTCGGGCTCCTCGGCCAGGGAGTCCTCGGCCTGGGCCGTGACCCGGTCCATGACGAAGAGCACGACGTGGTGGACCAGTGCGGCCCGATCGGGGAAGTGCCGGTAGAGGGTCGCGTTGCCGACGCCCGCCCGGCGGGCGACCTCGTCGAACGGCGCTCCCGAGCCCTGCTCCACGAACACCTCGCGCGCCGCCACCAGGATCCGCTCGCGGTTGCGGACGGCGTCCGCGCGCGGCCGCGGGACCCGGGTGGGCGCCACGGTCGAAAGGTCCACGGCGGCCGCCTCCGGGGCGAACGCGTCCGCCTCAGGGGTGGTGGGGCGCTTCATTCGGGGCCTCCTGGGCCTGGAGCTCGTATCCGCCCCCAAACGGGGAGCTGGTCCCCGCTTTGCGGGACTCCCATACAAACGGGGATCGAGTCCCCGGTTATTTCACTCTCCCGTGTGACCTGGGTCATACCTCGATTCCCGTTCGGACGCACCCGACGCGCGGGCGCGCCGCAGCCGACGGAGGGTGATCGCACAGAGCGCAGTCCGGGCCCGGCCGGCTGCCGCGGACCCGAAGGCGATCTCCATGCCGCAGACCCGCCACCGGATACGCACACCACGCCGCGCCGGCGCCTACATCGGCCTCACCGTGCTGGCCCTCGGCATCACGGCCACCGCGAGCACCGGGATATCCGACCGGGGCCACTCCGCGGCCGGGCCCGTGGCCACGACCGCCGAGTCCGCGCTGGCGCCCTGCCGGATCACCGGCACGATGGGCGTCCAGATGTCCGAGGGCCTGCCGACCCCACCCGGGTACTCCCGGTCGACCGGCGAGGTCCGCGCCCTGAACCTGATGATCGACTTCCCGGACGCCAAGGGCGAGGGCACCGCGCTGGACCGCCTCGCGGAGTTCTTCCCCCAGACCTCCGACTGGTTCCGCACCAGCTCCTACGGCCGGCTCAGCTACCGGGCCGAGGCGCCGATAAGGACCTGGCTGCGGATGCCGATGCCCTTCGCCGCGTACGGGATCGAGCGCGGATCCGCGTACGAGCCGGGCTACCGGCAGCTCGTCGAACACATCGTGAAGGCCGCCGACTCCGAGGTGGACTTCAGCCGCTACGACCTGGTCAACATCCTCGTCACACCGAACGCCGGACCGTCCGCCCTGGACACCGTGCTCTCGGTGACCTTCTCGGGCAACGCCGAGGCCCCGATGGCCGACGGCGTGCCGCTCGCCAACACGTCCTTCGTCTACAGCCGCCAGGACGACGGCTCGGGCACCTACCGGGAAACCGGCTACCGGGTGCTCCCCCACGAGAACGGGCACGTCTTCGGACTGCCCGACCTGTACACCACCGACGGCGGCGGAACGGTCGGGCACTGGGACATCATGAGCGAGGACTGGGGCGCCAACAACGACCTCCTGGGCTGGCACAAGTGGAAGCTGGGCTGGCTGGACAGCTCACAGATCAGCTGCGCCGCGAAATCCGGCATCAGCGACCACACCCTGACCCCGTTGGCGGTGGAGGGCGGCACGAAGCTGGCCTTCGTACCGCTGTCGGAGACCTCCGGATACGCGGTGGAAGTGCGCACCCGGGCCGGGAACGACGAGGCCGTCTGCAAGCCCGGCGTCCTGATCTACAAGGTCGACTCCCAGGTGGACACCGGCCGCGGGCCCGTCGCCGTCTCGGACAGCGCGGTCGGCAGCGGCGGCTGCACCCGGCGGCCCAACGTGCACGGCGAACTGTCGGACGCGCCGTTCCGGCCGGGCGAGACCTTCACCGACGACAAGACCGGCGTCAGCATCTCGGTGGTCGGCGAGCTGCGCAACGGCAGCTTCCAGGTCCGGATCACCCGCCCCTGACCGCTACTGACCGACCCGGACACACACGACACCCAAGGAGACTCCGTATGACCGGCACCCCCGAAGAACGCCTCGCCGCGGCCGGGCTCACCCTCCCGAAGGCCCTCGCCCCGCTCGGCGCGTACGTACCCGCGCTGGTCAACGGGCACTACGTGTACACCTCCGGCCAGCTCCCGATGGTCGACGGTGCGCTCCCGGTGACCGGCAAGGTCGGCGCCGAGGTCACCGAGGAGCAGGCCAAGGGCCTGGCCCGGCAGTGCGCCCTGAACGCGCTCGCCGCGATCGCCTCCGTCGCCGGCGACCTGTCGGCCGTCCGGCGCGTGGTCAAGGTGGTCGGCTTCGTGGCCAGCGATCCGCGGTTCACCGGGCAGCCGGGCGTGGTCAACGGGGCCAGCGAGGTCTTCGGCACCGCCTTCGGCGACGCGGGCATCCACGTGCGCAGCGCGGTGGGCGTGGCGGTGCTGCCGCTGGACGCGCCGGTCGAGGTGGAGGTCGTCGTGGAGCTGCACACCCCGATGGGCGTCTGACCTCGACGTCACGTGCCGCCGTTGCCGCGGTACTCCTCCCAGGCCCACAGCAACTGGCGGCGGGCCAGGACGCCGACGGCGTGGCGCCGGTACCGGGCGGTGCCGCGCACGTCGTCGATCGGGTTGCAGTCCGCGCCCGCGAGGTCCCCGAACTGCTTCGCGATCGACGGGGTGATGACCTTGCGGGACTCCCAGAACCCGCCCTCGTCGAGGGCCGCGGCCAAG
This sequence comes from Streptomyces sp. NBC_00597, assembly GCF_041431095.1. GTDB lineage: Bacteria > Actinomycetota > Actinomycetes > Streptomycetales > Streptomycetaceae > Streptomyces. The sequence goes on from NZ_CP107757.1 coordinate 4,233,650, forward strand.
AACTCCTCGGCCGTCTTCGCCCGGATCGGGGTGGGCGCCGCCGAGCCGATGCCGGTACGAACGCTGCGGGTCGCCGGGTGCAGGGCCAGCCCGAAGGCGCAGACGGCGATGACCATGGCGTTGCGGGTGCCGACCTTCGAGAACTGCTGGGGGCCGTCCGCCTTCGCCACGTGCACGGCCCTGATCAGCTCGTCGGGGGCGAGGGCGTTGCGCTTGACCCCGGTGTAGAACGCGTCGATCGGGATCAGCCGGGAGCCCCGTACGGACTCCACCTCGACCTGCGCACCCGCGGCGAGCAGCGCCGGGTGCGCGTCCCCGGCCGGGGACGCGGTGCCGAGGTTGCCGCCGACGCTCCCGCGATTGCGGATCTGCGGGGAGGCGACGGTGTGCGAGGCGAGGGCCAGGCCCGGGAGCTCCGCACGGAGGTGCTCCATGATCTGCGCGTACGGGACGGACGCGCCGAGCCGTACGACGTCCCCGCCGGTCTCCCATTCCCGCAGCGGGCCGATGCGGTTCAGGTCCATGAGGTACTCGGGCCGGCGGTGGTCGAAGTTGATCTCGACCATCACGTCGGTGCCGCCGGCGATGGGCACGGCGGTGGGGTGCTCGGCCTTGGCGGCGAGCGCCTCCTCCCAGCGGGCGGGACGAAGGAAGTCCATGCATGTCCCATGGACCAACTCGTCCGACCGCAAACCGGATGACCCGGAATTCCCCCGCTCATCGCGCCCGGCCGGGAGTCATTGAAGTCGCATGAGCGAGCGGGAACGTTCTTCGACCACGGAGGAGGCCGCCGCGCGGGTCAAGAGCTACACGCCCCCTGCATGCGCACGGGGCGGGACGGGCGTGGCTGGGAGCCGCGGGGGACGGCGGATGAGGGGAGCCCGGTCGCGGAGCGGTGCCGGGGGCGGTGCCGCTCCCGGAACCGCTGCGACCCGGTCACCGGTGAGCAGCGTGAGGGACGCCGAAGGACGGCGCCGGTGGGCGTCGTGGTGCGGCGGCTTGCAGCAGCCAGTAGTTGACCGCGCAGCCCAGCGCGATGCCCGACCAGGCGAGGGCTCCGTTGTCCGTCAGCAGGCCCGCGAGGAAGACCGGCAGGGCGATCCCGAACTCCTGGAGCAGACGCAGGCGCAGCACCACGCCGAAGCGGTCGGCGGCCTTGTGCCGGCCTTCGGCGGTGGCGGCCAGGAGACGGAAGGGGAAGGCGGCGGCCTGTCCGACCATCAGCCAGGTGAACCACGTCGCGGCCGGGCCGTGCAGGCCGTAGAGCCAGGGCAGCACCGTCCAGGCCGTGCTCGTGACGAGGACGCAGACGCCTGCGGATGCGGCCAGGACGCATCGACGCAGGTGCCGCCATTCCTGGGGGGAGGGGTCCGCGCCCTTGCAGACCATGCCGGTCGCGTTGACCAGCGCGGTGATCGGGATGTGTAGCGTCGCCGTGAGCACGGCTCCTGCGGAGAACGCGGCGAGCCGGTCCGCCCACGAGGCGTTGAGGGTCAGGGCGAGGACCAGGAGCAGTTCGAAGCCGATCGCCGAGAGCATGTGTCCCCACTCCGTGAGCATGGTGCGCGCCACCTGGCGCAGCCAGCGTGCACTGTCACGGAGCCGGAGGGGGACGGAGAGGTGATCGCGCAGCAGCCATACGGTGACGGCGCATTCGAGGGCGGCGATGGCGGAGGTGGCGGCGTAGGCGCCGGCGAAGCCGAGTCCGAGTCCGTGCACGAAGAACAGGTCGAGCGCGGCGTTGGCGACGACGGCGACGGCGTACAAGGTGAGGAGGGGGCGGGAGCGCCGGAGCGCGAAGAGCGCCATGGCGCCGACGAACTGCGCGAGGCGTACCGGGGTGGCGATCAACAGCCACAAGAGGGCTGACTGCGTGTTGTCGCGGACGCCCGGTGCGGCGACCAGGGCGTCCACGAGGTACGGCAGCACGGCCAGGCCGACCACCGCGATGAGCAGCCCGGCGGCCGTGGCACCGACCAGCCCGCCCTGCACCGCGCGCCGGCGGGCGTGGGCGGATACGGCCCCGGCCACGGACAGCCCGACGACGGGACCCATGGCCATGGCGGTGATCGAGTCGAGGAGGAGCAGGCGCTGCGGTACGGCCGCGGCGGCCACGGCCTGCTCGCCCAGGGTGCTGATCACCCACAGGTCGGTCTGGGCAATGGCCTGGCCCATGACGGACGCCACCACCATGGGTCCCATCAGGGCGAGGACGCGTCGGCCCAGCGACGGGGTGGGGGTGGTCGCGCCGGTCACAGCGGGCTCCAGTCGAGGGCGGCGAAGTCACCGGAACGGGAGAGCGACCACCGGATGCCCGGTGCCGGCTCCAGCCCCGGCACCTGGGCGAGTTTCACGCGGCCGCGTTCCAGGGGTGAGCGCCCCTTCAGTGCCACGACGACTTTGGGGGCGGTGGTCCCGGTGGTGAGGGCCAGGCCTCGTTGCCGGTGCTCCGGTGAGGCGAACCAGCGTGCGGCCGAGGCTGCGAGCAGTTCGATGTGGTCCTGCGGCTGGAGCGCGATGCCTTCGTTGTTCAGGAATTCGAGGAAGTGCAGGTGCATGCGCCAGTCCAGGCGCCTGCCCGCCGCCACGGCCCACTCCAGGAAGGCCTCGTAGAGGTCGGTGGTGTCCGGCAGGCGTTCGGCCAGCTGCGGGATGCGGTCGAAGAGCTGGTGCCAGCGGATGCGGAGCGCTTCCTGGGCGATCAGCCGGTCACGGGATCCCGGGGTGAGGGAGTCACGTGCGGTGGGGCTGATGCAGGCGTTGAGCCGCGACGACTGCGGCGCGCGTGCGGTCAAGGTCCGTTCTCCATTCGTCCAGGTCGTGGTTGGCGTCGCGTTCGACGACGAGCGTGGCGTCCGGTGCGGCGCGTCCGGCGAACAACGTCACCAGGTCGAGGGTGTCGTCGCTGACGGAGACGTCGTGGCTGTCGACGATGAGCGAGGGGGCCGCCGGGGAGGGGCTGTAGCCGGCCAGGTGGAACCTGCGGCCCACGCCCGGGACGTCGGCCCACGCGGCGGCGGGCTGACCGGTGTTGAGCTGGGCGACCATGGCGTTGGACACGTCCATGAGGACTTCGCATCCGGTCGCTTCGGTGAGCTCGGCGTAGGCGCGGGCCTGGGGGATGTCGGAGGCTGTCTGCGAGGGGAAGTTCTCCACGGCGAGGGTGGTGCCGAGCTGGTCCTGCCACGCGCGCACGGAGTCGATCACCGGCTGCCAGGCGGCGTAGTCCACCTCCAGGGCGACGGGCAGCGGCTGGCCGTTGTGGGAGAAGTGGGCGATGTGGTCGCTGACGTAGAGCAGGCCGCAGTCCGCCTGCCACTGGTTCACCAGGTTCAGGTAGTGGTCGAGGCGTGCCCGGTCCGGGTCCAGGAACCGGGAGAGCATGATGTGGCAGCCGACCGGGAGGTCACCGACCGTGCGGCGGAACTCCTTCGGGTCGAGGTGGGCGAAGCCGTCGATCAGGACCTCGACGAAGTCGATGTGCCCCGAGTCGCGCAGCTGGCAGGCCATCTCAAGGGTGTCCGGCGAGGTCACATTGACACCGATCAGCATCAGCGCAGCTTCTCCTTGGCGTAGGCCAGCAGGTCCTGGGGGGCGCTGACCGCCCCATGGCGTTCGGCCGGGGGTATTTCGTCGAGGTTGAGGACGATGCGCTTGCCGCGCGCGCGGACGTCGGCCACCCACTGGTCGAACAGTTCGACGTAGGACAGGCCGCGTTGTTCGGAGGCCTCTGCGAGGCCCGGGATCCAGCCCTTGCACAGCTGGCGGAGGTAGGCGCGGCAGTAGGGGACGCCGTAGTCGTGCGGCTCCGCGTCCTTGGCTCCCGCGATGCCTGCCTGCTGGTGCCGTTCCAGGAACGATGCCGCCCGGGCGAAGTCGGCGTAGTACTGGTCCGCCCGCTCCGTCCAGGTGATGTCCGCGTGTTCGACGATCACGGTGACGGGCTCGGTTTCCGTGATCAGCCGCTGGCTCAACACGGTGTCCAGCAGCGACCACACGCCTTCGTGGACCGCCTCGGAGTGGCCGTCGTGGAGGGTTCCGTCCCGTCCCGTGCGGACGCCCGACAGGTGCAGTTCGACCACCTGGGACCAGGGGATCGCGCCGAGCAGCACCTCCACGGGGACACCGCAGTTGACGGCGTCGATGTAGAGGTGGGCCAGGTCGACGATGAGGCCGGACCCGGTGTTCTCACAGATGCGCGTCACCGCCTGCCAGGCGTCCAGGATGCCCCGGGCGGAGGCGGAGTAGCAGTTGGCGTTCTCCACCCAGACGGGCAGGCCCGAGGTCTCGTGGAGGTCGGTGAGGAAGCGGACGGCGCGTTGCTCTTCCTCCTTCGTGCCGGTGAAGTACGAGTGGAGTCCGAAGGAACCGCCGCCCAGGGCCCGGTCGCCGGTGACGTGCACTCCGATGGAGGTCGGCTTGTTGCGGCGGGTGGCCGACTGCTCCATCACGTAATCGATGTAGCGGGCCTGTTCACGCGGGCCTTCGCAGATCGCCGTACGCCCCAGGTGGAGGGAAAATTCCGGGATCGCCGGCACCCCGTCGAGGCTCTCCCATTTCCGCCACTCGTTGAACCCGAACTCCAGGAAGGGGCTTTCGCCGACGAGGGCGAGCCTCCTGGCCGGGTCTGGGTCGATCAACCCCGGAGTGAACGCCCCACCCACTCGCAGGAGGTCGTCGCGGACCGGCTGGACTGTCGCTTGCATTTCTTTTCCTCTCCCCTGTTTCCCCGTACGGCGCGGGCGCGCTCCGAATTCGGAGCGCGCCCACACAATTGCTCAGCCCTTGTTGTAGCTGCCGCAGGTCAGGGCCTCCTCCATGACCTCGATGTCCTGAATGTCGATCATTTCCTTCACCTCCTCACCTGAATACGATCCGCTGGCCACACACTCGCCGGGCAGGGATCACCCTGCGCAGACTCAGCCCTTGTTGTAGCTGCCGCAGGTCAGAGCCTCCGCCATGACCTCGATGTCCTGAATGTCGATCATTTCCTTCACCTCCTCACCTGAATACGATCCGCTGGCCACACACTCGCCGGGCAGGGATCACCCTGCGCAGACTCAGCCCTTGTTGTAGCTGCCGCAGGTCAGAGCCTCCGCCATGACCTCGATGTCCTGAATGTCGATCATTTCTTTCACCTCCTTGTCCGGATGTGGCATATCGGTGGAGCGAAAGCTTTTCGGGATTCCTTTTACGGCCCCCCGGTTTCGCCGGTGTCGGCCGGTTCTCCCTGCCGATGCCTCTACTGTGCCGGTCCCCAAGGACCACTGGAAGGGCTTTCCGGTGGACGGATTCTGCAGTGGCATATCCCGTCCACCTCCACCTGCCACGGGGAAGGAAAAGGGGCACCGAACGACGGAAAGCCGCGTCCCGGCGGGACGCGGCTTTCGTACGGGGGACCGGGAAGGGGCTCAGACGCGGGTGGCGGGGAGCCAGCCGTTCTGCACGGCGTGCGCGCCGGCCTGGAAGCGGCTGCGGGCCTCCAGGGCCTCCATGAGTTCGGCGGCGATGCGGCGGGCGGTACGCGGGGAGACACCGAGGCGTTTGGCGATGGCCTCGTCGGTGAGGCCCTGGAGGAGCATGTGGAGGGACTCCCGGTGCTGGCGGGTCAGTCCGTCCATGTTGCGTTCCACGGCGGTGCCCAGCGGGTTGGCGCTCTGCCAGACGCTCTCGAACAGGGCGCACAGCGCGGCGATGGTCCCCTCGTAGGTGAGGACGACCGCGCCGGTCTGGGCGTCGTTGGTGTCGAGCGGGAGGACGACCTCGCGGCGGTCGGAGATGATCATCCGCACCGGCAGGGTGGGAGCGGTGCGGACCTGTCCGCCGTGGCGGTGCAGCCAGTCCACGTGGTCGAGGGTGGGCTGGTGGTTGCGGACGCTGTCGAGGTAGACGGTGCGCATGGTGATGCCCCGGTCCAGGAGCGCGGCGTTGGGGCCGCGGCTGGCTTCGAGGTCGGCAGCGCTGTGGGCCCCGCCGGGCGCGAACGTCATGATCTCGTGGCGGGTGTTGGCGGCCAGCCGTGCCAGCCGGTCGCGTATCTCCTCCGGCCCTTGGAGGCTCTCGGCCCCGGCGGTGGCGCCCCGCGGTCGCATCGCCGAGCATTCGGCGATGAGCTGCGCGGCGGCGGCCCGGGAAGCCTCCACCTTCTGCTGGTGGGCGGCCAGTTCGGCCTGCTGGCGGGCCAGCAGCAGTTCCATGGCGTCTTCGGGGTTCAGCGCACGGAACCCGATGCCCTCCTGGGACGAGGGCTGGACCAGTGCGAGGCGGCTGAGCCGGTCGAGGCAGGCGCGCAGGTCGCTCTCAGGAAGCACGAGCCGCTGGGCGAGCGCGGTCACCCCGTCCTTGGGGTGGGCGAGCAGGGCCCGGTAGACGCGTTCGGCCTCGGCGTCGAGCCCCAGCAGTTCCAGCATGGTGATACCCCCCGATATTAGTACACGTGCGCCTGCAGGGAACCATACGAAGGCGCGGAGCGCCTCCTGGTCGGTTTCTGTTTTGGCATAAACAGTCCCCTGTGTCGGCCTGTACTGCGGGGGTGGGCGCTGCCCAGGATGGCCGCATGTATCTCGTGCATGTCCGACTTCGAGCCCCGGATCAGACCTCCCTTCCCCCGGACGCGGCACAGCTGTTCCTGGGGTGCGCCCTCGACGGGGAAGGCCTGGAACACGTCAGTGCGCACGGCGATGCGGTGGGCGGTCCGGTCGTTGGCTTCTACCTCACCGCGCCCTCACTCGCCCTCGCGGAGCGGGCCGCGTCAGCCATCTGCCACCGCGCGCTCCTCGCGCATCCCTCGCTCGCCGAAGTGGAAGTGGTGTCCTTCGGCGCGGCCCTGGTCCCGCAGCACTGGAACGCACTCCTGCGATCCGATGGACGGGATATGCAGATGCAGGATCCGTCCACCACGAACCCCTTCCACCCGTTCTGACGGCCCAGCAGAGTAGGGCCATCGGCCGGGGGAACCAGCCGGGACCGGGAACCGGGCAGGTGCCCGGGGACGTAACAGAAGCAATTGCGCTCTCAAGGGGAAACCGATGTCCACGCTCGTCACTCGAATCGCCAAGACCGCGGCCGCAGCCGTCATCGCCGTCGGTGCTCTGGGTGTGGCGCATTCGTTCACCACCGGGGAGCCGTCGGAATCGCGCCACTCCTCCGCCTCCGCCTTCGACTTCACTTCGGTGACCATTCCGCTGGACCCGGCCCCCCTTCGGGACAAGTCCGACATCACCGATGTCACCTGGGGCCACTGACGGCGGGCGGGGCGAGGGGGCGTCCGGAACGCTCACCAGACACCCACCACACGGTTCAAGACGGACAGCGAGTCTCCGCCGGACATGCAGATCACCGCGTGGGTGACACGGCTCCGGTGCCGATGATCACCGGCCCTCAGTTTCCCAAGGTGCGGGATTCGGGCGGCGGTGCCACCACCAGCCGACCGGGGTCTGCTCTGAGGATCCTCCCGCCAGTTCCCTGCGGAGGCTCCCTGACGGGTCGTCCTCTGTCGCAGCGACGAACCGCCCGTCCAGCTGTTCCAAGGCCTCGTCGAGCAGCTCGGTGACGTCACGAGGCAGGCGGGCACCGATTCCGGCCAGCTCGTCGCGAGATTCCAGCCGCTCCCGGTAGAGGTGGGCCGGGTACCACCCCGATGGTGCCCACGCAGATTCCATTTGCGTGATGACCCTCTCCCACACCACCAGGTTGCCCTTCGCGGTCCGGACGGGGCTGCCGGTGCCGTCGTCGAGGGAAAGCCTCGCGAGGCCCGAGGCGGCCTGCCGCACTTTCACCACCGATGCCGCGAACGCCCAGGCCACAGGCGTGTCCGGCCGCTGTTCCCGTACGATTTCGGCGAATCTCGTCACGGTCGCCCGCGGCAGCTGCGGCACTGGAGCCTCGACGGCGGTGACCTCGTAGAAGGGCGGCTCGTCGTCGGAGAGTTCGAGCCGGGCCCGAGTGAGAAGCCCTTCCGGCGTCACGGCCCAGTAGGCACTGGGCGGTGCTTCCTCAGCGGGAAACAGGACGGTCGTCATCACGGCCTTCGCGAACCCCGCGGCGACGTCGGCTTCGGGCGGCTGATCGGCGGCTTCCTCCTGGGCGTACACGTCCAACGACCAAGCCACGTCACCGCGGACCGCCCGGTATTCGCAACTGACGGGCGCGTCCCAGTTCCGGAGGTCGGGGTCGCCGTCAGAATCGGCCACGTCCACGTCACCGACCGCGATGCCGAGGCATCCGGCCAGCGCGAGGGCCATGACCTCGGGGCTGACGGCGTCGATGGTGAGGAGGTTGTACGTCACGGATGCGTCCCGTCGTTGATGGCCATGGCTTTCTCGACGATGCCCGGATGGTTCGTGAATCGGGGATCAAGCAAGCCGATTCCGTCGGTCGAGCCGACCCGGTCCGCCCCCCCAGATGATGCCGAGCCTGGCGCTCCCCCGCGGGAGCAGGCGGGCTCGCCGCTCGGCTCTGCGACGGTCACTGCCCCGGGGCAGTGACCGTCGCCTTCAACCATCGTGATGGCCAGTCCGAAGAGCAGCTTGTTCATCTGACGTCCGCCGTGACGGCCCGTCGGGACCGAACGGACACCCGAGTACGTCGCGCGGCCGATCGGCGAGGCCGACCTCCGCACGGCCTACCAGTCCCGTCGCAGGTCAGCGGCCCTCCGCAGCCTCCACGGGCGCGCTCTGCCTTATGGGGGCGCATCCGCGGAGCACGATCCGCTAGGCTGTCTGCGGTCAGTCGGCTACTCGGCACGTGCGGGAGAAAATGTCCAGCCGGACATCTCACCTACCGCGCCGTGGCACCAGCTGACCAGGGCGTTTGACTCGCCAGGGTGGCGAACCCCACTGGGGTTTCCTCCACGGTTTCCGTCAAGCCCCTGCCTTCGTAGCTCAGGGGATAGAGCACCGCTCTCCTAAAGCGGGTGTCGCAGGTTCGAATCCTGCCGGGGGCACGGCGAGCAAGGGTCGGTTCGGGGAGGGATCCCCGAACCGGCCCTTTTCCGCGTGCCGTTGGGGTGGCGTTACGGAGTCAGGGCGGCGTAGAAGATGACGTCGTTCGTGCGGTGGCCGTCCGTGATTGCGCCGCCGCAGGTGAGCAGGCGCAGCTCGGGGCGCTGCGTCGGGGCGTAGAGCTTGCCGGTGGGGAAGTCTTTCTCGTTGACGTCCTCGATCTCTCGGATCTTGAACTTCGCGGTCCTGCCGTCCTCGCGGGGCACCTCGATCAGATCGCCGGGTTTGATCTCCGTGTCCGCCACGGGGGTGGTGCGGAGGCGTTGCCGACCTCCGGGTCCGGTGGCAGTTCGGCGCCGGCGGCACCGCAGGCGGCCAGGCCGCCCGTGACGGACACGGCGAGCGCCGTGGAGACGATGACACGGCGCGCGCGGGGGCGCGGTGTGCGCCGGGGGCGTGGGTGGGCGGGGGGCGCGGGGGCATGACGTACTCCGGTCCGGGCGGGGGGCGGGTCAGCGCCTGGCGACGGGTCCGACGCTACGAGGGTCACGTTCTGGTCATCCGTCGGGAAGGTGACGGTTGCCCGGATCCCTCCCGGCAGCTCGGACACGCGCCCGGGACATGCGAAAGCCCTCCCGGCGGGAAGCCGGGAGGGCGGGAGGGCGGGCAGTGCGCGTCGCGGGGCGCAGGGCGTGGGATCAGCTCAGGCCTCTGCTGCGTTCGCCGATGCGGTCACCCTGCGGAGTGCCGGCCCGCTTGAGGGCCGCCTTCGTGTGCAGTCCGCCCTTGACCTTGCTGCGCACCGGCCCGCTGAAGCCGTGGCCTGCCGGGCGCGGCGGCACATCCGGCTCCAGGGCCTGGAAGGTCTCTCGGAAATCCCGCTTCTGCTGCTCTTTGCTCATCCCGTCGTCAACTCCCTCGGGAAGCACCCAATCGGACTATTGGGATCGTATGCAGATATGCGGAGCAACGCACCCGGACCGCACGTAAAAACTCCCGATCAAGGACGCGGTGTAGCCAGCCGCTCGGGCTGCCCCGCCAGCCAGCGCGTCAGCTCCTCCGGACACGGCGTCCCGCGCGGCAGCTGGTACTTCGCCGCCACCCGGTACACCCCCGGACCCGGCGCCAGCAGCTCCGTCCACACGTCGCCCGCCGCGTCCGGGGCCGCCTTGAACAGGCACCCGGCCGTGTTCGTGTAGTCCTTCGGCAGCGTTCCCGAGCCCGAGCCGCCACCCCCGCTGCGCGCCCTCGACGCGAACGTCTCCTGCGGCGGCGGCACCGGCTTGCCCGACCCGTCCACCAGCCCCAGCCACGGCGAGTGCGGGATCCGTACGAGCACCCGCCCGGCCGCCTTCACGTCGATGACCAGCTGGTCCGCGCCCGCCCGCACCACCGTGGCCCGCCCGGACACCAGGTCGGTCGGGGCGTCCACCTTGAAGAGCCGCCAGTTCTCGTCGCCCCACACCTGTTGGAGGTACGGGAGCCCCTCGCCCACCAGCTTCGCCTCGTCCTCACCCCCCGAATCGGGTTTGTCGGCCGGCAGCACCACGTAGTGCACGGCCCAGCGGTCCAGCCACTCTCGGTAGCTGTCGGCGGTCAGGGTGTCGTCGTAGAAGAGCGGGTTCCGCTCCAGGTCCGCCTGCCGGTTCCAGCCGCGCGCGAGGTTCACGTACGCGGGGAAGGCCGAGGATTCGCGATGGCTACTGGCCGGGACCACCTCGACCCGCCCGCGCTCGGCGCCCGCCTTCTGCAGCTGGTCGACCAGCGGGGCCAGCTCCCGGTTCCAGGCGGCCACCGGGGTGGTCCGGACGATGTCCGTGATGCTGTTGGTGGTGATCCAGACGTTGATGCCGACGAACGCGAACAGCACGGCGTACCAGTGCCGGGTGCGCGGCACGTCGTAAGGGAGGGCCGCGAGCAGGACCGCCCCGCCGAACAGCATGACCAGCCGGGTGACGTTCGAGCCGACCTGCGAGTCGATCGCCCAGGTCAGCAGCACCCCGAGGGTGTAGACGGCGGAGGCGATCCGGACCGTCTTCCACCGCTTCGGTACGAGGAACAGGATCGCCAGCCCGAAGAGGAACGGCGGCGCTGCCGAGCCCAGCTTCATCGGTTGCGTCCCCGAGAACGGGAAGAGCCACGCCGACAGCCCGACGACCGCCACCGGGGCCAGGCCCAGCGCGTACGCCCCCGGCCGGCGCCCGGACAGGAACAGCGCGGCCGCGATCACCCCGAGGAAGAGCCCGGCGACCGGACTGGACGCGGTCGCGAGCCCGGCCAGCGGGGCCGCCACGGCCGCCTTGGCCCAGCGCCGCTCCGCCCATTTGCGGGGCCAGCAGAACACGGCGGCGACCGCGGCGAGCGCGAACATCGCGCCGAGCCCGAAGGTGACCCGGCCGGACAGGGCGTTGCAGAGCAGCCCGTACACCCCGGCCAGGGCCGGCCACAGCGGCTCGCGGACGGCGCCGCGGCAGCGGGTCAGGATCAGCGCGAGCAGCCCGGCCGAGACCGTTCCGGCGACCATCATCGTGGTCCGCACGCCGATCATGTACATCACGTACGGGGACACCACGCTGTACGAGACGGGGTGCATGCCGCCGTACCAGGCGAGGTTGTACGCCGAGTCCGGATGCCGGCCGACGAACTCGGCCCAGGCGTCCTGGGCGGCCAGGTCGCCGCCGCTGTTGGCGAAGCAGAAGAACCAGACCACGTGCAGGACGGCGGCCAGCGCGGTGGCGACGGCGATCGGGTGCCGGCGGGCCCGTCCGAGGATCCGGGAGACCCAGGAGCCCCCGGGGACACCGGACGCCCCTATGCCGCCGGGCGCGGCCTCGGGCACGTCAGAGGCGGACGCGGATGCGGGCGGGGATGCGGATGCGGATGCGGATGCGGATGCGGACGCACCGGAGCGGCCGGCGGCTGCCGGTGCGCCCCGGCCCTGGCCGTGCTGCTCAGCGGTGGTCACTGCACTACTCCCCGGACTCGCCGGACTCCCCGGATTCTCTGGTTGCCCCGCATACCCTGCACGCCCCGGGCTCCCGGCTCCCTAGACGCGTGGCGGCGCCCCGGGGTTGCCCGGGGCGCCGCCACGCGCACTCGTCAGCCGATACGGGTCAGCTTGCTTCCGATACCCGGCGCGACGAGGTCGTTCTTCAGCGCCACCGGCACCTTCACCTGGCTGGCCCCCTCGCCGACGGTCAGCATGCCGATCTCGGTGCCCGCCTTGGCGGTCTGCGGGATCTTGGCGTCCCCGTCGGCCAGCTTGATGTTGACGGTGAGCGACGGCCAGCCGACCGCCTCCACGTCAGCGGTCGCGATGACCGGGGTGTGCCCGCCGAGGCCGTCGTCCACGTACCCGACGACGTCGCCCTTCTTCACGACGGGTGCGTTCACCAGCATCTTCTGCGTGGCCAGCATGACCTGCTTGCTCGCCGCGATCGCCGTGTCGAGGATCGGGACGCCGTACTGGCCGAGCACCGCGCCGACGATCAGCTGCCTGGTCTTGCCGACCTGCTTCTCGGCGGCGAAGAGCAGGTTGCCTCCGGCCTTGGTGGTGGAGCCGGTCTTGATGCCGAGCGCACCGTTGCCCGGGATGAGGGTGTTGTAGTTGCGCCACTTCTTCTTGGACGGGTCGATCCATTCCGGCAGCTTGGTGATCGCGACCAGCTCCGGCATCTCCACGACCTTGAGACCGAGCTTGACCTGGTCCTCGGCGGTGCTGACCGTCGTCGCGTCCAGGCCCGAGGGGTCCGTGTACGTGGTGTTGGCCATGCCGAGTTCCTTGGCGGCGTCGTTCATCTTCTTGACGAACGCGTCCTGGTCGCCGCCGGCGTCCCAGCGCGCGAGCAGCCGCGCGACGTTGTTGGCCGAGGGGATCATGATCGCGGCGAGGGCGTCGTACTCCGAGATCTTGCCGCCCGCCTTGAGCGTGTCGACCGTGGACTCGCCCTCGGAGCTCTTCGCGCCGTCCTCGACCGCCGTCTTGTCGACGTCGATCATCGGACCCTCCTCCCCCTTCTTGAGGGGGTGGTTCTTCAGGATCACGTACGCCGTCATCGTCTTCGCGACGCTGCCGATGGCGATCGGCTTCTGCTCGCCGAAGCTGCCGACCGTGCCGAGGCCCGCGGCGGCCATGTAGCCCTGGCCCTCCTTCGGCCAGGGCAGGACCGGGTTGCCGCCGTCGAAGGTGTACGAGGACTTCGCGGTCATCGTGAGCTTCGGCTCGGGCAGCGGGCGCACGAGCTGGATCACGGCCAGGATGATCGCGAGGAGGACGACGAGCGGGGCGTAGATCTTGAACCGGCGGATGGCCGTGCGCAGGGGGCTCGGCGGCGGGGGCGGGTTGTTGGTGAGGTCCGCGAGCAGGTCGAGCGGCGGCTTGGGCGGCAGCGGCTGCTGAGTGGTCCGCTCGGTCCGCTCGGGTACGGGGGCGGTGGCCGCCGCGGCGGGAGCCGGTGCCGAGGCCGCGGGCTTGGCCGCCGGGCCCTCGTCGTCCTCGCCCTTGCGCAGCGGCACGAACGTGCTGGCCCGCTCCCCGCCGACCGCCTTCGGCGGCACGGGCCGGGAGGCCACGGGCTTGTCCGGCGCCTTTGCCGGCGGCTTCACGGCGCGGAAGACGGCGGTGCGCTCGCTGTCGCCGCCCGCATCCTCGGAAGGCTTGTCTACGGGCTTGGGGGCGGGCTTGTCTGCGGGCTTGCCTGCGGGCTTGGCGGCACCGGAAGCGGAATCCACCTTCGGAGCCCGGAAGACGGCCGTGCGCTCACTGTCGTCGGCAGCCGCACCCCCGCCCGGCTTCGCGGCAGCGCGGGACGTCGAGGCACCCGCTCCGCTAACCGGCTTCACGGCCCGGAACACGGCGGTGCGCTCGCTGTCCCCCGACGACTCCTCGGCCGCCGCGGGCTTGTCCGTACCGGCCCCACCCGCGGAACGGTTCGGGGCCTGCTTGTCGGCCGGCTTCTCGGCCTGCTTGTCGGCCGGCTTCTCGGCCGGCTTCTCGGCCGGCTTCTCGGCCGGCTTCTCGGCCGGCTTCTCGGCCGGCTTCTCGGCCGGCTTCGCCGCGGCGGACGCAGCACCAGAACCGGAACCCGCGGAACCGGAACCCGAGCCCGACTTCACCGCGCGGAACACCGCCGTGCGCTCGCTGCCGCCGGCGGACTCCTCCGCAGCCGCCGACTTCGCCGCGGCATCCGTACCGCCCTTGCCAGGGGCGGAACCGGAAGCCGAGCCCGGCTTCTCGGCGGGCGCCGCAACGGCATCCGTGTCGGAGCGGTCCGCAGCCGGCTTGCCCGCGGCGGACGCAGCACCAGAACCGGAAGCCGAGCCCGGCTTCACCGCGCGGAACACCGCCGTCCGCTCACCGCCACCCGCGGACTCCTCCGCAGCCGCCGACTTCGCCGCGGCATCCGTACCGCCCTTGCCAGGGGCGGAACCGGAAGCCAAGCCCGACTTCTCGGCGGGCGCCGCAACGGCATCCGTGTCGGAGCGGTCCGCAGCCGGCTTGCCCGCGGCGGACGCAGCACCAGAACCGGAAGCCGAGCCCGGCTTCACCGCGCGGAACACCGCCGTCCGCTCACCGCCACCCGCGGAATCCTCCGCAGCCGCCGACTTCGCCGCGGCATCCGTACCGCGCTCGCCGGAGGCTGAAGCGGGGGCCGAGCCCGGCTCGGCCCCCGACGCGGAACGGGAACCGGTCTTGGACGAGTCCGACTTCGGGGCGCGGAAGACCGCGGTGCGCTCGCTGTCGGTCGCGGCCGGGTCAGACTCGGACGCGGAGTCCGAGTCTGACTCAGACGCGGACTCGGAGTCCACCCGTCCGGAGGACTCGGTAGACCCGGCGGAGCCGTCGGCCTCGGTCGTGGCCACCCACGCCGCCACCGCCTCGCGCAGCGGGTCGCGGCCCTTGCCCTCGTCGGAAGCGGTCCCGGACTCGGGTTCCCGCGGCCGGAGCACCGACAGCCTCGGGTCACGCTCCGCGGAGGACTTCGCCGCCCCCGACGCTCCTTCATCAACCGACTTGTCGGGGGACTCGCCCGCCACCAGTTCCTCCTCGATCGCGCCGCGTCCGGCTGTCCGAATGTCTAACAGTGTCCCGTGTCGTGGGCATCGCCCTCGTGCTAGACGAGAACGACATAGCGCTGGTTCCGCCACAAAGCGACCAGGCGCTCTCGACAGATGAATGTGAGAGGCGTCACCCTGTCAC
Source organism: Streptomyces sp. NBC_00597 (assembly GCF_041431095.1). Taxonomy (GTDB): domain Bacteria; phylum Actinomycetota; class Actinomycetes; order Streptomycetales; family Streptomycetaceae; genus Streptomyces. Next base: position 4,248,791 of record NZ_CP107757.1, read on the forward strand.
TCATCCACGCGGGGAGGCATGGATGGGCAGGAGCCGCAGAACAATTCCGGAGGAGCTTCTACTGCTCGCTTTGGACCCGACCACGGGTACCACGGCGCAGCCGCAGTCGCTCGACCTCGGCCTGGCCGGGGCACAGCTAGTAGAGCTGGCTCTGGCAGGACGGATAGCCCCTGACGGGGATCGTATCGCCGTGGTGATGCCACGGCCGACAGGAGATCCGACTCTGGACTCCGCACTGGAACTGCTGCGCAGGCGCGGCAGCCCGGTACGGGCCGTCCACTGGATCGGTGGACCCCGGTTGGGGCTCCGCCAGATTTACCTCGCTCATCTGGAGCGTTGCGGCATGGTCCATGCCGTCGCGGGCCAGATGTGCGGAGTGCTGCCGACGACTCGCTACCAGGCGACCGACACGGCGATCAGCCGGGAGATCCGTGCCCGGCTCGACAGTGCGATCCGCACCGGCGTACCGCCGGACCCGCGGACCGCGGCGCTCGCCGCACTGGCCCACGCGGTCGGACTCGGCAAGCACCTGTACCCCGGCAACGAGGGGCGGTCGTCCAGGTCCCGACTGCGGGATCTGATCCGGCACGACCCGATGGGCGGCCTCGTGGCGCACGCTGTCATGGACGTCCAGAACGGTGCGGCTGCGCAGCCGCGCCGTGACCGTGCACCGGCGAACCCGCCGACCGCCCGGGCCGCGGCGAGCGGTGTTCCGCTCCAGCCGCGCCGGACGGGTGCGATGGCCCGCGCGGCCGCGCACTGATCCACCGATCCACCCGATCGACCCGATTCACGGCTCTACGGATTCACCGCTCCACCGAACCGCCATCGCCGCAACCGGCGTCCCCGATGCCCCGGTTCGGGAGCCGCCAGCGCGCGGGATGGCGAGGCCGGTCCGCCGGCCCCGCCGTCCCGCGCGTCTGCATTTCCGTGCCGTTCTCCGGCGCCGCCCCGCCCTTCGGTGGCAGTCTGCTCACCATCAGACACACAGAGGGACAGAACCAGAAGAAGGCGGAGGTGCCGTTCAAGTGGCGTCCAATGTCAATCCCACCGTCCGACGCCGCCGACTGGGCATGGAGTTGCGCAAGCTCCGCGAGGACAAGGGCATGACGGCCGAGCAGGTCGCCGAACGCCTGCTCGTCTCCCAGTCGAAGATCAGCAGGCTGGAGAACGGCCGCCGTTCCATCAGCCAGCGCGACGTCCGCGACCTGTGCGACGTGTACGAGGTCGAGGACCGCCGGCTCGTCGACTCGCTCATGCAGATGGCCAAGGACTCCCGCCAGCAGGGCTGGTGGCACGCCTTCGGCGACATTCCGTACAGCGTCTACATCGGCCTAGAGACCGATGCCGCCAGCCTGCGCACCTACGAACCCCAGATGGTGCCCGGCCTGCTCCAGACCCCGGAGTACGCCCAGGCCCTGATCCGCGGCGCGCTGCCCGAGACCGCCCCGCTCGACGTGGAGAAGCGCGTCCAGGTGCGGATGCACCGGCAGAAACGGCTCTCCGAGACGGACAACAACAATCCGGAGGTCGGGCCGCTGCGGCTGTGGGCGGTCATCGACGAGGCCGCGCTGCGGCGGCACGTGGGCGACCCCCAACTGATGATCAAGCAGCTTGAGTACTTGATAGAGCAGTCCGAGCAGCCGTACATCACCGTGCAGGTGATGCCGTTCTCGATGGGCGCCCACCCGGGCGTGAACGGGCAGTACGCCATCCTGGAATTCCCGGACGCATCCGATTCCACGGTCGTCTACATCGAGGGCGTGACGAGCGACCTGTACCTGGAGAAGGCCAACGACGTCCAGAAGTACAGCGTGATGTACGAGCACCTGCGCGCGCAGGCCCTGAACGTGGAACAGACACGTCAGTTCATCGCCGAGATCATCGGCGAGTATGCGGGCAAGGGGAAGTAAAACCGGAGGCAGCGGACACCATACTGGCGGGCAGGTGGCGAGGGGGCCGGTACGGTACACCGTCGCTCCCCGGCCACAGAAGGCCTGAATGGAATATGCCACCCGGTCGGGTGAATGACCCCTTCACCCCTCGGGAGGTGCCGGTAGCGTCGATCACGTCGGTCAGGGAAACCGAAATGGCCGACACCTCACTGGCACAACTCGCTGAACCGGAGAGAAACATGGCTATTCGTCAGGGCGCCACGGACAACTGGACCAAGTCTTCCTACTCCGGCGGGAACGGCGCCTGCGTCGAGGTCAAGTCCCCCGTCATGGAGGCCATCGCGGTCCGCGACTCGAAGGTGCAGGACGGTCCGTCCCTCACCTTCGCGCCCGGCTCCTGGACCTCGTTCGTCGCGGACGTCACCGAGGGCCGGCTGGGGCGCCTCGCCTGAACGTCACGACGTACGACCCCACCGTCCCCTCTGCGCCGCGCGCAGCAACTGCACCACCTGTACTGCCTGCGTTATCTGCACCACCCGCACCACCTGCGTTACCCGCGTTACCCGCGTTACCTGCACCACTGACTGGAGCCCTCTCGACTGGCCCGCCGTCCCGGCCGAGGGGGCTCGGCCATGTCCGGCTCCGCCCCCGCGTCCGCGTCCGCGTCCGCGTCCCGGCTAACGCAGCTGGTCGACGTACCGGTCCGTGCCCGGCACCGTCGGGATGAACGGAGCCACCAGCTCCACCCGCCCGAGCCCGGCCCCGGCGACCTCGGCGTCCAGCCCCTGGAACCGGTCCCAACAGGTGCGCGGATCGGCCTCCAGGAACCACAGCAGCGTCAGCCGGGTGTCGACCCCTTCGACCTGCTTGACGTACGTCATCCGGTCACCGGGCAGCGGGGTCGGCCGGAAGATCGTCACCATTGCGGCGGGTGAGCCGTGCAGCCGCTTCGGCAGGGCCCGCGAGCGCAGCCACTCCAGCAGCTCCGCCCGCTGCTCGGGGCCGTCGGCGTCGACGACCTGGACGACGAGGCCGGCGTACGGGTGGTCGAGGGCGTGGAAGTCCCGGGGGCCGGCGACCCCGTCGCGGTAGACCGTGGCCTCGTGGTCCTGGAAGGACGTGAACACGTGGGTGCGGTCCTGGTAGACGCGGCCGTCCCGGTTGAGGCGCTTGTTGATGCCGACGGTCCACTTCATGTGCTCGTCGTAGCGGCCCTCGGTGACCCAGTACGTGGAGATGTAGCAGCCCGCGGTGACGGGCTGGGCGACGGCCGACTTCTCCGGGTAGCGCAGTTCCTGGAGTTCGCGGGTGGCGACCCAGCGGCGGCCCGCGTACATCCAGGGCATGGCCATGGCGCCGGCGTAGTAGTGGTCGTCCTCGTACCAGCGGTTGTACGCGTACTCGTGGCCCGGGTGCGGTTCGACCATGGTGATCAGCGCGTGCCCGGGGCGGACTCCGTACGGTCCGACGGCCGCCAGCTCCGCGTAGGCCTCGGGGTGGGTGCCATGGGTGGTTCCGTCTTCTGTCGTCATGGGGAAGGGTCTAGTTGATGGGGCGTCAGATGGGGAGGGGTCCGGGAGCGTTCCACTCCTTGACATATAGGTGCCACATGCATCTTTTCGTGGCTAGGATGCGCGCACCCGTCTCCCCCGGGGCGTGCCGTCAACGTAGCGCCGGCCGCCCGAGGGGGGCAGGCGTGCCAGGCCCCGCCAGCCAGACGGGACGTTGACGACACGACCTAGGAGTCACCATGCCGTCCGAAGCCGCCCTCCTCGCCTCGCCGCCACCCGCGTTCGCCGCCCGCGCCGTCGCCGCAGCCGGCTCGCCCGTCCGCGAGATCCTCGCCCTGACCGCGCGCCCCGGCGTGATCTCCTTCGCCGGCGGTCTGCCCGCCCCGGAGCTCTTCGACGCCGAGGGCCTGCGCGCCGCGTACGACGCCGCGTTCGCGGCATCGGCCCGCCGGGCGCTCCAGTACTCGACCACCGAAGGCGCGCCGGAGCTGCGGGAGGCGGTGGCCGCACGGGCGACGGCCCGGGGGCTGGAGACCGGCGCGGACGACGTACTGATCACCACCGGCTCCCAGCAGGCCCTCGCGCTGATCACCGCGACGCTCGTCGAACCCGGCGACGCCGTCATCGTCGAGAACCCCACCTACCTGGCGGCGCTGCAGTGCTTCGGACAGGCGGGGGCGCGGGTGATACCCGTCCCCTGCGACGAGCAGGGCGTCCTACCCGACGCGCTGGAGGAGATCGTGGCACGGGAGCGGCCCAAACTCCTCTACTCGGTGCCCACCTTCCAGAACCCCACGGGGCGCACCCTGCCGGGCGCACGCCGGGCCGCGGTGGCGCAGGTCGCGGCGCGCCGCGGGCTGTGGCTCCTGGAGGACGACCCGTACGGGGAGCTCCGGTTCGAGGGGGCGGAGGTCCCGTGGCTCGCGGCGCACCCGGGGGCGGAGGACCGCACGGCGCTACTGGGGAGCTTCTCCAAGGTCATGGCGCCGGGGTTGCGGCTGGGCTGGCTGCGCGCGCCCGCCGCGCTGCGGCGCGCGGCGGTGGTGGCCAAGCAGGCGGCGGACCTGCACACGTCGACGGTGGACCAGCTTGCGGCGGCCCACTACCTGCGCGCGGTGGACCTGGACGTGCACATCGCCACGGTCCGCGCGGCCTACCGGGAGCGGCGTGACGCGCTGCTGGCGGGCCTGGGCGCGGCCCTTCCGGCGGGCTCGGCATGGAACCGCCCGGAGGGCGGCATGTTCGTCTGGGCCCGCCTCCCGGAGGGTCACGACGCGACGGCCCTGCTGACCGCGGCGATTTCCCGCGATGTGGCGTTCGTCCCCGGAGCCCCCTTTTACACGGGCACCCCGGACCCCCGCACCCTGCGCCTGTCGTTCACAACGCACACGCCGCAGGAGATCGGGGTGGGCTTGGAGCGGCTGGCCGCGGCGGCGGGCCGGTCCGGATCCGCCGGCGCGGGCCGGGGCTTCCCTCCGCGGACCGGAAGCCCTAGCCTGACGGGCCGTCAGATACATCCCGGGCCGGGAGGCACGCGCATGCTGCTGCAAGGGAAGACCGTCGTCGTCTCCGGCGTCGGGGCCGGGCTGGGCCATCAGGTGGCCGCGGCCGTCGTGCGGGACGGCGGAAACGCCGTGCTCGGGGCGCGCACCGAGGCCAATCTGGCCAAATCCGCCGCCGAGATCGACCCCGAGGGCAGGCACACCGCCTACCTGCCGACCGACATCGCGGACGAGACGCAGTGCGCGGCCCTGGCCGAGCTGGGGCGGGCCCGGTTCGGGGGGATCGACGCCGTCGTGCACGTCGCCGCCTGGGACTCGTACTTCGGCGGGCTCGAAGACGCCGACTTCGGGACGTGGCAGCAGATCATCGACGTCAATCTGCTGGGGACGCTGCGGATGACCCGCGCCTGCCTGCCCGGGCTCAAAGAACGGGGCGGGTCCGTCGTCATCATCGGGACGCAGTCCGCCGTGGCCGCGCCCAACGAGGTGCAGCAGGCCGCGTACGCCGCCTCCAAGGGTGCACTGACCTCCGCGATGTACTCGATGGCCCGTGAGCTCGGCCCGCACCGCATCCGGGTCAACACCGTGCTTCCCGGCTGGATGTGGGGGCCGCCCGTGCAGGCCTTCGTCACCTTCACCGCGCACGGCGAGGGCGTCCCCGAAGCCGAGGTGCACGCCCGGCTCACACAGCGCATGGCGCTGCCCGACCTCGCCACCGACGGGGACGTCGCGGACGCCGCCGTGTTCCTCGCCTCCGACCGGGCGCGGGCGATAACCGGCCAGTCCCTGCTGGTCAACGCCGGTGAGCTGATGCGATGAGCCCCCGGAGCGACCTCGCGACGGGGACGTCGGATCGTATGCTCACCGCATGACGACTCCGACCGAAAACGCGATGCGTCGCGCGCTCAGGCGAGCCCGCGACGGCGTTGCGCTCGACGCGACCGAGGCGGCCGTACTCCTCCAGGCGCGCGGCGAGGACCTCGAAGACCTCACCGCCTCCGCCGCCCGGGTCCGCGACGCCGGGCTCGCGGCCGCCGGACGACCCGGCGTCATCACGTACTCGAAGAGCGTCTTCATCCCCCTCACCCGCCTGTGCCGCGACAAGTGCCACTACTGCACCTTCGCCACCGTCCCCGGCAAACTCCGCCGGGCCGGCCACGGAATGTACATGTCCCCGGACGAGGTCCTCGACATCGCCCGCCGCGGCGCTGCGCTGGGCTGCAAGGAAGCGCTCATCACCCTGGGCGACAAGCCCGAGGAACGCTGGCCCGAGGCACGGGAGTGGCTTGAGGCGCAGGGGTACGGCGACACCATCTCCTACGTGCGGGCCATCTCCATCCTGATCCTGGAGGAGACGGGGCTGCTGCCCCACCTGAATCCGGGTGTGATGTCGTGGGCCGACTTCCAGCGGCTCAAGCCGGTCGCGCCCTCGATGGGGATGATGCTGGAGACCACGGCCACGCGGTTGTGGTCCGAGCCCGGCGGCCCGCACTTCGGTTCCCCCGACAAGGAGCCGGCGGTCCGGTTGCGGGTGCTGGAGGATGCCGGACGGTCCTCCGTGCCGTTCACCTCCGGGCTGCTCATCGGCATCGGCGAAACCTACGAGGAGCGCGCCGAGTCACTGTTCGCGCTGCGCCGGGTCTCGCGCTCGTACCACGGCGTCCAAGAGCTGATCATCCAGAACTTCCGCGCCAAGCCGGACACGGCGATGCGCGGCATGCCCGACGCCGAGCTGGACGACCTCGTCGCCACGGTCGCTGTGGCCCGGCACATCATGGGCCCCTCCGGCTGCCTCCAGGCGCCGCCCAACCTGGTCGACGGGGAATACGCGCGGCTGATCCGCGCCGGAATCGACGACTGGGGCGGCGTCTCCCCGCTGACCCCCGACCACGTGAACCCCGAACGCCCGTGGCCGCAGATCGACGTGCTGGCCGAGCAGTCCGCGGCGGCCGGCTTCGAGCTTCGCGAACGGCTGTGCGTGTACCCGGAGTTCGTGCAGCGCGGCGAGCCGTGGCTGGACCCCCGGCTGCTGCCGCACGTACGGGCCCTGGCCGATCCCGAGACGGGTCTCGCGAACCCGGACGCCGAGGTCATCGGCCGTCCCTGGCAGGAGCCCGACGAGGGGTTCGGCTCGTACGGGCGCACCGATCTGCACGCCAGCATCGACACCGAGGGCCGTTCCGCGGACCGGCGCGAGGACTTCGACCACGTCTACGGGGACTGGGAGGCGCTGCGCGAGGCGGCGGCGCCCGGCATGGTCCCGGAGCGCATCGACACCGACGTGCGGGCGGCGCTCGCGCAGGCCGCCGACGATCCGACCGGCCTGAGTGACGCGCAGGCGCTGGCGCTGCTGCACGCGGACGGCCCGGCGCTGGACGCGCTGTGCCGGATCGCGGACGACCTGCGCAAGTCGGTGGTGGGCGACGACGTCACGTACATCGTCACGCGGAACATCAACTTCACCAACGTCTGCTACACCGGCTGCCGGTTCTGCGCCTTCGCGCAGCGCCGTACGGACGCCGACGCGTACACGCTGTCTCTGGACCAGGTCGCCGACCGGGCGGCCCAGGCCTGGGACGTGGGCGCGGTCGAGGTGTGCATGCAGGGCGGCATCCACCCCGACCTGCCGGGAACGGCGTACTTCGACATCGCGCGCGCGGTGAAGCAGCGGGTCCCCGGCATGCACGTGCACGCGTTCTCCCCGATGGAGGTCGTCAACGGGGCCACCCGGACCGGCATGTCCGTACGCGACTGGCTGACGGCGGCCAAGGAGGCCGGTCTGGACTCCATCCCGGGCACGGCGGCGGAGATCCTGGACGACGAGGTCCGCTGGGTGCTGACCAAGGGGAAGCTGCCGACCGCGGACTGGATCGACGTCATCACCACGGCGCACGAGCTGGGCATCCGGTCCTCGTCGACCATGATGTACGGGCACGTGGACCAGCCGCGGCACTGGCTCGGGCACTTCCGCACGCTGGCCCGGATCCAGCAGACCGCGCTGTCCAACGGCGTCGACGGCTTCACGGAGTTCGTCACGCTGCCGTTCATCCACACCAACGCGCCCGTGTACCTGGCGGGCATCGCCCGACCCGGCCCGACGGTCCGCGACAACCGCGCGGTGACGGCGATGGCGCGGCTGCTGCTGCACCCGTACATCACCAACATCCAGACGAGCTGGGTGAAGCTGGGCACGGACGGCGCGGCCGAGATGCTGCGGTCCGGGGCCAACGACCTCGGCGGCACGCTCATGGAGGAGACCATCTCCCGGATGGCCGGATCGAGTTACGGCTCGTACAAGTCCGTACGGGACCTGGTCGCCGTCGCGGAGGCCGCCGGGCGGCCCGCGAAGGCCCGTACGACGCTGTACGGGGAGGTGCCCCAGGAGCGGCAGCGGGCGGCCCGCGCCTCGGACGGGCACCTGCCGGAACTGCTGCCCGTACTGGACTGAGAGCGCACGCGAGGGGCCCGGCCGGGGAACGATCCCGGCCGGGCCCCTCGTGGTGGCGGCCGGGGATCAGCCGACGAGGAGGTCCTTCTTGAGCTGCTTCAGCTCGCGGGCGTCGATGCCGAGCCCGTCCTTGAGGTAGCGGTCGAAGGTGCCGTACTTCGCCTTGACCTCGTCGTAGCCGGAGTTCAGGTACTCGGGGCGCACGTCGAGCATCGGCTTGTAGACGGCGGCCTGCGGGGCCGGCAGGTGCGACAGGATCGCGTCGTTGGCGCCCTTTCGGTAGTCGTTGCTGGCCAGGTAGTCGGCCATGACGGTGTCGCTCGGCACGCCGAGGGCGGTCAGCAGGGTGGCGTTCGCCCAGCCGGTGCGGTCCTTGCCGGCGGTGCAGTGGAAGAGGACCGCACGGTCGCGGTCGCGCTCAAGGCCCTCGAAGACCTGCCCGTACGCCTTCTTCCCGCCGTCGCCGCTGACCATCGCCTTCTCGGCGTCGACCATGGCCTTGACGGCCTCGTCGGGCGACTTCGGCATGACCTGGAAGGAACCGGATCCCGCGAAGACGTCGGCGACGGTGTACTTGGCGCCGGCCGGGACCTTGTCGGGGTCGGTGGTGCGCTCGCTCTCCGTGCGGAGGTCGAAGACGGTCTTCACGCGCAGCCGCTGGAGCTTGGCCAGGTCAGCCGCGGTCAGCTTGCTGGGGGCGTCGGAGCGGTAGACCTCGCCCATCTTGACCCACTGGCCGGTGGTGGTGCGGTAGCCGCCCGCGTCACGAAAGTTGGCCGTCCCCTCCAGCTTGATCAGCCGGTCGGCGAGGTGCAGGGCAACGCCGCGGTCGGGCGTGAAGTCGAACCACTGCCGGTCGGCGGCGGGCAGTCCGGACACGGTGGCGGTGCCCTCGGCGGCGCCCTTGGCGACGACCTTGCCGTTCGCCTTGATCTCGACCCGCTTGGCGCCCGGGGCCTTCCACTTCAGGGTGAACGCCCCGTCGGCGCCGGCGGTGACGTTGGCCTCCGTGAAGGGTACGGCGGTGCGGCTGTGGTGGTGTCCGGTCCAGGGGAGGTCCCACCCGGTGGAGGCCGGGGCGGCGGTGGCGGCGGGAGCTGCGACCAGGGAAGCGGTGAGCGCGGAGGCGACGACGGTCGCGGCGAGGAGTGCCTTCTTCATGACGTCGAGGCTGTTGGCCGTCGAAGAACTCTGCATGAACGAGACATGGCCGAAACAGACCGGCTCCAAGGCACGTGGCAAAACGTGCCACTAGTCGATCAAGGGGCACTGCCTGCACGGATGTCGCCCCTTTCGGACCGGAGGTGAACGAGATACCTATGTATCCCCGCACGGATTCCAGCCGTTCCTCGCCTGTGGACGAGCTGCGGGACCGCCTCCTTCCGGATTCGATCGGACGTGTCCATTACAGTGCGCGCCAGAGCATGCGGGGCGGGTCAGGGGGATCGCGATGGACGACAAGACGACCGAAAGTCCGAGCCCCGGGCCGTGGGCCGGGATAGCTACAGGTGTCCCGGCCGGGACCGGACCCGGGACCCTGGCCGGAACCGGCACCGACACGGGAGCCGGGCCCGGTCTCGGGGCCGGACCCGCGGCCGGAACCGGGGCTGGGGTCGGGGCTGGGCTCGGGGTCGGGGCTGGAGCCGGTCTCGGGGCCGGGACCGGGACCGCGGCCGGAATCGGCGCCGGGGTAGGCGTCGATGCCGGAGGGGGGACGGGAACCGCCGCCGGCGCCGGGGTCGGCCCGGGTGTCGGAGCGGGCGACACCATCGGAAACGGCGCCGGAGTGCCCGGGGCCGGTACCAGAACCGCGGCCGCGAACGGCGCCGGAGACGGGACCGGCGCCGAGGTCGGGGACCGGACCGAGACCGGGGCCCGCGTCGAGGTCGGGGACCGGACCGGGGCCGGGACCGGGGTCGGGACCGGGGTCGCCGGGCGGGCGGGAGCCCGGACCGGGTCCGCGGCGGCAGCCGGGACCATCGCCCGGGGCTTGGCCGCCGGGCTTTGGGGGCGGGCCGAGCAGCAGGACTTCCGCAGCCGCGTCCGCGGGACCCTGCTCGGGGCCGCCCTCGGCGACGCCCTCGGCGCCCCCGTGGCCGACCTCTCCCTCGACGCCATCCGCGAAGCGCACGGCCCGCAGGGCCTGACCGGGCCGGCCCCCGCATACGGGCGCCCCGGCAGGGTCACCGCAGCCACCCAGCTCACCCTGTTCACCGCCGACGGCCTGATACGGGCCCACGTACGCCGGGACACCGGCGCCTGGCACCCGCCCACCGACATCCACCGCGCGTACCTGCGCTGGGCCACCACCCAGCACGACTGGGGCCCCGACGAGCGCCGCAAGGACAACGGCTGGCTCGGCGTGCAGGAGTGGCTCTACGCCCGCCGCGGACCCGACCGCGCCTCCACGACCGGCTTCGCCGACGACGTCCTCGGCACCCTCGACCAGCCGAAGAACCCCACCGCCCGCAACGCGGCCGCCGCCACCCGCTCGGCGCCCTTCGGCCTGCTGGTCGGCTGGGAGCCCGCCCTGGTCCTCCAGCTCGCCACCGAGTGCGCCGCGCAGAGCCACGGTCACCCCGGCGCGTACCTCACCGCCGGGGCCTTCGCCGTCATCGTCCACGGCCTGACCCGCGGCGACTCCCTCGACGCGGCGATCCAGCGCGCCCTCGGCCTGCTCGGCTCCCGCCCCAGCCACCAGGGCGTCACCGACGCCCTCCAGCGCGCCCTGGCGGCCGTCCCGCAGGGCACGCCCTCCCCCGACTCCGTCACGGCCCTCGCCTCCGGCGGGGACCGCGCCGCGGGCCGCGACGCCGAGGACGTCCTGGCCCTCGCCGTCTACTGCGCGCTCGTCGCCGAAGACGTCCCGCACGGCCTGCGCCTCGCCGTCAACCACGGCGGCGACTCCACCGCCGCCGGCGCCCTGTGCGGCGCACTGCTCGGCGCCCTGCACGGTGAGACCGCCCTGCCGGGCGGGTGGCTCGCCGACCTCGAAGGTCGCGCCACCCTGCTCGAACTCGCCGACGACTTCGCCCTCGAAATGACCCAGGGGCCCTCCCTGCACGGACCGGCGGTCTCCGGCTCCGGCTGGCCGGCCCGCTACCCGGTCGACTGACGCCCCCTCAACATTCTCGCGCGCAGGCCGTAGCGTGGCCCTTCGCCGACCCCGGGAGCCACGGAGGTGCCCTCAGCCATGCGGATCGCCACGACCATCTTCCTGACCGACCAGACCGTCTCCCCCGTCCGTCTCGCCCGCGCCCTCGAAGAGCGGGGGTTCGCCGGGCTCTACCTCCCCGAGCACACGCACATCCCGGTCACCCGCGACACCTCCGCGCCCATGGGCGGCGACCTCCCCGAGGTGTACGGACGCACCCTCGACCCGTTCGTCGCCCTCGGCCAGGCCGCCGCCGTGACCGAACGCCTCGCCCTCGGCACCGGCATCACCCTCGTCGCCCAGCACGACCCCATCGACCTCGCGAAGCAGATCGCCACGCTGGACCACCTCTCCGGCGGCCGCTTCACCCTCGGGATCGGCTACGGCTGGAACGTCGAAGAGGCCGCCGACCACGGCGTCGACTGGCGCACCCGCCGCGAACTCGTACGGGACCGGATGGCCCTGATGCGCGCCCTGTGGGCCCCCGAACCAACCGCGCACGTCGGCGAGTTCTGCTCCGTCCAGGCCAGCTCCGCCCACCCCAAGCCGGTCCAGCCCCCGCGCGAGCTGGGCCCCGGCCACCCCCTCCACGGTCCCCGCACCCTGATCGGCGGCGCGGCCGGCCCGAAGCTCTTCGCGGCCATCGCCGACCACGCCGACGGCTGGCTCCCGATCGGCGGCGGCGGCCTCTCCGAGTCCCTGCCGGTGCTGCGCCAGGTCTGGGAGACCGCGGGCCGCGATCCGAAGGACCTCCAGGTGGTCCCGTACGCGGTCCAGCCCAACCCGGGCAAGCTCGGCCACTACGCCGACCTGGGCATCGAGGAGGTCGTCCTCCAGCTCCCGCCGGCGAAGGAGGCCGAGATCCTGCGCGTGTTGGACGACTACGCGCAGTACCTCTGAGCCGGCCGGTCAATTCGGTCGACACGAGCCCGGTCCCGGCCCGACCATGGCCCCGGGAGGGGGCTGATCCACATGCCGGGCCAGCGCAAACGCAAGCGGAGCAGAGAACGGGCCCAGCGCCGGGTACAGGACGTACCCGGCCATTGGGAACCGCTGTTCTCCACGCAGGAACACGCGGAACTGAAGGAGTACGTCCGCGGCCTCTACGCCGAGGGCAAGGTCACCGACCCGGAGCACCTGCGCTTCGACATGTTCTGCGGCCGTCTCGTCCACCCGACCTCGTACCGGGTCAGCATCTTCGTCCCGGAGGGATCCGCATGAGCCACCAGTGGGAGAGCCTCCCGGCCGGCATCCGCGCGCAGGCCGACGGGTTCGTCCTCCAGGACCGCCTGATGTACGCGGTACGGACCGTCTGGGAAGCGGGCCGCGCGCAGGGCCTCGGCCTGAACGCGGCCCAGGAGCTCGTCTCCGCCCGCTACGAGCACTTCGGGGACCGGGTGGCCCGCACCCCCGACTCCCCGGTCGACCTCGACTCCCTCGCGGCCCGCACCGCGGGCCTCCCGGGCCGCGTCGTCGCGGTCGAGGCCGTCTGGGACGGGGACACCGTCCACGACTGGTTCGTGGAGCTGCTGGCCGTCACCGATGCCCCCGCCGGGGAGCACCGCCTGGCCACCATCTACTGGGGCACGGGCGTCCGCGCCCTCGGTGACGCCGACCCGGGCCCCCTCGCCCCGCACGCCGCCCTGGCCACCCGGGCGGGCTCGGCACTCGCCGACCACCTCGGCGTCCCGTTCCACTTCGCCAGCCCGACCAAGCCGGACGACGGCGCCCCCCGCTGGCGGCCCTGAGAGGCCGGCGCGGCGCGCTCAGTCCGCGATGCGCCGCCATTGGCCCACGAGTGGGGCGCAGGCCGTCCGTGCGGCGAGCTCGGCCCGTACCGTTCGAGCTCGAAGTCCCGCCCGGCCCGCCGTACCCTCCTCCCGTGATCACTTCAGGCATGCACGTCCGTATCGCCCGGCCCTGCCTCGACCTCGTCGCCGCCGAGCGGTTCTACGTCGGCGGGCTCGGGCTCGGGGTCCAGTGGCGCAGCGGCGAGATCGCGCCCGGGGAGCACGAGCTGCTGATGGTCGGGCCCGCCGGCGGGGGGTGGCACTTCGAGCTGACCCGGGATCCCCGCAATCCCGTCGTGCCGTCCCCGACCGTCGACGACCTGTTCGTCGTCTACCTCGGCGAGGCCCCGGACGACGCCCTCGTCCAGCGGCTCGTCGAGCACGGCGGGACCCGGGTCGCCGCGCACAACCCGTACTGGGACGCGTACGGGGTCACCGTCGCGGATCCCGACGGCTACCGCCTCGTGCTCTGCTCCCGCACCTGGGGCTGAGCCGCTACGGGGCCGGCCAGAACTGGGCCAGCGCCGCCTCCTTGTACGGGGCCGGGCTCACGCTCAGGTCGCCCGCGAACGGCCGGTCCAGCGCCATCACCAGCAGCAGGCTGAAGCCGATCAGCCCCGCCACTGCCGAGACGAACAGCAGCTGCATCTTCAGGCTGCGCAGGCCGAACAAGAAGGTGAGCGGGAGGATCACGAGCGCGCCCCCGTACACCAGCACCTGGAGCAGCACCGGCAGGGACGTTTCGGCCATGGTGATGCGGGCCCGACGTTGCGCGGCGACGTCGTTGAGGCGGCCGGCGGCCTCCTCGTAGAAGGTCTCGCTGCGGGCGCCGGCGGGCTCGTACGCCTGGAGGGCCCGGTAGAGCCCGTGCGTCTGCTCGGCGGTCGCGTCGTAGCTGGGCAGGCCGTCCCGCATCTTCGGCCACTGGACTTCTACGACGGCGTGCACGTAGTCGCCCACCGCCCTTTCCACGCGCGCGCGTTCGGCCGGCGGGAAGGCCTCGGCGCTGCGGACGACCAGGGCCAGGTCGGTGGCCTCGGTGGCGACCACGGTCTGGGTGTTCTCCAGCTGGGTCCAGAGCGTGACGACGACGAAGGCGAGGATGATTCCGTAGATCGCGCCGAACATGCCGAGGGCGACGCCGACCATCTCGTTGTGCTCGCCGCCGGCCAGGTGCGGGAAGCGGCGGCGGGCGGCGATGCTGCCAGCCACGGCGAGGGCGACGAAGCCGCCGACGAGGAGGACGCCGAGGGTGAGCGTGCTGAAGGTGTTGAGCAACCAGAGGATCATGGCCTGCTCAACGATCAACTCCCCCTGAAGGCCCGCCCGTCAGCCCCGAACGTCGCCCCGTGGCCCGGTCAGCGGACCGCCGGGGGCTTCGGGAGCCCGCCCAGGGCGCTGCCCGCGCCGGCGAGGGAGGAGTCGGTGGCCTTCGTGGCGGACCTGGCGGCGGAGGCGGTCACGCCCACGGCCGTCTTCGTGTCCTGCACGGCATGAGCGGGGTGGTCGACGACGTCGCCGACGCGGCGGGCGAGCGGGGCGGCCGCCTCAAGGGTGGGCCCGTCGGCGTGGGCGGCGACGGGGGTCAGGGCGAGGGCGGCGCCACTGGTGAGGACCAGGGCGGCGAGGCGGCGCTTCATGACGTTCATGCCGTGGTGAACGACCCGCCGGAGCCCGGGTCACCGCCCGGCCCCACTTTGGGGTGACCGTTCGGACGTCTCATGACCGCAGGCCGAGGCGGCGTACGAGGATCGCGTGACACCGCCGGTTACGGGGGCGGGGGCGGGCCGCAGCCCCCGCCCCCGTGACCCGCGTCTCAGCCCGCCCAGACGATCGACTGCGTCTCGCTGTACGCGTGCAGTGCGTACGAGCCCACGTCGCGGCCGACGCCCGAGCGCTTGAAGCCGCCGAACGGCGCCTCCATGTTCCGGCCGATCGTGTTCACGCCGACCCCGCCCGCCCGCAGCCGGCGCGCCACCCGGAAGGCGCGCGCCGCGTCCCCGGACCACACGTAGCTCAGCAGGCCGAAATCGCTGTCGTTGGCCAGGGCCACGGCCTCGTCCTCGCCGCCGTCGCCGTCGCCGTCGCCGTCGAAGGGGACGACCACCACCACCGGGCCGAAGATCTCCTCCCGCACCACCCGCATGTCGTTCGTACAGTCCACCAGCAGCGTGGGCGCCACGTAGAAGCCGCGGCCGTCCCCCACCACCGGGCGCTCGCCGCCGTACGCGATGCGCGCGCCCTCCTTGCGTCCGAGCTCGACGTACGACTCCACCCGGTCCCGGTGCGCCGCCGAGATCACCGGGCCGACCACCGTGCCCGCCACCGCCGGGTCGCCGACCTTCATGAAGGCCAGGTAGCCGGTCAGCTTCTCGATCAGCTGCTCGTAGACCGCCCGGTGGGCGATCACCCGGGTCGGGGCCGTACAGATCTGGCCGCTGTAGAAGGAGAAGGTGGTGCCGATCCCCATCACGGCCGCGTCCAGGTCGGCGTCCTCGAAGACGATCGCCGCGCCCTTGCCGCCGAGCTCCATCAGTTGGCGCTTCATGGAACGGCCGCAGACCTCCGCAATGCGCTGACCGACGCCCGTGGAGCCGGTGAACGACACCATGTCCACGTACGGGGAGTCCACCGCCGCCTCGCCGACCTCGACCGAGGCGCCGCAGACCACGTTGACCACCCCGGCGGGGGCGCCCGCCTCGTGCAGGGCCTCGGCCATCTTGAACACCGACAGCGGGTCCTGCGGGGCCGGCTTGACCACCACCGTGTTGCCCATGGCCAGGGCCGGGGCCACCTTGCCCGCCGGGTTCGCCCACGGGTTGTTGTACGAGGTGATGCAGGTGACCACGCCGACCGGCTGGCGCACCTCCAGCGCCCCCAGGATGCTCGCCCGCCCCATCGGCCCGGCCGCGGTGACCTGCGGCGGCAGCCCGCGCTCCACCGGTTCGAGGGCGCCCTTCGCGTACCGCCGGAAGCGGGAGACGCCGACCCCGACCTGCATCGCGCGCGCGATCCCGGTCGGCGCGCCCGTCTCGGCCCGGGCGAGGGCCGCCCACGGCTCGTACTCGCGCTGCATGATGTCCGCAGCCCGGTCCAGGACCGCCGCCCGCTCCTCGGGGGCCGTACGGGACCAGCCCTCGAAGGCCTGCGCCGCCGCCCGCGCCGCGTCCTCGACCTGCGCGCGCGAGGCTTCCGGCGCGAGCCCGACCACCGATTCGTCGGCCGGGTTGACCACCTCGTAGTGGCCGGCGGCCGGCTCCACCCACTCGCCGCCGATGTAGAGCCGCTGAGCGGTCATCGCGTGCTCACCGTCCTCGTGTCGCGGCCCGAGCGGAGCACGGTCCCGGGGATCGCCCCCGTCACCCGGTCGTCGCGGATGGTCTCGACGCCGTTGACGCGTACGGACACGATCCCGATCGCGCGGGCGTCCAGCCGCGGGCTGTCGCCGGGCAGGTCGTGCACGAGCGTCGCGGGCCCGGCCTCGATGCGCTCCGGGTCGAACAGCACCAGGTCCGCGTGGAAGCCCTCGGTGATCCGGCCGCGCTCGCGCAGCCCGAACAGCTGCGCCGGGTCGTCGGTGAGCATCTTCACCGCCTGCTCCAGCGGGACCAGCTTGCGGCCGCGCAGGCAGTCCCCGAGGAAGCGGGTCGTGTACGGGGCCCCGCACATGCGGTCCAGGTGCGCGCCGGCGTCGGAACCGCCGAGCATGACGTCCTCGTGCTGCCAGGTTTCGGCGCGCAGCGCCCAGCTCGCCGGGTCGTTGTCGGTGGGCATGGGCCAGAGCACCGTACGCAGCTGGTCGTTTGTGCAGATCTCGACCAGGCACTGGAAGGGGTCCTGGCCGCGTTCGGCCGCGATGTCGTTCACGACCCGGCCGGACAGGCCCTCGTTCTCCTTGCTGTACGTGTCGCCGATGACGTAGCGGCCGAAGTGGGCGAGGCGCCGGAAGACCCCGGCCTCCTTGCTGTCGGCGCGGCGCAGCAGCTCGGCCCGTACGCCGGGGTCGCGCAGTTTCGCGATCCGTTCGGGCACGGGCAGGCCGAGGACCTCGCCCCAGCCGGGGATCAGGTTCAGTGCGCAGAACGTGCCGAGGGACATGTTCATGGGGGTGAGGATCGGCATGGTCAGCGCGACGACGCGGCCGCCGGCCTTGCGGGCGCGCTCGCTCGGTACGAGCTGGCGCGGGACCCGTTCTGGGACGGCGGCGTCGATGGTGAGGACGTTCCAGTTCAGGGGGCGGCCGGCGGCGGCGCTCATCTCGACGAAGAGGTCGATCTCCTCGTCGGCGAACTGGTCGAGGCAGCCGGCGACGATCGCTTCGAGCTGGGTGCCCTCGTGTTCGGAGACGGCCTTCGACAGCGCGAGGAGTTCGGCGGGCCTGGCGTGGCGGGAGGCGACGGGGGCGCCGTCGCCGTCGGAGTGGGTGGCGGACTGGGTGGTGGACAGTCCCCAGGCACCGGCGTTCATGGCGTCGTGGAAGAGGTCGAGCATCTGCTGCATCTGCTCGGGCGTGGGCTGTCCGCCGACGGCGTCCGCGCCCATGACGTGGCGGCGCAGCGCGCAGTGTCCGACCATGAACCCGGCGTTGACGGCGATCCGTCCTTCGAGGGCGTCGAGGTACTCGCCGAAGGTGGACCAGCTCCAGTCGACGCCTTCCTCAAGGGCCTTGAGGGCCATGCCTTCGACCTTGCTCATCATGCGGCGGGTGTAGTCGGCGTCCTCGGGGCGGCCGGGGTGCAGCGGGGCCAGGGTGAACCCGCAGTTCCCGCCGGCGACGGTGGTGACGCCGTGGTTCATGGAGGGAGTCGCGTACGGGTCCCAGAACAGCTGGGCGTCGTAGTGCGTGTGGGGGTCGACGAACCCGGGGCACAGCACGAGCCCGTGCGCGTCCTCGCTGGTTCGGGCCTCCTCCCGCAGGGCGCCGGGCTCGGCGATGACGGCGATCCGCCCGTCGCGGATCCCGACGTCGGCGACGTACGCGGGTGCGCCGGTCCCGTCCACGACGGTGGCTGCGCGGATGAGGTGATCGAGCATGACGTCCTTCCTCCGTT
Source organism: Streptomyces sp. NBC_00597 (assembly GCF_041431095.1). Lineage (GTDB taxonomy): Bacteria > Actinomycetota > Actinomycetes > Streptomycetales > Streptomycetaceae > Streptomyces. The sequence goes on from NZ_CP107757.1 coordinate 4,267,142, forward strand.
GACGGTGGGGCGGGGCCGGCCGGGAGGCGGGCGGCAGGCCGCTGCCGCGCACGCCCCGGCCGGCCCCGACCTCGGCCGGGGCGCGGGGCCCCGGCCCGGGGCGGCGGTCCGGGAAGGCGCCGCCCCTGCTTCTCGCGCCCGCCCGGCGGCCGGGCGGGCGGACGGCCGGACGGACGGGTCAGACGGCCTGGCGGAAGCGCGTCGTGCGGTGGACCGGGTCCGTGTCGATCTTCGGGACGACGTGCTCGCCGATGAGCTTGATGGTGGTCATCGTGTCCTCGTACGAGACGCCGGTCGGCAGGCCGAACGACAGCTGGTCGGCGCCCGCCTGCTCCCAGCGCTTGCACTGGGCGAGCACCTCGGACGGGTCTCCGCAGATCAGCAGTTCCTCGGCGATCAGCAGCTCGATGATCTCCGCGTTGTACTCGGGGAGCGTCTCGGGCCACTGCGGGATCGCCTCGGGCCGCGGGAAGGTGTCGTGGTAGCGGAAGACCAGCGACTGGAAGCGGTTCATGTTCGCGTTGACCGCGATCTCCACCGCCTTGTCGTGGGTCTCGGCGCATATCGCGGTCGAGGTGACCATCACGTTGTCGTTGACGAACGCGCCGATGGCCTTGGCCTCCTGGATGGCCGTCTTGTACTGCTCCAGCACCCACTCCATGTCGGAGACCTTCTGGACGCTGAACCCGAGGACGCCGAGGCCCTTCTTCGCGGCCATCGCGTACGAGGAGGGGGAGCCGGCGGCGTACCACATGGCCGGGTGGGCCTTGCCGTACGGCTTGGGGAAGATCTTCCGCGGGGGCAGTGACCAGTGCTTGCCCTGGAACCCCTCGTACTCCTCCTGGAGGAACATCTTGGGGAACTCGGCGATGGTCTCTTCCCAGATCTCCTTGGTGTGGTTCATGTCCGTGATGCCGGGCAGGAACCCGAGGATCTCGTGGCTGCCCGCGCCGCGGCCGGTGCCGAACTCGAAGCGGCCCTTGGAGAGGTGGTCGAGCATCGCGACCTTCTCGGCCACCTTGACCGGGTGGTTGACCGGGGCCAGCGGGTTGAAGATGCCGGAGCCGAGGTGGATGCGCTCGGTGGCGTGGGCGAGGTAGGCGAGGAACACCTCGTTCGCCGACAGGTGCGAGTACTCCTCCAGGAAGTGGTGCTCGGAGGCCCAGGCGTACTTGAAGCCGGACTTGTCGGCCTGGATGACGTACTCGGTCTCCTCAATCAGCGCCTTGTGCTCCGCCTCGGGGTCGACCTTGGACCGCGCCTCAGGCACGTATCCCTGCACGAAGAGCCCGAATTCCAAGGGGGTTCACCGTCCTTTGATTTCTGACGTGTCGTCAGATTTGATGAGTCGACTGTTCCACCGCGGGAGCGGGAGCGTCAATACCTGACGCCTCATCAGATACGGGTGGAGGGCCGCTAGAGGATGCTGACGCCCGCCATCCAGCCGCCGTCGATGACGAACGGCTGGCCGGTGATGTACGAGGAGTCCTCGCTGCTCAGGAACAGGGCCAGCCTGGCGACCTCGTCGGGCCGGCCCACCCGCCCCATCGGCACGACCCGCCGGTAGAGCTCCGCCATCGCCTCCCGCGCCTCGTCGCTCGTGTTCTCCGGGTCCAGCAGGCCGGGGTTGGCCATCGGGGTGTCCACCGCCCCCGGGCACATCGCGTTGACCCGGATGCCCTTGGCGGCCAGCTCCAGCGCGGCCACCCGGGTCAGGCCGACGATCGCCGCCTTGGTCGCCGCGTACGAGCCGACGTACGCCATGCCCGTCAGGCCCGTGTACGAAGAGGTGTTGACGATCGTGCCGCCGCCGGCCGCCGCGATCTCGGGGGCGACCGTCTTGATGCCGAGGAAGGCACCGACCTGGTTGACCTGGACCAACTGCTGGAACTCCTCCAGTGGGGTCGAGACCAGCTCGTTGAAGCGCAGGATTCCGGCGTTGTTGACCAGGCCGTCGATCCGGCCGAACGCCTCCTTCGCCGCCGCGACGGCCGCCGCCCAGTCCTCCTCCCGACCCACGTCCATCCGTACGTACCGGGCACGGTCCTCGCCCAGCTCCTTGGCCACGGCGGCACCCTGCTCGTCCAGCACGTCACCGAGGAGCACCTTGGCCCCCTCGGCGGCGAAGAGCCGGGCCTCCTGCTCGCCCTGACCGCGCGCCGCACCCGTGATGACGACGACGCGCCCGTCCAGCTTGCCCATGTGTTGCCCCCGAGTGGCTAGTCGTTGAGGAGGGGGCCGACCTCGGCCCCGAAAGCGGTGATCTGATCGGTCAGTTCGGCGCGGTCGCGGCTGCGGAAACGGACCTGGATCTGGTCCACGCCCAGCGCGCGGTACTCGCGCAGCGACTCGGCGAGCGCCTCCGCCTTGCCCGTGAGGGTGCGCCGACCGGTGTCCCAGCCGGGCTCGCCGACGTACAGCGCCTCGGTGATCGCACCGAACTCGAAGGGGTCCGTGGTCCCGGCCGCCGCGCGGAGCTCCTTGATCCGGGCGATCTGCGCCGGGAGCCGGTCCCGCGGGTCGCCCTGCGGGAGCCAGCCGTCACCGCGCACCGCGGCCCGGCGCACGGCGGCGGGCGAGGAGCCCCCGACCCAGACGGGGATGCGGGGCTGGGCGGGGCGCGGCAGCTGGCCGAGGTCCTTGAAGGCGAACCGCTCGCCCTCGAACTCCGGGTACTCCTCGGGCCCGAGGGCGGCGCGCAACGCGTCCAGGGTCTCGTCGAGGACGGCCCCGCGCCCGGCGAAGTCGACGCCGAGGGCCTCGAACTCCTCCTGCACGTGGCCCGCGCCGACGCCGAGGACGAGCCGGCCGCCCGAGAGGTGGTCGACGGTGGCGTACTGCTTGGCGCTGAGCAGGGGGTGGCGCAGGCCCAGGATCGCGACGTGGCTCAGCAGCCGTACTCGCTCGGTGATCCCCGCGAGGAAGGCGAGGGTGGCCACGGGGTCGTACCAGACGGTGCTCATGGCTCCGGCGAGACGGCGCGGGATGGCCACGTGGTCGCAGGTGGCGAGGTACCCGAAACCGGCCCGGTCGGCGGCCCGCGCCACCTCGGCGAGGTCGAGGGCGGTCGCCGAGGCCTCCCAGGGCTCGGCGTAGATGGTGCTCTGCGACTGGATCGGGAGCTGCATCCCGTAGACCAGCCGGCCTTCCGCAAACACGCGCGCCATGGCGCCTCCGCTTCGTCTCGACCTTCGCCCGCGCCTGCCGAACCGCCGTGCCGGCGCCGGGGGCCATCGTCGTAGCTGACGGTCCGTCAGGCAAGGGGTCGTAGCTGAAAGCCGGCCCTCACGGAGGGTGTACGGGGCACGGACCGTTGGCTAGGGTGCCGCGGATGGATCTGTTTTTGACGCTGGTCAGCGGGGTTGCATGGACCGTCGTGTACGTCGAGGCGATCCGGGTCGGGCTGCGGGACGGCACGTGCGCGATGCCGGTGGCCGCGCTCGCGCTGAACTTCGCGTGGGAGTCGATCTATGCCGTGGGCGCGTTCACGAACGGGGTCTCCCCGCAGGGGGTCGTCAACGTCGTGTGGGCGGTCGCCGACATCGCGATCATCTGGACGTACTTGCGGTTCGGACGGGCCGAACTGCCCGAGTTCGTGACGCGGCCGCTGTTCGCGGCGTGGAGCGTGCTCGTGTTCGGCACCGGCTTCGCCGTGCAGTGGCTGTTCGTCGCGCACTTCGGGACGCTCGACGCGTCGCGGTACGCCGCGTTCCTCCAGAACCTGCTGATGTCGGGCCTGTTCATCGCCCTCTACGCCGACCGGCGCGGGCCGCGCGGGCAGTCCCTCGTGATCGCCGTCGCCAAGTGGCTGGGGACGCTCGCCCCGACCCTGCTGTTCGGGGTCGTCGAGGACTCGCCGTTCATCCTCGGGCTCGGCCTCATGTGCAGCGTCTTCGACCTGGCGTACATCGGGCTGCTGCTGCGGGGGCGCGCCGTACCGGTGCCGGGGCCCAGCCCGGCACCGGTCGGTGGCCGGGCGGTCAGAAGCCGGCCGGCCCCATCACGATGACCGGCTTCGCCGCCGGGTCCAGGGTGGTCAGGAGCTTCTTCATGGCCTCCTTCGAGATGCCGATGCAGCCCTGCGAGGGGCCGTTGTGGTCGACGTGGAGCCAGATGCCGCCGCCCTTGTCCTCGCCCTCCGGCTTGAACAGGTCCAGCGGGGAGACCCCCGTCCGGCGGTTGTAGTCGATCGCGATGACGTACTCGAAGGCGCCCGCGAGCGACTCGCCGTTCACGCCCCGGCCGGTGGGAACGAAGAGCCGGTTGCGGTCGTACGGGAACTTCGTGCCCGGCGGCTTCGGCAGCAGACCGCCGGCGTCGCTCAGGGTGAACACGCCCACGGGGGTGGTGAGGTCCCCGTCCTCGCGTTCGACGGACGACCATCCGCTGGCGCCGTTGTGCGCGGGCCAGCTGCCGGCCCGGACCCAGTCGGCGCCGGCCGCCGGCCGGGTGTAGAGGGCCAGCGTGGACTCCGCGGAGTCCCTCCCCTTGCCGGTGACGAGGACGAGCTGGCGGGTGGCGGCCGGGATCCGGGCCCGGGTCTCTTCGCTGACATCGGTCAGCCCCTCGGCGGGGTCGGACGACGGCGCGGCGGTCCCGGGTGCGCCCGGGGCCGCGGGGGCACCCGGGGCGCCGCGCGCTCCGCGGGTGGCACGGGCGGCGTCGACGGGGGCGGCGTCGGCGGTACTGGCCGGGCGGGAGGCGCCGGCCCCGGCGGCCGCGTCCCCCGGACGGTCTCCGGTCTGGGCCTGGACCGTGGCGCCGGAGTCGTCCTCCTGGACCGTGTAGGCCCAGCCGGCACCGAAGGCCAGCAGGCCCACGGTGGCCGCGACGGCGACGGCGACCCGCCGGGGCGAACGGAGGCTACGGAGGCTGCGGAAGGTGCGGGGAATGCGGGAGCCGGCTCGGGGGTGCTCGCTCATGTCTCCGACGGTACACACGCGATCATCAGGATTCCGGGGGCGACACCGACCGGTGCGGTGCGGATGCCCCCGGAAAGCGGACCCGGACCGTCAGCCCGCCGCCCGGTCCCGGGTTCGCCCGCACCACCAGCCTCGCGCCGTGCGCCCGCGCGATGGAGGCGACGATCGACAGCCCCAGCCCGGCGCCCTCCCCCGCGGTGTGCTGCCGCTCGGCGCGCCGCCGGAACGGCTCCAGCAGCCGCGGCACGTCGGCGGGGTCGATGACCGGGCCCGTGTTGGTCACCGTCAGGACCCCGCCGGCGGAGGTCGCCACGGTGATCCGACCGCCCGGCCGGTTGTGCCGTACGGCATTGGCCAGCAGGTTGCGCACCAAGTGCCCCAGCAGGGCCCGGTCCCCGGTCACGGTCAACGGCGCCAGGTCGCGTACGACGGCCGGGCCCGTCTCGGAGCCGGGCACGGCAGCCGGGACCGGCCCCGACCCGGTGGGCTCGGCAGGCCCCACCGACCCGGCGGGCTCGCCCGGCTCGGGCCCGATCGGCACCGTCCCGGCCAGTTCCGTCTCCGCGAGCGCCGCGAGGTCCACCGCTCCGGTGCGGCGGCCGGATACACGAAGCCGGAAGGCCCGGCCGGAACCCCGGGGCGGCGGATTCGGGTGCGCGAAGCGGAAAGCCCGGCCGGTCTTTGGCATTCCGGGACGGGACGGCCAGTCAAGGGTGGAGCGCAGCGACATCGCGAAGCGACGCGAACGAAGACAGCGCCCTTGACGGGCCGGCACGGCACGGAAGGACAGTGGACTGACGGGAAGCCCCCGCACACTCCACCGACACCGCTCGGCTCAGACCCCGCCCCCCGGGGTTCCGGCCCACCTCACCAACACGGCTCAGGCCCCGCCCCCGGCATCCCGGCCGATCCCATAGACACCGCTCGGCCCGGACCCCCCCGGCCCCGAGCCCACGGGCCCCGGCTCAGTCGAAAGCCCGTTGGTCCGGGGGGCGCCGAGTCGTACGCTGAGTTGATGAGAACTCCCAGGCAGGCAGCCCGCATTGTGGTCATCTCCCCGAACGGTTCGGTGTTCCTCTTCCGGGAGAACAACATCGAGGTCGGCATCCACTGGCTGCCGCCCGGTGGCGGGATCGATCCCGGGGAGACTCCGGAGGAGTGTGTGCGGCGGGAGTTGCGGGAGGAGACCGGGTGGACCGACCTTGAGCCGCAGCGACTGTTGTGCACCTGGGAGCACGACTTCACCCACCAGGGGATCCCCGTGCGCCAGCACGAGCACATCTACGTGACCACCGGCCCCCGCCGCGACCCCGTGCCCGAGTCGCCCGACGCGCACTGGCGGTGGCTTTCACAGCCGGCGCTGGCCTCGCTCGGGGAGCCCTTGTGGCCGCCGCGGCTCGCGGATCTGCTGGCCGACGCGCCGGCCGGGCCCGTTCACCTCGGGCTGGTGGTCTGAGCGGCCAAGTAGGTCAGGAACCGGCCTACTCGGCCGCTAGTGTCCTGGCACCGGTACGGCACCGGCAGCGAGTGAGGGAGCGTCCGTGTTGCGAGGTCTGACCACCGTCAGTTTCTGGGCCGCCGATCTGGACGCGGCCAAAGCCTGGTACACCGAACTGCTCGGCTTCGGACCCTACTTCGAGCGGCCCGGGTACGCCGAGTTCCGGCTCGGCGACTACCAGCACGAGCTCGGGCTGATCGACAGTCGCTACGCGCCCGCCGGAGCGCCGTCCGGGCCGGGCGGGGCCGTCGCGTACTGGCACGTCGACGACGTGGACGCAACGCTCGCGAAGCTGCTGTCCATGGGCGCGAAGCAGTACCAGCCGCCCACGGAGCGCGGCGTGGGGTTCGTCACCGCGTCCGTGGTCGACCCGTTCGGCAACGTCCTGGGGTTCATGTACAACGCCCACTACCTGGACGTGCTCGGCGAACGCCCCTAGCGGGCCGCGGTGGTCGCCTTGGCGTACAGCGCCGCCGCGTAGTCGCCGAGGATGGTGCTGGTCGAGACGTCGTCCGTGTCGCCGCCCGTCAGGACGCCGATGATCTTCCCGTCGCGGGCGAGCCAGGCGCTGCCGCTCGTGCCGCCCGGGAAGTCCGCGCAGTCGAAGCGCTGTTCGGTCGGGGTTTCGCGGATCGCCGACGCCGTGCACGTACGGGGGACCTTGCGGTCCGCCGGGTAGCCGGTGACGGTGATCTCCTCACCGGAGCGGCTCGTGGTGTCCAGGGTCGCGGCGCCGGTGACGTCCTCGATGTTGCGGCCGGAGGCGTCCGGGGCGAGGCGTGCGAAGGCGAGGTCGTAGTCGTCGTCGGAGTCGTCGGACCAGCGGGGGTCCTCGTAGACCTCGTCGATCGTCCAGGCGCCGTACGGGGCACCGCCGTTCACGTACGCGGGTGCGAAGACGGCCCCGCCGCCATCATGCTTCCCGGCGAGCAGGCAGTGCCCGGCGGTGACGATCAGGTTCTTGCCCGGACTGTGCACGACGGTGGCGGTGCAGAAGTGGTCGCCCTGCACGCCGCCTTCGAAGAGGGCCCCGGTGAAGGCGGCGGGGCTGCCCGGCCGGGGCGTGCCCGAGGTGCTCAGTTGCGGCTCCTTCGCCGCTTGCGATCGCGAAGATTGGCCTGGCGAGGGCTTCGCCGGAGCCGCTGCCTTGACGTGCGGGGCCGACCGGTCCTCCGCAGCCGGCACCACCTTCGTCATGGCAGCGGACGCACCCAGCGCCGCCACCGCGCACAACACTCCGGTCACCACGGTCCGCTTGTCCACCGCCACCGCCCCTCCCACTTTGCTCCGGCGAAGCATGCCTTGTTGTTCGCGTTCGCCGCAAGGGGACCCGGCGGGAGGCCGCTAGGCTCCCGGCCACAGGCCTTCGGGGGTCAGGCCGAGGAGGTCGATCGCGTTGCCGCGGACGATGCGGTCCACGACGTCCGGCGCCAGGTGGCCCATCTGGGCTTCACCCACCTCGCGGGACTTGGGCCAGGTCGAGTCCGAGTGCGGGTAGTCCGTCTCGTAGAGGACGTTGGCGACTCCGATGGAGTCGAGGTTCTTCAGCCCGAAGGGGTCGTCGAAGAAGCAGCCGAAGACGTGTTCGGCGAAGAGTTCCGACGGCGGGCGCAGCACCTTGTCCGCGACGCCGCCCCAGGCGCGGTTCTCCTCCCAGACCACGTCGGCGCGTTCCAGGATGTACGGGATCCAGCCGATCTGGCCCTCCGCGTACATGATCTTGAGGTTGGGGAAGCGTTCGAACTTGCCGCTCATCAGCCAGTCGACCATCGAGAAGCAGCAGTTGGCGAAGGTGACGGTGGAGCCGACTGCGGGCGGGGCGTCCGCGGAAGTGGACGGCATGCGCGAGGACGAGCCGATGTGCATGGCGATGACCGTGCCGGTCTCGTTGCACGCCTCCAAGAAGGGGTCCCACTCGTCGGTGTGGATGGAGGGGAGTCCGAGGTGGGGCGGTATCTCCGAGAAGGCGACGGCGCGGACGCCGCGGGCCGCGTTGCGGCGGACCTCGGCGGCGGCGAGGCGGGCGTCCCAGAGCGGGATGAGGGTGAGGGGGATCAGCCGGCCGCGGGCGTCGGGGCCGCACCATTCCTCCACCATCCAGTCGTTGTACGCCCGTACGCCGAGGAGTCCGAGTTCGCGGTCCTTGGCCTCGGTGAAGGTCTGGCCGCAGAAGCGGGGGAAGGTGGGGAAGCAGAGGGCGGACTGGACGTGGTTGACGTCCATGTCCGCGAGGCGGTCGGGAACCGAGAAGGACCCCGGGCGCATCTGCTCGTACGTGATCACCTCCAGCCTGATCTCGTCGCGGTCGTAGCCGACGGCGGTGTCGAGCCGGGTGAGGGGGCGGTGCAGGTCTTCGTAGACCCACCAGTCGCCGATCGGACCGTCGTCACCCCTGGCGCCCATCACGGGGGCGAACTTGCCGCCGAGGAAGGTCATTTCCTTGAGGGGGGCGCGGACGATCCGGGGTCCGGAGTCCCGGTATTTGGACGGGAGCCGGTCCCGCCAGACGTGGGGAGGTTCAACCGTGTGGTCGTCCACCGAGATGATCTTCGGGAAGGTCTCCATGTGGACTACGGTAGCGCCGATCTGACGAACCGTCAGCTAGTTGGGGAGTGATCGGTCCGACACGGGCTGACGGGTAAGCGCAAGACAGGGCAGACTGGCCCTTACACCGACGGAAGGCAGGGGGGACGACAGATGGACGGCATACCGGCCATCCCGCACCAGCGGAACCACCCCGAGGCGGCCCGGCGCCATTCCGCTGCCGCGCCGGACGCCACGACCGGGACCCGGACCGCCAACTCGCCGGGCCCCTCGGCCACTCCGCCCGGCGCGTCGGACCCCACGCCCGACGCCGCGCCCGGAACCACGCCCGCCACCACCCCCGACACCCCGGCTGCCACTTCCACCGAGACCCCGACTGCCGCTTCCACCGGCACACCGACCGCCGCTTCCACCGGCACACCGGCCCCCGCGGACGGCGCAACGGCCGCCGCGGACGGCGCAACGGCCGCCGCGGACGGCTCGGACGGCGTCCCGGCTGCCGACCCCGGCGGGGCCCTGCCCGGGGTGCCCTCGCCCGGGCGGACCGGCGGGGGCGCCGGCGACGATCCGCAGCCGTACGGACGCCCCGGCGGCACGCGGTTCGCCGTGCTGGGGCCGATCCGGGCCTGGCGCGGCGGCGAGGCGCTGCCCTCCGGCACCCCGCAGCAGCGCGCCCTGCTCGCCGCGCTCCTGCTGCGCGGCGGCCGGACCGCCACCGCGCCCGAGCTGATCGACGCCATCTGGGGCGAGGACCCGCCGCAGCAGGCCCTCGCCACGATCCGTACGTACGCCTCCCGCCTGCGCAAGATCCTCGCGCCCGGCATGCTCGTCACCGAGTCCGGCGGCTACGCCATCCACACGCCCGCCGGCACCCTCGACCTCGGTATCGCCCGCGGCATCGCCGCCGACGCCGATCAGGCGCGCAGCGCCGGCGACCGCACCCTCGCCCGTACGCTCCTCGACCGCGCCCTGGACCTGTGGGACGGCGAACCGCTGGCCGGGGTGCCCGGCCCACACGCCGAAACCGAGCGGACCCGGCTCGCGGAATGGCGGCTCCAACTGTTGGAGACGCGCCTCGACCTCGACCTGGAGGTCGGCCACCACGCCGAGGCCGTCTCCGAGCTGACCGCCCTCACCGCCGCCCACCCGCTGCGCGAACGGCTGCGCGAGCTCCTCATGCTCGCCCTGTACCGCAGCGGCCGCCAGGCCGAGGCCCTCGCCGTGTACGCGGACACCCGCCGGCTCCTCGCCGACGAACTCGGGGTCGATCCCCGCCCCGAACTCTCCGCGCTGCAGCAGCGCATCCTGCGCGCGGACACCGAACTCGCCTGCGCCGAAGATCCGGTTCCGGCCTCCGCGCCCGCACTCGTGAGGCCTGCCCAATTGCCCGCCACCGTCGCCGACTTCACCGGCCGCACCACCTTCGTCAACGAGCTCGGCGAGATCCTGGCCGGCGTCGGCGGCCAGGTCATGGCCGTCTCCGCGCTCGCCGGCATCGGCGGCGTCGGCAAGACCACCCTCGCCGTGCACGTCGCGCACGCCGCGCGCCCGCACTTCCCCGACGGCCAGCTCTACGTCGACCTCCAGGGCACCGAGCCGCGGCCCGCCGAGCCCGTCGCCGTCCTCGGCGCGTTCCTGCGCGCCCTCGGCACCCCCGACACGGCCATTCCGGACACCGCCGCCGAGCGGGCCGCGCTCTACCGGTCCACGCTCGACGGCCGCCGCGTCCTGGTCCTGCTCGACAACGCCCGCGACGCCTCCCAGGTCCGCCCGCTGCTGCCCGGCACCGCGGGTTGCGCCGCCCTCGTCACCAGCCGGGTCCGCATGGCGGGCCTCGCCGGGGCCCATCTCGTCGACCTCGACGTGATGAGCCCCGAGGAGGCCCTCCAGCTGTTCACCCGGATCGTCGGCGCGGAACGGGTCGGCGCCGAACGCCAGGCCGCCCTCGACGTGGTCGGCGCCTGCGGCTTCCTGCCGCTCGCCATCCGCATCGCGGCCTCCCGGCTCGCCGCCCGCCGCACGTGGACCGTGTCCGTCCTCGCCGCGAAGCTCGCCGACGAGCGCCGCCGCCTCGACGAGCTCCAGACCGGCGACCTCGCCGTCAAAGCCACCTTCGAGCTGGGCTACGGGCAGCTGGAGCCCGCCCAGCAGCGCGCGTTCCGCCTCCTCGGCCTCGCCGACGGGCCCGACATCTCGCTGGCCGCCGCGGCCGCCGTGCTCGACCTGCCCGAGCACGACACGGAGGACCTCCTCGAAGCCTTAGTGGACTGCTCCCTCCTCGAATCGGCCGCGCCCGGCCGCTACCGCTTCCACGACCTCGTACGCCTCTACGCGCGTGCCTGCGCGGAGCGCGACGAGCAGCCCCCGAGCGGTCGGGACGCCGCCCTGGACCGGCTGCTGGACTTCTACCTGGCCACCGCCTCCGCGGTGTACGCGGTGGAGCGTCCCGGTGACCGGCTCCCCGCGCACCTGTCCGCCACCCACTACCCCGGGCTGCGCTTCGGCGATCCGCGGGCCGCGCTCGACTGGCTGTACGCCGAGGCGGACCCGCTGTTGGCCTGCGTCCGGCAGGCCTCCGTGCGCTCGACAGGTCAGGGCAGCGTGGTCGACGTGCTGCGCCGTTCCGTGGACCTGCTGTGGGCGGCGAAGGACCTCGCCGAGTCGGGGGCGAACTCCAAGCAGTACGAGTCCGCCGCCGTGGCCCTGCGCGACGCCGCGCACGCCGCGAAGGACCCGCACGCGGAGGGCCGGGCCCGGACCACCCTCACCAACGTCCACCTGGTCGCGGGCCGCTTCGGCGAGGCCGACGACGAGGCCCGCCAGGCGATGGACCTCGCCCGCGAGGCCGGCGACCCGCTGCCCAGCTGCTGGGCGCCCAACGACCGCGGGATCATCGCCCTCTACCAGGCCCGGTACGCCGACGGCGAGCGGTACCTGCGGGAGGCCATCGAGAACTTCCGCGCCGACGGCAACCACATCGGCGAGGCGAGCGCGCTGTGCAACCTGTCCCGGATCCACGTCGGACTGGGCCGGCTGACGAGCGCCATCGACCTCGCGGAGCAGGGCATCGCCATATACGACCGGATGGGCCTGACCCTGCGCCTGGCCAACGGCCGGTACGCGCTGGGCATCGCCCTCACCCAGGCCGGCCGGCTCGGTGAGGCGCAGACGCAGCTCACCAAGGCGCTGTCGCTGTTCCACGACAACCGGCAGCCGCTGTGGGAGGGCGTGACGCACTTCCGGCTCGCCGAGGCCCACTTGGCCGCGCACCGGCCCACGCTGGCCGCCGCGCACGCCGAGCAGGCCATCGCGTTGCGCGGGATCGGTGGCGAGTGGCGCCGGGCGACCGTGCTGACGGTGCTGGGCAAGGCGCTGCGCCGGCTGGGGCAGCGGGACCGGGCGCGGGTGTGCTGGCGGGATGCGGAGGTCGTCTTCAAGCAGCTGAAGTCGGCGGAACTGGCCGAGGTGCAAGCCCTGCTGGCTGCGGAGATAGCGGCCTGATCTGCGTCGATCGCAGGTTGAACGAGGCATTCATCGTTCGTTTATCGCCGCCCGCCACCATGGGTACATCGACTCACCGCGTCGGGGGGCGCGAGAGTCGGCTGGAGGACCACCCGTTCGGCGGTCCGCGGGGGAATCGCCGAACGGGCCCGACCCATCCATCAGGAGAACCGATGACGACGAACGAGAACATCCTGCCGAACGACGGCGACATCAGGCCGCTCGACAATCACGCGCCGGGTATCGAGATCAAGCCGCTCGACGGCACGCTTGCACCGGGCGTCGACATCACGCCGATGGACAACCACGCCTCCGGCATCGAGATCAAGCCGCAGGACAACCACGCTTCGGACGAGGAGATCGTGACGCTGGACAACCACGCGTCCGGTCCGCGTCCGTAAGACGTCCCACGGGGGATACGGGGGACGGGGGGGCGGTCCCACGGGGGATACGGGGGGCCGGGACCAACGGGGGGACCACGGGGGATACGGGGGAACCCAACGGGGGTCACGGGGGGGGACCCACGGGGGGCCAACGGGGGACTACGGGGGAGCACGACGCACCACAAGGACGGCGGCCTCGGTGGCCCGGAGGGGGAGCCACCGAGGCCGCCGTCGCATGCCCGTGTGCGGGTGGAGAGCCCTAGGCTGGGCCCGTGTTCACCTCACAGGGACCGACCGTCCGCGAGCTCGCCGTCCAGGCCCTCTCGTCCGTCGAGCGCGGGTACGACCTGCTCTCGCCGAAGTTCGACCAGACCCCGTTCCGCACCCCCGACCGGATGCTCGACGCGGTCGAGGAGACGCTCGCCCAGTACGAGGGCTCCTTCGACGCCGGCCTCGACGTGTGCTGCGGGACCGGCGCGGGGCTCGGCATGCTGCGGCGGCTGTGCCGGGGCCGGGTGACCGGGGTGGACCTGAGCGCGGGCATGCTGGCCGAGGCCGCGCGGGCGCATCCCGACGAGCGCCTCGACCTCGTACGGGCCGATGCGCGGGCGCTGCCGGCCGGGATGGCGGGCTCGTACGACCTGGCCGTGAGCTTCGGGGCCTTCGGGCATTTCCTGCCGGCCGAGCGGCCCGCCCTGTTCTCCGGCGTCCACGCGGCCCTGCACCCGGGCGGCGTGTTCGCCTTCCCGATCGGGGCGCCGATCCCGCCGTCGTCTGCCGTGTGGTGGGCCGTGGCGGGCTTCGACGCGGCGATGCGGGTGCGGAACGCGGTGTGGCGCCCGCCGTTCGTCATGTACTACCGGACCTTCCCGCTGGGCGGTGTGCGCGCCGACCTGCTGGCGGCCGGGTTCACGGTGGAGACGGTGCCGCTGGAGCCCTTCGGCCGGCGGGGCGACGGCACCCCGCGCTGGCGGCTGCTCCTGGCCCGGAAGGCCTGACGCACGTCGGCCCGGCTCCCGCTGCGGGGGCCGGGCCGACGGGTACCGCGGGTCAGCGCAGGGTGAAGGGCGCCACGTGGGTCGTGGTGTCCGCTCCGCTGATGGTGAATTCGAGGTTGTAGTTTCCGTTCGGCAGGCCCTGCGTACTGACGGGGAGGCTGTAGCCGGCGGACAGTGCGGTGTAGAGCATCCGGGCGCCGACGGTCCTCGTGACGGGGCCGGTGATGCGGGTGGCCGTCACGGTGATGCCGGAGCTGGAGAGGTTGTTGCCGTTCGCGTCGCAGATCCGCAGGCTGATCACGACCTGGCCGAGCAGGCGCAGGGGCCTGTTCGGGTCGTAGAGCAGGCAGATCCGGTACGCGACGGTGTAGTTGACGCTCTTCGTGGCCGGGTTGGTGGCGACGTCCTTGGCGTTCACCGTGAACGTGTGCGCCCCGAGGGTGGAGGTGTCGACCGGGCTGCCGTTCGCCACCGTGCCGGTGCAGGAGGCCACCCCGGAGGTGGCGTCCGTGCACGAGTAGGACGCGGTGACGGCCTGCCGGTACAGGTACGTGCCGGCCACGGGACGGACGATGGTGATCGTCGGCGCCACCGTGTCGAGGCGCACCGTGATCGTCTGCGGCACGGAGGTGTTCCCGGCGTTGTCGGTGGCCGTGTACGTCACGGTGGTCACGCCGTTCACCGTGATCGGGACGGAGGCGTTCGCGCCGGACACGTCGGTGGATGCGATGGTCTGGGCGCCGCTCGCGCTGAAGGTGATCTTCTGGATGCCGGAGCCACAGGCGCCGTCAACGGCGCTGATGTTGACGGTGGCCGGGCTGGTGGTGTTCCATCCGGCGCCGTTCGGTGCGGGCGAGGTACTCGCGGAGGCGGTCGGTGCGGCCGTGTCCGCGTCGTACGTGAAGCGGTCGGCGGCGGTGACGGGGCTGGTGCCGTTGGGCGTGGTCACGGTGACGTCCACCGTGCCCCGTGCCTGCGGGGGTACCTGCGCGGTCAGCTCCTGCGGCCCGGTGACGTTCACGTTCGTGGCAGCCACGGAGCCGAACGCGACGGTGGTCCCGCTCGTCGGGAATTCGGTGCCGCGCACGGTCACGGTGTTCACGCACTGCGCCAGTTCGGGCGCGTGGTTCGGGGTGACGCTCGTGACGGTGGGCGGGGACAGCGTGATGCGGTCCATCGCGGTGCCCCAGTCGCCACCGAAGATCCCGGTGTTGCCGGTGGCGCCGATCTGCTGGACCGTCCAGACGTCCTTGGGGTTGCTGGGGTCGCGTGCGGTGCCCGAGTAGTCGCCCCAGCGGCTGTCGCCGTTGCAGCGGCAGCTGTAGGCCTCCGAGCCCGCGGCGTAGAAGTCGCCGAACGTCCTCGCCGGGAAGTTGCCGCCCGGCACTCCGATCGCGACGGCGGTGGGGAACATCGTGGACGAGGAGGCGGTGAAGCCCGAGAACAGGTCGTCCTCGTCGTTCAGGGCCAGTGAACCGTAGTAGATGTCTCCGCCGACGAGGCCGAGGTTGAGGTTGGTCGCCAGGGTCTGCGTCCCGCCGGTCGTGACCTGGACGTAGCGCTGGCAGGTGTGGACCGCGGTATCGCCGAGGGGGGTGCAGCTGACGTTGAAGACGCCCCACAGGTGGTTGTTCTGCCAGGCGACCGACAACATCCGGGAGTCGTTGGTCTCGATGGTGGGATCACCACCGGGCGGCTGGACGGCCTCCGGCGGTGCGTCGGCGGTCCCGATGGCGATCGTGTTCACGGCGCGGTTGACCGCGCTGACGCCGGGCACGCCGGTGATCGTGGTCACCGTGACGTCGGTGCCGGTGTGCTTCATGGAGATCTGGTCGTTGATCGCCGACAGCGAGGTGGCCGGTACGGCGTCGGCCAGGCTGGTGTCCTGTGCGAACGTCGTGATGTTGATCGCGGCGCCGGCCAGCAGGTCCGCCTTGTTGACGACGGCAGTGACCGCGCCCAGGAACGGCGGCATGGGCTGGCTGAGGTCGAAGTTGTTCCAGGCCAGCGTGACCTTGTCGTTGCTGTATCCGAGCAGCGGCCGGTCCTGCTGGACGTTGGAGGCGTTGCTCCCGACGTTGTAGACGGTCCAGCCTCCCCGGGGGTCGGAGCTGTCGCTGACCGCGACGTCGACCTCGTCACCGTTCGAGAAGATCCCCTCGTAGGAGGCGAAGAACCGGCCGGAGCCCGCGTCGTAGTGCACGCGCGGGTCGCCGCCCGTGTCCGCCGCGAAGCCGAAGAAGGCGCCCAGGTCGAAGGGCGAGCCCACGGCGTTGCCGGCCTTGTCGTAGAACTGGCCGGACTGGTTCACGAACTGGACGATGTAGGTGGGTCCGACCGCGAGGTTGGTGTCGGAGGGGGCGATGGTGTCGATGTTCCCGAGCGTGGAGAACGTCTTCAGCCTCTCCACGACGGCCGACGAGGGCACCGCCTTCGGTGACGTCCCGCCCTTCGGGGTCAGCAGCGCGGTGGTGACCGGCAGGCTCGGCTGCCGCATCGGACCCACCCGCCGCTGCGGAGGGACGAGGCGGGGCCGTGTCCGCGGCTTGCCGGTGCGCTGGGGCCGGGGCAGTGCCCGTACGTCCACGTGCTGTTTCACCTCGACACGCGACAGCTTCCCCTCGCCCCCCGAAGGCGAGGGGAGGTCGGCCGATGAGGGGGCGCTGGGCCGCGGCTCGGCTGCGGCGGCACCTGCGGGGGCGAGCACCGTGAGCGTCATGGAGAGGGCGAGGAGCAGGGCGCGCGACCAGCCGCGGGCGGCGCGCGTCGTGCCCCGGTTCATCCGTCGGTTCATTCGGAGAATCCGTCGTGTCGACACGGGCTCCCCCCTTCAGCCCTTGTCGGAGGTACGGTCCCGCCGGCGGATCGGCAGCGGGCGGTCGTCGTCGTGCAGTAGCCGATGATCACGACCGGCTACCTATCGGACGGACCTGCCTGCGGGCTCCGGGTGCTGCGGGAAATGCCGACTGTTCCCCCCTTCTGGCCTATTTCTTCGCGCGCAGTTCCCGCTTGAGGACCTTTCCGCTCGCGTTGCGCGGGAGCTCCTCGACGAACTCGACGGTGCGCGGGACCTTGTAGTTGGCCATCTCCCTGCGGGACCAGGCGATCAGGTCGTCGGCGGTGAGGGTGGAGCCCGGGCGGCGCACGGCGTAGGCCTTGCCGACCTCTCCGAGGCGGGGGTCGGGGACTCCGACGACGGCGACGTCCGCGATGTCGGGGTGCAGGCCGAGGAGTTGTTCTATCTCGGCGGGGTAGGCGTTGAACCCGCCGACGATGAACATGTCCTTGATCCGGTCGGTGATGCGCAGGTTGCCGTCGGTGTCGAGGACGCCGACGTCACCGGTGCGCAGCCAGCCGTCGGGGGTGATGGCCCCGGCGGTTTCGACGGGCTCTTCGAAGTAGCCCTGCATGACGTGGTGGCCGCGGACCCAGACCTCGCCGGCCGTGCCGGCGAGCTGGGCGTACCCGTGCTGGTCGGCGATCTTGACCTGGGTGTCGGGGATGGCCCGTCCGGAGGTCGAGGCGATGGTTTCGGCCGGGTCGCCGCGGCGGCACATCGTGACGATGCCGCTGGCTTCGGAGAGCCCGTACGCGGTGAGGACGGTGGTGATGTGCAGTTCGCCGCGGAGCCGTTCGACGAGCCGGAGGGGGACGACGGCGGCGCCGGTGACGACCAGGCGCAGGGCGGACAGGTCGTGGTGGTCGCGCTGGGGGTGGTCGAGGAGGGACTGGTGGAGGGTGGGCGGGCCGGGGAGTACGGAGATCCGTTCGGCGGCGATGTTGGCGAGGACGGTGTCCACGTTGAAGACGGGCTGGGGGACCATCGTGGCCCCGCGCATCAGGCAGGCGATGATGCCGGCCTTGTAGCCGAAGGTGTGGAAGAAGGGGTTGACGATCAGGTAGCGGTCGCCTTCTCGCAGTCCGGCGAGTTCGCTCCAGACGTCGTAGCAGCGCAGGGACTGGGCGTGGGTGATGACGGCGCCCTTGGGACTGCCGGTGGTACCCGAGGTGAAGATGATGTCGGAGGGGGCGTCGGGGCGGATCGACGCGGCGCGTTCGCGCACGGTGTCTGCGCTGATCCGGTCCCCGCCGGCCAGGAAGTCCTTCCAGGTGCGGAAGTCCTCGGGAGCGTCCTCGGCGAGGACGACGACCTGTTCTAGGTGCGGCAGTCCGGGCAGCGGGCCGCGGCCCTGCCCTTCGGCGGCGGCGCGGCGCAGGGAGGCGACGTACGACGTGCCGAGGAAGGTGCCGGTGACGAAGAGGAGCCTGGCCCGGCTGCGCCGCAGCACGTACGCGGCTTCAGAGCCTTTGAAACGGGTGTTGAGGGGGACGAGGACGGCGCCCGCCGAGACGGCGCCGAGTGCGGAGACGATCCATTCCAGGGTGTTGGGGGCCCAGACTGCGACCCGGTCCCCCGGCTCGACCCCGGCGGCGATGGCGGCGGCCGCGGCACGTTCGACGCGCCCGCCGAGCTGCGCGTAGGTGATGCGGACGCGTCCGTCCACGACGGCCTCGCGGTCGGCGTACCGTCCGGCCGCCTCGCGCACCAGTCCCGCGATGCTGCCCCAGCGCAGATCCCCCCGCGCGTCTTCGCTCATCGCACACCCCTCCCGGTAGCTGACTATCCGTCAGATTAGCTGTAGCCTTCGCGGCTGTCAGTACTGGTGCAGCCCCGGAGGTGGCGATGGCGGCAACACTCAAGGACGCTACGGCGATAGTCGGGATAGGCCAGACCGCCTTTGCCAAACGGCTCCCCGAGTCCGAGAAGGAATTGGCCTGCCGTGCGATCCTCGCGGCCCTCGCGGACGCCGGGATCGCCCCCTCCGAGGTCGACGCGTTCTCCTCGTACACGATGGAGGAGACCGACGAGGTCGAAGTGGCCAAGGCGATCGGCGCCGGCGACGTCACCTTCTTCTCCAAGATCGGGTACGGCGGCGGCGGCTCCTGCGCCACCGTCGGCCACCTCGCGGCCGCCGTCGCCACCGGACAGGCGAGCGTCGGCGTCGCCTGGCGCTCGCGCAAACGCGGCTCCGGCCCGCGCCCCTGGAAGAACACCGCCGTCCAGCTGCCCACCCCCGGACAGTGGACGCGCCCCTTCGGGCTGCTGCGCCCCGCCGACGAGATCGGCATGCTGGCCCGCCGGTACATGCACGAGTACGGCGCCACCCGCGACCACCTCTTCAACGTCGCCATGGCCTGCCGCAACCGGGCCAACGAGAACCCGGCCGCGATGATGTACGAGCGCCCGCTGACCCGCGAGATGTACATGACCTCCCGCATGATCAGCGAACCGCTCTGCCTCTTCGACAACTGCCTGGAGACCGACGGGGCCCTCGCCTGCGTGATCGTCTCCGCCGAGCGCGCCCGGGACTGCCGCCAGAAGCCCGTGTACGTCCACTCCGTCGCGCAAGGCCTGCCGGCCCAGCACCACGGCATGGTCAACTACTGGAACGACGACCCCCTGTCCGGCCCCGCCTGGACCGCCGCCCGGCACCTGTGGAAGCACGCCGACTTCGGGCCGCAGGACGTGGACGTGGCCCAGATCTACGACGCCTTCACCCCGCTCATCCCGCTGTCCCTGGAGGGCTACGGCTTCTGCGGGCGCGGCGAGGGCGCGGCGTTCACCGAGGGCGGGTCCCTGGAGATCGGCGGGCGGCTCCCGATCAACACGGGCGGCGGCGGCCTGTCCGAGGCGTACGTGCACGGCTTCAATCTGATCAACGAGGGCGTCAAACAGCTCCGGGGCAGCTCCACCGCCCAGGTGCCGGACGCCGCGACCTGCCTGGTGACGGCGGGCGAGGGTGTCCCGACGTCCGCGATCCTGCTGCGATCCTGAGGAGCCGATCATGACCGCCGACACCACCGCCGCCGTGGGCGCGGCCCGCACCGAAGAGCTGCTCCTGCCCGTCCCCGACGAGGACGGCGCCCCCTTCTGGGAGTACACCGCCCGGGGCGAACTCCGCGTCCAGGCCTGCACCGCCTGCGGCCGGCTCCGCTTCCCGCCGAGACCGTGCTGCCCGCACTGCCAGTCCTTCGACTCCGAGTGGCGGGCGATGTCCGGCCGCGGCCGCATCTGGTCCTACGTGCGGCCGCACCCGCCACTGCTTCCCGCGTACGCCGCGCAGGCCCCGTACAACGTGATCCTCGTGGAGCTCGCCGACGCCCCGCACATCCGCCTCGCCGGGAACCTGGTCACCTCCCCCGACGCCCCGCTGGGCTCCGTGGACCCCGCCCGGTTGCGCATCGGGGCCCGGGTCCAGGTGGTGTTCGCGCAGACCGGCGGGTTCACCGTGCCGCGCTGGGTGCTGGAGAAGTCGTGACGGTGCGGGTGGAGCGGGACGGGGCGAGCGGGGTCGCGGTCGTCACGCTGGACCGGGAGCGCAAGCACAATGCGATCGACCTGGCGACGGCCGCCGAACTCACCGAGATCTGGCGGGAGTTCCGACACGCGGAGGACGTCCGCGCGGTCGTGCTGACGGGAGCGGGCCCGGCCGCGTTCTGCACGGGCATCGACCGCGGCGTCACCGTTGCGCAGCCCGCCTCCCCGTACTCGGTCGACGACCCGCTGCTGTCCGTCGGCCCGAAGGCGAACGACCTGTGGAAGCCCGTGGTCGCGGCCGTCAACGGCATGGCGTGCGGTGGGGCCTTCTACCTGCTGGGCGAGTCGGAGTTCATCGTCTCCTCCTCGGCCGCGACGTACTTCGACCCGCACACGACGTACGGGATGGTCAGCGCGTACGAGGCCGTGTACATGGCGCAGCGGATGCCGTTCGGGGAGGCCGCCCGGATGTCCCTGATGGGGACGGCGGAACGGCTCTCCGCGCAGCGGGCGTACGAGATCGGTCTGGTCTCGGAGCTGACTGCGCCCGAGGAGCTGCTCCCGGCGGCGCTGCGCGCGGCGGGGACGCTGGCCGGGTATCCGACGGAGGCCGTGCAGGGCACCGTACGGGCCCTGTGGTCGGCGAAGCAGGCAGCGTTGCAGCAGGCCCTGGCACAGGCCCCGGCGCTGATTTCGCTGGGCAACCTGCCGCCGGAGCGGCAGGCGGACCTGTTCGCGGGGCGCCGGGCGGCGGCGCCGGAGCCGCGGGTGCGCTAGTTGATCGTGCCGAGGGCGCAGCCGGTGACCTCGGCCGCCTTGTCCTTCTGGACCATCGCGGCGGTGACCGTCTGGGTTTCGCGGGCCTTGAGCGACACCCGGACGGAGGTCCGCTCCACGACGCCGGACGCGCCCTGGAAGACGACGGGGACGTCGATGAGGCGCGCGGTGTCGACGTCCGAGGTCACCTTGAGGACGGCCTTCGGGCTGCCGGGGCCGGCGCAGGTGACGACCTGGGCGTGTGCGGGCGGGCCGGCGCTCTTGCTGGGCGACGGCGTCGACTTCCCGCTGCCATTGCTGTTGTTGGTGTTGCTGTTGTTGCTGTCGTAGCTACTCCGCTTCTTGGAGCCGGAGCATCCGCCGCCGCTGCCGCTGCTCTTGCTGCCGTGCCCGTGCGACGAGAACCCGGTGAGCGCGAACACGACGGCGACCAGCACCGCGGTGAACCTGATCCGACGTCCGGCCACCATGGCTCGATCTCCTCCCCTGGACAACGGCGGGCCACGCTATCACCGCTCGTGCGCCGGGGGATGGGGCTGCGCGGCCCGTCTCGTGCAGGAAACGTGAGGGGTCACCTGGCGCTTGGCCCGTTCACAGTTGCCATGCATATGATCAAACCTGGCCACCGGGGAGGCATGCCCATGTCCGGATCCTTGCGGCGCGGTGGAAACTGATCATGCTGTAACAGGGGGATGCAGTGTTGACCTACTCCGAAGTCATGACCACGGATCTGGGCCTGTTGGCGACGGCCGCCGGCAAATGGGACTCCATGGCCGGCGAGCTGAAGAAGGTCGAAGGCCGCTACGGCGAAACCGTCCAGAAGGTCACCATGGGCGACACCTGGGTCGGCGTCAGCGCCGGCGCCGCCCACTCCCGGTTCGACGCGACGCGGTACGAGTACGCGGCCGCACAGACCCAGGCCAAGGCGATCGCGAGCCTGTTGCGCGACGCGCACACCCAGTTCACCGACCTGAAGAAGAAGCTGGAGAGCGCCCGCGACGACGCGATAGCCGCCGGCATGACGGTCTCCGAGGGGGGCAACGTCGCCTTCGACTACGGGAAGCTGACGCCCTCCGAGCGCAGCGCCTACCACCACGACCCCGACGGCCAGAAGACGATCACCGAAGCCGTCAGCAAGTGGCAGAAGCACATCGACGACCGTGTGAAGGCGTTCGACGAACTCGACCAGAACGTGAAGCTCGCGCTGAGCGCCGAAGTCGTCGACAGCAACAAGGACGCCCTGGGCAAGGGCGCCGACGAGACGCTCGACGGCTTCAACGCCGGCGCCGAGGGCAGCCTGGACAAGGCCGTGAAGGACGCCAAGGCGGCCAAGGTCGACGAAGCGGACGTCAAGACGAAGGAAGACTCCGTCAAGGTGACGGGGCCCGCTGCCGGCGTCACCGTCACCGGTGTCAAGAACGGCAAGGAGGGCCAGGTCAAGGCCTATGCCGACCTCTTCCACGCAACTGCGAAGGGGGAGACGACCATGGGCGGGATCAAGCTCTCGGGCGTCGACGACTTCGTCGTCGGAGCCCGCGGCTCCGCGAGCTACGGGTTCACCGACAAGGGCCTCAGCGGCAAGGCGGAGGTGTCCGCCGGGGTCCGTACGCTGACGAGCGTCAACGCCGAATACGGATACCTCGGCGCCAACGGGCGCGTCGAGGGCTTCGCCGGCGGCGAGGCCCAGGCCACCTTGGGCGTCGGCAAGGACGGTCTCAACGCCGGTGCGAAGGCCTTCGCCGGCGCCAAGGCCAGCGCCGCCGGCGGCGGTGAGCTCGCCGGGATCGGCGCCGGCGGCACCGCGGAGGGCTGGGTCGGTGCGGGCGCCGAGGCCAAGGCCACGTTCGGCAAGGGCGACGACGGCAAATGGCACATCGGCGGCAAGGTGGGCGTCGCCCTCGGCGTCGGCGGCTCCGTGGGCGCCGAGTTCACGGTGGACCCCGACAAGGTGGGCGACGCCTTCGGTGATGCGGCCGACGCGGTCGGGGACTTCGCGGGCGGGGTCAAGGACACCGTCGGCGGATGGTTCGACTGATGTACGTTTCCTAGGAAGGAGGGCCCGAGAAAATGCCCACGACACTGCCCGTACCCATCGAATTCAGCCTGCCGGAGGACTGGCAGGCAGCCCCTCCGGACGAGGTCGGCGCGCCGGACGTGGCGTTCATCGCGCTGCACCCGCACCCGGATGCCGGGTTCACCGCCAACATCACCGTTGACGGCGACTTCATGCCGGACGGGACGACGCTGGAGGAGCTCGCCGACGCGTCGGCGGTGCGGGTCCGCGCGATCGCGGAGACCGCGGAGATCGTCGGCCGCCGCGCGATCGGCTCCCCCGGTGCACCGGGCCTGACCCAGCGGCTGACCCTGTCGGCCGTCGTCGCCGGGGTCCACCGCGACCTCGTCCAGACGCAGGTGTACATGACCGTCCAGGACACCGAGGACCCGCACAGGCGCGCGATGATCCGGACGGTGCTGACCGCCACCGCGGCGCAGCACGACAGCGTCCTGGGAGACTTCCAGGACTTCCTGCGCACGGTGCGCCCGGACACGAAGACGGCGGAGTGACGATGGGCCTCTTCAACAAGCTCACCGGCACCCGGCGCCCCGACGCCGGTATCGCGCCGCGGAGCGCCGCGGAGGTCCGGGAATCGCTGCTCGCGGTCAACGCACCGGACAAGGCGTACGTCGTGCGCAACGCCCGCCCCGCGGAGAACGCCGACCTGGTGGCGGAGTGGCGGATCCTCGATCCTTCCTGGCACACCTTCTTCTTCGCGTCGCAGCTGGAGCGCACCCTCAAGATCCGGATGCGGCTGGTCGGCGACAAGCGCGAGGTGCGGGCCCTCGACGAGCAGCTGGAGGTCAGCTGGGTCGGGGGGACGCCGAGGCTGGCCACGGGAGCGGAGTACAGCCGCGGCCAGGTGACCACGGTCTCGAAGCGGTGGACGATCGAGAAGGGCCCCGACGGCAAGCGGGGCCTGACCGAGGACTTCGGCTTCGACACGGGTCAGCTGAAGGACCCCCTGCGCGAGGCGGTCCTCGCCGCGGGCTGGACCTGGCGCGGGGTGCTGCTCAAGCTGTGACCACGTGGCGGCGGCCCCGGCCCCCGGTGAGGGGGCGGGGCCGCCGAGCCCGTGCGGGTGGGGATCAGGCCTCGACGGTGCCCGAGGCCGAGATCTCGATCTTGCCGCGGGTGCCGCCCGAGGGGGTGCCGAGCTTCTCGATCTGGTCCACGATCTCCTTGCCCTCGACGACCTCGCCGAAGACGACGTGCTTGCCGTCCAGCCACGAGGTGACGACGGTGGTGATGAAGAACTGCGAGCCGTTGGTGTTGCGGCCGGCGTTCGCCATCGACAGCAGGTACGGGCGGTCGTGCTTCAGCTGGAAGTTCTCGTCGGCGAACTTCTCGCCGTAGATGGACTTGCCACCGGTGCCGTTGTGGTTGGTGAAGTCACCGCCCTGCAGCATGAACTGCGGGATGACGCGGTGGAAGCCCGAGCCGGCGTAGCCGAAGCCGTTCTGGCCGGTGGCCAGCTCGCGGAAGTTGCGCGCCGTCTGCGGGACGACCTCGTCGAAGAGGTTGAAGACGATGCGGCCGGCAGGCTTGCCGTCGATGTTGATGTCGAAGTAAACGTTGCTCATGGGGTCCATCCTGTCACTCCAGGTGCTGCGCGCGACCCGGCGGGTCCAAAACCCCTCACCCGGCCGTACGCGTCCCCGTCCCCTTGGCGGCGTCCAGGGCGTACACGCAGCGGTCCTTGCTGCATGCGTAGACCACGCCCGCCTCGGCCACCGGGGCGCCCGTGATCTCGCCGCCCGTGGCCAGCTTCCAGCGCAGCTGGCCGCCCGCCGCGTCCAGGGTGTAGAGGCAGTGGTCGGCGGAGCCGAAGTGCACCCGGCCGTCCGCGACCGCCGGCGGGCCGGTGATCTCGCCGCCCGCGGCGAACCGCCACTTCGGGGTGCCGGTGACCGCGTCGAGCGTGTACAGCGCGCTGCCCGCACCCAGGTGGACGTTGCCGTTCGCCACCAGCACCGGGTCCGATGACGGCCGCGGCTCGGTGGCGATGCGCCACCGGTCCTTGCCGGTGGCCGCGTCCAGGGCGTACACGGTGCCCAGGTAGTCCGCGAGGTAGACCCCGCCGCCGGTGACCGCCGCGCCGGGCGCGAACGCCGGGGCGGCCAGGAACACCGCGGGGGCCTCGAAGTGCCAGCGGACCCGGCCCGAGGCCCGGTCCACGGACAGCACGCGGGTGCCGGCGGCGACGTAGACGTTGCCGTCCGGGGCCGGGGTGACCCGTACCGGGACGTTGCCGCAGGAGGCCGCGTCGCCGACCGGGTACGACCAGGCCTCGCGGCCGCTGCGGGCGTCCAGGGCACGCAGCCGCGCGTCCTGCCACACGTACACCGTGCCGTCGTGCAGGACGGGCGCCGCCTCCGGGGTCTCGAAATCGCTCTGGGCGCCGGTCAGCTCCCACAGCTTCTGACCGTTCGAGGCTTCCCAGCCCTGCACGCCGCCGCCGCGCGTCGCGGTGACCACGGTGCCCCGCTCGGCGCGCACCGCGTACACCCAGGCGTCGGTGTTCAGCCGCCACCGCTCCGAGCCGTCGCCGGCGTCGAGCGCGTAGAGGGACGGGCCGTCGGAGGCGTGGATGCGGCCGTCCGCGACGGCCATGGACCAGGCGACGTCGCGGGTCTTGAACTGGCGGCGGCCGCTGGCCACGTCCAGTGCGTGCACCTCGAAGGAGGTCACGTACAGCAGGTCTCCGGCGACGGTCGGGGTACCCCAGACCTCGTTCGACATGCGGAACCGCCAGGGCCGCCAACGGCCGCTGTCCGGGGCCGGGCCGGGGCTCGGCACCACGGCCGATGCCGAGGAAGAGGCCGGGGCAACCGCTGCACCGCCGGGCGGGCGGACCCAGCCGGTCGCCGAGTCCGCGGAGGCGGCGTGCGCGGCGGGGGCCGCGGCGCTCGCGCGCGGCCCGGGCCCGATCGGCACGGGGGAGCCGCCGAGCAGCACCGGCTCGCCGGACGGCGCGGGGGACGCCGGCCTCGGCGGGTGCTGAGGGCGCTGGGGCACGGCCTGCCCGGTCCGCGGGTCGACCCAGGAGTCGGCGCCGCCGCGCGGCTCCCGGCGGTGCGTGGCGGCCTCGGCGGCGCGCCCCGCGGGGCGGCCGGGCGCCGGGACCGGCGGCGCGGCGGCCGTACGTTGCCCCGCCCGCCGGGCCTCGATCATCGCGACGGCCCGGCCCGGCAGCCACGCCGAGGCGGTGCCGCTGTCGTCGCCGCCGTCGAAGAGGTGCGGGGCGAGCTGCGCCTGGAGGTCGGCGGGGGTCGGGCGCTGGGTGGCGTCCATCTGCATGCAGGAGTCGATCAGGGGCCGCAGCTCGTCCGGGAGCCCCTCCAGGTTGGGCTCGTCGCGCAGCAGCATGAACACCGTCTCCACCGGGTTGGCCCCGTGGTACGGCGGATGTCCGGTCGCGGCGAAGACCAGCGTCGAGCCGAGGGAGAAGACGTCACTGGCGCCCTTGACGCTGCGGGAGTCCTTCGCCTGCTCGGGCGACATGTACGCGGGTGTGCCGACGGCGACGTTCGTCATGGTCAGGCGGGTGTTGGAGACGCCGCTCGCGATGCCGAAGTCGATCACGCGCGGGCCGTCCTCGACGACGAGCACGTTGGACGGCTTCAGGTCGCGGTGGACCAGGCCGGCGCCGTGGATGGACTGCAGGGCCTCGGCGATGCCGGCGGCGAGCCACCGTACGGCCTGGGCGGGCATCGGCCCGCACTCGTTGACGATCTCCTCCAGGGAGGGCGCCGGGACGTACGCGGTCGCCAGCCACGGCACGGCGGCCCGCGGGTCGGCGTCGACCACGGCCGCGGTGTAGAAGCCGGACACGGCGCGCGCCGCCTCCACCTCGCGGGTGAAGCGCACCCGGAAGAGCTGGTCCTCGGCGAGCTCGGTGCGCACCGTCTTGATCGCCACCCGGCGCCCCGATGCCGACCGTGCGAGATAGACCAGCCCCATGCCGCCGGCGCCGAGCCGTCCCAGCACCTCGAAGGGGCCGATCCGTCTCGGGTCGTGCTGCGTCAGCTGCTCCACCACTCGCCTCCACACCTCCCCGTACGGGCCCTTGCCTGGCCCGTTCCACCTGCACGCGCGCCGGCACGGCGGTCGGCCCCGTGCAGCGTCTCACCCCGGGCGCCGCCCGGGGTCGCGCAACCCCGATTCTGTCAGGCCCGCGCACGGGCCGTGTCGTCACAGTCCGGGCGGGGCGGACGGACGCGGGAGACGCCGCGGCCCGGCGGCCCCTACGCCGTCGGCCCCGCGGGGGCTTCCGAGAGCAGCGCGAACACCGCGCCCTGGTTGTCGGCGACGACCGCGATCCGCCCGTAAGGCGTGTCGAAGGGGTCGGCGGTGACGCGGCCGCCGAGCCGCTTCACCGTCGCGACGGACCGGTCGCAGTCCGGTACGGCGAAGTACACGAGGAAGTGCGCCGGCATGACCTCCGGGAAGGCGTCCGTGATCAGGCTGCGCCCCAGGACGGCGGTCTGCGCCCCGGGCCGGCTGCCGGGCGGGGACCACAGCCGGTACTCGACGCCTGCGCCGGCGTCGTCCTGGTCCTCGGGGACGTAGCCGAAGACGTTGGCGTAGAAGACGTCGACGGCGTCGCGGGCCCGCGTGTAGAGCTCGCTCCAGCAGTACGTGTACGGCTCCTGCTGGGCTTCGAAGCCGTGGTGGGTGCCGGGCTGCCACAGGCCGAAGACGGCCCCGCCGGGGTCGGCCGCCAGCGCGGCGCCCCCGTACGGGCCCACCGGCTGGGGGTCCATGACCATCTGGCCGCCGGAGGCGCGGATGCGGGCGGCGCACGCGTAGGCGTCGGAGGTGTACAGGTAGATCCCCCAGACGGTGGGCATGCGGCCGTCGGGTTTGGGAGCGAGGGCGGCGACGTTGCGGCCGCGGCTGTAGGCCTGCGTGTAGCCGCCGTATTCGGGGCCGGCGCCGGGGCCGAAGGTCCACCCGAAGAGCTCACCGTAGAAGCGCTTGCCCGCCTCGACGTCCGGAAGCGAGGCGTCCACCCAGCAGGGTGTGCCCTCCGCGAATGCGGCCATGGCCCGTTTCCTTCCGTTGTGCCCCTCGGCCATGATCTGCCCGAAAACTTGTCCACAGCCTGTTGACAAGACTAATCGGGGGATTTCGAGAGGAAGCGGGCGGGGTGGACGGGGCGTCGATCGCCCGATTTCGCACAGGATCCACCCGGGATCCGCCCTGGTCCCGCCCGGCACGTACCCGGAACGCACACCTCCTCGGCGGCTCGCCCGTCCGGGACCGCACGGAACCGGCCGCCCGCGGCGGCGTGGGGCCCGGCCTTCACCCAGGCCAGGTGTCGGGTAACCCCATTTGCAGGCGGCCGAATCGCGCGCAGATCACCCCTCGGTAAGCTGACGGCATGACAGGACAAGTACGCACCGTCGACGGCCGCGTGGCCGGCCGGCGCGGTCAGGCGACGCGGCAGAAGCTGCTCGACTGCCTCAGCGAGATGCTCAGCTCCTCGCCGTACCGCGACGTCAAGGTGATCGACGTCGCCCGCAAGGCCGGCACCTCGCCCGCGACCTTCTACCAGTACTTCCCGGACGTCGAGGGCGCCGTCCTGGAGATCGCCGAGGAAATGGCCACGGAGGGCGCGCAGTTGACGGCGCTCGTCGAGGGCCGCAACTGGGTCGGCAAGGCCGGCTGGCAGGCCGCCGAGGAACTCGTCGAGGGTTTCCTGGACTTCTGGCGGCGCAACGACGCGATCCTGCGGGTCGTCGACCTCGGTGCAGCCGAGGGCGACAAGCGCTTCTACAAGATCCGCATGAAGATCCTGAACTCCGTCACCAACTCCCTCACGGAGTCGATGAAGGAGCTCCAGGCCAAGGGCAAGGTCGACAAGGACCTCAGCCCGGCGGCGATGGCGGGTTCGCTGGTCGCGATGCTGGCCGCGGTCGCCTCGCACCAGAAGGGCTTCCAGACCTGGGGCGTCAAGCAGGCCGAGCTCAAGCCGAACCTGGCGCTGCTCGTCCACTTGGGCGTCACGGGCAAGAAGCCGACCAAGTGACGGCGGACCCGCCACGGGTCCGCCGCCCTCCCCCTCTCTCCCTCTCCCTCTCTCCCTCTCCCTCCCCTCCCTGCTCACTTTCCGCCGTCGAACCTTCGGCCGTCCGCCGCGATCAGCGACGCTCCAGGCGGAACAGCCGGATCTCGCGCTCGATGCGCGCCTGGTACGTCGCGTACGGCGGCCAGAACCTCAGCACGGCCTGCCACGCCGCCGCGCGTTCCTCGCCCTCCAGTAGCCGGGCCCGTACGGCGATGTCCTGGCCCTTCCAACTCACGTCCGCGTCAGGATGCTTGAGTAGGTTCCCGGTCCAGGCCGGGTGCCCGGGGCGGCCGAAGTTGGAGCCGATCAGGAGCCAGCTGACGCCTCCCTCCTCCGGCATGCAGGCGAGCGGCGTGGTGCGCGGTTCGCCCGTCTTGGCGCCCTTGGCGGTCAGGATCACGCCGGGGAGCATCTGGGCGCTGAGCATGACCTTGCCGCGGGTCAGCTTGTGCACCGCCTTGTCCATGGCGGGGATGAAGTGCGGTGCGATCTTGGCGAACAGCATGGTCGAGGAGACCTTCTGCATCAGCTTGACGCCGGGTGCCATCAGACGGCCGCCTTCTCTTGTGGGGTGGCGAACAGGCCCGCGCGGTGGGCGGCGTGCGCCCGCAGCCGGTGGACGGGACCGAACAGCAGCTCGTCGGCCGCAGCCCGTTTGAAGTACAGGTGCGCGTCGTGCTCCCAGGTGAAGCCGATGCCGCCGTGCAGCTGGATCGCCTCGGCCGCCGTGATGCGCAGGGCTTCCAGGGCCTGGGCGAGGGCGAGGCCGCCCTGCCGCGGGTCCCAGGCGGCGTAGTAGGCCGCCGAGCGGGCCGCCTGCACCTGGACGTAGAGGTCGGCGAGCCGGTGTTTGACCGCCTGGAACGAGCCGATGGGCCGGCCGAACTGCTCGCGCTGGCGTACGTAGTCCACGGTGCGGGTCAGCGCCTGACCGGCCGCGCCGGCCGCCTCGGCGGCGAGGGCCGCGGCGGCGGTGCGCCCCGTGGCGGCCAGTGCGGCGAGGACGGCGTCGCCGTCAGCGCTGCCGCCGGTATCGGTTCCGAGCAACTCTGCCGGGGCGTCGCGGAGTTGGATGCGGGCCTGCGGGCGGGTCTCGTCCAGGGTGGTCTGCCGCGACCGGACGAGCCCGGGGGCGTCCTCCCGTACGAGGAACAGCAGGGTCCGGCTCCGGGCGAAGCCGCCGGTGTGCGCGGTGACCAGCAGGAGGGAGGCGCTGTGGCCGTCGAGGACCTGCGCGGCCTCCCCGTACAACCGCCAGCCGCCGTCGTCGCCGGTCCGGGCCTGCACCCCGCCCGCCCGGCCGCCGCCGGCCCACTCGCCGGGGGCGTTGTCGCCCGTCAGGGCGAGGGCCGTGGACAGTGCCGGGCCGGGGACGGCGAGGGCCGCGGTGAGCCCGCCGGCGGCGAGCGGCGGGAGCAGTGCGGAGCACTGGGCCGTGGTACCCAGGGTGGTGATCAGCGGTACGGCGAGCGCGGCGGTGGCCAGCAGCGGCGAGGGAAGGAGCACCCGCCCGGTCTCCTCGCAGGCCAGCGCCAGGTCGGCGGGGGTGCAGCCGACGCCCCCGTACTCCTCGGCGACGGCGATGCCCGGCAGGCCGAGCTGCTGCGCGAGCTGCCGCCACAGCTCGCGGTCGTGTCCGGCGGCGGTGCGGACGGCGGCTTTGACCTCGTCCGGGCCGCAGCGTTTGCCCAGGACCTCGCGCAGGGTACGGCGCATCTCGTCCTGCTCCGCGGTGAAGGCGGCATCCATCGTCGGGCTCCTTCCCGTATCTGACGGGCCGTCATGTTAGGGCGGGCGACGAGAGATGCACAGGGGTCGGAGTCCTCGGGTCACCGGCGATGCGCAGGCGTGGACTAGAAACTGACTGAGCGTCAGATGTACCGTCTCCTCATGCCTGGACCCACAGCTGCACCTCGCAACGGACGCCGCCGGGTCGCCGTCGTCGGCGTCGCCCTTTCGGACTGCGGCCGGGTGGACGGCCCCACCCCGTACGCCCTGCACGCGCAGGCCGCCCGGCGCGCCCTGGCCGACTCCGGCCTGGACCGCTCCGTCATCGACGGCTTCGCCTCGGCGGGCCTCGGCACGCTCGCCCCCGTCGAGGTGGCCGAGTACCTGGGGCTGCGCCCCACCTGGGTCGACTCCACCTCGGTGGGCGGATCGACCTGGGAGGTCATGGCGGCGCACGCGGCGGACGCGATAGCCGCCGGCCACGCCAACGCCGTCCTGCTCGTCTACGGATCGACGGCGCGCGCCGACATCAAGGCACGGCGGCGCACCTCGAACCTCTCGTTCGGGGCGCGGGGGCCGCTGCAGTTCGAGGTCCCGTACGGGCACACGCTGATCTCCAAGTACGCGATGGCCGCGCGCCGCCACATGTACGAGTACGGGACGACGCTGGAGCAGCTCGCCTCGGTGGCGGTCCAGGCCCGCGCGAACGCCGCGGGCAACCCGGACGCGATGTTCCGCGACCCGATCACGGTGGACGAGGTCCTGTCCGGCGAGATGATCGCGGACCCCTTCACGAAGCTGCACTGCTGCATCCGCTCGGACGGCGGCTGCGCGGTGCTGCTGGCGGCGGAGGACCACGTACCGGACACGGCGAAGGAGCCGGTCTGGATCCTGGGCTCGGGCACCTCCGTCTCCCACACCACCATGTCGGAATGGGAGGACTTCACCGTCTCCCCGGCGGCGGTCTCGGGCCGGCTGGCCTTCGAACGGGCGGGCCTCACCCCGGCGGACGTGGACATCGCGGAGATCTACGACGCGTTCACGTACATGACCCTGGTGACCCTGGAGGACCTCGGCTTCTGCGCGAAGGGCGAGGGCGGGGCCTTCGTGGAGAAGGGCCGCCTCCTACGGGACGGGGAACTGCCGGTCAACACCGACGGCGGCGGCCTCTCGGCCTGCCACCCCGGCATGCGCGGGCTGTTCCTGCTGGTCGAGGCGGTCCGCCAACTCCGCGGCGAGGCGGGCCCGGACCGCCAGGTCACGAAGAGGAACGGCGCCCTACCGCAGATCGCCCTGGCCTCGGGCACGGGAGGCTGGTTCTGCTCGTCGGGAACGGTGATCCTGGGACGGGGGTGAGGGCCGCCTCACCGGGACCACCACCCGGCCGGCCGACGTTCGAGGCGCGGGCCCCAGGGGCGGCGCCCCGCACCAAGTCAGCCCCGCCGGCGATTGAGGCGCGGGGGCCCGGGGCGGCGTCCCGCACCAAGTCAGCCCCGCCGGCGATTGAGGCGCGGGGGCCCGGGGGCAGCGCCCCCGCAACGGCGCGGCACCAAGTCAGCACCACCGGCGTTCGAGGCGCAGGGCCCAGGCCGCCCCTGCACGGCGCCGCACCATGCCAGCCCCGCCGGCGCTTGAGGCGCGAGGTCCGCCCCCGGGGAACGGCGGGGCGAGCCGGCACCCGGCCCCGGCCGAGCTCACGTTCAGTACTGCCAGCGGGGCTGACTGCCGTCCAGCCGGCAATAGATCAGGCGGCCGTTCTCGGCGTGCGTGGACCTGCCCAGGTCGGCCTTGCGGCAGAACTGCCCCGCCTTGTAGCAGTTCCCGGCGTTCGAAACGATCTCGCAGGTGCCACTGGCGGGTTCGGCCGGCGCCTTCGTCGGCGCCTTGGTGGCGGGCGGGCGCGGCGTGCCGGCGCCCTCGCGGGTGGGGGCCGGCTTCGCGTCGGGCGTCTGCACGGCCGGCTCGGCGGTCGTGGGCGCGGGCGTCGGGGTCGCCGTGGGAGTGGCGGACGGCGACGGCGGCGCGGAAGTCGGTGTCGGCGTCGGGGTCGCCGTGGGCGTCGGGGTCGCGGACGCCGACAGGCTCGGCGGCGGCGACACGGCAGGGCCACCGCCGTCCGCCGGGCCGCAGGCCACTGCCGTGCAGGCGACCAGGAGGGCCACCGCCGCGCGCCGCAGCGCTCCGCCACGTATCGCGTTCGTTCTGCTGCCGCTGTTGCGCATGTTGGGCCCCCACCTCAAGTCGTTGAAGGCTGCACATCATAGGAACGGCGGAGGCTTCGAGTCCGGCGAACGCCGAAGCTGCTGCGATGGTGTTCGATGGGCGGCATGACCCGCGAGATCACGAGCGACGAGACGGCCGAGATCGAGGCGTTCCACACCACCCTGCACTCCCTGCGGGTGTGGGACGGCCCGCTACCCTCCTTCGATCCGCAGGCCGCACCGGCCGAGCCGCTGGCGCTCTTCCGGGAGTGGTTCCTGCACGCCGCGGGCGCCGGGCAGCCGGAGCCGCACACGATGAGCCTGGCCACGGTGGATGCCGACGGGCGGCCCGACGTGCGGATCCTGATGCTGCACGACGCCGACGGGCACGGCTGGCACTTCGCTTCGCACGCCACCAGCGCCAAGGGCCGCCAGCTCGCCGGGCACCCGGACGCCGCGCTCGCGTTCTACTGGTCGACGGTGGCCCGGCAGGTCCGGATCCGCGGCCGGGTCGCCGCCTGCGGGCCGCAGGAGAGCCGGGCGGACCTGGCGGTCCGCTCGCGGGGTGCGCTCGCTGCGGCGCTGACGGGCCGCCAGAGCGAGGTGCTGGGCTCGGTGCAGGAGCTGGCGCAGGCCTCGGCGGCCGCCTGGGAGCGGGCGGGCGCCGAGCCGGACGCCCCGGCCCCGACCTGGACCCGGTACGTGCTCGACGCCGCCGAGGTGGAGTTCTTCCAGGGCGACGCCGCACGGCGGCACGTCAGGCTGCGCTACCGCCGGACCCCGGACGGCTCCGGCTGGACGCGCGAGCTGCTCTGGCCGTAGGGGTCGACCGTGCCGTCCGCCACCCACGGGCCGGCACGGCACGAGCCGGCACGGCACGAGCCGGCACCGCACGAGCCGGCACCGCACGAGCCGGCACGGCACGAGCCGGCACCGCACGAGCCGGCACCGCACGAGCCGGCACCGCACGAGCCGGCACCGCACGAGCCGGCACCGCACGACACGAGCCGGCACAGCACGGCACGGCACGGCACGGCACGGTCAGGCCCTGGCCGGTCAGGCCCTGGCCGGTCAGGCCGTCGCGTGCGGCCCGGGGCGGAAGACCGCGATCAGGACGCCTTCCGCCGCTTCGCGGAAGGCCACCTGCAACGGCATGCCGATGCACAGGTCCGGCGGGGCGCAGTCCACGACCTCGGTCATCATCCGGGGGCCTTCGGCCAGGTCGACCACGGCCGCCGTGTACGGGACGCGCGTCCCGAACGGCGGGAGGTCGTTGCGGTGGATCACCGACCAGGTGTAGAGGGTGGCGCGTCCGCTCGCAGGCTCCCAGGTCACCCGGTCCTCGCCGGCCCAGCAGTACGGGCAGAACTCCCGCGGATAGTGGTGGGCCCGTCCGCAGTCCGCGCAGCGGCGCAGCAGGAGCAGGCCCTGGGCGGCCGCCTCCCAGTAGGGGCGGGTGAAGTCGTCGGTCTCGGGGAGGTCGTGGCGGGTGTTCACAGGAAGAGTCCCGTCGCCGCGTCGAGGGACCAGGTCTGCCAGGCCATGGCGAAGAGGGCGACGAGCGAGATGAGCGCCATCATCGCGTTCTGGCCCTGTTCGGCCCAGTCGTGGATCATCAGGATCAGGTAGAGCAGGTTCAGGAGCAGGCCGCCGACGAGGGCGATCGGGGTCAGGAAGCCGAGGACCAGGCCGAGGCCCAGGGCGAGTTCCGCGTAGACGACGACGTGGGCCATCAGGCGCGGGCGCGGCTGGACGACCTTCTCGAAGCCGCCCTTCACGAACGGCCAGCGGTGCTTTCCGGCGACGTCGGCGGCCCAGGCGATGCCGGTGCCGCGTTCGAACCAGCCCTTCTTGTCCTTGTGCCGCCAGCTCTCCAGCCACCACAGGCCGAGGCCTATCCGGAGCACGGCGAGCCACTCGGCCCCACTGAGCCAGACGGTCTGCATCGACCTCTCCCTTCAATCTGACGGCACGTCAGTTCAGCGGATGCCGGGCGATCGCGCAAGGGGCCCGGCCGGGCCCGGCCGGGGGCCGTGATCGATCCGCAATCGATTCCCTCCTCGTCCGAGACCCAACAACGCTGTGTGTCTATACGCTCACTCTTCATGCCCGGAGTCCCCACAGCCCCTGACATGTCCACCCAGCCCCGCCCGGTCTACGTGATCGGCGCCGGCCCCGGAGGCCTCGCCGCGGCCGCAGCGCTGCGCGCCCGCGGGGTGCGTGCGGTGGTCGTCGAGAAGCACGATGCCGTCGGCGCCTCCTGGCGGGGGCACTACGACCGGCTGCACCTGCACACCACCCGACGGCTCTCGGCGCTCCCGGGGCTGGCCATGCCGCGCCGGTTCGGCCGGTGGGTCTCGCGGGACGACGTGGTGCGGTACCTGGAGAAGTACGTCGAGTTCCACGAGCTGGAGATCGTCACCGGGGTCGAGGTGACGAGGATCGATCCGGCCCCCGGAGGGGACGGCTGGCTCCTGCACGCCACCGGTGGCCGGGTCCTCGACGCCCGGGCGGTCGTCGTCGCCACCGGATTCAACCACACGCCCGCACTGCCCGACCGGCCGGGCCGCGACACGTACGCCGGAGAGCTGCTGCACGCCCGCGACTACCGCAACGCCGCGCCGTACGAGGGCCGGGACGTGCTCGTCGTCGGCGTCGGCAACACCGGCGCCGAAATAGCCGTCGACCTGGCCGAGGGCGGGGCCGCGCGGGTGCGGCTCGCCGTGCGCACCGCCCCGCACATCGTGCGCCGCTCCACCGCGGGCTGGGCCGCGCAGCGCACCGGGATCATGGTGCGGCGGCTGCCGGTGCGGCTCGTGGACCGGCTCGGTGCGCTCGTCGCCAAGGCGTCGGTCCCCGACCTGACGGCGTACGGGCTCCCCCGTCCCGACACCGGCCTGTACAGCAGGGTCAAGGAGGGCGCGGTCCCGGTCCAGGACGTCGGTCTGATCGACGCCGTGCGCACGGGCAAGGTCGAGCCGGTCGCCGCCCTCGCCTCCTTCGAGGGCGGCGAGGTGGTGCTCGCGGACGGTTCGCGGATCGCCCCGGACGCGGTGATCGCGGCCACCGGCTACCGCCGCGGCCTGGAGGGCCTGGTCGGGCACCTGGACGTGCTCGACGAGCGCGGGCGCCCCCGTACGCACGGCACCCGCACCCCCGCGCAGGCCCCCGGCCTGTACTTCACCGGGTTCACCAACCCCATCAGCGGAATGTTCCGCGAGATGGCCCTGGACGCCGAGAAGATCGCCCGGGCCCTGTCCCGCCGGCTCGGCCCCCAGGTCGGGCGGCAGCCGTCCGAGGCGCTGCCGGACACCGGCCTGCGCCCGGTCGACCCGCTCGCGTAGTCGGTCACACAGCCGATCTCCCGCCCGCCCGCGCCCGCTCGCAGAACAGTCCGAATCCTGCCCTGGACCCACCCCGAAGGGATCTGTCACCGTTCCACACACCACCTCCACCACCTTTCCTGCGCAGCACTGTTCCTGACGGCGCGTCAGTTCAGTAATCTGACTACGCGTCAGTTATTGGGCTTCATCGAGCAGGAGCGGGCGGAACGATGCTTGGATCTACTCACGGCACCCTCACCACCGACTTCCGCGCACGTGTCGAGGCCTGCGGGGAGACCCCCAGGACGGCCGTCCATTCCATGGCGGCGCCGTCCTCCGAGGACACGGTCGCGGTGGACGTCAGCGGACGGCCCCTGCACGCCGACGTCCCCGACCTGGACCGGTTCTTCCGGCCCGAGTCCGTGGCCGTCATCGGCGCCTCCGACGCCGAGGGCAGGCCGAACACCGGCATCACCCGCCAGCTCGTCGCCTGGGCGGAGCGCGTCGGCGCCCGGATCCACCCCGTGCACCCCACCCGCCCCACCGTCTTCGGCCTGCCCTGTCACGCTTCCGTGGCCGACCTGCCCGAACAGGTGGACCTCGCCGTCCTCCTCGTCGGCGATCCGCTGCCGGTGATCGAGGAACTGGCCGAGGCCAAGGTGAAGTTCGCCGTCGCCTTCGCCTCCGGCTTCGCCGAGACGGGGGACGAAGGGGCCGCCGCCCAGGCACGGCTCGCCGCCGCCGTCCGGCGGTCGGGCCTGCGCCTCCTGGGCCCCAACACGAACCTCAACGCCTTCGAGGAGTTCCGCGACGACCTCGACGGCCCGGCGATCGCCCTGATCACCCAGTCCGGCCACCAGGGCCGGCCCGTCTACACCCTCCAGGAACTGGGCATCCGGCTCTCCCACTGGGCTCCCACGGGCAACGAGGCCGACCTCGAAACCTCCGACTTCATCTCCTACTTCGCCGAACAGCCCGAGGTCGGCGCCATCGCCTGCTACGTGGAGGGCCTCAAGGACGGCCGGTCCTTCCTGCTGGCCGCCGACCGGGCCGCCCGGGCGGGCGTCCCCGTCGTCGCAGTCAAGGTCGGCCGCACCGAGACCGGCGCCCGGATGGCCGCCTCCCACACCGGGAAACTGACCGGCGCGGACACCGTCGTGGACGCCGCGATGCGCCAGTTCGGCGTCATCCGCGTCGACGGGCTGGACGAGCTCCAGGACACCGCGGCCCTGCTCGCCCGGGCCCGCAAACCGCAGGCCGACGGGGTCGTCGTGTACTCCATCTCCGGCGGCACCGGAGCCCACTTCTCCGACTTGGCGACCGAGGCCGGACTCAGCCTCCCCACCCTCTCCCGGGCCAAGCAGGACGAGCTCCACCAGTGGATACCGCAGTACCTGAACGTCGCCAACCCCGTCGACAACGGCGGCCACCCGGTCGGCGACTGGCGCGGCCGGAAGATCATCGACGCGATCCTCGCCGATCCGTCGGTGGGCGTACTGATCTGCCCCATCACCGGGCCCTTCCCGCCCATGAGCGACAAGCTCGCCCAGGACCTGGTGGACGCGGCCGAGCAGAGCGACAAACTGATCTGCGTGGTCTGGGGCTCCCCCGTCGGCACCGAGGAGGCCTACCGCACCACCCTGCTCGGCTCTTCCCGGGTGGCCACCTTCCGCACCTTCGGCAACTGCATCACCGCCGTCCGCGCCTACCTCGGCCACCACCGCTTCACCGCCGCCTACCGCTCCCCCTTCGAGGACGCCCCGCGGACCCCGTCCCCCTCGTACCGCAAGGCGCAGGCGCTCATGCGCCCGGGCCAGCAGCTCAGCGAACACGCGGCGAAACAGCTGCTGCGGGCCTACGGGATACGGGTCCCCCGCGAGCAGCTCGTGACCAGCGCGGCGGCCGCGGTCCGGGCGGCCGGCCTGGTCGGCTACCCGGTGGTGATGAAGGCCTCGGGGCCGCAGCTCGCACACAAGACGGAGCTGGGCCTGGTCAAGATCGGCCTGACCTCGGCCAGCCAGATCCGGGACGCCTACCGGGAGCTGACGGACATCGCCCGCTACGAGAACGTCCCGCTCGACGGCATCCTGGTCTGCCAGATGGTGGAGCGCGGGGTCGAGATGGTCGTCGGCGTCACCCAGGACGACCTCTTCGGCCCGACCGTCACCGTGGGCCTCGGCGGGGTCCTGGTGGAGGTGCTGCACGACGCGGCGGTACGCGTCCCGCCGTTCGGCGAGGACCAGGCCCGCGCGATGCTGACCGAACTGCGCGGCCACGCCCTGCTGGAGGGGGTCCGGGGGGCGCCGCCGGCCGATGTGGACGCCCTGGTGGAGGTGGTCCTGCGGGTACAGAGGATGGCGCTGGAGCTGGGGGGTGTCCTCTCCGAGCTGGACATCAACCCGTTGATGGTCCTCCCCCGGGGGCAGGGGGCGGTGGCCCTGGACGCCCTGGCCATCTGCCGCTGAGCGCCGATGCGCGGCCCCGCCCCGCCCTTCTCCCGTTCCCCGGGGTCCAGCCCCGGACCCCGCACGGGTGCGGCACCGTGCGGGGGCTGGACCCCGGTAGCGGCGTCGCAGGCGAACGGGGGTCCGGGGCTGCGCGCTCCCACACCAACCACCTCACCCCGAGAGGGAGTTCCATCCATGACCAGCGACGGCACTGCCGACGAAGTCCTGCACCGCATCGAGAGCGGCGTCTCGTGGATCACCCTCAACCGGCCGGAGGCCATGAACGCCGTCACCCGGGACCAGCGCGAGCGCGTCATCACCCTGCTCGGCGAGGCCTCCGCCGACCCCGCCGTGCGGGCCGTCGTCATCACCGCCACCGGCAAGGGCTTCTGCGCGGGCGCCGACCTGCGCGGCGCCCCCGCGACGCCGGGCGAGCGGATCGCGGGCGACGTGGCCCGCATGATCCGGCTCGGTGCGCAGCGCCTGATCACTGCCGTGCTCGACTGCGAGAAGCCGGTCCTCGCCGCCGTCAACGGCACGGCCGCCGGCATCGGCGCGCACCTCGCGCTCGCCTGCGACCTGGTCATCGCCGCCGAATCCGCCCGGTTCATCGAGGTGTTCGTCCGCCGTGGCCTGGTCCCCGACGGCGCGGGCGCGTACCTGCTGCCGCGTCTGGTCGGCCCGCAGAAGGCCAAGGAGCTGATGTTCTTCGGCGACGCCGTCCCGGCGGCCGAGGCCGAGCGGCTCGGCCTGGTCAACCGGGTGGTGCCGGGCGAGGCGCTGGAGGCCACCGCCCGGGAGTGGGCGGACCGCCTCGCGCAGGGCCCGACCCGCGCCCTCGCGCTGACGAAGCAGCTGGTCAACGCATCCCTGGACGGCGGCCGGGCGGCCGCACTGGCCGCTGAGGCCACCGCTCAGGAGATCAACATGAGCACCGCCGACGCGAACGAGGGCGTGGCGAGCTTCGTGGAGCGCCGCCCGCCCAAGTACCTCGGGCGGTAGCCGCGGCGTCCGGTCACATCTGCGGGTTGGGCTTCAGCAGGGCGAACGCGGCGCCGGCCGGGTCCGCCACCCACGCGATGCGGCCGACGTCGGGCACGTCCGCCGCGGGCATGAGCACCGACCCGCCGTTCCCGCTGGCCGCGGAGACGGTGGCGTCGACGTCCGCGACGTTGAAGTACGGCACCCAGCGCGGCTTCTCGACCCCGCCGCCCGCGCCGTCGCCCATCGGCGCGACCCCGCCGAACGAGGTCTGCTGCTGGTCGCCCTCCCCCAGGCTCAGCACGCGGTAGGTCATCCCGGGCGTCTCCATCTCCTGGTTGCGCCAGCCGAAGACGCCGTTGTAGAAGCCGATGGCGGCGGTGGGGTCGGGTACGTGCAGCTCGGCCCACACCAGGGAGTTCTCGTCGGAGGCGAGCCCCA
Source organism: Streptomyces sp. NBC_00597 (assembly GCF_041431095.1). Classification (GTDB taxonomy): domain Bacteria; phylum Actinomycetota; class Actinomycetes; order Streptomycetales; family Streptomycetaceae; genus Streptomyces. The sequence goes on from NZ_CP107757.1 coordinate 4,307,334, forward strand.
GCCCGGCGGTCTTGCCGGGCTGCCAGAGCGCGAACTCGGCGCCCTGCGGGTCGGTGGCCTGCGCGAGCCAGCCCTCGCCCATGACGTCCATGGGCTCCATCCGGATCTTCCCGCCGCCGGACTGTACGGCCGAGACCGTGGCCTGGATGTCGTCGGCCTTGAAGTGGATCATCCAGGCGGAACTCGCCCCCTCCTCGGTGAGCGGCCCGAGCGCGGCGACGGTCTTGCCGTTCACCTGGAAGAACCCGTACCCGCCCGCCTCGGGCCCGGCGGAGACGAACTGCCAGCCGAAGACCGCGCTGTAGAACGCGGCGGCAGCATCGGTGTCGGGGCTGCCGAGGTCGAGCCAGACGGGCGATCCGAGACGGAAGTCGGTGCCGAGCATGCGGGTCCTCCTGGATGACGGGGTGGATCGGGTGGATCGGGCCGGGGGCCACGATGCCGACGTCTCCGGGGGCTGTCCGCCGTACGGGTCCCGCCGGGGCAGTGGTTCACCCGTACGGGCGAACGGCGGGCCGCGACTAGGGACGGTGCAAGGTGGTGACCCAGCGGGCGTCGGGGTCGCCCGTGACGACGAACAGCTGCGGCCGGGCGACCGTGCCGGCCACCTGCCAGTCGCGCAGCGGGCCGCAGCCCGCGATCGAGAGGGTGATCCGGTCCCGCGGCCCCCCGGCTGCCGGGCGGCCGGCCCCGCGCTGCGACTCGAAGGTCCACGTCCCGGTCCCCGAGCAGTTGTCCCACAGCCTGGCGTTCCCGTGTACCAGCGCCAGGTTGCCGGCCTCCGCCTCCCCGTTCTCGTCCAGCCGCAACGAGTACGCGCCGCCGGCGCCGATCCACTGCCCGACGTACCGGCTCCGGTCCAGCCGGGGCGGCTCGTACGCGTGCCAGCGCGTCCGTTCCTGGAGGAACCCGCCGACCAGGGCGAGGAGCAGGGCGATCCCGGTGAGGGCGCCGATCCTGGCTGCCATCGCGCCCCACCGCAGGAGCCGGTGGCGCGCGTACCACGCCGCCGTCACCGGGAGCGCCCCGACGCCCGCGACCCAGGCCACCGCCCAGCCGAACGGGGCGCCCCACAGGGAGACGGCCCCCCACGCGTACGCCGCGGACACCGCGGCGGCGCCCAGCGCCGAGCTGGCCGCCGCCCACCGCGGGTTCCCCACGAGCCGCTCCAGAACCATCGCCGGCAGGCTGAACAGCAGCCAGTGCAGGTACCCGGCCAGGACGACCAGGAGGAGCACCTGGGGGGCCTGGGCGAGGACGCCGCCCGCGAAGCCGATGCCGTGGTCGTCGCGCATGCCGGCGGTGGCGAGGAAGACCGCGCCCGCCACGACGAGCTGTGCCATGAAGGCCAGCTCGGCTCCGGTCGCCAGGTGCGACCACCTCCCGCCCCGCGCGGCCGGAACCGGTCGCGGTAGCGGCTGCGGTCGCGTTCGCGGCTGCGGCCCGTACGCCTCTGGTGTCCCCATGGCCCCCACTCCCACGAATTGAACATGTTCAATCAGCGGGGACGATACACGCCCCGCGGCGCCTTTCCGAGTCCCCGGCCCGCGCCCCTTCCCATCTGACGGAGCGTCAGGTTCAATCGGGAACGTGATGGGACACGCAGGGATGGCGGCCACCGTCGTCCGATACCTCAGGTCAGTCGGCTCCCCCACCTCCGCCCCGTCGGAGCAGGACCCGGACCACGGCCGCGTCGACGCGCTGCCGCGCCCCGACCTACGGGCCGTCGCAGACGACGAGCGCGCACCCGTCAGCCCCGCCGAATTCCGGGCAGTACTCGGGAACTTCGCCAGCGGTGTCACGGTCATCACCGCCCCGCCCACCGAGGACGGCGGCGGGCCCGCCGGCTTCGCCTGCCAGTCCTTCGCGTCGCTGTCCCTGGACCCGCCCCTGGTCACGTTCATGGTGGCCCGTACGTCGACCACCTGGCCGCGGATCGCCCGCGCCGGGGTGTTCTGCGTCAACATCCTGGGCGCCGGGCAGGGCGAGCTGTGCCGGGCCTTCGCGATGAGCGGCGCCGACAAGTTCGCCGGCGTCGCCCACGCCCCCGCCCCCGCGACCGGGTCGCCCCGACTCGCCGAGGTGCCCGCCTGGATCGACTGCCGGATCCACGCCGTGCACACCGGCGGGGACCACCTGATCGTGGTCGGCCGGGTCGAGGCCATGGGCGCGGCCGGGGAGGGCGAGCCGCTGCTCTTCCACAAGGGCCGCTTCGGCCGCTTCAGTCCGTGACCGGGCCGCAGCCCCGCACACCTTGATCACGAGACCGGTCGCCCCGGAGGTGCCGGTCGCCGGCTTCCTGCGGGGCGCCCGCTCCACCACCGACCGCGAGGCCGGTGGTGGAGCGGGCGCCCCGCGTCAGAACGTGAGCACCCCGCGGGCCACGCGGCCGTGCCGGGCGTCGTCCACGGCCTTGGCGAAGTCCTCGATCGGGTAGACCTCGGTGACGAGTTCGTCGAGCAGCAGCCTTCCCTGCCGGTAGAGCTCGGCGTAGAGGGCGATGTCCCGCTGCGGGCGGGAGGAGCCGTACCGGCAGCCCATGATGGTCTTGTCGAGGTACATGGACGAGACCTGGAAGGAAGCCTCTTCCTTGAAGCCGGGCACCCCGAGGAGGACCGCCTGTCCGTGCCGGTCGAGGAGGTCGACGGCCTGGCGGATCAGCTTGACGTTGCCGACGCACTCGAAGGCGTGGTCGGTGCCCGTCGGAAGGATCTCGCGGACCGCCGCCGAGGAGTCCGTCACGGCCGAGGCGTCGATGAAGTGCGTGGCCCCGAACTGCCGGGCCACCGCCTCCTTCGCCGGGTTGGCGTCCACCGCCACGATGGTGCCCGCGCCCGCGATCCGGGCGCCCTGGAGCACGTTGAGCCCGATGCCGCCCGTGCCGATGACGACCACCGACTCGCCGTGGTCGACCCCGGCCCGGTTCAGTACGGCCCCCACGCCGGTCAGGACGCCGCAGCCGATGAGCGCCGCCGAGGTCGGCGGGATGTCGGCCGGGATCTTCACGGCCTGGACGGCCTTGACGATCGTCCGTTCCGCGAAGGCCGAGTTGGAGGCGAACTGGAACAGCGGCTTCCCGCCGCGGGAGAACGGCTGCCCCGGCATTCCGATCGCCTTGCGGCACATGGTGGGCCGGCCCCGGTCGCAGTCGGCGCAGGCCCCGCAGTTCGCCAGGGTCGACAGGGAGACGTGATCACCCGGCGCCACGTGCGTCACTCCGGTCCCGACCGCCTCCACCACCCCGGCGCCCTCGTGGCCCAGTACCACCGGTGGCGGGAAGGGTATCGTCCCGTCGATCACCGACAGGTCGCTGTGGCACAGCCCGGCCGCCGTGATCGCGACCAGCACCTCCCCCGGCCCCGGGTCGCGGATCTCCAGATCGTCGACCACCTGGGCCTGCTTGCCGTCGAACACGACGCCTCTCACCTGGGCTCCTTAGGCAGGCCGAGCACGCGCTCGGCGATGATGTTCCGCTGGATCTCGTCCGAGCCGCCGTAGATCGTGTCGGCGCGGGTGAACAGGAACAGGCGCTGCTCCTCGTCGAGTCCGAGTTCGTACGGGAGGCCGGGCGCCCAGTCCGCGGGCCCGGCGCAGGCCGTAGCTCCCCGGACCGCGACGGCCAGCTCGCCGAGCCGCCGGTGCCAGCCGCCCCACAGCAGCTTGGCCACGCTCGGGGCGCCCGGATCGCCGGTGGTGCCCAGGGTCCGCAGGGCGTTCCAGCGCATGGTGCGCAGTTCCGCCCACTGCCGTACGAGGCGGTCGCGCAGTACGGGGTCCGCCGCGCCCGAGGCCAGGCAGACCTCCACCACCCGCTCCAGCTCTGCCGCGAACCCGATCTGCTGGACCAGTGTGGACACCCCGCGTTCCAGGGCGAGGAGCCCCATGGCCACGGTCCAACCGTTGCCCTCCCCGCCGACGACCTCTGCGGCCACCGCCCCGTCGAAGAACACCTCGTTGAACTCCGAGGTCCCCGACATCTGGCGGATCGGCCGGACCTCGACCCGCCCGGGCTGGTCCATCCGTACGAGCAGGAAGGACAGCCCGTGGTGGCGCCGGGAGCCGGGCTCGGTACGGGCCAGTACGAAGCACCAGTCGGCTTCCCGGGCGAGCGAGGTCCAGATCTTCTGCCCGGTGACGCGGAACGGGCCGTCGGTTCCGGGGCGGGGTTCGCGCACCGCCGTCGTACGGATGCCCGCGAGGTCCGAGCCGGCGTCCGGCTCGCTGTACCCCTGGCACCACAGTTCCTCGCCGCGCGCGATGGCGGGCAAGAAGCGGTCCCGCTGCTCCGGGGAGCCGTACGCGATCAGGGTCGGCGCGAGGAGGTTCTCGCCGATGTGGCCGACCCGGCCGGGGGCGCGCAGCGCCGCGTACTCCTCGGCCCAGACGACCTGGCCGGTGAGGGAGAGCCGCCGGTTGCCGTAGCCCTCGCCCGGACCGGTCACCCAGCCCTGGCCGATCCAGCCGCCACGGCCGAGTTCGCGTTCCCATGCGCGCCGGGCGTCGATCCCCTCGTGCTCGCTGCCGGGCCCGCCGCGGCCGAGGACCTGCACGTACGGGCCCACGAGGTGCTCGGTGAGCCAGGCGCGGGCGCGGACGCGCAGTTCCTCGTCGTCGGGCCCGAAGCTGAAGTCCATGTCGTCGGGGCTCCCCTACGCGTTGGGGCGGTCCTTGGCGGCCGCCGCCTTGGCCATGGCCTCCAGCTGCGCGAGCATCGGCATCGGGTCCGTGCCGACCGTCCCGGGCAGGAAGTCGGCGATCTTCTCCGGTGTCCAGGAGCCTTCGGCGTAGCCGGCGCGCAGCTCGCGCGGCTGCGCCCAGACGGCGATCTTCGGTCCGGCGATCGTGTAGACCTGCCCGGTGATCCTCTCGCCGCCGGTGGCGACCGCCTTGTCGGAGAGGAGGTAGGTGACCAGGGCCGCGACGTCCTCCGGTTCGCCGATCTCCTTGAGCTCCATGGGAACGTTCGCCGACATGCGGGTGCGGGCGACGGGTGCGACGGCGTTGGCCGTGACGCCGTACTTGGCCAGGCCCAGGGCGGCGGAGCGGACGAGGGAGATGATGCCGCCCTTGGCCGCGCTGTAGTTGGCCTGGGCGACGGAGCCCTGGTGGTTGCCGCTGGTGAAGCCGATGAGGGTGCCGGAGCCCTGGCGGCGCATGACGGCGGATGCGGCGCGGAAGACGGTGAAGGTGCCCTTGAGGTGGGTGGCGACGACGGGGTCCCACTCCTCCTCGGACATGTTGAACAGCATCCGCTCGCGCAGGATGCCGGCGACGCACACGACGCCGTCGATGCGGCCGAACTGCGCGAGGGCGGTGTCGACGATGCGCTGGCCGCCCGCCATGGTGGAGATGTCGTCGGCGACGGCGACGGCCTCGCCGCCGCCCGCGATGATCTCCTTCACCACGGCTTCGGCGATCTCGCTGGTGGGTTCGCCGCCTTCGATGCCGACCCCGTAGTCGTTGACGACGACCCTGGCGCCCTCGGCGGCCGCGGCGAGTGCCACGGCCCGTCCGATGCCCCGGCCCGCACCGGTGACGGCGACGACCTTGCCTGCCAAGAAGTTCCCCACGCCCGACCCCTTCCCGCGTTTTCTGACGGACCGTTAGATTCTATGGGCAGTCGGATGCGGCTGCACAAGCCCCCGTTCACATCTCCCGCGACAAGGAGCCGATGAGGCCATGGGCATGCCCCCCGAGTTCCACGACATCGCCAAGCGCATCAACAACTGGGGCCGCTGGGGCGCTGACGACGAGATCGGCACCCTGAACCTGATCACCGACGAGGTCGTCCGGGCGGCCGCGGCAGGGGTCCGCTCGGGCCGCCGGATCCCGCTCGCGCTCCCGCTCAAGGAGGACGGGGTCCAGGCCGGCCTGATCCCCGGCCGGATCAACCCCCTGCACACGATGGTGCAGATCAACCAGGAGCTCTTCGGGCCGGGCACGGTGGCCTGCAGCGACGACGCCGTGACCATGGGGCTCCAGGCCGGGACGCACTGGGACGCGCTCACGCACGTCTCCCACTCGGGGAAGATCTACAACGGCCGCCCGGCCGGCACCGTCACGGCCCACGGGCGCGCCGAGTTCAGCGGCATCGAGAAGGCCGGGCACATCGTCTCGCGGGGCGTCCTGCTGGACGTGGCCGCCGCGAAGGGCCTCGACCGACTGCCCGGCGGCCACGCGGTGACCCCCGAGGACCTGGCGCAGGCCGAGGAGTTCGGCGGCGTGACCGTACGCGCCGGGGACGTCGTTCTCGTCCGGACCGGGCAGATCCAGGTCTACCTGGCGGGCGACAAGCACGGCTACGGCTTCCCCTCGCCCGGACTGTCCGTCCGTACGCCCGAGTGGTTCCACGCGCGGGACGTGGCGGCCGTCGCCAATGACACCCTGACCTTCGAGATCTTCCCGCCGGAGATCGAGAACCTGTGGCTGCCGGTGCACGCCCTGGACCTGGTCGAGATGGGCATGCACCAGGGCCAGAACTGGAACCTCGAAAAGTTGTCCACAGCCTGTGCAGAAGAAAACCGGTACGACTTCCTGCTGTCGGCCATGCCGGAGCCGTTCGTCGGCGGCGTGGGCACCCCGGTCGCCCCGGTGGCCGTCCTCTGAGGCACCCGCCGGGCGCCGGCACCATCCTCCGGGCTGCATCCCCGGGGCCGATGCCGGTGCCCGCAACGGTCGTTAGTGTCGCGACATGGACACCTCATCAGCGCAAACGGGCGGGAGACGGACGGCGTCACGGTGGCAGACCGCGGCCCTCTGGACGGGGGCCGGGCTGATCGCCTTCGCCCTCTCCTGCCTCGCACCGCAGCAGGCCCCCCTCGGCATCGGGCCCCGGATCTTCGACGTGGGGCCGCTCATCGGCATCCTCGGAGTGGCGACCGCTGCCTTCCTGGTGCGGCGGGCACCGCTCCTGACGCTCGGCCTGATGCTCCTCGCCACCCACCTCATGCTGTTCCTGACCAACGCGCCCGGGCTCACGCTCGCGCTGGTGCTGCCCACCGCGGTCGCGCTCGGCACAGTCGCCGCCACCCGCTCGCGGAGAACGGCCCTGGCGGCAGTGAGCGTCACCGTCCTGGTGCTGCTGGTAGCCCAGTTCGCCGTGCCCGCGCGCGGGTTGTCGATCCCGCTCGTCCAGAGCCAGCTGCCGATCGTCGTCCTCTCCTGGCTGATGGGGGAGTCGGTGCGGCGCGGCCGCGAGTCCGCCGCGCAGGCGCACGCCCGGGCCACCGAGCAGGCCCTCACCGACGAGCGGCTGCGCATCGCCCGCGAGTTGCACGACATGGTCGCCCACAGCATCGGCGTCATCGCCATCCAGGCCGGGGTCGGCAGCCGGGTCATCGACACGCAGCCCGCGCAGGCCCGCCAGGCCCTGCAGGCCATCGAGGCCACCAGCCGCGAGACCCTGGCCGGCCTGCGCCGCACACTGGTCGCCCTGCGCCGCAGCGAGCCCGCGTCGCTGGCGCCCGCGCCGGGCCTGGACGGCATCGACCGGCTCGCCGCGACCGCCGCGAGCGATACGGACCTACGCGTGGACGTGGTGTGGTCGGGGGACCGGCGGCCGCTGCCGTCCGACATCGAGCTGGCCGCGTTCCGCATCGTGCAGGAGGCACTGACCAACGTCGTCCGGCACGCGCGGGCCGATGCCTGCCGGGTGGGCATCGCGTACGGGCCGGGCGAACTGGCCCTGGAGATCAGCGACGACGGGCGGGGCGCCACGGAAGACGACCCGGCCGGCGCCGGATTCGGGATCACGGGCATGCGGGAGCGCACCGCCGTGCTGAACGGCCGGTTCGAGGCCGGGTCCCTGCCGGGGGGCGGCTTCCGGGTGGCGGCGGTCCTGCCGCTGGAACAGGAACGACGAGGGCCCGCCCCGGAACGGGAGGAGAAGCGATGAGCGACATCCGCGTCCTGCTCGCCGACGACCAGCCCCTGGTGCGGTCGGGACTGCGCGTCCTGATGGCCGACACCCCGGATCTGGAGGTCGTGGGTGAGGCCGCGAACGGCGCCGAGGCGGTCCGGCTGACCGCCGAGCTGGCCCCCGACGTGGTGGTGATGGACATCCGGATGCCGGAGATGGACGGCATCGAGGCCACCCGCCGGATCACGGCCGGCCCGGGCGCGGCCCGCGTGCTGATCCTGACCACGTTCGACGAGGACGAGCACGTGTACGGGGCGCTGCGCGCCGGTGCGAGCGGTTTCGCCGTGAAGGACATGGCGCTGGACGACCTCCTCGCGGCGGTCCGTGTGGTCGCGGCGGGCGACGCCCTCATCGCGCCGGGCGTCACGCGCCGTCTGATAGCGGACTTCGTCTCGGGGGCGGCGCCCGGCCCCGAGCGGGTCCCGGCGATCACCGGTCGGGAGCAGGAGGTGTTGACCCTCGTGGGGCGCGGCCGGTCGAACGGCGAGATCGCGCAGGACCTGTACATCACGGTGGCGACGACCAAGTCGCACGTGGCGCGGCTGCTGACGAAGCTGGACGCCCGCGACCGGGTGCAACTGGTCATCAAGGCGTACGAGATGGGGCTGGTCACGCCGCCCAGGTGAAGGCGGCGCGGTCCAGCGGGTGGCGGCGTACGGTCGTGCGCGCCCCGAGCGCGGCACGGCAGCCGCCACCCCACGACCCGCACTCGTCAAGGTCTGCCCTTGGCGTCCCCTCGCGACGAATCGCTCAGTACAAGGGTGATCAACAGTTGACGAACCGTCAACACCTCGTTAGAGGTACACGCGCGGTTCCCGAGTCGACCCGCACACCCTGTTCGAGCCTTCGCCCCGCTCGGATGCGCGCTCCCCGGGCCTCTCGGCGCGGTCGACCTCGCACCAGATCCGCTTGCCGGCGCCCTCGCGCTGCCAGCCCCAGCGGTCGGCCAGTCCGTCGACCAGCTCCAGCCCGCGCCCGCCCGTGTCGTCGCCGGCGGCCTGCCGCCGGGCCGGCCCGCGGGCGCTGGTGTCGGCCACCTCGACGCGTACGCCCGGCTCCCCGAAGAGCATCCGCAGGACGGCCGGACAGCCGGTGTGCACGACGGCGTTGGTCACCAGCTCCGAGATCAGCAGGATCAGCGTCTCGGCGAGCGGTTCGTCGTCCCCTATGCCCGACCCCGCCAGCCGGGACCGCGCCCAGCGGCGGGCCCGGCCGACCTCGGCGGGATCCGGTCCTACCTCCAGCTGAACCTGAAGCACCTGCACCGCTCACACCATCCGAACCGGCGGACACTTCGCCTCGCGACAGGACGGGATCACCGAGTGTGATCCCCTTGCCGAGCAGCATGGTTGACATACAGTCACCACAACAAGCGCTTCGGGCATATTCCAGCGCGAAGGAGTAGGCATGGTGCATACTGCGCGTCGCTCGCGCTGCTGGGCCGCTCGCATTCCCGGGAGCGTACCGGAGCAGGCCCCCGTCTCCGGGCCGCAATGGGGCGGGCCAAGGACACAAACCGATATCAACTCTCTGTAATCGGACATGCGTCCCGCGTCGTCCCGACCGTGCCCCGTTCCGTGACAGCGAGCTACTCTGCGACGGCCGCCAGCTCCGCCGCGAGCAGTTCCTCGGCCTCGCCCGCCGTCCGCCACTGCTCGGCGCGCACCCAGGCCCGTTTGAGGTGCAGGTGCACATCGGCCTCCCAAGTGAAACCCATTCCTCCGTACACCTGCAGGCAATCCCGGGCATTGCGTACGGCGGCCCCGTCGGCCAGCATCTTGGCCCCGGCCACCTCTGCCGGGTCCGCGGTCACCGCTGCCGCGTAGAGCGCCGTACGGGCCACCTCCGCCCGCACCAGCATCTGCGCGCACAGGTGCTTGACCGCCTGGAACGCCCCGATCGGCTGCCCGAACTGCTCGCGCTCGCCCGCGTACCGCACCGCCAGCTCCACCGTGCGCAGCGCGCTGCCGACCTGGAGGGCGGCCGTCAGCAGCGCGCCCTCGTCCCGATACGCGGCCGCCGCGGCTGCCGCAGCCGCCGCGTCCCCGGCGCCCTCCGGTGCGGCCACCCGGTGCAGCGGGGTGAGCGGGTCGGCGCAGCGCACCGGCTCGCCCGGAGGGAGCGACGCCGCACCGAGTACCGCGTCCGCGTCCGCGAGGTGGGCCACCAGCGGCCCGCCGAGGTCGAACGCGGTGACCACGGCGGTGCCCGCCGCCGCTCCCGGGACCGCTCCGGCCGCCAGGTGCGTGGCGACCAGCGGCCCCGGCAGCAACGCCCGCCCGGCCTCCTCGAAGACGAGGACCGCCTCCGGCAGCCCGAGCCCGACCCCGCCGTCCGCCTCCGGGAGCCGCAGGGCGAAGAACCCGGCCTCACCGAGCTGCCGCCACAGTTCCCGGTCCAGGGCCCCGCCGGAGTCCACCGAGGCCCGTAGCGCCTCGCGCCCGTACCTGCCCGCCAGCAGTTCCCGTACGCCGGCCCGCAGGTCCCGCTGCTCCTCGGTCAACCGGAAGTCCACGGCCCTCACCGGCCCTTCGGGAGGCCGAGGATCCGCTCGGCGACGATGTTCTGCTGGATCTGCGAAGTGCCCGCCGCGATCGTGTACGAGAGGGACGAGAGCCGGTCCAGCACCCATTCCTCGTCCAGCGCGAGCGAGTCCGCGCCCAGCACCTCGGCGGCGGCGTCGTACAGCTCCTGCCGGGCGTGCGAGTAGGCGAGCTTGAAGACGGAGCCGCCGACGCCGGGGACCCCGCCGGAGGCCTGGGACTCGCTGACGTTCCACTGTGTGAGCCGCCACAGGGCGCCGAACTCCCCGTACAACCGCCCGAGGCGGCGCCGCAGCACCGGATCGTCCCAGCGGCCGTTCGCCCGCGCGGTGCGCGCGAGCGCACCCAGGGTGCGGCGGCAGGCTACGACCTCGCCGACGAAGGCCGTCCCCCGCTCGAAGGAGAGGGTGACCATGGTGACGCGCCAGCCGTCGTTCTCGGCGCCGACCCGGTTCGCGACGGGCACCCGGACCTCGTCGAGGAACACCTCCGCGAACTCGGTCGACCCGGCGAGCGTGCGCAGCGGCCGTACGGTCACCCCGGGCACGTCCATCGGCATGGCCAACCAGGAGATCCCCCGGTGCTTGGGGACGCTCTCGCTGACGGGGTCCGTGCGCACGAGCAGCTCGCACCAGTCGGCGACCTCCGCGTGCGAGGTCCAGATCTTCGAACCGGTGATCACGTAGTCGTCGCCGTCCCGCACGGCGCGGGTCCGCAGCGCGGCCAGGTCGGAGCCCGCGCCGGGCTCGCTGAACCCCTGGCACCACACCTCGTCCCCGCGCAGGACGGGCGGCAGCCAGCGCGCCCGCTGCGCCGCCGTGCCCTCGGCGGCGATGGTCGGGCCTGCGTGCAGCAGGCCGACGAAGTTGGCGCCGACGTACGGGGCGCCGGCCCGCTCGGTCTCCTCCAGGAAGATCAGGTGCTGGGTGGGGGTTGCCCCGCGGCCGCCCGCGTCCACGGGCCAGTGCAGGCCGGCGTACCCGGCGTCGTAGAGCCTGCGCTGCCAGCCGGTGTCGTAGGCCCGTCGGCCCGGCCAGTCGTCGGGGGAGGGTCTGGCGGGCAGCTCGGGCAGCGTCTTGCCGAGCCATTCACGCAGCCGGGCCCGGAAGTCCTGCTCCTCCGCGGTGGGGGTCAGGTCCATCAGCGGCCCTTGCGGTCCTGGTCGAAGGACAGGCCGAGCATGCGGATGGCGTTGCCGCGCATCAGCTTGTAGACCGTCTCCTCGTCGAGGCCCTTCACGTGGTCGAGGGCGACGTCCTTGGTGTGCGGGAAGGTCGAGTCGACGTGCGGGTAGTCGGTCTCGAAGGTGGCGTTGTCGCGGCCGACGACGTCGAGCGAGGCGATGCCGTGCTTGTCGCGGAAGAAGCAGCAGAACATCTGCCGGTAGTAGTACGTGGACGGCGGCTCGGGGATCAGGTCGCGGACCCCGCCCCAGGCGCGGTGCTCCTGCCAGACGTCGTCGGCACGTTCGAGGGCGTACGGGATCCAGCCCATCTGGCCCTCGCTGTACGCCAGCTTCAGCGTCGGGAACTTGACCAGCACCCCGCTGAACAGGAAGTCCATCATCGAGGCCATGGCGTTGTTGAAGCTGAGCGAGGCCTGGACGGCGGGCGGCGCGTCGGGCGAGGCGGCGGGCATCTGGGAGCTGGACCCGATGTGCATGTTGACGACCGTGCCCGTCTCCTGGCAGACGTCGAAGAAGGGGTCCCAGTAGCCGGAGTGGATGGAGGGGAGCCCGAGGTAGGTGGGGATCTCGGAGAAGGTCACCGCGCGGACCCCGCGGGCGGCGTTGCGCCGGATCTCGGCCACGGCGAGGTCGATGTCCCAGAGCGGGATGATGCAGAGCGGGATGAGCCGGCCGCCGCTGTCGCCGCACCACTCCTCGACCATCCAGTCGTTGTAGGCGCGCACACAGGCGAGGGCGACTTCCTTGTCCTTCGCCTCGGCGAAGGTCTGGCCGCAGAAGCGCGGGAAGGTCGGGAAGCAGAGGGAGGCCTCGACGTGGTTGAGGTCCATGTCGGCGAGGCGCGCCTTGGGGTCCCAGCAGCCGCGGCGCATCTCCTCGCGGGTGATGCCTTCGAGGGTCATGTCGTCGCGGTCGAAGCCGACGGCGGCGATGTTGCGCTTGTACGGGAACTTCAGGTCCTCGTAGATCCACCAGTCGGTCGGCGGACCGTCGGGGTCCATGGAGATCACGTACTTGCCGCCCGTGTACGCGAGCTCGCCGATGCCCGCGGTGAGCGGCTTGGGCCCGCGATCCCGGTACTTGGCCGGCAGCCAGACGTCGAAGAGGTGTGCGGGTTCGATGACGTGGTCGTCGACGCTGATGATCCGAGGCAGTTCCATGGTTTCCCCTCGCCGCAAGCCGAATGAATCTGATGGATCGTCAGAAACAAGCTAGCTCCGCCACCCCTGGACCGACAAGCGCCGGAGCCCTACGCTCTCCGCTTGATCTGACGTACCGTCAGCCAAGGGGAGGCCTGGGATGTCGGGCAGCACGGACAGCACGGACAGCACGCAATCAACGGGAAGCGCGGGCAGCAGGGACACCGCGGTACGGCTGGGCCGGTCCCCCACCCTGTGGGAGCTGATCGTCCGGCGGGCCGCGCTGACCCCCGGCGCGCCGGTGCTGATCGAGGCGGCCGACGCCCCCGCCGACGACCGCACCCTCACCTTCGCCGAGCTGCGCGACCGCTGCGAACGCGTCGCGGCGGGCCTGTACGGGATGGGCGTACGCCCGGGCACGGTCGTCGCCTGGCAACTGCCCACCCGGATCGAGACGGTCCTGCTCTCCCTCGCCCTGGCCCGGATCGGGGCCGTCCAGACCCCGGTGATCCCCTTCTACCGGGACCGCGAGGTCGGCTTCGCGCTGCGCGAGTCCCGGGCCGAGTTCTTCGCCGTCCCGGGCGTCTGGCGGGGCTTCGACCACACGGCCATGGCCGAGCGGCTCGGCGCGCGCGGGATCTTCGAGGCCTACGACTCCCTCCCGGACGGGGACCCGGCCACCCTGCCCCCGCCGCCCGCGGAAGGCACCTCCGTCCGCTGGATCTACTGGACCTCGGGCACCACCTCGGACCCCAAGGGCGTCCTGCACACCGACCGGTCGCTCATCGCGGGCGGTTCCTGCCTGGCCCACGCCCTGCACCTGTCGCCGGACGACGTCGGCTCGATGGCCTTCCCGTTCGCCCACATCGCCGGCCCCGACTACACGGTGATGCTGCTGCTCTACGGCTTCCCGGCGGTCCTCTTCGAGAAGTTCGCGATGCCGGACGCGCTGGCCGGCTACCGGCGCCACGGGGTCACGGTCGCGGGCGGCTCCACGGCCTTCTACTCGATGTTCCTCACGGAGCAGCGCAAGGCCCCGGGCGTCCCGCTCATCCCGACCCTGCGCCTGCTCGCAGGGGGCGGCGCCCCGAAGCCGCCGGAGATCTACCACGCCGTCGTCCGCGAACTGGGATGCCAGCTGACCCACGGCTACGGCATGACCGAGGTCCCGATGATCACCATGGGCGCCCCGGACGACACCGCGGAACACCTCGCCACGACGGAGGGCCGCCCCCCGGCTGGCATGACGATCCGCATCACGACGCCGGACGGCGAGCCGCTCCCCCCGGACACGGACGGCGAGGTCCGGCTGCGCGGCGAGGCGGTCTGCCAGGGCTACCTCAACCGCGACGCCCGGTCCGAGGTCTTCGACGCCGACGACTACCTGATCACGGGCGACCTCGGCCACCTCACGAAGGACGGCTACCTGGTCCTGACGGGCCGCAGCAAGGACGTCATCATCCGCAAGGGCGAGAACATCTCCGCGAAGGAGATCGAGGACCTGCTCCACCAGCTCCCGGCGATAGCCGACGTGGCCGTCATCGGCCTCCCCGACCCGGAACGCGGCGAACGCGTCTGCGCGGTCGTCGAACAGCCCCCGGACGCGGCCCCGCTGACCCTGCCGCAGCTGACGGCACACCTGCGCGCCCAGGGCCTGTCCCCGCACAAGCTCCCCGAACAGCTGGAACTGGTCGACGCCCTCCCCCGCAACGACGCCCTGCGCAAAGTCCTCAAGTACAAGCTGCGCGAGCGGTACGCGTAGTCCGGCCGCCGGCCAGGACGGGCGCCGGACCGTCCTTACCGCCGGTGAGGTTGAACGGTCTCCGGTTAACCGGATCGGCCGTTGAACGGTCTCCCGTTGAAGCGGCAACTCCTTGTGGTGGCGGGCCGGAGGAGACTCCCGGGCGCTCTCGCCACGGCCGGGGCCGGGAAGGGCGTCGTAGATGAGACATCCTCCCGTGACCACGGCCGAGCCGGCGGTTCTTGGGGACGCGGGAGAGCGACACCCTCCCGACGACCAAGGAGTCACGGTGTCCGGGGAACTGCTCTTCTACCAAGCGGACGACGGCACCATCGCCACCGCCCGGATCGACACCAACGGCAGCTTCACCGGCCTGACCGAAGGACAGCTCAGCACGGGCTGGGACCTGATCACCAGCGTGGTCCGACCGGCCGGCCGGGCACGCGGACCCGCCGTGCGGCGGGGTGGCCGCACGGCGGTCCGGGGTTGGGGGCTACGCGTCCGGGGCCTCGACCCCGCAGTAGGCCGCGAACGCCGACAGGATCTCGTCCTCCGAGATGCGGCCGTCGCCGTCGCCGTCCAGGGCCGTCGCCACCACCCCGGCCAGCTCGGCCGGGGTGCCCAGGACGTGCAGGACGCGGGTCGCCGCCGCCGGGGTCGCGCCGCCGCCGTCCTCGTCGGCCACCGCGATCACCGCGCGCAGGAACGGCCGCGCGATCTCCGCGAACCGCTCCGGGTTGTCCCGCAGCCGCTTCGCCGCCCCGGTGATGTACTCCTCGCGGGTCACCCGCTGGTCCCCGTCGACGTCCGCGATCCCGGCCATCCCTTGCCAGAAGGCCTCCGCGCCCGCGAAGACGGCCTGGCCCTTGTCCGACCGCGCGGTGGTGCCGAATTCGGCCAGCACCGCCTTCGCGGCCGCGCTGAAGTCCTCGCGATCGATATAGCCGTTCCCGTCCTGGTCGAAGGTGGCGAATCGGGCGGCGATCTTGCGCTCGTATTCTGCGCTGTCCATATCCGGTATTCCGCCTTCACATGTGCGGTGGGGTGCAGTTCAAGACAAGGCAGGAGCGTAAGCCCTACGTGGCCTGCCCGTTAAGCGAAGTCGTCAAGCAGGTGGCCGCATCGAACCCGCGCACGGGGAGCGCGGCAGGGCGCGCACACCTGTGCCCACGTGCCGCACCGCGTCCCACGGTTCACAGCGCGCATCCCACCTATCACGCAGGGCACTCTTCCAGGGCCGGGTTCCCCCAAAACGGGCGCGAACCCGTCAGTGCCCATTACATTCGATGCGTCGACACACGGCTGGGGGCAGTTATGCCGAAGGACGTACCACCGCGCTGGGACCGCCGCATGCAGCAGCGCCTCGCCCGCGGCGAGGCAGCCGCGCTCGGAGAGCTGTACGACCGTTTCGCCTCGCTCGTGCACAGCCTTGCGCACCGGGTCCTCGGCGACGAGAAGGCGGCGGACCGCATCACGCGCGAAGTGTTCGGCTACATCTGGCAGAACCCCGAAGCGTATGACCCCAAGCAGGGCTCCATGCGCTCCTGGGTCGCCCGGATCACCCAGGGCCAGGCCGTGGCCCGGCTGCGCCAGGCCGAACTGGGCCGCGGCTCTCGCGAGGAGCTCGAACAGAAGGTGCGCAGTGCCAGCGCCGCCGCCCGCGCGGACTACATCGTCACCTCCATGCCCGCGCCGCTGCGCGCCGCCCTGGAACTCGCGTACTTCAAGCGCCGCGACTACCGGCAGGCCGCCGCCGACCTCCAGATCAGCGAGGACGAGGCCCGGCGCCGGCTGCGCCTGGGCCTCCAACTGCTGTCGACCGCCAACGTCCTCCCGCAGGAGGACGCCGCCCTGCCCGGATACGGCCCGCCCGGATATGGAACGCCCCGATGAACGGCCCCGCCGACCCGCCCGCCGACGGATACGAGGAGCAGCGCCCCGAGGGTCCGCCGCGCATACCGGGTCCGCGCGGGGCCGCAGATGACCTCGACCCGCGGCACGCACCGGATCCGCTGCCCGACGCCTGGCCCGACGCACCGCCCGAGCCGGCGCCACAGCCGCCGCAGCCGCCACGGACCCATGCCGTACTGAAGTCCCTGCTGGGCGCGTGGGCGCTCGCGGCGTGCTCCGCCGAGGAGACGCAGGCGGTGGAGGACCACCTCACCGAGTGCGCGCCCTGCGCGGAGGAGGCGCTGCGGCTGCGTGACGCGGTGGGGCTGCTGCACCCCGAGGAGAGCCTCGACCTCAAGCCGCTGCTGCGGTCCCGGGTGCTGGAGGACTGTCTCGGCAAGCGGCCGGCCCGGATCCCGGTGCCGGGGTGGGCGACCCCGTACGACACGGAGACCGCCCGGCTCGACGCGCTGCTGCGGGACTTCGGCGACTCGGAGTGGCAGACCCCGGTACGGCTCAAGTGGTTCGAGGAGGAGTGCCAGCGGACCCGCCGGACGACGGTGGCCGGGGTGATCGGGCACCTGCTCACGGTGGACGGGCTGATCGCGACGGCCCTGGGCCTGGACGACCCGCTGGGCCCTGCGGCGCCCGTCGACGCGACGGACCGTACCGAGCACTACTGGAGCTCCGCCGCACAGCCCCTCACCCGGCAGATCCGCGAGCCGTGGCGGGAGCAGGGGCACACGCTGGTGCGGACGGTGTCGTTCGCGGGGCGGAGCGTCGGGGAACTGGCGGTGGACTACGGGTCCTTCGCGCTGCCGCTCGGGGACGCGTTCCTGGAGCGGGCCTTCGAGTGCTGGGTGCACGCGTGGGACATCGCGGAGGCGGTCGACTACCCGTACGACCCGCCGTCCGGGCCGAACCTGAACCGGATGATCGACCTGGCGGCGCGGCTGCTGCCGAGCGCGCTCGCCCACCGGCGGCGGGCGGGCCTGGCGGCCCCGGCCCGGAGCCTGGTCGCGGCGGGCGCACCCGGCCGGACCCTGCACCTGGAGATCGAGGGCTCCGGCGGCGGCAGCTGGGACATCGCCCTGGACTCCCCGGCGGCGAAGCCGTCCCCGGAGCACACGGTGGCGCGGATCGCGCTGGACGGCGCCGAGTTCTGCCAGCTGGCCGCGGGGCACATCTCCCCGGAGGAGGCGGCAGTGGGCCAGCACGGCGACCGCGAAGCCATCCGCGACGTCCTCTTCGCGGCGGCGTCCCTGAGCCGCCTCTAGGGCGCGCGCCGTCCCGGTTCGGCCCGTCGGGCCGAACCGGTGCGGCAGGTGCGGCAGGTGCTACGCGAAGACGACGGTGCGGGTGCCGTTCAGGAGCACGCGGTGCTCGCTGTGCCACTTCACCGCACGGGCCAGCGCCTGGCACTCCACGTCGCGCCCGATCGCCACCAGCTGGTCGGGAGTCACCTCGTGGCCCACCCGCTCGACCTCCTGCTCGATGATCGGCCCCTCGTCCAGGTCGGCCGTCACGTAGTGCGCGGTGGCGCCGATCAGCTTCACACCGCGGGCGTGCGCCTGATGGTAGGGCTTCGCGCCCTTGAAGCTCGGCAGGAAGGAGTGGTGGATGTTGATGATCCGCCCGCTCAGCTCCTTGCACAGGGTGTCCGACAGCACCTGCATGTACCGGGCCAGGACCACGAGCTCCACGTTCTCGGCGCGCACCAGCTCCAGGAGCTGCGCCTCCGCGTCCGCCTTCGTCTCCTTCGTCACGGGGATGTGGTGGAAGGGGACGTCGTACGAGCGGACCAGCTCGGAGAAGTCGGTGTGGTTCGAGACCACGGCCGCGATGTCGACGGGCAGCGCGCCGATGCTCGTACGAAACAGCAGGTCGTTCAGGCAGTGCCCGAACTTCGACACCATCAGCACGATCCGCATGCGGTCGTCGGAGCGGTGCAGCTCCCAGTCCATCCGGAAGGAGTCGCCGATCGCTGCGAAGCTGGCCCGCAGCTTGTCCAGCGTCACCGGAGCGTCGGCCGAGAAGTGGACCCGCATGAAGAAGAGGCCCGTGTCGTGGTCGCCGAACTGACGGCTGTCCTCGATGTTGCATCCGGTCATGAACAGGTAACTGGACACGGCATGCACGATGCCCTGCTTGTCCGGGCATGACAGGGTCAGTACGTACTGCTGGGGGGCCTGGGCCTGCGGGTCGTCGCTCATGACCCCACAGCCTTTCACACCGCGCGGGTCAGGATCCTCAGCACTTCCAGCGACCGCGGCGCAGCGTCCGGTTCGTCCCCGTCCGCGGTGGCCAGCCGTACGTGCGCCTCGCGTGCGGCGCGTACCGCCTCGGGCCAGGCGTGGTGCTCCAGGTAGGCGGAGACGGGGGCGTCGGGGCCGACCTGGTGCAGGATCCGCAGCACCCGCAGCACGGCGAGGTCCACGAGCGCGGCCTCCTGGGAGTCGCGGAAGATCGTGCCGACGTACTTGTCCGCGGACCAGCTGTCGAGCCAGGTGTCCTCGACGAGGCGGTACACGGCGTCGGTGACGTCCCCGTACCCCTCTGCACCGGCGAGCCAGGTCTCCTCGTGGAAGACCGGGTCGGAGAGCATGTGAAGCGCCGAGCGCACATTGCTGCGCCAGCGCCACCACGGCATGTCGTTCAGGGGCATGCCGCCCATGGTGGAGGAGCGGCCGCCGCGGCGGGAAGAGTTCTTCGAACCTTGGGCGAATGTCACGCTTGCGATCGTACGTTCACGGATTGTGCGATCTTGAAGCACCTGTGCGCATCGCTCTCCGGCAATTCACCTTCACGTCACCCTTTGTTGTGTCCATCTCACTCTCCAGTTACCCGCGGGGCGGAAGTGTGCGTGGACATGACCGAATGGCGACGCACGGCTCTTCTCTCGCGCTCCCTGGTGGCAACGACGATGGGCACCTGTCTCGTCGCCGGATGCGGGGTACTCCCCGGAGGCCCGGGGGGCTCCGGGGACACCCTGACGGTCATGACCTTCGCGCCGCAGGACACCAACGCGACCAATATGCCCGGAATGCCCGGCATGGCCAAGGCTTATGAGGCCTGGGTCAATTCCAAGGGCGGGATCAACGGGCACAAACTGCGCGTACTGACCTGCAACGAGAAGAACACCCCGAACGGCGCCGCCGACTGCGCCCGCAAGGCCATCGACGAGAAGGCCGTCGCGGTCGTCGGCTCGTACAGCCAGCACGGACGCGCCTTCATGGCCCCGCTGGAAGCCGAGGGCATCCCCTTCATCGGCGGCTACGGGGTCTCCTCCGAGGAGTTCCAGAGCACCCTCTCCTACCCCGTCAACGGTGGCCAGCCCGTTCTCCTGGCCGGTGCCGGACACCAGCTGGGCCGGGCCTGCAGCCAGGTCGCCATCGTCCGCCCGGACACCCTCGCGGGCGACTCCATGCCGATCCTGCTCAACTCCGGCCTGAAGGCCAACAAGATGCCCGACGCCAGCGACATCCGGGCCGCCGAGGACTCCTCGAACTACGTCCCGCAGGCCCGCGAGGCACTTGCCGACTCCTCCGGCGGCAAGGACCGGGGCTGCGTCACGGCCGTGCTCGGCGAGCGCACGGAGACCTTCTTCGACGCCTTCCGCCGCGAGGACGCCAAGCACAAGAACCCGCAGATCTCCTCGGTACTCGGCAGTGTCAGCCAGGCCGTGGTCGACCGCACCGGCGGCAAGGAGAGCCCCTTCGAGGGCGCGTACCTCACCAGCTGGTACCCGGTGGCGGCCGACGCACTGTGGGAACCGATGCGCAAGGTGATCTCCGAGCACGCCTTCGGCAACGACGCCGTCGACCCGGACGACAGCGGGACGCAGACCACCTGGATCGCGTACACCGTGCTCAGCGAGACCCTGAAGCGGTTCAAGTCGGGCGAGGACATCACGGCGCGCACGGTGGCGCGCAAGCTGAACCAGGAAGAGCCCGTCAAGACCGGCGGGCTGACCCCGGACCTGAGCTGGCGCTACAAGGACATGCGCGCCGTCGCCGGCTTCCCGCGCATCGTGAACGGGCGCGTCACCTTCCAGGTCGTCCAGGCGGGCCGGCTCGTCGCCCAGCAGGGCGAGCAGTCCATGGACATGACGCAGACCCTGGAACAGGCGCCCGGCGCGGCGTAGGCGCCGGGGGCCGGCCCCCGGCTACAGCTGGGACTTGTCCCGCTTGGTGAGGCCGTACTTGGCCGCGATCGCGTTCCACAGGCCCGCGGCCGACTCCTTCGCCTTCGTCGCCTCACCGCTCGCCTTGTTGCCCTCGGCGGCGTGGCCGGTGTTCTTGGCCTGCCCGTCCTTGCAGCCCTTCTTGTCGCCGGCGGTCTCGTCCGCCCAGGCCGCGTAGTTGTTGTCGGCGGACCCGGAGGACTGCCAGGCCTTGGTGAGCGCGGCCGCCAGCTTCACGTTGTCGGGC
The DNA here is from genome assembly GCF_041431095.1 of Streptomyces sp. NBC_00597. Lineage (GTDB taxonomy): Bacteria > Actinomycetota > Actinomycetes > Streptomycetales > Streptomycetaceae > Streptomyces. The sequence continues at coordinate 4,328,181 of NZ_CP107757.1, forward strand.
AGCTTGTCCATCTTGGTGTCCTGGAGGCGCGTGACGAGCTCCTCGCGCTGGCGGGCGGCGTCGCGCAGGTCGTTCGCCGCCTGGCCGAGGTTGCGGCAGCCCTTGATGTCGTCGACCGAGCGGATCACGGCGGCCCGGCTGTCGTTGCTGTCCGCGAGGAGCTTGTCCAGCTGGACCGCCTGGGACCGGGCCGGATCCACGGGTGCCTGGTCGGCCGCGGAGGCCGAGCTTCCGGCGCCGGGCGTCGCGGCCGCCGCCGCGGGGTCGTTGTTCTGCTGCTTGCCGTCGCTGAGCAGCGCGCCGACGCCGAGCCCGACGACGACCAGGCCGATGACGACGGCGGCGATCACTCCGACCGGCACGCGCCGGGACGTCTCCGGTGGGGGCGGGGGCGGCGCGTACTGCGGCTGCTGCTGCTGCTGCTGGAACTGTTGCGCCTGCTGGGGCTGCTGCGCCTGCTGCGGCCGGGCCTGGGGTGGTACGGGGTGCTGCCCGCGCGGCGGATAGCCCCGCGGCGGCGGCTGCCGCAGTACCGGCTCCTGTACGGGCGGCAGCTGCCGGGTCTGCCCGTCGTCGGCGCCCTCCCCGCGGAACAGCGCGTCGAACCCGTCGGTGACGGGCGGGATGTACTGGGTGGCGGCCTCGTCGTGCGCGGGCGCGGCCGGGACGGGCGGGATGTACTGGGTGGCCGCCTCGTGCTGCCCAAACGCAGCCGGAACCGGCGGAATGTACTGCGTGGCACCCTCACCAGAACCGGCCGCAGCCGGAACCGGCGGGATGTACTGTGTCGCCGCCTCATGATGCCCCGGCCCGGCCGGCACCGGCGGAATGTACTGAGTGGCGCCCTCACCAGAACCGGCCGCAGCCGGGACGGGCGGGATGTACTGGGTGGCCGCCTCGTGCTGCCCGGGGGCCGCCGGCACCGGCGGAATGTACTGCGTGGCCGCCTCATGATGCCCGGGCGCAGCCGGAACCGGCGGAATGTACTGCGTCGCCGCCTCGTGCTGCCCCGGCCCGGCCGGCACCGGCGGAATGTACTGAGTGGCACCCTCACCAGAACCGGGCCCGGCCGGAACGGGCGGGATGTACTGCGTGGCCGCATCGGGCAGCGGCGGGTAGCCGTACCCGTGCGGCTCCCCCGGCCCCTCGTAGCCGGGTCCCACGACGTGCCCGGGTGTCGGCTGCCCCGGCGGCGGCGGATAGCCGTACGCGGGCTGACCCGGCTGGGACGGGGCCGGCGCCGGCGGATAGCCGTAGGCCGGCTGCCCCGGGTTCTGCGGGGGCTGCGGGTACGCCGGGTCGGGACCCCACGGCGCACCGGCCTGCGGGGCCGCCTGCTGGCCGCTCCCTTGTCCGCTCTCCGACACCGGGACTCCTTCGCCGACTTTTCCGATACTCCGAACTACGGAACCGTCGGCTCACGCTACCCGGTCACCCCGCCCCCGTCAGGTCCACCCGCCCCGCCGCTCGCCGTCCCCGTCAGGCCACGACCTCCAGGCGGGCGGTGAACTCGCGGGCCGCGGGCTCGTCGCGGTACGGGGCGAGCCGGGTGCGGAAGTCGTCCAGGTACTCCGCGCCGCGGGTCGAGCGGAGCCCCGACAGCAGGTCCGCCGCCTTCGCGGCGCTCTGGCAGGCCTGTTCCACCTCCCGCTGCTGCACCTGCGCGGCCGCCAGCAGCAGCAGCCCGATCGCCCGGCGCCGCTCCTTGCCCGCCGGGAGGCCGCGCAGGGCCTCCTCCGCCTGCCTGGCCGCCGCGTCCGCCTGGCCCAGGTCCCGGTGGCAGTGCGCCAGCTCGTCCGCGAGGTACGCCGCGTCGAAGTGCCGGATCCACACCGGGTCGTCGCCGGACTCCGGTTCCGCCCGCTCCAGCGCGGTCACCGCCCGCGAGGACAGCACCGCCGTGGCCCGGGCGTCGCCCAGCAGGGCGTGCCCGCGCGCCTCGGCGGCGTAGAACATCGCCTCGACCCGCGGTGCGACCTGCCCGCGGGTCCCCTCCTGCGCGGCCCGGGCGAGCTGCGCGATCTCCCGCGGATTGCCCAGTTCCGCCGCGAGGTGGCTCATCGACGCCGCGAGGACGTAGCCCCCGTACGCCCGGTCCCCCGCCGCCTGCGCCAGCCGTAGCGCCTGGATGTAGTAGCGCTGCGCCAGGCCCGGCTGCCCGGTGTCGACCGCCATGTAGCCGGCCAGTTCGGTCAGCCGGGCCACCGCCGCGAACAGGGCCCGCCCGACCGGCTCCCGGTACGAGCCGCCGATCAGCCCGGACACCACGGAGTTGAGGTAGTGCACCACCACGGGCCGCACGTGCCCGCTGCCGAAGCGGTGGTCGAGGTCCTTCAGGGCGTCGGTGGTCGCCCGTACCGCCTCCACGTCCGGCATGCCGACGCGCGAGCCGCCGCTGCGCGCCACCTGTGCGTCGGCGCCGGTGATCAGCCAGTCGCGGCTGGGTTCGACGAGCGCCGACGCGGCCACGCTCGACCCGGACAGGAAGTCGCGGCGGCCGACGTCGCTCCGCCACAGCTCGCTGACCTGCTCGATGGCGCCGATGACGGTCGGGGAGAACTGGAGGCCGATGCCGGAGGCCAGGTTCTTGCCGTTGGCCATGCCGATCTCGTCGATGGTGACGGTCCGGCCGAGTTTTCGCCCCAGCGCCTCGGCGATGATGCCGGGCGCCCGGCCGCGTGGCTGCTGGCCGCGCAGCCACCGGGCCACGGAGGTCTTGTCGTAGCGGAGATCGAGGCCGTGTTCGGCCCCGCACATGTTGACGCGCCGGGCGAGCCCGGCGTTCGAGCACCCGGCTTCCTGGATGAGCGCCTGTAGCCGTTCATTCGGCTGGCGCGCGACGAGAGGCCTGGCTGCCATGAAAACCCCCAGTAGCCGCGGGTGATCGTTGGAATGATCACTTCCCGCCTGATGTGCGGAGAATCATCCGCTCTGCGTCGTGTCGCTACCCAACTCCGGCGCCCCGACCTCCTACGCGCCCCCGCGCATGCATCAGTGCGCCCCGCATGCAGGATCGATGCTCCGTCCACCAGCCGGTTTACCCCGTAACCCCGAGTGACCCCGGGAGTTGTGATGGGCGTGGAAGAGACCATCGGAGTCACGGAGACCGCACCCATCCCCAAGCAGCGCGGCGAGCAGCTGCTGGACCATGCCGTGCGGTACGCGGAAGAGCGGCACTGGGATGTCTTCGCCGGCACCTGGCTGGAGTCCGCGGACGGGCGGGAGCTGTGCTCGTGCGGGGCGCAGGACTGCCCGGCGCCGGGCGCACACCCCACGGTGAAGGACTGGGCGCCGCTCGCCACGGGCAGCGCCGTCCAGGTGCGGCGGATCTGGGCGAAGAGCCCCGAGGCCTCGATCCTGCTGCCGACGGGCCGGACGTTCGACGCGTTGGACGTGCCGGACTCGGCCGGGTTCCTGGCACTGGCGCGGCTGGAGCGGATGGAGCGCACCCTCGGGCCGGTCGCCCTCACCCCCGACCACCGCATGCTGTTCTTCGTCCTGCCCGGCGCCGGAGCGAAGGTACCGGACCTGGTGCGCAAGCTCGGCTGGTCGCCGGCCTCGATCGACCTCGCCGCGCGGGGCGAGGGCGAGTACGTGGCCGCCCCGCCCACCCGCTTCGGCGGCCGGGGCTCGGTCCAGTGGGCGCGCCGGCCCACCCCGGCCAACCGGTGGCTGCCCGACACGGAGGAGCTGATCGCGGCCCTGGCGTACGCGTGCGGGCGCGAGGCCGCGGCGGACCGGGACCGGCTCGGCACCTGACCGCGATCGGGGAAACCACCGGCCGGAACCCGCAAGATCGCAGGTCAGGACAGGGATATTCCTGTACGGAAACTCATGACATAAGTAACTGCCCAGCCTCTCCCCACCCTCCTATCGTGAAGGAGCACGACCACGGGGAACAGAAGGAGAGGCAGGCGCATGCCGGACCAGGCAGTTGCGACGGGTGGGACGGACGGACCGGACGGCGCGCACACCGCGCCGTCCGTCGGACGGGCGGCAGTGCGGGTCGAGGGCCTGTGGAAGCGCTTCGGCGAGCAGGTCGCGGTCGCGGGGATCGACCTGGAACTGCCCGCGGGCAAGTTCATCGGCCTGGTCGGCCCGAACGGTGCGGGCAAGACGACGACGCTGTCGATGGTGACCGGGCTGCTCCGCCCCGACATGGGGCGGGTCGTCGTCGCCGGGCACGACGTGTGGAGCGACCCGGTCGAGGTGAAGCAGCGGATCGGCGTGCTGCCGGAGGGCCTGCGGCTGTTCGAGCGGCTGTCGGGGCGCGAACTGCTCGGCTACATGGGCCGGCTGCGCGGGCTGCCGGGCGAGGAGACCGACAAGCGGGCGACGCAGCTCCTGGACGTCCTGGACCTGGCGGGCTCGCAGCACAAGCTGGTCGTGGACTACTCGACGGGCATGCGGAAGAAGATCGGCCTGGCCGCCGCCCTGCTGCACAACCCCGAAGTGCTGTTCCTGGACGAACCGTTCGAGGGCGTCGACCCGGTGTCGGCGCAGACCATCCGCGGAGTGCTGGAGCGGTACACCTCCTCCGGCGCCACGGTCGTCTTCTCCTCCCACGTCATGGAGCTGGTCGAGTCGCTGTGCGACTGGGTCGCCGTCATGGCCGCCGGCCGGATCCGCGCCGCGGGCCCGCTGGCCGACGTACGGGGCGACGCGCCCTCGCTGCAGGCCGCGTTCCTGGAGCTGGTCGGCGCGGGCGGGCGCGACGCGGGCGACTCCCTGGACTGGCTCGGCGGGCAGGCGGGCCGATGAGCGCCGCATCCGCCTCCGCTCCGGCGGCCGCCGCGGCCGTCCCGCCGGCCGCGGCTCCCGCGGTCAACCTGACCCCGGTCTTCGTCCGCCTCAAGCTCTCGCTGATCCGCAACGGGCTCAAGGGCTCGTCGAAGCGCAAGGCCGCGTACTTCACCTCGCTGGCGTTCTCGCTGGTGGTGGCCTTCTTCGCGATGCTCGGCCTGGCCGTGCTGCACGGCAACCCGCACGCGGGCACGGCCGTCGTCATGCTCGCGGCGATCCTGGCGCTGGGCTGGACGTTCATGCCGCTGTTCTTCCCCAGCGGGGACGAGACGCTCGACCCGAGCCGGCTGGTCATGCTGCCGCTGCGCCCGCGTCCGCTCGTCCGGGCCCTGCTGGCCTCCTCGCTGGTCGGCATCGGCCCGCTGTTCACGGTCTGCCTGGCGGTGGGCTCCGTGGTGGCCGTCGCGCGGGGCACGGCGGGCATCATCGCGGCCGTACCGGCCGTGCCGCTCCTGGTGCTGGGCTGCGTCACGCTGGCCCGCGCGGTGGCCACGGCCAACGTCCGGCTGCTGACCAGCCGCAAGGGGCGCGACCTCGCGCTGCTCAGCGGCCTGCTGATCGCGATCGGCGCGCAGGTGGCGAACTTCGCCAGCCAGCGCCTGTTCCAGGCGGGCGGGCTGGCCCAGCTGGAGCCGGCCGAGGCCGTGGTGCGGTGGCTGCCGCCCGCGACGGCCGTCGGCATGGTGGACTCGGCGAGCAAGGGCTCGTACGGCGTGGCGGCGGGCCAGCTGGCCGTGACCGTCCTCGCGCTGGTACTGCTCCTGCGGTTCTGGGAGCGGAGCCTGACCAGTCTGATGGTCACCCCGGACGGCTCGACGATCGCGGCGGCGAAGCCGTCGGCGAAGCGGACGTCCGCGGGCGGCGACGGCGTCTGGGCGTTCCTGCCGGCCGGGCGGACGGGCACGGTCATGCAGCGCACGCTGCGGTACGTGGTCCGCGACCCGAAGACGAAGTCGGCGTGGGTCACGGCCCTGGCGGTCGGCCTGATCATCCCCGTCTTCAACGCCCTCCAGGGCACGGGCTCGGTGTACCTGGCCTGCTTCGGCACGGGCATGCTCGGCGTCCAGATGTACAACCAGTTCGGCCAGGACACCTCGGCGTTCTGGATGGTCGCGCAGACCATCTCCACCCCGCGGGACGCGTTCGTGGAGCTGCGCGCCCGTGCGTACGCCCTGGCCCTGGTCACCGCTCCGTACACGGTCCTGGTCACGGCGGTCACGGCAGCGCTGCTGCACGACTGGAGCGTCCTCCCGGCGGGGCTCGGGATGAGCCTCGCCCTACTCGGCTCGATGCTGTGCACGGGTGCGCTGGCCTCGGCCCGCTTCCCGTACTCGATCCCCACGGACGGCGCGTTCAAGAACGTGGCCCCGGGGCAGGCCGGGCTCGCCTGGGCGGGCATCTTCGGCGGCATGTTCGCCTCGGCGGTGATCTGCTCCCCGGTGATCGTCCTGGCGGTCTACCTGAACGTGGCGGACCAATCGTCCCTCGCCTGGATCCTGCTGCCGCTGGGCGCGGCCTGGGGCACGCTGGCCGCCTGGGCGGGTCTGCGGCTGGCGGCGCCGACGGTGGCGCGCAAGCTGCCGGAGATCCTGCTGGCCGTCAGCAAGGGCTGACCACCGGGTCCGGCACGGCTGCGGGTGGGGGGTGACGGGCTGCTGCCCGTCACCCCCCTCCGTCGTACGGCGCCCTGCGGGGCCCCGTCAGGACGCGGCGGCCCTAACCCCGTCGAGGAAGGGTTCCAGGGCGGCGCGCCAGGCCGTCGGCTGGTCGTAGTGGAGGTAGTGCCCGGCGTCGGGGATCTCGGCGTACCGGCCCGCCGGGAGGACCCGGACCATCTCCTGGGCCTCCGCGCGGCCCAGTTCCCCGTCCAGGCCGCGGACGACCAGGGTCGGGCAGCGGACCTGGGCCAGCTCCTCCCAGTGCGCGTCGTGGACCCAGGTCTCGCGGGCGGTCAGCATCTGGCGGCGGGAGAACACGGGCCGCCAGCCGTCGGACGCCTGGTGCATCACCTCGGCGAAGAAGGCGCCGCGGCCGGGGTCGGGGCGTTCCACCCGGGGGTCGTCCTCGCCGAACCAGCGGCGGGCGGCGTCCTGGGTGGGGAAGGGGACGGGCCAGCGCCGGAACCAGTCCTCCCACTCCTGCTGGGAGGCCTCGCCGAGGGCGGAGGCACGCATGTCGCAGATCACCAGGGCCTCGACGAGGTCGGGGCGGCGGGCGGCGAGCTGCCAGCCGGTGAGGGCGCCCATGGAGTGGCCGATCAGCGTCACGGGGCCCAGGCCGAGCTGCTCGATGACGGCCTCGGCATCGGCCACGAACGCGTCACGCCCCAGGAGGGTCGCGACGCCCGGACCCGCGGCGGGGCGGGCGCTCTGGCCGTGGCCGCGCTGGTCGAGGGCCACGACGCGGCGGTTCTCGGCGAGCCAGCGGGCGGTGCCCGCCCAGTGGAAGGCGCGGCCCATCAGACCGTGGAGTAACAGCACCCGGGGCATGTCGGGATCGGGGGGCGCGTTGGTGGCGGATTCGCGGAACTCCCAGGCGGCCAGGCGCACACCGTCGGCCCCTGTCACATCGATGCGCTGTACCACGGCAGATGCACCCCCTTCGCTCGCGGCCAGACTATCGAACCCACATTCGAAAACCGGGTTCTCGCCGTCAACACCGCTCTTTCGAGTGACCTTGCTCAAGGATTGGCCGCCGCTGCCGATGGAGATCCTTTCAACAGGGAGGCGGGCCGCTCGGGGAAGACGGTCCGAAGGGGATGACCTTGAGAGCTCGGGGCTCCAGGTCAGCAAGGGGAGGACCGGTCCCGGCGCCGCAAGGCGCCGGGACCACCCATGTCCACCACGCGTGATCCCCCTCGTGCCGCCGGCGTACTGACGACCGGCGCTCGGCTCAGCGCTTGGCCACGAACACGTGCGAGGCGATCTCCGCGTCCAGCTCGGCGGCCTCACCACCGCTGCCGACCAGCACGCCGCCCGGCGACTCGGTCACGCTGACCACCGAGCCGGGCTGCACGCCCGCCCGCCGCAGCGTGTACATCAGCTGGGCGTCCGTCTGGATCGGCTCCCCGATCCGGCGCACGACGACGGTCTTGCCGTCCGCGCCCGGGTCCAGCTCCGACAGGCTGACCATGCCGTCCTCCAGGAACGGGTCCGCCTCCGCCTTCTCCCCGAGCTCCTCAAGGCCCGGGATCGGGTTCCCGTACGGCGACTCGGTCGGGTGGCGCAGCAGCTCCAGCACCCGCCGCTCCACCGCCTCGCTCATCACGTGCTCCCAGCGGCAGGCCTCGGCGTGCACCTGCTCCCACTCCAGGCCGATGACGTCGACGAGCAGGCATTCCGCGAGCCGGTGCTTGCGCATCACGCGCGTCGCCAGCCGCCGCCCCTCCTCCGTCAGCTCCAGGTGCCGGTCGCTCGCCACGCCCACCAGGCCGTCCCGCTCCATGCGCGCCACCGTCTGGCTCACGGTCGGGCCGCTCTGGTCGAGCCGCTCGGCGATGCGGGCGCGCATGGGGACCACGCCTTCCTCTTCCAGTTCGAGGATGGTGCGGAGATACATCTCCGTGGTATCGATCAGTCCGGACATTCGTGCCCCTCGGATATCGTGCGCTGGCCCTGCCCCCAATTCTGACGCATCGCACGGACAACCGTCCCGTGCCGGACGTCAAGCCCCGCCCGGGACATCCCCCGACGCCTTGGGCCCGGGATTGACGTTCGTATTGACACGCCCTTGGTCCAGACCGCACGGTGAGCGGCGGACACGGACGAACCCCACCTCTGGAAGGGCCATCGGCGTATGAGCGAGAGCAAGCTGGCCGGTCAGTTCCTCGACGCCGCGATCGGCCTCCTGGAGCGGGTGCGCAGCGAGGAGGCCGGGCCCATCGCCGAGGCCGGCGCCGCCGTCGCCGAGGCGGTCGCCGCCGGGAACCGGATCTTCGTCTTCGGCGCCGGGCACTCCTCCCTCCCCGCCCAGGACGTGGTCTACCGGGCCGGCGGACTCGCCCTGGTGAACTTCCTCGCCGTCCCCGGCACCGTGGGGATCGACGTCATGCCGGCCACCCTCGGCAGCGCGCTGGAGCGGGTCGACGGCCTCGCCGGCGCGGTCCTCGACAGCAGCCCTGCCGCCGACGGCGACGTCCTCGTGGTCATCTCCCTCTCCGGGCGCAACGGCCTGCCGGTCGAGATGGCCATGAACGCGCGCGCCATCGGCATGAAGGTGATCGGGCTGACGTCCGTGGCGTACGCGACGGAGACGAGGTCGCGGCACGCTTCCGGCACCTTCCTCAAGGACCACTGCGACATCGTCCTCGACAGCAAGATCACGGTCGGCGACGCCGAGCTGAGCCTCGACGGCATCGACGCCCCGTTCGCACCCGCCTCCACCGTCGTGACCAGCGCGATCATGCAGGCCGTGATGGCGGCGGCCGCGGGCGAGCTCGTCTCCCGCGGCATCGAGCCCCCGCTGCTGCGCTCGGGCAACGTCGACGGCGGACACGAATGGAACGGCCGCGTCCTCCAGGAGTACGGCGACCGGATCTTCTTCCGCCACTGAGCGCAAGACGGGCCCTAGTCGGGGCGCGGCCCCTCGTCGCGGGTCCGGGGCCAGGCGCCCAGGTCCAGATCGGCCGCGACCCGGGCCGCGACCTCCTCCGCGTACGCCGCGTCCGTCTGCTCGAATGCGGCCCGCGAGGCACCCCGTACGAAGGTCAGCGCCCCCAGGGTCCGGCCCCGGCTGCGCAGCACCGTGCACAGCGCGTGCGCCGCGTCCTGCGGCCACTGCCGCTCCCGCGCCCAGCTCCCGCCCGCCTCCCCGCGCGGGGCGCTGGTGCGCACCGACCCGATGCGGTCCAACGCCTGCAGCGCCGGGTGCCCGGGCCCGTAGCGGGCGGCGCTCGCCCCGGTCGTCGCACCCGCCAGCAGCGGCGGCGACGCGGCGACCCGTACGAGCCGCCGGCGGTCCGGATCGGCCGATTGCTCCAGTACGTCGAGCAGCGCGTGCTCCGCGAAACCGGCCAGGGCGAAGTCCAGCCGTACGGCGGCCGCCTCGGCCGGGTCCTCGCACTCGGCGGCAGCCCGGCCCGAACGGTGCAGCTGACCGGCCCGGAACCGCAGTTGCGCCGTGTCCAGGGCGGCCTGCCGGGACTCGGTGACGTCCTGGAACAGCCAGCCGACCCCCAGCGGCACCGGTTCCTCCGCCAGCGGGGAACCCAGCCGCAGGAACCCGGACCGCCAGCACCGCCTCCGCACCCCCTCCGGCGTGCGGACGGACACCCACAGCTCGGCGGGCGCGGGCGGGGACCCCTCGGCGAGCACGTGCTGGAGGGCCCCCTCCAGCTCCTCGACTCCCTGGACCAGCAGCTCTCCCAGGGGCCGGCCGAGGAGCGCGGTGCGCCCCGATCCGAAGGCACGGGCGGCGTGCGCGTTGACCACGGCCGGCCGCAGGTCCACGTCGACGAGGACCACGCCCCAGGAGGCGTCGTCCATCAGCGCCTCGCTCAGTGCGATGGACCGTTCCAGGTCGATCTGGGCGTGCACCTCGCTGAAGGCGCAGTACACCCCGGCGGGTTTCCCGTCCGCCCCGGGCACCCCGGCGGACTGGGTCCGCACCAGCACCCGCCCGCCCTCCTTCGTCACCAGGGCGAACTCGTGCACCTGGCGCCCGGGCACGTCCTGGGCGGCCATGAGCCGCTCCTCCACGTCCTGCGCGTCGGCCGCCCGCACGGCCCAACCGGCGAACCCCTTGCGCCCGACCGCCTCGGCGGCGGTCCAGCCGAGGATCCGCTCGGCCTCGCGGTTCCAGTGCGTGATCACGCCGTCGGCGTCGAACGCGCACAAGGCCGCGTCCATCCCGTCCAGCAGCGCTGCGAGCAGATCGTCGGTGGTCTCACTACGTCCGAAAGCACTCACCTGGCACCCCCTGCAGGTGTTCGCGTGTGCGGCACGTCAGATCATTCAACTGGAACGTGACGCAGCCCACACCGCATTCCCCGAATCGCCCCAAAATAAATCACTTGAGGACCCCGGGAGACAGTTCTAGGCTCTGCCGTACACGAGAAGGGAGGTGGTTCCCGAAATGTACGGAAACCGGACGCGTGAGGTGGCTGCGGGCTAAGGGCCCGTCGTCGCACGCACCCAGTGCGGTGCCCGGCGGGAACGCCAGGCGCCAATCCCAAGCAGTCACCCGACCCGCGGGCTCGCCGGTACGTCCGGCCGGCTCCTCTCACTGCAGGAGAGGAACCCGAGCCCGCGGGTCGTCTGCGTTCCCGGCCCGATCCGGACACGTCCTAGGGGCAGAGGCGCTCCAGGCGCCACTTCCCGCCCTCCCTGACGTACCGCAGGCGGTCGTGGAGGCGGTTCTCGTGGCCCTGCCAGAACTCCATCCCGTCGGGAACGATCCGGATGCCGCCCCACTCGGGCGGGACCGGGACCTGCTCGTCCTCGGGGTAGCGCTCCGCGAGTTCCGCGTAGCGGCGGTCGAGCTCGGCGCGGGAGTCGATCACCCGGGACTGCTCGCTGGCCCAGGCGCCCAGCTGGGAGCCGTGCGGACGGGAGCGGAAGTACGCCGCCGTCTCGTCCCGGCCGATCCGGGAGGCCGTGCCGGTGACGATGACCTGGCGGGCGATGGGGTGCCAGGGGAAGAGCAGGGCGACGTGCGGGTTCGCGTCGATCTCGCGGCCCTTGCGCGAGCCGTAGTTCGTGTAGAAGACGAATCCCCGCTCGTCGAACTGCTTCAGCAGCACCGTGCGGGAACTCGGGCGGCCGTCGGGGGTCGCGGTCGAGACGACCATCGCGTTGGGCTCGAAGAGGTGCGAGTCGGCGGCCTGCTGGAACCACTCGGCGAACTGCCGCATGGGGTCCGCGGCGAGGCTCGCCTCGTGGACGATCTCCGAGCGGTACTGCTTGCGCATCGTGGCGGGGTCAATGTCCTGGTCGGTCACACGGTCATCCTGCCGCAGGAGTGCTTGCGGCAGTGTGCCGTATGTCACGCTTCCGCCTGCCATCCGGAACCGCCAAAATCTTGGGGCCGGTCCGGAGGTCCCCACACGGGTGACCGACGGCCGTGCCGGGCATCAACGGGGATGACCGCGCCGGACCGCGAGTCACGCCGGGAGCCGCGCGTGTTCGCACTATCTGAGGAGCCGCCTGATGTCCGACTTCGTACCCGGGCTCGAAGGGGTCGTCGCGTTCGAGACCGAGATCGCCGAACCGGACAAGGAAGGCGGATCGCTCCGCTACCGCGGGGTCGACATCGAGGACCTCGTCGGGCACGTCTCGTTCGGCAACGTCTGGGGCCTGCTGGTCGACGGGGCGTTCAACCCCGGCCTGCCCGCCGCCGAGCCGTTCCCGATCCCGGTGCACTCCGGTGACATCCGTGTCGACGTGCAGTCCGCCCTCGCGATGCTCGCCCCCGTGTGGGGCCTGAAACCGCTGCTCGACATCGACGAGAAGACCGCCCGCGACAACCTTGCGCGCGCCGCCGTGATGGCGCTGTCGTACGTCGCCCAGTCCGCGCGCGGGCAGGGCCGGCCGATGGTGCCGCAGAGCGAGATCGACAAGGCCGAGTCCGTGGTCGAGCGGTTCATGATCCGCTGGCGGGGCGAGCCGGACCCGAAGCACGTCAAGGCCGTCGACGCGTACTGGACCTCGGCCGCCGAGCACGGGATGAACGCCTCGACGTTCACCGCGCGGGTGATCGCGTCGACCGGTGCGGACGTCGCCGCCGCCCTGTCGGGTGCCGTCGGTGCCATGTCCGGGCCGCTGCACGGCGGCGCGCCGTCCCGCGTCCTCGGCATGATCGAGGAGATCGAGCGCACCGGCGACGCCGTGGCGTACGTGAAGAAGGCCCTGGACAAGGGCGAGCGGCTGATGGGCTTCGGGCACCGCGTGTACCGGGCCGAGGACCCGCGCGCCCGGGTGCTGCGGCGTACCGCCAAGGAGCTGGACGCGCCGCGCTACGAGGTGGCCGCCGCGCTGGAGAAGGCCGCGCTGGAGGAGCTGCACGCGCGCCGCCCCGACCGGGTGCTCGCGACGAACGTGGAGTTCTGGGCCGCGATCATGCTGGACTTCGCGGAGGTCCCGGCGCACATGTTCACCTCCATGTTCACCTGCGCCCGGACCGCCGGATGGTCGGCGCACATCCTGGAGCAGAAGCGCACGGGCCGCCTGGTGCGCCCGTCGGCCCGGTACATCGGCCCGGGCCGGCGCAACCCGCAGGAGATCGAGGGTTACGCCGACATCGCCGACACGGCCTGATCGTTCGCCGTGCCGTCAGGGCGCCGCATCCCGCACGTACGGGGTGCGGCGCCCTCGGCGTTCCCGGGCGTTCCGGGCTCTACCGGGCGGTCCCGGGTCCCGGGCTCGCGCGGGTTCAGCCGAGCGTGGCGTCCAGGATCCGGGACCACTGGGCGACCACGCGGGCGCGGCGGGCCGTGTCGTCCGTCAGCACGTTGGCCAGGCCCAGGCCGCGGGCCATGTCGAGGAGGCCCTGCACGGTTTCCCGTACGCCCGGGACGGACTCGTCCGCGCCGAGGAGTTCCACGGCGATGCGGTGGGTCTCGCGGCCCACGCGGGCCTCCAGTTCGGTGACTTGGGGGCGCAGCTGCTCCTCGTTGGAGGCGGCGACCCACAGCTGGAGGGCGGCGCGGAAGAGGGCTCCGGTGTAGAGGTCGACGATGGCTTCGACGACGGCGGGGCGGGCGGCGGGTCCGGCCTGGAAGAGGTCACGCAGGGCGGCGGAGCGTTCCTCGGCGACGTGGGCGACGGCGGCGGTGAACAGGTCCTCGCGCGTCGGGAAGTGGTACTGGGCGGCGCCGCGGGAGACGCCCGCGCGTTCGGCGACGACGGCGACGGTGGAGCCGGCCCAGCCCTGTTCGGCGAGACAGGCGACGGCCGCCTCCAGCAGGTGGCGGCGCGTGACCCGGCTGCGGGCCTGCTTGGGCCCGGGTTGGGCGGCGGTCGCGGGCCGGGCGTCGGTCACAGGGCCCACGCCGGGTCCCGGCGCTCGAAGCGGGCGGTGATGCCTTCTCGGGCTTCGGCGGAGCCGAAGTGGTGCGCGGACAGCTCCGTGAGTGCGGCGCCGTCGGTCACGAGGACGGCCCGGACCGGGGCGGTGAGCAGTTCCTTGGTGGCGGCGAGGGCCTGCGGGCCGGCCTTGCGCAGGCCCGCGAGCACGGGGGCGAGGACCTGGTCGACTTCGTCGCCGTGCAGGGTGAGCAGGCCGATGCGGGTGGCTTCGGCGGCGTCGAACGCCTCGGCGGTGAGGAAGTAGCGGGCGGCCGCGCGCGGGTCCAGCCGCGGGAGCAGCGGCGCGGAGATCACGGCGGGGACCACGCCCAGGTGGGTCTCGGTGAAGGCGTACGTGGAGGACGGCCCGGCGGCGGCGATGTCGCAGACGCCGAGGAGGCCGAGGCCGCCCGCCCGGACGTGGCCGGTGACGCGGGCCACGACCGGCTTGGGGAGTTCGGCGATCTCGCGGAGCAGGGCCAGGAAGTCGGCAGGGTCGCAGGGGGACTTCAGGTCCGCCCCGGCGCAGAACGTGGTGCCGGCGTGGGTGAGGACGATGGCCCGGGTCTCCGCGTCCGCCGCCGCCGCGGCGAGGGCCGCGCGCAGCTCGCCGACGAGGTCCGCGGAGAGCGCGTTGCGGTTGGCCGGGGAGTCGAGCGTGAGGGTGGTGATGCCAGGCGCTCGCGCGGCGCCGACTGGGCGGGTCATGCGGTGTCCTCCGGAGGTTGTGCGGGTGATGCGGATCGTGCCACCGCGCCGACCGGCCCGGCAGCCCTCCCGGGCCTCCCGGCCCGGTACGGCCCATTGCGGCCCGTTCGCCCGGGCACCGGCCGGCGCGCCCGGCAACCAACGCGCGGGCGCCCCTGCAGGGCCGGACCCATTGTCCGGGCCGCCGCGGGCGGGTGCGGCTCTTCGTGCCGGGGCCCCGGCCGACCGGGCCCGGGGCGCCTGGTACCGGCCGACGCGGCCCGACGCCGGCGATCGCCGGGCCCGGGCGCCCAGGCAGGACCCGACCCCATTCTCCGGGCCGCCGGGGCTGGGGCCGGGGCCAGGCTGTCCCTTTCGGATCGCACTCCCTCCGCTACCGCTGGGAGGCGCCCCGGGCCCGCGGCCGGATCCGAAAGAGACGGCCTAGTAGGACTTGGGGAGGCCGAGGGTCTGGTGGGAGATGAAGTTGAGGATCATCTCTCGGCTGACGGGGGCGATGCGGGACACCCTGGAGGCGGTGATCAGGGCGGCCAGACCGTATTCGCGGGTGAGGCCGTTGCCGCCCAGGGTGTGGACGGACTGGTCGACCGCCTTCACGCAGGCCTCGGCGGCGGCGTACTTGGCCATGTTCGCGGCTTCCCCGGCGCCCGTGTCGTCGCCCGCGTCATACAGGTGTGCGGCCTTCTGCATCATCAGGCGGGCGAGTTCGAGGTCGATGTGGGCGGCGGCGAGGGGGTGGGCGATGGCCTGGTGGGCGCCGATCGCCTCCTTCCAGACCTGGCGGGTCTTCGCGTAGTCGACGGCCTTGTCGAGGGCGTGACGGCCCATGCCGATGGCGAAGGCGGCGGTCATGATGCGCTCGGGGTTGAGCCCGGCGAAGAGCTGGAGCAGGCCGGCGTCCTCGTCGCCGACGAGGGATTCGGCGGGCAGCCGCACCTCGTCCAGGACCAGTTCGAACTGCTTCTCCGCCGCCTGGAGTTCCATCTCGATGACGGAGCGGGAGAAGCCGGGGGTGTCGCGCGGCACGATGAACAGGCAGGGCTTGAGGCTCCCCGTCCGGGCGTCTTCGGTGCGCCCCACGATGAGGGTGGCGTCGGCGATGTCCACGCCGGAGATGAAGACCTTGCGCCCGGTCAGCACCCACTCGTCGCCCTCGCGGCGGGCGGTGGTGGTGATCCGGTGGGAGTTGGAGCCGGCGTCGGGTTCGGTGATGCCGAAGGCCATGGTGCGGCTGCCGTCGGCGAGGCCGGGCAGCCAGGCCTGCTTCTGGGCCTCGGTGCCGAAGCGGGAGATGACCGTGCCGCAGATGGCGGGCGAGACGACCATCATCAGCAGGGGGCAGCCGGCGGCGCCCAGCTCTTCGAGGACGATGGAGAGTTCGGCGATGCCGCCGCCTCCGCCTCCGTACTCCTCGGGGAGGTTGACCCCGAGGTAGCCGAGCTTGGCGGCGTCGGCCCACAGCTCGTCGGGGTGGCCGCCCTCACGGGCGACGCGGGCGAGGTAGTCGCGCCCGTAACGCTGCCCGAGGGCGGCGACGGCGGCGCGCAGGGCCTTGTGCTCTTCGGTTTCGACGACGGAGCTCATGCTGGCGTTTCCTCCTGGACTACGGCGAGCAGGGCGCCGAACTCGACCTGGTGGCCGAGCGTGGCGTGGAGCGCGGTGAGCGTGCCGGAGGCGGGCGAGACGATGCGGTGCTCCATCTTCATGGCCTCCAGCCAGAGCAGGGGCTGCCCGGCGGTGACGGCGGCGCCGGGGGCGAGGCCCTCGGCGACGCGGACGACGGTGCCGGGCATGGGGGCGAGCAGGGAGCCGGGTTCGGTGCGGTCCTGGGGATCGGCGAACCGGGGGACGGGGGTGAGGGTGTGCGCGCCGAGCGTGGAGTCGATGTACGTCTCGGCCTGCGCGCCCTCGGCGTTCGATTTGCGTTTCACGTGGAACATCCGGCGGACGCCCTCGACTTCGAGGCTGACGCGCCCGGGTTCCACGGAGAGGACTCGAACGCCGGGGTGGTCCACGAGCTCCGGGGGTCCGCTGCGGACGGGCCGGTAACGGACCTCGTACGCGGTGCCGGCCGCGCTGTAGCGGCGGATCTGCGGCTGGGAGCGGAGGTTGCGCCAGCCGCCGAGCCGGGTGGCGAGCGGGGCGTCCGCGGCCGGTGCGGCGGCGGCGAGCGCGGCGGCGACCGCGGACAGGGTGGCGTCCGGGGCGCCTTCGGTGAGGGACCCGAGGTGGCGTTCGTAGAACCCGGTGTCGAGCCGTGCCTCGGCGAACTCCGGGTGGCGCAGGGAGCGTACGAGGAGCTCCCGATTGGTGGTGAGACCGTGGATGCGGGCTCCGGCCAGGGCGTGGGCGAGGACGCGGACTGCCTCGGCCCGGGTGGGGGCGTGGGCGACGACCTTGGCGAGCATCGGGTCGTAGTGGACGCCGACGGTGTCCCCGTCGGCGAATCCGGTGTCCACGCGGACCTTCCCCCCGGCTTCGCCGAGGGGACCCCCGCCGGGGACGTCGAGGGTGTGCAGGACTCCGGTCTGGGGGCGCCAGTCCTGGGCGGGGTCCTCGGCGTACAGGCGGGCCTCGACGGCGTGGCCGGTGGGCTCGGGGGGTGTCAGCGGCAGGGCCGCACCCTCGGCGATGCGCAGTTGCAGGGCGACGAGGTCGAGTCCGAAGACGGCTTCGGTGACGGGGTGTTCCACCTGGAGGCGGGTGTTCATCTCCAGGAAGTACGGCCGCCCGTCGGCGGCGACGAGGAACTCGACGGTACCCGCGCCCTGGTAGGAGACCGCGCGGGCGGCGGCGACGGCGGCCTCGTGGAGGGTGGTGCGCAGGGTCTCGGGGAGTGCCGGTGCCGGGGCCTCCTCGATGACCTTCTGGTGACGGCGCTGGAGGGAGCAGTCGCGGGTGCCGAGTGCCCAGACGGTTCCGTGGGAGTCGGCGAGGATCTGGACCTCGACGTGGCGGCCGCGCTCGACGTAGGGCTCGGCGAAGACCTCGCCGTCGCCGAAGGCGGAGGCCGCCTCGGCGGAGGCCGCCTGCATCTCCTCCTTGAGGGTGTCGAGGTCGCGTACGACGCGCATGCCGCGTCCGCCGCCGCCCGCGGCGGCCTTGAGGAGAAGGGGCAGGTCGGCGGCGGTGGCAGCAGCCGGGTCGACGGGGTCGAGGAGCGGGACCCCGGCGGCGCGCATCAGCTCCTTGGCCCGGGTCTTGGAGGCCATCGCCTCGATGGCTTCGGGCGGCGGGCCGATCCAGGTGAGTCCGGCGGCGGCGACGTCGCGGGCGAAGCCTGCGTTCTCGGACAGGAATCCGTAGCCGGGGTGGACGGCGTCCGCGCCTGCGGCGAGGGCGGCCTTGATGACCAGGTCGCCGCGCAGGTAGGTGTCGGCGGGGGCGGCGCCGGGCAGGCGCACGGCCGCGTCGGCCTCCCGTACGTGCAGGGCGTCGGCGTCGGGGTCGGAGTGGACGGCGACGGTGGCCAGGCCCAGGGCGCGGGCGGTGCGGAAGACGCGGACCGCGATCTCACCGCGGTTGGCGACCAGGAGGGAGGTCAGGTTCGTCATGTGCGGGCTCACATCCGGAAGACGCCGAAGCCGCCGCGGGCGCCCTCGACGGGGGCGTTGTGGACGGCCGACAGGCACAGGCCGAGGACGGTACGGGTGTCGCGCGGGTCGATGACCCCGTCGTCGTACAGCCGCCCGGACAGGAACATCGGCAGGGACTCGGACTCGATCTGCGCCTCGACGAAGGCGCGCATGCCGGCGTCGGCCTCTTCGTCGTACGGCTGTCCCTTCGCGGCGGCGGACTGGCGCGCCACGATGGACAGGACGCCGGCGAGCTGCTGGGGGCCCATGACGGCGGACTTGGCGCTGGGCCAGGCGAAGAGGAACCGCGGCTCGTAGGCGCGGCCGCACATGCCGTAGTGGCCGGCTCCGTAGCTGGCGCCGATGAGGACGGAGAGGTGGGGGACGCGGGAGTTGGAGACCGCGTTGATCATCATCGAGCCGTGCTTGATGATGCCGCCCTGCTCGTACTCCTTGCCGACCATGTAGCCGGTGGTGTTGTGGAGGAAGAGGAGCGGGATGTCACGCTGGTTGGCCAGCTGGATGAACTGGGCGGCCTTCTGTGATTCGGCGCTGAACAGCACGCCCTGGGCGTTGGCGAGGATGCCGACCGGGTAGCCGTGCAAGGTGGCCCAGCCGGTCACCAGGCTGGTGCCGTAGAGGGGCTTGAACTCGTCGAAGTCGGAGGCGTCGACGATGCGGGCGATGACCTCGCGGGGGTCGAAGGGGGTCTTGAGGTCCGCGGGGACGATGCCGAGGAGTTCCTCCGGGTCGTACTTCGGCTCCTCGGCGCGGGGCGGGGCCGCGTGGGCCCGGCGGTGGTTCAGGCGGGCCACGACCCGGCGGGCCCGGCGGATCGCGTCGTGCTCGTCGAGGGCGTAGTAGTCGGCGAGTCCGGAGGTGCGGGCGTGCATGTCGGCTCCGCCGAGGGACTCGTCGTCGCTCTCCTCGCCGGTGGCCATCTTGACGAGCGGCGGACCTCCGAGGAACACCTTGGAACGGTCCTTGATCATGATGGTGTGGTCGGACATCCCCGGGACGTACGCGCCTCCGGCGGTGGAGTTGCCGAAGACGACGGCGACGGTGGGGATGCCGGCGGCCGAGAGCCGGGTCAGGTCGCGGAAGATCGCCCCGCCCGGGATGAAGATCTCCTTCTGGGAGGGGAGGTCGGCGCCGCCGGACTCGACGAGGCTGATGCACGGCAGGTTGTTCTGGCGGGCGATCTCATTGGCCCGCAGGGCCTTCTTGAGCGTCCAGGGGTTGGAGGCGCCGCCGCGGACCGTGGGGTCGTTGGCGGTGACCAGGCATTCGACGCCCTCGACGGTGCCGATGCCGGTGATCATGGAGGCGCCGACGGGGTAGTCGCTGCCCCAAGCGGCGAGCGGGGACAGCTCCAGGAACGGGGTGTCCGGGTCGAGGAGCAGCTCGATGCGCTCGCGGGCGAGGAGCTTGCCGCGGTCCTTGTGGCGGGCCGTGTACTTCTCGCCGCCGCCGATGAGGGCCTTGGCGTGCTCGGCGTCCAGCTCGGCGAGACGGGCGGTGGCGGCCGCATGGTGGGCGAGGTAGTCGGGGGCGTGCGGGTCTACAGCGGTGGTGAGGCGGGTCATGAGCGGTTCCCCTCCGGGGTGAGCAGGAGGTGGGCGGGAATGTCGACGTGCCGGGCGCGCAGCCATTCGCCGAGGGCCTTGGCCTGGGGGTCGAAGCGGTGCGCGGAGGCGACGCCGGCGCCGAGGATGCCGGGGACGGTGAAGTTGAGGGCGCGGAGGTTGGGGAGGGCGTGCCGGGTGACGGGCAGCGGGCCCGTCTCGGGGAGCAGCGCCTTGAAGGTGTCCACCGTGAGGGTGGTGTGGAGCCAGTCCCAGGCGTCGTCGCGTTCGACCCAGACGCCGATGTTGGCGTCGCCGCCCTTGTCGCCGCTGCGGGCGCCGATCAGCGTGCCGAGGGGGACGCGGCGGGTGGGTTGCCCTGCGGGTGCCTCAGGCGGTGCGGTGCGGATGGGTTCCGCCTCCGGACCCCCGTCCCGGGGCTCCGCCCCGGACCCGGCGGGGGCTCCGCTCCCGAGCCCTCCCCCGGCTGCCGCCGGGGTGACCCCCAGGTCCTCGGACGCCGTGCGGGCCGGCACCGCGAGGCGGGTGCCGTCGGGGAGGACCGCCACGTGGGGGACCGAGGGCGCGGGGACGGCCGAGGAGGTGAAGACTCCGTACGGCTGGGCCGGGCCCGGCGGGGTGGTGACGTGGAAGCCCGGGTAGCTGGCCAGGGCGAGTTCGATGGCCTCGGAGGTCAGTGCGCGGCCGACCCGCTCCGGCGAGGGGTCCCGCACCACCAGGCGCAGCAGCGCGCTCGCCGTCTCCTCCGTCGCGGCGTCCTCGTGGTCCGTGCGGGCCAGGGTCCACTCCGCGGTGGCCACCTGGGACAGGGCGTCGGCCAGCTGTGCCCGGACCAGGGCGGCCTTGGCCTCGATGTCCAGGCCGGTCAGGACGAAGACCACCTCGTTGCGCCAGCCGCCGATGCGGGTCACGCCCACCTTGAGGGTGGGGGGCGGGGGTTCGCCGACGACTCCGGTGACGGCCACCCGGTCGGGTCCGGCGTCCGTCAGCCGGACCGTGTCCAGGCGGGCCGTGGCGTCGGGGCCGAGGTAGCGGGGGCCCTGGGTTTCGTAGAGGAGTTGGGCCGTGACCGTGCCGGCCGATACGACTCCGCCGGTACCCGGGTGCTTCGTGATCACCGCCGAGCCGTCTTCGGAGATCTCCGCCAGCGGGAACCCGGGTCGGCGGACGTCGTGCGCGGTGAAGAAGGCGTAGTTGCCGCCGGTGGCCTGGGTCCCGCACTCCAGGACGTGGCCCGCCACCACGGCTCCGGCCAGCCGGTCGTAGTCGTCGGGCGCCCAGTCGAACCACCAGGCCGCCGGCCCGCTGACCAGGGCCGCGTCGGTGACGCGGCCCGTGACGACCACGTCCGCGCCCGCCCGCAGGCAGGCGGTGATGCCGGCGCCGCCGAGGTACGCGTTCGCGGTCAGCGCGCCCTGCGCGAACGGCATCAGGTCATCACCCTCGACGTGGGCGACCGACACCGGGATCCCGGCCTCGGAGGCGAGCATGCGGATCGCGTCGGCCAGTCCCGCCGGGTTCAGGCCGCCCGCGTTGGCGACGATGCGCACCCCCCGCTCGTGCGCGAGGCCGAGGCCGTCCTCCAGCTGGCGCAGGAAGGTCTTGGCGTAGCCGAGGCCGGGGTCCTTCAGTCGGTCGCGGCCGAGGATCAGCATGGTCAGCTCGGCGAGGTAATCGCCGGTCAACACGTCCAGCGGGCCGCCGGTCAGCATGTCCTCGAAGGCGCTGAAGCGGTCGCCGTAGAACCCGGAGGCGTTGCCGATGCGCAGCGGGCGGCGGCCGGTCACCGGGTGGCTCCGGGGGCGCGGCCGGGGCCCGCGGGGCCCGCGAAGGCCTGGGCGATGTCCAGCCAGCGGTCGGCGTCGGGGCCGGTCGCGGTCAGGGCGAGGTCGGCGCGGTGGGCCCGCTGGGTCACCAGGAGGCAGAAGTCGAGGGCCGGGCCGGTGATCCGGTCCGCCGCCCCCTGCGGCCCGTACGTCCAGGGCTCGCCGCCGTCCGGGGGCAGGAGTTCCACCCTGAACTCCGCGTCGGGCGCGGGCAGTCCCCGTACGGAGAACGCGTAGTCGCGGGCCCGGACGCCGATGCGGGCCACGTGCCGCAGTCGGGCGGTGGGGGTGCGGCGCACACCGAGAGCGTCCGCGACGTCCTGGCCGTGCGCCCAGGTCTCCATCAGGCGGGCGCTCGCCATGGAGGCGGCCTTCATCGGCGGCCCGTACCAGGGGAACCGGGTGTCGGGCGGGGCCGCGGCGAGCGCCTCGTCGAGGGCTGCGCGGCCGGCCCGCCAGTGGGCCAGCAGCTCGTCGGGCGGTAGCGCGGCGCCTCGTGCGGCGCCTTCGTCCACGAAAGAGTCGGGGGACTTGACCGCCTCCTCGACCAGGGCGGCGAAGCCGTCGGCGTCGGTGAGGGAGATCAGCGCGGCCCGGTCGGTCCAGTGCAGGTGGGCGATCTGGTGGGCGACGGTCCAGCCCGGCGCGGGGGTGGGCCCGGCCCATCCGGCGTCGGGCAGGTCCCGTACCAGGGTTTCGAGTTCGAGGCCTTCCTCGCGCAGATCTGCGAAGACGGCGACAGCTGACGGATCGAGCACGGCGGGCTCCCCTTTCGGCGTGAGGGGAAGACTGGCAGCCGTCGGCAAAACAATCAAGCATGCTTGCATGATTTGGCCGCCGAACACTTCCTTCGCGCCATCGCCCCCAACTGGCGCGGACGGAGGGTGATTTGGCGTCCGGCGTCGCCCCGGGCAGGTCCGGGACCGCCGGCTGCGCCGGCAGCGAAGGGGGCGATTTCGGCCGTACGTCGGAATCCGCCGAAACATCACCGGATGTCGCATCGATACTGAACGCTTCGTTCCCCGCTCCGGGCCCAGAGCGCGCGCACCCACGTTCCCTCACTCGACGAAGAGGACGAACCGACGTGAACCCAGCCGCTTTCTCCCTCTATCCCGAACTCGACGCGACCACCCTGACCGCCTTCGTCACCGCTCTGGAGACCGGCGACGTCACCGGCCTCGGCCCCGCCCGCGCCGCCGAGGTCGCCGACGTCCGGTCCGTCGCCGTCTTCAGTCGCGTCAAGGTCGCCGGGGCCGACGGGGACCTGCTCGACGCCGCGATGTGGCGCCACAACGGGGGCCGGCCGCGGCCGGTGATCGTGATGCCCTCGCCGTGGACGACCCACGGCTGGCTCCCCTACGCCGTCCAGGCCAGTGTCTTCGCGGCGCGCGGCTACAACGTCCTCGCGTACAGCACCCGCGGCTTCGCCGGCTCCGAGGGCCAGGTCGAGGTGGCCGGTCCGCTCGACGTCGCCGACGGCAGCCGCGCCCTGGACCACCTCATCGAGCGCTCTGCCGGCCCGGTCACCAGGATCGGCTTCCTGGGGGACTCGTACGGATCGGGCATCAGCCAGCTCGTCGCCGCCCACGACACGCGCGTCGACGCGGTGGTGGCGCTCAGCACCTGGGGCGACCTCGGCGAGGCGTTCTACGAGAACCGGACCCGGCACGTGGCCGCCGTGGAGGCGCTGCTCAAGGCCGCGGGGAAGGCCCGGCTGAGCCCGCAGACGCAGAGCGTGTTCGAGAACGTCCTCGCGGGCCGCGACATCCAGGGCACCCTGCGCTGGGCCGAGCAGCGCTCGCCGTTCAGCCACGTCAAGGAGCTCAACCGCCGCCAGGTCCCGGTCTACTTCTCGCACGCCTGGCACGAGACGCTCTTCCCGGGCAACCAGACCCTGAAGATGTTCAACGAGCTCATCGGCCCCAAGCGCCTCGACCTCTCCATCGGCGACCACTCCGGTCCCGAAATGACGGGCATGATCGGCCTGCCCAACCGGATCTGGACCAACGCCCACCGCTGGTTCGACCACCACCTCAAGGGCATCGACAACGGCATCGGCGCCGAGGGCCAGATCCTCGCCGAGGTCATGTGGAGCCAGACCCTGGAACCCCGCCCCACCTGGCATTCCGTCACCGAGCACGTGCGCCGACTGCACCTGGCGGGCAGTGCGGAGCTCGCCGAGCAGCCCGAGGCCGGCTGGAGCACGAGCGTCTTGTGCGGGGTGGACACCCCGGCGACCGTCGCCGACGCGATCGTGCTCTGCGGGTACGACGAGATCGCGGGCCGCCCCAAGGCCTACCAGACCGGCGACATCGACCGCACCGTCACCGCGGTGTGGACCGCGGAGCCGGAGGCGGAGACCCTGCGGCTGCGCGGCGTCCCGCGGCTGCGCGTCACGTACCGGGCCCCGAACCCCAAGTCGTCGTTCGTCGCGTACCTGCTCGCCGCCGCACCCGACGGGACGGCGCACATCGTCACGCACGCCCCGTACTGCGACCTCGACTCGCCGGCCGACAGCCTGGTCAGCGCCGACATCGAGCTGCAGGCGACGGCGTACGACGTCCCGCGCGGGCACCGGCTGATGCTGGTGATCGACGCCCGCGACCCGTTCTACGGGGACGCCAACCTGCCGCGCGCGACGCTGGCCTTCACCTCCCCGGAGGCCACGCCGTCGTACCTGGACCTGCCGCTGGGATGACGGCCGGCCCAGGGCGCGCCCGTCCCGTCGAACACCCCGCGGCCGGCGGGGCGGGCGCGCGGCCTCAGGCGGCCGGTTTGCGGGTCTGGGAGCGGACCGCGCCCATGCTCGCCGCGATGACCAGCGCGATCGCGAGCGCGTCGAGCGCCGACATCGCCTGGTTCAGGAGCAGGAACCCGGCCGTGGCCGCGATCGCCGGCTCCAGGCTCATCAAGATGGCGAAGGTCGGTGCGGGCAGGCGGCGCAGCGCCAGGAGCTCCAGGGTGTACGGCAGGACGGAGGACAGGACGGCGACGCCGGCGCCCAGCGCCAGCGTGCTCGGCACGAGGAGCGCGGAACCGGCTTGGACGACGCCCAGCGGGAGCGAGAGCACCGCGGCCACGGCCATGGCCAGCGCCAGCCCGTCCGCCTGCGGGAAGCGGCGGCCCGTACGCGCGCTGAACACGATGTACGCCGCCCACATCGCGCCCGCTCCGAGCGCGAAGGCGGTGCCCGGGAGGTCGAGGCCGCCGAAGCCGCTCCCGCCCCCGTGCCCGGCCAGCAGGGCGACACCGGCCAGGGCCAGACCGGCCCACAGCAGGCTCACCGGGCGGCGTGAGACGACGACCGACAGGACGAGGGGGCCGAGGACCTCAAGGGTGACGGCCGGGCCGAGCGGGATGCGGTCGATGGACTGGTAGAAGAGCCCGTTCATGCCGGCCATCGCCACGCCGAAGGCGACGACGGTGCCCCAGTCCGCCCGCGAGTACCCGCGCACCTTCGGGCGGCACAGGAGCAGCAGCACCAGCGCGGCGGCCGCGAGCCGCAGCGTCACCACGCCAGCGGCACCCGCCCCCGGCATGATCATGACGGCGAGCGCGGCGCCGAACTGCACCGAGATCCCCGCCGTGACCACCAGCACGACCGGACCGAACCGGGACGGCCCCGCGGGGGCCGGGAGCGCCGGGGCCGCGGGGGCGGTGCCCGCCGGAGCGGGGGTGGGGACGGGTGCGGGGGAGGATGCGGGCATTAATCCAGACTAAGGGGTATGTAAGGGCCACGTCGCCGTGTGCCGCCTTACCCCATCCCGGTCTTCCGGCCTGGGACGTTCGTCTCATCGGGTGGACGCGCCTCCGAAGCGTGGACCCGGACCGGATACGCTCCGCTCGTGGCTGAGATCCAGATTCCCGCTGACATCAAGCCCGCCGACGGACGCTTCGGCGCGGGCCCCTCCAAGGTGCGGATCGAGGCGCTGGACGCCCTCGCCGCCACCGGTACCTCCCTGCTCGGAACCTCGCACCGCCAGGCCCCGGTCAAGAACCTGGTCGGCTCGGTGCGCCAGGGCATCCGGGACCTGTTCTCGCTGCCCGAGGGCTACGAGGTGATCCTGGGCAACGGCGGCTCCACCGCCTTCTGGGACATCGCGACGGCCGGGCTCATCGAGCGCAAGTCCCAGCACCTCACGTTCGGCGAGTTCTCGTCCAAGTTCGCCAAGGCCGCCAAGCTCGCTCCGTGGCTGGACGAGCCGACCGTGATCTCCTCCGAGCCGGGCACCCACCCCGAGCCGGTGGCCGAGGCAGGCGTCGACGTGTACGCCTACACGCACAACGAGACCTCGACGGGTGTGGCGGCGCCGGTCAAGCGCGTCGCGGGCGCCGACGCCGGGTCCCTCGTCCTGGTGGACGCGACCTCGGGCGCCGGCGGTCTGCCGGTGGACATCACCGAGAGCGACGTCTACTACTTCGCCCCGCAGAAGTCCTTCGCCTCCGAGGGCGGCCTGTGGCTGGCGGCGTTCTCCCCGGCGGCCCTGGAGCGTGCGGCGCGCGTCCACGCGTCGGGCCGGCACATCCCGGAGTTCTTCTCGCTGCCCACGGCGATCGACAACTCGCTGAAGAACCAGACGTACAACACCCCGGCGCTCTCCACCCTCTTCCTGCTGAACCAGCAGCTGGAGTGGATGAACGGCCAGGGCGGCCTGGAGTTCACGACCGGCCGTACGGCGGCCAGCGCGCGCAACCTGTACGGCTGGGCGGAGGCGTCGAAGTACGCGAGCCCGTTCGTCGTGGACGCCGACAAGCGCTCCGCCGTCATCGGCACGATCGACTTCTCGGACGACATCGACGCGGCCGCCGTGGCCAAGGTGCTGCGCGCCAACGGCATCGTGGACACCGAGCCGTACCGCAAGCTCGGGCGCAACCAGCTGCGCGTCGCGATGTTCCCGGCGATCGACCCGGCGGACGTGCAGGCGCTGACCGCGTGCATCGACTACGTGATCGACAAGCTCTGACACCACCCCGCACCGCGCACCCGTACGGAGCCCCCGGCGACCTCGTGTCGCCGGGGGCTCCGTCGTCGCCCGGGGCAGAGTCGGGCCCGTCCGCCCCGACCGGCGGGGCCCGCACGCGATACCTTCAGGGCCTCGGCATTCGGTGGATGCAGTACAGCTTGGAGGCAGCGGCGTGAGCGTGCGAGTGACGGCGGCCCAGGGTGGCGTGGACCCCTTCGGCACGGCCCGGCTGCGGCGCGGGGTGCTCGATGCCTGGGGCGCGGGCCCAGCCCGGTTCCGCGAGGACGCCAACGCAGAGGAGGACCTGGCCCTCGGCGGCTACCGCGACCGGCTCGTCGTCGAGCTGGCGCAGAACGCCGCCGACGCCGCGGCCCGGGCCCGGGTGCCCGGCCGGCTGCGGCTCACCCTGCACTCCGGCGGGGGCGGTCGGCCCGGCGTGTTGGCCGTCGCCAACACCGGTGCCCCGCTGGACGCGACGGGCGTGGAGTCGCTGAGCACCCTGCGGGCCTCCGCGAAGCGGGAGCCCGCAGGGGCCGCGGGCTCCGCCGAAACCGTCGGCCGCTTCGGCGTCGGCTTCGCGGCGGTCCTCGCGGTGTCCGACGAGCCCGCCGTCATGGGCCGCCACGGCGGTATCCGCTGGTCCCTGGCCGAGGCCCGCGAGCTGGCCCGTGAAGCAGCCAACGGCAGCCCCGGCCTCGGCGACGAACTGCGCCGCCGCGACGGGCACGTCCCGCTGCTGCGCCTGCCGTTGCCCGCCGAGGGGGCCGCCCCCGAGGGCTACGACACCGTGGTCGTCCTCCCGCTGCGCGACGCCGCCGCCGAAGACCTGGTGCAGCGCCTGCTGGCCGGCATCGACGACGCCCTGCTGCTCACCCTGCCCGGGCTGCGGGAGATCGTCGTGGAGACCCCGGCCACCGGGCACCGCGTGCTCTACCGGCGTACCGAGGGCCCGTACACCGTCGTCCAGGACTCGGCCGGAGCCGCCGGCGGCGAGACCCGACGCTGGCGCACCGTCCGCCACAGCGGCCCCATCGAGCCCGCCCTCCTCGCGGACCGGCCGGTCGAGGAGCGGCTGCGGCCCCACTGGACGGTCTCCTGGGCCGTGCCCGTCGACACCGACGGCGCTCCCGTACGTCCCGCCACCGCGCCCGTGGTGCACGCACCGACCCCGACCGACGAACCCCTGGGCATCCCCGCCCTGCTCATCGCGACGCTGCCGCTCGACACCGCCCGCCGGCACCCCGCGCCCGGGCCGCTGACCGACTTCCTGGTGGAGCGCGCGGCCGATGCGTACGCCGAACTGCTCGGCGACTGGGACCCGGTGAGCACCGGGCTCGTGGACCTCGTACCCGGGCCGCTCGGCAAGGGCGTGCTGGACGGGGCGCTGCGCGCGGCCGTGCTCGGACGGCTGCCGCGGACCGCGTTCCTGGCCCCGGCCGCCCCGGCCGAGCACGCCGAGGAGCGGGCCGCGCTGCGCCCCTTCGAGGCCGAGGTGGTGGAGGGCGCGGGCGCCGACACCGTACGGGTCCTCGCGGAGGTCCTCCCGACCCTGCTCCCGGCCGGGCTGGAGCGCCGGCCCGAGCTGCGCACGCTGGGCGTGGGCCGGCTGCCGCTGGGCGACGCCATCGAGCGGATCGCGGGCATCGAACGCACCCCGGACTGGTGGCACCGGCTGTACGACACCCTGGCCGGGGTGGATCCGGACCGGCTGTCGGGTCTGCCGGTGCCGCTGGCCGACGGGCGGACCACGATCGGCCCGCGGCACGTGCTGCTGCCCGACGCGGACACCCCGAAGGACCTGGCCCGGATGGGGCTCAAGGTGGCCCATCCGGACGCGGCGCACCCGCTGCTGGAGCGCCTCGGCGCCCTCCCGGCCACGCCCCGCGCGGTCCTGACGACCCCGCAAGTGCGGGCGGCGGTGGCCGCCTCCCTCGACGCGGGCGAGATCTGGGACGAGGACGCCCTCGACGCCGACGAGCTGGCCGAGGTGGTGCTGGGCCTGGTCCGGGACGCCGACCTGGCGCCGGGCGACGAGCCGTGGCTGGGCGCGCTGGCCCTCCCCGACGAGGACGGGGAACTGGCGCCCGCGGGCGAGCTCCTGCTGCCCGGCTCCCCGCTGGCCTCGGTGATCCGCGAGGACGAAGTCCCGTACGTGGACGCCGAGCTGGCCGACCGGTGGGGCGCGCAGCCGCTGACCGCCTGCGGGGTGCTGGCCGCCTTCCAGCTGGTCCGCGCCACCGACGTGGTCCTCGACCCGGACGAACTGGAGCCCCGCGACGGCGACTTCGCCGAGCCCGACGACGCAGGCCTGCTGGACGCGGTCGACGTGTGGTGCGAGGACGTACTGGACCAGCTCCCGGACACCCCGCTCCCGCCGGTGGCGACCGAGCTGGTGGCCGTGCGCGACCTCGACCTGATCGACGACGACTGCTGGCCGCAGGCCCTGGCCATGCTCGCGCAGCCCCCGCTGCGCGACGCGCTGACCCAGCCCGTACGGGTCCTGCTTCCGGACGGCACCACGCAGTCGGTGCGCCCGTACACCGCCTGGTGGCTGCGCGACCACCCGGTCTTCGACGGACGCCGCCCGGCGGGCCTGCGCGCGGCGGGCGGGGACCCGCTGCTGTCGGGCCTGTACACCTCGGCGGACGCCACGGGCTTCGAAGACGAGCAGGTCCTGCGGGCGCTGGGCGTCCGCACGACCGTGCCGGCCCTGCTGGAGGAACCCGGCGGCGCCGCCGAACTGCTGAGCCGGCTCGCCGATCCGGAGCGCGAGGTGTCGGACCGCCAGCTGCACGCCCTGTACGGGGCCCTGGCCGATCTGGACCCCGAGCAGGTCACCCTCCCGGACGAGCTGCGCGCGGTGGTGGACGGCGAGATCCGTGTGGTGGACGCGGCCGATGCGCTGATCGCGGACGCCCCGGACCTGCTGCCGCTGACGGAGGGCCTGCCGCTGCTGCCGGTGGCCCCGGCCCGAGCGGGCGACCTGGCGGACCTCCTCCAGGTCCGCCGCCTCTCGGAGACGGTGCCGGCGGAGGTCACGACGCCGGGCGAGGAGCACGAGGTCCCGGAGCCGGTGCTGCTCCTGCTGGGGCCCTCGGCGCCGCGCACCTACGTCGAGCACGAGGAGCTGATCGCGGGCGGCGTGGAGCTCGACTGGCGGCAAACCCCGGACGGCACCCTCCACGCCTCCACCCTGGAGGGCGTGGCGGCGGGCCTGGCCTGGGCGGCGGGCCAGTGGCCGCGCCGCTTCGAGGTCGCGGCCCTGCTGGAGGACCCGTCCCGCACGGCCGAACTGGCCCGGGACCGCTGGTTCGACTAGGTCCTGGTCACGGGGGGGGCGGCGGTCAGGCGGGGAACCTGCGGTTGACCCAGCGGAACGTGAACTCGATCAGGGCCGAGGCCGCCGTCGCGATGCCCACGGCCATCCACGGCAGCTGCGTGCCCACGAGCTTCAGCTGGAAGAAGTCCTGGAGCCACGGAACGACGAGGACCAGCAGGAACGCCCCGCCCATCGCGCCGACCAGGACCAGCCGCCACCACGTGTACGGGCGGGCGATGATCGCCAGGACCCACATCGAGGTGAGGAACAGCGTCAGCGTCGCCGCGCTCGTCTCGGCGTTCAGCTGGTCCGGGCCGGTGTAGTGGTGGCGGGCGAGCAGGTACGTCACGAAGGTGGCCACGGCCGCGATCACGCCGCCGGGGATGGCGTACCGCATCACCCGTTTCACGAAGTGCGGCTTCGCCCGCTCCTTGTTCGGGGCGAGGGCCAGGAAGAAGGCCGGGATGCCGATGGTGAGGGTGGACAGCAGCGTCAGGTGGCGCGGCAGGAAGGGGTACTCCACCTGCGAGCAGACCACCAGGATGGCCAGCAGTACCGAGTAGACCGTCTTCGTCAGGAACAGGGTGGCGACGCGGGTGATGTTGCCGATGACCCGGCGACCCTCGGCGACCACCGACGGGAGGGTGGAGAAGCTGTTGTTGAGGAGGACGATCTGGGCCACCGCCCGGGTCGCCTCCGAGCCCGAGCCCATGCTCACGCCGATGTCCGCGTCCTTGAGCGCGAGCACGTCGTTGACGCCGTCGCCCGTCATGGCGACCGTGTGGCCCTTGGACTGGAGCGCGCCCACCATGTCGCGCTTCTGCTGCGGGGTGACCCGGCCGAAGACGCTGTTCTCGTCGAGGACCCGGGCCATGTCGGCCTGTTCGCTCGGCAGCCTGCGCGCGTCGATGGTGTCCTCGGCGCCCGGTAGGCCGAGTTTGCCGGCGACCGCGCCGACGGAGACCGCGTTGTCGCCGGAGATGACCTTCGCCCGGACCTTCTGGTCCTCGAAGTAGCGCAGGGTGTCGGCGGCGTCGGGGCGCAGCCGCTGTTCCAGGACGATCAGGGCGGAGGGCCGGGCGCCGGTCCCTACGGCCGGGTCGTCGAGCTCGCGCGCGGCCCGGGCGAGCAGCAGGACGCGCAGGCCCTGTTCGTTGAGTTCGTCGACCTCGTCGAGGGCCGGGTCGCCGGCCGGGAGGAGGACGTCGGGGGCGCCGAGCAGCCAGGTGCTGTTCTCGCCGTCGCCCTCGCTGAAGCTGGCGCCGCTGTACTTGCGGGCGGAGGAGAAGGGCAGGGACTCGGTGCAGCGCCACTCGGCGCTGACCGGGTAGGCGTCGATGATCGCCTGGAGGCTGGCGTTGGGGCGCGGGTCGGACTCGCCGAGCGCGCCGAGAACCTTCTTGACGTACGAGTCCTGCGCGCCGCCGAGCGGGCGGAGCTCGGTGACGTCCATGCCGCCCTCGGTGAGGGTGCCGGTCTTGTCGAGGCAGACGACGTCGACGCGGGCGAGGCCTTCGATGGCCGGCAGCTCCTGCACCAGGCACTGTTTGCGGCCGAGCCGGATGACGCCGATCGCGAAGGCGACGGAGGTCAGCAGGACCAGGCCCTCGGGGATCATCGGGACGATGCCGCCGACGGTGCGGGCGATGGCGTCCTTGAGGTTGTTCTCCTTGACGACGAGCTGGCTGATGATCAGGCCGATCGAGGTCGGGATCATCATCCAGGTGACGTACTTGAGGATGGTGGAGATGCCGGAGCGCAGCTCGGAGTGGACGAGCGTGAAGCGGGTGGCCTCTTCGGCCAATTGGGCCGCGTAGGCCTCGCGGCCGACCTTGGTGGCGGTGAACGCGCCGCCGCCGGCGACGACGAAGGACCCGGACATGACGGGGTCGCCGGGCTTCTTCAGGACGGGGTCGGCCTCGCCGGTGAGCAGGGACTCGTCGATCTCCAGTCCGTCGGCCTCGCCGACGGATCCGTCGACGACGACCTTGTCGCCGGGTCCGAGTTCGATGACGTCGTCGAGGACGATCTCGGAGGTGGAGATCCCGGCGGTCCGGCCGTCGCGGCGGACGCTGGGTTTGGCTTCGCCGATGACGGCGAGTCCGTCCAGGGTCTTCTTCGCGCGCATCTCCTGGATGATGCCGATGCCGGTGTTCGCGATGATCACGTAGCCGAAGAGGCTGTCCTGGAGCGGCGCGACGATGAGCATGATCACCCAGAGGACGCCGATGATGGCGTTGAACCGGGTGAAGACGTTGGCGCGGACGATGTCGGCGGTGGAGCGGCTGCTGCGGACGGGCACGTCGTTGACGGCTCCGCGGGCGACGCGTTCGGCGACTTCGGCGGTGGTGAGGCCGCCGGGCTTGAAGCGCGGTGCTGGTGGCCGGACGGGGTGCACGGGGTCCAGCTCCGCGCCCGCATCGATGGCGGCGGCGGTGCCCACCGGCTCGGAACCATTGGGGTCGGTCTGTGCCCGCTGCGTCATGCAATCGACGGTAAAGGGGGTTTTACCGCTTCACCCGCCGAGAAGTCCGAAGATCCGACTTCGGGATGACCCGAATCGTCCCCCGGTCGGGCACGACCCGCCGGGCGGCCGACTGCCGGCGCGGGGCGCCGACGGATCGGAGCGGCTGACGTCAGCCGGTGTGCGGAGCCGGGTCGGCGCCGCCCCCCTCACCCCGCGCGGCCAGCGCCGCGGCGTGGCGCTTGAGGGCGGCGTCGCGGCCCCGGACGTACCAGACGCCGATCAGGCCGAGGACGCCGCCGGCCGCGCAGCACCAGACCCACCACAGCAGGTCCCGGTCGGCGAACCAGCCGTAGAAGGGGAGCTGGACCAGGAACACGGCGAACCAGATGATCGTGCCGCCGGTGACGGTCGCGACGACCGGACCCTCAAGGGGCTCGGGCGCCTCGTGCTTCGCAGTCCATTTCGCCATGCCCTCAAGTCTAGGTGCGCAGAAACGGGGTCTACGCGCGGAGATGGACGGGCTTTCGTTCATGTGTTCATACTGAAACTGTGTGGGCATGGCCCATTTTCTTCGTATGAAACCCCTAATGCCCCGCAATGAGGACCGTAGAGGACCGTATGAGCACGTCGGCCCCCGCCCCTGCGCCCGCCACCCTCCCGGACCCGGCCCCCCAGGGGTCGTCCGGCCTGGACCGCCATTTCAAGATCTCGGAGCGCGGCTCCACGATCGCCCGTGAGGTGCGCGGCGGTTTCGCCACCTTCTTCGCGATGGCCTACATCATCGTGCTGAACCCGATCATCCTGGGCAGCGCGAAGGACATGTACGGGCACCAGCTCGACAGCGGCCAGCTCGTCACCGCCACCGTCCTGACGGCGGCCTTCACCACGCTGCTGATGGGCGTCATCGGCAACGTCCCGATCGCGCTCGCCGCCGGCCTCGGCGTGAACACCGTGGTCGCCCTCCAGCTCGCCCCGCGCATGAGCTGGCCCGACGCCATGGGCATGGTCGTCCTGGCCGGCTTCGTCGTGATGCTGCTGGTCGCGACGGGCCTGCGCGAGCGGGTCATGAACGCCGTCCCGATCGGCCTGCGCAAGGGCATCGCGATCGGCATCGGCCTGTTCATCATGCTGATCGGCCTGGTCGACTCGGGCTTCGTCACCCGCATACCGGACGCCGCGCACACCACCGTGCCGCTCCAGCTCGGCACGGGCGGCCACCTGCACGGCTGGCCGGTCCTGATCTTCGTCGTCGGCGTGCTGCTGACCCTCGCCCTACTGATCCGCAAGACGCCCGGCGCGATCCTGATCTCCATCGTGGTCATGACCGTGGTCGCCGTCGCCGTCCAGCTGGTCGTCGACCTGCCGGACTCCGGCTGGGGCCTGACCGTGCCCGAATGGCCGGGCAACCCGGTGGCCGCGCCCGACTTCGGGCTCGTCGGTCAGGTCAGCCTGTTCGGCGGCTTCGGCAAGGTCGGCATGCTGACGGGCGTCCTCTTCGTCTTCACCGTGCTGCTGTCCTGCTTCTTCGACGCCATGGGCACGATCCTCGGCGTCGGCGACGAGGCCAAGCTGATCGACAAGGACGGCAACTTCCCCGGCATCAACAAGGTGCTGCTCATCGACGGCCTGGCCGTCGCCTCCGGCGGCGCCACCTCGTCCTCGGCCACCACCTGCTTCGTGGAGTCCACGGCCGGCGTCGGCGAAGGAGCCCGTACCGGCCTGGCGAACGTCGTCACCGGCGCCCTCTTCACCGTGGCGCTGTTCCTGACCCCGCTCGCCACCATGGTCCCGTCCCAGGCGGCCACCCCCGCGCTCGTGGCGGTCGGCTTCCTGATCCTGGCGGGCTCGGTCAGGGACATCGACTGGAGCGACTTCACCATCGCCGTCCCGGCCTTCCTGGCCATGGTGACGATGCCCTTCACGTACTCGATCACCAACGGCATCGGCTTCGGCTTCATCAGCTTCTGCGTGCTGCGCCTGGCGACCGGCCGGGGCCGCGAGGTCCCGGCTGCCCTGTACGTGGTGTCGGCGGTGTTCGTCTTCTACTACGCGATGCCGGCCCTCGGCCTCACGTAAGACCGTAGAACTTCTCCGTCTCGTCGACGGCCGCATTGAAGCGCTCGTCGAAGTCATCGCGAATGAGCGTCCGGACGACATAGTCCTGGACGCTCATTCCGCGTTTTGCGGCATGCGTCCGGAGGCGGTCGAGCAGCTCCCCGTCTATGCGCATGCTCAGCACGTGTGTCCCCATGGCGAAAGAGTCGTGGCACGGACCGCCGACGCGTGTCACTTTCCGCTGCCGACTCACCCGTACGAGTGACACGGTTAAATGGCGTTCTTTAGAGAGAGTAATGAGGTAGTCTAAAGACATGCTCGACCTTACGCATGGCGACGACGCTGCCGCCGTGAACGACCTCCGCTCCGCCGTCATGCGGCTGGGCCGGCGCCTGAAGCACCAGCGCGTCGACGAATCGCTGAGCCCGACCGAGATGTCGGTCCTCGGCACCCTCGCCCGCTGCGGCCAGGCCACCCCCGGTGAGCTGGCCCGCCGCGAGCACGTCCAGCCACCGTCGATGACCCGCATCGTGGCGCTGCTGGAGGCCAAGGGTTTGGTCAGGCTCCAGCCGCACCCGGACGACCGCCGCCAGAAGGTGGTCACCCAGACCGAGGAAGCCGAAGCGATGCTCGAAGAGAGCCGTCGCAAGCGCAACGCCTTCCTCGCCGGGCTCGCGGCCGAGCTCACCGAGGACGAATGGGCCAAGCTGCGCGAGGCCGCGCCCGTCCTGGAGAAGCTCGCGCACCTGTAGGAACGACGCCAGGAGGCGAACGCTTTTGAGTACGGGAAACGGAGCAGATTCCGCACCCGGCCATACACCCACCACTACCACTGCGCGTACGACGCGCTCCGCGGGCGCGAACTCCATGTTCAGCTCGCTGAAGATCCGGAACTACCGGCTCTTCGCCATGGGACAGGCGGTGTCCAACACCGGCACCTGGATGCAGCGCATCGCCCAGGACTGGCTGGTCCTGTCCCTGACCGGCTCGGCCTCCGCCGTCGGCATCACCATCGCACTGCAGTTCCTGCCGATGCTGATGTTCGGCCTCTACGGAGGCGTCCTCGCGGACCGGCTGCCCAAGCGTCCGCTGCTGCTCGTCACGCAGACCCTGATGGGTCTGACCGGTATCGCCCTGGCGGCGCTCACCCTGGCCGGACACGTCCAGGTGTGGCACGTGTACTTCGCGGCCTTCCTGCTGGGCCTCGTGACCGTCGTGGACAACCCCGCCCGGCAGACGTTCGTCTCCGAGATGGTCGGCAAGGACCAGCTCGCCAACGCCGTCAGCCTGAACTCGGCGAACTTCCAGTCCGCGCGGTTGGTCGGCCCGGCCGTCGCCGGTGTGCTGATCACCGCCGTCGGCTCCGGCTGGGCCTTCCTGCTGAACGGGTTTTCCTTCGCCGCACCGGTCGCCGGCCTGCTGCTGATGCGGACGCGTGAACTGCGCCCGGTCGAACCGCAGCCGCGCGCCAAGGGCCAGCTGCGGGAGGGGCTGCGCTACGTCGCCGGCCGCCCGGAGCTGATCTGGCCGATCGTGCTGGTGGGCTTCATCGGCACCTTCGGGTTCAACTTCCCGATCTGGTTGTCGGCGTTCGTCAGCGACGTGTTCCACGGAGACGCGGGCACGTACGGACTCTTCAACACGCTGATCGCCGCCGGCTCCCTGGCGGGCGCGCTGCTGGCGGCCCGGCGCGGGCACTCGCGGCTGCGGCTGCTGGTCGCGGCGGCGCTGCTGTTCTCCGCCCTGGAGGTCGTGACGGCCTTCGCGCCCGGGTTCTGGCTGTTCGCGGCGCTGCTCGTGCCGATCGGGATGTTCGGGCTGACGGTCAACGTGACCGCGAACGCGAGCGTCCAGATGGCCACCGACCCCGAGATGCGGGGGCGGGTGATGGCCCTGTTCATGATGGTGTTCACCGGTGGCACCCCGATCGGTGCGCCGGTCGTCGGATGGGTGACGGACACGTACGGGGCCCGGATCGGCATGGCCGCGGGCGGCCTCGTCTCCCTGGCGGCCGCCGCGACGATCGCGGTGGTCCTGTCCCGGGTGGGCAACCTCCGGCTGAGCGTGAGCCGCAACGGAGTCACGTTCGTCCCGGTCCCGCGCAGCCGGGAGCTGGTCACGGCGGCCTGAGCCCGGGCCACGGGAGCGAGCCCCTCCGCACGGCAGCTCGGCGTGGCCGTCGGGGCCGGCCCGGGATCACGTCCGACGTGATCCCGGGCCGACGACCCGCAGGGGCGCACGCGTCGCTGGTCAGGGTGCACTCTGCCGCTGCCCCGTGCGTCCGGCCGGGACCGGCATCGGTTGCGCCCTAGCGTGAATGCGCAACGATCCGGCCCCACCGCCGCCGGATCCCGGCCCTTCGGAGACTCCCCACCATGACCGCCAACATCTCTGAGCTCACCGGGGACTACATCCTCGACCCCGCGCACACCCGGATCGGCTTCGTCGCCCGCCACGCCATGGTGACCAAGGTCCGCGGCGCCTTCCACCAGTTCGAGGGATCCGCGCACCTGGACGGCGCCGATCCGGCCCGCTCCACCGCCCAGGTGGTGCTCAAGACCGAAAGCATCGACACCGGCGTCGAACAGCGCGACCAGCACCTGCGCACCAACGACTTCCTGGACGCTCCCAACTTCCCGGACATCACCTTCCGCAGCACCTCGGTCGAGTCCCTTTCCGACACCGACTACCGCGTCACCGGTGACCTGACCATCAAGGACACCACCCGCCCGGTCGCCATCGACTTCGAGTACACCGGCAATGCCGTCGACCCCTACGGCAACCTGCGGGTCGGCCTGGAGGGATCGTTGACCATCTCCCGCAAGGACTTCGGCGTGACCTGGAACGCGGCCCTGGAAGGCGGCGGCGTACTGGTCGGCGACAAGGTCGTCCTGGAGTTCGACATCTCCGCGATCAAGCAGGGCTAGCAGCCCGCTCAGGCGTCGCCGCGGGGGCGGCGGCGCAGCAGCCGCTTGGCTCCCAGGACCAGGGCCGTACCCACGGCCAGGACGGCCGCGCCCTTCGTGAAGTCGCCCCCGCCCTGCTCGCCCGCGGGGCCGGGGGCCGCCGACGCACCCGGCTCCGCGGGAGCGGGGGTGCCGGAGCCGCCGGCCGCCGGCTTCACCGGGACGGCCACCACCCGGCTGGACTCCCCCTCCGAGCCGAACAGCAGCGTCGACCCGTCCGCCGAGTACGTCACCGACTCGGCCTGCCCCTGCCACGGCGCGTCCACCCGCTCGCCCTCGCCCTCGGGCCGCCCGTCCTTCCACGGGTAGGTCCGCGCGAAGAAGTAGCCGCGCAGCGCGAGCCGGCCGCCGTCCGGAGAGAACGCCCCGTCCGTGACCCACGGCAGGTCCGCCACCCGCTTGAACACGTTCGTGCCCGACGCGGACAGCTGCTGCGGCCCCTCGTACAGCCCGCCCTTGTCCTCGCTCTTGCTCGCGATGTACACCCGGCCCGTCACCGGATGCACCATCAGCGCCTCGGCGTTGCGCGGCCCGTCGGCGTACTTCACGGTGAACTGCTCGGCCTTGACCGTGACGTCGGCCAGCTGCTTCGGCTCCGGGAACCGGTAGATCCAGACGTGGTCCCAGGTCCCGCCCAGGTTGTCGCCGATGTCGCCGACGTACAGCTGCCCGTCCGGTCCCAGCGAGATCGCCTCGACGTCGCGCGGGGCCCCGATGCCGGTCAGGGTCACGCGGGCCACGGTCTTGCCGGTCGCCGAGTCCACCGCGTACACGTACGGGCCGTCGTCGCTGTCGTTGTGCGTCCAGTACACGCCGGGATGGATCCGGCTCGCGGCCAGGCCGCTCGACTCCTTGATCCGCGGGTCGGTGATGGTGAACCCCGACGTGCCGGCGGGGGTCCCGGCGGCCGCGGCGGCCGAACCCGGCAGCACGACAAGGGCAATGACGGCGGTCAACGGCAGCAGTCGCATGGAACAAGCCTGCCAGGGTGCCCCGCGTGTCCGGCATCACAGGGGCTCCCGGCGCGTGATCCGCGATGATGACCGGATGCGTTTCATGTTCGTCGGCGACTCCATGACCATCGGACGCGCCGGCGACTACACCTGGCGCTACCGGATGTGGCAGCACCTCGATGCCACCTTCGGCGGTCCGTA
Organism: Streptomyces sp. NBC_00597; assembly: GCF_041431095.1. Lineage (GTDB taxonomy): Bacteria > Actinomycetota > Actinomycetes > Streptomycetales > Streptomycetaceae > Streptomyces. The sequence goes on from NZ_CP107757.1 coordinate 4,366,606, forward strand.
CCGGATCGTCGGTCCGCGCTGCGAGCTCTTCGACACCTGCGCGAACGAGCCGGTCAGCCACGCCTACGCCGACCCCGGCTTCCCGGAGCACGCCCGCCGCCACCTCGCCGGCTGGGGCGAGGGCTGGCAGCACATGGCCCCGCTCATCGGCTCCGCCGTGCGCTCCGGGCGGGCCGACGTCCTGCTCGTCTCCCTCGGCCTGATAGACCTCGGCTTCTACACCGCCGCCGAGGAGACCGCGGCCAACGCCCGCCGCTTCGTCGCGGAGGCCCGCGCCGCCCGCCCCGACATCCGGATGGTGCTGCTGCCGGTCATACCGAACGTGCGGGCCGAGTCCGACGCGCCGTTCGCGGCCGAGGTCTCCCGGTTCAACGAACTCCTCGCGAAGGCCGTCGCCGACCTGTCGACCGAGGCCTCGCCGATCCTGCTGGCCGCGCGCCCGGACGCGTACGAGATCCACCGGGACACCTACGACGGCACCCACCCCAACGCCTCCGGCGAGCACCGCCTGGCCGGGGAGTTCGCGGCGGTCCTGCACCAGGCGTGGGGCATCGGCGGCCCCTACCGGCCCGCCGAGGACCCGTAACGCCCGCTGCCCCGAAGGGGCTTGCCCGACCGGTGTGCGCCGCCGCACCGGGGCGGTGCGGCGACGTTCACCTGCGGCTCAGACCCGGTTCACCCGGTTCACCGGATCCATCGGGTTCACCAGGCGAACGCCTCGGGCGAGGGCCCCGGGCCGGGGAAGATCTCGTCCAGGCCGGCGAGCACCTCCTGCGACAGCTCCAGGTCCAGCGCGCGCACTGCGCTCTCCAGCTGCTCTGCCGTCCGGGGACCCACGATCGGCCCCGTCACCCCGGGCCGGGTCAGCAGCCAGGCCAGTGCCGTCTCGCCGGGTTCCAGGCCGTGCTTGTCGAGCAGGTCCTCGTACGCCTGCACCTGGGCCCGTACGGAGGAGTTGGCGAGGGCGTCCGCGGACCGTCCGGAGGCGCGGCGGCCGCCCTCGACCTCCTTCTTGATGACGCCGCCGAGCAGCCCGCCGTGCAGCGGGGACCACGGGATCACGCCGAGCCCGTACTCCTGGGCGGCCGGGACGACCTCCATCTCGGCGCGCCGCTCGGCGAGGTTGTACAGGCACTGCTCGCTGACCAGCCCGACCGAGCCGCGCCGGGCGGCCGTCTCGTTGGCCTGGGCGATCTTGTAGCCGGGGAAGTTCGACGACCCGGCGTAGAGCACCTTGCCCTGCTGGATCAGCACGTCGACGGCTTGCCAGATCTCCTCGAAGGGGGTCCGGCGGTCGACGTGGTGGAACTGGTAGAGGTCGATGTAGTCCGTCTGGAGCCGCTTGAGGCTGGCCTCGACGGCCCGGCGGATGTTCAGCGCCGAGAGCCGGTCGTGGTTGGGCCACGGGTCGCCCTCGGCGGCCATGTTCCCGTACACCTTCGTGGCCAGCACGGTCTTGTCCCGCCGGCCGCCGCCCTGGGCGAACCAGGTGCCGATGATCTCCTCGGTGCGGCCCTTGTTCTCGCCCCACCCGTAGACGTTGGCGGTGTCCACGAAGTTCAGGCCCGCGGCGAGCGCGGCGTCCAGGATGGAGTGGCTGGTGGGTTCGTCTGTCTGCGGACCGAAGTTCATCGTGCCGAGTACAAGTCGGCTGACCTTGAGTCCGGTGCGTCCGAGCTGTGTGTACTTCATGGGCCCCAAGCCAACTGCCTGGAGTCCACTCCAGGCAAGGGCTCGCGGGCAGGAGTCACTGGCCCACGGCGGCCGCCACTGCCACGACGACGAACATCAGTACGAGCACACCGGCCATCACACGGTTTCGGGTCTTGGGATCCACCCGTCGAGCGTAACGCGGCCGTACCGGGTCCCCGTACCGAGGGCGGGGACGGCGGGGTCAGCCACCCAGCGGCCAGGCCTCGACGACCTCGTAGCGGGGCTGTTCCCCGGGCACGCCGCCGGTCGGGAGGTTGCTGCGGACCAGGCTGAGTTCCCGCACCTGCCAGGGCGTGCCCTCGAAGCCCGAGAGGGCCTCCAGGTAGGGGCTCAGATGGGTGCCGCCCTGGCTGCGGGCCAGGGTGAGGTGGGCGGTGTACCGGCGGTGCTGCTCCATCGGCACTCCGGCCCGGCGGGCGGCGGCGTCGGCCCGCTCGGCGAGCATCCGCATCTGGTCGAGCCCGCCGGCGGCGCCGGCCCACAGGGCGCGCTCGCCGAAGTGCCCGCAGCCGTGGATGCGCAGCGAGAAGGGGTCCGTGCGGTGGGCGGCGCGCGCCAGGCGGGCGTGCAGGTCCGGCAGGAGCGGGTCGTGCACCTCGCCCATGAAGGCGAGGGTGAAGTGCCAGCCCGCCTCCCCGGTCCAGCGCAGCCGGTCGTCCCGGACGCCCTGCACGGCCCGGCGCAGCTCGTCGACGGCCCCCTGGGGCGGCATCACCGCGGCAAACAGCCTCATGGGCGCGAGCCTAACGCGCACCGCGGGGCCGGGGGCAGTGCTCCCCGGCCCCGCGGACGCTGCGGTCTACGCCTCCGCGATCGGGATCTGGTGGGAGGAGGACGCCGTGCTGCCGTTCACCGGGGCGGCGCCGGGGGCGGTCCCCGGGGCGGCCGGCTGGGACATCGACGCGAGCAGCTGGCGGGCCAGGCCGAGCCCGGTACCGCCCATGGTCAGCGCCTTCGCGAACATCTCCGACATGCCCTCGGCGCCGTTGAGCAGCACCATGTGTTCCACGTTCCCGAAGGCCCCGGCGCCCGCCTCCACGATCGCCGGCCAGTTCTCGGCGAGCTGCTGGGCGACGACCGCCTCCTGGTTCTCGGCGAGCGCGGCGGCCCGCGCCTTGATCGCGTCGGCCTCGGCGAGACCCTTGGCCTTCGCCGACGCCGCGACCGCGAGGCCCTTGGCCTGGGTGGCTGCGGCCTCGGCCTCACCGGTCGCCCGGGTGGCCTTCGCGGCCGCGAGACCGCGGGCTTCAGTGGCCGCCGCGTCGGCGGTCGCCGCCGTGGTCACGCGGGTGGCCTCGGCCGCGGCCGCCAGCTCCGTCTCCTTGGCCTTGGCCTGTGCCGCCGAGATGCGGGCGTCGCGTTCGGCCTCGGCGCGGGTGCGGGTCTCGTACGCCGCCGCGTCCGCGGGCTTGCGGACGTCCGCCTGGAGCTGCTGCTCTCGCCGGTGCGCCTCCAGTTCGGCGACCCGGGTCTCCTGGACGACGACCTCCTGGCGGGCCGCCGCCTCCGACAGCGGGCCGGCCTGGCGGGCGGTCGCGGCGGCCTTGTCGCGTTCCGCCTGGTAGCCGGCCTGGAGGATCTCGCTGTCGCGGGTGGCCTCCGCCATCCGCGCGAACGCGGTCTGCTCGGCCTCGGTGGCCAAACGGTTCGCCTCGGCCTGCGCGATGCGCGCGTCCCGCTGGACGGCGGCCGCGTGCGGCATGGCCAGGTTCTTGATGTAGCCGGTCGGGTCCTCGATCTCGTGGATCTGGAGCGAGTCGACGATCAGGCCGAGCTTCTCCATCTCCGTGCCACAGGCCGCCCGGGTCTGCCCGGTCAGCTTCTCGCGGTCGCGGATCATGTCCTCGACCGTCAATCCGCCCACGATGGAGCGCAGATGGCCGGCGAAGACGATGTGCACCCGCTCGGGCATCATCTTCTGCTGGTCCAGGAAGCGGCGTGCCGCGTTCGCGATGGACACGAGGTCGTCGCCGATCTTGAAGATCACGACGCCCTTCACCCGCAGCGGGATGCCCTGGTGGGTCACGCAGTCCACGTTCAGCTGGGTCTCGTTGAGGTCCAGCGACAGCTTGCGCACCGCCTGCACACCGGGAACCACGAGGGTTCCGCGCCCGGTGACGATCCGGAAGCCCATGCCCTCGCCGATGCCCTCGGTGCGGTGCGTGGAGCCGGAGATGACGAGTGCCTCGTTCGGTTCGGCCACCCGCCACATGAGCTTGAACAGGCCGACCAAGGCCAAGAATGCGACGAGAACGATTCCCGCCACGACGCCGATAGCCATCGGCAACGCCCCCTTATCGCAGTGCCGTTCGACACTGACGAAGGCGAGTGTGCTCCTGTGCAGCCGCGTTAAGAAGATCCTGGCGAACTCTTGTCGCCATCTTGATACGAACCACATCCGCGCAGGTGGCAGTGGGGCTCAGTTGTCGTACGCCGCCATCACGTACACCGTGCGCGGCGGCAGGTACTCCACGACGGTCACCACCGTTCCGACCGTCAGCCGGCCCGTGCCCGGGGCGGGGTGCGCGAGGAAGTGCTCCGCGCCGCCGCGGATGCGGACGATGACCTCGCCCACCAGCCCGGGTCCCACCGTTCCGGTCACCCGGCCGTCCAGCCCCACCATGTCGGCTTCCCCCATGCGCCGAGGGTACGCCGCCGTACGCCGCCGGGGCGGGGTCGTCGCCCCGCCGCACGGCTCGTACGTCCGGGCCCGTACGGCCGCCCGTGCTACGAGTGGCCGAGGTCCGCGGCCGGGAGGTCCGTCGAGGGGACCGAGCCCGTGTCGGGGGACGGGCGCAGCGGGAACTCGTCGGAGGCCATCGAGTCGAGCACCGGCGGAGCCGGGCGCAGCGGCTTCGGCATGACCGCGGCCTCGGAGTGGCCGCCACAGCCGTACGAGAGGGAGACGAGGTGTCCGTCGGCCGGGCCGAACTCGTTCGCGCAGATGCCGAAGGCCTGGCCCAGCGAGCCGCCGATCGCGACGAGGAACCCGCAGGAGACGCAGGAGGCGGGCGCCGCCTGCGCCATCGGGGTCTTGGCGCCGAAGGACTCGTCCCAGCGGTCGGCGGCGCTGTGCAGTCCGTAGCGGGACAGGACGCGGGCACGGCGCATCCCGAGTTCCTCGGCGACGGAGGCGATGGAGCCCCGTACGGGTACCACGGCGCGGTCGGTGACGTCGGCGTCCTCGGCCTCGACGAGTTCGGCCATCTCGGTGGAGACGACCGAGTTCGGCGGCGGTACGTCCTCGCCCGACCAGCCCGGCTCCAGCCGCAGGTCCTCGGCGTCGGTGGGCAGCAGGTCGCCGGGGCCCATGTCGCCGGGGCGCAGCCGCTCGCTCCACGGGACCCACTCGGGGGCCAGGAGGGCGTCATCGCCGGGAAGCAGCACCGTTTCGTCGAGGGTGACGTTCTTGGCGCGGGAGGCGCGGGTCACGGTGACGGCCCAGCGCCAGCCCCGGTAGCCGGGGTCCTTGCACTCGAAGAAGTGCGTGACGACCCGGTCGCCCTCCGCGACGGCGGAGACGTGCTCGCCCACCACTCCGGGAGCGGCGGCTTCCTCGGCCGCCGCGCGGGCGAGGTCTACCGCCTCGGCGCACAGGCGGTCGGGGGTACGGCTTCGCGTCGTCGCAGCACTCACAGGTCTCGTTCTCTCCTACGCCGTCTCACGAGTGCGCCGTCCGTACTGTCGTCCTGAACGACCCGTCGGTCCTGTCCGTACGTGGCGCGGGCGGAGCGGACCAGAGGGCCGCGTCGACGTCCGCACCCGATCGGCCTCGGGCGCACCTACCTGCTATCCATTCTGCGGGATCGCGAAGAGGCGCGCGGCCGAGAGCAACCGCCGGTGGCGCGCTACGCACGCTACCTCCTCCGGAGGCTTGGGCCCACATGCAAGGTCCGATTCGCGGACAAGCCCGCGTCCCGACGTCCTCACGACGGCGACCCGACGGGCCTCCGTAACGCGCCGGGACGGGACCAGGAGGGGTCCGTGGGGCACTATGGCGGGTGTGGCACCCGTACGGTCGTCCCGCGACGGCTCGGGACCGGCCAGGCGGGCCGGCCGGGCCGTCGGGCGTGCCCTACAGCGTCCCTTCACGGGTACGGCCCGCGGGATCCGGCGGGCCACGCACGCGCACGGGGCCGGCGAATCGGGTCTCGGCAGGCTGATCGAGCTGCACGCCATCAACGGCGCCGGCGATGTGATGATCACGGTGGCGCTGGCGTCGACGGTGTTCTTCTCGGTACCCACGGACGAGGCACGCGGCCGCGTCGCCCTCTACCTGGCGATCACCATGGCCCCCTTCACGGTGCTGGCCCCGGTGATCGGCCCGGCACTGGACCGGCTGCCGCACGGGCGGCGGGCCGCGATGGCCTGCGCGATGCTCGCACGGGCGCTGCTCGCCGTGATGATGTCCGGCGCGGTGGCCACGGGCGGCCTGGAGCTCTACCCGGCGGCGCTGGGCGTGCTGGTCGCGTCCAAGGCGTACGGGGTCGTCCGCAGCGCGGTGGTGCCGCGGCTGCTCCCGCCGAAGTTCTCACTCGTCAAGGCGAACTCGCGGGTCACGCTGGCGGGCCTGCTGGCCACCGCGGCGGCGGCGCCCGTCGCGGCGGGCCTGCACACCGTCGGGCCGCCGTGGCCGCTGTACGGCGCCTGCGCCATCTTCGTCTGGGGCACGTTCGCGGCGTTCTCCCTCCCGCACAAGGTGGACGAGGCCAAGGGCGAGCGGCGGGCCCGGCTGTCCACGCACGATCCGCACTCGAAGAAGCCGGGGCTGCGCACGGTGAGTCCGTCGGTGATGTGCGGCCTGCTGGCGAACGCTTCGATGCGCGCCCTGTCCGGGTTCCTGATCTTCTTCCTGGCGTTCCTGCTGCGGGAGCACCCGCTCGCCGGGCAGAGCGCGGCCGTGTCGCTGGGCATCGTGGGCGTCTCGGCGGGCGTCGGGAACGCGTGCGGGACCGCGGTGGGCTCGTGGCTGCGGGCACGGGCGCCGGAGACCATCATCGCGGCGGTGCTGGCGGTGACCCTGGGGGTCGCGGTCCTGGCGGCGGTGTTCTTCAGCGGGCTGTTCATGGCGGTGCTGGGGGCGACGGCGGGGTTCTGCCAGGCGCTGGCGAAGCTGTCGCTGGACGCGATGATCCAGCGGGACGTGCCGGAGGCGGTGCGGACGTCCGCGTTCGCCCGTTCGGAGACGCTGCTCCAGATGGCGTGGGTGCTGGGCGGCGCGATCGGCATCGTGCTGCCGCTGAACGGGGTACTGGGCATGGCCGTCGCCGCGGCCATCGTCGCGGCGGGCACGACGATGGCCTTCCGCGGCCTGCTGACCTCCCCCCGCCACCACTCCGGCTCCCCCCGCCCCCGGGTGGCCTAGACGGGCCCCGGGGCCCGGTCTCGGGGCGCCGGGCGGGCCCCGGCGGGCGGCGCGGCGCGCCGCGCCGCGGGCCACGGACACCCCCGTGCGGCGGCGGAGCCGGGTGGCCCGATAGCCTTCGGCTCATGACCGCACCGCTTTTCTCGGGTAGGGGCCGCCGCAGCGTCGCGGCCCTCGGAGCCGTGTCCGCCGGCCTCCTCCTTCTCTCCGCCTGCGACAAGCCGACGCCGCTGGCGACCGTGACGGTCGGCACGTCGTCGGTGTCCACCGAGGCAGCCTGCTCCGACGACAAGGAGCTCTCCATGGACAAGGTCCAGGAGTGCCTCACCGATCTGAAGGACGCCAAGACCATCGAATACGGCCGCGGGGACACCCTGCGCCTCGGTGTCGAGCCGGAAGTCGTCGAGGACGGCAAGCGGTGGCAGGCGGTCCTGGACGGCCAGCCGATCACCGAGCCCTCCTCCAACACCTACCGCAGCTTCCCCGGCGCCGACCTGTTCGCCACCGGCGGCCAGGGCGAGGCCCCGTCCTCCAAGAAGCTGAACATCGTCCAGGTCGGCGAGAACGGCAAGCCCCTCGCCGTCTGGGCCTACAACGTCAAGCTCAAGTAGTCGCGTACCGACGGTGCGCGCGCTCATCGTGACCGCGGTGGCGGCGGAGGCAGACTCCGTCGTCAGTGGCCTGACCGGGCCCACCCCTCATGCGGACCCGGTGACGCCGGAGCCGCGCACCCTTCCCGGCGGATATCCCCTCTCCCGGCGCGATCTGCCCGGCCTCGCCGCCGACGTGCTCGTCGGCGGGGTGGGGCCGGCCGCCGCCGCGGCCGCCACGGCCACCGCGCTCGCGCTGGCCGAGTACACCCTCGTCGTCTCCGCCGGAATCGGCGGCGGGTTCGCGCCCGCCGCCCCGGTCGGCTCCCTCGTGGTCGCCGACGCCGTCGTGGCCGCCGACCTCGGGGCCGAAACCCCCGACGGCTTCCTCGACGTACAAGAGCTCGGCTTCGGGCACAGCGTGCACCTCCCGCCCGCCGAGCTCGCCGCCCGGGCCGCCGAGGCCACCGGGGCACTGCTCGCGCCCGTGCTGACCGTCTCCACCGTGACCGGCACCGCCGAGGGCGCGGCCCGGCTCGCCGCCCGGCATCCGCTCGCCGGCGCCGAGGCCATGGAGGGCTTCGGGGTCGCCGAGGCGGCCGCCGCGCACGGGGTGCCCGTGCTGGAGATCCGCGCCGTGTCCAACGCCGTCGGCCCCCGCGACCGCGACGCCTGGCGGATCGGGGACGCGCTGGCCGCGCTCACCGCCGGATTCCGCGCCCTGGGGCCCGTACTCGTCCATTGGGGAGAGCACCGACATGAGTCGTGACCCGCACCCGGCGGTCAAGATCGCTTATTCGCCCTGTCCGAACGACACCTTCGTCTTCGACGCGTGGGCCCACGGCCGGGTCCCGGGCGCGCCCGGCCTCGACGTCACCTTCGCCGACATCGACATCACCAACGGCATGGCCGAGCGCGGCGAGCTGGACGTGCTGAAGGTGTCGTACGCGGTGCTGCCCTGGGTGCTGGAGGAGTACGCGCTGCTGCCCTGCGGCGGGGCGCTCGGGCGTGGCTGCGGGCCGCTCGTGTTGACGCGGGAGCCGGGCATCGACCTGACCGACAAGACGGTCGCCGTGCCGAGCGAGCGCTCCACCGCCTACCTGCTGTTCCGGCTGTGGGCGGCGGACGTGCTGCCGGACGGCGTCGGCAAGGTCGTCGTGCTGCCGTTCCACGAGATCATGCCGGCCGTCCGCGACGGCCGGGTCGACGCCGGGCTGGTCATCCACGAGGCGCGGTTCACCTATCAGGACTACGGGCTGCACCGCCTCGCTGACATGGGCGAGCACTGGGAGTCCACGACGGGCCTGCCGATCCCGCTCGGCGCGATCATCGCGAAGCGCTCGCTGGGCGCCGAGACGCTGCACGCCCTGGCCGAGTCGGCCCGTACGTCGGTCCGGATGGCCTGGGACGACCCGGAGGCCTCCCGCCCGTACGTCCGCGCCCACGCTCAGGAACTCGACCCGGCCGTCGCCGACCAGCACATCGGGTTGTACGTCAACGAGTTCACCGCCGATCTCGGCGACGACGGGTACGCGGCGGTGCGCGGCTTGTTGACGCGGGCCGCGGCGGAGGGTCTGGTACCGGCCATCGCACCGGGTGCGCTGGCGTTCCCGTAGGCCCCTTCCACGCCGGTACGACGGTGCCCCGGCCCTCTGGGGAGGGCCGGGGCACCGTCGTGCGTACGGGCTCAGACGTCGAGCTGGTCGGCCACCGCGCGGAGCAGGCCGGCGATCTTCGTGCCGTGCACCTTGTCGGGGTAGCGGCCGCGCTCCAGCATCGGAGTGATGTTCTCCAGCAGGGTCGTGAGGTCCTGCACGATGGACGCCAGCTCGTCGGGCTTGCGGCGCTGCGCGGCCGCGACCGAAGGCGCCGGATCCAGCACCGTCACGGAAAGCGCCTGGTCACCGCGCTGTCCCGCGACAACGCCGAACTCGACGCGCTGGCCGGGCTTGAGTGCGTCGACCCCGGCGGGGAGCACCGACGAGTGGACGAAGACGTCACCGCCGTCGTCGCGGGAGAGGAAGCCGAAGCCCTTCTCACTGTTGAACCACTTGACCTTGCCGGTAGGCACGTCCGTCCTCTGTCCTTGTGCTCGTCGGGGTCCGGTACGCCGCGCGGCGGCTCCGGACAACAGCGCAGCGGGTCATGGTGACCCGCCGTATCCAGGCTAGTGGGCGATCGACAGGTGACAAGACGTTCCCCGGTCCTTCGCCGGCTCTTCGCTGTCGGCTGCGCTGTCGGCTGCTTCGGCCAGGGAACTACCCTGGTGGGGTGACTGTTACTCCTCATGCCGATGAAGCGCGGCCCGGCGACGGGCTGGTGCGCGCCGGCGGCATCGTGTTCATCGTCGGCGCCGTGGCCACCCTCGTGACGATGGCCCCGCTGTTCCTGCACACCGACCCGTTCCCGTCGTACGCGTGGGCCGTGTGCATGCTGATGGGCGTCGGCTTCGCCATCTCGGCGGCGGGCGTGCTGCGCTCGGCGGCGGCCCAGCGGCGCGCCGCACGCGCCTCCCAGGCCTAGGCCCCCGCCGGCCGCGCGGTCAGACCGACTGCGCGGCGACGTACTCCGCGAGCCACTGCGGCAGCGCGGTGAGGTCCGGCAGCACCACGTCGGCGCCCGCCTCCCGCAGTTCCGGCTCGGGGCACGGGCCGGTCGGGACCGCCACCGACAGCGCACCGGCCGTACGGGCGCCGCGTACGTCTCCCACGTGGTCGCCGACGTAGACCTGCGCCCCGTACTCGCGCAGCGCGCCCGCCTTGGCCTCGGCCCACAGCCAGCCGATGACCGCGTCCGGCTCGATGCCGAGGTGCGCCAGGTGCAGCCGCGCGTTGGGCTCGTGCTTGGCCGTGACGACGATGGCGCGGCCGCCGAGCGCCTGGACGGCCTCGATCGCCTCGCGGGCGCCGGGCATCGCGGGGGTCGCCTCGATGGCGTAGGTCGGGTAGATCTCCCGGTAGCGGTCGGCCATGGCCGGGATCTCCGCCTCCGGGAACCAGCGGGCGAGCTCCTCGTCCAGCGGCGGCCCGAGCCGGGTGACGGCCTCGTCGGCGTCGATGAACGTGCCCGTCTCGGCGGAAAGCGCCTGGTAGGCGGCCTTGATGCCGGGGCGCGAGTCGATGAGGGTCATGTCCAGGTCGAAGCCGACGGTCAGCCGGTTCGCGGACCCGGCGGGCGCGGTGGGGGTCTCGGAGCTCATACCGCCATTGTGCCGAGCCGGGGCGGAGCGGCGGGAACGCAGGCCGAGCGCCGCCTTGCCGGGCGGTGAAATGCGGTGGTCCCGCCGACCGCGCCGGCGGCTCAGCGGCGGCGGGAGCGCCAGGCTAGGTAGAGGGCCGAGGCGACGGCCGCACCCCTGGCCAGCCACGGCCACATGCCCTGGAAGACCCCGCCGAGGCCGTCGTCCGTCAGCGGCGCCCCCCAGTGCCGTTCCAGGCGGCCCCACAGCCACACCACCGCGCCCGCGAACACGGCTCCCGGCAGCCCGAAGACGACCATCTTGCGCTCGGTCGGCCCCAGCACCCGCGAGGCGTACGCCAGCAGCCAGCCGCCGATCAGCAGCAGCCAGGACCCGGTGACCGCGCCCGCCACCAGCACGACCGCGGCCAGCAGCAGGAAGGCGTGCGGTTTCGGGCGTGCGGCGGCGCCCGCCGCGGGCGCGGTCGCCGCGTCCGCGGCGGCCCCGGCGGCCTTGGCCTCCCGGCGCTTCTTCAGGTACGCCACGAGACCCCGTAGCCCGGAGGCGGCCGTGGCGTCCGGCGCGCCCGCCGGGCCCCGCGCGGGATCCGGCTTCTCCTCCACCGGATCCCGGAACAGCTCGGGGATCTCCACGCCGCCGGCGAAGCCCTCCACCTGCGGCCCGGCCCCGTAGGGCCCCGGCGCGACCCGCCACCAGTCGGGCTCCGCCCCGCCGTCGGCGCCGAGTTCGTCGAGTCCGGCCAGGTGCGGCGGAGCGGGCGCGGTGTCCGCCGGGCGCGGCTCCGCCGCCGCCTTGCGGCGCAGCCGGCCGGGCCCGCGCTGGGTGGGCACCGCCGGGGCCGGGGCGGGCGCCGCGGCCGGCGCGGGGGCCGGCGACCCGCCGATGCCGTCGAGGACCTCCTCCGGCGTACCGATCCGCGCCAGGATGCGGCGCACGGCTGCCGGGGTCTCCGGCTCGTACTTGGCGCGCCGACGGTCGATCTCGTCCCGCAGCCCCGCCACCAGCCGCATCCGGTCCCCCGAGGACAGCTGCCGCCGCTGCGCCAAGTCCCCGACCCGGCTCAGATATTCGTAGACCAGATGGTCGCTCTCGATCCCCATGCCCGGCTCCTCCCGTACCACCCACCGGAAAGGTAGCGCGTGCGCCCGTGGAGCGGCCGAGGGCGCAGCGGATACCGTTGGCCGGATGGGGACCGGCCGACGCGACCATGGAGGCGACCGTGCCTGAGCCAAGCAGCGCTGCCGAAAGCGCCACAGCGAGCAGCGCCCCGCGCTCCCTCGCCGAGGCGCTGCGCGCCCGTGACGACGCGTCCCTCGGCGCCCTGCTGCACGCCCGCCCGGACCTGCTCGGCCCGGTGCCGGGCGACATCACGCAGCTGGCCACCCGGGCCGGCACCCGGGCCTCGGTGGTCCGCGCGCTGGACCGGCTCGACCGGTTCGCGCTCCAGACCGCGGAGGCCCTCGCGGTGGCCCCGGACCCGTGTCCCTACCCGGTGCTGGAGTCGCTGCTGGCCGGTGAACACGGCACCACCGGGGGCGGGGACAACGGCGCCCGCGCCGAACTGCCCCGCGCCCTGGCCACCCTGCGCGACCAGGCCCTGGTCTGGGGCGACGACGAGCGGCTGCGGCTGGTCCGCACCGCCCGCGAGCTCCTCGCGCCCTCCCCCGGCCGGCCCTCCCCCACCGGCCTCGGCCCGACCGTCGCCGAGGCCACCGCCGGGATGTCGCCGACCCGGATCCAGGAGATCGTGGCGGCCGCCGGGCTGCCGGCCACGCACGACCCGGTGTCCGCCGTGACCGCACTGACCGGCCTGTTCACCGACCCGGAGCGGATGTCGGCGCTGCTGGACGAGGCCCCGGCCGAAGCCCACCAGGTGCTCGGCCGACTCGTGTGGGGGCCGCCGTACGGGGAGGTCACGCCGAACCCGACGCCGCCCGTGCGCTGGCTGCGCGACCGCGGGCTGCTGCTGCCCGCGTCGGCGCGGACCGTCGTACTGCCCCGCGAGGTGGCACTGCACCTGCGCGGCGGCCTCGCGCACCGGGTGACGGAGCCGGTGGCCCCCGCGGTGCCCGCGGACCGCGAGCACCGTCCACAGCTTGTGGACGCCAACGCGGCCGGGCAGGCGCTGGCCGCGCTGTCCACCGTGGAGGAGCTGGTGAAGTCCTGGGAGCACGCCGGGCCGCCGGTGCTGCGGGCGGGCGGGCTGTCCGTACGCGACCTGAAGCGGACCGCGGCCACCCTGGACGGCACCGAGCCGGCGGCCGCGTTCTGGATCGAACTCGCCTACGCGGCAGGGCTGCTGGCCAGCGACGGGGAGGCGGACGAGCGGTACGCGCCCACCCCCGCCTTCGACGACTGGGTGGAACTCCCGCCCGCCGAGCGGTGGTCGGCCCTCGCCGCGGCCTGGTTGCCGGCCACCCGCACCGCCGGACTGGTCGGGGACCAGGACTCCAAGGGCCGCACCCTGTCCGTGCTGGGCCCCGAACTCGACCGCTCCGCCGCCCCCGAGGTCCGTCGGCGCGTCCTCGAACTCCTCGCCGCGCTGCCCGAGGGCGCCTCCGCCGACCCGAACGCCCTCCTGGCCCGGCTCGCCTGGGAACGCCCCGTACGGGGGACGAGCGAACTGCGCGCCCGCCTCGCGCGGTGGACGCTGACCGAGGCCGAGGTGTTGGGCGTCACCGGGCGCGGGGCGCTCGCCGGGCACGGCCGGGCACTGCTGGAGCACCGCGACCCGGCGCCGCTGCTCGCGCCGCTGTTTCCGGAGCCGGTGGACCACGTACTGCTCCAGGCCGACCTGACTGCGGTGGCGCCCGGGCCGCTGCGCCGGGCGCTCGGCGACGTGCTGGCCGTGCTCGCGGACGTGGAGTCCAAGGGCGGGGCGACGGTCTACCGCTTCACGCCCGGGTCCGTACGGCGGGCCCTGGACTCCGGCCGGGCCGCCTCCGACCTGCACGCCTTCCTCGCCGAGCACAGCATCACGCCGGTTCCGCAGCCGCTGGCGTACCTGATCGACGACGTGGCCCGGCGGCACGGGCACCTGCGGGTCGGCTCGGCGTCCTCGTACGTGCGCTGCGACGACGACGGCATGCTGAACGAGATCCTGGCCGACCGCCGGTCGACGGGGCTGGGCCTGCGGCGCCTGGCCCCGACCGTGCTGGCGGCGCAGGCCGAACCGGGCGCCCTCCTCGACGGGTTGCGGGCGATGGGGTACGCGCCGGCCGCGGAGTCCCTGACCGGCGACGTCGTCGTCGCGCGGGCCGACGCCCACCGCACGCCGGCGCGTTCGGCGCCGGTCCCGGTGCCGGACGGCCCGCCGGTACCGGACGCGACGCTGCTGGGGGCGGCCGTACGGGCCATCCGCGCGGGCGACCTGGCGGCGACGGCGGTGCGCAAGGAGCCCGCGGACCCGGCGGCCCCTGTCGCGGCACCGGGCGAACTCCCGCGCACGAGCGCGGCGGAGACCCTGGCCACGGTGCAGGCGGCAGCGCTGACCGGGTCGGCGGTGTGGATCGGGTACGTGAACGCGGACGGCGCGGCGAGCCAGCGGGTCATCGCCCCGGTACGGGTGGAGGGCGGCTTCGTCACCGGGTACGACCACACGGCGGACGAGGTCCGGACGTACGCCCTGCACCGGATCACGGGGGTCGCGGAGCTGGCGGAGGAGCACCTGTAGTCGCCGGCCGGGGGCGGAAAACGGCTGGCCGGGGCGGTGACCACCCGGCACTCTGGCCCCATGTCCGAAACACCGGGCCGGCAGATCCGCGCCGCCCACACCGACACCACCGTCACCGTCTACCAGGCGTACGCGCCCCGGCTGGGGGTGCCCGCGGCGCGCGACGGCCGCTTCCCGCCCGCCTGGAAGCGGGAGCGCATGACGTGGATCAAGCCGTCGTTCCTGTGGATGATGTACCGCTGCGGCTGGGCCACCAAGGCGGACCAGGAGACGGTGCTGGCCGTCGAGATCAGCCGCGAGGGCTTCGACCACGCGCTGCGCCACGCCTGCCTGTCCCATTTCGAACGCGGCACGCACACCGACCGGGAGGCCTGGCAGCGGGCCCTGCGCGAGGCCCCCGCCCGCGTCCAGTGGGACCCGGAGCGCGACCTGCACCTGAACCCGCTGCGCCACCGCTCGCTCCAGCTGGGACTGTCGGGGCCGGCCTCGCGGGCGTACGCCGACGAGTGGACGGTTTCCATCCGCGATGTGACGCCGCTGGCGCGGGAGATCCACGGCCTGGTGCGGTCCGGCGAGGAGGCGGCCGCGCGGGCGCTGCTGCCGGTGGAGACGCCGTATCCGGCGGGGTCGCTGGAGCACTTGGGCGGGTAACCGGACCGCGTCGCGAAAAACGGAATGGGATACCTCGTTTTCCCAGCTCAGAGCGGGTGGGGTGGCCTCCGGTTCCTGTTGCACAGCGGTGACACACGGGCGATGGATTGGTGATCCACAATGTGTGAAGATCAGTTCATCGCAGCAGCGGCCGAGGGAAAACGAACCGGCGCGAGAGCGACACCCTGAACCACCTGCCCTGGCGCTCTGCCGAGGCATCTCGCACGTTCCTTCGTCTGTTCTGCCGGCTGCCGCCGCTCCGCGCTGCTCGCCTGCCTTCGTGATTCCTTGGGGGGAGTCCACCATGTCCGCTCGCACCGCCACCCGCCGTCCCTTCCGCACCGCGGCCGCCACCGCCGTCGTCGCCGCCGTCGCCGGTACCGTCCTGATGCCGCTGTCGGCCTACGCCGCACCGGCCGAGAACGGCAACCACGACGCGCTGAAGATGACGATGGGCGCCCCGGCGCCGAGCGGCCCGCTGACCCGGGGCGGTGCGACGGAGACCTTCGAGCTGACCGCTACCAACACCACGGACAAGCCCAGCTCCTTCCACCCGTGGCTGCTCCTGCACGGCGCCGGCGCGAGCCCGCTCCAGCAGAGCGACGTCGTCTTCAAGGTCGAGGGCGTGACCGCGCCGGCGACCGAGTCCTCCATCGGGCAGCAGGACGGCGAGTGGCAGGGCATGTTCCACCCGGCGGGCAAGACCGGGGGCGAGGGCTTCGACATCCCGGCCGGCGGCAAGATGACCTGGAAGGTCACGATCGGCCTCGGCAAGAGCTACCCGACCACCAACGGCGACTTCACGCTGAAGGCCACGAGCTACTCGGGCGAGGTGGCGGAGAACAACACCGCCTCCCTGACCTTCAAGACGGACCCGGCGGTCAAGACCGGCAAGCTGGAGACCTCGTTCAAGAACGTCGGCGACTGCAAGGGCGTCCCGGCGGCCCAGTGCCGTGAGATGGACCTGAGCTACCGCCTCACCGGCGACGGCGAGTTCACCACGGCGCTCTACTCCTCGCTGAACGTGGGCTTCGGCTCCAACGTCAACGTGCCCAACCTCCAGCTGGAGATGCTGGTCGACGGCAAGTGGCAGGGCGTGAGCACCGCCGACCCCGACGCCTTCGTGCTGCCGACGATCCCGAAGGGCTTCAGCGCCGCCGCCGGCGAGCGCGTGCTGCACCTGCGGACCTCGTTCGGCCCGAACACGGACTACAAGAAGCCCACCACCGTCACCCTGCAGGCGAGCGTCAACCTCCCCGAGGGCAACACCTACGAATTCGCCAGCGCCGAGACGAAGTTCCAGCTCGCCCCGCAGACCGCGACCACCTCGCCGTCGCCGACCCCGAGCAAGTCCGCCACCACGCAGCCGTCCACGAGCCCGTCGCACTCCGCGTCCGCCACCACGGTCGCCGCCGGCAACACCAACACCACCGCGAACGGCAGCACCGGCTCCCTCGCCCACACCGGCGCCGACTCCAACACCGGCCTGTACTCCGGCCTGGCCGCCGTCCTCGTCGCCCTGGGCGGGGCCGCCGCCTGGCTCGGCGCCCGCCGCCGCCGCAGCGCCGCCCGCGGCTGACCTCCAGCACCCCGGTACACCGCAGGGGCCCGGCACACCACGTGCCGGGCCCCTGCGGCGTTCTCCGCCGCCCCTCTCACCGGGCCGCGTAGTCGATCCGCTCCGCCTCGAACGGCCACGCCTCGGCGAGCCAGCGCGTCACGGCCGCGTACAGGACCTCGTCGAGCGGCGCCCGGTCGGCCCGTACCCAGGAGCTGACGCTCACCCGCCCGGGGTCCTCCTTGCCCGGGTAGACGTAGAGGCATCCGATGACGTCGTCACCGTCCAGGACGCTGTACGTGAACCCCTTCCGCTCCGCGAAGTCCTGCGCGTGCCGGACCAGATCGGCCAGGTTCGCCTCCGCGGACATCCCCTCCGGCGGCGGCCACCCCCGCCCCTGGAAGCCGGGAGTGGCCCGCACGTGCTCGATGCTCCCGCTCCAGGCGGCGAGATCGCGTGCGTTGTGCTGCGCCCCGAGCGGTTCCAGCCGGAACCCGTCCGCTGCCAGCCCGAGGGGTACGTCGAACCCGTCCGGCACGAAAGAAGGTCGATCATCCATGCCCCGACCCTACGAACCGGCCCGCCCGCCGTCGCCGGGTTTTCCGTCCGTCTGCGCCGCCGGACTCCCGCGTCGGGCCGGCCCTCGCCGCGGACCGCGACGAACCCTCCCCACCCCGGTCGAGCGGCTCCACGACGCGATCGGGAAACGCGCACGATGGCTGCCCGGGTAGTCCGGCCGTGCGGGCCCCGGACACCGGGGCGCCCGATGCGGCAGACTGGAGGTTTGGCCGTCCGCGTCCGGGCAGCCACCCCACGCAGGAAAGGGACGTTTGTGAACGGGCCTCTCATCGTCCAGAGCGACAAGACACTCCTCCTCGAAGTCGACCACGAGCTCGCCGGTGCCGCGCGCCGCGCCATCGCCCCCTTCGCCGAGCTCGAACGGGCCCCCGAGCACATCCACACGTACCGGATCACCCCGCTCGGCCTGTGGAACGCCCGGGCCGCGGGGCACGACGCCGAGCAGGTCGTCGATGCGCTCGTCGAGTTCTCGCGCTACCCCGTCCCGCACGCGCTGCTCGTCGACGTCGCCGAGACCATGGCGCGCTACGGCCGTCTCACCCTCTCCAAGCACCCCGTGCACGGGCTGGTCCTGACCAGCACCGACCGGCCCGTGCTGGAGGAGATCCTGCGCTCCAAGCGCGTCGCCCCGCTGGTCGGGGCCCGACTCGACCCCGACACGGTGGCCGTGCACCCCTCCGAGCGCGGGCAGATCAAGCAGACCCTGCTCAAGCTGGGCTGGCCGGCCGAGGACCTCGCCGGGTACGTCGACGGCGAAGCGCACCCGATCGAGCTGGAGGAGAACGGCTGGGCGCTGCGGCCGTACCAGCAGCAGGCCGTCGAGGGCTTCTGGCACGGCGGCTCGGGCGTGGTCGTGCTGCCCTGCGGCGCCGGAAAGACGTTGGTCGGCGCCGGGGCCATGGCGAAGGCCAAGGCGACCACGCTGATCCTGGTCACGAACACGGTCTCGGCCCGGCAGTGGAAGCACGAGCTGGTCAAGCGGACCTCGCTGACCGAGGAGGAGATCGGCGAGTACTCCGGCACCCGCAAGGAGATCCGGCCGGTCACCATCGCCACCTACCAGGTCCTGACGACGAAGCGGAAGGGCGTCTACCCGCACCTGGAGCTGTTCGACTCCCGGGACTGGGGCCTGATCCTCTACGACGAGGTGCACCTGCTGCCGGCGCCGGTGTTCAAGTTCACCGCCGACCTCCAGGCCCGGCGGCGGCTCGGCTTGACCGCGACGCTGGTTCGGGAGGACGGCCGCGAGTCGGACGTGTTCTCGCTCATCGGCCCGAAGCGGTTCGACGCGCCGTGGAAGGAGATCGAGGCGCAGGGCTACATCGCCCCGGCGGACTGCGTCGAGGTCCGCGTGAACCTGACCGAGAGCGAGCGGCTGGCGTACGCGACCGCCGAGACGGAGGAGAAGTACCGCTTCTGCGCGACGACGGCGACGAAGCGGAAGGTCACCGAGGCGCTGGTGCGCAAGCACCAGGGCGAGCAGACGCTGGTCATCGGGCAGTACATCGACCAGCTCGACGAGCTCGGCGAGCACCTGGACGCGCCCGTCATCAAGGGCGAGACCTCCAACGCACAGCGGGAGAAGCTCTTCGACGCGTTCCGCGAGGGCGAGATCAGCGTGCTGGTCGTGTCGAAGGTCGCGAACTTCTCCATCGACCTGCCCGAGGCCACGGTCGCGATCCAGGTGTCCGGAACGTTCGGCTCCCGCCAGGAGGAGGCCCAGCGGCTGGGCCGCGTGCTGCGCCCGAAGGCGGACGGCCACGAGGCGCGGTTCTACTCGGTCGTCGCGCGCGACACGATCGACCAGGACTTCGCGGCACACCGCCAGCGCTTCCTGGCCGAACAGGGCTACGCCTACCGCATCATGGACGCCGACGAACTCCTGACGAGCGACTGACACCCCACAGATCGTGGCCGAGTACACGGTGTCGCGAGGCCGGCTGCTGCTCGTGCTGCTGAAGATCTTCGACGACGCGGACGTCCTGCTGCCCCAGGGTTGATCTGCGCACGGGGACCATGACGAGGTCCGGCTTCGGGTCCGGGCGGCGGCGGGTCGTCGCCGCCCGGACCAGGAGGGCGAGGAGCGGGACGGACCACACCCACAGGTGCGGCCAGTCCAGCAGCAGGGTCCGGACGGAGACGGGCGGGTGCCGGGCCCAGAACTCGGCCGAGGCCTGCGGGAGGACCAGCAGCCCGAGCAGCGCGGTCCCGGTGAAGGCACCCAGCGCCGTCAGAGCGGCCCGGATCCGGCGGGTCAGCAGCAGGTACGGGATGAACAGCGCCGGGGTCAGGGTGATCCCGGCGGCGGTGCCCAGGGCGAAGCCCTTGCCGAGGGCGGCGCGGGGCCGGCACAGGTCCCACAGGACCAGGCAGGCCAGCGCCAGGTTGATCTGGCCGGCGAGCAGGCTCTGGAACAGCGGCTCCACCCACAGACCGGCGATGGTCGCGGCCAGGACGGGCCCCGGGCGGGCCCGCAGTCCCGCGAGGCGGCACGACATCACGATCAGCAGGGCGAGCAGGCCTGCGTTGCCGAGGACGAAGACGGCCTTCAGGACGCCCGTGGGCAGCCAGGCGGCCGGGGTGAACAGGATCGCCGCGAAGGGCGGGTACGCGGCGGGAGGACGCCACTCGGCACCGCTGAAGCCGTCGACGAGGCCGTCCGCGATCGGGATCCGCATCACGATGCAGAGCACGCCGAGCACGAGGAGCGAGCCCGTGAGCAGCACGCCGACCAGGGGCGACGGCGGGGGGCTGGGACGGGGGCTCCGGGTCACGCGCGTGACCCTAGTGGATCATCGGCGTGGCTCCGCCGCTATCCGGCCAGGTCGCTGCGCGGGGCGGACCGGGTCAGCGGCGTATGACGCCGGCGTCCTCGCCGTATTCACCCAGGACGACGACGCTCACCGCGGCCGCCACGAAGACCTTCGCGGCGCGCAGGGCGTTGCCCACCAGGTGGCGCGGACGGGAGTCGGAGGTGGCGGTGGCGCCGCTAGGGCGGCCGCCCTGGATCGGGGTGAAGGTTGCGGTGCTCATGTATCCATGGTGCTCTTCCGCCCCGGTCACCACATCGCCCGCGGGGCGGAACCGCAGGCCTTCGCGCCTACTCCTCCCGACCCATGCCGTCCCCTAGGGCCTCTGCCCCAGGTCTGACACTCCCCGGTACTACACCCGTACGGACGTCCCGCCCGGAGGGACTTCCCTCCCGAATATTGCGTTCGCGCCCGACCGGCCCACTGACTACAATCTCCGCTCTTGCCGCCTCCCAGCGCCGTTTCGGGGAGAGCCGCCCGCCGCACGGAAACCGGCGGGCATCGTTCCGTACCGATCAGCAGCTGGAGGCATTTCCGTGTCCGCGCACGCCCCCGAAGCCGGTTCCCCAGCCCCCGCCGCCCCCGGCACCGACTCCGGCGCCCGCCCCCTCGCCCGCGAACAGGCCCACCTCACCGCCTCCCGCGCCGCGCTCCGCGCCATGCGCGAGGACGTGGAGGCCCTCGACATCCGCGACGTCACCGCGAACTGGGTCAACGCGATCGTCCTCCAGGCCCAGATCGACGACCGGATCAAGGCCCTCGCCGACCTCGCCCACACCCCGCTCTTCTTCGGCCGCCTCAACTACTTGCACGCGCCCGGCGCGGAACTCGCCGAAGGCGCGGAGGGCGAGCAGTTCTACATCGGCCGCCGCCACGTCCACGACGCCGACGGCGACCCCATGGTGATCGACTGGCGCGCGCCCGTCTCCCAGCCGTTCTACCGGGCCTCCAAGAACGACCCGCAGGACATCGCGCTGCGCCGCCGCTTCGGCTACACGGGCGGCGAGCTGACCGCGTACGAGGACGAGCACCTCTCCGATCCGGCGGAGGCCGCCGCCGCCGTCAGCAAGCTGCTCCAGCAGGAGATCGAGCGGCCGCGCGTCGGCCCCATGCGCGACATCGTCGCGACGATCCAGCCCGAGCAGGACGAGATCGTCCGCTCCGGACTGTCCGGTTCCGTCTGTGTGCAGGGCGGCCCGGGCACCGGGAAGACGGCGGTCGGCCTGCACCGTGTCGCGTACCTGCTGTACGCCCACCGCGAGCGGCTCGCCCGCACCGGCACGCTCGTCATCGGACCGAACCGTTCCTTCCTGCAGTACATCGAGCAGGTCCTCCCCGCCCTGGGCGAGCTGGAGGTCAAGCAGGCCACCGTCGAGGACCTCGTCACCCGCGACGGCCTGGAGGTCCGTGGCGCCGACGCCGCCGCGACCGCCGTCGTCAAGGGCGACGCCCGCATGGCGCAGGTGCTGCGCCGCGCGGTCCGCTCGCACGTCACCCCGCCCGCCGAGCCGCTGATGGTGGTGCGCGGTTCGCGCCGGTGGCGGGTGCCGGCGTACGAGCTGGAGGAGATCGTGGCGGAGCTCCTGGACCGCGACATCCGCTACGGCGCCGCCCGCGACGCGCTGCCGCAGCGGATCGCGCACACGGTGCTCGTACGGATGGAGCAGGCGGGCGAGGCGCCGGACGACCGCGTCCAGGACGCGGTGGCGCGGGGCGCCGCCGTTAAGGCCGCGGTCAAGGCGATGTGGCCGGCGGTGGACCCGGCGAAGCTCGTGCTGCGCCTGCTGTCGGAACCGGAGTTCCTGGCGCAGCACGCGGAGGGCGTGCTGACCGACGACGAGCAGCGGCTCCTGCTGTGGTCCAAGCCGTTCCGTAGCGTGAAGTCGGCGAAGTGGTCGACGGCGGACCTGGTGCTGATCGACGAGGCGGCCGACCTGGTGGAGCGCACGCACTCGCTCGGCCACGTCGTGCTCGACGAGGCGCAGGACCTGTCGCCGATGCAGTACCGGGCGGTGGGCCGGCGCTGCACGACCGGCTCGGCGACGGTCCTGGGCGACCTCGCGCAGGGCACGACCCCGTGGGCCACCCGCAGCTGGGCCGAGGCGCTGGCGCACCTGGGCAAGCCGGAGGCGGTGCTGGAGGAGCTGACGGCGGGCTTCCGCGTGCCGCGCGAGGTGATCGCGTACGCCTCGCGGCTGCTGCCGTCGATCTCCCCGGGGCTGGCCGCGGTCTCCTCGGTCCGTGAGACGCCGGGCTCGCTGGTCGTCGCGCCGGCGACGGACCTGACCGCCTCGGTGATCGACGCCTGCCGCGACTCCCTCGGCCACGAGGGCTCGATCGGCCTGATCGCGGCGGACGCCCGGATCCCGGAGCTGGCGCGGGCGCTGGAGGCGGCGGGGATGCCGTACCTGTCGCCCGGCGAGGAGACGACGGCGCAGGCACGGCTGACCCTGGTGCCGGCGTCGCTGGCGAAGGGCCTGGAGTACGACTACGTGGTCCTGGACGAGCCTGCCGCGATCGTGGCGGGCGAGCCGGACGAGCGCACCGGCCTGCGGCGCCTGTACGTCTGCCTCACCCGCGCCGTCTCGGGCCTCACGGCCCTCCACGCGACCCCGCTGCCGCCCGCCCTGGCCGGGGCCTGACCCACCCCACCGCCCCGCCGGGGCCGCCCCCTCCCAAGCCGACGGGCTTGCGGGCCGGAGTCCACGGGCCGCAGGCCCGCTGGCCAGCGCCAGGGCCCCGGGCCCGGGGCCCTGGCGGCGGCGCCCCACCGGGGAGGCGCGGCCCCGGGCGGCCCCGGGGCCGGCCGGGCGCCGGGCCAACACGCCGACACCGCGCCTGCGGGCCGCAGGCCTCCGGGCTGAGGGCCACGGGCCGCGGGCCCGGGGCTCTGGCGGCGGTGCCCCACCGGGGAGGCGGGGCCTCGGGGGCCCCGGGCCGGCCGGGCGCCGGGTCAACAGGCCGACACCGCGCCTGCGGGCCGCAGGCCTCCGGGCCACGGGCTGCGGGCTGCGGGCCTGCGGGCCTGCGGGCCACGGGCCCGGGGCCCTGGCGGCGGTGCCCCACCGGGGAGGCGGGGCCTCGGGGGCCCCGGGCCGGCCGGGCGCCGGGTCGACGGGCGGGGCCTCGGGTGGCGGTGTCAGGTGAGGGCGGTTCGCCAGGCGGCCACCGCCGGCGCTGAGACCGGGCCCGACCAGCCGGAGGGCCGGGCCGCGCCGCCGATGTGGAAGGCGTCGATCCCGGCGGCCCGCAGCGCCGGCAGGTGGGACAGCGTCAGCCCGCCGCCCACCAGGATCTGCGCGGTGTACCCCGGCTCGCCCTGCCGCGCCGCCTCGGCCAGCAGCACCGGCAGTCCCGCGTCGACCCCGGTCGCCGAGCCCGCCGTCAGGTACGTGTCCGGGCCGGAGGGCTCCGGGAGCTCCGCGAGCGTCTTGCGCAGCTGGTCCCGGTCCGCGGCCCGGTCGATGGCCCGGTGGAAGGTCCACTTGCAGCCGTGCAGTTCCGCCACGACCGCCTCGATCGCGGCGAGGTCGGGGCTGCCGTCCGGCGCCAGGAACCCGAGGACGAACTCGGCCGCGCCCTCCGCCCGCAGGGCCCGCGCCTGCGCGACCAGCAGGTCCACGTCCGCGGCGGAGCCCGCCGCGAAGCCGTCCGTGGTGCGGAGCATCACGCGCAGCGGGATGTCGACCGCCGCCCTGATCGCCGCGAAGGTCTCGCGCGGCGGGGTGAGCCCGTCGGCGGCCATGTCGGTGACCAGTTCAAGTCGGTCCGCCCCACCGGCCTGGGCCGCGACCGCGTCCTCCACGTCGAGGGCGATCACCTCCAGGACTGCACGGTTGCTCATTGGGCCCCACTCCTCCGGAAAGCTGCTGGTATGCAAAATAGGTCTAGTCCAATATCCAGAGTACGGGCCCGCGCCCACCCTCCACCAGCGCCATCACGCCACCCGCACAATGTGCCCATGGACCGCATGGACCCCGAGCCCGACACCGAGCCCGACACCGCGCTCGACACCGCCCCGCTCCGCGCCCGCTGGCACGCGAGCGCCGCTGCCGCCGGCGCCGCCGCCGATAGCGATCCCGACCCGTACGCGGACCGGCTGCTGGCCGCCTGGGCGGAGCCCTGGCGGCGATACCACACCACCGCGCACCTGGCCGACGTACTCGCACGGATCGACGTACTCGCCCCGCACGCCGCCGACCCCGCCGCCGTGGAGCTCGCCGCCTGGTTCCACGACGCCGTCTACCGTCCCGACCGCTCCGAGAACGAGGAGCGCAGCGCCGCCCTCGCCGAGCGCGCGCTGCCCGAGCTCGGCATCGACGCGGCCCGCACCGCCGAGGTGGCCCGCCTGGTCCGGCTCACCGTCACGCACGCCCCCGTCCCCGGCGACACCAACGGCGAGGTGCTCTGCGACGCGGACCTGGCCGTCCTCGCGGGCGGGCCCGACGCGTACGCGGCGTACGTCGCGGCCGTCCGCGCCGAGTACGGCTTCGTCCCCGAGGACGCCTTCCGCACCGGCCGGGCCGCCGTACTGCACCAGCTGCTCGCCCTGCCCCGCCTCTTCCGCACCCCGTACGGCAGCGCGCACTGGGAGGCCCCGGCCCGCCGCAACCTGGCCGCCGAGCTGGCCGACCTGAGCGCCGGAGAATGAACGCGGGGAACGGGACCGGGGAATGAGACCGGGGGAATGGGATCCGGTTCGCGGAGGTTTGCACGGGACGTGCCCCCAGCTCCCGCCCGCTCCCGCATGCCCGTCGCCGTCTACGTGCTCGGCCTGTCCGTCTTCTCGCTCGGGACCAGCGAGTTCATGCTCTCCGGGCTACTGCCGCCCATCGCCCGGGACATGAACGTCACCATCCCGCAGGCGGGCCTGCTCATATCGGCCTTCGCGATCGGCATGGTCGTCGGGGCGCCGCTGCTGGCCGTGGCCACGCTGCGGCTGCCGCGCCGCACCACCCTCATCTCGCTCATCAGCCTCTTCGGCCTCGGGCAAGTCGCGGGCGCACTGGCCCCCTCGTACGAGCTCCTCTTCGCCTCCCGCATCGTCTCCGCGCTCGCCTGCGCCGGCTTCTGGGCCGTCGGCGCGGCCGTCGCCATCGCGATGGTCGGCAAGGACCAGCGCGCCCGGGCGATGGCCGTCATGATCGGCGGCCTGTCCATCGCCAACGTCCTCGGCGTCCCCGCCGGCGCCTTCCTCGGGGAGCACCTGGGCTGGCGGTCCGCGTTCTGGTCGGTCGGCGCGGCCTCGGCGGTCGCCCTCATCGGCATCCTGGCCCTGATCCCGGACATCCCGCTGCCCGCCGTACGGCCCACCCTGGCGCGGGAGCTGCGCATCTACCGGGACCGCCAGGTGTGGCTGTCGATCGGCATCACGGCACTGGCCGCGGGCGGGGTCTTCTGCGCGTTCAGCTACCTGTCGCCGCTGCTGACGGAGGTCGCCGGGCTGGGCGCGGCCCGGGTGCCGTGGGTGCTGGCGCTGTTCGGCGTCGGCGCGCTCGTCGGCACGACGATCGGCGGGCGGATCGCGGACGCGCACCTGTTCGGGGTGATGCTGTGGGGGATCGCCGCGTCCACGGTGTTCCTCCTCGCGCTGGCCCTGTTCGCGTCGGCGGCGGTGGCGGCGGTGGGGCTGTCGTTCCTGATCGGGGTCTCGGCGTTCTTCACGGCTCCGGCGCTCAACGCCCGCATGTTCAACGTGGCGGGCGCGGCCCCGACCCTGGCCGGAGCCACCACGACGGCGGCGTTCAACCTGGGCAACACGGGCGGCCCCTGGCTCGGCGGCACGGTGATCGACGCCGGCCAGGGCTTCGCGGCGACGGCCTGGGCGGGCGCGGCCATGACGGCGACGGCCATCGCCCTGACCGCGCTCGCCCTGCGCCTGCACCAGCGCGAGCAGCGGGTGACGCGGATCGTCGCGGCATCGCCCGCCCGACCCGCGCCGGCGGACACCGTCAGTAGGTGAACCACTGCCCGTGCCCGGTGACCTTCGGGTTGATCGGGGCGTTCGGCGCGGCCCCACCCTCCAGCTTGGTGCTGACGTGGACCTCGTAGGCCGTGTTGTGGACCAGCGCCATGGTGACCGGCGACGTCAGCACCAGGGGATCCGGACCCGCATTGATGGTCCATGGCTCCGGCCGGCCCTCGGGGTACAGGTACTTGTTCCCGTCCTTCAGGCTGAGCCAGAGGTACACGGTCACCTTGGTCGGGACCTTGGCGCTGACGTACGCACGCATGAAGACCTTCGTGCCCTCGATCACGACGCACGGCTTTTCGCTGGCCTGTGGGGCGTCCGTGGCCACCCCATAGCCCGAGCACGACTCGCCGGCACCCGCGGCCGTGGACGCCGCGGCCTGGACCTGCGGCGTCGGGGTGCCCGACGGGGCCGGCGCGCTCGGCGCCGGGCTGCTCGCAGCGGGCGGGGCGGGGGCGGAGGGCGAGGCGGAGGGTGAGGCCGACGGACTCGACTGCGCCGCCGTCCGACCGCTCGGGGCGGCCTGCCCGTTGCGCCCGTCGCCGCCCTCCTTGCCGTTCAGGGCCACCGCCGCGATCACGGCGATGGCCACCAGCACGGCAGCCCCGGCCCATACGACCGCGGCCTTCCGGATGCCTGCGCCGACGCCCCGACCCGCCTTCGGTGCGGGCCCGCCCGGCTCCCCGCCCGGCTCTCCTCCCGAGGCCGTCGTCGCCGGGCCCTGCCGGATTTCCACGTCGCCGCCGAAGGGCTGGATCACCAAGGTCACCGGGGTCTGGAGCTGCCGCCCACCCCTGCCGGTGCGGTACTCCGTGAAGTGCTCCTTGACGTGCGCGACCAGCGCGTCCAGGTCGGTGTCGAGACCGGGCGAGTGCTTCTCCAGCCAGTCCATGACGGCGGTCGAGAAGGCGCCGGTCCGCCCCGTCGTGCGCTGTGTCGCCGCCTGCCCGGCCGCGGCGGCCAGCAGCATGAACTGCTGCACGGAGGTCCGGTGGCCCCTCGGGAGCGCGAGGACGGCCGGCCGGGTCTGGTCCTGGACGAAGGTCGCGCAGGCGTCCACGAGGTAGATCTGCTTGCGGCAGCGCGCCACGTCCGGCCGGGTCAGGTATTCCCGGAGGTCCATCAGGTCGAGGCAGCGCGGGTCCGTGTCCGAGGCGTCCGGGCAGAGCAGCAGCCTGCGGTCGCCCCGGTCCAGTAGACCGTGGCCGCCCCAGTAGACGTACAGGACGTCGCCCTCGGCCGCGGTCCGCGACGGTGCGAGTCTGTCGATGATCTGGTCGCGGGAGATGACGGGCTTGATCTCAACGTCGAGCTCTTCCGCCTGCTCGTTGAGGTCGGCCCACGACGTGGACATCGGTGTGAGCAGCAGGGTGATGTTCTGCGAGGGCACCCCGCGCCGACGCAGCCAGCGGGCGAACCGCATCGCGTCGGCGGCGGCGCCCGCGAGTTCCTTGTTCCCGAGGTGGCGGTAGTGCTCGATGCCGACCACGACGGCGTGCACGCGCGTCGGGTCGGGGGCGGTCAGCTCAGCCATGTGTCGACGGCGTTCCAGACGTCGGGGTTGGACCAGTACGTGGTGTGGGCCCAGGGGAAGGGCTGCTTGTTGTCGACCAGGCGGTCTTGCGCGCGGCCGGGGAACACCTCCGCGGCCTGGTACGCGAGGAAGTCGCGGCCGTCGTAGATGTTCAGCCACTTCGCGGGGAAGCCGGGCGGCAGCGTCTCGGGGTGTTCGAGCGAGACCAGGGCGCCGATCTCGTAGAAGTACGGCGCCTGCGAACCCACCGTGATCAGCTGGTCCACCCGCTCCAGCCGCTCGCGCACCAACAGGTCGACGCACGCGACGCCTCCGAGGCTGTGCGCGATGACGGTGATCGCGTCCCCGGGAGTGTTCTCGACGGTCCGCTTGATCTGGTCGCGTACGCCCTGGCCCCGGGCCTGGTAGCGCAGGATGTCCCCGATCGCGGGCAGGGCGGCGTCACCCCACGCCCCGCGCCGGGACCGGCCGCGCCAGCCGAGCGGCCTGGCGAGCAGCGCCTTCCCGAGCAGTCCCTTGACGGACCGGCCCTCGGCGTACAGGTCGGTGCTGAGCGTGTCGAGGAGCGCGTCGCGCACGATGCCTGAGACCTCGACGCCCCGGTCGTCGGCGAGGCCGAGCGTCATGGCGATCACGGCGCGGGCCACCGCCCGGCGGTGCTCGGTCCCGTCCGCGTCCGCGGTGGCCGCGGCGTCCCGTAACTCGGGCGCCCGCGCGACGGCCCGCAAGGCCTCGGCGAAGTCCTCTCCGAGACCCCGTGCGGCGAAGGCCTCGACCACCTCGGGGGCGGGGCCGTACTCGGTGATGTCGGCGAAGAACTCTTCGGAGGCCGGTAGCCCGAAGCCCAGGCCCGATGCCGGTGCGGGCTGCAGGCCCAGCAGCCGGAGCTCGTACCAGGGGTCGTCGTACAGGACCCCCCAGACCTCGATCTCGGCGTCGTCGTCCGCCGTGCCGCCCCGCGACTGCCGGTAGCGGGGGACGGAGGCGCCGTCGAGGGCCATCGACGCACCCTGCTCCCGGCCCCAGAAGCAGCCGCGGACCTCCAGCCCGGGCCGGATCTCGTCGAGGCGGGTCCGGACGGCGTCGAAGGTCTCCTTGTACGAGACCTCCCGGACTCCGGTCCCGTGTACGAACAGCACTGACCGACGCACGATCCCCCTCGGGCAACTGCGAGTGGCAGATTCGCGGGTCATCCTAATGCAGTAAATCCTCCTGCCCGCACGGCACATGACCGACCGTCATATGGTCACGGGGGTGCGTTCCGGGGCACATCCACGAGCCCCTATGCCGGGCGGCCCTTGGGGCGGCGCAGGCCTGCCCGGGTGAGGCGGCCGACCAGTTCCTTGCTGCCGATCTCCACCGCGCCCGCCGCGACCGCGTCCGCGTAGCGGTACGACGGCACGTCGTAGTGGTCCCGCTCGAACGCCTTCGCCGGGCAGCCGATCGACGCCGCGAAGGCGTGGAGTTCCTCGTACGAGACGTCGCTGACCAGGTGCGACCACATGCGGCCGTGGCCCGGCCAGGTCGGCGGGTCGATGTAGAGCGTCATCGGCGGCTCACCGGCCGGCGCCGAAGACGGGGCCGAGGCCGCCGACCGCGGCGACCTTCACTCCCGCCTTGGCGCACACCCAGTGCGGGTCAGGCCCCAACTCCGGCTCCACGTCCAGCGCGTGCGGATCGCCGTGCGAGCAGACCGGGCACAGCGGCCAGCGCCCGTACTTCTCCAGCAGCGCGTCCTGTACGTCCTGGGCGACGAGTCCGGCGAGGTAGCCGGCCCCCTCCGGCCACTGCTCCACCCACCACCGGCGGTGCGTGACCGAGTCCTCGACGAGGGAGACGACATCGGCCTCGGCGACCTCGCCCGCGACGAGATCGGCGAGAACGAGGGCGCGGGCGGCGTGCAGCGCCTGTTCCAGGGGGGTCGCGTGGTCCATGCGCCCATTGTGACCCCGTACGGGCCATGTGGTGAAGGTCCTTCTGCCCCGGTGCCGGATGGCGCCTTGACCCCAACCCCGACCGAAAATAGATTTCAAAGATGAGCGACGACCCGAAAGTAACTTTCAGCCAGGGCGAGGGTGGGGAGCGCTCCGGCGCCGCCACCGGCCCCGGCCCCGGCCTCCCGCTGCGGGCCCGCGTCCACAGCCTGGGCCCCACCATGACCCGCTCCGTACGGGCCGTCGCCGAAACCGTCGCCGCCGACCCGGCCGGCTGCTCGCGCCTCACCGTCAGCGCCCTCGCCGCACGCACCGGCACCAGCGAGGCCACCGTCGTCCGCACCGCCCGCCTCCTCGGCTACCCCGGCTACCGCGACCTGCGCCTGGCCCTCGCCGCGCTCGCCGCCCGGCAGGAGTCCACCGCGGCCCCCGCCGTCACCGCCGACATAGCCGTCGACGACCCGATCGCCGACGTCGTCGCCAAACTGGCCCACGAGGAAGCCCAGACCCTCGCCGACACCGCCGCCGGCCTCGACCTCGCCGCGCTCACCGGCGCCGTCACCGCGCTCGCCACCGCCCGCCGGATCGACATCTACGGCGTCGGCGCCTCCGCACTCGTCGGCCAGGACCTCGCCCAGAAGCTGCTGCGCATCGGCCTCGTCGCCCACGCCCACAGCGACCCCCACCTGGCCATCACCGGCGCCGTACAACTGGGCCCCGGCGACGCCGCCGTCGCGATCAGCCACTCCGGCGCGACCGGCGACGTGATCGACCCCCTCCGCACGGCCTTCGAGCGCGGCGCCACCACCATCGCGCTCACCAGCCGCCCGGGCGCACCCCTGACCCACCACGCCGACCTCGTACTGGCCACCTCCGCCGCCCGCGAGACCCGGCTGCGCCCCGCCGCCATGTCCAGCCGGACCAGCCAGCTCCTGGTCGTCGACTGCCTGTTCGTCGCCGTCGCCCAGCGGACGTACGAGACCGCCGCACCCGCGCTCGCCGCCTCGTACGAGGCGCTCGCCCCCCGCCGAACCGCCAGGAGCCCCCGCCCATGACCGCGTCGTACGCCGCACTGCGCGCCCAGCTCGACACGCTGACCACCGAGGCCTTCCGCCCCGAACTGGCCGAGATCGACCGGCTCTCCACCCTGGACATCGCCCGCACCATGAACGCCGACGACGCCACCGTCCCGGCCGCCGTCGCCGCGCAACTGCCGCACATCGCCGCCGCGATCGACGCCATCGCGCCCCGCATGGCCCGCGGCGGGCGGCTCGTCTACGCGGGCGCCGGCACGGCGGGCCGGATGGGCGTCCTGGACGCCAGCGAATGCCCGCCCACCTTCAACACCGACCCGGCGCAGGTCGTCGGCCTGATCGCGGGCGGCCCCACCGCCATGGTCTCGGCGGTCGAAGGCGCCGAGGACTCCGCCGAGCTGGCCGCCGCCGACCTCGCCGCCCTGGAGCTGACCGCCGACGACACCGTGATCGGGATCTCCGCCTCCGGCCGCACCCCGTACGCGGTCGGCGCCGTCGAGTTCGCCCGTACGCGCGGCGCGCTCACCGTCGGCCTGTCCTGCAACGCCGGCTCGGCGCTCGCCGCGGCCGCCGAACACGGCATCGAGGTCGTCGTCGGACCCGAGCTGCTGACCGGATCCACCCGCCTGAAGGCCGGCACCGCCCAGAAACTCGTCCTGAACCTCGTCTCGACCATCACCATGATCCGGCTCGGCAAGACGTACGGGAACCTGATGGTCGACCTGCGCGCCTCCAACGAGAAGCTGCGCGCCCGCTCCCGCCGGATCCTGACCCTGGCCACCGGCGCGCCGGACGAGGAGATCGAGGCCGCGCTCGACGCCACCGGCGGCGAGGTCAAGCAGGCCGTCCTCGTACTCATCGGCGCCGTGGACGGACCCACCGCGGCCGACCTGCTCACCGACACGCACGGCCACCTGCGCGAGGCCCTCGCCCTCGCCCGCGACCTCTGACTGCCCCGTTTCCCCGACGCAAGGCGATCACGACATGTCCACTGACAAGAACCGCGCCACAGCCGCCGCGATCCTCCCCCTGGTCGGCGGCCCGGACAACATCAGCTCGATCGCGCACTGCATGACCCGGCTGCGCATCGCGCTGCACGACCGCTCTCTGGTCGACGACCGGGCGCTGCGGGCGCTGCCCGCGGTGCTGGGCGTCGTCGAGGACGACACTTACCAGATCGTGCTGGGGCCGGGGACCGTCGCCCGGGTCACCCCGGAGTTCGAGGCACTGGTCGAGCAGGGCCGTTCCCCGGCCGGCCCGGCGGGCAACCCGGCCACGGCGGAACCGGCGGGCAACCCGGCCCTGACCGGCCCGGCGGGCACCGGCAAGCCCGCCACCTCCGATGCCGCGGGCACCACCGGCCCCCCGCGCACCCCCGACCGGCCCGGCCCTGCCGGAACGCCCGTCACCGCCGAGCAACTCGCCACCCAGGGCGCCGCGTTGAAACGGGCCCGACACGACCGCAACCGCACCCCCGTGAAGCTGTTCCTGCGCCGCATCGCCAACGTCTTCGTCCCCCTGATCCCGGCGCTCATCGGCTGCGGCATCATCGCCGGCCTCAACGGGGTACTGCTGAACACGGGTTGGCTGCCCGCCGTCGTCCCGGCGCTCGCCGCGATCGCCTCCGGGTTCATGTCGCTCATCGCGGTCTTCGTCGGCTACAACACGGCCAAGGAGTTCGGCGG
This sequence comes from Streptomyces sp. NBC_00597, assembly GCF_041431095.1. GTDB lineage: Bacteria > Actinomycetota > Actinomycetes > Streptomycetales > Streptomycetaceae > Streptomyces. Next base: position 4,398,902 of record NZ_CP107757.1, read on the forward strand.
CACGCCGGTCCTCGGCGGCGCCGTCGCCGCGATCATCGTCTTCCCGGGCGTCGCGAAGATCGACGCGTTCGGCCAGCACCTCTCCCCCGGGCAGGGCGGCGTACTCGGGGCCCTGGCGGCCGCGTACCTCGCCGTCCGCGTGGAGAAGCTGTGCCGCAGGTGGGTTCCCGAGTCGCTCGACGCGCTGGTCACCCCCACGGTCACCGTCCTGGCCTCCGGCCTGGTGACGATTTTCGGCCTGATGTTCCTCGCCGGTGCGGTCGCCACCGCCATCGGCTCCTTCGCGACCTGGCTGCTCGCCACGGGCGGCGCCTTCGCCGGGCTGGTCCTCGGCGGACTGTTCCTGCCACTGGTGATGCTGGGCCTGCACCAGGCCCTGATCCCGATCCACACCACCCTCATCGAGCAGACCGGCCACACCGCCCTCCTGCCGATCCTCGCCATGGCGGGCGCGGGCCAGGTCGGCGCGGCGCTCGCGGTCTACTGCCGGCTGCCGCACAACCGGTCCCTGCGCACGACCATCAGGTCAGCGCTCCCGGCGGGCTTCCTGGGCGTCGGGGAACCGCTGATCTACGGGGTCTCGCTCCCGCTGGGCCGCCCCTTCGTCACCGCCTGTGTGGGCGGCGCGGCGGGCGGGGCGTTCGTCGGGCTCTGCAACCAGCTGGGGTTCGCCTTCGGCGCCACCGCCATCGGCCCGTCGGGGTGGGCGCTGTTCCCGCTGCTGGACGGTTCTTCGGGCCTGGGCATGAACCTGGCGATCTACGCGGGCGGGCTGCTGGCCGGCTACCTGGTGGGCTTCGCCGCCACCTGGTTCTTCGGGTTCACCCGGCAGATGCTGACCGAGCTCAACGCCGATCATGAGGCAATTCCAGCCACCCTCCAACCGGCCACGGAGCCGGTTGTAGCGAAAATCTAGCGGGGTTCGGGAGACTGCCAGGATGCAGCTCCCCGCCGAAGCCGTTGCCGCCACCGCTGTCGTCGAGGTCGTACGCCTCTGCTCGCGCCCCGAGCGCTACGGCGACCCCATGACCGGCGATGTCGTCTCCCGCTGGACCGGCCGAGAAGCCGCCGACTCGCTCGGGCTGATCTCGTCCATGCCGCCCGGCGAGCCGCGCGTCTGCTTCGCGCCGGGCTGGGGACTGCGTGCGTACGACGCCGCCGACCAGCCCCTGTTCGAGCTAATCTTCTGCTTCAGCTGCCACCACGCCTGGCTGTGGGGCCCGGCCGTCCCCTCGGACGCGGCCTTCGACACCATCACGGGCAGCACCGCCGAGGCCGAGGCCCTGCTGGCCCACTTCCGCAACGCGGCGTGAGCATCGCCGCGGTGGTCCCGCCCGGCCGGATGACGGCCCGCCCCCAGCCGGTCCTGGACCTGCCGGGCCCGCTCCACCTGCGGCCGTGGACCGCGTACGACGCCCCCGCGCTGGTCGAGTCCTGCCACGACCCGGACATCCGCCACTGGAACCGCTCCCCACTGCTGTCCCCGGCCGAGGCCGTGGCCCGGATCGAGCGCTGGCAGGAACGCTGGCACGCCGAGCAGGCCGCGATCTGGGCGGTGGCGCCCACCACCGGCGGCCCGCCCGTCGGCCTGATCGGCCTGGCCGACCTCGACCTCCCGGGCGGGAGCGGCGAGCTCCTGTACTGGCTGCTGCCCGCGGGCCGCGGCGGGGGCGTCATGGCCGCGGCCATGACCCGGGTCAGCCGCTGGGCCTTCGACGAACTGGGCCTGCACCGCCTGCGCATCACCCACTCCGTGGGCAACCCGGCGTCCTGCCACGTCGCGACGAAGGCCGGCTTCCCCCTGGAGGGCACCATGCGCGGCGCCCTCCTCCACGCGGACGGCTGGCACGACGAACACCTCCACGCCCGCCTCCGCACGGACTAGCGTCAGCGCGGCCCGGAGGCCGCTCACTCCATCAGGCTAACCCTGGACCAGCGGCCGGCTCCGCTCTGGCATATGCCCCTAGCGTTTGCCCCAGCCGTAGCCGAACGGAGTCGAAGATGGCGCTTCAGACGGTCCAGCCCGGAGCCCACAAGGCACCATGGAGGCGATTCCATGACCGCAGGGTCCACCAAGCGCCCACAGATGTCCCTCGATGACTTCGAAGCACTTGAGCGCGGCGCTCCCGAAACCGTGACGCTCGAATTCATTGCGGGAAAGCTAGGGGTAAAGCCTGTGCCCGACGGTGACCACGGGGCCATCTTCATGTGGCTGCTCCGGCAGTGCATGCAGCACCGGCCCGAACTCGACCTGCATCCCGAGCAGGGGCTGAGGGTCGAGCAGTACCGCACCGGCCGCGCCCGCTCGGACGGAGTTCTCGCCCCCGTGGCGCACTTCGCCGGACAAGGCGAGTGGGCAGATCCGGCGGGCGTCCTGATGGTCGTGGAGGTCACCTCCCACAACTCCGACTCCGACAGTCGCGACCGGAACGAGAAGCGGGACGGCTACGCGGCGGCCGGTATCCCGATCCACCTACTCATCGACCGGGAGCGGCACGGTCTGATGGTCTACAGCGAGCCCGAAGAGGGCAAGTACCTGGACGACCCCGCCTACGCCTACGGCGAGATGGTCGAGATCCCCGCCCCCGTCGGCATCACCCTCGACACCGAAGCGCTGAAGAACTTCTCCGACTAGCCGCCCGCACTTCCGGCGGCAGCGGTCCGCAGGAAGGACACCAGGTCGTCCACACCGTAGCCGAGCTCCGGACCCCGCTCGGCCGCCATCAGCAGGAGCTGCCCGACGATCTCGGCGCCCCAGCCGTCCGGGCCGTCGGACGACCATTCCCACAGCTTCTCGATGCCGAGGTCGCTCATGAGCAGCCCGTGCGCGGCCCGGATCTCACCGCACAACTCCCCCACGGCGTCCAGCAGCCGCGCGCCGGGCCGCTCGCACCGCAGTCCGAAAGAGCCGTTGAGGTCCTCGGGCACACAGCCTTGCGGCGGCCGCGCCTTGATCGCGTCGTAGCGCGGATCCGCGTAGCCGGGCGTCCGGCCCACCGGGCCGTGGACGAGCGTGAAGCGGTGCCAACCGGGCGGCGGAGGCGGCTGCGGCCGCCACGCCTTCAGCCCGAACGCCTCGTGGACGAGGGCCGTCGCCTCGTCCGCCGTCTCGGCCGTCTCCCGGACCCGCCGCTTCCCGTCGTCGCCGACCGCGGTCCACAGCCCACTGGCCTCGTGCAGCTCCACCCGCACTTGGAGCGGCATCCCGCTCCTCCTCCACCCGGGCCCGGCCAGGCCCTTCTCCAGCCAGCACAGCTTCCAGGCCAGCTCGAACTCCCAGGCCCGTGCCGCCGCGAGGCACCCTTCCAGGGCGGCCTCGCTCACGCGGGGCGGGCCCGCTCGTGCAGGACGACGGCCAACCGGAGTGCGGTGGTGAGGTTGCACCGCCCGAGGTCGATCAACGGCAGCCCGTACGTCCCCGCCGCCGAGACCCCGTCCACGTCCAGCGAGGGGAGCGTGACCCCGACCCCGGCGAGGGACTCCCTCAGCTGCCGCACGGCCTCCTCCGCCGCCTGCATCCGCTCCTTGGCCGTGAGCACCATGACATGTCACCTTTCTACCCTGAGTATTCAGCTCCTCCACACAGCGTGGCGACACCGCCGCTAGCCTTTCAAGTGGGTCACCGCAGCAACCGCACCTGTTGCACCGGGAGTTGTCATGCCAGGAAAACCCCTCGATCCCGCCTCACCCCGCGCCCTCCTCGGAGCCGAACTCCGCGTGGCCCGCGAACGCGCCGCCATGAGCCAGGCCGCACTGGGCGAGAAGCTGTTCGTGAGCGGCTCGTACGTCGGCCAGATGGAGGCGGGCACCCGCCGGATCACCCTCGAACTCGCCAAGGCGATAGACGAGATCCTGGGTATGGGCGGCTTCTTCACCCGCAACGCCGGGAAGCAGGGCAAGTCCAAGTACCCCGACCACTTCGTGGAAGCCGCCGAGGCCGAGGCGGAGGCCCTGGCCATCAGGGAGTACGCGCCCCTGGTCATCCCGGGCTTGCTCCAGCGGGAGGCCTACGCACGGGAGATCTTCCGCGCATACCAGCCGACCGCGCCGGAAGCCGTCATCGACGAACTGACCGAGGCCCGACTGGGCCGAGCCCGGCTCCTCACCGACCCATCAACACCCTTGTTGTGGTGCGTGCTCGACGAGGCGGTGCTCCGGCGGGTCGTCGGCGGCCGGGAGGTGATGGCCGACGCCCTGCGTCATCTTGTAACTCTGGGCCGAGCGCGCCGCATCATCACCCAGGTGATTCCGTTCGGTGTAGGCGCCCACGCGGGCCTGCACGGCTCCCTCAAGCTGATGTCCTTTGTGGACGCACCTCCGCTCGCCTACGTCGAAGGTATCGGAATGGGTCAACTGCTGGACGATCCGGCAACAGTTGGCCGCCACGCGCTGACCTACGATCTCCTCATGGCCTGTGCTCTGTCACCTGCCCAATCACTGGCCATGATCGAGTCCGCGGCGGAGGATTACGCACATGACCAGCATGCTTGAGTACGACCTGTCGACGGCCACCTGGCACAAGTCCAGCTATAGCGGCGGCGACGGCGGCAACTGCCTGGAGATGGCCACCTGGCGCAAGTCCACCCACAGCGGCGGTGACGGCGGCGACTGCGTCGAGGTCTGTGACGCGCACAGCGACCTCGTCCCCGTCCGGGACTCCAAGGTCCCGGACGGGCCCCACCTGGTCTTCGGCGCGGCCGCCTGGGGGGCCTTCGTCACCGCCCTCTGATGCGGGTCACCAGCCGAAGGCCGGGCGCACGTCGAAGATCGGCGGGAGGCGTCCGCCCGCGTCGAGGTTGACGAACGTCCTGCCGTAGAGGGCGAAGGACGTGCCCAGCGGGAGGTCGCGCAGGACCGTCGACTCCCCGCCGGGCTTGCCCGTGCCGGGGTCGAGGTGCCAGAGGTGGGTGTACGCGCCCTGCGTGACCACGGCGATCCGGTCGTTGCGGCCGACGGCCACGGCGCGGACCTGCCAGTCGCCCTCGAAGGCCCGCGTCCACAGCCGGCGGCCGTCCTTCAGCGAGTAGGCCGCCAGCAGCTCCCGCTTCTCCCGCTCGGGGACCGCCGCGTACAGGACGTCGCCGACGACCAGCCGGGCCGTGTCCGGGCCCAGGTGGAACGGCGGCTCCGGGTCGGTGCGCGGTCGGCCCGTCTCGTCGAACAGCAGCAGGCGCCCGTCCGCGACGGCGGCCGCCGGGGAAGCCGACACGATGCCCGGGGCCCCGTAACCGTCGGGAAGCAGGGCCTGCCAGGAGCGGGATCCGGTGCGGGCGTCCAGGGCGGACAGCTCGCTGCCCCCTTCGGTCCGCGCCAGGAACAGGACCCGGTCGGGTCCGGCCGCGACCTGCGAGACGACGGCGCCCGCGGGCAGTGGGAAGCGCCAGAGCTCCGCGCCCGTGTCCAGGTCGTGGGCGAGCACGGCGTCCGTCGTCGCGGCCACGGCGAGGTTGCCGCCCGCGGACGGCTTGCCCACGAGCTTCGGGATGTCCTTCGTCCAGCGCTTCTCGCCGGACTCCGTGCGCACCGCCACCAGGCTGTTGCCGCACTCGCTCTCCGCCGTGGTCAGGGTGACGAGGCCGGTCCCGGACGGCGCGTCGTCGCTCATCGCGCACACCGCGCCGCCGTCCGGGGCGCGGAATCCGCCGCCGTGGCGGCCCTCCCCGTTGTAGGCCGTGACGCCGTCCGCGCGGACCCGGATCACGGCCCCCGAGCTGTGCTCGAACGCCCAGGAGCCGAGCGGCTTCTCCAGGGCCCCGCCGTCCGGGACCTGGTAGCCGAAGAGGTCCATCTGCGGGCCGCGCATCCACGAGAAGCCGAGCCAGCCGGGCCCCAGCGCGACGAGGGCGAGTGCGACGGCCGCCGCCCGGCCGAGCGCCGAGCGGTGCCGGCGGCCCCGTACGACGTACCACCACAGGACGGCTGCTGCCAGCGCGCCGACCACCGTGGACGCTGCCAGGATGCCGAAACCGCGCGGAGGGCTGCCCGTGCCGTACGCGTCGGACGGGGTGTCGTCCGCCAACTTCGCGCACAGGACCGCGTACAGCACCACGACGGTGGTGAGCGCGCAGGCCGCCGTGACCGCGGTGTAGTGCCGGAGCCGCTCCGCGAGCGGCGGTCTCTGATCCATGATCCCCCCGGCTACAGGCTAGCCCGCGACGCCGGCGGGCAATCCCTTCCCGGCGTACGGACGTACGTGATGCACAGGCGTTCCGCGAAAGGAGGAACGATCATGAACCCGGTCACGAACCCCGTGAAACGGGCGGCCCTCGCGCTGGCCTCCGCCGCTCTACTCACCGGCGCGGCGGGTATCGCCGCTGCCCCCGCCTTCGCCGGCCAACCGGGCGCGTCCTGCGAGGGGCTGGCGGACTCCGCCCGCCCCGGCCACTCCGCGAGCGCCCGCGGCTCCGCCTTCAACGAGGACGGCATCGCCGGCACCCACTACGCGGGCGAACAGCCGCAGAACTCCACCAACCCCCGCTCGGTATCCCAGTACGACGTGGCCTGCCTCAACAACGCGTCGCACTGACCCGACAGCCGTCGCCCGGCGGTACTAGCGCCGGGCGGCCTCGATGAAGGAGCGGATGAGGTCGCGGGACTTCACCCCCCGGGCGCTCTCCACCCCGCTGGACACGTCCACGCCCCAGGCGCCGGTGGTTTCCACGGCCTCCCGGACGTTGCCCGGGGTGAGCCCGCCGGCCAGCAGCCAGTGGCCCCCGGGGGCTGCGAACTCGTCCGACCCCCAGTTCCACGGCTTGCCGGAGCCGGGGTCCGGCGCGTCGATCAGCAGCAGGTCCTCCCCGTACTCCCCGCAGCGCCCGACGTGCTGGGCGGTGGCCCGCAGCAGGGTCCGGCCCTCGGCGCGCAGCGCCTCGTAGTACTCCGGGCCCTCGTCGCCGTGCAGCTGCACTCCCCGTACGCCGCTCTCCTCGGTCAGCCGCCGCACCTCGTCGACCGGCTGCCCCCGGAACACCCCGACGGTGAGGACCCCGGCCGGGACCCGGGCGGCGAGCTCCAGCGCCGTGGCGGCGTCGACGGTTCGGGGGCTCCCCGGCGCGAAGACGAACCCGACGGCGTCGGCCCCGGCGGCCACGGCCGTGTCGACGTCGTGCGCGGTCTTCAGGCCGCAGATCTTGACGAAGAGATCGCTCATACCTCCAGTCAACCAAAGGCACCCGATCGGCGGTGATCCGTCTCGGGGACCGGGCGGGTCCGCCCGCCCGCCACCAGCCTGGAACGAGCAGCGCAGCCAGTGCGCAGCACGCCACGCGGAAGGCGACGGTGACGATCATGACCGAACGGGCCACACCGATGGAACACGCGGCGCCGCCGACGTTCGAGACGCTCCTGCGCACCGTTGCGGAGATGGACACGCCTGACGGCTTCAAGGCCGAGCTCGTTCGGCTTCGACGTCGACAGTTCGGGCTTCTAGGACACCCACAAACGACCGAGGGCGGCACCCCCGTACGGGAGTACCGCCCTCGGTCGAGAACAGCCGATCAGCGCGGGGCCGATCAGAAGTCCATGTCACCGCCCGGCATGCCGCCCGGCGCGCCCGCGCCGGCCTTCTCCGGCTTGTCGGCGATGACGGCCTCGGTCGTCAGGAACAGCGCGGCGATGGACGCGGCGTTCTGCAGAGCGGAGCGCGTGACCTTCGCCGGGTCGATGATGCCCTCGGCGATCATGTCCACGTACTCGCCGGTCGCGGCGTTCAGGCCCCAGCCGACGGTCAGGTTGCGGACCTTCTCCACGACGACGCCACCCTCAAGACCACCGTTGACGGCGATCTGCTTGAGCGGAGCCTCCAGGGCGAGCTTCACGGCGTTGGCGCCGGTCGCCTCGTCACCCGACAGGTCGAGCTTCTCGAAGACCGCGGAGGCCTGGAGCAGGGCCACGCCACCACCGGCGACGATGCCCTCCTCGACGGCAGCCTTCGCGTTGCGGACGGCGTCCTCGATGCGGTGCTTGCGCTCCTTGAGCTCCACCTCGGTCGCGGCACCGGCCTTGATGACGGCCACGCCGCCGGCCAGCTTCGCGAGGCGCTCCTGGAGCTTCTCGCGGTCGTAGTCCGAGTCGGAGTTCTCGATCTCGGCACGGATCTGGTTGACGCGACCCTGGACCTGGTCGCTGTCACCGGCGCCGTCGACGATCGTGGTCTCGTCCTTGGAGATGACGACCTTGCGGGCGCGGCCGAGCAGGTCGAGGCCCGCGTTCTCCAGCTTGAGGCCGACCTCCTCGGAGATGACCGTGCCGCCCGTGAGGATGGCGATGTCACCGAGCATGGCCTTGCGGCGGTCGCCGAAGCCCGGGGCCTTGACGGCCACGGACTTGAAGGTGCCGCGGATCTTGTTGACGACCAGGGTCGACAGGGCCTCGCCCTCGACGTCCTCGGCGATGATCAGCAGCGGCTTGCCGGACTGCATGACCTTCTCAAGCAGCGGAAGGAGGTCCTTCACGTTGCCGATCTTGGAGTTGACGATGAGGATGTACGGGTCGTCCAGGGACGCCTCCATACGCTCCATGTCGGTGGCGAAGTACGCCGAGATGTAGCCCTTGTCGAAGCGCATGCCCTCGGTGAGCTCCAGCTCCAGACCGAAGGTCTGGGACTCCTCGACGGTGATGACGCCTTCCTTGCCGACCTTGTCCATGGCCTCGGCGATGAGCTCGCCGATCTGGGTGTCAGCGGCGGAGATGGAGGCCGTAGAAGCGATCTGCTCCTTGGTCTCGACATCCTTCGCCTGCTCCAGCAGGGCGCCGGAGACGGCCTCGACGGCCTTCTCGATGCCACGCTTGAGGGCCATCGGGTTGGCGCCGGCGGCCACGTTGCGCAGGCCCTCGCGTACGAGCGCCTGGGCGAGCACGGTGGCGGTGGTCGTACCGTCGCCGGCGACGTCGTCCGTCTTCTTGGCGACTTCCTTGACCAGCTCGGCGCCGATCTTCTCGTACGGGTCCTCGAGCTCGATCTCCTTGGCGATGGAAACACCATCGTTGGTGATCGTGGGGGCGCCCCACTTCTTCTCAAGGACGACGTTGCGACCCTTGGGGCCAAGGGTGACCTTGACGGCGTCGGCGAGCTGGTTCATACCGCGCTCAAGGCCGCGCCGGGCCTCCTCGTCGAACGCAATGATCTTGGCCATCTGAAGTGGTCCTCCAGGACTGGGGTTCCCCCTGCGCCGCCGGCGTGGGGGGAGGGTTGGATTGCTCCGGACCGCGCCCGCGCCCGCGACGGACGGCCTGCGTGCCCGGCGGTTCCTTCCCGCCGGACCCTGCGGGCCTCACCGACCCGGTCCTGTGTAGTAGCACTCTCAGCACGAGAGTGCTAACGCCAATGATTAGCACTCGACCCCCTTGAGTGCAAGCGGCTTCCACGAAGCCCGCCCGGCGCGGTGCGGGCAGCACGAAGGGCCCGCATCCCTCCTCAAGGATGCGGACCCTTCGTGCGTATGCGTCGGTGGTCGATCGCGCCGGGACTAGACGGCGAGCTTGACCATGTCCGCCTGCGGACCCTTCTGGCCCTGCGAGATCTCGAACTCGACCCGCTGACCCTCTTCAAGGGTGCGGTACCCGTCCATCTGGATGGCGCTGTAGTGGACGAACACATCCGCACCACCGTCGACCGCGATGAAGCCGTAGCCCTTCTCCGCGTTGAACCACTTGACGGTGCCCTGAGCCATGCCTAACTCCCCTATTACTGGCCCTTGCGCGGGACCGCACTTCGCGGTCCCGGGTCAGAACTTGCGCCGGAACGCCTCGACCGGGGCTGAATGTATCTGCACCGCTGCTGTCTGCAACAGGTCAATCCGACGAGAAATCTGGACACGGGGATACATTGAAATAAAGTGAAAAGTTGGCATATTCCCGGGCAACTCGGACCCGGCATATCTCGCCAAAGCCCCATACCGCACTTGCACATTGACTCAATGTCAACCCTCACGCGACCCGCTCATATGCAGCGGGCAAGTCCAGCGGAGGGGACTTCCCCAACCTTACCGCGCCCAACCAAGCAGAATTACCCCCTCCGCTTTTACCGGAGGGGGTAATTCAGGGGTTGTTGCGTCAGCAGCCGCCCGCGACGGCGGGAATGATCGAGACACCGGCGCCGTCCGGCGTCACCGCGTCCAGACCGCCCTCGAAGCGCACGTCGTCGTCGTTGACGTAGACGTTCACGAACCGGCGCAGCTTGCCCTGGTCGTCCAGGACGCGCGCGGCGATGCCCGGGTGGTTCACCTCAAGGGAGGCGATGACCTCGGAGAGGGTCGCGCCCTCGGCCGTGACCTCGGCCTGGCCGCCGGTGTAGGTGCGCAGGATGGTGGGGATGCGGACGTTGACGCTCATGGCGCTACTGCCTTTCCGGGTACGAGGGGGATCGGGGATCAGGCCAGGCCGGCGGCGCGGAACGCGTCCAGGCTCGGGCGGATGGTGGCGGTCTGCCCGCTGTCCGCGGCCACCGCCTCCAGGGTCTTGAGGCCGTCACCGGTGTTCAGGACCACCGTGGTCAGCGCCGGGTCGAGCTGGCCGTTCTCGATGAGCTTCTTGGTCACGCCGACGGTCACGCCGCCCGCGGTCTCGGCGAAGATGCCCTCGGCCTGCGCGAGGATCTTGATGGCCTCGACGACCTGCTCGTCGGTGACGTCCTCGACGTAGCCGCCGGTGCGGCGGGCGATGTCCAGGACGTACGGGCCGTCGGCCGGGTTGCCGATGGCGAGCGACTTGGCGATGGTGTTCGGCTTCTGCGGGCGGACCACGTCGTGGCCGGCCTTGAAGGCGGTCGACACCGGGGAGCAGCCCTCGGCCTGGGCGCCGAAGATCTTGTACGGCTTGTCCTCGACCAGCCCGAGCTTGATCAGCTCCTGCAGACCCTTGTCGATCTTCGTCAGCTGCGAGCCGGACGCGATCGGGATCACGATCTGGTCGGGCAGCTGCCAGCCGAGCTGCTCGCAGATCTCGTAGGCGAGGGTCTTGGAACCCTCGCCGTAGTAGGGGCGCAGGTTGACGTTGACGAAGCCCCAGCCCTCGCCCAGCGGGTCGCCGATGAGCTCGGAGCAGAAGCGGTTGACGTCGTCGTAGTTGCCTTCGATGCCGACCAGGTCGCCGCCGTACACACCGGCCATGACGACCTTGCCCTGCTCCAGGTCGTGCGGGATGAACACGCAGGAGCGGAAGCCGGCCCGGGCGGCCGCGGCGCCGACGGCGCCGGCCAGGTTGCCGGTGGAGGAGCAGGACAGGGTGGTGAAGCCGAAGGCGCGGGCGGCCTCGACGGCGATGGCCACGACGCGGTCCTTGAAGGAGTGCGTCGGGTTGCCGGAGTCGTCCTTGACGTAGAGCTTCCCGGTGATGCCGAGCTCCTTGGCCAGGTTGGCCGCGTCCACGAGCTTGGTGAAGCCGGGGTTCAGGCTGGGCTTGGCGGCCACGTCAGCGGGGACGGGCAGCAGCGGGGCGTAGCGCCAGATGTTGTTCGGGCCGGCCTCGATCGCGGCGCGCAGGGCTTCGGGGTCGCCGGTGGGCAGGTCGTAGGCGACTTCCAGCGGACCGAAACACTCGACGCAGGCGAAGATGGGTCCGAGTTCGAAACGGGTACCGCACTCACGACACGAGAGGCCGGTGGCAGGTCCGAGATCGACAGAGGTGGCAACAGTCTGTGCAGCCATGATGGCGAGGCCCTTTCTCCTCATCTTCCCCATGGCGCACTTCGCCATGAGACGGAATTGGCACCTTCCCTAGCCGGGGACCTCGCTGCTGCAAGCAAGCGCGAGAACCGACTGGAGGGTTGCCGGGGCTTCAACGGGCCGTGTCCCTCTGCCCCTCTGGATGAGCGGTATGGCACCGGGTTCGCGCGCTCCATGGCGCGTCCGGGCGTTTGTGCGCGGGGACCCCCGGCATGCGGTGGTCCTTCGCGTTGTTCAAGACTGTAACTGAAGGTCCGGGTGGTTGAGACAGCCGTCCGAACCGCGAGATGGATCACTTTTCGGCTGAAAATGCCGAGCGTCAACGATTACCGAGGAGTGCCGAACGTGCTGGAAGAGGTGGAGCGCTGGTTTGCGGACCGCTCCTGGTCCGCGGCCGACCGACCGCTCGACCAGCTGCTTTCCGCCAAACGGGCGGCAGGCGCCACGGTCAGCGTCGTCCTGCCCGCGCTCGACGAGGAAGAGACGGTCGGCGCCATCGTCGAGGTGATCCGGCGCGATCTGATCGACGGGCCGGCGGGGCCGCTCGTCGACGAACTCGTCGTGATCGACTCGGGCTCCACCGACCGGACCGCCGAAGTGGCCGCGAAGGCCGGCGCCCGGGTGGTGCACCGCGACGACATCCTGCCGCGGATCCCGGCCCTGCCCGGCAAGGGCGAGGTCTTGTGGCGCTCGCTGCTGGTGACCAGCGGCGACATCGTCTGCTTCGTGGACGCCGACCTGCGGGACTTCTCGTCCACGTTCGTGTCCGGGATCGTCGGCCCGCTGCTGACGGAGCCGGACGTCGAGTTCGTCAAGGCGATGTACGACCGCCCCTTCGGCGCCGACGCCGACGGGCCCGCCCCCGGCAAAGCCCCTGCCCAGGGGGGTCGGGTGACCGAGCTGGTCGCCCGGCCGCTGCTCAACCTCCACTGGCCGCAGCTGGCCGGGTTCGTCCAGCCGCTGGGCGGTGAGTACGCCGTGCGGCGCACCCTGCTGGAACGTTTGCCCTTCCCCGTCGGGTACGGCGTCGAGCTGGGCCTGCTGGTCGACGCGCTGCACACCGTCGGACTGGACGCGCTGGCCCAGGTGGACGTGGGCGTACGGCTCCACCGCCATCAGGACGGCCGGGCGCTGGGCCGCATGGCCGCGGCGATCTACCGGACGGCGCAGCTGCGGCTCTCGCGCGGGCACCTCGTACGCCCCGAGTTGACGCAGTTCGAGCGCGGGCCGAACGGGTTCGTGCCGCGGACGTACGCCGTGGACACCGAGGAGCGGCCGCCGATGGCCGAGGTCAAGGAGTACTCCGGCCGCAGGGTGGCGTGAGGGAACTGACGTTTGAGCGGGCGGGCCCCGGGCTAGGTTCGCGGCATGGCTTCCCAGGTACTCGTTGCAGCGAACCGCGGCCCCCTCTCCTACCAACTCGGCGAAGACGACACCCTCACGGCCCGGCGCGGCGGCGGCGGCCTCGTCTCCGGCCTCTCCGCCGCCCTGGCCCGACAGCCGGAGGCCCTGTGGATCTGCGCGGCGCTGTCGGAGGCGGACCGGGAGGCGGTCCGGCGGGGCGTCTGCGAGCCCGGCGTCCGGATGCTGGACATCGATCCCACGACGTACGACGACGCGTACAACGGCATCGCGAACTCGGTGCTGTGGTTCACCCACCACCACCTGTACGACGTCCCGCGCGAGCCTGTCTTCGACGCCCGGTTCCGGCGGCAATGGGACTCGTACGCGGCGTACAACCGGGCCTTCGCCGAGGCCCTGGCCGAAGAGGCCGCCGAGGGGGCGTGCGTCCTGGTGCAGGACTACCACCTGGCGCTGGTCCCGGGGCAGTTGCGCGAGCTGCGGCCCGACCTGCGCATCGCGCACTTCACGCACACGCCGTGGGCCTCGCGGGAGTTCCTCGACATGCTGCCGGACGACGTGCGCGGACAGCTCGTGTGGGGCATGCTCGGCGCGGACCAGCTGGGCTTCCACACCTGGCGCTGGTCGGCGGAGTTCATCGCCGGGGCGGACCGGGACGACGCGGTCGGCATCGCGCAGCCGCACCTGCCCGGCGGCTCCCCGGAGCGCGGGGTGTGGCACCACAGGGCCGCCGCCGACGGGTCCGGGTACGGTCCGCGGCGCTTCACGGAGGTGCGGCAGTACGCCCTGGGCGTCGACGCGGACGACCTGCGCGCGCTCGCGCACCGGCCGGTGGTGGACGACAAGCTGGCCGCCCTGCGGGCCGACGTCGGCGGCCGGGCGACCATCGTCCGCGTGGACCGCACCGAGCTCTCGAAGAACATCCTGCGCGGGCTGCTGGCCTACCGGGAGCTACTGACCGCGCACCCCGAGTGGCGGGACCGGGTGGTCCACCTGGCCTCGGCGTACCCGTCGCGACAGGACCTGGAGGTCTACCGCGCGTACACGCAGTCGGTGCGGGAGCTGGCGCAGGAGATCAACGCGGAGTTCGGGACGGCCGACTGGCAGCCGGTGCTGGTGTCCGTCGAGGACGATTTCGCGCGCTCGCTGGCCGCGTACCGGCTGGCGGACGTGGCGCTGGTCAACCCGGTGCGGGACGGGATGAACCTGGTGGCGAAGGAGATCCCGGTGGTGTCGGAGGCGGGGTGTGCGCTGGTGCTGTCGTCGGGGGCGGGGGCGTACGAGGAGCTCCGCGAGGACGCGCTGACGGTGAACCCGTACGACGTGTCGGCGACGGCGCAGGCGTTGCACGCGGCGCTGTTGATGCCGGCGGGTGAGCGGCTGGAGCGCACGAAGCGGCTGGCGGCCGCGGCCACGGCGCTCCCGCCGACGGACTGGTTCACGGCCCAGCTGTCCGCTCTCCGCGGGGAGTAACGGCCCCCGCTGCGCGGGGCTCTTTCCCCACCCCGCCCCTTCCCGAAACTGGGGCTCCGCCCCAGACCCCGCGCCTCAAACGCCGGCGGAGCTGCTTTTCAGCCCCGCCGGCGTTTGAGGCGCGGGAGCTCGGGGGCAACGGCGCCGCACCCGGTACGTCAGGCGCGGATGGCTCCGGCCAGGGCCGACAGGAAGGCGACCACCTCGGACGGGCCGTTCAGGACGAGGTCCGCGCGGGTGGCGAGTTCGGGGACCTCGGCCGATCCGCTGGCCACCAGCAGCCCCGGCATGCCGTCCGTGCGGAGCTTCTCCACGGCCGCGTACGCGGCGAGGTCGCCGAGGTCGTCCCCCGCGTACAGCACCGCTTCGGCGCCCGTCTCCGCGAGGTATTCGGTCAGGGCCACGCCCTTGTCCATCCCCGGCGGCCGCAGTTCCAGTACCGCCCGCCCCGGTTCGACCATCAGCCCGTGGCGCGCCGCCAGCTCGGCCAGCGGTTCGCGGAGCGCGGCGAACGCGGCGTCCGGGTCCGCGGCGCGGCGGGTGTGGACGGCCAGGGCCCGGCCCTTCTCCTCGATCCACGTGCCGCGCCAGGCGCCGATGGAGTCCAGGAATCCGGGCAGTTCCGCCCGTACGGCGGCGACCCCGGGGTGCTCGGCCGGGGTGTGGACTATGCCGGTCACGGCGTCCCAGCGCTCGGCCCCGTAGTGGCCGAGGACCACCAGGTGTTCCAGGCCGGCGGCGCCTGCGAAGCCCCCGTAGCGGACCGCGACGCTCGCCGGGCGGCCGGTGATCACGGCGACGGAGGCGACCTCCGGGGCCAGCGCGGCCAGTGCCCCGACGGCTCCCGGGTGGGCCCGTGCTTGGTCGGGGTCCGGGACGATGTCGGCGAGGGTGCCGTCGAAGTCGAGCGCGACCACGGAACGGCGGGGTACGTGGAGGAGGGCTTCGAGTCCCTCGCGTCCGGCGGCGGTGACGGGCATCGGCATGCTGTGCGGATGGCTCCCCATGGGGACGACCCTAACGGCCCTGCCGGGCCACGGCTACGGCGCGCGACGTCCGGGAGCAGCTGCGCGGGGCCCGGAGGGCAGCTGCGCCGGGTCCGGGCGTCAGCGCCGGGCCCGCTGTGCTTCGCGGATGCGGCGCAGCCGGTTGACGGTTCCGGGCGCGTGGGCCAGGGCCCGCGGGTCGTCCATCAGGACGTTGAGCAGCTGGTAGTAGCGGACCGGGGTCATCCCCAGCCCTTCCCGTATCGCCCGCTCCTTGGCCCCGGGCCCGGGCCAGGTGCGTCCCTCGTACGCGAGGACCGCGGCCTCGGTGGCCGTCAGCCCCTCGTCGTCCGTCATACCGCCAGATTAACGGCGCCCTCCGACAGCCGGCCGGGTCGGGCTCCCGCCGGCTGCCGGCGGGAGCCCGACGCCGGCGCCGCTCAGTGGGCGTCGGCCTTGCGGGCGGACTCGGCGATGTTCTCCAGGACCTTCGCGGGCTGGCCGCCCGGCTGCACGCTCTTGCCGATGTTCTGCTTGACGTCCTCGCTCACCCCGGCCCAGGACTTCTTGCCGACCGGGTAGAGGCGGGCGTTCGGCAGCGCCTGCAGGAAGGTCTTCAGCTGCGGGGCCGCACCACCCGTACTGGAGTCCATGGCCCGGTAGCCGCTCGTCGTGACCGGCAGCAGGTCGTACTTGTTGGTGAAGGCCGTCACGTTCTTCGCCTGGTACAGGTAGTCGAGGAACTTCCCGGACTCCTTGCGGTGGCCGTTCTTGAAGGCCATCACCCAGTCCGCGACGCCCATCGTCGGGTGATCGGTCCCGTCGGCGGTCGGCATGGCCACCATGCCGTACTTCACGCCCTTCTGCGCCGCCTGCTTCACCAGCGTGGGGTGGCCGTTGAGCATGCCGACCTCACCGCGCGTGAAGGCGTCGAAGGCGGCCTGCCGGTCCGTCTTGGACGGCTCCGTGGGACCGGTCAGCCCCTGGCCGACCATCTTGTCGCGCAGGAATTCGAAGGTCTTGACGTTCTCCGGGGAGTCGATCGCGTACGCCTCTTCGTTGTCGGTGTAGCCGCCACCGCCCGCGAGCATCCACATCATCGATTCGGCCTGTGCCTCCTCGCGGCCGAGCGGCAGTGCGAAGGGGGTCGCCACGCCCGCCGTCTTGAGCTTCTTCGCGGCGGCCTCCAGGTCGGCCCAGCTCTTCGGCTGCCAGCCGCCCTTGGCGTCCTTGGCGATGACCCCGGCGTCCGTGAGCAGCTTCTCGTTGTAGAAGAGCAGGCGGGTGCTGGCCACGAACGGCATGCCGTACTGGACCCGCTTGACCTTGCCGGCGTCGGCGAGCGGCGCGAGGAAGTCGGCTTCGGTGGTGACGGAGAGCAGTTCGTCCGCCGTGTAGAGCTTGCCGGCGGCCGCGTAGTCGGCGTAGGCGCCGATCTGCGCGATGTCGGGGGCCTTGCCGGCCTTGACCATGGCGGCGACCTTGGCGTCGACCTCGGACCAGGAGTAGACGCTGACCTCGACCTTGACGCCGGGGTGGTCCTGCTCGAAGCCGGAGGCCAGGTTCTTCCAGTAGCCCTCCGAGGAGTTCTGCGGATTGTCCCCGTAGTCGGCCGCCACGACCCGCAGGGTCACCTCGTTGTCCCCGGTGAGACTCCCCACGGCTCCGCAGCCCGTCAGTGCCGTGGCGGTCAGGCTCAGCGCGGCTCCGGTCGCGGCCAGGCTCAGGTAACGGCCCTTCACAGTTCTCGATCCACCCCTTGTTGTACGTACGATCCACGTAAGGTCTACACCACTTTGGCTGCTCGTCCACATCCGGAGACGCACCGTGTCCGGCCATGGCCGGACCGTGGTTCCGGATTTGTATGGCAGCTCAACAATCCACTCCAATGGACTAGACCTTTCCCCGCCGAGCACGCGAGACTGTCACCTGTGAAACCCGTGAAACACGTCATCGCCCTCGATGTGGGCGGCACCGGGATGAAGGCCGCCCTCATCGCCGACGACGGACGCCTGCTGCACGAAGCGCGCCGCGCCACCGGCCGCGACCGGGGCCCCGACGCCGTCGTCGAGACGATCCTGGAGTTCGCCGCCGAGCTGTACGAACTCGGCCGCGAACGCTTCGGCGCGCCCGCCTCCGCGGCCGGCGTCGCCGTCCCGGGCATCGTCGACGCCGGGAACGGGATCGCCGTCTACGCGGCCAACCTGGGCTGGCGCGACGTCCCGATGCGCGCCCTGCTCAGCGGACGCCTGGACGGCATCCCGGTGGCCCTGGGCCACGACGTGCGCACGGGCGGACTCGCCGAAGGGCGCATCGGCGCCGGCCGCGGCGCCGACCGCTTCCTGTTCGTGCCCCTCGGCACCGGCATCGCCGGAGCCATCGGCATCGCCGGCCGCATCGAGGCCGGCGCCCACGGCTACGCGGGCGAGATCGGTCACATCGTGGTCCGCCCCGGCGGCCCCGCCTGCGGCTGCGGCCAGTACGGCTGCCTGGAGACCCTCGCCTCCGCGTCCGCCGTCAGCCGCGCCTGGGCGAGCGCCTCCGGCGACCCCGACGCGGACGCCGCGGACTGCGCCAAGGCCGTCGGGTCCGGCGACGAGCGCGCCCTGCGGGTGTGGCTCGCCGCGGTCGGCGCCCTCGCCGACGGCCTGGTCACCGCGATCACCCTGCTGGACCCGCGCACGCTGATCATCGGTGGCGGGCTCGCGGAGGCGGGGGAAACCTTGTTCGCACCACTACGGAAGGCCGTCGAGGAGCGCGTGACGTTCCAGCGGCTGCCCGACATCGTTCCGGCGGCCCTCGGGGACACCGCCGGATGCCTGGGCGCAGGGCTGCTCGCCTGGGACCTACTCGCCACGGAGGTACCTGCCTGATGTCCGGAAGCGCACACAGCACCGTTCTCTCCGGCGCCAGGGTGGTACTGCCCACCGGGACCGTGGCGGGCGGCCGCGTCATCGTCGACGGCGACCGCATCGCCGGCAGCGCCGGCGAGGGCGCGAAGACCGTCGACCTGTCCGGGCACTGGCTCGTCCCCGGCTTCGTGGACATGCACAACCACGGCGGAGGCGGCGCCTCCTTCACCTCCGGCACCGCCGAGGAGGTCCTCAAGGGCGTACGGACCCACCGCGAGCACGGCACCACCACCCTCGTCGCCTCCACCGTCACCGGCGACCTCGACGAACTGGCCCGCCGGGCCGGCCTGCTCGCCGAACTGACCCAGCAGGGCGAGATCGCGGGCATCCACTTCGAGGGGCCGTTCATCAACGCCTGCCGCAAGGGCGCGCACAAGGAGGACCTGCTGCGCGACCCCGACCCGGCCGAGGTCCGCAAGCTGATCGACGCCGCGCACGGCGCCGCCCGCATGTTCACCCTCGCGACCGAACTCCCGGGCGGCCTGGACTCCGTACGGCTGCTGGCCGAGCACGGGGTCATCGCCGCGATCGGCCACACCGACTCCACCTACGACCAGACCCGCCAGGCCATCGACGCGGGCGCGACCGTGGCCACCCACCTGTACAACGCGATGCCCGCCATGGAGCACCGCGCCCCGGGCCCGATCGCCGCGCTGCTGGAGGACGAGCGGGTCACCGTCGAGCTGATCAACGACGGCACCCACCTGCACCCGGCGATGCTGGAACTGGCCTTCCACCACGCGGGAGCGCACCGCGTCGCGCTGATCACCGACGCGATGGACGCGGCGGGCTTCGGCGACGGGACCTACCATCTCGGCCCGCTGGAGGTCGAGGTCAAGGAAGGTGTGGCCCGCCTGGTCGAGGGCGGCTCCATCGCCGGCTCGACGCTGACCCTGGACACCGCCTTCAGGCGGTCGGTGACCCTGGACGAGCTGCCCGTCGAGTCGGTGGTCCAGGCGATCTCCGCCAACCCCGCCAAGCTGCTCGGCCTGTACGACGAGGTCGGCTCGCTGGAGCCCGGAAAGTACGCCGACCTGGTCGTCCTGGACGCCGAGTTCGAGCTCAAGGGCGTCATGCGGCGCGGCGAATGGATCGTGAATCCGCTGGTCTGAGCGGGTACGGGAGGCAAGCGGGCGGCTCGCTGGACTGGGCCGCCCGCACTCCTGTTTGGCATGATCCCGGCACACACCGAGACCGGGACCTGCCATGATCCTCACCGTGACGCTCAACACCGCACTCGACGTCACCCACCACGTACCGAAGCTGATTCCGCACGCCTCGCACCGGGTCACCACCGTGACCGAGCGGGCCGGCGGCAAGGGCCTCAACGTCGCCCGCGTACTGTCCGCCCTCGGCCACGAGGTCACCGCGACCGGCTTCGCGGGCGGCCGCACCGGCGCCGCCGTACGCGAACTGCTCGCCGAATCCCCGCGGGTGACGGACGCCCTGGTGCCCTGCGCGGGCACCACCCGGCGCACCCTGGCCGTCGTCGACGAGGCCTCGGGCGACACCACCCAGTTCAACGAGCCCGGCCCGCCCATCGGTTCCGCGGAATGGACCGCCTTCCTCGACCGCTACGAGGCGCTGCTGACCGGCGCCCGCGCGGTCGCCCTCTGCGGCAGCCTCCCGCCCGGCGTGCCCGTCGGCGCGTACGCCACCCTCGTACGGTCGGCCCGCGCGGCCGGCGTACCCGTACTCCTGGACACCAGCGGGGAGGCCCTGCGCCGCGGGGTCGCCGCCCGCCCCGAAATGATCAAGCCGAACGCCGCCGAGTTGGCCGAGCTGACCGGCTCCCGCGAGCCGCTCCAGGCCACCCGCGACGCCCGCCGCCGCGGCGCGCACGCCGTGGTGACCTCGCTGGGCCCGGGCGGGCTGCTGGCGGCCACCGCCCAGGGCACCTGGCAGGCGGCCCCACCGCGCGCCCTGACGGGCAACCCGACCGGAGCCGGGGACTCCGCCGTGGCGGGGCTGTTGTCGGCCCTCACGGAGGGCCTGGACTGGCCGGACCGGCTGACCCGCGCGGTCGCCCTGTCCGCGGCCACGGTGCACGCCCCGGTGGCGGGAGAGTTCGACCCCCGCACCTACGAACAGGTACGGGGGTCGGTGACGTTGACCGCGCGTTAGGCGCGGGCGGTCCGGGGCCGGATCAGCCCTTCTCAAGCCAGAGCTGGTCGAGGGCGACCTCGCACTGGTTCCCGGCCTCGCACGAAATCTTGATCGTGTTCGTGCCCTGCTTGAGCGTCACGAGCGACCAGGTGTTGGTCCAGCCCTTGTCCCACTCGCCCGGCTTGGCCTGGCTGAAGTTCTTCATGTTGATCGGCCGGGACTGCGCCTCGCCGTTGATGGTCAGCGTGGTGCTGGCGTCCTTGCCCGGCACCCCGTAGACCATCTTCAGCTTGTACTGGCCCGCCTTGGCCACGTCCACGGTCCAAGTCGCCGCCGCACCGGCGGCGTTCAGACCGCCCACGTACTGGCCGCCGGCACTCTTCGCACCCGGCACCGTGCCTTCCAGGTGCGCGCCGCCGGTCAGGGACATGCCCGCCCCCGAGGCGTCCGCCTTGGGCAGCTCGACGTCCGCGGACGCCGAGGCGCTCGGCTGCGCGGACTGCGGGTTCTGCGGCTGCGCGGACTGCTGCCCGCTCGCCGTACCGTCCTTGCCCTTTTCCTTGTCCTTGTCGCCGCCGCCGAAGGCCAGGGCCGCACCGATGCCGATCACGACCGCGGCGACCACCGCGACCGCCGCGATCAGCATGCCCTTGCGGCTGGAACCGCTGCTTCCGCCGTGACCGCCCGGCGCGGGGATCGTCGTGGTGGTCTGCCCCTGCTGCGGCGGAACCCCGTAGCCGCCCGCCTGGAGCGCTTCCGGGGCCTGGTACTGGGCCTGGTAGGCCGGCGACTGCGGCTGCGCCGGAACCTGGCCGCGCTGGCCGCCGTACGTCCGCTCACCGACCGTGCGCACCTGGTTGTACGAGGTACGGGGGACACCGGGCTGCCCACCGACCGTCGGGCCGGGGTAGCCGTATCCACCGCCTTGCGTGGGCGGGGTGGCTCCGGCGGCCTGGCCGTCCGCGTAGAGATAGCCGAACGGGTCGTCGTCCTCGGGCTGGTTCGCCCCACTGTTCGGGCCGTGGTTCGCGGGCGTCGTCATCGCAGGTCACTCCTTTCGACCCACGGGAGCCTACCCCGAACACGTGCACCCACGGGCGGCCGATCGCCTCAGCCCGCCCGGCGGTGCGCCTTGGAACGGGACCTTTTCTCGATGTACATCCGCTGGTCGGCGGAGCGCAGCACCTCGTCCGCCGACATGCCGCAGCTCGCCCATCCGATGCCGAAACTCGCGCCCACGCGGACCGCGCGGCCGTCCACCCGGATCGGCGGGATGATCGCGTTGCGCAGCCGGACGGCCAGGTCGGCGGCGTCGGCCGCGCCCAGTCCGTCCGCGAGGACGACGAATTCGTCACCACCCAGCCGAGCGACGGTGTCACCGTCCCTGACGCCCGTCGTCAACCGCCGGGCCACCTCGATCAGGACCGCGTCACCCGTGTGGTGCCCGAACCTGTCGTTGATCGATTTGAACCCGTCGAGGTCGCAGAAGAGCACCGCGAGCCCCTTCGTCCCGTCGTCGATGTCCGTCGCGGGCGCCACCGTGTGCACGTGGTGGTCGTACGGGCCCGCGCCGGCGCCGGGCGTCCCCGCAGCGCCGGGCACCCCCGGGGCACCGGGGAACTCGAAGGGCTCCGGGAAGGCGTCGGGCTGAAAGCCGTGCTCACCGGCACCACCGCCCGCCCCCGACCCTCCGGTGCCGTGCCCCTCGTAGGCCGCGTCGAGCGCCTCGACGGCGGTGGCGCGCACCGACTGCGGCCTGCGGCACAGCCGCGCACCGAGCCGGGAGCGCAGTTCGGCGCTGTTGGGCAGGCCGGTCAGCGAGTCGTGGCTGGCCCGGTGGGCGAGCTGGAGCTCGTGGCGCTTGCGTTCCTCGATGTCCTCGACGTGCGTGAGCAGGAAGCGCGGCCCGTCGGCGGCGTCCGCGACGACGGAGTTGCGCAGCGAGACCCACACGTACGTGCCGTCGCGCCGCCCCAGCCGCAGCTCGGCCCGGCCGCCCTCGGCGGAGGTCCGCAGCAGGGTCCCGATGTCCTCGGGGTGGACCAGGTCGGAGAAGGAGTAGCGGCGCAGTACGGAGGCCGGCCGGCCCAGCAGCCGGCACAGCGCGTCGTTGGTCCGCAGCAGCCGCCCGTGCTGGTCCCCGCCCATCTCGGCGATCGCCATACCGCTGGGCGCGTACTCGAAGGCCTGCCGGAACGACTCTTCGCTCGCGCGCAGCGCCTGCTGTTCACGCTCCAGCCGGACCAGGGCCCGCTGCATGTTCGCGCGAAGCCGTGCGTTGCTGATCGCAATCGCCGCCTGGAAGGCGTACATCTGGAGCGCTTCGCGGCCCCACGCGCCGGGCCGGCGCCCGTTGCGCGGTCTGTCCACCGAAATGACACCCAGAAGTTCCCCGCCGGACGCATACATGGGGGCGTAGAGCCGGTCCTCGGGGTGCCACTCGTCCTCGAAGCGCGGATCGGGGCCGTCGGTGTGCCACTGGGGCACGTCGTCCTCCAGCAGGACCCAGCCCTCGGTGTGCGGGATGAAGCGGAGCCCGTCCCAGCTCTCACCCATCGTCAGACGGCGCTCCCAGGAGGCGCGGGAGCCGACGCGGCCGGTGATGAGGGCCTCTGCTGCGGGGTCGCCGGCGAACGCGGCGACGACGAGATCCCCGTCAGGGCGTACGAGGTTGACACAGGCGAGTTCGTAGCCGAGGCCCACGACGATGCCGTCCACGACGGTCTGCAGGGTGTCCGCCAGGCTCCTGGCCGTGTTGAGCTCGGCCACCACCTGGTGAAGCTGCCGCAGGGTCGCAAGACGGACGTACGGCTCCGACTCGGTCTCCATTGCTCGCTCTCCCCGAGACCTCGACAGCAACTCCAGGTTTGTCATCGGCGTTTCGTTGCGGTGTCCCGTCCACTAAATCACAGTGAGCTGTGCGCCAGGTACACAGGGTCAACAAATCTTGCCCTCTGTGACTTAAGTCACATGAGATGAATAAAGGTAAGCGATGCGGGCCCGGGCGGCTGGGAGCGCTCCCCCGCATTCCCGGAAGCGAACGATACGCCCGGGTGCGGGGTGGCCTAGGTCAACGGGCCGGGACACGGCTCGGACTCGGGCCCGATGTGCGGCGCGGGAGGGCGAGACTAGCGTTCCGAACGTGCCGAAAACGACCCCCGTACCCCTGACGATCCCCTCCACCCTTCATCCTGAGGGCGTGAGCAACGACGAGTTCCGGGCCGCGATGTCCCGACTGACGGCGGGCGTGTGCCTGATCACCGCACGCGAGAACCCGCTGACGCCGGACGGTCCGGACGGCGAGGACGTCGGCATGACGGCCACGGCCTTCATGTCCGTGTCACTGGACCCGCCGCTGGTCCTGGTGAGCCTGCGCGAGGGCTCCCGGATGGACGACCTGCTGGCCGAGCAGCCCCTGTGGGCGGTCTCGGTCCTCGCCGACCACCAGGTGCAGGCCGCGAGCCGCTTCTCGATGAAGAACCGCATCAGCGACCGGCTGCTCTTCGCGGACCTCCCCCACGTCCGCGGCGAGGTCTCCGGGGCCCCGCTGCTGACGGGCGCCCTGGCCACCCTCGAATGCCGCACGGAGAACCGCGTCGAGGCCGGCGACCACACCCTGGTCATCGGCCGCGTCCTCGGCTCGGCCCTGCCGTCCCCCGACTCCCCGCCACTGACCTACTTCCGCGGCCGCTACCGCCACCTGGCGGGCTGAGTGAGAGCCGGGAGCCCGATCGGCTGCGGATCCGGCTGCGGATCGGGTTCTGGACCCGGCTGCGGCCGCGGCTCCCGACCCCGGTCCGATGCGGCGGGGCGGGGCGGGGCTACCAGTCCCGGCCGGTGCGGCCGCGCTTGGTCTCGGCCCTGGCCTTCTTCTCGCGCAGCCGGCGCTCGTTGATCCCCCGGGGGATCTTCGTTGCCCGGCGCGCCTTGGGCGGCGGCGCGGTGGCCTCCGCGAGCACGGACGCCATCCGGACCAGCGCCATCTCCCGGTTGCGGAACTGCGACCGGTGCTCGGAGGCCCGTACGGTCAGCACCCCGTCCACCAGCCGGCCCGCGAGCCGCTCCAGCGCCCGCTCCTTCCACACCGCCGGCAGCGCGTTCGTCGCCGACACGTCGAACAGCAGCTCCACCCGCGAGTCGGACGTGTTCACGTGCTGCCCGCCCGGCCCGGAGGACCGCGAAAATCGCCAGGCGAGCTCCGCCTCGGGGAGCACGACCGAACCGCGAATGACATAGGGACCAGGCATGCCCCCATGATCCCGCCCCGCGCGATGCCCGTCACGCGTATTTCCGAGCGGCCTGCACGACGAAACGCGGACAGTGGAACCTGCCGGCCCCCTCCCTGCGTTATGAAGGGCAGGGGTACCTTGGCCACGATCTCGCGGCCAAACGAAGAGGAAGGGACACCAGTCAAAATGGCAGTAAGCCTGTCCAAGGGCGGCAACGTCTCGCTCACGAAGGAGGCCCCGGGCCTCAGCGCCATCACGGTCGGCCTCGGCTGGGACGTCCGTACGACGACCGGTGTCGACTTCGACCTGGACGCCTCCGCCATCGCGGTCAACGCCATGGGCAAGGTCGTCTCCGACGGTCACTTCGTCTTCTTCAACAACAAGTCCACCCCGGACCAGAGCATCGTCCACACCGGCGACAACCGCACCGGTGAGGGCTCTGGCGACGACGAGTCCATCAACGTCAACCTCTCCGCCCTCGCGGCCGACGTGGACAAGATCGTCTTCCCGGTCTCCATCTACGACGCCGACGCCCGCAGCCAGAACTTCGGCCAGGTCCGCAACGCGTACATCCGCGTCGTGAACCAGGCCGGCGGCGCCGAGATCGCCCGCTACGACCTCTCCGAGGACGCGGCCACCGAGACCGCCATGGTCTTCGGCGAGCTCTACCGCAACGGCGCCGAGTGGAAGTTCCGCGCGGTCGGCCAGGGTTACGCCTCCGGCCTGACCGGCATCGCCCAGGACTTCGGCGTCAACGTCTGAGCCCGAGCCCGAGCTCGACCGGCGGACACCGCCGCAGCCGAAGCCCCCTCCCGGCCGTCCGGGGAGGGGGCTTCGCTACGGTTCGACAGGTGATCCTCCAACCGCTCGTCCCCGTGGACGGCGCCCTGCCCGGCCCGGTCCTCACCGAGATCGCGGCGGTCTACGCCACCAACCGCGCCTTCTTCGAGCTCAGCGGCGATTTCCCCGACCCGGCCCGCATCACCGTCGAACAGGTCGCCTCCGCCCTCGCCGACGAACTCGCCCACGACGGCGCCGAGGTGCTCCTCGCCCGCTCCGCCGGCCGCCTCGTCGGCCTGGCCGCAACCCTCGCCCACCACCCCGACCCGACCTCCGGCGACCCGGACCCGTGGATCGGCCTGCTCGTCATCGACGCCACCGCGCACCGCGAAGGGTACGGGCGCACCGTCGCGACCCTCGTCGAAGACCGCTTCCGCGCCGCGGGCCGCACCGGCGTACGGCTCGCCGTACTCGACGCCAACGCCGCCGGCACGGCCTTCTGGCAGTCCCGGGGCTACACCGCCCTGCGCCGCGCCAAGGACCGCGAGCGCGGCCGCGACTGCACGGTGCTCCGCAAGGCCCTGTAGCGGCGCCTACTCGGGCCGGCCCTCCCCGTACAGCCAGACGTCCCAGACCTTATTAAGGTCGTGCCCCGTCGTCCGCTCCGCGTACGCGGTGAAATCGGCCGTACTCGCGTTCCCGTACCGGTGGTCGACGGCCCAGCCGCGCAGCAGGGCGAAGAACTTCTCGTCGCCCACCTCCTGGCGGATCCGCTGGAGGACCATCGCGCCCCGGTAGTACACCGGCGCCTTGGAGATGTCCTTGGCGGTGGGCGGATCGGCGGGCGGGAAGGCGTCCCAGTCGGAGTTGGCGTCCTTGTCCACGGCGGTGTCACCCGTGCGGAAGGCGTCGAAGTACTGCTGCGCTGTGGTCCCGCCGTGGTCCTCGGACCACAGCCACTCGGCGTAGGTCGCGAAGCCCTCGTTGAGCCACATGTCCTTCCAGGTCTTCGGCGACACGGAGTCGCCGAACCACTGGTGGGCCGTCTCGTGCAGGACCAGCTTCTCGTCGGGCGCGCCGGGGAAGACGGGTTTGGTCTGCGTCTCCAGCGCGTACCCGAGGGAGTCGGGCGGCAGCACGATCGCCCCCGCGGTGCCGAAGGGGTACGGGCCGAACCTGTGGCTGCCCCACTCCACGATCTCCGGCAGCCTCGCCAGCGCCGGGGCGCTCGCGGCGGCCTCCGAGGGCGTGACGGCCTCGTAGAGCGCGACTCCGGAGGGGGTCCGCCCGGTCGTCACCTTGAACTTGCCGATCGCGGCGGTGGCCAGGTAGCTCGCCATCGGCTCCGGGCTGTGCCACAAGAACTCGGTCTGCCCGCCGGGAGTGTCGGTGCGCGAACGCAACTCGCCGTTCGAGACCGCCTCGTAGCCCTTGGGAACCGTCAGGGTGATGTCGTACGTGGCCTTGTCGCTGGGGTGGTGGTTCCCGGGGAACCAGGCCATCGACCCGATCGGCTCGCCGACCCCGACGGCCCCGTCCGCGGTGGTGATCCAACCCTCCTCGGCGCCGTCCGCATCGATGAGGGGCTTCGGCTTCCCGTGGTAGTCGATCTCCGTCCGGAACAGCTCGCCCTTCTTGAGGTCCTCGGCCGGACGCACCGTCAGCTCCCGCCCGGTGCGGTTGAACCGGGCACCCTTGCCCTGCACGGTGACGCCCTCGACGTCCAGGCCGGCGAGGTCGAGGTTGAAGGCACTGAGCCCCTGCTGCGCGCGGGCGGTGATGACGGCGGTGGCGTTCAACTCCTTGCCGGCCGGGTCGTAATCGAGGTCCAGGTCGTAGTGCTCGACCTGGTAGCCGCCGTTGCCGGCCTTGGGGAAGTACGGGTCGCGCAGCCCGGACGCACCCGGCCGCCCCTGCACCGTGCCGGCCGTACACGCCGTGGTGAGGGCGAGCAGGGCGGCGGCGGCAGGGACGGCGAGGCGGGAGAGCGTGCGGTGTTCCACGCGTCCGATCCTATGTGGGCCCCATGTGGTACTTCGGGCCGATTCCCGTGAAGGGTGGCCGGATTGGACGGGGCACGCCGGGGACTGCTCGGACGGACTACTTGTCGAGCGCGTCGACGCCGGCCTTGGCGAACTTCTCGTCCAGGTCACCGCTGGGGGCGCCGGCCACGCCGATGCCGGCGACCGGGGCGCCCTTGGCCTGCACCGGGGTGCCGCCGCCGAGGAAGAGGGTGCCGGGGATGTCCTTCAGGTTCGGCGCCTGGGCGAGGCGGCCCGCGAGCACCGAGGTCGGGGCGTTCCAGGACACGGCGGTGTAGGCCTTGCGCTGCGCCGACTCGTAGGACTGCGGGCCCGCGCCGTCGCCGCGCAGGGTGACGATGGTGTTGCCGTTGCGGTCCACGACCGCGACCGTCACCTTCTGGTTCTCCTTCTGCGCGGCCTCCAGCGCGGCCTGGGCGGCGCGGGTGGCGGCGTCGACGGTGAGGTGGGTCGTGGTGGTGAAGTTCTTCTCGTTCGCCCCGCCGTCCTTCTTCGCGACGGCGACGGCCGGGGCGCCCCCGCTCTGCGCGGCGCTGGCGCTGACCGCGCCGAAGGTCCCGGCGCCGAGCGCAACGGCGAGGGCGGTACCGGTGAGGATGCGGGTGCGGGTGTTCATGTCTGCTGCTCCTGAGTGCGTCGGCTCGTTCTGCTACTCCAAGCCTGGGGTGGCACCCGGCGCCGACCGGTCCCCGTACCGGCTCGCGACGGCTGCCGCACCGGATGACCCGAGGGTCAACCGATCGGTCGATGCGGACCGGGTGCGGGTACGGATTGGCTGGTCAGCGCCATCGCGCACGACCGGGCACGATGGAGGAGCCAGCCACCGACCCGGGAGCCGCCGTGACCCACGAACCACCCCCGGCCCCGGCCCCGGGCCCCCCGACCGTCCCAGGGACCACGGGCCCGCCCGGTGCGCCCGGTGCGCCCGGTGCGCCCGGGAAGGCGGATACGCGCGCCCTCGCGGCCGTCATGCACACGGCGTTCTTCCTGCTCCTCGGCGCCTCCGTGGCCCGCTTCCTGCTGCGCCACCCCGGCTCGCCCAGCACCCCGTGGATCATCGCCCTCAGCATCACCCTGGCCCTGCTGTACGTCCTCGGCCCCGCGCTCGGCGCCGCGCCCACCCTGCGCCGGCTGCTCTGGCTCGGGCTGGTGGTCGCCACCTGGGTGGTCCTGGTCGTCCTCGCGCCCAGCTTCGCCTGGTGCGCCGTCCCCCTCTTCTACACCGCCCTGCGCACCCTTCCGCCCCGCGCGGCGATCGTCCTCGTGGCCCTGCTGACGATGTTCGTCGTGGCGGCCCAGCTCAAGCTCTCCCACGAGTTCGACCCGAACCTCCTGCTGGCCCCGCCCGCGGTCGCCGCCCTCGCCACCGCCGTCTTCGTCCACATGGAGCGCCAGGCCCGCTCCCAGCGCGCGCTGATCGACGACCTGATCCGCACCCGCCGCGAGCTGGCCGCCACCGAACGCCGCGAGGGCACCCTCGCCGAGCGGCAGCGGCTGTCTATGGAGATCCACGACACGCTCGCCCAGCACTTGTCCAGCCAACAGATGCTGCTCCAGGCCGCGGACCGCACCTGGGACAGCGACCCGACCACCGCCCGCGCGCACGTCCGTACCGCCACCGGCATCGCGGCGCGCGGCCTCGCCGAGGCCCGCCGGCTCGTCCACGACCTGGCCCCACCGGAACTCGAAGGCGGCGCCGGCCTCGCGCAGGCACTGCGCGCGCTCGACGCCGGACCCGACATCGAGGTCCGCTTCCACCTGGAGGGCGCCCCGGCCCCGCTCCCGGACCGCGTCCAGTCCGCGCTGCTGCGCATCGCGCAGGGGGCGCTGGCCAACGTCCGCGAGCACGCCCACGCCCGTACCGCCGCCCTGACCCTCAGTTTCCTGGGGGACCAGGTGGTCCTCGACATCGCCGACGACGGCGAGGGCTTCACCGAGCCGCGCGGCGCGACCGGGGAACGCGGGCACGGACTCCCGGCGATGCGCGCCCGTGTCCGCCAGCTCGGCGGCACCCTGACCCTCGAATCCACCCCCGGCGAGGGCACGGTCCTCTCGGCGGCCATCCCCTTGGAGCCCACCGGATGACGACGACGATCCTGCTCTGCGACGACCACGCCGTGGTCCGCGCCGGCCTGCTGGCACTGCTGGGCAGCGCACCGGACATCGAGGTCCTGGGCGAGGCGGGCAGCGGCGAGGAGGCGGTGGCCCTGGCCGCGAAGCTGCACCCGGACGTGGTGCTGATGGACCTCCAGCTGGGCGAGGGCATCGACGGCGTCGAGGCCACCCGCCGCATCACGGCGGTGACCGACCCCCCGCACGTACTCGTCCTCACGACGTACGACACGGACGCGGACGTCACCCGGGCCATCGCGGCGGGCGCCACGGGCTACCTGCTGAAGGCGGAGCGCCCGGAGGAGCTGTTCTCCGCGATCCACTCGGCGGCGGCGGGCCGCACCACGCTCTCCGCGCCGGTGGCGAGCCGTGTGATGGCCCACATGCGGGGCTCGCGCCCGACGCTGACGGACCGCGAGCTGGACATCCTGGGCCAGCTGGCGCGGGGGCTGGGCAACCGGGACATCGCACGGGCCCTGTTCATCAGCGAGGCCACGGTCAAGACCCACCTGGGCCGCATCTACGACAAGCTCGGCGTGGAGACCCGCGCGGGAGCGGTCTCCGTGGCGAAGGAGCAGCGCCTCCTGCCCTGACGGCGGCGGGATCCGGTCAGTGAGCGGGGGGTGTTCGGACAACCGCGCCGAAATTCTTGTCGCAGACCTGCCAAAAGCGGGGCCTGCCCTGTCACGCTCACTCGCGCCGCCACCCCGGCCACCGCGAAGGAGCCCGAGTGACCCACCCAGCGTCCTCCCCGAACCCTCCCCGCACCCGCCTCGCCGTCCTCCTAGGAACCGTCGCCGTCATGACGGTCACCGCGGCCACCGCCCCGGCCACCGCCGCGACCCCGGCCGCGGCCGCGCTCACAGCGCAGGACACCGCCACCGTCAGCGTCACCGACGCCCGAGCCGGCACCGGCACCAGCACCGGCACCGGCCACAGCCAGCACTCCGGCACCGTCCCCCTCACCAGCTACTTCAACGGCACCGCCTACCAGCTCCGCGACACCACCCGCGGCAACCAACGCACCCTCGACGCCATGAACCAGACCACCGGCGGCACCCTCTTCACCGACCCCGACAACGACTGGGGCGGCACCGGCACCCCAGCCAACCGCCAGTCCGCCGGCGTGGACGCCCACTACGCCGCCGCCGTCACCTGGGACTTCTACAAGAACGTCCTCGGCCGCAACGGCATCCGCGGCGACGGCACCGGCGTCACCTCCCGCGTCCACTACGGCAACAACCAACCCAACGCCTTCTGGGACCCGGCCTGCGCCTGCGTCAACTACGGCGACGACCCCGCCACCGGCCAGACCCTCGCCACCCTCGACATCGCCGGCCACGAACTCACCCACGGCGTCATCGCCGCCACCGCCGCACTCACCCACTCCGGCGAACCCGGCGCCCTCAACGAAGGCACCGCCGACATCTTCGGCACCGCGGTCGAATTCTTCGCCGACAGCACCACCGACGTCGGCGACTACCTCATCGGCGAACGCGTCTTCACCGGCGCCACCGTGCGCCGCATGGACCACCCCAGCCTCGACGGTCACTCCCGCGACTACTGGTCACCCGACATCGGCACCCTCGACCCCTACGCCGCCTCCGGCCCCGCCCGGCACTTCTTCTACCTCCTCGCCGAAGGCAGCGGCCCCAAGGAAATCAACAAGATCTCCTACGACTCCCCCACCTACGACGGCTCCAAGCTGCTCGGCATCGGCCAGGACAAGGCCGTCCGCATCTGGTACCGCGCCCTGAGCCTCTACATGACCTCCACCACCAACTACGCCCGCGCCCGCACCGCCACCCTCAGGGCCACCGCCGACCTCTACGGCCCCGCCGGCGTCGAATACGGACGTGTCGCCGCCGCCTGGACCGCCGTCAACGTCCGCTGACGCCCCACCGCCGGACGGTGGTGACGGCGGCCGCTCCGGCGGCGCGGTGTCCGTGGAGTGCGGGGCACACCCCGCAGGCAGGCCCGCAGCCGCCCGTGCCCGCCGGGGCCACTCCCGGACGCGGCCTGCGGCCCGCCGTTCCCCCGCTCAAGACGCCCCGCCGACGCCCCGTCCCACGTACCCGCCCCACCGTGACACCATCGGGTACGTGCTCGACATCGGCTACTCCCTCTCCCGGCGCTTCCCGGACCCCCCGCAGACCGACTACCGCTCGGCGGACGTCCACTCCCTGCGCCACGACCTGTTCTGCGGTGACGTCTACCTCGCCGACACCGCCAAGGACCGGGAAGTGTCCACAGCCTGGGGATGGGTACCCGTACTCGACTTCGCCTGGGCGCTGTGCGACATCGTCGAGCAACTCGACAAGGACCCCCGCGGCAGCCGCTCCGCCCACCGCCAGTACGCCGAACTCGACTTCACCGAATCCACCGACCGGATGCTCTTCGAGCGCCGCTTCGGCTGGGTCGACGTCGAGGCCGACTGGATGCCGCCGGAAGAGGAACCCCTGACCTTCAGCCACCGCCTGCTGCGCCGCGAAGCCCGCGACTTCCTCCACGACCTGATCGCCGACCTCATCGACATGCACGACGGCCTCGCCGACAACCCCGCCATCTGGACGCTCCAGGCCCGCTTCCCCCGCGTCCCCGCCTGACCCCAGACGCCCGGCGACCCGGCGACCCGGCGACCCGCCAGGACAGAACTACGGCCCAGCGGGTGGCCCAGCAGGACCGACCCCCCTTCGGGCCCCGCGCGCCCAGCAGCCCCCGGCCAACCAACAGGCCGGGCGGGACCCAGTGACCCCGCAGGACCCGGCCCGCCGGCGGCCCAGCCGACCCCGGGGCTCGACCGGCCCGCGGAACGCGGCCATCCCTCCGCCGGCTACCCGACGACCCGCAGCCCCAGCTGCGCCGCCAGCGCCGGAGCCAGGTCGAACAGCTGCGCAGGACTGATCACCGCCCCAGCCAACGCCTCCACCCCCCGCGCGATGTCCAGCTCCGCGGCCCCCCGCAGGTCCACGTCCGTCATCCGCGCCCCCGTGAAATCCACCCCCCGCAGCGTGCACCCGCGGAACTCCACCCGCTCCAGCACCGCACGCCCGAAGTCCGCCTCGACCAGCACGCACCCCTCGAAGACCACGTCCTTGAGCCGCGCCTCCCGCAGGTTCAAGTAGTCGATCTTGCCGCCGCTGAACACCACCCGCTCCAGCACGGCCCCGTGCAACTGCACACCGCCCAGCCGCGCCTGCGCCACCTCCACGTCCCGCAGCGAAGCCCCCGAAAGATCCGTCCCCACCCCCCGGACCCCCTCCAGCACCGAATCCAGGAACCGCGCCTTCGCCAGCCCCGCCCCGTCCAGCGCGCACCGCCGCAGCGCGCAGTCCATGAACCGGGCCCCCACGCCCTCCTGCCCCGCCAGCTCCAGATCGGCGAACTCCAGCCCGTCGTAATCCCCGTCCGGCTCCAGCTCACCGCCCTCCCACGCACCGAGCTCCGGCAACCGCACCTCCGGCCGCCGCGCCGCCTTCACCGTCTCCTGCTGCCCCTTGCGCGCCATCCCCCCATCCTGCCCCTCCCCACTGACAACCCCGGGCAGCAGCACCCCACACCCCCTCGACCCCCTTGACCTCAACCCCGCTTCAGGTCCGAGCCTGTCCCCATGGACACCATGCGCGCCATCCGCCTCCACGCCTTCGGCCCCGCAGAGAACCTCACCCACGAGCACGCCGAAACCCCCGTCCCCGCCCCCGGCCAGGTCCGCATCGCCGTAGCCGCCGCCGGAGTCCACCTCCTCGACACCGCCCTCCGCCAAGGCATCCCGAGCCCCGTCCACGCCCTCCCCGAGCTCCCCACCATCCCCGGCCGCGAAGTCGCCGGCACCGTCGACGCCCTCGGCCCCGGCACCGACCCCCACTGGCTCGGCCGCCAGGTCGTCGTCCACCTCGGCTTCGCCCCCGGCGGCTACGCCGAGTACGCCGTCGCCGACGCCGACCGCCTGCACCCCGTACCGCCCGGCCTCGACCCCGCCCAAGCCGTCGCCATGATCGGCACCGGCCGCACCACCCTCGGCATCCTCCAGTTCGCCGACCTCGGCCCCGACTCCGTCGCCCTCGTACCCGCCGCGGCCGGCGGCATCGGCACCCTCCTCGTCCAGTACGCCAAGAACGCCGGCGCCACCGTCATCGCCCTCGCCGGCGGCCCCGCCAAAACCGCCCTCGCCACCGCGAACGGCGCCGACCTCGCCCTCGACTACACCCAACCCGACTGGCCCGAAGCCGTACGCGCACACCACCCCGCCGGAGCCACCGTCCTCTTCGACTCCGTCGGCGGCCCCACCGCCCGCGCCGCCCTCGACCTCCTCGCCCCCGGCGCCCGCCACCTCGTCTTCGGCTGGTCCGCCGGCCCCGTCCCCCTCACCGACACCGACCGCGCCACCCTCACCGCCCGCGCCATCACCACCCACAACGTCCTCGGCCCCGCCATGCTCCAACGAGCCGGCAGCGACGACCCCCTGCGCCTGCTCGAAACCCGCGCCCTCGCCGAAGCCGCCGCCGGCCGACTCCGCCCCGCCCTCCAGCGCTACCCGCTCAGCGAAGCCGCCGCCGCCCACCACGCCCTGGAAACCCGTGCCACCACCGGCAAAGTCGTCCTCGAACCCTGACCGGCACCCGCCCGGCAATATCGGATGACAGCAGCCCGTACCCCGACGTACCGTCCACCCACGTGGACCCGCTCACCGAAAAACAGATCCGTTCGTCCTTCGTGAACTGCACCAAGGGCGAGGCGGCACGCCTCAAACTCCCCCTGGACTTCAACGAACTCCCCTGGGAAGACCTCGACTTCCTCGGCTGGGTCGACCCCGGCGCCCCGCTCCGCGCCCACCTCGTACGCCGCGACGCCGACGGCAACCCCGTCGGCATCACCCTCCGCGTCCCGGGCACCAGCCGCACCAGCGCGCTCAAGTCCAGCGTCTGCCAGATCTGCCTCACCGGCCACGCCGCCTCCGGCGTCTCCCTCCTCGTCGCCCCCCTCGCCGGAGCCCGCGGCCGCGAAGGAAACACCGTCGGCATCTACGTCTGCTCCGACCTCGCCTGCTCCCTCTACATCCGGGGCAAACGCCAGCCCAAACTCCGCGCGGGCCACTACGAGGAAACCCTCACCACCACCGAGAAGATCGACCGCGCCCGCACCAACCTCAACGCCTTCACCGCCAAGATCACCAGCTGACGGCGCCCCCGGGCACCAGAACCCGAACCGGCCCGGCGCAGCACCCTCACCCCTGCGCCGAGCCCAACTCCCGCAACGCCCCGTCCGTCAGCCGGTACACCGACCACTCCTCCTGCGGCCGCGCACCCAACGCCTCGTAGAACGCGATCGTCGGCTCGTTCCACTTCAACACCCAACACCGCTGTTTCTGTGCCCCGTAACGGGCCTCAGTCCACGGATGCAACTCCTCGCAGACGTTGGAAGGGCCCATGCCGAGGGTTCGATGGCCCACGGAGGCGACTCGCCTCGACTGAATCGCAGGGGGGAGACAGATGGACGAGCGCGCGGTCATGCTGAACATGCTCGCTCAGGAGTTGCGTCCGATCGAGCAGGGTGTCGAGTGGTTCGAAGCTCTGCCAGCTGAGAACCAGTTCGAGGTCCTGCGAGATCTGTGCGGACACTGCATGCAAGCCCGCGCAACGGAGGAGGACGGGCCCGAGAGCGTGCGGCGCGCCGGCCTTCGGCCGACGTATACCCCAGCGGTGCTGATCACGCGTGGGCAGCTGAACGTGCAGCTGGAAAAGATCATCAATCTGCCGCAGGACGAGCGCGTGAAGTCATTTCGGCTGTTGGTCGCGCTACTGGGGGTGGCGGACAAGCGTCGCCGGGAGCGGTTCTGCGCCGACTGGTGTGGTCATGCCTGGCACCAGTTGGCGGGTGGAACCGATTGGGGAGCGGCCACCGACTGATCGTCGAGGGTTGTGTGGACTGTACGGGTTCCAAGGTCCGCGCGGCGACCCCACACATAATCTCCGAACCAGCGCAAACCGCCATTTCGGCTCACTGTTCGTCGCAACCAACCAGGCCCCCACTCCTCGGCATGTGCCGCGGAGCTGAGGGCCTTTTGCGTCGGTCCCGAGAATCATTGCGAATCATGCAGGACAGGGAAGATGCGCCCACCCCATCCTGGTCGGGACTTGTCCGCTGGTGGGAGGGAACGGCAATGCCACGGCGACTCCGGTTCATCGGTACCAACTCCGGCAACGACGGATGCCCGACCCTGTACGAGGATCTGGACACCGGGGAGGTGCTGGTCCAGGGCGACGCGGTGACCGACCCCCAGGACGTGGCGCAGCTCCGGAACGTCAAGGAGGGCGAGGGGTTCGTGGTCGTCCCCCGCGTGCTCCTGGCCGACTTCGCTCCCAGGGACGTGGAGAGTACGCCCGTGCTGATCAGCTTCGAGGAGTTCGCCGGGATGTTCCGGACCTTCGCGCACACGGCTTGGCGCCTGGAGACCCGGCGTCGCTACCAGTCCGACGAGGAGACCGAGACGTACCAGCGGTTCGTCCGGGGTGAGGACGCGGGCTGGGACCTAAACGACTCCTGGTGCGTGTCCCGGCGTGAACAGTCCGCCCTGGGCAAACGCTTCGAGCGAGTGCGGATCGCCGACAACCCGCCCACCCCCGGTCAGCTCTACCTGCTCGACAACGCCCGCCGCAACAGCGCCGTGGGCGAGGACATCCGCAACCTATGGCGCTCCGAAGCCGAAGCTCTGCAACTCCCCGACGCTGACTTCTGGCTCTTCGATTCCAGGGTGATCGCCCGGCTCCACTTCGATGACGACGACCGGATGACCGGCGTCGAACTGGTCACGGACCCTGTCGAGGTCACCCGCGCCTGCCAGGTACGGGACGCCGCGTGGCACCACGCCGTCCCGTACGAGACGTTCGCGGAACAGGTGCCGTCCGCCGAGTGAGCACCGACTTCCAACAAGCAAGGGTTGCCCTCGGTGCGCGGCTGCGCGAGCTACGCACCGATCGGCGGCTGACGGGCCGCCAGTTGGCGGTCCTGCTCGGCTGGACCCAGTCCAAGATCAGCAAACTGGAAACCGGCCGCCAGACCGCGACATCGGACGACCTGCTGGCGTGGGCGGACGCCACCGGCCATCCGCAAGCGGCGGAGGAGCTGATCACCCGGCTCCGCAGCCTGGAGTCCCGCTCCCGCGCGTGGCGCAGACAGCTCGCCGCGGGACACAAGCCGGTCCAGGACACGCTCACGGCGGAGTACGAACGCACGAGGACGTTCCACGTCTGGCAGGGCTCCACGGTCGTGGGCATGCTCCAGACCGCCGAGTACGCCCGCCACGTCTTCACCCGCTACGCCGACCTCCACCAGTCCGTCCGGGACATGGAGGAAGCCGTACGGGCCCGGGTGAAGCGCCAGGAGATGCTCTACGAGCCGGGGCGCACGTTCCACATCGTGATGTGGGAGGCCGCGCTCCGGGTTCTCGTATGCCCTCCTCCCGTACTGGCCGCTCAGCTCGACCGCCTGGCGGGCGTCCTCGGGCTGGACACCGTCTCCCTGGGCATCGTTCCGTTCGGCGCCTCCCTGAAGATCCCGCCGGCCAACGGTTTCTGGCTCTACGACGACCGCTTGGTGATCGCGGAGGACTGGCACGCGGAACTCTGGCTGGACGACGCGGACAGTGTCGGCGTCTACCGGAAGGTCTGGCAGGCACTCTCCGATTCCGCGGTCTACGGCGCCGACGCCCACCGCGTGATCGCCCGCGCCCGGCGGGCTCTCGACACCGCCTGAGAATCCGCCGGAAGATCACGGACCAGCCCGCGAATCTCGGCGAATCAGCCCCCGCGGAGCCTGGCACCCAGCTCTAGCGTCCCTCTCATGGACAGCTCGCACGAACTGGAGGCAGTGACCCCAAGCAGAGTCGTGGAGTCGCTGCGCGAATCGCTGATGGCCGCTGGAATCGTTCTCCCTTCCCTCGACATCGACCCGGCACCGCCGGGCTCCGGTCTGGTGAGGCTGGGAAACATCCGCCCCAACGTCGCCATGAAGCTGGCGCAGGTCGTGAAGCGGGGAAGCACATGAGCGCCCGGGACAGCCGGGGAAGCCGTACGGAATCCTCTTGGGTGCGGTTCGAGGGGCCGGAGCTGAGTCCCGGCAACGCCTTGAAATGGCGTCCGTGCGAGTGCGCAAAGCCGGTTTGCCCGGAGTACCGCCCGGCCACGGGCAGCACCCAGCGGCTGAACGCCGAGGTGACCGAAGCGAACCGGCGGAGCCGGGGGACAGTGCGGTGAGCACCCCACCGGAACCGCCCCCAGAGTCTTGGGACGACATAGCGGCCCAGCTCCATGACCTCCGGGAACGCGGCGAATGGGCCGCCCAGCTCTCGCGCCATCTGACTCCGGGGAGTCCCCTCCTGGAATTCCTGGCAGAGGCCGGAGAGCGACAGATGCAGGCCGCATCGCGGGCCGGGTTGGCCTTCACCCTCACAGACTCCGCCCCCGTGACCGATCCACCGATCAGCCGGGGTGGCCCACAGCACCACTCATAAATCACGAGAAGGAGCACGTTCATGGGCGGACAGCACGGCGCCGGATCGGGTTCGGGCCAGGGCGGAAGCCAGCAGGACGACGGCCAGTCGGGCGCCGGTCACGGCGGAGGCGGCTCGGAGGGCCAGGACTCCGGTCACAGCGACACGAAGGGCAGCGGCACCAAGTGACCGAACGCGCCACGACGGAGGCCGGCCCCCAGGGGTTGGCCTCCCGGCTCATGGATGCCGGGGCCCTGACCTCCGGCTGGCTCCCCGCGTACCGAGCGGTGCTCCGGGAGTCGTTCGTCCCGGATGTGATCTGGCCCGGCGTCGGCCTGGCCGACGGCGGACCGGTGGCGAGCATCGACCGCCGGACCGACCCGGAGGCGTGGTTCCGCGCGGTCTACTCGGACACCTCCCTCACCACCCAGTGGGACGACGGAAGCCACACAGGACCCGACCGGGGCAACATCCCCA
The DNA here is from genome assembly GCF_041431095.1 of Streptomyces sp. NBC_00597. Classification (GTDB taxonomy): domain Bacteria; phylum Actinomycetota; class Actinomycetes; order Streptomycetales; family Streptomycetaceae; genus Streptomyces. Next base: position 4,437,532 of record NZ_CP107757.1, read on the forward strand.
CGTGCAGCAACTCCCAGCCCGCCATGGTGTTCTCCATGCTGGCGGCCCTGGACGTCCAGCCGGGCGCCAAGGTGCTGGAAGTAGGCACGGGGACCGGCTGGAACGCGGCTCTGCTGTCCGAACGGGTCGGCTCGGAGAACGTCACCACCATCGAGTTCGACCCAGAGAACGCGGCCACGGCCCGAGCCCGCCTGGACGCCACCGGCTACAACCCGGTGGCCGTGGTCGGTGACGGCTCCCAAGGCTGGGCGGCGTGCGCCCCGTACGACCGGGTGCTGATCACGGCATCCCTGCGGCAGATCCCGGCGGACATCATCCGGCAGAGCCGGCCCGGCGGGATCATCGTCTCCCCGTACGCCACGGAGTACGGCGGCGAGGCCGTGGTCCGCCTGACCGTCCGGGAGGACGGAAGCGCGTCCGGCCCGTTCGTCGGCTCCTCCGCCTTCATGCGGCTCCGGCAGCAACGCGCGTACCGAACCCACGTGAAGACGTACCTGGGCGGGAAGCCGTGGCCGGCCGATGGCCGCCGGACGACCACCTCCCTCTCCCCGGAGGACGCGGCCGACTGGCTCCCCATGTTCGCCATCGGGCTCCAGACGGAAGGCATGTTTCCCTACCCGGAGAAACTCGATGGTGGGCGCTACGCACTCTGGCTCCGGGACACCCAGGTCACCTCCTGGGCATCAATCGACTTCGTACCCGACGCGGAGGAGTTCGAGGTCTACCAGTCCGGGCCACGGGAGCTGTGGACCGAACTCACGGCCGCCCACGCCTGGTGGGACGACCAGGGCCATCCGGACTTCGAACGGTTCGGCCTCACCGTGGACCCCGACGGCACCGTCCGGGCCTGGCTCGACTCCCCGGAGCACCCGGTCCCGGCCGTCGGATAGACGAACAGTCCACCCGCCCGGTGCCGCTTTTTCGCCGTCCCGGGCGGGCATCCGTCGACTACTCCACCCCGCCCAGCTTGCGGAGCGCGTCGTCCGTCAGGCGGTTCACGGTCCACTCGTCCATTGACACCGCTCCGACTGATCGATAGAAGTCGATGGCAGACACGTTCCAGTCGAGGACCGACCACTCCAGCCGCTCGAACCCGCGCTCCACACAGATCCGCGCCAACTCCGCCAACAGCGCCTTCCCGTACCCGCCGCCGCGGACACCCGGCCGCACGTACAGGTCCTCCAAATAGATCCCGTGCGCCCCGCGCCACGTCGAGAAGCTCAGGAACCACACCGAGAACCCGACGACCTCCCCACCCGCCGCCTCCGCGACGTGCGCGAACGCCGCCGGCCGCACCCCGAACAACGCCTCCCGCAACTGCTCCTGCGTGGCCCGCGCCTCGTGCGGCACCTTCTCGTACTTTGCCAACTCGCGGATCATCGCGTGGATGACGGGCACGTCCTCGACAACAGCGCTACGGATCATGCCCGCAGCCTAGGACCCCGTCCGGGCCGCCCCGACGCCGATCCCAACGCGCTCCAGCGCCTCCGCGAACGCCCCCGCATCGAACATCGCCCCGCCCTTCGACCCGACCGGCCGCCCGTCCACCAGTACCGTCGGCTCCCCTCACCCCCGTCGCCTCGAAGGCCCCTCCGCCTCGTCGACCCACCCCTCGTACGTCCGCTCCGCCAGGATAAATCCCCCCATCGGCAGCCTACGGACCCCACCACCCCCGCCACATCAGCCAAAAGGCCTCCTCTCCCGCCCCAAAACCCGGCACCCGGTACCTGGACACCCCTCCGAAACCCCGTGTACCAACTCCCCCATGACGATCAACGGCGGCATCTCCTTCTGGTACGCGACCGACCACACCGCCACCCAGCCACCCCGCGCCCCCCTCACCGGCCACACCACCGCAGACGTCGTCATCGTCGGCGGCGGCTACACCGGCCTGTGGACCGCCTACTACCTCAAGGCCGCCGCCCCCGACCTCCGCGTCACCGTCCTGGAGCAGAAGTTCTGCGGCTACGGAGCCTCCGGCCGCAACGGCGGCTGGCTCTACAACGGCATCGCCGGCCGCGACCGCTACGCCGAACTCCACGGCCACCAGGCCGCACTCCGCCTCCAGCACGCCATGAACGACACCGTCACCGAAGTCATCGACACCGCAGCCAAAGAAGGCATCGACGCCGACATCCACCGCGGCGGCGTCCTCGAAGTCGCCCGCACCCCCGCCCAGCTCAGCCGCCTCAAGGCCTTCCACACCGCCGAACTCGCCTTCGGCGAAACCGACCGCGAGCTCTACGACGCCACCGACACCCGCGCCCGCATCGACATCGCCGACGCCGTCGGCTCCACCTGGACCCCGCACGGCGCCCGCATCCACCCCCTCAAACTCGTCAAGGGCCTCGCCGCCGCCTGCGAACGCCTCGGCGTCGTCATCCACGAATCCACCCCCGTCACCGAAATCGCCCCCCGCCGCGCCATCACCCCCTACGGCACCGTCCGCGCCCCCCACGTCCTGCGCTGCACCGAAGGCTTCACCGCAGCCCTCAAGGGCCAGAAGCGCGCATGGCTCCCGATGAACTCGTCGATGATCGCCACGGCCCCACTGCCGCCCGAGACGTGGTCCCGCCTCGGCTGGTCCGATGCCTGCACCCTCGGCGACATGGCCCACGCCTACATGTACGCCCAACGCACCGCCGACGACCGCATCGCCATCGGCGGCCGCGGCGTCCCGTACCGCTACGGCTCCCGCACCGACACCGACGGCACCACCCAGCAGTCGACGATCGACTCCCTGACCCGCCTCCTGACCTCGTTCTTCCCGATCCTCACGGGAGTCGAGATCACCCACGCCTGGTCGGGCGTCCTCGGCGTCCCCCGCGACTGGTGCGCCACGGTCACCCTGGACCGCGCGACGGGTCTCGGCTGGGCCGGCGGCTACGTCGGCTCCGGGGTCGCCACCGCCAACCTCGCGGCCCGCACCCTGCGCGATCTGGTCCTGGAGGACACCACGGAGCTGACCACCCTGCCGTGGGTCAACCACCGCGTCCGCCGCTGGGAACCGGAGCCCTTCCGCTGGCTCGGCGTCCAGGCCCTCTACGCGGCCTACCGCGAGGCGGACCGCCACGAATCGGCGACCCACACCCCGACGACAACCCCCTTGGCCCGCCTGGCCAACCGCATCTCGGGCCGCCACTAACGACCCGCGCACACGCAAAAGGCTCCGGATCACGAAGATCCGGAGCCTTTTGTTCCGCTCGAATTCCCTTGACCAGAGAGCCTCTGACCTCGGATGGAGCCGCCTATCGGAATCGAACCGATGACCTGATCATTACAAGTGAACTGCTCTACCAACTGAGCTAAGGCGGCACACGCGACACTGCACAGCGCACAGAATCGCCCTCACTTTACACAGCGACCAGACTTCCCCGCGAAGAGCTTTCCGGCCGACGCAACCCCTCGCCGTCACGTTCGTCCTCCGTACTGGAGCGCACGTCCGACCATCGGGTGAAGGAAGCGGGTACGCAGCAGCGGGTGTACCGCCAACCTCCGGGACGAGGGTCTACGGCTGTACTGGCCGGTGGCGATGGCGCTGCCACCGGGGCGGGCCACGCCATCGGTGATCCGGGCACCGGAAAGGGCAAGCGCTCCGCCATTGGCTCCGAGGTCAAGAAGCCGGCGCCCTATCGGGTCCCGGGGTAGCCGATGCGGCTCAGCATCGCGGTTGCCCGGGGCAGGTCCAGGTGGGGGTTGAGGGATTTCAGGGCGGGCTCCGTCAGGGGGCGGAGGTTCCAGACGTGGTGGACCGCCTCCGGGTCGATGGAGGTTTCGTAGTAGTCCTCGGCGAACTCCCGGTAGGCCTCGGGAGTGCCGGCCGCCAGGACGGCGAAGAGGTGGCCCGTCCCGTCGCTCGTGTCCGCGGGGATCTCGACCGGCCCCGCCCGCCACGCGGTGTCGGAGGTCTCCCGCCAGAACACCACGGTGGCCACGTGTACGTCGTCGTCACAGAAGGCCGGCTCCGCGAGCAGCGGCCGGAACACGTCCGGCAGAGTGTCCACGAGTCCGGGCCACAGGGCCATGTCCTCGTTCGTGTAGGGGCTCATCCAGGACTCGTGGTCGAAGCCGCGGCCGAAGACCCCGTCGGGCGTGAAGAGGATCGTGTACTCGTCGCCCGCGCCGTTGTTCATCAGCGCGGCCTCGACGTCCGGACCCCATGCCGGGTCGTAGTCGTAGTAGCTCCCGCCCCGGCCGTCCATGAGCACGTCCAGGGCCGCCAGGGCGCGGCAGCGGTCCCGCAGGACCGGGACGTCGGGGAGGGTGCGGATCAGTTCGTGGACGTCGCGGGGACGCTGTGTGCCGGTCATGGCCGTCATCCAAGCAGTCGGGTCCGACAGATCGCACAGAGTTCGAAGTCACGGCCCCGGAGGTGCTGACAGGAGGCGGGTCGCCGGGTAGCGTCGGGCGGAGTCCTGCTTACTGGACTAGACCTTCCACTCGGATCGTCCGGCACGTTCCTGCCGGTAGAAGGGATTCATCACCATGGCTTCTGTCACTTTCGACAAGGCGACCCGGCTGTACCCCGGCGGCGACAAGCCCGCCGTCGACGAGCTGGAGCTGCACATCGAGGACGGCGAGTTCCTCGTCCTCGTCGGGCCTTCGGGCTGCGGCAAGTCCACCTCGCTGCGCATGCTGGCCGGCCTGGAGGACGTCAACGGCGGTGCCATCCGCATCGGTGACCGCGACGTCACGCACCTGCCGCCCAAGGACCGGGACATCGCGATGGTGTTCCAGAACTACGCGCTCTACCCGCACATGACCGTCGCCGACAACATGGGCTTCGCGCTCAAGATCGCCGGCGAGGACAAGGCGACCATCCGCAAGAAGGTCGAGGACGCGGCGAAGATGCTCGACCTCACCCAGTACCTGGACCGCAAGCCGAAGGCGCTCTCCGGTGGTCAGCGCCAGCGCGTCGCCATGGGTCGCGCCATCGTGCGCAAGCCGCAGGTGTTCCTCATGGACGAGCCGCTGTCGAACCTCGACGCCAAGCTGCGCGTGTCCACCCGTACGCAGATCGCGGCGCTCCAGCGGGACCTGGGGATCACCACCGTCTACGTGACCCACGACCAGGTCGAGGCCATGACGATGGGCGACCGGGTGGCGGTGCTGAAGGACGGCCTGCTGCAGCAGGTCGACACCCCGCGGAACATGTACGACCGACCGGCGAACCTGTTCGTGGCGGGCTTCATCGGTTCCCCGGCGATGAACCTGGTCGAGGTTCCGATCGCCGACGGTGGCGTGAAGTTCGGCGACAGCGTGGTCCCGGTGTCGCGCGAGGCGCTGTCGGCCGCCGCGGACGCGGGCGACCGTACCGTCACGGTGGGCGTGCGTCCGGAGCACTTCGACATCGGCAGCGAGGGCGGTCTGACGATCACCGTCAACGTCGTCGAGGAGCTGGGCGCCGACGGTTACGTGTACGGCCGGACCACCGAGGCTGCGGGCGGACAGGACATCGTGGTGCGCGTGGGTGGCCGCCAGGTGCCGGAGAAGGGTTCGACGCTGGACGTGGTGCCGCGGGCCGACGAGATCCACGTGTTCTCGACGTCGTCGGGTGAGCGGCTCTCCGACTGACGGGACGACGCATGAGGGGCGCCTCCCGGCGGGGGCGTCCCTCTTCGCCCTACGGGGCAGACCGGGCCATTCGGCCCCACCCGTCAACCCATAATTCGAAAAGCCACGTCGAACCATCCCCCGACCGGGTGACTAAATGTCGCCAATTCTTCACCGAGCGCTACTCTCGCCCTCGTGACCCACACTGCCCGCCGTATCGGCCGTTCCCTCGCCCTGGTCCTGCCCGTCGTCCTGGTCCTGTCCGGGACCCTCGCGGTCACCATGGTTCCTTGGGCGGACAACACGCCTTCCCAGATCCTGACCGCCTCCGCCGAGGACGTGTCCGTCCCCGCGAAGCCGCGCGCCGCGCAGGACGTGCTGCGCGACAAGTTGCTGGGTGAGCTCCAGCAGGGCGAGGCGCCGGGTGACGTCCTGACGCACCTCCAGCAGGAGGTGGACCGGCGGCCGTCGTTGGCCGAGCACTGCGTGGGGATCGCGCGGGCGCTGGGCCGGGCCGCGGTGGACGTGTACGGCCCGACGAAGGCGCAGTCCTACGCGCGTCCCGTGTGTGACACGGCGTACGCGACCGGTGTTGCCTCGATGGGCTGACGGGCGTCGCCGTCCTCCCTCGGGTCGGGGCCTCTACGCTGACGGCCATGACCGACGCACCTCCCGTGTCCCGCTCTTCCGTTTCCGCGGCCGCGGACCCGGCTTCGCTGGCTCAGGCGCCTGTTCAGGCGGTTGTGCTGGCGGGTGGCCAGGGTTCGCGGCTGCGTCCGTATACGGACGACCGGCCGAAGCCGATGGTGGAGATCCCGGGGACGGGGGTGCCGATCATCGGGCATCAGCTGGCGTGGCTGGCGGCCGAGGGGGTGACGGATGCGGTGGTGTCCTGCGGGCATCTCGCGGAGGTGTTGCAGGAGTGGCTGGCGGGGGCCGATCTGCCGTTGCGGGTGAGCACGGTGGTGGAGGACGAGCCTCTGGGGCGTGGTGGTGGGCTCAAGTACGCGGCCCGGCACCTGCCGCATCCGGAGCGGGCCTGGTACGCGACGAACGGGGACATCTGGACGCGGTTCTCGTTGCGGGAGATGGCTGCGTTCCATGGCGAGCGGGGGGCGACGGCGACGTTGGCGCTGGCGCGGCCGCGGATTCCGTGGGGGGCGGTGGAGACCAATGAGTTCGGGCAGGTGCTGGATTTCATCGAGTCGCCGCCGTCGCCGTATTTGATCAACGCGGGCGTGTACGTCTTCAGTCCTGAATTCGCCGCGCTGTTGCCGGATTTGGGGGATCACGAGCGGACGACGTTTCCGCGGTTGGCGCGGGAGCGGCGGCTGGCGGGCTTTCCGCTGCCGCAGGGGGCTTACTGGCGGGCCATCGACACGGCGAAGGACTTGACCGAGGCGGCGCGGGAGTTGGCGGCGCAGAGCGGCTCCTGAGGCCGTCCGCGGGGGCGGAACACGGAGGGGCCCGGCGCGCATCCCGCGCGCCGGGCCCCTCTGCGTTCTGTTCCGTCCCGTCGTCAGCCGAGGAGGCCGCCGACGAGTCCGGGCTTCTTCGCCGGGGCGTCGCCGCCGCCGGTGCCGCTCGCGCTGCCGGAGCTGGAGGAGGGCGGCTTGGGGGTGGATTGCTTGGGCGTGCTGCCCGAGTTCTGGCCGTTGCCGGAGCCGCGGGTCGCGGTGGGCGACTGCGAGCCGGTGCCGGTGGTCTGCTTGCTGGTGGAACCGGTGCTGCCGCGTCCGGACTTGGTGGTGGGCGCGGAGGCGGTGGGGCTGGGTTCGGCCGACTTGGAGGGCTGGGCGGTGGGCTGGGGCTGCTGCTGTTGTTGCTGTTGCTGTTGCTTGGCGGGGGCCTTCGGGAGCGGGGAGCCGGGCAGGTAGTTGCTGGGGGCCTGGCCGGGTCCCGGCACGGTGACGACGGTGGTGGAGCGGACGGCGCTGCCGAGGAGGGAGCCGATGAGGAGGGTGAGTCCGCAGACGACGGTGGCCATGATGGTTCCGCGGCGCAGGACGCGTCGGCGCAGTCGCCAGATTTCGGAGCGGGGTCCGAGGGTGCGCCAGGCTTCGCCGGCGAGGCGGCCGTCGAGGGAGTAGACGGGGGCGCCGGCGATGATCAGCGGGCTCCAGGCGGCGAGGTAGATGATGTCGGGGGCGTCGTAGGCGGGGACGGTCTTCCAGCTGACGGTCATCAGCAGTGCGGCGGAGAGCAGGGCGCCGATGCAGGCGGCGAAGCGCTGCCAGAGACCGAGGACGGTCAGGACGCCGACGATGACCTGGAGGAAGGCGACGCTGAGGCCGGCTCCGACGGGGTGGGCGAGGGCGAAGTCGCGCAGGGGTTCGGCGAGTGCCCAGGGGTGGAGGGTGCGGAGCCAGGTGACCATGGAGCCGCGTTCGCCGCCGTCGAAGTAGACGGGGTCGCACAGTTTGCCCATGCCGGCGTAGATGCAGATGAAGCCGAGGAAGACGCGCAGGGGCAGGAGGACGACGCCGAGGTTCATGCGGCGGCCCGGGTAGTACGAGGCCTGTCCGCGGACGTCGCCCGGGTTCCGGCGGGTGTCGGCGGCGGGTGTGCCGTCGTAGGGGCCGGGGCCGCCGGCGTACGGGGGGTTGTACGGGGGGGTGTACGGGAGGTCGCGTACGGGGGTCAGCGGGCGGGTTTCGTCCGGGGCTCCGTAGGTGCGCTGGCCGATGACCGTGGGGGTGGCGAGGGTGTCCTCGGCGAGGTCGTGCGCGAGGTCCACGCGGGGGATGGTCTGGGTGGCGCCGCCGTCGCCGCCGTCGTAGCCGCGCCCGTGTTCGCGTACGGCCTGGAGGAGTCCGCCCATGGCTGCGCTGTCGCCGGGTGCGGATTTGCCGCTCCAGACGACGGGGGCCCTGCGGCGGCCGGCGCCGGCGCCGGCGACCACGGCGCCGCCGAGGACGGGCACGCGGCCGGGGGCGTTCGCGGGCTTGGAACGCGCGCTCGGGCTCGGTGCGAGCCGCACGCGGAAGCTGGCGTGGTTGACGATGACCTGTGCGGGGTCGCACGGCACCTTGACCATGCTCAGCGCGGGCTGGTCGTCGAACCCTGACGTTCTGGTGTCCACACTCATCTAACCGAGTGATCAGTGTTTAGGACACTGCCTTGACGGCAGGGATGTGTCCGAGACCCGTCAAGATCAAGCCACCCCGCCCGAAACGGGCGGGGTGGCACGCTCACGGGTCACTTTCCGTGAGCCAAGTGGATCAGTGCGGGGGTCAGGTGCGGGGGGCCGCGGCGCGGCGGCGGGCCGCTTCGTAGAGCACGACGCCGGCGGCGACGCCGGCGTTGAGGGACTCGGCGCCGCCGGGCATCGCGATGCGCACGAGGTAGTCGCAGTTCTCGCCGACGAGGCGGCCGAGGCCCTTGCCCTCGGAGCCGACGACGATGACGACGGGGCCGGCCAGGGCCTCCAGGTCCTGGACCTCGTGGGTGCCTTCGGCGGCGAGGCCGACGATGGTGATGCCGGCCTTCTTGTACTCCTGGAGGGCGCGGGTCAGGTTGGTGACGCGGGAGACCGGGGTGCGGGCGGCGGTGCCGGCCGAGGTCTTCCAGGCACCGGCGGTCATACCGGCGGCGCGGCGCTCGGGGATGACCACGCCGTGGCCGCCGAAGGCGGAGACGGAGCGGACGATCGCGCCGAGGTTGCGGGGGTCGGTGACGCCGTCGAGGGCGACGATCAGCGGGTCCTCGCCGTTGTCGTGGGCGGCCTCGGTGAGGTCCTCGGGGTGCGCGTACTCGTACGGCGGGACCTGGAGGACCAGGCCCTGGTGGTTGAGCCCGTTGGTCATCCGGTCGAGCTCGGGGCGCGGGGCTTCCATCAGGTTGATGTTGCCGCGCTCGCCGGCGAGCTTGAGGGCGTCGCGGACGCGCTCGTCGTTGTCGATGAACTGCTGGACGTAGAGGGTGGTGGCGGGGACGCCGTCGCGCAGCGCCTCGAAGACCGGGTTGCGGCCGACGACCATCTCGCTGGTGCCCTTGGGGCCGCCGCGGCGGGGGGCGGGGCGGCGCTTGGCGGCCTGGCGGGCCATGGCGTTGGCGATGCGGTTCGCCTTGTGCTTCTTGCGGTCCTCGGCCTTGGGCGTGGGGCCCTTGCCTTCGAGGCCCTTGCGCCGCTGGCCACCGCTGCCGACCGTGGCGCCCTTCTTGTTGGACGTGCGGCGGTTCCTGCGCTGGCTGTTCCCGGCCATGACCTCTACCTGTTTCGTTGGTGCTGCGATATGTACGTATGAAGAGTGTGCCGCCCGGAGCGCCGGGCGGCCACCAAACTCGGCTGCCCGGGGCTCAGCGGGGTCCGAGCGTCCAACGGGGTCCGGCCGGGCTGTCCTCGATGACGAGGCCGGACTGCTGGAGCTGGTCGCGGATGGCGTCGGCGGTGGCCCAGTCCTTGCGGGCCCGGGCGGATTCGCGCTGGTCCAGGACGAGGCGTACGAGGGTGTCGACCGCTCCGTGGAGGTCCTCGCCGCGGTCGGTCTCCTCGGCCCAGTGCGGGTCGAGGGGGTCGAGGCCGAGGACGCCGAGCATGGCCCGTACCTCGGACAGCCGGGCGATGGCGGCGTCCTTGTCGTCGGCGGCGAGGGCGCTGTTGCCCTGGCGGACGGTGGTGTGGACGATCGCGAGGGCCTGGGGGACGCCCAGGTCGTCGTCCATGGCCTCGGCGAAGGCGGGCGGGACCTCGGGGGCGGGGTCGACGGTCTTGCCGGCCTTCTCGATGACGCGCTGGTAGAAGCCCTCGATGCGGGCGAACGCGGACTCGGCCTCGCGCAGCGATTCCTCGCTGTACTCGATCATCGAGCGGTAGTGCGGGGTCCCGAGGTAGTAGCGCAGGACGATGGGGCGCCAGGCCTTGACCATCTCGGAGACGAGCACCGAGTTGCCGAGGGACTTGGACATCTTCTCGCCGGACATGGTGACCCAGGCGTTGTGGACCCAGTAGTGCGCGAACTCGTCGCCGTAGGCCTTGGCCTGGGCGATCTCGTTCTCGTGGTGCGGGAAGATCAGGTCCAGGCCGCCGCCGTGGATGTCGAAGGCGCTGCCGAGGTACTTGTGCGCCATCGCGGAGCACTCCAGGTGCCAGCCGGGGCGGCCGCGGCCCCACGGGGTCTCCCAGTCGGGCTCGCCGGGCTTGGTGGCCTTCCACATGGCGAAGTCGCGGGGGTCGCGCTTGCCGGTGATGCCGCTCTCGCTGGGCTGGCGCAGGTCGTCGATGTCCTGGTTGGAGAGTTCCAGGTAGCCGGGGAAGGAGCGCACGTCGAAGTAGACGCTGCCGTCGGCCTCGTAGGCGTGGCCGCGCTCGATGAGCCCGCGCATCATCTCGATCATCTCGGGGACGTGGCCGGTGGCGCGCGGCTCGTACGTGGGCGGGAGGCAGCCCAGCGCGTTGTAGCCGTCGTTGAAGGCGCGCTCGTTGTCGTAGCCGATGGACCACCACGGGCGGCCCTGGACCTCGGCCTTCGCGATGATCTTGTCGTCGATGTCGGTGACGTTGCGGATGAACGTGACGTCGAGGCCCCGGTACTCGAACCAGCGCCGCATGATGTCGAAGTTCAGGCCCGACCGGATGTGCCCGATGTGCGGGGCGGCCTGCACGGTGGCGCCACAGAGGTAGATCGAGACGCAGCCCGGGACGAGCGGGGTGAAGTCGCGGATCTGCCGGGCGCTGGTGTCGTACAGGCGAATAGTCACGGCATCCAGGGTAGTGGGCCGGTGGCAGTGCCCCGCGCCCCTTTACGGGGCGCGGGGGTGCTTTGTTGCGGAAGCAGCGCCTCCGGGATGGTACGGAGCGCGCCTAGGCCTGGTTGGTCCGGTAGACGAGGGCGGTGGCGATGGCGGCGAGGCCTTCGGCGCGGCCGGTGAGGCCGAGGCCGTCGGTGGTGGTGCCGGAGACGGAGACGGGCGCGCCGGCGGCGGCGGAGAGGGTCTTCTGCGCCTCGTCGCGCCGCTTGCCGATCTTCGGGCGTACGCCGATGACCTGGACGGCGATGTTGCCGATCTCGAAGCCTTCGGCGCGCACGAGGCGGGCGGCTTCCGCCAGGAGGGTGACGCCGGCGGCGCCGGACCATTCGGGGCGGGAAGTGCCGAAGTGCGCGCCGAGATCGCCGATGCCGGCGGCGGAGAACAGGGCGTCGCAGGCGGCGTGGGCGGCGACGTCGCCGTCGGAGTGGCCTGCGAGGCCGTCCTCGCCCTCCCAGAGCAGGCCGGCGCACCACAGCTCGCGGCCGGTCTCGAAGGCGTGTACGTCGGTGCCGATGCCGACGAGCGGGATCAGCGGCGCGGCGGCGGCCGGGGCCTGGGATCCGGATCCTGCGGGGCTAGTACGCATCGGTGGCCCTCCTGCGGGCGAGTACGGCCTCGGCGAGGACCAGGTCGAGCGGGCGGGTGACCTTGAAGGCCTCTTCGTGGCCGGGGACCACCATGACGGTGATGCCGAGCTGCTCCACCATTCCGGCGTCGTCGGTGGCGCCCTCGCCGTTGACGGCGATGCTCTCGTGCGCGCGGACGAGGGTGGCGCGGTCGAAGCCCTGCGGGGTCTGGACGGCGCGCAGCCGGGCGCGCTCGGGGGTGGCGACGACCGGTTCGGGCTCGCCGGGCCCGCCGGGCTCGACTTCCTTGACGGTGTCGGCGAGCGGCAGGGCGGGCACGACGGCGGGCGCGCCGTCGCGTACGGCCTCGACGACGGAGTCGACGGTGTCCACGGGGACGAGCGGGCGGGCGGCGTCGTGGATGAGGACGGAGGTGATGTCCGCGGGGAGCGCGGCGAGGCCGGCGCGTACGGACTCCTGGCGGGTGTCTCCGCCGGGGACGACCAGGATCTCGGTGCGGTCGGTCAGGGCGTGCTCGTCGAGGAGCCGGCGCACGTCGGCGGCGCCGTCGGACGGGGCGACGACGACCACGAGGCAGACGGCCCGGGAGCGGGCCATCGCGCGGACGGCGTGGATGAGCATGGGGGTGCCGCCGAGGGCCCGCAGGGCCTTGGGGGCGCCGGGGCCGAGGCGTACCCCGCGGCCGGCGGCCGGGATCACCGCGGCGGTGCGGTGGGCCCGCGATTCGTCAGACATCAGTAGCTCCGAGCCAGGTTTGTGACTTCGGCCGACATGGGTATGGCCTGAAGGGTGCCGGGTGCGAAGCCCTCGCCCCTTCCGTGACGACCGGCCGAGCAGGCTGTCCGGACCCGGCGCGCCGGTGGAAACGTGTAAGAGGTGTGGGTACAGACATGCCGCAGCGCCCGGCAACAGCCCCCTCGTGGAGGAGAGGGCTTGTCATCGGGCACCGCGGCACAACTGTGTAGACGGGGTTTCGCGTCAGGACGCGAGGACCTCGTCGAGGAGGGCCTCAGCCTTGTCCTCATTGGTGTTCTCAGCGAGCGCGAGCTCGCTCACCAGGATCTGGCGCGCCTTCGCGAGCATGCGCTTCTCACCCGCGGAAAGCCCGCGCTCACGCTCACGACGCCACAGGTCACGCACCACTTCGGCGACCTTGATGACATCGCCAGAAGCGAGCTTCTCCAGATTTGCCTTGTAGCGCCGGGACCAGTTCGTCGGCTCTTCGGCATACGGTGCACGAAGCACCTCGAAGACCCGGTCCAGCCCGTCCTGGCCGACTACGTCGCGAACGCCGACGAACTCCGCATTGTCCGCAGGCACACGAACCGTCAGGTCGCCCTGGGCGACCTTGAGCACCAAGTAGGTCTTGTCCACGCCTTTGATCTGGCGAGTTTCGATGGCCTCGATCAGCGCGGCCCCGTGATGGGGATAGACCACGGTGTCGCCAACCTTGAACGTCATGTGACAGGTACCCCTTCCGTGGCTATCCAGGGTAACACGAGAACTGACTGTTATGAATGGCGTTTTCGCAGGTCAGGGCACATCTCGGGGCTTGACAACAGCGACAGGAACGTGCTGCGGCGGGCTTCCGGAGGGGGGTATTCGCAGGTCGGAGGTGTTGTGCGGACCGGGCGAAACGGCCACGTTACACCTGGGCGACGACCCCGCCAGTGTGACGTACGTCCCGTTTTGCCGGTTTCGAAGCCGGGAAACCGAACTACTCCGTTCGACTGGCGGGCACCAGTACGGAGCGGTTCCGGCCCAATCCGGAATTGATCACCCGGGCTTGTTCGAAGGAATCCCGGAATTGATCACCGCAGGCTCGGCGCGCGATATGCGGGTGGCATGTGATCGGCAGATGAACACCGCGGGAAGTGCCACGCGGAAGGACGGGCGCAAGGGCGGCCGGAAGCCCCGGCGGAATGCAAGATCGTGGCGGCGGTGCAGGGCGGCCCGTGCGCTGCGGAGGGTCGGGTGCGGGGGCGGGGCGGCGGCTCGGTAACCTAAGCGCGCTGACACACCCTTAGGGCGGCTTTACCTCGGTCGCCCCGAGACTGCCCACCCTTCCGTTCCGTACGTCCAAGGAGTTGCCGCCGCCGTGAGCCGCAGCCTTCGACGCGGCGCCCTCGCCGCCACTGCCATCGTGTTCTCGATCGCCTCGCTGGCCGCTTGCGGTGCAGGCACCAACGCGGAGACGCTCCAGATCAAGCCGGACAACGCCGCCGTCACCAAGGGCGACATCAAGATCCAGAACGCGCTGGTGATCACTCCGGGCGAGAAGGGCAAGAAGGGCCCCGCCGCGGTCTCCGCGACGGTCTTCAACAGCGGCACCAAGCCGCAGACGCTTGACGCGATCACCCTCCCGGGTGGCAATGTCAAGGTCGTGCTGAAGCCCGCCGAGGGTGCCGGCAAGGTGACCGTGCCCGCCGGAGGCTCCGTGGTCCTGGGCGGCAAGGGCAACGCGTCCGCCGTGATCGAGGGCGGCGAGGGCGTGCAGAACGGCAACGCGCAGAAGGTCGTCTTCCAGCTGAGCAACGCGGGTGACGTCGAGATCGCTGCGTTCGTCGTCCCGAACACCGGCATGTACGCGGGCTTCGGTCCGACCGAGGCGCCGGTCGCCGCACCCGGCGCCACCCCGTCGGGCAGCCCCTCGGGCACGCCGTCGGGCAGCCCGTCCGGCTCGCCCGCCACGACCCCGTCGGGCGCCGCTTCGGGCGCGCCGGCAGGCACCCCGTCGGGTTCCCCGTCGCACAGCGCCGGTCACTGACCCCGGCAACAGCACGTAGGCGAAAGGGCCCCCGTCCGCAGGAGCGGACGGGGGCCCTTTCGCCTACGCATTACGCGCGAGCGCCGCGGGCCTACGGCTCGAACTTGTAGCCCAGGCCGCGGACCGTGACCAGGTAGCGCGGCGCGCCCGGGTCCGGCTCGATCTTGGCGCGCAGGCGCTTGACGTGGACGTCCAGGGTCTTGGTGTCGCCGACGTAGTCCGCGCCCCACACCCGGTCGATCAGCTGCATGCGCGTGAGCACGCGGCCCGCGTTGCGCAGCAGCATCTCCAGCAGGTCGAACTCCTTGAGGGGGAGGTCCACCTTGGCGCCGGCCACCGTCACCACATGGCGGTCGACGTCCATGCGTACGGGTCCGGCCTCCAGCGCGGCCGGAGTGACCTCCTCCGGCTCGCCGCGGCGGCGCAGGACCGCGCGGATGCGGGCGACCAGCTCCCGCGAGGAGAAGGGCTTCGTGACGTAGTCGTCGGCTCCTATCTCCAGCCCGACGACCTTGTCGATCTCGCTGTCCTTGGCGGTCACCATGATGACGGGCACGTTGGAGCGGCCGCGCAGCTGCCGGCAGACCTCGGTGCCGGGCAGGCCGGGCAGCATCAGGTCGAGGAGGACGAGGTCGGCGCCGTTGCGCTCGAACTCGTCGAGCCCGTCGGGCCCGGTCGCGGCGATGGCGACCTCGAAGCCCTCCTTGCGGAGCATGTAGGAAAGGGCGTCGCTGAAGGATTCCTCATCCTCGACGACGAGCACTCGGGTCACGGAAGGACCTCCGGGGCAGGAATGGCTGGCGTGGTTCTTTGCGGTGCGCGGTTCAGGCAGGGGTGGGGTGGCTGGGTAGGGGTTCCGTGGCCGGGGTGGCCGCGGGAGCCTGGGTCGGAGCGGCTGCTTCCGGCAGGCGCAGGGTGAACGTGGAGCCCTGACCCTCGGAGCTCCATACGGACACCTCTCCGCCGTGCGAGGCCGCTACGTGCTTCACGATCGCAAGGCCGAGGCCGGTTCCTCCCGTGGCGCGGGAGCGGGCCGGGTCCACACGGTAGAAGCGCTCGAAGATGCGCTCGCGGTCCTTTTCCGGGATGCCGATGCCCTGGTCGGTCACGGCGATCTCGATCAAGTCTCCCCCAGGCGCCGAGACCCTACGTCCGGCTATGCCGACGCGGGTACGGGCGGGGCTGTAGTTGACGGCGTTCTCCACGAGGTTGCCGAGGGCTGCCGCGAGCTGTCCGCGGTGGCCCCAGACGCGCAGGTCGGCGGTGCCGCCGGCGGCCATGATGATCTGCTTGGAGGACGCCGTGTGGCGGCAGCGGTCGATGGCCTCGGCGACCAGCGTGTCCACTCGTACGGGCTCCGCGTCCTCCAGCGGATCGTCGTTCTGCACCCGGGAGAGGTCGATGAGTTCCTGTACGAGGTTGATCAGGCGGGCGGCCTCGATCTGCATGCGGCCGGCGAAGCGGCTGACCGCCTCGGGGTCGTCCGCGGCGTCCATGACGGCCTCGGAGAGCAGGGAGATCGCCCCGACCGGGGTCTTCAGCTCGTGCGAGACGTTCGCGACGAAGTCGCGCCGTACGGCTTCGATGCGGCGGGCCTCGGTGAGGTCCTCGACGAGCAGCAGGACGAGCCGGGAGCCGAGCGGGGCGACGCGCGCCGAGACGGCGAGGGCCTCGCCGCGGCCGGTGCCGCGCCGGGGCAGGTCGAGCTCGACCTGGCGTATTTCCCCGTCGCGGCGGGTGTCGCGGGCCATGTGGAGCATGGGCTCGACGGCCAGTTTGCCGCCGCGGACCAGTCCGAGGGCATACGCCGCCGAGCTGGCCTTGACCACCGCGTCGCCCTCGTCGAGTACGACGGCGGAGGAGCGGAGCACGGAGAGGACGGTGTCCACGCCGGGCGGGAGCACCGCGTTGATGTCGGGGCGCATGGAGCTCCGGGTGGGGCGGGCTTGGTCGCGCTCGCTCCAGCGGAACGCCAGCATCGCGATCACACCGGTGCAAAGACCGGCGATCGCTGCAGCTGCGGCGACCGCCGCGTTCACGTCCATGGATCCAGGTTAAGCAGGCGCGACGGCACTTCCACAGCCGTTCGGGTGGCACCTCGAACAGTCGTCGCCCAGAGTTCACCGTGCCGACGGGGTTGATTCACTTGTGATGCCGGAGTCGGACGCGTTCGCGGCCCACCGTGTCAACGTGGGGCAGTAGGCCGCCCCGGCCCGGCCCACGGGCAGTAGAGGCAGTAGAGGCAGTAGGCAAGAGAGGGACAACCCATGCGTGACGCGTACCACGAGGAACTGGACTCGATCGGAGAAGGCCTGGTCGAGATGGCCCGGCTCGTCGGTTCCGCGATCGGGCGGGCCACGACGTCCATGCTCGACGCCGACCTGAAGCTCGCCGAGAGCGTCATCGCCGCCGACCAGAAGGTCGACGACCTGCAGCACGACCTGGAGGCGCGTGCCATCGCGCTGCTGGCCCGCCAGCAGCCGGTCGCCACCGACCTGCGCATCGTGGTGACCTCGCTGCGCATGTCCGCGGACCTGGAGCGCTCGGGCGACCTGGCGCAGCACGTGGCGAAGCTGGCCCGGCTGCGGTTCCCGGACACGGCGGTGCCGCGGGACCTGCACGCGACCATCCTGGAGATGGGGCAGCTGGCGCAGCGCCTGATGGCGAAGGCGGCGGAGGTCATCATCACGAAGGACGTCGACCTGGCGCTCCAGCTGGAGCAGGACGACGACGAGATGGACCAGCTGCACCGCACGCTGTTCCAGCACCTGATGGACGACCGCTGGAAGCACGGCATCGAGACCGCCGTGGACGTGACGCTGCTGGGCCGCTACTACGAGCGTTTCGCCGACCACGCGGTGTCGGTGGCCAAGCGCGTGGTGTACCTGGTGACGGGCGAGCACGCGGACGAGCTGCAGGCGCCGACGCAGGTCGACGGCGTCTGAGCCCTGAGCCGTTCTGCCCCAGTGCGCCGTTGACGCGCCGGTCCGGCTGGGCATGAATGAGGGCGAAGGCACTACGACGCCACGCACGCCGCCTGCGAGGAGGATCCATGCCCGATTCCCCCGTTCCCATCACCCCGGACCAAGAACAGCAGCCCCGACCCGAACCGCTACGGCTCCCGCTGCTCGCGGCTTGCGGCTGCGGCTCGGGCTGCGGCTGCGGCTGCCAGTCCGGCGCGCCCTGCCAGTGCGGCGGCTGACCCGCCGCCCCGGCATCCCGTGTGCGAAGGGCCCCGTCCGTAAACGTCGGACGGGGTCCTTCGCGCGTGGGCCCGGTGCGCTCGGCGCCGGCTCAGGACTTGCCGCGGCTCCGGGCATCGGCGTCGGCCTCCGCCATCGCCTCGGCCTCGGCCTCCTCCAAAGCGATGCCGAAGCCGAGTGCCTGCGCGATGTGCCCTGAGGCCGACATGACGCGTGCGGTGCCCACGACGGGGGCGATCGCGACGAGCACGTCCTGGATCTGCTCGGCGCTGAGGTCGGCCTTGGCCGCGGCACCGATGTGGGCGAGGTAGGAGACCGGCGGCGCATCCATGGCCACGAGAGCGGCAATGCGGGTCAGGATGAGCGTCCCGTCGTCCATGCCGCACCGCTCGATCGAATCGAGGGTCATCGCGGCGAGGGTGTCGAGGACCGGCGTGTCGGAGGTCTTGGCCATGTTCGGACCGCCTATCAGTACGTGCGGAACCCACACGCGCAACCCGGGGCCACCGGCCTCCGCGCGTCGGCGATTGCCCTTCCACGGTAGGACCGGCCCCACCCCCGCGCGCGTTGGTCCGTCCGGGGCACGCCCACCCTCCGCACGGAACGTGCAGAAGCCCCCCGCCCGCCGTGCCCGGCGCTACTTCTTGCCCTGGGTGGGCGGTCGATGGTGGTCGCCGTCTGGCTCGTCGCTTGTCGCTTGTCGGCTCACAGGTCAGACGCGGCTTTCGTTCCCACGGCAGGTACGGAAGCGTCCTCGTCCTGCGGGCGACAAGCGACAAGGCGGGCGGGCGCCGGCGGAGCGGGCGACGGCCTCCCCCACGGCTCTCGGCACGGGGCCATTGCGGACGCCGCACCCATCAGACCTGCCAGACCTGCCAGACCTGTCACCCGAATGGCCCAACATGACGTGCCACCCACATGGGTGAACATCAAGCTGGCTAGTGCCCCAACCGAGGCAATCCGTGAAAGGGAAACCACATGCGCATTCGACGAATCCTCGCCGCCGTCATCGCCACGGCAGCCCTCGCCGGACTTGGCCTCACAGGCGCCGCCACCGCTACCGCCGCCACCGCACAGGGTGCCGCAACCTACGTCACCCCTTCTGAGTGCAAGCAGGGCGGCGGAACGCCCGATCTGACGGACAACGTCTGCAAGGGCGGTACGCACAACGGGGAGCAGGTCGACTGAACCCCCACAAGGCGCCCCGCAGCCACGCGCCGGGGCGCTCGCGCGCGAAGTAGTCCACCGCCTCATCGGAGCCCCCCGCCCGCCGCTCCCCGGCGAGCGGGGGGCTCTGTGCGCGGCGGGAAGGGGGCGGGTTCGGCCGGACGGGCGGGGCGGGCGGGGCTGAACGGGGGACCGGTGGGGTGGGGCGGTAACCGGGGGAACGGGCGGGGCGTTCCCCGCGCATGAAGCTGAATCGAACCTCGCTCGTCGGCGCTCTCGCCGGCACCGTCCTGCTCCTCGGCGGTGCGCCCGCCCAGGCCGTCGACAACCCGCTGCTCTCGCTCCTCGACAACCTCAACGTCTCCGACATCTCGGAGGTCGTGCACGTGCCGATCGAGCGCGTCCTGAACCCCAACATCGTCCTGTCCAACGGCAACGTGGCTGCGCTCCAGGACACGGCGGAGTCCCTCCTGGCCAAGCCCGCCGCAACGGCCGTCGCCCCGGCCGTGCCCGCCGCGCCGGCGGCCAAGCCCGCCGCGCCGGCCGCCCCCTGACCCCCTTCCACGCGAGAGGGCCGTTACCCGGCCAAGGCGGCCGTCACGCCGCCGAGTCAGCGCAAGGGCCCTGCCTGGAGTCTCCGGACAGGGCCCTGTCCGCGCACGGGCTCCGGTCAGCCGCCGCACTGGCACGGCGCGCCCGACTGGCAGCCGCAGCAGCAGGCTGCGAGGAGCTGAAGCCGAGCACCTCGGGCACTCCGACCCCGGGCTGACTCTGAAGGTGTACGCGCACCTGATGCCCAGCAGCCGGGACCGGGCCCGGAAGGCTCTCGGCGAGGCGCTCCGCCCGCAAGACCCGCCGCGCTGAGGGCCCAGAGTTGCCCCAGGGTCTGAAAATGCCTCCCGCCCGCGCCGTATGCGCAGGTGGGAGGCATGATCACGAAACTTACTTCTTCTTGCCCTGGTTCTTGACGGCCTCGATGGCGGCCGCCGCGGCGGCCGGGTCGAGGTAGGTGCCGCCCGGGTTGAGGGGCTTGAACTCGGCGTCGAGCTCGTAGGCGAGCGGGATGCCGGTCGGGATGTTCAGGCCCGCGATGTCGGCGTCGGAGACGCCGTCCAGGTGCTTGACCAGGGCGCGCAGGGAGTTGCCGTGCGCGGCGACCAGGACCGTGCGGCCGGCCAGCAGGTCCGGGACGATGCCGTCGTACCAGTACGGGAGCATGCGGACGACGACGTCCTTCAGGCACTCCGTCTTGGGGCGCAGCTCCGGCGGGATGGAGGAGTAGCGCGGGTCCTCGGACTGGGAGAACTCCGTACCGTCCTCAAGGGCCGGCGGCGGGGTGTCGTACGAGCGGCGCCACAGCATGAACTGCTCCTCGCCGAACTCGGCGAGGGTCTGCGCCTTGTCCTTGCCCTGGAGCGCACCGTAGTGGCGCTCGTTCAGGCGCCAGGAGCGGTGGACCGGGATCCAGTGGCGGTCGGCGGACTCCAGCGCCAGCTGCGCGGTGCGGATGGCGCGCTTCTGGAGGGAGGTGTGCACGACGTCGGGGAGCAGGCCGGCGTCCTTGAGCAGCTCACCGCCGCGGACCGCCTCCTTCTCGCCCTTCTCGTTGAGATTGACGTCCACCCAGCCGGTGAACAGGTTCTTCGCGTTCCATTCGCTCTCGCCGTGGCGGAGGAGGATCAGCTTGTACGGTGCGTCGGCCATGCGTACGAGCCTAGTGGACGCGCGGAGGCGCTTGCGCGCGGTGTCCACGGCCGTGGATTGACGGTACGCGTCAATCCGGTGGCCTTCGCAGACCCCCCACTCGTAGGGTGCGTTGAGCATAAGAGCCACTTACATTGCCGGGGGGATTCCGTATGTCCGTTGCCAGTCTCAGACGGGCGGCGCGCGAGAGCGTGGCCGGCCTCCCCCGGGAGTTCTGGTGGCTGTGGACCAGCACCCTCGTGAACAGGCTCGGAGCCTTCGTCGCCACGTTCATGACCCTGTACCTGACCGTGGACCGGGGCTATTCGGCCTCCTTCGCGGGACTCGTGGTGGCCCTGCACGGGCTCGGCGGGGTGATCTCCTCGCTGGTCGCCGGGGTGATGACCGACCGGCTGGGCCGGCGCCCGACGCTGATGGCGGCCCAGGCCTCGACGGCGTTCTCGGTGGCGCTGCTCGGCTTCATGCAGCATCCGGCGGCCATCGCGGCGGTGGCGCTGCTGGTCGGCATGACCTCGAACGCCTCTCGCCCGGCGGTGCAGGCGATGATGGCCGACCTCGTGCGGCCGCAGGACCGGGTCCGGGCGTTCGCGCTGAACTACTGGGCGATCAACCTCGGCTTCGCCGTTTCGGCGACGGCGGCGGGCTTCGTCGCCGAGTACAGCTACCTCGCCGGGTTCCTCGGCGAGGCGGCGCTGACGCTGGTCTGCGCGGTGCTCGTGTACGTGAAGCTGCCGGAGACGCGGCCGGAGCGGACCGCCGCGCAGGAGGCCGCCGCCGAACCGGAGATCGGGCTCGGCACGGTGCTGCGGGACGGGCGCTTCATGGGCGTGGTCGGGCTGTCGTTCCTGATTTCGCTGATCTTCACGCAGGGGTCGTTCGGGCTGCCGTTGGCGATGGGCTCGGATGGCTTCTCCGCCGGGGACTACGGCCTGGTCATCGCCGTCAACGGGGTGCTGATCGTGCTGCTGCAGATCCCGGTCACCCGGTTCCTGGAGCAGGGCGACCCGCAGAAGCTGCTGGTGGTCTCGGCGCTGCTGGCCGGGTACGGGTTCGGACTGACGGCCTTCGCCGGATCGGTGTGGAGCCTCGGGCTGACGGTGTGCGTGTGGACGCTGGCCGAGATCATCAATTCGCCGACGCAGATGGGGCTGGTCGCCCGGCTCTCGCCGCTGCACGGGCGCGGCCGCTACCAGGGCATGTACACGATGTCGTGGGCGGTGGCCTCGCTGGTGGCTCCGCTGATGGCCGGGTTCATGATCGACCGGTGGGGGGCGGGCTGGCTGTGGGCGTCCGTGGCGCTGCTGGGCACGGTGGCGGCGCTGGGCTACTGGCTGCTGATGCGGAACCTGTCGCAGGGCGAGCCGGTGCCGCCGGCGGTCACCCCTGCATCGGCTCCGGTCCCGGCTCCGGTCCCGGCTCCGGTGGTTGCCGTTCCGGCCCCGGCCCAGGCCCCGACCCCCGTCGTCGCCGCCGTCGAGCTCTAGGGGCGTCCACCGCGCGCGCCGTACGGAGCCCTCGCCCTCGCGGGCGGCGCGGCTCCGCACGGCGCGCGCGGTGTTTCAGGACGGCTGCGTCAGGTGCTTGAAGGCGTCCAGGTTGCGGGTCGGCTCGCCGCGCGAGACGCGCCATTCGTACTCGCGGCGGATCGCGCTGGCGAAGCCCAGCTCCAGCAGGGTGTTGAAGGCTCCGTCCGCCGCCTCCAGGACCGTACCGAGCAGCCGGTCCAGTTCCTCCGGGTTCACCACCGACAGCGGGAGCCGGGCCGTGAGGTAGACGTCGCCGAGGCGGTCGACCGCGTAGGCCATCCCGTACAGCTTGAGGTTGCGCTCCAACAGCCAGCGGTGGACGCCCGCCTCGTTCTCGTCGGGGTGGCGGATCACGAAGGCGTTGACCGACAGCGAGTGCCGGCCGATCCGCAGCGAACAGGTGGTGCTCAGCTTGCGGGTGCCGGGGAGCTGGACGACGTAGGAGCCCGGCTCGGGGCTCTCCCAGCTCAGCTCGGCGCCGGCCAGCGTGGACTCGATGATCGCGGCGGTGTCAGCCATGGTGGGAGCGTACGCGACGGCGGTGATCATGCATCGCCGCGGTGTACACGTCCGCCGTGCCGCTGGCCGCGGTGTCCCAGCCGAAGAACTGCGCGTGCCGCGCGGCCTGGTCGCCCATCCGGTCCGCGAGCCCCGGGTCGTCCACGAAGCGCCGCAGCTCCCGCGCGTAGTCCACCGGGTCGTGCCCGGGTACGAGGATCCCCGTCACACCGTCGTTGACGGCGACGGGCAGTCCGCCGACCTCGGCGGCGAGCACCGGCGTGCCGGTGGCCTGGGCCTCGATGGCGACGAGCCCGAAGGACTCGTTGTACGAGGGCATGACCAGCACGGACGCCGCCCGGAACCAGTCGGCGAGGGCGTCCTGGCGGACCGGCGGGTGGAAGTGGACGAGGTCGGCGATGCCGAGCTTGGCCGCGAGCTTGTGGAGTCCCTCCGGCTTGGCGAGGCCGCTGCCGCTGGGCCCGCCGACGACGGGGACGAACAGGCGCCGGCGCAGCGAGGGGTCGCGGTCGACGAGCTCGGCGACCGCGCGCAGCAGGATGTCGGGGGCCTTCAGCGGCTGGATCCGGCCGGCGAAGAGCGGGATGACGGCGTCCTGCGGCAGGCCGAGGCGGGCGCGGGCGGCGGCCCGGCCGTCGGCGACGGTGAAGCGGTCGAGGTTCACGCCGGGGTGGACGACGGCCACCTTGCCGGGGTCGGCCTCGTAGTGCCGTACGAGCTCGTCGGCTTCTTCGGTGGTGTTCGCGATGAGCCGGTCGGCGGCGGCCACGATCTGGGTCTCACCGATGACGCGGGCGGCGGGCTCGGGAGTGTCGCCCTCGGCCAGTGCGGCGTTCTTGACCTTGGCCATGGTGTGCATGGCGTGTACGAGGGGGACGCCCCAGCGTTCGGCGGCGAGCCAGCCCACGTGGCCGGAGAGCCAGTAGTGGGAGTGGACGAGGTCGTAGTAGCCGGGCCGGTGGCCGGCCCAGGCCTGCATGACGCCGTGGGTGAAGGCGCACAGCTGGGCCGGGAGCTCCTCCTTGGCGAGGCCTTCGTACGGGCCCGCGTCCACGTGCCGTACGAGGACCCCGGGAGCCAGCTCGACCACGGGCGGCAAGCCGCCTTCGGTGGCGCGGGTGAAGATCTCGACCTCGATGTTGATGGCGGCGAGGCGCTTGGCGAGCTCCACGATGTACACGTTCATGCCGCCGGCGTCGCCGGTGCCGGGCTGGTGCAGCGGCGAGGTGTGCACGCTGAGCATGGCGACGCGGCGCGGCTTGCGGTGGTGGCCGACGGCCGGCAGGCGTAGGCGGGGCGGGTCGTGGCGGGTGCTGCGGGCGGCGGCGATGCGCCCGCCGAGGCTGCCGCCGAGACGGGACACGTACTGGCTCAAGGGAGCATTTCCTCTCGCTCGGACGGCTCTCGGACAGCGGACGGACGGCGGACGGGCATGGCGGTACGGAGCGCGCGGGGCGCCCTTCAAGGAGTGCAACCCGGACGGCCGCGTCCCGCATTCCGGGGAACGCGTTGTTTTTTCCCGGGCGTCTGCTTTTCATCCGGCGGGGGCGCTCCGCTTACTCTCGGCGCATGTCCTCCCGCTCCGCCCCGCCCGCGCGTCGCCCTGTGGGCACGGTGACGCGCGGGACGACGAATCCGAACCGGCTGCGCCGCATGGACCGCTGGATCGCGGCCACCCACGGGCCGGCGCTGCGCCGCGCGGAGGCCCCGGTCGCGGTGGACCTCGGCTACGGAGCGGCGCCGTGGACCGCGGTGGAGCTGTTGGCCCGGCTGCGGGAGGCGGCGCCGCGGGTGCGGGTGGTCGGCATCGAGATCGAGCCGGCACGGGTCGCGGGGGCGAAGCCGTACGAGCGGGAGGGGCTCAGCTTCCGGCACGGCGGGTTCGAGGTGCCGCTGGAGGGCGGGGTGCGGCCGGCGCTGATCCGCGCGGCGAACGTCCTGCGCCAGTACGACGAGGAGCAGGTGGCGGCGGTCTGGGAGCGGCTGTGCGCGCGGCTGGCTCCGGACGGGCTGCTCGTCGAGGGGACCTGTGACGAGATCGGGCGGCGCCACGTGTGGGTCGCGCTGGGACCCGAGGGGGCGCGCACGGTGACGTTCGCGACCCGGCTGGGCTCCCTGGAACGCCCTTCGGATCTGGCGGAGCGGCTACCGAAGGCGCTCATCCACCGCAACGTGCAGGGCGAGCCGGTGCACGCGTTCCTGCGCGATTTCGACCGGGCGTGGGCGGCGGCGGCCCCCTACGCCTCGTACGGGGCGCGGCAGCGCTGGATCCGGACGGCGCGGGCACTGGCCGGCGATTGGCCGCTCGCGGACGGACCGGGGCGCTGGCGGCAGGGGGAACTGACGGTGCGCTGGGAGGCGTTGCGCCCGGCGGGGTGAATGTGGCGCGGCGGGGGAACCGGTTGGCGGGGCGGCCCGTTGAGTCGGCGGGGATCGGTGTGGGGGACTGGCACAAGATCGGGAGGGGTCCCGTGAGGGTGTTGGATTTCACCGACTCGTGGCACCATCCCGAAGGCAGCGCAAAGTTACTGATGAATAGTCAGATCTAATACCGGATCGGACTCGGGGCACCTTGGGGGGACCATGGGGACCGTGGAGCGTAGGCGGCGCAGCGGCGCGTCCACTCTCACGCTGCTGTGTGCGACGGCGCTGTTGGCGGTGTCGAGCGTCGTGGGCGCGACGGGCGTGGCGCAGGCGGCGCCGGCGCCCGAGCCGGGCGCCAAATCCCTTGAGCAGGTGCGCAAGGAGATCGACGGGCTGTACCGCGAGGCGGGAACGGCGACGGACGCGTACAACCTCGCCGAGGGCGAGGTGAAGGCGCAGTCCGCCAAGATCGTCGAGATCGCGAAGCAGGTGGTGGCCGGCCAGGACCGGATCACGGCGCTGAAGGACCGCGTGGGGGCCGCCGCGCGCGCCCAGTACCGCTCGGGCGGCATGCCGGCCGGCGCGCGGCTGGCCCTGAGCGGCACCCCGAGCCAGTTCCTTGACGGGGCGGACCGGATCCGCCAGGGCGAGAAGGCGACGACGGACCTGCTCTCCGAAATGAACCGCACGCAGAGCGACTTGCAGCAGTACGCGAAGGACGCCAGCGCGCAGTGGCAGAAGCTGGAAGCCAACCGGGTCAAGCAGGAGACCTCGAAGAAGCAGATCGAGGAGAAGATCAAGTCGGCCGAGGTGCTGGAGAGCAAACTGCAGGCCGAGGAGAAGGCCCGACTGATCCAGCTGGAGCAGGAGGCGCAGTACAAGTCGCAGACGGCGTGGCTGTCGACGGGCGTACTGAAGGAGATCAACAGCTCGGCGTCGGAGTCGGGCAAGAAGGCGGTCCAGTACGCCACCGGGCAGATGGGCAAGCCGTACGAGTGGGGCGCCGAGGGCCCGGGTTCCTTCGACTGCTCCGGCCTCACGTCGCAGGCCTGGCGGGCGGCGGGCAAGAACATCCCGCGCACCTCGCAGGAGCAGCTGCGACTGCTGCCGAAGGTCGCGATCAAGGACATGCGGCCGGGTGACCTGATCATCTACTTCGACGACGCGAGCCACGTCGGGATGTACGTGGGCGACGGCGCGATCGTCCACGCCCCCCGCCCGGGCCGCAACATCACCCTGACGGGCGCGGGCTCCATGCCGATCAAGGCCGTGGTCCGCCCCGACGCCTGATCACCGGCTCCGCCGAGGAGCCGGGCGGGGGAACCCCGGGGGGCTTCGGGACGTCTCGTCAGACGGGACGACGACGCCCCCCGCCGTGACGTTCGTCATTCAGCGCTCTTTCAGTGAGGCGGATTTTCCCCCGCGATACGGCATATGACGGTGGCCCTGGCCAGAACGCCATTCCGCTCTCCGGCCGGCGACCGCTAGGGTCGGCCGGACGCACCCTCGGGGGGAGGGAAGGAACCGGAGACGATGGCCGTACCCGTACCGCGGCAGAGGGACACCCCCGCCACGGAGAGCGCTCAGGCGAATGCGCCTGCAGTCGCGCACGCCACCGCGCCCCAGGCGTCCCTGACCCTGCTGGTGATCGAGGACGACCCCGCGGGCGGGCTCACCGTCCCCGAGATCCTCGACGCAGACCGGCACCGCATCCGGCTCCGCACCGCCCGCAACCTCACCGAGGCCGCGCGCCTGCTCACCCAGGACGTGCACTGCATCCTGCTGGACCTCTCCCTCTCGGGGACTCCGGGCGCCTCAAGCCCGGGCGTGGGCGCCGGCACGGGCACCGCCACCGCCGTCGTCGACCAGCTGGCCACCCTCCGCGAGGTGCTCCGGATCGCGCCCCGCCACGCCGTCCTCGTCCTGACCGCCGAGGCCGACGCCGAGCGCGCGGCCGAGGCCGTACGGGTCGGCGCCCAGGACTTCCTCTTCCGCGACGAGCTCGACGGCCGCCTCCTCAGCCGGGCGATCCGCTACGCGGTGGAGAGAAAACGGGCGGACATCGCCCAGTACAAGCTTGCAGAATCGAAACTTCGGGCCCAGGAGAACGCCCGCCTGGAACGCGGCCTGCTCCCCAACCCGCTCCTCGAAGGCTCCGACCTCCGCTTCGCCGCCCGCTACCGCCCCGGCCGCAGCCGCGCCCTCCTCGGCGGGGACTTCTACGACACCGTCCGCACGCCCGACGGCACCGTCCACGCCATGATCGGCGACGTCTGTGGCCACGGCCCCGACGAGGCAGCCCTCGGCGTCGAGCTCCGCATCGCCTGGCGTGCCCTGACCCTGGCCGGCCTGTGCGGCGACGACCTGCTGTCGACGCTCCAGGAGGTCCTGGAGGTGGAGCGCCCCTGCGAGGAGATCTTCGCGACCCTGTGCACGGTGGACATCTCCCCCGACGGCCGCCGCGCGGGCCTGTGCCTGGCGGGCCATCCGGCCCCGCTGATATCCCGGCCCGGCCGGCGCGCGCAGCTGCTCCCGTACGAAAACAGCGGACCGGCGCTCGGGCTGCTGCCCAAGGCCCGCTGGCCGCGCCGCCAGGTCGAGCTGGGCGGCACCTGGAGCCTGATGCTGTACACCGACGGCCTGATCGAGGGCCGCATCGGCGAAGGCAAGGAGCGGCTCGGGCAGGACGGGATGGTCGAGATGATCAACCGGCACCTCGACCGCGGCCTGAGCGGTGAGGGGCTGCTGGAGGCCTCCGTCACGGAGGCGCGGCGCCTGAACGGCGGCGAGCTCACCGACGACGTGGCGGTGGTCCTGCTCTCCCGCGCGGAGGGCTAAGCAGTGTCCGGGTCGCCCCGCCTGCGCTAGCGGCCGCCGTTGTACGGGCCGTACGGGCCGTCGCTGCTGCTGCCGCCGCTGCGGCGGCCGCCCCGTCCGCCGCCCGAGACCTGCTTGAGGGCCGGGCGTACGTCGACGAGGAACACGATGGTCGCGACGAGGCCGGCGATCTCCAGGAAGAGCATTCCGAGGAAGAAGTCCACCACCACGGTCACGCCGAGGATGACCAGCCAGAACGTCTTGCTCTGCTTGTCGGCGGCCCGGTACGCGTCCTCCCGCGCCAGCAGTGCGAAGACGAAGGCCACGACGGCCAGTGCCAGCATGGCGAAGCCGAGCAGCGGAAGCACGCCGTTGTCGAACCCGTTCATCAACATCGCCTTGACCGCCTTCTCACGCTACGCACGCCCGATGTGCCGCCTGTCTCCACGCTACCGGGAGAGCGGCTCTCGCAGACAACAACGGGCCGGACACCCTTCAGGTGCCCGGCCCGCCCACACCGAATCAGCTTTCGTCGGCCGTCACGGTGGCGGCCTTCTTCGTGTTGTTCTTGCGCACCACGGTCCGGCGGACGGCCGGCTTCTCCTCGTCGGAGCCCGCGGCCTCGCCCTCGGCCGACGCCTTTGCCGGGGCGTCGGCGGGGGCGGCCGGCTCGACGGCGACCGCGATGTCGACGATCTCCTCGGAGACCTCGCCCCGCCACGTGCGCACGGTCTGCTCGCCGTGCTCGGCGACCTTGTCGTAGGTCTCCTTGGCGCGCACGGCGTACTCGGCGGCCACGCCGACGCCGCGCAGTGCCAGGTCCTGGGCGGTCTCCCCGAGCTTCTTCGGGTCGATCGCGGTCAGTACCTCGGCGAACTTGGCGGTGACCGCCTCCTGCGCCTCCCGCGCCTTCTCCTGCACGATCTTCGGGTCGGTGTTCTTCACGGCCTCGATGCGCGCGGGGGCCTCTGCGCGCAGCTGCTCGATCAGCCCGGGCACCTTCTTGGCCTGCTGCACCGCGAGGTCGGCGGTGCCGGCGGCGAAGTAGAGCGGAGTCGGGTCGGTGAGGGTCTTCTTCAGGTCATCGGCGATGGCCATGTGGCTGGTCCTCCCGGATCACAGTTCAGTTCGTAGGGTGCATCACGTCGTCCGCGCCGGCCGGGTCGGCCTCGGTCGCGTTCTCCTTGCGGAACGAGTCGTAGATCTGGAGCAGCACCTGCTTCTGCCGCTCGTTGATGGACGGGTCGCCGAGTATGGCGGCCCGCGTCTCGACCTCGTCGCGGTCCCGCTCGTCGAGGATCCCGGCCTGCACGTACAGCGTCTCCGCGGAGATCCGCAGCGCCTTGGCGAGCTGCTGGAGGATGTCCGCGCTCGGCTTGCGCAGCCCGCGCTCGATCTGGCTCAGGTACGGATTCGACACCCCCGCGGCATCGGCGAGCTGCCGCAGCGAGAGCTGGGCCTGCCGCCGCTGTTCGCGGAGGTATTCGCCGAGATTTCCGACGTTGAGCGATGCCATGCCCCGATCCTGCCGGACGCTGCTAACTATTGCAAGCGCCTGCTTGCAAAATCACCCACGTGCGGCTCCACCGGGCGCGCCTCACCGGGGGCGCGGCTGGTTGATGCGCAGCATGTTGCCGGCCGGGTCGCGGAAGGCGCAGTCGCGGACCCCGTAGGGCTGGTCCACCGGTTCCTGGAGCACCTCGCCGCCCGCGGCCCGGATGCGCTCGAAGGCGGCGTCGACGTCGTCGGTGGAGAAGATCACGCCGCGCAGCATGCCCTTGGCCAG
Organism: Streptomyces sp. NBC_00597; assembly: GCF_041431095.1. Lineage (GTDB taxonomy): Bacteria > Actinomycetota > Actinomycetes > Streptomycetales > Streptomycetaceae > Streptomyces. The sequence goes on from NZ_CP107757.1 coordinate 4,467,276, forward strand.
CAGCTCGGCCATCGCCTGCCGGTCGGCGGGCGCGGCGTTCGGGTTCGCGGCCGGCGGTTCGAGGACGATCTCCACGTCCGGCTGCGCGGGCGAGCCGACGGTCACCCAGCGCATCCCCTCGAACGCCACGTCGTTGCGGACCTCAAGGCCGAGGGCGTCACGGTAGAAGGCGAGCGCCTTGTCGTGGTCGTCGACCGCGATGAAGCACTGGGACAGCTTGATTTCCATGCATCCGACGCTAAGCGCGGCCGGAGGTTTCCGCTTCCCCGCTCGGACCGCTCCCGCTCGGACCGCTCCCGCCCGGCCCGCTCTCGCCCGGCCCGCTCTCGCCCGGCCCGTTCCTGACCGGCCGGGTGAGGATCTTGGCGATGCACGCCGGAATGGCCGCGCCCGGTTCATGACTGCGGGCCCGGTACGCGCTCGGGCTCTCGCCGACCAGCTCGGTGAAGCGCGAGCTGAACGAACCCAGCGAGGTGCAGCCGACCTCGAAGCAGACCTCGGTCACGCTCAGGTCGCCCCGCCGCAGCAGCGCCTTGGCCCGCTCGACGCGGCGGGTCATCAGGTAGCTGTACGGGGTCTCCCCGAACGCGGCCCGGAAGCTGCGGGAGAAGTGCCCCGGCGACATGAGGGCGACGCGCGCCAATGCCGGCACGTCCAGGGGCTGCGCGTACTCGCGGTCCATCATGTCCCGGGCCCGGCGCAGCCGTACGAGGTCCTCAAGCGTCACCCCGCCAGCGTAAGGCGGTGGCGGCGGTGGCGGGAGACCGTGACAGCCGCGAGCGGGACCCGCCGTCCCGCCGGCCCGTGAACTCGTTGGCCGGGCCGCCGTGTTGTCCGTACGCTCGCAGGATGTCCGCACCCGAGAACATCGAGGCCTGGGACCGGGTCGAGTCCCGCCCGGACCTCGTCGCCTACCTGCTCCTGCTGGCGGCCGAGGACGAGCACGGCCGGGCGCACCGGGGCGTCGACGGCTTCCTCTGGGGCTGGGTGACGGTACTGGACCGGCACCTCGACGGCACCGCCGTGCTCGGCGGCGGCTGGCGCGGGCTGGCCTGCCAGCTGTACCGGGCGCGCACGGCCGAGCCGCGCCCCGACGCGGCGCTCGCCGAGCCCGCCACGGACGAGGACGCGGTGTCGGACGCGGCGCAGCTGCGCCGGTACGTGGCGACGCTGGCCGTGGACTTCGCCCGCGACCGGCGGGAGCTGCGCGCCCGTGCCGCGCGCGGCCTGTGGGCCGGCGACGGCGGGAGCTGGGCGCACGGCACCGCGGACGCGTGGTTCGACGGTTGGGCCTCGTGGCTCGCGGCGACGCCCTTCGCGCACGAACTGGAGCCGGTCGGATGGCGGTCGATCGCCGAACAGCTCGGCGCCGCACGGATCTACGAGTAGGAGGCGGGTCAGTTCCATGCCCCATCGGTTCGCTCACGTCTGCACGGCCTGCCGGATCTCGCTCAAGCGGGACAGGTACGACGAGCGGGGCCAGGAGCTCGGACACCGGTGTCCGCGGTGCCGGAGGGCACTGGTGCACGCCGGTGATTCCTTCGAGGCGCCGCCGCGTCGGGACGTCGCCGCGTGGCGCGTGGTCGCCGTACTGCTGGACGCCGGGATCGGCTTCCAGCAGGCCTGCTGCGGCTGCGGGCCCGGCTACCGGCCCCGCAGCCTGCGCGAGGTCCGGGAGCGGGCGCGGTGGGCGCGCCGGACCGGCCGGTCCCTCGCCGGGGCCCTGGTGTCCGCCGACCTTCCCTAAGCCTTCCCTAGGCCTTCCCTAGGCCGCGCGGGTCCCGATCACGATCGTTGCGCACAGCTCCTCCGAGGTGGCCGCGCGGACCGCCAGGCCCGCCGCCGAGAGGGCCGAGGCCGTCTGCGGGGACTGCCTGGCGCTCGTCTCGATCAGCAGCCGGCCGCCCGGAGCCAGCCAGGGCAGGGCCCCGGCCGCGACCCGGCGGTGGATGTCCAGGCCGTCCGCGCCACCGTCCAGGGACGTCAGCGGCTCGTGTTCACGGGCCTCCGGGGGCAGCAGCCCGATCTCCTGGGTCGGTACGTACGGGGCATTGACCACCAGGAGGTCCACCCGGCCGCGCAGCGAGTCGGGGAGCGCCGCGTACAGGTCGCCCTGGTGGACCTGCCCGCCGTACGGGGTCACGTTGAGCCGTGCGTACGCCAGCGCCGCCGGGTCGATGTCCGCGGCGTGCAGTTCCACTCGGGGGCCGAGCTGCGCCGCCACCGCCGCGCCCAGCGCGCCGACCCCGCAGCACAGGTCCAGTACGACGGCGTCGGGCCGGGCCAGGGACACCGCCTCCTGCACCAGGAACTCGGTGCGCCGGCGCGGTACGAACGCACCCTCTCCCACGCGCACGCGCAGTCCGCAGAACTCCGCCCATCCGACGACGTGTTCCAGGGGTTCGCCGCCGGCCCGGCGGGCCACCAGGTCCGCCAGGTGCCCCTCGTCCTCGGCGGCCGCCGACAGCAGTTGCGCTTCTTCCTCGGCGAACACGCAGCCCGCCGCACGCAGGGTTTCCACAATCGAAGCCACGTGGCTCAGTCCGCTCCTCGGTTCGTACTCCAACAGGACAAGACTGCGGGGTCAGAAGACGTCCGGGCACCACGGGCGCCGTGCGGTGCGGAACACCGCGTCCGCCAGCGCCAGCGCCCCCGGCCGTTCCTCCGCGATCCGGCCGAGCGCGCCGAGGCGCACCGCCGATTCGTCGCCGAGGTAGAGGGAGCCCAGCGCGGAGGCGTCGAGGCGCAGGTCCGCCGGGTCCTCGGTGGGCGTGCACTTCCCGGTGCCCGCGTCGAGCCGGTAGCGGCCGGCGGCCGGCCCCGCCGGGTCCGTCACGTCCAGTACGAGGACTCCGGGCACGGCGTACGTCCGCGCGCCCAGCGCCCGTGCGACGTCCAGGAGGCGCACCCACAGGAAGTCGGAGGCCGTCACGATCCGGGCGGCGCGCGGGTCGGGGAGCAGCTGGGCGACGAGGTCGTCGGGGGCGCGGTAGCCGGTGCGGACCTTCAGGACCCAGTCGATGGAGCACAGGAAGTGCCACAGTGCGCGCTGCGCGTCGGGAGTGACCGCGATCAGGTCCTTGACCTGCACGGTGTTGAGCGGGACCTTGCCGTCCGTCCAGTGGTCGTCGGACGTGTACACGACGAGGCCGGCAGGCTCGCCGTCCGCCGTCCGGTACACGGCGTGGAACGCCTCCTTGTACGGCCGGGTGGAGATCTCCTCCAGGCCGGTGGCCAGGCTCCACCAGCGCGCGCTGCGGTTGACCGTGCCGGGCGAGAACGCCCGCAGCCGCTCGTGCAGCCCGGGCCCGATCGTCCGCGCCTCGGCGACGTCCACCAGCTCGATCCGGCCGCCGTCCGCGGGCCCGGACCAGCGCGGGTCGAGCCCGGTGCGGCTCACGTCGATCTCCCACTCGCAGACCGAGGCGGCGGGCCCGAACCCGTACCGCCCGTAGATCGGGTACTCGGCGGCGATCAGCGTGGACACGACGTCGCCGCGCGCCTTCGCGGCCGCCAGCTCGGTGGCCATCATCCGGTTCAGCAGGCCCTGGCGGCGGTGCGTGGGCAGCACGGCGACGTTGGTGACGGCGCTCGCGGGCACGGTCGCCCCGCCGGGGACGGTCAGCTCCTGCTCGACGGAGCGCAGGGTGGCCACGCAGCGTCCCGTGGCGTCGTCGAAAGCACCCAGCGCGCGGTGCAGGTCGGTGTGCTTGGCCCGTTGGGCGAGATCGGACTCGGTGACGCGGTCGGGCCGCAGGAAGCCGGTGGATACGGCCCTGAGCCACTCGGAGAGTTCGGATTCGGCGATCGGCCGGACGTCTGCGCTCATGACCGGCCACGCTAAACCGCCGCCCCGGCGCGAGTCGCCCGAATTACCCGCGCCGGCCGGCCGCCGGCCCTACACCAGGAGGTCGTCCACCTGTGCCTCGCCCTCCCGGTAGCGCCGGGTGATCTCCGCGCTGCAGCCGTCCGCCGTGCGCTGGAGCTGCTGCCGGCGCCGCGAGACCTGCTGTTCGTAACGCACCAACCGGCCCATCGCGTCGTGCAGCTCCCCGTCGGTCCGGGCGTCCAGGTCCGACAGCTCCACGTCGGACAGCATCTCCGCGGCCAGCAGCCGGAACTCCTCGCTGTGCGGGGTGCCGAGCGTGACGTGCCGGGCGGAGGCGCTGCGGCGCGAGGGCGCGTCGGCGAGGATCTCCGAGAGCCTGTCGACGACCGGAGGCTCCGCGGTCACCGGGGCCTGCGGGTCGGTGCGCCGGGCCAGTTCGGCGCGCAAGATGTCGATCCGGCCCTGGAGGAGTCTGCGTACGTAGCTCAGGTCGGCCTCGTCGCGCTGCGCGTCGCGGCGCAGCGTGCGCAGTTCCGGCAGTCCGAGCGCGGTGGCGGGCGTGGTCAGCGCCTGCTCCTCGCCCGTGCGCTGCGCGGGCGGTCGGGCCGCGCCTGTCGGAGTGGCCGCGGGTGATGCAGGTACGGAGGTACCAGAAGTGTTCATGTGACGTGTCCGTCCCCTCGACCGGTGCATGGGGTCTCGCCCGGCCCGTGGGACCGGTGAGAAGCACCGCCTGCGTGCATCGTGCCACTCTCCGTGGTGCCGGTGCAGTCCCACGCCACCCGATCGGCCCCTGATGGGTGCACGCCTGGTACACAGGTGGTATGCGAGCAGTGGTGCAGAGGGTGGACGGCGCGAGCGTCGTCGTGGCCGGTGAGACCGTGGGCGAGATCGTCGGCGAGGGGCTGTGCGTGCTGGTGGGCATGACCCACGACGACACCCCGGAGAAGGCGGCGCAACTGGCTCGAAAGCTGTGGTCCGTGCGGATCCTGGAGGCGGAGAAGTCCTGTAGCGACGTGAACGCGCCGCTACTGGTGATCTCCCAGTTCACGCTCTACGGAGACGCCCGCAAGGGCCGGCGCCCCACGTGGAACGCGGCGGCGCCGGGCGAGGTCGCCGAGCCGCTGGTCGACGAGGTCGTCGCGCAGCTGCGCGCGCTGGGCGCGACGGTGGAAACGGGCCGGTTCGGCGCGGACATGCGGGTCTCGCTGACCAACCACGGCCCGTTCACCATCGTCATCGACGTGTAGGACCGTTAGGGCGCTACGACGACCTCCTGCGCGGCGGCCGTCGTCCCGGCCAGCAGCGGGGCGTCGACCGGCACGTTCCGCTTGACCAGGGCGAGCGCGATCGGGCCCAGCTCGTGGTGGCGGACCGCGGTGGTCACGAAGCCCAGCTGGCGGCCCTCCTCCCCGTCCGCGGCGAGCCGGACCGGGGTGCCGTGCGCCGGCAGCAGCACCTCCGAGCCGTCGAGGTGCAGGAAGACCAGTCGGCGCGGGGGCTTGCCGAGGTTGTGGACGCGGGCCACCGTCTCCTGGCCGCGGTAGCAGCCCTTCTGGAGGTGCACGGCGGTGCCGATCCAGCCCAGCTCGTGCGGGATGGTCCGGTGGTCGGTCTCCAGGCCGAGCCGCGGCCGGTGCGCCTCGACGCGCAGGGCCTCGTACGCGAGGAGCCCGGCGGCCGGCGCGTGGGCGGCGGCGAAGGCCTCCAGCTCGGCGCGGGGCAGGAAGACGTCGCGGCCGTGCGCGGTCTCCCGTACGGCGTACTCCTCGGCGACCTCGGCGATGGAGCCGGCCGGCAGGTGCACGACGGCGAAGTCGGCGGTCCGGTCGGCGACTTCGACGCGGTAGAAGAACTTCATCGACTCCAGGTAGGCGATCAGCGCGTCCTGGGTGCCGGGCTCCACGTGCGCCCACACGGTCTCGCCGTCGTCGACGAGGTAGAGCGCGTGCTCGATGTGGCCGTTCGCGGAAAGGATCAACGCCTCGGTGGCCTGCCCGGGCGGGAGTTCCGTCAGGTGCTGGGTGAGCAGCAGGTGCAGCCAACTCAGCCGCTCCGGTCCGGTCACGGCGACGACCCCGCGGTGCGAGAGGTCGACGAAACCGCGGCCGTCGGCGAGCGCGCGCTGTTCGCCGTACAGCTCTCCGTAGTGGGCGGCGACGCCCTCGTCGCGGCCTTCGGCCGGTACGGCGCCGGGGAGATGGAGCAAGGGGCTGCTGGTCATGCCACCAAGCCTACGGCCCTGCCCGGGCCGCTCCTATGCCGGAGCGGCGTGCTGTTTGGCGGCGCACTTCTTGCACAGTCCGAAGATCGCGAAGTGCTTCATGTCGGTCTCGAAGCCGAAGGTGGCGCGGAGCTTCGCGGTGAACTCGGCGGCGATGTCCACGTCCGCCTCGATCACGTCGGTGCACTCGCGGCAGACCAGGTGGATGTGGTGGTGCCGGTCGGCGAGGTGGTACGTGGGGGCCCCGTGCCCGAGGTGGGCGTGCGAGACCAGCTTCAGCTCCTCCAGGAGCTCCAGCGTGCGGTAGACGGTGGAGACGTTGACCCCGGACGCGGTCTTGCGCACGTGGGCGAGGATCTCGTCCGGTGTCGCGTGTTCCAGCGTGTCGACGGCTTCCAGCACGAGCTGGCGCTGCGGGGTCAGCCGGTATCCGCGCTGCCGCAGGTCGCTCTTCCAGTCGGCACTCTCGGTGTCTCCGATGCTCCCCACCCGGCCAGTGTAAGCGCGCGAAGGGGACCGCGGGCTCGGCCCGCGGTCCCCTTCTTGCACGCTCTGTGGATGTCCGCCCGACTCAAGGACTCAGCGGAAGAAGGCGATGCCGTCGTCCGGCATGTCGGGGAGGTTGCGCGCCATCTCGGCAACCTCCTCGGGGGTGACGACCTTCTTGAGCTGGGCCGACATGTACGGGCGCAGCTCGACGTCCGGCGTGGCCTTCTCGCCGACCCACATCAGGTCGCTCTTGACGTAGCCGTAGAGCCGCTTGCCGCCGCTGTACGGGCCGGAGGCCGCGGTGCGCGCGACGGCGTCCGTGGCCAGGTCGATCTGCGGCTTCTGGTCGGCGAGCTCGCCGTACCAGACCTCGACGACGCCCTGGTCACGGACCATGACGATCTCGACCTTGCGGTCCTTGTCGATGCGCCAGTAGCCGGACTCGGACTCCAGCGGCCGCACCTTGTTGCCCTCGGCGTCGAGGACCCAGCTGTGGGAGGTGTACTCCAGGAAGTCCCGGCCGTCGTGGCTGAAGACGACTTCCTGGCCGAAGTTGCACTTCTCTTCACCGGGGAAGTCGAATACGCCCGCGCCCTCCCAGGTACCGAGGAGGAAGGCGAGGGGGACGAGGCCCGGGTTCAGGTCGGACGGGATCTGGATCATGAATGGCTGCTCAGGCGATCTGTGGGAGGGTTCCGGGTCCGGGTCGGCGGCCGATCGGATGATCAGCGCTGGCCCTGGTACAGCTTCTTCACTGCGAGGCCGGTGAAGGCGAGCACGCCGACGCAGACCAGGATCAGCAGGGAGGTGAAGAATGCCTCAAGCACGGGGTGCTCCTCGGAGTGATGTGGGCGTGTACGGGGCCGGTCCCCAAGCCTACTGGCCCGGGGACCGCCGCACTCCGTGAGGTAGGCCGTACGCCCCTCCGGGGGGTGATCAGCCCAGCAGCTGGCTCTGCAGGATCACCGTCTGGTGGAGGGGGACGACCGGGGCCTGCCCCTTGCGGGTCTGCAGGACCAGGGCCTGGACGTCGCCCGACTGGACGCAGCCGAACCGGACCTGCTCGTCACCCGTCGGCTTGGCCTCCTGGTAGAGCGTGACGTCGTGGGCACTGCGCCAGGAGGGGCCGGAGGCCGAACCGTCGCTGCCCAGGTCGTTGCGCTGGCTCCTCTTGACCTCGCTCCAGACCGGGTCGGCCTCCAGCACGGAGGCATTGGCCAGACCTGTTGAGATCGTGCAGCCCTTGAAGGCGTCCACGAACCCCGAGCCGTGGAAACGCAGCAGGTAGATGCGGGTGCGGGTGCCGTCCGGGGTGGTCCAGCCGCGCCCGGCGATCTGGCGCAGCCCTCCGTTCACGAGCGATGCCTTGAGCTTCTCCCGCTCGCCGGCCTGGTACTCCTCCAGGAAGGTGTCGACCGGCACCGCCTCGTCCTTCTCCAGCTTCAGCGTGGGGTCGGGGGTCGCGCCGGCGGGAGCGGGCAGCAGCAGCTGGTTCAGACCGGCGTAGTGGATGCCCTCCGGGTTGTCCTCGGCGAACGGCAACGCGGCGCCCGCGGGCAGCTCCGGCTTGACCAGTGCCGGGTACTTCCAGCGGCCGTCGTCCTTGGTGGACAGGCCGGGGACGTCGGTGCGCTCGACGCGGGTGATCCCGTACGTGACCCCCGCGCCGACGGTCGCGAAGACGAGCACCGCGGCCGTCCAGCGCAGCGCGGCGAACAGCTTGCGGCGGTCCTTGGGCACGGGCGGCGACGCGGGCGGCGCGACGGCATCGGCAGCCGGCGCGGCAGCCTCGGCGGGCGGCGCGACGGCCTCGGACCCCGCGGGCGTCCGCCCCGGGGCGGTCTCGGGGGTGTTGAGCTCGGTCACACGGACTCCCCGGGGGACTTCAGGTGGTTCAGCTGCCGCTTGAACAGGTCGGCGCCGTCGTTCGCGGAGAACGGCTTGCGCCCGTACGTCCGGAAGGCCACGAGCACGTCACCCTGGAGGGCCACGCAGTCCATGGCCTCGATCTTCTCCTTCTCTTCCACCTTTTCCTTGCCGAGGGTCTCCAGTGCGCACTTGGCGTCCGGGAAGCCGTCGATCTTCGGAGCGTCGCGGTCGCCTCCCGTCAGCTCCAGGAGCTTCTTGCTGAACTCGGAGAACTTCGCGAGGGTCTGGGGGTCGGCCTGGGTGAGGTGGATCTCCACCACCCGGTTCTCGCGGACCTGCTGGTAGCTGCGTCCGGCCATGCCCTTGAGCTTCAGGTCGCCCAGCGCCTTGTCCCGTTCCGCCCGCTGATCGCCGGACAGCCCGGAGCGGACCTCCTTGAGGGACTGGAGCGCCAGCTCGCCCGACACGTAGAAGTCGTTCCCGTCCTCGTCGAGGTCCGGGCCGGGCTCGAAGCCGGCGGGGAGCGGCAGCAGCTTGCCCGTCAGTTCGTTCGGCGGCACGGTCGGCCTCGGATCCGACGTTCCGGTCGGCCGGGGAGTCGCGTTCGCCGCGCCCCAGTAGCGGGTCGGCGCGGTGCGGTCGGCACCGGCGATCTGCCCGGCTCCCCAGAGGGCCCCGCCCGCGAGGACGGCGATACCGACTCCGCCCGCGATCAGGGCCGTGGTCCGGCGACCGCGCACCCGGGGCGCGGTGGCCGGCGTAGCGGCGGGGGCCTGCGGTTCGGGGGCAGCCGGCTCGGCCGTCACGGCGGTGGTGTCGTCCTGCGGGTCGCTCACAGCCGCTCCCACTGTCGCTTGGCGATCTCGGCGACGTCGTTCTCGTCGACGACGCCGCGGTTGTTCATGTACTCGATCTCCATGACGATGCCGTCGCGCTCGGCAACGACCCGGGCCCACCTCGACGGGAGGTAACCCGGCTTCTCCCGCTGCTCCGAGGCCACCCACAGGTGGCCGAGCTCGGCGGGCACACCGGGCAGGTCCTTGCCGTGGTTGCCCATGTATTCCTTGTCATCCAGGTAGCCGTGGGCGCCCTGGTACCAGTCGGCACCGGAGCGGTCCTTGTACTGGAAGAGCCGGATCGTGACGAAGTTCCGGTCGTCCTGTGCCCATTCCAGCTCGGCGATCCGCCGCACGCCGTGGTCGATCTGGCTGGCGAGACCGCGCCCCGGTTCCTTGTAGTAGTCCGCCGAGAACTCGTCCGGGGAACGGCTCCCCGAGTAACGGACCTGCGCCCCGGACGGGGCCTCGATCAGGAGCTTGGTCAGGTCGTCGTCCGTCTTGTGCCAGCGGCCCGCGTTGATGGTGCGGTTGCTCGTCGACCCGTTCGGCGCCTGCGGCTTCGGCTGGTCGATCTTCTGCTGCGCCAGTGGCGGCAGGGGCGTGGGCGCGCGGTCGTACTGGATCGCGTAGCCGGTGACCGTTCCCGCGAGCACGCCGAGTACGACGGCGCCGGCGATCAGGAGGACCGTGCGGCGGCGCCCGCGGGCACGGCGCGTTCCGGTCTCCTCCCCTTCCGGCTGCTCAGGGGTGGTCTGTGCGTGTTCCAAGGAAGTCCCCCCACAGGACATGAAGGCATCGGGTGATCACCCGTGCACACGCATGACATGTACAAGAAGGGGGTGGTTGTACGCGCGCTTATTACATTCTTATCTCGCGGCGTTTCAGTCCTTGGGACGCCGCTTTCCGTCCAGTTCGTCCCACCACTCGTCGGACTTCGGATCGCCCGAGGGGTCGTCCCACCAGCGGTCTTCCGGCCCTCGCCGGTTCGCGACCATCGCGGCGACCGGCGGGATGACCATGGCGACCACGCACAGGGCCACGGCCGCCTCGACCGAGAACAGCCGCACGAAGGACCAGGCGGACACGAACAGGAAGACGCATCCGCCCATGAGCAGGAAATAGACGCGGCGCCGCCGGGCGTACATGCCTCCAGGGTAGGGCCGCGGCCGGACGGCGCGAAGGGCCGCACCCCGTTCCAGTGGCGTCCAACCCCCTGGGGTGCGGCCCTCCGGCCGGTCATTCGGGCGTGCGGTGCTCTCAGACCGCGATCGCCACGTCCGTCACGCCGCCGGCCTCGGCCACGACCACGGCGCGGTCCGCCTGGGCGCCGGGGACCAGCGCGCGCAGGGTCCACGTGCCGGTCGCCGCGTAGAAGCGGAACTGGCCGGTCGCCGAGGTCGGGACCTCGGCCGTGAACTCGCCGGTCGAGTCGAGCAGGCGCACGTACCCGCTGACGGGCTCGCCGTCCTTGGTCACCTGGCCCTGGATGGCGGTCTCACCGGGCTTGAGCGTCGCGAGGTCGGGCCCGCCGATCTGTGCTCCACACATGTTCTCTGTCCTGTCCTAGAGAGGTCGTACTACGAAGGGCGTCGCGTGCCCGGTCGTGGTCGGTCTGGTTACTTGTTGGCGCCGAGCTCGATCGGCACGCCGACCAGGGAGCCGTACTCGGTCCAGGAGCCGTCGTAGTTCTTGACGTTCTCCTGGCCCAGGAGCTCGTGCAGCACGAACCAGGTCAGCGCGGAGCGCTCACCGATGCGGCAGTACGCGATGGTGTCCTTCGACAGGTCGACCTGCTCGGCCTCGTAGAGGGCCGTCAGCTCCTCGTCGGACTTGAAGGTGCCGTCGTCGTTGGCGTTCTTCGACCACGGGATGTTGCGGGCGCTCGGCACGTGGCCGGGGCGCTGCGACTGCTCCTGCGGGAGGTGCGCCGGGGCGAGCAGCTTGCCGGAGAACTCGTCGGGCGAGCGGACGTCCACGAGGTTCTGGGCGCCGATCGCGGCCACGACGTCGTCGCGGAAGGCGCGGATCGAGGCGTCCTGCGCCTTGGCCTCGTACTGGGTGGCCGGGCGGTTCGGGACCTCGGTGCCGTCGACCAGGTCGCGGGAGTCGAGCTCCCACTTCTTGCGGCCGCCGTCGAGGAGGCGGACGTCCTGGTGGCCGTAGAGCTTGAAGTACCAGTAGGCGTAGGACGCGAACCAGTTGTTGTTGCCGCCGTAGAGGACGACGGTGTCGTCGTTGGAGATGCCCTTGGCGGAGAGGAGCTTCTCGAAGCCCTCCTGGTCCACGAAGTCGCGGCGGACCGGGTCCTGGAGGTCCTGCTTCCAGTCGATCCGGACGGCGTTGGTGATGTGGTTCTTGTCGTAGGCGGACGTGTCCTCGTCCACCTCGACGATGACGACGTTGGCGTCGTTCAGGTGGGCCTCGACCCAGTCGGCGTCGACGAGGACGTCGCTGCGGCTCATGGTGTTCTCCTCCGGGGCAGTGTGCGGCGGGGCGTGCCGTGCAGGTGCAGGTGCTGCGGGGCGTTCTGCGGGTGCTGCTGGTGCGTGCCGTTGCGGGCGGCGTCCTCGGGCACTGGGCGGGGAGGCTTCAGTGGGCAGGAGGGGGCGGCTGCGGTGCGGTCACGCGGGAAGGACGGTCGTCCGGTTGATGGAGCGGGAACGCTCACAGGTCACATGGATCGACAGAGCATGGCGGCGACGCGACACAGGTCTACTGCCCGTCGCTTCGTGAGGTCCGCCTGCTGATGCTTCATAGCCATGGATCGTAGGGACGAATCGGCCGCCCTGTCACCGGCGTGTCATATTCCGAGACAGGATCGTCCGAATAGTGGGATGCATATGCCCCCGGGCAGCTGCCGCACCGCCTCCGGGGGCCTTCGTACGGCCCGTCCTTCTGCGGATCGGACCGTCCTGTCTCACGATCCGGCCAGCGCCACGTCCGAGCCGGTCAGCGTGAGGTGAACGCCGGCCTCGTCCGAGGTCAGCGCGGTCAGCCGGAGCCCGGCCGGCAGGCTGCCGTCGAGCCGCTGGTCGAAGTCGGTCTTCTTGCGGACCGCGCCCTCGACCCCGGGCAGGCCCGCGCCGGGCACGTCGTCGGCCCGGACCCGGACCATCTTTCCGCCGCCCGGGGCGTCCACGAGCGCAACGGTCGACACCACGCTGGGGGCGAGCCTGCGGCCGAGGACCTCCACGGCCGCCGTGACCTTCACCTTGCCCGGCGCCCCGCCGTAGGTCACCGTCACGCCCTTGTCCGAGGCCTCGGTCAGGTCCCGGTACGTGACGAGGGCCGTGCCCTCGGCCTGCCGCGCGGTGCCCCCGCTGTAGTCGCCGTTCAGCTTCACGCCGCGGAAGGAGGCGTCGAGCCGCGAGAGGCGCGTCTTGCGGCCGTCCGACACGGCCTCGACGCCGTCCAGTTTCACGTCGACCTGGTCGAGGTCGTGGTTGAGCGCCTGGGTCAGGAACGGGAAGCCGTGGATGTCCACCTCCACGGACCCCGCGAGGCCCTGGCGGGCCTGGATGCGCTCGGCCAGCCGGTTCTCGGCGTAGTTCACCGCCCAGCGGTCGACGCCGGCGAACAGCGCCCCCAGCACCACTCCGATGATCACAACGACACGCAGGAACCGCACGTGCCCCACCCCCTGTAGATCGGTACGTGCGTTCTAGTGGACCATGGTCGGCCGCCGGCCGGCGGCCGACCATGGTCCACGGCGCGTCCGCCGTCAGCCCACCACCCGGCCGATCAGGTACACGGCGGGAGCGGCGGCAGCCAGCGGCAGCGCGACACCGGCCGTCATGTGGACGAACTTGGACGGGTAGTCGTACGCGGCCACCCGCAGCCCGATCAGGGCGCACGCACCGGCGGCCAGCCCGACCAGGGCCCCGCCCGCACCCACGGAGGTCAGTCCGCCGACCGCGATGCCGGCCCCGGCGGCAGCGGCCAGCGAGACGCCGACGGAAGCCGGGGTCGGCAGCGGCAGCGCGCGGGTGAAGACGGCGACGGCGACGGCGGCCGCACCGACGCTGACGGCGGCGGAGTCGGCCGCCAGGTAGCCGGCGCAGACGATGGCGAGCGCGGCGGAGGCCACGGAGGCCATCAGCCCGTACATCCGCTCGTCGGGGTCGGCGTGGCTGCGCAACTGGAGGACCAGCGTGAGCAACACCCAGGCCCCGAGGGTGCCGATGATCGCGCCGGGGCCGTACGTGTCGTCGACGGCGAGCACGGCGCCGTCGGCGACGAGGGCCCCGAGGAAGGCGAGGGCGATGCCCTGGCGGGCGGGCCACATGCCGTTGAGCCGGAACCAGCCGCCCGCGGTGAGCCCCTGGAGGACGACCAGCGGAGCGAGCAGCGCGAGGTCCCCGAGGGCGGCGGCACCGGCCAGCAGCAGCCCGAGGGCAGCGGTCAGCACGGCCGGCTGCGGACCGGGGTCGATGATCGGCGACCGGCCTTCGGCTCGGGCCTGGGCGGGGTCGACGGCGCGCAGGGTGTTCCCGCCGAGGGTGGGCGGCGAGTACTCGGGCGCCTCGCCCGGAACCTCGATGCCGAGGGGGGCTGCGGGGGCGGCCTGGGCTGCGGGGGCGGCCTGCTGCGCGGCCGGGGCGGCCGGCTCCCCGGGGCCCGGGTACGGCGGCAGGTAGGCCGTCTGCTCGGCGGCGCCGGCGCCCGCCGGAGCCGCGGCCTGGGGCGGGAGGTAGGCCGTCTGCTCGGCGGCGGAGCCCTCGCTCCAGGACGCGCCGGAGCCACCCGTCTGCGCCCAGTCGGCGGCAGGGGCCGGAGCGGGGGCTGCGGGCGCCTCGTCCCGGAACCAGCCTTCGGGAGCGACGGGCTGCGGCTCGGGCGCGGCGGGGCCGGGGTAGGGCGGCAGGTACGCGGTCTCGGCCGCCGCGGCGGCCGACTGCGGCTCAGGCATGGCGGGGCCGGGGTAGGGCGGCAGGTACGCGGTCTCGGCCGCCGCGGCGGCCGACTGCGGCTCAGGCATGGCGGGGCCCGGGTACGGCGGCAGGTACGCGGTCTCCGCCGCCGCGGCGGGAGCGGGGACGGCGGCCTGCGGGGACCAGCCCGGGGCCTCGTTCCGGAACCAGCCCTCGGGAGCGGCCGACTGCGACTGCGGCTGCGGATCGGCCGCGGCCTGGCCCGGGCCCGGATAGGGCGGCAGGTACGCGGTCTGCTCGGCGGCGGCTGCGGAGCCGTCCGGCCACGGCACGCCGACGGCACCGCCCCCGGTCCAGTCCTGGGGGGCGGCCGGGGCCTGCGGGGCCGGGGCCTCGTCCCGGAACCAGCCCTCGGGTGCCACCGGCTGGCCGGGCAGCGCGCCCAGGGGCGGCTGTACGGGCTCGACCGGCTGCACCGGCTGGATCTCCTGCACCGGCTGCACCGGCTGGTAGCCGGTGTCCCAGGTGTCGGACTGCCAGGTCTGGGTCCCGTACGGGTCCTGCTGGTACTGCTGCTGGTGCTGCTGGTGGTGCTGCTGTTGTTCCTCGGGGGTACTCATCGGTTTCCGCTCACCCGCCCGCGAACGGCGGGAGCACCTCGACGGTGCCCCCCTCGGTCAGCGGAACGGCATCGTGCGGGCGCTTGCCCACGGGCTCGTCGTTCACGAGGAAGGAGCAGCGCTGCAGGACCCGGGTCAGCTCCCCGGGGTGGCGTTCCCGCACGGCGTCGAGCGCCTCGGCCAGTGTCTGCGCCGAGTACGGCTCCTCCGCCGTCTTGGCCGCGGCCTTGGCCGCCGCCCAGTAGCGGATGGTTCCGGTTGCCACTGCTGCTCCCATCGTCGGCTCTCTACCGTCGGCCTCCATGATGACCCCTCCCGCCCACGGGTCCGGCGTGCCTCCGCGCGCCCCGTGTGCGCCCGGGCGGCCCGCCGTACGTCCATCGATCCGGTGAAACCGGGGCATAAGCCGGGCGTAAGGGTGGCAGGAACCACAGAAGAGGCTGCGGCCGAGCCTCGGCCCCGCACCGGCGGGTGGGCTATTCTGCTGGCGAGAGGATCCGGGCAACGTTGCCCCCGGGTCCTTTTGTGCTTTCAGCACGTTGAACGGACCGACAACAGTGGTGTCCGCCGGGCCTCAGGGCGCGGGGACCGGCAGGCCGCCACGACCGCACCACGCACCACGTACGAAGCAGTACCGCGAAAGTCCTCGACGGGACCGAGGAGGAACCGACGTGATGGACCAGCGAACCGTGCAAGACCGCTCGACCTGGGCAGGTGGACGGGCATGAGCTCCCTCCTGCTGCTGACCAATGCCCTGCAGCCGTCCTCCGAGGTGCTGCCCGCCCTCGGCCTTCTACTGCACAACGTCCGGGTGGCCCCCGCCGAGGGCCCGGCCCTCGTGGACACCCCGGGCGCGGACGTCATCCTCGTCGACGGCCGCCGCGATCTACCGCAGGTGCGTTCGTTGTGCCAGCTGCTCCGCTCCACCGGACCCGGCTGTCCGCTGATCCTCGTCGTCACGGAGGGCGGCCTCGCCGCCGTCACCGCGGACTGGGGCATCGACGACGTCCTCCTCGACACCGCGGGCCCGGCAGAGGTCGAGGCGCGGCTGCGGCTGGCCACCGGCCGCCAGCAGCTGGGCTCCGACGACTCCCCCATGGAGATCCGCAACGGCGACCTGTCGGTCGACGAGGCGACGTACTCCGCGAAGCTGAAGGGCCGGGTCCTCGACCTCACCTTCAAGGAGTTCGAGCTCCTGAAGTACCTCGCCCAGCACCCGGGCCGAGTCTTCACCCGCGCCCAGCTCCTCCAGGAGGTCTGGGGCTACGACTACTTCGGCGGCACCCGGACGGTGGACGTCCACGTACGGCGGCTGCGCGCGAAGCTCGGCCCGGAGCACGAGTCGCTGATCGGTACGGTCCGCAACGTCGGCTATCGCTTCGTCACTCCGGAGAAGGTCGAGCGGGCGGCTGCGGAAGCCGCGGCCAAGGCCGCGGCGCAGGCCGCGGACCGGGCTTCGTCGGCCGTCCCCCGTATGGAGGAACCTCCTGTGATCGCCCAGTCGGCTGGACGGCCTGCCCAGAGGTAGGTCACCCCGCGTAGACTCCCGAGCGTGGCCAAGGTGACGCGGGATGACGTGGCGCGACTTGCGGGAACTTCTACCGCCGTCGTGAGCTATGTCATCAACAACGGACCCCGGCCGGTCGCCCCGGCCACGCGCGAGCGTGTACTCGCCGCGATCAAGGAGCTGGGCTACCGCCCGGACCGGGTCGCCCAGGCGATGGCGTCGCGGCGCACCGACCTCATAGGCATGATCGTCCCGGATGCGCGCCAGCCGTTCTTCGCGGAGATGGCGCACGCCGTCGAGCAGGCCGCCGCCGAGCGCGGAAAGATGGTCCTGGTCGGGAACTCCGACTACCGGGACGAGCGCGAGGTGCACTACCTGCGGGCCTTCCTCGGCATGCGGGTCTCGGGCCTGATCCTGGTCAGCCAGGGCATGAGCGAGCGCGCCGCCTCGGAGATCGAGGCCTGGGACGCGCGGGTGGTGCTGCTGCACGAGCGGCCGGAGGCCATCGACGACGTCGCCGTCGTCACCGACGACATCGGGGGCGCCATGCTCGCCACCCGCCACCTGCTGGAACACGGGCACGAGTACGTCGCCTGCATCGGCGGGGTGGAGAACACCCCGTCGGTCGGCGACCCGGTCGCCGACCACGTCGAGGGCTGGCGCCGGGCCATGCAGGAGTCCGGCCGCTCGGTGGAGGGGCGGCTCTTCGAAGCCCCGTACAACCGCTACGACGCGTACCGCGTGGCGCTGGAGGTGCTGTCGGGGCCGGACCGGCCGCCGGCCATCTTCTGCGCCACCGACGACCAGGCGATCGGCGTACTGCGCGCGGCGCGGGAGCTGCGCATCGACGTGCCCGGGGAGCTGGCGGTGGCCGGCTTCGACGACGTCAAGGAGGCGGCCCTGACGGACCCGCCGCTGACGACGATGGCCTCGGACCGCCCGGCGATGGCGCGCGCGGCCGTGGACCTCGTCCTGGACGACGGCCTGCGGGTGGCCGGCTCGCGCCGGGAGCGCCTGAAGCAGTTCCCGTCGGCCCTGGTCATCCGCCGCTCCTGCGGCTGCCACTAGCTCTTTGCGCGCCCCTCGCACCACTCGGCGCCCAGGGCGCCTCGCGGGCTGGGGCCCGCTGCGCCGGACTCCGTCCGGTGGCGGCCGACCAGGGCCCTGCGGTACTCCGTCCCGCCCCGTCGGCCGTCGCTTCGCCCTCCCGCACCAAGGCCGGGCCGTGCCTCCCGGTGCGTCGGTGGCCG
Organism: Streptomyces sp. NBC_00597; assembly: GCF_041431095.1. GTDB lineage: Bacteria > Actinomycetota > Actinomycetes > Streptomycetales > Streptomycetaceae > Streptomyces. Next base: position 4,484,774 of record NZ_CP107757.1, read on the forward strand.
CAGGGGCGCCGCTGCGCGCAGCCGTCCCCCACCCGCCCGTCCACCGTTCCCCGGGCGCCGCCCGGACCCGCGCCTCGAACGCCGGCGAGGCCGGGGAGGGTGGCCCGAGGCCCGCCGGGGCTGCCTGCGGGGCCGGGGAGGCCTGCCCGAGGCTGCGGGGCCGTTGAGGGGCTGGCGAGGGTGTGGCCCGGCTGCCGGGGGCTCCCGGGATCCCGAGGGTGAGAACGCGGGTTTATATCGGGCATACGAGGTTCTGTCGGGCTTCTCAGCGGGGACTCAGGAAGCTCTCATGATCCGCGGACACAGTCATAGTCATGACCGAGAACTTCCGCCGCGAAGGCGAGTACCCGCAGGAGAACGGCCCGACCCAGAGCGCGCCCCTCGGCGGGGCCTACCCGCCGCCGCCCGCCTACCCGCCCCCGGCGGCTGCGGCACCCGGATGGTTCGAAGCCCACCAGCCCCCGGTGGCCCCCGCAGGGCCCTCGCACGCGGCCCGCGCCAAGCGGCCCGTGGCGCTGCTCGCCGCCGTGGCGCTGGCCGCCGCCGTCATCGGGGGTGCCACCGCCGTCGGCGTGGAGCAGCTGCTCGGCCCCCAGGGCCGCAGTGGCGGCGGCATCAACGGCACCAACGTCTCGCAGTCCAGCAACGGCACGGTCGCCGGCGTGGCCGAGCAGCTCAGCCCCTCCGTCGTGCGGATCGACACCCGCACCGGCTCCGGCCAGGGCACCGGCTCCGGGATCGTGGTCACCGCCGACGGCGAGATCGTCACCAACAACCACGTGATCGACGGGGCCACCGAGATCCAGGTGACGATGAGCGACGGCAAGAAGTACACGGCGAAGACCGTCGGCACCGACCCCGACAAGGACCTCGCCCTGATCAAGCTCCAGGGCGCGAGCGGCCTCAAGGCGGCCAAGCTCGGCGACTCCGACGCGCTGAGGGTCGGCGACCAGGTCGTCGCCATCGGCTCGCCCGACCGCCTCACCGGCACGGTCACCAGCGGCATCGTCTCGGCGCTGAACCGCGACGTGAACGTCCCCAAGTCCGAGCAGCAGGCACCGCAGCGCCAGCGGGGCAACGGCGGCTGGCCGTTCTCGTACGACGGTCAGCAGTTCAACGGGAAGACCGGATCGAACACCACCTCGTACAAGGCGATCCAGACGGACGCCTCCCTCAACCCGGGCAACTCCGGCGGCGCCCTCGTCAACATGAACGGCGAGATCGTGGGCATGCCCTCCGCGATCTACTCCCCCTCCAGCGACGGCTCCACCGCCGGCAGCGTCGGCCTCGGCTTCGCCATCCCGGTCAACACGATCAAGCCCGACCTGCCCTCCCTGCGCAAGGGCGGCACCGGCAGCGGCAGCACCGACAACGGCAACGGCGGCAGCGCCGCCGACGGCTTCGGGACTTCCTTCTAGGCGTGCCGGCCGGGCCGGGCGGCCCGTGCGAGCCTGGTACGACCGACCACGATTTTTGGGGGACCGAAGATGAATCCGGCCGAAGGCGAACCGCACCGCATCCTCGTCGTCGACGACGAGCCGGCCGTGCGGGAGGCCCTGCGCCGCAGCCTCGCCTTCGAGGGGTACGCCGTGGAGACCGCCGTCGACGGGCTCGACGCCCTCGACAAGGCGGCCTCCTGCGACCCCGGGCTGATCGTCCTCGACATCCAGATGCCCCGGATGGACGGCCTGACGGCGGCCCGCCGGCTGCGCGCCTCCGGCAGCACCACCCCGATCCTGATGCTCACCGCCCGCGACACCGTCGGCGACCGCGTCACCGGCCTCGACGCGGGCGCCGACGACTACCTCGTCAAGCCGTTCGAGCTCGACGAGCTGTTCGCCCGCGTCCGCGCCCTGCTGCGCCGCAGTGGGTACGCCGCCCCGCGGCCGGGCGGCGGGGACGCACCCGACACGGAGACCCTGGCCTTCGCCGACCTGCGCATGGACCTCGCGACCCGCGAGGTCACCCGGTCCGGGCGCCCGGTGGAACTGACCCGCACCGAGTTCACCCTGCTGGAGATGTTCCTGGCGCACCCGCGCCAGGTGCTGACCCGCGAGCAGATCCTCAAGACCGTCTGGGGCTTCGACTTCGAGCCGAGTTCCAACTCCCTGGACGTGTACGTCATGTACCTGCGCCGCAAGACCGAGGCCGGGGGCGAACCCCGTCTGGTGCACACCGTGCGCGGGGTGGGCTACGTCCTGCGCGTGCCGGGGGCCGGCGATTCCGGGGGGCCCGAGTGAGCCCTGTCGCCAGGTTCCGTGCCCTCCCGCTGCGCTCGCGGCTAGCGCTGCTGGTCACGGTCGCGGTGGCGGTGGCCGTCGCGGCCGTCGCCGCCGTGTCGTGGGTGATGGTGCGCACGCAGCTGAGCGAGCAGTTGGACCGTTCGTTGATGGCGACCAACCCGGATGCCCAGGTGGTGCGGGTGCTGCGGGAAGGCTGTGTCACCGCGCCCGCCCGCCCGACCCAGGAGATCGCCGGGAATCTGAACGCGACCGTCCAGATCGTCACCGTGGACGGCAGCCACTGCTGGGTGGGCGGCATGACCACCCTGCCCGTCACCGCGATCGACCGGCAGGTCGCCGCGGGCAAGCGGCTGCCCACCCTGCACGACGTGACGACCACCGACGGCACGACGATGCGGGTCTACACCCTGGCCGCGCAGACGAACGGCCAGCTGTTCGCGATCTCCATCGCCAAGCCGCTGACCGACATCGACAAGCCGCTGTCCACGCTGGCCTGGGTACTGCTCCTGGTCAGCGGCATCGGCGTGGTCGGCGCGGGCGCGGCGGGCCTGTGGGTGGCCCGGACCGGGCTGCGGCCGGTCGACGAACTCACCGATGCCGTCGAGCACATCGCCCGCACCGAGGACCTCACCGTACGGATCCCCGTGGAGGGCGAGGACGAGATCGCCCGCCTGTCGCGCTCCTTCAACGCGATGACGGCCGCGCTGGCCTCCTCCCAGGACCGGCAGGCCCAGCTGATCGCCGACGCGGGCCACGAGCTGCGCACCCCGCTGACCTCGCTGCGGACGAACATCGAGCTGCTGGTGCGCAGCGAGTCCACCGGGCGGGCCATTCCGCCCGAGGACCGCAAGGAGCTGCTGGCCTCGGTCAAGGCGCAGATGACGGAGCTGGCCTCGCTGATCGGGGACCTCCAGGAGCTGTCCCGTCCGGATGCGGCCCCGCCCACGAGGCTGGAGGTGGTGGCCCTGCACGAGATCGCGCAGAGCGCACTGTCCCGGGCCCGGCTGCGCGGCCCGGAGTTGGCCTTCGCCTCCGATCTGGCGCCCTGGTACGTGCGGGGCGAGGCCGCGGCGCTGGAGCGGGCGGTGGTCAACGTCCTCGACAACGCGGTGAAGTTCAGCCCGCCGGGCGGCACGGTGGAGGTGTCGCTGCGGGCGGGTGAGCTGACCGTACGCGATCACGGTCCCGGTGTACCGGCCGACGATCTCCCGCACGTGTTCGAGCGGTTCTGGCGGTCGCCGTCGGCGCGGGCCCTGCCGGGCAGCGGGCTCGGCCTGTCGATCGTGGCCCGTACGGCGCAGCGCGCGGGCGGTACCGCCGCACTGCGCGCCCCGCTGGACGGCGGCGCGGGTACGGAGGCGCTGCTGCGCATCCCGGGTGCTCCGACGCCGCCGCCGGCGGGCCGGCCGGAGCCCCCGGCCGGTCCGCAGCGGTCGTCAGTTGTGCCGGATGAGTGAGTCGACCAGTCCGGAGCGGGTGTTGGGGAAGTCCATGGGGACGACCCCGAGCCCGGTCCGGCCGGCCATCTCCCCGCCGTCGACGAAGGAGTGGACCTGCGGGTTCAGCCGGTCGGAGTTCCAGCGCGGCGGCATGTAGGCGGCGGTGCTCACGTAGTTCACGAAGAGCTTGCCGGGCTGCTGGACGGCCTTGCGGAAGTGGTCCTCGATCCGGCCGCGCTTGGCGAAGGGCTCGGTGTTGTAGTCGTCCTGGATGTCGAAGACGTTGCCGTCGCCGTAGCGCAGGCCGGGCAGGCCGCCGTTGTCGGCGAGGAGGACGACCTTGCCGCGGGCCTGGCCCAGTGAGGGCAGGGTGTCGGCGATCCGGAAGAGCGGGCGCCAGCCGCGGTGGTCGAGGTAGTCGTCGAAGATCGCGCGGAAGGTGGCGTCGCTGTCTCCGGAGTACTCCTGCTTGACGCGCATCAGCACGGTCTCGGAGGGGTGCGCGGCGAGGAAGTTCCAGCAGGCGACGAGGACGTCCCCGAACATCAGGTCCTGGAAGAACGCGGCGTGGTGGATGGCGAACGAGCCGCCCGTGACCCGGCAGCGGACGTCGAGGAAGCGGATGCCGGAGTCGAGCTGCTGGGCGATCGAGGTGTTCTGGCAGGCGACGTAGAGGCCGCCCTTGGTGGCGCCCGAGTCGTGCGTGCCGGGGATGGTCATGTGCTGCAGGGCGGTGGAGTCGCCGAGTCCGGCCATCCAGTCCTGGGTGCCCAGGGTGGCGCGCGTGGCGAGCGTACGGGCGGAGGCCGGGGCCGCCGCTCCGAGTCCCGCGGCGGCTCCCGCGCCCGCCGCCATCGCCCCTATCAGAAATGCCCGACGATCCAGTGCCATGCCCGCCCCTTTGCCGACCCGATGATGGACGCCCAGCCTCCGCCGGCTGGTGCCCCCGGGATTCTGGCGTGCGGGACGCGCGTTTACTACCCTTCGGTAGCGCTCAGCTTTCGAGCAACTCGGCCATGGCGCGCAGCCCTTGGGCGAGTTCGCGTCCCGTCGGGGCCTGTTCGGGGTCGGTGAGCGCCTGCACCATCACCCCGCTCAGCAGGGCGATGTGCACCGATCCGAGGGCCCGTACGTCCTCCTCGGCCACCGCGTCCTCGGGGACCCCGCGCAGCTGTGCGGCCACCATGCGCCGGGAGCGGCGCTGGCCCTCGGCGAGGGTGGCGAGCAGCTCGGGCGAGGACTGGGCGTGGACGAAGGCCTCGACGTTGGCGATCCAGAGCCAGCGCATGTCGCCGAAGTCCCGGATCTTGCGGTCCCAGGTGTCGGCGTAGCGCTCCTCGGTGGTGTCGCCCTGGCCGGCGAGGCGGCCGGAGCCGGCGGCCCACTCGTCCACGGCGGCGAAGAGGGCGAGGTTGAGCAGGGCCTCGCGGGAGCCGAAGTGGTAGCCGATCGCGGCCATGCTCACCTTCGACGCCGAGGCGATGTCGCGCACGGTCGTGCGCAGATACCCCTTCTCCTCCAGACAGCGCCGCGCTCCGGCCAGCAGGTCCTCGCGATTTCCCATGCCGGGATCGTATCCGCGCCAGGTTTTGGGCAACTGCCCAATACGAACGTCTTGCGCGCTTGCCCAAATCCTGTCAGGCTCGGTACGTCACGCACCGCAGGACACACAGGGGAGAGCGGAACCATGCGCCACACGCTGACGATCGACGGCCGCGCACTGTCGTACCTGGACTTCGGCGGCCCGGGCCGCCCACTGCTCGCCCTGCACGGGGGCATGTCCGAAGCCATGGCCTTCGCGGGCCTCGCCGACGCCCTCGGGGACGCCTGGCGGGTCATCGCCCCCGACCAGCGCGGCCACGGCGACTCCGACCGGGCCCCCGACTACAGCCGCGCGGGATACGTCTGCGACGCCGTCGCCCTGCTCGACCACCTCGGCTTCGACGCCCCCGTCGCCCTCCTCGGCTACTCCCTCGGCGGGCTCAACGCCGTCCACCTGGCCGCCGCACACCCGGACCGCTTCTCGGTGCTCATCGACGCGGAGGCCTCCTTGGAGATCAACCCCGCGGCCGGCGAGTGGATGGACTTCCTGCGGACCATGCAGTACACCGCGCCCACCCGGGAGGAACTCCTCGCCGCGGCCGGGCCGGTGGGCGCACGGTTCGTCGAACGCGCACTGCGACCGCTGCCCGACGGCGGCTGGCGGCTGCCGTTCCACCCGCAGGACATGCTCGACTCCGTCGAGGGCTGCCGCGGCGACCACTGGGACGCCTGGCTCGGGAGCGACTGCCCGGCGCTGCTGCTCCACGGCACCCGCAGCGCATCGCTCCCGCAGAGCCAGGCCGACGCGATGGTGACCCGGCGCCCCCGGACCTCGTACACGCCCCTGGACGGGGACCACTTCGTGCCGTTCACGGACCCGGAGGGGTTCTACAAGGCCGTCGGCGCGTTCCTGGCCGGCCTCTGAGCACCCGGGGAACGCCGGAGAACGCCGAAGGGGCGGCGGGCCTTCCGGCCCGCCGCCCCTTCGGGCGTGCTGTACGCAGGTGTTACTTGATGACGGTGATGCGGTCCGCCACCGGCGGGGCGATCGGCGCGGCGGCCGTCGACTTCGCCAGGTAGGTGTTGAAGGCCTCCAGGTCGGGCACGCCGACCAGCTTGTTCTTGTGGTCCTTCAGGACGGTGAAGCCGTCACCGCCGCCCGCGAGGAACTCGTTCATCGCGACCCGGTAGGTCTTGGCGGGGTCGATCGCGGCGCCGTTCAGCTTCACCGAGTCCACGACGATGCGGTCCGTGCCCGTCTTCGTCATGTCCAGGGTGTACGTGAAGCCCTTCGACACCTGCAAGATCTTCGGGTTCGGGCCGTTGACCGTGCCGCTGACCTGCTGCTGGAGCGCGGTGATCAGCTGCGCGCCCGTCAGGTCGACGATGTTCATCAGGTTGTTGAACGGCTGGACGGTGTAGGACTCGCCGTACGTCACGACGCCGTCGCCCTCGCCACCCGCGGCCTTGTAGGCCAGGTCGGCACGGATGCCGCCCGGGTTCATGATGGCCAGCTGCGCGCCGCCCTTGGCCGCCGGGGCCGTGGCTTCCAGCTGCGCGTCTGCGATCAGGTCGCCGAGCGGCTTCTCGGGCGCCTCGGAGCCGCGGCCCGCGATGTCCGCCGAGATGTAGCCCATCGGACGGCTGGCGACCGGGGCGGCCAGCGCGTTCCAGCGGGTGATCAGCTCGGTCATGTCCGGGGCCTTGGGCTGGTCCCGGGTGACGGCCTTGGTGACCGGCTTGGGCGCGGAGACCGCGGTGCGGACGATGTCCTTGGTCCGGCGGTCGTACGTCAGCGTGGTGTCAGTGAACGCCCGGCCGTAGGAGGCGGCCGAGGTCACCATGCGCGGGTTGCCGGCCGGGTCGGGGATGTTGCAGGCGTACGCCTGGTGCGTGTGGCCGGTGACCAGCGCGTCCACCTTCGGGTCGATGTTCTTCGCGATGTCCACGATGGCGCCCGAGACGCCGGCGCCGGCACCCGGGACGTTGCAGTCGTAGTTGTACGCGCCACTCGCGGGCATGCCGCCCTCGTGGATCAGCGCGACGATCGACTTCACGCCCTGCTTGTCCAGCTCGGCGGCGTACTTGTTGATCGTCTCGACCTCGTCGCCGAACTTGAGGCCCTTGACCCCGTCGGCGGTCACGACGTCCGGAGTGCCCTCCAGGGTGACGCCGATGAAGCCGATCTTCACGTCGCCCTTCTTCCAGATGAAGGTGGGCGACATCAGCGGGCGCTTGGTCTTCTCGTCGGTGACGTTCGCGGCGAGGTACTTGAACTCGGTGCCCGTGTACTCCTTGCCGTACTCGAAGCAGCCGTCGACCGGGTGGCAGCCGCCGTACGCCATGCGGCGCAGCTCGGTCTTGCCCTCGTCGAACTCGTGGTTGCCGACGCTGGTGACGTCCAGCTTCAGCTTGTTCAGCGCCTCGACGGTGGGCTCGTCATGGAAGAGACCGGACAGCATCGGGCTGCCGCCGATCATGTCACCGGCCGCGGCCGTGACGGAGTACTCGTGACCCTTGCGGGCCTCGCGCAGGCTGGTCGCCAGGTACTCGACACCACCGGCCGGTATCGCCTTGGTGGTGCCGTCGGCCTGACGTTCGGTCACGGTGCCGGAGGAACCCTGCGGCGGCTCCAGCGTGCCGTGGAAGTCGTTGAACGACAGCATCTGCACGTCGACGGTGTGGCTCTTGCCGGCACCGCCACCACTCGCGGCACCGGCCGGCAGTGCGGCCGCGACCATCGCTCCGGCCCCGGCCGTAACGGCGAGGGCGGCGAAGGTCAACCGGCGGGCTTGGCGGTGCCGTTGTGGCGTCGCTGACATGTAGTCCCCTTTTGGGCAGCGGTGAAACTTGGGAGGTATGCCGCAGCCTATGGTCAACGCGCGTAGCACGACAGGGGTGCCGGGTATCGAGCTGGTTACACGCAGAAGACGGGTCGCCGCCGCCCACGGTCGTAGGCTCGACGCATGACTGACGACGCAGCAGCGGCCCTGGAGCCGGGACGCCAGATTGAGACCCTCGACGAGCTGACGGAGGAACAGGCCGACGCGGTGCTCGCCCTCATCGGGGAAGCGGCGCGCACGGACGGCACCACCGCCGTCTCCGAGCAGGGCCGCCTCCAGCTGCGCGGCGGGCGCCGCGAGGGGATCCGGCACTTCCTGCTCACCGAGAAGGGCCGGCTCGCCGGGTACGGACAACTGGAGGACACCGACCCGGTGGAGGCCCCGGCCGCCGAGCTCGTCGTCCACCCCGCGATGCGCGGCCGCGGACACGGGCGGGCACTGGGCTCGGCGCTGCTCGCCGCGTCGGGCAAGCGGATCCGGGTGTGGGCGCACGGCGGCAAGTCCGCCGCCCGCCACCTCGCGCAGGTCCTCGGGCTGACCCTGTTCCGGGAACTGCGCCAGCTGCGCCGCCCGCTCGGCCGGGACGCACTCCCGCTGCCCGAGGCGGCACTGCCTGCCGGGGTGACCGTACGCACCTTCGTGCCCGGCCAGGACGACACGGCCTGGCTCGCGGTGAACGCGGCCGCCTTCGCCCACCACCCCGAACAGGGCTCACTCACCCAGCGGGACCTGAACGACCGCATCGCGCAGCCCTGGTTCGACCCCAAGGGGTTCTTCCTCGCGGAGCGGGACGGGGAGCTCGTCGGATTCCACTGGACGAAGGTCCACGCCGAGGACCGGCTCGGCGAGGTGTACGTGCTCGGTGTCCGGCCCGGCGCCCAGGGCGGCGGCCTGGGCAAGGCCCTCACCGCGATCGGCCTGCACCACCTCGCGGGGGCGGGCCTGCCCACCGCGATGCTCTACGTCGACGCCGACAACCCGGCGGCCCTGGCCGTCTACGAGGGCCTCGGCTTCAGCACGCACGAGGTGGACCTGATGTACCGCACCGAAAGCTGACCCACCACCGCGGGCACCGGGTCCCACCCGGTGCCCGCCACCCCGACGGCCGCACCGGCCGCTGCGACCGCGGCAGCGCCGCCCCGCAGGGCGCCCGCCCCGCAGACCGGGACCGCGGGGGGGGGCGGCCGCCAGCGCCCCCCACCCGACCCGGCAGCCGGGGCCAGGGCCGGGGCCGGGGCCGGGGCGCCGAGCCGGGGCGCCGGGGCAGGGGCGCCGGGGCAGGGGCGCCGGGCCGGGGCGCATCGGGCGCGGGGACGCGCCGGTGCATTCCGGGCGCGGAAAAGACGTACTCGTGCACCACCCGGACCCTGGATGCCATTCGGCATTCACCGGCCCTTAAGACGCGCTTGCGACTCTCCCCGCATGCAGCCCCGACTCCGACTGACGGCGAACGCTTCCGACGCGCCTGTCCTGCCGCCTGCGCGGAACAATGGAGTCATGAGCCACCAGCCCAGCGCAGGCCCCACCGAGGTCCCCGCCCAGCACCCGTCTCGCCCGTCCGCCACCGCAGCCTCCGGCGGCGCGGCGGCCAAGCCCGCGCGGATCGGCTCCATAGCCGCGCACCGTCCGCATTCCGGCAACGAACCCGGCCTCGCGCCCGATCTCGACGCCGACCTGGACGCCTACGACGACAAGGACGGCGGCGAGCTCCCCCCGGGCCGCTTCCTCGACCGCGAGCGCAGCTGGCTGGCCTTCAACGAGCGGGTCCTGGAACTGGCCGAGGACCCGGCGACCCCGCTCCTGGAGCGCGCCAACTTCCTGGCGATCTTCGCGAGCAACCTCGACGAGTTCTTCATGGTCCGCGTCGCCGGCCTCAAGCGCCGCATCGCGACCGGCGTCGCCACCCGTTCGGCCTCGGGCCTCCAGCCCCGCGAGGTGCTCGACCTGATCTGGACGCGCTCGCGCGAGCTCATGGCCCGGCACGCCGCCTGCTTCCAGCAGGACATCTCCCCGCAGCTCGCCGAAGAGGGCATCCACCTCATCCGCTGGCCGGACCTCACCGAGAAGGAGCAGGCCCGCCTCTTCACGCTGTTCCGGAACCAGATCTTCCCGGTGCTCACCCCGCTGGCCGTGGACCCCGCGCACCCGTTCCCGTACATCTCCGGGCTCTCGCTGAACCTCGCGGTCGTCGTCCGCAACCCGGTCAGCGGCCACCGCCACTTCGCCCGCGTCAAGGTCCCGCCCCTGCTCTCCCGCTTCCTGGAAGCCTCCCCGCAGCGCTACGTCCCCCTTGAGGACGTCATCGCCGCGCACCTGGAGGAGCTGTTCCCCGGCATGGAGGTGCTCGCGCACCACATGTTCCGGGTGACCCGCAACGAGGACCTGGAGGTCGAGGAGGACGACGCCGAGAACCTGCTCCAGGCCCTGGAGAAGGAGCTCATGCGGCGCCGCTTCGGCCCGCCGGTGCGCCTGGAGGTCGAGGAGTCCATCGACCCCGGCGTCCTGGACCTCCTCGTGCAGGAGCTGAACGTCTCCGCCGCCGAGGTCTACCCGCTGCCCGGCCCGCTGGACCTGACCGGCCTGTTCGGCATCGCCTCCCTGGACCGGCCCGAGCTGAAGTACCCCAAGTTCGTCGCCGGCACCCACCGCGACCTCGCCGAGGTCGAGTCCGCCTCCGCGCCCGACATCTTCGCCGCGCTGCGCGAGCGGGACGTGCTGCTGCACCACCCGTACGACTCCTTCTCCACCTCGGTGCAGGCCTTCCTGGAGCAGGCCGCCGCCGACCCGGACGTCCTCGCGATCAAGCAGACGCTGTACCGGACCTCCGGCGACTCCCCGATCGTGGACGCCCTGATCGACGCAGCCGAATCCGGCAAGCAGGTCCTCGTGCTCGTCGAGATCAAGGCCCGCTTCGACGAGCAGGCCAACATCAAGTGGGCCCGCAAGCTGGAGGAGTCCGGCTGCCACGTCGTCTACGGGCTGGTGGGCCTCAAGACCCACTGCAAGCTGTCCCTCGTCGTCCGCCAGGAGGGCGACACGCTGCGCCGCTACTCCCACGTCGGCACCGGCAACTACCACCCCAAGACCGCCCGCCTGTACGAGGACCTCGGCCTGCTCACCGCCGACCCGCAGGTCGGAGCGGACCTCTCCGACCTCTTCAACCGGCTGTCCGGCTACTCGCGCCGCGAGACCTACCGCCGGCTGATCGTGGCCCCGCGCTCGCTGCGCGACGGCCTGATCGCGCGGATCGACAAGGAGGCCGCCCACCACAAGGCCGGCCGCCCCGCGTACGTGCGCCTCAAGATGAACTCGATCGTCGACGAGGCCCTCATCGACTCGCTCTACCGGGCCTCCCAAGCGGGAGTGCCCGTCGACATCTGGGTCCGCGGCATCTGCGCCGTGCGCCCCGGGGTCCCCGGGCTCTCGGACAACATCCGGGTCCGATCGATCCTCGGCCGCTTCCTGGAACACTCCCGGGTCTTCGCCTTCGGCAACGGAGGCGAACCCGAGGTGTGGATCGGCAGCGCCGACATGATGCACCGCAACCTCGACCGCCGCATCGAGGCACTGGTCAGGGTCGCCGACCCGGCCCACCGAGCGGCACTGGACCGGATGCTGGAGACCGGGATGTCCGACTCCACCTCCTCCTGGCACCTGGGCCCGGACGGCGAATGGACCCGGCACAGCACGGACCACGAAGGTCAGCCGCTGCGGCACGTTCAGGAGATGCTCATAGACGCCCGGAGGCGCCGGCGTGGCTCTGCCAAACCATGACCTGACAGCACGTGGCGAAGGCTTCGCGGGTGACGTGCTCGGCACGTACCTGCGGGCCCAGGCCACCGCCTTCTTGCGCGGGCTCCGCCTCCACGAGGAGAGCGGGGCCGACGCCGCGGACGGAAGCGATGCGGCGCGCAGCCTGCGGGGGGCTGCGCGCCGGATCAGCGGGTCCCTGTCCACTTTCCGGGTGGTGACCGAGTCCTCCTGGGCCGACGGGCTGCGCACCGAGCTGGTGTGGCTGTCCTCGACCCTGGCGGACGAGCACGCGTACGCCGCCCGGCTGACCCGACTGCTGGACGCGCTGCACCGGCTCTCGGGCTCGCCGGAGGTGCCCGCGCCCCGGGGCGCCGCGGGCGCGCTGACGGTGGGCTCGGCGCGGGCCGGCGCCCTGCTGGAACGGCAGCTGACGCTGGCCCGGACCCGCGCCCACTCGGCGACCCTCCAGGCACTGGGCTCGTCCCGGTTCCACGCGGTCGCGGACGCGGTGGCCGTCCTGGCCTCGGAGGTGCCGCTGGACCCGGTCGCGGCCCGCGGGCGGGTGGACGAGGTGCTCGTCCCGCTGGCGGAGGTGGCCCGCACCCGGCTGGCGGCGGCCGTCTCGGCGCTGCCGCACGCCGCGCAGGCGCACCCGTACAACCCCGATCACGACGGCTCCTGGCACGAGGTGCGCCGGCTGCTGCGCGTCCACCGGTACGCCCGTGAGGCCCTGGGCGAGGACGTGGCCCGCCTGGTGGTGGCCGGCGAGGCTCTGGACCGGCACCGTGACGCCGCCGAGGCCGCGGCCGCCTCGGCGACGGCGGCCCGCACCCCGCGGATCGCCCCGGCGACAGCGTACGCCCTGGGGGTGCTGCACGCCGACCAGCGGCACGAGGTGGAGGCCGCCCGGTTCGCCTTCCAGGACCTGTGGCACCCGGCACCGGCCACGACCCCCTGACCGAAAGGTTTCGGCCAAGCTCCGGGTCGGCGCCCCCTACGGACACCGACCCGGCACCGAGCCCGATGACAGTCACATAACGGTAACGACGGGACAACGGCGGATGACACTCCGGAGCAAACCCGGCCATCCACACCGGGCCGTCCGCCACGGTTCACCATCCGTTCACTTGTCCCGGTCGGCCGCTTCACCTGTTCTGCCTAATTTCGGTGGTGCACGGAGCGCGTCGGCGAACTGGTCGGGTGACGCACCGCGCACCCGACGTAGTCCTCTTCGCACGCCGCCCCGATACAGAAAGCGGCCGGCGGCTTCTGGAAGGAACACCCGAAAGTGAAGCTTCAGCGCAAGAACCGGCTTCGTGCCTCCGCCCTCGGGGCCCTCGTCGTGTCCGGCGCCCTGGTCCTCACGGCGTGCGGCTCGGACAACAACACCAAGGACGGCGGCGCCAGCGGCAAGCCGTCGGCCGCCGCGCAGGGCGACATCAAGTGCGGCGACGCCAAGGGCAAGCTCCTGGCCTCCGGCTCCTCCGCCCAGAAGAACGCGGTCGACCTGTGGGTGAAGGCCTACATGGCCGCCTGCTCCGGCGTCGAGGTGAACTACAAGTCCTCCTCCTCCGGTGAGGGCATCGTCGCCTTCAACCAGGGCACCGTCGGCTTCGCGGGCTCGGACTCCGCGCTGAAGCCCGAGGCCGTCGAAGAGTCGAAGAAGGTCTGCACCGGCGGTCAGGGCATCGACCTGCCGATGGTCGGCGGCCCGATCGCCATCGGCTTCAACGTCGCCGGCGTGGACAAGCTGACGCTGGACGCCCCCACCCTCGCCAACATCTTCAACGACAAGATCAAGAAGTGGGACGACGAGGCGATCAAGAAGCTGAACCCCGGCGTCACGCTTCCCTCCACCGCCATCCAGGCCTTCCACCGCTCCGAGGACTCGGGCACCACCGAGAACCTGGGCAAGTACCTCAAGGCCGCCGCTCCCGACGCCTGGACGTACGAGGCCGCGAAGAAGTGGCCGGCCCCCGGTGGCCAGGCCGCCACGGGCTCCGCCGGTGTCGCCTCGCAGGTCAAGGGCGTTGACGGCGCGATCGGCTACTTCGAGCTCTCCTACGCCAGCTCGCAGAGCATCAAGACCGTCGACATCAACACCGGCGCGGCCGCCCCGGTGAAGGCCTCCTCCGAGAGCGCCTCCAAGGCCATCGCCGCCGCCAAGATCGCCGGCACGGGCTCCGACCTGGCGCTTAAGCTCGACTACACCACCAAGGCCGAGGGTGCCTACCCGATCGTCCTGGTGACGTACGAAGTCGTCTGCGACAAGGGCAACAAGGCCGAGACGCTCCCGACCGTCAAGTCCTTCCTGAACTACACCGCCTCGGACGCGGGCCAGAAGGTCCTCTCCGAGAACGGCTACGCGCCGATCCCGGCCGAGATCAACTCCAAGGTCCGCGAAGTCATCAACTCGCTGTCCTGATCGATGAGCCTGGGAGCCGGGCCGATCCCGTCCGATCGGCCCGGCTCCCAGGACCCTTCCCCTCCACCCGGGGGAATCCGGTGCACCGCCGCCAGGGGGCCTGACCCCCCACCCAGACCGGAAAGAACATGGCTTCCACCACACCCACCCAGATAGACCAGGCTCCGCCTGTCTCCAAGAGCGCGAGGTCCACCGGCCGAGCCGGTGACAAGATCTTCGCCGGGCTCTCCAAGGGCTCCGGAATCCTGCTCCTGGTGATCATGGCGTCGATCGCCGGCTTCCTCACCTACCGCGCCTCGATCGCACTGTCGAAGAACGAGGGAAACTTCCTCACCACCTTCGACTGGAACGCGTCGGCCAACCCGCCCGTCTTCGGCATCGCCGTCCTGCTCTTCGGCACCGTCGTCAGCTCGATCATCGCGATGGCCATCGCGGTTCCGATCGCCGTCGGCATCGCCCTCTTCATCTCGCACTACGCGCCGCGCAAGCTGGCCGCCCCCCTCGCGTACGTGGTCGACCTGCTGGCCGCCGTGCCGTCGATCATCTACGGCATCTGGGGCGCGCTCTTCCTCGTCCCGCAGCTCGGTGGCCTCAACCTCTGGCTCGACGAGTACATGGGTTGGACCTACGTCTTCGACAAGACCCAGGTCGGCGTCGCCCGCTCGCTCTTCACCGTCGGCATCCTGCTCGCGATCATGATCCTGCCGATCGTGACCAGCGTCAGCCGCGAGGTCTTCCTCCAGGTCCCGCGCATGAACGAGGAGGCCGCCCTGGCCCTCGGCGCGACCCGCTGGGAGGTCATCCGCATGTCGGTGCTGCCCTTCGGCCGCTCCGGCGTCATCTCCGCCTCGATGCTCGGCCTCGGCCGCGCCCTCGGCGAGACCATGGCCGTCGCGACCGTCCTCTCCCCGAGCTTCCTGATCTCCGGCCACATCCTGGACCCGGGCGGCGGAACGTTCGCGCAGAACATCGCCGCGAAGTTCGACGAGGCCAACGAGTTCGGGCGTGACGCCCTGATCGCCTCCGGTCTCGTGCTCTTCCTCCTCACCCTGCTGGTCAACGGCGCAGCCCGGCTGATCATCGCCCGTCGCAAGGACTTCTCGGGGGCGAACGCCTGATGAGCCACGCACTCCAGGACCAGCGGCCCGCCCGGGCCCCGAAGTCCGCCGCCCCCGCCGCCCTGACCCGCGGCGGCCTGCCCCGCTGGGCCCCGGCCGCCATCGCGGTCCTCTCAATCGCCCTCGGCTGCGGCATCGGCGTCGTCGCCGGCCTCGAAAGCAAGATCCAGTGGGGCCTGATCGCCTCGATCCTGTTCATCGCGATCACGTACACCGCCAGCTCGGTCGTCGAGAACCGCCGCCAGGCCAAGGACCGGATCGCGACCTCCCTCGTGTGGGTCTCCTTCGTCCTCGCGGTCATCCCGCTGCTCTCGCTGATCTGGACCACGGTCAGCCGCGGCCTGAAGGCCCTCGACGCGAACTTCCTCAGCCACTCGATGAACGGCGTGACCAGCTTCGAGGAGGGCGGCGGCGTCTACCACGCGCTGCTCGGCACCATCGAGCAGGTCGCCCTCGCCGCCGCGATCGCCGCGCCGATCGGCCTGCTGACCGCCGTCTACCTCGTCGAGTACGGCAAGGGCAGCCTCGCCAAGGCCGTGACCTTCTTCGTCGACGTCATGACCGGCATCCCCTCGATCGTCGCGGGCCTGTTCATCCTGACGACCTGGAACCTGGCGCTCGGCTTCGGCCCCTCCGGCTTCGCCGGCTCGATGGCCCTGTCGATCCTGATGATGCCCGTCGTGGTCCGCTCCACCGAGGAGATGCTCAAGCTCGTCCCGAACGAGCTGCGCGAGGCCGCCCTCGCCCTCGGTGTGCCGAAGTGGCGCGTGATCCTCAAGGTCGTGCTCCCCACCGCCATCGGCGGCATCGCCACCGGCCTCATGCTGGCCGTCGCCCGCATCGCCGGTGAGACCGCCCCGATCATGCTGCTGGTCTTCGGCACCCAGCTGATCAACGGCAACCCCTTCGAAGGTGCCCAGTCCTCGCTCCCGCTGTACATCTGGGAGCAGTACAAGGTCGGCAGTGACGCCTCCTACGACCGGGCCTGGGCCGCAGCGCTCGTCCTGATCGCCTTCGTCATGATCCTCAATCTGGTGGCCCGCGGCATCGCCCGCTGGAAGGCCCCGAAGACCGGTCGCTGACGCGACTGTATGAAAGCGAAGTGACCCCTCATGGCCAAGCGAATCGACGTCAGCGGCCTTTCCGCCTTCTACGGCAGCCACAAGGCCATCGATGACATCTCGATGACCGTGGAGCCGCGCTCCGTGACCGCCTTCATCGGCCCGTCCGGCTGCGGCAAGTCCACCTTCCTGCGCACCCTGAACCGCATGCACGAGGTCACCCCCGGCGGCCGCGTCGAGGGCAAGGTGCTCCTGGACGACGAGAACCTGTACGGCGCCGGCGTGGACCCGGTCGCGGTCCGCCGCACCGTCGGCATGGTGTTCCAGCGCCCGAACCCCTTCCCCACCATGTCGATCTTCGACAACGTGGCGGCGGGCCTGCGCCTGAACGGCAAGTTCAGGAAGTCCGAGCTGGCCGACATCGTGGAGCGCTCCCTCAAGGGCGCCAACCTGTGGAACGAGGTCAAGGACCGCCTGAACAAGCCCGGCTCCGGCCTCTCCGGCGGCCAGCAGCAGCGTCTGTGCATCGCCCGCGCCATCGCGGTCGAGCCGGAGGTCCTGCTGATGGACGAGCCCTGCTCGGCCCTGGACCCGATCTCCACCCTGGCGATCGAGGACCTGATCGGTGAGCTGAAGGAGCGCTTCACGATCGTCATCGTGACGCACAACATGCAGCAGGCCGCCCGCGTCTCCGACCGCACCGCCTTCTTCAACCTGGCGGCGGTCGGCCAGCCCGGAAAGCTCGTCGAGATCGACGACACGGACCGGATCTTCTCGAACCCGTCCGTCCAGGCGACCGAGGACTACATCTCGGGCCGCTTCGGCTAGGCCGAAGCCCGACGGGACATCATGCGGCTGAGCCGCGTGACGCAAACGTCCTGCGGTGCTGCATGGCGGTGCCACCGCAAGGCGAAAGGGCCGGCTCCCCCTGGGTGGGGGGAGCCGGCCCGCTTTCGTTCCGCTGCGTACGGACGGCTAGCCGACGAAGGCCAGGTCGACGATCCAGAAGCAGAGCGCGGCGACCAGGGCCGCGGCCGGCATGGTGATGAACCAGCCCATGACGATGTTCTTGGCGACGCCCCAGCGGACCGCGTTGACCCGCTTGGTCGCGCCCACGCCCATGATCGCCGAGGTGATCACGTGGGTGGTGGAGATCGGCGCGTGGAACAGGAACGCCGAGCCGAACATGATCGATGCACCGGTGGTCTCGGCCGCGAAGCCCTGCGGCGGGTCCAGCTCGATGATCTTGCGGCCGAGCGTGCGCATGATGCGCCAGCCGCCCGCGTACGTGCCCAGCGACAGCATCACGGCGCACACGAGCTTGACCCAGACCGGGATCGCGTCGCCGTTCTGCTGCACGTCGGCGATGACCAGGGCCATCATCACGACGCCCATCGTCTTCTGCGCGTCCTGGAGACCGTGGCCGAGCGCCATGCCGGCCGCGGACACCGTCTGCGCGATGCGGAAGCCGCGCTTGGCCTTGTGCGGGTTGGCCCGGCGGAACATCCACAGGATGACGACCATCACCAGGTAACCGACGACCAGGCCGACCACCGGCGAGACGAACATCGGGATGACGACCTTGTCGATCACTCCCGACCAGATGACTTCGGTGCCGCCGGCCAGCGCCGCGCCCACCATGCCGCCGAACAGCGCGTGCGAGGAGGACGAGGGAAGCCCGAAGTACCAGGTGACCAAGTTCCAGACGATCGCGCCGACCAGGGCCGCGAAGAGGATCCACATGCCCGTCTTGCCCGTGGGCGTCTCGATCAGGCCCTCACTGACCGTCTTGGCGACGCCGCTGCCCAGGAAGGCACCGGCGAGGTTCATCACCGCGGCCATCGCGAGGGCGGCGCGCGGGGTCAGCGCGCGGGTCGAGACCGAGGTCGCGATCGCGTTCGCAGAGTCGTGGAAACCGTTGGTGTACGTGAAACCGAGCGCGACACCGATGGTCACGATCAGAGCGAAGGTGTCCACGAGGTTCAGGACTCCTTGACCGCGATGGTCTCCACCGTGTTCGCGACGTGCTCGAACGCGTCGGCCGCCTCTTCGAGCACGTCGACGATCTGCTTGAGCTTCAGCACCTCGATGGCGTCGTACTTGCCGTTGAAGAGCTGGGCGAGCAGCTTGCGGTGGATCTGGTCGGCCTGGTTCTCAAGGCGGTTGACCTCGATCCAGTACTCGGTCAGGTTGTCCATCGTCCGCAGGTGCGGCATGGCCTCGGCGGTCAGCTCCGCCGCCCGCGCCAGCACCTCGATCTGCTGCTCGACACCCTTGGGGAGCTCCTCCACCTGGTAAAGGACGACCAGGTCGACGGCCTCCTCCATGAAGTCCATGATGTCGTCGAGCGACGAGGCCAGGTTGTAGATGTCCTCGCGGTCGAACGGCGTGATGAAGGAGGAGTTCAGCTGGTGGAAGATCGCGTGGGTGGCGTCGTCCCCCGCGTGCTCGGCTGCCCGCATCCGCTCCGCGATCTCGGCCCGGGCGGAGGAGTCCGCTCCGAGCAGTTCCATCAGGAGCTTGGAGCCCGTGACGATGTTGTCCGCGGATGCGGCGAACATGTCGTAGAAGCTCGTCTCCCTGGGGGTCAGACGAAATCGCACGTGAGGTCCTCGGGGTGCATTGGATTCGGTCAGGCTGATGCTAGGCGCATCCCCCGGCCACGGCTAACCGGCGGTTCCGGGCGGTTCCCCAGTGTCCTCCATCAGGC
Organism: Streptomyces sp. NBC_00597; assembly: GCF_041431095.1. GTDB lineage: Bacteria > Actinomycetota > Actinomycetes > Streptomycetales > Streptomycetaceae > Streptomyces. The sequence continues at coordinate 4,503,908 of NZ_CP107757.1, forward strand.
AGAGTGAGGAGCACGGGCCCCTGCCGCTCCGACAAGAGCCCGGTAACCTATACCCATGAGGGGTATGCGCCCCTCGATCCGGACCACGGGAGGACGCATGACTGCCATCGAGGCGGAGGGCTCCGGAGCCGACGTCGCCACCGGTACCGGCACGGTGCACGGCTACCACCACCAGAAGGACGAGCACCTCAAGCGGCTGCGCCGGATCGAGGGCCAGATCCGGGGTCTGCAGCGACTCGTCGACGAAGACGTCTACTGCATCGACATACTCACGCAGGTCTCGGCGAGCACGAAGGCCCTCCAGTCGTTCGCGCTCCAGCTGCTCGAAGAGCACCTGCGGCACTGCGTCGCCGATGCGGCCGTCAAGGGCGGCGCCGAGATCGACGCCAAGGTGGAGGAAGCGACGAAGGCGATCGCGCGCCTGCTGCGTACCTGAGCACCCGAGCACGGCGACCCCCGGTCATCGGCAACGGATGCGGCTACAGCCCGAGACCCATCAGAACCTCGTCGATCCGGTCCTGGCTGAGCCGCTCCTCGTCCGCAGTGGACGCCGCGATGATCAGCTCGCCGCACAGCTCGATCTCGGCGAGCGCCACGTGGTCCTGCACCGTCGTACCGCCTGCGGGAGTCACGCGTGTCACCTCAATCTGCCGTCATCGGTCATCGGTCGTAGGCGCTCTGTCCCAGCGTAGGGAGGGCGGGGCGCTGTGCGCATGACACGGATGGACCATTTCCGGATACCGGGCCATGGCCCGATCGCGCCGCCCCGGGACCGTCCGGCCGGCTACCCGGCGATCTTCCCGGCGTAAATGTCCCCGCTTGCGGGCAATACGACGGTCACCGGCGTCCCGAACCCGTAGAGCAGCGTGGTGGAGGAGACATCGATCACGCCATTGTTGACGTAGCTGAAGCGGTGCCGGACCTTCCGCAGCCGGCCCTCCTCGTCGAGGTACACGTCGAAGGGGACCGTGCCCTTGCTGAACCCTTTCGCCGCCGCCTCCAGCGCCCCCTTGACCGCCGGTGAGGCGTTCTTCGCGGCCTCGCCGATGTCGGTCGTCCCGCGGTAGTGCCGGACCTTGGTGCCCGCCACCTCGGTCTCACCCACGTACGTCGCCTCCTGTACGCCGCGCAGCAGCTCGGCGGCGGCCAGCGGGTCCGTGGCCCCGCCCGTGACCAGGTTCCCGTCCGCGAGGGTCGTCGTGTCGACGCGGACCCACTTGTCGGCGGGCACGCCCGCGCCCCGGTTCTTCATGTACAGGGCCCCGGGGACGAGCAGTTCGGTGATGGGCCGGTGCTCGTCCTTGCCCGCCGCGTCGGCCGGGAGCATCACCAGGAGCTGGCCCATCCGGTTCTTGAAGTCGACGCCGCCCTCGCCGCGGATCGTGACCCGGGTCCCGCCGGTGGCCATCTCCATCGCCGTACGGGCCTGCGCACTGCCGGTCCTGACCAGCAGGTCGGCGGCCGCCCGCACGGTCGCGGCCGGATCGGCGGGGGGCCGGTCGTCGTCCTTGTCCGCGGCCGCGCACCCACCTGTCGCGGACAAGGTCACGGCCATCCCGAGGGCGAGCACCGCCTCGCCCGCACGCCCGCGCCGCCGCCTGAGCTGGTGCTCCACCATCGCCTGCCAACCCCCAACGCATGACCGCTGTTTGCCCGAGGCCCCCACCCGCTCCGCTTAACGAGGTCCCGGGTTTCCCGTCACGGGCCACCGCGGCCCGGACCCCTTGCCGGACGCAGGTACCTTGGTGGTGTGGATTCGCACACCAAAGCGTCGCTGGTCCCTCCGCTTGAAGCCGTGCCGTTCCCCCGTCCCACGGAGCGGCCCCCCGCCGAGCACGACACGAGCACCACCGAGCGCGGCTCGTTCTGCCTGGCCCTGTGCACCTGCGGCTGGAGAGGTCCGGCCCGCCGCTCCCGCGACCTGGCCCGGAAGGACGTCACCCGGCACACCTCACCGTGAAGCCGTGTCCGCGTGGTCCCGGGGGCTCTTGATCGCCCGTTCGGACGGCCCGGCTGGCCGACGCCCCCGGGAGCGGATGCCCTGGATGCATGCCAGGACCCGCACCCCGCGTCGCCGCCCTCCTCTGGGCCCTGCTCATCGCCCTCACGCCCGCCGCCGTGGCCTCGGCGCGCCCGACGGGCTCGGCGGACGGCCCGGCCGACGTGGCCCTGGCCATCGGGGCGACCGTCATCGCGTCCGTGGCCACCGGCCTGTGGCTGCGTTCCCGGTACCGCCGCGAGGACGACTCGCAGGACCACGGCACGGAGCACGGCACGGAGCACGGCGAACCGTGAACCCGCGCCCGCGCCCCCGCCCGGCGGCGGTCCGCGTGTGCTTCGTCGTGGCCTGCCTGTGCCTGGTGGCGGCGGTCCTGCTCTCCGTATGGGACGCGTACGCAAGGACCTAGGCGGCGAGGTCGCTCTCGTGGGGGCGGCAGGCGGGCGGCGGGGTCTGGGGCTGCGCGAGGTCCACCGGGCGGGGCAGGGCGCGGCGCTTGGCGCGGACCAGTCGGCCGGCGCGCGGAGAACGGGCCACCGCCCGCACCACCGGGGTCAGGAGCGCCATCGCGAGCGGGGCGAGCACCAGGACGACGGCGGTGCCGAGGGCGAAGCCGCCGATGACGTCGGTCGGGTAGTGGACCCCGAGGTACACGCGGCAGACGCCCTCGGCGAGGGCCAGCCCGATCCCGATGAGCCCGAGCTTGCGGTTCGCGAGGAACAGGCCGACGCCCAGGGCCATCGCGAGCGTCGCGTGGCCGCTGACGAAGGAGAAGTCGCCGGGGCCGGAGTGCGGTGCGAGCACGTCGAGGCCGTCGTGTTCCATGTACGGCCGCGGCCGCGCGACGAGCGCGCGCAGCGGGACGTTCAACAGGAGGGCGAGCGCGGCCGCGAGGGGAGCCCATACGAGCGCGGCGAACGACTCGGAGGCGGTGGGCTCCTCCTGCCTGCGCATCCCGTGCCAGCACCACAAGAAGAGCAGGACCAGGGCCAGCGGGATTCCGTACGCTCCGACGAGGCCGACGGCCCGGTCGACCGCGGCCGGGGCGTGCCGGGCCAGCCCGTTGACGTCGTACAGCAGGCTTACGTCCACGTTCGGCCCACCACTTGTGAGTCCAGCCATGGCGATACGGCCCCTTAGCCTTGCTTGGTTCCCCTCGGGCGCACCCCTGTGTGCGCCCCTGAACCCCCCCGGTTGATCAAGCCTGTGTCCATGGAACGCCCGTTCTGAAGCCCACGTTCCACTCTCCACCGAATGATCACGGCAACGTTATCGAAGAGTGACTCATCGTCGCAGCTCAGGGCCCTCGGTTAACGCAGCGTCGCCAACCGTGCGGCTAAGGGGACTTGGCGTCGGCCGTACGGTCGGGCAGGGCCTCGGCCCCGTCCTTGGTGACGCGGGTCGCGCCGAAGTAGTCCGGGGTGTCGATCTTGTCGAAGCGGATCACCGCGCCGGTGTACGGGGCGTTGATCATGTACCCGCCGCCCACGTAGAGGCCGACGTGATGGATCGCCCGGGAGTTCGTCAGATCATCGGAGAAGAACACCAGGTCACCGGGGAGCAGTTCACCGCGCGAGGGATGCGGACCCGCGTTGTACTGGTCGTTGGCGACGCGGGGCAGCTCGATCCCCACCGACTCGTACGCCGCCTTGGTCAGCCCCGAACAGTCGAACCGCCCGTCCTGGTCCGGCGTCCCGTTGCCGCCCCACAGGTACGGGGTCCCCAACTGCTTCTGCGCGAAGTAGATCGCCCCGGCGGCCTGCTGCGAGGGCGCAACCCTCCCGACGGGCCGCTCGAAGCTCTTGGCGAGGGTCGTGATGGTCTTCACGTACCCCTGGGTCTCGCGGTACGGCGGCACGCCCTGGTTCTTGAGCACCGCCCCGGGGCCGGCGTTGTAGGCGGCCAGCATGTTGCTGATGGCGTCTCCGGGAACGTTCCGCACCGAGCTCGCCAGCTCGCAGTCGTACGAAGCCGCCGAGGGAATGGCGTCGTTCGGGTCCCAGATGTCGCGATCGCCGTCCCCGTCCCCGTCGATCCCGTGGGTGGCCCATGTGCCGGGGATGAACTGGGCGATGCCGCGCGCGTCCGCCGGACTCACGATGTCCGGGTCCCAGCCGCTCTCCGAGTAGAGCTGGGCGGCGAGGATGGCCGGACTCAGGGTCGGGCAGAGCACGCCCCACTTCTGTACCAGGGCCTGGTACTTCCCGGGAACGGCACCCTTGGCGAGGCCGACGGCGCGGCCGCCACCGGTCGCGATGCCCGCGGCGGCGGAGTACGTGCCGACCACGAGCAGAGCCACGAAGCACAGACACGCCCCGAAGCTGATCCCGCTGATCACCCAGAATCTGCGCACCCGTCAACCCTCCCCCATCGACCGTTTTTTCACCGGCATTCGCCGTGACGTGTCGGATTTACCCCTTTTGCGGCCCGCTGTCGAATCCGACGCAGTCGAAACTCTTGTGATCCGTATCCGAGGTGGCGTGGCGGAACACCACCGTCCACCCACCGGGATCCTGCGAGAGCGGCGGCGCCTTGACCGTCTTGCCGTTCAGCTGCATGGAGAAGTCGTCCGGGTACGTGACGTACTTCCACTCCAACTCATCACCCTCGTACAGGTCCCGGGCTTTGGCAACGAAGCCGAGCTGCCGGTTGTCGGTCACCGCCGTGGACCGACCGTTCTCGTCGACCTCGTGCTGCGGCTTCACGACGACGGCCACGTAGTACGGCGGGACGTTGGGCAGCGCGTTCTTGACCCGGTAGCCGATCTGCACCTTGCCCGACTTCAGCTGGGGGTCGTCCAGGGTCCTGGGCAATGAGCTCTGGAAGCCCAGGATGGCGTCCTCCTCCACGGGCCGGGCGCACCGGTTGTTGACGGGGTCGAAGTCGTCCAGATTGGGCGCGGTCTGCCGGATGAACGTGGGTGGCCCGGCCGGCGCTTGCGCCGCAGGACTGCCGGTGGCCTGCCCGTCGGGACTCGGGTTCCCCTTTTGACTCTGACTCGGGCTCGGATTCCGCCCCTGTGCGCCCGCCCGGTCGTCGGCGCCGCCACCCTGGCCGCCCAGCGGCAGCTTCCACACCGCCACGGCCCCCACCGCCGCCAGCGCGACACCGACCGCCACCCGGACGCCCCTGCGCCCATGCCTCGGCGGAGGCGAGGCCGCATGCTGCGTCGGCGTGTAGCCGGGTGGTGTGCCCGGGCCCTGGGTGCGCATTTCGTGGAGCGGGACCGCCTCGCCCAGCGCCCCCAGCCCCGGGTACACCGGATCGTCGATCAGCGCGTCCCGCACCCCGCACCGGCCGATCACCTCGGCCGGTGTCGGCCGCGCCGCCGGGTCCTTCGCCACGCACGCCTCGATCAGCGCCGCCAGCCCCCGCTCCACCCCGGCCACGTCGATCGGCTCGTGCACCGCCCGGTAGCCCACGGTCGCCGCCACGCCCGTACCGAACGGCGGCCGCCCCGTCGCCGCGTACGCGAGCGTGGCACCCAGCGCGAACACGTCCGCCGCGGCCCCCGCCTCCGCACCGAGCAGCACCTCGGGCGCCGTGTACCCCGGCGTCCCCGGTGCCTGGCCGTCCTGGGTGAGGGCCGTCTCGCCCACGCCGCGCGCGATGCCGAAGTCGATGAGCTGCGGCCCCTGCCCGCCGAGGATGACGTTCTGCGGCTTGAGGTCCCGGTGCGTCACCCCGTACGCGTGGACGCTGGCCAGCCCCTCCGCCAGCGCCGCGAACAACCGCCGGCAGGTGTCCGCGGGCAAGGCGCCGCGCTCCGCCACCGCACGGGCGAGCGTCGGTCCCGCCACGTACTCCGTGGCCAGCCAGAACGGCGGAGCCGCCAGCGAGGCGTCGATCAGGTTCGCCGTGTACGCCGACCGCACCGCACGTACGGTCTCGGCCTCGCGCCGGAACCGGGCGAGGGCCTCCGGGTGCCCGGTGATCTCGTCCCGGATCACCTTCACGGCCACCAGGCGCCCACCGGGCGAGCGCCCGAGGTACACCTGCCCCATTCCACCGGCACCGAGCCGAGCCAGCAGCGCGTATGCCCCGATCCGGGCGGGGTCGACGTCTCTCAGGGCCTCCACCGGCACGAGCCTGCCACACCGACTCCCGCGCCGGACAGGCGGGTTGACCACCCCCGTCGGCTAACCCCGCGGCGCGACGAACAGGCTCTGCGCGCTGCGCCCGATCGGCCCCTTCTCGTCGTGCAGCCGGGAGTCCGCGAGCCCGATCCCGGCCGCGTCGACGCTCGTACGGGCCTCCACGCACGCCCATTCGCCGACCGGGTGGCGGTGCAGGTGCACGGTCAGGTCGCTGTTGATGAAGACGTACCGGCCGAAGTCCATGACCGAGCTGATCCCGTTGCCCGAGTCCGCGGCGACCAGGACCCGGTCCAGCGGCCTGGCCTCCTCGCCGGCGATGAGCGGCACCTTCATCCGCATCCAGCAGGTGCCGGGCCCCTGCTCCACGAACGCGCCCTCGGTGAACCGGGTCTCCATCGCCGAGTGGTAGCCGGTCTCCCACGGCACCGGGAAGAACGGCGTCACCCCCACCTCCCCGGGCGGCGGCAGCTGCGGCCCCGGCGCCACGCCCGGCACGGCTTCCCCGGCCACCCGGATCCGCAGCGCCCGCGCGAGCATCACCGGCGCGGCCCCGGCCGGGGCGAGGGCGGCCTCCACCACCTCCGTGCTGCGGCCGGCCCGCAGCACGGAGGTGGTGACCTCCAGCGCCCCGATCGGCACCGGCCGCAGGATCTCGTACGTGATCCTCGCGATCCGCATGTCCGCGCGGGCTCCGTCCCGCTCCTCCACGGCCCGCCCGAGCAGCGCGGCCGGCGGCCCGGCGTGCTGCGAGCCCGGGTCCCACGGCCCGCGCGTGTACTCGGTGGCCAGGAACCGCCCGGCATCGACCCGCTCGTAGAACGCCTCGGAGATCGCCATGCCCGGCACGCTACCGACAGGTAACCCGTCTCGCCAGGCCTTCACGGAACAACCGCACCTCAGCGCGGCGCCGGCTCAACGGGCGAAGCCCAGCCCGACGCCCAGCCCCACCAACACCGAGCCGATCGCCCGGTTCAGCGTCTTCTGCGCCTTGAGCATCCGGTCGCGCAGCCGGGAGTTCGAGAAGAACAGCGCGACCGCGCCGAACCAGCCCAGGTGCGCCGCCGACATGAACAGCCCGTACCCGGCCTGCTGCCACACCGGGGTCTGCGGATCCACCACCTGTGTGAACGTCGACACGACGAACAGCGTGGTCTTCGGGTTGAGCACATTGGTCAGGAACCCGGACCGCATCGCGCCCAGCATGGTCAGCTGCGGCTTGGACTCCAGGTCGACGGTCACCTCGGCCCGCGCCCGGAAGGTCCGGATCCCGATCCACACCAGGTACGCGGCGCCCGCCAGTTTGATCGCCGTGAACAGGGTGGTCGAGGAGGCGATGAGCAGACCGACCCCGAGCATCGTGTACGAGACGTGCACCAGCACGCCGGCGGCGACACCGGCCGCCGCGAACAGCCCGGTGGGCCGCCCGTACAGATAGCTGTTGCGGACGACCATGGCGAAATCGGCGCCGGGACTGATCACGGCGAGGAGGGTGATGACGGCAACTGCGATCACTTCTGTCATGTACGGATGCTCACCGCGCCCGCCCCGGCGATCAACCCGGTTCCGTACACCAATACTTGAGGGATGAACTCGATGCCGTCACCGCTCGCCCTGCGCCCGTTCCGCCCCGAAGCCGACGCCCCAGCCCTGCGCCGCTGGATCACCACCCGGGCCGAGCTCGTCACCTGGGCGGGACCCGCCTTCACCTGGCCCCTGGACGACGCCCAGCTCACCACGTACGCCGCCGAGCCGGACCGCCACACCTGGACCGCGGCCTCCCCCGACGGAACCCCCCTCGGCCACGTCTCCGTACGCGGCACCCGCCTGGGCCGCGTACTGATCGCCCCCGAGGCACGCGGCCGGGGCCTCGGCGAGAGCCTCCTCACACTCGCCGTCGCCCGCGCCTTCGGCGAGCTCGGCCTGTCCGCGCTCGACCTCGGCGTCTACACCCACAACACCGCGGCCGTGCGCCTCTACGAGAAGCTCGGCTTCCGCGCCGGGCGCATACTGGAGGACGTGGAGGAGGTCGACGGCGTCCGCTGGTCGGCCCTCCAGATGCAGCTCACCGCCCCGGACCGTTGACAATGGACGGGTGTCCGCCACTCCCGCCGCGCCCGGCAACCCCGCCCGCCCTGCCCGCCCCGCCCGCCCTGCCCTGCCGGTCCTGCAGGCGGACTGCTCGAACTGCTTCGCGCTGTGCTGCGTCGCCCTGCCCTTCGCCAAGTCCAACGACTTCGCGGTGAACAAGGCCGCCGGAACCCCCTGCACGAACCTCCAGCAGGACTTCCGCTGCGGCATCCACACCCGGCTGCGCGACAAGGGCTTCCAGGGCTGCACCGTCTTCGACTGCTTCGGCGCGGGCCAGCAGGTCTCCCAGGTGACCTTCGGCGGCCGAGACTGGCGCGCGCACCCCGGCACGGCCGGTTCGATGTACGAGGCCTTCCCGGTGATGCGGCAGCTGCACGAGCTGCTCTTCTACGTCACCGAGGCACTCACCCTCACGGCGGCCGCCCCGGTCCACGCCGAGCTGCGCCGCGCGCAGACCGAGACCTCGCAGTGGACCGCGGCCGAGGCGGACGCCCTCGCCACCCTGGACGTCGGCGCCCTCCGCGGCCGCATCAACACGCTCCTGCTGCGCGCCAGCGAACTGGCCCGCGCCGGGGCCCCGGCCCGCAAGAAGAACCACCGCGGCGCCGACCTGATGGGCGCCCGCCTCGCCGGCGCGGACCTGCGCGGCGCCAACCTCCGCGGCGCCTACCTGATCGCCGCCGACCTCAGCGGCGCGGACCTCCGCCTGGCGGACCTGATCGGTGCGGACTTCCGCGACGCGGACCTGCGCGGGGCGGACCTGCGCGACGCCGTCTTCCTGACCCAGGCGCAGCTCAACGCGGCCAGGGGCGACACCGCGACCAAGATCCCCGCGACCTTGGCCCGGCCCGCCCACTGGTCCGCGTAACGCCTCAGGGCCTGATGATCGCGGTCCAGCCGGACGGGCAGGTCAGCGCACCCGTCGGCGCGTAGGTGCACTGGTTCTCGTACACCTCGCCCGTCGTCGTCAGCACCTTCACGTACACCGTGTAGATGGCGACGGCGGTGGCCGCGGTCGTGGAGGTGGCGGTACTGACCGACACCCCGCACGCGTTGCGCGGATGCCCCGGGTTCAGCTGAGTGGTGAGGTCCCTCCAGACGTACGGGCCTGCGACCGGCACCACCGGGCGTACGCCCAGGAACGTCCGGCCCCGGTGCAGCGCGGCGCTGAACTCCAGGGCGTTCTGCCCCAGCGTCGTGTCGATGTCCTCGCACGGCCCGTGCGGCCCGTGCTCACCCTTCGGACCCCGGTCGCCCTTGGGTCCCTTGTCGCCCTTGTCGCCCTTGGGTCCCTTGTCGCCCTTCGGCCCCTTGGGCCCATGCGGCCCGCGATCACCCCTGGGGCCCTGGGGTCCCCGGTCACCCTTCGGCCCGCACGGATTCGCAGGCACCGCCTTGCCGGCCTTCTTGACCTTGGCGGCCCCGGCGGCCCCGGCGGCCTTCCCGGTCTTGGCCTCCTTCGTCTTGGCCGCCTTCGGCGCCGTGGCCGGCAGCGTCCTCACATCCGGCTCCGGACATCTGCTGCTCCCGCCGGCCGCCTCGGCCGCGGTCGTGCCCTGGACTGCGGCCACCGCCGGAACCGAGGCACAGGTGAGCGCAAGCGCCAACGGAACTGCGAAACCACCAGCCAGCCGGGCCCGCCGGCCGACCTTCGATGCGGAACCCTTCGAACCCATCCGTCCACTCCTCGCGTCGTCATGCCCGAACGGTCTGGAGCATCTCCCGCAACCCGCCCTACGGATGGAACGACTGACGGAATGTCGGACGAACGTCAGCAGCTCGGCCCAACGACACGCCCACCCACTGCGCCGAACGGCCCCGCCCCGAACAGCCCCCCGCACGGCGAGAGGCCAATCATTGCCCGGGGTCACACCCCGTGATACACAGAGTGACCATACGTTCTTTCGCATACCCCACCGCCCGTGCCCAGGTCAGAGCGCGCGAGCGGGCCAAAGGGCGGGAGATCGGGTAAAGAGAGCCGTCAAGTCGACGTACGACGGCGGTTTCATCAGCGAAGATAGTACGTGACCCCTGCCGTCGGGCACGGGATACCAGAACTACCCATACAGGGGCGGTGAGTTACATGATCCTGGCAGCCGAAAAGGGCGACATCACCACCATCATCGGCGGAATCGCCCCGAACTGGGGGCCGTTCGGCAGTCTCGGCAACGAAGCGAAGGTCATGGTCGAGGTGGTCATGGCCGTCGCGATCCTCCTCTGCCTAGGCATCGCCATCTGGGGCGCGGCCAAGCAGCGCATCGGCGCGACGGCCCTGCGCGACACCTTCAGCGCGGAACAAGGCAAGGGCCTGATCGTCGCCGGCCTCACCGGCGTCTTCATCATCGGCTCCCTCGGGACCCTCTTCACCATCGTCTACGGAATGGCCGTCTAGCCGGACCGCCCACCGGCAGCCGGACCTGATGAGGACTCACCACACCACCGTCGTACGACGCAGAGGGGGCGGACACGGAATGAGCAACGACGACCAGTACGGCGGTGGCACCGGCGGCGGCTACGGCGAGATCGGCGGCACGGGCCAGACCCGCACCCGCCTCCCGGAGTCCCCCTCGGACCCGTACGGCGCGCCCCGCCGCACCCCGCGCACCTCGCGGAGCCTGGTCACGGTGGTCGGCGTGGTGGTGCTCCTGATCGCCGCGATCGCGTTCGCGAACCAGTCGGGAGACACCCCGACCACCCCCTCGGCGGACACCCCCCCTTCCCCGTCCACCACCCAAGCCACGGGCACCCACCCGGTGGACGGCAAGAACGGCGGAATCCCGAAGGGCTTCGCGCACGACGAACAAGGAGCCCAATCGGCGGCCGCCAATTACGCGGTCGCGCTCGGCTCTGACGTCATGTTCAAAAAGAACAGCCGCCATGCCCTCGTGGACGGCATCTACACGCCTGATGCGGCGGCCCGGTTGAAGGGCCCGCAGGACGAGGCGTACTCCGCCAGCTTCCTCGCCAAGCTCGGACTCGACGCGAACGGCAACCCACCGCAGGACAGCACCTTCGTCACCCGTACCGTGCCGGTCGGCACCCGTGTCGACAGCTACAGCCCGACCAGCGCGAAGATCTCGGTCTGGTACACAGGCCTGATCGGCATGTCCGGCGCCAAGTCCAATGACCCGGTCCGGACCACCTGGAAAACCTGGACGTTCCAGCTGACGTGGGCGGGTGACGACTGGAAGGTCGTCGACGATGACCAGCAGGACGGTCCCGCTCCCGTACCCGGTGACGTCGCCGCATCGACGTCCGACGACATCAGCAAGGCCATCAAGGAGTTCGGAGGGTTCACCTATGCCCGCTAGCCTCCGGCTCCGGCTGGGCGTCATCGCCTCTGTGCACATGGCCGTCGTATCGCTTGCGGCCCGCGCCTACGCTGCGCCGCCGTCGCCGTCACCGTCCCCGCAGGCCAGCAACAATCCCTGCGACCTCCTCATCGGCCCTGCCAAGCAGTACTGCGAGCGGGGCGGTGGCGCCGCCGGGGCTCCCAAGACGGGGCTCGCGCCCAGCGACCCCGCCGACGCCCTCAACCCCCTGGCCTCGCTCGCCAAGGGCTGCGCCGACGCCGCAGCCTGGATCGTCACCGAGCTCAGCAAAGCGGTCAACGGCACGGCCAACGTCGACTTCACCAACGGCGCCTTCCTCAAGCAGTACGCCATCGTCTTCGCCGCCTCCACCATCCTCACGCTCGTCCTCTGGCTCTTCGCCGTGGCCAAGCGCGCCATCCGCGGCGTCCCCCTCACCACCGCCATCTCCGAAGCCGTCGGCTTCCTCTGGCTCACCGTCCTGGCCTCCGCCTTCACCCCGCTGATCCTCTACACCGTCGTCTCCGCCACCGACGGCGTCACCGAGGTCATCGCCTCGGCGTCCGGCGGCCAGACCGACGTGTTCTTCGGTTCCTTCACCGAGGCCCTGAAGAAGGGCGACTCCATCGGCGGCGGCCCGATCATGCTGATCGTCGTCTCGCTCGTCACGGTCCTCGCCGCCGGCGTCCTGTTCCTCGAACTGTTCATCCGGGCCGCCCTGCTCTACGTCGGCGCCCTCCTCGGCGTCGTCGTCTACGCCGGGCTCGTCGACCGGAACCTGTGGGGCCACGTCCGCCGCTGGGCCGGCATCATGATCGCCGTCATCCTCGTGAAGCCGGTCATCGTCATCGTCCTGGGCCTCGCCGGGGCCCTCGCCAGCGAGAAGGGCCCGAACGCCTTCTCCGCCGTCGTCTCCGGCCTCGCGATCATCCTCCTGGCGATCTTCGCCTCCGCGATGATCTACCGCTTCGTACCCGGCTTCGGCGACGAGATCGCCTCCGCCCGCTCGAACCGCAGCAAGGCCACCGACGGCGCCCAGGCCGCCGCCGTCATCAGTTCCCCGGCCTCCCTCGTATCCCAGGGCATCAAGACGCACAGCAGCCGCGGCGCCCACCGCGGAGGCGGTGACGGCGGCGCCTCCAGCGCCCCCCGCCCCGCCAACCCCATCTCCGGAGGCGTGGCCGCCCACAGCAGCCGCCCCACCTCCGGCGGCGGAGGCGGCGGATCTGTCCCCTCCGCCGCACCCGCGCCCCGCTCCGGATCGAGTACGAGGAACACAGGAGGTGACGGGCGTTGACGACCCAGTCCCACCAGCTGCACCCGGTCGCGCCCCGCCGCACGTATCTCATCGGCCGGGCCCGGCCGAACGCGGTCGTCGGCAAGAACCGCGAGAGCGGCGAGATCGCCCTGATCATCGTCGGCGCGTTCTTCGGCATGATGAGCGGCCTGCTCGTCCCCGACCTCACCCTGCGCATCGTCAGCCTCGCAGGCTTCCCCATGCTCGCGCTCGCCGCGGTGTACGTCCCGTACAAGGGCCGCACCTTCTACAAGTGGTTCGAGATCAACCGCAGCTACAAGCGCACCCTGCGCCGCGGTACGACGTACCGCTCCGGCTCCATGGAGGCCGGCGTACGCGCCGCCGACGGCCGCGAGGTCGAGGTCGGCCCACCCCCCGGCATCGGCCGGATCAACTGGCTCGCCGCCCCCTTCGGCCCCGACGAGATCGCCGTCCTCCTGCACGCCGACCGCAGAACCGTCACCGCCGCCATCGAGATCGAGGGCCCCGGCGTCGGCCTGCGCGACAGCGAGGACCAGGAAGCCCTCGTCGACCGCTTCGGCACCCTCCTCAAGCACGTAGCGAACGGCGACGGGTTCGTCACCCGCCTCCAGATGCTCGCCCGCACGCTCCCCGCCGACCCGGACGCCCACGCCAAGGACGTCGCCCAGCGCGGCGACACCCGCGCCCCCGTCTGGCTGCGCGACTCCTACGACCAGCTCCAGTCGATGGTCTCCACCTCCTCCGAGCAGCACCGCGCGTACCTCGTCGCCTGTATGCACTACACGCGCGAACTCGCCGCCGAGGCCCACACCATCGCCCGCGCCGGCACCCCCCACAAGGGCCGCAAGCTCGACCGCGACGCCGGCCTCGCCATCGTGATGGCCCGCGAGCTCACCGACATCTGCGCCCGCCTCGCCGAGGCCGACATCCGCGTCCGCCAGCCCCTCGGCCAGGGCCGCCTCGCCTCCCTCGTGCACTCCATGTACGACCCGGACCACCCCATCGACCACATCCAGGCCATGACCAAGCGCAACGCCTGGCCGGCCGAACTCGACGCAGTGGAACCCACGTACCTCCAGGCCAAGACCCGCGAGTCCTCCACCCGCGCCCCCTGGTGCCACGCCACGGCCTGGGTGAAGGAGTGGCCGATGACCCCGGTCGGCGTGAACTTCCTCGCCCCCCTCCTCGTCCACACCCCGGACGTGATCCGCACCGTCGCCGTCACCATGGATCTGGAGCCCACCGAGGTGGCCATCGAGCGCATGCTCACGGAGAAGACCAACGACGAGGCCGACGCCAGCCGCGCCGCCAAGATGAACCGGACCGTCGACCCCCGCGACATCGCCGCCCACGGCCGACTCGACCAAAGAGGTGAAGATCTCGCCAGCGGTGCGGCAGGAGTCAACCTGGTCGGGTACATCACGGTGTCGTCGCGATCCCCGGAAGCCCTGGCTCGGGACAAGCGCACCATCCGCGCCTCGGCCGGCAAGTCGTACCTGAAGCTCGAATGGTGTGACCGCGAGCACCACCGTGCCTTCGTCAACACCCTGCCGTTCGCCACCGGCATCCGACGCTAGCTGGAGGGAAGTGCCGCCCATGCGAGATCCCATGTCCGCTCTGACGGACGCCTTCACCAGCTTCCTGTTCGGCAAGGTCGAAACCACGCGCCTGCCCGTACGCACCTCCACCGGGCAGGCGCAGGCCGTCTACCTGCCCACCGCCGCCCCCGGGCTCGGCGACTCCGGCGTCATCATCGGCCGCGAGGTCTACAGCGGCAAGGGCTACATCTACGACCCGTTCCAGCTGTACGGCCAGCAGCTCCCGGCCCCGCACTGGTTGGTCCTCGGCGAGTCCGGCAACGGCAAGTCGGCCCTGGAGAAGACGTACGTACTGCGCCAGCTCCGCTTCCGCGACCGCCAGGTCGTCGTCCTCGACGCCCAGGGCGAGGACGGTGTCGGCGAGTGGAACCTCATCGCCCAGCAGCTGGGGATAACCCCCATCCGCCTGGATCCCATCGCCGCCAACGACGACGGGATCCGCCTCAACCCCCTCGACCCGGCGATCACGACGACCGGCCAGCTCGCGCTGCTCCGGACCATCATCGAAGTCGCCATGGGCCACGGCCTCGACGAGCGCTCCGGCTTCGCGCTCAAGGTCGCGCACGCGTACGTCGTCGACACCATCCGCGACCGCCAGCCGGTGCTGACCGACATCGTGGAGCAATTGCGCCACCCGGAGCCCGAGTCCGCCCACGCGATGAACGTCGACATAGACGATGTCCGGGCCTGGGGCCTCGACGTGGCGCTGGTCATCGACCGCCTCGTCGACGGCGACCTGCGGGGCATGTTCGACGGCCCCACGACCGTCGGCATCGACCTCGACGCCCCGCTGATCGTCTTCGACCTCTCCCACATCGACCGCAACTCCATCGCCATGCCGATCCTGATGGCGATCGTCGGCGTGTGGCTGGAACACACCTGGATCCGCCCGGACCGCAAGAAGCGCATCTTCCTGGTCGAAGAGGCCTGGCACATCATCAACAGCCCCTTCGTGGCCCAGCTGTTCCAGCGCCTCCTGAAGTTCGGCCGCCGCCTGGGCCTGTCCTTCGTCGCCGTCGTCCACCACCTCTCGGACGTCGTCGACGGAGCGGCGGCCCGCGAGGCCGCGGCCATCCTCAAGATGGCCTCGACCCGCACGATCTACGCCCAGAAGGCGGACGAGGCCAGGGCGACGGGCCGGGTCCTCGGTCTGCCCCGCTGGGCCGTGGAGATCATCCCGACCCTGACTCCGGGCATCGCCGTCTGGGACGTCAACGGCAACGTCCAGGTGGTCAAACACCTGATCACCGAGGCGGAACGGCCCCTCGTCTACACCGACCGTGCGATGACCGAGTCCTCCGCCGCCCACCAGCTCCCGGACGACTTGCTGGCCGCCGAGATCGAAGCGGAGGAGAGGGCCCTCCTCATGGAACGCCACCGCAACGGCGGCCCGGGCTCGGCGACCACGGTGGCATGACCGTGCACGAGAGCGACCCCAGACGCCAGGGCGGCATCCCGGACGGAGTCCTCGTCGGCCTCCTGGCCTTCCTCCTCGGCCTGGCGGCCCTGGTCTGGACGTCGACGGGCCTGGCCGCCCTCTTCGCCAAGGGATCCTGGCCGGCCACGGTGACCTTCACCCGCACCCCGGGGGCGGTCCGCGCCCTGATAACTCAACCGCACGACGTCACGGGAGCCTGGCCGGACACGGACCCGGCGGCCCTCTCGGGCTGGGGCCTGTTCTGGGGCCTGTTCATCAGCCAACTCCTGGTCCTGTTCGTCCTGACGGTCTTCGTGATGGGCGTGATCGCCCGCACCAAATCCCGCCGCAAATCCCCCCACCCACCAGCCATCCCAGCCGCTCCAGCCCCGCCGGCGTTTGAGGCGCGGGCGTCCGGGGCGGGAGCCCCCGGCGGCTCCCGCCCGGCACCGCCCACCCCGAACCCGGCAACGCTGCCCTACCCGACCTCGGAAGCGGCAGCCCCCCTGCCCATCCCAGCCCCGCCGGCGTTTGAGGCGCGGGGCTCCGGGGACGAAGCCCCCGGCAGCTCCCGCCCGGCACCGCCCACCCCGAACCCGGCAACGCTGCCCTACCCGACCTCGGAGACGGCAGCCCCCCTGCCCACCCCAGCCCCGCCGGCGTTTGAGGCGCGGGGCTCCGGGGACGAAGCCCCCGGCGGCCCCGGCCGGATGGCGTACGGCAGCCCCGCCCTACGCCACCCCCTGGCCGCCCAAGCCCTGGCGGCAGCAGAAGGTCCGGCCCTCGTCCTCACTTCCTCCCCCGCCCTCTGGGCGGAGACGAAGGACGCCCGCGCCAAACTCGGCCCGGTCCTCCTCTACGACCCCTCGCACCTGTGCGACACCCCGGCCCGCATGCACTGGAACCCCGCCGACGCCTGCGCCGACCGCGACACCGCCGCCGCCCGCGCGATCGCGCTCCTGGCCCCCGTACGCCCGCAGGCCCGGATGGACGCCGCCATCGCCGACACGGCGGAAACGCTCCTGCGCAGCTGGCTCCAGGCCGCCGCCCTCGACGGCCGCCCGTTCAAACAGCTGCACCGCTGGGCCCAGGGCAACAGCGCCCAGGACCCGGTACGCATCCTCCGTACGCACCGCCACGCCGCCCCCGGCGCCGCCGGCGAGCTGGAGAGCGCCCTCACCGCCCACCCCGAACGCCGCGAACAGGCCCAGTACCTGACGGCCCGTGCCCTGTCGTGCCTGACGTCGATCCACATCCGTGAGGCCTGCAACCCGAACCGAACAGATGCACTGACGTTGGCTTCGTTCGTGACGGAAGGGGGCACCCTCTACGTGGTGGGCGAACCGCTGGAGGACCCCCGCACCCACCCGGGTGCGATGCCCCTGCTGACCGCACTCACCGCGAGCGTGGTCGAGCACGGCCGCCGCATGGCCGCACGGTCATCCCACGGCCGGCTCGACCCACCACTCACGCTGGTCCTGGAGGACGTCGCGGCCGTGGCCCCGATCCCCCAACTCCCGGAGCTCCTGCAGCAGGATTCCCTCCCGCTGCTCGCCCTGTGCCGCAGCCGCGAGCAGGCCCGCGCCCGCTGGCCCGAGGCGGCGTTCGAGCCCACCCACAGCTGAGCGGCGCGGACTACGGCCGCGGAAGCACGAGTTCGAGCTCCTTGGCATCCGGGTCGCTCGGTACCGGCAGGACCTGCCCGGTGGCCCGGAAACCGAAACGCCGGTAAAAGGCCCCGGCCCGCCCGTTGTCCTCGTGCACGAAGAGCCGTACTCGTTCCAGCGCCGGCCCTTCCAGCGACCAGGCCCAGTCCAGCGCGGCCTTGAAGAGGGCTTCGGTGAGTCCGATGCCCCGCTGTTCGGCCTGCACGTAGACACCCACCAGGTGTCCCTGGCTCTGCGCGACGGGCTGCTCGAAATAGTCGGTCGTCCCGCCCTCCTCGACCAGCACGGTCACCGACCCGACCCACTGCCCGTCGGGTGCTTCGGCCACGAACTGCCGCGCGTGCCGGCCCTGCGAGGCCCCCAGCGCCCGGTCCTGCCAGAACTCGTCCGACCTGGCCTCTGCCTGCGCCAGGGTTTCGAGGAAGGCCACCGGCGCGGCCGGGTCCTTGAGCGCGGCGATCCGCAGCTGTTTGACCTTCTCCCATTCGTCCGCACGCACCGGACGCATCACATGATCGTTCATGAGCCCGGATCCAATCACAGCCTGCTGCACACTGCATCCATGAATCCCCACACGCGGGCTCTGCGCCACGTCTCCGATCTCTCCTCGGGGCCCCCGCTGGACCCGGACCTCTCGGTGACGCTCAACTTCCATCCGGACCGCCTGTTCGGTGACGGCCACATCCTGACCGCCCTGGTCGAAGAGGGCGTGTACCGCTCCCAGTTCGTCACGGGAACCAGCAACGGAGGCCTCACCGCACATGCGGGTGGAGCACGCTGGCTCTGGGAAAGCCGCATCTTCGGTGGCGCCTACGACGATGCACCGGCCGAAACCCGCCCGGTGTACGGGGCCCTGAACTTCCGCCGCCGCCAGGTCGGGGCCGCGCCCCGCTTCGGCTCCGCGCACTTCCGTCTCACCGCGGACGCGTTGTCCCGGACGACGTTCTGCTACCCGGACAGCTACCTCGAACCGGAGTCCTTCGGCGTCGCCGACCGCATGTCCCTGATCGAGCTCGCGGAGGCCGACGACCAGGACGTCTTGGACGACTACATCGAGGCCCAGGTCCACGCCCCCGTCCGGATCGACCGCGATGTCGACGCGCTCGTACTCGACCCCAGCCATCGGGACACCGATGTCGAGGCGGCAGCGGAAAAGCTTCCCTGCGCGGTCGAATGGCACGCCGGTTTCCGTCTCACCGTCGACGAACTCCGACGGCACCCCGACTACCGGGGGCAGGCGTACGTCGACCTCGGTGAGGCGATCGCCGTCGCGGGTCTGCTGACCCCCCGCATCCTCGGCGCTGCGGCCCGCTCCGGCCGGTACGACGAACAGGCCCTCAAGCGGGTATGGCACTACCTGGCCCGTTTCGGACAGTGCCCCTGAAACGCAGAAAAGCCCCGCACCAGAAGGTGCGGGGCTTTCCCACAATGATTGTTCGGCGGCGTCCTACTCTCCCACAGGGTCCCCCCTGCAGTACCATCGGCGCTGAAAGGCTTAGCTTCCGGGTTCGGAATGTAACCGGGCGTTTCCCTAACGCTATGACCACCGAAACACTATGAAATTTGAACGCTGGCTAAAATCACAGCTGTTCGTTATTTCAGAACTAACACAGTGGACGCGAGCAACTGAGGACAAGCCCTCGGCCTATTAGTACCAGTCAGCTCCACCCGTTACCGGGCTTCCACATCTGGCCTATCAACCCAGTCGTCTACTGGGAGCCTTACCCTCTCAAGGAGGTGGGAATACTCATCTTGAAGCAGGCTTCCCGCTTAGATGCTTTCAGCGGTTATCCCTCCCGAACGTAGCCAACCAGCCATGCCCTTGGCAGGACAACTGGCACACCAGAGGTTCGTCCGTCCCGGTCCTCTCGTACTAGGGACAGCCCTTCTCAATATTCCTACGCGCACAGCGGATAGGGACCGAACTGTCTCACGACGTTCTAAACCCAGCTCGCGTACCGCTTTAATGGGCGAACAGCCCAACCCTTGGGACCGACTCCAGCCCCAGGATGCGACGAGCCGACATCGAGGTGCCAAACCATCCCGTCGATATGGACTCTTGGGGAAGATCAGCCTGTTATCCCCGGGGTACCTTTTATCCGTTGAGCGACGGCGCTTCCACAAGCCACCGCCGGATCACTAGTCCCGACTTTCGTCCCTGCTCGACCCGTCGGTCTCACAGTCAAGCTCCCTTGTGCACTTACACTCAACACCTGATTGCCAACCAGGCTGAGGGAACCTTTGGGCGCCTCCGTTACCCTTTGGGAGGCAACCGCCCCAGTTAAACTACCCATCAGACACTGTCCCTGATCCGGATCACGGACCGAGGTTAGACATCCAGCACGACCAGAGTGGTATTTCAACGGCGACTCCACAACCACTGGCGTGGCTGCTTCAAAGTCTCCCACCTATCCTACACAAGCCGAACCGAACACCAATATCAAACTGTAGTAAAGGTCCCGGGGTCTTTCCGTCCTGCTGCGCGAAACGAGCATCTTTACTCGTAGTGCAATTTCACCGGGCCTATGGTTGAGACAGTCGAGAAGTCGTTACGCCATTCGTGCAGGTCGGAACTTACCCGACAAGGAATTTCGCTACCTTAGGATGGTTATAGTTACCACCGCCGTTTACTGGCGCTTAAGTTCTCAGCTTCGCACACCCGAAAGTGCACTAACCGGTCCCCTTAACGTTCCAGCACCGGGCAGGCGTCAGTCCGTATACATCGCCTTACGGCTTCGCACGGACCTGTGTTTTTAGTAAACAGTCGCTTCTCGCTGGTCTCTGCGGCCACCCCCAGCTCACGGAGCAAGTCCGATCACCAGTGATGGCCCCCCTTCTCCCGAAGTTACGGGGGCATTTTGCCGAGTTCCTTAACCATAGTTCACCCGAACGCCTCGGTATTCTCTACCTGACCACCTGAGTCGGTTTAGGGTACGGGCCGCCATGAAACTCGCTAGAGGCTTTTCTCGACAGCATAGGATCATCCACTTCACCACAATCGGCTCGGCATCAGGTCTCAGCCTTAATGAGGGACGGATTTGCCTACCCCTCGGCCTACACCCTTACCCCGGGACAACCACCGCCCGGGCTGGACTACCTTCCTGCGTCACCCCATCGCTTACCTACTACAAGTCTGGTTCGTCGGCTCCACCACTTTCCTTTCCCCGAAGGGTCCGGAACGGCTTCACGGACTTAGCATCGCCTGATTCGATATTGGGCGTTTCAAAGCGGGTACCGGAATATCAACCGGTTGTCCATCGACTACGCCTGTCGGCCTCGCCTTAGGTCCCGACTTACCCTGGGCAGATCAGCTTGACCCAGGAACCCTTAGTCAATCGGCGCACACGTTTCTCACGTGTGTATCGCTACTCATGCCTGCATTCTCACTCGTGAACCGTCCACAACTAGCTTCCGCTGCTGCTTCACCCGGCACACGACGCTCCCCTACCCATCACAGCGGGCGTTGGCCCTATTGCTGCAATGACACGACTTCGGCGGTACGCTTGAGCCCCGCTACATTGTCGGCGCGGAATCACTTGACCAGTGAGCTATTACGCACTCTTTCAAGGGTGGCTGCTTCTAAGCCAACCTCCTGGTTGTCTCTGCGACTCCACATCCTTTCCCACTTAGCGTACGCTTAGGGGCCTTAGTCGATGCTCTGGGCTGTTTCCCTCTCGACCATGGAGCTTATCCCCCACAGTCTCACTGCCGTGCTCTCACTTACCGGCATTCGGAGTTTGGCTAAGGTCAGTAACCCGGTAGGGCCCATCGCCTATCCAGTGCTCTACCTCCGGCAAGAAACACACGACGCTGCACCTAAATGCATTTCGGGGAGAACCAGCTATCACGGAGTTTGATTGGCCTTTCACCCCTAACCACAGGTCATCCCCCAGGTTTTCAACCCTGGTGGGTTCGGTCCTCCACGAAGTCTTACCTCCGCTTCAACCTGCCCATGGCTAGATCACTCCGCTTCGGGTCTAGAGCGTGCAACTCAATCGCCCTATTCGGACTCGCTTTCGCTACGGCTTCCCCACACGGGTTAACCTCGCTACACACCGCTAACTCGCAGGCTCATTCTTCAAAAGGCACGCAGTCACGACTGTATGTGCAAGCACATACAGCGACGCTCCCACGGCTTGTAGGCACACGGTTTCAGGTACTATTTCACTCCGCTCCCGCGGTACTTTTCACCATTCCCTCACGGTACTATCCGCTATCGGTCACCAGGGAATATTTAGGCTTAGCGGGTGGTCCCGCCAGATTCACACGGGATTTCTCGGGCCCCGTGCTACTTGGGAGATTCTTAAGCAAGCCGCTGATGTTTCGTCTACGGGGGTCTTACCCTCTACGCCGGACCTTTCGCATGTCCTTCGACTACATCAACGGTTTCTGACTCGCCGACCGGCCGGCAGACCGATCAAAAGAATTCCCACAACCCCGCATGCGCAACCCCTGCCGGGTATCACACGCATACGGTTTGGCCTCATCCGGTTTCGCTCGCCACTACTCCCGGAATCACGGTTGTTTTCTCTTCCTGAGGGTACTGAGATGTTTCACTTCCCCTCGTTCCCTCCACACTGCCTATGTGTTCAGCAGTGGGTGACAGCCCATGACGACTGCCGGGTTTCCCCATTCGGACACCCCCGGATCAAAGCTCAGTTGGCAGCTCCCCGGGGCCTATCGCGGCCTCTCACGTCCTTCATCGGTTCCTGGTGCCAAGGCATCCACCGTGCGCCCTTAAAAACTTGGCCACAGATGCTCGCGTCCACTGTGTAGTTCTCAAACAACGACCAGCCACCCATCACCCCACCAGACAAGCTGGCGAGTTCACTGGGGCCGGCACTGAAGACATGACCTTACGGCCGTACCTTCAGGACCCAACAACGTGCCAAGCACGATCCCCTCCACTTCACTGTGTTCCACGCCGAAGCAGTACTTACAGAGAGTTTTGGAAACCGTGCCAACTAATCAACGTTCCACCCATGAGCTGACCGTGCAGAACGTTTGTCTGCAATCGGTACTGTGCTCCTTAGAAAGGAGGTGATCCAGCCGCACCTTCCGGTACGGCTACCTTGTTACGACTTCGTCCCAATCGCCAGTCCCACCTTCGACAGCTCCCTCCCTTACGGGTTGGGCCACCGGCTTCGGGTGTTACCGACTTTCGTGACGTGACGGGCGGTGTGTACAAGGCCCGGGAACGTATTCACCGCAGCAATGCTGATCTGCGATTACTAGCAACTCCGACTTCATGGGGTCGAGTTGCAGACCCCAATCCGAACTGAGACCGGCTTTTTGAGATTCGCTCCACCTCACGGTATCGCAGCTCATTGTACCGGCCATTGTAGCACGTGTGCAGCCCAAGACATAAGGGGCATGATGACTTGACGTCGTCCCCACCTTCCTCCGAGTTGACCCCGGCGGTCTCCTGTGAGTCCCCATCACCCCGAAGGGCATGCTGGCAACACAGGACAAGGGTTGCGCTCGTTGCGGGACTTAACCCAACATCTCACGACACGAGCTGACGACAGCCATGCACCACCTGTATACCGACCACAAGGGGGGCACTATCTCTAATGCTTTCCGGTATATGTCAAGCCTTGGTAAGGTTCTTCGCGTTGCGTCGAATTAAGCCACATGCTCCGCTGCTTGTGCGGGCCCCCGTCAATTCCTTTGAGTTTTAGCCTTGCGGCCGTACTCCCCAGGCGGGGAACTTAATGCGTTAGCTGCGGCACCGACGACGTGGAATGTCGCCAACACCTAGTTCCCAACGTTTACGGCGTGGACTACCAGGGTATCTAATCCTGTTCGCTCCCCACGCTTTCGCTCCTCAGCGTCAGTAATGGCCCAGAGATCCGCCTTCGCCACCGGTGTTCCTCCTGATATCTGCGCATTTCACCGCTACACCAGGAATTCCGATCTCCCCTACCACACTCTAGCTAGCCCGTATCGAATGCAGACCCGAGGTTAAGCCTCGGGCTTTCACATCCGACGTGACAAGCCGCCTACGAGCTCTTTACGCCCAATAATTCCGGACAACGCTTGCGCCCTACGTATTACCGCGGCTGCTGGCACGTAGTTAGCCGGCGCTTCTTCTGCAGGTACCGTCACTTTCGCTTCTTCCCTGCTGAAAGAGGTTTACAACCCGAAGGCCGTCATCCCTCACGCGGCGTCGCTGCATCAGGCTTTCGCCCATTGTGCAATATTCCCCACTGCTGCCTCCCGTAGGAGTCTGGGCCGTGTCTCAGTCCCAGTGTGGCCGGTCGCCCTCTCAGGCCGGCTACCCGTCGTCGCCTTGGTGGGCCATTACCCCACCAACAAGCTGATAGGCCGCGGGCTCATCCTTCACCGCCGGAGCTTTTAACCCCCACCCATGCAGGCAGGAGTATTATCCGGTATTAGACCCCGTTTCCAGGGCTTGTCCCAGAGTGAAGGGCAGATTGCCCACGTGTTACTCACCCGTTCGCCACTAATCCACCCCGAAGGGCTTCATCGTTCGACTTGCATGTGTTAAGCACGCCGCCAGCGTTCGTCCTGAGCCAGGATCAAACTCTCCATGAATGTTTACCCGTAATCGGGTGCACACGCACTTAGAGCGGGACGATCATGTCGGAATAAGACCGACCGTCCACTGCGTCCTCGCTGTGTTGTTGCCTGCCCCGAAAGACAGGACTTTTTCAAAGGAACCTCATCCACCGAAGTGGACGGGGTATCAACTTCTGGCGTTGATTTTTGGCACGCTGTTGAGTTCTCAAGGAACGGACGCTTCCTTTGTACTCACCCTCTCGGGCTTTCCTCCGGGCTTTCGTTCTTGCGTTTCCGACTCTATCAGACTCTTTCGTGTCCGATTCCCGGTCGAAGCGGGGTTCGCTTTCCAGGTCTTCGCTTTCGCGTTTCCCTTTCCGGCGAGTCCGACTCTATCAGAAGTTTTCCACCGGATTTCCCGGCTTCAGATTCCTGGATGAGGAGTCGAGTGCGTGCCCGAGGAATTCGATTCCGTGGGCACGCGAGGGGGGGTCTTGCGGTTGGCTGCCGAACTTGGTCGGTTCCAGGCAACCGTTCAACTCTACAACTGGCCCCCGGGGGTGTCAAAACGAGGGCAGCCCCAGGTCAGAGGGCTACGACCGCTGAGTTTTGGGGGCCACGGCGGCGAGCTCAACGGACGCGAGGGCGGCGACCTGGTGGGCATGGGCAAGCCCCGCGCTCGTACGCAGCCTGCTCGACGAGCTCCGCCCTCGCCGGGCCGCGCTCACCGGCATCGGAGCCTGCCTCCACGAGCTGGCGAACGAAGCCGGCTCCCGGAAGCAGGTCGCAACCCCCTGGGTGACCCACCCCTTCGTCCGAGCCACGTACCCCGCATGCGAAACCCCCTTCCTCCTCGCCGAGACCGTCACGGCTCAAGGCGATGCAGGCGTCGGCACCCTGCCAGCCGGGAGACGGTTCGCTCGACTACCCCCTCCGGTCAATGCGGTCCGCGGATTCCCCACTGGCGGAGCCAACGACACAGGTGCTCGTAGTGGTCCGCGTCCGTCGAGGATCACGCGGATGGTGGGCCCGGACGGCGGTGGAGTCCACCGATACGGTCCAGCCGATGTCTCGTCATCAGCGCCGTGCCCGTTCGGAGGCCCTGGGCAGCGCCTTGACGAAGTGCCCCGGCTGCTCCCGGCGCCGGACCCGGCCCGCAAGTCGGTCGACCCGCTCCGCTCGGGCCGCAGTCGGCGCCGTGTGCTGGTGGGCCCGAACGATCGTGGAGTCGATGGCGACGAGACAATCCACCTCCCGTTGGCCTGGGCGGCGGCCAGGAGCCGGTCGAAAGTGCCGTCGACGGCCCAACAGGCGACGCCACCGGCCACGGGCCCGGCCCACCAGCGGCAACAACGGCCCGATCACTGCCCACGCGGCATCAGACAACTCGGCATCCCTCACCACCACCCCAACGATCTGGTGATCGGAAACCCTCCTCCCTGTGCTGAGACCGGGAAGGTTCACCGCTATGGGAAGTGATGGATTTTCCGGTCCCGTTCGGGCCGTGGTGCCGCCGTCAGTTCAACGTTGAGTGCCAGCGATGAGAGCGTCGATCTCTTGCACAGCTCGACCTTGTTCTTGGCCGCCCACCGTTTCATCCGCCAGTTCGTATGGGCGGAGAGGTTGTCGAGGATAACGCCCTTGCGTCTGTGGTTGACGCCCCACATCTGGTCGTCCCCGACGGAGTAGCAGCCGTGGAAGTAGGTGATCCCGTGGGTGCGACGGAACGTTGCCGGCAGCCTGTCGGGGCGGCCTCGCTCGGCCCAGTAGGAGCCGGCGGTCGGGCGGATGCCCAGCGGGCCGAACTCGTCGAAGGCGAAGGTGCGGTCGGGCCGCTCGTTGATTGCGTACTCGATGCGGGCAAGTTCATCGAGCATGTCCGGGGCGAGCCGCCACTTGGGGCGATGGTGTTCGCCGTCGGGGATCCGGCAGGCCCACCCGCGGGCCTCGGCGTCCGGCCCGTCTCAGGCGGCGGGCAAGAACAGGCGCCAGGACAGCGGGCACGAGGCGGTGTCGGAGGCGGCGTGGACACTGACACCGATCCCGCAGTTACCCACCTTGCCCAGCGTGCCGGAGTACTGCCGAGCCACCCCCGGCGAGGAACGGCCGTCCTCAGGGAAACCTGTGTCGTCCGCGACCCACACCTCGGGCCGCACCGCAGCCACCGCCCGCCACGCCAGCATGGCCCGCAGATACAAGGCGCCTTTCTCACGCTGATCCCGCCGCACCAACGGCGCGAACACCCCAGAGGCGAACTCCTCCAACCGGACCCGACACGCCGCAAGTTCCCCAGCCCCCATGCCACCAGCGAACTACCGGACACCCACCGTGACAAGACCAGCTAGCAAAGCCCTACTAGGCAGCGTTTTGGCGATCACTTTTCGAGCCAGATGAGGGTGCTGGCGAGGGTGATCGCTGCCTGGTGGCGGTCGGGGTGCTTGTCGTAGCGGGTGGCGATGCCGCGCCACTGCTTGAGGCGGTGGAAGCAGTCGTTCGACGATGTTGCGGCGCCGGTAGACGGCCTGATCGAAGCGGCAGGCCGGTTCCCGGCGCAGGGCTTGGCCCGCGAGTTGGTCGGCCCGCTCCGGGATGGTCGCTTTGATCCCACGCCTGCGGAGGTAGGCGCGGAAGCCCCGGGACCAGTAGCCCTAAGTCGGCGAAGACCCGCTCGGGCCTCACACGAGGTCGTCCCGGCCCGCCGACGGCGACGCGGATGAGGCCGATGACGGGTCTCGGCCCAGGTGCAGCCGTTGCGGGTGCCCGCGGTCAGCACGAACGCCAGGGGCCGGCCGCGGCCGTCGCGGGCAAGGTGAATCTTGTTGGTCAGCCCACCGCGGGAACGTCCAAGAGGTCGTTCTTCGAGCCCCCTATGGCGGCGTATCGTCGTGGAGCCGATCGCGACCGGCCAAGCCACCGGCCACGGGCCCGGCCCACCGTCGGCAACAACGGTGCGATCACCGGCCACGCGGCATCAGACAACTCACGGCATCCCTCACCGCCACCCCAACGATCTGGTGATCGGAAACCCTCCCTAGGAACTAGAAGGGGGGCCAGTCCGAACCGGGGGGGGGAGGCGGGGGATTGATCCGCCTGCTGCCTCGCATCTCCAGCGGCCAACGCCGGTCGATGACGGCCGCGGCCTCCTTACAGGCCTGGCAGTCGTTGGACCATTCCGGCACCCAAGGGTGGGCGGAAGCCGACAGACCCCGCGGCTCCATGCCGCACAGGGCCGAACCGAAGCACCCGTAGCCATGGGTCACGTCCTCGGGCAACTCCGGTGATTCCGCCCGTTCCCAGCGCTGGTTCACCGGCGCGTACTGCGGTCGTGAGACCTCCAGCGGCATGTGCCCCAGCGCGGTCCATGCGCAGCACCAGGGACAGAACCACCGCTCCCTGACCCGCATGCTCCGTTCCGCCTGGGGTTCCGTCACCGGCACCCACCGCAGCTCATGGCCACACACGTCACAGGTCATGTGGTCTGTGCCCGATGACACCGCCGAGCGGAGCGGCGCTGGCGGGTCAGAGGTTCACGCGTTTGAGGTAGACGCGGTGGCGGTGGGGGATGGTCTGGTACCAGAGCATCAGGTGTTCGTCCTCGTACGTGCGCAACCGCATGGGGCTGGGATCCTCGTAGAGGCTGCCGTCCTTCGGGTCGATGGCCATCGACGCCAGGTCGACCAGCCCCTCCATGACGGCGGCGACGAGGCCTTGCTGCTCCGCCGGCATGTCGCCCAGCACCCACAGCCGGCTGGGGTCGCACTCCCACGCCCAGCCGCCGTCGTTCTCCACTGCTTCGCCCCGCGGGCTCACTGACCGATCTCGCGCTGGGCCTCGGCCAGGATGCGGCTGCTCGTCTCCATCGCTGCCTGGAACTGCTCTTCCGTGGCGGCCGGGTCGCCGGCGGTGGCCTCGGCCTGGAGGAGGGCCGCCGAGCGGGCCGGCCAGCGGTGGATGGCCACGTGGGTGGCCCACTTGATCAGGAAGAAGCGGAGCGGGTTGATGGCTCCCGTCTCGGCGGCTCGGTCGAACGCCGCATGGCACTCCCTGTCGA
Organism: Streptomyces sp. NBC_00597; assembly: GCF_041431095.1. Taxonomy (GTDB): domain Bacteria; phylum Actinomycetota; class Actinomycetes; order Streptomycetales; family Streptomycetaceae; genus Streptomyces. Next base: position 4,531,937 of record NZ_CP107757.1, read on the forward strand.
ACTCGGCGAGGTGCGGCATGTCGATCCGGCGCACGGCGTCCCGCAGGGCTTCGCGCGTCATGGCCGGCTGGGGGATGAGCGGACCCACGTCTTCGAGGTGCTGTGCTGTCATCGTGCCTCCAGGGGAACGCTGGCCACGATACCGAGCGGGTCTGCCAAAAGCCCCCTGAACGCAGAAAAGCCCCGCACCAGAAGGTGCGGGGCTTTCCCACAATGATTGTTCGGCGGCGTCCTACTCTCCCACAGGGTCCCCCCTGCAGTACCATCGGCGCTGAAAGGCTTAGCTTCCGGGTTCGGAATGTAACCGGGCGTTTCCCTAACGCTATGACCACCGAAACACTATGAAATTTGAACGCTGGCTAAAATCACAGCTGTTCGTTATTTCAGAACTAACACAGTGGACGCGAGCAACTGAGGACAAGCCCTCGGCCTATTAGTACCAGTCAGCTCCACCCGTTACCGGGCTTCCACATCTGGCCTATCAACCCAGTCGTCTACTGGGAGCCTTACCCTCTCAAGGAGGTGGGAATACTCATCTTGAAGCAGGCTTCCCGCTTAGATGCTTTCAGCGGTTATCCCTCCCGAACGTAGCCAACCAGCCATGCCCTTGGCAGGACAACTGGCACACCAGAGGTTCGTCCGTCCCGGTCCTCTCGTACTAGGGACAGCCCTTCTCAATATTCCTACGCGCACAGCGGATAGGGACCGAACTGTCTCACGACGTTCTAAACCCAGCTCGCGTACCGCTTTAATGGGCGAACAGCCCAACCCTTGGGACCGACTCCAGCCCCAGGATGCGACGAGCCGACATCGAGGTGCCAAACCATCCCGTCGATATGGACTCTTGGGGAAGATCAGCCTGTTATCCCCGGGGTACCTTTTATCCGTTGAGCGACGGCGCTTCCACAAGCCACCGCCGGATCACTAGTCCCGACTTTCGTCCCTGCTCGACCCGTCGGTCTCACAGTCAAGCTCCCTTGTGCACTTACACTCAACACCTGATTGCCAACCAGGCTGAGGGAACCTTTGGGCGCCTCCGTTACCCTTTGGGAGGCAACCGCCCCAGTTAAACTACCCATCAGACACTGTCCCTGATCCGGATCACGGACCGAGGTTAGACATCCAGCACGACCAGAGTGGTATTTCAACGGCGACTCCACAACCACTGGCGTGGCTGCTTCAAAGTCTCCCACCTATCCTACACAAGCCGAACCGAACACCAATATCAAACTGTAGTAAAGGTCCCGGGGTCTTTCCGTCCTGCTGCGCGAAACGAGCATCTTTACTCGTAGTGCAATTTCACCGGGCCTATGGTTGAGACAGTCGAGAAGTCGTTACGCCATTCGTGCAGGTCGGAACTTACCCGACAAGGAATTTCGCTACCTTAGGATGGTTATAGTTACCACCGCCGTTTACTGGCGCTTAAGTTCTCAGCTTCGCACACCCGAAAGTGCACTAACCGGTCCCCTTAACGTTCCAGCACCGGGCAGGCGTCAGTCCGTATACATCGCCTTACGGCTTCGCACGGACCTGTGTTTTTAGTAAACAGTCGCTTCTCGCTGGTCTCTGCGGCCACCCCCAGCTCACGGAGCAAGTCCGATCACCAGTGATGGCCCCCCTTCTCCCGAAGTTACGGGGGCATTTTGCCGAGTTCCTTAACCATAGTTCACCCGAACGCCTCGGTATTCTCTACCTGACCACCTGAGTCGGTTTAGGGTACGGGCCGCCATGAAACTCGCTAGAGGCTTTTCTCGACAGCATAGGATCATCCACTTCACCACAATCGGCTCGGCATCAGGTCTCAGCCTTAATGAGGGACGGATTTGCCTACCCCTCGGCCTACACCCTTACCCCGGGACAACCACCGCCCGGGCTGGACTACCTTCCTGCGTCACCCCATCGCTTACCTACTACAAGTCTGGTTCGTCGGCTCCACCACTTTCCTTTCCCCGAAGGGTCCGGAACGGCTTCACGGACTTAGCATCGCCTGATTCGATATTGGGCGTTTCAAAGCGGGTACCGGAATATCAACCGGTTGTCCATCGACTACGCCTGTCGGCCTCGCCTTAGGTCCCGACTTACCCTGGGCAGATCAGCTTGACCCAGGAACCCTTAGTCAATCGGCGCACACGTTTCTCACGTGTGTATCGCTACTCATGCCTGCATTCTCACTCGTGAACCGTCCACAACTAGCTTCCGCTGCTGCTTCACCCGGCACACGACGCTCCCCTACCCATCACAGCGGGCGTTGGCCCTATTGCTGCAATGACACGACTTCGGCGGTACGCTTGAGCCCCGCTACATTGTCGGCGCGGAATCACTTGACCAGTGAGCTATTACGCACTCTTTCAAGGGTGGCTGCTTCTAAGCCAACCTCCTGGTTGTCTCTGCGACTCCACATCCTTTCCCACTTAGCGTACGCTTAGGGGCCTTAGTCGATGCTCTGGGCTGTTTCCCTCTCGACCATGGAGCTTATCCCCCACAGTCTCACTGCCGTGCTCTCACTTACCGGCATTCGGAGTTTGGCTAAGGTCAGTAACCCGGTAGGGCCCATCGCCTATCCAGTGCTCTACCTCCGGCAAGAAACACACGACGCTGCACCTAAATGCATTTCGGGGAGAACCAGCTATCACGGAGTTTGATTGGCCTTTCACCCCTAACCACAGGTCATCCCCCAGGTTTTCAACCCTGGTGGGTTCGGTCCTCCACGAAGTCTTACCTCCGCTTCAACCTGCCCATGGCTAGATCACTCCGCTTCGGGTCTAGAGCGTGCAACTCAATCGCCCTATTCGGACTCGCTTTCGCTACGGCTTCCCCACACGGGTTAACCTCGCTACACACCGCTAACTCGCAGGCTCATTCTTCAAAAGGCACGCAGTCACGACTGTATGTGCAAGCACATACAGCGACGCTCCCACGGCTTGTAGGCACACGGTTTCAGGTACTATTTCACTCCGCTCCCGCGGTACTTTTCACCATTCCCTCACGGTACTATCCGCTATCGGTCACCAGGGAATATTTAGGCTTAGCGGGTGGTCCCGCCAGATTCACACGGGATTTCTCGGGCCCCGTGCTACTTGGGAGATTCTTAAGCAAGCCGCTGATGTTTCGTCTACGGGGGTCTTACCCTCTACGCCGGACCTTTCGCATGTCCTTCGACTACATCAACGGTTTCTGACTCGCCGACCGGCCGGCAGACCGATCAAAAGAATTCCCACAACCCCGCATGCGCAACCCCTGCCGGGTATCACACGCATACGGTTTGGCCTCATCCGGTTTCGCTCGCCACTACTCCCGGAATCACGGTTGTTTTCTCTTCCTGAGGGTACTGAGATGTTTCACTTCCCCTCGTTCCCTCCACACTGCCTATGTGTTCAGCAGTGGGTGACAGCCCATGACGACTGCCGGGTTTCCCCATTCGGACACCCCCGGATCAAAGCTCAGTTGGCAGCTCCCCGGGGCCTATCGCGGCCTCTCACGTCCTTCATCGGTTCCTGGTGCCAAGGCATCCACCGTGCGCCCTTAAAAACTTGGCCACAGATGCTCGCGTCCACTGTGTAGTTCTCAAACAACGACCAGCCACCCATCACCCCACCAGACAAGCTGGCGAGTTCACTGGGGCCGGCACTGAAGACATGACCTTACGGCCGTACCTTCAGGACCCAACAACGTGCCAAGCACGATCCCCTCCACTTCACTGTGTTCCACGCCGAAGCAGTACTTACAGAGAGTTTTGGAAACCGTGCCAACTAATCAACGTTCCACCCATGAGCTGACCGTGCAGAACGTTTGTCTGCAATCGGTACTGTGCTCCTTAGAAAGGAGGTGATCCAGCCGCACCTTCCGGTACGGCTACCTTGTTACGACTTCGTCCCAATCGCCAGTCCCACCTTCGACAGCTCCCTCCCTTACGGGTTGGGCCACCGGCTTCGGGTGTTACCGACTTTCGTGACGTGACGGGCGGTGTGTACAAGGCCCGGGAACGTATTCACCGCAGCAATGCTGATCTGCGATTACTAGCAACTCCGACTTCATGGGGTCGAGTTGCAGACCCCAATCCGAACTGAGACCGGCTTTTTGAGATTCGCTCCACCTCACGGTATCGCAGCTCATTGTACCGGCCATTGTAGCACGTGTGCAGCCCAAGACATAAGGGGCATGATGACTTGACGTCGTCCCCACCTTCCTCCGAGTTGACCCCGGCGGTCTCCTGTGAGTCCCCATCACCCCGAAGGGCATGCTGGCAACACAGGACAAGGGTTGCGCTCGTTGCGGGACTTAACCCAACATCTCACGACACGAGCTGACGACAGCCATGCACCACCTGTATACCGACCACAAGGGGGGCACTATCTCTAATGCTTTCCGGTATATGTCAAGCCTTGGTAAGGTTCTTCGCGTTGCGTCGAATTAAGCCACATGCTCCGCTGCTTGTGCGGGCCCCCGTCAATTCCTTTGAGTTTTAGCCTTGCGGCCGTACTCCCCAGGCGGGGAACTTAATGCGTTAGCTGCGGCACCGACGACGTGGAATGTCGCCAACACCTAGTTCCCAACGTTTACGGCGTGGACTACCAGGGTATCTAATCCTGTTCGCTCCCCACGCTTTCGCTCCTCAGCGTCAGTAATGGCCCAGAGATCCGCCTTCGCCACCGGTGTTCCTCCTGATATCTGCGCATTTCACCGCTACACCAGGAATTCCGATCTCCCCTACCACACTCTAGCTAGCCCGTATCGAATGCAGACCCGAGGTTAAGCCTCGGGCTTTCACATCCGACGTGACAAGCCGCCTACGAGCTCTTTACGCCCAATAATTCCGGACAACGCTTGCGCCCTACGTATTACCGCGGCTGCTGGCACGTAGTTAGCCGGCGCTTCTTCTGCAGGTACCGTCACTTTCGCTTCTTCCCTGCTGAAAGAGGTTTACAACCCGAAGGCCGTCATCCCTCACGCGGCGTCGCTGCATCAGGCTTTCGCCCATTGTGCAATATTCCCCACTGCTGCCTCCCGTAGGAGTCTGGGCCGTGTCTCAGTCCCAGTGTGGCCGGTCGCCCTCTCAGGCCGGCTACCCGTCGTCGCCTTGGTGGGCCATTACCCCACCAACAAGCTGATAGGCCGCGGGCTCATCCTTCACCGCCGGAGCTTTTAACCCCCACCCATGCAGGCAGGAGTATTATCCGGTATTAGACCCCGTTTCCAGGGCTTGTCCCAGAGTGAAGGGCAGATTGCCCACGTGTTACTCACCCGTTCGCCACTAATCCACCCCGAAGGGCTTCATCGTTCGACTTGCATGTGTTAAGCACGCCGCCAGCGTTCGTCCTGAGCCAGGATCAAACTCTCCATGAATGTTTACCCGTAATCGGGTGCACACACACTTAGAGCGGGACGATCATGTCGGAATAAGACCGACCGTCCACTGCGTCCTCGCTGTGTTGTTGCCTGCCCCGAAAGACAGGACTTTTTCAAAGGAACCTCATCCACCGAAATGGACGGGGTATCAACTTCTGGCGTTGATTTTTGGCACGCTGTTGAGTTCTCAAGGAACGGACGCTTCCTTTGTACTCACCCTCTCGGGCTTTCCTCCGGGCTTTCGTTCTTCGTTCTTGCGTTTCCGACTCTATCAGATCCTTTCGGGCCTGACCCCCAGTCAGCGGGGTTTGTCTTCCGGGCTGTTGGGCCCTTCCGACTCCCAGAACTCTAGTGGATTTCCCGGCTGATTCATAATCGGCCTTCGGAAATTAATTCGGGCATGCCGAATGCGTTCCCGGTGGGAGATCGTGCTGAGTTGGATGCCGCAACGAGGCGGCGGGATCGTCGTCGCCAAAACCTTCCGGCTCTGGGACAACTCGAAGAACCTTACGGACCTGCGGGGGCGGTGTCAACTCCACAGCTCACGAGCTGGTCAGCTCCGCGACTGGAGGTCTTCCACGCGGTCCAGGAGTCGGGTGAGCATGTCGCCCAGCACGCCGCGTTCCGCCGTGGAGAGGTCCTGGAGGAGGTCCTCCTCGAAGACCGTGGCCGCGCGCATCGCGTCGAGCCACTTGCTGCGGCCTTCGTCCGTGAGTTCCACGATCACGCGGACCCGGTTGGACTCGTCCCGCTCGCGCGTCACCAGTCCCTCCGCCGTCATCCGGTCGATCCGGTGGGTCATCGCAGCCGGCGTGAGGCCCAGCTGCTTCGCGAGTTCGCTCGGGCCCATCCGGTACGGAGCTCCGGAGATGACGAGGGCCTTGAGGACCTCCCACTCCGCGTTGCTGATGCCCAGTGCGGCGGTCTGGCGTCCGTACGCGACGTTCATGCGGCGGTTCAGCCGGCTGAGCGCCGAGACCACCTTCTCGACCTGCGGATCGAGGTCCTGGAACTCGCGCTGATAGACGGCGATCTGCTCGTCGAGGCTCGGCTCGTGGACGGGCGCGGTGCCGTCGGGGGTGTCACCCATGCTTCGAAGTATCTCATGAGCCCGTTGGCGTCTAACTCCTTCGATGTGTAAAGTTAAGGATCGAAGTTTAGGTGTGAAGTCTTCGGACTTCAGTTCTCAAAGGCAGGTGAGAAGTGACCAAGGTGATGGGCGCTGCGCTGCGGCGGATCCAGGCCGGCAACGCGCTGACCGCGTTCGGCATCGGTTTCACGGTTCCGTTCCTCTACATCTACGTGGCGCAGGTGCGAGGTCTCGGTTCCATGGCGGCCACGAGCGCGTTCGTGGCCTTCGCCGTGAGTGCCCTGGTCGCGCTGCCCTTCACCGGTCGGGTCATCGACCGCCGGGGTCCCGTCCCCGTGGTCATCGGTGCGGCCGTCGCGGCCTCGGTCGGCGCCCTGTCGCTCGGGCTGTCCACCGGCATCGTGCCGATCCTGCTGTCCGCCCTGGCGCTCGGCGCCGGGCAGGCCGTCATGCAGCCCGCGCTGGCCACGATGATCGTGTGGTGCTCCACCCCGAGCACCCGGACGCGTGCCTTCGCCCTCCAGTTCTTCATGCAGAACCTGGGCCTGGGCATCGGCGGTCTCATCGGCGGCCAGATCGTCGACGAGAGCCGGCCCGCCAGCTTCACCCTGCTGTTCGGCATCGAGGCCGTGATGTTCCTGGTCCTGGCCGGGGTCATCCTCACCGTGCGGATGCCGCACGCCCCGAGCATCAAGGACGCCGTGCCGCGGGACGAGTCGCGGGCGGGCAGTGCCTGGAAGCGGCTGCTTGAGCACAGGGCCATGGTGAAGCTGCTGGTGCTGGGCTTCGTGATCTTCTTCGCCTGCTACGGGCAGTTCGAGTCGGGTCTCGCCGCCTTCGGTACCGAGGCCGCCGGGATCACCCCGTCCACCCTCGGTTTCGCGCTGGCCGCCAACACTGGTGCGATCGTCGTGGCGCAGTTCGTCGTGCTGAAGCTGGTCGAGAAGCGCCGCCGGTCCCGGGTGATCGCGCTGGTCGGCCTGATCTGGACCGTGGCGTGGGTCATCGCCGGGTTCTCGGGCCTGGGGCACGGCAGTGCGGTGATGGCCGCCGCGGCGTTCATCACGACGTACGCGCTCTTCGGCATCGGAGAGGCGATGCTGTCGCCAACGCTGGCGCCGCTGGTGGCCGACCTGGCGCCCGAGGGCTCGGTGGGCCAGTACAACTCGGCCTTCGCGCTGGTCAAGCAGATGGCACTGGCTCTCGGTCCACTGGGTGTGCCGCTGGGCGCGGGTGTGCCGATGCTGTACGTCGGGGTGTTCGTCGTGGTCTCGCTGGGGATCGCGGGGCTGGCGCTGCGGCTCGGCAAGCAGCTGAGCGCGGTGCAGGACAAGCCGTCGCTGCTGAAGGGCGACGTGGTGACGGTGGTCGTGCCGGCCGCCGAGCCGGAGCGCGTTCCCGCGTGATCAGCGGATGACGGACGTGCGGAAGGCCCGGTCCCTCGGGGGACCGGGCCTTCCGCACGTCCGGGCGCGGCTACTTGTCCGGCAGGGCGAACTCGCACCAGACGGCCTTGCCGCCTCCCGGGGTGCGGCGGGAGCCCCAGGAGGAGGCGATGGTCGCGATGATCGAGATGCCGCGGCCGGTCTCGTCGGCCGGTTCGGCGCGGCGGCGGCGCGGGAGGTGGTCGTCCCCGTCGGTGACTTCGATGATCAGGCGGCGGTTGGTGCGGCGCAGCCGTAGCCGCATGGGCGGGGTGCCGTGCTGGAGGGAGTTCGCGACGAGCTCGCTCGCGGCGAGGACGCCGAGGTCGCACAGTTCGACCGGGAAGCGCCAGGAGGCGAGTACTCCGGACGCGAAGGCGCGGGCGCGGGGGGCGGCCTCGACGCCACCGAGGAGCTCCAGGGCGGCGTTGTGGAAGAGCTCGGCGTCGGCTCCGGTGCGGCTCGGCTGCTGGAGGACCATGACGGCGACGTCGTCGTCGTGGTCGGCGTCCACGCCGAGGGCGCGCATCAGGCGGTCGCAGATGACGGCGGGGGTGCCCTGCGCGCCGGAGAGGGCGCGTTCGAGGGCGGCGACGCCCTCGTCGATGTCCTCGCCGCGGCGTTCGACCAGGCCGTCGGTGTAGAGGACGGCGGTGGAGCCGGGGCCCAGGGCGATGGTGCCCGAGGTGTGGAGCCAACCGCCGGTGCCGAGCGGCGGGCCGGTGGGGTCGGCTGCGCGGCGTACGGTGCCGTCCTCGTCGCGGACGAGGATCGGGAGGTGGCCGGCGGAGGCGTACGCGAGCAGGCCCTCGTTGGGGTCGTGGACGGCATAGACGCAGGTGGCGATCTGGCTGGCGTCGATCTCGGCGGCGAGGCCGTCGAGGAGCTGGAGCACCTCGTGCGGGGGCAGGTCGAGGCGGGCGTAGGCGCGGACGGCGGTGCGCAGCTGGCCCATGACGGCGGCGGCGCGCACGCCGCGGCCCATGACGTCGCCGATGACGAGGGCGGTGCGGCCGGCGCCGAGGGTGATGACGTCGTACCAGTCGCCGCCGACGGCGGCTTCGGTGCCGCCGGGCTGGTAGGTGGCGGCGATGCGGAGGTCGTCGGGCTGTTCCAGTTCCTGCGGGAGGAGGGAGCGCTGGAGGGTGACGGCGGCTTCGCGCTGACGGCGCTCGCTGGCGCGCAGCCGTTCGACGGCTTCGGCGTGGTCGGTGACATCGGCGAGGTGGATCAGGACCCCGGTGTGGTGGGGGTCGGCGTCACCGTCGGTGGGGGCCTTGGGGAATTCGACGGGGGTGCAGGTGACCGTGTACGAGCTGGTGCCGCCGGGGGCGGTGCGGTTCTTGGCGGTGCGGGGCTTGCCGCTGCGCTGGACCTGGTCGAGCAGCGGGAGGAGGCCGAGCTCGCCGAGTTCGGGGAGGGCGTCGTGGGCGGGTGCGCCGGTGGGGCGGGGGCCGAAGCCGGCGGTGTAGGCGTCGTTGACGTAGGCGACACGGTGTTCGGGGCCGTGGACGAGGGCGACGAGGGCGGGGAGCAGGCCGAGGACCTCCCGTACGGAGAGCTCGTCGGGGGAGGGCGCGGCGGCGGGGAGGCCGGTGCCCGGGCCCGCGCCGCTGCCCGTGCCGGAGACCGTGGGGTCCGCGGGGCTGTCGTCGGGTGCCGTGGCCGGGCGGGCGGCGGCACCGCGGGCTGCCGGGACGGCGCCCTCACCCCGCTTGGCCTGGGCGGCGGCGTGTTCGGACCGGGCGGCGGCGCGGCGCTGCGTTCCGGGAAAACGGGCGCTCCAGCGCGTGAAGTTCACTGCGTTCAAGCCTCGTGGTGTCGCAAGTGGTCGCTGTGCTTCTCGTGGTCGATCGCTGGCCTGTGTCGCTCGGCGGGGTGACGGTGGCAGCCACGGTGAATGTCACTGTGTGCAGGGGTGAGCCCACCTATGGTCACACGTCCAGTGTGGCCGACCGCACTGACAACGTCAGCCCTGGCTGTCCTTCGGGGGGTTGGGGGCGGGCGGGGGCGGGGGGTGCCTGTGGCCGTGTCCGGCGGCGAGTTCGAATTCTGCCCTGGGGTGTTCGAGGGAGCCGAGGGAGACGATCTCACGCTTGAAGAGGCCCGAGAGGGTCCATTCGGCAAGAACGCGCATTTTCCGATTGAAGGTGGGGATCCGGCTGAGGTGGTAGGAGCGGTGCATCAGCCAGGCGGGGTAGGCCTTGAGCTTGCGGCCGTAGATGTGGGCGACGCCCTTGTGGAGGCCGAGGGAGGCGACGGAGCCCGCGTATTTGTGGGCGTACTCGGTCAGGAGCTCGCCGCGCAGGGAGGCCAGCAGGTTGTCGGCGAGGACCTTGGCCTGGCGGACGGCGTGCTGCGCGTTGGGGGCGCATTCGCGGCCGGGCTCGTCGGCGGTGATGTCGGGGACGGCGGCGGCGTCGCCGGCGGCCCAGGCGTGTTCGACGCCGTCGACGGTGAGGAAGGCGGTGCAGGTGAGGCGGCCGCGTTCGTTGCGCGGGAGGTCGGAGGCGGCGAGGACCGGGTGCGGTTTGACGCCGGCGGTCCACACGACGGTGCGGGTGGGGAAGCGGGCGCCGTCGCTGAGGACGGCGACGCGGTTCTCGCAGGATTCGAGGCGGGTTTCCAGGCGGACGTCGATGCCCCGGCGGCGCAGTTCGCGGATCGTGTAGACGCCGAGTTCGGGGCCGACCTCGGGGAGGATGTGGTCGCTGGCCTCGACCAGCACCCACTTCATGTCCTCGGGTTTGACGTTGTGGTAGTACCGGGCCGCGTAGCGGGCCATGTCCTCCAGTTCGCCGAGGGCCTCGACGCCTGCGTAGCCGCCGCCGACGAAGACGAAGGTGAGGGCGGCGTCGCGGAGGGCGGGGTCGCGGGTGGAGGAGGCGATGTCCATCTGTTCGATGACGTGGTTGCGCAGGCCGATGGCCTCTTCCACGGTCTTGAACCCGATGGCGTAGTCGGCGAGTCCGGGGATGGGCAGGGCGCGGGAGACCGATCCGGGGGCGAGGACGAGTTCGTCGTACTCGATCTCCTGGGCGCCGGTGCCCTCGTCGGCGGTGGCGAGGGTGGTGACGGTCACGGTCCGCTTGGCGTGGTCGATGGTGCGTGCCTCGCCGATGACGATGCGGCATTTGCCGAGGACGCGGCGGAGCGGGACGACGACGTGGCGTGGGGAGATCGAGCCGGCGGCCGCCTCGGGGAGGAAGGGCTGGTACGTCATGTAGGGCTCGGGACTGACCACCGTGACCTCGGCTTCGCCGGCTCTGAGCTTTCGCTGGAGCCGGAGCGCCGTGTACATGCCGACGTAGCCCCCGCCGACGACGAGGATGCGCGTACGGGGCGGGGTACCGGGGTCCGTGCCCCGGGAGTTAGCAGCCTTCACCATCCCATGACGCAACGTGGCCGGGAGTTTGTCCACAGGCCTGACACATTGTGTGACTGGAGGGAGCGGGGGTACGGGCTTGCCGGATGGCTTGAGTGGGGGTGGAGTTCCGCAGGTCAGGAGGTGCGGAGGGGGTGATTCCGGGGGCTTGGATCGGAAAAGTGGGGACGAATGCTCCGATCGGGCGGTGGTCCGTCCGAGGCTGCCTCTTCTGAATTGACTCTGGCTCAACTATGTTCGTATCTCGTCGAGGAGTAAGACCGGGGCCCACCTGACCGTGGCCCACCTCGACACGAAGGCGGGGAGTGTCTCCGGGGGGAGACAAATGATTACCGGGGGATACATATGAACATTTCCGATTTCCATGGTTCTGCGACCGCTCTCTCGACCGAGAGCAACAGTCGCCTGATGACGGGCGCCACCACGCACGGCGTGGGCCGTTCCACGCCGCTGCGCGTCGACGCCCAGCGCAACCTGGAGCACGTGCTGCGCGCAGCGCGCGAGGTCTTCGGCGAGCTGGGCTACGGGGCTCCGATGGAGGACGTGGCGCGGCGCGCCCGTGTCGGCGTCGGCACCGTGTACCGGCGCTTCCCGAGCAAGGACGTCCTGGTCCGGCGCATAGCCGAGGAGGAGACCGCCCGGCTCACCGAGCAGGCCAAGGCCGCGCTGGGCCAGGAGGAGGAGCCGTGGCAGGCCCTGTCGCGGTTCCTGCGCACCTCCGTGGCCTCGGGCGCCGGGCGGCTGCTGCCGCCGCAGGTGCTGCGGGTCGGGTCGGCGGCCGAGGACGGCGACGACGAGGCGGAAGCGGCGCGGGTGCCGCACCAGCGTCAGGCCGGTGTGACCGGCGGCGCTCCCGAGCTGCGCGTCGTGGGCTCGCGGACTCCCGTCGAGGACGAGCCCTCCGAGGACGCCGGCGCGGGTGCGCTGCTCGAAGTGGTCGGCCAGCTGGTGGACCGCGCCCGGGAGGCGGGTGAGCTGCGTGGCGACGTCACGGTGGCCGATGTGCTGCTGGTGATAGCGACGGCCGCTCCGGCACTGCCCGACGCGGCGCAGCAGGCGGCGGCTTCGTCCCGGCTGCTCGACATCCTGCTCGAAGGACTGCGCTCCCGGACGGCCTGAGCCGACCGGGGAAACGGTCCTAGCGGAGGTTCCCGCAGGGGGCGCGCTCGGCTGCCCTTCCCCACCTGCCGGTCTGCCGGCCGGCTCGTCGAACGGTCCCCCGAACGACTGCTCGCCCGAAAGGGTGAGGATCGGTACGGGGTTTCACCGGGCGCTGCACGGACGAGTGGATGGTGTGGAGTGCGGCTCGGCGCGCGCCCCCCGTGTGACAGGCTTGAACGGTGTACCGGTTGAGTGTGTCGTGCGGGGGCTTCCGCGATGAGCGTTGACGGTCGGGAAGAGCCGCTCGGTGGTGCCGGAGGCGAGGTCGGGGCGGACAACCCGGTCACACGCCAGGTCCCGGCCCAGCGCGCGCCGCGGCGCGGGCGGCACGCGGCGCCGGGGTATCCGGGAGCAGAGCTGCCGCCGTCCGACGGGGACTTGATCGCCCGGATGCGCGGGGGCGACGACGGCGCCTACGAGGAGCTGTTCCTCCGGCACGCGGACTCGGTACGGCGCTACGCGCGGACCTGCTGTCGCGACGGGCACACGGCCGATGACCTGACCGCCGAGGTGTTCGCCCGGACGCTGCAGGCGGTACGGGGCGGGGCCGGGCCGGACCAGTCGGTGCGGGCGTATCTACTGACCACGGTGCGGCGGGTCGCGGCGGCGTGGGCGAAGACGTCCCGGCGCGAGCATCTCGTCGAGGACTTCGCCGTGTTCGCGGAGCAGGCGGCCTCGGGATCCGAGGGTGGTGGCGGGCTGTCCGGGCTGTCCGGGGGCGACACCCTCGAACTGGGCGCGGACGTCCGGGCGATGCGGGAAGCCGAGCAGTCGCTGGCCATGGAGGCTTTCCGGAGCCTGCCCGAGCGGTGGCAGGCCGTGCTGTGGCACACCACCGTCGAGGACGCCTCGCCGAGCGCGATCGCACCGCTGTTCGGGCTGAGCGCGAACGCGACCGCCGTGTTGGCCAGGCGGGCCCGGGAGGGGCTCAAGCAGGCCTATCTGCAGGCGCACGTGAGCTCGGCGCTGAGTGCGGGCGGGGACTGCTCTCGGTACGCGGACCGGTTGGGCGCGTACGCCCGCGGCGGGCTGCGGATGCGGGCGGAGCGGGGGCTGCGCAAGCACCTGGAGGAGTGCGCGAAGTGCCGGCTGGCCGCCGGGGAGCTCAAGGACGTCAATGCGGGGATTCCCGCGCTGCTGCCGGTCGCGGTCATCGGGTGGTTCGCCGCCGGGTACGCGGCGAAGGCGGCCGGGGTGGTGGCCGGCGGGGCCGTCGCCGCCGGGGGCGCTGGGGCTGCCGCCGCGGCCGCGGGCGCGGGCGGGTCGACCGCCGGGGCGGGGGCCGGGGCCGCTGGTGCCGGGGCCGCCGGTGGGACTGCGGGTGCGGGGGCCGGGGCGGGGGCTGCCGGGGGCGGTGCCGCGGGCGCCGGGTCCGGGGTCGGCGGTGCGGTGGTGTCCGAGGGGATCGGGCTGCCGGTCAAGGCCGCCATCGCCGCCGGGATCGCCGTCGCCGCGGCCGCAGGGGTGGTGTTCGCGCTGGCCGGGGACGATCCCGTGCCGGGGGTCCAGGCTCAGCCCGCGCCGAGCGCGGCGGCGCCCGTGGTGCCGCTGGTCCCGGCTCCGCGCACGCCGGCTCCGGTCGATGCACAGCCGCCGAGCGCGCAGGGCTCCGTACCGTCCGGGCCGGGAACTGCGGCTGCGCCTACCCCTGCGAAGCCGAAGGCCCCGGCTCCGGCCCCGCCCGGGTCCCCGGCGCCCGTGCCCTCGCCGACGCCGAGCCCGGTACCGAGCGGGAGCCCGGTCCGGCCGACCCCGAGCCCGACCCCGTCGCGGCCCGTGCCGAAGCCGCCGCAGGGGTTCAAGCTGGCGGGGCTCGAACACTCCGTGTTCGGCGACCACAGCGGTCCGGAACTGGAGACCTCGCGCAGCAGCTGGGTGTGGCAGCGGTGGGGGATGCGGATCGCGGACGGACGGTTCGCGCAGGGAATCACCGTGAACTCCCGTTCCTCCGTGGAGATCACCCTCAACCGGCAGTGCACCGCGTTCTCGGCGCGGGCGGGCGTGGACGCCCTGTCGCTGTTCACGGACGGCACGGTGCGGTTCTCCGTGTACGCCGACGGGCAGCGGCTGTGGCGGTCGGGCGCGCTCGGGTTCGACGATCCGGCCGCCGCCGTGGACGTCCCCCTGGCCGGGCGCAAGACGCTGCGGCTGGTGGTGGAGCAGGCCGGCCAGGGCAGTCTGCCGACGTTGGCGAGCTGGGCCGACGCGGTGATCAGCTGCCGTTGACGACGGCGAGGAGCGCGACGACCTCGGCCGGGGACAGCTCCGCGCCCGCCGTCTCCTCCGCCCGGTGGCGGTCGGGGCCGAGCACGGCGCGGGTGCGGTCGGGCAGTGCGGCCACGGCGGCCTGCTCCGGGACCGAGCGCGGATGGCCCGCACGCCAGGCGGTGGCCGCGGCCAGGGCCCGTACGGCCTCCGCGTCGCGGCCGGCGTCGGCCAGCAGGACGGCGGCGGTGTCGGAGAGCGAGGCCAGGACGCGCTCGGCGCAGTGCGCGGCGACGGCCGCGGCCAGGGCCGGCCCCAGCGTGGCGAGGCCCGCTTCGGGCCCGTGTTCGTGGGCGGTGAGGATGGCGTCGACGTTGTCGAGCCCGGCGGTGAGCTGCGGGGGCGCATTGATCTTTCCGCAGGCGGCACGGGCGAGTTCGGCCTCGGTACGGGCCCGCCCGAGGTCGCCGCGGACGAGGGCGAGGAGCGCCGTGAGCATCCCGCCGTAGGCCCGGGCGTCGTACACCCCGCCGTGGCGGTCGACTTCGTTGGCGGCCTCGGCCAGGAGCTGCTCGGCGCCGATGAAGTCCCCTGAGCAGAAGGCGGACTCGGCGATCCGGGCGATGGCGAAGGGCACCTCGATGTGGGCCCCGACTTCGCGGGCGAGGCGCAGGCAGTCCTCGTACTCGGCGCGGGCCCAGTCGTACCGGCCGCGGGAGAGCGCGACCTCGCCGGCGGCGCTGGCGACCTGGGCACGCAGCCAGCGGTCTCCGACGCGGCGGGCGATCTCGTGCAGTTCGTTGAGGTCGGCGTTGACGGAGGGCAGGCCTCCGGTGAAGTCGATGGCCACGTGGGTGCGCAGCAGGAGGGTGATGCCCAGTTCCCAGTCACCGCCGTGCCGACGGCAGTTGTCGACCGTCTCGTCGAGCCCTTCGAGGACGGAGCGGGTGTCGCCGGTCAGGAAGGTGGTCATCGGCCAGAGCATGCCCGGGAAGCGGGCGGTCTCGGGGGCGGCGCCCCGGAAGATCTGCTGGATGCCGTCGGCGAGGGCGATGTTCTGCGGGGTGCGGAACTCTTCGGGCGAGTGGCCTTCGGCGAGCAGCAGGACGTGCAGCATCTGCGTACGCATGAAGCGCCAGTACGCGGGGGTGCCTTCGGGCGGCTTCGAGGGGCTGCGCTCCATGATCCGGGCGGTCCATTCCACCCCCTCGGCGCGGTAGTTGCGCAGCCACCAGAACCAGCCGAGGGCGAGGACGAGCCGCTCGGCGGTTTCGGTGGGGCCGGTCCGGGTGGTGTGGAGGAGCGCGGCGCGGAGGTTGTCGAGTTCGGTCTCGATGCGCCGGATCCAGGGGAGCTGGGCGGCGCTGCGCAGGAGCGGCTCGGCCTCCTCGGCGAGGGCCAGGAAGTGTGCGGCGTGGCGGTGGGCGGCGGCGGCCCGGTCGGCTTCCTGCGCGGCCGCGCGTTCGGCGGCGTACTCGTGGATGGTCTCCAGCATGCGGTAGCGCATGCCGGCGCCGTCCGGCCCGGGGGCGGCGACGACGAGGGACTTGTCGACGAGGGAGCCGAGGATGTCGGCGACGTCCTCGGCCGCTCCGCCGGTGCAGACGGCTTCGGCGGCCGGGAGGTCACAGCCGCCGGCGAAGACGGAGAGGCGGCGCAGCACCGTGCGTTCCCGGTCGTCGAGCAGGTCCCAGGACCAGTCGACGACGGCGCGCAGGGTCTGCTGGCGGGGCAGTACGGTCCGGGCGCCGCTGGTCAGGAGCCGGAATCGGTCGTCGAGCCGGTCGGCGATCTGGCGGGGGCCGAGGAGGCGCAGCCGGGCCGCGGCGAGCTCGATGGCGAGCGGCAGCCCGTCGAGGCGTGCGCAGATCTCGGCGACGGCGGCCGGGTCTTCGGCGGGGGTGAAACCGGGGCGGACGGCGGCGGCGCGGTCGGCGAAGAGGCGGTGTGCGGGGTCGGGCGGCAGGGGGTCGACGGGGCGGACCGTTTCGCCGGGTACGCCGAGGGGTTCGCGGCTGGTGGCCAGGATGCGGACGCCGGGGCAGTGGGTGAGGAGGTGCTCGGCGAGTACGGCGGCGGCGCCGATGACGTGCTCGCAGTTGTCGAGGACGAGGAGCAGACGGCGGTTCGCGCAGTGCTCGACGAGCTGGGCGGCGGGGTCGTCGGCTGGGGTCTTCTCGCGGGCCACGAGGGTGTTCTCGCGCAGGCCGAGCGCGCTGAGGACGGCGCCCGGGACGGCGGCGGGGTGGTCGAGGCGGGCGAGCTCGACGAGCCAGGCCGGTTCGGGGTGGGCGGCGGCCGCGTGCTCGGCGAGTCGGGTCTTACCGGAACCACCGGGGCCGATGAGGGTGACGAGGCGGAAGCGGTCCAGGTCGCCGTGGAGGGCCGCGAGCTCGGGCTCGCGGCCGACGAAGGAGGTCAGGCGGGGGCGGAGGTTGCCGGCGGGCGGGGTCGGGGGCTCGGGTTCCGCGGGCGGCTCGGGCGCGGGGCGGAGCAGTTCCGCGTGCAGGGCGGCGAGCTCGGGCCCGGGGTCGGCGCCGAGGGCGTCGGCGAGGGTGCGGCGGGTGCGTTCGTACGCGGCGAGGGCGTCGGCGGTGCGGCCGGCCGAGCGGAGGGCGCGCAGCTGCTGGGCGCGCAGCGGCTCGTCGTACGGGTGCTCCCGGATCAGCGCCTCGATCTCCGGGAGGAGGGACGCCGGGTCGGCGCAGCCGCTGCGGAGCTCGGCGTCGATCCGGTCGCGGAGGGCGGCGCCGCGGCGCGCTTCGGAGGCGGAGGCGTGTGCGGTGCGGGCGGGCTCGGGCAGGTCCGCGAGGGCGGGGCCGCGCCACAGGGCGAGGGCGGTGCGGAGGGTTCCGGCGGCGGTGGCGGGGTCGTCGGCCAGCTGCCCGGCGCCTTGGCGGGCCAGCCGGGTGAAGCGGTGGAGGTCGACGTCGTCCCGGTCGGCGACGGCGAGGCGGTAGCCGCCGGCGGGATCGGCGGGGACGGTGTCCCGGCCGCCCAGGGCCCGCCGGAGCCGTCCGACGAGGGCCTGGAGGGCGCCGGGGGCGTCCTGGGGCGGGTCGTCGCCCCAGACCTCGTCGACGAGATCGGCGACGGGTACGGGGGCCGGACCTCCGGCCCGGAGCGCGAGGGCGGTCAGGAGCGCGCGCAGGCGGGCGCCGCCGATGGTGAGGGGGGCGCCGGTCTCGTCACGGGCCTCGGTGATGCCAAGGATGAGATACCGCACCGTGCAATTCTGCCCTTGCCCCGGCCGGGCGTGGGTGGGTGGGTGCGGCGCCGTTGTGCGGGGGCGCTGCCCCCGAGCCCCCGCGCCCCAAACGCCGGCGGGGCTGGATCTACCGGGCGGCGGGTGGGGGGAGCGGGTTAGGAGAGGGCCGGGCGGCGGGTGGGGACGCCTTGGGGGACTGCTCGGCGGCGGGGGGTGGAGGTGCCCGTCCAGCAGGTGCCGCGGCGGGCGAGGAGGCGGCCGAGCCACAGTTCCATCGAGACGAGTTCCGCGAGGCCGTCCAGCGGGACCGGGTGGCCCTCCGCCGCGTCCAGCAGGGCCTGTTGGACCACCCGGGCCTCGATCAGGCCGGCGTCGGCCAACAAGGGGGCGGTGAACAGGGCCAGGAGGGAGGTGAGCGCCGTGCGCAGGCCGACGCGGGTGGCCGTCTCGTTCGGGGTGTGGGCGGGGGCGCCCCAGCCGGGCGGGAGTTCGCGTACGCCCGCCGAGGACAGCACCGTGCGCAGGATCGCGGCCCGCGCGCCCGGCTGGACCCGCAGGGATTCCGGGAGGGCCCGGGCGGCGCGTACGACCTGGTTGTCGAGGAACGGGGCGTGCAGCCGCTGGCTACGGACCTCCACGGCCTGTTCGAAGACCCGGTGGTCCGCCGCGTGGCGGGTCAGCGCTGCGCGGGCCCGGGCCTCGCCGGGGCGCAGCGAGAGCGGGGGGCGGCCCGCGGCGGTCCCGAGGCGGATCGATACTTCCGCCAGGGCTTCGCCGGTCAGCCAGGCCGCCGCCGGTCCGGGGCGGGACCAGGTCAGGGCGGCCAGTGAGGCGTCGACCGGGTTCGAGGCGCCGCCCGCGACGGCCCCTTCGCGCAGTCGGGCCGCCGCGGCCTCCATGCCCGCGCGGTACGGGGTACGGGCGAGCCGGCGGGCGGCGGAGTAGACGGAGAACGGGACCAGGAGGGACAGGGCGGAGTCGCCCGGGGCGGAGCGGGCCAGGGCGGCGACCGGGCGCAGCAGGTGGCGTCGGCGGCGGTCCATCAGGAGGTCGGCGAGGCGGGCCGGGTGCGCGTCGAGGACCTGACGGGCGCCGTGGCCGACGAAGTGGTCCGCCGAGCCGGCCGCCAGCCGGCGCCGCTCGCGGGCGGCGGTGACCAGGGAGGGGCCGGGTTCGTCGGTGAGGGGTCCGTCGAGTTCCGCGTACGGGAGGGCTTCCTCGGCGGCGGCGACGACCACGTGGTGCAGGCGGGGGTTGGCGGCGATGGCGCGGGCGCGTTCGAGTTCGGCTTCGCGGCCGTGGGGGGTGGCCAGGTCGTTGAAGGTGACGGCGAGGAGGCGTTCGCCTGTGCGGTTGACGATCGTGCCGGGTGCGCCGGGGAGGCCGGCGGCGAGCAGTGCGAGGGTCGCGGAGGCGCTGCCTCCGGAGAGGTCGGCGCCGACGCCGGGTGCGGGCGCGGGCGCGCCCCGGGCCGCGCGCCGGTCGGCGGGGCCCATTCCTGGCACCGGGCCGGGGTCGTGGGGCAGCGTGTCGGGGGCATGCCGCGGCGCCGTGAGCCGGGCGCGCACCGCATTCACCAACGCTTCGCGTACGCCCTCCACCGCGCGCTCGGGATCGGCCGCGGGGGCCGCCACCGCGAGGGAGGCCACCGGTTCGTACCCGGTGATCTCGCGGGAGCCCTCGCGCAGGATCAGCGCGTGCCCGGGCGGGATGCGCCGTACGCCGACGTACGGTGTGCCGTCGCCCAGTGCTTCCGGGCTGTCGGGGCAGGCGAGCAGGGCGGCGAGGTGGCCGATGTCGAGCTGTGCCTCGATGAGGTCGGCGAGGGGCAGTGCGGCGGTGGCGTACGCGGTCCCGCCGGCCCAGGGGGTGTAGAAGACGGGCCGCGCGCCCGCGAGGTCGCCGACGACGGTGATCCTGCGGCCGGTCTGGACGACGGCGGTGTAGCTGCCGGACCACTGGGTGAGGTGGCGCAGGGCTCCGCCGCGGGCTGCGAGGAGGGCGCTGCGCAGTTCGGCGTCGGTTGCGCCGCAGCAGCCGAGGACGGCGAGCCGGGTGAAGGCGTCGGCGGGGTCGGCGGCGAGGGTGCGGATCTCGTCGGGGCGCCAGTCGCCGACGGCCCAGAGGGGGTCGGGGTCTCCCCAGAGCAGTTGGGCGCCGACCGGCACGACGGTGCGTTCGGCGTCCTGGGCTGCCGGGTCGTCCGGGTGGTCGGCGTCCGCGATGCCGCCGCTCAGGGGCCCGTCGGGGCCGGATCCGCCCTGGCCGTGGACGCGGCCGGCCGTGCCGAAGCTCGCGGCGATACTGCTCCACCCCACCAACCAGCGCACCGCCGCCTCCCCAGCCCGTGGGCAATTGACCGGGGCACGAACGGTGTGGTCAGCGCGAAGGGCGCGGCCGCCGGGGCCCCGGGTGGCTCGGGGTCCATGCTGCCACGAGACAGGCGCACGGGAGTGTCCAAGGAGGGCGCACGTGCAAACGAACACGCCTCGGTCACGCGGTATTTGGCGTTCCGTTCCCACCGCCCCATAGGTCGGTTTCGGCCATTCTTCGGCCGTACTGAGGCCGTACTGAAGCCGTACTGAGTGCCGTCGCGCGCCCTGGGGCGCCCGACCGCGGCGGCCCACGGGCGCGGCCCGAGGGGCGGGACCCGCCCCCCGAACCGTTCCGCCACCCGCGGGGATTGGGGCGGCGGCATCCCCCGGCCCGCCGGATCCACGCAGCGGGCCGACCCACGCACGGCACATCGAATCGCCGGGCCCGCTGACCGGCCAGAGCGCACGGGCGGGCGCACGGCCACACGCACGGAGCACGAAAGGGGGCGTGCGCCTGCGGCGCGGGCCCCTGCCCGACTGTGCGGGCGGACAACAATCCCGCCATACGGAAGTCGGGGCCTTAACGCTTGGGAGGCGGGGAACTACGCTGGGTTTACGAAATGCCGGGCAACTATGCCTCGGCGGCGTATGCGTTGTGTGCGTTCCGCGTGTGACGAGGGGTGGCGCATGTCCAGGGAGCTCCGCGAGCCCAACGAGAAGCTCGGCGCCGTCCTCGCCCTCGCCGGCATCAGCAACGCCGGACTGGCCCGGCGCGTCAACGACCTCGGCGCACAGCGCGGCCTGACGCTTCGCTACGACAAGACCTCGGTGGCCCGGTGGGTGTCGAAGGGGATGGTGCCGCAGGGCGCGGCCCCGCATCTGATCGCCGCCGCGATCGGCACGAAGCTGGGGCGGCCGGTACCGCTGCACGAGATCGGGCTGGCGGACGCGGACCCGGCGCCCGAGGTCGGCCTGGCCTTCCCGCGGGACGTGGGCGAGGCGGTGCGCTCGGCCACCGATCTGTACCGGCTCGACCTCGCCGGCCGCAGGGGCGGTGGCGGGATCTGGCAGTCGCTCGCGGGCTCCTTCGCCGTGTCCGCGTATGCCACGCCCGCCTCGCGCTGGCTGATATCTCCGGCGGACGGTTCGGTGGCGCGCGAGCCCGCCGCGTCCCGCGAGACCGTGGCGTCGCGCGAGCCGGTGGCGGACACGGCGTCGCCCGCGGCCCCGGCGCAGGGTCCGACGGCGTCGCCGGCTTCGTCGTCGTCAACGGGTCTGCCCGCGCAGTCTTCGGGCGAAACGCCGCACGCTCCGCACGCCCCGCCCGCGCCCGCGTTGCCGGCCGCCGTCATGGGACTGCACGACCCGTCGCCGCAGCGCGTGGGCCACAGCGATGTGACCAAGCTGCGCGAGGCGGCCGAGGACGCGCGCCGCTGGGACTCCAAGTACGGCGGCGGGGACTGGCGTTCGTCGATGGTGCCGGAATGCCTGCGCGTCGACGCGGCGCCGCTGCTGCTCGGCTCGTACAGCGACGAGGTGGGCCGCGCACTGTTCGGGGCGACGGCCGAACTGACCCGGCTGGCCGGCTGGATGGCCTTCGACACCGGCCAGCAGGAGGCGGCCCAGCGCTACTACATCCAGGCGTTGAGGCTGGCCCGCGCCGCCGCGGACGTACCGCTCGGCGGTTACGTGTTGGCGTCCATGTCGCTGCAGGCGACGTACCGGGACTTCCCGGACGAGGGCGTGGACCTCGCGCAGGCCGCCGTGGAGCGCAACCGTGGCCTGGCCACCGCGCGCACCATGAGCTTCTTCCGGCTCGTCGAGGCGCGGGCGCACGCGAAGGCGGGCGATTCGGCGGCGGCCGGGGCGGCGCTGCGGGCGGCGGAGGGCTGGCTGGAGCGGGCGCGGGCGGGCGATCCGGATCCGACCTGGCTGGGTTTCTACTCGTACGACCGCTTCGCGGCGGATGCGGCGGAATGCTATCGGGACCTCAAACTCCCCCGGCAGGTGCGGCGCTTCACCGAGCAGGCGCTGTCGCGGCCGACGGAGGAGTACGTGCGCTCGCACGGGCTGCGGCTGGTGGTGAGCGCGGTCGCCGAGCTGGAGTCGGGCAATCTGGATGCGGCGTGCGCGGCCGGCACCCGGGCGGTGGAGGTCGCGGGCCGGATCTCCTCGGCGCGGACGACCGAGTACGTACGGGACCTGCTGCACCGGCTCGAACCGTACGGGGACGAGCCGCGCGTGGCGGAGCTGCGCGAGCGGGCACGGCCGCTGTTGGTGGCCCCCGCGTAGCCCCTTTGTCAGTGGCGGGGTGCAGTATGCAGGGGTGGGAGGTGGCAGCTTGGGCGGCGGCATGGGCAGTGTGGGCAGGGTGGACTGCGATGTGCTGGTGATCGGTGGTGGCATCGTCGGCCTGTCGACGGCGCATGCCCTGGCGCAGCTGGCCCCGGGGACGCGGGTGGTGGTGCTGGAGAAGGAGTCCGGCCCTGCCCGCCACCAGACGGGCCGCAACAGCGGGGTGATCCACAGCGGGATCTACTACCGGCCGGGGTCGCTCAAGGCGCGCTTCGCGGTGCGCGGAGCCGCCGAAATGGTGAAGTTCTGCGCCGAGCACGGGATCGACCACGAGGTCACCGGGAAACTGATCGTCGCCACCGGGCGGGACGAGCTGCCCCGGCTGCACGCGCTGGTGCAGCGGGGCCGGGAGAACGGCATCCCGGTGCGCGAGCTCGGCCCCGCGCAGATCTCGGAGTACGAGCCGGAGGTGCGCGGCCTGGCCGCGATCCACGTCGGAACCACCGGGATCGTGGACTACGGGCAGGTGGCGCGGCAGCTCGCGGAGTCCTCGGGGGCGGAGATCGTCTACGGCGGGGCGGTGGACCTGATCTCGCGGCGGGCGAGCGGGGTCGCGGTGCGGACGACCGCGGGGCTCGTGGTGCGGGCGCGGGTGCTGGTGAACTGCGCGGGCCTGCAGTGCGACCGGATCGCGCGACTGGCCGGGGACGACCCGGGCATGCGGATCGTGCCGTTCCGCGGGGAGTACTACGACCTGGCGCGGCCCTCACTGGTCCGGGGGCTGGTCTACCCGGTCCCCGATCCGGCGTTCCCCTTCCTCGGCGTACACCTCACGCGGGGCATCGGCGGCGGCGTCCACGTCGGGCCCAACGCGGTGCCGGCGCTGGCCCGCGAGGGATACGGCTGGGGCGTGGTCCGGCCGCGGGACGTCGCGGACGAGCTGGCCTGGCCGGGGTCCTGGCGGATGGCCCGGCGGCACTGGCGGTACGGGGCGGGCGAGATCCACCGGTCCCTGTCCAAGCAGGCCTTCACGGAGGCGGTGCGCAGGCTGCTGCCGGGGGTTTCGTCCACGGACCTGACCCCGGCGGGCTCCGGGGTCCGGGCGCAGGCCGTCCTGCGGGACGGGACGCTGGTGGACGACTTCCTGATCAAGGAGGGGGCGCGGGCGGTGCACGTACTGAACGCGCCGTCGCCCGCGGCCACTGCTTCGCTGCCGATCGGTCGCGAGATCGCGCGCCGCGCCCTGACGACCCTCCGCGCGTCGTAGTCCCGGGCCCCTGCCGCACCGGGTTCCGCCGGGCGGGGGCGGCCGGGCGCGGTGCGGGGCGGGCGCGGTGCGGGGCGGGCGCGGTGCGGGGCGGCCGGGGTGCGGGTGCCGCTGCGCGGGGCGTGTCCCCTGCCCACCCTTCCACCGTTCCCAGGGGCTCCGCCCCTGCCCCCCGCCTCGATCGGCGGCGGGGCTGGACGGGCCCCGGAAGCACGGTGGGGCTGGAGGCGCGGGCTACGGGTTCGGCTGGGGTGGGGGTGGCGGGGTGCGGCGTAGAATCCGGGGATTGTGTCTGAGTCCCTTAACCCCCAGCCCAGCGTCCCGGAAGCCGTGCCGGAGGCGAACTCCTACGTGCCCCCGAAGTGGCGGACCGAGCCCCGTTTCCCCGACGGGCCCTCCCCCGATCCGGCCGGCTCGCACCACGAGCGGCGGATCCGGAGCTTCCAGCCGCGGCGCAGCCGGGTGACCACCGGGCAGGGCGAAGCCCTGAAGCGGCTCTGGGGGACCTGGGGGCTCGACATCGACGGGAACTCCGTCATCGATCTCGACCGGATGTTCGACGGACTGCCCGTCGTCCTGGAGATCGGCTTCGGGATGGGTGAGGCCACCGCGCAGATGGCCGCCGCCGACCCCGCGACCGGGATCCTCGCCGTCGACGTGCACACCCCCGGCCAGGGGAACCTGCTCGCGCTCGCCGAGCGCGGCGGGATGACCAACGTGCGCGTCGCCAACGGCGACGCCATCATCCTGCTGCGCGAGATGCTGCCGCCGGCCTCCCTCGCCGGGCTCCGCGTGTACTTCCCGGACCCGTGGCCCAAGGCTCGCCACCACAAGCGGCGGCTGATCCAGCCCGAGTTCCTCGACCTGGCCGCGACCCGCCTGGCTCCCGGTGCCGTACTGCACTGCGCGACCGACTGGGAGCCATACGCCGAGCAGATGCTCGAAGTGCTCACCGCCCACCCGGAGTTCGAGAACACCCTGGCGGACGGCGGCTACGCGCCGCGGCCGGACTTCCGGCCGCTGACCCGTTTCGAGGGCCAGGGTCTCGACAAGGGACACGTCGTACACGACCTGTTGTTCGCCCGCCGCCCGAACGAGTAGACAACCACTTTCCTCACTCCGCGTGTCAGAGCGGCTCGCTAGAGTCATCGTGTGTCCCGAGCGCTCCCTGGTGTCCGTGCGTGCGTGCTCGCCGTGCTGTCGCTGTCGGGGCTGGCGATCCTCGAACTCGTGCGGGAGCAGACGGGTACCGCGGGGTTCTTCGTCGGCCTCGGGCTGGCCGTGCTGCCGGTGCCGCCGCTCATGGCGGCCTTCCGGTGGCTCGGCCGGGCCGCGCCCCGGCCGTGGGCGCAGTTGCTGTTCTGCTTCGGCTGGGGCGCCTGCACCGCGGCCCTGATCTCGATACTGGCCAACAACTTCGCCACCGAGTGGATAACGGCGGCCACCGCCGACGCCTCGGCGGCCGACCGCCTCGGTTCGGTGGCGATCGCCCCGGTGGTCGAAGAGAGCGCCAAGGCCGCGGCGCTGCTGCTGGTGTTCGTGTTCCGAAGACGCCAGTTCACCGGTCCCGCGGACGGGTTCGTGGTGGCCGGGTTCACCGCGACCGGCTTCGCGTGCACCGAGAACGTCCTCTATCTCGGCAACGCCTTCGGCGAGGACGTGCAGAGCGGTGCCGCGGCGCTGGACTCGGTGACGGCAGCGACGTTCTTCGTGCGGATCGTGGTGTCGCCGTTCGCGCATCCGCTGTTCACGGTGCTCACCGGGCTCGGTTTCGGTGCGGCCGCACTCGGCGCGGGCCGGTTGCGCCGGGTGGGGCTTCCGCTGCTCGGACTGCTGGCCGCGATGGGCTTGCACGCGCTGTGGAACAGTTCCTCGCGGTTCGGGGAGTACGGCTTCTACGTGGTCTACGGCTGCGTGATGGTCCCGGTGTTCGGGCTGCTGCTGGGGCTGGCCGTGCTGATAAGGAGGCGCCGGCTGCGGGCCGTCGCCGGGGAGCTGGCGGTGTACGCGGCCGCGGGCTGGTTGCGGCCGGCGGAGGTGGCGGCGCTGGTGTCGATGCCGGCCCGTTCCCTGGCCCGCGCCCTGGCCCGGAGCACCGGCGGCCGGGCGGCGGGCCGGGCGGTCGCCCTGTACGAGGCGGACGCGGCCGCCCTGGCCCTGCTGCGGCACCGGGCCAAGCACAGCGGCCCGGCGGGAGAGCCTGATTTCGCCTGCCGGGAGCGGGAGCTGCTGCGCCGGATGTGGCTGCGCAAGGCGACGGCGGGGCCGGCCCTGGCCCGGGCCGCGGTCCTGGAGGAGCTCCTTCCGCCGCGGCCGGCCCCCTGGGGACCGCGCGAACCGCTGGAACCCCTGGAGCTGGTGTCCGTACCGCCCGCTAGACGCTCAGGCCCTTGGACTCAAGCCACGCCAGCGGGTCCGATGTCGAGCCGCCGATGCGTACTTCCAGGTGGAGATGGGGTCCGGTGACGTTGCCGGTGGCGCCGACGCGGCCGATGGTGTCGCCGGCGCCGACCGAGCCGGAGGTCACCGACATCGAGGACAGGTGGCAGTACCAGATCTCCGTGCCGTCTTCGAGCTCCAGCACGATCCGGTAGCCGTACGCGCCGGACCAGCCGGCCGAGGCGATCTTCCCGGCGGCGACGGCCTTGACGGGGGTGCCGGTCGGGGCGGCGAAGTCGAGCCCGGTGTGGTGGCCGGAGGACCACATGGAACCGGCGTCGCCGTAGTGCGAGGTGAGGGTGTAGGCGGAGGTGGGCAGGGAGTAGGAGCCGGCCGGCTTGGCGGTCCGCTCCTGCTCGGCCTTGGCGTCGGCGGCCGCCTGAACCTCCTTGGCCTGCTTCTCGGCGGCCAGGCGGGCGTCGTCGGCCTCCTTTTGGGCGGCCTCCCGTTTGGCTTTGGCCTCCGCGGCGGCGGCCTCCTGCGCGGCGCGCTCGGCCTGCGCCCGGGTCTGGGCCTCGGCGGCGGTCTCCTGGGACTCGGCCTGCTGGAGGATGCGGCCGACCAGGGTGGCGCCCGCGTCGGCAGGCCGCCCCGCCTGCTGCGCGATGATGCCCGCCGATTCGCCGGAGGCCCCGGCACCCGCGGCGGAGTGACCGGCCTGCGCGTGCCCCCCGCCGCCGACGCCGAAGTCGGGCAAGTCGGGCAGGTCAGGCAACGAGGGCATGGAGATGGCGACTTGGGGCCGGTCCTGGGCGGTGGCGATGCCACCCGCACCGACGGCCGCGATGACGCCGACACCGAGCACGGTGGAGCTGCGGGCAAGTCCCCCGCGCTGCTTGACGACCCGGTGCTTGCCGCGGGGCGGGCGGGCCGAGTCTTCGGTGGGGTTCCACTCGCCCCAGGCGCCCGCGGTGGGTGCTTCTTGGAGCTCTATGCCTTCGGGGGCAGGCGAGTTGGAGGCCACCGGGCCACACTCCTCAGGGGGACGCGCACGCGCACGGCGCCGTCTCTTGCGACGGCTTGGACGACCGCGCTGCGTTATCGAACGGTAATAGACGGAGGGGAGTGATTCCAAGCTGTTGCGATTGATCGTTAACGGCAATCAGCCACCCTCTGCACAGCCTTGGCCATCACTAATGCCACATTAACGGATCAACCCGGGCAAAAATAAAGCAAGATCCACATCTCTCCAGCCACGCCCACCTCTTGACGTGGCGTCATAAACCTTGCAGAGCGCACCAGTTCGCTTACGCACGGTTACGTGGCGACCACCGGTACGGTCCGCCGTCGCTGCGGCTCGCCCGCGCCCGGCCGGCCCACCGCGAGCAGTGCCATGTCGTCCGTCGCCCCGCCGCCCGTGTGTCGGCGCACATCGCTGCTGAGTGCACCGAGCAGCTCGCCGGGCCCGGGGAAGACCCGGCCGCTCAGCCGCACCGCCGGATCGTAGAAGGCCCCCGCCGCATCGCGGGCCTCGGTCAGCCCGTCCGTGAACAGGAGCAGGGTGGCGCCGGCCGGGAAGGCCCACTCCTCGACGCGGTCCGCCCACGCCCCGGAGAGCTCCCCCATCCCGAGCGGCAGCGCGGGCTCCGCCGGGGCGAGGACCGCCAGGCGCCCGTCGGCGTGCAGCAGCAGCGGCTCGGGGTGGCCACGGTTGACCAGGCGCAATACCCCCGCGCCCGTCAGGATCTCGCCGAGCACGCAGGTCGTGAAGCCCTCCACCGAGTCCAGGCTGTCGCGGCGGGTGCCCTCGCGGGTCAGCGCCCGCTCCAGCCGCTGCGCCACGCCCTCCAGCGTCGGCTCCGTCTCGGCCGCCTCCCGGAAGGCCCCGAGGACCACCGCCACGGCCTCCACCGCCTCCAGCCCCTTGCCCCGTACGTCCCCCACCGCCAATCGCACTCCGTACGGGGTCTCCTGTACGGCGTACAGGTCCCCGCCGATGAAGGCGTCGGCCTGTGCGGCCTCGTACCGGGCGCAGACGTGCAGCCCGGCGATGCGCTCGGCGGGCGTCGGCAGCACGGCGCGCTGGGCGGCCTCCGCGATCCCGCGCGCCGAGGCGAGCCGCTCGCCGCTGCGCCGTACGACCCGGTTGATCAGGACCGCGAGCCCGGAGACGGTCATCACGGTCACCAACTCGGTCAGCGCCTCGACCTTCCAGACGGTGCCGTTCAGGACGTGCAGCAGGAGCACGGCGAGGGAGGCCAGCACACCGGTGACGACCGTGCCCCGCAACGAGGACACCGGGGCGGCGACCAGCGGTGCCGCCGAGAAGAAGGGGGATCCCGTGTAGCTGGGCGGGGTCATCAGGTCGAAGGCCAGGCCGACCGCGATCAGCCCGGCCGGGAGCAACCGGACCACCGTGCGGGCCGTACCGCTGACGGTGTCCTGCGCGTACTCGCCGCCGCCCTGCCGCCCCAGCCGCGCCACGCTGCTCTCCTGCCGGTCCCTCACGCGGGTGCGGGCCGCCCCGCATCGCCCCTCAAGGCTGGCGGCAGTGGCGACCTGCGGCGCCCCGGCCCGGGCTGATCGGGTGAGGGCGCGGTGGGGAACGACGAAGGCCCGGTTCCCAAGGGAACCGGGCCTTCGTACTGAGTAGCGGGGACAGGATTTGAACCTGCGACCTCTGGGTTATGAGCCCAGCGAGCTACCGAGCTGCTCCACCCCGCGTCGGTAAACACAACTCTACGTCATCAAGGGGAGGGCTTGCGCCAATTAACCTTCCCGCCACCTCCAGGGCGGACGTTTCCGCAGGTCAGGGGCGTGTAGAACGGTGGAAAGACGGTCGGCATCAGCCCATGAGCAGGCGGAGCAGGGCCAGGGAACCGATACCGAAGGCGATCGTCAGGTAGAAGTTCCGCGTGCGCCAGGCCAGCAGCAGGGTCGGCACGGCCAGCCAGAGGCAGTAGTTGCCGGGGCCGAGGTCCAGCGTGCCGGCCGGTGCGAACAGCGACGGGGCGAGTAGGGCGGCGATCACCGCGGGCGGCACCTGCCGCAGCCAGACCACGACGGGCCGTGGCAGGGCGGCCGCCGCGAGGAAGAGGGTGGGCACCAGGCGGGGGCCGAACGTGACGGCCGCCATGCCTGCGATGGTCAGGGCGAGGGTGAGGTGGCTCATCGGCCCGTTGCTCCTTGCGCGTCGCGGGGGTCCGGGCCGTCGGCCGCGACGTCCGTGGGGTCCTCACGGGGCGCGATGGCCAGACCGAAGGTGGCCGCGACGGCCGCCGCCACCAGGACGGCCCAGTACTGGAGGCCGAGCAGGGTCAGGCCCACCGCCCCGCCGCCCGCGACGACGGCGACGACGAGCCCGCGCCGGTCGGCGATGATCCCGGCGGCCAGCAGGGCCATGAACATGGCGGGCAGGGCGTAGTCGAGGCCCAGCGCCTGCACGTCCGTGACCAGGTCCCCGGCCAGCACGCCCAGGAGCGTGCCCGCCACCCAGGAGGCGTGCACGGCGGTGTTGAAGGTGAAGACCTCGGCCTTGGGGCGCTCCGCGCGGTCCGCGTACTGGGCGGAGTGGACGGCGAAGGCCTCGTCGGTGAGTTCGTACGCGAAGAGCGCCTGCTCGCGGCGGCGCCATCCGGCGAGCCGCGGCGCGATCGCGGCGGACAGCAGCAGATGGCGCAGGTTGACCACGAAGGTGGTCAGGACGATGGCGTACGGGGCGGCGCCGACGGCCAGCAGCTGCAGGGCCGCGAACTGCGAGGAACCGCCGTACACGAAGGCCGACATGGCGACCATCGCCCACCACGGCAGGCCGGCGGTGTGGCCCAACACGCCGAAGGCGAAGGCGACCGGCACGTAGCCGAGCATCACGGGGACGGCCTGCCCGAAGCCCGCCGCCCAGGCGGCCCGGGTTCCCCGGGCGGGGGCGGCCGGGGCCGGGACGGGGGCGGCCGGTCGGACGCCGGGCGGGTGAACCGACGCGCACGGCCTAGCGCAGGCCCAGCGATGCGTACGTGGCGTCGAGCTCGGCGACGTCGAGGCCGGCGGCCTCGCGGACGAGGCGGATGGCCCGGTAGATCTGGTTGATGTGCGCGATGTCGTGGCCGATGACCTTGCGGATCATGACCTCCATCGTTTCGCCGCCCTGCTCGCCGTGGCGGCCGGTGCGCTGCCGGTCTTCGGGCGTGAGCGCGGCGAGGAGCGCGACGTTGGAGGCGCGCAGGCCGGTCCAGGCGTCGAGCATCTGGCGGAAGGGGAGCCGGGGCAGCGGGGCCCACAGCTGCTCGTCGTAGCCGGGGTAGACGGGGTTGTCCTCGGTGGCCACCAGGCGCCAGCGGAAGCCGTAGACGATGTCGACGTCGAAGAGGTGGCCGACGATGAAGGCGGCGGGCCACTCGCCCGGCTCGGGGACGGTCTCGGCGAGGTCGGTCGGCAGGTCGGCGAAGAGCTGCGCGGCCCAGACGGGGGTCTTGGCGAGGACGTCGAACGCGTCGCGGTCGCCCGCGACTTCGAGGAGGGCGGCCACGTACGCGGCGGGGTCCTCGGTGGCGGAGGGGATGTCGATGCGGTGGACGCTGGCGCTGGCCTGTGCGGTGCTGGTGGTCATGTGGGTTGCCTTTCGGGGCTGGAATGCGGGTCGCGGTTGCGGTGGGCGGGGTCGGGGTCGCTGCGCGCGGGCTTCTCGGGGGCTCCGCCCCCGTACCCCCGCGCCTCAAACGCCGGCGGGGCTGAAAGTGCCTGGGCGTCCGCCGGGGGTGGACTGCCTTGGTGACCGTCAGGAGGGGCAGAGGCTCGGTGGCGCCGGGGTCGGAAGTGCCTCGGCCGCGGCGGGGTGGGAAGTGCCTCGGCCGCGGCGGGGGTGGGAGTGCCTTGGTGACCGCCAGGGGGGGGAAGGGGCTCGGCCGCGGCGGGGGTGGGAGTGCCTTGGTGACCGCCAGGGGGGGAAGGGGCTCGGCCGCGGCGGGGGTGGGAGTGCCTCGGCCGCGGCGGGGGACGTGGCTCGGTGGCGGCTTTCGGGGCTCGGCACCGGGTGCGGGGGGAGGGTCAGGTGGCTGACACGGGTTCGGGGGTTTCGGTGGGCTGCGGAGTGTTCGCCTCCCCGCGGTTGCCGGGGTTGGCGCCCAGGATCAGCAGGGCGCCGAGGCCGGCGACGGCCGCGCAGGCCGTCCAGTGCAGCGACGGCGAGATGCTGTAGAGGAGGCCGCCGACGGCCGGTCCGAGGGCGCCGCCGAGGGTGTGGGCGATGCCCTCGGCCCCCTGGTAGCGGCCGCGCAGGTGGGCCGGTGAGAACTCGGCCGGGTACGCGTTGGCGATCGGGGTGTAGACCGTCTCGGCGACCGTCCACACCACCACGGTCAGGGCGAGCAGCCAGACCGCCTGCGCCGCTCCCGTGAGGGCCATGCCGATGCCCAGCAGGGCCAGCCCGGCGGCGATCACCCGGCGCGGGTTGCGGCGCTCGGTGTGCTTGGTGAGCGGGAGTTCGATGACCACGCAGAGCAGGGCGTTGAGGCCGAGCAGCAGGCCGTAGACCTTGTTGCCGAAGCCCGCGTCGGTCACGTGCAGCGGCAGGGTCGCGGTGGACTGGCCGTAGACGAAGGTCGCGGCGACCATCGAGCCGAGGAAGAGCAGGTACGGGCGGTCGGATAGCACCTCGCGGTAGCCGCCCTTGCCCTTGGTGGCCCCGGCTGCGGCACCGGCCTGCGTGTCGGGGAGACCGCCGGGCAGCGTGCACAGGGCGAGCACGCCGAAGGCGAAGGAGAACAGCGCGTCGCCGAGGAAGACGTACGTGTACGAGGCCCCGCTGAGCAGGCCGCCGACGAGGGGGCCGACCGCCATGCCGACGTTGATGGCGAGGCGCAGCACGGCGAAGGCGGTCACGCGCTGCTCCTCGGGGACCACGTCGACGAGCAGTGCGCCGGCCGCGGGCCGGTACAGCTGGGCGAAGACGCCGACGAGGCCGACGAGCGCGGTGGTGGCGATCAGTCCGTGGGTCAGCGGGACGAGGGCGGTGGCGGCGCTGCTGCCGAACATGGAGACGGCGATGGCGGTGCGCCGGCCGAAGCGGTCGGCGACCGTGCCGCCGACGGCGTTTCCGATGAACGCGCCGACTCCGACCACGCCGAGGGCCACACCGGCCTGGAATGCGGAGAATCCCTGGGCGACCAGGAAGAGCACGAGGAATACGTTCAGGAAATTGCCGAATTTGATGAGGAACATTCCGGAGAAGATCACCCAGGCGCTTCTGGGCAGGTCTTGCAGTCGTCGGCGCAAGGGGTCCTCGCCGGCCATGGGGGGCTCCTTCTCGATCGGGGGGTGCAGCGTGGATGAGGTGGCGTCCACCATGAAACCCGCCGGTCAAGGCCCTGCCCAGAGCTGAGCGCTGGCACAAAGGAGGCTGGCACATTCCTGCCCGGCCCCCATTTCAAGATCGCTGCCGGGCGGTTGCTGCGTCATTCGTGCCGGGCATGGTTGTGCCAGCCCGAATCCATTTTCCGGGCCGGAATTCTGCTGCAGAGTTCTGGCCATGACCGAACACAACCTTCTCGTCGTCGGCGGACGGATACAGACGCTGCGCAAGGCGGCTGCCCTCGGAATCCGCTTCGTGCTGATCCAGCACAAGGACCAGTTCGTGCCCGAGGCCGCCCGGCTCGCCGAGGCCGTCCTCATCGCCGACTACACCGACTGGGACGTCACCCGTCCGCTGGTGGAGGCCGCGCAGCAGGCGTACGGCTTCACCCGGGTGGCCTCGATCACCGAGCCGGGCCTGGTCCCGGCCGGTCGGATCAGCGACCACCTGGGGCTCGGCAACACCTCCGAGGAAGTCGCCGAGCTGCTGCGCGACAAGCACGCGATGCGCCGCCACCTGGCCGCGTCCCCCTCCGCTGAGGTGCGGGCCCTGTCGGTGGCGGCCGCCGAGGTCGACGGCGCCGAGGCACTGACCGCGTTCGGCGCCGAGCACGGCTACCCGTTCGTGCTCAAGCCGACCGACGCCACCGCGAGCCTGGGCGTCGTACGGATCGACGGGCCGGAGCAGGCCGCCGAGGCCTGGGCCGGGGTGGAGGCCCTGCGGGCCCGCACCGACCTCCAGTGGGGTTCGTTCTTCACCATCGGCCGGTTCATCGCCGAGCAGTACATCTCCGGCCCCGAATACAGCGTCGAGAGCTTCTCGTTCGCCGGGCGGCACATCGTCCTGGCGGTGACCGAGAAGCTCACCGGCGGCGGGTTCATCGAGCTCGGGCACGCCCTGCCGGCCCGCCTCGACCCGGCGGACGAGCGGAGCATCGAGGAGGCCGTCGCCCGCTTCCTGGATGCGATGGGCCTGACCGACGGAGCCGCGCACACCGAGCTGCGGCTGTCCCCGACGGGCCCGCAGATCATCGAGAGCCACAACCGGATGGGCGGCGACCGGATCTTCGACCTGCTGGACTCCGCCTACGGCATCGACCTCGAAGAGTGGATCGTGGCCTGGCAGTTCGGGCTGGTCCCGGCGCTCACCGAGCGCCCCGTCCCCCGCCACGCGGCGGCGACCCGCTTCCTGTCCGCCGAGCCGGGCACGGTCGTGGAGATCCAGGGCGCGGACGAGGCCCGGGCGCTCGCCGACGTCATCGACGTGGAGACCACCGTGCGGCCCGGCGACAGCGTCGGGGAGCTGCGCGGCAACTGGGACCGGGTCGGTCAGGTCCTGGTCACCGGCTCGGACACCGAGGCCGCCGTCGCGACCGCGGAGCGGCTCACCGAGAAGGTCACCGTCGTCACCACCACCCCCTCCGTCTCCCATGGAAAGACCGCGTCATGAAGATCCTGCTGATCATGCGGAACACGTACGCGTGGCACCGCGAGCACATCGAGACCCTGGAGCGGATGGGTCTGGAGATCCACCTGGCGACCCGGGTCGCACAGGCCTCGGACGACGGCCGGTTCGCGAACGTCGTGCCCATCCCGCAGGAGCTGGAGGGCACGGAGCTCGCCGAGTTCTGCGCCGCCGCGGCCCGCCGGCTCGGCATCACCTCGGCGATCACCTTCTACGACAGCGACATCGCCGTCACCTCCACCGTCAACCGGCTGCTCGGGCACGCCTGGCCGCGCCCCGAGGCCGACCTGATCTCCCGCGACAAGCAGCTCCAGCGGTCCTTCCTGGAGCGGCACGGGCTGCCGGGACCGAGGTTCGCGGGCGTCGACGGCGTCGAGTCCGGGCTGGCCGCCGCGGAGGCGTTCGCGTACCCGTTCATCGTCAAGCCGAGCGCGCTGGCCGCCAGCATCGGCGTCAGCCTGGTCCGCGACCGCGCCGAGCTGGAGCGGGCGCTGACGGACGTCGCCCGCCTCGCCGAGGAGTGGGGCGGCTACTTCCCGAGCGACGGTCCCGAGATCGCGCTGCTGGAGGAGTTCCTGCCGGGCAAGGAGGTCACCCTCGACGGGGTGGTCCTGGACGGGGCGTTCCACCTGGTGGGCGTCACCAACAAGATGCAGATGCCCGGCCCGTACTTCGAGGAGGACTTCTACACCCTCCCTTTCCGCACGCCGGAGGAGGAGCCGGAGCTGGTCGCGGTCGCCGAGGGGATCGTGGCGGGCCTGGGCGTGCGGCACTGTCTGTTCAACGCCGAGTTCCGGCAGGACTCCGAGGGCCGCTACCGGGTCGTGGAGTTCGCCACCCGGATGAGCGGCGGCCAGAACTACCGCAACCTGCGCGAGGTCCACGGCATCGACGCGGTCCGGCTCTACGCCAAGGCCGTGCTCGCCGGGGACGACGCGGCGGCCCTCGCCACGCTGCTGGACCGCGAGGTGCTGCGGGCCGCGGCCCCGCGCGCCGCCACCTGCATCAAGTTCGCGTACCGGACGGGGACCCTCGTCCGCAACAACCCCGGCGACGCCACGCACTCCCCGCACTTCCGCTCGTACATCCCCGCCTCGAAGCCGGGCGACCGGCTGCGGCGCGCCCCCGAGGGCTGGTACGAGATCGCCGGCTCGCTCGCAGTGGCCGCGCCCTACCGCAGCGCCGCCGACATCGACCGGGTGGAGCGGATCGCCGCCGACCTCGACGAGCGGCTCGACGTGGTCGTCGTACCGGCAGCCTGACCGGCCGCGCCCCGACCGCGGCGATGTTTCACGTGAAACATCGCCTGCCGCCGGGCACTTCACCCGACTCCCCTTCACTCCACCGACGCGGAAAGAGCCCCACGTGCACGCCAACGACCCCGTGTTCCGGATGGGAATCACGGAGCCCACCGCC
Source organism: Streptomyces sp. NBC_00597 (assembly GCF_041431095.1). GTDB lineage: Bacteria > Actinomycetota > Actinomycetes > Streptomycetales > Streptomycetaceae > Streptomyces. The sequence continues at coordinate 4,567,238 of NZ_CP107757.1, forward strand.
ATCGACCCGTACAAGGCCCAGGAAGGGGAGGGGATCCTCGTCTGCAAGGCCCTGTTCACCGGGCTCCTCGCCCTCGACGAGGACGGCGTCCTGGTCCCGGCCACCGCCCGGTCCTGGGAGAGCGACCCGACCGCGACGACCTGGACCTTCACGCTGCGCGCCGGGACGGTGTTCAGCAACGGGGAGCCGGTCACCGCGCACAGCTTCGTGCGCGGCTGGGCGCGGGCGCTGGACCCCGAGGCCAACACGGAGACCGCGTACCACCTGGCGGGCGTGCACTCCTTCACCGCGGTCGACGACACGACGCTGGTGGTCGAGCTGTCCGAGCCCGACGTGCAGTTCGACCTGAAGACCCTCCAGCCGATCTTCAGCCCAGTGCCGGAGTGCGCCGGCCCGGCGCTGAACCCGGCGTACAACGACCTGCCGGTCGGCAACGGCCCCTTCAAGATGGCCGGCCCCTGGGAGCACGGGACCGCGATCCGGCTGGAGCGCAACGACCTGTGGGCGGGGCCCGCGCCCGAAGTGCGCGAGGTGCACATCGACGTCCTCGACGCGGTGACCGGCCTGGACGACGAGTACGAGCGTTTCCTGGCCGGCGTGTACGACTACGCCCGGATCCCCCCGGCGCGCACCGCCGAGGCGGCCGCTCTCGACGGTTTCCTGGAGCAGGAGGGCGCCGGCCTCTTCTACCTGATCCCGTTCTGCCACCAGGCGCCGATGGACTCGCTGGACGCCCGCCGGGCCCTGTCCGCGGCCATCGACCGCCAAGCTCTGATCGACACGTACTTCCAGGGGCGGCGCAGCGCGGCCCACTCACTACTGTCGCCCTGGTTCGGCAAGGCCCACACCCCGCTCGCGGAGGCGGCCGCGGATCCGGACCGCGGCTGGTCGGGGTACGACCCGCAGCGGGCGCGTGCGGCGGCCCTGCGGGCGGGTCTGGAGCCCGGCAGCCGCGTCGAGTTCGCGTACAACACCGGTGCCGGGCACGACGACTGGGTCAAGGCGCTGGCCCGCGGTCTGGAGGAGGTCCTGGGCTGGCGGATCGATCTGCTGCGGACCGACGCCCGCGGGCTGGTCGACCACCGGACCTCGATCTCGGCGACCGGTTTCTGCCGGGCCGGCTGGGCCTGCGACTACCCCACGCCCGACAACATGCTCTTCCCGCTGCTGCACTCCTCGTGCACGGCGCCCGACGCCGAGGGCACGGCCCACGGCGACAACGAAGGCCGGTACGTGAACCCGGAGTTCGACGCCCTGCTGGCACGCGCCCGGGCCTCGACGGACCCGGCGGAGCGCGCCGACGCCTGGCGCCGCGCGGACCGCGCGGCGATGGCCGACCTGGCGCTGATCCCGCTCTGGTACCGGACCGACCAGCGGGTCCACGCCACCGGCCGGATCACCGGCCTGCGCATCGACTTCGACGGAAATCCCACCCTCACCACTGTCAAGGCAAGGAAGACCACCCGATGAGTGCCAGCACGACTCCCGTCTACGACATCCTCGGCATCGGCTTCGGGCCGGCGAACCTGGCCCTCGCCATCGCCCTGGAGGAGCGCGAGTCGCCCCTCACGGCCCGCTTCCTGGAGGCCCGCCCGAGCCCCGAGTGGCAGCCCGGGATGCTGCTGGACGGCTCCGACATCCAGAACCACCCGAGCCGCGACCTGGTGACCCTGCGCAATCCGCGCAGCCGCTACACCTTCCTGAACTACCTGCACGAGCAGGGCCGGCTGCTGCGCCACCTCAACCTCCCCTCGGAGTTCCCGCTCCGCAAGGAGTACGCGGGCTACATCCGCTGGGCCGCCGGCTTCTTCTCCCACCTGGTCGACTGCAACCAGCGGGCGGCCCGCGTCGAGGTCGTCGAGGAGTACGGCGAGCGCGTCTACGAGGTCACCACCATGTCGGGCAGCCGCTACCTGGGCCGCACGCTGGTGATGGGCCCGGGCCGCACCCCGTACGTCCCGGCCCCGTACGACACGCTGCGCACCCCGCGGATCTTCCACCTGACCCAGTACCTGCCGAAGCTGGCGGAGCTGGCCGGCGAGGGCCGTGCCCCGGAGTCGGTGGCCGTCATCGGCGGCAGCCAGAGCGCCGTCGAGCTCGCCCTCGACCTGCACCGCCGCTTCCCGCGGACCAAGGTCACCACGTACACGCGCTCGCACTCGCTGCGGCTGAAGGACACCAGCCCGTTCAGCGAGGAGGGCTACTTCCCCGAGTTCACCGACTACTACTTCCGGGCGTCCCGCGAGGGCAAGAAGGCCCTCGACGCGTACATGCACGGCACGAACTACTCCTCCGCCGACGCAGACGTGCTGCGCGACCTCTACATGACCATCTACGAGCAGGAGCTCGACGGCGACCAGAAGGTGTTCGTCCGCGGCAACCACGAGGCCGTGGGCGTGGCCCCGGAGACCGGGGACCGCATCGCCCTGGACTTCGTCGAGCGCACCACCGGCGAGCGGATCAGCGAGGTCGTCGACTTCGCGGTCCTCGCCACCGGCTTCCGCAACATGGGCCCCGGCACGCACGAGGAGCTGTGCCCGCCGCTGATGGCCCCGCTCGCGAAGCTCTTCGCCACCGAGCCGGACGGCCGTCTCCAGGTGTCCGCCGACTACGCGCTCGAACCGGTCGCCGACGGGACCCCTCCGCTGTTCCTGAACGGCCTGTGCGAGTCCAGCCACGGCATCGGCGACGCGGGCTCCTTCAGCCTCCTGTCGCTGCGCGCCGCGACCCTCACCGACGCCCTGACCGCCCGCCTGACCGCCGCCGCCACCGACCGCAGCGCCGTACTCGCCGCCGCCTGACCGGAAAGGTCCACGTTTCCCATGACTGCCACGATCGATACCCCGGTCTCGGGCCCTCGGGTCTACACGGCCCCCGTGATCAACGGCCCGCTGCCCGGGCCGCTCAGTGCCGAGCTGCTGGACCGGCAGGCCGGCCGCGAGTCCAACTCCCGCTCCTACCCTCGCAAACTGCCGATGGCGATCCGCCGCGGCCGCGGCTCGTACGTCGAGGACCTCGACGGGAACGTCTTCCTCGACTTCCTCAGCGGCGCCGGCGTGCTGTCCCTGGGCCACAACCACCCCGAGCCGCTCGCCGCCGCGCACCGCCAGCTCGACGAGTTCGTGCACGGGCTGGACTTCCCCACCCCGGTCAAGGACGAGTTCACCGACCTGACCATCGGGATGCTGCCGGAGCCGATGCGCGAGCGCACCCGGATCCACTTCTGCGGGCCGACCGGAGCCAACGCCGTCGACGCCGCCCTCAAGCTGTGCAAGACCGCCACCGGCCGCGAGGAGATCATCACCTTCCAGGGCGGCTTCCACGGCGCGACCCTGGCCGCGATGAGCGTCACCGGCCTCGTCGAGCAGAAGGAACCGGTCCGCGGCCGGATGCCGGGCGTGCACTTCTTCCCGTACTCCAACTGCCACAACTGCCCCCTCGGCCTCAAGCGGGACGCCTGCCAGGTCAACTGCGCCGCGTTCCTGGAGAAGGCGCTGACCGACGTCAACGGCGGGATCACCCTGCCCGCCGCCGTGATCATGGAGCTGGTGCAGGGCGAGGGCGGGGTCATCCCGGCCGAGGTCGAGTTCGTCCAGCGGATCCGCGAGGTCACCCGGCGGCTCGGCATCCCGCTCATCGTCGACGAGGTGCAGAGCGGCTGCGGCCGCACCGGCACCTGGTTCGCCTTCGAGCAGTACGGCATCGAGCCCGACGTCGTGTGCGCCTCCAAGGCCCTGTCCGGCATGGGCCTGCCCGCCTCCGTGATCCTCTACGACGAGAAGCTCGACGTCTGGAAGCCCGGCGCCCACTCCGGCACCTTCCGCGGCAACCAGCCCGCCTTCGCCGCCGGCGTCGCCACCATGAAGGTCGTCCAGCGCGAGCGCGTCCTGGAGAACGTCCGGGCCCGCGCCGACCAGCTGATGGTCCACCTCCAGGGCCTGCGCGAGGTCACCCCGTACGTGGCCGACGTACGCGGCCTCGGCCTGATGACCGGCGTCGAGCTGACCGACCCGGCTACCGGGCTGCCCTCCGACGCACTCGCCAAGCGCGTCCAATGGGAGGCCGTCAGCCGCGGCCTGATCATCGAGCTCGGCGGCCGCGACGACTGCGTCGTGCGCATGCTGCCGCCGCTGAACTGCTCGGCCCGCGAGATCGACCAGGCCGGCCGGATCATCCGCGAGTCCCTGACCGCCGCCCTGGCCGCGCTCGACCTGCCGACCGGCGGTGCCCTGTGACGACGCACGACACCACCGTCCAGGACCTGGTGGTGGCCGGCTTCGGCCCCTCCGGGATCGCGCTCGCCGCCGCCGTCGAGGACCACGACGACGCCACCGGTACGGCCCCGCTGGCCGCCCGCTACCTGGAGAGGGCCGCCGACTCCGCCTGGCAGCCCAACCTGGTCCTGCCCGGCACCGACATCCAGCACCACTTCCTGCGCGACTTCGCCACCCCGCGCGACGCCCGCTCCCGCTTCACCTTCCCCCACTACCTCCAGCAGAGCGGCCGCTTCTACCCGTTCACGCTGATGGGCGGCTACGTCAGCCGCCTGGAGTGGTCGGACTACGTGCAGTGGGCCGCCGCCCAGGTCCGCGGCGCCGTCGACTACCACCGCGAGGTGCTGGGCGTCGAGCCCGTCACCGGCTCCGACGGCCGCGTCCGCACCGCCCGCGTCCTGTCCCGGGACACCCGCGACGGCTCCCTGCACACCGTGGAGGGCCGCAACGTCGCGCTCGCCACCGGCCACGAGGCTTACGTACCGGAGCTCTTCCGCCCGCACCTGGGCGAGCGGGTCTTCCACGCCTCCAAGCTGCTGCCGGGACTGGCGGCCCTCGGCGACCGGCCGCTGCGCAGCATCGCCGTCATCGGTGCCGGGCAGACCGCGGGCGAGATCGTCCTGCACCTGGCCGCGCAGCACCCGGACGCCGAGATCCACTCCGTGGTGCGCCACGCGGGCTTCCGGATGTACGAGCTCGGCCACTTCAGCAACGAGGTGTACTTCCCCGACGAGACCGACTACTTCTACGGACTCGAAGGCGACCAGCGCGAACGCGCCCTGGACCAGGCCCGCGCCACCAACTACGCGGCCGTCGACCCCGACGTCTCCACCGCCCTCTACCAGGCCGTCTACCAGGACCGGTTCACCGGCCGGCAGCGCCTGCACATGCACAAGCGGACCGAGGTCACCGACGTGGAGCGGGCCCCGGACGGCCGGGTGCTGCTGCGCACCGCCGAGGTGTTCACCGGCGGGGCCGGCCTGATCGAGGCCGACGTCGTGATCGTCTGCACCGGCTACCGCGAGGCCGCCCTCCCCCGCCAGCTCGCCGCGTTCGTCCCCCACCTGCGTCTGGACGCGCAGGGCCGGCCCGAGGTCACCCGCGCCTACCGCGCCCTCACCGGCGACGACTGCGAAGTCGGGATCTACCTCGACGGGCTCACCGAATGGCGGCACGGCATCGGCAGCGCCACCTCCTTCAGCCAGATGGCCGCCAAGGCCGACACCATCCACCGCGACCTGCGCGCCCGCCTGCGCCAGCCCGTCGCCGCCTGATTGGACCCGTACGCGATGCACATCTTCACCGCCCACGAGGACGACATGGTCTTCGAGGAGCCGTACAACGTCAGCGGCCGGCGGATCTTCCCCTGGCCCGAGGCCGTCGAGGAGCCCAACTGGGGCGGCGCCTGGGTCGACGTGGCGCCCGGCGCCACCTCCACCCCGCACGACCACGACGAGAACGAGATGTTCTTCATCGTCGAGGGCAGCGGGGTCATGCGGATCGGCGACGAGACCCGCCGGGTCCGCGCCGGCGAGACCGTGTTCATCACCCCCTTCCAGGACCACGACCTGACCAACGACGGCGACGTGCGCCTGCGCTTCGTCACCATCTGGTGGGGCGGCTCCGACGCCGTCGCCCGGGACCGCGCCAAGTGGGCCGCCGAGTTCGGCATCACGGACCCGGCGGCCCGCCCGGCAGCGCAGAACACCCCCGACGCCCCCGCGGACCCCCGGCAGGTGGTGGCATGAGCCCCATCGTCCACGCGCACGCCGACGCCATCGTCGTCGGCGGCGGGGTGATCGGCGCGGCCATCGCGCACCAGCTCGCCCTCGCCGGCGTCGGCCGGATCGTCCTGTGCGACCAGGGCCGGGTCAACGCCCAGGGCGCCACCTCCCGCTCCGGCGGACTCCTGCGGCTGCACCACACGTCCGTCGCCGACACCCGCCTCGCCGCCCGCAGCCTGCCCGTCTTCGAGCAGTGGTCGGACATCATCGGCGGCTGCTGCGGCTACCGCCGCACCGGATTCGTCATGATCGTCGGCGAGAACCACGCCGACGACCTGCGCTACAACGCCGCCGCCTCCGCGGACGCCGCCGGATACCGCCGCGTCGAGGTCATCGACCCCGCCGAACTGAAGGAGATCTACCCCGGCCTGCGGACCGACGGCGTCGCCCTCGCCGCGTACGAGCCCGAGGGCGGCTACGCCGACCCGATGGCCGCCTCCGCCTCCCTCCTCACCGCCGCCTACCGGCTCGGCGTCTCCCCCTCCGAGGGCATCCGCGCAGTGAAGGTGCTGGAGAAGGCGGGCACCGTCACCGGCGTCCTCACCTCCATCGGCCGCATCGACGCCCCGCTGGTGGTCCTGGCCGGCGGAGCCTGGGGCTCGGCGCCCGCCGAGTACCTGGGCATCCACATCCCCGTCACCGCGCGCCGGATCGGCCTGGCCCAGGCCGAACTGCCCGGCGCCGGCCGGCGCGGATCGGCCGCCTCCGTACCGACCTGCATCGACGACACCACCGGCAGCTACTTCCGGCCCGACGGCCTCGACCGCTTCTACTTCGGCGTCCCCAGCAAGCCCGACACCGAACTGGGCCGCGACGTGGAACCGCTGACCGAGAGCGAGCTGGAGTCCGCGATCGCCGCGATCGCCGACCGGGTACCGGCCGCCGCCACCGCCCCGCTCGCGGGCACCCGCTCCGGCCTCGACGGCTACACCCCCGACAAGCGCCCCGTCGTCGGCGCGGCCGGCCCCGACGGGCTGTACCTGGCCCTCGGCTTCAGCGGCGGCGGCTTCAAGCTGGCCCCCGCCGTGGCCGAGCTCGCGGCCAAGGAGATCGTCGAGGGCGGGGCCGTCCCCGGCAAGGCCGTCCAGGAGCTGCTGGAGCCGTACCGGCCGCAGCGCTTCCTCGCGGGCCGCCCGATCCGTCCGGAGGCCCCGTATGACCACATGTGAGACGACCCCGAAGGACGACCTGCGGGACGGCGAGCCGTACGAGGACCGGCGCCCGCTGCGCGACGTGCTGCGCGAGGACGTGCAGACCGTCCTCGACAAGGACCCGGCCGCCGGCTCCCGCGCCGAGGTGCTGCTCTACCCGCACATCCACGCCCTGTGGACCTACCGGCTCGCGCACTGGCTATGGGGCCGCGGCCACCGGGTCTGCGCCCGCGCCCTGTCCCTGCTGGCCCGCGCCGTCTCCGGCATCGAGATCCACCCCGGGGCACGGATCGGCCGCCGCTTCTTCGTCGACCACGGCACGGCCGTCGTCATCGGCGAGACCGTCCGGATCGGCGACGACGTGATGCTCTACCACCAGGTCACGCTCGGCTCGGTCGGCTGGTGGAAGGACCTGCGCCGGCCCTCCGGCTCGCGCCGCCACCCCGTCGTCGGCGACCGCGTCGTCATCGGTACCGGGGCCAGCGTCCTCGGCCCGGTCACCATCGGCGCCGACTCCCGGATCGGCGCGCACTCGGTCGTCCTCGACGACCTGCCGCCGCGCAGCCGCGTCGTCGCCGCCGCCTCCGCCGCCCTGCCGCCGCTCGACACCGCCGCCCCGGCGGACGCCGCGGCCCTCGCCCCCTCCGCCCTGATCCTCCCCGAAGGAACCCACGCGTCATGACCTCCTACGTCGTCACCAGCGCCCCGCCGAACCCGAACGGCGACCTCCACCTCGGCCACCTCTCCGGCCCCTTCCTCGGCGCCGACGTCCTGACCCGGCACCTGCGCCAGCGCGGCCACGACGTGCGCTACGTGGGCTACTCCGACGAGCACTCCTGCTACGTACCGCGTCGCGCCGCCGAGATCGGCTCCACCGCCCACCCGACCGCCAAGCTCTTCGGCGACCGCATGGAGGAGACCCTCTCGCTGGGCGCCATGCACCACGACTGGTTCACCCGCCCGCTCACCGACTCCGCCCACACCGAGTTCGTCCAGCGCTTCTTCCTCGAACTGTGGGAGTCCGGCGCCCTTGAGGTGCAGGAGCTGCCCGTCTTCCACTGCGCGCCGTGCGAGCGGTACCTGTACGAGGCCGAGGTGCGCGGCGAGTGCCAGTTCTGCGCCGAGCCCTCCGACGGCGTGTACTGCGAGGCCTGCGGCCTGCCGCAGAACCCGGCCGGGCTCGCCGCCCCCCGCTGCACCGCCTGCTGGAACGCCCCCGAGACGAAGACCATGCGCCGCATCGTCTTCCCGCTGGAGCGCTACCGCGAGCGCCTGCAGGCGTACTACTGCGACGCACAAGCCAAGGCCGAATGGCGGCCCCGGCTGATCTCGTACCTGGACGGCCTCTTCGAGCGGGCCCTGCCCGACACCGCGATCAGCCGCGAGGCGGACTACGGCATCCCCGTCCCGCTGCCCGGCTGGGAGGGGCACATCCTCGACACCTGGTTCAGCGGCATCTGGGGCTACGCCGCGGGCACCGCGCGGGTCGCCGAGGCGAACGGCGACCGCTCGGAATGGGAGCGGCTGTGGACCGACCCCGAGACCCGGATCGTCAACTTCATCGGCTTCGACTGCTCGTTCTCGCACGCCGTGCTGTGGCCGGCGCTGCTGCTCGCCCAGGGGGGACTGACCCTGCCCGCGCAGGTCGTCATCAACGAGTTCTACCGGCTGGAGGGCGACAAGTTCTCCACCAGCCGCGGCCACGCCATCTGGGGCGGCGAATTCCTGCGCCGCGTCAACGCGGACGCCCTGCGCTTCCACCTGTGCCTGACCGGCCCGGAACGGGCGCAGAACAACTTCTCCATGAAGGAGTTCGCCGACACCCTCAGCACCGTCCTCGCGGGCGGCCTGGAGCGGTGGACGGACACCGTACTGGACCTGCTCGCCCAAGACTTCGACTCCGTCGTGCCGGCCGCCGGGCCCGCGGACGGCCCGCTGGCCGCCGAACGCGCCGCACTGCCCGGGCAGATCGCCGGCGCCCTCGGCGCGGAGGCCTTCTCCCCGCAGCGCGCCGCCGACGTCCTGGCCACCGTGATCGAGCGTGCCGACGCCGATCTGCGGGAGCTGGCCCTGCTGCGGGTCTCCGGGCCGCGCGAGGAATACGCCGGCCGGCTCGCCGCGCACGCGGAGCTGCTGGCCGCCGTCGCGGTCACCGCGGCGCCGCTGATGCCGGGCTGGTCCGCGTTCCTCGCCGGGCACCTGGGCCTTCCGGTGGACCTCGGCACGCGGATGCCCGAGTGGGCCGGCGTGGAGGGACGGCTCCTGGCGGAGGGCACGACGCTGCCGACCGCCACCCCGCTGTTCTTCCACGAACTGTCGTGATGCCGGACCGGACTGCGGGTGCGGGCCCGGCCGCGGCTCGCGGGGCCGGTGACGGCTGGGCCGCCGGGGCCGCGAAGACACTGGGAGCGGTCCTCGGCGCGGGAGCCCTGCTGCTTCCGGCGGCCCTCGCCACGCGGCCCGGCCCCTGGACCGGCATCGCCGTCGCGGCGGTGCTGGCCGGCTGGTGCCTGCTGGTCGCCGCTGCGGGCGGTACGGCTGATTCCGGGCCCGTGGCCTTCGTACGGGACCGGCTCGGCCCAGGACCGGCCCGGGCGGCCACCGCGCTCTACTTCGGTGGTTTCGCCACCGGGCAGGCCGCGCTCGCCCTCGGAGCCGCCGAGTTCGCGCTCCGCGACTCCGGCTGGCGCGCGTTCCCGGTCGCCGCCGCGATCCTGGGCAGCGCCGCCGCCTACGCCTGGTTCGCGCCGCGCGGGCCGTCCCCCGCGGGGCAGCGGCTGCGGCTCGCCGCCGTACTGGCGCTGGCCGTCGCCTGGCGGGCCCTCGGCGGGCCGCTCCCGGGACCGGGCTCCGGGGACCGGGCCGCGCTGCTCGTGGCCGTACCCCTGCTGTTCGGCTGGGTCGGCCTCGAAGGGGCGGTTCCCGCCCTGTCCCGGCGGCGGGCGCTCGGCGGGACCCTGCTGGGCCTCGCGCTGGCGGCTGCGCTGTACGCCGTGCTCCTGGCTCCGCCGGCCGCAGCGGCGGAGCCGTCCCCGGCCGTGGCCGCCGCCCTCGGGCTCGGTTCCGCCGCGCTCTGCTGGACGTACGTGCGCACCAACCTCCGGGCCACGGCCGTCCGGTGGACCGAGCTCACCGGCCGGACCCCGCGCGGCGGCCTCCTGACCGCGGCCCTCATCGCCCTCGGGGCCCTCGCCCTCGGCCGGGCCGCCCACCGGGACGTGTCCGCCCTGCTCCTCGGCCCCGGCGCCGCCGCCGCGGCCCTGTTCGCCCTCATCGCCCTGGCGGCCGTACGCCGCCCCCGTCCACCCCGTCCTCAGGAGTCCACCGATCATGACCGCGACCACGACCACGACCACGACCACTCAGACCGTGTCCCCGTCCTCGAAGGTGCTGCGCGTTCCGCCGGCTGACCCGGCGACCGCCGCCGCCCACTTCCACCGCCGCTTCACGTTCGAGGCCGACGTCGCCGACGTGCACGCGGACGTGGAATCGGGCGCCGGCGGCTTCGTCCTCGTCGACAGCCGAAGCGCCGAGGCCTGGGAGCAGGGCCACGTCCCCGGCGCCGTCCATCTGCCCACGGACGAGATCCTGGCCCGGGCCGCCGAACTGGTGGTGCCCGGCAGCGTGGTCGTCACGTACTGCTGGGGCCCCGGCTGCAACGGCGCCACCCGGGCCGCGTACGCCTTCGCGAGCGCCGGGTACGCGGTCAAGGAGATGCTCGGCGGTTTCGAGTACTGGTCCCGGGAGGGCTTCCCGGTGGAGGACTCCGCCGGCACCCGCCAGTCGCCGCCGGACCCGCTGACGGCCCCCGTAGCGGCGGGCGCGGCCTGCGGCTGCTGAACCGCGGTTCAGAGCAGGCCCTCCTCCACGGCCCGCTGCCCGAGCTGGAAGCGGCTCTGCGCGTCCAGCTTCTCCATCAGCTCCGAGATGAGCCGCCGCTCGCTGCGCAGGGAGATCCCCAGCCGGCGTGCGGCGGCCTCGTCCGTGTAGCCCTGGGCCAGCAGGCGCAGCAGCTCGCGCGGCTGCGAGCCGGGGTCTTCCAGGCTGCGCCGGGGCGGCTCGCCGAACGGGGTGGCCGTCTCCCACACGGAGTCGAACAGCGCGCAGAAGGCGGTGACGGCGCCCGGCTCGCGCAGCAGCACCGCCCCCTGCGCGCTGTCCGCCGGGTCGATCGGCATCAGCGCGAACTCCCGGTCGGTGATGACCATGCGCATCGGCAGTGAGGGCACCGTCCGCACCTCGCCGCCCCGCTCGGTCAGCCAGCGGGCGTGCTCCAGGCTGCCCGGGTCGTTGCGGATGGCGTCCTGGTAGATGGTCCGGATCTTCACGCCGCGCGCGATGAGGTCCTCGGTCAGCGGCTCGCTGGCCTTGAACTGCGCGGCGGGCACCGGCCCGCCGGGATGGAAGCTGATCGACTCGCGGCGGGTGCGGGCGGACAGCTCGCTCAGCTTGGCCCGGACCGCCTCGACACCGAGGAACCGCTCTGCCTCGTGCGCGGGCTGGGCCGGGTGGAGTTCGGCGTACTGCGACAGCAGCGCGCTCGCGGCGGCCTGGCTTTCGGCGAGGGCCCGGTGGCGCTGGGCGATCTCCGCCTGCTGGTGGGCGAGCAGCGAATCGAGCGCGGCCTTCGGGTTCACCGCCCGTAGCCGGCCGTCGGTCCGCCAGGACGGTGCGAGGAGGGAGAGCCGGGTCAGCTCCTCCAGGTCCGCGCGTACGTCGTCCTCGGACCGCGCGAGTTCTGCGGCGACATCGGCGACGGCGAGATCCGGCCGTCTGAGGATGAGGCGGTAGAGCGCGTCGGAGCGCTCTGTCAGCCCAAGAGAAACCAACAAAAGGAGCCCCCCAGCTCACGGTTCGGAGCGGCAGCACAGCTGGACCGACAACGCTGGCGGCATGCGGCCCTCCGAGGGCCGATCTTGCACCCTGGATTGTCCATACCAGCCATCGTCTGCACAAACGACGTCCATCACGCGGACACGCCGCGCGGCCAACTCGCCCTGGAAACCGGCCCGCTGGCACGGTTATGTCAGAGCGTTTTGTGCCAGCGGAAACCGGCGACAGGGCCCTGCCGGGCTCGGCACGATGGCGGCACCCCGGAACGAGAGATCCGGCCAACCGCCCCCCTTCCCGCCGGCTCGATAAGAGGCATCCCCACCATGCGTCGCAAGCTCGTCACCCTCATCACCGTCACCGCCGCCGCCCTGATCGCCGTGATCGGCACGAGCACTTCCGGCCAGGCCCACGAACTCGCGGCAGGACCGAAGGACCCGGGCTGGTCGGTGGCCACCCCCCAGGACCCGGGCTGGTCGTGAACGCCGAAGCGCCCCGCCCGGCAAGATCATGCCGGGGTATCCCACTCGGTCCACCGAGGTCCGGAAGCGCCTGCTCAGAAGGCTGCACCGTGTCGTGTCTCAGGCGACCTACCGTCCCAGCGGAGGGCGATCCAGGATTGCTACACCACAGCCACATCTCGGCTGATCGCTGAACTCGGCAGTCGCCATCTGGTGGTGGCACGGCCTTCCGTCATCCACGCCATTCGAACAGGACGAGCGACGCATCGTCCGAGGTGGTCTCGCCGCGTGCCCTCTTGAGGGTGTGGGACAGGTCCCGGGCCACCGTGCGGATCCCGTGGTCGACCTGCTCCAGCTGGTTCACCCAGTCGATCAGCTGCTTCTCGCCGAACTGTTCCTGCCCGGTTTCGTGTTCTTCGATCAGGCCATCGGTGAAGCAGAGGACGCGGTCGCCAGGCTCCAACGCCACCGCGCTGACCTGCGGCTGGGCCCCTCCGAAGCCGACAGGGAGGGTCGTGGGGCTGTCCAGGCGGCGTACGACGCGGTGCGCGCGGATCAGCATGGGTGCGGGATGCCCCGCGTTGACCCACTGGAGGCGCCCCGTGTCCGTGTCCAAGCGCATCATCTGGGCGGTCACGAAGTGGTCCGGGTCGAACTGCTCCGCGACGGCACGGTCCATGAAGAGGTAGATCTCGGACAGTTCGATGCTGATCCGGCGGGCGTGGCGATACGCGCCGATGGCCACCGTGGCCATCGTGGCCGCGTCCAGGCCGTGCCCCATGGCGTCGACCATGGCGAGGTGCAAGACGTCGCCGTTCAGGGCGTAGTCGAAGCTGTCCCCCGCCACGGCGTAGGCGGGCTCCAGAACTCCGGCGACCGCGACGTGCGGCATCACCATCGACAGCGGGGGCAACAGGGACCACTGGATCTCCGCAGCCACGCTCATCGGTTCACCGCGGCGGATCCGGAAGAAGAGGTCCGTGTAGCCGTTCTTGGTCTGCAGCAGGTCGGCCGCCAGGCCCGCGATCCTGCGCAGGAGGCGGCGGGTGTCGTCGTCGACCCCGTCCAGGGTGACCGCGAGCACCCCCACCTGGTCGCCGCCGTCCAGCAGGGGCAGGTGGACCCGTATGCCGTCGGGCGTCAGGACTTCGACGGGGCGTGACTCCAGGAAGCACCGGCCGGCTTCGGACCGGTCGATGGGCAGCGCATCACCGGCGGCCCCGCCGTCGGCGGGCAGGGGGACCAGCTGTTGCTGTCCGTAGTCCTGAAGCAGGATCTGCGGGTCACGTCCCCCCATGCGGGCAATCGTCTCCGCAACCAGCGGGCCGACCAGATGGGGCGGCAGCTCGTGCGCCCCGTCCAGGAGCACCCCGAGCAGTTCCTCCCCGAAGCTCTCCGAGCGGTCCGGGTCCGCGCGGCCTCCGACGGTCATCCTGTTGCCTCCAACCAGGCGGCCTGGCGTCCGGCTGCACGGGCGGCGTGGCCTCCAGGATGCTCCCAAGCGACCGGGCACGCCACACGGCTTCGATGCTCCGCCCTCAACGGCACTGCCGGGGCACGCGGTCGCTGCCGCGCGCCCCGGCTCGCATCGGCTGATGATGGGAGTACGGCCGAACACGCGGAGCTGACCATGACGGGTTGGCATGTCAGGGACTACGCCCAGGACGATCTCGAAGCGGTGATCCGGATCGACGCGGAAGGCGGCACGGCCGGAGAATCACCTCTCTTTCCGCTCTCGGACGCCGTGGCGGCCCTCCAGGCCCTCCACCCGGCGGTGGTGGCCACCGCGGACGAGGAGGTGGTCGGTGCCGCGGTGAGCAGGGTGGACGGTGACCGAGCGTGGATCCTGCGCATCAGCATGGCGCCCGCCTGGCGGCACCAGGGGCTGGGCAGCGCCCTGATCACGGCCTTGGAGCACCGGCTGTTCACCGGTGGCGTCCGAACGGTGCACGCGGTCCTGCCCGACGGCGAGACCGGTGCCACCGCCCTGCACAACTGCGGCTTCGGCGCCCGTCCGGGCCTGGTCTTCTTCGAGAAGCGCGGGCGCGTGACCCCTCAGGCGGTCAGCATTCTCGCGTCGCTGGGAGCGGAGCTGCCGCCCGGGGGACTGTGGCAGAAGGTCGCGGGCATGCAGCGGGAGAAGGAGCTCATCGAGCGGCGTCTGGTCCTGCCACTGGCCCATCCCGAAATGGCCGCCCAGCACGGCGTGGAGCTGCCGCGGGCCGTGATGCTGTTCGGGCCGCCCGGGACGGGGAAGAGCACGTTCGCGCACGCGATCGCCAGCCGCCTGGGATGGCCGTTCCTCGAACTGTTCCCCGCCCGGCTGGCAGCCGAATACGGGCTGGCCAGCGGGCTGAACCGGCGCTTCGACGAGATCGCCGCGCTCGATCACGTCCTGGTGTTCATCGACGAGGTCGAGGAGATCGCGGGGACCCGAAGCGGCGCGGACGCGACCGCGGTCGGCGTCGTCAACGAGCTGCTCAAGGCGATCGTCCGGTTCCGCGGCCAGGACGGGCGCCTGCTCGTCTGCGCCACGAACGACGTGACCTCGCTCGACTCCGCGTTCCTGCGGCACGGCCGTTTCGACTACGTACTGCCGATCGGCCCGCCCGACGACCGCGCGCGGACTGCGCTGTGGGAGAGCTACCTGGCCCGAGCGGGCGCGCAGGCCGACAGCGCGGTGCTGGCGACCGCCAGCGAGGGGTTCACCCCCGCCGACATCGCCCATGTGGCGCGCACCGTCTCCCAAGTCCAGTTCGAGCGCACCTTCGACACCGGAGCCCGGGTCCGCCCCACCACCGAGGACTACCTGCGCACGATCGGCGAAACCAGGCCCACGGTCAGCGCGGCCATGGCCCAGGAGTTCGCCCAGCAGACCGAGAAGTTCGCCCGCATCTAGGCCGTCCCTCCCATCAGGCCGGGCCCGTGGCCGTCCCACCGTACTCCGGTCCGTGATCCAGGAACCGCTTCTGACCAGGTATTTTCCGGCGCAGACGGCGAGAGCGGCGCAGTCGGGTCCCCTCACCACACCGTGAGGGTGGGCGGAGTACCGTGAAACGACGGAGACGTTTCCCAGCTCAACAGCCTTTTCGACGCCGCTGCCGGCCGTCGAACGGGGGTCGCCGCACCGCGAGACAGGCGGAATCACCATGGCCGCATCCGACAACCCCGACCCTTTGAAGCTCCTCCCAGACGCGATCCACCAAGCGGTCAAGCCGGGCGCCGCGCTGCTCCGGCTGGAAACCACACAGTCCCGCCAAGGGCTCCTGGACGGCGCCTGGTGGCCGCGCTCCCGGGACGTCACGATCGAGCTGCCCCTACTGATCACGGCACTGACCGCGCACCTCGGGCCCATCACGCGGGTTGGCCTGGACACCTCCGCCTGGCAGGACATCCCGACCCGTCTGGTCATCGACGGCCAGGTCGTGCACCTCGACGCCGACCCCGTCGGCGACGACACCGTCCTCGTCACTCGCGGCCACAACGACCATTTCGCCCTGCTGGTGGTCCCCCCGGACACCACCGCCGACGCCGCCCGCGAAGCGATGGCGCGCGCCGTCCGCGCCGACAACATCACGCAGGCCACTCAGATCCTCATCGCCACCACACCCGAACCTGAGGACGGCGCCGCCGGGGAGGCGGGCTGACCCCGAATCCTCAGTGGCGAGTGGCCGAGTGGTGCGCCGGTCAGAGCCCCTCGTCGTGCAGGTCCTCTTCGCGCAGAAGATCGTCCTCGCGGCGGCGCGAGGTCTCCTTCTGGCCGGCCTTCTGTCCCTTCTCGCGGGACGACTTGCCGGGCTGGGGCTGCGCAGGGTCTCCGGGGCGACGGTGTTCCTGCGCCTCGCGCCCCTTGCCCGGCTCCTGGCGCTTGTCCTGCCTACCGTCCATGACAGTGACTCCTCTGGATGCGTGGGGTACGGATTCCCTCTCCGTTCACGCTGACACGCACCGCGACGGTCTGCACCATGTCGCCCGCGAAGCGAGGCACACGGATGACGCCCCTCCCCGGTGTGGCAGCGTCGGAAGGCTGGCCATCCACTGTGGACCGCGCGGCGTCGTGCACGGTCTTCACCCGCTCGGACGGGAAGGAGGCCCGGTTCCCGCTGTACGCCTTCATGTTCGAGGACACGAGTGTCGTGGCCCGGCTGGACTTCACCCCGGCCTTCGGAGCTCTGGGCCAGCGGACGGGGCGCGCGACACGGGTCTACCGCCGCCTCGCGGATGCCGTAGTGGCCATCGAAGAGGCGCTGGAGACGACGCCTGTCCACGGCGAGCCCGCATCGTGGTGCTGGATGGCGCTCCGTCCCGGGCCGTCCGCTCACGCATCGCTCACGCACGGGCCCGGAAACGACTTAGCGCCCCAACTGGCCGAAACCAGATGGGGCGCTAAGCGACAGGACAGAGGGGTCAACCCCCGCCTGCGAGCGGTAGGCCATGTCGGACTCGAACCGACAACCAACGGATTAAAAGTCGAGGAGCCGGAGTGATGTCGGCTGGGGCCCCGTTCCTGCCCATGCCGTTCCGGCTGGTCAGGACAGGTACGCCGGCCACCCCACCACCGGCCCGTGACACCCCGTCCGTAGGCGTCCGGGCTCACACCGGGCTCACCACACAGCCGCTCTGACCTGCACTACTGCCCGACACGACGAGGGGCTGTGGGCCCCAAGATCTCCTGCTCCGCCAGCTCCTGACCCCGGCCCCAAGGAAGGCAGGACCGCGACGTGCGGACCGGCGCCCGACCGCCGAGGCGCCACCCACGAGTGATCTACACACTGCGGGTTGAGTAGCCCTCAGTAAGAGGCTGTCGCGTGCAAGATCGGCTGACAGAATGCCAGTCGAATCGACCGGCAACAGGGGGTGGCCGTTGCCGTGATCGGTTGCGATCTGTCCCCTGGACCAACCAGGGGAGGGGTAGCCATGGCGGGACCGCGGCTGAGGCGCGTGACGGGTCCGGCTGTGCGCAGACTGCGCGGCCTTCAGCACAATCAGACCGAGGGTGAGGGCGGCTCACCGCTGAAGGACAAGAGGGCTTGGGTAACGGCCGTAGTGTTTCCCGCCATCATGGTCATAGTCGCCACCGCAGTCCCCGGGGGGTGGGGTTGGTTCTCGGGTCTGTTCACGGAGCCGCCGAGCCTGAAGGCCTACTCCAGCGGGCCGGATGGTTGCGTTCCTCGCTACTCGGCACGGAGCCGCTCCGAGCTGAAGGCAAAGCCCGACGCACTCAGGGCCGAGGGGGTGCCGGTGGCGGACCCGCAGTGGGGTGAGGTCGTCTCCGCCCCGGTCACGCTGCAAGCAAAGACCGATCAGAGCATTGTTGTGGCGGGTGTGCGCGTTGACGTGATCACAACCGAATCTGTCCCGACCACTGGCCAGGTGATCGATGCCGAGGGTTGCGGCAGCGGGATCGATGTACGGCCCTTTGACGTCGACCTGGCCAGTCAACCCGTGTCAGTAAAGCCAACCGTCACCAAGGCGGCTGACGGCAGTCAGAAGCGTGGTCCTGATCTCCCCTTCAAAGTCTCGTCCCAGGACCCAGAGCAGCTCGAACTGAGGTTCCCGTCAGTTCAGGGAGACGTGCGCTTCTCCATCACGGTGGACTGGGTATCCGAAGGGAAACCAGGAAGCGTCAAGCTCGACAACGGCGGCGCCGGGTTTCGCGTCATGGGGCTTGGAGGCCTCCCTCGCCATCCGCTCTCGGCCCTCTTGAAGCAGACCACTCCCTGATCTCGTTGCAGCGCCTATGCCGATGCCGTGTTTGTGTGAGGTAGAGAGGAGACAGAGTCAGGCCGACACCTCACACTCGGCCTGCCGCCTCGGTACCGTGCTGCTGAGCGGCCAAGGCCGGTCGCCCACATGCAGGGGGTGCGCTGATGTTGGAAGAAGCCGAGGAGATCGGCCGTCGCGTCCGGCGGGCGCGGCTGCGGCTCGGAATGCCGCAGGCCGACCTCGCTGCTGCCCTGGGGAAGACACAGGGTTGGGTGTCCAAGATGGAACGCGGCCTGATCGAACTGGACCGCGTCGGCCTGCTGAACCTCGTTGCCGCTGAGCTGCACGTGCATCCCAATGACCTGATCGGCCGGCCGTACGCGAGCAGCCCCGCAGAGAATCAGTGGCAGGTCTCGGCCGCCTCCATCCTGCGCGAGCTGCGCCGCTACGACCTGACGCCCGTATTCGACGGGGCTGCCCGCCCGTCCGGCGAGCTGTGGCGGGAAATGACCCGCCTGCACCGCCTGAGGGACGCGGCAGCCAACACGGCGATCCTGGCGACTCTGCCCGATCTGCTCCGCGAGGCGCGCGCCCTCGCCGAAGCCACTACCGGCCACGAGCGCGAGGAAGCGTTCGCGATCTACGCCGTGGCGTGCAAGTTCGCCCACACGGCCGCGCACGCCCTCGGGCACCCCGAGCTCGTCGCCATGGCGGCCGAGCGCGCCGCATGGGCAGCTCGCCTGTCTGCCGACCCCGTCATGCCCGCGCTCGCGGACTGGATGCGCGTCTGGGACATGTGGGCCACCGCCGACTGGGACGACTCGCTCACCCTGTCCGACAAAGCCATCGCCAGCGTGCAGCGCGAGTACGAGCTCGGCGACCCCCTCGCACTGCGAATGTGGGGCACGCTCCACCTGCGCGCAGCCGTAGCTGCGGCCCGCGCCGGCCGCCCGTCCGAGGCCGAGGAGCGGATCGGCCACGCACGCGACGCTGCCCGCCGCATGACCGGCCACCACAACCCACCTGTCTACGATCGCCACTCGGTCACGTTCTCCCCCGGCAACGTCCAGATCCACGCCATCAGCGTGGCCCTGGAGACGGGTGAGCAGAGCAAGGCCCTCGCCATAAACCGGCGCACCGCGCCCGAGCTCGTCGCGGCCCTCCCCAACTCCCGTCAGGGACACCACCACATGGATCTCGCCCGCGCGTGGCTGTGGGACGGCAACCGCGACCATGCGCTCGCCGAGCTGGAGACCGCCGAGCGGATCGCACCGCAGCTCGTACGGAACCATCCGATCGCCCGCTCGACCCTGCGCAGCATCGTCTACGCCGAGCGGATCGCCACCCGCGAGAAGCTGCGCCGTATGTCAGACCGCTTCCACCTCGACGGATGAGGGCGGTATTCCTCCGATTCATATTGACCCCCTGACGCGCCCCTAACTTCTGGGGCATGACAGGACGAGCAACTCCCCATCTCCCTTCTCAGGGCGGCGAGTTAGGCACTGCCGCCCCGTTCTACCCCCGGCTCGGCGATCTTGCCCGCGACACCGCCAAGGGTGGACAGATCGGCGTCGTGGTCTCACTCCCCGGTGTCGGCGCCGGCACGTACCACCTGAGCCCGCCCGGCGGCGGCGACAAGTGGACGGCGCCTGCCGACGGCACGACGCTGCGTCCCGTACCGGCGCAGGTCACACACATCACTCCGATGCAGCGGGACGCCCTCTACGACTCCCGCGCGCAGCAGGGCGCCCTGCGAGTATCCGTCCACTACGAGGACGGCGGAACGGCCGAGTCACTGCTCGTCCTCACGCCCGACCAGGTGGAGCTGTACGCCTGCCAGTTCCAGCGGATCATCGCGCAGCGCGAGCAGGCCAAGGACGCTGCCGCGTGAGGTCGGGCCGCGCAGCTCACCGCCGCGCCACCGCTCGCGATCCCTTCGGGCTCCTCCTGAGCTGGATATGGGCCCTCGGCACGGTCGCGGGATTCACCGCCCTGGCCGCCACGGGTACCGCCGAGCTCGGACGCCACGGCGCCATGCCCGCACTCGCCGCGCCGGACGCTCGAATCCCGGCGCTCTGATCTCCCTGCCCACGCGGACGACCCCGCGCGGGCGGGGCGCCACACCGCATGTCCCGGCACCACTGACCAAGGAGGCATGGACCATGACCGTAATCCAGGAGCGTCCCGCGACCGACGCCCGGACTCTCATCGGCGCCACGTTGCGCGCGACGCTCGCGTCCAACATGCAGGCCAAGTTCCCCGAGCTCAGCGACGACCAGGCCGAGCGCGGCATCGGCCAGATGCTCGCCTTCCTCGCCGCCGGCGCACACAGCGACACCCCGCTCAGCCCGTCCCCGCTCGTCGACGACTTCTGGCACGCCTTCCTGCTGCACACGCAGGCCTACCAGGACTTCTGCGGGCAGACGCTCGGCAAGTTCGTCCACCACCAGCCCGGGTTCCTCGACAAGGAGGAGCACGGCGGCGGCAAGGCCCTGCGCGCCCGGACGGTCGAGGCGATCGTCGCGGCCGGGTTCGTGATCGACATGGAGTTCTGGCCCGAGTTGGACCTCGCCGACTGCTCGCAGTGCCACGCCAACTGCCACAACAGCCCCAAGTACGCCTGACGCACCGCCTGCGGCCGGTCCTCTGCTTGTGCCACGCTGTGGCCGAGCCGGGGACCGGCCCCCTTTCCTGCACGAGGAGCACGCGGGTGGATCGCACCGCATGGCTTGAACTCCCGCCCGAGGCCCGCAGCGCCGTCGAGACCTACACCGGCCCGGTTGAGCACGCCGAGACGGCCGAGACGGGCGTCATGTCCCGACTCGCCTGCACCCTGCACACCCCCACCGGGCGCGTGTTCGTCAAAGGCACCCGCAGCGACGAGCCGACCGCGTGGATGTACGAGTACGAGGCGCGCGTCACCCGCGTCGCACCCCTCGCCCCCCAGGTGCTCTGGCAGGTCGATGCCGGCGGATGGCTGCTCACCGGATACGAGTACGTGTCTGGCCCCCACCCGGACCTCGCCCCCGAATCACCCGACCTCGGCCCTCTGATCAACGCGCTCACCGCCATGTCGGCGGCCCCGTGGCCGGGGCAGGTCCGTAAGAAGCCGCTCCACATCCGATGGGTTGGATTCTTCCCGGCCGACCGTTCCCCTGACCTTGAAGGCCGGGTACTCGTCCACAGCGACGTGTCACCGCTCAACATGTTGGCCACCGATGACGGCATCCGCGTACTCGACTGGGCCCTGGCCTGCCCCGGTCCGGCATGGGCAGACACAGCGTTCGTCATCCCTCGACTCGTCCACGCCGGCCACACCCCCCAGCAAGCCGAGGCGCTCGCCCGAACCGTCCCGGCCTACCGCGCCGCCGAGCCCTCGGTCGTCACGGCGTTCGCGCAGGCCCTGTGTGCCGTATGGGAGAGCCGCGCGGAGTCAGACCCAGCCCCCCACCGCGCTCCGCTTATCTCCGCCGCCCGAGCTTGGACAGCTCACCGTGGGTATGCCATGGCGTAAGGCTCGCCTTCGGGCCTGCTTTCTCGGTGCTCCCGCGCGCGGAGGGTGCTTCGACCGGTCGCGAGCCTAAGCCAGCCCCTATGCGCGCGAGGCGGGGGGGAACCGGTTCCGCACAGCTTTGAGACGTTGTCAGTGCCCTGCGGTATTCGCGCGCACCCGCGCACAAGACGCGACCGGTCGCGGTCGGACACCCCAATGACACCGGGGGACGCCGGGGACGAGGGGGACGCTCTTGGTTCTATCCCCTCTCCTTCTTCTCTCCTTCTCTCAGTAAGACAGAGGAGTGAAGGGGTGGAGTCGTCCCCCGCGTCCCACACATCGCCCCAGGTCAGCATCCGACAGGGCGAAAGGGGGACGACCTGCTGCTGACGTGCGTCCCCGTCGCGCCCTGCGCGTCCCCCGGACACGGAAACGTCTAGGAAGGGCCGGCGCTGGTTCGGGCCGCCCTTCCATCGATCAGCTGAAGCGGCCGGTTTACGAGGCGTCGCCTGACGAACGAGGGCGGTTTTGGGCAACGAGCGAGGCCATGTCTTGGCCCGGAGGAAGCCGCCACTCAACTACGTGCAGGCCAGCTAACGCGATGACTTCCTCTGGCACACCCAGCCTGTAGAGAGGCGTGGCTCTATAGCGGTTAAGCCAAGCGCTGCGTCTCTTTTGCTCACGCGGTTCAAGGTTTCGCCACGAGTCAAGGACTACGCCCGGCGGCGTCGATTCCTCTGATGCCCGCTGCGCCACGATGTGTTGCACAAACGGGATGTACCCGGGATCACGCGCAAGCGCGACTAAGCACCAGGCGGTGGTTGGGGACATGGTCTCACCGTGAGCAGCGATGAGCCGGCGAGCCTTCCACTGCCAAAGTGGAGCGAGGAACCATCTCGCACTGTGCGCCCTCATTTTGGGTCTCTAGGAAGCAACGCCAACCACCCACACCTGACATCGGTGAAGTCACGGTCAGTTCTTAGCTCCATCGCGTATCCAGCACGCAGTTCTGCCGGAGTGCCCGAAGGAACATCAGCCTGCACGCTCTTCGCTCCCGGAGCTGGAGGTCTCCAACTGAAGCTCTCGCTTCCTCTGCTCTTCCTTCAAGCGCTCTACGTAGCGAGCGAACATCCTGAGTCGATCAGCCTCGGGAAGCGGCGGCTCATCATCCCGACCGGCATACTCATCGAGCATGAACTGCGACGCGTTGTAATGCTTCTCAATATCGTCGGCCGTCGACTGGAGATTGTATCCGCGTTCGCGGAATTTAAAATAACCAGTGATTCCCGCAGAAATTCCGACAAGCGCACTGAGAGCAGCTGTCGAGAGCCGCAAAATTTGACTACTGCCCTCATTCATGGCGGCAAGCGTGGACGTGATGATCGACCCAGTGATGATGATGCCCTGGAAGAAATTATGGACACGCCGGTTCTTGTTCGCTGATTTCCGATACTGATCGATCAGATCCAGCGATGCTTCGCGATAGATGCGAAGCCCCGAGGGCGAGTCAAGAGGAAGCATTGCGGCGGCAGTCTGCCGGTCCTGGAGAGCGTTCCGTAGCGCGCCGGTTCGATCAACGAGCTTCTTGCGATTCTTCCAGAGCGCCCACCCCATGGCGATCCAGAGACCGTTGACGATGATGAGGCCAGCCCACCGGGTGAACACCGGCTGGGTCTTCCACAGCCCAACGATGACCGTGTAGCCCAGGAGGAATGTGAGAGTGATTCCACCCATCAGACACAGGAGATAGATCCTCTGAAGAGTCCGTGACGTCCGGAGATCGTCCTCGATCTCATCAAAGATCTTTACGCTGACTCGGTAGTGCTCTTGCCGTCGCGACTCATCGATCTCGGAGATACCAGCAGTTGGATCGATGCTTCCCTGACTCACTCGCGGCCCCCGCCTAGTACCACTCGCCTCAGCCGTCACCGAATAGATTGAAGTTAAGTGACGTAAGTTGGTGATCATAAATTTGGCCCGCCGGACCAGCAAGAGCGCCTTGCTGGCCATTATCGGCAGACTAAATCAGGCCAAGATCTTATTGAGGAAAGAGATCGATCCGAGTGGAGCCGGGGGTTACCCCGCGAGACTTAGGGGAAGATCGAACCTTCTTTCGAAGAATCACTGAGTTACTTTCAGCGAAGCTGCCCCTTTTGGTGACACCACAAGTCGCTCTGCTCCACTTCAGTCACTCGGCCACCACGTGGAACGTCTTAAATCTGGGGTGCGGTACATGTCAGTGTCCACCTTCCTCCACCACGCAAGCGCTTCGCGACCACTGAGATCCGGAGCACGGTGTGGCGTGTGGCTAGGCAGTTGAGTGGCAGGTCACGGCGTAGACCTTGCCGTGTTTGTTGCTGCCCGAGGTACGCGCCACGTGGATGCCTCGGGCTCGGAGCGCCGGGGCGACCTGTCGGATGCGGGCGCTCAGTACGGCTGGTGTCTTGGGCCAGCCGTCCGCAAAGCCTCGCCCGTCGCTGCTGAGTTGCCGGTGAAGGTCGCCCATAGTGCCCTGCCAGCC
This sequence comes from Streptomyces sp. NBC_00597, assembly GCF_041431095.1. Taxonomy (GTDB): domain Bacteria; phylum Actinomycetota; class Actinomycetes; order Streptomycetales; family Streptomycetaceae; genus Streptomyces. Next base: position 4,591,458 of record NZ_CP107757.1, read on the forward strand.
GCCTGGTGGGAAAGCCGGGGAGGCCGTCCAGGCACGGAGGGCGCCGGCGACCGGGTGGCCGTCGAGGACGGCGTCGTTCAAGGCGTCCTGCGCCCCGTTGAACGCGGCGAGACTGCGCCAGCCCGTGACCCGGTCGAGCGCGTGCAGCAGCTCGGCGAAGTCAGCGAGTCGCGGGCGCTCGGTGAGATCGGCAGCGGCGTGCGGGAGGTCGGCCCAAACCTCGGCAGCTAGGTCGAGCAGGGCTCCGAGGATGCGGGGGTGCGCCTGCGCGTACGCGGCCCACAGTGCGCCCGCGGTGCGTCGCTGGTCTCGGCGGATGGGCTGGAGTTCGAGCGGCATCATGCGTTCGGCGAGGTCGTTGCGGAGCGCGCCGAGGTCGATGCCGGTCAGTAGTACGGGCCGCTGGTAGGTGAGCACGTTCACGTCATCGTCGGTGTAGAGGGCGCGGGTCACCTGCGCGTCGCCGGTGACGATGCGGCACAGGGCATCGGACAACCAGCCGGGCAGCCCCGAAAGGTTGTCGAGGGCGAGCACCCATCCGGCCGCGGTGGTCGGGCCGAGGTCGCGCAGGTTCTCGGGTGCCTGCCGCAGGGGCGCGCGGGCCCCTTCGATGATCCCGGTGAGCATCTGGCCCGAGGTGCTCTTGCCGGTGCCCTGCTCACCGGTCAGGTACGCGATGGGGCGCGGCATCCCGGGGCGCAGTGCAGCCAGGAGCCAGCCGATCGCGAGCGGCAGGGTCTCGGGAGTGAAAGGCAGCAGGGCGGAAAGTTCGCCGATGCCCTCGCGCCAGCCGCCGGCCGGGCGGTCGGGGCGGGGCAGTGGCCGAACCAGCTTGGTGCGGCGCCAGACCGGACCCGCCTCGGGGTCCGGGCACGTCAAGGTCCACCCGTCCGGGGCGATACGGACCGACTCCCCGTCGGGGCGGCCGAGGTCGAGCCAAGACACCGCCGTGTCCTCGGGGTCCGCAGCAACGCGCAGGTGCAGCTCGGTCTCGGGCACGCGCATGGCGAGCGCGTCGAGCGTGGCGACGGCATCCGCGAGTGCGGTCTGCGAGGGCGTGCGGTCGTACTCGGTGACGTAGATACGGGTGAGGTGCTGCCGCAGGCTGCCGGTTCCGGTGTGCGCTGCTGCGCGCAACGGCACGGCAACGGCCGGACCGTCATACGGGACTGCGTACGGGGCGCCGTTGTGGTGCAGGTACCGGAAGCGGTTCTGCCCGAGGACACGCAGCACCTCCGCCTGCGGGGGCTGCTTCTCCTGCTTCGCGGCACGTGGCTGCTCCCCACCCTGCTCCGCCCGCGGGAAGGGGACGACGGAGCGGGCGGCGGCGACCGGGTCAAAGGCCGAGGTGTTCATGCGGCGGCCCCGGTGTGCGTGCGCGGGTTCCGCTCGCCTGCGGTGAGGCCGGAGCGAATCGCAGCCTCGGCCTCACGGTCGGACAGCCCACCGTGCCGGGCCGCGTCGAGCAGTACGTCGACGAGCTGCCCGCGGTCGAGTCGGCCGACCGCGCAGAGGGTGCCGAGGTTGAAGGAGGCGCGGTTGAGCGTGGCGTTCCGAGTGCCGGGCTGCGCCTCGGCGACAGTCCGCAGCTCGGCCTCGACGGCAGCCGCGGCGTACCCGCTGCCCATACGGCGGGAGCGCCAGGGCAGCACCGTGCGGGGCCGCTCGGGGCGTACCCGGTGCCCGGTGCGGTCGAGGTCGCGTGCCAGCCAGACGGGCAACTTGGCGACCGCGCGGCAGTCACCGAGCGCGGTGTACATGCCGGCGCGGGTGACCGTGCCCGGGGCCACGGCGTACGAGGAGCCGGCGCGCACGTCGAGCTGCCAGCCCAGTGCGCCGGCGAGCGGGCGCCATGTCGTACCGGCCGGGGCGCGGAACCAGTAGTGCAGTCCGCCGGAAGGGGTGAGCACGGTCAGTGTCTGCGGACCGCAGCCGGGCAGCGTCGCACGTCGCGCCTCGACGAGCAGAGCGAGGGTGTCGCGGCCGTCGGCGATGCTGCCAGGGGCGACGTTCTCGGGCAGGGCGACGCCCGGGAGCAGCTCGGACTGCTCCTCGGGAGGCTGTCCGCCGTGGCAGTCCACATCGAGGATCACCAGGCCGGATGGACCCGCGGCGACGCCGACGCCGGCGGACGGCATCCGGGCCCACCATGCGGCGATGCGCTCGGCGTCGGTGGTCGCGGCGAGCACGCCGTGACAGGGGCGGCCGGCGGCGATGCACTCGCAGCCGTGCCCGTCGTGCGGGACGTGGTGAGGGTTGGGACGCTCCTTGGTCCCGGCTGCACAGCGGTCGCAGCCGCGCACGGGCAGCTTGGCACCCGGGGCAAGCGGGTGCACCGCGTAGCCCTGAGCGGCCAGCCACAGGGCGACGCGGAGCGGGTCAGGGGTCGGGGTCGTCAAGCCGTCACCGCCCCAGCAGTGCGGCGAGGGTGGCCACGACAGCAGCGAGCCCGTCCGGGTCGGTGCCGTGCACCTGATAGCCCGCGCTGCGAGCCAGTACGGCGGCGAGCGTCCGGGCGGTGTACTCGTCGATGTCGCGCGCACCTCCGATGAAGAGGCGCGCACGGAACCCGTTGGGTGTCGGGGTCAGTCCGCCCAACTCCCTGGTGGCGTCAGGAAGTACCGCCCACCCGTGCGAAACGAGCAGGCGGTAGCTCATCGTCGGCAGGGCTGCCGAGCGGCGAGGAGTGACGACCGGGCTACTCACGCGGCACCCGCCTCGGTCGGCTCCTGGCTCTGAAAGCCGAGAAAGCGCAGCAGGTCGTACCGAGTGACGCGGTACTGCCGTCCAAGGCGCAGGACCCGCACCGGGTACTCGCCGCTCTTGGCCATGGCGTACCCGGTCGTTCGGCCAAGGGCCAAGGCTCGGTTCGCCGTGTCGAGGTCGAAGCTGACGGGCAGGGCCATCAACTCGGCCGCCGCCATCCCCTTCACGTTCTGATCTTCGAGCGGATACAAGTCATCCTCCAGAGGGTTGGGTACTCCATTCCCCCCGAGCATGATCCCCTAGATCGGCTGGTGTCAACCCCACCCAGGGTGTAGCGTCCATTCCCGTGGAGAATGAACAGGGTCAGCAGGCGGACACCATGTGGGGCTACGGCTACGAGCCTGAGAAGGCACTAGGCGAAGCCCTGCGCTCACTCCGTACGGCACGCGGCATGTCGCAGGAAGACGTGGCGACGATGATGAGCCGGAGCGGTTTCTCCTGGCGCCAGACAACGGTCGCGAAGACGGAAGGCGGTTCACGCCCCGTCCGCGTCAACGAGGCTGCCGCTCTGGCCCTGTGCTTCGGCGTCTCCGTTAACGAGCTGCTCGGCAACCAGGCGGACAGCCCGGAACAGTCGCTGATCGAATCGACGTACCGGGTGTCGTTCTCGCTCTACCTGAGCACTCGACTCCGCACCGAGGAAGCACTCCGGCGGAAGCAAGCCGCAGAACGCGAGTACGAGGAATCCCTCGCTCAGCTCAGCGAGACGAAGCAGTCCTACGAAGAGGCAAGCCGGGCGTTCAAGGAGGCATTCCTCGAACCGTCCGGCGAGGGGGAGGAGAAGGATTGACCGGCTCGACCTTCAAACGGTGCGCCTGCCGCAACCCTGAAACGGGCAAGCAGTACGGGCAGTCGTGCCCAAAGCTCACGCAGAAGCGCCACGGCCTGTGGAACGTCCGGCAAGAGCTGCCGAACGACAAGGACGGCAAGCGCCGCACCTTCCGCCGCTCGGGCTACGCCACGAAGAACGAGGCGCAGGGCGACCTCGACCGACTGCGCGCGCTGCTCGGCATCCCGGGTGACGACGACCCCGACGGCCGCCTGCTGATCGGCGACCTCCTCGAAAATGTCGCCTCCAAGAAGGAGGCCGTACCCGACTACGAGGAGACACAGCGCCGGTTCCGCACCGGCCAGTCCCTCACCGCCCGGCTGACCGTCGGCGACTGGCTCGACCAGTGGCTCGCCGGCAAGCGGCGCCGCGACTCCACCCTCGACGGATACGAGTCGCACATCCGCGTCCACTTGAAGCCGCACATCGGGCAGCACCGCCTCGACCGGCTGAACGTGGGCCACCTGGTTGAGCTGTTCGATGCGATCGAGGAGCACAACGAGGAGATCCTCGTCGAGAACGCCAACCGCCGGGCGCAGGTCGCGCTGAGCAAGCCGACCACACCGGGGCGACCGCTCCCCGCCGAGCGCGAGCGGATCGCCGCCGAGCGGGCCAAGCTCGCCGAGATGAAGCCGTTCCGAAAGGTCACCGGGCCGGCGACCCGACAGCGCGTTCGGGCCACTCTGCGTGCGGCCCTGAACGATGCCATCGCGCAGCAGCTCATCACCTTCAACCCGGCGTCACATGTCGAACTGGAGACCGGCAAGCGGCCCAAGGCACTCGTCTGGACCGAGGAGCGCATTGCCCAGTGGAAGCGGACGGGAGACAAGCCGTCGCCCGTCATGGTCTGGACGCCCGAGCAGACGGGCACGTTCCTCGACCGCGCGGCGAAGCACCGCCTCTACGCGCTGTACCACTTGATCGCCTTCCGTGGCCTGCGCCGAGGCGAGGCATGCGGCCAGCAGTGGACCGAGACCGACCTCGGGGCCGGGCTGCTCACCGTCGCCACTCAGCTCGTACAGCGCGGCTGGAAGGTCGAGGAGTCCGCGCCCAAGACGGACAGCGGCGAGCGCGTGGTCGCCCTCGACTCCGAGACGGTGAAGGCGCTCGCGAAGCACCGAAAGCGGCAGATGCGGGAGCGCCTCGCGTGGGGCGAGGCGTACGTCGACACCGGCCGCGTGTTCACGCAGGAAAACGGCGAGTGGCTCCACCCGGCATGGGTGACCGAGCAGTTCCGGCGGCTGGCTGCCGAGGCGGGTCTGCCCCCGATCCGGCTGCACGACCTGCGCCACGGCGCGGCAACCCTCGCCCTTGCGGCCGGCGCCGAGATGAAGGTCGTACAGGAGATGCTCGGCCACTCCTCCATCACCATCACCTCGGACACGTACACCAGCGTCCTGCCCGAGGTCGCGCGAAAGGCTGCCGAGGCCGCGGTAAGGCTGGTCCCGCGGCAGGCCGTTCGTACCGCCGGGCTCACCTCGGGCTCACATCAGGCCACCGGACGCCCCGGGCACAGCAAAGCGCCCCACCCTAAGAAGTCGGATGGGGCGCTAAGGCGCAGGTCAGAGGAAGGTTCCTCTACCCCGCGAGCAGTAGGCCATGTCGGACTCGAACCGACAACCAACGGATTAAAAGTCCGCTGCTCTGCCAATTGAGCTAATGGCCCTCACGTGCTCACCCCAGAGCATAGCCGGAGACCAACGGCCAGCCGATCGAGTATCGACCGACCGGCCCCGTCACGGCTCACAAAACGCGGACAGGGCCCCCACGACGGTGTCGTGGGGGCCCTGTCGGGCAGTCAGCTCAGGGCCGACAGCCGGGGTCAGCCGTTGCGCTTCCAGCGGGGCTTGTCGTCACGACGGCCACCGAAGGAACCGGTGGAGCCGGTGGAGCCGGTGGAGCCGGACGGGCGGTGGTCGTCGCGGCGGCCGTACGGGCGGTCGCCGCCGCCGGAGCGGAAGCCGCCCGACGGGCGGTCGTCGCGGCGGAAGCCACCGGACGGACGGTCGCCACCACGGTCGTCACGGTTGAAGCCACCGGAAGGGCGGTCGTCGCGGCGGAAGCCACCGGACGGACGGTCGCCACCGGAGCGGAAGCCACCGGACGGACGGTCATCGCGGCGGAAGCCACCGGACGGACGGTCGCCACCACGGTCGTCACGGTTGAAGCCGCCCGACGGACGGTCGTCACGACGGAAGCCGCCACGGTCACCGCCACGGTCGTCACGACGGTCGCCACCGGAGCGGAAGCCACCGGACGGACGGTCGTCGCGGCGGAAGCCGCCACGGTCGCCACCGCGGTCGTCACGGTTGAAGCCGCCCGACGGACGGTCGTCACGACGGAAGCCACCGCGGTCACCGCCACGGTCGTCACGACGGAAGCCGCCACGGTCACCGCCACGGTCGCCACCGCGGAAGCCGCCACGGTCGCCACCGCGGTCGCCACCGCGGTCGTCACGACGGTTGTCGCGGCGCTCGTAGTTGCCGCGCTCGTCGCGGGCCTGGAAGGACGGACGCTCCTCGGCGACCGGCGCGGCCGCGACGGCTGCCGCGACCTCGGCCTCGGCGGCCTCGGCCACCTCGGCGACAGCGGCCTCCGGGTCCTCGCCGCGCTCACGGGCGGAGCGGGCGACCAGGCGGTCGGCCTCCTCGCGCAGCTCGGCGGCACGGCGCGTCAGGCGCTCCAGCTGCTTGGTGAGGTCGGCGACCTCACGCTCGGCCTGCTTGGCGGCGTTGTTCGCGGAGTCGGCCTGGACCTCGGTGAGCGAGCGCGCACCGGTGATCTCGGCGACCTCCGGGTCGAAGGCGCCGGCGCCCTGGACGATGTGGCGCGAGGCGTCCACGCCCGCGTCCTCCATCAGGCGGAAGATCTGGCGGCGCTGGTGCGGCAGGGCCAGGGAGACCACGACACCCGACTTGCCGGCACGGGCGGTACGGCCCGAGCGGTGCAGGTAGTCCTTGTGGTCGCCGGCCGGGTCCACGTTCAGGACCAGGTCGATGCCGTCGACGTGGATGCCTCGGGCGGCGACGTCGGTGGCGACGAGCGCGTTGACGTAGCCGTCCTTGAAGTCGGCGAGGACGCGGGTACGGGCGCCCTGCGTCATGCCGCCGTGCAGCGCGTCGGCCTTCACGCCGGCCTCGACGAGCTGCTCGGCGATGCGGTCGGCGCCCAGCTGGGTGCGGACGAAGATGATGGTGCGGCCCTTGCGGGCGGCGATGGCGGCCGTGACCGGCGCCTTGTCCTTCGGCTTCACGACGAGGACGTGGTGCGTCATGGTCGTGACGTTGCCCTGGGCGCTGTCGACCTCGTGCGTGACGGGGTTGGTCAGGTAGCGCTTGACCAGGGTGCCGATCTCGTTCTCCATGGTGGCGGAGAAGAGCATGCGCTGGCCGCCGCCGGGGATCTGGTCGAGCAGCTCGGTGACCTCGGGCAGGAAGCCCAGGTCGGCCATCTGGTCGGCCTCGTCGAGGACGGCCACCTCGACGTTCTCCAGGGAGCAGGCGCCGCGGTTGATGATGTCGCGCAGACGGCCCGGGGTGGCGACGAGGACGTCGACACCGCGCTCCAGGGCGTAGATCTGGTTGCCCATGGAGGTACCGCCGCAGACGACCTTCATCTTCAGGCCGAGCACGTCGCCGTAGGGCTGGAGGGCGTCCGCGACCTGCATCGCGAGCTCACGCGTCGGCGTGAGGATGATCGCGCGGGGCTTCTTCTTCTCGGTGTGGCCACCGGCCAGGCGGGCCAGGGTCGGCAGACCGAAGGAGAGGGTCTTGCCGGAGCCGGTGCGGCCGCGGCCGAGGATGTCCTTGCCGGCCAGGGCGTCCGGGATGGTCGCGGCCTGGATCGGGAAGGGGGAGGTGACGCCGTTCTGCGCGAGCTTGCGCACGACGCCCTCGGGCAGACCGAGGTCGCCGAAGGTGATGGTGGGCTCGGCGTCGGCGTCGTCCGCCTCGGCGTCGATGGACTGGTCGGTCGTCACGTCGGCCTCAAGAGCCTCGATGATCTCGTCCGCCTCAGCGGCCTCGATCGCCTCGGTGACCACGAGGGCCTCGACGGCGTCGACGATCTCGTTCGAGTCGTTCTCGGGCATGACGGCACGGTCAGAACTGGAAATGGACATGCGAAATGCGAAACCTTCCGGAGTCTCGGCACGCGCCCAAACTCCGTGAATCGCAAATCGACCGCCTCAATGCGGTCAGCCACGGCTAGGGAGAGTACGCGCCACACGGCGCTCTTCGGATTCGGCGCCGGGCAATGGGATCAAACGATCTATAACCATACGCACCCTCCTGGGGGTCTGGCAAGTCGCCCCTGCCACATCCCCTCTGACCTGCGACGATCCTCCCGCTCCGGGGAACCGGGCGCCGAGCCCGGGAGCCCCTGGGAGCCACCCGCGGCTACGGAGTGGGCGACGCGCTGGGCTCCGGAGCCGGGGGCGAAGGGTCCGCGGGAGTGGGCGAAGTCACTGGCGGTTCCGGGCTCGGCAGATGGACGGGCGGCGGTGAGACCTGCGTCCCACCGGAACCACTGCTTCCGGATCCGCCCGAGGTGGGCTGCTGCGGCCCCTGGCCGCCGGCGCCGCCGCCCGGACCGGCCGACGGCGAGGGGGCCCCGGGCCGGCCTGCGGGCGCGCCCGGGCTGGGGGAGGCCCCGGTGGCGCCGGACGCCTTGCCGTCCTCGGCCTGCTTGCCCTCCTCGCCCGCCGCGCCGGGCTTCGAGCCGTGGCCGCCGCCGTGGACCCCCGACCTCTTGCCGGATACGGAACCTCCGGCCTCGGCCGCCGCCTTGCGGTCCGAGGAGGAGGACGGCCCGGGCTTCGCGGCGTCCTCACCGACACTCATGCAGCCCGCGGTGGCAGCGACCGCGAGCGCGGAGACGGCCAGCCGGAGGGAGGCGGACAACTGGCGCACGGGGCACCTCCTGGGGGTCTCCCCGGCGGCTGCCGGGGGAGGGCGTTCAGGGTCCGCAGTGAGCGGGTCAATGTGCCCAACTCCCTTTGCCCCGTAAGAGACACGCCCTTGGGGACACCGCCTGTCCGCAATCCGCCGACCCGCCCCGCGCACACCGGCGGGGCCGCGGGTGTGACCCCGGGGGCGGCCGGGAAGGTGCGACCGGAACCGGCTCAGGCGAACAACTGCCGCCCCACCTGCACCCCCAGCGTCACCGCGCCCAGCCCCGCCAGCACCGAGGCCGTCACGTTCGCCACCGCCAGGAACCGCCAGCCGCGCTCGTACAGCCGCAGCGTCTCGTACGAGAACGTCGAGTAGGTGCTCAGCGCCCCGCACAACCCGGTCCCCAACAGCAGGTTCAACCGCCCGGGCGCCGCACCGGCCAACACCGCCCCCGTCAGCAGCCCGAGCACCAGGCAGGCGCCCGCGTTCACCACGAACGTTCCCCACGGGAACACCGAATCGTGCCGCGCCTGCACCGCACGGTCCGTCAGATAGCGCAGCGGCGCCCCCACCATCGCGCCCATCACCACCAGCAGCCAGTTCACGGCGACCTCCGCGGTCCGCCGTGCACCGCGAGGCCCGTTGCGAGGCGGGTCACCGAGGCCCCCGCCCACACCGCGCCCAGCGCCCCCACCACCGTGAGCCCGGCGTACGCCAGCGCGGTCACGGCCTCCCCCGCGTCCAGCAGCCGCGAGAAGTCCACCGCGTACGTGGAGAAGGTGGTGAACCCGCCGAGCACCCCGACCCCGACGAACGGCCGGACCAGCGGATGCGGCGCCGACCGGCCGCCCTCGCTGATCAGCACCATCAGCACCCCGATCAGCGCGCAGCCGATCACGTTGGTCCAGAACGTCGTCCACGGGAAGGCCGCCGGCCCGGCCGGCCACAGCAGCGCCGCCCCGTACCGCGCCGACGCCCCGAGCGCGCCGCCGACGGCGATCGCGGCCAGCACCGGCCCGGGCCGCTCGGCGCGCTGCCCGGGCACATGGAGATCGACGTCCGGGTCGATCGCCTCAGCGCGGGCGCCGACGCCGGTGGCCGCGCCGATGCTCCCGGCCCGCTCCGGGCCGGTCACCCGTAGCCCAGCGCGTGCAGCCGGTCGTCGTCGATGCCGAAGTGATGGGCGATCTCGTGCACCACGGTGACCTCCGTCTCCGCGATCACGCTCTCCCGGTCCTCGCACATCCGCAACGTGGGGTTGCGGTAGATGGTGATCCGGTCCGGCAACACACCGGCGTACCACTCGCCGCGGTCCGTCAGCGGGGTTCCCTCGTACAGCCCCAGCAGCTCGGGATCGTCCGCCGGCGGTTCGTCCTCGACGAACACCGCCACGTTGTCCATCAGCCGCGTCAGCTCGGGCGGGATGCGGTCCAGGGCCTCTGCGACGAGCTCTTCGAACTCCTCGCGCGTCATCTCCAGCACCGGGCCATTGTCCCTCCGGGAGAAACCGTTTTGGCGATAGCTCCCCGGATCCCATATGCTTCTCACGTCCCCGACGCGCTGGAAAGTGCCCGGCGGGCCTTTAGCCCTCATCGTCTAGTGGCCCAGGACGCCGCCCTTTCAAGGCGGTAGCACGGGTTCGAATCCCGTTGGGGGTACGCATTACCGTGTGCAAGACTTTGTCTCGCACACTGCAAGGTCCTGTGGAGCAGTTGGTTAGCTCGCCACCCTGTCAAGGTGGAGGTCGCGGGTTCAAGTCCCGTCAGGATCGCTGAGGCCGGAAACGGTCTCGTGGCTGGGTAGCTCAGTTGGTACGAGCGATCGCCTGAAAAGCGATAGGTCGCCGGTTCGACCCCGGCCCCAGCCACCACAAGAAGGCCCCGTCCATCGGACGGGGCCTTCTGCGTTACCCGTTCTCCCGCGCCCCGTCCTCCTGGCGCTCCCCACGCTCACCGCGCTCGCTGCGGCGCCACTGCGTCACGCCGACCGCCGCCGCGCCCGCCGCCACCAGCCCGAGCAGCGCCCAGTCCGGCACCGCGTCCGCGAGGACGCGGACCCGCTGCTCCACCGCGTACGAGTCGTCCACGTCGAGGAGCCCCGGCAGTGCGCTCGCCCCGTCGTACGCGAGGAACAGCGCGCCGAGGGCGATGAAGAACAGCCCCGAGAGCAGCGAGGTGGTGTGCAGCTCGAAGCGGCCCACCCGGACGGCCCGCCCGCGCAGCCAGCGCCGCCGGCCCAGGTCGAACCGCTCCCACAGCAGCGCCAGCAAGAACAGCGGTACGGCCATGCCCAGTGCGTACACCGCGAGCAGCAGGCCGCCGTAGACCGGGCTGCCGCTGACCGCCGCCACCGTCAGGACGCTGCCCAGGATCGGGCCGGCGCAGAACCCTGCCAGCCCGTAGACCGCGCCCAGCGCGTACACCGACAGGGCGGTGGTCGGCCGGATCCGCCCCGACAGCTCCGAGATCCGCTTCGAGGTGAAACCCAGGCCCAGGATCTGCGCGAGCCCGAGCGCGATGATCAGCCAGCCGCCGGCCAGGACGAGTCCGTCGCGGTTGCTGTGGAAGAACCGGCCGGCGTACGAGCCCGCCGCGCCCAGCGGGACGAGGGTGCTCGCGAGGCCCGCGTAGAAGATCCCGGTCCGCGCCAGCAGCCGCGAGGCGGAGTCGATCGAGTACGCGAAGAAGGCGGGCAGCAGCAGTGCGCTGCAGGGGCTGAGCAGCGCGAGGAGCCCGCCGAGCAGGGCTGCCAGGTAGCCGATGTCGCCGACGCCGGTCACTTGGCGGCCTGCGGCTGCGCCTGGGCCTTGGCCTTGGCGATGGCTGCGGCGAAGGCGTCGAGCGGCTGGGCGCCCGCGATGGGCTGCCCGTTGACCAGGAAGGACGGGGTGGAGCTGACGCCGATGCGGTAGCCCTCTTCCTGGTCCTTCTGCAGGGCGGCCGCGGCGGCCTCGCCCGTCATGTCCTGCTTGAAGCGCTCCAGGTCCGGGACCCCGGCCTCGCCGGCCAGCTCCAGCAACCGCGCCTGGCCGAAGCCCTTCTCCTTGGCGCCGTCCGCGTACGCGGCCGCGTGGAACTGCGCGAACCGGTCCTGCCGGCCGGCGGCCCAGGCGGCCTTGGCGGCGGCCTCGGAGTCGGCGCCGAAGATCGGGAAGTTGCGCCACTCGATGCGCAGGGTGCCGTCCTCGACGTACTTCTTCACCAGTTCGGGTTCGGTGTCGCGGGCGAATTTGCCGCAGTAGCCGCACTTGAAGTCGGAGTACTCGATCAACACGACGGGGGCGTCGGCCCGGCCGGCGGCGAGCTTGTCGCCGGGCTCGCGCCGGGCGAGCTTCGCCAGCTCGGCGTGGATGTCGGAGCCCTTGGGGGCGGCCGCGGCGGAGGAGGTCCTGGCGGGGGCGTCCTCGGGGGCGGTGGCCTGCCAGGACACGATCCCGAGGGTGACGGCGGCGAGCGCGACCCCGGCGGAGATCAGCAGCCGCTTGCGGGCGGAAGAGGAAGGAGAAGAAGGCATACGGGTGCTCCAGAGCAACGGGTGGTGAAAGGGACCGGTGGAAGGGCCGGTCCTCTACACCCGCATCACGGACAGCTCCACCGGACCCGGCGCCGGCCGGTCGGGCCCGCGTACGAGCACCTGCGCGCGCGGCGCGGAGGAACAGCTCTGGGGTGACAGGGGCCGCCCGGCGGGAACGTGCCCCTGCTCGCCCCGCACCGGCCCGGCCGGCCCCTGCGGCCGATCGCCCCTCCCGGGCTCACACCCGGGCCCCCGCCCACCGGACCCGGAAGCCACGTCCGCAACCGGCCCGGCCTGCACGCTCCGGACAGCCGGAGCAGGACCCGGCCGGACCCCCGCGTCCGCGGACCCCGACCCGGCCGCCGCCGAGAAAGCCGGCCCGGCCAGCACGCTCCGGACAGCCGGAGCAGGACCCGGCCGGACCCCCGCGTCCGCGGACCCCGACCCGGCCGCGGCCGGGAAAGCCGTCATGGCCTGCGCAGCCGGGGAGGCCGGGCCGGCCGGCACGGTCCATGGGATCCGGTGGGCGGGCACGGTCCGCGCGGCTCGCCCGGCCGGCACGGTCCGTGCGGCTCGGGCAGGGGGAACGGCCGCGGCAGCCGGGGCCGGCCGGACGGCCGACGGGATCCCTGCGGCCGACGGCGACGGCGCGGCATAGTCGGGGCGGAGCGCCGCGCTCGCGACCGTGGACCGCGCGGCTCGCGCAGCCGCAGTCGCGGCCGCGACGCCTGCGATCCGGCCCGGGGTCGGGGCCGCCCCGGCCGCGGGTACGGGGCCGGGGCCGGTCAGGGCCGTCACCCATACCGCCAGCGCAGCGACCGTGCACCACACGACGCGCACGCGGGACATGGCGGGCCTCTCACTCGGTCGGCGGGTCGGTTCAGGCGATCTCGTCCCGAAATGGTACGGGGAGGGGGCACAAATGCGTTCGCCACCCGGCGCCTGCGGGTGAGATCCTCGATCAGGTATGTCTACTTCCTTCGCCGCCCTGCAGACGCTTCTCGGTGAGATCTCCCTCCGTGACGCGCACCGCCTCGGCCGCCGCCTCGAAGGCGCCCGCCGCATCCGCAAGCCCGAGGCCAAGCAGGCCGTGCTCGACGAGATCGCCGCGGAGGCCGAGAAGGCCGCCGCGCGACTGTCCGGCCGTGCCTCGCGGATGCCGGAGGTCACGTATCCCGAGAACCTGCCCGTCAGCCAGAAGAAGGACGAGATCGCCGAGGCGATACGCGACCACCAGGTCGTGATCGTCGCCGGTGAGACCGGTTCCGGCAAAACCACGCAGATCCCCAAGATCTGCATGGAGCTGGGCCGCGGCGTCCGGGGCATGATCGGGCACACCCAGCCCCGCCGGATCGCCGCGCGCACGGTCGCGGAGCGGATCGCCGAGGAGCTGAAGTCCGAGATCGGGCAGACCGTCGGCTGGAAGGTCCGCTTCACCGACCAGGTGGACCAGGACGCGACCTTCGTCAAGCTGATGACCGACGGCATCCTGCTCGCCGAGATCCAGACGGACCGCGAACTGCGCGCGTACGACACGATCATCATCGACGAGGCCCACGAGCGGTCCCTCAACATCGACTTCCTGCTGGGCTACCTGTCCCAGCTGCTGCCGAAGCGCCCCGACCTCAAGGTCGTGATCACCTCGGCGACGATCGACCCGCAGCGGTTCTCCCGGCACTTCGGGGACGCCCCGATCGTCGAGGTCAGCGGCCGTACGTACCCCGTCGAGGTCCGCTACCGGCCCCTGCTGGAGGAGGATTCCGAGGACTCCGACCGGGACCAGATCACGGCGATCTGCGAGGCCGTGGACGAACTCCAGTCCGAGGGGCCCGGCGACGTCCTGGTCTTCCTCTCCGGCGAGCGCGAGATCCGCGACACGGCGGACGCCCTGAACAAGCGGAATCTTCGCTTCACCGAGGTCTTGCCCCTGTACGCCCGCCTCTCCCACGCCGAGCAGCACCGCGTCTTCCAGCAGCACGCGGGGCGCCGGATCGTCCTGGCCACGAACGTCGCCGAGACCTCCCTGACCGTCCCGGGCATCAAGTACGTGATCGACCCGGGCACCGCCCGGATCTCCCGCTACAGCCACCGCACCAAGGTGCAGCGCCTGCCCATCGAACGGATCTCCCAGGCCAGCGCCAACCAGCGCAAGGGCCGCTGCGGCCGCACCTCGGACGGCATCTGCATCCGGCTCTACTCCGAGGACGACTTCAACGCCCGTCCCGAGTTCACGGATGCCGAGATCCTGCGCACGAACCTGGCTTCCGTCATCCTCCAGATGACCGCGGCCGGCCTCGGCGAGATCGAGAAGTTCCCCTTCATCGACCCGCCGGACCACCGCAACATCCGCGACGGCGTCCAGCTGCTCCAGGAGCTCGGCGCGCTGGACCCGTCGGAGAAGGACCCCAAGAAGCGGCTCACGCCGATGGGCCGCCAGCTCTCCCAGCTCCCCGTGGACCCGCGCCTGGCCCGCATGGTCGTCGAGGCCGACAAGAACAACTGCGTCCGCGAGGTCATGGTCATCGCGGCGGCGCTGTCCATCCAGGACCCGCGCGAGCGGCCCTCGGACAAGCAGACGCAGGCCGACCAGAACCACGCCCGGTTCAAGGACGAGACGAGCGATTTCCTCTCGTTCCTGAACATGTGGCGCTACGTCCGCGAGCAGCAGAAGGAGCGCGGCTCGTCCTCCTTCCGCCGGATGTGCAAGCAGGAGTACCTGAACTTCCTGCGGATCCGCGAGTGGCAGGACATCTACTCGCAGCTGCGCACGGTCGCCAAGGGCATGGGCATCCACGTCAACGAGGCCGACGCCCCCGAGCAGCACGTGCACGTCTCGCTGCTGGCCGGCCTGCTCTCGCACATCGGCCTCAAGGACACCGACAAGAACGAGTACCTGGGGGCCCGGTCCGCCAAGTTCGCGGTCTTCCCCGGTTCGGCGCTCTTCAAGAAGCAGCCGAAGTTCCTGATGTCGGCGGAGCTGGTGGAGACCTCGCGGCTGTGGGCCCGGGTCAACGCCAAGGTGGAGCCCGAGTGGGTCGAGCCGCTGGCCCAGCACCTGATCAAGCGCACGTACAGCGAGCCGCACTGGGAGAAGGACCAGGCGGCCGTCATGGCGTACGAGAAGGTCACGCTGTACGGCGTGCCGATCGTCGCCCAGCGGAAGATCAACTACGGCCGGATCGACCCCGAGGTCTCGCGCGAGCTGTTCATCCGCAACGCGCTGGTCGAGGGCGACTGGCGGACCCACCACAAGTTCTACGCCGACAACCGCAAGCTCCTGACCGAGGTCGAGGAGCTGGAGAACCGGGCGCGGCGCCGCGACATCGTGGTGGACGACGAGACCCTGTTCGACTTCTACGACCAGCGGATCCCCGAGCACGTGGTCTCGGGGGCGCACTTCGACTCCTGGTGGAAGCACAAGCGGCGCGAGGAGCCCGAGCTCCTCGACTTCGAGCGCGAGATGCTGCTGACCGAGAAGGCGGCCGGGGTCACCAAGGCCGACTACCCGGACTCCTGGCGGCAGGGGCAGCTGAAGTTCCGGGTGACCTACCAGTTCGAGCCCGGCGCGGACGCGGACGGCGTGACCGTCCACATCCCGCTCCAGGTACTGAACCAGGTCACCGACGAGGGCTTCGACTGGCAGATCCCCGGCCTGCGCGAAGAGGTCGTCACGGAGCTGATCCGGTCCCTGCCGAAGCCGATCCGCCGGCACTACGTGCCCGCGCCGAACTTCGCGTCCCGGTTCCTGGATTCGGCGGTACCCCTGCAGGAGCCGCTTCCGGTGACCCTGGCGCGCGAGCTCCAGCGGATGGTCGGGGTACCCGTCTCCGCCGAGGACTTCGACCTGTCCCGCGTCCCGGACCACCTGAAGATCACCTTCCGGATCGTCGACGAGCGCCGCAAGAACGTCGCCGAGGACAAGGACCTGGAGGCCCTGCGGCTGAAGCTGAAGCCGAAGGCCCGTCAGGCCCTGTCCCAGGCCGCGGCCGCCACCGCCGAGCGGGCGGGCGGCGAGTCGGTGGAGCGCACCGGTCTGACCGACTGGACGATCGGCACGCTGACCAAGGTCTTCGAGACCCGGCGGGCGGGCCAGCCCGTGAAGGCGTACCCGGCGCTGGTGGACGAGGGCGCGAGCGTCTCCGTGCGGCTCTTCGACACCGAGGCCGAGCAGCAGCAGGCGATGTGGCTGGGCACCCGGCGGCTGATCCTGCTGAACATCCCGGTGAATCCGGCGAAGTTCGCCTCGGACCACCTGACCAACCAGCAGAAGCTGGCCCTGTCCAGGAATCCGCACGGCTCGATCCAGGCGCTCTTCGACGACTGCGCGACCGCGGCGACCGACAAGCTGATCGCCGACCACGGCGGCCCTGCCTGGGACGAGGCGGGCTTCCGGGCGTTGTACGAGGGCGTGCGCGCGGACCTCGTGGACACGACGGTGCGGACGGTGGCCCAGGTGCAGCAGGTGCTGGCCGCCTGGCAGGCCTGTGAGCGCCGTCTGAAGGCCACCAACAGCCTGGCCCTGGTGGCGAACGTGCAGGACGTGAGGACGCAGCTGGCGGCCCTCGTGCCGGCGGGCTTCGTGACCCTGACGGGCCTGCGCCGGCTGCCGGACCTGATGCGCTACCTGGTGGCGGTGGACCGGCGGCTCCAGCAGATGCCGACGGGCGCCCAGCGCGACACCACGCGCATGGAGAAGGTCCACGAGATGCAGGACGAGTACGCGTGGCTGCTGGAGCAGCTACCGAAGGGCCGGCCGGTGCCGTCCACGGTCACCGACATCCGCTGGATGATCGAGGAACTGCGGGTCAGCTACTTCGCACACGCCCTCGGGACCGCGTACCCGGTCTCCGACAAACGGATCGTGAAGGCGGTGGACGCGGCGGCTCCGTGATCCGGTTCGACTGCACCCCCTGAGCTGCGGTACAGTCTGATTCGCAGCCGCCCAGCGGCAGCAAATCAAGGACCTGTGGAGCAGTTGGTTAGCTCGCCACCCTGTCAAGGTGGAGGTCGCGGGTTCAAGTCCCGTCAGGTTCGCAGCAACAGAAGGGCCCGCATCCTCAAGGATGCGGGCCCTTCTGCGTTGCCGTCGCGCGGTCCGCCCCGGCGGCGGCCCGACGGACGGTCACGGGCGTTTCCGTGGCCGCCCCGCCGTCATCGTCTCCCCCGCACCCTCCGGGCGCCCCTGAGGGCCCGCCAGAGGCCCCGGGGGGCCACCCCGGGGCCTCTGGAGGGGAATGATCGCCACGGGGCGGGGCAGCCGTCACTCCGCGGCCACTCCCAGAACGCATCCGACGGCGAAAATCCCCCGTCCGCATGAGGCGCTCTGCAACGCACGTCCCCTTACGGGTGCATTGCGCGTTACACAAGAGTGACAGCCTGTGACGGGAGTCACCACATGAGTTTTTGAGACTCGCACTTTTATCGCACCCATACGCGTGCTCGATTTAATATGTGCAATGGCACCTACCTCGCCGGCGTCCCGCACCCGCCCGATCTCCCCCCGCCCCGGGGCATAAAAAAGATCGCGCTGGACCCGGCGGAGTCCAGCGCGATCGAACGACGAGAACCTGTTGGGGCAGGTCCAAGCGTTTGAAGCCATGTGGGTTTCATCGGATTGGGGGACCCGATTCAACCCCGGTAAAGCGGGGTGCTTACGTGCTTGCGCGACCTCAGGCCTCGCTGCGCTGCTGCGGAATTCCCGCGAGCAGAGCGCGAACCTCGGCCTCGCGGTAACGGCGGTGTCCACCCAGGGTGCGGATGGACGTGAGCTTGCCAGCCTTGGCCCAGCGGGTGACCGTCTTCGGGTCCACGCGGAACATCGTGGCAACCTCAGCCGGGGTCAGCAGCGGCTCGGCATCAGGGGTGCGAGCGGTCATGAGCGGCCTCCTCGGGAGAACCGAACCATCTCGGTTCTTTCCTCTAAATTCTGCACCTTGGCCCGCGTTGCCCGAAATGGACATACGCGGGCCGAGTCGGTTATAGGACGAACGGCTTGTCCTCGGCACTACAACTACACCATCCGTCCAGCCTCGACGGCCAAACCGATGGAATTGCCCTCCGAGGTGTTCATCAGCGGCGGAAGCCGATGGACCGCCCCATAACGGACAGTCACCCCACTGTGACGATCAGTCACAGAGCGATCAGGAGTCGTCAGGACCCCCCGTAGAGTGCAATGCCGAGCATTCCGCCCTTAGTTGGGCGGAAGGAACCCTCCCCGGACTCCTTGTCCTATTTTGGCACGAGGGTAGGGGAAGGGCGCAAGGGTGTGGTTAGTGCGGTCCGTCACGCTTGGGCCAATGGCCCGTATCGGGACGTAGGTCCTGGAACTAAGACCCGAATCGGGTGATCATGCCCCTGATCTGCCACTTATGGCAGATCGACCGATACGCACGGTACGCCAGCTCCGTCCGGCCGCCGCCCACCGCCACCGGGTCAGTTCGCGAACAGCCTCTCCCGGACCTCCCGCCAGCGCTCCGCCAGCTCCTCGTACGCCTCCGCCGCGCCGGTCTCGTCCCCGGCCCGCAGCGCCGCGAT
Organism: Streptomyces sp. NBC_00597; assembly: GCF_041431095.1. Lineage (GTDB taxonomy): Bacteria > Actinomycetota > Actinomycetes > Streptomycetales > Streptomycetaceae > Streptomyces. The sequence goes on from NZ_CP107757.1 coordinate 4,609,992, forward strand.
GCCCACCGCGACGTCCCGTGCCGAGCGGTCGGTGCGCAGCCGGTCCGCCGGCAGTGCGTGGACCAGCCCCCCGTAGTCCAGTTCGACCATCGACCGCGGGTGGAACTCCTCCAGCCAGCTGCCGACGTCCACCAGCCCCTCCGCGAGCCCCTCGTACTCCTCGGCCGCGCGCAGGATCCGCAGCCCCCGCGCGAGCCGCCGCCGGGCCTGCACCATCGGCGTCCGGTAACGCATCCGCTCGCCCGGCACGTACTCCCGCTCGTCGTCGGCCACCAGCACGAACCAGCGCAGGGGCACCTGCCACACCGCGGTGCGGATCCAGGGGCGCGCGTCCGGGTTCCGCTCGCGCCAGCGCTCGTAGTCCTCGGCCGCCCGCCGCCGCGCCACCGGTGGGAGCGCCGCGTCCAGCACCGGGAGCGGGAACTGCTCGGCCAGCTCCTGGAGCGCCAGCCAGCCCCGGAGCCTGGTCCGCCACGGGCAGACCAGCAGCACCCCGTCCACCTCCGCCGTGAAGGCGTCCGCGCTCTCGTGCGCGGGCACCCCGACCACCGGGACCCGGACCAAATCGGAGAGGGAGCGACGCAGTTCGTCCTGGGCGGTGGGCACCACCCCGCGCCGGGCGTACGAGGCCCAGTGCGTGCGCTCCGGCTCCGCGAAAGCGGCCAGGGGCTCGTAGACGCGCAGGTAGGAGGCGTACGGGACGGTCGGCGCCGAGCGCGCCGAGGGCAGCTTGGGGTCGGAGGATTCGCTCACGCTCTCGTACTCCCCCGCACCGCCCCGGGGTACTCCGCCCTGCGCCCGCGGGCCCGGAGCACGGGCGCCCGTACCACGGGAGGGTTTCGATCCTCGGACAGATCACCTGCGCACGCCCCGCAGGTCTTACTCTGCTCCCAGCACGCCCTCCCCCACCCGCAGGGCGGGCGTCATTCCGCCGCATCTCTTCCATGGGAGTCACCACCGTGACCGAAATGACCGACGGCGTCCTGCACACCCTGTTCCGCACGGAGCAGGGCGGCCACGAGCAAGTCGTGCTGTGCCAGGACCGGGCCACCGGACTCAAGGCCGTCATCGCCATCCACTCCACCGCCCTGGGCCCCGCCCTCGGCGGTACGCGCTTCCACGCGTACGCCTCCGACGAGGAGGCCGTCCAGGACGCGCTGAACCTCTCGCGCGGCATGTCGTACAAGAACGCCATGGCCGGACTCGACCTCGGCGGCGGCAAGGCCGTGATCATCGGCGACCCGGACGTCATCAAGACCGAGGAACTGCTGCTGGCCTACGGCCGGTTCGTGGAGTCCCTCGGCGGCCGCTACGTCACCGCCTGCGACGTCGGCACGTACGTCGCGGACATGGACGTCGTCGCCCGCGAGACCCGCTGGGCCACCGGTCGCTCCCCCGAGAACGGCGGCGCCGGCGACTCCTCGGTCCTCACCGCCTTCGGCGTCTTCCAGGGCATGCGGGCCAGCGCCCAGCACCTGTGGGGCGACCCGACCCTGCGCGGCCGCAAGGTGGCCGTGGCCGGTGTCGGCAAGGTCGGCCACTACCTGGTCGAGCACCTCCTGGAGGACGGTGCCGAGGTCGTCATCACGGACGTGCGCGAGGAGTCGGTGCGCCGCATCCTCGACAAGCACCCGCAGGTCGCCGTCGCGGCCGACACGGACGCGCTGATCCGCACGGAGGGCCTGGACATCTACGCCCCCTGCGCCCTCGGCGGCGCCCTGAACGACGACACCGTGCCCGCCCTCACCGCCTCGATCGTCTGCGGTGCGGCGAACAACCAGCTCGCCCACCCGGGCATCGAGAAGGACCTCGCGGACCGCGGCATCCTCTACGCCCCGGACTACGTGGTCAACGCGGGCGGGGTCATCCAGGTCGCCGACGAGCTGCACGGCTTCGACTTCGACCGGTGCAAGGCCAAGGCGACGAAGATCTTCGACACCACGCTGGAGATCTTCACTCGCGCAAAGTCTGACGGCATTCCGCCGGCCGCGGCGGCCGACCGGATCGCCGAGCAGCGCATGGCGGACGCCCGCGCCGCGAAGGCCGCGAAGGGCTCGGCCCCGGCTGCCGACGCGTCGTAACGGCCCCTGACGTGCGCCCGCCGGGGTTGCGGCGAGACGGAACTCACTGCACTTCGGCGGGTCGCCGGCCAGGAAAGGGTTAAAATCGCAGCTGACCAGCGAGGACGGGGCGCCTCATTGGTCCTGCACCGGGGCACGTCATGCGGGCGGCGTACCGTATGGCCGCGGAAGCAGGTACCGTTAAACCCCTACGGACGGTCTCTCCACGGAGAGCCCGCTCCGAACCATGAACGCGTGTCAGACTCTGGGGCCGTCGAGCCCCGTCACCGAGGGGGTCGAGCCATGGGGCGCGGCCGGGCCAAGGCCAAGCAGACAAAGGTCGCCCGCCAGCTGAAGTACAACAGCGGCGGGACTGACCTCTCGCGTCTGGCCAATGAGCTGGGCGCATCGCCGACGGAACCGCTGCCTGTCAGCGAACCGGTCGAAGTCGATGACGATCAGGACGACGACGACCCGTACGCCAGGTACGCGGATCTGTACAACAGCGATGACGACGACGACGAGGACGAAGAGTCCGGCCCGTCGCAACAGCGTCGCGGCGCTTGACGCTTTTCACGTCTGCACCATGCAGGTGGCAGCCAGTGGCTGACCCCCGCTGAGCAACACACAAACCCGGTCCAGGGCCTCGCCCCGGACCGGGTTTCAGTGTTGTCTCAGCCCGCGTAGGAGCCGGTCAGGGTCGCGCCCTCGGTGTGCGCGCCGCGGTCCAGGATCTCTCCCGCGACCCAGGCCTCGACACCCCGGTCGGCCAGCGCGGTCAGCGCCACGTCCACCGACTCCTGCGGGACCACGGCCATCATGCCGACGCCCATGTTCAGGGTCTTTTCCAGCTCCAGCTGCTCGACCAGACCGGCCTTGCCGACCAGGTCGAAGACCGCACCCGGGGTCCAGGTCGAACGGTCGACCGTGGCGTGCAGGTGGTCCGGGATGACCCGGGCCAGGTTCGCCGCGAGTCCGCCGCCCGTGATGTGCGAGTACGCGTGCACCTCGGCCGTACGGGTGAGGGCCATGCAGTCCAGCGAGTAGATCTTGGTGGGCTCCAGGAGCTCCTCGCCGAGGGTCCGGCCGAGTTCGTCCACGTGCTGGTCGAGCGACATGCCCGCACGGTCGAAGAGGACGTGCCGGACCAGCGAGTACCCGTTCGAGTGAAGGCCGGACGACGCCATCGCGATGACGGCGTCACCCGTACGGATGCGATCCGCACCGAGCAGGCGGTCGTACTCGACGACACCGGTGCCGGCGCCCGCCACGTCGAAGTCGTCCGGGCCGAGCAGACCCGGGTGTTCGGCGGTCTCGCCGCCCACCAGGGCGCAGCCGGCGAGGACACAGCCCTCGGCGATGCCCTTGACGATCGCCGCGACACGCTCGGGGTGGACCTTGCCCACGCAGATGTAGTCGGTCATGAAGAGCGGCTCGGCGCCGCAGACGACGATGTCGTCCATGACCATCGCGACCAGGTCGTGGCCGATGGTGTCGTAGACGCCCAGCTGGCGGGCGATGTCCACCTTCGTGCCGACCCCGTCGGTCGCGGAGGCCAACAGCGGGCGCTCGTAGCGCTTGAGGGCGGAGGCGTCGAAGAGGCCGGCGAATCCGCCGAGGCCGCCGAGGACCTCGGGGCGCTGCGTCTTCTTCACCCACTCCTTCATGAGCTCGACGGCGCGGTCCCCCGCTTCGATGTCGACGCCCGCGGCTGCGTAGCTGGCACCGGTGGTCTTCTCTGTCATGACAGGAGAGAGCTTTCGTGTCGTTACTGCGGGTGGTGCCGGGCCCTGGGAATAGCTTCAAAGACAGGGCCCGGCGCAGGTTGAGCCGGGAACGCGGGCCGCGGCGCTACGGGCGCCGGAGCGCGTCGGCGGCGTCGGTGCCGCCCGCGAGCTCGGTCTCCAGGAGCTGCTTGCCCAGGAGCTGCGGGTCGGGCAGGTCCATGGGGTACTCGCCGTCGAAGCAGGCACGGCAGAGGTTGGGCTTCTGGATGGTCGTCGCCTCGATCATCGCGTCGAGCGAGATGTACGAGAGCGAGTCCGCGCCCAGCGACGTGGCGATCTCGTCGACCGTCATGCCGTTGGCGATCAGCTCGGCCCGGGTGGCGAAGTCGATGCCGAAGAAGCACGGCCACTTCACCGGCGGCGAGGAGATCCGGATGTGGACCTCGGCCGCGCCGGCCTCGCGGAGCATCTTGACCAGGGCGCGCTGGGTGTTGCCGCGGACGATCGAGTCGTCGACGACCACCAGGCGCTTGCCCCGGATGACTTCCTTGAGGGGGTTGAGCTTCAGGCGGATGCCCAGCTGGCGGATCGTCTGCGAGGGCTGGATGAAGGTCCGGCCGACGTAGGCGTTCTTGACCAGGCCGGAGCCGTAGGGGATCCCGCTGGCTTCGGCGTATCCGACGGCGGCGGGCGTGCCGGATTCCGGCGTCGCTATCACCAGGTCGGCGTCGACCGGGGCTTCCTTCGCCAGGCGTCGGCCCATCTCGACACGCGAGAGGTAGACGTTCCGGCCGGCGATGTCGGTGTCCGGGCGCGCCAGGTAGACGTACTCGAACACACACCCCTTGGGCTTTGCTTCTGCGAAGCGGGAGGTGCGCAGGCCGTTCTCGTCGATCGCGATGAGCTCGCCCGGCTCGACTTCGCGGACGAAACTGGCGCCGCAGATGTCGAGGGCGGCGGTCTCACTCGCGACCACCCAGCCGCGCTCCAGGCGGCCGAGGACCAGCGGGCGGATGCCCTGCGGGTCACGGGCGGTGTAGAGGGTTCCCTCGTCCATGAACACGAGCGAGAACGCACCCTTGACCTGAGGGAGGACCTTGGCGGCCGACTCCTCGATGGTCAGGGGCTTGCCCTCGTCGTCCGTCTGGCCGGCCAGCAGGGCGGTGACCAGGTCGGTGTCGTTGGTGGCCGCCACCTGGGTGGCGCGGCCGTCCTGACGGGGGAGGTCGGCGACCATCTCGGCGAGCTCGGCGGTGTTCACCAGGTTGCCGTTGTGACCCAGGGCAATGGAGCCGTGGGCGGTCGCGCGGAAAGTGGGCTGCGCGTTCTCCCAGACGGAGGCTCCGGTGGTCGAGTAGCGGGCGTGACCGACCGCGATATGACCCTGGAGCGAGCCGAGAGAGGTTTCGTCGAAGACTTGGGAAACGAGGCCCATGTCCTTGAAGACGAGGATCTGGGAACCGTTGCTCACAGCGATTCCCGCGGACTCTTGTCCGCGGTGCTGTAGCGCATACAGTCCGAAGTAGGTGAGCTTGGCGACCTCTTCACCCGGAGCCCAGACACCGAAGACGCCGCAAGCGTCCTGGGGGCCCTTTTCGCCGGGGAGCAGGTCGTGGTTGAGTCGTCCATCACCACGAGGCACGCTTCCGAGTGTAGGCGAGATCGACCACTGGTCCGAATTGGGGACGGTCCGCAAAAATCACAGTGCGGACAGTCGGGTAACCCCTGCGGAGGGTGACCGTCTCGATATCCGGAATGCCGTGGTTGACACCCGGTCGTGCATTCGTACAGGCTTCCGGCTCATGCAGCCCCTCGGTGACCGTGCCGTCACCCTCGTCGAGCGCCGCCACGTAGACCTGGTCCGTGTCGCGAGCGCCATCTGTCGCTGTTCTGCGTAGTCACTCGCCGCTTCCCCGTTTCTTCCTTTTCTTCGCTTTTCGCTGCGCCCTGCCGTAGCCCGCCCCGCCGTGCCGTGCGCCGTCCCGCGCCGCCCGGGGCGGGCCGCCAGGCCCTGCCTTGGAGTACCTGTGACCTCGTACGAACCTCCTCTGTCCCGGCGTGCCTTCGGCGGCGCGGTCGGTGCGACCGCGGCGGCGGCCGCCGTCGCGCTGGGCTCCGCGGGCCCGGCCCAGGCGGCCCCCGCGGCCGGCGGGACCGGCCCGCAGGAGCGGGAGTTCCGCGCCGCCCGCGGCCGGCACTCCCGGCGGCCCAACATCCTGTTCGTCCTGGGCGACGACCTCGGCTGGGCCGACCTGTCCTCGTACGGCGCCCCGCACATCAAGACCCCGAACCTGGACCGCCTGGCCCGCCAGGGCGTCCGCTTCACCGACGCCTACTCCGGCTCGGCCACCTGCTCGCCGACCCGGTTCAGCCTGTACACGGGCCGCTACCCGGGCCGCGTCGAGGGCGGGCTCGCCGAGCCCATCGCCGACAAGAGCGCCGGCCTGGAACCCACCCACCCGACGCTGGCCTCGCTGCTGCGCGACTCGGGCTACGCCACCGCGCTGATCGGCAAGTGGCACTGCGGCTACCTGCCCGACTACAGCCCGACCAAGTCGGGCTGGGACGAGTTCTTCGGCAACTTCGGCGGAGCCCTGGAGTACTACTCCAAGCTGGGCCTCGGCGGCGAGTACGACCTGTACGAGGGCGACGCCGAGTACAAGGACCTGCGCTACTACACGCGGATCATCACCGAGCGGGCGAGCGAGTACGTCTCCCGCGACCACGGCGGCAGGCCGTGGCTGCTCAACCTCAACTTCACCACCCCGCACTGGCCGTGGATCGCCGACGGGGACACCGCGGCGAGCGCCGAGGTCGAGCGCCGGATCAAGGCGGGCGACTCGCGGGCCCTGTGGCACCAGGACGGCGGCTCCGTCGAGAAGTACCGGCAGATGGTGGAGGACCTCGACCGTTCGATCGGCGAGGTGCTGAAGGCGCTGGCGCGCTCGGGGCAGGAGAACGACACCCTGGTCGTCTTCTCCAGCGACAACGGAGGCGAGCGGTTCTCGTACAACTGGCCGCTCTCCGGCAACAAGGCCTCCCTCCAGGAGGGCGGCATCCGGGTGCCCAACATCCTGCGCTGGCCCGCCCGGATCGACGGCGGGCAGGTCAGCGCGGTCCCGGTCTTCACCCCGGACTGGACGGCGACCCTGCTGGAGCTGGCCGGCACCCGGCCGCACCCGGCCCACCCGCTGGACGGGGCCAGCCTGGCCGGGTACCTGCTGCGCGGCGAGGAGCCCGCCGAGCGGAACCTGTTCTGGCGGGTGCGCGGGGAGCGGGCCCTGCGCCGCGGCGACTGGAAGTACTACCGCGGCAAGACGGGCCGGGACCAGCTGTTCAACCTGGCCGGGGACGTCCGGGAGCAGGCCGACAAGGCGGCCCTGGAGCCGGCCCGGCTCGCTCAACTGCGCGCGGCCTGGGAGAGGACGGATGCGGGACTGCTGCCCTACCCGGCCTGAGCTCCCGGGGTGTCACGGCCCTGGGGACGGACCGGCCCCGTAGGTCGACGTCCTGCCGGGCCACGGACCGGGCCCGGGTCACTCCGCGGCCGAGGCCCCCCGCGCGGTCAGGCCCTTGCCGTCGGGCGCGGTGAGGGTGAGGTCGTGGCCCTCGATCTTCCAGGTGAGCGGGGAGGCGGCGAAGAGCTCGGTCAGGGTCCGTTCCACCTCGCCCACCGGGCCCTCGCAGGCCATCCGGGTCGTGGTCAGCGGCCCGAAGGTGAGCTGGGCGCCGTCGCCGGTGGCCTGGGCGCTGAACCGGTTGCAGCCGAGGCTGCCGCTCGCGGCGAGGTCGGCGCTCAGGACGAACCGTGCCTTGCCCGCGGCCTCGGCGGGCAGCGGGGTCACGGTGTCGCCGCTGATCAGGGACTCGACGGTCCACTCGGTGTCGTGGAGGGGCGCGTTCGGGACCGGGGGCTTCGTGCTCATCGCGATCGTGCTCCCGTCGGCGGTCTTCAGCGTGAGCCGGTCGGGCCCCCGGTCGATGGTCAGCCGGCCCTTGAAGAGTCTGGCGAACTCCTTCTCGAACTCGATGTTCGGACAGGACGTGAGGGTCGTGGCCCCGGGAGTGACGGTCACCGCGGAGGTGCCTGCGAAGGTGACCGCCACCGTGAAGCCGTTGCAGCCGTAGTTGCCCTTGGCTTCCTTCTCGGCGAGGTCCAGTCGGGCGCTTTCGGGCGCGTGCAGGGTGCGGCCACCGGTGGTCAGGGACTCGACGGCCCAGGAACCCTTGGGGTCGGGAAGCACGCGGGTCCCTCCCTCCCCGCCCTGGCTGCAGGCCGTGAGGACGAGCGCGAGGGCCGATGCGACGGCCAGGCCGGTCGGGACGTGCCGGTGGGTACCCATGCTCCTGGGACGGGCGGGCCCTGCGGGCGGTTCCCCCACGACTGCCATCCGCTCAGCTCATCACGGGCAGCAGCGCCGCCAGGTCGGCCCGCTCACCGCTGGCCCTGACCTGCGCGTCCTCGACGGCCGTGGCCCAGTCGGTACGCCCGGTGGCCAACCGGATCCAGGTCAGCGGGTCGGTCTCCACCACGTTCGGCGGGGTGCCGCGGGTGTGCCGGGGGCCCTCGATGCACTGGACCACCGCGAACGGCGGGATCCGTACCTCCACCGAGCCGCCGGGGGCCTTGAGCGCGAGGGCGTCGGCGAGCAGCCGGGTGCAGGCGGCCAGGGCCTGCCGCTCGACCGGGATGTCCACACCGGCGGCCCTGGCCAGGTCGTCGGTGTGGACGACCAGCTCCACGGTCCGGGTGACGAGGAAGTCGGCCAGGGTCATGTCCCCGATCCACAGGTCCAGTACGCGGCTGCCGGGGTTCGCGGCCAGCGCCCCGGCCATGCGGGCACCGGCGCGTTCGTACAGGTCGGGCAGCGGGGCGCCCTCCAGGGTCTCCCTGGCCGCCTCGGCGATCTTCCCGGCGAGGGAGGCGGTGGCGAAGGGCCATTCGATGGCCGTCAGTTCCGGCACGGCGGCCGGGGGGCGGGCCAGTCCGGTGGCCAGCGAGTCGGCGATCCACGCGATGTGCGCGGCGAGTTCGGCGACGTTCCACACCCCGACCCCGCTGGGCCGCGTGAGCTGCTCCTCGCTCAACTCCCGTACGGCGTCGGCCACGTGCCCGAACTGCGCGGTGACGGCAGCACGGATCTTCGCGGCGTCGTAGGTACGCGCCCTCTTCTTGGCGGGTGGCATGGACCGACCCTATCCGGCGCGGCCGACACCGGTACGGCCCCGCCACGCGACGCCGGTGCGGCCCCGCCACGCTGCCCGCCGCGCAGCGGGGCGGGCACGCCCGAGCCCCCGCCCGCAGACCGCGGACGGGGGCTCGTTGGCGCAAGCGGGATCAGGCGAGCAGTGCCGGGATCGTCGCCTCATGAGCGGTACGCAGCTCCGCGAGCGGAATCGCGAACTCGCCCTGGATCTCGATCTCCTCGCCGTCCACCACGCCGATGCGGGTGGCGGGCAGGCCGCGCGCACCGCACATGTCGGTGAAGCGGAGCTCCTCGCTGCGCGGGACGGCCACGATGGCCCGGCCCGCCGACTCGGAGAACAGGAAGGTGAACGCGTCCAGGCCCTCGGGCACCACGATCCGCGCACCGTTGCCGCCGCGCAGGCAGGACTCGGTGAGCGCCTGGATCACGCCGCCGTCGGACAGGTCGTGCGCCGCGTCGACCATGCCGTCGCGGGACGCAGAGATCAGGATCTCGCCGAGCAGCTTCTCGCGGCCCAGGTCCACCTTGGGCGGCATGCCGCCGAGGTGGTCGTGGACGACCTGGGACCAGGCCGAGCCGCCGAACTCCTCGGCCGTGTCGCCCAGCAGGTACAGCAGCTGGCCGGCCTCCGCGAACGCCATGGGCGTACGGCGGTTGACGTCGTCGATCACACCGAGGACCGCCACGACCGGGGTCGGGTGGATCGCGGTCTCACCGGTCTGGTTGTAGAGCGAGACGTTGCCGCCGGTGACCGGGGTGCCCAGCTCCAGGCAGCCGTCCGCGAGACCGCGGGTGGCCTCGGCGAACTGCCACATGACGCCCGGGTCCTCCGGCGAACCGAAGTTGAGGCAGTCGGAGATGGCGAGCGGCTTGGCGCCGGTCGCGGCGACGTTGCGGTACGCCTCCGCCAGCGCGAGCTGCGCACCCGTGTACGGGTCGAGCTTCGCGAAGCGGCCGTTGCCGTCGGTGGCCATGGCGACGCCGAGGTTGGACTCCTCGTCGATGCGGACCATGCCCGCGTCCTCGGGCTGCGACAGGACGGTGTTGCCCTGCACGAAGCGGTCGTACTGGTCGGTGACCCAGGACTTGGAGGCCTGGTTCGGGGACGAGACCAGTGCCAGGACCTGCGCGCGGAGCTCCTCGGAGGTCTGCGGGCGGGGCAGCAGGCCCGCGTCGTCGGCCTGGAGGGCGTCCTGCCACTCGGGGCGCGCGTACGGGCGGTGGTACACCGGGCCCTCGTGGGCGACGGTGCCCGGCGGCACGTCCACGATCTGCTCGCCGTGCCAGAAGATCTCCAGGCGCTCGCCGTCGGTCACCTCACCGATGACGGTGGCGATGACGTCCCACTTCTCGCAGATCTCCATGAACCGCTCGACGTACTGCGGCTCGACGATCGCGCACATGCGCTCCTGCGACTCGCTCATGAGGATTTCCTCGGGCGAGAGCGTCGCGTCGCGCAGCGGAACGGTGTCCAGCTCGACGCGCATGCCGCCGGAGCCGGCGGAGGCCAGCTCGGAGGTGGCGCAGGAGAGCCCGGCGCCGCCGAGGTCCTGGATGCCCGCGACCAGCTTCTCCTTGAAGATCTCCAGGGTGCACTCGATGAGGAGCTTCTCCTGGAAGGGGTCGCCGACCTGGACGGCGGGGCGCTTGGTGGGCTTGGAGTCGTCGAACGTCTCCGAGGCCAGCACGGACACGCCGCCGATGCCGTCGCCACCCGTGCGGGCGCCGTAGAGGATGACCTTGTTGCCGGGGCCGGAGGCCTTGGCGAGGTGGATGTCCTCGTGCTTCATCACGCCGATGCAGCCGGCGTTGACGAGCGGGTTGCCCTGGTAGCAGGCGTCGAAGACGACCTCGCCGCCGATGTTCGGCAGACCCAGGCAGTTGCCGTAGCCGCCGATGCCCGCGACGACGCCGGGCAGGACGCGCTTGGTGTCGGGGTGGTCGGCCGCGCCGAAGCGCAGCGGGTCGACGACCGCGACCGGGCGGGCGCCCATGGCGAGGATGTCGCGGACGATGCCGCCGACGCCGGTGGCCGCGCCCTGGTAGGGCTCGATGTACGACGGGTGGTTGTGCGACTCGACCTTGAAGGTGACCGCGTAGCCCTGGCCGACGTCGACGACGCCCGCGTTCTCGCCGATGCCGACGAGCATGGCGTCGTTCTGCGGGACCTTCTCGCCGAACTGCTTCAGGTGGACCTTGCTGCTCTTGTAGGAGCAGTGCTCGGACCACATGACCGAGTACATGGCGAGTTCGGCGCCGGTGGGGCGGCGGCCGAGGATCTCGCGGATCCGGGCGTACTCGTCCTCCTTGAGGCCGAGTTCCTTCCAGGGCTGGGAGGCGTCCGGGGTTTCGGTGGCGTTCTTGACGGTGTCGAGGCTCATGCGCTGACCAGCTTCTTCAGGACCGAGGTGAAGAACGGGAGGCCGTCGGTGCGGCCCGTCCCGATCAGCGGCTCGACCGCGTGCTCGGGGTGCGGCATGAGGCCGACGACGTTGCCCGCGGCGTTGGTGATGCCGGCGATGTCGCGGAGCGAGCCGTTGGGGTTCACGTCCACGTACCGGAAGGCCACGCGGCCTTCGGCCTCCAGCTCGTCGAGGACGCGCTCGTCGGCGACGTAGCGGCCGTCCATGTTCTTGAGCGGTACGGAGATCTCCTGGCCGGCGGTGTAGTCGCCGGTCCACGCGGTCTCCGCGTTCTCCACCCGCAGCGTCTGGTCGCGGCAGATGAAGTGCAGGTGGTTGTTCCGGAGCATCGCCCCCGGCAGCAGGTGGGCCTCGGTGAGGATCTGGAAGCCGTTGCAGATGCCGAGGACGGGCATGCCGCCCTTGGCCTGCTCGATGATGGTCTCCATCACCGGCGAGAACCGGGAGATGGCTCCGGCGCGCAGGTAGTCCCCGTAGGAGAAGCCGCCCGCGAGGACGACCGCGTCGACCTGGTGCAGGTCCTTGTCGCGGTGCCACAGCGAGACGGGCTCGGCCCCCGCGAGGCGGACGGCGCGCAGCGAGTCACGGTCGTCGAGCGTTCCGGGGAACGTGACGACTCCGATGCGAGTGGTCACCGTCAGGCCTCGACCTTCACGGTGAAGTCTTCGATGACGGTGTTGGCGAGGAACGTTTCGGCCATCTTGTGGATGCGGTCGAGGGCGGCCTGGTCGACCGGTCCCTCCACTTCCAACTCGAAACGCTTCCCCTGGCGGACGTCGGCGATGCCCTCGAAGCCCAGGCGCGGCAGTGCACGCTGCACCGCCTGGCCCTGGGGGTCGAGGATCTCCGGCTTGAGCATGACGTCGACTACGACGCGTGCCACTGGCACTCCCGATGAGGTGGTTGGTGCGAAGGCGGTTCCCTCAGCGTACCCGGCCGAAATTTCTACGCGGGTAGATATGCGCGCCCCGTGATCGCCCGCCGGTTTCGGCTTCACCAACGCTTCGCAAAATCCACCGGAAAACCACGCGCTCGGGATTGCGGCGGGACACGCGGAGACAATTAACTGGGCTTCGCAATGCAATGGGAATCACGGTACAAAGGATTCCACCGGGATTCCGGCGGAATGATGCATTGCTCCGAAACATCCACACAGGCGACATCACCGCACGTCCTGAGGGTTGGGCGGCGTCGCGCGAAGGGACCGATATCCGTGGCGCAGCGCGTAGTAGTCACGATCTCCGACGACATCGACGGCGGAGAAGCGGCGGAAACGGTCACGTTCGGCCTGGACGGTAAGTCGTACGAGATCGACCTCAATCTGGCCAACGCAAAGAAACTGCGGAAGAGCCTCGCACCGTTCGTGGAGGCCGGCCGCCGGCAGGCCCGTTCCGGGAAGGCGTACAAGCACACCTCACTGGCCCCGGACCCGGCGGTCGTCCGCGCCTGGGCCCGGTCCAACGAGCTCGACGTGCCCCCGCGCGGCCGCATCCCGAAGCGGGTCTACGCGGCGTACAACGAAGCTCACTGAGGGCGGATTTGCCATCCACCCCCTCCGATCCGCTAGTGTGTGGATCACGCCGAGGGGCCAGACCGCAGGTCAAAGCCCCGAAGGTCGTGCGGGTGTAGTTCAGTAGCAGAACACCCCCCTTCCAGGGGGGAGGCGCAGTGTGCAATCCCTGTCACCCGCTCTGCACGCTTTACCGACCACTCCGGTGGATCGGGTAGAGTGATGCACGCATCGCAGCGACATTCGTGTTGCCGCAAGCATGCGGACGTAGCTCAGTTGGTAGAGCACCACCTTGCCAAGGTGGATGTCGCGCGTTCGAGTCGCGTCGTCCGCTCAGCGAACAAAGGCCCTGATCATCGATCAGGGCCTTTGTCGTATGCACTCACCCTTTGCACCGGGCGTACGTGCTGACAAATGTCATCGGTGGTGATGACGGCGCGCACTGTCCCCTCCCGCGGGCTACCGCGAGGCTGGAGTCGTGCACGGCGGCGACCGCCGGAAGGTGATCGTTGATCGGGGGGACTGGGACCGTGTCGAAGCTGACCGGGTGGTGGCGAAACCGCAGCAGCGCGGCGAAGATCGAGCTCTACACCCGCTGGTCGCTGCACTTCTTCGTGGCCCTCGAAGCCCTATCGGTGCTCATCGGCCTCGCCCCCGAAGCTCCCGGCGCCGTCACCGGCATCCTGCTGCTGCCCCTGTCCGCCCAGATCGCCTTGAGCGGAGTGCTGGCTTCCAGGGCGCTGGACTGGGTCCTCGGCCGCCGCGAGCGCCCCGTGCGCCTGGCCGTGGCGCTGACCGTGCTGACGGCCGCCCTGGCTGCCGCCGTACTGGTCCTGCGCTCGGTCGGCGTCATCACCCACGGCGGCGTGGCCCCGGCCCTGGTGGTCAACACGGTCGCGTTCGCCTCGGGCTCGCTGACGCTGAGCCTCACGCGGGTCCGGCACATGATCTTCGTGGCCCCGGTCGCGGCGGTCGCCGCGGCCCTCGCTTCGGCGGCGACGGGCATGACCCCCGCGGAGGCCGCCGGCTACGGGGTCGGCCTCCTCTTCACCTGCACCCTGCTGACCCTGGCCTGCGGGTTCTCCTCCTGGCTACTGAAGGCGGTGTACGAGCTCGACCGCGCCCGGGAGCTCCAGGCACAGCTCGCCGTCGCCGAGGAGCGGCTGCGCTTCGGGCGGGACCTGCACGACGTGATGGGCCGGAACCTGGCGGTGATCGCGCTCAAGAGCGAGCTGGCGGTCCAGCTGGCCCGGCGCGAACGCCCGGAGGCCGTGGACCAGATGATCGAGGTCCAGCGGATCGCCCGGGAGTCGCAGCGCGAGGTGCGGGACGTCGTACGCGGCTACCGCGAGGCGGATCTCACCGTGGAGCTGGAGGGCGCCCGCGGGGTGCTGAGCGCGGCCGGGATGGACTGCCGCGTCGAGGTGAGGGCGGACCGTTCGCTGCGCCCGGAGGTCCAGTCGGCGCTGGGCTGGGTGGTCCGGGAGGCGACGACGAACGTGCTGCGGCACGGGGACGCCCGCAGCTGTGTGATCCGACTCACGGCGCCCGACAGGGGCGCGCTGACGCTGGTGGTGGAGAACGACGGCGCCCCCGACGCGCCGGCCGGACCGCCGGGCTCCGGGCTTGCGGGGCTGCGGGAGCGGCTCGCGGTGCTGGACGGCACTTTGGAGGCCGGCCCGGTCGACGGCGGCCGGTTCCGGCTGCTGGCACGGATACCGGACGGACAACTGCAAGGACTGGAGGTGCGGACGTGAGACCCGTACGCGTACTGCTGGCCGACGACGAACACCTGATCCGCGGCGCGCTCGCCGCGCTGCTGGCCCTGGAGGACGACCTGCTGGTCGTCGCGGAGGCGGCCTCGGGGCCGGAGGCCCTCGCGATGGCGCTGGCCCACCGGCCGGACGTGGCCGTGCTGGACCTGCAGATGCCGGGGGCGGACGGTGTGAGCGTCGCCACATCGCTGCGGGCCGAACTCCCCGACTGCAAAACCATGATCGTGACGAGTCACGGCCGTCCCGGGCACCTGAAGCGGGCCCTCGCGGCAGGGGTTCGGGCTTTCGCCCCGAAAACGGTGTCGGCGCAGCGGCTGGCCGAGCTGATCCGGACCGTGCACGCCGGAGGCCGTTACGTGGACCCGGAGTTGGCGGCCGACGCGATCAGCGCGGGGGATTCCCCGCTGACCGCCCGAGAGGCCGAGGTGCTCGAACTCGCGGGGGACGGCGCGCCGGTCGCCGAGATCGCGGAGCGGGCCTCCCTCTCGCAGGGGACCGTGCGGAACTACCTGTCCTCGGCGGCCTCGAAGCTCGGCGCGGAGAACCGCCACACGGCAGTGCGTCTCGCACGCGAGCGAGGTTGGGTATAGTAGGTCTCGCGTTACGGCGCATGCGGACATAGCTCAGTTGGTAGAGCACCACCTTGCCAAGGTGGATGTCGCGCGTTCGAGTCGCGTTGTCCGCTCCATCGAAGAAGCCCCCGGTCCTCGGACCGGGGGCTTCTTCGTGTCTCAGGCCCAGCTGAGGCCGGTGAGCCGCTCGTACGCCTCGATGTACTTGGCGCTGGTCCGCTCGGCGACCTCCTGCGGGAGGGCCGGCGGCGGGAGTTCGCCCTTGCGGTCCCAGCCGGACGCCGGGGAGGTCAGCCAGTCGCGGACGAACTGCTTGTCGAAGGAGGGCTGCGCGCGGCCCGGCTCCCACTGGTCGGCCGGCCAGAAGCGGGAGGAGTCCGGGGTCAGCACCTCGTCGCCGGCGACCAGGGTCCCGTCCTTGTCGAAGCCGAACTCGAACTTGGTGTCGGCCAGGATGATCCCGCGCTCGCGGGCGATGTCCCGGGCCCGGCCGTACACGGCCAGGGTGGTCTGGCGCAGCAGCGCCGCCGTCTCGGCGCCGGTGGTGCGCGCGACCTCCTCGTACGAGACGTTCTCGTCGTGCTCGCCGACCGCGGCCTTGGCAGCCGGGGTGAAGATCGGGGCGGGCAGCTCGGAGCCGTCCACGAGGCCCTCGGGGAGGGCCAGTCCGCAGACCGTGCGGGTCTGGTCGTACTCGACGAGGCCGGAGCCGGTGAGGTAGCCGCGGGCCACGCACTCGACCGGGACCATGTCGAGGCTCTTGCAGATCAGGGTGCGGCCGGCCCAGTCGGCGGGGGCGCCTGCGGGCAGGTCGGTGCCGATCACGTGGTTCGGCACGAGGTCCTTCAGCTGGTCGAACCACCAGAGGGAGAGCTGGGTCAGGACGCGGCCCTTGTCCGGGATCTCGGTGGGAAGCACCCAGTCGTACGCGGAGATGCGGTCACTGGCGACCATGACGAGGTTGCCGTCGCCGTCGCGGTAGAGCTCGCGCACCTTGCCGGTGTGGAGGTGGACGAGGCCGGGCACCTGAACCGGCTCGGGCTTTTCTACGAATCCGGACACGGGGTCTCCCTGTGGTTCTGTACGAGCGCACCCCCATTGTCCCGTACCGGGGTCGGTGCGCGGCCTCCGGGGTGCGCGGCCCGGTCAGTCGCGCTTGCAGATCCGGTCGAGGAGGTTGGCCGTGGCCCGCTGGACCCGTTCGTCGACGTGACCGGGGCGGTCGAGGGCCGGGGACCAGGCGAAAGTGCCCGACGCGAAGACCAGGGCGCCGCTCGGCGCCCGGTACAGGGAGGTCTCCTGGTGGCGCTTGGCGCCCTCGCTGTCGAGGTACGGGGAGTGGGCGAGCAGGATGCGGTCCTGGTGCTCGGGGAGCTGGGTGCGCGGGAAGTACCGGTCGGCCTCGCCGGCGACCAGGCCGGGGAGTTCGTCGTTCTCGACGGCGCCGGTGGAGTCCCAGAGCCAGTGCGAGGCGTTGCGCACGATCAGGGGCGCGGGCTCGGGGACCCGCCCCGCGTATTGGATGCCGAGCAGCTGCTGCTCCGGGCGGTCGACCTCGCGCCAGAGGCTGGGGCGGCCCGGGCCCCGGCGTTTTCGGCAGGTCAGGAGCCGGTCGTCCACCCCCGACGGGGAGGGACCCAGCTCGACCTGCCAGTACATGGTGTTGGCGGAGAGGAAGACGAGCGAGGTGCCGTGGTCGCGGGCGCGCTCGACGGTGCGGCGCATGGGGGCCGACCAGTACTCGTCGTGGCCGGGGAAGACCAGGCCGCGGTAGCGGGCGGGGTCGACGCGGCCGGCGTGCAGATCGCGGGTGTCGGCGTAGGCGAGGTCGTAGCCGTAGCGCTCGGCCCAGCGGATGAAGTCGTAGGCGTGGCCCACGTGCAGGGGCAGGCCCGCACCCGCGTAGGGGCGGTCGAAGGAGACCGTGATGGCCGCGTCCTGCTCGCCGAGCAACCGGCCCTCGTCGTCCCAGGCGTGGTAGAGGCTCGCGCCGGTCCGCCCGTCCTCGGGGTAGAGGTTGTAGGCCTGCCAGGTGATGTCGGGCAGCAGCAGGAGCAGGTCGGCGGGGTGGTCGTCGCGGACGGTGAAGGGGATGTGGGACCGGTACCCGTCGGCCGTGGTGAGCACGGCGACGTACGCGCCGACGCTCCAGTAGGAGGGCACCTGGAGCCGCCAGGAGAGCCACCAGTGGTGGCAGGAGACGGTGCGGTCGGCGGTGAGGGGGGCGGGCTGCACGATGCCCGAGAGCCGGGGGCTGGTGGTGATCTTGGAGGCGCCGTCGCCGCCGTAGTGGCCGATGCGGTAGACGTCGACGGAGAACTGCTGGGGCGGGTCCACGGTGATGTGGAAGTCGATGGCCTCGCCGGGTGCGACGGCTCCCGTGGAGGCGAACCCCTTGATCTGCCGGTGCACGTCGTCGGCGGTGCGCGGGCCGCCACCGCTGCGGGCGCGGGGGTTCTGGCCCGGGGCCAGGGCGGGGTCCACGTACCAGGGCACGACCTGCCCGGTGTCGTCGAAGTACAGCTCGCTGCCCCGGAACCACGGCAGTGGCCCCTGGCCGAAGGGGTCGTTCACCGCGTGCGCGAGCGCCCCTGATTCCCACCGCCGGATCTGGTCCGCACCCATACCGTTCCCCTCCCTCGCTCCCCCGAACGGTCTCTGTCCACCGCCGACGTCGCGCGGTTCCAAGACATCGAACCGCTACGGTCCCAGCACATCACATAACGCACTCATTCCGTCACCGTTCGCCACATCCGGAGGGGGCGAGTACCGGCCGCCCGGGCCGGGGACGGCGCGGGCGCGGGCGCGGGTGGGTCACACGAGGCGGACCGGCTTCTCCGGGCGGACGCCGAGCTCCGCGAGCCAGGCCCGCAGGGGCTCCGGGTCCCCGTCCTCCACCAGGCTCATCACCCGGGGGGCCAGGTCCGCGCGCCGTTCGCCGCCGACCAGGAGGACCGGGCCGTCCAGCCAGTCCAGCCCCGGCGCAGCATCGGCCGAGTCGACGGCCGCGGCGCACACCATCGCCGTCACGTGGTCGGCGAGCAGGTCCCGCCCGCTGCGGGGCGGCTGGAGCGGGAACAGCGGCACGGTGTCCGCCCCGCGCACCACCGCGGCGCCCTCGGAACGCTCCTGCCTGGCCAGGTCACCGCTCAGCCGGCCGGCCAGCGCCTCCGCGGCCGCACCCTCGCCCGCCGCGTCGGTGAGATGGCCCAGCACCCGGTCCAGCGTCGGCCCCGGCCCGGCCGGTACGGCAAGGGCGTCCAGCGCGGCGTGCAGCCGGGCCGCCTCCGCCCGCCATTTGCGGTCCACGACCTCCTCCGGATACGCCGCCCAGTCCACCGGCGACCAGTCCGGTCCGGCCTCGGCCGGACCGCCGTGGAAGAGCCGGGCGGCCAGCAGAGAAGCCGCCTCGTCGATCACGCCGGGCCGCTCCAGCAGATCGCACGCGGGCCGCTCGCCGAGCCGCGAGGTGTACCCCTCGGCCAGCCGGTCCCGCCGGGACAGCTCGGTCAGCGCGGAGACGACCCCGGCGTCGAGGTGCGCCGGCCAGCGGCCCATCCGCCACGCGGGCAGTGCGACGCGGGTCAACAGCCGGTCCCAGCCCGCGTAGGCGAGGCCGACCTGCTCCTGGGCGACGATGCGCAGCCCGTAGTCCACACCCTGTGCACGGTCCGAGGCGGCGGCCGCCACCCCGCGCTCCATCTCGGCGGCGTCCTCCCGGCACAGCTTCAGCAGCAGCCGGGCCGGCCGGCCGATCCAGCCGAGGCCGGGCCTGCTGCCCACGTCCGCCGCGGCGTCGAGCCCGCGCACGAAGCCCCGGGCATCGGCTATGTCCGGATGCGCGGAAGGGCCCGTACCGGCGACGACCGGCGCGAGGACCGCCCGCAGTTCGGCGACCCGCATCCACCACAGGAACGGCGAGCCGATCACCAGCACGGGAGCCGCGCCGGGCTCCGACTCGCGGCCACCGGCTATGCCGCCGCGGCGGTGCGCCGCATGCGTGCGGTCCTCAAGCCAGCTGTCGCAGTCCGGCGTCAGGGCTATCGCGGAGGGCGCGGGCACGTCCATCCGGTCGGCCAGGTCCCGCACCAGCCGGTAGAGGTCGGGAGCGGCGGACTCCGCCAGCGGCACCGTCGGCGTGACGGCCGGGCCCGCCCGCAGCACCACCGCGGCGAACACCCCGCCGACGAACAGCACCAGCACGGCGACGACGCACACGACGAGCGTCACCAGGGGCCAGGGGTCCCCGGCCAGCCGGCCCGTCATCCGGGCGCTCAGCAGCACCACCGCGAGGGCGGCGGGCAGCAGCCCGAAGGCCAGGGCCCGGCTGCGCACGCGCAGCACGGCCAGGGCCCGGGAGCGCGCGGACGGCGCGCCCACTTCCACGATCGAACCGGTTTCGGACACGGCCGGACCTCACCCCCTCTGCCCTGCGGCGGTTTCGCTCACTCCCCCACTGTGACACCCGCCACTGACATCGCAATGCCGGTGGGCCAAGTGCCGGAATGCTTGCGCCGCACCCTAGTTGGGGACCGACCGGCAGTCAGCCGGACCGGGTGACGATCACCCGATGGAATGGCTTTGGGTAAAGGTGGCTGCGTTCGAACGCGGCCGGATGCACTCGCACGCGGACACGCGCGCGGGCCCGGTGCGCACCTTGGTGCGCACCGGGCCCGCGTCGCGCAAGCCCCGCTGCTCAGCGGCCTTCGGCCGCCTTGGCGGCAATGTCCGTACGGTGCTGGGAGCCGTCCAGCCGGATGCGCGCGACGGCCTTATACGCCTTCTCGCGGGCCTGCGCCAGATCGGAACCGGTCGCCGTCACCGACAGCACGCGGCCGCCGGCGCTGACGACCGTGTCGCCGTCGAGCCGGGTCCCGGCGTGCAGGACGTACGCGTCGGGACCGTCCTCGGCGGCCACCTCGGCCAGGCCCTCGATCGGGTCCCCGGTGCGCGGGGTCTCCGGGTAGTTGTGGGAGGCGATGACCACGGTGACGGCCGCGTCCTCGCGCCAGCGCAGCGGCGGCTCGGTGTCCAGGGTGCCGTTGGCGGAGTTCAGCAGCACGCTCGCGAGCGGGGTGCGCAGCCGGGCCAGGACCACCTGGGTCTCGGGGTCGCCGAAGCGGGCGTTGAACTCGATGACGCGGACGCCGCGCGAGGTGATCGCGAGCCCGGCGTACAGCAGCCCGGAGAACGGGGTGCCGCGGCGGCGCAGCTCGTCGACGGTCGGCTGGAGGACGCTCTCCATGACCTCCTCGACCAGCTTCGGGTCGGCCCAGGGCAGCGGTGAGTACGCGCCCATGCCGCCGGTGTTGGGGCCCTCGTCGCCGTCGAGCGCGCGCTTGAAGTCCTGCGCGGGCTGGAGCGGGAGGACGGTGACGCCGTCGGTGATGGCGAAGAGGGAGACCTCGGGGCCGTCGAGGTACTCCTCGATGACGACGCGGTCGCAGGCCAGCGCGTGGGCGCGGGCCGCCGCCAGGTCGTCGGTGACCACGACGCCCTTGCCGGCGGCGAGGCCGTCGTCCTTGACGACGTACGGGGCGCCGAAGGCGTCGAGGGCCTCGTCCACCTCTTCCGGGGTGGTGCAGACGTAGCTGCGGGCGGTCGGGACGCCGGCCGCGGCCATCACGTCCTTGGCGAACGCCTTGGAGCCCTCCAGCTGCGCCGCTTCCGCGGACGGCCCGAAGACGGGGATGCCGGCGGCGCGGACGGCGTCGCAGACGCCGGCGACGAGGGGTGCCTCCGGGCCGACGACGACCAGGTCGGCGCCGAGTTCGGTGGCGAGGCGGGCCACGGCCGCGCCGTCGAGGGCGTCGACCGGGCGCAGCTCCGCCACCTCGGCGATGCCGGCGTTGCCGGGAGCGCAGTACAGCGCGTTGACGTCGGGGTCGAGGGACAGAGAGCGGCACAGGGCGTGTTCGCGGGCGCCGCCGCCGATGACGAGGACCTTCACGCCATGCAGCCTAGCCCGCCGGCGCGGCTGCCCTTCGTGCGGCCACCCAAGTACGGGCTCTTACTCGTTCGTATATTCCTCTACAACGGTGGCTCCGAGCTCGCGCACGATGAGGTCGTGTCCGGTCAGGGCGCTCTCGACGAGGTCGGGATCGTCCTCCTCCGGTACGTCGTCCTCGGGCGCGACCGGCGGGGGCGCCTGCTGTACGGGAGGCTGCGGTGCGGAAGCGCCCTGCTGGGGCGACTGAGGCTGCTGCTGCGGCTGGTACGGCTGCTGCTGAGGACCGGCAGCCGGCTGCGCCGCGGCGGCGGGCGGGGGGCTGTAGGCGGGCGCGGCCGGCGCGGAGTACGAGGACGGTGCGGGCTGGCCGCCTCCGCCTCCCACCACGGCGTCGATCTTCCAGTTGACCTGGAACTGCTCGGCCAGGACGGCCTTGAGCACGTCCTCGCTGCCGCTGCTCGCGAAGTTGTCCCGGGCTCCGGCGTTGGGGAAGCCGAGCTGCAGGGTCGTCCCGTCGAAGCCGGTGACCTGGGCGTTCTGGCTGAGCAGGATCCAGGTGAAGCGGCGGCGGTTCTTGACGGCCTCCAGGACGCCGGGCCACATCGCCTGGACCTGCCCGGCGCCGGCGGCCATGCCGGGCGACGGGGCGGCGGCCGGAGCGGGCGCGGGCGCGCCGGCGGCCGGAGCCGGGGCGGGGGCCGGGGCGGAAGCCGCGGGCCGGCCCGACCCGGGGGCGGTAGCGCTGGGCCAGGCACCGGCGGCGGGGGCCGCGGCTGCCGGGGCGGTCGCCGCCGGAGCGGGGGCCGCGGCGGAAGCACCGGCTCCGGGCCAGGCGCCGGGGCCGGCTCCACTGCCGGGCTGCGCGGCTCCGGGCCAGGCGCCGGGCGCTGCGGCGGAAGCCGGCGCGGGAGCCGATTCGGGAGCAGGGACGGGGGCCGGGGCCTGGACCGGAGTCGGGGCCGGCGCCTGGACCGGCGCCTGGACCGGGGCGGGGGCCGGCGCGGCCGCGGCGGCCGGCTCGGGTGCCCGTACGGCGGCAGCGGCGGCCCGCGCGGCGGCGACGCCCCCACCGGGCCCGGCCGGGGCCATGCCGTGCGCCTCGGGCCCGGGCACGTACCCCATGGCGGGGGCACCGGCCGCGGCCGTGCCCACGCCGAACCCGCCCCGCTCCAGCCGGTCGAGCCTGGCCTGGAAGGAGCGTTCGTCGTCGAAGGCGGCGGGCAGCAGCACCCGGGCGCAGATCAGCTCCAGCTGGAGCCGCGGCGAGGTCGCCCCGCGCATCTCGGTGAGCCCGGTGTTGACCAGGTCGGCGGCGCGGCTGAGCTCGGCGGCCCCGAACACCGAGGCCTGGGCCTGCATCCGCTCGACGACATCGGCGGGGGCGTCGATGAGCCCCTTCTCCCCGGCGTCGGGCACGGCGGCCAGGATCACCAGGTCCCGCAGCCGCTCCAGCAGGTCGGCGACGAACCGGCGCGGGTCGTTGCCGCCCTCGACCACGCGGTCGACGACTTCGAAGGCGGCCGCGCCGTCCCCGGCGGCGAAGGCGTCGACGACGGAGTCGAGGAGCGATCCGTCGGTGTAGCCGAGCAGGGAGGTGGCCATGGCATACGTCACACCCTCATCGGCCGCGCCGGCGAGGAGCTGGTCCATGACGGACATGGAGTCACGCACGGACCCGGCGCCGGCCCGCACGACGAGCGGCAGCACGCCGTCCTCGACCTTGGCGCCCTCGCGCCCGCAGACCTCGCCGAGGTAGTCGCGCAGCGTCCCGGGCGGCACGAGCCGGAAGGGGTAGTGGTGCGTCCTGGACCGGATGGTCCCGATGACCTTCTCGGGCTCGGTCGTCGCGAAGATGAACTTGAGGTGCTCCGGCGGCTCCTCGACCACCTTCAGCAGGGCGTTGAAGCCCGCCGAGGTGACCATGTGGGCCTCGTCGATGATGTAGATCTTGTAGCGGCTGGAGGCGGGCCCGAAGAAGGCCTTCTCCCGCAGGTCACGGGCGTCGTCCACACCACCGTGCGAGGCGGCGTCGATCTCGATGACGTCGATCGAACCCGGGCCGTTGCGCGCCAGGTCCCGGCAGGACTGGCACTCGCCGCAGGGGTCGGGAGTGGGACCCTGCTCACAGTTCAGGCAGCGCGCCAGGATGCGCGCACTGGTGGTCTTGCCGCAGCCCCGGGGACCGCTGAACAGGTACGCGTGATTGACCCGGTTGTTCCGCAGGGCCTGCATCAGGGGGACAGTGACATGCTCCTGCCCGATGACCTCGGCGAACGACTCGGGGCGATAGCGGCGGTACAGCGCAAGGGACGACACGTCTACGAGGTTATCCGGGCCCACCGACAAAGACGTCCTGCCGACCGCCCCGGAACGCAAAGCGCCCCCCACGCACCCGCCAGAGCCCACTTACCCTTGCTGCCTTCCGGCCCTGGGGGAGTTGGGTGAGATAGCGCCACGTGAGGGGCTGGGCCCCACCCTAGCGGATGAGACCCCCCGGAATCGACCCGCCCCCCGACCGGCCCCCGCCGAGATCCCCGCCCGGACTCCCCGCAGACGATCACGTTCGCGAGCACCCCTCAACGTCTTGTATTGTTTGCGGCGGAGGATTCGCCTAGTGGCCTAGGGCGCACGCTTGGAAAGCGTGTTGGGGGCAACCCCTCACGAGTTCGAATCTCGTATCCTCCGCCAGTGCCTCACCGGGCACGTTGTCGAAAGGCCCCCCTGTTCGCAGGGGGGCCTTTCGCGTGTCCTCAGGTCGCGTTGTCCTGGTCTTTGTCCACAGAGCCTTTCTCCGAGGAGCCCCAGATGGCTTCCGCGATCTTCTGAGCCACGTCCTTCAGCATGGCGTCGGGCACGTGCAGGTACCGCGCGCGCATCCGGGAGGACGTTCCCGGCTCCCAGCCCATGATCTGGTCGATCACGCGGTCTGGGACTCCGAGGAGCATGAGGACGGTCGCGGCGGTGTGCCGTGCGTCGTGAAGGCGCGCATCCCTCACCCCCGCGTCCACGAGGAGCTTCTTCCAGTCGTG
Source organism: Streptomyces sp. NBC_00597 (assembly GCF_041431095.1). Classification (GTDB taxonomy): domain Bacteria; phylum Actinomycetota; class Actinomycetes; order Streptomycetales; family Streptomycetaceae; genus Streptomyces. The sequence goes on from NZ_CP107757.1 coordinate 4,634,245, forward strand.
GTAGTCCGTGTTCGGGCTGAGCGGACCGCCGAGCGGTTTGGTGAACACGTACTCCGACTCGGTCCACTGGTCGCCGGCGGCCTTCCGCTCGCGCGCCTGTACCTCCTTGTGCGCCCGGAGCATCCGAACCAGAGGGCCCGGCAGGGGCACCGCACGCCGCCCCGCGCGCGACTTGGTGTTCTTGGTCTCACGCCGCACCTGGTTGCGCATGGGGCAGTACCCGGCCTTCCGGCCGCACGGATCAGCCTCCTTGCATCCATGCGCGTACTTCGGTCGCAGTCGGTTCCGGCGCAGCTTCAGGTACTCGTGATCCAGGTCAACGTCAGCCCACCGAAGCCCCAGCGTCTCCCCCTGCCTCAGGCCGAGCGCCAGAGCGAGCATCCAGCGGGCGCTGTTGCGGCGCTTGTTCACCTCGATCAGGAGGCTCTGTACCTCCTCGACCGAATAGGGCTCGATCTCCTCCTCGGCCTCCTCCACCCGCGGCGGCTTGGCCAGCGCGGCGGCGTTCTTCGCCGCGTGGCCGCGCCGTACCGCCTCTCCCAGGGCGGTACGCGCGGTCCGATGGGCCTGGTGAGCCGTGGCGGGCTTGCTGCCGTTGGCCTTCATCCTGCGGTAGAGGCTCTCCAGGTGTTCCGGCTCCAAGCGGTCAATCCGGTGCTTGCCGATGCCGGGAACGAGGTGGACACGGACGGCCACCTCGTAACCGTCGTAGGTGTTCTCGCTGACGACTTCCTTGGCGATGTTCTCGACCCAGTGCCACAGCCACTTCTCGACCGTCCACAGCTTCCCAGGCTGCTGAGCGGTCCCCTGGTCGCGCTGTTTCTCCAGCCGCTTGACCTCCTCCATGAGGAGATCTTCTGTAGTCCGGGTGATGTGCCTCCGGTACGGCTCGCCGTTATCCCGGTAGCCCATCGGCACCCTGGCGTGCCAGCGTCCGTCCTTGCCGAAGTAGATGGCTGTTTCGCCGTTTGCCCGGCGGGTTCGCTTCTTCTGTTCCACGGTTTTCCTCTTAGGCGGCCGGCCGATGGGCGCGGCGAAGTTGGGCGGCGAACTCGACCACGGCATCAGCCGGGACCCGGCGGAGCCGCCCGACGGGAACCGTCTCCAGCTGTCCCGTGCGGATGAAGCGGTAGCAAAGAGTCCGACCGATCTGGAGCCGACGGGCGGCCTCCTCGACCCGCAGCAGAACGAGCGTCGGGTCGGTCGTCACTTCGGAAAGGGGCGCGCTCATGTGGCTCCTTGACGAGTGGGGATCGGGGCGGGTCGGCCCCTGAGGGAAGTACGTGCTGTCCGAGCCCCGGATTTCTGCGTCATCGCGTCATCTGCGTCATTTGGGGGTCTGACCTGCGGTTTGGGGGTGACGCAGCGGGGGGCTGTGTGTCATCGGCTGTGTCACCCCGCGTCTTCAGGTGTCGGAGGAGGTGACGCAGGTGACGCAGGGTGACGCAGCCGTTGGCCGTCTGCGTCACCCCTGTATGTGCAGGTCACAGTCGGTTTTGGGGCCTGTGGTGACGCGGGTGACGCAGCATCTCTTCTCTTAGGAAAAAGACGGGGGTGGTTTCTGTTGTGGTGCGCTCCGCTCAAGACGAAGAACGGGCCGCTGCGCGGCACGACCTTTGCAGCGGCGGCAAGCCGCCGGACAGGCAAGAGGAGCACCCCCGGCCACGGCGCGGGCGTGCTCCTCTTGCTCGTACGGGTGCGACCTTCGGGGCGCGGGTCAGAACGCTGCTTCCTGTCGGCCTGGCGGCTCGGGGGCCGGTCGAGTCATCGCGATGTAGCGGGCCGCTTTGGTGCGGCCCCAATCGACGAGGACGCCGCGGGCAGCGAGGGTGGGTTGGAGGCGCTTGAGGCGGTCGGAGAAGACCTTGCCGGTGGTGGGCCACCCTTTGGGCAGGGGCCGGAAGTCCTCGCCTGTGTAGAGCTGGGTGACGGCGTGCAGCCACTCCGCCGACGTCATCCGGACCTCCTCGCCAGGCTCGGCGCCGGCGGCGTGCTTGAGAACGGCCTGCGCCAGGAGGTCACCCTCGATCACGTCGTCGTTCAGCTCGTCCAGGCCCGCCCTGTAGGCGTTCAGGGACCCGAAGCCGCTCGCGGAGTCGAGCTGCGCGCACAGGTGCGCGAAGTCGGCCATGCGCAGGTCGGCGGGGATGTCGGCGTCGGCGGCCCGGACCTTGACGGTGAGGTCCAGGAGGGAGCCGAGGATGACCGGCAGCACCTGCGCGTACTCCGCCCACAGCTCCGCCTCGGTGCGACGCACCCGGGGCCGTTCCAGGCGCAGGGGCAAGAGGCGTTCGGCGAGGTCGGGACGGATGACGCCCACGTCGATGCCGGTCAGCAGCAGGGGCCGGCGGTAGCGGGAGCGGTAGACGTCGCCGTCGCTGAACAGCGCCCGCTTGATGCTCTCGGCCCCGGTCACGATGCAGCACATCAAGTCGGACAGGTCCGGGGGCAGGTGTGAGAGGTTGTCCAGGGCGGTGATCCATCCGGCGGCCACGGCCGTGATCAGGTTCTCTTCGTCCTTCGGGGCCCGGCGAAGGTCACCGGTCATGCCCTCCACGATCCGCATCAGCATGCGAGCCGCGGTGGACTTCCCCGCGCCCTGGGGGCCGGTGAGGAACGGGGCGGGGACGGGCACGGACGGCTCCAGGCAGCCGATCACCCAGGCGATGGCCAGGCACTCGCTCTCAGCGCTCGCGAAGTTGCACAGCCGCAGCAGAGCGTCGATGCCCTTGCCGTCGGTGTCCTTCTCGGGGAGGGGCAGTTCGCCGGTGAGTTGGGTGCGTCGCCAGCAGACCTCTCGCGGGTCGGGGGTGCGGATGTCCCAGCCGGTGGGGTGGATGCGGACGGACTGGCCGTCGTCGCGGCCCAGGTCGAGCCAGGTCGCGCCGTCGAATCCGGGGGCGACCCGGATGTGGGTGGCCTGAACGTCCTGGCTGAGGGCGAGTGCTTCGATCAAGTCCAAGGCCTCCTTGAGCGCGGTGCCGTTGAAGGAGCCGACCCCGTCGTTGTAAAGGCCGACCATGAGTTCCTGGCGATGGCTGCCGGTCGTGCCCTGGGAGCGGATCGGGCGCGCGACGGGGTGGCCGTTCCTCTGCGCGTACACGGTGCCTTCGGTGGTGCGGAAATACCGGAAGTGGTCCTGCGCGTAGTCGGTGATGATCTGCCGGGCCGGGTTCTTTTCGTCGTCGGCCATGGTCACAGCCCCAGCTTCGTGCGAGCGTTGTCCCAGGCGTCCTCGCAGTGGCGCGCGGACTCGCCCTTGGCTTGTGCGGCGGTGAACAGGCGCGCGCTGTGGGCCTCGGTGAGGCAGCCGCACCGGCCGTGGGCGGACAGCACTGCGAGGAACGTGCGGTACACGGTCTTGTGGATGGCCTCGCGGGCCCCGGTGATGCGCTGCTCGGCCATGGCAATCCCCCGTTCCAGGTAGACGGGCGAGCGGTGCGGGCACTGCCCGCCCCCGGCCGGCATCGCCACGATGACGGGGTGGGCCCGCCTTGCGGTGGGTTCCTTCACCACGAGCGCGCGCACGACGTCCGGCAGCACGGCCATGGTTCCGGCGCCGGGGCCGCGCCAGCGGACGTAGGACATCGTGGACTTCACGTCGACCCCGGGGCGGACCCCGTTCATCGACTGCGTGGCGCCCCTATAGATCCAGTGCTCGCCCCGCGTCGTCGGCACGACCTTGGTGGCGGGGAGGTTCTCCCGGGCCCAGGCGACGGCTTCGGCGTCGTCCAGGTCCACCACGGTCAGACCGGCACCGCCCGGGTGGTAGGCGACGGCCCCGGCCTGACGCCAGGCGCGGGCCCAGGCTGGGCCGGTGAGGACGTCCGGGTCGGTGGTGGCGGCGCCCCAGGCGTGGCAGGGAGCCGGGCACTGGCAGGGGCCAGCCGCCTTCATGTGAGGTCGGTCCCCGCACGCCGAGCGGGTGCAGGCCGGGCAGTTCCCGAACGGCTCCTTCCCCTCCCGCAACGGCAGCACGGGCAGGCCGATCTGCGCTAGCCAGAGCGCCGTACGCAGCGGTCCTCGTGCGTTCGTCGGCACGCTCATGCCGCGCTCCTGATGCCGCTGTAGTCGGCGGACAAAGCCAGCAGGCGAGGGGGCCGGACGGTGGCCTCTCGCGGAATGCCGATGGGGTGGGTCATGCTGGTGGTCTCCTGTTTCTGTCGAAGGGACGGAGAGCCGGGGCGGTCGCGGTCTTTGGTGAGAGGCGACCGCCCCGGGCACAGCTACTGCTTGCCGATCCAGATGGCGTACTCCTGGCGGACGTAACCGCGGGGCTCACGGACGCTGTCGGGGTGGTCCGGGGTGTACGGACCGTCCGCGTAGCCGCTGGGGCCGAGCCCGGCGGCGTCGTCCAGCTCCATCAGCCGCCGGGCCGCTTCGAGCGCGAGGATCGCGGCATCTCCAGGGACGCGGTGGCGCTCGTCGTCCAGGGCGATGCGGTCCAGGAGCGCGGCCTTACGGAGCCAGAACTCGCGTACCTGGATGCCGTGCAGACAGTCCCGGGCCCCGCGTGCGGTCCAGCCGATCTCGCTGATGATGCTGGGGGCCTTGGCGTACGCGGTCTCGGGTGCCGGCCAGTGACTGGGGCGCTGCTCAGCGGTGACGTACACGCGGACGCGGTCGCCGTCGCGGGTGGGGTACTGGCGAACCGGGCCGGTCGTGAACGTCTCGGCGAGGGCCTTGGTGATCTCGGGGGCATCAGTGGGGGTGCAGATGACGCGGATCTCGAACATGGCGTCAGTTCTCCTCTTCGGCTTCCGTCTGGTCGGCCATGTCGTCCTGCTGGAGCAGGAGTTCGCCCAGCTGAAGACGGGTGACGCGGCGGGTGTACGGGTGCTCGAGGAGGTCCCAGTCCATCTCCACGCTCACGACCTCGTGGGGGTCGATGTCCATGTGGTTGCTCCTTGGGTCAGTGGTGGAAGTGGTTGCGCTTGATCACGGCCCGGCGGATGTTGACGACCGTTCCGCCCGTGCCGCGGTTGGTGCCGAGGGCTTGGGTGGCGATGAAGCCGCCGAAGATGACGGCGGCCAGGACGATGAGCTGATGGATGAACGCGGCCAGGGCGGCGATGAAGGTGGTCAGGAGCATCAGGCCACCGCAGGCGGCGGCGAAGCCGATGCCGCCTAGGGCGATGTTGACGGCGAGCGGGTTGATGGCCGGTCGCTCTGCGATGGGCTCCGGGGCCTTGGCGGGGGCGATGGCGTAGCCGGTGATGATGCGACCGTCGGGAAGCTGGATCGTCCGGACATCCGGCAGGAAGTGCGGCTGCTGGGCGGGGACGGACGGGTAGGTCGGGGTGAGGGGGACGGGGTGGTAGGTCTCCTCGGTGGTCTCCCCGCGGGCGGGGTCGTGGTGGTTCACGGCGGTGTCTCCCTACTCGGCGATGTCGGTGAGGGCGGTGGCGGCGGACTGCACGAGGTTGGTGATGGGCTCGTAGGCGCCGGTCCCGGCGGTGAAGAAGCCGAAGAGGAACAGGACGATCGCGGCCCCGGCTCCGGCGGCCTTGGTCTTGAGGACGAAGAACGAGGCGATGCCGAAGAGCAGGACGGCGGAGATGGTGAAGCCCATGGGTGCTCCAGTCGGAGAGGTGGTGGGGAGGGTCAGCGGGTGCCGTTGCGGTAGGTGCGGGCCCACAGGTTCCAGAGGTGGCGGCCGATGCGTATGCGGATGCCGTGGCCGTCGCAGCGGCAGCAGTGCTTGCCGCGCTTGGGCTTGCCCTTGCGGTCGTGCTTGAGAGCGAAGCCGAGCCCGTCGCACTTGCGGCATCGCCCGAACGGCGAGGCCGCACACACCCCGGCGTAACCGAGCGTGAGCAACAGGCAGAGGGCGACAGCGAGCATGGAGAGAGTCACAAGGGGCCTCCAGAGCGGGATTTCAGCGTTTTCGCAGGTGAGCCGCTACTTGCTAGCGACCTGATCAGGGACCGTTTGGGTCGCTAGCGGGGTCGCTACCGGTAGCGAGTCGTCCTGCTACCGGTAGCGGCCTTTCCGGGCTAGTTCGCGTCCCGCTTCTTGTTGCGCTCCGTAATCGCCTTGAGGAGGGCGGCGCGGAGGATGCCGCGCTTGTTCACCTGAGCTCCGTCAATGCGGCGGCTGATCTGCTCGGTGCCGATGCCGTACGGCTTGAGCGCGTTGGTGAGCTGTTCGGCCTTGCGCTTGGGCTCCATCTCGGCCCACGGCCCGTAGACCTCGGGCCGGTGCTGGGCGAGGCGGTCCACGATGGTCTCGGACCAGATCTTGGTTTCGCCCTTGCCGACCACGGCGGCCACGTCGTCCAGGATCGAGGCGAGCGCGCCATCGGCCGGCGCCTCTCCGGCGGCGTCGCCGGTGAGCGTGCCCTCCGCATCGCGCAGGGTCTGGGCGCGGGTGAGGATGGTCTCCGCGTCGCGGCCATCGGCGAGGTAGGTGCGGACGATCCCTGCGTCGTCGGACATGCCCTTGAGCAAGCCAACGCCCTTGTGGGACTTGAGCAGTCGGGAGGCGTCCAGGCCCTCACCGTACGATCCGGCGCCGAGGATGGTCTCCGAGACCTGGTAGGCACCGACCCGCAGCGCGAACCGGGCCTGGTGCTGGTCGCGGAGCACGGACGGGCAGGCAGTGTCGTCAGGCTTCTGCGTCGCGGTCATCACCGAGACACCGACCGCAGGCGCGACGCGGGCGAGGAAGACCAGCAAGTCAAGGATGGTCTTCCCGTGGACCGGGTGCATCAAGTACTCCTGCACCTCATCCACCACGAACAGCACGAGCGGCATGTCGTACTTCTTGTCCCGCGAGATGGCTGGGGTGAGCTTGCCCTCCGGGCACACGTGCAGCGGCAGTTCCGAGAGCCGGTGGTAGCGGTCCTCCACATCGGCCTTGAGCTCCTGAAGCGAGTTGACCAGGTGCATGACCGGATCCACCCCGCCCTGCGGCACGGTGCCGAAGCCGACGCGGTGGGCGACCATCGAGAACTTCCGCCAGTCCGGGGACGCCTTGCCGTCGAACACGTACAGGCGCACGTACGGGTCCAGCGCTGCGGCGAGCGCGATGGTGCGGGCGGAGAACGTCTTGCCCTGCCTCGGGACGGCGCCGACCAAGAGCGAGAGCCACAGCATGCTGATCTCGACCACGGTGCCGCGCTCGTCCAGGCCCCAGGGGAACGGCTTCCAGAAGTCCACGCGGTCTGCGCCGAGGAGCGGGGTGCGGCCGGTGGGGACGGCGAGCGGGTCGCGGTTGGCCACCCACATGGAGACGCGCCGTGAGCTGGTCGTATCGCGGTCCAGGAACACCTGTGTCTCGGCCACGTCGATACCCGACGCGAGTGCGTCGCGCTTCTTGACCGCGTCGGAGAACGTCTTGCCGTACGGGAGGTCCACGACGACGCGCCAGCCGTCGCCGTCCTGGCGGATGGGCTGCGGGAACGCGATGCCCTGGTCGGGCTTCGTTAGTCCGGCGGCGAGGAAGGCGCGGGTGACGATGTCGGAGGTGAGCTTGCGGTGGCGGAACTTGACCTTGGCCGCGTCGATCAGCGGCCGGTCCGCCGGCGCGCCTGCCCACCCGAGGGCTCCGGTGAGAGCGATCAGGGCCAACGTGAGCAGCCAGTCCGGGGCCAGCACCCACATGGCCAGGGCCGCGCCGAGGCCGATCACGCTGGCCAGGGTGGCGATGATCCCGCGCAGCTTGACCCGTGCGTCCCGCTGCCGGGAGAGCTTGAGGTACTCGCCCGCGTCCTCCGTGCGGACGGCGGCGAGGCGGACCGGGAGACCCTCGGCGTCGGAGACCCACCGGCCGGACGCTCCGATCCAGCGGAAGGCGCCGCGCGGGGCGTAGGCCAGGAGCTTCGCGGAGTAGACCGGGGTCCGTACCAGGTGGAATGCGGTGGTCTGGCCGTAGTGGCCGGCGGCCCACCTGGCGACGGCCGCGCGCTGCTTGGCGCTGGTCAGCCAGTCCGGGAGCACCGGGCGGCGGGCCTTGTCCTTGGCCTCGATCACCTCGGCGATCGAGGGCGGGAACTCGTGCTTGGGCGGGTCCACCGGATCGCCCTCGGCCGCCTCGCCGTTGTCGTCCGGTTGGTCGTCGGGGAGTTCTGCCTCCCACTCCCCCGGCCGGGCCTCGCCCGGGCCGATCGGGGCGGCCTTGGTCTTCTTGGTCGGGAACGGCAGTACCGATGCCGACCCGGTGGGGTTCTGCGTGCTGTCCGGCTCTTCGTCCGGCTGCTCGATGACGTGGATCTCAGACACGATGGGTCTGCTCCCTGTGTGGAGTTGTGGAATGGGGCCCGGACGGCGCTTTGGACGGCCGACCGTCCGGGCCCCGCACGACGTGATCCGTGCGGTTCAGAGGCTGGTCAGGGCCTCGGTGGGGATCTCGTAGATGTCGGTGACAAAGTCCACCCCGTCGTAGAGCTCCGGGCCGAAGTGGACGTGGGCAATGTGCAGGGCCGTGCCCGCGCGGTCGGTGGTCTCGTAGACGTGGACGGCCGCATTGGCGCGGCGCCCGCGGCGGATCAGCTGGCGGGCCGTGCTGGCGGTCACCCGCTCGGGGCGCCAGCGCACGGTGTGGGTCTGGCCGGTACGGGACATCAGGGTGTGGAGAGTGACGGGAGGCATGGCTTGCTCCTTCGAAGGGGTTCAGGCGGCGCGCTGTTCTTCGGTGTAGGCGCAGGGCACGCACATGCCGAGCGAGGCCGGGATGACGTATCCGGCGTCGGTCTGGCAGGTGGGGCAGGTGCGGCGGGCGAGCATCGCCAGAGCGAGCGCGCCCCACTTGCGTGAGGTCATCGGCCGAACCGGCTTGGCCCAGTCGATCCGGTAGAGGTAGGCCACCAGCGGTTCACGGCGGAACCGGGGCCGCAGCAGCTGCGCGGCCACCGGCTGGCCACCAGGGCGCAGCCCCTCGGCGCGAAGCTGCCGACGGGTGGCCAGGCCCTCGGGGGCCAGGCGCCATGGGTAGGTCGGGATCCCGAATCCGATGCCGTCCGGGTCGTAGCACTTGGCGAACGTCAGCGCCGACATCAGGCGGCCCTCGCAGCCTCAGGCGGGCTCTGACGCAGTTCGCTGTAGCGGGAGGAGACCCATCCGAGGGACCAGCCGGTCAGCTCGGCTGCGGCCCGCACGGGCAGCTCGGCCGAGTAGGCGGCGAGCACGATCTGGCGGGCCCGGTCCTCGGGCAGCTTCTCGGTGGCGGGGCCGGCGGCCAGCAGGGCGGCACGTTCACGCTCCGCCTGCTCTGCCCGCTGGACATGTTCACGGCGTTCACGCTCGGCCCGGTCGCGCTTCTGCTGCTCGCGCCGCTGGGCCTCTTCACGTTCACGGCGTTCACGCTGCTGCTGTTCGTGTTCACGCTCGCGCTGGACGCGTTCACGCTCTTCCCGCTCCTGGGCTTCGCGGGCCTCTTCCCGCTCCCGCTCCTCACGCCGTACCCGCTCCTCGTGTTCAGCGCGTTCACGGGCCAGACGCTCCTCATGGTCACGCTGTTCACGGGCCAGCCCGGCCTCGTGCTCGCGCCGCTCACGCTCGCGCCGCTCCGCCCGCTCCTCACGGTCGAAGACGGCCTGCTGACGCGCTTCCCGCTCGGCCCGCTGCTCTGCCTTCAGGGCGTTCATGGCGGCGGTGATGGCCCGCCGGTAGGCGAGTCCGGTCTCAGCGGTGACGATCAGCAGGAGCGGGGCGACGGAGTGGACCGAGACCCCGACCAGGTCTCCTTGCAGAGCAGAGTCCGCGACGTTCAGGGCCAGGGTCATGCCCCCGGTCATCCAGCGCAGCGCGATCGGCCACCGCCCGCCGTGCCCGCCAAGGCGGGCCAGAACGGAGTCGAGGCGGACCACGATCACTACCGCCGCATCCACTACCAGGGGCAGGATCGGGGCGGTCCAGCGCCACTCGGCCGGAGTGTGCGCGGTCATCAGCGGAGTGACCGTGAGGACGGAGTACAGCATCGCCCCGGACACGATCAGCCACGTGCCGACAGACAGCGCGCGTTCCGCTGAACGGATCTGAACATCGTTCATGCGGCCTTCTCCGTCCCGCTGGTCGCGGCACCGCGGCGGCCGGCACGGCGACCGTTGACCGTCGCCTGTTCCGGGGTCAGGTGCAGGGCGTTCATCCACGGGGCCCCGCCGCGCTTGGCCCGGTACATCTGCTCATCCGCCAGCCGCAGCAGCGCCGACACATCGGCAGCATCCGTAGCCGGGTCATAGGCAACCGCGCCGACGGAAGCGCCCACCGTGAACACGTGGCCGTCGGTGTGAACAGCCTCCTCGAGCACCTCGGTCAGCTCTGTCAGCGTCCAGAGCAGGTCCTCGCGGCTGAACACAGGGGCCACGGCGGCGAACTCGTCCCCGCCGAGGCGGACAACCGTGCCCGCGTTGTCTGCGGCCCAGCGGCTCAGGCGCTCCCCGGTGGCACGGAGCACAGCGTCCCCGGCAGCGTGGCCGTGGGTGTCGTTGATCTCCTTGAACCTGTCGAGGTCGATGACGTAAACCGCGCTCCGCCCCCGGACCAGCATCCGCGCGGCGCGCTCGGCGAACGCGTCGCGGGTCAGCAGGCCGGTGAGTGGGTCTCGGCGGGCGGTCTCGATCCGGCGGCGCAGGCGCAGGCTGTGCAGGGACCATCCGGCCGCGAGCGGCAGCGCGGCGGACAGAGCGGTGAGGGTCTGGGTCACGACGCACCGCCGATCCGGCAGTTGTGACGGGCCCAACCGACGTGCTGAACGCACCAGCCGATCCCCGCGGCCAGCAGTAGCCACGCCTCGTGCATCGCCACGGCGCCCGGGACGCCAACAAGCACGGTCAGCGAACCGGCCCAGATCAGGTACTGGTCGAGACTGCGGCGAGGGTTGGCGCTCATGCCGCGGCCCCCCTGCCACCCTTGCCGGCCAGGCGACGGCCGGCGGGCCGCCGCATCAGCGGGACGACGTTGAACAGCTCCGGCGCGTTGGCCTCGATCACCTGCGCGGCGACCCGGCTCACGTCGTCCGGCAGGCTGGGGTACTCGGCGAGGATGTCGCGGGCCGCATCCTGGCGGGCCGCACGCTCCTCCTCACTCTCCCCCTCCACCCCGATCCACAGCTCAAGCGGAGTGCCCAAGGCCAGCTCGATGAACTCATTGACGCTGACGGCTTCCTGGCCGCCGATGTACGCACGCATCACTGATCTCCTGAAGTCGAAGGGATGCCGAGGCGGTCGCGGTCTTTGGTGAGAGGCGACCAGCCCCGGGGTGGAGCCCGAACTGCGCGGCTCCCCTCCACCCCGCCCGTACGTGACGGGCGGGGGAGGCAACCGGCCGCGGCACTGTGAGCACTGCGGAAGGATGAGCGGGCCGTGCGGGCGGGACCGGGCGGTGAAGCCCGGAGCCGCCTCGCACGGCGGTTGAGCGGTGACGCGGGGGGCGCGGCTGGCGGTACCGGTCCAGTACGGCCAGCGCCCGTAGATGTCGGTGGATAACAGCAGCCTCCGAGTGGGAGGGGCGAGGCTTCGCCGGCGCACCGTTGCCACGGCGTTCCGGTCCCGAGCCTGAGAGTCGGGTGCGTCATCGTCACTGCTCTGACGCCAGCAGGGCGGCGCGTACCAGGTGGCACCCCGAAGGGTGTTCTCCAGAGCCAGCACGCAAGAAAAGGTGTTGCCGCCGACGACAACCCGTCGCCATGGGGACGGGGGTTACGCCCCGTCTCGTTTCGCTTGGCACGCTGTTGAGTTCTTAAGGAACGGACGCTGCCTTCGTACTCACCCCCTCGGGCTTTCCTCCGGGCGCTCCATGAGGAACATGTATTACGTGTTCCTCATCTTGCAGAGAAGGGTTCGCTCCGTCAAGCCCTTCGGCTGTTTGGGGTTCTGCGAGTCCCTCGCTCGATCTGCTTACAGATTGGCCTCAGGGCCGAAGACGATCGACCCCGCACATGTACGACTTGTGGACGACTTCGCTACGGTGAAGTCGCACCAAGTCGTCCCAGGGGGGAGACCACGGCATGGCCAACGAACGACTGCGCGGCGCGATCATTGAGAGCGGCCTGACGCTCGATCAAGTAGGGGCACGCCTAGGGGTGTCGGCGAAGACGGTGGAGCGCTGGATCGGTGATCCGAAGCGCAAGCCCTACCGCCGCTTCCAGTACGCCGCCGCATCGCTGCTTCAGTGCGAGATGTCCTACCTCTGGCCGGAGGAACGGACATCTGTCGAGGTGACAGAGGCGGGCAATGCAGAGCTGATCAAGCTGTACCCACACCGCTCCGTCGTACCGAATCGCCTGTGGCCACAGCTCTATGCGAAGGCGAAGCAGCACTTCGACGTCCTCGTCTACTCCGGCTTCTGGCTCACCGAAGACCCCGCGTTCCACCAGGTCGTGAAGGAGAAGTCAGCGGCCGGCGTCTCCATCCGCTTCATGCTCGGCGAACCGGAGAGCGCGGCCGTCGCGGTGCGCGGGGCTGATGAGGGCATCGGATCCGCCATGGCCAGCAAGGTTCGGAACGCCCTCGTCAACTACGGGCCCCTCTTCGGACTCCCCGGGGTCGAGTTCAGGCTGCATGCCACCACCCTTTACAACTCGATCTACCGGGCTGATGACGAGATGCTGGCCAACGGCCACCTGTACGGGGTCGGCGCGTACATGGCCCCGGTCCTGCACATCCAGCGGGTGCCAGGGGGTGAACTGTTCGATGCGTACGCTGAGAGCATCGAACGGGTCTGGGAAGCAGCCAGGCCCATCGCATCACCCGTCGACTTCGGAGGTCCGCACGCATGAGCCGAATCGACTACTTCCGCGACCCCAACGCGCCGACGGCCAACTCCGTCGTCCCCTCGGTGACCGCGGTCGTCCGTGACGACGCCGGACGGCTGCTCATCATCCACAAGACCGACAACGACCTGTGGGCGCTCCCCGGAGGCGGCCACGACATCGGCGAGAGCATCGGCGACACGGTCATGCGGGAGGTGGAGGAGGAAACGGGGATCACGGTCGAGATCGACGGCATCGTGGGGCTCTACACCGACCCTCAGCACGTGCTCGCGTACGACGACGGCGAGGTGCGGCAGCAATTCTCGATCTGCTTCCGCGCCCACCCGACCGGCGGTTCACTTCGGACGAGCAGCGAGTCGAAAGAGGTCCGCTGGATGGATCCGGCTGACCTCGACGACCTGGACATCCACCCGTCCATGCGGCTGCGCATCCAGCACGGCCTGGACGACTCCCGGCCTGAGCCCTACATCGGCTGATCTCCGGCGGCCACCTTGGCCATACGGGACTCCACCCGCTCCGCGGCTGCGTGGATCTCCGGTGCCGCCCGCTGGATGAAGCGACCGACGATCGTGTCCGGCCCATACCGCTCCACGATCTCGGCCAGCCGTCGCGCCGGCGTGGTGTGGAGCCCGTCCGGCGTAGTCGTCATGTCGCAGAACAGCAGCGCGTCCACGAGGTCGGGTCGCTCCAGCTCGAATTCGCTCTCCAGCTCCTGCCTGAGTCCTCGCTCTTCGGCCTCCAGGAGGGCGCAGGAGTGATGGGCCACGAGGCGGACAACCCGTTCGTCCGCGCCCTCCTGGTCCCGGAGGAAGCGGGCCCCGTCCAGCGGGTGAAAGCCTGTGGTGGCGAGGCTCGGCGAGTAGCCGATGTCATGGAGCACCGCGGCTGCTTCCAGCAGCTCCCCATCGGCGCTGAGGATCGGGCCCAGGGAGCGGGCGCGGTCGGCGACCCCGAGCGAGTGCACCCATCGGCGCGGCAGCGGATCAGACAGCAGCGATTCGGAGAGCGAGTACGCCCACGTAGTCAGTCCCATGACGGCCAAGGCTACGGCCGGCCGGTCTGAGTGGGGAGGGCGCGTACGGTGCGCCCCTTGCCGTGGACAGTGTCGAGCAAGCCTGTTCCCTCCATCTGGGCAATGGCACGGCGTACGGCCGTGCGGGATACGTCGAAGCGCTCGCAGAGTTTGGCTTCGGACGGGTAGGCGTCACCGACCGCCAGCGAATCCTCTGCGATCACGTCAGTCATCCGCTCCACGAGGGATCGACGGTCGCCACCCCGTGAAACACTCCAGCCCTTGCCTGGCGCGGACTGAAGCACACCCTCAGTTTCGAGGACCTTCAGCGCGCGGCGGATCGTGTTGCGGGAGACCCCGTGCAGGCTGACGAGATCAGCCTCAGACGGCAGCGCGTCAACGATCTCGCCCTCTTCGATCCCCCTGCGCAGTGCCTCCGAAATAGCCAGGTAGGTTCCGCGTGGACTGGCCTCCGACACGTGGGCTCCTCTCGCTCTCGCAGTTTCTCGCTGCCAAGGGTGCCACGGGGCTCGGCACCCGAGCTTCAGGTCGTGGTGGTCCGTGTTGGGGCTCAAGCGGTCCACCCAGCGGCTTGGTGAACACGTAGTCCGACTCGGGCGGATCAGCCTGCGCGGAACTCGACTAACCACCGTCCAGACTCTCATTCGCGCTCGCCCATCTCCAGGCGAACCCGAGCATCTTTAAGGGCGTTTACCAGCCCCTCTACGGCTTGGGCCAGTTGTCCGATCTGTGCAGTCAGCTCGGCCAGCGTTACGTGAACCTCACTCACCTGGCCTGCCATTCGCGGCACGTCATAAACTGACTCCACATCAATTCCCTGCTGATGCAGAACGTCCGAAACCAACGCGGAATCGACGTCGGACCCCATCACAACCACGCCCGTAACCCATTCATGCTCCTCGCCCGACGGTTCCTCTGCCATATCACTCCGTGTCTCGTCAGCTCCCCCTCGCTCGACAACACTGTCCCATTCATGCTCTTTGCCATTTCCCGACTTCTCGTTCATTTCCACTCCAGGGGGAATGGGTCACTAAGAGGCAGAGATTATTGCCGCAAGGATCACAGAGACTTCAACCAGGAGTAGAAATATCGCACCCCTATAGAGCCAGCCCATCCTGGTTATCTTCACTTTGTTGCGATTCAGGCCATCTACAAGCGATTCCACCAGTTGGCGATTTACAGGGGCGCGATCTGCATCATCTAGTGAGGGATTGACCATGGCGTACACGCTGTGACCAAAGCTCCATCGTGTGGGCCACAGAACCAGCATCACGAGAATGCCCTGAACCGCAATGACGGCAAATAGGGTAACTGCAGCCCAGAACGGGAATGGAAGGCCCTTGCTGGGATCATTGCCGACAAGGCGAACGGACGACGAGAATGTGACCACAAAGGCCGAGGTTGCAAAAATACCGCTTACCCTTGTTCGAAGGTTCGACGCCGTTCGGTCCTGTGCAGCGAACAGGTCCATAGCCGCCTTGTAGGCGACCTGAGCACGCTCCTTAATTAGTTCGTCGCGAGCCGCCTCTACCTTGCTCGCCTCGACGGCCTTATTCGATGCCTTTCCGCGGAATATTCCCATGAGTTCCCGCCTCGCGAACGCACCGCAACTTCCAAGGGAGCAAAAACAAGGGATTGCACGTCAACCGTCGCCGCGCGGCGGTTCTATTTTCCCTCGGACACCCATGGTTCGCCACTTGGAATTACCCGTCCAGGCCGTGCAGCGCATCCGAACCCTCGCCGAACAGAATGCGAATGCGAGATCTTGATGACAAAATATCGATCCACCCCACACAGGCGACTGCGCCGCCGGAGTGCGCCGAGACGGCCGCTCCGATCTGGCTCATCAGGGCGGCTCTGCGAGGGCGGCACCCCGGCCGCCCCGCCCGGCCGCTGACCCCAACTCGGCCCCAGCCCCGACTACCCGCTGGCTCCGGCCGGCGATCCGGCCGCCGCCGAGCAGCAGCTCGCCGACGACCGCCCAAGCTCAGCGGCAGGCAGCCGCGGTCTGAGGTCACGGGCTCCACCGCCCGTTGTCCTAGTTTTTGTCCAGTGCACTCACGGTCGCCGTCGTTCACCTTCGTCCACGCACCCCTGCTGAGCAGCCGAGCGAACGCCCGTGAACGCAGGTGAACAGCCATGCGGACAGTTGGAAAGCGTGTTGGGGGCAACCCCTCACGAGTTCGAATCTCGTATCCTCCGCCAGTGCCTCACCGGGCACTTGAAGGCCCCGACCGGGAAACCGGCCGGGGCCTTCTGCGTTCCGGTCTCAGCTACTTGCCGCACAACCGGATGATCCGCCACATTTCGGCTTCGGTGGCCTATCCCTCGTACTCCCAAGGGTTCAGCAGGAGTGCGCCAGATCGCGCCAGATGCTTGATGTTGCGGCTCACCAGCGTCCAGTCGTTCGCCAGCGCGGTGGCGGCGATCAGCGCATCGGGTGGATCGATGCTGGTCCCGGCGGTCCCGGCACTCTTGAGCCTCCGGTGAAGAGCGAGGTAGGCGAGAGCCTCCCGCTCTCCGACGGTGGCGATCCGGTCGTGGTACTGACCACGGATGTCCGCGAGCGCCCGGTCGAAAGCGGTACGCCGCACCAGATCCGGCGTTCCCCGGACGCCCGCCTAGATCTCCGCGATCGTGATGACGCTCAGGTAGAGGGCAGGAGCTGGAACAGACCGAGCCCGGGCGATGACGGCCGGGGCAGGCTTCGGCCGGGTGGTGATCTCGGCGACCACGTTGGTGTCGAGTAGGTAGATCACTCGCCGTCCGCCGCGTCGTCGTAGGACCGCTGCCCGAACTCCAGCCCCTCGAACGGGGCCGCCCCGAGCTGTTCGAGAAACCCGTCGCTGCCCAGGGTCGCCCAACGGTGAAGCATGTCGGGCAGGGCATCGATGTCGGTGTCGGCGAGCTCGGCATCGAAGTGCCCGAGCTGCCGCTCGGGCAGGGACTTCCGGATCTCCCGGACCTCCCGGATCTCCCGGAGCGGATGAGGCTCCTCAGGCCTGCGCGGCGGGAGCGGCAGATTCGGGGCAGTGCTCATGATCGGCTCCTCCACGCTGTGGTCCACGGGCCCAGGCCTGAAGACCACCCTAGGCCGGGTGGTTCTGGACCGAACGCTCCGCCGCAGGTCAGGACGGACACGACCCTCACCGGACAGCCCTACGAACATGTGGAAAGCGTGTGGGGGGCAACCCCTCACGAGTTCGAATCTCGTATCCTCCGCACCCGCCTGAACAGGCGAAACGAGAAGCCGAGCCGCAATCTGCGCCTCGGCTTCTCGTCGTGCTCTGGTTGCATTTCTGGTTGCGTTCACACGCACCCAATTCGGATATTTCGAGGAACTGGGCAGCCCCGCTCCCGCCGCACCGCAGCGGTCGGCGACCACCAGCGGGGGGAGTCCTCTCCCGTACGGCATCTGCGGATCGCTGGGATGGGCCATCCTTGAAACCCTTGGCGGGTCTGCCCGCCGGCATGGTCCTGCTATCTCGCGAGGTGCCCCGGCATGAAGTCCCGATCGACGCTGGCGACATGGCTGGGCAGCCTCGACGGCTGTCGTCTGGTACGCGTGCTCCAGACGCGGAGGGACGCCACGGCCGCTCCGGAGCCGCTCTCGGTGGGAGAGCTGGCCGACCGTCTTCAGCGCCCGGGATCGGTGGCGCTTGCCCTGCCTCGGCTCGCGCTGCCGCATCTCCAGGTCGCCGAAGCGCTGGCGGCGCTGCGTGCGCCGGCCTCGCGCGATGCCCTGGCGAAGCTGTTGGGAGTTGCAGACGACGACACCGCCCGCGAACTGGCGGCCGTGCTGGAGACGCTGGCCGATCATGCTCTGGTCTGGCCGGACGGCGCGGAGAAGCTCCGCATGGCCGGGCCCCTGCGGCAGGCGTGGGACGCGCCTCTGGGGCTGGATGCCCCGCTGGAGGAACTGCTCGCGGGCACACCCTCCGACGAACTGCGCGGCATGCTTGTGGCACTGGGCGTCAAGCCGCCGGGCGGCAAGTCGCATCGGCTGGCCGCGCTGGTGGAACACCACAGCGACGCGGAGCGGGTCCTCTCCTTGGTCGCCAAGGCCCCCGCGGCGACCCGGAAGCTGCTCGAAGGCCGAGCGGGGGCGGGGCCGGCGGGGCCCGCGCGGTTCATCATGTTCGGGAGCCCGGGCCCCGATCTCGAAGCGGGCGCTCGATGGGCACTGGATCGGGGACTCCTGATCCAGGACCGCCACCGCTACGGCCCGGCCCGTATGCCTGCCGAGGTGACGCTCGCGCTGCGCGGGCCCGGCTGGCACGCGCCGTTCCAACCCGTCCCGCCTTCCGCGGGATCGGCGTCAGTCACCCCGGCGGAGGTGGACCGCGAGGCGTCGGCCGCGGCCGCGGCGTTCGCCACCCACGCCGCCTCGGTCCTGTCGGCCTGCTCGACGACCGCGCCGGCCCGGCTGAAGTCCGGTGGGATCGGAGCGCGTGAACTGGCCCGGATCGGCAAGGCGGCCCAGGCCGACGACGCCGTCGTACGCCTCACCCTGGAGACCGCGCATGCCGCCGGCCTGCTGGCCCGGGACGGCGATCGCGTGGCCCCCACCGAGGCGTACGACGCCTGGGCGGAGCAGGAACCCCCGGAGCAGTTCGCCGTACTGCTCCAGGCATGGCGGAACCTGTCGCTCACCCCCACCCAGGCGCGCGACGAGGACAACAAGGCTCTCCCCGCCCTCACCGGCGCACCGCCCTGCAACGGCTGTGTGCAGGCCCGCCACGGGCTGCTGGACGCGGCCGCGCGGCTCCCGGCAGGGCAGGGCGTAGGGGTCGCGTCGGATCTGGGGCCGCTGATCGCCTGGTACCGCCCCCTCGCGGACTCGTCGCCGGACGGGCCGCCGTTCGCCACCGTGATCCGCGAGGCCGAACTCCTCGGCGTACTCGCGCGAGGCGCCCTTTCCGCCATCGGTATCCACCTGCGGACCGGCGACGCGGAGGGGCTGGGCGTCGAGTGCCGGCGGCTCCTGCCCTCGGCCACCTCGACGGCCCGGATCGGCGCCGACCTCACCGCCGTCGTCACCGGCACACCGTCCGCGCGACTGGCCGCGCTCCTGGACTCCGTCGCGGACCGGGAGACCAGCGGCACGGCGTCGGTGTGGCGGTTCAGTGCCGGCAGCGTCCGCCGGGCTCTGGACGCCGGCCACACCCGCGAGGACATCACGGCCGACCTGGCCGCTGTCGCGGCCGGGCCACTGCCTCAGCCGCTGTCGTACCTGATCGCCGACACCGCACGCGGCCACGGGCGTGTACGCATCGCCCCCGCCTCCTGCGTCCTCCACGGCGACGAGCCCGCACTACTCGCCGAACTCGCTGCCCACCGCAAGCTCGCCAAGCTCGGACTACGACAGCTGGCGCCGACAGTGCTGATCAGCCGCAGCCCCCTCGACACGACGCTCGCCGCGCTCCGGGCCGAGGGGTACTCCCCCGTCGCCGAGACAGCCGAGGGCACGGTACGCATCGAAAAGGCCCGGCCTCAAAGGGCCGGGGCTGCCGTTCCGGCTCCGCGCGGCTCCAGGGCAAGGGGCGGCGGCCGGATCGCCACGAGCACGGCGAAAGAATCCGCCGCCTTCGACCCGAGCACCTTGGCGATCCGGCTGCTGGCGGCCCCGGCCGCTCCCGAACCGGCGCCACTCGACGGCGGAGCACCCTTCGCCACGGACACCGAGGAGATCCTCGCGGGTTGGGCGAAACGCCTTCCGTACAGCGACGTCCGCCAGCTCGCTCATGCCATCGATGCCGGTCAGGCCATCACGGTCGAGTACGTCGCGACCTCGGGCAACCGGACCGTGCGCACCCTCAGCCGCCTCGACCTCGATCCGCCCCACCTCGAAGCCTGGTGCCACCTTCGGGGCGCCGAGCGCGTTTTCACCCTCTCCCGCATCCACAGTGTCATGAGCGTCGCACCTGAATGAGCGAGAATGGTATCGGCGGCGATAGTATCTCTGCCGATACCATTGCTCGCGGGAGGCTTGTATGCGGCGCTTCATCGGGCGGGATCGCGAGCTGAACGTGCTCGGCAACGCCTTGCAGTCGGTTCACCATGCCGTCGGGTCGGTGAAACCGGGGCAGTGCATCCTCATGCGTGGACGGCGGCGGGTCGGCAAGTCCAGCCTCGTCGAAGAGTTCCTCCGACGCACCGAGGTTCCGCATCTGTTCTTCACCGCGGCGGGCGGCACGGCGGAGGACGAGCTGACGGAGTTGCTCGACGCCGTCGCCAGATCCACCCTGCCGGAGCGGGAACTGTTCTCGGAGGAGACTCCAGAGCAGTGGAATGCGGCATTCAGGCTGCTCGCGGAGATCCTTCCCGACGACAGCCCGAGCGTGGTCGTCATGGACGAGGTTCCGTACCTCATGGACCGCATCGACGCCTTCGAGGGCATGCTCCAGCGGGCATGGGACCGACTGCTCAGCCGCAAACCCGTGCTCCTCCTCCTGGTCGGATCCGACCTGTCGATGATGGAGGCGCTGAACGGCTACGACCGCCCCTTCCACCAGCGGGGCCGGGAAATGGTCGTGGGGCCGCTGAACCCGGCCGACATCGGCGAGATGCTCGGGCTCGGGCCGGCGGCCGCCTTCGACGCCGCCCTGATCACGGGCGGACTTCCGCTGATCTGTGCAGAGTGGCGGCCCGGAGCCGACGTCTGGGAGTTCCTCCGCGACTCGCTGGACAACCCGATCTCGGCACTGCTGGTCTCCGCCGAGCGGTCACTGGCCGCGGAGTTTCCACCACAGGCGATGAGCCGGGAAGTCCTACGGGCCATGGGAAGCGGGGAGAGAACCTTCACCAACATCGCTCGCGCGGCGGGCGGTATCGCCCACACCACTCTCACCCGAGCCACTGATGTCCTGACCGGGAAACGGGTGGTGGCAGCCGAGCTACCCCTCTCGCTGAGGCCGTCGAAGGAACGCCGCTACCGCGTGGCCGATCCCTACCTCCGGTTCTGGCTCGCGTTTCTGGATCCGCACATGGCGGAGATCGAGCGGATGCGGGGAGACCTCACGCTGAGCCGGATCCAGGAGCAGTGGACGAGTTGGCGGGGGCGTGCGATCGAACCCCTCGTCCGGGAATCCCTCGCCCGCCTCCTACCGGACGGGCTCCTGCCCGCCGCCCCCGCGATCGGCGGGTACTGGACCCGTAGCAATGACGTCGAAATCGACTTGGTCGGCGCCGACCGGCAGCCGGTGGCCAAGGAGCTGATCTTCCTCGGTTCGGTCAAGTGGCTGGAGAACTCTTCGTTCGACAGCCACGACCTGGCAGCGCTGCAGAAGCACCGGGCCGCCATCACCGACGAGCCGGTACCGCTCGTGGCGGTCTCGCGCAACGGGACCACCTGTTCCGGGCTCCAGGCGGCGTACGGACCCGAAGACCTGCTCGGCGCCTGGCGCAAGGCCTGATCAGGGTCCGGACGCCGACCGGGCGCGCGGCGTCGAGGACAGCGGCCGCGTCAGCGGATCTGGGCCGCGGCCCATTGCGCCCATTCGCGGCGCATCGCGTTGAAGCGCAGGCCGTACTCCAGGGCGATCCTGCCGTGGACCGACAGGGTGTCGTCGCCCCAGTCGATGGATGCGTCGAGCCGGCGCAGGTCCTCGTACTCCTGCTCGGACAGCTCCGCCAGCTCGGTGAGGTAGCCCCGCGCCTGCTCGGGAGTGAGCACGCCGAGGAAGAAGACCCTCAGCAGGATGTCGCTACGGGTGTTGCGCTGGGGCTTGGTCTCGGTCAGCCAGTGGCGCAGTTCCGCCAGGCCCTCGTCGGTGAGGGTGTACTCCTTGCGGCCGCGCGGGCCTTCCGCCGAGACGCTGATCATTTGGGCGTCGGCGAGCTTGGACAGCTCTGTGTACATCTGGCTCTGGGTGGCGGGCCAGACGTTGGCCAGCGAGGTTTCGAAGCGCTTGAGCAGGTCGTAACCGCTGGCCGGGCGCTCTGACAGGAGTCCGAGGAGGGCGTGTCGAAGGCTCATGCCCCTCACCTTACATTCCAGTCTTGACATGTCAGTACTGGAACATCTACTTTCGACATGTCAGAACAGGAACGTCAACAGCCAAGCCAAGGCCCGGGGGTCTCCGATGTCGTACGTACGCACCTTCCTTCCGTGGATCGTCTTCGCGGTGCTTCCGTCCGCACAGTGGCAGTGGGGCGCGCTCGCCGGTCTCGTCGCGGCGGTCGCGGTGGCCGCCCAGCAGCGCCTGGCCGGGGCCGGGTACGACGCGCTGATCATCGAGCTCGGCTCGGCGGTCTTCTTCGCGGCCCTGACGGTCGTCGCCTTCACAGACCCGCACTCGGGCGTGCACGACTACTCGGCGGCCCTCTCCTCGGCCACCCTGGCCCTCATCGCCGGGGGTTCGCTGCTCGTCGGCAAGCCGTTCACCCTGGGCATCGCCAAGCGCACCACCCCGCGCGAGGTGTGGGGCCTGCGTCCGTTCGTCCGGAGCAACGTCGTCATCACCGCCGTGTGGACGGCGGCCTTCGCGGTCACCGCCGGCGCGCTCACGGCCCTCGCCCACGCCGGCCACGGCCACTCGACGTCCGCCACGCTCGTCCAGGCCGCCGGGTTCGTCGTCCCGATGCTCTTCACCGTCCGCTACGTCGCCGCCGTCCAGGCCAAGGCCCGGGCCGCCGGGCAGCAGTAGGGTGCGGGCGTGTCGTCGTACTCGATCGGGCAGGCTGCGGGCCTCCTGGGCGTGAGCCCCGAAACCGTCCGCCGCTGGGCTGACGGGGGGCGACTGCCCGCCCGCCGCACGACCGACGGATCCCGTTCCGTCGACGGGGCGGTACTGGCCGCCTTCGCCAAGGAGCGGGCCGGGGTGCCGCAGCCACAGCCCCCGGCGGGGGACGGCACGGCGACCTCCGTACGGAACTCGTTCATCGGGATCGTCACGGCAGTGCGGCTCGATGAGGTGGCGGCCCAGGTGGAGATCCAGTCGGGCCCTCACCGGGTGGTGTCCGTGGTGACGCGGGAGTCGGTCGAGGAGCTCGGGATCGCGGTCGGGGTGTGCGTCACCGCGCGGGTGAAGTCCACCGAGGTCTACGTCGACCGCCCCTGATGAACCGTTACCCGCAGCGCAGCGCCGCGTACAGGTCCAGCTTGTGCTCCAGCCGGGACAGGTCGCGGCCCGTCAGGGACTCCACGCGCTCGATCCGGTAGTGCACCGTGTTCACGTGCAGGTGCAGGGCCTCCGCCGTGCGCGTCCAGGAGCAGTTGTTGGCGAGGAACACCTCCAGCGTCTCGCGCAGCATCCCGTCCCCGAGCGCCCCGAGCGTCCGTACCGCGTAGACCGACCGGACCTCTTCCGGGACCCCCGCCAACAGGGCCGCCAGGGTGTCCAGTTGTTCCACCGCCCGCACCGGAGCGCTCTCGTCCGTCGCCGTCAGGGCGAAGCGTGCCTGGTGCATCGACGCGCGTAGCCACTCAGCACCCGGAGCCCGCGCACCCGCGCCGAGCCGGAGGTCCGCGTCCGGGCCGCCGCACGCCTTAAGCAGCGGCCAGACCGAGCGGAGCCGGCCCGGGACGTCGAGCGCCGCGTCCTGGTCCTCGTACAGGACCGCGACCGAGCGGCCCACCGCGTACGGGACGTCCTCCAGGTGGGCCAGCGCCTCGGCCAGGGCGTCGCCGTCCGTCGCCGCGAGCACCCGGTACGGGCCTCCCGCCGGGAGCCCGGCCCCGGCCAGCGCCTCCTCCAGCGCCACCGGATCCGCGGCCGGGCCCTCGGCTTCGAGGAGGGCGGCCAGTTCCCGGCCCGCGGCGCGGGCGGCATCGCCGTGGCGCCGCCGCCCGCCGCGGTACTGGGCGAAGACCTCGTGCTGCGCGACGGCACGTACGACATCGCGGTCGGCACCGCCGAGTTCGGCAACGGCACCACCACCGTCCACAAGCAGATCACCGCCGGCGCGCTAAACACCACCGTTGACCGGATCGCGGTCCGCCAGTCGGACACGGACGTGGTCCGCCACGACACCGGCGCGTTCGGCTCGGCCGGCACGGTGGTGGCGGGCAAGGCGGTGCTGCTGGCGGCGGGCTCCCTCGCGGAGCGCCTCCAGACCTTCGCGGCCCGGCACACGGGCGTGGCCCGGCACCTGTGCAAGCTGTCGGCCGAGTCCTTCGACTGCGCGGGCCGCGTCGTCACCCTCAAGGAGCTGTACGAGGCCGCGTACGACAAGGGCAAGCTCGACGAGATGGCCGCCGACGGCCACTGGGGCGGCTCGCCGCGCTCGGTGGCCTTCAACGCGCAGTGGTTCCGGCTGGCGGTCGACCCGAACACCGGCGAGATGAAGATCCTGCGCAGCGTGCACGCGGCCGACGCGGGCAAGGTCATGAACCCGATGCAGTGCCGCGGCCAAGTGGAGGGCGGCGTGGCCCAGGCGCTGGGCGCGACGCTGTTCGAGACGGTACGGGTGGACGAGCGCGGGGAGGTCACCACGGCCGCGTTCCGCCGCTACCGGCTCCCGCAGTACGCGGACGTCCCGCGTACGGAGGTGCACTTCATGGAGACCTCGGACGCGATCGGCCCGCTGGGCGCGAAGTCGATGAGCGAGAGCCCCTTCAACCCGGTGGCCCCGGCGTTCGCGAACGCGCTGCGCGACGCGACGGGCGTGCGGTTCACGGAACTGCCGGTGACACGCGACATCGTATGGCGGAAGGTGAACCAGCGCTTGCGGAACCTGCAAGGGCAGAGCCCACGATAAAGCCACATCTGCGGGTTGTATCAACCTATTAACCTTGCAGATGAGGTTCCGGAATGACGGACCCCGGGCATCATCCGCACATGGCCAAACTCATGCTGCACGGAGATCTGGACCACCCGGCGACCCTGAGCGTCGCGGACCTGCGGGTCTGGGTACAGCACCGGGCCGAGGTCACGTTCGACTGCGCGACGAACGGTCCGCAGCGCCACGTGTTCGAGGGGGCCCTGCTGCGCGACGTGGTCGCGGACGCCGGACCGTCCTTCGACGCCCGCCGGCGCAAGGACCGCAGCCGCTTCCTGCTGGCGGTCAGCGGCGGGGACGGGCACCACTCGGTCCTGTCCTGGGCCGAGCTCGACGCGGACTTCGGTGACAGCGCGGTGCTGCTGGCCACCCGCCTCGACGGTGAGGACCTCGACGAGGTGGGCGCACAGCTGGTGGTCCCGTCGGACCGGTGCGGGGCGCGCTACGTCAGCGCCGTCACGCACGTGTGGTTCGGCTCGCTGTCGCCGCCGAACCTCGGGCTCTAGGGGGCCTCGGCTCAGGCGGTCGCGAGCGAGATCTCGGTGGACTTGATCAGCGCGACGACGGACGACCCGGCGGCCAGGCCGAGCGCCTCGACGGCGTCCTTGGTGATGGCGGCGGTCAGCCCGCCGCCGTTCACGTCCACCTTGACGGAGGCCATGGCACCCCCGGTGGCGACGTCGGAGACGGTGCCGGCGAGCTGGTTGCGGATGCTGATGCCGTCGACGGCGCCGGTGGCCAGCGCCACCTCCGTGGCCTTGACGAGCGCCTTGACCGAGGAGCCCTCGGCGAGGCCGAGGTCCTTGACGGCGTCGGTGGTGATGGCGGCGGTGACGTCCTGACCGCCCTCCAGACGGACCTTGACCGTGGCCATGGCCTCGCCCGTGGTGACGGCGGTGACGGTACCGGCGATCTGGTTGCGGATGCTGAGGCTCATGGGGTTGCTCGACCTCTTCGGTAGTGACCTCGCACGGTCCGGGGGAACCGCACAAGATCGACCGTAGACATCCCTGTCCCGGCCCGCGTCCGACCCATCGCATCCGCGACCCGGAACCACTCGTGCGGCTCGCCTCTGCGGTTGTTGTCGTGTGTCAGGCGTGCTGGGGTACCTCCGGCTTCAGCATGCCGCGCAGTGCGTCGCGGAACTCCTGGGTGTCCTCTTCTCCGTGCACGGAGACGCCGTGCTGGACGGCCGCCCCCATGACTTCGTCTTCCTCACCCGTGATGGTCAGGGTGCACCCGATCTCGCTGGGGTACTCCCTGCAGTCCATGACCTTGCGCATGACGCGCCTCCCTTCCACCCCCCACGATCCTCCGCATTCCCCAGGGGCGAAAGCCGGGCCGCTAGGCCTCGCGGGCGTACGAGACGAAACCGGCCCAAGCCTGGGGGGTCAGGGCGAGCTGGGGCCCGTCGAGGACCTTGGAATCCCGGACGCGCACGGCCGTCGGGCTGGCCGCCACCTCGATGCAAGAGTCGCCTTCGGAACCGCCGCTGTAGCTGCTCTTGAACCACGCCACCTCGACGCAGGAGTCGCCTTCACTACCGTCGCTGTAACTGCTCTTGAACCAGGCCAAGTCGCGCATCACGTATCTCCCAGCAAGTGCTCGATAAAAGCCCGGGACTCCCGTGGCGAGAGAGCCTGGGCTCGGATCATTCCATAGCGCAGCTCAAGGATCCGAAGCCGCTTCGCGTCAGAGACCGGACGCCCATTGAAGGCACCTTCGGAGCGCCCCACTGCCGTTCCATCCCCGAACTTCAGCACATCGATCCCGCCGTCCATACCTGCGTGCACCTCGCGGTCAAGCGGCATGACCTGGAACGACACATTGCGCAACTCGCTTACTTCCAGCAGTCGTTCGAGCTGCTGACGCCACACCATTGTGCCTCCGATCGGGCGGCGCAGCGTGCTCTCCTCGTGCACGAAACTGAGGGTGGGTGCCGGAGTGCGATTGAAGATCGACCACCGGGCCTGGCGTGCGGCCACGAACCGCTCCACCTCGTCCACCGAGTAGGCGGGCTGGCGCATCTCGAACATCGCCCGCGCGCAGGCCTCGGTCTGAAGCAAGCCATGCACGTGGTGGATGCTGTAACCCGCGACTTCGACAGCCAGGGCCTCCATCCTGGCCAAGTCCCGGACCTTTTTCGGGTACCGGACCCGCGACAAGTCCTCCCGCATGGCCCGGATCAGGCCGCCGGCCCTCAACGCGTCGTCCACCTTGTCCAAGTACTCCGGCTTGGCGATCCGCTTGCCGCCCTCGACCTTGTAGACCAGGGCCTCGCCGTACTGGATCGCCGCCGCCAGGTCGGCGACCCGTAGTCCCATCGCCTCGCGCCGCGCCCGCATTTGACGGCCGAGTGCCGCGACCACCGCCGCGCCCTGTTCGTCCTCGGGGTCCACGGACCAGCTGTGTTCTTCCGTACCGTCACTGTCCACGCCCATGCGCACCCACCTCCTCAACG
Source organism: Streptomyces sp. NBC_00597 (assembly GCF_041431095.1). GTDB lineage: Bacteria > Actinomycetota > Actinomycetes > Streptomycetales > Streptomycetaceae > Streptomyces. Next base: position 4,661,172 of record NZ_CP107757.1, read on the forward strand.
CGCCTTACCCGTCACTCGCGTTGGGACAGTCCCGACAGCTTTGGACAAAGTCGTGGACATGCGTGCGGGCCGCTCGCGCAGGCGGGTCGCGCCCGGGTGCGACCCGGCGCGGCACGACCTTTGTCTTTGAAGGAACCAAGAGAAAGAACCCAGCCCTGCCCCTCCAGCCTCCCCCGAGCGACACTCACTCACACGGGTGAATTGCCCTAACTCAGCTGGGTTTCACGGCAGTTGCCTGGCATATGCTCGCCGCGACAACTCCAGACACAAGGCAGCCCCCGCCGGGACTCGCAATCCCGACGAGGGCCTGACCACGAGAAGGATCGAACTTCCCGGTGGCTTTCCAGCACTCTAACGCGCCCTCGCGCGCCACGTACGGCGTTCAACACGCCAACGTGCGGCAGACCCGCAATTTCACGGTCGTCAGCAACGACCTGATCCGGCACCCGCACCTGTCGATGGCTGCGCGGGCCCTCGGTACGTACATCCAGTCGGTGCCGCGCGGCACCCCGGTCGGCATCAAAGCCCTGGCCAAGCAGCTGCCCCTCGGGGAGAAGGCGATCGGCAAGGCGCTGGGCGAGCTGGAGGCGTACGGGTACCTGCGGCGGCTCCAGGAGAAGCTCCCCGATGGGCGGATCGTCACCCGAACGGTGTTCTGCAACGCCCCGAAGCCCGTCACCCGCCCGGACCCCATCCCCGGGCCCGACCCGGCGTCTGGGCCCGCCCCGGAGACCGGGCCAGGCCCAGAACCCGAGCCCAAGCCGGGCCCCGAGCCGAAGGCCGGTCCGGGACCAGACGCCGGACCGGGACCCGAGCCCGAGCCGTACCCCGGGCCGGGACCGGAGGCCGGGCCGGATCCGGGACCGGAGGCCGGGCCCGAGCCGGAGCCCGAGCCGTACCCCGGGCCGGGACCCGAGCCGGAGCCGTACCCCGGGCCGGGACCGGAGGCCGAGCCCGCCCCGGGGCCAGACGCCGGACCGGGACCGGAGCTGGGACCCGAGCCGTACCCCGGGCCGGGACCGGAGCCGGAGGCCGCATCGTGTCCGGAGGCCGGGCCCGAGCCGGAGGCTGCACCGGATCCGGGGCCGGGGGCCGGACCGGCGCAGCAAACCCGGACGCCCCCGAGCACCCCGAAACCGCCGGAGGCACTGGGCACCCCGAAACCGCCGGAGGTACCGGCGCCGCGCAACGCCGACAACCCGGCCCGCCGGCAGCTGGCCGAGGAACTGCTGGCCGAGCTGCGCCGGGCCGACCCCCGCCTGCTGCTCGGAGCCCGGGACGTCCAACGCCTCGCGGGCGGCGTCGAGGCCTGGCTGGAGCGCGGCGCCACCCATCACGCGGTCACCAGCGCCTTGTCGGCGAACCTCCCGGACCACCCCCGCAACCCGGCGGGCCTGATCGCCCACCGCCTGAGGACCCAGCTCCCGCCCCTCCTGGCACCGCCGCCCCACAGAGACCCCTTCGTCCCGCCGGACCCCTTCCAGACCTGCGAGACATGCGACCGCGCCTTCCGTGCCCCGACCCCCGGCACCTGCAAAGGCTGCCGGACGCACCCCGGAGGCGCGACCTAGCATGAAAGCGATGACTCGGACCTGGGCCACAGGGCACAGACGGGGAGTGAGCTCCATGGCCATCGCTCCGGACGACGTTCAGCGGGAAGTCCACTGGTATCCGGCCATGCGGGATGCCGTGCAGTCGCTGGACGACACGGTTCCCGGCAAGTTCGAGATCACCAAGGAAGGCATCGTCCACGACATGCTGGCTCCGTCCAGCCCTCACGAACTCACCTCGCTGCGCCTACGGAAGCGCCTGGAGAAGGTGATGCCGGACGAGCTGGTGGCCCACACCGGGGCCCCGGACGTGGAGGACGAGCTCCAAGGCATTCTGCGGTTGCCGGACATCATGCTGATCGCCGAAGCGGACATGGAGGGCCAGGGTTCCTTCGACCCCCGCACCCTCATCGCGGCCGTCGAGGTCGTCTCCCGCTCCAACCCGGACAACGACTGGGTCGGGAAGATGCGGGACTACCCGCTGCTCGGCATCCCGGTCTATGCCGTCTTCGACCCGCGCACCGGGACGGGCGCCGTCCTGTCGGACATCCACCGGACTCCCGCCGGGCCGCGCTACGCGACGCGCAAGGACTTCGTGTACGGCGAGGACGTCACCATCGGCGAGTGGACCGTGTCCACCGGGGGCCTGCCGCTCTACGCGTAGGGGCGGGGCCGCCGCGTGGGCCGGCCCCGCCCCGGAGGGACGGCTACGCGTCCGACATCTGCGGCATGTCGCCCGTCGTGTTCGACATGTCGATGACGGCGAACGCCGCACCCTGCTGGTCCGTCAGCGCGGCGAACCGGCCGAAGGGGCTGTCCATCGGGCCGAAGTGGAGCGCGCCGCCGTGCTTCTTGGCCTTGGCCACGGCCTCGTCACAGTCCGGGACCGAGAAGTAGACCTGGACGTACGGGGGGATCTCGGGCGGGAACTCGGCGCCCATGCTCATCCGGCCGAGGACCGGGTTCCCCGTGCCGCCGACGCTGTAGATCTTGAAGTCCATGCCGGCCATCTCGGGGTCGTCGCCGGGCTCCATCTTCTGGACGCCGTAAGGGAAGACCTTCGGGAGGAAGTCGTCCGCCTTGGCCGGGTCACGGGTGAAGACCTCCGCCCACGCGTACGCGCCCGGCTCCCCGGTCTTCTCGAAGCCCTTGTGTTCGCCCGGCTGCCAGACGCCGAACACCGCACCGCTCGGTTCCTTCGCGATCAGCATCGTGCCGAAGGTGCCGACCTGCATCGGCTCCATCATCAGCTCGCCGCCGGCCGCCTTGATCTTCTCCGCGGTGGCCGCCGCATCGGGCGAGGCGAGGTACAGGCACCACTGCGACGGGGCCTCGGCGCCCGGCATCGGCGGGACGACGGCCGCCACGGCCTTGCCGTCGGAGTACGCCTGCGTGTAGTTGCCGTACTCGCTGGACGCCTCGCCGAAGGTCCAGCCCAGCACGTCGGAGTAGAAGGCTTTGGCGCCCTCCACGTCCTTGAACATCGCGTCCGCCCAGCACGGAGCGCCTTCCGGGAACTCAGCCATGATCGATCGACTCCTGTGTCGTTTCGTCCATTTTGCGCGGTTCTCACGCTAGGTCCGCGGTGCGGCGACCGCGCGGGGAACGCGGCCACGCGGGACGCTGGAGCCATGGACATCACGATGCGGCTGGCCCAGCAGCCGGAGGCCGACGAGCTCCTCGGCCGCAGCCCGCTCGCCGCCCTCGTCGGCATGCTGCTCGACCAGCAGGTGCCGATGGAGTGGGCGTTCTCCGGGCCGTACACGATCGCCCGGCGGATGGGCGCGGACGATCTGGACGCGCACGCCATCGCCGCCGCCGACCCCGAGGCCTTCGCCGCGCTGCTCTCCGAGAAGCCGGCCGTGCACCGCTACCCCGGGTCGATGGCGAAGCGGGTGCAGCAGCTGTGCGCGTACCTGGTGGAGCGCTACGACGGGGACGCGGAGGCCGTCTGGCGCGGCGTGCCGACCGGCGACGAGCTGCTGAAGCGGCTCAAGGAGCTGCCCGGGTTCGGCGAGCAGAAGGCCCAGATCTTCCTGGCCCTGCTCGGCAAGCAGCTCGGCGTGCGCCCCAAGGGCTGGCGCGAGGCGGCCGGCGGCTACGGACAGGCCGACGTCTACCGCTCGGCGGCCGACATCACCGGGCCGGAGTCCCTGGCGAAGGTACGGGCGCACAAGCAGGAGATGAAGGCCGCGGCCAAGGCCGCCAAGAGCGGCAAATGAAGCGAACGGCCGGAGATTGACCGGGAATTCCAGGCTCAAATTGGCCCCTGCCACCGGTCACATGACTGCGTAGATTAGTGGTCATGACGAACGAGATCCTGACCCGCGCCGCCACCGCCGAGACCATCACCGACGGCCCCGGTAGCGTCATCACCCTGCTGACCGACACCGCCGAACTCACCTGCAACACCGCCACCTTCGACGAGGGTGCGGCCGGCGCCCCCGTCCACTTCCACACCAAGGCGACCGAGTTCTTCCACGTCACCGCCGGGCGGCTCGACGTTCTGGTCGGCGACGAGGTCAGGACCCTCACCGCCGGCGACTTCCTGTCGGTCCCGGCGGGCGTGAAGCACGCGTTCGCGCCCTCCCCGGGGCACACGGCGAGCGTCTTCGTCGGCTTCACGCCCGGCATGGGGCGCTTCGACTACTACCGGCTCCTCGGCCGGGTCCGCGCGGGCGAGGCCACCGTCCAGGACATCATCGACAGCCAGCCCACGTACGACAACCACTACGCGGAGAGCGACGCCTGGGCCGGCCGCTTGCGCAACGCCGACGCGTAGGTCTCGTCCGCGTCGAGGCGCCGGAGCTCCTCCGCGAGGAGCTCGGCCTTGCTGCGGATCTTCAGGGCCACCTTGCGGTCGGGGCTGCCCGGCAGGACCAGCGTGGCCTGCGCCCCGTCGGGGCGGTCCACCGTGATCGTGCCCGCCGGGCCCTCCAGCCGGACCCGCGTGATCACCGGCCCGTCCGTGCTGATCCGCTCCACCGGCGCTCCCAGCCGGTCCTCCAGCCAGCGGGCCAGCAGCTCGGCGCTCGGGTTGTCGGCCTCGCTCTCCACTGCCCCGCCCGTCACCGGCAGCGGCTTCTGGTCCATCGCGGCGGCCAGCAGCGCCCGCCACGGCGTCAGCCGGGTCCACGCGAGGTCTGTGTCCCCGGGGGCGTACGTGGCACCCCGCTCGTCCAGTACGGCCACCGGGTCGGCGGCGGCCTCGGCGTCCGTGATCCGGCGTTGCGCGAGCGCGCCCAGCGGATCCCGAGCCGGGTCGGCGGGGGCGTCGGCCGGCCACCACGCCACCACCGGCGCGTCGGGCACCAGCAGCGGGAGGACCACCGAACCCGCCTGCTCGGTGAGCGCACCGTGCAGGCGCAGCAGCACGATCTCCCCGCTCCCGGCGTCCGAACCGACCCGCAGCTCGGCGTCCAGGCGGGTCTGGCGGAGCTTGTGGGGCCCGCGCGAGGTGCGCTTGATCACCGCGATGATGCGGCACGGGTGTTCGCGCGAGGCCTCCGAGGCCGCGCGGACGGCGTCGTACGCGTTCTCCTCGTCGGTGGCGATGACGAGCGTCAGGACGAGGCCCATGGTGGGGCTGCCGATGGCCCGTCGGGCGGCGAGCAACGCCCGGTCGATCTTGCTGGACGTGGTGTCGGTGAGTTCGGTCCGCATGGGGCGAAGTCTGTCAGCGTCGAAGCCGCCGGCGGCACCCCGGCCGCCGATCCGGTTGACGAATGCGTCACCTGCGCCGCGCCGCGGCCACCTGGGGAACTCCCCGGCAGCCTGCGCAAGTTCCCCGTCACCGGCGGAGCCGGGATCATCTGCGCCGCTTCGCCGTGCCGAAGATCGAGCGGGAGATCTCCCGGCCCAGCTGGGTCCCGACCGAGCGGGCCAGCGAGCGGAACAGCCCGCTCCCCACCACCTGCTCGGCCAGCGAAGGCTCCGGCTTCGGTGCGCTGCGCGCCTTCGCGGCTTCCTTGGCCTGGTCCTTGGCCTGGTCCTTGGCCTGTTTCTCGGCCGCCGCGCCGGCCGCGGCCGCTTCCGCCGCCGCCTCGGCCGCAGCCTGCTCGGCACTGATCTTCTCGTAGGCCGACTCGCGGTCGACGGCCTCCGCGTACCGCGAGTGGAGGGGCGAGGACTTCACCGCCGAGTCCAGGACCGCCGGCTCGATCGGGCCCATCAACGACTGCGGGGCGCGCAGCCGGGTCGCCGCGACCGGGGTCGGGGCGCCCTTCTCGCTGAGTACGGTGACCACCGCCTCACCCGTCCCGAGCCCGGTCAGGAGCTCCTCCAGGTCGTAGGCGGAGTTGGGGAAGGTCCGCACGGTGGCCTTCAGCGCCTTGGCGTCGTCCGGGGTGAAGGCGCGCAGCGCGTGCTGCACCCGGTTGCCGAGCTGCGCGAGCACGTCCGACGGCACGTCCTTGGGGGTCTGCGTCACGAAGAAGATGCCGACGCCCTTCGAGCGGATCAGCCGCACGGTCTGCGTGATGGACTCCAGGAAGGCCTTGGAAGCGCCGCTGAACAACAGGTGGGCCTCGTCGAAGAAGAAGACGAGTTTGGGCTTCTCCAGGTCGCCGACTTCCGGCAGGTCGGTGTAGAGGTCGGCCAGCAGCCACATCAGGAAGGTGGAGAAGAGCTGCGGCTTGTCCTGGACCGCCGGGAGTTCCAGTACGGAGACCAGTCCGCGCCCGTCGGCGGCCGTCCGCAGGAATTCGCTCGTGTCGAATTCCGGCTCGCCGAAGAGCTCCGTGGCGCCCTGCTGCTCGAAGGCGGTCAGGGCGCGCAGGATCACCCCGGCCGTCACCGTGGAGAGCCCGCCGATGCCCTTGAGCTCGGCTTTCCCCTGGTCGGAGACGAGGAAGGCGACGACCGCCCGCAGGTCCTTGAGGTCGATCAGCTCCAGTCCCTTGGTGTCGGCGTAGTGGAAGATCAGGCCGAGCGACTGCTCCTGGGTCTGGTTGAGCTGGAGCACCTTCGACATCAGTACCGGGCCGAAACCCGTCACCGTCGCCCGGAGCGGAATGCCGGGGCCGATACCGCCCAGCGCATAGAACTCGCTGGGGAATCCGGTGCCTTCCCAGTGCTGGGCGACTTCCTTCACGCGTTCCGCGACCTTCTCGTTGGCCGCGCCGGGCGCGGAGATCCCCGAGACGTCCCCCTTGATGTCGGCGAGGAACACCGGGACGCCGGACGCCGACAGCTGCTCGGCGATGAGTTGGAGGGTCTTCGTCTTGCCGGTGCCCGTGGCGCCCGCGACCAGCCCGTGGCGGTTCAGCATCGACAGCGGGATGCGGATCTGCCGCTCCGGGAGGCACGCGCCGTCCCAGAGCAGGGCCCCCAGTTCGAGCGCGGGTCCGGTGAAGGCATATCCGGCGCCGATCTGGGCAGCCGGTGACGCCGGGTCGGTGCTCTCGCTCATACATCACTCCCGAAATAGCCCTGTCTGCCACTTTTGCACCGGCATAGCAAGGCTGCGCCCGCAGGCACCGGCCCGGTAGGCTTTCCGTGTGATCTTCAAGCGCATCGGAAACGGGCGGCCGTACCCCGACCACGGCAGGGAAACCACCCGGCAGTGGGCGGACGTCGCCCCGCGCCCGGTCCGTCTCGACCAGTTGGTGACGACCAAGGGCCAGCTGGACCTTGAGACGCTGCTCGCCGAGGACTCGACGTTCTACGGCGACCTCTTCGCCCACGTCGTGAAGTGGCAGGGCGACCTGTACCTGGAGGACGGGCTGCACCGCGCCGTGCGCGCGGCCCTCCAACAGCGCCAGGTGCTGCACGCGCGCGTCCTCGAAATGGACTACTGAGCCGGCACCGAACCGAAAAGGCGCCCGGCCCCGGCCCCCGCCTGGGTTTCCGGTTCGGGAGAATTGCGCCTTTCGGGTCGGTCTTGCCCTATCAACAGATCATTTGGTGGGCATCGGCAGCGGGCGGTATTACGCTGCGCCCATGAGCATGCTCACTCCCCCCGGCATGGGCGGAAAGTACCGCGTCACGGGAGCGGCTTACCCCCGCATGAGTCGACCCCGGCGACGCCGGCGGATCGTCTTCACCGTGCTCGGAGCAGTCCTCGGTCTCGCCCTGCTCGGCTACGGATCCTTGCAGCTCATGAACGTGTTCCGCGGTGAGAGCGCAAGCGGCAAGCACCAGAGCGCGGCTGCCAAGGACTGTGCGACGCCCAAGCCCAGGGCGGGCGCCGAGGCAGCCCCCGCGGCCGCCACGGCCGCCGCCAAACCGGCCGTCGCACTGCCCCAGCCCGGCGAGATCACGGTCAACGTCTACAACGCGACCCCGCGCGCCGGGCTCGCCAAGGCGGTCGGCGACGAGCTCCAGAAGCGCGGCTTCACCATCGGCAAGGTCGGCAACGCGCCCGCCGACTTCGACAAGAAGGTCCCCGGGACGGGGATACTGCTCGGCTCGCCCAAGACCGACAAGGCGGCCTTCTCCGTACTGGGCACCCAACTCGAAGGCGATACGCAGCAGGTCGACGCCCGCGAGAGCGCGGACATCGACCTGATCCTCGGCGACGCCTTCAAGGACCTCAGCCCGAAGGAAGCCGCGGACAAGGAGCTGGCCCTGCTGGCCAACCCCCAGCCCGCGCCCGCCAAGACCTGCTGACCCCGGACCACCAACCGCCAACCGCCAACGCCCACGCGAACAGCCGGCCGCCCGGAAGGCGGCCGGCTGTCCGGCTGAGGTCCTGCCGGCGGGTCCTACTCGGCGGAGCCGTACATGCGGTCGCCCGCGTCGCCCAGGCCCGGCACGATGTAGCCGTGCTCGTTGAGCCGCTCGTCCACCGCGGCCGTCACGACCGTCACCGGTGTACCCGCCAGGTCGCGCTCCATGACCTCGACGCCCTCGGGCGCGGCCAGCAGCACCACGGCGGTGACGTCGTCCGCGCCGCGCTTGATCAGTTCCTGGATCGCCGCGACGAGCGTGCCGCCCGTGGCGAGCATCGGGTCGACGACGTACACCTGCCGCCCGGAGAGGTCCTCCGGCATGCGCGTCGCGTACGTGGAAGCCTCCAGGGTCTCCTCGTTGCGGACCATGCCCATGAAGCCCACCTCGGCCGTCGGCAGCAGCCGCATCATGCCGTCCAGCATGCCGAGGCCGGCGCGCAGGATCGGCACGACCAGCGGGCGCGGGTGCGAGAGCTTCACGCCGGTGGTCGGGCCGACGGGCGTGACGATGTCGGCCTGCTCGGTGCGCACGTCGCGGGTGGCCTCGTACGCGAGGAGGGTCACCAGCTCGTCGGCGAGCCGACGGAAGGTGGGGGAGTCGGTGCGCTTGTCGCGCAGGGTGGTCAGTTTGTGCGCCACCAAGGGGTGATCGACGACCTGCAAACGCACAACATCCTCCAAGGCTCAGCTGCCGGGTTTCGACCTGCGACCTGCAAAAACGGCCGCACTTTTCGCGACCCACGGTCAAAAGGCTACGCGGTGTGCGCACCCCCGTGCGTACGAACCGGCAGCCGCGCCCCGATGTGACTGCGGATGCGCCCCGGCCGGACGCCCAGCACGCTGGACTGATGAGCAACGCACCGGTGATCGCGGCGGTCGACGGATCCGAGCACAGCCTCCTGGCGCTGGAGTGGGCGCGGACCGAGGCGCTCCGCCACGCGGCCCCGCTCGTGGTCGCGCACGTGCTGCCCGACACCTCGCAGCTGTACGCGGCGCGCCGCTCCTCGCTCGCCGACCCCTCACAGCCGGAGAAGTACGCCGACCCGATCGGCGAGCACGTACGGGACGTCCTCGCCGGCGCCGCCGAACTGCCGGACGAGGTGCGGTACGACGCGCTGGAGGGCTCGGTGCCCGAGGCCCTGCGGGTGTCCGGGGAGGGCGCCCGGATGCTGGTGATGGGCTCCCGGGGACGCGGCGGCTTCGCGGCCCTGTTGCTCGGCTCCAACAGCCGCGCCGTGGCCTCGACGGCGGCGTGCCCGGTGGTGGTGGTCCCGCACGCGGCGCGCCGCGCGGAGGCCGCCCCGCAGCCGGCCGGCGGGCCCGCGGGCCCCGTGGTGCTCGGCCTGCACGCCGCGGAAACCGCGGACGACGTACTCGCCTTCGCCTTCGTGGAAGCAGCCGCCCGGCGGACCACCGTCCAGGTGGTCTCCGCGTACGCGATCCCGCCGGCGCCGATGACGGTGGTGGACAGCCCCTTCCAGGTGATCCCGCCCGAGGGCCTGGCCGACGACGGGGACGCGGTACCGGCGGAGCGGGAGATGCTGCGCTCCCAGACGGAGCGGCTGGCCCCGTTCCGGTCCCGGTGGCCGCGCGTGCCGGTGGAGCAGGCGGCGGTCCCGGGCGACGCGGCGGAGCGCCTGGTGACGGCCTCCCGGTCGGCGGCCCTCGTGGTGGTGGGCCGCCACCACCCGCGGCGCAGCGTCGGCCCGCTGATGATCGGCTCGGTGGCCCACGCGGTGCTCCACCACGCACACGGCCCGGTGGCGGTCGTTCCAACGCTGTCGGCCCCCTGAGCTGCGAAAGGGTGGCATCAATCGGCCCGTCCGGGGGAAGGTGGGATGCGGGGGGTCTGCTTCGCGTCGGCGGAGGAGGACGACCGGACCAGCCCGGGGTGGTGGCCCATGCCCGACACGCAGTCGAACGACGCGCCGGAGACCGCTGCGCAGCGCAGAGCGCGCAGAGCACAGTTCCTGCGCGACCTGATGGAAGCGCGGGCCCTGCGCGACCGCGTCCAGCCCCGCCGCGCCCGGGCAGCCCGCATGCGCCAACAAATGCGCATGCGCACCTTCCGCTGGTAACCGGGGTCCGCCCCACTGACTCGGCCTGCGGGCCCGGTAGGGCCAGCCCCCGCCCATCCCCGGGCCGCCGCGCCCGGGCACCGGTTCCGCGCCCGCGAGCGCCGCACGCCGCCCTCGTCGCCGGCCCCCACTCCGCCCGGGCGGGGCACCGTGACGGAGCGGCCGGCGGCGGCGCGCCGGACGCGCCCCGGCGCACTGCTCGTCCACCCCGGGCACTGCACGGCCCGCGGCCTGCGTCCCGGCAGGGCGCCACGCGGGGCGGGCCGCCGATGCCGAGCCGGGTGCGCCGGATGCGCGGCCCCGGCACGGCACGTGCGCGGCGCCGCACGTCGGACCGACGCCCCGGACCCGTCCGTCGGCCCCTGCCCCCACCTCGACGGGCGCCCGGGAAGGGAGGGCAGCGGCCTTCGTACGGGTGCTTGCCCACGGCCCCGGCAACGACTTTGGCCGCTGGCGCGCGGCGCGCCGGGCCGCTGCCCTCCCGTCCGGGCGCGGGCCCGGACGGGAGGGCAGGCGCCCGCGGCGGCACGCCGGGGCGCGCCCGGGCTCACCGCACATCCGCCCCCGGCCCTGCACGGCCGCAGCCGCGGGCCCGGCGGGGCACCGGGCGGGAGCCGGCCGACGGCGCCACGCCGGGCGGGGTGGCGGGCTCGGGCACGGCCCGCGGCGGGGAGCACGGCACCCCGCGGGGTGGGCGGCGCACGGGCTCGGCGGGGTGCCGAGTCGCCCCCGGCCGACCCCCGCGGCGAGCGGCGCGGCACGACGCAAGCGCGGAAGACCTCTCGCAAAGCCGCTGTTTCTGCCACGATGCCGATTGGGCGGGGCACGAAACGGCGAGCAGGTCGGTCGTTCCAACCCTTCCCACCTCCGGCCGGGGGGACCTCCAACCGGCACGCCTATGACCAGTGGGAGAGTCACGGTGTATTTCGCCGCACTGCTCGCGCGCACCGAAGACGGGTGGGAAGCGAGCGACATGGAACTCGACGACGTCGAGTCCCTCAGTGATCTGATCGATCTCGCCCGTGCCGCCGCTGTCGACGACGACACGGTGGTCGCCCTCATCGAGCAGGAGGACGCCTGGTTCGGCGTCGTCCGCGTGGACGGCGAGGAGGACCCGCGGTACTACGTGTCGAACGCCTCCGCGGCCTCCCGCAGCTCCTACGGCTCGATGCTCACCGACGAGCTGCTGGGCAGCGACGAGGAGGACGACGAACTCGACGAACTGGACCTGGACGGCACCGAGGACGGCGAAGAGGACACCATCGCCGCGTTCACCGGGGCCGAGGACGACGAGGACGAGGAGGACTCGGCGGGCGCGGAACCCGTCCCGGCCGGCCCGCTCGGCGACCCCCGGCTGCTGGACGACCTCGGGGTCAGCCACAAACAACTGATGACCCTCGACGGGGACGCCCTCTCGGAGATCGCCGAATCCCTCGGCGCGACCGAGGTGCTGGAGGCCGTCCGCTAGTGATCACCACGCACCACCCCCTGCACGGCCCCGATCCCGTACGGGACCCGTGGCGGGACTCCATGCGCCTGGCGCTCCAGGAGGCCGCCCGGGCGGCGCCGGCCGGCGACGTGCCGGTCGGCGCCGTCGTCCTGGGCCCGGACGGAGAGCTCCTCGCCACCGGGTACAACGAGCGCGAGGCCAGCGGCGACCCCACGGCCCACGCCGAGGTGCTGGCGCTGCGCCGGGCGGCCGCCCGGCTCGGGGAATGGCGGCTTCCGGGGTGCACCCTCGTGGTGACCCTGGAGCCGTGCGTGATGTGCGCGGGCGCCCTCGTGCAGTCCCGGGTGGCCCGGGTCGTCTACGGCGCCGACGACGAGAAGGCGGGAGCCGCGGGGTCGCTCTGGGACCTCGTGCGCGACCGTCGGCTCAACCACCGTCCGGAAGTGATCCGCGGCGTGCTCGCAGAAGAGTGCGCACGGCAGCTGACGGACTTCTTCCGCGGCCTCTGAGGCGGCCGGCGGTACCGATTTCATCGGATGCCGCTCCGTAGGCTAGGATCCATCTCGGTAGTGTGTCCGAGTGGCCGAAGGAGCTCGCCTCGAAAGCGAGTATGGGGCAACCCATCGGGGGTTCAAATCCCTCCACTACCGCTCCGATCGAGAGCCCCGCCCCGCAAGGGACGGGGCTCTCGGCGTATCCGCCCGCAGTCTCCGGGCGCTCCCCGACGTCTCCGGGCGCTCCCCGACACGCCCCTACGGTTGACGGGCGCGTGACCGCCCGCCCGCTCGGCCGTTGTCACGGCATGACCAAGACCCAGCGCATGCTCGCCGCCTTCGCCCTCGCGGGGGCCGCCGCGGGCCTCGCCGCTCCGGCCGCCTCCGCCGCCCCCATGGCCCCCATCACCCTCCCCGACCTGCCGCAGGCCGCCCCGGGCATGCCGCAGGGGGCCACGCCCGGCTCCGTCCAGGAGATCGGCTCGAAGCTCAACGAGCTGGACAAGCTCGGCCAGCTGATGGAGCTGCCGAACCAGCTGTCGCCCGTGATCGCCCCCGTGGAGCCCGTACTGGGCCTCCTCGGCGGCATCCAGTAGCCGACCGTCCCGCCGCCCGACCCCGCGTACGTCGAAGGCCCCGACCGGAGTCGGGGCCTTCGACGTACGCGACGGGGGAAGTGGCGTCCGGGGGACGAGCCACTTCCCCCGACGAGGACGGGACCTGCCAGTCCGAGCCGCAGTCAGGGGGAAGCCGCCGTCTCGGACCCCGCAGTGAGGTCCAGTCCCTCACCCACCGGTTTCCTGCCAGAACCGGTGGGCTCGTCTTCAATACTGCGCCACCCCCACCCGCCTGCGCTGCGACAAAGGACCCGGACGCCCGGGCCATTGGTCCATAAAGGCCTGATGAGTGTCCGAAGACGAACGGTTAGACTCACCCGACTTTGCAGGACCGGTTGGGGAGGCCGACACCGCATCATGGACACCAAGAAGATGATCATGAGTGGGCTCGTCGTGTTCGTGCTCTTCGTGATCATCACCCAGCCGGTCAAGGCGGCCGACATCGTCAAAATAGGCTTCCAGGGCATATCGGATGCCGCCCACGGCATCGGCGCGTTCATGACCGAACTCGTGCGCTGAACCCGTACGCTGACGCACCCTCCGGACCGACCGGCCCCCCACTCCGACGGGTGGGGGGCTTTTGCGTTGCCTTTCACGTTGGCTTTTGCGTTGGCTTTCGCATTCCGCGCCGTGCAAGGGCCGCATCCAAAACACCCCATTATGCCCAACTAGCCCCCAACACGGCGATATGCGGTGCTTGCACACAGTGCACATGTGTTGTGATGCTATGACCGCTTTTGACGGATGAGTCGAGTCGACATGAAGGGGTGGCGTGACCGTGCCGGCCAGTACTGCGCCTCAGGTGCCGCCCCAGCAGGAGCCCCAGCAGGACCCGCAGCAGGAGCCCCTGCGGGGCGTCCCGCAGGACTCCCCGCAGGGATCCCCGCGGGAGGCCTCCCGGGACTCGCCCCAAGACTCCCAGGTCCCGCCCCAGCAGGACGCCCCTGAGGAGCCTCCAGCGGCCCCGAGACCCCAGAGCCGGGGCGCGGACACCCGGGCCCTCACCCAGGTCCTGTTCGGGCAGCTGAAGGGCCTTCAGCCGGGCACCGGCGAGCACCACCGGGTGCGGAGCGCCCTCATCGAGGCGAACCTCCCGCTCGTCCGGTACGCGGCCGCCCGCTTCCGCAGCCGCAACGAGCCGATGGAGGACGTGGTCCAGGTCGGCACGATCGGCCTCATCAACGCGATCGACCGGTTCGACCCGGACCGCGGGGTGCAGTTCCCGACCTTCGCCATGCCGACCGTCGTGGGCGAGATCAAGCGCTACTTCCGCGACAACGTCCGCACCGTCCACGTGCCGCGCCGGCTCCACGAACTGTGGGTCCAGGTGAACGCGGCCACCGAGGACCTGACCACCCTGCACGGACGCACGCCGACCACGCCGGAGATCGCCGAGCGGCTGCGGATCACCGAGGACGAGGTGCTGTCCTGCATCGAAGCCGGCCGCAGCTACCACGCCACCTCGCTGGAGGCCGCCCAGGAGGGCGACGGGCTGCCGGGGCTGCTGGACCGCCTGGGCTACGAGGACCCGGAGCTGGCCGGGGTCGAGCACCGCGACCTCGTCCGCCACCTCCTCGTACAGCTGCCCGAGCGTGAACAAAGGATCCTGCTGCTGCGGTACTACAACAATCTGACGCAGTCCCAGATCAGCGCGGAGCTCGGGGTGTCCCAGATGCACGTGTCGCGGCTGCTCGCCCGGAGCTTCGCTCGACTCCGATCCGCAAACAGGATCGAGGCGTAGCTGGAACGGGTGGAGATCGTTCCGCCGTTTCCCCACAGAACGGGCTCATTCCGCTCTGTCGCTGGAGATATATGTCGACTTGGCGCTACAGCGCGTTGCCGACATGTGACATTCTGCTTGAACCGCGTTTGCCGCAGCCCCGCCTCCGGTATTCAGGTGGAGGCTGCGTTCCTCCGACGGGCGCGCAGTACGCGACCGTCCGCGACCTCAAGGGGGTGGCATGTCCGTAGACCAGGGCAGCTCCAAGGTGCTCACGCTCGTCAAGAGCGCTGCGCCGACAGCACCTGCAGCGTCTGACCGCTCGGAAGCCATCGACACCCGCACCCTCTCCCGCTCCCTCTTCCAGCGACTTGCCACCCTGGACCCGGACAGCCCCGAACGGGCGTACGTACGCGACACCCTGATCGAGCTGAACCTGCCCCTGGTGCGGTACGCCGCCGCCCGCTTCCGCAGCCGGAACGAGCCGATGGAGGACATCGTCCAGGTCGGCACGATCGGCCTGATCAAGGCGATCGATCGGTTCGACTGCGAACGCGGCGTGGAGTTCCCGACGTTCGCGATGCCGACCGTCGTGGGAGAGATCAAACGATTCTTTAGGGACACCTCCTGGTCCGTGCGCGTCCCGCGCCGTCTCCAGGAGCTGCGCCTCGCCCTCACCAAGGCCAGCGACGAGCTCGCCCAGAAGCTCGACCGCTCGCCCACCGTGCCGGAACTGGCCGCGGTGCTCGGGGTGTCGGAGGAGGACGTCGTCGACGGCCTCGCCGTGGGCAACGCGTACACCGCCTCCTCGCTCGACTCGCCCTCCCCCGAGGACGAGGGCGGCGAGGGCTCGCTCGCGGACCGCCTCGGCTACGAGGACACCGCGCTCGAAGGCGTCGAGTACCGCGAGTCGCTGAAGCCGCTGCTCGCCAAACTCCCGCCCCGGGAACGGCAGATCATCATGCTGCGGTTCTTCGCGAACATGACGCAGTCGCAGATCGGCGAGGAGGTCGGCATCTCCCAGATGCACGTCTCCCGGCTGCTCACGCGCACGCTGGCGCAGCTCCGGATGGGCCTGATCGGCGAGTAATCACGGCAGCGGGGTTCCTATCTGACGTGGCGTCAGCCAGACTGCCGCGATGCGAAGGGAACGCCGCGCGATGACCCTCGTGGCCCTGTGCTGCACGGCCGCCGCATTCCTGACGGGGTGCGGCGGTCCCGCACGCGACGGCTACGCGGCCGCGGGCGCCGTGGCCCCCGGCCCGGAGCGCAGTGCGGGGGACAACGTGGCACCCCGGGGGCCGGTGGAGATGCAGCAGCTGGGCGGAACCCCTCCCTCCACCACGAGTACGTCGCCCGGTGCCCCGGATCCGCAGGGTCCTGCCGGCTCCGCCCGGGCCGAAGCCACGACCACCCCGCCCGGAACCGCACCGTCCTCCCAGACCCCGTCCGGGGCGACGCCGTCCACCCCGCCCCCGGCACCCCCCGCAACCACCACCCCGGGGACGACGCCCCCGGCCACGCCGACCACCCCGGCGAACCTGACGCTGGGCACCCCGGCCCGCACCCCGGCGGCGGACCGCTGGTGCGAGAAGGTCACGGTGGCGTTCACCAACACGGGCACCACGGCGGCCCGTTCGGGCGCGGTCACGTTCTCGACGCACGTCATCGGCACCCTCGGCATCGACTGGGCCACGATCACGACGACCCAGCCCCTCCCGACCCCGATCCCCGGCGGCGCGACGAAGACGCAGACCTACACGGTCTGCGTCGAGTCCTGGCGAGTCCCCCTGGGCATGCACGTGGAAACCCAAAAAACCACGGCCACCTGGACCTGACCCCCTCCAGCCAGGAACCCACCCCCAGCCCCGGGTGCCACACCCAACCACCGACACCTGGGGCCCGGGGCCCACACCAGCCCCGCCGGCTTGCGGCGCGGGGCCCACACCCAGCCCGCCGGCGTTCGCCACCCTCAGCCCCGCCGGCACCTGGGCACGGTGGCCACACCAGCCCCGCCGGCGCTTGAGGCGCGGGGTCCGGGGCGGAGCCCCGCGTCCCTCAGCCCCTCCGGCACCTGGGGCACGGCAGGCCCCCCGCACCGGCTCCGCACCCGAGGGCTACGACAGGGCCAGCCAGCACACGGCCCCGACCAGCAGCAGGACCCCGAGGCCCACCCCCAGCCACAGCCCGGCCTTCGACCCCGAACCGGAGGCCTGGGCCTGCCGCCGCCGAGAGCCCGGCGCAGCCGTCCCCGCTGCCGGCCCGGCCGGCGCGGCCTCTTCGACGAACGCCCGGAACATCTGAGTGCTGCCCGCGGGGTCGTAGTTGCCCTCGGGTCCCTGTGAGTTGTGGTTCGCAGCCATGCGCAGGACCCTAGCGGGTTTTCCGATTCCTTTACCGCCCCCACCCCCCGATTCATTTGCCTGTAGCAACCAATCGCTTCTATGGTTGCCCTAAGCAACAAGATGAGGAGAGGAGGGAGGGAGCCCATGCCCACGGAAACGCACCCCCACCCCACCCGCTACGAGGAGCTGGCCCGCCAGCTCACCGGCATCGGCGCCGTCAAGCGCGACCTCGCCCGCATGCTCCCCCCGGACTGCCCGGCCGGCTCCGCCGCCGTCCTCACCGTGCTCGACCGCCACGGCGAAATGCGGCTCAGCCGCCTTGCCGATCTCATGGCCATCGACATCTCGGTGACCAGCCGCCACGTCGCCCACGTCGCCGACCGCGGGTGGATCACCCGCGACATCGACCCCGGCGACGGCCGCTGCCGCATCCTGCGGCTCACCCCGGCCGGCCACGCGCTCCTCGCCGAGCTCGGCGCCCGCTACACCGGCGCGCTGGAGAAGGCTCTGGCCGACTGGTCCGCCCACGACATCGACGTACTCAACACCTTGCTGACCCGGCTCCGATCGAGCTTCTAGACAAAGGACCCACATGGCGACCACCGCACCCACCGGTGTGCAGGGAGGCAGCCGGTCGGAGACCACGTCCGACCCCGCATCCGCATCCGCACACGCGCACGCACCCATGACCCACCCGCAGATCATGAAGGCGCTGTCCGGCCTGATGCTCGGCATGTTCGTGGCGATCCTGTCGTCCACGATCGTCTCCAACGCCCTGCCCCAGATCATCAGCGACCTCGGCGGCACCCAGTCCTCGTACACCTGGGTCGTCACCGCCGCGCTACTGTCGATGACGGCGGCGACCCCGCTCTGGGGAAAGCTGTCCGACCTGTTCAGCAAGAAGCTGCTGGTCCAGATATCCCTGGTGATCTACGTCCTCGGCTCGGTGATCGCGGGCCTGTCCCAGAACACCGGCATGCTCATCGCCTGCCGCGTGGTCCAGGGCATCGGCGTCGGCGGCCTGTCCGCCCTCGCCCAGATCGTGATGGCCGCGATGATCTCCCCGCGCGAGCGCGGCCGGTACAGCGGCTACCTGGGCGCGGTCTTCGCCGTCGCCACCGTCGGCGGTCCGCTGCTCGGCGGTGTCATCACCGACACCTCGTGGCTCGGCTGGCGCTGGTGCTTCTACGTCGGCGTGCCGTTCGCGGTCATCGCCCTGATCGTCCTCCAGCGCACCCTGCACCTCCCGGTCGTCCGCCGTGACGTCAAGGTCGACTGGCTCGGCGCCTTCCTGATCAGCGGGGCCGTGTCCCTGCTGCTGATCTGGGTCACGCAGGCCGGCGACTCGTACGACTGGATCTCCTGGACGACCGTGGCGATGACCGGCGGCGCCGTCGTGCTCGGCCTGCTCTTCCTCCTCGTCGAGTCCAAGGCGAGCGACCCGATCATCCCGCTGCGCCTGTTCCGCAACAAGACCATCAGCCTCGCCTCGGCGGCCTCGCTGTTCGTCGGCATCGCGATGTTCTCGGGCACCGTGTTTTTCAGCCAGTTCTTCCAGTTGGCACGCAACGAGTCCCCCACGATGTCCGGAATCCTGACGATTCCGATGATCGGCGGGCTCTTCGTCTCCTCCACGGTTTCCGGTCAGGTGATCACCAAGACCGGTAAGTGGAAGGCCTGGCTCGTCTCCGGCGGCGTCCTACTGACGGCCGGTCTCGGAATGCTGGGCACCCTGCGCTACGACACCCCGTACTGGCAGATCGCGATCTACATGGCGCTGACCGGCCTCGGTCTCGGCATGATGATGCAGAACCTCGTCCTCGCCACCCAGAACCAGGTGGCCCCCCAGGACCTGGGCGCGGCCAGCTCGGTCGTCACCTTCTTCCGCTCGCTCGGCGGCGCCGTGGGCGTCTCCGCGCTCGGCGCGGTCATGGCCAACCGGGTCACCCACTACGTCAAGGACGGGCTGGCCGCGCTCGGCCCGAAGGCGGCGGCGATGAGCCACGGCGGCACCGCCGGCGGCGGGATCCCCGACCTCGACAAGCTGCCCGCTCCGTTGCGCACCGTCATCGAGTCGGCGTACGGGCACGGCGTCGGCGACGTCTTCCTCTACGCCGCCCCCACCGCGCTGCTCGCGCTGCTCCTGGTGCTGTTCATCAAGGAAGTCGCGCTGAAGTCGAAGCCGGCGGCCCACGCCCCGACGGCGGCGACGGCGACGGCGACGGCGACGGCGACGGCGACGGCCGACTCGGCGCAGTAGCGACACCGAGCCGCATCGAGCCACACCCCTCGGCCCCCGTCGGGTCGCTCCCTCCCCGTTCACCGGGGAAGGAACCCCGGCGGGGGTCTTCTCACGCCCCCGAGCCCACGCCCGCGCCCGGCCGGGCGGCGGCCTGCGCCTCGATCCCCGCGATCAGGACGTCGAGCGCGAGCGCGAAGTCCCCGGCGGGCGCCCGCCGCGCGGTGCCCCCGCAGCCGTGCAGGAACTGCGACACGGCCAGGTGTGCGCCGGTCCGGCAGCCGCCCGCGAGACCGGTGGCATCGAGCACCCGCTGCAGGGCGGAGTCGAAGGCCCGGGCGTGCGGCCCGATGTTCGGGTACGCGGCGGTCAGCGGCGCCACCCAGGGGTGCGCCGCCAGCAGCCGCCGGTAGCCGCCGGCCAGCGAACGCAGACGGCCGGGCCAGCCCTCCTGGGCCGGCCCGGCCGTGGTGCTCCGGGGGAGCGGTAGCTCGCCCAGGGCCCGGTCCAGGGCGAGTTCGAGCAGATCGTGCTTGGTGTCGACGTACCAGTACAGGGACATCGCGGTGACGCCGAGCCCGGCCGCGAGCCGCCGCATCGAGAACCGGGCCAGCCCCTCGGCGTCGAGCAGTCGAACGGTGGCCCCGGTGATCCGGTCCCGGTCGAGGCCTGAGGGCGCCTCGCTGCGGCGTCTGGCGGGGGCGCCGTGCCCGGGGGCCAGCCACACGCTGGTCCGGGTCTTGCCCGAATCGGCCGCGGTCACCATGGAGGCACCCTCCTCGCAACAGCTGGATCAGCCCGGAATGCCCGGTCCGCCCACTTGATGCTAGAGGGTGCCCCTCGCGTTTCGGCAGGTTCAGGACGGGGCGGACGTGCCGTTCAGGGGGACGGTCAGGTCGTAGAAGGTGGCTCCGCCGACCGTGACGGACCGGTAGTTGGCCTTGACCCAGCTCGCGATGGCGCTGCTGGTGCCGCCGCCGGGGCCGCCGCGCGCGACCTGTCCCTCGCCTCCGGAGCGGTCGCCCTCCCCGATGAAGTAGTGGATCTTCCCGGTGCGGACGTACTCCTGGAACCGGGCGAGGGTCGGGGAGGGGTCGCTCCCGTTGAACCCGCCGATCGGCATCACCGGCTCGCCGGAGGCCAGCTGGTAGCTCGCCGCGTTCTGCGCGCCGACGGCGGCCGCCGCCCACGTGTACTCGCCCGCGTCCTTGCGCAGGGCGGCCGTGGCCTCCGTACCGACCTTCGTGCCGCCCAGCAGGCCGCCGGGGCCGCCGCCCGCGGAGTTCTGCCCACCGCCGCGCGCAGTGCCGCCGCCGTTGCGCCCGCCCGGGAATCCCTGGCCTCCCTGGCCGCCGGGGAACTGCCGGCGCCCGCCCTGCGGACCGCCGCCCTGGGGCCCGCCCTGCTGCCCCTGCTGCGGGGCGCCCTGCTGCGGCATGCCCTGCGGGACCGCACCGGGCGGGAGTTCCCCGCCGCCGAACATCCGCATGCCCATGCCGCCGCGGCCGCCCGAGACCGCAGGCCCGGCCGTCACGATCGACCCGCTGCGCGCGGAGTCGACCGTGGTCAGGCAGTACGCGAGGGGTCCGGCCAGCGCCGCGGCCAGCCCCAGCGCCGCCGCCCCCAGCGCGGACCGGCGGCCGAGGCGGGCACCGAACAGCAGTCCGGCCGCCGCGGCCAGGCCGGCGACGAGGACCGTCCAGCGCAGCCACGGCAGGTATCCGGAGGAGCGGCCGAGCAGGACGTAGGACCACCACGCGGTCAGGGCGAGCGTGCCGGACAGGGTGAGCGCGGCGGCCTTGCCGCCCCGCTCCTCCCACAGCAGGGCCACGCCCATGCCGACGAGCGCGGCCACGTACGGCGCCAACGCCACGGTGTAGTACTCGTGGAAGATGCCCTGCATGTAGCTGAAGACGAGCGCGGTGATCAGCAGGGCGCCGCCCCACACCAGGAAGGCGGCCCGGGCCATGCCCTCCAGGGAGTCGGTGGCCCGGCGGGCCCGCCAGGTGACGACCAGTCCGGTGACGAGCATGACGAGGGCCGCCGGGAGCAGCCAGGAGATCTGCCCGCCGGTGTTGGCCGAGAAGAGCCGGTCGATGCCGGTCTCTCCCCAGCCGGGGCCGCCGCCACCGGGGCGGGAGCCGCCCCCGACGCTGCCGGTCTCGTTGCCGTTGATCCGACCGAGCCCGTTGTAGCCGAGGGTCAGTTCCAGGAAGGAGTTGGTCTGCGAGCCGCCGATGTACGGGCGGGAAGACGCGGGCCACAGTTCCACGATGGCCACCCACCAGCCGCCGGCCACCACCATGGCGGCTCCGGCGAGCAACAGCTGGCCGAGCCGGCGGCGCAGCCGGGTGGGCGCGCAGACGGCGTACACGACGGCGAGCGGCGGCAGGATGACGAAGGCCTGGAGGGTCTTGGTCAGGAAGGCGAAGCCGACCGCGACACCCGCCCAGACGAGCCACTTGGTGCGGGCGCCGTCGAGGGCGCGCAGCACGCAGTAGACGGTGACGGTCAGCAGCAGCGTGAGCAGCGCGTCCGGGTTGTTGAAGCGGAACATCAGCGCGGCCACCGGGGTGAGCGCGAAGACGGTGCCGCTGAGCAGTGCGGCCGCGGGCCCGAAGTGGCGGCGTACGGCGGCGTAGAGCACGGCGGTGGTGCCGACGCCCATGAGGGCCTGGGGGACGAGGATCTGCCAGCTGCCGAGCCCGAACAGCCGGACGGACAGGGCCATGGGCCACAGGGCGGCCGGCGGCTTGTCGACGGTGATGGAGTTCCCGGCGTCGGAGGAGCCGAAGAAGAAGGCCTTCCAGCTCTCGCTGCCCGCCTGGACGGCGGCGGAGTAGAAGGAGTTGGCGTAACCGGAGGCGCCCAGGTTCCACAGCAGCAGTACGGCGGTGGCCAGCAGGAGCGCCACGTACGCGGGCCGCTCCCAGCGGGGACGCCCCGCGGCGGCGGCGCTCGCCGTGGCGGGCGGTGCACCGGGCGCGGTCGGGGCGGCCGGGGCCCGTTCCGGGAACGGGGAGTCCATGGGTGGTACGGCCGTGGTCATCGGGTGTCGTCCTTCGCGGGAGTGGCGCGCCGCTCGGGGAAGACCCAGGCGCGGAAGAGCAGGAACCTCAGCACGGTTGCGGCGAGGTTGGCCGTGATCAGTACGGCCAGTTCGGTGCTGTGGGCGGGATGGGGTGTGGCGGCGCCGAGGGCGGCCAGCGATCCGCTGGTCAGGGCCAGTCCGACGCCGAACACGACGAGGCCCTGGGCCTGGTGGCGGACGGCCCTCTCGCGGCCGCGGACGCCGAAGGTGAGCCGGCGGTTGGCGGCCGTGTTGGCGACGGCTGAGACCAGCAGGGCGCCGGCGTTGGCGAGCTGGGGTCCGGCGCCGAGCCGGAGGAAGGAGTACAGGGCGAGGTAGGCGAGCGTGGACAGCACGCCGATCACGCAGAAGCCCAGGAGCTGGCGGGCCAGGCCGCGCGGCACGCCGGGCAGGGCGCTGCGGTCGCGCGGGTCGTCGCCGAAGGGTCGGGCGAGCCGGTCGAGCGGCAGTGCGCCGACGGCCAGGGCCCGGCCCACCCGCCACATCCCCTTGAGGTCCTCGGTGGCGGTGCCGACGATGTGGACGGTGGAATCCGGGTCGTCGACCCAGTCCACGGGCACCTCGTGGATGCGCAGCCCGGCCCGCTCGGCGAGCACGAGCATCTCGGTGTCGAAGAACCAGCCCGAGTCCTCCACCAGCGGCAGCAGCCGCTCAGCGACCTCCCGGCGGATGGCCTTGAACCCGCACTGGGCATCGCTGAACCGGGCGGCGAGGGAGGAGCGCAGGAGCAGGTTGTAGGCCCGGGAGACGAACTCCCGCTTGGCGCCGCGCACCACCCGCGAGGAGCGGGCGAGGCGGGTGCCGATGGCGAGGTCGGAGTGCCCGGAGATGAGCGGGGCGACCAGCGGCAGCAGCGCGTTGAGGTCCGTGGACAGGTCCACGTCCATGTAGGCGAGGACGGGTGCCTCGGAGCGGGACCAGACGGTGCGCAGGGCGCGGCCGCGGCCCTTCTCCTCCAGCCGGGTGCTGCGTACGCCGTCGACGGTGGTGGCGAGGGCGGCCGCGACCTCGGGGGTGCGGTCGGTGCTCGCGTTGTCGGCGATCGTGATGCGGAAGGGGTACGGGAACGTGCGGGTGAGGTGGTCGTGGAGCCGGCGCACGCACGGGCCGAGGTCCTTCTCCTCGTTGAAGACCGGGATCACCACGTCGAGTACGGGCTCGCCGGGCACGGGAGCGAGGTGCGCCCGTGCCGGAAGGGCGCCGGAGGAGGTGTCGGTTGGCATATACCGACCCTCTCCGGTTGGGCTGTCACCGCTGTGTGGTGAGCCTGTGCCCCGTCTGTGAGTCCCTCCGCGCGTCGGCCCGTGAGCCGGCCCGTGGTCCGGTCCGTGCGTCGGCCCGTGAGTCAGCTGCGATCCGGGTCGTCGGCTGGTCCGGGGCGAGCGGGAGCAGGACCTCGAAGCGGGTCCACCCGGGCTCGCTCCATACGTCCACCTGTCCGCCGTGCGCCGTCACGACGGCCGCGACGATGGCGAGCCCCAGGCCGGTGGAGCCCGCAGCCCGGGAGCGCGAGGCATCGCCGCGCGCGAACCGTTCGAAGACGTGCGGGAGCAGAGCGGGCGGGATGCCGGGGCCGTCGTCCTCGATCCTCAGCCGGACGGCCCGTGTTTCACGTGAAACATGGGCGGTGACGGTGGTGCCGGACGGAGTGTGCGTACGGGCGTTGGCGAGCAGGTTGACCAGGACCTGCTGGATCCGGGCCGGGTCGGCATGGATCGGCGCGGGCTCCTCGGGCAGCTCAAGGCGCCAGTGGTGCTCGGGTCCGGCGGCCCGGGCGTCGCTGACGGCGTCGACGACGAGCGGGGCGAGGTCGGTGTCCGTCGCACTCAACGGACGGCCGGCATCGAGCCGGGCGAGCAGCAGCAGGTCCTCGACGAGGCCGGTCATCCGGGTCGCCTCGGACTCGATGCGGCCGAGGGCGTGACGGGTGTCGGGGCCGGGCTCCTCCCGGCCCCGACGGGTGAGTTCGGCGTACCCGCGGATGGAGGCGAGGGGGGTGCGCAGCTCGTGGCTGGCGTCGGCGACGAACTGCCGGACCCGCATCTCGCTCTGCTGGCGGGCGGTGAGGGCGGAGGAGACGTGTCCCAGCATCCGGTTGAGGGCGGCGCCGACCTGTCCCACCTCGGTCCGGGGATCGGCCTCGGCGTCCGGGACCCGCTCGTGGAGGGCGGGTTCGCCGCTGTGCAGGGGGAGTTCGGAGACGCGGGTGGCGGTGGCGGCCACCCGGCGCAGCGGGCGCAGGGCGACTGCGACCAGGGCCTGCCCTGCGAGGGAGGCCGCGATCAGTCCGGCGAGGGTGACGAAGACCTCGACGGCGATCAGCGTCTGCACGGTGGAGTCGACCTCGGCGAGCGGGTAGGCCAGGGCCAGGTTCCCTTCGGGGGAGGCCTGTACCCGGTAACTGCCGAGGCCCGGCAGGTCCACGTCCACGGGTGCGGGCCGGCCGCGGTCGGCGGCGGCCTTGGCGGCGACCTTCTCCAGCGGGCGGGACTGGGCCGGGGTGAGCGGCTGGCGGGTCTCCAGGCCGGGCCCGCCGATGGCGGCGAGCCGGGCGCCCTCGGTCGTGCCGCCCGGCTCGGACCGGATCCCCACGGCGCCCAACGGGGTGCCCGGGGCGCTGACGAACCAGAGGCCGTCGCGCCCGGCCTTCGCCGGCGAAGGGTTCCGGGGCGTGGCCATGTCCACGGCGATGCGTAGCTGCTGGTCGACCTTTTCGACCAGGTACTGGCGCAGCGACAGGGTGGTGACGACGCCGATCGCGGCGCCCACGACGGCGATCAGCGCCACCGCCGAGACGACGAGCCGGGCCCGCAGGGACCAGGGGCGCGGCCGCCGGGGCAGGAGGCGGCGCCGGGCGGTGCGCGGGTGTGCGGCCCGCCGCGGCAGGCGGAGTGCCACTACTCGGCCGGCTTGATCAGGTAGCCGGCGCCGCGCCGGGTGTGGATCATCGACGGCAGGCCGGGGCCACTCTCCAGCTTGCGCCGCAGGTAAGAGATGTACAGCTCGACGACGTTTGCCTGGCCGCCGAAGTCGTACGACCACACCCGGTCCAGGATCTGCGCCTTGCTCAGCACGCGCCGCGGGTTGCGCATCAGGTAGCGCAGCAGCTCGAACTCCGTGGCGGTGAGGTGGATCTCCCGGCCTCCGCGGGACACCTCGTGGCTGTCCTCGTCGAGCCGCAGATCACCGACGGCCAGGACGGAGCCCCCGCGCGCGGCCTGCGCCGCACCCGAGCGGCGGACCAGGCCGCGCAGCCGGGCCACGACCTCTTCCAAGCTGAAGGGCTTGGTGACGTAGTCGTCGCCGCCTGCCGTCAGGCCCGCGATGCGGTCTTCGACGGAGTCCCTGGCGGTCAGGAACAACACGGGGAGCTGCGGGATCTCCCGGCGCAGCTGTCCCAGGACGGCCAGTCCGTCCATGTCGGGCAGCATGACGTCGAGGACCACGACGTCGGGCCGGAATTCGCGTGCAGCCCGCACCGCGCCGGCCCCGTCGCCCGCACTGCGGACCTCGCAGCCCTCGTAGCGCAGGGCCATGGACAGCAGCTCGGAGAGCGAGGCCTCGTCGTCGACGACGAGCACCCGGCAGGGGCCTCCGTCGGGCCGGACGAGGGCCGCGGGGTTGCTGGTGGACGTGGACGCATGGGAGGTGGTCGTCGCAGTCATGCGACCACGCTGACCGCGGCCTCTGAGAGCGTTCTTGTCCCTACCTGTGAATTTCCTGAGAACTGCGTTTCCCGCGTCATCCCGGGCGAGCCACTCAGACCAGGCGG
Source organism: Streptomyces sp. NBC_00597 (assembly GCF_041431095.1). Lineage (GTDB taxonomy): Bacteria > Actinomycetota > Actinomycetes > Streptomycetales > Streptomycetaceae > Streptomyces. The sequence continues at coordinate 4,687,199 of NZ_CP107757.1, forward strand.
AACAGCCGGGCGCCGTTGTCGTGGCAGACCGCGCGCAGCCAGTCGTCACCGAGGCCGAGCCGCTCCAGGGCTTCCAGCTGGTGCTCGTAGGGGTAGGGGATGTTCGGGAAGTCCGTGCCGAACAAGATCCGGTCACCGAGGTCCGCGAGCCGCCCGAGCTCACCGGGCGGGAAGCCGCTCAGCCGCTCGGTGAAGTCGGTGAAGGCCATGGTCGTATCGAGGCGCACCGCGGCGTACCGGTCGGCGAGGTCCAGGAAGTCGGCGTACTCGGGCATGCCCATGTGCGCGACGATCAGGGGCAGCCGGGGATGGCGGGCCAGCAGCCGGGCGATCGGCTCCGGTCCGGTGTGCTTGGCCGGGACCGGCCCCGACCCGCAGTGGATCACGGTCGGGATGTCCGCCTCCGCGAGGAGCCCCCAGACGGCATCGAGCCGGTCGTCGTTCGGGTCGTACCCGCCGACCTGGAGGTGCGCCTTGAAGACCCGGGCGCCGGCCTCGACGGCCTGCCGGACGTAGGCCGGGGCGCCCTCCTCGGGGAAGAACGTCGCCGTGTGCAGGCAGTCGGGGGTCCGGGCCGCGAAGTCGGCGGACCAGGAGTTGAGCCAGGCGGCCATAGCCGGCTTGTGCGGGTAGAGCATGGAGGTGAACGCCCGGACCCCGAACTCCCGGAGCAGCGCGACCCGCTGCTCCTCCTCGTGCCGGTAGGTGATGGGCCACTCGACGCCGGTGAGCGGTCCGACCGCGTCGAAGTAGTCCCACACCTTCTCCAGGACCCGCTCGGGCATGAAGTGCGTGTGGACGTCGACCAGTCCGGGCAGTCCGAGCCGCTCCCGGAAAGCGCGGACCGCCTCAGCCGTTGCGGGCAAAGCCGTGGCTCCGCTCGACGGTCGCGACGTGCAGGGTGTAGCTCTCGTACCAGTCGGCGCGACCCTGCTTCATGGCCGCCTGGTGCTCCAGGTCCTGCCGCCACAGGGCGAGGGATTCGTGGTCGCGGAAGTAGGCGACGGTGATGCCGAGACCGCCGGGAGTGCGGGCGGACTCGTAACCGAGGAAGCCCGGATTCGTGTTCACGATCTCCTTCATCCGGTCGAGGGTCTCCGGGTACCCGGTGTCGTCAGGAGTGCGGACATTGCTGAAGACCGCCATCACGTACGGCGGTTCGAAGGCAGGTACGGGCTGGATGCTCATGCCCACCACCCTCCGTGGCGGCCCCCGGCGTGTCCACCGGAAAGAGGTCCGGGAGCCCAAAGGGATCCAAGTTTTGACCTTGGAGGGTCAGGGGTCAGAACAGCCCGTCCTGCTCGCGGGGGGCGGCGGGCGGCGCCAGCTCGGTGACGGGCACCGAGCTCGCGCCGTCCGCGGCGGGGGCGACGAGCTCCCAGCCGGCGAGCAGCCGGGTGTCCACCACGAGGCCGTCGGCGAAGTGCAGGTCGGGACCGGCCGCGCCGACCAGCCGACCCACGACGGCCCCGCCGGGGACCATCTCGGTGATCACCCGCGCGGAAGCCGGCAGCCCGTCCAGCCCGAACGGCGCGGCGTGATCGGCGATTTCACACACCAGCCGCTCCAGCGACTCCGGCCAGCCCGGCAGGGCCGCGGCCCGGGCGTGCAGCTCGGCGACCTCCCCGGCCCGGTCGGCCGCCGCCGGCAGCCGACCCCGTACCGCGCGCTTGCGGGCGTACGCGATCCGGTCCGGCACCCCCAGGGCGGCCCGCAGCAGCTCCTCGGTACGGCGGGTGGCCATCAGCGGCCCCCGCCCCAGCCAGGTCCAGGTCACCGCCCCCTGCTCCAGCAGCCGGGCCGGCCCGCGCTCCTCGGCCGTGATGCCGACCTTGACCATGCCGGGCCCGAACCAAGCCAGGTAGACGCGATAGGTGCGCGGATCGGCGGCGTTGGTGTCGGCGGCCACCGAGAACGACCGGTCCAGGCGGGCGCATTCGGGGCACTGGGCGTTGCCGGCCCGGCCGGGCACGGTGGCGGCCGTGGGACACGGCGTCCTCTTCCCCGCCCGCCACACCCCGAGGCAGTGCCGCTCCCCCCGGGCCGCGAAGGCCAGCTGCTGCCCGTACGCGAGGGGGCTGCTGCGCTCGCCGCGGCCTTCGGCGCACCACCCGACGGCGGGGCGGCCGCCGCTCCACCGGATGCCGGTGCACCGCCAGGTCACAGCGGGAGCGGCCGCTCGAAGAACGTGTCCAGCACGACGGTGGCGTGCGTACCGCTGACGCCGTCGATGGCGTAGAGGCGGCGCAGGACGTCCTGGAGCTGTTCGGTCGATGCCGTGCGCACCTTCACCAGGGCGGAGGCGCTGCCCGCGATGATGTGCGCTTCCTGGATCTCGGCGATCGCCTCGAAGGCCGCCTTGGAGTCCCCCATCCAGGCGTTGGAGTCGACCATCACGTACGCGAGCACCCCGCTCCCGACGGCCGCGGGATCCACCTCGACCGTCGTGCGCCGGATGACCCCGCGCTCGCGCAGCTTGCGCACCCGCTCGTGGGTGGCTCCCGCCGAGAGCCCGACGGCGGCGCCGAGAGCGGCGTACGACTGGCCCGCGTCCTGCTGCAAGCGCAGGACGAGCGCCCGGTCGATGTCGTCCACGCGATCTTCCTCCCACATCCCCTGGAATCCCTTGCGCTGACGGTACAGGATCCTGCAATCTCACCACTAGACCGAATCCCATTCGGTGAGCGACTACATGGGGGGAAGAATGTCATCCATAGCCGATCCCAATCTGTACGAGATCCTGGACGAACGATTCCGCACCGGCCGCTGCACCAACGGCGACATGCGGCTCGAACGTCTCTACGACGACTGCCGCTGGGCAGAGGGCCCGCTGTACCTGCCGGCGTGGCGGCAGCTCGTCTGGAGCGACATCCCGAACGACCGGATGCTGCGCTGGGACGAGGCGACCGGCGCCGTCTCGGTCCTCCGCTCCCCGGCCGGCCACCCGAACGGCAACACCATGGACCGCGAAGGCCGCCTGATCACCTGCGAGCAGGGCCACCGGCGCGTCACCCGCACCGAACCGGACGGCACCCTCACGGTCATCGCCGACCGCTTCGACGGCAGGCGGCTCAACAGCCCGAACGACGCGGTGGTGCACTCGGACGGCTCGATCTGGTTCTCCGACCCGGACTTCGGCATCACCAGCGACTACGAGGGCCGCCGCGCACCGGGCGAGATCGGCGCGTGCAACCTCTACCGCGCCGACCCGGCGACCGGCGAGGTCCGCCTCGCCGCGGCCGGGTTCCTCGGCCCGAACGGCGTCGTCTTCTCCCCCGACGAGAGCGAGCTGTACGCGGCGGACACGCGGGCGGGCCACATCCGCGCGTTCAAGGTCGGCGCGGACGGCACGCTGACGGACGACCGCGTCTTCACGCAGTGCCCCGGGGTGGACAACATCCGCTTCGACGACGAAGGCCGGCTGTGGGCGGCGGCGATGGAGAACGGCGTGCACTGCTACGCCCCGGACGGAACCCTGATCGGCCGCATCCGCGTCCCCGAACCCGTCTCGAACATCGCCTTCGGCGGCGCGAAGAACAACCGCCTCTTCATCACCGCCACCACCTCCCTCTACTCCCTGGTCCTCTCGGTGACGGGCCTCCCGCGCGTCCGACGGGGCTAACGCGCGACGAACTGCGTGAGGATCGCCTGGACCTCGTAGATGTCCACGCCCTTGGTGAACGTCTTCTCTATCGGCGCCGCGCTGCCGGAGAGCCAGATCTTGAGCTCGGCGTCGAGGTCGAAGTGGCCGGCGGTCTCCACGGAGAAGTGCGTGATGCTCCGGTACGGGATGGAGTGGTACTCCACCTTCTTGCCGGTGAGCCCCTGCTTGTCGACCAGCACGAGGCGCCGGTCGGTGAACAGGATCGTGTCCCGGATCAACAGGTACGCGGCGTGCACCTGCTCCCCCTGCCCCAGCAGCCGCGCGTAGTCCCGCTGCGCCGACACCGGATCGACCGTGTGCGCGTTCCCGAACAGTCCCACGGGAGTCCCCCTCTCTCGCGGCCCGAACCGTTGCGGACCGTCTCCAGGACCGTAGCCCGGCCCCCGTCGCACGGTCGTCCCCCACGGGACCGATCCCCGACCCGGACGACCCCGGGGTCCCCCTCCCCACCAAGGAGGACACGGACCTCAGGGGCGGACGTCGGCGGTCAGCAGTCGCAGCACCTGACGGGCCGTCCAGCTCCCGGCCGCACCCGGGCTCGCGGCCAGGTAGTCCGCGATGTGCCGCTCCTCCCACGAGCCCGATTCCAGGAGGCCGCCCGCCAAGTGACGCAGGTACGCCGCGGACGGCACGGTCGTGTCCACGTCACGGAGCGTCCAGGGCGCCGTGAACGTCAGCACGGGGACGCCCTCGATCGCGCCGGGGCAGATCAAGGTCTCGTACCGTCCCGGCCCGACCTCGTGGCGGCCCTCCCGGAGGACCACCGTCAGGTCGAGGTCCGTCCCGGGCTCCTTGTACATCTCTTGTGCGGCGATGTCGGAGAGCTGGCCGATGGTGACCAGGTGCGCGCGGCCGCGCGTACGGCCCGGCGCGGTCGGGTCGTAGAACGCGCGTCCGCCCGTCCACACGGGGGATTCGGTGGCGAAGTAGAGGCGGCCGGCCAACTCCACCGCGAGGGACCGCTCGGGCGCCCGTCGGTCCCTGCAGCCCGGGTACGTCCGCGTCGCCCCCGGGAGCGTTCCGCCCACGAGGTACGCGGCAAGACGGTCCATGTGCATGTTGGAGCCGTAAGAGGCGTACCAGACCTGCTCGGGCGCGACGGGTGCTCCGTCGAACGGCGTCGCGGTGTGCACGGTCATGCGCGTTTCCTCCGCTGTGTCCGGGAAACACCAGAGGCCCTCAGGATTTCTCCTGAGGGCCTCTGGCTCGCTGTGCACTCGGCAGGATTCGAACCTGCAACCTTCTGATCCGTAGTCAGATGCTCTATCCGTTAAGCTACGAGTGCTTGGGCTTCTCGGGGTTTTGCGCCCCGTTGGCCTTGCGAGAACAACAATACATGGACCTCGCCGGGACGCGAAATCCATTACCCAAACCCGGCCTGACCTGCGGAAACGCCCTGGACGGAGATCATCCGGATGGGTTCGCACGGATGTCGGGGAGAGGTGGGAACGGCGGCGGCCGTGGCCGGAAGCCGGCGGAGCGGACCCCTCGACCGGAGAGCAGAGCCAGCCCCGGAACGCACGGAAGCCCCGGTCCATGAGGACCGGGGCTTCGGCAAGTGCGGAGGCGGAGGGATTTGAACCCTCGATGGGGTGTAAGCCCCAAACCGCATTAGCAGTGCGGCGCCATAGACCGGACTAGGCGACGCCTCCAGCACACCCCCGCGTACGAGGGTGCGTGCAGATGATGACACAGCCACAGGGCCGCTCACCAATCCGCTCCCACGGTACAAGGACAGCTGCCACAAGAGCAAAGCCTTAAGCCCCCCCGGCACGCGCCGCCCGTACGCATGCACGCACCCGGCCCCGTACGCAACGTCGGCGGGCGCACGTCGTTGGTCATCCGTACGACGTACGGACGACCTGGAGTGCCCCATGCTGCGTCTCGCCGCCTTCGCCGTCACCTCCGCCCTGGCCGCCTCGGCGGTCACGGCCGCCGGGCCGCTGCCCCCGCTGCCGCCGCTGGGCCGGCTGCTGGCGGTCCCCGACCGCCTCACCATCGCCGTGTCCGCCACCGGCAACCCGCGGGCCGACGGCGAGTACCTGCTGGAGTGCGACCCCGTCGGCGGGAACCACCCCGAGGCCGAGCGGGCCTGCGCCCGCCTCGACGGCTTCGCGAAGCAGGGCCGGAACCCCTTCGCCCCCGCGTCCGAGCGGCAGATCTGCACCCTGCAGGACGGCGGACCGGCCACCGCACACATCACCGGAACGTGGCAAGGCCACAAGGTGGACGCGACGTTCCGGCGGACCAACGGATGCGAGATCGTCCGATGGAACAACCTGGAACCTGTGCTTCCGGCTGGGCGCTCCTGACCTGGGAGGATACGAAGGATGCACGGCATCCGCCGAACATCCGCCACCTCGGGCCGGAGCCGTGCCCTTAGACTCCTCCCGTGACATGCCGGTAGTCGTGGTCAGGGAGGAAGCTCGTCGTGAGCAGCAGGCCATCCCGAGGCGCTGCTCGCCTCGCAGCAATACTCGATGCCCTTCCGGACGCGCTGTTGCTCGTCAACGGCAACGGCACGGTCGTCAACGCCAATTCGATCGCCCTTGAGGTCATGGAGAGCCCCGGCACCGGGCTCGTCGGCCGCGGCGTGCTGGACCTCCTTCCCGAGTTCGACTCCAAGCTGATCCCCGGCTCCATGCGCCGGCCCGGCGAGGACGAGGGCGGCCGGGCCAAGCCCAAGCGGATGGTCGCGCGCCGCACCGACGGCACCGAGTTCCCCGTCGAGGTCACCGCCGCCCACCTCGACGGCCGCGACGCCTACCGCGAGCCGCAGCCCTACACGGGCGACGAGCTGCTGATGCTCGTCGTGCGCGACCTGTCCGAGACCGTGGACACCGAGGCCGAGCTGGCCCGCTCGCAGCGGCAGACCGAGATGATCCTGCGGGCCGCCGCCGAGGGCGTCGTCGGCACGGACACCGACGGACGGGTCGTCCTCGTCAATCCGGCCGCCGCACAGATCCTCGGGTACCGCGCCACCGACCTCGGCAACCGCGAGCTGCACGGCCTGATCCAGCACTCGCGCGCCGACGGCTCGCCGTTCCCCTTCGAGGAGTCCCCGCTCGCCGACACCCTGCGCAGCGGCCGCAAGCACCGGGTGCGCAGCCAGGTGCTGTGGAACAAGGCCGGACAGCCCGTCTCCGTCGACCTGACCACCTCGCCCGTACGGGACGGGGAGCTGCTCGTCGGCGCCGTGATGACCTTCACCGACCGGCGGCCCTACGACGCCCTGGCCGCACGCCACGCCCAGCTGCTGGCCGTCCTCGGCGAGTCCCTGCGCGGTCCGCTGGAGGAGCTGCGCGGGGAGCTGGCCACGCTGGCCGCCGACGACGCGGGACAGCTGTGGCCCGAGGCCAACCAGCTGCTGCACCATCTGGCCGCCGGGTACTCCCGGATGACCGCGCTGGTCGACAACGTGCTCGGCTTCCAGCGGCTCGACGCGGGCACCGAGAAGCTCAAGAAGAAGAAGGTCCTGATCGACGGGGTCGTCGCGGCCGGCATCGACGGCGCGGTCGAGCTGATCGGCCCGGGCCGCGTGCAGTTCGCCGTCCACGCGCCGACCATCGAGGCCGAGGTGGACGCCGACCGGATCGCCGGCGCCCTCGCCCACCTGGTCGCGGACGTCGCCGGAGTGGACGCCACCGGCAAGACCCGGCAGGGCAGCGGGTACAGCGACTCGACGATCGTCGTGGCCGCCGCGCAGCGCGGCAAGGTCGTACGGATCGAGGTGCGGGGGCCGTACGAGGGCGGCAACCCGGTGCACGAGCCGATCGTGCGCGGCGTGGTGGCCGCGCACGGTGGCGTGCTGCAGACGGTGGAGGTGCCGGGCGCGCCCGGCGGTGCGTACGTACTCGAACTGCCGCTGGGCGCCGGGGCCGGAACGGTGACGCTGCCCGAACCGGAACCGGAACCTGCGAAGGAGTCGTCGGCCGCCGAAGGCTCGGGCAAGGGCCCCGCCGGGCGGCGGGGCCGGCGCGGGGTGGACGCCTTCCTGGAAGACGTGGCCGAAGAGGCGAAGGCGAACGGTGCCGCAGGGGGCGGGAGCGCGCTGGCGCTGCCGTCCGGGCGGCGCCGGGCGGGCGAGGCCGGCGCGGATGCCCCCGCCGCTGCACCCGAGCTCGCACAGTCCCCGGTGAACCCGGCGGGCCTGGGTACCGGACGCCGACGCGGCCGGGACGGCGACGGAAGCGGAACCGGCAGCGAGGACGCTCAGGGCGGTCCGGGCAGGCCCGTGCCCCCGCAGGGCACCGCCGTGCCCGCGCTGCCGCCGGCACCGCAGCCGGCGCCCGGCCCCGTTGTGCCGCCGGGCTCTGCGGCGCCCGTACCGCCGGTGCCGCCGGCGCCGGCCATGCCGCCCGTCCCGGTGACCGAGCATCCCGCCGGGCGACGGCGCGCGCTGGGTCCGGCTGCCGCTCCGCAGCCCGCCGGCCCGGTGCCCGCGACGGGCCTCGGCCCGACCCCGGCCCCCGCGCAGGCCCCCGCACGGCCCATCGCACCGCAGGGCGGCTTCGCGCTGCCCGCCGGCCCGACCCCGGCAGCGGCTCCCGCACCGGCCCAGGGACCGGCTCCGGCCGCGGGCGCCGCGCAGGGCCCCGACGAGGCCGCGGGCGACACCCCGGCCGGGCGGCGCGGTCGCCGGGTCCTGAGTGCGCCCGGTGCCGAGCCCGCAGCTGCCGCAGCCCCCGCAACACCCGAAGCTGCCGCCGCGCAGCCGGCCGCCGGCGCGGAGGAGCCCGTACCGCCGACCGGTCGGCGGCGTGCACTGCCCGCCGCTCCGGCCTGGCCGGTCCCGGCGGCCCGGACCGCTCCCGAGGACGAAGAGGCCGCCGGCCAGGCGGCCGTGCCCGGAACCCGGCAGCCGCAGGACACCCCCGCGGCAACCGCGCCCCAGCCGTTCAGCGTGCGCGCCCTCGGCACCCTCGGCCAGGGCATCTCGGTCGACTCCACGAGCACCAATGGCGCGGGAGGCACGGGCGGATCCGGCCGCCGGCGCCGGCTCGCCGAGCCCGCGCCCCAGGGCCGGGCGTTCGCGATAGGAGCCCCCGAGGCCGGTGCCGACGAGGGCCCCGAGCCGCTGGACGGTCCCGGCGGCGCCGTCGAGGTCGTCAACCGGCCCGTACCACGGCCCGTGGACGACGAGCTGCCTCCGGAGCCGCTGGACAACCCGCGCCGCCTCCTGGTGTGGCCGGCACCCGATGTGCAGACGCAGCAGGCGCTCAGCGACCGCGGCTACCGTCCGGTGATCGTGCACTCCCGCGAGGAAGTGGACGCGCAGATCGCCGCGTTCCCCGCCGCGCTGTTCGTGGACCCGCTGACCGGGCCGATCACCCGCACCGCCTTGCAGTCCCTGCGCCAGGCCGCGATGGCCGCCGAGGTCCCCGTACTGGTCACGGCCGGGCTGGGGCACGCCACGCGCGAGGCGGCGTACGGTGCCGACCCGGCCGTCCTGCTGAAGGCGCTCGCGCCGCGCGACAGCGAGCAGCACCCCTCCCGGGTCCTGCTGATCGAGGAGAACGACGCGATCGCGACGGCGCTGACGGCCACCCTGGAACGGCGCGGCCTGCAGGTCGCCCGGGCGGGCGCGGACACCGACGCGGTGGAGCTGGCCACGCGGATGCGGCCCAACCTGGTGGTCATGGACCTGATGCAGGTGCGGCGCCGGCGGTCCGGGATCGTGGACTGGTTGCGCGCCAACGGGCAGCTGAACCGGACGCCGCTGGTCGTCTACACGACCGCGGGCATCGACCCGGCCGAACTGCCGCGGCTGGCTTCGGGGGAGAGCGTGCTCTTCCTCGCCGAGCGGTCCACCACGGCGGACGTCCAGGGTCGCATCGTGGACCTGCTGGCCAAGATCGGTACGAACTAGCCATCCTGGCCCGATGGCCATCATCGACGCGAGTGAGCAGACCGTCCCCGCCGACAACGGGGAGGTGAACCTGCTCATCGCCCGGCAGGTGGAGCCGGGCCACGAGGAGGCGTTCGACGCCTGGGCCCACGGCATCCTGGAGACGGCCGCGACGTTCCCGGGGCATCTGGGGTACGGGCTGTTCCGGCCGGCGACGGACGGCGGGCCGTGGTTCCTGGTCCACCGCTTCCGGGACCAGGCGGCCTTCCAGCGCTGGCAGGACTCCGCCGAGCGCGCCCAGTGGTTCTCCAACTGCCTCGGGCACCACCACACCGAGATAGCCCGGCGCGAACTGCACGGCATGGAGACCTGGTTCGCGAAACCGGGTACGACCCGGCCCGCCCCGCCGCGCTGGAAGATGGCCGTCAGCTCGGGGCTGGCCATCTTCCCGATCTCACTCGTCGGCAACGCGGTGCTCGGGCCGTACCTGGTGAACCTGCACTTCGTCCTGCGGACGGCCGCTTTCGCCGTCGTCTTCAGCACGCTGATGACGTACCTGGCGATGCCCGCCGTCAGCAGGCTGCTGCGGCCCTGGCTGACGAAGTCCGGCCAGGGCTGAGCAGGTACCCCCCGGCACGCCGGACCGGCCGGGTCGCCCCGGCCCGGTCGGTCCGGCCGCGGGTCAGCCGAGCCTGGTGACCACCAGCTCGCCGTCCGCGTACTGCTTGCGGATCACCTTCTTGTCGAACTTGCCGACGCTGGTCTTGGGGACGGCCACGACGAACGTCCAGCGCTCGGGCAGCTGCCACTTGGCGATGGACTGGCCGAGGAAGACGTGCAGTCCCGCGTAGTCCACGGTCGCGCCGTCCTTGAGGACCACGGTCGCCAGCGGACGTTCGCCCCACTTGTCGTCCGGTACGGCGACGACCGCCGCCTCCGCGACCTCGGGGTGCGCCATCAGCGCGTTCTCCAGCTCCACACTGGAGATCCACTCGCCGCCGGACTTGATGACGTCCTTGGCGCGGTCGGTCAGCGTGAGGTAGCCGTCGGGGCTGATCACGCCGACGTCGCCGGTCTTGAGCCAGCCGTCCGCACTGAACTTGTCCTCGGGGCGCAGCGGTTCACCGGAGGCGCCGCCGTAGTAGGCGCCCGCGATCCAGTTGCCGCGGACCTCCAGCTCGCCCGCCGACTCGCCGTCCCAGGGCAGGACGTCGCCCCCGGGACCCACCAGGCGCGGCTCGACGCCCGCCGGGAAGCGGCCCTGGGTGACCCGGTACGGCCACTCCTCCTCGGCGCTCAGGCCGGCCGGCGGGTGCGCCATGGTGCCCAGCGGGGAGGTCTCGGTCATGCCCCAGGCGTGACAGAGGCGGACGCCGAGCTTGTCGTAGGCCGCCATCAGGGAGGGCGGACAGGCCGCGCCGCCGATGGTGACCTGCTTCATGGAGGTGAGGTCGCGCGGGTTGACGGTGACCTCGGCGAGCAGCCCCTGCCAGATGGTCGGGACGGCCGCGGCGTGCGTGGGCTGCTCCCGCTCGATCATCTCGGCGAGCGGGGCGGGCTGGAGGAACCGGTCCGGCATCAGCATGTTGATGCCGGTCATGAAGGTGGCGTGGGGCAGGCCCCACGCGTTCACGTGGAACTGCGGCACGACGATGAGGCTGGTGTCGCGGTCGGTCAGGCCCATCGACTCGGCCATGTTGACCTGCATGGAGTGCAGGTAGATCGAGCGGTGGGAGTAGATGACGCCCTTGGGGTCGCCCGTGGTGCCGGAGGTGTAGCACATGGCGGCGGCCCGGCGTTCGTCGAGCTCCGGCCAGTCGTAGCGGTCGGAGCGGCCCTCCAGGAGCTCCTCGTACTCGTGGACGCGTACGTCCAGTCCGTCGAGTGCGGAACGGTCGCCGATACCGGTGACCACCACGTGTTCGACGGTGGGCAGGTGCGGCAGCAGCGGTGCGAGCAGCGGCAGCAGGCTCCCGTTGACCAGCACGACCCGGTCGACCGCGTGGTTGACGATGAAGACCAGCTGCTCGGGAGGCAGGCGGAGGTTGAGGGTGTGCAGGACCGCGCCCATGGAAGGGATCGCGAAGTAGGCCTCGACGTGCTCCGCGTTGTTCCACATCAGGGTGGCCACCCGGTCGTCCTGCTGGACGCCCAGCTCGTCACGCAGGGCGTTGGCGAGGCGGGTGGCTCGGGTACCGATCTCGGCGAAGCTGCGGCGGTGCGGCTCGGCCTCCCCGGTCCAGGTCGTGACCTGGGATTTCCCGTGGATCGTCATACCGTGCTGAAGTATGCGGCTGACGAGGAGCGGTACGTCCTGCATGGTGCTCAGCAAAGCGTCCTCCCGGTGGGCGCTGCGGCGCTGCGGCGGCTACGGATGCTGCCGATTCTGCGCGCATACCGGTCGGCATGTCACTACCCGGTGGTACAAACACGGCAAGTAATCGCTGTTCGGGTACGTGCGGTGGCATCGTGCACAGACTGGGGACGGGCCGGCGGTGCATGGCGCACAGGGCCGGGGCCGTAGGGATGTTTCACGTGAAACGTCGGCGCCTTCAGCGGACCGGGGTGAGCTCCGGGTCCTCGCGCAGCTTGACCAGCGCGCGCGAGACGGCGCTCTTGACCGTGCCGATCGAGACCCCGAGCAGCTCGGCGGTCTGCGCCTCGCTCAGGTCCTCGTAGTACCGCAGGACGACCATCGCGCGCTGCCGGTCGGGCAGCCGGGTCACCGCGCGCCACATCGCGTCGCGCAGCGCCTGCGCCTCGGCGGGGTCGGATGCCGGCGCGTCCTCGGTCTCCGGGAGTTCGTCGCACGCGAACTCGTCGACCTTGCGCTTGCGCCACTGGGAGGTGCGGGTGTTGACCAGGGCCCGCCGGACGTACCCGTCGAGGGCTCGGTGGTCCTCGATGCGGTCCCAGGCGGCATAGGTCTTGGCGAGCGCCGTCTGGAGCAGGTCCTCGGCATCGCACGGGTTGGCGGTGAGCGAGCGTGCGGTGCGCATCAGGACCGTGCCGCGGGTCCGTACGTACGCCGAGAACGACGGGTACGGCGTCGGGTTCGAGGCGAGCGTGCACACAGGCGTGGTCATGGCTCCACGCTAGAAGCGCGGTCCGCGCCTGGGATCGGCCGCAAGTGCCGAAGCTGGATCCATCTCAGGTTGTAGGGGTGGGGTCCACCCCACCTCCTGAAGGTGGAGGAGGCGGCGCGGTGTCCGGGGAGCCCGGGGCGGACCGCAGGACGGCCCCGGGTCGCCGGCCTCAGCCGTCGGAGCCGAGGATCAGTCCGGAGGTCGGCACCCCGGTACCGGCCGTGACCAGGGCGCGGGCCGCCCCGGCCACCTGGTTGACGGAGGTGCCCCGCAACTGGCGGACGGCCTCGGCGATGCCGTTCATTCCGTGCAGGTACGCCTCCCCGAGCTGGCCGCCGTGGGTGTTGAGGGGCAACGCATCAGCGGCGACGAAGTCGGCGGCCTCACCGGGCTTGCAGAAGCCGAACTCCTCCAGCTGCATCAGGACGAAGGGGGTGAAGTGGTCGTAGAGGATGCCGACGTCGATGTCCGAGGGTCGCAGTCCGCTGGTCCGCCACAGCTGCCGGGCGACCACGTCCATCTCCGGTAGCCCGGTGAGGTCGTCTCGGTAGAAGGAGGTCATGCCCTCCTGGCGGCGGCCGGCGCCCTGCGCGGCCGCGGTGATCACGGCGGGCGCGTGGCGCAGGTCCCGGGCCCGTTCGGTGCTGGTGACGATGACCGCCTGGCCGCCGTCCGTCTCCTGGCAGCAGTCCAGCAGCCGCAGCGGTTCGACGATCCAGCGCGAGGCGGCGTGGTCGGCGAGGGTGATGGGCTTGCCGTGGAAGTACGCGGCGGGGTTGTTCGCGGCGTGCCGGCGGTCGGTGACCGCCACGTGGCCGAACGCCTCGGGGGTCAGGTTGTAGGTGTGCAGGTAGCGCTGGGCGGTCATGGCCACCCAGGAGGCCGGGGTGAGCAGCCCCCAGGGCAGCGACCAGCCGAGCGCCGCGCCCTCCGCCGAAGGTTCGCGCTGCTGCACGCCGGAGCCGAAGCGCCGGCCGGAGCGCTCGTTGAAGGCGCGGTAGCAGACCACGACCTCCGCGACGCCGGTGGCGACGGCGAGGGCGGCCTGCTGGACGGTGGCGCAGGCCGCACCGCCGCCGTAGTGGATGCGGGAGAAGAAGGACAGGTCCCCGATGCCTGCGGCCTGGGCCACGGTGATCTCGGGGCTGGTGTCCATGGTGAAGGTGACCATGCCGTCGACGTCGGCCGGGCTCAGCCCGGCGTCGTCGAGGGCGGCGTGCACGGCTTCGACGGCGAGCCTCAGCTCGCTGCGGCCTGAGTCCTTGGAGAACTCGGTCGCGCCGATCCCGGCGATGGCGGCTCGCCCGCCGAGCGTGTCGCGGTGCAGGACGCTCATGCCGCCACCTCCGCGGTGACCGTGCCGGTGACGTGGTGGCCGATGCCGTTGGCGCCGACGACGCGGATCTCCACCCGGTCCCCGTCGACGGCGATCACGGTGCCGGTCAGGACCATCGTGTCGCCCGGGTAGTTGGGGGCGCCCAGGCGAATGGCCACCTTGCGCAGCACGGCGCCCGGCCCGAGGCGGTCGGTGATGTACCGCCCGACCAGGCCGTTGGTGGTCAGGATGTTCATGAAGATGTCCGGGGAGCCCTTCTCGCGCGCGAGCGAGGCGTCGTGGTGCACGTCCTGGTAGTCGCGGGAGGCGATCGCGCCCGCGACGATCAGCGTCCGGGTCACCGGGATCTCCAGCGGCGCCAGTGTGTCGCCGACGTTCATGCGTCGTCCCCCTCGGGTGCGGCGTGGTCGGACAGGAGCGCGCCCAGCTCGGCCAGCAGCTCGCTGCCGCAGCCCAGGTACGCGTCCAGCTGGCGCCCCCAGAGGAAGTGCCGGTGGACGGGATGGTCCAGGTCGGCGCCCATCCCGCCGTGCAGGTGCTGGCCCGTGTGCACGACGCGCTTGCCCGCCTCCGAGGCCCACCAGGCCGCGGTCAGGGCGTGCTCGCGCGCCGGAAGACCCTCGTCGATCCGCCAGGCCGCCTCGTACGCGGTGACCCGGATCGCCTCGGTGTCCATGTGGGCGTCGGCCGCGCGCAGCATGACCCCCTGGTTCGTGGAGAGCGGCCGCCCGAACTGCTCGCGGGTGGAGGTGTACTCGACCGCCCGGGCCAGGGAGCCCGCGCAGACCCCCGCCTGGAGCCCGGCGAAGGCGGTGCGGGCGGTGGCCAGGACCTCGTCGTGGGCCGTGGCGTCCCCGAGCCGTTCCGCCTGCGCCCCGGCCAGGGTGAGCCGCCCCGCCGACCAGGGGGCGGTGGTCTCCACCTCGGGCGTCCCGACGCCGGGCGCGTCCGTCCGTACGAGCCACAGGTCCCGCTCGGTGTCCGGGACCAGCACGTGCGTGGCATCGCGCAGCCAGGGCACGACGGGGGCGGTTCCGGTCAGCCGCCCGTCCGGCGAGGCGGTGATGCGGCCGCGGGCCGGGAACGCGCCGGTGGCGACGGCCTCGCCCGAGCCCAGGGCGGGCAGCAGCCGGGCGCGCTGCTCGGCGCTGCCGTGCGCGGCGACGGGCAGGATGCCGTACACGCAGGTGGCGGCGTACGGGACCTGCGCGGTGGTGCGGCCCTGCTCCTCCAGCAGCAGCACCAGGCCGAGCAGGCCTATGTCCTCCACGGCGGCGGTCAGTCCGGCAGTGGTGAGTGCCTTCCACAGCTCGGCGTCGCTGCCGGTGCCGGCCGCGGCGAGGCGCTCGTGGGTGGCGAGGTCGCGGAAGATCCGGGCGGCGAGTCCGGCCGCCGCGGCCTGCTCCTCGGTGGGGTGGAAGTCCATCAGTCCTCGCTCCCTCGGAAGACCGGCAGTTCCAGCTCCTCGTCGACCCTCAGGAACTCCAGCTGCACGGGCAGCCCGATGCGCACCTCGTCGTACGGGACGCCGGTGATGTTGCTGACCATCCGGACGCCCTCGGCGAGCTCGACGAGCGCGACCGCGTACGGCGGGTCGAAGGCGGGGAACGGCGGATGGTGCATGACGACGTAGCTGAACACCGTGCCGGCGCCGGAGGCCTCGACGGTGTCCCAGTCAAGGCTCGCGCAGCTGTTGCAGCCGGGCAGCCAGGGGAAGCGGAGGGTCGCGCAGGCGGTGCAGCGCTGGATCAGCAGCTTGTGGTCCGCGACCCCGTCCCAGAAACCCTGGTTGTCGCGGTTGACCACCGGTCGGGGACGCCGGGCCGCGGGCTTGTTCTCGCGGGGGGCGGCGGGCGCGTACTTGAGGATCCGGAAGCGGTGGGTCCCGGCGAGTTCTCCGTCCGCGCGGACGTCCATGCGGGTGGTCACGAAGTGGCCGGTGCCCAGCTTGGTCGTCTTGCGCGGGGACACGGACTCGATGACGGCGTCGTAGGTGACCGTGTCAGCGGGGCGCAGCGGACGCAGGTACTCCTGCTCGCAGTCGGTCGCCACGACGGAGGTGCAGCCCGCGTCGTCGAGCAGGGCGAGGAGCTCGTCGTAGGCGGAGGAACGGTCGCCGTGGCCGGAGAGCCCGCCCATCGTCCAGGCCTGGAGCATGGTGGGCGGGGCGATGGCGTCCGGGCCTGCGTAGGTGGGGCTGGTGTCGCCCATGGCCTCGCACCAGTGGCGGATCATCGGCTGGTTGACGGGGTCCTTGCCCTGGCCGGCGGTGGCGGCGGGCCGCCCTTCGAAAGCCTTGAGCAGCGTGTGGAACCGGGCGGCCTCCTCGGCGCCCGCTGCCCGGTCCGCGGTGGCGGTCATCGCTTCCTCCCCTTCATGCCGAGCCGCATCATGGCGACGATCTCCCGCTGGACCTCGCTGACCCCGCCGCCGAAGGTGTTGATCTGCGCGGCCCGGTTCATCCGCTCCAGCTCCCCGCCGGCGAAGGCCGCGGGCCCCCGTACGAGGGCCTCCTCGCCCACCACTTCCTGGCACATCCGGTACACCTCGACGGTGGACTCGGTACCGAGGAACTTCACGCCGCTGGCGTCGCCGGGGGCCAGGGAGCCGTCGCCCACGTCCTGGACGAGGCGCCAGTTCAGCAGGCGTACGGCGGCCAGCCGCGCGTGCGCCTCGGCGAGCCGGGACTGCACCCACGGCCGGTCGGCGAGCCGTTCTCCGGTGACCGGATCGAGGGTCCTGGCATGGCGGAGCGCCGCTGCGTAGAAGTCCTCGGCCTGCATGCCGATGGCGGCGAGGGCGACGCGCTCGTGGTTGAGCTGGTTGGTGATCAGCCCCCAGCCGCCGTGCTCGGGGCCGACGAGGTTGCCGGCGGGCACCCGGATTCCGTCGTAGTACGTCGACGTGGTCGTGAGCCCGCCCACCGTGTCGATCGGGGTCCACGCGAAGCCGGGGGCGTCGGTGGGCACCAGGATGATCGAGATGCCCTTGTGCTTGGGGGCATGGGGATCGGTGCGGCAGGCGAGCCAGATCCAGTCCGCGTTCTGGGCGTTGGAGGTGAAGATCTTCTGGCCGTCGACGACCCAGTCCGCTCCGTCGCGTACGGCGCGGGTACGCAGCGAGGCGAGGTCCGTACCGGCCCCGGGCTCCGAGTAGCCGATGGCGAAGACGGTCTCGCCGCTCAAGATCCGGGGCAGGAAGTAGTCCTTCTGCTCCTGGGTCCCGTATTTCATCAGGGTGGGGCCGACGGTGTTGAGGGTGACCATGGAGACGGGGGCGCCGGCCCGGTACGCCTCGTCGAAGAACACGAACTGCTCGTCGGGCCCGCGTCCTCGGCCGCCGTACTGGGAGGGCCAGCCGAGGCCGAGCAGTCCGTCGGCGCCGATGCGGCGCAGCAGTGCGCGCTGGGCGGCGGGGTCCTCGGGGGGCCCGTCCGGCAGCAGATCGTGGAAGTACTCCCGCAGTTCGGCGCGGAGCCGCAACTGGCCTTCTGTCGGGGCGAGGTGCACGGCGCTGGCCTCCCGGCATCACATCATCGAATGAACCTGACTGTCCGTCAGATTCCCTGCCGATGTCAAGGTCGGGAAGCCGGTGGAAGGCCCGGGCGCGCCGCGTCCGGATCCGTGCGCGGACGCGCGGGGGCGCCCGCCCCACCGGACCCCAGCCGGTCCGGTGGCACAGGCGCCCTCAGCAGTCAGCGGACTCGGGGCAGCTACCACCAGGGGTGGAAGTTGACCGCGAGGTTCGAGTTGGCCTGATGGATCGCCGTGAACGCCGACCCGTTGACCTGCGCGGCGTTGCTCTGGTTGGACGCGCCGGAGCCGGTGGCCACCTGCTGGGAGGTGGACGAGTTGCCGCTGTTGCTCCCGCCGACACCACTGCCGATGATGCTGGCCGCGCTCGCATTCGATCCGTCGTTCGCGAAGGAGCCGTTGTCGGCCGAGGCCACACCGCCGAAGAGGGCGGCGGCGAGGGGGAGAGCGGCGACGGCGGCGATGACGCGGGCGGTACGGATGCTTGCCATGTCTGAATCCTCCGGAAAAGCGAAGTGGAATTTGCCCCAAGGCAGTTGGCCGACCGCCTTGGTCGTTCCGTGCGGTGACGACGTCGCGACACCAGAGTTGCCCACCGAATCCCCGGCGAACCACCCCGGACTCCACGATTCCCCCGCAAGCATGAGCAACATCGGATAAACCTCGTCCGCGCCCCAACACCCCAGGTCAGCGACTCGGAGGCCGTTGAAACCAGTGCCGGATATAAGGCGAAACGTTCCCTCAAACTCATGTGCGCCGAACATGCCGATAAGGGCCGCGCCGTCCGGGAACCCCACCGTCTCCCGGGCCTGCGGCCCTGCAATGCCAAGCTTCACGCCCCCTGCGCGCCCCCGGCGCCCACCGGGGTGTTCCCACAGTGCCCCGCTCCGGGGGCACACCGCCGGCGCGATCCGCGGTCGCAAACTGCCGACCGGGCTCAAGCGCCTGCCGCTGGTACAGCTGGTACTGATGCTCTTGCCGTTACTGCTGTTGGTACCGGAGCCGTTATCACTCCCGGCTTCCTGCCGCGATCGGGCGAGGTGCGTGACCCGCCTCGGCCGTACGGGGGCTACGCGACCAGGGCGACCTCTTCACGGCCGGCTCCGGCGACGTTCCCGACCAAGGACGCGGCGGTGGTCGAGCGGCGGACGGACGGGGCCTTGCCGTGCGCCTCGGCGCGGATCCGCTGCTTGATGGTCGGCGGGAGCGATCCGCCCCGCATCATCGCCCGCCAACTCCGCCGACCCATCGGCCGGACCGGCCGGCGCACGGCGGCGGCCGCACGACGGGAGGCGGCAGGGGCGGTGGGCACGACGGAGGCGGCGGCCGGGGCGGCCTTGGCACCGAATCCGAGGGAGGCGAGGAGCGCCACGAGGGCCGCGACGACTGCGGTCCAGAGCGACGTGACGGTGATGCGGTGAGCCATGACGAGGTCCTTCGTTTCGCGATGTTCCGACGGGCCGATCTGCATACATTCGTCATGATGTGACTGCAACCGCAGAACCCCCACCACGCGCGCCGATCTTCCGACAAACACCACTCGATGGGCCCAACGCCGGCTCCAAACCGAGCCGTGCGAACAACGGCCCCTGACCGATTCCGCTGGTCAGGGGCCCTTCGGGGTGGTAGCGCTGGCATTCGACTGGCCGAGCCGCCGCGAAGCGGTCAGTCGTCGCTGCAGTCGCAGGAGCGTTCAGGGCCGATGCCGGCAGTGTGCAGCTCTTCCACGGCACTGGCGGGAATACGGGCGACCGCGACACAGACCCGCTCCGGATCGGTAGGCGTCTTGGCCGTGACCGCTACTCCGGCCTGGTACTCCAGGGACGCTGTCGCAAGCACGTCGAAGACATAGCAGCCCCCGTCGATCGAGTAGCCGTCCGCCCAGACGTGAACCAGCCCGCCGCCTGTCAGGCGCACGTGCCAGAGAGACGGAACGTCGAAGAGCTTCACGGCAACAGATTAGGCCGGCCGGCATCCGCCCAAGACCGTGCCCCTAGCGCCCGATCAAGCGGGGAAGCACGGGGAACACCAGGCACTCACAATGCACGAGATGCGACCGGCCCCCGACCAAATGGGCTGGTCAGGGGCCGATCTCCTGCGGTGGGTGTGGGATTTGAACCCACGGTGACTCGCGCCACGACGGTTTTCAAGACCGTTCCCTTAGGCCGCTCGGGCAACCCACCTGGCCGGTACAGAGTACCGGCAGGCGGGGGGCCTCCGGGTCAGGAATTCTGGGCCTTGTCGTAGGCCGCCTTCGCCTCGTTGCCGAAGTACGGGCCGAACATGCGGTTGGGCAGGAACGTGTAGCCGAAGCTGTTCACCGAGACCTGGGTGCCCAGGCCCGTGGCCTCGTTGAAGTCCTGGAACCAGGGGCCGCCGCTGGAGCCGCCGGTCATGTTGCAGCCCAAGCCGTGGTCCTTGGTCAGCAGGAAGTCCTTGCTGGTGTTCCCGCTGCAGTAGACCAGCTTGGTGCCGTCGTACGGCGCGGCCGCCGGGAAGCCGAAGGAGTACATCTTCTTGTTGTAGCCGCCGTTGAACAAGATCCCCTGTGCACCGACGGCCTGGCTGAGCTTCTGCCCGTTCAGCGGGGCGACGACGGCGAGGCCGACGTCCATGTTCATGTCCTCGCTGGCGGCCCACTGGTCGGTGGCGAAGGTCTTGGTGGCCGACCACTGGCCGTAGGGCGCGTTCCCGTTGTCGTACCCGGGGACGAAGATCCAGTTGGTGTGCCAGGTGCCCTGGTACTTCACGCAGTGACCGGCGGTGATGACCGTGCTGCCGTTGGCACTGGTGATCGAGTCGCCGGAGCAGGACGCGGTGCGGTCGCCGAAGGTGAAGAAGACCCGGCCCGAGGTTTTGACCACCGCGCCGCCGCCCGTCCACGCACCGCCCGCCTGCGGGAACGCCGTCGGGGAGACCGCCCCGGACGAGGTCGCGGACGACGCCGCCGTAGGTGCGACCGCAGTGGGGCGGGTCGCCGACGTGACCGGCGCACGCCCGGTCCCGGGCGCTGCCGTCACGTCCAACGGAGTGGCGCTGCGCATGCGCTCGGCGGTCCAGAAACCCTGGCTGTGCTGCTGCTTGAACGAGGCCGGGGAGTCGGCGGCGACCGAGGGGGTGGCCGCCGTCAGCGCGCCTGCGATCAGGGCGCCCGCCGCCAAGAGGACCGATGCTGCCGTGCGTTGACGATTCACGCAGACTCCTTCTGCCGTGCCCGGTCCCGGTGGACCGGGCAGGGTGGGGGTGAAGAGCTGTCGGTGCGGATCGGCCGCAGGGTCGCACGCGCGGCACGAGAAGTCAGGAGACGGTCAGAACGTTCGGTCGGTTCCGGCCAGGAATTGGCCAACTCGCTTCGGTGTAGAGGAAGAGGCGGGGCGGGAGCGGAGGCTGCCGGGTGATGTCGGGTGATGTCGGGCGATGTCGGCCGAGTCCGCGCCCGCGGGGTCAGACCGTCAGCAGCACGCCCGCGTACGAGACCCCCGCCACCACCAGCCAGGCGCCCAGACCCAGTACCGCGGCCCGGCCACCGGTCTTTGCCAGCCGGGGGAGGTCTACCGCGCTGCCGAGCCCGAACAGGGCAGCCGCCAGCAGCAGTTCCTGCACGGTGTGTGCCCACTCCAGTGCCGCGTCGGGCAGTACCCCGGTGGCGCGGAGCGCGGCCGCCGCCAGGAAGCCGGCCACGAACAGCGGGACCGGTGCCGGGCGGCGTCCCGAGGGCGTGCGCACGCCCTGCCGGCGCGCCCGTACGGAAAAGGCCACGGCAGCCACCAGCGGGGCCAGCAGGGCTACGCGCATCAGCTTGACCAGGACCGCCTCACCGAGGGCACCCGGGCCCGCCGTCTGAGCAGTGGCCACGACCTGGCCGACGTCGTGGACGCTCGCGCCGACCCAGCGCCCGAAGGCCGGGTCCGAGAGTCCCAGGGGACCCTGGAGAAGCGGGAGGACCGCGATGGCCAGCGTCCCGCACAGCGTCACCAGTGCCACCGAAGCGGCCACGTCCTCCTCGTCGCTGCCCGACACCTGACTCACGGCGCCGATCGCCGAGGCCCCGCAGATCGAGTACCCGGTGGCGATCAGCAGCGGCTGATCACCGGGGAGCCCGAGTCGGCGGCCCAGCCAGAGGGTGCCGAAGAAGGTGGCGGCGACCACTGCGGCCACCATCGCCACCGTGGCCCAGCCCAGCTGGAGCACCTGCTCCAGGCCCAGACCAAGGCCCAGCAGGACGATGCCGATCCGCATCAGCCGCCGCCCGGCCAGGGACAGGCCCGGGCGAGCTGCTCCGCGTACGAGCTCCCGTACACCCGGGAGGTGCGCCACGGCGATACCGAGCACCACCGACGCGGTCAGCATGGGCACCGCGGGCACGAGCCGGTGCACGCACCATGCCACTACCACTCCGGCGGCCGCCATTGCCAACCCCGGCCAGGACGAGGATGTTTCACGTGAAACAAGCCCGGCGCCGTCCTCGGAGTCCGCCCCGCGCACCGGACGGTTCAGCAGCGCCATCAGTCGGTGGGGAGCGTGTAGACGCGACGGACACTGCTGCCCAGGCGGATGACGTCGGCTCCGTAGACGTGCAGGGATATCGCAGTGGTGCGACAGGAGTTGCGGACCTTGTGGATATCGCCGGGAGGGGCGAATCCGCAGACGTCACCCGGGCCGTTCACCACCTGCTCGGTCGCCACCAGCCGGGCGCAAGTCTCTCCCGCCGCGGGGGCCAGCCGGTAGCGGAGCTCGCTCTCCTCCCCCTCGTGCACCCCGGCCACGCACCAGGAGACGTGGTCGTGGATGGCGGTCTCCTGGCCGGGCAGCCACACGAGCGCGACGACCGAGAAGCTGCCGTCCGGCTCGGCGTGCAGGACGTGCTGCCGGTACCGGTCGGGGTCGCCCTCGCGCTGCTCGGGGGTGAGCAGGTCGGGCGTGCCCAGATGCGGGGCGAGACGCTCGCCGACGAGGTAGGCGGTCAGGTCCGGGGCCAGCCCCCGGTCCACGACCGTACGGATCTCACGGACGAGGGCGGCCATCCTCGCGGTCGTGCGGGCCGGCGTAGTGGTGGTCATACGGGCAGCGTCGAGCAGCCGACCCATCACGTCCAACGACAGTTCTCACCTGAAATCCCAAGTGCTGCTTATGGGTTCGGGGGAGTGGCTGCCGGGCGGTCAGCAGCCGACGCGGTTCGCGGCCACCTGCTTCAGGGCGTTGAGGACCACGGAGGTCGCCGGGATGCGCAGGTGGTCGCGGTAGACGTACGCGGCGATGTGCCGGCGCGCGGCGGGCTGGAGCGGCCGACCGCACACCTTGTTCAGGGAAAGGGAGGGCAGCACCAGCGCGGGCATCATCGCCACGCCGAGCCCCTGCCCGACCATGCTCTGCACGACCAGGTTGTCGTCGGTGGCGAACCGGATGTCGGGCACGAATCCCAGCTCGGCACATTCGTGCAGCAGGTTCGCCCGGCAGCGCGGACAGCCGGCTATCCACCGCTCCTCGGCGAGGTCGGCCAGGTGCACGGCCCGCCGCCGGGCCAGCGGGTGCCCGGTCGGGAGCAGCACCGTCAACTGGTCCTCCATGAGCCTGACCTCGGCGACCTCCTCCGGTATCTCCTCGTGGAGCCCGGGATAGGTGAAGGCCAGGGTGATGTCGCACTCCCCGCGTTCCAGCCGGCGCAGGGACTCCGGGGGCTCCCCCTCCAACAGCTCGACCTGGATGCCCGGGTGGTCCTTGGCCAGGTCGCTCAGGGCCTCGGGGACCAGGGTGACGTTGGCGCTGGGGAAGCCGCACAGCCGGACCCGGCCGGTGCGCAGGCGCGCGTACGCCTTGAGCTGCGCCTCGGCGGCGGAGAGACTGCCGAGGATGGACTCGGCGTGCCGGGCCATGGACTCGCCGGCCTCGGTGAGCTGCATCTTGCGGCCGACCCGGGTGAAGAGCGGGGTGCCGACGGCGCGTTCGAGCGCCTTCATCTGCTGGGTGATCGCAGGCTGGGTGTACCCCAGGGCGCGGGCGGCTGCCGAGTACGACCCGGAGGCGACCACTTCGTGGAAAGTGCGTATGTGCCGCGAATCGAACACAAGGGAAGCATAAGCGGACGTTGGGAGGGGCCGTAGGCGTATTCGCGCCCACGGCCCCTCCCAACGAGCCAGCCGTTACTTGTCGCCGACCCGCGAGCCGAGCGTGATGTCCACGGTGGTGGGCTTGCCGTCGCGCAGGTAGGTCAGCTTCACCACGTCGCCGGGCTTGTGCGTCCAGATCTCGCTGATGAGCGTCGGGCCGCTGTCGATCGTCTTATCGCCGAACCGGGTGATGACGTCGCCGGGCTTGAGGCCCGCCTTGCCGGCCGGACCGTTGGGGTCGACCAGGTCGTTGGCGGCAGCGCCCTGCTCGGAGATCTTGGCGCCGTCGGTCTTGGACTGGAGGTCCACGGAGACCGAGATGATCGGGTAGACCGGCTTGCCCGTCTTGATCAGCGACTCGGCGACGTTCTTGGCCTGGTTGATCGGGATGGCGAAGCCGAGGCCGATCGACCCGGCCTGACCGCCGCCGAAGCCGCCGTTGCCTGCCGACTGGATGGCGGAGTTGATGCCGATGACCGCTCCGCGCCCGTCGAGCAGCGGGCCGCCGGAGTTGCCGGGGTTGATCGAGGCGTCCGTCTGGAGCGCGCTCATGTAGGAGTTCTTTCCGCCTGAGCCGTCGCCGGAGGCCACCGGGCGGTTCTTGGCGCTGACGATGCCGGTGGTGACCGTGTTGGACAGGCCGAAGGGGGCTCCGATGGCGATGGTCGAGTCGCCGACCGCGACCTTGTCGGAGTCGCCGAGCGGCAGCGGCTTGAGGCCGGACGGCGGGTTCTTCAGCTTGAGCACCGCCACGTCGTAGCCCTGCGCCCGGCCGATGACCTCGGCCTCGTACTTCTTGCCGTCGGAGAAGGTCGCGGAGAGCTTGCCGCCGTTCGCGGCGGAGGCCACCACGTGGTTGTTGGTGAGGATGTGGCCCTGCTGGTCGTAGACGAAGCCGGTGCCGGTGCCGCCCTCGCCGTCGCCGGCCGAGGCCTCGATGGTGACGACGCTGGGAAGCGCGCCCGCGGCCAGGCCCGCGATCGAGCCGGCTTCCCGCTTGATGTCCTTGGGGGTGTTGCCGGCCGTGATCGTGGTCGAGCCGACGCCGTTGTCGCCGCGCTCGGCGGCCCAGTAGCCGATGCCTCCGCCGACGCCGCCCGCGAGGAGGGCCGCGACGAGCACGGCGGCGATCAGGCCGCCCCTGCCCTTCGGCTTTGCGGGCGGCATGCCGTCGGCAGTCGGGGGAGCGCCCCAGACCGCGCCGCCGTGGCCGCCGCCCGAGCCGTACACCGGGACCGTGGGCGGCGGGGGCGGCCAGCCCTCGGCGCCGTGTGCGGCCGGGGCCGGGGCGTGCGGTGCGGGGGCCTGGGCGTAGGCCGGTGCCGGGGCCGGGGTGGGCGGGATCTGCTGGGTCGGCTCCGTGCCGGGCGCGGGCGTCGGCGGAAGCTGCTGGGTGACCGGCTCCGCGGCGGGCCCGGCCGCCGGGGCGGGTGCGTCCGCAGGGGCCGCCGGCGTCGCCGTGACCTCCGTGGCCGGTTCGGGCGCGGACGTCTCGGGGGCAGGAGCGGCCACCGGGGGTACAGACGGGGCCGCGGGGTTCTTCGGGGCCGCGGTGCCCTCGTTCTCGGTGCTCACAGCGCTCTTCTCCTCGTCACACACGGCTTCAAAAAACTGGCGATTCGGCCCGACTGAACGTTCGACGTGCCGCACAAGTTCCTGGGAAAAGCCTTCCCCATGACCCGTCAGAGCACTGTAAGCCGGACCTGTGCGTCTCCCTCATTGTTTATATCCGGCATTTCGGGCGCATCTGCAAGGGCTGAGCCCGACACCCGAGGGCTCCTCGGTGGCACCATGACCCGGTGACCCACGCACAGCCGCCCATCCAGGTCGTCGCCCACCGCGGCGCCTCCGAGGATGCCCCCGAACACACCCTGGCCGCCTACCGCAAGGCCATCGAGTACGGCGCCGACGCCCTCGAATGCGATG
Organism: Streptomyces sp. NBC_00597; assembly: GCF_041431095.1. Taxonomy (GTDB): domain Bacteria; phylum Actinomycetota; class Actinomycetes; order Streptomycetales; family Streptomycetaceae; genus Streptomyces. The sequence goes on from NZ_CP107757.1 coordinate 4,712,699, forward strand.
TCCGGCTCACCGCCGACGGTCATCTGGTGCTGGTCCACGACCGCCGGGTCAACCGCACCTCGAACGGCCGCGGCGCCGTTTCCGCCCTTGAGCTGGCCGACCTCGCCGCCCTCGACTTCGGCTCGTGGAAGGACCGCGAGGAGTCCCCCGACTGGGACTCCGACCCCGAGCGCACCTCGGTCCTCACCCTGGAGCGGCTACTGGAACTGGTTTCCGACGCCGGCCGGCCGGTGCAGCTCGCCATCGAGACGAAGCACCCGACCCGCTGGGCCGGACAGGTGGAGGAGCGCCTCCTCTTCCTCCTCAAGCGGTTCGGGCTGGACGCCCCGCCCGCCGGGGGCCCGCACCCGGTCCGCGTCATGAGCTTCTCCGCACGCTCCCTGCACCGGGTGCGGGCGGCCGCGCCGACGATCCCGACCGTGTACTTGATGCAGTTCATCTCACCCCGGATGCGCGACGGGCGCCTCCCGGCCGGCGTGCGGATCGCCGGTCCGGGGATGCGCATCGTGCGCAACCACCCCGGGTTCATCCGCAAGCTCCAGGACGCGGGCCACTCCGTACACGTGTGGACCGTGAACGAGCCGGAAGACGTTCAGCTCTGCGCTGATCTGGGTGTGGAAGCAATCATCACGAACAGGCCGCGCCAGGTTCTGTCACAGCTCGGGCGCTGACGTCCCCTTTTGCCCACCCGTCCCGCACGCCACCTCCATAACAGGGTGTGCACCGGCGCATCCGCTCCGCAATCGCTGGTCATGAATGCGTCAGAGCGCTCAGCGCGGCCGGTTTCCGGTCCAGGCCATTGGGGCATCCAGACCATGGCGTGGGGCTAAGGAGGTTCCGGGGGTGGCGTTGGTGGTGGCACAGGAAGTGCCCACGTCTTCGTGCATGGACGTATGCCATGGTCCTGCCGGCGTGGGCGAGGCGAGGCGCCGCATGCGCGAGCAATTGCGCATGAGCGGGGTGTCCGAATCGGTCGTTGACGACGCCGTACTGATCCTTTCCGAACTCCTCAGCAATGCCTGCCGACACGGCAGACCGCTGGGTGCCGGGGAGATCGGGGACGGGGAGATACGCGCCGCATGGCGCATCGACAAGGCGGGGCGACTGACGGTCGAGGTCACGGACGGCGGCGGCCCCACCCGCCCGGTCCCGGCCACGCCCTCGGTCACCGCGCGCGGGGGCCGGGGGCTGAACATCATCAGCGCCCTCGCCCAGACTTGGGGTGTCCGGGACGGAGCGGCAGGCGAGGTCACCGTATGGGTGACGGTTGCGTGCGGGCCCCGGCACGACGATTTCGCTACGCGCGTTGCGCCCCCGGCGATCGACTTCAGCACAGCCTTCGACGATCTCCATCCGTGACCGACAGCAGCATCCGCACCACCGGCCATCCGAACGAGCGGCCGCCGGGAGCGCACGCCGACCGTGCTCCCGGCCGCATCCTCCCGGCTGCGGCGGTACGAACGGCTAGGCTCGCGCCCAGACACACGCCGTACCGCCGCAACCGGGAGACACCCACGATGGCCAAGAAGCGCCCCGCAGCGAAGACTGCAAAGCCGCAGCTCAAGAACGGGGAGATCCCGGTGGTGGGCGCACGCGAGCCCTGCCCCTGCGGATCCGGGCGCCGTTACAAGGCCTGCCACGGCGCAGCCGCCGCACACGCCGTCACCGAGCACGTGGCGCGCCCCTTCGAGGGCCTGCCCGGCGAGTGCGACTGGGTGGCACTGCGCGAGCTCGTGCCCGCGGCGACCATCCCTCTGACGCTCAAGGGCGGCCTGCCCGAAGGCGTCCCGTCCGTCACGCTGGTGACCGTACTGCCGATGGCTTGGCCGGCGCTGCGCCGCGAGGACGGATCGGTTCTGCTCGGCCTCCAGAACGACTCGACCACCGGGGACCTCGCCCGGGACATGGCCGACACCCTGGAGCGCGCGCTCGTAGCGGAGCCGGGTACTCCGATTCCGGCTCGCCGTGTTCCCGTCCAGGGTCCGCGACTTCAGGATCTCCTGGACACGGACGGCGTTTTCGAGCCGGTTGTGCACAGCGGGTTCGAATTCTGGATTCCGGATTCGGAGGGCGCCCAGAACGCCTCCCCGGAGATCGCCGCCTCCCTTGAGCGCGCGAACGCCGCCGCCATCCCCACGGTCAAGCTGGCCGGCGTGGACGCTGCCTACTGGTGCGAGACCCCGGACAAGAACCACCTGCGCTGGGTCATGCCGCACCCCGAGGAGAAGCTGCTCGACGCCCTCGCACGGCTGCACGCCGCGGGCACCTCCTCGCTCGGCGAAGGCACCCGACTGGTCGGCTCCTTCCGGGCGCACGGTCTGGTGGTTCCCGTCTGGGACCTGCCCACCGGAGTGACCGCCGACGACGTGGAGAAGCCTGCGGCCCAGTTCGCGGAGCGGCTGGCCACGGCCCTGGCCGCGGACGCCCCGCTGACCGCGGACGAGCGCCGGGCGCGCGGCGGACTCACCAACCGCCAGGTCACGCTCAGCTGACTCCCGGACCCCCGCAGGACTGGTGACCGGGGTCACAACTCCCGCTAATCGCCTGCAAATCGGTGTCCGAATATCAGAGATCGAATTTGCGAACAGGCGATCTCTTGTTACCGTTCTTGTAGCCCGGTCGCTGGTGCATCCCCCGTCGCCAGCGACCGGGCCCTTCCATTTCCGCCGTCGCTCAACCGTCGGCAGGTGCCGGTGAGTTGCTCCCGGACCTCAGCAGCAGCTTCCCTTCATCATCCGGAACTGCAAACTCCGCAACAGCCGAGTAGGAATCCGGAGCCCCCGCCGATACCTCCCGCGGCGTCTCGCACAGCCCCGGTTCGTCGCCGGCTTCGACCGCGCACCGGATCTGCACCGTGCGTCCCGCGGGCCCCATCACCGTCAGCACGGCGTCCAACGCCCGCCCGCTGGTGTTGCGGTAGTAGCTCCGCCCCCACGTCCGGCCCTCGCCCGCGAGGATGCAGGTCTGCGCCTCCAGACCTTGCGGGGAGGAGAGTTCGGGGCCGCACCGGGATTCCGTACGGGGCTGTGCGGACGGGCCCGGCCGCGACTGCCCTGCCTGCCGCTCTCCGGACTGCCGGGGGCCGTCCTGGTGCTGCCCGGCCCGCTGCGCGCCGCCCCGCTGCGCGGGCGCGGCAGCGGGAGCCGGCGTACGGGATCCGTTCGGCGTATCGGCCAGCCCGAGCGAGGAGAGGATCCCGCCGCCCTTTCCGTCATCCTGACCGGCGAAATCCGGTCCGGCGATCGCTCCTGCCAGCGGGAGGGACAAGATGATCAGCACACCGGCGCTGATACCGATCAAGCGGAGATTCATTCGCCGAAGATAGCGATGCCGGATTGGGGCGCGGAGATCCCCGCGCCCAATTCCCTTGGAAACTCGTCACGCTGACACTCGTACGAGTGATCGGCGGGTGCCCGGAACCCCGGTACGACAACCCGCCGCACCCGCCGTGTGCGCACCCTGCGTGCGCACCGCGCGTGATCAGTACGCGAGCCGACTGCCCCCGCCGGAGGCCCCGCTGCTCGCCTCGACCAGTGCGTCCACGACGGCCTCGACCTCCGGCAGCCAGAGGCCGTCGCCGGTCTCGGCCGGCTCGCGCTCCCACCGCACCTCCCCGCCACCGGACGCGGAGGAGGGCGGGAGCAACAGGTAACCGCCCTCGCCGTGGAAGCGCAGCGCGGAGGGCACGTGGTCCTTGGCGTACAGGAGTTCGCCGAGCCGTTCCAGCGAGTACGGCGCGACCAGCAACGCCCAGCGGGTGGGCGAGGCGACGATCGGGCCGAGCCGCATGCCCTGCGCGTCCAGCCGTACGACGGCCCGCGCGGCCGCGTTGGCCGGCAGGCTCACGGCGCACGGCGCGGAACCACCGGTGGCGAGCAGCACGGGAGCGGTGGGCCGGTTGTTCCACCACCAGGCCACCATCCGGGGGTCGGTGGTGGCTGCGAGCAGTCCGGGGTCGAAGGGATGCGCGCCGGGGACGACGCAGTCGGGGTCGGGGCAGGCGCACCGGTTGCTGTCGGCGCCGGAGCGGCCGACGCCGGGCAGCACCGGCCACTGCCAGGCGGTGGCGCAGGCGAGCGCCGCGTCGAGGAGGGCCTGGTCACTGCGCTGCCCGGGGACCGGGCGCAGGAACTTCAGGCGATTGCGGAGCCGCTGGAGACGCCTTCCGAGGATCTCGCGCATGAGCGCTCGTTCCTTTCCGTTGAACGTCGAGGGCCACATCACACCATGTAACCGGTGCCTCACCACACGTACACGTTTCGCGTCACTGTCCGCTGGAAGCAGGTTCACACGGTTCGTGCAGTTTTCTTACGGGTCCATGAAACGTCCGGCGGGGCGGAACGCGACCCGCGCCAGTGCCGAGACCGGCTGCCGCCGCTAAGGACGACGGCCCGTGCCGGGCGGTTCCCGGCGGACCGCCGGGCTGCGCCAACTCTCCCCGGGCACCATCGATTAGGTACCCGGAGCCACTCCGGCGCCTGACCAGTCGATCGCAAAAACCGCCTGCGTCCAGCTTTTTCCAGCCAAGTTCTAGCCTTGGCTGGACAGTGAGTTGCCGTCCCACGGACACCAGGATTCCCGCCTGGGCAATGCTGGACATCGATCCTCGTGTGCGTGTAGATGTGGATTCATTGATGGCGGCGCAGCACGATCTGGGGGTTTGCGATGCTATATGGCGAATCGCACCAGGTGGAAAGGCGGACGCCATGAGCGCTCCGCATCTGCCGAAAGTGGCTGGAATCGATCCAGCAGTTACCACGGTCCCGCAAACTGCGGCGCCCACGCCCGCCCGAACCGCCCCCGCGCCGACCCCGGCAGCGGTGCCCGGACCGAGCACACTGATCCAGGACCGGCTGGCGGGGATGGTCTCCGACTTGACCACCCTCCACGAGCTCACGGAGCGGCTCGCCCGCGCCCGTGACCTCGACTCCTCGCTCCAGGAGTTCCTGCGCGCCGGAGCGGCGCTCGTCGGCGCCCGACGCGGCCTGATCGTCCTGGAACCCTCCGACGGACTCGGCCCGACGACCACGATCGGACTCGGCCTCGGCCGCGCGGACCTCGGGCACATCGAGACCGTCCCGCGCACCGCGACCTCGTACGGCCGGATCCTCGACGGGCTCCCCGACGCCCGGGGCGGCTCCGACGTACTCCCCGAACCCGGCGCCGCTCCCGGAGCGGGCGGGTACGGCACCTCCGTCGACCCCCGCCACCGCGAGGTCGCCGCCCGGCTCGGCTACGCCGCGAGTTACGCACTGCCGCTGACCGCCGAGGCCACCGGCCGGCTCGGCGCGGCCGTCTGGCTCTACGACGAACAGGCCGAGCCGAGCGACCGTCAGCGCGATCTCGCCGGGCTCTACGTCCGGCACGCCGCCGAACACCTGGCCCGGATGCTGGAGGTGGAACGCTCCCGCAGCAGGCTGGCCACGGTCGCCGAAGAGCTGCTGCCCAGCCGCCTCCCCCGGATCCCCGGGGTCCAGCTCGCCGCCCGCCACCACACAGGACCGCGCGGCGGAGGCGACTGGTACGACGCGCTGCCGCTGCCCGAGGGCGCCCTGGGACTCGCCGTCGGGTCCGTCACCGGGGCCGGGCCCAGCGCCGTCGCCGCGATGGGACGACTGCGGGCTTCGCTGCGCGCGTACGCCGTCATGGAAGGGGAGGACCCCGTCGCGGTCCTGTCCGATCTGGAGCTGCTGCTGCGCCTGACCGAGCCCGCGCGCTGCGCGACGGCGCTGTTCGCGTACTGCGAGCCCGCCCAGCGCAAGATCATCCTGGCCGGGGCGGGGCACACCCCGCCGCTGCTCATCGGCGAGCACCGCACGGAGTACGTGGAAACGACGCTCTCCGCTCCGCTCGGGATGCTGTCGTGCTGGGAGGCGCCGAGCGTGGAGATCGAACCTGCGCCTGGAGAAACGGTGCTGCTGTACACCGACGGGCTGCTGCAGCGGACCGGCGACCCCATGGACCGGGCCTACGCGCGGCTACACGCCGCCGCCGCGGGGGTACCCCGCAGCATCCGGGACGACCCGGCGGCCATCTGCGAGCACGTCCTGAGGGCGGTCCTGCCCGCCGACGACCCGGCGGTCGCACCCGCCACACCCACGGGCTCCGCCGGCGCCACGACGGCATCCGCCACCGCCGCCGTGGCCGGCACGGAGGGCGGCGTGGAGGACATCGTGCTACTCGCTGCCCGTTTTGACTGATTAGTCACACCCGCCGCCGGGCGTCTTCCCCTCGCACATACGATGGATGCGGTCCATACCCGGTCCTGTCGTAGCTGAGGAGAAGACGTGGCTGACGAGCTCACCCCGGAGACCCCGGAAGAAGAGCAGCCCCAGAAGAAGCACAAGCAGCGCAAGAACGGGCTGTACCCGGGCGTCAGCGACGAACTCGCGGAGAACATGCGTACGGGCTGGGCCGACACCGAGCTGCACGGGCTGGAGCCGATCGCCCAGGCCGCGCACACGGCCGCCCGCCGTGCCGCGCTGTCCGCGCGCTTCCCCGGCGATCGCCTGGTCGTGCCCGCGGGCCGCCTCAAGACCCGCTCGAACGACACCGAGTACCCCTTCCGCGCCTCGACCGAGTACGCGTACCTGACCGGCGACCAGAGCGAGAACGGCGTCCTGGTCCTGGAGCCCTCGGGCGGGACCGGCCACACCGCCACCATCTACCTGCTGCCGCGCTCCGACCGCGAGAACGGCGAGTTCTGGCTGTCCGGCCAGGGCGAGCTGTGGGTCGGCCGCCGCCACTCGCTGGCCGAGGCCGAGCAGCTGCTGGGCATCCCCGCGAGCGACGTCCGCAAGCTCGCAGACGAGCTGGCCGAAGCCGAGGGCCCGGTCCGCGGCGTCCGCGGCCACGACTCCGTCATCGAGGCCGCCCTGACCGACAAGGTCACCAAGGAGCGCGACGAGGAGCTGCGCGTCTACCTCTCCGAGGCCCGCGCCGTGAAGGACGACTTCGAGATCGGCGAGCTCCAGAAGGCCGTCGACTCCACCGTCCGCGGTTTCGAGGACGTCGTGAAGGTCCTGGACAAGGCCGAGGCCACGTCCGAGCGCTACATCGAGGGCACTTTCTTCCTGCGCGCCCGCGTCGAGGGCAACGACGTCGGTTACGGCTCCATCTGCGCCGCCGGCCCGCACGCCTGCACCCTGCACTGGGTCCGCAACGACGGTGACGTCCGCTCCGGCGACCTGCTGCTTCTCGACGCCGGCGTGGAGACCCACTCCCTCTACACCGCCGACGTCACGCGCACGCTGCCGATCAACGGCACGTACACCGACATCCAGCGCAAGATCTACGACGCGGTCTACGAGTCCCAGGAAGCCGGCATCGCCGCCGTCAAGCCGGGTGCCAAGTTCCGCGACTTCCACGACGCCTCGCAGCACGTCCTGGCCGAGAAGCTCGTCGAGTGGGGCCTGCTGGAGGGCCCGGTCGAGCGCGTCCTGGAGCTCGGCCTCCAGCGCCGCTGGACCCTGCACGGCACCGGCCACATGCTCGGCATGGACGTCCACGACTGCGCCGCCGCGCGCACCGAGGCGTACGTCGACGGCACGCTGGAGCCGGGCGTGTGCCTCACCGTCGAGCCCGGTCTGTACTTCCAGGCCGACGACCTGAGCGTGCCCGAGGAGTACCGGGGCATCGGCGTCCGGATCGAGGACGACATCCTGGTCACCGAGGACGGCAACCGGAACCTGTCGGACGGGCTGCCCCGTGCCTCGGCCGATGTCGAGGCCTGGATGGCACGCCTCAAGGGCTGACGCGGCGCGGCCTTCGGCCGACCATCGGTGGGCGGGATCTCGTACGCGGGTCCCGTCCACCGGCATGTCCGGGAGGCCTTCCGCCGCTACGACACCTTCAGCAGCGCTCCCTCACGCCATTTCAGGATCTTGTCGAAACTGACCACCGCGCCGCGGCCCGGCCGGTTGCGGAGCCTGACGTGGTCCGCGAGCTCCGCGATCAGCCACAATCCCCGGCCGTGCTCGCTCTCCGACGGCTCGGAGGGGCCGGCCGGCGGGGGTCTGCGCCCCGCGACCGTCGCCGCCGGGAAGCCCGGACCCGAATCGGTCACCTCGATGCGGCAGCAGTCCCCGTCCAGGTACGCCGTGACGCGATAGGCCGCGCACGCCTCCGGAACGGATTCCGCGCCGGCACCGGCTTCGGCCGCCGGACCGCCGTGCTCCACCGCGTTCGCGCACGCCTCGCTCAGTGCCACCGACAGATCGAAGGAGATGTCCGGGTCCACCCCCGCGGTCTCCATCGTCCCCAGCAGCAACCGCCTGGCGAGCGGCACGCTCGCGGCTTCGCGCCTCAAGTGGAGAGACCACCAGATGCTCATACGGTTACGTATTGCCGCCCGCGGCAGGGCGTAAGCCCCCGGCGGCTGACACAGCCCTCATTCGGCCGATGGCGACACGTCGAAGCAGTTGTGTATGCAACGGAGCATGCGGCGGTGTACGGGGCGGCGTACGTGTCCGCGCCGGGTTCGGGGGGCGAAGCCCCGTAGGGGGGCACACACGACCTTCCGGACCTGCCGTATGGACGTTGTGAGGGCAGTGCGATGATGGCCCGGCCATGACTGTCCCCCACCCGACGCCCGCCGGAGCCGGCCTCCGGTTGATCCGGGCCGCGGTGTTCACCGCGGTCTGCGTCGTGCTGTCCGCGGCCGGGCACGCGCTGGCGTCCTGCGCCACCGTGCCCTGGTGGGCCCTCGTCATCGCCTTCCTCGCCGTGTTCGCGGTCGCCGCGCCCCTCGCGGGCCGCCGGCGCTCGCTGCCCGGCATCGCCGCCGCACTCGCCTTCGGACAGCTCGCTCTGCACGCGGTGTTCGGCCTCGGCCAGCAGAGCACCGCCGCCGCGCAGGCACCCGCCACGGCCGACGCTTCGCTCGCGGCGCTCGCCGCCCGGCTGGTCTGCGGCGGCAACTCCGTCCCGCTCAGCCCGGCCGACGCCCGGCAGATCCTGCAGACCGCCGGACTGGACCCGGCCGCCATGGCCGCCCAGGCCGCCACCCAGGCGCACATGGGCCACGCCCACCTGACGCAGGCCGCCGCGGCTCCCGCCACCGGCCTGTTCAGCACCGGCATGCTCGTCGGCCACCTGCTGGCCGCACTGGCCGCAGGCTGGCTCCTGGGGCGCGGTGACGCCGCCCTGTTCCGGCTCGTGGAGCTGTCCCGCACCTCCGCCGAAGCCGGGCCGGTGCGCCCGCTGCGCGCCGCGCTGGCCTTCGTACGCGCCTTCGGCGCCGGGCTCGCGGGCACGCACACCGGCACCCCGCAGGCTGCCCGGACCGCCACCGAACCCGCCGCGCACACCGGCCGGGAGACGCTCCAGCACACGGTGATCAGGCGCGGGCCGCCCCGCACGGCGCTCGCCCTCGCAGCCTGACGCGGCACCCCTTCCCCGGGACACCCGGCGCAAGGACCGGTGCCGCGAACTCCGCGCGCGCCCGTGCGCGGAACCACCGTCACCCGCCCCTGTGGAGTGTTACCGCCATGAAGACCTCTCGCGTCTCCTTCGCCGCCGCCCTTGCCGCCGGCACCGTCCTCGTCCTGTCCGGCACCGCGTTCGCGCACGTCGGCGTGCAGCCCGTCGGCGAAGCCACCAAGGGCGGTTACGCGACGCTGAACTTCAAGGTTCCGAACGAGCGCGACAACGCCTCGACGACGCAGCTGGAAGTCAACTTCCCGATCGACCAGCCGCTGACGTCGGTCATGCCGCAGGACATCCCCGGCTGGACGTCCAACGTCGAGAAGACCAAGCTCGACAAGCCGCTGACCGTCCACGGCAAGCAGGTCAACGAGGTCGTCACCAAGGTGACCTGGAGCGGCGGCAAGATCGAGCCCGGCAAGTTCCAGCAGTTCCCGGTATCCGTCGGCAAGCTGCCCGACAACGCCGACCAGATGGTCTTCAAGGCGATCCAGACGTACGACAACAACGAGGTCGTCCGCTGGATCGAGGAGGCCAAGGAAGGCGCGGCGGAGCCGCAGAACCCGGCTCCGGTCCTGAAGCTGACCGCCGCCAAGGCGTCCGCCGCCGACGACCACCACGACGACAAGGGCGCCGCAGCCAAGGACGACAAGGGCCACGAAGAGGCCGCGGGCAAGACCTCCGACACGACCGCGCGTGCCCTCGGCATCGCGGGCATCGTCATCGGCCTCGGTGGTGTCGCCTTCGGTGTCGCCTCGCGCCGCCGCGCCTCCTGATCCACCGCGGCCGCAGGCCGTATTCACTTCTCAGCGTGCGTCAGCCGGCCCCTCTCCGTGGCCGGGCCGCCCGCACCACATCCCCGATCCCAGGGACATCTCGCCATGCGCACCACACGTGTGACGGTCGCCGCCCTCGTGGCAGCCGCCGCCCTCACCCTCACCGCCTGCGGCGGTGAGCCCGCCAAGCCCAACTCGGTCACGCAGATCACCGGCCAGTCCAAGGCCGGTGCCGCCACGGTCCTCGACCGCCCGTTCGACAAGCCGGAGCTGGTCCTGACGGACACCACCGGCAAGCCGTGGAACCTGCGCGAGCAGACCAAGGGCAAGCCGACGCTCATCTACTTCGGCTACACCAACTGCCCCGACGTGTGCCCCCTGACGATGAGCAACATCGCCGTCGCCAAGAAGGCACTGCCCAAGGCCGACCAGGACAAGCTCCAGGTCGTGTTCGTCACCACCGACCCCGAACGGGACACTCCCGACTCCCTCGGCGCGTGGCTCAGGGCCCAGGACCCGTCCTTCACCGGACTGACCGGGGACTTCGCCACCATCCAGGCCGCCGCGCGCAAGCTCGGCATCGGCATCGACCCTCCGAAGAAGGAGGCCGACGGCAGCGTCGTGTCCATGCACGGCGCCCAGGTCATCGCGTTCTCGCCCAAGACCGACGAGGGGTACCTCCTCTACGGCGAAGGCACGACCGTCGACAACTACACCGCGGACCTGCCGAAGGTCATCAAGGGGGAGAACCCGTGAACGCCCGCACCATCCGTACCCTCGCCGCCGCGCTCTCCCTGACGGCAGCACTGGCCATATCCGGCTGCTCGTCGGACTCCGACGCCGACTCCGGCTCCAAGTCCGGCGCGGACAAGCCGAAGATGACGGTCACCGGCGCCTTCATGCCGGAGCCCGTGAACGACAAGATGGCCGGCGCGTTCATGGTCATCAAGAACGAGTCCAAGACGGCCGACAAGCTCACCGCCGTCACCAGCCCCCTCTCCGACGACCTGCAGATCCACGAGACCAAAGACCAGAAGATGCGGCAGGTCGCTGCCATGGACGTGCCGGCCAACGGCGAGCTCAAGCTGGAGCGCGGCGGCAGCCACGTCATGTTCATGGGGCTGAAGAACACGCCGAAGGTCGGCGACAAGGTCACCGTGGAGCTGCGCTTCGAGAAGGCCGACCCCGTCAAGGTCGAGCTGGACGTCAAGGAACGGACGTACAACGCCCAGAACACCAGCGCCCACTGACGGACCGAGGTACTGACACGCCATGACGGCCATCGCCCCCTCCCCGGCCCGCGTCCGGGCCCCGGCACTCCTGCCGCGGCTCGCGCTGGTCCTCGCAGCCCTGCTGGCAACCCTGTTCACCGCGGCCGGTCCGGCCGCGGCACACGCCGCACTCACCGCGAGCGACCCCAAGGACGGGGCGGTGGTCGCCACGGCCCCCGCCCAGGTCACCCTCTCCTTCTCGGAGCAGGTCGCCATGGGCGACGACTCCATCCGGGTCATGGACCCGCAGGGCAGGCGGGTGGACACCGGCGAACTGCGGGACATGTGCAGCGGAACCACCGTCCGCTACGGCACGGCGCTGCACTCCGGGCTACCCGACGGCACCTACACCGTCGCCTGGCAGGCCGTGTCCGCCGACAGCCACCCCGTTTCTGGCGCCTTCACCTTCTCCGTCGGCACCCCCTCGGCGACCAGCGTCGCCCTGCCCACCGAGAAGGCGGGCGGCGGACCGGTGGGCATTGCCTACGGCATCGCCCGCTACGCCGCCTACGCCGGTTTCACCGTCCTCGTCGGCGGAGCCGCCTTCATCCTGCTGTGCTGGCGACGCGGCGCGGCGCAGCGCCCGCTGCAGAAGCTGATCGTGCGCGCCTGGGTCACGCTCACGGCCGCCACCCTCGTGATGCTGGTGCTCCGCACGCCGTACACGGGATCGGGGAAGTTCGCCGACGCGCTGGACCTCAACGGCCTGAGGGCCGTCCTGGAGACCAAGACCGGCGCCTCCCTCGTCTCCCGGCTGCTCCTCCTCGGCGCCGCCGCCCTGTTCATCGCCGTGCTGTTCGGGGCGTACGCGCGCCGGACCGCCGAGGCTGCGGACAAGGGAAAGCGCAAGGACAAGAGCAAGGAGGCGGACAAGGAGGGCGACGACCTGCTCTTCGGCCTCGGCATCGGCGGAGCCGTGGTGGCCAGCGGTATCGCCGCCACCTGGGCGCTGTCGGAGCACGCCTCGACCGGCATCCAGCCCGGTATCGCCATGCCTGCCGACATCCTGCACCTGCTGGCCGTCGCCGCCTGGCTCGGCGGACTCACCGCCCTGCTCGTCGCCCTCCACAAGGTCCCCGGAATCGAGCGAGAGGCCGTCCAGCGGTTCTCCCGGGTCGCGTTCGTCAGCGTCGTGGTCCTCGCCGTCACCGGCGTCTACCAGTCCTGGCGGCAGCTCGGCAGCTGGTCCGCCCTCACCGGGACCAGCTACGGACAGCTGCTGCTGCTGAAGGTCGGGCTCGTCGCCGTCGCCGTCGGCATCGCCTACGTCTCCCGCTCGTGGACCGCACGGCTTACCGAGGCACCTGCCGGGAAGGCAGCCAAGATCACGCGACAGCGCGATGTTTCACGTGAAACAAAGCCGGCAGCCGTGACCGTTCCCGAGGACCCCAAGCGTGCCGCGCAGCTCGCCCGGCAGCGCGCTGCCCGCGAGAACGCCCGCGAGAAGCAGGTACGCGATGCCGATCCGGCCCGGGCAGGACTGCGCCGCTCCGTGCTCGCCGAAGCCGGGGTCGCCATCGCCCTGCTCGCCGTGACCACCGTCCTCACCAGTACCGAGCCCGGCCGGACCGCCGAGCAGGCGAGCGGGCGCGACTCCGCGGCGGCCACCGCCGTCCCCAACCGCGCCATCAAGATCACCCTGCCGTTCGACACCGGCGGCCAGAACGGCAAGGGGTCGGTCCGCGTCGAGGTCGACCCGGGCCGGGTCGGCGCCAACTCGCTCCACGTCTGGGTCGAGGACCCCGACGGCCAACCGCTCGACGTTCCCGAGATCAAGGTCGCCTTCACCCTGCCCGCCAAGGACATCGGCCCCCTGCCGCTCGTCCCGGAGCGCGCGGCCCCCGGACACTGGAGCGCATCCGGCGTCCAGCTGCCGCTGGCAGGTGAATGGCGGATCGACGTGTCCGTCCGTACCTCCGACATCGACCAGACGACCGTGCAGAAGAACGTGAAGATCGGCTGACCAGAGTGACCGAGAGCAACCCCGACATCGAGATCTCCCGGCGCCGGCTGCTGGGCACCGTCGGCGCCGCGGGCGCCGCCGGGCTCGCGCTGGGCGCCACCGGCGGCGCCCTCGTGCACTCCGCCCTCGCCGACTCCCCGGCCGGCGCGGCCGGGGCCGCCGGGGGCCTCGCCTCCCTGGGCGCCAACCAGGTCGCCTTCCACGGCGATCACCAGGCCGGCATCACCACCCCCCTCCAGGCCAAGGGCCACGTCCTCGCCTTCGACCTGGCCCCCGGGGCCGGCCGCAAGGAGGCCGCCGCCCTGATGCGGCGCTGGTCCGACACCGCCCGGCTGCTGATGGCGGGCAAGGCCGCCTCGGCCGCCGACTCCGGTATCGCCCTCGACGCCGGACCGTCCTCCCTCACCGTCACCTTCGGGTTCGGGGCCTCCTTCTTCGAGCGCACCGGGCTCGCCGCCCGCCGCCCCACCGCCCTCGACCCGCTGCCCGACTTCTCCGCCGACCGGCTCGACGCACAGCGCAGCAACGGCGACCTGTGGGTCCAGATCGGTGCCGACGACGGGCTCGTCGCCTTCCACGCACTGCGCGCCCTCCAGAAGGACGCCGGAGAAGCCGCCCGGGTGCGCTGGCAGATGAACGGCTTCAACCGGTCCCCCGGTGCCACTGCCGCCCCCATGACCGCCCGCAACCTCATGGGTCAGGTCGACGGCACCAACAACCCGAAGCCCGCCCAGCCCGACTTCGACAAGCGGATCTTCGTCCCCGCCACCGGTCCCGGGCCCGCCGAGCACGCCTGGATGGGCGGGGGCTCGTACGCGGTCGTGCGGCGCATCCGGATGCTCCTCGACGACTGGGACAAGCAGTCCCTGGCCCAGCAGGAGCAGGTCATAGGCCGTACGAAGGCCACTGGCGCGCCCCTCACCGGCGGCACCGAGACCACGACGATGGCCCTCGACAAGATCGGCCCCGACGGCAAGCCGGTCATCCCGACCAACGCGCACGCCCGGATCTCCGCCCCCGAGCAGAACGGCGGGGCCGCCATGCTCCGGCGTCCCTTCTCCTTCCACGACGGGATCGCCGCCGACGGCACCCCGGACGCGGGTCTCCTCTTCATCTGTTGGCAGGCCGACCCGTTGCGCGGGTTCGTCCCCGTCCAGCGCAAGCTCGACCGCGGGGACGCCCTGTCGGCTTTCATCCGGCACGAGTCCAGCGGGCTGTACGCGGTGCCGCCCGGCCCCCGCGACGGGGAGTACGTGGGGCAGCGGCTGCTCGAAGGATGAACAGCGCCCCGGTGGTCGGGGACCCGGCATTAGGCTGATCACATGTCGGCCACGCGCTTCACCTATCTCGGTCCCGAGGGCACCTTCACGGAAGCCGCCCTCCGCACACTGCCGGAAGCCGCGACCCGGGAGCTCGTCCCGATGGTGTCGGTCCCGGCCGCCCTTGACGCCGTGCGCAACGGGGAGGCCGCGGCCGCCCTGGTGCCGATCGAGAACTCGGTCGAGGGCGGGGTCACCGCCACTCTGGACGAGCTGGCCTCCGGCGAACCGCTGATGATCTACCGCGAGGTGCTGCTGCCCATCGCGTTCGCACTGCTCGTGCGGCCCGGGACCACGCTGTCGGACGTCAAGACCGTCACCGGGCACCCGGTCGCCCAGCCCCAGGTGCGCAACTGGCTGCGGGCGCACCTGCCCGATGCGGCGTGGGAGTCGGCCGCCTCCAACGCCGACGGTGCCCGGCTGGTCCAGGAGGGCCGCTTCGACGCCGCCTTCGCGGGCGAGTTCGCGGCCGCCACGTACGGGCTCGTCCCGCTGGTCACCGAGATCCACGACGCGGAGAACGCAGAGACCCGGTTCGTGCTCGTCGGACGCCCCGCCCGGCCGGCCGCACCGACGGGCGCCGACAAGACCTCCGTCGTGCTGTGGCTCGGCGACGACCACCCCGGTGCGCTGCTGGAGCTCCTCCAGGAGTTCGCCGTCCGCGGGGTGAACCTGATGCTGATCCAGTCCCGGCCGACGGGCGAGGGCATCGGCAACTACTGCTTCGCCGTCGACGCCGAGGGCCACATCTCCGACCGCAGGGTCAGCGAGGCGCTCATGGGACTCAAGCGCACGTGCCCCCAGGTCCGCTTCCTCGGCTCCTATCCCCGTGCCGGCGTCGCTCAGGGTGACGTGCGTGCTCCGCGACCCGGCACCTCGGACGGCGATTTCACGGCGGCTTCCGACTGGCTGACGCGCTGCCTCGACGGCCGGGCGTAGCTCTTCTTCCCTTGTCCACAGAGTTATCCACAGGCCGAGATGGGGACCTGTGGACTAGTCGACATCATGGCGCGACAAGGTCGACAAATCGGTCGGGGGCCCAGGTTTCGCGCTGGGGAGCGGAAGGTGAACGGCGTCACCCCTACATCGCCGATCAACTCTTTGGGGCGAGCCATTCCCACCCGAATGAGTGTGTGAGGGTGGTTTGAGCTCCGATTCCCTCGGGCGGGCTGCGGGTGGGGATTGATCTAATTCCGTGTCCACAGATCCGGCGCACAGCCTGTGGACAAGTCACCGTGGTGGGCAATTCCTGTGGACAAGGGAGAGGCCCCCGCCCTGCTCAGAGGGCGCCTGGATACCCCCGCTTGTGCCCCTTTTCAGGGAATGGGCCACTTTTATTGACCGGCCAGGAAGGGCCACTTCCAGCCAGCCGGCCAAAGTTTTCCATTCTCCGCAATTGGGACATAGCGACACGCAGCGTGATATCGGTGTGAGCCCGGGAAGCCCAGCCCGGTAGCCTGGAGGGGTGATTGACCTCCGGCTGCTCCGTGAAGACCCTGACCGTGTCCGCGCCTCGCAGCGCGCCCGTGGAGAGGACGTCGAACTCGTCGACGCACTGCTCTCCGCCGACGAGCGCCGCAGGTCCTCAGGCATGCGCTTCGACGAACTGCGCAATGAGCAGAAGTCGCTCGGCAAGCTCATCCCCAAGGCCTCTCCGGAGGAGCGCGCGGAGCTGCTGAAGAAGGCCGAACAGCTCAAGTCGGACGTCAAGGCCGCCGAGGCCGAGCAGAACGAGGCCGACGAGGCCGCCAAGCGACTGCTGCTCCAGCTCGGCAACATCGTCCACGAGGACGTCCCGGTCGGCGGCGAGGAGGACTTCACCGTCCTTGAGACGCACGGCACGATCCGCGACTTCGGCGCCGAGGGCTTCGAGCCCAAGGACCACCTGGAGCTCGGCGAACTGCTGGGCGCCATCGACGTCGAGCGCGGCGCCAAAGTGTCGGGCTCGCGGTTCTACTACCTGACCGGTGTCGGCGCCCTGCTTGAGCTCGCCCTGGTCAACGCGGCGATCGCGCAGGCCACCGAGGCCGGCTTCGTCCCGATGCTGACCCCCGCGCTGGTCCGCCCGCGCGCCATGGAGGGCACCGGCTTCCTCGGCCAGGCCGCGGAGAACGTGTACCACCTGGAGAAGGACGACTATTACCTGGTCGGCACCTCCGAGGTCCCGCTCGCCGCGTACCACATGGACGAGATCATCGACGCCGAGAAGCTGCCGCTGCGGTACGCCGGCTTCTCCCCGTGCTTCCGCCGCGAGGCCGGTACGTACGGCAAGGACACCCGCGGCATCTTCCGCGTCCACCAGTTCGACAAGGTCGAGATGTTCTCGTACGTCGCGCCGGAGGAGGCCGAAGCCGAGCACCAGCGTCTCCTGGAGTGGGAGAAGCAGTGGCTGACCAGCCTGGAGCTGCCCTTCCAGGTGATCGACGTCGCCACCGGCGACCTGGGCTCCTCCGCCTCCCGCAAGTTCGACTGCGAGGCGTGGATCCCGACCCAGGGCAAGTACCGCGAGCTGACCTCGGCCTCGAACTGTGACGGCTTCCAGGCCCGCCGCCTGTCGATCCGCTACCGCGACGGCAAGAAGACCGCGCCGCTCTCGACGCTGAACGGCACGCTGTGCGCCGTACCGCGCACGATCGTCGCGATCCTGGAGAACCACCAGCAGGCCGACGGTTCCGTGCGGGTGCCCGCGGCGCTCCGCCCGTACCTGGGCGGCCGCGAGGTCCTGGAGCCGATCGCCAAGTGAGCCCGGCCCCGTTCCCGTACAAGCTCGTCGCGACCGATCTCGACGGCACGCTGCTGCGTGGCGACGACACGGTCTCGGAACGCACCCGTGAAGCGCTCGTCGCGGCCACCGCGGCGGGCGCGGCACACATCATCGTCACCGGCCGGGCCGTGCCCTGGACCCGGGGCGTGCTGGACGATCTCGGCTACCACGGGATCGCGGTGTGCGGGCAGGGCGCGCAGGTCTACGACGCGGGGGCGCACCGGCTGCTGACCTCGGTGACGCTGGACCGGCAGCTTGCCGGTCTGGCTCTGTCGAAGCTCGAAGCCGAGGTGGGTCCGCTGGCGCTCGCGGCCAGCCGGGACGGAGTGGACGGCGATGTGCTGTTCGGGCCCGGCTACCAGGTACAGGAGGGCCTGCCGGCCGTCTACCTGGAAGACACCGCGGAGGTCTGGACGGCTCCGCTGAACAAGCTGTACATCCAGCACCCGGAGCTCGGCGACGACGCTCTGGTCAAGGCGGCCCGGAAGACCGTGGGCTCGCTGGTGGACATCGTCATGGCCGGCCCGGGGATAGTGGAGATCCTGCCGCTCGGGCTGACGAAGGCCACCGGCCTCTCGCTGGCCGCGCGCCGGCTGGGCGTGAAGGCGGCGGAGACGATCGCCTTCGGCGACATGCCCAACGACATTCCGATGTTCGGCTGGGCGGCGCGCGGGGTGGCGATGGCCAATGCCCATGCCGAGCTGAAGGCCGTGGCCGACGAGGTGACGGCCTCCAACGAGGAGGACGGCATCGCGGTGGTGCTGGAGCGTCTGCTGGGCGCCGCCTGACGGCCCCTCCCCGCAACGGGAACCGTCCGAGAACGAGGGAAGGTCCGGAACAGCCCGCGCCGTACGGCGCGCTCGAAGTGGCTGCTCCGGACCTTTTTGTTGCTCCCCGCACGACTCACTCTGCCCGCGGCGCAGGTCCCGTACCAGTCAATTTCCGTCCATCGGCCAGGGCAGGCGCTGTGCTCATGTTTCACGTGAAACATGCCTGGGGTGCGGGTGACGGGTGAGTGGCCAGGCAAGCAGCCCGACGGACACGGATATGGCGTGCCCGAGGTCGGTGAAGGTGCCTCCGGTGAGGAGGGGCAGCCCGTAGAAGGCGACGACACCAGCGAGGTAGAGCCAGCGCAGCGGGTTGGGGAGCCGGTAGGTGAGGACTCCGATCGAGGCCGCGAGGCCGTAGCTGACGCCCACGTCGACGACATGGACCATGCTCTGCGGGGCCCGGTGGTCCTGAATGGCCATCAGGACCACCTTCTGGCTGATCAGGGTGGCCGTGATGTGGGCGGTCGCGACGATGGCGAGCCAGCGCAGGGTGCCGAGCCAGCGTTCCACGGGTGCGTGGAAGAGCTCGAAGAGGACGGCGTACAGGGCGAGCGAGGCCGGGTTCTCGATCCAGAAGGCACTGGAGAGCAGGGCCCGCACCGGGTGACGGGTGAGTTCGTGGATATTGCTGCTGTGCCGGTGGAGCAGGACGTGCTCCAGGTGGTCGGGTGCGATCACGACGATGACGCTCGTGACGGCGATCATCAGCAGCCATATGTGCGTACCCGGCGAGGAGCGGATCCAGGACCGTACGGGCCTGGACCGCTCGGGCTCGGGGTGCTCGACCATGCACTGATTTTGCCCCGTACGGCGGTGCCCCGCCCGGCCTGTGGGCCGGGCGGGGCACCGCCGCCGATACGTACGGGAAGGTCTTACTCCTCGCCCGCCAGGGTGAGGCGGCGCAGCTTCTGCCCGGCGAAGAGGGTGGCGCCCACGGTGACCACCACGAGCAGGGTCGCCGCGGTCGGCAAGCCGACGGTCGCGTCGACGTACCCTTCGCCGGCGACCTTCTCGGCGAGGGCCAGGGCCCACTGCTGGACGCTGAGGGTCTTCGCCCCGGAAACCAGGCTGCCGAAGAGCGACTCCCAGATCAGGGCGTAGACCAGGCCGAAGACGACCGCGTGCCGGCTGACCGTGCCCAGCAGCAGGAACAGGGCGCTGTAGGCGATCGAGGCGACGAGCGCCGCGACGGTGTAGGCGACGGCGATCTGCTGGCCGTTGCCGTTGAGGATGAAGCCGGCGATCAGGGTCGGGATCGCGGAGAAGGCCATCGTGATGCCGATCGCGACGATCAGCTTGGTCATGATGATCGTCGGACGCTTCACCGGCTTCGAGAGCAGGTAGACGATCGAGCCGTCGTCGATCTCGGGGCCGATGGCTCCGGTGCCGGCGATGACACCGATCAGCGGAACCATGGTGGCGAGGGCGAAGCCGCCCAGGAAGTCGGCGGCGATCTTGTCGTCCAGGCCGCTGAAGGTGCGGACGGCGAGCGAGATGACGATCAGCAGGGCGGGCAGCGCGCAGAGGATCAGCGCGCGACGGCGGCCGAGCAACGCGCGGTACGTGAGCCGGGCGACGGTGGGGTTGTACATGGGTGCCAGCTCCTTCAGGCCGCGACGAGGTAGGAGAAGACCGACTCAAGGGACTCGTCGGAGGGAGAGACCGTCAGCAGGCGGATGCCGTGCGCACGGGCGACCTGCGGCAGCAGCTCGGTGAAGCGGCCGAAGTCGACGGCCTGGATGCGCAGGGCGCCTTCCTTGAGGTCGACCTCGATGCCCGCGGTGGAGGGGTCGGCGATCAGGGCCGCGGCGAGGGCCCGGTCGTCGGAGGAGCGGATGACGTAGCGGTGCGGGCGGTCCGTCATCAGGCGGCGGATCTTGCGGAAGTCGCCGGAGGCGGCGTGCCTGCCGGCGACGACCACCTCGATGTGGGAGGCGAGCTGCTCGACCTCCTCCAGGATGTGGGAGGAGAACAGGACGGTGCGGCCGTCGTCACCCATGCGCCGCAGCAGGTCCATGAGCTGCATGCGCTGACGCGGGTCCATGCCGTTGAACGGCTCGTCGAGGAGCAGCACGGACGGGTCGTGGACGAGGGCCGAGGCCATCTTCACGCGCTGGCGCATGCCTTTGGAGTACGTGGAGATCTTCCGGTCCTGTGCGTACTCCATCTCGACCGTGGCGAGCGCCAGTTGGGCGGCCGCGTCGTCGAGGCCGTGCAGCTCGGCGTTGGCGACGACGAACTCCCGGCCGGTCAGGAAGTCGTACATGGCCTCACGCTCGGGCACGACGCCGATCTGCGTGTAGACCTGCTCGTTCTGCCAGATCGGCGCGCCGTCGAGGGTGACGGTGCCGGTGGAGGGGGCGAGGAAGCCGCCCATCATGTTGATGAGGGTGGACTTCCCGGCGCCGTTGGGGCCCAGGAGCCCGGTGACTCCGGGGCCGATGCGCATGGTCACGTCGTTGACGGCGACGACGTTGCCGAACCAGCGGGAAGTGTGGTCGATGTCGATCGTGGTCACAGCCCGGCCTTCCGGTAGCGGGCCATCAGGGCGGCGTAGGAGCCGGCGATGAGGGCGAGGACGACGAGCAGGTAGACGAAGCCGACACCAGCCGAGGGGCCTTGTCCGCCGGGGAAGGCGGAGGTGGCACCGAGGAAGGCCGTCTGCACGCCGTCGATCAGGGTGATCGGGGAGAACAGGCCCATCCATTCGATGGGGCCGGTGGTGCCGGCGCTGTACGCCACGCCCTGTACGGCGGTCACGGCGCCGTAGGGGATCAGCAGCAGGGCGATGATGGCGGCGACGCCGAAGCCTCGGCGCGGGGTGAGCGCGGCCATGATCAGGCCGAGGCCGGCGAACAGCACCGAGAGCAGCAGCACGGAGACCAGTCCCTGGGCGAACCCCTTGGTCTGGTCCGCGAAGTCGAATTTGGCCAGCAGCGAGCCGATCCACATGATCAGCAGCGGTGTGGCGGTGAGGATGAACAACGCCGAGGCCATCGCCGCGAACTTGGCGAGGACGTAGTCGATGCGCTCGATGGGCCGCGAGAAGTAGAGCGGCACGGTCTTGAACCGCAGGTCCCGGGAGACCGACTGGGGCGCCTGCGAGGCGACGTAGAGGCCGATGATCACCTGCGTGGTCAAGGCGTACGTCGTGTACTTGATCGGCAGGCTGGTCGAGCCGGGTACCGCGATGGCCACCGCGACGATGATCAGCGCGGGAACGCACATCACCGCGAAGAGGATCATCGGGAGGACCTTGGACTTGGCGGACCGGCCGAGTCCGTAGGCCCCGCGCAGGGACTGCGAGAACAACGACTTGCGGGCGTAGGCACGGCCGAGCCGGGCGCCCTCGTAGGACCGGTAGCCGATGTTGTGGATCTGGGTCGAGGTGTCAGGCGCCATCGGAACCGGCTCCCTTCCGGACGAGCTGCTGCTGGTCGCTGTCGCGGAAGACCTCCGCGATGTGGTGGCGGCGCTGTTCCATGCGGACCAGGCCGAGGCCGAGGTCGGCGACGGTGTCGCGCACGATGTCGTATGTCTCCTCGCCGGTGGCTTCCAGGAGCAGGATGTGCCCGGCTCCGGGCAGGCCCTGCTCCTCGCCGGCGTGCAGGGTGAGGCCCGTTTCGGCGAGCGCCTTGCGGAGGGCCGCGGTGCCGTCCGGGTGGGCGTCCGTGTCGGTGACCTCGACCGCGAGGGTCGTGGTGATCTGCGTGAAGTCGCTGGTGGAGCTGGAGCGCAGCAGCTTGCCGCCGTCGACGACCACGACGTGGTCGCAGGTCCGCTCCAGCTCGCCGAGGAGGTGGGAGGTGACCAGGACGGAGATGCCGAAGTCGGTGTAGACACGGCGGATCAGGCCGAGCATCTCGTCGCGGCCGACGGGGTCGAGGCCGTTGGTGGGCTCGTCGAGGAGGACCAGCTGGGGGTCGTGGACGAGCGCCTGCGCCAGTTTGACCCGCTGCTTCATGCCCGTGGAGTAGCCGCCGATGGGGCGGTAGCGCTCCTCGTACAGGCCCACGTGGCGCAGGGTGTCGGCGGTCCGCTCCCGTGCGGCGGTTGGGGGGAGCCCGGACATGCGCGCCATGTGCACGACGAACTCGGTGGCCGAGACGTCGGGCGGCAGGCAGTCGTGCTCGGGCATGTAGCCGACGCGTTCACGGATGGCGCTGCCGTGGGTGGCGACGTCGAGTCCGAGTACGGCGGCGCGGCCCTCGGTTGCGGGGGACAGTCCAAGCAGGATCTTGATCAGCGTGGACTTGCCGGCTCCGTTGGCACCCACGAGGCCGGTCACTCCGGGCCCGATGTCCAGGGAGAGCCGGTCGATTGCGGTCACTCGGGGGTACCGCTTGCTCAGGCTTTCGGTCGCGATGACAGTCACGGCTTCGACGTTAGTGGCGCCGGTCGCGCGGATCGTCAGACCTGGAGCGTCATCCCGTCTCCGCCTTCAGGACTACACACCCTGACGAAAGGCTGATGCGGACCGGACAAGTTTGTCCACAGGTCCGTGCACGGGCCTTGACGTGATCTCCGGTCATTGTCACATTCATCAGTGTCAAGTTACGGGCGCGGAGCGCGTACGGCTCTACGGACGGACGGCTGTCATGGCTGCGGACACCAGGCAACGCATCGCGCAACTCTCGGCTGACCTGCGCGGGTTCAGGGAAGTGCAACGCCTCTCGTACGAGTGCGCGGAGACCGTCGCCGCGCAGCTGCGGCCGGGGGTGACCGAGCGCGAGGCCGCGCGGTTGCAGCGCGAGTGGCTGCGCGAGCGCGGGGTGCGGGACTGGTTCCACCTGCCGTTCGCCTGGTTCGGGGACCGCACCGCCTTCGCGAACTTCAAGATCCCCCTGCAGTTCTTCCCGACGAACCGGAAGCTGGAGCCGGGGATGCCGTTCATCCTCGACATGGCGCCCGTGTACAAGGGGTACGCGGCCGACATCGGGTACTCGGGGAGCCTCGGGCTGAACCCCGTACAGGACCGGCTCATGTCCGATCTGCGGGTGCACCGTGAGCTGATCCTGGAGCAGGTCCGCGAGCGACGCCCGCTGCGCGAGATCTACGAGAACGTCGAGCGGCTGATGATCCGCCAGGGGTACGCCAACCGGCACCGCGCCTACCCCTTCGGCGTGATCGCCCACAAGATAGACCGGGTCAAGGAGCGGCGCTGGTCCCCGACCGCCTTCGGGTTCGGGACGCAGTCCCTCAAGGGGCTGGCCTCCGACGCCCTGCGCGGACACCGCGAGGGCTGGTCCCCGCTGTGGAGCCCGTACCGCTTCTCCGACCACCCGCCACAGCCCGGCTTGTGGGCGGTCGAGCCGCACCTGGGATTCCGGGGCACTGGCGCGAAGTTCGAGGAGATCCTGGTCGTCACCGACTCGCGGGATCCCGTGGAGAGCGCGTTCTGGCTGGACGACGATCTGCCGCACGTGCGGCGCTGGGCCGAGGAGAGGGCAGCATGAGCGGCATGAGCGGAGCGGACGGAACCAAGGGCACGGGCCTCGTCGGGGCGCGCGAGCGCCGCGTGAGCACCGGCGGCATCGAACTGTGCGTCGTCGAGCTCGGCGAGGCGGACCGGCCGACCGTGGTGCTCGTGCACGGGTACCCGGACAGCAAGGAGGTCTGGTCTGAGGTCGCTCAGCGGCTGGCGGCCCGCTTCCACGTAGTGCTCTACGACGTGCGCGGCCACGGGCGCTCCTCCGCGCCGGTGCCGCTGCGCGGCGGCTTCACCCTGGAGAAGCTGACCGACGACTTCCTGGCCGTGGCGGACGCGGTCAGTCCGGACCGGCCGGTGCACCTGGTCGGCCACGACTGGGGCTCCGTACAGGGCTGGGAGTTCGCGACGGTCGCCCGCACGGAGGGCCGGATCGCCTCCTTCACCTCGATGTCCGGTCCCTCCCTGGACCACTTCGGCCACTGGATCAAGAAGCGGATGGCCCGGCCCACCCCGCGCCGGGCCGCGCAGCTCCTCGGCCAGGGCGCCAAGTCCTGGTACGTGTACCTGCTGCACACCCCCGCACTTCCGGAGCTCGCCTGGCGCGGGCCGCTCGGCAAGCGGTGGCCGGGAATCCTGGAGCGCGTGGAGAAGGTCCCGGCCGGCTCCTACCCGACGGCCTCGCTGCCCTCGGACGCCGCGCACGGTGCCTGGCTCTACCGCGACAACGTACGGCCCCGGATGCGCCGGCCGCGCCCGGACGCGTACGCGCACGTGCCCGTCCAACTGATCACCCCGACCGGGGACGCCTTCCTCTCCGAGCATCTCTACGACGAGCTGGAGCTGTGGGCCCCCGACCTGGTGCGGCGCACCCTGCCCGCCAAGCACTGGGTGCCGCGGACCCGGCCCGACCAGCTGGCCGCATGGATCACCGAGTTCGTCACGGCCCGGGAGGAGCCCGCCACCCGGGCGCCGGAACAGAAGGCTCCGGGTCGGTACGCCGACCGGTTCGGGGGCCAGCTGGTGCTGGTCACCGGCGCCGCCAGCGGTATCGGCCGAGCCACCGCCTTCGCGTTCGCCGAGGCCGGGGCGCGGGTGGTGTGCGTGGACCGGGACGCCGAGGGCGCGGCCCGCACGGCCGACATGGCGCGGCTCGTCGGGGCTCCCGAGGCCTGGGGCGAGTGCGTCGACGTCAGCGACGAGCAGGCGATGGAGAAGCTCGCCGCGAAGACCGCCGCCGAGTACGGGGTCGTGGACGTCCTGGTCAACAACGCCGGGATCGGCCTGTCCGGGCCCTTCCTGGAAACCACCTCGGAGGACTGGAAGAAGGTCCTCGACGTGAACCTGTGGGGGGTCATCCACGGCTGCCGGATCTTCGGCCGGCAGATGGCCGAGCGGGGCCAGGGCGGGCACATCGTCAACACCGCCTCCGCCGCCGCCTACCTGCCCTCCAAGACCCTGCCCGCGTACAGCACGTCGAAGGCGGCCGTGCTGATGCTGAGCGAGTGCCTGCGGGCCGAACTCGCCTCGCGGTCGATCGGGGTCTCGGCGATATGCCCCGGCATCGTCAACACCAACATCACCGCCACCTCGCGCTTCGCCGGGGTGGATGCGGCGGAGGAGAAGCGCCGCCAGGAGCGCTCCTCTCGGCTGTACGGGCTGCGCAACTTCCCTCCGGAGAAGGTCGCCGAGGCGATCCTGCGGGCCGTGGTGCACAACGAGGCCGTGGTGCCGGTGACACCGGAGTCCAAGGGGGCCCTGTGGCTCTCCCGGTTCGCACCGGGCGCGCTGCGGCGGCTCGCGAAGCTGGAACCACGGCTGTGAACGGGGCGGGGCCGCTGCCGGCGCGGAGAGAGCCCGGCACGGCCGTATCCCGCTCCTTCCGGCGGTCGTACCATCCCTCGCAGGAGGGCTCGCTGCGCAGGGCGGTCGAGTACCTTGCGGCTTCGCCTGCCGCCCGGGCCGCGGCGGCCGCGGTCGGCCGAGCCGCCATGTCGTAGGGAGCCGAGATTGTCAGAACAGGCGGTGGCCGAGTACCGGATCGAGGATCTCGCGCACCACAGCGGGGCGACCGTACGCACGATCAGGGCGTACCAGGACCGTGGGCTGCTGCCGAAGCCTGAGCGGCGCGGCCGTTCCAACGTCTACCGGGACACGCATCTGGCGCGGCTGCGCCAGATCGCCGACCTGCTGGACCGCGGCTACACCCTGGCCTCCATCAAGGAGCTGCTGGAGGCCTGGGACGCCGGGCGCGGGCTCGGCGGTGTGCTGGGGCTCGTCGCCGAGGTGCACGGACCGTGGACCGACGAGGAGGCCGCCCGGATCAGCCGGACCGAGCTGAACGAGCGGTTCGGCGGCCGGCCCGACGACGACGCGGTGGGCGAGGCGTGCGAGCTGGGGGTGTTGGAGGCGATACCGGGCCGTCCCGACGAGTTCCTGGTGCCCTCCCCGCAGGAGCTGGCGGTGGCCGCCGAGCTGTACGCGGCCGGGGTGCCGCTGTCGGCGATCACCGGCCATCTGCGGGAGCTGCGCGGGCAGGTGGAGCACATCGCCTCGCGGTTCCTGGAGTTCACCACCGAACACGTCTTCGCCCGCTACCTCGGGCAGGTTCCGCCGACGGACGCGGATGCGGCGGAGGCGGCCACGATGGTGCGCAGACTGCGTCCCCTGGCCCAGCAGACGGTGGATGCCGAGCTGGCGCGGGCGATGCGGCTGTTCGCGACCCGGCATCTGCAGCGCCACCTGGGGGCGGCCGGGACCGCGCAGCCCTCCGGACCGGCGTCGGTGCCACTACCGGCGGAGACGGTTCGGGCGGTGCAGGAACTGGTCGGCGCCGAGTTCGTTGGCGAGTTCGTCAGGGCGGCCACGGAGCGGGAACTCCAGGCGCGGACGATGAACGAACTGGCGCGCCGAGCCAGCGGCTGACGGCGGCCGGCGCACGGCCGGTGATGGCGGCTGACGGCTGCTGGTGGCGGTGGCTGGTGGTGGCCGCCGGCCGGCTGGTAGTCCACAGGGCGGATCACTCGTTTGCCGTCAAAACAGACCCAACCGGCTGTGGACAAGCCGGTGGTTCCTGTGGACGACGCTGTGGACGACCGGTGGACGACGACCGGTGAACAACCGGTGGACGACTCAACCGATGGTCTCGTACCCGGGGTTCGCGGGGCTGGTGGCGCCCGTGGTTCGCACGGGCACTGCCGGGCCGACGGTCGTCGACGCGTCCTGCAGAGCGCGCCCGGTGCTCCCGTAGAGGAGGGCCGCGAGGGCCAGGCCCAGGACGCCGCCGACCACTTGGGCAGCGACGAATCCGGGCAGCGACTGCGGGGCGATACCGGTGAAGGAATCGCTGAAGGCGCGCCCGATGGTGCCCGCCGGATTGGCGAAGGAACCGGACGAGGTGAACCAGATCGCGGAGGCGATGTACGCGGCCACCGCGACCGGGATCAGTTTCGGGCGCCCGATGCGCTCCAGCCCCCGGATGAGCAGGACGAGCCCTGCGGTGGCGACGATCTCGCCGATGAGCAGGTGGCCGCCGCGGATCTGCGTGGAGAAGGTGCCCGGGGTGCGGCCGAACATCACCTCCGCGAGGACGGCACCGCCGATGGCCCCGGCGGTCTGGGCGGCGGTGTAGACGAGGGCCTCTCGGCCACCGAGCCCCTCGCCGCCGGTCCGGCGGGCCCACCAGGAGGTGAGGGTGACGACGGGGTTGAGGTGGGCTCCGGACAGCGGCCCGAAGAGGGTGATGATCAGCCCGAGGCCGATGGCCGAGGCGAGTGAGTTGGCGACGAGGGCGACACCGGTGTCACGGCTGAGGGCGGAAGCCTGGATGCCCGAGCCGATCACCACCACGAGAAGGCCGGCGGTGCCGATGAGCTCGGCGACCGCGCGGCGCGGCAGAGAAGCGTGGATCGTCATGGGTTCTCCCCTTGGGCAGTAGTTCAGCGGAAAATGTATTCCGTATCTTGGAAACGCGATAGAGGGTGTCTCAGTCCGGCGGAGCGCCGATAAATCGCTGCTCGATCCCCGTCCGACCCGGCAAGCTGGGGCCATGGACGACAGACGCACCGTGAAGGTGTCCAAATACGTCTCGAAACACCTGCGGCATCAGCCGGAACGCATCGGACTGGTGCTCGATCCCCAGGGCTGGGTGGAGATCGACGATCTTCTCCGTGCGGCCGCGGCCCACGGCTTCCACGTCAGCCGCGCCGAGCTCGACCACGTCGTCGCCGCCAACGACAAACAGCGGTTCGCCGTCGACGGCACCCGCATCCGGGCCAACCAGGGCCACACCGTTCCCGTGGACCTGGACCTGCCCGAAGCCGAGCCGCCCGCGTACCTCTACCACGGCACCGTCGGAACCGCCCTCACCTCGATCCGCGCCGAGGGCCTGCGCCCCATGGCCCGCCACCACGTGCACCTGTCCCCCGACCGGGAAACCGCGACCCGTGTGGGCGCACGGCGCGGCCGTCCGGTCGTGCTGGCCGTGGACGCCGGTGGGATGCGCGCGGCGGGGCACGTCTTCCGGATCAGCGCCAACGGAGTGTGGCTCGTGGATGCCGTGCCGCCGCAGTTCCTGCGCTTCTCGTAAAGGCGGCCCGGGCGCGCTCGGGCTGCGTCCGGTGCCGCCCGGCGACGCCGGAATTCACCAAGAGATTGTCAGATCATCCCCCTAGGCTGGTCCTCATTCCGATCCGTGAGGGGGGTACCTCGCGATCGCCGAACCATCCATGCGAATTACGCGAGGTGACGCCCCGTGACGTCCACATCGGCTTCCTCTTCCGACTCCGATCCTTCGGCCAACAGCTTCCAGGTCGATCTGCGCGGCCTGGTCGACCTGCTCTCCCACCACCTCTACTCCAGCCCGCGCGTCTACGTCCGCGAGCTGCTGCAGAACGCCGTGGACGCCGTCACCGCCCGCCACGCACTCGACCCGGAGGCGGAGATCCGCATCCGTCTGTCGGCGTCCGCGGGCCGGGTGACCATCGAGGACAGCGGCATCGGCCTGACCGCCGCCGAGGCCCACTCGCTGCTCGCCACCATCGGCCGCAGCTCCAAGCGCGGCGGCGACCACGGCCTTGAGACCACCCGCCGGGAGTTCCTCGGCCAGTTCGGCATCGGCCTGCTCGCCTGCTTCGTCGTGGCCCGGCAGATCCGCGTCGTCACCCGTTCCGCCCGCGACCCCCTGGCCGCGCCCGTCGAATGGCTGGCCACGGACGACGGCTCGTACACCGTCCGCGAACTACCCGACGAAGCCCGCCGGGAACCCGGCACCACCGTCATCCTGCAGGCCCGCCCGGGAGCCGAGGAATGGACGGTCCCCGCCAAGGTCGAGCAGCTGGCCCGCGACTACGGCGCCCTGCTCCCGTACGACATCACCTTCGACGACGGCGAGGGCGGCGAAGCGCGGCCCGTCACCGACCGGCCCGCCGTGTGGGACCGCCCCTTCCCCACCCCCGCCGCGCGCCGCGTCGCGCTCGCCGGCCACTGCACGCAGCTCTTCGGGTTCACCCCGCTCGACAGCATCGACCTCGACCTGCCCGTCGCCGGAGTGCGCGGAGTGGCGTACGTCCTGCCCGAGCCGACCAGCCCCGCCCACCGGGCCGGACACCGCGTCCACCTCAAGGGGATGCTGCTCACGGACCACGCCGACAACCTGCTGCCCGACTGGGCGTTCTTCATCCGCGCGGTCATCGACACGGACACGCTGCGGCCCACCGCCTCCCGCGAGAACCTGTACGACGACGAGACACTGTCCGCGGTACGGGAGGCCCTCGGCGCCCGCGTCCGGGCCTGGCTCGCCGAGCTCGCCGCGAGCGAACCGGATCGGCTGGCCGCCTTCCTGAGCGTCCACCACCTCGGTGTGAAGTCCCTGGCCCGGCACGACGCCGAGCTGCTCGGCCTGATGCTGCCCTGGCTGCCGTTCGAGACGAGTGACGGCTCGATGAGCCTCCAGGAGTTCACGGCCGCGCACACCGAGATCCACTTCACGCGCACCGTCGAGGAGTTCCGCCAGATCGCCCCGATCGCGGCGGCCCACGGCCTCGGCGTCATCAACGCCGGGTACACGTACGACGCCGACCTGCTCGCCCTGCTGCCCGCAGTCCGCCCGGACCTCAAGGTCATGGAGCTGGACGCCGGAGCCGTCACCGAGCGGCTCGACCCCGTCCCGACCGCCGCCGAACTGGCCCTCGCCCCCTTCCTGTCCACGGCGCGCACCCGGCTGGAGCCGCAGGGCTGCGATGTCGTGCTGCGCGCCTTCCAGCCCGTCTCCGTCCCCGCGCTCTACCTCGACGACCGCCAGGCCCGCCAGGAGCGCGACCGCACGGCGGCACTGGGCAGTGCCGACTCCCTGTGGACCGGAATCCTCGGCGCACTGCGCGGCTCCGCACCGCGCGCCCGCCTGGTGCTCAACCACAACAACCCGCTGATCCGCCGGATCTCGGCACTGCCCGACGAGGCCCTGACCGGCACGGCCGTCGAATCGCTGTACGGGCAGGCGCTGCTGATGTCCCAGCGGCCGCTGCGCCCTGCCGACTCCACGCTGCTCAACCGGGCCTTCCTCGGGCTCCTGGAATGGGCGACCCACTCCACCGACTCCCCGGAGGAACAGAAGTGACCACGCTGACGCGCGAGGAGATCGAGCAGGGCCTGGCCGAGAACAGCGGCTCCCCGAACGGGGCCGCACGCAACGCGCACGCCGAGGTGCTCGCGGGTGCGGCGGAGGCGCTCGGCGACGGGGCGCTGTTCCGCCGGGCGCTGGACAACCTGATCAACGCCTATCTCTGGAGCGCCGAGTCCTCGAAGATGCTGGTGCCGTTCGCCCGGCTGCTCCAGGAGTACGACAAGGACCCCGGGGCCTTCTCCCGGTGGGACGCCCACTCGCTGTTCTGGCAGTTCAAGTGGGTGGCCACGGCCATCGGCGATTCCCCCGAGATCCCGCTGGAGTCCGCCGCCGGCTGGCTCGACGAGATGGAACGCCGCTATCGGATCGCCGGCTACAGCGAGCGGCCGGTGCGCGAGGCCGAGCTGTGGCTCGCCGACGCGATCGGCGAGGACGACCGGGCCGAGCGGGCGTTCCGCGCCTGGCTCGCCGCCGACCGCGACGACATGAGCGACTGCCACGCCTGCGAACTCAACAGCCAGGGCGCGTACGCCGTGCTGCGCGGGGACGACGCCCAGGCCCTGGACGTCTGGCAGCCCGTGCTGTCGGGCAACCGGACCTGCGCCGAGGAGCCCCACCGGGTGCTCGCCACCTCGCTGCTGCCGCTGCTGCGCGTCGGCCGCTTCGAGGAGGCCCGTTCTCACCACGTGCGCGGCTACCGCATGGCCCGCGGCAACGAGAGCCTGTTGCCGTCGGTCGGCAAGCACATCGAGTTCTGTGCCCTGAGCGGCAACGAGTCGCGCGGCCTGGAGATCCTCGCCGAGCACGCCGGTCACGTCGGCCCGCTGGTCAACGTCGACGACCAGATGGCGTTCCACGGCGGCAGCCTCGTACTGCTGCGCCGGCTGATCGAGCTGGGGCACGGACAGAGCCCGGCCGTTCCCTACCAGGGCGTCCCGCACTCGGTATCCGAGCTGTACGAGGTGCTGCGCGCGGGCTCGCTCGACATCGCCCGGCGGTTCGACGCTCGCAACGGCACCACCCGGGTCTCGGACCGCTTCCTCGCCCGGATCGGGCGGGAACCGCTGGTCGACGTACTGCCACTGGGTGTGCGCAGCACGGCACTACCGCAACCGCGGACCGCTGCTCCCGCGAGCGCCCCCGGCGCCGCCGCGCCCGTACCGCCCGCGACCGGCTTCGACGAGCTGGTGCAGCGGGCGCGGCAGGCCCGGGAACAGCGGCATCCGGCAGCGGACGCGCTCTGGGCCGAGGTGGGCGTCCATGCGGACGCGTGCCCGGAGAGCCAGGCGGACCCGCTGGTCATGGCCGATGTGGCGGACCACCGGGCCCTGGCGGCCGCCCGCGCCGGGGCGGACGACGCGGCGCAGCTGCTGGAGGCGGTCCGAGACCGCTACGAGGAGCTCGGGCAAGCGGAGCGCGCCGCGCTGGCGCGGCTGCGGCTGGCGAGCGCGGCCGCGCAGTCCGGGGCCGCGCCGCAGCGGATCCGGGAGCTGATGACGGTGGCCTTGGAGGCGGCCGAGGCACTGGATGCGGACGAACCGCTGCGCCCGCGCCGGATCGCACTGGCGGAGCTGACGTCGATCCGCGTGGAGTCGTACCTGCGCCCGCTGGAGACCGGGTCGGATCACGAGCACGAGCACGGTCCCGGGCAGGACCACGGGCACGGTGAACTGGCGGCCGAACTCGGCGCGTTCGTCGCCGCCCACGTCGAGGCTCTGCCCGACCTGGCGGCGGAGGCCGAGGAGATGCTCGGCCGCGTCGCCCTGTCGCAGGGCGACACCGATCGGGCCCTACCGCTGCTGGCCGCGTCCGCGGCGCGCTCGGTGTCGGCGGGCCTGCCGTGGCAGGCGGTGGACGCGCTGGTGCTGCGGGCCGGTGTGCTGGTGTCGCTGGGCCGGCCCGAGGAGGCGGAGGCGGATGCGCGCTCCGCCCTGGAGCACTCCACGGAGGTGGCCGAGGCCGAGACTCAGGGCGTCGTACGGCTCACCCTGGCGGACATCCTGCTGCGCCGGGCCGACGCGGCGGCGGAAGCGGCCGAGCACGCCCTCACCGCGGCGCACTGGTTCGACCAGGCGGGGCTGACCGCCGACGGAGGGGCACAGGCCCGTCTGCTACTGGCCCGGGCGTACGCGCGGGAGGGCCGGCACGCCGACGCGGCGGAGGTGTTGCAGTCGACGCTGCCCGATCTGCTGGAGTACGGCGAGGGACAGACCGTGTCCGTACGGGAGTTCCTCGGCGACCTGCTGCGACAGCTGAACGACCCGCGGGCGGCGGCGGAGCAGTACCTGCTGGCGGCTGACGTGGCCAAGGACTGGGAGGACCCGCGACCACAGGCCGCCCTCGCGCAGGCCGCCGCGGAGCAGCTCTCCGCCGCGCGCCTGGTCCCGGAGGCGGTCGCCGCCTACGAGCGGTCCCTGGAGCTGTACCGGGCGGCGGGCGGCGCCCCGGTCGCCGAGGTGCGGATCCTGCGCTCCCTGGCCTGGATGGCGCCGCGGGGGGACGCCGACGCGGCGGCATGGACGCGGGCGCGGGACCTGATGGACCAAGCCGCCGGGCTCCTGGAGGCCGCCCTGGCCGGGACCGCCGAAGGTGTCCGGTCCCCCGAGGCGTCGACCCGGGAGCTTCGGGCCGAGCTCGCCCAGACCTGGCTCCAGCTGGCGCAGGTGCTCGACTGGCGGGTCACCTCGTACGAGGAAGCCGAGGACGAGGAAGCCGAGGACGAAGACGAACACGGCGGGGACTCACGCCGCGCCGGGGCGCAGGGCGAGGTGGACACCGGGGCACTGAGGCTGGAGGAGGTCGACCTGACGGGGCGGGCCGCCGACCTCTACGCGGAGCTGGGTCCGGACCATCTGGGGGACCGGCTCCAGTGTGTGCAGTACGCCGCCTGGACCGAGCAGGAGATCGGTCGCGCCGGGGCGGGAGTCGCTCGGCTCTCGGCGCTGGTGGACGAGCTCCGGTCCGCGCCCGAGGGGGTCCCGAACGATCTACTGGAGCGTGCCCAGTCGTCCCTGGACGGCCTGAAGCGTTCTTCTTGAGGCCCTGAGGCCGCTTCGAGGCCCTGGGGCTTTGAGGCCCTGAGGCCCTGAGGCCGATGCCCCGTCGCCGTACGGCGACGGGGCATCACGGTCATCAGCCGGCCAGCTGGGCCAGGCCCTGCGTGGCGATCTTCTCGAAGACGTTCTCGTCGGCCGCGAACTCGGAGTCCGGGATCGGCGCGTGGATCACGATCTCGGTGAAGCCGAGCGCTTGGTGACGGCCGGCGAAGTCGACGAACGCGTCGACCGAGTCCAGCATCGTGTTGCGCTCCGGGGTGAAGCCGGTCAGCAGGATCTTCTCCATCGACTCCGGCGCGCGCCCGATCTCGGCGAACGCCTTGTCGAGCCGGGCCAGCTGGCCGGCGATGGCCTCCAGCGACTGCTCGGGGGTGCCCTCCTCGAAGAGCTTCGGATCGCCGGTGGTCACCCAGGCCTGGCCGTGGGCGGCAGCCAGCTTGAGACCACGCGGGCCGTTAGCAGCGACCGCGAACGGCAGTCGCGGCTGCTGCACGCAGCCGGGGATGTTGCGGGCCTCGTCGGCAGAGTAGAAGCTACCGCGTTCGCTGACCGCAGCCTCGGTGAGCAGCCGGTCCAGCAGGGGAACGAACTCCGCGAAGCGGTCCGCACGCTCCCGCGGGCTCCAGGGGTCCTGACCGAGCGCGGTGGCATCGAACCCATTGCCGCCGGCGCCGATGCCGAGGGTGAAACGGCCGCCGGAGATGTCGTCCAGCGACATGAGCTCCTTGGCCAGCGTCACCGGGTGTCGGAAGTTCGGAGAGGTGACGAGCGTGCCCAGTCGCAGCTTCTCGGTGGCTGCGGCCGCCGCGGTCAGGGTCGGGATCGCGCCAAACCACGGCAGGTCACGGAAGGACCTCCAGGTCAGGTGGTCATAGGTGTATGCCGTGTGGAACCCGAGCCGCTCGGCTCGCACCCACTGGTCGCGGCCGCCCGCATGCCACGGACGTACCGGGAGGATCACAGTGCTCAGACGCAGACTCATGCGTTCGAGCCTACGACCCTGCTCGTGTTTCACGTGAAACATCTGCCGTCCCCGTGTCATCGAGGGACACGTTTCAGCGGTGGTCGGGGAAGAAACATCGCCATCCAGCGCACGGGCTCTGCCCGCTCTGGTCCGCGGCCGCAAGGCCATGGGCGAAGATGGAGGCGTGACCTCGGCTCCCCAGCGCCCGGACGGGCCAACCTCCACTCCCCGGCTCATCGCCACCGACCTCGACGGCACCCTGCTGCGCGACGACAAATCCGTCTCGCTCCGCACGGTCGCCGCGCTCGCAGCCGCCGAGGAGGCCGGGATCGAGGTCTTCTTCGTCACCGGCCGCCCCGCCCGCTGGATGGACGTGGTCAGCGATCACGTCCACGGCCACGGCCTGGCGATCTGCGCGAACGGAGCCGCGGTGGTCGACCTGCACGCGGGCCGGGAGTTCGTACAGGTACGCGCGCTGCCGCGGGCCACGGCGCTGACGGTGGTGGATACCCTGCGCTCCGTCGCCCCGGGCACCTCCTTCGCGGTCGAGACGACCACCGGCATCAATTACGAGCCGCTGTACCCGCCCTTCTTCCAGGACCCGGGCGCCCATGTGGCGACCGCCGAGAAGCTGCTGGAGGAGGAGGCCGACGACACCTCCGCTCCCGTCCTGAAGCTGCTCGCGCACCACCCCGAGCTCGCCCCGGACGCATTCCTGGCTCTCGCCCGCTCGGCCGCCGGCGCTTACGCGTCGATCACCCGCTCCAGCCCGACGGCCCTGCTGGAAATCAGCGGGCTGGGGGTCTCCAAGGCCAGCACCCTGGAGCTGTGCTGCGCCGAGCGCGGGATCTCCCCCGCCGAGGTCGTGGCCTTCGGTGACATGCCGAACGACGTGGAGATGCTCCGCTGGGCGGGCACCTCGTACGCGATGGGCAACGCCCACCCGGACGTCCTCGCGGCCGCCTCCGGCCGTACGGTCGCCAACAACGAGGACGGCGTCGCGGTCGTCATCGAGCGCCTCGTCACGGAGCGCGCCGCCCACCAGCGGTAGCGCCGGAGCCGGCGCAAGAGCCGGCCGGAGCGTCAGAGCGGGGCCTCCCACACCAGGGTGGTTCCCGTGCTCTCCTCTCCGATCCCGGGGCCGTACGAGCTCGACCCGCCCAGCGACTCGGCCCGCCGGCGCAGATTCCGCAGCCCGCTGCGCCGGCCGCCTTCGGCGATGCCCACCCCGTCGTCGGCGACCTCCAGCCGTACCCCGGGCCTCCCCTCGGCCAGCGTCACGGTGCAGTCCACCACCACCTCGATCCGGGACGCCTCCGCGTGCCGGAAGGCATTCGACAGGGCCTCGCGCAGCGCTGCGATCAGGTTCTTGCCCACGAGCTCGCCGACCACCGTGTCGACCGGGCCGAGGAACCGGTGCGACGGCTTGAAACCCAGTGGCACCGCGGCCATGTTGATCTCTCGCAGGACCCGGGTGCGCAGCCCCGACGGGACCTCGGCGGGTCCCTGCTGCAGCGCGAAGATCGCGGTGCGGATCTCCTGAATGGTCACGTCCAGCTCGTCCACGGCCTTGCCGACCCCATCGACGACCTCCGGGACGACTGACCGCCGCTGGGCGCCCTCCAGCATCAATCCGGTGGCGAACAGCCGCTGGATGACGAGGTCGTGCAGGTCCCGGGCGATCCGGTCACGGTCCTCGAACACCGCGAGCCGCTCCCGGTCACGCTGCGCCTCGGCCATCATCAGCGCGAGCGCGGCCTGGGAGGCGAACTGGGTGGCCAGGGTCCGCTCGGCCTCACTGAACGGCCGCTTGCCCCGCCCCCGCGGGGTGACCAGTGCGCCGAGCACCCGCCCGCCGCTGTGCAGCGGCAGCATCATGCAGGGCCCGTACTGACTGGTCAGCCGGCTGACCATGCGGGGATCGGACGCGGCGTCGTCCACGAAGACCGGCTCACCCCTGAGCAGCTTCGCCACCACCGGGCTCTCGGCCGGAATCACCAGGCCGAGCGAGGTGGCCGGGTTGTCGGCGGAGACGGCGACGATCTCCATGCCTCCCTCCTCAGCGGGCAGCATCACGATCCCGGCGGCGGAGTCGGCCAGACGGCGGGCCTGCTCGGCCACCACCGCGAGGGCGTCGTCCGCGTCCCCGCCCGACAGCAGGGCGGTCGTGACGGCCACCGAGCCGTCGATCCACCGCTCCCGCTGGGTGGCGGCCTCGTACAACCGGGCGTTGCCGATGGCGATGCCCGCCTCGGTGGCCAGGACCCGGACCATGTGGACGTCATAGTCGTTGAACCGGCCGCCGCCGTTCTTCTCGGCGAGGTACAGATTGCCGAAGATCTCCCCCTGCACCCGGATCGGGACACCGAGGAAGGTCTTCATGGGTGGGTGGTGGGCAGGGAACCCGGCCGAGCGCGGATCCTTCGTCAGATCGGCGAGCTGCACCGTGTCGGGGTGCGAGATCAGCGCACCGAGCAAACCCCGCTTCCCGTCCGGCCGGTGTCCGATCTTCCGGGCCGTCTCCGCGTCGATGCCGAAGGTGACGAAGTCCGACAACCCGCGGCCCTCGGTGTCGACGACCCCGATCGCCGCGTACCGGGCGTCCGCGAGTTCGGCCGCGGTCTCGCAGATGCGGTCGAGCGTGGAGTGCAGTTCGAGGCCGGTGCCGACCGAGCGCATGGCCTCCAGCAGTTGCGGCACCCGCGCAGTGAGCTCGGTGGAGAGGCCCTGCAGACTCCGGGTGGCCTGGGTGGCCGCCTCCAGCGGGTCCGGTGTTCCGGGTGGTGACTCCGGCGGTTCCTGCGACTCCTGCGCTGACATGCCCTTGAGCCTAGTTAGTCCCTTTTACCGGGGAAAGTTGGCCAGGACCCCGTCGGCCGCCCGCTCGCGCTCCAGCAGCTTCTGCAACGGGCCCTCGGCGGCAGCCAGCTCCGCGTAGGCACCGCGCTGCACGACCGTTCCGCGATCCAGTACGACCACCTCGTCGACCGCGTCCAGGCCCGCCAGCCGGTGCGTGATCAGCACCGTGGTCCGACCCTCGGTCGCGGCGAGCAGATCCGCCGTCAGGGCGTCCGCGGTGGCCAGGTCCAGGTGCTCGGCCGGCTCGTCGAGCACGAGGACGGGGAAGTCTGCGAGCAGCGCCCTGGCCAGGGCCAGCCGCTGGCGCTGGCCACCCGAGATCCGCTCGCCGTGCTCGCCGACCAGGGTGTCCAGGCCGTCCGGGAGGCCATCGGCCCACTCCAGCAGCCGGGCAGCCGCCAAGGCCTCCCGCAGCTGCTCCTCGCTCGCCCCGGTCCGGGCCAGCCGCAGGTTCTCCCGTACCGAGCTGTCGAAGAGGTGCGCGTCCTGCGCGCACAGGCCCACGATCCGGCGGACCTCGTCGCCGTCGAGCGTGCGCGCATCGGTCGCGCCCAAGGTGTACGTGCCCTCGTGCAGGTCCAAGAACCGCAGCAGGACCTGGGCCAGCGAGGTCTTGCCCGCGCCCGAGGAGCCCACGACGGCGATCCGGCGGCCGGCCTCCAGCGTCAGGTCCAGCCCGTGCAGGGCGTCCTGTTCCTGTCCGGGATGCCGGGCTGCCAGCCCGGTCAGCCGCAGCGGGAACGGGGTGGCCGGCGCCTCGGCCGGGTACTCCGGCTCGGCGACCGGAACGGGCGCGTCGATGACCTCGTGGATCCGCTCGGCGCTGCGGCGCACCCGCTGCCGGTACTGAACGGCCTGCGGAAGCCCGTTGACCGCCTCGAAGGCGGCGAGCGGAGTCAGCACGGCCACGGCCATGGCCACGCCGGACAACCGTCCGTCGTACACGGCATCGCCGGCCAGGGCCGCGGCTACCACCACGGTCAGCCCGCACACCAGGGCGGTCAGCCCGCTCCCGAGTCCGGTGGCGGCGGCTCCCCGCGAGGCGATGGCGGTCAGCGTCCGGTCGCTGTCCTTCGCAGCCTCCTTGCGCCCCGCCAGCGCGCCGGCGACGGTCAGCTCGGCGGTCCCGGTCAGCAGATCGGCCACCCGGGTCGCGAGTTCTCCCCGGGCCGGTGCCAGCCGCCGCTCCGCGCGCCGGGCGCAAGCTCCGCTGACGAGCGGCACCCCGACCCCGGCGGCGAGCAGCCCCACGGCGAGCGCGGCTCCGGCACCGGGCAGCAGCCAGACGGTGAAGGCGACCGAGCCGGTGCCGACGAGCACAGCGGTGCCGACCGGCAGCAGCCAGCGCAGCCAGTAGTCCTGGAGGGAGTCGGCGTCGGCCACCAGACGGGCCAGCAGGTCTCCGCGCCGCTGCTCCCGCAGTCCGGCGGGTGCGATGCGCTCCAGCCGGCGGAAGACCGAGACCCGCAGTTCGGCGAGCATCCGCAGCACGGCGTCGTGGGAGACGAGCCGCTCCGCGTACCGGAAGACGGCCCGCCCGATCCCGAAGGTCCGGGTGGCCGTGACGGCCACCATCAGGTAGAGCACGGGCGGCTGTTCCGAGGCACGCGAGATGAGCCATCCGGAGACGGCCATCAACCCGACGCTGCACCCGACGGCCAGTGCCCCGAGCAGCAGACCGAGCCGGAACCGCCCCTGCCAGGGCTTGGCCACGGCACGCACCCGCCGGAGCGGATGGCCCCCTCCCGACTCGCCGCCGACGGCCTTGGCCGCCCGCTCGGGGGCGCTGCCGAGGATCCATTCCCCGGGACCGGACGGCCCGTTGCGCTCCCCGCCGAGGCCGGCGGAACTCCCGGGACCGGTTCCGAGCCGGACGGGGGAGGGATGGGGAACAGCTCCCGCCCCCGCCGCGCCCACCGGCACCACGCGGTCGGCCACGGCCAGCAGCGCCGGCCGGTGGACGACCAGCAGTACGGTCCGCCCGACCGCGAGGCGTCGTACCGCCTCGACCACGGCCGCCTCGGTCTCCCCGTCGAGAGCCGCGGTCGGCTCGTCCAGCAGCAGCACCGGCCGGTCCGCCAGGAACGCCCGGGCCAGAGCCAGCCGCTGGCGCTGTCCGGCGGACAGCCCGACCCCGCCCTCTCCCAGCTCCGTGTCGACTCCGCGGGGCAGCGCGGACACGAACTCCCACGCCCCGGCGTCCTGCAGTGCCCGGGTCACCGCGTCCGCGGACGCCTCAGGCCGGGCCAGCCGGACGTTCTGCGCGATCGTCCCGGCGAACAGGTGCGGGCGCTGAGGCACCCACGCGATCCGCTCCCGCCACTGCTCAAGCGAGAGCGACGCGAGGTCCACGCCCCCGATCCGCACCTGACCCGCGGTCGGCGCCACGAAGCCCAGTAGCACCTGGAGCAGCGTGGACTTGCCCGCGCCGCTCGGCCCGGTCAAGGCCACGCACTCCCCGGGTCCGACGGACAGCGAGACCGGTGCCGGCGAGTCCTCTCCCCGGCCCTCGTGGCGGACCGCGACCCCGTCGATCTCGATCCGCAGCCGCGCCGCCGGCACCGGGGCCCCGTCGCCGCCGGCAGCGACGGGGTTCTGGAGCACCTCGAAGATCTCCTCCGCGGCCGCCAGCCCCTCGGCGGCCGCGTGGTACTGCGCCCCTACCTGGCGCAGCGGCAGGTACGCCTCGGGCGCCAGGATCAGGATGACCAGTCCCGTGTACAGGTCGAGCTCGCCGTGGACCAGCCGCATGCCGATGGTCACGGCGACGAGCGCCACGGACAGCGTCGCCAGCAGCTCCAGCGCGAAGGACGAGAGGAAGGCGATGCGCAGGGTCCGCACCGTCGCCTGTCGGTACTCGTCGGTGATCTTGCGGATCGACTCGGCCTGGGCCTTGGCCCGGCCGAAGACCTTCAGCGTCGGCAGTCCGGCCACTACGTCCAGGAAGTGCCCCGACAGCCGGGACAGCAGCCGCCACTGGCGGTCCATGCGGGACTGCGTGGCCATGCCGATCAGCACCATGAACAGCGGAATGAGCGGCAGCGTGACCACGATGATGGCTGCCGACACCCAGTCCTCGGTGACGATCCGGGCGAGGACCGACACCGGGACGACCACCGCGAGCCCCAGCTGGGGCAGGTAGCGGGAGAAGTAGTCGTCGAGGGCGTCCACGCCCCGGGTGGCCAGGGCCACCAGCGATCCGGTCCGCTGACCGCTCAGCCAGCCGGGCCCCAGATCGGCGGCCCGGTCCAGCAGCCGCCCCCGCAGCTGCGACTTGACCGCCGCTCCGGCCCGGTGGGCGGCCAGCTCCGTGAGCCAGGCGAGCAGGCCGCGCCCCAGCGCCACGGCCGCGAGCAGCAGCAGCGGCGTCCGCAGTGCCCCTCCGTCCAGCCCCTGCTCGAAGGCGCCGACCACGATCTCGGCGATCAGCATCGCCTGACCGACGACCAGCCCCGCCCCGGCAAGTCCCAGGGCCACCACGGCCGCCAGGAAGAGGCGGGTGGAGCGGGCGTACCGAAGCAGGCGCGGGTCGATCGGTTTCACGTGAAACATCCCCCAGAGCAGGGCCGGGCAGAAGGGTCAGGGATCAGTGCGCGTCGGCGATGTGCTGCGTACCGATCCGCTTGCGGAACACCCAGTAGGTCCAGCCCTGGTAGAGCAGGACGAGCGGCGTGGCCACTCCCGCGCACCAGGTCATGATCTTAAGGGTGTACGGGCTGGACGAGGCGTTGGTGACCGTGAGGTTCCAGGCGTCGTTCAACGAGGACGGCATCACGTTCGGGAAGAGCGTCAGGAAGAGCATCGCGACCGCGGCAGCGATGGTGACCCCGGAGAGGGCGAACGACCAGCCCTCGCGGCCCGCCAGGTTGAACGCGAGGGCGCCGGCCAGTGCCACGACCGCGACGGCCATGGCGATCATGCTCTTGCCGTCACCACGCGAGACCTGGGTCCAGATCAGGAAGACGAGCGCCAGCACGGCGGTGAGCACACCCAGCCGGGTAGCCAGCGCGCGCGAGCGCTCCCGGATGTCCCCGACCGTCTTGAGGGAGGTGAACACCGTCCCGTGGAAGGTGAAGAGCGTGAGGGTGACGAGGCCGCCCAGCAGGGAGTAGACGTTGAGCAGGTCCAGGAGGCTGCCGACGTACTCCATGTGCGCGTCGATCTTCACGCCGCGCACGATGTTGGCGAACGCCACGCCCCACAGGAACGCGGGGATCAGCGAGGTCCAGAAGATGGCGTGTTCCCAGTTGGTCTGCCACTTCTCCTCGTCCCGCTTGTGCCGGTACTCGAAGGCGACACCGCGGATGATCAGACAGATCAGGATGAGCAGCAGCGGCAGGTAGAACCCCGAGAAGAGGGTGGCGTACCACTCCGGGAAGGCGGCGAAGGTCGCACCGCCGGCGGTGAGCAGCCAGACCTCGTTGCCGTCCCACACGGGCCCGATCGTGTTGATCAGGACCCGCCTCTCCGTACGGTCGCGGGCGAGCAGCTTGGTCAGGACACCGACCCCGAAGTCGAAGCCCTCCAGGAAGAAGTAGCCGGTCCACAGGACCGCGATGAGCACGAACCAGACGTCATGGAGTTGCATGGTGTGGTCCCCTCGGCCTCAGTAGGAGAAGGCCATCGGCCGGTCGGGGTTCGTGTCGTCCCCGCCGATCTTGGTGGGCGGGTTCAGGTCGGCCTCGGTGAGCTCGGGCGGACCGAGCTTCACGTACTTCACCATCAGCCTGACCTCGATCACCGCGAGCACGGCGTACAGGAGCGTGAAGCCGATCATCGAGGTGAGCACCTCGCCCTGGGAGACGTGGGGCGAGACCGCGTCACGGGTGCGCAGGACTCCGTAGACCACCCAGGGCTGGCGGCCCATCTCGGTGAAGATCCAGCCCCAGGAGTTGGCGATGAGCGGGAAGCCCATGGTCCAGAGGGCGACGATCCAGTACCACGTGGCGAACCGGGGGCTCAGCGCCTTCTTGAAGAGGACCAGGTGCGGAACCTCGTCCTCGCCGGTCCGCAGGCCCGGAGGCAGCATGAACTTCTTCCGGGTGAGCCAGAGCCCCAGCACCCCGACGCCGAGCGATGCCATGCCGAAGCCGATCATCCAGCGGAAGCCCCAGTAGGCGACCGGAATGTTGGGCCGGTAGTCGCCGGGCCCGAACTTCTCCTGTTCGGCCTTGTTGACGTCGTTGATGCCGGGGACGAACGAGGTGAAGTCGTCGTTGGCCAGGAAGGACAGCAGGCCCGGGATCTCTATCGCGACCTTGTTGTGGCCCTTTTCGACGTCTCCGTAGGCGAAGACGGAGAAGGGCGCGGGCGCCTCGCCGTCCCACAGCGCCTCGGCGGCGGCCATCTTCATCGGCTGCTGCTTGAACATCACCTTTCCGAGCAGGTCACCGCTGATGGCGGTGCCCATGCCGGCGATGATCAGGGTGACCAGGCCGAGCCGCAGCGAGGTCCTCATCACGGGGATGTGCTTCTTGCGGGCCAGGTGGAAGGCCGAGATGCCGACCATGAAGGCGCCGCCGACCAGGAAGGCCGCCGTGATGGTGTGGAAGAACTGGGTCAGCGCGGTGTTCTGGGTGAGGACCAGCCAGAAGTCGGTGAGCTCGGCCCGGCCCCGTTCCTCGTTGATCCGGTAGCCGACCGGGTGCTGCATCCAGGAATTCGCCGCGAGGATGAAGTACGCGGAGAGGATGGTGCCGATCGAGACCATCCAGATGCAGGCCAGGTGGATCTTCTTCGGCAGCTTGTCCCAGCCGAAGATCCACAGGCCGATGAAGGTCGACTCGAAGAAGAAGGCGATGAGTGCCTCGAAGGCCAGCGGGGCCCCGAAGATGTCACCGACGAACCGCGAGTAGTCGGACCAGTTCATGCCGAACTGGAACTCCTGCACGATGCCCGTGACGACACCCATCGCGATATTGATCAAGAAAAGCTTGCCCCAGAACTTGGTGGCCCTGAGGTACTTCTCCTTCCCCGAACGCACCCAGGCGGTCTGAAGGCCTGCCGTGAGGGCGGCGAGCGAGATCGTCAGCGGGACGAAGAGGAAGTGGTAGACGGTGGTGATGCCGAACTGCCAGCGCGCCAACGTCTCTGGCGCCAAAGCTACGTCCACGTCGTCGTCTCCTTCGGTGCGCCGTGGTCACTGCCGCAGTTTGTCTGCCATGCCCTACCCAATACCCGACAAAGCAGGACACGCTTGTGAACGCGTTCACATTCACAAGCATTATGTCGTACCGCTCCGGACGGCTTTCAGCCGGGGTCCCCCCTAGCCAATACATTCAACAGATTGTTGAATGCCGCTCATGAGGATTCGAATCTCCTGGCCCGCGGGCCAGCTCACGGCAACCCTTGACGAGACCCCGACCAGCAAGGCGCTGGCCGAGGCCCTCCCGATCTCCGCGTCCGCCCACACCTGGGGCGAGGAGGTCTACTTCGACACCGGCGTCTCCGTGGCACTGGAACACGACGCCCGGCAGGTCGTCGACCCGGGCACGGTCGCCTTCTGGACCGAAGGCGACGCGCTCGCGCTTCCCTACGGCCCCACGCCCATCTCGCGCGGAGGCGAGAGCCGCCTGGCGAGCCCGTGCAACGTGCTCGGCTCGTTCGACGGCGACCCCCGCCT
Organism: Streptomyces sp. NBC_00597; assembly: GCF_041431095.1. Lineage (GTDB taxonomy): Bacteria > Actinomycetota > Actinomycetes > Streptomycetales > Streptomycetaceae > Streptomyces. Next base: position 4,756,596 of record NZ_CP107757.1, read on the forward strand.
GCTGTCCACCGTCCGCGACGGCGACCCGATCCGCGTGGAACTCGCCTGACTCCCGAGGACCCGCGCCATCCCTGAAGACCTGCGCAGCCCCTGCGGACCCGCGCAGTCCCCGAGGGCTACATCTCCTTGAAGAAGGCCTCCGCCGTGTGCAGGAAGAGGTCGTTCGCCTCGGGCTCGCCGATCGTGACCCGCAGGCCCTCACCCGCGAAGGGCCGGACCACCACACCGGCCTTCTCGCAGGCTGCCGCGAACTCGGCGGTCCGCTCCCCCAGCCGCATCCACACGAAGTTCGCCTGCGTCTCCGGCACCACGGTCCAGCCCTGCCCGAGCAGCGTCTTGTAGACCCGCGCGCGCTCACCCACCAGCGCCCCGACCCGGCCCATCAGCTCGTCCTCGGCACGCAGCGAGGCGACCGCCGCGTCCTGGGCGAGCTGGCTGACGCCGAAGGGCACGGCCGTCTTGCGCAGCGCCGCCGCCACCGGCTCGTGTGCCACCGCGAACCCCACGCGCAGGCCGGCCAGCCCGTACGCCTTGGAGAAGGTGCGCAACACGCAGACGTTCGGGCGGTTGCGGTAGAGCTCGATGCCGTCCGGCACCTCGACGTCGCGGACGAACTCCCGGTAGGCCTCGTCCAGCACCACCAGGATGTCCGAGGGCACCCGGTCCAGGAACCGCTCCAGCTCGGCACGGCGCACCGCGGTGCCGGTGGGGTTGTTGGGGTTGCAGACGAAGATCAGCCGGGTCCGCTCGGTGATCGCGTCGAACATCGCATCGAGGTCGTGCACGTCCCCCTCGGTCAGCGGGACCTGCACGGACTTCGCACCCGAGATCTGCGTGATGATCGGGTAGGCCTCGAAGGACCGCCAGGCGTAGATGACCTCGTCGCCCGGGCCGGCCGTCGACTGGATCAGTGACTGGGCCACGCCCACGGAACCCGTACCCGTGGCGACGTGCTCGACCGGCACACCGAACCGCTCGGCGAGCTCGTTCACCAGGCCCGTGCACGCCATGTCCGGGTATCGGTTGAACTGTCCGGCCGCCGCGATCGCCGTCTCCAGCACCCCGGACAGCGGCGGGTACGGGTTCTCGTTCGAGGACAGCTTGTACGCGACGGGCCCGCCCGCAGCAGCGGGCTTCCCGGGCTTGTAGGTGGGAATGCCGTCCAGCTCGGCGCGCAGCTTCGGGCTCTTCTCGCTCACCGCAGGTCCTCCTCGACCGTCCCGTACGACGTCGCCGTCGACTCAATACTGCTCACCTTATGAGGATTCCGCTCTCCCGAAAATGGCAGCGCCAGGATTGCGGGGGAGCGCACGCATATATGCGTGCGCCGGTGGCCCGCGCCGTGGCGCGCATCCCTCGTACAGGTGAGTTGAGACCGCCCCCGGACCACACCGGTTTGGCATGCCCGTACCCGGCGACAAACGGCCCGCTTACTCTCTGCTCCCAAATTCCTTCATTTCCAAGGTCATTGGGGTGGCGAACCATGCAGAATCGTGCCTGTCAACGGGTGCATATGCACCCGGACCACCCACCCCGCCGAGCCCTACTATCGGCTCGCCATGACAGCAGCAGGGAAGCATCAGGTGAGCCGGACCGAGACCACCCGGCGGGCCGCCGGCCGACAGGGCCGGGCCGGCATCAGGGACGTGGCCGCCGCGGCGGGCGTCTCGATCACGACCGTCTCCGACGCGCTCAATGGCAAGGGGCGGCTGCCGGACGCCACCCGCCGCCACGTTCGCGAGGTCGCCGACCGGCTGGGCTACCGCCCCTCCGCCGCGGCCCGGACCCTCCGTACCGGCAAGTCGGGCCTCATCGGCCTGACCGTGACGACGTACGGGGATGAACCTTTCACCTTCACCGAATTCGCGTACTTCGCCGAGATGGCCAGGGCCGCAACCTCGGCCGCACTCGCCCGCGGCTACGCCCTCGTCATCCTCCCCGCCACCTCCCGACACGACGTGTGGTCCAACGTGGCCCTCGACGGCACCGTCGTGATCGACCCCTCCGACCACGATCCCGTCGTCAGCGAACTGGTCCGCCAAGGCCTCCCCGTCGTCTCCGACGGCCGTCCGGCGGGCTCCCTCCCGGTCACCGCCTGGGTCGACAACGACCACGAGGCCGCCGTCCTCAACCTGCTCGACCACCTCGCCGCCGCCGGCGCCCGCCGGATCGGGCTGCTGACCGGCACCACCACCGACACCTACACCCGGCTCTCAACCACCGCCTACCTCAACTGGTGCGAGCACGTCGGCCAGGACCCCGTCTACGAGTCCTACCCCGCCCACGACCCGTGCGCGGGCGCCGTCGCCGCGGACCGGCTGCTCGCCCGGCCCGACCGCCCCGACGCCGTCTACGGGCTCTTCGACCCCAACGGGACCGACCTGCTCGCCGCCGCCCGGCGCTACGGGCTGCGCGTCCCCGAGGACCTGCTGCTCGTGTGCTGCAGCGAGTCCACCGTGTACGCCAACACCGAACCGCCCATCACCACCTTGTCGCTCAAACCGCGCCGCATCGGCACCGCCGTCGTGCAGCTGCTCATCGACGCCATCGAGGGAGTCGACACCGGCCGCCCGGTCGAACAGGTGGTCCCGACCGAGCTGATCATCCGCACCTCCTCGCAGCGCAGGCAGCCCCGTACGACCGTTAGCCCGCCCCGCTCACCGGCCAAGGACTGACCGCCACACCGCAATACCGGCGGGGCCAACGGCCCCGCCGAGGATTTCAGAAACACCCATTTCTGGATAAAGCGGCAGGAACTATTGGTTCCGCCCTGGATTCACCACCCCTGGTGCGTCACAGAGCGCGAGCCGCATTCCTATGATGGGCGCACGACATCACGGACCCTCCGCCCAGGAGGCCAGGAGGGTCCGCAGGTGTACGGCAGCGCGACGGTGGTGGAGGGGTCGATGACTCAGGGGGCCGGTCAGGGACCCGCGATGCGGACGGAGACGCTGCGGGACTTCCGAGTTCCGGTCACCGAGCCCGTCCCGTACGGCGTGCCCGGCGCGCTTCCCGACGAGGCCCCGGTGTACGGCGATTACCCCGCCTACTACGGGGAGGGCGCGCCCGTGCCCCCGCCGCCACCCGTGGGCCAGGCACCCGCCGCGGGCGGACCTGCCGACGAGGACGACCTCGACGAGGGCTACACCCCCACCCACCGCGATCTGCCGATCATCGGCCGCGGCGGGCCGGGCGACACCGTCCAGGTCCAGTACGTCCCCCAGGAGACCCCCGCCGCGGGCCCCGGACCGCTGTACGTCGTCGGCGACGTCCACGGCTATCTGGACGAGCTCGTCACCGAACTCCAGGCCCAGGGCCTCATCGACGCCGACCGCCGCTGGGCGGCCGGCAACGCCCGCATCTGGTTCCTCGGCGACTTCACCGACCGCGGCCCCGACGGCATCGGCGTCATCGACCTCGTCATGCGGCTGTCCGCCGAGGCCGCCGCCGCCGGCGGCTACTGCAAGGCCCTCATGGGCAACCACGAGCTACTGCTCATCGGCGCCAAGCGGTTCGGCGACACCCCCGTCGTCTCGGGCGCCGGCACCGCCACCTTCCAGGCCGCCTGGCTGCTCAACGGCGGCCAGCGCACCGACATGGAGCGCCTGGAGGACGTCCACCTGCAGTGGATGTCGCGGCTGGACGCGGCCGTGCTGGCCGACGGACACCTCCTGCTGCACTCCGACACCACCGCTTACCTCGACTACGGCGACTCGGTCGAGGACGTCAACGACACCATCCACGAGCTGCTCAACCGCAACGACGCGGACATCACCTGGGACCTGTTCCGCAAGTTCACCAAGCGGTTCGCCTTCCGCGACGAGGAGACCGGCCCCCAGGCCGTACGCGAACTCCTCGACACCTACGGTGGCCGCCGCGTCGTGCACGGGCACAGCCCGATCCCCTACCTGCTGGGCGAAGTGGGCACCGAAGACGGCGACGAGTCGCGCGGCCCGGAGGCCGTGACCGGCCCCCACGTCTACGCGGAAGGGCTCGCCATCGCCATGGACGGCGGCGTCACCATGGCGGGCAAACTGCTGGTCGTGCAACTCCCGTTGAACGACTGAGGGTTATCAGAACGGGGGTAATTTCAGGAAAGCCCCTGTCACCGCGTGGCATGGGCGCTCTACCATCGCCCTATCCGTAGCAGGCTCTCCTCCGTTTGTGCCGGCGCCCGGGTCTACGCGGGCCAACCGGTCCCCACGGAGCATCGGGGGATGCACATGAACAGCGCTCCGCACCTGCTGACCGAAGACCGACCCGAGTTCGATCGGCTCCTCGACGAGGCGCTGCGCACCGCGCCCGAACGGCCCGAGCTCGCCGCCCTCGGCGAGCGACTGAACGCCGAACAACTGCGCACGATGGCCATCGGGGCCAGCGCGCTGCTGACGGCCGCTGCCGCGGCCGAGTACGAGCACTACGTCAAACTCCGCGGCGAACGGCGCGAAGAGGCCCTGTCCTCCCCCGGATCGGCCGGGGACCAGGCTGCCGGGCAGGACGGGGGCGACGACGGCGCGGGCGCAGGCGCCGTCGTCGCCGTGCTCGCGCCGGTCCTGGCAGGCACTGCGATGCTGATCTTCCTGCTGGTGGGCTACGTCCTGAAGGCGGTCGAGCCCGAACCGGCCTTCGCCGAGACGATGCTGACGGCGGGTTGGCTGTTCGGCGCGCTGACCGTGGTGTCCCTGGTGTTCGCGGTGATCGGGCTGCTGGTGACGGCCGTCCGGAACAGTGCGACCGAGGTGGTGGCGCAGGACGACACCGGGGCGATACCCGACGACGTCGCACGGGCCCGCGAGGCCTGGCGGCACGCCCTGCTGGAGCGGGGCATCCTGCCGTTCCTGAAGGACGCGCTGGCCGATCCGAACGCGGGGCCGGCGTATCCGGCCCCCGGCACGCCGAAGGCCGGGCGCATCCCCAACCTGGGATACACCCGGCCCGACTTCACCAGTCCGGGGTCCACCTCTCAGGGACCCCGCCCCGGCTACACGCCGCCGGACTTCAGCAGCCCGGACTTCGGCGGCACGGAGAGCGGCACGTCGTGACGGCGGCCCGTGCTGCCCGGCATGCCACCTCGGCTCGCCCACCCGTCAGCGGATCGGACCAGCACACGCAGCCACTTGGCGGTGCGCACGAGAGCCACCCGGGGCCGCATCCGGCGTGCCGCCCCCGGCCCGGACCGCGCCGTCCCTAGGGTCAGCGGCCGTGAAGCCGACCATTTGCCTCTGCATGATCGTGAAGAACGAATCCTCCGTCATCGAGCGCTGCCTCGACTCGGTACGGGACCTCATCGACACCTGGGTCATCTCCGACACCGGATCCACCGACGGCACCCAGGAGCTCATCCGAAGTGCTCTGCGCGAGATCCCAGGAGAACTCCACGAGGAACCCTGGACCGACTTCGGCCACAACCGCAGCCTCAACATCGCGCATGCCCGGGGCAAGGCCGACTACCTGCTCCTCCTCGACGCCGACCACGTCCTGCGCCGTGGCGGGCCGCTGCCCCCGCTCACGGCGCAGTCGTACATGCTGCGCCACGAGGGCGCGACGGAGTACCGCATCAAGCGCCTGGTCCGCGGCGATCTCCCCTGGCGGTACGAGGGCGTCATCCACGAGCACCTGACCTGTGACCAGCCCGGCGAGTACGACCAGCGGCCCGGTTTCCAGCAGAACCTCGACGCGCTGTCGATCGAGGACCACGCTGACGGGGGGTTCCGGCACGACAAGTTCGAACGCGATGCCCGTCTGCTCGGCGCCGCGCTCAAACAGGACCCCTCCAACACCCGGACGGTGTTCTACCTCGCCCAGACGATGCGCGACATGGGCGACACCGCGGAGGCGATCCGGCTCTACGAGCGGTGCGCGGCCATGGGCGGCTGGGCCGAGGAGGTTTACTTCGCCCTGCTCCAGGTGGGCGTCCTGAAGGCCGATGCGGGCGACTGGCCGGCCGCCATGGACGCCCTTTCGCGCGCCTGGGAGTCACGCCCCTACCGCCTGGAGGCCTGCTACGAACTGGCCTCCAGACTGAGGATGCTGGGCCGCCACCACGCAGCACACGCGATCACCACGGCCGTCCTGGACCGGCCGGCTCCGGCAGACCTGTTGTTCGTCCAGCCGTGGGTGTACGAGTGGGGGCTGCTCTTCGAGCACTCCATCACCGCGTACTGGGTGGGGGACATGGAAGCCTCGCTGCGCGCCTGCGACCGGCTGCTGGCGCTGCCCGACCTGCCCGACGCCTTCCGCCGGCAGACGCAGACCAACCGCGGCTTCGCCGTGGCCCGCAGCAGGCCGTCCGTCCCTGTTTCACGTGAAACATCGCGCCACGCGAAGATCCAGGGCTGATCCGGAAGCCAGGAACTAGCCCGCCGCGCTGTCTCCTGCGGCACGGTCCCCCGGCGCTCGTCGCCGTTGGGCGGTGTCGGTCAGAGCCGGCGGGCGCCACACTCCGTCCGGGTGGTAGAGGTTCGTCCCCGGCGGCACGATCTCGTCGATCCGGTCGAGCGCCGCGTCGTCGAGGACCAGGTCGGCTCGCTTGACCAGTGAGTTCAGCTGCTCCATGGTCCGCGGACCGATGATCACCGAGGTGACCGCGGGATGCGCGAGCGGGAAGGCGACAGCCAGCTCGGGCAGGGTGCAGCCGATCCCGTCGGCGAGGTCGACGAGTTGTTCCACGGCTTCCAGCTTGGCGATGTTTCCCGGGATCGCCGGGTCGAAGCGCGCCGGCGTCAGCGCCGCCCTCCCGGAGCTCAGGTCGACGGGCCCGCCGAGCCGGTACTTGCCGCTCAGGAAACCGGATGCGAGCGGGCTCCAGGTCAGCACGCCCATCCCGTGGCGCCGGGCGACGGGCAGCACCGAGGCCTCGATCCCGCGGGCGAGGATCGAGTACGGAGGCTGCTCGGTCCGGAACCGGGGGAGGGAGCGCCGCTCGGCGACGTGATGGGCCTCGACGATCTCCTCGGCGGGGAAGGTGGAACAGCCGAAGGCGCGGATCTTGCCGGCCCGCACCAGGTCACCGAGGACCGACAGCGTCTCCTCGACGTCCGTCGAGTGGTCGGGCCGGTGCACCTGGTAGAGGTCGATCCATTCGGTGTCCAGCCGCCGCATACTGTCCTCCACGGCCCGCACGATCCACCGCCGCGAGTTCCCGCTGCGATTGCGTCCCTCCCCCATCTGGAAGTGGACCTTCGTGGCGAGCACGACATCGTCACGCCGGCCCTTGAGCGCCTTGCCGACGATCTCCTCGGACTCCCCGGCGGAGTACATGTCCGCGGTGTCGACGAAGTTGATCCCCTGATCGAGCGCGGCGTGGATGATCCGCACGCACTCCTGGTGGTCGGGGTTCCCCACCGCTCCGAACATCATCGTGCCGAGGCAGTGCGCACTGACCTCTATGCCGGTGCCGCCCAGACTGCGATATCTCATGGTCATGAGCCCGCACTGTAGGAGCTGGAGTCCGCTCCAGCGCAAGCGTTTTCGCACCGGGCCGCTGCTCTGGGGAGCCCCCTCCTTCTCCCCAGAGCAGTGCGGCCTCGACGGACGGGTCAGTCCGCCAGGGGGAGGTACACCCGGTTGCCGCTCGCCGCGAACTCGGCGGACTTCTCCGCCATGCCCGCCTCGATCTCATCGGCCTTCAGGTCGCCGCCGTGCTCACGGCGGATGTCCTGGGAGATCTTCATCGAGCAGAACTTCGGACCGCACATGGAGCAGAAGTGCGCGGTCTTGGCCGGCTCGGCCGGGAGCGTCTCGTCGTGGAACTCGCGGGCCGTGACCGGGTCGAGGGCCAGGTTGAACTGGTCCTCCCAACGGAACTCGAACCGCGCGTCCGACAGCGCGTCGTCCCATTCCTGCGCGCCGGGGTGGCCCTTGGCGAGGTCCGCAGCATGCGCAGCGATCTTGTACGTGATGACGCCGGTCTTCACGTCGTCACGGTTGGGCAGGCCGAGGTGCTCCTTCGGCGTGACGTAGCAGAGCATCGCGGTGCCCCACCAGGCGATCATCGCGGCGCCGATGCCCGAGGTGATGTGGTCGTAGGCCGGGGCGACGTCCGTGGTCAGCGGGCCGAGCGTGTAGAACGGCGCCTCCTCGCAGATCTCCTGCTGGAGGTCGATGTTCTCCTTGATCTTGTGCATCGGGACGTGGCCCGGGCCCTCGATCATGGTCTGCACGTTGTGGCGCTTGGCGATCGTGTTCAGCTCGCCCAGGGTCTTCAGCTCGGCGAACTGCGCGGCGTCGTTGGCGTCGGCGATGGAGCCGGGGCGCAGACCGTCGCCCAGCGAGTACGTGACGTCGTACGACGCGAGGATCTCGCAGAGCTCCTCGAAGTTCGTGTAGAGGAAGTTCTCCTTGTGGTGCGCGAGGCACCAGGCGGCCATGATCGAGCCACCGCGCGAGACGATGCCGGTCTTGCGGCGGGCGGTCAGCGGGACGTAAGGCAGCAGCACGCCGGCGTGGACCGTCATGTAGTCGACGCCCTGCTCGGCCTGCTCGATGACCGTGTCCTTGTAGATCTCCCAGGTCAGGTCCTCGGCGCGGCCGTCGACCTTCTCCAGCGCCTGGTAGAGCGGCACGGTGCCGATCGGTACGGGAGAGTTGCGCAGCACCCACTCGCGGGTGGTGTGGATGTTGCGGCCCGTCGAGAGGTCCATGACCGTGTCGGCGCCCCACTTGGTCGCCCAGGTCATCTTGTCGACCTCCTCCTCGATGGAAGAGGTGACAGCGGAGTTGCCGATGTTGGCGTTGACCTTGACCAGGAACCGCTTGCCGATGATCATCGGCTCGATCTCCGGGTGGTTCACGTTGGCGGGAAGAACCGCGCGACCTGCGGCGATCTCCTCGCGGACGACCTCGGGGGAGACGTTCTCGCGGATCGCGACGTACTCCATCTCCGGGGTGATCTCACCACGGCGGGCGTACGCGAGCTGAGTGACCGCTGCGCCGCCGCGGCCGCGGCGGGGCTGGCGGGGGCGGCCCGGGAAGACCGCGTCGAGGTTCTTGAGGCCACCGCGCGGCGAGGTGTGCTTGATGCCGTCGTCCTCGGGACGCACGGGGCGGCCCGCGTACTCCTCGGTGTCGCCTCGGCCGATGATCCAGTTCTCGCGCAGCGGCGCCAGTCCGCGCCGCACATCGGTCTCGATCTGGGGGTCGGTGTACGGCCCGGACGTGTCGTAGAGCGTCACGTCCTTGCCGTTGGTGAGGTGGACCTGGCGGACCGGCACCCGGATGTCGGGGCGGGAACCCGCCACGTAGCCCTTGTGCCAGCCCGGCTGGCGCTCGGTCTGGCCGTCGGCGTCCTGGCTGACGGCAGGCGTGCGTGCGTCCTGAATGGTCATGAGACCTGATCTCCCTACGCCGGCATTACCCGGTAACAGGTTCGGCGGTCGACGCAGCCTCTTCCCGTACGCATGTGTGCTGCGCGTACGGTGATCAGCGCCCTCTCAGCCCGGTGCTCCGAGCTCCCGCGTTGTGCAAAGGTGACCCCACGCTAGCGTCACTTGTGGCGTGCTGAACAGTGGGCCCCCTCAACTCTTGCGATGATCGGCTGGTGACGTCATCGCCGCAGCCCCCCACCGCACCCACTCAGCCCACGGGTCACTCCGGCCACGCAGACGCGGGCCACGGGCATGACCAAGGGCATGACCACGGTCCCGCCCAAGCGCATTCCCACGGGCATTCCCATGGCCACGGGCCGGCGGCTCCGGTCTCGAAGCACCTGCGCAAGGTCATCGCAGCGGTACTGATCCCCTTCGCCGCCGCCGTCTTCGTCGGCCTGGTGGTGCTGTGGCCGGGCGGTGCCCCCGCCCACGAGCGCTCCGGAGTGGGCTTCGACCGGCAGACCCAACAGGGCCGGGTGGTCGCGCTCGAACAGGTCGACTGCAAATCGGTGAACGCCTCGCAGGTTCCGGCCACGAGCAACCCCACCACCCCGGAGGGCCGCGAGGCCCGGGCAGCGCAGACCGGCGAGTGCAAGAAGGCCACCGTCGAGGTCGGCACCGGACCCGACAAGGGCCGCACCTTCTTCGAGATCGTCCAACCCGGCGCGCCGCGGCAGTTGGAGGACGGCCAGGAGGTGGTCGTCGCGTACGCGCCGGACGCGCCCCGCGATCTCCAGTACTCCGTGGTCGACGTGAACCGCAAACTGCCCCTGGCGGTGCTGGCCGGCATCTTCGCGGTGGCGGTGGTCGTCGTCGGCCGGATGCGGGGCCTGTTCGCGCTGATCGCGCTGGCCGTCAGCTTCGGCGTGCTGACCCTCTTCATCCTCCCGGCGATCCTGCAGGGCTCCAACCCGCTGGTCGTCGCGGTCATCGGCGCCAGCGCCATCATGCTCATCGCGCTCTACATGTGCCACGGCCTGAGCGCCCGCACGTCCGTCGCCGTCCTGGGGACCCTCGTCTCGCTGCTGCTGATCGGACTGCTGGGAACGGTGTTCGTCGACTGGGCGTTCCTCAGCGGCAACACCGACGACAACACCGGTCTGATCCACGGGCTGTACCCGGACATCGACATGAGCGGTCTGCTGCTTGCAGGTGTGATCATCGGATCGCTGGGCGTGCTCGACGACGTGACGGTCACCCAGACCTCCGCGGTCTGGGAACTCCACCAGGCCGACTCCTCGATGGGGCCCCGTGCCCTCTACCGAGCGGCCATCCGCATCGGCCGCGACCACATCGCATCGGTGGTCAACACCCTGGTACTGGCTTACGCGGGCGCGGCGCTCCCCCTGCTGCTGCTGTTCTCGATCGCGAACAGCAGCATGGGGTCGGTGGCCAACAGCGAGCTGGTGGCTGAGGAGATCGTACGGACCCTCGTCGGGTCGATCGGACTCGTGGCCTCGGTGCCGGTGACCACGGCCCTCGCTGCGCTGGTGGTTTCGGCGGACCGGCCGGGGTCCCCGGCCGCAGCGGTGGCCTCGGGGCCGGTCCGCGGGGGCCGGGGGCGGCGGCGCAAGCGCTGAGCGACCCGGGTGGCTCGGGGGCCCGGGGCGGCTCGGCTCGGCCGGTCCGCTCAGCCCGCGTTCTGCTCGTTCTGCCGCGCCTCGGCCAGGATCCGGTCCAGCGCCTCGTCGAGGTTCTCCTCGAAGTCGCCGAGGTTGCGCTCCTGACCGAGCGGAACAAGCCGGTCTGTACGGTCGAGGAACGCGACGAGCGGCGCCGCGCCGGCGCGGAACAGAGCCCGGTCGGTGCCGACCTGGAGCCTGATGTGGACGTCGGACAGCTCGTCGGGATCGGTGGGGGCGATGTGCACATCGCCGTCACCGCAGGGCTTGTTGATGCCGTCGAGGAGGAGCTCGCGACCGAACGCCCAGGTCACGGGCGCGTCTCCGGGAAGGTGGAAGGTCAGCCGCACTGCGTAGGGGTCACGGGTGTCGTACCGGAGTTCCACCGGGATCCGGAACGAGAGCTCCTCGGAAACGAGGAAGCTCATCATGACCTCTGCCTGTACCGACTCGCGCATGGACTACCCCGCTGTAGTGGAAGTGGCCAGGAATGGTCCCCCAGGGCCCTCTTGACAAGGGTGGTGGAAGCGCATGCAGATCACAAGGAGTGAGTTTTCAGATACTGATAGAGAACGAGAGGGTGCTCAACAGCGCGCCTACTTCACTCCGTAGCCGATTGACTACATAAAGCAATCGTTCCTCCTGGTGCAAAGGGAGGGAAATCGCCATGGTTGCGGCGGTATCGCCTGCAGTAATGGGGATGGCCGCACAGACCGTGCCCAGCGCGTACTCCTGACGCTCCGTAACCGGCTCCATGCGGCCGAGAGAGCGGATGCGGGTTTCGAGGGCACGCTGGTCCCGGACGGTGTACTGGGTGACGGCCTCGACCGGGTGCCGGTCGTAGTAGTCCCTGCGCGTCTTCTCGTCGAGTTGGGCCAGCAGGCACTGCCCGATGGCGTGCGCGTGCCCGGTCGCACGAAAATCGGCCCACTCCTCGACCGCGGGACTGGCCGGGGTGTCCGAGACGCCCACGAGTTCGATCTCACCTTCACGGAACACCGCGAAGTAGACGGGGGCCCCGACCACGTCACGGAAGTGCGCGAGGGAGTCGAGGATCATGCTGCGACGTTTCTGCTGCAGTCCGCCACCCGCCAGCCGCTCGGCGGCGGCACCGAGCAGGAACACTCCGCCCGCGCGCCGCAGATAGCCCTCATGGGTGAGGGTGCGCAGCAGGTGGTACGCGGTGGGGAGCGGCAGCCCGGCTTCGCGCGCCAGTTGTTTCGCCGGGGCTCCCTCGCTGTGGGAGCCCGCTGCTTCGAGCAGCCTCAACGCGCGCTGCACCGAACCGATCAGCGTCGGCACACCGGCATTGTGAACCGAAGACAAAGCTCACCCCCAGGCGTGGCGGCGGGCCTGGGGAGGGCCCGCCCGGCGGGGGCCGCCCCCGCACGTGCCGCGGCTCCTGGGGGTCGCACTCGGTCGACACTGAAGAAAAACGCAGGTCAGGGCGGCGCTACCGGAGTCCGGCGCCCAGGGAACGACACAGATTGCCACTCTATCTGCCGATTCCCCCGGCATGAGCGGTATGCCGCCCCTCGTTCCCCCGCCCGGGTTAATCACCGGGATTGACCCGGAGCCCCCGAGCGGTGCCGGAGTCGGAGGCCGGAAGGCCAGAGCCGGTCGGGCCGGTCGGGCCGGGGGCCAAGGCCTACCAGTCGCGCGAGGAGGACTTCGTACCGCTGCCGGTGAACTTCTTCACGACGAAGACGAGGCCGCCGACGAGGGCGACGAAGAGCAGCAGCTTGAAGGCGAACGAGATCAGGGCGCCGAGGACGGTCGTGATGACCCCGCCGAAGACGAAGAGCACCAGAAGCGGGATCGCGACCCACTTAACCCACCAGGGCATGCCTGCGAATGTCTCTCGGATCCCGTCCATGTCCTCAACCTCTTCCTGAGCCGTGACTTCCTGCTCTCGATGCTAGGAGGCCGCACAACCGTCCGGGGGTCCGCAAGCCCCCGGACTCCCCTGATCCGCCCCCTAGGGGAATCGGGGGGTCCGACCCTGGGACGCGGTCCGCCGGCTAGGCCTCCGGCGGGGAGAACACGACCAGGACCCGCAGGTCCTCGGTGATGTGGTGGAACTTGTGCACCACACCGGCGGGTACGTAGACGACACTGCCGCGCGCCACCGTCGTCGTCTCCTCCCCGACCGTGATCGAGGCCCGGCCGCTCACCACGAAGTACACCTCGTCCTGGCGGTGCGGTTGTTGCGGGTCGCTCTGCCCGGCATCGAGCGCGTACAGCCCGACCGACATGTTCCGTTCGTGCAGGAACTGCAGATAGGCGCCGTCGTTCGCGAGCCGCTCCGCCTCAAGCTCGTCCAGCCGGAAGGCCTTCATCGTCGTTGTGCCCCTTGCTTTCTCGCGTTCCCCGGCATCCGCTGATCTGATGATGTCCCACAGGGATCTTCTCTGCCACGATCAGACACATGACGAATTTCGTAGTCAAGACGCTCGCGAACGCGGCAGCCCTGGCCGTCGCCATCTGGTTGCTTGCCGGCATCACGCTGGACGACCACAGCTCCCTGGGCCGCAGGACCCTGACGCTGATCCTGGTCGCATTGGTCTTCGGCCTGGTCAACATCATCGTCAAGCCGGTGGTGAAGCTCCTCTCGCTGCCGCTGTTCGTCCTCACCCTCGGACTGTTCACGCTCGTCGTGAACGCCCTGATGCTGATGCTGACCTCCTGGCTGGCCGAGCAGCTCGACCTCAGCTTCCACGTCGACGGCTTCTGGACCGCCCTGCTCGGCGGCCTGATCATCTCCGTCGTCTCCTGGGCCGTGAACATGGCCCTGCCCGACAAGGACTGAGCTGGACCCCATTCCACCGCGCCGTTGGGACCGGAGGTTCGAGGCAGTGAAGGAGCACAGCGCGTGAACGACCATGCCGACGAGGCAGCGACAACCGCAGCGCAACACACGGCGGCCGGAGCCGGGCCCCGGACCCGGTCCGCCGAGGCGGACGGCATCGGCGACGGCACCCGGGCCGTGCGCGCCGGACTGCCCGAGCCCGTCAAGAACGAACCACCCCTGCCCGGACCCGTCTTCGCCGCCCACTTCCACCTCCCCGGCGACGTGGAGGGCCCGTACACCTACGGCCGCGACACCAACCCGACCTGGACCCTGCTGGAGCGGGCCATCGGGGAACTCGAAGCGCCCGGCCAGGCCGGCGTGGAGACCGTCGTCTTCGCGTCCGGCATGGCCGCGGTCTCCGCCGTCCTCCTCTCCCAGGCCCGCACCGGCGACACCGTCGTCCTGCCCGACGACGGCTACCAGGCACTTCCGCTGGTGCGCGAACAGCTGGAGGCGTACGGGATCCACGTACGCACGGCCTCGACGGGTGACGACGCACAGCTCGCCGTCCTCGAAGGGGCCCGGCTGCTGTGGATCGAGACCCCCTCCAACCCCGGGCTCGACGTGTGCGACATCCGGCGCCTGGCCGACGCCGCCCACGCCGGCGGCACCCTGGTCGCCGTCGACAACACGCTCGCCACCCCGCTCGGTCAGCGGCCCCTGGAACTCGGCGCGGACTTCTCCGTCGCCAGCGGCACCAAGGGCCTCACCGGCCACGGCGACCTGCTGCTCGGCTACGTCGTGTGCCGCGACGCGGACCTCGCCGCCAGCGTCCGGCGCTGGCGAAAGATCATCGGTGCGATCCCGGGTCCGATGGAGGCCTGGCTCGCCCACCGCTCCCTGGCCACCATCCAGCTGCGCGCACAGCGCCAGTGGGCCAACGCGCTTGCGGTCGCCGAGGCGCTGACCGACCGCACGGACGTCACCGGGCTGCGCTACCCGGGGCTGCCGGCGGACCCCTCCCACAAAACGGCCGTCCGGCAGATGCGGGGCTTCGGATCCGTGGTCTCCTTCACGCTGGCCGACCGCAGGCACGCCGAACGCTTCATGGCGGCCCTGCACCTGGTCGAGGACGCCACCAGCTTCGGCGGCGTACGATCCACAGCGGAGCGGCGCGGACGGTGGGGCGGCGATTCCGTCCCGGAAGGCTTCATCCGCTTCTCGGCCGGGGCCGAGGACACCGATGACCTGGTCGCGGACGTACTGCGGGCCCTCGACGCCGCGGGCGGCCACGCCTGAGCAGCCGGAACGAGAGCGGTCCGAGCCTCCCCCCTAGTGGCTCGGACCGCCCCGGGTTCCACGCGCGAAGAACCACGCGCACAAGGCTAGTTGACTCAGCGTCAGAGTCCAATCACGGTAACGACAGGGGCCTATCGGCATATTTATAGTTGAAGGCCCCCACCGAGAGGGGCCCTCATGGACCTGGCCCTGCTGCGCACCTTCGTCGCCGTGCACCGGGCGGGCTCGTTCACCCGCGCCGCCGCGCTCCTCGGGCTGTCCCAGCCCGCCGTCACCTCACAGATCCGCACCCTCGAACGCCAGCTGGGGCGGCCCCTGTTCCACCGCAGGGCCCGCGGCGTCACCCCCACCGCCGTCGGCGACGAGCTCGCCCACAAGGCCGCCCCGCACCTCGACGCCCTGCTGCGGATCACCGAGGCGGAGCGGGAGGCCGCCGGCGCGTTGCGCACCCTGCACGTGGCCGGTCCCCCCGAGTTCCTGTGCCTGCGCGTCCTGCCCGCCCTCGCACCGCTCGTCGGTCAGGGCCACACCTTGCGCACCGTCCTCCAGGCCGGCGCCGAGGAAGTCCTCGACGGGCTCGCCGCCGGCCACCACGACCTCGTCGTCACCACCGCCCGGCCGCGCGGCGGACTCTTCAGCACGACCGCCCTGTGCGACGAGGAGCACGTCCTGGTCGCCGCGCCCTACTGGGCGGCCCTCGTCGATCCCGACCGGCTGCGCGAGTCCGGCCCCGCCGCCTTCGACGGCATTCCGCTCGTCGAGGTCCACGAGACGCTGCCGCTCGTCGCCCGCTACTGGGCCGCGGTCTTCGAGACCCGGCCCGGCACCCGGCCCGATGCCGCCACCGTCGTCGCCCCGGATCTCCGGGCCGTACTGGAATGCGTCCGGGCCGGCGCCGGACTCGCCGTCCTGCCTCGGTACCTGTGCCAGGACGCCCTCGACCGCGGGCAGATCGTCGCCCTGCTGGAGCCGCCCGTACCGCCGCTGCGGACCTGGTTCCTCGTCGTGCGGGCCGGCAGTCTCGCCCTCGCCCACCTCGCCCGTGCGCACGAGCGGCTGCTGCACGCCGCGGCACACTGGTGAGCCTCCGCTTCCGGTGTGCGGAGCGTTTCCCCGACACGCGTTTCAGACACCCGCGTCTGGGCCACTCTTCTCCCATGACCGAACGTCCCGTGGTCAAACGCACCGCCCGCGCGATCCTGCTCGACGGTGGCGACCTGATCCTCATCAAACGCACCAAGCCCGGCGTCGATCCGTACTGGCTCACCCCCGGCGGGGGAGTGGAGTCCTCGGACGCCACTGTCGTCGACGCCCTCCACAGAGAGCTCCACGAAGAACTCGGCGCGAAGATCACCGATGTGGTGCCCTGCTTCGTCGACACCGTCGAGCACATCGCCGACGGAGGGGTGACCGGAGTGAAGGTGCAGCACTTCTTCGTCTGCCATCTCGAATCCATGGACCCCAGCCAGCGGCACGGTCCCGAAGTCGACGAGCCCGAGGGCGAGTACGAGATCGTCCGCGTACCCTTCAGCCGCGTCGGCATCGCCGCCGTCCATCTCGTCCCGCTGTCCCTGCGGCACTACCTCGACGGCAACATCGAGGGTGTGCGCGCCATGCACGCCCCCGACCTGGGCTGATCCCGGCCCGGGCCACTCGGCCCGGGTCCCTCGAAGTCCCGGTCTCCGGACGTCCGGGTCCCTCGAAGTCCCGGTCGCCGGCCGGCCCGGGTGTCAGCCCGCCACGCCGGCCAGCTCCTCCAACGCGTCGAAGCGGATCCGTTCCCCGGGGATCCCGATCCGCTTGAGCTCGTTCACACCGCTGCGGATCATCGCGGGCGGCCCCGAGATGAAGGCGTCGTACGAGCTCCACGGCCCGTGCTCGCCGACCGCTTGGGGCAGCTGCCCCGCCAGGCCCTCGCAGACCACCGGGCGCACCGACAGCCACGGGTGCGAGCGCTGCAGGCCCAGCAGAGTGTCCTTGTCGTACAGGTCGCCGTCGCTGCGCGCCCCGAAGAACACCTCCACCGGGCGGCGCTCACCGTGCTCCGCCACGTCCTCGATCAGTGCCTTGATCGGGGCGATGCCGGTGCCGCCGCCCAGGCACAGCATCCCGTTGTCCGTGGTGTGGTCCACCACCATCGACCCGGCCGGCGGCCCGAGCCGCAGCACGTCGCCGGGCCGGGCGTGCCGCACCAGCGCGTTGGAGACCCAGCCCGCCGGAACGGCCTTGACGTGGAAGGACAACAGCCCGTCGCCGCGCGGCGCCGAAGCGAACGAGTAGTGCCGCCACACCCGGGGCCACCAGGGCGTCTCCAGGCTCGTGTACTGGCCCGCGAGAAAGGCGTACGGCTGGTCGGGGCGGACCGTCAGCACCGCGATGTCCGGGGTGCGCAGGTCGTGCGAAACCACCTCCGCGTGCCACCACGCGGGGCTCTTCACCTCGTCCTCGGCCGCCGCGTCGATCATGATCTGGGACATCACGGTGTAGGCACGCACCCACGCGGCCTGTGTCTCCGGCCCCCAGGTCCGTTCCGCGTACCGGGCCAGCGCACCGATCAGCGCCTCGCCCACCACCGGATAGTGCCCGGCCATCGTGCCGTACTTGCGGTGGCCGGTGCCCAGCCTGCGCAGGTACGGGACGAGCACGTCCGGGTTGTCGATGTTCTCGGCGGCGGTCAGCAGAGCTTTCAGCAGTCGGTCGCGTTGCACGTCCATGGCGGCCGGGAACATGCCCCGCACCTCCGGATGCCCGGTGAACACCAGGGCGTAGAAGTACGAGGTCACCCGATCGGCGACGGGTCCGACCTCTTCGAGGGTCCGGCGGATGAGCAGGGCATCGGGGGAGGGCTCGGCCGCACCGCCCCCGGACGGTATCCGGGCCGTCCGTCTGGCCGATCTGGTGGGCGGAGCGTCCATGCGGTGCCTCGCTTCGAACATCTCGGTCGGTAAGCACTCCACGGCTTTCGAATCCGTGGTTCCGGGCCTCAAAGCCTGCCAGCCGCCCCAACCGCCCGCGGGGGAAACGCGGAAAATCCGCGTTTCGAACCCACCGTCCCCTTAAGATGCCTGGACTTCCGGGCGCGGCGCCCCCACGAGCCGGTAGGCCTCTCTCAGGTCGCGGCCCTCGTAGACATGCGTCGCCCGCTCCGCCAGGTAAGGCCGCGCGTTCACCGCCACCGACACCGCAACGGCTTCGAAGAGCACCGAGTCGGTCACCGAATCCCCGTACGCGACACAGTCGGCCCGGCCCACCCCGAACTGGGCACACAGCCGGTCCGCCACCGTGACCTTGCCCTCGGGAGTCAAGATTCCGGCCGCCTCCACAGGCCGGGTGAAGGGCACCTCGGGGAAGACGGAGCCATGGGCGGCATGTGCGCCCCACTCCAGCAGCAGCTCGACGAAGAACGACGGCGACAGCGAGATCACCGCGCAGTAGTCCCCGCGCTCCCTGATCTCCCGCCACACCTCGCGAATCCCCGACAGCCACGGGGCACCCTCGAACGCTGCCCGGACGTGCGCGGGCGTCAGCCCCGCCCACAATGCATGCGCCGCCACCGAGAACTCGTGCGGCCCCATCTCCCGCGCGCCGAACGCCCGCTCCAACTCGGCGATCTCCGTGTGCAGGCCGAGCTGTCGGGAGATCTCTGCCGGCGCCGCCGAGCCGTACATCAGCGTCCCGTCGAGATCGAAGAGGTGCAGGAGGGTCATGGCAGGGAGGCTAGCCCGTGGGATGTTTCACGTGAAACATCCACCCCCCAAATCCTCTGGACGCCCACCCGACTGATGATCCAGTCTGGGCCCGTGACACCACCACACCTCACCGACCTCCCGATTCGGGCGCTGACCGTGGACGATCTCCGCTCATGCGCCGACCTGTCCGAAGACCGCGGGTGGCCGCGCGAGGACCACAAGTGGGGACTGCTTCTCGCCGCCGGCAACGGCTACGGCATCGATGCCCCCGACGGCCACGGGCTCGCCGCCGCCTGCGTCGTCACCTCGTACGGACACACCCACGCCGGCCCGGAGCTGGCCGCCATCGGCATGGTCCTCGTCGCCGAGCGCTATGCCCGCCAGGGCCTGGGCCGCCACCTGATGACGTACGTCTGCGACGACGTCCTCAAGGGAGTCCCCCTCACCCTCCACGCCACTCCCCACGGCCGCCCCCTCTACGAGGGGCTCGGCTTCGACACCACGGGTCGGGCCGAAATGCTCCGCGGTACTTTCCGGGGCGAGCCCACTGACTCGGAGGCGCCCTCCGTGGCGGTCCGGCCCGCGGCCGGCGAGGACATCCCACGGATCGTCCGACTCGACACCGAGGTCTTCGGCACCGACCGGACCCACATGATCGCCCGGCTTCCCGCTTTTGCGGACCGGCTGCTGGTCGCGGAGGACGGCCGGGGCGAGCTCGTCGGCTACGCCGCGATCTGGCCCAACATGGAGACCCATGTGATCGGGCCGCTGATCGCCCGGGACACCGCCGGCGCCCAGGCACTCGTCACCGCGCTCGCCGCCGTCACCGACCGGCCGCTGCGAACCGACATCGACGTACGCCACGAGGAGCTCCTCACCTGGCTCAAGGACCGCGGACTCGACTCCGTGGCGTTCAACGCCGTCATGACCCGCAACATCCCCGCCCTCCCCGGCGACTGGACCCGCCGCTGGGCTCCGCTCACCGTGGCCGCGGGCTGAGTAGGGCAGCGTCGCGATGACCGACCCCGACCAGCCGGAGATCCGCCCCGCCACCGAGGAGGACCTGCCCGCCATCGTCGCCATGCTCGCGGACGACCCCCTCGGCGCCACCCGCGAATCCCCCGACGACCTCACCCCCTACATCGCGGCGTTCAAACGTCTGACGGCCGACCCGCACCAACACGTGGTCGTCGCCGTCCGCGAAGGCCGCGTCGTGGGCACCCTCCAACTCACCATCGTTCCCGGGCTGTCCCGCAAGGGAGCCACCCGTTCGATCATCGAAGGCGTCCGGGTCCATGCCGACGAGCGGGGCGGCGGCCTGGGGACCCTGTTCATCCAATGGGCGATCGACCGATCCCGCCGCGAGAACTGCCAACTCGTCCAGCTCACCTCGGACGTGACCCGCGCCGACGCCCACCGCTTCTACGAGCGACTCGGGTTCACCGCTTCCCACGTCGGGTTCAAACTCTCCCTCTGATCCCCCGTACGGCAGGCCGGGCCCGCGTCGGTGGCCCGGCCTACGATCGGGAGGATGAGCCCCAGCCTCCCCCTCGTCACCACCGCCGAGCGCCGCCACCGGCTCGGACGCAGACACCGCCTGGCTCCCTCGGCCCGTGCCGCCTCGGTCTCGGAGGCTGCGGACGCCGTCGTCGCGCTACGCGCCACCGACGCCGCCGCTCTGTTCCTCTCCGCCCGCGCCCGGCTCGCGGAAGGCGGACCCGCCACCGTCGAACAGGCCCTCTACGAGGACGTCTCCGTGGTCCGGCTGCTCAGCATGCGCAACACGCTCTTCGTCGTCTCCGCCGAACTCGCCCCGTACGTGGACTCCTCCACCGCCCGGAGCATCGCCGCCAAGGAGCGCCGCACCTTCCTCAAGCACCTCCAGGAGGACGATCAGGGCCTGGACGCCGACTGGCTGGCCCGGACCGAGGCCGCCGCGCTCGTCGCCCGCGATGCCCACGGCCCGTGCACCGGCAGCCAGCTCTCCGCGGCGGTGCCCGCACTGCGCGAGAAGATCACCGTCGGCCAAGGCAAGAAGTACGAGACCGAGACCGGTGTCGCCACCCGTGTCATCCGGCTCCTCCTGGCCGCCGACGGCCGGATCCGCCGCGACCGGCCGCGCGGGTCATGGACCTCCAGCCAGTTCCGCTGGGTGCACACCGAGTCATGGACCGCCGTACCACCGGCCGAGGCCCGCGCCGAGATCGCCCGCCGCTGGCTGCACGCCTACGGCCCGGCCACGGAGGCGGACCTCAAGTGGTGGACGGGCTGGACCCTCACCGCCGTCCGCAAGGCCCTCACCGCCGTCGGCCCCGCCCAGGTCCGCCTCGACGACGGCGGCACCGCCCTCGTCGGCCCCGGCGACACTGCTCCCGAACCCGCCCCCGAACCCTGGGCCGCGCTGCTGCCCGGCCTGGACCCCAGCGGCATCGGCTGGGCCGATCGGGGCTTCCACCTCGACCCCGCGCACCGGCTCGCCCTCTTCGACTACGCCGGCAACATCGGACCCACGGTCTGGTGGAACGGCGAGATCGTCTGGCGGCTGCTGGGCGACCCCGGCCGCGCCGCCGAGACGGCCATCGCCGCCGAGGTCGCCCGCCTCGCCCCATGGGTGGGCGGCACCCGGATCACCCCGCGCTTCCGCACCCCGCTCGAACGCGAACTGGTCGCCTGAACCGGTCGCTCGATTCGGAAGACGGCCTCAGCCGATGCCGCGCCAGCCCTGCGGGTCCACCCCGCCGGGCACGGGAGCCTGCGCGTCGTACGGCTCCCTCGTGAACACGAACGAGCCCAGGTCGAGATGGCTCACCGAACCGTCCTCACGGCGGACCGCCCGCAGTGTCTCTCCCGCGTAGTAGCCGCAGACCCCGGTCCAACTGCCGTCGGGCTGTGCCCGGAACCGGGCCGACCGACCCATCGCGCCCATGGGCGCGAGCTCCAGCAGCCCGTCCGCCTTCAACCGCACCGCCTGCGCCGACGTGCCCCAGTACCAGGGGCCGCACAGCTCCAGGGCGACCGGGTCGGCCTCCCGGAACGGCCGCCACGGCTGCGGGAACGGCGGCTCCGCTTCCGCGACGATCGCCACCAGGTCCGCGGCCACCGCCGAGGCGGGCAGCCCCGACGTGCAGTTCGCCAGCACCACGGCCGCCACGTCGTCCGCCTCGCTCAGCCACAGGCCCGCGACGAACCCCGGCAGCGAGCCGCTGTGACCCGTGAGCCTGCGCCCCCGGTCGTCCATCAGCTGCATGCCGAGCCCGTAGCCGAGCTCGGCGAGACCGGGCTCCGGCGGTGCGGCCGGCGTCCGCATCTCCCGTACCGACTCCGCGCTCAGCACCCGCTCGTCACCCCGGGCGAGGAACATCGCGAACCGGGCCAAGTCACTGGTCGTGGACCAGAGTTGTCCGGCTGCAGCCATCAGCCCCAGGTCCTCCAGCGGCTCGGGCATCATCACGTCGGCCCACGGGTGCACCGCCCAACCGCCGGCGTGCGGAGCCTGCGGCTGCGCCGTCGTACGGTCGAGCGCGAGCGGCTCCAGCACCTCGGCCCGGAGCACCTCTTCCCACGGCTTGCCCCGTACGGCCTCCACGAGCGAACCCAGCAGCGTGTAGCCCGGGTTGGAGTAGTGGTGCCGCCTGCCGGGCCGGAACCGGTACGGCTCCTCGCCCAGCACGTCCGCGAGCTCGGGCCGCAGCGCCCCGGGCGTGCGCTCCCACCATTCGCCCGGCGTCTCCGCCGCCAACCCACCGGTATGGGCCAGCAGCTGGGCGATGGTCACTTCGCCGACGCCCGTCCCCGGCAGGTGCTGCTCCAGAGGGTCCTCAAGGCGCAGCAGGCCCTCGTCCCGCAGGCGCATCACCACGACGGCGGTGAAGGTCTTGCTGATCGACCCGATCCGGTACTGCACGTTCCCGTCGGGCCCGTGCCCCTCGACGGACGTCCGGGAGCCCTCCCAGACCAGCTCGCCGCCGCGGGCCACGGCCGCCACCACCGACGGCGCCCTTCCTTCGCTCTGCGCGACGGCGATCCGGTGCCTCAGCGCACGCCGGGTGGCAGGGAACAGTTCCCGATCTTCAGATACGGCATCCATGATCGGATGCTACGTGTTGGCCATGTCCACGAACCGCGAATAGTGGCCCTGGAAGGCGACCGTGATCGTCGCCGTGGGGCCGTTACGGTGCTTCGCCACGATCAGGTCCGCCTCGCCCGCGCGGGGCGACTCCTTCTCGTACGCGTCCTCGCGGTGCAGCAGGATCACCATGTCGGCGTCCTGCTCGATCGAGCCCGACTCACGCAGGTCGGAGACCATCGGCTTCTTGTCGGTGCGCTGCTCGGGACCACGGTTCAGCTGGGACAGCGCGATCACCGGCACCTCAAGCTCCTTGGCCAGCAGCTTGAGGTTTCGGGACATGTCCGAGACCTCCTGCTGGCGGCTCTCGGGACGGCGCGAGCCGCCCGACTGCATCAGCTGGAGGTAGTCGATGACCACGAGCGAGAGGTCGTTGCGCTGCTTGAGGCGCCGACACTTCGCCCGGATCTCCATCATCGACAGGTTCGGCGAGTCGTCGATGTAGAGCGGGGCGGCGGAGACGTCCGGCATCCGGCGGGCGAGCCGCGTCCAGTCGTCGTCCGTCATGGTGCCGGAGCGCATGTGGTGCAGGGCCACCCGGGCTTCCGCCGACAGGAGGCGCATCGCGATCTCGTTGCGGCCCATTTCGAGGGAGAAGATCACGCTCGGCAAGTTGCTCTTGATGGAACAGGCCCGGGCGAAGTCGAGCGCGAGGGTGGACTTACCCATGGCGGGGCGGGCCGCGATGACGATCATCTGGCCGGGGTGCAGGCCGTTGGTCAGCGAATCGAGGTCCGTGAAGCCGGTCGGTACGCCCGACATCTGGCCGCTGCGCGAGCCGATGGCCTCGATCTCGTCGAGTGCGCCCTCCATGATGTCGCCCAGCGGCAGGTAGTCCTCGGAGGTCCGCTGTTCGGTGACGGCGTAGATCTCGGCCTGGGCGCTGTTGACGATCTCGTCGACGTCGCCGTCGGCCGCGTATCCCATCTGCGTGATCTTCGTACCGGCTGCGACGAGACGGCGCAGCACGGCCCGCTCGTGGACGATCTCCGCGTAGTACTCGGCGTTCGCCGCGGTGGGCACCGACTGGACGAGCGTGTGCAGGTACGAGGCCCCGCCGACCTTGCTGATCTCGCCGCGGCGGGTCAGCTCGGCGCCGACCGTGATCGGGTCGGCCGGCTCGCCCTTCGCGTACAGATCGAGGATCGCCTGGTAGATCGTCTCGTGCGAGGGCCGGTAGAAGTCATGACCCTTGATGACCTCGACGACGTCCGCGATGGCGTCCTTGGACAGCAGCATGCCGCCGAGCACCGACTGCTCGGCATCGAGGTCCTGCGGCGGGACGCGCTCGAAGCCGCCGCCCCCGCCGTCCCAGGAGCCGCCCTCGCGGCCCCGGTCGTGCTGTTCGTCCCCGCGGCCGCGGTTGTCGCTGTTACGGCGCGAACGGGCGGGCAGACGGTCACCCGGACCGCTGTCGGCCCAGGGGTCGTCCATGGGCTCGGGCATACTCACCGGGCCGCCTCCTCCCGTCCGCAACGCGGACCTCGCCGTGCCACTCTTTCTACGACACGGCTCTGACATTTGGGACACCCGAATCCGCAGTCGGCAAGTCGGGCAACGCACAACGGTAGGGCCGAGAGCGACGTCAGCCAATCTTGTTATCCACAGGCTGTGTGGATGAGATGTGGATGACCGACCCAATGCTGTGGGTAACTCGCCGGAAGCTGTGCACGGACCGGGGGACGGTGCTGTGGACAAAATCACCTGCCCTACCCACACACCCCACCTGACCTGCAAATTCTTCCTCCACGGGCTGTGGGGGAGAAAATTCTTGGCCCTGGTCCCGAGATCGCCTCAAACGGGGTGCCGAGAACGCGCAAGTCAACTCATCGGTAAGCCTCCAAAGACTGTTGCATCTATTACCTGTGGAAGATTAGATTGAGCGCCATGACACAGGCCCTCGCCCCGCTGAAGGGTGCCCCGAGACGGCACGACCGCGAGATCCTCGCACTCGCCGTGCCGGCGTTCGGCGCGCTCGTCGCCGAGCCCCTGTTCGTGATGGCTGACAGTGCCATCGTGGGACACCTCGGCACCCCCCAGCTGGCAGGACTCGGCATCGCCGCCGCCCTCCTCACCACCGCCGTCAGCGTCTTCGTCTTCCTCGCCTACGCCACCACCGCGGCCGTCTCCCGCCGGGTCGGCGCGGGCGACCTCCCGGCCGCGATCCGTCAGGGCATGGACGGCATCTGGCTCGCCCTCCTGATCGGCGCCGCGGTCGTCGCCTTCGTTCTGCCGACCGCGCCCTGGCTGATCTCCCTCTTCGGGGCGTCCGACACCGTCGCCCCCCACGCGGTCACCTATCTGCGGATCTCGGCCCTGGGCATCCCGGCCATGTTGATGGTCCTCGCCGCCACCGGCGTCCTCCGCGGGCTCCAGGACACCCGTACCCCGCTCTACGTCGCCGTCGGAGGCTTCGCCCTCAACGCGGGCCTGAACGGCGTCCTCGTCTACGGCGTCGGCTTCGGGATCGCCGGCTCCGCCTGGGGCACGGTGATCGCCCAGTGCGCCATGGCCGGTGTCTACCTCGTCGTGGTCGTCCGTGGTGCACGTAAGCACGGGGCCTCCTTGCGCCCCGACGCCACCGGCATCCGGGCCTGCGCCCAGGCCGGCGTACCGCTTCTCGTGCGCACCCTGTCCTTGCGCGCCGTCCTGATCATCGCGACCGCCGTGGCAGCGCGACTCGGCGACGCGGAAATCGCCGCCCACCAGATCCTGCTCTCCCTGTGGAGCCTGCTCGCCTTCGCCCTCGACGCGATCGCCATCGCCGGGCAGGCCATCATCGGCCGCTACCTCGGCGCCGACGACACCGAGGGCGCCAAAGCCGTCTGCCGCCGCATGGTCCAGTGGGGCATCGTCTCGGGAATCGTCCTGGGCGCCCTCGTGATCGCGGCCCGCCCCCTGTTCATCCCCTTGTTCACCAGCGACCCTGCGGTCGAGGACGCCCTGCTGCCCGCCCTGCTGGTCGTGGCCCTTTCCCAGCCGGTGTCCGGCATCGTCTTCGTGCTCGACGGGGTCCTGATGGGCGCCGGAGACGGCCGGTACCTGGCCTGGGCGATGCTCCTGACGCTCGCCGTGTTCACTCCGGCCGCCCTGCTCGTCCCGACCGTAGGCGGCGGCCTGACCACGCTCTGGTGGGCCATGACACTGATGATGCTGGTCCGGATGGCCACGCTCCAGCTACGTGCCCGCTCCGGCCGGTGGCTGGTCGCGGGAGCGACCCGCTGATCCGCTGATCCGCTGATCCGCGAGGCCATGTTTCACGTGAAACAGAGAACGCCCCTCAGGACGTTTCACGTGAAACGTCGCCCGGCGATCCCCGACAACGACGAAGGGCCGCACCCCAGAGGGGTGCGGCCCTTCGCGTGCAGCACTTAGGCGGCGACAACCTCGACGCCCACGTTCGCGGCGACCTCAGCGTGCAGACGCACGGAGACCTGGTACGAACCGAGGGTCTTGATCGGGGCAGCCAGCTCGACGCGGCGCTTGTCGACCTTCGGACCACCGGAAGCCTCGATCGCCGTGGCGATGTCGGCCGGGGTCACGGAGCCGAAGAGACGGCCGGCGTCACCCGAGCGGGTGGCCAGACGGACCTTCGTGCCTTCGAGCTTGGCCTTGATCTCGTTGGCCTGCTCGATGGTCGCGATCTCGTGGATCTTGCGGGCGCGGCGGATCTGCGCCACGTCCTTCTCGCCACCCTTGGTCCAGCGGATCGCGAAACCACGCGGGACCAGGTAGTTGCGAGCGTAACCGTCCTTGACGTCGACGACATCGCCGGCGGCACCGAGGCCAGAAACCTCGTGGGTCAGGATGATCTTCATTAGTCGGTCACCCTTTCCTTATCGCGCGGTGGACGTGTAGGGCAGCAGTGCCATCTCACGGCTGTTCTTCACGGCCGTGGCGACGTCACGCTGGTGCTGCGTGCAGTTGCCGGTGACGCGGCGGGCACGGATCTTGCCGCGGTCGGAAATGAACTTCCGCAGCATGTTCGTGTCCTTGTAGTCCACGTACGCGGTCTTGTCCTTGCAGAACGCGCAGACCTTCTTCTTAGGCTTGCGCACAGGCGGCTTCGCCATTGTGTCTCTCCTGTGTGATCAAGAAGTGGGGATGCGAGCTTCCCTAGAAGGGGGGCTCGTCCGAGTAGCCACCGTTGGAACCGCCGGAGCTTCCGCCCCAGCCGCCCCCGCCGCCCTGCTGCTGCTGGCCGCCGGCCGGCGCGCTGGACGCCCACGGGTCGTCGGAGGGAGCTCCGCCGCCCTGCGGGGCGCCGCCGCTGGGGGCTCCGCCCCAGCCACCGCCGCCACCCTGCTGCTGGCCGCCGCCGTATCCACCCTGGCCACCGCGACCGGTGGTCTTGGCGACCTTGGCCGTGGCGTTCTTCAGGCTGGGGCCGACTTCCTCGACGTCCAGCTCGTAGACCGTGCGCTTGACACCCTCACGGTCCTCGTACGACCGCTGCCTCAGCCGGCCCTGCACGATCACGCGCATGCCTCGCTGAAGGGACTCGGCGACGTTCTCCGCCGCCTGCCGCCACACCGAGCAGGTCAGGAACAGGCTCTCGCCGTCCTTCCACTCGTTGGTCTGACGGTCGAAGGTGCGGGGGGTGGACGCGACACGGAACTTCGCGACCGCCGCACCCGAGGGGGTGAAGCGCAGCTCGGGGTCGTCGACGAGATTGCCGACGACCGTGATGACGGTCTCGCCTGCCATGGATGAACCTCTCGGCGGGAATTGCTGCTGGGCTGCTGTGCTACTCGGTCCCGATTACCGCTGAACCGAAGTTCAGTGGGTCTCGGGGCGAAGGACCTTGGTCCGGAGAACCGACTCGTTCAGGTTCATCTGTCGGTCAAGCTCCTTGACGACCGCAGGCTCGGCCTGAAGGTCGATGACCGAGTAGATGCCCTCGGGCTTCTTCTTGATCTCGTAAGCGAGACGACGACGGCCCCAGGTGTCGACCTTCTCGACCTTTCCGTTGCCCTCACGGACGACGGAAAGGAAGTTCTCGATCAACGGGGAGACAGCGCGCTCCTCAAGATCGGGGTCGAGGATGACCATCACTTCGTAGTGACGCATGTGGAACCCACCTCCTTTGGACTCAGCGGCCACGGTCGTTCCGTGGCAGGAGGGTCGTGATGCGTACGCACGGCGTCCGAGAGCAGACACCGCGCAGACCGTACAGACTACCTGCTCGACTCCTTCCGGTTGAAATCCGGCAGGAAGAGGCCACACTCTGTATTCATCGGGTGTGCTCGGTGCTATGCCCCCGGCTCCTGCCGGCGGCGACCCCGCAGCACCGCTCTGCGTCAGCCAGGAGGTGCCTTCCGATGGCACAGGCAATGCGACCCCAGTCCTCCATCTCGCTCTTCGCGACCGACGGCAAGCCCCACCCGCTGCAGGACGCCCTGATGGTGGCCACGGTGGTCCTCGGCCTCGTGGCGTTCGTCACGGGATTCTTCGACAATCTGCACCTGATCAGCTCGTGGACCGGGCTCGTCGGCATCCTGACCGGCGCGTACGGACAGTTCATCTCGGAGACGACACGCGAGCGCTTCGCACTGATCATCGGGCTTGGCGCCTCGGCCGTGGGCTTCTACCTCGGCATGGCGCACGGCGGTCTCTTCGGCGGCTGGGCGGGCTGACCGGGGCACCTCGGCGACAGGGCGCCGGCCTCTCACCGGCCCGGGCACGGCCCGTCCCCCAGATGGGTGGCGCCCTTGTCGCAGTAGGCTTCGCGCCATAGCCAGCGAAGCCGCCGAGGAGACGCCCCGCATGAGCCTGTCCCTGAGGACCATCAGCCGAGAGCAGCATCTGGGATATCTCCAGAGCCTGCCCTCGGCTAGCCACTGCCAGGTCCCGGCGTGGGCCGACGTGAAGAACGAGTGGCGCTCCGAGAACCTCGGTTGGTTCGACCAGAACGACGAACTGGTCGGCGCCGCCCTCGTGTTGTACCGCCAGCTGCCGAAGGTGAAGCGGTACCTCGCCTACCTTCCCGAGGGCCCTGTCATCAACTGGTACGCGCCGAACCTGGAGGAGTGGCTCCAGCCGATGCTGGCCCACCTCAAGCGTCAGGGCGCGTTCACCGTGAAGATGGGTCCGCCCGTCGTCATCCGCCGCTGGAACGCCGCCGCCATCAAGGCCGGAATCCAGGACCCTGAGGTCAAGCGCCTGCGCGACGTGGAGGCCTCGCACATCGAGCCCCGCGCCTTCGAGGTGTCCGACAAGCTGCGCCGCATGGGCTGGCAGCAGGGCGAGGACGGCGGCGCCGGCTTCGGCGACGTGCAGCCCCGCTACGTCTTCCAGGTGCCGCTCGCCAACCGCTCGCTGGACGACGTCCTCAAGGGCTTCAACCAGCTGTGGCGCCGCAACATCAAGAAGGCCGAGAAGGCCGGCGTCGAGGTCGTCCAGGGCACCTACGAGGACCTGCCGGTCTGGCAGGAGCTGTACGAGATCACGGCCGAGCGCGACAAGTTCCGCCCGCGCCCGCTCAGCTACTTCCAGCGCCAGTGGACGGCCCTCAACTCCGAGGACCCGAACCGGATGCGGCTGTACATCGCGAAGCACGAGGGGGAGCCGCTGGCCGCCGCCACGATGCTCACCGTCGGCCAGCACGTCTGGTACTCGTACGGCGCCTCCGCGAACCACAAGCGCGAGGTCCGGCCGTCGAACGCGATGCAGTGGCGCATGCTGCGCGACTCGTACGCGCTCGGCGCCAGCGTCTACGACCTGCGCGGCATCAGTGACACGCTGGACGAGAACGACCACCTGTTCGGCCTCATCCAGTTCAAGGTCGGTACGGGCGGCGAGGCCGTCGAGTACGTCGGCGAATGGGACTTCCCGCTCAACAAGATGCTGCACAAGGCGCTCGACATCTACATGTCGCGTCGCTGACCTGCTGCTGCACCCCCCACACAACGCATCGCTGCACAGGCAGCTTTTTCGAGAGAGGCTCCGGACGGGCATGGCGCTCACGCTCTACGTCGACACCGCGCGCTGGCGTGCGCACCAGAAGCAGATCCAGGACCAGTTCCCGGGGATGATTCCGGTCTGCAAGGGCAACGGCTACGGCTTCGGCCACGAGCGGTTGTGCGAGGAGGCGACCCGGCTGGGCGCCGACGTGCTGGCCGTCGGGACCACGTACGAGGCCGCCAGCATCAAGGACCTCTTCGGCGGCGACCTGCTCGTCCTCACCCCGTTCCGGCGGGGTGAGGAGCCGGTGCCGCTGCCGGACCGGGTGATCCGCTCGGTGTCCTCCCTGGACGGGGTCCGCGGCCTGGTCGGCGCCCGCGTGGTCATCGAGTGCATGAGTTCGATGCGCCGCCACGGCATCTCCGAGCAGGACCTGGGCCAGCTGCACGCGGCGATCGAGGACGTGCGGCTGGAGGGCTTCGCCCTGCACCTGCCGCTGGACCGCCCGGACGGCTCGGACGCCGTCGAGGAGGTCATCGGCTGGATGGACCGGCTGCGCGCGGCCCGGCTGCCGCTGCACACCATGTTCGTCAGCCACCTGCGGGCCCAGGAACTGGCCCGGCTCCAGCAGCAGTTCCCGCAGACCCGTTTCCGGGCGCGGATCGGCACCCGGCTGTGGCTGGGCGACCACGAGGCGACCGAGTACCGGGGCGCCGTCCTGGACGTCACGCGCGTCGCGAAGGGTGACCGGTTCGGCTACCGCCAGCAGAAGGCCGCCTCCGACGGGTGGCTGGTCGTGGTCGCGGGCGGCACCTCGCACGGGGTGGGTCTGGAGGCTCCCAAGGCCCTGCACGGCGTGATGCCGCGTGCCAAGGGCGTGGCCCGGGCCGGTCTGGCCACCGTGAACCGGAACCTTTCGCCCTTCGTGTGGGCGGGCAAGCAGCGCTGGTTCGCGGAGCCCCCGCACATGCAGGTCTCGATCCTGTTCGTGCCGTCGGACTCCCCCGAGCCGAAGGTCGGCGACGAGCTGGTGGCGCACCTGCGCCACACCACCACGCAGTTCGACCGGGTGCTCGACGCCTGAAACCCACCCGGTCGTTGAGGGGGACCGGTCAGCCCCTGGGGGCCGTGCCCCACTCGACCCGCTGTCCCTGCGAGGGCGCCGCATCCTGCGGCGCCCTCGCGGCGTCCGACAGCACGAACACGTCCTCGGCCCCGTCCAGGACACCACCGGACGGGTCGTCGGATCCGTCGCGGCGCACGACGTCCCGCTCGGGCAGCAGGATGTCGCGGACGACGACCGCGCACAGGTAGAGGGTCGCCAACAGGTGGGCGGTGATCGCCAGCTGGTATCCCTCCACGGGCAGGCCCTGGTGCTTGTCCCCGCTGGTCGTGTAGGCGAGGTACAGCCAGATCCCGAGGAAGTACACGACCTCGCCGGCCTGCCAGATCAGGAAGTCCCGCCAGCGCGGCCGGGCCAGCGCCGCCAGCGGGATGAGCCACAGCACGTACTGCGGCGAGTAGACCTTGTTGGCCAGGATGAAGGCGGCCACGACCAGGAACGCCAGCTGGGCGAAGCGGGGGCGGCGCGGGGCGGTCAGCGTGAGCACCCCGATGCCCGCGCACAGCAGCAGCGTCAGGCCCGTCGCGTAGATGTTCGCGTCGTGCAGGGGGTTCCCGGAACGCTGGGAGATGAGCAGCCACACGGAGCCGAAGTCGATCGGGCGTTCTTGGCTGAACGTGTAGAACTTCTTCCAGCCGTCCCAGGCGAGGAGCATGACGGGCAGGTTCACCACGAGCCAGGAGACGGCCGCGCCGAGGGCGGCTGAGCCGAACGCCCGCCACTTCCCGGTCCGCCAGCACAACACGAACAGCACGCCGAGCAGCAGGACGGGGTAGAGCTTGGCGGCGGTGGCCAGGCCGATGAAGACGCCGAAGAGCAGGGTCCGGCCGCGGGACCACATGAGCATCCCCGCGGCGGTCAGGGCGATGGCCAGCAGGTCCCAGTTGATCGTCGCGGTGAGCGCGAAGGCGGGCGCGAGGGCGAAGAGCAGCGCGTCCCAGGGCCGGCGGTGGTGGGTGCGCACGACGCACACGGCGATGACCGCGGTACAGGCCATCAGCATCCCCGCATTGACCATCCAGTACATCTGCTCGCGGTGCTGGATGGAACCGCCGCCGGGGGTGAGCCAGGAGGCCACCTCCATGAAGAGCCCGGTGAGCACCGGGTACTCCAGGTACTCCATGTCACCGGGGAGGCGGTCGAAGTAGGGCGTGAGCCCGTCGGCGAAGCCGCGTACGGAGAACAGGTGCGGGATGTCGGAGTAGCAGGCGTGGGTGTACTGGGAGCCGGCTCCCCGGAACCACGCCCAGTCGTAGCAGGGCAGTTTCTGCACCATGCCGAGCGCGAACATCCCCAGGGCGACCAGGACCACGACGCGGACCGGGGTCAGCCAGTGGCCGCCCAGCCGGGCGTAGCGGCCCATCGGGCCGCCGAGGAACTCGCTGCCGGCCGCGGCGACCTCGTCCTGCTGGGTGGGCAGTACGGGCCGGTCCTCGTGCACCTTCGTCATGCGCTCATCCTGCCGTACGGGGCCTGGCGTGCGGGAGGGCCGCCGCACCGTGTGCGACGGCCCTCGTGGGAGCAGGGGGGAGGCGGGTCAGCCCGCGGTCCCCATGCTGGCTCCCCAGCTGGTGCCGCCCGGGCGGCCCGGTCTGCCCGACGGCGAGGGCGACGGTGATCCGCTGGAGCCGCCGCCGGGGCCACCGTTGGTGTTGCCGCTGTTGGTGCCGCCGCCGCTGTCCGGGATGCAGTAGAGCTCCCACGGCTTGCAGGTCGGCTTGCCGCCCTTCGACGGGCTCGGGGAGACCGGCGGAGAGGAGCTAGCCGAGGGCGAGGGCATCGACGGGGAGGGCGACGGGGAGAAGGAGGGAGACGGAGAAGGGGCGCCGGAGGCGTCCGCGGTGACGCCGATCTTGTCGGCCTCCGGGAACTCCTTGACCGGGGTGCCCTTGAGGGCTTCCTTCATGTACTCGGTCCAGATCGCGGCCGGGATGTCGCCACCGTGGATGGAGTCGACGCCGCCCACGCCGTTCATGGAGATCAGCTTCTTGTCCGCCGAATTCGGGTCGCTACGGAACAGGGCCACCGAGGTGGACAGCTCCGGGGTGTAGCCGACGAACCAGGCCGACTTGTTCTGGTCGGTGGTTCCGGTCTTGCCGGCGGCGGGCCGGGTGAAGCCGAGCTTCCTGACCTTGGTGCCGGTGCCGTTGTCGACGACGTTCTCCAGCACCTTGGTGACGTTGTCGGCGATGGAGTCGTCCATCGCCCGCTGCTCCTTGGGGGCCCCGAAGCCGGGCAGCTCCTTGCCGTCCTTCTCCACGCTGGTCACCGAGAAGGGATCACGGTGGGTGCCGGAGGCGGCGAAGGTGGCGTAGGAGTCGGCCATGCGGATGGCGCTCGGGGTCGAGGTGCCGAGGGCGAACGAGGCGTCGTCGTTCGGGTTCATCGAGTCCTTGAGGATGCCCGTGGACTGGGCCATCTCCCGGACCTTGCTGTGGCCGACGTCGAAGACGAGCTGCGCGAACGGCACGTTGATGGACTTCTCCATCGCCTCGTTGAGGGTCACGTATCCGTAGGGGTAGGTGCTCTCGTTCTTCTGCTTGAACGGCTTGCCCGAGGCGTCCCGCAGCGGCTTGCCGTCGCGGTTGTTGATCACGGTCAGGTCGTTCGCGTTGTACTTGCTGTCGGCCGAAATGCCCTCGCCGTGCGAGTTCTGGGTGCCGTACCGCATCGCGGCCGCCAGGACGTACGGCTTCCAGGTCGAGCCGACCGGGACGCCGAGCGTGTCGGCGTTGTTGCTGAAGTACTTCTTGTCCATGCCCGGGCCGCCGTACAGGGCCACGATCGCCCCGGTCTTCACGTCCACGGAGGCGGCGCCGAACTGGACGAAGGTGTCGTACTCGGGCCGGGCCTTCTCGTCGAGGAAGTCGTTGCGGGTGTCCTCCACGGCCTTGACCAGGGCGTCCACCTTGGGCTTCTGGAAGGTGGTCTTGATCTGGTAGCCGCCGCGGGCCATCTCTTCCGCCGTGAGGCCCGTGACCTTCATCACGTACTTCTTGGCCGTGTCGACCAGGTAGCCGGTCTGTCCGGACAGGCTGCGGGCCTGCTCGGAATCGACGATCTTCGGGAACTCCGTGAACTGGTCCCGCTCGGCCTTCTGCATCCGGCCGACCGCGACCTCGCGGTCCAGGACCCAGGCCCAGCGCTCCTTGGCCCGCTCGGTGTTCTTCTCGGGGGTGGCGGCGGAACCGACGCCGCCGTCCGGGTTGTAGAGGTTGGGGCCCTTGAGCACGGAGGCCAGGAAGGCGCTCTCGGACGGCGAGAGGTCCTTGCAGTCCTTGCCGAAGTAGGCCCGCGCGGCCGCCTGGATGCCGTAGGCGTCACGGCCGTAGTAGGCGGTGTTGAGGTACCCCGCGAGGATCGTGTCCTTCTCCTCGGACACGCCCAGCTTTATCGAGATGAAGAGCTCGGTGACCTTGCGCTTCAGCGTCTGGTCGGAGTCCAGGTACGTGTTCTTCACGTACTGCTGGGTGATGGTCGAGCCGCCCTGGGTGGAACCGCCCTTGGCCATGTTCCACACGGCGCGGGCGATGCCCATCGGGTCGACGCCCTTGTCCGTCTCGAACGACTCGTTCTCCGCGGAGATCACGGCGTTCTGCATCGACTTGGGGATCTTGTCGATGGGCACGATCTGCCGGTTCATCGAACCGCCGGTGGCCACCATCTGGGAGTGGTCCGCCCAGTAGAAGACGTTGTTCTGCGCCTGGGCCGCCTTGTTCGGGTCGGGTTTGTTCACCGAGGCGATGCCGATGCCGGCGCCCGCCGTGATGATGGCGAAGAAACCGAGGGCCGTGCCGCAGACCAGCTTCCAGGAGGGCAGGAACCGCTTCCAGCCCTGCTTGTCCGAGCGCGGGTAGTTGATCAGTCGCTTGTCCGGGCGACCCGAGCCGCGGCCGGCGCCGCCGGCACCGCGTCCACGCCCTCCGGATCCGCTGGGAGTGCCCCGGCGGGCACCGGTCCGACCACTATGGCCGGGCGGCTCTGCGTACGGTCCGCTGTGTGACGCCGTGGGTACGTCACGTGCGGGCCCGGCACCCCGGCCAGGGCGCTGCTGGGCGGCCCGGCGGGCCGCGGCTCGTCCACCGCCCTCGGGCTGCGACGGTTTGCGGCGGTGCTCGCTCATCGAACGACTACTCCTCGGGCAGGCGAGTGGCCTGGAAGCGGCAGGCTAATTCCGGTTCCCCCCGTTGTCATGGCCCACAGACTACGCACGCTCAAAACCCGAACAGTGCCGAAGTTCACCCCAAATCAGGCAACTCGCCTGGTACGAATTAGTGATGTGACGCCGGTCACTACCTCACCCCTTGTCGCCGAAGACGGCCCGTTCTATCGTCTGGATGTATCGAGTCGATACATCAGCTCGGTATAAAACTCAGGGGCGAAGGAGAGGCAGGCGGATGAGCAGGCGCTCAGGCATCCTCGAATTCGCCGTCCTCGGCCTGCTTCGCGAATCCCCCATGCACGGGTACGAGCTCCGCAAGCGGCTCAACACCTCACTGGGGGTGTTCCGGGCGTTCAGCTACGGCACGCTCTATCCCTGCCTCAAGACGTTGGTCGCCAACGGCTGGTTGATCGAAGAACCGGGCAACGCCCCGGAAGACGCTCTCGCCACTTCACTCGCAGGGCGCCGCGCCAAGATCGTCTACCGGTTGACGGCAGCGGGGAAGGAGCACTTCGAAGAGCTCCTGTCCCACACGGGCCCGGACGCCTGGGAGGACGAGTCCTTCGCCGCGCGCTTCGCCTTCTTCGGCCAGACCGAGCGGGAAGTGCGCATGCGGGTCCTTGAGGGCCGCCGCAGCAGGCTGGAGGAGCGTCTGGAGAAGATGCGCGCCTCCCTCGCCCGCACACGGGAACGCCTCGACGACTACACGCTTGAGCTGCAGCGGCACGGAATGGAGTCCGTCGAGCGCGAAGTGCGCTGGCTGAACGAGCTCATCGAGAGTGAGCGGGCGGGACGGGATCAGAGACGACCCGGTCCGCCCGACGAAACAGCAAAATGAGGTCTGCACCTCGCAGACCTCGTCCGAGAACAAACAGGGAGCAACCGGAATGGGTTCGGTTCGCGTAGCCATCGTCGGCGTGGGCAACTGCGCCGCCTCGCTGGTGCAGGGCGTCGAGTACTACAAGGACGCCGACCCGGCGGCCAAGGTCCCCGGTCTGATGCACGTCCAGTTCGGCGACTACCACGTGCGTGACATCGAGTTCGTCGCCGCGTTCGACGTCGACGCGAAGAAGGTCGGCCTCGACCTTTCGGACGCCATCG
Source organism: Streptomyces sp. NBC_00597 (assembly GCF_041431095.1). Classification (GTDB taxonomy): domain Bacteria; phylum Actinomycetota; class Actinomycetes; order Streptomycetales; family Streptomycetaceae; genus Streptomyces. The sequence continues at coordinate 4,792,780 of NZ_CP107757.1, forward strand.
GCGCCAGCGAGAACAACACGATCAAGATCTGTGACGTCCCCAACAAGGGCGTGACCGTGCAGCGCGGCCACACCCTGGACGGCCTGGGCAAGTACTACCGCCTGACGATCGAGGAGTCCCCCGAGGCCCCGGTCGACGTGGTCCAGGTCCTCAAGGACCGCGAGGTCGACGTTCTGATCTGCTACCTGCCCGTCGGTTCCGAGGCTGCGGCGAAGTTCTACGCCCAGTGCGCCATCGACGCCAAGGTCGCCTTCGTCAACGCCCTCCCGGTCTTCATCGCCGGCACCAAGGAATGGGCCGACAAGTTCACCGAGGCCGGTGTCCCGATCGTCGGCGACGACATCAAGTCGCAGGTCGGCGCCACCATCACGCACCGCGTGATGGCGAAGCTGTTCGAGGACCGCGGTGTCCGTCTTGAGCGCACCATGCAGCTCAACGTCGGCGGCAACATGGACTTCAAGAACATGCTGGAGCGCGACCGCCTGGAGTCGAAGAAGATCTCCAAGACGCAGGCCGTCACCTCGCAGATCCCCGACCGCGAGCTCGGCGAGAAGAACGTCCACATCGGCCCGTCCGACTACGTCGCGTGGCTCGACGACCGCAAGTGGGCCTACGTCCGCCTCGAAGGCCGCGCCTTCGGCGACGTCCCGCTGAACCTTGAGTACAAGCTTGAGGTCTGGGACTCCCCGAACTCCGCCGGCGTCATCATCGACGCCCTGCGCGCCGCGAAGATCGCCAAGGACCGCGGCATCGGCGGCCCGATCCTCTCGGCCTCCAGCTACTTCATGAAGTCCCCGCCGGTGCAGTACTTCGACGACGAGGCCCTGGTCAACGTCGAGAAGTTCATCAAGGGCGAGGTCGAGCGCTAGGTCGGACCCCACGGGTCTTCGGACACCTGGTCTTCGACTGTTCTTCCGCGGAGGGTCCCCGGGCAATGTGCCCGGGGACCCTCCGCGTATGTGACCCTTGCCCTCATGCCTGTCGTACGTGATCTGCGCGTACTCCTGCGCCTGAGGGATTTCCGCAACCTGCTCGCCGTACGGCTGCTCTCCCAGGCCGCCGACGGCGTGTACCAGGTGGCACTCGCCACCTACGTGGTGTTCTCCCCCGAGAAGCAGACCTCGCCCGCGGCCATCGCCTCGGCCATGGCGGTGCTGCTGCTGCCCTACTCGTTGATCGGCCCCTTCGCCGGGGTGCTGCTCGACCGCTGGCGGCGGCGCCAGGTCTTCCTCTACGGCAACCTGCTGCGCGCCTTCCTGGCCTGCGTCACCGGCGTACTGATCGTCGCGCACGTCCCCGACTGGCTCTTCTACGCCTCGGCCCTGTCGGTGACCGCGGTCAACCGCTTCGTGCTGGCCGGGCTCGCCGCCTCCCTGCCCCACGTCGTCGGCCCCGGCCAGCTGGTCACCGCCAATTCGCTCTCGCCCACGGCCGGGACGCTCGCGGCGGTCGCCGGCGGGGGACTCGCCTTCCTCATGCAGCTGCTGGCCTCGGACTCCAACGCCCTGGTGGTGCTGCTGGGTGCCGGGCTCTACCTGTGTGCGGGCCTGGTCTCGCTACGTCTGGCCGTGGGCCTGCTCGGTCCGGACCACCCGGCCGGACGGATGCACCCTTCGGTCGCCGAGGGGGTCGTGCTGACCTTCCGGGGCATGGTGGAAGGGCTGCGGCACCTGGCCTCCCGGCGCGAGGCGGCCCAGACGCTCACTGCCATGACCGTGATGCGCTTCTGCTACGGCGCCCTGTTCGTGACGCTCCTCATGCTCTGCCGCTACTCCTGGTCGGACGGCGAATCCGCCGGTCTCGCCCTGCTGGGCATCGCGGTCGGCGTCTCCGGGGCCGGATTCTTCGCCGCTGCCGTCGTCACCCCATGGCTGGTGGGCCGTCTGGGCACCCGTGGCTGGATCACGGCCTGCTCCGCCGGGGCCGCGATCCTGGTGCCCCCGCTCGGCCTGTTCTTCGAACCCGGACCGATGCTGGTCGCGGCCTTCGTGCTCGGCCTCGCCACCCAAGCCGCCAAGATCTCCACCGACACGGCCATCCAGTCCCATGTGGACGACGACTTCCGCGGCCGTGTGTTCTCCGTCTACGACGTGCTGTTCAACATCGCGTTCGTGAGCGCGGCCGCGGTGGCCGCCCTCATGCTCCCGCCGGACGGCCAGTCCGTCCTACTGATCGTGAGCGTGGCCGCCCTCTACGCGGTGAACGCGGCCTGCCTGAAGCGGCAGGGCGCGCCCGTGTGAAGCGTCGGCCGGAGCGATGTTTCACGTGAAACATCGCTCCGGTCCGCCATGCCTCAGGCCTGCGCGGCCCACCACTCCTTGAGCGCAGCGACGGCGGCGGCGCGTTCCATCGGGCCGTTCTCCAGCCGCAGCTCCAGCAGGAAGGCATAGGCCTTGCCGATCACCGGGCCGGGGCCGGTGCCCAGGACCTGCATGATCTCGTTGCCGTCCAGGTCGGGACGGATGGAGTCGAGCTCCTCCTGCTCCTGAAGCTGCGCGATGCGCTCCTCCAGACCGTCATAGGTGCGGGAGAGGGCATTGGCCTTGCGCTTGTTGCGCGTGGTGCAGTCGGACCGGGTCAGCTTGTGCAGGCGGTCCAGGAGCGGGCCGGCGTCGCGGACGTAGCGCCGTACCGCGGAGTCGGTCCACTCGCCGTCCCCGTAGCCGTGGAAGCGCAGGTGCAGCTCCACCAGCCGGGACACGTCCTTGACCATGTCGTTGGAGTACTTCAACGCGGTCATGCGCTTCTTGGTCATCTTCGCGCCCACCACCTCGTGGTGGTGGAAGGAGACCCGGCCGTCGCTCTCGAAGCGACGGGTGCGCGGCTTGCCGATGTCGTGGAGCAGAGCCGCCAGCCGCAGCGCCAGGTCCGGACCGTCCTGCTCCAGCGCGATGGCCTGCTCCAGCACGATCAACGAGTGGTCGTAGACGTCCTTGTGCCGGTGGTGCTCGTCGCTCTCCAACCGCAGGGCGGGCAGCTCGGGCAGGACGTGGTCGGCGAGCCCGGTGTCCACGAGGAGGCCCAGGCCCTTGCGGGGGTGCGTGGACAGCAGCAGCTTGTTCAGCTCGCCCTGCACCCGCTCCGCCGAGACGATCTCGATCCGCTCCGACATCGCCTTCATCGCCGCCACGACCTCGGGTGCGACCTCGAAGTCGAGCTGGGCGGCGAAGCGCGCCGCACGCAGCATCCGCAGCGGGTCGTCGGAGAAGGAGTCCTCCGGGGTGCCGGGAGTGCGCAGCACGCCCGCCTGGAGGTCCTCCAGGCCGCCGTGGGGATCCACGAACTCCTTCTCCGGAAGCGCGACCGCCATCGCGTTCACGGTGAAGTCGCGGCGGACCAGGTCCTCGTCGATCGAGTCGCCGTAGGAGACCTCCGGCTTGCGCGAGGTGCGGTCGTACGACTCCGAGCGGTAGGTGGTGACCTCGATCTGGAAGTTTCGATCAGCGCCTCCGACGCGGGCGCCCTTCTGGGCTCCGACGGTGCCGAAGGCGATGCCGACGTCCCACACCGAGTCCGCCCACGGCCGGACGATCTTCAGAACGTCCTCGGGGCGGGCATCGGTGGTGAAGTCGAGGTCGTTGCCGAGACGCCCGAGCAGCGCATCGCGTACGGACCCGCCGACCAGGGCAAGGCGGAAGCCGGCCTCCTGGAACCGGCGGCCGAGCTCGTCGGCGACAGGGGCGACCCGCAGCAGTTCGCTGACCGCGTGGTGCTGCACCTGACTCAGGGCACTGGGATTGTCTTCGTTGGCGTTCGGCACAACAGAAAAGGGTACGTGCCCGGCCCGGCTGGGGCTTCCTCGTTTACGGCACCCCGGCGCCCGGCGGCCCGGAAGCGGAGCCGATCATGTGGAGCAAGGCGCGGCACTCGCGCACGGCGGGTCTCGTTACCATCTGTGGACGCACGAACGACGACCACTGACACTTCGAGGGACGGGCTAGCGCGTGGCCGAGGCGGCAGACATCCAGGGGGCACCGCCCGCTCCTGCCCGGCGCCGCTGGCTGCGGCGCGCCATCGTCCTGCTGGCAGGGACCCCCGTGCTCGCCGCTCTGGTCTACTCGCCTGCTCCCCAGGCCGCCCAGGCCGCCGACGGGGGAACCGTCGACGTACAGCTGGACGAGATGGCGCCCACGGCCCCGGTCAAGGGCGACACCCTCACGATCTCCGGCAGCGTGGTCAACAACGGCCGCGAGACGATCACCGGCGCGCACGTGGGTCTGCGGGTGGGGCCCGCCCTCAGCGACCGGGCCTCGATCGACGAGGCGGCGGAACGCGCCGGCTTCCGGGCGGGCACGGATCCCGGTGAGATCGACCAGGCCTTCGCCGTGAAGATCCCCTCGCTGCCGTCGAAGGTGAAGCAGGACTTCACCCTCACGGTCCCGGTGAACAAGCTGGAGCTGGACAAGGACGGCGTCTACCAGCTCGGCGTCTCGCTGTCCGGCGAGACCGAGAGCCGCCAGTACGAGCAGGTCCTCGGCATCAAGCGGACCTTCCTGCCCTGGCAGCCGGAGGCCGCCGCCAAGCGCTCCCAGATCACCTACCTGTGGCCCCTGATCTCCACCACGCGCCTGACCGCCGAGACCGGCTCGGACGAGCTGCAGACCCCCGTCTTCCTCGACGACTCCCTCGCCGAGGAGCTCAAGTCCGGCGGGCGCCTCCAGCAGATGGTCGCCCTCGGCAAGGACCTGCCCGTCACCTGGGTCATCGACCCCGACCTGCTGTACACGGTCGACGCGATGACCAAGGGCTACCGGTACCGCACCCCGGACGGCCGGATCGTCCAGGGCAAGAACAAGGCCGTCGCCGAACAGTGGCTGAGCTCCCTGGAGACCGCGGTCCAAGGCAAGAAGATCGTCGCGCTGCCGTTCGCCGACCCCGACATCGCCTCCCTCGCCCACCAGGGCAAGGACGTCTCGGGGACCCTGGGCCAGCTGCGGCCGGCCACCGACAAGGCGAAGCAGGCCGTGGAGACCGTCCTGCACGTCACCCCGTCCACCGACTTCTCCTGGCCTGTGGACGGCGCCATCGACCCGTCGATCGTCAATGTGGCGACCTCGGCGGGCGCCCACAACGTCCTCACGCGCAGCGACAGCCTCCAGGAGACCGGCGCCCTCGGCTACACGCCCTCGGCGGCCCGTCCCATCGGTGCGGGCACCACCGCCGTCGTCGCCGACGCCGACCTCTCCACCGCCTTCGAGGGCGACATGCTGAACGCCGGGAACGCCACCCTGGCCGTGCAGCGCTTCCTCGCCCAGAGCCTCGCCCTGAACCTGCAGAAGACCGACAACCAGCGCAGCTTCGTCGTCACCCCGCAGCGGATGCCCTCCACCAGCCAGGTGCAGTCGATGGCGGCCGCCATACGCGGGCTCCAGGCGGGCCGCTGGACCCAGCCGGCCGACCTCGACACCGCGGCCACCGCCAAGCCCGACCCGGGCGTCAACACCCAGGTCCCCGGCGCGGGCCAGTACCCCGAGGCGCTGCGCAAGACGGAGCTCCCGGTCTCCGCCTTCGAGAAGATCCGCACCACCCAGAACACCCTCGACCACTTCAAGGTGATCCTCAGCGCCCCCGACCGCGTGGAGATCCCCTTTGGGAACACCACCAACCGCGAGATGTCCACCTCCTGGCGCGGCCGCCCCGAAGAGGGCAGGCTCTACCGGGACCAGGTGCAGGAGTACCTCATCGGCCTGACCGAGAAGGTCAAGGTCGTCCCCAAGTCCGACGCCACCTTGTCCGGACACAGCGCGACCATCCCGGTCAGCGTCCAGAACAGCCTCGTCCAGGACGTCCACAACCTCGTCCTGCGGGTGAAGTCCGCCAACCCGACCCGCCTGATGTTCGGCGACAGCGGCCAGGCCGAGCAAGAAGTGACCGTCGCCGGCGGACACAGCCAGACGGTCAAGTTCACCGCCAACGCCACCGCGAGCGGGCCCGTCGAGGTCACGGCACAGCTCTTCACCACCGACGGCGTTCCCTACGGCAAGGCCCGCAAGTTCACCGTCGAGGCCACCGAGATCACTCCGACCGTCATGCTCGTCATCGCCGGCGGCGTCCTGCTCCTCGTCCTGGCAGGCATCAAGATGTACGCCAGCCGCAAGCGCGTCGCAGCCCGGGCGGCCGGCGAGGAGAGCACGCAGCCGAGTGACGAGACCCCGGACACCGGACCGCAAAGCACCGGCCCGTCCGGCACGGGTGAGACAGTGGACCGTTGAGCGATGCCGTGGCCGGTCGGCCTGGGGACGATGAGGTGGGGTTTCGATGAACGCGCCGTACGACGGTGACCGCGCGCAGGGCACTGGTGGGCCCGCGCCCTCCCAGGGCACTGCCCCGGGCACTCCGGTGCCCGGGCAGGTCTCCGTGCCTGCGCCCGCGCCGGACCGCGACCCGTATGTCCAGGACGCCTACGACTACGACCCCTACCGGTCGCAGGACCTGTCGGCCCAGGACCCCGTCGCCGAGGTCCTCTACGACCGAGCTTCGCACCCGCCGCCGCCGCCCGGCACCTACCAGGAGCCCGGCCCGCTCTACGCGGCCCCGCAGGCCCCTGTGCACGCCCCCGACCCGCACGTCTGGGCCCAGACCCCGCCGCCCGAGCCGGACGGTCCCTCCCGGCACCTGCCGTACGGCGACCACGCGACGACCACCCAGTTCGTCGGAGTGGACTCCCTGGTCACCAAGGCCGCGGACGCACAGCCCGAGCCGGACGCCTTCGCGCACCTCTACCGGGACCAGCAGGGAGCTCCCCGCACCCCCGCGGAGGACGCCCCCGTCGCCGCCCCGGCGCCGAGCAAGCCCGCCGGCCGCGCCTCCAGCCTGCTGAAGTCCAGCGCCCTCATGGCCGCCGGCACGATCGTCTCCCGCATCACCGGCTTCATGCGGACCCTCGTCATCGCCGGCGCCATCGGCGTCGGCACGTTCAACGACACGTACCAGATCGCCAACACCCTGCCGACGATGATCTACGTGCTGGTCGGCGGCGGTGCGCTCAACGCCGTCTTCATCCCGCAGCTCGTGCGGGCCATGAAGCAGGACGACGACGGAGGCGAGGCCTACGCCAACCGCCTCCTGACGCTCGTCGTCGTGCTGTTGGCCGCCATCACCACGATCTGTGTCCTCGCCGCGCCCGTGTTCATCACGATGATGTCGCCGAAGCTCGCGTCCGACCCGCAGCAGATGGAGGTGGCGGTCGCCTTTGCCCGCTACTGCCTCCCGACCATGTTC